>NZ_CP120703.1:1050000-5850000 GCF_045571495.1 Bradyrhizobium centrosematis
CCCGGATAGTAGTAGTACTTCGCGACTTTCACGAAGCCGAGCTTCTCGTCGTCATATGGCCCGACCCATTCCGCCGCATCGATCGTGCCCTTCTCCAGGGCCGGATAGATGTCGCCGGCCGCGATCTGCTGCGGCACGCCGCCGAGCCTCGCGATGATGGTGCCGGCAAAACCGCCGACCCGGAATTTCAGGCCCTTGAGATCGTCGATGGTCTTGATCTCCTTGCGGAACCAGCCGCCCATCTGGGCGCCGGTCGATCCCGTGGGAACGCCGATCGCGTTATGCTCCTTCAGCAGGTCGTTGAGCATGTCCTGACCGCCGCTCCACAACAGCCAGGAGATGTGCTGGCGCGTGTTGAGACCGAACGGCAGCGACGTGCCGAAGGTGAAGGCGGGGTTCTTGCCCCAATAGTAATAGAGCGCGGTGTTGCCCATCTCGACGGTACCGTTGGAGACGGCGTCGAGCACTTGCAGGCCCGGCACGATCTCACCGGCCGCGAAAGGCTGGATCTGGAAACGATTGTCGGTGATCTCGGCAACGCGCTTGCAGAAATATTCGCAGCCGCCATAGAGCGTATCGAGTGATTTCGGCCAGCTCGCAGCCAGCCGCCATTTCACCTCGGGCATCGATTGGGCAACAGCCGGCGCGGCAACAGCACTGGCGGCCAGGCCAAGCCCGCCTGCCGTCAGAAATTTACGACGTTCCATGCATTCCCTCCCTGTCTTGTCGAGTCTCGACGAGGGATCGCGATCTTGTCGCCGCTTTGTCTTCGCCGGTGGCCGACGTTTATTGCGTCCGAAATTCTGTGTTCCCGGATCGAGAGGCAGGATGGACCAAAGGGAGACGGCAAATCAAGCGCACTTTGGTTGCGCTATCGCCGGTCCTTCAATGCTGCGCTGCGAACGCGGCCTCCATGGCCTTACGCGTCTTCACCGTCTCATTGCCGGCGTCGAACTCGACATCGCTCCAGCGCACTACCGCCCCGTGTGCGACGTCATGCTTCAGCTTCACGCGGTGCGCGAGGCCGATCGGCAGGGCGCCGGCCTTCAGGCTCGCGGCGGCCGGTATCAGCTTGCCCCACACCGTGTAGCCGCCTTCGCCGTCCAGCATTTCGCCCGCGCGCAGATTGCGCTTGGCGACCGCGGCGACGTCGCCGCGGAAGCCGCTAGCCTGGCCGGTTGGCTCGCCCCGCAGCGCGGCCGACAGCACCGAGATGTTCAACTCGAGCCCGATCAGATGATAGGGCTTGTACATCGCCGCATAGCGTCCGCTGGCGTCGGTCTTGAGGCCATATTGCTTGAAGCAGTCGGCAGCATAGTCGTTCGGCGCCTCCAGCACGACATAGACGCCCCAGCGCAGATCGCGAAACACGGGCCGCCCGTCCCGCTCCAGCGAGGAGACGACCTCCACCACGCCCGGTCGCTCCAGCACGCCGCCGCGCGAACGCGGCCGCATGATGTGCGGCAGATCATCGACGCCGCAGGGTGGAAACAGCAGGCCGTCCGCGGGAACGTCGAGGGCGCAGGCATTGGCGATCGCGGCCATCTCGATCGCAGATTTGGTGCCGTCGAGAAACGAGTTGAACATTTGCGGATTCATGCCGGCCGACTGCGCTTCGCCCGCGGTCAGGCCGTAATGCTGCCAGACGCCGTCAGGCGTCACGTCGTGGTAGGCCGGCAGATATTTCGTGCCCTTGCCGGCTGCGACGACGCGGAAGCCGGTGGCGCGGGCCCAATCGACCATCTCGGCGGTCAGCGCCGGCTGGTCGCCATAGGCGAGCGAATAGACCACGCCGGCCTTGCGCGCCTCCTCGGCGAGCAGCGGGCCGGCCAGCACGTCGGCTTCGACATTGACCATCACGATATGCTTGCCCGCAGCGATCGCGGCGCGCGCGTGGCGGATACCGACTGCGGGATTGCCGGTCGCCTCCACCACCACATCCATCGCGCCGCCGGCAATGGCGCGCGCGCCGTCATCGGTGAAGACGGTCGCCGCGATCCGCTCAGTGCTCCAGCCCACCGTGCGGCAGGCCTCGCGCGCACGTTCGCGGTCGAGGTCGACGATGATGGGTACCTCCAGCCCCGGCGTGTGCGGCACCTGCGCCAGAAACATCGAGCCGAACTTGCCCGCGCCGATCAATGCGACACGGACAGGCTTGCCGGCGGACGCGCGGGCCTGGAGGAGGCGGAAGAGGTTCATGGGGGAGTTTCCGATGATACAGGGATTCGTGAGACGCGTGTCTCCATCAGTTCGTCATGCCCGGGACAAGCCCGGGCATGACGACTGAGGATGTTGCACGCGTAGATTTACTCTGCCGCCTGCCGTGGTGCACGGGCAAGTCGCAGCAATGCGTCGTCGTCCACGGTCTTGATCGGCGAAAAATCGCGATGGGCGATGTAGTCCGGCCGGGTGGGCTTGCGGATGTAGTTCGAGACCGCGTTCAGCGTCAGGTACACGATCTTGCGCGGGTAGGGGGTGATGTTGCCGCTTGATCCGTGCACCAGATTGCCGTGAAACATCAGCATGCCGCCGGGCTTGCCGGTCGGCGCGACGATGCCGCCCTGCTCGACGAGGCGCGTCACCGTCGCCTCGTCCAGCGTCCACAACGGATAGGAGGTGGTCGCGAGGTCATGCGAGGCTTCGAGATCGCCGGCGTTCTGGCTGCGCGGCACCAGCATCAACGGGCCGTTGATCGGCATCACCTCGTCGAGGAAGATCGCGATGTTCATCGCGCGCGGCTCCGGCATGCCGTCGTCGCGCTTCCAGGTGCCGTAGTCCTGGTGCCATTGCCAGACGTCGCCGGTGATGGCCGATTTCGCATTGATCTTGAACTGGTGCATGTAGACGGGTTCGCCGAACACCTGCTCGACCGGCTCGATCATGCGCGGATGCGCGCCGAGAATGCCGAACGCCTCGTTGTAGAGATGCGCGGCAAAAGCCGTGCGCGGCGCGCCGCTCTTCTCGCGCCAGACCTCCGGCCGGTTGGCGTCATAGATGCCGACCGCCTCGCGCGCCAGCAGGTCGACCTCCTCCTGGGTGAACAGCTCAGGCAGGAACAGCCAGCCTTCGCGGTGAAAGAACTCCAATTGCTCCTGGGACAGTTTCATCGGGTCGTCCTCCTGTTGTGTTTGTTTCTTGTTTTCTCTCTCGTCATGGCCGGGCTTGACCCGGCCATCCACGTCTTTGCTCCACCTCCGGAAGAACGTGGATGCCCGGGACAAGCCCGGGCATGACGGCGTGCGTGTAAATCGCTACGCCGCCGCCTCGTCCGTCGCCCTCAATCTCTCCTCGGTCATCCGTCCTGCCGTCTGCGCGTGCGCGAGCGCGGCGCGCTCGGCCGCCTTCGCGTTGCCTGCGAGAATGTGCCTGGCGATGTCGGCGTGCTCGGTCCAGGCGCTGTCGCGATAGTCGAGCTCCGACAGCACCGTCGCCATCGAGCGGCGCATATGCGGCCATTGCGGCGCAATGGTCTCCTCGATCACGGGATTGCCGGCGAGCTGATAGATCGCGCGGTGAAAATCGACGTCGAGCACGATGAGCTCGGCCAGCGTCGTGTTACGGTCGATGCGGCGGCCGGCCGCGAGCGCCGCGTCCAGCCGCGCGCGTCCTGCGGCATCGGTTGCGGCCCGCTCCGCGGCGAGCCGCGCCGCCAGCGCATCGATCGCGCCACGCACCTCGTAGAGCTGGCGGATGCGCGAAGGATCGAGCTGGGTGACCTCGAAGCCGCGCTTGCCGCTCTCGGCGACGAGACCTTGCCGGTGCAAGAGATGCAGCGCGTGCGATACCGGTTGGCGCGAGACGCCGAGCTTGTCGGCCAGCTCGTTCTGGCGGATGCGCTGACCGGGCTCGAGCGTGCGGTCGGAGATCGCCTCGAGGATGCGCGCATAGACCTGGTCGATCAGGTTCGGAAGCGGGTCGAGAGGGATCACACCGGCAGCTCCGAGGAATTGGGAATACGGAATTCCGTATTCGAAGCTACGCTTTGTGAGGTAGGCGCGTCAAGCGGTATCATAGGGTGACCTGACGACTTCGCGTCATGCCGGCCAAGTCATTGATTTGTCGAGGCTCGTCTACTGTGCATGGGGTTGTTTTCGCGATTTTGGCTCCGCGGCCTCAATGCTCCAGCACGTCCACGTCGAGCGCCGCGATGTGCTCTGCATCGGCCAGCGCCTCGATCCCGGCAATGCGGTCGCCCCTGAACGTCACGCGCAGCGCGATGCGCAGCTGTCCGCCGAGGATGACGGCAACGCCGATCTCGCCGTCGACCAGCGCCGTCCGCGCGGCCTGGGCACGGCCCTTGTAGAGCTCTGCGACCGCATCCGCGCCGCGGATCTCCGCCAGCGTGCCGAGCCGTACCGCGGCCTGATCGGCGCGGAATACGACGTCGGGATCGAGCATGGCCAACAACCCCTCGAAATTGCCCTCGCGCGATGCCTTGAGGAAGGCATCGACGATATCGCGCTGGCGTGACAGGTTGGTCTCGGGCACCGGCACTCCCTGTACCCGCCGCCGCGCCCGGCTCGCGAGCTGACGCGATGCGTCGACCGAGCGGCCGACGATCGGCGCGATCTCCTCGAACGGTACCGCGAACATATCGTGCAGCACGAAGGCGAGCCGCTCCGCGGGCTGCAGCGTCTCCAGCACGACCAGCAGTGCAGCGCCGACAGAGTCAGCCATCTCCGCTTCGCGCTCGCGCGTCTCTTCGACCGGCTCCGGCACATGCGGGCCGATCGGCTCTTCCTTGCGCGACTTCCGTGCGCGCAGCATGTCGAGGCAGATGCGTGCGACCACGGTGGTCAACCAGCCGCGCAAATTCGCGATATCGGACATGTCGTAGCGGCTGACCCGCAGCCAGGCTTCCTGCACGGCATCGTCGACCTCGGCGCGGGAGCCCAGCATCCGGTAGGCCACCGCTCTGAGGTGGTCCCTGCTGGCCTCGAATTGCTGCGCCAGAAAATTTTCTTCGTTCATCGTCACATTCCCTCGTCGCGATCCGTCATGCCCATGACGAAGCCAATCCGGTCGATGTGACCGGAACCTTCGACATTCGCGCAATGGAGACGCAAAAAATGCACGCCCGCATGAATCACCCCGTCATGGTCCTGCCCGAGGCCATGAATGTCCTGCAGTCCCTCGGCAATTTGACCAAGCAGGGCCTGCCGGAAAAGCTCCTGGAACTGGTGCACCTGCGCGCCAGCCAGATCAACGGTTGCAGCGTCTGCGTCGACATGCATCCGAAGATCGCCCGCAAGCTGGGCGAGACCGACGAGCGCCTGTTCGCGGTGTCCGCCTGGCGCGATGCGCCTTATTTCACCGACGCGGAGCGCGCCGCGCTGGCGCTGACCGAGGCGGTCACGCGCCTCGCCGATCGCGAGGATCCGGTGCCGGATGCGATCTGGAGCGAAGCCGACAAGCATTTCGACGAGCGCGAGCTCGCAACGCTGATCCTGGCGATCGCAACTATCAACGTCTGGAACCGCTTGAACGCAACGATCAAGATGCCGGTCGGCGTGTGGAAGGTGTGAGCTACTTCGCCAGAAATCTGCTCACTACTTCGCCGAACTCGAGCGGCGCCTGCTCGAACATCCAGTGGCCGGCGTTCGCGATCACCGCCGTCTCGGCGCCGGCGATGTGCGCGGCGAGCACGCGCCACATCACCGACAGGCTGCCGGTGGTGGCGCCGCCGCCGATCAGCAGCGTCGGCATCCTGATGGCCTGCGCATCGGTGAGCGTATAGGGCCGGCGCTGCTCGTTGATTTGGCCGAGGAAGGTGAGCGCGTTGTCGCGCAGCTGCTGCTTCGCCGCCGCAGGCATGCGCCGCCAGGAGCCGTCGCCCTCGATGCCTTCGTAGAAGTTCTGCAGCGCGCCCTCGAGGTCGCCGGCGCGGATCATCTCGACCGAGCGGGCCGTGCGGGCTGCGAGCGGCGGATGTGCGGGCGTGCCTGCCGGCACCGGCAGGCTGGCGTCGAGGTCGCCGCCGGGCTCGGCCAGCACCAGTTTTCGCAATAGCTCGGGCCGGGCCTGCGCCACGCGGAAGGCGATGTGGCCGCCGCGCGAATGCCCCATCAGATCGACAGGTCCAGGCTTCACCTGTTCGATGAAGGCAATCATGTCGGCGACGTGCTGCGCCATCTTGTAGTCGTCGCCGACGGCATCCCAATGTTCGGGAAAAAAGTGCCGCAGGCTGACCGCGATCACGCGATGAGCTTTCGAGAGCGGGCCGAGCACCGAATACCAGGTGCGGAAGTCTCCGAGCGTGCCGTGCACGCAGACCAGCGGCGGGCCGCTTCCGACCTCGAGATAGGCCATGTCGTAGCCGTTGACGCGGAAGCTCTGCATGATCAGCTTGCCATGAAGTCGAGAACCACTTCGGAGAATTTCTGCGGCGCCTGCTCGAACATCGGATGCGTCGCGTTCGGGATGATCGCCGTCTTGGAGTAGGGCACATGCGCCGCGAGCGCATGCAGCACCTTTGGCAGCAGTCCCTTGGTCCGCGCGCCCAGGATGAACAGCGTCGGCATCTTGATGGCCTCCGCGTCCGCCTTCGAGAACGGCGGGCGGTTGTCGCGAACCTGGCCGATCAGCGTAAAGGCGTTGTCGCGCAAATTCTGCTTCACCATCGCCGGCAGCCGCGGCCAGGTGCCGGCGCCTTCCAGCGTGTCGACGAAGACGGCAAGGCCGCCATCGACATCGCCGGCCGCGATCTTCTCGGCCGAGGCGGTGAAGCGCGCCAGCAATGGCGAGGGGCCGCCGACGTAATCAGGATCGAGACTCGCATCGAGTTCGCCGCCGGGCTCCGCCAGCACGAGGCGCCGCAGCAGATCGGGGCGCTGCTGAGCGGCGCGGAAGCAGATGTGCCCGCCGCGGGAATGGCCCATCAAATCGACCGGGCCGAGGTCGAGCTTCTCGATGAAGGCGATGATGTCCTGGACATGCTGGGCGATCGAATAGGTGTCGCCGACCCCATCCCATCTTTCCGGGAAGAAATGGCGCAGGCTGACCGCGATCACCCGATGCCGCTGCGTCAGCGGCCCGAGCACGCAGCCCCAGACGCGGAAATCGTTCAGCGAGCCGTGCACGCAGACCAGCGGCGGCCGGCCCCTGTCTTCGCCCACGTCGAGATAGGGCATGTCGTAACCGTTGACGTGGAGGCTTTGCATTCGGGACTCGCGAGACGGGGCGGAACTCCTGTGCAAGATTCCCGGAAACCGGGTGGATCGCAACTATTTCCAAGCCTAGATTTAAGCCGAGAGCACATTGGGGGCATGCGACGAGGACGCGGAGTTCAGGAACCAAGCCATGACCGACCAGCATTTCGCCCTGTTCGATACGAAGATCGGCCTTTGTGCCATCGCCTGGGGTCCGCGCGGCATCAACGGCACGCAGCTGCCGATGGGCGGCGAGCAGAAGATCCGCACCCGCATCAGCCAGCGCCATGCCGACGCCACCGAAACCGAGCCGACTGCCGAGGTGCAAGAGGCGATCGACCGCATGACGAAACTGCTGGCGGGCGAGCCGGATGATCTCACCGACATCCCGCTCGACCTCGACGGCGTGCCCGAGTTCAACCGCGGTGTCTACGAGATCGCCCGCGCGATTCCGCCCGGCAAGACCGTCACCTATGGCGACATCGCCAAGCAGCTCGGCGGCGTCCAGCTGTCGCGCGATGTCGGCCAGGCGCTCGGCCGCAACCCTTGCCCGATCGTGGTGCCCTGCCATCGCGTGCTAGCCGCCGGCAACAAGCCCGGCGGCTTCTCGGCCAATGGCGGGGTGGTGACCAAGCTGAAGATGCTGGAGATCGAAGGCGCGCTGGTGAACCACACGCCGAGCCTGTTTGATTGAGATGGCTGCCACCCCTCCCCTGGAGGGTGAGAAAGAGCGTCTCAAATCTTCGCCGTCGTCTTAGGCCAATACTTGTCGCGCAGATGCCGCTTCACCAGCTTGCCGGTCGGCGTGCGCGGCAGCTCGGCTTCGAAATCGATCGAGCGCGGGCACTTGATGGCTGAGAGCCGGCCCTTGCAATAGACAATCAGATCGGCCTCCAGCGCCTTGCCGGCGCGGCTCATGTCGTGCGGCTGCACCACCGCCTTGACCTCTTCTCCCATCTCCTCGTTCGGGACGCCAAACACCGCGACGTCGGCGACCTCCGGGTGGGTGATCAGCACGTCCTCGGTTTCCTGCGGGTAGATGTTCACACCGCCGGAGATGATCATGTAGGACTTGCGGTCGGTGAGATAGAGGAAGCCGTCCTTGTCGAGATAGCCGACATCGCCGAGCGTCGACCAGCCCTTGGCGTTGTAGGCCTTCTTCGTCTTCTCGGGATCGTTGTGATAGGTGAAGGCCGGCGCGTCGGCGAAATAGACCGTGCCGATCTCGCCGACCGGCTGTTCCTCGTCGTTCTCGTCGAGAATCTTGATTTTGCCGACCACGGCGCGGCCGACGCTGCCGCGGTGCGCCAGCCATTGCTGCGAGTTGCAGACGGTGACGCCATTGCCTTCAGATCCTGCGTAATACTCGATCAGGATCGGCCCCCACCATTCGATCATCTTCGCCTTGACGTCGATGGGGCAGGGCGCGGCGGCGTGGATCGCGCCCTTGAGGGTGGAGACGTCGTACTTCGCGCGCACCTCGTCCGGCAGCTTCAGCATGCGCACGAACATGGTCGGCACCAGCTGCGATTGCGTCACCTTGTACTTCTCGACCAGCCTCAAGAACTCCTCGGCGTCAAAATGCTCCATGATGATGGAGGTGCCGCCGAGCACGATGGCCATCATGTTGAAGCGCAGGGGCGCCGCGTGGTAGAGCGGCGCTGGCGATAGATAAGTACTCTCCGCGTTCATGCCGCACATGTCGGCGCAAAGCACCCGCAGGAAGGCATTCGGCACGCCGATCCTGTTGCCTTCGAAAGCCTTCTTGATTCCCTTGGGCCGGCCGGTGGTGCCGGACGAATACAGCATGTCGTAGCCGGCGACCTCGTCCGCAATCGGCGTCGTCGGCTGCGCGGCGGCTTCCTTGTCGTAGGAGCGGAAGCCGGGCAGAGGCTCGTCCATCATGTAGAAGATCGGCTCGCCGGGCGTGCCCTTGATCAAGCCTTTGATCTGGTCGGCGCATTTCGGCGTGGTGATCACGACCTTGGCGCCGCAATCGGCGATGATGTAGTCGATCTCGTCCTGCTTCAGGTAGCGGCTGATCGCGGTGTAATAGAGCCCGCTGCGCTGTGCGGCCCAGCAGAGCTCCATGAAGGCGAGGCGGTTCTCCATCAACAGCGCGATGTGGTCGCCGGCCTTGAGACCGAGTGAGCGGAACAGCTGCGCGCCCTGATTCGAGAGCTCGTCGAGCTCGCGATAGGTGATCGCCTTGCCGGTCCCGGCCATCCGGTAGGCGATCTTGTCGGGCGTCGTCTTTGCGTGGATGGAGGGGTGCGTCATGGCGTTTCCTCAAAACGCGAATGGCGAGTAGCAAATGGCGAATAGGGAAGAGGGGCAAACCGCTCTTCGCCTACTCACCATCCGCTACTCGCCACTCACTACTCGCTTTTGTTCTTCTTACAGTCGTTCCACGATCGTCACGTTGGCCATGCCGCCGCCCTCGCACATGGTCTGCAGACCATAGCGCTTGCCGCGTTGATGCAGAGCGTGCACCAGCGTCGTCATCAGCTTGGTGCCGGAGCCGCCGAGGGGGTGGCCGAGCGCGATGGCGCCGCCGTTGACGTTGAGGCGCTCGGGATCGGCGCCGGTGGTCTTCAGCCAAGCGGTCGGCACCGAGGCGAAGGCCTCGTTGACCTCGAACAGATCGATGTCGCCGATCTTCATGCCGGCCTTCTCCAGCGCACGCTTGGTGGCGTGCAAGGGAGCATCGAGCATGATCACGGGATCGCCGCCCATCATGGTCATGTGATGGACGCGCGCGAGCGGCTTGACGCCGAGCTGCTTCAGGCCCTTCTCGTTCACGACCATGACGCCGGAGGCGCCGTCGCAGATCTGGCTGGCGCTGGCCGCGGTCAGCTTGCCGTTCTCGGCGATCAGCTTGACGCCCTTGATGCCGTCGAGCGTGACATCGAAGCGGATACCTTCGTCGATGTGGTGGGTGTCCTTGCTGCCGTCGGCGCGGGTGATCTCGAGCGGAACGATCTCGTTCTTGAAATGGCCTCCCTGCGTCGCCGCGATCGCGCGCTGATGGCTCTGGTAGGAATATTCGTCGAGCTCATCCTTCGAGAGGCCGTACTTCTCGGCCATCATCTCCGCGCCGGTGAACTGGCTGAACACGATGTTGGGATACTTCTTCTCGATGCCCGGGCTCTTGTAATTGCCAAAGCCGTTCTTGGCTGGAAGCTGCGAGGACAGGCCCATCGGCACGCGCGTCATCGACTCCACGCCGGCGGCGATCACGACATCCATTGCGCCGGACATCACGGCTTGTGCGGCGAAGTGCAGCGCCTGCTGCGAGGAGCCGCATTGGCGGTCGATCGAGGTGCCCGGCACGCTCTCCGGCAGCTTCGACGCCATGACCGCGTTGCGCGCGACGTTGTTGGACTGCTCGCCGACCTGCATCACGCAGCCCATGATCACGTCCTCGACCTGGGCCGGGTCGACCTTGGTGCGGTCGACCAGCTCGTCCAGCACCTTCGCGGCGAGATCGGCCGGATGCCAGCCGGCGAGGCGGCCCCCCTTGCGCCCGCCGGCGGTACGCGCAGCGGCGACGATATAAGCCTCGGCCATGTCGGTCTCTCCCTGAATTCTTGAATGGGTTGGTTGTCGGGGCGGATTTAAGGGACGGGAGATCGTTTAGTCAATCGATCAATTAACTCTTGTGATGAGACGCTGCTTGCGCTTATCTGCGCCCCGTTTCCAGCGGCCAAACAGGGATCTCCGTGGCTACCAGCGTACCGAACAGGCTTCCGAGCGGGAAAAATTCCACGGCGGAGAAATTGCTGGTGGCCGCGAGCGAGCTGATGATCGAACGCTCCTCGATCGAGATCTCGCTCTCCGATATCGCGCAGAAGTCGGGCGCCAACGCCGCGCTGGTCAAGTACCACTTCGGCAATAAGGACGGCCTCTTGCTGGCGCTGCTCGCGCGGGATGCCGCGACCGAGATGTCCAATCTGGAATATCTGCTGGCGCAGCCGATCACCGCGACGGCGAAGCTGAAGCTGCATATCGCCGGCATCATCCGCGCCTATCACCGGTTCCCCTACATGAACCGGCTGATTCACTATCTGCTGCACGAGACCAGCGCGAGCTCGGCCGATGAAGTCTCGAAATTCTTCGTGGCGCCGCTGCTGGATTTCCACCGCCGCCTGCTGGCCGACGGCGTCAGCCGTGGCGAATTCCGCCCCACCGATCCGGTGCTGTTCTACACCAGCCTGATCGGCGCGTGCGATCACCTCTTTTTTGGCCGGCACGCGATGTCCCGCGCGACCGGCGTCGGCCCGGTCACCGACGACGTCTGCCGGCAATACATCAAGCACATGGAAACGCTGATCTGCGGCGGCATCCTCACGCAAGCCGGGGAAGCTGCCGCTGCCGGATAGTCCGGCCGATCGTTCACAAGTCTAGAGAAGAAACGTTCAAGGAAAGGTACAAGCGATGCAGTTGAAAGACGTAGCCGTTCTCATCACCGGCGGTGGTTCGGGCCTTGGTGCCGCGACCGCCCGCGCCATGGCGGCCAAAGGCGCCAAGATCGGCGTGATCGACCAGAGCAAGGAAAACGCCGAGAAGGTCGCCGCTGAGGTGAAGGGCGTCGCGCTGCATGCCGACGTCACCAGCGAAGAGCAGATCAAGGCGGCAATCGCCAAGGCCGAAGCCGCACACGGCGTCGCGCGCGTGCTGATGAACTGCGCCGGCATCGGCGGCTCGCAGCGCATCGTCGGCCGCGACGGCGTCTACCCGCTCGAAAAGTTCGCGCGCATCATCAATGTCAATCTGATCGGCACGTTCAACTGCCTGCGGCTGTTCGCCGAGCGCCTCGTCACGATCGAGCCCGTCGGCGAAGAGCGCGGTGTCATCATCAACACGGCATCCGTCGCGGCCTACGAAGGCCAGATCGGCCAGATCGCCTATTCGGCCTCGAAGGGCGGTGTCGTCGGCCTGACCCTGCCGGCCGCGCGCGATCTCGCCAGCCAGAAGATCCGAGTCAACACCATCGCGCCCGGCCTGTTCTTCACCCCGCTGCTGATGGGTTTGAACGAAGAGGCCCGCAAGAGCCTGGGCGCCCAGGTGCCGCATCCCTCGCGTCTCGGCGATGCCAGTGAATACGGCATGCTCGCGGTGCACATCGTCGAGAACCCGATGCTGAACGGCGAGACCATCCGCCTCGACGGTGCCATCCGCATGGCGCCAAGGTAAAGCGCTTTCTTCCTTCTCCCCTTGTGGGAGAAGGTGGCGCGAAGCGCCGGATGAGGGGCTCTATCCGCGGAGACAGACCCCTCACCCAAGTGAGCTCTTGGCTACTGACGTACATGCCCTCTCCCACAAGGGGAGAGGGCGCAATAACCGCCACTCTAAGAGCGGATGCAGGAGCGCCCCATGTCCCAACCGCTGCTGATCGAGCATGACGACGGCGTCGACCGGGTGACGCTGAATCGGCCCGAGCACCTCAACGCGCTCGATCCGGCGCTGATCGATGCGCTCAACGTCTACTTCCAAAGCCTGCAGCGCAATCGCGACACCCGCGTCGTCGTGCTCAAGGGCGCCGGCAGGAATTTCTGCGCGGGCCTTGATCTCAAGGCCGCGATGGCCCGCCGGGCCGGGCAGCAGGAGCCGCCCGGCGTCACGGAGTCGTTGGATTCGCAGCGGCGCATCGCCGACATCGTGATGCTGATGCGGCGATGCCCGCAGCCGATCCTGGCGTTGGTGCAGGGCGCAGCCGCCGGCGGCGGCTTCGCGCTGGCGCTGGCTTCTGACATCCGCATCGCGACGAGATCGGCGCGGATGAATTGCGCCTTCATCAAGCTCGGGCTCGGCGGCTGCGACATCGGCACCAGCTATTTTCTGCCACGCCTCGTCGGCGTCTCCGTCGCATCCGAACTGATCCTCACCGGACGCTTCATCGGCGCCGAGCGCGCGCTGGCGGTCGGCCTCGTCTCGGAGGTCGTGGACGAGGACAAGCTCGACGCGGCGGCCGAGCCCTATGTCGAGGCGATGATGACGGCTTCGCCCGTGGGGCTGCGGCTATCCAAGGAATGCCTGAACATGAGCGTCGATGCGGGATCGCTGGAAGCGGCGATCGCAATTGAGGATCGCAACCAGGTCCTGTGCAGCCGCTCCGAGGAATTTTCGGAAGGCATCAGGGCCTTCCTTGAGAAGCGAAAGCCTGTCTATATCAAGCGCTGAACCACGAAGATCCGCAAAGGACAATAATTCCGGGAGACGCAAAATGAGTGGAAGTGCGGCGGCTGTGATAACAAAGCCCGCCTTTCGCAAGGTGCAATGGCTCAAGCGCGACATCGACGTCGAGCGCCGCGCCGACGGTACGGTGGTGCTGAAGTCGCGCATTCCACTGCAGACTTACGAGCAGCACATTCCGGCCTCGCTGGCGAAATGGGCGAAGGAAGCGCCCGAGCGGATCTGGCTGGCGCAGCGCGGCGGCCCGAACCGGGAATGGCGCAAGGTCTCTTATGGCGAAGCCAAGCGCACGGTAGATGCGCTGACGCAAGGCCTGCTCAATCTCGACCTCGATGGTCGCCCCGTTGCGATCCTGTCCGGCAATTCGATCGAGCATGCGCTGATGACGCAGGCCGCGATGCAAGCGCGCGCCCCCGCGGCGCCGGTGTCGCCCGCCTACTCGCTGATGAGCCACGACCACGTCAAGCTGAAGTACCTGTTCGACCTGATCAAGCCGGCCGTGGTGATGGTGCAGGACGGGCCGACCTTCGAGAAGGCGCTGCGGGCGCTCGATCTCACCGGCGTCACCGTCGTTCATGTCGCGCGGCCATGTGAGGGCATCGAGAGCGTCAGCTTTGCCGAGCTCGCGGCAACGCCGGTGACGCCGGACGTCGATGCGTCGATCGCGAAGATCACGCCGCAGACGGTCGGCAAGCTGCTGTTCACGTCAGGCTCGACCGGCATGCCCAAGGCCGTCATCAACACGCAAGAGATGATGTGCGCGAATGCGGCGATGATGATGCAGGTTCGTCCCAGGGATCCCAGCGGACCGATCGCGACGATGCTGGATTGGATGCCGTGGAATCACACCATGGGCGGCAATGCGGCATTCCACCCGATCCTGGTCGATGGCGGCACGCTCTATATCGACGACGGCCGGCCGATGCCGGGCCAGTTCGAGGAGACGCTGCGGAACCTGCGCGAGATCTCGCCGACCTATTACGCCAACGTGCCGGCCGGCTATGCCGCGCTCGCGGCCGCCATGGAGAAGGACGACGCGCTCTGCCGCTCCTTCTTCAAGAACCTCTCGATCATGGCTTATGGCGGCGCACGGCTGCCGGATGATCTCTACGAGCGTATGCAGGCGCTCGCCGTGAAGACCACCGGCGAGCGCATCGTGTTCTACACCGGCTGGGGCTCGACCGAGACCGCGCCGACCTCGACCGGCACCTATTGGGATACCGAGCGCGTCGGTCTGATCGGCCTGCCGTTTCCCGGCGTCGAGTTGAAGATGGTGCCGTGCGGGTCGAAATACGAGCTGCGCCTGCGCGGCGTCAATGTCACGCCCGGCTATTTCGGCCAGCCTGAGCTGACCCAGAAGATGTTCGACGAGGAAGGGTTCTACTGCATCGGCGATGCCGGCATTTTCGTCGACGATGCCGATCCGGTGCAAGGCATCATCTTTGCCGGCCGCGTGGTGGAGGACTTCAAGCTTACCACGGGCACGTTCGTGCATGTGGGCTCGCTGCGGACCGATGCGATCGCAGCCGCAACGCCAGTCGTGCACGACGCGCTGGTTGCCGGGCAGGACCGTGCCTTCATCGGCCTGCTGGCCTGGCCGAACCTGCATGCCTGCCGGCAGCTCGTCGGCAATCCCGATCTGAGCTTTGCGGACGCGGTGAAGCACCCCGAGGTGATCGCCTGTTTCAGGCGTGGGCTGGAGACCCACAACCGGGAGTGCGAGGGCGCCAGCAGTCGCATCATCGCGCGTGCGATGCTGATGGTCGAGCCGCCCTCGATCGACGGCAACGAGCTCACCGACAAGGGCTACATCAACCAGCGCGCCGGCCTGGAACGCCGCGCCGCGCTGGTGGAGCGGCTCTATGCGGATAGGCCAGATGAAGACGTGATCGTGCTGAAATGAATTCGTCATTCCGGGGCGACGCGTAGCGGCGAACCCGGAATCTCGAGATGAATAAGTGACCTCTAGATTCCGGGTTCGCGACTTTCGTCGCGCCCCGGAATGACAGCAAGAAAAAGGTAAGCCGCCATGAACTTCGATTTCTCCGACGATCAAAAACAGCTCCGCGATCAGGCCCGCAAGTTTCTCGCCGAGAAATGCTCGCCCAAGGCGGTGCGTGTCGTGCTCGACGGCAAGGCGCCGTACGACAAGGAGCTCTGGAAGGGTCTCGCCGAGATGGGTTTTCTCGGCGTCGCAATCCCCGAGGAGTTCGGCGGCGCGGGCGCCGGCCATCTCGAGCTGTGCGTGATCGCGGAAGAGATGGGCCGGGCCAACGCGCCGGTGCCGTTCTCCTCGACCGTGTACCTCGCCGCCGAAGCGCTGCTGCTCGCCGGCAGCGACGCCCAGAAGAAGAAATGGTTGCCTACGATCGCTGCGGGTGAGGCGATCGGCACGCTGGCGCTGTTCGAGGGCAAGGGCAACCCGTCGCCGAAGAACGTCAAGCTGACGGCTGCGAACGGCGTGCTCAACGGCGTCAAAAGGTCGGTCGCTGACGGTGCGATCGCCGATGTCGCGGTGGTTGCCGCGCGCACGGGATCGAGCGGGCGCGACAGCGACATCTCGCTGTTTCTGGTCGATCTCAAAGCTGGCGGCGTCGAGGTGAAGAGCCTCACCAATCTCGATCCAACCCGCGGACAGGCCGAGATCACTTTCAGAGATTGCAAGGCTGAGCCGCTCGGTGCTGCCGGCGAAGGTTGGAGCATTCTCACCCAGCTGCTCGACCGCGCCGCGGTGCTGTGCGCGTTCGAGCAGGTCGGCGGCTCCGACCGTGCGCTGGAGATGGGCCGCGACTACGCGCTCGACCGCATCGCCTTCGGCCGTCCGATCGGCTCGTTCCAGGCGGTCAAGCACATGCTCGCCGACATGTACGTCTCGGCGACGTTGGCGCGCTCCAACAGCTATTACGGCGCCTGGGCGCTCTCGACCAACGCGGCCGAGCTGCCGGAAGCCGCGGCTGCCGCCCGCATCAGCGCGACGCAGGCTTTCCAGCACTGCGCCAAGAACAACATCCAGGTTCACGGCGGCATGGGTTTCACCTGGGAGTTCGACTGCCACATGTACTACCGCCGCGCCAATGCGATGGCGCTGGGCCTGGGCAGCCTGTCCTATTGGGAGGATCAGCTGATCGACCGCATGCGGAAGAAGAACGCGGCGTGATGTCATTCCGGGGGCGCCGCAAAGCGGCGAACCCGGAATCCAGAGAAGAGTCAAATAACGTCGAGATTCCGGGTTCGCGCTACGCGCGCCCCGGAATGACGGAAGAAGAGAAACCGAGATGAATTTCGACGACACCCCGCAGGAAGCCGAATTCCGCGCGACCGCCCGCGCCTGGATCGGCGCCAACGCGCCGAAGCAATACGAGGAGGAGCTGCGTAAATCCTCGCTCGGCCGCACCGTGCTCAAGAACGCCAACATTCTCGAAGTGGCCAAGGCCTGGCAGAAGAAAAAGGCCGACGCCGGCTGGGCCTGCCTGCACTGGCCGAAAGAGTATGGCGGCCGCGGCGCCTCGCCGATCGAGCGGGTGATCTGGCAGCAGGAGGAGGGGCCGTTCGGCCAGCTCTCCCGCATGTTCATCATCGGCCACGGCATGTGCGGGCCCACCATGATGGCGTTCGCGCGCGAGGAGCATAAGCGCACATATCTGCCGCCGCTCGCCTCCGGCGAGAAGGTCTGGTGCCAGCTGTTCTCCGAGCCGGCCGGCGGCTCGGACGTTGCGGGCCTGCGCACGCGCGCCGAGAAGGACGGCGACGCCTGGGTCATCAACGGCCAGAAGATCTGGACCTCGGGCGCGCATTATTCCGACTACGGCATTCTGCTCACCCGCACTGATCCGACCGTGCCCAAGCACAAGGGGCTCACCATGTTCTTCCTGGACATGAAGAGCCCCGGCGTCGAGGTGCGGCCGATCAAGCAGGCGGGCGGGGCCTCGGATTTCAACGAGGTCTATTTCACCAATGTCCGCATTCCCGATCATCAGCGTCTCGGTGAGGTCGGTGACGGCTGGAACGTCTCGCTGACCACGCTGATGAACGAGCGCAGCGCGATCGGCGCCGCTGTCTCGACCGGTTTCCCTGAATTGTTCGAGTATTGCTCCAGCCTGATGCTCGACGACGGCCCCGCGATCGAGGATCGCGCGGTGCGCTCGAAGCTTGCGAACTGGGCGGTGAAGGCGAGCGGGCTGAAATACACCAGCATGCGCGCGATCTCGGCGCTGTCGAAAGGCGAGCGGCCGGGGCCGGAAAACTCGATCGGCAAGCTGGTGGCGGGCTCCATGATCCAGGACGTTGCGACCTACGCACTGGATCTGCAGGGCGCGGCGGGCGTCGTCAGCGGTGATGATGGCGAGCTGGCCGGCCGCTTCCAGGCCATGCTGCTGCGCGCGCCGGGCACCCGCGTCGAAGGCGGCACCGACGAGATCATGCGCAACATCATTGCCGAGCGGGTGCTGGGCTTGCCCGGCGATATCCGTGTCGACAAGGACGTGCCGTTCAACAAGATCCCGACGAGGGGAAGGAAATAGCCGTCATTCCGGGGCGGCTCGAAGAGCCGAACCCGGAATCTCGAGATGCGTAAGTAACCTCTGGATTCCGGGTTCGCGCGTTGCGCGCCCCGGAATGACAACAAAAGGGAAGCGCCATGAATTTCGACGACACCCCGCAGGAAGCCGCATTCCGCGAGACCGCGCGCAAATGGATCGATGCCAATGCGCCGAAGGAATTGCATGCCGAGCTGTCGAAATCCTCGCTCGGCCGCATTCGTCTTGCCAACCACGATATCGTCGATGTCGGCAAGGCCTGGCAGAAGAAGAAGTTCGAGGGCAATTGGGCCTGCCTGCACTGGCCGCGGGAGTATGGCGGCCGCGGCGCGACGCCGATCGAAAAGGTGATCTGGCAGCAGGAGGAGGGCGTCTACGGCAAGCTGACGCAGCCGTTCCAGATCGGCGAGGGCATGTGCGGCCCGACAGTGATGGCCTTCGGTAGCGAGGACGCCAAGCGCCGTTATTTGCCGAAGCTGGCTTCGGGCGAGGAGATCTGGTGCCAGCTGTTTTCCGAGCCGTCCGCCGGCTCCGATGTCGCAGGGCTTCGCACCCGCGCGGAGAAGAAGGGCGATAATTGGGTCGTCAACGGCCAGAAGATCTGGACCTCGGGCGCGCATTATTCCGACTATGGCCTTTTGATCGCGCGCACCGATCCCAAGGTGCCCAAGCACAAGGGCCTCACCATGTTCTTCCTGGACATGAAGAGCCCCGGTGTCGAGGTTCGCCCCATCAAGCAGGCCAACGGCATGCAGGAGTTCAACGAGGTCTATTTCACCGACGTGGTGATTCCCGACAGCCAGCGGCTGGGGGCCGTCGGCGAGGGCTGGAGCGTGTCGCTGACCACGCTGATGAACGAGCGCATGTCGATCGGTGCGCGGCTTGCGACCGGCGTGCCTGAGATGTTCGAGTTCTGCTCCAACCTCATGCTGGAGGACGGGCTTGCGATCGACGATCCCGCGGTGCGCTCGAAGCTGGCGAGCTGGGCCGCAAAATCGAACGGGCTGAAATACACCAGCTACCGCACGATCTCGGCGCTGTCGAAGGGCGAGCGGCCGGGCCCGGAGAACTCGATCGGCAAGCTGGTGTCGGGCATGATGCTGCAGGACATCGCGACCTACGCCATGGACCTGCAGGGCGCGGCCGGTGTTCTCACCGGCAACGACGAGGAGACGGTGCAAGGCCAGTTCCAGCAGATGCTGCTGTCCTCGCCCTCGATGCGCATCGCCGGCGGCACCGACGAGATCCTGCGCAACATCATCGCCGAGCGCGTGCTGGGCCTGCCCGGCGACATCCGCGTCGACAAGGACGTGCCGTACAACAAGATCCCGACCAAGGGGCGGTGATCCCACCTCTCGCTGCATCTCGCAGGGTGGGCAAAGCGAAGCGTGCCCACCATATGCAGGTGTTCCGGGCAAGTCTGTCGTGGGCACGGCGCGAGGCGCCTTTGCCCATCCTACGAGAAGAGCGCGAGCTGATCCATGGACGCTAAAGTCAACCAGAACGACCGCATCGGCGTGCTCGAAGAGCTCCTCAACGAGCGCTACTCCGTCCGCGCGTTCCTGCCAAAGCAGGTCGACCGTGCCACCATCGAGCATGTGCTGACCACCGCGCAGCGCACCGCGTCCTGGTGCAACAGCCAGCCGTGGCAGGTCGTCATCGCCAGCGGCGAGGCCAAGGAGCGCTTCCGCAAGGCGATCTATGGGGAAGCCTCAAAGGGTCTGGGCGACGATTACGATTTCACCCCGCCGCGCGAATATATCGGTGTCTATCTCGAGCGCCGCCGCGAAAGCGGCTTTCAGCTCTACAACACGCTCGGCATCGCCCGCGGCGACAAGATGGCCTATGCCAAGCAGGCGCTGGAGAACTATAATTTCTTCGGCGCGCCCCATGTCGCGATCATCCACACCAACGAGCCGCTCGGCATTTACGGTGCGATCGATTGCGGCGCCTATGTGAGCAATTTCATGCTGGCGGCGCAGGCACTCGGGCTCGGCACGATCCCCCAGGCGGCGCTCGCGCGCCACTCCGGACTGATCCGCCGCCATTTCAATCTGCCCGACGACCGCCGCATCGTCTGCGGCATTTCGTTCGGCTATGCCGACCATGACCACAAGGTCAACAGCTACCGCACCTCGCGCGCCAGCGTGGCAGATACGGTGACCTTCGTGGACCAGTGATCGAGGGCGCCGTCGTTCGGACACACGAAGGCGGCCGCGGAAACGGCCGCCTTCGCCTTCGCCTTGGTTCGCTTGACGCCGGCCGTCAGCCGCCGCTGCCGCCGATCACGGCTCGCACGGTCTCGTCCGGTCCGAAGTCCTCGGCACCGTCGACATAAAGCAGCGCGGCGAGCTTCGAACGGGCGCGGTTGACGCGGCTCTTGATCGTTCCGACGGCGCAGCCGCAGATCGAAGCCGCGTCCTCGTACGAGAAGCCGGAGGCGCCGACCAGGATCAACGCTTCGCGCTGGTCCTGCGGAAGCTTGTCGAGCGCCGTGCGAAACTCCTCGAACTCGAGATGCGCGTTCTGGGACGGTTGCGTCTTCAGCGTCTTGGCGTAGTTGCCCTCGGCATCCTCGACCTCGCGCCGCCGCTTGCGATAATCGGAGCGGAACAGGTTGCGCAGAATCGTGAACAGCCAGGCCGGCAGGTTGGAGCCGGGCTGAAACGAGTCGATGTTGGCGAGCGCGCGGAGCAACGTCTCCTGCACCAGGTCATCGGCGCGGTCCGCATTGCCGCTGAGCGAGATGGCGAACGCGCGCAGACTGGGTACGGCCGCCAGGATGTCGTTACGCAGGGAGTCCGTGAGAGGCATTAATCCCTCCCATTGTTGTTGTCGTTAGATCCCCCGTCATTTTCCACTTGGGGTGCCGCTCCCTGGGCATCAAGCTTCTTGATCAGTTCCGCGAACCGATCCGGAACCCCCTGCCGCACCACGTCGTCGTACATGGCGCGCAGCTGGTGCCCAATCCGGGATTGAATCTCCGGAGTGAGCCCTCCCTTGCCGGGGGTCGTGCTTCTGGTTGCTTGAGACTTGAGATCTTTCATGACCTGTTCCACGTTTCCCCGAGTTAAGTGACTGTAAATTCGAGAATTTTTCTCAACCGGGAGCCGTTCCCTGGATAGGCTCAATTCCAGGTTCGACAAAAAGTTCCCAGCGAGGCGGAACTTTTCTTGGCCTGAGGCGTAATCAGCCCAGCAGGGGAACCCCGGGCCCCCCGCGTAACGCCCTGGACCTTAAGGCCGGCCCGAAGATGAATGGAGTGGGGATGTCCCGTTCACAGCTCGTTGCTGAACATTTGCCGTTGTTGCGTCGGTATGCGCGCGCCCTGACCGGTAGCCAGGCCTCCGGCGACGCCTATGTCGCAGCCATGTTGGAAGCCATGCTGGGAGATCCGGCGGTGCTCGACGAGAGCCATGGGCCGCGCGCCGGCCTGTTCCGGTTGTTCACCCAGATCTGGAATTCGGTCTCGGTCAATGACGATTCCGAGGTCGCGACCCTGCCGATGCCGCCCGAGCGTCGGCTGTCGAACATCACGCCGCTGCCGCGGCAGGCTTTCCTGCTGCTTTCGCTGGAGGGATTTTCGGAAGAGGAAGTCAGCTATATCCTCGGCACCGACGTGGCGGAGACGCGGCGGCTTGCGGATGCGGCAGGCCGCGAGATGGCAGCGGAGATTGCGACCGACGTGCTGATCATCGAGGACGAGACCTTCATCGCCATGGATCTCGAAAGCCTGGTGAAGAATCTCGGCCACAATGTCGTCGGCGTCGCGCGCACCCATGCCGATGCCGTGGCACTGGCCAAGAACAAGCGGCCGGGCCTGATCCTCGCCGACATCCAGCTTGCCGACGGCTCGTCGGGCCTGGACGCGGTCAACGAGCTGCTGCGCACATTCGAGGTGCCGGTGGTGTTCATCACCGCCTATCCGGAGCGCTTCCTCACCGGCGAGCGTCCCGAGCCGGCCTTCCTGATCTCGAAGCCGTTCCAGCCCGCGATGGTATCGGCGGTGGCGAGCCAGGCCCTGTTCTTCCAGCGTAACTCGCGCAATCGCGCGCCGAAGGCGCCGGCGGCGTAAGGAAGGCGTCATTCGCGAAAAGATCGGATCCGGCGTGCCGCAAGGCGCGCCGGATTTTTCATGATCGCTTGCTGCGCTTGACGGATATCGAATTCGCCGCCCATACCTCCTCCTTGATGCCAATCGGAGATGAGCCCATGGACCAGCAACTGCTCGATCGTCTCGCCATCCGCGACCTCGTCGAGAACTGGGCCGTGTGGCGCGATGCCGGCGACTGGGAGCGCTTTGCCACGGTCTGGCACGAGGAAGGTTGGATGTCCGCGACCTGGTTTCAGGGGCCGGCCCGGGATTTCATGCGCGTCAGCCAGGAGGGGTTCGCCAGGGGCGTTCGCATCCTGCATTTCCTCGGCGGCACCAGCATCGATCTCGCGGGCGAGCGGGCGATTGCGCAGACCAAGATGACGATCTCGCAGCGCGCCCTCGTGCACGACGTGCTCTGCGATGTCGTCTGCACCGGACGCTTCTACGATTTCCTGGAGAAGCGGCAGGGGAAGTGGGGCATCGTCCGCCGCCAGCCGATCTACGAGAAGGACCGGATCGATCCGGTCGATCCCGCCGCGACGCTGCGTCTTGACCAGACCACGCTTGCGGCGCTGCCCGAAGGCTATCGCCATCTCGCCTACATGCAGGAGCTGATCGGCTACAAGGTCAAGCGCGACATGCCCGGCCTGATCGGGCCCGAGGTCGAGAAGCTCTATGGCGAGGGTCGGGACTGGCTCGTGGAAAAAGCCAAATAACTCGAACCAAAGTGTGGTGCAGACAAAAGTAAGGCGCGACTGGCATCACCACAGTCGCGCCCTACGTCGCCGGCTTATGGGGCAGGGGGGAATAGCCGGCTGCTGAGACGACTCCTGTCTGCGCGAGACGTTCCATGCGTTGCGAAATATTTTGCGCCCTGCTGCATTTGTCGCACACGGTTAAGTGATCGTAACGGCCAAGAACCCCCAGTCCTCGCCCCGCGTTGCTCCCGGGATTGCCATGGGGCGAGGGATCGACAGCCATGTCACAGATTCAAAAGGTTTTTTTAGGCGCCGTCGCGATTGCCGCAACGCTCGGTGCGGTGCAATTGGCCTCCGGGCACGACCTGGCCGACCGCTGGCAAGCGGTTGCCGATATCCCCGCCTACAGCTCGAACTCCATGCCCGTCCATAACGTCAATCGTGCCGGCAAGGCCGACCGCCTTGCCGAGATTAAGCCCGCCCCAGTTCCCACCCGGACCGTCTCGATGCGGCTGAACGACCTCGCCGACACCTCGGTGCTGCTGCGGGTCCCCGCGGTGATCGAGACCGGCAACGCCAAGCCGCCGGCACTGCTCCAGAACCAGAAGAAAGTTCGCGACAAGCCGACGATCGCCTGCGAACCGATGGTCAGCTCCTTGACCGAGGTCGCCAAGCTGCTCCAGCCCGGCCGCTGCGTGACCTGATCCGCCGGACGATCGGAAATCGTCCTCCCGCCGGGAGGGCGATCGTTCGCGTCCACTTGATCCCCTATCTCGTCGCGCTATATCCCGGTTTTCTTCCCTTTCGTTTTGACCGGGTAAACGCATGACGACGTCAGACACGGCTGTGCATACGCAGCCCTTCCAGGCCGAGGTTTCCGAGCTTCTGCACCTCATGGTGCACTCCGTCTATTCCGAGACCGATATCTTCCTGCGCGAGCTCGTCTCGAATGCCTCCGACGCCTGCGACAAGCTGCGCTACGAGGCGATCGCCAGCCCGGCGTTGCTGGGCGAAGGCGGCGCGCTCAAGATCCGGATCATCCCGAACAAGAAGACCAAGACGTTGACGATCGCCGACAACGGCATCGGCATGGAGCGGCAGGAGCTGATCGACCATCTCGGCACCATCGCCCGCTCCGGCACCAAGGCGTTCGTGTCGAAGCTGAAGGAGGCCAAGGACGGTCTCGGCCTGATCGGCCAGTTCGGCGTCGGCTTCTATTCCGCCTTCATGGTTGCCGAGAAGATCGCCGTGATCAGCCGCCGCGCCGGCGAGAGCGATGTCTGGACCTGGACGTCCTCCGGCGGCTCCGGCTTCGAGATCGCACGTGCCAGCGACGAGGAGGCCGCGCGCGTTGGCCGCGGTACCGAGATCGTCCTGCACCTGAAGGACGACGCCAAGAAATATCTCGAGACCTACGAGATCGAGCGCATCGTCACCGCTTATTCCGACAACATCCTGTTCCCCATCGAGCTCGTGCCGGAAGAAGGCGAGCCGCGCCAGATCAATTCGGCGAGCGCGCTGTGGCAGCGCTCCAAATCCGAGCTGACCGCGGACGACTACAAGAAGGCCTATCAGCAGATCGCGTCCGCCTTCGACGATCCCGCGATGACGCTGCACTACCGTGCCGAAGGACGCTACTCCTACGCCGTGCTGCTGTTCGCGCCCTCGACCAAGCCGTTCGACCTGTTCGAGCCGAACCGCAAGGGGCGCGTGAAGCTCTACGTCCGGCGCGTCTTCATCACCGATGATGCCGATCTCTTGCCGGGCTACCTGCGCTTTGTCCGCGGTGTCGTCGACAGCGAGGATCTCCCGCTCAACATCTCCCGCGAGATGCTGCAGAACAATCCGCAGTTGGCGCAGATCCGCAAGGCAGTGGCGACCCGTGTCGTGTCGGAGCTCGAAAGCCTCGCCGAGAAGGACCCGGAGAACTTTGCCAAGATCTGGGACGCCTTCGGCGCGGTCCTCAAGGAAGGCATTTACGAGGATTTCGAGCGGCGCGAAAAGCTGCTCGCGCTGTCGCGTTTCACCACGACGTCGGGCGAGAAGCGTTCGCTGAAGCAGGTCATTGCCGATTTCAAGCCGAACCAGACCGAGATCTACTATCTCGTCGGCGACAGCATCGAGCGGCTGAAATCCAATCCGCGGCTCGAGGCGGCAACCGCGCGCGGCATCGAGGTGCTGCTGCTGTCCGATCCCGTTGACGCCTTCTGGACCTCGATGCCGTCGGAGTTCGAGGGCAAGCCGTTGAAATCGCTGAGCCAGGGCGATCTCAATCTCGACCTGATCCCGCGCGTCGACGAGACGGACGAGGCGAAGAAGGAGGCGCCGGCCGCCGATGAAGCCGCCACCATCGCCGTGATCAAGGCCGCGCTCGGCGAGCGCGTCAGCGACGTCAAGGCTTCGACGCGCCTCACCAGCTCGGCCTCCTGCCTCGTTGCCGACAGCCAGGGCCCGAGCCGCGAGCTCGAGCGCATCCTGTCGCAGCAGAATCGCGGCATGCGCACCAAGCCGATCCTCGAAATCAATTTGCGCCATCCGCTGGTGACTGCGATCACCAAGGCGCAAGCCGGCTCGACGGCGGTCGATGATCTTAGCCTCCTCCTGCTCGAGCAGGCGCAAATCCTGGACGGCGAACTGCCGGAGGACCCGGCTGCGTTCGCGGCGAGGCTGAACCGGCTGGTGTTGCAGGGACTCGGCGCATAGCGCCGCAGTGCACTGCACTCACCTTGCCGTCATCTGTCCCTCGGAACAGTCGCCTCCGGCCTGGTGTTATGCCATAGCAGGGCGTCGGCACCAGCCGACGCCGTCGATTCGAGGATTAAGTCCATGCGCTTGTCGATTTTGCCCCTCACCGCGATTGCCACGCTGCTGGTCGCGGCAGATGCCCGCGCCCAGACCTATGATCCGCGCTACCCGGTGTGCATGCACGTCTACACGCCGGGCGGCAGCTTCGGTGGTGGCGGCGGCGATTATTTCGATTGCTCCTTCACCTCGCTGCCGCAATGCCGCGCGTCCGCGTCGGGCCGCTCGGCCAGCTGCGACCTCAACCCCTATTACGCCTTCGATCAGCCACCGCAGCAGCGGCGGCGCCACAAGAAGGTGCAATAGCGATCCACGATACAGCATACCGGAATAGTATTGATGCGCTTCTCGTTCGGCCTGGTCCTGACCGCTGCCGCACTGCTCACGGCCGCGCCGTCGCAGGCGCAGACCTTTGATCCGCGCTACCCCGTCTGCATGCATGTTTATTCAGGTGCGAACGGGGGAGGCGGTGAGTGGTACGACTGCTCCTTCACCTCGTTGCCGCAGTGCCGCGCCACCGCTTCGGGTCGCTCGGCAATCTGCGATCTCAATCCGTATTACCCGATCAGTCCGCCCCCGCAGCAGTTTCGCTACAGGCGTGGCGGCTAGCGCCGGACGATTGCCGCTAGCGCTGGCGAGCGGATGCTCGCAAGACCAGTGCCTTCAAACGCTAAAGCGCGATGAGATTTAGATGAATCGTCATCGCGCTTCAGGTTGTTGTTTGCGCATGATTTCTCCGGAAAACCGCTTCGCACTTTTCCGGATCATGCTCTAGTCTTTCCTGAGCCCCGACAGCTCGACCACCTTGCGCCAGCGCTCGGTCTCGGCTGCCAGCAGGCCGCCGAACTCACTGGCGTTGCCATGCAGCGGGATGGCGCCGAGCTCGGCGATGCGGGCCTTGATCACGGAATCGGACAGTGCAGCGTCGATCTCGCGATTGAGCAGATCGATGATCTCGTGCGGCGTATCGCGCGGGGCGCCGACGCCGTAGAACGAGCTCGTCTCGTAGCCGGGCAGCGTGTCGGCGATCGCGGGCACGTCGGGCAGGATCTCGGAGCGCTCGCGCGTGGTGACGCCGAGGGCGCGCAGCTTGCCAGCGCGCACCAGCTCGAAGGACGAGGTGACGTTGTCGAACATGCCCTGGATCTGCCCGCTCATCACGTCGGTCAAACCCGGCGCCGAGCCACGATAGGGAACATGGGTGAACTGCACGCCGGCCAGCGACTTGAACAATTCGCCCGAGAGGTGCAGCGAGGTGCCGATGCCCGAGGAAGCGATCGATATCCTGCCGGGATTGGCCTTGGCGTAGGCGATGAAGTCGGCGATGGTCTTCACCGGCAGGTCGTTGTTGACGACCAGCACCAGCGGAATCCGTGCGACGCCCGCGACCGGCGCGATGCCCTGGGCGAAATCATAGGGCAGCGCCGGATCGAACGAGGCGTTGATCGCATTCGCGGTCGAGGTCAGCAGCAGCGTGTAGCCGTCGGGTGCCGAGGTGATGACCGCCTGCGTCCCGATATTGCTGCCGGCCCCCGGCTTGTTCTCGACGACAAAGGTCTGGCCGAGCCGGTCGGATAGCCGCTGGCACAGCAGCCGCGACAGCACGTCGGTTGCGCCACCCGGCGCGTAAGGCACCACCCATTTCACGCTGCGCGAGGGATAGGAGGGGTTGCCGAGCGCAAAAGCGCGCGGCGCCGCGAGCGCGGCTGCGGCACAGGCGGCAGTCTGGAGAAAATATCGTCTGGTGATCATGGTCTGCATCCCATTCTCGCTCTGCTATCGCAAGAATTGTGCAGCCGCGCACGCCGATCCCATCGGCTTGGTAAAGGATGGCTAGAGTTAATCGCGCACTAACGGAGTTTTACCTTGCCTCTTAACACCTGGGCAGGGCGCGCGGACTATATATTGCCGGAAACCTGCGAGCGGCCCGAAAGAGTGAACAATATGACCACCGGCGTCATCGAGCGACCGACAGCGCTGCGCACGCCTTCGGCTTCGAAGATCTGGCTGAAGGCCATCGAGCTCACCGCGCGGATCGAGGCTCTGCCCGGCCGCCTGTTCGCCGACGTCATCGACGATTGGGCGCAGCGCCAGCCGGACCGCCTCGCGCTGCTCACGGATGACACAAGCCTCGATTACGCGGCCCTATCGAAGCGCATCAATCGCTACGCGCGCTGGGCGCGCTCGGTCGGCCTGGCCAAGGGCGACACTGTCGCGCTGATCATGCCGAACGGCGTCGACTACGTCGCGGCCTGGCTCGGGATCAGCCGGGTCGGTGGCGTGGTCGCGCTGCTCAACACCAAGCTGGTCGGGCCCTCGCTGGCGCATTGCATCGACGTCGCCAAGCCCGCCCATATTATCGCGGCCCACGAGTTGATGGGGACGCTGGACGGCGCAGCGCCGCATCTGAACACAGAGGCCAAGGTATGGACGCACGGCGATTCCCGCAGTGATCGCGCCATCGATGTCGCGCTTGCGGCGCTGGACGATGCGCCGCTGTCGCCGGAGGAGCACGGCGAGATCAGCATCGACGATCGCGCGCTGCTGATCTACACCTCGGGCACCACGGGCCTGCCGAAGGCCGCAAGTATCAGTCACCGCCGCATTCTCAATTGGGGTTTTTGGTTCGCCGGTCTGACCGGCGCGGGTCCGCAGGACCGGCTCTATGATTGCCTGCCGCTGTTCCACTCTGTCGGCGGCATCGTCGCGCCGTGCAGCATGCTTGCGGCCGGCGGCTCGGTGGTGATCGCGGAGAAGTTCTCGGCCTCGCATTTCTGGTCCGACATTGTCCGTCACGACTGCACGCTGTTCCAATATATCGGCGAGCTCTGCCGTTATCTGCTCAAGGCGCCGCCGTCGGAATATGAGAACCGCCATCGTCTCCGCCTCGTCTGCGGCAACGGCCTGCGCGGCGATATCTGGGAAGACTTTCAGGCGCGTTTCGCCATTCCCCGTATCCTCGAATTCTATGCGGCGACGGAAGGCAATTTCTCGCTATTCAACGTCGAGGGCCAGCCGGGCGCGATCGGTCGCATCCCGCCGCTGCTCGCGCATCGCTTTCCCGCCAATCTCGTCAGGCTCGACCCCGGCAGCGGCGCACCGCTGCGCAACGAAGAGGGGTTTTGTCTCGCCTGCGCCCGCGGCGAGGCCGGTGAAGCCATCGGCCGCATCGGCACGGCCGACGAAGGCGGCGGCCGCTTCGAGGGCTACACCGACGCCGGCGAGACGGAGAAGAAGATTCTCCGCAATGTGTTCGCCAAGGGCGATGCCTGGTTCCGCACTGGCGATTTGATGCGGATCGACGACAAGGGATTCTTCCATTTCGTCGACCGTATCGGCGACACGTTCCGCTGGAAGGGCGAGAACGTCGCGACCTCGGAGGTGAACGACGCGATGCGCGATTTCAACGGCGTGGTCGACGCCACCACCTACGGCGTCAGCATCCCCGGTACCGATGGCCGCGCCGGCATGAGTGCGATCGTCGTCAACGAGGGGTTCGACATTGCGGCGCTGCCCGCACATCTCGCGCAGCGTCTGCCGGCCTACGCACATCCCGTCTTCATCCGCATCTCGCGTGAGCTCAACGCGACCGAGACGTTCAAGCAGAAGAAGAACGATCTGTCGCGGGAGGGCTTCGATCCCGCCACGATCTCCGATCCGCTGTTCATGGCGGACTTGAGATCCGGGGCCTATCTGCCGCTGGACGCCGAGGTCCATGCAGGCATCCTGGACGGCTCGATCCGCCTGTAGGGCCCGCCAAAATCCGAAGATAGCTCCAATTTTATCTGAATTGTCCAAGAAGACATTTACTTCTGTCGGGTAAACAAACGGCCATGGGAGGCGGCCAGCAAGAGCCGCCGCAACACCAACGATAACAAAGCGAGCCAGCCATGTCGGTAAGGTCTAAGATCATTGAGGCGATCCGGCAGATCGCCAAGGAGCAAAACGTCACGCTTCCCGAGCTGTCGGACGATCTGTCGCTGCACGAGACGGGCTTCGACTCGCTCGCCTTCGCCATTCTGGTCGCGCGCCTCGAGGATGAGACCGGCGTCGACCCCTTCACCATTTCCGAGGACGCAGCGTTCCCCGCCACCGTGGGTGACTTCGTGCGGGCCTACGAAAATGTCCCCGCGTGAGATCTTTGCGCTCCGCGACCATCTCGGCGCGGAGTTGAAGGGCCGCACCATCTCCGATGCGCATCATGTCGTGTCGTTGACCGACATCCTGTCGCAGACGGTCCTCGGCGGCCGCTTGTGCGAATTGTCGGGCCGCTCGGTGCTGCTCAAATTGTCCGACCAGCTCCGGTCGGGCCTTGCCATGATCGAGCTCGACGGCATCGCGCGTCGCATGCTGCTCTGCCCGCCCGATCTCAACCCGGCGCACCTCGATGCGCTGATCGCGGATGCCGGGATCGACGCCATCGTCACCGACGAGTCCGATCGCTGGGCCAATTCGGGCGTGTCGCTCGTCGTCACCGCACAATTGCCGCTTCAATCTGCCGCGCCGGCCAAGACCGAACGCGCCACGGAATGGCTGATGCTGACCTCGGGCACGTCGGGCGTGCCGAAGATCGTCGGCCATACGCTGGAGGCGCTGACCGGTGCCATCGTCGCCGAAGGCCCCGCGCGCGGACCTGCGCCGGTGTGGGCGACGTTCTACGATATCCGCCGCTATGGCGGCCTGCAGATTTTCCTTCGTACCGTTCTCTCCGGCGGCTCGATGGTGTTGTCGGATCCGCATGAGGCGCTCGGCGATCACGTCGCTCGCCTGAAGGCGCGCGGTGTCTCGCATATCTCCGGCACGCCTTCGCACTGGCGCAAGCTCCTGATGAGCGGCTCGGCCGCGCAATTCGCGCCGTCTTACGTCCGCCTTTCCGGTGAAATCGCCGACCAGGCGGTGCTCGACGGGTTGAAGGCCGCATTCCCCAATTCCTCGGTCGGTCATGCCTATGCTTCGACCGAAGCCGGCGTCGGCTTTGCGGTGAATGACGGGCTGGAAGGCTTTCCGGCCGACTATCTCGGCAATCGCAACGGCGTCGAGATGAAGGTGGTCGATGGGTCGCTGCGGATCCGCTCGACGCGCACTGCGCATGCCTATGTCGGCCGCAATGCCGCGGCACTCACCGATGCGGACGGATTCGTCGACAGCGGCGACATCGTCGAGCTGCGCGGCGAGCGCTACTATTTCGTCGGCCGCCGCGGCGGCATCATCAATATCGGCGGGCTGAAGGTTCATCCCGAAGAGATCGAGGCCGTCATCAACCGCCATCCCGACGTGCGGATGTCGCGGGCCAAGTCGCGGAAGAGCCCGATCACCGGCGGCATCGTGGTCGCCGACGTGATCCTCGCCGACGGGACCGATCCGGCGCGCGCGCAAGAGATCCGCGGCCAGATCCTGGACCGGTGCCGCGCGCAACTCGCACCGCACAAGGTGCCGGCGGTGATCCGCTTCGTCGAGGCGCTCGATGTCACCCCGGCCGGAAAACTGGCGCGCTCCGATGCATAAGAACGTTCTCGTCACCGGCGGTAGCCGCGGCATCGGTCTTGCGATCGGCAGACGCCTGGCTGGCGCCGGCTATAACGTGATCGCGGCGGCGCGGCGCGAGAGCGATGAGCTCAAGGCGGCGATTACCGAAGCGGACGGGCGGCTGCATTTCCGCGCCTGCGATCTTGCCGTGATCGACGCGATCCCGGCTTTCGCAAAGCTCGTGCGTGACGAGTTCGGCCCGGTCTACGGCCTCGTCAACAATGCGGGCCTCGGCACCGAAGGCTTGCTCGCCACCATGCATAATTCCGAGATCGAGGCGCTGGTGCAGCTCAACGTGCTGTCACCCATCATCCTCACCAAATATGTGGCGCGGCAGATGATGGCGGACGGCACAGGGCGCATCATCAACATCTCCTCGATCATCGCGACGACCGGTTATAACGGCCTGTCCGTCTATGGCGCGACCAAGGCCGCTGCCACCGGCTTCACCCGCTCGCTGGCGCGCGAGGTCGGCAAGCTCGGCATCACCGTCAATGCGATCGCGCCGGGCTTCATCGACACCGAGCTGACGCACAACCTTTCAGACGAGGGGCGCAAGCGCATCGCCGGGCGCAGCGCACTGCGCCGCCTGCCGGAGACCGACGACGTCGCACGCATGGTGGAATACCTGCTGGGGGAAGGCGGCCGCAACGTCACCGGGACCGTGTTCACGATCGACGCTGGGAATACCGCATAGGCGGAACCCCGCCGTTACGATTGTGTTGATCCGGCACAATGACATTCTGCCGGATTTGGTCGTAAGATGCCCCGCAATCGATTGGGTTACGTCAATCGATCTGCCCTAATTGACAGGGAGCAGTCCATGGCCATGCCAAACATGACCGCTTCAACTCAGGGCCGGACCGAGCAATCCCGCGCCAAGCCGGACGACACCCGTTGCCTGCCGATGACGCATCAGAATTCCGGCAGTCACGGCTATGAAATGTACCCCCAGCAATTCGTGCGCCTGGTCGGCTGTCACGATGCGTCGCTCGACACCTTGCGCAAGCACCAGGACGAGAAGCTGCACTAAAGCATGATCTTTCCGGAAGATCGCTGCGCACGTTTCCGGATCATGCTTTAGTTGCTCAGGTCCGGTGTTTCGGCGGGTCCTTCGGCAGGTCAATTCGTTGATGTGAAAATTCGGGCGGCCCCTCGGTGAGGCGGCGGATGCGGCGTTCGCGTTCGTCCGGCGGCAGGCCCGGATCGAGCAGCGTCTCGATCTCGTGGACTGCGATCTCTTCGATCCTGGTGGCGTCCGAGGCGATCGGATGCTCGGAGGAGAGCACGGGCGGCGCGATCTTCAGGCCCAGCTCGATCAGCTTGCAGATGGCATCCGCGCGGGTCAGGCGATGAGCTTCGGCCCAGGCATCGACGGCTTCGGTCAGTCGTTCGGGCAGCTTCACGGCGCTGACCGGGTCGATGCCCGTGCGCCGACGGACCGGAGAGGTGGAGTCTTTGTTGCCGAAGTCGGTCACCTCGATCATCCCATGCAAACCTTGGAGCAGACAACCCTTGAAGCTGAGAACGATAGCCACACTTCCCGGCCGGTCGTTTGATGCCGATCAATGACCCGCTGCGGCATTGCAGCGCGGCCGCATCCTGTTGTCGCCGCATCTTGTTGTCCTGGCCCATTTCGGCCAATGATCGAAAGCGGCCGCCGGCCGGCGAACCCGGATCGATCCCGCCACGTATTTGTCTCGCATTCCAACCATCCGGCATTCCCGATGACATCAGGCGAATCCTTCTATGGCGGCATTCCCGTGTTCCGCGGCTTCACCAGCCTGATGGACCCGGCGCTCTATGTGCCGCTGCCGGACGACTGGAGCATCGGCGTTGCCGATATCGTCGATTCCACCAAGGCGATCGCCGCGCAGCGCTACAAGGCGGTCAACATGGCCGGTGCGGCCGTGATCGCGGCGGTGACGAACGCATTGGAGGGCCGCGAATTCCCCTTCGTGTTCGGCGGCGACGGTGCCAGCTTCGCGGTTGCACCTTCCGACCTCGATGCTGCCCGCGAGGCGTTGGCCGCGACCGCGACCTGGGTGCGGGAAGATCTCGAGCTGACGATGCGGGTCGCGCTGGTGCCGGTGAGCGCCATCCGCGCGCAGGGCCTCGACGTACGCGTTGCGCGCTTCGGGCCGTCGGCGAACCTCTCCTACGCGATGTTCTCGGGCGGCGGGCTCGCCTGGGCCGACGCCGCGATGAAGCGCGGCGAGTTCGCGGTCGCCGAGGCGCCGGCCGGCACGCAGCCCGATCTGTCGGGCCTGTCCTGCCGCTTCGAGGTGATTCCGGCCTCGCGTGGGTTGATCCTGTCGGTGCTGGTGATGCCGGCACGCGGCGCCGATCCGCAGCTCTTTCGCAACGTGATCGAGGACATCATCGATCTCGTCGAGCGCAGCCCTGACGGTGCGCGCCCGGTGCCGTCGCAGGGGCCGCCGTTGAAATGGCCGCCGCAGGGGCTGGACTACGAGGCCCGCACCCGGCGCGGGAGGTCGCTACTCGCGCGCCGCGCGAGCGTGCTGGCCTACACCTTGTTCGTCTATCTGGTCATGCGCTTCGACCTCAAGGTCGGCGGCTTCGTGCCCAACATCTACCGGCGTCAGGTCGTCGAGAACTCGGACTTCCGCAAATATGACGATGGCCTGCGCATGATCCTCGATTGCACGCCGCAGCTCGAACGCACGCTCAGCGATCGCCTGGCGGCGGCCGCGCGCGAGGGCACCGTTCGCTACGGTCTCCATCGACAGGACGCCGCCATGATGACCTGCTTCACCCCGTCGGTCCTGCGCAGCGATCATGTGCACTTCATCGATGGCGCACGGGGCGGCTACGCCTCGGCGGCGACGGCGTTGAAGGCGATGATGGCGTAAAAGATTCTTGTACCCCGTGAAACGGTGCGCTGCATCGCGTCCGGGACACGAGAGCTGCTCACCGCCCCGCGCGCGTCCAGGTCTCACCGCCGCAGAGCGCGCCGACGCAGCCTTCGACCCGCAGCGAATCCGCTCCCGTCAAGGTGACGCTGCTGGCATAGGTGCTGCCGTCATCGGCATTGTAGATCTGGCCGGACCATTTGTTCGGCCCTGCCGGCGGCATGCCGCTGAACAGCGGCAAACCGATCATCGGGCGCTTGGCGAGTGCCGGATTGGGATTCTTGCTGTCGGTAGCGGGCTGGCCGGTCGCGGTGTCATAGGGCTCGCGCAGCCAGGCGACGATGCCGCAGAGGCCGCCGCCGCATTTGGTGATCTTGACGCGCGCATCGCCCGCCTGGGTCAGCCACGTCCCGTCGACGTTCTGCGCATGAGCGGCAGATGGACCAAGCAGCGTCGCAAGGAGGATGATGAGAGCTGCGAATCTGAAAGTCATGGAGGAGGCCCCAAAAATGGAGCGCCTCCATAGCAGCCCAGCAGAATAGTGCAACGCTGGCTGGAATCACATTCCTGCGTTTTGGCCCGCGCTTATCCGGCTGCGCTCATTTGCCCCAGCGCGCGAGGGCGACCGAGGCCGCGGTCGACACGCCGAACACGACCATCGCGCCGCCGACCAGTGCGAACAACGTCCAGGCCGGCGCCTGCGCCGTCATCAGGCCGATGCCGCCGATCGCGACGATCAGAAGACGCGCGGTGGAGGCCAGCACGGGCCCGCCGACGCGCGCCGCGCCTTGTGAGGAGAAGTAGAGCGACACGCCTATGCCGAAGAACACGAAGGCCGGTCCGGCCCAATGGAAATAGCTGTGCGCGGCGGCGGTGACGCCGGCATCGCGCGTGAAGAGCCCGACCCACAGCGACGGAGCGAGCGCGACGACGAGCCCGGTCAGCCCGACCGTGAGGCCGGAGGCCGCAGCCGCGGTCCAGGCAACCCGCCGCGCCCGTTTCACATGTCCGGCGCCCATCGCCATGCCGACCATCGGCACCGAGGCGATGCCGAAGGCGAAGGTGATCGGGATCAGCAGGAATTCCAGCCGCGAGCCGATGCCGTAGCCGGCCAGCATTTCGGTGCCGAAGGTCGCCAGGATCTTGGTGAAGATCAGAATCGTGAGCACGGTCTGGAGCGGCGACAGGCAGGCCACCGCGCCCACTTTGAGAATGTCCAGGAACATGGCCCGCTCGAAATGGAAGGCGCGGAAGTCGAGCCGCAGCCGGCTGCGGCCGGACAACAGATACCAGAGGAGGAAGATCGCGGCGCAGCTGAACGCGATCAGCTGGCCGCTGGCGACGCCCGGCATGCCGAATTGCGGCACTCCGAACAGGCCGAGCCCCAGCGTGCCGCCGAGCGCGATCTGGAGCACGCTCGCCCCGATCAGCGTCATCGAGGGCAGGCGCATGTCGCCGGTGCCGCGGATCACCGAGGCCAGGGTGTTGACGAGCCAGATCGCGACCGCGCCGGAGAACAGCACCTGCGAGTAGCCGCAGGCCTCCTGCAGCACGCGCTCGCGGCCGCCGAGCAGCGTGAAGAATGTGCGGCCGAAGCCGAGCATCATCGCCGTGAAGAACAGTCCGCCGCAGAGGCCGATGATGGCGGCATGCAAGGCCAGCGTCGCGGCGCGGTCACGATCCCCTGCGCCGAGCGCGCGGCTGATGGCAGAGGAGACCCCGCCGCCCATCGCGCCCGCGCTCATCATTTGCGTCAGCATCGCGAACGGAAACACCAGCGCGATCGCGGCGAGCGGGATGGTGCCGAGCCGGCCGATATAGGAGGTCTCGGCCACCGAAACCAGCGTGCTGCCGACCATCGCGATCATGTTGGGGATCGCGAGCCGGAGCAGCGTCGGCAGGATCGGGGCGGTCAGGAGGCTGGCGATGCGGGAGGCGACCGGCGCAACCGGCTGGGCGGCGTCTACGGGAGCGTCGATCGTCATCTGTCACCGGATGAAACATTGGATGATAATCGACATATTAAAGAGCGCGCAATGTCCGCGCCACCCCTCGCCATGCAGGGCTCACCAGGGCAGGCCGCAGAGGTCGATGGTGCCCAGGGTCGGCGCGCGGACGATGTGGAAGACGTAGGGCGCCATGTAAGTGAACCGGATCCGCCCCTCCGGCTGCTCGCAATAGACTTCGCCGTTGAAGGGCAGCCAGCTCCGGGCGCCGTAGAAGGCGGCGTTGTGCGGCTCGCAGAACAGCAGGGCGAAGCGGACCGCCTCATTGGCGCGGATCGTATGCACTGCTGCGTCGATTGCCATGGTTGCATAACCTCGCCCGCGCTGGTCTTCCCGCGTGCAGACGCCGCCGATGCCCCCGATATGCGTCTTCTGTCCGTTCCACGTGACCGTGCGGAAGTAGATGCCGACATGGCAGATAAGGCCATCCTCGGGCGTCTCGATCAGCACCCGCAGGTCGGCATTGGCCCATTTGACGTGAGCCCAGGGCTTGTCCGCAATCATCTGCGGTCCCCAGACAGCCCGATGCAGCGGTTCTGCAATTGGCCACGAGGCGTCGCCGTTCAAAATGTCGATCTCAATGCTCATGGCGTGGTCCTTCGGAGCTCCGCTTCGTGGTGCCTTCGTTCTGTCATAAGCGCTTCAAAGGCAATGATATTTTCTGGCGACCGATCACGCCTGCGGGCAATGTCTGCGGTTGCGGCGATTTTATGCAATCCGGCCACGCGGTCGCATCGCGCGTTTTCGCAAATTGAAGGTATTTAACGCCGGCGGAACCTTCTATAAGGGGTGACCGTTAGAACTCGTTCCCCACCAGTTGCGGACAAGAAGCCATGACCTTTACGCTGCCCCCACTTCCTTACGCCTATGACGCCCTCGGCCAGTACATGTCGAAGGAGACGCTGGAATATCACCACGACAAGCATCATCAGGCCTACGTCACCAACGGCAACAACGCGCTCAAGGGGACCGAATGGGAAGGCAAGTCCCTTGAGGAGATCGTCAAGGGCTCGTTCGGCAAGAACCCCGCGGTGTTCAACAACGCCGGCCAGCACTACAACCACATCCACTTCTGGAGCTGGATGAAGCCCAATGGCGGCGGCACCAAGCTGCCGGGCAAGATCGAGAAGAAGATCAACGAGGACCTCGGCGGCTTCGAGAAGTTCAAGGCGGACTTCCAGGCGGCCGGCGTCGGCCAGTTCGGCTCCGGCTGGTGCTGGCTCCAGGTCAAGAACGGCAAGCTCGAGATCTCCAAGACCCCGAACGGCGAGAATCCGCTGGTGCACGGCGCCACCCCGATCCTCGGCTGCGACGTCTGGGAGCACTCCTACTACATCGACTATCGCAACCGCCGCCCTGATTATCTCAAGGCGTTCGTCGAGAACCTCGTGAACTGGGAATACGTCGAGTCCCTGTTCGAGAAGGCGTGAGCCTTGCCCCGTCATTCCGGGGCGATGCGTTAGCATCGAACCCGGAATCTCGAGATTCTCAGTTGCGCAACTGCGCACCAAGGTTCGCACTCGTGCGCCCGAAATGACGAAATAACAAAGGCGGTCGCTCGCGCGGCCGCCTTTTGCTGTGCGGAATTGCCCTGCACGGTGCGCGCATCGGCCTGTGATCGTACCGTTTGCATCGCAGGGACGTCGCCCTTAATCAGGATGGGCATCACCCTCGAGCGACCCAGCCCGTTGTCAGAACCTTCCCCGAACCACCCGGCGCCTGCCGAGGACGCGGAGTCCGAGCCGCGGCCCGGGCGGGTCCGCAAGCCGATCGGCTGGTCGACGATCATCATCGCAGTTCTGGTCGCGGTGAGTGCGGCGTTGGTCTGGCGGCGTGACGGCACCGATGGCGTTCTCGAGATTCTGACCCACGATCTCTCGCTGTTCTCGGGCATCCTGCCGCGTGTTCTCGCCGGCTGCCTGCTCGGCGCCTTCATCTCCGAAATCCTGCCGCACGAAAAAGTCTCGCGCTCGCTCGGGCCGAGATCGGGCCTGATGGGCCTCCTGATCGGCACTGCCTTCGGCGCGATCCTGCCCGGCGGTCCCTTCACCGCCTACCCCGTGGCGAGTGCGCTGCTCGCCGTCGGCGCCGATTTCGGCGCCACAATCGCCATGGTCGTGAGCTGGACGCTGATCGGCTACGGCCGGGCGGTGGCCTGGGAAATCCCCATCATGGGCACCGACTTCACGCTATGGCGGATCCTGATCTCCCTGCCGCTGCCGGTGCTTGCCGGCGCGCTCGGCCGTTTCGTCTATGTCCGGCTCTATCCGAAGCCGCTCGCCAAGGACGACGAGAATTGAGCGCGGCGCTTCTCATCGACATCCTGCTGTGGGGCTCGGTGATCGGCGTCGGCCTGATCGCCTTCCGTCGTGGGCGCCCGGTGTTCGTGGCCTCGCTGCGCGAAGGCTCGATGGATTTCATCAATATCGTGCCGCGGATCGCGTTAGGGGTGATCGGCTCCGGCTATATTGCCGCCATCATCCCGCAGGAGGTGATCACCGGCTGGCTCGGCCCGGACAGCGGCTGGCTCGGGGTTGCGAGCGCCGTGGTCGCTGGGGCCGCGACGCCCGGTGGGCCGGTGATCGGCTTCTCCATTGGCACGGTGGCGCTGAAGTCCGGCGGCGGGGTGCCGCAGGTGGTGGCCTATGTCGTCGCCTGGGCCCTGTTTGCCTTCCAGCGGGTGATCCTGTGGGAAATCCCGTTCATGCCGGCCCGTTTCGTCTGGTTTCGCTGCGCCGTCTCGGTGCCGTTCCCGTTCGTGGCGGCGGCGATCGCCATGGTGATCGGGAAGCCCTGATCCAGCCGTGGGCGCTTTGGGGCGTCATTCCGGGGCGGCTCAAAGAGCCGAACCCGGAATCTCGAGATCCCGGGTTCTATGCTCCGCATAGCCCCAGGATGACACCTCGAAGCGTGGACAGGCGTAATGTTATAATATAACATTTCTGGATGGTTCCCGCCGCGTCCCACGCTCATCATCACGACCATGCCCACAGCCATTCCCATGGCCACGGGCACGACCATACCCACGCCCATGTCCACGATGCGGCCTCGCCGCATCCGGCCCAGGCGGCGCCCTGGTCGATCCTGCGCATGACCATGGCGGGTCGGCTCGCGGCGGCACTCGCCGTCTGTGCCGTGCTCTGGGGCGTGGTCTTCCTGGCGATGAGGTGACGATGGCGGCGCTGCGGTTTCATAACGTCACGCTTGGCTACGACCGCCACCCGGCGGTGCACCATCTCAACGGTGAGGTTGCGCGAGGCGCTCTGGTTGCCGTGATCGGCCCGAATGGTGCGGGCAAGTCGACCCTGCTGCGTGGGATCGTCGGCATCCTTAGTCCGCTCGACGGCAGCATCCATCTCGGCGGGCTGGACAGCAGGGACATCGCTTATCTGCCGCAGAGCGCGGAGATCGACCGCAGTTTCCCGATCTCGGTGTTCGATTTTGTCGGCACCGGCCTGTGGCGCCACGCCGGCCTGTTCGGGGGCATCGGCAAGCCGGCCCGCGAAAAGATTCTGCGCGCAATCGCGTCCGTTGGCCTCAACGGCTTCGAGAACCGCCCGATCGGCACGCTCTCGGGCGGGCAAATGCAGCGCGTGCTGTTCGCGCGCGTGTTGCTCCAGGACGCTGCGCTCATCGTGCTGGACGAGCCCTTCAACGCCATCGACAGCAAAACCACCGCCGACCTGCTCGCGCTGGTCAAGCAATGGCACGGCGAGGGCCGCACCGTGCTCGCCGCGCTGCACGACATGGAGATGGTGCGCAACCATTTCAGCGAGACGCTGGTGCTGGCGCGCGGCCCGGTGGCATGGGGGCCGACCGCGGAGGTCCTGACGCCGGAAAACCTGCTGGTTGCGATGCGGATGTGCGAGGCCTTCGACGACACCGCCGCGGCATGCGCGGCCGATGACATCAACTCGCGGGCCGCGTGACCGCAAATGGCCTATGACGCGCTGATCGGTCCGTTCACCGAATTCGAGTTCATGCGGCGCGCGCTCGCCGCCGTGATCGCGCTGTCGCTGGCCGGCGCGCCGATCGGCGTGTTCCTGATGCTGCGGCGGATGAGCCTCGTCGGCGACGCCATGGCGCATGCGATCCTGCCGGGCGCCGCGGTCGGCTTCCTGCTCTCCGGCCTCAATCTGTTCGCGATGACGGCCGGCGGTCTGATCGCGGGCTTTGCCGTGGCGATCCTCGCCGGTGTGGTTGCCCGCTCGACCGGGCTGAAGGAGGACGCGTCGCTCGCGACCTTCTATCTGGCCTCGCTGGCGCTGGGCGTGACCATCGTCTCGATCAAGGGCACCAATATCGACCTCTTGCACGTGCTGTTCGGCAACATCCTGGCGATGGACGACCAGACCCTGCTGGTGGTCGCTTTCAATGCCACGATCACGCTGCTCGTGCTCGCCGTGATTTACCGCCCGCTAGTGATCGAAAGCGTCGATCCGTTGTTCCTGCGCACCGTCAGCCGCGCCGGCGGACCCGCGCATCTTGCCTTCCTCGCCCTGGTCGTCATCAACCTCGTCAATGGCTTTCAGGCGCTGGGCACGCTGTTGGCCGTCGGCCTGATGATCCTGCCGGCAGGCATCGCCCGGTTCTGGTCGCGCGATCTCACTGCGATGATCTGCATCGCGGTGGTCGCTGCCGCTGTCTCCGGCTATGCCGGCCTCGTGCTGTCGTTCCAGACCCGGGTGCCGTCCGGCCCTGCAATCATTCTCGTGGCGACGGTGCTCTACATCGTCTCGGTTCTGTTCGGACGTGTCGGCGGCATCGTCCGGCAGATGTTTCCCGGCCGGCATCTGGAAGCGTGACGATGCGGCGGATCCTGCTTTGCGTGCTCCTGCTGATCGCCTCGCCTCTGCACGCCGCGGAGCGGCTCAACGTCGTCGCGAGCTTCTCGATCCTGGCCGATTTCGTCCGCAATGTCGGCGCCGACAGGATCAATCTAACGACGCTGGTTGGGGCCGACAGCGACGTCCACGTCTACACGCCGCCGCCTGCCGACGCGAAGCGTGTCGCGGAGGCGAAGCTTGTCATCGTCAACGGGCTCGGGCTCGAAGGCTGGCTGCCGCGCCTCGTGCAGTCTTCCGGCAGCAAAGCGACGGTCGTCACCGCCAGTGCCGGCATCGCGCCGCTCAAGCTCGGCTCAGGCGCCGATCCCCATGCCTGGCAGTCCGTCCCCAACGCCAGGGTCTACGTGACCGATATCGCCAATGCCCTGGCCGCAGCCGATCCCGACGATGCCGATTTTTTCCGCACGCGGGCCAAGGCCTATCTGGAAAAGCTCGAAACGCTCGACCGAGAGATCCGCGAGGCCGTAGCCAGGATCCCACCGGACCGGCGCAAGGTGATCTCCACCCATGATGCCTTCGGCTATTTTTCCGCTGAATACGGTATCCAGTTCATCGCTCCCCTGGGCGTCTCCACCGAAACCGAGCCGAGCGCGCGTGACATCGCGGCCATCATCGGCCAGATCAAGGCTCAGAAAATCCCGGCCGTGTTCCTGGAGAATATCAGCGATGACCGGCTGATCCGGCGGATCGCGGCGGAGACCGGCTCGAAAGTCGGCGGGACCCTGATTTCGGACGGTTTGACCGGCGAAAAGGGGGCTGCACCCACTTACATTGACATGGTCAGGCACAATATAAAGGCCCTGACCAGCGCGCTTGACCACTAGGGCAGGGGCCACCCTGCCTCGCGTCGCGCGACCAGCCCTACGTCCGGAGTTGTTATGTCTGAAGCGACCTCCCAGAAAATTCCCGTGACCGTTCTGACCGGCTATCTCGGTGCCGGCAAGACGACGCTCTTGAACCGCATCCTGTCGGAGAACCATGGCAAGAAATACGCCGTCATCGTCAACGAATTCGGCGAGATCGGCATCGACAACGACCTCATCATCGGCGCCGATGAGGAAGTGTTCGAGATGAACAACGGCTGCATCTGCTGCACCGTGCGCGGCGACCTGGTCCGTATCATGGACGGGCTGATGAAGCGCAAGGGCAAGTTCGACGCCATCATCGTCGAGACCACCGGCCTTGCCGATCCCGCGCCCGTCGCCCAGACCTTCTTCGTCGACGAGGACGTGCAGAAGAACGCGCGGCTCGACGCAGTCGTCACGGTCGCCGACGCCAAATGGCTGTCCGACCGGCTCAAGGATGCGCCGGAGGCCAAGAACCAGATCGCCTTTGCCGACGTCATCATCCTTAACAAGACCGATCTCGTCAACAAGGGCGAGCTTGGCGAGATCGAGGCCCGCATCCGCGGCATCAACCCTTATGCGAAACTCCACCGCACCGAGCGCTGCTCGGTGGCGCTGGCCGACGTGCTCGACCGCGGCGCCTTCGACCTCGACCGCATTCTCGACATCGAGCCGGATTTCCTCGAAGCCGATGATCATGACCACGACCATGACCATCACCACCATCATGGCCACGACCATGATCACGGCCACGGCCTGAAGCACTATCACGACGAGGACATGCAGTCGCTCTCGCTCAGGACCGACAAGCCGCTCGATCCCAACGTGTTCATGCCTTGGCTGCAGAACCTGGTGCAGGTCGAGGGCGGCAAGATCCTGCGCTCCAAGGGCATCCTCGCGTTCCATGACGACGACGACCGCTACGTCTTCCAGGGCGTCCACATGATGCTGGAGGGCAACCACCAGCGGAAATGGAAGGAGGGCGAGCCGCGCGAGAGCCGCCTCGTCTTCATTGGCCGCGAATTGCCGGAAGAGGCGATCCGCAAGGGCTTTGAGAGCTGCATCGTCTCGTGATGAAAGAGTTTACGCCGGCCCCCGATTCCGCCTCGATCGTCTCCGTCACCGACCGCGTCAAGCCTGTTGCGCTCGGCATGGCAGTTACGTCCGTGCATTTCCTGGCCGATCGCGCCGCCTTCGTCGGCGGCGAGGAGAACGTCGCCTTCGTCGACGCCAAGGGTGAGATCTCCACCGTCGCCGTGCACAGCGGCGGCATTCTCTCCACTGCTTCGGACGGCAAGCGCCTGGTGATGGGCGGCGACGACGGCAAGGTCGTCTCGCTCGATGCCAAGGGGGAGGTAACGCTGCTCGCCACCGACCCGAAGCGGCGCTGGATCGACGCAGTGGCGCTGCATGCCGATGGCGCGTTCGCCTGGTCGGCCGGCAAGACCGCGACCGTCAAGAGCGGCAAGGCCGAAGAGAAGTCGATTGACGTGCCCTCGACCGTCGGCGGGCTTGCGTTTGCGCCGAAAGGCCTGCGGCTCGCGATCGCGCATTACAACGGCGCGACCCTGTGGTTTCCGAACATGGAAGGATCGGCCGAATTCCTGCCCTGGGCCGGCTCGCATCACGCCGTCACCTTCAGCCCGGACAACAAATTCCTGGTCACAGCGATGCACGAGCCGGCGCTGCACGGCTGGCGGCTCGCCGACAACAGGCACATGCGCATGACCGGCTACCCCGGCCGCGTCCGCTCGATGTCGTGGAGCGCAGGCGGCAAGGGGCTCGCCACCTCGGGCGCCGACACGGTCATCATATGGCCGTTCGGCAGCAAGGACGGTCCGATGGGCAAGGAGCCCGCGATGCTGGCGCCGCTGCAGGCTCGCGTGGCGGTCGTCGCCTGTCACCCCAAGAACGACATTCTCGCTGCCGGCTACAGCGACGGCACCGTGCTGATGGTGCGGCTGGAGGACGGTGCGGAGATCCTGGTTCGCCGTAACGGCACACCTCCGGTCGCGGCGCTCGCATGGAATGCCAAGGGCACGCTGCTGGCGTTTGCCGACGAAAATGGGGACGGCGGCCTGCTTCAGCTTTGATCTGTCATGGTTCCCGCCGTATAGGGGGCCATGCGGTTTCTGACCACCTTCCAGCTTGCTGACTTCGCCGACACGCTCATCAGCCTGACCACGGCCTTCGTGCTGGGCACCTTGATCGGTGCCGAGCGGCAATATCGCCAGCGTACTGCGGGCCTGCGCACCAACGTGCTGGTCGCGGTGGGAGCGGCCGCTTTCGTCGACCTCGCCATGCATCTCGACGGCGCCGACGGTGCGGTCCGGGTGATCGCCTATGTCGTCTCCGGCATCGGCTTCCTAGGGGCCGGCGTCATCATGAAGCAGGGCATGGACGTGCGCGGGCTCAACACCGCGGCAACGCTATGGGCTTCGGCCGCGGTCGGCTCCTGTGCCGGCGCCGACATGGTTGCGCAGGCGGCAGCCCTCACCGTCTTCGTCATCGCCGGCAACACCATGCTGCGCCCGCTGGTCAACGCCATCAATCGCATCCCGCTGAACGAGAAGGCGCTGGAGGCGACCTACTATTTCAAGCTGGCTGTTGCCACCGACGCCCTTCCGGACATGCGCGACCGCCTCGTCGACAAGCTCGAGGCCGCGAAATATCCAGTCGCTGATATCGAGGTCGCCGAGATCGGCGAGGACAATCTGGAGATCGTCGCCAAGCTGGTCGCGACCGCGATCGATCCGAACGAGCTGAACGCGGTGGCGACCGATCTCCAGCATCTGCCGGGCGTGCGCCACGCCACCTGGGAAGTCAGCACGACGGAATAGGCGCGGCGTTTTGGCGCGCGAGCGGGCGGTTCCCGCCCTTCGTGCCGGAACCGGTGGGGCCCAGTTTCGTTGATTCCGCGGATAAAGGCGGTGATCGACATGCCCGGCCCGGATGACAAGCGCAGACTGAAGCTCGATATGGCAATTGCCTGCTCGCTCCTTGCAGCAGGACTCATTGTGTCGGCAATCTCGCTGGTCCAGATCCGGGCCGAGAGCCGCATGGAGCTGGCCCAGGCGACGCCGCCGCTCCAGGGCACGCCGTCCGACGATCAGAACAAGCCCGCGGAAGCCAAGCCCGGCGGCGACCGGCCAACCACGCCGGCCCCCGAGCCGGCGCGCCCCGATCCGCAAACGCAGGGCGCAGCGACCAAGCCGGCACTGCCGCCGGCCCCCGCGGAAAAGATCGCGCCGCCGATCGAGAAGAAGTAGCGGTTCTCTCCACACTCAGTGTCATTGCCCGCGAAGGCGGGCAATCCGGTATTCCAGAGGCCGCGGTGCTGGAGCCGAGAAGCTGCGGCGTACTGGATGCCCTGGTCAAGCCCGGGCATGACAGCTGGCTTGGAGTGAGAAGCTTCGCGCCGTTCACCGCACCAGAATATTCTTGAACTGCCAGGGATCGCTGGTGTCGATATCCTCCGGGAACAGCCCCGGACGATCCGTCAGCGGCGTCCATTCGGTGTAGAAGCCCTTCACCGGGCCGAGATAGGGCAGCTGGATTTCCAGGAGCCGATCGAAATCCATCTCGTCGGCCTCGACGATGCCTTCGTTCGGGTTTTCCAGCGCCCACACCATGCCGCCGAGTACGGCGGAGGTCACCTGCAGGGCGGTGGCGTTCTGGTAGGGCGCGAGCTCGCGGGTCTCTTCGATGGAGAGCTGCGAGCCGTACCAGTATGCATTCTTGTCGTGACCGAACAGCAGCACGCCGAGCTCGTCGATGCCGTCCACGATCTCATCCTCTTCGAGAATGTGGTGCTTTTCCTGCATCTTGCCGGCGCGACCGAACAGCTCATGCAGCGACAGCACGGCGTCGTCGGCCGGATGATAGGCGTAATGGCAGGTCGGCCGATAGATTGCGTTGCCCGAAGCATCACGCACCGTGAAGTAATCGGCGATCGAGATCGACTCGTTGTGGGTGACGAGGAAGCCGTACTGGGCGCCGCGGGTCGGGCACCAGGTGCGCACGCGGGTATTGGCGCCGGGCTGCATCAGATAGATGGCAGCGCCGCAGCCGGCTTCATGGGTATGCGCATTCTCGGGCATCCATTTCTCATGGGTGCCCCAGCCGAGCTCCGACGGCTGCATGCCCTCCGAGAGGAAACCTTCCACCGACCAGGTGTTGACGAAGACGTCGGGCTCCTTCGGCTTCTTGGAGCGCTGGGTGTCGCGCTCGGCGATGTGGATGCCCTTGATGCCGGCCTGCCGCATCAAATCCGCCCATTCGGCCTTGGTCTTCGGCTTGGGGGCATTGAGCTTCAGATCGGCGGCGACGTTGAGCAGCGCCTGCTTGACGAAAAACGAAACCATACCGGGATTGGCGCCGCAGCAGGAGACGGCCGTCGTCGAGCCCTTAGGGCGCGCCTTCTTGGCGGCCAGCGTCACTTCGCGAAGGGCGTAGTTCGAGCGCGCTTCCGGCCCCTTCGAAGCGTCGAAATAGAAGCCGAGCCAGGGCTCGTTGACGGTGTCGATGTAGAGCGCGCCGAGCTCGTTGCAGAGCTCCATGATGTCGGTCGAGCCGGTATCGACCGAGAGATTGACGCAAAAGCCCTGGCCGCCGCCCTCCGTGAGCAGCGGGGTCAGCACCTCGCGATAATTGTCCTTGGTGAGGCCCTTCTGGATGAAGCGGACATTGTGCTTCTCGCAAAGCGCCCTGCGGCCCTCGTCCTTGGGATCCAGCACCGTGATGCGCGACTTGTCGTAGTCGAGGTGCCGCTCGATCAGCGGCAGCGTGCCTTTGCCGATGGAGCCGAAGCCGACCATGACGATGGGACCGGTGATCTTCGCGTAAATCTGCGAGGGAGGGCTCATGGGACGGTTTCTCCGGAACGTGCTGGCAGGCAGAGGTGGGTGAGATCAGGCGCTGCGGCGCTTGTCAGACGCTGCGGCGCTTGGCGGTGACTTCGATTTCGACCTTCATCTCGGGCTTGGCGAGAGCGCTGACGACCAACAACGTCGCAGCCGGCCTGATGTCACCGAGGACCTCGCCGCAGACGGCGAAGTGAGCATCGATGTAGCTGGCGTCGGTGACGTAGTAGGTCGCACGGACGATATCGGCCATCTCGAATCCGCCCTCCTTCAGGGCGGCTGCGATGGTCTTGAAGCAGTTGCGTGACTGGCTCGTGACGTCGGCCGGCATCGTCATCGTGGCATAGTCATAGCCCGTGGTGCCCGCGACGAAGGCGAACTCGCCGTCGATCACGGCGCGGCTGTAGCCGACGGTCTTCTCGAGCGGAGAGCCGGTGGAGATCAGGCGACGGGGCATGGTGACGGGTCTCGACTGAAGGGGTGGTTTTGCGGGTTAAACGGCGTTTCCGGGGCCTGCGCAACCCCAAAGGAACGCGCTTGGCCCAGGCGCGGCCGGCCGCTGCCGCGGAGCGCGGCTGCTGCCGTCGCCATCATGGCGCCGTCTTAGGCCGCGTGCGCCTGGAGGGGACGAACTACCCTCCGTTTGGGCAGGGCCGCGCCGGTCGGGACGATCATCCCCTCGGCGCCATCGAGCGCGCCAGCCTGGAATTCGATCGCCAGCAGGCGATCGGGTTCGAACGGGCCGGGCAGCGAGAGCGCGCCGGTCTTCTCGGCCGAGAAGCCGAAGCGGGCATAGTAAGGCGCATCGCCGAGCAGGATCACGGCGTCATGACCGCGCGCCCGAGCGGCGGCCAGCGCTTGTTGCATCAGCGCGGCGCCAATCCCGAGCTCGCGGCAGGCAGCGTCGACCGCCAGCGGTCCGAGGACCAGAGCGGGCCTGCCTCCGGCGCTGACGTGCCACAGTCGCACGGTTCCCACGAGCTTGCCCTCGCGCACGGCCGACAGGGCGAGGCCTGTGGCAGGTGCACGTCCGTCGCGCAGGCGCTGGCAGGTGCGGTCATGGCGGTTCTCGCCAAAGCAGGCATCCAGCAGCGCTTCACGCATCGCGACGTCGGCAGCACGCTCCGCACGGATCGCGAACGGAGCGGCTTTCGAGGTGAGGGTGACTTGTGGCTTCCGAAAAGCAGTCATGGCGCGCCAGTCCCCGCTTGAACGGACGTGCGATCAGCACGCCGGTCCAAGACGTCGTCAGAATCGAGATGTCGGGAAGGGAGCCGGCAAGCCGGCTCCCGGGTTCGTCAGGCCTCTAGAACCGAGAGGCGGATCAGATGTGATACGTCTTCAGCGGCGGGATGCCGTTGAACGCCACCGACGAGTAGGTCGACGTATAGGCCCCGGTGCCTTCGATCAGCACCTTGTCGCCGATCTCGAGCGTGACGGGAAGCGGATACGGGTTCTTCTCGTACAGCACGTCGGCGCTGTCGCAGGTGGGACCTGCGAGCACGCACGGCGTCATGTCCGCGCCGTCGTGACGGGTGCGGATGGCGTAGCGGATCGACTCGTCCATGGTCTCGGCGAGACCGCCGAACTTGCCGATGTCGAGGTACACCCAGCGCACCTCGTCCTCGTCGCTCTTCTTCGAGATGAGCACGACCTCGGATTCGATGATGCCGGCGTTGCCCACCATGCCGCGGCCCGGCTCGATGATGGTCTCCGGGATCTGGTTGCCGAAGTGCTTGCGCAGCGCGCGGAAGATCGAGCGGCCGTAGGTCACGACCGGCGGCACGTCCTTCAGGTACTTGGTCGGGAAACCGCCGCCCATGTTGACCATGGTCAGGTTGATGCCGCGCTCGGCGCAGTCGCGGAACACCTGCGAGGCCATTGCCAGCGCACGGTCCCACGCCTTCACCTTGCGCTGCTGCGAGCCGACATGGAAGGAGATGCCGCACGGCTCCAGGCGCAGGCGCTTGGCGAGGTCGAGCACCTCGACCGCCATCTCCGGATCGCAGCCGAACTTGCGCGACAGCGGCCACTCGGCGCCGGCGCAGTCATAGAGGATGCGGCAGAACACCTTCGCGCCGGGGGCGGCACGGGCGACCTTCTCGACCTCGGCGGCGCAATCGACCGCGAACAGGCGAATGCCGAGCGCGAAGGCGCGCGCGATGTCGCGCTCCTTCTTGATCGTGTTGCCGAAGGAGATGCGGTCGGGCGTCGCACCGGCAGCCAGCGCCATCTCGATCTCGGCGACGGTGGCGGTGTCGAAGCAGGAGCCCATGGAGGCGAGCAGGGCCAGCACTTCCGGCGCCGGGTTCGCCTTCACGGCGTAGAACACACGGCTGTCGGGCAGCGCCTTGGCGAAGCTCTGATAATTGTCGCGCACGACCTCGAGGTCGACGACGAGGCACGGCTCGGTGTCGAGGCCATCCTTGCGGCGGTTGCGCAGGAATTCCTGGATACGTTCGGTCATAGCACTCTCCAAAGCGGCCCCAGCGACGGAGCTCGTTCAAAGTGGTTCCCGGACGAGGGTGCTTTGCCGCTGTCGCACGATGGAGACGCGACAGGGCTAAAACCCCAGACCGAATTGTGCTGCCGTGGATTGGTTGGGAATGCTCCCGCCCGCACACCTGGCAATGAAGGACAAGCCTTTTCAGTAGCCCGCGCCGGCGTTGGACTGCCGGTAGAGACCAAAAAAGCCCGATCCGTCGTTGCTTTAAGTCGCGTCCCCCGTTGAGAGCGGGGTGCGCCGGTTCGCCTCCGGCTGCCAGTCACGGTTGCAAAGAGCGAAGTCACCTTCGACAAGGCACCTCTTGAGAGAGATGCTGGGCGCTTCGGGTTTGCTTTCTCGTTCGACCTTCTGATCTTGCGACCTTCAGTCTTCCGATTTCCGCACTTCCGAAGAGCCCCTCGGCTTCTTCACCCCTTGGCGGCTGTCCGGCCTCTTGTCCGGATACCTACCGACTGACACACGACCACAGGCACGTGCGAAATTGGGCAAGTCCGCACATAAGCGTTTTGACTCTGCTTCGCAAGAATTTTTTTAGGCTGCGAACGGAATTGCCTAACATCTGCTTGCGCGGTGTTGCGCGAGCGACGCGGAAGATGAACGTGCGTTAAGTTTTCTGTGGCAGCGGCGCGTCTGCCGCGCGCGTGCGCGCTTCAGCCGCGCTTCGTGAACGGCTCGACGCGTTGGGCTCCGCGGATGAACGCGGTCATCACGAGCACACCGAGCGCGAACAGCACCGCCTGCAGGATGTGCGTGCCCTGGTCGCCGAGTCCGAACAGGATCGCGAGCGCCCAGCCACCGGCGAACGCTGCGCCGAACACTTCGGCACCGATCAGGATGGCGGCGCTGATGACGGTGATGACGCTGGGCCAGACGATCTGGCGGGACGAGGAAGCAGGCGCGTTCATGAGCTCAGGGTCCGTGGCTTCGAGGGCCGCAATCTCCTCGAAAAGGCGGCCGGGAGCAAGGCCAAATGGCCCAAAAAAGCCCCATCGCGTGCTATAGCTGGCCGCAACGATCGAGCCACGCAAATCGGGACTTGTGATGTCAGAACCCCGCCAAATTACGGACTCCGAGGCCAATCCGCTGCTGAAGGCCTGGGTGACGCCGTTTGCGACCCCGCCGTTCGACGAGATCAAGCCGGAGCACTTTCTGCCCGCCTTCGAGCAGGCCTTTGCCGACCATTCCGCCGAGATCGCAGCGATCACCAACGATCCGGCCGCGCCCGACTTCGCCAACACCATCACGGCGCTGGAGCGCTCCGGCAAGCTCTTGAGCAAGGTCGCGGCGGTGTTCTACGACCTCGTCTCGGCGCATTCCAACCCGGCCATCCTGGAGATCGACAAGGAGGTTTCCTTGCGGATGGCGCGGCACTGGAATCCGATCATGATGAACGCCGTGCTGTTTGGTCGCATCGCCCAGCTGCACGAGAACCGCGCCAGTCTCGGTCTGTCGCCCGAACAGCTCCGTCTGCTGGAGCGCACCTACACCCGCTTCCACCGCGCCGGCGCCGGGCTCTCCGAGGACGCCAAGACCCGGATGGCCGAGATCAACGAGAGGCTCGCCCAGCTGGGCACCAGCTTCAGCCATCATCTGCTCGGCGACGAGCAGGACTGGGTCATGGAGCTGGGAGAGGATGACCGCCAGGGCCTGCCGGAGAGCTTTGTTGCCGCCGCAAGGGCTGCGGCGGAAGAGCGCGGCATGGAAGGCAAGGCCATCGTCACGCTGTCGCGTTCCTCGGTCGAACAGTTCCTGAAGAGCTCGGCGCGGCGCGACCTGCGCGAGAAGGTCTACAAGGCCTTCGTCGCCCGCGGCGACAACGGCAATGCGAACGACAATAACACCACCATCGTCGAGATCCTGAAGCTGCGCGAGGAGAGCGCGAACCTCCTGGGCTATCCGACCTACGCCGCCTATCGGCTCGAGGATTCCATGGCCAAGACGCCGGATGCGGTGCGGGGCCTCCTGGAGCGGGTCTGGAAGCCGGCTCGCGCCCGGGCGCTCGCCGACCGCGACGAGATGCAGGCGCTGATCACGGAGGAGGGCGGCAATTTCAAGCTCGCCCCCTGGGACTGGCGCTTCTACGCCGAGAAGCTCCGCCTCCAGCGCGCCAATTTCGACGATTCCGCGATCAAGCCGTATCTCGGCCTCGACAATATGATCGCTGCCGCCTTCGACTGCGCCACGCGCCTGTTCGGCATCACCTTCGAGGAGCGCAAGGACGTTCCGGTTTGGCACCCGGATGTCCGGGTCTGGGAGGTGAAGGACAGGGACGGCAAGCACAAGGCGCTGTTCTACGGCGACTACTTCGCCCGGCCGTCCAAGCGCTCCGGCGCCTGGATGACCTCGCTGCGCGACCAGCAGAAGCTCGATGGCGATGTCGCGCCGCTCGTTCTCAACATCTGCAATTTCGCCAAGGGGGCCGGCGGCGAGCCCTCGCTGCTGTCGCCCGACGATGCCCGCACCCTGTTCCACGAGTTCGGCCACGGGCTGCACGGCATGCTCTCCAACGTGACCTATCCCTCGCTCTCGGGCACCTCCGTGTTCACCGACTTCGTCGAGCTGCCGTCGCAGCTGTACGAGCACTGGCAGGAGCGGCCCGAGGTGCTGCAGAAGTTCGCCCGTCACTACCAGACCGGCGAGCCGCTGCCGGACGACCTCCTGCAACGCTTCCTCGCCGCGCGAAAATTCAACCAAGGCTTTGCCACGGTCGAGTTCGTCTCGTCCGCGCTGATTGACCTGGAATTCCATACCCAGCCGGCGGCCGCCGCGCAGGATGTCCGCGCCTTCGAGCGACGCGAGCTGGAGAAGATCGGTATGCCCGAGGAGATCGCGCTGCGTCACCGCCCCACCCAGTTCGGCCACATCTTCACCGGCGACCACTATGCCGCCGGCTATTACAGCTACATGTGGTCCGAGGTGATGGACGCCGACGCCTTCGGCGCGTTCGAGGAGGCCGGGGACATCTTCGATCCCGCGGTCGCCAAGCGCCTGCATGACGATATCTATTCGAGCGGCGGATCGCTCGATCCGGAAGCCGCCTATGAGGCTTTCCGCGGCCGCCCGCCCGAGCCCGACGCGCTGCTGCGCCGGCGCGGCCTGCTCGACAGCGCCAAGGCCGCCTGATGCGCATGCGCGCCCTTCTCGGTCTGCTGCTCGCCGCCGGCCTGTCGCTCGCCGCAAACGCAGCGAGCGCGCATCCACATGTCTGGATCACCGCGACCAGCGAGTTGCTCTATGCGGCGGACGGCACCATCACCGGTGTCCGCCACGCCTGGACCTTCGACGACATGTTCTCGGCCTATGCGGTGCAGGGGCTCGGGAGCAAGACCAAGGGCGCCTATACGCGCGAGGAGCTCGGGCCGCTGGCGCAGACCAATGTCGAGTCGCTGAAGGAATATGCCTACTTCACCTTTGCGCGAGCCGACGGCAAGAAGGAGCGATTCCAGGAGCCGGTCGACTACTTCCTCGACTACAAGGACACTGTCCTGACCCTGCACTTCACGCTGCCGCTGAAGAACCCGGTCAAGCCGAGGCAATTGGTGCTCGAAGTGTTCGATCGCTCCTTCTTCATCGATTTCCAGATGGCCAAGGAGAATCCCGTCAAGCTGGTCGGCGCGCCCGCGGGCTGCCAGATGAAGCTGGATCGGCCGAGCGACGGCACCGCGACCGCGCAGAAGCTCAACGAGCAAACCTTCATGAACGGCGAGAACAGCAATTTCGGCATGATGTTCGCCAACAAGATCACGGTGGATTGTCCTTGAAGCCGCATCTCTCCCCGCTCATCCGCGGGCTGGTCGCCTGCGGGGCCGCTCTGCTGGTCGTGATCGCGGCCGACGCCGCGCTTCACGATCTCCTTGCGCAAAACCCCTTTGGCGCGCCGCGCCCCGCGCAGGCCGCCGAACCGGAAGCGAGCGGCCTCATCGGCTGGTTGTTGGCAAAACAGTCTGAATTCTATCGCCAGATGTCGTCGACCATCCGCGCCGCCAAGTCCGACGGGTCGGCGGTATGGACGCTGCTCTTCATCTCGTTCGCCTATGGCATCTTTCATGCCGCCGGCCCTGGCCACGGCAAGGCGGTGATCGCCTCCTATCTGGTTGCCAACCGCGAGACCGCGCGGCGCGGCATCGCTCTGTCCTTTGCCTCGGCGCTGATGCAGTCGCTGGTGGCGATCTTGATCGTCGGCATCTCGGCCTGGATCCTGAATGCGACCGCCAAGACCATGTGCAAGGCGGAAGGGGTGATCGAGATCGCGAGCTACGCCCTGATCGCGCTGTTCGGCCTGCGCCTCGTCTGGGTCAAGGGCCGCACCTTCATCCGCGCGCTGCAGGCGGCCCAGCCGGTGCCGGCGATGGCGGGCGTGCCGCATGATCATGACCACGGCCATCACCATCATCATCACGACGCGCATGATCATGGTGAGCACGATCATCAACACCACACTCATGGTCACGACCACGCGCACGCCCATCACGGGCATGAGCATGTCCACGACGAGCATTGCGGCCATTCCCACGGGCCGACCCCGAGCGAGCTCGCCGGCCCCGGCGGTTGGCGGCGCGGCTTTGCGGCGATCCTCACCGTCGGCATCCGGCCCTGCTCGGGTGCGATCCTGGTGCTGGTGTTTGCGCTCGCCCAGGGCCTGTTCTGGGCCGGCATCGCCGCGACCTTCCTGATGGGATTGGGCACCGCGATCACCGTCGCGGCGATTGCGGTCGTCGCCGTCACCGCCAAGGACATCGCCGGGCGGCTCAGCGCCGGGCGCGACGGCGGCGGCGCGCTGTTCATGCGCGGCGTCGAATTTGCCGCGGCGGCCGTCGTGCTGCTGTTCGGCGCAGGCCTCTTGTTCGGCTACATCGCCGCCGAACGGACCACGTGTTTTTAAATAGCCCCTGCAATTCACGGTGTTCAGTTGAGCACGACGGTCTCGCAGCTTGCTCCGTCATTGCGAGCGTAGCGAAGCAATCCAGAGTGTCTCCGCAGCGGCAGTCTGGATTGCTTCGTCGCAAGGGCTCCTCGCAATGACGAGCCGGAAATTTGAGTCAGAGGATTCCATGTCGCGCGAAGAATTCTGGTTCTTTCACCCCTTCCGGGTGCGCTATTCCGAGATCGACGGCCAGGGCGTCGTCTTCAATGCGCATTACCTGACCTATTTCGACACCACCATCACCGAATATTTCCGCGCACTGGGCTATGACCAATATGCCGATGCAAAGACCACCGGCATCGACTTCCATGTCGTGAAGTCGCTGATCGAGTACAAGGCGCCGGTCCGGTTCGACTGGGAGCTCGAGGTCGGCGCTCGCGTGGCGCGGATCGGCAATTCGAGCCTCGTGTTCGAGCTCGCTATTTTCCGGAAGGGCGGCACGGATGCGCTGGTGACCGGCGAGATCGTGTGGGTCTACACCAATCAGGAAACCCATCGGCCGGTGCCGATCGCGGCATGGATCCGCGACCTCATCGCGACGCGGGAGCGTCATCTGGCGGCGTGAGGCCGCCTCACACCGGCAGGAACCGCTTCAAGGCCGGCATGAAGAAGATCCCGAGGTTGATCGCAAAGCCGACGCTCCAGAGGATCGAGCGCAGCGTCGGGCGGTTGCCGAGATAGGTCAGCACATAGGCGATCCGCACGATCAGGAACAGCGCCGCGAGCTCGTCGACGAGACGCTGCGGCGAATCCCTGAATTCGGCGAGCAGGACCGCGAAGGCGAAGAACGGGAAGGTCTCGATGCCGTTCTGGTGCGCGCCAAGCGCGCGCTGCGAGAGCGCGTCCTCATAGAAGGCAGGGTCGCGCGGCCGGGAATTGTCGAAGCGGCCAAACCCGATCCATTTGATCGAGACGATCGTAGACAGATAGAGCAGCAGCGCTCCAAAGATGCACCATTCCGCGAGTGTCATCGTCCCTCCCCCCGCTTGGGTGCGACCCTAGCGAAACCGCCCTCATCTTGACAAGTTCGGACCAACGCGCGACCCACAGGGCCATGACCAGTGTCGTTCCCATCGAGACCGCAAGACCGGCCGCCCACCCCGCCTTGCCGCGCGTTGGCGTGCTCCTGATCAATCTCGGAACGCCCGACACGGCTGATGCGCCGGGCGTGCGGGTGTACCTGAAGGAATTCCTCTCGGACGCCCGCGTCATCGAGGATCAGGGGCTGATCTGGAAGGCCGTGCTGAACGGGATCATCCTGCGCAGCCGCCCCCGCACCAAGGCGCTGGATTACCAGAAGATCTGGAACACCGAGAAGAACGAGTCGCCGCTGAAGACCATCACGCGGTCGCAAGCCGACAAGCTCGCCGCCGGGCTGTCGGACTACCGCCATGTCGTGGTGGACTGGGCCATGCGCTACGGCAATCCCTCGATCAAGTCGGGCATCGATGCGCTGATCGCGAAAGGCTGCGAGCGGATCCTCGCGGTTCCGCTCTACCCGCAATACTCCGCCTCGACCTCGGCAACCGTCTGCGACGAAGTGTTCCGCGTGCTCGCCCGCCTGCGCAACCAGCCGACGCTGCGGGTGACGCCACCTTATTATGAGGATGCGGCCTATATCGAGGCGCTCGCGACCTCGATCGAGACGCATCTGGCGGGCCTGCCGTTCGCGCCGGAGCTGATCGTGGCTTCCTTCCACGGCATGCCGAAATCCTATGTCGACAAGGGCGATCCCTATCAGACCCATTGCATCGCCACGACCGAGGCACTGCGCCGCCGGCTCGGCATGGACGAGACGAAGCTGCTGCTGACCTTCCAGTCGCGGTTCGGCAATGCCGAGTGGCTCCAGCCCTATACCGACAAGACCATGGAGCGGCTCGCCAAGGAAGGCGTGCGCCGCATCGCGGTGGTGACGCCGGGCTTTTCCGCCGACTGCCTGGAGACGCTGGAGGAGATCGCGCAGGAGAACGCGGAGATCTTCAAGCACAATGGCGGCGAAGAGTTTTCCGCGATCCCCTGCCTCAACGATAGCGAGCCCGGAATGGACGTGATCCGGACCCTGGTGCAGCGCGAGCTCCAGGGTTGGATCTGATGGGCATCCCATGAACCGCCGCCGGTGCCTGGCGCTTCTTGGGATGCTCGCGGCGCTGCCGGCTCCGGCCCTGGCGCAGCAGCCGAACGCGACACGGCGGCTCGGTGTGCTCTCGGTCACGGCCGCCGATGATGCGATCGGCCAGGCGCGCAGCACGGTCTTGGTGGAAGCGCTCTTAGGCCATGGCTGGAAGGAGCGGGACAATCTCAAGGTCGATTGGCGCAGCGGAGGCGGCGACCGCGCCCGCATCGCGCAGCTCGCCGAGGAGCTGATCGCGCTCAAGCCCGACATCCTGCTTGCGGTCGGCACGCCCTCGGTCGAAGAGCTGCGCCGGCGCACCACGACGATCCCGATCGTGTTCGCCGTCGTCACCGATCCGGTCAGCCAGGGCTTCGTCGAGAACCTCGCGCATCCCGGCGGCAACCTCACCGGCTTCACCGATTACAACGGCCCCCTGGCCGGCAAATGGCTGGAGATGCTGACGCAGGTCACGCCGAAGGTGTCCCGCGTTGCCGTCGTCTACAATCCCGCCACCGCCCCGTTCGCACCCCTGATGCTGCGCACCATCGAGGACGCCGGCCGCGCGCTCCAAATGACGGTGGAGCCCGCGCCGGTGCATGACACGGCTGCGGTCGCGGCGCTGGCCTCGCGCAAGGCCGATGGGCTGCTGGTCCTGCCGGATTTCTTCACCATGGCCAACCGCGCGCAGCTTCTGGCGGCCGTTGCGGAGGCGCGCGTGCCCGCGGTGTTCTGGAGCCGCACCTTCGTCGACGAAGGTGGGCTGATGTCCTATAGCACCGACAGCGCCGAGCAGCTCCGCCGCGCTGCCGACTATATCGACCGCATCCTGAAGGGCGCGCGGCCGGCCGACCTGCCGGTGCAGAACCCCACCAAGTTCGAGCTTGCGGTCAACCTGAAGACGGCCAAGGCGCTCGGCGTCACGCTTGCCCCGGGGCTGCTTGCAATCGCGAATGAGGTCATCGAGTAGAGCTCGCCGTGACGACGCAATTGTTAACCATCGCTGCTAGGTCTGCGGCTGAACGCTTTCAAGAGCCTGTCGCAAATACATATCGCGGCCGTTCTCTTGCTGTGCGCCTTGTGTAGAATCGCGCCGATACCGACGTGAATTGCGACCGCTGAACCGGTAAGGTCGTGATCCCGACCAATGACAGCGCGGGAAAGGGCTTTTTCCGGCTTCTGCCCGCCTTGGAGGAGCTATGAGCGGTTTCGACATTTTCGCGATTGTCCTGGTGTTGCTTGTCATCGTCACGCTGGTGGCCGGCGTGAAAACGGTGCCGCAGGGCTATGACTGGACCATCGAGCGATTCGGCAAATACACCCAGACGCTCAGCCCCGGGCTCAATCTGATCGTGCCCTATTTCGATCGCGTCGGACGCAAGATCAACATGATGGAGCAGGTGATCGACATTCCCGAGCAGGAGGTGATCACCAAGGACAACGCCACGGTGACGGTCGACGGCGTCGCCTTCTTCCAGGTGTTCGATGCCGCGAAGGCGAGCTACGAGGTCGCCAACCTCACCCAGGCGATCACGGTTCTTACCATGACCAACATCCGCTCGGTGATGGGCTCGATGGATCTCGACCAGGTGCTGTCGCATCGCGACGAGATCAACGAACGCCTGCTGCGCGTCGTGGACGCCGCGGTGTCGCCCTGGGGCGTCAAGGTCAACCGCATCGAGATCAAGGACATCGTGCCGCCGGCTGATCTCGTCGAAGCCATGGGCCGGCAGATGAAGGCCGAGCGCGTCAAGCGCGCCGACATTCTCGCCGCCGAAGGCCAGCGCCAGTCCGAGATCCTGCGCGCCGAAGGCGCCAAGCAGGGCCAGATCCTGCAGGCCGAAGGCCGCCGCGAAGCTGCCTTCCGCGATGCCGAGGCGCGCGAGCGCTTGGCCGAAGCCGAGGCCAAGGCGACGCAGGCAGTCTCGGAAGCCATCTCCAAGGGCGACGTCGCCGCGTTGAACTATTTTATCGCCGACAAATATATCAAGGCGTTCGGCCAGTTCGCCGACGCGCCGAACCAGAAGATCATCATGCTGCCGGTGGAAGCCGTGAGCATGCTGGGCTCGCTCGCCGGCATCGGCGAGATCGCCAAGGCAACGTTCGGCGAGAGCGCGGCGTCCGCAGCGGCTGCCGCCCGTCGCACCGGCTCGGTGCCGCCGACCGGCAGCACGCCGCCGGTGGTGCCGCCGCGGCAGGGTTAGTCACCCGCGCATGGCCCCGACAGGGGCGTGCGCATGATAGAAGGTCGTGTCATGACCGACATGTTCGTATCGCTCGGCACCTGGAACTGGCTGATCTTCGGCTTCATCCTGATGGCGCTGGAGGTGCTGGCGCCGGGTGTCTTCCTGTTCTGGCTCGGGTTGGCTGCCCTGCTCGTCGGCCTGATCTCGTTCGCGGTCCTCATATCGTGGCAGATCCAGCTCGTAATGTTCGCGCTGTTCGCCGCCGCCGCCGTGCCGGTGTGGCGCCGCCTTGCCCGGCCGAAGCCGGACGCAAACGCCAGTCCTTTCCTCAACAAGCGCACCGAGGCCTTGCTCGGCCGCGAGTTCACGCTGGAGAAGCCGATCATCGACGGCAGCGGCACCGTGCGCATCGGCGATACGGTCTGGCGCGTCGCGGGCCCTGACACGCCGGCCGGAACGCGGGTGAAGGTGGTGCAGGTGGACGGCGCCAATCTGACGGTGGCAGCGGCTTAAGCGCTGTCATTGCGAGGAGCCCTTGCGACGAAGCAATCCAGAATTTCTCCGCGGAAGGATTCTGGATTGCTTCGCTTCGCTCGCAATGACGAGTTTGTTGAGGTGGCATTGCCGAGTTCAGGCGCCGCCCTTGCCGCGCCACCGCTCCGCAAATCGGTGTAGTGGCATCACCATCGCGCACAATTCCCGCCCGAGCGGCGTCAGTCCATAGCCACCGCCGTCGCCAAGCTCGACGAACCCCGCTTCGCGCAGCTCGGTCAGCCGCGCCTGCAGCACCGTCGGCGAGGCCTCGTCGCAGGCCGTACGGAGCGCGCGCGAGGTCAGGGGCTCATCGCGCAATTCCCATAATATCCGCAATGCCCAGCGCCGGCCGAGCAGGTCCAGCAGCGCCATGATCGGCCGCCCGGTCCGCGAGCCGCGCACGCGGCGTTCCGATGTTGCCTGTTTCGCCATGTCGGGCCCCTTGCGTTACGCTACAGATAATGTAGCTGTATGCTACGATAAATGTAGCAACGGAAGCCGCCCATGTCTTCTGCCATGTCCCAGGCCACGCCGCGCCTTGCGCCGCTTACCCCGCCTTATCCACCGGAGATCCAGCAGCAATTCGACCGCATCATGCGCGGCGCGCCGCCGCTGATGCTGTTCCGGGTGATGGCGGGGCACGCCCGCGCCTGGGACAAGTTCCGCGCCGGCGGCTTGCTCGATCCCGGACCGCTGTCGCTCCGCCAGCGCGAGATTGTCATCGACCGCACCTGCGCGCTCAATCGTTGCGAATATGAGTGGGGCGTGCATGTCGCTGTCTTCGCCGGGCCGGCAAAGCTCACCGCGGAGGAGGTGCGGGCTACGGTGCAGGGCGATGCAACGTCGTCGTGCTGGTCACCGGGCGAGCAGGCGCTGATCGCGGCGGTCGACGCGCTGCATGCCCGCGCGACGTTCACCGACGAGGAATTCGCGGCGCTGTCGGTGCATTACGACGAGGCGCAGATCCTGGAGATCATGCTGCTGTGCGGCTTCTACCGCACGGTGTCGTATCTGGCGAACGGGCTGCGGCTGCCGCTGGAGGAGAAAGCGGCGCGGTTTCCGGCCGCACGCTGACCGCCGTCATTGCGAGGAGCCCCTTGCGACGAAGCAATCCAGATTGTCGCCGTTGTGGCGGCCTGGGTTGCTTCGCTACGTTCGCAATGACGAGTGAAGAGGGGCGCGTGCCTTAAGCCACGCCCGCGCGCAGCAGATCGTGCAGATGCACGATGCCGACCACCTTGCCCGCCTCGGTGACGACCAGCGTCGTGATCTTGCGGGTGTTCAGCACCTCGATCATTTCGGTGGCGAGCATCGAGGGCGGCACCGTCTTCGGCTGCCTGGTCATGATCTCGTCGACCGACGCGGTCAGCAGGTCTGGGCGCATGTGGCGGCGCAGATCGCCATCGGTGATGATGCCCACGGCCTCGCCCGCATCGTTGACGATGCAGACACAGCCGAGGCCCTTCGCCGACATCTCGACCACGGCCTCCGACATCGCGGTGCCCTCAGGCTTGAGGGGGATTTCCGCGCCCGTGCGCATATAGTCGCGGACGAATTTCAGCATTGCGCCCAGCTTGCCGCCGGGGTGGAAATGGGCGAACTCGAGCGCGGTGAAGCCGCGGCCTTCGAGCAGCGCGATCGCGAGCGCGTCGCCGATCGCGGCCTGCATCAGCGTCGAGGTGGTCGGCGCCAGATTGTGCGGGCAAGCCTCGCGCGCTTTCGGCAGCTCGATCACGATATCGGCGGCCTGGCCGAGCGAGGAGGCCGCGTTCGACGTGATGGCGATCATGGGAATGGCGAAGCGCGCCGAATAGTTCACGAGGTTGTTCATCTCCGGCTGCTCGCCGGACCAGGACAGCGCCATGATGACGTCGTCGGTGGTGATCATGCCGAGGTCGCCATGGCCGGCTTCGGCGGCGTGCACGAAGAAGGCGGGCGTGCCGGTCGAGGCCAGCGTCGCGGCGATCTTGCGCCCCATATGGCCTGATTTGCCGAGCCCGGTGACGATGACGCGGCCCTTGGCGCTGCGGATCAGGTCGACCGCTTTGGCAAATGTCTCGCCGAGCGGCCCGCGCAGCGCGGCTGCGAGCGCGTTGATGCCGCCGCTCTCCGTCTCCAGGGTGCGGAGCGCGGATTCGACGCTGTCGGGGATGGGGCCGGATGATGCGGTCATCAGCGGTTTCGAGCTCGGCATGGTCTGGTCCAGGGAGGAGGGGGCGTTCGCCCGGTCGGTGCCTCCTTAGCATGCCGCAGGCGTGGAGGCGACGAGGGCACCAAGTCCCTCAACGCCTCATTAACCATAATTGTTTTAACTCCATTAACGATGGTTCCCGCCAGCCGGTGGACGCCATCTTGAAAGTGTTTGATTTCGTTGGGGTTATTCCATCGTGGGGTCGTCTCCAGGCACCGGCCGGAGCAAACGCGCGCAAGTCCTGCGCGCGGCTTTGCCGTGCCTTGCGCTGACGGTCCTCGGAAGCGCCCCCGTGGCCGCCCAGAGCCTCACGCCCAATCTGTTCAATCCCAACCGCGGCGGCTTCGCCTCGCCCGACACGCTGCCGACGCGCCGCACGGCGGGCGTGCCGCAGGCGCCGTCGGATGCGTTGCCGGCGCTGCCCGATCCCAGTGCCGATCCGCGCAAGGCCCGCGAGAGGCCGGTGGCCTCGCGAGTCGGTCAGGTCCCGACCTACGGATTGCCTGCCGCCACCGGCGCGAGCAGCTCCGGCTACGACGCGCTCAACCGCAAGCGACAGCAGCCCAAGCTCTATCCCGGCCAGCCGAAGCCCAAGCGCGCGGCCGGGCCCGGCTCGCCAGTGCCGACGACACCGCCGCCGCCGACCGCGCTCGGCCCCCCCAGAATCGCGCCGCCACCATCTGCGTCCGCGAACAGGGCGCCGGTGCCTGCGGCGATGGCGGGCACCGTGCCCGGCCAGCCGCTACGCCGCCGCCTCAAGGCGGATGAGGATCCGTTCGGCGCCGTCGGCGACTATGCCGGCAGCTTCCTGATCAAGGGCGGGCTCGAGCTCTCGACCGGCTACGACACCAACCCGACGCGTCTCAACAAGCCGGTCGGCTCGCCGGCCTACGTCGTTGCTCCGGATCTTCTGGTGATGTCGGACTGGGAGCGCCACGCGCTGGTCGCCGACCTGCGCGGCTCGTTCTCCGGCTACACCAACAACATGCCGGCGACGGTCGACGGTTTAGCCTCGCCTTCGCCGGTCGAGGCCAATCGCCCCGACTTCACCGGCCATGTCGACGGGCGCCTCGACGTCGACCGCGACCTCAAGCTGACCTCGCAGCTGCGCCTGCGCCTCGCCACCGACAATCCCGGCAGCCCGAACGTGCAGGCCGGCCTGCAGAAATATCCCGTGTACGCCGCCTACGGCACGACGGTCGGCTTCGATCAGACCTTCAATCGTTTCCAGGTCGCCGCCGGCGCCACCGTCGATCGCACCGCCTACACCGATTCAAAGCTCACCGACGGCTCGACCTTCAGCAACAATGACCGCGATTTCAATCAGTATGGCGGCGTGGGACGTTTCTCCTACGATCTCAAGCCGGGCCTGAAGCCGTTCGTCGAGATCCAGGGCGACACCCGCGTGCACGACCAGGCGGCCGACCGCAACGGCTATTTCCGCGACTCAAATGGTGGCTACGCCAAGATCGGCTCGTCCTTCGAATTCTCGCGCATCCTCACCGGCGAGATCTCGGTCGGCTATTCCGCGCGCAACTACACCGACCCGCGTCTCAGCCAGCTCGCAGGGTTTCTGACCACGGGCTCGCTGATCTGGAATGCGAGCGGCCTCACCACGGTGAAATTCTTCACCGACACGCAGATCGCCGAGACCACCATCCCCGGCTCCTCCGGCGTGCTGGTGCGCACCTACTCGGCCGAGGTCGACCACGACTTCCGCCGCTGGCTCACCGCCGTCGGCAAGTTCACCTACGGCACGCTCGACTACCAGGGCCAGAACCGTAACGACAAGACCTACTCGTTCGAGAGCAACTTGATCTACAAGCTCAACCGCAACATCTGGGTCAAGGGCACGCTGCGCCACGACATCCTGGATTCCAACCAGGCCGGGGCGAGCTCGCAAGGGACGGTGGTATTGGTGGGCGTGAGGTTGCAGAACTAAACGATGCGGCGAGTGCGCGTAGATTGACGCGCTACCCTTGCCGCTTGCTCCGCTGTCATGCCCCGGCTTGACGGGGCATCCAGTACGCCGCTGCTTATCCGCATCAAACCGTAGCGGAGCGATAGACTACCGCGGCAGATCCGTCTTCCCCATCAGGAACGTATCGATCGACCGGGCGCACAGCCGGCCCTCGCGAATGGCCCACACCACCAGCGATTGGCCGCGGCGCATGTCGCCGGCGGAGAACACGTTGGGGCGCGAGGTCTGGTAGTCCAGCGTGTTGGCCTTGACGTTGCCGCGCGGGTCGAGGTCGACGGCAAGCAGCTTCAAGAGGCCTTCGTGCACTGGGTGGACGAAGCCCATCGCGAGCAGGACGAGCTCGGCATCGAGCTCGAACTCGGTGCCGGCAATCGGCTTGAACTTGTCGTCGACACGGACGCAGTGCAGCTTCTTGACCTTTCCGTTCTCTCCCGAGAACTTCTGGGTCAGCACGGCGTATTCGCGCACCGCGCCTTCGGCTTGGCTGGAGGAGGTCCGCATCTTCAGCGGCCAGTTCGGCCAGGTCAGGCCCTTGTTCTCGCGCTCGGGCGGGGCGGGCATGATCTCGAGCTGAGTGACCGACAGCGCGCCCTGGCGCAGCGAGGTGCCGATGCAGTCGCTTCCGGTGTCGCCGCCGCCGATGACGACGACGTGCTTGCCGCCGGCCAAAATCTCCTGGACGCCGCCGAGCGGCTCCTCGGAGACGCGGCGGTTCTGCTGAGGCAGGAAGTCCATGGCGTAGTGGATGCCGGCGAGCTCGCGGCCGGGGATCGGCAGGTCGCGCGGGGCTTCCGCGCCGCCGGTCAGCGCCACCGCATCGTACTCGTTGAGCATCTCGCGCGGATCGACATTGCCGTCAGCGCCGACATGGCTGTTGTAGTGGAAGGTGACACCTTCGGCTTCCATCTGCGCGACGCGGCGGTCGATGACGCCCTTCTCCATCTTGAAGTCGGGGATGCCGTAGCGCAGCAGGCCGCCGGCCTTGGCGTACTTCTCGTAGACGTGGACGTCGTGGCCGGCGCGGGCGAGCTGCTGCGCGCAGGCCATGCCGGCCGGACCCGAGCCGATCACGGCGACCTTCTTGCCGGACTTATGCGCGGCGACTTCAGGCTTGAGCCAGCCATTGTCCCAGGCGCGGTCGACGATCGCGCATTCGATGGTCTTGATGGTGACGGGATTGTCGTCGATGTTGAGTGTGCACGATGCTTCGCATGGCGCGGGGCAGATGCGCCCGGTGAACTCCGGGAAGTTGTTGGTCGAGTGCAGGTTGCGCGAGGCCTCTTCCCAATTGCCCTGATAGACGAGGTCGTTCCAGTCGGGAATTTGGTTGTTGACCGGGCAGCCGGGCGTGCCGGGCGCGACCGACCCGGTGCCGTGGCAATAGGGAATGCCGCAGTTCATGCAGCGCGCGGCTTGGTCGCGCACCTCCCTCTCGGAGAGGGGAACGACGAATTCCTTGTAATGCTTCACACGCTCGGCGACCGGGGTGTACTTGCGGTCATGCCGTTCGATTTCCAGAAAACCCGTGATCTTGCCCATTAAACCCGAAGTCCCTGCCGCTTAATTCGTTTGTTGTCTCACTCCTCATCCTGAGGAGCGGCGCGCTCTTGGCGCCGCGTCTCGAAGGACAGAGGCCCAGATGGTGACCTCATGGTTCGAGACGCGCTTCGCGCTCCTCACCATGAGGGCTTTTATTACGCCCCGATCGCGATTTTCGGCTCGGCGTCCGCATTGGCGGCCATCTCACGCAGCGCGCGCCGGTACTCGACCGGCATCACCTTGCGGAATTTGGGCAGCCAGTCTTTCCAATTGGCGAGGATGTCGGCGGCGCGCTTGGAGCCGGTGGCTTTCGCGTGGCGCGAGATCAGGACGTGCAGCCGCTCGACGTCGGAGGCGAGCAGATTCTTGAACACGTCGACCCGGCCATGCGCCTCGAGGTCACCGGCGTGGTGATAGGTACCGGCGTTGATCAGCTCTTCCGAAAGCACCGGCTCGAGCTCGACCATGCTGAGATTGCACAGCCGGTCGAAGTCGCCGGCCTCGTCCAGCACATAGGCGATGCCGCCGGACATGCCGGCCGCGAAGTTGCGCCCGGTCTTGCCGAGCACGACAACGATACCGCCGGTCATGTATTCGCAGCAATGATCGCCTGCGCCCTCGACCACGGCGACCGCGCCCGAGTTACGCACGGCGAAACGTTCGCCGGCGATGCCGCGGAAATAGCACTCACCCTCGATCGCGCCGTACATCACGGTGTTGCCGACGATGATGCTCTCTTCCGGCACGATGGCGGAGTTCTTCGGCGGCTTGACGATGATCTTGCCGCCCGAGAGGCCCTTGCCGACATAGTCGTTGGCTTCACCTTCGAGCTCGAAGGTGACGCCGTGGGCGAGCCAGGCGCCGAAGGCCTGACCCGCGGTGCCCTTGAGGCTGACATGGATGGTATCGTGCGGCAGGCCGGCATGGCCGTAGATCTTGGCGACCGCGCCGGACAGCATAGCGCCCGCAGAGCGGTTGGTGCTGTTGATGGCGGCCTCGATCTTCACCGGCGCCCCGCGGTCGAGCGCCGCTTGGGCCTTCTCGATCAGCGTGCGATCGAGCACAGCCTCCAGATGATGGTTCTGGCGCTCGGAGTGATAGATCTTCTGGCCCTTCTCTTCCTTCTGCTTGACGAACAGCTTGGAGAAGTCGAGGCCCTTGGCCTTCCAGTGCGCGACCAGCTTGGTCTGGTCGAGCAGCTGCACCTGGCCGACCATCTCGTTGAAGGTGCGGAAGCCGAGGCTCGCCATGATTTCGCGGACTTCCTCGGCGACGAAGAAGAAGTAGTTGATCACGTGCTCGGGCTGGCCGGTGAAGCGCTTGCGCAGCACCGGATCCTGGGTGGCGACGCCGACCGGGCAGGTGTTGAGGTGGCACTTGCGCATCATGATGCAGCCGGCCGCGATCAACGGCGCGGTGGCAAAGCCGAACTCGTCGGCGCCGAGCAGCGCGCCGATCACGACGTCGCGGCCGGTGCGGAAGCCGCCGTCGACCTGGACCACGATGCGGCTGCGCAGCCGCTCGCGCACCAGGGTCTGGTGGGTCTCGGCGAGGCCGATCTCCCATGGCGAGCCAGCGTGCTTGATCGAAGTCAGCGGCGAAGCGCCGGTGCCGCCCTCGAAGCCCGCGATGGTGACATGGTCGGCGCGCGCCTTGGCGACGCCCGCGGCGACCGTGCCGACGCCGATCTCGGAGACCAGCTTGACGGACACGTCGCCCGTCGGGTTGACGTTCTTGAGGTCGTAGATGAGCTGCGCCAGATCCTCGATCGAGTAGATGTCGTGATGCGGCGGCGGCGAGATCAGGCCGACGCCCGGCGTCGAGTGCCGGACCTTGGCGATGGTCGCGTCGACCTTGTGGCCGGGCAGCTGGCCGCCTTCGCCGGGCTTGGCCCCCTGCGCCATCTTGATCTGCATCATGTCGGAGTTGACGAGATACTCCGTGGTGACGCCGAAGCGGCCGGAGGCGACCTGCTTGATCGCCGAGCGCATGGAATCGCCGTTCGGCATCGGCTTGAAGCGGTCGGCTTCCTCACCGCCTTCACCGGTGTTCGACTTGCCGCCGATCCGGTTCATGGCGATGGCGAGCGTGGTATGCGCCTCGCGCGAGATCGAACCGAAGCTCATCGCACCGGTGGCGAAACGCTTGACGATCTCCTTGGCCGGCTCGACCTGGTCGAGCGGGATCGGCTTGCGCTTCTCCTCCTCCGCACCCTTGATCCGGAACAGGCCGCGCAGCGTCAACAGGCGCTCCGATTGCTCATTCAGGATCTTGGCGAAGGCGCGATAGCGCTCCTGCGAATTGCCGCGCGCGGCGTGCTGCAGCAGCGACACCGATTCGGCGGTCCAGGCATGGTCCTCGCCGCGGCTGCGATAGGCATATTCGCCGCCGACGTCGAGCGCGCTCTTGTAGACCTGGGCCTCGCCGAACGCGTCGGCGTGCCGGCGCACCGCCTCTTCCGCGATCTCGGCCAGGCCGACGCCTTCGACGCGGGTGTGCGTGCCGGCGAAGAACTTGGCAACGAAATCAGCCTTCAGACCGACCGCATCGAAGATCTGCGCGCCGCAATAGGACTGATAGGTCGAGATGCCCATCTTGGACATCACCTTCAAAAGGCCCTTACCGATCGACTTGATGTAGCGCTTGACGATCTCGTAGTCGTCGAGCGAGCCGGGCAGGCGGTCCTTCATCGCGATGATGGTTTCGAACGCCAGGTACGGATTGATCGCCTCGGCGCCGTAGCCGGCAAGGCAGGCGAAGTGGTGCACTTCGCGTGGCTCGCCGGATTCGACGACGAGGCCGACCGAGGTGCGCAGGCCGGTGCGGATCAGGTGATGATGCACGGCGGCGCAGGCCAAGAGCGAGGGGATCGGCACCCGGTCGGTGCCGACCATGCGGTCGGACAGGATGATGATGTTGACGCCCTCGCGCACCGCGCTTTCAGCGCGCGCGCAGAGCTCGTCCAGCACCTGGTCCATGCCGGCCGCGCCGAGACCGGCGTGGAAGGTGGTGTCCAGCGTGCGCGACTTGAAGTGGGTGTCGGCCACCTCGGAGATCGAGCGGATCTTCTCCAGGTCCGCATCGGTCAGGATCGGCTGACGCACTTCGAGACGCTTGGTCGTGGCCATGCCCTGCAGGTCGAACAGGTTCGGCCGCGGTCCGATGATGGAGACGAGGCTCATCACCAGCTCCTCGCGGATCGGGTCGATCGGCGGGTTGGTGACCTGCGCGAAGTTCTGCTTGAAATAGGTGAACAGGGGCTTGGCCTTGTCCGACAGCGCCGAGATCGGCGTGTCGTTACCCATCGAGCCCGCGGCTTCCTCGCCGGTGGCGGCCATCGGCGTCATCAGGATGTTGATGTCTTCCTGGCTGTAGCCGAACGCCTGCTGGCGATCGAGCAGCGACAGGTTGGATCGCACGCCTGTGGTCGGGACCTTCGGCAGCTCTTCCAGCACGATCTGGGTCCGCTCCAGCCATTCCTTGTAGGGATGGCTCCTGGCGAGCTCGGCCTTGATCTCGTCGTCGGGAATGAGACGACCCTGCTCGAGGTCGACCAGCAGCATCTTGCCGGGCTGCAAGCGCCACTTGGTGATGATCTGGTCCTCCGGGATCGTCAGCACGCCCATCTCGGACGCCATCACGATGCGGTCGTCCTTGGTGACGAGATAGCGCGCGGGCCTGAGGCCGTTGCGGTCGAGCGTGGCGCCGATCTGGCGACCGTCGGTGAAGGCGATCGCGGCGGGTCCGTCCCACGGCTCCATCAGCGCGGCATGATACTCGTAGAAAGCGCGGCGCTTCTCGTCCATCAGGGGATTGCCGGCCCACGCCTCCGGGATCATCATCATGACGGCGTGCGGCAGCGAGTAGCCGCCCTGCACCAGGAATTCGAGCGCGTTGTCGAAGCAGGCGGTGTCCGACTGGCCTTCATAGGAGATCGGCCAGAGCCGGTTGATGTCCTTGCCGTAGAGCTCGGAGCTCACCGAAGCCTGCCGCGCCGCCATCCAGTTGGTGTTGCCGCGCAGCGTATTGATCTCGCCGTTATGCGCGATCATGCGATAGGGATGCGCCAGCGACCAGGCCGGGAAGGTGTTGGTCGAGAAGCGCTGATGCACCAGGGCCAGCGCGCTCTCAAAGTCCTTCTCATGCAGGTCGGGATAGTACTTGCCGAGCTGGTCGGCCAGGAACATGCCCTTATAGATCACGGTGCGGCAGGACATCGAGCAGGGGTAATAGCCTGCAAGGCCGCGGTCGCGACGCTGGTAGATCGCCTGCGAGATCGACTTGCGCAGGATGTAGAGCCGGCGCTCGAATTCGTCCTCGGTCTTGGCGGTGCCGTTGCGGCCGATGAACACCTGCATGCAGGCGGGCTCGGTCGGCTTCACGGTGACGCCGAGCGAGGAATTGTCGGTCGGCACGTCGCGCCAGCCGAGCAGGGTCAGGCCCTCCTCCTTGATCTGGTCGGCGATGATGCTCTTGATGACGTTACGCCAGGCGGTGTCGCGCGGCATGAACAGCGCACCGATGGCGTATTCGCCGGGCGCCGGCAGGGTAAAACCGAGCTCACCGGCCTTGCGGCTGAAGAAGGCGTGCGGGATCTGCACCAGGATGCCGGCGCCGTCACCGGCGCGCGGGTCGGCGCCGACGGCGCCGCGATGCTCGAGATTGCAGAGGATGTTCAGCGCGTCCGAGACGATCTCATGCGACTTCTTGCCCTTGATGTTGGCAATGAAGCCGACGCCGCAAGAATCCTTCTCCAGGCTCGGATCGTACAGGCCTTCGGCTTTGGGACGCGAATTGTGCTCCTGAATCGGATCGGTCGTTTTCGAGGCGACCGTCGCCGACAGCTGTTCTGCCACGATGTTTGCGCGCTCGAATTGCGACCCGTTCATTGTTCCTGTCCTCTCCGTGCGGCAAGCTGCCTCACCGCCATCTTCGGCGCACCTTGGGTGTTCCGCGGCACCCGCCTCTGGGTCACCGCTCGTCCGCTGCGAGCCGCATTTTCTTAAATTCAGGCCAAGGCGTTCTTCGTCCCCGAGAACGGCTTTGCCCGTTGCCTTATGGTGCTCGAGAGCACCGACTTTCGCTGCAATCCCTGTGCCGGGACCGCAAGCAAAATTGAGACAGTCTTCCTGTCCTAACCATCACCTTGCCAAATTTTTGTCTAGCACACAAGCGCGCGAAAGTCCCGATTCCCGATAAGTCAATCAATCGCTTTCCAAAAGTTGCGCAGCCCCGGTTTTGAAGCAAACGCGCCCCGATCCGGCCCTGTGGGCGCCGAAATCCCAAATGAGGCTTCGGATCAACCCTTCGGAAGGCGCGCCACGCCACAAGAAGCGAAAGAGCGCGAGCCATCCGGGGCCTGACAGGAGCGTGTCGACCGATGAAGTTTTTCACAGGATGTGTGGCTGCCGCCACGCTGGCGCTGGTCGTGAGCGCCGGGCAGGGGCAGGTTTTGGCGCAAGTTTCCACGAGCGGTATCGCGGTGGTCCCGGTGTCGGATTTCGATGGACCCTATGCGCCTCCCGAGGCCGCCCCGCCGCCGCGCTACGGCTATGGCTACGATGAACGCGGCCCGGCGCCGGAGCTGTTGCCGCCGACCGAGGTCTATGCGGTGCTGCGCGATAGCGGCTTCTCGCCGCTCGGCATCCCGCGCCTGCGCGGCAGCGTCTACACCATCGCGGTGATCGACCGGCACGGCGACGACGGCCGGCTCGTGATCGATGCCCGCGACGGTCGGATCATTCGCTTCATGCCGGCCGCCGACGCCTACGGCATGGCGCCCGGTTATGACGAGGGCGCGGTCGCGCCCTTTGGTCCGCAAAGCGCATTGCCGCCGCCGACCGTGATCCGCAGCGGCCCGCCGCGGCCGCCGGCCGCCATCCCGCATGTGGCGAGCCGCACGGTGCCGCTGCCCAAGGCTGCCCCGCGACGCGGCGAGACGCCGGTCGCCGCCAAGCCGGCAGAGCCAGCGGCGCCGCAGGCCCAAGCGCCGGAGGCGCAGGCCCCGCAGCAGTCCGCTGCCGCGCAGGCCAAGCCGACCGAGGCCGCCGCGCCGACTGTCGGCCATGCCAAGCCGGCCGCGACCATTCTGCCGACGCAGGAGATGCCTGCGGTACAGGGGCTGGATTAGCGCTCCGAGCTCGGCGCGACGGCAGCCGGGCAAAACAAAAGGCGCCTGAGCAATTCAGGCGCCTTCCTCATTTCAGTCATCGCTTCAGCTTCGCGGATACCCCGCCGCTTCCAGGATCAGATTCGCCACCTCCTTCGGATGCGACACCAGCGAGAGGTGGCCGGCATCGAGCTCGATCGTGGTGGCGTTCATGCGTTTGGCGAGGAAGCGCTCGAAATCGGGATTGATGGTGTAGTCGTTCTTCGACACCGCGTACCAGCTCGGCTTGGAGTGCCAGGCCGCCTCATTGGTGCGGCCCGCGAAGATCGAGGCCGCGGTCGGCCATTGCACGGCATAGAGCTCCTTGGCCTGCTCCGGCTTCACGCCATTGGCAAAGTACTTCAGGAAGGCCTCTTCCGCGAGCTTGGTGTAGCCGTCGCGCTCGACGATGCCGGCGCGCGCGGGTCCCGCCGGGAATTGCTTCGACAGCGCAACGAAATCCTCATTCGCATCCGGCGCGCGGGCGGCGACATAGACGAGCCCGGTCACTTTGGGATCGGTGCCGACCTGACTGATCACGGTGCCGCCCCAGGAATGCGCCACCAGCACCGTGGGACCGTCCTGCTCGGCCAGCGCGCGCCTGGTCTCCTCGACGGAATCGGCAAGCGACGACAGCGGATTCTGCACGGCCGTGACATGCAGGCCCGCGGCCTGCAGGATCGGAATCACCTCCGACCAGCTCGAGCCGTCAGCCCAGGCGCCGTGCACCAGCACCACGTTCTTGGCTTTCACCGTCTGTGGTGTCTGCGCATGAGCAAGGCTGAGGGGAGCCGCCAAAAGGCTCGCGGCGACAAAAAGGCTGCGCCAAAGTGACATGATCGTTCTCCGTCTTGTCTTGGTGTCGATGCCCAAAAGACGGAGGGAAAGACGGCGGCGTTACTCGTCTTCACCGCTCTGTGATGCAGCGCAAAACAAAAACGCCCCGGGGCACCGGGGCGTTTTCATAACCTGGAAGTGGCGTGTGATTACGCGGCGGCTTGCGCGGTCGAGTTCTCGATCACCTGCGCCTTTGCGCCGGTATTGATCGCGATCTGGCGCGGCTTCTTCGCCTCGGGAATCTCACGCACGAGGTCGACGTGAAGCAGCCCGTTCTCGAGCGAGGCGTCCTTCACCTGCACGAAATCGGCGAGCTGGAACGCACGTTCGAAGGCGCGCGCGGCGATGCCGCGGTACAGCACTTCGTTCTTGCTGTTCTCGTTGGCGACCTTCTCGCCCTTGATCGTCAGCGTGTTTTCCTTCGCGACGATGGAGAGCTCGTCCTTGGCGAAGCCCGAAACCGCAACGGTGATGCGGTAGGCGTTCTCGCCGGTACGCTCGATGTTATAGGGGGGATAACCGGGGCTGCTGCCGTCCGAACCGGCCTGGTCGAGCAGGTTGAAGAGGCGGTCGAAGCCGACGGTGGAACGATAGAACGGGGTGAGATCGTAGCTACGCATGGTCAAGTCCTCCATTGAGCGACTGTTTGGGTAACCCGCCCGCCAATCGGGCCGGGCTTTCGTCTGTGTGCAGCCTGATGTTCCGGTTCCGAAACACTGGTAGCGGCCTGCACGAAGGTGATATGGGTGGAACGAGACGGCGTTCAAGAGGGCGGCATTTGCGCCTTTTCGGCGCTTTAGCCCCTTGATTTGCAGCACTTCGCGCCCAAGCACCTCCAATCATGACGCTGGTCTCGATCCCGTCCAACCCCGTCCCCGAAAACGTCGTCAGCGGCACCATCAAGACCCCGGATGGCGTCGAGCTGCGCTTTGCGCGCTGGGCGCCGCCTGCCGGCCGCAAGGGCACGGTCTGCGTCTTCACCGGGCGCAGCGAGCAGATCGAGAAATATTTCGAGACCGTGCGGGACCTGCGCGACCGCGGCTTTGCGGTGGCGATGATCGACTGGCGCGGGCAGGGCCACTCCTCGCGCCGCCTGCGCGATCCGCGCAAGGGCTATGTGCGCGACTTCGCCGATTTCGAGATCGACGTCGAGGCGTTCGTGCAGCAGGTGGTGCTGCCGGATTGCCCCCCGCCGTTCTTCGCGCTGGCCCACTCCATGGGAGGCACAGTGATGTTGCGGGTGGCGCATGCGGGCAAGCGCTGGTTCGACCGCATGGTGCTGTCGGCACCGATGATCGACCTGCCTGGCCGCACCACCTCGTTTCCGGTCCGCGCGTTGCTGAGGACGATGCGCCTGCTCGGGCAAGGCGGCCGTTATGTGCCCGGCGGCAGCGACCGCCTCACCGGGCTCGATCCCTTCATCAGCAATCCCGTGACCAGCGATCCGGTCCGCTATGCGCGCAACGCCGCGATCCTGGAGGAAGACCCGACGCTCGGACTGGCGTCACCGACCGTCGCCTGGGCCGATACCGCCTTCCGCGCGATGCACACATTCAAGCGCGTTAACTACCCCTCCGAGATCCGCCAGCCGATCCTGATGCTGGCCGCCTCGAACGATACCGTGGTCTCGACCGCGGCGATCGAGGAGTTCGCCTATCATTTGCGCGCCGGCTCCCATCTCGTGATCGCGGGCGCCAAGCACGAGATCCTGCAGGAGCAGGACCGCTACCGCTCCCAGTTCTGGGCCGCCTTCGACGCCTTCGTGCCGGGCACGCCACTGTTCAAGTGAGTCCCCATTCTCCGTCATTGCGAGGAGCCCTTGCGATGAAGCAATCCAGATTGCAACCGCAGAGGCGGTCTGGATTGCTTCGCGGAGCCTGTCATCGGGCCGCGCTTCGCGCGGACCCGTTGGCTCGCAATGACGGTGTGGGTGGATTTCCGGCCTCGCCCCGCAAGCGGGGCCGCGACGAGCTTCGCTCGCGCCGAGAGGTGAAGGCTCACAGCGTCTTCAAATACTCGATCAACTCGTAGCGCTCCTGCTCCTTGAGCGGGCGGCCGATGGTGCCGTCCTTGCCGGGGCCTGGCGTGCCGTCGAACGAATGGCCGAGATTGCTGTTGCCGAACAGGTCCGTGCCATCGGACGCTCGCGTCGAGAAGCGTGTCTGTCCGGTCTTGCAGCTCTCGCCGTCAGTGACCGCGAAGCCGACCTGCTTCGGATCATAGTCGCGGCCGCCACCCATGCAGAACGATTTCGGACGCTCGGCCGCGGGGCTCAGCATCCAGTAAAGCGAGGGCACCGATCCGTTGTGCAGGTAAGGCGCGGTGGCCCAGACACCGTTGAGCGGGCGGGCGCGATACCAGGGCCCCGGCTCGTTCTTGTCGGCCGGCTGCGGACCGGGATTCGGGCAGTTCTTGCGCTTGCCCCACCAGGCATCCTGAACCTTCGGGTCGATCTTCGCATCGTCCATCGCCTTGCGGCTGACGATGTCGACGAGCACCATCAGGCCAAGCGAGTACGGCATGTCGGTCGACGAAATCTCCGGCAGATTGCAGTTCCACCAGGCATTGAGATTCTGCGTGGGATCGAGCTTGAGGAAGCCCGGCACCTGAACCGTTCGCGTCGCCAGCACGCCCGCCTGAGCGGGGTCGGTGCCCATGCCTTTGACGCTCTTCTGAACCTCGTTGAGGAATTTCTCGTTGCCGATGGTCTCCCAGCGTGGCGAGGCCCAGATGCTCTGGGCCGGAAACTCGGCGTCGAACGCCTTGTCGTTGACCGGACCGAGATGGCATTCGGCGCAGAGCTCCGCATAGAGCTTACGGCCGCGCTTGACGCGCTCGTCATCGATCTTCCAGGCGCCACCGCCAAAAATGTCCGACGGCCATTTCGGCGACGTCAGTCCGGACAGTTGCTTCTTCGGATAGGGCGGCGACCCCTTCAGCAGATCCTCGATCCAGTTCAGATTCTTGATGTCCATCGAGGAGCGAAACAGCCTGTCCTTGGGAGTGTTGTCGGACAGATTGAGCAACGCGGTGACGCCCAGCGCTTCGCCGGCATTGCGGATCAGCGGCTGTTCGATCGAAGCGTCATATTGCGCGTATTTGAGCCAGGGCACGGTCCAGATCGGCGGGAAGCTGACCGGCGCGTCCTGGGCATGCAGGTTCTTTTCGAAGCCGCTGAGACCGCTGATCGCCATGTCCTGGGCGAAGACCTGATTGCCGATGCGATTGAGCGCGTCGAGACGACCATATCCCTCCTCGGTATTCGCTTGCGGCTCTTCCCGCTTCGTCTTGGGGTTGAGCCTCGTCTTGCCGGCGATGGTTTTCGCGTAGGTCTTCTCCCAGTCGATCAGGAATGTGCTGATCGTGCGCAGCTTCTGCTTCAGCGCATCGCGATCCTCCGCGCTGGCGGAGGGGCCGAGCACACGATCGGCGAAGCGCGTGAAGCGACCCGGCACGAGCAGCGTGTAGGCGATCGACAGACCGGTCGTGACCTCGAGCTTCCTCAGGTCGGTCATGGCCGGACCGCCGTCGAAGCGGATGGCGATGCCTTTGTATTGGATCTGGCCGGTATGGCAGGCGGCGCAGGTCAGGCCGATCCGGTCCTCGCCGATCCGGCCGGTCGTGGGATCGGCGACGCCGGTCATGCGCGCAAAGCCGACGGGCAGGCCGTCGACATTTTCAGCCTGGGCCCCCCAATCGACTGGCGGATCCCAAAGCCGCGCCGGCACCGGCTTGGTCTTGTCGTAGACGTTGGCGTAGCCGAACCGGCGCAGCGTGGCATCGTCGGTGTTGATCGTCTGCGGGCTCGGGATGAAGCCGAAGCGCTGCAGATGGTCGCTGTCATGCAGCATCCCGGGCTTTGCGAAGAAATGCAGCCGCGGCTGCTCGAGCGCCATGAACCAGCTATAGGGCACCGGAAACGTCGCGGTGCCCTGGCTGGCGTGATGAAACCAGTGCCGGTCCTCCAGCGCCCAGTTCTGCTCCAGCCAGTATGCAGCCTTGGGTTCGACGAGCTGCGGCAGCGGCGGCGCCGCGAAGTCGCCGAGGATGCCGGGAAGCATCGGCTGGAATTGATCGGGAAAGCGCAGCGCGACGATGCCAAAGACGAGGAGCGCGGCGACGAGGCCGCCTGCGGCGCGCAGGATCAGCGAGGGCGGTTTGACCGGCTGGGCGACAACCCTCTGGGTGATCCTGTCCGGGAATTTGCGCTCGTTGAACAATGTCCTCACCTCGGCCACGCTGAGATAGCGATCGTCACCCTGACCCTTGCCCATGATCTTGAGCAGGACCGGCCATTCGAACTTCATCAGGATCCGGTAGTACCAGCGCGATTGATTGCCGGCGCGCTTGAGATTGTCATTCATGAAGGTCTGGATTTGCGAGGCATTGAGCCCGACCTCGCTGCCGCCATCGGGGTTGGCATAAGTGCTGCCGAAACTGGCGAGCCGTGCGATCTCGTTCTCGTTGACGCGCCCGTCGATGCCAAGGATGCGCGAGCCGGCACCAAGCTTGTCGAGTGGGCCGCCGCGCAGCCTATCGAGCTGCGCGCCCCAGAAGATGCTTTGCACGATGTGGCAGGCGCCATTGGCGATCAGCGCGACGCCACGGACCTGGATGCGCGCCGAGGTCTTCTTCAGCCCGGTCTCGCCGCTTGCATTGGCAATGGTCTGCGACAGCGTTCGCAGCGGGACCGTACCGCCCTCGACAAAGCCTTCGCCGACGAGGCCGCGCAGGAAAGGGCAGGGATTGTTCGGCGAGACCTGGATGGAGGGATTGAATGGCGGCTTCGAAGCGGGGTCGTGCATGGCCCAAAATCCTGAAAACGGCGAATCGCGAAATGCCGCGCCGATCAAGCGCGGAAAGTCCTAAGAAACCGACAGCAAGCTATACTACTTGGGCGTGTGGTGGAGTGTGGCCGAATTCACTGTGCTGTCAACATAGGCAGGTGTGTTTCGGTCGAGAGGTGCGGAAACGGCCGCAGGGGGACTGCGCCCGCATTCAGGATTCGGCGGCGCGTTTGACGTCGCTCTGGACCAGGGTCAGCTTGCCGAGCGGTACGCCCGCCTTCAGCAGCCCCTCGCGATAATGGGCGAGATGCTCGGGCTTCTTCCAATGGAAGTTGCGCAGGTGGCGGTCGACGTTGAGGGTCGGGTAGTTGCTCATCAGCACGCGGGCGGCTTCGCTTGCCTCGTCGCTTCGCCCCAGTTGCGCCAACGCGGCGGCACGGATCGCCAGTGCCTGCATGTGGTTGGGGTTGATGTAGAGCTGCTCGCGCGCCCACGACAGGGTCGCGTCATATTGGCGCAACAGGTAGTGACTGAAGGCGTTCAGCGCCGCCCATTGGTAGCGCGGGTCGCTGTGGTCGCGCTGCGCGGCCATCGAGAACAGCTCGATGGCCTCGCGGTGCTCGCCGATGACGAAATGGCAGATGCCGAGCACGCCGCGCGCGCCGTTGTCGTAGGGGTTGAGCGCGACCGCGCGCTTGGCGGCGTCCATCGCGGCCTCGTAATGCCCCTCCATGGCGTGGACCCAGGACAGGATCGAGAACGCGAAGGAGGAGCGCGGATCGAGGCGGACGCTGGTTTCGGCGAGGTTCATCGCCTCGGCCCACATCTCGCGCGTGCCCTTGACCCAGCCGAACTGGATGCTCTGGATCTGGATCGTGGCGAGATAGGCATGCGCGATCGACAGTTTGGGATCGAGCCCGATGGCCTCACGGAATAGCTCGACGGCGGCGGCGAGGTCTTCCTTGGTCTGGCGATAGTAGTGCGACAGTCCCTTCAGGAAGCGGTCCCAGGCCGTCACGTCGGTGCTCAGGCGCGCCGGCGCGGAGGCCTCGGCCCGAACGATCTCGGTGGCGATGGCGGCGGACAGGTTGGTGGTGATCTCGTCCTGCATCGCGAAGAGATCGCCGATGTCGCGGTCGTAGCGGCCCGTCCAGAGCTGCTCGCCGGTCTCCGGCGCGATCAGCTCGGCGGTGACGCGGATCTTGGCGCCGGCGCGCCGGACCGAACCCTGGATCAGATAGGTGGCGTCGATCTCGCGCGCGATCAGGCGCGTGCTGGTGTTCTTGCCCTTGAAGGCGAAGGTCGAGTTGCGGCTCAGCACGCGATAGAAGGATTGCAGCGACAGCGCGTGGATCAGGTCCTCGGTGAGGCCGTCGGAGAAATATTCGTCCTGGGCGTCGCTGAGATTGGCGAAGGGCAGCACGCCGACGATCGCGGTACGGTACTGTTGCGAGAGGGCGGAGGCCTCCCGGAGCTCGGGTGCGAGCGCCGGTGCCCCCTCGGGGATCCAGGTGAAGACCCCGACCGCATCTTTGATGTTCTTGAAGCGGTGGTTGCCGGCATCGGTCAGCGGCACGGTGAGATGCTTGCTCGCCTCGCGATAGGCCTTGGCCGAGATCGCGAAGCCGCCGGGGCTCGCAACCGATTCGAGACGAACGGCAATGTTGACGTCGTCACCGAACACTTCGTCCTCATCGGCGATGACGTCGCCCATGTGGATACCGAGCCGGAACTGCATGGCGCGGTCGGCGGGCAGATGTTTGTTGCGCTCCGCCATCAGCGTTTGCATCGCGATCGCGGCCTCGGTGGCACCGACGATCGAAGCGAACTCGAGCAGGAAGCCGTCGCCGGTGTTCTTCACGACGCGGCCGCCGTGATTGAGGATGATGGGATGGATCGCCGCGCGATGGGCCTTGAAGGCGGCGTGGGTGCCGGCTTCGTCGCTGCCCATCATGCGCGAATAGCCCACGACATCGGCGCAGACGATGGCAGCCAGACGTCTTTCCATCTTTCTCGGAGCTCCAAGGGAGGACAGACCGGCCACACCGTGGCAAGTCGCCTCGAATCCGGCATTTCAAGAACTCTGCCTTTATAGAGCAGATGGGGCGGAGCGGAAGTATGATCCGCATTGCAAATTCGAGGTAAATCCTACCCGCTTCCGGCGGTGGACGGGGAGGAACGAACCGACTAAGCGGAGTTGCGGCCGCCCGGACGGCGGCAGGGGAGCTCGCATGCTGGGCATTCACGAAATCTGGCTGTTCATCCTGTCGGGGGTGCTGCTCAACGTCACACCGGGGCCGGACTCGGTCTACGTCATCGGCCGCAGCATGCAGATGGGCTGGCGGGGCGGCGCCGCGGCCGCATTCGGCATCAGCTGCGGCTGTTTTGTCCATGTTGCGGGCGCCGCGATCGGCCTTTCGGCCCTGCTGATGGCCTCCTCGACCGCGTTCTCGGTCCTGAAGCTGGTCGGGGCGGCCTACCTGGTCGTGACGGGACTTCAGATGCTGTGGTCGCGCCCGGTGCTGCCGGCGGCGATCGACGAGCCGATGCGGAGCTCGCTGCGGCGAGTCTTCCTTCAGGGGGTCTTCACCAACGCGCTCAATCCCAAGGTCGCGCTGTTCTTCCTTGCCTTCCTGCCACAATTCGTCGCAGCCGATTCGCCGCATAAGCCGCTCGCCTTCTTGACCCTCGGCCTGATCTTCATCTTTACGGGGACGCTGTGGTGCCTGGTGCTGGCGGCATTTGCCGCCAAGGCTGCCCACCGTCTGCGCAACTCGAAGGGCGCGATCGCCTGGGTCAACCGCGCGCTCGGCGGCCTGTTCATCTATCTCGGCATCCGCGTCGCCATGCTGGAGAGCCGGTAACTCCTTCAAACGGATGAGATGCAGCCTCGATCGGCCGCGGCAGGGAGGTTGCGATGATCCGTGGAAGCTGTCTGTGCGGCGCTGTGCGTTTCGAGATCGATCAGGTACGCGCTCTGACGCATTGTCACTGCGCCAATTGCCGTAAGCTGACCGGCGCGGCATTTGCCACCTACGCCCATGTCGATGCCGACAGATTTCGCTTCGTGGCGGGCGAGGACATGACGGTATCCTACGAATCCGCTCCGGGCAGTTTCCGCCACCGCTGCAAGATTTGCGGCTGCCTGACGCCGGGCAGGGCGAGCTATCTCCCGACCTTCAGCATTCCCGCCGGCCTGCTCGATGATGATCCGGAAGTCCGGCCCCGCCTGCACGTCTTCACCTCCTCGCGGGCGCCATGGTGGACGATCCAGGATGATCTGCCCCGGCACGAGAAATGGGTGCCGGGCTACGAGCCGAAATCGTAGGCTTCAAGCGACCTCCTTTGCCAACGCGCTGCCGGCCAGATAAAGGCCGAGCAGGATCATCGCGATCAGGAACCAGCGGCGGAAGGCTTCGGCCGGCATCCGCGCCCGCACCGACTGGCCGATGAACATGCCGGCAAAGGCCATCGCAAGCCCGACGGCGCCCGGCACCGCGTTGGCCGGCGTCAGCAATCCGCCGGCGGTGAGATTGAAGGCGAGCGCCAGCGTCGCGGTGGTGAAGAATACGCCGAGCGCCTGCACCAGTTCGTCCTTCTCCATGCCGATCGCCTGCATGAACGGCATCGAGGGGATCACCTGTACACCGGTCGAGGCCGAGATCACGCCAGTGACGACACCGACCACGCCGCCGACCCATTTCTCGTTCCGGGGCGCGACTCGGAACTGGAATTTGGTCAGCCCGATCACCGCGTAGATGACGAGCAGGACGCCGAGCACGATCGTGCCGTAGCGCGCATGCGGGCCGGTCAGCGCGCCGGCATTGAGCCAGCAGCCGACCACGGTGCCGATCATTAGCGGCCACAACCGCCGCAGGATATCGCGTAAGTAAGGACCGACGAAGGTCTGCCAGATGTTGGTGACGATGGCCGGTACGATCACGATGGCGATGGCACGGCCCGGCGCCATGCTCACCGCGAGCAGGCCCATGGACACCGTCGGCAGGCCGAGCCCGATCACGCCTTTGACGAATCCGGCGAGCAGGAAGACGGCGGCGATGAGGATGAGGAGCGGGTCGATCATGCCGGCACATTGACCGAAGCCGCGCCGGCGCACAATCTGGAGGTTACGGAGTTAGCCTTCGCTTTGATCGAAGGCTAAAGCGTGATCCGGACCCGCGGGGCCGCGTCAGCGCAAAGTGCGCAGCGGCCTTCCGACAAGATCATGTCAACAATAAGAGACCTGCCATGCGCTTTGACCTTGTCGACCTTCAGCTCTTCATTGCCGTCGCCGACCAGCGCAGTATCACCCGCGGCGCGGAGCGCTCACACCTTGCCCTGGCCTCGGCCAGCGCCCGCATCAAGGGACTCGAGGACGCGCTCGGGGTTGCGCTGCTCAAGCGCGGGCGGCGCGGCGTCGAATTGACGGCGGCCGGCGAGAGCCTGCTGGATCATGCCCGGCTGGTGATCCACCAGATCGACGCCATGCGCGGCGACCTCGCCGGCTTTGCCAGCGGCGTGCGCGCCAACGTGCATTTCCTCGCCAATACCTCGAGCCTGTCGGAGCATCTGCCCAAGGCGCTCGCCGGCTTCCTGCGCGAGCATCGCGACATTGCCGTCGACATCGAGGAGCGCGAGAGCACCGACATCGCAGCCGCGATCACCGCAGGCGCCGCCGATCTCGGCTTCGCCGCCGAGCACGCGCTGCCCGACCATATCGAGCGTTTCGTGTTCAGCAAGGACCGTCTGACGCTGGTGACCTCGCGACGCGGCCCGTTCGCGGGCCGGCGTCAGATCGATTTTCAGGAGGCGGGGAGTTGTGATTTCGTCGGGCTGACCAGCGCTACCGCGCTTCAGATGCACATCTCCAAGCATGCGGCCCGGCTCGGCATTCGCCCGTATTTCCGCGCGCGGTTGCGCGACTTCGACGCGATCTGCCAGATGGTCGCCGCCGATGTCGGCGTTGCCCTGGTCCCCGAATCCGCTGCCCGCCGCTGCGCCAAATTGATGCCGCTCGCCATGGTCAGGCTCCGCGACAACTGGGCCAACCGCCGCCTCGTGATATGCGCCCGCAGCTTCAAGGCGCTGCCAAGGCCGGCCAAGATGCTGGTGGAGCATCTAAGGGCGGCGGCGGTGTGAGCAGTGCCGTTGCGAACGAGGAGTGACGTCCTGACAGGCCGCCGCTCGGGCGTGTTCGATTTCTGCCGTTTCTCCAGATCGACCGGTGGCCGCTTCGGATCGATCTGGTCTGGCCAAAGCCTGGCGCACGCGCTCGCACGAGTTCGAGGTCTATAGCTGGAATCCCGCAGATGGGCCGAGCGGAAGTTCTGAGCGCGCGGACAGGAACCATGGCCGCGGCGTTCGCTTAACAAACGCCGAATTGGAGGTGCTGATGGCAAAGAAGCAGTTCGCTGCCTTACCGTTTCGTCTGGACAATGCCGAGCTGCGCGTGATGCTCATTACGACGAGGCGCAAGCGCCGGTGGAGTGTCCCGAAGGGATCCCCGATGCGCAACAAGAAGCCGCATCATACGGCGGCGCTCGAGGCTTACGAGGAGGCGGGCCTGGTCGGCGTCATCGCGACACGCGCGATGGGCAGCTTCAAGCATCGCAAGCGGAAGGGTGAGCGCAAGCGGACCATGAACGTGGCCGTCTTCCCCATGAAGGTCCACGGTCAGGAGCGCTGGTGGCCCGAAAAAGGCGAGCGGCAGGCGATCTGGGTTACCGCGGAAACGGCAGCGCGCCTGGTCCACAAAGCGGAGCTTCGGCGCCTGATTGCCCGCTTCGCGGCGCAAACGGAAAAGAGTGTGCCTCTGCTGTCGAGCGGCAGGGGATGGGCCCCTGATCTAGGAACCCGCGTCCGGCCCGATCATTCAAGCTAAATGGATCGACGACCAACAGGACTCCCATCCGAGGAGCGGCCAGCTCACGAAGTCCTGGCCACGGCGATAGAACGGCGCCGTGCCGTCCTGTTCGTCGGCGCCGGCGTTTCGATGGCCGTAGGATTGCCATCCTGGCAGTCCCTGATCGAGCATCTGCTGGACGATCTCGGTCTCGAACACGATGTCGTCGATGGAATGCATGGCGGCTATCAGATGCTTGCGGAGTACTACCGGCTGAAGCGTGGCGGCATCGGCCCGCTCCGCAGTTGGCTCGATCGCAATTGGCGCGTCGACCCCGGGCGGATCGCTGCCTCCGAGCTGCACCGGATTATCGTCGAGCTCGATTTTCCTGTCATCTACACGACGAACTACGACCGCAATCTCGAGACCGCCTTCGATGTCCTGAAGAAGCCCTACGCGAAGATCAGCAACGCGAAGGAGATCGCGAGCGCCGGCGCGGGCATCACGCACATCATCAAGTTCCACGGCGACTTCGACGACGACGCCTCGCTCGTCCTGACCGAGACCGATTTTCTCAACCGGCTCTCATTCAATTCGCCTCTCGATATTCGCTTTCGCGCCGAGGCACTGGGTAGCACGTTGCTCTTCGTCGGCTACAGCATGTCGGATCCAAACATAAGGCTGCTGCTGCACCGGATCTGGCAGATCTGGGCTGAATCCGGGCACAGCCAGGACCGGCCGAAATCCTTTGTATTCGTCGCGCAACGCAATCCGGTGCAGGAAGCCGTATTGGCGAACTGGGGCATCACGACCATTGCGCCGACGGGTGGAATGACCGCCGATGATGGTCTGACGCGGTTTCTGCGCGACATCCGCGAGCGCCTCGACCGGCAGACCTAGAGCCGCTTCATTCGCCGCAGCTGCAGGAATGTCGCTATCGCCGCACAGTGCAGATTCCGTTTCGAACAGGAGCAAGGCCTGCGGCATGCTGCATATCCAGAACGCCAGCTTGCCAGCGTTGCGCCATGGCAGCTTCCGACAGGTCGAAGGATTTCTCTGGACCGGCTTCCTCCCGGCCCGGCCGGTAGCTGAGCAAATAAACCTGGTCGTCGCGCGCAAGTCCCTGAAGCTCGGCACGGAGCTGGCGCGCCTCCAGCGCGGGGCCGAGGCGCTGGAAGGTCTGGTTGCCGAAGGTCAGATCGCTCTTGCGCTCGGCCGCAGCCTCGAGTCCGTCGGGGACCTTACCGTCACGCGCAAAGAGATCGATGACATAGAGCCTGAGCGCGCCGGGAGTTTCGAGAATCGGATCAAACGGCGCGTTCAGAGAAAATCCGCCGTCCCCGAGCCATCGGCCGGCAATTTGCACGGGAGCGAATTCCGGAAGGAATCCGCAACTGGCAAGAATGTGATCGATTTCGATCCGCCCTGACGACGAGTCGAATAGCACGGCATCGCCGCTTTCGACGTCGGTGGCGCAGATCGTGATGCGGGGATCACCATCGTTCAGGCGGTCGAAATCGATCAGCTGACGCAGCCGCTCGCGTGTCGGGCTGAGATCATACAGGCCGCGGAAGTGAGAGACCGGAACCGGAAGCCGGGGATGGAAGAAACCGGTATGGCCGAATAGGCGCGTGTTGATCGAGCTCAGCCACGCGAAAAGATGGCGGTTGTCGTTCGCTCCTGCGGGCGGGGCGCCTGCATGCCAATAGCTCCGCAAGTTCTGCAGCCGATCGACGCTTGGGCTTCCCGCGATCAGCGCCGCCGTGATCGCGCCAGCCGACGAACCCGCCACCCAGTCGATCCCCAGGGCGAGAGCGGTCAGGGCTTCGAACGCGCCGCCATGATACGCTCCAAGCCCGAGCCCGCCGGAGAACACGACGGCGGTGAGCTGACGCTCTTCCGTCACGCCGCCGCTCGGCTCGGCGGCGCGATCAGTCAAGATGAGTCCCTGCTGTCAGCCTGAGCGTCGGGTTGATCACCGGTAGCCCCTGTAGCGGCGTGTTTGGGCGTATCGCGGGTTGATATCGCAATAGGCGTGGGTCCCCGATGCGGTCGCCATGCATTGAGCGTAACTGGCGAACTGGCAATTGCCCGGATAGCCCCAACTCCGGCCCTGGAGGCAATAGCGATCCTGCGCAACTGCGGGGGTCGAAGAGCCAAAACACGCCATGAACGACAAAGTGGCGGCAGCCATCAGCAAACGATGCTTCATGGAAATCTCCAATTTCGACATTGAACGCGGCCCGTGAGGCGGCGTTCCAAAGGGCATCGGCACGCCTGGGGCTGCAGCTCACGGTGTTCGGCGAGGTCGACCGCTCACTGTGCGTGGGACGACCGCCTTACTTCGCCATCTCGACGCCCGCGTCCTTGATCACCTTCGCCCATTTCGCGGTCTCGGCCGCGATGAATGAGCGAAAATGCGCCGGTTCGTCGCCGACCAGCGTGGCGCCTTGGGCGGCGAGCTTCTCCTTCACGGTGGGATCCGCCATCGCTTTCGTCGCCAGTGCATGCAGCGCGCTGACGATCTCCTTCGGCGTGCCTTTTGGGGCGACCATGCCGTACCAGTTCTCGACGCGCAGATCGGGAAAACCCGTTTCCGAAAGAGTCGGCACCTCCGGCGCGGTCGGTGCGCGCTCGGCGGAGCCGACCGCGATCGGCCGCAGCGCGCCGGCCTTGACCTGCGGCAGCAGCATCGGAAGATCGAGGAACGTCATCTGCACCTGCTGGCTTAGCAGGTCGTTCACCGCCGGCGCCGCGCCGCGATAGGGAACATGGACGATGTCGATCCCGGCCGTCAGCTTGAACAGCTCACCGGCCAAATGCGGCAGGCTGCCGGGGCCGGAGGAGGCGAAGTTGAGCTTTCCGGGCTGCGCCTTGGCGAGCGCGATCAACTCGCTGATGTCTTTCGCGGGCACGTTGGTCGCAACCACGAGCATCTCCGGCACGGTCGCGACCAGCGTCACCGGCGTGAGATCGGTCAGCGTATCGTAGGCGACTTTCTCCATGCTCGGACTGATTGCGAGCGCGCCGGCTGAGGAGATCGCGATGGTGTAGCCGTCCGGCTGCGCCTTGGAGACGGCGTCGGTGCCGAGCACGCCGCCCTGGCCGCCGCGATTGTCGATCACGACCGGCTGGCCCGACAGCTCCGACATGCGCTGGCCGATCACACGGGCGATGATGTCGTTGGGGCCCCCGGCCGGGAACGGCACGATCAGCTTGATTGGCTTGGCGGGAAAGTTCTGGGCCGCCACTGCTGACGGCAGCAGCAGGAACAGTCCCAGGAACAGCCTCGAGAACAATTCAACGAGCAGCTTGCGTGAAATGGTCATGCAAGCCTCCCGCTCGCGCTTGTTATTGGTTGAGCAGCTTCAAGGCTTCTTCGTGAACCCTGGCGTCCCCGGCGGCGACGATGCGGCCGCCGCCCTGGGCCGGCTTGCCCTCCCAGGTCGTGACGACGCCGCCGGCGCCGGTCACGATCGGGATCAGGGCGGCGATGTCATAGGGCTTCAGCTCGGTCTCGACCACGAGATCGACGTGACCCGCCGCCAACATGCAATAGGAGTAGCAGTCGCCGCCATAGCGCGACAGCCGCGCGCCTTGCTCGATGCGGCCGAAGATGGCGCGGTCGCGCTCGTTCATCAGCAGGGGGCTCGTGGTGTAGGTCGTCGCTTCCGCGAGCGAGGCGCAGCGGCGAACCTGGAGCCGGCGCTCGCCCGAGGGGCCCTTGTAATAGGCCGAGCCGTTGTCGCCGGAAAAGCGCTCGCCGACGAAGGGCTGGTGCATCATGCCGAACACCGGCGCGCCCTTGTGCAGCAGCGCGATCAGCGTCCCCCAGATCGGAAAGCCGCCGATGAAGGATTTGGTGCCGTCGATGGGGTCGAGCACCCAGACATAGTCGGCGTCCTCGCGCTCGTTGCCGAATTCCTCGCCGACGATGCCGTGCTGGGGGAAGTTGGCCTTGATCAGCCGCCGCATCACCGCCTCTGCGGCGCGGTCGGCCTCGGTGACCGGGTCGAAATCCTTGGTCTTGCTCTTGTCGTCGATCGACAGCGAGGTGCGGAAGAACGGCAGGATGGTTTCGCCGGAGGCGGTGGCGAGCCGTCCGATGAAGGCGGAGAAGTCGATCACCGTCACAGGCCAAATCCTCAAAGCGAAAGTTGGGTGAAGCTCGGCTCCTGCCTAGCTCAATTCGCCTGCCGCGGGCAGCGCTGTCTTGATTTGCACCCTGGTATTTTGGATGCCGAAGCGCGCTGCCTCATCCAAGTCATCTGCTGGCCAAATATCGATCACGGAGTTGAAAACTTAGTTCCGACCATGCCTCGTGCGTATGCAAATGATTATCAACCCATTGAATTTCCTTATCAAAGAAACTGAATCTGGGTTTCCATGGAAGCAACTGAGCCATGTGCATATTGCATGGGAAACGGCTCAAAAGCCCTTGCACTTTGTGCGGCGCGGTCGCATATTGTTGCGGTGCGGTAGCGCTTGGCGTTACCGCTGCCCTCCTTGGGCGTTTCCTCCCTAGACTTGGGCCGCTTGCGTCATTCGCGAGCGGCCCTTTTTTCTTGGGGCTCGTGCTTTCAATTCGGCACGCGCAAAGCTGCGAAGCGAAGACGCTTCGCGCCAGTCGCAGATAACCCGGTCTTATACGCCGATCGTGCGAAAGACGCCGACGCCTATTCCGCCGCTGCCTGGAATGGGCCGAGGTCGCCGAACGGAATCGTGGTCGCCAGCACGTCGGCGAGAACGCCGAAGTCGTTCGCCACTTGCGCAAAGCGGGGACCACGCTCGCGCCGCCGCTCGTCCATGTAGATCGCGCGATTGAGCTCGAGCTGCACCGCGTGCAGCCCGCTTGCGGGATTGCCGTAATGCTCGGTGATGAAGCCGCCGGCGTAGGGCTTGTTGCGGCCGATCGAATAGCCGAGTCCGGCCATTGTCTCCTCGACCCGGTCGGGCAGAAGCGGTGTGCAGCTCGTGCCATAGCGGTCGCCGATCACGACGTCGGGCCGGCGCGGCTCGTCGCGGGACACGCCGACCGAAGGCATCGAGTGGCAGTCGACCAGCACCACGGTTCCGAACATCTGGTGCACCTTGTTGATCAGCCGGCGCAGCGCGCGGTGGTAAGGCTTGTACAGCGTCTCGATCCGACCCAGCGCATCGTCGACCAGAATGCGGTCGCGGTAGATCTCCAGGCCGTCGCCGACCACGCGCGGAATGGTGCCAAGGCCGCCGGCAACCCGCATCGAGCGGGTGTTGGCGAAGCTCGGCAAGCGACCGGTGAACATGCGCGGGTCGAGCTCATAGGGCTCGCGATTGACGTCGACATAGGAGCGGGGAAAGTTGACCCGCACGATCGGAAAGCCGCGCTCGCTCAAATGGCCGATCAGCTCGTCCATGAAGGAATCTTCGGATCGACGCAGCGTCAGCAGGTCGATCCGCGAGGCCGCCAAAAATTCGTCCGGATAGGTCGAACCGGAATGGGGCGAGTTGAAGATAACCGGCGCGCGCCATTGCGCGGGCTCCACGATCTCGAAGGCTGGCGACGTCTCGCCGTCAAACCGGGTCATCTTCTCAGGCTTCGTCCCTTCGCGCCGGGATCTGGCAGGGGCCAGACCGCATCGATTCGGCCGATCGAGCGGCTCTTATGTGTCCTCATTGTCCGGAATCGCAACCATTCTGCCAAGCGAAAAGATGTGAGGCTCATTGGAACACGTTTTAACCGTGCGGGCAGAGAGGCAGGGACACGCCCGCGCGGCTCGATTGATTCGAGCCGTTTTCCGGTTCAAAAGAGGGCGGCAGTGCAGCCGGCCCAGGGTAAAGATTTTCACCCCAAATTTACCCTCTGTCGGGCTTAGTGACCTCTGCTGATATCCTCTGGGGATTCGACGATTCCTGCCATGCCAAAGATCCTGCTCGCCGAAGACGACAACGATATGCGCCGCTTCCTGGTCAAGGCGCTGGAAAACGCCGGTTTTCAGGTCTCGTCCCACGACAACGGCATGGCCGCCTATCAGCGGTTGCGGGAAGAGCCGTTCGAGATGTTGCTGACCGATATCGTCATGCCGGAGATGGATGGCATCGAGCTCGCCCGCCGGGCCTCGGAACTCGATCCCGACATCAAGATCATGTTCATCACCGGCTTTGCCGCCGTCGCCCTGAACTCGGATTCGGACGCCCCCAAGAACGCCAAGGTGCTGTCCAAGCCCGTGCACTTGCGCGAATTGGTCAGTGAAGTGAACAAGATGCTGGCGGCCTAAATCGGCCCCGTTCGGTCCTTGCGCCGGGTCACCTGAGCCGTTATAGGGACCCAACCCGACGCAAGTGGACTTTAGGGCACGTAGCTCAGCGGGAGAGCACTACCTTGACATGGTAGGGGTCACAGGTTCGATCCCTGTCGTGCCCACCACGCTTCGCCTTCGCGTGGCACAGCCGGGAGATTGCGGCGAATCGTGTCCGGCATAGCTCGAAGAGTGAAAACGGATTCGCCGGGCTTGCTAGGGCGCTCCTAGCTAGCCCGCAGGCCCTTGGATGGAGCGCAGCGCAATCCAGGGCTGTACCCCCGGCACGGTCCCGGATTCCGCTTACACTGCATCCGCGCTACGATGACGCCTCCGACGCGAGGCCGCCATGACTGTGTCCGTCATCGAACAGGCAAAGATCCAGGCGCAGGTGCTGGTGCCGCTGGTCAAGGCATTGCAGGCCGAGCTGGGCGAGGTGCGCGCCAACGCGCTGGTGCGCAGCGCGCTCGCCGATCTCTATCGCCGCCTGAGCGAGGAATTCTGGAGGGGAAGAACGAGAGCGATCTCGGCAAGGCCGTCTCGTCGGCCTTCCGTACCTACGCCCGCGACGATGCGCTCACTTACGACGTCATCGAGCAATCGCATGATGCCTTCGCTTTCGATGTCGAGCGCTGCGCCTATGCCGAGTTCTACAAGGCGTTGGGCGAGCCGGAGCTGGGCTTCCTGTTAATCTGCACCGCGGACTTTGCCACCGCGGAAGGTTTTGGTCCCGACATCAAGCTAACGCGCACGCAGACGATCATGCAAGGCGCCGATCATTGCGACTTCCGCTACCGGCGCGATGGAGACGGATCACAGTGAGACGACTCCGGACGATCTGTCTCGCCATGGCGCCGCTGTCGTCAATCGCGCCGCGCGCGGACGCTGCTGCGGTCATCGACTAGCAAGCCGAGCTCCGGCGCTGCCGCGTGCCGCGCCAGAACGTGGTGCCATTGCTTCAGGCGGGCGAAGAGATCTCCGCCGTCGGCCGCTCCAATAGATCGGTCCGCCGCTACATCTGGATTCAGCGCACGGGCGGTGCGCAGGAAGATCCCTGGCGCCGAACCGTGGTAGCCTGGCCGGCCGCGCAGCTTGATCTCACACCGTCATCCCGCGAGCTTGCCTGAGCAGCAGGTCCTTCAGTCCGATTGGATAGAGGCTTGGTCCGCCTGCGACATCGAGATCGGCAAGGTCGAACCAGCGCGCGACGATCTCTTCGTTGTTGTCCTCGCGGAAGTCGATGCGGTCGCGGCCGGCAAATGCGCCATCCGGAAACGCGACATCCGCGATGAACATCACCTCGTGCCCGGTCGATCCCTCATGCACAAAGATGTTCTCCATCGTCAGCGGCTCGCCCACGATGGTGACCTCGATGCCGAGCTCCTCGTTGAACTCCCGCAAGCGCTGCTCGCCAGCTCTCGCCGAACTCGATCTCGCCGCCGAGCGGGCGCACGCCCTTGATCCGCCCGGCATCGTCGCGCACTTCGGCCGCCAGCAGCCGCCCGTCCGCCAGTGCAGGCCGATGGCGACGACGCGGATGTGGGGATGAGGGCGCCATGTGGTCATGGGAGATGGTTAGCCCGTGTCGCACGCTGTCGCAACGAGGGAGCGAGATCGCGTGCTTGCAATGGCGATATGAAAGTCCCGTCCCCCTGAGCTGGCCGCTTCTTCAGCGGCCCTCGAAGGGCGACGGCCCGACGGAATCTGGCCGTTCATCCTACGAGGATCCCAGTGCGATGCTTCGCGTCGTGCTACTCGCAAGACGGGGCGACATCCACAATCACTCCACCAGATACTTCCTCACCGCCGCCTCGTCCCACGCAATCCCATTCCCCGGCTCTTCGCTCGGCAGCGCAAAGCCGTCCTTGATCGTCAGCCGCTTTGCCAGCACCGCGTCGGCCCAGTCGACATATTCCAGCCAATGCGCGGTCGGCGTGACGCAAAGCAGGTGCGCGCTGACCTCCGAGAACAGGTGCGAGGACATCTCGATGCCGGCGGCGTGGGCGAGCGCGGCGGCGCGCAGCCAGCCGGTGACGCCGCCGATCCGCTGTGCGTCCGGCATCACGTAGTCGCATGCCTCCGCCGAGAGTGCCGCCTGCATCGAAAAGGCGCTGTCAAAGTTCTCGCCGATCTGGACCGGCGTATGCAGCGCGTCGGCGACGCGGGCGCAGCCGGCATAGTCGTCGTGACGGACCGGCTCCTCGATCCAGCTCAAGCCCTCGTCGTCGAGCATCTCGCCGCGGCGGATCGCCTCGGTGACCGTCAGCGCCTGGTTGTAGTCGCACATCAGCGTCACCTCGTCGCCGACGGCCTTGCGCACTGCGCGGACGACGGCGAGATCCTCCCGTGCATCGGGGCGGCCGACGCGGATCTTGGCGGCCCGAAACCCCTCGGCCAGCAGCTTGTGCGCCTCCTCTGCGGCGGCATCCGCCGGCATGATGCCGAGCCCTTTCGAGTTGTAGACCCTGACCGGCTTCGGCGCGCCGCCAAGCAGCCGCGCCAGCGGCAGGCCCTTGCTGCGCGCGAGAGCGTCCCAAGCCGCCATGTCGATGCCGGATTGCGCCAGCCGCTGCAGGCCGGCGAGGCCCAGGAGCGTGAAACGCTGGCTCAGCTTGCGCTCGATCTCGAACGGCAGCAGTTCGTCGCCGGCCACGAGATCCGACATTTCCGTAACCATTGCCGTTAGCGGCTTCAGGGCCGATGGGGTGATCGAGAACAGATAGGCATGCCCCACCGCGCCCTGGTCGGTCTCGCAGTCGATTAGCACCAGCGGTGCCCGGGCGATCGCGCCGGTCGAAGTCTGGAGCGGCAGGTTCATCGGCACGATCACGGGCCGCGCATGGAAGCGCCTGATACGGATGGTCTCGGTCATTTGGAGGATCTCCCGGCGACGTGAACGGAGTTAATGTCGATTTTAGACATTCGTCATGAAACGAAAAGACGGCTGCTGCGACCACCATAAAATGGGGTTGCGCGAGCCTACTTTTATTGGCTCTGTGCCGCGGCATGCCTTGTCGCCGATCCCGAAGAGCGACAAATCCCGCACAACGGAGCCACAGAGTGAAACAAGAGATCTCCGAAGAGCAGCGCAAGAACGGCATCCTCACGGGCGCCGCGATCGCCTTCCTCCTGCTTGCTCTGCCGCTTGCGGTGTGGCTGGACCTGACCGAGCTCTCCAAGACCGCGCTGCGCCGGCAGGCGGCCGATCTCAACTCGGTCATCACCAGCGTGCGGAGCTACTACGCGTCCAATGTGGTCGGGCGCGTGCTGGCCAATCCCAACGGCACGACCAAAGTCGTCCACAATTACGAATCCGTGCCCGGTGCGATCCCGATCCCTGCGACGCTGTCGCTGGAGCTCGGGCGGGTGATCGGCGCTCAGCAGGAGAACATCACCTACCGCTTCGTCTCGGACTTCCCTTTCCAGAATCGCGCCCCGCACCAGCTCGACAAGTTCGAAAAGGACGCACTCGATACACTTCGGAAGGATCCCGAGCAGAAGATTGTCGAGACCGAGACCTCGCTGTTCAATGACAAGGTCCGCCTGGTCGCGCCTGTCACCATGGGCCCGGCTTGCGTGAGCTGCCACAACAGCCACCCCGAGAGCCCGAAGAAGGACTGGAAGGTCGGCGACGTCAGGGGCATCCAGGAGGTGATTATCGCCCAGCCGATCGCCGCCAACATCTTCTCGTTCAAGTTCCTGCTGGCCTATTTCCTGATCGCGGCCGGCAGCGGCCTGTCCTTCCTGTCGCTGCAGCGCCGTCAGGCGAACCGCATCAAGACCATGAACAAGGAGCTCGAATCCGCCAACGACTTTCTCGCTTCGCTCTCGATGAAGATCTCGCGCTACATCCCGCCCCAGGTCTACAAGAGCATTTTCTCCGGCCAGAAGGACGTCACCATCCACACTGAGCGCAAGAAGCTCACCATCTTCTTCTCCGACATCCAGAACTTCACGGCCACCGCCGAACGGCTGCAGCCGGAGCAGCTGACCCAACTCCTCAACGAATATTTCACCGAGATGTCGGCGATCGCCCATGAATATGGCGGCACCATCGACAAGTTCATCGGCGATGCCATGCTGATTTTCTTCGGCGATCCCGAGACCAGGGGTGACCGCGCCGATGCGCAGGCCTGTCTGCAGATGGCCTGGCGCATGCAGCAGCGCCTCGCCGAGCTCAATGCGAAATGGCGGGCGTCCGGCATCGAGCAGCCGTTCCGCTCGCGCATGGGCATCAACTCAGGCTATTGCAATGTCGGCAATTTCGGCAGCACCGACCGCATGGACTACACCATCATCGGTGCCGAGGCGAACCTCGCCGCGCGCCTGCAGTCGATCGCCGAGCCCGGCGGCATCGTGCTGAGCTACGAGACCTTCGCGCTGGTCAGCGACATCGTCCGCGCCCACGCGCTTCCCGCGATCACGATGAAGGGGATCAGCCGCGAGGTCATTCCCTATTCGGTCGATGCGCTCAACGACGCGGCGGCGAAGAGCCATGGCATCATCACCGAGCGGGCGCCTGGTCTCGAGCTCTATCTCGATCCGGCCGTGGTGAAATCCGGCGACGCCGCCCGCGTGCGAGCGCTGCTGGAGAGCGCGTTGGCCTCGCTGAAGCCGGCATGAGGGCGCTTGCGAGCGGCCGCCCGCTCTGCTCCGACGACGGTGTAAACTGTTTCGAGACGATCGGGCTGCAGGGCTGCTAGGCTGATCTGCTCGTCCACACGCGCGGGCAAAACCCCGGCCGTCTCGATCACGACGCGTTCCGGTACCTTCATGTCGGAGTGGATCCGGATCAAGGGCCGCGCGGAGTCCGGCTCTGCGAACCGATCCCCCAGTCGAGTCGGCAACACCCAGTCCGCCGCGAAAAGCAAGCACAGCAGGGCGACGCCTACCGAGAGAAAATAGCCGCGCAGAGGGAGGGTTGCATCAGGCGCTTCGCGTGCGCGCAAGCGTAGGGAGCGGCGGCTCAAGACGGTCTGCTCCGGAAAACGGTCTTGGTCGGTCTCATCGTCAGATGCTCCACGGTCGCGGATGCCGGCGTGCGCGTTGCGCGTCGAGATAGCCACGCTCGTCGAGCCATTCCGTCGGGCAATAGGCTGCGGCCTTCGGATCGAACGTGAGCCCATCACGCTCGAGCGCTGTCCGTGTTCCGGTTACTCCGGTCCACACGGTCACGCCGCTGATGGGGTCCACCTCCATCCCGTCGAAGACTTCGACGAAGTTCAGCATCTCGGTACCCGGTCCTCTCACGCCGTATGTGTGAGGCGACCGCCCCCTTCAGGCGTGATGCCTCTGCGCGCGAGCTCGGACTCGATCATGTCGAACGCGTATTCGACCGGCACGATCCAGACGTTGACCCAGTAGATGATACAGGTGCGCGCGATCAGCAGGACCGGAGTCATGCGACCGTCCTCCGTTCCAGCCCAGCAAGGGTGGGCCGCCGTGGGGCGAGCGAGTGAACCCACGCGATCGTCGCGATCGTGATGCCAAGCAGCAGGCTCAGGGCCACGAGGCATAGGGCGACTACGACGTTCAGCGATGCGGCCGCGAGACCGGGCAACGGATTTTCCCGCATCAGCGCGAATAGACCAGTTGACATTTTCCGTCTCGTTAATAAAATAAACTGTATAGTTCATATAAATCACGCGGTGCCGTGGGTGTCAAGACGAGTGGCTCCCGAACGCGTGTGCAGGATCGCGGTGGCGAGGCTCCGCCGCGGCTAACCAGAAGCCTCCGCAGAAAAAGGACTGAGATGAATAGGTTGACGAAAATATCGTTTGCAGTGGTGCTGGCGGCAACTGGCAGCGCGGCCGCGTCTGCTCAGGAAAACCAGGGAACGCCGGAGCAGAGGGCGGCCTGTGCGCCCGACGCCTTTCGTCTGTGCAGCAGCTACATTCCCGATCCGTCGGGCGTCGAAGCCTGTCTGCGGCAGCGGAAATCGCGATTGAGCGAAGCCTGCAGGGCGGTGTTCGACCAAGCAACTGCGGGATCGGCGAGGGGGAGATAAGTGCAAGGTTGCGGCTGACGTGACCGGGGTCAGCCTTAGCCTCCGCACTGTGGCAGAGACAGGAGTGCTCCATGAGTACGGTGTACATACCGGCGTTGGCCGCCTTTGGCGGCTCCGCGTTCGGGGCCGTTTCGACCATCCTCAGTGGATGGTTCAGCCGCCGGCGGCGACTTCGCGAGCGCCATCATGCCCGCTCGTTCTCGAAGCGCGAGCGGCTGTACCGCAACTTCATCGAGGAGGCCTCACGGCTCTACGCCGACGCGCTCGTCAACGATCGGGCGGAAATCCCGCAACTGGTCGGCCTCTATACGCTGGTCGGGCGCATGCGGATTTTGTCGAGCAACGAGGTGGTCCAGGCCGCCGAGCGTACCGGGCATCTCATCATCGAAACCTACCTGTCGCCGAATCGCGACTTGGTCGATCTGCCGAAATTCATCGAGGAAGTAGATCCGTTGCGTGACTTCGGCGAGGCTTGCCGCAGCGAACTCATGAATCTTCCGCCGCGATGAGCCGCATGCAGGCAAGCGGCGAGTTGCAGACCGGCAGTCCGATGGCGCTGACCTGCTGCCTTCTGGAAGCGATGGATGGCCATCTCAATCCCTCGCGCCTCGGGGCGACGACGCTTCGCCCAAGTTTCGAGGACATGTTGAAGTTTTGTACGGGCGCTCTGCGTCGCGCGCCCTCGGCGCAGCCGGTCGAGAGCACGTCGCATAGAGAGCTCAAGGCGGCAGGCTGACTGGCCAAGCGCCGGGGAGAGCTGGCCGCGCCTACTGCGGCCAGTCCGTCTCGCAGGCCGCCAGGAAAAAGCCGACGCGTTCACGAACAAATGCAGGAAGCTCCTTCTTCAGGTCCTTCGGCGTCTCTCCAACGAGGGAGCGAAACAACATCGGCAGCAGGATTAGGTCGAGAAAGATCTGCGCGGTGGCGCGGCTTCGCCTGGGGCTGAACGGGCCCCTCGGGTTCCGTGCGAGCTTCTGCGTGGCGTTATCCAGCAGCTGGGACACTGCAGCCTGGGAGCGATCACGCGCGGTGTCATGAACGCTGCGGCTCAATTCGGGAAATCGCTGTGATTCGGCGATGGTCGCGCGGACCAGGTCCACCGATTCCTCCACAAATCTTTCGACGATTGCGGTACCGAGGTTCATCAACTTGTCCTCAATGCCGCGGCCTTCCGGCGAAAAGCCCTCGAAATCGGTCAATCCCTCAACCGTGCGAGCCACCACCGCGGCGAACAATGCTTCCTTGCCGGGGAAGTGGGCGTAGATCGTCGGCTTGCTCGCGGGCGCGAGCTCGGAAATGTCGTCGATGCTGGCGCTGCGGTAGCCCTTCTCCAGAAAAAGCTGCTGGGCCGCATCGAGAATGCGCGCCTGCGCGTCGCCGGCAAGATCCTTGGGTGGCCTGCCCCGTTTCGTCTTCTTCATTCCTGGTCCTCCGAAATCACGAGTCTGTGCACGTCGTTTTCCCACTTGACACAGGTGGCGAAGAAAGGCAAGAAAAAGAAAATATACGGTATAGTTTATTTAACGCGCCGGTCCGGATTGTTTGACGAACCGGGTGCGTGATCCCGGATGATCCTGGCCGCGAACGCCGGGCTTTCGACCCCGCTCGTCGAGCCACATGGAGAACGTGATGACTGTCTTGAATCCAGACCTCGTCGGCTTGCAGGAAGGCGTGCTGCTCCGCGAGCTGAATCAGCGGGTCGCCAACGGCGTCGCCTTCGCCATCAACTTGGTCTCCGCCGCCGCTATCCGCGTCGAAGGGGCAGAAGCCAAGGGCGCGCTCGGCGATGTCGTCGAACTCCTGCATGGCTATGCCGATGTGCATCGCGTGTTGGCCATGCCCGCCGGTGAAACGCTGATCCACGCCGCGACCTACATTCGCAAGCTGGGCTGTGGCATGCGTCGGGCAGTCCTGGACCGGATGAACATTCAGCTGGCATTCGCGACCCAGCCTCTCGCGCTTCAGCCGCAGCGCTGCTGGCATCTGGGGCTGATCGTCCACGAGCTCGTGATGCACACGGCAAGGCACGCCTGTTTCGATGCCCGGGCAGGGCAGGTCAGGATCAAGCTGACGCGCACCGGCGGACTGGTGAACTGCGTGATCCTGGACAACGGCTCGCGGCCCGCGCGGGAGACTTCCGACCGCGAATTGCGCATTGCCAGGGATATCGCGCGGGCGCTCGGCGGCCGGATCGAGCAGGGATTCGGCGCGGAATTCACCTCGATCATCGTGTCGTTCCCGCTGACGGAGCGCGAACGGGGCGCAAACTGGACAATCGCGACGCGCCAGATGAGGGCTTCGCGCCGCACGAAGGCTGCTGCTTCAAATGATGCGGCCCTCACGGCAAGTGCAGCGGCCGATCAAGACGGGTCCACCGTTGAGATCGATCGCTTTGCGGAACGACTGCGCCCGCAAGAACGCGAAATTGTGGTCCTTCGCCAATCCGCCGACGCGCTGGGCGGGCTGTTGTCACCTTCCCATCATAGGGACGCGCCATGACCAGCCAATTCCCAAATCGCGTTCGAACGCCACATCTGGGGAAGACCCTCGCCGCAGCGGCCGTGCTTGTCAGCATGGCGTTGACCGGTTGCAATGATCAGGCGCCGCAGACAGCCACGCGGGCAACACTGGTTCGGACCACGATCGTACAACCGCACGACCGGCAAGCCTCCCTCACGTTGACGGGCGAGGTTCAGGCGCGCTTCCGTGCCGATCTTTCGTTTCGGGTCAGCGGACGTGTGGTTGCTCGCACTGTGGATGTCGGTGCCCATGTCAACAAGGGCGACGTCCTCGCCCGGCTCGATCCGGCGGAGCAACAGGCCGATGTCGATGCTGCGACCGCAGCAGTGGCTTCCGCCGAAGCCCAGCTGCGCGTGGCGATGGCCACGTTCGAGCGGCAGAAAGCGCTAATCGCAAGCGGCTTCACGACGCGCAGCGTCTACGATCAAGCGCAGGAAGGTCTGCGGACCGCCGAGGGCCTGCTGGAAGGGGCCAAGGCGCAGCTTGCCACCGCGCGCGATGCGCTCGGATATACCGTGCTGCGCGCCGAAGCGGACGGCGTCATCACCGCGCGCAATCTCGAGGTCGGCCAGGTCGTGCCGGCCGCCCAACCGGTGTTCTCGCTCGCGCAGGACGGGGAGCGGGATGCCGTCTTCGAGGTCTATGAATCCGTCTTCCTTGGCGAGACCGACAGCCGCCGCGTCACGCTGGCGCTAGTGTCCGATCCGAGCGTGACCGCGACTGGCGAGGTGAGGGAGATCTCGCCGGCGATCGACGCGAAGAGCTCCACGATCCGCGTCAAGGTATCGATCGGCAATCCACCGGCGGCGATGACGCTTGGCAGCGCCGTGGTCGGAACGGTCATGGCGAAGCCTCAGAACGAGATCGCCTTGCCCTGGAGCGCATTGATGGCTGCGGGCAGGAAGCCTGCGGTCTGGACCGTCGATCCGAAGACGCAGACGGCAGCGCTGAGGCCGGTCACGGTCGGCACATACGAGGCCGGGCAGGTGCTGATCAGGGCAGGGCTCGAGCCCGGCGAGCGCGTCGTGATCGACGGCGGCAAGATGCTGAGTTTGGGCCAGTCCGTCACTGAAGTGGGAGGCGGGTCATGAAGCAGGAAAACATGATGATTGCCGGAGCGATCGCAGCAGCGGTGCTGCTATCCGGCTGCCAGCAGGAGACCAGCGCGCCGGAGCCGGTTCGTCCGGTGCTCTCGATGCTGGTCAAGCCGAGCAGCGGAGACAGCGCGGTCGCGGTCGGCGTCGTCGAACCGCGCTACAAGACCAACCTCGGCTTCCGCGTGCTCGGACGGCTGACCTCGCGTCCGGTCTACGTCGGCGACATGGTTCAGGAAGGGCAGACCATCGCGACGGTCGATCCGACCGCTTTCGATCTGGCCGTGCGCTCCGCCAGGGCGCAACTGGCGAAGGCGGAGGCGCAGCTTGCGACCGTCAAGGCCACGGAACAGCGGCAACGCACGCTCATCACTAGCGATGCAACCACCAGGCAGACGCTGGACAATGCCGAGCAGGCCCGCGCCGGCGCCGAGGCGAGCGTCGCCCAGGAGCAGGCGAACCTGACCAAGGCGATCGAGCAACTCGGCTATGCCAAGGTCAAGGCCGATTTCGGCGGCGTCGTCACCGCCGTCGGCGCGGAAGTCGGTCAGGTGGTCTCGCCCGGTCAAACCGTGGTGACGGTCTGTCGGCCCGACATTCGCGAGGCGGTCGTCGACATCTGGGAAGACTTTCCGGTCCCGCTGGAAGTCGGCCTTCCGTTCACCGTCGGCCTGCAGCTCCTCCCCGCCATCAAGGTCGAAGGCAGGATCCGCGAGATCGCGCCGCAAGCCGACGCGGTGACGCGCCTCCGCCGGGTTCGGATCGCGCTCGACAATCCGCCCGAGAGCTTCCGTCTCGGCGCGACCGTCACGGCGAAGCTCGGCAAGGACCAGAGCAACGCTCCGCGCCTGCCGGCAACGGCCGTGCTCAGCAAGGACGGCGTGGATTTCGTCTGGGTGGTCGATCAGTCCACCAGCACGGTCTCATTGCAGAAAATCGAGGGTGTCGCCGAACCGGCAGGCCTTCGCGTCACCGGCGGCCTTGCCGCGGGCACCCGCGTCGTCACCGCCGGCATCCACAGCCTCAAGCCGGGACAGCACGTCCGCATCGAACAGGATCAAGAGCAATGAAGTCTTTCAACCTCTCCGACTGGGCGCTCGGCCATCGCTCGCTCGTCTGGTACTTCATGATCGCCTTCATGGCGGCCGGTCTGTTTGCCTATCTCCAGCTCGGACGGCAGGAGGATCCCGACTTCACCATCAAGACCATGGTGATCCAGGCGCAGTGGCCGGGCGCCTCGCCCGAGGAGATGACGCGCCAGGTCACCGACCGGATCGAGAAGAAGCTGGAGGAACTGGAATCGCTCGACTACACCAAGAGCGTGACGGTCGCGGGCCAGACCACGGTCTTCGTCTACTTGCGCGATTCGACCAAGGCCGCGGACGTCAAGCCGACCTGGGTGCGCGTCCGCAACATGATCGCCGACATCAAGGGCGATTTCCCGCAAGGCGTGATCGGACCGGGCTTCAACGACCGCTTCGGCGACGTCTTCGGCAACATCTATGCCTTCACCAGCGACGGCCTGAGCCAGCGGCAGCTCCGCGGTCAGGTGGAGGATATTCGCGCCAAGGTGCTGACCGTGCCCGACGTCGGCAAAGTCGACATCCTCGGGGCGCAGGACGAGGTGATCTATCTCGAATTCTCCACACGCAAGATCGCGGCCCTCGGCCTCGACGTGCACGCCATCATGAGCTCGCTGCAGGGACAGAACGCGGTGGCGCCGTCGGGCGTGTTCCAGGAGGGTCCCGAGCAGATCAGCGTCCGTGTCAACGGCCAGTTCACCTCGGAGGCGAGCCTGAAGGCCGTCAATCTCCGCATCAACGATCGGTTCTTTCCGCTCACCGACGTTGCCACCGTCACGCGCGGTTACGCCGATCCCCCTTCGACGCTGTTCAGATACAATGGTCAGCCCGCCATTGCGCTCGCGATCGGGATGAAATCGGGCGCCAATCTGCTGAAGTTCGGCGAGGCGCTGCAGAAGGAGATGACCAGAATCATCGCCGACCTGCCGATCGGCGTCGGCGTGCATCTGGTCGCCGACCAGCCGGTCGTGGTCGAGCATGCCGTCTCGGGCTTCACCGAAGCGCTGTTCGAAGCCGTGATCATCGTGCTCGGCATCAGCTTCCTGAGCCTCGGCCTGCGTGCCGGGCTCGTGGTGGCGATCGCCATTCCGCTCGTGCTCGCGATCACCTTCGTCGTGATGGCCTATTCGGGGATTTCACTGCAGCGCATCTCGCTGGGCGCCCTGATCATCGCCCTCGGTCTTCTGGTCGACGATGCCATGATCGCCGTCGAGATGATGGTGGCCCGGCTCGAGATCGGCGATCCCCTCGAGAAGGCGGCGACCCACGTCTATACGTCGACCGCGTTCCCTATGCTGACCGGAACGCTGGTCACCGTGGCGGGCTTCATCCCGATCGGGCTCAATAGCAGCAACGCCGGCGAATTCACCTTCACCCTGTTCGTGGTGATCGCGGTGTCCCTGATCGTGTCCTGGATCGTGGCCGTGTTGTTCACGCCGCTTCTCGGCGTCACGATCCTTCCGGCCAAAATGAAGGGCCATCACGAGCAGAAAGGACGCATGGCGCAGATGTTTGCGCGTCTGCTCCTGTTCTGCATGCATCACCGCTGGAGCACGATTGCGATGACGGTCGGCGCCTTCCTGCTTGCGCTGTTCGGCTTGCAGTTCGTGCAGCAGCAGTTCTTCCCCTCGTCCGACCGTGCCGAGCTCGTGATCGACTGGAATCTGCCGCAGAACGCCTCGATCGCCGAGACCAACACGCAGATGGCGCGCTTCGAACGCGAGCAATTGCAGGGCAATAATTCGGTCGAGCACTGGTCCACCTATGTCGGCACCGGTGCGCCGCGCTTCGTGCTATCGTTCGACCTGCAGACAGCCAACGCCTGGTTCGGCCAGCAGGTGATCGTGACCAAAGGCGGCATCGCCGCGCGCGACCGGCTCAAGTCGCGGTTCGAAGACTATTTGAGAAAGACGTTCCCGGGCACCGACACCTACGTCAAGCTGCTCGAGGTAGGGCCTCCGGTCGGGCGTCCCGTGCAATATCGCCTGAGCGGGCCGGATATCGCCGAGGTCCGCGAGCTCTCGCAGAGGCTTGCGGGAATCGTGCGGAACAGTCCCGATCTCGGCAATGTGGTCTTCGACTGGATGGAGCCTGCGCGCGTCGTCAAGGTCGACGTGCTCCAGGACAAGGCGCGCCAGCTCGGCGTGACCTCGGAAGACATCGCCACCACGCTGAACTCCGTGCTTCGGGGCTCACCAATTACCCAGGTGCGCGACAGCATCTATCTGGTCAACGTCACGGGACGCGCCACCTCGGCGGAGCGTGCCTCGATCGACACGCTGCGCGACCTGCAATTGACCGGCCTCGGCGGCCAATCCGTGCCGCTCGGGGCTGTCGCCAATCTGCGCTATGAGCTGGAGCAGCCGACGATCTGGCGGCGCGCGCGGATTCCGACCATCACGCTGAAGGCCGCGGTCGTCAGCAACGTTCAACCGAAAACGGTCGTCGACCAGCTCGCGCCGAAAGTCGCGGAATTCGCCAGGCAGCTGCCAGCGGGCTACTCCGTGACGATCGGGGGCTCCGTGGAGGAGAGCGCGAAGAGCCAGGCGCCCATCGTTGCTGTCGTGCCGCTCATGCTGTTCGTCATGTCGACCGTGCTGATGCTTCAGCTGCAGAGCTTTTCGCGCCTGTTTCTGGTATTTGCGGTCGCGCCGCTCGCGCTGATCGGCGTCGTCATGGCCATGCTGCCGAGCGGGGCGCCGCTCGGCTTCGTCGCAATCCTCGGCGTGCTCGCCCTCATCGGCATCCTGGTCCGCAACTCCGTGATCCTGATCGTGCAGATCGAGGATCTGAAGAAGGAGGGCAGGCCGGCCTGGGATGCCGTGGTGGAGGCAACCGAGCACCGTATGCGGCCGATCCTGCTCACGGCCGCGGCCGCAAGCCTCGCGCTCATCCCGATTGCGCGGGAGATCTTCTGGGGCCCGATGGCCTACGCCATGATGGGCGGCATCATCGTCGGTACGCTGCTGACGCTACTCTTCCTGCCGGCTCTGTACGTGGCGTGGTTCAGGATCCATCCGGACCATGCGGACGAATCGCCTGCCCATAACCCCGACGCTGATGCGCACCAAGCCCCGGCCGAGACCGTCGCTCACCTCGCCCATGAGCCCGTGCTCAACACCCATCTCTAGAATGGAGGCGACGATGCTCTCGAAGGCGCTATCAAAAAAAGTTGCCGTCGCTCTAATGATCGCAGCGAGCGCCGTTCGCGCAATTTCCGCCACCGCCGCCGGTGGTGCCAACCGGCCCGGCCCCGGACCTCGCCTTGGTCCCTCAGTTGGACCGCCTGTTGATCTTCCCCCCACCCGAAATGTCGGCGGTGGGCCCGCCGTTGCAAGCGCGGCCCGCACGACGGGGGTAAATATTGGCGGTGCCGGCGGCTATCGTCATGGCAGTGCGCGCGGAGATTGGTATGCAGCGCGTGCCGCGTCTTATGCGGGCGCATACGTGGCGGGCGCCTATGTGGGGTGCGCCTATGTCGGGTGCGCCTATGGCGGCGAGCGCTCGAGCTACTACTCGAGTACAGACTGCTATTATGCCGTCAGACGGTATCGCAGATATCTGGTCTCCGATTAGCAAGTGAGCGCGCCGCATCGGAAAAATAAAGCAGACTCGCTGGACAACATTGGTTAGTTGGCTAACGTGCGCCGGTCGAAAAACTAAGAGCAAGAAATGTTGGACCTCTTGAGCGGAGGGACCGAAGAAACCTTCGGTGTCATCGAACGCGAACTGCGATGTGGCTTTTGGAGTTGGGACTTGCGGTCCAGCGAAATGCGATGGTCGCGGGGGTACTATGATCTTCTCGGCATCGAGCCAGGAAGTGTAACGCCGTCCTTTGCAGCCATTCTCCAGATAACGCATCCGGACGACCGCGGACCCCAGGCCGAGGTCGAGCGCGTCATCAGGCAGGCGTCGACGATACGACGGAAATTCCGAGTCATCCGTCCCGGTGGCAGAACTGCCTGGCTCTCGTGTCAGATCATCGTGTTCGTGAATACTGAAGGCATCGCGGAGAAGGCCGTCGGAATCTGCACCGATGTTACAGCGCATCAGGACCAGCTCTACTCGCTTCGAATCTCCGATGAACGCTATCGGGCATTGGTTAAGGCGAGCGGTGCGGTCGTGTGGATCGCCAAGGCGGATGGCCAGCTCCACGAAGTCCTCAATTGCGATCACCGGGGTGAGGTTCAGGGCACGGTCCTGGACTCCGGCTGGATGCAACTGATCCACCCGGACGACAAGGAGAAGACGGTGCGAGCGCGCGACGAGGGACTGCGTGAAAAGCGCGCCTATGAGGTCGTGCATCGCATTCGCCGGCCCGATGGCAGCTTCAATTGGAAGCGCTCTACGGGACAGCCGATCGTCGATGCTGCCGGGAATGTCAAGGAATGGCTTGGAATCAGCGTCGATCTGGACAACGGAAGCGGTCGTGGTCAATCTCGTCGCATCACGGGTGCGCAAATTCGGGCTGCGCGTGGATTGCTTAGGTGGTCGGTGGTAGATCTGGCCAAGGCCGCAAGTGCGTCTCGCGCGACGATACGGCGGCTCGAGGAGGTGGACGGAGCCTCGTCGCCCAACGACGCTGCACTTCCCACAATTGAGGCCGCTCTCTCCAAAGCGGGCGTCGAATTCTTCTTCCCGGAGACCGGAAAGCCTGGCGTGCGCCCGCGATAACTTGGCTGTGTGTTTCAACATGGACCGCAAACTTGGCTGAACTCGGTCTGGATTTGTCTCCAGACCAGATCAATCTGGCTGCCGCCCCGCCCGAACTTCGGATTTACGCGCCAATTTTTGCTTCGGCTTGGGCGGCAGCCGGTAAATTTGCCTAACAGATGGTTAGTTCGCGCGAACTATTGTTCTGCAATTGTCTCGATGTGAGTCGGTGCATGAAAGACATCCTTCGATATCTGGTGATCGACACACCGACGCAATTGCTCGCCGAGCAGCTGTGGCGCCTGCTGGAGGAGCCGAGCGCCGAACTCATAGCCTCCTTCTATCGGGATACCCGTCAGTCGGCAGCCGGCCTGCTGCTTGACGAAGTGACGATCGTTCGTCTCGGACAGCGGCAGAGAGAGCACTGGCGTGCGTTGTTCAATGGACAGTTCGACGAGAAGTATCAACGCAGCGCGACTTTGATCGCCATCAGGCATCTGGAGATCGGGTTGGATCCGAAGTGGTACGTTGCCGGCTATGCGATGCTGAAAATTCGGTTCGCCGAGAAGCTGCTGGAAACCCCTCTGCCTCTGAAGACCAAAACGGCGCTGCTAAGCACGCTGGAGAAGTACATTGCCGTCGATATGGCGGTTTCGCTTTCGACCTACTGTTCGTGGCTGCTCGACTGACCGTCTACTGCGTACCGTCCGCAAAGATTCTTTCACATCAGGGATTGCAACCATGTCTTTTTCCAGCGCATCTGTGGATGCACATCAGGATCGTGAAGCCAGGATGCGGTTCATGGGCATTGATGCCCGAACCAGCGAGCTCTTACGGCGCTTCTGGCAGGTTGCAGAGCCTGCGCTTCCCGGCATTCTCGACGGCTTTTATCGCCATGTCGTTAGCGAACAGCAGCTCGCTGTCATGATAGGCAGCGAAATTCCGCGTCTCAAGAAGGCGCAGGGGGCGCATTGGGCTCGGCTTTTCAACGGTCGGTTCGATACGGACTACATGGAGGGCGTTCGCACCATTGGTATGGTGCACAATAGAATCGGGCTGGAGCCGCGCTGGTACATCGGCGCCTACAATTTCGTGCTGAACAGGCTCGTAGCGCTGGCTGTGGCCCATCATCGTTGGCGGCCCCGCCAGCTGTCTGAGGCACTTGCCGCGATCAATTGTGCGGTCATGCTCGACATGGAGATTGCGATTTCCGTCTATCAGGAGGCCATGCTGGCCGATCGCGAGAAGAGACAGGAGAAGGTGTGCTCCGCCATCGAGAGCTTCGACGGCAGAATGAAACAGGTGCTCGAAACGGTCGGCAGATCGGCACACGAGCTGCAGAGTGCAGCCAACGTTCTCGCTTCGAACGCCTCCCAATCGACGCAACAATCGACCGCGGTTGCCGCAGCCTCGGAGGAAGCGTCCACCAGCGTCCAGGCGGTCGCCGCATCGACCGAGCAGCTCACCTCCTCGATCCGGGAGATCGGCCGACAGGTATCCGAATCGACGAGAATTGCCGGGCTGGCGGTGGAGCAGGCTGCCCGCTCCGGCGACACGGTCCAGAGCCTCGCAAAGGCCGCCCAGCGTATCGACGATGTGGTTGACCTGATCAAAACGATAGCGGGGCAAACCAATTTGCTTGCGCTCAATGCGACGATCGAGGCCGCCCGGGCCGGTGAAGCCGGTCGGGGCTTCGCAGTGGTCGCTTCTGAGGTCAAGGCCTTGGCAGAACAGACTGCAAAGGCCACCGGTGAAATCAGCGAGCAAATCCTCTCGATTCAGGGCGCGACGAAGCAGTCCGTCGCGGCAATACAGGACATCTGCGGTACGATCGGATCGATCAACGAAATTGCTACGGTGATAGCAGCGGCAGTCGAGGAACAGGGTGTCGCGACAGCTGAGATCGCCCGCAACGTCCAGCAAGCGGCTCGCGGCACGCAGGAAGTGTCCAGCAACATCAATGGTGTGAGCCAAGGCGCCGCAGAAACGCGACATACGGCGGGACGGCTACTGAGCGCGTCCCAGGAGCTTTCCAGCCAGGCATCGGCTCTACGCTCCGAAGTGGACGCATTCTTTGCCGAGATTAGAGCTGCTTAGCAGTTACGCAGCCATGAAGTCTCGTAACACGATTCGCGAACCCATCGGTCCGCCTGCGTCAGACGGCCCCACCAGCGTGCCAGTTACTCAGGCCATGGATTGGAAGAGGCTTGTCCACACAGCCATTGAAAGCAGTTCTCACGGGCTTTGCGTGTTCGACGCATGCTCCCGGTTGGTGATCGGAAATGAGCTGCATCGCAGCTTGTACGGGCTGACGCACTCTCAGGCTGCTGCCGGCACTCTCGTGCAGGAGCTTCTGGCGAGCCGGTATGCTCGTGTTGTTGGAGCCTCTCGGGACGCTCGGATTGAGGAGTACATGAGAGCCATTCGGCTCGGAGCAGAGTTCCGAACCAGCTACGCACTTGAAGATGGGACGTTCATAGAATTAGACATGCATCCCATGGAGGGAGGCGGTTTTGTCGAGAGGCATCGGGATATCACCCAGCTGCGGCTTGCCGAGGTTCGTGCTGAAGCGGTGAGACAGGAGCTGATCGAGAAGCAATATGCCATCGATCAGGCAGTCATTGTCGCAGTCACGGACGTGCGCGGCACGATTACTTATGCTAACGACCGCTTCTGCGAAATCAGCGGCTACGATCGTGACGAACTCGTTGGCAACAATCACCGAATCCTGAATTCCGGGTTCCATTCGCGGGAGCACTTCCGCCAGATGTACCGCCAACTGGCACAGCGTAGGGTTTGGCGAGGTGAGCTATGTAACAAGGCGAAGGGTGGCGAGCTGTATTGGGTTGATACGGTGATTACCCCTCAACTTGGACCTGAGGGAAAACCGGTGGCTTACATGGCGATCCGGGTCGACATCACGGCCCGGAAGAACGCGGAAGCGCAAGTCCACCATGCAGCTTGTCACGACGCTTTGACCGGCCTTTTGAACAGGGCGGCTTTTCTCGATGAGCTTTCTGAAGGGCTCGAACAGGCAAAGGCAACCGAGCGAGAGTTGATCGTCTACCTGCTGGATCTTGACGGGTTCAAGTGGGTGAATGACACGCTTGGACACGCCGCCGGTGACACCTTGCTCAAGCAGCTAAGCAGGCGCCTCAAGTCACTCGCCGGCGAGGGTGACGTGATTGCGCGTCTAGGGGGCGACGAGTTCGCAATCGTGCAGTTCCGCTCCGGACAGGGGTGCGAGCAAGCCCAAACCTTTGCAGCCACCCTGCTGGAAACCGTCGCAATACCGTTCTCGATCGAGTTGCAGGACGTCGAGGTGGGAGTGAGTGTTGGGATATCGCTCGCTCCGCGACACGGCGCGACGGCTTCAGAACTGCTCTACAAAGCAGATTTGGCTCTTTATCGCGTCAAAGCGGAAGGCCGAAACGGATTCCGGTTCTTCGCAGAAGAGATGCATAGGACTGCGCAATCGCGCAACCGGCTCGTGACCGAACTGCGCGAGTCCGTCGCACGCGGCGAATTCGAACTGCACTATCAACCGATCGTCGAGGCAAAGACGCTGCAGCCGCGTGTCATGGAAGCGCTGGTGCGATGGCGTCACCCGTCGCAGGGGCTGCTTTACCCGGACCGGTTCATCGGAATCGCGGAAGAAACGGGTCTTATGGAACCTTTGGGCCAGTGGATTCTTCGTCAGGCGTGCGCAGATGCAGCCTCGTGGCCCGAGGGTGTCAAGGTGGCCGTCAATCTGTCTCCCGCACAGTTTCGCGGCTCCGCACTGTTCGATGTTGTCATAGGTGCACTGCTGGAAACGGGCCTGCCGCCGCATCGGCTGGAGTTCGAGGTCACGGAGTCGATGCTTCTGCAGGAGAAGGACGAGAATCTTCTGCTCTTCCGCCAGCTCAAGAACATCGGAATATCCATAGCGCTGGACGACTTCGGTGTTGGATACGCGTCACTCGGTGCGGTCGTTTCGTTTCCCTTCGACAAAGTGAAGATCGATCGGTCGTTCACGAAAGACCTGATCAGCACCCCGGCGAACAGGACGGTCGTAGCCTCAATAATGACGCTAGCCAGTGGCTTAGGCGTGCAAGTTACCGCAGAGGGCGTTGAGACCCAGGAGCAGCTACAGTACCTGAGAGGCCAAGGAGTCGATCTGGTCCAAGGTTATTTGCTGGGCAGACCGGCACCGGCGGACGAGTGTGAGTGCATCAGGGCCATTCCGGTCGGGGCTCCTGAAGGCCGCCATCATCAGACTTCCGATGGAAGGGTGGAGGCACGTTAAGCAACGCTTGGCTGATCTGATCCGACGTCGCGCATTTGAGGAACGAAACCCCCTACGGCAATCCCCGCGCCTCGAGCTGATGCACCAGCAGTAGCGTCGGCTCGGCGAGGCTGTCGCCGGAGCCGTCGAGACCGAAGGCGTTGGCGATGCCGTCGCGGCTGCGCAGCAGCGCGCTGCGCGGGCAATGGCCGGCGCCGCAGAGCGTCTTCTTCAGGGTCTCGCCCTGCGCAACGATGCCGGCGGAATCGTCGGCGGCCCAGGCCAGCACGATCGGCACGTCGACATTGAGAATGCCGGGGAATACCGACCGCTTGTCGTATTGCGTGGCATCGCCGCCGAGATAGGCCTTCTCGCTATCGTTCGCGTCCTTGCCGGCACGGTAGATGCCGGAGACCAGCACGACGGCGGCGACATCGGCGCGGTCGGTCTGAAGCTCGGGATGCGCCAGCAGGGTGGCGACATGGAAGGCGCCGGCGCCGTAGCCGACCGCAACGATCTCGCGGGCATCGCCATTGAACAGGTCGATATTGCCGTGAACCCAGGACAGCGCCGCGGCTACGTCGGCCGCCCCGGCGGGCCAGGTCGCCGATGGCGCCAGGCGATAGTTGACACGCACCCCGATCATGTCGTTGCGCGCGGCAAAGCACATCGCCTGGTCCTGGATCTGGCGCGACAAGTCCGGCGCGGCGCGGTCGCCGGTGAACGTGTCGCCGGTCACGAACAGCAGCACTGGCCGCGGCGTGTCCGCCTTGGTGGCGCTGGTGGCGATATCCAGTACGTTGGCTTCGCTCTCGCCGTAGCGCAGGCCGCGCGAGAAGGTGACCTGCTCGCACAGCCGCGCGGTGCCGCCGGCGGTGGTGTCGGAATCGGTGAGGCCCGTCAGGACGAAATCGGGAGATCCTGTCAGCCGCACCGGCAAGCCGACATGTGCGGATGCCGCCGTCATGGTCAAAAGCAGGAAAAATACGAGATAGTTCTTCATCATGGTGCCGGCCTTGCGCCCCTCATTTTGGTTCGCCGGTTTGGCCTGTCTTTTCAAATCGCCTTATTCGTTCGCCTTGAGGCGATTTAACGGCACCGTTGGTTCGGCGAGGGCGGCGCGATCGCCACCCGCTAAGCCCGCTTCATGGTCCGGAAGGTGATGGAGTAACGGCGGGCCTCGACCGGGGGGATGCTGTGCTCCCATAGCGAGCGCGCCTCGCCCTGCATCAGGTAGAGCGAGCGCGGTTGCGCCTCCAGCGCGTAGCGTTGCCATTTGTCGCCGCTGCGGCGGCGGAAGCGGAATTTGCAGGACGAGCCGAGCGACAGGCCGAGGATCTCGCCGAAATGCGGCTTGTCGCGGTGCCAGCCAATGCCGACGCCGATGTCATAGTCGGTGCAGAGCACCTGCCGGACGCTGTCCTGCGGCAGCCCCGCCCAGGCCTCGACCTGACGCGCGACCGGCAGGAGCCAGTCCGGGATCGGGTCCGCCTCGGTCAGCCGCTGCAGCGCGTAGTCATAGCGATACCCAAAGGACGCCACCCGGCGGTTGCCCTCGAACGCCCCGAACTGGAAGCGCTGCAGCGGCAATGCTGCGATGCGGCCGATCAGTGCTTGCTCGGTGGCGGCGTCAATAAAATTGTCCCGGTAGTGAAGGCCGGCCGGCCCTGCGTCCGGTTCGGCGAACAAGCCAAGCTGCGTCATTCCTCGCATTTCCGTGATGGAACCTAATGGCGTCTGATGCGACTTACATAAGACGCGGGAAGAAACGTGCGAGGCTGTCATGGCACAGAAGCATACCGCCGATCCGGCTGAGATCATGCGGGCGACCGGTCATCCTGAGCTGGAATATGCCGCCGGCTGGACCATCGCTGGTCTGGTCACCATCGGCGCCATCGTCGCCGCCTGGGTCTTCGCCATCTAGGCGACAGCAAACCGAAGCTCGAAGGCGGCGCCGTCTTCAGTCGGCTTGGCCCTCGGCATTGCCTTGAATCGAATCCTGCAGCAGCTCGGCCGCTCCCTTGATCGAGGTCAGCGGCGCCGTGCCGCGCCACCCCGCGACAAACGCGAGGTGGCTTGGATCGACACGGCCGCGCGCTGCGCGGCGGGCGCCTCTATTCGGCCTGCTCCAGCGTCGCGGGCATTTTCGCCACCGACATCAGTGACCGTGCGACCTGGTTGAGCAGGAGATCGGCATTCTCTTCTTCGGCGAGAGATTTGGAGAGCAGGGCGACGATGGCGCTGTGCCGGAGTTGCTGCGCCAGGTTGCGTGCTGTGGTGTAGCCGGCCATCTCGTAATGCTCGACGCGTTGAGCCGCCCCGATCAGCGCGAGGTCGGCGGCGGCGTCCTCCTTCTCTTCGCCTTCCTTCATGACCTCCTGGCCTTCCTCGATCAGGCCCATCATGCCCTTGCAAGGCTTGGCGCGAGCGCTCTCGCCGAGCAGCTCGAAGCATTCGTTGATGCGCTCGATCTGGTTTTCGGTCTCCGCCAGATGCTGCTCGAACAGTTCACGCAGCTGATCGAAACGGGCGGACTGCGCCATCTTCGGGAGCGCCTTGGTCAGTTGCTTCTCGGCATGGAGAATGTCGCGCAGCTCATGGAGCAGGAGATCGGTCAGGCCGGCCTCGTCGACGGGCGGCGAGCTCTCCGTGACGATCGGGGTGGCCGCGCCGGGATCGGCGGACTGCAGCGCGGGCGATTCCGTGAACACCCAGTCCTCACCCTCGTTCCACGGGCCGCGGGTGTCGATTTCGCCGTGGTCGCCGCTCCCGGTGGAGTCGTTGAAGTACTGGTTCACGAGACCCGGCGTCGGTGCAATCCTGCCGATACTGAAGGCCGGCTTCGACAGGCTTTCGAGAGCGCGCGCGAACGCCTTCATATGTGTGATCTCGCGCGTCATCAGGAATTGCAAGGCGTCCTTGCTGCCGGCGTCGTCGCAGAAATTGATCAGGCGTTCATAGACGATCTTCGCACGCGCCTCGGCAGCGATGTTGCTGCGCAGATCGACGTCGAGCTCGCCGGTGATCTTGAGATAGTCGGCGGTCCAGGGATTGCCTTGCGAGTTGAACAGATTGACGCCGCCTCCGCCAGCGATCGCGATCAGCGGATCGGCTTCGGCGGCCTGACGGTCGTTCCTCGAGGGCGCAAGATGCATTCGGGCGAGGCAACCGACGACTTCGAGATGGCTAAGCTCCTCGGTACCGATGTCCATCAGGAGATCCTTGCGGTCGGGGTCCTCGCAATTCAGTCCCTGGATCGAATACTGCATCGCAGCCGCGAGTTCCCCGTTGGCTCCGCCGAATTGCTCGAGGAGCATATTGCCGAAGCGCGGGTCGGGCTCATCGACGCGCACGGTGAACATCAGCTTCTTGACGTGGTGATACATGGGAGGACTCGCGCTATGAGGGAAACACTGCGCGACAACCCGTCCTCGGAATGTTCGTTCCTAGTCAGCCCCGAGATTCAGATCGCGCTTCTACTTCTCGCGCGCGACCAGCCCGTCGATCATCGCGCGGACGAGGCCCGCGATCTCCTTGCGCAACGCCGGCAGGGGAACGGCGACCAGCTTCTGCTCAAGCCCCAGCGTCACCATGCCGTGCACAGCCGAGAACAGGCTGCGTGCGGTGATGCTGAGCTCTTCCTGGCTGCGCTTTGGAAGCAGCGCAGCCAGCGGCTGGTAGATGTGGCGGAACAAGTGCAACTGGTCGTCGACCGACCACTCGGGAAGGGCCTTGTTCGCCTCCATGCGGTACTCGAACAATGCGCGCCAGAGCTCGAGATTCTCCGCGGCAAAATCGCAATAGGCGATCGCGATGCGGACCAGCGTTTCTTCCGGCGATGGATTGCCCGCGTGGACCGCCGCGCTGAGCGCCTCGTCGAGCCGCAGCAGCGTGCGCGAGCCGACGCGCAGAACCAGCTCGTCCACGTCGGCGACGAGATTATAGACCGCGCCATTGGCGCAGCCGATCTCGCGGGCCAGATCGCGGGTCTTAAGACCCCCCAGCCCCCGCTCAGCGATCATCCGTTCCGCTGCCCGGATTAAGTCGACCCGCAATTTCTCTCGCCGTTCCAGAGCCTTAGTCATTTTCAATCAAAATCTTGAGCGTCGCTCAAGAATTTCTTGAACGATGTTCATTGTTGTTGCTACAAACCAGCTGTGAGCAACGCTCATAACAGGGAGCAACAGATGTTCAAGACCGTCGTGACACTTTTCCGGGGCAGCGTGGCCGCCGCCGGCGAGCAGCTGGAGGACCGGACGTCTCTCCTCATTCTCGACCGGCAGATGCGCGATGCGGCCGCCGCCGTCGAGCGCAGCAAGCGAACGCTGGCCTTGGCGATCGCGCAGGATCAGCAGGAGGGCCGCAAGCTCGAGGCGACTCTCGCCCGCATCGCCGATCTCGAGACTCGCGCGGTGGCGGCGCTCGACGGCGGCCGTGACGACCTCGCCAAGGAGGCCGCCGAAGCCATCGCGGGCCTGGAGGCCGATCGCGATGCGGCGATAACGGCCCGCGCGCTGTTCGCAACCGAGATCGCCCGGCTGAAGCGGCACGTCGCCAATGCGCAGGCCCGCATCACCGAGCTCGATCGCGGCCGCCGCGTCGCCCGCGCCTCGGAGGCGGTGCGCTCGCTTCGCCGCAGCGGCATCGAGGCGGCGCGGCCGTACGAATCCACGCTGCCGGAGGCGGAGAGCACCTTGCGGCGTCTGCGCGACCGGCAGCTCGAAGCCCAGGCCGCCGACGATGCGCTGGTCGAGCTCGATGCGGCCACGGGTCCCCTCGCCACCGCCGAGCGGCTCGCCGAACAGGGCTTCGGGCCCCGCCTCAAGACCACAGCAGACGACGTGCTGGCGCGGTTGACGTCCAGGCGCGCGCCGACTGCCTGAGCCTACATCTCATCATCATTCGAACTCACAGGAGACCATCATGAATCAGAGCGGCCAGCCCCACAGCAGCGCCTGGGTGAGCTTCACATACGCGTCCTTTGCAGCTTCCGCCTTCCTGGTTGCGATCGGCATCTTCTTCCTGCCGATCGATCTCTGGATGAAGGGCTATCTCACCATGGGCATCGTTATGCTGATCCAGACCTGCATCACTCTCACCAAGACCGTGCGCGACAATCACGAGAGCAGCCGGCTGGTGAATCGCATCGAGGACGCCAAGGCCGAGCGGCTGCTGATGGAGGTTTCCAAGGCCGCTTGAAGGCAGCGCCTTGAGCCGATCCGGACGACAAGCAAGAGAGCCGCGCGGCAGCGCTGCCGCGGCTCTCGCGCCCGCGACCAGCGGCAATGACGTCTTGATCGGGCGCTGGCGATCCGCATCCTGCATTGTGCTTCGACGGCAGGTGCGATATGGCTCTCGCGCTTTTCAGAGGCGGAGACGAGCTTTGTCGAAACAATCGCTGCGTGAGGAGGCCGAGCGCCTGATCCGCGAATCGATGGAAAAGAAGACGATCGTGGTCAAGCAGGGCACGACTCGCATCGAGGCGATCTGCGGCAAGTGTGGCGCGCCGAACCGGGTCCAGGCTGAGAAGGGCCAGAGCCGCGTCAAGTTCGCCTGCAAGAATTGCGGGCACAAGCAGGAGACGCTGTAGGGCGCTCGCGTGAACCTGCCGCGCCGCGAATACTCCAACTCCTCATCCTGAGGAGCCCGCTGTAAGCGGGCGTCTCGAAGGATCGAGGCCGGGCTGTCGCAGCCGGGCCTGCATGGTTCGAGACGCGCGCAAGGGCGCGCTCCTCACCATGAGGATCAGGTAGTCACTTCCCCTCCACGAACTTCGTGAATGCATCCGCGTAGTCCGGATGCCAGCGCGACAGCGGCGGGCGGTTCTCGATGATGTCGCGGGCCGCCCACAGCATGCGCTTTTCATCGAGCGCGCGCGGCACGTCGTTGTCCGGGCACAGGATGTAGAAATCGCCGGCCTCCAGGCGCGCCAGCATGAAATCGATGGTCTGCTCCGGCGTCCAGGCGCCCGCCGGCTTCTCGGTGCGGCCCTTGGCGGTGAGGCCGGTGAAGACGAAGCCCGGAATCAGCAGGTGTGCCGTGATGCGGCAATCCCTGGTATTGCGCAGCTCGTGCTGGAGCGCTTCCGTAAAAGCCTTCACGCCGGCCTTGGAGACATTGTAGGCGGGATCACCCGGCGGCGTCGTGATCCCCTGCTTCGAGCCGGTGTTGATGATGAGGCCGCACTTGCCGCGTGCGATCATGGCGGGTGCGAAGATGCGTGAGCCGTTGATGATGCCCCACATGTTGACGCCGATGATGCGCTGCCAGTGATCAGGCTCGCCGAAGAACGTGCTGCCGGGCTGGATGCCGGCATTATTCATGAGAATGTCGGTACCGCCGAACCGCTCGCGGACGGCGCGCTCCAGTTCCGTCAGGCTTTCTGTCTTGCTGACATCGACCACTGCGGCCATCACGTTCGCGGCACCGGCGATGGATGACAGTTTTGTTGCGGCCGCGGCCAGGCGTGCCTGATCGATATCCGCGATGCACACCTTCATGCCGCTGCGCGCAAACGCCGCGGCGGCGGCAAATCCGATTCCGGATGCGCCACCCGTGACGACGGCAACGTTGTCTTTGACGATGGCGGGATGCGACATGGCTGGACTCCGGCGAAGCTGCGTTGCGCTCGGTCGCGTTATAGCATGCGCTTCGTCCGACCCTGCACAAGTCGGCATGGGAGGTCTTCGCTCCGCGCCGGCTTTACGCCCCTCCGGCCGGGTTGTACTTTATCCAACCAACGATCCCGCCCAGATCGACCCCAATCAATCACCTGACAGGGAGTGCAGCCATGGCTGTGTCGCAGGCTATTCCAATCACGCGCCATCCGTTCGCGAACGGGTCCTACAAGCAGATGCTGATCGACGGCAAGTGGGTCGATGCAGCCTCGGGCAAGCGCTTCGAGACCCGCAATCCCGCAACCGGCGAGCTGCTCGCCACCGTCGCCGAGGGTGACAAGGAAGACATTGATCGCGCGGTTGCCGCCGCCCGCCGAGCCTTCGAAGGACCCTGGAGCAAGGTCAAGCCGTTCGAGCGGCAGAACCTGCTGTTGAAGCTTGCCGACCTCGTCGAGAAGAATTTCGACGAATTGTCGCAGCTCGACACGCTCGACATGGGCGCGCCGCTCAGCCGCACCCGCGCCTATCGCCTGCGCGCCGTCGGCATGCTGCGCTACTATGCCGGCCAGACCACGGCGATCCACGGCGAGACCATCGAGAACTCGCTGCCGGGCGAAATCTTCTCCTACACGCTGAAGGAGCCGATCGGTGTCGTCGGCGCGATCATCCCCTGGAACGGGCCGCTCACGGCGACGATCTGGAAGATCGGACCGGCGATCGCGACCGGCTGCACCGTGGTGCTCAAGCCGGCTGAAGAGGCGCCGCTGACGTCGCTGCGCATCGCGGAGCTGGCGATGGAGGCGGGCATTCCGCCCGGCGTTGTCAATGTCGTGCCCGGCTATGGCGAGACCGCGGGCGCTGCGCTCGCCTCGCATCACGACGTCGACAAGGTCGCCTTCACCGGCTCGCATGTCACGGGCCAGTCGATCATCCGCGCCTCCGCCGGCAACCTCAAGCGCGTCTCGCTCGAGCTCGGCGGCAAATCGCCGGACATCGTGTTTGCGGACGCCGATCTCGATGCCGCCGTGCCGGGCGCGGCAATGGCGGTGTTCGCCAACTCAGGCCAGATCTGCAGCGCCGGTACGCGCCTGTTCGTCGAGCAGTCGATCTACGAGGAGTTCGTCGGCCGCGTCGCCGAGTTCGGCAAGAAGCTGCAGGTCGGCAACGGTCTTGATCCCAATGTCCAGATCGGGCCGCTGGTGTCCGAGCAGCAGCTCGAACGCGTCACCGGCTATCTCGACATCGGCCAGAAGGAAGGCGCCAAGGCGCTCGCCGGCGGCGGCCGCGTCACCGAGGGCGCGCTCTCGAAGGGCTTCTTCGTCTCGCCGACGGTGTTCGCGGGTGTTCAGGACAACATGCGCATCGCGCAAGAGGAGATTTTTGGTCCCGTCATCTCCGCGATCGCGTTCAAGGACATGGACGAGCTCGTCAAGCGGGCCAACAACACCACCTTCGGCCTCGGTTCGGGCCTGTGGACGCGCGACGTCAGCAAGGCGCATGCGGTCGCAAAATCGCTGCGCGCCGGTTCGGTGTGGGTGAACTGCTACCAGGCCATGGATCCGGCCGTGCCCTTCGGCGGCTACAAGATGAGCGGCTATGGCCGCGAGTCCGGTAAGCAGCATGTCGAGGAATACCTCAACGTGAAGGCGGTCTGGATCAAGACGGCGTAAGACGTGCTCTGCCGCGTTCCGTGAGAGAGAATATCTGCTTGGGGGCGGCGCCTTTTCCGGTGCCGCCCCTCGCTATATCATCCGCATCCTTTCATTGACATCCGGGGACCACATGAAATTCGAAGCGTTGTTTAGGCCGTTGCAGGTCGGTCCGTACAAGCTTGCGCATCGCGTCGCCATGGCGCCGTTGACGCGCATGCGGGCCGAGCGCGAAAGCTTTTCGCCGCGACCGCTCAACGCCGAATATTACGGCCAGCGCGCCACGCAAGGCGGTCTGATCATCGCCGAAGCTTCACCGGTGCTCTCGCACGGTCGCGGCAATCCGGCGACGCCCGGCATTTATACCGAGGCGCAGATCGCTGGCTGGCGCAAGGTGACGGAGGCCGTGCATGCCAAAGGCGGCATCATTTTCCTCCAGCTCTGGCATGTCGGCCGCGTCTCGCATTCCTCGTTCCACGGCGGCGAGCTGCCGGTCTCGGCCTCGGCGATCCCGATCAGGGCGGACGGGATGAAGGCGATGACCGCCGACGGGAAGATCTCGGATTATGAGACGCCGCGCGCGCTTGAGACCGATGAGGTCAAGGGTATTGTCGAGGCCTTCCGGCAGGGTGCGAAGAATGCGCTCGCGGCCGGTTTCGACGGTGTCGAGATCCACGGCGCCAACGGCTATCTGCTCGAGCAGTTTCTGCAGTCGCGCAGCAATCAGCGCACCGACCAATATGGCGGCTCGATCGAAAACCGCGCGCGGCTGCTGCTCGAGGTCACGCAGGCGGCGATCGACGTCTGGGGTGCGAATCGCGTCGGCGTGCGGCTCTCGCCCCATGGCATCGCCAATGATTCTGGTGAGCCCGATCCGATGCCGCTCTACACCCATGTGGTGAAGGCGCTGGACAAGCTCGGCCTGGCGTATCTGCACTTCATCGAGCCGCGCTCCAGCGGCGCCGGCCGAGCCGACGTCCATTGGGAGAACGTGCCATCGGCGATGGTGCTGTTCCGCCCGCTCTACAGCGGCGTGCTGATGACCGCAGGCGGGTTTACCGGCGAGACCGCAAACGCGGCGATCGCCGACGGCCATGCCGACATCATCGCCTTCGGCCGCATCTTCATCTCCAATCCCGACCTGCCGCGCCGCCTGCAGCACGGTTACCCGATCACGCCGTACAACCGTGCGACGTTCTACGGCGGCGAGGAGAAGGGATATACGGATTATCCTGTCTATGACGAGCTGACGCCGGCGTGACCACCTCTGTCATTCCGGCGCGCGACGAAGTCGCGAACCCGGAATCCATCGGGCTGCATACCGGGAGGTGAGATGGATTCCGGGCTCGATGCTTTGCATCGCCCCGGAATGACGAGTTGGAATGTCGCGCAACCGTCAGCCACAATGACGACGGAGAGACGTCCATGGCCAAAGCCGCAGTCGCCGCAGGGATAGCCACCGGCCAATGCCTCTGTGGCAAGGTCACCTTCGAGATCGACGTCCCCGCGCGCTGGGCGTGGCATGATCACTCCGCCGCCAGCCGCCGCGCCCATGGCGCCGCCTACGCGACCTACGTCGGAAGCTGGAAGAAGCGGTTTCGCATCACATCGGGCAAGACCGCGCTGACCCGCTACGAGGACAAGGCCACGAAGACGGCCCGCAGCTTCTGCTCGCATTGCGGCACGCCGATCGCCTATGAGCGCCCGCGCGGGCCGCATATGGTCAACATCCCGCGTGCGCTGTTCAACGAGCGCACCGGCCGCCAGCCGCTCTATCACATCGCGATCGAGGAGCTGCAGGAATGGGCCTATACCGGTGAGCCCTTGGTGCCGCTGAAGGGCTTTCCCGGCGTGGTCTGGCAGCGCTCGAAAAAGAAGAAGCGCGCCGGCGGCGAGAATCCGTTCGAGCTGGGGCGCGAGGAGATGTAACGGACCATTTGCGTTGCTCTCGCGCAACGCAGCCATGACCGCGCTTCCTTGCACGCCTCCCAAGAATTCGGCCATCATGCCTTTCGTCCTTGCGGCAGCGTCCGCTCCCTGGAGGAAACATGAAGAACAAGATCACCGGCCGCTCCGCTTTTCTCGCGCTGCTCAAGGACGAGGGCATCACGCATTTGTTCGGCAACCCCGGCACCACCGAGCTGCCGATCATGCATGCGCTGAAGGACCACCCTGATCTCACCTATGTAATGGCGATGCAGGAGAGCCTGGTGGTCGCAATTGCGGATGGCTACAGCCGCGCCTCGGGAAAGCTCGTCGCCTGCAACGTCCACGTCGCGCCCGGCCTCGGCAACGCCATGGGCTCGCTCTACAACGCCCAGTTCACGGGCACACCGATGATCCTGACCGCCGGCCAGCAGGAGCAGGGCCACGGGCTGATGGAGCCGGTGCTCTATGGCCCCCTGGTGCGGATGGCCGAACCGCTGGTGAAATGGGCGGTCGAGGTGACGCGGCTGGAGGATCTGCCGCGCATCGTCCGCCGCGCCGCCAAGGTCGCGACGACGCCGCCGACCGGGCCGGTGTTCATTTCGCTGCCCGGGGACATCCTGAACAGCGAGGCCGGCATCGATCTCGGCCGCTCCACCCGGATCGACGCCCGCACGAAGCCGTCGGATGAGGCGCTGAGGGCCTTCGCCGCGCGGTTGCTGAAGGCCGAGCGTCCCGTCATCGTCACCATGGACGAGGTGGTCAAGAGCGACGCGTTGAAGGAGGCGGCTGAACTCGCCGAGCTGCTCGGTGCTGCCGCCTACCAATCCTCGACGCCTTATGGTGCGCACTTTCTGTCCGAGAGCCCGAGCTTCGTCGGCACGCTCGCGCGCGTGCAGAAGGTCGCGCGCGATACGCTGGCGCCCTACGACCTCCTGATCGCGCTCGGCGGCGATCCCTTGCGCATGTCGGTCTATAGCGAGGTCGATGCGCTGCCCGACGGGCTCGGCATCGTGCAGATCGGCCTCGTCGATTGGGAGATCGCCAAGAACTACGGTGACGAGATCGCGCTGAAGGCCGATGTGAAGGAAACGCTGCGCGCGCTGATCCCCGTCTTGAAAGAAATGGGCGGCACGGCTCTCTCGGGCCGCGCAAAACAGCGTCTCGCCGAGCTCGCGCCGAAGAACTGGACCGCGCGGCGCGCTGCTCTGGTCGAGCAGATCAGCAAGAGCGCGGGCCGCAGCCCCATCGATCCCGACTATCTGGTGCTGCAGATGGTCGAGGCAATGCCTGACAACGCCATCCTGGTCGATGAAGGCCTCACCTCCAGCCGCCAGGTCACGGCGCTGCGGCCGCATCGCGACCGCTACGGCTATCATGGCCTTGCCTCCGGCGGGATCGGCTGGGGCCTGCCGGCCTCGGTCGGCGCCAGCATCGCCAATCCGGATCGTCCGGTCGTGTGCTTCTCCGGCGATGGCAGCGCGATGTATTCGATCCAATCGCTGTGGACCGCGGCGCATCACAAGCTGCCGCTCAATGTCGTCATCGCCAACAATGGCGGCTACCGCATCATCAAGCAGCGCCTGCTCGCCTTCCACGGCGACGACAATTACGTCGGCATGGATTTCGTCGATCCGCCCGTGGATTTCGCCGGCGTCGCCAAGGCGCTCGGCTGCGAAGCGATCAAAGTCAGTGATCCCCGCGAACTGAAGGCGACGCTCGCGTCAGCGTTCAACCGGCCGGGGACGAAGCTGATCGAGGTGATGGTGGACGGGAAGGTGTAGGGCACACTGCTTCCACCGTCATTGCGAGGAGCACTTGCGACGAAGCAATCCAGCCTGCCTTCGCCGAGGGATTCTGGATTGCTTCGCTGCGCTCGCAATGACGAGGAGGAGGCTCCTACCCCTTCTTCCCCACCCGATACCCCGCCGCCGGATGCGGCGCGTCGAGCCGCGCGCGGCCGGCGCCGAACAGTTTTTCGCGCAACGTGCCTTTCGCATATTCGGACTTGTAGCGTCCGCGCCGCGTCAGCTCCGGCACCAGCATGTCGGCGATATCCTCGAAATCGCCCGGCGAGATCGCGAACGCGACATTGAGCCCGTCGACGTCGGTCTTCTCGAACCAGTCCTCGATCTTGTCAGCGACGCTCTCGGGCGTGCCGACCACGACAGGGCCGGCGCCGCCGATGCCGACATGTTCGATGACGTCGCGCACGGTCCAGACCCGATCGGGGTCGGCGCGGGTGACATTGTCCATGGCGCTGCGGCCGGCATCGTTCTGGACGTGCCGCACCTGCTGGTCGAGGTCGTAGCCGGAGAAGTCGACGCCGGTCCATCCCGACATCAGCGCAAGCGCTCCTTCGGGGCTGATATGGCGCCGGTAGTCGGCGTATTTTTCCTTCGCCTCGGCTTCGGTCCGGCCGAGGATGATCGTCATCATCGAGAACATCAGGATCTCGGCGGGGTTGCGGCCGATCGCGGCGGCCTCCTCACGGATCGCGGAGACGCGGGGCCCGATTACCTTGGCCGACGGTCCAGACATGAACACGCATTCGGCATGTCGCGCCGCGAACTGCCGGCCGCGCGGTGAGGTGCCGGCCTGGTACAGCACGGGCGTGCGCTGCGGCGAGGGCTCGCTGAGGTGAATGGTGTTGTTGATGCGGTAGTTCGGCCCCTCGTGGTTGACGCGATGCACCTTTGTGGGATCGGTGAAGATGCCGCGCTTGCGGTCGCGCAGCACGGCGTCGTCCTCCCAGCTACCTTCCCAGAGCTTGTAGACCACCTCCATATATTCGTCGGCGATGTCGTAGCGGTCGTCGTGCCCGGTCTGCTTGTCCTTGCCCGCGCCGCGCGCGGCGCTGTCGAGGTAGCCGGTGACGACGTTCCAGCCGATCCGCCCCTCGGTGAGATGATCGAGCGTCGACATCCGCCGCGCGAACGGGTAGGGCGGCTCGAAAGAGAGATTGCTGGTGACGCCGAAGCCGAGGTTTTGCGTCACCGCGGCCATCGCCGAGAGCAGCAGCAGCGGCTCGTTTGACGGCGTCTGTGCCGCGTTGCGCAAGGCCGCGTCAGGGCTGTTGCCATAGACGTCGTAGACCCCGAGCACGTCGGCCAGGAACAACCCGTCGAAACGGCCGCGCTCCAGCGTCCTGGCGAGATCGATCCAGTAGGGCAGGCGGTTGTACTCGGCGGTGCGGTCCCGCGGATGGGTCCACAGGCCCGGTGACTGGTGTGCGACGCAATTCATCGCAAATGCGTTGAGCCTGATCTCTTTGGCCATGCTGGTTCCCCGGCGCTCTGTACTGGGCGCTCTTCGAATGGTAGACGTGCGCCCGAACTTGACGCCCGAACTTGGCGAAGTTCTTGCATATCGCTTGCGCTTGGCAAGGCCAAAGTCAGCGTCGCAGCTGCGCTTGGCAAGCCAATCTCAAGGAAGCAAGAACGAAATCCCAAGAGAACTACAAGAGAAGTACAAGAGAACTACAAGCACTATCCAAGTCCCCGCCACTTTCGAAGGCCAACCCAGGTCGGGTAAGGTCCTTCGTCTCAAAGTCTCGAAAAGCAAGTATGACCAGAGCCGACGCCATCGCCCGCGCCCGTGAGGATTTCAAATCCGGCGCATTTCTTGCCGAGCTCGACCGCCGCGTCGCCTTCAAGACCGAAAGCCAGAACCCGTCTCGCGGCCCCGAGCTGCGCGCCTATCTGGAGCAGGAGATGCAGCCGGCATTTGCTGCGCTGGATTTCACCAGCCGGATCGTCGAGTCCCCCAGCGGCAAGGCGCCGTTCCTGTTCGCCGAGCATCACGAGAGTGCTTCAGTGCCGACCGTGCTGATCTACGGCCATGGCGATGTCGTCGACGGCATGGAAGGCGAGTGGCGTGACGGACGCGACCCCTGGCGCACCACGGTTGCGGGCACGCGGCTCTACGGCCGCGGCACCGCCGACAACAAGGGTCAGCACAGCATCAACATGGCGGCCCTTCGCGCGGTGCGCGATGCCCGCGGCGGCAAGCTCGGCTTCAACGCCAAATTCATCATCGAGATGGGCGAGGAGATCGGCTCGCCCGATCTCGGCAAGGTCTGCGATCTCAATCGCGACGCGCTGAAGGCAGATCTGTTCATGGCCTCCGATGGGCCGCGTCTGTCCGCAGACCGTCCGACGCTGTTCCTCGGCTGTCGCGGCGGCATCCGCATTCATCTGGATGTGAATCTGCGAGACGGCGGCCATCATTCCGGCAATTGGGGCGGCGTGCTGGCCAATCCCGCGACGATTCTGGTCAATGCAATCTCGACACTGGTCGACGGCCACGGCCGCCTTCAGCTCGACGCCCTGAAGCCGCCGCGGCTCACCAATCAGATCCGCTCCTATCTGGCCGATGTGCAAGTGGTGCCGACTGCGGACGAGCCCGCGCTTGCGGAGAACTGGGGCGAGGAGGGTCTTTCGCCCGCCGAACGGCTCTACGCCTGGAATACGCTGGAAGTGCTGGCGATGTCCTCGGGCAATATCGAGAAGCCCGCCAACGCCATTCCGGGGCAAGCCAATGCCGTGCTGCAGCTGCGTTTCGTGGTCGGCACCAAGATCGACGGCCTGATCGAAGCCATCCGCGCGCACCTGGTTGAACGCGGTTTTCCGATGGTCGAGGTGCGGGCGGCGCAGAGTTTTGCTGCATCGCGCACCGATTTCGACAGCCCCTGGATCAAATGGGCGGCGGATTCGGTGAAAGAGACCACCGGCAAGGCGCCCGCGGTGCTGCCGAATTTCGGCGGCTCGCTGCCCAACGACGTGTTTTCCGAGATCCTGGGCCTGCCGACGATCTGGGTCCCGCACTCCTATCCCGGCTGCTCCCAGCATGCGCCCAATGAGCACATCCTGCTGCCTCTGACCGAAGAGGCCTTGACGGTGATGGCCGGGCTGTTCTGGGATCTCGGCCAATTGCCAGGACCACTCTCGAGACCGCGAAATTGAGCCGTTAACCTGAGCCTCGATCCAGCCGAAAGTCACATTCTAATCCGGGCCGATTTGTGCTTGCATCCGGCCGCATCATCCGAAAGGGGAAAAAAGTGAAACATTTCCGTAGCATTGGGCTCGCGCTCGCCGCGACCTTCGCCGTCAGCCAGGCCGGGGCCCAGGAACTGACCGGCACGCTGAAGAACATCAAGGACACCGGCGCCATCACGCTGGGCTTCCGCGACTCCTCGATCCCGTTCTCCTATCTCGATGACAACCAGAAGCCCGTCGGCTTCGCGATGGACATCTGCTACAAGATCGTCGACGCCGTGAAGAAGGAGCTCAAGCTCGACAAGCTCGAGGTCAAGCTCAACCCGGTGACCTCGGCGACCCGCATCCCGCTGATGGCGAACGGCACCATCGATCTCGAATGCGGCTCGACCACCAACAATGCCGAGCGCCAGAAGCAGGTCGCTTTCACCAATACGCACTTCCTGACCGCCAGCCGCTACGTCTTCAAGAAGTCGAGCGGCCTTAAGTCGATCGACGACCTCAAGGGCAAGACCGTGGTCTCGACCGCCGGCACCACCAACATCAAGCAGCTCACCGAAGCCAACGTCGCGAAGGGCCTCGGCGCCAACATCATCCCGGCCAAGGATCACGCCGAGGCGTTCCTGATGGTCGAGACCGACCGCGCGGTCGCCTTCGTCATGGACGACATCCTGCTCGCGAGCCTCGTCGCCGGCTCCAAGTCGCCGGGCGATTATGAAATCTCCAAGGACGCGTTCTCCAAGCCCGAGCCCTACGGCATCATGCTGCGCAAGGACGATGCCGCCTTCAAGAAGGTGGTGGATGCTGCGACTGCGGCGCTCTACACCTCGGGCGAGGCCCAGAAGATCTACGACAAGTGGTTCACGCAGAAGATCCCGCCGAAGGGGCTCAACCTCAACACGCCGATCTCGGCCGAGCTGAAGAACGAGTTCGCCAAGCCGACGGACTCGCCGAACCCGGACGACTACAAGTAAGATAAAACCGCGATCTTTCGATCCGATCATGTCCGGCCACTCTTGACACCAGAGTGGCCGGACATTTGCATAGGCGCCGAAGACTTGTCTAAGCGAGACTTCTCTAAAGACGCCCGGTGACGGGCGCGTTCGCGCGGGGGACACGTGAACTACAACTGGAACTGGGGAATCTTTTTCCAGCCGAACCCGATGGGGACCGGCACCTATCTCGACATGCTGTTGTCGGGCCTGGCGCTGACCCTCAAGACAGCGGTCTTGGCCTGGATCATCGCACTGATCGCCGGCTCGGTCGTCGGCGTGATGCGCACGCTGCCGTCCCGGGGCGCCACCTGGTTCGGCTTCGCTTACGTCGAATTCTTCCGCAACATGCCGCTGCTGGTGCAGCTCTTCCTGTGGTTCTTCGTGCTGCCGGAAATCCTGCCAAGGGCCGCCGGCTTGTGGCTGAAGCAATTGCCCAACGCGCCGTTCTGGACCGCCTCGATCGGCGTCGGTCTGTTCATGTCGGCGCGTGTCGCGGTGCAGCTGCAGGCCGGCATCGCGTCGCTGCCGCGTGGGCAGAAGATGGCGGCGACTGCGCTCGGCCTCACCACCGTGCAGGGCTATCGCTACGTGCTGCTGCCGATGGCGTTCCGCATCATCCTGCCGCCGCTGACGTCCGAATTCCTCAACACCATCAAGAACACGGCTGTGGCCATCACCATCGGCCTGCTCGAGCTGACCGGACAGGCGCGCTCCATGCAGGAATTCTCGTTCCAGGTGTTCGAGGCCTTCACCGCCGCGACCATCCTCTATCTCCTCGTCAACGCCGTCGTCGTGACCGCGATGCGATTCCTCGAGCGCTGGGTCGCGATCCCCGGCTACATCACGGGGAAGTAAGCGATGCTCGGCAATTTCGATTTCGACGTCATCCGCCGCGCACTGCCCTATCTGTTCTATGAGGGCATGACGTTCACACTGACGCTGACGGCGCTCGCGGCGCTCGGCGGCCTCATCTTCGGCACGGCGCTCGCCCTGATGCGCCTGTCAGGCTACAAGACCCTCGGGCGCATCGCCGGCCTCTATGTCGACTTCATGCGCTCGCTGCCGCTGGTGCTGGTCATCTTCTGGTTCTACTTCCTGGTGCCCTATATCGGGCAATGGCTGACCGGCGCCTCGCGCCCGATCAGCGTCGGCGCGTTCGCTTCCTCGCTCATCACCTTCGTCATGTTCGAGGCGGCGTATTTCTCAGAGATCATGCGCGCCGGCATCCAGTCGATCTCGCGCGGGCAGCCGGCCGCAGCCAGCGCGCTGGGGCTGACCTATGCGCAGACCATGCGCTACGTCGTGCTGCCGCAGGCGTTCCGCAACATGCTGCCGGTCCTGATCACGCAGACCATCGTTCTGTTCCAGGACACTTCGCTGGTCTACGTCCTGTCGATCACGGACTTCCTGGGAGCGGCCAGCAAGGTGGCGCAGCGCGACGGGCGCCTCGTCGAAATGTATCTGTTCGCAGCCGTCGTCTACTTCACCATTTCCTGTATCGCGTCCTTCGGCGTTCGCCGCCTGCAGGCGCGCATCGCCATCATTCGGTAGGTTGAACTTGGATCTGGGTGCTCGACACGTGGTGTCCCTTACCTCTCCCATAGGGAGAGGTCGGATCGCGTCAGCGATCCGGATGAGGGGTTTTACTCCACCGATAGATCTGAACCCCTCACCCGGCGCTTCGCGCCGACCTCTCCCTGTGGGAGAGGTGAACCCCGTCTGCCGCAGGGCTTGAGAAACATGATCGAAATCAGCCACGTCAACAAATGGTACAGCCCGACCTTCCAGGTGCTGACCGACTGCACCACCAGCGTCACCAAGGGCGAGGTCGTGGTGGTCTGCGGCCCCTCGGGCTCGGGCAAGTCGACGCTGATCAAATGCGTCAATGCGCTGGAGCCGTTCCAGAGCGGCGACATCCTGGTCGACGGCACCAAAGTCAACGATCCCAAGACCGATCTGCCGAAGCTGCGCTCGCGCGTGGGCATGGTGTTCCAGCATTTCGAGCTGTTTCCGCACCTGAAGATCATCGACAATCTCTGCCTCGCGCAGGAGAAGGTGCTGGGCCGCGGGCACGACAAATCGGTCACCAAGGGCATGCAGCTCCTGGAGCGCGTCGGCCTGAAGGAGCAGGCGCAGAAATATCCGGCGCAGCTCTCGGGCGGCCAGCAGCAGCGCGTCGCCATCGCCCGTGCGCTCGCGATGGACCCGATCGTCATGCTGTTCGACGAGCCGACCTCCGCGCTCGATCCGGAAATGGTCAGCGAGGTCCTCGACGTCATGGTCGATCTCGCCCGCGAGGGTATGACCATGATGGTGGTAACCCACGAGATGGGCTTCGCCCGCAAGGTCGCCAACCGCGTCATCTTCATGGACCGCGGCGAGATCGTCGAGGACGCCCCGAAGGACGACTTCTTCGGCAAGCCGCGCAGCGACCGCGCACAGAAGTTCTTGTCGAAGATTCTGTCGCACTAGCCCTGTCATTCCGGAGCGCGCGTAGCGCGAACCCGGAATCGCGAGATTCCGGGTTCATTCGCGCCGTGAATGCCCCGGAATGACTGATCGAGGGTTTATCGGCTCCGGCAAATCTCCTATACCGTACAGCAAATCCCCTTCCCCTCCAGGAGACCTGCCTTGGATCCGCTCGCCTACGTCAACGGCTCATTCGTCCCGCTCTCGGACGCCAAGATCTCGATCCTCGATCGCGGCTTCCTGTTCGCCGATGGCATCTATGAGGTCTCGGCCGTGCTCGACGGCAAGCTGGTCGACAACGCCTCGCATCTGGCGCGGCTGGAGCGCTCGGTCGGCGAAATCAAGCTCAAGCTGCCGGAGACGGTCGAGCGCATGACCGAGCTCCAGAAGGAGCTGATCGCGCGCAACAACGTCGTGAACGGCCTCGTCTATCTCCAGGTGACCCGCGGTGCCGACAAGGGCCGCGACTTTCCGTTCCCCAAGGCCGACGTCAAGCCGAGCCTGGTGATGTTCACCTCGGAGAAGGATATCATCAACGCCCCGGTGGCAAAGACCGGCATCAACGTGATCACCGTGCCCGACATCCGCTGGGAGCGCCGCGACATCAAGAGCGTAGCCTTGCTGGCGCAGGTGCTGGCAAAGCAGGCCGCGGCGGAAGCCGGCGCCGGCGAGGCTTGGATGCTGCAGGATGGCTACGTCACCGAAGGTGGTTCTTCGTCGGCGTTCATCCTGACCAAGGACGACGTCATCGTCACGCGCAAGAACTCCAACGCGATCCTGCCCGGCTGCACTCGCAAGGCCGTGATCGCGCTTGCGGAGGAGCGCCAGCTCCGCGTCGAGGAGCGTTCCTTCACCGTCGCCGAGGCGCTCGCCGCCAAGGAAGCCTTCATCACCTCGGCCTCGTCCTTCGTGCAGCCGGTGATCGCAATCGACGGCAAGAAGATCGGCGACGGCAAGCCCGGCCCGATGGCAACGCGGCTTCGCGAGATCTATGTGGAGTTTGCCAAGGCGACGGCGGTCTGAGCCAACCCACAGCCGTCATCGCCCGGCTTGACCGGGCGATCCAGTACTCCGTGCCATCAGTGATTTAATCGGGAGGCCGCGGCGTACTGGATGCCCCGATTTCGCGGGGCATGACAGTTGAATGCGTGGAGGCGCATTTGGCTCTATCGCCCCCTCACGCCGCCGACGCCTTGACCTTCACCGGATGTACCGCGCGGAACGCAATCGCGATCCTGTTCCAGGCATTGATGGCGCCGATCAGCATGGTCAGGTTCACCGTTTCCTCGTCGGAGAACTGGGCGCGGACCAGTTCGTAGACCTCGTCCGGCGCGTGCGTCTGTGAGATCAGCGTCACCGATTCCGCCCAGGCCAGCGCCGCGCGCTCGCGGTCGGAATAGAGCGGGGATTCGCGCCAGGCATTGAGCAGGTAGATGCGCTGCTCGGTCTCACCGCGCTTGCGGGCGTCCTCGCTGTGCATGTTGATGCAGAAGGCGCAGCCGTTGATCTGCGATGCCCGGATCTTGACCAGCTCGATCAGCGATTTTTCCAGGCCGGTCGACTGGATCTGTTCCTCCAGCGCCATCAGCGCTTTCACCGTATCGGGGGCAGCCTGGTAGAAGTTCATGCGGGGTTTCATCGTCGTTCTCCTTTGCTGGGTGACGTCAATGGGCGCCACCGGCCGAGCTCTGGCCGGGCTTCTTCAGGAACAGGACCGCGGCGAGCGCCACGATCAGCGCCATGCCGAGCAGGTAGAAGGTGTCGCTGAAGGCGAGGATATAGGCCTGCTTCTGCACGGTATGGCCGATCGCCACATAGGCGCGATGCGCGGCATCCGCACGGTCTAGAATGCCGTGATTGACGAAATATTGCGTCAGTTGTTCCAGTCGCGTCCGCGTCGCCTGCTCGAACACCGAGACCGACTGCATGAGCACGTTGGAGTGATATTGCTCGCGCTTGGTCAGGGCCGTTTGCAGCAGCGCGATGCCGACGGCGCCGCCGAGATTGCGCATCATGTTGAACAGGCCGGAGGCCGAGCCCGCATTCTCCGGTTCGATGCCTGCGGTTGCGACCGCCGACAGCGGCGCCATCACCAGTGCCTGGCCGATGGCGCGAACGACGTTGGGCCACAACAGCTGGTCGGCGGCGTAGTCGTTGCTCATATAGATGTTCATGAAGTTGGATGCCGCGAACAGAACGAAGCCGACGCCGATCACGAGCCGCGCGTCGAGTTTCTGCATCAGGCGGGGCACCAGCGGGATCAGCACGAGCTGCGGCAATCCGGTCCAGGCCAGCACCATGCCGATCTGCTCAGCGTTGTAGCCCTGGATGCGCGACAGATATTGCGGCAGGATGAAGACCGAGCCGTACAGCGCGATGCCGAGCAGGAAGTTCGCGAGCATGCCGAAGCCGAAATTACGGCGGAGCAGCAGGCGCAGATTGAGCAGCGGCTTCTTCACGGTCAGCTCGATGATCAGGAAGGCGGTCAGCGCGACCGCCGCGATGATCGAGAGCTTGACGATGAAGGATGAGCCGAACCAGTCGTCCTTGTTGCCTTCCTCCAGCACGGTCTGCAGCGCGGAGAGGCCGATTGCCATGGTGATGATGCCGGCCCAGTCGCCTTCGCGCAACAGCGCGAGCTTCATGGGCTTGGTCTCGAGTGCGTACCAGAGCATGCCGACCATGATCGCACCGGGGACGAGGTTGACGTAGAAGATGTACTCCCAGCCGAAATTCTCGGTGAGATAGCCGCCGATGGTCGGGCCGATTGCGGGGGCGAAGGTCGCGGACAGCGCGAACAGCGCAAGACCGACCGGCTGCTTTCCGCGCGGCAGCAGCGTGATGATCAGCGTGAATGCCATCGGAATCAGGACGCCGCCGGTGAAGCCTTGCACCGCGCGCAGCACGATCATCTGCGGCAGGTCCTGGGCGAGCGCGCATGCCGCCGACAGCAGCAGAAACAGGACCGCGTTGGTCAGAAGATAAATCCGGATCGAGAATACCTGCGCGAGCCAGCCGGAGAGCGGGATCACCACGATCTCGGCGACGAGATAAGAGGTCGAGATCCAGCCGCCGTCGTCGATGCCGGCGCCGATCGCGCCCTGGATGTCGGCGAGCGAGGCGTTGACGATCTGGATGTTCAGCACCGCCATGAAGGCGCCGAGGGTGGCGCCGATCACCGCGATCCAGGTTCTTGCGGATACCGCCGGCGCGGCGGGTGCCGCGGGCGCGGGGAGACTGGCGGCGGAGTTGACGGTCGGTTGGAGCGTGCTCATGGCTCAGCCGCCATTCGCGCGGGAGGTGTTGTCGGCAAGGCGCCTGGCCGTCTCGCGCTCGGCCAGCACCGTCTGCTTGGTGTCCACGGTCGGCACGGCCGACATGCCGGGGCGCAGCAGGCCGGTGAGGCTGTGGTCGTCGAGCACGATCTTCACGGGAACGCGCTGCACGATCTTGGTGAAATTGCCGGTGGCGTTGTCCGGCGGCAGCAGCGCAAATTCGAGCCCACTGGCCGGCGACAGGCTGTCGACATGGCCGCGCAGGGTCGTGTTGCGGAAGCTGTCGACGTGCAGCTCGACCGGCTGGCCGGGGCGCACATGCGTCAGCTGGGTCTCCTTGAAGTTCGCAACGACGTAGACCGCATCGAGCGGCACCACCGCCATCAATTGCGTGCCGGCCTGGACGTATTGACCGACCCGCAGGCTACGAGCACCGACCGTGCCGTCGACCGGCGCGGTGATCTCGGTATAGGACAGGTTCAGCGCCGCCTGCTGTGCGACCGCACGGGCGCGGTCGAGCTGGGCTGCGGCCTGGGCGCGCTGAGTGGTGAGCACATCGACCTTGCGCTGCGCGGCGACGAGGCCGGACTTGGCGTGCTGCAATTGCGCGCTGCTGGCGCGCAGCGCCGCGTCGGATTGCTGCGCGCGCTGGATCGTGCCGGAGCCCGACTTCATGAGGTCGTCGTAGCGGGCGCGCTCTTCCTGCGCGAATTTCAGGTTGGCGTCTGCGGCCGCGACGTCGGCCATGCTCTGCGCGATGACCGGCTGCTGCAGGTCGAGCTGGGCATCGATGTTGCGCAGCGAGGCTTCGGCGGCGGCAACATCGGCACGGGACTGGTCGAGCGCAGCCCTGAAGTCGCGGTCGTCGATCTTGGCGAGGAGCTGGCCCGCTCTGACCTTCTCGTTGTCGCCGACCAGCACCGTGGCGATATAGCCGGAGACCTTTGGCGCGATGACCGTGGAATCCGCCTTCACATAGGCGTCGTCGGTGGATTCCAGGTAGCGGCCGTTGGTCCAGTAATCGTGGCCGTAATAGACCATGGTTGCCGTGCCTGCGAGGAGCGCGAGCATCAGGGCCCCGCGCCGGATCCTGTTCCGGACCGGGACAGCCGGCCGCGCCTTGGCATAATCACGTGTGATTTCAGTTGCTTGCTGGAAGGTCTCGGTGCGGGGCATCTCGGACATTGCGGTCTCCTGTCGGCTCGCTGAGACTATCGGTCTTGCCGGCTCCAGTGATAATTGGCTAAATTCCGGAAGGATTATCCATTAGGGGTGGATAATCGGGGCCATCAGTTCAGTCTTGATGTCTACCGGGTCAGAGCCGGGACTGCCCCAGAGCGATTGCCGCCTCTGTCGCGCGATTGCGGCTAAGGCGCTCATCCTCGTGCAAGGAAACCTATGGATCGACTGACCAGCCTCGAAGTGTTCAGCCGGGTGGTCGAGACCGGCGGCTTCTCCGCAGCAGCCCGCAAGCTCAACATGTCGACCACCATGGTGAGCAATCACGTGCAGGCATTGGAAGACCGGCTCGGAGTCAGGTTGCTCCACCGCACCACGCGCAAGGTCAACCTGACCGAAATCGGCAAGGCCTATTACGATCGCTGCGTCCAGATCCTGGCCGATCTCGAACAGGCCGACGATATCGCGAGCGAACTGCAGTCGGTGCCCCGTGGCACACTGCGCATCCATGTCGCTACCCACATGGTGCCGTTCGTGACGCCGGTGGTGGCGAGGCTGCTATCGACCTATCCGGAGCTCAAGATCGATCTGCGCATGGGCGAGGCCGACGTCGATCTCATCGAGGAAGGCTACGATGTCGCCCTGCGCATGACACCGCCACCGGATTCGAGCCTGATCGTGCGCAGTCTCGCCACCTGGCGTCACGTGCTGTGCTGCTCCCATGATTACATCGAGAAGCACGGCCGGGTGCAGAAGCTGGACGAGCTCACCGCGCATAACTGCGGTCGTCACCTGAACTATCCTTTTGGCGACGAGTGGCGCTTCCTCGATCGCAAGGGCGCGCCGGCTTCGGTACGCATCTCCGGCAGCTTCGTCACCAACAGCGGTGAAGCGCTGCGGAAGGTCGCGCTGGAGGGGGCGGCCGTGTGCCTGATGGCAGGGTTTCTCATTCAGGACGATCTCGAAGCCGGCCGCCTCGTGCGCCTGTTGCCGGAATACCGGACGGTCGAGCTGTCGATGAACGCGGTCTATCCGCATCGGCATCACCTGTCGGCGAAGGTCAGGACCTTCATCGATCTGCTCGCGCACCACAGTGCCGAGCAGCAGAAGCTGATCAATCCGTATTCATAAGACCTTTCACCGGCCGCGTTCCATGTGCGTCAACCCGTGGCGCGCATCCCGACCGGCGTGCGGGTGCGGAGTTGATCAAGGAGCCGTCCGACCTCTGCCTTCGTCGTCACGATCGCCGCGTCCTTGACCGGGCCGTAGCCGCGGATCTCCATCGGCGCCTTTGCGATCTCGACCAGATCCGCAAGATGCGCCATGTCGAGGTCGCCGAGCATCCGTTCGATCAGAGCTTCATACCACGCGATCAATTCGCGCTCGGCGCGCCGTTCGGAGGTGTAGCCGAACGGGTCGAACGGCGTACCGCGCAGCCGCTTCAGGCGCGCAAGCATGGCGAGCGGCATCTGGATCCACTGGCCGAAAGCGCGTTTGCGCGGACGTCCGCGCGCGTCGCGCCGCGACGGCAGGAACGGCGGCGCGAGGTGGTACTGGATCTTGAAGCCATCCTCGAATTCGCGCTTCAGCTCGTCGTGGAAGCCGCCTTGCATGTGCAGCCGCGCCACCTCATACTCGTCCTTGTAGGCCATCAGCTTGAACAGGGCGCGTGCGACCGCCTCGGTCAAAGCCTCGCTATTCAGGGCAGCTTCGGCATGGCGAATCCTTGCGACGGTGGCTCGATAACGTGCCGCATAGCGGCTGTCCTGATAGGCGGTGAGAAAGTCGGCGCGACGGTCGATGATCTGGTCGAGCGTCTCGACCTCAGGCACTTCGCTCGCCTTAGGCAGGACGTCGGGATCGGAAGCCGCAATCCGGCCCCAGGCAAAGGCCTGCTTGTTGCGCTCGACCGTGACGCCGTTGAGCTCGATCGCGCGCTCTAGCGCTGCAAGCGAGATCGGCACGAGCCCGCGCTGCCAGGCGAAGCCGAGCATGATGATGTTGGCATAGACGGCGTCGCCGAGCAGCCGTTCGGCCAGCGTGTTGGCATTGATGGTGCCGAGATTGTGCTCGCCGACGATCTGGCCGATCGCGCGCAGGCGAGCGGAGGAGGCGAGGTCGGCATCGCGGAAACGGACGACGTCGCCGGTCGGCATCTCCGCGGTGTTGACGGCGGCGCGCGTGCCACGGCGATAGGTTCCGGACGCCTTCGGTGATGAGCTGACGACCAGATCGCAGCCGATCAGCGCGTCGGCTGCGCCCTGGTCGATGCGCACCTGATGCAGGGCCTCGGGGATTGGTGCGAGGCGGATGTAGCTCAGCACGGGTCCGAACTTCTGCGCAAAGCCGGTGAAGTCGAGCACCGAGACGCCACGACGTTCGAGGTGCGCGGCCATGCCGATCAGTGCGCCGACCGTGATCACGCCGGTGCCGCCGACCCCGGTCACGAGCAGGTCATAGGGGCGGTCGAGCGATAGGAAGGAGGGCAGCGGAAGCGTGGCGGCGCGACCGAGTGCGTCGATCTGGCTCGCAGCCTTCTTCCGGCGCACCGCGCCTTCGATGGTGACGAAGCTTGGGCAGAAGCCGTTGAGACAGGAGAAATCCTTGTTGCAGGCCGACAGATTGATCTGCCGCTTGCGGCCGAACGGCGTCTCCTTTGGCTCGACGCTGAGGCAGTTGGATTCCACCGAGCAGTCGCCGCAGCCTTCGCAGACGAGATCGTTGATGGTGGCGAAGCGCTTGGGGTCGGGCATCTGCCCACGCTTGCGCCGGCGTCGCTTCTCCGTGGCGCAGGTCTGCTGGTAGATGAGGACCGAGACGCCGGGGATCGTGCGCAGCTCGCGCTGTACGGCATCCATCTCCTCGCGCGGATGGATGGTGACGCCGGCCGGCAGGTCGGACGGCGAGAACTGCGCGGGATCATCCGACACCAGCGCGATGCGCGTCACCCCTTCGGCGCGAACGCTGTGCGCAATCGCATGGACGCTGATGGGACCGTCGACCGGCTGACCGCCGGTCATCGCCACGGCATCGTTGAACAGGATCTTGTAGGTGATATTGGCCCTGGCCGCGATCGCCTGCCGGATCGCCATCGAGCCGGAGTGGTAGTAGGTGCCTTCGCCGAGGTTCTGGAAGACGTGCTTGTGCCCGGTAAATCGCGACGACGCCGCCCAGTTCACGCCTTCGCCGCCCATCTGGATCAGCGAGGAGGTCTCCCGGTCCATCCAGCTCGCCATGAAATGGCAGCCGATGCCGGCCAGCGCCTTCGATCCCTCGGGCACCTTCGTCGAGATGTTGTGCGGGCATCCCGAGCAGAAATAGGGCGTGCGCGTTGCGCCGGAGACGTTGATCGTGCGTGCCGCCTCCGGCATCAGGGCGGCCGCGCGCGCGGCGAGATTGAGGCCCGGGAAGATCGGGTCGAGCCGGCGCGCCAGCACTCCGGCGAGGGCACGCGGCGACAATTCGCCGATCCAGGAAATCAGCCGTGCTCCGGTTTCGTCGTGCTTGCCGACCATGCGCTCGGGCTTGCTGCCGGGATAGTCGTAAAAATACTCCTTGAACTGGCTTTCGATGATGCCGCGTTTCTCCTCGACCACGAGGATCTCGCGCTTGCCTTTCACGAAGGCCATGGCGTCGTGCAGCGCCAGCGGCCAGACCATGCCGACCTTGTAGACGTCGATCCCGATGCTGCGGCAGGCGGCCTCATCGAGCCCCATCAATCGCAGCGCCTCCATCAGATCGAGATGTGCCTTGCCTGTGGTGACGATGCCGTAGGTGGCGTCGGGAATGTCGTAGATGTGACGATCGATCGGATTGGCCTTTGCGAAGGCGTAGACCGCGTGCTTCTTCGCCTCCAGCCGCTCTTCGATCTGCGGGCCCGGCAAATCGGGCCAGCGATAGTGCAGGCCGCCTGGCGGCGGTGTGAAGTCAGGTGTGCGGAAGCTGCGGGGCGGGCGGAGCGCGACGGAGGCGCCGGACTCCACGATCTCCGAGATCGCCTTGAAGCCGACCCACATGCCGGAGAAGCGGCTCAGCGCGTAGCCATACTCTCCGAATGCGAGATATTCGCCGACATCGGCCGGATGCAGCGTCGGCATGAACCAGCTCATGAAGGCGACGTCGGACTGGTGCGGCATCGAGGATGAGACGCAACCATGGTCGTCGCCGGCGACGACGAGCACGCCGCCATGTGGCGAGGAGCCATAGGCGTTGCCGTGCTTGAGCGCATCGCCGGAACGATCGACGCCGGGGCCCTTGCCGTACCAGAGTCCGAACACGCCATCGACCTCGCGGTCGCCTTGCGTCTCGACCTGCTGCGAGCCGAGCACCGCTGTCGCCGCGAGGTCCTCGTTGACGGCGGGGAGGAATTCGATGCGGTCCCGCTTCAGCCGCTCCTGGATGCGCCAGAGTTCGAGATCGATGCCACCGAGCGGCGAGCCCCGGTAGCCGGAGATGAAGCCGGCGGTGTTGAGGCCGGCTGCACGGTCGCGCCTGATCTGATCGAGCGCGATGCGGACAATGGCCTGCGTTCCCGTGAGGAAGACGCGGCCCTCTTCGCGTTCGTAGCGGTCGGAGAGTTCATAAACGTCGAGCGACGGAATGGCGTCCATGGCGGACCTCGCGCGGCACCCTGTCCCAGTGATGGAAGGTTATGCCTGTGAGGCTGGTAGGTCTTACCTATTCGTCCCTGATATGCCATGAAATCGGTAGAGTTTTGCATCATGCGGCCTATTTGGTAGAGGTTCCCGACTTGGGAGGCTTCCATGATTGAAGAACAGGACGCGCGAATACTCGCCCATCTTCAGAAGGATGGCCGCGCCACCAACCAGCAGTTGGCCGACGAGGTCGGCATGTCCACCTCAGCCTGCTGGCGCCGGGTGCGCGCGCTGGAGGATAGCGGCGTCATCCGCGGCTATGCAGCGCTGGTCGCGCGCGAGCAGGCGGGATTTACGATGTCGGCCATTCTCCACGTCTCGCTTGAACGGCATGACGCCAAATTCGTCGACGAGTTCGTCGCGCGGGTGACCAGGCGACGCGAGGTGCTCGAGTGCTTTGCGACCACGGGCGATGCCGATTATCACCTGCGCGTCGTCGTGCAGGACATGGCTGCCTACAACCGCTTCCTCGACGAGTTCATGTTCCGCATCCCGGGCATCCGCTATGTCCGCAGCAACGTGGTGCTGAAGGAGATCAAGACCGGCGTCGCGCTGCCGTTTTGATCGAGCAGCTTGTACAGTTCTATCCGCTCACCCCGAGGAGGCCGCACAGCGACCGTCTCGCAGGGCGAGGCCGAGAGCCGGGCCCTCATCCTCGAGACGCTTGCTTCGCAAGCCCTGAAGGCGAGGATCGCGAGCTATCGCCCCTCGCGCACAAAACGATTGCGCAATGTGCCCACACCGGTGATGTCGATCTCCACGACATCGCCGTGCTTGATATCGGGCGAGGCGCCATCGGTGCCCATCCAGATCACGTCGCCAGGCCACAGCGTGAAATATTTGGTCAGCTCGACCAGGAACGGCACCACGCCGAAGATCATGTCGTTCGTGTGAAAGCGGTTGGTCTCCCGGCCGTTGACCCGAACGACCGTTTCCATTGTGTCGAGATCGCCCTCGGTCTCGATCCAGGGGCCCATCGGCTTGAACGTGTCGGCGTTCTTCGAGCGCCACAGGCTGCGGTCGGCCTTCTGCCAGCTTCGCTCGCTGACATCGTTGCCGATGGTGTAGCCGAACACGCAATCCATCGCATTCTGCTCGGTGAGGTGCTTCCCCTTCTTGCCGATGACGACGACGAGCTCGCCCTCGTAATGAATCTTGTCCGTCGCGAAGGAGGGGATGACGACGTCCTCGTCATGCGCAATCAGCGCATTCTGGGCACGATAGCCGATCTCGGGCCGGTCTGGCACGGCCGGCACGGTGCCGGCCTTGTCGGCGGCTTCCTTCAGGTGCTTGAGGTAGTTCAAGCCGACGCAATAGAAGGTGCGGGGGATCAGCGGCAGCTCGATCTTCACGTCGCTAAGCGCATGCGTGCGCGAGGTGCGCTGCCATTCGCCGAAGGGGTCGCCCTCGACCGCGATGACCCTATCGTCCTCGATGATCCCCCACGAGGTCTTGCCCGTCTCAGTGAATTTAAGCCAGCGCATGTTGTGTTCCCGCCATCATTCCGCAGCATCGCGCGGCTGCACCTTCCAGTCGCCGGCTGCGGGCCGTCTCAGACCGAGGTTTTCGCGCAGCGTCTTGCCGCGATAGTCCTTCTGGAACAGGCCGCGGCGCTGCAGCTCCGGCACGACATGCTGGACGAAATCAGCGTAGGAGCCGGGGACGTAGGTTGCAGCGATGACAAATCCGTCGCAGCCGCGCTCGACGAACATCTCCTCCAACTTGTCCGCAATCTCCTTGGGTCCGCCGACCATCGCGTCCTGGACCTGGCCGCGGCCGGAAAAGGTGACGAAGTCGCGGGCGCTCGGGTTGCTCTTGCCCGAAATCTTCAGCACGCCGTCGCGGATGCCCAGAATGCCCTGCATGCTCTTCAGCTCTTCGGTCGTCAACGGTTCGTCGAGGTCCTTGGAGGCGAAGTCATAGTTGAGGGCTTCGGCGAGCAGCGACAGGGCGTCGATCTGAAGCGGCAGCTTGTTGATCAGCGCCATCTTGTCCTCGGCCTCGGCCTTGGTCGCGGCGCAGACCGGCGTCGTCAGATTGCAGAGGAACATCTGGTCGGGATCGCGGCCGGCTTTGGCCGCCTGGTTGCGCACGGCCGCATAGCCCTCCTTGGCAGCAGTGAGATTGCGCGCAGCGGTGAAGATCACCTCGCCCCAGCGGCCGGCGAAGCGCTGGCCGCGACCGGATGCACCGGCCTGGATGATCACGGGATGGCCCTGTTGCGAGCGCGGCACGGTGAACGGCCCGCGCGACTTGAAGGCCGGCCCATTGTGATCGAGCCGTTTCACCTTGGTGGGATCGGCAAAGCGGCCGCTTGTCTTGTCCATGATGAGGGCACCATCCTCCCAGGTGTCCCAATGGCCGAGCACCACCTCCATGAACTCGTCGGCGCGGTCGTAGCGAGAGTCGTGTTCGGGATGCGAATCCCGGCCCATGTTGAGAGCCTCGCCGTCATTGAGCGAGGTGACGACGTTCCAGGCGGCGCGTCCGCCCGACATCAGATCGAGCGTCGCGAAGCGGCGGGCGACGTCGAACGGCTCGTAATAGGTGGTCGAGCAGGTCGCGCCGAGACCGAGCTTCTCGGTCACCATGCCCATCGTGGTCAGCACGATCAGCGGATCCATCTTCACGCAGCGGATGCCGTATTCGACGGTGTGGGCGTGATCGTTGCCGTAGCGGTCCGGCATGGCCAGGCGATCGTCGAAGAACGCCATGTGGAACTTGCCGGCTTCCAGGATTCTGGCGATCTCCTGATAGTAATCGGCGGACATTGAATCGTCGCGCGAGTCCGGATGCCGCCATGAGCTCGGCAGGTTGGTGCAATTCTGCGCCTGAAGGAAGCCGACCAGGACCATCTGTCGCGTCATGCTGCTGCTCTCCACATTCCGTCAGGCCAGATCGAGCACCGTGTCGAGCCGGTACTCCCGCGCCAGCGCGCGCAATTTCTCCCAGGTGGCATCCTCGATCTCGATGCCGTCGCGCAGGCGCTGTTGCTCGCGCAGGCCCTCGATCTCGCCGGGATAGTAGACGCCTGTGCTGCCCTCGGAGGGCGGCGTCGATTTCAGATAGCGCGCGAACTCCGCGACCTCTCGCTTGAACTCCTTCAGCGGCTGGAACGCGGCGACGTTGAACACCGCCATGAAGCAGCCGTCATTGTGCCGCCCCGTCGGCTCGACGCCGAAGCCGAGACCGGTGAGCAGGCCGCACAGCACCTCGACCATGGCGGCGAGGCCGCTGCCCTTGTAGCCCTCGGTGCCGCCGAGCGGCAGCAGCGCGCCGCCCTTGCGATATTGCGTGGGATCGGTGGTGTGCCGTCCTTCGGCGTCGATGATCCATCCCGTCGGAATCTCCTCGCCGCGTGCGACCGCGAGCTGGATCTTGCCGGCCGCAACCGCCGAGGTCGCCATGTCCAGATAGAACGGCGCGTCGAGATCGGACGGCACGGCGATCGAGATCGGGTTGGTGCCGAGCCGGGCCTCCCTGCCGCCGAACGGCGCCACGTGCTTCGGCGAGCGGCCCGAATCCGCCGTCGCGATCCCGATCATGCCCTCGCGCATCGCCATCAGGGGATAGGCGGCAAGGCGACCGACATGGCTCTGGCGGAACACCGTGCACGCCGCGACATTCGCCGTCCTTGCCTTCTCGATCGTGAGCGCCATCGCCTTGGCGTTGACGTGGAAACCAAAGCCCCAATGGCCGTCGATCACGGTCGTGGTCGGCGATTCCCGGACGATGGACCATTCGGCGCCGGGCACGATGTGGCCGGCCTTGATGCGGTCGATGTAGGTTGGAACGGCAATCACCCCGTGGGAATCGTGGCCGGCAAGATTGGCGTTGACGCAGCCGATCGCAACGGCGTCAGCCTCTTCCTCGGAGGCTCCGGCGGCGCGGAGCAGGGCGGCGCTGATGCGCGTGAGGCGATCGGCCTTGACGATCGGCATGGCGTTCCCCTTGGCGTTTCCTCGGCTCGGTGCCCTTAACGGGCTGCTCGTTGGGTGCCATCGTCTCAAAGCGCAGCTGCGATATCAATCTCCTGTAAACCAATACAGGGCTGCAAATTCGTAAAGAAAGCGTGCGTTTCGTCGGAGGCTCGTCCCGCGTGGCGGTATTTTCGACAGTTTGGCGTCCTCTTATTCGCAGCTCGTTCACTTTGATCGCGGGTTTGCAGCACGCAATAACGACCACTTAGGCGATGGCCATTCATAAAGGCACCCGGGAGAAATAGGCAGAAATGCCCGGGAGCTGAGATCGTGCCGACGACACTCGCGCGCACCTTTGCGGCGTTGAGCGCCATCAACGAAGCGATCCTCTATGCGAAATCGCCGGACGAGCTGTACCAGAAGGTCTGCGACGCCGGGTTTTCCAGCGGGGACTTCCTGGCCGTCGCCGTGTTCCTGGTCGAACCGGACGGGCGCCGATTGCGATTCGCGGCCGGCTCCGGCGACGACATTCCGCGACTGCGCTCGATCGTGATCACGACGGAAGCCGGCACACCCGAAGGATCGGGTGTCGGGGGCGAGGCGTTTCGCGATCAGAAGCTGTGCATCAGCAACGACTATCTCAATGATCCGCGCTCCCTGGCTTGGCGCGAGGGTGCAGCCGCGGCCCATATTGGCGCGGCTGCGGCGCTGCCGCTGCTTTGTAACGGCAAAAGTGTCGGCGTGTTGCTGGTGACCCGTCGCGAGGCCAATTCGCTCAACGACCAGATGGTCTCGCTGTTCGAGCGCATGTCGGCCAACATTTCCTATGCACTGGACAACTTTGCGCGTGAGGCCGCGCAGCAGACCAGCGAGCGGGCAACGCGGCGGCTCAATCGCATGTTCGGTGCCCTCAGCGCCACCAACGAAGCCATCTTGCGCGCCAAGACCGAGCAGGAGCTGTACCAGCTCGTCTGCGATGCCTCCGTTCACGGGGGCAAATCGCTGGCGACCATCGTGCTGCTGCGTGAGCCGGATTCGCACTGGATGAAGCCTGTCGCGGCCACCGGGCAGAACCTCGAGCTCGTCACCCAGGCGCGCTATTCGGTCGACCCGGAAAATCCCTACGGCAAGGGCCTCTCCGGCGAGGTGTTCCGGACGCAGAAAGCCGTCGTCGAGGCCGATCTCGCCAGCCGTACCAAAGGCTCGCCGTGGGAGCAGGCCAACGTCAACACCGGCGTGGCCGCCTGCGTGGTCGCGCCGCTGATCAAGCGCGGCGAAAGCGTCGGCGTGCTCCTGTTCTTCATCAGCCGGTCCTGGGCCAAGGACGAGGAGATCGTCGCGCTGCTGCTGCGCATGGCGGAGAACGTCTCGTTCGCGATCGAGAATTTCGACCGCGAGTCCGAGAAGGCGAGAATTGCGGCTGAGGAGGAGCGGCTGGCGCGCATGTATGCCGCGCTCAGCGCAACCAACGAGGCCATTTTGCGCGCCCGCTCGCGCACCGAGTTGTTCGACCTCGTCTGCGAGGCAACGGCCAAGGGCGCCAAGTTCACCTCGGCCAACATCGCGCTGGTCGACCGCGAGGCTGAGCTGCTGCGCGTCGTCGCCTGTTACGGGCCGAATGCGAGCGAAGTCCGCAATTTCAAGTTCTCCATCTCCGCCGACGTGCCGGAAGGTCGCGGACTGACGGGCACCGCCTACCGGACGCGCCAGCCCGCGGTCAGCAACGACGTGCTCGCGGACGACCGCATCGCGCCGTGGCACGCCAGTGCCCGCCGGAACGGCATCGTCTCCTCCGCGGCCTTGCCGCTGTTCTGCGGCGACCGGGTCGAGGGCGTGTTCCTGTTCAACTCTCCGGAGCGCGGCACCTTCACGGATGAATTCGTCGAGCTGCTGAGCAAGCTTCAGGCCAACGTCGCCTTCGCGCTGGAAAGCTTCGATCGCGCCGATGAGAAGGCGCAGGCGGACAAGCAGCGCAATCGCCTGAGCGGAATGTTCGAGGCGCTGAGCGCAACCAATGAAGCCATCATCCGCGCCAAGACGCGCGAGGAGTTGTTCGAGGCTGCCTGCCAGGCTGCCGTCCTCGGCGACGTGTTCGCCTCGGCCACGATTGGCCTGATCGACAAGGACAACGAGCTCGTTCGTGTCGTCGCGGTGAAGGGGCGTCTACAGGAGCGGATGGCGGAACGGACCTGCAATATTTCCGCCGACCATCCCGAGGGCCAGGGCATCATCGGGACCTCGCTGCGGACCCGCCGGCCGAGCGTCATGAATGACTATCTGAACGAGCCGCGATCGATGTATTGGCGGACGAAGGCGGTCGAGGATGGAACGCGGGCTGCCGCCAGCTTCCCGCTTCTGAAGGCAGGCCGGGAGCCGATCGGCATCTTGCTGTTCCTTGCGCCCGAAGAGAACACCTTCACGCCCGACCTGGTCGAATTGCTCGGACGCCTCGCCGAAAACGTCTCCTTTGCGCTCGACAATTTCGATCGTGCCGAGGAGAAGGCCCGCACCGAGGCGCAGAAGGAGCGGCTGACGCGCATGTTCGCGGCCCTGAGCGCCACCAATGAGGCGATCATGCGGGCGAAGTCGCGCGCCGAGCTGTTCGACCTCGTGTGTCTCGCGGCCTCGAACGGCGCCAAGTTCACCTCGACCACGATCGCGCTGGCCAAGGCCGACAGCGATCAGCTGGAGATCGTGGCGAGCGCAGGCCCGTCCGCCGACACCACGCGCAACGTCCGTCTCTCCATCGATCCCGAACGCCCCGAAGGGCGCGGAATGAGCGGAACGGCGTTCCGCACGCGCCAGCCCTGCATCAGCAACGACTATCTCAACGACCAGCGCGTGAGCGCCTTCCACGCCATCGTGCGCGGCGACGGCGCGCGATCGGGCGCGGCGTTTCCGCTCGTCGTGCGCGACCAAGCGGTCGGCGTCATGATCTACATGTCGACCGAACCGGCCACCTTTGCGGCCGAGTTCGTCGAGCTGTTGCAGCGTCTCGCCGACAACGTCTCCTTTGCGATGGAGAATTTCGATCGCGCCGACGCCAAGAACCAGGCGGACGAGCGGATCGAGTACCTCGCCTCGCATGACAGCCTGACGGACCTTCCGAACCGCGAGACCTTCAACGGGCTCTTGCGCGAGGCGATCGACACGGCAGAGCGCCACGATCACCGCTTTGCCGTGCTGTTCATCGACCTCGACCGCTTCAAGGTCATCAACGATTCTCTGGGTCACGAGGCCGGCGACCTGCTCCTGCTCGAGGTGGCGAACCGCTTGCGCGGCGCGCTGCGGGCAAGCGACGTGGTGGCGCGGCTCGGCGGCGACGAGTTCGTGGTGATCCTCGACCAGTGCGGCGAGATCGACGACGTCCAGCGCATCGCGACCGAGCTCTTGACTGCGCTCGCCCAACCCATGGAACTGGCCGGCCACGAGTGCCATACCACGGCTTCGATCGGCATCGCGATGTATCCGGCCAACGGCTCCGACGCCCAGACGTTGACCAAGAACGCCGACATGGCGATGTATCTCGCCAAGGAGGACGGCAAGAACGGCTATCGTTTCTTCTCCAAGGAAGTGAAGACGCAGTCGATCGAGCGGCTGTCGCTGGAGAGCGCGCTGCGCCGGGCGCTGGAGCGCGAGCAGTTTTCGCTGAACTACCAGCCCAAGGTGGAGATGGAGACGGGCCAGATCACCGGCGTGGAGGCGCTGCTGCGCTGGACCCATCCCGAGCTCGGCAACGTCTCCCCGGCGCAGTTCATTCCGCTCGCGGAGGAAACCGGGCTGATCGTGCCGATCGGCCGCTGGGTGCTCAACGAAGCCTGCGCGCAGGCGATGGCTTGGCAGCGCCGCGGCCTGCTGCCGCTGTCGATGGCGGTCAATCTGTCGCCGCGGCAGTTCGCCGACGAGCACCTGTTGCAGGACGTCGACGAGGCGCTCGCGGCCAGCGGCATGTCGCCGGTGCTGCTCCAGCTCGAAGTCACCGAGAGCATGATGATGCGCAATGTCGGTCGCGCGCTCAAGGTGCTCGACGCCATCCAGAGCCGCGGCATTCGCCTTGCCATCGACGATTTCGGCACCGGCTATTCGTCGATGTCGCTGATGAAGCACTTCCCGATCGACACCATCAAGATCGATCGCTCCTTCGTGCGGGACCTGCCGCAGGATTCCGAGGACCAGGCGATCGCGCAGGCGATCATCAGCATGGGCAAGGCGCTCGGCATGACTGTCGTCGCCGAAGGCGTCGAGAACGCCGAGCAGGAGGCGTTCCTGCGCACCCATGGCTGCGATGAGATGCAGGGCTTCCTCATCTCAAAGCCCTTGCCGGCGCGACAGATGGCGGAGCTGCTGCGGCCGATGACGCTGCCGATCGCCCCGCCGCTCCAGCCGGAGCCGGACGTTGCCGTCAAGGAAGCCACGGAAGCCGCGGCATCACGGCTGAAACGCGCTGTCGTCTGACGGCTGCGGATGCAGCTCGCGGACCTCGTGCTCGTCGCCCTCGGCCTTGCTCGGAAAATCCTGCGGCCCCGTCAGCGAGGTCTGCTCGACGAACAGCGCGAGAATTGTCCGCGCACCCTCGGCAAAGCTGGTGCCTTTGTGCAAGCCGAGTTCGCGGCACCACGCGAAGTTCATCGCTTCCTGATCGTCGACCACGGTTATCGCAGGCCCCCACCACCAGGCAGGCGCAGGCGAACGCTCGTCCGTGGGCACGAGCTGCCAGCGGACGAACTCCTCCATCACGCGTTCGAACTCCAGGCGTGCAGCCTGATGCATTCGGTCGATACTCCCTTGAATCCGCACCCGATGACGGATCGCTGAGCGGATTCGATGGTGGTCCTGACATCAGGAAAAATCGGCTCTCGCAGCCGGCAGAGCCAGGCATCGCGACCTCGTCGTCGGCGATGCCGCAAAATGCGGCCGTCGGCGATAGGCCAACGGCGGCAACGAGTGCACATTCTAGCCGGTTGGACGCATGGCAGGCAAGTTACGGAGGTTAGGGTTGCCTAACGCGACCTGAACGGATGCGCCGTCTGGTGCCAGGCCCAGGCGGTCCGGATGATTGTGGCGAGGTCGGAGTGACGCGGCACGAAGTTCAGGACTTTTCGCGCGGCCGAGGGGTCGGCGACCAGGTAGGTGGGATCGCCGGCGCGGCGGGGCTTGACGGTGTGCGGCACCTCGCGTCCGGTCTCCTGCTTGATCGCGTTGAGGATCTGGCGCACGGAAAAGCCGGAACCGGTGCCGAGATTGAAGCTGCCACCGGCATGTCCGTCTTCCAGAAGCTTCAAAGCCGCGACATGTGCCGCCGCAAGGTCGGTGACGTGAATGTAGTCGCGGATCGCGGTTCCGTCCGGCGTGTCGTAGTCGTCGCCGAATACGGCGAAATCGACATGACCCTGCAGCGCCATCATGGCGCGCGGAATGAGATGGGTTTCGTTGTCGCGCAGCTCGCCGATGCCGCCGGCCGGATCGGCGCCGCTGGCATTGAAATAGCGCAGGCAGAATGCGCCGAAGCCATAGGCCGAGCGGAAGTCAGCGAGCATCCGCTCGATCATCCATTTCGATGCGCCGTAGGGGTTGATCGGCACGCAGGGGAAGTCTTCCGGCAGTTCCCTGGAATCGGCATTGCCGTAGACGGCGCCGGTCGAGGAGAACACGATGCGGTGACAATTCGCGTTGCGCATCACCTGCAACAGCGACAGCGTCCCCTGCACATTGTTGACATAGTATTTCTGCGGATCGGCCATGGACTCGCCGACCAGGCTCGCCGCCGCGAAATGCATCACCGCTGAGATCTTGTGATCGGCGAAGGCGCGTGCCAGCGCCGCGCCGTCGAGCAGGTCGCCTGTCACCAGAGGACCGGCGACGAAGCTGCGATGGCCAGTCGAGAGATTGTCATAAACGACGGGCTCGTAGCCGGCGGCGATCAATGCGCGGCAGGCATGCGAGCCAATATAGCCCGCGCCTCCGGTGACGAGGACGGTCGGTCGGTCTGTCATGTCGTCTTCTGCTCTTCTCTTAGCGGAGGGTTCGTCTGCGGCTGAAGAGAAGATAGAGCGCGCGGGGGTTGGTGGTCAAATAGCGCCAGAACAGGCGGCGCGGCTCGAGCAACGTGCGCCAGACCCATTCGAGCCCAACCTGCTGCATCCATCGCGGCGCGCGGGAACGGCTTCCGGACAAAAAGTTGAACAACCCGCCGGATGTCTTGATAACGCCAACATTGGTGAGATGCGGCGTGAATTCCTGCACGAATGCCTGCTCGTTGGGCACGCCGAGCGCGATCCACAGATAATCCGGCGCAAGCGCGTTGATCTCCTCGACCTTCGCGCGGAGCGCCTCGCCGCGCAGATAGCCGTGGCTGTATCCGACGATCTTGAGGTTCGGATACATCTTCTGCACGTTTTTGACGGCCGCGAGGTTCTCGGCTTCGCTGGCGCCGAACATGTAGAAGGTGCGGCCGATCGCTTCCGCCTTGCGCGCGACGACGTGGAACAGGTCGGTGGTCGCCACGCGCTCGGGCAGCGGAAACCAGGATTGCAGCTTCGAGGCCGCCACCAGCGGCTGGCCGTCGGCATTGATCAGATCGGCGGCGCGGAACAGGCGCTCGGTCTGTGGCTCGGTCGAGCAGCGCGCCAGCACCTCGCCATTGGCCGAGGTCAGGAACAGCGGACGGCCGATGCGATTGTCGGGATCGGTCGCCTCGATCATGAAATCGGCGGTGGCTTCCAGGTCGAGCGCGGCCATGCGCAGCCCGCCGAGGGTGATCCGCGGCACGTCGGCAGTTGCTGCCCGTCCGTCGAGGTTGACGCGGCGTTCAAGCATATTGTCGGCCTCGCTGGCGCGCTTCGGCTGCAGGGGTGAGCTCGTCGAGCACGACGCCGACGAGCTTGCGTTCGGCGCGGCCGAGCGCGGTCAGGATCTCTTCCAGGCTGTCGTTGATGTCGAGGCTGGTCGGCAGCACCGCCACCAGCGCGTCGGTGTCATCGAGCAGCTTGCGGCTGCCGGCCGCGAGCGGCATCGCGGGGCCGTCGAGGATCACGAGGTCATAGCCACCCGCAGCGCGCGCCTGCGCAATCGCCTTGCGGATCGCGTCGGCAGCCTTGCCCGCATCGCTCTCGCCGGCCGGCAGCACCGAAATGCCGTTGACTGTCTTGATCTCGCGTTCGGCCTTGCTGCCGATCGAGAGCCAGCCGAGCCGGCTCGGCTCGCTCTTGCCGGGGCGGCTGACCTTGTTCGAGAGCGCGTGGGCCTGATGGTCGGCGTCGATCATCAGCACGCGGGCGCCGTCGCGCGCGGCCGCGAGCGCGAAGTTCAGCGCGCTCACGCTGCGCCCGATGGTCTCGCCGGCGCCGACGAGCGCAATGACGGGCATCGCCTTGTCGCCGGCGCGTCGCGCCACGGCAGCGCGCATGTCGCGCCAGGCGTTGAGCAGCTTGGTCAGGGGAAAGCCGGGCCGCAGCGTCGGCCAGCCCAGCCGCGTCAGGTCGACGCCGCCGCCGGTCGCGAGAATGGCGCCGAGCGTGTGGATGACGTCGGCCTCCTGCAGGCGCGCGATCAGCGGCTTTTCGATCACGGACTTTTCGACCATCGCAGGCTGCAGCGATGGCGCGACAAGTTCGGGCAGGGCCTGCGCCACTTCCGGCGCCCGCGAGACCTGCAAAGGCTGCGCAGCCTCAGCGGACGCCACGACCTCGGCAGCGTGCGTTGGCTCCGGCGCCCGCTTGCGCTCCCGGCGCGCCGGCGCGGGCAGCGGCGCCGTTGCGCCGGCGAACAGGAGTTCGGCCGCGACGAACCAGCTCGCTGCTGCGAGCGCGCCGAAGATGAAGCCGATCATGGCGAAAAGGCTCATGGCGGGCGGGAACGAGCGCCGCTGCGGCACGGTCGCCTCGCCGATGACGCGGGCGGCCGAGGTGTTCAGGCTCTCCTGCTCCTCGGTCTCGCGCGAGCGCTTGAGGAAGGACTGGTAGACATCGCGGCTGGCATCGGCTTCGCGCTCGAGCTCGCGCAGGCGCACGGCGGCCTGGCTGAGCTGGACGCTTTGCCGCTTCTGCGCTTCCAACGCCCGGTTCAGCGAGGCTTCGAAGTCGCGGGCGCGTGTCAGATCGTTCTTGGCGGACTGGGCGAAGCGGTCGATCTCTTCGTTGATGGTGCGCTTGAGGTCCTCGACCTGCTTCTCGGTCTGGCGCAGCGCTGGATGGCGCGGGCCGAGCTCACCGGCCTGCTCCGCATATTTCTTGCGCGCATCGGCGTATTGCGCACGCAAATTCGCGATCGTCGGTGATTGCAGCGCTTCCGGTATGGCGCCGGCATCGGCCGCGGTCCGGCGGCTGGCCTCGATCTGGTCGAGCCGCGCCTGGGCATCCATCGTCGCCGCACGGGCTGCGGAAAGCCGCTGGTTGCTGGCGGAGAGTTGCTGATCGCTGATCAGCGCATCCTGGGTGCCGACGAAATTGTTCTGGGCCTTGTAGGTGGCGAGCGCCGTCTCGGCGTTGCGCAGCCGCTCGCGCAGCTCCTTCAGGCGGCTGGAGAGATCGTTGGTGGCGCGTCGTGCGGCCGAGGCTTGCGAGTTGCGGGATTCGGCGAGGTAGACGCTGGTCAGCGTGTTGGCCAGCATCGCCGCTTTCGCCGGATCGGTCGACCAGACTTCGATGTCGACGATGAAGCTCTTCTCGGTCTTGCGGATGGTGATGTGCCGGTTCAGCGCGTCGAGCGCCGCAAGCTGCACTTCCCTCTTCTCCGCGGCGGTGGGCGCGGGAGGCTGAAGTCCGAGCAGGCCGAGCAGCGACGACGCCAGGCTCCTGCTGTCGGCGCCGCCGCCGAATTCCGGATCCTTGTCGAGACCGGCCTGCTGGATCACCTGCAGCAGCACGCTGTTGGAGGTGATCAGGCGCGCCTGGCTCTCCACCACCATGGACATGCCGGAGACGTCCTGCGCACGCGGCGTGAGCTCGCGATCGACGAGCTGAAGCTCGCGGGGATCGACATAGAGCTGGGCGGTGGCGGTGTAGCGAGGCGTCAGGCTCTTGCCAATGGTGACGGCAAGCGTGGCGCCGAGCAGGGCGGCCGCGGCAATCGCGATTTTGCGCCGCCAGAGCAGATTGGCGAGCTCCAGCACGTTGAAGCCGGCCGACGAGCTCTGGTGCAGGGGCGCGGATTTCGCCCGATCTATCGGCTGGTCATAGTCAAGCATGATCCCCAGCTTTCATTCCAAATGCCGCAGGCTGAGGGGTTACTCTTCGCTCTACGCCACGCACCCGGGATATAGGCGCCCAATCAACACAACAGGGAAAATTAACCATACTCATTGAGGGACTATTCACCGAAATGGCAAACAAAGCGTTTAAGCGCGTGCCACTCCGCGGTGCGTCCTCGTGACGCCCGACATGCGGAGACTCCCTGGAGATTAATGGTTCGTTACCGCGCGGGGCCCGGCCGCGAGGCTCCGCCTGTTCCGCGATGCGCCGCGCGCGCGCCATGATCGTCAGCTCTTGCGCAGGATGACGTGATAGTCGCCGCGGCGGACATCGATGCCGCGCGGAAGCACGGCGTTCAGCACGGCAGCGCCGGCGTCCACGAGAGCCGCGAACAGCGGCTTGCGCCGACGCATCTCGGGATAGCGCGGGCTCTCGACCTCTCGGCGGTACACCATCTCGAGGCCGTTGGCGGCCGCGAACGCTTCGAGCCGGGGTAGCGTCACCAGCGGGTGAAAGAAGGTCGGGAACGGCGGCTCGCCGGGCATGCCGGCGTCCTTGATGCCGCGGATGTGCCGGTAGAACCAGACGTGAAACCAGTGCGGCGAATATTTGGTGACGACGCCGGACAGCGAGCGGGGATTGGGCGCGCCGATCAGGATCATGCCGCCGCGCTTGAGCGCATCGCGAAAGTTCAAGAGCGCGGCGTCGACATGGGGCAGGTGCTCGATCACGTTGTAGCAGATCACGAGATCGAAGGTCTCGCGCCCGAAGCAATAGGTCTGCACGTCACCGAGAATGGCTTCGTCCGCGTATGTGTTGTTGCGGACCTGGTCCGCGTCGATGTCGACGACGGTGACCTTGCTGCGGTTGAGCAATTCCGGTGGCAGAACGCTGCACGAGCCGCCGCCGGCTTCGTAGATGGCAAGCTGACCTTTCGGCAATTCGCGCCGCAGCAACTCGTGAACGGCAAGCAGGCTGTCGCGGGCTTCGCCGGGGACAAGATCATGCAGGGCTTGGACGGGTGCACCGGCCGCGGGGATCCGGATCGCCGTGGCTGTCGCGAAGTCGATCGTGGCTGGCTTGTTCATGTTGTTTGACCGCGCTTGTTCTATTCAAATTACAGGAAATATCTCACGTGCCCGAAGAGCAAATCTGATGCCGCGCCGTCTCACCGCTTGCAGTGCTTACGGCCCGGTTAATGCGCATATGCGTTAACTACGGCATTGTTCATGTTCGGTCGTCGTCGGCGCATGGACCGCGAATTGCAGTATCACGCGCGCATGAATTCGCGTGAGAAACAGGCGAAAGCGGTTAAGCGCAAGGCATTGTCTCGGAATGGCCGGAAGATCGGAGCATGGCGCTGGCGCGCCATTCCGGTAGAGCTGTTCATTTCGGGACGCATCTGTCCCGCGGCGATGTGCCGTCGTGGGATGCGTGATTGAAGCAGGGCTTTTTCAACATATCTCGGACATCTAGAACGTCATGACATTGATCCCGACAGATCTGTCCGCCACGCGGATCTCGAATGCCGTACGCGATCCCAACCGGGAGATCGTGGCGAGCTCCCGCGTCATCGACCTGTCGGTCGGCATCGTCGTCTGCATTCCCTGCTTCCGCCGTCCGCATCACCTGCGGCTGACCCTGGGCTCCCTGGCGAGCCAGCGGACCCCGCGCTCCTTTGCCGTCGTGATGGTCGAGAACGACGCTGTGCGGCGCGAAAGCGCGCCGGTCGCCGCCGAGTTCCTGGCTGCCGGCAGGCTGCAGGGTGTCTGTCTTGTCGAGAAGCGGCAGGGCAATTGCCAGGCGATCAACGCTGCGTTCGAGACGGCGCAGGCGCTGTTTCCTGCCGCGACCCGCTTCCTGATGATCGACGACGACGAGATCGCCTCACTCGACTGGCTCGAACTGATGGTCCGTACCGCGGACGCGACCGGCGCCGACGTGGTCGGCGGGCCGGTGCTGCCGGTGTTCGAAGACGACAGCAAGCCCTGGCTTTCGCGTCATCCGGCCTTCTGCCCCACATACGACTACACCGGCGCGGTGCCGCTGATCTATGGCTGCGGCAATTGCCTGATTACGCGGTCCGTCTTCGAGCGGTTCGATCGTCCGGCGTTCGACCTGCGCTTCAACTTTCTCGGCGGCGGCGATTGCGACTTCTTCGTCCGGTGCCGCGATGCCGGCATGATCTTCCATTGGACCGCGGAGGCCGTCATCACCGAGACGGTGCCCGCGAGCCGCACCAGTCTCGGCTGGATCGCAAAGCGCGGCCTGCGCATCGGCGCGATCAATTATCGCGTGCAGTACAAGGCCGCGCAGAGTATGGCGGCGCGGGCGCGGGTGTTCGCGCAGATGCTGGGGCGCCTGCCGCTGTCGCTGGTTCGCTCCGCATCCTTGCTGACCTCGTCGAAAGCCGTCGTCGCGATGCACCCGATGATGGTCGCGTTCGGTGCTGCGCTGGCGGCGTTCGGTGTCGAGCCGAAGCCTTACGAGGCCTCGCAGATCGTGTCCTGACACTGGAGCCGGCGGTCAGATCCCGAAACGGGCGAGGGTAGTCCTGGCTGCGGCGCGTGGCAGCGCCTTCAGCGAACGGCGGCCGACCATCGCGAGATAGCCGAATGCCTGGCGATATCGGCCGAAGCGAACCGCCTGCATCGCCGCATAGGTGATGAGATGAAGTTCCGCGGCGAGGCGCAGCCCGGGCGCCGTGCCCTCGGGCAATCTGGCCAGGATCAACCCGTCGTCGAACACCCGCGCGATAGCCGGGAAGAAATCCCTGGGCGTCCGCACCGCCGCGTTCATGGTGTTGGCCGTGTGCAGGCGATAGTCGAGCAGCAGCGCAGGAGCGAACTCGAATTCGCCGATCGCGGCAAGACGGCACCAGCAATGCCAGTCCTCGCAATATCTGAGAGAGGTGTCGAAGCCGCCGACGGCGCGGAAGGCCGCGGCGCGTGCGAGCGCGATACCGCCGTTGACGATGAAATTGCCGGCCGCGAGCCGCGACAGCACATCGCCGGACGGCTTGCGGCGGCCCTTCAGCAGGTCACGACGGCCAATCTGCCGTCCCTCGCTGTCGATCGTATTGTAGTCGCCGTAGACGAGGACTGCGCGCGGAGCGCCATGCGCTGCCGCCAGCAGCGCCGCCACAGCGCCGGGGCGCAGGCGGTCGTCGGCATCGAGGAAGAGCAGCCACTCGCTGCTCGCGTACCGCGCGCCGAGATTGCGCGCCGCTGATACGCCGGCGGAATCGTTGTAGATCAGGCGTAGCCGCGGGTCGCGGATGGCGCGGACGATCGCAAGAGTGTCGTCGGTCGAGCCATCGTCTACGACGATCACCTCGGTAACGTCTGCCTGTGCGAGCGCGCTCGCGATGGTCTCGCCGACATAGGCCGCGGCGTTCTTGGCGGGAATCACCACGGAGACCGACGCGGCCGGCTTCGCCGGCAGCGGCAGGCGCGCTGCCGGTGCCGCGCGCGAGGCGGCCGGCAGTTCGAGAACGTCTTCGGCGGTGATCAAGCTGCGGCTCGTCGTTAATGATCTGTTAACCAGGGCGCATCTGCCGGAGCGGCAACGCTGCCGATCGCAACCTCGGCTGCCGGCGGATGATACTCGCATTGCAGGCGAATGGTTGGCAGCAAGGCGTGCGCGGCGCTGGTTTCGTAGAATAGCGTTAAGCCGCTGGCATTAAGCCTGTGGCAAATTTGGAAGAGTGCGACAGCCGGTCCCATGCGAGAATGCGCATCTGGTTGCCGCGGATGGATCCCGTGCCCACAAAGACATTCGAACACGACCCCGACGCGATGATCCTCAACCTCTTTTATGAGGACAAGGACGACCGCTGGTTTCCCGGCGACCGGCATCTGCGGCGCATGGCACGCCGCCTGCTGCTCGGCGAACCGCGCATGAGCGGCCAGCTCCGCGTCTTCCTCAACCTCTGTGCGGGTCTCGACCGGCTCGGTATCCGCTACCGCGTCAACGACTACGCCTACATCGCGCAGCATCCCGAGGAGCTCGCCTGCATCATCGGCCGCACCTTCCTGCTCGACAAGTTCGCCTGGAAGAATCCGATCCTGCTCGGTGTCGCCGCGCACAATCATCCACTCGACGATCCCGATCTGTTCAAGCGCCTGCCGGTGAAGAAGGTCGTGGTGCCCGGCCCCTGGTACGTCGACATGTACCGGCCGTACTGGCCCGACACCGAGGCCTGGCCTGTCGGCATCGACACCGATCTCTGGGCACCGTCGCAAGCCTCGCAAAAGGCCGTCGATGTGCTGATCTACGACAAGGTCCACTGGGACCGCGAGCGCCATGAGCCGGAGCTGATCGCGTCCGTCCGCGCCCGGCTCGTCAAGGAGGGACGCTCGTTCACGGAGCTGCGCTACGGCCGCTACAAGGAGGACGAGTATCAGGCCGCGCTGGCGGCCTCGCGTGCGATGATCTTCCTGTGCCAGAACGAGAGCCAGGGTATCGCCTATCAACAGGCCTTGTCCTGCGGCGTGCCTGTTTTCGCCTGGGATCCGGGCGGTCCGTGGCGAGACCCCGATTACTATCCGCACCGTGTGCGGTTCGCGCCAGTGTCGTCGGTGCCGTATTGGGACGAACGCTGCGGCGCCAAGTTCGTCGACCTCGCGGGGTTCGAGGCGGGTTGGGACAATTTCTGGGCCGGCTGTACCGCGGGCGTGTTCGATCCGCGCGGCTATATCCTGGACAGCCTCACGCTCGAGCAGCGGGCGCTGCAATATTACGAGATCGCGCGGAGCATCGTGCGGCAGCCGGCGGCGCAAGCCTCAAGCGTGCCGGCGGACGGACGCATGACAGGGCCGAGCCAGGACCTCGAGCGTCGCCGGCGTCATCAAGTGTCTTGAGCCGTGGACCGCAGCATGGACCGCAGCGCCGCCGACGTGACCGGGATCGAGGCCCAATCGTTGGGCCGTGTCCTGCGCGATGGCCTGGCGGAGCTGAGCGCCGCGCAAGCTGCGCGCTGTCTGATCGCCGTCGCGTCGCTGCTGCTGGTGCTGGTGACGCTCGATCCGTTCCCGGATCTGCGCAATCCCGACGTCACCACCGTCGTCGGCGGACGAATGGCGGCGACCTATCTCGCCTGGGGGCTGTTGGCGGCGGCCGCGGTGCTGTTCGTCGCTGCCAGGGATGCGCCCGCGCTGAAGACCCTGCTGACACCGCTGCATCTCTGCCTTATGGGCTGGCTGCTGATCAACATCGTCCTCTCGCAGAACGCCGGCGTGTCGCTGCAGCGCTTCGTCCTGCTCGTCAGCGTGACGTCGCTCGCCGTCCTGATGCCATTGCTGCCGCCGACGCAGCGCAGCTTCAATATGTGCCTTGGCGGCGCCGCGCTGGTGCTGCTCGCGCTTTGCTATCTCGGTGTGTTCCTGGCGCCGCAATATTCGATGCACACCGCGCTCGACATCACCGAGCCGCAGCTCGCCGGCGACTGGCGCGGCAGTTTTGGTCATAAGAACATCGCCTCGCCGGTGATGACCATCCTGGTCTATGTCGGGATCTATTTGTCCGCGGTCGGCTCGTTCGTGATGGGACCCGCGATTGCCGCGCTGGCCGGCGTCTTCCTGGTCTTCACCGGTGGCAAGACCTCGTCGGTGCTGTGCCTTGCGATCTACGCGCTCGCCTCGCTGGTCTATGTCACCCCAGGTCTGTGGCTGAAACGGATCATGTGCTTCGTGCCGCTGGTCGTGATGAACCTGCTCACCGTCGGCAGTGTCCTGAGCCCGGCGCTCGGGGCCATGACGCGGCTGCTTCCGCTCGATCCCACCTTCACGGGCCGTTCCGACATCTGGGAGTTCGCGTTGGCGGCCGTGGCCGAGAAGCCGATCATCGGCCACGGCTATGCGGCCTTCTGGGACGACGTCACGGCACGGCAGACCGCACAAGGCGCGGAATGGGCGACGTCCGCGGCGCACAGCCACAACAGCTATCTCGACCTCGCCGTCACCATCGGCCTGCCCGGGCTACTGCTGGTGATCCTCGTCTTCGTGCTCGCGCCGCTCGGCAATTTCCAGTCAGCCCGGATCCACAACCGCAGTGGCGCGATGGCGAAGCTGTTCCTCACCGTGTGGCTGTTCGGCCTTTATTATGGAGCAACCGAGACCTTCCTGCTCGAACGGCAGAACCCGATCTGGTTCATGTTCGCCCTGGCGGTGTCCGGTCTGCATTTCCTGGCGAGGTTCCAGTGCGTTGCGCAAGCAGAGCCGAACGATGAGCGCCGTTCGCGTTGGTCTGCGACAAAACAGAGTCTATCTGGAAACATTCAGTAGTCGTATGTCCCGCGGATGACGTCTCTCAGCGTCGAGCAATCGGATGGTCTTGCGTCCAGCACGCCGAAAATCGCGGTCGATTTCGCGCGTGACTGGCGTCAGGCCGCCTTGCGCCTGAACGCCGGGCATCGCACCGCTTTCCAGCACGACTATTGGCTCGGCCCCTGGTACCAGGCGTTCCAGGATGCCGCGCCGTTGATTGCCGTGATCTCCGAGGCCGCCAGCGGCAAGGTCATCGCGGTGGTGCCGATGATCAGCCATGTCAGGCGCGGCATCCGCATCGTCGAATTCGCCGATCTCGGCGTCTCCGACAACAACGCGCCGATCCTGGCGCCCGACGCTGCGCTGGACGCGACGGCGATCAACACGGCGCTGATCGATGCGCTGCGCGCGCTGCCCGAAGGTTTCGATCTGCTCCGAATGCGGAAGATGCCGGCCCAGGTCGGCGGCAAGCCGAACCCGCTGGTGTCGCGCGGCCGGATCGGATGCTCCTCGCTCAACGGCAATCTCGTACTGATGGGTGACGACTATGCGGGCTATCAGACATCGATCAAGCGCATGCAGATGCCGCGTTGCTGGCGCGTATTCAGCCGGCACCGGGGCGCGCGGTTCGAGATCGCCACGGATGTTGCGCGCGCGCATGAACTGATGGACGTGATGGATGTCCAGCAGCAGGCGCGCATGCGAAAGCTCGGCTCGCGGTTCGTCCTCAACGACGAGGCTCACGCACGATTCTATCGCGAGGTCGCCCGCCGGGGCGTCGCAGAAGGCTATGTCGTCGTTTCGGCCCTGGTCTGCGACGAGGGTGTCGTCGGCACCTCATTCGGCGTCAGGCTGGGCACGACCTATTACCTGCTGCGCATCAGCCACGGCGGCGACGCATGGTCGAGCTGCTCGCCGGGGCTGCTCGTCGCCGAACGCACCATGGCGGCGCTGCATGCCGAGGGCGTGCGCCGTTTCGACCTCGGCATCGGCAATCTGGATTACAAGCGGCGCTTCGGCGCCGAGCGAGTGCCGCTGACCGATGTCACGGTCGCGCTGACCTGGCGCGGCGCCCCTTTCGCGTGGCGCGACCACGTCGCGCAAGGCCTGCGTCGCTATCCCGCGGTGGCCGCCCTTGCGGCGCGGGCCATGGGCAAAGGCCGACGTTGAAGCGGCATTCCCGAACGGGAATGCCGCGATCGCAGGCCATCTCAGCCATGGAGCTGCTTGGCGGTCTCCGCGATCTGGCGTCCCTGATAGCGCGCGCCGGCGAGCTCGTTGGCGCTGGGCTGGCGGCTGCCGTCGCCGCCGGTGATCGTGGTGGCGCCGTAGGGCGCGCCGCCCGTGACCTCGTCGAGCTTCATCTGGCCGGCGAAACCGTAGTTCATGCCGACCACGACCATGCCGAAATGCAAGAGGTTGGTGATGATCGAGAACAGCGTCGTCTCCTGGCCGCCATGCTGGGTCGCAGTCGAGGTAAAGGCGCCGCCGACCTTGCCGTGCAGCGCGCCCTTGGCCCAGAGCCCGCCAGCCTGGTCGAGGAAGTTCGCCATCTGCGAGGCCATGCGGCCGAAGCGGGTGCCGGTGCCGACGATGATCGCGTCGTAATTGGCGAGGTCCTCGATCTTGGCCACCGGTGCAGCCTGATCGAGCTTGTAATGGGACGCCTTGGCGACCTCGGCCGGCACCAGCTCCGGCACTCGCTTGATGTCGACGGTCGCGCCGGCCTCGCGCGCGCCTTCGGCGACGGCATTCGCCATCGCTTCGATATGGCCATAGGCGGAATAATAGAGGACGAGAACTTTGGTCATGGTGGTCTCCGTTGGGATTGGGAAGGATGACTTGCTTGTTCGCTGTCGTTGCCGGGCTTGACCCGCCTGCGAGGCCGAAGCCTCTTCGGCGTGGCGTAGGCCGGCAACCCATCGCCCGTCGAAAAGCTCCTTGCGAAGGTGATGGATGCCCGGGGCAGGCCCGGGCATGACGAGTTTGTGGGTGTGGCGCTCTACGCTGCGTCCACGAGCACGAGCTCGGAATCTTCCAGCGCCGTGATTGTCAGCCGCGCCTCGTCGCGGATCGCGGCGCCGTCGCGCGCATTGACGCGCACCCCGTTGATCTCGACGGCGCCTGCCGCGGGCACCAGATAGAGGTGCCGTGACGTCTGCGGTGCGTACTCCGCGGTCTCGCCGGCTTTCAGCGTGGTGGCGAGCACCCGCGCATCCGCGCGGATCGGCAGCGCGTCGGTGTCACCCGCAAGGCCGCTGGCGATGGTGACGAGCTTGCCGGAGCGGTCGGCCTTGGGGAACGGCTTCGAGCCCCAGGTCGGCTGGCCGCCGCGCTGCGTCGGCTCGATCCAGATCTGGAAGATTCGCGTCCTGGTCGGCTCCAGATTGTACTCGGAGTGACGGATGCCGCTGCCGGCGCTCATCACCTGCACGTCGCCGGCTTCAGTGCGACCCTCGTTGCCGAGGCTGTCCTGATGGGTGATCGCGCCTTCGCGTACATAGGTGATGATCTCCATGTTGGCGTGGGGATGGGCGGGGAAGCCGGTGTTCGGCGCGATCTCGTCGTCGTTCCACACGCGCAATGCGCCGTGACCCATGTTGTTCGGATCATAATGGCTGGCGAAGGAGAAATGATGTTTTGCCTTCAGCCAGCCGTGATCGACGCCGCCGAGCTTGTCGAAAGGTCTGAGTTCGATCATCTGCGTAATTCCCTTGGGTTTGACGAGTGGCGCCTCGGTCAGGCGCCGAACCCGCCGTCGACGTTGAGCACGGTGCCGGTGACGAAGGAGGCGTCCGGGCTTGCGAGGAACACGATTCCGGCGGCGACTTCCTCGGGCCGGCCGAAGCGTTGCAGCGCATGCTGCTTGCGCTGGGCCTCGGCGAACTCGCCGCCATCCTTCGGGTTCATGTCGGTGTCGATCGAGCCGGGCTGCACCACGTTCACGGTGATGCCGCGCGGGCCGAGGTCGCGGGCCGCGCCCTTGGTGTAGCCGACCACGGCCGCCTTGGTGGCGACGTAATCGGCAAGGCCCGGGAACGAGGCGCGGTCGGCGAGCATCGAGCCGACGGTGACGATGCGGCCGCCTTCACCCATCAGCTGCGCGGCGGCGCGGATCGCCGCGATCACGCCGTGCACATTGATCTGATCCTGGCGCGCGAGCGCATCCGTATTCGCGTTGGCGTCGTCGATGGCGCCGCCGGCGGCGACGCCGGCATTGTTGACGAGGATGTCGAGATGGCCGAATTCCTTGGCGACGTCGTTGACCAGTTGTGTCACCTCCTTCGCCGAGGCCTGGTCGGCCTTGAAGGCGCGGGCCTTGACGCCCTTGGCCTTCAGCTCGGTCACGACCGCTTCCGCCTTTTCCGGCGAGGCGACATAGCTGATGGCGACGTCAGCGCCTTCCTCGGCGAGGGCGCGGGCGCTTGCTGCGCCGATCCCGCGCGAGCCGCCGGTGACGAGGGCAACCTTGCCTGAGAGCTTCTTGGTCATTGGATTGCTCCATTCCCTGAGTTTGCGATTGACCTCTTGGATAAGCCTCAGGCCGTGGTATAAAAATAGAAACTGTTGAAACACATTGTTTCCAGAAAGTTACTGATGGGATCGGCTCCATGGCAAAACTCCCGGATTTCGAGGCGCTCGCGATTTTCGCAAAAGTCGTGGAATTACGGTCGTTTGCGGGGGCCGCAAGCGAGCTGGCGATGTCCAAGGCCACGGTCTCCAAGGCCGTCACGCGTCTGGAGGAGCGGCTCGGTGCCCGGCTGTTCAACCGCACCTCGCGCCGGCTTGCGCTGACCGACGCCGGGCACAAGCTCGCCGAGCGCGCGACGCGTCTTCTGGCCGACGGCGAAGCCGCGGAGAACGAGGCGCTGGCGCAATCGGTGGCGCCGCGCGGCCTGGTGCGGCTCGCCGTGCCCATGACGTTCGGCATCAAGGCAGTGGCGCCGCTGCTGCCGGAATTCTTCGAGGCTTATCCCGAGGTCTCTGTCGATCTGCATCTGAGCGATGCGACCGTCGACCTGATCGGCGAGGGTTTCGACATGGCGGTGCGGATCGCGCGGCTGCCGGACTCCTCGCTGATCGCACGGCGGCTCTTCACCATGCCGCGCTTCACCGTGGCCGCGCCGTCCTATCTCAAGCGCCATGGCCGGCCGACGCATCCGATGCATCTGGCCGAGCATAAATGCTTCAGCTACGCCTACATGTCGACACCCAACATCTGGCACTACACCAACGCGGCCGGTGAGCAGGCCAGCGTGCGTCCGGGCGGGCAGCTCCGCGTCAACAATGGCGAAGCCGTGATGCCGGCGCTGATCGCGGGACTGGGCATCGCCGAGCTCCCCGAGTTCATCGTGGGCGAAGCCATTTCCTCCGGCGCGGTCGAAGTGATCCTGAAGGACTGGAAGCAGGCCGAGGGCGCCGTGCACCTCGTCACCCCGCCCGGTGGCCCCAGGCCAGCGCGCGTCGAGGCGCTCGGCGATTTCCTCGCAGCGAAGCTGCCGGGCACATGCAAGCGGCGGCCGCGCCGGAAGGTCAAGGGAGCCTAGAGCGGGCTGTTTCAACAATCCCGTCATTGCGCGCGCAATGACGGTGCCGACTACGACACCTTGGCGCCGTCGATCGCGACGATGCGCAAGGTCGGCTTCAGCGTCTCGTCGAGCCGTGTCTTCAATTCATGAACGCGCGGGTCGCTCGACCGCGCGGCGCACAGGCCGTATTGGTGCACGGATTGCGCCAAGGCGCGCCGCGCTTCCGGCGTCCGCGTCAATTCGGGCTTTGACAGCCGCAACACGATCGCCGCGAGATTCACCAGCATCTCGTCGAGCGCGACGTCGATGGTCGCCAGATTCCGCATCACTCACTCTCCCTGAGAGGGCAACAGCGGGTCCAGACATGCGTTCCTGCCGGAGCCGGACATGGCTAATGCTTCGTAAACGTCTTGTTCTTGCCCCTTGGCGCGCTAGAGCGTTTTCGAGCGAAGTGGACACCGGTTCGCGTGAAGAAAACGCGTCAAAACAAGAATCTAGAGCTTCGGTTCTGATTCAATCAGAACCGAAAATGCTCTAGGCTGGCAACGAAACAAGAAAATCGGGAGAGGGCCCATCATGGATCGACGCGATCTCTTGCGTGCGGCTGCGGCATGGCCGCTGTTGCGGGCGGCTCTGCCGGATCCGGCCTTCGCCCAGGCCTATCCGCTGCGCAACATCACCATGATCGTGCCGTTCCCGGCCGGCGGGCAGGCCGATCTTGCCGCGCGCCCGGTGGCGATGGCGCTGGAGCGCATTCTCGGCAAGACCGTGGTGGTCGACAACCGTGCCGGAGGCGGCGGCGGCTCGGTCGGCAATGCCGCGGCAGCGCGCGCCGAACCCGACGGCTACACGCTGCTGATGACGCTGTCCTCGCTCGCGGTGCTTCCTGAGGCCGACCGTCTGTTCGACCGTCCGGTCGCCTATGAGGTCTCGCAATTCATGCCGATCGCACGCGTGCTCGCCGATCCCACGCTGCTGGCGGTGCCGGCGTCGGCGCCGTGGAAGACGGCGCAGGATTTCGTTGAAGATGCGAAGAAGCGCCCGGGCCAGATCACCTACGGCTCGTCCGGGCCCTACGGCACGCTGCATGTGGCGATGGAGATGTTCGCCAGCAGCGCCGGCATCAAGCTGCTGCACGTGCCCTTCCGCGGCGCAGGTCCCGCGCTCACCGCCATCCTCAGCGGCACGGTGCAGGCCATCGCTGCCGCACCGGGAACGCTGAAGCCGCAGGTGGACGACGGTAAGCTGCGCGTGCTCGGCAATTGCGGCGCGCAGCGCATTGCGAGCTTCCCGGACGTGCCGACCTTCCAGGAGCTCGGCTACAAGGACGTCGAGATGTACATCTGGGCCGGGCTGTTCGCTCAGAGTTCACTTCCCGCGCCGATCGCGACGCGCCTGCGCGAGGCGATGGCGCAGGTGATGACGAGTCCCGACGTGCTCAAGGCCTTCGAAACGTCGGGCAGTCTCGTCGCCTATCAGGACGCGCCGGCCTTCGCCCAATTCGTCGCGACCGATAGCGCGCGGCTGATCGCAGCGGTGAAGAAGATCGGCAAGGTCGAGTAGGCGGCGCGGCGTCCTGGTGCGGGGCGCCAGGGACTCAAGCGTCCGCGAGAGCTGCAGGAGTTCCAGCGGCGTTTTCACATTTTGTTGTTGGTCCAGAACCGGCTCCCGCCTCATTGATTGATGAAAATCGAAGGGAATCGAGAAGGATCGGGACATGCGAACAGAGCGGATTGCGCTGGGTGTCGTGCTCGCGATCGGCGGCATCGTCTCGCCGGGCGCAGCATTCGCCGAAGAATATCGCGGGACCATGGAGCAGCAGATGGCCTGCACACCGGACGTCTGGCGGCTGTGCAGCGACCAGATTCCGGACGTGAGCCGCATCACGGCTTGCCTGCAGCAAAACACGCCGCAGCTGTCGAGCGGCTGCCGTGCCGTGTTCCAGTCCAACAACCAGATGCCGCCGCAGCAGCAGGTCCCGCGCAACCGCGCCGCGCCGCCGCGCTACAACACTGCGCCGCCGCCACCCCCGCGTCCCTATGATAACGACGATTAGGCGCTGACGAGCGCATGATCCGGAGAACTGCGCAGCGGCAGGCGAGACGATGTCGTACCGCCGCGTTCAGCGCTCTGTCCGACTGTCCGATTCAGCTCGGTGTCCAAGCGTCATCCGCAAGACGACACCGAACAGAATGGCTGCGACCGGCCAATGAAACCAGATCCTGTGGCTGGTGAACAGATTGATCAGGATCAGGAACGCCGAGACCGTGAGGGCCGCCACAACCGGGCGCGGCAGCCTCGTAAGCCAATCCGAGACGACATTCGTCGGCGGAGACGGCACGCGCCTGTCGTCCAACCGCGGAGCCCGCGGCCTCTCCGGGGAAGTTGCGCGTTGCTCGCTCGGGAAGCTCCCTGACGCGGCGGCCTGGCCAGCCAGGGTCAGCCGATAGCTGGTCAGGGGGGCAATGTTCTTCATCGGGCGCTGGCCGAGGCAGTCGAAGCCGACGGACAGCTTGTTGTGCACCTGATCGTAGACGGAGCTCGAGATCACGACACCGCCGGGTTCGGCGAGCTCTTGCAGGCGCGACGCGATATTGACCCCGTCGCCATAGATGTCGGTGCCGTCCACCATCACGTCGCCGAGGTTGATGCCGATACGAAACTGCATCGGGCTCGCCTGAGGCGAAGTCGACGCCTGGCTGGAGATCTCCTGCTGGATCTCGACCGCGCATTGCACGGCCTCGACGACGCTGGCGAACTCGGCGATCACGGCATCGCCCCAGGTATTCACGATGCGGCCGTCATGACGCTCGACCAATCGCGCAATGGCCGTCCGGTAGCGGCGAAGCGTCTCCAACGTTCCGGTCTCGTCCGCTTCCATGAGGCGAGAATAGCCGTACACGTCAGCGCACAGCACGGTGGTGAGTCGTCGCTTTACCTTGTCGTCCGTCATCGTCGCCATGCTAGCCTCCCTGACCCGCAAATGCATCAGGTATCGTAGCCGGTGCTGCCTTTAAGTCCTGGCCTCGCAGACATCGACCCATTCGGCCGCAGTCAACTCGGCCATGCGATCGGGGGTGATGCGCACCGCGCTGTGGGTCGAGCCCGCGGCCGGCACCACGACATCGAAGGCCTTCAGCGAGATGTCACAATAGACCGGCAGCGGTGACTTCAGCCCGAACGGGCAGACGCCGCCGACCTCGTGTCCGGTGATGTCGGCGACCTCCTCCAGCCCCAGCATCTTCGGCTTGCCGCCGAACTGCGCTTTGACCTTCTTGTTGTCCATCCGCGAGGTGCCGGCGGCGACGATCAGGATCACGCGTTCGCCGACGCGCAAGCTCAGGGTCTTCGCGATCATTCCGGGCTCGACGCCATAGGCTTCGGCCGCCAGCAGCACGGTGGCCGAGCTGACCGGGGATTCGATGACGGTGATGTCGGGGGCTTTCTCGGCAAAGAAGGCGCGAACGGATTCCAGGCTCATTCCAGGCAGCTCATGTCAGACTTGCGGGCGGCGATGGCTAAGCAATCATCGGCAGCTCGGCGAGCGCGCGGACACGATAATCCGGCGCAAAGCCAAGCTCGTCCATCTGGGTGCGGATCGCCTTGAACATCGTGAGCGGTGCCACGAGTTCGGTCTCGACGCAAGCCAGCGCCATGGCTTCCGGCGTCACCCGCTCGATCCAGGCGACATTCAGCCCGAACGACTTTGCCCCCGCCACGTCCCAGGGATTGGAGGACACGAACAGCACCTCTTCAGGCGCGGTGCCGAGCTCCTCGCCGATCAGCTCATAGGCCGCCGGGCTCGGCTTGAAGATCTTCTTTGCGTCCACGCTGATGGTCGCATCGAGCAGGCGGTCGAGCTTGCTGTTGCGCACCAGCGCATTCAGCATGTCCGGACTGCCATTGGAGAGAATGGCAAGCTTTCGCGGTTTCAGCGCCGTGAGCGCGGCGGTCGCATCCGGATAAAGATCAAGATGCAGGTACTTCTCGATGACGCGCTCGAATGCCTCCTGCTCGTAGTCGAGCCCGAGCATGCGCAGCGTATAGGCCAGCGAGTCCCGCGTCACGGCCGCAAAATCCTGGTACCGCCGCATCAGCGAGCGCAGCCAGGTGTATTCGAGCTGCTTGATCCGCCAGACCTGCGTGATGATCTCGCCATAGCCCGGAAACGCATCTTCGGTGATCTCGGCGACCGACTGGATGTCGTAGAGCGTTCCGTAGGCATCGAAGACGACGGCGTTGATGCTCATCGGCTGTCCTTCCAGACAATTGTCGCCGCGAGAATGCGGCTTGGGGCGTACGTACAACCGCCAGCTTACCAGAGCAAAGCGGACGTCTGCACGTGTGATCGGCGGCCTGCGGACAATGCCCGAGCCGCGGGATCCGAAACGGCAGGGCTTGTGTGCACACTTTCACATCGAACGTCCCGCACATCAGCCCGATAGGATTTGACCAAGCCCCCGCTGCCCTGTACTTGCGCCGACTCCCCGTGAACTGAGGCTTTACCCTTTGAGCTGCATAATGAACCATGACAAGCTTGGCGCAGGCGTTCCCCTCGGCATCAGTCAGGATCTATGCCGCCTTCACCGTGGTGGCTGCGGCGATTCTGCTGGCGGTCGTCGTGCTGGACTTCCAATTGGCGGCAGCCCAGTCATTCCCATCCTTTGTGCTCGACCCCGGTGGTTTTCCGGTCGGTCGTGATTTTCTGAACACTTGGATGGGCGGCCGGTCCGCCTTTTCCGGGGGGCCTGCGGACTGGTTTGATTACGACGTCTACATGGCTGCATTGGCGAAGGTGACCGGCATCCCCGGTCTGGCACCCATGTATTGGTCGTATCCGCCGCACCTTCTGTTCCTTATTTGGCCCTTTGGCCTGCTTGGCTTCCTGCCGTCGTACATCGTGTGGTGCGTCGCCGGGCTCGCACTCTATGTTTGGGCGGCAATATCGTGCGGTGTCGAACGAAGATACTGGCTGTTTCTGGCGGTCGCACCGGCCGTTACCGTCAACGTCTTCCTGGGCCAGAATGGCTTTTTGACCGCTGTGCTCCTCATCGGCGGTCTGGCAAATCTCGATCGGCGACCGATACTGGCCGGAATCTTGTTCGGTATCTTGACGATCAAGCCGCAGCTCGGGCTCCTGCTTCCGATCTTGTTGGTGCTGCGAGGGCACTGGCGGGTCATTGGCTCTGCCGTCGTGACAACAGCGTTGCTTGTCGCAGCGACGGCAGCGTGGTTCGGCCCGGAAATCTGGATGGACTATTGGCGCAAAGTCATGCCGCATCAGCACGAATTGCTCGAGGTGGCAGGTGCCATGCGTTGGCCGATCGTTGCTTCAGCCCTGATCAACGCGCGCCTCGCGGGTGCATCGGCTGATCTGGCCTGGGTGGTGCAAGGGGTGGCGTCGGCCTTTGCCGTTGGTGCGGTGGTTTGGACGTTCTGGCGCAAGCGCGATCCAGTACTCTCCATGGCGCTCTTCGTGACCGCGACCTTCTTGTTTTCGCCCTGGATCATGAACTACGACATGGTCGTGTTCGGATGGATTGTCGGGCTGCTGCATCAGCGCGACAACGAAACGTTTGCCGATCAAGCTCTTTCGCTGGCGTTATGGATGTTGCCCATTCTGATGTTTCCATTTGGCTTCGCACAAATTCCCATTGCTGGACTGATCCTGCCGTTGTTCGCCGCTCGCCTTCTGTGGCGGCTGGCCGATACGTCCAACCAAGCCTCGTTGGCCACGGTGCCGGCTTCACCTTGAGCGGCGACATTCCTCCAAAGGCGAGTTGCAGCGCAGGCTAGGCGGTCGGCTGACGTCCTCGCCGCGTCCAGGTCGCTCGCTCCGCGAACACCTGGCTGACCTCGGCCATGTGTTCAGTGCCCCACGCGCAGAGCGGCACGAGGGCTTGGGCGAGGCTGTGACCCAGGGAAGTGAGGCTATAGTCCACCCGCGGCGGCACCTCCTTGTAGTCGGTCCGCTTCACGAGGCCATCGGCCTCCAGCTCCTTCAGCTGCTGGATCAGCACCTTGTCGCTGACGTCGCGTATGGCGCGCCGGAGCTCGCCGTAACGCGTCGGTCCGTCCTGGGCGAGGAAGTAAAGGATCAGCGGCTTCCACTTGCCGGCGATGACCCGCAGGGTCGCATCTAAGCCGCAGGTGAAGCCGGGCAAAGTCGGCGTGCAACTCTGGACCGGTGTCGGAGCCTGTGCAGGGGGGAAAGTCGTGTCTGACATTTTTTGGGTACTTACCAAAAGGTGCATACTTGTCGTCAGGTGGGTACGCCGCCAGCTCAGTGCAACCTCAATGAAGGAGCACATCATGAGCAGACTACAAGGCAAGACCGCGGTGGTGACCGGCGGCGGCACCGGGATCGGATTTGGCGCGGCGAAACGGTTCGTCGACGAAGGCGCGTTCGTCTATCTGTTCGGACGGCGACAGCAGCAGCTCGATGCGGCCGTGGCGAAGCTCGGTTCTTCGGCACGAGCGGTGAGGGGCTCGGTCACCGATCTGTCTGACCTGGACCGGCTCTACGCGACGGTGAAGGCCGAACGAGGCGGGCTCGACATCCTGTTCGCCAATGCCGGGACCGGGTTGTTTGCGCCGCTCGGCGAGATCACGCCCGACCACTACGATCATATCTTCGACGTCAATGTGAAGGGGACCGTGTTCACGGTGCAGAAAGCTCTGCCGCTGATGGGGAAGGGGGCATCGATCATCCTCACCGGCTCGAGCACGGGCGTGATGGGGACGCCGCAATTCAGCATCTACAGCGCGACCAAGGCCGCGATCCGCAATCTGGCGCGGAGCTGGGCGCTGGACCTGCGCGGCACCGGCATCCGCGTCAACGTGCTGTCACCGGGGCCGACCAAGACGGAGCTGGCATTGGAGATCGTCGGCGAGGAGGCGTTTGATGCGCTCGGCAGCTCGACTCCGCTCGGACGCGTGGGCGACCCGAGCGAGACCGGGGGGGTGGCCGCATTCCTGGCGTCCTCGGACAGCAGCTACATGACCGGCGGCGAGGTCTTCGTCGACGGCGGTCTGGCGCAAGTTTGAGATCTGAGCATGAGGGCTTCGGTCACCCGAAGCCCTCGATGCGCGTCAGATCCCCAGCAGCTTGCGCGCGTTCGCCTTCAGCACCTTCGGCCGGATCTCGTCGCGGATGTCGATCTTGGCAAAGTCGGACAGCCAGCGGTCCGGGGTGATCACCGGCCAGTCCGAGCCGAACAGCATCTTGTCCTGCAGGATCGAGTTGATGTAGCGCACCAGGATCGGCGGAAAATATTTCGGCGACCAGCCCGAGAGGTCGATGTAGACGTTCGGCTTGTGGGTTGCGACCGATAGCGCCTCTTCCTGCCAGGGGAAGGAGGGGTGGGCGAGGATGATCTTGAGGTCGGGGAAATCGGCCGCGACGTCATCCATGTACATCGGGTTGGAATATTTCAGCCGCATGCCCATGCCGCCCGGCATGCCCGAGCCGACGCCGGTCTGCCCGGTATGAAACAGCGCGATCGCGCCGCCATTGTTGATCTCTTCATAGAGCGGGTAGGCCATGCGGTCGTTGGCATAGAAGCCCTGCATGGTCGGATGGAATTTGAAGCCGCGCACGCCGTATTCCTCGATCAGCTTGCGTGCTTCGCGCGCCCCGAGCTTGCCTTTGTGCGGGTCGATCGAGACGAAGGGGATGAGGACGTCGAGATGCTCCGAGGCGATCTCCAGCATCTCCTCATTCTTGTAGCGGCGGAAGCCGGTCTCGCGCTCGGCATCGACCGGGAAGATCACCGCGGCGATGTTCTTGGAGCGGTAATAGGCCGCGGTCTCCGGCACGGTCGGCGGATGCTTGTGCGGCGACTTGAAATACTCCGCCATCTGCGCCTGGAAGTCGTCATAGCCATCGTCAGGATGGGTGCCGCAGGGCTCCTCGGCATGGGTGTGGATGTCGATCGCGACGACATTGTCGATATCAGGCAGCTTCAGCTTCGGCATGGGTTTCCTCCCGACGGGTTGCCGAATTGATTATATGATATAACGAACTTGGCAAGGCGTCCTCGAAAGGCTCTGATTTCCCTGATGATAAATCGGGCCGATCCGGCCGCTTCTACTGTGCATGGGGTTGTTTTCGCGAATTTGCCGGTTCGGAACGGGGCAGTTAACATTGACATCACCGCCCGCCATGCCTTAAGAACCGCCCCGTCCCGGGCGGTCGGTCCGCCAGCGGGAAAGATCTCATTTTGCCACATTCGCGCGTGCCGCAACGGTAGTGCCGAAAACGGCCTTTCGAACGTTCAGGATTCCGCCATGAAGGTCCGTAACTCGCTGAAATCGCTGCGCGGTCGCCATCGCGCCAACCGCCTGGTCCGCCGCAAGGGCCGGGTCTATGTGATCAACAAGGTGCAGCGCCGCTTCAAGGCTCGCCAGGGCTGATCTCGCCCTGCCGGTCGCCCTTCGCGCGCCCCGCAAGACCACGGCTCACACTTGTTTGACGCCGCCTTTGCTTTGCAAGGGCGGCTTTGCGCGTTTAGACTTTGTCCATGGCAGTGAGATTCCCTTTCGCTTGCACTTTGTGTCTGGCCGTCGTGCTGGGAACCGTTGGCCTCGCGCCAGCCTGGGCGCAGCAGGTCGAGCCGTCCGGCAAGCAGAAGGCGCTTCCCGAGGCGCCGGCCAAGCTGCCCAAGGTCGATCGCACCAAGAATCTCGATTTCCTGTTCGGCGCCTTGAAGGCGGCGCCCGACGAAATCAGCGCCAAGCATGTCGAGGCGCGGATCTGGGCGATTTGGCTGCAGACCCCCAGCGACACCGCGGCGCTGTTGATGTCGCGCGCCAAGACCGCGGTCGATGCGAAGAAGATCGACGTCGCGATCAAGCTCTTGGATTCGGTCATCAAGCTCAGGCCCGACTATATCGAGGCCTGGAACCGGCGCGCCACGCTTTACTACATGCAGAACGACTATGGCCGGTCGCTCGCGGACATCCAGCAAGTGCTGATCCGGGAGCCGCGCCATTTCGGCGCGCTCGCGGGCCTCGGCATGATCATGCAGGAGGTCGGCGACGAGAAGCGCGCGCTCGAGGCCTATCGCAAGGCGCTCGCCGTCAATCCGCATCTCGAAAAGATCCCGGACCAGGTCAAGGCGCTGACCGAGAAGGTCGAAGGTCGCGACATCTAGCCTAGAACTCGATCATTTCTTGAGGGAACGCGGCGTCTTCGGATTAACCACGATCGGAAGCGCGGCCGCATGAGGGCTATTGTCGGCGCCGCCGCAGGCCTACCTCCATGGCAGGAGCGAAAGCCATGAAGCGTTTGAGTCTTGCAGGATGCTTGCTGCTCGCGTCGGGGACGTTGAGCTTCGCCGACGGACTGTTCTGGGTGGTCGGCAATCGCGCCACCGGAAAATGCGATATCGTGACCAGCAATCCGGTCATCATCGGCGATATCTGGTTCGGCGACGGTCCCTACAAGTCCAGGGCCGATGCCAAGCTCGCCCGCTCGACGATCCGCGCCTGTCCGGAACTCACGCCCGAGGAGGAAAAAGAAGAGGACGGGACGAACTAGCCCGCGCTCAATGCAGCGCGCTGCCGCCGCGCTCGACGAGGCCGCGATCGGCGGCCGCGGCGTAGGCCTTTGCCAGCTCCGTCTCGAGATGCTCGTTGATCAGGAGCAGCGCCCGCACGGCACCGCGCAGGTCGCCGTTGCAGCTCGCGACGATCTCGTCGATCGCAGTGTCGTTCGATCTGAAGCTCATCGAAAAATCCTCCGGTTCAAACCAGGACAATTCTGCCGGTCTTTCCCACATCCCCTGAGGCCTGCGAGGAGGATCGGCGCCCACCCGCGCCTAGATGGCGGAACCGACCATGGCGATTATATGGAGGCCGCGATGACGGCTGCATGAAGCCGTTCCGAGGCTTGCGGGTCTCCAAGGAATATTGTTGATTCCATTGGGTTTTTACGTTCTGGAATTGTGCACATATCCACAGCCCCGGACTTTTCAGTGGACGCACGGAAGGCCAGCGGTGCGAAACTGCCGCCTCTCAGACCCGTAGCTGCCCTGTGCCCTGGATCTCCCGGATTGTCTCCATGATCGTGATGTCAGTCGTGACGGCGCTGGTTCTGCTGGCGCTGGTCACGCAGGCCGGAATCCTCGCCGTTCAGCGCGCCTTTCCGCCGCAGGGCGCGATGGTCGAGGTCGACGGCGCCACGCTTCACGTCGTCGACATCGGCCCGCGCCATGCGGGCTTGCCGATCGTGATGCTGCACGGCGCGAGCTCCAATCTGGAAGCGATGCGGCGCCCGCTCGGCGACCTGCTCGCCAAGGACCGTCGCGTCATTCTGTTCGACCGTCCCGGCCACGGCTGGAGCACGCGCGCGCGGCGCGAGGATTCCACGCCGCAGATCCAGGCGCGGATGATCGACGAGGCGCTTCGCAAGCTCGGGATCGAGCGTGCGGTCTTCGTCGTGCATTCCTGGAGCGGCGCGCTCGGCGCGCGGCTTGCGCTCGATCATCCCGGCCGCGTCGCGGGCCTCGTCATGCTTGCGCCCGTCACCCATCCGTGGCGCGGCGGGGTCGGCCGCTACAACGAGATCATCGCGACGCCGATGATCGGTCCGCTGCTCGCCTACACCATCACCCTGCCGCTCGGTTATTTTCTCGCCGAACCCGGCGCGCGCAGCGTCTTTCTGCCGCAGACGATGCCGGACGGCTTCGTGCAGGATTCCGCGACGCCGCTGCTGCTGCGTCCGCGCGAATTCATCGCCAATGCCTATGACCTGGTGACGCTGAAGGACGCCGTCGCCGCACAAGTTCCGCGCTACGGCGAAATCAAGGCCCCGGTTACGATCATCGCCGGCGAGCCGGACAAGACGGTGAGGACCAGCATCCACGCCCGCCCGTTCGCGGCCATGGTGCCGAATACGAAGCTGATCGTGCTGCCCGATCTCGGCCACATGGTGCAGAACGCCGTGCCGGACCGCGTCAGGGCGGAGATCGAGACGATGATCGGCAGAATCGTCCCGGCCCAAGCCGCCGCCGACTAAAGCGCGATGAGATTTAGATGAATCGTGATCGCGCTTTAGGTTGGTGTTTGCGCATCATCTTTCCGGAAAACCGCCTCGCACTTTTCCGGATCATGCTTTGGCGGCCTGCTTGCGCGCTTACTGCTTGATCTTCCCGTCCTTGTCGAACTGGGAGACGTAGGCCCAGAGATTGTTGACCTCGGTCTCGTTCTTGATGCCGGCGAACGCCATCTTGGTGCCGGGGATCTTGGCCTTGGGGTCCTTGATGTATTCCTTGAACACGGCCTCGCCCCAGGTAATGCCGGAATTCTTGTTCGCGTCCGAGTAGCTATAGCCCTCAACCGTGCCGGACTTGCGGCCATCGAGGCCGTTGAGCTCGGGGCCGACCTTGTTCTTGGCGCCTTCGCCGATCGCGTGGCAGGCCAGGCATTTGTTGAACGATGTCTTGCCGGCCGCAACATCCTGCGCCATCGCGGCGGGTGCGGTGGCAATCACGGTGAGGATCGTCAGCGCGCCGAAAGTCAATTTTGTCATAAGTGTGCTCTTCGTCTCTTCCCGGGTCAGATGGGTGATCGTGGTTTTGGCAGGTCCGGTGCAAGTGGACAAGCCGCGAAACCTTGACAGGTTTCCTGGTAGCAGACTTGCCCCAGAGAGAACTTGCGCTGCAACAAAGCAATGCGACCTTCGGAGGACCTACCCAAAGACGGCAAGACATGATTGATTTGCCGGGACAATTCCGTCCGTGGACGAAAGCTTCGTAAGATGGCCATCATGATGCCTGCGAGCGACCAGGCCGTGCTCGCGCGCCGCGCTGAGATCGTTGCTGCATTGCGTAGAATCGTGCCCGGCGAAGGCGTGATGGATACGCCTGCCGAGATGCGCGCCTATGAGTCCGATGGGCTCACGGCCTATCGGCAACCGCCGATGGTCGTCGTGCTGCCCGACACGACCGAGCAGGTCTCGCTCATCCTGAAATATTGTGCAGAGCAAGGCATCAAGGTGGTGCCACGCGGCTCGGGCACCTCGTTGTCCGGCGGCGCGCTGCCGCTGGAGGACGGCGTTCTGCTCGGCCTCGGCAAGTTCAAGCGAATCCGCGAGATCGATTTCGACAATCGCGTCGTCGTCACCGAGCCCGGCGTCACCAACCTCGCGATCAGCCAGGCGGTCGCCCATGCCGGCTTCTACTACGCGCCCGATCCGTCCTCGCAGATCGCCTGCTCGATCGGCGGCAATGTCGCGGAGAATTCCGGCGGCGTGCACTGCCTGAAATATGGCATGACCACCAATAACGTGCTCGGCTGCGAGATCGTGTTGATGAGCGGGGAGATCCTGCGCATCGGTGGCAAGTCCGCCGAGAATGCAGGCTATGATTTGATGGGTGTCATCACCGGTTCCGAGGGCCTGCTCGGCGTCATCACCGAGATCACGGTGCGCATCCTGCAAAAGCCGGAGACGGCCCGCGCGCTGATGGTGGGCTTTGCCGAGGTCGAGGCCGCCGGCGAATGCGTGGCGCGCATCATCGGCGCCGGCATCATTCCCGGCGGCATGGAGATGATGGACAAGCCCGCGATCCATGCCGCGGAGGCCTTCGTGCATGCCCGCTACCCGCTCGATGTGGATGCGCTGCTCATCATCGAGCTCGACGGGCCCAAGATCGAGGTCGACGAGCTGATCACGCGGGTCGAGACCATCGCCAACGGCTGCGGCTCGACCACCTGCCAGATTTCGACCTCGGAGGCCGAGCGCAATCTGTTCTGGGCCGGCCGCAAGGCTGCATTCCCCGCCGTCGGCCGCATCTCGCCCGACTATCTCTGCATGGACGGCACGATCCCGCGCGGCGCGCTGCCGAAGGCGCTGGCGCGCATCCGCGAGCTCTCGGAAAAGTACCAGCTCGGCTGCGCCAACGTGTTCCATGCCGGCGACGGCAATCTGCACCCCTTGATCCTCTACGATGCCAACAAGCCCGGCGAGATCGAGCGCGCCGAAGCGTTCGGCGCCGACATCCTGCGCGCCTGCGTCGAGTTCGGCGGCGTGCTCACCGGCGAGCACGGCGTCGGCATCGAGAAGCGCGACCTGATGCCCGACATGTTCAGCGAGATCGACCTCACCCAGCAGCAGCGTCTGAAATGCGCCTTCGACGCGCAGGGCCTGCTCAACCCGGGAAAAGTATTTCCGACCCTGCACCGCTGCGCCGAGCTCGGCCGCATGCATGTGCATGCCGGCAAGCTGGCATTCCCGGATTTGCCGCGGTTCTAGTCCACTGTGGCGGAGCACCCTCTCCCCCTGCAAGGCAGGGCTATCGCATGTGGCTTTGTGGCGGGGCCCGAGCAAGCGCCTCTCCTTCGAGACGCCCGCTTCGCGGTCTCCTCAGAATGAGGCTGAACTGTATCGGCGTCCGTTGAAAGCGCTGCCGCGCACTCCGTCCTCATCCTGAGGGCCCGCCAACGGCGGGCGTCTCGAAGGGTGCGCCACGGCAACCGCACTCATATGCGATAGCCCTGACTGGCAAGGGGAGAGGTAAGAAGAGCCCTCACAGCAATTCGTATTGCGCGCGTTCGCGTTTCGCCAGCAACGCCAGGGCTTCGCCGGCGATGAAGGTCTTGAAATGCGCACTCTCCTGGCGCGCCTTGAAAGCGGCTTCGTCGCGGAACAGCTCGTAGAACAGGAACTGGGCCGGATTGTCCTTCGCCCGCGAGATCAGGAACAGCTTGACGCCCTGCTCGCGCTGCGCCTCCGGCAGGAAACGGTTGAGAATCCCTGCAACCCTGTCCGCCTCATCAGGCTTTGCTTCCCATTGCGCGACGACGAGCAGGCCGCCGCCGTCCACCGCATCGCTGAGAGATTTCTGCGTGGCATAATGGTTCATGATGTCTGTCTCCATCGGCTGGTCTCGACCGCGATCGGTGCAGATTTGTAGCGAGGGCCTGCCGGTTTTGGTTCGCCGGTGATCGAAGTGTCGATGTCGTGAACGCTTCGGCTTTGACCGAAGTGTCGATGTCGCCCGTGAATGGTCCCCGACTGCACCGGCGATCATCCTCGCAAGCGTCACGCCGCATTTGATTTTGGCGACGAATTTCGCTACCGCCTTTTCCCGTGGATACGCTCAGGGTCAGAGACGCCAAAGACGTCGAAGAGGTGGTGCGCGCGGCGATTGCCAATGAGCAGCCGCTCGAGATCGTCGGCCATGGCTCCAAGCGCAGCATCGGCCATGCGATGGCGACCAACGCCGTGCTCGACCTCTCGGCGCTGAGTGCCGTCACCTCCTACGAGCCGAACGAGCTCATCATTACCCTCCAGGCCGGCGCGCCGCTGGGCGACGTGCTGGCGCTGATCGACGCCAAGAACCAGCAATTCGCCTTCGAGCCGATGGATACCGCGCCGCTGCTCGGTGCGCCGGTTGCAGGCACCATCGGCGGCATGATTGCGGCCGGGCTCGCCGGGCCGCGCCGGATCAGGGCGGGCGGCGCCCGTGATCATCTCCTGGGGGCGCATGCGGTCTCGGGTTTCGGCGACAGCTTCAAGACCGGCGGCAAGGTGGTGAAGAACGTCACGGGCTACGACCTCTGCAAGCTGCTGGCGGGGTCTTGGGGCACGCTGTCGGTGATGACCGAGGTCACGCTGAAGGTGATGCCCAAGCCCGAGGCCGAGCGGACGCTGCTGCTGCGCGGGCTAGATGATGCCGCCGCCAACAAGGCCATGACCGCGGCGCTCGGCTCGCCCTTCGACGTCTCCGGTGCCGCGCATCTGCCGAAATCGCCGTTCCGGGCCAACACCGAGGGGCTTGGCAATCTCGCGGGCGAGGGCGAGGCGCTGACCGCGCTGCGGCTCGAGGGCATCACCGCTTCCGCCGCCCACCGCGCCGGCTCGCTGCGCGAATTGCTGGCCCCGTTCGGAGCCGCGACACTGATCGAGGACGCCGCCTCCGCGTCGCTTTGGGCCGCGATCCGCGACGTGCTGCCGTTTGCGGCCAGCGGCGCGCTCGGCGCCTGGCCGGTCTGGCGGATCGTCTGCCCGCCGGCCTCGGGCGCGGCGCTCGGCACGCAGCTGGCGGGCGAGACGGGGGGCGATGTGATCTACGATTGGGGTGGCGGCCTGATCTGGGCGGCGCTCCCGCCGAAGCCAGACGCACATGCCCCGGCCGTGCGCGCGCGTGCGAACGCGGTCGGAGGGCACGCCACGTTGATCCGGGCGGCCGAGCATGTCAGGCGCGGCGTCGACGTGTTCCATCCGCAGGCGCCTGGCATCGCCGCGTTGAGCGAGCGCGTGCGCGCCAGCTTCGATCCGAACACCATTCTCAACCGGGGGCGGCTCACGCGGAGCGCTGGCTGATGAAGACCGAATTCTCACTGGCGCAGCTCGCCGACCCCGACATCGCGGAAGCCGACAAGATCCTGCGCGCCTGCGTCCATTGCGGCTTCTGCACCGCGACCTGTCCGACCTATGTGCTGCTCGGCGACGAGCTCGATAGCCCACGCGGCCGCATCTATCTGATCAAGGAGATGCTGGAGAAGGATCAGGCGCCGACCGCCGAGGTGGTCAAGCATGTCGACCGCTGCCTGTCGTGCCTGGCCTGCATGACGACCTGTCCGTCAGGGGTGAACTACATGCACCTCGTCGACCAGGCCCGGGTCAGGATCGAGCAGCGCTATCAGCGCCCTCTGGCCGAGCGGCTGCTGCGCCAGGTGCTCGCCTTCGTGCTGCCGGACCCGCAGCGTTTTCGCGCCAGCATGTGGCTGGCCCGGCTCGCCCGCCCGCTTGCCGTATTCCTGCCGACGCCGCCGCCCTCGGCCACGCCCGGCCTGATCCAGCGTATCAAGGCGATGCTGGCGCTGGCTCCGAACCGGCTGCCGCCGCCGGGGCCTGCCGGCGGCAGCGTGTTCGCGGCGCTGGGCAAGAAGCGCGGCCGGGTCGCATTGCTGCAGGGCTGCGCCCAGCAAGTGCTGGCACCGCGCATCAACCAGGCGGCCATCAGCCTTCTCACCCGCCACGGCATCGAGGTTGTCCTGGTTCGGGACGAGCAGTGCTGCGGGGCGCTGACCCATCATCTCGGCAACGACCACGATGCCTTGGCGCGGGCGCGGGCCAACGTCGCGGCGTGGCGGAAGGAGGCGGCCGGCGAGGGGCTCGACGCCATCCTGGTGACCACGTCCGGCTGCGGCACGGTGATCAAGGATTACGGCTATCTCCTGCGGGAGGATGCTGCGTTCGCCGCCGACGCGGCCAAGGTGTCCGCGCTCGCCAAGGACATCACCGAATACATCGCAGGCCTCGAACTCGAGCCGACCGCGCGACAGGACAACATCGTCGTTGCCTATCACTCCGCATGTTCGTTGCAGCATGGGCAGAAAATCACGGGTCTTCCGAAAGAATTGCTTTCCAAGAATGGATTCGTGGTGAAAGATGTGCCGGAGAGCCATTTGTGTTGCGGCTCGGCGGGGACCTACAACATTCTCCAGCCCGAGCTTGCGGGCCGGTTGCGCGATCGCAAGGTTGCCAACATCGCAAGCGTCAAGCCGGACATGATTGCCGCGGGCAATATCGGCTGCATGGTGCAGATTGCCAGTGGCACGTCAGTTCCGGTCGTACACACGATTGAGCTTCTCGATTGGGCTACGGGCGGGTCGCGGCCGGCACTCAACACGTCGAGCTGAGCTTTCCTCCCCGGGGTGACGGCTGAAGACGCCCGATCGACCATTGTTCGGCGGCAACAGGAGGACCACGATGGCGAAAGCGAAGAAGAAAAGCAAGAAGGCCAAAAAGGCAAAGAAGGCTGTAGCGGCGAAGAAGTCCGCGAAGAAGGCAGCCAAGACGTCTGCGAAAAAATCGAAGAAGTCTGCCAAGAAAGCATCGAAGAAAGCTTCGAAGAAAGCCGCCCCGAAGAAGGGGGCCAAGAAGGCCGTGAAGGCGTCGGCCAAGAAGGCCGCCAAGGCGGCCGCGCCGAAGAAGGCCGCGAAGAAGGCGGCACCGAAGAAGGCGAAGGCAGCTCCCGCGCCGAAGCCGTCAGCACCGCCGGCGGCCCCGGCTCCCGAGCCGGCAGCCGAGACAAGCTGGGCGATGCCTTCGTCTTCTGCGGAAGCTGCACCGGCCGAGGGGCAAGGCTAAAGCGTGATCCGGAAAAGTGCGAAGCGGTTTTCCGGAAAGATGATGCGCAAACAACAACCTAAAGCGCGATGACGATTCATCTAAATCTCATCGCGCTTTAGAGCATGATGAAATCAGATTCGGCGGGCTGCCGGTGATTCACCTCTCCCCGACGGGGAGAGGTCGGATTGCCCTGGCGATGCGAAGCATCGTCCAGCGCAATCCGGGTGAGGGGCCGCGGCACTCAACGAGACCAGATCCCCTCACGCGGACCGCATCTTCGATGCGCTCCGACCTCTCCCTGCGGGAGAGGTGAATCGAGCCCTGAGCGCATATCGATTCAAGCAAACTCAACCTGTTTTAGGTCCCAGCCCCAGGCTGCGATCGCCAACAGGAAGGCCGCGGTGACGCTGCGGCCTTTTTGCATCGCCAAAGGTACCTGCGGAAGCCGTCGCTGTTCAGCGCCAGGATGATTCGTACCCCGGCTGCCACGCTAGCTGCCTCCCCGTACATGCACGGTCCCTCCGTTCACTTTGCAATGCAAAAAATGTGATCGAGAAGACACACAGGCCGACAACCTTCCGTGGAATCGCCAAAACGCCTAAAAAGTCAGCAGATGCACGTGTTTTTTGCTTCACGGCCCTCATCGCTCGATCCAGATTGTCGCAGTAACGCAATTTTGCACGCAAGTCGTTTGCTCCGGGGGGCTTCCGGGATCCGACTGGATAAGAACTGGTGATGGGGATCGAAATGAAAAAAGTGGCTTTGTTGGCAACGGCGCTGGCAATGGTGACGACGGGCTCGGCTTTCGCAGCGGATCTGCACGTGAAGGCATTGAAGGCCCCGCCGCCCCCGGCCTTCGATCCCTGGGATATCGCCTTCGGCGGCGGCATCATGAGCGATTACATCTTCCGCGGTATCACCCAGTCGAACCATAAGCCGTCGGTCACGGCCTATTTCGAGCCGCGCTACAACGTCAACAAGGACCTCCAGCTCTACATCGGTGCGTCCGCTGAGAGCATTTCGTTCCCGAACCGCGCCGCGGCGGAAGTCGATATCTACGGCGGTATCCGCCCGACCTTCGGCATGTTCGCCTTCGACTTCGGTGTCTGGGGCTACCTCTATCCGGGCGGACAATGCTTCGGCTCGCAGGGTACCCTGCTGCAGGGCAATTGCGGTAGCGACATCGACTACTCGCAGGGCGCGATCGGCCTTCCCATCAACGGCAACTTCGCCAAGAAGAACGCGAGCTTCTACGAAGGCTATGCCAAGCTGAACGTCACCATCAACGATCAGTGGACCGTCGGCTTCAACGAGTACTATTCGCCGAACTTCCTGAACCTCGGCGCCTGGGGCAACTACGCCTCGATCACCGCCAAGTGGACCGCGCCGAGCACGACCTTCGGTGCCAGCGGCGTCGGCATGTATGTGTCGGGTGAGTTCGGCCGTCAGTGGTTCGGCACCTCCGACATCTTCTACGGCATCGCGGGCGATCCGGTGTACGCGAACGGCATCAAGGAGCCGAGCTATAACACCTGGAACGTCGGCGTCGGCTTCACCTACAAGGTGTTCACGCTCGATCTGCGTTACTACGACACCGACCTGAGCAAGGGCGACTGCAACGCCTTCACCAGCGATCACACCGCGAAGTTCACCGGCAGCTTCACCGCCATCAACCCGGGCGGTTTCGGCTCCAATTGGTGCAGCGCGGCCGGCGTCGCCAAGCTCTCCTTCGACCTGACGGCGATGACCAATCTGAAGTAAGCTTCTTCCCGAAGGACTTCGCGAGGGCGACAGGGCAACCTGCCGCCCTTTTGCTTTGGGGCCGGGCCGGGGCCCAAGGCTGTGGCGTTCGGCGCGCCGTTCGCTGCTCGCTCAACGCGCCGCCGTCGGCTCCTTCTCGGCCGGCGCTCCGGCCTTGCCGAGGACGCGGATCTCGCCGTCCTCCACCAACCCCACCTTGCGGGTGTGAAAGGCGTCCAGCGTCGAGCGGTGGCCGATCGAGACGATGGTGGCCTGGGGCAGTTTCTCCGTCAGCAGCCGATAGAGCCGGTCCTCGGATGGCTCGTCCAGCGAGGCAGTCGCCTCATCGAGGAAGAGATAGTCCGGCAGGTGCAGTAGCGCGCGCGCGAGCCCAAGGCGTTGCTGCTCGCCGAGCGACAAGGTCCGGTTCCAGTGACCGTCCTCGTCGAGCCGGTCCGCCAGCCGCGGCAGGCCGACCGCAATCAGCGCGTCGCGGATCTTCTCGGGCGGGATGGAGCCGTGCTCGGCCGGGTAGATCACGGCATCGCCGAGCGGGCCGATCGGGAAATACGGCCGCTGCGGCAGCATCATCAGCTTCGACTTCTCGGGAATCGCGATCGTGCCGGTGCCGAACGGCCAGACGCCGGCAATGGCCCGGAATAGCGTCGACTTGCCGGAGCCCGACGCGCCCGTCACCAGAACCCGCTCCGACGGCTGGATCGTGAAGGCATCAGCTGCGACCAGAGGCGTGCCGTTCGGCAGCTTGACCAGCAATTGCTCGAGGGCGATGGCCTTGCCCTTCGATGGCGCGACGTCGATGGAGGGTTCGAGCGCCGCGCCGCGCGCGGCGGAGCTGACCGACATCTCGAAGCCGTCGAGGCGGGCAATCACCGCGCGCCATTCGGCGAGCGATCGATAGGCGGTGACGAAGAAGGACAGCGCGTCCTGCACGCTGCCGAACGCCGAGCCGGTCTGCATCATGTCGCCGAGCTGGATGCGCTTGGCGAAGTAGGCAGGCGCCACCACCACATAGGGAAAGATCGTGGCGGCCTGACCGTAGCTCGCGGTGAAGGCGGTCAGGCGCTTGGTCCGGCGCATGATCTCGTACCAATTGCTGATAACGAAGCCGAAGCGCTGCAGCAGACGCCCGCGCTCGGCGTTCTCGCCCTTCAGAAGCGCGATCTGCTCGGAATTCTCGCGCACGCGGATCAGGTTGAAGCGGAAATCGGCTTCGAAGCGCTGCTGCTCGAAATTGAGATTGATGAGGGGAGAACCGATCCAGTGGGTCAGCGCGGTACCTGCGATCGCGTAGGCCACCGCGCACCAGACCAGAAAACCGGGGACGACGATATCGGTGCCGTAGAGATACAAGGGCGCCTTGTAGGACAGGCCCCAGAGGATGACGACGAACGAGGCCAGCGTCACGACCGAGGACAGAAGGCCAAGACCGATGGTCAGCGTCTGTTCGACGAAGGTCTTGACGTCCTCGGTGACACGCTGGTCCGGATTGTCGGCGGCGTCGCCCTTGAGCTGCATGCGGTAATGCGTGGCGCCGTCGAGCCATTCGCCGAGATAATGTTGCGTCAGCCATTGCCGCCAGCGGATCTGGAGCCACTGGTTGAGGTAGAGCTTGTAGACGGCCAGTGCGACGAAGGTGAAGGCAAGGCCAAGGAAGATCCAGACTTCCTTGATGAACTCGGGCAGATCGTAGGCCTGCAGCGCGCTGTAGAACCGGTTCTGCCATTGATTGAGCAGCACATTGATCGCGACCAGCACCAGCTCCATGGCGACGACGACGGCAAGCAGGCCGCGGCCCGCCCATTTGTCCTCCGACCGGAAATAAGGGGCGGCGATTCGCCAGACGATCGCGAGCGTGGCGCTGATGTTCTTCACAGAGCAGAGTCTCCTCAGGGGGTGTGCACAAATGCCCGGAGCCAACGACCTGAGGCAATGGCGGAAATGGGCGCGCTTAGACTAAAGTCGCAAGGTCTGTAATTTGCGTTGGCTTGTCGCAGCTTGCAACCCTAGCATGGGGTTCGACGGCGCGGGGTGGGGTGCTCCGGGATTTCGCGAGCTTGTGAGCGGACGGGAACCGCTGCATTCGCGAGGAATTCGCGTCCAGCTCGGGGGTTATCGCTTCCAGCGTCAAGCAGGTTCGGCTGTCCACGCGCGCCGCCTGCCGCAAACATGCGTGGGGGAGGAAGATCATGTGGAATCAAATCTATGACCCGCTGCACAGCCCGGTGCTGTCGACGATCGCAGCGGCGGTGCCAGTCGTCACGCTGCTGGTGCTGATTGCGAGCGGCCGGGTCCAGGCCCATATCGCGGCCGTCATCGCCGTGATCGTGACCAACCTGATCACGATCTTCGTCTTCACCATGCCGGCGAACATGTCGATCCGCGCATCTGTGCTGGGCATCGTCACCGGCTTCTTCCCCATCGGCTGGATCGTCCTCAACGTCATCTTCCTCTACCAGGTGACGGTGAGCACCGGGCGCTTCGAACTGCTCAAGCGCGCGGTCGGCGGCGTCACCGAGGACCGCCGGCTGCAATTGCTGCTGATCGCGTTCTCGTTCGGCGCGTTCTTCGAGGGCGCCTCGGGCTTCGGCACACCGGTCGCGATCACCGGCGCCGTGCTGATCGGTCTCGGCTTCTCGCCGCTCGCGGCATCCGGCCTCTCGCTGATCGCCAACACCGCGCCGGTCGCCTACGGCGCGCTCGGCACCCCGATCCAGGGCCTCGCCTCGGTCACCGGGCTCGATCCCTACATCCTCGGCGCGATGGTCGGCCGGCAATTGCCGTTCTTCTCGCTGATCGTGCCGTTCTGGGTGGTGTGGGCGTTCGCGGGCTGGAAGGGCATGAAGGACGTCTGGCCGGCGATCCTCGTCACCGGCGTGTCGTTCGCGATCCCGCAATACGTGATCTCGAACCACATCAATCCCTGGATCGTCGACATCGGCGCGTCGCTGATCTCGATGGGCGCGCTGATCCTGTTCCTGAAGGTCTGGCAGCCGAAGCAGCTCTGGCTGTCGCCGGCGCTCCGCGGCCGCGACGAATCGGCGGCGACGATGGCGGCGGCAAAGCCGCTCGACAAGACGCCGCTGACGCAGAGCGAGCTGTTCAGCGCGCTGCTGCCGTGGGTCATCGTCTGCATCGTGATGCTGATCTGGGGCAACGGTGCCTTCAAGGCCTGGGCGAACTCGATCTTCGTCTGGAACTATCCGGTGCCCGAGCTGCATCAGATGATCAACAAGATGCCGCCGGTGGCGCCAGGGCCGACCAAGGAGGCTGCGGTGTTCAGCTTCACCTACCTGTCCTTCACCGGCACGGGCATGCTGATCGCGGCGATCATCTCGGGCTTCCTGATGGGCGTGGGCCCCGGCAGGCTGGTGACCGAATACGGCCGCACCATCCGCCTGTGCGCCATCTCGCTGATCACGATCTCGGCGATGCTCGCGATCGGCACCTTGACGCGGCTCTCCGGCGTCGACGCCACGCTTGGTCTGGCGTTCGCCGCAACCGGCGTGCTCTATCCCTTCTTCGGCACGCTGCTCGGCTGGCTCGGCGTCGCGCTGACGGGATCGGACACCGCCTCCAACGTGCTGTTCGGAAACCTGCAGAGGATCACCTCCGAGCAGCTCGGCCTGTCACCGATCCTGATGGGCGCGGCGAACTCGTCCGGCGGCGTAATGGGTAAGATGATCGACGCGCAGTCGATCGTGGTCGCCTCCACCGCCACCAACTGGTACGGCCACGAAGGCACCATCCTGCGCTTCGTGTTCTGGCACTCGATCGTGCTGGCTTGTCTGGTCGGCGTGCTCGTGACGTTGCAGGCCTATGTCTATCCGTTCACGGCGCTGGTCCTGAAGTAGCAGGCCACGCCCGGTTTCGACCCAGGTCCCCGCGAGATTCGTTCTCGCGGGGATTTTTTGCGTCCAAAGCATGATCCGGAAAAGTGCGACGCGGTTTTCCGGAAAGATCATGCGCAAACAACGACCTGGAGCGCGATGACGATTCATCGGAATCTGATCGCGCCCATGTTGCGCGAACCTTCTCAATGGCGCCGCCGTCTTATAGAACGTGCCGCAAATCAGGTCGGTCGAGAGGTTTCATGGTTTCGTTCAAGCGGTTGGTGTGTGCAGCGGTTGCAATGCTGACGATGTCCACGCTCGCGCGTGCCGAGGACGGTTTTCCGTTCGGCACCGAGATGACGCTGGAAGCGTTGCCGCAAGCCGGCTCTAAGCGAATTCCGAACATCGAGATCGGCGACCATGGCGAGGTCGTGCTGGAACTCTGGTGCAAGGGCGGCAAGGGCCAGTTTTCGGTGGCGGGCAACACCGTGATATTCGTTCCCGGGCAGATCCAGGACCGTTCCTGCCCGCCGGCCAAGGCGCAGGCCGACGACGATCTCGTCGCAGCCCTGAGCAGCGTCGAAACCTGGAAGCGCCAGGGCGACGTGCTGACGCTGATCGGCCCGAAGCCGTTGCGGTTTCGCACGACCGGCAATTAGGTTTTTGTCATGCCCCGCGAAGGCGGGGCATCCAGTACGCCGCAGCCCATCGAATCTATCACTGCTGTCTCGGAGTACTGGATCGTCCGGTCAAGCCGGACGATGACAGCGGAGTTGGTGACTACCTCACTTCCACACCGACTTGTCGGCATCCCAGCGCTGGCCCTTGAGCTCCTTGGCCAGCGCCTCGATCGAACCGTTGTCGTCCGGCTGCTCGCCTTCCTCGTCGACGGAGGCGTCGTCGGAGAGGTTGAGCTTGGCGCCGCTGCTCTCGTCGGCCGTCGTCGTCACAGGGCTGCCGATCCAGAGCATGAGCTTGTCGGTGGTGCCGGGCTTGTCGGGCGAGACGAGGCCCGCAACCTCGATCGTGTCGGTCAGCTCGAGCGCCGGAAAATCCTGGTTCGGCCGCTTGAAGACCAGCTTGAGCTTGCCCGTGGCCGGGTTGAAGGTTTGCGAGACCGGCTTTGCCGCGAGCGTCCGGCTCAACACGTTCGCAACGGTGGTCGCGAGCTTGTTGCGGTTGATCTTGTCGCCCTCGCGCCAGTCGGCCGCAGCGAAGCGGATGGTGCGGTCCATCTCGGTCATGCCCGCCGTCCAGCCCGCGGCAGTGACGCCGGGCATCGCCTTGAATTTCGTCAGCAGCGCGCCGGCCCGCTCCGGATCGACCGACATGTTGATGGTCTGCTCGCCTGCTCGCAGCGCATCGCAGCCGACGGTGAGGCTCGTCAGCGTCACCTCGACCTCCTGGCCCTTCAGGCTCTTCAGGAAGTCGGTCGCCGCATCCAGCTTGACCTTGACTGCGATCGCCTCCGGCGAGACGTCGGTGAAATCCTTCGGCTGCGGCGTGATGCCGTCATCGGAGACCTGGTTGTCCAGGAATTCCTTCTCGCTGAGATCGGAATTGTCCGGCGAGGTCACCTCGGTCACCGCTTGGCCGATGCTGATCTGGCCGCGGAATTCGAACGTGTCGCCGCTCTGCTTGCGCAGCAGCTTGACGCTGACCGGCGCTTTCTCGCCGATGCTCTGCGTGGTGCCGGTCAGGGTCTGGCCCGCGACCTGGAGATTGACGACGAAACGGTCCTTGCGGTCGGAATTCTTCGCGATGGGGTAACAGACGTCGAGCACGGCCGCCGTGACCGTCTTGCCCTGGCGCGTTTCCTTCAGGATCACGTCGGCATTGCCGTCCATCAGCCCGTCGATCGAGGTGAAATAGCGCGTCTCCACGCCCCCGGGCGCCGCGGCCTTGGGGGACAGCTTCATCTGGGCGGAGGCAACCTCCGGCGAGGCGGCCAGCAGAACTGCCAACAGGGCTGTCGAACAAACCAGAAGCGCGCGCATCGACGAAATCCTCGAGCAATGAGCATGATCCGGAAAAGTGCGAAGCGGTTTTCCGAAAAGATCACGCTCAAACAATAGAATCGACGCAACCGTAGTTGGTTTTGGCCGTGGATTGAATCGGAAAGCGGAGCCCATCGTCGGCAAAAAGAAGGCCGCCCGGAGGCGGCCTTCGTAACGTCATCATGAGTCGGAGGCTCAGAAGCCGCCCATCCCGCCGCCGGCTGGCATGGCGGGCGGGGCTTCCTTCTTCGGCATCTCGGCGACCATGGCCTCGGTGGTGACCAGCAGGCCGGCCACGGAGGAGGCGTCCTGCAGGGCGGTGCGCACCACCTTGGCGGGGTCGATGATGCCCTTCTCGACCATGTCGACATAGTCCTCGTTCTGGGCGTCGAAGCCGAAGGTCTCGGATTTGTTCTCCAGGATCTTGCCGACCACGATCGAGCCTTCCACGCCCGCATTCTCGGAGATCTGGCGAATCGGGGCCTCCAGCGCCTTCAGCACGATGTTGATGCCGGCTTGGACGTCGTCATTGTCGTTGGACAGACGGCCGACCGCCTTCTTGGCACGGAGCAGCGCGACGCCACCGCCGGGGACGATGCCTTCCTGCACCGCAGCGCGGGTGGCGTTGAGTGCGTCCTCGACGCGGTCCTTCTTCTCCTTGACCTCGATCTCGGTGGCGCCGCCGACGCGGATCACCGCAACGCCGCCGGCCAGCTTGGCGAGACGCTCCTGCAGCTTCTCGCGGTCGTAGTCCGAGGTGGTCTCCTCGATCTGAGCCTTGATCTGGCCGACGCGGGCCTCGATGTCGGGCTTCTTGCCGGCGCCGTTGACGATGGTGGTGTTTTCCTTGTCGATCACCACCTTCTTGGCGCGGCCGAGCATCTTCACCGTGACGTTCTCGAGCTTGATGCCGAGCTCCTCGGAGATCAGCTGGCCGCCGGTCAGGATCGCGATGTCCTCGAGCATGGCCTTGCGGCGGTCGCCGAAGCCCGGCGCCTTCACCGCGGCCACCTTCAGGCCGCCACGGAGCCGGTTGACGACCAGGGTAGCCAGCGCCTCGCCCTCGACGTCCTCGGCGATGATGACGAGCGGCTTGCCCGACTGCACCACGGCTTCCAGCACCGGCAGCATGGCCTGCAGGCCCGACAGCTTCTTCTCATGCAGGAGGATGTAGGCGTCCTCGAGCTCGGCGGTCATCTTCTCGGCGTTGGTGACGAAGTAGGGGCTGAGATAGCCGCGGTCGAACTTCATGCCCTCGACGATGTCGACCTCGGTGTCGAGCGACTTGTTCTCTTCGACGGTGATGACGCCCTCGTTGCCGACCTTCTGCATCGCCTGGGCGATCATCTTGCCGATGGCGGCATCGCCGTTGGCGGAGATGGTGCCGACCTGGGCGACCTCGGAGGAGGCGGCGACGGGCTTGGCGCGCTTCTCGATGTCCTTGATGACGGCGGCCACCGCGGTGTCGATGCCGCGCTTGAGGTCCATCGGGTTCATGCCGGCGGCCACGGCCTTGGCGCCTTCGCGTACGATGGCCTGGGCCAGCACGGTCGCGGTGGTGGTGCCGTCGCCGGCGAGGTCGTTGGTCTTGGAGGCGACCTCACGCACCATCTGGGCGCCCATATTCTCGAACTTGTCCTCGAGCTCGATCTCCTTGGCGACGGTGACGCCGTCCTTGGTGATGCGGGGCGCGCCGAACGACTTCTCGATGACGACGTTGCGGCCCTTCGGGCCGAGCGTCACCTTGACGGCGTTGGCGAGAACGTCGACGCCGCGCAGCATGCGATCGCGCGCGTCTCCGGAAAACTTGACGTCTTTGGCAGCCATGTCTGCAGTCCCTCGTCTATCGTGATGTGTCTTGTTTTGAGCTGTGTCGCCGTGCTCTCTTTGTCATTGCCGGGCTCGACCCGGCAATCCATCATCTTGCGAACAATGATGGATGCCCGGGTCACCTCGCGCGAAGACGCGCTTCGCGCTTCTGCCCGGGCATGACAGTGTGTATTCAGCGGCCGTTCAGGCGGACGGCCTTAGGCCAGAACGCCCATGATGTCCGACTCCTTCATGATCAGGAGGTCTTCATTGTCGATCTTGACCTCGGTGCCCGACCACTTGCCGAACAGCACGCGGTCGCCGACCTTGAGGTCGATCGGGATCAGCTTGCCGGCCTCGTCGCGGCCGCCTGGACCGACGGCGACGATTTCGCCCTGGGACGGCTTTTCCTTGGCGGTGTCGGGAATGATGATGCCGCCCTTGGTCTTTTCCTCGGCGTCGATACGTTTGACCACGACACGGTCATGCAGCGGACGAAATTTGGATTTAGCCATGACGTTTCCCTTTGGAGGCTCGCTTCGGAAGTAGTGGAAGTGGGTGGGGCGGCGCTTCCGTCCAACCCCTATCCCGGGGATCGAACGGCGCGCTTAGCAATCGGGCTTTCCGAGTGCTAATAGTGGGCCCGGAAATATGGCTTGGCCGCGATCCTGTCAAGCAAAGGTGGTTAAGCGATTGGTGAGGCGGATATAGGATGGTGGCATTGGAAACTTGTTCGGGGCGCCGGCGTATCAAAGGACGTCATTGCTCCGGCAGCGGTTTTGCGCTTGGCTGCGAGAGGGGTGCGGCCATGGTCTTGTTCGGGGGAATGCCATGATCAGTTCAGCTCACGCGCGCACGGTCGCCAATCTGGCCGCCGCTTCTGGTCTGGCGTTGCTGCTGGGCGCTTGCGGCGGCGGTATGAGCCTGCCGTCTTTCTCGTCGTCCTCGCCGCCGCCTGAGACCGAGCCCGGCGTCGCGCCCGAAATGCCTGCGACCATTCGCGCCGACGAGATCGTGGGCCGCTGGGGCCTGGCCTCGTTCCAGAACCCGGCCGACCGCGCCCGCACCGAGGCTGCCGCCCGGGCCCAGTGCAAGAATCCCTACGTGATCACCGCCGGCTCCTCCGGCGGCGTGATCATGCATCTGGCCGACCAGGCGACACCGCAGGAGCTGCGGCTGAAGGGCTCGCCGAGCGGCAAGAACTATATCGGCCCGGCCGGTCCGACCCCCGGCGAGCAGGACCGCGAGATCGTCTCCTTTGACGGCCGCGTCCTGATCACCCGCTTCATCGACAAGGATGCCGCCACGCGCTACGGCAACATGGTCTACGTCCGCTGCGCACCAAGGGCGTGATGTACCTTCCGTCGTTCCGGGGCACGCGAAGCGTGAACCCGGAACCTCGAGATTCTGGGTTCGGTCCTGCGGACCGTCCCGGAATGACGGAGTGAGATGAATCCCAAAAGAAAACGCCGGCCCAAGGGCCGGCGTTTTGTTTTTCTCTGTATCCGCGTCCGCTCAGTCGAACAGCGCGTCGATGTCGTCCTGCGAGGCGTGGCCGACGTCGCCGGCGAGCTTGGGGCCGTTGAGGAGCTTCTCGTCCTCGCTGCGATTGTCGACCTGCGCCGGCACGTGAGCCTTGATCGCGTCGACGCCGCCCCAGATGTCCATCATCGCATTGATGTGCTGCTCGATGAACTTCATCGTGGTCATGACCTTGCTGATGCGCTGGCCGGTCAGGTCCTGGAAGTTGCAGGCTTCGAAGATCGAGATGACGCGTTCCTGGATGTCGTCGGCGAGCCGCTTCTGCTGGTCGATCGAGTCCACCTTGGACATGGCGCTGGCGGCCTGGTCGATCGATTCCGCGGCTTCGAGAATCTGCTGGGTCGCCTGCTCGGTGCCGCCGACCACCGCGCCGAGCTCGCCGTTGACCTTGGCCATTTCGCCGCCGTCGAAGCTCTTGCCGTGCAGCGTCGCGATTTCGCGCTTGGTGCGGTCGATGGCGTCGTGGATCAGGTCGAGTTCAACCTTCAGCTTCTCGCACTGCTCGATCTGCGCCCGATAGGTCTCGAGCATGGTGCGCGCTTCGGCAAGTTCGTGGGCCGTGGAGGCGTCGATCGCCGCCATGGCCGCGCTGCCCGACAGCGGCGCCGCGGTGACGCCCTTCGCCATCTGGGCGCGGATCGCGCGCAGCTCAGCCATGATCTCGCTATGCATCGGGCCGGCCTCTTCAGTAACGTCCATTATCGGCATCTCGCCGCTGACGATATCCTCGACGCGAAAACGCTTGCGGTGAACAGCCATCAGGATACTCCCCCCACCTCACTCACGCGTCTTTGTAGGCAGAAGCGATTTAACACGAAGTTCACAGCCGGAACTGTTGTGCGGCGTCGCGCGACGCCCTGCAAAGAGGCGATTAACCATCACCGCGCTGCGTTCATCGAAAATAAACGCTGATCGCCAAATTGCCGCGTCATTCGCGACGTGGTGAATCCAAACGCCGCGTTCGTTTACCAAACAAAACGGCTTTTGCCTTTTATTGACCACGTCGAGGGGGCGGACCAGCCATCAGCTCCGCGGCGCATGTGATCTAGACGAAACAGTACAGAGTACGTCGATGTTCAAGAGAATGTCTGTCGCGCTGCTCGGCAGCGCTTGCACCTTTTTGGCCGGCGGGAATAGCGCCAGCGCCTTCGACAACACGGTGCCGAACGATCCGCCGGCGGTGCTCTATGCACCGCAGGTGCCGCCGGCGCCGGTCCGCGTCGCCTCCAATTCGAACATGGGCGGCGGCTTCATCGAGTTTCTGTTCGGCGACGGTCCCGGTCGCGGTCCGGTCTACGCGCCCGAGCGGCCGGTGTATCAGCAGCAGCCGGCCTATTACGATCAGCGCCGCCTGCCGCCGATGGGTGAGCCGCAGATGCAAGGCGGATATCAACCAGGCGGATATCAGCAGGGCGCACTCCAGCAGGACGCGGTCGATCCCCGGCAGCGCCCGTTCGATCCGAAATTCGAGAAACAACTCGTTGACTATAGCGGCAACGAAAGTCCCGGCACGATCGTGGTCGATACGCCGAACAAGTTCCTTTACCTCGTCGAGGGCAATGGCAGGGCGATGCGTTACGGCATCGGTGTCGGCCGTCCCGGCTTCACCTGGTCGGGCGTGAAGTCGATTACGGCCAAGCGCGAATGGCCGGACTGGACGCCGCCGGCCGAAATGCTCGCGCGCCGGCCCGATTTGCCCCGGCACATGGAAGGCGGCCCGGAAAATCCGCTTGGTGCCCGCGCGATGTATCTCGGCTCGACGCTCTATCGCATCCATGGCTCCAACGAGCCCTGGACCATCGGCACCAACGTCTCCTCCGGCTGCATCCGCATGCGCAACGAGGACGTCATCGACCTCTACGGCCGCGTCAATGTCGGCACCAAGGTCGTGGTGATGTGATGTGGATGCTTCGCCTCTCCCCGCAAACGGGGAGAGGCGAAAGAGTCACGCGTAATCGCTGCCGCCATCATCGCCGCCGCCGAAATCGCTGTCGTCGGCCATGTCCATGTTGTCGTCGCGATCGTCGTCGTAGCTCTGATCGCTATTGTCCCGATCGTTCGAGGCCTGATCGAAGAAGCCCTGACGGGAATCGCGATTCGAGCCGATGTCGTTGAGGCCGGCATCGCGCGCGAGCGAGCCGCCGGACTGATCGCTGCCGCCCCACGGACTGCCGCCACCGCGCTCCTCGATGATCGTGGTGTCGCCGAAGGCCTGCTGGTGGGCACCGCCCATCATGCCGCGGATGCTCGAGAGCAGCAGTGAGCCGCCGACCACGCCGGCCGCGGCAGCCGCCGCCGTGCCGAGGAACGAGCCGCCGCCACCGCCGACCGGCGGGGCGCCATAGCCCTGACCCGGGCCTTGACCGTAAGCCTGCCCGTAGGGAGGCGGCGCGCCGTAACCCGGCTGCGACTGCTGCATCGCCTGGCCGCTGTTCCACACCGGTCGCTGCTCACGCGGCGGCACGTTCGGGACCGAACCACGCGACGGGCTCGATCCGAACAGCGTGTCGCGCATGGTATCGAGGAAGCCGCCGGACTGGGCCTGCTCGGGCGTATGGGCCGCCTCCAGCTCCTGGATGCGGGCATTGGCGCGCTTCAGCGCTTCATCCTGCACCAGCGTGGTCTGCACCAGCGCGTAGACCGCGCCGGGCGCCTTGCGCAGCCCATCGGAGATCGCGGCGATCGCGTCTGGATCGCGCGGTGCATTTTCCAGCTTTGAAAGCCGGTCGAAAAGGTCGTCGACGAGCTGGCGTTCCTGCGGCGTCATGATCTGTCTCCTTCGCGCAAAACCAAGCGCGAGAGCAGATGTAGGGTTCCATTGTGGCCCCAACAGTGCCGGCCGGATTAAATTTCGGTATGCGACAAGCTGCCCCTTAGCTGCTCCTTGGCCCGCTTTTCGGCGGTTCATGCCAGTGTCACGTTGCTGTCCGCCAGCAGGCGGGCGAAGGCATCGCTCTTGAGATAGGCGTGCTCGCGCTCGCGGACGTCGGTCATCGGGTCGAGGTTGGTGAGAACGTCGTCGACGAAGCCGGGATGGCACATCACGAGGCCGCCATCCGGCAGGCCTTGCAGGAATTGCCGCATCAATTCGCCGAAATCGGCCGCGCGCGTGAAGTCATAGGCGCCGGCAAATCCGGGATTGAAGCTGAGGCCGGCACTGCCGGCGCGGCGACGGAATTGCGCGCTGAAGATGTCGAGCACCATGGCCTTGGGCGAGGCCAGCCGCTGCTTCAGCGGCAGGTCGCGGCCGCCCTGGCGCACCCAGGCGTTTGGCGCGCCTTCGCTGACCGCGTCGACAAAGCCGTCGCGCACCTGCGGATAGAGCTGCACATGCTGATGGCCGTCGACGAAGTCGGGCGCGCGGCCGAACGCGTCCATGAAGGCGGCGAGCTGCGCCTTGACCTCGTTGCGGACGAATTCGCGGTCGAGCCGACGCATCAATCCGGCGCGCAGCAGTTTCGGAAACGGCATGAACATGTCGCCGTCGAGCGGATGGAAATGCATGGTGAGGGGGCGGAACGGCGCCGACAGCGTCACGTGCAATCCGATCGCGCAGCGCGGGCTCGGTGTCGCCGAAGCCTGCAGCGCTTCGATCTCGCCGCGCTCGATCGCCGGGCCCACCATCATCACCGAGGTGGCGTTGAGGCGGCCGCGTTCGATCAGGTCGCGGATGGCGCGGTTGACGCTCGGGCTGATGCCGTAATCATCGGCGCAGAGCCAGATCCGCCGCAGCGGCGCCGCGCTCATTCGGCCGCTGTCCTGTTCGCGGCGTCGTCGGCCTCGAAGTGCTTTTCGCTGTGTTCGGCGACGAAGTAGATCGGACGCGCCTTCAGCTCGGAGAGGATCTTGCCGATATATTCGCCGACGATGCCGATCATGATCAGCTGCACGCCGCCGATCGTCATCAGGCCGATCACGAGCGAGGGATAGCCGGGCACCTGCTTGCCGGTCGTGAACACCTCCCAGAGGATCGAAAGGCCGAACAGGAATGCGCCTCCGGCGAGAATGACGCCGAGCAGGCTGGCGAAGCGCAGGGGCGCCACCGAAAACGAGGTCAGGCCCTCGATCGAAAGGCCAAGCAGGCTTGCGGCGTTGAAGGTGGTGACACCATGCGCGCGCGCCGCAGGCTCGTAGTCGACGCGGATCTGGCGGAAGCCGATCCAGCTTGCCAGGCCCTTGAAGAAGCGGTTGCGCTCGGGCAATTGCCTGAGGGCTGCGACCGCGCGCGGCGACAGCAGGCGGAAGTCGCCGGCGTCCTCCGGAATCTTCTGGCGGGCGCCCCAGTTGATCAGCGCGTAGAAGCCGTGCACGGAGATCCGGCGCAGGAAGCTCTCGTTGTCGCGATGCGCCTTGGCGGTATAGACGACGTCGTAGCCGTCATCGATCCAGTGTCGCACCAGCTGCTCGATCAGGGCCGGCGGGTGCTGGCCGTCGCCGTCCATGAACATGACGGCGCCGAGCCGGGCATGGTCGAGGCCGGCCATCAGCGCCGCCTCCTTGCCGAAATTGCGCGACAGCGACACCACTTGGACGTCGATCGCGTCGGCCGGCAGCGAACGGGCGATCGCCAGCGTTGAATCCTTGCTGCCGTCGTCGACATAGACGACCTCGCAAGACAGCCGATAGCGCTGCCGCACGGTCTTGGCGAGATCGCAGATGCGCTGATGCAGGGCGGCGAGGCCCGCCGCCTCGTTGTAGAGGGGGACGACTATCGACAGTCCCTTCGCGGCAGCACTGCCTGCGGTGGTGGTCATGCCGGAAACGTCAGAGCCCAGCGTCATCGATCGAGGTTCCAGAGGCGTTCAAAGTCATCTCAACAGCATATGGTAGCCGCCGTTTGCTGTCGCAAAGCTGAATGGACCTGGGACTCACCGCCGCAGGAACGCCTCCAGCTTGGCGAACAGCGGGTTCTCCCGGTCGAACACGTAGTCGAGCGAAACCACCGAGACGGTCTCGGCGCCATGCTCGCGCAGGAAGCTCGCCAGCGCGTAGAGCTGCCCCGGCGGGCAGTGCAATGTCAGCATGCCTGACGAGGTCGGCCCGCCGAACGGCGCCTCGACGCCGTACCGGCTGTGGGCTTCGCCGAGCAGGGCGGCATCGCACTGCCGGAAGCGGGTGCGGACCTCGCGGTATTTGTTGGCCCGCGCCCTTGCCGCGATGTGGTCGAGGATGACGCGCGCGGTCTCCCGCGCCTGCGGCGACCAATCGGCATCTTTCGACGCCACGAGATTGGCCTGGCTGCGCAGGATCACGCCGTCGTCGAGCACGCGCAAGCCGTTGGCGGCGAGCGTCGCGCCGGTGGTGGTGATATCGACGATCAGCTCGGCACTGCCGGCCGCCGGCGCGCCTTCGGTCGCCCCTGCGCTTTCGACGATGCGGTAATCGGTGATGCCGTGGCTCTGGAAGAACGCGCGGGTGAGGTTGACGAACTTCGTGGCGACCCGCATCCGCATGTGATGCTGCTCGCGGAAGCCGGTGGTGACGTCGTCGAGATCGGCCATGGTGCGGACGTCGATCCAGGCCTGCGGCACCGCGACCACGACGTCGGCATAGCCGAAGCCGAGGCCCTCGATCAGCGACACGCGCTTATCGGCGTCGGCGATGTTCTCGCGCACCAGGTCCTCGCCGGTGACACCGAGATGGGCGAAGCCGCGCGACAGTTGCGATGCGATCTCGCTCGCCGAGAGATAGGCGACCTCGACATTGTCGAGCCCTGCGATGGTGCCGCGATAGTCGCGCGCGCCGCCGGCCTTCGACAGCTTCAGGCCCGCACGGGCGAAGAAGGCTTCGGTATTTTCCTGCAGGCGGCCCTTGGAGGGAACGGCCAGAACGAACGGCGCGCTCATGATTAAGCTCCCCCCTTGCGGCCGATCTTGGTCAGCGCATCCACCCAGACCGAGAAGCCCACTGCGGGGATCGGCTCGGCCGATCCGAGCTGGGTCATCAGCCCGTCATAGCGGCCGCCCGCGACCAGCGGCTCGGCCCCGTTGCCGCGGTGATGCAGCTCGAATTCGAAGCCGGTGTAGTAATCGAGGCCGCGTCCGAAGGCGCTGGAGAAGCGCGTCTGCTTCACGTCGATGCCGCGTGCCGCCATGAAGCCGACGCGGCTCTCGAACTGGTCGATGGCCGCCCCAAGGTCGAGTCTGGCATCGGCGGTGAGCGCGCGCAGTTCGGCGATCGCATCGTCGGGATTGCCCGATACGCCGAGGAAGCGCTTGAGCACGGCGATCGCCTCGCGCGACAGGGCACCGCCCTTCAGTGTCGATTGCTCGAGGAAACGGTCGGCGATCTCGGCCGTGGTACGGCCGCCGACATTGGTGGTGCCGGCGATCGACATCAGGTCGGTGACGAAGGCCAGCGCCGCCTTGCGGTCGGAGCCGGCGAGCGCGGCGAGCACGCCCTCATATTCGCTGCGGGCCGCGGTGGTCGCGGCCGCCAGCCGCTCCAGATCCTGCTCCAGGCTGATCTTGCGGTTGAAGTCCTTGACCAGGCGGCGGCGCCAGACCGGATAGAGGTCGAGCGCATCGAGCAGGGCGTTGAACAGCGCGACGTCACCGGTGCGGATCTCGACGTCGCGGACGCCGAAGGCCGCCGTCGCCTCCAGCGCCAGCGCCAGCATCTCGGCGTCAGCCGCGGCACGGTCCTGACGGCCGAACGATTCGATGCCGGCCTGCAGGAATTCGCTGGTCTGGCCGCTGCGGTAACGAAACACCGGCCCGAGATAGCTGAACCCCGCCGGCTGGCCCGCGCGGGACGAGGCGAGGTAGTCGCGCGCCACCGGAATGGTCAGGTCGGGGCGCAGGCAGAGCTCCTCGCCGGAGAGGTCCGTGGTCAGGTACAGGCTCTTGCGGATGTCCTCGCCGGAGAGGTCCAGGAACGGCTCGGCCGGCTGCAGGATCGCGGGCTCGGCCCTGACATAGCCGGCCTGCGTGAACGACAAGAGCAGCGTATCCGCCCAGGCGGCGGAGCCGGCAGCATTTGAGGTGGCAGTCGCGGTCATGACAGGGGTCCATCGTCCCGGTGGAACCGGGCAGGGCAAGGGAGGCGAATTGGCGCAGCCCTTAGCATGGCCGATGCGCGGTTTCGACCTCCAAAGGATCAATCGCTTAACGCGCGGGCAATGCCGGCATCAGGCGGATCGGCCGCCCCAATCGCCCAGCACCGCCTGCACCAGCGCCAGCGCCGCCACCGCGGCCGTGTCGGCGCGCATGATCCGGGGACCCAGGGCCAGCCGCAGGATCTTGGGCTGCCGCAGCAGCAGGGCTCGCTCTTCCTCGGCAAAGCCGCCTTCGGGCCCGATCAGCACGTCGATACCGTGTCCGGCTGCGCGGGCGGCTTGCAGGCTTTGAACTGGGTTTTCGAGCTCCGCCGCCTCGTCGCAGAAGATCAGCAGGCGACCGGCGGGGCGCTGGCTGAGGTATCGCTCCAGCGGCACCGGCTCGGTCACGGTGGCGATGCTGAGGATGCCGCATTGCTCGGCGGCCTCGACGACATTGGCCCGCATCCGCTCGGTGTTGACCCGGGAGGCCTGAGTGAACCGGGTCAGAACCGGATGCAGCGCGGCGGCGCCCATCTCGATCGCCTTCTGGACCATGTAGTCGAGCCGGGCATGCTTGAGCGGGGCGAAGACGTAAGCGAGGTCGGCAAGCCGATCCTGCGGCCGGGTCTGCTGCAGGATGACGAGCCCATCGGGCCGCTTGCGGCCTTCGATGGCGGCCTGCCACTCGCCGTCGCGGCCGTTGAACGCCAGAACCTCGCCCCCGGCGGCAAGCCGCAGCACATTGCCCAGATAATTGCTCTGGTCGCGGTCGAGCGCGACCCTGGCGTCCTGGGCCAGGGGGGCATCGACGAACAGGCGGGGGGCGCGAAAATCGTGCGAGGGCATCGTCCAAAAGTCCAATTTGGCGCCGTTATTAACCGAAAGCCGGCGTTTCGGGGGTAAATATTGCCAAATCAGTGCGTCGGCGCGCCGCGCTCTTGCCCTATTCGGCGGGTTGTTAAGCGCCGGCGGGAATCGTAAAATCGCGAGCACGCTGGTTGCGCTTCAATTGGGAAGACGCTGGACCCCGTAAGCTCCTGCCGGAGAGACTTTCTTGATGATCCGTCATTTGATGGTTCCGATCACTGCCGCCATGGTCACGCTGGGCGCTGCGGGCGCTCATGCGCAGAGCGCCTTCCCGGCGCCGCTGCCCGGTCAGGCTCCGACCAGCTCCCCGTTTCCGTCCGTGAACGGCTCGGCGCCGGTCGCCTCCGTCGGCACCGCTCCGCAATCGTCCTTTCCCGTGAACGGCGCCGCGCCGATCGGCGGCCCCGGCGCTTTCGGTGCGGCTCCGCCGACGCAGGCCGGTCCCGGCGAGGACTGCATGAAGGCGTTCATGCCCCTGCGCGAGGAAGCCGAGAAGCGCGGCAAGCTGATCAAGGCGGCAAGCGACCGTCACGCGCCCCCGGACGAGGCCTGCAAGCTGATCCGTAATTTCAGCCAGGCCGAGACCAAGATGATCAAGTACATCGAGACCCACGCTGCCAAATGCGGAATCCCGCCGCAGGTCGGTGCGCAGATGAAGGACGGTCACAAGAACACCGAGGCGATGGCGACGAAGGTCTGCAATGTCGCGCTGCAGATGCAGCAACAGCAGGCACGCCCCGCAGGTCCGTCGCTGAGCGAGGTGCTGGGCTCGGGCTCGGCGCCTGAGGCCAATGCCGGCAAGAAGGGTGGCAGCACCTTTGACACGCTCAACGGCAACGTCCTCACAAGATGAGCGACACATCCGCCCGCGTTGCCGATTCCACCGGCAACTGGGTCGATACGCTGGCGCCGCCATGGGCGCGGCCCTACCTCCGCCTGTCCCGCTTCGATCGTCCGATCGGCTCCTGGCTGCTGTTGATGCCATGCTGGTGGTCGGCGGCGCTCGCCGCCGCCATGGCTCATGATGTCCGCGGACTGCCGCTCACCATCGTGCTGTTTTTCGTCGGCGCCTTCGTCATGCGCGGCGCGGGTTGCACCTGGAACGACATCACCGACCGCGACCTCGACGACAAGGTCGAGCGCACGCGCTCGCGGCCGCTGCCGTCGGGACAGGTGAGCACCAAGCAGGCGCTGGCCTTCATGGTCGTGCAGGCGCTGATCGGCCTTCTGGTGCTGCTGCAGTTCAACCGCTTCGCGATCGCGACCGGCATCGCCTCGCTCCTGATCGTTGCGATCTATCCCTTCATGAAGCGCATCACCTGGTGGCCGCAGATCGTGTTGGGGCTTGCCTTCTCCTGGGGCGCGCTGATGGGCTTTGCCGTCACCTTCGGCCGCATCGATGTCACGGCGCTGGTGCTCTATGCCGGCGCGATTTCCTGGGTGATCGGCTATGACACGATCTACGCGCATCAGGACGCCGAGGACGACGCGCTGATCGGCATCAGGTCGACCGCGCGCCTGTTCGGCGCGCACACGCACCAGGCGCTGATCCTGTTCTACGGGCTTGCGGTGATGCTGATCGGCGTCGCGCTGGCCTCAGGTGATGCGCGCTGGCCGGCCTGGCTCGGGCTCGCAGGCTTCGCAGCGCATCTGGCCTGGCAGATCGCGCGCCTGCGGATCGACGATCCCGAGCTGTGTCTGCGCCTGTTCAAGTCGAACAAGCATGCGGGCTTGCTGCTGTTTGCGGGATTGCTCGCGGACGCGGTGATGCGGGCGGCGTGACGCAAAAATGCGTAGGGTGGATTAGCGAAGCGTAATCCGCCTTCTGTCGAAGTGGAAGGCAAAGAGGCGGGTTACGCCTTCGGCTGACCCGCCCTACGGCAGCTGTGATGGCCGCCTAATTCCGCGCGATGATCTCGCGTTCGCCCTGATGCACAGCCAGCTCGCGCGCCATCGCAACACGCCGGCGCATCAGGAATTTCGGGCGGCGGGCGCGGATCGCGTTGGCGCGGCGACGACGCGATGCGGGCTTGCGGGCGCCCTCGTCGAGCTGAGGCAGCGCGAAAATCTCGCTCCAGATCGCCCAGGCCTGCGCGATCTCGTCAGCATCGGCGCTGATCAGCAGCGGAACGGAGAGCGAGGGATCGCGATGCACGAGGACGAGGGTCTGCGCTTCGTCGTTGCCGCGCAGCGCGACGCCGGTGAAGTCGCTGACGCGGACGTTGATCGCCATCTGCATACCGCGCACGGCACGGCGCAGCACCACACGCTCGCGATGAAGCTCGATCTGCCTTGTGTATCCGTCGGCGCGCGGATCATGCGCATCGAAGCGGACCGGAAGGGAAAGAGGGTCGAGCCGCAGCGAGCGGCCCGACCCGGCGGGGTTGACCCCGCATGTTGCTGTTTGACGCCTCAAGGCTTTAGTCTCCCCGCCGGGATTATGTTCCCGGTCGATGCGAGGACCTTAGCGCGCGCCGCTCCAATACCGCTTAAAAAGGCTGGTTAACCCACCGTCACTACCACTCATGATTGACAAGACCTTGGCACGCATGATTGACGAGACGTTGCGCCGATGGTGCGAATCTGAGCTTTTGGCGGGCTGAAAATGCTTGAAGTCCGCGCGATCAGGGCACATCTGTGGGTTCCAGTCCCGCGCCCCGCCCCAACAGGATTTCGTTCGTGAACTCTTCACCAAGCTCGACGTCTTCGACCCAAAAATCTTCCGGGGCCAATCGCGACCTGTTCGACCAGTCTGCGCTGTCGGACCTCGCGCAGCGCCTGGTGGAGGCGGCTAAGCGCGCCGGCGCCGATGCGGCCGATGCGGTCGCGGTGCGCGGCGTCTCGCAAGGTGTCGAGGTGCGGGATGGGCGCGTCGAGGAATCCGAGCGCTCCGAGGGCGACGATGTCGGCCTCCGGGTGCTGGTCGGCCAACGCCAGGCGGTGGTCTCAACCAACGACGTCAGCGGCGATGCGGTGACCAAGCTTGCCGAACGCGCGGTAGCGATGGCGCGCGTCGCGCCCGACGACAAATATGTCGGCCTCGCCGATCCCGCGCTGCTCGCGCGCGATTTCCCGGACCTCGACCTGCTCGACCCCGATGTGCCCACGACGAGCGAGCTCGAGCGCCGCGCGCTCGCGGCCGAAGCTGCGGCACTCGGCGTCAAAGGCGTGACCAAGTCCGGCGGCGCCTCGGCCTCCGCCGGCATCGGCGGCATGGTGCTCGTCACCTCGACCGGCTTCCACGGTTCTTACTTGCGCTCCAGCCAGGGCATCTCGGCCACCGCCATCTCGGGCGAAGGCACCAGCATGGAGCGCGACTACGACTTCACCTCGGCGCCGCATGCCGCCGATCTATTGTCGCCGGAGGCCGTCGGCCGTTCTGCCGGCGAGCGCACCGTGGCGCGCTACAATCCGCGCAAGGTCGAGACCTGCAAGGTGCCGGTGGTGTTCGATCCGCGCGTTGCCGGCTCGCTGGTCGGCCACCTCGTCGGCGCCATCAACGGCGCCTCGATCGCGCGCAAAACCAGCTTCCTAAAGGACAAGCTCGGCCAGCAGCTGTTCGCCAAGAACATCCGCATCATCGACGATCCCCTGCGCCGGCGCGGCCTGCGCTCGCAGACCTTCGACGCCGAGGGCGTAGCCGTGAAGAAGACCGCGCTGATCGACGAGGGCGTGCTGACGACCTGGCTGCTCGACTGCGCCACCGCGCGCGAGCTCGGCCTCGTCACCACCGGCCATGCCCATCGCGGGGTGTCGTCCTCGCCCTCGCCGGGACCGTATAATCTGCATCTCGAAGCCGGCACGCCGACGCCCGCCGAGTTGATCTCCGACATCAGCCAAGGCTTCTACGTCACCGATCTGATCGGCTCCGGCGTCAACGGCGTCACCGGCGATTACAGCCGCGGCGCTTCCGGCTTCTGGATCGAGAACGGCCAGATCACCTATCCCGTCAGCGAGGTGACGATCGCCGGCCACCTGTTCGAGATCTTCAAGTCGATGCAGCCGGCGAACAATCTCGAATTCCGCTACGGCATCAATGCGCCGACGGTGCGCATCGAGGGTTTGACGCTTGGCGGACGCTGACGCGAACGACACCATCCTGACGCGCGATGCTGCGCTGCTGCAAGACACGGTGCGGGAAGCGGGTGCGCTGGCGCAGTCGATGTTCCGCACCGAGCTGAAGAAGTGGACCAAGGGCGCCTCCTCGCCGGTGTCGGAAGCCGACATGGCCGTCAACGACCTGCTCGAAACGCGCCTGCGCAGTGCGACGCCGGATTATGGCTGGCTCTCGGAGGAGAGCGTCGACGACGCGACCCGGCTGTCGCGTCGGCTGACCTGGATCGTCGATCCCATCGACGGGACGCGCAATTACCTCAACGGCCATGACGATTGGTGCGTCAGCGTCGCGCTGGTCGAGGATGCGGCGCCGGTGCTGGCCGCGGTGTTCGCGCCGACGAGCGGCGAGTTCTTCTTCGCCGCGCGCGGACGCGGCACGACGCTCAACGACGTCCCGGTGCGGGCGAGCTCAGGAGCCGAGCTGGACTTTGCCCGCGTCGCCGGCCCAAAACCTCTGGTCGAGCGGTTGAAGCCGTCACTCGGCGACATCAAGCTGCATCCGCGAATCGGCTCGCTCGCGCTGCGCCTGTGCCGGGTCGCCCATGGTGCGCTGGATGCGGCTTTTGCGGGGGGCAACAGCCATGATTGGGACCTTGCGGCGGCCGATTTGATCGTGCAGGAAGCCGATGGTAGGATGAGCGACCTCTCCGGAGAACCCATCCTCTATAACCGCCGGGAAGTGGCGCACGGGGTGCTGGTGGCAGCGGGGCGCGATCGTCATGCGGGCATAGTCGCGCATTTTCGAAACCGCCCCTTGGCCTGAAGCGCTTTCGTCGTGCTTGTCGATCACTGCTTTGCCGGGCAGCCCGTTAGGAACAGAACTCATGCCAGATAGTGCCCCGCAACAACTGCTTCACCTTGTCATCGGCGGCGAGCTCGTCGATCTCGAGCACAACACCTTCAAGAATCTGGACGACGTCGACATCGTCGGCCTGTATCCGAACTATGCCGCCGCCCATGCCGCCTGGCGGGCCAAGGCGCAGAGCACGGTCGACAACGCGCAGATGCGCTACTTTATCGTCCACCTGCATCGGCTGCTCGATCCAAATCAAGAACCGGCGCGTTGAAAAGACTGCTTCGCAATACGCTGCGAAGCAGCTGGTTTCAGCGTGCCGTCGGGGTCCTGGCGGCCGAATATCTGCGTCTGGTCTGGCGGACCAACAAGTTCACGTTCGATCCGCCAGACGTCTACGACATCGTCGAGCCGCAAATCCCGGCGATCTTCGCCTTCTGGCACGGCCAGCATTTCCTCACCCCCTTCATCAAGAACAAGGACTCCTATCGGGCGAAGGTCCTGATCTCCCGTCACCGCGACGGCGAGTTCAACGCCATCGCGGTGGAGCGGCTCGGCATCGGCCTGATCCGCGGTTCCGGCGATCACGGCGGCGCGTTCCACCGCAAGGGCGGGGTCGGCGCGTTCAAGGAAATGGTGCGGACGCTGCAGGACGGTTGTAATGTCGCGCTGACCGCCGATGTCCCCAAGCGTGCGCGCGTGGCCGGGCTCGGCATCATCATGCTGGCAAGGGAATCGGGGCGGCCGATCATGCCTTTCGCGATGGCGACCAGCCGCTTCATCCGGCTGAAGAACTGGGACCGCACCACCATCAATTTGCCCTTCGGGCGGGGCGCACTGGTCGGCATCAAGGAAATCCACGTTCCGCCGGATGCCGACGCCGACACGATGGAAGCACTGCGGCTGGAGCTGGAAGAAACCTTGAACGAGGCGACCCGCCGCGCCTATGCGCAACTTGGCCGTCCGGGACCCCAAGATGGCTAAATCGCTGCCCATTGCGCTGCCGATCACGCTGCGGATGTACCGGCGCCTGGCTTCCGGCCTGGTGCCGCTTGCGCCCGCGCTGATCAAGCGGCGGCTGAGGCAGGGCAAGGAAGACCCCGCGCGCGTCGGCGAGCGGCGCGGCCTGTCCCGCGACGTGCGGCCGCACGGCCCGCTGGTCTGGATCCACGGCGCCAGCGTCGGCGAGGTGCTGGCCGCGGCGGCGCTGATCGAGCGCCTGCGCGATCTCAATCTGCGCATCCTGCTCACATCGGGCACCGTCACCTCGGCCGCGGTGGTCGCGAAGCGCTTCCCGCCCGATGTCATCCATCAATACGTGCCCTATGATTCGCCGCGCTATGTCGCGCGCTTCCTCGACCATTGGAAGCCGTCGCTGGCGCTGTTCATCGAATCCGATCTGTGGCCGAACCTCATCCTCGCCGGCGCAGCGCGCCGGGTGCCGATGGTGCTGATCAACGGGCGGATGTCGCCGCGCTCGTTCCCGCGCTGGCGGCGCATGCACAGCACCATCTCGGCACTGCTGTCGCGGTTCGACATTTGCCTGGCGCAATCGAAGACCGATGCCGAGCGCTTCTCTGCGCTCGGCGGCCGCGACGTGGTCACGACAGGCAATCTCAAGCTCGACGTGCCGGCGCCGCCGGCCGATTCCGCCAAGCTCGAGCGGCTGATCGCGATGACGCGTGGGCGGCCGGTCATCGTCGCGGCCTCGACCCATCCCGGCGAGGACGAGATGCTAGTCGCGGCGCATCGCAGCCTGGTCGGATTCTTCCCGCAGCTCCTCACCGTGATCGTGCCGCGACATCCCGATCGCGGCTCTTCGATAGCGGGCTTGATCACCGCCTCGGGCTTGACGCCGGCGTTGCGCTCGCGCGAGGAGCTGCCGACCGCGACGACCGACATCTATGTCGCCGACACCATGGGCGAGCTCGGCCTGTTCTATCGTCTCTCGCCGATCGTGTTCATGGGCGGGTCGCTGGTCCATCACGGCGGGCAGAATCCGATCGAGGCGATCAAGCTGGGCGCCGCGATCGTTCATGGCCCGCACGTCTTCAACTTTGCCGACGTCTATGAGGCGCTCGACGGCAGTGGTGCGGCGCGCCAGGCCGATACGCAGGAGGCGTTGGTCAAGCAGCTCGGCCAATTGCTGGCCGACCCAGTCATGCGCGACAAGATGCAGCGGGCCGGCGCGGGCGTGGTGGAGCAGCTCGGAGGTGCGCTCGATCGCACCATGACCGCGCTCGAGCCTTATCTGTTGCAATTGCGAATCGAAATGGGAGCCGCCAATGCGTGAGCCGGCCTTCTGGTACCGGTCACGCTCCCCCCAATCCTATGCGTTATGGCCGCTCGGTGCGCTCTACGGCGCGATCACCGGGCGGCGCATGCTGCGTAAGGGCGTGGACGCCGGCATTCCCGTGATCTGCGTCGGCAATTACCATGTTGGCGGCGCCGGCAAGACGCCGACCGTGCTGGCGCTGACCAAGCTCCTGCGCGAGCTCGGCGAGACGCCGGTGGTGCTCAGCCGCGGCTATGGCGGTCGCTTGCAAGGCCCTGTCATGGTCGATCGCGAACGTCACACCGCCTCGGACGTCGGCGACGAGCCGCTGATGATGGCGCGCGATGTCCCCGTCGCGGTCGCACGCGATCGCCTCGACGGCGTCGCGTTGGCGACGTCGCAAGGCGCCACCGTGATCCTGATGGACGACGGTTTCCAGAACCCGCGCCTGGTCAAGGATGCTTCGCTGATCGTGATCGACAGCGAGCGCGGCCTCGGCAACGGCGAGGTGTTTCCCGCCGGCCCCTTGCGCGCTCCGCTGCAGGCTCAGCTCGCGCGCACCGACGCGCTGGTGCTGATCGGCGATGGCCGCGCGGCCAACGATGTCGCGGCAGAGCTTGCCAAGCGCAACAGACCCGAGCTGCGCGCGCGCCTGAAGCCGGATGCGAAAACGGTCGCGCAGCTCCTCGGCAGGCCAGTTCTCGCCTTCGCCGGCATCGGCGATCCCGAGCGCTTCTTCCGCACCCTTCGCGCGAGCGGCATCGACGTCGCGCGCACGCGGCCCTTCGCCGACCACCACATGTTCTCGACCGACGAGCTCGCCGCGCTCGCGGCCGAGGCACAGCGCGAGCAACTGACGCTGGTGACGACGGAAAAGGACCTCGCGCGTCTGCGCGGCAGCAAGGGCGTGCCTGAAAACATCGTGCCGTTCGCCGTCCAGCTCGCGTTCGATGAACCGGCAAAGCTGCGACAATTGATCAGCGACCACCTCTACAAGGCGCGCGAGCGCAGGTTCTCCCGGCGTTGATCTCGGAGCGCGAGCACGCTTGCGCTTATGCCCATTCGGATGCGCTCCAGCCAAAGTCAGAGTCACGCCTGCTGGCGAATCCACTTCCGCGCCTTCGCGAGTTGATGTAGCCTCGCATGAGAGCCGTCACCGGGACGTGCCGAACTCCCGGCAATTATCGGCGGCGTTGATGCCCACGGCGGGCGATGAATCTTCGCATATCAAGTGCAGCGGCCGTAACGATCAGATCGGAACGGCACGGAGAGTTATTGCCAACAGTTCAGAGGAGAGCATGCCATGCATTTTTGCCTCACCGGACAATATACGCCACGCGCTCTCAATGCCATTTTGGAGAATCCCGCAACCAATCGCCAGGAGGCGGCCCGAAAACTCGTCGAGGCGGCCGGCGGAAAGCTGGTCTCGATGTACAGCGTCGCGACCGACGGCCCAGGCGTCCTGGTGATTTTCGATGTGCCTGATCCCAGTGCGGCTCCCGCCATTTCAGGCCTGACCGTCACGGCGGGCACGCTGCAGAACGTGAAGCTGGTTCGGTTGTTCACGCAAGACGAGATCAAGCAGGTTCGCCAGAACGCGGTGAAGCTGCGTTCTTCGTATTCGCCGCCCGGAAGCTGATATCCGGATTCAAGGCGCAGCCGCCGCAGTCGGACGACGCGGCGGCTGCTCTCATCTCAAACTCAGAACCATGTCTGCGACGCGGCGAGGGGCATGCTCACCATGCCCCGACAGCCATTAATCCGATAATGGTCAGGCACGAGACGCAGGCCACCACGACAGTATAACATTCCGGCGTATTCATCGGCGGCTCCCAAACTGTTGCGAAACGCTTGGTCACTGCTACCTGTGGGGATGTTAGCGGCCTTGCTGCCGCTTCAATTCCGCGCGTCGCGACCGGGATCTCCGTGGACGTCAATTCTCTCATCCTCACCCTGACCGACTGAGTGATGATGCGCTTCGTGCGCTTCAGAGCGCTTAGTTGCGGTCAGAAGCTGCTTCCGCATTTCAGCGAGACGGGCGCGGCAATATTCACGATAGAGTCGGTCCAGTATGGCGGGCATGATCACCCCCATCGTTGACTTTCGATCTACAGATGTCCCACCGCGAATTTCCGAGGTGATCGTAGCCCGCCGGACGGCTCTTCGATATGAGCCCGTTCACACACTGCGCCAATTCCAGAACTCGACGACTGTGCTTGCTTGATTGACGGCGCGACAAAAAGGGGCAAGGCCAGGTTAATTGACGCCCAGTTTAGCGGCCTTGTGTTTCACGAGGACTTCGTCAAACAACTTAAGGGCGCCGAATCGCGGCGCAGAATCCAACCACAACGCGAAATGACTCATCAGAGGCTGCAGGCAAGCTTCAATGCAAGCAGAGCAGCGACAGAGATCATTTTGCTGGGAATCGGCAAAGTGCGTCCGCGCACGCGTACTACATTGTTAGAGCGGCCGAGCGGCGCCATCGTGCACTCAGCTCGGGAAGCATGCCCGGGCGGTCAGCGTCATCGGGGACAGATTGAGGATGTGCGGAAACTCAAATGGATAACTCGCGCTGACCTGGTTGCCGCATGCCGCCGTGGCAAAGGTGAATGTCCCCGCAGGCAGAGTGAGGCCGAAGGCCTGCTGGGCAGCGTAGCTCACGATCGTGTTGCTATTTGAACAGAGCGTGGTGTTGACCGTTGCGCAGCGCGCCGCCATTTCGCTCGCATGCTGGATTCCCAGCTGCGTCCAGAACAGCAGTCCGCATTCGATGATCCCAAAGATGAATAGGAAGAATGCGGGAGCGGTCAGCGCAAATTCCAGCGCTGACGCCCCCCGAATGTCTCGCCATAGAGCGGTGAGCTTCACTGCAGCCTCGCAGTGGACTGTGCGGTATACGTGTAAGTGGCCGCCACGATCTGATAATCGATTAGCGTATAGTATGTCGCCCGCGCCGAAACCGTCGTATAGGTCCCAGCCTGCGCGCCGCCGGCGCAAACTGTCCCGCACGTGACGGTGCTGACTCCCGCAGTGGTCGGGCATCCGCAGAATTGCACGGGCGGCGGCGAAGCAGTGATGCCCGTGGCGTTGGTGGCGCTTGCTACCGCGTTCGAGATGCCGCTCGTGTCGAAGCCGCGCGCAATTGCGTATTGCGCTCCCGCTTGTGCGGCATTTTCGACCTGCATCTTGCGATAGAGTGCAAGCCCGACATCTGTGACCGAAACGATCATCAACGACAGCAGCGGGATCAGGATGCCGAATTCGGCGGCCGCGACGCCCCGTTCGTCGCAGGCAGCGGCGCGCAGGTGCCGCGCCAGAGAACCGAGCATTCGACGACGGTGCTTAGATGAGAAGCTCTGGACTTGCATCGCTCCGATCCTCATTCGATGAGCTGCGCGGTTTGCGAACCTATGGTCGCGGTGCCGAGCGCAGTGCAGTTGACCTGAAGGTTCGACGTGCCGGTGAAGGTCAGAGTATCCGCGACGATCTTGGTGCAGGACGTGCTCGTGCCGTTGCCGCCGCTGAAGCTGAGGTTGGCCTTGGGCAGGTAGATGGCGCCGCCGAAATTCTGTGTGCTGCCGCCGGTCAGATTGAAGGCCGTCCCGGCCGGCATGTTGCGGTCGCCGTACATGACGATGCCCTTTGTGGGGCCGCTGGTCGGTGCGGTCAGATCGATGGTCGCATTGGAGCCGATTGAAGCCGTGCCCCAGTTGCTTCCAGAGCCCGTGAACACCAGGGTCACGCCGCTGCCGGTAATGGTGGCATTTCCGGCCACGCTCAAGTTGGCCCCATCCAGATAGTAGATGCCTGGATTCAGGTTCAGGACTGCGCCGGCATTGACCGTGATGCTGCCCGTGTAGCAGCCGGGGTCGAGCGAGTTGGTTTTTCCATTGGCGTTGACCGTGATCTTGGCATTGGTGCAACTCGGCTTCGCCGGCGGAGAGACGTTGGCGTAGGGATCGGCGACAGCCGCAATGTGCGTCTTGATTCCGTTGCTGGCTGTAATGCTGCTCGCGCCGGAGACGTCCCCGACCACCCCGACCTGATTTGCGGCGACCGCGGCGCTGCCGGCCACGTTGAGCGAGGGGCTGGCATTTGAGTTGCTGTACAGGTTGCACTTGATCAGGTTCAGCTGGTTGCCGCCGCTGACGTTGACGGCGGGACTTGCGCCTGAGTTGAGCGCAAGGACGCAGCCTGTGCCGGAATTCGGCATGGCGACTGAGCGGGCGGAAATGAGGACAGGATCCGAGCCGAACAAGGCTGACAGCAGCCGCTGCTGCGGCTGACTCACGATGACTTCGATGGCCTGCAAGTTCGATGCGTAATTACCGGACTTCGGTGGCTGGTTCACCGTGACCGTCACGTTGTTCAACCCGCTGGGATAGCCGTAGCTTGCCGTCACCGCTTTGGCTTCGGACGACGGGTCCGTCCCTGCGCTCGCGGCGGTCGCAGCGCTGACCGCGCCGGAATCTGCCGCGCTCTGCATGTTCTTGTGTTTGTAGTACCACCAGCCCACTTCGGTTCCGAGGCCTGCGGTCCCGACCAGGACCGGCATCAGCAACGCCGAAATGATCACGTAGCTTCCGGACTGGTCTCGAGCGAATCGGTCGAGCAGGCCGACCTTTCCTTCGTGCCGACGAGCTGGGCACGATGTTGCATCGAACCGACGGCTGTAAGATTTCCGGGTTTTCATGCGCGTTCCTGCCCGATTGCCACTTTTTCCCGTTCGGAAGTGTGGTGCCGGCCGCCTTAAATCAGCCTCAACGGGAGCGGGACAATTTTAGAGATCACCGACATTCAGCCGGCATTCATGGCCGCGCTCGTATCGGTACATCTCCGCCCAGGAGAGTACGATGAAACTGCGGTCCGCGATCGTTGCCGCCGGCCTCATATGTCTGCCGGTTTTGCCCGCCCTTGCTCAGCCCTCGCCTGCCGCTCCGACCGGCACCGTGCCGGTTCCCGCGACCAAGCGGGTCACGTGTCTTGCGACGACGCAAAATCTGAAGGGACAGGACAGGCGCGACCAGCTGCAGCTCTGCATGGCGCAGGCGCGGCTCGATTGCCTGAAGCAGGCGATCGATCAGAAGGTCGTCGGGGAAGAGCGGAAGAGTTTCGTCAAGACCTGCGTGGGCAGCGATGGTCCTGACCCGCAATAGCCGAGCGCTGGATGGAAGTCAGTGCCGTAGAGTCGGCAATGCAACGCATGCCCACCATGTTGCCCGCGATCGCAAGGAGCTGGTGGCCTCGGCGCGAGGCGCCTTTGTCCACCTGACGCGATCACGCTTGCTTCAGCGCGCCCGGAAAATGCCGCTGCAGCACGGCGGCCGGCGTAGCGTAGGCCTCCTGCAGATCCACGCTCCAGTACTTCAATTCGTCGAGCGGGATGCGGGCGTCGGTGATCGCGCAGCGCACGAAGGTCCCCGGCGAGATCACGCGGAAATCGCCGTCGAGATATTGCACCTGCGCTTCGCCATGGCCCGAGGGCCCGAACTTGTTCAGCACGGCCGAAAGTCTCCGTGGAAGGCCGCTCCGTGGACATTCCGGGAGGGCACGTTGTGGTGGACGCGATGTAGCACAGATAGGGTGGCTTGTCCGCCCGGTAAACCCACCGGTTTGTGATGTTTTGCCGCCGTTTCCGCATGATAGTGCTGAGCCGAAGGATCCCGCGGCAGAGCCCGATGCGCCCAGCGTTAACCGCCCTGTTCCTGATGCTGTCGATGTCGGCCGCGCCCGCCGCGCCGGCGCCGCAGCCGGTCGAGATTCCGCTGGCGTCGGGCGTGCTCCATGCGCAGCTCTACAAGCCCGAGGGACTAGGCCCGTTTCCGGCCGTGATCGCGCTGCATGGCTGCGGCGGGCTCGGTGGCCATTCCGACGCCGTGCTGCCGCGCTATCGCGACTGGGCCGAGCGCCTGCTCAGGGGCGGCAATGCCGTCCTGCTGCCTGACAGCTACGGCTCGCGCGAGCTCGGGCCGCAATGCCGCGTCAAGGAGATGCACGTCAAGGCGCGGCGCGAACGCGTGGCCGACATCGCGGCCTCACGGGCCTGGCTGATGAAGCAGAGCTGGGTGGCGCACGACCGCGTCAGCCTGGTGGGCTGGGCCAATGGCGCCAGCGCGCTGCTCTGGGCCGTGCGTCCGCAGAGTGCCGCGCGGGATTTGGCTCCGGATTTCCGCGCGGCGATCGCGTTCTATCCCGATTGCCGGATTTCCGCCGGCCTCGGCTGGAGCACGCGGGTGCCGACCTTGGTGCTGATCGGCTCCGACGACGACGTCTCGTCTCCGCCGGCCTGCCGCCAGATGGTCGAGGGCGCGCACGGCCGCAGCGCGCTCGCGCGCATCGTGGTCTATCCCGGCGCCAATCACGATTTCGACCGCGCCAACACGCCGCTGCAGGCAGCTGGCGGTAGCAACGATGCCGCCGCGCCCGAGCTCGGTCATCTCGGCACCGATGCGGTCGCGCGCGCGGCCTCGCAGAAAGAGGTTGCGGAATGGCTGGCGCGATAGATCGGATCAGCGGGCTCGCCGCGCCGTAGTTCGGAAGAGCGAAGGCGGGGCCGCCCGTGGAACAAATTCAGGCGGACGGCCCCGCATCGACCACCGCCCTGCACGGAAAATGGCCTACCGGGAATATACGGATCGCGCATGGATGCGGTTTCAGCACGTGTCGGCGCCATCATTCGACCACGATGTCGATTAAACGCAAACCCATGCGCAACCGCATCACCCTCTTTGCGTCCGCCCTGATCGTCTTCACCGTCGCGATCCTGCTGTTCGAAGCCCAGGCCGGCACGTCCCACCGCGCGCCGGACCATTGCGGCTTCTGGACCACGATCGACGCGGGATTGTCGTGTAGGTAGGCACGCCTCTATTGATCCCGTCACCCTGAGGTGCTCGCCTCTTCGGCGAGCCTCGAAGGGCGACGGCCCAGCTGCATCTCGGCCGCTCATCCTTCGAGGCTCACCTTGCGATGCGCGGCATCGCAAGCCTCGCACCTCAGGATGACGGGCTGACACTCGGACTGCCGCGATAGCAGAGGCGCGACCAGCCTCAGAACAGGCTGCCCTGATCCACCGGCTTGGCCAGGCGCCTCAGTGCTGGCTTCGTCTCCGCGGCCGGCTTGGCCTGTGCTGGCGCGCGCTTGGCCGCAGCTGCCGGGCGATCCGCATCCGCGGTCGCGCCGACGCGGCCATCGGCGAACTCGATCTCGACACGCGCGCCGGGGCCGATCGCGTCCGCCGCATGCACGGGATGTCCGGCCTCGTCGCGCACCAGCGCAAAGCCGCGCGCGAGCACGCTACGATAGGACAGCGCCGAGAGCAGCTTGCCGCTGTTCTCGACCCGCGCCTCCAGCCGCTGCAGCAGCGTGACAAGCGCGCGGCCGGCGCGCTCGCTCAGCCGTTGCGTGCGCTCGCGCTGGCGGGCAATCGCGTTGCGCTGCGCCTGCGCGTTGGAGAGCTTTGAGGCGCGCAGCCGCACCTCCAATCCCGCAAAGCGGTCGCGCCGCCGCCGCAAGAGCGAGCGCGCGGACAGGCCGAGCCGCTCGCCGCACACCGTGAGCCGATGATCCGCCTGCGAGATCTGCCCGTGCAGCACCCGCAGCGTCAGTTTTGCACTCGCCGCGGTGAACCTGCGGAAATGCGCGTGCGTGTTGGCCTTGAGACAGCGCGGCAGGGACGCGCCCGCCGAATCCAGCCGCTGCCGCGGGATCGCCAGCACATCGCCGGCCCCCGGCAGCGCGCGGGCGGCGGCGCGCAGCTCGCTGCGGCGCCTCTCCTGGGCGCGCTGCCAACAGGCGCGGGTACGGCGGCCGAGATCGGCGACCTCGACGAAGAGGTCGCTGCGCACCGGCACCGCCATCTCGGCCGCGGCCGTCGGCGTCGGCGCGCGCTTGTCGGCGACGAAGTCGATCAGCGTGATGTCGGTCTCGTGCCCCACCGCCGAGATCAGCGGGATCATGCTCTCGGCTGCGGCGCGGACCACGATCTCCTCGTTGAACGACCAGAGATCCTCCAGCGAGCCGCCGCCGCGCGCGACGATGAGCACATCGGGGCGCGGAATCCTGCCGCCCTCCGGCAACGCGTTGAAGCCGCGGATCGCGGCCGCGACCTGCTCGGCCGAGCCTTCGCCCTGCACCTTGACCGGCCACACCAGCACGCGGCGGGGAAAGCGGTCCTCCAGCCGGTGCAGGATGTCGCGGATCACCGCGCCGGTCGGCGAGGTGACGACGCCGATCACCTCGGGCAGCCAGGGCAGGAGCTGCTTGCGCGCCTCGTCGAACAGGCCCTCGGCGGCGAGCTTCTTTTTGCGCTCCTCCATCAGCGCCATCAGCGCGCCGATGCCGGCCGGCTCCAGCGCCTCGATCACGATCTGGTATTTCGAGGAGCCCGGATAGGTCGTCAGCTTGCCGGTGGCGATCACCTCGAGCCCTTCCTGGGGCTTGAAGCGCATGCGGCCGTGCACGCCTTTCCAGATCACCGCCTCGATCTTGGCGCTCTCGTCCTTGAGCGCGAAATAGCAATGGCCGGAGGAATGGGCGCCGCGGAATCCCGAGATCTCGCCGCGGACCCGGACATGGCCGTAGGTGTCCTCCACCGTCCGCTTCAGGGACTGGGACAGCTCGGAGACGGTGAATTCGAAGGCGTTGTTGAGTTGTTCCGCAGGCGGCATTGAGCAAACGATTCGGCATTGGGGGTCAGACCCACGTTTAAGGATTTTCGCGGCGCGGCGCCAATCGATTCGATGGCCCCCAGGAACCGCCCTGGGGAGGCGGCTTGACTCACCCATGATTTCATATATGAAAATTAGAAATCATATATGAAGTAGGAGGAAGCGGCCCTGATGACCGTGGTGACCGATCCCGACGACCCGCGCGGACGCATGTTCGGGCAGTACCAGCTCAAGCCGAACAGTGGGGTCAATCCACCCTATTCGCCGGCTTATCCGGTGGAGTGGGGCTGCACCTTGCGGACCGTCGAGATCATGACCCGCGTCGCGCCCGGCAAGGTCGCGACACTGCTCGCCGAGACTCCGTTCGAAATCGCCAGCGACCGCGTCGCCTTCCGCTTCATGCGGTCCCCTGGCCATTCCCTCGCCGTGCACGCGGGCGAGATGTTCGATCTGATGATCTCGGTGCCGGTGCGCTACAAGGGGCTGTTCACCGAGACGCATATCTTCATGTATTGCAGCGATCCCATGGGGATCTGTGCCGGGCGCGAGGTGTTCGGCTACACCAAGAAGGATGCGCATTACGCCTTCGACGAGCACCCGGACGGCTCGATCACCGGATGGGTCCGGCGCCGCGGAATTCCACTGGCCGATTTCGCTTTCACGCCGGATGCGTCCGCACCCGTCGTCCGCATCGTCGATGGCGGCGAGCTGCCGGCCGGCGAGATCCATGTGCGCCGCTTGCCGCATCCTGAGCGGCTCGGCACGGCCTATGCGGACATCGCCTATCGCCGCACGCCGTTGAAATACTCCAAGCCGGTCCCGGGCCGTGCCGCGATGACGCTGCACGCCAGCGCGTACGATCCGATTGCCGAGCTCGAGCCGGAAATTCTCGGCGCGCATTTCATGGTGTCGGACGTCTATGGCGGCGGATTTGAGGTCGAGGACCGCAGGCTCATTGAGCGCCTCACGCCCTGAGCGGCAAGATCAGCCTGCGTCATGTACATGCGGGCGGCAAACATTGGGAAGAAACACGCACAAGGCAAAGGAGGGTCTGCACATGGCAGGACGAGTTCGGGTGAGCCGCCGCCGGCTGCTGGCGGGCGCCGGCGGATTGGCGCTGGGCATGATGCGGCTCGGTGCACGGGCGCAGGACGCAAAGCCGCTCCGCATCGGCGTGCTGACGGACATGTCCAGCCTCTATGCCGATGTGACCGGGCCCGGCTCGCTCCTGGCTGCAAGAATGGCGGTCGAGGATTTCCAGGCGTCGGCTCCTAAGATGACCCGGCCGATCGAGATCATCAGCGGCGACCACATGAACAAGGCCGATGTGGGTGCCAACATCGCGCGGGAATGGATCGATCGGCAGGGCGTCGATGTCATTGTCGATGCGCCGAATTCGGCCGTCGCGCTTGCGGTCCGCAACATCGTGCAGCAGAACAACAAGACCCTGCTGGTCTCGGGTGCCTCCTCCTCGGATCTGACCGGCAAGTCCTGCTCGCCCAATCTCGTGCACTGGACCTACGACACCTACGCGCTGTCGTCGGGCGTCGCGCGCGCCGTCGTCGAGAGCGGCGGCAAGAGCTGGTTCCTGCTCACCGCCGACTACGCCTTCGGCCATGCCATGGAAGGCGACATCAAGACTGTCGTGCAGAAATTCGGCGGCAAGGTTCTCGGCGGCGTGCGCACGCCGATCAACACGCAGGACTTCTCCTCCTTCCTCTTGCAGGCCCAGTCCTCGAAGGCGGAAATCATCGCGCTGGTCAATGCCGGCGGCGACACCATCAATTCCATCAAGCAGGCGGTCGAATTCGGCATTCCCCAGGGCGGTGAGCGCGTGGTGGCGACGGTGCTGTATCTCAGCGACGTCCATTCGCTCGGCCTGAAGATTGCGCAAGGGCTGCAGTTCACCGAATCCTTCTACTGGGATTTGAATGACGACACGCGCGCCTGGACCAAGCGCTTCGCCCCGCGCAACAACGGCCGCTATCCGACCGCGCTGCATGCGGGGGCCTATGCCACCACCCTGCACTATCTCAAGTCCGTCGATGCGCTCGGCGCCTCCAGCGACGGCAAGGCCGTCGTCGAGCAGATGAAGAAGCTGCCGACCGATGATCCCCTGTTCGGCAAGGGCAGCGTGCGCGCGGACGGTCGAAAGCTGCACAACATGTATCTGTTCGAGGTGAAAACCCCCGGAGATTCCAAATATCCCTGGGACTATTACAAGCTGGTCAAGACCATCGCGCCGTCCGAGGCCTGGCGGCCTCTGGCGGATGGCGGCTGCGAATTCCTGAAGTCGTGACCGAGAACGATCGGCCCCCGGTCGCGCTGGTGACCGGCGGCGGGGGCGATATCGGACGCGCCATTGCGCTGAGATTGGCGCGCATGAGCGATGCGGTCGCGGTCGTCGATCGCGATGAAGCGGCTGCCAATGCCACTGCCCGGCTGGTCGAGGAGACCGGGGTGAGGGCGCTCGCCATCCGCGCCGATGTCTCGAGCGCCCGGGATACGGTCGCCTTCGTCGAGGCGACCGAGGCGCGCCTGGGGCCGATTGGCATCTTTGCCAACAATGCGGGCATCGAGGGTGTCGTCGCTCCTCTTCACGAATACCCCGACGACACCTTCGATCGATTGCTGCAGGTGAACGTGAAGGGGGTTTTCCTCGGCCTCAAGCACGTCATCGCAAGGATGATGCAGCGTGGGACGGGCGCGATCATCAACACTGCGTCGACGTCCGCGATCCGGGGGCGCGCAGGACTCGCTGGCTATGTCGCCTCGAAACATGCCGTGCTCGGGCTGACACGCACGGCAGCGCTCGATGTGGCAGGGACGAGGATCAGGATCAACGCCGTTCTGCCCGGACCGATCGAATCGCGCATGGTCCGGGAATTGGAAGGCCAGGCGCGCGACAGCGCCATTGCCTTGCGCCGAAACGTTGCGACCGTGCACGGGCGGCAGCAGGATGTCGCGAACGTCGTTGCTTTCCTTGCCTCCGACGAGGCTGCCCACGTGAATGGCGCGGCCTGGGTCGTGGACGGCGGAATGACCATCGCCTGAAGCGAATGGCTTTGGGTAGAATCGCTTGCCGCGGGTCCGGTTCAACCTCCAAGGCGGACCTGAGAGCGGACAGACGAGTTGTGCTCAGCAGGTGCATTGGCGTTCGAATGGAGCGTGTGGAATGTTTGGCAAGTCCGGCGGCGTTTGGTTGAACGAGCCGAGGAAGTGGTCCGAAAAGGACAATTACCTCTGGCTGGAAACGGACCAGGCCACCGATTTCTGGCGCGAAACTCATTACGGCTTCATCCGCGATAGCGGACACTTCCTCGCTTTTCAGGCGGGAGATGCGTTCACGGCCGAGCTTCGCGTCCGGAGCAATTTCAAGGCGCTGTACGATCAAGCGGGCTTGATGGTGCGTATCAATGAACGGTGCTGGCTGAAGGCTGGAATAGAGTTTTCGGACGGGCGCGCCATGCTGTCCAGCGTGCTGACTGCCGGGCAATCGGACTGGGCAACGGCACCCTATGAGCACGACCCCGGTGACCTTCGACTGCGTGTCACGATCGCGCAGGGCGTCCTGCGCTTGCAGGCCTCCAGCGATGGAAAGACATGGCCGCTGATGCGGCTTGCGCCATTCCCCCGGAGCTCTTCCTATCTTGTCGGACCTATGGCCTGCACGCCGGAGCGGTCCGGGCTTGAGGTCGCCTTTTCCGATTTCCGGCTGACGCCACCGCTTGGCAAGGAGCTTCATGATCTCGGGTGAGGAGCACCGGCCAAGGAGCGTCAACGGAATTGGGAACAATGCCGAGGCGACCTGATTGGAACGTTGGTACGCTCCATCCGGGATAGACCAGCGAGCTTCCCGGGAGGCGTCTTATCAGGAGGAGCCACCAATGGATGACGAACGAAAATCATCAAAGGCGGGGCAACAGGCCGCTGAAGGCTTGCGGGAAGCGACTTCCAGGGACGAAGCGAAGACCGAGAGCAGGATGGGGCACGATCTAGCCAACGGGGCTGATCGTTTCGAAGAACGCTCGAAAAGCTCCGATGGGAAAAGCGCAGAGGAGAAACAAAAACGGTGAATCCAGGCAGCAGGCCCGTCGCGGCCTCCTAAGTCTCCAAGGCCTTGAGCACGACCGGTAGATCGGCCCGCGCTGGTTCTCGCTCCCTTATGCAGCCTGATTCCAACGTCCGTCAGGCAACGCCGCCGATCTTCTCGGAGACGGTCCTCGCCGCGCTGCGCAGCTCGGCGGCGATGGCGCTGGCTTCCGCGGCGGGGATTTGATCCTGCCTCACCAGCGGGACGGTCATCGCGGCCACGGCGCGGCCGGAGACTTCGATGATCGGGCAGCTATAGGCAAGGATGCGGGTATAGCCGTCGTCATTGGAGAAGTTTCCTCCCTCCGCCGAAATGCGGTCGAGCGCGGCAAGCGCCTTCTTGATGCTGATCCGGTCATTGGTCGCGATGACCTGCGCAAGCTCCTGGCGCCGGCCCTCGAGCTGAAAGGCCGCCAGAACCTTCGCTGACGCGTATTGCTGGGTGAGCGGAAACACCGCGCCGACCTTGACCGACCAGCCCATCAACCATTCCGGCTCGATCCGGGCGATCACCATGAACTGCTCGCCGTGCAGCACCGTCAGGTGGCAGGACAATTGGACGCGCGAGGCGAGCTGCTCCATCACCGGCAGCGCCGCCTTCAGCAGCCGCTCGGTCGGCGGGAATTGCGAGGCGATCCGGAACAGTTTCAGCGTCAGGGTGTATTCGCCGGTTGCGGGGTCGCGTGCGACATAGCCACGGCGCTCCAGCGCCACCAGCATCCGGAAGATCTCGCTCACGGAGCGGCCGACGCGTTCGGCGAGCTGCTTCTGGCTGAGGCCCCGTGCGGCGCCCGCCAGCGCCTCCAGGAGGTCCAGTCCCTTCTCCAGGGCGGGCGCGCCTGCTTGCGGCTTCTCTGGGTTCATCGATCAGGCCTTTGAGAATGCACTGCCGGGAGCACAAATTGGCAGTGCGCTTTCGTGTACCCGATCGCCCAAGGGCCGAAAAGCCGTTCGCGAGTGAACGCCTGTCCGAGGTGAATGTCCTGCTGGCGCAGGTCGCCTGGAATTCGCAGGGCGGAAGGAGCGCACCGGCACCACCGACGGCAATCTCGGCGCCCATATCGAGTCGCTGGCCAAGGCGGGGTACGTCTCGGTGGATAAGGCCTTCGTCGGCAAGAAGCCGCAGACGACGGTGACCTCCACTGCGGCGGGGCGCGGCGCGTTGGCGCGGCATGTGGCGACGTTGCAGAGATCATTTCGGGGGAGGCAGGGGTAGCCTGCGATGCCGATTGCTGTGCCCTCGCCCCTTGCGGGAGAGGGCAGCGAGGACGGGAGTCGCAGGCTCACTCGGGTGAGGGGTTCTATCCGCGAGTCCCACTTCCACCTGAGTCCGCGGATGCAGACCCCTCATCGGGCGCTTCGCGCCACCTTCTCCCACAAGGGAGAAGGGAAGGCAGCGCCGCGCCTCGGAATGATGGGGAGTGGGAGTTACGGTGGCAGCACACTAAACGCGGGCAACGAATGCCTAGGCTTCGAAATTTTGTGCACTGTCACTGTAATTTTTACCATCATCTCACTCAGCGCTGACGAACGCTGCGCTGCTCAACAATGGTAACTTTGAGCGAGCCGTCGTCATTGTATGCCTTCGACATTTTTGAAGTTAACTCCTTCTGTAGCGCAGCAGTCTCCGCACTTGCGGGTGCGGCCTTTATTTCGATTGGCAAGGATATGTCTCCCTTCAAGACCGCAACCACACCTTTGCGAATTATCTCCTGCTCAGCGTCAATCTCGCCGTGCGCTCTCGGGAAATAGATGCGGTTCATCTGAGCGACGTTGAAATCGTAGCCAACCTTTCCGCCAATCAACGCGAGAAGTTTGACAAAAAGATCGATGCGCTTTGTGTCCCATGCCGGATTATTTTCCGTGCCCAGATGCAAGAGATATTCTTCCCACGCATCTATCACCGGCTTGTCTTTGTAAAAATCAATCGGCACCGCGTTGAGAGCTTCGACGTGGGCAGGGCTCAAAGTCATCGCGCGCGTGCCCATCAACGTGCGGAAGATAGTCAGCCGCCGAGCGCGTTTTTCGCGAAAGCCCTCGATCCACTTTTGTGCTTGAACTGCTAGAACTGGTCCAGCCAGCGTGCAGCCAGCAATCACCCAGTCGGTTAGCCGCAAGGTCTCAACCGCCTCAGCCATAAGATTAACGCCCCGGTTTGCGAATCGAGAGTACAAACGATGGCACAATGCAGGGTAGCGAGATGAGATTTGGGGCGCTTCTCCCGGTTATTCACAGGCAAGTCATCTTGATCGCCAAATTCCGATAGTTGTGGCGTATGTCAGCTAATGCTGTGGCTTTGGTCCGGCCCCGAGCGCGCACAGCTCAGCGATGCCGTTTCGGCAGGCGTTGAACGACAGCGGCAAGTTGATCCAGCAAATCTTTGCCCCGCAGCATCGCATCAAGAAATTGCTCCAGGACCTCATCAAAATCGGGATTGTTGAGTGCCGAGCCGTTGGCAGCAATGACAAAGTTGTACGGGCTCACGTAGCGAACCCGAAGCTCACTTCTGCCGCGCACATCTTGGAGCTGTCCAGCTATCTCTGCGGCGCCATCATCGTGCTGAGTGCGCGTAATATGGTGGGTGCCATCAACGATTCCGTATTCCTCTGTGTAGTAGCCGTACAGCCCGTTGCCCGAAACCTCCTCAGCTATCCGCTCGCTGGTAGATGCGTAGAGACCAGTCGGCGGCAACGCAGCAGCTTCTACGTACACGAAATCCCGGAAATACTGACCTAAGTTTATTGCTGCAATGCGCCGGACACGAAATTCGTACACATCCATTTGGTAAGCGTCGTCTTGAACGTGTTTGAAGGCCCGAATTGGACAGTTGCTCTGGCCTCTGAACCACCATGCAGGCTCGGATTCTGCATATGCAAGAGGCGGCTCTAGCAGCTTGCAAAGCCTTGTTTTGATCTGTTGAGCGTCGTCGTACCACTGCACGCCACGGACCCCCGGAAACGCTTGGGCGAAACGTTCGTCAAACCACACAGTGCTGTGCTGACCGCGCAACGTCGGATCCGCCGGAGCACGGGCTGGCAGCCGCGCAATAGCGACGCTGGCAATGATCTCTGCGAACAGAAGATGCGCACTTGGTGTGAGGGGCCCCACCTCGCCCCGCGCATTGCGGCGGATTGAAAGCCAATGGTGCAACTCACCAAAAGCAGCATCCTTATTCCGATTTTCATAAAGGCGGTTGCTCAAGAAGTCTAAGCCCGCTTGCGTATCGTATTCGGCGCCCGGCTCAGCGTGTGAATCGTTTGGATGCGCAGCCATTGCGGCGTATCGCATCACGTCTTTTGGAGCGGCATCGGCGCCTTCATACGGAGCAAGACCACCTTCGCCGCCTGCGTTCACAGCGAAAAATTGATTCCGCTTCTTTTGGGCGAAGCGGAGTACCTCAATTGTCAGGCGGTCCTTGAGGGGCCTGCTTCCCGCATTCGGCAGGCCGCGCGTTTGGCTACCATCGAGCAGATTGAGGAATGCGTTTTCCTTGAAGAAGCCGCGAGCGCCATCCTTGTGGACGTCCGCTTCAATCTCAAGCGCGGTTGGCACAACGACGCTACAGATCGGCTTTTTGGGATCGGAGCCAGTCAGCACCGTTGCAAGGTCGGCCTCTAGCTGCACCTTGCGGTCATGCAGTTCTTTCTCCCAATTCCAGCGCGCCAGTTCATCGTTACAGTCGTTCGGGAAACAGACGACTAGATCAACATCGCTTGCTGGCCCAAATTGTGCGCCTCCACGATACACGAGGCTGCCAAACAAATAGACACCCGCCGTGCCGATATCATCGGCGACGCTCTTGGCCCAGGCGGTAAGCCGCTGCTTCACGTCAGAAACGAGTGAGGTCGCAGTCATCATGGGGAATTTCCGTTCGCATCGTCGGGGGTCTAATTACACGAACAGGTATGCAAAATGGAATCCCTGCATTTCTAAAACGCCTGAGCTCCACGAAATCGTGGCTTGTCACCAATTAGACTTAACGCCCGTTGCGAGTTCAGCATCGGCATGTTCCCCATTCAGCCGAACGCAGAGGTAGATTCCTGATCCTCGCCGTCCGCTCAGGCATAGCGGCCCGATCATCCCGGGCTCACGACTTCGCCGCATCCCCGGAATGACGGGGCGTGCCGCCCAACACCCCCTTGAGCCCCACCCCGATTCGTGCGACCTCCGGCCCCAGCAAAACCCCTCATCCTGAGCCTTCGATGCACATTCTCCTGCTCGGTTCCGGCGGCCGCGAACATGCCCTGGCGTGGAAGATCGCGGCCTCTCCCCTGGTGACCAAATTCTGGTGCGCGCCCGGCAATGCCGGGATCGCCAAGGAGGCGGAATGCGTGGGCCTCGATGTCGCCGACCATGCGGCCGTGATCGACTTCTGCAAGAAGAACGCGGTCGAGCTCGTGGTGGTCGGGCCGGAAACGCCGCTGGCGGCCGGCATCGTCGATGATCTCAGCGCCGCCGGCATCAAGGCGTTCGGGCCGAGCAGGGTGGCGGCCCAGCTCGAAAGCTCCAAGGGGTTCACCAAGGCGCTGTGCACCGAGTTCGGCATCCCGACCGGCGCCTACAAGCGGTTCACCAACCCAAATGACGCGCGCGCCTATGTGCAGAGCCAGGGCGCGCCGATCGTGGTCAAGGCCGACGGGCTTGCCGCCGGCAAGGGCGTCGTCGTCGCCAAGACCGTGCGCGAGGCCGAGGACGCCATCGCCATGATGTTCGAGGGCGCCTTCGGCGAGGCCGGCGCCGAGGTCGTGATCGAGGAGTTCTTGCCCGGCCGGGAGATCAGCTTCTTCGCGCTGTGCGACGGCGAGACCGCGATCCCGCTGGCCTCCGCGCAGGACCACAAGCGCGTGTTCGACCACGATGTCGGCCCCAACACCGGCGGCATGGGCGCCTACTCGCCGACGCCGCTGGTGACGCCTCAGATCCATGACGCGATCATGGCCAGGATCATCCTGCCGACGGTCGCAGGCATGAAGCAGCGCGGCACGCCGTTCCGCGGCGTGCTCTATGCCGGCATCATGCTGACGACGCAGGGCCCGAAACTGTTCGAGTTCAACGTCCGTTTCGGCGACCCTGAATGCCAGGTGCTGATGCTGCGCATGATGAGTGACCTCGTGCCGGCGCTGCTCGCCGCCTGCGACGGGCAGTTGAAGAATTTCGATCTGCGCTGGCACAAGGAATCCGCGCTCACCGTGGTGATGGCGGCGAAGGGCTATCCCGGCGACTATCAAAAAGGGACGCGCATCGAGGGGCTCGACGACGCGGCCAAGGTCGACACCGTCGAGATCTTCCACGCCGGCACGGTGGCGAAGGATGGCGCCATCCTCGCCAATGGCGGCCGCGTGCTCAATGTCTGCGCGCTGGGGGCGACCGTGACGGAAGCGCAGGCGCGCGCCTATCAGGCCGTCGACCGCATCCGCTGGCCGGAAGGCTTCTGCCGCCGTGACATCGGCTGGCAGGCGGTGGAGGCCGAGAAGGCCAAGGGCTGAAACGCCTGAAAAAGCCTGCGATCGCGCGCTCCCTGTCACCGCGTCGCCACAACCGCATTCCAGAATGTGCAATCGGTATGTGGGGTTATCAGCCCCGAACATCATACCGGTACTGTGCATGGGGTTGTTTTCACACTTTTTGGTGTCGAGAGCCGGCCCGACCGACAAGGATACAAAAAGATGTCCGATCTCGCCGACCTCTATCCGGGTTTTGCCTCTGAATGGGTCAATACCGCGTTCGGCCGCGTCTTCGCCCGCGTCGGCGGCAAGGGCCCGCCGCTGCTGCTCCTGCACGGCTTCTCCGAGACCCATGTGATGTGGCACCAGGTCGCGCCCGAGCTTGCGGAAGCCTTCACGCTGATCATCGCCGACCTGCCGGGCTACGGCTGGTCCGACATGCCCGAGAGCGATGCGCTGCATATCCCCTACAGCAAGCGCGCGATGGCGAAAGCCATGGTCGAAATGATGGAGCGGCTCGGCCACGTCCACTTCGCGCTCGCCGGCCACGACCGCGGCGGCCGCGTGTCGTACCGGCTCGCGCTCGATCATCCCGGCCGGCTGTCGAAGCTCGCCGTGCTCGATATCCTGCCGACCTATAATTACTGGGAGCGGATGAACCGCGCCTACGCGTTGAAGATCTGGCACTGGACCTTCCTGGCGCAGCCCTATCCGCTGCCGGAGACGCTGATCGCCAGCAGCGGCGAGTTCTTCCTGCGTTTCAAGATGGCGAGCCAGACCCGATCGAAGACGCTGGATGCGATCGATCCGCGCGCGCTCGAGCACTACCTCGCCCCGTTCCGCGATCCCGCCCGCATCCATGCGATGTGCGAGGACTATCGCGCCGGCGCCTATTTCGACTACGACCTCGACAAGGCCGATTTCGAGGCCGGCAAGAAGATCACGGTGCCGATGCTGGCGTTGTGGGGCAATGCTGGCGTCGCCCGGGCCGCGGCCACGCCGCTCGATACCTGGCGGCAATGGGCCACCAACGTGGTCGGCATGCCCGTGGAGTCCGGCCACTTTCTCACTGAAGAGAACCCCGACGTGACCGCGAAGGCGCTGCTGGAGTTCTTCTTGGCCTAGGCCACACCGTCATTGCGAGGAGCCCTTGCGACGAAGCAATCCAGAGTGTCTCCGCGGAGGGACTCTGGATTGCTTCGCCGAGCCTGTCATCGGGCCGCGCTTCGCGCGGACCCGTTGGCTCGCAATGACGGAGGAGGGGCCTACCTTCGCTCCCGGAAGAACTCCTTCAGCAGCCGCGCCGCCTCGCTCTCGCCGACGCCGGAATAGACGTCCGGCGTGTGGTGGCAGGTCGGGGAAGCAAAGAAGCGCACGCCTGATTCCACCGCGCCGCCCTTGGGGTCGGCGGCGCCGTAATAAAGCCGCCTGACCCTTGCAAAGGAGATCGCGCCCGCACACATGGTGCAGGGCTCCAAGGTCACGTAAAGGTCGCAGTCGACGAGGCGCTCGCTGCCGATCTTCTTCGCCGCCTCGCGCAGAGCAATGATCTCGGCATGGCCCGTCGGGTCGTGGTCGGTCAGCGTCCGGTTGGCGGCGGTGGCGATGACCTCGCAATTGCGGACCACCACGCACCCGATCGGAACTTCGCCCGCTTTTCCGGCATTTTCGGCCGTTTTGAGCGCCAAATCCATGAAAGAGGGGGCTTTCAAGCCTCGTATCATCCGAAGAAACCTGCTAGTAGCTCCGCCTTCAGCAAGAGTGGATACCGATTTTGCCAGAGCATGCGGCTCGGACCGAGCGCGCACAATGCTCAACGGCCACCCCGAAGTGAGATTATTCATGCCTCGCGACAGCGACAAAGACAACGATTCCCGCGGCCGGCGAGGCCCCCCCAAAGGCGGCCGCAGCGGCAAGGCGCGCGGCCCCGAGAAGAAGTTCGCCAAGCGCGGCTTCGAGGCCAAGGGCGACCGCGACAGCCGCCCGCCGCGCGAGGGCCGCAGCTTTCGCCGCCGCGAGGAGGGCGATGCCCCGCGCCGCGACTTCAGTGACCGCCCGCGCTTCAAGCGCAACGACCGCGACAGTGAAGGCCGCGGCGAGCGCAGCTTCAAGCCGCGCGGTGATCGCCCCTCCTACGGCCGTGATGATCGTCCGCCGCGCAGGGATCGCGACGATGCCCGCTCGCCCGGGCGCTCCAGCGACCGGAAGTTCGGCGACAAGAAGCCCTACGCGCCGCGCGGCGCCCGCCCGGAGCGCAAGTTCGACGGCGAGCGGAAATTTTCACGGGGCGGGCCGGATCGCGACCGCGACCGTGGGGATCGCGACCGCGACCGTGGGGATCGCCAACGCGACCGTGGGGATCGCGGGCCGCGTGAGGATCGTGGCGAGCGCAGCTTCAAGCCACGCGGAGACCGCCCGAATTTCGATCGCGGTGATCGCGCGCCGCGCGGCGACCGTCCGCGCAAGAGCTTCGACAAGGATTTCGGCGGCCGTGATCGCGGTGACGAGAAGCCGTGGCGCCAGCGCGACGGTGGCCGTGGCGGCGACGACCGTCCGCGCTTCCAGCGCCGCCGTGACGAAGGTGACGATCGCCCGCGTTTCTCGCGCCCGCGCGAAGAACGGTCCGGTGACGATCGCCCCCGCTTCAATCGCTCGCGCGAGGGGCGGCCCGAAGGCCGGATGGACTGGCAGGAGCATCCGCGCAGCGAGGGCCGCTTTCGCGATCGTCCGCGCCGCGACAACGAGGACGACAGCAGGATTTTCGAGAAGCGCCCGGCCTTTGGTGGCCGCGGTGCCTACCGCGACCGCGATCGCGATTTCGAAGGCCGGCCGCGCCGTGACGACGCGCCGAAGCCGAAGAAGGCCGGCGAGCGCATCGCCAAAGTATTGGCGCGTGCGGGCCTTGCTTCGCGCCGCGATGCCGAGGAGATGGTCACGCAGGGCCGCGTCACCGTCAACGGCCGCGTGATCAATTCGCCCGCGCTCGACATCACCAAGAACGACGTCGTTCTGGTCGACGGCAAGCCGTTACCGGAGCGCGAGCGCACGCGGCTGTTCCTCTATCACAAGCCGCGCGGACTGATGACGACGCATGACGACCCCGAGGGGCGTCCGACCGTGTTCGACAATCTGCCGGAAGGCCTTCCGCGCCTGATCAGCGTCGGCCGGCTCGACTTCAACACTGAAGGCCTCTTGCTGCTCACCAATGACGGCGGGCTCGCGCGCACGCTCGAGCTGCCCGACACCGGCTGGTTGCGCCGCTACCGCGTCCGCGCCCATGGCGACATTACCCAGGCGCAGCTCGACGCCCTCAAGAACGGCATCGAGGTCGACGGCGTCAAATACGGTCCGATCGAGGCGACGCTGGAGCGCGACCAGGGCGCCAATGTCTGGCTGGTGTTCGCGATCCGGGAAGGCAAGAACCGCGAGGTCCGCAACGTCTGCGCCCATCTCGGGCTCGAGGTGAACCGGCTGATCCGCGTCTCCTACGGCCCGTTCCAGCTCGGCGAGATCCCCGAAGGCCAGGTCGAGGAGATCAGGTCGCGCGTGCTGCGCGAGCAGCTGGGCGACAAGGTGATCGAGAAGTCGGGCGCACAGTTCGACGTGCCCTCGAAATCATCTTCGCGCGTCGACGACGCGCCGAGCGAGAAGAAGCCTGCCAGCAAGCGCGCCGTCATCAACGACCGCAAGGGCCGTCGCGTGCTGGTTCAGCGCACCGGCAGCGAGGAGGCCCGCGAGCGCAACGAGGCTGAGGCGAGCGGCTACGGCCCGCCGCGCCGTCCCAAGCGCGGCTATCACGGCAAGCGTGATTTGACGCCGCGAGACGGCGAGTAGGTCCAATGGGTGGAACGAGCCTGGCACCGCGCAACTGGTCGTCATGGCCGGACTTGACCCGGCCATCCACGCCTTGCTTGCGCCCACGGCTGAAGAACGTGGATGCCCGGGTCAAGCCCGGGCATGACGGAGTGGTGTGATGCGCGTCGTCGGCGGCAGGTTGAAGGGGCGCAATCTCGCCTCACCTTCCTCGCGCGACATCCGCCCCACCGCGGACCGCTTGCGCGAGTCCGTGTTCAACATCCTCGTGCACGCCTATGACGATCCGATTTCCGATGCGCGCGTGCTCGATCTCTTCGCCGGCACCGGCGCGCTCGGTATCGAGGCGTCGTCACGCGGGGCGAGGTTCACGCTGTTCGTCGACAATGGCGCGGAAGCGCGGGCGCTCTTGCGCAACAACGTCGAGGCGCTCGGCCTCGGCGGCGTCACGAAAGTCTATCGCCGCGACGCGACCGATCTCGGGCCTGCGCATCCCGTCGAGCCGTTCTCGCTGGTGTTTCTCGATCCGCCCTATGGCAAGGGCTTTGCCGAGAAGGCGCTGGCCTCCTTGCGCGATGGCGGCTGGCTGACGCCGGGCGCGCTGCTGGTGGTGGAGGAGGCGAAGGGGGCGCAGTTCGTCACGCCGGAAGGTTTTGAGGAGCTGGAGCGGCGGGCGTATGACGACACGGAGTTCGTGTTTTTGCGGAAATCTTTGCGTAGGGCGGATTAGCGAAGCGTAATCCGCCGCTGGCTCTCACCGCGGAAGCAGAAGAGGTGGATTACGCCTTCGGCTGATCCACCCTACGACACGTCACCGCCGTCCGAACAGTTTCTCCACATCGCTCAGCTTCAGCTCGACATAGGTCGGCCGGCCGTGATTGCACTGGCCGGAGTTCGGCGTCTCCTCCATCTCGCGGAGCAGGGCGTTCATCTCTTCCGGCCGTAAGCGGCGGCCGGCGCGCACCGAGCCGTGGCAGGCCATGGTGGCGGCGACGTGCATCAGGCGGCGTTCGAGCGGCAGTGCCTCGTCCCATTCGGCCATGTGCTCGGAGAGATCGCGCAGGAGGCCGCCCGCATTGGTTTTGCCGAGCAGCGACGGCGTCTCGCGCACCGCGACCGCGCCGGGGCCGAAGGATTCGATGGCGAGGCCGAACGATGCGAGCTCCTCGCTGCGCTCCAGCAGGCGCTCCACCGTCGCCTCGTCCATCTCGACGATCTCGGGAATGAGCAGGATCTGTCGCTGCACGCCGTTCGCAGCCAGCGAGGCCTTCAGCCGCTCATAGACGATGCGCTCATGCGCGGCATGCTGATCGACGATGATCAGGCCGTCGCGAGTCTGCGAGACGATGTAGGTCTCGTGGATCTGCGTGCGCGCCGCGCCAAGCGGGCGGTCAACGAGATCGCCGGCGGGTTGGCTCTCGATCCGCACGTCCGCGCTGGGCGCGCCGACCTCGAACGCAGCCTGCGCGCGCTCGGCAAAGGCGGGCACGGCCGAGCCTTCGAATGACGGCATCGGCGCGACAGGAGCGGATGGCGAGGCGCGCCAGTCCCAGCTCGCAGGGCGCGGCGGCGTGAAGGCGGGGCGGAACGAGGACAGGGCGCTCTCGCCGCTGTTGGCCGCGGTGCGGCGACCTTCGCGTGCCAGCGCTTCCTTCAGTCCGTGCACGATCAGCGCGCGGACGAGACCGGCGTTGCGGAAGCGCACCTCGGTCTTGGCCGGATGCACGTTGGCGTCGACCTCGCGCGGATCGAGCGTGACGAACAGCGCCAGCAGCGGGTGGCGGTCGCGCGGCAAATAATCGGAATAGGCCGCGCGCACGGCGCCGAGGATCAGCTTGTCGCGCACCGGGCGGCCGTTGACGAAGAGGTACTGGCCGAGCGCGTTGGCCTTGGTCAGGGCGGGAGCCGCGGCATAGCCGGCGACGACGACACCCTCGCGCTCGGCATGGACCTCGATGGCGTGGCTGCGGAATTCCGCGCCGAGGATGTCGCCGAGCCGGGTCAGCCGTCCGGCCGCGCCGGGCAGCGCCGCAGCCCAGGTCACCGGCGCGCGCTCCTCGCCGGCGAGCGTGAAGGCGATATCGGGCCGCGCCATGGCGAGGCGCCGCACCACCTCGCGGATCGCCTCGGCTTCCGTGCGGTCGGTCTTCAGGAATTTCAGCCGCGCCGGCGTCGCATAGAAGAGGTCGCCAACCTCGACGCGGGTGCCATGCGCCAGCGCCGCCGGCATGATCTCGGACTTCTCGCCGCCCTCGACCGACAGCGCCCAGGCATGCGGCTCGCTGGCATGGCGGGTGGTGATGGAGAGGCGCGCCACCGAGCCGATCGAGGGCAGGGCCTCGCCGCGGAACCCGAGGGTGCGGATCTGGAGCAGATCCTCGTCGTCGAGCTTGGAGGTCGCATGGCGCTCGACCGCGAGCGCCAGATCCTTCGCCGTCATGCCACTGCCGTCGTCGGTGATGCCGATCCGGCGCCGCCCGCCGCCGTCGGTGAAGACGTCGATCCGGCTCGCACCGGCATCGATCGCGTTCTCGACCAACTCCTTGACGACGCTCGCCGGGCGCTCGACCACCTCTCCGGCAGCGATGCGGTTGACGACTTGCTCTGGAAGCTGGCGGACGGGCATGGGACTTTAGGTATGGATTCGGCGGCAGCGCTATTCTAGGCCGTGTTGCGTCAAAAGCATGTGTTGGGCAACAGGAACGTCGCGGGCTGGGGACGGCGGATGTCTATCACATTGAAGACATTGGCCGTTCGAGAAAATCGTACACCCCGGATGAAGCAACTTCCGCTGACCGTTCTGATTGTGGGGTGCCGGGCCGCGGTGTAGCATCGTGAAAAAACGGCAACAGGACGGGAGGACGCCATGTGCCATCTCTTCGCGCACCAGCCCCAACGCGACTACGAATCGCAGACCCGCTCGTTGCGGATCGACGGCCATTGCACCTCGATCCGGCTCGAGATGGCGTTCTGGGACACGCTGGAGGAGATCGCGGCCAAGGAGAGCATGAGCCTCGGCAAGTTCCTGACCACGCTCTACAACGAGGTGCTCGACCATCACGGCGAGGTCAACAATTTTGCTTCGCTGCTGCGGTGCTCGTGTTTGATCTATCGCTCCAAGTCGACGGCGCAGGAGTTTAAGGCAAGCGTGGCGCCCATTCTCGACGCGGCGGAATAACCTTTCCGACAAAAAGTGCGTAGCCCGGATGGAGCGCAGCGCAATCCGGGATTCGTGCCACGAGCAACGACGGCCCCGGATTGCGCTCCGCTCCATCCAGGCTACGAGATCTCTCCATCTCGTCATTGCGAGCCAACGGGTCCGCGCAAAGCGCGGCCCGATGACAGGCTCCGCGAAGCAATCCAGAGTTTTTCCGCGGAGGGATTCTGGATTGTTTCGCTGCTCGCAATGACCGAGGAGAGAGCGGCCTACCTATCTGACCTCAAATCTCCCTCTTCTGCATCGCCGCCGCGATGTAGTCCGCCTGCCGGATCGCAAGCGCAACGATGGTCAGCGTCGGGTTGCAGGCAGCCCCGCTGGTGAACTGGCTGCCGTCGGAGACGAACAGGTTCTTGATGTCATGGCTCTGTCCGAACTTGTTGACGACGCCGTCCTTCGGCTTCTCGCTCATCCTGTTGGTGCCGAGATTGTGCGTGCTCGGATAGGGCGGTGTCGGATAGGTCACCGTGGCGCCGACGGCGTCGTAAACCGCCGCGCCCTGCTTGTAGGCGTGGGCGCGCATCGCGACGTCGTTGGGGTGATCGTCGAAATGCACGCTCGCGACCGGCTGGCCGAACTTGTCCTTGACGACGGGATCGAGCGTGATGCGGTTGGTCTCCTGCGGCATGTCCTCGCCGACCAGCCACATGCCGGCCATCCGGGGATAGCCGTCGAGCGCCGACGTGAACGAACGGCCCCAGGCACCGGGATTGAGGAAGGCCGCCATGAAGGGCAGGCCGATCGACAGCGTCTCCATCTCGTAGCCGCCGACGAAGCCGCGCTTCGGATTGTTGACCGCTTCATCGCGGATGATGCCGGCCATGGTGGTGCCGCGATACATGTGCACCGATTTCTCGAACACGGCGTAGACGCTGCCGGTCATGTGCCGCATATAGTTGCGGCCGACCTGGCCCGATGAATTGCCAAGGCCGTCCGGGAACATGCTCGAGGCGCTGTTGAGCAGCAGCCGCGGGCTCTCGATCGAGTTGCCGGCGACCGCGACGATACGCGCCTTCTGGCGCTGCATCGCGCCGCTCTCGTCGGCATAGACGACCCCGGTCACCTTGCCGCCGGCGTCGTGCTCGATCTTCACCGCCATGCTGCTCGGCCGCACTTCGAGATTGCCGGTCGCCTCACCCTTGGGGATCTCGGTGTAGAGCGTCGACCATTTCGCGCCGGATTTGCAGCCCTGGAAGCAGAAGCCGATCTGCTGGCAGGAGCCGCGCCCGTCGCGCGGTTGGCTGTTGATCGCCATGTTGCCGGTGTGCACGGTCTTGTAGCCGAGCTTCTTGGCGCCGGCCTCGAGCACCTTGAAATTATTGTTGCCGGGAAGTCCGGGAATCCCGTTGGTGCGGGTCACGCCCATCTTGTTCTCGGCCTTGGCGTACCACGGCTCCATCTCGGCGAGCGTGATCGGCCAGTCCAGAAGGTTGGCGCCGGGAATGTTGCCGTAGGTGCTCTTCACCCTGAACTCGTGCTCGTCGAAGCGCAGCGAGGCGCCGGCCCAGTGCGTGGTCGAGCCGCCGACGGCCTTGACGATCCACGCGGGCAGGCCGGAAAAATCCTTGGCGACGCGCCAGCTGCCCGATGTGGTGCGGGCATCGGTCCAGGCGAGCTGGGAAAAGCTCTCCCACTCGTCGTTGATGAAATCGTGGTTCTCGATGCGGGGGCCTGCTTCGAGGATGACCACCTTGACGCCCTTCTGCGCGAGCTCGTTACCCAGCGTGCCGCCACCCGCACCGGAGCCGACGATCACCACAACGCTGGAGTCGTTCAGATCGAATTTTGCCATATGCGTTCTCCTGAACCGTTGGGCGAGGACTCAAGCCTTCGGCAGCCAGTCGATGTCGGCGAAGCCGCGGTTGATGTAGCCGCCGTACTCGGCCGAGGAGCCTTCGTAGCCGAACCGCGGCCAGACCTCTTTCTGGTTGTAGAGCGAGACGATGAGGTCGCCGCGCACCTTCTGGAAGAAGGCGCTTCCCTCGATCTCCTTCAAGAGAACCACGCGGTCGGCTTCCCATGGCACTTCGGCATAAGGCACCTTGTGGCGATCCCGCGCGTTCTGATCGAGCCGCGTGATGCCGTCGCTGATCAGCGACTTGACGGCGGGGTCCTTGGCTGCTTTGCCGTCCCACGGCTTGATCGCAGTGATGTAGTAGCTGTCACCGAGAACGTCGTGCGGATAGATGTCGCGCGCGACCTTCAGCAGCGTCTTCATCGTCGCGGGCGACAGCGCGGTGGCGTCATCGGCCCAGGCATCTTCGATGCTCACGGCGGTACTGGTCGCGACAGCCACGACCGGCACGGCGGTCGCCGCGCCTTTGAGAAAGACGCGGCGGCTGTGCTTGCTTCGACGATCGACTTCTCTCATGGCATTCCTCCCGTCAATTTTGATTTTGTGATCGGATCAGTTGAAACGTCCGCCCCGCTGGATCACCTCGATCTTGTAGCCGTCGGGGTCGCTGACGAAGAAGAAGCGCGCCAGCGTCCTGCCGTCGTGCTTGAAGTCGCGCAAGGGGCCAGGTGCCAGCTGCTCGCGTTCGAACCGGGCATGTTCGGCGTCGAGATCCTCGACCACCACGGCGAGGTGGCCGTAGCCGTCGCCGAGCGTGTAGGGCTCCTTGCGGTCGAAATTCACGGTTAGCTCGACCTCGAAAGGTGAGGAGGGGTGACGCAGATAGATCAGGGCGAAGTCCGCGAATTTCAGATGGTCGGACACTTCGAGGCCGAAGGCGCGCCTGTAGAAGTCGAGCGAGCGCGCCTCGTCGCGCACGCGGATCATGGAATGAACGGGCTTTGCCATTCAGTTCTGCTCCTTCAGATAGGTGATGATCGCAGCGCGGGTCTCCGGCTTGGCCTGCCTATCCGCACCGCCAGCACCATCGCGGTGCACAATCCCAGCACGATCGCGCGCATCGTCAAGGAGCCGCCCGTTCACATCAAGACCAGAGTGCGCAAACTCTAAGCGGCGCCGGATGGGCGGTGGTAGTAGCGGGCTATTTTGCCGCGCGCAGAGATGGTCATGGGGGCGGTGGTGTTCCAGGCCGCCTTATATGCGGAGCACAATTCCGCGAAACCGCCGTCAAATCCCTAAACGATCACCACACGATGCGCATTGCATGACGTCGCGCCGCTTGAACTCTTTACGCGATGCAATGGTCCGGTGCAGACGAGCGGCGCAACGAGCCGCCGAACCATTCATCGCGAAACAATCCAGGAGAAATGGATGAAGCTGGTGAAGACCTCGATGATCGCCTGCGCTCTGTCGGCCCTCATTGCGACACCCGTCCTCGCGCAAAGCGCGCCCCCCACCGCCAAGCCAGGCGGCACCGTGCAAGGCAAACCCGTGCAAGGCAGCACCATGGGCAGCGACGACGAGGAGATGAATGCTCAGCCGGGCGCAGCTGGCGAGAAGACCGGCATGAAGTCGACCAAAGGCACCAGGGGCACGGTCGGCACCACGGGCAGCGCGGCGCACAAGGGGACCGCCGACGATGCCGCGACGGGCGGCGCGGCCCCGTCCAAGCGCTACTAAGGCATGATCCGGACCCGGAGGGCCGCGTTAGCGCAAGGTGCGACGCGGCTTTCCGGAATGATCATGCGCAAACGACAACCTGAAGAGCGATGACGATTCATCTAAATCTCATCGCGCTTTAGTCTCGGGCGAAACGACAAAACTCCGGTCGCTCTGCGGCCGGAGTTCTTCGGCTGCGTCTGTCAGTCGTCGAAGCGGCCGCCGCGTCCGGCCTTGATGTCGCTACGGCGCTTCTTGCCTTCCAGCCGGCGCTGCTTGGAGGCGAAGGTCGGCCGCGTTGCGCGGCGCGGTGTCGGCCGCACCATGGCCTCCTTGAGCATCTCGACGAGGCGGTCGATGGCGTCCTGCCGGTTGCGCTCCTGGGTGCGGAAGCGCTGCGCCTGGATCACGATGACGCCGTCCTTGGTCATGCGCTGGCCGGCGATGCGGTCGAGCCGGATCGTCGCGTCCTCCGGCAGGGTCAGCTTGCGCGTGTCGAAGCGCAGCTGTGCCGAGGTCGCGACCTTGTTGACGTTCTGCCCACCCGGGCCGGAGGCACGGACAAAGCCGATCTCGATGTCGTCCTCGTCGATGACGAGATCGCGGGATATCCGCAGCATGATGGCACCAGAAAGAGATTCGGGTGCGCATAATAGCGGTTTTGGACGGGGGTCGTCATTCCGGGCCGCCGAGGGCGAACTCTGGTGCGCCCTTGCGCACCAGAGAATCTCGAGATTCCGGGCTCGATGTTCTGCATCGCCCCGGAATGACAGGTCGGTTCAATTCGGCTTCGTCGCGGGTGCCGCCGGCTGTGCCGCGGCCTGCGGGGTGCGGCCGACGACGACGGTCAGGAGGCCCTGGCCCCAGAGGCGCTGGGCGGCGGCCTTGGCGTCGTCCAGCGTCACGGCATCGACGATGGCGTTGCGCTTCTCGATATAGTCGATCGGCAGCTTGTCCTGCTGGTATTGCAGCAGCGCCTGGGCCAGCTTGGAGGAGGTGTCGAGCGCCAGCATCTGCGAGCCCTTGAGGTAAGACTTGGCCTCGTCGAGCTCCTTCTGCGTCGGGCCCTCCTCGGCGATGCGGCGCACTTCCTTCTCGATCGCATCGATGGTGTCGCCGGCGCGGTCGGCACGCGTCCCGGTGTTGCCGATGAACACCGCCGAATGCTCCATCCAGAGCAGCGATTCGAACACCGAATAGGCCAGCCCGCGCTTCTCGCGGACCTCGCGATAGAGCCGCGAGGATAGTCCGCCGCCGCCGAGTATGTGGTTGACGACATAGGCCGCCATGAAATTGGGATCGCTGCGCTTCACCCCGGGGCCGCCGAAGGTGATCACGGTCTGCGGCACATCGAGGGTCACGAAGGCGCGTTGCGGCGGCTTTGCGGCGTCGATGTCGGGGACTGGCGTCAGATTGGCCTTGGCGGGCAGGCTGCCGAACGTGTGGTCGAGCAGCTTGCCGAGCGTCGCCGGATCGACGTCGCCGACGACAGCGACCTTCAGCCCGTCCTTCGCCAGCACGCGGCCGACATAGTCCTTCATGTCGGCGACCGTGATGGTCGGCACGCTGTCGAGGTTGCCGTTGGTCTGCCGGCCATAGGGGTGATCGCCGAAGGCGACTTCGAGGAACTTGCGGCTCGCCAGCGAGGTCGGGTTGGTGGTCTCGCGGCGCAGGCCCGAGATGACCTGCGAGCGGATGCGCTCGACGTCGGCGGCGTCGAAATGCGGCGAGGTCAGCGCGCTCCTGAGCAGGTCGAAGGCTTCGTCCTTGTTGTCGCGCAGCATGCGCAGGCTGCCGCGGAAGGTGTCGCGGGTGGCGCTGAAGGACAGCTCGATGGCGCGGCGGTCGAGCCGCTCGTGGAAGGTCTTGGAATCGAGATCGCCGGAGCCCTCGTCGAGGAGGTCGCCGACCAGATTGGCGACGCCCGACTTGTCCTTGGGATCCTGGGCCGAGCCGCCGGCGAACGAATATTCCATGGCGATCAGCGGCACGGTCGCGTCCTGCACGAACCAGGCCTCGATGCCGCCGGGCGAGACTAGGCGCTGGATCTTGGCCGCGGCCTGCGACGGGGTGACGGTAGCGAGCGCGAGCGCCGCGCCAGTGGCAAGCGAGAATGCAACGCGTCGAAGGAAGGGATAGGTCACGAACGCTTCTCCTCGCGCTTGGTCGCCGCGATGTCCTTGATCAGATAGCCCGTCACCGAGCGTTTCTTCTCGAGCCATTTCTGAGCTGCGGCGCGGACCTGCTCGGCGGTGACCGCGCGGATGCGGTCGGGCCAGCTCCGGATGTCCTCGATCGACAGGCCGGTGGTCAGCGCGCCGCCATACCAGCGCGCCAGCACCGCCTGGTTGTCCTGGGCGTAGATCGCTTCTGCGATAAGCTGGGTCTTGACGCGCTCCAGATCCTCGGCGCGGATCGGGTTCTGCGCGACATTGGCGATGACGGCGTCGACCGCCTGCTCGACCTCGGCAAAGCTGACGCCGGGCTTCGGTGCGGCCGAGATCGCGAACTGGGTCGGGTCGAGCGAGATGCTCGAATAGCTGGCGCTGGCGGAGACCGCGAGCGGCTTGTCGACCACGAGCGCGCGGTAGAGATAGGAGTTGTTGCCGCTGCCCATCAGCTGCGCCAGCACGTCCAGTGCCGCGCTCTCGCCGGCTGCAGCGGTCGTTGCAGAGGGCACGAGATAATAGCGCCGCATGTTCGGCTGCTCGACGCGCGGATCGGCGAGCGTCACGGTGCGCGGCGCGGCCGGCTCCGGCTCCTGCGGGCGGACACGCCGCGCCGGAATCGCGGGCTGGGCTGGGATCGAGCCGAAATTGCGCTCGACCAGCGGGCGGATGTCGGCGGCGTCGACGTCGCCGGCAATGACCAGGATCGCGTTGTTGGGCGCGTAGAAGCGGCGGTAGAAGGCGAGCGCATCCTCGCGATCGAGCTTCTCGATCTCCTGGTGCCAGCCGATCACGGGGCGGCCATAGGGATGATTGAGATAGAGCGTGGCCATGATCTGCTCGTTCAACCGCGCGTCCGGATTGTTGGCGACGCGCATGTTGTACTCTTCGAGCACGACGTCGCGCTCGGGCAGCACGTTCTCGTCCTTGAGCACGAGGCCGGCCATGCGGTCGGCCTCGAACTCCATCATGGTCGGCAGCTGCTCTTTCGGCACCCGCTGGTAGTAGTTGGTGTAGTCGACCGAGGTCGAGGCGTTCTCGTTGCCGCCGACGCGCAGCACGGTCTGGGAGAATTCGCCGACCGGATGCTTCGAGGTGCCCTTGAACATCAGGTGCTCGAGGAAGTGCGCGAGCCCGGACTTGCCGGGCGTCTCATCGGCCGAGCCGACCTTGTACCAGATCATCTCCGTGACCACGGGCGTGCGATGATCTGGGATCACCACGACCTGCATGCCGTTGCTGAGCGTGAAACTGGCGGGCGGGGCGGATGTAACGGTGGTCTGGGCAACGGCCGCGCCGGCCGAGAGGACGCTGGTCGAAAGCAGCGCGGCAAAGAGGCAGGCAGCCGATCGGTATGAGGACATCATGATCCTTTTGACAAGCCGAGGTCCGGATTTCCGGCTCGGAAGGCACGGCATGCTACACCGTGCGGCTGAGGCTTCGCGTCACGAAGCAGAGAACTCAACGCGGTGGCAAGTTACTGATAGGCAATTATTGGCCGCGGCCGGCGTGCACAAGACGCCGGGTCCGCTTCAAATGAACTGGAACGTTATTGTTCCTTGTCCTTGCCCGACATGATGTCGAAATAGGTCCGCCGTGACTTGTCCGGTCCGGCGCCATAGGCGTAGTTCGGCGAAGGCGTCTGATAGCCCGGGGGCGGCTCGACCAGCGACTGGCGCGGCGGCTCGCTGACGAACTTCTTCTCTTCGGTGGCGTTGCCACCCTTCATCATGTTCCACAGGCCGCCGGAGAAGCCGAGCTCGGCGGGGCTGAGCGACGGATTGCCGTTGGTGCCCGGCTGGATCGGGTCATTGCTGGTACGAGGGGCCGCGGCGACCTGACCGGCCTTCATCTCGGCGGGCGTCAGCGGCCGGGCGGCCTGCCAGTTCTCGGTTTCCTTGGTCGCCTTCTTGCGCGCGGCGATGGCTTCCTTGCGGCGCTTTTCCTCGGGGTCCTTGGGCCAGTTGGGCGCAGCCTTGGCTTCGGTCGCAGGCGGCGGCAGATCGAGCTTGGGCGGCACGACCAGCGGCGAGCGCTCGCGGTATTCGATGCCCCTCTTCTCCATGCTCTTGGCGCCGATGCCGGACATCAGATTGTCGATGATCTTCTCTTCGAAGGTCATGCCGTCATCGTCATCGTCGTCATCACCGGCGCGGGCCGCGCCAGCCGACAGGACGAGGCCGATGCCGAGCGCGGCAGCGGATAATTTCAACGCCCGCCAAAGCCCCCACCGGGGATCTCGAACCATGGAAACGCTGGTCTTCGCGCTGCGCATTACCGTACCTGTTCCATATTGTGGCAGATCGCCGCTCAAACGCGGCTCAGCCCTCGCAAAAGCCGGGGTTCCACCTGCCGGTCGTATCGGCCGGGATCAGGGCGCTTTTGCGGCGGGTATCCCCAGGAAGGAATCATACAATAGCGCCGCCACCCCAGCAACGATGGCTACATCCGCGAGGTTAAACACATACCAATTATAGGTATTTCCGCCGATCTCGATGTGGAACAGGGCGAAATCGACCACCGCGCCATAGGCCAGGCGGTCGATGCCGTTGCCGATCGCCCCGCCGATGATCAGGCCGAGGGCGACCGTGGCCAGCCGGGTGTGCGAGCGGGCCATCCAGATCGCCAGCGCCACCACGGCGATGGCCTTGACCGCCATCAGCGCGAGCTGCGCCGCCTGGCTGTCGTTCTGGAGCCAGCCGAAGCTGATGCCGATATTCCAGGCCAGCACCAGGTCGAAGAACGGCGTCACCTTCACCGCGCCGCGGCGGGCGATGTCGAACACGTTCAGCAGCCAGAGCTTCGAGGCCTGGTCGGCCACCAGGGTGACCAAGGCCGTGAGGATGCCGACGCGGAGCGGGGTCATGGCTGGCGGGTCAGACCGCCACTCCCAACGCCTTCCATTCGCGCAGCGCCTTCGCATCGCGCGGGGTGACGTCGGGATATTCGGCGTCTTCGCCGACCAGCGGCGAGATCTTCCAGGAGCGGGCGCATTTGGTGCCGACGGCCTTCTCCACCACGACCGCGACGCCGGGCACGGCATCGAGACGGAACGCAGCAGCCGGCGCCTCGCCCTCACGCACCTCGTAATTCGAGGTGATGCAGATCTCGGCGAGATCGACGTCGAACAGCGTCGCCAGCATGGCGCGGTCGGCGACATAGATCACCGGCGATGCCTCCAGCGACGAGCCGATGTTCTTGGCGGCGCGTTCGAGCTCGAGTGCGCCGGTGACGACGCGGCGGACATTGCGGATCGTCTCCCATTTCGCGGCGAGCTTATCGTCGCGCAGGGCTTCGAGATCGGCGGGGAATAGCGTCAGATGCACCGACGGTTCGGCGTCTGGCCTGTACATGCGCCACGCCTCCTCGGCAGTGAAGCTGAGGATCGGCGCCAGCCATTTCAGGATCGAGGCGCACAACAGGTCGATCGTCGTCAGCGCCGCCTTGCGCGTCAGCGAGGACGGCGGATCGCAATACAGCGTATCCTTGCGGATGTCGAAATAGAACGCCGAGAGCTCGCTGTTCAAGAAGGCTGAGAGGGTTGCGACCACGGTCTTGTAGTCGAACTCCCGATAGGCCTTGTCGATGGCGGCGGCGCGCATCGCGAGCTCGTGCAGCATCAGCCGCTCGAGCTCGGGCATATCGGCCGGCGCGACCGCCTCCGTCGGCTTGTAATGATGCAGCGTGCCGAGCATCCAGCGCACCGTGTTGCGCAGCTTGCGGTAGGTCTCGACGGTGTTCTTCAGGATTTCGGGACCGATGCGCTGATCGTCCGTGTAGTCGCAGGAGGCGACCCAGAGCCGCAGAATGTCGGCACCGGATTCCTTGATGACGGCCTGCGGCTCGATGGTGTTGCCGAGTGACTTCGACATCTTGCGGCCGTCCTCGGCCTGGGTGAAGCCGTGGGTCAGCACGATGTCGTAAGGAGCCCGACCGCGCGTGCCGCAGCTTTCAAGCAGCGAGGAGTGGAACCAGCCGCGATGCTGGTCCGAGCCTTCCAGATACATCACCGTGTCGGCGCCGCCATCGACCTTGCGCTTGATGCCGGCGAGCCCGGGAAACTGCACGGGATCTTCGAGCACGAAAGCGTGGGTCGAGCCGGAATCGAACCAGACGTCGAGAATGTCGTCGACCTTCTGCCAGTCCTCGCTCGCGCGTGGCCCGAGGAAGCGTTCACGCGCTCCCTTCGCGTACCAGGCGTCGGCGCCTTCCTTCTCAAAAGCTTCGCCGATCCGGGTATTGACGGCCTCGTCCTGCAGGATCTCGGCAGAGCCGTCGCCCTTCTCGCGCACGAACACGGCGATCGGCACGCCCCAGGCGCGCTGACGCGAGATCACCCAGTCGGGGCGGGCCTCGATCATGCCGTTGATGCGGTTCTCGCCCGACGGCGGAACCCATTGCGTCACCGAGATCGCGTGCAGCGCGCGGGCGCGCAGCGTGTCGCCGCTCTTGGCTTTGCCACCCTGCGCCACGTCCTTGTCCATCGCGATGAACCATTGCGGCGTGTTGCGGAAGATTACCGGCTTCTTGGAGCGCCAGGAGTGCGGATATTGATGCTTGAACCGGCCGCGCGCGAGCAGCATGCCTCTTTCGACGAGCGCCTTGATCACGGCCTCGTTGGCGTCGCCCTTCTCGCCCTTGTCGTTGATGACGCGCTTGCCGGCAAAGCCCGGCGCATGATCGGTGTAGGCGCCGTTCTCGTCGACGGTATAGGGAATCGCCGTGTTGATGCCGCGCGCATCGAGGTCGCGCGCCTGTGCCATCCAGGCATCGAAGTCCTCGCGGCCATGGCCGGGCGCGGTGTGCACGAAGCCGGTACCGGTGTCGTCGGTGACGTGATCGCCGGGCAATAGCGGCACGATGAAGTCGTAGCCGCCCGCAAGGCCCTTGAGCGGATGGGCGCATTCGATCGCGTCCATGGTATCGCCGGGGACGTCGCGGACCTTCTCGTAACCAGTCACCCGCGCCTGCTTGAAGACCTCTTCGGCGAGCGCGTCGGCGAGGATCAGGAGATCGCCGGTTTTGGTCCAATTGTCGGCGGGTGCGTCCGTGACCTTGTACAGGCCATAGGCGATTTTCGGCGAGAATGAGATGGCGCGATTGCCCGGCAGCGTCCAGGGCGTGGTGGTCCAGATCACGACGCTTGCGGAGGCGAGTGCACCATGCGCGGGCGAGGTCACCGGGAATTTCACCCACACCGTATCGGAGGTGTAGTCCTCGTACTCCACCTCGGCTTCGGCCAGCGCGGTCTTCTCGACCACGCTCCACATCACCGGCTTGGAGCCGCGATAGAGCGTGCCGTTGGCGGCGAACTTCATCAGCTCGCGCGCGATCTGGGCTTCGGCCGGATAGCTCATGGTGGCATAGGGATGATCCCAATCGCCGATGACGCCGAGGCGCTTGAACTCCTCGCGCTGCACGCCGAGCCAATGCGTGGCGTAGGCGCGGCACTCCCGGCGGAAGTCGATCATCGCGGCGCTGTCGCGGAAGTCGGGCTTCTGCTTGCCCTTCTTGCGATAATGCTCTTCCTCGACCTTCCACTCGATCGGCAGGCCGTGGCAGTCCCAGCCGGGCACGTAGTTGGAATCGAAGCCGAGCATCTGCTGGCTCTTGGTGACGAGATCCTTGAGGATCTTGTTCAGCGCCGTGCCGATATGGATGTTGCCGTTGGCATAGGGCGGGCCGTCATGCAGCACGAACTTGGCGCGGCCCTTCGCGGATTGGCGCAGCTTCTCGTAGAGGCCGATCTCATACCAGCGCTTGAGGATCTCCGGCTCGCGCTGCGGCAGGCCGGCGCGCATCGGGAATTCGGTCTGCGGCAGGAACAGGGTCTTCGAATAGTCTTTGACTTCAGGCTTCTGGGACTTTTGCGGCTTTTCGGACATGAGGCTGACTAGCTCGGAATGGCGCGGGAACGGATAGCGATGCGGAATCGCGGGGTGAAACGACGAAATCCCGGTCTTGCGCCGAGCCTTCAGGCTCAGGCGGAAGCCGGGCCGCTAATCCCTATGATGCGCCGCGCAAACATGGGCACTCCATAGCAGGGGGCCAGGAGAAGCGCAAAAGAGAAGCGCAAAAGGGAAGCGCAAAGGTTAGGGCAGGCCGGATTCGGGGCTCAATCGATGGCGCCGAGCCGCGGAAACGCGCCCGGGGCGGCGGCCAGCATGGCACGGGCGCGGGCGGAATCGTCGTCCATCTGCCGGATCAGGGCCTCTAGACCATCGAATTTCAGCTCCTCGCGGATGAACCCGACGAAGGCGCAGTCCAGCACCTGCCCGTAGAGGTCGCCCTTGAAGTCGAACAGGAAGATCTCGAGCAGAGGGGCGCCATTGTCGAAGGTCGGGCGGCGGCCGAAGCTGGCCACGCCGTCCAGCCGCTGAGAGCCGCGGCCGACCCGCACCGCATAGATGCCGTGCTTGAGGCCGCAATTGGCGTCGAGGCGGATGTTGGCGGTGGGATAGCCGAGGTCGCGGCCCCGCTTTTCGCCGTGGATGACCTCGCCGGTGACGAACCAGGGCGCGCCAAGCATGGTCGTAGCTTCGTCGAGCTGGCCCTCGGCGAGGGCAATCCGGATGGCGCTGGAGGAGACCGGCCGCTCGTCGATGTCGACATGCGGCTGCACGTCGACCTCGATACCGAGCCGGGGCGCCTCGTTGACCAGAAGACTGGGGGAGCCGACCCGCCCCTTGCCGAAATGGAAGTCGTAGCCGACCGCGATCCCGCTGACGCCGAGCCGTCCGATCAGGTCATGGTGAATGAAATCTTGCGCACTGGTTCCGGCCCGCGCCTTGTCGAAAGTCATGACCACGGCGCCGGCGAGCCCGGTGCCGGCCAAGAGCCGCAGCTTGGCGCGCTCGTCCGTCAGGCGGAATTGCGGGGTATTGGGACTGAAAAACCGCCGCGGATGCGGCTCGAAGGTCAGCGCCAGCGCAGGGCGGCCATGCGCCCGGCCCATTTCCAGGGCAGCGGCGATCACGGCGCGGTGACCCAGATGGACCCCGTCGAAATTGCCCATGGCGACCACGGCGCCCCTTGGAATCGCGGAAACCGGCGTGGTGTCGCGGATAACGGTAAAATGCGGGGCCATCAGGGGAATTCTCGAACCGGCGGGACCGGCCGGGACGGTGGCGTGACCGGCCCGGCGAAGTCAAGCGGAAGGGGGGCAACCCTGTCGAACCCAATTTCAGTTCTTTCGGGCCGCCCCCGATTAACGCGCTGTTTAACGCCTTGGTGCTAGTCCTTGCATCTGGAACAGGCGGGCTCCGGCCCGGCGGTCCGATCGTAATATTCCTGGGTATGCGTTGGGGGAGTCGAGATGGCGGTTGATTTGTCGATGCCGGTTCTGGTGGTGGATGACTACAGCACCATGATCCGTATCATCCGGAATCTGCTGAAGCAGCTTGGCTTCGAGAACATCGATGATGCCAGCGACGGTTCGGCAGCGCTGAACAAGATGCGCGGCAAGAAGTACGGACTCGTGATCTCCGACTGGAACATGGAGCCGATGACGGGTTACGACCTGCTGCGCGAAGTGCGCGCGGATCCGAACCTCGCTACCACGCCCTTCATCATGATCACGGCGGAATCCAAGACCGAGAACGTGATCGCGGCCAAGAAGGCCGGCGTGAACAACTACATCGTCAAGCCGTTCAATGCGGCGACGCTGAAGACCAAGATCGAGGCGGTCTTCCCGGACATGGCGAGCGCGTAAGAGCGCTCGAAGCCATCAGGCGAATTCGGAAGGCCCGGGCACGTCCCGGGCTTTCTGCGTTTTTCTGTCATTCCGGGGCGGTGCGCAGCACCGAACCCGGAATCTAGAGATTCCGGGTTCGCGCTTCGCGCGCCCCGGAATGACGATCAAATCACTACCACTTCAATTCGCGCATCAAGGCCTTCGGCGGGTGGCCGAACAATTCCGTCACCGACGCCGGGTCGAGCTGGTCGAGGCCCTCGAACTCCTCGGCATGGATGCCGCGGGTGACGAACAGGCAGTCGATGCCGAATTCACGGGCCCCCGTTAAGTCGGTGCGGACGGAATCCCCGATCGCCAGCACCTTTTTCCGGTCGATCTGGTGGCCCTGGCGCTCACCGGCGAGCATCATGGCGCGCTCATAGATCGGCCGGTGCGGCTTGCCGTAGAAGATCACCTCGCCGCCGAGCTCGCGATAGAGCTCGGCGATGGCGCCGGCGCAATAGATCAACCGGTCGCCGCGTTCCACCACGATATCGGGATTGGCGCAGACCAGCGTCAGCTTGCGCTCGCGCGCCTTCAGCATCATGCCGCGATAATCCTCGGCCGTCTCGGTCTCGTCGTCGTAGAGGCCGGTGCAGACGATGTAGTCGGCTTCTTCCAGTGGTGCGGTTCGCGCATCGAGGCCGCGATAGATCGAATTGTCGCGCTCGGGGCCGAGCCAGAACATCTTGCGGCCGGGATGCTCGGCGACATAAAGCCGCGTCAGGTCTCCGGACGACACGATCGCGTCGTAGGTCTCGTCGGCGACGCCGAGCTTGCGCAACTGCCGCTGCACGCTGTCGGCCGGCCGCGGTGCGTTGGTGATCAGGATCACCGTACCGCCGCGGCTGCGATACGTATGCAAGGCCTCGCAGGCCTCGGGGAAGGATTCGAGGCCGTTATGCACGACGCCCCAGATGTCGCTGAGCACGACCTCCACGCCGCCCACGAGCTCGCGCAGGCTTTCGGCGAAATGCAGCGTGGTCATGATACGTGCGGCCGGTCAGATGCGGCGCGCGAGCGCCGCGTTGCCGGTGATACGCTGTGGCGGAGGCGCCGAAGACGTCGCGCCTGAGCTTTGTGTGCCGGAGCCATTGGGTCCCTGAATGTCCTGCGCCTGGTTCGGCGCGGCCCCGCCGGTAGCAGATGCCCCCTCTGGCCGCAATGGCCGGGGCGGTGCGAACAGGAACCCCTGGCCGAACCGCACGTCGTAATCGAGCAGATCGACCACGGCGCGCTCGCCCTCGATCCGCTCTGCGATCAGGTCGATGCCGAAGCGGCCCAGCAGGTCGGAGAGATCGGAAGGGTGGATGTCGGAAGTCGAGGCCTGCCTGGGGTCGAGCAGCAGCGCTGCCGGCACCTTGATGAAGCGCACGCCGCGGTCGGCGAGCTCGCGCGGCTCGATCCTGAGATCGGTGACATGGTCGATCGAGAAGCGGAAGCCGCGCTGGGCGAGCGCGGCGAGATTCTCGGTCTCGGCCGGGCCGAGACTGCGGAAGGTCGATTGCTTGAACTCCAGCACCAGCGAGGGCGCCAACGCCCGGTTGGCTTCGAGGAAGTCGAGGCATTGCGCGAAGGTGGTGGAATTGCCGAGCGTGGAAGCTGCGACGTTGCAGAACACGCCGACGTCCTTGTTGCGCACCATCAGGCGTCGCAGCACCTGCACACAGCGCAGCATCACCATGTTGTCGATGCGCCCGATCAGCCCGGAAGCTTCCGCGATGCTGATGAACTCCTCGGCTGCGATCAGCTGATCGCGCTCGTCGCGCACGCGCGTCACCGCCTCATAGAACCGCACCTTGCGCTGCGGCAAGGTCACCATCGGCTGCAGGAAGATGTCGACGCGATTCTCGTCGATGGCGTTGCGCAGCGTCGCCAGCAACTGAGTCTGGTTGCGTCCGGCGGCGGTCTGAATCGGGTTCGCGGTCTTAGCCTGGACCGCCGGCGCCGGCCGCGCCACCGGGGGCGGAGGTGCTGCGGAGGGCGAGGCAGGGGCGACCGGTCGGTCCTCGAACGGCGCCGCCAGATCGACCGGGGCCTCAGGCTCGGATGGGACGACCGGAGCGGGCGTCGGCGCGGCGCCGGCCAAGAGGTCTTCGTGAGCCGACACGGTGGTGGCGAGCTGCCTGACCAATCCGCCGAGCTCGTTGATCTCGCCGACCACCGACTGGATGCGGTCCGAGTTGGTCGAATTGGACGAGGCGATGCGGCCCTCGATCGCGGCCAACCGGCGGCCGAACTCGGCCACCTGGCGCGCGAGGTCGGCGGTGCCCCGCGACAGATCGGCGATCTGGCCGCCGACGTCGCTGCGGTCACGCAGCCGCATCGACACCGCGTTGTAGAGGATCAGGAAGGTCAGCGCGGTCAGCGCCACGATCGCGGATTCGGTTCCGCTGATGCCGGCGACGGCGTAAAGGACAAGCCCGAGCGAGGCTGCGACCAGAACCATGCAGATGGCGATGAAGATCGTCGAAATGCGAATCATGTCGCGCGTTATGCCTCAAGAGCTGACTGTCTCACCCGGGAAAACACGGGCCGCATCACGATTGCGTCCCGCCGCATGCTCCCCCAAGCCGCATGAGCTTAACATCATTGTTGATTCGAGGGGATAGCGGCCTCGCCGAGGCTCAAGTCAATCCGGCCCGGCGGAAGCCTTCGAGGTAGCGTTCGCGGTCGCTTGCAAGCTTGACCGGCATGAACTCGCCGAGCCAGGCGAGCGAGATGTTCGGCTGGGCACGGCGGAGCTCCTTCAGTGCCGCGTGGGCGAGATCCATCTGCCCGGCCATGCCGGCTGCCGCCGTCAGCACCCGATGCGCGCCGACGAAATCGCTGCGCTGGCGCAGGGCTTCCTGGGCGAGGCGGATCGCCTCCGTGTCATCGCCGCCGAGGAAGCGGGCATAGGCCGCGATACCGAAATAAACGGGGGCATAGGGATCGCGCGGGCTGAGGCGGATCGCCCGCCGCGCGGCCTCGTCGGCATCGCGCCAGCGGCCGCAATAGCCGAGCGCCAGACCATAATAACCCTGCGCCAGGGCGAAATTCGGATTGAGCCGCAGTGCGGTCTCGAATTCGGCCAGAGAATCCTCGAACCGGCGTGCAAACAAATTGACGTGGCCGAGCGCGTTGTGAGCCCAGGCGTCCTCGTTGTCGGCGCGGATGGCGGCCCGCGCGGCGCGTTCGGCGCTAGTGATTGCGCTCGCCATGTCCATCCAGCCCATATGTGCCGTGAACATGTAGCTGGTGCCGAGCAGCCCGAGCGCCTTGCCGTAGTTCGGGTCGAGCGCGATGGCCTTTTCGAGCAGGGCCTGCGCGACGACATGGTCCTGCCGGGTCACACGCCAGTAATGCGACAGCGCTCGCATCACGAGGTCCCAGGCATCCATGCTGTCCGGCGGCTTGCGTTGGGCGCGAAAGCTCTCCGCTGCATAGAGCTGCGGCTCGATCGCCGCGACGATCGCTTCGGTGATCTCGTCCTGCACGGCAAAGACGTCGGCAAGCTCGCGATCGTAGCGTTCGGCCCAGAGATGACTGCCGGTGGCGACATCGTTCAGCTGCGCGGTGATGCGCACGCGGTCACCGTCCTTGCGGACGCTGCCCTCGACCACGTAACGAACGCCGAGCTCCTCGGCGATCTCACGCAGATGAACCGCGCGGCCCTTGTAGATGAACGAGGAGTTGCGCGCGATCACGAAGAACCAGCGCAGCTTCGACAGCGCGGTGATGATGTCCTCGCTGATGCCGTCGGAGAAATAATCCTGCTCGGCCTCGCCGCTCATATTGACGAATGGCAGCACCGCGATGGCAGGCCGATCGGGCAGCGGCAAGCCTGCCGGTGGAGCGGCGGCGGGCCGGCTCGCCGCTGCCGGCGTCGCCGCCTCGGCGAGCTCGGTGACCTCGCCGACAAACCGGACGCCCTTGCGCGCGATGGTGCGGATCAGCCGTTGCTCCCCGCCATTGTCGTCGACCGCGCGCCGCGCGGCGTTGATCCGGCTGGTGAGCGTCGATTCCGAGACGACGCGGCCGTTCCAGACCGCGTCGAGCAGATTGTCCCGCGTCACCACGCGTTCACGGTTGCGAACGAGATGGAGCAGAAGATCAAACACCTGAGGCTCGAGCGCGATCAGCGTCTTCGCGCGCCGCAATTCGCGCCGCTCGGCATCGAGCACGAAATCCTCGAAATGAAACGCCACGCCAGCCTCGGGTCCGGCTCGGAAATCAAGATGCTCTCAGCGTAAAATAATGCCGCTCTCAAGGCCAGCGGGCCGCGTGCGCCTTATCGTCCCGGCGTTTTCAAACCCGGAGAATTGCCATGTCGACATCTGCCGCGCACAAACAGGCTCCCGCCGAGCCCGATCTCGCCGCCGTCAAGCAGCGCCAGCACGGCGCGTGGTCTTCCGGCGACTATGCCGTGGTCGGCACCACATTGCAGATCGTCGGCGAGCAACTCTGTGAAGCCCTGGACCTACGCGCCGGCAGCAAGGTGCTGGACGTCGCCGCGGGCAACGGCAACGCGACGCTGGCCGCGGCACGGCGCTGGTGTGACGTCACATCCACCGACTATGTGCCGGCGCTGCTCAAGCGCGGACAGGAGCGTGCGGCGGCGGACCATTTGACGGTCGAGTTTCGCGAGGCTGATGCCGAAGCGCTGCCGTTTGCGGACGCGAGCTACGACGTCGTGCTCTCGACCTTCGGCGTGATGTTCACACCGGACCAGGACAAGGCGGCCTCCGAGCTTGCCCGCGTCTGCAAATCCGGCGGCAAGATCGGCCTCGCCAACTGGACCCCGCAGGGCTTCATCGGCCAGCTGTTCAAGACCATCGGCAAGCATCTGCCGCCGCCGGCCGGCGTGAAGTCTCCGGCGCTGTGGGGCACGCGGGCGCGGCTCGAGGAGATGTTCGCAGGCCAGGCCTCGGACATATCGGCCGAGCCGCGAATGTTCGTGTTTCGCTATCGCTCGCCCGAGCACTGGCTCGATGTCTTCAAGACCTTCTACGGGCCGACGCTGAAGGCGTTTGCCGCGCTCGACGAGAGCGGCCAGGCCGCGCTGCGGCGCGATCTCCTGGCGCTGCTCGGTGAGTACAACCATGCCGATGACGGCACCATCGTCGTGCACAGCGAATATCTGGAAGCGGTGATCACCAAGCGCTGAGATGCGGCTCGATCGGGCCGGATGAGTTTCGGCCCGATCGTCGTCATTGGCTAGAATGGCGCGGCGGCACCGACGGTGTCAGCCGAGACGGCTTCTCGGGTGCCGAGCGGCTTGGGTTGTCCCTCGGTCGTGTCCCTCAGCGTCTGCCGTTCGATCTCCGAATTCAGCTCGGCGCCGAACATGATAACGATCGCGGACATCCACATCCACATCATCAGGCCGATCGCCGCACCAAGCGAGCCGTAGGTCGCATTGTAGTTGGCAAATTCCGAGAGATACAAGGAGAGCAGCGCCGAGCCTGCGATCCAGAGGACGGCGGCGATCACCGCGCCGAGGCTCAGCCATTGCCAGCGGGGCGCATCGCGGCTGGGCGCGAAGCGGTAGAGGATCGCAAGCGCCACCAGCAGGATGAGGAACATCAGCGGCCATCGTGCCAGCGCCACGATCAGCTTGCTTTCAGGCGCCATGCCGAGATGATTGAGCGCCAGCGGGAACGCCACGACGACGCCCACCATCACCAACAGTGCCACGATGCCGCCGACCGTGAAGGCCAGCGAGACCATGTTGAGCTTGATGAAGCTGCGCTTCTCGCGCTCCTCATAAGCGACATTGAGCGCATCGAAGATCGCCTTGACGCCGGCATTGGCGCTCCAGATCGCCAGCAGAAGGCCGAGCAGGAACGTGGCACCGAGCGTGGTATTGCCATGCGAGACCACGCGCGCCACCTGCTCCTCGACGATTTGGAACGAGCCCTCGGGCAGCATCGTCGCGAGCGTCTGGAGATTGGCGCTGATTGTCTTGGGATCGGCGAACAGACCATAGGACGAGACCAGCGCCGTAACCGCGGGAAAGATCGCAAGCAGCCCGAAGAACACGACGCCGCCCGCGGTCGCAAGCAGGCGATCCTCATCGATGCGCTGATAGGTCCGCCAGAAGATATCCTTCCAGCCCTTCCAGGGGATCTCGAACGGGGTCTTGGCGCGGCGGCCATGGCCGGACTGCGCGGCGGCGCGCGCGGGGTGCGTTTCCGGTGAATTCGCCTCGGCTTTGCGATGGTCCGGCGGTGGCCCCGATGGGTCCAGGTCCCTGTCCTGAAAATAGCGCTCTGCCGTCAACACGAAGACGGCCGTCGCCGCCACCAGCAGCCAGGAGTCGATCTGTTCGGTGCGCCGCATCAGCATTTAGGCGTCCAATCTGTGGCCGTGACGCCTGCGGCGCGCCGCCGTGAACCCCGCCAATCCGATCGCGGCGAGCATCAGGCCAAGCTGCACGGGTCGGTTGCCGCGCACAGGCCAAGCTGTCGCCCCATGGCGGCGCTCGCCAGGCGCGAGCGGCGCAAGCGGAATCGTGGTCGCGACCTCCTTCACGGCTTCTTTGACCGTTCCACGCGGAATCCGCGGGGTTGCGATCGCAACACGCAGCCGGCTGGCAAGTGGCACGACCGGCTTGGCCTTGCGCTTCATCTGCGCCATAGCCACGCCGGCGCAGACCGCCGCCAGCACCAGCAGCAATCCGCCGACGGCACCGAACCCCCAGAACTGCCCGTGGGTGATGGCGACAAAGCGGTACAGGGCGATCAATCCGACGAAGAAGGCCGCCATGACGAGCAGACCCGCGACCGCGAACAACCCGCCGGCCACCGCATACGACGTCACCTTGCCGGTTGCCTGGCTGGTCTGGTCGCGCAGATAGGATCGAGCGGCGCGTTTGACATGGTTGAGTTTCAGCGCCAGGCCGGCGCGCAGCAATTCGCCCGATGGCGCGAGCATGCGGACATCCTCCGAGAATTTGTTCGGGGGATGAACGTGGCGGAAATTGACTTGTTCCGACGGAGCGCCGTCCGTGGCGGTGAATCAGCCGAGATCGGCGGCCGAAATCCAGAACACCTCGCCCTCGGAGTCCTCAGTATCGAGCCAGAGCAGCGGCAGGTCCGGAAAGGCCTCGTCGACCAATTCCCGGCCGCGGCCGATCTCACAGATCAGCCCGCCTTCGCCAGTCAGGTGGTCGGACGCCTCAGCCAGGATCCGGCGCACCACATCGAGGCCGTCCGGGCCGCCGTCGAAGGCGAGCTTCGGTTCGGCCCGGCACTCCGGCGGCAGCGCGGCCATGCCTTCGGCGTCGACATAGGGCGGGTTGGCGATGATCAGATCATATCTGCTGTCGCCGAGCGGGGCGAACAGGTCACCGCGATAGAGGCTGATCCGGTCCTCGAGCCCGAACTCCCCGACATTTCGTGCGGCGACTTCGAGCGCGCCCTTGGAGATGTCGACGGCATCGACCGTCGCGTTCGGGAAGTGGTGCGCGGCGAGGATGGCGAGACAGCCCGATCCCGTGCAGAGGTCGAGCACCCGGCCGACGGCGGTGGGATCGTCGATCAGCGATCCGGCCTCGCCGTCGCCGCCGAAATGCGAATCCAGGAGCTCGCCGATGAAGGAACGCGGAACGATGACGCGCTCGTCGACATAGAAGGGCAGGCCGCGCATGTAGATCTTGTTGACGAGATAGGCAGCCGGCTTGCGTGTTGTGATGCGCCGATTGATGAGGTCGAGGACGGTCTTGGCTTCTGCGGCGGTGATACGGGCGTGGAGAAAGCCCTTGAACTGCTCGGGATCGAGATGCAGCGCTTCGCCAATCAGGAAGGCGGCTTCCGTGACCGGCTCGGTCGTGCCGTGGGCAAAGACTAGCTTGGCCTCGACAAAGCGGCTCACCGCATAGCGGAGGAAATCGAGCAGCGTGAGAAGCTCGCCGGGCCCCACTTTCGCAGGCTTCGGCGCGGCGCGGCCGCGCGCGGTCTTTTTGGATGCTCTTGCCATCAGGATTTGGTCCAGCGTGCGGCGGCCTCATCGTCACGGGCCTGGGCCTCGACCCAGCCGGTGCCGCTGGCGCTCTCTTCCTTCTTCCAGAACGGCGCGTTGGTCTTGAGGTAGTCCATCAGGAACTCGGCCGCTTGGAACGCGGCCTGGCGATGCTGTGAGGCGGTCAGCACCAGCACGATGTTCTGGCCCGGCATGAAGCGGCCGACGCGGTGGATCACGGTGACGCCGTTCAGCGGCCAGCGCGAGGTCGCCTCATTGACATGACGCCCGATCTCTTCTTCGGCCATGCCCGGATAATGCTCGAGCGTGAGCGCCGAAATCTTGGCGCTGTCCTCGTCGGCGCGGCAGATGCCGGAAAAGCTCACGACGGCACCGATGTCGGTGCGGCTGCCGGTCAGGACCGCGATCTCGCGCGCAATGTCGAAATCGTCCTCCTGAATGCGGATGGCGACGGGGCAGGCTGGGACAGGAGAGATCATGGCCTAGCCGCCGGTCATCGGCGGGAAAAACGCGATCTCGCGGGCGCCCGCGATCGCAGCGTCCGACTTGACGTGGGCGTGGTCGATGGCGGTGCGGATCACCTTCGGCTTCTCGAATGCGTAGGCATAGGCCTCGCTTTGGCCGGACAGCCAGGCGATCAGCTCCTCGACGGTGCGCACGCTCGCGGGCGGCTCGATGGTCTCCTCCGCCTTGCCGACGCGCTCGCGTACCCAGGCGAAATACTTCACCTTCATCCCTCGTCCTCCTTGATGAGGTGATGGATGCCGGCGCGGAAATAATCGTATCCGGTGTAGATGGTCAGGATGGCCGAGGCCCACAGCAGCGCCAATCCGATCATCGAGACCACGGGCACCACCTCGTCGCCGGCAGGTCCCGCAAGCAGGAAGCCGATCGCAACGAGCTGGACCGTGGTCTTCCACTTCGCAAGCTTGGTCACCGGCACGCTGACGCGGAGCGCGGCGAGATATTCGCGCAGGCCCGAGACCAGGATCTCGCGGCACAGGATCACGATGGCGGCCCACAACGACCAGCCATGAATGATGCCGTCGGCGGCCAGCATCAGCAGGCACGAGGCGACCAGCAGCTTGTCGGCGATCGGATCGAGCATCCGGCCGAATGCCGATTGCTGATTCCAGATCCGCGCATAATAGCCGTCGAGGTAGTCCGTCACCCCTGCGGCAATGAAAATGGCGACCGCGACCCAGCGCAACCAGAGCGGCTGATCCAGAATCGATTGCGCATAGATGCATCCGACCACGACCGGGATCGCGGCGATCCGGCCATAGGTCAGCAGGTTCGGGAGGGACATCGCGCGGCTGGTCGTCCCTCGTGTCGTGGCGATGTTCATCCGTCCTACCAATACCGCTCGTGGCCGAAGGTCAACCGTTCCGCTCACCAGATGGGTGTGGGATACGACGACCATATGACCAGGGCTCCCTTTGCGCCCCCTTTAGTTCATCCCGGCTGGGGATGGAAATACTCGAAAATCCTGCGGGCGCTTTCGGCGCTCACCCCCGGAACCTTGCCGAGATCGGCGATCGAGGCGCGTTCGATCTCCTTCAGGGTCCCGAAATGATGCAGCAAGGCACGTTTGCGCGACGGGCCGATGCCCGGAATTTCCTGCAAACCGGCCTCGCGGATGTCCTTCTTGCGCAGCTTGCGGTGCGAGCCGATGACGAAGCGGTGGGCTTCGTCGCGCAGGCGCTGGATGAAATAGAGCACGGGGTCGCGCGGCTCCAGCTTGATGGCCTCGCGTTCCGGCATGAACAGGGTCTCGCGGCCGGCATCCCGGTCCGGCCCCTTGGCAACTGACATCAGCGAGACCTGGGTCAGGCCGAGATTTGCGAAGATCTCGCGGACGGCGTTGAGCTGGCCGCGGCCGCCGTCGATGATGACGAGGTCGGGCCATTGCGGGAAATCGTCGTCCTTGGCCTTGGTACCGGCGTCCTCGGGCGGGTTGATCAGGCGCTTGAATCGGCGCTCCAGCACCTCGCGCATCATGGCGAAGTCGTCGCCGGGCGTGATCCCTTCCGACTTGATGTTGAACTTGCGGTACTGGTTCTTCACGAAGCCGTCCGGGCCGGCGACGATCATGGCGCCGACTGCGTTGGTGCCCTGAATGTGGCTGTTGTCGTAGACCTCGATGCGCTTGGGCGGATGCGGCAGGCTCAGCGTCGCGGCCATGGCATCGAGCAGGCGACTTTGCGTGGCGGTGTCGGCGAGCTTGCGGCCGAGCGCCTCGCGCGCATTGGTCAGCGCGTGGGCGACCAGCTCCTTCTTCTCGCCGCGCTTGGGCGCGGTGACCTCGACCTTGTGACCGGCCTTGATCGCCAGCGCATTGGCGAGCAGCTCGCTCTCCTCGATCTCGTGCGAGAGCAGGATGTTCCTCGGCGGCGGCTTGTCGTCGTAGAACTGGGCGAGGAAGGAGCCGAGCACCTCCTCCGGGGTGAACGTCTTCTCCGCGCGCGGAAAATAGGCGCGGTTGCCCCAGTTCTGGCCGGTGCGGAAGAAGAACACCTCGACGCAGGAGAAGCCGCCCTCCTGATGGATGGCGAACACGTCGGCTTCCTCGACCGTGCGCGGATTGATGCCCTGCTGCGACTGGATCGCCGACAGCGCGGCGAGGCGGTCGCGGTACAGCGCGGCGCGCTCGAACTCGAGCTCGCCGGCCGCCTTCTCCATCTCGCCGGCAAGCTCCTGCTTCACCGCATGGCTCTTGCCGGACAGGAAGTCGCTCGCCTCGCGCACCAGCGTCGTGTAGCCGCCGAAGTCGATCTCGCGGGTGCAGGGGCCGGCGCAGCGGCGGATCTGGTAGAGCAGGCAGGGCCGGGTGCGGCTCTCGAAGAAGGAATCGGTGCAGGAGCGGATCAGGAACGCGCGCTGCAGCGCCGTGATGGTGCGGTTGACCGCGCCGGCCGAGGCGAACGGACCGAAATAGCGTCCGGGCCGGCTCTGCGCGCCGCGATGTTTCAGGATCTGCGGCGCCCAATGGTCGCCGGTGATCAGGATATAGGGAAACGACTTGTCGTCGCGCAGCTGCACGTTGAAGCGCGGCCGCAGCTGCTTGATCAGATTGGCTTCCAGCAGCAGCGCCTCGGTCTCGGTGTTGGTCGAGACGATCTCCACGGTCACGGTGGCGGCGATCATGCGCAGGATGCGGGCGGGCAGCGGCGCGCTTTGCCGCGCATAGCTGGACAGGCGCTTTTTGACGTTCTTGGCCTTGCCGACATAGAGCACGTCGGCATTCGCACTGAGCATGCGATAGACGCCGGGCGAGGTCGGGGCAAGCCGGACCGCGCGTTCGATCGCCTCGTGGCCGGTTGCCAGCGGCTCCTCGCCGACGGCGCCGCTCTCCTCGAGGATATCCGGCAGCCGCGCATCGTCCTCGTCGTCGCCGCCGGTTGTGGCGGGATCGAGGTCGGGCGGGGTGTCGCTCGCCGTAGCCCGCGGCGATTTCCGCGCACGGTCGTCCGGATTGTCGGTGGAATCGTGAACCATGGAGCGAATTTAGGCGCTGGGGGTGCCGATTTGAAGTTCCGGCCGTGCGGCACGCACAGGACGGCGGCGCAGTTCCAGGTAACGCTTCCTTAAGTCTGTTAAGCGCGCGGTAACCCGGCTTAACAGCCCTTTAACTTAAAACTCTCGATAAATCTTACGCGAAAGAGTGGTGGTTCCCTCACCATGTGGCTTTGCCTCGCGCGGCGGCGCGGCGCCGCATCCGGTGACGGCAGTTGCGTTGGAGTGTGTGATGAAGAGGCTCGTTGTGGGCGCGGCCGCGCTGGTTGCGGCCGGCTGGACAGCTTCGGCAGAGGCCGCCGATCTCAATTACGGGCAGCGTGCGCCCTATACCGTCAACCAGCCGCTCAATGCGTATAGCTGGGCCGGTCCCTATCTCGGCGGCAACATCGGCTACGAATGGGGCTCGGTGGACAACAATCCCTCGAAGCCGTCGGGCTTCGTCGGCGGCGTGCAGGCCGGCTACAATTTCCAGAACGGACCATGGGTGTTTGGCGTCGAGGGCGACATCCAGGCCACTGGCGCCGACGACACCTTCGCGCCGTGGAAGTTCTCCAATCCCTGGTTCGGCACCCTGCGCGGCCGCGCCGGCTATGCCTTCAGCAACGTGATGTTCTACGGCACCGCCGGCCTCGCCTTTGGCGAGCTGCGTGGGCAGACCTTCGGCTGGGCGGAATCGCACACCACCGCCGGCTGGACCATCGGCGCCGGTGCGGAGGTCGGCCTGGCTCCGAACTGGAGCGCCAAGCTCGAATATCTCTACATCGATCTGTCGACGAGCCAGTTCGCAATCACGGGCGTGTCAAACGGCTATAGCGCCAGCGTTGTTCGCGCGGGCGTGAACTATCACTTCTGATAGCTGAAGAAGAAAATACCGGACCACAACTTCCCGGCCGCTCGCGGCCGGGATTTTTTTGCCAAGTATTTCTGCGCCGAGTATTGCGCCGAATGTGTTGCGTCAGGCCCTCTAGGAGAGGATGACCAGGTTGACCGCCTTTGGTCCCTTCCCCTTCTTGTCGGGCTCGACTTCGAAAGTAATACGCTGTCCTTCCGCAAGGTCCTTCAGTCCGGCCCGCTCCACAGCAGTAATGTGCACGAAGACGTCGCGGCCGCCGTCGTCAGGCTTGATGAAACCGTAGCCGCGTTCGCCGTTGAAAAACTTAACCGTTCCCGTCATGGCCATCGGGAAACTCCCCCTCATTGCTCCTCCGCCGCGACGCAGACTCACGTCACGACATGACCGGACGTTACGAAGCCCGGGAGCTGGCCATCCTTGGGCGAACCTGATGGTCCGGCCGGATCTTTCTTAGGCCTTCACTCCGCCGCAACCATTCGCGGAAGCGGAACGTAAAGCCAGTCACAGAAACAGCATAATACGGTTCTCTGCGGATTGACTACCGCTCCTGCATATTTTTCCCAAGAATGCCGGAGTGTTACGGCTTGGCTTTAAGGCTTGGGGACCTCCAATCGGAATCTGGCAGCGCCGCCCTGGCCGAGCGGCATTTCCAGCTCGGGCAGGATCGTCTTGAGCTCGCCCTGCAGCGTGTAGGGCGGATTGACGATCAGGAGCCCGGTGGAGGCAAGGGCGCCGCCGTCGAGCTGGGGCGCGACGCTGAACTCGAGGCGCAGACATTTTCCCGGTGGTTTTGCTGCAGCTGCGAGCCGGGCGACCGTTTGGGCCAGCGCGTCGGTGGCGCGCCGGTTCTTGGCCGGATACCAGATCACATAAATACCGGTGGGCCATTTGGCGAAGGCGGTGGAGAAGGCCTCGCTCAGCCGCTCGAACTCGTCCTTGGCCTCGAAGGGCGGATCGATCAGCACGAGGCCGCGCCGCTCCTTTGGCGGCACGAAGGCCGGCAGCGCCACCCAGCCGTCGAGACCGACCACGCGGGCCTGTTCGTCGCGGCGCAGCACGTCGATCAGCGCTTTCCGCGCCTTCGGCTCGAGCTCGCAGGCGACGAGCCGGTCCTGCGGCCTCAGCAGGCCGCGCGCGATCAATGGCGAGCCGGGATAGGCCTTGAGCTCGCCCTTCGGATTGAAGGCGCGGACGATGTCGAGATAGGGCTTGGTCAGCGCCGCGCTCTCGTTCGACAGGCGCGCCTGCATCAGCCGCGCGATGCCGGTCAGCCATTCGCCGCCCCGGCGCGCTTCGTCGCTGTCGAGGTCGTAGAGGCCGGCCCCGGCATGGGTGTCGATGACGCGGAACGCCCCCGGCTTCTCCTGCAAATAGGTGATGATGCGCGCCAGCACGATGTGCTTGATGACATCGGCGAAATTGCCGGCGTGGAAGGCGTGGCGGTAGTTCATGGGATCGGACTACGTTGTCTTGCGCGATCCTAACCCCTTGTCATTGCGAGCGCAGCGAAGCAATCCGGAATCCATCCGCGGCGGCAGTCTGGATTGCTTCGTCGCCAGCGCAAAATTGCTTTGCAATTTTTGTCGCGGGCTCCTCGCAATAACGAAGGCTGGAGGAACTAGCCGCCCCTGATCGGCGGCATGGTGACCTGATCGCGGCGGCAGGCGCGGCGTTCGATCTCCTCGCAGGCCCGGAATTGCAGGTCCTTGCTGAGGCAGATGCGGACCTCGGAGAGCCTGGTCCGGTTGCAGGTAACCGAGACGGCGGCACTGCTCAGCCCCGGATTGGCCTTGATGAAGGCTTCCTCGACCTCCGCCGGCGCCACCGTCTTGGTCTGTGACAAATCGAGATATTCGGCCGGTATCTTGATCGCGGCGCGCGCTTTGCGGATCGTCTCGAAATAGCTGCGATCGGCGAGGCCCGAGCAGGTGCCGTGCTTGTCCCACTCGTTGAAGATCAGTCCCGGCGCCGGCATCAGATCGAGCATCGAGGAGACGATGCTGCGGTTCAGGCGCGGCGCGGGCCGCTGGCAATATTCCGGGAAGCCGTTCTCATATTGCGGCCACAGGCCATGCACCACGAAGGCATAGGGCCGTCCGCTGCACTGGATTTGGGAGCGGCCGCCACGCTCGGCCGCCTCCTCGCAAAACGAGGGCGACCACGACAGCGACAGCACATAGAAGTCGAACTCGCCGGGCGTGTTCTGCCGCTTGTCCTGCGCCTTCGCCTCGCCGGCGACCGAGGCCAAGCCCGCGGCGAGGATCAGGGAAAGGGCCAGCGAGATCACCAAGCGAGACAATGAATGCAATCTGGAATGAAACATGGCGACGCCCCTCAACTAGACTGTGCGGGAAGCCTAGCAGCCGAGAAGAACATTTCAAGAACAAAATTCAGGCGGCAACCGTTTGGCCGCTGACTGACCCCGAATCAGGCTCTTCGAATCAGGGCTTGGCGGCGCGGCAGGCCGGATTGTAGGCCCAGTTGCGGTCGAGGCCGACCACGCACCATTCGACGCCGTTGCCATAGCCGGCGAAGCCGCCATCCTCGATCAGCGAGAAGTGCACCTTGCGCACCTTGCCGTCGTTGAGCATGGCGTCCGCGGTGCAATAGCGGCGCGGGATGTTGTCGGACTGCCAGGGACGAAACGCGGTCTCGCGGACGGCGGAGAAGCCGGTGATCCTCAGGGAGGAATTCCAGAACGAGCTTTCCTTTTCCCAGAACTGGGTGGCGATCGTCGGCAGCGCCCTGTCGCAATCGGCCACCGCGCCGTCATAGCGCGGCCCGCTCAGCCAGAAATTCATCTCGAGCGGATTGGCCGCCCTGGCTTCGCCGAGCGACAGCGCTCCGAACATGAGGCCGAGCACGGCGGCAAAGCGGAGCGATTTCGGGGAGGGGGCGCGCATGGTCAATCCGGACAGCTAAGGTCTTGCGAGGTTCGGACGGTGCCGCGAAGGCCGGGGGAGGTCAAGTGCAGCGCGGCAACACTTCGCCAGGAGTTGACCACAACGTCGCAGCCGGCAGGGCTTCGGTTCTTTTCACTTCCATCCCGGCACCGTAAACTGGCGGCCAGCCAATTGGAGTGACGGGAATGCGAATCATTGCGGCCGCGAGCCTTCTTGCCTTGGGGTTGATGGCGAGCCAGCCGGCGCGCGCGGATATCCTTCCGGTACCGCCGTTCAAGGGCAACGATACCGGCGGCATCATCGCCTATTCGATGGCCACCCAGGTCGATGCGCGGCAGGTCGCCGTCGATCACTGCGCGCGTTATGGCAAGGTGGTCAAATTCCTGGCGATGCAGGCCTATGAGGGCGGCTACATCTCGTTCTCCTGCCGCTGGGTACCCTATGGCGCCGCCAATCAGCCGATCCGCACGCTCTACTGAGGCGTTGTCGTAACGCCGCGATCTCTGCCTGGAGATTCTCGCATGACGCGCAAACTTGCTTTGCTCGGCTCGACGCTTTGCCTTGTGGTGCCGGCCGGCAGCGCCAGCGCCGACGATCTGCCGGTGCGCAAGGCCGGCCTTTGGGAAATGAAGCTGGTCACATCAGGCTCGCCCGTGCCCGAGATGACCATGCAGCACTGCACCGACGAGACCGTCGACAGGGAGATGAGCAACAACGTCTCGCCGATGGCCAAGCAGATCTGCGCCAAGCAGGAGATCAAGAAGACGGCGACCGGCTATGTCAGCGATTCCGAGTGCAGCGTCGCCGGCGTGAACACGACGTCGCATGCCGAGATCACGGGCGATTTCAACTCGGCCTATACGGTGAAGACCTCCTCGCACGCGCAAGGCGGCGTCGCCGGTGCTGCGGGGCGCGATACGACCATGACGCTGCAAGCCAAATGGCTCGGTGCGTGCAAGCCGGACCAGAAGCCCGGCGACATCGTGATGCCCGGCGGCTTCAAGATGAACGTGCGCGACATGGACAAGCTGAAGGCGCTGCTGCCGAAGTGAGTTGTCGCCCTCTTCTCCCACATGGGAAGAAGAGAGGAGCTACACCGGAATCCTCACGCTCGCCCTCAATCCTCCCATCGGGCTGTCGCCGAGGGTGATGTCGCCGCCATGCGAGCGGGCGATATCGCGGGCGATGGCAAGGCCGAGGCCGGTGCCGCCTTCGTCCTGATTGCGGGCGTTGTCCAGCCGCAGGAACGGCTTGAACACCTCTTCGCGCAAATGCGTGGGAATGCCGGGGCCGTCGTCGTCGACCGTCACGGTCAAATAACGGTGATCGCGCTGGCCGGTGATGGCGATGCTTTTGCCGTAGCGCGCCGCGTTGGTGACGAGGTTGGCGAGGCAGCGCTTGAACGAGGCCGGTTTGACCGTCACCACGGGCAGGCCGTGGAAGGCGACGGTCGCGGTGTGGCCATGGCGCTCGGCGTCGCTGCGCAGCTCCTCGAGCGCCTGCGCCATGTCGGTCGGCTGCGACTGCTCGCCGGAATCGCCGCGCGCAAACGCAAGGTAATCCTCCAGCATCATCGACATCTCGTCGACGTCCTTGCGCATGCCCTCGAGCTCCGGGCTGTCGCCGATCAGGGCAAGCTCGAGCTTGAAGCGGGTCAGGATGGTGCGCAGATCGTGGCTGACGCCGGCGAGCATCGCGGTGCGCTGCTCCATCGTGCGCTCGATACGCGATTTCATCTCGAGGAAGGCGACCGCCGCGCGCCGCACCTCGCGCGCGCCGCGCGGGCGGAAGTTCGGCGCCTCGCGGCCCTTGCCGAAGCTTTCGGCGGCGTCGGCGAGGCGCAGGATCGGCTTGATCTGGTTGCGCAGGAACAGCACCGCGACGATCAGGAGGATCGAGGACGTGCCGACCATCCAGAACAGGAAGATCTCCGAGTTGGAGGCATAGGCGGCGCTGCGCTGCGCGAACACGCGCATCACGGCATCGTCGAGCTGGATGCGGATCTCGACGAGATTGGAGCGGCCGACCGTGTCGATCCAGAACGCGCGGCCGATCTGGCGGCCGAGCTGCACCGACAGCGTCTGGTCGAGCAGCGAGAAGAACGGCTTCGGTCCCGGCGGCGGCATGTCGCCGGCGGGCAGGAAATCGACGACGAGGCCGAGGCGCTGCTGCGCGATGCGGCGGATCTGGTCGCGATCTTTGTCCTGCGGATAGCCCTTGTAGACGTCGATCAGCGCGGCGATGTCCTGCACCACTGCGGCGGACAGGCGACGCGTCACCGTGTTCCAGTGCCGCTCCATGAATACGAAGGCGACGACCGATTGCAGCACCACCATCGGCACGATCATGATGAGGAGCGCGCGGGCATAGAGGCCGGTCGGCATCCAGCCCTTGAACGCATTGCCCATCCAGCCATTGGCGGCGGAGACGCGGCCGGCAGCGCTCTTCAAAAGCGTCAGGCCGGTATCGATCGTGCTCATCTGGCGCGCTTCAATTTATGGCGAGGCAACCAGCCGGTAGCCGATACCGCGCACCGCCTGCAGGAACAACGGATTGGCGGGATCGGTCTCGATCTTGCGCCTGAGGCGGTTGATCTGCACGTCGACGGCGCGCTCGTTGACGCTGCCATTGCCGGTCAGCGCGCTGCGCGGCACGGTCTCGCCCGGCGTCTCCGAGAGGATGCGCAACATCTCGCGCTCGCGGTCGGTGAGATGGATGACTTCCTCGCCCTGGCGCAATTCGCCGCGGTCGAGATGGTAGACATAGGGACCGAAGGCGATCTTCTCGATCGTCGTGGCCTGCGGCGGCGGGGCGGCGCGCTTGAGGATGTTGTTGATGCGCAGCGCCAGCTCGCGCGGCTCGAACGGTTTTGCCACATAATCGTCGGCGCCGATTTGCAGGCCCTCGATGCGGGCTTCCGCCTCGTGCCGCGCCGTCAGCATCACGATCGGCACCGAGGAGGATGTCCGGATGAAGCGGGCGAGATCGAAGCCGGTCTCGCCGGGCATCATCACGTCGAGGATCAAGAGGTCGAAATGCAGACCGAGCAGTTTCGATCGTGCATCGCCGGCGCTGGCGGCGGTGGTGACGCGATAGCCCTCGCTGGCGAGGAAGCGCGAGAGCAGATCGCGGATGCGGCGATCGTCGTCGACGAGCAGCAGATGCGGCGCGTCATCGGCCGGGCGCGCCGGCGGGCGGGCGAGAGTGGCAGCGAGCGGCACAATCACTCCTTGGCGTCTTGGTTGACGGAAGCGAAGATCGTCTCGAGCACCTTGTCCGGATCGTCCCGATCGATCATCGCGCGCAGGAAGCGCTTGACGGTCTCGGCATCCTGCGGACCCATCTCTGCGAGCGCTCGGGTGATCCGCGTGGTCTGCAGACCTGCAAGCTTCTGCACCAGCGCCTCGCCTTTCGGCGTCGCGTAGAGCAGGCGCTGGCGGCGGTCGTTGTCGCCGGTCTTCTGCACGATGTAGCCCTCGTCCAGGAGCTGCTTGAGCACGCGGCCGAGCGACTGTTTTGTGATGCGCAGGACGTCGAGCAGATCGGCGACCTTCAGGCCGGGATAACGATAAACGAAGTGCATGACCCGGTGATGGGCTCGGCCGAAGCCGAAAGCCTCCAGCTCCTGGTCGGGATCGCCGACGAAATCGCGATAGGCGAAGAACAGCAGCTCGATGATATCCCAGCGCAAATTGCCTCCATCGCCTGCGGCCGGCCGCGGCTCGGCGGCGTCTTGGGCGGGACTCGCGAAATTTATGTCAGGCATATTGACGTATCTTGGGTTCAATGTTACAAAACGATCAGCCTGCACGAAATTTTAGATCGTTTCGCGGCGGGCGGCGTCGAAGCAGGGACGGCGGAAGGAGCCGGACAGGCGACGACGGCCGGATCAGATCTACCGTGCGATTGTCGAGCGGCATTTCGGCAAAACATACTGGACTTCCGCCTTCCGCAAAAGCATGTCCTCGGCGGCATGCTGGTCACGGGAAACCGGCCTTAACAAGGCTGACGGTGGTCCGGCCTGAAACCAATCAAGCCAGCCGAGCCCGGACGGGCAGGCCGGCGCCAGAACAGCGCCGCCATCGGCAGCGGGAGGCAAGGACATGAGTATGAAATTCGACATCCAGCCCGCATCCAATCCGACCCCTGAGAAGGACCGCGTCGCCAAGCTGGTGGACCCCGGCTTCGGACGGATCTTCACCGATCACATGGCGATCGTGCGCTACAGCCAGGCCAAGGGCGGCTGGTATGAGGCGAAGATCGAGGCACGTGCCAACTTCCAGATGGATCCCGCCGGGGCCGTGCTGCACTACGCGCAGGAGATCTTCGAGGGCCTCAAGGCCTACAAGCGCGACGACGGCGGCGTGAACCTGTTCCGCCCCGACGCCAATGCGCGGCGCTTCAGGGACTCGGCGGATCGCATGGCCATGGCACAGCTGCCCGAAGACGTCTTCATCGAGGCGGTCGAGCAGGTCGTGCGCATCGACCGCGCCTGGATGCCGGGCGGCGAGGGCAGCCTCTATTTGCGGCCCTTCATGATCGCGAGCGAAACCTTCCTCGGCGTCAAGCCGTCGTCCGAATACATTTTTGCGGTGATCGCCTCGCCGGTCGGCTCCTATTTCAAGGGCGGTCCTGCCCCGGTCTCGATCTGGGTCTCCGAGAACTACACCCGCGCGGCGATCGGCGGCACCGGCGCGGTCAAATGCGGCGGCAATTATGCGGCGAGCCTGCGGGCTCAGGCCGAGGCGATCCAGCATGGCTGCGATCAGGTCGTCTTCCTCGACGCGGTGGAGCGCCGCTACATCGAGGAGCTCGGCGGCATGAACGTGTTCTTCGTGTTCGACGACGGTTCGCTGTTGACGCCGCCGCTCGGCACGATCCTGCCCGGCATTACCCGCGACTCCATCATCACGCTCGCCAAGGATGCCGGCAAGACCGTGCGCGAGGAGCCCTATTCGCTCGACCAGTGGCGCAAGGATGCGGCGAGCGGCAAGTTGAAGGAAGCCTTCGCCTGCGGCACCGCGGCCGTGATCTCGCCGATCGGCAAGGTGCGCTCGGTCAGCGGCGATTTCGAGATCTCCGGCGGCGCCGCCGGCCCCGTCGCCATGGGCCTGCGCAAGCAGCTCGTCGACATCCAGTACGGCCGCACCAACGATCCGCACAATTGGATCCGCAAGGTGTTTTGAGATTTCTCCCTCTCCCCGCTTGCGGGGAGAGGGTTGGGGTGAGGGGGAGTCTCCTGCGGGGACGGTGACAGTTGGACTCGCGGAGAGTCCCCCTCACCCGAAATTCCCGCCTTCGGCGTGAATTTCGGCCTCTCCCCGCAAGCGGGGAGAGGCGAAAAGGCGCGTTTGCGGGTTGTCAGTCACCGTTTTTGCTGTAAGTCAGCGTTGACTTACAGAGTGACGACATGGCCGAGAAACCCAAAAAACCCCAGAAGCTGAAGGCGCGCCTGCCGCGCGGGCTGGAGGATCGCGATCCCGCCGCGATCCGGGCGACGCGCGAGATGGTCGAGAAGATCCGCACCGTCTACGAGCTCTACGGTTTCGAGCCGGTGGAGACACCGGCGATGGAATATACCGACGCGCTCGGCAAGTTCCTGCCCGACCAGGATCGTCCGAACGAGGGCGTGTTCTCGTTCCAGGACGACGACGAGCAGTGGATCAGCCTGCGCTACGATTTGACCGCGCCGCTCGCCCGCTACGTCGGTGAACGCTACGGCACCGACGCCCTGGTCCTGCCCTATCGCAGCTATCGCGTCGGCTACGTGTTCCGCAACGAGAAGCCCGGCCCCGGCCGCTTCCGGCAGTTCATGCAGTTCGACGCCGACACGGTCGGTTCGGCGACGCCGGCGGCGGACGCCGAGATCTGCATGATGGCGGCGGACACGATGGAGGCACTCGGCATCGCGCGCGGCCAGTACGTCGTGAAGGTGAACAACCGCAAGGTGCTCGACGGCGTGCTGGAAGCCATCGGGCTCGGCGGTGACGAGAATGCTGCACGCAGGCTGATCGTGCTGCGCGCGATCGACAAGCTCGACAAGTTTTCCGCGGACGAGGTGCGCAAGCTGCTCGGGCCCGGTCGATGGGATGGCGGCGAAGAAGGCAAGGGCGACTTTACGAAAGGCGCCAATCTGAGTGCGGCCGAGGCCGACGTCGTTCTCGCCATCACCAAGCCGCGGGACGATTGGAAAGACGCCATTGCCGCCGCAGAAACCTACCTCGCCAAGAGCGAGATCGGCCAGGCCGGCGTGAGCGAGCTGGAAGAAATTGCAAAACTGGTGACGGCGTCGGGTTACGCTGCGGATCGCATCAAGATCGATCCCTCCGTCGTACGCGGCCTCGAATATTACACCGGTCCCGTCTACGAGGTCGAGCTGCTGCTCGAGACCAGGGACGAGAAGGGACGCCCGGTGCGGTTCGGCTCGGTCGGCGGCGGTGGCCGCTATGACGGCCTGGTCTCGCGCTTCCGTGGCGAGCCGGTGCCGGCAACCGGTTTCTCGATCGGCGTCTCGCGGCTTCAGGCTGCGCTCACCTTGCTTGGCAAGCTCGACACCAAGCCGGAATTCGGCCCTGTCGTCGTCACCGTGTTCGACCGCGACCGCGTCGCCGACTACCAGAAGATCGTGGCACGCTTGCGCACCGACGGCATCCGCGCCGAGCTCTATCTCGGCAATCCCAAGAACATGGGCAATCAGCTTAAATATGCCGACCGCCGCAACTCACCTTGCGTCATCATCCAGGGCTCGGATGAAAAGGCGCGCGGCGAGGTGCAGGTGAAGGACCTGATCGAAGGCGCCAAAGCGGCGGCCGCGATTGCGTCCAACCAGGAATGGCGCGAGAGCCGGCCGGCGCAGTTCTCGTGCAGCGAAGCCGATCTCGTCGCGAAAGTGCGCGAGGTTCTGGCCCGCCATGACGTGAGCTGGGGCTAGCCATTCCGACAGGTCGTCATGCCCGGGCTTGTCCCGGGCATCCACGTCTTGTTTGATGGAAAAGAACGTAGATGGCCGGGACAAGCCCGGCCATGACGGCAGCAGCAGAAGAGCAGCAGGGAGAGGAAAATGCCTGAGATCACCATCAGCATGGCCGAGGGCCGCACCGACGAGCAGAAGGCCGGCATGATGCGCGACATCACCCAGGCGCTGGTGAAGAATCTCGGCGTCGATGCCGATGCCGTCGTCATCCAGATCAACGAAGCCCCGCTCCGTCACAAGATGAAGGGCGGCAAGACGTTTGTTGAGCGCGCGGCGGCGGCGAAGAAGTGACCTGTCCGCGTCATTCCGGGGCAGCCCGTCAGGGCTGAACCCGGAATCTCGATCGGCAATCTCTGGATTCTCTGGTGCGCAACCGCGCACCATAGTTCGTGCTTCGCGCCCCCCGGAATGACGAGCAAGCACCATGGACGCACGCGAGTTCATCACAATCGGCATGAGCGCCGAGCGCACGCTGGTGGTGCCGGCCGAGCGCACGGTCGGGCATTTCGTGCCCGGTATGCCTTTTGTCTACGCGACGCCGATGATGATTCTGGAGATGGAGATGACGGCGGGCGATGCGATCCGCGCCGCGCTCCAGCCGGGCTGGGTCACCGTCGGCACCGAAGTCGATATCCGCCATCTCGCAGCCGCTCTCGTCGGCGCGACGGTGCGGACCACAGCAAGGGTGGTCGCGGTCGAGCGCCGCGTCATCCGCTTCGAGGTCGAGGCGTTCGAGGGCACGCGCAAGCTCGGCGAAGGCCGCCACGCGCGCGGGCTCGTCAACGTCGAGATGTTCAACAAGCGGCTCGGGGCGTAGCCGCGGGTTTCGTAGGGTGGATTAGCCGAAGGCGTAATCCACCAACTTCGTTCCGCCATCGCTGAGGCCATGGTGGGTTACGGCTTCGCCTAACCCACCCTACGCACCATCTACTTCGCCAATTCCTTCGACCGCTGCGTCGCCGCGGCGATCGCGCGGATCATGAGATCGCGCAAGCCAGGCTCGCCCATCAGCACGCCGAGCGCGGCGGCAGTGGTGCCGCCGGGCGAGGTGACGTTCTGGCGCAACGTGGCGGAGGGAAGCTCCGACTGGTGCAAGAGCTCGCCGGAGCCCGCGACCGTCTCGCGCGCAAGCTTCGTCGCCAGCGCTTCGGGCAGGCCGGCTTCGACGCCGGCCCGCGCCAACTCCTCGGCGAGCAGGAACACATAGGCCGGCCCTGAGCCGGAGACAGCGGTCACCGCGTCCAACAGGCCTTCATCCTCGACCCATTCGACCGAGCCTGTGGCGCGCAGCAGCGCATCGGCCACCGCGCGCTGCGTGGGGCTGACGTTGTTCGCCGCGACCGCGACGGTGATGCCGCGGCCGATCGCGGCCGGCGTGTTCGGCATCGCACGAACCACGGCGCCGCCGCAGACCTCTTCAAGCGAGGCGATGGTGGTTCCCGCCATGATCGACACCACCGAGGTCTTGTCGGAGACGAACGCTTTCAGCCTAGCGCCGGCCTCGCGGAACATCTGCGGCTTCACCGCGACGACCAGCGTCTCGACCTGACCGGCCCTCGTCGCGTCGGGATTGAGCGCGACGCCCTTGGCGGCCAGCGCGGTGATCTCGGGCGCAAGATGCGGATCGACCACCGCGACGCGGCGCGGATCGAGCCCGCCGGCCAACCATCCGGTCAGCATCGCGCCGCCCATCTTGCCGGCGCCGGCGAGGAGAATGGTGCCGGTGATGTTTTGGAGAGTGCTTTTGTTTGCCACTGCGATCACCCAAGCAGATGGTGTCGTCCCTGCGAACGCAGGGACCCCCGCGCGAGCGCTTGCGCTCGTCGCGTCACCACAGGGGGTTCTAGTGGATGGAAAGCAGAGCAACAAGCGTTGTGCCACAAGGGGGCATCACGTGGTATGGGTCCCGGATCGGCGTTCCGCTTCGCTGCGCTTGTCCGGGACGACGTGGGGAGGGAGTTGTGGCTCCCTCACTTTCTTGAGGCCCTACGCCTCGCCCACCGTATCGAACATCGCCGCGTCCATCGCTTGCGCGGTGGTCTTGCCGGCCCACACCACGAACTGGAAGGCCGGAAAATAGCGTTCGCAGGCATGGATGGCGCCGGCGAGCATGGCCTCGCATTGCGCGGTCGAGGCGGTCAGCCCGCCCGGCAGCACCAGGGCCTGGCGGTGCATCACCATGCCGGTGTTGGTCCACAAATCGAAATGACCGACCCACAGCTGCTCGTTGACGGCAGCGACGAGCCGCTGCACCTCGCCGCGGCGCGCGAGCGGAATCTTCATGTCGAAGGCGCAGGCCAGATGCAGCGCCTCGATCTCGCCCATCCAGGTGAAGGAGAGCTGGTAGTCGGTCCATTGTCCCTTCGAGACAATCGTGAGTTCGTCTTCGCCGGAGCGTTCGAACGGCCAGTTGTTGCTGGCAGCGATATCCTCGACCACCGCGAGCGGATGGCTTCTGGAATCGATAGTGCCTTCGAGCAGGGACATGCCGTCTCGACCTCTTGCCTTCTTGTTGTCCTTGATACGCACGCGCTTGGGCCCGGCGCGCGCTCCCTAGACGCTACCGCGATCCCTGGAGTCGCTCTCGCAATCCCCAGGGATCAGCGCGGGCCTTTCGCGGATCAAGTGATGTGATTTGCGGAATCTGCGCAACGGGGTCCCGAGTCCGTCCACAAGCCAGGACTCGTTCGTCCACAGCTCATCTCCGCCACAATTATTAACGCGGAGAACAAACCGGAATCGGATTTGGAAGGGGGCCCATCGTTAATTCCGTCCGGCAAGGGCTGGGTCGTCGCACCGGCATGGGACCATGCGCTTTGCCCATGCGGAACGCGCTTGCGGCGCCGGTCCGCCGGCGGCATATTTCCGGCTAGGTCGTTCATTCCGAACGGCCGATGTTCTCAGGGCGGGGTGAAAGTCCCCACCGGCGGTAAGGGCCGACAGGCCTAAGCCCGCGAGCGCCTTCCGTGAGGGTTCTCCCGAACGGAAGGGTCAGCAGATTCGGTGCAACTCCGAAGCCGACGGTTAAAGTCCGGATGAAAGAGAACGGTCGGTGACAGACGCATCGCAAGGTGCGGCTGTTTGTCGTTCCGTGTGCCCTGATTCTGGTCCTTAAACCGAGGAAAGCCATGAATCAGATGTTGCAAGATCCCCAGACCGAAACTGAAGTCCCCCAACCCCCGGTTCCGCCGGGGGCCGCGCCCGACCATCCGCGCTTCGCCAAGCCGCAGCGGGTGGCCTTCGTGCAGGCCTGCTGGCACCGCGACGTGGTCGAGGAGGCCCGCATCGCCTTCCTGAAGGAGGCAGCGCTGCGGCACCTCACGCATGTCGACGTGTTCGAGGTGCCGGGCTCGTTCGAGATCCCGCTGCACGCGCAGGTCCTCGCCAAGACGCGGCGCTACACCGCGATCGTCGCGGCCGGCCTCGTCGTCGACGGCGGCATCTACCGCCACGAGTTCGTCGCCGACACCGTGATCAAGGCCTTGATGGACGTGCAGCTGCGCACCGAGGTGCCGGTGTTCTCAGCCGTGCTGACGCCGCAGCAATTCCACGAGACCGAGGTGCATTACGACTTCTTCCGCAAGCACTTCGCCATCAAGGGCATCGAAGTCGCGGCCGCCTGTGCCGAGACGCTGCTCGGCCTGGAGCGTCTGCGCGGCCAGGTCGCGGCGGGCATCGTGGGGTAGGATCGACGTCATTCCGGGGTTCGCGCAGCGAAAACTATGGTGCGCAATTGTGCACCTGAGAATCTCGAGATTCCGGGTTCGGCGCTATGCGCCGCCCTGGAATGACGATCCCTAGTCGAACAGGCTCGACACCGACTCTTCCGCCGCGGTGCGCGCGATCGCATCCGAGATCAGGCTGGCGATCGGCAGGGTCCGGATGTTCGGCGCCTTGGTCACGGCCTCGGTCGGCAGGATCGAGTCGGTGATGACGAGCTCTTTCAGCTTCGAGCCGGCGATGCGGGCGGCCGCGCCGCCGGAGAGCACGCCGTGGGTGATGTAGGCGTAGACGTCCTTGGCGCCCTTGGCGATCAGCGCATCGGCCGCATTCACCAGCGTGCCGCCGGAGTCCACGATATCGTCGACGAGGATGCAGGTGTAGCCGGCGACGTCGCCGATCACGTTCATGACCTCGGACTCGCCCGGGCGCTCGCGGCGCTTGTCGACGATGGCGAGCGGGGTGTTGATGCGCTTGGCCAGGCCGCGCGCGCGCGCCACGCCGCCGACGTCGGGCGAGATCACCATCACCTTGGAGAGGTCGAACTTCTCCTTGATGTCGCGCACCATCAGCGGCGCTGCGTAGAGATTGTCGGTCGGGATGTCGAAGAAGCCCTGGATCTGGCCGGCATGCAGGTCGAGCGTCATGACGCGGTCGACGCCGGCCTGCGTGATCAGATTGGCGACGAGCTTGGCCGAGATCGGCGTGCGCGAGCCGGATTTGCGATCCTGTCGGGCGTAGCCGAAATAGGGCAGCACCGCAGTGATGCGGCGCGCCGAGGAGCGGCGCAGCGCGTCGGTGATGATCAGCAATTCCATCAGATGATCGTTCGCCGGGAACGAGGTCGACTGAATGATGAAGGCATCCGAGCCGCGGACGTTCTCCTGGATCTCGACGAAGATCTCCATGTCGGCGAAGCGCCGGACCACCGCCTTGGTCAGCGGCAGATCGAGGCCCTGTGCGATGGCCTGGGCGAGAGCCGGATTGGAGTTGCCGGCGACGAGCTTGATGGAGCCGTTTTTGGCCGACATGGACGCTTCCTCCCGCGCTTTGCTGGATACGACGTTCAACATCTCAGATCCCACTGGAAGCACGGTTACGACGGGCGAGGAAATATCAGGCGAGAGGCTGCAATGGCAACCCGGGATGCTACGTTTTCCCTTTGAAAATCCCGAGTCGGGCCAACGGCTTGGCGCCAAGTTGAGGCCGTGGTTTAGCGGGGGTTATCGCGCGGCATAGCCCAGCGCCGAGGCCGGCATCCCGGCTACCGGAGCCTCCGGGATCGCGCTCGCCACCGCGGGGCCGCGCAGGCCGGGAGCGGTGCTCGGGGCATCCGGCGTGCCGTTGATCATGTTGGAAAGTCCGCTGAATCCGGCCTGGGCGATCTTCCGAAGCACGAGGTCGTCGGCGGCCGCCCAGGCGTCACGTGTCGCGTCGCGGCCAGCCTTGGCCGAGGTCAGTTCCTCGCCGGACAGGCGCAGCGCGCGCTGCTGGTTGGCGTCGTAGACGTCCCAGACCCAGGCGATCACGGTCTTGCCGCGCACCACCTGGGCGGAGAGGTAGCTGCGCACGCGATAGGCAGCTGTCCCCTCGCGGGAGACGACGGACAGGCTGCGCAGCTTGGATTCGCTGTCGAGCACGCCGACCATGCGGTCGAACACCTGCGGCGGTGGGCCGTCGATCGATTCGAAGGCGACCGTGGCCCCGCTGCCGGCGCTCGGCGCCATCGCATAGGAATTGGCGGCACTGCCGCCACCGCCGGCGCAGCCGCCAAGCGCCGTCGCCGCGGCCAGCAGCAGCACCGCCAGCACGCGCGAACCCGCACGGCCCAGGATGAATGACGCGTCCCTCATTATGGAGGGCAGCGATATCGTTAAAACGCATTAACGTCTAGGGCGGGCGAGCCACATCCCCACCGTCATTCCGGGGCGCGCCCCTTGGCGCGAGCCCGGAATCCATTTCGCCGCATGAATTGCTGCACGATGGATTCCGGGTTCTCGCTGCGCGAGCCCCGGAATGACACGGTGTGTTGCCCGTGTGTTCACGCCTCGAGCGCGATGGCGTGGACGTGGCGGCCGTAATCCGGCTCCTTGCGATGCACCGAGCGGCGATAGCTGAAGAAGCGCTCGTCGGCATAGGTGTCGAGACCGAGGTCGTCGATCATCAGGATGCCGGCGGCGTCCAGGCGCTTGCGGATGAAGCCGGCGAGATCGAACATCGCATGGCCCTCGCGCACCGACGGGATGAAGAACACAGCGTTGTCCGCATCCGCCTCGATGAAGCGCGCCACGAACTCGTTGCCGACCTCGTAGCTGTCCTGGCGGATCAGCGGCCCGATCGCGGCGATGATGCTGCCGCGCGTGGCGCCGACCTTCTCCATCGCCGAGATCGTCGCCTCCAGCACGCCGGTCAGCGCGCCCTTCCAGCCGGCATGCGCGCCGCCGATCACGCGCGCATGGGGATCGACGAACAGCACCGGTCCGCAATCGGCGGTGGAGACGCCGAGCGCAATGCCGGGCGTTTTCGTCACGAGCGCATCGCCCTTCGGCCGCGGTCCGCTCGGCCACGGAGCCTCGGCCACGAGCACGTCGGGCGAGTGGATCTGGTGCAGACTGACGAGCCGGTCGGCTGCGACGCCGACATGTTCGGCCATGCGGCGGCGGTTCTCCGCGACAAGGCCTTGGTCGTCGTTGGAGCCGAGCCCACCGTTCAGCGCGGAATAGATGCCGCTGGAGACGCCGCCTTCGCGGGTGAAGAAGGCGTGGCGCAGGCCGGGCACCGCTGCCAGCAGCGAGGACGTGATCGTCATCAATTGCCTCCGGCCTGTTCGAGATCGCTGAGGCCGGCAATGCCTGTCAGCCGCGGCTCGGAAATTCCGAGCACCTTGAACATCGCGCCCATGCCGCTGCGTCCTGTGTCCGTCAGGCGCTTGTGGGCGATCGAAATGTCGGTGGCCACTTCCGGCGTTGCCTTCTGCATCAAGGCAGCGGCCCTCGTGTCGATGCCGATGCGCTTGAGGAAGTCGCCTTGCGTCACCGGCCCGTGCACGCGGGCGCCGACATCCTCGGCTGCGCGCGCCAGCGCCTGGAAGTCGACATGGGCGGTGACGTCGGCCTGGCCCGGCGCCTTCAAGGGGTCGGCGAAGGTGTGGCGTGCAATCGCCTGGAAGGTGTCGCCGGCATCGCTGCGGAGGTGGCCGTAGTCGATGATCAGCGCCGCGCCGTCCTGGTCGCGCACGCGCGTGGCGAGCTTCATGATCTCGCCGTCAGGCCGCCATTCGAACACGGCGCCGATCGGGGCAGCGCGCACCGGGGGCGGCAGCAGCACGTCGAAGCGCGGCGTCGGCTCCGGCGCCGCGCCGAATTGCAGCTTTCCGTTGTCGTCGATCTCGATCACGCGCTCGTGCCAGCCGTTCTCGTAGCGGACCATCTGGTGGATCGGCAGCACGTCGAAATATTCATTGGCGAGGATGACGGATGGGCCTTCCGGCACGTCGTCGATGCTGTCGTGCCAGCTGATGTTGCGGATGGCGGACAGCGTCGCGGCCTGCCGTTCGCGCAGGACCGGATTGACCTCGACCATGTGGATATGAAGCGCCTGGTAGAGCGGCGGCAGCACGCGGAGCGCGCGCAGCGCGTCCGCCATCATGGTGCCGCGGCCCGGCCCAAGCTCGATCAGCCGTAAGAATTGCGGCGAGCCCATCTGCTTCCACACCGAGGCAGTCCACAGGCCCAGGAGTTCGCCGAACATCTGGCTGACCTCGGGCGCGGTCGTGAAGTCGCCCTCGCGCCCGAGCGGATCACGCGAGACGTAGTAGCCATGGCGCGGATGCATCAGGCACAGTTCCATGAACCGCCAGACCGGCATGGGGCCCGAGGATTTGATCAGCGCCTTGATCTCGTTGAGCAGCGGCTGGTCGGTCACGGCGTGCTTTCCCGAAATGAATTAACGAATGGCCCCTGCGGGCTTCGGCGCCGCGCGCCTGACTGCCAATACAATAAGTACGAGGCCTGCGATAAGCATCGGGATCGACAGCAGCATGCCCATGGTTAATCCGCCCCAGAGGAAACCGAGCTGCGCGTCCGGTTCGCGGAAATGCTCGCCGGCGATGCGGGTCAGACCATAGATCAGGATGAAGGCGCCGAGGATCATGCCGGGCCGCTTCAGGGCGCCGAGCCGGATCATGATCGCGAGCACCGTGAACAGCAGGACGCCTTCCATGCCGGCTTCGTAGAGCTGGCTCGGATGACGCGGCAGCTGCGTCGGATCGTTGGGGAAGATCATCGCCCAGGGCAGGCTCGCATCGGTGGCGCGGCCCCACAATTCGCCGTTGATGAAGTTGGCGATCCGCCCGAGCAGCAGCCCGACCGGCGCAACCGCGGTGGTGATGTCGCCGAGCGACAGGATCGAGATGCCGTTGCGGTAGGCAAACCCCATCACCGCGACGACACAGCCGAGGAAGCCACCATGGAAGGACATGCCGCCCTCCCACAATTTGAAAATCGCGGCGGGATGATCGATGAAGAACGGCAGATTGTAGAACAGCACATAGCCGGTGCGGCCGCCCAGGATGATGCCGAGCGTGACCCACAGGATGAAGTCGTCGACCTGGAGCAGCGAGATCGGCGCAGGGCCGCCCCACAGGCGCTCGTTCTTCAACAGCGAGCGCGCATAGAGCCAGCCGAACACGATGCCGCAGATATAGGCTAGCGCATACCAGCGGATCGCGAACGGGCCGATCTCGAACGCGATCGGCTTGAAGGCCGGGAAGTCGATGAGCAGAAAGGGCATCGCGCCTTCTATATCCAAGCGAGATTGCGGCGATCGAGCGCCAGCAGACGCCGTCTGATTCCCGTTATGCAGGGATGTTGAATACGATTGCAAGGAAACCGGTTGATGACAAGGATACCGGCGGTCGGCTCTTGAACCGTTCGATCCGGATTGCCATTGTCTTTTCGAGAGTTCGCGCAAAGTTATCGGAGGCCGAAATGACCCAGACCAGCAACCGGTTTTTCGACGAGATCGGCCGCCTGATGAATGACGCCGCGGGGGCCGCCCAGGGCGTCAAGCGCGAGTTCGACACGGTGATGCGCAGCCAGGCGGAAAAATTCCTGCGCGACATGGATCTGGTCAAACGCGAGGAGTTCGAGGCGGTCAAGGACATGGCGCGCCTCGCCCGCGAGGAGAACGAGGCGCTGAAAGCGCGGATCGCGGCGCTGGAGGCCAAGCTCGGCGGGTAGGGCTCTTACCCTCCCCTGGAGGGGGAGGGTCGATCGCGCCTAGCGCGAGCGGGGTGGGGTGACAGTCTCTCCGTATCGAATAGTGCCCGTGGGGAGAGATCACCCCACCCCGTCTCACATTTCGCTACGCTCAATGTGAGCCGACCCTCCCCCTCCAGGGGAGGGTAAGGGTCCGGGTAGGAATCCGGGCTGGCCGCCCATTCTCCTTGTCATTTCCGCATCTTCCGGCTAAAAGCCGGCCACGTTCGTGGCCCCCGCACCCCTGGAGGCTTGCTGCGAGCTATGCCATGGGCCGCGCTGCGGCCCATTAACTTTTGCAAAAACAAGGACTTAACGACATGGCGACGACCGTCAAGGAATTGAAGGCGACCGCACGTCCGAAGAGCGGCAAGGGGGCCGCCCGGGCTGAGCGTCGCGCCGGGAGAGTGCCCGGAGTGATCTATGGCAACAACCAGCCCCCGGTGACGATCTCGATCGAAGATCGTGAACTGCGCCAGCGCATCCTCGCCGGCCGGTTCCTGACCACGCTGGTCGACATCGATCTCGAGGGCAAGAAGCACCGCGTGATTCCGCGCGACTATCACCTCGATCCGGTCAAGGACTTCCCGATCCATGTCGACTTCATGCGGCTCGGCGAAGGCGCCACCATCCGCATCAGCGTGCCCCTGCATGTGGTGAAGGCGGAAACGTCCCCGGGCGTGAAGCGCGGCGGCACGGTCAACATCGTCGCCCACGCGATCGAGCTCGAATGCGGTGTCGAGAGCATTCCGCAGTACATCGAGGCCGATGTCGGCGCGCTGGAAATCGGTCACTCGCTGCATCTGTCCGACGTCAAGCTGCCGGCCGGCGTGAAGGCGCTGACCCGCGAGGACGCGACCCTCGTCACCATCGTGCCGCCGTCCGGCTACGCCGAAGAGCAGAAGGCCGCGGCTGCGGCTGCCGCTCCTGGCGCGGCTGCCGCTGCTCCGGCGGCTGGCGCTGCGGCTCCGGCTGCGGGCGCTGCTGCACCTGCCGCTGCTGCCAAGGCTCCCGCCGGCGGCGACAAGAAGAAGTAATCTCTCAAAGCTGGCGCGCGGTCCCTGATCGCGCGCCGAGCGAGGGGCGCGCCGCGTCATGCGACTCTTTGTTGGGCTCGGCAATCCCGGCGCGAAATACGCACGTAACCGGCACAATATCGGCTTCATGGCCGTCGACGAGATCGCGCGGCGTCATGGTTTCGCACCATGGCGCCGTCGCTTTCAGGGCGAGACCTCGGAAGGCACGCTTGGATCAGAGCGCGTGATCCTGCTCAAGCCCACGACCTACATGAACGATTCCGGCCGCAGCGTTCAAGACGCGGCGAACTTCTTCAAGATCGCACCTGGCGACACCACGGTGTTCCACGACGAGCTCGAGCTGCCGCCGGGCAAGGTTCGGGTGAAGATCGGCGGCGGCATCGCCGGCCATAACGGCCTGCGCTCGATCTCGGCGCATATCGGCAACGACTATCGCCGCGTGCGGCTCGGCATCGGTCATCCCGGTGTCAAGGAACTGGTGCACGGCCACGTGCTGTCGGACTTCGCCAAGGCCGACAATGACTGGGTGGCGACGCTCTGCGACGCGGTCGCCGAGCACGCCGCATTGATCGCCAAGGGCTCGGATGCGACCTTCGCCAACAGGGTCCATCTCGCCATGCAGGCGAAGGGATTTTTGACCAAGGACGAGAACGGAGAGAAATCGAACTGATCTCTCTCCGTCATGGCCGGCTTGACCCGGCCATCCACGTCTTCTTTCTCCGAAGGACGTGGATGCCCGGCATAAGGCCGGGCATGACGACTTCAACGAACGCACGCGCCCGTGGCGCGAAGACTGGAAGAGACCATGGGATTCAAATGCGGGATCGTCGGATTGCCCAATGTCGGCAAGTCGACCTTGTTCAATGCGCTGACCGAGACGGCCGCGGCGCAGGCCGCCAACTATCCGTTCTGCACCATCGAGCCGAATGTCGGCGAGGTCGCCGTGCCCGATCCCAGGCTCGACAAGCTTGCCGCGATCGCCAAGTCCGGTCAGATCATCCCGACCCGGCTGACCTTCGTCGACATCGCAGGCCTCGTCCGCGGCGCCTCCAAGGGTGAAGGCCTCGGCAACCAGTTCCTCGCCAATATCCGCGAGGTCGACGCGATCGCGCATGTCGTGCGCTGCTTTGAAGACTCCGACATCACCCATGTCGAGGGCAAGATCGCCCCGCTCGCCGACATCGAGACCATCGAGACCGAGCTGATGCTCGCCGATCTCGACAGCCTCGAAAAGCGCGTCGACAACCTCACCAAGAAGGCCAAGGGCAACGACAAGGACGCCAAGGAACAGCTCGACCTCGTCAACCGCACCCTGGTGCTGCTGCGCGAGGGCAAGCCCGCGCGCCTCGTCGAGCGCAAGGCGGAAGAAGAGCGCGCGTTCTCGATGCTCGGCCTCCTGTCGTCCAAGCCCGTGCTCTATGTCTGTAACGTCGAGGAAAGCTCGGCCGCGACCGGCAACGCCTTCTCCAAGGCGGTTGAGGAGCAGGCGGCGAAGGAAGGTGCGGTCGCCGTCGTCATCTCGGCCAAGATCGAGTCGGAGATCGCGACATTGTCACGTGAGGAGCGCGCCGACTTCCTGGAGACGCTCGGTCTCGAAGAGGCCGGCCTCGATCGCCTGATCCGCGCCGGCTACACGCTGCTCGACCTCATCACCTATTTCACGGTAGGGCCGAAGGAAGCTCGCGCCTGGACCATCCACCGCGGCACCAAGGCGCCGGCGGCGGCCGGTGTGATTCACACCGACTTCGAGAAAGGCTTCATCCGCGCCGAGACCATCGCGTATGAGGACTACGTCGCGCTGGGCGGCGAGGCCGGCGCCCGCGATGCCGGCAAGCTCCGCCTCGAAGGCAAGGAATACGTCGTCGCCGACGGCGACGTGATGCATTTCCGGTTCAATACGTAAGCCGGAACTGTCATTCCGGGGCGCGCCTCTTGGCGCGAACCCGGAATCCATTCATCCAATTGTTCTGAGGCTCGATGGATGCTCAGGTGCGCAATTGCGCACCATGGTTCGCGCTACGCGCGCCGCGGAATGACGGGCTATCGCATCCCTGATCCCTGGTCCCTGATCGCGCCGAGATGCTCGTTGATGCGGAAGACGATCAGGATCAGCTCCGCCAGGATGCGCGAGAACACGACGCCGACGACGACGCTCGCGATCGACGACAGCAGCATCAGGAAGCCGCCGAACGGGCTGATCGCCATCGCGGCGAGCCCTGAGAAGATGCCGGAGAGGCCGAACAGGCAGATCAGCGCGATCACCAGCCAATAGAAGGTCTTGATGATCGTCGGCGTGATGAAGCGGTCCCATTGAAACAGGTCGCTGAATGAAAACATTGCTCTCCCCAAGGCAAATTCCAAGGTAGATTCCAAGGCAAATCGGGACGTCAAGTCGGACCGCGGCACAGGATCCCGGCCCGCGGCTGATCCGACTCAGACCAAAGCCGCCGCGTGATATGTAGCACGAGCCATGCGGGCCGGCGGGTTGAGATTGCCGCAAAGTGCGGCCACAATCTGTCATTCCCGCAAAGCTTTCCCAAGATGACCCTGACCTTCGAAGATTTCCCGCTCGGCCGGTTCGGCACGTTCGGCCCGCGCCACGTCACCCGTGACGAGATTGTGGCCTTTGCCGCCGAGTTCGATCCGCAGCCCATGCATCTGGACGAGGAGGCCGCAGCCAAGAGCATGCTGCGCGGCCTGTCCGGCTCCGGCTGGCACCTCTGCTCGCTGATGATGCGGATGATGGCCGATGGCTTCATCATCCGCGCCGCATCCCTGGGCTCTCCGGGTGTCGACGAGGTGCGTTGGCTCTCGCCGCTGCGGCCCGGCGACGACCTCATGCTCGATGTCGACGTGCTGGAGGCGCGAGTCTCGAAGAGCCGGCCCGAGCTCGGCATCGTCAAGTTCAAATGCACCGCGCGCAATGCGGCGGGGCAAGCGCTCGCCGAAATGACCTCGCCGATCCTGATCAAGCGGCGCGAGGGGGCGGCCTGATGCGGTTCTTCGAAGACATCGAGATCGGCCAGCGCCGCGAGATCGGCAGCTACACGTTCACGGCGGAGGCCATCAAGACATTCGCCGCCAAGTTCGATCCGCAGCGCTTTCATCTCGACGAGGAAGAGGGCAAGAACTCGCTGTTCGGCGGGCTCGCCGCCTCGGGCTGGCATGTCGGCTCTGCCTGCATGAGCCTGCTCGTCGCCGACGGCCAGCGTCTGGCGCGCGAGGCGGCCTCGCGCGGCGAGGAGGTCGCGGTGTGGGGCCCGTCCCCGGGCTTTCGCGACCTGCGCTGGATCAGGCCGGTGCTTGCCGGTGACACCATCGCTTACGTCAATGTCGTCATCGACAAGCGCACCTCCGCCTCGCGTCCCGGCTGGGGCATCCTGACCGCCCGCACCACCGGCACCAACCAGCGCGGCGAGGAGGTCTATTCCATCACCGCTTCCGCCTTCGTGCCGCTGCGCAAGAGCGGCTAGATCCGTTCCAAGATGAACGGACAAATGAGCGCGCGAGTGTTGCCCGCGCGCTATGGACGCGTTTCAGGGCGGCTGCCATAAGCCTGCGCAACATGGTGACCGCAAAGCAGTTTGGCGGAACCAGTGAGTTGCTAACTAATTATGAACCTGTCGCTGTCTATTTGAAACGAATTGGGCGGACGACAGGGGACGAGGACCATGGCAGATCGCGGCGCACTCAAGTTTGTTGGATTTATCTTCGCAACCGCGACGCTGGCCGTGATGCTGGTCGCCGGCATGGTGGTGAAGGGCTATGCCGATGGCGCCTACACCCTGGAAGCCTCGGCTGCCGACGCGAGCCGGTAAGGGTTCGTTAACGCTTTGCGGCCGGCATCCGGCCGCGCCTCAGCGGCTATAGACGAACGCCAGGACGGCGATCGCAACCGCCAGCAGCCCGACAAAGCGCAGCATGATCGTGCCGAATTGGTTCGGCGCGGGCCGCAACGGAATCGGGTCCGTGGTATCGGGCCGAATGCTTTCCATCTGAAATGTCCCCAAGCCCGGCCGTAAGGCTGCAGGCGCTTGGCATTGGTCGCCGGGAAACGGCTGCCGGTTCAAAAATGCATGCTCGTGTCCCGGACGCGCCGTAGCGTGCAATGCTGCTGCGCTGAGCAGAGGCTCGAGACGTGCAAGAATCAAAACCGCCGCGCTTCCCTTCGGGAACGCGGCGGCCGATGATGCGGCGTGGCAGGGATCAGCTGTTGCGCAGGCCGTCGGCGGCGCGTTTCCACTGCGCCACGTTGTCGGCGATCATGCGGGTCGACTTCATCGCGGCCTGGCTGAGCTGCGCATAGCCGGAGATCTCGCGCTGGACGCGCTGGCCTTCGGCATGGAGCAGGTCGCGCAGGCTCTCGAGCTCCGAGATCAGGTTCTCGATCTCGGCGAGCGAGGTGCCGGCCACGCGCTGGATCAGCGAGTTGACGTTGTTGACGGTGGCTTCCGCGCTCGGATCGAGCGGGGGAGCATCGGTCGTGCTCGATGCCGGACGGCGCAGATAGGCGATATCGTTGCGGACGAAGTCACGGATGCCGGCTTCCACTTCGGTCACGGCGGCGAGGTTGGTATCGACCGTCTCGGTCTCGGTGGTTTCGATCTTTTCCGGACGCATGGCGTTCATCGTTGTTCCCCTGTTCGCGTTGAGCGCAGCGCGAGTGTCCCCCGCACGACGACGTCTGTGAGGCTTCCCTATCAGGGCGTCCGATTTTGACCGCAAATGGGCCGAGATGCGGCAAGGGCGGACCATTCGGGGGTATTGCCGTGGCGTATGGTTAGGGAAGTGTGAATGGCCCAACGCGCATCGGAACCCATCCCCTCATGGTGAGGAGCGCGCCCTTCGCGCGCGTCTCGAACCATGCAGGCCACTAGGGCAGCGCGGGCCTCGATCCTTCGAGACGCGCTCCTTCGGAGCGCCCTCAGGATGAGGAGAAAGAGTGGAGGCTCGGTCTACCAGCTCTTTTTGAATCCCGCCGACAGGCTCTTGTTGACCACGCCTTGCGAGGTCTCGCCGACCGAGCCGGAGACCGTGACGTTGTCGAACAGCTTTTGCTCGGCGCCGACCTTGCGCAGCCATTTGTCGTCGGTGGTCGACAGCGTCTGCCCGGCGACGATGCTGGTACCGGTGTCGGTGAGGGTGACCTTGGCGGACTGGTCGGTCTCGTAATTGCGCGTGACGTGGCCGCCGATGCCGGGCACGGCCGTGGTGCCCTGCTGATTGACGCTGTAGCCGTTCTGCAGCGTCAGCGAGGTGTCGCTCGACAGCGGCACGGACTTGCTCAGCGAGGCCCCGATCTTGCTGTGCTCGGCGCCGGGATCAACGCGGGCTTCCACCGCGGTCTTGTCCCAGATCGACCCCGCGCCGGGCGCGGTTGCGGTCGCCCAGGCGCTGCCCGAGGATTGCGGCAGGTTGCCGCCGTTGGTGGCCTTCTGCGCCAAGAGCTCGGACATCGTCCGCGGCTCGCTCGCCACCGTCATGTCGGCGCCGATCCGGGTATCCCAGAACGAGAACACCGACTGCTTCACCGTCACCGCCGAGGAGCCGTTGGTATTGGCGTTCGACGACCAGTCCAGCCCGTCCTTGGCGGCGGCCTGGGCGCGCTTCTTGGCAGCCATGGGATCAATGCCGGTCCCGGCGTCGACCGCGAGTTGGCTCCAGTCGAGCTTGTCGACGTCGATGCCTTTGAGCACGTCGGCGTCGTTGACGTCGGGAGCCTCTGCCGTCTCGGTTTCGGCCTTGTCGTCAGGCGCCGCCGCTGCCGGCGGGATGATCTGTGCCGACACGGTCAGCACCGAGCCCAAAATGAATGCGGCCGCCAGCACTGGCAGCCGGATCCAGCCAAAACCTGTCGAGAATTCCATCGTCCTGCCCGCGAGCCCCAGCGCATGCTGCCCGATCATATAGATCGGCCGTAGGCCATGCGCCATTCCGGCGCTGAAAGTGCCGATGCATCGTTGCGGAATTGTGGCGGTTCGCAAGAGGACGCGAACCAACGGGCCGCGCGAAAGGCGCGCGCCCGATGACGAGCTCGTGACGCGACGGCATCCGGCGGGGCTGGAGGCCAGGACGTCGCAGGCGGCATTGTCATCGGTCCCGGACAGCGGGGCCCGTTGGCGTCCCCCCTAAAGCGCAATGATTTTCATCGCGCTTCAGGTTGATGTTTGCGCATGATCTTTTCGGAAAACCGCTTCGCACTTTGCGCAAACGCGGCCCTTCGGCTCCGGATCATGCGTTAGCCGACGCGGGTCATCTTCGGCAGATGAATGGCGCGGCCGAGTGCCTGCTCGACCAGATCGAACGTGTCGACCAGGACGCGCATGCTGACGAGCTTGCCCGCCCTGAACTGGGCGAACTGCGCGACCCGCAAGCTGATCGGCTTGTTGGAATCCAGTGCGGTCAGCGAATAGCGCAGCATCGAGGCCGCGGAATCGACGCCCAGCATGATGCTCTCGCGGTCGAAGCGGCGGACCTGGAAGTTGTCGGCGAGCTGGCGGATGACGTCGAGCACGGCGTGCTTGCCCTGGCGCGCGCCGAGGAACGGAAACATGTCGATAGGGCCGTAGAGCGCCCACTCGACGTCTTCGTCGATCAGGGCCTCGACATCCTCGAAATGCCGGTCGTTGATCGCGCGGTGCAACGCGCGCGAGAAACGCCAGAGGCTGTGCTCTGTCATTTTGGGCAGTCCTGAAGCTGGCTTCACGGAGAAACGGAAAACAACCCCATGCGCAGTCAAGCGCCGGGGCCCAATTCATTTGTATGCGAACAAATTAGCAGGTTTCGGCCAAAACGCAATTCACGTTTTCGCAATGCACAATTGATCGTTCTTTGTGAGATTTGCAATAGGGCCCCGTATTTGTCCGGGTCTCCCCGCTCAGTCCAACCGCGCGCCCGTGATCAACGGCCCGATCTCGCGCTCCAGCACCTGCTGCACCAGATCGTAGGAATCGATGATCTCGCGGATCTCGGCCACCAGCCCGCCGCGGAAGGTGTAGAACACGGCCATGTCGAACTGCACGATGCGGTCGTTGCTGCGCTTCTTGAAATAGGTGTGCATGTAGGTCGCGACCGCCTCGCCTTCGGCGACGATGTGCGGCGCCTTGTAGCGGATCTCCGAATAGCGCGACCACACCGTCTCCCAGAGCTCGCGCAGCTCCTGCTTGCCGTGGCGCGGCACCATATGCGGCAGCACGTCGATCGGCGCATGGGTGAGGAAGTCGATATCCTCGGTGCAGCACGCCAGCGCGGCTTCGAGATCGCCACGCGTGAAGGCGTCGAGCAGATGCAGCACGCGTTGCCTGTTCAGCGATTCAACCGTCATGCTGCTCCCGCCACCATCGGCCGTGGATTGCAAACGCTACCGTGCGCCTCGCGGCTCCACCAATCCGCCAAAAACAAAGAGGTGCTTGCCAACTAAGTCGCGCGAGCGCCATGCCGCGTTCATGGGGTGCAAGTTCCGGTTGTGTGCTGTCTGCATGCGGTGTTTTGCACCTTGTGATGACGCCGCACGCCTATTCGCGCGACGCGTCTTGCTCAGGTGCTGGAACCCGAACCCAGCCGTGCTCGTTGAAAGCCCAATATTGTATCCGGAGCATCGATCCATGAAATCTCTCGTCGCCATCGCCACCGTGCTGCTCATGTGCAGCGCGACCACCGCGGCCAACGCCAAGGGCTGCATCAAGGGCGCCGTCGTCGGCGGCGTCGCCGGCCACTATGCCGGTCATCACGGCGTGCTGGGCGCCGCAGCCGGCTGCCTCTACGGCCGCCACCACGCCAAGGAGCAGGAGAAGCAGCGGCAGCAGCAACAGCAAAGCCAGATCAACGGGCAGGGGAAGCTGTAGCCTTCGTCATTCCGGGCTGCGACGAAGCCGCGAGCCCGGAAATCCATTCGGCCCCCGCGTTGCGCTCGAGAGGGGCGTGATTCATCTCACATCACCGCTCCGCGAAGCGCGAAGGCGGAGCTACGATGCGCAACTGCGCATCTGAGAACCAATAGCCCAGACAAGCGCGGCCGAACCTTCGCCGCCTACCTCTTCTTCCACCCCCCGCGTCGGCCCGGCGCGCCGCCGGTCGACTTCGGCGCCGGCCCGAACTCCGGACCCGACTGCCTTGAATCCGTCGGTTGGATGATGCGGCTGGTGCTGCCGAACGGCTTGGACGGCAGCGCGCGGTTCTCGCGGAAGGGCAGGGATTCCGGGCCATGCATCTCGTCGAGATGCGGCTTGTGCACCTTCGAGCCGCTGCCACCGCCGCTGGCTTTCAGCGCGGAGCCCACGGTTTTCTTCTTCATGGCGCTGACGGGGAGGTTGGCGGCATCGCCGTATTTCTTCGCCCCCGCATAGGCGCCGGCCTTGCCCGCGACGGCGCGCTGCTTGGCGGTGGGGTCGTCGACCACTGCGAGCTCGGTGGCGCGCAGGCGCTTGACCTCGTCGCGCAGGCGCGCGGCTTCCTCGAAGTTCAGATCGGCAGCGGCCTCGCGCATCCGCGTTTCCAAATCGGCGAGCACGGCTTCGAAATTGTGGCCGATCGAGATCACGTCGTCCGTCATGTCGTGGCCGCCGACCTCGACCAGCACGTGGTCGCGCTCGTAGACGGAGTTGAGGATGTCGCCGATCTGCTTCTTCACGCTCTCCGGCGTGATGCCGTTGGCGGTGTTGTACTCGACCTGCTTCTCGCGGCGGCGGTTGGTCTCGGCGATGGCGCGCTCCATCGAGCCCGTCATCTGGTCGGCGTAGAGGATCACCTTGCCGTCGACATTGCGCGCGGCGCGGCCAATGGTCTGGATCAGCGAGGTCTCGCTGCGCAGGAACCCTTCCTTGTCGGCATCGAGAATTGCGACCAGCGCGCATTCGGGAATGTCGAGGCCCTCGCGCAGCAGGTTGATGCCGACCAGCGCGTCGAACGCACCCAAGCGAAGATCCCTGATGATCTCGATGCGCTCGATGGTGTCGATATCCGAGTGCATGTAGCGGACGCGAATGCCCTGCTCGTGCAGATATTCGGTGAGGTCCTCGGCCATCCGCTTGGTCAGCACGGTGATCAACGAGCGATAGCCGGCCTGCGCGGTGGCGCGGACCTCGCCGACGAGATCGTCGACCTGCGTGCGGGCCGGGCGGATGTCGACGGGCGGATCGATCAGCCCGGTGGGGCGAATGACCTGCTCGACGAACACGCCGCCGCTCTCGTTCAGCTCCCAGCCGCCCGGCGTCGCCGACACCGCGATGGTCTGCGGCCGCATCATGTCCCATTCTTCGAAGCGGAGTGGACGGTTGTCCATGCAGGAGGGCAGACGGAAGCCGTATTCGGCCAGCGTCGCCTTGCGGCGGAAGTCGCCGCGGAACATGGCGCCGATCTGCGGGATGGTGACGTGGCTTTCGTCGGCGAAGATCAGCGCGTTGTCGGGCACGTATTCGAACAGCGTCGGCGGCGGCTCGCCGGGGCGGCGGCCGGTGAGATAGCGCGAATAGTTCTCGATGCCGGCGCAGCTTCCCGTCGCCTCCATCATCTCGAGGTCGAAAGTGGTGCGCTGCTCCAGCCGCTGCGCCTCCAAAAGGCGGCCCTGGTTGTTGAGCTGGTCGAGCCGCTGCTTCAACTCCGACTTGATCGACTTGATCGCCTGCACCAGTGTCGGGCGCGGCGTCACATAGTGCGAGTTGGCGTACATCTTGATGAATTCGAGCTCGTCCTGCTTGTGGCCGGTGAGCGGGTCGAACTCCTCGATGGTCTCGATGGTGTCGCCGAACAGGTTCACGCGCCAGGCGCGGTCTTCATAGTGCGCCGGGAAGATGTCGATGACGTCGCCGCGCACGCGAAACGTGCCGCGGGTGAAATCGGCCTGGGTGCGCTTGTATTGCAGCGCGACGAGATCGGCGATCAGCTGGCGCTGGTCGATGCGCTCGCCCTTCTTCAGCGCGAAGGTCATCGCGGTGTAGGTCTCGACCGAGCCGATACCGTAGATGCAGGACACCGAGGCGACGATGATGACGTCGTCGCGCTCGAGCAGCGCACGCGTCGCCGAGTGGCGCATGCGGTCGATCTGCTCGTTGATCGAGGAATCCTTCTCGATATAGGTGTCGGTGCGCGGGACGTAGGCTTCCGGCTGGTAGTAGTCGTAATAGCTGACGAAATATTCGACCGCGTTGTCAGGGAAGAAGTTCTTGAACTCGCCATAGAGCTGGGCGGCCAGCGTCTTGTTCGGCGCCAGGATCAGGGCAGGGCGCTGCGTCGCCTCGATCACCTTGGCCATGGTATAGGTCTTGCCGGAGCCGGTGACCCCTAGCAGCACCTGAGAGCGATCGTTGCGGTTGATGCCCTCGACGAGCTCGGCGATCGCGGTCGGCTGGTCGCCCTTGGGTTCGTAGGACGACTTGATCTCGAAGCGCACGCCGCCTTCGGACTTCTCCGGGCGCGGCGGCCGGTGCGGCGTCCACACCTTCATCGAGCCGTCGTTCTTGCGAAACTCCGGCCGGCCCTCCCGGATCAGCGATTCCAGCGCGTCCGCGGTGGCCTTGACGCCGAGTGCCTCCATCTTGCTGCGTGGCGGACGCGCCAGCGCCTCCGCATCGTCCTCCTCGGTGGGCAAGCCGAGCTGCCGCGCCAGTTCCGGATCGAGCGTCGGGATGGTGGCCGCGGTTCCGTAATTGGCCTGCGGCGCCTCCTCCAGTCCAGCAAGCTCACTGGACTGACGGGCGCCCGGCGGCTGCGGATTTGGGCGTAGCGGCATCGGCCGCGCCACATCCTGCGGGAATTCCTTCGGCGTCGAAGCCCGCGCGCGATGCGCGGCGGCCTCGCCCCCGGCGCGGCGGTCGCGCGAATTGTCCGGCGGCGGCTGCAGGCCGGTGCCCGATCCTAGCCCGGCGTCGCCGCGATTGATCGCGGGATTGAGCAACTCGGCCAGCGCCGGCCCGATCGGCTGCACGTCAGGGCGGTGCGCCTTCGAGTTCGGGGCCTTGGTTTTGGGAGTTTTGCCGGGTTTTTCGGAGGATGCAGGTTTCTTCGCCATGGGGCGAATATGGGACGAGTCCGCCCCGCAATAAAGGGCGAATGCCCCGCGCCATGCAGCCTGCTGACAGCAGGTTGGCAGCAGCCTTTGGCCTCACGCCGCCGGCAGTGGACCCTCGCCGTCCTCGCTCGCCTGATAGGGCTGCAGGATGTCGAGATGGATGCCGCCGCAATCAGTGCAGCGCATGGTCCAGTACTCGCATCCGGCGCGGCCGCCGATCACGCGGAGCACCGTGAGATCGGTGTCGCAGTCGGGGCAGGTTGCCAACACCTTGCGGGCGTAGATCCTCGGCCGCGACGTGTCTTCGAAGTCGATCACTGACATGACCGGTTGCCCCCTCTTAACCTGCGCTGTCCCTGGTTCCCTTGTCGCCCTGTCAGCTCATTCGTCGTTGCTGTCGGCCCGGCGGCGGAAGCGGTCGATGTGGTGCTTGGCATCGGCGATCGCGGCGTTCTGATCGGGCCAAGCGAAACCGACTTCCATGGCCGGAAACAGCACGCCGTCGATGGCGACGGGGCTGAGGTCGGCGCGGCGGATGCGGGCGTGCCAAAGGCCTTTGCCGGCCTCGAAAGATTCGATGTCAAAGCCGTCGTAGAGGGTCGTCATGAGTGTAGGTCCCACTTTTCTTGTCGGAGAGTCAGGGAATCACGATTGGGGCTTTCAGGATGTGAAGCCGTTCACACGGCGGCTGCTTTTTTGCCTGACACATGACAGGCATCCGGTTCCGCACCGTCCCGCGCTCCCGCCCCGAAGAGGTTTCCGGGTGTGGGTGGCTGGCGCTCAGTTCCGCGCGCCGGCGCGGCCGATCCGACGCGGGCGGGCGGCGGGCTCGGCTGCGGCGCGCATGATCCAGCGGCGGAACGCGGCAAAGTCGCGCTGCTCGGTCTGGAAGCTGCGATAAAGCAGGTACCAGCGCATGCCCTTGGGCACCGACAGGTCGAACGGCGCGACCAGCCGGCCGGCGGCGAGGTCGTCGTCGATATAGGGGCGAATGCCCATGGCGATGCCGAGCCCGTCGGCGGCGGCCTGCAGCGCCTGGCCGTAGAACTGGAACTCCGGCCCGCGCGCATTGATCCGCGCCACGCCCGCGGCCTTCAGCCAGATCGGCCAGTCCTCGGGTGAGTGCGCGACACGGATCAGGCTCGGTCCCTTCAGATCGGCCGGACGTTTCAGGCCGGTCGCAATGCGGGGCACGCAGACCGGGGTAAGGTCGCCGGCGAACAGTGGCTCGGCGACGAGGCCGGGCCAGTCGCCGGTGCCGAGCTTGATGCCACAGCTCCAGTCCTCGCCGAACGGCACCGCCGCGCCGCCGGTGGTGAAGCGCACTTCGATGTCGGGCTCCTCACTGCGAAACTCCGACAGGCGCGGGATCAGCCAGCGCATCGCAAAGGTATGGCCGACGCCGATGGTGAGCACGCGGACGCTGGCCGGCGCCGTCACCTGCGCGGTGAGGCTGGCCAGCGCATCGAAGATCGGCGTCAGCCCGCCTTGATAGGCGCGGCCGGCCTGCGTCAGCACCAGGCGGTTGGCCTTGCGCTCGAACAGCGCAACACCGAGCCGCTCCTCGAGCAGATGCACCATGCGGCTGACGGCGGCCGCCGACACGCTCAGCTCGAGCCCGGCCGCAGCAAAGCTGCCGGTCCGCGCCGCCGCCTCGAATGCCTTGATGCCGTTGAGAAACAGCAGCCGCCGCAAATGCAACACCCTTTTGCACTACCCTCAGGAAAGCTGAGGCCAGGCCAAGATAACTCAGTTTGCGGAGAACGGGCAAGCGAGGCAGAAATATCAGCGTAATTCATGCTGATTTGTCGACGCGAAGGCAGTGCTCCCAGGAAGCGCGGCGAGGGAGTGATTCAGCCTTCGTCCCTTACGTTAGCCACCGCAGGAGCCCACCCACTTGACGCCCATTATGATCGCTGCCCTCGGATTGCTGATGGTCGCCACCGCGTTCCTGTCGGGGCTGTTCGGCATGGCGGGCGGGCTGATCCTGATCGGCGTGCTGCTGGCCCTGATGCCGCTGCCGACCGCGATGGTGCTGCATGCGATCACGCAGATGGCTTCGAACGGCTGGCGCGCGTTGCTGTGGCGGGCGCATATCCGCTGGCGGCCGGTCGCAAACTACATGGTCGGCGCCGCCGTCGCGCTCGCGGCCTGGTCTCTCACCCGCTACGTTCCGGACAAGCCGATGGCGTTGCTGCTGCTCGGCATCACCCCGTTCATGGCGCGGCTCCTGCCGGCCAGCATCAAGCCGGATCCCGACCGCCTCTGGCAGGGCACGGTCTACGGCACGATCTGCATGGGGCTGATGCTGATGACCGGCGTCTCCGGTCCGCTGCTCGACACCTTCTTCCTCGGTGGCGATTTCGGACGGCGCGAGAAGGTGGCGACCAAGGCGATGTGCCAGCTCGTCAGCCATTTCACCAAGCTGATTTATTTCGGCGGCATCATCGACCAGGCCGCGAGCCTCGATCCCGTGCTCGCCGGCGTCGCGGTTGCAGCCTCGATGCTCGGCACCACGCTGGCGCGGCGCATCCTCGAAGCCATGACGGACCAGCAGTTCATCGCCTGGTCGAACAAGCTGATCACCACCATTGCCTGCTACTACATCGTCCATGGCGGCTGGCTGTTGCTTCGTGCGCCGGTTCTGGCCGCCTTCGACAAGGGAGGGTTGCAATGAGCGAGACCGCCGATCCGCTGGTGCTGGACTTCGTCGAATGGGTCGCGCGCGAGCCACGCGCCTATGCCGAGGTGATCGCGACCTGGAAGACCTCGTGCCCGCGTCTCACCATCTGGGAGGACGCCGCGGACCGCGGCTACGTCGCACGCGAAACCATCGCGGGTCTCGGACTGGTGATCGCGGTGACGGAAGGCGGCCAGAGGCTGTTGCGCGCGAACGGGCGGTAGTTCTTCGCCTCTCCCGCGTCCTCGCGGTCATCATCCGCGAAGGCGGATGATCCAGTAATCACCAGCGACGGCGTGTTACACGACTGCCGCTGGATGCCCCGCCTTCGCGGGGCATGACGACGGATGTTGGTGTGCGCACCTCGCTCCACATCGTCATTGCGAGCGCAAGCGAAGCAATCCAGAATGTCTCCGCGGAAGCAGTCTGGATTGCTTCGTCGCAAGGGCTCCTCGCAATGACGGAGCATGAGGAGGCCGCCAACCATGTCACTCAAGCTCTACGAACTCGTCGGCACCGATCCCGCGCGCCCCTTCAGCCCGTATTGCTGGCGCACGCGGATGGCGCTGGCGCACAAGCGCCTTGCGGCGGAATCGCTGCCCTGGCGCTTCACCGAGAAGAGCGCGATCGCGCCGCACGGCTCGGAGAAGGTGCCGGTGCTGCTGCACCATGACAAGCCCGTGGTGGATTCCTGGACCATCGCGACCTATCTCGAGGACAGTTTTCCGGACCGTCCGTCGCTGTTCGGCGGCGAGGGCGGCCGCGCCATGGCGCGCATGATCAATGCCTTCGGCGACATCGCCATCGTCGGCGGCATCTTTCCGCTCATTGTTGCCGATATCCCGAACAATCTCGCCGAAATCGACGCTGCCTATTTCCGCAAGTCGCGTGAGGCGCGCTTCGGCGGCAAGACTCTGGAAGAGGTCATGGCAAGCCGCGACACCGGCGTGATCGCCTTTCGCAAGTCGCTGGAAATCATGCGGCAGACCCTGAAGAAGCAGCCTTATCTCGGCGGCGAGGCGCCGAACTACGCCGACTATATCGTGTTCGGCGGTTTCCAATGGGCGCGCGTGGTCAGCCCGTTCAAGCTGCTGGAGGCGGACGATCCGGTCTACGCCTGGCGGGAGAAGCTGCTCGATGCGTTCGATGCCATGGCGCGGAAGTCGCCGGGGTATGAGGTGTAAACTTCGTCGCCCGGATTACGCTCGCGCTCCATCGGGGTTACGGGCTGCCGCCGCCTTGCGCAAACACGCCCGGCACAGGCAGTCCTCGCCCGCGACGGGCATCGGCAGCTTCGCGGCTTCCTCGGCGCACCAGCAATCGCCTGAGAGCGCGCAACCAAACTCGGTGCCGCAGCGAGCGCAGGCGAGGCGGCGCGGTTCCGGCGATGAGGATTCTTTCCGATTTGTCATGATTTGCGCCGAAGCTTCGCCGTGATTTTCATGTCGGGTTCATCGGTCATTGCACTATATTAGGCAACGCGCGCGGATACGGAAAGCGGCTCCCGGCACGCGAAGGACAAATCGATGGCCCGCGATTCGCAAGCTGCGCTCGTCGCGCTCAACCGTTTTGGCTTCGGCGCCCGTGGCGGCGCCTCGGGCGATCTCATCAACGCAAGCTCCGATCCGCGCGGTTTCGTCAAGGCGGAGCTCACCCGTCCGAGCGGCGTGTTGCTCGAGGCACCCGGCCTGCAGTCGACGCAGCAACTCGGCCAGGCCGTGTTCGCCTACCAGGATCAGGTCAAGCAGGCGCGCGAAGCGGCGAAGACCGCCGCGCCCGCGGAGACGCCGGCGTCGAGCGAGCAGAAGCCCGCCCTCCGCCGCAATCTCTCGCTGAACGCGGCCGCGACGGAGATCGCCGGCCAGATGACCGAAGCGAAACCGGCCGACACTGCATCGAAGCCTGAGACCATGCAGCCGGGCGCTGCCGCGCCGGCCGCAAAGCCGGCGGCGCAGCCGCTCAACGTGATTCAAAAGACCTTCCGCGCCGAAGCGCTGGCGCGCCTTCAGCGCGCGACGCTGGTCACCTGCGGCTTCACCGAGCGGCTTGTCGTGTTCTGGTCCAATCATTTCTGCATCTCCGCGAGCAAGGGTGAACTCGCGCGGATCTGGGCCGGCGCGTTCGAGCGCGAGGCGATCCGGCCGCACGTGCTCGGCCGCTTCGCCGACATGCTGAAGGCGGTCGAGCAGCATCCGGCGATGCTGTTCTTCCTCGACAACCAGCAATCGCTCGGCCCGGACTCGCGCGCTGGCCAGAACCGCAAGCGCGGCCTGAACGAAAATCTCGCGCGCGAAATCATGGAGCTGCATACGCTCGGCGTCGGCGGCGGCTATACGCAGGACGATGTCACCTCGCTCGCGCGCATCATCACCGGCTGGACCTTCGCCGGAAGGCAGGGGCAGCTGGGGGCCCCCGGCTCCTTCGTGTTCAACGCCAACGCGCACCAGCCGGGAGCGCAAATGCTGCTCGGCAAGACCTACGAGCCGGCGGGCCTTGCACAGGGCGAGGCGGCGCTCGCCGACATCGCGCGGCACCCCTCGACCGCCAATTTCATCGCCACCAAATTCGTCCGCCATTTCGTTGCCGACGATCCGCCGCCGGCGCTGGTTGCGCGCCTGCGCGATGTCTTCATCAGGACCGACGGCGATCTCAAGGCGCTGGCGACGACGCTAGTCGATTCCGACGAGGCCTGGCGCGCGCCGCTGACCAAGATGCGCAGCCCTTACGATTTCCTGGTCGCGAGCGGCCGGCTGCTGGCGCGCGTGCCGGAGGATCCCGGCGCGTATCTGAACGGTCTCAATCTGCTGGGACAGCCGCTGTGGTCGCCGGCCGGGCCGAACGGTTTTCCGGATACCAGTGCCGCCTGGGCCGCGCCCGAAGGGATGAAGCTCAGGCTCGATATCGCGGCGCAGCTCGGCGCGCGGCTCGGCAACAACATCGATCCACTTGATCTCTTGGAATTCGCTGCGGCCGATGCGGCCTCGATCGAAACGCGGCGAACCGTCGAGCGCGCGGAATCGCGCCAGCAGGCGCTGACGCTGCTCTTGATGTCGCCGGAAATGCAGAGGAGGTGACGATGGACTGCACCGAGAACCGGCTGCTCACCTCGCGCCGCAATGTCCTGCTCGGCGGCGCCTCGTTCGCGGCCTGGGCCTATTTGCCGAAATTCGCCCGCGCGTCCGATGGCCGCGATCCCAGGCTGATCGTGGTGATCCTGCGCGGCGCGCTCGACGGCCTTTCGACCGTCGCGCCGATCGGCGACCCCGACTATGCCGGCCTGCACGGCTCGATCGCGCTCGCGAGCGATGGCGCGCATCCTGCGATCGCGCTCGATTCCTTCTTCGCGCTGCATCCGGCGATGCCGGAGTTCGCACGCATGTACCGCGATCGCCATGCCGCGGTGATTCATGCGGTGGCGACGCCCTATCGCGACCGCTCGCATTTCGACGGCCAGGACGTGCTGGAGAGCGGCTATGCCGGGCCGGGCCGCGTGCAGTCCGGCTGGCTCAACCGCGCGCTGGAGGCGCTGCCGCGGGGCCAGCGCGTCTCGAGCGGTCTTGCGGTCGGCCCCACCACGCCGCTGGTGCTGCGCGGCAATGCGCCGACCGTCGGCTGGGCGCCGGTGGCGCTGCCGCAGGCCGACGACGACACCGCGATGCGCCTCGTCGATCTCTACCGGCACCGCGATCCGGCGCTGGCGATGGCGCTGTCGCAGGGCCTCCAGCTCGAGAAGGCCGCGAGCGGCGACGATATGAAACGCAAGCCTGGCGATGCGGTGGCGCAGATGCGCCAGGTCGCGCGTGGCGCGGCCAAGTTGATGGCGGCGGATGACGGCCCGCGCATTGCGGCGCTCGCTTTCGACGGCTGGGACACGCATGCCAATGAAGGCGGCCCGGTCGGCCGTCTCGCCTTCCTGCTCGGCGGGCTCGACGGCGCACTCGCCGAATTCGAAAGCGGCTTGGGAGCGCGCTGGCGCGACACCGTCGTCATCGTCGCCACCGAATTCGGCCGCACCGCGCGCATCAACGGCACCGACGGCACCGATCACGGCACGGGAACGATCGCGCTGCTTGCCGGCGGTGCCGTGAAGGGCGGCCGCGTCATTGCTGACTGGCCGGGTCTCAAGCTCGCCAACCTCCACGAAGGGCGCGACCTCAAGCCGACCACGGACCTGCGCGCGGTCATCAAGGGCGTGCTGCACGACCAATTCGGCCTGTCCGATCGCGTGCTGGCGGAGACGGTGTTCCCGGATAGCGCGGGCGCGAGGCCGATGCAGGGATTGGTGGCGTAACAACCGCCTTCGTCATTCCGCGCCCGCTCCTTGCAGCGCGTCCCGGAATGACGACATGATGATCCGAGCATCAGGAGAACCATCCCCCATGTACATCGCCATGAACCGCTTCCGCGTCGCCAAGGGCTCCGAGACCGCCTTCGAGCAGGTCTGGCTCACGCGCGACACCCATCTGGACAAGGTGCCGGGCTTCGTCGAATTCCATCTGCTGCGCGGGCCGGAAGCCGAGGACCACACGCTCTACGCCTCGCACACCGTCTGGGCGAACCATGCGGCATTCGAAGCCTGGACCAAGTCGGAGGCGTTCCGCGCTGCGCATCAGCGCGCCGGCGACAACAAGCCGCTCTATCTCGGCCATCCCCAGTTCGAGGGTTTTGAGGTGATGCAGACCGTGGGACGTGGCGCGAAATAGCACCGCGCTTCAAACGTCAGCCCAGCGTGATCCCGTCGATCCGCCATCTCCTCGGCGCTGAGTGAAAACCCGAAATCTCGCCGCCTCCGGCCTTCGCGTGCCGTGCTGACAAGGCGGGCAAAAAAATGCGGCCCCTGTCAGACGCGGCGACTGACGGGGACCGCTTGGGGCGCTTGATCGGTGACGGGGGCCTGATCAGACGCAGCTGCAGCGTAGCCTCGCTGTGTTACGCGCGGGTGACAGCAGGACTTATCCACAGGATGCGCGCGGGGATCAGAACAGCTTGCGATAGACGATGAAGCCGGACCGCTCCGCGACCTTGTCGTAGAGGCGCTGCGCGGTGAGATTGGTCTCGTGCGTCTGCCAATAGACGCGCGGCGATCCTGCCAGCTTCGCGCGGTCGTAGACGCCGTGGATCAGCGCCGAGCCGACGCCCTTGCCGCGCGCGGCGTCCAGCGTGAACAGGTCCTGCAGGTAGCAGGACGGCTCGATCGCGGTGGTGCTGCGATGAAACAGATAATGCGTCAGCCCAAGCAGTCTGCCCTCGCTCTCGGCCACCAGGGCATGCATCGGCTCATAGGCATCGAAGAACCGCTGCCACGTCATGCGCGTGATCTCTGGCGCGAGCGCAGTCGGGCCGGAGCGGCCGTAGAAGGCGTTGTAGCCGTCCCACAGCGGCAGCCATTGATCGTAATCCTGCCTGGTGACGGAGCGAATGATGAGCGACATGTGGAGTCCCGCGATCGACGAAGCGTCTTTCATACGGGATGATGGGTGCAGCGATCAATCGCGCCGTTGGTTCACTCCGCGACGCGCAGGTAGCGGATCAGCCTGCGGCCCGCAGGATCGCGCAGCGAGCGGTAGTAGTCGGCGCGCGACGGCGCGTCGGTGTGGCGCACGAGATCGGTCACCGGGGTGTAGCTGAGCATTCGTCCGCCGTCGGGCAGCGCCGTGCAGACGAAGCGCAGCACTTCGCCGGTGCGCAAGGCGATGTTGATCGGCGTGGCGTCGCCGGCCCGCACCGTCTCCATGCGCTGCGCGATAAAGGTGCCGAGCTCGTCTTCGGGCAGCTCGAACGCGCCGGTGTCGCGGCCGTGATACATCAGCGCGATGAAGGGCGGCTTGCCGTCGGCGATCTCGTCCGGCAACGCGAAATAATCGCAGAATGCGCGGTTGATGAACTCGGCCCGTGTCTCGGCGTCGAGCAGCACGATGCCGATGTCGACCTGGTCGAGCGCGGCCGACAGCCGCGCGGCGGTGGCGTGGCTGCGGCGCTCGGCCGCAAACGTGCCCAGCAGCCGCTGGCGCATCAGGCCGGTGACGCCGGCGGTACCGGCTGCCGCGATGACAAGGAGGCCGAACTGGAGCAGATCGGCAAAGGAGATGGACATGCCGTGGCGGCTGAGCGAGAGCAGTCCCGTACCGATCACGGCGACGGCCGCGCTGGTCATGGCGGAACCGAGACCCGACCATGCGCCGGCAAGCGCCACGATGCCGATAAGCAGCGGCGCGGGCGAGAGAGCGGGGATAAAGCGATCGAAGAGCATCGTCAGCAGCAGGGTTGCTGCCGTCAGCACCGGACCGGAGATCGCACGCCATCCGAATCGCATGGACCAGTCTCGCCCTCTCGAAGGAGGTAACGTCGCCACATTGGCTGATCGTTGCGCCACCGCGATGCGTTTTCCAGCGGTGTGCTTAAGGCGCGCTTGCGCAGACGCGTAAGGCTTTCGGATGATTTTAGACCAGGTGCGCGTGCTTGCGCTGCTGTTGCAGCGCAGGCGCATTCAGCGTCGAAATCCCCGGGCCCTTGCGGGTGCCGACGACAATCAACAGCGATGCCGCGACCAGGATGGCCGCAGTCAGCGTGATTGCAACGACGAGCACAGGTGATTTCATCGACGTCCTGTCGCGATGCCTGAAGGCGCGGGGCATGCTTCGCCTTGAAGGCTCGATCCGGATGAAACGGGAATCAGACCGGCAGGCCCATCGCCATGGTCGCCTTGGTCGACAGCACCGTCAGGGTGACGATCAGGCACAGCGAGAGCGCGGCGACGGCAAGCGAAGCCGCGACCGCGTTGGTCAGCCGGGGAGACGCGACGGTAGCGGGATGGCCCTTAAAGCCTGCCGTGCCGGACGCCCGTGTCATGGTCTAAATCCTTCAACACGCGGGCGAATCACCCGCGACTTTCCACAATTTCCCAGTTTCAACCGGCAAGATTGCGGCGGGCATCGCGTTGAAAATGGCGACATTGCGGCAAGTGCTACCGCTATTCCCGCTATTCCCGCTATTCCCGCTATTCCCGCTATTCCCCAGGCCTGGAGCAGGGTTCCGTCATGCGCCAGCGGCGATGCTGGCGGGGTCGTCGACGTCGGCCGGCCGCCAGTCCATCGACACGAAACCGGGCGCGGCTTCCACCCGCTTCAGCCAGTCCCGGATCGCCGGGAAGGCCTCGAGGTCGAAGTCGCAGCGGTCGGCCAAATGGGTGTAGCCGTACAGCGCGATGTCGGCGACCGTGAGCTGGCGCGCGGCGAAATAGGCGTTGGCCTTGAGGTGGTTCTCCATCACCTGCAGCGCGCCATAGCCGCGCTCCATCCAGTCCTCCAGCGAATGGGTCTGCAGGTCGCGCCCGCCCTTGACCAGCGACAGCCAGAAATAGGCCGCACCGATGTTCGGCTCGAGCGCGTGCTGCTCGAAGAACATCCATTGCAGCGCCTCGGCGCGGTCGATACGGTTCTCGGGCGCAAGCGGCGTGCCGACGGCGACGTACCAGAGGATGGCGTTGGACTCGGCGAGATAGCGGTCCTCGCCGACCTCGAGCAGCGGCACCTGCCCCGACGGGTTCTTGCTCAAAAAGTCCGGCGTGCGGCTCTCGCCGCGCAGAATGTCAACCTCGATCGCTTCGTACGGCACGTTGAGCAGCGCCAGCGCAAGGCGGACCTTGTAGCTGTTGCCCGAGCGTTGCATCGAGTAGAGCTTGTACATTCTGGGAGTTCGAATCCGAGGACGGGACAGCGCGACGCTCGGTTGCCCCGCGACGCGGCTAAACAATGATGCCGATGCGAATCCGCCGCAAGGGCCAGCCCATAGAAAAACTCGAAAACCCTACCGCACTGCAATGCTGCGGAAGATCATTTCCGCGCGACGAGGCAAATCAGATCACGTCTACGTCAACGTGTGGAGGCGGTGTGCGTGGGGTATCCGTCAAGTTGGCGGAGGTCGCGCGCGCTCCCGCGTCGTCATGCCCGGGCTTGTCCCGGGCATCCACGTTCTTCGTGCTGCGCGGCCACACGTGGATGGCCGGGACAAGCCCGGCCATGACGGAGAAGAACTGACTCGCAAAACACGCAAAATTGCTCCGAGGACATGCCTTGTCGGATATGAGCAATTCCGGAGGCAAAGTTGCGGAAAATTGCGGGAAATCACGGCTTGAAACTCCTCGAAATCCGTAAGTTTTTCCGGGATCGGGCCGAAGTTTCTTGCGGCGCAGCGGCACACGTTTTAGGGTGGCTCCATTCCCACAATCAGAGTCGTGACGACCCAGTTCACGATGCTTGGGTTCACGACACTTGTCAGGAGATGACGATGGCCTTCCTTGCTGCTGCGCTCGACCGTGTGAAGCCGTCCGCGACCATCGCGGTCACGGATAAAGCACGCGCGCTGAAAGCGGCGGGTCGTAACGTCATCGGCCTCGGGGCCGGCGAGCCCGACTTCGACACGCCCGCCAACATCAAGCTGGCGGCGATCCGCGCCATCGAAGCCGGCAAGACCAAGTACACCGCGGTCGACGGCATTCCCGAGCTGAAGGACGCCATCATCGCCAAGTTTCAGCGCGAGAACGGCGTCGCCTACAAGCCGAACCAGATCATCGTCGGCACCGGCGGCAAGCAGGTGCTGTACAACGCGCTGATGGCGACCATCAATCCGGGCGACGAGGTGATCATTCCCGCGCCGTACTGGGTCAGCTACCCTGAGATGGTGGCGCTCGCCGGCGGCGAGCCGGTGCCGGTGGTCTGCACCGCGGCGACCGGCTTCAAGCTCCAGGCCGAGGCGCTCGAGCGCGCGATCACGCCGAAGACGAAATGGGTGATCCTGTGCTCGCCGTCCAACCCGACCGGAGCCGCCTACACGCGTTCGGAACTGAAGGCGCTCACCGACGTGCTGATGAAGCATCCCCATGTCTGGGTGATGACCGACGACATGTATGAGCACCTCGTCTATGACGACTTCCAGTTCACCACGGTCGCGCAGGTCGAGCCTGGTCTCTACGACCGCACGCTCACCGTGAACGGCGTCTCCAAGGCCTATTGCATGACCGGTTGGCGCATCGGCTATGCCGGCGGCCCCGCCCAGCTCATCAAGGCGATGTCGACGATCCAGTCGCAGTCGACCTCGAACCCGTGCTCGATCGCGCAATGGGCTTCGGTGGAGGCGCTGAACGGTCCGCAGGAGTTCATTCCCGCCAACAACAAGGTCTTCAAGGAGCGCCGCGACCTCGTCGTCTCCATGCTCAACCAGGCGAACGGCATCGAGTGTCCGCGCCCCGAGGGTGCGTTCTATGTCTATCCGTCCTGCGCCGGCACCATCGGCAAGAAAGCGCCGTCGGGCAACGTAATCTCGAACGACGAGCAGTTCGTCACCGAGCTCCTGGAGACCGAAGGCGTCGCCGTGGTGCAGGGGTCCGCTTTCGGCCTCGGACCTGCGTTCCGCATCTCCTATGCGACCAAGACCTCGGATCTCGAAGACGCCTGCAAGCGCATCCAGCGTTTCTGCGGCAATCTGCGGTAAGCCTGTCGCGAATGCACGATCGCAAAGGCCCGCCACCGGCGGGCCTTTTATTGTTTGCACGCTTATCGCCGCGCGCGATCTGGCACGGCCGAGGCTGTTGTGGCATAGACGCGCAACACGGGTGGAGCGCTCTCTCTGCTCGCATCACATCATCGCCGGAGATATTTCATGCGCCGTTCATTCATCTTCGCCGGGCTTGCAGTCGCCAGCCTCGTTGCCTCCAGCGTGGGCGGCAGCGCGCAGCAGCCGCGGATGGCGCGGGTCGGCGTGCTCGAATGCCGTGGCGGCGCCAGCGTCGGCTTCATCGTGGGATCGGTGACCCATCTCGGCTGCGTGCTGCGCGCCGACGGCTCGCCTGACGATCGCTACGTCGCGACGATCCGGAAAGTGGGTCTCGACATCGGCATCACCCAGGAGACGACTTTGGCGTGGGGTGTGTTCGCACCGGTGGACCGGCTCGGCCCGGGCGACCTCTCCGGCAATTATGCCGGCGCGCAGGGCAGCGCCTCGGTCGGCATCGGCCTTGGCGGCAATGTGCTGGTCGGCGGCTCGAACAATTCGATCGCGCTCCAGCCGCTGAGTGTGCAGGGCCAGGTCGGCCTCAACGTTGCCGCCGGCCTCGAGAGCTTGGAACTCCGTCCGGGCCGCTAAGGCCTTGCAGATGAGGCGCCCTCCTCACCTCTCCCCAGCGGGAGAGGTGGAACACCGAGGGGCAGTCTTGGAATTACTGAATTATAAGACTTGATCTAACTGACGACGCACCGCAGCGACGTTTGATGCTTGCCAAATCTAAGGGAGGGGCAGAGCATCTGCGTTTGCCGACCCAATCACGGGCCGAGCTCCACACCAAGGAGGCGGCGAATGGGACAAGACGTCAGAAGTCCCCGAGGTCCACGGTGCATCGCGCTGGTGGGCCCTTTCCAAAGCGGTAAAACCACACTTCTCGAAGCAATACTGGCACGAACGGGCGCAATCCCGCGTGCCGGCAGCGTCGATGCCGGAACTTCCGTCGGCGATGCCACGCCAGAGGCCCGTCATCACAAGATGACTGTCGGGCTGACTGCCGCCACCACGAGTTTCATGGGCGACAGCTACACCTTCCTCGATTGTCCAGGTTCCGTCGAATTCGCCCACGACATGCGCGCCGCGCTGCCTGCGGTCGATGCGGCGATCGTGGTCTGCGAGGCCGACGAGAAGAAGCTGCCGCAGCTTCAGATCATCCTGCGCGAGCTGGAGGAGCTGAACATTCCGCGTTTTCTGTTTCTCAACAAGATCGACCGCGCGAGCCAGCGCATCCGCGAGACGCTCGCAATGCTGCAGCCCGCCTCTCGCGTGCCGCTGGTGCTGCGCCAGATCCCGATCTGGAAGGGCGAGCTGATCGAGGGCTTCGTCGATCTGGCGCTGGAACGCGCCTTCATCTATCGCGAGCACAAGGCCTCCGAGGTGGTCGCGCTGGAAGGCGGCGATCTCGATCGCGAGAAGGAAGCCCGCTTCTCGATGCTAGAGAAGCTCGCCGATCACGACGATGCGCTGATGGAGCAGTTGCTCGAAGACATCCAGCCGCCGCGCGATGCCGTGTTCGACGACCTCGCCCGCGAGTTGCGCGAAGGACTGATCTGCCCGGTGCTGCTGGGCGCCGCGGCGCGCGAGAACGGCGTGCTGCGCCTGATGAAGGCGCTGCGTCACGAGGCGCCGGGCGTCGCGGAGACCGCAAAACGTCTCGGCGTGCCCGAGACTAAGGATGCGCTCGGCTACGTCTTCAAGACGCTGCATTCGCAGCATGGCGGCAAGCTGTCGCTGACGCGGCTGCTTTCCGGCCATCTCGACGACGGCGCGACGCTGCAATCGTCCTCCGGTGGCGCGGGGCGCATCTCAGGCATCCTCGCCGTCAACGGTGCCTACGACACCAAGCGCGCCGCGGCAGATGCCGGCGACACGGTGGCGCTTGCCAAGCTCGAATCCGTCAAGACCGGCGACACGATCTCGAGTGGCAAGACGGCACCTGCGGCGTTGATCGCCATCGAGCCGACACCGCCGGTGCTCGCGATCTCGATCGCGGCCACCGATCGCAAGGACGACGTCAAGCTCGGCCAGGCGATGGCGCGACTGCACGAGGAGGATCCCTCGCTGGTGGTCGTGCAGAATGCCAAGACCCACGACACCGTGTTATGGGGACAGGGCGAGATGCATTTGCGCGTCGCCGGCGAACGGCTGCGCGATCGGTTCGGCGTCAAGGTCGCCTCGCATCCGCCCGCGATCGGCTACCAGGAGACCATCCGCAAGCCGATCGTCCAGCGCGGGCGGCACAAGAAGCAGTCCGGCGGCCACGGCCAGTTCGGCGACGTCGTGCTCGACATCAAGCCGCTGCCGCGCGGCGACGGCTTCAAATTCGCCGAGAAGGTGGTGGGCGGCGCCGTGCCGCGCAACTACATTCCCGCCGTCGAAGAAGGTGTTGTCGATGGCCTCGCGCGCGGTCCGCTCGGCTTCCCCGTCACCGACGTGCAGGTGACGCTGACCGACGGCTCCTATCACAGCGTCGACTCCTCCGATCTCGCCTTCCGCACCGCTGCGCGGATCGGGCTCAATGAAGGCCTGCCGCAATGCCAGCCGGTGCTGCTGGAGCCGATCCACGTGGTCGAGATCGTCTGCCCGACCGATGCCACCGCCAAGATCAATGCGATCCTGTCGGCGCGGCGCGGCCAGATCCTCGGCTTCGACACCCGCGACGGCTGGAGTGGCTGGGACTGCGTCCGCGCCATGATGCCGGAAGCCGAGATCGGCGAACTGATCGTGGAATTGCGCTCGGCCACGGCCGGCGCCGGCAGCTTCACCCGCCAGTTCGACCACATGGCCGAGGTCACCGGCCGCGCCGCCGACCAGATCATCGCTGCACATCAACACGCGGCGTGAGTCTGTCTCTCGCGCGGTGAGGGACGCGCTCTCTCATTCTCTCTCCTCGTTCTGACGGGGAGAGGGAATGGAGGGGCTGTATCCCACGCTGAGGGTGAGAGTTGGACGCGCGCAGTCGCCTCCTCTCCGTCATTGCGAGCCAACGGGGCCGCGCTTCGCGCGGACCCGTTGGCTCGCAATGACGCAGGAGGCACTTGCACTAGGCCACACGATGATGTATTTTACATCATTGTATATGTTCTAAATATCATTTATAGGCGCTGGCAAGTGAGGCCAAGGTGATCACGTCATTCCAGATGCGGGCAGCCCGCGCGCTGCTCGGCATTGACCAGAAAACCCTGGCCGAGCTTGCCGGTGTGTCGTTGCCGACCATCCAGCGGATGGAGGCCTCGACCGGCAACGTGCGTGGCGTGGTCGAGACCCTGATTAAGGTGGTCGAGGCGTTCGACCGGGCCGGCGTCGAGCTGATCGGCGAACAAGTCCGCAGCGACGGCGGCGGACGTGGCGTTCGCCTGAAGGCGCCGGGGCCGCCGCGTCGGGTCGGAGCGTGATCGCGCGTTGATCATGCCCGGGACCAAGATGGGCTAGCGCATCGTCGCACCTCGGCCACACGGGACGCACGATGCTTCGGAGCGTTGTGGGGCAGCGGAGCACTTGGCTGGAATGAGCATTACAAGCGAACAGGCAGGCCGGCTGCACCAGCTGCGCCAGCCGACCTTTGCCGAACTGTATCTGCCAAAGCTCGTCACCGTTTGGCGTGAAGGCTATGGCATGGCGGATTTCCGCGCCGACGTCTTCGCGGGCCTGACCGTTGCGATCGTGGCGCTGCCGCTGTCGATGGCGATCGCGATCGCCTCGGGCGTGACGCCGGACCGCGGCCTTTACACCGCAGTCGCCGGCGGCTTCATCGCCTCCCTGCTCGGCGGCAGCCGGTTCCAGATCGGCGGACCGGCGGGTGCGTTCATTGTCCTGGTCGCGGCGACCGCAGAGCGTCACGGCGTCGACGGCGTCATTCTCGCCACCATGATGGCGGGCCTGTTCCTGATCGCTGCGGGCCTGTTGCGGGTCGGCACCTACATCAAGTTCATTCCCTATCCAGTGACGGTCGGCTTCACCGCCGGCATCGCCGTGATCATCTTCGCCAGCCAGCTCCGCGATCTCGCAGGCATCACGCTCGCGGGGAAAGAACCCAGCGAGTTCGTGCCGAAGCTCGTCGCGCTCGCCGGCGGCCTCAACACGATCAATCCATCCGCGGTGATGGTCGCGATCGTCAGCGTCGCCATCATCGCGGCCTTGCGGGTGTGGCGGCCGTCCTGGCCCGGCATCCTGATCGCGGTGGCCTTTGCCGCGGTGGCGACCGCGGTGTTCTCGCTGCCGGTCGAAACCATCGGCTCGCGCTTCGGCGGCATTCCGCGCGAATTGCCGTCGCCGGCATTGCCGGCGTTCTCGCTGGCGAAGGCACAGGCAGTGCTGCCGGATGCAATCGCCTTCGCGCTGCTGGCCGCCATCGAATCGCTGCTGTCGGCGGTGGTCGCCGACGGCATGACCGGCCGCCGTCACCGCTCCAATTGCGAACTGGTGGCGCAAGGCGCGGCCAATATCGGCTCGGCGCTGTTCGGCGGCATCTGCGTCACCGGCCTGATCGCGCGCACCGCGACCAACATCCGCGCCGGCGCCCGGGGGCCGCTCGCGGGCATGCTGCATTCGGTCTTCCTGCTGCTGTTCATGCTGATCGCGGCGCCGCTGGCAAGCTACATCCCGCTCGCCGCGCTCGCCTCGGTGCTGGTCGTAGTGGCCTGGACCATGGCGGAGAAGCAAGAATTCGCCACGCTGGTGCGCTCGTCATGGGGCGATGCCGTCGTGCTGCTTGCGACCTTCCTGCTGACGATCTTCCGCGACCTGACCGAAGGCATCCTGGTCGGCTTCGCGCTCGGCGCGGTGCTGTTCATCCATCGCATGGCGGAGATGACGGGCATCGAGGAACGCTCGCCGCTGGTGGTCCCCGACCGCCCCGATGACAGCAACGGCGATCGCGTTCCCTACGATTCCGCGCTGGCGGTCGATCGCGACGTGCTGGTCTATCGCATCACCGGCGCGTTCTTCTTCGGCGCCGCCTCCGCCATCGGCAGCGTGCTCGACGAGGTCGCCGACAGGCGCAAGGCCTTCGTGGTCGATTTCGCCGCGGTGCCGTTCCTGGATTCGACGGCGGCCAACGTGCTCGGCCGCGTCGCCGCCAAGGCGCACCGCCAGGGCATCCGCCTGTTCATCACGGGAGCTTCGCCCGCGGTCCGCCGCGCGCTGCTCACCCATGGCGTGACGCCGCCGCGCGCGCGCTACCGCCAGAGCCTCGATCGCGCGATTGCCGACATCAAGGGCGGCGCGGACGAAGAGGCTGCCGCCCGCTGACGATGCCGGCCGGCCTCGCCGACGCCGCGGCGCCCGCGCGCTTGACAGAGCGGGCGCGACGCGAAATGGATCGCCTCGGATACGACCCCGAGGGAAAGATGACCGCGCCCAAAATGCCTGCAGCCTGTCTGATCGGATGGCCGGCCGCGCATTCGCGCTCGCCGCTGATCCATCACTACTGGCTGCGCACGCTGGGCATCGACGGCGGCTACGTCATCGAGGCGGTGCCGCCCGAAGACCTGCGCGATTTCGTGCTGCGGCTGTCGCTGCGCGGCTTCGTCGGGGCCAATGTCACCATCCCGCACAAGGAAGGCGTGCTGGCGCTGTCGACGCCCGATGCCCGCGCCAAGGCGGTGGGCGCGGCCAACACGCTGTGGTTTGCCGATGGCGAGCTGCGCTCGACCAATACCGACGTCGAAGGTTTCATCAGCAATCTCGACGCCAGCGCGCCCGGCTGGGACGCGGCCGAGGAGGCGCTGGTGCTGGGCGCCGGCGGTTCCTCGCGCGCGGTCGTGTTCGGGCTGCTCGAACGCGGCATCAAGCGCGTGCATCTGGCCAACCGCACCATCGCGCGCGCCGAGACGCTCGCCAAGCAGTTCGGGCCGAGCGTGCATCCGTTGCCGTGGCAGGAGATCAACGACGTGCTGCCGCGCGCAAGACTTCTCGTGAACACGACCTCGCTCGGCATGCACGGCCAGCCGCCGCTCGATGTCGACGTCGCACGCCTGCCGCAATCGGCGGTCGTTGCCGACCTCGTCTATGTCCCGCTGGTGACGCCGCTGCTCGCCGCGGCGAAGGCGCGCGGCCTGAAGACCGCCGACGGGCTCGGCATGCTGCTGCATCAGGCCGTGCGCGGCTTCGAGCTGTGGTTCGGCCGGCGGCCGGAGGTCACGGCCGAGCTGCGCGCATTGGTCGAGGCCGATCTCACAAAGACTTGAGAGAATAGCACCGGGCGCTTCGGAGTTCTCTATCCGTGGGGACAATCGGAGACCGTCATGTCTGTTCAACGTGCAACTTTCACACGTCCGCTGATCGCCGTCGCGATGGTGGCCGTCTCGACTTATTGCGCCTTCGCCCAAAGGGCGCCGGTACCGACGCGCGTGCGTGGCACGATCGAGAGCGTCAATGGTGAAACCATGCAGGTCAAGTCACGCAGTGGCGAAGACATCAAGCTTCGCATCGCCCCTGACGTGAATGTATCCGGCGTCACGAAGATCTCGCTCGCCGACATCAAGCCGGGTTCGTTCATCGGCGCGACCACCGTGCCGGGACCCGACGGCGGCCAGAACGCCGTCGAGGTGCACGTGTTTCCGGAGAGCATGCGCGGCACCGGCGAGGGCTCGCGGCCCTGGGACCTCAAGCCCAACTCCACCATGACCAATGCGACCGTGGCGGAAAGCGTCGTCGGCAACGACGGTCATACGCTGCTGGTCAAGTACAAGGACGGCGAGAAGAAGGTGTTCGTCGCCGACAACACGCCGGTGGTGACCTTCGTGCCGGGCGACAAGTCCGAGTTGAAGCCGGGCGCCAAGGTCGTCGCCTTCATGAAGCAATTGCCGGACGGCTCGTTCGAGGCCAGCCGCGTCAGCGTCGGCCGCGACGGCCTGACGCCGCCGATGTGAGGCGCGCTGTTCGCGCCTCACTGCCTCACATCGCAATGATATGATCGTCGATCTCGTCGATCCGGTTGACGCCGCACAGGCCCATGGTGGTGAGCAGCTCCTTCCGGATGATGTCGATCGCCTTGGCGACGCCGGCCTGGCCGCCGGCGCCAAGGCCATAGGCGTAGGCGCGGCCGATCATGCAGGATTTCGCGCCGAGCGCGAGCGCGCGCATCACGTCCTGGCCGGAGCGGATGCCGCCGTCGAACATGATCTCCATCTTGTGGCCGACCGCATCGGCAATCTCGGGCAGCACCTCGATCGAGGACGGCGCGCCGTCGAGCTGCCGGCCGCCATGATTGGACACGACGAGGGCCTGCGCGCCGGTCTTGGCGGCTTCCTCGGCGTCCTCGACGTCGAGGATGCCCTTGATGATCAGCTTGCCCGGCCAGATGCTGCGGACCCACTCGACGTCCTTCCAGTTCAGCGACGTGTCGAACTGCGAGGCGGTCCATTCGGCGAGGCGGTTGAGATCCTCGGTGTTCTTCACGTGACCGGCGATGTTGCCGAAGGTGCGACGCTTGCCTCGCAGCACGCCGGAGACCCAGGCCGGCTTGCTGGCGAAATCCAAGAGCTTCGACAGCGACCATTCCGGCGGCACCGTCATGCCGTTCTTGATGTCGGCGTGGCGCTGGCCGATCACCTGCAGGTCGACCGTGAGCACGAGTGCGCTGCACTTGGCCGCGATCGCGCGCTGGATCAGCTCCTTGATGAAGCCGCGGTCCCTCATCACGTAGAGCTGGAACCAGAACGGCTTCTCGACATTGGCGGCGATGTCCTCGATCGAGCAGATCGACATGGTCGACTGCGTGAACGGGATGCCGGCGGCCTGCGCGGCGCGGCAGGCGTGGATCTCGCCGTCGCCATGCTGCATGCCGAGCAGGCCGACCGGCGCGAGCATCAGGGGCATGGTCGAGGGCTCGCCAAGGATCGTGGTCGAGGTGTCGCGCTTGGAGACGTCGACCAGGATGCGCTGGCGGAACTTGATCGCCTGCATGTCCTCGCGGTTGGCGCGCAGCGTCTCCTCGGCATAGGAGCCGCGGTCGCAATAATCGAAGAACGCCTTCGGCACGCGCCGCTTATGCAGGGCGCGAAGATCGTCGATACAGGTGATATGCTTCATGCTCATGTCCCCGGCCCATCTTGCATCGGATGATTTCGAGGTCATCTAGCATGGTTGGATGCACAGCCAAATCGTTTGCAGAACGTTCTGCAGGAGGGCGCCATGACGAAGCCGCACGCTGGTCCTTCCCCGGAAGAGATCAAGGAGAAGCATGATCTCGAGGAGGCGCTGGAGGAGGGGCTGGAAGAGACCTTCCCGGCCTCCGATCCCGTCAACGTCACCCAGCCGGCGCCGAGCCGCGGGGACGGCCACGTGAAGCGCCGCGAATAGGGCGCAAGTTCCGCCCCGCGCTCCAGGTCCGGCCGGAATGATAGTGTTAACAAGGCGTTACCGGTGGCGCGATCCGCCCGGTTCCGTAATGATTCATCATATTTTTTGAAGCCAAGTTAGCCGCACAAGCATTATAAGACCCCAGCAAATCAGGGATGCGGGGCCTGTTCGGGCCTGCCCGCGGTTGTCGAGGGGATTCCCTGGTTGTTGCGTTGGGGGACGATATGAGCCGCAAATATTTCGGGACGGACGGGATTCGGGGCCGCGCCAACGGACTGATCACGCCGGAGCTCGCGCTCAAGGTCGGCCAGGCTGCGGGCCTTGCGTTTCAGCGCGGCGACCACCGCCACCGTGTCGTGATCGGCAAGGACACCCGCCTGTCCGGCTACATGATCGAATACGCCATGGTCGCAGGCTTCACCTCGGTCGGCATGGACGTGCTGCTGGTCGGCCCGATGCCGACGCCGGCGGTCGCGATGCTGACCAAGTCGATGCGCGCCGATCTCGGCGTCATGATCTCCGCCTCGCACAATCTGTTCGAGGACAACGGCATCAAGCTGTTCGGCCCGCAGGGCTTCAAGCTCTCCGACGACGTCGAGCGGCAGATCGAGCAGCTGCTCGACGAGCCCATCGAGAAGAGGCTTGCGCAGAGCGCAAGCTTGGGCCGCGCCCGCCGTATCGACGGCGTGCACGACCGCTACATCGAGTTCGCCAAGCGCACGCTGCCGCGCGACCTGTCGCTCGACGGCCTGCGCGTCGTGATCGATTGTGCCAACGGTGCCGCCTACAAGGTGGTGCCGGAAGCGCTGTGGGAGTTGGGCGCCGACGTCGTGCCGATCGGTGTCGAGCCCGATGGCTTCAACATCAACAAGGAATGCGGCTCGACCTCGCCGGAAGCGCTGTCCAGGAAGGTCCGCGAGATGCGCGCCGACATCGGCATCGCGCTCGACGGTGATGCCGATCGCGTCATCCTGGTCGACGAGCGCGGCCACATCGTCGACGGCGACCAGCTGCTCGCGGTGATCGCACAGAGCTGGAAGGAAGACGGTCGGCTGTCGCGGCCGGGCATCGTCGCCACGGTGATGTCCAATCTCGGGCTCGAGCGCTTCCTGAACGGGCAGGGGCTCGATCTGGTGCGCACGCCGGTCGGCGACCGCTACGTGCTCGAACAGATGCTGAGCGGCGGCTACAATCTCGGCGGCGAGCAGTCCGGCCACATCATCCTGTCCGACTACGCCACCACCGGCGACGGCTTCGTGGCCGCATTGCAGGTGCTGGCGGTGGTGCAGAAGATGCGCCGCCCGGTATCCGAGGTCTGCCACCGCTTCGATCCGCTGCCGCAGATCCTCAAGAATGTCCGCCACAAGGGCGGCAAGCCGCTCGACGATTCCGACGTCAAATCGGCGATCTCCGACGGCGAGAAGCGGCTCAACGGCCACGGTCGCCTCCTGATCCGCTCCTCCGGCACCGAGCCCGTGATCCGCGTCATGGGCGAGGGCGAAGACCGCATCCTGGTCGAGGACGTCGTCGACACCATCGTCTCGGCCCTCGGGCAAGCGGCGGCCTGAGATCTTCCTTCTCCCCTTGTGGGAGAAGGTGGCGCGAAGCGCCCGATGAGGAGTTGCCTCTGCGAGTTCAAATCGTGAGAGGCTCACGGGCGGAGAGAGACCCCTCACCCGTCTCGCCGCTTCGCCATAGCCGATGCAAAGCATCGGCGTTCTTAAGAACGGCGGCCGGAGGCCGCCTATGCCACCCTCTCCCACAAGGGGAGAGGGTGAAAGGCGCATCCCAGCCATTTGCGATTGGCGGTGGTTCCACCAATGCTTGCATCGTAATGAGCAGGTCGCGGCAAACGGCCGCGCCGGGATTGCTGCATTGAACAAGCCTGTCGTCGTCTCAGAGGAAACGCTGACCGAGCCCGTCGTCGTCGCCGAGGTCGCGGCGGCTGCCAGGCCGAGCGCGGGGCCGGCTTACGTCGTGCTCGCCGGCATCAGCTTCTCGCACTTCCTCAACGACACCATGCAGTCGCTGATCGCCTCGGTGTATCCGATCCTGAAGGACACCTACGCGCTCGACTTCGCGCAGATCGGCATGATCACGCTGGCGTTCCAGTTCACGGCTTCGCTGCTGCAGCCGGTGGTCGGGCACTACACCGACAAGAAGGCGCAGCCCTATTCGCTGGCGATCGGCATGGCCTCGACCTTCTTCGGCCTCTTGCTGCTCAGCGCCGCGCAGCAATATCTCGTCATCCTCGTCGCCGCCGCGCTGGTCGGTCTCGGCTCGGCGGTGTTTCACCCGGAGTCCGCGCGCATCGCGCGGCTCGCCTCCGGCGGCCGCTACGGCTTTGCGCAATCGGTATTCCAGCTCGGCGGCAGTTTCGGCACCTCGATGGGGCCGGTGTTGGCGGCGCTGATCGTGGTGCCGTTCGGGCAGGGCAGCATCGCCTGGTTCTCCTCGATCGCGTTCCTCGCGATCCTCATCCTCTGGCGCATCGGCCGCTGGTACGCGCCGCAAATCAAGGCGAAGAAGACTTCGGCCGTTCAAGCCCATCCCGACGCGCCGAGCTCGCGCCGTGTCGCGGTCGCGCTGCTCGTGCTGGTCGCGCTGCTGTTTTCCAAGCAGCTCTACGTCTCCAGCCTGTCGAGCTATTACATCTTCTATCTGATCGACCGGTTCGGGGTGTCGACGCAGGCGGCGCAGATCTATCTCTTCATCTTCCTCGCGGCGAACGCGGTCGGCGCGTTTCTGGGCGGTCCCCTGGGCGACCGCTTCGGCCGCAAGATCGTGATCTGGATTTCGATCCTGGGCGCGCTGCCGTTCACGCTGGCGCTGCCTTATGCCGGGCTCGTCGGCAGCGCGGTGCTCAGCATCGTCATCGGCCTGATCATCTCCTCGACGACGTCGTCGATCATCGTGTTCGCGCAGGAGCTGGTGCCACACAGATTCGGCATGATCTCCGGCGTATTCTTCGGCGTCGCCTTCGGCATCGGCGGCTTGGGGGCCGCCGTGCTCGGCAAGCTCGCCGACCACACCTCGATCGAGTTCGTCTACCAGGTCTGCGCCTATCTGCCGGCGATCGGCCTGCTTGCGGTGTTCCTGCCCAAGCTGCCGCGACACACGCGTTAACGCTTCCTCTCTCGCTGCAGCGCAGCTTCACACATCGTTAGCAATTGCGGCGCAAGGCGATGCGTTTTTGCAACGCTTCCTGCCCGCACGCGCGAGCGGTCAGAAAAAATCAACCTTAAAAATTAGGGTTAAGTGGCGCTTAAGCATTTGCTGCCATCGTCCCCCCGTGAGTTTCCAGAAGTGAGGCGCTCGTATTTTTGCCTCACCGGCCATAAGGACGAAGCCAATGCGTAGCGTTAAGTCTCTGCTTGCCGCGGGTGCGGCAACCCTGATCTCGTCGATGGCGTTCGCCGCCGATATGCCGATCGCGGCGCCCCCTCCCATGTACGCGCCGCCGGCTCCGCCCGCCGATTTCGGCGGCTGGTATCTCCGCGGCGACATTGGCTTCAGCAACCAGAAGACCAGTGATCTCCACTACAGCCGCGAGTCCGCGTATTCGCAGCTCACTTCGTTCGATCAGAAGACCTCGTTCGACACCGCCGGCATCTATGGCCTCGGCGTCGGCTACCGGTTCAACAACTGGTTCCGCGCCGACGTGACCGGACAATATCGCGGCAACTCGAACTTCAAGGGCACGGATCGCTTCACGGGCACTGCCGGTGGCGTGGCCTACAACGGCATCGACAATTACAGCGCCAGCAAGTCCGAATGGCTGGTCCTGGCCAACGCGTATGTCGATCTCGGTACGTGGTGGTGCATCACGCCGTTCATTGGCGCCGGCGTCGGCGGCGCACGGGTCTCGATCGCGAACTTCTCCGATACGGGCACCAACAGCCTGCCGTTCTCCACCACGAGCTTTGCCACCGCTCCGACCAGCTCGAAGTGGAATTTCGCCTGGGCCGCTCATGCGGGCCTTGCGTATAAGGTCAATCCGAACCTCGTCCTCGAACTCGCCTACAGCTATGTCGATCTGGGCCCGGGGCAAACCGGGATTCTGTCGGACTACACCGGTGCGACGACCAACAATGTCTTCAAGTTCAAGGACATCACCTCGCACGACCTCAAGCTCGGCGTGCGCTGGAATCTCGACAGCCCGCCGGTCTATGCGCCGCCGCCGCTCGTCACCAAGGGCTGATCGGCAGCTCCATCGCTTAACGTCTCTTAACGGCGCGGGATCATCCCGCGCCGTTTTGCTTTGCGTATTTTTCATGGTCCGACACCGACGAGCGCGCCTGGCGCAACCATTAGTTAAGGTTAATAGGCGATGATGATCGCAACTGTTCGAGTCGGATGGAGCGTTTCGATGCGTAGGCTGATGGTGGCGGCGGCGATGTTGGGAACGGTGTCAGCCGCGCACGCGGCCGATATGCCCGACCTGCCGATCCTGCGCGGCAGCTTCACCGATGGCCTGACGAGGTCCAGCGTCAACTGGCAGGGCTCGTATATCGGAGCGCAGGCCGGCTATGGCTCGTCCGACGAGAACTTCAACGGCTCGACCAGCAACATGATGGCTGCCTTGCTGGCGGACACGTTGATCGAGAGTTCGATGGGCGTGTCCCAGTGGAATCTCGGATTGGGCAAGGCCTCGCAGCGCACGACCGGTTACGGCGCCTTCGTCGGCTACAACGAGCAATGGGACGACGTCGTCTTGGGTCTCGAAGTGAGCTGGCTGCACGGCACGTTCGGAGGCATGTCGTCGGCCAGCGAGAGGCGCGTCTCCCCCACGGCATTGTCCGACGGCAATTTCCATGATGTCACGGCGACCTCGACATCTTCGATCAGCATCAGCGACATCGGAACGTTCCGCGGCCGCGCCGCTTACGCATGGGGCTGCTTCCTGCCCTACATGTTCGGCGGTCTCGCGCTCGGCAATGCGGATATCGTGCGTACCGCCACCGTGCAGGATCGCGTCAGCGCGACCCAGTTCGGGGCCTACACGCCGCTGGCGCCGTTGAGTTCGACCGACGCCCAGCACAATCACCTGATCTACGGCTACACGGCCGGTGTTGGCGTCGACGTCAACCTGGTCGGCGGCTTGTTCATGCGTGCGGAGTACGAATACATTCGCTTTACCTCTCAGGTCGACACCAGCATCAACACGGTCCGCGCTGGCCTCGGCTACAAGTTCTGACGCGGCTTTGCCGCGCCGCGGTTGACAGCTCTTCTCGGGCCTGATGCTCTGTCGTTCCATGGCGGGGCGGCAGCGATGAAGATCTACGGCGACAGCAATTCCGGAAACTGTCTGAAGGTAAAGTGGGTCTGCGACAAGCTCGCATTGCCCTACCGGTGGATCGAGATCGACACGCGCAAGGGCGAGACGCGCACGCCGCAATTCCTGAAGATGAACGGCGCCGGCCAGGTGCCCACCGTCGCATTCGACGACGGCCGCACGCTGGCGCAATCCAATGCGATCATCCGCTATCTCGCCCGCGACAACGCGCTCGTTCCGCGCGACGCCTTTACGGCGGCCAAGATGGACGAATGGCTGTTCTGGGAACAGTACAGCCACGAGCCTTATATCGCGGTGTGCCGCTTCCTCCTGGTCTATCTCGGCAAGGACGTATCCGAGCTCGATCCCGAGAAGGTCAAGCGCGGCTATGCGGCGCTCGACCGCATGGAGCAGCATCTGGCGGCCGGCCGTTTCTTTGCCGGCGAAGACGTTTCGCTAGCCGATGTCTCGCTGCTCGCTTATACCCGCGTGGCGCATGAAGGCGGCTTCGACCTCGGCCGTTATGCGTCCGTCCTCCGCTGGATCGGCGAAGTCGAAGCGTTTCTCGGCCTTCCGCCGGCGCGCTGAGTTGAGTTTTCGATATGAGCGCCGAATCCGTCTCCATCCGCCGCGCGCGCCGCGACGACGTTGCCGCGATCGTGGCGATGCTGGCCGACGATCATCTCGGCCGCGCGCGCGAGCGCGTCGAGGATCCGTTGCCCGCGGTCTATGACGAGGCATTCGCGCGGGTCGAACGCGATCCGAATCTCACGCTGATCGTGGCCGAGAGCGAGGGCAGGGTGGTCGGCTGCCTGCAACTGGCGATCCTGCCGGGCATCAGCTCGCAAGGCGGCATTCGCGGCCTGCTCGAAGACGTGCGCGTTGCTTCCGATTGTCGCAGCCGCGGTATCGGCGAGCAGCTGGTGCAATGGGCGGTGACGGAAGCAAAGGCGCGCGGCTGCAATCTGGTCGAGCTGTTGACGCATCAGACGAGAACGGATGCGCAGCGCTTCTACAAGCGGCTCGGATTCACAGCGAGCCACGTCGGTATGACTGTCCGCTTTTGATCCAGCACCACGCAGCCGTTGCGCAATCAGCGAAATCGGATCGCGCGTTCGTTCATGTTAAGAGCCGGTAAACTACCCAGCCGTCGTTCACGTTGATGAAGGAACGAACGGTGCTACCCAGCGTCAGGCACCGAGCTCGATCGGTTCGGGGATTTCGATGACAAGCTATTCCATCATCAAGGTCGGCAACGACTACGTCGTGCAGGCCAATGACAAATGCATTTTGAAAGTCGGCAGCCGCCGCCGGGCTGCGCAATTGATCAGCGAGGCCACGGACTTGCTGAATGCGCTCGCGGTGGTCGAATCCCCTGATCTCGCGCCGAAGGCGCCTTCAATCCCCCGTGAGACCCCGGAACTTCCTTGACTGGTCTGCCCGATTCCCGTATCAGCCGCGGCGGGACACCTCCCCCCAACGGGAGGCTTACTATCTGGAAGGGTAGATTATGACTGTAGCGAAGCCCGCTTCGCGGCCGAACGTGCCGCATTTTTCCTCCGGCCCCTGCGCCAAGCGCCCCGGCTGGAATGCCCAAAATCTCAAGGACGCAGCGCTCGGTCGCTCGCATCGCGCCAAGATCGGCAAGACCAAGCTCAAGCTTGCGATCGATCTGACGCGCGAAGTGCTCGAGGTGCCCGCCGATTATCGCATCGGCATCGTGCCGGCCTCCGATACCGGCGCCGTCGAGATGGCGCTGTGGTCGCTGCTCGGCGCACGGCCGGTCACCACGCTCGCCTGGGAGTCCTTCGGCGAAGGCTGGGTCAGCGACATCGTCAAGGAATTGAAGCTCAAGGACGTCACCAAGCTGAACGCGGCTTATGGTGAGATTCCCGATCTTTCGAAGGTCGATCCCAACAGCGACGTCGTCTTCACCTGGAACGGCACCACCTCCGGCGTGCGCGTGCCGAACGCCGACTGGATCAGCGCGACCCGGCAAGGCCTGACCATCTGCGACGCGACCTCCGCAGCGTTTGCGCAGCCCCTCGACTGGGCCAAGCTCGATGTCGTCACCTTCTCCTGGCAGAAGGCGCTCGGCGGCGAGGCCGCGCACGGCATGCTGATCCTGTCGCCCCGCGCGGTGGAGCGGCTCGAGACCTACAAGCCGGCCTGGCCGCTGCCGAAGATCTTCCGCATGACCAAGGGCGGCAAGCTCAACGAAGGCATCTTCGTCGGCGAGACCATCAACACGCCGTCGATGCTCTGCGTCGAGGATTATCTCGACGCGCTGAACTGGGCCAAGTCGATCGGCGGCCTCAAGGCGCTGATCGCACGTGCCGACGCCAACACCAAGGTGCTGGCCGACTGGAAGGCGAAGACGCCCTGGATCGACTTCCTGGCCAAGGACGCTTCGATCCGCTCCAACACGTCGGTGTGCCTCAAGTTCACCGACCCCGCGATCACCTCGCTGTCCGAGGACGCGCAGGCCGAGTTCTCGAAGAAGCTGGTCGCGCTGGTCGAGAAGGAAGGCGCCGGCTACGACTTCGCCTATTACCGCGATGCGCCCGCCGGCTTGCGCATCTGGTGCGGCGCTACGGTGGAAGCCAAGGACGTCGAGCTGCTGACGCAGTGGATCGACTGGGCCTTCGCCGAAACCAAGGCCACGCTGGCCAAGGCGGCCTGATCTTCTGACCCTTCCCTGGAGGGGGAGGGTCGACGCACCGTCAGGTGCGACGGGGTGGGGTGATCTCTCCACACGGCGCACCGGCGATTTTCTTTGTTGCAGCTTCACCCCACCCCGGCGCTTCGCGCCGACCCTCCCCCTCCAGGGGAGGGTGTGAAGGACACATCCTCATGACCAAACCCAAAGTTCTCATTTCCGACGCGCTCTCGCCCGCTGCCGTGCAGATCTTCAAGGACCGCGGTGTCGAGGTCGACTTCCAGCCCAACCTCGGCAAGGACAAGGACAAGCTCGCCGAGATCATCGGCAATTACGACGGCCTTGCGATCCGCTCCGCGACCAAGGCGACGGCCAAGATCCTCGAGAAGGCGACCAGGCTGAAGGTGATCGGCCGCGCCGGCATCGGGGTCGACAACGTCGAGATCCCGGCCGCGACGGCCAAGGGCATCATCGTGATGAACACGCCGTTCGGCAATTCGATCACGACCGCCGAGCACGCCATCACCCTGATGCTGGCGCTCGCCCGCGAGATCCCGCAGGCCGACGCCTCGACCCAGGCCGGCAAGTGGGAGAAGAACCGCTTCATGGGCGTCGAGATCACCGGCAAGGTTCTCGGTGTGGTCGGCTGCGGCAATATCGGCTCGATTGTCGCCGACCGCGCGCTCGGTCTGCGCATGAAGGTCATCGCGTTCGATCCCTTCCTGTCGCCGGAGCGCGCCAAGGATATCGGCGTCGAGAAGGTCGAACTCGACGACCTGCTCAGGCGCGCCGACTTCATCACGCTGCACACGCCGCTGACCGAGAAGACCAAGAACATCATCGATGCGGCTGCGATCGCCAAGATGAAGAAGGGCGTGCGCCTGATCAACTGCGCCCGCGGCGGTCTCGTCGACGAGCAGGCGGTGGTCGATGCGCTCAACGCCAAGCATATCGCCGGCGCCGCCTTCGACGTCTTCGTCGAGGAGCCCGCGACCAAGAACGTCCTGTTCGGCCACCCCAACGTGATCTGCACCCCGCATCTCGGCGCCTCCACCACCGAAGCGCAGGAGAATGTCGCGCTCCAGGTCGCCGAGCAGATGTCGGATTATCTGCTCACCGGCGCGATCTCGAACGCGGTCAACTTCCCCTCGATCACGGCGGAAGAAGCGCCGAAGCTGAAGCCGTTCATCTCGCTCGCCGAGAAGCTCGGCTCGTTCGCCGGCCAGCTTACCGAGAGCGGCATTCTGAAGGTCGAGATCACCTATGAGGGCCACGTCGCCGAGATGAAGATCAAGGCGATCACCTCGGCCGTGCTGTCGGGCCTGCTGCGCCCGATGCTGGGCGAGGTCAACGTCGTGTCCGCGCCCGTCGTCGCCAAGGAGCGCGGCATGGTGGTGGACGAGATCGTCCGCGCCGCCCAGAGCGACTATGAAAGCCTGATCACCGTCACTGTCACCACCGAGCGGCAGGAGCGGTCGGTCTCGGGCACCGTCTATGCCGACGGCAAGCCGCGCCTCGTCGACATCAAGGGTATCCGGGTCGACGCCGAATTCGGCAAGTCGATGATCTACGTGACCAACGAGGACAAGCCGGGCTTCATCGGCAGGTTCGCGAGCCTGCTCGGCGATGCCAAGATCAACATCGCCACCTTCCATCTCGGCCGCGTCGCACCCGGCAGCGATGCCATCGCGCTGGTCGAGGTCGATGGCGCGGTGCCGGCGGACCTGCTCGCCAAGGTGCAGGCGCTGCCGCAGGTCAAGCAGGCCAAGGCGCTGACGTTCTGAGGTCCACCGCCATTCCGGGTCGACTCGCAGAGCCGAACCCGGAGTCTCGAGATTCCGGGTTCGATGCTTGCGCATCGCCCCGGAATGACGGCCATCATATTCCGACCCGCGGAACAACGCCGCCTCCGTCAATGGAGGGCGGCGTTTTATTTTCCCCCGCGACCTCCTGACTTTGTGTACCAATGGCGCCCAGAACGCCTCGTAAAGACGCTCCGTTCAAGACCATTCGATAAGGGAGAAGACAATGCGTGAAGCCGTCATCGTTTCCTATGCGCGCACGGGCCTGGCGAAATCCGGCCGCGGCGGGTTCAACATCACGCCGCCGATGTCGCTTGCGGCGCACGCCATCAAGCACGCCGTGGACCGGGCCGGCGTCGACAAGGACTATGTCGAGGACTGCTATCTCGGCAATTGCGCCCATGGCGCGCCGAACATCGGCCGCCAGGCGGCGCTGCTCGCCGGCCTGCCGAAGACCACCGCCGGCGTCTCGGTGAACCGCTTCTGCTCCTCGGGGCTGCAGACCATCGCGATGGCCGCCAACTCGATCCGCTCGGACGGCGCCGACTGCATCGTCGCCGGCGGTGTCGAGAGCATCTCGATTCCGGGCGGCGGCTCGCCGAAGGAATCGATCGATCCCGAACTGCTCAAGGTCGCGCCCGACATCTTCATGGCGATGATCGACACCGCCGACATCGTCGCCGAGCGCTACAAGCTCAGCCGCGAATATCAGGACGAGTTCTCGCTGGAATCGCAGCGCCGCATGGCGGCAGCGCAGCAGGCGAACAAGTTCAAGGACGAGATCGTCCCGATGAAGACCAAGATGAAGGTCGTCGACAAGCAGACCAAGGCCGAGAGCATCGTCGACTACGTCGTCGACCGCGACGAATGCAATCGTCCGGACACGACGATGGAAGGCTTGGCAAAACTCGAGCCGGTGAAGGGACCCGGCAAATACGTCACCGCCGGCAATGCCAGCCAGCTTTCGGACGGCGCCGCCGCCGTGGTGCTGATGGAAGCCAAGGACGCCGAGAAGCGCGGCCTCAAGCCGCTCGGCCGCTTCGTCGCCTGGGCGACCGCCGGCTGCGAGCCCGACGAGATGGGCATCGGTCCGGTGTTCGCGATTCCGAAGCTCTTGAAGCGCACCGGCCTGAAGATCGACGACATCGATCTGTGGGAGCTCAATGAAGCCTTCGCCAGCCAGTGCCTGTATTGCCGCGACAAGCTCGAGATCGATCCGGCCAAGTACAATGTCAACGGCGGCTCGATCGCGATTGGCCATCCCTTCGGCATGACCGGCGCCCGTCTCACCGGCCATCTGCTGCAGGAAGGCGCGCGGCGTAAGGCCAAGTGGGGCGTGGTGACGATGTGCATCGGCGGCGGGCAGGGCGGCGCCGGCCTGTTCGAGATCTACAGCTGATCCGCAGCCGTTTGCGAAGCTTCGACGTATCAGGACACGGCGCCAAACGGCGCCGTGTTTTGTTTGAGGAACCCTACGCACCTCAGCGTGCATACACGCGAGCATTTGGGGCGAAATGCTCGTACTAGTACGTACTCGTAAATTAACGGAAGTTTTGACGCATCAGCGCTTCATCAACCGTATCTGTTCACCATCGAGTCTCCGTCAGATGCGGCTTCTTTCCCTTCGTCTCACCCACAAGATCACGGCCATCGGCGTGATCGGCGTCGTTGGCGTCGTCCTGATCGGCGGCATTCACCTCTATGGTGAGAAGGCGATGAGCGTCTATCGCAACGCCGCCGAGGAGGCGCGCACCGTCTTCGAGCTCAACAACAGGATCGCGGTCGAGCTGCTGGAGGCGCGCCGGGCCGAAAAGGATTTCCTTCTGCGCAGCGATCCGGCCAAGGCCCGGCAGCAGGCCGAGATCGGCCGCCAGGTGGCGCTCGACATCGAGATGCTTCGCGGCAAGATCGCGGCCTTCGGCAAGCCGGAGCTCGCCGCGATGATCGAGGCGATGAACGCATCCTTGAAGACCTATCAGGCGCGCTTTGCCGCGGTGGTCGAGGAGCGGCAGCGGCTCGGCCTCGACGAGAAGTCCGGCCTCGAAGGACGCCTGCGTGCCTCGGTCCACGGCATCGAGAGCCAGGTCGATCAGCTCCAGGACTCCTCGCTCAAGGTGATCATGCTGATGATGCGCCGGCACGAGAAGGATTTCATGCTGCGCCGCGACGCCAAATATGGCGAGGACATCAAGAAGCGCGCGGCTGAATTCTCAAGCAATCTCGGCGCAGCCGCCATTCCCGATGCCACTAAGGCCGAGCTCCGCCAGAAGCTCGCCGATTACCAGCGCGATTTCGCCGCCTGGATGGAGACTGCGCTGAAGCTCGCGGCCGAGCTGAAGGCGATGTCCGAAGCCTTCGCCTCGGTCGAGCCCGTCATCGCGCAGGTCTCGAAGGCGGTCGACCAGATCCGCATCGAGGCCGACCGGCTCAACGAGGCCGAGCGCGCCAACATCCAGTTCTGGATTGCGGTCGCGATCGCGCTGATTGCGACGAGCGTGCTTGGTCTCGGCATCTTCATCGGACGCTCGGTCTCGAAGCCGCTGACCGCGATGCGCGCGGCAATGATCGAGCTCGCCAACGGCAATTTCGCCATCGTGCTTCCCGGGCTCGGCCGTCCCGACGAGATTGGCGAGATCGCGCAAGCCGTCGAGAGGTTCAAGGTCAATGCCGAGCGGAAGGCGCAGCAGGAGGCGGAGGAGAAGATACGGCAGGACAAGCTCGCCGCCGAGCGCCGCCGCGCCGACATGATCCGCATGGCCGACGATTTCGAAGGCGCGGTCGGCGAGATCGTCGAGACCGTGTCGTCGGCCGCGAACGAGCTCGAAGCCTCCGCCACGTCGCTGACCACGACCGCGGGCCGGTCGACCGAGCTTGCCACGCTGGTCGAGGCGGCCTCGGAAGAGGCCGCGACCAACGTTCAGTCGGTCGCTTCGGCGGCGGAGGAGCTCTCGGCTTCCGTCAACGAGATCAGCCGCCAGGTGCAGGCCTCCGCGCGCATGGCCAGCGAGGCCGTCAGCCAGGCCGGGCAGACCAACGAGCGCGTCAGCGAATTGTCCAAGGCCGCCGCGCGCATCGGCGACGTGGTCGAGCTCATCAACGCCATCGCGGGCCAGACCAACCTGCTCGCGCTGAACGCCACCATCGAGGCGGCGCGCGCCGGCGATGCCGGCCGCGGCTTTGCCGTGGTCGCCTCGGAAGTGAAGGCGCTGGCCGAGCAGACCGCCAAGGCGACCGGCGACATCGGTCAGCAGATCTCGAGCATCCAGGCCGCGACGGCGGATTCCGTCGGCGCGATCAAGACCATCGGCGGCACCATCGAGCGCCTGTCCGAAATCTCCTCCACCATCGCGGCCGCGGTGGAAGAGCAGGGCGCGGCGACCGGCGAGATCTCGCGCAACGTCCAGAACGCCGCCGCCGGCACCACGCAGGTCAGCGCCAACATCGCCGCCGTGCGCCAGGGCGCGACAGAAACCGGCTCCGCCTCCTCGCAGGTGCTGTCCGCGGCACAGTCGCTGTCGAACGACAGCAACCGGCTGAAGATCGAGGTGAGCAAATTCCTGGAGACGGTGCGCGCGGCGTGACGGCGGAAGGGCGCCCGTGAGTTAGACTGATCGCGCCGCGGTTCAACCTCTCCCGCTTGCGGGAGAGGTTGGCACGGAGTGCCGGGTCCTGCAGCTACCTACGCCCCCGCCAGCGCCGGCGCGAACACCACTTCGATCAGCGTGCCGTGGCCTGCGCTCTTGATGTTGAAGCGGGCGTGGTTGGCCTCGACCAGGGCCTTGGTCAGCGACAGGTTGAGCGCCGAATTGTCGGCGGCGTCCCCCGGCGGCGGGGTGCGGAACGGCTCCATCGCGGCGGCGACCTCGCGCTCGGAAAGGCCGTGGCCGGTGTCGCGGATGCGCAGCGCGATCTCGCCGCGGTCGGTCGTGGCGGTGGAGACGATGACCTGGCCGCCGGCGCTCGCGAGCCGGATCGAGTTCGAGATCAGGTTCATGGTGATCTGCCGCATCGCGCGCGCGTCCACGCTCACCTGCGGCAGCGCATGCGCCAGCGAGGTGCGGATGATGATGCGCTCGCGATTGGCCTGCGGCTGCATCACCGTCACGCAGGCCTCGACCAGGTCGTTGAGGTTGAGCTTGGCGAAGTTGAGGTCGAGCTTGCCGGTCTCGATCCGCGACAGCTCCAGGAGGTCGTCGATGATGGCGATGACGCGCTCGCCGGAGGCGCGGATGTCCTTCATGTATTCGCCGTAGCGCTCGTTGCCGAGCGCGCCGAAACGTTCGGAGATCATCACCTCGGCAAAGCCGATGATGGCGTTGAGCGGCGTGCGGATCTCGTGGCTGATCCGCGCCAGCATGTCGGCCTTGGCATTGGCGGCATCGTGGACGAGGTGGCGCGCCTGCGTCAGCTCGCTCTCGCCCTTCTTGCTCTGCGAGAGGTCGCGGAACACGGCGAAGAAGTTGGGGCCGTCGGGCCGGGTGCGGCCCATGATCATCGCGAGCGGAATGACGCCTCCCTTGCTCTCGCGCCCCAGCACCTCGCGGCCGTGGTCGAGCAGGCTGGCGATGTCCTGGTTCTTGAGGCTTTCGAGATAGTCGACGACGACCTGCCGGCTCTCGGGCGCGAACAGCGTCAGCAGGTTCTGCTCGAGCAGCGCCGCTCCGTCATAGCCGAACAGCGCCTCGGCGCTGCGGTTGCAGGCGTGGATGTTGCCTTCGGCATCGAACATGACGATGCCCTCGGCCGTGGTGTCGAGGATCGCGGCGAGATCCTCCCCGTCGGCATCGCCGGCCTGGGACTCCAGCTCGGGCGCGAACGGAAAGGATTCCTCGACGATCGGCTCGGCAATTTCAGCCGCGACCGCGGCTACGGCCACGACAGATGCCTGCGGCAGCGCGCAGATCAGCGCATGCGCGCTCTCGCCGTCCCAGTCGATCGTGTGCAGATGCGCATCCGTCGTCGCCGGCGGCGCCTCGCCGTTCGCGAGCGTTGTGCTGATCGTCACCGGCGTGCCGCCTTGCGAGGTGCTGCTCGCCGAGGACACGCCCGGTTCGACATAGAGCGCATCCAGCCCGCCGGCATCCTCCAGCGCATGGATGCTGGCATAGCCCATGCGCGCCAGGAAGGCGGGGTTGGCGTAGAGCAGGCGATCGAGCCGGTAGATCAAGATGCCTGATGGCAACAGGTCGAGCAGCGCGCGGTCGCGCGCGCTGGCGCCGCGCGGCGGGGCTGCGGGCTCGGTCAGCCATTCGGCTTGCGGCGGCGCGGGCTCCGGCGCCGGCGGCTCGATGCCGAGCTCCGCCACAGGCTCGGAAGCGTCTGCCGCGATCACCTCGCGCTCGCGTTCGAGACGCTCGGACAATTGCCGGGCGAGCTCGTTGAACGCGCTGTTCTCGACCGGCGTCAGCGTCGGCGATCGCGGGTCGCCGGGCGGGCGGAACGGCACGACATTGGGTGGGGTTTCCACGGAAGTCTCCAAGGGCGTCTCCACGGACGTTTCCGGATCGGTTGGATGTGAAGGCGCGGCGCTGGTGGGGTCTGGCAGTTCGGGTGCGGCTGTCGGCTCAGGCTCAGGCTCGGCTGCAGGGGGCTCGATCGGCGGCGCCTCGGCGAGCGGCTCGGGCTCTGCTGCCGCCCTCGGCTCCGTCTCGGGATTGGCCTCGTCAACGGACAATTCCTCCGCGGCCGGCGGCTCCGCGACCAGCGCGAAGCGGCGGAGCGCATCGAGCCGGTTGAGGGCGTCGAGATCGCGGCAGACGCCAAAGCCCTTGAAGCCGGCAAAATTGCGCGACTGGTCGTAGACCGGCAGGCCGGCGAGCTCGACCGGCAGCGGCGCGCCGCCGTCGGTCGGCCAGTTCACGGTGATCCCGGCCCAGGTGTCGCGGCTTGCGAGCGCCTGCGCGACGCGGCCGTCGGGATCGAGCGCGAACGTTTCCGCGATCTCGCGCCAAGGGCGGCCGAAGCTTGCCGCCGTGCGCGCGCCGATCAAGTCGATGAAGTCGTCCGAGAGGAGCGCAAAGCGTCCCTCTGCATCCGTCTGCCAGAGGAAGCGCAGCGGATGCTGGCGCGGTGCGGGGGCCTGTTGGCCCGACGGCGGTTGGCGCGACGACTCCTGCGACGGCGGCTCGACCATGCCGGCAGTAATCGGCGCCGCCTGCGGCGACACAATGGCTTCCGCCGGGTTTTCAACCGGAGTTTCCGCCGCCGCTTCCGCGGCCGGCTCGGCCAGCTCCTGCGCGCGATCTCGACCGGTCTCCGCGTCCGCGTCCTGAGCGGCCGCGTCTTGCTGCGGCTCGGGTGTGCTCGTCTCGCTGGTCGTGGGCGCCTCGACCGGCTCGGCGAAGGCGTCGAACATCGCGATGCCTGTAGGCGCGTCGTTGGGCGGCGGCTCGCTTGGCATTGCCGCGGGGGCAGGGGCGGGCTTGGCCGGTCTGGCACGCCCAGCTGCAGCCGGCTCGATCAGCGCGACCAGGCCGATATCGGCCCCGCGGCCGACCCGTTGCAGCACCATCTGGCCGATCCCGATCGGCGTCTCGGCACGGCCCTCGCGCAGCGCATCGCTGCGGGCGCGGTCGAGGCCGGCCTCGAACAGATCGCGAAAGCCGAGCAGGGCGCGGGCGGCGTCGCTGGCGCCGACGAACAGGCCGTCCGGCGCGAACGCCGCCATCGGCATCTTGGCGCCTTCGACCAGGCGATGCAGCCGCTCGATCAGCGGCATGCCGCGCAGCGACGGGTCCATCGCGGTGACCAGCACGGCATGTCCGCCATCGGCGAAGTCGAGCCTTGCGCAGGCGCAGGTCATCAGCGTGCCGAGCCGGGCGCCGAAGCCGCGCAGCCGCTGGAGCCGCACGCTGCCGTTCGCCGGCAGCTGGCGGGCGAGCCGGGCCACCTGGCGGCGATGCGGATCCGCCGGGCCGAACACCTTGTCCGCGAGCGCTGCGCTATGCGCCGCGCCGAACAATCTTGCGCCGACCGGATTGGCCCACAGCACGCGCGCGCCGTCGATCGACCACAGCCAGGTGGGCAGCTGCGAGGTCGCATGCACGGCCAGCCGGGGATCGCCCACGCCTCGCAACTGGAAATCCGAACTCGTCATCCGACCGGCTTTAGTCTCACGCTTTGACGCCTGAGGCTGCCCGGAATGGCAGCCTTAAGAAAAGGTTAGTATTGCCCGCGTCTTCGCGCAGGTCCACGGCTCCGGCCCATCGGGCGCGCCCCTAAGCCGCGATAACCTTAATCCGGCCACCCCCGCAAGCCGCAGCCCGGCCGCATCCAAGGGATTCGAAGGCAGGAGGCTCATCGCCGGCCTATGGAGGCGACACGCGCGTCGGAAAAAAGGTGCGTTCCCTCCCGTCGGCGGGCCCTCAGGATGAGGACCGAGTGCGTTCGCTGGTCGACGGGGGCCGACGCCGCTTAGCCTCATCTTGAGGAGACCGCTGAAAGCGGTCGTCTCGAAGGACGAGGCGCGCACTCAGCTCGTGCAAAGAGCCACATGCGATTCCCCGCCCAAAACGGGGGAGGGAGCGGAAAGAGCGGCGCTTGCAGCCAAATTCGTCGCCATCCCCACTCAACCAACGGTTCCACCATACCGGAACCTCACTCCCACCGAGATTAAATTTCGCAACGCACCCGTCTGGCGCGTTGCGATGCACAATGTTGACATGATAGGCAGCCATAAAGCTGGGCGCTGGGCGAGCCATCTCGTTGTATCGCGTTTCCAGTCTTCGCACCGCTAATTCAGGCCCGGGTCGGGGGCCGGCGGGCGCGCCAGAAGGCTCACTGCATTTTTTCATTATCGTGAGGGACGACCATGACAGGTGCGACTGATCCGTTTTCTGCCTCGATCATTCCGTTCGAGGTTCCCGAGCAGATGCGTGCGTTCGCCGAGAAGGGCGTGTCGCAGGCCCGCGAAAGCTACGCCAAGTTCAAGGACGCGGCCGAGACCCACAACGGCACCGTCGAGGCCGTGTTCACCTGCGCCTCCAAGGGCGCGAGCGAGTACACCGCCAAGCTGGTCGAGTTCATGAAGGCCAACTCCAACGCCCAGCTGGACTTCGCCCAGCAGCTGTTCGGCGCCAAGTCGCCGTCGGAAGCGCTGGAGCTGTGGACCGGCCACACCCGCAAGCAGTTCGAGACCTTCCAGGCCCAGGCCAAGGAGCTGGTCGAGCTCAGCCAGCGCGTCGCCGCCGAGACCGCCGAGCCGATCAAGGCCAGCGCCTCGAAGTACTACCCGTCCGCCGCCTGAAGCGGTGGGGCAGGTTTGAATGCGAGAAACCCGGGCCGAACGGCTCGGGTTTTTTCGTCGCCTCTCCCGCTAGGGTGTTCTCGCAGCCGAGAAGGTCGCCATGCCCGGGCTTGTCCCGGGCATCCACGTTCGTACGGCGAGCGAAGGCGTGGATCGCCGGGACAAGCCCGGCCATGACGATGTGGAAGCTTCGGCGCCCAGGACTCGGACCACCTCTCCCATAGGGAGAGGTCGGATCGCGTCGAGACGCGATCCGGGTGAGGGGCTCAGGTCTCACTGCCCGCCGCGCCCCCTCACCCGGATTGCCCAGGCGCGCATTTGCGCGCCCGCGCAATCCGACCTCTCCCCGCTGGGGAGAGGTGAACACGCCCAGCCGATCGACCGCTTTCTCACGCTGTCGAAAGGCAAATATCGGGTTTTGCGGCCTTGCCAAACCCGGCCGTTGCACCTAGTTTCCGCCCCGTCCAGCCCCCCTCGGCAACAGGCCTTTTCAGGCAGCCCAAGGCGCGGCTCGCAAGGATGCAGTTGTAGCTCAGTTGGTTAGAGCGCCTGTCTGTGGAACAGGAGGTCGGTGGTTCGAGCCCACCCAACTGTACCAGCGGGATCAGGTAAGTAGTCAAGATCGCCCAAATCGAGAACTAGCCGTGGCTCCCGCTCAGCTAGCGCTGTCCTTGTCAGACGCGTTGAAGCGGCTTGAGATGAACTTTCAGCCTCGCTTCGCAAACATCGATTGATTAGATCGTTACTCCGAGTTGAGCTGCTAACCCTGCAAGAAGAGCCTGCCGACGACCCTGCTCGATAGCTGGGTCTTCGACCTGCAAGAATTCGATCGCATTGAAGTCGTCGCCACGACGCCTATTCTGACGTGGCTCAAGGCCTTCTATTAAGACCGCCTCAAGGGTAGAAACAACGGTATCAATTCCAATCTGAGATAGATCTACGCTGGTGCGAAGATTTCCGTTGCTCTCAACTGGGTAGATTCCAAACCAAGAGAATCTATCCCAGCGTCCATTGAGTCTGTCGACTGTGTGCTGCTGCAATCGCTTGCCGATCGGCTGATCGATAGCTCGCCCCACGTAGACCACGCCTTGATTATCGTGCAGGAAATACACGCCAATCTGCTTTGAGAAGTCGACGGGATTGGAGTCCTGCTGTTGCTTTCCGAGCAAGACAGGCTCTGCTTTCTTCCACATCACATTTGACCGTAACCAGAACATTCCGAGCGCATTGATGATTCCAAAACGAGTGGAGGCGGAACTCTCCTCAGACTCTTCCGGCGTAGGAGTCGCTATTGGCGCGCTCCGCAGTGCGTAGTAGCCAGGCGATACCCGTACGAATGGGGAGTTATCACCTTCCTGGCGGAATGAATTCCCGATGGTAGTAGCGATAGTATTGGCGGGAGTTGCGCCAAGCTCGCCTGGCTCTCTCAAACCTCGGCGCGCAACTTCTTCAGCAATATCGGTGTAGTGCATCGGCTCGCTGGCACCTTGTAATACTGTCAAAACGGCCTGCTTCCATTCCATCTCCAGCCTCCCTCGCCCCGAATTGCGGTGCTATCTCTGCACAGCGCGCAATCTGAAGTTCTGATCAGGGTACGACAAACGTGGTCGCTAAGACCGCTCTCATTGGAGTATTCCCCACGCCTAGGTACCTACCGGTGTAATAAACTTCAGCAGAGCTTCGTCATTGATATTGATCGGCGCGCTGATATCGTCGGTGAGTTCAAATACGATCCTTCGCTCCCTCTCATCCGCATAAGCAAGCGGCTTGGAAAAGAGGCTGGGCAAGAACGCATAGTCGTGAAATATATCGAAGTAGTTCTCGTTCAGTTTCCGCAATGCCGCCGCATCCAGGTCGCCTTTACCGACGGTTTGAAAATAGCGGGTAATCTCCAAATCTTCAGCAACAAAGTGCTTGAGGTCTGTGTAGCGAACGTCGAAGACTCTCGTCCGAAACGCCTTGGTACGCTCGGAAATGAAGGCGATGAAGTCAGGCAAAGGATCTATCTTGATTCGTCGCTCGCCGAAACGGGATCGCATGAGCTCGTGATCAGGGCCTTCCATCTGAGCGGTGCCACAAAAAACTGCGCAGTTATCTCCAATCATCATATCAACGTTGAATGTGAAATCGTCGGCGAGCAAATGGAACGTCGAGGCACCCTCGCGACGATCGCGAATGTTCATATTTGGAGTTGTGCGATAATAGCTCGCTGTCCCAAGTTGGATGGACCCTTTGCTGATGTATCGTTGCCATGTGTCATCCGACACGTACTTGTAAAGCGGTTCAGTCGAGCGATCAGAGAAATCTGACAGCGTCAAAGCGGGTGCAATTTGGAATGTCTCCTGCTCTGCCTCGGAGGACCGCCTGGCCATAAGCTCAGCATAGGAGGCAAGCTGAGCATCAGTTAGGCGGGTACTGAAGGCGGAAATGCCGCCGATCAGAACGGACCGCGTATCTCTGACCAACCGCATCATTTGCGTCGGCTCGTCGTATAGTTCTTGAAATACCCGAGGCATAGCGATGATTCCAATGCACTTTGTTGCAATCCGACGCCAGAGCAATTTGACGGCGCGGCACCGTCAAAACGTCATCATAGCCTTATGTCTGCATTTCAATATCGACAACTCTAGTTCCCATGGAGCCGTCAAAGCGAATTTGCACGCTGCGAGCCGTCGGATTTCTCAGTTCGTGACGTAGGCTCGGTCCTTCGAAAAAAATGCGAGCGCGCGGTGTTGCAGACGAAAGCGGCTTGTTGAATACGATTACCAGAATTGTCCATTTTGTGCGTCTTGGATCTGACGCATCCGTGCCGTCATCTGCGAACTGAAAGGAATAATGGGTGAAGACGTTCTCTTGAGAAAGTACCTCAGGGTCAGGCCGATCAGCGGTGTAATGCAAACGGAGACGTGTCGTCGGATTGACCAGAACAAAGCGATCTGCCAAATCAATCACATAGGCAATTAATCCGCCTGCAAAGGCGATCACCAGCATGATTTTGTATTTTTGCTGGATGTCGCCACGCCAGTGTCCAGATCAGATAAAAGATGGCTGGCACGATCAGCAGAGGAAAAGAAACCACGCTTGCAATATCGGCTACGTGGCCAATGAATTTGAGAAACTGCATGGCAAGCTCTAGCGGTAGAATCACCAATTATCGGGCAGCGTGCATTATTCTATCTTTAACCTTCTGCGGGCGGAAGAAGCCAACACTTGGGCCGCCAGATCCGTCGGAGTGTAGGGATTTCGGTGACAGTGCACAAACTTCGCTATCGTGCGGGTCGCTGCATCGCGAGGCTGGTCCCCGACAATTTCGTGCAATGTCGCCGTAACAGAGAGTACGTCAGGGCGAGCAGCAGTCGCATACACATGAGAATGCCGGCGGAGATGCACGAAATTCCAAGACCCTCGGTGACACCAATCGGTGCACTGTCGCCATCATTGCTCAAGCCGGGACGATGACGGTGAGAACGCGATACAACGCGCCACAAGTTCGAATGCGGAACGACCTGAATATCCGTTCAAGAAAGTTTCGCGACGGAAGTCGGAACGTCGTCATGAGCGATTTGTTTTTTCGCCGAGGGGTAACTGACACTGGAGAGGGAACATGAAGAAACTGTCTTACGTTCTCGCCGCGTTAGCGACCGTTGCGGTTGCGGTGCCGACCATCGCGAGCGCAGAAGAGTTTGGAGTCCGCATCGGAAGCGATCACGGCTACTACCATTATGGACCGCGTGCGGAATTCTATGGGCATGACCGCGGCTGGCATCGTGGCTGGTATGATCGCGACGCCGATCGGACGGTCGTGATCAGGCGACACCATCACTACGATTGGGACTAACCGGAAGAGGGCTCCCGAAGGGGAGCCCTCTTTTTGTCAGCTGCGGCCTCGTCCATTCAACCGGTGTTCCTCCTGAACAGATCAAGGAACTGAGCGGCAGCGTTCCCCGAAACATTGAAACCTTCGTAGGCTCGCGCAAACGCGAGCGGTGCAGGCGGAACGACCCTCGGCGGCAGGTATTGATCGAGTGTTCATCGCAACGATGGAGGAGACGATGACACACTTGAAACGACTGAGCGTGGCTGCCGCGATGGCCGCGATCTTGCCGCTCGCCGCATCAAGCCCGAGTCTCGCCGCGGGCCGTGGACCCGGCTGGTGCACGCCCAGCAGCGAAAGCGCCGTTGGAGCCGCGGGCCCTGCCATGAACGGCGGCCAACTGGCAGCCGGCGTCGGCCAGTGCCGCCGCCTTGGAAGCTATCACCAGACCTACAGCTACCGGACCCCAGGCTATGCGTATCGCTACGCCGAGCCGGGCTGGGGAGCACCGGCCTATGAGCCGGATTACTGGTAACTAGAACGTAGCGCTCTTGCGCAGAGCGGCGCGGCCGGTCTCGGTCGCGCCGCAGGCGTTTGGATAGGCCATGCGCAAGCGGCGCGCGAATCACCAGAATGCTGAGCGTCTCGCCCTTCGAAGCTCAAAGCCACAGCTCCGTCGGGGAGAGCAGTCTGCCAGCGGCCGCCCCATCACGGCGTCGGGGCGACCACATCCTTGAAGTCAGACAAAGCGCGAATGGCTGCCGTTCTGTTCAGCACAAATCGCTTCACTTCCTCCTGCTGGCTCGGGCTCAAGTCCGTCCATTTGTGTTTTTCAGTGGGGAAGCTGATCAGAAGGCCTTCGCTGCGGTGCTGTGCGACCTGGACAGGAACAATGTCGTCAGGGGTGTCGACGAGATACTGGTCCGACGGATGGTTTTCGGCGGTGAGTTTTCCGGCCTGCACCTGATCGGATACTTCGGGAATACCCAGCGAGAAACCGAGCGCCGTCAGATCGAACACCAATGAGCCGGGATGAGTATCGACGTTGACGAACTGGAGGAAGCTGGTTTGCGACTTGGTCACGCCGGTCTTGAGATGAGCGTGAACGAGCCGCACGAGCTGGCCTTCCGATCCGTTGATCCAGTCTTCGAAGTCCATGAGCGGTGTCGTGAACACCACCGGCTTGCCCACTTGCGCATCCCGCAACTGTTTGGGATCTATCTTGTCGAAGCTGACCGGCGAGACCTTGGGCACCTTCTTGAACATGCCGGCTCCGATGGTCAGATCGCCGCCGAAAATCGGCCCAAAGAGCGACAGTTCGCGCCCCGTATTCAAGTTCTTGATCTTCACGCGCAGCAAGCTCGATTTGACGCCGATACCTGAGGCACCAAAGAGCGCCGCGATTTTCATCTCCCAGAAAGTACTCGGCGCATAAACCAGCCGGGGCGGACGATGCACCTTCTTGTAACCGCCCGTGCCTGTCCAAACCAGGTCGACCATGAGCACGACACTGCGATCGACGGCGGCGTTATCTTCGCCGGCCGTCGGAAACGGTTCCGAGCTCCCGACTGCCTTCTGGTCAAGGGCGATGGGCAATCCCGGCAGCTGCATTTTGACGATGGGATCGACCTGGTCGAAGATCGTTTTCGCCCTGAATTCCGACAGGCGTTGATTCAGTGCGGAAGCGGCCGCCTTCGTGCGGGCACTTCGCCAGCGCCGGCTGGCGTGACCGACGCATGTGATGCGGACCGAAAGCGTCCCATCCTTGGGAATGCCCATGGAACTGCTCCTACAATGCAGAACTCCTCTTGGTCAGTCGATCGTTTGGACGGGTTCAATGCGCCGAAATGGATTTCTCGCGAGTCTGCGTCACGGTTCCACGCGGATGGCACGTGCCTTGGACTGCGACGACAAGATGTCGCCACGAACTCTGATGTGCGGATTGTGTTTGATGCCGAGCAGCTGGATGATTTCGAAGAAGGCTTCGTCCAGACGGCGAGTTATCACGCGGAGCCTATCTCAATCCCTTGACCACCCACACAACCACCGGCAACGTTACCGCGGCCAGCAGCGTGCCCAGTGCCACCGCGCCCGACACCGGGTTCACCAGCCGCTGATACTGCACCGCGAAGATGTACGCATTCGCGCCGGTCGGCATTGCCGCGAACAGCACGATGACGCCGGCAGCTAACGGCGGCAGGCCCAGCAGCTTGGCCAGCACGAATGCGGCCGCCGGCATCGCCGCCAGCTTCAGCGCGCACATCACCAGAATGCTCAGCTTCTCGCCCTTCACTTCGAAGCGGAACAGATTGATGCCGAGCGCGATCAGCGCTGTCGGCGAGCCCGCCTGCGCCAGCAGCCCGATCGTCTTGTCGACGACCGGATTGAGGCCGAGGCCCGTGAAACGCCAGACCACGCCAAAGCCGATCGCCAGCATCAGCGGATTGCGGGCGAGGTCGGCGAGCACGGGCCGGATCACCGACAGTGCCGAGCCGGTGCGCTTGCGGCTGACCAGCTCCATTTGCAGAATGCCGCAGAGCCAGAGCAGCGGTGTGTTCACCGACAGGATCAGCGCCATCGGCCCTGCGGCCTCGTTGCCGAGTGCGGAGAGCACGAGAGGAATGCCGAGCATCACGATGTTGCCGTAGACCGAGCCGATCGCGAACACGACGCCGTCCTCGCGGTCCTCGCGACGCGCGCGCAAGAGCGCCGAGATCACGAGCGCCGCGATCCAGATCAGCGCCAGCGCGCCGTAATAGGCGCCCCACATCCGGTAGGGGCTGACATCGGGAAATTCCGAGACGACGATGGTGCGGAATAAGAGCGCAGGGATCGCGATGCTGAACGCGAATTCGCTGATGCCCTTATGCGCGCTCTCCGAAACGAAGCGAAACAGCACCGCGGCATAGCCGGCCGCGATCAGCGCAAACACCGGCGCGACGATCAAGAGCGTGGCCATGCGCCGCTACGATCCCAGGGCGATGATCCGGCGCGCCATGCGGACATTGGCATAGTCGATCATCTTGCCGTCCAGCGTCACCGCGCCCTGGCCCTGCGCCTCGGCCTGCTCCATGGCCTCGACGATCCGCCGCGCCTGGGCCAGCTCCTGCTCCGACGGCATGAAGGCGCGCAGCGTCGGCGCGATCTGGTCGGGGTGGATCACCTGCTTGCCGTCAAAGCCCATCGCCGCGGCCTTCTGCGCGCTGCTTTCGGTTAACTTGGCATCGCGGAACGCGCCGCAGGGGCCGTCGATCGCGATGAGGCCGCACGCGCGGGCGGCCAACAGAACGCGCATCATGGGATAGGCGAACAGGTCGAGCGGGGCAGCGGCGTAGCCGCTCTGCGCCGATCCGACGTGGCGATAGCCATCCGGCGACACGCCGATGTCGGAGGAGCGGGCGCCGATCGATGCTGCGAAGTCGCCGACGCCGAGATGCAGCGCGGCGACGCTGGCGTGACATGCGGCGAGCGCATCGACATTGACGAGGCCGAGCGCGGTCTCGATCAGCAGTTCCAGCGCCACCGGCGCGGCGCGATCCGGCGCGGCGGCGCGCAAGCGATCGGCAATCGCAACGATGTCGCCGGCGCGCTCCGCCTTGGGCACGATCAAGGCATCGAGCCGCGGCAGCGCCGCCAGCGCGCGGATCTCCTCAGCGATAGACGGGCTGCCAGTGGCGTTGATCCTGACCGTGACGCGCTTGTTGCCCCAGTCGAGCGAGGCGAGGGCGCGGACGGCTTCCTCCAGCGCAAGGCTCTTCTCCGACGGCGGCACCGCGTCCTCGAGATCCATGAACACCGCATCCGCCGCCGAGCTCGCTGCCTTGGCGACGAGACGGGCGCGATGCGCGGGGACGGCGAGGTAGGCCCGCGTTGGACGCAGCGACACCATCATCACGCCTCCTTCGCAAGACCGAGTTCGCCGAGGATGGCCTCGTTGTGCTGGCCGACAGCCGGCACCGCATCCATCCGCGGGGTCAGGCCGGGAATGGTCAGCGCGGGCAGGAAGCTCATCAGCGGGCCGCAGGGCGAGTCGACGCTTTGCACCCGGCCGCGCGCGTGGAGCTGCTCATGCTCCAGGAACGCCTCGACCGAATTCAGATGCGCATTGGCAATCGAGGCTTCATCCAGCAACCGCAACACCTCCTCACTGGTCATCGATGCAAAGCGCTGCTCGATATGCGATTGCAGCTCGTCGCGGTTCTGCATGCGCAGCGGATTGGTGCTGAAGTTCGGATGGTCGGCGAAGCCGGCATCGCCGAGCACGATGCGGCACAGCGATCGCCATTCCCGATCGTTCTGGATGCCGAAGAAGACGGTCGTGCCGTCGCCGACCCGGAACGGGCCGTAGGGTGCGATCGTCGCGTGCCTGGCGCCGGTGCGCGGCAGCGGCCGGCCGGTGCTGTTGGTGTAGAAGGCGGGATAGCTCATCCAGTCCGTGATGGAATCGAACAGCGAGGCCTGGAAGGCCGTACCCTTGCCGGTCCGCTCGCGGCGATACAGCGCCATCAGGACGCCGTTGAGGATGTACATGCCCGTGGCGATATCGACCACCGACAGCCCGACCTTGGCCGGCTCCGCCTCGGTGCCGTTGATGGCGAGCACGCCGGCCTCGCACTGCACCAAGAGATCATAGGCCTTCTTGTCGCTATAGGGGCCGCCCGTGCCATAGCCCGAGACGTCGCAGGCGATGATGCGCGGATGTTTTTGGAGGAGCGATGCGGCATCGAGGCCGAGCCGCTCCGCCGCGCCCGGCGCGAGATTCTGGATGAACACATCGGCCTGCGGCAGCAGGGCGTCGAGCACCTTGCGGCCGTCCTCGCTCTTGATGTCGATGGCGAGGCTCTCCTTGGAGCGATTGGTCCAGACGAACTGGCTCGACATGCCGTTCATCACGTGGTCGTAGTCCCGGCAGAAATCGCCAGCGCCCGGCCGCTCGATCTTGATCACCCGCGCGCCCCAATCCGCAAGGTGCCGGCTCGCCAGCGGCGCCGCGATCGCCTGCTCCAGCGAGACCACCGTCACGCCCGAAAGCGGCAGCTCCGCCTCATTTCCCGTCATGCGACTATCCTCCTCGTGTGCGCTTTGTCGACCCAGCGCAGGAGACAGGTCGCCACCCCACGCGCATCTTCTTGATGCTGACATGATGCCCCTGATTTGCCCGACGAGTCAAACCGGGTTTCGCCAAATCCTAAGAGATGAAATGTGCTGGGATTACCGTGGCTTGGCTACTGTGCATGGGGTTGTTTTCGCAGTTTTTGTTTGAGGGGATGCCCCGCGCCCTCATGTGTCGTCATGCCCGGGCTCGTCCCGGGCATCCACGTTCTCTCTGCCGCGTGGCAAGGCGTGGATGGCCGGGACAAGCCCGGCCATGACGTCGTGGACAGTTCGGCGAGCCAAGCGGGTTTCCGGATGATTGCGGGTGAAGCTTGATCGCCCTGTTGCCGAGACCGCACAGGTTGCGGCTTTCGCGTCTCCCCTCGTTGCCAACGAACCGCCGTTCACCCACTATCCGCTGCGACTCGACATGTGGGGGGAATAGATGCCGGCGCTTCGCTTCAAGACATCCTTGGCTGCTGCCACCCTCGGGATCGCCCTGGCCGTTCTGGTCCTGCCCGGTGCCGGCTTCGCCTACACCCAGGAAGAGCAGCAGGCCTGCACGCCGGATGCGATGCGGCTGTGCAGCGAGTTCGTTCCGAACGTCGATGCCATCACTGCCTGCATGATCAAGAAGAAGGCGCAGCTCTCGCCGCAATGTGCGGTGTTCTTCCGCCGCGGACCCGAGCCCGGAGAGGCTCGCGCCGGCAGGCCGACCAACATCGCGCCCAAGAAGACCTCAACGACCGCGAAGAAGAGCAAGAAGAAGAAGACCAGCGACGGCTGAGCGGGCCAGGGCCGCGTTCCTGTTTCGAAACCTCGTAAGGTGACGGACTCCTTTTGTTCGCGCCGATGGCGCGGGCCTTTGCGATCATGCCGCGCAAGGCGAGACGGAAAAGAGTCGGGCGCCGGTTTGCGCGGCGAAGTTGCATTCCGCTTTATCCCGACGGACTGCTCAAAAAACGCACACAAGCCTGTGTTTTCCGACAGTTCGTGTCGCACCTCACACATCGCAGTGTGACTCAAAAGCCAACACGCCTTGTTATTTCGTGGCCCTAACGCAACCCCCGATAAATTTTTCTTTCACGAATCAGCGCGGTGATTCATTTTCGCGGCCTGGGGTCAATCTGGAGGCCGAAGGTATGAACGTTATTGTTTTTGCATCGCGTAAAGGCGGCTCGGGCAAGAGTACCCTCGCTGCACATCTCGCCGCGCAGATCAAGGCGAGCAAGCAGGTCATGCTCGTGGATGCGGACCCGCAGGGCTCGCTCACGCTGTGGCACAAGCTGCGTGGCACCAACGAGCCGCCGATCAAGGCGGCTGTGAACTCCGTCAGCGGCATCGTCTCCGCTGCCAAGCGCGATGGTTATGAATGGGTGTTGATCGACACGCCGCCGAACCTCTCGGCCGTCGTCGACGACGCGATCAAGAACGCCACCATGGTGGTGATCCCCGCCCGTCCCGGCGTGTTCGACGTCAACGCGGTGCAGGAGACCATCCAGATGTGCCGCGCCGCGCGCAAGCCCTACGCCGTCGTGCTCAACGGTGCGCCGGCCAAGCGCGACGAAGCGGAAAGCCCGATCGTCACCATCGCCCGCGAAGCCCTGGCGAAATTCCGTGCGCCGGTGTGGGGCGGCCAGATCACCAACCGTTCGGATTTGCTGATGGCGCTGAGCCATGGCGAAGGCGCGCGGGAGTACCAGGCCGAGAGCCGCGCGGCTCAGGAAATTGCAAGGCTGTGGGCGGCGATCGAGCGTTCAGTGAAGGCCATCCGCGGCACGGCGTCGGCATCCGGCGCAATGCACAAGCAGGCAGCATAATTTTTTATTGATCATTCCCCGGACGACAAACGCGCGGATGTCCGCGCGTTTTGCGTTTTCGGGTCTCGCTCGTCATGCCAGGTCGGAATGACGAGAAGGCTACGCCACCATCAGCAGATAGAACAGGATGACCGGCGACAGCGTCAGGATCACCGACCAGATGCCGGCGGCCCAGAGAATGTCCTCGGTGGTAAAGGCCTGCTCGGTGGACAGCGTGTCCTGTCCGGCGCCGTAATGCGGCGCCAACTCATTATGACTATTCACAAACGCCCCCGCGATTTCTTCGCTTATGGGCGTGGACGATATCCGGGATGTTTTAAGATTCCGGCTTGCGCCGCCGCTCGTATTTTGAACGCATTTGTGACGGCCGTTTAACCATCCGCGTAGGGGACGCCGTCAAGCGAGCCAGATCCGAAACAGCAGCACCGGCACCAGGCCGAGCATCAACGCCCAGAATCCGAACGACGAGACGACGAGAATTCCCTGCAAAAGATCGGCCGGCGCGAATTGCCGCGCGGCTGTAGGCCGGGTGCGATGCCCCATGGTCATTCCCCCTCTGGAAGCTCTTGGGAGGGCAACGATAGGCACCGGAGCGTAAACGAGACGTGGATGCCGAATGCGGCAAGCGCGAAGGGCGTTGGTGCGCGGTTAACCACGGGCGCACGCCCCGTCGCTGCCACCACCGTCATTTCCGGGATCGCGCTGCCTGCGCCCGGAATGACACGGCGGTGGCGTGAAGCGAAGGCCGCTATGCCGCGACCTTCGTCCGTCGCTCGATCTCGCGATCGATCGTGGCGGCGAGCTCGCTGCTCACCTCCACCATCGGCAGGCGCACTTCGGGGCTGTCGATCAGGCCACACCGCCACAGCCAATACTTGGCCGGCGCCGGGCTCGGCTCGGTGAACAGCAGCCGCGTCAGCTCGGCGACCTCATGCCAGCGCGCCTGCGCCGCCTCGTGGTTGCCGCGCTTGTGCTCGGCATAGATGGCCGCAAACGTCGCGGTCTCGACATGGGCGGACAGCACGATGCCGCCGTCGGCGCCGTCGGTGAGCGCCTCGAAATAGTTCGCGTCCTCGCCGGTGAGCACGCGAAAGTCCTTCGGGCGATCGCGCAGCAGCGCGATGGATTGCTCGCGGCTCGCGCCGCAATCCTTCAGGCCCACGATGTTCCTGTGCTCGGCGAGCCGCAGCATGGTCTGGTTGGTGATGTTCACCGAGGTGCGATAGGGGATGTTGTAGAGCGCGAGCGGCCAGGCGGCGTGATCGGCGAGCGCCTCGAAATGCGCCAGGAGGCCGCGCTGCGAGGGCCGCACATAATAGGGGCTTGCGATCAGATAGCCGTCGATCGGCCAGTCCGCAGTCTCGTCGAGACGCTCCTGCAGGCGCGAGGTGTCGGCGCCCGACAGCCCGAGGCAGATCGGCAAGGTGCGGCGGCCGGCCGCCAGCTCGTCCCGCACGATGGCGACGAGGCGTTCGAGCTCGGCCTCGCGCAGCGTCATGCCTTCACCGGAGGTCGCCCCCAGGATGAAGCCGTCGATGCCTTGCGCGCTGTAACGCCGCGTCAGGCGCCGCAACGACCGCTCGTCGAGCGCGCCGCCCTGGAACGGCGTCACCAACGGCAGCCACAGCCCGTGCAATTGTTCCTGTAGACCGGTCATGTTTCCATCTCCTTCTCGGGAAAAGAGCCTGAGACGGAGGCACATGAAAAAACCCCGTCCAGGCGGCGGGGTTTTCGAAGATTTGCAGCGATGACGAAGTCAGCTAGTGCGCGCAAAAATCCGAGGCCCCGGGATGGGGACCTTTTTTCGAGATTGCTGCGCACGACTTCGTGATCATGTGCAAATGATGCGAGGTATGCCTGGAACTGTCAATACACGCGGAGGGCGAAGGCCGATTTGACAGAAAAAAAGCCGGGCCCAAAGAGCCCGGCTTAAGGTATTGGCCACGTGAGGCCGACACAATCACCTTCCAAGAGGGATTACTGAACTCCCGCGCCACTGGAGGAGGGGGACAAATGCGCAACGCGAAGGCTCAGCGTGCAAACAGTATGGGCTTGACGAGCGTCCTGCAGCAACAGCCGAGGCCGCATGTCAGTCATGCGGAAATCAGGAAGGCCAGCGCTGCGCCTTGCTGACCACGAAGTCGCGGAACACCTGCACGCGCGCCACGGTCTTCAACTCCTCGGGATAGACGAAGTAGGTGTCGAGCTGGATCGAATCCGACTCGCCGAACAGCTGCACGAGTTTGCTCTGTTCCTCGACGAGGTAGTCGGGCAGGGCGGCGATGCCGAGGCCCTGCTGACAGGCGCGCACCAGACCGAGGATGTTGTTGACCTTGAAATAGGCCTCGCGCGGACCCGAGCCGTTGCGGCCGGCTTCGACCAGCCAGTTGCGGTTCTGCAGATGCGGCGCGAAGTTGCCGTCGGCGAGCGTGATGATGCGGTGGGAGTCGAGCTCCTCCAGCGTGCGCGGCGTGCCGAAGCGCTTGATGTATTCCGGCGAGCAATAGGCGTGGAAGCCCATCGCGAACAGCTTGCGCTGGATCAGGTCCGGCTGCGTCGGCTTGCGGGTGCGGATCGCAACGTCCGCCTCGCGCATCGACAGATCGAGCTCCTCGTCGGTGACGATCAGCGAGATCCGGATCTCGGGATAGAGCGCGGTGAACTCGCCGAGCCGCGGGATCAGCCAGTTGATGCCGACGCCCGGCGTGGTGGTGATCTTGAGGTCGCCGCTCGGCCGCTCGCGGCTGTCGGTCAGCTTGGCGCGCGCCGCCTGGAGCTGCATGAACACGTCATGCGCGGTGCGGAACAGCAGGTCGCCCTGCTCGGTGAGGATCAGGCCGCGGGCGTGGCGGTGGAACAGCGAAACCGAAAGCTCCTGCTCCAGCGCCGAGACCTGGCGGGAGACCGCCGATTGCGACAGGCCGAGCTGCTCGCCCGCATGCGTGAAGCTGCCCGCTTCCGCCGCTGCGTGAAACACCTTCAGCTTGTCCCAGTCCATATCCGTAAATCCGTCGCGTGTTCGAGGCATGATCTTTATTCCGCTGCCGCGCGCTCGCTGGCGCGTAAGGCCAAGAAACGTTCCGCCTCGAGCGCTGCCATGCAGCCGAGGCCTGCGGCCGTTACGGCCTGGCGATAGGTCTCGTCGGCGACATCGCCGGCGGCGAACAGGCCGGGGACCGAGGTGGCGGTCGAGTTCGGGGCGGTCTCGACATAGCCCGACGGTTTCAGCTTGATCTGGTCTTTCACGAGCTCGGTCGCCGGCGCGTGGCCGATGGCGATGAAGACGCCGTCGGTCTTCAGGTCCGACAGCGCGCCGGTCTTGACGTTCTTCAGGCGCACATGGGTGACCTTGTTGGGATTCTCGCTGCCGCAGATCTCGTCGACGGCGGAGTCCCAGATCACTTTGATCTTCGGATGCTTGAACAAGCGCTCCTGCAGGATGCGCTCGGCGCGGAAATGATCGCGGCGATGCACGATGGTGACCTGCGAGGCATGGTTCGTGAGGTAGAGGGCCTCCTCGACCGCAGTATTGCCGCCGCCAACCACCACGACCTCCTTGTTGCGGTAGAAGAAGCCGTCGCAGGTGGCGCAGGCGGACACGCCGCCACCCTGGAACTTGGCCTCCGACGGCAGCCCGAGCCAGCGCGCCTGCGCGCCGGTGGCCAGGATCACGGTGTCGGCGAGATAGATGTCGCCAGAGTCGCAGGTGAGGCGGAACGGCCGCTGCGCCGTCTCCAACTTGACGACCAGGTCGGTGACGATCTTGGTGCCGACATGGACCGCCTGCTTCTCCATCTGCTCCATCAGCCAGGGGCCCTGGATGACGTCGGCGAAGCCCGGATAGTTCTCGACGTCGGTGGTGATGGTGAGCTGGCCGCCGGCCTGCATGCCCTGGATCAGGATCGGCTCCAGCATCGCGCGCGCGGCGTAGATCGCGGCGGTGTATCCGGCGGGGCCGGAGCCGATAATGACGACCTTTGCATGAACAGGAGCGGACATTTCGATGGACGCCTTTCACGGGGGATTTGCAGCGCGGGCGCGGAACATGCCGGGAGGCCTCGCGGAGGCGCTGAAATGTCAGAGCTAATCTAAGCCTTCTGGTGAGCTATGCAAGAATTGCATTCCCTCTCGGCGGATTTTTCCAACAAGGAACAAAAGTCGATTGCGCTGCACGCGCAATAAAATTGCGCTGGTCGTGGAGACTGGGTATGAGGATTGCGACAAGCCACCCAATACCGCCGCAACGGCCAGGAGTTCCAATCACGTGTCGCGGAACCTAGACGAGATCGACCTGAAGATTCTCACCGAGATCCAGGCCGACGGTCGAATCACGAATGTCGAGCTGGCCAAGCGGGTCGGCATCTCGCCGCCGCCCTGCCTGCGCCGCGTTCGGGCTCTGGAGGAGGAGGGCTACATCCACGGCTATCGCGGCCTGCTCGATGCCCGCAAGCTCGGCTTCGACGTTACCGTGTTCGCCGCCGTGCACCTGTCCAGCCAGGCCGAGGCGGATTTGCGTGCTTTCGAGGAGTTCGTCCGCGCCGAGCCGCTGGTGCGGGAGTGCTGGATGCTGTCGGGCGAGGTCGATTTCATCCTCAAATGCGTCGCCCCGGACATGGCGACCTTCCAGGATTTCGTCACGCATCTCACCGCCGCGCCCCACGTCCGCAACGTGCGGACCTCGCTGGTGCTGCATAATTCGAAATACGAGGCTGCCGTGCCGCTCGAGGTGAAGGGAAGAAGGTAGATCTTCTCCCGTCATTGATTGCGAGCCACCGGGTCCGCGCAAAGCGCGGCCTGATGACAGGCTCCGCGAGCCCATCCAGAGTCTTTCCGCGGCGGCAGCCTGGATTGCTTCGCTGCTCGCAATGACGAGTGGTGAGGGCGGATATTCACCGCAACTCCAGCACTATGCCGAAACAACAAAAAAAGGCCGCGCACTGCGCGGCCCTTTCGAAACGTCAACAGGCGCAGCGGCAAATCCTTAGCGCCACTCCACCTTGGTGATCTCATAGGCCTTGGCGCCGCCGGGTGCATTGACCTCGACGGTCGATCCCTTCTTCTTGCCGATCAGCGCGCGCGCGAGCGGCGAGGTGATGGAGATGCGGCCCTTCTTGGCGTCGGCCTCGACCTCGCCGACGATCTGCCACACCGTCTTCTTCTCGGTGTCCTCGTCGACCAGCGTCACGGTGGCGCCGAACTTGATGGTGTCGCCGGAGAGCTTCGAGATGTCGATGATGTCGGCGCGCGCGAGCTTGTCCTCGAGCTCGGCGATGCGGCCTTCATTGTGGGACTGCTCTTCCTTCGCGGCATGATATTCCGCGTTCTCCGACAGGTCTCCGTGCGAGCGCGCCTCCGCGATATGCTCGATGATGCGCGGACGATCTTCCGACTGGCGCTTCTTCAATTCTTCCCCGAGCGCGACAAAGCCGGCCTGGGTCATCGGAACCTTTTCCATCTCTTTTCTCGTCCTTCAGCTGGCGCGCCCGACAAAAACGGGGGGCGCGGCAACCTTGATTCGTCGGTATTCCCCGGCTGAACACGCGCCCACCGGGGGGTCTTATGTAGGTCTGGCGCCGGAACAGAACCACCACCTGGCCGGATCGGTTCCTCCGGCCATTGTGGCTTCATTGCCAATCACTTAGCGGAGGCGTCGCCGCCGCTAGCGATCAGGTTTCCGAAAAGTAGCTCTGCAGGGTACGAACCTCAAGGTCCCCGCCCAGATAGGCGCGGATGCCCTGCGCGGCCGCCACGGCCCCGGAAAGAGTGGTGTAATACGGCACTTTATGCAAGAGGGCCGCGCGCCGCAGCGAACGGCTGTCGGCAAGCGCCTGCGGGCCTTCCGTGGTGTTGAAGACGAGCTGGACGTCGCCATTGGTGATGGCATCGACGATGTGCGGGCGTCCTTCCAGCACCTTGTTCACCTTCTCGGTCGGAATGCCCTGGTCGGTCAGGAAGCGCTGCGTGCCCGAGGTTGCCAGCACCTTGAAGCCGAGCGAATGCAGTTCGCGCACGGCTTCCGCGATCCGCGTCTTGTCGCTCTCGCGCACCGAGACGAACACCGTCCCCTTGCGCGGCACTCGCGTGCCGCCGCCGAGCTGGCTCTTGGCGAAGGCGACCTCGAAGTTGCGGTCGATGCCCATGACCTCGCCGGTCGAGCGCATCTCGGGGCCGAGCACCGTGTCGACGCCGGGGAAGCGCGCGAACGGGAATACCGATTCCTTGACGCCGACGTGCTTGAGCTTGGCCTTCTTCAGCTTGAAATCGGCGAGCTTCTCGCCCGCCATGATGCGCGCGGCGATCTTCGCGACCGGGGTGCCGATCACCTTGGCGACGAACGGCACGGTGCGCGAGGCGCGCGGATTGACCTCGAGCACGTAGATCTCGCCGTCCTTGATGGCGTATTGCACGTTCATCAGTCCGACGACGTCGAGGCCGAGCGCGAGCTCGCGGGTCTGCCGCTCCAGCTCCTCGATCATCTCAGGCTCGAGCGAGTGCGGCGGCAGCGAGCAGGCGCTGTCGCCGGAATGGATGCCGGCCTCCTCGATGTGCTCCATGATGCCGACGATGAAAGTGTCCTTGCCGTCGCAGAGACAGTCGACGTCGACCTCGGTGGCATCCGACAGGTAGCGGTCGAACAGCAGCGGGTTCTTGCCGAGCACGGTGTTGATCTGCCCGGTCTTGTCGTTCGGATAGCGTGCCTTGACGTCGGCGGGCACCAGCTCCGGCAGCGTGCCGAGCAGATAGTCGTTGAGCTGGTTCTCCTCGCGGATGATCTGCATCGCGCGGCCGCCGAGCACGTAGGACGGGCGCACCACCAGCGGCAGGCCGAGATCGGCCGAGACGAGCCTTGCCTGCTCGACCGAATAGGCGATGCCGTTCTTCGGCTGCTTGAGCCGCAGCTTGTCGAGCACGCGCTTGAAGCGGTCGCGGTCCTCGGCGAGATCGATCGCGTCGGGCGAGGTGCCGAGGATCGGCACTTCGGCGGCTTCCAGCGCGCGCGCCAGCTTCAGCGGGGTCTGACCGCCGAACTGCACGATCACGCCGTGCAGCGTGCCCTTGCTGCGCTCCTTGGCGATGATCTCCAGCACGTCCTCGGCGGTGAGCGGCTCGAAATAGAGCCGGTCGGCGGTGTCGTAGTCGGTCGACACCGTCTCCGGATTGCAGTTGACCATGATGGATTCGTAGCCGGCGTCATGCAGCGCGAAGCAGGCGTGACAGCAGCAATAGTCGAACTCGATGCCCTGACCGATGCGGTTCGGGCCGCCGCCGAGAATGATGACCTTCTTCTTGTCGGACGGGGTGCTCTCGTCCGCCGGCGCGCCTGCGAACGGCGCCTCGTAGGTCGAATACATGTAGGCGGTGGGCGAGGCGAATTCGGCCGCGCAGGTGTCGATGCGCTTGTAGACCGGGCGAACGCCGAGCGCATGGCGCTTCGCGGTCACCTCGGCTTCCGTCGTCTCGGCCAGCACCGCAAGTCGTGCGTCGGAGAAGCCCATGCTCTTCAGCGTGCGCATGCCGAAGGCGTTGTTTGGCAGGCCGTTCTTCCGGACCTTCTCCTCCATGTCGACGATGCCACGCATCTCGCCGAGGAACCACGGGTCGATCTTGCAGGATTTGAAGATGTCATCGTTCGACCAGCCGAGCCGCATGGCCTGGGCGACCTGAAGAATGCGGTTCGGCGTCGGCGTGCCGAGTGCGGCACGGATCGCGTTCTTGTCGTCGTCGCGGCCGAGACCCTCGATCTCGATCTCGTCGAGACCGGTGAGGCCGGTCTCGAGCCCGCGCAGGGCCTTCTGCAGGCTCTCCTGGAAAGTGCGGCCGATCGCCATGACTTCGCCGACCGATTTCATCGACGTGGTCAGCGTGGTGGAGGCGCCGGGGAATTTCTCGAAGGCGAAGCGCGGCACCTTGGTGACGACATAGTCGATGGTCGGCTCGAACGAGGCCGGTGTGGCGCCGCCGGTGATGTCGTTAGCGATCTCGTCGAGGGTGTAGCCGACCGCGAGCTTGGCCGCGACCTTGGCGATCGGAAAGCCGGTGGCCTTGGACGCCAGCGCGGAGGAGCGCGACACGCGCGGATTCATCTCGATGACGACCATGCGGCCGTCCTCGGGATTGACGCCGAACTGCACGTTGGAGCCGCCGGTCTCCACCCCGATCTCGCGCAGCACCGCCAACGAGGCGTCGCGCATGATCTGGTATTCCTTGTCCGTCAGCGTCAGCGCCGGCGCCACCGTGATGGAATCGCCGGTGTGCACGCCCATCGGATCGAGGTTCTCGATCGAGCAGACGATGATGCAATTGTCATTCTTGTCGCGCACCACCTCCATCTCGTACTCTTTCCAGCCGAGCACGGATTCTTCGATCAGCACTTCGTTGGTGGGAGACGCATCCAGGCCGCGCTCGATGATGTCGAGGAATTCTTCCTTGTTGTAGGCGATGCCGCCGCCGGTGCCGCCCATGGTGAAGGAGGGGCGGATGATCGCGGGCAGGCCGATCTCGGACAGCGCCATCATCGCCTGTCCGAGCGCATATTCCTGGTAGCGCTTGCGGCGGTCGCCCTCGCCGAGGGTCCATTGCCGATCGAGTTCTTCGAGCGCCGCGCCAGACAGCTTCTCGCGTTCGGCGAGATATTTGTCGCGGAACGACTTCTTCAGCTCCGAGGCGTTGGCAAGCCGCGACTTCGGCGTCTGCAGCCCGATCTTCTCCATGGCATTGCGGAACAGCTGGCGGTCCTCCGCCTTGTCGATGGCGTCGGCGGTGGCGCCGATCATCTCGACGTCGAACTTCTCCAGCGTGCCCTGGCGGCGCAGCGACAGTGCGCAGTTCAGCGCGGTCTGTCCGCCCATGGTCGGCAGCAGCGCGAAGCCGCCGGGAATGACATGACGTTCCTTCTCGATGATCTTGGCCACGATCTCGGGCGTGATCGGCTCGATATAGGTCGCATCGGCCAATTCCGGATCGGTCATGATTGTGGCCGGATTGGAATTGACGAGGACGATGCGATAGCCCTCTTCCTTCAGCGTCTTCACCGCCTGGGTGCCCGAATAATCGAACTCGCAGGCCTGGCCGATCACGATGGGACCGGCGCCGATGATCAGGATGGTGGTGATGTCTGTACGTTTGGGCATCAACTCTCGCCGAAGTCGAAGTGGAATTTGGGCACAAAAAAAGGGCGCGCTTGCCGCGCGTCCCCTTGTGCGAGAGCGCGGGGTCTTCCCTCGCGCGCGGGTGGGTCTTAGACCAGTTTTCGGGGCGGCGAAACCCCGAAAAATGCCCATCAACCGGCAATTTTGACCGGTTTTGGCCGCGCCTGCCAGCCACGGGCAAGGTGCACCAGAAGCGAGGCTGCAACGCTCGACCCACCGATCCAGCCGAGGTCGTTCGGCGAGAGGGTGGCCAGCACCAGTCCGCCGAGTGCCCCGCCGATGGCAAAGCCGAGATACATCGCGGAGGCGTTGAGCGAGAGCGCGATCATCGAGGCCTGCGGCTCGATCCGGATGATGCTGGCGATCTGGGCCGGATAGAACGCCCAGCCGGAGATGCCCCAGAGGAAGATCGCGCCCAGCACGGCGTAATGGGCCTGGCCGGGCATCAGCTTCAGGACCAGCGAATGCAGGATCAGGGCGCTCGCCATGCCGGCGAGCCCGAGCGCGGCGGTGGTCAGCGTGCCCAGCCGGTCGGCCAGCACGCCGCCGAGCATGTTGCCGATCGCAGCCGCGCCGCCGAACACCAATAGCGCAAGGCTGATCTGCGAGGCCTCGAAGCCGAGACTGCGCAGTGGAACCGCGAAATAAGTGAAGACCGTGAAGCCGCCGAGCGCCCATAGAATCGTGATCAATAGCGCCACCATGACCTGGCCGTGGCGCGCCACGGCGAGCCGCTCGCTGAGCGACGCCGTGTTACGCGGCAGGCCGCGGGGCAGGCCGAGCAGGAGGCCGGCGAGCGCGACGGTGCCGATCAGGGCGACCATGGCAAAGGTCGCGCGCCAGCCGAGCAGGCTGCCGACGAGATTGCCGAGGGGCACGCCGATGACGGTCGCAACCGTAAGGCCCGAGGTCACCAGCGCCACGGCGCGGCCTCGCCGCTCGGGCGAGGCGACGGCGACCGACACGGCGAGGGCCGTCGGCATGCACAGACCCGAGCCGAGGGCCATCAGCATCCGGGAGGCGAGCAGCAGGGCGTAATTGGAGGCCAGCATCGCCGCGATGTTTCCGGCGATGAAGGTCGACAGTGCCAAGGCCAGGACGGTGCGCCGGTCGATATTGTTCAGTGCGACCGCCAGGATGGGCGAGCCAACGGCGTAGGTAAGGGCGTAGGCGGTGACCAATTGGCCGGCGGCAGAGACCGAAATCTGCAAGTCGGCGGCGATCCCGGGCAAAAGCCCTGCGATCACAAAGCCTTCAGTGCCGATCGCGAAGGCCGCCAGGGCCAGCCAGAACACGCTCATTGGTGAAATCCCTATGTTCAACGTTTATTGAACTATTGGCATTGGCAGATCAGGAGTCAATTAGTTCAAGAACTATTGAACATTGGCGCAGAATCGCTATGGTTTGTCCATGAGCCGTACCCCGCTTCACCCCACCCGCGAGCAAATCGAGCTGCCGATGGTCCTGGACTGCCTGAGCGATCCGATCCGGCTTGCGATCGTCTACCAGCTCGCGAAGCAAGAACGTGTCAGCAGCGAGCTCTGCTGCGGCGATTTCAGCGGGCTCGGGGCCAAGTCGAACCTCACCTATCACTTCGCCAAGCTGCGCGAATGCGGCCTGATGCAGACGCGCGTGGCCGGCACCAACCGCTTCATGCGACTGCGCCGCGAGGACCTCGACGCGCGTTTTCCCGGCCTGCTCGATGCCGTGATCAAATCCGCCGCGAAGGATGCGGAGCGGCTGCAGCTGCTGGGCGGATGTGACGTGGTGAAGGTGGAATAAGCTGCGGATATAGTCCGTCTTCGCTTGCGCTTCGCTCCAGCTACGCCGGACACGCTTCGCCCCTGCGGGCCAAAGCGTGGCTGCGCCACGCCCGTCTTCGCCCTTCGGGCTTCGCCGAGGCAGCCTTCGCCACGACATGGCTTGCCCAGCCGAAGCGGCGTCAGCCCGCGAAGGCTGGAGACCCGGCCTGGATTTGAACCAGGATGAAGAGCGTTGCACCGCCCTCGCGTAGACGCTTCCGCCACCGGGCCGCGGCGATCATGACCGATTGCACTGCGACAAGCTACGGCGGCTAATTGTTATGCTTAACGAACCAGAGGCGGCCTGGCGACGAAGGTCATGCGCCAGCGATTGTGGCCGATATTGGTGTGGGCGCGCTGGACCGCAAACCCGGCCGCCCTCAGCTTGGCGGTGATCTCGTCCTCGCTGTAGCGCTGCAGCCCGATGCGGGTGCGCAGATGACGGTAGTCCGACAATGCGGTGCTGATCAGCCCGATCAGCGCATCCTTCAGGAAGCCGTGGCGGAGGCCGAAGCCGAGCAGCGCCATGACGTCCCTGAACATGCCGACATTGGGTTGCAGGATGTCTCCCAGCACCAGCTTGCCGGAAGGCTTCAGGATGCGGCGGATGTTGAGCAGCGCGGCATCGAGCTCGTCCGGCGTCATGTATTGGGCGACCGAGTTCATGACGACGAGGTCGATCGACTGGTCCTGCATCTTGCGGACGTCGTCGAGCGAGCGGACGCGGATCTTGGTGTTCGGGGCAAACCGGGCGATCAGCCGGCCGCGCACGCCGGGTGCGGGCTCGGCCAGGATCAGCTTGCCGCAACTGGCGGCCACCTGGTTGGCCGACAGCGCCTCGCCGCAGGCATAGTCCAGCACCGTCGCGTCCGGCGAGGAGATGTAGCCGACGATGTCCCGCGCAATGATCTGGAAGTGCAAGTCGCGATGCAGCTTGCTGACATAGATCGTGTGCGTCGAGTCGTAATAATCGATCCAATCGTCCATGGTATTCGAAGGTCCCGGCCAAACGGTTCCGATGGAGGAACCGGCGCTGCCCGCCTTGCGTTAGGGGTGCGACGGCGCGCCGTCAATGTCCGCGTCCTAACAGGAAGGTTTCCCGTGAGCAAAACCAACAACAAGATCTCGCCCGATCTCGATACCCCCACCGATCTGTCGCCCGATGGAGTCAAGAAGGTGTCGGAGGCGCTCAACGTGCTTCTGGCCGACGCCTTCGCGCTGTATCTGAAGACCAAGAACTTCCACTGGCACATCAGCGGGCGGCATTTCCGGGACTACCATCTTTTGCTCGACGAACAGTCGGACCAGATCTTCGCCACCACCGACCAGCTTGCCGAGCGCGTCCGCAAGATCGGCGGCACCACGCTGAAGTCGATCGGCCAGGTCGCCAAGCTCCAGACCATCAAGGACAACAACGAGGACTACGTCCCGCCGCGCGAGATGCTGCGCGAGCTGATGCAGGACAACAAGCATGTCGCAGCAGCGATGCGCAAGGCGCACGACGTCTGCGACGAGGCCGGCGACGTCGCCAGCGCCAGCATTTTGGAAAACTTCATCGACGAGACCGAGCGCCGCACCTGGTTCCTGTTCGAGGCGACACGGCAAGAGGGCAGCAACGCGGCGTAGGCCGAGCTTTCGCAAGGGGCAAAACGAGGCGCGCCCAACAGCAGGACTGTACGGATGGAGTGGTGGCACGGCGCGCAAGGGCGCGCCTTTGCCCATCCTGCTGCTCCGCGCTTGCGGCTACCGCCACAGCCTCATCAATGCTCCATCCTTGCCGGTCACGGGATCAGCCGGCGGCAGCGCGACGCTCGGAATCGTCTTCAGCGCCTTGGCGTGGTTCTCCGGCGTTGCGCGCGTGATCTCCATCTTCGCGCCTGGCGGATAGGCGCCGATCACGCAGAAATCGTCGCTGGCCGTGATGCATTGATGTCCTGTGCCGGCGGGCAGGATCGCGACGTCGCCGGCCTTGATGTCCAGCTCCTGGCCGTGATCGCCGCCGAAGCGAACCCGTGCGCTTCCGCGCGCGACGCCAAGCACCTCATGCACCGTCGCGTGATAATGCAGATAGTCGTAGACGCCGTTGCGCCACGTGCCGCCCCAGCCATTCGCCTCGAACAGCTTTTCGATGGTCGCTTCCGGCTGCTTCGGATCGAGCTTCACCGCGGCCTGGTAGACCAGGAACGGACGGATGTTGTTCGGCACGAGCCCGTCATCCTCGAACACGATGGCGAGCGGCTCGGCCTTGTCGCGGACGACGGACATGGCGGGGCTCCGTGTAATAACAGCTTTGGGATCAAGACGATGCTCGTCTCCTTGTTCCTGCGCCGGTCTGCGCCGGCTTGACGGAGATCAAGGCGCTGGTGGCCATTGGCGGGCACGCAGATCAAAGAAGGAGAGGGAACGCCATGTACGCATCCGACGTTGCGCAGCGTCATTTCTCGGCGGCCGTCGACGAGGCGGAGAGATCCGGCCTCGGGCACGAAGCCGTCTGCCGCGCCTTGCTGGGTCTCGTGATCTCCAAATATCTGGAGACGAGGTCCGTCGCCGATATCCAGGCCGAGCTGCGCTTCATCGCCGAGAACTGCGACCCCGACACGGACTTCATGTTCATGCGTCCGTGACGGATAGCCGGCGGTCTCGTCCGCCGGCGTCTTTGCGATTTACGCGCTCTTCTTCTGCCGCATCAGATCGGCAAAGCGCTGAAAAAGATAATGCGAGTCGCGTGGGCCCGGCGAGGCCTCGGGGTGGTACTGCACCGAGAACACCGGCTTGCCGTCGAGCTGGATGCCGCAATTGGAGCCGTCGAACAGCGAGATGTGGGTCTGCGTTGCACCCTTCGGCAGCGTCGTCTCGTCCACGGCAAAGCCGTGGTTCATCGAGGTGATCTCGACCTTGCCGGTGGTCTCGTCCTTGACCGGATGATTGGCGCCGTGATGGCCCTGATGCATCTTCTTCGTCCTGGCACCGACGGCGAGGCCCAGCATCTGGTGGCCGAGGCAGATGCCGAAAGTCGGCGTGCCCGACTTGATCACGTCCCGTATCACCGGCACGGCATATTTGCCGGTCGCAGCCGGATCGCCCGGGCCGTTCGACAGGAACACGCCGTCCGGCTTCATCGCCAGGATGTCTTCGGCCGAGGTCGTCGCCGGCACCACCGTCACCTTGCAGCCGACGCCCGCGAGCAGGCGCAGGATGTTGCGCTTGATGCCGTAGTCAATGGCGACGACATTGAACTCGGGCTTGTCCTGGCGGCCAAAGCCCTTGTCCCACAGCCAGGGCGTCTCGTCCCAGGTGAAGCGCTGGCCGCTGGTGACCATCGGCACGAGGTCCATGCCTTCGAGGCCCGGCCATTCGCGCGCCTCTTCCTTGAGGCCGTGCAGGTCGAACTCGCCGGTCCTGGAATGCGCGATCACGGCGTTGGGCATGCCCTTGCTGCGGATCAGCGCGGTCAGCGCGCGGGTGTCGATGCCGGAGAGACCGATGATGCCGCGGGCCTTCAGCCACTGGTCGAGGTGCTTGGTGGCGCGGTAGTTCGAGGGATCGGTGATCGCGGTGCGCAGGATCACGCCGCGCGCGCCGGGCGTCGCGGCCATGTTCACCGTCTCGATGTCGTCCTCGTTGGTGCCGACATTGCCGATATGCGGGAAGGTGAAGGTGATGAGCTGGCCGGCATAGGAGGGATCGGTGAGGATCTCCTCATAGCCGGTCATCGCGGTGTTGAAGCAGACCTCACCGACGGCGTGGCCTTCGGCGCCGAGACCAAAGCCCTCCAGCACTGTGCCATCGGCAAGCACGAGGAGCGCGGTCGGTTTGTGGTCCGGCCAGGCGGGATCATTGTCATGTTGTGTCATGAGCGCGTTTCATAGTCCCCCCGCGCCCGCCCGTCAAAGCGGGAGAGGCCGGATTCACATGCGTTTTTGCATATTTGACAGGCCTCCTGCCGCCCGTAAGCTCGGCCGCACAATTTCCGGCAATTTCCTGGGCTTACGAGGCAATAATGGATCAGACCACCCCGATTGTGCTGGTTCCGGGGCTGGCCTCCTCGGCCCGGATCTATGCCCCGGTTATCCCGGCGCTGTGGCGGTTCGGCCCGGTGATGATCGCCAACCATATCCGCGACGACAGCATGGCGGCGATTGCCGCGCGGGTGCTGCGCGAGGCGCCGCCGCGCTTCGCGCTCGCCGGCGATTCCATGGGAGGCTATATCGCGCTCGAGATCATGCGCCAGGCGCCCGAGCGGGTGGCGATGCTTGCCCTGATCAACACCCAGGCGCGGCCCGATACGCCGGAGGCGACCGCGCGGCGCCGCGGCCTGATGGAGCGCGCCAGGCGCGGCGAGCTCCGCGCCGTCCGCGAGGAGAGCTTTCCGGAGCTCGTGCATCCGTCGCGGCGCGACGATGCTGATATTCTGAAGCTCGTGCATGCGCAGGACGAGGACGTCGGCGTCGAAGGCTATCTGCGGCAGCAGACCGCGATCATCGCCCGGGTGGATTCGCGGCCGACCTTGGCGACGATCAAATGCCCGACGCTGGTGCTGACGGGCGATACCGACAACACCATCCCGAATGCGCTGTCGAAGGAAATGGCCGAGGGCATCGCCGGCGCGAGGCTCGTGATCCTCGATCGCTGTGGGCACCTGCCGCAAGCCGAACAGCCGGAGGCGACAGTGCAGGCGCTGACCGAATGGCTCGGAACCGAGGTTGTCTAGAGGCCGCGAACGGCCTAGATCAGGCGTCATAGATTCAAAGGGATCCCGATCATGCTGCGCGACGACATCAACAATGCGGTCAAGGAGGCCATGAAGGCCAAGGACGAGCGCAAGCTGTCCACGCTGCGCATGGTCAACTCCACCATTAAGAACGCCGACATCGATGCGCGCGGGCAGGGCAAGCCGCCGCTCTCGGACGCCGACCTGCTCGCCGTGCTGCAGAAGATGATCAAGCAGCGCCAGGAGGCGGTCGAGCTTTACGACAGGGGCGGCCGCGCCGAGCTCGCAGCGCAGGAGCGCGAGGAGATCGCGGTGATCTCGGCGTACCTGCCGAAGCAGATGGCCGAGGACGAGGTGAAGAAGGCGATCGCAGACGCTATCGGCGAGACCGGCGCCAGCGGCATGAAGGACATGGGCAAGGTGATCGCCGTGCTGCGCGCGAAATACGCCGGGCAGATGGATTTTGGCAAGGCCTCGGGCCTGGTGAAGGCCGCGCTCTCGGGCTAGCCGTCATTCCCGGGCGTGCGGAGCACGACCCCGGAATCTATCGGGCCGCCAAATCTGTTGATCAATGGATTCCGGGCTCGCGCTGCGCGCGCCCCGGAATGACAACAAGGGGAGGCACGATGACCGCCATCAAGCCGTTTCGCATCGCCATCGGCGACGACGTCCTCGCCGACCTCAAGTCACGCCTTGCCCGCACGCGCTGGCCGGATGCCGAACTGGTCGACGACTGGAGCCAGGGCGCGCCGCTGCGATGGATTCAGGAGATCTGCGCCTATTGGGCAAACGGTTACGACTGGCGGGCGCGTGAAGCAAAGCTCAATCGCTTCGACCAGTTCACCACCGAGATCGACGGGCTCGACATCCACTTCATCCACGTGCGCTCGAAGGAACCGTCGGCGCTGCCGCTGATCATCACCCATGGCTGGCCCGGCTCGATCGTCGAATTCCAGAAGGTGATCGCGCCGCTGGTCGATCCCGTCGCGCATGGCGGCAATGCCGCGGATGCGTTTCATGTCGTCTGTCCCTCGCTGCCGGGCTTCGGCTTCTCGGCCAAGCCCAAGGCGACCGGCTGGGGCGTCGACCGCATCGCTGCGACCTGGGCGAAGCTGATGGAGCGGCTGGGTTACACGCGCTACGGCGCGCAAGGCGGCGACTGGGGCTCGGCGGTGACGACGTCGCTCGCCGCGCAGGATGCGGCGCACTGCGCCGGCATCCACATCACGCTCGCCTTCAACGCCGCACCGAAGGTCGAGGGTGAACCGACGGCGGAAGAGAAGCGCGCGCTGGCCGGCCTCAAGCATTATATCGATCTCGACTCCGGCTACTCCAAACAGCAATCGACGCGCCCCCAGACGCTCGGCTATGGCCTCGCGGATTCCCCGAGCGGGCAGGCTGCCTGGATCCTGGAAAAATTCTGGGCCTGGACCGATTGCGACGGACACCCCGAGAACATCTTCACCAAGGATGAGTTGCTCGACAACGTCATGCTCTATTGGGCGACGGAGACGGCGACCTCCTCGGCACGGCTCTACTGGGAAAGTTTTGGCAAGCGGCGCACGACGCCGGTGGTGAAGGTGCCGACAGGTGTCGCGGTGTTCCCGAAGGAGATCATCACGCCGGTGCGGCGCTGGATGGAGCCGAATTTTCATGACATCACGCATTGGAGCGAGATGGAGAAAGGCGGCCATTTCGCCGCCTTCGAGCAGCCGGAGCTGTTCGTGCGCGATGTCAAGAAGTTCTTCGCGACGGTGCGGTAGCTCTCTTGCTGTCGTTCCGGGGCGACGCGCCAGCGTCGAAGCCGGAATCTCGAGATTCCGGGTTCGGTCTGCGGACCGCCCCGGAATGTCGCCGCACCGTGATGCCCGGGCTTGTCCCCGGCATCCACCGCCTTAAACTGGCTGCAAGCAAGAAGAGCGTGGATGGCCGGAATTCGTCCGGCCATAACGCCGTGACCGTGGAACGCCGAGCCATGCTGACCGAAGCCAAGACCTATGACGAGCTCTATCGCAACTTCCGCTGGGACATCCCCGCGCGCTTCAACATCGCGCAGGCGTGCTGCGATGGCCATGCCGACGGCACCGGCCGGCTCGCGCTGATCTATGTCGACGAGAACGGCGCCACGACGCGCACCTCCTTCGACGAGGTCGCGGAAATGTCGCGCCGCTTCGCCAATGTGCTGAAGGCGGATGGGCTCGCGCGCGGCGACCGTGTCGCGGTGTTCCTGTCGCAGTCGCTGGAGTTGCCGATCGCGCATATGGCGGCGTTCCGCTCCGGCCTGATCTCGATCCCGCTGTTCGCGCTGTTCGGTGAGGACGCGCTGGAATTCCGCCTGTCGAATTCGCAAGCCAGAGCCATCATCACCGATGAGGCTGGCTGGGAGAAGCTGACGAAAATCCGCGATCGGCTGCCCTATCTGCAGGATATCTATGTCACGAGCGGCGCCGTCCACGCCGGCGCAAAGCCGTTCTGGTCAGCGATCGAAACCGCATCCGAGGATTTTGCAAACGTCGACACCTCGGCCGACGATCCCGCGCTGATCATCTACACGTCGGGCACGACAGGTAACCCGAAGGGCGCGCTGCATGCGCACCGCGTCGTGCTCGGCCATCTTCCGAATGTGGAGATGTGTCACAACTTCCTCCCCAGGCCCGGCGACCTGATGTGGACGCCGGCGGATTGGGCCTGGATCGGCGGCCTCGTCAACGGCCTGCTTGCGTTCTGGTATCACGGCATTCCCCTGGTCGGCCATCGTGCGCGAAAGTTCGAACCGCAGGCGGCGATGCAGATGATGGCCGATCTCGGCGTCCGCAACGTCTTCCTGCCGCCGACCGCGCTCAAGCTGATGCGGCAGGCCGGCGTGAAGCACGCAGGCGTCAAGCTGCGCAGCATCTTCACCGGCGGGGAATCGCTCGGCGGCGAGCTGCTCGGCTGGGTGCGCGAGACCTTCGGTATCGATGCGCATGAGGTGTTCGGCCAGACCGAGTGCAATCTCGTGATCGGCAGCAACTCCAATTTGTTTCCGATCCGCCCGGGTTCGATGGGCAAGGCAACGCCGGGCTTCGATGTCCGCATCGTCAACGACAAGGGCGAAGAGCAGCAGCGCGGAGAGCGCGGCATCATCGGCGTGCGCCAGCCGTGCCCCGTCACCATGCTCGAATATTGGCGCAATCCGGAGGCGACAGCGAAGAAATATGCCGGCGAATTCCTGCTCACCGGCGATCTCGGCGTACAGGACGAGGACGGTTATTTCTGGTACGTCAGCCGCGAGGACGACGTCATCACCACCGCCGGCTATCGCGTCGGTCCCTCCGAGATCGAGCATACGCTGATGAAGCATCCCGCGGTGGCGATGGCCGCGGTGGTCGGCATTCCCGATCCGATCCGCACCGAATCGATCAAGGCGTGGATCGTCCTGCGGCCCGGATTTGCGCCGGGCGATGCGCTGGCGCGCGAGATCCAGGAGTTCGTCAAGGTGCAGCTCGCCGCGCACGAATATCCGCGCTTCGTCGAATTCGCCGAGACGCTGCCGATGACGGCGACGGGCAAGGTGCTGCGGCGCGAGCTGCGGGCCAAGGGCTGACCGCTTTCAAGGCTGACTTCTGACGATGGCAAAGACGTCTCAAGCCACGGGACTTCACCGCGCTTCGCTCGAGAAGCTGCACGATCTGGATGCGGCGCTCGAGCTCATGTATTACGGCTGGCGCGGGATGACGTTGGAGCCCGACGCCTACCTTGCTGATGCGGGGCGGACGGGTCGGGATGGCTTACTGGCCGGTGTTGAACGGCCCGATGCTCCGGATCTTCGTCATCGATGCGGGCCTGTTCGCGGCCAATCTCGCAGTGGCGCTTGTGCTCGCAGCGCGCGGCTGACTACCGCGATCCCGAGGACAGCGCGGACCGCAGCATTGCGGCAAGATCCTGCCTTCGAAACGGCTTTGTCAGAATGCGTGCGTTGATCCCGTCCGGCGTCTTGACGGGATCCTGGCTGTGGCCGGAGGTGAAGAGCACCTTGAGATCGGGCCGCAGCGCCGTCGCTTGCCTTGCGAGCTCGGGTCCGAACATGCCGCCAGGCATCACGACATCGGTGAACAGCAACTGGATGTCCCCGGGCCTGCGCAGCAATTCCAACGCTGCGGGTCCGTTCGACGCGGTGATGACGCGGTAGCCGAGCGTCCTGAGCTCGTTCTCGACATAGGCGCGCACCATGTCGTCGTCTTCGACGAGGAGAATGGTCTCGTGTCCCGCCGGTGCGACGGTCCGCTCCGCAGGCGGCGGAGCCTCGCTCGACTGCGTTGCAAGACGGGGAAAGAACAGCCTGACGGCACTGCCTTGTCCCGGTTCGGATTGCATCTGCACGAGCCCGCCGGACTGCTGCGCAAATCCGTAGACCATGCTGAGGCCAAGGCCGGTTCCCTTGCCGACCTCCTTGGTGGTGAAGAACGGCTCGAATGCGCGACCCGCGACCTCGGTGGTCATGCCGCTGCCGGTGTCCGTCACGGCCACCATGACGTAGTTCCCGGGCCGCGGCTCGCCGTTGACGTCGAGGTCGGATTCACCGAGCGAGCTGTTGTGGACCTCGACCGTCAGCTTGCCGCCTTCCGGCATCGCGTCGCGGGCGTTGAGCACGAGGTTGAGCAGCGCCGTCGTCAATTGACCGGGATCGACGCTGACTGGCCACAGATCCGGTCCGAACGCGAAGCGGCACTCGATGTGCTCGCCGAGAGTCCGGCGTAGCAGCTGCTCCATGCCGATCACCTGCTCGGCGATGTCGATCTCTCGTGGCCGCAACGGCTGCTTGCGTGCGAAGGCGAGCAGGCTCCGTGTCAGGTCGGACCCACGCTCGGCTGCGGTCGCAATGTCGCCGGCGATCCGCTGCAATTCCTTGTTGCCTGCAAGCCTGTCGGCCAGGTGCTCCGAATTGCCCAGAATGACGGTCAGGAGATTGTTGAAATCGTGCGCCACGCCGCCGGTGAGCTGGCCCATGGCTTCCATCTTCTGGGATTGGCTGAGCTTGTGGCTGAGATCCGCGATGGCGGCGCGCTGATGCTCGAGCGACTCGGCGGTGCCGTTGAGCAGGGTCATCAATCCGCCGAGTTCGCCGCCCGGATGGGGCTCGGGAATGCGCGCGCCGAGATCGCCGCGTCCGAGGCTCTTCGCCATCGTGGCGAGCCGCCCGACCTGTCGCCCGATGCTCACGGTCGTGAGGATCCATAAGCCGCCCAGGAGCAGCAGCGAGGCCACCGCGAGAATTGTCAGGTCCTCGTAAAGCCGGTGGTTCGCCGCCGCGACAAGTCCGTCCTTGGAGCGTCCGACCATGATGGTGAGGCCGACCTTGCGGATCGAGGGCGAGCGGGCAACGCCCCAGATCTGCGTGCGGCCGCCGCCATCGGTGATCTCCCGGAACGGTTCGCCATCGGGCGCTGCCGCGAAGCGGAACAGGTCGGAGCCGGCAATGGACCCGCCGACGGGCTCGCTCCAGCCGCCACCCTTGGGGGCGACCAGGACCGTACCCTTGGCATCGACGAAGAGGATCTCCTTCTCGCCGAGCAGCCGCCTGTGGTGAAACTCCGCAAATTTGTTCAAGTTGAAGGACGCAAGCAGCACGAATTTCAGCGCGCCCGTATCCGATCGCACGGGATAGGCGATCTGCAGCACCGAAAGTCCGGTGAGGCGGCCAAATACCGGCTCGACCGCGACGACGCCCTGAAGATTCTTGACCTCCTTGAAGTAGCCGCGGTCGTTCAGGTCGAGCGTGCGGTTGGTCCGCAGCGAGTCGCAGAACAGGCTGCCGTCGGGATCGATGGTCAGGATGCCCGTGAACTGCGGATATTCTTCGCGGACATCCGACAGAAACGCCGAGCAGGCCGCCTTGTCGCGGGTGTCGAGGTCGCGGGCACGGGCGAGCCCATAATGAAGCTGGGCGGTGCCCTGGATCTTCTCGCCCAGATCGTTCGCAATGTCGTCGGCGGTTGCGGCCAGATTGGCCAGCGCCGCGTCGACTTCGCTGGTCCGGTTCTGCACGAACCGCAGCCCCACCAGGATCGCCGGCACGAGCATCGCCGCGATGACGAGGATCAGTAACCGGGTACGCAGGCTCATCGGTGAACGATCCGCTCTCGGGCGACGGTGCTCGGAGGTACAATTTGAGGCACGATCATCTGCCCCGTCCATAGCCATAGGCGTGAAAATCGCACCAAAGGCTAAAGATTTCGCATCGCAAGCATTGCTGCGTCGCCGCTGCTCTTCGCGCCGGCCAGCATCGAGTTGCGCCGGCGCGCGGCGGCGCTAATATTGCGCTCAACCTGCGCGCGACGAAGATCGCGCCCGATCTGCGGAGGAAGCTGATGTCCATCTCGGGCAAGGTCGATCCGGTGGTGCGTCCCGTCGCGGCGACCGACATCGCGGAGGCGCTGGTCGAGGGTCTGCGTGATTTCCAGGCGCTGCCGCTTTACGGTCTCTGCTTCGGCGCGCTCTACGCCGCCGGCGGCATCCTCATCATGCTGTGCCTCACCGCCTTCGGCATGGTCTATCTCGTCTATCCCCTGGCGGCAGGCTTCGCGCTGATCGGGCCGTTCGTCGCGATCGGCCTCTACGAGGTCAGCCGCCGCCGCGAGCGCGGTGAGCCGGTCTCCTTCGGCGCCATCTGGTCGGCCGTGCGCTCGCGCAGCGAGATCGGCTGGATGGCATTCGTCACGCTGTTCGTCTTCGTGGTCTGGATGTACCAGGTGCGGCTCCTGATCGCGCTGCTGCTCGGCCTGCACGCCTCCTTCTCCAGCCTTCAGGAGTTCATGACGGTGGTGCTGACGACCAATGAGGGTCTGCTGTTCCTCGGCATCGGCAATGCGGTCGGTGCCGTGCTGTCACTGATCCTGTTCTCGCTGACCGTGGTGTCGTTTCCGCTGCTGCTCGACCGCGAGGTCGATTTCGTCACGGCGATGGTGACGAGCGTGCGCGCGGTGGTGACGAGCCCGCTGCCGATGATTTCATGGGCCGCCGTGATCGTCATGCTGCTGATCGTCTCGGCGCTGCCTTACTTCCTCGGGCTGATCGTGACGCTGCCGGTGCTCGGGCATGCGACCTGGCATCTGTATCGGCGGCTGGTGGCGCCGGTGCCTTAATCTCGGTGTCGTCCCGGACAAGCGAGCGAAGCAGAGCGCCGATCCGGGGCCCATAATCCCAAGAAGAAGTTGTCGTGCGAAGTCGCTGCCACGAGTCTTCGCCAAACTTCACCCTGTGGCTATGGGTCCAGGATCGGCGCACGCTTGAGGCGCGCTTGTCCGGGACGACAACGGAGATCGTCGCGCTTTACGGCGTCTTGATTCCCATCGCCTTCAGCGCATCGAGCATTCGCTGCGGCGGGCCCATCTTCACCACCAGCGGCTTGCCGGTCTCGAGCACGCTCTTGAGACTGGAAAGAATCGCGGGCCAGCCTTGCCGTCCCCCTTCGAGGATATCGTCGCTGAGCGGCCGATCGTGGCGTTCGCTCATGGTGAGGCGGACCGCATCGCCGACCTGTTCGATCTCGTAGGTCACGAGCGTCGGCCCGAGCTTCTCGATCAGCTCGGGCCAGTTGACGTTGAACGTCACCGCCAGCTTTCGCGGCGGTTCGTAGGCGAGAACCTCGCCGCTGATGTGCAGCGCGCCATCGGGCGTCCGCACGATGAACGCGCCGCCGAGGCGCGGCTCGACCTCCACGGCGTTGCCGAAGAAATATTGCTTGCTGAACTCCGCCGAGGTCAGCGCCTCCCACACCTTCTCCGGCGTGGAAGCGATGTAGATGGTGTAGACAGTCAGCGGCTTGAATTGATCGAGCTTCATTTTGCGTCGAATCCCTTGTTCAGCGCCGCGCGCGGAATGGCGAGGACGTGGCCTCGCTCCAACAGGCTCTTGAGCCCGGACAGGATCGCCGGCCAACCGTTGGAGACGGCGCCGAGATATTTGCCGCCCTCGACGAAGCCGTCATGCAGCACGGTCAAACGCACGAGCGAGCCGAAAGGTTCGATGGTGAAGACGACGCGTGAGACCGGTTCGCCGCGGAGCTCCTCGAACTTGTGGTGCTTGAAGCTGTAGGACAGCCGGCGCGGCGGATCGGATTCCAGGATCTCCCCGGAATCGGTGACTTCGCCGTCGAGCAGAAGCGCGAAGGGGGAGCCGAGCTTCCAGTCCGAGCGAACCTCGGCGCCGAACCAGTACTGGCGCGTGAACGCGCTCGAGGTCAGCGCCTCCCACAGCTTTTCCGGCGTGGTTTCGATGTAGGTGACGTAGACGAATTCCGGCTTACTCATCGCGCTTCTCCAACTGACGTTTCAACTCACCGAGCGCGGCGAGCTTGCCGCGCTCGAATTTCTTGATCCAGCGTTCGCCGATCTGATGGATCGGCACCGGGTTGAGGTAGTGCAGCTTCTCGCGGCCATGCCTGATGGTCGTGACGAGATTGGCTTCCTCCAGAATCCCAAGGTGCTTGGTCACGGCCTGGCGTGTCATCGCAAGGCCCTCGCAGAGTTCGTTCAGCGTCTGGCCGTTCCTGGCGTGAAGCCTGTCCAAGAGCGAGCGTCGTGATGCGTCGGCGAGCGCTTTGAAGACCTCATCCATGGCAAGGATAATAGGCAACCAAAAGGTTGCATGTCAAGATGTGTCTTTGGCGCGCGGGATCGGCCATGGTAGCGTCGGCGTTCAGCCAACGCAGATTGGTTCCGGGAGGATCTTCATGTTCCGTTGCGTCTTGACTGCCGCAAGCCTCGTCCTCTTCGCTTGCGGCACCGCGGTCCACGCCCAGAAGCAGACCATCGGCGCCCCGCCTGAAGCATCCAACATGAAGCTCGTCGGCACGAGCGACCTGCAGGCCCGCAGCGCCTATCAGCCGACCATCCATCACCAGGGCGATCGCTGGATCGCCTATATCGGCCATCACGGCGGCACCGAGGACATACCCGCTCCCGTCAACCCGATGACGGGTAAGGCCGAGCCGAACGGAACGTCGATCGTGGACGTCACCGATCCCGCCCGTCCGAAATATCTGCGGCATCTGCCGGGGCAGGAGGGCAAGTACGAATCCGGCGGCGCGCAGATGGTGCGGGTCTGCGACGGCAAGGCGTTGCCGAAGGGCGATCCCAACGCGGTGTACATGCTCAGGACCTTCGGCAGCGAGGCGCATGAGATCTGGAATGTCACCGATCCCGCCAGCCCCGTCCTCATCACGCGCATCGGCGGCTTGAAGGACACGCACAAGAGCTGGTGGGAATGCGACACCGGCATCGCCTATCTCGTCTCCGGCGCGCCGGACTGGCGCACGCGGCGCATGACGCAGATCTACGATCTGTCCGATCCCGCGCATCCGCAGAAGATCCGCGACTTTGGTTTGCCGGGTCAGGAGCCCGGCTCGACCGGCGCGGTGCCGACCGAGCTGCACGGGCCGATCTCGACCGGACCCAATGGCAACCGCGTCTATTTCGGCTACGGCACCAACAAGGGCGGCATCCTGCAGATCGTCGATCGTGACAAGCTCCTGAACGGGCCAAAGGAGCCGACGCCGGACAATCTGCGCTATCCCGAGATTGCACGGATGCCGATGTCGGCCTTCAACGGCGCGCATACGACCTTTCCGATGCTCGACATGCCCATCGCGGAGTTTTCCGAGGACAAGGATGGCAAGACCCGCGACATCGTCATGATCGTGGACGAGGCGATCCTCAACGAATGCGGCGAGGCGCGGCAGATGGTGTGGTTCGCCGACGTCACCACCGAGACGCGGCCGATGGTGATCTCGAGCTACACCGTGCCCGAAGCCAGCGGGCAGTTCTGCCAGCGCGGCGGCCGCTTCGGTGCGCATTCCTCCAACGAGAGCATGGCGCCGGTCTATTACAAGAAGATGGCCTTCATCGCCTTCTTCAATGCCGGCGTGCGTGCGCTCGACGTCCGCGATCCCTATCACCCCCGGGAAGTCGGCTACTTCATTCCGCCGATCACGGCTGCGACCGACAAGCGCTGCATTCCTGTCGAGGGCGGCGAGCGTTGCAAGGTCGCGATCCAGACCAACAATGTCGAGACCGACGACCGCGGCTACATCTACATCGTCGATCGTGCCAATACCGGCCTGCACATTCTCGAACTGACCGGCCCCGCGCGTGCCGTTGCGGGTCTGCCGAAGAACTGACGATGCGAGTACAGGTGATCGGGCAATTTCATGTGGAAGCGATTGCGCCTGCGGCCATCCTTCGAGACGCCCGCCGTTGGCGGGCCCTCAGGATGAGGATCGAGCGTGCGGCATCAGTTTCAACGAGCAACGGTGTTGCTTAGCCTCGTCCTGAGGAGACCGCGAAGCGGTCGTCTCGAAGGAGAGGCGCGCGCGGTTTCGACTACTGTCGCGTACGGGAATAAGCGCGCTTCCGTTCACGCCCGTCCCGTGCATTAATATCGCTAACGCTTTCAGCCGAGTCCCTCTCATGATGTCCATGCAAGCCTATCTCGCCTTCGTCGCCGCCTGCATTGCGCTGGCGCTGCTGCCGGGGCCGATCGTGACCCTCGTCATCGCCAACGGACTGCGCCACGGCACGCGCGCAGCGCTCATCAACGTCGCCGGTGCGCAAGCCGGGCTTGCCATCGTCATCGGCGTCGTCGCGATCGGCCTGACCTCGCTGATGGCGACCATGGGCTACTGGTTCGACTGGGTGCGCTTTGCCGGCGCTGCCTATCTGGTCTGGCTCGGCATCAAGCTGATCTGGGCCCCGGTCGAGGGCGTCGAGCTCGACGCGCCGCCTCCGCCGCCGCGCGGCGGCTTCTTCCTGCAAGGGTTCCTGGTGCTGCTGTCCAACCCGAAAGTGCTGGTATTCTTCGGCGCCTTCATTCCGCAATTCATGGACATGAACCAGCCGCACTTTCCGCAGGTCGCCCTCCTGGGCGCCACCTTCATGGTCACCGCGGTGATGACGGACGCGCTCTACGCCATCGCAGCAGGCCGCGCGCGAAAATTCTTCTCGGCCCGCCGCACCCGGATGATGTCGCGCATCTCCGGCGGCTTCATGATCGGCGGCGGCATCTGGCTGGCGCTGACGCGGGCGAAGTGACCGCTCAAGCCATTCCCTGTTTGCGCAGCGTGACCTCAATCTCGCGCAGAATCCGCGCCAGCCGCTCGGCCCATTGCTGCTGCCCGCTTTCGTCGGCGATCAGGTCCTGGCGGATTTCGATGCCGGTGTTGACGAGGCCACGCGCCTCGCCGTGGACGGGGATGGTGTAGTCGGTGATGTCGCTCACCGCGTAAGGCTGGTTGTCGCCGACGACGAGTTCGCTCTCGCCTCGCAAATGCTGCAGCATCAGCCGCGGCAGCACCGTGTCGCGGTGATAGAGCGTGCCGATGTGCCAGGGCCGCGGCTCGCCGTAATAGACCGGCGTGAAGCTGTGCAATGCCACCAGCACCGTCGGCTTGCCAGCCCGGATGCGCGCATCGATCGCAGCGCCAATCCGGCGGTGATAGGGCTCGAAGATCTCGTGGCGGCGCATCTCCTTGGCCGCGGCCGAGAGCTCCTCATTGCCGGGGATGGCGGTTGCCTCCGAGATCACGGGAATCGAGCTTGCGACGCCCGGCGGGCGGTTGCAATCGATCACCAGGCGCGAATAGCGCTGCGCGATCAGATGCGCATCGAGCATCTCGGCGAGCCGCTCGGCGACGCCGGCAATGCCGATGTCCCAGGCGATGTGCCGCGTCAACTCGACCTCGGCGACGCCGAGATTGCCGAGCGCGCGCGGCAGCACCCGTCCGTAATGGTCTGCGGTGAGCAGGAACGGCGATGTCCCAGCCGTATTCACCTCATGCACCGGCGGAATGTCGCCCTCGCCGAGAAGTTGATCTGATACGTCGGCTATTTCCAAAGCCATCCTGATTTGCCTATGGAATGACAAACTGTGTAAACGGAGTAGCGGTATCGCACCGGCACCGCAACGTTGGAACACCATGACCTCCGATCGCCTCTTCGTTTACGGCACCCTGATGCGCGGCTTCGACCATCCGATGGCACGGCTGCTCGCGGGCCATGCGGAATTCCTCGGCGAAGCGACCTGCCGCGGCCGACTCGTCCTGGTGAAGCATTATCCGGGATTGCTGCTGTCGGATGCGGCCACCGACCTCGTCCATGGCGAGCTCTTTCGGATGCGCGTGCCGGCCGAGCTCTTGAGCGAGCTCGACATGTACGAGGCCTGCGGCGAGGGCTTTCCGGAGCCGACCGAATATCTGCGCCAGCTGGTCGACGTGACGCGCGCCGACGGCACCACGGAGAAGGCGTGGACCTACGTGTACAACTGGCCGGTCACCGATCTGCCACGTATCGAGTCCGGGCGCTTTCTCGAGCACTGATTGTTTTCGAGCATGATCTTCTCGGAAAACCGCTGCGCACTTTTCCGGATCATGCTTCAAGCCGACAGCACTTCCTTCACCACGCGCACGTCGACCTCGCGCTCGACATAGGTCCACTCCTCGGTCCGCCGCAGCATCGCCACCATCTCCTCGAATAGCGAGGCGTGCGCGGGGGCGAATTCGAACCAGGTCAGGAAGTCGAAGGGGCCGCCGAGGTCGCGGCAGTGATAGAGCTGGCGCGCAATCGCGGGCAGGAAACGAAGGCTGCTGGCGATGTGATGCGACTTGTCCTCGAAGATCTTGCGGCGCTCTTCCTGCGTCAGATGCCACCAGGCCTGCGACTTGCGGATCGGGATCAGCGCCGCGCTGGTCGCCTCCAGCCGCCCGAGCCCGGCCTGCACCGCCACGAGTTGCTCCTTCTCGGCCCGCTCGGTGTAGCGCAGGCTGCTGGCAACGCCGACCAGCCGCCAGGCATTTCGCGAGGGCACCAGCGGCAACGAGACGGCCTCGCTGTCGGTCACCGACAGCGCAGGGACGAAGGGCAGGGGCTCGCCCGTCACCGGTTCGATCGAGGTCACGCGCCAGCCCCCGCTCTGGCCACCTCGAAACGTCCTGAACATGGCGATATGGAAGCGTGGAACCGGGCCGGGTTCAAGGGGCTCGTCATTCCGGGGCGCCCGTCGAGCGAACCCGGAATCCATTTCTCCCAGCATTCCGGTGGCCTGATGGATTCCGGGCTCGCGCTTCGCGCGCCCCGGAATGACGGAGCGGGCTGTGAACAGCGCGCATAATCCCGATAAACCTGACTTTTGGGCCCGCCGTCCCTATATCCCTGATCCTTCGCCCGACTCACCCGGTTTCGCGCTAGACACAGCCCATGCGCTTCACGCCCCAGTTCCTCGACGAGCTTCGTGCCCGGCTTTCGGTCTCCGAAGTCGTGGGCAAGCGCGTCAAGCTGAAGAAGGCAGGGCGGGAGTGGAAGGGGCTGTCGCCGTTCCAGCAGGAGAAGACGCCGTCCTTCTACGTCAACGACCAGAAGGGTTTTTACCACGACTTCTCCTCCGGCAAGCATGGCGACATCATCAGCTTCGTGATGGAGACCGAGGGCCTGCCGTTCGCGGAAGCCGTGGAGCGCCTCGCGGGCATGGCGGGCCTGCCGCTGCCGGCGGTGACGCCCAACGCCGCCCGTGAGGAGCAGCGCCGCCGCACGCTGCATGACGTCATGGATCTCGCAGCGACCTATTTCGCGGAGACGCTGGCCTCGCGCCAGGGTGCCAAGGCGCGCGGCTATCTCGCCGATCGCGCCATCTCGCCGGCGACGCAATTGCAGTTCCGCCTCGGCTATGCCTCGCCCGATCGCTTCGCGCTGAAGGAGCATCTCGGCAAGCTCGGTATCTCCGTCGAGGACATGGTCGAAACCGGCCTCTTGATCGGCGGCGACGATATCCCCGTGCCGTATGACCGCTTCCGCGATCGCGTGATGTTTCCGATCACGGATTTGCGCGGCCGCGTCATCGCCTTCGGCGGGCGCGCGCTGGAGAAGGACGTTCCGGCAAAATACCTGAACTCGCCGGAGACGCCGCTGTTCCACAAAGGCGACAATCTCTACAACCACCAGACTGCGCGCAAAGCCACCCATGACGGCAGTGCGCTGATCGTGGTCGAAGGCTATGTCGACGTCATCGCCATGGTGACCGCGGGCTTTCCCGGCAGCGTCGCGCCGCTCGGCACCGCGCTCACCGAGAGCCAGCTTGCGCTGCTCTGGAAGATGGCGGACGAGCCGATCCTCTGCTTCGATGGCGACCGCGCCGGCCAGAAGGCGGCCTATCGTGCCGCTGATCTCGCGCTGCCCTTCCTCGCGCCGGGAAAGAGCCTTCGCTTCGCACTGCTGCCGGAGGGGCAGGATCCCGACGATCTCGCGCGCTCCGGCGGCCGCGGCGCGATCGAGGAGGTGATCGGAGCGGCCCGTCCGCTCGCCGACATGATCTGGTCGCGTGAGCTCGAAGGCGGCAATTTCGCCACGCCCGAGCGGCGCGCCGCGCTGGAGGCGCGCATCAGGGAGCTCACGAACGGCATCCGGGACGAGGTGGTGCGGCGCTATTATCGCGACGAGTTCATCGAGCGGCTGCAGCGCACCTTTGCTCCCGACGGCGGGCGCGGTTTTGGCGGCCGGGGCAATTTCCGCCAGGGTCAAGGCGGGGGCGGCCGCTCGTTCCAGCCGAGGGGCGGGGGAGCGAATCGATTCGGCGGTCAGGGATTCGGCGGAGGGCGCCGCGGCGCTCCTGGCCCCACCATGCTACCGTCAGGCCCTTACCAGGCGGCCAGCCCGCAGCTGGCGGCCAGCCCGATCATGAAGGGTCAGCGCAGCGCCATCTCCCGCCGCGAGGCCCTGATCCTGCAATGCCTGATCAATCACCCCTGGCTCCTGCACGACCACCTTGAGGAAGCGGCGGCGCTGGAGTTCGTTCACCCCGACGTCCACAAGCTCAGAGCCGCCGTTATCGCCGCCTTCGCCAACGATCATCACCATTCCCCGGACCCCGAGGAGCAGGCCGAGAAGATGCGCGGCGACCTCGAGCGGGGCGGATTTTCGCAAGTTCTTCAAAGAGTTGAGAGCGGCATCACCACTGCGGCGGTGTGGGGCGCGCGCGAGGGTGCGGCGCGGGACGACGTTCTTGCCACTTGGCATCAGCTGGTTGCCTTGCATCGGCAATGGCATTCACTACTTAGAGAGCTGAAGGACGCCGAGCTGGCCTTGGGGGAGGACCCCAGCGAGGCCAATTTGGCGTGGCTGCGTGACGTCAAGGCTCGGATAGGCGAAGTCGACGGCACCGAGGCCCTCATCGAGGGGTTTGGCGAGCTGTCGGGCCGGCTTCAGAAGAGCATGTGATGAAAAGAATCATGCGGACGGCCGGGGCCGGAACCGCTAAAAGACTCGCCAAATCCTGGGTTTGGCGGCAAAAACAGGGTTAATCGAGGCTTAACGGTCTTGTAGCACTTTGGCCACCAGGCGGCCGCAGGCAGAACAGACGCGTCAGGAATGAATCCGCGCAATCGCTGTTGGCACTACACCTGCATCCGCTGCGGCAAAGAGGCTGACGAAGCGTTAGGCAATTCCGGCGAGAGAAAGTTGGGGGTGGCGAGAGAATTGTGCGCCGCCCTTTCCGTGTCGAGAGCTGCCGAAGCGAGAGCGTCGAGCAACAGGTTCAAGTGAATTCACGCAAGGCGCGGGCAAGCGCCTCGCATGAAGCGCGTTTAGGAGCAATGGATGGCCACCAAGGCAAAGACGCTGCAGGCGAAGGACAAGGAAAAAGACGACAAGGCAGCGGACGCGCCGGAGAAGGATTCCCAGGACGCGCCCTCGCCCTTGCTCGATCTGTCCGACGCGGCAGTGAAGAAGATGATCAAGCAGGCCAAGAAGCGCGGCTTCGTGACCTTCGATCAGCTCAACGAAGTCTTGCCGTCGGACCAGACCTCGCCCGAACAGATCGAGGACATCATGTCGATGCTCTCGGACATGGGCATCAACGTCACCGAAGCCGACGACTCCGAAGGCGAGGACGAGAAGGACGAGGGCGACGACGAGACCGATAACGAGCTCGTCGAGGTCACCCAGAAGGCCGTCACCGAGGTCAAGAAGAGCGAGCCGGGCGAGCGCACCGACGATCCCGTGCGCATGTATCTGCGCGAGATGGGCACGGTCGAGCTGCTCTCCCGCGAAGGCGAAATCGCGATCGCGAAGCGCATCGAGGCCGGCCGCGAGGCGATGATCGCGGGCCTCTGCGAAAGCCCGCTGACCTTCCAGGCCATCATCATCTGGCGCGACGAGCTCAACGAAGGCAAGATCTTCCTCCGCGACATCATCGATCTCGAAGCCACCTATGCCGGTCCCGATGCCAAGGGCGGCATGAACACCGCGATGATCGCCGGTCCTGCCAGTGAGAACGGCGAAGCCGCGGCCGAGGGCGGCGAAGCTGTGGCTGCGGCTGCGCCCGCCCATGTCGCCCCGCCCGCCGCGCCGCCGTCGCCGACCCCGTTCCGCGCCGCGCCTGCGCCCGGCGCCGCCGAAGGCGAGGAGAAGGATCCCGGCGAGGCCGCCGCCGAAGCCGACATGGACGACGACGAGTTCGAGAACCAGATGTCGCTGGCGGCGATCGAGGCCGAGCTCAAGCCGAAGGTGGTCGAAATCTTCGACAAGATCGCCGACAGCTACAAGAAGCTGCGCAAGCTTCAGGAGCAGGACATCCAGAACCAGCTCCAGAACGAGTCGCTCTCGCCGCACCAGGAGCGCAAGTACAAGAAGCTCAAGGACGAGATCATCGTCGAGGTGAAGTCGCTGCGCCTCAACCAGGCGCGTATCGATTCACTTGTCGAGCAGCTCTACGACATCAACAAGCGCCTCGTCTCGCATGAGGGCCGCCTGATGCGCCTCGCCGACAGCCACGGCGTCGCGCGCGAGGATTTTCTGCGCAACTACACAGGCTCGGAGCTCGATCCGCGCTGGCTCAACCGTGTCTCGAAGCTCTCGGCCAAGGGCTGGAAGAACTTCGTCCACCACGAGAAGGACCGCATCAAGGACCTCCGTCACGAGGTGCATCAGCTCGCGGCCCTGACCGGCCTCGAGATCGTCGAGTTCCGCAAGATCGTGCACTCCGTGCAGAAGGGCGAGCGCGAGGCCCGCCAGGCCAAGAAGGAGATGGTGGAAGCCAACCTCCGTCTCGTGATCTCGATCGCCAAGAAGTACACCAACCGCGGCCTGCAGTTCCTCGACCTGATCCAGGAGGGCAACATCGGCCTGATGAAGGCGGTCGACAAGTTCGAGTACCGCCGCGGCTACAAGTTCTCGACCTACGCCACGTGGTGGATCCGGCAGGCGATCACGCGTTCGATCGCGGACCAGGCCCGCACCATCCGCATCCCCGTGCACATGATCGAGACGATCAACAAGATCGTGCGCACGAGCCGTCAGATGCTCAACGAGATCGGCCGCGAGCCGACCCCGGAGGAGCTGGCCGAAAAGCTCGGCATGCCCCTGGAGAAGGTCCGCAAGGTCCTCAAGATCGCCAAGGAGCCGCTCTCGCTCGAAACCCCCGTCGGTGACGAAGAGGATTCACACCTCGGCGATTTCATCGAGGACAAGAACGCGATCCTGCCGATCGACGCCGCGATCCAGTCCAACCTGCGCGAAACCACCACGCGCGTCTTGGCCTCGCTCACCCCGCGCGAAGAGCGCGTGCTGCGCATGCGCTTCGGCATCGGCATGAACACCGACCACACGCTGGAAGAAGTCGGCCAGCAGTTCTCGGTGACGCGCGAGCGCATCCGCCAGATCGAAGCCAAGGCGCTGCGCAAGCTGAAGCATCCGTCGCGGTCGCGGAAGCTGCGGAGCTTCTTGGACAATTAATTCGGATCGTCATGCCCGGGCTCGACCCGGGCATCCATCCAAACGAAAACGGCGGGCCGAAAGCCCGCCTTTCTCATTTGTGCCGACGCTTCGCGCCTCTCATTGGCGCGCCAGCTTACTTCTTCTTCGCCCCGACCCGCTCGATCCGCTTGATCTCCAGCGCCGGGCGGCCGCTCTTCTCTGCGATCTCGCGGTCCTGCTCCATGATGAAGTTACGCGCCGGTTCGTCGCCGTCGAGGCCGCCGAGCAGCTCGGAGGGGACGCGGCGGTTGGAGCGCTGGGAATCGTCCTCGTAGACGACGTTGAAGAAGGCGAACTCGCCTTTGGGATTGGTTCCGGGTTTCTTGGCCATGGCGGCTTGTCGTCGATTGCAGGGCCGCAGTCAAATGACTTTGGCGGGTTGATTGCTCAAATGGCGGTGCACTCCTCTCCCGCGAGCGCAGGGCGAGCGCATATGACTTGTAGCGTCAGCCGCTGCACACGCCTCGTCCTTCGAGACCACCGCTGCGGTCTCCTCAGGATGAGGCTAAACAGTATGCGTGCTCGTTGAAACGGCCGCCACGACTTCAGTCCTCATCCTGAGGGCCGGCCAACGGCGGGCGTCTCGAAGGATGGCCACAGGCGAGATCGCCCTATATGCGCTTGCCCTGACCGCAAGCGAGAGCTGAACGAACCGCGGACGCAGGCCGACCTGAAGCATTCCGCTCTCGTTGCGGCCCGAGCGGCGGGGCCATGCGGCTGATTGATATCTGCTGCGGGAGGGGGCTGCGGAACCCGATGCCAGAGGCTGATGCCGTCCGCGACGTTCCTTCGCAAAAACCTCGCCGCATAAACGGCGGGCCGAGGCCCGCCGTTTATTTTGGTCTTCAGTGTCACCCGGGGCTGGCGGGGCGACAACCTAAAATAGAAGGCTATAGAAGCCGCGCTGTGATGGCAAGGTAAATCGTGGTGGCGTTGATGTCGCACCGAGCGCATCAGATATGCGCCGGTTGCGATCAGCGGTTCCCACACGGATCGAAGCAATTGTTTGGATCATCGAACTACTTTGTTCATCCTCACAAGTTTCGCGATGCAGCGCGCGTGACGCGTTGTGTCGGAAGTTGCACCGGGCTGCACATCTTCCCGCCTGCGTGCAGATGGTGTGATGCCAACCCCTCAGTGCGCGCGTGCTTTGCGCGATGCGCATCATTTTGCCCAGGTGCGCTGCGGCACTTCCTGCACCGCGGGCCGCGATCCGTGTCCGCCGTCTTTGCCGCCGTCCTCCTTGCGCCCCTGCGCCATGATCGCGCTGCCCATCGCAGCCGAGCCGAAGGTGATGAGGAACGACGCCAGCAGCAGCGCGAGCGCGATGCCGGGCGAACGGTCGGCGAAGATCAGCTCGCGCAGATGTCCAGGATTGAGCCAGAGCAGCCCACCGACGAGGATCGTCGCGGCGCAGGCGCCGATCGCAAGATTGATGGCGAGCAGGCGGAACAGCGGGATGCGGAGGAGGGCGGGGCGGGGTCGAGGTGGCAGGTGGTGAGGCATGGCTCGTTTCATGCTGGCTCAGTGCGGCGCAAGCAACGATATCATAGCGCCAACTCTGTCATCCGTCATTCCGGGGCGCGTAGCGCGGGCCCGGAATCCATTCATCCACCGTCGCTGACGCTCGATGGATTCTCAGGTGCGCGATTGCGCACCATAGTTCGCGCTACGCGCGCCCCGGAATGTCGAGGGGCGATCTTTGGCGTAGCCCACCTCACGCCGCCGGCACGGCCCGCGCCGCCTGCTGGCGCTCCATCATGGTCTGCCACAGCGTTGCGATGCTCGCTTGCGTCTGCGGTGCGATGAGGCAGTGGCCTTCATTGTCGAAGCCGCAGAACCGCACCGATGGATCCTTCTTCACCTCGATCAGCGCCTGGTTGATCATTTCCAGGCACGTGATGACCTCGCCAACGTCGTGCAGGCGGGTGTGATGCAGGATGTCCATCAAGCGGAACGTCATGACCGCGGGCTGGCCGAAGCTGATGCCGGGACGGCCGAGCTCGAACAGCACGTTGACCGCCGGAAGCACGCCCCTGATATGCTCGAGCAGGCCGGCGGCGTCCTCCACGCTGCAGGCGACGAGATGGGACGCCTGGGGCGGGGCGGCCGTGGGCGTGCGGGGCGGCGCAAGGCCGAGCGAGGTGATCACCTCCTGCTCGATCCATTGCCGCACCGCTGCGGGGGCATTGCGGATCTGCTCGGCGGTCAAGGTTATTCCGGTCATGGACGCATCTCCTGGGCGGCTCTCCTGATTGCTTCAATCTAGAAAGCAGGGCGTGAGACAGTTTGATGCGGATCAAGCCTTGAGCTTGAAGCCTTGTGCTTTGACGCTTGCCTCTTTCCCGGGCATGATCCGCGCGCTGCTTCGCAGCAAGGTGTTTTTGGGGGATTGCTCCACATGCTGAGACTGCTTCTCGCCGCCGCGTCCGTCCTCTGTCTGGCCGGCGGGTCGGCGCAGGCCGCGCGCTGCGGCGGCGATTTCAACGCGTTCGTCGCCACCATGGCGCAGGAAGCTCAGGCGGCCGGCGTCTCGGCCAGCGTGACCAGTGCGGCGCTCAGCGGCGTGACCCCGGATAGCGCGGTGCTCGCCTTCGACCGGCGCCAGCGCCACACCTTCAACAAGAGCTTTGAGCAGTACGTCTCGACCCGCGTCGGCCCGGGCCGCATCAATGGCGGCCGCGCGCTTCTGCAGCGGCACGCCGCGCTGCTCTCCCGCATCGAGCAGCAGTTCGGCGTGCCGCGTTACATCCTGGTCGCGATCTGGGGCCTGGAGAGCGATTTCGGCAAGGGCGACATGGGCAAGATGCCGGTGATCCGCACGCTGGCGACACTCGCGCATGACTGCCGCCGCACCGATCTGTTCCAGGGCGAGCTGCTTGCCGCTCTCAAGATCGTTCAGCGCGGCGACCTGCCGCTGCGCGACCTCATCGGCGCCTTTGCCGGCGAGATCGGCCAGACCCAGTTCCTGCCGTCGTCCTACATCAAATACGGCGTCGATTTCGACGGCGACGGCCATGTCGACCTCCGCCACAGCGTCCCCGACGTGCTCGCCTCGACTGCGAACCTCCTGCACATGAGCGGATTCAAGATGGGCCAGCCCTATGGCGAAGGCACCGCCAATTTCGAGGCGATGCGCGAGTGGAACAGGGCGGTGGTCTATCGCAAGACGATCGGCTATTTCGCGGATCGGCTGGCGGGGCAGTGACCTCACCCTCCCCTGGAGGGCAGGGCTATCGCATATGAGTGGGGTTGCCTGTGGCGCATCCTTCGAGACGCCCGCCTTTGGCGGGCCCTCAGGATGAGGACGGAGTCGGCGGCAGCACTCTCAACGGACAGCGATACAGTTCAGCCTCATCCTGAGGAGACCGCGAAGCGGGCGTCTCGAACGAAGGAGGCGCTTGCTCGGGCCGCGCCACAAAACCGTACGCGATAGCCCTGCCCTGGAGGGGGGAGGGTCGAGAGAAGCAACGATCACGTCCCCTTCGCCATCTTCTCCAGCCGCCGCTGCAGCGGCGCCCAATATGTCGCCGGCCGGAAGCGCTGCAAGAGGTCCATGAAGCGGGCGTCATTGCCGATCAGGATGCGCGGCTCGTTCTTCTCGATGCCCCGGATGATGCGCAGCGCGGCGTCCTTCGGCGTGGTCTTCGCCGCGTTCTCGAACCGCTCGATCGACTGCGCGCGGCGGGCATTGTCGGTGACGCCGACGCCGGTGCGGGCGTTGCGCGCGATCGCGGTGGCGACGCCGCCGGGATGCACGACCGACAACTTCACCGAGCTTCCCGCCACCGCGAGCTCATGCCGCACGCTCTCGGAAAAACCGCGCACCGCGAACTTCGCCGCCGCATAGGCCGATTGGCCGGGCGGTGCGATGATGCCGAAGATCGAGGAGAGGTTGACGATGTGCGCCTCGGCCCTCGTCTTCAGATGCGGCAGGAAGGCCCGCGTGCCGTGCACCACGCCCCAGAAATTGATGTCGAACAGCCAGTCCATCTGAGCCTGGTCGATCTCCTCGAACGAGCCCATCAGCGCCACGCCGGCATTGTTGACGACGATGCCGAGCGCGGGATGCGCGGAGGTCGCCTCGGTCGCGAACTGCGCGATGTCGCTGGCATCGCCGACGTCGACGCGATGCAGGCTGATCTTGCGGTCTCGGCCGATCTTCCCAGCCAGCGCCTTCAGCCCGGCCTCGTCGCGATCGGCCAGTGCGAGATCGCAGCCGCGCTGCGCAAGCTCGATGGCCAGCGCCCGGCCGATGCCGCTGGCGGCTCCCGTGATAGCGGCAGCGCCGCGAATCGTCGTCATGATGTCCCCCGTCAATCCCGCAAATGGAACTATGATTTACATTTTTTCACAATGGAACTGAACTGCAGGCGAGTTGAGCTTTTAACATGCGTTATGGAGGCATGCATTGGAGCCGCAGATGGGACAATCAATACCGTTTCGCGCGACAGCGCTGATCGTTGAAGACGACGTCATGCAGCGGGAGATGTTGTGTGTTCTGCTGGAGGAGAGCGGCTACCAGGTCATCCAGTGCGAAAGCGCCGAGGCCGCCGAGCGCGTGCTCGACAAGAGCGCCGGTGCGCTCTCTCTGATGCTGACCGACGTCCAGCTGGCCGGCCGCATGAACGGCGTCGAGCTCGCCCACCTCGCCAAGCACCGCAATCCCAAGCTCGACGTCGTCGTCACCTCCGGCCGCCCATTGCGGCAGCCCTTGCCCGACGGGGCTAAGTTCTGGGCAAAGCCGTGGGCGCCGCTCGACGTGTTGCGTGAGGCCGAGATCGCGCAGCTGTCTTGAGCGCAGGAGTGCGCTTCCTGGCGCGCAGGCTTCCTCGCCGTGAGGGGCGGTGATAGGGTCCGTTCATGACCTGGTCCTTCCTGCTCACCTCGCTCATCGTCGTCGCCTCGCCCGGTACCGGCGTGCTCTACACGCTGGCCGCGGCGCTGACGCGCGGCTCGCGCGCCGGCCTCGCCGCCGCGTTCGGTTGCACGCTTGGGATCGTGCCGCACATGGTGGCGGCAATGCTCGGGCTCGCCGCCGTGCTCCACACCAGCGCGCTCGCCTTCGCCGCGCTGAAATGGGGCGGCGTCGCCTATCTGCTCTACATGTCCTGGCAGGCGCTGCGCGAGAGCGGCGCGCTTTCGGTCGAGGGCAACATCCGCGAACGTTCGAGCGGCCGTATCATCATCACCGGCTTTCTGATCAACATCCTCAATCCCAAGCTGTCGATCTTCTTCCTCGCCTTCCTGCCGCAATTCATCGCCGCGGACGAGGCCCATGTGCTGGCGCGCATGCTGGAATTGAGCGGCGCGTTCATGGCGATGACCTTTGCGGTGTTCGTGGTCTACGGCCTGTGTGCCGCCTCGGTGCGCGAGCGCGTCATCTCCCGCCCGCGCGTCATGGCGTGGCTGCGCCGCAGCTTCGCGGCAGGCTTCGCGGCCCTCGGCGCCAAGCTGGCGTTTGCCGAGAGATAGCCTTCTCCACCCAATAAAAAAGCGGGCCTTGCGCCCGCCACCTTCAAACGCTCGACCCGACGCCCGGGCGGAGCGAGGCTCCACCCGGGCAAAGAACAAGCCTCGTTACTTCTTCTTCGCCTTCTTGGCCTTTTTCGCCTTCTTCTTCGCCGCCTTCTTCGCTTTCTTAGCCATAGGATCCTCTTAAGGGTTAATGGTGGAACGCGACACGAGGGATGCTCGGCGGAGGGCCAGCCTCGCAACATCCTCGACGACAAACTCAGCAGATTCGGAGCCGGATGCCCCGCGCTGTCACATCGGCGTCATCACGTTATCCACAGCTCAGATGCTTTTTCGGGTGATTTTGCTGCGCGAATCCGCTTCACGCGCGCCCCCGGCTCGCTGCGCGTTGCTTAACGATTCCGCAAATCCGTTTGCGGGATTCATCAATCCAAAACCAACGACCGAGTTTGTGCGACTGCGGTGAGACTCCATTAAGCGCGACCGTCGCATGGTCCTCCGCAAGAAGACGGGGATGGGTCATGGACGGACGGCTGCCGGGAAGGGGGAGCGGGACGCTGCGCGTGCTGTACGCGCCATGCTGAACGTGCCGACATTGTGGACGGTCTTCGTCGTCAACTTTCTGGCGCTCGGCGTGATCTGGGCCTACGTGACGCGCTCCTATCCGAATTTCGCGGCTGCGCGGTTCTGGATGGCCTCGGCCTTCGTTGGTTCGGGCGGAGCGGTGGTCGCCCTGATTGGCCTTTCGGCCATGTCTCCTGTGCCGCTTCTGATCGCCGGTGCCGGTATTATCGGGGCGAGCTGCTTTGCCGCAATGGGCATCGAACGCTTCTATGATCGGCCGGTGTCCTGGCGGTTCATGGTCGCGACGGGGGTCTTGAGTCTCAGCGGAGTCGGTCTGTTCAAGTTCGGCTTCGATCACATGCCGTTGCGGATGCTCTGCTACACGCTCGGCCAGTCCTTGCCGCTGTTGCGCTCGCTGGACTTGTTGCTGTCTCCGCCGGAAGGGCGAGCCAGCCCGGGCGCCCGGCTGTCCGGCATCGTCATCGTCGCCATGGTCGCGACGTTCTGCGCGCGCGTCGTTGGCAATCTGCTCGACTATGATTTCTCGGCTGTGGCCGGCGCTCAGAACCACGCCATCATGGTGCTCGGGCTGCTGTTCCTGTCGATGACGCTCAATTTCGGCTTCCTGCTGATGGCGATGGACCGGCTACGGGGCGAGGTGGCCGACCTCGCGCTGCTCGACGATCTCACCGGCGTCGCCAACCGGCGACATCTCTTGCAGCGCCTCGCCGAGGAATGCGCCCGCTCGGAGCGGAGCAACGCACCGTTCTCGCTGCTGGTGATCGACCTCGACGGCTTCAAGACTATCAACGACACCCACGGCCATGCCGCGGGCGATGCCTGCCTCAAGCACTTCACCCTGATGGCGCAGACGCGGCTGCGGCCTGGCGACATGCTCGCCCGCACCGGCGGCGACGAGTTCTGCGTCGTGCTGCCGTCCTCGTCCTTGCGCGAGGCTGCCACCATCGCGCGCCGCGTGCTCGAGGTCTGCCGTCAGGATGCTGCTGCCTGCCGCGGCGACGACATCCCGATCGCGATCTCGATCGGGGTCGCGCAGTGGGATCGCGACATCGGGGAATTCCCGGACCGCCTGATGGCCAATGCCGACCACGCCCTTTACGCAGCCAAGAAGAACGGCAAGAACGACTTTGCGGTCTATGACCCCGCCCCGCCGCTGTCGCCCGAGTCTGCCGGGGCGGTGAGGACATTCGCGTAAAGCCTGTTAGGGTCGGGGTCGCACTGGACCTTGCATGATGATGTTTCGCCTGCTCGCGGCCGTCCTGGCCGCTCTGCTTCCGATCGTCTCCGCCGCCGCTGCGGATGCCGAGCTCGCCAAGCTCGCGCACGCCTCCGGCACGCCCGAGATTCCCGGCCTTAAGATCGTTTGGCTGGCGCCATGGGGCGACCTCCGCAATGCGAGACCCTGGCGCAACATCATCGTGCACCAGACCGAGGGGCCGGCGGGCTCGGCGCGCGGCGGCGCGCAAGCGCAGGCCAAGACCCCGACGCGGCGCGGTGTCACGGTGTGGGTCGAGACCGACGGCACGGTCTATTGGGCGGTCGCCGAAAACCTGGTGCCGACGCATGGCGACGGCGCCAACCGCAACGACAACAAGTACATCGACAACAGCGCGACCTATCGCCAGGTCGTGCGCGACAATTCGATCGGCGTCGAGTTCGCCGGCAACTTTCCGGATGTCACGACCGGACCGACCGCGGCGCAGGTCGCCGCGTGGCAAGTCCTCGTCAAGGTGCTGCGCGCGCGCTACGATATCCCGCTCGACCGCGTCTATGCGCACAACTGGATCGACTACAAGGACGCGCGCTATTGCGAAGGCTGCTGGCTCGCGACCCTGGCGCGGATGTGGGGGGAGTAGTCTCCTTCCGTCATTCCGGGCTCGCCCTCCGCGCGCCTCGGAATGACAGCGAGCTTGCACCGCCTGCGCCATCCAGCCGAATCACACCAACAAAAAAGCCGGCGTCACCGCCGGCTTTCTGTCTTTCGATCCGCCAATATCTCTTTGCAGCGAAGCTCCGCTTAGTGCGCGGCTTCCAGTGCGGCCTGTTCGGCCTTTGCGATCGTGCCCTTGACCGCGGTCTGCACCTTCTCGAAGGCGCGGACCTCGATCTGGCGGACGCGCTCGCGTGACACGCCGAACTCGGCAGCGAGGTCTTCCAGCGTCATCGGCTCATCGGCGAGGCGGCGCGCCTCGAAGATGCGGCGTTCGCGCGGGTTGAGCACGCCCATGGCGCCGTTCAGGGCGTCACGGCGGTGATCATATTCCTCGTGCTCCGCCATCATGGCTTCCTGGTTGGGCGTGTTGTCGACCAGCCAGTCCTGCCATTCGCCGGCTTCGCCGTCGTCGCGGATCGGAGCGTTGAGCGACGCGTCGCCGCCGAGGCGGCGGTTCATGTCGATCACGTCCTGATCGGTGACGCCGAGGCGCTTGGCGATCATCTGCACCTGGTCGGGGCGGAGATCGCCTTCGTCCAGCGCGTTGATCTTGCTCTTCGCCTTGCGCAGGTTGAAGAACAGCTTCTTCTGGTTCGCGGTGGTGCCCATCTTCACGAGGGACCAGGAACGCAGGATGTATTCTTGAATCGACGCCTTGATCCACCACATCGCGTAGGTGGCGAGACGGAACCCCTTCTCGGGTTCGAAACGCTTCACCGCCTGCATCAGGCCGACATTGCCTTCCGAGACGACCTCGGAGATCGGCAAGCCGTAGCCGCGATAGCCCATGGCGATCTTGGCAACGAGCCGGAGGTGGCTGGTGACGAGTTGGTGCGCCGCGTCGCGATCGTCATGCTCGCGCCAACGCTTGGCGAGCATGTATTCCTGCTGGGGTTCCAGCATCGGGAACTTGCGGATCTCGGCGAGGTAGCGAGAAAGGCCGGATTCTCCATTAAGGACCGGCAAAGCAGCGGTACGGGCCATAGTGCGCCCTCCAAAGGTTCAGGCCCCCGATAGCGGCGGGCCAGGCAGACGACCGCTGTGTTAAAGCCGGCCGTAGCTGCGATGTTCCGCGCTGGTCATTTCCAACGCATGCGCAATATACCCCATGGGGGGGCAAAAAGGGAAGGATTGCTGACGTCACGTCCCCGTGTGGCAGCTATAATCTTTTGTAATGTAACGGCTTTCTTAAACGGTCTGCGTCATAGCGCCGCTTTCAGGGTGCGCTGGAGAAGAAGCAAATCCTCCGGCAGCGGCGCCTCCCAGTGGAGTAATTCTCCTGTCCTCGGGTGCTCCAATACCAGCAGGTAAGCATGGAGGGCCTGCCTTCCGAGTGCGGCGAGGGCGCGCTGCGACTCGGGGCCGAGCTGGTTCGCCTTGGTCTTGAAGTGCGGGCCGTAGACCGCATCGCCCATCAGGGGATGGCCGATATGGGCGAGGTGGACGCGGATCTGGTGGGTGCGCCCGGTCTCGAGCTCGCAGGCGAGCAGGGCCGCGACCGGCTTGCCGTCGCGCCCGGCAAAGCTCTCCAGGATTTCCCAATGGGTGATCGCTTCGCGGCCGCCCTGGCGCACCGCCATCTTCTCGCGCGCATGCGGATGGCGGTCGATCGGCGCATCGACGGTGCCGCGATGCCGGCCCGGCACGCCCCAGGCAAAGGCCATGTAGCCGCGCCGCATCTCGCCGGTGCGGCCGTGATCGGCGAATTGGGCGGTCAGCGAGGCATGGGCGAGGTCGTTCTTGGCGACCACCATCAGCCCGGTCGTGTCCTTGTCCAGCCGGTGCACGATGCCGGGCCGGCGCACCCCGCCGATGCCGGAGAGCGAAGTGCCGCAATGGGCGATCAGTGCATTCACCAGCGTGCCGGTCTCGTGGCCGGCGGCGGGATGCACCACCAGCCCCTTCGGCTTGTTGAGGACGACGATGTCGTCGTCCTCGAACACGATGTCGAGGGCGATATCCTCTCCCTTCGGCTCCGGCGGAGCCGCCTCCGGCACGTCGATAATGATCGTATCGCCGGATGCGACGTGATAAGCGGGGTCGCGGACCGCGGCGGCCTTCAGCTGCACTGCGCCCGCCAGGATCAGGGCTTTCAGCCTCGATCGCGACAGCTCCGGCAGGCGCGCCGCCAGCACGCGGTCGAGCCGGGCCGAGCCCTCGTCGCCGGCGACCACGACCTCCAACCTTTGCGCTGAACCCAGGCTTTCCATGACGACGTCTGAAACCGCTGTTCCCGAACCGACCCCCGAGCAGGCCGCGCTGTTCGCGCGGGTGCGGCGGATGATGCTGATCGCGGGGTTGACCACGGCGCTGGCGATCTGCGCCGTTCTGATCGCGGTGGGCTACCGCCTTTTCAAGTCGGAGGGAAGGGCGACGGAGGCGGCCGGGGATGTCACCGCCACGCTGCCGAAGGGCGCCAGGATCGTCTCGACCGGGGTTGCCGGCGACCGCCTCGTGGTTACGCTGGATCTCGGCGGAGTCATCGAGATCCGCACCTTCGACGCCCACACCCTGAAGCCCGCCGGGCGGCTGAAATTCGCCAATGAGCCGTAAAAGGCCCATCGGGGTCCTTGCGGCGGACAAATTTCGAGGCTATTGGCTAGCCCTCACGCTCCCTTCGTCTAGCGGTTAGGACGCGGCCCTCTCAAGGCTGAAACAGGGGTTCGATTCCCCTAGGGAGCGCCAGAAACTTCAGTCGATCTGCGCTCCTGTCTGTCCTCTCCCTCTTCCGATCAATTAGAGACCGTAAATCGGAAGGCAACGTTTGGTGGACGAGAGGCCTTGTTCGGGTAAGTGAAAGCTGGCATCGAGCGGCGTTTGCAGCGCCAAAGGGAAAAGGTCCCTTCAGGCCAGTGCACAAAGGCCGCATTGTATGTGACAGGCCCACCGGAATCAGCTGCGAATTAAAAGCGTTGCTGAAATCCAGCAATCCAGTCCCGGAGCAAATGGAGCAAGCTGCCGAGCCCGAGATGAGGGGGCATTTTCGCTAATCGCCCGTCGGTAAGTTGGTCACGAAAGGAAGGCGCAGAGGGCTTTGTGGTGGTTCTCTACCGCCCGCCTGTTCACGCTCCTTCCAGTAAGAACAGCCCTGAGAAAGCTCAAGGATCTAGTGAGCTGCCGCCCATATGGCTGAAGATATAGCTCGGCCTGTCAGCCTCCGGCCAAAGTTGCACGCCACTTTCGCGCATCAGCAATTCGATTCTCGCGGTCGCTTTGCGAACCTCCAGAAGCTGGACGGGGCTCGAGATAAGCTTCCGTCAGACGAGATCCGAAATCTGAGAGATTCGACAAACTCCAGCACTAATTCTGGTCGGAAGCTTGTGGCGTTGTACAGTCCTCGAGTGCGCTGCAAACCATGCAGTCGATCGAGAAAGCCGCACCTCAACCAAAAGTCGTATCTAAGCCGGGCTCGCCTTCTCCTGGACAAGAAGCGCTACGGAATGTAACATCGCGTCATTTCTCGATCTGTTGCATTTTGAACTCGGAAGCGTTCTTTGAGCGTACGATCAATTCGGTCAGAAAACAGATTTGATCTGACCATCGTTGGAAGCGGTCTTTCTTGCTGCTACACACTGCTCGCGCTTCTGGAAGAGCTGAAATCCCGCTGCGTTGCCCGAACCGTCTCAATTGCGGTTATCGAGAAGGACGCGATGTTCTGGACGGGCGTTAGCTGCGGAACGCGTTCGTCGTTCAATTCCTTGATGATCACGAACTTGGATGATTTCCTTCCGCTCGAAGACAAGGATGGCTTCTTTTCCTGGCTGAACAAGCTCAACTGGAAGGAGATAATTGCAGAGGGAGGCGATCTAGCCGCACGATGGTTCGAAAGAAACTGCAATCTGATTGAACGTCAAAAGTGGGGCTCAATTTTTCTCCCGCGGCAATTGTTTGGGGACTATACGAGGGCGAAAGTCGTCGATGCTATCGCGACGGCTCGCGCGAATGGCATCGCACGAGTATCTCAGATCGCCGGCGAGGCGATACAGACCAGGAGGTGCGATGCCTCTTGGGAGCTCACCATCAGCGCAAGCACTGGAGCGCATACCCTCACATCCTACGCAGTTGTCTTGGCTGTTGGTAACCCGCAATATTCGTCATTAGAACCATTTATCGATGGCCAAGCGTTCTCCGCGACCATCGTGGATCATCCCTATGAACCATCGATAACCTGCAGCCTATCTCGCATCAACAAAGGCCTCTCGACTGCCCCTGCGGGAAAGCGCAACATCCTGGTCGTAGGCTCTAACGCCACTGCGCTAGAGGTGATCTACCATCTGGCGAGCAACTCTGCTGTGGCGCTAGACCAACTCGTTATCATCTCGCGCGGGGGGACATTGCCTGAGCATCTCGGCAAGTCTGATGCATGCGATCCGTACCCAGAGCATCTAGCTGCCACACGACACAAAGCTGACTTGCAAGCGCGCGATATCATGGACGCTCTTCTCAAGGACCTCGAAGCATTCCGGGAGCGAGGTCGATCTGGTCTTAGCCATATCGTGCACCTAGTGCCCGAATTGACAAAGCTCCTTCCAGACGCTGAGCAAGTAGTTTTCCAGAATAGATGGGGCGGCGCCTTTACAAAGCTCATACGACGAGCGGGGCACGAATATTTGGATGTTCCTCAACGACTTCTTGCTGAAGGAAAGCTATCGATTTGTAAGGGGGAGTTGGTCCATCTCAAACCAACATGCGAGGCCTTTGCTTGCGCTCAATACGTCGGTTCTAACGAGCAAGTCTTCACGCACCCGACGCCATTTCCTGTCGTGGTAAACTGTAGAGGTTTCGAAGAACCGTCGATTCGATCGAATTCGAAGATTATCAGGGATTTGATTTCGAAAGGCCTTTGTACGGTTAACGACTCGGGGAGAGGTTTTCGTGTCAATGAGCAGTTGGAGGCCTCTGAGAGATTCTATGTCGTCGGACCGCTGCTTGCCGGCGCTTATACCAGTAGATTGAGGGGGTGGCATTTCGAAACGGCACGTCGGATTCGCCCTGCAGCAACCCTCTTGGCTCATCATCTAGGGCAGACGCTTCTGGTGTCATGACGCGGCGATTGGACGTAACTTTCGTATCGATCGTTCCCGCGCCTTATCAGCGAGACCTATTCGATGCGCTTGCATCTCGTGGCGAGCTTAGTTTGCGGGTCTTGTATATTGACGGCACTTCGCCCGATAATCCTTGGCCTGCAGAACAGCTTCGGCCATATGAAAGAATCCTGCCCGGATTTTTTCTCCCGTTGCTGGGCAGACGGGTCTACGTAAACTGGGGGCTTCCAGACCTTTCAACATCGGATTATGTGGTCCTAAGCACCTTCGTCTCCTCTTGGACGGGACAACGGCTGATGCGCGGCCTCAAAGGTCTTCGCTGGCTCTATTGGGGAGAACGCTTCGAAAAACGCCTCGGATGGGAAGCCCACGCACAGCGCGTCCTGACTGCGCCCATACTGCGCGCCACCGCAGTTGTCGGAATAGGCCGGCGAGCAGAATTGGACTTCGCGGCGCGATTTCCTTTGGCCCCGCACTTTTCCATTCCCTATTGTTGCGATCTGTCTGCTTTCTTCAAGCTGCGCCGAAGTTCGCCTTGCGGGCCCCACTTAACCTTTCTGTTTTGCGGTCAGATGATCCATCGCAAGGGTATAGATTTGCTTTTTAAGGCGTTCGATCAATTGGTCAGCTGCGGCTCGCGCGCACAGCTTCTGCTCTTGGGGAGAGAAGCCGAGCTCGGCAGTTTTATATCCGCTGTATCCCCCGACGCTCGCCGCAAGATTCGGTACCTCGGGTTTCAGCCGCCCGATCAGCTGGCGCGATTCTTCGGTGAAGCTGATGTGTTTGTGCTGCCGAGTCGTTACGATGGCTGGGGTGTTGTCATAAACCAAGCACTTGCAGCCGGAATGCCAATCATATGCTCAGACCAGGTCGGGGCGGGGGCTGAGTTGGTCATGAACGGCGTAAACGGCTTTGTGGTCCCCGCAGGAGATCCGATCCGGCTGCGGGAAGCTATGGAGTGGTTCGTGAAGAATCCAGTTGCTATCCAGCCGTTCGGATCGTCGTCAAGGAGCAAAGCCAGGAAATTGACGCCACAACGCGGAGCTCAAGAATGGCTGCACGTCTTCGAACGCCTTAATCAGATGGAGCCGCATGCAGCCGAATAGGCGTCGTCGCTATGGTCGTTGGCGGCGGGGCTCAGGCGAACAGAAGCGGAGATGGCATGCGAATCCTGCATGTGATTCCATATATGCATCCTCACGCCGGTGGACCGCCGGTTGCCATTCGCCATTTCATCCGTGAGCTCGAGCGTTACGAACACACGGCTGAAATCATTACGACCACAATGTTCTGCGAGAAAGACGAGAGTGCTTTCAGAGCAGATCTGGACCGGCTTGCGCCTTCGACGGTGCTTCCTGAGTCGAGACTTTCTCTACTCTCCAGCGGATCCACAAGAAGGAAGATTGTCGCAGCTGTTAGGCGAGCCGACCTTGTTCATCTTCATACTTTATGGGGGGCTCTGAATGTTTTGCTCTGGCGCATATGTCTTCGACTGCGAAAGCCGTACTGCGTGATGCCACATGGGTACTTGGACCCATATTCTTTGCGGACAAAGCGATGGCGGAAGGCAATCTACCTTCCGCTGGTCGAGGCCAAGATTATCGCTGGAGCGGCGGGAGTAGTATACACAACAAGAGAAGAGAGGGATCTGGCAAACTCTCAATTGGGGATGCCAACGAAAAGCTTCATCGTGCCTCTGGGAGCGGATGCCCCAACTGGCGATCGCAGATCGCGTCTCGGATCGGCCTTCCTGACTCGCTTTCCAATGGCTAGAGGCCGGCGCCAACTTCTCTTTCTGGGGAGGCTGGATCATAAGAAGGGGCTCGAGCACATAATTTCGATGCTGCCAGCCGTCGTCCAAGCATTTCCTGATGTGCTCCTAACGATCGTCGGCAGAGGGGCGGCATCCTACGAGCACCGGCTCCAGCAACTCGTAGAGAAGTACGAGCTGCAGCATCATGTGCTGATGACGGGCTGGCTGCAGGGCTCCGAAAAATGGGGGGCATATGCATCAGCTGAAATCTTCTTACTGCCCTCCGAGCAAGAAAACTTCGCGATAACAGTCGCAGAGGCGATGCAAAGCGGAATTCCTCTTATTGTCAGTAGGAATGTGAATTCCTGGCCATACGTATTGAGCGCAGGCGCCGGTTTGGTGGTGGGCGAGGAGCTCTCAATCTCTTCTCTAAGACAGAGCGTCGTTCTCTTATTACAAGATTCGTCGTTAAGGGACGCAATGGGTCGTCGCGGCGAGAACTTCGGCCGAGCAAGACTGACTTGGGAACGATCCGCCCGTCATCTTCTCGCTTGTTACCGGGAGTGCTTGCTATGAGGCGTTACCAAGACCTTTCCATCTTTGTTCGTCCGCCTGGCATTCGCGGTAGGCCGGCTTGGTTCGTTCAGTTTTGGTGGATATTCGACGCCTGTCTTATCCGCCCGATGCCACAAGTATTCTATGGGTGGCGAAGATTTGCATGGCGGCTGTTCGGAGCGAGAATCGGCCGCAACGTCATTATTCGCCCTGGCGTACGCGCCACATATCCGTGGAAGGTCGAGATCGGCGAAAATTCGTGGATTGGTGAAAATGTTGTTCTCGATAGCATAGAGAGAATTACAATTGGAGAGCACACCGTGGTCTCTCCAGAAGTCTATTTAAGTTCAGCTACGCATGATCATCTGGATCTTTCATTTCCGATCCAAGCACCGGGCATAAAAATAGGGTCGGAGTGCTGGGTCGCTGCACGCGCCTTTGTTGGACCCGGAGTTCTTATCGAGGACGGCGCCGTGATTGGTGCTTGTTCTGTAGTTCTCGCAAATGTACCTGAGGGAGTTGTGACGGCTGGAAATCCTGCACGTCCGATAGGTGTTCGAAAGAACCGAGACAGAGACCTTGCGGCAACGACGTAAGATTCATGCTGCCCAGATTGGCGCGGTGCCCTCGTGATTTGCTTGATTCAGATCAATCCTTATTAGCTTCGGCCCCTCACCATTGGATAGGATCCGCAGGGAGAACGCGAATGTCGAGATTTGGGCTAGTTTGGGTGCTGTTTGCATGTCTGTCGACCTCCGCAGCATATTCGCAAGTCACCATCGACGTCTCGAAGATCACTTGCGAGCAATTTCTGCACAACAAGGTAGCGAGCAATCGAACGGTCGCGATCTGGCTCAGCGGCTATCGCGCCGGTCAAAGAAACGACCCGGTTGTGGACACTCAGGCGGTTGAACGAAACGCCGGAAAAGTGACGCGATATTGCGACAAGAATCGAAATGTCACGCTAATGCAGGCCGTGGAAGCCAGTCTTCAAAAGTAAGAGTCTCAACCTGTTGGCATGCCGTCGAGTCCCGGGGACATCCCCCAGAGAGCGGCCATTTCGATCAGGGCCGCCGCCCGATAGCCGATCAAGTTCCCTCGAAGCCGGAACGATTATGGCCTGGAGTGGCTGTCTCCATGACGCCGCCGAGGCTCCCTCACGCCGTCGTGCCGTCGATCGAGCGGCGGATCACCTGCTGCACTTCCGTATTCGATAGGAACAGGTCGTGGTTGATGAGGCCCCAGCCTTCCTGGGAGGCATCGACCACGCGCACACCGAGCCGCGCGATGGCGGCTTTCTCGGCCGCGCCGACCCGCGTCATTCCACCTGCGATCTGTCCCGACAGCGCCAGTGCGCGATCGTTGGTCGATGCGATCACGGTGATCTTGCCGGCTAGCGGGCCGATGCGCTGAATCGCCGACGAGAACACGTCCATGTCGATGTCGGGCGCGGCGAACACCACCGCGCCGATCTTGCTCGTGACCGTGTCACCGTATCGCGCATGGAGCTGACGCAGGCTTTCCAGCGTCAGCATCGTCCCCATGCTGTGCGCGACGATGTGCACACGTCCGCCGCCCGGTGCCGAGACCAGCGCGGAGAGCATGCGCTCGAAATTGTCGCGCGACCACATCGCGCTGTCGCGGTCGTAGGCGTAGTCGAACAGTCCTGCCTTGGAAGGCCAGGAGAACACCAGGGTCCGGCCGCGGAACTTGATTCCATCGGAGAGATGGGCGCCGTCCAGCACCGCCGTCTCGAACGTCTGCTTGAAGCCGTGCACATAGATCAGCACGTCGCCTCCGCCGGCCTGCGCAGCCAGATCGCCAATTTCGGCTGACACCGGTTCGACCCGGTCAAGGCGCCAATCGCCGAGGCCGACCGAGGCGAGAGAGAGACGGCTCTCATCCGGGGCCACCAAATGTGCCTGCGCCACCCTCATGTTGGTCGCGCGCTCCGGCCCAAACCAAGGCTTCGCGCGGGCGCCGTTCACGGGCTTGCGCGTGGTGACGACCAGCAACGTCGGGTCGAGCGAGAGCGACGAGGCGTCGAAGCGCGCGCCGGTCGCACCGAGGCCAGCGCATCCGCCGAGCGCGAGCGCGCTGCCTGCCGACAGAAGCCCGCCGAGAAAAGTGCGGCGCGAAACGGAATGCGAGTTTCGTTGCAGAAAACGTCGGACGATCACACGGAACCTCGAGGAACCTTGCCCACCGTAACGCCGCCCCGCCCAGCTCCCTGAATGACAATGGAGGCGAGAAGACGGCGGAGCCCCCTTCCATTTCAACTCACAGTGCTTCGAGGGCCTTGCGCGACGGCGCCATTGGCAACCAGTCCGGAATGCGGCGCTTGGCGAGCCAGTACGGCCGCCACAGCGACATCCAGCTTTCGCGATCCAGCGGCGCGCTTTCCCCAGTACGTTGCCTCATGTCGATCTGCGACAAGTCGTGCTTGTGCAGCCATTGACGAGCCGCCCACCACAGCTCCTGCGATGCCGTCGCATTGCCGGGACCTTCGAGCTCGACGATGTTCGGCAGCGGATCGCGGTAGCGGCGCGCGATCCGCAACGTGGCGACCCTTTCTCCCTCCTTCCGAATGCTCCAGAGCCGCGATCGATTGTGGGCGAGATCGGCGCCATACGAGTTGAGGCAGTTCTTCATCGCCTTCGCCTCTGCGATGACGGCGGCCATGCAATCCAGCGGCACGAATTCATAGCCTGCGATCCGGCCGGGCCGCAGCCACATGTCGGCGATCGGCCGGCGGCCGAGATTGGTTTGCAAGGCAATGACCGTTTGCCAATCCTCTGCGGCCGAACGTGCGGCATCGATCCGCAGGTCCGGCGTCCACGGCCTCTCGATCAGATCGTGCCCCAATGTCGCCGGCTGAGAGCAAAACCACGCCCAGAGACAGATCAGCCGCAATCGCGCAGTCCGAACACGTCGCGGCTCGCGGACGAATTCACGCGCGATCCACACAGCCATCGGCTCATGCGCGAGCTCGGCGGTGTCGGCGACCAGCTGAAGCCAGCATGGCGCGAGCTTGAGCGAGCGCGGAAGGTGGTTCGCGATCTGTCGGCGAAACAGCTCGCCGTCAGGCAGGCGTGGGACCGGGCACACGAATGCCTCCGGCGGCAGCCTGCGCAGCCACAGGGGCAGATCGGCAGGCGCGGCGGCTTGCGCGAGGGGAGCGCCGTCGACCACGCATGCTATCGCGCGTGACGGATCGAGCCCTGCCCGCGGAACGGCCAGCGCGAAGAGGAGCGCGGGAAAGCTCGCGGCGAGGTCGGCCAGGCGCGGGTGCCGCGCGGCCAGGGCACGTGCGGCGTTCTGGAAGCGCGGATGATATCGCCGAAGCCGCCGTTCGAGCAGCTCGGAACGTCCGGCCACCTGACAAGGCGCCGGCAGGATATTGAGTGTCATGACACAGGTTCGCAATCGCGCGCCGACAGGCCGCGGCAAATTCGATCTGATATGGGGTTTGTGATCTCACCCGGGGAATCGATCCCGGGGGACGCGCTAGGTATCGCGCGGCGAACCCGGGAAGCGGACAGTCGTCGACATTGTCGCCTCCAGAAATTGGAATTGCGCGCATCCCATAGCTTGACCCTGGCCAACTTGCAACCCGAGACTGCATCCTGCCGGCACCCTTTCACGGTCGCTGCGCGGCAACACGCATGCAGCATCCGCATCCGCAGCGGTGGTCCTTCCCTCCAGAATCTGCATCATGCGCGCCGGGACGGTCCCGCGACGTGGCCGGTCTCATCCTCCGAAGCTGCCGGGACTTCGGGGGCTTTTGGCTTTCAGCTTTTCGGAGTGACGATATGAGCGGTTTGGTGATCTCTGGCGGCCGGGTGGTGGATCCCGCGAGTGGGATGGACGCCATCGGCGACGTGGCGGTGGTGGACGGCAGGATCGCCGCAGTCGGCACGGGCCTCGGCGGCGCCGAGCGGGTGATCGATGCCACAGGGCTCGTGGTCGCGCCCGGCTTCATCGATTTGCACGCCCATGGCCAGTCGATCCCGGCCGACCGCATGCAGGCGTTCGACGGCGTCACGACCACGCTCGATCTCGAGGCCGGCGTGCTGCCGGTCGGGTCCTGGTATGAGCGCCAGGCCAGGAAAGGCCGCGTGCTGAACTACGGCGCCGCCACCAATTGGGCGTTCGCACGCATCGGCGCGATGACGGGCTCCAACGCCGAGAGCTCACTGGAGGCGTTCGGCAATGCCATGCGCGACCGCCGCTGGATGGACAATGTGGCGACCGATGCGGAAATCGCGGGCATTCTCGAACGTCTCGGCCGCGGCCTCAACGAGGGCGGCATCGGCATCGGCATCCTCAATGCTTATGCGCCGGGCGCCGGCGTGCAGGAGCTGACTGCGGTCTGCCAGCTCGCCGCTGCCAAGGACGTGCCGACCTTCACCCACGTCGCCTTTATGTCGCGGATCGACCCAGAGAGCGCAGTGGAAGCCTATATCCGCCTGATCGGCTATGCCGGCGCCACCGGCGCGCACATGCACATCTGCCATTTCAACTCGTCGAGCAAGACCGACGTCGAGCGCTGCCGCGTGCTGATCGCCAAAGCGCAGGCGCAGGGCCTGCCGATCACGGTGGAAGCCTATCCTTATGGCACCGGTTCGACCGTGCTGGCCGCCGCCTTCTTCAGCGACCCCGAATTCGTCGAGCGCAACGGCACCGGATACGATTCCGTGCAGCGCGTCACCGACGGCTATCGCTTTCACGACCGCGAGGAGCTCTTGAAGGCGCAGGCCGAGGAGCCGTCCTCGCTGGTGCTCTGGCACATCCTCGACACCGAGAACAATGCGCATCACCGCGACCTGCTCGACATGTCGGTGCTGTATCCCGGTGGCGCCATCGCCTCCGATGCGATGCCGTGGACGACGTCGGACGGCAAGACCTACACCGGCGATGCCTGGCCGCTGCCGGACGACGCCACCTCGCATCCGCGCTCGGCCGGCTGCTTCACGAAGTTCATCCGCGAATGGGTGCGCGAGCGAAAGGCGGTATCGCTGCTGGAAGGCGTGCGCAAATGCGCGCTGATCCCGGCCGAGATCTTGTCGCAGAGCACGCCGGCGATGCGCGCCAAGGGACGGCTCGCCAAGGACGCCGATGCCGACATCGTCGTGTTCGACTATGAAAAACTGTCCGACCGCGCCACCTTCACGGCGATGAACCGCCCGTCGGAAGGGGTGCGGCATCTCGTGGTCAGCGGCCAGCCGTTGATCAGCGACGGCGTGCTCGATGTGACGGCGCGGCCGGGCAAGCCGGTGCGCCGTCCCGTCGTCGAGGGCTGAGCCATGCCGGTCCCGATTCTCCTGGTCACGGGCTTTCTGGGGGCGGGCAAGACCACGGTCGTGAACCATCTGCTGGCGCATGCGGAGGGACGGCGCATCGCCGCCGTGGTCAACGATTTCGGCGCCATCAACATCGATGCGGAGCTGATCGCGGGAGCCAGCGACGGCGTGGTGAGCCTCGTCAATGGCTGCATCTGCTGCTCGCTCGAAGGCGATCTGCTGCGCACGCTCTCGACGCTGCTGCGGCGCGATCCGAAGCCCGAATACATCGTCATCGAGACCAGCGGCGTCGCCGACCCCGCCGACATCGTCCGCAATCTGATGGATCCCGTGATCCTGCGCGAGGCGCAGCTGGAGACGGTGCTTTGCGTGATGGACGCCGGCACGCCGCCGGCCGCGCTGGACGATGCCCTCCACCGTTCCCAATTGCGGGTTGCCGATATCGTGGCGCTGAGCAAGCTGGATCTGGCGGACGCAGGCGCGGGTGCGCGGATGCGCGCGGCGATTCGCGCACAGCGCGTGCCCGCCGTAATCGTCGATGCGACACACGGCGAGATTCCGTCTGCGCTGCTGTTCCCCGCGCATGTCGATCGCGCGCCCGCGCCGCGCGCGCCGGGACCGAAACGCCCGGCAGAGGAGCGCTTCGAAACGCTGAGCTGGACGTCGGACCACCCGCTCTCGCTGCCGCGCCTGCAGCAGGCGATCGGCCAGCTGGCACCGAAGCTGGCGCGCGCAAAAGGCCTGTTCGAGACGGTCGAGCAGCCCGGCCGCCAGATGGTGTTTCAATTCGCCGCCGGCCGCGCCACGCTGGCCCCGGGTGAGGCGTCGACACCGGACGTGCCGCGCGCCCGGATCGTGTTCATCGCCGAACTCGGCGTTCTCTCGAAGGCCGAGCTCGACAGCATCATGGCAACAAGCTTAGTGACCGGGTGAAGCCACAGTGCACGTCACAAAATCGGTCTTTTGCAGACGCCTGCCGGGTCACAATCCTCCTTTGCGGAACACAAGCGGCTCGCTCGGCGTGAACGCCCCTGTCACGTCGCCGACGAGGTCGCCGCTCTCGTGCACGAGGTCGAGCTTGCGCACCGGAGCTCCTGCGGCAAAGTCCAAGCCATCGAGGCGGACCCATACGATGTTGGGGCTGAGCACCGACTCGAAGAAATAGATGCGGTCGGTGGCGTCGGCGACCGTGCGCCAGATGGTGTGCGACAAATCCGGATGGCGGGCGTCCGAACTGCCCAACGGCTGCGCCACGTTGCGCGCGATGGAGAGCACGCCAGCGACGGTCTCGCGGTAATTGCTCGGCTTGGGCAGGTGCTGTCGATAATAGGCCGCGCGAACGAACCGGTCGGCTGCCTCGGTCGTGCCAGGCAATCGTTCTGTGCCGCCGAAGCCCTGATAGCGCTGCAGGTTCTTCAGTTGCTCGGCGAAGGGCGGGTCGTTGGTCATGACCGTGTAGGAGCGGTCGTGATAGACATGAGGCGTGCCGCCCGTGATCTCGATGATCGCAGAATCGCCCCTCGCGTCCGCCAGCGACAGGTGAATGGTCACGGCCATGTCGGCGCCGGCGACCACGAAGGACGTGGGGACGATCTGGAAATCGCGCTTCTCGGTCGCGGCCACGGCCTCGGCGACCGTGGCGAAATTGTCGAGCATGTACTGCGTCCACAGGCTGAGCGACAGTCCCGGCACGCGCTGATCGCGTTTGCCGTAGTCGGAGGCGGCCAGCCACAACGCGTTGGCGATCAAGCCCTTCTCGTTGATGCCGTCGGCCGTTCCGACGTCGTAAGAGGAAGCGGCGACGCTGCCATATTTGGATGTCCAGTTGATCGAATTGTCGTCGCCGCTGAGCCCGCTGCGCGTAATACCACGTGGAAAGGCCCACAGGTTGGAGCGCATGTCCTCAACCCAATCGAGGTTGCGGGTGACCACGGCGGCTTGGCCATTGTCGGCCCAGAGCACGCGCGAGCAGGCCGCGGCGAATCCGGTGCCCGCAAACATCAATGTCGCTGCCAGCGCGAGAGCGCGGCTGCGCAAACAGGTCTGCATCATGGCGTCATCTGTCCTTCATGTTGATTACCAGCCGAATAAATCCTGGGCCGGCGGCGCGTGAGCGCCATTGATCCGTGTCAACATGGAGGTTGTTTTTTGTCTAATCCTCAACCGGCAAGCCGTCGCCATGGTTGTACCATGCGGCGCGCGACGTCCAATGCACATGCCGGTCGGGCGTCGCATCCAGCTTCTCGTCGAACGCGCCGGCATGGATGATCGCTTCGCGTCCGCTGCGCGTGAGGTGCGGCATCGGGCTGCCGCAGATCTTGCAGAAAGCGGTCGCAAAGCTGCGCGCGCCGGGCAGGTCGAAGCGCGCGACGGAAGCTTCGCCGCGCAACCAGTGCAGCGCCCCCGCCCTCACGATCACTTCGCAGGAATGCGCCGTCCCGGTCGCCTTGCGGCAGCGCGAGCAATGGCAGTTGAGGAAGCGCTCGAACGGACCCTCGACCTCGAACGCGACCTCGCCGCACAGGCAGCTTCCGCGGAATGCCGTCATCTCACTCCCCCTCCGGCTCTGCAGGCTTGTCGACGGCTTCTTCCACGTGGACGGGTTGCGCCCCGTGCGCCCCGCGGAGCCGGATCATGGTGTCGATCACGTCCACCTCGATCTTCAGCATGTCGAGGTCGCGCGTCATCTCGCGCACCTCCTGGCCCTTGCGCGCCAGCTCCTCGGAAACGTCGACTGCCATCTTGCGTTCGGTCACGTTGCCCTGGCTGTTGACGAACAGCTTCGCGCGGATCCATTCGAGCCGCGCCCGCTGGGTGTCGCGCTCGAACTTCTTTTCCGCATAGCGCCGTCGCGCCTCCGCATAGGCGCCAATGAGCGCCGTTTCCGGCAGGCTCCACAATTGCTCGACCGACATGGTCATGCCGTTCGTCCTGAGCTCAGCTCGCTGGAGGTTTGCTCCGCAGCCTATCAGACCCTTCCGGCCGAAAATTCTCAAGAGGGGATCGGCAGATCCGCCAGGCTCACGCGAACTGCGCGATGCCGTGACCGACGGACCAGTTCTCCTTGGTGGCATCGAGCACGTTCACGAACACGTCCTCGGGGCGGATGCCGGGGCTTTCGCCGAGAAGGTCCGCGATCCGGCGATACAGCGCTTTCTTCTGTTCTGGCGTGCGCGAGGCGAACACGGTGATCTGGATCAGCACCGCGTCGTCGCTGCGCTCGACGCCGTAAGCATTGCCGCAGCGGAAATTGGCCGGCTCATGCTCGGTGATGGCCATGAACGCATCGTTCTCGGGTACGTTCAGCGCCTCGCGCATGGCGCGGTAAAGGCCATCGAGAACCGCCTGCCGGTAGGCTTGAGGCTTGCCGGCGCGCATCGAGATATGGAGGAGGGGCATCGCGCGTCCCTTTGCGTGCGGGCCTGACCGGCGAGGCGAACGTGGACGCCGCCGGCTTGGCCGGTTGCTGAAATGGATGAGGAAACGGGCTATCAATCCCGGTCAATTTTTGACACGATGTCTAGAAAGCATGTTCTTGACACCGTGTCAAATATTTTGGAGGGCAGGGTTTGAGGCCGCGCGAATTCGATTACAACGAGGTCCTGCGCATCGCGTTCGACCAGTTCTGGCGCAAGGGCGTTCGCGGCACCTCGCTGTCCGACATCGCGCGCGACGCCGGCGTCCAGCGCGGCAGCCTCTACAACGCCTTCGGCAGCAAGGAAGCGCTCTTCCTGCAGGCCTATGAACGTTACGCAGGCGAGTATCTGATGGGGCTTCAAAAGGCGCTCGGTAACGGCAGCTTGCGAAAGCGCCTCACCGCGTTCTTCGATCTCACCATCACCAATTTCCGCTCCGGCTCGCCGCCCCGCGGCTGCCCGACCACACGCGGTTTGATGGAGCTCGGCGCCGCCGAAGGCGAGGGGCTCGATGAAGAAGCGCGCCAGGCCTTTGCGGGCCTCATCTCGCGCATCACCGCACTGGTTCAGGACACGTTGTCAGATGGCGCGGAGCGCGGCGAGTTCAAAGGCAATCCCGCGGCCACCGCGCTGCACATCATCACCGTGACGCGCGGCCTCGCCGTGCTCGAACGTGCCTTCGGCGACGAGCCGCAATTGCGCAAGATCGCCGCGCACACGATCGACCTCGTGCTCGGCAGGAAAAGCGGTTAAAGCATGATTCGGAAAAGTACGAAGCGGTTTTCCGCAAAGATCATGCGTAAGCAACAACCGAAAGCGCGATGACGATTCATCCAAATCTCATCGCGCTTTAGGTGTCAGCACAATGCGAGCGCGTTGACGGCCCGTGTCGCCGCATCTTCCTTGCCGGAGCCGACGAGCTGGCCGACGATGGATTCGAGTTCGCCCGGCTGCTTGCGGCGCGCGACCGCCAGCAATTGCATCAATCCGGCTTCGTCCTTCGACAGGCGTCGGCAGGACGGTGGCATGAAGCACAGCTCGCAGGGCCGGCCGCTGCGCAGGATCCTGACGAGCGCGGCGGCCCGCGCCACCAGCAGCGGACTGTCGGAGATGCCCGGCGCCTCGTCGGCGAAGCGATAGGCCGCCTCCCAGCAATCGGACGCGCCGGTCGTGTAGGCCGCCCCGATGAAGCGGAACAGCGACAGCGCGACGCGGCAGAAATCATCATAGCTTTCGACGCTGGGGCGTGCCGCGAGCGCGGGCTGGAGCGGACAGAGCTGCGGCTGACCGGCGTCCGGCGCCGCCACAGAGCCGCAAATATCCGGGGGCATGAACGCCTCGTCAGTGCAACGTCGGGCTTCCGACCAGCCAGCTCTTCATCGCCATGGTCAGGTCATGGTCGAGGGACCGCAGATGCCGGTTTGGCAGGATGAGACCCGCCATGCGGAAGATCGTCGCCAATCCCCGCACGGGCGCGAGCGCCCAATCGGCGCCGACCGGCGGCAGCCAGCTCTCGAACCGTTCGCGCGCGACATCGATGCGATCCTGTTGTGCCGCGGCGATGGCGTGCAGGATTTCCTGCTCGCTGTCCGACATGCGGGGGCAGGTCGGGCAGTGCACCTCGATGGCCGTATGGGCCGTGCAGGCGAAGATCTCGATGATTGATTCCAGCGATGGCACGGCATCGCCGACGCGGAAATGGTCGTATACTTCCTGGATGTTGGCTGCGGTCGGAACCGCGCCTCCGCTGCGCGCCTTGGCCCGGAATCCCCAGATGAAGAGTCGCTCGGCGGCGCTCAGCGCCGGCAGGGCCAACGATTCCCGATGTGTCGATTGATGCATGGCGCCTCCGGCGTCTGTGGCGTGCACGCCGCCTCTGATCTGTGCCGATCGTTCTGCCAGAGCGTGTCCCAAGTCAACGCTCGCACGCGCGATATCGAGGTCTTCTAGAATGCACTCGGAAGCTCGCGCCGCAGCCGGCCTGGCAAGCCCCCGCAAGAATACCTCAAACAAATCCAATCTTGAATCCTTCGAAGCGCACCCGTGTTGCCGCAGATGCCATGAAGCGCGCGCCCGAGGCGGCCGCTGAGACCGGCCGGGCCGCCGGCCTTGTGCTGCGATCGAGCCGCGGGCTGACGCAGAAGCTGCAATTGCTCGAAGACGAGGTCAGCGTCTTCGTCGCTGGCATGCGGGCAGCGTTACGAAACGCGCTGCAAGACACTTGGTATTTCCGCGTCGCGGCATCGACCGTGATGCGGAAAACTGTTTTCCTTGACATGAACTCTGCCGTGCTCGACCTGTAACGACGTCGCGCGACGGCATGGGCGTGCCTCGCGATAAGAAGAGCAGCACGGGAAGGACGTCATGAACGCGGGCCTCGACGAGAAGGACTACCTCGCAACCTTGCGTAGCCTGTGGGACAAGGCCTGGCCGAAAGGCCTGCCGCGTTCGCCGAACTATCTGCACGGCGAAGTTCCCTTGACGGAATATCTGCGCGCCTGGGCGAAGCGCAGCCCCGAGCGTCCTGTGGTGATCTTTTACGGCCACGTCACGACCTATGCGGATCTCGACCGGCAGAGCGACCGCTTTGCAGCGCTGCTGGCGGCGAAGGGCGTGGGCAAGGGCGATCGCGTTGCGGTGTTCTTGCCGAACTGCCCGCAATTCCACATCGTGTTCTTCGGCATCCTGAAGCTCGGCGCGATCCACGTCCCGGTCAGTCCGTTGTCGCGCGCGTTCGAGCTGTCCTACGAGCTCAACGACACCCAGGCCGAGGTGATCGTTGCCCTCGACCAGCTCATGCCGGTCGTCGAGCAGGTCCGCGGCGAGGTGCGCCTGCGCGAGATCATCGTTACCAGCTTCGCCGACGTCGTTCCTGCTGCGCCGGCATTTCCCGCACCGGACTCGATCCGCATGCCGCGAATCGCGGTGCCAGCCGCGACCGATCTGTTGCCCGCGCTCGCGGCAATGCCCGCGCCCATGCCGCTACCGCCGCCCGGGCTCGATGACGTCGCCGCACTCAATTACACCGGCGGCACCACCGGCATGCCCAAGGGCTGCGTCCATACCCATCGTGACATGGTCTACACGGCCGCCGCCAATTACGGCATCTCTGTGCTCTCGGACGAGAGCAGCGTGTTCCTGTCGTTCTTTCCCGAGTTCTGGATCGCTGGCGAGAATTTTGGCCTGATCTTCCCACTGTTCTCCGGCGGGACGCTGGTGTTGCTCGCGCGCTGGGATGCCGTCGGCGCGATGGCGGCGATCGACAAGTACAAGGTCACCATCACCGCGATGCCGGTCGACGGCGCGGTCGAGTTGATGGATCATCCGCGTTGGAGCGAATTCGACCTGTCGTCCTTGAAGCAGGTGCGCGTCGTCTCCTTCGTCAAGAAGCTCAATGCCGATTATCGCAGGCGCTGGAAGGATCTCACCGGCACGATCTTGATGGAGGCGGCCTGGGGCATGACCGAGACCCACACCTCCAACACGTTCACATCAGGCTTCCAGGACGATGATTTCGATCTCAACAATCAGCCGATCTTCGTCGGCCTTCCGGTGCCCGGCGCCGAGTTCAAGATCACCGATTTCGAGACCGGTGCGCTATTGCCGCTCGGCGCCGAAGGCGAGATCCGCGTGCGCACGCCCTCGCTGCTCAAGAGCTACTGGAACAAGCCGGAGGCGACCGCGGAGTCGCTGATCGACGGCTGGCTGCGCACCGGCGACATCGGCACTATCGACAAGGACGGCTTCCTGCACTTCCTCGGCCGCCGCAAGGAGATGCTGAAGGTCAAGGGCATGAGCGTGTTTCCGCCGGAGATCGAGGCGCTGCTCGGCCAGCATCCGAAGGTGCTGGGCTCCGGCGTCGTCGGGCGCGACGATCCGAACAAGGGCCAGGTGCCGGTGGCCTATATCCAGCTCAAGCCCGAGGCGGTCGGCACCATCTCCGCGGCGGACCTGCGCGCCTGGTGCGCCGAGCGCATGGCCGTCTACAAGATTCCGGAAGTGCGCCTTATCGAGGCCCTGCCGCTGACGGCGACGGGCAAGGTGAAGAAGCAGGACCTCGATCCAAATCTGCCTGCTGCTGTCTGAATGAGAGAGACGATGTCGTTCAAAAAGCTCATGATCGCCAATCGCGGCGAGATCGCCATCCGCATCGCGCGCGCGGCGGCCGACGCCGGCATTGCAACCGTCGCGATCCATCCCGCCGACGACGCGATGTCGCTGCACGTGCGTGTTGCCGACGAGGCGGTCGAAATCCCCGGTCGGGGCGCCCGGGCCTATCTCGACATCGATGCGGTGGTGAAGGCGGCGAAGAGCACGGGCTGTGATGCCGTGCATCCCGGCTACGGTTTCCTCAGCGAGAATGCGGCATTCGCCAAGGCCTGCGCCGATGCAGGCATCGCCTTCGTCGGGCCCAAACCGGCCGCCCTCGAACTGTTCGGCGACAAGGTCGCAGCGCGGCAATTGGCAAAACGTTGCGGCGTTCCGATCATCGCAGGCACCAGCGGGCCTTCCTCGCTGGAGGAGATCACGGCGTTCTTTGCCTCGCTCGGCAGCAATGCGGCGATCGTGATCAAGGCGATGGCTGGCGGCGGCGGGCGCGGCATGCGCGTGGTCGAGAATGCGGCCGATCTCGCCGAGGCCTATGCGCGCTGCCAGTCCGAGGCCAAGGCGGCCTTCGGCTTCGACGGCGTCTATGCCGAGCGGCTGATCCGGCAGGCGCGCCATATCGAGGTGCAGATCATCGGCGACCGTCATGGCGCGATTTCCCACCTCTGGGAACGCGAATGCACCATCCAGCGCCGGCATCAGAAGCTGGTCGAGGTGGCGCCGAGCCCGTCCTTGAGCGATCCCTTGCGCGGCCGCATCATCGATGCAGCGAAGCAGCTTGCGACGGCCGCCTCCTACGACAATCTCGGCACATTCGAGTTCCTGGTCGACGGCACCGCCGAGGACAGCTTCGCCTTCATCGAGGCCAACCCTCGGCTGCAGGTCGAGCACACCGTGACCGAAGAGGTGCTCGGCGTCGACCTCGTTCGCGCCCAGCTCGCGGTCGCCGCAGGCAGCACGCTGGCTTCGCTGGGTCTTGCGCAGGGCTCGATCCCGAAGCCGCGCGGCCATGCCATGCAGCTTCGCGTCAACATGGAGACGCTGGACGAGACGGGTACGACGCATCCGACCGGCGGCGTGCTCGCCGTGTTCGAGCCGCCGTCGGGCCCCGGCGTTCGCGTCGATAGCTTTGGCTATGCCGGCTACAAGACCAGCGCTGCCTTCGACTCGCTGCTGGCCAAGGTGATCGTGCATACGCCGGGCGAGGCCTGGCACGATGTCGTCGCCAAGGCCTCGCGTGCCTTGCGCGAATTCCGGATCGACGGCGTCGTCACCAACATCGCCTTCCTTCAGGCGGTGCTCGCGCATCCCGATTTCAGGACCAACCGCATCGCAACCGACTTCATCGATCGTAATATCGCAAAGCTCGTCGAGGCCGCCGATGGCGCGGCCAAGCCGCTCTATTTTGCCGCGACGGAGCGGGGCAACGCGCACGACACCGAAGCGCATGCCGCACAGGTCGTGCCGGAAGGTGCGGTGATGGTTGCGGCGCCCTTGCAGGGAACCATCGTCACCATCCAGGTGAAGGAAGGCGAGATCGTACGCCCGGGCCAGCAGCTTGCCGTGATCGAGTCCATGAAGATGGAGCATCTGGTGATGGCCGAGCAGGGCGGGCGGGTGACAAAACTCGTCGCCGGCGACGGCGACACGCTGCTGCATGGCGAAGCGATCATGTATCTCGAGCCGCTCGATGTCGCAGCCGATAGCGCGGCGCAGGAAGTTGACATCGATCTCGACTACATCCGTCCCGATCTCGCCGAGCTGATCGCACGCCAGGCCAACACGCTTGACGAAAACCGCCCGGCCTCGGTCGAGCGGCGCCGCAACACCAACCAGCGCACCGCGCGCGAGAACGTCGCGCAGCTCGTCGACGACGGCTCGTTCATGGAATACGGCAGCCTTGCGATCGCGGCGCAGCGCCGCCGGCGCAAGCTCGACGACCTCATCAAGAACACGCCGGCCGACGGCCTCGTCATGGGCGTCGCCACGGTGAACGCCGAGAAGTTCGGGCCCGAAGGCGCGCGCTGCATCGTCGTGGCCTATGACTACACCGTGCTCGCGGGCACGCAGGGCCACATGAACCAGAAGAAGATCGACCGTATGCTGACGCTGGCGGAAGACTGGCGCGTGCCGCTGGTGTTCTATGCCGAAGGTGGCGGCGGCCGGCCTGGCGATACCGATCGTCTCGGCATGACCGGCCTCGACGGCCCGTCCTTCGTGCAGTTCGCACGGCTCTCCGGCCTCGTGCCGGTGGTCGGCGTCGTCTCCGGCTATTGCTTCGCCGGCAACGCCGCGATGCTCGGCTGCTGCGACGTCATCATCGCGACCAAGAACGCCTCGATCGGCATGGGCGGTCCCGCCATGATCGAGGGCGGCGGCCTCGGCGTCTATCATCCGGCCGAGGTCGGCCCGGCTTCGTTCCAGTCGCCGAACGGCGTCATCGATATCCTGGTCGAGGATGAGGAGGAGGCGACAAGGGATGCGCAGAAGTATCTGTCCTATTTCCAGGGCGCGGTGACGAATTGGGAGGCCGCCGACCAGCGCCTGCTGCGCCGCGCCATTCCCGAGAACCGCCTGCGCGTCTACGACATCCGCAGCGTAATCGACCTCGTCGCCGACAAGAACAGCGTGTTGGAGCTGCGGCGCGACTACGGCGTCGGCATGATCACCGCGCTGATTCGCATCGAAGGCAAGCCGTTCGGCCTGATCGCCAACAATCCGCGCCATCTCGGCGGCGCGATCGACGCCGACGCCGGCGACAAGGCTGCGCGTTTTCTCCAGCTCTGCGACGCGTTCGATCTGCCGATCGTCTCGCTCTGCGACACGCCCGGTTTCATGGTCGGTCCGGAAGCCGAGAAGACCGCAATCGTGCGCCATGTCTCCCGCATGTTCGTGACCGGCGCCAGCCTCACGGTTCCGCTGTTCGGCATCGTGCTGCGCAAGGGCTATGGTCTCGGCGCGCAGTCGATGATCGGCGGCGGCTTTCACGCCTCGTTCTTCACCGCGGCCTGGCCGACCGGCGAGTTCGGCGGCATGGGGCTCGAAGGCTATGTCCGGCTCGGCTTCCGCAAGGAGATGGAGGCGATCGCCGACCCCGAGGAGCGCGAGACCTATTACCGCAACAAGGTCGCCGAGCTCTACGCCAACGGCAAGGCGGTCTCGATCGCCTCGGTGTTCGAGATCGACAACGTCATCGACCCCGCCGAAACGCGGCGCTGGATCATGGCCGGCCTCCGTTCGGTGCCAAAGCCGCCGGCGCGGACGGCGAAGAAGCGGCCGTGCATCGACACGTGGTGAGGGCGGTGCAGCAAATCCAATGATGCCGTCATTCCGGGGCGATGCGAAGCATCGAACCCGGAATCTCGAGAGTCCGGCTCCGCACTTACGCGCCCCAGAATGACGCGACGGAAGCATCGCGCCGCGCATGCTTCCCGGTTCCCGATTGACATCCCCGCCTGTGGTGCCAGACTTTGCACAATAATACAGGGTGGAGACGTCCGCGATGGCCAGCCTTTCGGCCTCGAACCATGTCGCCCGTGTCTTGTCCGTCGCCAATCATGTGGCCGACGTCGATGCCTCTTCGCGAATTGCCAATTCCTGGCGGCGCTCCCTGATCAGCCACAAGCTCGATCCCGCCCGGCAAGGCCCGCCGCAGACCCTCACCGAAGCCGAGATCCGCCACGTCGCCGAGCCTATGGAGGAGACGATCCGGCTCGTCACGCCCGAACTCGACGATCTCGCTCGCGTGCTGCGCGATGCCGGCTATTGCGTCAATTTCGCTGACGCAAACGCGACCATGTTGTTCAGTCGCCTGCCGGGCGAAGCCGACGCAAGGATGTTTCTGGACTGGAAGATCTACACCGGCTCCAACTTCGCCGAGGCTTGCGAGGGCACCAATGGGCTCGGCACCGCGCTTGCGGAGGAGAAGCCGATCCTGGTGCATCGCGACGAGCATTTTCGCGCGCAATGGCACATGTTCTCGTGCGCGGTGGCACCCCTGTTCGATCAGGCCGGCCGGCTCGCCGGTGCCGTCAACATCACCTCCTGTCGCGAGGACCTGGAGCGCGCCGCGCATCAGCTTGCGCTCGCGGTGACGATGGAGGCAACGCGGCGAATGGAGGGTGCGATCTTTCGCGGGCATTTCCGCAATGCCTGGATCGCGACCGTGCCCGATGATGGCGGCAGCGGCCTCGTCGCCTATGACGACGACCGCCGCATCGTCGGCGCCTGCCGCTCGGCGCGTGCGCTGCTCGGCCTCACTGACGACATGATCGCCTCCGGCATCGACCTTTCGCGCTACATCAAGTTCGATCGTCACGCTGCGCTTGGCACCGGCGAGATCGTCGAGCTGCGCCATGGCGATGGCCGTCCGTTGGGGCAGGGGCATGTTGCTCCGCCCGTACGTGCGAGATCGCATGCGCCGCATCGTGACGCGCCCGTTGATCGCTTCGATGCGCTGCATCGGCTCGCGGGCCGCGATCCCGAAATGGTCAAGAGCGTGAAGCGGCTCGGCGCCGTCATCGATCGCGATCTACCGGTGCTGCTGCAGGGCGAGACCGGCGTCGGCAAGGACGTGTTCGCGCGCGCCATTCATGCAGCGAGCAACCGGGCGCGCAACAATTATGTCGCGCTGAACTGCGCGGCGATGCCCGAGAGCCTGATCGACGCCGAGTTGTTCGGCTACGAGGCCGGCGCCTTCACCGGCGCGCGCCGCGACGGCTCGAAGGGCCTGATCGTGCAGGCCCATGGCGGCACGCTGTTCCTGGACGAGATCGGCGACATGCCGATTGCGCTGCAGACGCGCCTGTTGCGGGTTCTGGAAAACCGCGAGGTCTGGCCGCTCGGCGCGCTCAAGCCTGTGGCGGTCGACATCCGCCTGATCAGCGCCACCCATCGCGATCTCGGCCGCATGGCCGAGGAGGGCGCCTTCCGCGCCGATCTCTATTTCCGCCTGCGCGGGATCGCGGTGCGGCTGCCGGCCCTGCGCGAGCGGGCCGACCGCGACGATATCATCCGCCAGATCGCGCGCGAGGAAGCGCCGGGCTGCAGGCTTTCAGAGCAGGCCTGGGCGCTGTTGTCGGCCTATCCCTATCCCGGCAACATGCGCCAGCTTCGCCACGTGCTGCGGCTCGCCGGTTGCACCGCGGAGAACGGCCTCATCACGGATGCAGATCTCGATCTGCCGCCGTTCGGAGGGCGGACCGAGCCCGATCTCGAAGCAGCCGAGCGCGCTACGATCGTGGAGGCACTGCGCAAGCACGGCGGCCGCGTCACCGAGGCGGCGCGTACGCTCAAGCTCAGCCGTGCGACGTTGTACCGGAAGATCAAGCAGCTGAAGATCGCGACGGCGCAGTAGCGCCGAGCCGCCGGGCCTCTCCACGCAAGCGGGGCGAGGGTGTGCACTGCTGGTGCTGCTCCTACGAAAAATCGGTCCAGCTCAGATGGCGTGCATCGAGGTCGCCAATCGTCACGTTCTCGCGGATCTCGCGCGGCGTGTGGAAATTGCTGCGCAGATACACCAGCGGCGTGGCTGCGGCGGAATGCGAGGCGCTGCGGACTTCGCCGACGAAGATCGAATGCGTCGTGGTCTCGAACTCCTGCGCGAGCACGCAATCGAATGCGGCGACCGCATCGGTCAGCACCGGGGCGCCCGTCGCGCCGCGCGTCCATTGCCCGAACGCAAAGCGGTCGTCGCCGTTGACGCCCTTCTGGCCGCTGAAGGTGAGCGCGAGCAGCGCGTGGTCTTCGTGCAGGAAATTGATCGCAAACGCGCCTTCCTCCCGGATGCGCGCATGAGCGCTGGCGTTGCGGTTGACGCAGACGATCAGCGAGGGCGGCTTGTCCGACAGCGAGCAGGCCGAGGTCACCGTCAGCCCGGTGCGCTTGCCGTGCTCGGCGCCTACCGTCACCAGCGCCACGGCACCGGCGCATTGGCGCATCGCCTGCTTGAAATCCTGGGCGTCAACGCTCATGCCATTCTCCGAGTCACCTCTCCCCGACGGGGAGAGGTCGAACTGCGAAGCAATTCGGGTGAGGGGTCGCGCATCACGCTGGACCGAAACCCCTCACCCGGCGCTACGCGCCGACCTCTCCCTGTGGGAGAGGTGGAGTCAAGCCGCCTTCTTCGCGGAGCCGAGATGCGCAAGGCGCGGCATCACCTCGTTCTTCAGCAGCGAGAGCGAATGGTGCCAGGCTTCAGCCTTGTGCTTGTAGTCGAAGCCGAACACCAGGAGCACGCCGAAGCCGCCGACCTCGTCGTAGATCTTTTCGATCTTCTCGGCGACGGTTGCGGGCGATCCGACGATCCAGTTCCGCTTGGCGCAATATTCGACCGTGACGTCGCTGTCGGGCACATCGGGGGCATGCTTGAGATAGTCCTTGAAGCCGAAATGGCCGAGCAGCGGCAGGAAGTACTCGCTCATCATCCGGCCCATCATGTCGCCGGTCGAGAGCCGCCACGCCTCCTCATCGGTATCGGCGACGAACACCTCGCGCACGAGACGCCAGTCCTGCCGGTTCGGCTTGCGGCCGGTCTTGGCCGCCCCGATCTCGACGGAGTCCCAATGGCTCGAGACATAGGCCGGGTTGAGGTTGAGGCTCATCGGGATGAAGCCGCGCTCGCCGGCGAGCTTCAGCGTGTCCGAGTTCTTGGACAGGCCGGCGACGCCGATCGGCGGATGCGGCGCCTGGAGCGGCTTGATGTGGGGCTTGAGGAAGTCGAACATCGTGTCCGGCTTGCTCACCGTCCAGAACTTGCCCTTGTGGGTGAAGGGCGCAGGCTCGGTCCACAGCTTGAGAATGATCTCCAGCGCCTCGCGCGTCATGTCGCGGTTCTGCCCGCTCATGCCGTCGACGTTGAACATCGCCCAGTCGCTCGGCAGGCCGCTCGCGGCGACGCCGAAATTGAGTCGGCCCTCGGAGAGATGGTCCAGCATCGCGACGCGGTTGGCGAGCTCGGCCGGATGATGATAGGGCAAGAGGAAACCGCCCGGCCCGATGCGAAGCTTCTTGGTCTGCATCAAGGCCTGCGCGATCAAGAGATCCGGGGTCGGATTGGGTTCCCAGGGCGCGGTGTGGTGCTCGCCGACCCAGGCCTCCTGGTAGCCGAGCTCGTCGAGCCAGCGCATGACCTGCAGGTCCCAGTCGTTCCCTTCCTTCAGGCCGCACTCCGGCGGATGCGAAGGCATCGTGAAATAGCCAATCTCCATGGGTTTCCTCTCCACAATTGACGCGTCTTGTTGCGCGGTTCACGGATGTGAGTAGGGCTGCTTCAGCAAGCGCTGTGCCAGCGTTTGAGCAAGCGGTGTGCCGGCGCGACGAAGCCTCAAATCGGAGAGAAAGGGCTGGTTTGCCCGCGCAATTGCCGGTATCTCGACGAAGATCCGCAAGGGGTCGTCTCATCGTCGCGAGACGACGTCTTGGCCGTGAGACGAGGACAGTTTCGCATGACCGAACCCGCTTATGTCGCGGTGGACTGGGGCACCAGCAGTTTTCGCCTGTGGTTGGTTGACCGCTCCGGTCAGGCGCTGGCTGAGCGCCGCAGCGATGAAGGCATGTTGGCGGCGGCAAAGGTCGGCTTTCCCGCCGTGCTGCAAGCGCATCTTGCGGCGGTCGAGGCACCCGATCATCTGCCGGTTCTGGTCTGCGGCATGGCCGGCGCCAAGACCGGCTGGGTCGAGGCGGGCTATGTCGACACGCCGGCACAGCTCTCGGCGATCCTGAAGCAGGCCGTGCGCGTCCCTGGCCAAGCGCGCGACATCCGCATCCTGCCGGGCATTGCGCAGCGCGACGAAAGCGCGCCGGACGTGATGCGCGGCGAGGAGACCCAGCTGCTCGGCGCACTCGGCCTCGCTGCGGCGGGCGACGCGCGGGTCTGCATGCCCGGCACCCATTCGAAATGGGTGCGGGTGAAGGATGGCGTCGTGGAACGTTTCTCCACCTTCATGACTGGTGAGCTGTTCAGCGTGGTCTCGCGCGAAACCATCCTCTCGCTCGCGGTCGCGGGCGCCGATGAGGCCGAGGACGTCGCGAGCTTCAAGGCAGCAGTGCAAGCGGCGCACGAAGCGCCTGCCTTCGCTGCCAATCTCCTGTTCACCGCGCGCTCGCGCCAATTGCTTTTCGGCGGCACGCCGGCCGCGGCGCGCGAAACGCTGTCCGGCACGTTGATCGGGGCCGAGCTGGCGGCGGGCCTCTCCGGTGCGGTGCCGAAAGAAGCTGTTACGCTGATTGCCTCGGGCCGGCTTGCGATGCTGTACCGGCAGGCTTTCGAGGCGTTGTCGGTGACGGTCAGGCCGGTCGATGCGGATGAAGCCGTCCGCCGCGGCCTGTCGATGGCAGCTGCCGCGATCTGGACGAAGTAGAAGGACTCTTGAGATGAGCACTCCTTTTCCGCCGATGCAGCGGCCGCTGGTCGCGATCCTGCGCGGGGTCAAGCCCGAGGAGACCGAGGCCATCGTCGGCGTGCTGATCGAGACCGGCATGACCGCGATCGAGATCCCCTTGAACTCGCCCGATCCGTTCCGCTCCATTGCAACGGCGGTGGAGCTCGCGCCCGCCGGCGTGCTGATCGGCGCCGGCACGGTGCTGACCGCAGCGGACGTCGATCGTCTCAACGATGTCGGCGGCAAGCTCATGGTCTCGCCGAACGTCGACACCGAGGTGCTGGCGCGCGCGCATCAGCATGGCATGGTGACATTGCCGGGCGTGTTCTCGCCGACCGAGGCGCTGCTTGCCGCGCGCTCCGGCGCGTCGGGCCTGAAATTCTTTCCGGCGAGCGTGCTCGGCGCATCCGGCATCGCCGCGATCCGCGCCGTGCTGCCGTCGGGTGTGATGATCGCGGCCGTCGGCGGCGTTTCCGACCAGAATTTTGCCGAGTACATCAAGGGCGGGGTGACCGCCTTCGGGCTCGGCTCCAGCCTCTACAAGCCCGGCATGAGCGCCGCCGATGTCGAGGCGCGCGCGAAGGCGACCGTCGCGGCCTACGATCGGGCGATTCAGAAAGATTGAACAGACAATAAACTAGCCGTGATCCTGACGTCGCTTATTGTGCCTCATATTGCCGCGATGCTGATGTTGATGCATCGCGCAGTGTGACCGGCGCAGCAGGAGACCGACATGGCGATCAACAACGTGGCCGATCTGTTCGTGGCAACGCTCGAACAGGCCGGCGTCAAGCGCATCTACGGCATCGTCGGCGACAGCTTGAACGCCCTGACCGAAGCACTGCGCCGCCGCGGCACGATCGAATGGGTCCATGTCCGCCACGAGGAGGTCGCAGCCTTTGCCGCCGCCGGCGAAGCCGAGATGACCGGGAACCTCGCGGTGTGCGCGGGCTCCTGCGGCCCCGGCAATCTGCATCTGATCAACGGCCTGTTCGACGCGCATCGCAGCCGCGTTCCCGTGCTGGCGATCGCGGCGCAGATCCCCTCGTCCGAGATCGGCGGCGGCTATTTCCAGGAGACGCATCCGCAGAACCTGTTCCGCGAATGCAGCCATTATTGCGAGCTGGTCGCGGATGAAAGCCAGCTTCCGTTCGTGCTGGAGAATGCGATCCGCGCGGCGGTGGGCCTGCGCGGTGTCGCCGTCGTCGCCATGCCCGGCGACATTGCCTTTCGCGCTGCGCCCAAGCGCGCACTGACGGTTTCGCGCGGGCTTGCGCTGTCTCCGCCGCAGGTGGTGCCGCAGGCCGACGAGCTGCAGGCGCTGGCCGATCTCCTCAACGGTGCCGAGCGCATCACGCTGTTCTGCGGCCGCGGCTGCGCCGGCGCGCATGCGCCCTTGATGCAGCTCGCCGAGACGCTGAAGAGCCCGATCGTGCACGCGCTGGGCGGCAAGGAGCATGTCGAATACGACAACCCGTACGACGTCGGCATGACCGGCTTCATCGGTTTCTCCTCGGGCTACGCCGCCATGCACGCTTGCGACGCGCTGGTGATGCTCGGCACCGATTTTCCCTACAAGCAGTTCTTCCCTGATGATGCGAAGGTCGCGCAGATCGACATCCGCCCCGAAAATCTCGGACGGCGGTGCAGGATCGATCTCGGCCTCGTGGGCGACGTCAAGCTCACCATCGAGGCGCTGATGCCGCTGCTGAAGGCCAAGACGCAGCGCAAACATCTCGACGGCGCCGTTGCGCATTACAGGAAGGCGCGCGAGGGGCTGGACTCGCTTGCGAAGGGTACGCCGGGAAGCAAGCCGATCCATCCACAATATCTCGCCAAGGTGATCAGCGACCATGCCTCCGCTGACGCGGTGTTCACCGCCGATGTCGGCACGCCCACGGTGTGGGCGGCGCGCTATCTCGACATGAACGGCCGCCGTCGCCTGATCGGCTCCTTCGTGCACGGCTCGATGGCGAACGCCATGCCGCAGGCGATCGGCGCGCAGGCCGCCCGGCCCGGCCGCCAGGTCATCTCGCTATCCGGCGACGGCGGCTTCACCATGCTGATGGGCGACCTGATCACGCTGACGCAAATGAAGCTGCCGGTGAAGGTGGTGGTCTTCAACAACGGCGTGCTCGGCTTCGTCGCGCTGGAGATGAAGGCCGCCGGCTTCGTCGACACCAATGTCGACCTGGAGAACCCGGACTTTGCCGCGATGGCGCGCGCGATGGGCATCTTTGCCAAACGCGTCGAAGATCCCGGCGAGCTTCGCGGTGCGGTGCAGGAAATGCTCGCGCATGACGGACCGGCGCTGCTCGACGTCATCACCGCCAAGCAGGAGCTGTCGATGCCGCCGACCATCACCGCCGAGCAGGTCAAAGGCTTCAGCCTCTGGGTCTTGCGCGCAGTGATGAACGGCCGCGGCGACGAGGTGCTGGACCTTGCAAAGACGAACCTGCTGCCGCGGTGATATCAGCTGGCGCGGCGATTCACCTCTCCCGAAGGGAGAGGTCGGATCGCATTGAAAATGCGAGCCGGGTGAGGGGTTAAGGTCTCGCCGGGTGCTGCGGCCCCTCACCCGGATTGCTGCGCAATCCGACCTCTCCCCGGCGGGGAGAGGTGAAAGCCTGCCAGTGCAGCACGATGCCGATCAGCACGGCCGGCACGAAGCCGAGCACGATCAGGAAGTGCGGCAGCTCCTTCGGCGAGATGAAGGCGATGGCGATGTCGGAGATCAGCCAGAGCGCCGCGAACATCACCGCAAAATCCGTGCGCGGGCAGCGGAGATAGTAGAACACGGCGGTGATGACGATCGCGGGCCCGATCGCGACACCGATCATGATTGCGGTCAACTCCTTCGGCGTCAACGCGTCGAGCATCATCGAGGCCAGCAGCCAGAGCGCGGCGAACATGGCGACGATGTCGAGCGGATGCCGCAATCCAATACCTCTCGCGGGGACGGGCTATCGTTGTGGCCGGAGCTGCGGCCGTCAAGTCAAAATGAGCCTATTCCTCGTCGCCTCCCGGCGCCGGGCGCAGCATGAAATGACCGAAGGCGGTCGCGATCGGCCTCGTAGTATCCTCCTGCCAGGCGCGCGCCTCGAACGCGACGATGCGCCGACCCTGCTTCACGATCGAGACGTCGGCAAAGCTGTCGAGCGCGCGGCCGGAACGCAAATAGTTGACGGTGAGGCCGATCGGCTTGGGCGGCGCGGAGATGCCGAGCTCGCGCGCTACGCCGACGATCGCCGTGGTCTCGAGGAAGGCTCCGGTCATGCCGCCATGGATCGCAGGCAGGATCGGGTTGCCGATGATCTTTGGCGAGAACGGCATCGTCAGCGTGCCGTCGTCGTTGACGCGGATGCCGAGCCAGCGCGCGAACGGGCTGCGCGCGAACGGCCCGTCCGGATCCTCCGGCGCCTCCAGCGTCGGGATGCCCAGTTCCTCCACCCGGCGGTCGGCCAGCATGTTGGTGCGGTTGGCGCCGATCATGAAGCAGGCGGTCGCGGTCGCGACGGGATCGTCCTCGGATTCCTGATAGGCCGTGGAGCGCACGAAGGCGATCGAGCGCGTGGTGCGGTAGCAGACCGAATGCGCCTTGATGTCCAGGCCGGGCGTTGCCGGCTTCTGATAGTCGATGCGCAGGTCGAGGGTCGCGATCGCGCGGGTGCCGTCGAGCGCAAGTTGCACCGCCATGCCGCAGCTCTCGTCCAGCATCGCGGTGACGACGCCGCCATGCAGCACGCCGGTCTCGGTATCGCCGACGAAGACGGGTCGGTAGGGCAGGCTCGACCAGGCCTCCGCGGGCGCGAAGCGATCGAGCTGGAGCCCGCTGATATGGCCGTAGTCGGAACGGCGTCCCTTGATCGCCTCGGCGAGTTCCTCGAAGGCAAGCGTGGTCGGTGTGGTGCTCATGGGCACGTTCTAGACCAGTGTCGGGCCTCGCGCAAAACCCCGAACCGGGCCCGAGCGGGGCGGTTTGGCCTCGACAGGGCGCGCCGAAGCGCCGATGGTGGGCGCCTCGTTCGTCGATGAACTGCAAGGAGCGCCCATGGCCGACCCCGAAACGCCCGCCACCAATCAGGGGCCCGTCACCATTTCCAGCTCCAGCTCGGAGCGGGCGCCGATCATCTATTTCGACGGCGCGTCCTGCTTCGGTCATCACAACGGCGCGATCCAGATCGAGCTTGCCGCGAACCTGTTGATGCCGGTCGGTGCCGCCGTCAGGGTCGACGTGGTCCAGACCGCGCACCTGCGTTGCAGCGTGGCCGCGGCGCTGGCGCTGCGCGAAGCCCTCGACAAGGCGCTGGCGATGTACCAGCAGGGCCAGAAGCAGCCGGTCGCCGAGGAGATCCCGGCGGTGAAGAACTGAGATCGCAATTGACAGCGATTTATCTTTGCGCCACCTTTCGTGCAGGTTGATACGACCTGCCGGTTGCACCCTTCGTGGAATGGTGAACGTATCGAGCCTTCATCGGCCTCCCCTTTGCCCGAGCGTCCGGTCAGCAACGCAACCGTCTGATACATCTGGATCGCTCATGCAGAGGACGAACCGATGCGCGATTTTCGCGATGCCAAGGCTATGGCGCAGACCCTGCGCGAATCCCTGACCACCAAGGCCGTCACCATCAGTCACAGCGAAAGCCTCGAACTGGTGTCGAGAATGCTGGGCGTTGCCGACTGGAATACATTGTCGGCAATGCTTCAGACCGGGCGTCGCGACACGCCTGTGCCGAAGCCCATTAGCCCGAGTGCGGTCTACCCGGCGGTCCCGTTGCGCGATTTCGTGCCGTTCCCGGGCGCGACCTTTCCGCTGTTCGTCGGTCGCGAGAATACGGTGCTGGCGCTCAACCATGCGTTTGAGGGCGCACGCGAGATGGTCTGTGCGATCCAGCGCGACGCGGCCGCCGACGAGCCGCGATTTGCCGACCTCTATGAGATCGGCGTGCTCGTGCAATTGGTCGAGCTCGAACGACTCCAAGACGGTTCGATCAGGGTGCTGACGCGTGTCCTCCGCCGCGTCGCGATCCGCAGCTTCGCAGCGCTATCGAGTGGGTATCGGTCGGAGGCATCCGAACTGCCTGAGGGAGCGCCGGTCGACTCGCCCGAACTGATCCGCCGGGCCATTCAGCGTTTTGAGGATTACGCAGCCGCCCACGGCTTGCTGATGCCGGACATCTGGTTGTTCTTCGATCAGGCGCGCGACGTTGGCCGCATCGCCGATACGATGGCGATGCGCATGAAGTTGCCGGTCAAGGACAAGTACGAGCTACTGGCCATGCTCGATCCCGTGAAGCGACTGGAGAAGATCGACGGGCTGCTGGACGTATCGTCCCGTCCATTCGGCGCAGCCTATGCTGCGACCCGACGCCGAGCGCTGGCTCTCGCCGATCAGCGCCGCCATCAGTTTGCAACGCTGGAGCACCTGTTGCTGGCGCTGACCGAAGACGGTGATGCGGCACCTCTCTTACAAGCCTGCAACGTCGACCTCGGCCTGCTCAGGCGGAACCTCGCTGACTATCTCGACAAGGAGCTCGCGCACACGGTGATCGAGACGGGAGCAGCGGCGCCGACCGCCGCTTTCCAGCGCGTCGATCGCCGGGCCGCGGTGCTTGCCCAGGAGGTCGGCAATCCCGCGGTGACCGGCGCCAATGCACTCGTCGCTCTGTTTCCGGAGACACGAAGTCCCGCGGTGCGCTTCCTCGGCGAGCAAGACGTATCGCGCTGGCGCGTGGACAAGGCCATCGCGAAAGCGAGCGCCAAGGACAAGGGCTAGAGCATGATCCGGAAAAGTGCGCAGCGGTTTTCCGAAAAGATCATGCTCAAACAACAACCTAAAGCGCGATGACGGTTCATCATCATCGCATCGCGCTTTAAGGAAGGACGCGGCGGCAGCTCACGCCTTGGTCACATGCACCTTCGCGGTCTTGCCGCCATTCCACTTGCCGTCGAGCGCGCGCTCGACCTGGGCGGCGAGCTGCAGCAACAGGCCGTCATTGGCCTGCTTGGCGATGGCCTGGATGCCGAGCGGCAGGCCGTGATCTTGCGCTGCCATGGGCATCGAGATCGCCGGCATGCCGCAGAGATTGGCGAGCGGCGTGAAGGCGAAGAAGCGCCACAGATTGTCGAACCAGTCGCGCACATCAGGATTGTCGGAGATGGTGAGATATTCCCTGGTGCCGACCTTCGGCGTCGGTAGCGCCGTGATCGGCGTCAGGATGACGTCCCATTGCTCGAAGAACGCGCCGAAGCCGCGCGAGGTGGTGTTGAAGACGCCCTGCATCTTCGCCCGCTCGGCGAAGCTGGTGTGGCGGCCGGCTTCCCAGATGCGGATGTTCATGGGCTCGATCAGGCCCTCCGGCGGCTGCTCCAGTCCGCGCGCGGCGAGCATGTTGGAGATCACCACCGCGAAATTCGAGATGTAGCAGGTTGTCTGCGCCTCGAACGCGGCGGGAAGGTCGATCTCCGGCAGCGCGTAGTCGACGTGATGGCCGAGGCCCTCGAGGAAGCGTCCGGCCTTCTCCAGCTCGGCTGCGATCTCGGGCGTCGCGGTGTAGTTGCCCCAGGTGTGGGACAAAGCGATGCGCAGCTTCGACGGATCGCGCTTGATCATCTCGGAATAGGGCTGCGCGGTGGTCCAGAACGGCATGAACTCGCCGGGCGCAGGCCCGCGCGCGTGATCGACGAAGGCGGCGGTGTCGCGCACGCTGCGCGACTGGCAGCCTTGGATCGAGACGAGGCCGGTGAGGTCGGACATGTGGGGAGCGAGCGAGAACACGCCGCGCGAGACCTTCAGGCCGATATTGCCGTTGACACCGGCGGGAATGCGGATCGAGCCGCCGCCGTCGGTCGCATGCGCGATCGGCACCACGCCGGCGGCGACCATCGCGGCGCTGCCCGCCGAGGAGCCGCAGGTGGTGTAGTCGGTATTCCAGGGATTGCGCGTGACGTAGACGGCGGGATTGTCGGCCGAAGAGCACACGCCGAATTCCGGCGTGGTGGTGCGTCCGATCAGATTGAGCCCCGCCTGGCGGAATTTTCCGGTGAGGAACGTATCGGCCGCGGCGCGATTGCCGCGCATCAGCAGCGAGCCCATTTCCTGCAGCCGGCCCTTCATGGTCGGCCCGAGATCCTTCATCAGGAAAGGCAGGCCGGCGAAGGGACCTGCGAGATTGGCGCCGTCCTTGGCGGGATCGGCGATCACGTCCTCGAACAGCTCGACCACGCCCGACAGCGCCGGATTGACCTTGGCAACGCCCGCGGCAGCCTGGCGCGCCAGCTCCTTCGCCGTCAGCTCGCCCTTGCGGACACGCCCCGCCAGCGCGACGCCGTCGTGCTGCGCCCATTCACTCCAGCTCATCGGCAAGGTCATGAAATCAAAATCCCCTCAGATAGTGGCGCCACCTTTTTCGCAAGGGACCGCCTGAATCAACTGAGCCGGCGCGAGGGGCAGGGTTGCGCCGGGCGGAGGGGTCGGACGATTCGGAATGCCGAGCCTATCAATCCGACAGTTGCGCGATCACTGCAACCGGGCCGCCGCCGGCCGGTCCCTGATGCTCGGCGCCACCGGACACGTAGACTGCGCCAGTGCCGGCAAGGCCCGCGATCAGGCCGCCGACCGCTGCGCGGGCGTGGCGTGTCGAGCTGATGTCGGTGTCTTCGAGCATGGTGTGGCGGAAGCCGCGCACGCTGCCATCAGGCGAGGCCTCCGCCTTGGCGAAGATATTGACGAGCTCGCGGCCCGCGATGCTCTGCGGGGCCACGCCAAGCCCGACGCTGTTCAATGCCGATACCACCGCTGCGGCGTCGATGGCATCCTCCATCACGGCATGCCCGATCACGAACTCGCTTGCCGACGAGGCCGAATTGCCGAGCACGATGACCACATTATGCATCAGCTCGATCCCGGACGAGGTCGAGGCCACCTTGGAGAAAAGATCGTAGCGTCGCAGCACATCCTCGTCGCGGACATCGGAGCCGATCTCGCCGAGCGCGACCGCAACGCCGAGCGCGGAGGCGCCACGCGAATAGGCCATCGAGCTGTAAGCGTTCGTCGTCGCCGTCTTGTTGCCGCGCGCGCTCGCCGCCGCGACACGCTCGCTGGTCAGGAGCGGGCACTTGATCTGCACGAAATGGACGTCGGCGGGATCGGTGATGCCGGCATCTGCCATCGCGGCTTGCAGGGCCTTGGCCGTCTCGGTGATCTGCGCGGCGCGGCCGAGCTCCTCAGGCAGGAAGTCCCGCGTGTGCGCCATGCCGATGCTGAGGCGCTTGCCGCAGCGATCCGCAGGATGGGAATCGAGCGTCCGGCGCGTGAAGACCGTGATGTGCGGGCTGAGCACGCCCTCGGTGCCGCCGGACATCACGAAGGCGATGCGTTGCTCGACTGCCTTTGGCGACAGGCCGAGCTTGGGTGCCAGCGCCGTGCACAGCGCGGCCACCGCGTACTCCCGGGTAAAATCGTTGACGCCGCCATTGCCCTCGGTCTTGCCGAGAATGGCGAGGATCGATGTGGGATCGATCGCGCCGGAGCCGATCAAGTCCATCAGGCCGGAGACGTCACCGGGGCCCGTGGTGGCGACCTTGAAGACGCCGACGGATGTCGTACGCATGATTGGTCCTTGGGAATTCGGTAGCCCGGCAGTGCAAACAGCCTGGGTAATGGGGCGGCTGTCAAGATGCCCCGGCGCCCTGTGCGCCATACTCGTCGTCCTGCCTTTCGCAGGACGACGAGACGATAAGGTCTTCGTATCATGAACAGCCCGCCAGCCCCACGAATGTGGCGAGATCGCATCGCTTCAGCAAAAAAAATCCTCTGTCGACGGTTGCGCCCCGCACCTTGATGAATCAACCTTGGTTGGTCCATAAGCGGCGTCCCGCGGCCGGTGGTTCGCCTCTGCGCCCGCGTGCTAGGATAGAGGGATTCTCGCGTGGCAAATATCAACCAGAAAATTGCGCAGGAGCTTGGGGTTCGGGCCGAGCAGGTCGAGGCGGCGGTGACGTTGCTCGATGGCGGCGCCACGGTTCCCTTCATCGCGCGCTACCGCAAGGAAGCGACCGGTGCGCTCGACGACGCGCAATTGCGCACGCTGGAGGAGCGCCTGGTTTACCTGCGCGAGCTCGAGGACCGCCGCAAGGCCATCCTCGAATCGGTCCGCGAGCAGGGCAAGCTCGATGCCGCGCTCGAGGCCTCGATCATGGCCGCGGACAGCAAGGCGCGCCTGGAGGACATCTATCTGCCGTTCAAGCCGAAGCGCCGCACCAAGGCGGAGATCGCCAAGGAGGCGGGCCTTGAGCCGCTCGCTAACCAGTTGCTCGCCGAGCCCGGCAACGATCCGAAGGTCGTGGCGGAAGGCTTCGTCAACGCCGAGAAGGGCGTCGCTGACGCCGCCGCCGCGCTCGACGGTGCCCGCGCCATCTTGGTCGAACGCTTCGACGAGGACGCCGACCTGATCGGCGCCTTGCGCGAGGAGATGTGGACCAACGCGCGCATGGCTTCCAAGGTGCGCGACGGCAAGAAGACCGAGGGCGAAAAATTCGCCGACTATTTCGATTTCTCCGAGCCGCTGACCAAGCTGCCCTCGCACCGCATCCTCGCGATGTTCCGCGGCGAGAAGGAGGAGATCCTCGATCTGCAAATCCAGGCCGAGGCCGAAGCGCCGCCGCCGGGCGTGCCCAGCGCCTATGAATTGAAGATCATGAAGCGGTTCGGCATCGCCGATCTCAAGCGCGCCGGTGATCGCTGGCTGATCGATACCGTGCGCTGGGCCTGGCGCACCAAGATCCAGGTGCATCTTAACATCGATCTGCGCATGCGGCTGTGGAACGCGGCCGAGACCGAGGCAGTGCGCGTGTTCGCCTCCAATTTGCGTGACCTCCTGCTGGCCGCGCCGGCCGGCACCCGCGTCACCATGGGGCTTGACCCCGGCTACCGCACCGGCGTCAAGGTCGCGGTGGTCGATGCGACCGGCAAGGTGGTCGACACCACTGCGATCTATCCGCACGAGCCGCAGCGGCAGTGGAACGAGTCGCTCGCAACTCTCGGCCGGCTCGCGCTGAAGCACAAGGTCGAGCTGATCGCGATCGGCAACGGCACCGCCTCGCGCGAGACCGACAAGCTCGCGGCCGAACTCGTCAAGGGCCTGCCGGAACTGAAGATGTCCAAGATCGTGGTGTCCGAAGCCGGGGCGTCGGTCTATTCGGCCTCCGCCTTCGCCTCGGAAGAGCTGCCGGGCCTGGACGTCACCCTGCGCGGCGCGGTCTCGATCGCGCGGCGGCTCCAGGATCCGCTCGCCGAGCTCGTCAAGATCGAGCCCAAGGCGATCGGCGTCGGCCAATATCAGCATGACCTCGGCCAGGCCAAGCTGGCGAAATCGCTCGATGCGGTGGTCGAGGACTGCGTGAACGCCGTCGGTGTCGACGTCAACACCGCCTCGGCGCCGCTGCTCGCCCGCGTCTCGGGCGTCGGCTCCGGCCTTGCGCAGAGCATCGTGGCGCACCGCGACGCCAACGGCCCGTTCAAGTCGCGCAAGGCGTTGAAGGACGTGCCGCGGCTCGGGCCAAAGGCGTTCGAACAGTGCGCCGGCTTCTTGCGCATTCTCGGCGGCGAGGACCCGCTCGATGCCTCGGGCGTGCATCCGGAAGCCTATCCGGTCGTGCGGCGCATCCTCGCGGCGACCAAGAGCGACATCAAGGCGCTGATCGGCTCCAGCGAGATCGTGCGCACCTTGAAGCCGAAGGATTTCGTCGACGAGACCTTCGGCCTGCCGACCGTCACCGACATCCTGAAGGAATTGGAAAAGCCCGGCCGCGACCCGCGTCCGGCGTTCAAGGCTGCGGTGTTCAAGGAGGGCGTCGAGGAGATCAAGGATCTCAAGAAGGGCATGATCCTCGAGGGCACCGTGACCAACGTCGCCGCCTTCGGCGCCTTCGTCGACATCGGCGTGCACCAGGACGGCCTCGTGCACATCTCGGCCATGTCCAAGTCCTACATCAAGGATCCGCGTGAGGTGGTGAAGCCCGGCGACATCGTCAAGGTCAAGGTGCTGGACTTCGAGGTCGCGCGCAAGCGCATCTCGCTGACGCTGCGCCTCGACGACGAAGTCGGGCCTAAGAAGGACGCCCCCGGCATGCAGCGCGACAACAATCAGCGCAACGCGAGCCGCATGACCTCGTCCGCGCCGCGCAAGCAGGAGTCGTCTTCCGGTGGCGGCGCCCTCGCCGAAGCGCTGCGCCGCGCCGCGGAAAAGAGCGGCGGCAAGCGCGCGTGAGGTCCTTACCTCTCCCCGCAGGAGAGCGAGGAGAGGCCTGATCAAACTCTATCCCCGTCATTGCGAGCCAATGGGTCCGCGCGAAGCGCGGCCCGATGACAGGCTCCGCGAAGCAGTCCAGACTGTCTCCGCGGAGGGATTCTGGATTGCTTCGTCGCAAGGGCTCCTCGCAATGACGGGAGAGAGAGCGCTGCCTCCCTAACACCGGCGTCAGAATCTGGCGCCTTTGTAAGTTGAAGGTGCCGGCACCTTGCTCTCATCTGATCGTCCTCGTGCGGCGCCAGGACCGCCGCACTGCAAGGAGGACGTTCCCATGAACAACAGGCTTCTCAAAGGCCTCACGGCGACCGTGATCGCAGCCATGATGGCGGTCGCGCCACCGGCGCTTGCGCGCGGTGGCGGTGGCGGTGGCCATGGCGGCTTTGGCGGTGGCGGTCATTTCGGCGGCGGCATGCACGCAGGCGGATTTGGCGGCATGCGGGCCGGCGGCATGGGCGGTGCACGCTTCGCCCATGTCGGCGGGCCGGCCTTCGGCGGGGCCCGCTTCGCGCACGCGGCGATCGGGCCGCGCTTCGCCGGCGCAGGCTGGCAGGGCCATCATGGCTTCCATCATCACCATCATTTCCGCCATTTCGCCCTCTTCGGCGCGCCCTATTTCTACGCCGGCTACAACGATGGTTGCTGGCGCCGGAGCTGGACGCCCTACGGGTGGCAATGGGTCAATGTGTGCGGAGACTATTGGTAGTCGCATCGCCGTACCGCACCATTGTCGCGGTCGCCACCGGGCGGTTCCGTCCAGCCCCGGAACGGGATAGTCTGGTGGCGATCGTCGCGCGGAGTTTTGCATGACCGGAGGTCACCGCCGCATCCTGGTCGTCGAGGACGATCCGGAAACCGCAGGCCAGCTCGTCGAGGAATTGACGACCTCGGGCTACGACGTCGATCTTGCAGCGAGCGGCCGCGAAGCCCTGAGCCACGGCGCCGCGCGCCATTATGCCGTGATCACGATCGACCGCATGCTGCCCGACATCGACGGCATCAGCGTGATGCGGCAATTGCGCGACGACGGCGTCGCCGCGCCGTTCCTGATCATTTCCGCGCTCGGCGAGGTCGATGACCGCGTGCGCGGCCTGCGCGCCGGCGGCGACGACTATCTCGTCAAGCCGTTCTCCTTCACCGAATTGCTGGCACGGCTCGAAGCGCTCGGCCGCCGCAGCGAGACCATCGCCAAGGAGACGTTGCTGCGGGTCGGCGATCTCGCCATCGACCTGATCGCGCGGGCTGCCTTCCGCCGCGGCCGCAAGATTTCGCTGCTGCCGCGCGAATTCCAGCTGCTCGAATATCTCGCCCGCAACGAGGGCAGGGTCATTTCCCGTGCGATGTTGCTCCAGCACGTCTGGGACCTGCATTTCGATCCCTCCACCAACATCATCGACGTCTATGTCGGGCGCGTGCGCCGCAAGGTCGACGATGCCCAGGCCTATCCCTTGATCCACACCATCCGCGGCATCGGATATTGCCTCCGTGCTCCTGGCTAAGACGCTCCGCTCCTCGACCTTCCGTCTGGCGCTGATCGCGATCGCGGCATTCGGGCTGATCGTCGCGGCGATCATGGCCTATGTCTATTTCGGCACGCTGGCTTATGTGGAGAGCCGGCTCGGCAGCGCGGTCGATCACGACGGCTTCATCGGCACGATCGAGCTCGCGATGGCCGCCGTCGCCGGGCTGCTGCTGGTGCTCGCTGGCCTTGCGGCCGTGCTGGTGACCCGGCGCACGGTGGGGCGGATCGAGGAGATCAATGCCACCAGCCGCGCCATCATGCTCTCCGGCCTCGACCGGCGCATCCCCTTGCGCGGCAGCAACGACGAGTGGGACCGTGTCGCCGAAAACCTCAACCAGATGCTCGATCGCATCGAGACGCTGATGGGCGAGGTCAAGCAGGTCAGCGACAACGTCGCCCACGATCTGCGCACGCCGCTGACGCGGATGCGCGGCCGGCTGGAAAAGGCCTATCACCACGAGCGTAACAGCGAGGCCGATGCCGCGCTGATCGGCGACACCATCGCCGATCTCGACGCCGTGCTCGGCATGTTCGCGTCGATCACCCGAATCTCCGAGATCGAGACCCGCGCCCGCACCGGCGCCTTCCGCGCGCTCGACCTTGCTGAGATTGCCGGCGAGGTGGTCGAGCTCTACGACGCCGCCGCCGAGCAGGTTGCGACAAGGCTCAGCCTTGCCGGAGACCGCCGGGTGGCGGTCACGGGCGATCGCGACCTGCTGTTCGATGCCATTGCCAATCTCGTCGACAATTCGATCAAGCACGGTCGCAAAGGCGGGCAGGTGATCGTGACGTGCCGCAGCATTGATGGCGGCGCGGTGATCGCCATCGCCGATGACGGTCCGGGCATTCCGGCCGACCAGCAGGATCACGTCTTCAAGCGCTTCTACCGACTCGAGCAGAGCCGCTATACGCCGGGCAACGGACTTGGCCTCAGTCTCGTCGCCGCGGTCGTGCGCCTTCATGGCGCCGAGATCGCGTTGCGCGACAACGCGCCGGGGCTGACGGTCGAGCTCAGCTTCCCCGCGACGTCATAGCTCGATGACGCCGCGGCGCGCGGCATGTGCCACCGCATCGGTGCGGCCGGTGGCGTCCAGCTTGTCGAGCAGCGAGCCGACATGGAATTTGACGGTGTGCACGGAGATGCCGAGCCGCCGCGCGATCATCTTGTTGGAGGCGCCCTCGGCCATCAGCGCCAGCACGTCGAGCTCGCGCTGCGTCAGCGCGATGTCCGCAGGGCTGACACGCGGGTCGCGGGCGATGATCGTCGCGGTGGCCTGCTCGCCGGGCCTGGCGAGACGCAGCCCGGCGACATTGCCGAGCAGCGCCGCCAGGCGGTCGGCGAGGGCGGGATCGTCGACCTCCAGGGCGAGCACGATCTCCGGCGTCTTGTCCGCGCTCACGCCTCCGGCCTCTCGCCGATCGTGACCTTGAAGCTGACCGGCTCGCCGCCGCGGCGCGCCGCGACGTCGACGACCGTGCCGACGCTCGCAGGACCCAGGGAGCGCGACAGCGCGCGCACGCCGGACAGCTTCTGGTCGTTGACCCCAACGATCACGTCACCCTGGCGGATGCCGGCCGCGGCCGACGGCCCGGCCTTGTCGACATTCATGACCATCGCGCCGACGCCGTCGTCGAGTCTGACCGGCTGCAGTCCGAGGCCGAGATATCCGCGCGCGATGCGGCCACGCGTCTCCAGCTGGGCCGCAACGCGCTCGATCGTTGCCGTCGGGATCACCAGCACGCGCCGCGGACCGAGCACGGCCATGCCGAAGGCGCCACCCGATGCATCGAGCGCCAGGCCGCCCTGCTGGCTTTCGCGCAGGCGGACGTCGAGCTCGATCCGCGCGTCGATCTCGCCGCCGCGCAAGGAGCGCCAGCTCTTGCCGGACGCCGACACCATCCCCAGCGCCGCGCTCGGTGCGTCGCGGTTGGTGGCGACGACGACGGACAGCGTGCCGAGGGCGGGGACGGTTGCCGCCAGCTTGACGGGGGCGATGTCGACCTCGGCGCGGAGCAGCGCGATATCGGTCGTGTGGTCGCGGCCAGCGATCGTGGCGGGGCACGTGCGGCCGTCTGGAAGGCCGATCTCGACCTCGCCCTCGTCGGCGAGCGCTTCGTCGGCGGTGACAATGAGGCCCGGCTTCCAGAGGAAGCCGCTGGCGCGGAATCGGTGCGAATGCACGGAAACGATCGAAGGCACGGCACGCGCCACCACATCCGCGAACGCGGACGACAATGAAGACAGTGGAGTTGATTCGGTCATATCGGGCGGCTCCTGTAAGCTGTCCTCAATCTGGGATGTCGCAGCGGATTGCGAAACTGGTCGGGTGGCCAGGGTGGTCGATGGATATGAATTCGGCTCACGGAATCTGTGGGCGCGCGGGCTCGGCTGCTCCGGGGTTTGATCGCCGGCGCCGGCATTGGTAATACGCCTCAAGCGCAAGCCCAGGGCCCCACGACATGTCCGAATTCCACGGCGTCTTTCCCTATCTCGTCTCACCCGTCGATGCCGACGGCATCGTGCGCACCGAAGTCCTCGGCAAGCTCTGCGACGATTTGATCGGCGCCGGGGTGCATGGGCTGACGCCGCTCGGCTCGACCGGCGAATTCGCCTATCTCGATGCGGCGCAACGCAGCACCATCGTACAGACCACGATCGCGGCCGCGAAGGGCCGCGTGCCTGTTGTGGCGGGCGTCGCCTCGACCTCGACGGCGGATGCGGTGGCGCAGGCGAAAGCGTACCAGAGGCTCGGCGCCGACGGCATCCTCGCAATCCTGGAAGCGTATTTCCCGCTCGCCGACGCCCAGGTCGAATCCTATTTCCGCGCCATTGCGGACGCCGTCGACATTCCCGTCGTCATCTACACCAACCCGCAATTCCAGCGCTCCGACCTCACACTCGACGTGATCGCACGGCTCGCCGAGCATCCGCGCATCGGCTATATCAAGGATGCCTCGACCAACACCGGCCGGCTGCTCTCGATCATGAACCGCTGCGGCGATGCCTTGCGCGTGTTCTCCGCCTCGGCCCATATCCCCGCGGCGGTGATGCTGATCGGCGGGCTCGGCTGGATGGCCGGACCTGCCTGCATCATCCCGCGCCAGAGCGTTGCGCTCTACGAGCTCTGCAAGGCCGGCCGCTGGGACGAGGCCATGGTGCTCCAGCGCCGGCTCTGGCGCATCAACGAAGCCTTCGCCCGCTTCAACCTTGCCGCCTGCATCAAGGCGGGGCTTGCGATCCAGGGCTACGAGGTCGGCGATCCCGTTCCGCCGCAGGCCCCGCTGACGGCGGACGCGCGCAAGGTGGTGGAAGCAGCGCTGCGGGAGCTGGCGTAGCTGTCATTCCGGGGCGTCCGAAGGACGACCCGGAATCTCGAGATTCTCAGGTGCGCAATTGCGCACCTAATTGGATGCTGCGCATCGCCCCGGAATGACGGTGGCTTTGGGGACATGCCGAAATCGTGGATATCCCGCCCAAAACCGCGGCTGGTGCGCCGTTGGTCGATCCGCTAAAAGGCTGCCCGCAGTTTCGAAAAGACCCTGAGGATCCCACGGAATGAACATTCTTCCCGGCAATTTGCGTTTCGGAGCGGGGCAGCCCGTCAAGCGTTTGGAAGACCAGCGGCTGCTCACCGGGAAGGGGCAGTTCATCGACGACAAGCCGGCGGACGGGGCGCTGTGGCTGCACGTGCTGCGCTCCCCGCACGCGCATGCGAAAATCGCCTCGATCGACACCAGCGCTGCGGCGTCGATGCCGGGCGTTGCCGCGATCTACACCGGGGCCGACCTCGTCAAGGACGACATCGGCAGCATCCCGACCCTCAGCATATTCAAGCGTCCCGACGGCAAGCCGATGACGGTGCCGCCGCGCCGCCTGCTGGCCCATGAGGTCGTGCGCTACGCCGGCGAAGCGGTGGCTGCCGTGGTGGCGGCTTCCCGCGCGGAAGCGCAAAGCGCGGCCGAGGCGATCGTCGTCGAATATGACGTGCTGCCCGCGGTGGTCGATCCCGTCGAAGCCGTCAAGCCCGGCGCGCCCGTGGTCTGGCCGGAGGCGCCCGACAACATCGTCGGCGCGATGGCTTACGGTGATGCCGCCAAGGTGGACGAAGCCTTCGCCAAGGCCGCGCATACGGTCGAGCTCGACCTCGTCAGCCAGCGCCTCGTTCCCTCCGCGATGGAGCCGCGCTCGACCATTGCCGAGATCGACAAGAAGTCCGGCCGCCTCCTGCTGCACGTCCAGTCGCAGACGCCGGCCTCGACCCGCGACGTGCTGGCGGAGGCCGTGCTGAAGCGTCCCAAGGACAGCGTCCGCGTGCTGGTCGGTGACATCGGCGGCGGCTTCGGCCAGAAGACCAATCTCTATCCCGAGGACGGCATCGTCGCCTACGCCGCGACCAAGCTGAACAAGAAGATCCGCTGGCGCGGTGACCGCACCGACGAATTCGTCGGCGGCACTCACGGCCGCGATCTCACCTCCACGGCCTCATTCGCGCTGGACGAGAAGGGCAAGGTGCTGGCCTATCGCGTCAAGTCGATCGGTTGCACCGGCGCCTATTCCTCGGGAGCGGCCAACATCATCCCGCTGGTGCTCGGGCCGTTCGTGCAGACCGGCGTCTACGACCTGCCGCTGGTGCATTTCGAGGTGAAGTCGGTGATGACCCACACCGCGCCGGTCGGCGCCTATCGCGGCGCGGGCCGCCCCGAGGCGGTATTCATCGTCGAACGCCTGTTCGACGCTGCTGCGCGAAAAATCGGCATGGATCCGCGTGCGATCCGGAAAGCGAACTATATCAAGCCGGCGCAGCTGCCCTACACCAATGCGGCCGGGCAGGTTTACGATTCCGGCGCCTTCGCGCACATGCTCGACCGCGCCGTGAAGCTCGCCGACTGGGACGGCTTTGCCGCGCGCAAGAAGGCGGCGAAGAAGAAGGGCCTGCTCTACGGCCGCGGCCTCACCTCCTACATCGAATGGACCGGCGGCCGTGCCCATACCGAGAAGGTCAGCCTGCACGCGACCTCGCAAGGCCGTGTCGTGCTGCATTCCGGCACCATGGCGATGGGACAGGGCTTGCAGACCACCTACACCCAGATGATCTCCGACACGCTCGGCATCCCCATGGACAAGATCGACGTCGTGCAGGGCGACACTGATCTTGCCATGGGTTTCGGCAGCGTCGGCTCGCGCTCGCTGTTCGTGGGCGGCACCGCGGTCGCGGTCTCTTCCAACGATCTGATCCAGAAGGCGCGCGAGAAGGCGGCGAACGTGCTGGAGACCTCGATCGAGGACATCGAGTATCAGGGCGGCATGCTCACCGTGGTCGGCACCGACCGCCGCATCAGCCTGTTCGATCTCGCCGAGAAGGAGAGTGGTGCCAAGCTCAGCGTCGATTCCGAAGGCGAGGTCGACGGTCCCAGCTGGCCGAACGGTACGCATATCTGCGAGGTCGAGATCGATCCGGAGACCGGCGTCACCAAGGTCGTGCGCTACACCACGGTCGACGACGTCGGCGTCGCCGTGAACCCGATGCTGGTCACCGGCCAGATCCATGGCGGCGTCGCGCAAGGCATCGGCCAGGCGCTGTATGAGGGCGTGTCGTATGACGCCGACGGCCAGCTGCTGACCGCGAGCTACCAGGACTACTGCATCCCGCGCGCCGACGACGTCCCCCCGATCGTGGTGACGCTGGACGATTCCGCGCCCTGCCGCACCAATCCGCTCGGCGCCAAGGGCTGCGGCGAATCCGGCGCCATCGGCGGCCCACCCTGCGTCACCAACGGCGTGATGGACGCGCTCGCCGAGCTCGGCATCACCCAGCTCAATACGCCGCTGACGCCGCAGAAGGTCTGGCAGGCGATCCGGGACGCGAAGGCTGCGGGTTAGCACCGTCATTGCGAGCGCAGCGAAGCAATCCAGGAATATCTCCGCGGAGAAAGCCTGGATTGCTTCGTCGCAAGAACTCCTCGCAATGACGGGGAGAGAGCCCCTCAAATCCCCAGCATCATCTTCGCGATGATGTCGCGCTGGATCTCCGAGGTGCCGCCGAAGATGGTGTAGGCGCGGCCGTTGAGATACTCCGGCACCACCGTCAGCATCTCCTCAGGGACCGCCGGCTCGTGGTTGAGCTTGTAGAGCGGGCGCATCGGCTCGACGGCGAGCGCGTCGTGGCCGATCACGTCGACACCCAGCCGCGTCACGGCCTGGCGGATCTCGCTATTGCGCAGCTTCAGGATCGACGACACTGCGCCGGGATTCTGCCCCGTCTGCAGTGCCGAGAGCACGCGCAGTTCGGTCATCTCCAGCGCGTCGATGTCGACCTCGACCTCGGAGATGCGCGCTGCGATATCGGGACTGTCGATGGCGCGGCCCGTCAAATCGGACTCGGCAAGATCGGCGATCGCCTTCAGGCCTTCGCGCAGCTTGGCCGAGGCAATGCCCGAGCCGCGTTCGAACTCGAGCAGATATTTGCCGTAGGTCCACCCCTTGCCTTCGTCGCCGACGCGGTTGGCCACGGGCACGCGCACATCGTCGAAGAACACCTGGTTGACCTCGTGGTCGCCGCCGATGGTGAGGATCGGGCGCGTGGTGATGCCCGGCGTCTTCATGTCGATCAGGATGAAGCTGATGCCGTCCTGCTGCCGCGGTCCGTCGCTGGTGCGCACCAGCGCGAACATGCGGTTGGCATGGTGCGCATGCGTGGTCCAGATCTTGGTGCCGTTGATGATGTAATCGTCGCCATCGCGCACCGCGCGCGTCTTCAGCGAGGAGAGATCGGAGCCGGAGCCCGGTTCGGAATAGCCCTGGCACCAATAATCCTCACCGGAAAGAATCCGCGGCAGGTAGAAATTCTTCTGCTCCGGCGAGCCGAAACCGATGATGACGGGCCCGACCATCTTCACGCCCATGACGTTGACATTGGGCACGCCGGCGCGGGCGCATTCGGTTTCGAAGATCCAGCGCTGCGCCGGCGTCCAGTCCGGGCCGCCATATTCGACCGGCCAGCCTGGCGCGCCCCAGCCGTTGGCGTGCAGCGCACGCTGCCAGGCCATGCCGATGTCTGGATCGGAGAACACCGACGGCGTCAGCGCGGTCGCGCGCTTCATCTCTTCGGTGAGATTCCTGGCGATGAAGCCGCGCACCTCGCTCTGGAAGGCGCGCTCCTCGGCATTGAACGACAGGTCCATGAGGCTCTCCCGGTGTCAGGCCCTGCGGCCAAGTTCGGCGTGGCGGGCATAGTGATGCGCGCTGCCGCCGAACAGCGTGTCGAAGGCGACCAGCCGCTTGAAATAGGCGCCGACCTCCAGCTCCTCGGTGACGCCCATGCCGCCGTGAAGTTGGATCGACTGTTCGCCGACGAAGCGTGCGCATTTGCCGATCTTCGCCTTCGCGCCCGAAGCCGAACGGGCCCGCTCGATCGGCGCAGCATCCACCTTCAGCGCAGCCCGCAGCGCCATCGAGCGGGCCTCGTCGACCTGCATCGCCATGTCGGCGAGGCGATGGCGGATCACCTGGTTGGCCGAGAGCGGCCGGCCGAACTGCTTTCTGATCTTGGTGTATTCGAGCGTGGTCTCCAGCAGCGTCTGCATGATGCCGACGGCTTCCGCCCCTAACGCCGCCATGGCACGATCAATCGTCCATTCGATCGCCGGCAGCGCATCGTGGCCATCGCCGAGCAGCGCGTCCTCGGGCAGATGCACGTCGGACAGCTCGATGTTGCAGGCGTGCCCGCCGCCGAGGCGGGCGTAGTCGGAGATGCCGAGACCCGGCGCCGTGGCCGGCATCACGAACAGGCCGATCCGCCCCGAGGGCCCGTGGTGATCGTGCAGAGTTGCGGAGACGATGATCTCATCGGCGGCGTGGCCGTCGAGCACCGCGATCTTGCTGCCGGACAGGCGCCAGCCTTGCGCCGTCTTGTTGGCGCTGGTTGCGACCTTGGCGAGATCGAACCTTGCCGCGCGCTCGGAATGTGCAAACGCAAGCTTCAGTGACCCGTCCGCGACCTTGGGCAGGCTCCCTTCCTTCTGCTCCGCGGTGCCGCATCTCGCGATCAATGCCGCTCCCAGCACCACGGTCGCAACATAGGGCTCCGTCACCAGCCCGCGGCCGAAGGCCTCCATCAGGATGCCGATCTCGACCGCGCCGCCGCCGAGGCCGCCGAACTCTTCGGGCAGCGGCAGCGCCAGCCAGCCGAGCTCGGCGAATTGCTTCCACACCGCGGGGCTGAAGCCAAGCGGATCGTTCGCCATCTTGCGGCGGTGATCGGCATCATAGCTGCCCGCCACGAAGCGCTCCGCGCTGTCGCGCAGCAGCTTCTGCTCGTCGCTGAGATTGAGATCCATCTCGTCTACTCCGCCGCCGTCGGCGGCTTGCGCACGGAAGGATGCAGGCCGGATGGATCGACGATCATGCCGAACTCCTGAAGATTATGGGCATGGCAAAGCTGGTGCAGGGCGAAGGCCTGGTCGATCGCGGCGGGCTGGCCCATCACGTCGACCGAGCGGTTCACCGCTTCCTTGGTTAGCTTGAGTGCGAAGGACGGCTTCGACGCGATCCGGCGTGCCAGCTCCAGCACGCGCAAGGACAGTTCCGCGCGCGGCACGACCTGATTGACCATTCCGAGCTGGTGCGCTTCGAGCGCGCTCCAGCTGTCGGCCGTGAACAGGAACTCCTTGGCCTTGCGCGCACCAAGCTCCCAGGGGTGCACGAACCATTCGACGCCGCAGACGCCCATGGTGACGACGGGGTCGCAGAACTGGGCGTCGTCGCTGGCGACGATGAGGTCGCAGGCCCAGGCCAGCATCAGCCCGCCGGCGATGCACTTGCCGTGCACCTCGGCAATGGTCGGTTTTGCCAGATTGCGCCAGCGCCGCGTGATCTGGAGATAAATTTCCTGCTCGCGCGCGAAGCGGCCGTGCGCATTCGGCTCGGCGAATCCGCCCCAATTTCCGATCGGTGGAAAATCGACGCCGGCGGCGTTCTTGCCGCCGGGACGCAGGTCGTGGCCGGAGGAGAAGTGTGGTCCGTTCCCGGCGAGAATGATCACCTTGACCGCATCGTCCTGCACCGCCGCATCGAAGGCGGCGTTGAGGTCGTAGGTCATTTGCAGGTTCTGCGCGTTGCGAGCCTCGGGCCGGTTCATCACGACGCGGGCGATGTCAGGCTCAGGCCTCTCCACGAGGATGGTCTCGAACGAGGTCATGACGGTCCCCCCGGTGTTCTGTCTTATTGTTTCGCCGAGTTGACTATGTCGGTACGGGATAGGCAAGAGGCTTGCGTCAGCCGGCTGGAGCGCCCCATCCACCGCAGTCATTCCGGGATGGTCCGAAGGACCAGACCCGGAATCTCGAGATTCCGGGTGCGCTTCGCGCCCCGGAATGACATCGGCAAGCTGGTGTCCTGCGTGTCCCATCTGGTAGTTTGCGCCAGATTCCACCGGGAGAAATTTAATGCGCAAGATCCTGACCGTGCTGGCGGCGCTGGCCTCGCTGAGCCTCACCAATTGCGGCTACAACGCGATCCAGAGCGAGGACGAGCAGATCAAGGCCAACTGGTCCGAGGTCGTGAACCAGTATCAGCGTCGTGCCGACCTCGTGCCCAATCTCGTCAACTCGGTGAAGGGCTTTGCGCAGCAGGAGAAGGACGTGCTGCTCGGCGTCACCAATGCGCGCGCCAAGGTCGGCAGCATCCAGGCGACACCGGAAGTGCTGAACGATCCGGCGGCCTTTCAGAAATTCCAGGCCGCCCAGGGCGAGCTCTCCAGCGCACTTTCGCGCCTGCTGGTCGTCACCGAGAACTACCCGCAGCTGAAGTCGGATGCATTGTTCAAGGATTTGATGTCGCAGCTCGAGGGCACCGAGAACCGCATCACGGTGGCGCGCAACCGCTACATCAAATCGGTGCAGGACTATAACGTCACCATCCGTTCCTTCCCGAGCAACCTCACCGCGATGATGTTCGGCTACAAGGAGAAGCCGAACTTCTCGGTCGACAACGAGAAGGCGATCTCGACCGCGCCGAAGGTGGACTTTAACGCGGCGCCGGCGCCGTCGAAATAAGCGCGTCATTTCGCGAATGCCCTCAACCCCACCCACCACTGTCATTCCCCGCGAAAGCGGGGAATCCAGTACGCCGCGGCTTCTCCGTATGCCACTGACGTCTCTGGAATACTGGATCGCCCGGTCGAGCCGGGCGATGACGGCTAGGGGGTCGCGTGCTTGTTCGGCCTTCTCGTCGTTTGTTCTCGCCGTTGCAATCGTCTTGGCCTGCGTCATTCCCACCCACGCCGACGTCGCCGTCCCCCAGCTCACCGGCCGCGTGGTCGATCAGACCGGCACGCTGTCGAGCAGCGACATCGCCTCGCTGTCGCAGAGATTGCGTGACTTCGAGGCGCGCAAGGGCAGCCAGATCGCCGTGCTAATCGTGCCGACGACCCAGCCGGAGACGATCGAGCAGTTCTCGCTCCGCGTCGCGGAGGCCTGGAAGATCGGGCGCAAGAAGGTCGACGATGGCGCGATCCTCGTCGTCGCGAAGAACGACCGGCATTTGCGCATCGAGGTCGGCTACGGCCTCGAGGGCGCGCTCACCGACGTCACCTCGCGGCGCATCATCGACGAGGACATCACGCCCAAGTTCAGGAGCGGCGATTTCGCCGCCGGCATCGGCGCGGGTGTCGACCGCATGATGCGGGTGATCGACGGCGAGCCGCTGCCGTCACCGTCGCGCAGCGTCAACTTCGCGCACAATCTGGACGACCTCGCCCCGGTCTTTGCCGTGGCGCTGTTCGCCTCGATCGGCGTCGGCGGGTTCTTCCGCGCCATTCTGGGACGGTTGCTCGGCTCGTTGGTGACCGGCGGCATCATCGCGGCGGTGACCTGGTTCATCCTCGGCTCCGCGGCGCTCGCCGCGGCCGTCGGCGTGCTCGGCTTCATCATCGGATTCATCGCTGATCTGTTTTCGGCGATCACGCCAGGCACGGGCCGCTCGCGCGGCGGCTCCTGGTCGAGCGGCTCGTCGGGAGGCGGCTGGAGCAGCGGATCGTCCAGCGACAGCGGCGGCTTCAGCGGCGGCGGCGGCAGTTTTGGCGGCGGCGGTGCTTCGGGGAGCTGGTAGGACATGAGCATCAAGCGCATTGCCAGGCATCTCGTGCAGCATCATTGGCGGGCGAAGCAGATTTTCCCGCAAGCCGTGCTCGACCGCATCGAGCAGGCGATCAAGCAAGGCGAAGCCACTCATTCGGGCCAGGTCCGCTTCGTGGTTGAAGGTTCACTCGACGGTGCGCCGCTGTTTCGCAACCAGCCGGCGCGAGCGCGCGCGCTCGACGTGTTCTCGCATTTGCGCATCTGGGACACCGCACACAACAACGGCGTCCTGATCTATCTCCTGCTCGCCGACCACGACGTCGAGATCATTGCCGACCGCGGCATCGATGCGAAGGTGGGCGCTGCGGGCTGGGAGAGCATCTGCCGCGCCATGGAAGCCGAGTTCAGCTCGAACCAGTTCGAGCGCGGCGTGATTGCTGGCATCGCGGCGGTGTCGCGCGAGCTGGCAAAGCACTTCCCGCCGCAGGGACCGCATGCGAACGAGCTGCCGGATGCGCCCGTCGTGATGTGACCGGAGCGCGCGTCGCGTGCTCCGTTATTGCTCTCTGACCGTCACCCTGAGGTGCTCGCCTCTTCGGCGAGCCTCGAAGGGCGACGGCCCGGCTGCGGCAGCTTGGCCGTTCATCCTTCGAGGCTCCGCGCGCACTGCTTCGCAGCGCACGCCTCGCACCTCAGGATGACGGGTGGGGAGTTGTGCCGGGCTTTACGCATTCCGCCGCCGTTCATCTTGGCCCGGTTACGAATTGTTTCACGCCCGCCACACCGGTTCCATCTTCCCGGCTCAATTCGGCCCCGGATAACTTCCTAAAATTTCGGTAAGCGGGTCCTCAGGTAAGGATTTCGCAAGCAATGAAAGTTACCAAAAGGTCAATCCAGAGCGGAGTATTTGAACTGTGAGCGAACCAATGGCTGAGCAGGCTGCCCAGGATAAGAGCGTCGTCGAAGCCGGGACGACCGCGCCGCAGGCTGTCGAGGCTGCCGGGATCGACGCCCCCTCGATCGCGCCCGACCACGAGGCGCCGCCCAAGCCGGATCCGGTGAAGGTCGAGCCGCCGAAGATCGAGGCTTCGAAGATCGAGGTGCCGCAGGTCGAGGCCAAAGCCGAGATCAAGCCCGAGCCGAAGCCGGGCAAGCTCATCGTCATGGCGCCCTCGGATCGCGCATGGAACGACTCTAGGAACCGCGACGATTTCGCTCCGCATGTGAAGGCGGACGAGCCGCGCGAGGCCGGAAGCAGGCGCCGGCTCTCGGCCATGGCCGCGGTGGTGGCGATCGCCGCCGGCGTCGGCGCGATCAGCGGCGCGCTCGCAACCGCCGGCATGATGCATTTCGCAAGCCCGGCCCAGGCGCCGGTCCAGGTCGCCGACACCAGCGCGCTCGATGCGTCCGTCGCGCGGATCGATGCCGATCTGGTCGCGCTGAAGGCCAATGTCGAGCAGAGCTCGAAGACCGGCGTCAGCCAGATCAACCGGACCAATGACCGCCTCGACAAGCTCGAGAAGGCGCAGGCCGAGCCGATGGCCAAGATCGCCAAGCTGTCCGAGACCGTCGACAAGCTCCGTGCCACGCCGCCGGCAGCCCCTGCGCAGGCTGCGGCTGCCGCGCCCACGAAGGAGACCACCGGCTCGATCGCGCCGACCCAGCTTGCCACCGCCGCAGCCGCACCGGCGCCGGTCGCAGCCGCGCCCAAGACCGACGTCGGCCGTCTGCCGACGGTCGAGGGCTGGCGGCTGCGCAACGCCGCCAATGGCGGCGCGCTGATCGAGGGCCGCGACGGCCTGTATGAGGTCTATCCCGGCGACCCCATTCCGGGGGTGGGCCGTGTCGATGCCATCCGCCGCCAGGACGGCCGCTGGGTGGTCGTCACCAGCAGGGGCCTGATCGTCGCGCGCTGAGCAATCGACGTCCGACTTCCAAAGGGGCGCTTCACCACCGCGTGAGGCGCCTTTTTACTTGAATAGGCCTCCGGCCGCGGTGTTACCTCAGGCATGAGCCTCGCGTTGCGAATTCTCGTCATGGCCGCCGTGTTGTTCGGCGGTGCCGCCTCGCTGTCGGCAGCGGAGACCGCGCAGCTTTTGCGCGGAACGGCGATCACCGATCCCGATCTTCTGCGCAACCTTGACCAGAGCGACGCCCTCACGCTGTCGCACCTGTTGCAGCCCGACCGGACGGCCGAGGCTCCGCTGACCAATGACCTCATGTTCTCGCGGCTGCCGCAGCTTGCCTCAATTCCGCCCGCGATCGACGCGGAACTCGACCGCTACATTGCGCGGCAGAAGGCGGCCTATCCGACCGAGACCATCGGCGTCGGCGAGGGCTTTGATGTGCAGCTGTTCGACCGCGCCAATCTGACATCCGCCGACACCCGCTTCGTGCTGGCCGGCATCGTCAACCGCATGGACCGCGCCTATGTCGCCGAAGAGTCCTGCGGCGAGATCCGGCTGATCTACCGCCTCGCGCGTTTCGACACCAAGCCCGGCGGCGGCAAGGCCGCGACGCGGCTGCCGATGACACTCAATCTGGTGATGAAGGCGCGCGATGCACGGCAGACGGCCGAGAACGTCAAGCCGGTCAGCTGCGCCGAGATCGCGCGGCGCTGGCTCGACAACGGCAATTGGCAGGAGCTGATCCGGGGGCGAGACGATGCCATGCTCGATCGCATCGAGACCAACATCCAGCTCTCCGTCGCGCCGAAATCGGCGCTGCATGATTTCCGCTCCGACTATCTGCTCAAGGTGTTCAAGTACAACGCGGACGCGAAGCAGTTCGAGGAGGCGGCGCTGGAAAACCAGATCGACCGTGATCGCATCCTCGCCGACGATGCGCTCCGGCGCGACTTCAAGGCCTGGCTGCTCGCGCCCGAGAACCTGCGAGAGTTCGATCGCGGCACGGTGCTGATCCCGGACAGATTCCTGGCCAGGGCTGCGGTGCTGCCGACACCCGCCGGCCTCGATGCCTCCGCACTGCAGCCCGAGTTCGGCATGATGCAGGGAGAGAGAAAAGGCGAGGGGAGCGGCGATCCGGTCTTCACCGACGACGACGTGGTCGGCGCATTGAAGCAGGCCGCCGCGCGCGGCGAGATGCAGAACATCCGCTCGGTCGCGGGCTTCCAGCGCCGTCTCAACGATGTCACCTGCGCCGGCTGCCACCAGACCCGCGGCATCGGCGGCTTCCACTTCCCTGGTGTCGACTGGCTCGCCGACAAGCCGTCCAATTCCACCATCGTGCCGGCTTCGCCGCATTTCGTCGGCGACCAGCTCCGCCGCCGCGACATCCTGACCGCGTTCGCCGCGGGCAAACGCCCTGATTTCTCACGCGGATTTGCCAGCCGGCCGCAGACCCGCGGAGGTAAGGAGCTGGCCGGCAGCGAATATCAGGACGGCTGGGGCGCGCATTGTTCCCTGCAAGACGCGGGATCGGGAACGCGAGATGAGAGTTTTACGTCATGGAGCTGTGCTAACGGTCTCAGCTGTCAGGCTGCCGCGGCTTCGCGCCGCATCGGCATGTGCTTCATCAAGACGCGTTAGTGCGTGATCCGGAAAGGGTCACGGGCAGGATAAAGCTCGATCGATTTGGATGACCCATGACGGATACCGGCAACGCCAACAAGGCGCGCAATCGCGAGATCGCGCGGAATGAGGAAGCCAAGCAGGTCACTGGCAGCGCCCGCGTCAGCATCTGGGCGATTGCGGTGGCCGTCATCATCGGCGGCATTCTGTTCACGCTCGGCTGGCTGTCGATGAGGTAGTTTTGCCTTTCCCGTGTCCCCGCATGCGGAGAGAGGGCGAAGAATCCTCACTTCGCGTAATTCGTCATCCGCTTGCCAGGCAGCAGCTCGTAGGCCGGCTTCCCGCGAAGCAATCCAGCAATGCATCCGCGGTGGGATTCTGGATTGCTTCGGTGCGTTCGCAATGACGGGGTTAGAACGGCGTGCTCCTAACCGACCGCCCCCGACGACCTCAGCTGCTTGATCGCGGCTTGATCGTATCCCGCGCCACGCAAAATCTCGTCACTGTGCTCGCCCACCGCAGGCGGCTTGCGCGGCTGCACCTTCTTGGCGCCATCGATCCAGATCGGGCTGTTGATGGTCAGCATGGTGTCGTTCTCGAACGGCACCAGCACCTCGTTGTCGAGCATCTGCTTGTCGTTCGGGATGTCGTCCAGAATGGCAACGACGCCGAACACGAGGCCGTTGCCGTCGAGGATCCTGCGCCATTCGGCGAGGTCCTTCGTGGCGAAGGTTTCGTCCAGAATCCTGATCAGCTCGACCGAGCGGGCGTGGCGGTCGGCCTTGGTGGCGAAGCGGGGGTCGTTGATCAGGTCCTCGCGTCCGAGGCATTTGGCCAGCGTCGGAAACTGCTTCTCCTCGCTCAGCAGCGACAGGATCAACCAGCGGCCGTCCTTGCACTGGTAATGATTGGCGACCGCGTTGAGCGCGCGCTCGCGCGGGCGCCGCTCACCGAACTTGGCGCCGCAGAGCTTGGCCTGCGCCAGCACGCTCGCCGCCCACACGCCGTTCGCCATCAGGTTGGAGGCGACATGCGAGCCCTTGCCGGTCTTCTCGCGCTGATACAGCGCGGTGACGATGGCACCGTAGAACGCCATGGCGCAGGGGTGATCGCCCATGCCGGCGACGGAGCGCGCCGGCGTGGTGTTGGTGTCGGCGCGGACGAGGTCCATCAGGCCGGAGCGCGCCCAATAGGCGTTGCTGTCGAAGCCGGGCTTGTTGGCCTCTTCGCCCTTCTCGCCATAGCCGGTGAAGGAGGCGTAGATCAGCCGGTCGTTGAGATGGGCGAGATGGTCATAGGTGATGCCGAGCTTGGCGCGCACCGGCGGCGGCATGTTGGTGATGAAGACGTCGGCCTCTTCGACCAGTCTGTAGAGCACCGCCTGCGCCTCGGGCTTGGCGAGGTCGAGCGCGATGCTCTTCTTGTTGCGGGCTTCGAGCAGCCAGGCGAAATTGTGCTCGCCGGTGGGATAGCCCGGCAAATTGGGCAGGTTGCGATAGGGGTCGCCGGCGCCGGGCGGCTCGATCTTGATGACGTCGGCGCCGAAATCCGACAGCACGGTCGCGGCCGCGGGCGCTGCGATGAAGCTCGCGCAGTCCAGAACCTTCAGGCCTGAAAAGATGCCTTTTTCCATCGCAGCGTCGCTCCCTCGCTCTTGTCGTTTCCCGCGCGCTGGAATTGGCGCGGATAGATGATGGGAGCAGTTAGACCGATGTCTTGCCGGGATGCAACGGCGCCTGGCGCAGGGCGTTATTCCTCTCCTGCCAGCAGTGTTGCGTTGCCGCCGGCCGCCGCCGTGTTGATGGTCACGGTCTGCTCGGTGGCGAAGCGCGCGAGGTAGTGCGGGCCGCCGGCCTTGGGGCCGGTTCCGGAGAGGCCGTTGCCGCCGAACGGCTGCACGCCGACCACTGCGCCGATCATGTTGCGGTTGACGTAGATGTTGCCGATCTGGGCGCGATCGATGATGGCCTCGATCGTGTCGTCGATGCGCGAATGAATGCCGAGCGTGAGCCCGTAGCCGGTGCGTTCGATGGCCTGCAGCACGCGTTCGAGAGTCTCGGCGCGGTAGCGCACGACATGCAGGATCGGGCCGAAGATCTCCTCGGTGAGCTGGCCGGCCTCCCTGAGTTCGAAGATGTGCGGCGCGACGAAGCAGCCGTCAGGCGCATGGCCCGCAAAGTGAAGCCGCGCCTCGTTCTTCATCCGCGCGATATGCGCATCGAGGCGCTGCTTGGCCTCCATGTCGATCACGGGACCGACATGGGTCGCGACATCGGAAGGGTCGCCGATCTTGAGCTCGCGCGCCGCGCCCGCGATCATCTCGATCATGCGGTCGGCGACCTCCTGCTGCACGAACAACAGCCGCAGCGCCGAGCAGCGCTGGCCGGCGGAACGGAAGGCGGAGGTCACGACGTCATCGGCGACCTGCTCGGGCAGCGCGGTAGCATCGGCGATCATGGCGTTGATGCCGCCTGTCTCCGCGATCAGCGGCACGATCGGCCCGTCCTTGGCGGCAAGCGTCCGGTTGATCGCCCGTGCCACTTCGGTCGATCCGGTGAAGACGACGCCGGCGATGTCGGGGTGGGCCGTCAGCACCGCACCGATCTTGCCGTCGCCAGTGACGAGGTGCAGCGCGCTTCCGGGGATGCCGGCCTCGTGCAGCAGGGCGACGGCCTCACGCGCGATGCGCGGCGTCTGCTCGGCCGGTTTTGCCACCACGGTATTGCCGGCCATCAGGGCCGCCGTGACCTGGCCCAGGAAGATCGCCAGCGGAAAGTTCCAGGGCGAGATCGCCACGAAGACGCCGCGGCCGCGCATGGCGAGCGCATTGCTCTCGCCGGTCGGGCCGGGCATGGCCATCTCGCTGCCGAACAGCTTGCGGCCTTGCGCGGCATAATAGCGGCAGAAATCCGCTGCCTCACGCAGCTCCGACAGCGCATCGTCGAGCGTCTTGCCGCCTTCGCGTTGGAGCAACGCGATGAAATGTGCGCCGCGGCTTTCCAGCAGATGCGCGGCCTGCTCCAGCGCTGCGGCGCGGATGGCTGCCGGCGTCCGGCTCCAGGCGGCAAAGCCCGCACGGCTTGCTGCCACTGCCGCGCTGGCCTGATCCGGCGTTGCGTCGGCGATCGGCTTCAGGTCGACCGTCTCGGCTTTGACATTTGCCAGCAATTGGTCGAGCGCCACGCGTGCGCCGAATTCGACGCCGCGCGAATTGCGGCGCTCCGGCCCGAACAGATCGCCCGGCAACGGAATCTTGGGATGGGCCGCCGCTTGCGGCCGGAGGATCGCATCCGCCGGACGCTGCAGCAGCGCCGTAACAGGCACGCGATAATCGGCGGCCTGCGCCACGAACGAGGAGTTGGCACCGTTCTCCAGGAGACGCCGCACCAGATAGGCCAGCAGATCGCGATGGCTGCCGACCGGCGCATAGGTGCGGTAGGCGATCTCGGGGTGATCCTTGGCGAGCTGCTCGTACAGCGCCTCGCCCATGCCGTGCAGGCGCTGGAACTCGAAGCCACCGCCGTCAGCTGCGAGCTCCAGCATGGTCGCGACCGTCAGCGCGTTGTGGGTGGCGAATTGCGGGAAGATGCGTGGCCGCAAGGCCAGCAGCTTCGCCGCGCAGGCGACGTAGTTCAGATCCGTCATCGCCTTGCGCGTGAACACGGGATAGCCGTCGAGCCCGCGCTCCTGCGCGCGCTTGATCTCGGTGTCCCAATAGGCGCCCTTGACGAGGCGCACCATCAGCTTGCGGTCATGCGCGCGGGCCAGCGCATCGACATAGTCGATCACCGCGCTCGCGCGTTTCTGATAGGCCTGGATCGCAAGGCCAAATCCGTCCCAGCCCTTGAGCGAGGGATCGGCGAGCGTCGCCGCGATCACGTCGAGCGACAGCTCGAGCCGGTCGGCCTCCTCGGCATCGACGGTGAAGTTGAGGTCATAGGTCTTGGCCCGGCGCGCGAGATCGATCAGCAGCGGCACCAGCTCGGCCATCACCCGCTCGCGGCTGACCGCCTCGAAGCGCGGATGCAGCGCCGAGAGCTTGACCGAGATGCCGGGCCGGTCGGGCAGGGGATGGGAGCCTGCCGCCTTGCCGATGGTCTCAATGGCGCTGGCATAGGCGTCGAAATAGCGTTTTGCGTCCGCCGCCGTGCGTGCGCCCTCGCCGAGCATGTCGAAGGAATAGCGCGGCTTCTGGCCGGAGCGCGGCCGGCCCCGCTCCAGCGCCTGCTCGATGGTCTCGCCAAGCACGAAATGATTGCCCATCAGCCGCATCGCCTGGCGCGTCGCGGTGCGCACAGCCGGCGCGCCGAGCCGCTTGACGAGACGGCCGATGGTGCCGTCGGGCGTTTCGCCGGGCTGGATCACCCGCGCCGACAGGCCCAGCGCCCAGGCCGAGGCGTTGACCAGGAAGGCGGTGGACTTGGTCTCGTGGTGGATGAAGCCGCCCTCGCCGAGCTTGTCCTCGATGAACTGGTCGGCAGTGCGCGCATCGGGCACGCGCAGCAGCGCCTCGGCCAGCACCATCAGCGCGAGGCCCTCCTTGGTCGACAGCGCGAACTCCCGCAGCATGTCCTCGACCCCGCCAAGACTACCTCCAAGCCGGTCGTCGCGCTTGCGGATCGCCTCGATCAGCCGCGTCGCGGTGCGGTCGATCCGCGCCTCCTGTGATGGACCGAGATGCGACACCGGCAAGAGGCGTGCGGCGATCTCGGCGTCATCGGGCGCGTAAGGGGCGGTGAAGGGCGGTGGGATGTTCGGCATGGCGTGTCCTGTGGCTGAAATCCAGGATAAGGCCCGCATGACCGTAGTTCGATAGACAATCTAGCCGATTTACCTTAGAAAACGAAGATAAGAAGCGGGTTGGCCTCAGAAAGTATGGAACTGGATCGAATCGACCGGAAGATCCTCTCGATTTTGCAAGAGGATGGGCGAATCGCCAATGTCGAGCTCGCCGAGCGGATCGGGCTGTCGCCGACGTCAATCGGCGAGCGGCTGAAGCGGCTGCAGCGCGAGGGGTTTGTCGAGGGCTATGGCGCACGGCTCAACCCGCACCGGCTCGGCCTCGGTCTCCTGGTGTTCGTCGAGGTGCTGCTCGACAAGACCACGCCGGACAATTTCGAGCGGTTTGCGCGCGCGGTGAAGCTCGCGCCTGAAGTTCTGGAGTGTCACATGGTTGCCGGCGGCTTCGACTATCTTGTGAAGGCGCGGCTTGCCGACATGGCCGCCTATCGACGCTTTCTCGGCGAGACCCTGTTGTCGATGCCGGGCGTGCGCGAGACGCGGACCTATGCGGTGATGGAGGAGATCAAGCGCGACGCACCGTTGCCGGTGGGCTGACGACCTGTCGTCGCGATTGTCATTGCTGTGGCGTTGAATGAGCGGTCTTCGCAGGAAAAATAGCTATCCGTGTGCAGTCGCAACGCCTGTCGTCGAATGCACTTGCCGTCTTCTGAAATTTTCTTGGCCCGCTCCCGGAAGGTGATCCGGGAGGCAGCAAAGGCTGGCGGGCTATACTTTGAGGTTCTCTGCGGAAGTCTTGCCCCGGTTTGCGATCTCTTCGTATTCCACCGTCTGTCCCTCGTTCAGGGTCGACAGACCGGCTTTCTGCACTGCCGAGATATGCACGAACACATCCTTGCCACCCGACGCAGGCTGGATAAATCCATAACCCTTCGTCGGGTTGAACCACTTGACCGTACCTTTAGCCATCACGACTTCTCCGCGGGTCTTCCTCCGAGATCTCGAACCGCCAGTCCCCGCCAACCGGCCGGTTCGGTCCTAACAGGATACGCGGAATGTGGCGGGCTTGGTAGCTCAAACCACATCCGGATTTCGCCGAATTCCGCTCAACTTCGCGGCGCTTTTGCCGGTTTTGCCCGTTTCGCGGTCAAATGGCAGGAGCGGCGCGCGCTCAGTCAAGAGGTCGCGGTGCTGACGCTGCCGGCCCTTCTTCCTTACCCTCCCCGTTCAGGCTGAGGAATCGCATGTGGCTCTTTGCACGAGCTGAGTGCACGCCTCGTCCTTCGAGACGACCGCTTCGCGGTCTCCTCAAGATGAGGCTAAGCGGCATCGGAGCCCGTCGAAACCAGCGAAACGCGCTCGGTCCTCACCCTGAGGGGCCGCCAACGGCGGGCGTCTCGAAGGATGGCCGCACGCGACATCACTCTCATATGCGATAGCCCTGCCCCTTCAGGGGAGGGTAAGAGAAGTCGCGTGTCAGTAAGTCGCGGCCAGATAATCGACGATCTTGCCGATATCGGCATTGTCGATCGGCGCGCCATAGACCTTGATCATCTTGGTCACCTCGGCCTGCCAGAAGCCTTTCTTGTCCTTCATCGGCGGCTGCGTTTTGATGTAGTCGGCCGAGTGGCAGGCGCTGCAATTGCCCTTGACGACCTCGAGGTCGGGGCCCGGCTTGAATGTTGCGACCTCATCGGGGGTCTTGTAATTGACCGGCGCTGCGAGGGCCGATCCCACCATCGTGGCGAGGCCGATCGAGACTGCGAGGAGAACGGTGCGCTGCATGATCATTCTCCTTCAGGCCACGGTCACGCGGACGGTTTCGACGACGTTGCGCAAATAACCCGCCGGGTTCCAGCGCGGTGTGTCCGGCTGCGTCTCGCCGCCATTGCCGGTGGCGCGCACCTTGAGCTCGTGACTGCCGGCCGCGAGCTTCACCGGCAGCTTCCATTCGCGGAAGGCGTATTTGCCGAGATCCTTGCCGAGCTTGGCGCTGACCCAGGTCTTGCCGCCGTCGGTGGAGACCTCGACCTCCTTGATGCCCTTGCCGCCGTCGAAGGCGATGCCGCGCAGGGTCACGGCGCCCGCCTTCAGCTTGGCGCCGTCAGGCACGCTGGTGATGAAGGAGCGGATGGTGAAGCGGTTGATCGGGATCGTTGCCTTCGGCGCGGTGCCGGGCTCGACCGCGTTGTTCGGGGTGTCCGGAATCCGATAGGCCGACTTCATCCAGAAGCCGTCATAGACATTGTCGATGACGGTGATCTCGTTGAGGTGCTTGACCCAGTAGGTGCCGTAATAGCCGGGCACGATCAGGCGCAGCGGAAAGCCGTTGAGGAACGGCAGGTCCTCGCCGTTCATGCCATAGGCCAGCATCACCTCGCCGTCACGGGCATGATCGAGATCGAGGGCCTTGACGAAATCCGGCGTCTTGTCGCTGACCGGGCCGTCCATGCCGTTGAAGGTGACCTGCTTGGCGCCGGCCTGCACACCGGCCATCTCCAGCACCGCCTTCAGCGGCACGCCGCGCCAGCGCGCGCAGCCCATGGCGCCGTTGGCGAGCTGGCCGCCGGCCACGCGCGGCTCGAAGAAGCCGCGGCTGTTGCCGGAGCATTGCGCGACGGCGGCGATCTCCGTCGCCTTCATCTTCCTGATGTCCTTCAGCGACAGCTTCAGCGGCTTGTCGACCTTGCCCTTGACCTCCAGCGTGAACTTGTCGGGGTCGAGATCGTAGGGCAGGTCGGAGAGGTGATAGCGCACGAAGAACGCATTGTTCGGCGTGATCGGACCGTCGTTGAAAATCGCAAACGGCGTCTCGAGCTGCGGCGGCCGGCTGGTCAGGCCGATCATCGGCCGCTTCTGCGGATATTTCACCAGCGGCCGTTCGCCATTGGCGAACGGGAGCGTGACCGTGTCGAGCGCCAGCGCTTTGGTGGAATTCAGTGTGGCCGCAAGTGCGGTGAAGCCCGCTCCCTTGAGCAGGTCACGTCGATCGAACATTCTCGTCCCCTCCCGGAGCCTTCTTCTGCCGGCGGTCATCACCGCCGACCTGCGCTCATCTGCCGCAACGATTTGAACGAAGTCAATTCGTGCTTTCGCAGCAGGCCCATGCCGCCGCATTGCAGCAGGCCGGTGTTGCGTCCGTGGTGAATTTGAGCCGGGCTGCAACTGCAGTCTCGATGCACCTCTCCCGCTTGCGGGAGAGGTCGCGCCCCGGGCGATGCGAAGCATCGTCCCGCGCGCGGGTGAGGGTTTTCTCCTCTAGGGGATTGTCCCATGATGGAGAGACCCTCTCCCCAACCCTCTCCCGCAAGCGGGAGAGGGAGCGCACTGCCGCCGCGGCTGCCTTACGCCGCGACGCGCTCGTTGCGATCGACCAACGCCGCCAGCTCCCGCACATTCGCAATCACCCGCACAGCCATCGGCTCGTCACGGCCGCGGATCGCGACCTCCTGCTGCGGCAATCCGTCGTCGGCAAGGCCTGCGGTGCGGCGGATTTCATCCGAGACGATCGCCTCGCAGGCCAGGGACTTGGTCATGTCCTGGAGACGGGCGGCGACGTTGACGGCATCCCCGAGCGCCGTGAAGACGATGTGATCGCGATAGCCGATGTCGCCGATGATGACCTCGCCGCCGTGAATGCCGATGCCGAAGCGGATCGGCTGGCGAAGGTCATGGCTCAGAAGCTGGTTCAGCTCGTCGATATGGGTGGCGATGCCGGAGGCTGCCTTCAGCGCTTGCCGGCAGGCGGTTTCCGGATCGGCCGTGAGTCCGAACAGCGCCAGCATGCCGTCGCCGACGAACTGGTTCGGCTGGCCGCCATTCTCGATGACCGCCTGGGACACCGCGCCGAGGAAGCGGTTGACGATGAAGACGGTGTCGAACGGCAGCCGTTTCTCGGCGAGCTGCGTCGAGCCACGCATGTCCACGAACAGGCTGACGAGATAGCGCTCCTGGCCGATGCTCGCCGGCGCCGAGGCATGCGCGGCCGCCGACGACGTTTGCGGGGTGAAGAGCTGGAAGAAGGAGAGGTCGGATGTCGGCCGCAGCTGGCAGGCCAGCCTGATCGAGGGATCGCTGGTGCCGACACGGGTGAGCACGAAAGCTTCGCGCTGTGACGGCTCGGGCAGGGCGGCATGATCGCCGATGATGCGGATGCGGCAGGTCGAGCAGCGGGCGCGGCCGCCGCAGACGCTGGCATGGGGCAGATTGTGCCGCAGGCTCGCTTCCAGCACGGAGAGGCCCTTGGGGACCCGCACCGTCTTGCCGTTGCCGTAGGACAGCGCGATCATGCCGCCGCGCCGCTCGCGCAGGGCCCGCACGCCGCGCGCCGCCAGCGCCAATCCCAGCAAACCGAAATAACCGACGGTGAGATTGCCGGCGATGCGGTCGAGCGTATTGCCTTCGGCGACCGTGCCGACCTGGCGGCGGGTGAGATTATGCGTGCGCCATTCCCCGTCATCGGCCTCCAGCGCGACGCTGCGGCCGCCCTGGTAGATGCCGAGCAGCGACAATGTCGGGATCAGCACGGCGGCGGCCAGCAGATAGGGGGCGGCGCGCGTGAAGAACGGCTTGAGGCGCAGCCAGAAGAAGATGCCGATGCAGCCGTGCACCCAGGCGATCAGAATCAGGATCGTCATCTGCCAGAGCCGGCCGGGCGCGGCGACGAAGAACAGATACAGCTCCTGCGGATAGAGCTTGTGATGACCGTACAGCGTGTAGCCGAGCCGCACGCCGATCACATGCCCCATGACCAGCGCCGGGATGCTCAGACCAAGCACGAGCTGAAGCGGCTCGATCGTCCGCCAGCGGAACTGGCGGCGCTGATACAGCGCATAGATGCCGAGCCCCATATGGGTGAGCGCCGCCGTGTAGAACAGGATCGAAATGGGGAGGAACTGCCAGAACAGGGTGTGGTAGTAGACCCCGGCCTCCATGGCCTCGACCGAGATATTGCCGAGCGCATGGTTGAGGAAATGGCTGATCACATAACAGAACAGGATCACACCGCAGACGAGCCGTACCTGCCGCACGCTGGTCGCGCGGACGAGCTCGGACATGTGTGCGGGAGCGATGGCCATGATTCGATTGTACCAGTTCACCAAGGAGAACAGCCAGCGTAGCGGTTAATTCCCGATGTGGACAGGTTGCGGGATCACATGCGCGGCAAGGTTACGAAATCGTAGGCAAAGGCGCGCGCCCACCGCTGTCGTCCCGGACAAGCGCGACGTCAGGCGCGCGCCGATCCGGACCCATACCCACGGGGAGTGGTGATGGGCGAGCCGGCAACTCCGGGTCTTCGTCAAATTCCTTCCTGTGGTGATGGGTCCCGGGTCTGCGCTGACGCTTGCCCGGGACGACGTCGGCATTTGGAGCGCCGTCCCCCGCATTGACTCCCTCTCCTAATTTGGGGAAAAGCGCGGTCGTGACGACCGCTCCCGACATCTCTGTGAAGCCAGACGGCAACGAACGCCGTCTCATGCTTATTGCCGCGCTCGTCATCGGCGCGATGACGCTGCTCCGCATCGTCTATGCCTCCGCCATCGAGCTGCGCACCGATGAGGCCTATTACTGGACCTGGTCCAAGGAGAGCGCGCTCAGCTTCCTCGATCATCCTCCGGGAATCGCCTGGCTGATCCGCTTCGGCACCGCGATCTTCGGCGATACCGTGCTTGGCGTTCGCTTCGGCGGCATCGTCGCGATGCTGCTGACACAACTGCTGCTCGCCGACATCGTTCGCCGCCTCACCCATGATGCGCGCGCGGTCATGTTCGCGGTGCTGATGCCGGAGGCCGCGCTCTATTACGGCCTGCTGATGGCCAAGGTCGCGCCCGACGTCGCGATGATCCCGTTCGCGATGGCAATGATGTGGTCGCTGGTGCGGCTGGCGCAAAGCGGCGACGGACGCTGGTGGCTGGCGGCCGGCCTGTTCGCCGGCCTGTCGATGCTGTCGAAATTCACCGCGATCATGTTCGCGCCGGCGATTGCCGCCTTTCTGCTGGTGCCGGACTGGCGCTGGCGCTGGCTGCGCAGCCCCTATCCTTATCTCGCCGTGCTGGTTGCGGCTGTCGTGTTCTCGCCGGTGCTGATCTGGAACGCGCAGCACGATTGGGCCTCGTTCCGCTTCCAGGGTGTGCGCGCCACCGCCAATTACGGCATCTCGCTGCGCACCATCGGCGATTACATCGGCCTGCAATTCGGCCTGGTCGGCTTCGTCATGTTGCCGGTGGTGCTGACCGGGCTGGTGCTGACGGCATGGCGCGGCTATCGCACGCGCGAGCCGGTTGCGATCCTGCTGTCGACCGCGGTGCTGGTGCCGTTCTGCTATTTCTTCGCCAAGTCGATGACGCTCCGGGTCGGCGACACCTGGCCGATGTTCATGTGGCCGGTCGGCTTCGCGGCAGCCGCTGTGAACCTTGCGACGATGATGAAGGAGGGATGGTCGGCGCGCATGCTCCGATCGTCGCTGTTCTGGGCCAGGACAGCGGTCATCTCCGGCATCGCCTTCGTCGTCATCGTGTTCCTCTACTACGTCGCCGCGCCCTGGAATCTGCTCGGCAGGATCGATCCGATCGGCGCCGAGGCGGGTTACGAGCAGGTCGCCGCGCGTGCCCAAGCCGCGCTCGACGAGACCGGCGCGACCTGGATCGCGACCACGGACTACCGCACCTACGCCATGATGCGCTGGCTATTCCGAGGCCGCGTGCCCGTCATCGAGATCAACGAGCGCGGCCGCTTCCAGGATTTCCGCGATCCCGGCATGGACAAGATCACGGGCCACGCCGGCATCTATGTCGGCCGCGAGCCGGACAACCGGTCGTCGCTGTGGCAGAACATTCCGGCGAAACGCGAACAGCTCGGCCAGGTCGAACGCCGCTGGCGCGGCGTTTTGGCGGATACCTATGTGATCGAAAAGCTCACCGGCTGGACCCCCGAGCTCTCACCGCCGAAGGATTCGCCGCTGTTCCCATGGAAGGTGCTGGCGGGGGAGTCGAGAAGCGGGAGCTCGGCTTCTCTTACCCTCCCCTGGAGGGGCAGGGCTATCGCAATGGCTTTGTGGCGGGGCTCGAGCAAGCGCCTCTCCTTCGAGACGCCCGCTTCGCGGTCTCCTCAGGATGAGGCTGAACTGTATCGGTGTCCGTTGGAAGTGCTGCCGTGGACTCCGTCCTCATCCTGAGGGCCCGCCAAGGGCGGGCGTCTCGAAGGATGCGCCACAGGCAACCGCACTCATATGCGTTAGCCCTCCCCCTCCAGGCAGGGCAATCGCATATGGATTTCGCGAGGACCGCCGGCTTGCTCCGCCTCTCCCGCTTGCGGGAGAGGCCGACGCGCTCGCAGAGCGCGGCGGGTGAGGGTTTTCGCCACTCGGGGGTATCTTCCGCAATTTCTAGCAATCCCGATGCGGAGACAGCCCCCACCCCAGCCCTCCCCCGCAAGCGGGAGAGGGAGCCGACTGCCACTGCCGCCGCATCGTGCACACCATACGCGATTGCCCTGCCTCGAGGGGAGGGTAAGAAGAGCCGCTACGCCTCGTCGTCCTTCTTCCGCAACAAATCCGTCGCAAGATCCGACAGTTTCGGAGACGGCAGTGCCGCGAACGGCAATGGCCGCGTCACCTCGATCGCGGCCAATCCCAGCCGCGCGGTCAGCAGCCCGTTCAGCACGCCTTCGCCGAGCCGCTGCGACAGCTTCGCCGCGATCCCGTGTCCCAGCATCTGTTGCACCAGGCTGTCACTCGCGGCCATGCCGCCGGTGATGGCGAGATGGGTGATGACGTGGCGGAGCAGGCGGATCATGCCGAGCGCGCCGGGGCGGCCGCCATAGAGATAGGCCAGCTGGCGGATCAGGCGCAGCGCGGCGACGAACACGAACAGCACGTCGATCGCCGCGCGCGGCGAGACAGCGGTGACGATCGAGACTTTTTGCGCGGCCGACGACACCAGCCGCCGCGCCTCCGCGTCCAGCGGCGACATCAGCTCGCGCTCGGCGAGCCGGATCATGTCGGCACCGTCGATGATCTCGCCAGCGTGGCTCTCCAGGGTGGCGCGTGCGCGCGCAAGCTGCGGGTTCTGGTGCGCGATCTTGAGCAGGTCCTGGACGATGACGCGGCTCTCCTTGCGGTCGTCACTGGCAAGCACCGCGGCCGCTCGCGCATGCAGCTTCTCGATCGTCGCAAGGCGCGCGAGCCCGAACGCCTCGCGTCCGATCACGACGGCAAGTGCCAGCGCGGTGACGACGGCGAAGGCAAGACCGACGAAGCCGAGCGTTTCGCTGCGCGCGAACAAATCCTCGACCAGATGGACGACGCCGAGCCCGGTGCCGAGCAGCGTCAGCCCGGCGAGGCCCGACCAGAACAGCGTGCCCCAGGGAAAGCCGCGCCGCGCCGGCAGCGCGGCCTCGATCGGCACCGGCAGCATGGCCGGATCGGGCTCCGGCGTGATCTGGATGGTGGCGCGGCCGAGCCGCGCCGTCTCATCGGCCTCGGTGACGACGACGCCGGGATCGTCGAGCCGGAACGTTGCCGGCCGCCGTGGCTTCGATCGGTCGTTCATGCGAGCTTGTCTCCGATCAGGAACTGCAAGGCACGGTCGAGGCGGATATGTGGCAGCGCGGGCGCTTCAGTGCCTTCGTGTTCGAGCCTGGGCGGGCGGAAGCGCAGGAAGCGGAAATCGCTCTTCTCGGCGACCTCGGTCGCGAGACCGCGGAACGCATCGGTGCCGTTGAACAGCGGCTCGGGATCCAGCGGAAGATCGCCCGGAAAGGTCGCCACTTCCGTGTTGCCATCGAAAAACTCGCCCCCGGCGCTTTCGCCTGCGGCCGGCGTTCCCAGGATCGACGGCAATTTGTCGCGGCCGCGGGCGACTTGAGCCTCTCTTGTGGCGCGCACGGCGGCGAGCGCCACGACGTCGATCGCCGCGCCGGTATTTTCCGCGCGCGCGACAGCGCCCGAGACGGCGCGGCGCAGCACCGCCTCGAGCCGGTCGTGGCTGGAATGGTGCAGATGGTCCGCCTTGGTTGCCGCGAACAGGATACGGTCGATGCGCGGCCGGAACAGGCTGGAGAGAATCGTGCTGCGGCCTATGTTGAAGCACTCGAGAATGCCGGCGAGGGCGGCTTCGAGGTCGTGCAGCGCCTCGGGACCGGAGTTGAACGCAGAAAGCGCATCGGCCAGCACGATCTGGCGGTCGAGCCGGGCGAAATGATCGCGGAAGAACGGCCGCACCACGACGTCCTTGTAGGCCTCGAAGCGGCGCACCATCATCGCCCAGAGCGATCCCTCCGGCGCCTGCCCGCCGGGGGGCACGTCGAGCGGTGCGAAAGTCAGCGCCGGCGAGCCTGCGAGATTGCCGGGCATCAGGAACCGGCCGGGCGGCAAGAGGCTCATCGCAAAGCGCTCGTCGCGGCAGGCCCGCAAATAATCGGTGAAGAGCCTTGCAGCCGTCAGCGTTGACTGCTCGTCCTCGCGCGAGGCGGGCTTGAGCGTTGCGAGATGCGCGTGCCACTCGGCGGCGAGATGCGCGCGCGGCGCCTCGCGTGACAGCGCAAGACTCTCCGCCGACCATTGCTCGAAGCTCTTTTGCAGCAGCGGCAGGTCGAGCAGCCATTCGCCGGGATAGTCGACGATGTCGAGCGTCAGCGTGCGGTCGGCGCCGTTATGGCGTTGATAGTCGATGACGAGCCTGAGCTCGCTGATGTCGACTGTCGAATTCGGCCAGCGTCGCTCCTCGACCAGCGCGTGCAGATGGCCCTCATAGGCAAACCGCGGCACGGCATCATCGGGCTGCGGTGCCAGATGCGCCCGCGCAATCCGGCCCGATGCATAGGCTTCGAACACCGGAAACCGTCCGCCGCGGGTGAGGCCGTGGATCAGCGCCGTGATGAACACGGTCTTGCCGGCCCGCGACAGACCGGTGACGCCGAGCCGCACCGTCGGGTTAAAGAAGTGCTCGCCATAGTCGATCAGCGCCCGCGCCGACAGCCGCGCTTCTTCGACCATATCCTGGAAACTGAATGCCATATGAACGTTAATGGATCTGGGTCGGGCGGGATGTGTGTCCGTTCACAAAAGTGGCAATTGCGTGAGGAAAATCAAGCTCCATACTTCCACCGCCTTTATCGGGAAATCAGCCGTTTGAACGACGCGCCGATCCCGAAAGACCCATAGAAGAGAGCATTACCTGATCTTGCGGATTGCCATGACCGTCTTCCAACTGAAACAGCTTGCATCGACGTCCGTTCATGCTGCCGCCGACGTGATCGGCTGGGATTACGACCGCGCCGAGCTCATCGCCGATGGCATTATCCACGCGATCGGTGTGCTCTCCGGCGTCGTCGCGGCAACCGTGCTGGTGGTGCTGACGGCGATCTACGCCGATGCGACCGACGTCATCGGCGTCTCGATCTACGTCGCCGGCCTGCTCTCGATGCTGGTGTTGTCGGCGACCTATAATCTCTGGCCGGTGTCGCCGGCCAAATGGCTGCTGCGGCGGTTCGACCATTCGGCGATCTATCTCCTGATCGCGGCGACCTACACGCCGTTCATTCTGGAGGTGAAGGACAGCGGCTTCGCGCTGGTGCTGCTCGCCGGCGTCTGGTGCGTTGCCATCCTCGGTATCGTGCTGAAGCTGCTCTACCCCGGCCGGTTCGACCGCGTCTCGGTCGGCATCTATCTCGCGATGGGCTGGAGCGGCGTGATGCTCTACGACGCCGTGGTCCAGGCGCTGCCGGCGCTGGTGCTCGGATTCATCCTGGCCGGCGGCCTGCTCTACAGCTTCGGCGTTATTTTTCACGCCTGGCGGCGCCTGCGCTTCCAGAATGCGATCTGGCACGGCTTTGTCTTGGCCGGCGCGGCATGCCATTATACCGCGGTGCTCGACCTCGTGTTGAGCTGAGCAGGCTCCACGCCGCGGAATAAGGGGCGTGGCGCAACAGCGGTATAAGAGACAAGGGGAGACGTCGCATGCAGGTGACCGGCAAGGTCGTGGTCGTCACGGGCGGCGCAAACGGCATCGGCAAGGCGCTGTGCGAGGCCTTTCACAATGCGGGCGCGGCCAAGGTCGTGGTCGCCGATATGGACGTCGCCAATGCAAGGGCAGTCGCCGCCATGGTGGATGGCGCCGCCTTCAAATGCGACGTCGCGCAGGAGAAGGACATTGCGCACGTCATCGAGGAGACCGAGCGCCAGTTCGGTCCCATCGCCCTGTTCTGCTCCAATGCCGGCATCGGCGGCGGCTTCGATCCGATGTCGGAGAATGCCGGCGGCGCCTCCGACGAGCCGTGGCAGCGCAGCTGGGCGATCCACGTGATGGCCCATGTCTATGCCGCGCGGCATCTGATTCCCCGCATGAAGGCGCGCGGCGGCGGGTATTTCCTCAACACCATCTCGGCCGCAGGCCTGTTGTCGCAAGTCGGCAGCCCGGCCTATTCGACCACCAAGCACGCCGCGGTCGGCTTTGCCGAGAATCTCGCGATCTCGCACAAGGCGCACAACATCAAGGTCTCGATCCTCTGTCCGCAGGGCGTCGACACCAACATGCTGCGCTCTATCCCGAAGGGCCCGCAATCCGGCGACGGCGATCTGACACCCGAGCAGGTCGCCAAGGACGTGCTCGCCGGTCTCGAGCAGGAGACCTTCCTGATTCTCCCGCACCCCCAGGTGCTCGGCTACATGCGCAAGAAGACCGAGAATTACGACCGCTGGATCGGCGGCATGGCCAAGATCCAGGCCAAGATGCGGGAGGAGTTCGGGAAGTGACCGGATGGCGTGCTGACTGTAAGCGCACGCCAAACACTCGCTGTCGTCCCTGCGGACGCAGGGACCCATAACCACATCAAGGAGTTTGGCGAAGACCGGTAGTTGTTCTTGCGCGCGGTACTGACACCTGCGCTTCATCGAGAAATCACGCGGTATGGGTCCCGCGTTCGCGGGGACGACACCTGTGTTACGCGACCTCCTCCTCCACCCGGCTCGCCCGCAGCGCCCGTGCATAGAGCATCATGCCCTCGCGCACCTTGCGCTGCTCGGCTTCCGTCAGCGTCGCCAGCGCGCCGCGCACCTGCTGGCGGCCGAAGGCATGCAGCGCCTGCAGGGTGCGCCGGCCCTTCGCCGTCAGCGACAACAGCTTGCTGCGGGCGTCCGTCTCATCCGGCGTCTCCTTGAGCTCGCCGCAATCGACCAGCTTGCGCACCAGGCGGCTGACGCTGGATTTTTCGAGCAGCAGGAAACCGCCAAGCTCGCCTGACGTCATGGGACCGCGGATGCCGATCTCGAGGATGGTGTGCACGGCCGACGGCGGATAGTCCGAGGCCGCAACGGTCGCATCCATGAAGCCGAGCTCGCGCACCATCAGGCGCGAGGCGGCGCGGATGTCGTCGATCAGCGAAAGCTCGGCCATCCCTTGACTCCCGGCGTATAGTTGTATCATACAACTATATGCGCGCAACGGCGCGCGCAAGCGTTTTGGAGTGGCCCATGAGCGGAGCTTTGCCGACGGGGATGCGGATGCGGGGCAAGGTCTGCCTGGTAACCGGTGGTGGCAGCGGCATCGGCCGCGCCACCGCGTTGCAGATGGCGTCTGAAGGGGCGGATGCGATCATCGTCGCGGGCCGCCGCGAGGCCGAGATCGAGGCGACTGCCGCTTCGTGCCGCGAGCTCGGCACGGAAGCGATCGCGCTCAAGACCGACATCACACGCGAGGACGAGGTCGAGCGGCTGGTTCGCACCGCAAATCAACGTTGCAGCCGGCTCGACGTCGCGTTCAACAATGCCGGCTTCCAGGAGCGCCGCGCGCCGCTGGAGCAGCAGGGCACCGATATCTACGACAGTGTGTTCGACACCAATGTCCGGGCGCTATTCCTGTGCCTGCGTCACCAATTGCCTGTCATGCTGGCGCAGGGACGGGGCAGCATCGTCGTCAATGCCTCCGTCAGCGGGATGCGCAATCCCAATCCGGGCTTCTCGCTCTACTCGGCGTCCAAGGCGGCCGCGATCTCCCTGACGCGCTCGGTGGCGTTGGAGAACGCCCCGCGCGGAATCCGCATCAACGCCATCGCGCCTGGCCGCGTCGTCACCGACATGATGCTGCGCGCCGGCGTCGGCGATATCGCGACGGTGGGTGCGGGATTGCCGCTGCGGCGGATGGGCAGCCCGGAGGAGGTGGCGGAAGCCGTGGTGTGGCTGTCGTCGGATGCGTCGTCCTACGTGGTTGGACACGTGCTGGCGGCGGACGGGGGATTCCTCGCGTCGTAGTGGGTGCGCGCTCGCGTCAAATACCCTGCGAACGCAGGGACGACATCTTCAATGCTTCTGTCCGTACAGCACCGGCACCGCTGAATCCACGACGACCTCGACGAGGCTGGTGCCTGCATGCGCCATGCCGCGCTTCAGCGCCTCGCCCAGCTCTGCCGCCTTCGTCACCCGCACCGCATGGCAGCCCATGCCCTCGGCGAGCCGGACGAAATCGATCCCCGGCAGCTCCAGCCCCGGCACGTTCCGCACCTGCATCACCTGGCTGAACGAGCGCATCGCGCCGTAGCCGGAATTGTTGATGACGACAATGGTGAGCGGCAGCTTGCGCTGCGCGGCGGTCCACAGCGCCTGGATCGAATACATCGCCGAGCCGTCACCGATCAGGCAGACCGTGCGGCTGCTCGGCTTGCCGAGCGCCATGCCGACCGCGGCGGGCAGTGAGTAGCCGAGGCCGCCGCTCGCCATGGTGTAGAAGCTGTCCTGGCCGGGCATCGGCAGGAATTTTTGCATCGCCGGCCGGTGCGAGGGCACTTCCTCGACCAGTGATGCGCCGTCGGGCATCGCCTGCGACAGCGAATGCAGCAGATATTCGACCGGCAGCGGATCGGCCGCCTGTGGTGGCGGCGGCAGCGTGCGGCCTTTCGGCGTGGCGCGCTTGCTCTCCGGCAGCAGCTCGAGCAGCAGGCTGAGCGCCGGCTTCATCGTGGCGATGATGCTGGTGCCCACGGGCGTCACCGCCGCGGCATCGGCGTCGTCGGTGATCTGGAAGATCGTCGCCCCGCCGTCGAAGATCGCGGCGTGGCCTTCGACATGGAAGGTGAAGACCGGCGCGCCGATGACGACGACGAGGTCATGCGCGCGCAGCGCGTCGGAGAGCTGCGCCGGAGAAGCGTGCAGGAAGCCTGCGAATTGCGGATGACGCTCGGGAAAGGAGCAGCGGGCCGAGAACGGGCTGACCCAGACGCTGGCCTTCGCCTTCTCCGCGACGCGCACCATCAGATCGACCGCGCCGGCGCGGTCGATGCCCGGGCCGACGACGAGGGCGGGGTGTTTTGCCGATCCGAGCGCGGCGGCCAGCGCCTTCATCGCCTCCGGCTCGGGGCCGATCTCGCGGCTCACTGTCCGCGCTTCGATCGGCGCGCAGGCATGCGCCCAATCGTCGATCGGGATCGACACGAAGGTCGGCCCGCACGGCGGCTGCATTGCGGTGTAATAGGCGCGCGCGATCGCGGCCGGCACGTCCTCGGGCCGCGCCGGCTCGACGCTGTATTTGACGTAAGGTCGCGGGAATTCGGAGGCGCGCTCGGCATAGAGGAATGCCTGCAGCGGCAGGATCGAGCGCGCCTGCTGGCCTGCCGTGATCACGAGCGGCGTCTGGTTGCGGTGCGCGGTGTAGATGTTGCCGAGCGCGTTGCCGACGCCGGCCGCCGAATGCAGATTGACGAAGCCCGCATTGCGGGTTGCCTGCGCATAGCCATCGGCCATGCCGACCGCGGATGCTTCCTGCAGCGCCAGCACGTAGTCGATGTCGTCGGGCCAGTCGCTCAGGAATGGCAGCTCGGTCGAGCCCGGATTGCCGAACACTTTTGTGATGCCGAAAGCGCGCAACAGGTCGAGCGTCGCCTGCTTCACGGTGACGGACTTGCTGCCGGTCTTGCCGTTCTTGGCCATTGGTTTCCGTCCCCTTCTAATTCCTCATCCTGAGGAGCGCGTCTTCGCGCGCGTCTCGAAGGATGAAGGCCCGGCTGGTGGCCTCGCCTTCGAGACGCCGCTGCGCGGCTCCTCAGGGTGAGGGTCTAATAGCGCGTGATTACCACACCGCCGTGCCCTTCATCGTCGGCTGCCCTTCCGCGTTCGCGGTCCACAGCTCCATGCCCGCCTCCAGCTCGTTGGCATTGACGGAAAATTCCGTGCCCTCGAACAGCGGCTGAACCCCGCGATAGGTGAATTTCTTCGGCGCCTTGCCGCCGCGCAAGCGCGCCGCCATCTCGATGATCAGCGCTGCCTGCAGCGGGCCGTGGAAGATCAGGCCCGGATAGCCTTCGACCTTGGTGACGTAGTCGCGGTCGTAATGGATGCGGTGGCCGTTGAAGGTCAGCGCGGAGTAGCGGAACAGCAGCACGGGATCGGAGAGGTGGGTCTCGCGGTGCTGCGCCTTCGGCGGCGGAGGCGGGGCCTTGGCGGTCGCCGGCGCGCCGCTCGTCATCTCGCGATAGACGATGTCCTGGCGCTCGCGGATGGCCACACCGCGCGGGCAGGAGATGCTGTGCTCGACCGAGACGAAGCAGAGCGTGCCGGTTGAGCCTGATTTCACCTGCACGTCGGCGATGCGCGACGTCCGGGTCGATTCATCGCCGACCTGGAGCGGCTGCAGAAACTCGATCTCGCCGCCGGCCCACATCCGTCGCGGCAGCGGCACCGGCGGCAGGAAGCCGCCACGGGTCGGGTGGCCATCGGGACCGAGCATCGACATCGGGAACACCGGCTGCGCCAGGCACCAATGCACCGTGAACGGCGCGGCGTCACCCGTCTTCGGCGCGCCGACCTCCTGGAACAGCGTCGCGCGCAGACCCATGACGAGCTGCGCCGTGACGATGTCGGTGGCCTCGGTGCTGCGGCCGATCCATTGCCGCAGATGATCGATGTCGAGCTTCTCGGTCATGACGCCTCGCTCTTGTTACTTCTTTGTCTGGGGACGTTCGCCGATGGCGGGCACAGCGCCGTAGCTGCGCGTCTCACCGACGATGATCGGTGCCGGCGCGGGATAGCTGACACGGCCGTTCGGCGTGTCGACCTCGATCCGCCGCAGATGGGGATGCCTGGTGAGGTCGGCCATGGTGTTGACCTCGGCGAAGGCGATATCGGCGTCCGACAGCCGCTTCAAGAGCTCGTCGCGCGTCATTCTGCCGAAGCTGTCCGCAACCGTCTTGTCGGTGAAGTCGCGGTTGCGCACGCGCTCGACCATGTTGGCGACGCGGGGATCGGCCGGCAGGTCCGGCTGGTCCAGCACCTTTGCGCACAGCGTCTTCCACTCGCGCTCGCTCTGGATCGAGATCAATATGTCCTTGCCGTCCCTGGAGGTGAACACGCCATAGGGCGCGATCGAGGGATGACGGAGGCCCATGCGCTTGGGCGGATTGCCGGCTTCCGCGTTGAGCAGCGGCACCGTGCACCAGTCCGCCATCACGTCGAACATGGAGATGCGGATGTCGGCACCCTTGCCGGTGCGCCCGCGCCCGATCAGCGCTTCCAGGATCGCCGCATGCGCGGTGGCGCCGGTCGCGACGTCGACGATCGACATGCCGACGCGCGAGGCGCCATCGGGATTGCCGGTGATCGAGGCAAGCCCGCTCTCGGCCTGGATCAGGAGATCATAGGCCTTGCGATGGGCATAGGGGCCCTCGTCGCCATAACCGGTGATGGTGCACGAGATCAGTCTTGGATATTCCTTCAAGAGCCGCTCGCGCGAGAAGCCGAGCTTATCCATCGAGCCGGGCTTGAGGTTCTGGATCAGCACGTCGGCGCTGGCGATCAGCGTCTCCAGCTCGGCGCGGCCTTCCGTCGTGGTGAGATCGACCACCGCCGATTGCTTGCCGCGATTGAGCCAGACGAAATAGCTGCTCTGGCCCTTGGCCGCCGCGTCATAGCCGCGGGCGAAATCGCCCTCGGGCCGCTCGATCTTGATCACCTCGGCGCCGGCATCCGCCAGCCGTGAGGAGCAGAACGGCGCCGCCACCGCCTGCTCGACCGCAACCACCCTGATCCCGTCAAGTGCTCCCATGATGGCTGCCTCAGTACGAGCGGGGCATGCCGAGCACATGCTCGGCGACGAAGGACAGCACGAGGTTGGTCGAGATCGGCGCCACCTGATAGAGCCGCGTCTCGCGGAACTTGCGCTCGACGTCGTATTCCTCCGCAAAGCCGAAGCCGCCATGGGTCTGGATGCAGGCATTCGCTGCTTCCCAGGACGCGTCCGCCGCCAGCATCTTGGCCATGTTGGCCTCCGCGCCGCAGTCGAGCCCGGCTTCGTATTTGCGTGTCGCTTCCTTCACCATCAATTCGGCCGCGCGCATCGAGGCGTAGGCCTTGGCGATCGGGAACTGGATGCCCTGGTTCTGACCGATCGGACGACCGAACACCGCGCGCTCCTTGGCGTAGTTGGTGGCCTTGGCGATGAACCATTTGGCGTCGCCGACGCATTCGGCCGCGATCAGGATGCGCTCGGCATTCATGCCGGAGAGGATGTAGCGGAAACCCTTGCCTTCCTCGCCGATCAGATTCTCCGCCGGCACCTTCATGTCGGTGAAGAACACTTCTGTGGTGGCGTGGTTCATCATGGTGCGGATCGGGCGGATCTCGAGGCCGTTGCCCTTGGCCTCGCGCATGTCGACGATGAACACGGAAAGACCATCGGTGCGCTTCTTGACCTGGTCCTTCGGCGTGGTCCGCGCCAGCAGCACCATCAGGTCGGAATGCTCGGCGCGGCTGGTCCAGATCTTCTGGCCGTTGACGATGTAGCTGTCGTTGCCCTCCTTGCGCGCGAACGTCTTCAGCGAGGAGGTGTCGGTGCCGCTGGTCGGCTCGGTGACTCCGAACGCCTGCAGGCGCAACTCGCCGCTCGCGATCTTCGGCAGGTATTTCGCCTTCTGCTCGGCATTGCCGTGCCTGAGCACCGTGCCCATCGTGTACATCTGGGCATGGCAGCCGCCGCCGTTGCAGCCCGCGCGCTGGATCTCCTCCAGGATCGCCGCTGCTGCGGACAGCTTCAGACCCGCGCCGCCATATTCCTCGGGGATCAGCACCGAGAGATAGCCGGCCTCGGTCAGCGCATCGACGAAGGCCTTGGGGTAGGCCATCTCGCGATCGAGCTTGCGCCAATATTCGCCCGGAAACTGCGCGCACAGCTTGGCGACGGCTTCGCGGATGTCGGCATAATCCTCGGTGTGGTGTTCTTGACTCATGACGTTTCCAGTTCTTGGCGGCAGTTAAGATAACGCCGGCCTATCCCCTGGCGTTGTGAAAACAATGCCAGCCCCCTATGCTCATTTGTTATAGCGTATGAAGTAGCCTTCCAGGATTGGCAAGCATGGATTTCCGGCAGCTCAGGACCTTCAGTTGCGTGGCGGAGCTCGGCAGCCTCTCCAAGGCGTCCGACATGTTGCGCGTGGCGCAGCCGGCGCTCTCGAGGCAAATCAAGCTTTTGGAACACGAGCTGCGCACCGAGCTGTTCACGCGCAACGGCCGCGGCATGGTGCTGACCGAGGCCGGCCGCCTGCTCTTGGCGCGCACCTCCGGCATCGTGCGGCAGATCGACCAGATCCGCGACGACATCCAGTCGGTGAAGGGCCCGCCGTCCGGACAAGTCGTGCTCGGTCTGGTTCCGACCGTGAGCTGCGTGCTGTCGGCGCGCTTTGCGCGGCGCTGCGTCGAAAAATTTCCCGGGATTTCGCTGCGCATCGTCGAGAGCTACAGCGGCCATCTCGTCGAATGGCTGCATCGCGGCGAGATGGACCTCGCCATCCTCTATGGCCGCTCGGCCGATTTGCATCTCAACGTGCAGAGCCTGGGGCGCGACAACATCGTCGCAGTCGGTCCGCGCGGCTGCGGACTGGCGCGCAAGAAGAGCGTCGATATCGGCTGGCTGCTGCGGCAGCGGCTGGTGCTGCCCTCTCACTCCCACGGCCTCCGCGCGCTGATCGAGCACGCGGCGGCGCGCAAGCGCATCAAACTCGACGTGCAGCTCGAAGCCGACTCGTTCAGGGTGCTCACGAGTCTCGTCGAGGAGGGGCTCGGCTTCGCACTGCTGCCACCGTCTTCGGTGCATGCCGAGGTCGCGGACGGTCGGCTGGAAGCCGCGCCGATTTCGAAGCCAATGTCGCGCGAGCTCATCGTGGCCTCTCCGATCGAGCGCCCGGTGACGACAGCGACCGCCGCCGTGACGGCGCTGCTTCGTGAGGAAATCGCGGCCTGCCGCAAGGAAGGCATCTGGGACATCAAGCTGGCCTGAACGGTCTGCGGCCTGACCGGCCGTCATCCCGTGCTTAGGCCCCGAAAAGGTGGCGTTCCCTTCTCATTTTGTTTGAGCAGTCATGCCAGGATTCTATAGCCCGCACGTCAGGGCAGCGCCGGCATCTCGACCGCGCGCATGGTCGCGAGCCCAAAGGCGCAGACGCGCCGGTTTCCCTTCGACTCCGAAACCACCTCCACCTTGGCGACCCCGATCGAGCCGCCAACCTGGATTGCTTCGGCGCTCGCGATGATTTCTTCGCCGTCGGCAGGTCCCAGGAAGTTGATCTTGATCTCGATCGTGACGGCGATGCGGCCCTTCGGGAGCGCGGTGCTGACCGCTGCGCCGGCGGCCTGGTCGGCGAGGCCCGTGATCACGCCGCCGTGGAAATGGCCGAAGAATTGCGACAGCTCCGGTTTCTTGGTGAGGGCCAGCGCGACCTTGCCAGGCTCGGCGGCAACAACGCGCATGCCCGAGGCGTGCGGGAAGCCCGACATCGCCATGGTGTCCGAGAGCATGTCGATCGAGTTGGTCTCTGCCATAGCGGTCAGCCCGGAATCCGCACCGGCAGCGACTCATACCCCTTGATGAAGCTGGAATAGATCCGCTTGGGCTCGCCGACCACCTCGATGCGGTCGAAGCGCTTCAGCATCTCCTCCCAGATGATCCGCAGCTGCAGCTCCGCGAGGCGCATGCCGACGCAGCGGTGGATGCCGAAGCCGAAGGACAGGTGGGTGCGCGGGCGCGGGCGGTCGATGATGAACTCGTTCGGCTTCTCGAACATCTCCTCGTCGCGGTTGCCCGAGACGTACCACATCACGACGCGGTCGCCTTTCCTGATGTGCTTGCCGCCGATCTCGGTGTCCTGCAGCGCGGTGCGCCGCATATGCGCCAGCGGCGTCTGCCAGCGGATCACCTCCGGCACCATGGAATCGATCAGCGCCGGATTGGCGCGCAGCTTGTCGTACTGCTCCGGGTTCTCGTTCAGCGCCAGCACCGAGCCGGTCATGGTGTTGCGCGTGGTATCGTTGCCGCCGACGATGAGCAGGATGATATTGCCCATGAGGTTGTCGGGGTCCATGTGGCGGGTGGCGTCGTTATGGGCCATCAGCGACAGCAGATCGTTGCGCGGCGCCGAGTTGACGCGCTCGTTCCACAGCTTCGACATGTAGGCGTAGCACTCGTCCATCTCGCGGCGGCGCTCCTCGGCGGAGGCGACGATGCCACTCTTGGGCAATGCGGTCGATACGTCCGACCAGCGCGTCAGCTTGCGCCGCTCCTCCCAGGGAAAGTCGAACAGGGTGGCCAGCATCTGCGTCGTCAATTCGATCGAGACGCGCTCGACGAAGTTGAAGGTCTCGTTGCGCGGCAGATTGTCGAGGACGGTCTGCGAGCGCTGGCGGATCAGCTTCGCGAGCTCGTCGAGATGTGTCGGCGTGAACATCGGCGACACCGTCTTGCGCTGCGCCGAATGCCGGGGCTGGTCCATCGCGATGAAGCTCGGATAGTCGTAGCCTTCCGGCACGTCGCGGATCGAGATGCCGCCGAGCTTGGAATCCGAGGAGAAGATGCCGTGATTGGTGTCGACATGCATGATGTCGTTGTACTTCACCACCGACCAGTACGGCTCGATCGGCGCGTTGGTGCAGTAATGCACCGGTTCTTCCTTGCGCAGCCGCTCGAACCAGGGCCACAAGGTGTCGTCCTGGAACAGCCTGGGCGCGCCGGGATGGAATTGCGACAACGGCGTCGCATAGGCCTCCTCGCGAGCCCTGCGCATGCGTTCGGCCTTGTCCACCTTAACCGGCGCTTGGATGTTCATAATGGTTGCTCCAGTTGTTGTCTTACCTCTCCCGCTTGCGGGAGAGGTCGCGCGAAGCGCGGGTGAGGGTTCTATCCTCTCGGGGGCTGTCCGATTGTGGTGACACCCTCTCCCCAACCCTCTCCCGCAAGCGGGAGAGGGGGCGCAACTCGCTCGTGGGTGCAGTCCGGATTCATCTTGCTGCCGCCCTACGCCGCAATCTTCACCGGCAGCTCTTCCAAACCCTTCACGAAGCTGGAATAGACTCGCCTGGGTTCGCCGACCACGTCAATATGGTCGAACCGCCTGAGAATTTCTTCCCAAATAATCTTGAGCTGGAGCTCGGCCAGCCGCAATCCCACGCAGCGGTGGATGCCGAAACCGAAGGACAGGTGCGTGCGCGGGCGGGCGCGGTCGATGATGAAATCGTAGGGCTTCTCGATCACCTCTTCGTCGCGGTTGCCCGAGACGTACCACATCACGACCTTGTCACCTTTCTTGATCTGCTTGCCGCGGAACTCAAAGTCGGAGAGCGCGGTGCGCCGCATATGCGCCAGCGGCGTCTGCCAGCGGATCACCTCGGGGACGAAACTGTCGAGCAGAGCGGGGTTGTCGCGCAGCTTGCGGTATTGCTCAGGATGCTGGCTCAGCGCGAGCAGCGAGCCCGACATGGTGTTGCGCGTCGTGTCGTTGCCGCCGACGATCAACAGAATGAGATTGCCGAGGAAGTTCTTGGCGTCCATGTCGCGGGTTGCGGCGCCGTGCGCCATCATCGAGAGCAGGTCGCTTTTCGGCGGCTGCGCGATGCGTTCCTTCCAGAGCCGGGCGAAGTAGGTCGCGCATTCCGTCAGCTCGGCCTGGCGCTCATCCTCGGTGGCGACGAGGCCGTCGGGCCCGGGAATCGTGGTGGCGATGTCGGACCAGCGCGTCAGCTTGCGGCGGTCCTCCCAGGGAAAGTCGAACAGCACCGCCAGCATCTGCGTTGTGAGCTCGATCGAGACGCGGTCGACCCAGTCGAACACCTCGCCGCGAGGCAGATTGTCCAGGCACTCGGCCGAGCGCTTGCGGATGTTGAGCGCGAGATTGTCCAGGTGCGTCGGCGTGAACATCGGCGCAACGGTCTTGCGCTGCGCGGCATGGCGCGGCGGGTCCATCGAGATGAAGCTTTCGCGGCGCAGGTCCGGATCGATGTCGCGGATGGTGATGCCGCCGAGTGCGGAGGCCGAGGAGAACACCGCATGGTTCGTCTCGATCTCCATGATGTCATTATAGCGCGTCACCGACCAGTACGGCCCGAACATCGAGTCCTTGCAGTAGTGCACGGGATCTTCCCGGCGCAACCGATCGAAATAGGGCCAGAACGTGTCGGTCCTGAACAATTCCGGATCGCCGGGATCGAACTGCTCCAGCGGAAGTGAATTGGCGCGCTCGCGCAATGCGTCGAGCTTGGCTGCGCTCTCGATGGTCCCATGCATGACCGCTCTCCCTGGCATGAACCGCGCGTTCTCGTTGAATTCTGCGCTGCGGTATTTGATTTGCAATTACAGCCGGTTGTCTGCGCCGGAGCAAGGGAGAGTTTTGCCACACCCAACCCTTGCGAGAGGATTGGGCTAAGCGACAGCGACCAGCGTGATCCTCCGCACGCTGTTTGTCGTGAAATGGTGCCAGAAAGCGGGCTGGAATCGAGGTAAATCGAACCCGGCCATCTTAGGCGCCGACTAACCTCTGATCTATAGTTTGACCGGATCAAGACCGCATCCCGAGGTTGCCGCCGTGAACGACATGCAATGGCCCCCCATCGGCTCCGAGCCCATTCCGCCGCCGCTGCCGCCGACGCGGGTCGAGTTCAGCGGTAACCGCGCCGAGTTCCGGAAAATGGTCACCAAGGGTGCCATGCTGGAGCTCGTCACCTTCGGCTTCTACCGGTTCTGGCTCGTCACCGACATCCGCCGTCATCTGTGGGCGAACACCGCGATCGGCGGCGATGCCGCCGAATATACCGGGCGGGCCAAGGAGCTTCTGGTCGGCTTCCTGTTCGCGCTCGCGATCCTGGTGCCGATCTACCTCGCCTACTTCCTGATCGGCATCGAGTTCGAGCGCTGGCAAGGCTTTGCCTCGACGCCGCTGTTCATCGGCTTCTATGCCTTCGGCCAGTTCGCGATCTTTCGCGCGCGGCGATACCGGTTGACGCGCACGGTCTGGCGCGGCGTGCGGTTCTGGATGGACGGCTCCGGCTGGGCCTATGCGTTCCGCGCCATGGCGTGGGGCCTGCTCGTGCTTCTCACGCTCGGCCTGGCGCTGCCATGGCGCGCGGCGGCGCTCGAACGCTACAAGATGCAGCACAGCCATTATGGCGATCTGCGCGGCGATTTCGTGGGCGACGGCTGGACCTTCTTCAAGCGTGCCTGGTGGCTGTGGCTGCTCAGCCCGATCGCGCTCTTGATTTCCCCGCTCGCGCCTTTCCTCTATGCCGAGTTCAAGGCGCGCGAATGGCGCTGGTGGCTCGACGGCATTCGCATCGGCGGCGTCAGCCTGTCCTCGGACCTGCCTCACGAGGCCTTCTATGGCCTGTACTGGAAGGTGATCGGCTGGTGGCTGCTGCTCACGATCGCCTTCGCTGTCTATGTGGGCGGTGGCGTTCTGCTGCTCGTGCAGCTGAGCGGCGTTCCGGCCGATCAGGTGTTCGGCGGCGATAATGCCGCCAAGAGCATCCCGATGGTGGTGATGATGGTGATCGGCTATTTCGCCCTCGCGCTCGCGATCAACATCGTCATGCGCGTCTATCTCCAGCGCGATCTCTGGGCCAAGGTGCTGGAAACGGTCGAGGTGCACGACATCGCGGCCGCGGCGGATGTGCGTGGCAGCGGCGAGCTCGCCAGCGCGCTCGGCGAAGGTTTTGCCGACGGCCTCGATGTTGCGGGATTTTGAGACGTGAGTGATGTGTTCGCCGACAGCCCGGCGCAGTCGACCAAGCCGACGATCTTCTTCGACGGCGTCTCGAACCGCAGACGGCAGGTGACGCTGACGCTCGGCGATGCGCTCGAGATTTCCGAAGCGGGCGGAACACCGGTTCGCTGGGCCTATGCCGACCTGCGCCGCGCCGACAGTCCGCCCGGGATGCTGCGCCTCGCGTGCACCAGCGCGCCGCCATTGTCGCGGCTGGAAATCCGCAACGCCGCGCTCGCGGCAGATGTGACCGCTCGCTGCCTGCGGCTCGATGAGCACCGGACCTCGCGTCGCGGCGTGGCAAAGATCGTCGGCTGGTCGGTGGCGGCCGCCGTCTCCATCGTCTGCGTGGTTCTGTTCGGCGTGCCGCTCGCGGCCGACCGTCTCGCGCCGCTGGTGCCGAAACCCGTGGAACGGCGCATCGGCGACGCTGCCGAGGTGCAGATGAAAACCATCTTCGGCCGTAGCGTATGCGAAGATCCCGCAGGCAAGGCCGCCTTCACGAAGCTCGTCAACCGCCTGCGCGATGCCGCTGGCCTCGACGATGAATCCATGACGGCCGGCGTGCTGCCGACCGCGGTGCCGAATGCGTTCGCGCTGCCCGGCGGCAAGGTCTACGTGCTGAAGGGGCTGCTCGACAAGGCCGAGAACCCGGACGAACTCGCCGGCGTCCTCGCCCACGAGCTCGGCCATCTCAAGCACTACGACAACATGCGCGGCCTGATCTACAACGGTGGCACCTCGTTCCTGATCGGCCTGTTGTTCGGAGACGTCACCGGTTCGGGCGCGGTGATCTTCGCCTCACGCAATCTGGTCGAGGCGTCCTATTCGCGCGAGGCCGAGACCGGTGCCGACACTTTCGCGATCGAGGTCATGCACAAGCTCGGCCGCTCGCCCAAGCCCGCTGCCGAACTGATGTTCCGCATCACCGGCAAGGAAGGCGGCTCCACGCTCACGACGATCCTCGCCAGCCACCCGCTGACCGAGGACCGCCTCGCGCGCATGACGAGGGAAGATCGCCCGGCTTCCGGGCCGCCGCTGCTGACGGACAAGGAGTGGCAGGCGCTGAAGGGGATTTGCGGCAGCGGCAAGGTTTAGAGCAGCCGCCGATCACTTCGCCGGCGCAGCCGGCGGATTCGATCCGGTGGTGACGTTCGGCGCCGTGTTCGGATTCGAGGTGGTGGTCTGCGGCCCCACCTCACGCCCATTGTAGAAGAAGACGGCGGCCACCACCGCGATCACGAAGATCGCGCCGATCGCCCAGCCCACCGGGCTGTTGCGGCGTGCACGGTCAGTGCTGCGGTCGTCATTCTGATAGGTCATCGTGCTCTCCATGTTAGAGCAGGAGAACCTCGCGCGGTCGAAGCTGTTCCTAAAACGCGCGCAGCATCTACCGGGTCCCGTAGGCGCGATCGCCGGCATCGCCAAGGCCCGGCAGGATGAAGCCGTTTTGGTCGAGGCCTTCATCCACCGCCGCGGTCCAGACCGGCACGTCAGGATGAAATCCGCGCAGGCGCTCCAGTCCTTCCGGAGCGGCGATCAGGCAGGCCAGGCGAATGTCCCTGGCGCCGCGCTCCTTGAGCCGATCGATGGCGGCGACAGCCGTGTTGGCGGTGGCGACCACCGACGTCACCACGATGGCGAGGCGCTCGCTGAGATCGGACGGCGATTTGAAGAAATACTCGACCGCGGCAAAGCTGTGCGGCTCGCGGTAGAGACCGATATGCGCGATGCGCGCGGTCGGCACCAGGTCCATCATGCCCTCGACGAAGGTCGTGCCGGCACGCAGCATCGGCACGAACACCAGCTTCTTGCCGGCGATCTTGGCCGAATGCATCGTCGCCAGCGGCGTCTCGATGACGGTATCGGCGAGCGGCAGATCGCGCGTCACCTCGTAGCAGAGCAGCATGCCGATCTCCTTGATCAGCTCGCGGAATGACTTGGTCGAGATGGACTTGTCCCGCACCAGGGTCAGCTTGTGCTGCACCAGCGGATGATCGACGATCGTGACGCCTTCCATGATGAGATGCTCTCTTCTTCCCTTCTCCCCTTGTGGGAGAAGGTGGCGCGAAGCGCCGGATGAGGGGTCTGCTTCAACGAACTCAAGCGAGAGATATGCCCGCGGAGGCAACCCCTCACCCGTCTCAATCGCGCTTTGCGCGATTGCTCCACCCTCTCCCACAAGGGGAGAGGGTCAGAAAACCGTGCCGTCGCTGATCACCTTCAGCGGCGGCGAGCCGTCGGGACGGCGCGCAAGGGCAATGGCGCGGCCGGCGGCCCAGCTGCCGCCTTCCAGGATGCTGGCGAGCGGCAATGTCTCCGCCGTGCGGCCGAGCTTGGCGCGAACCAAATCGGCAAGACGATCCAGCAGCGCAACCGTCAGCGCGCGCCACTCGAGGACGAGCAGGGAATCCACCGCATGCGCGCGGTCCGAATCGGCGGCATCGCGCAGGCGCAGCACCCCGTGATCGACGAACAGGCCGCCATTGCGGTATTCGGCAAGGCCGGTCAGGCCGTCGATGTCGGTGACGTCGAGGCCGGCGCGCTGCAGCGGCTCGATCAGCGAATAGCTCAGCCATTGCGACAGCTTGTGCAGCGGCACGAGGCCGCCCGTTCCGTCATCGGCCTTGAGCGCGGGATGGCGCCAGCAATCGCCGAGCGGGACGCCGGCGAGCTCGAGCCGCGACGGCCAGATCGGTCCGAGCTGGTTCAGCACCGCCGACAGGATGGTGGGGGCGGCAATGGCGCCGCCATTGGCTTGCGCCGCGATATGATCGAACAGTCCGCCCGGCCGTGGCGTGTCGCACAGGCCGAACACCTCCGCGTGCCCCGAAACCTGCTTGCCCAGACGGCGCAGCAGATCGGTGCGTCCTTCAAGGCCGAGCAGCGGATTGGCCTCGCGGACCTGAAAGGCAGAGGTGAGGGAGGCGAGCGGCAGTTTTGCCAGCACGTCCGCATCGGCCCTGAACGGCGCGCGGGCCTCGCCCGAGAAAAGGCCGACCGCAAACATGTCGAGGCTCGCGATCGCGAGCCCCTCGGATCGACCGATGCTTTCGCCGCTGGTCGCATCGCGATATCGCCACGCTGCGCCGGCGCCGGCGTCGAGCAGCACGCTGACGATCGCGAGGTCGAACTCCGCGCGCGCCCGCGCCGCGCGATCCGGCCAGGACGCGGCATCCGCAAGGACCGCCCAGCGATCGACGCCGCCGATCACGAAGTGCCGCCAGCGCGCATGGAAGGGAATCTCCAGCGTTGGATACGCCTGTCGCGTGATCGCGAGCACGGCTTCTGCGACATCGTCCATGCGGTCGAGATCGATGGTGAAATGGCTCAGGCCGCCGGCGAGGCCGATCTCGAGCATGTGTCGGGCGCACGTGCGAACCGCCTGTGCGGTGAGCAGCGCGCGTGCCTCTCGTTCCAGGACGTCCGCCATCACGCGATCAGTATTTTTCCAGCGAACGACCGACGACGCCGCCCACGTCCTTCTCCGGCGCGATGTCGGTCGAGTAATAGCCGGCGGCCTTCTTCGCGGCGATCTCGACATAGGCGTCGGCCGGGATCAGCTCCGGCGGGATCGGCACGCGCTCGACGATGTCGATGCCTTGCGAGGTCAGCGCGTCGTATTTCATGTCGCTCATGGACAGGAAACGGTCGATCCGCTTCAGGCCGAGCCAGTGGATCGTATCCGGCATCAATTGCTGGAAGCGCGCGTCCTGGACGCCGGCGACGCATTCGGTGCGCTCGAAATAGGCGGCGGCCGCGTCGCCATCCTCCTGGCGCTTGCGGGCATTGTAGACCAGGAATTTGGTGACCTCGCCGAGCGCGCGGCCCTCTTTCCGGTTGTAGACGACGAGCCCGAGCCCGCCCTCCTGCGCGCCGCGCGCGGATTCCTCGATGCCGTGGATCAAATAGGGGCGGCAGGTGCAGATGTCGGAGCCGAACACGTCGGAGCCGTTGCACTCGTCATGCACGCGGCAGGTGATTCTGGTGCGATGATCCGGCAGCTTGGTGACGTCGCCGAACAGGTAGACCGTGGTGCCGCCGATCGGCGGCAGGAACACCTTCATGTCGGGCCGGGTCACCAGCTCGGGGAACATGCCGGCGGTCTGCTCGAACAGCGTGCGCCGCAGCTCGGTCTCACCGGTGCCGAAGCGTGCCGCTAGGCCGGGCAGGTACCAGACCGGATCGATCGCGATCTTCACCACCGACACGCTGCCGTTGGCGTGCACGACCTCGCCGTCGGCGCGTAAGCGTTTTGCGGCGAGCGCCTCGCGGATTTCCGGCAGGTCCAGCCGCGCCCGCGTCACCGCAATGCTCGGGCGGATGTCGGCGCCCTCGGCGATCTCCTGACGGAAGTTTTCCGCGACGAGGTGCCCCCAGGGATCGAGCGCGACGATCTTGGTGGGATCGCTCCATTGCGGGAACGGGCCGATGGTCGCGGCCGGAAACGTGTTGGTGAGGTCGGGACGCCTGATCGGGTCGAGCGCGCCCGCCGACACCGCGAGCGCGCGGTACATCGCATAGGAGCCGCCATGGCTGCCGATCACGTTGCGATCGCCTGCGCGGGACACCGTGCCGATGATCGGTCCACGGGCTCGCGCCTCACTGGCGCCCCAGTGGATCGGAAAGGCGGAGGTCCGGCCCGGCTCCGGATGGGAGGTCAGGCGGATGTGGTCAGTACGGTTCGCGCGGCTCATGTCCAGGCTCCCAAAACGCCAACGGCCCGCCGCTCGGACGGGCCTGGCTCGCTTGCGGCACGGCTTTCGGAACGGCGACGCAAGCTCAATCCAACATATTGTAGCGGCAGCTCGCGACAGACAAGTTAATCGTGCGCGGCGGCTCAAGAGACCTGCCCAGCACGCCTCCGATCGGCGAACGGCGCCGCAATTCCATCTATATCTATGTAATCATTCGTGTTTTTGAAGGGGCCCAGGGGCCTCCGCTAGCGACTGGATAAAACCTGCATATTCGGACATATCGACCGGATCGGCTCTGCCCCGGAGACTCTCATGCCCGCCAGCTACATCGATCCCCGCAACGGACGGCTCTACCCGCTCGACCAGCCGCGCTGGTGCTCGGACGAGCGGACGCCGCTGCTGGTGACGCCGGGGGCAGGGATCTCGCGCGAGGACATCGAAGGCCGGACCCGCTCGCTGTGGCGTTACCGGGCGGCGCTGCCGGTCGAGATCAAGACTCCGATCACGCTCGGCGAAGGCTGCACACCGCTGGTGCAGCAGGACTGGGGCGACCTGCGCCCGTTGTTCAAGCTCGAATGGTTCAACCCGACCGGCAGCTTCAAGGATCGTGGCTCCGCGGTGATGCTGTCCTTCCTGCGGCAGATCGGCGTCGACGCCATCCTGGAAGACTCCTCAGGCAACGGCGGCTCGTCGATGGCCGGACTGGGGGCCGCCGGCGGCATGCGCGTGAAGATTCTTGCACCTGCCTCGACCTCGCCCGCCAAGATCGCGCAGGTGCGCGCTTACGGCGCGACGGTGCAGCTGGTCGAGGGCCCGCGCGAGGAATCGGAAGCCGAGGCGATCCGTCAGTCGAGCCAGACGTTCTACGCCAGCCACAACTGGCAGCCGTTCTTCCTCGAAGGCACCAAGTCGCTCGCCTACGAGATCTGGGAGGACCTCGGCTTTCGCGCGCCCGACAACGTCATCGTTCCCGTCGGTGCTGGCAGCAGCCTGCTCGGCTGCGCCTTCGGCTTCCGCGAGCTCAAGAAAGCCGGGCAGATATCGAAGCTGCCGCGCCTGTTCGCGGCGCAGCCGCTCAATTGCTCGCCGATCGATGCGAGCTTCAAGGCTGGCGTCGATACGCCCGTCGCGCGCGAGGTGAGCAAGACCATCGCCGAGGGCACCGCCATCAAGCATCCGCTGCGCCTGCGCGAGATCATCGCGGCGCTGCGCGAGAGCGGCGGCGGCACCATCGCGCTTGCCGAGGAGGAACTCGTCGCCGCCCTGCGCCGTCTCGCGCGCCAGGGCCTGTTCGCCGAGCCGACCAGCGCCAGCGCGGCGGCGGCGCTGGACAAGCTCGCCGCAGCCGGCGCCATCAAGGCGAATGAGACCACCGTGGCGGTCCTCACCGGCACTGGCCTCAAGGCGGCGACCACCGTCGCCGATCTGGTGCAGTAGGACGGAAATGGCACTGCGCTTACCCTCCCCTGGAGGGGCAGGGTAAGATCACCTCACTCCTTTAGATCGTTCACGCGCTTCACCCAGGCGCGCACGTCGGTGAGCACGGCGGGCAGCACCGCCTTGACCTCGGCGACCGTCATGCCCGCCTTGATGCGGGGATCGTACAGCAGATTGAGGATGTACTGGTCGTAGACGTCGAAATAGCCCATCGAGACGTTGTCGTTGAACATGGTCCAGGGCACGCTTGTGGTGTCGTTGATGGGCCCGAGCGATTGCAGCAATTCCTCATAGGCGCAGTCGAGAAAGACGAAATCGCCGTTGTCGACGGTGAGGATGACGTCGGAATGCTCGATCTCGAAATTGTCGTTCTTGCGGAAGCCGGACAGGCATTGCGGGTCGAGCGAGGAGCGGATCTCGCGCGCCTTCTCCGCGCCGTAGAAGCTCGAGATGGTGCGGAACAGGTCGCGGTCGCGCACCAGCTTCACCCGCACGTTCGCCGCTTCGCTGGTTTCGATCATGGCGATGTCGAGGTGCTGCACGCGCCTGCCGATGTCGGCCACGACTTTTGCAAGCTGTGCCTTGCGATCGGCGCGGTCGCTCTCGGCGTATACGCGCACCGGACCGTCGAACTTGCGGATGCGGTCGACCCGGCCGGCGAGGTGATATTCGGCCCCGAACGCCGTCTTCAGGAAGCCGTCGACGATCTCGCCGTCGGTAAAGCTCTTTTTCTCGGAGCGCTGGCGCGAGGAGATCGCGGGCAGTTCGCCCGCGGCGGCGGGGGGCGCGAGGTCGAGCGCGCATGTGAGCGCCGCGAGCGCCAGCAGGGCGCAGCGAAGGACAGCCGGGGACGGGTTCAATGCGCTCATCGTCGTGCGACGCTGCCGTATTCGCGTCCCGCGCACAAGTCGGCAAATTCACGCGTTCGGCGGGTTCCGGCTGTTCTTGACCTCTCCCGCAAGCGAGCGGGAGAGGACGCGCACCTCCTGCGAGGAGGTAACGGCGCGCTAGTTGTTGAGCACCACCACGGTGGTACCGACCGAGACGCGGCTGTAGAGGTCGGTGACGTCGTCATTGGTCATGCGGAAGCAGCCCGAGGACACGGCCTGGCCGATCGTCTCCGGCTCGTTGGAGCCGTGGATGCGGTAGAGCGTCGAGCCCAGATACATCGCGCGTGCGCCGAGCGGGTTCTCGATGCCGCCCTTCATGTGGCGCGGCAGGTCGGGCCGGCGGGCCAGCATCTGCGAGGGTGGTGTCCAGTCCGGCCATTCCTTCTTGGCGGTGATCTTGTGGACCCCGCCCCAGCGGAAGCCGTCGCGGCCGACCCCGATGCCGTAGCGCAGCGCCTGGCCGTTCTGCAGGACGAGATACAGCCGCCGCTCGCTGGTGTTCACCACGATCGTGCCGGGGGCGTAGTTGCCGTTATAGATGACGGTGGTGCGGGGGATCGGGCTGGCGCCGCCGCGGAAGAAGTTCGGGCCGCCGCCCATGATGTCGCGTGAGTCGTACTCCTCGGCGAGCGCGCCGCCCGCCGCAGCCGACAGCAGTGCAATGGCGGCAATCGGCGCGGCAAAAAACCGAATCATTGTCTCCCCCAGCAAAAAAAGATTCAACAAAGGCCACAGGCCATATTTGCCGGCTTTCCGCAAGCCACGGCCCCGTGAGGGCATCGTTCCAGGACCGGCGTTATCAAATCGGCAACCATGCCGGCGTGCCGAAAAGCACCAGAGCGTTTTCAAGCGAAGTGGATACCGGTTCGCGTAACGAAAACGCGTCAAAACAAGAATCTAATGCCCCGTTCCGATTCTACCGGAACGGGGCATTAGCCGAGCCGGCGCATCGTGGCGCGGGGCAGGGCCGCGATGGCGGCTATTGCTTTGACGCAACGCGCGAACAATGATTGCTCGAACGGATATCTGGACATGGCCGGTTGCGGGAGCTTGGGATGAACGGTGCGGAAAGCCTGGTGCGGACGATGGTCAAGGGTGGGGTGGATGTCTGCTTCACCAACCCAGGCACCTCCGAGATGCATTTTGTCGCAGCGCTCGACCGCGTGCCCGGCATGCGCTGCGTGCTCGGCCTGTTCGAGGGCGTGGTGACCGGTGCCGCGGACGGCTATTTCCGCATGAAGGGCACGCCGGCCTCGACCCTGCTGCATCTCGGCCCCGGTCTCGCCAACGGCCTTGCCAATCTGCACAACGCCAAGAAGGCCAATTCCGGCATCGTCAACATCGTCGGCCAGCATGCCGTCTACCACATCGGCTACAACGCGCCGCTGACCTCCGACATCGAGGGCCTGGCCCGGCCGATGTCGTCCTGGGTCCGCACCTCGCCGGATGCCAAATCGGTCGCCGCCGACGGCGCCGCGGCCATCGCCGCCGCGAAAAGCGCGCCGCCGCAGATCGCGACCCTGATCCTGCCGGCCGACACCGCCTGGAACGAGGCCGACGGCATCGCCGAGGTTCCGGCCGAGCAGCAGCGCGCGAGCTATTCGCCGCAGGCGGTGGAGCAGGCCGCGAAGATCCTGCACGGCGACGGCGAGGGCACGCTGCTCCTGATGACCGGCAGTGCGCTGAGCGAGCAGGGCCTGGCGCTTGCCGAGCGCATCGCGAACAGGACCGGCTGCACCGTGATGGGTCCGACCTTCCGTCCCAAGATGGCGCGCGGCCGCGGCCGCTATTCGATCGACCGCATCCACTACGTCATCGAGCAGGCGCTGCCGATGCTGGCAAAATTCCGTCACATCGTGCTGGTCGAGGCCGACGATCCCGTGGCGTTCTTCGCCTATCCGAACAAGCCGAGCATGCTCAAGCCGCAAGGCTGCGAGGTGCATCGCATGACCTCCTGGGGCGAGAATTCGGTCGCAGCGCTCGAAGCGCTCGCCGGCGCGGTGAAGGCCAGCGCCAAGGATGTCAAGCCGCAGGCCTTGCAGGAGCTGGTGAAGCCGACCGGCGCACTGACCCACGCCTCGATCGCGCAGTCGATCGCCTATGCGATCCCCGAGAATGCGATCCTGGTCGACGAATCGCTGACCACCGGCCGGGCCTTCTTCCCGCCGACCGCCGCCGCCGCGCCGCACGACTGGTTGCAGAACATGGGCGGCTCGATCGGCTTCTCGACGCCGCTGTCGATCGGCGCGGCGATCGCCTGCCCCGACCGCAAGGTGATCACCATGGTCGGCGATGGCAGCGCAATGTACACGATCCAGTCGCTGTGGACGCAGGCGCGAGAGAACCTCGACATCGTCACCATCGTGTTCGCCAACCGCATCTACCAGATCCTGCGCGGCGAGTTCGACAATGTCGGTGCCGGCGAGCCCGGCCAGCGCGCCAACGACATGCTCCGGCTCGACCGGCCGACACTGGATTTCGTGGCGCTGGCCAAGGGCATGGGAGTGCCCGGTCGCGCCGTCACCAATGCCGACGAGTTCAACAAGGCGCTGGCCGAAGCCGTCGCCGAGCCCGGGCCGCGGCTGATCGAAGTCCAGATGTAGGTCTGGCCGGTCGCGCCGCGAGTTCAGTCCTCATCCTGAGGAGCCCGCGTGAGTGGGCGTCTCGAAGGATGCTTGCAAGTGGGATACGGGCCTTCATGGTTCGAGACGCGCGTTCCGCGCTCCTCACCATGAGGGTCTGATAGCGGCGCAAATGAGTGCGCGTGGCCGCCGCGGAGGCACGATGCAGACCGAGCTGAACAAGGTGATCGCTGCGCTGCGGGACTTCTACGCCCACGAAGGCTTCCTGTTCGAGAAGGACATCGGCGAGCGCGCGGTCACCCACCGCTTCGCCGTGTATCTGGAGAAGCAGTTCTCCGGCTGGTCGGTCGACTGCAATTACGACCGGCTCGGCGAGCGCACGCTACATCTGCCGCACGGCACCATCATCTCGACCGACGACCATCTCGGCAAGTCGATCTATCCCGATGTCGTGGTGCATCAGCGTGAGATCCCGAACAATCTGCTTAGCGTGGAGATCCGCAAGGCGAGCAATCACACGCCGCTGGAGCACGATCAGCACAAGCTGCGGGCGCTGACCGATGTCCATGTCTGGTTTCCCTACTGGATCGGCGTGCTGCTGGTGCTGGACAAGGATCGGGTGACGATGTCGGAGGTCTATGTCAGCGGCGCCGTCGACCAAGCGCTGTCGCGCTGGTTCGCGTTGCGGCTGGAGGAGATCGGCCTCGGAGCTCGCGCCTGACGCATGATCCGGAAAAGCCCGAAGCGGTTTCCCGGACAGATCATGCGCAAACAACAACCCAAAGCGCGATGACGTTGAGCCAAATCTCGTCGCGTTTGAGAGCCGCGCGGCGTGCGCGACCGTTGCGCACGCCACAATGTTGTCAGCGGTAGTAGGGCTGCGAGTAGGCGTAGCGCGGGTTGATGCCGCAATAGGCCGACGTTCCCGAGGCCGTGGCGACACATTGCTGATAGCTGGCGAACTGGCAGTTGCCGGGATAGCCCCAGATGCGGCCTTGCAGGCAGTACCGGTCGTTTCCGGCCTGGGCCTGGGCCGGGACCGCCGACAACGACACGGCGATCAAGGTCGCGAACGATGCAAACGTGAGGATGGTGCGACGCATTTCAGTCTCCTTCGAAGGTGGGAACGGCCGCGCCTCGGCGGCGTTCCCGTGGCTTGTCTGACGCACGGTCATATTGTGTTAGTCTCCGCGACGCCGAATGCGTTCGAGGCGAGGTCCATCGCAACGCCGGCGCCGGGCAATGTGATCTCGGCCACAGTTCTCGTGTGGGGTCGGACCCAATGTTGACGGACTTGCCCGCCTCGATGGCGCAGGCCTAGGTTTCGGCCTCGTTCGGATCAGGCAATTTTGGAGATTCTGATGCAAAAGTCATATTTGCTGGCCGCGACGGCGGCGCTGGCGCTCATTTTGCAAACACCGCTTGCGCTGGCCCAGACCGCGCCGGCTGCCGGCGGAACCGCGGCGCCTGCGGCGACATCCACTGCGCCGGCGGCGACGGCGGCGCCGGCCGCCACCACCGAGAGCTCGAGCCAGCCGACCGACTCCAGGAAGAGCGCGTCGAAGAAGCCGCCGAAAAAGAAGATGACGCGGCGGCAGGAAATCGATCACGCCATCGACACCGGCACCGTGCCCGCCCGTTATCGCAGCTCGGTCCCCAGGCGATACCAGCAATATATTCCGTTCGAGAAGCAGTGACGGATGGCGCGGTCGCGTCGGGTGTTCGGCTTCGCGCCGCCGGTGCTTTCGAACAACGGGTCCTTACGAACGGCCTGCGACGAACCGCCTCCACCGGGCGGGCTCCCGCCACACATCCCCGGTGGCGGTCTGCTAGCGCAATGCTAGACTAGATTGTTTTCGAGCGAAGTGGTCACCTTCTCGCGTGAAGAAAACGCGTCAGAAAAAGAATCCAGAGCTTCGGTTCTGATTCGATCAGAACGGAAAATGCCCTGGGCCGGGAGGAATGATGAGTGACGACGTGAAGGATGCTGGCCTCGTGGCCATGATCAGCAGCATCCTCGGAGGCAACAAGCGCGCAGACAGTGTTGCACCGCCGCCGTTCACCGAGGGTCCGCCGACAGCGCCGTCGAACGGAGCGGAGGTAGATGCGGCGCCGGCCGCCGAGCCGCCCTCGCAAGCGGACGTGCCGGACGCGGCGCCGGCGAGCGTGGAGCCGATCGAGCAGCCTGCAAAAATCGTCACCACGCGGAATGGCAGGCAGCTGCTGCCGGCTGAAGCGATCGCCGATCTCGTGCTCGGCGAATTGCGCAAGCTGGAGGATTTTCCGGCGAGCGGCGCCTCGGTAACGGTCTATGGTTACCGGCATTGGAACGCGATGATCACCTTCGCGCCGTTCTCGACCAATTTCCAGAATGCGACGCGGTTCCGCCAGGCCGTGCCGGATATCGTCTTCAAGCTCCGTCGTTTCGTCGAACTTAAGATATAATCCGGCAAAACCGGCGCCCTGGCGCCGCCCCCGAACAGTTCGACAGGATTCTTGAATTGAGCGTCGCCTTTACCAAGGAAGAAAGCGCCGAAACCGCGTCCGAGACGCTGTTGCCGGACCGCTCGATCTCGCCGCATCCCAACCTCGTGACCGAAACCGGCCTCAAGGCGTTGCAGACGCAGCTGCAGGAGGCCCGTGAAGCCTATGAAGCCGCGCAAGCCATCGAGGACGTCAACGAGAAGCGCCGGCAATCCGCCGTGCCCCTGCGCGACGCCCGCTATCTGACGGAACGCTTGCGCACCGCTCAGCTCGTGCCCGATCCTGTCGCGACCGATGTCGTCGCCTTCGGCAGCACGGTGACCTTCAGCCGCGCCGATGGCCGCGTGCAAACCTACCGCATCGTCGGCGAGGACGAAGCCGATCCGAAGGCGGGGACGATCTCCTTCGTCTCGCCGGTGGCACGGTCGCTGATGGGCAAATCGGTCGGCGATGTCGCAGGATCAGGCGCGCAGGAGATCGAGATCCTGTCGATCGCCTAAGCATGATCCGGAACAGCGCGAGGCCGTCGTCTCCGCAAAATAAAGCGCGATGATCGAATGAAGCGATTTCTGTCGGGGGCGTTGCCGTTCTACGCGCTGGCTGCACTTGCGATGTGCATGTATCTCGTTCTGTACAGGACGAGCCTGTTCGATTTGAACGCCATTGTCCAGGAGGCGACCGCTTCCTGGTGGTTTCCGGCCTTCATGTTCGTCTGCGTGCTGCTGGAGTCGGTGTTCCCGTATTTCGGCTATTTTCCCGGAACGGCCCTCATCCTGATGTCCGTGGCGCTCAGCCCCAAATCCGCGGATGCTTCCGTCTTTGTCGTGTCGTGGCTCGCCATCATCATGGGCGCCGTCTTGAGCTACGGGCAGGCTCGTTTCTTCAGACCGTTTCTGCAGCGGGTGGCCTCGAGGGCGGCACTGAGGCGATGTGAGTCCTTGTTCGACGCCTACGGCGCTTACGCGCGCATCGCCTTGTTCGTGCATCCCAACGCCTGCGCGATGTATTTCACGGCGCTCGGACTCCTCGGCCGCAGCCTGACGCGAGAGCTTGCCTATCTCTGCGCAGGTGCCGCAGCCGCCGTCGGCATTCTGTTCGTCATCGTGACCAGGCTCGTGTTGTCCGTCGGGCCCGCCGACGACGGCGAATTGCAGGTGCTGCTGGCAGCCGCGCTGGCCGCGATCGGGACTCTCGTCGGTCTCTACACGGCGTGGCGGCCGGAGCGGGCCGCGTGAGGTTTGCTCCCTGATCGCGCGTTACACCGCCGGCAGCTCAACTCCCGTCAGCTTGCTCAATTCGGCGATGAGCGCGTCCTGAAATTTTGGATCGGTCGCTTCGCTGGCCGGCTGCTGTTGCTCGAGATGATGCCAGTAGCGTCCGCTCACCAGCGCAGCGGGATCATTGCTGACGGCCAGCCAGGTTTGGGTCCGTTGTCCAGTGTCGATATCGACCGGAGCGCTGGAGCCGCCCATCCTGGTCCGGACCCATCCGGGATCGACGGCGTTGCTCAGCACCTTGGGCCAGCGCCGCGCCAGCGCGAAGGCCAGCGCGACGACATGCAGCTTGCTCTCGGCGTAGGCCTGGGCCGAATTCCAGGTCCGCTTCGTCCAATCGAGATCGTCGAGCGAGCCCTCTCCGCCGCGATGCAATCCGCTGCTGAGATACACCAGCCGGCCCGGCCGCTGGATCAGCGCCGTCAGCATGTACGGCGCGAGCGTGTTGATGGCGAGCGTTTCGGCATGTCCTTCCGGCGTCGCGCCACGGCCGGGCCGTGTGTAGACGCCGGCATTGTGAATGATCGCATCCATCCGCCCGATCGCGTTGACTTGATCGGCGATATCCCTCGTCTCTGCTGCGCTTCTGAGATCGCCGATCACGATCCCCGCGGCGCGCGACTTCAGCTCGCCAAGGGCGTCGACGCGTTCGGCCGAGCGCGCGTGCAGCACCACACGGTGTCCTTGATCGAGCAGCGATTGCGCCGCCGCGCGCCCGAGGCCGTCGGTGCTGCCGGTGATGAAGATGGTTGCCATGTGTGCTTCCCTCGATGTTTCACGCGCAGTGTACAGCGCCCTCACGTCATTTTTCGACGCTGTCCAGTGGATCCACGTTGTTGCCCGCGGCATCTCGAGGACGGGGCATCGAGCTTGTTGGCACTTGGGCGCCGCTACTCCTCAAAGCCTGCTCCTATGCGCCACGAAATGCGGCCTGCATTCGCCATTGTGGAACTCGCCGCTTCGGCGGATCGCGGAGGCGCGTTGACGCGTAGTCAATTGAAAATCAACCAACAATACATCTGGTGGGAAGCACCTGATGGTGGAATAATTCCGACGCTTTCTTGATCAGATTTTAAGTCGGCCCGGATCGGCCGGCGATGTGGATTTTCATCATGGCCGCGCTTCATCGGGACGTGGTGGCGGATTTGCAGCAAGAGAACGCGCGGCTCCTGGCCGAACTGCGCGCCGCACAAGATCGCGAGAGCGCCACCGCGGACATTCTCAAAATCATCGCCAGTTCGCCATCAGAGGTGAAGCCGGTGTTCGATGCAATCGCGAACCGGGCCAATGCCTTGCTCGGCGGCTTTTCGACGACTGTATTCCGTTTCATCGACGGCACTGCGCATTTGGTTGCATTCACGCCGACGAATTCTGCCGCCGATGAGGCTCTGAAGAATACGTTTCCGAGGCCGATCGCGGATTTTGAGAGCTTTGGACAAGCGCAGGCAGGTAAGGTGGTGCCGACCCCCGACACTGAAGCGCTGACAAACGACATCAAATTTGTCGCGCGTGCCCGCGGCTTTCGCAGCATGTTGTTCGTTCCGCTCACGACCGGCGGCGTGGTGATCGGCATGATCAGCGTAACGCGGGTCGAGCCCGGGACCTTCGCTCCACATCATGTGCAACTACTGCAGACCTTCGCCGATCAGGCCGTTATCGCCATTGAGAATGCGCGGCTGTTCAATCAGGTTCAGCAACGCACCAACGATTTGAGTGAGGCTCTGAAGCAGCAGACCGCGACCGCCGATGTGCTGAAGGTGATCAGCCGGTCGACGTTCGATCTGCAAAAGGTTCTCGACACGCTCACGGAATCGGCGGCGTGGCTGTGTGGTGCCGATATGGCTGCAATCGTCCGGCAGGACACCGACGGCACGTACTCTCATGCAACTCAGTACAATTTCTCACCCGAGTGGGCCAAGGTGTCGTCTGGCATTCGACTCAATGCCGGACGCGGCAGCGTCGTCGGGCGCGTCCTGCTGTGCGGCAAAGCCGTCCAGATCCAGGATGTCCTGGTCGATCCCGAATACGCCTATCCCGAGCAGCAGAGGGCCGGCGGTTATCGCACCCTCCTGGGCGTACCCTTGCTTCGGTCCGGGGAAACGATCGGCGTGCTGTTCCTGGGTCGCAAGATCGTGAACTCGTTCACGGACAAACAGATCGACCTGGTCTCTACTTTCGCCGATCAGGCCGTGATCGCGATTGAGAATGTCCGGCTGTTCGACGAGGTCCAGGCGAAGACGCGCGATCTCGCCGAATCGCTTCAGCAGCAAACCGCGACTGCCGATGTGCTGAAGGTGATCAGCCGCTCGACCTTCGATCTGCAGACCGTGCTCAATACGCTGGTCGATTCCGCGGCGCGGCTGTGCGAAGCGGAGATGGCATTCATCATGCGCCGCGAGGGTGATGAATATCTGGCGGGAGCAGCGGTAGGGTTCTCCGAGGACTACATCGAGTTTCTGCGGGAGCACCCCATTGCCCCCGGACAGAGCACGGTCACAGGTCGGGCCGTGCTCGAGCGTCGTCCGGTGCAAATCCTCGATGTCGCGGCCGATCCCGAATACGGCCTGCGCGAGTCCGTTACCCTGGCCGGTCAGCGCACGGCGCTGGGTGTTCCCCTCCTGCGCGAGAATGAGCCCATCGGCGCGATCGTGATCGCTCGCAGGCGTGTGCAGCCTTTCACCGAAAAACAGATCGAACTCGTCGCGACGTTTGCCGACCAGGCCGTGATCGCCATCGAGAATGTACGGCTCTTCGAACAATTGCAGACCAGGACCCGGGACTTGTCGGAGGCGCTGACGTACCAGACCGGCAGCGCCAATATCCTGCGCGTTATCGCGTCCTCGCCGACTGAGGTCGGTCCGGTGCTCAAGGCCATCGTGGAAAGCGCCTGCGGACTTTGCGAGGCATATGATGCGTTGGTCGTTCTGAGGGATGGCGGCGAGATCGTCGCCCAGGCGCACCATGGACAAGTTCCCGTGGTGTGGAGCCGGCGATCGATCAATGTCAAATCGCCGAGTGGCCGGGCCATTATCGACCGCCGCACCGTTCATGTGCACGACTTGCTCGGGCCAGAAGGGGACGATTTCCCGACCGGACGGGACTTTGCGCTTCGCTCCAACGTTCGGACCGTTCTGAGTGTGCCGCTTTTGCGCGAAGGCGAGAGCATGGGGGCGATCGTGCTGCGCCGTACGGAGGTACGCCCATTCGGCGAGAAGCAGATCAACCTGCTGCAGACCTTTGCGGATCAGGCCGTTATCGCCATCGGCAACGCGCGTCTGTTCGAGCAATTGAACGAGTCGCTGGAGCGGCAGACCGCAACGTCGGAGGTGCTGGAAATCATAAGCGCTTCGTCGGGCGCCTTGACACCGGTTTTTTCCAAGATGCTGGAGAATGCGACGCGGATCTGCGGCGCTGGGTTCGGCACCATGAATCTCTACGAGGACGGCGGCTTTCGCACGGTCGCGCTTCACAACGCGCCTCAAGCTTATGTCGATACCCGGCTATACCAGAGCATTCGCCCACATCCGGCGAGCGGGCTCGGCACCGTCGAGAAAACCCATCAGACGGTTCATATCGACGATATCAGGACTCAGCCGCCCTACGTCGAAGGTAACCCGAACGTTCGTGCGCTTGCCGACCTTGCCGGCGCACGGACCCTCGTCATCGTGCCGATGCTCAGGGAAGACGAGCTGATTGGCGCCATCACGATTTTCCGCCAGGAAGTGAAGCCATTCACTGACAAGCAGATCGAACTCGTATCGAATTTCGCACATCAGGGCGTGATTGCGATCGAGAATGCACGCCTGCTGAACGAGCTGCGCGAGCGGACTATGGAACTGTCGCAATCGCTCGAGGAATTGCGAAATGCGCAGGATCGGTTGATCCAGACGGAGAAGCTTGCCTCGCTCGGGCAGCTCACCGCCGGCATTGCGCATGAGATCAAGAACCCGCTCAACTTCATCAATAATTTTGCCGCGCTTTCCTCCGAACTGATCGACGAGCTCGGCGCCGAGCTCCGCTCAGTCGCACTTGCCGAGGCAGCAAGGGAGGAGATCGACGCTCTGACGGAAATGCTGCAAGGCAATCTGGAAAAGATCGTGCAACACGGAAGGCGCGCCGATTCCATTGTCAAAAATATGCTTCTGCACTCTCGCGAGGGTTCCGGCGAGCGCCGCTCGGCCGATATCAACGCCCTCGTCGAAGAAAGTCTCAATCTCGCCTATCACGGGGCGCGCGCTGAAAAGGCGGGCTTCAATATCACGCTTGAAAGGAATCTCGATCCGTCTGCAGGGGCGCTCGAGCTGTATCCGCAGGAAATCACGCGGGTGTTCCTCAATCTCGTTTCAAATGGCTTCTACGCGGCTAGCAAACAAAAGGACGCCGCCGGTGACGGCTTTGAGCCCAAGCTGCGCGCGACGACCACAAACCTCGGCGGCGCCGTCGAAATCCGGATTCGCGACAATGGCGCCGGCATCCCGGCCGATGTGAGAGGAAAAATATTCAACCCCTTCTTCACAACCAAGCCCGCGGGCGAAGGAACTGGCCTGGGCCTTTCAATCTGCCACGACATAGTCGTGAAGCAGCACGGCGGCAGCATCGAGGTCGATACCGAGCCTGGCGATTATACCGAGTTCATCATTAGACTGCCGCGTACATTGGCGGCACCGTTGCAGACCGGAGGCAGACGTTGAGCGTCTTTATAATGGTGGTCGACGACGAGCCCGATGTCGAGGCGCTATTCCGCCAGCAGTTTCGGCGCGATCTGCGCGCCGGTCGTTTTTTCATGGAGTTCGTAACGTCGGCACCGGCGGCATTGCAGCGCGCGGCCAAGATCGAGGATGCCACCCTGATACTGATCCTGTCCGATATCAACATGCCCGGAATGAGCGGGCTGGAGATGCTGCCTATCGTGCGCTCGACCCGACCCGATGTACCGGTCATCATGATTACAGCCTATGGTGACGCCGAAACCAAGCGCAAGGCGCTGGCGAACGGCGCAGCCGACCTGTTGACCAAGCCAATCGATTTTGCGGCGCTTCGCCAGGAGATCGATGCGAGGCTTTGAGCAGGTCGCATGACTGCAAGCATTGTTGATGACAAGCCGGAACGGCGCGAAGTGGAAATTCTCGTAGGCGTCATCCCGAGCGAAAAATAGGTCTCCAGCGTCACTGCTCACCGAAAACACCGGGGTTCAAAATGAAGACGCTCTTGGTCCCGCTTCAAAATATTCCGATGATGACATCTACGCTCGATGTCGCCGTGCGACTCGCGCAACGTACCGGCGCCTATATTGAAGGTTTCCCGCTCCGGTTCGGCATCCCTCAATATCTAGCCGCGGAACTGGCGACCGGCATTCTCTTGGATTCGCATGAAGCAAAGAGCGAAGCCGAATTGAACAACATGCGCGACTTTTTCGAAGCGTTCATGCAGAGGCACGATGTTCCCCAATCCACTGCCGGGTTGGGTCGACCATGTTTCAGCTGGCTGGAGACCGCGCCTGAGGGCGAAGATTTTGTCGGGAATCATGGTCGCGCCTTCGATCTGATTGTCATGGCACGGTCTGACGTCGATGCTGCGGGCCCTCACCGACGCGCGATTGAATCCGCGCTGTTTGAGAGCGGCAAGCCCGTTCTACTGGTGCCGCCAAGGGCACCAAGACGCATCGCGACAAACGTGATGATCCACTGGAATGGTAGTACCGAGCAGGCTCGGGCAAACGCATTCGCCATGCCTTTGCTTCGTTCCGCCGAAAGAGTATCGGTGCTGACCGTTATTGGTGGCCAAGCGGTACCAGGACCATCTGCCGATCAGATCGTCCAGCAGCTGAGATACAATGACATCGCAGCCCATGCGACAAGGGTTGAACTGGAGAATCGCGACACCGGAGCGGCGGTCCTCGATGCGGCCAGAGCTCAAGGCTGCGACCTCTTGATCAAGGGAGCCTTTACCCGCACTCGGCTGCGGCAAATGATATTCGGTGGGGCGACCAGCCATATCATGGAACACGCGGATTTGCCCGTCCTGATGGCTCATTGAAGCGCGATGGGATCTGGATGAATCGGCTTCCCCTTTGTCCGGATCATGCTTTAGAGCCGCACGCTGGCCGCTCGCGGGATGATGCCATCCTGCCGCTGTTTTGCCCGGCGGAGCAAGCAGGTGGATTCGGGAAAGCCGTAACCCATTGATCCGACTGGTGTCGGCTACTGTGCATGGGGTTGTTTTCGACATTTTGAAGAGCGGGAACAAGACGCCCCAATCCGTCTACGCTCTTCGAGCTACGCCGGACACGCTTCGCCATCATGGGGCGTGGCTGCGCCACGCGAAGCCTTTTGGCGAAGCGTGGTGGGCGCACAAGGGATCGAACCTTGGACCTCTCCCGTGTGAAGGGAACGCTCTCCCGCTGAGCTATGCGCCCGGGACCATCATGCAGACGGCCGGACCTGTTCGGCCGGCCGATGCATTGGAGCCCGCGATTTAGAAGTGCGGGCTTGAGGTGTCAAGTTTCCAGGCGCCGGGGAGCCCGAAAACCTTGCCTCGGTCACGCCATTTGCGGCCGAGAGGCGATTTCGGGACCCTTATGCGCCCTGCTGGCGGGCGCGGGAGGCGTGGGCCTGCAGCGCCCGGATGCGCTCGGCCAGCGTCCCACCCCCTTCGGGCAGGTTCGGCGTGCCATTGGTCGCGGCGTCGTTGGCCGGGCGCGGCGCCGGCTTCGGCGGCTGGCCGGCCTCGGCCGCGAGCAGCGCCTCGATCGGCGAGTTCGGGCCTTCGAGCTGCATCGCGAGCTTGGCGACTTCCGCGGCGATGTCGTTGATGCGCTCGCGCAGCAGCGCATTCTCCATGCGCTCGGTCGCCCAGGAGCTCTCGGCCTGCTGCTGGATCGCGTTGATGTCGCGCTGCAGTTTTGCGCGTTCGTCGCGGGCGGTGCGCAGCTGCTCCTCCAGCGCGGTCTTTTCCGCGCGCAACTGCTCCATCGCGGCAGAAGACTTGCCGCCGCTCAGGCCCGCGATCTCGACGCGCAGCTCCTTGATGGTGCGCTCGGCCCCTTCATTGGCCTGACGGAGCTGGTTGTTCTCGTAGTCGCGCTCGGCGAGCAGCTTGCCCTGCGTGGCGAGCCGGCCCTCGAGGTCGGCGACGCGGGCCGACAGCATCTCGGCTTCCTTGACCTGCACGATCAGCTGACGATCGAGCTCGGTGACGCGCTGGCTCAGATTCTCGACCCGGCCGCGGGCATCGGCGAGCTCGCGCGAGGCGGTCTCGGATTCGGTGCGCTCCTGCGCCAGCCGCGCTTGGGTGGCGGCAAACTCCTTCTCGGCGTCGCCGACCCGGTTCTTCAGCTCTTCGATCTGCGCGCGCACCGCGATCAGCTCGACCTGGCGGCTCTCGGCCATCATCGAGCGGTCGGACAGTTCGGAGTTGATCTTGGCGAGCTCGTTCTGCTTGTCGGTCAGCGCGTTCTCGGCCGCGCGCAAGGCTTCGGTCTTGGCGTTGAATTCTTCCTCGGTGGCGCGGAGCTGCTCCTTGACCGCCTTCTCGCGCGCCTCGAGGGCGAAGATCGTGGCGTTCTTCTCGCCGAGCTCGATCTTCATGCGGTTGATGGCGTCGCTCTTTTTGCCGAGTTCGGCGAGCTGGCTCGTAGTTTTGTTCTTGAGCTGCTCGACGCTCATCTCGAGCCGCCGCGCCGACATGGCGAATTCGGCGCGGAGCTGGTCCTTGTCGGCCTGGATCTCGGCCATCGACAGCGGCGTTGCGGCTTCGAGCCGGCGCGTGGTCAGGCGCACGGCGCGGTTATGCACCAGCGGCACGATGGCGAGCCCGCACAGCATCGAAAGCAGGAAACCGATCGCCAGGTACATGATCGGTTCGACCATGGGCCAGAACTCCCAAAGCTTAGGAAAAAGTTACCAACGACCATGCCATGGCGGGCCGGCAAAAAGCCAGCCCCGCCCTGTCGTTAACCTTGATCCGTGAGGCGGAGGGAGGAGGGGACTCTAGAATGGGTTCCAGGTCGCCCGCGGCGTGTATTTGAGATAGCCGATATTGGCGCCTAGCCGCAGGCCGAGCCCGGAGCGGATCGGCACCAGCACGATGTTGTTGGCGGTGAGCGCCGTCATGCCGAAGCCGCCGATGATGTAGGCCGAGCCGTCGATGCCGGCGAAGCGCTGGTAGATCGCGTTGGTGGCGGGCAGGTTGTAGACCAGCGTCATGGTGCGCGCGCCATCGCCGCCCCAGTCGAAGCCGAGGGAGGGGCCCTGCCAGTAGACGCGCAGGTCGCCGGCGTTCTTGGTGTAGAGCGTGCCCTCGCCATAGCGCAGGCCGGCGACGAAGGCGCCGGAACCTTCCTCACCGAGGATGTAGCCGTTCGGCAGGCCCCACTGGCTGACCGCCTTCTCGATGATCGAGGCGAGCCCGCGCGAGACGTTGCCGAAGAAGCGGTGGCCCGCGGTGACGAGCTCGTCCGGCCCGTAGGTGTTGGGCGTCGGGGTCCGCTGTGGCGGCGGCAGATTGGGCGGCGGCGCCTGCTGGGCGGAGGCCGGCACGATCCAGCCCACCATCGCGGCAAGCGCGAGCGCAGCAAGGCGTGATGCGAAAGTCATAAAAGAACCCCTGGTACCGAAACCGGTCGCTTCCTTAACCTGGCGCCAACAGGCGCGGCCCTAGGTTGCGCCGGATGTCCCCTCGACTCGGATGTTATCCGCAGCAACTATGACGGCACAACGGCAGGAAGATAGCCCTTTGCGCCCCGGAATTGCCTTGATCGGGCTCGTCCTCTGCCTGCTGTCGGGCATATGGATCGTCGGTCCTGGGGCACCGGCCGAGGCGGCCACCACCGAGCGCATCGTCGTCAACCGCTTCAGCGGCGTCGCCATCGAGGGCTTCGACCCCGTCGCCTATTTCGTCGATGGCCGGGCCGTGCAAGGGACGGCAGAGTTCGAGGCCAACCTCTGGGGCGCGGTCTGGCGCTTTCGCAATGAGGGCAACCGCGCCTCCTTCCTGGCCCATCCCGAGATCTATGGGCCGCAATTCGGCGGCTACGATCCCGCCGACATCGCCCGCGGCGTCACCATCGCCGGTAATCCCCATTTCTTCGCGATCGTCGCGCAGCGGCTTTATCTGTTCAGCCGGGAAGCCAATCGCGACGCCTTTGCCGCCGATCCCGAGCGGTTCCTGCATGAAGTGGGCAAGCGCTGGCCGGCCCTCCTGGAACAGCTCGGTCAGTAGCAGCCTACCGCCTGCGGGTCGCCCCAGGCAATGAAGTCCGGGATGATGAAGCCTCGATCCTGCCGCTCGCCGAAGCGCAGCTCGCCGCCGTTGCCGTCGGTCACCCGGCCGCCGGCCGCCGTCACGACCGCAGAGCCGGCTCCGACGTCCCATTCACAGGTGGGGCCGAAGCGGGGGTAGATGTCGGCGCTGCCCTCGGCGATCCGGCCGAATTTCACGGCTGAGCCGCAGGTCTTCCTCACCGCATTGGGCCGGCCGTCGATAAAGGCCTCGCTCCTGGGATCCCCGTGCGAGCGGCTCACTGCCGCGACCCACGGCTCGCCGCGCGCCGGCAGCTTGCGGGTGCGGATCGGCTCCGCCGCGCCGATGCTGGCGCCGTCGAGCCTCACGCGCTCGGCGCCGTGGCCGACGACGCCGCGCCAGAGGACGCCGAGCGCGGGCGCGCTGACGATGCCCAGCAGCGGCACGCCTGACGTCACGAGGGCGAGATTGACGGTGAACTCGTCGCGGCCGGCGACGAACTCCTTGGTGCCGTCGAGCGGATCGATCAGGAAGAAGCTGCCCTGAAACGGCGGCGAGGCGAACTGGGTCCGCTCTTCTGAGAGCGTCGGGATGTCGCCTGCGAGCTGCGCCAGGCCGTCGGCGATGATGCGGTCGGCGGCGAGGTCGGCCTCGGTTACCGGCGAGCCGTCCTGCTTGCCGTCGACCCGCATCGCCGCGCGGTTGACGGCAAGGATCGCCTCGCCCGCCTTCACCACCAGCACCGTCAATGGCTCCAACAGCCCGGATGCGGCCGCGGCGTCGATGATCCGCTTCACCTGGATGCCTCAATCATCGGCAATTCGTTCCTTCTCGACTGATTCGCCTCGATTCATTCGATTGGGCCTTTATGACCGCCGTGCCGTGATCGCAAGCTAGCTGCAGCGGGCTGGCGAATGTTAGAACCCGCAGCATCCGTCAAGCATGCGTGATTCGCGGCGTCCCGCGCCGTGCAATTCCAGGAACCCTCCAGGACCCCTTTATATGTCTGACGCCTCGTCGCCCGCGACCACTACTGCTCCCGATATGCTCGAACTCGCCGCGCTGCTGTGCTCGCGGGTCTGCCACGATCTCATCAGCCCTGTCGGCGCCATCGTCAACGGGCTCGAAGTGCTCGACGACGATCCCAAGCCCGAAGACCGCGAGTTCGCGCTCGACCTGATCCGCAAGAGTGCCAAGACGGCTTCCGCCCGGCTCCAGTTCTGCCGTCTCGCCTTCGGCGCGGCCGGCTCTTCCGGTGCGCAGATCGATCTCGGCGATGCCCAGACCATGGCGCGCGGGCACATCGAGGACGGCAAGTGCTCGATCACCTGGAATCTGCCGCGGCTCCTCTTGCCGAAGAACCGGGTCAAGCTGCTCCTCAACATGCTGGTCGTCGCCCAGCATACGATCCCGCGCGGCGGCATGCTGACGGTCGACCCGATCGGCGAGGGCGAGACGATGAGCTTCCGCATCACCGCGACCGGCCATAACGCACGCCTGCCGCAGAACATCTCCGAGCTGCTGAGCGGCGAGCGGGGACCAGCCGCAGATGCGCACGCGATCCAGCCTTACTATACGCGGCTGCTGGCGCAGGCCTGCGGGCTCACCGTGAAGCTCGCGCCGGAAGGCGAAGCCATCATCGTTACCGCTTCGTAAACGGCGCGTCGCGCTCGGCTTCTTAAGCGAATCTTTACAAGGCGCTTCGGCTTGTCCGGAGCGCCTTATCTCTTTGTTGGTTCCGTTCTTTTGCACATACTCAACCAATATTAAACGCTTTGCGGTGAAGCTGGCCCCATTCCGAAATGGCGCATCGCACCTCGTGCGCGCCCTTCCTGTATGAAGGCCTGTTTTCATGGATGATCTGTTGCGGGAGTTTTTGACGGAGACCAGCGAGAGCCTGGACACCGTGGACAATCAATTGGTGAAGTTCGAGCAGGAGCCGAACAACGCCAAGATTCTCGATAACATCTTCCGCCTGGTTCACACCATCAAGGGCACCTGCGGCTTCCTCGGCCTGCCCCGGCTCGAAGCGCTGGCCCATGCCGGCGAGACCTTGATGGGCAAGTTCCGTGACGGCATGCCGGTGACCGGGCAGGCGGTGACGGTGATCCTGTCCTCGATCGACCGCATCAAGGAGATTTTGGCCGGGCTCGAAGCGACCGAAGCCGAGCCCGAGGGCAACGACCGCGACCTCATCGACAAGCTGGAAGCGATGGTGGAGCAGGGCATGGCGGCAATGGCCGCTGGAGCCGCTCCCGTTGCTGAGGCCCCGCCGCTAGTGCCGGAAGCCCCGGCCGCCGCTGCACCCGCCAAGGAGATGACCACGGGCTCGCTGATCGAGCAGACGCTGGAGCGCCCCTTGCGTCCGGGCGAGGTCTCGCTCGACGAGCTCGAGCGCGCCTTCCGCGAGACCGCGATCGAAGCGCCGGTGCCTGTGGCCAAGGCCGAAGCAAAGGCCGCCCCCGCGCCGGCTGCTGAGGCGCCCGCGGCGAAGGAAGCCGCAAAGCCCGCCGCCAAGGAGAAGGCCGCACCGAAGAAGTCGATGGCCGACGAGGGCGCCGGCGAGGGCGACCGCATCGCCAACCAGTCGATCCGCGTCAACGTGGATACGCTGGAGCACCTGATGACCATGGTCTCCGAGCTGGTCTTGACCCGCAACCAGCTGCTGGAGATCTCCCGCCGCAACGAGGACACCGAGTTCAAGGTGCCGTTGCAGCGCCTCTCCAACGTCACCGCCGAGCTGCAGGAAGGCGTCATGAAGACGCGCATGCAGCCGATCGGCAATGCCTGGCAGAAGCTGCCCCGCATCGTCCGCGACCTCTCGAGCGAACTCGGCAAGCAGATCGAATTGGAGATGCACGGCGCCGACACCGAGCTCGACCGCCAGGTGCTCGACCTGATCAAGGACCCGCTCACCCACATGGTGCGCAACTCCGCCGATCATGGCCTGGAGACCCCCGCCGAGCGCTTGGCGAGCGGCAAGGGCGAGCAGGGCACCATTCGCCTGTCCGCCTATCACGAGGGCGGCCACATCATCATCTGCATCGCCGACAACGGCCGCGGCCTCAACACCGAGAAGATCAAGGCCAAGGCGCTCTCGTCAGGCCTCGTCACCGAGGCTGAGCTCGAGAAGATGAGCGAAGCCCAGATCCATAAGTTCATCTTCGCGCCGGGCTTCTCCACTGCTGCCGCCATCACCTCGGTCTCGGGCCGCGGCGTCGGCATGGACGTGGTGCGCACCAATATCGACCAGATCGGCGGCACCATCGACATCAAGAGCGTGGCCGGCGAAGGTTCTTCCGTCACCATCAAGATCCCGCTGACGCTCGCCATCGTCTCGGCCCTGATCGTCGAGGCCGCCGGCGACCGTTTTGCGATCCCGCAGCTCTCGGTGGTCGAGCTGGTGCGGGCCCGCGCCAACTCCGAGCACCGCATCGAGCGCATCAAGGACACCGCGGTGTTGCGCCTACGCAACAAGCTCTTGCCGCTGATCCATCTGAAGAAGCTGCTCAAGATCGACGACGGCGCGGCTAGCGATCCCGAGAACGGCTTCATCGTGGTCACCCAGGTCGGCAGCCAGACCTTTGGCATCGTCGTCGACGGGGTCTTCCACACGGAAGAGATCGTGGTGAAGCCGATGTCGACCAAACTGCGTCACATCGACATGTTCTCCGGCAACACCATTCTGGGCGATGGCGCGGTCATCATGATCATCGACCCCAACGGCATTGCCAAGGCGCTCGGCGCCGCCGGCTCCTCGGCCCATGACATGGGCGACGAGAATGGCGCCCATCACATCGGCTCGGGCGAGCAGACCACCTCGCTCCTGGTGTTCCGCGCCGGCTCGTCCCAGCCCAAGGCGGTCCCGCTCGGGCTCGTCACGCGCCTGGAAGAGCTCCCCGCCGACAAGATCGAGTTCAGCAACGGCCGCTACATGGTGCAGTACCGCGAGCAGCTGATGCCGCTGGTGGCCATGGAAGGCGTCACCATCGCGAGCCAGGGCGCCCAGCCGATCCTGGTGTTCGCCGATGACGGCCGCTCCATGGGCCTCGTGGTCGACGAGATCATCGACATCGTCGAGGAACGGCTCAACATCGAGGTCGGCGGCTCCTCCAGCGGCATTCTCGGCTCGGCCGTGATCAAGGGCCAGGCCACCGAGGTGATCGACGTTGGCCACTTCCTGCCGATGGCGTTCTCCGACTGGTTCACCCGCAAGGAGATGAAGCCGTCGCTGCACGCGCAGTCGGTGCTCCTGGTCGACGATAGTGCGTTCTTCCGCAACATGCTGGCGCCGGTGCTCAAGGCCGCCGGCTACCGCGTCCGCACCGCGCCGACCGCGCAGGAGGGCCTGGCGGCGCTGCGGGCCCAGAGCTTCGACGTGATCCTGACCGACATCGAGATGCCCGACATGAACGGGTTCGAGTTCGCGGAAGTTATCCGCGCCGACAACAACCTCGCCGCGACGCCGATCATCGGCCTGTCCGCGCTGGTGTCGCCGGCGGCGATCGAGCGCGGCCGCCAGGCCGGCTTCCACGATTATGTCGCCAAGTTCGACCGTCCCGGTCTGATTGCGGCGCTGAAGGAGCAGACCGCGAGCGCCGCCGGCGCCTCCGAGCTGAGCCGGGCAGCGGCGTAGAGCATGATCCGGAAAAGTGTGAAGCGGCTTTCCGCCAAGATCATGCTCAAACAGAACAGTGTTCGCGATCAGGAGATGGATCGATGACCAGCAAGACCCAATCCAGCGAAGGCGCCATGGTCGAATACGTCACCGCGATGATCGGCGGCCAGCTGTTCGGCCTGCCGATCTCGCGCGTCCAGGACGTGTTCATGCCCGAGCGCGTCACCCGCGTGCCGCTGGCCTCGCGCGAGATCGCCGGCGTGCTCAATCTGCGCGGCCGCATCGTCACCGTGGTCGACATGCGCGCCCGGCTCGGCTCGGCTGCCCAAGGCCGAGGACGGCAAGACGGCGATGGCGGTCGGCGTCGATCTGCGCGGCGAATCCTATGGCCTCCTGATCGACCAGATCGGCGAGGTGCTGCGCCTGCCCGAGGACGGCAAGGAAGAAAACCCCGTCAACCTCGATCCCCGCATGGCCAAGCTCGCCGGCGGCGTCCACCGCCTCGACGGACAGCTCATGGTCGTCCTCGACGTCGACCGTGTCCTCGAGCTCGCGCCCGAGATGATGGCAGCCTGATACGGCGGCTTTGCCGCCGACGTGCCAGTATTTGGAAGTGCCCCCCGCAAAGGGGGAGGAAGCAGAGGTTCACATGCGCACTTGTCTCGTCGTTGATGATTCCAGCGTCATCCGCAAGGTTGCGCGCCGGATCCTGGAGGGCCTCGACTTCCAGATTCTCGAAGCCGAGGACGGTGAGAAGGCGCTGGAAGCCTGCAAGCGCGGCTTGCCCGATGCGGTGCTGCTCGACTGGAACATGCCCGTGATGGATGGCTACGAGTTCCTCGGCCATCTCCGGCGGATGCCCGGCGGCGACCAGCCCAAGGTGGTGTTCTGCACCACCGAGAACGACGTCGCGCATATCGCGCGTGCGCTGCATGCCGGCGCCAACGAATACATCATGAAGCCGTTCGACAAGGACATCGTGACGGCGAAGTTCCAGGAAGTCGGCCTGATCTGAGCGATCGGCCGAAGGACGTGCGGATTCTTCGGCGCCCGTTTTCAACGTACCCTTTCAGTCTGAGTTGGTGAGTAATGAGTGTTGCGTTCGCAGGGAATTCGACCACGGGCTCGTCGCGCGAAGCCGGGCCGCTGCGCGTGATGATCGTCGATGACTCCGTCGTCATCCGCGGTCTGATTTCGCGCTGGGTCGGTGCCGAACACGACATGGAGGTCGCAGCCTCGCTGCGCACCGGGCTCGAGGCGGTCAACCAGCTCGAACGCATCAACCCTGACGTCGCCGTGCTCGACATCGAAATGCCCGAGCTCGACGGCATCTCGGCGTTGCCGCAGCTGTTGGCGAAGAAGCGTGATCTCGTCATCATCATGGCCTCGACGCTGACCCGCCGCAACGCAGAGATCAGCTTCAAGGCGCTGTCGCTCGGCGCGGCCGATTACATTCCGAAGCCGGAATCGACGCGCGAGGCTTCAGCCGCCGACATCTTCCATCACGACCTGATCCAGAAGATCCGCCATCTCGGCGCGCGGCTGCGACGCAAGTCCGCGATTGCGAGTCCGCCGCTGGCGCCGGCGAGCCTGACGCCGGCCCCGCGTGGTCCCGTTCCCGTGGCGCGGCCCGCCGCGCCCGCACCCGTGGTGCAGGCTCCGTCGTCGGGATCGCTGGCGACGCGGCCGTTCTCCAATCAGGCACCCAAGGTGCTGCTGATCGGCTCCTCGACCGGTGGCCCACAGGCGCTGATGGCGCTCGTCACCGAGCTCGGTCCGGTGATCGACCGCTTCCCTGTGCTGATCACCCAGCACATGCCACCGACCTTCACGACCATCCTGGCCGAGCATCTGGCGCGCTCGAGCCGCCGGCCGGCAGCCGAGGCGGTCGATGGCGAGCCGGTGAAGCCGGGACGGATTTATCTCGCGCCCGGCGGCAAGCACATGCGCGTGGCGCGCAGCGGCGCCGACACCGTGATCGCGCTCGACGACGGTCCCGCCGTCAATTTCTGCAAGCCCGCGGTCGATCCGCTCTTCACCTCCGCCATCGACATCTGGCACGGCGGCATTCTCTCCGTGATCCTGACGGGCATGGGGTCGGACGGCATGCGCGGCGGCAAGGACATCGTTGCCGCCGGCGGCAGCGTCATTGCGCAAGACGAAGCCTCCAGCGTGGTCTGGGGCATGCCGGGCGCGGCGGCCAATGCCGGCATCTGCTCGGCGATCCTGCCGCTCAACCAGATCGGCGCCAAGGTCAACCGCCTGTTCTCGGGGGACCGCTCGTGACGCCCGTCGACTACGACTATCTGCGCAAGTTCCTGAAAGAGCGCTCCGGCCTCGATCTGTCGCCCGACAAGCAATATCTGGTCGAGAGCCGGCTCTTGCCGCTGGCCCGCAAGGCCAATCTTCCCGGCATTCCCGATCTCGTGCTGAAGATCAGGAATGGCGACGGTCGGCTTGCGACCGACGTGGTCGAAGCAATGACCACCAACGAGACTTTCTTCTACCGCGACAAGATCCCGTTCGATCATCTGCGCGACACCATCCTGCCGGGATTGATCCAGGCGCGTGCGGCGCGCAAGTCCCTTCGCATCTGGTCGGCGGCCTCGTCGACGGGGCAGGAGCCCTATTCGATCGCGATGTGCGTGAGAGAGATGGGTGCGGCGCTCGCCGGCTGGCGGATCGAGATCGTCGCCACCGATCTGTCGCAGGAGGTGCTGGAAAAATCGAAGGCCGGCGTCTACAGCCAGTTCGAGGTGCAGCGCGGTCTGCCGATCCAGATGCTGGTCAAGTATTTCAAGCAGACCGGCGAGCTCTGGCAGCTCAATGCCGACATTCGCGCCATGGTGCAGTTCCGCCAGCTCAATCTGCTGCAGGACTTCTCCCATCTCGGCACGTTCGACGTGATCTTCTGCCGCAACGTGCTGATCTATTTCGATCAGGATACCAAGGCGGTGATTTTCGAGCGCATGGCGAAGGGGATAGAGGCGGACGGCACGTTGCTGCTGGGGGCCGCCGAATCCGTCGTCGGCATCACCGACGCGTTCCGTCCCATCGCGGAGCGCCGCGGGCTCTATCAGCTCAACCCCGCGCGCTCCGGCCGTCCGATGGGCGGGCTGATGCCGCAGCAGCTGAAGCTCGCCGCGGCGAGGTGAGTGGCCGAACGGCGCTCGGGGGAGCGCCGTCCTTGCGGACGATCGGCATATCTGACGGGATATCTTCAGTCGTTGTGCGCGACGCTGAACGCCGTGTTCGAGCGCTCGCGAATTACCCCGCTACCGCGCAACAGAGCTTGCGCCGCGATGCAACATGCTTGCGGCCCTGATGAGCATCTAAAGGTTGTGCTATATTGCCGATGGTCCCGCCCAGCCGGCGGGATTCCATTCCATCATGAACGAATTTGAGGAGGGCATACCATGCGAATGTCTTGTGCCTCGTACCTTCTATTGATTGCGGTTTCGTTGCCGGCCACTGCTCGCGCCGGCGAGCAAGTGCTCGAATTCAAGCTCGTCACCAAGCCGGTGGACGTGAAGGTCACCGAGGTCGCGAATGTCGAGGGGCAGACGGTCATGTCCGGCAAGATGTTTGGCGTCGCCATCTTCAAGGATGGTCGCATTGCCGTGAAGGATTTCGTCAATTCCAGCGATTTGCTCAAAGGCTCGGGGCCGATGTTCGGTTACAGCACCTACACCTTCGACGATGGCTCCTCCATCACGGCGCGCTACACCGGCGCGATCAAGGACGGCAAGGCGAAGGGCGAATATACGATCCTGTCTGGGACCGGGATGTACGCCAACGCGACGGGCACCGGCGGTTTCGAAAGTGCGCAAAGCGGCTTCAAGGGTGCCTTCCTGTACGATGGGCGATTCATCGTCAAGACGCCCTGATCCGACGCGATAACATTCGCGCTCGCGCCCTCACCGACGGGGCGCGAGCGCGTCTCACAAAATCGCGTGCGGCAGAAACCGCGAGTGGTTGCCCGTGATCGGGCTCTCGTCCTCGCGGATCGAGAGGCCACAGGGTTCGTGGTTCACCAGCCAGCTTCCAATCACCGGATAGAAGCCCGAAAAATTCGGTAGCGGCGCCAGCGCCTGCCGCACGAAGCCTTCGGCCCCGTAAGGCCCCGTCTGTTCGTCGAGCGGCATGCCGCCGGACACGATCGTGACATTAGCGCCTTCGCGCGACAACAGCGGCTTGCGCACATAGGAGGTGCCGAGCTCCGCAGCGCGCGGATCGTCCTCGAAGAAGGCCGGCAGCAGATTGGGGTGGTTCGGAAACATCTCCCAGAGCAGCGGCAGAATGCTCTTGTTGGAGAGCACAGCCTTCCATGGCGGCTCGATCCAGCGCGTGGCTGCGTCCTTCAGCTTCGCGCCGAAGGCGTCGTGGAACATCCATTCCCAGGGATAGAGCTTGAAGGCGAGGGCGATATCGTTCTCGTCGAGATCGACGAAGCCGCCGGGCTCATCGCGCCAGCCGATCTCTTCGATGTCGAGCAGCCTGGTCGAGAGCCCGGCCTGGCGCGCGGTGTCCTCGAGATAAGCCAGCGTGCCGGCATCCTCGGTATTATCGGTGCTACCGGTGAGATGAACATGCCGGCCCGCTGCAATCTCCTTCCACGCCGCGATCAGCCGCTCGTGGATGGAGTTGAATTGATCGGCGCGAACAGGGACGATGCGGCGCTCGATCGCCTGTTCGAGCCAGGTCCATTGAAATACGGCGGCCTCGAAGATCGAGGTCGGCGTGTCCGCATTGTATTCGAGTAGTTTTGCCGGCGATCTGCCATCGTAGCTCAGATCGAGCCGGCCGTAGAGGCTGCGGTCGCGGCGCGCCCAGCTCTCGGCGATCAGGCTCCAGAACGCCTCCGGAATCTTCAGTCGTCGCAGCTGCCGCTCGTCGCCGATGACGCGGCCCACGAGCTCAAGGCACATCGCGTCGATCTCGCCGGTCGGCGTCTCGATGCCGCGCTCGATCTCGTCGAGCGTGAAGCCGTAATAGGCGCGCTCGTCCCAATAGCGTTCGCCGTCGATGGTGTGGAAGACGAAGCCGCATTGCGCTGCGGTCTGTTGCCAATCATCGCGCTCGAGACAGGTGATGCGCTGCATGGGTCAGCCGCCGCCCGAGAAGCCGTGGCCGAACGAGCCGAAGCCGCCGCGGCTCACGCTGCTATGGCCGGAATCGGACGAGGTTCCCGACGAGGAATGGCTGGAGGAATCGCTGCTGAAGAAGCTCGATCGCGACGACCAGCGCGAGCTGCTGCCGCCAGACGAACTGCTGCTGCCGCTGGTGCAGGTTGTGGTCGTCTGTCCCGGCACAGCGCCGGGCGTGGGCTCGCAAGTCTGCCGCGGCATCATGGTGTAGGCCGTGGTGCCGACCGCGATCGTGCCCATCACCAGCAGCGCGACATGGCCGGAGCGCTTGACTGGCTCGCGCGGCGGCAGCGGCAGGTCCGCCGGCTGGCGCGGCCGGCGCTTGCCGAACTCCTTCTTGGACGGTTTGTCGGCCATCTCAGTAGATCATGCTGGCGGCGTTGAGGAGGCCTGCGGCGAGTGAGGACAGCCCGAGCCAGATTGCCGGCGCCAGCTCGCCGGCGGCGATCCGCGCCGACAGGTTCGGTACCGGCACCCGCACCAGAAACAGCACGATGATCTGCACGATCAGCGCGATGATCGCCCAGATCATGCAGTCCAGCACGTTCGCCGAATGCGCGATGGCGCTGACCAGCGGTGCGACGAAGCCGAGCAGGCTGAGGCCGAGCGCGATCGCCGCCGCCGGCTCGTTGTCCCGGATCAGCTGGAACTCGTTATGAGGGGTGATGCGGGTGTAGACCAGCAGATAGGCCACGATCGCGATCAGCCCGGTGCAGAAATAGACCAGGAAGGCGGGCAGACCGGCGAGTGATTGCAGGATCATCGTTCCCCCATCATGTGGCGACCATTCGTCGGCGGGGGAAGGATAGCGGTTCAACGGTCAAACGACCGCGAGGCCGCATCCGTCGTCCCCCGAAAAACGAAAACCCCGCCATTTGCGGCGGGGTCCAGGCTGGGAGGAGCGAGCCCCGAGGGCTCGCGACGTAAACGGAAGGATCAGGCGGGGATGCGCTCGTCGGCCTCGTGCGGCTCGCGCAGCACGTAGCCGCGGCCCCACACGGTCTCGATGAAGTTGCGGCCTTCGGAGGCGTTGGCGAGCTTCTTGCGGAGCTTGCAGATGAAGACGTCGATGATCTTCAGCTCGGGCTCGTCCATGCCGCCATAGAGATGGTTGAGGAACATTTCCTTGGTGAGGGTCGTGCCCTTGCGCAAGGAGAGCAGCTCCAGCATCTGATATTCCTTGCCGGTCAGATGCACGCGCTGGCCGCCGACTTCCACCGTCTTGGTGTCGAGGTTGACGACGAGGTCGCCGGTCTGGATGACCGACTGGGCATGGCCCTTGGAGCGGCGCACGATCGCGTGGATGCGGGCCACCAGCTCGTCCTTGTGGAAGGGCTTGGTCATGTAGTCGTCGGCGCCGACGCCGAGACCCTTGACCTTGTCCTCGATGCCGGCGAGGCCGGAGAGGATCAGAATCGGTGTCTTGATCTTGGAGACCCGGAGCTGCTTGAGCACGTCGTAGCCGGACATGTCGGGCAGGTTGAGATCGAGGAGAATAATGTCGTAATCGTATAGTTTACCGAGATCGACGCCTTCCTCCCCCAAATCGGTCGTGTAGACGTTGAAGCTTTCCGACTTCAACATCAGCTCGATCGACTGCGCGACGGCGCTGTCATCTTCAATCAGCAAAACGCGCATGCCAGTTCCCCATAGTCGCCGCTCCTGGGCGTCAGGTCGGCCGCATTCGCGGCACTCAACAAAACGCCTTTGAACAACTGATTCGGATCCTGACAACAGATGGTTAACAAAATCTGATTCTGGAACGCAAGTCCCCACCGGTGCAATTTTCGTCGAATCGCCCTAAGGTCTTGCGTGTGAAGCAGCTTTCGTCACCCAGCTCCGTTCAAGTTCCACTTTAAGAGACGGGCCTAACCGACTCCCGCGACTCAGCCTTCTTCTGAAGGGGAGTCACGCTCAGTCTCAAAGACAGTGACGCAATGATTAATGATGCGGGTAAACACGAAGTTAAGCTCCGTTCAGAAATATGGCGAAACTTAAGGTTTTCACCGTGAAGTCCCGGACGGCCAAGGCACGCCCCTCAATGAAGGCTCACCGATGAAGGCTTTGGCCGAACAGATCGGCGACATCGACGGCGTCAATATCTATGGCCGCGTGGTCGGCGTTCGCGGCCTGATGGTCGAGGTGGCAGGCCCGATCCATGCGATGTCGGTCGGCGCGCGGCTGGTGATCGAAACCGGCGCCAATCGTTCGATTCCTTGCGAGGTGATCGGCTTCTCGGGCAACAATGCTGTCGTGATGCCGTTCGCAGGCCTCGACGGCGTGCGCCGCGGCTGCAAGGCCGTCATCGCCAATGCTGCCAATCTGGTGCGACCGTCCTCGGCCTGGCTCGGCCGCGTCGTCAATGCGCTGGGCGAGCCGATCGACGGCAAGGGGCCGCTGCCGCAGGGCGCCTCGCCGATGCCGTTCCGCAATTCGCCGCCGCCGGCGCATTCGCGCAAGCGTGTCGGCGCTCCGCTCGATCTCGGCGTGCGCGCGATGAACACGTTCCTCACCTGCTGCCGCGGCCAGCGCATGGGCATCTTCGCAGGCTCCGGCGTCGGCAAATCGGTGCTGCTGTCGATGCTCGCGCGCAACGTCGATGCCGCCGTCAGCGTCATCGGGCTGATCGGCGAACGCGGCCGCGAGGTGCAGGAATTCCTGCAGGACGATCTCGGCGAGGAGGGCCTGGCGCGCTCCGTCGTGGTGGTCGCGACCTCCGACGAGCCGGCGCTGATGCGCCGGCAGGCGGCGTATCTGACGCTCGCCATCGCCGAATATTTTCGCGACGAGAACAAGGACGTGCTGTGCCTGATGGACTCGGTGACGCGCTTTGCCATGGCCCAGCGCGAGATCGGCCTGTCCGCCGGCGAGCCGCCGACGGCCAAGGGTTACACGCCGACCGTCTTCACCGAGCTGCCGAAACTCTTGGAGCGGGCCGGCCCCGGCCTCGGGGAGGGCGCCATCACCGCCATCTTCACGGTGCTGGTCGACGGCGACGATCATAACGAGCCGATTGCCGACGCCGTGCGCGGCATCCTGGATGGCCACATCGTGATGCAGCGCTCGATCGCCGAGCGCGGTCGCTACCCCGCCATCAACATCCTCAAATCCGTCTCCCGGACCATGCCGAAATCGGCCGATCCCCAGTTCTGGCCGGTCATTCAGCGGGCGCGCCAGGTGATGGCAACCTATGCCGACATGGAGGAATTGATCCGCCTTGGCGCCTATCGGGCCGGCTCCAGCCCGGAGGTCGACGAGGCGATCCGCCTGCACGAGCCGCTGGAGGCCTTCCTGCGCCAGCGCAAGGACGAAAATGCATCACTTGCGGACGGCTACCGCCAGTTGGCGCAAATCCTCGGCAATTTGGAAACGGAACGCTAACTTTGTCAGGTCATCATCCGATCCCACAGAGTAGCAGAGCCGGTCTTGGCCCCCGTCGGGCCTGTGGGGTGACCGGTGTCGTCCCACGTGCAGCGGGGGGACTTCTGGGGAGTACGAGTCGATGAAGTCACGAGATACCCTCATTCGCCTGAAGAAGTTTCAGGTCGACGAGAAGCGCCGCCGGGTCGCCCAGATCGAGACCATGATCGCCGATTTCCAGCGGATGTCGGTCGATCTCGAGCGCGAGATCCAGACCGAGCAGGAGCGTGCCGGGATCAACGATCCCTCGCACTTCGCCTATCCGACCTATGCCAAGGCCGCGATCCAGCGCCGCGAGAACCTGACCCGCTCGGCCGACGAGCTCAAGGGCCAGCTCGACGAAGCCAAGGCTGCGCTGGCCGAGGCCTTCGAGGAGCTGAAGAAGGTCGAGCTGCTCGACGAGCGCGATCAGGCCCGCGAACGCGCCGAAGAGAACGCCCGCGAGCAGGCGGACCTCGACAGCATCGGCCTGATGCGCGCCCGCATCGGTGCGGTCGCCTGACGGCGCCGGCAAGCCAGACCACCGAAAGATCCGCAAAACCCGGGCCCGCAAGGCCCGGGTTTTCGTATGCGCTGTCCACAGTGTGGCGCCGCACCCCTTGGTGGTCGGCTTTGTCGCGCGCTATGGTGGTGGAGCTGAATGCTGTGCCAGCGACGGCGGTGCCCACCTCTCCCTTGGGAGAGGTCGGCGCGGAGCGCCGGGTGAGGGGTGACGGTCCGCCGTTAGCCTCGCGCCCCCTCACCCGATTTGCTGCGCAAATCGACCTCTCCCCGTCGGGGAGAGGTGAAGGCAAGCGGCGGACCGCGTGTCAGGGGGCTGAATGCTGACGCCAGCTGAGCTGGTCGGGTTGATCGAGGCGGTGGCGAAGGGCGATCAGGCCGCGTTCGAGCGCCTCTACGCCGCCACGCGCGCGAAACTCTATGGCGTCGTGCTCCGTATCTTGCGTCGACAGGATCTCGCAGAGGAGGTCATTCAGGAGACCTACGTCAAGATCTGGAACGGCGCCGGCCAGTTCAATCCGGCCCTGTCGTCGCCGATCACGTGGATGGTCTCGATTGCGCGCAACCGTGCGATCGACATCGTGCGCAAGAAGTCGGAACTCTCCATCGAGGAAGAGCCTCAGGCGATGGAGGTTGCGGCCGACAGTCCCGACCCGCTGGCGCGCCGGGAGATGACCGAAGAGTTGAAGCGGCTGCTGGAATGCATCGGGCGGCTCGAGCCGGACCGTCAGCGGCTCGTGCTCCTCGCCTATTACAACGGATGGAGCCGCGAGCAATTGGCCGAGAAATTCGCCGCCCCCGTCAACACGGTGAAGACGTGGCTCCGGCGCAGCATGTTGGAGATCCGGGAGTGCCTCGGACTCTAGAGGATGATGAGAGTGTATAAGCTGGCGCAGCGGTCTCGCTTCACCTCTCCCGCAGGGAGAAGTCGGATTGCATCGCAAGGTGCAATCCGGGTGAGGGGTTACGCTCTCTCATGGGACCTGAGCCCCTCACCTGATTTGCGCGGGACGATGCTGCGCATCCCCCGGGGCAAATCGACCTCTCCCTATGGGAGCGGTGAAGGAATGTGATGGCCTACTCGGAGGACCATATCGCGCTCGCCGCGGAATATGCGCTCGGTACGCTCGATGCCGACGAGCGCGCGCAGGTCGAGACCATGATGGCGGTGGACGAGGCGTTCGCCGCGATCGTGCAGGCCTGGTCCTTCCGGCTCGGCGGCCTCAATCAGATGGTCGGCTCGGTCGAGCCGCGTCCGATCGTGTGGGAGAACATCAGGTCCGAGATCGCGGCTACGGCGCTGGCGCAGCAGCCGCCCGCGGTGGCCGAGGCAACGCCGCCCCCGGCACCGGAGCCGCCCGCTTTGGAGACCGCGGAGCCGGCGACGGAGGCCGCGCAGTCCCCGGCCGTACCGCCTGCCGAGGCCGCGCCACCGGAGATCTCGCGTCCTGCCCCCGACGCGCCTGCGGACGTCGCGCCGCAATTCATCCCGCAAGTCCATGCGCCGGATCTGGCTGTGGTCCGCCCGTCGCCGGCGCCGGCCGCCGACGACGGCGACGTGATTCGTCTCCAGCGCCGCGTGAAGCGCTGGCGCTCGGTCGCGTCCGTCGCCGGCGCGCTCGCGGCCGCGCTGCTCGTCACGCTGTCGCTCCAGATTTTCCTGCCCGACGCGCTGCCGGGCGCCTTGCGTCCCGCCCCGCGCATCCAGACGGTCGAAGTGAAGACACCGGCGGCGCCGCTCGCAGCGTCCGCGCAATATGTTGCGTTGCTGCAGGGCCAGGCTGGCGGCCCCGCCTTCATCCTCACCGTCGACGGCGCGACGCGCAATTTCACGGTGCGCAAGGTCGGTGCGACGCCGGAGCCGGGCAAGAGCTTCGAGCTCTGGCTGATCTCCGACAAGCTGCCGCGCCCGCGATCGCTCGGCGTGATCGGCACCGGTGATTTCACCGCCCGTCCGCTGCTCGCCTCCTATGATGCCGAGGTCGTCAGCGGTGCAACCTACGCCGTTACGGTCGAGCAGGCCGGCGGCTCGCCGAACGGCGAGCCGACCTCGTCCCCCGTGTTTTCCGGCAAGCTGATCGAGACCGTGCCGCCGTCCGAGCCGCAGGTGCCTGCGAAGCGGTAATGCCGTCGGCCACAAGCGCTATAGCGCGTTAAAACTGTCGCCACGGTCCATTTTCCCGTCGTATCCCGACAAGTCCAGCTGAATCCGCCCCCGATTTGAACCTCGCCGCAATTCGGAGCGTCAAATTCCCGGAAATTGCAGTCGGCACCGCCGATCGCGGAGCCGAATGAGGGGCTAGGAATGGACGCAGCGAGAACGCCGGGCATCTTCCTCCACCAATACACGGGATTGCCACACGGCCTGGCGTTCGAGCAGTGGCGCGAGCGGGCCTTCGGAGCTTGCGGCCTCGATATCGGGCCGAGCCGCGGCGCCGCCATCGATTGCCGGCTCCAGGTCAGCGTGGTCGACAATATCACGCTCGCCATTCCGGAAGGCGCGTCCGCGCAATATTCCCGCACCCAGAGCCACCTCGCCGACGGCAGCGACGACCTCGTCCTGATCTCCGGGCGCGCAGGCCGCGTTCGCGTCGGGCAGAACGGCCACACCGTGGAACTCGCGCCCGCGCAGATGGTGCTCGTCGACATGGGCGTCACCGGCACCGTCGGCCACACCGATGACGATCGTTTCACAACCATCCGCATGCCGCGCCGCGCGCTGCTCGACATCAATCCGCGCGCCGAGGACAAGCTGTCGCAAGTCCTCAGCGACGGTGCGGTCGCCGAGACCGTCTTCCGCTATCATGCGCTCGCCGCCAATCACGCGCCGAATCTCGACGCGGTCGGCCAGCGCCTCACCGCGCAGCATATGATCGATCTCGTCGGCCTCCTGCTCGGCACCGACGCGGAGCATGCAAGTCTTGCGCGCGGCCGTGGACATGCGGCGGCTCGCCTCGATCTCATGCGCGCCGACGTGATGGCTGGGCTCGGCCGCAACGATCTCTGCCTGTCCGAGATCGCGTCGCGCTCGGGCTTGAGCCCGCGCCAGGCGCAACGCCTGTTCGAGCAGGCCGGCACCACCTTCACCGAATTCGTGCTGGAGCAGCGCCTGCTCCAGGCGCGCAAGCTGCTCAGCGATCCCCGCGCCAGGACGCGCAAGATCAGCGACATCGCGCATTCCTCGGGCTTCGCCGATTTGTCCTATTTCAACCGTGCGTTCCGCAAGCGTTTCGGCGCGACGCCGTCGGAACTGCGCGAGGCGTGAGCTGCGATTTTGTGCAGCGCGCGGCGGTGGCGCAGTTGGTCGACCCGGCTGAATGAGCTATATCTGTCGGGGCGGGCAGGCTCAGGATTCCTCTGGTAAGTGCAGTAGGCGGAGATGGCGCGTATCGTCGTGCTCGGCGCCGGGTTTGCAGGCCTGTGGGCGGCCATCGGCGCTGCGCGCAAGCGCGATGAGATCGGCGCGAACGGCGACATCGAGATCCACCTCGTCGATCGCAATCCCTATCACAATATCCGCGTGCGCAATTACGAGGCCGATCTCAGCGAGGTCGCGCTACCGCTGCCGCAATTGCTCGAACCCGTCGGCGTCAGTCATGGGATCGGCGAGGTCGAGGCCATCGATTCCGCGCGGCGCGAAATTTCGCTGGTCACCAGCAGCGGCGATCAGACGCTGGCCTATGACCGCCTCGTGCTGGCGCTCGGCAGCGAGGTGATGCGCCCCGGCATTCCCGGCCTTGCCGAGCACGCCTTCGACGTCGACACCTATGCCGCGGCGCGCCGCCTCGAAGATCATCTGGTCTCGCTTGGACGCAGCGCGCCGTCGCCGGGACGTTCAACGGTGGTGGTGGTCGGCGCCGGCTTCACCGGCATTGAGGTCGCGGCCGAGATGCCCGACCGGTTGGCGCGCGCCGGCATCACCGGCAGCCGCCGCATCATTTTGGTCGATCCCAATCCCGTTGTCGGCGCGACCATCGGCGCGCATGCGCAGCCCGTCATCGAGACGGCACTATCGTCGCTCGAGGTCGAGACGCGGCTCGGCGTGCGTGTCGCGTCGATCGAGGCCGCCGGTATGCGCCTGAACACGGGCGAGTTCATTCCGGTGCAGACGGTGATCTGGTGTGCGGGCATGCGTGCAAGCCCTTTGGCCGCAAGCCTTCCGAGCGGTCGCGATCGCCTCGGGCGCCTTCTCGTCGATCCCTTGATGCGGGTGGCGGATGTCGGCGGCGTGTTCGCGGCCGGCGACGTTGCTTCCTGCGTGGTCGATGGGCTGCATCCGACGGTGATGTCGTGCCAGTTCGCGCGTCCCATGGGCCGCTTCGCCGGCCACAACGTGGTCGCCGATCTCGCCGGCTTGCCGATGCTGCCGCTGCGGATCGACTGGTACGTCACCGTGCTCGATCTCGGCGGCTGGGGTGCGCTCTACACCGAAGGCTGGGATCGCGAGGTGCGCGCCACGGGTGCCGCGGCAAAGGCGACCAAAGAGACCATCAACCGCAAGCGCATCTATCCACCGCTCACCGGCAGCAGAGACGAGCTGTTCGCCGCGGCTGCGCCGACGGTGCAGGCGCCGCCGCCGACATACCGGGGACCGCATCGTTGACCTGCCCGGTGCATCCATTTCGAACCGAACGTGAAACGCGGTGACAGGCCCGCATGTTTGAAATTGCCACGACCGCGGAAGAACACCCGCCCTGCAACAGCCTCGCGGGCAGATGAGCGTGAAGCTTTCAGAACCACAGCATCCCGACATGTTGGAGCTTGGGGCGAACGGCTGCAGGTGATGCTGCCAGCCTTGTCCGCTCCGAGACTCCTTGGCCCGCTTTGCCGCTTGCTGCCGAGAGGCCGGCAATTGACCGGCCGCTGCCCTTGGCATTCCCTTATGACGAGTGGCGCAAGGTGAGCGCGAGGTCGGCCAAACGATTACTGCTGGCCTTGTTTGGAAGGGCCAGTCTGGCTGCCAGAACCAGTCGTCTGCTCGCTCCCCGGTTGGCCCGGCGGATGCGCAGAGGCGCCCGGCTTGTCCTGGTCGGCAACGTATCCGGACGCGCCTGAATTGCGCGTCTTGGCCCCTTTGTCTGCGTCGCGCTGCATCTGCTCGTTAGGCTCGCTCGTCTTGAGGGCTTTATCTACGTCAGTATGCATCTCGTCCTTGGTTTGCTCGCTAGGCGCGGCCTTTTGCTGTTGCGCATTTGCTTGGAAGGCAATTGCGCTTGCGGCAACTACAATCATCGCGAGAGTTACGGTTCGCATGGTTCTTCTCCAATGCAGTGTCCTATCCCGCTCAACGCGCCACTTTTCCCAACGTTCGTGATTCCGATCGCTATTTTCAAGAGCGCTGCGATCAGACAGGGATTGGCTCGGGACATGCCTGAACGACTAAATCCCAGCTTTGGGGACCTTAGGCGAACCACCGTATTGCGGACGTGCTGTCGGCTATCGACGGCAGAGCGGACACGGGACGGCGTGGCCCATTCCGAACAACGGCGATCCGGTCTGGATGGAAGTGACTACTCCGTTGATCTTTCTCAATGCAGTCGGTCGGGAGCCGGTGCCTGCTGCAGCTTCTATTGGAACGGAGGTCTGCATATGAGACGACCAATCTCGCAGGTGCTGTTTGGAGCTGCGGTATCCCTGCTTTTCGCTACTGCGGTGCCGGTAAGCGCTCAGACTTCAATCTCCGAGCAGGAGGCGCACGCCATCGGCGTCAACGCCTATCTCTATTTTTATCCGCTGGTCTCGATGGACGTCACGCGGCGGCAGTTCACCAATGTTGAGCCCGGGAAGGAGTTCGGCAAGGGTCCGATGAACATGTTCGTCAGCGTGCCCGAATATCCACCAGCCGATTTCAAGGGCGTGGTGCGAAGCAATTTTGATACGCTCTATTCCATCGTCTGGGCCGATCTCACGAAGGAGCCGATGGTAGTTTCCGTGCCAGATACGGACGGCCGGTTCTATCTGCTGCCGATGTTGGATATGTGGAGCGACGTGTTTGCTTCGCCCGGCTGGCGCACCACCGGCACCAAGATCGCCAATTTTCTGCTCACCCCACCCGGCTGGGCCGGAACCGTGCCGGCTGACATGACGCGCATCAGTGCGCCGACGCCGTTCGTCTGGATTATTGGCCGCACAAAGACCGACGGCCCGCTGGACTACGATGCTGTGCACAAGATCCAGGCCGGATACAGGATCACGGCGCTCTCTGAATGGGGCAAGAATCCGGCCCCACTAAAGGTGGTCATTGATCCCTCGGTGGATATGAAGACGCCGCCGAAGGCGCAGGTCGATACCATGCCGGCCGAAAAATACTTCGCTTATGCGGCTGAGCTGCTCAAGGTGAACCCGCCGCACATCACTGATGAGCCGATGCTCGCGCAACTGAAGAAGATCGGCATTGAGCCGGGCAAGAGTTTTGACCTGACCAAGGCCGATCCCGTCGTGCGCAGAGCGCTCTCGACCGCGCCCGAGACCGGACGGCAGTTGATGGCATGGAAGTACCCGACCCTCGCACGTGTCGTGAACGGCTGGACCATGAACACCGACACGATGGGCGTCTACGGCAACTACTATCTCAAGCGTGCGATCGTCGCACAGTTTGGCTTGGGTGCCAACCTGCCAGAGGACGCTATCTACCCGACCAATCTTGGGGACGACACCGGCAAGCCGCTCGACGGTACAAGCAAATACACCTTGCACTTCGAGAAAGCCGCGCTGCCGCCGGTCACTGCTTTCTGGTCCATCACGCTTTACGACACTGACGGCTTCCAGGTCGCAAACGCGCTCAACCGGTTTGCAGTCTCGAGCTGGATGCCTTTCAAATATAACTCCGACGGATCGCTCGACCTGTACTTCCAGAACGAAAGCCCGGGCGCGGAGAAAGAGGCTAATTGGCTGCCCGCTCCGAAGGGGGCGTTCAATTTGACCATGCGAATGTATGCGCCCCAGGCCGACGCGCTCATCGGCAAGTGGAACCCGCCGCCAGTCGTGCGTGCCCAGCCGGTACCGGGGCTTGCAACGCAGTAGTTCTATTGCTTGATGCAGTCGGTGGGTCTTCTCGAGACCTTCTCGAGTTCGCTCCACCCAGCGTGCCGAACCTCTCGGAATCGATATCGTTAAATTAGGTTAGAGACAGCAACCGGGAAAATCTGGCAATCTCTCGATCTGGAGGGCGGGCCCATGAAGAAGCCGGCGCAGGTTTTGTTTCAAAGGGACCAACTTAGGTCGATTGGCGAAGTCGAACGGCGGCTCGCCGTGATACAGGAAATGCAGCGCCTCTTGGGAAAGGACGGTGTTCCTGCCCATCCGAGCACTGCCAGGAAAGGCACCTCGCAACAACGCGCTCGGTCGAGCTCAGAAAATACGAGCAAGACTTAAGCGGACGGACCTCGATCTCGCGGTCGGGATTAGCTCGCCTCATTTCTCCTTGGAGGCGTCTGCGGCTACGCATTGCGAGCTACCATGTCTGCCCGATGGCGCGCACGGCCGAGACAGCGCCGGACCTGAAGCCACGAGCCGGCACTCGCTGACGTCGATGCCCCGCGCCCTCAGACTCAGCTCTCGGTTTGTAATCTGACAACGTGCAGCACGCACGGTGGTGGCGGTGCCGCGGAGCTGCTCTCAGTTCCCAGGGAAAGTCACACAAGCCCTTGCGCCATTCGACGGCAAAACACCCAATCATCGGGTCAACCCGGCTCGCCGAAAATATTCCGCTTTACCGAAATTCGGAAACGGCGTATGTGTCATCGCAACCCGGCCCAAGGAAGAGGGGCGTATCGCGATCGTCACGAACGCGGGCCGGGCGGCGGTGGACGCTGATTGCATCGGCGCGAAGGGCTTTGTAGGGCGGGCAACCGTGAGCGAAGGGCCTCGCGCATACGACCGGTGCGATCGGCGTACGGCAAAATCGTGTGGTCCTGACGCCCGGGGTCTGTGCGTCAAGCGTTGCGGTGATGTGGGGTGCCCGACCGGGCAAGCGCATCAGCCATCCGCAAGGCGACGGGGGCAATAGTGCATCGCTCCCCGAGGAGAGCGCGACATAAGCCGTAAAACCACTGCGCAGGGAAGGCCGGATGTTTGGCCCCACCTGTATGCCGCTGTGCAAATTCTTGTTGCCATCTTTCGCACAGTGGACCGTGGGTGCCCGGCCGGCACCCGGTCTTCCCTGCGCCCTCTCCATTCATTCATGAAGAGATCGTGCAAAGCTCGGGCGAGATGAGCCGCGAGGATGCGAAGGCGTGTCTGCAATGAAGATGCGAATGAATGGAGCGACGCCGTCACCACGCACTCCGCAATAACGAGTTGGAGACAGAGACGTCTGCAATGACGGGACACCCCAGACATGAGAAAGCGCCCGTGGGGGGCGGGCGCTTTCTGTAGTCGACTTGGGGTTGGGGTCGTCTACATATCCACGTGGCGACTTTGGGGGGCTGGTAAAGAGCCGCGTGAATTCACAAAACTCGTTAGATCTCCCTTAGCGAACGAGGGACGCGTTCGAACTGGTGATGACGACCGGCTTGCCGGCCTTGATGACGCGGGCGGTCTGGGTCAGACCATCGTCCGAACCCGTGCGTGCCGTGATGCCGAAGCCTGCCAACGCGATCCCTGCGACGAGGGCGACGACCACGACTTTCAAATGGGTCGCGCGATCTGCGCTGTAGATCGAGTGGTTCATGGAAGCCTCCTGCCGCCATCTACCCGAAGTAGTCGCCGGCCTGTTCAGGCAGGTTCATGCTTCCGGTGCCCAACAACCTAATATTGGCGGGATTCGTTCCCAAGAGGCCATCACAAGAGCGTGACAGGACGTGAACGGTCGCGATCAAGAATAGCCCTTGATCGTGCATTTTTATAATTATTTCAAGCGTTTAATCTGCGTCCCGAGCGCCTTTTCGGCGGTTGGTCCACAAGGCGCCAGGAACTCAAAAACCATTTGCCTGTGGCTGAAAAACATACGGCTTCTTAAGGCAAATCAGATGCTTCCGACCGTTTTGAGCCTCGCCCTAGGGTGGATCTCGGCCTGCGACAGCACAGTGGTCTGGGCCCGGAACCGCTCCACCAGGGACCGGACGAAGGGACGAATTGCCGCAGAGGTGACCAGCACCGGCGCCTCGCCCTCGCGGGCGGCGCGCTCGAACGCTTCGCGCACGGCGGTCATGAACTCCGACAGTTTCGAGGGCTGCATGGCGAGGCTGCGCTCCTCGCCCTGGCCGATGATGGATTCGGCAAAGGCCTGCTCCCATTTCGCCGACAGGGCGATCAGCGGCAGATAGCCGGCGTAGGAGGTGTTTTGGGCGCAGATCTGCCGCGCCAGGCGGGCGCGGACGTGCTCGACCATGGTCGCGGGATTGCGCGAGAAGGCCAGCGAGTCGGCGATGCCCTCGAGGATGGTCGAGAGGTCGCGGATCGAGATGCGCTCGGCGAGCAGGAGCTGCAGCACGCGCTGGATGCCGGAGACCGTGACCTGTCCGGGTACGATGTCCTTGACCAGCTCGCTCTGCTCCTTCGGCAGCTCCTTGAGCAGCTTCTGCACCTCGCCGTAGGAGAGCAGGTCCGACATGTTGGCCTTGAGCAGCTCGGTGAGGTGGGTCGAGAGCACGGTCGCGGCGTCGACGACGGTGTAGCCCTTGAGCGAGGCCTCCTCCTTGAGGCTGGCATCGACCCAGGTCGCGGGCAGGCCGAAGGTCGGCTCGGTGGTATGGATGCCGGGCACCTGCACCTGGCTGCCGCCGGGGTCCATGACCATGAACTGGTTCGGCCAGATCTTGCCGGTGCCGGCGTCGACCTCCTTGATCTTGATGATGTAGGTGTTGGCTTCGAGCTGGACGTTGTCGAGGATGCGCACGGCGGGCATCACGAAGCCCATCTCGATCGCGAGCGAGCGGCGCAGCGCCTTGATCTGCTCGGTGAGGCGGTCGGTGCCGTCGGGGCCGTTGACCAGCGGCAGCAGCGCATAGCCGAGCTCGATCTTGAGATCGTCGATCTTGAGCGCGGCCGAGATCGGCTCTTCGGCCGCGGCAGCGCCCGGCGCGCCGGGCGTCCCCGGAGCGGGTGCGGCCATGGCAGCCTGCTCGGCCTTGACGGCGGTCTTCTTGTGGTTGCGGGCGTGCCAGGCCAGCGCGCCGGCGCCGGCGCCGAGCGCCAGGAAGGGAATGGTCGGAATGCCCGGCAGCGCCGCCAGCACCAGCATGACCGCCGAGGACATCGCGAGCGCCTGCGGATACCCCGAGAACTGCTTCATCAGCGCCTTGTCGGCGGCGCCGGAGACGCCGGCCTTGGACACCAGCAGGCCGGCCGCGGTCGAGACGATCAGCGCCGGGACCTGGGTGACGAGGCCGTCACCGACGGTCAGCAGCGTGTAGCTGCGCCCCGCATCGGCAAAGGACATGCCCTGCTGCGCCACGCCGATGATCATGCCGCCGACCACGTTGATGAAGACGATCAAAAGGCCGGCGATGGCATCGCCCCGGACGAACTTGGAGGCACCGTCCATGGCGCCGAAGAAGCCGCTCTCGTCCTCCAGCTCCTTGCGACGCTCCTTGGCGACCTTCTCGTCGATCAGGCCGGCGGACAGATCGGCGTCGATCGCCATCTGCTTGCCGGGCATGGCGTCGAGGTGGAAGCGGGCGGCGACTTCCGCGATACGGCCCGAACCCTTGGTGATGACGACGAAATTGACGATGATCAGGATGGCGAAGACGATGATGCCGATGACGAAATTGCCGCCCATCACGAAGCTGCCGAAGGCCTCGATGACGTGACCGGCGGCAGCCGTGCCTTCATGCCCGTGCGACAGGATCAGGCGGGTCGAAGCCATGTTGAGCGACAGGCGCAGCATGGTCGAGATCAGGAGGATGGTCGGGAAGGCGGAGAATTCCAGCGGCGCCTGGATGAACAGCGAGGTCATCAGGATCAGGATCGAGAGCGTGATCGAGATCGCCAGGAACAGGTCGAGCACGAGCGCGGGCAGCGGCAGGATCAGCACCACCAGGATGGTGAGGATGCCGAGCGCCAGCGCGATGTCGCCGCGCTTGAGGACCGTGACAATGTCGTTGAGGGAGGGGATGCCGGGCTTCGGGTTGCCTACGCCCTGTCCTGCGGTGACGTCGACCATGGTAGCTGCCTCCCCGCGCGACTGCCGTCCGCGCGCCCCAAACGTCTGCGCGGCGGCCGAGGGGCCGCCGTTCCGAAAGTGAGGCACCGCACTGGCGTCCACGGGGTTCCTCCCGTTCTACGCGGCCGACGACACTCGACTTCACCCGGCAATTTTTGCCCGGTGTATGGTTAGCAAAGGGTTAACGGAGGGGGTGGGGAGAGGGTCGGACAGGGGTGTTTCGGAGCCCCGGTCGTCATTCCGGGGCGATGCGAAGCATCGAACCCGGAATCCATCGTGCAGCAGGTGCCGTGGAGACATGGATTCCGGGCTCGCGCCAAGGGGTGCGCCCCGGAATGACAGTTGAAGCAGTGCTACTTCGCCTTATCCATCTTGGTCACCGTGTACCCCGAAGCTGCCTCCTCGGCCTCGAAGGTCACCTTGTCGCCGACCTTCACCTGCTTGAGCATGGCGGGGTCCTTGACGCGATAGACCATGGTCATGGGGTCATCCATGCCGAGGCTTTTCGCCGGCCCGTGCTTCAGCGTGATCTTGCCGGCGCCCTCGTCGATTTTCTTGACCTCGCCACTGATCGAGGCCCCGGCCGCCAGCGCGCCGGTGACAACGCTCGAAGCCAGCGCCAGCGCGGCGATGATACGGATGATGCGGTTCATGAAAATCTCCCTGCGTTACTTGACGGTGACGTGGCCGATCATGCCGTTCTCGCGGTGGTCGGGAATGAGGCACGAATATTCGAACGTGCCGAGCTTGCTGAACTTCCAGAGGATCTCGGCGGTCTTGCTCGGGGCGAGGCGCACGCCGTTGGGGTCGTCATGCTCCATGTGCGGATGCTTCTTCATCTCCACTGCATGCGCGAGATTCTCCTTCGGTGTGGCGAGCAGAAATTCGTGGTCCTCCTTGCCGACATTGCGCAGCACGAAGCGGATCTGCTCGCCTTGCTTCACCTCGATCCGGGCGGGTGAGTAGTCCATCTCGTTCAGCAGGATCTCGATCGTGCGCGCCGGCTTGTTGGGGTCGCCGGGCTCGCCGGCCGAAAAGCCCGCGTGAGCATGCTTGTCATGGGCGAGGGCCGGCGCGAGCGAAAGCGCAGCCAGCGCGAGGCCGAGTTTGATCGTCTTCATCGTCATCTCCAGTTGGTGGTTCATCGAAACGCTCACATCTTCATTTTGTGTGCCGGCTGGCCGGGCTGCCGCACTGGTGCCGCATCGGGCGCCGCGACCTCGTAGGCGACGGTGCCCTGCGGGAATTTGTAGGGGCCGGGATCGCGATAGTCGTCGCGTGCGAGATCCTCGCGGATCTTCATCACCGTGAACATCCCGCCCATCTCGATCGGCCCGAACTGACCGGTCCCCGTCATCATCGGCAGCGTGTTGTCGGGCGCCGGCATCTCCATGTTGCCCATTGCCATGCCGGTCGAGCCCATCGCCATGCCATCAGGCGCGAGCTTGCCGACGGCCTTGGCGAGATCCTTGCGCGACACGCCGATCAGGTTGCGCACGTCGTGTCCCATCGCGTTCATGGTGTGGTGTGACTTGTGGCAGTGGAACGCCCAGTCGCCGGGATTGTCGGCGAGCACGTCGAACACCCTGACCGCGCCGACCGGGACGTCGGTGGTCGTTTCGGGAATCTGCGCGCTCTCCGGAATCCAGCCGCCATCGGTGCAGGTCACCGCAAAGCTGTGGCCATGCAAATGAATCGGATGGTTGGTCATGCTGAGATTGCCGATGCGCACGCGCACCTTGTCGCCGACTCGGACCGGCAGCGGATCGATGCCGGGAAACACCCGTGCATTCCACGTCCACATGTTGAAGTCCGTCATCTCGTTGACGTGCGGCAGGTAGGTGCCGGGATCGACGCGATAGGTGCTCATCACGAACACGAAGTCGCGGTCAACGGCGCGGAAGTTGGGATCGCGCGGGTGCACGACGACCATGCCCATCATGCCCATCGCCATCTGCACCATCTCGTCCGAATGCGGGTGGTACATGAAGGTTCCGCTCTTCTTCATCTCGAACTCGTAGACGAAGGTCTTGCCCGGCTCGATGTGCGGCTGGTTCAGTCCACCGACGCCGTCCATGCCGCTCGGGATGATCATGCCGTGCCAGTGCACGGTGGTGTATTCGGGCAAGCGATTGGTGACGAAGATGCGGACCTTGTCGCCCTCGACCGCCTCGATGGTCGGGCCCGGCGATTGGCCGTTATAGCCCCACAGATTCACCTTCATGCCCTCGGCGAATTCGCGCACCACGGGCTCGGCGACGAGATGGAATTCCTTCCAGTCGCCGTTCATGCGGAACGGCAGCGACCAGCCGTTCAGCGTCACCACGGGGCGATAGTCCGGGCCGCCGATCGGATGCAGCGGTGGCTGCATCACCACCTTGTCCATGTGAGGGGCTTCCGGAATCGAAGCGGCCTGGAGGCGGCCGCTGATGGCTGACGCGCCGGCAAGAGCGGCGCTGCCCAAAAATCCTCGGCGGGAAAACATGTTGGCCTCCATCTCAGTGGCCGCCGCCATCGGCAGGCGCTGCCGCGGCGATGGTGGTTGGATTGTCGCCGCCGGCTGCAGGCGAGCCGCCGCCATTGATCGCGGTCTGCAGATCGGCCTGGGCGAGGAAGAATCTCTGCCGGGCGTCGATCGCGCCCCGTAGCGCAGCCAGGCGCTGCCGCGCCTCGGTGAGCAGCGCGAAGATGTCGACCTGCATGCTGGAGAAGCGCAGCTGCATCTCTTCGGTGATGATCTTGCGCAAGGGGATGATCTCGCGCTGGTAATGGCCGGCGATGTCGTAAGCGGAGCGATAGACACGGTAGGCATCGCGCGCTTCGGAGCGCACGTTGACCGCGCGCTCGGTCAGGCGGTTGAAGGCGAGATTGTAGGTCTCTGCCGCCTGCCGCGCGCGGACCTCGCCGCCGTCGAAGATCGGGATCTGGAACTGTACGTCGAAGCCACGTTCGCGGAACGGTGCGCCCTCCGGATCCTGGGTGCGGCGGGAGATGCCGGCGAGATCGAGCAGGGTCACGAAGCGCGTCGCCTCGGTGAGATTCAGCGCCTTCGCCAGCGCGTTCAGCTCCAGCCGCGCGATCTGCAGGTCGATGCGATGGGCCACAGCATCGGTTTCGATCGAGGGCAGTGACTGCGGCCGGCGTGGCAGGGGCGGCAGTTGATTGGGCAGCCGGAAGTCGAGACCGCCGTCCCACAGTCCCATCAGGCGCGCGAGCCTTTCGCGTGCGCTCGTTGCCGCCTGCCGCGCGGTTGCGAGATCGGCGGTGGTCTCGGCATAAAACACCTGCTCGCGAGCTTGGTCCAGCTTGTTGAGCGAGCCGGTCTCGCCGAGCTTGAGCGCGAGCTGTGCGGTCGATTCCGCCGTCGCCTTCGCGTCGGTCAGTAGCGCCACCATCTCGTTGCCGGCAACACTGCGCAGATAGGCGCGGCGCACGTCGGCGGCGAGCCGCAGCGTCGCCAGCGCGGCGCGCAGCTGCGCTGCGCGGAAGCGTTCCCGGGCGATCTCGGAACGGAACGGCAGGGTGGCGAGCGCGAGGATGTCGCCGACCACCTGGCGCTCGATCTCGCTGCCGCCGTCGCCGGAGATCCGCGAGAGCGAGAACACGGGATTGGGCGGCAGGCTCTGCTCGACCAGATCGGTCTCGGCCAGGGCCAGCTCGTTATAGGCGGCCTGCAAGCCCTTGTTGTTGAGCAGCGCGATCTGCACGGCGGCGTCTGCGCTCAGTGTGCGCGCCAGCAGTTGGCGAACGCGGGCATCGATCGCGGCGGCTCCTTCCGCCGAGCGCACGAAGGCCACATCTTTATGAATGGTCCGGCTCGTCAGATCCGAGACATCAGTCATGCCGCCGTCGGGCGAGAAGGCGGCGCAGCCGGAAAGCCCGAGCGCAGTGAGGACGAGCAGGCTTCGCGCAAGCTGACGTATCATGGCGCGCTCCTACCGGTCTTGCTTCGGCTGCGGCGTCACCGCCTCGTTGCGGTTGCGCCACGGCGCCGGCGTCGCCGGCCGCAGGCTGGTATAGGGCGCAATGGTCGAGCGATAGCCGACGGGGGCGACCTTCGCCGCCGGATCGGCGGGATCGGCGCTGGCAAGCTGTGTCGTTGCCGGCGTGCAGCCGGACAGCGCCAGCGCGGCAAAGGCCGGCAGCAGCCAACTGAAATATCGGTGACCCACCGCAGATGCGGCGGATTTCGCCTGGGAAAGCGCAAGCATGATTCATCCCTGATCTGAAGGACCACAGGTCCGCGCGCGCAGGAGCGCGCGCTCGGCCCGAAATCGTCGTGTCAGGTCAGGCGATGGGAGGACGGTAGCGCTGGGGCGGCGCCGTGCTGTGCAGGCTTGCCGCGATCTCGGGCGCGCAGGTGGATGTCGGCTGGAGCGGTGTTGCGACGACCGGCAGATCGGCCGGCAACGCGCTGACGCACATCATTGCACAGCACGGTCCCACCGTTCCCTTGCCGCCATGATGATCCGCGGTGGGCGCGTCCTGCGCCGCGGTCTGGTGATGCGCATGCGAGCCGGCGTGCTCATGCGAGGTGCTGCCATGGCCGGCCGACCTCTGGTGATGCGCCGGGACGAGGGCGGCAAGGAGAGATTCGTCGAGGCACGGTGCAGGACCGCTCCCCAAGGCGAGACTTGCCGCCGGCGCGAGCAAGCAGAACAGATAGGCGAGGGCAACGAGGCGCCCCACCCTGATCCGCATCGATCGCGACAATCGCAACAACATTCCGCCGATAGGCTCCCCGCGCGGCAATGTTGCGCACGCTGATTGCAAACTAGTGGCAAAAGCTGCATTCGCCAAGCATCTTCTTACCGCAGTGCACCGCGCATGCCCAATATCGCGCCACGATGCTTGACCCTCCGGCGATGTGCGGGCCATGTTCCTGCCCGTGCACGCACCAAATCATTCCGGACAAACGCCTGGTTCATTCAGCCCTGATTCCCGTCAGGCTTGGATCCGGCTCGTCATTGCACTTGTGATCGGCTCGATCGGCGCCGTCGGCATGTGGGCCGTCGTGGTCGTGATTCCCATCGTTCAGACCGAATTCGGTGCCACGCGCGGTGCGGTGTCGCTGGCCTTCACGCTGATGATGTTCGGGTTCGGGCTGGGCGGCGTGATCGCCGGCAAGATCACCGACCGCTTCGGCATCGTTCTCGCGATGGCGATCAGCATTGCGTTTCTCGGCGTCGCCAATGTGCTCGCCGGGCTGTCGACCCAGCTCTGGCAATTCGTGGCCGCCTATTTCCTGATCGGCCTCGGCACCTCGGCGACGTTCGCGCCGCTGATGGCGGAAGCCTCGCACTGGTTCGAGCGCTATCGCGGGCTTGCCGTGACCATCGTGGCCAGCGGCAATTACGTCGCCGGCACGATGTGGCCGCCGATCGTGAGCTGGGGCACGGAGACGATCGGCTGGCGCCATACGCATGTCGCTATCGGCATCGTCTGCGCGAGCACGATGGCGCTTCTGGTCCTCGTCCTGCGCGCGCAGATGGGCAACGACCATCTTCGCGATCATGCCAATGCGCCGCCGCCGCGCGTCGATCTCAAGCTTTCGACCAACACGCTGACCGTACTGCTCTCGATCGCCAGCATCTCCTGCTGCGTCGCCATGGCGATGCCGCAGGTGCATATCGTGGCCTATTGCGGCGATCTCGGCTATGGCGTGGCCCGCGGCGCGGAGATGCTGTCGCTGATGATGGGCTGCGGCATTATCAGCCGGATCGGCTCGGGCTATCTCGCCGACAAGATCGGCGGCATCCGCACGCTGCTGGTCGGGTCGCTGGCGCAGGGGTTTGCGCTGGTGTTCTATCTGTTTTTCGACAGCCTCGCCTCGCTCTATCTGATCTCCGCGATGTTCGGCCTGTTCCAGGGTGGCATCGTGCCGAGCTACGCCATCATCGTGCGCGAGGCGATGCCGGCGAGCGAGGCGGCGACCCGTGTCGGCATCGTGATCTTCGCCTCCGTGTTCGGCATGTCCTTCGGCGGCTGGGTGTCGGGCGTGATCTTCGATGCCACCGGCTCCTACGGCGCGGCGTTCGCGAACGGCGTGGCGTGGAATGCGCTCAACATCGGCATCGTCGTGCTGCTGCTGATTCGGTCGCGGATGAACGCCACCAGGACCGGGCCGGGGTTCGCGACCTAAACCGCCTGGCCCGCCTTCAGGAGCGAGCAGCCCGTGATCTTGTAGCTGCCATCTGCCTGTTGCTCGAGCGTGTAGAGCGCGACCCAGGCATCGCCATCGGCGTCGACGATGTGGACGCGCTGCGCGATCCAGCTGCCTTCGATCTTGCTGTCGCCGAACTCGAAACTCTTGTGCCGGTACACCGGCGCGTAGCCGTTCTGCACCATCGACATGAAGACGTCGGGCGCGGGGAAGATCTCCTTGATCGCCGGCGCGGCATGGGAATAGGCCGCGGCTGCATCGCCCCGTGCAAAGGCCTGCTCCTGGGCGCGGATGACGCCCTGGGCCGCTGCGACATCGTCGGCGAGGGCTGCGGCCGAGCCAAAGATGATCCCGATAGCAACGAGCAAGGCGGCAATGCGCATGACAGGCTCCGCGTTGAAATCCCGGCGATGCTGATCCTAGCATGACCTCGGGGAGATACGGGCGCGCTATCGCTTCCGTTTCACCGCCGGCTTCGCGGGCTTAGCGATTCGTGCCTTGACCGTGGCGCCTGGCCGCACGCGCAAGCCGTCGACGAACACATCGAGCAGGCGCAGCGCCGTTGCCTGCCAGCCGGGCTGGTCGTGCACGTAGCACATGCCGAAGAAGGCGCGCAGCAGATCCTCCGGGTTGATGTCGGCGCGCATCTGGCCGGCCGCGACCGCCCGGTCCAGCAGCGAGCCGATCGCCTTGGTCAGGCGCTCGAAGGAGAAGGCATGCAGCTCCGACCCGCTCTGCACCGCGAGCGCCAGCGCGGCGATCATCCCCTTCTTGGTCGCAACAAACTCGACCCCCGAGCGCAGCCAGCGCCTGAGCGCGTCCACCGGGTCCTTCGCATTCTTCAACTGCTCTGCGAGCTCGCTGAGCTGCTCGACCTCGCGCCGGTACACGGCCTCGAACAAATCTTCGCGCGTCGGAAAATGCCGATAGAGCGTGCCGATGCCGACGCCGGCGCGTTTGGCCACCGCTTCCAGGCTCGCTTCGGGACCGCCGGCGTTGAACACGAGTTTCGCGGCCTCGAGCACGCGCTCGCGATTGCGCACGGCATCGGCGCGGGGCTTCCGAATCTGGTCGGTGTGGTCGTCCATGCCGGCAATGTAGATCACGAATTGGTTAGATTGAACCCTCGACGGACCCGTGCAGGGCTGCATCGCGTTGGTGGCGCAGGGGCTTTTGACCAATTCCAAATATTTTCCGGCTGCTCTTGTTAAGCGGAGGGGGCCTCCGTATCTTCGGTCATGCGCCGGCCCGCATTGTGGTCGGGCGGCGGTATTCGACAGCGGCCACGGCGGTGGCGCGCTGCGCGATGACTCATGTCCAAATCTGATCGGAGCCTTGTATGAACCACTCCATCAGCCTCACCGTGAACGGTGCGCGGCGCGACTTCGTCCTCGACGATCCGCGCGTCACGCTGCTCGATCTCCTGCGTGAGCGCCTCCATCTCACCGGAACCAAGAAGGGATGCGATCGCGGCCAGTGCGGCGCCTGCACCGTCCTGGTCGACGGCAAGCGTATCAATTCCTGTCTCGCGCTCGCCATCAGCCATGACGGTGCCGACATCCTCACCATCGAGGGCGTAGCACGCGGCGACCAGCTGCACCCGGTGCAGGCCGCCTTCATCGCCCATGACGGCTTTCAGTGCGGCTTCTGCACGCCCGGTCAGGTCATGAGCGCGATCGGCATGATGCGCGAGGGCCAAGCCGGCAGCGATCCCGAACGCATCCGCGAATGCATGAGCGGCAATCTGTGCCGCTGCGGCGCCTACGCCGGCATCGTCGATGCCGTGCTCGACGCACAAGGCCGCGCCGACGAAACTAACCAGAGGCGCTCCGCATGAAACCGTTCGATTATTTCAGGCCCGCCACGGTGGCCGAGGCCGTTGCCGCCGCCACCCAGCCGGGCGCGACCTATCTCGCCGCCGGCACCAATCTGCTCGATCTGATGAAGGGCGGCGTCAGCCGGCCGGATCGCCTGGTCGACGTCACCCATCTCGAAGGGCTCGATAGCATAGAGCATCTCGCCGACGGGTCTTTGCGTGTCGGCGCGCTCGTCAGCAACGCCGATCTTGCGCATGATCCGGAATTCGCACGGTCATATCCCGCCGTCGCCGAAGCGCTGCTCTCAGGTGCATCCGCCCAATTACGCAACGCCGCGACCGTCGGTGGCAATCTCTTGCAGCGGACGCGTTGCGCCTATTTCTACGACACCGCCAGCCGCTGCAACAAGCGCGAGGCCGGCAGCGGTTGCGATGCCCGCGACGGCGAGAACCGCAGCCACGCCGTGCTGGGCTGGAGCGAGAGCTGCATCGCCACGCATCCGTCCGATTTCTGCGTGCCGCTGGTGGCGCTCGACGCCGTGGTCGAGGTCGAGGGTAGGGGCGGCCGTCGTGAGATCGCGCTTGACGAGTTGCATCGTCTGCCCGGCGACACGCCGGCGCGGGAGTCCGCGCTCGAGCCCGGCGACCTCATTGTCGCGGTGCGCCTGCCGCCGGCGGCAAGCGGCTTCGCCGCCCATGCGCGCTATCTGAAGGTCCGCGAGCGCACGTCCTATGCCTTTGCCGTCGTCTCGGCGGCGGCGGCGTTGCGGATCGAGAACGGCACGATAGCGGAGGCGCGGCTCGGGCTCGGCGGCGTCGCCGCAAAGCCCTGGCGCGCTCGCGCCGCGGAGGACGTTTTGAGGAACGTCGCGCCGACGGCGGAAGCATTCCAGGATGCCGCCCGGCGCGCGCTCGAGGGCGCAAAACCATCCGGCGACAACGCCTTCAAGATCGAGCTCGCGCGCCGCATCGTCGTGCGCGCGCTGACCCTCGCCGCCGCCGGGACGCCCGCGCGCCTGCCCGCGCTGCCGGCGTCCCCCTTTGCCTCGACGTCCGGAGCCATTCATGCCTGAGCTCAATCTCACCAGCGCACCCGCCCATCTTCGCCACGGCTCGAACATCGGCCAGTCGCTGACCCGCCGTGATGGCGTCCTCAAGGTCACCGGCCAGGCGACCTATGCCGCCGACAATCATCCGCCCGGCATGCTGTTCGCGGTGATCGCGACCTCCAGCATCGCGCGCGGACGCGTGGCGTCGCTCGATGTCGCTGCCGCGAAACGTCATCCCGGCGTCGTCGATGTCATGACGCCGGAGCACAAGCCGCCGCTTGCGATCGATCCGGAGATCAAGACCAATCCGTTCGTGTTCCGAATGGAGGCGTTGCAGAGCAATGAAGTCCGCTACGCCAACCAGCCGATCGCCGTCGTGATTGCGGAAACGCTGGAGGCGGCGACGGAAGGTGCGGTACTGCTGGCGCCGAGCTACGAGACGCTGCCTCCGTTGGTTGGCCTCGACGCCGGCGAGAGTTTCGTGCCGCCTGTCGTCGGCGTCGGCAACCCCGCCGAAATTCACCGCGGCGATGTCGAGGCCGGCCTTGCCTCGGCCGAGAAGCGGATCGACGCGACTTACGAGACGCCGCCGCAATATCACAACGCCATGGAGCCGCACGCAATCGTCGCCCATTGGGATGGCGACAAGCTGTCCCTCGACATGCCGACCCAGGGCCTGAAGCTGTCGCTCGCGCGCATCGCCGAGCTGTTCGGCATTGCGCACGACAAGATTCACATCCGCAGCCCGTTCCTCGGTGGCGGCTTCGGATCGAAGGGGCTCATGGGCGGTCCGCCTGTCCTCGGCATCATGGCCGCAAAGCTGGTCGGCAGGCCGGTCAAGCTGGTGCTGCGCCGTGAGCAGATGTACGGACCGGTCGGCCATCGCGCGCCGACGCGTCAGCGGTTGCGCATCGGTGCCGACGGCGAGGGACGGCTGACCGCGCTCGATCACCATGCGCGGACCGTGTCGAGCACGTTCGACGATTTCTACGAGCCTGCTGCCGATGCCTCGCACACGCTCTACGCGGCACCCGCGATCCGCACCTCGCATGACGCCGTACGCGTCAATACCGGCACGCCGCTGTTCATGCGCGCGCCTGGCGAGGCGACCGGCTCGATTGCGCTGGAAAGTGCGATCGACGAGATGGCCTGGGCCTGCGGCATGGATCCGCTCGCCTTCCGCCTGAAGAACTACGCCGAGGTCGAGCCGATCAGCGGCAAGCCGTTCTCTTCAAAAGCCCTGCGCGCCTGCTACGAGCAGGGTGCGGCGCGCTTCGGCTGGGCCAAGCGTTCGCTGCAGCCGCGGCAGATGCGCGACGATGCCGGCCTCCTGGTCGGCTGGGGCATGGGCACGGCAACCTTCCCGGCGCTGATGTTCCAGGCGGAAGCCCGCGCCGCGATCCGGCGCGACGGCTCAGGCGTGATGGAGATCGGGGCACACGACATGGGACAGGGCGCCTGGACGGCGCTGGCGCAGATCGCGGCGGATGCTGTTGGTCTTGATATCGAACGCGTCGCATTCAAGGCCGGCACGTCCGACTTGCCTGATGCAGGCATCGCCGGCGGTTCCGCGCACACGGCAACCGCGGGAGCTGCGATCCACAGCGCCGGCGCGGCCGTGATCGCAAAACTGGCCGATCTCGCCACCAACGATGAGCGCTCGCCGCTGTTCGGCGCCGGCAATGCCGGCGTGATCGCGCGCGAGGGAAGGCTGGTCCGACGCGACGATGAGAGTCGCAGCGAAAGCTACGCCGAGATCCTCGCGCGCGCCGGCGTCGCCGAAGTCGAGGCTCGCGGCACCGGCGCGCCGAACCCGGCAGCGATGGAGGAGTATGCCATGCATGCCCATGGCGCGGTGTTCGCCGAGGTGAAGGTCGATCCCGAGCTCGGCCAGGTCCGCGTCACCCGCATGGTCGGTGCCTTCGCCGCCGGCCGGATCGTCAATCCGCATCTGGTGAAGAGCCAGCTGTTCGGCGGCATGATCTGGGGCATGTCCTTCGCGCTGCACGAGGAGGCGATCACCGATCGCCGTACCGGCCGCATCATGAACGCCAATCTCGGCGAGTACCACGTCCCCGTGAATGCCGACGTGCCGCCGCTCGACGTGATCACGGTCGAAGAGCACGACCCGCACGTCAATGCGCTCGGCATCAAAGGCGTCGGCGAGATCGGCATCACCGGCAGCGCCGGTGCGGTCGCGAACGCCGTCTGGCATGCGACCGGCATACGCGTCCGCCGCTTTCCGATCCGGATCGAGGCGTTGCTGGCGCAGCCTTGAACGGCCGCACGGCACCGGACCGCGCCGCGCCCCAGGGCAATCGCATATGGGCTTGACGAGGACTGTCTGCGGGCTTGCTCCGCCTCTCCCGCTTGCGGGAGAGGCCGACGCGCTCGCAGAGCGCGACGGGTGAGGGCTCTCGCCACGCAGGGACATCCTCCTCAATCAATCCCGACGCGGACACACCCCCACCCCAGCCCTCCCCGCAGGCGGGAGAGGGAGCCCAGTGCCGATGCCGCCACATCGTTCACTCCATGCGATTGCCCCGCGCCGCGCCCGGTGCCGTTAGCGGATCGAGCCGAGAAGTGCGAAGCGGAAGGGACGAACATCGGCGGCCCTTGGCTGGAGCGGGATCGTGCCTGCCCGTGGTTGTGTGCTGCCTCGCCGAGGTTCAGGACGGCCCTGGCGATGCCGATCGCCTCGCCGATCCGATCAGTTCATCTTCCTGCGGAGAGCCTTGATCTGCTCTTTCTGCGCTTCGATGTATTTCGTGATGGCGGCGCGCAGCTCCTGCGAGTGGAGCTTGTCGGTGTCACGCTGGACTTCCTCGAGCGCGGCTTCTGCATCAGCGAGAGCGGTCTTCATCTGCGAGCCCTGTTACGAAGCGACCCCGGAGTTGTTCGCGCATGATCTTTTCGGAAAACGGCTTCGCACTTTCCAGCACCTTTGCGCCAGGCTGCTCGGCTACGTCGCCAATATATAGCTGTTCGGCTCGTTGGATTTGAGGTGGCTCAAGCCCCGTAAGATGCCGGTGGCCCGTAGGATTGCGGATGGGCAGATCGCGCTTCAGAACGTCGGCGGCGTGCAGGCCGATATCACTTCGCATGGTTTGCCGCCGACGCAGCGGAATCGGTGCGGGCGGCGGCTCTCGAAATAATAGGCATCGCCGGGATTGAGGATGCGGCGCTCATCCTCGACGGTGACTTCGAGCTTGCCCGAGATCACGATACCGCCCTCCTCGCCGTCATGAACGAGGTGCACGCGCCCGGTGTCGCTGCCGGGCTCGTAGCGTTCCTTCAGGATCTGCAGGCTGCGGCCGAACAGATTGTCGCCGACCTGCCGATAGGAGATCGGCTTCTTGCCGACCTCGGTCAGCTCCTCCGCGCGGTAGAAGATCTTGCGCCGGGTTTCTGGCTCCAGCGCGAAGAACTCGGCAAGCCCCATCGGGATGCCGTCGAGGATGCGCTTGAGGGCGCCGACCGAGGGGTTCATCTGGTTGGATTCGATCAGCGAGATCGTCGAATTGGTGACCCCGGCGCGCTTGGCCAGCTCGCGCTGCGACAGCTTGTGGCGCGCCCGGATGAATCGCAGCCGTCCACCGATGTCGACGCTCATGCCTCTGGTCCCGTGTTGCAGGTGTTGCGGATCCCGCAAATATGGACCGGCAGCCTCAGTTAAATCAATGGGTTGCGGCTGAGCAGAAAAGGACTTGTTGCGCTTTCCAAGCCGTGGCTCAGCTATGGCGTCAGCAAAGGAGCGCGGCCGTGACCCTTCATCAGATTCCGAACACTATCAAGACCGACTCGTTCTGGATGCCGTTCACGGCCAACCGACAGTTCAAGAAGGCGCCGCGCCTGTTCTCCTCGGCCGAGGGCATGCACTACACCACCGTCGACGGCCGCAAGGTGATCGACGGCTCGGCCGGCCTGTGGTGCGTCAATGCCGGCCACGGCCGCAAGCAGATCGCCGCCGCGGTCGAGCGCCAGCTGATGACGCTCGACTTCGCGCCCTCGTTCCAGATGGGCCATCCGCTGGCATTCGACTTCGCCGAGCGGCTCGCCGAGATCGCGCCTGATGGCCTCGATCGCGTCTTCTTCACCAATTCCGGCTCCGAGTCGGTCGACACCGCGCTGAAGATCGCGCTCGCCTATCACCGCGCCACCGGCCAGGCGAGCCGCACCCGCCTGATCGGCCGCGAGCGCGGCTATCACGGCGTCGGCTTCGGCGGCACATCGGTCGGCGGCATGGTCGCCAACCGCCGCGCCTTCACGACCCTGCTGCCGGGTGTCGACCACATCCGCCACACCCACGATCTCACCCGCAACGCTTTCGCCAAGGACCAGCCGGAGCATGGCGCCGAGCTCGCCGACGATCTGGAGCGTCTGGTCGCGCTGCACGGCGCCGAGACGATCGCGGCCGTCATCGTCGAGCCGGTGCCGGGCTCGACCGCGGTGCTGCCGCCCCCGAAGGGCTATCTGCAGCGCCTGCGCGAGATCTGCGACAAGCACGGCATCCTCCTGATCTTCGACGAGGTCATCACCGGCTTCGGCCGCCTCGGCACGCCGTTCGCCGCCAACTTCTTCGGCGTCACGCCGGACCTGATGACCACGGCCAAGGGCATCACCAACGGCACCATTCCCTGCGGCGCCGTGTTCGCGAGCCGCAAGGTGCACGACGGCCTGATGGTCGGCCCGGAGAGCCAGATGGAGCTGTTCCACGGCTACACCTATTCGGCGCATCCGACCGCCTGCGCAGCCGGCATCGCGACGCTCGACATCTACAAGGACGAAGGCCTGCTGACGCGCGGTGCATCGATGGCCGAATATTGGCGCGATGCGCTGCATTCGCTCAAAGGCCTGCCGAACGTCGTCGACATCCGCAATTGCGGCCTGATGGGCGCGGTCGAGCTGGCGCCGCGGGACGGCGTCGTCGGCGCGCGCGGCTATGACGTGATGGTCGACTGCTTCAACACCGGGCTTTACCTGCGCATGAGCGGCGACAGCTTCGCAATGTCGCCTCCGCTCATCGTCGAGAAGAGCCACATCGACCAGATGGTCTCGATCCTGGGCGACGCCATCAAGAAGGTGGCCTGATAATTGCTCTCGCCGTTGCGAGTTGTTTCCTTGCAGCGGCGAGCGTGATGCCGCGGGAGTTTGACGAAGCGTGAAAGTTCTGATCCTCGGCAGCGGTGTCATCGGTGTCACCTCTGCCTACTACCTCGCACGTGCTGGTCATGAGGTGACGGTTGTCGACCGTCAGCCCGAGCCGGCGCTGGAGACCTCTTTCGCCAATGCCGGCGAGGTGTCGCCCGGCTATTCCTCGCCTTGGGCCGGCCCCGGCGTGCCGGTGAAGGCGGTGAAGTGGCTCCTGATGAAGCACGGCCCGCTGGTGATCCGGCCGAAGCTCGATCCGGTGATGTGGGTCTGGCTGCTCAAGATGCTGCGCAATTGCACCAGCGAGCGCTATGCGGTCAATAAGAGCCGGATGATCCCGATCGCGGAATACAGCCGCGATGCCTTGCGCGATCTGCGCCGCGACATCGGCATTCAATATGACGAGCGCTCGCAAGGAACGCTCCAGCTGTTCCGCTATCAGGCTCAGCTCGACGGCACGGCCGAGGACATCGCCGTGCTCAAGCAATATGGCGTGCCCTTCGAGGTGCTGAGCCGAGAGGGCTGCATCGCGGTGGAGCCGGCGCTATCAGGCGTGAAGGAAAAGTTCGTCGGCGGGCTTCGCTTGCCGCAGGACGAGACCGGCGACTGTCACATGTTCACGCAGGCGCTGGCCAAGCATGCCCAGGCGCTCGGCGTCCGCTTCATGTTCAACACTGGCATCGACCGCATCGTCACCGACGGCGCGCGCGTCAGCGGCGTCGCGACCAGTGCCGGCCTGTTGCAGGCAGATAGTTACGTGCTCGCGCTCGGAAGCTATTCGTCGCAGATGGCCGCGCCGCTCGGCATCTCGCTGCCGGTCTATCCGGTGAAGGGCTATTCGATCACGGTGCCGATCAAGGACGCCTCGGGCGCGCCGGAATCCACCGTGATGGACGAGAGCTACAAGGTCGCGATCACCCGCCTCGGCAATCGCATCCGCGTCGGCGGCACCGCCGAAATCTCCGGCTATTCGAGCAAGCTCTACGATGCGCGCCGCGCCACGCTCGATCATTCGCTGACCGACCTGTTCCCGCGCGGTGGCGATCTCGCCAAGGCGACGTTCTGGAGCGGCCTGCGTCCGATGACGCCGGACGGCCCGCCCGTGATCGGCCCGACGCAGTACGCCAACCTCCACCTCAACACCGGCCACGGCACGCTCGGCTGGACCATGTCCTGCGGTTCGGGGCGCGTGCTCGCCGACATGCTGTCGGGCAAGAAGCCGGAGATCGACGTCAGTGCGCTGACGGTCGAGCGGTACAAGCACCGGTTTGGGTGAAGCTCTATCCCCTCGTCATTGCGAGAAGCGCAGCGACGAAGCAATCCAGACTCTGTCCTTTGAGGCAGTCTGGATTGCTTCGCTTCGCTCGCAATGGCGCTGTGGATGCAGCGGCGCCTCACCAGGATGACGGGTCCAGAATGTGTGCGCGAAGAGAGAGGCTTACGCCGCCGTCACGCAGTTCACCCACAGCACCACGGCCTTCGCATCCTGCGCCGGATTGGAAAACCGGTGCGGCCGCCTGCTTGCAAAGCGGAAGCTGTCGCCGGTCTTCAGCGACCACGTCCGGCTGTCCACCGTCAGCATCATCTCGCCTTCGAGCACGAGGCCGGCTTCCTCGCCGTCATGGGTGTAGAGCTCGTCGCCTGTGGAGCCGCCGGGCTCAAGATGCACCAGGAACAGATTGAGCTTGTTGTCGCCGCTTGCCGGGCTCAGCAATTGTTTCGACACGCCGGTGCGCCAGAGCTTCAGTTCGGGCCGCTGCAGCCCGCGCGTCACCACCTGATCGGAGGCGCCGTCGGCGCTCGGGCTTGCGCCAAACAGCGCGGCGATGCCGACGCCGAGCACGTCGGCGAGCGTTGCCAGCACGCGCAGCGACGGCGACGACAGGCCGCGCTCGATCTGGCTGAGGAAGCCGATCGACAGGTCCGTGCGCGCGGCGACCGTTTCCAGCGAGAATTGCCTGACCCGCCTGAGATCCCTGATGCGGCGGCCGACCGCAACGTCCATCGCCGGCTCCGCCGGCTTGGCGGCGGCTTTGGCTTTCGTCTTCCTGGCAGGCCGTGCGGCGGCCGGTTTGCGCATTCTTTTGCCACCGCTCACGTCAAACCGCTTCCTTCATGTGCATGAAAACCGCTTGCATCGTCTGCGAAAGTGTGACCAAATTTTCATATTGGTGAAAATAGGCCGAAACGGCGTGGCCCGCAACGTCTGATCGCGACATGCGCGGCCGCCGCCACCGGCCAGACCGAAAGGGGGATGCGATGAAGCGTTTTGTTCAGGCCGCGGTCGCGGCACTCGCACTGGCAGTCGTGACGCCGGCCTCGGCGCAACAGGTGCTGAAGGTCGGCTCGACCCCGACGGGCATTCCCTTCACCTTCCTCGACACCAAGACCAACACCATTCAGGGCATCATGGTCGATCTCATCACGGAGGTCGGCAAGGATGCCGGCTTCAACGTCCAGATCGAGCCGATGCAGTTCTCGGCACTGATCCCGTCGCTGACTTCGAGCAAGATCGACATCATCGCTGCCGCGATGTTCATCACGCCGCCGCGCAAGGAGGTCGTCGACTTCTCCGACCCGATCTACAGCTATGGCGAGGGTCTCGTGGTGCCGAAGAGCGATACCAAGGCCTACGCCACGCAGGAGGACCTGAAGGGCGAGACGGTCGGCGCCCAGGTCGGCACCGCCTTCGTCGACGCGCTGAAGAAGTCCGGCCTGTTCGCGGACGTCAAGGCCTACGACACCATTCCGGATATCCTGCGCGACGTGAATACCGGTCGCCTCAAGGCCGGCTATGCCGATTATCCGATCCTCGCCTACAATCTGAAGCAGGGCGGCTTCCCCGAGGTGCGCCTCGTCGACGGCTACAAGCCCGTCACCGTCGGCTCGGTCGGCATCGGAGTCCGCAAGGGCGAAGCTGCGCTGCTCGGCAAGATCAACGCCTCGCTGGCGAAGCTGAAGGCCAACGGCACCATCGACAAGATCCTCGATAAATGGGGCCTGAAGGCGCAGGGCTGATCGTGGGAGGCTGATCGAAGAAGGCTCTTTAGTGAAGGCTTGCCGATGAAAGGCTTCTGGCGCGACGCCGTCGAGTTCTTCCCGATCCTGATGAACGGCGTCGCCCTGACGATCGTCGTCACCATCGGCTCGCTGCTGCTGTCGACGGTGCTGGGCCTGATCTGGGCCATGATGCGGGTCTCCGGCATCACGGCGCTGTCGATGCTCAGTGCCAGCCTGATCAACGTGATCCGCGGCATCCCGATCATCGTGCTGTTGTTCTATCTCTATTTCGTGATGCCGGATCTCGGCGTCACGCTGACGGCCTTGCAGGCGGCCATCCTCGGGCTGGGCATCGCCTATTCGGCCTACCAGGCGGAAAACTTCCGCGCCGGCATCGAGGCCATCGACAAGGGGCAGATCGAGGCGGCGCAGTCGATCGGCATGGGCTGGTGGCTGACCATGCGCCGCGTGGTGCTGCCGCAGGCGGTGCGCATCGTGCTGCCGCCTTACGGCAACGTCATGATCATGATGCTGAAGGATTCTTCGCAGGCGTCCACCATCACGGTCGCCGAGCTTGCGCTGCAGGGCAAGCTGATCGCGTCCTCGACCTTCAAGAACACCAGCGTGTTCACGCTAGTTGCGCTGATGTATCTCACCATGAGCATTCCGCTGATCCTGCTGGTGCGCCACTTCGAGAAGCGGGCCGGCAAGCGATGATCGAGCTCAAGGACGTCCACAAGAGCTTCGGCAAGGTCGAGGTGCTCAAGGGCATCGATGCGTCGGTGCAGAAAGGCGAGGTGGTCTGCATCATCGGCCCCTCCGGCTCCGGCAAGTCGACCATTCTGCGCTGCATCAACGGGCTCGAAAGCTACGACCGTGGCGAGATCAGCGTTGAAGGCCTGAAGGTCGATCGCGATGCGCCGTCGATCGTGAATATCCGCACCCAGGTCTCGATGGTGTTCCAGCGCTTCAACTTGTTCCCGCACCGCACCGCGCTGGAGAACGTGGTGGAAGGGCCGCTCTATGTGAAGAAGGAATCGCGGGCCGCCGCGCTCGAGCGTGGCCGCGCGCTGCTCGCCCAGGTCGGGCTCGCGGAGAAGGCCGACGCCCATCCGCCGCAGCTCTCCGGCGGCCAGCAACAGCGCGTCGCGATTGCGCGTGCGCTCGCGATGCAGCCCAAGGCGATCCTGTTCGACGAGCCGACCTCGGCGCTCGACCCCGAACTGGTCGGCGACGTGCTCGGCGTGATGCGCAAGCTCGCTGACGACGGCATGACCATGGTCGTCGTCACCCACGAGATGGGCTTTGCCCGCGACGTTGCCGATCGCGTGCTGTTCATCGACGGCGGCGTCATCGTCGAGCAGGGGCCGGCCAAGGCGCTGCTCAACCAACCTCAGCATCCGCGCACGCAGGATTTTCTGCGCCGCGTGCTGCACCCGCTCTGACCGGTCCTCGCCATGCCCGCGCGCCTGCCGCTGCCACCCTCGCTCTATGCCGACACCGCCGTCGCGCCGGCCGCCACGCCGCCGCTCGACGTCGACAAGGCCGTTTCGGTCGCCATCGTCGGCGGCGGCTACACCGGCCTCTCCACCGCGTTGCATCTGGCGGAGCAGGGCGTCGAAGCCCTGGTGCTGGAGGCGCAGGAGCCGGGCTGGGGCGCCTCGGGCAACAATGGCGGCCACACCAATCCCGGCCTGAAGCACGATCCTGATCAGATCGAGGCTGATTTCGGCGCCGAGCTCGGCCGCCGCATGATCGAGTTCTCCTACGGCACGACCAACTTCACGCATGATCTGATCCGCCGCTATCAGATCCCGTGCGAGGCCCGGCAGAACGGCACGCTGCGGGCGGCCTATCACGAGGCCAGCGCTGCCGCGATCGAGAAGACGGCGCAGCAATGCATCCGCCGCGGCATGCCGGTGAGGTATCTCAACCGCGAGCAGCTCCGCGAGATGACCGGCACCGATCGCTATGTCGGCGCCATGCTCGATGCGCGCGGCGGCGATCTGCATCCGCTCAGTTACGCCCGCGGCCTCGCGCGCGCCGCGATCTCGGCGGGCGCCAAGGTGCATGGCGAGACGCCGGCATTGTCACTGCGCCGCGATGGCAGTCGCTGGCGCATCGAGACGCCGCGGGCCGTGGTTCATGCCGACAAGGTTCTGCTCGCCACCAACGGCTTTACCGGTGATCTCTGGCCGGCGCTCCGCCGCACCATCGTGCCGGTGTTTTCCTCGATCGCCGCCACCGCGCCCCTGTCTGATGCGGTCGCGCGATCGATCATGCCGACGCGCCCCGTGCTCTACGAGAGTGGCCACATCACCGTCTATTATCGTGTCGATCAGCAGAATCGCTTGTTGATGGGCGGCCGCGGGCCGATGCGCTGGATCAAGTCGCCGTACGACGTCGCCTATCTCATCCGCTATGCCGAGCGGCTGTGGCCGCAGCTGAAAGGCGCTTCCTGGACTCACGGCTGGAACAGCCGGCTCGCCATCACCGGGGATCATTACCCGCATGTGCATGAGCCCGCCGAGGGAATCCTGATCTCGCTCGGCTGCAACGGCCGCGGCGTTGCGCTCGCGACCGCAATGGGTGCTCAGCTCGCGCGCCGTCTGATCGGCGGCGCCAAGGCTGACATCGACATGCCTATCACGGGCATCAAGCCGATCCCGATGCACGCGTTCTGGCCGGTGGGCGTGACGACCGCGGTGATCGCGGGGCGTATACGGGACCGGCTCGGCATTTGAAGAAGGCGCCGTCCGGTCAGGAGCGGCGCCTTGCATGGGTTGCCGATGGCTTTTAGCAGCGGCCTTGCTTCCACAGGCCGGGTGGGCACCCGTGACCCCGCCAGCCGACCTTTCGTCCGTGCGACCATCCCGGCGGCGTGCCATAGTGATGATGGCCCATCGAATGACCGTAGCCATGACCGTGGCCGCCCCCATGGCCGCCCTTGGCCAGAGCAGGGCTGGTAAATGTGAGGCCGGCCGCAATGATCAGCGACGCGGCGAGCGCAAAATTCTTCATGATGTCCTCCACTGGGGCGAGCGCATTTGTCCGTTCAGTGAACGAACGCCGGGCGGGTAAGTTCCCTGTGAATGTGGAGGAGTCGTGACGCTCGCCTGGATGCGTAATCGCGCGAGGGCTCAACGCGCGCTGGCACTCGATCTGTGTGCTCAGGCTTCCGCCACCGCGTCGGCCCAGGGCTGGAAGATCTCGACGGCGCCAGAATTGGTGTCGCCCTCGCGCATCACCACGCTCGGGCAGGCGAATTTCTGCGGCAGGGCCTGCACGCGACTCTCTTCATAATCGAAGCGCGCGGCCAGGGCTTTACGCACGTCCGCGGGCAGGCGGGCGTCGCCGATCACCACCGCGCCCTCGCTGGCGTCGATGCGCGGCTGATGGATGGCAGCGTCGAGGTCCATGCCGAAGTCCATTGCAAAGGATACGAGCTGCAGCACCGAGGGCAGGATGCGGCGTCCGCCGGATGCGCCGACCGCGAGGCGCTTGCCGTCCTTGGTCTCGGCGATGACGGGCGTGTAATTGCAAAGACAGCGCTTGCCGGGGGCAAGCGAGTTGGTGGTGCCCGGCGTCGGATCGAACCACATGATGCCGTTGTTCATGGTGATGCCGGTGTGCGGTGTCACATATCTCGAGCCGAACGACGAGAGCAGCGTCTGCGTCACCGCCGCGATGTTGCCGTGACGGTCGACCACCGAGAAATGCGTGGTGCAGGCGGGCGCGAGATATTCTGCGCCGAGCGAGCGCTTGCCGTCGGCATCGCCCATGTCCTTGAGCCGCTCGCGGAAGGCGGCCTGCAATGCGAGTGCGTATTCGACATAAGCGCCCGCATCCGGCGCGCCTGCGGGCGCCAAGCCCTGCTGCAAGAGGCGCAGCGCATGCGCCATCGTCGGCCCCGCGGTGAGCTCCGGCGTCGCATAGACCTTGCCCTCGCGATAGGGGATCGCCAGCGGCACGCGCGAATGGGCGCGGAAGGCGGCGAGATCCTCCACCGACAGCGATCCGCCATCGGCCTTGATGTCGGACGCAATGCTCCTGGCGAGATCGCCCTGGTAGAAATCGCGCGGGCCGGCCTCGGCGAGATGTGACAGCGTCGCCTTCAGGGCGTCCTGCGGCAGCCGCGTCTCGGCCTTGATGCCCCACGGCGCGGTCGGCGGCAGGCCGTCCTTGAGGTAGGCGACCGCGCTCGCCGGATAGCGCCTGAGATCAGCGGCCGAGCCCGCAATCGTCGCCGTGGTCCACCAATCGACCAGCAGTCCTTCGCCGGCGAGCCTGCCCGCCGGCGCGACCAGATCCTTCCAAGGCATCTTGGCGTAGCGGCGATGCGCCTCTTCCATTCCGGCGACGACACCGGGCACGGCGATGGAGCCGGGGCCGTGAATGTTGCGATCGTCTTTCACCCTTGGCCAGGGAAACAGGTCGGAGGCGGCGCCTTCGCCGCTGAGCGGATAGTCGGCCGCGCGCAGGCTTTGCGGCGCACACATGCCGTAGTCGATCACCTCGGTGCGATTTTCCTTGGCGCGGTAAAGCACCATCGCGCCGCCGCCGCCGATGCCGCTATTCCAGGGCTCGAGGACGTTCAGGGCGAAAGTGGTCGCGACGATCGCGTCCAGGCAATCGCCACCTGCGGCCAATACCTGCGCCCCGACCTCGGCCGCCCGTCGCGATTGCGAGGCGACGATGCCGCCCTTGGATGTGACGGCGGGTTTGCGGACGGTTTGGTTGAGGCTGAATTGGTGAGGCATGATGTCGTCTTGATGTTTGCGGTCTGTTGTCTTGGCGTCGTTGCACCAACGTCGAAGCTCCGCGATTGGCGGAGCGCGTCGACCATGGCACATTGCGGCCAACGAGAACATCCAAAGGGAGCGGCGACATGGCTGGTGTGAAACAGGCGCGGGATGGCGCGGTCGGGATCCTGACGCTCGACGAGCCGGCAAGCCTGAATGCGATGACGCCGGACCTGCTCGGCGCGCTCGCCGCCGCTATCGGCGAGATGTCGCAGGACGAGGGTATTCGAGCCCTGATCCTCACCGGCGCGGGGCGCGGTTTTTGCTCAGGACAGAATTTGAAGGCGTCGGAAGCGCTGGGCGAGGATATCGCCGCCGGCGTCATGCGCTTCTACTGGCCGGCCTTCAAGGCCTTGCGCGAGTGCCGTGTGCCTGTGGTGGTCGCCGTGAACGGGGTGGCGGCCGGCGGCGGCTTCAGCCTGGCCATGGCCGGCGACATCATCGTCGCGGCGCGATCGGCGAGCTTCATCCAGGTCTTCAGCCGCATCGCGCTGGTGCCGGATCTCGGCTCGACCTGGCTGTTGCCGCGGCTGATCGGCCGGCAGCGCGCGCTCGAGCTGATGCTGCTGAACGAGCCGCTGACGGCCGAGCGTGCCCAGGAGATCGGCCTGGTGCGGCAGGTCGTCGACGATGCGAAGCTGATGGACGAGGCGCTCACGCTGGCGCGCCGGCTTGCCGAGGGCCCGACGCGCGCTTTGGTGGCAACGCGCGCCCTTGTCGAGGAGAGCGAGCACGCCACCTATGAGGCGCAGTTCCGCCGCGAGATCGAGCTCCAGGCTAGCATCCGCAAGAGCGCCGACGCGATCGAAGGCCGCAATGCCTTCGTCGGGAAGCGCAAGGCGAGGTTTACCGGGAGGTGAGAAGGGGCTCGCTTTTTCCGCTCGTCATGCCCGGGCTTGACCCGGGCATCCACGTCTTTGGACCCGGCTGCAAGAACGTGGATGGCCGGGCCTTCGCCTCGCCGAAGTGGCTTCGGCCGCGCAGGCGGGACGAGCCCGGCTATGACGAAGAATAGATCGAGATCGGTGGGAAAGCGGCGGACCCGCGCTCAGAGCGGGCGGTTGAGCCGGCTCGCCTGGTACTTGGCGCGCCATTTCGGACCAGGCCCGCGCATATAGTGAAGCTCGGGGCGGTAGGGATCGCCGGCGACCCTGATCAGGGTCTGCCATTTGGCGGCAACGAAGCTCAGCGGATGGCGGAGCAGGCTGAGGGAACCGATCAACATGGCATCACCTCAATGCGGCTTGCCGAGCATGGCGGTGAAGGGGAGGTCAAAAATCTCCTCGCCGTCATCATCGCTGACATGGATCACCCAGTCGCGCCAGTCTTCGTTGCTGGGCGTCAGGATCATCGACCGCATGATCTGGGCGGCACGGTCGCGCGCCTCGGTGAGATTGGAGACGGCGGCGCCGTAGTGGTCGATCAGCGTGCCCTCGGTGTTGGAGCAGTGAAAATAGACCTGGACCATATGCGCCTCCTGGCGGGAGCAACCGGGATGGCAAATCGATACCACCCGAAGCATTCGCGAAACATTCGGGTCGAGCCCGGTAAGGGAATCTACGGAGGTTGGTCGGCACCAAGGTCGTTACAGGTTTAATCACAGGCGGGTGATGTTCAACTGGACTGCGTCCGAGCGGCATGGAACACATTCTCGCGGGACGTTTGGGGGGAGTCCGCCGTGAGCTGTTTCACATTGGAGCGCGAACGCCGAAGGCTGCGCGTATGTGCGGCGATCCTGGCATGGGTCTTGGCGCTCACTTCGTTGGCATCGTCCGAGCCGCTCCGCCGGAGCGGCTATGCGATTGGCACGGAAACCTGCGGCAATGGCGATCTCGCGTTTGCCAGGATTCAGATCGACATGAAGGCTGGATTTTGCGCCGGGCTCGTTGCCAGCGAAGAAGATCGCCTGAAATTTCCGCGGTCGATCGTCCAATTGCCGGGCCGCGAGCTGTTCGTGGTGGCCGACATGGGCGGCTGGGGCCACACCGACGGACGGCTGCTGCTGCTTGATCCGCGCGCGCCGCAAGGGCAGCGGCTCAAAGAGCTTCTGACGGGCATCGAATATCCGTTCGGCCTCGCGATCGGTCCGGACAAAAAGCTCTACGCCTCGACCGCCGAGACGATCTTCCGGTTCGATCCCCTCGCCGACAATCCGCGCGGTACGGTCGAAACCGTCATCCGCCATATGCCGGGGCGCCGGATCGCGCTGCCCGACGGCACCAGGCTCGAGGAGAGCGCGCATCCGCTCAAGCAGTTCGTGTTCGACAGGAGCGGGCGGCTGTTCGTCAATGTCGGCTCGCACAGCGACGACTGCATCACGCCGGCGCCGATCACAAAGCCCTGCGCGGCAGCGGAGGGCGCCTCCGCCATGGCTTCGATCTGGCTGTTCGCGCCGCCCGCGAGCGGTGTCTTCCCGGCACTGAAGCCGGGCGATGCCGATCCGCCGCACATTGTCTATGCGCGCGGCTTGCGCAACTCGATGGCGCTGGTGCTGCATCCCAGGTTTCCCGACGCCGGCTATGCTTTCCTGCAGGGCGAGAACAGCCGCGACTTGCCCGATGTCTTCAAGCCGAACGAGGAGATCAACGCGATCGAGCAGGGCAGGCATTATGGCTGGCCCTATTGCTACGATGTGTCGACGCCCAGTCCGGAATTCAGAAACGTGCTGCAAGGCGGAGTCTACAAATCGCTGTGCACGGCAGGCGCGCTCTACAAGCCGCCGCTCACGCTCATGCCGCCGCACGGGGCGCCGCTGGCGATGCTCTATTACCATGGCGAAAAGTTTCCGGAGCTGGAGGGCAAGCTACTGGTCGGCCTGCACGGCTATCGCCCGACCGGCAGCCGCCTGCTCGTCTACGACGTCGATGACCACGGTTTCCCCAAGCCGAGTGCGCCGCCCGTGCGCTACCACGTCAGCTGTGCGGCCGAGCCGACGCGCAGCTTTCAGACCGAGGCCGGCGAGGTCGCTGCCGCGCCGTTCGATGAGCTGATCGCGGGCTGGCACCGCGTCAATGGCGCGCGGCCGCAAGGCGCGCCGGTCGGCATGACGGTGGCGGAGGATGGCGCGATCTGGCTGGTCGAGGACAAGAACCAGACCGTGATCCGCATCGACCGTGCCGCAGGCGATTCGCCGCTGCCGCTGCCGTGCGATACGCGCAGCCAGGCGATGATCGATCAGCTCACGGCCTTCGTTGCCGCAGATGCGCAGAACAGCGCTCGGCTAACCACGCTGCGCAAAGGCCTGGTCGAGCAGCACTGCGTCGGTTGTCATTCGGATTTCGGTCTGAAGGCAGGTCAATCGGACGCGGAGAAGGATAGGGCGGTGCTCCGTTTCATGCTGGCGCAGGACGGCTGGATCTATCCGGGCGATCCTACGTCCGGCAAGCTGCGCACGCGGCTGCGTGGGATCGGCGCGGAGAAGCTGATGCCGCCGGGCGGCGAAAACCTGCCGAAGACTGAACCCGGCTACGCGCGCCTGCTCGACACGATGGACCTGCTTGTTGCGAAAATGGTTCCGGGCACGCGGATGCGGATCAAGCCAGGCCCGCCGCAGCGCAAGTTCTTTGGCAAAACCAACGGGGAATGCGGCGAAATACCGGCTGGTAAGGTCGTTGTCGTGACACAAAGGAGCGCTGTAGACAAACCCGGCTTCAGCCGCTTCTTCCGGCCGGCCGATCCCTATCTGAATGGCGAGTGCACCGACGGCGATGGCTATTACATCCGGCAGGAATTTCTGGTGCCTGTGCAGTAGCGTCCTCCTCGTTGTTGCGGCGGCGCCCGCCCAAGCGGAGACGAAGCTGTTCGAAAGCGCGCAGGTGACGCCCGCCGGGGAATATACCTTCGGCATCGAGGGCCCTGCGGCGGACCTCGACGGCAATTTGTTCGTGGTCAATCTCGGCAAGCCCGGCACCATCGGCAGGCTGCCTGCGGGCGGCGCGGCGTCGGAGCCGTTCACGGCACTGCCCGAGGGCAGCGTCGGCAATGCCATCCGCTTCGATCGCGGCGGTACCATGTTCGTCGCCGACTACAAGAAGCACAACATCTTCGCGATCCCCAAGGGTGCGACCGAGCCGATGGTCTGGTTTCACTCCGACGAGATGAACCAGCCCAACGACATCACGATTGCCCGCGACGGCACGATCTATGCGAGCGATCCGAACTGGAAGGGCAGGGAAGGTCACATCTGGCGCATCGCGAAGGCCGCTGACGGATCGGTGCAGGGACAGGTGATGGCGTCACCGCGCGCTATGGGGACCACTAACGGCATCGACCTCAGCCCTGACGGCAAGACGCTCTATGTCGGGGAATCCAGCAACGGTCAGATCTGGTCCTATGCGATCAACGGCAACGGGCTGACGAGCGCAAAGCTCGTCAAGGCATTTCAGCCCGACACGATCGATGGGCTGCGCACCGACGTTGCCGGCCGTCTCTATGTCGCGCGTATTCTCAAGGGCACGGTTGCGCTGATGAAGCCCAATGGCGCGGTCGAACGCGAGATCGCGTTGAAGGCCAAGGAGCCGACCAACCTCGCCTTCGGCGGCAGCGACGGCAAGACTGTCTTCGTCACCCAGCGTCAGGGCGGCTTCATCGAAGCCTTCCGCACTGATCAGCCGGGTCGCGAGCACTGTCTCCAGCGCGGGCGCTGCTAGAGCGTGATCGCCTGGGGTTGAACCGGTTGCCGCGGATGGTTCACCTCTCCCGCCTGCGGGAGAGGTCGGCGCGAAGCGCCGGGTGAGGGCTTTCTCTTTTTAGGGATTGTCCCATTGTAGAGACACCCTCTCCCCAACCCTCTCCCGCAGCGGGAGAGGGAGTGCACCCGAGCTCGTTGCAACGATCCAGCCTCGCGCGACAAGTGCGCATTCTTCTTGCTTGCATCCTGCCGCCGCAGGGATCAAGACATCTGTGGCATCGTCATGAGCGAGCACGGAGAGTTTGAGTGAAAGCCGTCCATACCGAGCTGCACCGCAGCCACGACCCGCAATTCTTCCTGGTTCGTGGTGTCGTCAAGCGCACCACCGAGCAGCCGGAGCGCGCCGACCGCCTGCTCAAGGGGCTGAGGGACGGCAAGCACCAGCTGGTCGAGCCGACCAAGTTCGGCCAGGGGCCTCGCGCGCGCATTCACAGTCCGGAATATCTGTCGTTCCTGAGCGAAGCCTGGGAGGCCTGGACCGCGCTCGGCGATTCCGGGCCGGAGATGATCGGCAACATCCATCCGGTGCGGTACGCCGCGACCTATCCAACCCACATCGTCGGCAAGCTCGGCTGGCACACCGCCGACACCGCGGCGCCGATCGGTCCCGGCACTTGGGCTGCGGCCTGCGCTGCGACGGACGTCGCCGTCACCGCCGCGCAGATGGTGATGGACGGCGAGGACGCAACCTATGCGCTCTGCCGTCCGCCCGGTCACCACGCCTATCGCGACATGGCCGGCGGCTTCTGCTTCCTCAACAACAGTGCGATTGCCGCGGCGCATCTGCGGCAGAAGCACGAGCGCGTCGTGATCCTCGACGTCGACGTCCATCACGGCAATGGCACGCAAGGCATCTTCTACGCCCGGCCCGACGTGTACACGATCTCGATCCATGCCGATCCGACCGCTTATTATCCGTTCGTGTGGGGTTATGCCCATGAGCGCGGCGAAGGGCCGGGCCTCGGCACCAATCTCAACATTCCGCTCGCCATCGGCACGGACGATGACGGCTACATCCAGGCGTTGGACCTTGCGCGCAAGGCCATCGAATCTTTCGCTCCCGGCGCGCTCGTCATCGCGCTCGGCTTAGACGCCTCCGAGGACGATCCGCTGAAGGGATTGGCCGTCACCACGCCTGGCTTCCGCCGCATCGGCCAGGCCATTGCCAGGATGGGTCTGCCGACCGTGTTCGTGCAGGAGGGCGGTTACCTCTCCGACATTCTGGGCGCGAACCTGACCTCGGTGCTGGCGGGATTCGAAGAGGCGAGGTGATGTTTTTGACCTCTCCCCGCCTGCGGCACGGGAATTAGCATATGGGACGATTTCGCCTGCGGCCATCCTTTGAGACGCCCGCCGTTGGCGGGCCCTCATGAGGACTGCGTGCGCGACACCAGTTTCAACGGGCACCATGGCTGCTTAGCCTCATCCTGAGGAGACCGCGGAGCGGTCGTCTCGAAGGACGAGGCGCGCGCTCTGAGCGTCGCGGGACGGTCTGCATCTCAGCATCGTTGGAGAACGATGGCGCAGCCGCGGGGCGTCATTCGGCCGCTTGCTGGAGCGGCCAGGCGTTGCGGCTGATGGGAAGGCCTCCGTTCGCGCGGGAGCCGTCGGCGATCGCGAGACGATGCGAGGGCGATGGCGAGCACAGCGAGAAGCGCCAGCCGTCGGGATCGTCGGCGATATCGGGCTTGAAGCTGATCTCGATGGCCTCGCGCGACACCTGCATCGCGAAAGCGTCGAGCGGCAAATTGAGGCCAAAGCCCCTGGCCTTCAAATAGGCCTCCTTGAGCGTCCAATAGTCGAAGAAGCGCTCGATCGCGGCGGGCTCCGGCAGTCCCCGCAGCGTCTCGACCTCCTCCGGTGCAAAGAAGCGAAGCGCGGTGGACAGCGGCGCCACCCGCCGCGATACGGTTTCGACGTCGATGCCGACGGTCTCGTGCCGTGACACGACGCAGGCGACGCAGCCGTCGGCATGAGACAGGCTGAAGTGCAGCGCCGTCGAGGTCGCGGGCGCTGCGACAAACGGACGCCCGTACCGGCCGGCGCCAAAGGACCAGTCCGACGGTGCGACATTGGAGGCGACCTGCGACAATGCCATGCGCAGCATGGCGTGCGCGAAAATATACTGCCGTCGATGCCGCTCGAACATGAAGCGATCGGCCCGGCCCCGTTCGTCGACCGAGAGCAGCCGCCGGCACGTCTCGACCGCGCCCGGCGCGTCAATGGACTCGATCAGTCCGACGAAGAGTTCAATTCTGTCGTCCGCCATCAATTGGGCCTTTTGCGTCAGATCGAGGGCAAATCCCCGGTCCCGACGGAAGAAACAACTGAGCAAGAATCAACTACCCGACCGCTTCTAGCGGTCCACCGGGGCGAATTCTTGTCGATTTGCAGGCCGGTTTACAGGCGCAAGCTTGTGCGAGACCCCAACTCGGCACGCAAGCGGCCCATCTCCGAAAAGGGAAGCGCGATGATTCGCACGGCGTCCCGGCCGACGAATCCGACTTCTTCTTCTTGGCTTTATTCGATCCGCCCAGCACCGAAAGACTGGTATCGACGTCCTTCAGCGCGGACTGAGCTTCGTCTTCTCGGCACCCGGCTTCTAGAGGATCTTGTAGTCCTTGCCGCTTAATGAGGTACCCTTGGTAAATATGATAACGCCCATAACACTCCCACGTTGAAAATAATCGCCCAAATCAAAACGCGGGAACCATCTTGCGCGGTGGCACCAAATAATCAAGCTGCAACTGGCTCATTCACAGCTTTGGCGAGTGAACCCGTAGTCATCCGGGATGTGAGCAGCTCGGCCAGGAGATCGAACGGCAGCGCTGCGCCAACGTCGGACTGAACGGCTGCGCAGGCTTGATTCGGGCGGTACGGGCTCGCCGCCGGATGACTAACCCTTCGTTTCATTTTACCTTGATTCCGTTTGGCAGTTTCCCCGGTCTCCCGGCGCGGCTATGAGTGCGGCTCGATGGCCATTCGAGCGCGCTCCATGCATTCCGTTGCACTGCTGACTGCCAGCTATGCCAAAGATATCGAACGCTTTTCGCTGCTCAGCGAAAGCATCGACACTTGGCTCACCGGATACACGCGGCATTATGTTCTCGTTAACGATGAGGATGTGCCGCTGTTCGAGCGTTTCGCGTCCGACAAGCGGGTGATCGTTCCGGCCTCGCGCTATTTGCCGAAATGGCTGTTCGCGCTGCCGCCGGCGCTGCAGTTCATCAGCAAGCGGCGCGTCTGGCTGTCGCTGCTGTCGTCACCAGTGCACGGCTGGCACATCCAGCAGATCCTCAAGATCGCCGGCGTCCTCAACGCGCCCGAGCAGCGCGTCTGCATTCTGGATTCGGACAATCTGTTCTTCCGCGAGTTCGACGTCGGCCAATATGCCGGCGCCGAGAAGACGCCGCTGTTCGTCACGCCGCGGGACATCGGCGCCGACCACCCGTTGCATGGGCTGTGGCTGCGCACCGTCGATCAGCTTCTCGGGATCACGGAGCGCTCCTTCCCCGCCGACGATTATGTCGGCAATGCGCTGGTGTGGGACAGGGACACCGCGCGCGCCATGACCGCCGCCATCAAATCGGTCACCGGACTGAACTGGGTCCTGGCGCTCTGCCGGAGGAAGAAGTTCTCGGAATATTTGATGTACGGCCATTTCGTCGCGAACTCGCCCGCGCATCTGGCCACCCACCGGATCACGGAAGACAGCATTGCGGTCTCGCATTGGGATGACACACCGTTGGATCGCCCGGCCATCGAAGCGATGATGCGCGCCGCATCGCCCGCGCAGGTCGCGCTCTGCATCCAGTCCTATTCTTCGACCTCGGTCGACGATATCCGCGACGTGTTCCGCCTCTCCTCGCGCGATCGCCGGGCGCCGGGCCTTGTCCCCGACCACGTCGATCACGCGGCCGAATTCGTCGTGCCGAAGGCGCACTGAGATTCGGCGCCGTCAGGCGTCTTTCGTAAATTTGCTGATCACGTCCATGAACGGCTTCGGCTTGAAGTCGCCGTCGAGCGGCAGGGGACGGTTCGGCTGCTTGTCTGCGCGGGCGAAGGTGCCGTTGATCCAGCTGTAGCGATCCGAGAGGCCCCAGGTCAGGATCGAGCGCACCGGGCCGCCGGCCGAGACCGCCGTCAGCAGATCGTCGACGCGTTTGGCGACGATGGCGTCACGCTGCGCCGGACTTCCAGCCAGCTTTTGGTCATCGACGTCGAGCTCGGTGACGAGCACCTCCAGGCCCCACGAGCGCAGCTCGGTGGCGAACTCGGCGAGGCCATGCGTGTCGATCTCGAGCTCGGCATGCAGATGCGATTGCAGGCCGACAGCGTGCAGCGGAACGCCCTGGTCGAGCAGTTCCATGATCAGGTTGCGATAGGCCGCGCGCTTGGCAATGAACGAGTCCTTGGCCGACTCGATGTCATATTCATTGATCGCGAGCTTGACGAAGGGATCGGCCGCGGCCGCCGTGCGGAAGGCCAGCGGAATCCAGCCCTGACCAAGATGCTGCGTCCAGAAGGTGTCGCGCCGGTCCTTTGAGCTGCGGGGATTGTCCGGGATCGGCTCGTTGACGACGTCCCACGAGGTCAGCTTGTCCTTGTAGTAGGAGACGACGGTGCCGATGTGATCGACATAGGCGCGCTCAACGCCCTTGGTGTCCTTGATCTGCTTGGTCCAGTCGGGAATGTCGTGATACCAGGCGAGCGCGTGGCCGCGCATGGTCAGGTCATTGTCCCGCGCAAAATCCAGAATCGCGTCGGCGCGCTCGAAGTTGAATGTGTGCGCGTTCGGTCGCAGCATCGGCCATTTCAGCTCGAGCACCGGCACCACCTGCGTGCAATAAGTGCTGATGGCTTCACCGAGCCGGGGATCGGCTTGCAGGTCCCAGAGCGTGGCCGCCGCACCGAAACCCGGACGGCGCTGGGCGAACTTCGATGCCGGCGCTGCGGATGCCGATGCGCCCACCGCAAGTGCGGCGGCGCCGCCAAGAAGAAATTCGCGTCTGTCGAGCCTGGTCACGGCAGTCCTTTTTCGCACCAACGCATTATCGTACCAAGCGGCACCCGGCGACGCCGGGCTTTCACCGTGTTGGGTTAACTTCTGCCGCCCGCAAGTCATGGTTTCCTTCCATGGTCGCCCATTGCCGGTCGCGGAAGGGCAAATTTAACGCTAACGCACGAAAGCGGCTGCAAGGCCGCATTCCCCGGCCGATCTGCAGACTTATGTGACACTCTTGCGCGATGCTGCGGCCCAGTTCCTTCGCCTAGCCAAGGTCCCCATTGATCAACGGCCGTCATACTCGCAAGACCGCTGCCGGTCCCGAACTCGCATGCTGAACCGCCATTTCTCGATCTATCTGGTTGCCTACATCCTGCCTGCGGCGGTGGGCTTCTTCGCTGTCACAGCCTATACGCGGCTGCTGACGCCGGCGGAATACGGCGTCTATGTCGTCGGCATCAGCCTCGCCGGCATCCTGGGCGCGATCTTCTTCGCCTGGATCAAGCTGTCGGTGTCCCGCTATCAGGCGATGTCGGCAGAGGTGGATTTTCGCGGCACGGCGATGGTGGCTTTTGCGCTCACCTCTGCCGTGCTCTGCGCTACGACCCCGCTGGTCTTCCTCGTCCGCAGCGACGTGAGTGTCGAGCTGCTGCTCGCCAGCATGTTCGTCGCCATCATGGCCAACGCCGTCGATGTCGGTCAGGAGTTCGAGCGCGCGAAACTGCGCCCGTACAGATTTGCCGCAATCTCGATCGTGCGCAGCGTGTCGAGCGTCGGCTTCGGTCTGCTCACCATCTGGCTCGGCTGGGGTGGATTGGGACTGCTCGCCGCGTTCGGGCTGGGCTCGCTCACCGGTATCATTCTCAATCTCGTCGGCGACCGCACCAGGATCGCACGCTTTCAGCGCAGCCAGTTCATGCAGCTGGCGCGCTACGGCCTGCCGCTGACGCTGGCGGGCCTCTCCGTTGCGGTCTATTCGGCCTGTGACCGGCTCATCGTCGCCTATCTGCTCGGCAAGGATGCCGCCGGGATTTTCGGCGTCGCCGCCGATCTGCCGCGCCAGTTCATGGTCATGATCGCGTCCAGCGTTGCCGCGGCCACCGTGCCGCTGGTGTTCCGGTCATTGTCGGAGAATAACAATGAGACGACGCGGGAGCGGCTGACCGAGAGCCTCGAGCTCCTGCTCGTCGTCGTCACGCCCGTTGCGGTCTGGCTCGCGCTCGCCGCGGATCAGGTCGCCGGCACGCTGGTCGGCGTCGACTTCCGCGCCGGCGTGTCGGCATTGCTGCCGACCCTGGTGCTCGCGCGCTTCTTCGGGATTGCCAACCAGTTCTACGTGCAGATCAGCTTTCAGCTCGCCGAGCGTCCTTTCATGCTTGCGGCGCAATCCTTTCTCACGCTGGTGGTCAGCGTGGTCCTGATGGTGGTGCTGGTCGCTGGCTACGGCATCTATGGCGCGGCACTGGCGACGCTCGCGACCGAGGCGATCGGCCTCCTTGTCGCCGTCGTCCTGATGCATCGCGCCCACCCGGTCCCGTTCGACGTCAACCGGCTTGCCGGGGTCGCAGTTTCAGCCGCGGCGATGGCCGCCGCCATCCTCGTTGCGCGTTCGCAGGTCGGCGGCACCGGCTTCATCGCACTCACCATCGTCAGTTTCGCCGGCGGCCTGGCTTATGCCGCCACGGCCTGGCTCCTCAACGTCGCAAATGTCCGGACGCTATCGCTACGCTTCCTGCGAAGCTTCAACCGCAAGGCGCTGGGCGTCTGACGGGCGTATCCTCGCCGGTAGAGGCGGACATTCTGCCGCAGTGAATGCCGCCAGCCTCGGACCAGCCCCGGCTGCAACCGACCTTCCGCTCGGTCGGACCCTCGTATATGAGGGATTTGACGCCCGGCGTGCCGAATATCGCCACAGACGGAACGTAAGGCGGCTGCGATTTCTTAATTGAATGGCAGCAATCTGATACATGATCGGCACGAGCGGGCCGGCATTTCGACCGAGGATGGCATGAAAAACCGACTGACGATGGCGCAACCCACCAAGGCGATGCGGCGTCGGGGGCCTTCCGGAATTGTGACATTGGCGGCAATGGCCGTCCTCGCGGCGGTCGTCCCGGCGAGCGCGGCCAAGCAGGCGCGCCAGGTGACCGAAGCGGTGGCGCAGCGGCAGGCCGGTGAGCCGATCATGGCGATCGTCTCGATCAAGAGCCAGCAGGTCACTTTCTACGATGCCGACGGCTGGATCCTGCGCGCACCGGTATCGACCGGCACCACGGGACGCGAGACGCCGGCCGGCGTCTTCGCCATCGTCGAGAAGGACAAGGACCATCGCTCGACCATGTACGACGATGCCTGGATGCCGAACATGCAGCGCATCACCTGGAACGGCATCGCGCTGCATGGCGGGCCGCTGCCCGGCTATGCCGCCTCGCACGGCTGCGTGCGCATGCCCTTCGGCTTTGCCGAGGATCTGTTCGACAAGACCAATATCGGAATGCGGGTGATCATCTCGCCGTCCGACGCGGCCCCGACCGACTTCTCTCACCCCTCGCTGTTCGTGCCGAAGCCGGAGGCCATCGCGGCGGTGCCGAGCCGGGCCAGCAAACTGTCCGCCGAAGCCGACGAGGCGACCAGGGTTGCGGACGAGGCCAAGAAGGCTGCTTCCGCTGCCGCGAAGGAGGCTGCCGCGCTCCCTGCCGCGCTGCGCAAGCTGGAGCAGCAGAAGGCGCGCGCAGATGCCGAGCTCGCCTTCGCCGACAAGACGCTCGCGAACGCCAAGACCGATCAGGCCCGCGCCAAGGCCGAGGAGTTGAAGCAGAAGGCAGCAGCCAAAGCCGCCGATGCGGCGACGGAGCTCGACACCGCCAAGGCCGCCGCGCAGCCGAAGCGCGATGCCGTGGCCGCAACCAAGGAAGCTGCGAAGGCCGCTGCGGCCAGAAAGACTGAGACCGTCAAGGCGGCGACCGATGCAAAGCTCGCGGGCGAGCCGGTCTCGGTTTACATCAGCCGCGCGACGCAGAAGCTCTATGTGCGGCGGAACACGCACAAGCCTGCGCCCGACGGCGGCGGGGAGGTGTTCGACACCAGCATCGAGGTCCCCGTCACGATCCGCAATCCCGACCAGCCGCTCGGCACGCATATCTTCACGGCGATGGCCAAGACCGACACAGGCCTGCGCTGGAGCGTGGTCACGATCGAAAACGGCGACGAGGCCCGCAACGCGCTCGATCGCATCACCATCCCGCAGGACGTGTGGGATCGCATCGGGCCGACCGCATTGCCGCGCTCGTCGATCATCATCTCGGACGAGCCGCTGAGCAGCGAGACCAACTACCGGACCGAGTTCGTCGTGGTGCTGAGCAACGAGCCGCAAGGCGGCTTCATCACGCGCAAGCCGACCGCGCCTGCCATGATCGCGAGCGATGACGGCTGGGACAATGGCGGCAACGGCTTCGGCTTCTTCTATCAGCGCGATCCCTACGTCCAGCCGGTCAATCCGCGCCGGCAGCGTGGCCAGTACCAATATTATCAGTCGACGCAGCCGATGCAGCGAAGCTGGTGGTAGGACGCAGGGCGTGGCGCGGCGTGAAGTCTGACCGGATGAGGCTTGATCGTTGCGACGACACAGGTGCGCTCCCTCGCCCGCTTGCGGGAGAGGGTCGGGGAGAGGGTTTCTCCGCAATGGGACAATCCCCTAGAGGAGAAAGCCCTCACCCGCGCCTTCGGCGCGACCTCTCCCGCAAGCGGGAGAGGTGAACGAGCCGCCGGCGAGTCCGCTCTAGCAGCTACGGGCGCGCTTCGATCACCACAGCCTGAATCTTGCCTTCCACGGGTCCGGCTCCATGCCGTGTCCGGATCGCCTCGGCGACGACGTCGGTCGCAGCCTGAAGCTTGCTGGCATCCCTTGCCTCGATCTCGCTGCGCAGCGGTGTGCCCTGGCAGAGGGCGAGCGCGACGTATTCGGGCGACGGCGCTCGGCTGATTTCAGCGCGCGTCTCGATCGAGATATCGCGGAAGCCGGCACGTTCGAGATCGGTTCTGATGACGGCCTTGTCGTAATAACCGTGCGGCGTGCGGATCATGAAACGTGGCGGGTCGTCGGGAAACAGCTTGCCGAGTGCGAGTGTCGCTTCGTGCGTGAGCACATTGTCCTCGATGCGATCCCAGACGTTGAACACGAACGTGCCGTCCGGCTTCAGGACGCGCTTGACCTCTCCGTAAGCCTTGACACGGTCCGGAAAAAACATCGCGCCGAACTGGCAGCAGACCACGTCGAACTCGGCATTGCCGAAGGGCAGGGCCATCCCGTCCGCCTGCCGCCAAACGATGCGATCGTCATCCGCCTGACGCTGCGCGGCGACGGCGAGCATGGGCTCGTTGAGATCGGTCGCAACGTAACGAATGCCGCGCGGCAGCGCCGCCGCCACGGCACGCGTCACGGCGCCGGTGCCGGCGGCGATCTCGAGCAGCACGGAGGGAGAGCGCGCGGCGATGCGCTTTGCGATGTCCTCCGCATAGACGGAGAAGATCATCGGGACGAGATATTCGTCGTAGATCTTCGGAATCGAGCCGGCGAAAACCTTGTCAGTATCGGGCATGCTACCTCGCTGAAGGTTCGGACACGAGGCTCAAATTAGCATGGTTTGGCCGCTGTCGCGCCAGAAACGATTTGCCTGAAGCCGTTCCATACCGTCTCGCTCGCTCTGGGCGAGGTCAAGCCGGTGATCGACCCCTTAAGATCGGCCGCCGACCTCGCGGATCGGTCGCCTGCCGTCCCAGTTCATCGCCGCCTGGCGGACCTTCTCGAAGAACGGCCCTTTGGTGCCGCTGACGTCGGAGATCTCGATCACCGTGCCCGGATGCGCCTGCGTGTCGAAATAGGCAAAGCGTCCCCTGTCGCCGCCGATCTGGCCCTCATGGCCGATCCTGTAGCCGAGCCCGATCGCCTTGTCGTAGAGCGCCTGGTAGTCATGGCTCCAATAGGACATGTGCTGGAGGCCTTCGTGGCCGGAGTCCAGGAATTCCTTGTAGAGCGAAGGTGCGTCGTTGCGCTGCTGGATCAGCTCGATCTGGAGATCTCCCGAATTGGCCAGCGCGATGCTCATCTCGACGGCCGACTCCCGGCCGCGATGGCGGAACCAGTCGGTCTTGACGCGGTCCATGTAGTACCAGGGACCGACGCCCATCACCTCGATCCAGTGCTTCATGGCGGCCTGGATGTCCCGCACCACATATCCGTTCTGGCGCACCGCGCCGAAGATGCGGCTCATGCCCGCGCTCCTCCTCTCAAACTATTCATGACCGTCCGGACCTCATCCTGAGGGCCCGCCACAGGCGGGCGTCTCGAAGGATGGCCACGCGCGAGCTGCCCGCCGCGTTCGCGCTCACTTCACCTCGATCCCGGCGTCCTTCGCAACCTGTTTCCAGGCCGCGATGTCGCGGGCATTGATGTCGCGCTGCTCCTCGCCGGGGACAAATTGCGGGGTGATGCCGAGGCCGAGCAGCTTCTGCTTCACCTCTGCATCGCCGAGCGCGTCCTTCAGGGCCACCGACAGCTTTTGCGCAATCGGTGGAGCGAGGCCCGCCGGCGCATACATGGCCCAGGACAAGCTGCGGTCGAACGGAACGCCCTGCTCCCTGTAGCTGGCGACATCAGGCAGGCTTGGCGAACGCTCGCCGCAGGCCGCCAGCGCCTTGATCGAGCCATCCTTCACCAGCGGCGTTGCGGTGGCGACATCGAGCGTGGCCAGCGAGATGTGGCCGCCGAGCAGATCGCCAGCCAGCTTGGCGATGCCGTTGAACGGCACGTGCTCCATCTTGATGCCGGTCTGCTGCATCAGGATCTCCGCGCAGAACTGCCCGGTCGAGCCGATGCCCCAGCTGCCATACTGGATCGGCTGGCCCTTCTTCGCGAGCGCGATCAGCTCCTTGATATCATTGGCGGGGAAGTCCTTGGTCGCCACCAGGATGATCGAGGAGACGCCGACGCGGCCGATCGTCGTGAAATCCTTGATCGAATCGTAGGGAAGCTTTGGATAGATCGCAGGCGCCAGCACATGCGTGGTCATGCCGCCGACGGTGATGGTGTAGCCGTCATTCGGCGACGTCGCGACCATCTGCGTGCCGAGCGTGCCGGCCGCGCCGGTGTGGTTCTCGATATAGATGCTCTGCCCGAGCGTCTTGCCCATCTTGTCTGCGAGCAGCCGGCCAACCACATCGCCGCCGCCGCCGGCAGCGTAGGGCAGCAGCATTCTGATCTTGCGCGTGGGATAGGCGGCGGGATCCTCGGCGTGCGACGGCAGCGTCGCCGACATCAATGCGAGAAGCGAAAGCGTGACGGTGCGCAGCATCATGATGGCATTCCCTAATCCTCGAAACGAAATCGATAGGCCTCGCCGTGCCGAACCACACGGCCCGCGGTCGGCGCCGGAAAATGGCCGGTGAGCAGATAGCTCGGGGTATCCGCTAGCTCCTCCAGCAGCGCCATGCGGGTCGCGACCGCCGCGGCCGGATCGACGTCGGCGGCATTCGAAAGCCACGGCGCGGCACACTGGATCGGATGATGGATGACGTCGCCCGACATCACCGCGTGATCGTGACCACCGTTGAGATGGATCTGCATGTTGCCGGCGGTGTGGCCCGGTGCCGGCGCGAAGCGCAACGCCGCGTCGCGATCGCTGAACAGGCGGTGATCGGTCTCGACGAATTCGGCGAGGCCGGCGGCGACGACCGGCAGTACCGAATCCTCGAACGAGCCGTGATTCACCGGACTCTTCGGCCCTGAATTGTGCGCCGCCTCGAAATGCCGGTACTCCTCGCGCCCCATCAGATAGCGCGCGTTGGGGAAGGTCGGTACCCAGCTTCCATCGAGAAGACGCGTGTTCCAGCCGACATGATCGACATGCAGATGGGTGCACATCACGAAGTCGACCTGCTCGGGCGCAACGCCCAGCGCCTGCAGGTTCTCCAGATAAGGCTGGTCGAGCTCGTTCCACGCCGGCACGCGCGGCCGCCTCTTGTGATTGCCGCAGCAGGTGTCGACGATCGCGGTCCAGCGCGGCGTGCGGACGAGATAGGAGTGGTGGCTGAGAATGAAGCGGCCGGTCTCCGGCTCGATATAGCGATGATCGAGCCAGCTGCGGTTCTGCGCGATCACTTCGTCGGTGACGTTAGCGAACAGCCAGGTCTTGTCGAAGGCAAGCGCGGGGATCTCGCTGACGAGATCGACCCGCATGCTGCCAATTCTGACCTGTCGCATGCTCTAGTTCTTCAGGAGATCGCCGAACGGCACCCAGCGCGTGCCATCGAAACGGATCAGCTGAAGGCTCGTCATCGGCGTGTAGCGCTCGGGTGAATTGTTCACCGCCGTGCCGTTGATCAGCATCGGCAGGCGTACGTCCTTCATGGTCGTCGCCTGCTTCATCACGTTGGCGCGGGTGAGATCGTGACCGGAGGCCTTCAGCACCGTCACCAGCGTCTGCGCGATGGTATAGCCGTAGACGTTGAGCCAGTCGCTCTTGTTGGCGTCCGGCAGGTATTTGTCCATGAAGGCGAGCCATTCCTTGTAGCCGGCGTCATCCTTCAACTCTGGATCGGTGGCGTCCTTCAGATACTGGCTGGAGATCACCCCGATGGAATTGTCCTTGCCGGCCGGCTCCAGCACGCCGCTGATCGAAGCCGAGACGTTGGAGATGATGGTGACAGGCTTCCAGCCGATCTCGCCGATCTTGCGGATCGCCTGCGCCGCGAATTTCGGCGTCGCCGCCGCCAGCACGATTTCGGCGCCGGCGGTCTTCAATTGCAGGATCTGCGTGTCGACGGTCGGCGCCGAGGTCTCGTAGGCCGCGCGGGCGACGATCGCCTCGCCGCTGCCGAGCCCTTCCTCCAGCGCCTTCAGATAATCCTTGCCGAGATCGTCGTTCTGGTAGAGCACGCCGATCTTCGCATTGGGGTGGCTCGCCTTGATGAATCTGGCATAGGCGATCGCCTCGTCGCGATAGGTCGGCTGCCAGCCGACGGTCCATGGAAAGTTCTTCGGATCGTCCCACTTCGCCGCGCCCGAACCGAGGAAGAGCTGCGGCACCTTGCGGTCGTTGAGATATTTGTGCACGGCGCTGTTGGTCGGCGTACCGACGCCGCCGAAGATCAGCAGCACCTCCTCACTCTCGACCAGGCGGCGGGTCTGCTCCACCGTCTTCGGTGGGCTATAGGCATCATCCGCGATGACCATCTGGATGCGGCGCCCGTTGACGCCGCCCTCGTCGTTCACCTTGCGGAAATAGGCCTCCGCCGATTTCGCGATCTGCGCGAACGCCGACACCGGGCCGCTCAGCGGCGCGGTGGTGCCGATCTTGATGGTCTTGTCGTCGGCACCGCGATCGTATTTTGCCGTTTGGGCAGAGGCGGCGCCGGCCGCGAGCAACGGCAACAGGACGCAGGCCGCAGCAAGGCGGGGGCGGGCGAAGCGCGCCATGGGTCGTCTCCCAAATTGCTCTCCGCCTCTCGATGGAGCGGAGTTGAAACGCGAGAACAGCGCCCGAAGCAGGCTTGCGGGCCGCGACCATCGCCGCCAGAATGGCAGACGAACGATCGTTCGTACGGTTGACTAGCGAACGATCGTTCGTTAGTCAAGCGGTCATGGCTGTCCACACCACAAGCGCGGCAGAAGCGGCTGCGCCCACGACGCGCGAGCGCATCCTCACCGAGGCGCTCAACCTGTTTGCACAGAGCGGCTATGGCGGCGCCTCGATGCGCGAGCTCGCGCGGCGCGTCGGCATCCGCGAGAGCAGCCTTTACAACCACTTTCCCGGCAAGGCTGCGATCCTGGAGGCGATCGTTGCCGAGCACGGCCCTGCGAGCTCGGCGAGCCGGCTGGAGGAGCCGCGCTACAAGCAACTCGCCCGCCAGCCCGCCGCGTTCTGCCGCCAGTTCGCGCTCGATCTCGTCGAGCAATGGTCCGATCCGCGCGAGCATCAGTTCCAGAAGGTCATCACGGCTGAACGCAACCGCGTGCCCGGCATCCGCGCCAAATTCGCCGACCAATTCTACGCGCGTGAGCAGAGCCTGATGACGGACTATTTCCGCGGCTTTGCGCTCGCTGGCCTGGTGTCGACGCCCGATCCGCGCGAGACCGCGCGGCTGTTCGCGGCAGGGCTCATCTATATCCGGCTCGAGCATTACGTGATGGGGGCGACGCCTTCGCCGCGGCCGAAGGTGATCGAGGCGATCGAGCGCTATCTCGCATTCTTCCTATCGCTGATCGCGGCAGGCAACGATACCGACAACAAGAAACGCAAGCCCAAGGGAGAGAACCGTGGCAAGGCTGCCCCTGATTGATCCGGAGACGACGAGCGGCGACATCCGCGCCTCGTTCGACCGCATGCCGGTCAAGCTCAACATCTTCCGCATGATGGCCCATGCCGAGGCCAACATGATCCCGGCGATGCGGCTCGGCAATTCGATCCTGCACAAGCAGAAGCTCAGCGCGGTCAACCGCGAGCTTCTGATCCTCCAGGCTGCGCAACTGGAGGGCGGTGCCTATGAATGGCGCCAGCACGTCCCGATCGCGCTCGGCGTCGGCTGCACGCAGGCTCAGATCGATGCCGTCGAGCGCTCCGACTACGAGGCGGAAGCGCTGAACGAAGCCGAGCGCGCGCTGCTGAAGTTCGGCCGCGAGGTGGTCGAGAACGTCCGCGTGAGCGATGCGACGTTCGCTGCCATGCGTCGCCATTTCAGCGGTCAGGAGATCGTTGAGGCCATCGTCGCGCTCGGCTTCTACATGATGATGGCGCGCCTGACTGAAGCCACCGAGACCGACCTCGATCCCGCCGCCGGCATGACGGTCTATGACGGCGGCAGGAAGTGAGACGGCCGGAGATGTCGGAGACCGAAAGCAAGCCGGAACGTTATGTCCGTCCGCCGAGCGCGGAATCGTTGGGCGAAGCGCCGGGCAGGGGGCGGCTGCAGGGGCGCCGTATCCTCATCGTCGGCGGAGGCCAGCGCGTGTTCGACGCAGGGACCGATCCAATCGGCAACGGCCGCGCCATGAGCATCTTGTGCGCCCGCGAGGGCGCGAGGGTGGCGGTCGCCGATCTCAACCGCAGTTCCGCCGAACAGACGGTGAAGCGTATCGCCGACGAAGGCGGCGCGGCCTTCGCGATTGCCGCCGACGTCACGTCCGAGGCCGACGTGATGCGCATGATCGACGAAGCGCACCGTGCCATGGGTGGCCTCGACGGCATGGTGCTGAACATCGGCACGTTCGGCAAGACCGGACTTGATAACGTCAGCACCGAGGAGTGGAACAAGATCTACGACGTCAATGTCCGCGGTCCCATGCTGTGCTGCCGGGCCGCTCTGCCGAAGTTCGACAATGGCGGCGCCATCGTCTTCATCTCCTCGATCGCGGCGCTGAAGGCGGGGTCGCAAATGGCGGTGTACGATTCCTCGAAAGCCGCGCTCGGCGGCCTGATGCGCAACATCGCCCATCTCGGCGCGCGCCGCGGCGTCCGCGCCAATCTCGTCTACCCCGGCCTTGTCGACACGCCAAATGGCCGCGAAGCCGGCGCCGGCCGGCCCAACCGCGGCAAGGGCCACGTCCCGTTCGGCCGCCAGGCCACGGCGTGGGAGATAGCCTATGCCGTGCTGTTCTTCCTGTCGGACGAAAGCGTCTACGTCACCGCGCAGGCGCTCGCGGTCGATAGCGGCTTGAGCGGGATGTGAGTGCTTTCTGGGCTACTGCAGACCACACCTGCTGACGTCATCCTGAGGTGCTCACCTTGCGATGCATTCGCATCGCAAGGTGAGCCTCGAAGGATGGGCCACAAGCGCCCGCGGCCCATCCTTCGAGGCGCGCAAGGGCGCGCACCTCAGGATGACGGTCGTGCGTGTGGATGCAAGGCATTGTGCGTGCCTATCTCCCGTGCGACCGTACGCGACAGAGCAGATGATCGAGCGAGATGTTGCCGGGGCCGCCTGCCATGATGCCGAGCGCCATCGCCGCCCAGGTGAGGTGGATGGGCCAGCCGTCGGGCACCGTGAGCTCGACGATGACAGTCATGAAGAGCAACCCGAGCGCGGCCAGCCGGGTGCCCAGTCCGAGCACCAGCAGGATCGGAAACATGATCTCGCCGGAGCCCGACAGGAACGCCATCACCGTCGGCGCTGGAAAGTGATAGGGCCCGCCCGGCAGATGCAGCATGAACTCGTCGCTGAACAGCGTCACCGCGGTGTCGTTGAGCTTGAGGAAGCCGCCCCATTTGAGCAGACCCGAGCGCCAGAACGGCACCGCCAGCGCGAGGCGCAGCACGAGCTGGACGAGCGTGGGCGTGGCGAGCGTCTGGATCAGGCGGTTGGCCCTGTCGACGAGTAACCAGGGCGACGGCAGCATGCTGTCGGTGGTCACGTGTTGGTCCGTGATCATGATGGGTCTCCGCAGGCGAGCGAAATGAAGGCGCCGGCTTCGATCAGCCCGGCGATGTTCGCGGCGATGTCGAAGTCGGACGCAGCCTCCAGCGCTGCCGCCGCGGCCTCGCCGAGCGGCCGTCCCGAGATCAGGCCGGCCGCGAACACCCCTCCGCCGGGCGGAAGGCAGTGCACGGTGACCTCGAATTCGGGCCGTGTGATCAGGGCATCCTCGGGCGTGGAGGCATCGATGCGCGGCACCGACGCGTCGTCGCGGTTGGCGGCAAAGATCGTCACGGCTGCGTATGGCGAGCGCAGGCATCGTGCGGCCGGGTGTGGAACGAACACCAGACCGGCCAGACGATCGGGTGTCACCGCCGCGAGCCGGGCCGGCGACAGCGGCGCCGTGTCGGCGGCGTGATAAGCATCGAGCCAGGCCCGCTCGATGCGCGCGACGTCGGCGAGCCAGGGCATATCTTGCGCATGCTCATAAGTTTCGATGAATTCCGGAAAATCGCGGCCATACTCGAATAGCAGCGGCGAGGTCGGCGGATTGCTGCGCACATGGAAGCGCGCCATGGCGCGGAAAAACTCGGTGCCGGTGATGCGCTGCACCGCCGGATAGACCGCGGCCAGCGCGTCGATCAGGCTGACCGTGACGTTGTTGCGGTAGACGTCGTAGCGCCGGCCGGCGGCCTTGCCGTTCGGGCCGGTCACGACCGCAGGCGTTTCGCGTGCCGGATCCAGCAGCGCCGGCGCGAACGCAGCAGCGAAAGACAGGCCGGGCTCAGGCCGCATGGCGCCTTCCTGCCATTGCTGTGGACTGGTGACGGTCGAGGATCGCCTGTGCTGCAGCGGCTTCGGCCTGCAGCACCGGCCAGTCCGGAATGTTGCTGTCCCATTCGATCAACGTCGGCACCGCACCGTGGCGGCCGATGACGATCTCGTAGAGCTTCCAGACGGCATCCGCGACCGGGCCGTCATGGCTGTCGATCAGCAGCAGCTCGCCTTCATCGTCGGCCTGCTCGGCATGGCCGGCAAGGTGAATCTCCCCGACGCGCGACAGCGGGAAATCCGCGAGATAATCCAGCGCCGAATAGCCGTGATTGGTCGCGGAGACGAACACATTGTTGACGTCGAGCAGCAGCCCGCAGCCGGTGCGCTCGGCGACGGCGCGGATGAACTCGGTCTCGCGCATCGACGATTCGCGAAAGGCAACATAGGTCGAGGGGTTTTCCAGCAGCAGCGGACGGCGGATCGCTTCCTGGACCTGGTCGATATGGTCGCAGACGCAAGCCAGCGTCGCTTCGGTATAGGGCAGCGGCAACAGATCGTTGAAGAAGCTGGTCTCATGGGTCGACCAGGCGAGATGCTCGGAGACCAGCGCGGGCTGATAGCGCGCGACCAGGCCGCGAAAGCGCGCCAGATGCGCCTTGTCGAGCGGCCGGGGTCCGCCGATCGACATGCAGACGCCATGCAGCGACAAGGGATGGTCGCGACGGATCGCCTCCAGCGCGCGATGTGGCGGACCTCCATCGCCCATGTGGTTCTCGGCGTGAACCTCGAAGAAGCCACGCCGAGGTCCGGCCTCGATGATGTCAGGGAGATGCTCGGGCTTGAAGCTCGTCCCGGCGACGCCGCCGATGGGGGGGCCGAAACGAAGCGGCATGGCTGCTGGTCGGATCGGTTTCATCACCGTGCTCATCGTGCTGCTCCGTTCGGGCTTGCGGGCGACGTCGCGCCGGCCGTCAGACCGGCTTGAGCGAACCCTTTTTGCCGCCCGGCAGCTCGATGCTGGTGCAGGTGCCGCCCTGCACGAATTTCCAGGCGTTGCCCTGGAAGTCGACGGTCGAGGTGCCCTGGCAGGTCGTGCCCGGTCCCGCCGCGCAATCGTTCTGGCCCTTCAGCGCGACGCCGAAGCACTTTTCCTTCTTGGCAGCGACAGCAGCTTCGGCCTCGGCCTTGGTCAGCGGGCCGGCGGCGGCGAGAGTCGCCAGCGCGGTCGATACGGCGCCGGCGAGGACGAGCGAGGTGACGGCATGTTTGGCAGACATCGAAATTCTCCTGTTCGAGATGGCATCGCCTTGCAGGCGATGCGCGCATGGTCTCCTTCGTTGCGCGCGCAGCCTTCGTTACACAAGGCTGCTCACGAATCCGTGAGACCGATTGGATCGAGCGCACAGCCGGTGCGCTTGTCCGGCATTAGCGGGCAAGCCTCGGCTCAACGCCAATGCCTAGGGTCTATCGAGACAGTAGCGACCGGGCATTGGCGGCCGGTATTCTTTTCCTGCCAGATGTAACGGGCGAGCGCGGGCGGCGTAGAGCATGACGATGGCTCGGTGGATCGGCAGGCGAAGACAGCGATGAAGGTTGATCCCGAACGACGGCTTCATGCGATCGCGAGGATGACGGTCAGCATTCGCCTTGCGGTGTCCGCGCTGGTGTTGGCAGCGATCCTGCTGACGGCTGCGTTCTCCAGCCTGCTCTGGTGGCGCACCGCGGAGGCGACCAGCCGGCAGCTCGCCTCGACCATCAACGAGCAGATCGTGGCGGCGGTGCGCAAGGAGGTGTCGGCCATCGTCGACGAAGCGCGCGCCGCGCATACCGCGATCCGCACGCTGTTCCTCCAGAACGTGCTCGACACCCGCGAGGCCGACAAGCGCGAATTCGTCTTTCTCTCGCAATTGCAGTCGCAGGCGACCATCTCCTGGGTCGCCTTCGGCTGGCCTGACGGCTCCTTCTTCGCCGCGCACAAGCTCGGCGATCGCCGCCTCGAGATGATGGAGATTTCGCTGACGGACCATCGAGGCCAGCGCCGCGTCGATGAATATGACGTGGTGCCCGGCGACATCGAATTCGCCAATCGCCGCTTCGAGCCGACCTCATTCCGCGTCGCCGATCAGGCCTGGTTCAAGGCCGGGCTGGACGCGGACGACCCGCGATGGTTCAGGGTAGAGGACCACGCGAACGGCGAGCGCCCGTCGATCGCGTTCGCCGGGCCGATCGACGTCTACCAGGAGCGGCAAGGCGTCTTGGCCGTCATCATCGAATACACGAGGCTCGCGCGCTTCCTCTCGCAGCTCGAGGTCGGGCGCACCGGCACCGCCTTCATCGTCGATGGCAGCGGCGAGCTCGTGGCAGCACCGGACAAGGACGCCGACGAGCTCCATCCGGCGCGCGGCGACACGACGCTGCTGCCGCTGGCGCGCGCAGCGCTCGACAAGGCCGGCGAGGCCGGCCGCAAGGAGGCCTGGCGAAGCCGGCTGACCTCAGGCGGTGCGGCCTATGAGGTGGCGCTGACGCCGCTGCCGTTTCCAGGCTGGTCGCTCGCGACCGTGATTCCCGAGGCCGAGTTTCTCGGACCGGTCGAGACGACGCTGCGGCGCCTGATCCTTGGCCTTGCCATCGGCGCCGTGCTCGCCGCGCTGGCCTCGGCGATGCTGGCGCGTTCGGTCATCGCCGCGCCGCTGTCGCGCGTCGTCGGCGAGCTTCGTCATGTCGAAACCTTCGCGCTCGAGCAGGTCCGCCGCCATCCGTCGCGGCTCAAGGAGATCGCGAGCCTGTCGGGCGCGATCGCCGAGATGGCAGCCGGCCTCTCCGCATTCCGAAAGTTTATCCCGGCCGATCTCGTGCGCGGCCTGCTGCGTCAGGGCGTCGAGGCGCGGCCCGGCGGCAGCATCCAGGAGCTCAGCGTGATGTTCATCGACATTGCCGGCTTCACCGGGCTGTCCGAGCGGCTCGGAGATCGCGTGGTGCCGCTGCTGTCGCGCTATCTCGACGTCACCTCGGAGATCATCGTCGCCAATGGCGGCACCATCGACAAGTTCATCGGCGACGCCGTGATGGCATTCTGGGGCGCGCCGCAGCCGCAGGACGATCATGCCGCGCGCTGCTGCCGCGCCGCACTCGCCTGTCGCAGGGCCGTCGAAGAGTCCGGCCTGGTCGACGATCTCGGCCAGCCGCTTCATATCCGGATCGGCATCAATTCGGGCCGCATGCTGGTCGGCAATATCGGCTCGGAGCTGCGGCTGAACTACACCGTGATCGGCGATGCCGTGAACGTCGCCAGCCGGCTCGAAGGCGCCAACAAATCCTACGGCACGCAGATCCTGATCGGCGAGACCACCGAGCGCCTGGCGCGCGGCGCCGTCATCACGCGGGAGGTCGACAGCATCGCGGTCTACGGACGGGAGGAGGGACTCTCCGTTCACGAGTTGATCGGGATGGTGAACGAGACGGCGGTCGATCGCATCGGCTGGATCGCGGATTACGAGCGCGGCCTCGCCGCCTATCGCGCCCGCCGCTTTGCCGACGCGCTGGCCGATTTCGAGGCGGTGCTCAAGCAGCGCGGCCACGATCGTCCGGCCGAGCTGATGCGTGACCGCTGCCGTCGTCTGGCTGCAGCTGCGCCCGACCTCACCTGGCGCCCTGTGGCGGCACTGGCGTCCAAATAGCGACATCATCCGGGTTACAATCGGGTACAAACCTCAACGTCCCGGGCGATCGCCGAACATGAAAGTCACCTTGCTTAGATCTGAACACTACACCCGCTCGCCGTGGAGGAACGGCGGCGGCATCTTTACCGATATCGCCGACGCTCATCGGGACGGTGGGCCGCAGAAGGACTGGAACAGCCTGCTGTGGCGCTTTGCCTCGACGCCGATCGTGGCGCCCGGCCCGTTTTCCTACATGCCCGGCATCGATCGCCTGCAGATGGTCGTCGGCGGGCGGGGATTGGTGTTGAGGGCGCCCACGCAGGAGTTCGACGAACGTGAACCTTTTACGACGGTACGGTTCACAGGCGAGCTCGAGATCGTGACCGGGCTTGAGGAGGGTCCGGTGGAGGTCGTCAACCTGATGGCGCGGCGCGGTGCCGCGGAGATCGATCTTCTCGCGCTCCGGGAGCCCGGCGGCCGGCGGCTCGCCGCCGGCACGCATCTGATTTACGCACCGCATGGCGATAGCCGCGTCAGGCTCGACGATGAGGATTTTGCCATTCCTGCGAAGGGCACGCTGAAGGTCGAATCGACCGAGCCCTCGCAGCTCGCACTCGTGTCCGGCCCGGTGGTGCTGGGCTCGATCCGGCTTCTCGGCTAGGCGGCGGCGACCGTGCGATGCGTACAATCCGTGCAACTGGCTAGGTTGACGCGGCGGAGCCGGGGCACGATATCTGCCCCGATGCAGACCACAGCTTGAGGGGCAGGATATGAACGCGCCAGAGAACAATGCCCCCGCGCTAGCCGATGGCGTCGTCGATTGGCTGACCAACGGCACGCGCGACGAGCGCTTCATCGACAACATCTTCGCGCAGATGTGCATCCGCCTGCAGCAGGCCGGCGTTCCGGTAAAGCGCGCGACGCTTCACATCCTGATCAATCACCCGCAATGGCTGGGAGCCCGCATGATGTGGTCCGACGGGATGCGCGAGGCGGAGATTGCGCTGGTCGACTACGACGTTCGCGAGCGGTCCGAATATATCGGCAGCTCCGCCAGCGAGATCCATGACGGCGCCGCCGAGGTGCGCGAGCGGCTCTACCTGGACCCATCCCTCGGCCGCAAGCACGCGCTCTATGACGAGATGCGGGCCAGGGGCCTCACCGACTACGTCGCCTGGCCGCTCTATCATACGCTCGGCAAACGGCACATCGTCACTTTTGCAACCGATCGGCCCGGCGGTTTCATGGATGCGCATGTCGCCAGCCTGAAGAAGCTGTTGCCGGTGCTGGCCCTGGTCAGCGAGATCCGGGTCAAGAACCGGCTGGCGCGCACGCTGCTGGAAACCTATGTCGGCTCGCACGCCGGCGAGATGATCTTGGCCGGCGCCACCAGGCGCGGCAGCGGCACGACGGTGCGCGCCGCGATCATGATCTGCGACTTGCGGGATTTCACGAAGATTTCCGACAATTGGCCGCGGGACGACGTCATCGACCTGCTCAACGACTATTTCGACGCGATGTCGGAGCCGATCGCGCGCCATGGCGGCGAGATCCTGAAATTCATCGGCGACGGCCTGCTCGCCATCTTCCCGCTTCAAGCGCCGGACGCCTGCGCAAAGCTGCTCCATGCCGTGACGGAGGCCCGTCAGGCCATGGCCGCCCTGAACGAGCGCAATAACGGCAGTGGCCGCGCGCCTCTGAACTATGGCATCGGCGTCCATGTCGGCGACGTCATGTACGGCAATATCGGATCGACCAGCCGGCTTGACTTCACCGTGATCGGCCCTGCCGTCAACATGGCCTCCCGGCTCGAAGCGCTGACCAAGACGCTCGGCAAGACGGTGCTGCTGTCACGCGATTTCGCCGAGATGGTGCAGCCGAAGTTCGAGCTGGAGCATGTCGGCAAGCATGAGGTGCGCGGCTTCAGCGATCCGATCGAGCTGTTTGCGTATCAGGGGTGAGGCCCACGAAGGCGGTCTGGTGGCCGCAGCCGCGGGCCAAAGGCAAGCTTCGCAACCGGGGCTTGCTGTATTGCCAACGCGGCAGCGGGCCACTACGCTTTGCGTTCGGTAGCCCAAACGGTCCTACGATCGGCCGCACGTACATGCCAAAATTCCTCCGCATCGGGGTCCATCAGTCCAACGTATCCGGATACACGTCGAAGGCGTGGTGCGTCAGGCGCGTGGGCTCGGCGGTTTTCCTGAAGTGGGGCGCGGTAGAGGTCGAGGGCGCCGGCGATGGGCGCAAGGTCTACTGGTCGCGGTCGCCGCAGGAGAAGACGGTTCGTTGCGGCACGGCGCAGCGCGCCCAGGACTACACCAAGGCCGCGATTGCGCGGCGACGCAGCCATCGCTACGAACCGATGACCGGACCGATCGTGCTGCGACGTCGATCCGCAGTCGTCGAGGCCGCACTCAAGCAGGCTCTCGCAACCATCCTGGTCGTCGACATCGTCCGCTCCACCGAAAAGGCGGCCAAGCTCGGCGACGCGCGCTGGACCAAGATCATGGGCCATTACTACGCCGCCGTGCGCAAGGAGCTGAAGAGTTCCCGCGGCAAGGAGGTGGTGACCACGGGAGACGGCGTGCTCGCGACATTCAAGGCGCCGGCTTCCGGCATCCGTTGCGCGACTGCGATCCAAAAAGCCGTGCGCACGTTAGGGCTCGACATCAGGGTCGGGCTGCATGCGGGCGAATATAGTGTGAGCGAAGGCGAGATCGTTGGTCTCGCGTTGCACATCGGCACGCGCGTCGCGGCCAAGGCGCGAGCCGGCGAAGTCCTGGTCTCGAGCGCCGTCAGGGACCTGGTGGCGCAGTCGGAGATCCGCTTCAGGGATCACGGCATGCATCAGCTCAAGGGCGTGCCGGAGCGATGGCGGCTCTACCGGGTCGAGGGTTGACGGGATTGTGGAACAGGGGCGGTGGAACCTGATAGCCCTTGAGACGGCAGGCGCCGTCGCGCCGAACTCATTGACGGGATTGGCTTCTTCGCATTCGCAGCAGTTCCGTTAAGGCCGGAGACACCAAGCGCCTTTACCGGTCCTTCGCCTCTCTGTCCTAGCCTACGACGTGGCTGGGACAATCTCGATGGGCTTCTTCGCGCGGATTCGTGACGCTTTCGCGATAGGTGACACGACCGATCCGATCGGTCGCTCGCTGCTCGTCGAGCAGTTCCGCGTGCTCCGCGAGCAGGTTCCGGTTCTTTACGCCGTGCTGCTGGTGAACAGCATCAGCGTCGGCCTGCTCCTGCCGAACACGGTCTCGGCATGGCTGCGATTTGCCCTGCCAGCCGTCCTCCTGGCGGCCTGTCTGTTTCGGGTGGCCCAGTGGCTCCGGCTGAAGAAGGCCGATTTCACCGCCGAGGAGGCGTACCGAGAGCTCGGAAGGGCTCGTCTCGCCACGGTGGTGCTCAGCTCCAGCTTCGTGATCTGGATCCTGGCGCTGTTCATGGTGGTCGATCCCGGTCTGCGCGTGTCGGTGTCCTTGCTGCTCTTCATGGGCTGCGTCGGGACGGCCTACTGCCTCGGCAGCTTGCCGCCGGCGTCCCGGCTGACGATGCTGATTGCCGGCGCACCGATCGCCACGCTCCTGCTGCTCTCCGGCGACCGGATGCTGGTCTCGGTCGGGATCAATCTGCTGGCGCTGCTTATCCTGCTCGCCCGGATGATCAACACCAATTTCCGCTCCTTCGTGAAGCTGGTCGAAACCCACGAGCGGCTGACCCGGGAGGGGGATCGCGCGCGGGCCGCAGAGCAGACCGCGACCGCGTTCGCAGAGCGCTTCGACAGGGCGCTCAACAACATGTCGCAGGGTCTTTGCTTCTTCGATGACGATCAACGCCTGATCGTCTGCAATCGGCAATATCTCGAAGTCTACGATCTGGATCCGAAACTGGTCCGGCCGGGCATGAAGCTGGACGACATCGTCGAGCTTAGATATTCGGTCGGCAGCGCACCGAGGATGTCGAAGCAGGATTACCTGGCTTGGCGCAACAGCGCGCCGGTGATCGCCGAAAACTCGGACACGACGGTGGAATTGACCAACGGCCGGATCGTGCGGATCCGGCATCGCCCGATGGAGGGGAAGGCCTGGGTCGCGACCCATGAGGACATCACCGAGCGCCATCGAACCGAGATGGCGCTGGCGGAAGCCAAGTTCGCGGCGGAGCAGGCCGAAGCTGCCGCGCGCGCCGCTCACAGCCACCTGACCGAAGCCCTGGACGTAGTCCCCGAAGGTCTTGCCATCTTCGACAAGGACGATCGTCTGGTTCTCTGGAATCATCAATACGCCGAGTTCTACACCGCCAGCAGGGATGCCCTTGCGGCGGGCACGCCGTTCGAAACCATTCTTCGAACCGGATTGGCCGCTGGGCAGTACCCGGAGGCCGCGGGACGCGAGGAGGCGTGGCTCACCGAGCGCCTGGCCCACCACGCGCTGCCGTGCCACTCGCACGAGCAGCATCTGTCGGATGACCGCTGGATTCGCGTCGAGGAAAGACGAACCAGCGACGGAGGCAGCATCGGGGTCAGGATCGACATCACCGATCTCAAGCGCCGGGAAGCTTCCTTCCGCCTATTATTCGAAGAGAACCCGCTTCCGATGTGGGTGGTCGATGCGAAGACGCGTCAACTCATCGCCGTAAACGGCGCGATGTGCCGGCACTACGGCTATTCCTGCCAGGATCTCCTCGCGATGTCCGAACAGCAGCTCGCCCATGGCGAGCAGCAAGCGCGAGCCGAACGTGACTGCGAATTGCACAGGACTGCTGATGGCGAGGCGATCGAGGTCGTGATCGAGTCGAGGCCGCTGGTCTATGAAGGGCAGTCTGCCCATGTCTGTGTCGCCTTCGACGTGACGGAACGCAATCGGGCGCAGCAGAGGGTGAGCTATCTGGCTCGTCATGACGCCCTCACGGAACTGCCCAACCGGGCGGCCTTGGACGAGTACCTCGGTGCCGCAATCGAACGGGCGGAGATCACCGACAGCGCCTTCGCGGTGCTCTGCATCGACCTCGATCACTTCAAGGAGATCAACGACCGTTTCGGCCATGCCGTCGGCGACGCCGTGCTGCGCGAAGCTTCGCGGCGCCTGCAGGAAGCCGCGCAAGGATCCTACGTGGCCCGCGTCGGCGGTGACGAATTCATCGGCATCACCGATCGCCTGCCGCTGCCGGCAACCGCAGAGCTGCTCGCCACCAGGATGCGGGCTCAATTCCAGCGACCGATCGAGGTTGACGGCCATGCGCTGAAGATCGATCTCTGCGTCGGCGTCGCGCTGTATCCGAGAGACGCCGACAATTCCGTTTCACTGCTGGCGAATGCGGATGCGGCGCTGTATCGCGCCAAGCACGAGGGCAGGGGAGCCATCCGCCTGTTCACCAGCGCGATGGACCAGCAGCTGCGGGACCGCCGCGCGCTGGAGCACGACTTGCGCAACGCCGTCGAGCGCGGCGAGCTCTATCTGGAGTACCAGCCGCAGCAGCACCGCGACGGCACGCTCATGGCCTACGAAGCGCTGGTGCGCTGGCGGCATCCGGTACGCGGCATCATTCCTCCGGGCGAGTTCATCCCGATCGCGGAGCAAAGCGGCTCCATCGCGCTGATCGACGATTGGGTCCTGATGGAGGCTTGCAGGGAGGCGGCGTCATGGGATCAGCCGCTCCGGGTAGCCGTCAACGTCTCTGCGGCGCAGTTTCGCCGGGAGAATCTCGACAGGCAGGTCCGCCGGGCGCTACAGGACAGCGGGCTCGCGGCCGCGCGTCTCGAGCTCGAGATCACCGAGGGCGTCCTGATCGAGGATATGCCGCGCGCCAAGCGGACGATGCAATCGCTCAAGGCGCTCGGCCTCCTGATTGCACTCGACGATTTCGGGACGGGATACTCGTCGCTGTCGTATCTCGAAGCGTTTCCGCTCGACCGCATCAAGATCGATCGATCCTTCGTTGCCTCGCTCGGCCAGAGCGAGCGATCATTGGCCATCGTACGGGCCGTGATCGGCCTCGCCCACGGGCTTGGGGTGCCAGTCCTCGCGGAAGGCATTGAGACCGACACGCAGATGTCGGTCCTGATCCAGGAAGGCTGCGACGAGATGCAGGGATATCTGATCGGGCGACCCCAGAGCCTCCTGTCCTCGAGGTCACACAAGAACGTGTCCCGGCGAGCGGTCTCCTGAACGTCGAAAGCAGGCCGAGGGGCTCTAGCGGGCCGGATCGGTCCGGTCGCAGTTTGGGCACCGCCCGTCCGCGGCGCTCGCGAGCTGATGGCCAATTTCTGCCCTGAGAGCATCTGCCTCGAAGGCTGCGCCGTCGCTCTTGAGGATGCGCTTGGCTCGTTCGTAAGCATGGCTCTCGGCCGCGTCGTCACCCACGCGAATGATCACCTTGTCGTGGAAAGGACAGACCGTGGTCGCGCGTGTCGTCTCGAGCGCGTAGCGCACGACTTCGGTCAGATCTTTGAGGTCGGTGGACATCATGGCTGCTCTCCTGGTCGAGGCGGTCCCGATGGTAGCCTGTGGCCGGCAGCGAGCCGTTCGCACCGGGCGGCTGCGTCGAGCCGGTCAGTCGATGTCAATCAGCCCCGGTTTCAGGAGAGTACCGGGGCCGATTGCTTTGCTCTGTCCAGGGCTGCCACTTAACCCGCGGTACTCGCCTTCGTTCCATCGAACCCGTAGGCAGAGCCGCTCATCCGAGCCAGCTCCCAGATCGCGGTCGGCTGAACCCTGTCTTCGAAGCAGCGCCCGGAGCGCCTAGGAGCCCTGGCTTCGGCTTCGTTCGGCATCGGTGCGATTTGCGCCCGATCCCATATTGAGCATAGGGGGCGGCAGGCCATCCGAATTGACCCATCGCAAACCATAGGGAAGGCCCGTAAGGAATCGTCCGCAATTTCGTCGGCGCCGGTTCAGGAGCATGTAGAAGGACATGCACCGCCAGATCCTATTCAGGTGCCCGCGCACCGGCATGAACGTCCAGCATCGGATCGACGACGAGCGGCCCGTGAGCTGCGAGTCGGCGGACAGCTATGTCGTCGTGAGGTGCCCGGCGTGCATGTCGCTGCACTTCGTCAACAGCACGACCGGCAGGCTGCTGAACGAGCGAACCGGACAGCCCGTCTCCAAGCCGCGGGGTGGAGCGCTCAATGGATCGCAGCGTACATGATGGCTTCCTCGGTCGCTTCCAACGCCGAGAATTCCTCCACGACCTTGCCTTGCCTGCAAACCAGGATGCGGTCCGACAGCGCCATGATCTCGGGCAGGTAGGAGGAGATCACGACCACCGCCTTGCCTTTGTCGGCCAGCGAATTGATCAGCTCGTGAATCTCGACGATCGCTCCGACATCGACGCCCCGCGTCGGTTCGTCGAATATGATCAGCTCCGGATCCTGGATTAGCGATTTCGCGATCACGACCTTCTGCTGGTTGCCGCCGGACAACTCGACGACCTTGGCCTCGTCGCCGATGGCGCGCACCTTGAGGCGCTCGATCCAGGACTTTCCGGCCGCTGTGCTTTCACGCCGTGACAGCCAAGCGCGTCCCCTGGGAAATTTGGCGAGCAGGCCGAGATAGATGTTGCGTGCAATCGATGCGGTCTCGAAGAACCCTTCGACCTTGCGATCCTCGGTCACGTAGGCGATGCCCGCCTGCACGGCCGGAGCTGGGACGCGGTAGCGCACCGGCTTGTCGTCGAGGATCACCTCGCCGCCGTGGAAGAAGTCGCGCTTCATGACGCCTGCGACGATCTTGAACGTCTCGGTGCGCCCGGCGCCGACCAGGCCGAACACGCCGGTGATCTGGCCTGCAAACACCGACAACGAATTGTTCTTCACCATCGGCGCCATCTTCAGGTTCTGCACCGTCAGCACCCGCTTGCCCGAGGGGCGGACCTGCGTCTTGCGCGCGCCGTAGAGCGTGTTGGAGAGATCCCGCCCCACCATCGCCTGGACGATGCGCGCCCGATCGAACTTCGAGGCATCGTCGGTCACGACGTGCTTGCCGTCGCGCAGCACGGTGATGCGGTCGGCGAGCAGCAGCGCTTCCTCGAGGGCGTGCGAGATGAAGATGATGGAGACCCCACGCCTCTTGAGGTCTTTGACCAGATCGAAGAAGTACTTCTTCTCTTCCGGCGTCAGCGTTGCTGTCGGCTCGTCGAAGATGATCACCTTCGCCTTGTGCAGCACCGCGCGTGCGATCTCGACCATCTGCTTCTTGGCCGCGCCGAGGCCGCTCACCGTCGCCGTCGGCGTCACGTCGAAATTGAGCGATTGCAGGAATTGCTGGGCCGCGATGTAGATGCCGCGCAGGCGGTTGTAGAACTTCTCCTGGCCGAGAAACAGGTTCTGCGCCACCGTCATGGTCGGCACCAGGCTGTTCTCCTGGAATACCATGGCGATGCCGAGGTTGCGCGCCTCCAGCGGAGTCCTCGGGGTCACCTCGACGCCGTCGACGCTCATCCCGCCTGACGTCAGCGTCACGACGCCGGCCATGACCTTCGTCAGCGTCGATTTTCCCGCGCCGTTTTCTCCGACCAATGCGTGGATCTCGCCGCGCCGAAGGTCGAAATCGACGCCGTCGATGGCCGGCACGCCGGCATAGAGCTTGGTCGCCTTCGACAGGGACAGGACGAGGTCGTTCATGCGCGGGCCTCCTCGTCAAGGGCTGTTCCAAGGGGTGTTTCAAGGGTTGCCAGCGGCAATTTGATGACGCGCCCGGGTCCCTTGGCGATCATCACGAGGTCGCCTCCGAATTCGACCGCGGCCACGATGCCGTGGTTGATGCCATCTGCGCGGCTGTGTAGCGAGTAGCGTGGCAGGCCGTCGGCCCCGAGTCGGATCACGAGGCCGTATGATCGCGGCGGCGCCCAGGGCTTCATCACGCCCATGGTCTTGATGTGCGCGCCCTGCAGCGGCTCCTTGAAGGAGTTGCCGGAGCGCAGACGCGGCGCGACCCAGAACTCCGGGTCGATCTCCGCGATCATGCGGCGGCGATAGGCCGGCTCACGCAGCACGAACTCGACGAGCTGGGTGCGCGCGGTGAAAGCGGTGAGCCAAAAGCCGCCGCTTCGCGCCGGCGAAAGCCGGGACGGGTAGACGGGCAGGTGCCGCAGCACGTCGCTGCGGATTCTGTCCGCGGAGATCGAGATCACACGATGCCGCCAGCTCTCACTGACGAGGACGCTGCCGTTGCGCGCGACGGCGCCGAAGGCGTAGCCCAATCCGCCGGCGAGCTGCGTGACCGCGCCGGTCTTCGGATCGAGCCGCAGCACGCGGCCGCTCTTGCCGAGCTCCATCAGATCGCGCGCCCAGTCGTCGACTCCGCGCAAAGACGATCCGTCCGTTGCGATCAACGTCCCGTCGGCCGCGGCAGCGAGCGCGTCGACGGCGTGCAGTCCTTGCGCAAATACGCGCGCGGGCGTCTCGGCCGCGACGTCGTCGTAGAGCCGAACCTCCGTGCCGCCGAGCGCGACGGCGAGGCCCCCGCCAGGCAGGGACGCTAGAGCGGAGATCGGCCGCTCGAAGCTGCGCAGCGTCGTCGCCGAATGTCCGCTCAGGCGGGTCAGCCGCACGCCGTCGGCAAGCAGCAGCGAGGTGCCGTCGGTGGCGAGATCCTCCGGCGCTTCGCATGCGAGCAGGATTTCCGCCTGCTCGAGCGCCTGGTTGGGCTTTAGCGCCCCATCGAACGACGGAACGGTGATGGCCGCCTCGCCGCGGCCGAGGAAACGGTTGGCGAATTCGCTGATCGCTGCGATCACGACGACCTCCCCCAGCGCTTGTCGTACTGCACGAAGTTCGGATCGGCATTGTCGAGCTTGAAGCGGCCGATCCGGTTGTTGGCGATGCCGCCGAGATAGAGATAGCCGCGGTGCTCGCGCATCGAGGTGATCATGGGATGGTTGAGACCCCTAAGGTCCCAAAACGATTCCAGGATCTTGCCCTGCTCGTTGAACTTGACGACGCAGCCGGTGTTGATGTTCGGGAACAGCCATTCGTCGACCGGCACCCGCTTGGCCATGCGCCGGCGGAAGCCCGGCATCTTCCAGGCGAGGTCGAGCGAGGGGCTGCGCATGCCGACCAGCGCCAGCCAGTAATTGCCATCCGAGGCGAGGTTGATGTTGTCGGGGTAGCCCGGCAGATTGTCCATGACGGTTTCGACGGCGCCCTTCTTCGGGCCTGCGAACCAATAGCGCTTGATCGAGCAGCCGAACGTCTCCGCGAACAGGATGGATTGTCCGTCGCTGGCGACCGCGACGCCGTTCGGGAATTTCAGGCCGCGCAGCGCGGTATGGGTCGTGCCGGTCTTGGTGTCGTAGCAGATGATGCGGCCGTTGCCGCGCGCTTCCAGCCCGTCGACCGGCCACTCGTCCATCTCGTAACGGACGGTGGCCTCGGAGAAGAAGATCAGCCCGTCGTCGGTGATGTCCAAGTCGTCGGCAAGCCGCAGGCGGCTGTCGTCGTTCACGGAATAGATGCTGCGGTTGGTCTCGTCGGTGGCCTTCTCCACGGTGCCGTCCGGCTTGATGCGATAGAGGCCCATGCCGCCGATGCAGACGTATAGATTGTCCTGCCGGTCGAAGGCCATGCCGAGCGGCTGGCCGCCGATATGCGCGAACACCTCCATCCGTTCGTAATCGGGCGGGAAGAAGCGGATGATGTCGCCGTGCCGGGATCCCGCGTAGAGCACGTCGTTGCGGTCGAGAATGACGTCCTCGGGCGCCTCGATACGGCCGAGCCCGATCAGCGTGACGTCACGCAGCTTGTCGTTCTGCTCGAGCGGCCCGCCCTTGCCGATCTCGGTAGGCGGCGGTGGCGGCAGTGCATGATAGGTCGGGGCGACATAGACCTTGCTGATGATGCGGGTGCGGTTCTTCTGCCAGCGGATGTCGACCATCGCAGCCACCAGCAGGATCGACGCCAGCGCCATGCGGTTGACGCCGCCGCGCGCATTCATGGCGGTCAGGCCGTTGGTGACGAGAAGAACGATGAGAACGCCGACCATGGACTTGACGACTGAGCCCTTGCCGCCGCCGAGCGTGATGCCGCCGAGCACCGTCGCCGTCAGCACGATCACCTCGAGCCCGACGCCGATATCGCCGCCGACGGTGCCGAGCCGCGCCGCGAAGAACAGCGCCCCGATGCTGGTCAGCACGCCGCTCGCGACATAGCACAGCGCGATGGTGCGGCGGACGGGAATGCCGGAATTGTAGGCCGAGCGCCGCGATCCGCCGATCGCGGTGATGTGCCAGCCGGGCCGCAGCCGCGTCAGGAAGACGTGACCGAAGATCGCGACGGCGATGTAGACGAGCGCGACGCTGGGGATGCCGAGCACGGTTCCCCCACCGATGAAGTCCCATGATGGGATGTCGGGGAAGGCCGACGCGATGGCATTGGAATAGCGCTGGATCAGCAGATCATAGGCTGAGCGGTAGATGATCAGCGTGATCAGCGTGGTGATGAAGGCGCGCAGCCGGAGATACCCGATCAGCACGCCGTTCACCGCGCCGAGCAGCCCGCCGACCATCATGGTGACCACCACCACGGCGGGGACCGGCCAATTGAGCACGTCGAGCAGGTAGAGCGCGCAGAAATCCGTCAGCGCGAAGATCGATCCGACTGACAGATCGATGCCGCCGACGATGACGACCAGCGCCATGCCGAGGCCGATGAAGCCGATCTCGCCGGCCTGCCGGGCGGTGTCGGCGAGGCTCGCGGGGGAGAGGAAGTGCTCGAGCGAGCGGCTGAGCGCGAAACCGACGATCAGCAGCAGGATCACCGGGATGGCGGTTTCGGTCCATCGTTTGGACAGGATCTCGCCGAGAAGATGGTCCGGCCAGTAGCGATATCGTAGCCTGGTCAGTGTCTCGCGCATCTGCCTTCCGCTGATTCCATGAGCAAAGTTGCGCGCTCCGCCCCCGAAGGGCGGAACGCGCGTCGTCGAATGCGATCACTTCTTGAGATCGGAGAGATTCCAGCACGCCATCTGGCTGTCGGCGTTCTCCTTGGTGATCGGAATCAGCGTGGTGTATTCGGAGCCCTTGACCGAGCCCGGCTTGGCACCCGACGACAGCAGCCATTTGATCGTGCCGGCCATCTGCGCCGCCTGTGTCGGCACGTCGTAGCTCATGTTGAGGTCGAACGAGCCGTTCTTCACGAGCTCGCACGCGCCCTTGCGCTCGCCGCCGCCTGAGGTGGCCAGGAACACTTTGCCGGTCAGGCCGGCCTCCTTGATCGCGGCGGCGGTGCCGATGTCCATGCCGTCCCAGAACCCGACGATGCCGCAGAGATCAGGGTTCTGCTTCAGCACCGTCTGGGTGATCGCCTTGGCCTTGGCGGCGTCCCAATCGGCGGCCTGGCTGGAGACGACCTTGATCTCGGGATGCTTGGCGAGAACGTTCTCGACGCCCTTGAGCGTATAGGCGCTGGCGGCCGCGGAGAGCGCGCCCTGGATGATGGCGATCTTGTTCGACTTGCCTTGGCAGGCCTTCACCACGCCCTCGGTCTGGCGCTCGCCGATCTCGATCCAGTTGGCGCCGACGAAGGCCGAGCTGCGATAGGCGGAGCCCATGTTGATCTGGATGACGTAGATCCCTTCGTTCTCGGCGCGCTGCAGCAGCTTGGCGTAGGTCTGGACGTCCGGATTGTGAATCACCATGACCGCCGGTTTCTCGGAGATCAGCGAGGTGACCGCCTGCGCGCCCGCATTGGTATTCCAATTGGGGTCACGAATGACGAACTTGACGCCGAACGGCTCGAGCTCCTTCTTGAGGCCGGCGTACCAGCCTTCGGTCAGGTCGAAGTTCATCGCGACCGGCACATAGGCGACGGTCTTGCCGGCAAGTGCTTCCCGGAAGGTCTTTTGAAACGGCTCATCGAGGCCCTGTTGGGCGAGGGCCGGAACCGCGCCGGCCGAAAGCGCCAATGCGGCGATACTTCCGAGCGCGAACTTATGGATACAGGCCATTGTCTTCCTCCTTGTTGGACAGGCGTATTCTCTCGGGCAGATCAGATGTCGCCCTGTTGGGCCGTTTCTTCGTTGCGTGGATTGAGGAACGTGTCGGTGATGACCGCGACCAGGAGCACGAGGCCCTTGATGAGGTTCTGGCCGGCATAGGGGATGTTGAGGATCGTCATTCCGTTCAGCATCGTTCCGATCAGCAGCGTGCCGATGATGACGTTGACGACCCCGCCGCGTCCGCCGGACAGCCCGATCCCGCCGAGCACGACGACGAGGATGACGTCGTAGATCAGCGTCGAGTTGAAGATGCGGGTCGGCATGGAGTTGACGGACGCCGCCATCACGAGCCCGGCAAAGCAGCCGATCAGCGCCGCAAGGACATATTGCAGCACGATGATGGGCCGCGACGGGATGCCGGTGACGCGCGCGGCGAACGGGTTGTCGCCGATCGCGTAGATGTAGGCGCCCCAGCGCGTCTTGCGCAGCAGCACGAAAACCACGACGCAGGCGATTGCGAACATGACGATCGAGGTGGGAATGCCGAGGATGCTGCCCTGGCCGAGCCGCTCGAAGCCGGCCATGCCGTCGCTCCATTGCACGACGTCGAGCTGAAAGAGGGCGGCCTGGCCGAGACCGGCGACGAACAGGCCGGTCGCCAGCGTCGCGAACAAGGGCGGCACTTCCGCATAGGCGATGAGCCAGCCGTTGACGAGACCGATCGCGATCGCCAGCAGGCCGGCCGAAAGCAGCGGGGCCGGCAGCGAGTGTCCGTTTTGCACCATCTGCAGCACGAGGCCGCCGGGGACCGCGAGGGCAGCGATCAGCGACAGATCGATGCCGCGGCCGATCACGACGATCGCCATTCCCAGGCCAAGAATGCCCAGCACCGCCACGTTCTGCAGCAATGTCAGCATGTTGTCGGCGGAGAGGAAGTCCTGCAGGAAGATCGAGAAGCTCAGGAAGAGTGCAGCGAAGACCGCAAACACGATTTCCTGCTGGCTGACCCGAACGCGCTTCATCGTTTGCCATCCCCAGGGATCGGCATCGCGCGTCTCGGGATCGCCGTCTCGACGCGCGCTTGCCTCCCCCGTCCATGAGTTGTTTTGCGCTTGATAGGCGAGAGGCCTCAACGTGGCTTGCGTCAACGCGCAAACCTTTTGCGCTGGCGCGCAAAGTGCCTTGCGCGAAGCTGACAGGAACCTAAGATTGAGACCAACGGATTTTTGTGCGCTGCACAGCCGAACCCCGCCGCAACGGGCCGCCGATGGATCTGGTGTTTACGACCGAGGAGCTGGACCCAGCCAAGCGCTTTGCTGCCTGGCAAGATGCCATCTGCGACCACTACGTCCATGTCGACGTGAACGCGGTGAAGCCGGCCGACTATCAAGGCTTTATCCGCGAGGCGCAATTTGGCCCGGTCACGATGAGCGACGTCTTCCTGTCGAAGCAGCGGATATCGCGGCGCGAGCGGCACATCGCCAGGCTCGACAAGGACTGTTACTACGTCCAGTTTCTGCAACAGGGCAGCATGGACGTGCTCCAGGCCGGCCAGACCCTGGCGACCAGCCCCGGCACCGGCGCGATTTTCTCGGCCTCCGAGGCCTACGATCTGGAGTGCTCGGACCGCTTCCGGTCGTTGTATTTGGAGATCCCGCGCAAGGAGTTTTCGTCGCGCTTCGCCGAAGGAAAGATGCCGTTCGCGGCGACGATCGCGACCGGGCGGGGCTTGGGACGGATCGCCGCCGAATTCTGCGCGCTGCTGGCCTCGGAGGCATCAAGCCTGGAGGAGACTGCGCGAGCTCGGCTCGGTCATGAGCTGATGGACGTTCTGGCGCTCGCGCTGGACATGGGCGACAAGGACGAATTCTCGGAGGATGCGACGGCGCGGAAGGCACGCCTGCGCTCCGTCAAGGCCTGGATCGAGGAGCACCTGACCGAACCTGACCTGTCGCTGGAGAAGATTGCCAGGAGCAACGGCGTCTCGCTCCGGCATCTGCATTATCTGTTTCGCTCGACCGAGATGTCGGTGTCCGAGTGGATCTTGAACCGCCGCCTACAGCGTTGCTACGACGCGCTGATGCGCCCGGAGCTGCGCGCGCTGTCAGTGACCGAAATCGCCTTTCGGCTGGGCTTCAGCAGCTCGTCGCATTTCAGCACGGTGTTTCGCAGGAAATTCGGGCACAGCCCGTCCGAGCTGCGCCGGCGGCAGATGACGTCGATCGAGTAGGACGGGCCGGCGCGCAGACGTGACGTGCCTTGAGCCCATCACTTGACGCAAGTCAAGACGGCGAGCTCGAAGCCGGGCAGGTTCGCTGAGCATAGCAGGCGCTGTGGGCAGTTGACGATCGATGCTCGCCCATCCATGGATGGCTGAGGAGTTGATCTTGATCCACGAGTTTGTAGAAGCGTAACCAATTCCGGGCTCGGTTCGGGAGAGCCAATGAACGAACCCAGTTGCATGATTCTCATGCTTTCCCTGCAGGCGCAGGTGTGAGCGATGCTACGCACCCGCCACATCGCTGCGCTCGAGGAGCCGCCCTCTGCAGGTGAACAGGAGGTCCATAAGATAAGCTGGTTCACCAAGCAGCCGCTTCCGCCCGCACGGAGGCGAGTCAATTCGCTCTACGTTCCGCTGATGCTTCTGCTGATATCGCTCGGCGTCATCACTGCCGTCTGGAGCTGGTTGGGAACGCCAATCAATCTGGCGCGCGCGCCGATTGATCCAAGCGACAAGGTCCAATGCATCTCATACGCCCCGTTCCGCAACCACCAGACGTCGCTTTCGCCCGCCACTCAGGTATCGCGTGAGCAGATCGCGGAAGACCTTGCGCAGCTTGCCGAAATATCCAACTGCATCCGCACCTATGCCACCGATCTCGGCCTCGATCAGATCCCCGAGCTTGCATCGAGGGCGGGGCTGAAAGTGATTCAGGGAATCTTTCTCGACAAGGATCAGCAGAAGAATCAGACACAGATTAAGACCGCGATACGCCTCGCCAGGGACTATCCCGGGACCATCATCGCACTGGTCGTCGGCAACGAGACATTGTTGCGTAAGGACATAACGGTATCCGATCTGATAGCGACGATCCGCTCGGTCAAGGCGCAGGTCAGCGTCCCAGTCACCTATGCCGACGTCTGGGAGTTCTGGCTGGCTAATCGTGAACTCCATGACGCCGTCGATTTCGTCACGATCCATATCCTGCCATATTGGGAGAATGTACCAATCCCGGCGGAATCCGCCGCTGCGCATGCCGACAAAATTCGTCGAGAGATCGCGTCGGCATTTCCGGGCAAGGAAATCCTGATCGGAGAGATAGGTTGGCCAAGCCAGGGACGGATGCGGGAATCGGCACTGCCTTCACCTATCAATCAGGCTCGCGTGGTCTCGGAGGTTCTCAGTCTTGCCCGGCGCGAGAATTTCCGCGTCAACCTGTTTGAGGCCTACGACGAACCCTGGAAACGAGACATCGAGGGCACCGTGGGCGGGTCATGGGGCCTGTTCGGAGGCGAGCGGCGCACGCTGAAATATCCTCCGGGCCTCGCCGTCAGCAATCATCCGCTCTGGAAGCTGCAAATGTGGAGTGGAATTGCGCTGTCCGCATTTACCTTCGGTGCGGCTTGGCCGACCTTGCGTCGTCGACCCAGGGCATCCAGCCTGGCTTCCTGGTTCGCGGTCGGAATAATGGCAACCACCGCTGGAATCCTGTTTGGAGTGGCTGCCCAAAAGGTGTTCTTTGAAAGCGTCGGCGTGGGCGGTTGGCTGCTGTGGAGCGCCCTGCTGGCGGCAGCGACCATGTCTGCGCTGCTCGGCGCCCAGGCCGTGATGTCGGGCCGCCCCCCGCCAAGTTTCCAGCAATTGTTCGGCCCGAAGGGCTACCGGACCGAGTCGATATGGGTGAGCCTTTACGGACTGGCCTTGTCGGCGACTGCCGTCATCGGTGCGGCGACCGCGGTCGCGCTCGTATTTGATCCCCGTAATATCGACTTTCCCTTTGCCGCGCTCACCATGGCGGCGGTGCCTTTCGCGACCGTGGCGCTGCTCAATCCGGCGGACAAGGGAAGCCGTCCCATGGCGGAGTCGCTGTTTGCCGGTCTGTTTGTCGGAGCGGCGATCTATGTGAGCTTCAACGAAGGGCCGGCGAACTGGCAGGCGCTGTGGACCTGCGCGGCCTACCTGTTGCTTGCCGCGACGCTGTGGCGGGCGCGTGCCTGAGAACCGCACGGATGCCTCTCAGGCCAAGGTCACGTGGGCGGCATGCAGCGACACATGCTGGATGGTGCAAAATTCGCAAAATCCCTGCTACGCACGAGCTCGCAATCCAGGCCGCGTCAGTAAATGAAAGTCGGCGTTTCGAGCAAATGATCGTTCACCAGAACGACGCCCGGGATCGCCTCGGCCGCTACGCGGATGGCCGTGCGTTCTGCCACGGATGGCGCGAAGCCCCAGAGGTCGATGACGCCGTCTTTGACGGTCGCGTTCAGGTTGAACGTGTGGGCCCAGGGTTGACTCTTGATCTCATCGAGGAATTTCTTCCTGATTGTCGCGTCGGGAAGTGAAATCTCGAGCTTGGGCCTGGCGCTTGCGACAGCCTGCAGCAGATTGGCCCGGCTGACGATCCCGACGAGTTGCCCCTGCCTGTTGACGATGGGTACAGTTTTGATCTGGCGGTTCTCAAGCAGCATCGCGATGTCGCTCAGCGGCGTCTCGGGACTGGCAGTGACGACCTCGCGCGTCATGATATCCTTGACCTTGACCGCATGCTCTCTGACGTAGTCGTTCGCCATTTGCGCGTCGCCGGCCAGGAGGCGAAGCCACCAGGCATATCGGCGCTCGGTTCCGGCTTCGCTTCGATGCATGAGGTCGCTTTCGGTTACGATCCCGAGAATGTTGTTGTCCGCATCGACGACGGGCACTGCGCTGATATGGCGCTCGAGCAGGATCTTGGCGACTTGGCGAACGGTCGCATCTGCGCCCACGGTCACCACCGGTGCAATCATCACGTCCTGTGCTTGCATGACAAACCTCCATGATGATCAAAATCGTGCACTCGTTCCCGCCGATCGGTTTGATCGGGATCAAAGGGAGCCCCAGCTGCGAGGACAATTTTTCCCTCACGCCCGAATGACATGACCCCCGATCACGCCTTGGTTGGCGATGGACCGGATGGCACTCTTCCGCGGTAGCGAAGGCGACAAGGGATGGCCGTGGGGCGCTTGATTTGCGTCAACGGCGTGGCTCGGAAACGCGCGATAAACGGCCATCCGAGCCAAGGAGCGAAGCAATGTCTCTTGCCAGCGTCATGGTCTATGTCGATTCCCAGCAGCAGGACGAAGGGCAAATTGCCGTCGCCGAAGGCATCGCGGAGGGTTTTGGGGCAGCTCTGCTCGGCGTCTCGGCGATCGCGGTAGAGCCTCCGTTCGTCGCCGAAGGCGTGATCATCGAGCAGACCACCGCGGAGGATCTCGAACGCATCCGCGCAACTCTCGTGGCCAAGGAGGCGTGGTTCAGGCGCATCGTTCGCCTGCCGCGCGAGAAGGTCGAATGGCATTGGGCGATCGGCTTTCCGACCGAGTTTCTGGTCGAGCAGTCCAGGGCGGCAGACCTCGTCGTGGTGCGGCGCAGCCAGCTGAAGGCCAAGTCCTCTCATTACCTCGATGCGGCCGGAGCCATGTTGCGGCTGGGCCGTCCGCTTCTTTCGGTGCCGGTCGGCGTCACCAGATTGTCGGGCGACCGGATCGTGGTCGGCTGGAAGGATGCCCGCGAGGCGCGACTGGCCGTTCGCGACGCACTGCCATTTCTGACGCGAGCTTCGCAAGTCACGATCGCCGAGATCTGTCCGGCAACCGAACAGGATGCGGCGCATGATCGGGTGCGGGACGTGGCCAGATATCTTCAGCGCCACGGCGTCAATTGCCAGAACGAGGTGCGCGTGCATACGGCGGAGTCCGACGCGGGCTATCTCGTTCGTCTGGCCGCCGACGTCGGCGCCGACCTCATCGTCACCGGCGGATATGGGCATAGCCGGCTGGGGGAATGGATTTTCGGCGGCATGACGCAGAGCCTGCTGCAGCAGGCTCCGGTCTGCCTTCTGATGTCACATTGACGCCGACGCGACGGGAGGATGTGCAATGGCCGGGAATGGTCAGCCGGCGCAGGCGGGCGTGACGAAGCAAACAAGCGAGATCCCCGCACCTGAACGCGGCGAGCCGGTCGCGGACGCCAGGCAGGCCGATCGCGCCCTCAGGGATGCCCTCGAGGACGATGAGGTGCGAGAGGCGCTCGATCTGCATCGCCGGACCACGCGCCCTAAAGCGCGATGAGATTTGGGTCAATCGTCATCGCGTTTTAGGTTGTTGTCCGCATCATCGTTCCGGAAAACCGCTTCGCACTTTTCCGGATCATGCTTTAGCCCGCGGCCCGTCGGGCTCCAGTGCTGGCGCGCTCGGCAGTGCGGACGATCTCGATGGTCCGCAACACACTCGACGGATTGACGCTGATCGAGTCGATGCCGAGTTCAGCCAGGAACTTCGCGATCTCCGGATAATTTGCCGGCGCCTCGCCGCAGATCCCGACATGGCGGCGGTTTCGCTTGGCGCCCAGCACGGCCATCGACAGCATTTGCAGCATGCCGGGGTCGCGCTCGTCGAAGTCGAATGCGACGATCTCGGAGTCCCGGTCGACGCCGAGCGTGAGCTGGGTGAGATCGTTGGAGCCGATGGAGAAGCCGTCGAACAATTGCGCGAACTGGTCGATCAGGATAACGTTGTTCGGTATCTCGCACATCATGAAGATCTGCAGGCCGTTGTCGCCTCGTTTCAGCCCATGAGTGGCCATGGTCTCAATGACCTTGCGCGCTTCCTCGACGCGCCGGCAGAATGGAATCATGATCTTGAGATTGGTAAGTCCCATTGCCTCGCGCACCCGCTTCAGGGCCGCGCATTCCAGCGCAAAGCCCTTCGCATAGGCGGGGTGCGCGTAGCGCGCGGCGCCGCGGAAGCCGAGCATCGGATTTTCCTCGCGGGGTTCGAAACCAGCGCCGCCGAGCAAATTGGCATATTCATTGGTCTTGAAATCGGACAGGCGCACGATCACGGGCCGGGGATAGAACGCCGCGGCGATGGTGCCCACACCCTCCGAAAGCCGCTCGACAAAGAACTCGGAAGGTTGCTTGTAGCGCGCGGTCAGCAGCTTGATCTTTTGCCGGTCGTGCGCCGAAGACACCTTGTCGGGGCAGGCAAGCGCCATGGGGTGGATACCGACATGCTGGTTGATGATGAACTCCATGCGGGCAAGACCGACGCCGTCGCTCGGCAGGGACGCGCTCTTGAATGCGATCTCGGGATTACCGAGGTTCACCATGATCTCGGTGCGGGGCTTTCGAAGGTGTTCGGTTGAAATCTGCTCGACTTCGTAAGGCAGCGCCCCCTCGAGCACGTGGCCGATATCGCCTTCGGCGCAGGACACCGTCACCGCCGTGCCGGTCTTCGCTCTTTTGCTGAAGCTGCCGGTTCCGACCACCGCGGGCACTCCGAGCTCGCGTGCGATGATGGCGGCATGGCAGGTCCGGCCGCCGTGATCGGTCACGATCGCCGCGGCGAGCTTCATGACCGGCTCCCAGTCCGGGCTCGTCGCCGTCGCGACCAGCACCTCGCCTGGACGGAATTTCCGGAGCTCCCGCTCGTTTCTGATCAGCCGGATGCGTCCTGCCGCGATCTTTTCGCCGACGGCGCGGCCTTCGGCCAATGCCTTTCCGGACGACTTCAACGTGTAGCGTTCCAACGCCTCCGGTTTGCGGCGGGAGGCGACCGTCTCGGGGCGGGCCTGGATGATGTAGAGCGAGCCGTCTCTGCCGTCCTTGGCCCATTCCACGTCCATCGGGGTCGGCTTGCCCGACTTCTGCGAATAGTGCTTCTCGACGAGAAGCGCGCATTCGGCCAGCGTCAAGACTTCGGTGTCGTCGATGCAGAAGCGGCGGCGCTCGTTCGGCTGCGTTGCCACGTTCCGGGTGGCGTTGTGGCCGCGGCCATAGACCATTCGCTTGGCCTTCGATCCAAGACGGCGCGACAGAACCGCCCGGAAGCCGGCGTCGAAGGTCGGCTTGTGGACGTAGAACTCGTCGGGGTCCGCGACGCCCTGTACGACATTGTCTCCCAGCCCGTACGCTCCGGTCACGAATACGACGTCTCGGAAACCGGTCTCGGTGTCGAGCGTGAAGGTGACGCCGCTGGCCGCAAGATCCGAGCGGACCATCTTCATGACGGCAACCGACAGCGCGACCTTGAAATGATCGAAACCGTTGTCGATCCGATAGGAGATCGCACGATCGGTGAACAGGGAGGCAAAGCAGCGGCGGCAGGCTTCCATCAGCCCGTCGGCGCCGCGGATGTTGAGGAAGCTGTCGTGCTGTCCGGCAAAACTTGCGGTCGGCAGGTCTTCGGCCGTGGCCGAGCTACGGACCGCGACCGCGACATTGCGTCCGTATTCCTGCTCCAACTGCCGATACGCCTGCACGGCCTGACGACGGAGATCTTCGCGGTCGGTCGCCGCGTAGACGATCGCGCGGGCCGCGGCGGCACGCCGCGCAAGATCGGCGATCCGCCGCTTGTCGATGCCGGCGAGAAGCGGCTTGAGCTTGTCCCACGCGCCAGCCTCGGTCAGGGCGTCCCGATACGTCGCTGCGGTCAGCGCAAAGCCGTTCGGGACCTTGACGCCCTGCGGTGTCAGCGCTGAATAAAGTTCGCCCAGCGAAGCTGTCTTGCCTCCGACCAGCGGCACGTCGGCAAGACCTATGTCCCTGAACCAGCGAATGTAGGTTGACGTGTCCACGTGCATTCTCCCGCACTGCAAAACCAGCCTGAGCGCGAGCATCTTCCGGCATCTTCGCACCATTGGTTTGCGGAAGATCAAGTGTGCAGCACATGGTCGCCTTAGCAATGAACGTCGATGATGACCGAACCAGAGCAGAACACCTCCTTGCGGGAGAGGGCGCGATTTTGGCAGGCCGCCTCCGGCTTCTGGCGGGGCGCGCGGGCCTGGCCCGTATGGGCGCTATGCGCATTGTTGGTCCTCGTCGTCGTCCTGCAGCTCTACGTGCAATTTCGCTTCAACTATTGGAATCGCGATTTCTTCGATGCGCTGGAGAGCCGCGACCCCGCGCGGCTGAAAGGGCAGGCATTCCTGCTCGTCCCATTGTGCATCGGAAGCATTGCACTCGCCGTCACCTCGGTCTGGGGCCGCATGACCGCGCAGAGACAATGGCGGGAATGGCTGACCGGCAAGGTGATAGACTATTGGATCGAAGATGACCGCTACGCCCGCCTTGCGGCCGTGCAGAGCGAGCGGCAGATACCCGAATACAGAATCGCCGAGGACGTCAGGATCGCAACGGACGCGCCGATCGACCTTGCGCTTGGACTGGTTTCCTCGCTGCTCAGCGCCATCATCTTCATTCAGGTCCTCTGGACCGTTGGCGGCGACATCGCGTTGCCCGTGGGAAGCCATTCGGTCCGGCTTCCGGGCTACCTCGTCATCGGTGTGGCGGTCTATTCCGGCATCGTCACGACGGCAATGACGCTGGTCGGGGCGCCCCTGACCCGGCTGGTCCAGATCAAGAACCAGGCCGAGGCGGAATTGATCACGGCGGCGCACCAGCTCCGCGACATCGGGGAGGGGGTCGCACCCCAAGGGCAACGGCCGGAAGTCTGCCGTGATCTTCGCAGCGCTCTCCGGGCGACCATCCATCAGTGGCGCCGCCTGTGCTGGCAATTGATGCGAACGACCATCGTGTCGCATGGCAACTCGCTGCTGGCTCCCATCATCGGCCTGGTGCTCTGCGCGCCGAAATTTCTCTCAGGGGCCATGACGCTGGGCGAGCTTACGCAAGCGGCGGCGGCGTTCACGCTGGTGCAGGCCTCGTTCAACTGGGTTGTCGACAATTACGCGCGCATCGCCGATTGGGTGTCATCGCTGGAACGTGTCGGCGGCCTCCTGCTGTCGCTCGACCGCCTCAACCGGCAGGCCTCGCCGCTGCAGCCGGAGCTCCAGCCGCTTCAGGTTGACCCGGTCAAATTGCCGTAGCGAGGGTGACCTGCGCGGCGAGACGTTTGACGTCGTCCGGCCGGCACAGTTCGGTGCCCGGATTGAGCAGTGCCGCGGCGCCGGCGGCGACGGCCTGTCGGAAGCAGTGCTCCAGATCGGCTCCGGATGCCAGCCCGTGAACCAGCGCGCCGAGAAAGCTGTCGCCGGCGCCGACGGCGCTGACCGGCGTGATCGCAAGAGGCCTCGCACGCAGCACCCGGTCGCTCGTCACCAGCGCGGCGCCGAGATGCCCCATCGTGAGGGCGACCGTCGCCGCCTTGCCGCTGCGCACCAGTGTTCGGGCCGCAGCTTCCCATTCGGCGGCGTCGGACGGCTCGCGGCCGACCAGCTCCCGCATCTCCCGCAGGTTCGGCTTGACCAGTTCGACCCCTTCCGCCACCGCGGCCACGAGGGCCGGACCGGACGTGTCGAGGATCATCCTGGCTCCGCGCTGTCTAACGATGCTTGCGACCCTCGCATAGAAATCGTCGGGCACGCCGCCCGGCAGGCTTCCGCTCGCAACCACGAACCGGGGAAACGGCTCGAGCGCCGACAGCATTGCAAGGCATCTCTGCCATTCGCTTTCGGCGAGAGGTGGCCCCGGCAGGATGAAGCGATAGGGCTGGCCCGTGCTGATCTCGCTGACGAAGAAGTCCTGGCGGGTCTCTCCTGCGATCGGAAAGGTCAGGCTTTCGACGCCCTCACGATCGAGCAATTGCTGCAGCAGGTCGCCGGTCAGGCCGCCCACCGGAAACAGCGCGATGGCATGGCCGCCGAGGCGCTTGACGACGCGCGCAACGTTGATGCCGCCGCCGCCGGGGTCGCGACGCTGTCCGATGCCGCGCAGCTTGGCGACGGGAACGATCCTATCCACCGATGTCGACACGTCGACCGCCGGGTTGGCCGTGATCGTGAGGATCGTCGTCATCAGCCTAGCCGGCGGCCATGGGCGCGGTCACCGCGTCAGGCCGTTTCGTCGAGTGCTCGGACTCCGCACCGTCTGTCCTAGCCTCCGTCCTGCGCGCGGCTCGAATGAGATCTGAATACCAATGTGCCGATGCCTTCGGCGTTCGCTTCTGCGTGGCAAAGTCGACATGAACGAGACCGAAGCGCTGCGAATAGCCCGACGCCCATTCGAAATTGTCGAGCAGCGACCATACGAAATAGCCCTTGACGTTGGCCCCGGCCCGGATCGCGTCCTGCAACGCCCTTGTATAGGCATCGAGATAGGCAATTCGGGCGGTGTCCTGGACGCGGCCGGTCTCGTCGGGCTTGTCGTCCGCGGCGGTGCCGTTCTCCAGTACATAGATCGGCAGGCGGAAGCGGCGGTCGATGTCCAGCAGCGTGTCGCGGAACGCGCCGGGAATGATGGGCCAGCCGATCGCGGTCCGTCGTACCTCGGCTGGCGGTGCGCCGAAGCCGGCGCCGATCGCATTGCTGTCAGCCCTGATGTAGTGCGGTGAGTAATGGTTGAGCCCGAACCAGTCGACCGGCCGCGCGATCTGCGCCATGTCGCCGGGCTTGACATATGGCTCGATCGCCGCGGCCAGTTCCGGCGGATAGCAGGCAAAGTGTTGCGGATAAGGGAACGCGTCGTTCCAGTATGGCGCGAAGCGTCGTGTCGCCGCCGCATCTTCCTCACTAGGCGTGGCGGGATAGCAAGGCTGGCGGTTGTGAATGGCGCCGAGCGATGCCCCCGGCACCGATTGGCGCAGCACGTCGATGGCGCGGCCATGGCTGAGGTTGACGTGATGGATGGCCCGGTGCAGAGCGCCCCTGTCGGCAATGCCAGGCGCATTCCAGCCGAGACCATATCCGAACAGCGTGAAGACGCATGGTTCGTTGAACGTCGCGAACCGCTTGACGCGGTTGCCGAGCCGTCGGGCCATGAGCGCGGCATAGTCGGCAAACCAGCCTGCAATGTCGCGGTTTTGCCAGCCTCCAAGATCCTGCAGCCCCTGCGGCAGATCCCAGTGATAGAGGCAGATCCAGGGCTCTATGCCGGCAGCCAGCAATGCATCGACGAGCCGGTCGTAGAAATCAAGGCCCGCCTCGTTCGCGGCGCCGCGTCCTTGCGGCAGGACGCGCGGCCAGGAGATGGAGAAGCGGTACGCGTCGACGCCGATCTCGCGCATCAACGCGATGTCTTCGCGGAAGAGATGATAGTGATCGCAGGCGACATCGCCCGTATCGCCGTTCTTGATGCGGCCCTGCTGCCGGCAGTAATCGTCCCAGATGCTGTCGCCGCGGCCGTCCAAATGGGCGCCGCCCTCGATCTGGAAGCTCGAGGTCGAGACGCCCCACAGAAACGTCTTCGCTGCCGGCGCGTGCGTGTGAGGTGGGGGAGCGGATCCGTCTGTGGTTCTCATGTGCCTGCCTTGGGATGACGATGGCGCAGTTCGGATTGTGATAGGTCCACAATGCTGCGCTTTGCCGATCGCGGCTTGACCGAGATCAACCGTCTGACAGCCGGGTGCTGGAGCAGGCCGCGTCCCAAAGCATGATCCGGACAAGTGCGAAGCGGTTTTCCGGAAAGATCATGCGCAAACAATAGCTTGAAGCGCGAAGACGATTCGTCCAAACCTCATCGCGCCTCAGCGCGGCGGATGGGCCTTCAACGTTTCGAGATACGCCACGATGGCGTCGATCTGGTACTCCGCGAGCCGCGGATTGGGCATGGCCTGGCCGGGGCCGAGCCTGCGGTGGCTTGACGTCAGGAACTGCCTGATGTCGTCGGCGGAGAACGAGGGGCGATCGATGATCTCCAGGAAGCTCGGCGCCGGCGGACGGGACGCCGGCGATTCCCTGGAGGCATCCTCCACCACATGGCATGGTCCACATGACGCATGGGCCTGTGCCCGGCCTTCGGTGAGCTGATCGACGAACAATTGGTTGGTGACCGGCGGCCGGACAGGTACCTGGATTGTGATTGAGGCGAACCCGCTGGCCCGATGGCAACTATTGCACTCGTTTGTCAGCGCCGAATACGCTTTGGTGAACGCGGGCACGTCTTTTTGCTGCACCGCTTGCCGCACGGCCTGGAGCTGTACCTTGGCCGCAACGATCCGCGCGGGATCGGGCACGAGCTTGCTCGTCCGTTCAAGGGCATCGTCGATGTGTTGGATCTCGTAAGTCGCCAGACTCCAATTGCTGAGCTTGCCTGCAAACCACAGCTTGGCATGCTGGAGCTGCACCCGCGTCATCAGATCGGAGAGCGCGGCGGAGACGTCGACAGGTGCGGGCTGAGCGGGCGCACCGCTGGATGCTGCGACTGCCGCGAAGATCGCGGCGATGAACGGCGCTGGCAGGCGCATGCCGGTGTCCTAAATTTGATTGCAGCATGGCACCGGATCCCGGCCGGGCGTTGATCTCGATCAAGACCCGATCTGGGGCGGCAATTACCCGTGAACTCTCTTTGGAGTCCAACACATGCGCGCGCACCAGATCATGTCCCGGCGGGTGATAGGCATTCGGCCCGAGGCCCCGATCGCCGATGCCATCAAGGTGATGCTGGCTCACCACATCAGCGGGCTGCCGGTCACGGATTCGGCGGGAAAGCTGGTCGGCATCATCTGCGAAAGTGACTTCCTGAGACGCGCCGAGCTCGAAACGGAGCATACCCGCAACCGGCTGCTGGCGGTCCTGCTCGGCACGGACCGGATTGCGCGTGAGTTCGTGAAGGAGCATGGGCGCAAGGTGGAGCAGGTGATGACGCCTGATCCGGCGACGGTCAGGGAGGATACGCCGCTGGAGGAGATTGCCGACCTCATGGAGCGCCGACACCTCAACCACGTTCCGGTCATGCGCAATGATCGCATGGTCGGCATCATCACCCGATCCGACTTCTTGTCCGCGGTTGCCAGGCCGCTGACCGGCGCCCCTGGTTATTCGGATGACGACAATCAGATCCGTCGTTCGGTGCTCGCGGCGATGGCGCGGATGCCCTGGCAGCCCATCGGCCTCAACGTCAGCGTCAGGGACGGGGTGGTCACGCTGCGTGGCGTCGTCAAGGGCGACAACGCGCATCAGGCGGCTATCGTGGCTTGCGAGAACGCATCAGGCGTCCGGGGTGTCGATGACCGCCTCTGCGTTCAGTCGGCCCGTCCTGATCCGGAGGACGATTATGGCGGCGGTGATTTCGTGTCGCTGCAGGCGGAGCCGTCGACGCTGGATGACGAACCGTTGTGACGCCGGCCTCTTGAGGACGCAGCGTCCGGCAGGCGGCCGAACGGGCCGACCTAATCTTCCGGCCCGCGGCCGGTCAGATCGGGATTGGCGGTCCGGCCGGCGCTCGAGCGGACCGGTTGCTTGGCCGGCCTTGCGCTCGCCGAAAAATAAAGCGCGAGCTCGAGGATGCCATACATCGCGAATATCATCAGCGCCTTGATTGCTTCGCTTGTCATCTGGATACCCTCCCAACAGCCTTTTCTCGCCTAACGCTGCGCCATCCTGATCAGCGTGTGAACTGGATGAGGCTGGTGAACCGCCAGGGTCGCCGCCTTCCGCGCAGTCATTTCGGGTTGGGCGAGGTGGACGGTCAGCGAGATTGCGACGATGGCGATGCCGGCAAGCAATCCGCTGACCACCACCTTCAGGTGTGTTGCCTTATCCGCGGTGTAGATCGAGTGGTTCATTGCAGGCCCCTTGCCGGCGCGTGCTTGCAAAACCTTACTAACGGATAAATTGCCGGACCGAAATTTGGGGGCATCACGTAAGGAGATGTCCGTAGCCCGACGGGAGAAGGACGAGCCCCGCACCCTCAAATACCGCCTTGGCGCGAATAGCGCGGTGATCGGCGCTGCCATGGCAATGGGAACGGAAACCAGCCATTCGAGCCACGAGCTCGAGCGGCGGGCGTTCAGCCAGCGGTATGCATGTGCTTGGGCAATTCCACGACGAAGCGGAGATGATCGTGCGCCGTCTTGGCGAGCGGCGCGAGCAAGGTGAGGCTGCGTCTGCCGCAGCCTCGCCTCGATGGGCCTTCAGGCGGCCTTCACATCGATGGTCTTGGCCGGCTTCTGAGCTTCTTCGGTTTTCGGCAGCACGACCTTGAGCACGCCGTTCTTGAACGTCGCCTCGATCTTGTCGGCATTGACCCCGTCCGGCAGCGCGAAATAGCGCTCGAAGGAGCCGTAGCGGCGTTCTGAAACGTAATAGTCTTTCTTCTTCTCTTCGCTCTCCTCCTTCTTCTCGCCTCGGATGGAGAGGCCACCGTTGACGAGCTTGACCTCGATGTTCTTCTCGTCGAGGCCGGGAAGCTCCGCCGTGATCTCGTAGGCCTTGTCGCCTTCGGCGACGTCGACCGCCGGCGCGTTGAAGTTCTTGGACAGATCGCGCTCCAGCCGTGCGAGCGAGCGGAACGGCCGCTTCCAGAAGCCGTTGCCAAAGTCGTCGAAGATCTGGTCGATCTCGTTCCTCAGCGCCTGGAACGGTTGCCATGTCTCGTTAACTGCGGCAGGTGCAGTGGACGTTTTGGTGACAGGTAATTTGGTTTCGGTTGCCATGATCGTTGTCTCCTTCGAGGTGACCATCTGGTCGCCGGAAAGGATAGTCATGGCCGTCGCGCGCTGGTTGATTTCGCTCAAATCCAGGAGCAGCGCGTGCAAAATCCGAATGACTGCATTGACCAAAATTGGGGCAGTCTCATAGACGTTTGCCGGCCGCCGCACGCGGGATCCGCACGAGCATATGGGCGCTTATGAATGTGGTCGTCTCGGCTCCCATTGGTCGCCAAGCTTCACATATGAACGTTTGACGGCGGCCCAGGCCGTGCGGTGTGCGATCTCCTCCTGTCGGAGGTCTCCGGCATGGGACGCAAAGGCGTGGTTGAATGCTTCCCGATAGATATCGAGGGCATGAGGCGGCAAATGGTGGCGTACGCCTGCGGGGAGATCTCTGTTCGAGCGGTAGGGCATTGTTGCATCCTGTGCGGGATCATCCGCCGGCGCAGGGTTGCTCGCCGGCCGGCAGATGCCCGCGCCTGCGGGTGGAGGCGCCGCGGCTACATCGCCATGTCGGGCTCGGGCAGCCGCTCTCGCTTCGGTTCCGGAATTTCCGTCATCGTGGCCTCCGTCAGAAGAAGCACGCTCGCGACGGAAACCGCGTTCTCAAGCGCCGTCCGTACGACCTTCACGGGGTCGACGATGCCAGCCTCGACGAGGTCGACATAGGCCTTCCGCGCGGCATCGAAGCCGAAATTGCCCTCGCTGCCGAGCATCCGTGCAACCACGACGCCGCCATCGGTTGCGGAATTCTCGGCGATCTGACGCGCGGGTGCCTCCAGCGCCCGCCTCAGGATCTGCAGGCCCGTTCGCTCATCGCCCTCGCAGGCAGCCTCCTCCTTGGCCACGGCCGCGACCGTGCGGAGCAGGGCAAGCCCGCCGCCCGGGACGATGCCCTCGGCCACCGCCGCCTTCGTCGAGCTGATGGCGTCATCGAGCGCTTCCTTCTTCGCTTTCATCTCGGCCTCGGTCGGTGCTCCCACCCGGATCACGGCAACCCCGCCCGACAGCTTTGCGAGGCGCTCCTCGAGCTTCTCACGGTCGTAATCGCTGGTCGTCTTCTCGATCTCGGTGCGGATCTGGGCCAACCGTGCATCGATACGGGCTCGATCGCCGCCACTTCCGATCAGGGTGGTGTTCTCCTTGTCGGCAACGACGCGCGCGGCGCGACCGAGCTGTTGCAAGGTGGCACTTTCCAGTTTCAGGCCGATCTCCTGCGAGATCACCTGCGCGCCTGTGAGGATGGCAATGTCCTCCAGCATCGCCTTGCGGCGCTCGCCAAAGCCGGGCGCCTTGACAGCGCAGGCCTTGAGCACGCCGCGAAGCTGATTGACGATGAGCGTCGCCAGCGCTTCGCCCTCGATGTCCTCGGCGATGATCAGAAGCGACCGGCCGCTCTTGGCGACCTGCTCGAGCAGGGGAACCAGATCGCGCAGGGCGCCGATCTTGTGATCGCACAGCAACACATAGGGGTCTTGCAGCACGGCTTCCATCCGGTCGGCATCCGTGACGAAGTAGGGCGAGAGAAAGCCGCGGTCGAACTTCATGCCTTCGACGACGTCCAGGAGAGTCTCGGTCGTCTTGGATTCCTCCACCGAGATGACGCCGTCGCCGCCGACCTTCTCGATTGCATCCGCCACCAGCTCGCCGATGGAGACGTCGTTGTGGGCTGAAATCGTGGCGACCTGAACCTTCTCTGCCCTGGAGTTGACCGGCCTCGCCATGGCGTGCAAGGCGGCGACGGCGGCCTGTGTCCCACGGTCCAGACCGCGTTTGAGGTCGATCGCGCTTGCTCCGGCGACCACGTTCCGAACCCCGTCCGAAAGGATGGCATGGGCAAGGATGGTCGACGTGCTGGTGCCGTCGCCGACGACATCGCCGGTCTTCTCGGCGGCCTGCCGCAGGACCTGAGCGCCGAGGTTCTCCTCGGCGTCCTTCAGATCGAACTCCTTGGCAATGGTGACACCATCGTTGCAGACGATCGGTGCGCCCCACGACTTCTGGATCAGGACCGATTTCGACTTCGGCCCGAGTGTGACGCGCACGGCATCGGCGAGGAGGGACGCGCCGCGCAAGACTTTTTCACGAGCCGCCGCGTGAAACAGGACCTGTTTGTGTGCCATTTCCATGCCCTCCGTGTTGCTGCCGTCGCCGGCGCGATCTGCCGGTCAGTCTGTACGAGCGAGCCGGAACCGGCTTGATCTTCGTCAACGCGAGCGCGCAGCGCGGATTTTTCAAGGCTGGGCGTTGACTTGTCGCAATCTGAAATCCGGAGGGCGCGATAAGCAGGGCCCTTGCCATGAGTCAGGCTCTCGCCTTGGCGGACGAGCTGACCGGCAAGCTCGTCACCAAGTCGATCGATGCCGTCTTTGATCAGACGCGACGCGTCAATCGGGAGTGCGGTGCGAGCGTCCTGCTCGTCACTCAGGATCGATCTCCCGATCGTCATCCGCAATGCGCAAGCTCCGGCAAGCTGGACCCGGACGCCTGGTCTTCCTACTTCTCGACGGCCCCCGTCCAGTCCTTGAAACCGCCGACGTTGTAGACTTTCTCGTAGCCCATATCCTTCAGCACCTTGCCGGCCAGTGCCGACCGGCCGCCGGAGGCGCAATAGAGGATCACGGTCTTGCTCTTGTCGAACGCCTCGTCGTGATAGGGCGACTCCGGGTCCGCGCGAAACTCCAGCATCCCGCGCGAGACATGCACGGCTCCTGCGATCTTGCCGCTGGCGGCGACCTCCGGTGCATCGCGAACGTCAACGACCAGCGCGTTGCCGCTTTTGATCATCTCGGCCGCCTCGTCCGACGTGATCTTGGGGACTGCCGCGTTGGCGGCTTCGAGCATTTGCTTGACACTGGTCGGCATGAGTCGTCTCCGTTATCGCCCCGCGAGGCCAGGATAGCATATTGATCGCGCCCTGCCTCATCCCATCGGAGGAATGTCGCCGTCCGCCCTTTGATCTTTGCCGAGGGCGTTATCGACCGGTGCGGCGCGTTGCACGCCGCTTCTTGCGAGACTCCGGCGAGCTCGCTGCGGAGGCCCGCTGCCCCTCCTGCGATTTGAGCGTAGCCTGCATGTGTACAGCCAGCTTCAAGGCGCTGTCAGCGTTTGACGCGAGGCGGGACAGCAGCTGGGCCAGCATTTTGAACTCCTCGCGCGTCAGCATTCCAAATAGCGCGTCGTTGACCGGTCGCTGCAAGGCGGCGAGGCGGATCAACAGGCTCATGCCGCGCTGGGTGAGGGCAAGTTGCACCCGCCGTCCGTCCTCGGGATGAGGGGTTTTCTCGAGCAGGCCGTCGGAAACCAGCTTGTTGATCTCGTTGGTGACGAAGGCGCCGCTCAGATACAGCCGTTCGGCGACCTGGTTCACGCCCATCGGTTCTTCCGCGGTCGAATTCTTGATCGCGATCAGGATCAGATATTGGGTCGGCGACAGGTCGACGAAGCCGGCGAATATTTCCCGGCAGGCTTCCAGGCTGCGGCCAAACGCGAAATAGTCGTGAAGCAGTCCGCGAAGCGTGCGGTCTCCTTCCTTGTCGAGCAGCTCTGGTTTCGACGCCGTCAAGAGTGCATCGGTCACGCGGTCAATCTCCTCGCCAAATCATGGCATTGCGAGCTTGCTTAAAAAGCACGCATGCGCCCGCCCAGCAAGTAGGCTTGACATCGTCAAATAGCTTTGTCAGAAAGCTACCTGAGAATTATAAATCATGTGCCAGGCGACGAGGCGGGTATTCCATGGAGGATCGTGCATTCAGGCGTGCCCTCGGCGAATTCGCCACCGGCGTTGCGGTGGTGACCGCGCGCGGCAAGGGCAATGAGCTCATCGGCATGACCATGAGCTCGTTCAATTCTGTTTCGCTCGATCCGCCGCTCGTTCTCTTCAGTGTCGATCGCAAGGCGCGCAGCCTGCCCGCGATGCTGGATGCCAAGGGCTTTGCCGTGAACATCCTGGCGCGCGACCAGGAAGCCATCTCCAACCAGTTCGCGCGGGCTCTCTCGAACAAATGGGACCAGGTGAAGACGTCGGTCGGCCATGCCGAAGCGCCGCTGATCTCGGGCGCGATGGCGCATTTCGAGTGTGAGCCTTACGCCAATTATGACGGCGGCGACCATGTCATCTTCGTCGTCCAGGTCGTCCGCCACGCAAGCCGCTCCGAGTCTGCTGCTCCCCTGATCTTCTTTCGTGGTCGATACCGCGATCTCGTCGATGAAACCGAGCGCGAGCCGAGCTGGCCGCTTCCCATTCACTATTAGTTTCGAACCGGAGAAACTGCCATGCGCAGCGCAAAGGAATATCTGTCGGGCCTGAAGGACGGCCGCACCATCTACATCAACGGCGGCTCGGTTGGCGATGTCACGACGCACCGCGCCTTTCGCAATCTCGCCGGCTCCATGGCCGGCTTGTTCGATTTCGCGAGCGCGCCCGAGAATGTGGAGCTGATGACCTTCGATACCGGCGAGGGTCGTGCCAACCGCATCTGGCAGCTTCCGGCCTCCTACGCCGAGCTCGTGACGCGGCGAAAGGCGCTCGAGGCGTGGGCCTCGCTGCATGCCGGCTTCATGGGCCGGGCTCCGGACCATGTCGCTTCCTGCATCTCGGGGCTCTACATGGGGCTCGACGTCTTCAAGGCCTATGATCCCGCGCGCGCCGGCGCGCTCGAGAGCTACTATCGCTACGCCCGCGACAAGGACCTCTACCTCACCTACGTCATCATCAATCCGCAGGCCGATCGTTCGAAGGGTGCGGCCGAACAGGCTGATCCGTTCCTCACCGCCGGTGTCGTCGATCGCGACGCCGAAGGGATCACGATCCGCGGCGCCAAGATGCTCGCCACCGGCGGCGTGGTTGCCGACGAGGTCTTCGTCACGACCATCCAGCCGATGCGGCCGGGCGAGGAGCGCTACGCGATGTCCTTTGCGATCCCGATGAACACGAAGGGCCTCAAGATGCTGTCGCGCAAATCCTACGAGGACGCTGCCGGCGCCGTGTTCGACAATCCGCTGTCGAGCCGCTTCGACGAGAACGACTCGGTGCTCTATTTCGACGACGTGAAGGTGCCGTGGGACCGCGTCTTCATCGAAGGCAACGTCGAAATGTGCCAAAAGCAGTTTCACGCCACGCCCTGCCACGTCTATCAGAACTACCAGGCGATGGTGCGCTTGAGCGTCAAGCTCAAGTTCCTGACCGGCCTCGCGCATCGCACCGCCGACATGAACGGAGTCACCCAATTCCCGCAGGTGCGCGAAATGCTCGGCCAGCTCGCGGCCGAGACCGGCATGGTCGACGCCCTGGTGGCTGCGATGGAGGCCAAGGGTAGGCAGGTCGGTCCCTATTTCATCCCCGACCGGCACACGCTCTATTCGGCGCAGGTGCTCACGCAGCAGCTCTACGCGCACGTCATCAATACGCTTCGCGAGCTCGCCGGCGGCGGCATGATCATGTTGCCTTCGTCGGTCGCGGACTTCGACAACCCCGAGATCGCGGCCTTGATCGGCAAGACCCAGCAGTCGCCGAAGGCCAATTCGCATGATCGCGTGAAGTTCTACAAGCTCGCCTGGGACGCGGTCGGCTCGGAGTTCGGCTCTCGCCATCAGCAATACGAGATGTTCTACGCCGGCGCGACCTTCGTCACCAAGGGCCACTCATACCGCACCTACGACTGGGCCGGCGCCGACCGGCTGGTCCAGACCATGCTCGATTCCTACGACCTCAACGGCGTCTCGACCGCCAGCAAAGCCGCCTGAAACCAGGAGACCGCTCATGCCCGTCAACAAGAAGCACGACGAATTTCACACGCTCGACATGACCACCGGCTGGGAAGTGCCGGCGGGCTATCCGGCCGGCATACAGCAGAAGATCATTGCGGGCGGACTGGATGAGGAGAACCGGCGCGGGACGCGGACCCGGCTGCTTCGCTTCGCGCCGGGCGTCTATACGACAGCGCCGTTCTCCCACGAATATTGGGAAGAGGTCTATCTCGTCTCGGGCGATTTGATCGTCGGCAACGATGCGAACGGCGAGGGCGGCAAGAGCTTCCCCCCGAACACCTATGCCTGCCGGCCACCGCACGCGCCGCATGGCCCGTTCAAGTCCGTGAACGGCTGCCTGCTTCTGGAGATGCATTACTTCGATCCGGTGTGATCCGGATCGCTGCTGCTCAACATCATTCGACCGACCAGGGGGAAGAGAAGTCATGACGTCTAGAGGTATCTCTATCGTAGCTGCGCGTTGCCTGTCGTCACTCGAACGGCTCTTCAGGCTGGATCGCGGCGTGCCGCAGGGCAAAGTCCGATGGATGGTGGATGGGCTTGCGGGGGCGCTCGCACTAGGTGTCGTCGCGGCGGCACCGGCCGCTGCGCAGGAGAAGCCGAGCGCATTGGGGCTGGGCATCTTCACGTTCACATCCGGTCCTGCCGCGGCCTACGGCATGCCGGGCAAGAACGCGGCGGACCTCATGATCGACCAGATCAATGCAAAGGGCGGCATCGGAGGCGTGCCGGTCAGCGCGACCTATGTCGACGAGGCGCAGGGCGCGCAGGGTGTGATCGCGGAGTATCGGCGGCTCGCCGGGGATGCGAAGAACCAGGTCATGGTCGCCGCCTTGTCGAGCGCCAATTGCCTGGCGCTTGCGCCGCTCGCGGAGCAACTCGAGGTTCCCACCGTAGGCTGGAACTGCGATACCCATCAGCTGCTCATGGACGGCAAGAGCAAATATGTGTTCCGCCCCAACGGAAACACCGTACCCGAATTCATCGCCTACGCGATCTATCTGCTGGATCGCAAGCCTGACGTGAAGACGGTCGCGATCATCAACCCGGACTATGCGTTCGGCCACGACGCAGCAAAGATATTCACCGCGGCGCTGAAAGCGCTGAAGCCGGACGTCGAGATCGTCGCCGAACTCTATCCGAAGCTAGGGTCGCCGAATTACCAGACCGAAATCTCGCGCCTCACCACCGCGCGGCCCGATGTCGTTTTCTCCAACCTTTGGGGCGCTGATCTCGAGAATTTCGTTCGCCAGGCCGCACCGCGCGGGATCTTCACCTCCAGTCAGGTGATCCTGGCGCTCGGCGAGACCGTACTGCAACGCGTGCCGTTGCCCGACGGCGTGATCGTCGGCGTTCTCGGCGACGGCTGGTGGATGTCGCCGGACGCCAAGACCAAGCCGGAGACCGTGAAGTTTGCCGAATCCTATAAGGCGCGCTTCGGAGAGTATCCGGTATTTCCGTCGATCAAGATGGCCAACGCGCTGATCTACGTGAAAGCCGCCTACGATGCCGCGATGCGGAAGAACGGCGGCAAATGGCCGACGCGTGCCGAGCTCGCCGACGCCATGAAGGGCAGCAAGGTCGAGACCCTGACTGGCATCGCGCAGACGCGCTCCGACAATGACGGCTTGGTCGACCAGATCGTCGGCGTCACCGTGAAGACCCCGGCGCAGCAGTTTCCCGTGATCGGCGACATGGTCCGCTACAAGGGCGACACTCTGATGCCGCAGGCGGGTCAAGATCCGCTGGCCTGGATCGCGACGCTCAAGCCCGAGTTCGCCAAAGGCCTGCCGAAGCCGGGAAGCTACAAATAGACCGCGATGAAGCGCACCTGATTTCGATCACGGAAGGCATAGGCCGATGTTGAATGCAGTCATCCCCCTGCTGCTGGACAGCCTGGCGAGCGCCGCGTTGATCTTCTTCGCGGCGGTCGGCCTGACGCTCGTCTTCAGCGTGCTGCGAGTCCTCAATGTTGCCCATGGCAGCCTCTATTCGATCGGCGGCTATGTCGCGGCCTCGATCTGCCTGTTCATCGCCAGCCGGCAGCTCAACCCGTATTGGTCGTTCCTGGCACTCGTGTTCAGTGCCGTATGCGTCGCGGCGATATTCGGTCCGTTGATCGAACGGAGCCTCATCCGCTGGACCTATGGCAAGTCGGAGGCCGTGCAGATCCTGATCACGTTCGGGCTGTTCCTCATCCTGGAGGATCTCCAGCGCGTGATCTTCGGCGTGCAATCTTTCTACGAAGACGCGCCGATGCGATTGCTCGGGACCACCTCTATCGGTGGCGTCGTCTATCTCAACTACCAGATCCTGCTGATCGGGATGGCGTTCCTCGTCGTCATCGGCCTGCGGCTTCTGATCAATCACACCCGGCTTGGGCGCCTGATCACGGCCGTGGTTACTGATCGCGAGATGGCGCAGTCGATTGGCATCGACACCAACCGCATCTTCATTCTGGCGTTCTCGCTCGGCGTGTTCCTGGCCGCATTGGGCGGCGCGCTGGCGACGCCAACGTCAGGCATCGCCCCGGGGCTCGGAGCGGATACGATGGTGCTTGCCTTTGCCGTGGCGGCGATCGGAGGTCTCGGGCAGATCGAGGGGGCGGCCTTGGCCTCGCTGATCGTCGGCCTGGCGCGCGTGCTCGCGATCTATCTCGCGCCGTCGCTGGATGCCGTCGCACCCTATGCGGCGATGCTTGTCGTTCTCCTGATCCGTCCCTACGGGCTGTTCGGGTCGGTGGCGGCGCGGAGGATATGATGCGAACGGTCACTGCCGCCGCGGCGGTCCTCGTCCTCGCGCTGTTGCCTGTGGCCGCGCCCTGGCTTCAATTCGTCCTGACCCTGGCGATCGCCAAGGGGTTTGCGGCCCTCGGCGTCGCCGTGCTGCTCCGCGCCGGGCTGATCTCGATCGGTCATGCGATGTTCTTTGCCGCGAGCGCCTACGGGGTTGCGTTCCTGGCGCGCGCCGGCGTCAACGATCTTGGGCTGCTGCTCATTCTGTCGGTGCTGGGCGGTGCGCTCGTGGGCGCCATCGCCGGGGCGTTTCTCGTCCGCTATCGCGCCATCTTCTTCGCGATGTTGAATCTTGCGGTCTCCATGGTGTTTTACGCGCTGTGCGCAAAACTGTACGGCGTCACCGGCGGGACTGACGGCATGCCTGTGCCGGTCCCGGCGATCTTCGGCGTCTTGCTTGGCGAGCCGGACTTCAAGCGCGTGCTGTTCTATCTCAGCCTGGGGCTGATGGTGCTGGTCGGCCTTGCCGTGCAGCGTTACCTGAACAGCCCGCTCGGTCATGCGCTTTCGGCCGTCCACACCAACGAGATCAGGCTCGAATATCTGGGCATTCCGGTCTGGGCGGTTCTGCTGATCGCCTATGTCGTCTCGGCGGCGCTCGCCGGCCTTGGCGGCGCGATCGCCGGTTTTGCGATCGGTCGCGTGGTCCCGGATTTCGCGTTCTGGACCGCGTCCGGTCACCTCGTGCTGATCGCCGTGCTCGGCGGCATCGGCGGCGTTCCGGGCGCGTTCATCGGGGCCCTGTTCCTGGAGTTGCTGCACAGTGCAGCGGTGACCGTGACCGATTCCTGGAACTTGATCGTCGGTGTGACGCTGATCGTCGTGATCATGTTCATGCCGCAAGGAGTCTATGGACTGTTCGCGCGCAAGGAGGCGGCGAGCCTATGACGCGTCCCATCCTGGAAGCCAAGGGTCTTCACGTCTCATTCAACGGCGTCAAGGCCGCCGACGACGTCAGCATCGCGGTTCATGATGGCGAGTTCCTCGCGATCATCGGCCCGAACGGGTCGGGCAAGACGACGCTGCTCAACATCTGCACGGGCTATATCCGCCCGAGTTCGGGCACCGTGGCGCTTGACGGTCACGACATCACGCGCCTGTCGCCACGCGCCATCGCGCGCCGTGGTGTCGCCCGCGCATTCCAGATCCCGCAGCTCTTCTCGGCACAGCGCGTGATCGACAACATGATGCTGGCGCTGGCGGCAACGGACGGCCTGTGGAGCGCGATCCGCCCGCTCGAGACCGCGAAGCGACGCGACGAGGCCGCGGCGTTGCTCGACCTCGTCGGTCTCGCTGGGGACGCCGACCGGATCAGCAGTACGCTTCCCGAAGGGCACCGCAAGCTGCTCGATATTGCCGTTGCGCTGGCGCTGAGGCCGCGTCTCCTGCTGCTCGACGAGCCGACCAGTGGCGTAAGCGCTCTCGAACGCTTCCCGCTCATGGAGGCGCTGATGGCGGCCCTGCGCCAGCGCCGCATCACCGCACTGTTCGTCGAGCACGACATGGACGTGGTCGCGCGTTACGCAAGCCGGGTCCTGGTGTGGAACGCCGGAAACATCATGGCTGAGGGGCGGCCGGACGAAGTGTTCAGCAATGCGCAAGTCCGCCAACGTGTCGTGGGAGTCGCCTGATGCTCAGCCTCGACAAGGTCAGCGTCTCAATCGAAGGCGTCCGCGTGCTGCGCGCGGTCAGTTGCGAGATCGTCGCGCGCAAGACGACCGTGTTGATCGGCCGCAACGGTGCCGGCAAGACCACGACGCTCCGCGCCATCATGGGCCTGATCGCGCTTGACGAGGGTTCGATCCGGCTCGATGGCGACGATCTCGGCCGCAGGCCCGCCCACACGCGCGCTCGCGCCGGGATCGGCTATGCGCCGGAGGACCGGCGCCTGATTCCGGAGTTGAGCGTCGAGGAGAACATTCGTCTGCCGGCGCTGGCGCTGAGGCTCGACCGCGTGGAGATCGCGCGCAGGCTCGACGAAATCCATCAGCTGCTGCCCGAATTGCACGTGATGCGCGCCAGGCCGGCCGGCGGCGTGTCCGGAGGGCAGGGGAAGATGGTCGCGCTGGGGCGTGCGCTGATGGTGGCGCGCAAGGTTCTGCTGCTCGATGAGCCCTTCCAGGGCCTGGCGCCGGCCCTCGCGCTCGACTATGCGCGCACGCTTGGCGAGCTGCGCAGGCATCGTCCGGACCTCTCCATGCTGATCACCGAGTCCTCGCCGGCGCTGCTCGATCGTATCGCCGATACGACGTTGCAGATCGAGCGCGGCGAAATCCTGACCACGTCGACCAAGAGTAGGATCTCCCATGCTGCTGCAATTTGACCGCCTCGCAAACGACCGGACCGACCGGGTGAGCATCGAGATCGACTCGCTCGTTATTGCCGGCTGGGCGGGCAGGGATGCCGCGGCGATCGAGCACCATATCGAGGAGCTCGCCGCGCTCGGCATTCCGCGTCCCTCGACGACGCCGCTCTACTATCGAGTCGCCGCACAAACCTTGACCCAGGAAAACCGGCTGACCGTCCTCGGCCCGGATAGTTCCGGCGAGGTCGAGCCGGTCATTGTCGCGATGGCTGACGGGCTCTGGGTCGGCATCGGATCCGACCATACCGACCGCAAGGCCGAAGCTTCGGGCATCGCTCTTTCGAAGCAACTCTGCGGGAAGCCGGTCGGCCCCCAGCTCTGGTCTTATGCAGATGTTGAGAGGCATTGGGACAAGTTGGTCCTTCGTTCGTGGGCGACGATCGATGGAAAGCGGGTTCTCTACCAGGAAAGTCCTGTTTCCTCCCTCAGGACGCCGCGCGATCTCATTCGTCGCTACAACGGAACGGACACGCTGCCTGGCGGCACGCTGATGTTCTGCGGTACGCCGGGCGCGATCGGCGGCATTCGGCCGGGAACGCGTTTCGAGATGGAGCTGGGGGATCCGGTCCTCAACAGGACCCTGACCCATAGCTACGACATTGACGTCCTGCCGGTCGTCTCCTGATCGTTCTCCTCGGGCGCGTGTCATGACAGCAACAAAGTCGGCCGTTGCACGGCTGGAGGCGGCACTTGCGCGGACTCATTCGCCGGAAGCAACGAACGTCTTCACGGCCGTCTTTGCAGACAGCGCCCGGTGGGAGGCCGAGGCCGCCGACCGGCGCGCCGCTGCCGGAGCGCCCCGTGGTCCGCTCGATGGTCGCATCGTTTCGGTGAAGGCGTTGTTCGATGTCGCGGGCACGGTCACGAGCTCCGGATCGGCCGTGTTGCGCCGTCTTCCGCCGGCGGGTGAGGACGCCGAGGTGGTGAAACGGCTCCGGGCTGCCGGCGCGATCGTCATCGGCAAGACGCAGATGACCGAGTTTGCTTTCTCCGCGCTGGGCACGAACCCGCATGATGGAACGCCGGGCAATCCGCGGGACCGCGCGCGCGTGCCGGGAGGCTCGTCATCAGGCGCGGTGGTGTCGGTGATCGATGGCATGGCGGACATCGCCATCGGCAGCGATACCGGCGGGTCGATCCGAATCCCGGCCGCGCTGTCGGGCGCTGTCGGCTTCAAGCCCACCAGCGGCTTCGTGCCGACCACCGGCGCGTTCTCGCTGTCATCAAGCCTTGATACGATCGGCCCGATCGCCGCCAGCGTCGAAGACTGCTTCGTGGCTGATCAGGTGCTTTCAGGTGAAGGGGCGCCCTCGCGGCTGCGACCTGCATCCCCCGGCACGTTCCGCCTGAATATCGCCCGCGGACGCTTGTTTGACCTTTGTGAATCCGAGGTGCTGGCTGCGTTCGAGAACGCCATGGATCGGCTTCGATCAGGCGGCTTGCAGATCAAGGATGGATCCATCGAGGCCGCGCTCGATGATGTCGCACAGATCGACAAGATCGGCACCTTCCCGTCGATCGAGGTCGGCGCAACCTTGCGCAGTTTGGGGTTCTCGGAGCTGGACGGCGTCGATCCTCGAACACGCGTCCGCATCGAGGCCGGCGCCGGCATTCTCGCCACCGACTATGTGTGCATGACGCGGCTGCGGCAGGCGGCGATCCGGTCGTTCGAACAGTGTTTCGGCAACAATGAGGTGTTCGTCCTGCCGACGACGCCTGTCCGGGCGCCGCTTCTCTCCTCCGTTGCGGAGGATGCGACATTTCACGAACTCAACGGTCTCGTCCTGCGCAATCCACGCATCGCCAACTTGCTGGACTGCCCGTCGATTTCGCTGCCATTGCCGCTCGACGGTCTTCCCGTCGGTCTCATGCTGATTGGCCGCAGGAATGCCGACCGGCGGTTGCTGGAGATCGCGGCCAGCGTGGAAACGCTGCTGCGAGGACATTTGCCGACTGCATAGCCTTTCCTTTGCGGGTGAACCGCATTTGCCCTGCAGGGCGGTTGAAAAACATGACGCGTTGATGCGGCCAAGGCCGATACGCATCGCCGGCAGCGTCTTCGCGCTGCGCACGAAGCCCAGCAGTCAAATCCGGTACCTGCCCGGCCCCCAACGAGGCAATCTCGGGATTGACGATAGCGACCAGCCGCCAAACTATTGTGAGCAGCCGGGGGCAGATAATCCGCCGCTACCAACGCTCAAGGTAAATGTCGGCTCCGAACACTTCGCTCCCGTTGGTTCCGAGCTGGTTTTTTCATCCGCCAATCTATCCAGCGCGCGTGAGCATTCGGCAGCTGCCGATTTGATCCGGCCCGAAAACTTCGAATCGACTCGACCTGCCGCCTCGAACGTTGCCTTGCAGGCCGCCCATTGTTTGGTGGCCAGCAGGGACTGGCCATAATAATAGAGCAGTTCAGGCTCTGATGACTTCGCCGCCAAAGGTTGAAGCAGCCGGGCAGCCTCGACGTAGGCGCCCTTGCGATAAGACAAAATTCCGTTCAGCCTGATCAGGTCCTCGTCGTCGGGGAAGAACTCCGAGGCTTTTGCAGCTATCGACTTGGCTCGATTGAGATCGGCAGGTTCGTCCCCGATGTTCAGAGCCAAGGCACGATAGGCCGGGCGAAACTGCGGGTGCGCTGCGATCAGTTTCTCAAAATTGCCGCGGGCGGCTGTTCGATCATTCGCTCGTTCTTGAATGCTGGCGATTTCCATCAGCGCGAAAGCATCGTCAGGATGATCTTTCAAATAGTCGGCAAAGAAACTGGCCGAATTCGAGGACAGGACTTCCCGCCTCTCCCGGGCTACGCTTAAGATGGCCTGGGGGATATCGGAACGGACGAGCCTGGCGTACGCATCTTCCGCCCTCTTGCGGTCGCCGATATCGTAGCGGGCCTGAGCCAGGTGATACAGAGTCTCGGTGTCGTCGGGACTAAGAGCGAGAGCTTCTTCGAGCAGCTTTATCCCGGAACCATAATCTCCGCGCCCGACCGATGCGCGGCCATAGCTTCTCAAGACCTGAGGATCTTTTGGCGCCCTTTCGTACGCACGTTTGGCATAGGCGTAGGCAGCGTCCGTCTGGTGAAAGACATCGAGCTGCAAATTCGCAAGGCGCACCAGCGCCGCCGGGTATTCAGCAGCTTCGCGCAACGCGCTTTCATATGTGAGACGTGCTGCGTCGAAATCCGACGTCGTCTCGTAGACGCGCGCAAGCTGCATCAGGGCAGGAAGCTTGACATCGGCTTTGCTCGTTGCAATTCGAAGGGTGGCGATCGCGGAGGCGCTGTCGCCGCTTTCGCTGAAAGCGCGTGCCAGCAGGAGATGGGCCGGACCGAGATCCGGAGCTGCATCGACGGATCTTTTCAACGCAGCCTGTGCGGACGGATAATCCCGTTGAGCGAGATAGGCCTTGCCCAACAGGGCCAGCAATTCGGGAGTCTCCTGGCTCTTTTCGATCGCGCCTTTCACACGGTCCAGCGCTTTTGACGTGTCATGCTTCGCCAGGTCGAGGTTCGTGAGCTTTTCGAGCGCTGGAACGTAGCCAGGCGATATTTCGTGAGATCGTTGATAGGACGTGTAGGCGCGGTCAATGTCCTGCTTCTCGACCGCGAGCCCCAGCAGGAACAATGGCTGCGGGTCGGTAGGATGGTCAGTGGCCAGCTTTTGATATGTTTGGACGGCCTTCGATGTTTCGTCGTTCTTCGAATAGGCGTTTGCAAGCAGGCGAAATGCGTCGGGTGAGTCGGGATTCTCAGCCGTATAACCTTCCAGCAATGTGATCGCCGATTTGGCCGCGCCGCGGTCGAGGTACAGTTGCGCGAGCAACAGAGTCGCGTCCTTCAGATTGGGATTGATCTTGAGTGCCTGAACGAGACGCTTTTCGGCTTGCCCGCGCGCTTCTCCGCTCTTAACGGCGTCGGAGGTCTTGGCATAGGCCAGATGTGCAAGCGCCGCCTTGTATTGCACATCGGCATCACCGACGTACACCGAACTCAGGGCCTCGAACTCGCGAACCGCTTTTTCTGGATTAATCCTCATATTCTGGATGCCGTCGGCGACAAGGCCGTCGTAGCTCGTTGCGTCCTGAGACAGGACGAGCTTGATGTTCTCGGCACATGCGTCGCCTTCACCGCGCGCGCAGGCGAGCTTCATGATCAGGACGCGAGACGGAAGGTGATCGGGAATCTTTTGTGCGATTCTCTTCAGTTCGGCTTCGGCTTCCGAGTATTGCTTTGTCGCGATCGCAAACTCGGCCAAGCTCAAGAGCAGATTAGAGCGGGACGATGCGAGTTGGGAAGCGGTTGCAAAATTATCGCGGGCCTTTTGCAGCTCTTGGCGCTTCAGATAGATGTTCCCCAGCGCCGCGTATGGCTCGGCGGATTTTGGAGCGAGATCCCTGGCGACGAGAAGATGATCTTCGGCCGAGGCGAGATCGTTCTTGCGCACTGCAAGTTCGCTGAGGGCGATATAATATCCGTAGGAGCGATTTGACCGCGGAGCGAGCGAACGAAGTTCATCTTCGACGGCTTGGGCATCGTTAGAGTCTCGCGTGGTCCGCGCGAGCAGGATCATCGCCTCGTCATTTTTCTGGTCGGCTTGCAGGATTTGTGAAGCAAGCTTGCGCGCTTCGATCCGGTCTCCGCTCGCCAGCACCATTTGTGCGAATTTTGTTTTCACATCCAGATTGGAAGGCTCTCGTGCAAGCGCATCCTTCAATCCGATGTAAGCCAACGCGAAGCGACCTTGAGCATAGTTGATGTAGGCCAGTTGACGCGTGGCCGTGACGTCTTCGGGCTTGGCCTGAAGGATTTGCCTGTAGAGCTTTTCGGCAAGGGCGAGATCATCCTTGCGATAGGCCTCGTCGGCATTGAGAAGGAGTTGATTGTCGGCGGCATTTGCGCCGCCGGGCGCTGTTAACGCGCCCATCGCAAGAGCTGCAACTATTGCGAGAAATTTCGCAGCAGAATTGGAAAACATCTCGTGACTCCAACGGAGTACATTCTGTCAAAGTCCAACTGCAAATAACTTTTGCGGCGCATTAGAAAAGCCGCGAGGACTGGTGGTCCTGAAAATGAAACTTGACATTATTGGAAATGAGTAACGAAATCCAGATCCCCATTTATTTTTAATGGAGATGGCCAAATGAAATTGAAATATTTATTGGGCCTCATGGTTGGTGGGAGCTTTACTGCTCTTGCAGGGGCCGCGAATGCAACGTGTCCAGCAACGCCGGGAACGCCAGTCGGCTCGGCAACCGGATGTATCGAGATCACGCTGCTCCCCGGCAATACCGCGACGGTAACGAGTTCGGGGGGAAGTCCAATATACGATGGAATTGAAGATACTCTGATCAACGTGACGAACCAAAGTGGCAGCACTGTTAGTTCGATTCACCTGACCGCCAACACCGACATCTTCGGTTTCGACGGTGACGGTATCGTCAACTACCTTCCCGCCGCCAGTGGGCCCACCGGCTACGAGGGGCCAGGCACCAGTTTCGCCAACTACTCATTCCCCTACCAGAGCGGCGACGTCCTGTTCACGGGCGGCTTGGCCAATCTCGCTTCAGCCTATTTCTCCCTTGAGGAGAGGGTCAGCGCGGCGAGCTTCACCGGACCCATCGTGGTAAACCCTGTTCCCGGCCCGGTCGTTGGGGCAGGTCTGCCAGGACTCGTGATGCTGGTGAGCGGCCTGCTCGGTTGGCGCCGCATGCGCCGCAAAGAAGCCATCGCCTGATTTAAATCGACAAAGCATCACTTCGCTGCCCTCGATGAGGGCAGCGGAGCTTGCCTCGATGGCCGTTTGAAGATTTGACTCGCCCAGCACGACGGCGCGAGCGCGATCATTTGTGTCTGGATGGCCTTTGCGTTCGCCCTGACGATCCAATGGCGAGCCTTATCGTAGGCCCCTTCGCAGGCGTTCTCTGCGCCTTCTGCGCCATGAAATCAGGTGCCTGGTCAGGAAGCCAGCCACGAACCCGGCCGCAAAGCCGATCGTGATTTCGATTGCATCGAACGGCGTCACAGAAAACATCAGCTTTAGCTATCGCGCGGTGCGCCTTTTCCGAGTTTGGCTGCGAGCAGCAGGAAGAATGGCGGTGAGGCTCATGCAGTCAGGCCCTGTTTCCAGCTGTCGTCGCGCGCCTCTGTCTGGTGAGGCGACGAGAACTCCCACTCCGAGCCGCGGCCTTTGAATCATCGGAAGCTGCGTCCGAGCCGTGGAGAAGAGACTGGAGAGCATCCTTGGACTGCTCGATTTCCACGCGCAAGCTTTCGATATCGCGCTTGGTGGTTTGCAAGGTATTCAGCAGCCGCGCTTCGGTCCCGGAGGTATCGCGCACCGGCGATCCTGTGACCCACAGCTCAAAGGCGCGCTGACGCTCTTCCCGCCGACGCCGCGCTTCTGCCAATTGGCTGGCTTGCTCGCGCTGCACCGCGTCCAACGCCTTTGCAAGTCGGGTATCGGGACGATCAGACATCGCACACACGCCCTTACAAACCCTGCCGTCATTTGTCTGCACAAGCCGAGCGAAGGTTCAAGCGCTCTGTGCGCGGGCGGGGGGCCGGTGTCGGAACGGCGAGGTTCGTGCGCTGACAGCGTCATGCGCGGAATGGTTGTCGGCCCAACCGGGTCTGGGGGGTCCCGATGCGCGGGGATCGCGGATGCGCCGCCGTTTTCTGCACAGGTCATGTCGGAACCCAGGCCGGCCGTTCGTCTTGAATCCGAGCCGCCTCGAACCGGAGTTCTGCGTCAATGGCCCCGCGTGCCAATTGGAAAGGTTTTCTGAGACTGTCCCTCGTCACCTGCCCGGTGGCGCTCTATCCGGCCACGTCCGAGAGTGAGAAGATCTCGTTCAACCAGCTCAACCGCCAGACCGGCCACCGCATCAAGTACGTGAAGGTGGACGCGGACACTGGCGACGAGGTGCCGAACGAGGACATCGTCAAGGGCTACGAGCTCGACAAGGGCCAGTATATCGAGGTGTCCAAGGAAGAGCTCGAGGAGATCGCACTGGAGTCCACGCGCACCATCGAGATCGACGAGTTCGTCGACAGGTCGGACATCGACCCGCGCTATCTGATCCGCCCCTATTACATCCGGCCCGACGGCAAGGTCGGCCACGACGCCTTCGCGGTGATCCGCGAGACCATCCGCGAGATGAACAAGGTCGCGATCGGGCGGGTGGTGCTGACCAACCGCGAGCACATCATCGCGCTGGAGCCGATGGACAAGGGCCTCGTCGGCACGCTCCTGCGCTACCCCTACGAGGTGCGCAGCGAGCAGGAATACTTCGACGAGATCCAGGACGTGAAGGTCACCAAGGACATGCTCGATCTCGCCAGGCACATCGTCAACCAGAAGGCCGGGCGCTTTGAGCCCGACAAGTTCGAGGATCATTACGAGACTGCGCTGATCGAACTGATCAACGAAAAGCGCGCCGGGAAGGTCATCCGGCCGAAGGAGCGGCCGAAAGGCGAGAACGTCGTCGACCTCATGGAGGCGCTGCGGCGCAGCGTCGGCAAGGAGGCCGGGAAGCAGGCCGCACCCGCGAAGGCGGACAAGCCCGCGAAGAAGCCGAGGAAGGCGGCGGCTGGCCAGAAGGAGATGCTGATGCCGATCGCGGGCAGGAAGGCGGCGGCTGCCAAGGAGGCGTCCGCGAAGAAGCCGGCGGCCGGGGCGCGGCGGAAATCGGCCTAGGCGGTCGCTGAAAGAATTGCGACACCCCGCGGGCCTGGAAAGGAACGCCTGAGACAACCGAGCGTTCGCGGTCCAGGGAGGCGCAACCCGCGCATCCGAATTTTCAGGAGGGTTCATCATGAGGACCATCTCGAGCGCACTTGTTTTCGCACTGGCGCTTTCAGCGCCGGCCGCTTTTGCCCAGACCGCGAAGCCCGACGCCTCGGCCGCGCCGAGCGCGCAGAACTCGGGCACCGGCATCGCCGGCCAGCCCGGCAACAAGAATGGCCCGGCGGCGAAGCCCGGCGAGACGGTCGGCTCCAGCTCGACGCTCAACCAGCAGAATCCAACGGTCCAGCAGCAGGACACGTCCAACATCAAAGGGCTGCCCGGAAATAAGAGCGGCCCTCCGGCCAAGAAGCCGGATCAGCAGTGATGTCGTTAGCTCGGCGATGGAGAGGTGATGCACATGCCTTCTCTTTCCATCGCCGGGCTTCCTCACGATCCGAGCGGTCTCGTCGCGGTGGAATGAGAGCCGGTGCGACAACTCAATAGGGGAATCGGAAGCTGTCGCCGGGGCGCGCTCCCGGAGGCGGGCTAGTCGGTTTGCGGCGGGCACTCCGGACAAGCATCGCCGATCGAATTGAGGACGTCGTTGATCTCCGCCACAGCTTGGTCGGCGGAGAAGCCGTTCGGCGGATCCTCGCGCGCAAGTTCGACTGCGCGCTGCCGAGCGTGCGGGTCGGCCCGATCCCTGGCCCAGCCATGCTCCTCGCATTCGCAGATGGCGCCGGCTTCCTGCAGAAGATTGATCGCCCATCCCCTCAGCGTCCGGATCGGCGGCCGTCTTTCCCTGGTCATCAGCATGCGAGATCGCTCCTGCGGGATGAATCCGTGCGGCCGCCAGATCGTTCCGGGCGGTTAGCACGGGGCAGGGATTCGCAAACGGCGGGGCTGGGCTTGTCCACAAGGGGGATGATGAGCGCTCAATCGTTAACTTGAGCGCTCACGGTGCAATGCACCCGATTGTCGGCTTGCGTTAGCCCGATCTGGCATCGGTCCAACCGGGTGTATGACGTCTGCGACCGGCAGCGTGCATCCTCACGGCAGGAAGAACGGAATGAAGCCTATGCCACCACCACCACCACCGCCCGCGCCAGCGCTCGCCTCGGCTTTCGGCGGCCTCGCAGGCCGTTCCGGCGCCTCTTCGCGGTCCCTGTTCCGGCGCTCGAGCTTTGCAGATGGTGTCGGACGGGCCTTGCGCTTCTCGCACTCATTGTCGTCATTCAGGACATAGCCCGCGGCGCAGGTGATCTTGACGCACTGATCTCCGTCGCGCCTCTGACCGGATTTGCAAGTCAGCGGGCAAACCCGCCCCGTTTTGAGCCTGATCGCCTCGAGCGCATCGGTGCTCGCGGCCTTGGCATCAAGCGTGCTGCCGGCATTCTTGTTGTATAATTCGATCGCACGCCGCGAAGCCGCATCCCAGTCGCCATCGGCCGGTCCGCTAAAGCAACCGACTCTACGCAACTCGGCTTGCACAGATTTTGCAATCTCGGCTTTGGACGCTGGCGTGGGCGGCGGTGTCTGCGCGGGTGTCTGTGGCGCCGACCGCGCCGCCAGCTTTGCGTCAGGGTTCGGGTTGGCGTCTTGCGACGGGGGCTGAGCGCCGATTTTCGCGACGGCTATTTCAGCTTCCCGGCGACGCTGCTCGGCCTGCGCGGCCAATTGCTGCGCGGCCTCTTTGGCCTTCTCCGCCTCCACACGGGCGTCCTGCGCCGCTTTCAAGTCCGAGGCAGCTTTGGCCAGCTGCGTCTGCTGGGCACCCTGGTTCAGGAGCCGCGCCTGCTCCTGCTCGGCCTGCCGCGCCTTTTCGGCTGCTGCGGCGCGCTTGTCCTCCGCATCGATCTTGGCGAGCTGCAGCTTGGCCAGATTTGCGTAGTAGCCGTCAGGATACTGGGCGAGGAAGTAGTTCAGCGCATCCTTGTTGCCGATCTGCAGCGCCAGCTCGTAGTCCTGCCGAATCTCGGCACGCGCCGGGACCGGTGGAGTTGCAGGCAGCGGTGGTGGAGCCGGTTGCGGCGCCGCGGCGACCGCTTCCTTCGCTTCCTTGCCCGCTTCCTTGGCCGGCGCCGGCACGAGCGGCACGTCGTCGCCACCAAGCGTGCCGTAGACATAGGGCTCCTGCTTGTTGCCGGTCGCCTTCATGACGTCGTCACGAACGAAGCCGAACACCCTGCGCAGGTCCATACCGGGAGTGGCGATATATTTCACCAGTGCCGAGGCATAAGGACTGTTCTTGCCGCCACCGTCGGACGCCGTCGAGCCCGCCTTGGCGGCAAAGGCAACCAGCGTATTCGAGGTCGCCGGTTCGATTCTGGCGAGTCCCCTGCTGACAGCCCGCGAGCCGACCGTGCGCTTCATCTTGTCGGCGAATGGATTGTTGCGGCAGGCATCGAGGATCACCAGCCGCAGCTGCCGTGCCGGCTCGATCGCCAGCAGCACTCGCTCGAGCGAAAAGGCTTCGTCGTAGACGTCTGTATCGCGCTCGAGCGTCGCGTCCGTCGGGATCAGGTAGTTGGTGCCTTCCAGCTCGATGCCGTGGCCCGCGTAGTAGACGACAGCGACATCCGAGTCGCGCGCCGTGTCGGCAAAATCGCGCAGCGCACGCCGCATCTCGGTAGCCGGAAGATCCGTGCGGGTCTGGACAACGTCGAAGCCCGCTTTCTTCAGCGTCTCCTCGACGATCGCAGCATCATTGGCCGGGTTGGCAAGCAGGGCGGCGTTCTTGTAGGCCGAGTTTCCGATGACGAGCGCGACACGATTCGCAGCCCATGCCGGGTGACAGATGATCAGCGCAGCGACAAGAAACAGAATACGGCGCAATGTCCCAGATCGGTGCAAATGCATGCCAGCACCACTTCTCGATGGTCTTCTTCCATCGTTTGTCTTGCCACGACAGCAGCGGGTTCAATGCGATGCCATGATCAGGCTGTGGAACCAACAGGGAGCCGCATCACGGCCGCGTGGCTGGCCGGCCAATTGACCTGCCCGCCAGCCTGCCCTTTGATGAGGCAGGTTTCGGACAGGCGAGATGACCCCGTGACTGACGCCAAACTCGACCCGGCGATCATGGCCCGGAAGGAGATTGCCGGGCGCGGCGTCAATTCCTGGCTGGATTGGACCGCCAGGGCAGTTGTTGTGATCGTGTATGGCGGATCTGCTCTGATGGCTGCGGCGAGCGTCCCTCATCTGCTTCCGCCGGACGATCTCCACGGCTGGCTTGTCGTTGCCGCCAGAATTGCCAACATCCTGTTCCTCGGCCTCGTCGCGCTGACAACCATCATCCGGCTGGCGCCGATCATGAAATCGCAGGGCATCGAGACGCGGGTCTCAGCTTTGCTGGGCACCTTTTTGAGCCTCGTCCTCGCATTTCTCCCGAAGGCAGAGCTCGGCCCGATCTGGTTGGCTTTGTCCACGACGTTGATCCTGGTGGGGACCTCGCTTTCGATCGTGGTGCTCCGCTGGTTGGGCAGATCCTTCAGCATTCAAGCAGAGGCCAGGCGCCTTGTGACCAAGGGGCCTTATCGGATCGTCCGCCATCCTCTCTATCTCTGCGAGGCAATAGCCCTCGTCGGCATGACCCTCCAGGTCCTTTCACCGCCTGCCGTCCTCGTCGCCGTCGTGATCGTGATGATCCAGTGCCGACGGATGATCAACGAAGAGCGGATCCTGAGACAGGCTTTTCCCGAATATGCCGCCTACAGCACGACAACCCCTTTTCTGATCCCACGCGTGTTGGCCCGTTGGCCAACCAGGCCGGGACCAAGCTCCCTGCCGAGATGATCGATCCGCACGCCTGACACCACGCGTCACACCGATCGACGTGCAGCCGCGGCGCAGCGGCGAACCATTTCATGGAGTCTTGGCGGGCGGCTCGGTGTTGGACGGCGGCGTCTTGCTCGACATCGCGATCCGGTTGTTGCCGAGGTAGTAATACCATGTGCCGCCGTCCCACACGCGCCACCAGCCCGTCGGCCATGGCAGCGGGTATTTCTTGGTCACTCCATCCGATGCGAGAACGAGCTCGTTCGCAGCCGATACCGGCCGCCTTCCTATGGTCTTTGGGTCGCGCACATACATTGGGCTTATGCCGCCCATCGGACCGGTGCGCCGAAGGTTCAACATTGTCACCAGCATCGACTGATTGGGGCCGACGGCGGGATCATGATAGACGACGTCCTTCTCCATGATACCGATGATGACCGACACGTGAAGCCCGCGACCAGGAACCCACCAATTGACCATGATCGGCCCGCTGCTGGTCAGCGCCGCATCGAAATCGTGGGGTGCAGTCAATCGTGTCGTCACAGGAACCAATCTTTCATTTCTCAGGAACGTGTTTAACTCCGGCCCCGCCATCGGCAGCCCCTTGTGCGTGCCGTCCGGGTTGTCGAGCTCAGGCACGGCCTTGCGTGCGGAATAGGGGCCCCCGTAGTACACGCTGACCATTCGCGCGCATGCGTACCAACAACCGGTGGGATCATCGATCTCAGGTCCGCTTGGACCGGCGTTTTGGGAGAAAAACGGAACCGGGCCATCCAAGGGCATGATCGGTCCTCCTGATTTTGCAATGCTCAATGATACGCGTTCAACCTGGAAGCGCCCCCGCGCGGAATTTGATCTCGCTCCAACTCGGCGGTGCAAGCGCGAGCGAAGCGTTCAAGGTCCGTGGCCGCTCAGCCTGAAGCTGCCGCCTGTTGCTCGGACATCGTTCGATGGAATGGTGCCAGAGCGGGAATCCCGGCTGCAGTTGATCGCTCATCATTGCGAGCCCCTTCAACATCGAAAAAATCAACGCGCAAGGCAAATGCGGGAAACGGCGTGTAATGATGGTCATCCTGCATCAGTCTAGTTGGCAAGGCAATACAACTGGTAGATGTGGCTTCCTCAAAACATAGGAGGCGTCAATCTCGACAAAGGAGAGGCTCGGATCGGCCCATGATCCCTCCTGCGGGACGAATCCGCGCCGCCGCCAAACCGTCCGAGCGTTAGCAGGAAGCAGGTGGGCGGTCTGACATGCGGCGCAAGCACTCAGCGGAGCTCAAGGTTTCCCCTCAGGAGCCCTGGGTCCGAGAGGCGACTTATGTCGTCATCTGTTTCGGAGGACCCGCCATGGCCATCGATGCGTTCGCCGGCACCACGCCGGTGTTTCTCCCCGAGCAGTTCTTCGTTGGCCGCCTTGAAGGATGGGCGGTGGTCGAGAGCCTCGTCGGCGGGCTCTTGAAGCGCGCGACGATTGCTGCTCATGGCGAGCTAGACGCGGACACCGACACCGTCGTCCTGACCGAAACCTACACCTTCGATGACGGCCACAGCGACACGCTGCGCTGGACGATCCACAAGCTCAGCGAAGGTCAGTACACTGGCCATGAAAACCGCCTGGAAGGCGAAGCCTCCGGCGAGCAGGCCGGTTGTGCCTTCCATTCGAAATACACGCGCGACACGCCCCAGGGCGATGGCAAATCGTTCAAGCTGAACTTCGATGACTGGTCTATGCGATCGACGATTGCGCTTGCATCGTGCGCGGCAGCGCCGGGCGTGCGGGCATTCCGTTCGCGACGGCGCATGTGACTTATCGGAAGGTTTAGGTTGGCACTACCGTGAAAGTGGGCTCATTCTTCGACCAGCAATGCATCGCAGATTTTATCGTCCACGCTCGCGGAATTAGCGGGTCAATAATACGCAGATATCATCTTTCGGCGTCAGGATTGTGGTACGGACCTTTGCGCGTGTGACGCTGACTCGAAAGTTCTGGCGCGCCTGGATCATCGCTCCGTCTCGGACATTGCCTCCGACAATTCGGTCGGGGTTGGCCACGACCTCGCCCCTGATGCGCTTGGGCCACCCTTCGAAGATGATGACTTCGTCGAATTGCTTGCCCTTTGCTTTGTGCATGTTCATCACGACGATGCCTGATTCTGGTTTATGCGCTGTGGCGAAATGTTCTTGTACGAAGGCCTGCCGCGTTATTTCAAACGCATTGCGATATCGGCCAAACTCAAGCCAATCTTGCAAGAGTGCCTGGCGGAGTTGAGTTCCTCGTTCGAGCAGTCGTACATTTCGAACCTCCTTGGCGACGTCTATGAGACGTGAACAACCGCCAGCGTCGAGGATCGAGCGAACCACGACCCAATCCCTATCCGGATCTCCCGTCAGTGGCAGCGAGCTTGCCGACCTAAAGATCTCATCAGTGGCTTTCAAAATGCTCTTCGCGGGTGCCGATCTTCCTTTTGCAAGACGTTCATTCCATTTTGCCAGCGCGGCCCGAAAGCGTGCCGCTTCTTCCAAGTCGCCCTTCGTCGGGGCAGCTCCTCCACGCCCGTGAAAATAGCCACACAGCAATTGCACAAATTGATTGAAGGATGCCCCATCCCTATCCTGCTGCAACAGGAAGGCTATGATCTCGGCGGCGAGGATTGGGCCCTCCATATCGACCGCTGCAGAATGGTTGATAGGCGGGACCGCCCCAAAAGGCTCGCGAAGGATGTCAGACACAATTCGGGTCATTCTCTTCGTCGGCACCAGGATTGCGAGTGACCAGTCGCGCTTCCCGTTCGCGAGCAGTCGCTTTCGCGCCTGCAGCACCTGACTCACTAACGTTGCGAAAGCTTGGTTTGGGTTAGAGGCGAACACGCCGAAATCGATTCCCTGGTAGTTGGACTGCCGAAATCTGCCCGTCAGGATATCGTTGCCGAACAGCGTAATCTCAGTGCCCTTGCTTCGATGGTTGTCACCGGCAAGATCGTGGACCGATGGTTTGAACGAGGCCTTGAAGTGGTTGAGCCGCTCTGGATCGGCGCCGATAAAGTCGAATATCCGCTGCTCTGGATCGGCCAATGCGATTAAGGTGCTTCCGCTGCCGAGGGCGTTTACCACCCGCCACTGATCGGCACTCGTATCCTGAAACTCGTCGAGGATGATGAAGGGATACATGGTTGAGATCAAGGTCCGAAGCTTTTGCGACCCGTGCAGTAATGTGCCCACTCGGCTCGCGAAAAGATCGAAACAAACCTTACCTTCCTGTATCGCCAGCCGATTGCGTTCGGCTTGCTCACGTTGCCATTTCTCAGCCTTCTCCTCGTTAGAAAGCTTCGAGTCCTTTTTATAATCGCGGCGAACGTTGGATAGCGCAATTGCCTCGTCCGCGGGCGTCACGATGGTCAATCGACGAGGAAGTCCGACAAGATACCCATGTGTCTTCAGGATACGCCAGAAGAAGGCGTGATAGGTGTCGACCTCGATGCACCGCTTTTCTTCCCGCGTGATCTGATTTTCTTCGTCTATCGCTTCCAATACACGCGAGACCGTCGCACGCGCAAAACTCAAGAATAAGATTCTCTGGCCTTGCCGAAGCGCCTCGCGCGCGATCTTCGCTGCCTTAAGGATGGATACCGTCGTCTTGCCGGATCCGGGCCCGCCGGTCACGAGCTGATGACCATCGGCTCGCAGAACGTCCTTTTGTCCGTCGGTCAGGTTGACCATATTTGTACTCGCTCAGCAAAGTGGGGTCGACGAGCACCGAATCTTCACCCCGCCTTCGGTGGCGCGGGTGGGAAGGGAGGAGGAGAGGAGGGTGGAAATGGAAATGCCGGCGGGTCGCATGCAAACTTGAGTGCTGAGCAGGTATCCCGAAGCCACTGCGGCATCTCGCTCTCGTTGCACTGAGCAAGAAAATCCGCAATGCCCCAATTTCCCTTTGCCCACCCGAAATATTCCTTCAGTGCGGCGAGAGCCTGTGCCTTCGGGTTTGAGTATTTCGTCAGCAGGTGAGGGGGCCACTGGAGAGTGTCGGCGAACCGCTCCAGCGCCGCCTGCGTCGTGTTCTTCAAGATGAGATCCTCGATCCCTTTCTCACTGTGCATGAAGACGCGCTCGACCTGGGCCTCGATTGCTGCCTTTGCGTGATCTGTTTGTTTATCGCAGAGTGCGAAGGTGCGCTTGCCAAGCGCCTTATAGAGCTTCGCCAAATCTGCGATTTGGCTTTCGGTTCCGGCATCGATCACGCAAATACCAAGAGCTTCTATCGAAGCGTAGGTCGTGGGATTCAGTTCGGCTAGTCGACGCGCTGCAACCGGTAGCGACGTCGCTTCCGTGGCGCCCTCGGCGATAAGCACTCGACGGGCCAGCAGATCCTCGCAGAATCGTGTCCGGAACTCCTGACGATAGCGCTTGTGCTTCACACTTTCCGGTAGCTCGATCTTAGCGGTGGTCAGAATGCCATCATCGGCACGCGATAGAATTATTGTGTGTTCGAGGGCAAATTCCTCCAAAAACGTAGGGCGAGTGCGAAGTGAAGATCGATTGCGCCGACAGCTTCCTTAGCTCATGAACAATTCGTTTCTGAGCATAGGGCGGAATAGCCGTCTCGACCTCTTCCATCGCGAAGATCACGTTCTGCTTGTCCTCGGCTATCTGGGAAAGCAGCGCGAGCACCAGCATATTGATCGTGCCAGTTCCCTGGCCATAGAAAGGTGCGGCATGGTCGCCGCTGCCGGTCGCGATAAAAGCGGTCACCACCTTCCGCAAGTGCTCTCGAGTCAGGCTGGACACCTTGAGATGCGGGCTAACGCCCCATTCGCGGGGAACGTATTTCTTCAATGACTTGTTTATGCTCTCAAGGACACCCGAAATGCCAATCTCCGGATCGCTTGCCACATCAAAACCTGCGAGGGTTTTGAGGGTGTCCTCCCACATCTGAGGGCGGATTTCCTTGAGGCGCAGGATGATGTCGAGCAAGCTGCCATGTTCGAGGCTCAGTGCTCGTGAGCCAGTTCGTAGCGATCGTAAGAACAGGAAGCCGCAGTGTTGCTTGTCTTTCTTTGAGAATGAGGTCGGCGCATCTTCCTCTGAGAGAGTTCGGGAAAAGTAAGTGTTCCCGATGAAGTCGTCTTCTTCTGCATCATATTCACCGATGAATGTCACCCTGAGAGCCGCAACGACGTCGGCCGAGTCGATACCGGCGGGATCTGGCTCATCGTAAAAGACGCCACCGCTGCTCTTTAGCCATTCCACCTGGCCCCCAAACCGCGCCTGTTGTTCCAGCGAAAGGTTGGTAATGGTGACTTCGATCTTGATTTTCGGCACCTCCACCAAGGGGACTGCATCGTCCTCGCCGTTGCCTTCATCGGTAGCACCGGGAGTTTCCGCGCGATATTTGCCCTGATAAAAATCGTGTTCGTCCACCGGTGGGCGTCGATTAAGCCGATCGGGACCAAGCACGAGATCAATTGCTTCGAGCACGGATGATTTGCCGGCGTTGTTATCGCCAATGAGGATCGCGTGGTCTGGGAGAACGAGGTTCGCTGCGCGGATACCCCTGAAATTCTCGATAGCAACAGAATGAATCTTCATGAGTTGGGATCAATCTATAAGAGAATGATCTAAGAGAATATCATTGAAGTAGTCGTTCGGTATCCGTCATCTTACGGAGGTGCCTCTGCGCTCGGATGCAGGATTCCGATCAAACAAAACGAGGCGTGGTAATTTGCCGACTTCGGTTGGTGGGCCCGGCAGGACTCGAACCTGCAACCAGACCGTTATGAGCGGCAGACCATCAGTAAGCTTCGTTGATTTTGCTGCATTTTCGTTTGAATTTGATTGCGTTCGTAATGGTTTGTTCACGTCTTTTCTGGTGCGAAACTGGTGCGGTCAGCGAACTTCTGTAAGCACTTTACGCCATTAGCGACACAGTCTCCGGAGATGGATCGGACCGCCACATCTCGCCAAGAGCAGTGACCTGCCACTGAATTTTCATCCAGCGGCGGTTAGAGTCTCGGAGTTTTGTACGCCAAGTGGCGCGGGTGGAGCAACGGACGATCGGCGGAGCTGGTCGGGGTTGCGCAGCCGATCGTCCGTTGCGGTGAGGTGGGCGGCGTAGGCCGCGGGGGTCAGGTATTTCAGCGACGAGTGGGGACGTTGGTGATTGTAGTCGGCGATCCAATTGGTGATCTTGGTGCGGGCGTCGTCGAGATCGAAGAACAGAGTCTCGTTGAGTAGCTCGTCGCGCATCCGGCCGTTGAAGCTCTCGACGAAGCCATTCTGCATGGGCTTTCCCGGTGCGATGAAGTGCCAATCGATGGCTGCGTCCTTGCACCAAGCCAGCATGGCGTTGCAGGTGAACTCGGTGCCATGGTCGGACACGATCATTCCTGGCTTGCGGCGTCGCTCGACGATTGCCGTGAGTTCGCGGGCCACGCGCCGCCCCGAGATCGACGTGTCCGGAATAGCGCCCAGGCATTCCTTGGTGACGTCGTCGACGATGTTGAGGATGCGGAAGCGTCGGCCATTGGCGAACTGGTCGTGGACGAAGTCCAGCGACCAGCGAGCATTGGGCTTGGGCTCGACCAGGATCGGGGCCCGGGTCCCGACGGCCTTGCGGCGAGCCCGCCGCTTGCGGACGGTGAGCCCTTCCTCGCGATAAAGCCGGTAGATCCGGTTGATCCCCGATGGCTCGCCCTCCCGCCGCAGCAGGACGAACAGGCGGCGATAGCCGAAACGCCGCCGCTCGTTGGCGAGATCGCGCAATCGGCCACGCAGAACTGCGTCCGGTGGGCGGCTGGAGCGATAGCGGATCATCTTCCGATCCGCACCCACGATCGAGCAGGCCCGCCGTTCCGACAGGCTCATGACGGCCTGCAGATGCGCGACAGCAGCGCGCTTGGCGGCGGGCCCTACCATTTTTTGAAAGGAGCTCGCGAAGTGCGGCTGCATCGAGCATCTGCTCGGCCAGAAGCTTCTTCAGCTTCCCGTTCTCCTCCTCCAGGGCCCTCAACCGCTTCGCCTCGGAAACGTCCATGCCGCCGAATTTGGCCTTCCAATTGTAGATCGTCGCCTCGGAGATCCCGTGCTTGCGAGCCAGATCGGCCGTCTTCGCCCCCGCCTCATGCTCCTTCAGCACCGCAATAATCTGCTCTTCCGTGAACCGTGCTCGCTTCATCTGTCCGTCCTTCTTCGGGCCGGACTCTAACTCCTTCTGGAGGAAAGTCCGCCAGCATCGCCGCCGCCTCCATTCTCGCGAAAGTCGAGCGCGACGCAGTTATGCGGACGCTCGACGTGCGTCACCCCGGCTACGGATTTGCGGATCACAAGGGCTATCCGGTGCCGGCTCATTATGAGGCGCTCGCCAAGCTTGGCGCATGCGCTGCTCACCGGCGGTCGTTCGCACCGGTCCGCAAGGCTCTCGGGCTGCCGGCCCTGCCGCCGTGGCCTTCGGCAGCCGAGCGCGAACCCGGCTGAACAGGTCGTACGCTTCGTTTTGGTGGCGCTATTTTCGCGACCACTTCTTTTCGCGAACGACGTCCGCGGCCTTTTTGTCAGACCGCAGTCCGAGATAGACCGGCTGGCGCAGCTCGCCCTTGCTGGTCCACTCCGCGAACTTCACCTCTGCGACCAATGCAGGACGCACCCAAGTCGTGACTTGCTCATCCTTTACCTTGGCAGGGAACGGCGACTTTGCCGTTTTGAGCTTCATGAGCTTGGCGTGAAGCTCTTCGAGAGCCTGGTGGCTGAAGCCGGTGCCGACGTGGCCTATGTACCGCCATGCATCGTCTTCGCGTACCGCTAGCACGAGAGCGCCGAAGAAGAGCCGGGTTCTCCTCGGCGCCGTGAAGCCGGCTATCACAACCTCCTGCCGCTGCGCGGTCTTCACCTTCAGCCAGTCGGCGGTCCGGCGTCCGGACGCGCAGAGAACGGCCGCGGTTTGCCCGCTGTTCCCGGTGGCGGAACAATGTTGCCCCTACTGAACATCGAGCTTGAAGGACTAGGTCGCTGGCTGGCAGCGACGGGGCGTGGGACGAGCAAGCGGCAGAGTGCGTCTCTCGTCGCACCGCCCTCCATATGACGGGAGCGGATATTAAACCTGTTCCGCAGTGACGAAAACGCGATCACGAATTCGGCCTGCGAAAACTGGGGTGGTCGTCGGTTCATGGTTCATTGTCCTCACTGGAGGATTGTGGCTGTGATGGAACTCGCGGGCGCGGCGGTCGTTGCATGGCCGCGGCAGCAGTAGCGAGGAGAGCACGTGAACCGACGCCAGCTTGTTCAAGGGTCGGCGTTGCTGCCAGCTTTGCTGCTTGCTTCCCGACGCAGCTTGGCCGCCCCACCAGATGCGTTCGGGCCATCCACCGTGAGGGACTTGGCGCGGATGCTGGCGAGCAAGCCGTACGAGGCGCCAGACGAGAAGCTCCCGAGCGGATTGAAGGACCTGGACTACGATCAGTATCGTTCGATCCGCTTTTTGCCCGAGCGGACGCTCTGGCGCGGCAAGAATCTTCCCTTCGAGGCGCAGTTCTTCCATCGCGGCTTCTTCTACAAGAACCGGGTGAACATCTTCGAGGTCGCGGACGGAAAGGCCACCGAGCTCAAGTACCGCAAGGCGGACTTCTCCTTCGGCGAGAAGGTCCCAGCGTTCGAGGACAGCGATCTCGGGTTCGCGGGCTTCCGCATCCATGCGCCGATGAACCGTCCCGACTACTACGATGAGGTCTGCGTCTTCCTGGGCGCGAGCTATTTCCGCGCCGTAGCCAAGGGGCAGACATACGGGCTTTCCGCGCGTGGGCTCGCGATCGATACGGGCGAAGCCAAGGGCGAGGAATTCCCGCTGTTCAAGACGTTCTGGCTCGAGCGGCCGGCGGCGGGTGCGACCTCGTTGGTGATCCATGCCTTGCTCGATAGCAAGAGCTGCGCCGCGAGCTACCGGTTCACCGTGCGTCCTGGGGAGACGACGGTCTTCGACGTCGAAATGTCGGTCTACCCGCGTGTCGAGATGCCGCGCGCCGGTCTCGCGCCCATGACCAGCATGTTCTTCTACGGTCCGAACGACCGCAACGATATCGACGATTTCCGCCCCTCAGTCCACGATTCCGATGGCCTTGGGATCTTCAACGGCAAGGGCGAGAGCCTGTGGCGGCCGCTCAGCAATCCGCGCGATCTCCAGATCAGCACCTTTCAGGATCTCAATCCGCGTGGCTTCGGGCTGATGCAGCGGGAAAGAAACTTCTTTGCCTACCAGGACATCGAATCCAGCTTCGAGAAACGCCCAAGCCTCTGGATGGAGCCGATCGGCGATTGGGGCGAGGGCGGCGTCGTGCTGTTCGAGATTCCGACCAAGGAGGAGGTCCACGACAACATCGCCGCATTCTGGCGGCCGAAGAATCCGCTGCAGGCCAAGGGTGAACACATCTATACCTATCGGCTGCACTGGGGCCCGGATAGTCCGAAGCCGCATTCGCTGGCCCGCTTCACGCGAAGCGGAATAGGGGCGCGGGGCGAGGATGCCCGCCTCTTCGTCCTCGATTTGGTCGGTGAGAACCTGAAGGGCATCGATCCTGCGGGCGTCAAAGGCGTTGTTACCGCGGAGAAGTCCGAAGTGAAGAACATCGTCACGCAGCCCAATCCGTACACCGGTGGCTGGCGTCTCAGCTTTCAGTGCCAGGTGAAAGGGGAGCCGGTCGAGCTGCGGGCGTTTCTGACCGAGGGCGACAAGCCGCTTTCGGAAGTCTGGGTCTACCGATGGGCTCCCTGAACACGGCGCCCCGGCCGCTCGCCGGCGATCTGGCGACGCAGCGGCTGCTGCCGCGCGAGATGCCCCTTCCGATGGCTCCTGGCGACCTCGCAAAGAGCCGGGTACCCGACCGCGTTCCTGCGGCGGCGGGCCCGGCGATGGCTTGGCGACGCGGACTCGTTCTGCTCGCGACGGCGGCGCTCACGGGGGCGGGCGGTTATGAAATGTATCGCGTGCTGGAGGTCGGCGGCGTTACCGTCCTCGAAGCCATGGTGCTGGCGCTGTTCCTCGTTCTGCTCGCCTGGGTCGCCTTTTCGTTTGCCTCCGCGCTGGCCGGCTTCTTCGTGTTGCTGTCCCATCATCCAGACGCCTTCGCGCCAGATGCGGAGCTACCTTCGCTCGCAAGCCGCACCGCCATGCTGCTTCCCACCTACAACGAGGACCCCCACCGACTGACGGCCCGGTTGCGGGCGATCATCGAGTCCTTGGAAGCGACGAACCACGGCGAGCTGTTCGACTGGTACGTCCTGAGCGACAGCACCGATCCGGACATCTGGGTCGCCGAGGAGAGAGCGCTTCTCGCGCTGCGGCAGGCCGTCGGAACGCCTCGGCTGTATTATCGTCATCGGGCCGAAAACACGGCCCGGAAAGCCGGCAACATCTCCGAATGGATCACGCGGTTCGGCGCCGTCTACGACTTCATGATCGTGCTCGACGCCGACAGTCTCATGAGCGGGCAGACCATCGTCCAATTGGTCCATTCCATCGAGACCAATCCCACCGCCGGGCTCGTCCAAACGCTCCCCATGGTCGTCAATGCACGAAATCTGTTCAGCCGGGTCCAGCAATTCGCAGGCCGCCTGTACGGACCGGTGATCGCGGCCGGCGTCGCCTGGTGGCACGGCTCGGAAGGCAATTACTGGGGCCACAATGCGATTATCCGCGTGAAGGCGTTCGCGGAATCGGCCGCGCTGCCGCAGCTGCGCGGGCGCAAGCCATTCGGCGGGCACATCCTGAGCCACGATTTCGTCGAGGCTGCGCTGATGCGGCGGGCCGGGTGGGGCATCTACATGTTGCCGACGCTCGGCGGAAGCTATGAAGAGGTGCCGCCCTCGCTGCTCGATTTTGCGGCGCGCGACCGACGCTGGTGCCAGGGCAATCTTCAGCATCTCGCCGTGGTCCCTGCGCGGGGGCTGCACTGGGTCTCACGGCTGCATTTCATGGTCGGCATAGGGGCCTATGTGACGGCACCGCTATGGCTGCTGTTCCTGCTGCTGGGGATGCTAATCTCGCTGCAGGCCCGCTTCGTGCGCCCGGAATACTTTCCGAAGGGTTTTTCGCTCTTTCCGACCTGGCCGGCCCAGGATCCCGTGCTCGCCATTTGGGTGTTCGTCGCCACGATGGGACTGCTGCTGTTGCCGAAGCTGCTCAGCCTCGTCCTCGTTTGGATGCGAGGCCCGGTGAGGCGCCAATTCGGCGGCGCGTTGCGGACCTCGGCCGGAGTTCTCGCGGAGATCGTCGTCTCCGCGTTGATGGCGCCCGTGATGATGATCTTTCAGTCTATCGCGGTGATCGAGATCCTGGCCGGCCGCGATGCCGGCTGGCAGACGCAAAGGCGGGACGACGGCACGGTGGAGCGCCGCGAGCTCTATCGGAAGTACGGCATCCCGACCTTGTGCGGCGTTGCGATGGCCGCGAGCGCATACGCCGTTTCGATTCCTCTTCTGCTCTGGATGTCGCCGGTGATCGTTGGGCTGCTGTTCGCTGTCCCCATCGGGGCGCTGACGGCCAGGCCCGCGCCCAGCAAACTGTTCGCCACCCCTGAAGACCGGGAGCCGCCGGCGGTCCTGCGCCGGGCCAACGAATTGAGCGCGGCGGCGGAGATACACATCAAACCCGCTCTGGTGGCCCTGCGCGAGGACCCCGAGCTGCTGGCCTTTCACGTCGCCCAGCTACCGCCTCCTCGCGCCGCCCGGCCCGACACGGTGGACGCCAACCTGGCGGTCGGCCGTGCCAAGGTGGATGTGAGCGAAACATTCGAGGAGGCAGCCGCGCATCTATCTTCGCGGGAGGTCTTCTCGATCTTGAACGACGGTTCGGCGCTCTCGACCGTGTTGCAGAAGCGATGAGCGCATAGGCGCTCTCGCCTCTGAGATTCGGGAAGATTTGGCAATTATCCTGCCCCGTCCGGAACCTTGCCATCATTCGCGGGTTCTCGCATGCCGCATCTGGCGGCGAGGAGAACAACATGAACAAGCTTCTACTGACGACTGCCATGGCCGCGCTGATCTCGACGGGCGCGATGGCGCAGTCGACGGTTGTCACCACCACCGGCACCGGTCACGCGGCCGCCGTGCAGATCGAGCCGGAATACCGCACCAAGATCCGCACCTACGTGACCGAGCACAAGGTTCGTCCGGTGCAGCAGAAGATCGTGGTCGGCCAGCCCGTGCCGCGCGAACTAGAACTCGAGGCGGTGCCCGCCGACTGGGGTCCTTCGCTCACCAAGTACCGCTATGTCTACTCGGGCGAGCGCGTGATGCTGGTCGATCCGTCGACCCGCACGGTCGTCCAGGAGATCGACTGAGCTCCCGGCGGGTCGCTGATCACAGCGGCCCGCCACCCATCCGGCCCCGCCGTACCTTGATTTCCCATTTGCGAGCGGCCGTCCATGCCGATCATTCGTTATTTCGTTTTCGTCGGCGGGTTCTTGCTGGCGCTGCTCTTCGCTGCGGATCGATACCTGCCCGCTCCCGTCGAAGCCGCCGCCGTGGCCGACCCCGACAGGACCATCATCCGCATAAAATCGGCGAGGAGCATCCCGGAGAAGATCGTCTTCGATACCAGCCAGCGGGCCGAAGCGCCGATCGTCGCCCAGGCCGATCCGATCCCGGAAGAGCCGCTGCGAGAAGTGCGAGAAGCCATGGCCGCCGTGCCTCCAGCACCCTCCGGCGAGACCCGAAAGGAAGCGCCGGCCCGCGCCGCGGCGGTCCTCACACATCCGAAGCGATCGGCAAAGCTGCAGAAGCGAACACCAGACCGGCGTCTCGCCTTCGAGCGGACCGATCCATTTGCCGGCAGATGGTGGTGAGCGGAAGCGTGACTGGGGTTCAAAGAAAAAGGCCGCTCCCTCGGGTGCGGCCTCGTCACCTTCACATGCGCCCCTCTCACCAGTGGCGGTGGTGCCGATGCCAGTGATGGCGAACGACGAGATAGGACCCACGATAGTAGGCGTAGGCAGGGCGGACGACGCGGCGATAACGATAACCGTAGGACACGGGCGCAGTGTAGTAGGACGCGGTGTAGCCGCCGCCCCAGCGATAGGGCTCGTCGTACCCATAATCGTAGGCGTAGGGGCCGCCATAATAGCCGGCGCTATAGTAGCCCGGGCCGCCGTAATACCCGTATCCCGGTCCCCAGCCATACGCCGAAGAGGCGAGGCCGCCGATCACGGCACCCGCAACCAGGCCGCCGGCGATTCCTGGTCCCCATCCGCCCCGCCAGTGAGCTTCGGCAGGGGCCGTGGTGGCCACCGAGGCAAGACCAAGGGCGCCGACCATCAGCGCCGACATCGCAACCTTCTTCATCGAGCATCCGTTCACGTTGTTCGAGCGCCCCGACCACAACGGGAAAAAATGGCAAATGGTTTCGCTTCCCCCGGCGGCGAGCGGGCAATGGATGCTCCGCTTCACTCGAGAGCATCGAGCTTGGACCACAACGGCAAAGTCTAGGTTCGGTCCATTTCATGTTGCGTTGCGGTAGCTTCGCTTGGTGTAACGGCGTTAACTTTGTTGAATTCACCGCACGGCGTTCCGCAGTAAACTAACTCTTCTTGCGTTGGGGGTTCCCATGTTCGATCCGGCCACGACCGCGCTCTTGCGCGCCGTCTTCGACGAGGTCTGCGAAGACGTCTCGCGCCACGAAACCGCGGCACGCACCCATGTTGCCTCGAGGCTTCTGGAAGCGCGACGAACGGCGGCAGCTCGCCGGAGAGGCTGAAGCAGGTCGGACGCGCGGCCCTCCACGACGCTCCGACCATGTGGCGATAGGGCAGAGGAAGGCTGGTGTGAACTTCCAGGTCACCGTGCTCAAGATCCTGGTGAGCTATCCCGACGGGTTCGCCGTCATGGCCGATCTCAAGCGCGACATGGCGATCCTGGCGACGAGCGGGCGCGACTGGGCCGAGCGGACCAAGCGTCTCGCCGCACGCGTGCCGGAGCTCGACATCTTCTCGCAAGGACTAGTCGAGCGGCTGAACGGCGGATGGCGGATCACGGAGAAGGGTCGATCCGTGCTCGAGCTCATGGAAGCCAAGCCTGCCGAGCCGAGGACGCAGAGCGCGGCGCCCGCCGTTGATCCGCCGACTTCAAGTCCAGCGGCGACCCCACCTCTCGCGGCCAGGCGCTCTGGCCGAAGCCAGCGCCTGCAGCGCCGACGTGCGGCACGCGAGCGAGCCCGCGCAAAAGCGTGCTGAACGCGCGATTGTCCGGTTGACGCGGCTTACCGGGAAAAACTGGAAACTTTCCGAAGCGCCTTGAGTTGGCAGCGACTGGGTTCGTCTCCGGAGAGTGAGCATGGCCGGCAACGTCGTCTTGAAGAACGCCACGGAGACCGCCTGGACTGTGTATCGGGCGCGACATCCCGATGTCGACGCGCATGATGGCCGACGCTGTCTCATGGAGCGCCACCTGCATCGGAGGTGGAAAGAGCGACAGAGCGATGCCGAAGAACTCGCGACCTTCGGTTTAGCCTACCTGCATCGGCTTCCCAGAGACGAATGTTGACGTGCATGAAAATGCTCGTCGCACGCGCAGCCCTCGGAAGCACAAGGCCGAGTTGGACGCTGCTCGCGATTTCGTTTCTGATCTCCGCGATCGTCGTGCTCGGCCTGCGCATCGCGTTCGGGGCATAGCTCAATGCGGATCGCCCAGCTTGCGCCGTTGGCCGAGAGCGTTCCTCCCAAGCTGTACGGCGGCACCGAACGGGTGATCGCCTGGCTCGTGGACGAATCGGTCGACCTCGGTCACGACGTCACCCTGTTCGCCAGCGGAGATTCGAGCACGAAATCCCAACTCCACGCCGTGTGGCCGCGCGCGCTGCGCCTGGGACGGAAAGGCGACGATCCGAACGCCGCCTGCGCGCTCTTGATCGAGGCCATCGGCGAGAGCGCGCGCGACTTCGACGTGATTCATTCCCATGTGGATTGGTTGCCTCTGCCGGTCCTGAGCCGCACCGGAGTGCCGTTTCTGACGACCATGCACGGTCGGCTCGACCTTCCCGGCTTGCCCGATGTGATCGGGGCTTTCCCAGAGGCTCCCTTCGTCTCGATCTCGGACAACCAGCGGCGTCCGCTTCCCGACGCGAATTGGATCGCGACGATTCCGCACGGGCTGCCTAAGGACCTGTTTCGTCCCTCCTATGAAGCCGGCGCGTACCTGGCCTTTCTCGGGCGGCTGACGGCGGAGAAGGGGCCGGAAGCTGCGATACGCATCGCTCGCGCCGTCCGGATGCCGCTCCGGATCGCGGCCAAGATACCCCGGGCGGAGACGGCTTATTTCAAGAAGAAGCTGGAGCCGGAGATCGACGGCGAGGAGATCAAGCTCGTCGGCGAAGTGGACGACGCCCGCAAGCAGCCGTTCCTCGCCGGCGCCGCAGCTCTCTTGTTTCCTATCGATTGGCCGGAGCCGTTCGGTCTCGTCATGATCGAGGCGATGGCATGCGGGACGCCCGTGATCGCCTACCGTTCAGGATCGGTGCCGGAAGTGATCGAGGACGGCGTCACCGGCTTCATCGTGGATGGCGAGGAGCAGGCCATCGAAGCGGTCAAGGAAGCGGGCCGGCTGGACCGGAGCAGAATCCGCGCCCGCTTCGAGGAGCGTTTCGTCGCCAGTCGTATGGCCAGGCAGTACGAAGAGAGCTATCTATCGGGGACTGGTCACTCGGGGAGCTCGCCACGCCTGAGGATCGTCTCTCGCGCGAAGGATTCGAAAGCGAAGGGCGCGCCCGTTCCGATTCGGGAACAACCGGCAGCGATGGGCGTTGGGGCGGGCATCCCAACGGGTGCTGCACTCACGCTGGAGGAGGAAATCCATGAAAAGCTTTCTTGCTGTCGCTTTGCTGAGCACCGCCGTTGTCGGGAGCGCCGCGTTCGCGCAATCCGCTCAGCCGGCCGACCGCGCCGCGCCCGCGGCTACCGCACAGCCCGCCGACAAGATGATGCTGAAGGACAATTGGCGCGCTTCGAAGCTCATGGGCCTGAACGTCTACAACGAGGCCAACGAAAAGCTCGGCGACATCAACGAACTGCTGGTCGACAAGAGCGGCAAGATCAACGCCGTGGTGATCGGCATCGGCGGCTTCCTCGGGATGGGCGAGCACGATATCGCGGTCTCGATGGACAAGCTGAAGTTCGTCGAGGAGCCGGTCCGGACAAGCTCGACGAGCAACACGACCACTATGCGCGAGACCACCACCGGTGCGGCTTCGACGACCACGACGAACCGCAACACGAACGATTGGGTGCCGGACCACGCCGTCATGAGCGGCAACAAGGAGCAGCTGAAAGCGCTGCCGCAGTTCAAGTATTCGGACTACAACTAAGGGAACGACATTCCCGGATCGAGGGCCTCCATCGGAGGCCCTTTTTCTTTGAGGTTCGATGACGCTCGCCAAACAGAAACGGCCCGTCCGGGGAGCCGGACGGGCCGTTGGTGCGAAGCTAATAGCTCAGTGCATATGAACCAGGAAATAGCCGACGCCGCCAACAACGAGGACGGCAGGAACGGCCCACAGAATCAATACGGGCATTTTCTCCTCCAATTGCTGTCAGTACGGTTCGCAAGCCTCCTTCGACCTCCGAACGGTCGCTTACTGCTCCGTGCAGACCTTGGTGGTCTTGACCGCGGATTCGGCCTCGACCTTGGTCTTGTAGACGCCGTTGCCAACAACCGTTGTGGTGGTCGTGGTGGGCTTGCTGTCGACCACGGTGCACTTCTTGGTGGTCGCATCGCGGACGATGTAGAACTCGGCGGCGCTGGCGGTCTGAGTGCCGAGGGCGAAAGCGGCGAGCGCGCCGCACACGATCAACTTCTTCATGATATCCTCCTCAGTGCTTGAAAGTAGTCACTGCCAACGGGGATTCGTCGACGAAGTTCCGGTTCTTCCCGCCCACTAGCCCGTCGTCCCATTTCGCTACAGCACCAGTTATCGGGCGTGCAGAAGAAATCGATCCCTGATTGCCGAGTTTTCCCGAAACGGAACCGCAGCCCACGCTTCGGGTTAATCGACGTCCGCTTTTAGGAGGTTTCAGAGATGAACAAGCGTTTATTCTTGGCCACGACCGCCGCCGTCGCGATCGCGACTTCGGCCTTCGCTCAATCTTCGCCGAGCACGTCGAGCTCCACTCCGTCCGCGACGCAGCAGCAGAAGGACTCCACAGCGACGCCGTCCTCTTCGACGTCGACGCCGTCGAATTCCTCGGGATCGGCTCAGACCAATCCTTCGAGCAACTCGGCTCAAACCCAGTCTCCGTCGTCGACCGGCCAGACCGCCGGTAGCCAGCCGTCCAATTCCGGGACTGGCACCAACACCACGCAGGCGCCCTCGGGCAATTCGACGAACCAGGCCCAGACCAATCAGCCGTCGAACCAGTCCGCGACGCCGTCCAATCAGGCGCAGACCAATACTCCTTCGAACACGAACAACCCGACGCAGAGCGCCAATCCGCCGTCCTCGACCAACAACCAGGCGCAGTCGCCCTCTGGTAGCGGCTCGACCAACACCGCCCAGCAGCCGAGCAATCAGCAGAACACGGCAGATCGTTCGTCGAACACCAACGTGAACGCATCGGTGAACATCAACGACCAGCAGCGGACCCGCATCAGCGCGTCGATCTCGCACCTGAACGTGCAGCCGCTCACCAACGTGAACTTCTCCCTGTCGGTTGGCACCGTCGTCCCCCGCGACATCCGCCTGCAGCCGCTGCCGGCCGAGGTCGTCGAGATCGTGCCGCAGTATCGCGGCTACAACTTCGTCCTGGTGAAGGACGAGATCGTGATCGTCGAGCCGTCCACCTACAAGATCGTGACGGTCCTGCCGTACTCCGGCCGTTCGACGGCCGCCGCGCCGGCGCGCACCGAGCAGCGCAAGGTGACGTTCAGCGACCGCGATCGCGAGGTCGTCCGCAAGCACGCGAAGGCGCGTCCGGTCGAGCGCGAGAAGCGCGTGACCACCGGCAGCTCGGTTCGGACCGAAATCCGCACCGGCGAGCGCGTGCCCGAGGGCGTGGAGATCGAGGCCTTCCCCGAGGAAGTCTATCGGGATGCTCCGACCCTGCGGGAGTACCGGTACATCAACCGGGACAGCCGCACCTACATCGTTGAACCCCGTGAGCGCCGTATCATCGAAGAAATCGACTGAGTTCGGAAAGAGGAGAACGACCATGAAGACACTCGCACTTGGCGCCGCGGCCGCGGCGTTGTTGGGATCAGCGGCGGTCGCCGCTCCGCTGAATCCGACCGCCATCGGCTCGGCGGAAGTCTCGGGCATCGACCAGGTCCGCCTGGTCTGCAACGAATACGGTCGCTGCTACCGCACCCGCGGCCCTCGCTACGTTCAGCGCTACTACGGTGGCGATGACGGATACGTCGTCCGCCGCAGCTACGGCTACTACGGTGGGCCTAGCTATTACGATCGCGGCTACGGCTACTATGGCGGTGGCCCGAGCATTGGCTTCAGCTTCGGTACCCGGAGCTGGTGAACCAGACAAAGGGCCGCTCTTTGAGCGGCCCTTCACTGGCAATCGTGGGGAACCAATGTCCGCTCTTGCAAACCTGATACTACAGAAAGAGCAATTGCTGGCGCGACTCGAAGCCCATCCCGGCCGCAACGAGCGAGCTGAAATTCAGGCGCTGCTCGCCAAGATTGAAACCGCTCTCAAGCTACTGGAGCCAGAGGGCGCGCCCCTGCCGGGCGGAAAATAGCAGACTCACCCAGGTTTGAGGCGATGGCGATGATGCGGTTGGTTGCTAACTTGTCGGCGGGTTGTCTAATCCTCGCCTATGCCGGTTGCGCCGAGGCGCGCTCCTACCCGATACACGACTTCGATGGTGCGTGGCACCTGATCTTCGAGACGCGGTCCGGACCTTGCGATCCAAGCTACAATTTCGACGTGAACATCTCGAATGGCAACATCTCTCATCCCAACCTTGTCAGATTTCGGGGGCGCGTATCGAGAACCGGCGCAGTGCGCGCTTCCGTAACGGTGCAGGACAAGCATGCCGCGGGCGCCGGCAGATTGGCCCCGACAAATGGAACGGGATCTTGGAGCGGCTATTCCGGTGCTGCCAGGTGCAGCGGAGTCTGGACGGCGACCAAGGTCTAGGAGATTTGTCGCTTCCACTGGAAGACGACCCTTCGATGCTCCAATTTTCAGCGCTCCGCTCCAACTCGAGCACGCGGGCGCGAAGTCTTTTCAATTCGGATAATTGAGACGTGAGCCGCTCCAGACGCGCATACAGCACAGCGGCGTCAACGGCGATCCCATGGTGTTCACGCATGTCGTGTACCCCCCACCCAAGCTTTGGACAGACTTGGATCATGGCCCGCCGGTGGACCAACAGGGAAAATGATGCAATCCCGACTCAAATCCGGCCGACGTTGTTCCGGCATCCACATATGTGAATCGTACGTTGCTAACGGGTGCAGCGCGAACGTGCGGCTAGGTAAACGTTTTTCATGGCGCGGCGCGACCGCACGGCCCTGCCGCCGCAGACGACTAACCTGTTAATGAACCGAGAAGACGTCCATCAAAGGGCTTTCTGCTCCGGATAAAGGCCCCAGCTCGGGGGCTAGGGGGGCTATGAGCTGGGGCCATTCGGGGTCGCCCCTCGGGGGCAGGGGCTTCGGGAAAACCTGGTACTTGCGCTATCGTTCCTATGCAGGCAGTGGAAGTTTTTGGGACGGATCGTCCTCTGAAATACAGGCAAAGTCGTCGGGCTTGCGCGTCTGCGGCGCGCTTCGCTGCCAGCTTCATGGCTTCCAGGACGAACAAGGGGACTGTTGCGAAAGCTAAAATCTGCTGGGATGACGCAATGCTCTCTCAGGCGATTGGTGCTAGGCTACCCGTACCAGGGGACAACAACGTGGCCATCTACCGAATACTTCAGAACTCGCCTTTGGGGCCTGAAGAGATCGCGCGGCTTTCCAAAGCCTATGAACGGGCCCTCCGCACGATTGGCGTGCAGGACCGCAACGATCCCCTGACCGAATTGATTGCCAAGAAGATCATCGAGATCGGCCAGACCGGCCTCAAGGACCCCGCCGAGATCTGCGGTCGGGCCGTCGAAGAGTTGGGTCTACCAGAGAGATGATGCCACGAAAGATGCACTGCGAACGATCCAATTGGAGTCCGACCGGGCCTATGCGGGACCGGCCCGGCCAATCGTGGGCCATGTCGCGCTCGCCCAGACCCATCCGCCTAGCCGTCCTCGGACTTCTTGCCTGCGTCCTCCTGCTCCCCGGCAGAAAGGCTCGCCTCGAGCTCGACGATGATGTCCTGCAGCAGCCGCACCGCAAGCGGGTCGGTCGCCTCCGCGTGCAGCCTTCGGTATCGCTCCAGGTCTTCGAGAGTCTTCGTCGATGGGGCGGTCATGGTCGCAAGCTCCGACCCGTCTACGCGAGAGCCTGTCTTCGGTTGCAGCCAGCTTCGAGAAATTCATCGCCTGCGGCCTCAGGCGTCACGCGCGAGAGAGACCTGCACCTCGCAACCCTCCGGAAGAGGCCTTCTCGTTACGGTCCCCTTCATCTGCGACGCCAGCAGACTGATCAACCGCGTGCCGAGGCCGCTCTTGACCTCGGTCGGACAGCCGACACCGTCGTCCTGCACCGTCACGTGGATGCGGTCGCCCTTGGCGCGCACGTCCACGTCCACGGCGCCGCGGCGCCCCTCGGGGAAGGCGTACTTGAAGCAGTTCGTTACCAATTCGTTCACGATCAGCCCGATCGACGCCGCCTGCGAGGTCCGCACCTCGATATTCTCGCAGCGGACACCGATCGAGATCGTGCGGACGCCACGATGGAAGTCGGCGAGGCTTCCGCATAGGGCTTCGATGTACGGGGCGAGGTCGATGCGGCTGCTGTCCGCGGTATCCCGCAAACGGTCGTGGACCTTGGCGACCACGTCCACCCGGCTCACCGCGGACGCGAGCGCCGTCTGGACCGCCGGGTCGGTGGCCGAGCGGGCCTGAAGCCGAAGGACGGAGACTATGGTTGCGAGGTCGTTGCGCGTTCTATGCGCCAGCTCCTGCAGCAGAACTTCCGAATACCGGTTGGCTTCGGAGAGTTTCCGCAACGTGCCCCGCAGAAGCTCGGTGACGGCGGCGATGCAGATGCCGGTTAGGATGAACAAGACGAGCGGGATCACGGCGGACGATGGGGGCCGCGGCATGAAGTAGGCGATGGCAAGCACGGCGCCCGCCGCAGTCGCTGCGATCCCGCAGCCCCGATCGAATAGGACGGAGGACAGGAAGATGGCCGGAATGAACAGCAGAAACGGATAGGATCGAAGGTGATCGTCCAGCATCACCCGGGCGATGAACGCGGTGCCCACCAGGCCAAGCGTCAGCGTGTAGTGTACCCAGATCGGAAAGTCGGACCTGGCCGTAAAGAGGCGGTGCAGAAAGGCTTCCATCCCGGAGCAACGTGCCCTCGGGGTTCGATGTTCCGCGAGCCCGTCAGGCCACTTCCGAGAGCCTTCTTAAGCAGCTCGCGCCGCAGGCCTTGCTTCCGCCTGATCATCCGGAGAGACGCGGATCGGCTTGAAGTCGGCTTCGATTTCTCGATGCCCTCGCAACCTGGACAAACGAACCGATGTACTATCGTGGCCGTCGGGTCCCGGCCCAGCAGCTTCGACATGAACCACCGCATCTGGCCCCTGCACCGCAGGCACTCCGACAGGGAGTTCGGCAAGCGCGGTCCGGAAGTCGTCGCCGAGCTGCTCTCGAGCCATGCCGCCCAGATCAAGGTCGGCACCGCGTTCAGATCGACGGCTTGGAGCGGTCAGCCCATTAAGAGAGCCCAAATGAAGCCGAACGGTGTTAGTGGCCGCGCCCCACCGCGGCATAGCCGAGCATACCTTCGAACACCCGCCATTTCCGGAACGCTCTGGGATCACGTCCCGCGTTTGGCCGTCTTGCGAGTAGACCCGGGCTTTTTCTGGAGCTCCTGTGGCAATATCAGGCGGCCCGGGCAAGCGAGCGCCTCTTCTGACGGAGATAACGCGTGATCTGTGGCAATGTCATCGCGTTCAGGACCCGTTCGGCGGGGACGCCGCCCTTGCGAGCCATCTCGACGCCCCAGTGCATGTGGTCGAGCTCTGGTATCGAGTGCGCGTCCGGATTGATGCTCAGCATACAGCCGAATTCGAGGGCCGCCTGGTGCCAGCGCCAATCCAGATCGAGACGCCACGGATGTGCGTTGATCTCGACGACAACGTCGTGCTTCGCGCAGGCCCGAAGCACCTTCTCGACGTCGATTTCGTAGCCCGGCCGCCGCTGCAGCTGCCGGCCAGTCATGTGGCCGATGATTGTCGTATGAGGATCGGAAATGGCCCGCAGCAGGCGCTGGGTCTGCGCCTTGCGGTCCAGCTTGAAACGGCCGTGGATGCTGGCGACGACGAAGTCGAAACCTTCGAGCACCTTTTCATCGTAGTCGAGCGACCCGTCAGCCAGAATGTCCGACTCAATTCCCTTGAGGATCCGAAAGTCCTTGCCGAAGCGCTTGTTCAGGCGGTCGGCTTCCCGGTGCTGCTGCACGATCTCTTCGAGGGAGAGACCGCCGGCGTAATGGGCGGACTTGGAATGGTCGGCGACCCCAAAATACTCGAAGCCGCGCTGACGGGTCGCCTTCGCCATGGTCTCTAGGGTCTCTGTCCCATCGGAAGCATCGGTGTGGCAGTGCAGGATTCCGCGCAAGTCCTTGTCGGTCACAAGGTTCGGCAACTTGCCCTTCAAGGCCAGCTCGACCTCGCCGCGGCCTTCCCTTAGCTCGGGATCGATGAAGGGCAGCCCGAGAGCCTGGTAGATGTCAGCCTCCTCGCCGGCGATCAGTGCGCGGCCCTTGTGCAGGCCGTGAGCGTCCAACCGCATGCCCTTCTCGGCGGCCAAGGCTTGGAGCTGCTCGATGTGAGCGGCGGAGCCGGTGGCGAAGAGAAGGGCGGCGCCGAAATGTTTGCGGTCGGACACCCGGACTTGCAGTCCTTCGGACGATGGCATCGCTGTCTCGGCCGACTTGGCGGCCTCCGCAACGATTGTGAGGTCGGCGACGAGTTCGCAGCCTCGGCGGAAATCGCCGGCAATCGTCACGCGCTTGAGTTCTGGCCGGGACTTCCGGATGGATTCCTTCGCGTGCGCGAGCAGGGTGGCGGCGCGGTGCAGGTGGAGGCGGCCTTCTCCGCTTTTGGCCATCGCCAGGTTCTGCAGGATCTTGGTCTGCAGCGCGGCACCGAGTCCTTTCGCCTTCTTGATGCGGTCGTCCTTGGCGGCGGCCTCCAATTCCGCGAGCGAGGTGATGCCGAGATCCTGATAGAGCCGCAGCACCTTCTCCGGCCGCAAACCGGGTACCGCGAGCATCTCGAGCACGCCCTCGGGAATCTCCTTGCGAAGCTTTTCGAGGCTCGGATGATTGCCTGTCTTGTGAAGCTTGGTGATGATATCGGCTATCGCGTCGCCGACGCCGGGGATCTCCGTCAGACGATCCTCGGCGATGAGGACGTCCAAAGGGACGGCAAGAGCCGCCAGACTGTCGGCCGCCCGAGAGTAGGCCTTCGCCCGGTAGGGATTGCCGCCTCGCAACGCGGTGCGCTGCGCGTACTCTCGCAAGAGACCTGCCACACCGCGAGCGTCGAGCGAAGGCATTCAGCGAGCCTCCCGGTCCGCGCTTTGCGGCGCCACCGAAGTAAGGCGACCGCCGGAGCGGCCGCTAGGCTGGCGATCAAGAGAGCTCTCAAGCTTCTGGGCTGCGCGGAAATCGTCCAGGTACTGGATATTGGGGCCGTAGGCAGCCTCCTTCTTGAGGAGATTGTAGACCCGACCTACCACCAGCTGCAGATGCTTCATCCTGCCCCGCGGCATAGATCTCGCTTTGCAGAGAGCTCGGACCGCGTAGGCCCGAAAGTAATCGAATGCGTCTGACATGATAGGTAAACGCCCGCCATCGACCGGAGTTCGATGCGGCAGGGATTGGCTTTTTCGGCACTGCACTCTGAGAATGCGTGGCGGATCGCTCCTATTCGAAAGCTTGCGAGGTGCGACCGTCTGGGAACTCCTCGCTGCCTTCGAAGTTGCGAGACTCGTTGAGTAAGGTAGGTAGACTGCCCGCCGCCGGCTCCAACCCGGCGGCGGTTTTTTGTGAGTGGCGTAGCGTGGCAAAGCGTACAAGATCGGTGCCTCCGGCCGAGAAGCCAGAAGCTCCTCAGATGCCGGAGTTCATCAGCCCCCAACTGGCGACCCTGAAGATGAAGGCACCTTCGGGCTCTCGGTGGATTCACGAAATCAAATACGACGGCTACCGCATCCAGCTCCGGATCGACGGTGACGATCGCCGGGCCTACACCCGCAACGGCTACAATTGGGTCAGCAAGTTTTCCAGGATCGCTGCCGCCTTCGATATCGAGGGGCAGGCCATCGTCGACGGCGAAGTCGTCGTCATCCATGACGGCCGCACCAATTTTTCCGAGCTGCAGGCAGACCTCGGCAGAGGCGACCAGGACCGGCTGATCTTCTTCGCGTTCGATCTGCTGTGGCTCGACGGCAAGGATTTGCGCAAGGAGCCGCAGCTTGAGCGGAAGAGGCTGCTCAAAGAACTGATCGAGGAGCACAGGCTCGAGGAGCCCATCTTCTTTAGTGAACACCATGAAGGCGACGGGCAGGCTCTGTTCGTCGCCGCCAGCAAGTTGAACTATGAGGGCATCATCTCAAAGCGCGTGGACGCGCCATACCGATCGGAGCGGGTCGAAGCCTGGCAGAAGATCAAGGTCGTCCAGAAAGGGAAGTTTCCCGTGGTCGGCTTCATCAAGGATCCATCCGGCGTGGCCGCGCTCTACCTGGGTAAGAAAGAAGGCAAAGATCTCGTCTACATGGGCAAGGTCGGCACAGGATGGAGCCGGACCACCTCGGCGCAGATCCGCAAGGCGCTCGATACCGCCGTCAGCCCCAAGCAGAAGTTGACCAAGACCATCAGGAAACCGAAGGCCACCTGGGTCGAACCCAAGTTCTTTGCCGACATCGAGTACCGCGACATCACCTCCGAAGGACTCCTGCGGGCCAGCTCGTTCAAGGGGCTGAGCAAAGGAACGCGCCGTTCATAGCCGCGTTTGCCTGAGAGTATCTGGAGTACCGGTCATGGATCCGGAACAGCGAGTTGCGAAGGCGTTGGAGGACGCTCAGGGCATCCTGGCCCGGTATGTCGAGCCTGGCCCCAGAGATTGCGAGCAAACCATAAACCAGCTCCTGGATGTGCTCGACGACGAGGCCGTCGTGCAGGCGCTCAAGGATTCGAAGATGGGAAAACCAACTGCAGAACAACTCGCCGAGCTCAAGAGGCTCAGCGCGATCGCACGGGTACCGGATGAATCGGAGATCGTCACCTCGAAGGAAGAGGCCGAGACCCGAATACGTGACCTGAAAGACAAGGCTCGGATGGAATGATGCCTGAGAAGCCCACGAATGGCGTGGAGCCCCAACGCTCCGAGGACGACATTCAGCGCGAGCAGCTGGGTCCGCGCGGCGGCAAGGAAAGTCCGGCGAAAATGACACCTCAGCGGGAGAAGAAGACGCCCAAGGACGTCGATCCCGGACATCCGGCATGAACTCGATGGACACGTTCGATCCGGATAGGCCGTGTCGCGTGCACGATGGCCTCAATGACCAAATCATCGAATGGAGCCCTCAGTGGGCTTCGATGTACCGCCAGCACGCGTCGAGATGGGATGAGGGCGTCATTTCCTGGGACGGTCTGCTGCTCGATGGATGGACGCCAATCGTACGTGGCCATGCTTGTGGCCACTGAGCTGCGGCCAACGAACGGAACCCGTGAATCCTTGCAGCGTTGCATTGCCATCACTTCTAAAGAGGAGGAGCCGATGGCCGCAGCGAAGAAGAGGACCGCGCGTGGACGCAAACAGGATCGCGCCCGGGTCGCGAAAGGGCAGGACTACGAGGTCCGGTATGAAGCGAAGAAGACTGGGCGCTCGGCCTCGGCGGTGAAGAAGGCTGTCAAGAAGGTCGGCAATTCCCGCAAGCGCGTCGAGAAAAAGCTGGGCCGCTGACTTGGAAGCCTGGCTCAGCACCAGCCCCTCTAATCTGCAGGGCACTCCGGGCACGTATCACCAATCGAGTTCAGCACGTCGCGAACCTCAGCCAACGCTGCATCGGGGGTGACGCCCGCCGGCGGGGCTCGACGGGCAATGTCGAAGGCCCGCTCTCGTGCGTGCGGATCGGCGCGGTCCCGCATCCAGCCGTGCTCCTCGCACTCGCGGATGGCGCCGGCTTCGTTCAGCACGTTGATGGCCCAACCGCGCAGGGTACGGATCGCCGGCCGTCTCTGCTTGGTCATCAGCATTGAAAGGTTCTCCCACGCTGAGACGAATCGTTTAGTCCCGCAGACGTTCCCTATCGCCAACACACGACGGGGATTCGGGATCGTGGGATCTCGTGGTTTTTCGAAGGCCGAATTTTTGCCCGGCCTTGTGCTAGGGTGGGTAAGAACGAACTGGAGAGACCGTTCTCCGATACTTCAGACGTCCGAGCTCAGGTGGTTGCTCTTGTCCGTTTTGCGCGTGCGGCTGTCGCCGCCCCGGGCTCTCGTGAACCGAGCCGCCCTGCGTCTCGGCCGCCATGCGGCTTCGATCCCTCGCGCAGGAGCAGATCATGCCCTCGCGGGGCAGAAACGAAAAAGCGGACCTTTATGCAGCAGCCACCTGCACAAAGGTCCGGCCTTATCTCAGCGTGCCGCGATACCAAACGGCTGCAAAGGACGCTTCATATCCTTTGGGAGGTCTCGCTTCTTATCCGGGTTGCGACCCGAAGGCGGCAATAGATCAGTAGCCGATACGACTACTTCTTTTTCTTTGAAGTCTTCTTTGCCACCTTCTTGGTAGCTGCCTTCGCGGTCTTCTTTGCCTTCTTCGCTTTCTTGGCCATGTCGTCCTCTGTAAGAATTGGCTCTCAGTGAACATGCCCACGCCGTGCATAGACATGCACACGAGTGAGACGCTATCACAAAAGCAAAATTGATACCAACGAGACGCGCATCCGCATTGAGTCGCTCGCCGGAGGCACTCGCCCTCGGGCCCGCCGTCATTGCATGCCGGCGTCGCTATCACTGCCCTTCGGGTCGGGTGCCTTTTTAACCGGTCTCGCGACTGCACTCGGTCCCGGGTCCCGCCGCTACGCGTCGGCGCTATGCTGACCCTCCTGCGGGTGCCTCTTAGCCGGGTCTCGCGACCCTCAGTGGTCTCCGCTTCGCTCCGCCCACACGCTTCTCTTCTATATTAATGACGGGGAGCCGCGAACCTCGGGCACAAAGCTTCCTGACCCCACCCGCCACCGCCTCGCCGCTCAGACGCCGGGGGCCCTCAGACGAGTAGTGTGCGCGGCGTCATTCATAATTTTCCGCGTCGAATTGCAGGTTATCCAGACGGGTCGGACGCGTGGCCCATTCGGTTCGAGGTCTCCGGCTGTGCGCCGTCATCGAGATTAAGAGTGAGAGTGCGGACCGGGTTCGTCGTGACGGGTCGAAGGTCGGGAGAGAGGCTTCCGGCGCCTGTCGCGGAGAATCGCGATGTCCAGACACACACGAGTTCGTGTTGGCGATGACCGGGCGAGCCTGCACACTGAAATCACCGACAAGATCATCGCAGAACTGGAGGCCGGCCGGATTCCTTGGGTGCAGCCATGGGGAACGGCGGCGATCAAGGCGCCACTCGCCATGCCGCGCAATGCTTCGACGCTGCGGGGTTATTCCGGAATCAACGTGCTGATTTTGTGGGGTGCCGTTTTTGAGTGCGGCTTCTCCAGCCAGAGCTGGCTGACCTTTCGTCAGGCGCTCGGGCTCGGCGGCCATGTCAGGAAGGGAGAGCGAGGTACGACCGTTGTCTACACGGATCGCTTCATTCCCGAGGACGAGCGTCGGCGTACCGCAGAGACTGGGGAGGAGCCGGGCACGATTCCGTTTCTCAAGCGCTTTACCGTTTTTAACATAGAGCAGTGTGACGGCTTGCCCGGGGACGTCGTTGGCTCAGTCGTCCCGCCGCCACCGGATCAGATCGAACCGCAGGCGGAAGCGCTGATTGCCGCAACCGGCGCCGACTTCCGCATTGGCGGGGTGCGCGCTTACTACAATACGACCGGGGATTTTGTGCAGGTCCCGCCGCTGGCGGCGTATTTCGAGCCGATCAACTGGCATCGGACCGCGTTCCACGAACTGTCGCATTGGAGTGGAGCTGTTTCCCGGCTTGGTCGGGACCTCTCGGGCTCGTTCGGCTCCAAATCTTACGCGCGCGAGGAACTGGTCGCCGAGATGGCAGGTGCGTTCGTCTGCGCTTCACTTGGCATCGTGCCGACCGTACGCCACGCCGACTATATCGGCTCCTGGCTGGAGGTGCTGCGTGAAGACAACCGCGCAGTTGTACGGGCGGCGAGCGCGGCGTCGAAGGCCGCCGATTTCCTGCTTGGCTTTCAGCAACGGCCGATCGCCTCCTTCGACGAGGGCGACGAGGAGGCCGCCTAATGCGTCCGCCGGCTGTTTCGGCTGCCTTCGCGGCGGTGCCTCAGAGAGTGAGAGGACAGGCGGTGCAGTTCGTGACGGGTTGGAGGTCGAGAGAGAGCCTTTCGGCCGCCCGTCGCGGAGAATCCGACATGGCTAGCGCCGTTCAGAAGATCAAACTCAGTCCATCCCGGGACATTCCCTTCAACAAGCTGGTCTTGAGCCAGTCCAATGTTCGCCGGGTCAAGGCCGGCGTCTCGATCGAGCAACTGGCCGAGAGCATTGCGCAGCGTACCTTGCTACAAAGCCTCAGCGTCCGTGCCGTCGTCGATGCCGACGGAACGGAGACCGGCATGTTCGAGGTTCCTGCGGGCGGGCGGCGATACCGCGCCCTTGAATTGTTAGTGAAGCAGAAGCGTATGGCGAAGACCCAAGCGGTCCCCTGTGTGGTCAGGGATGGCGGTATCGCCGAGGACGACTCGCTTGCGGAAAACGACGAGCGCATCGGCCTGCATCCACTCGATCAATTCCGCGCGTTCCAGATCCTCCGCGATGGCGGTATGAGCGAAGAGGAGATCGCCGCACGGCATTTCGTGGCGCCGGCGGTCGTCAAGCAGCGCCTGCGCCTGGCGTCGGTCTCGCCAAAGCTGCACGACGTCTATGCCGAAGACGGCATGACGCTCGAGCAGCTCATGGCGTTCTCGGTCACAGCCGATCACGCCCGCCAGGAGCAAGTCTGGGAGAACGTCAGCCGCTCCGGGTACGACGAGCCGTACCAGATCCGGCGCTTGCTCACCGAGAACACCGTACGCGGGTCCGATCGCCGCGCCCAATTTGTGGGCCTCGATGCCTATCAGCACGCGGGTGGCGGCGTTCTGCGGGATCTGTTCGAGCACGACGACGGCGGCTGGCTTCAGGACGTCGTGTTGCTCGACCGCCTCGTAACCGAAAAGCTCAAAGCCGAAGCTGAGACTATTGCTGCCGAAGGCTGGAAGTGGATCTCAGTCGCCGTAGAGTTCCCCTACGGTCACACCCAAGGCCTACGAGAAATCGAGGGCAGACCTGTCGATCTCTCGCCTGAAGAGCAGGCCACCATCGATGCTCTCAACGCCGAGCAGGCCAAGCTTGAAGCCGATTACCAGGATGCCGATGAATTGCCCGACGAAGTCGATCAGCGCCTCGGCGAAATCGAGACGGCACTGGCGGCCTTCGAAGACCGGCCGATGCTCTACGATCCGGACGAGATCGCCCGAGCAGGTGTCTTCATCAGCATCGATTCCGAAGGACGCCTCGCCGTGGACCGAGGTTACGTCCGGCCGGAGGACGAGGTGCCGGCAGCTGATCCTGATGTCGGGCAGGGAGCCGAGGCGTCGTCGACCGGAGGTCCAGAAGTGGGCCCTTCTGTCCAGCGCACGGTCATCGCGGTCGCGGGTAGTGCTTCTGAAGCCGAAGAGGATGATGAGGACGCGGCCAAACCTCTGCCGGATCGGCTGATCACCGAACTGACGGCGCATCGAACACTGGCATTGCGCGATGCGCTGGCAGAAAATCCTGCGATCGCGTTCCAGGCGGTGCTGCATAACTTCGTGCTGACGGCCTTTTACCGGTTCGCATCGTCAGGAAGCTGTCTGGAGATCGGCCTTCGCACGCCGATCTTTCCCGCTCAAGCTCCGGGGCTGAGGGAAAGCGCCTCGGCGAAGGCTGTCGAGGCTCGGCATGAGGCCTGGAAGGCACGGTTGCCGAAGAGCGAGAACGATCTCTGGGATGCGCTGACGGCTCTCGATGGTGGTGCACAGGCTTCGCTGTTCGCCCACTGTGCGTCGTTTGCGGTCAACGCCGTCTATGAGCCGGCCAACCGCTACAATCAGGGCCGCGTCTCTTCCCACGGCGTTCGCACGCGTCTCGACCAGGCTGATGTGCTGGCGCGCGCGGTTGGGCTCGACATGGTGCAAGCCGGCTGGAGACCGACCGTCGACAACTATTTCGGCCGGGTCACCAAGCCGCGCATTCTGGAGGCTGTGCGGGAAGCCAAGGGCGAGTCGTCGGCGCAGCTGATCGACCATCTGAAGAAGGCCGAGATGGCCAAGGAGGCCGAGCGCCTGCTGGATGGCTCGGGCTGGCTGCCGGAGGCGCTGCGTCTTACCGCTCCTGGTTTGATGCCAGCGGAGCAGGAGGGTGAAGCGGGCCCGCTGCCCGAATTCCTCGCCGACGAGGAGGATCAGGAGAACGCCAGCGACGACGATCCGCAACAACTCGACGCGGCTGAGTGAAATCACAGAGCGGGACGGCTCCGGCCGTCCCGCGGTAGCTTGGGGACCGGTGCGCAGCGCTGGTCCCCATTCTTATTGGGAACGGCCGAGAGTGAGAGTCGGGCCGGGAAGGGTTTGAGCCGTCGGGGTCAAAGGAGAGCGCCTGACGGTTCGACCCGTTCCTGCTCTCTCGAGAAATCCCACCATGACCGAATCTCTCGCCGGCGGCGCTGCCGCCGCGCCGATCTCGATGCGTGCCGCTGCAAGTCTCACCTCCGCCGCTGTCAAGGCCGCGCGACAGCTCCTGACCGAGCTCGAACGGGGCCGGCGCATCGATGCCGCTGTTCTGCGTAGCGCCATGGAGGCTGCCTTCGGCGCCTCCGACGCGGCCGGGGCCTGGAACTGGAAGACCGCCTATGACGTCTGCGAGGCGGCAACTGTTCTGTTCCTTCGCAAGTTTGGCCCCGCGATGCGTGCCAAGGCTGGCTCGACGGCAGCAATGCTGCCGATGCTCGCGAAAATTGCGAGCTGTCTGCCAACCCATACGCGGCGTTCCGAGGACAGCCAGGTACTTCAGCAATTCTCGACGCCCATTCCGTTGGGACTGGTCGCATGCGGTGCAGCCGGCATTACATCGGTCGATCGCGTCCTGGAGCCTTCCGCGGGGACGGGCTTGCTCGCCGTCTTTGCCGAGCTTGCCGAGGGCGCCTTGATGTTGAACGAGTTGGCCGAGACCCGAGCGGGGTTGCTCGAGCAGCTCTTCGCCAACGTTAAAGTCACGCGGTTTGACGCCGCTCAGATCGATGATCAACTCGATGCGGGTGTCGTACCCAGCGTTGTTTTGATGAACCCGCCGTTCTCCGCACTGGCGAATGTCGATCGGCGGATGACGGATGCGGCCCTCCGCCACGTCGCTTCGGCGCTCGCGCGTCTTCGCGACGGTGGGCGCCTCGTTGCCATCGCTGGTGCAAGCTTCGCGCCGGATAACCCGACTTGGCGAGATGCCTTTATCCGGCTCCAGGAACACGGGCGGGTGGTATTTTCTGCGGCGATCGATGGCAGCCTTTACGCCAAGCATGGGACTCGGACGGATACGAGGCTGCTTGTGATCGACAAGCTGCCCGCCGCTGATCCGAAAGCTTTTCCTGACTCGCCAGGAATGGCGGGCGATGTCGCGACCTTGCTTGGCTGGGTGAACCAGCATGTGCCTGAAAGGCTGCCCGTCGCCTCACCATCGGAGATCGCTGCTTTCCGGCGGCCAGCGACGTCACGATCGGTCGACGCCGCTGCACCAATTTCGTCGTCCTCTTCGATAAGCGCAGCACCAGAAGGTGTCGAACTTGCGTACGAGACGGTCGAATGGTCGCCGCCGGAAGGCGCCCGGCTGACCGATGCGCTTTACGAGGAGTATGGATTGCAGTCGATCCGTATTCCCGGATCGTGCGAACACCCGACCAAACTCGTGCAATCCGCGGCAATGGCTTCCGTTGCGCCGCCGAAACCGTCCTACCGGCCGCACCTGCCGGCCAGTGTCATGGCCGACGGAGTTCTATCGGATGCCCAGCTCGAGAGCATCATCTATGCCGGGGAGGCACATTCCGAGTTTCTCGCGGGCTCCTGGACGGTCGACACGACTTTTGATGTTGTGGCCGCCGCGCGCGACGACGCGGAAAATGCCGTCCGCTTTCGCCGCGGCTGGTTCTTGGGCGATGGCACCGGGGCGGGCAAGGGACGGCAGGCCGCCGGCATCCTGCTTGACAACTGGCTCAAGGGCCGCCGCCGAGCGGTCTGGATCAGCAAGTCCGACAAGCTGATCGAGGATGCCCAGCGCGACTGGTCCGCGCTTGGCATGGAACGATTGCTTGTTACGCCGCTGTCGCGGTTTCGCCAGGGCACCCCGGTCCGGCTTTCGGAAGGCATCCTATTTACCACCTACGCTACGCTACGGACCGAGGAGCACGGCGAAAAGCTTTCGCGCGTCAGGCAGATTGTCGAATGGTTGGGCTCGGACTTTGACGGAGTGATCGTTTTCGACGAGAGCCACGCCATGCAGAATGCAGTCGGGGGCAAGGGCGAGCGCGGCGACCAGGCGGCCTCTCAGCAGGGGCGCGCCGGCCTTAGGCTCCAGCACGCTTTACCGAATGCTCGTGTGATCTATGTGTCGGCGACCGGCGCTACCACAGTCCACAATCTCGCTTATGCCCAACGCCTCGGCCTGTGGGGTGGCGCCGACTTCCCGTTTGCGACGCGTGCCGAGTTCGTCGAAGCGATCGAGGAAGGTGGGGTCGCGGCCATGGAGGTGCTGGCCCGCGACCTGAAGGCGCTCGGTCTCTACGCGGCCCGCTCGCTCTCTTATGAAGGCGTCGAGTACGACCTCGTTGAGCACCAGCTTACACCTGAGCAAGTTCGCATCTACGACGCCTATGCCGGTGCGTTCAGCGTCATCCACAATAACCTGGACGTGGCGATGCGAGCGGCCAACATCACCGGCGAAACCGGAACGCTGAACGGGCAAGCAAAGTCTGCGGCACGATCCGCCTTCGAAAGCGCGAAGCAGCGCTTCTTCGGTCATCTCCTGACCTCGATGAAGACGCCGTCGCTCATCCGATCGATCGAGAACGATCTTGAGGTTGGACACGCCGCAGTCATCCAGATCGTGTCGACGGGCGAAGCGCTGATGGAGCGCCGGCTCGCGGAGATCTCGACTGAAGAATGGGGCGACGTCCAGGTCGACATCACCCCGCGTGAGTATGTGCTCGACTACCTCGCCCATTCCTTCCCAGTCCAGCTCTACGAGCCCTTCACGGACTCGGAAGGCAATCTCTGCTCCCGGCCCGTTTACCGCGACGGACAGCCGGTCGAGAGCCGGGAGGCCGTCGCTCGCCGCGATCGTTTGATCGAGAAGCTCGCCTCGCTGCCGCCGGTACCTGGCGCGCTGGATCAGGTCATCCAGCGGTTCGGCACTGACATGGTCGCCGAGGTCACCGGCCGCTCGCGCCGCATCGTTCGCAAGGGCGACCGGCTGGTCGTCGAAAACCGAGCCGGATCGTCCAACCTCGCGGAGACGTCGGCCTTCATGAATGACATCAAGCGAATCCTCGTGTTCTCCGACGCAGGCGGCACGGGGAGGAGCTACCATGCCGAACTGTCGGCCCGGAATCGCCGCCTGCGAGTCCATTACCTGCTCGAGCCGGGCTGGAAGGCCGACGCCGCGATCCAGGGGCTCGGCCGGACCAACCGGACAAATCAGACGCAGCCGCCGCTGTTTCGCCCCATCGCGACCGACGTGAAGGCCGAAAAGCGCTTTCTCAGCACCATTGCCCGCCGGCTCGACACGCTGGGAGCCATTACGCGTGGCCAGCGCCAGACCGGAGGGCAGGGGCTGTTCCGGCCCGAGGACAATCTCGAAAGCCAGTACGGGCGTGACGCGTTGCGTCAGCTCTACATGCTGCTCGCGCGAGGCAAGGTTGACAGCTGCTCGCTCGGGAGATTCGAGGATGCGACCGGTCTGAAGCTCATGGATGCCAATGGGCTCAGGGATGACCTACCGCCCATCACGACCTTTCTGAACAGGTTATTGGCGCTCACCATCGACCTACAGAATGTGCTCTTCACCGCCTTCGAGCAGCTCTTGACCGCTCGGATCGAAGGCGCGGTTGCATCCGGCACCTACGACCTCGGATTGGAAACACTCCGTGCCGAAAGCTTTGTCGTCACTGACCGGCGGACGATCTACGCCCATCCGGGCACCGGCGCCGAGACCCGGCTGCTCACGGTCACACAGCGCCAGCGCAACCATCCTGTGAGTCTGGATGATGCTCTTGCTCGTCTTTCCGATCGTCAGGCCGTCCTGCTGCTCAATGAGCGTTCGGGACGAGCCGCCGTGCAGGTCCCCGCGGCGAGCGTCATGCTCGATGACGGCGAGATCGAGCGGCGCGTCCGTCTGATCCGGCCGATGGATCAGCACACGGTCCCCTTGAGCATGATGGCGGAGAGCCACTGGATCGAAGCGGACCGTGAACGCTTCGCAGCGGCCTGGCTGGCGGAGCGTGCGGAGGTGCCCCAGTTCACAGAAAGCACGATCCACGTTGTGGCGGGCTTGCTGCTCCCCATCTGGAAGCGGCTGCCGAACGAATCGACCCGCGTCTATCGCCTTCAGACCGATGCGGGCGAGCGCATCATCGGCCGCAAGGTTTCGGCCGCGTGGGTCGCAAACGTCCTTGCGACGGACGCGCCTTCGCTGACGGCGGACGCCGCCTTTGCCGCGCTGATGGAGGGACGGACCGTCCTCGAGCTCGTGGAGGAGCTCCAGCTTCGCCGCGTCCGAGTGATGGGGGCATACCGCATCGAGCTGTCGGGCTTCAACGACACGATGCGCGACCGACTGCGGGCCTACGGACTCTTTGGGGAGATCATCTCCTGGAAGCTGCGCATGTTCGTGCCCACGGACGCGAGCGGTGTCGAGATCCTAGCGAAGGTGCTCGTCAGCTATCCGGTGGCGCGCATCGGCGAGCGGGAGGCCGCGTGATGTCCCGCGATGCTTCCGAACTCGCACGCCGCCTCTCGCGCGAAGCTGAGGCGGTGTGCCGACACTATCTCTCCAATGGCAAGCGGGCGGGGCGGTACTGGTTGGTCGGCGACGTCCACAACACGCCGGGCCGCTCGTTGTTCGTGCGCCTGCACGAATCCCCGAAGGCGCCTTCCGGCAAATGGACCGATGCCGCGACCGGGGAGCATGGCGATCTCCTCGACATTATCCGCGAAAGTATGGCGTTGCGAGACTTTCGCGAGGTCGCGGAGGAGGCGAAACGATTTCTAAAACTACCTCGTTCTGAGCAGCCAGCTCAGAAACCAGTTCGTTCGCCAGCGCCGACCGGATCACAAGGGGCGGCTCGTCGGCTCTTTGGGATGTCCAGCCCGATTGAAGGGACACTAGCCGAGACGTACTTGCAGCGTCGTGGAATAGGCCACGTCCACCATGGTGGCAGCCTACGCTTCCACCCACGTTGCTACTACCGACCGGATGAGCAATTGCCGACTGAAACCTGGCCGGCGATGATAGGCTCTGTCACGGACCTTGAGGGACGGATCACCGGCGTGCATCGCACTTGGCTCGATCCAAACGGCTTTGATCGCGTGCGGCTCGGCAAGGCTCCGATCGACACACCACGACGCGCCATGGGTGACCTGCTCGGCAACGCCGTTCGCTTCGGCGTGGTCGATGATGTGCTCGCTGCCGGCGAGGGAATCGAGACCATGCTGTCACTGCGTTGCGCACTGCCGGCCCTGCCCATGGCCGCCGCGCTTTCGGCTAATCATCTCGCAGCAATGATGCTGCCATCTGGCCTGCGTCGGCTCTATATCACCCGCGATGACGATGCTGCCGGAGATGCCGTACAAGCGATTCTCACGAAGCGCGCGGAAGAGGTCGGCGTTGAAGCGATTCCGCTGTCGCCTAGGGTGGGCGACTTCAACGAAGATCTGCACATCCTCGGCCTCGAGGCCCTCCGGACAGCGTTGCGGCTTCAGCTCGTACCAGAGGACGTCGTCCGCTTCCTGCATTCTCCGGCAGTAGCCACAGAATAGCAGCGACGTCTCGATGGGCGTCGGCAGGTCCGTCATAGCAAGGCCACTGCCGGAAGAGCACGCGACCACGGCCTTCTAGAGGGCGATCGGACGGCAAGCGGCTCGGGCCGGCAATGGCTGCGACCGGCTATTTTCCGCCGCGCGCCGGCAATGAGAAGACACATCATTAATTATCTAGCCGGCGCGCTTTGCATCGCGAATCAAAATAGCCGGCCTTCGCCATCCTCCGCTGCCGCTTCGGCCCTCCGCTTCGCTCCGGGTTCTGGCCCGCTCCGCCCGCCGTCTAAGTGATCGCCACGAAGGCCGCGATGGTTGCGGCCGATCCGGAAGGACCTCTTCCATGACCGATCACGACGACATCGAACCGCAGCATGCCGCATCTCCGACCGAACACGTTCTGACCGAATTGCAGCTCTTCGGTTACCGCCCCTTCGAGGACCAGCCCGATCCACGGCCGCTTCCCGAGACCAAGTTCATCGCCGGCGCCGTCGCTGACATCTTCGATGCCCTGGTCGCCACGTTGAGCGACACGCGGCTCGAGCCGGACCTCGACGATCTGCTCTGGTCGACTGTCAACCTGTTCCATCGTGCCGTCGACCGCATCGGTCGCCAACTCGACGACAACGAACAGGCGCAGCAGAAGAGCCAGCGCGAGCAGGATGGCTCCGAAATTCGATCGGTCGAACTCGAGCGCGTGACGGCGGAAGGCATCACACTGATTGAGCGCCGCAATTGCCTGGAGCTCTTCCGCGACCAGGCCATCGAACGCTTCGAGACTTACACCGGTTCATTCTGGCGCCCTCGATCGGGATCGCTGGTGAACCACCGCACGCTGACCGCAGCGATGATCGACTCCCGCGACTTCATCGCGGCCAAGCGCCGCGCCGAGACCGAGGTCATGCTGCCCGCTGGGCCGAAAATCGCGCTCACCGGAGGGCTCGCCTTCAACGACCACCACCTCATCTGGGATCGTCTCGACAAGGTTCATGCCAAGCATCCCGACATGGTTCTGCTCCATGGCGGCTCCCCGAAGGGGGCCGAATTGATCGCCTCCAAATGGGCGACGATCCGCAAGGTGCCTCAGATCGCCTTCAAGCCTGATTGGACGAAACATGCCAAGGCAGCACCTTTCAAGCGCAACGATGCCATGCTCGAAATCCTGCCGATCGGCGTCATGCACTTCCCGGGCACGGGAATCCAGGACAACCTGGCCGATAAGGCCAAGCGGCTCGGCATCCCGGTCTGGATGTTCGGCGGCGCGTGAGCGCCGTCTGCTCGACTGAAGTCTTTGAGGCGAAATTGCTCACGCCGCAACTCCGCCTCGTTTCGGTCTCACATCCAGGGTTGCGCCGTGGTGGTGGTGGAAGGCGCAACTGGTACATCTATGCACATGGAGCCACCCCATGCTCGCTATTGGGCTTGTTCTCAACACACTCGGCATCGGCTTGTTCTGCTGGGCGATCTTTACGCTCGCTGTGTATGCCCTGCCGTTTTTCGTCGCACTGAGTATCGGGATGACCGCGTTTCAGAGCGGCGCCGGCCTCATTGGTGCGCTGCTTAGCGCAACGGCCGCCGGTGCGCTGACGCTCCTCCTCGGCCAGGTCGCCTTTGCTGCTACTCGGTCCTCCGCCTTGCGCGCAGCGATCGCCACAGTATTCGCTGCTCCCGCCGCCGTCGCCGGCTATCATGTGGCGTTCGCCCTGTCCCATCGGGGTGCCTTCGCTGGCTTGGCGTGAGGTCTTCGCGTGTCTCGGCGCGGTTTGCATTGGCGTAACGTCATGGATGCGCTTGATTGCTTTGGTGAAGACCCGCCCGTTAGAGTCGGGTGGGGTGGTGGTGGAGAACTCGTCCTAACCGGTTCTTACGACCGCAAGCCTCGAAAGATGATCGTTTCACGCCATCATCGTCGAACAGGTACGCGTAGATCGGTGCATTGAACGAGGGGCCGTCGAGCTTGAGTGAGAGGTAATCGCGGCCCTCCTCGGAACGCTTCGATCAAGCTGCCGGCATTCGGTCCGGCCCACCCAGCCGCGTCGGAGCGGTTTTATCTCGATCCGTTCTTGGGGGAGACGATTCCGCCCTTTGCAGCAGATTGTTTCTCTTTCCGCGCTGAATCGTTCCGCCGCTTGTTCATCAAAACCGAGATAGCCACGCTTCTCCGTAAGGTTGTGGTTCAGCACGCGGACGCACGTGGCCTCGTTGATGGCTTGATCTGGCCGAAGACCGGCTTCGCCTCGATCGTCTGAGCCGCAACGCCGTTGATGCGACTTTCTTCCCCTGGGCTTCGCCCATTCCTCGCGAGACAAGAAAGTCGCCACAACGACGTCCTCCGCTGCGCTCCGGCCCGAGCGGGTGCGTCGTCGATCGTCCTCGGCCCTAGATCGCCATCGAGGCCGCGGTGGTCGCGGGCTCGAAACACAACAGGAGAAGTGACATGGCTAACATCGGTTCTTTCAAGAAGGTCGGTAACGAATTCCAGGGCGAGATCGTGACCCTGAGCCTGAAGGCCAAGGGCGTCCGCATCGTCGCCGAGACCAACCGGTCCAACGAAAACGCTCCCAGCCACCGCATCTATGTGGGGCGCGCGGATTATGCGGAGCAGAGCGTTATGCGGCGCGGTGTGCCGTGAACGTAGGTTTTTCGGGACTTTGTCCAGCGCGGCACTCCGCATAATCTCGTGAAGAGGAGCCGCGGCGCCCCGCGCGAGGCGAGGCGCCGCAAGCTTGCGGATCACCGCGACCAGACCAATGCGTAGCCGTCATCGACCGCGACGAGGTTGGCGAAGATCGGCGCCGGGAAGGATGGGTCGTCGAGCTTCACCGAGTGGTAGACGGTGTTGTTGTCCTTGGAGGTCCGCTGCCACGCGGCGCCTATCTCGACGTCGCGGAACATCACGCGCAGGTTCGGAGCCTTCTCGTTCTCGGAGGGTTCGGTCGGAAGCAAGCGTGCCTTGATGTTGAGCGAGAGCGTCTTGATGGTGCCGGTGTACGAGCCGTCTTCGGAGCGGGTGAAGGTGCCAATCTGAGCCATGGTAATCTCCTGTTGCTGTTCCAAGCCCGCGACCATCGCGGCCTTGATGGCGATCTCTGAGCGCCGCAACGACCGTCCCGCAGCCTTGGCCCGCAGCGAAGCGGAGGATGGCGGATTGAGCGATCTTGTTGCCTCGCGAGGAATGCCGCCGCTTGGCGGCAGGGGAAGAAGATCGCGAAGAGCCATTGCGGGTAAAGGTCGGTGAGCGCAGCGAGCGTATTGTGGCGCGCGATCCGCCAGCAAAAAGGCCGCTATGGACGTGGGCCCAACAGCCCGACAGGAGGGCACCGGCTCAAAATCTTCAACCGCGGTGATTGCGACACCACCACGGCAACAGGAGCGCGATCGAGGCACGGCGGTTGGATTCCGCCGTCCCCGATCCAACGGAGAAGTGCGCGATGCTCATCCAGATGAGCACCGGCATGCCGCCGCGTCGGATCTGACCCAAGGAATGCCGCAGTGACAGTAGTCAGCTCGGCGTCTCTCACCCCGAAGATAGAGATGTGTCCTCCAGCAGCGAGGCGATCAGCGCGTCTGGTGCCTTGAACCGTCCGCGGCGCAGCTCGGGCGGAATGACCGCTTCCACCGCCTCGAGCTTTTCGGATGGATCCATGCGGAGGTAGACCTCGGTCGTGCGGATGTCGGCATGCCCGAGCCACAGGGCCACTTTCCGGATGTCGCGAGTGGCCTGTAGCATGATGACCGCGCAACTATGCCGGAGCTGATGCGGGGAGACGCTCCGATGACGCAGCGATGTGCAGGTCTCGGCCGCCTTGCTGACGTGCTTGTCCAGCACATACTCGAAGCCCGCACGGGTCATGGGCTCATTCTGTGCATTGACGAAGAGCTCCGGGACGCGAACCGCGCCCCTGACGCTCAGCCAGGCGCGGAGATCTCGCGCCGTTTCCTTCCAGAGCGGCAAGCAACGTTCCTTGCGGCCCTTACCCCGGATCATCACGCTCGCGCCGTGTTGGAGCGACAGGTTTTGGGTCAGGACGCCGACCAGCTCCGAGACCCGCAAGCCTCCGGCGAAGCAGAGGTGCATCATTGCCCGGTCGCGCACGCCGGATCGTGTGGCAAGATCGGGGGCGTCGAGGATCGCGCGAACTTCCTCCATCGTCAGATGGCGGATGAGCTTCTGATCGTGGCGTTTGACCGGGATCGCATGGACCCGGCCGATCTGCTCCAAGGCGGAGGGCACCTTGTGTTCCACATAACGCATGAACGTCTTGATGGCGGCGAGTCGCAGGTTGCGCGTGGCAGCTCCGTTCCCTCGCTCCTGCTCGATATGGGCTAAGAAGGCGACGATCAACGGTGCGTCGAGGTCCTCGATCGTCAGCAGTGATGGGCGGGTGCAGAGCCGCTTCGCAGCGAAGTCGAACAGCAGCTTGAAGCTGAACGCGTATGTCTCGCAGCTCTGTGGACTGTAGCCCCGCTGGTGGGGCATGTAGTCGCGCAGGAAGCCGGTGATGAGAGGGCCGAGTTTCGTCATGCGACGCTCTCCCCGACCAGCATTTCCGCCGCCGAGGCGATATCCATCATCATCTCCGGCGTCGCCTGGAGATACCAGTAGGTGTTCCGGATATCGGCATGGCCCAGATAGGTCGACAGGGCTACGAAGTGCCGGGCGACGGCACTACGTTCAATGCCGCATTGCTCCAGAACCCGGGTTGCGAAGGTATGGCGAAGATCATGGATGCGAGGCTGCCGGCTTCGCTTCGGCGCAATCCCTGCCTGTCGCAAGATGCAGCGGAATGTGTAGTTCACAGTCGTCGGGAACATCTTTCGGTGCTGGACCGATGGGAACAGCCAATCACTTTCGCCGGCGCGTTGGCGGCGAACGTCAAGATAACGCTCAAGCGCCCCGATGACCGTCGGATGCAGTGGCACGAGCCGGCTCTTGCAGAACTTGGTCTCGCGGATGTACAGCACACCGTCAGGCTGGATGTCGTCGAGCTTGAGCGCGAGCGCCTCCGAGACGCGTAGTCCCGTGGCGGCGATCAACCCGAACAGCATGACGTAGAGCTGGCGCCGCAGCGGATTGGGCCTCTGATGCCGAAGCTTGGCGGCGGCATCGAGGATGCGGGCGATCTCGTCCGGTGTGTAGATATAGGGGATCGGCCGCTTTTCCCGGCCTCGCGTAACGTCGGCGCGTGGGATTTCATGCCGAGAATCTTCGGCATGCAGGAAGCGCGCAAACAGGATCAGGTCTGTCAGGCGCCGTTCGCGCGCGATAGGCGTGCGAGCAACCGTTGCCAGCCAGGCGAGAACCGATGCGGCGCGGATATGGGTTTCGCCGTGCGCTGCAGCGAAGCGCGCGAAGGCGCGAAGATGCCGTTCAGCCTTGACCAGCTTATAGCCGAGCGTTCGGCGCAGAGTAATGTAGCGGTTCGCGTCGTCGCTCAACATGGCAGCCTCCCACCCCAAGGCTGTGCGATCTCCGACAGCAGGCCGATGTCCACCTTGGCATAGAGCGCCGTGACCGACGGCGAACGATGCCGCAGGACGGCGCCGACGCCGGCAAGAGTGGCGCCATTGCGCAGCATTGCTGTCGCGGCGGAGTGGCGCAGAACGTGGGCACCTCGATGAGCGCTCTTGACGCCGGCCCTGTCGAGTGCGCGGCGCACGATGCATTTGACGGCGAAGCGGCTGAGCGGACGGATAGGCGCCGCACTCGTCAGGAACACACGTGTCGTCGCGATGCGTGGTCGTGCCCGCTCGATATAGGCGATGATCGCATCGCCGATCTCCTGGGTCAGCGGGAGGCGCTCTTCGCGCCGGCTTTTGCCGGCAAGGCTTATCCGGCCAGTCGCCCAGTCGATTTCGTCGAGGGCGAGATTGGCAACTTCGCTCGCCCTCAACCCCAGCCGGGCAAGGAGGAGGATGACGGCCCGGTCGCGCAGGCGGTCCTCGCCGTCACACGCGGCAAGAAGGCGATCGAGGTCGCCCTGCCCGAGGAAGCGCGGTGTCGTCGCCAACTGCCAGCTTGCAAAACTCGGAACTGCATGTTCGCGGCCGACCGGGCATTGCCCGATCGCCACAAGATACTTGAGGTAGGCGCGCGTCGCGACGGTGATACCCTGCGCCCGTCCGCGTCCATGAGGCTTCGCGCGATCGAGCACGAAGCTGCGGATGGCGGCGGCCGTGTAGGCGCTCGGAGCAGTACCAAGCGCGACCAACAGATCGACCAGGATCACCTGATAGGTATCGAGCGTGGAGTCCTTGATGCCGCGCTGCTCCCGCATCCACCGGCGGAAGGCAGCGAGCGTCGGCCAGGTCTCCTCCAGCGACGGCCGTCGCTCCGGCGGAAGGACGCCCATCTCGCGCAGATGGGTGATGAACAGGGCGGCCGCGCCCTGCGGTGCACGCGCCGTCTTGCTACCCCGGAACACCGATGCCGATGCAGCGAAGCCGGCGGTGAGCGTTTCGATCTCAAAGCCAGCCGCACGCACCCAATCGCCCCACAAGGCAAGGACGCGCACCACCTCGATTATGGTTGCCGGCGAGTAATTCCGCTGAGCAAGCCAAACCTTGAAGCCGTCGGCATGGGGCTGTAGCCAGTTGATCCGAACATCCACACTCCGGCGATGTCTGCGCTTTCGCTTTGTCACTCTGTTTTCCTTCGATTTGCTTGTTCACGCCGGAGACGTCCGGCGCGTCGAGCAAACCGAAGGTTGCGATGCCATTCCATGCAAAAGGCGTTTCTTCTCGCACAATCCCCGCGTCCGGGCCGTGTGTCAGGCACGCGCCGGAACGGCCTCACTCAGCGGCGTCATGTTATCCTGCCCGTGCCGCACTCTCGCTGTTGCTGCTGGCGCGCATAGGCCGGTTCTTCGCGTTCTTACGTGCGAGGCCTAACGCGTGCATTGCACAGGAGAGCAGAAGGCTGCCGCGACGCGTCCGCAATCACCGCGGTTGAAGATTTTGAGCCGGTGCCCTCCTGTCGGGCTGTTGGGCCCACGTCCATAGCGGCCTTTTTGCTGGCGGATCGCGCGCCACAATACGCTCGCTGCGCTCACCGACCTTTACCCGCAATGGCTCTTCGCGATCTTCTTCCCCTGCCGCCAAGCGGCGGCATTCCTCGCGAGGCAACAAGATCGCTCAATCCGCCATCCTCCGCTTCGCTGCGGGCCAAGGCTGCGGGACGGTCGTTGCGGCGCTCAGAGATCGCCATCAAGGCCGCGATGGTCGCGGGCTTGGAACAGCAACAGGAGATTACCATGGCTCAGATTGGCACCTTCACCCGCTCTGAAGACGGCTCGTACACCGGCACCATCAAGACGCTCTCGCTCAACATCAAGGCACGCTTGCTTCCGACCGAACCCTCCGAGAACGAGAAGGCTCCGAACCTGCGCGTGATGTTCCGCGACGTCGAGATAGGCGCCGCGTGGCAGCGGACCTCCAAGGACAACAACACCGTTTACCACTCGGTGAAGCTCGACGACCCATCCTTCCCGGCGCCGATCTTCGCCAACCTCGTCGCGGTCGATGACGGCTACGCATTGGTCTGGTCGCGGTGATCCGCAAGCTTGCGGCGCCTCGCCTCGCGCGGGGCGCCGCGGCTCCTCTTCACGAGATTATGCGGAGTGCCGCGCTGGACAAAGTCCCGAAAAACCTACGTTCACGGCACACCGCCCCGCATAACGCTCTGCTCCGCATAATCGGCCTTATGCGGTGCGCCGCATAAAGCCGAGATCGGCGCAGCCTGGTCGAAGCGTTCCGAGGAGGGCCGCGATTACCTCTCACTCAAGCTCGACGACCCCTCGTTCAACGCGCCGATCTACGCGAACCTGTTCGACGACGAAGGCGGTGAAGGCTACACCCTGCTCTGGTCGCGGCCGCGCAAGACCGGCGAGTAAGAGCGCCTCACCAAGCCCCGTCCGAACAGATCGGACGGGGCTTCTAAAAACCCGGCTACAGTCTTTACCTCGTGCATCTAGGCATGCAGCCCTATTTTCATTTCCACAAGCTCGCGCCGCTTCGGTAAGATGGATGAAGCCAGGCACCAAGCGGATATCCAAGCCGCGGCCGAGAGCGGCAAGAGTGGCGCGTCGGATCCGCGCCTAGGATCGATCCATCGTCGCCAACAACGCCTCAGCGTACTGCTCGGCACCGGCCGTGACCCAGGCGTCGGTGACAGCGAAGGCCCAGGCGAGGCTAGCCAGAAGGTCAAAGATAACCGAGCCCCAGATCGCCGGATTGGCCGCCTCGCGGAGCTGTGTCACGAAGGGACGAATGTCGCCCAGAGTATGGGGCCAAGAGTCGAGCTGGAGCCCAACGGCGCCCAGCGAGGTAAGCAAGGCGATGATGGCGCCGAGAAGGCCAAATGCCTTCATTCCTCGCATATTGCGGCGAAAGCCGTATTGGGCGTTTTCCTTGTCGACCAGCGGCGCCTTCCCGCGGACATGCTCTTTCAACCATTTGATGGCGGACGCATAGGCCGCATCAGCGGCATCTGGGTCCGATCGCTCGGCGGCCGCGGAAGGCAGTACCAGATTGGGAGCGTGATGCCCCAGGTAACGATGATACCGATCCCTCGTGTGGGGATCGAGCCGGCTCGCGTGACGCAGCAGATACGTGGTCGGCCAACCACCCCATTCCTGCAGCACGCGCTGCTCCACCCGCTTCCCACGGCTACGCGCGATTGAGCTGAGCCAATACAACAGGCCGCATGATGTCGCGATTGTCAGCAAAGTCGAGCCGATGTGGGAGGTCAGGAGCTCGGGAAACCAGGCCAGCGCCGTCACCAACGGCGCGAAGATCGTCAAAAGGGCGGGGAACAGCCGAGCCTGGCGGCTGTAGCCGTCGAAGAGGTTCTTCAGCTCTTCCATGCCAGCTCAAGCCTCTTGAACTTCGGGATAATCCATCGGGATGGCAGCTGACCAACCCCGCGCCGGTGCCCCTCTTTGCGTACGTACGCCGCCGCCTTCGGTGGTGATGACTTTCCCACCGCGATGGATCATGGCGCGAACAACCGAATTCCTCGGATGATCGTCATCGGCCTTAGCGCAGCTGATCACGGCGACGAACGTGCCGGACTGGGCTCTCACGGGCAACCGAGGGCCAAGAAGCTCGTCGAGCAGCTGGGTGGTGACGTTGTGCCGACCGCCATGATGCGGCACCTGAAAGCGATCGATGCCGGGCAGGACGAGACCGACATAAGGTGCATACTCGATCACTTCCCTGAGGCCAGCGCGTCCGGTATCCCCGGTGAGCATGATGCGCTCACCGTTGAGCAGCGCATACTGGACCACGCTCATCTCGTTCTCGGCGCTGGTGTCTGAGCCTGGAAAATATTCGTCGCCCCAAGCGGCACGCACCAATGCTGTCGCCTGGCGAGCAGCATCGGCGATGAAGCTGGTGGCCTTCGCGAGCAGGCCATCCTCGGCGCCTTCAGGCGTCTTGTTCGATTCGACGACCAGGTCCTTGAAGCGCGCCGGCGTCGGCGCCATCACATGGAAGGCGCCGATGAGCGCGCCTTGGAACGGCTCATAGATCGGGATGCCGCGCTTGATCGCAATATCTTCGAGCGCGGCGAGGTTGCTGTAAGCCGAACGAAAGCGACTACGGAGACGGTCGACGTTGTTGTAGGTCGGAAACCGCGGCAGCAATTCCTGGGCGTACATCCACGGCCGCAGCATCCAAAGAGCGCCGACATCGAAGCTCTCGAGCACGGACTGCAGCCCGCCGGCATGGTCTCCGTCATTGTGGGTGCAGACGACGTTGTCGATGAAGCTGGGATTGCCGTAATACTTGTTGATGTGGTCGACCACCGACTGGCCGGTCATCTGATAGCCGCCATCGACCACGTGGATGTAGGTCTCCCCGCCGAGCTGGTAGCGGAGGCAGATGGCGTCGCCGCTGTCTTTGGCTTCGACATCCAAAAAATCGATCTCAAAAAAATCTGGCAAAGGAACCTCCGCGGCTGTGGACAGCCGGCAGCAGGGACAGACGCCGCGCTGCCGTGAGCAGCCCTTATAGGGTATAATCGGACGAATTTTCTTGCTTTACGCAAAAATATACGATCAAAATCGTGTTATGTGCACGAATCGAGGAACCGCATGACCGCTCCCCTTCGCCTCCGGCTGCGCCGCGTGTTGCCCAGATCTTTGATCCTTGATCTTGAGGATCGCATCAAAGCCGATGCGCTGCACGCGCATGAAGTCGTCCGCGATGGCTTTGAAGGGCTGACGCCAGTGCGCGCCCGCGCCATCGAAGGGCAGGCCCGCTTCCGCATCTGCGAGCAGGGTTTCGAGGAAGTCTGCGCCGAGCACGGCGGTCACCTGCTCGAAGGCGGCGTCATCCCGAAGACGGATTTACGGGTGCACCAGCCGTTCATGCGCTTTGAGCATGAAGGGCAGGGGGTCATCTTGGCGCTGGCCAGCATGCCGGAGAGCGGCACCCTGCCGGCGAAGAACAAGTCACGCCTGGCCGGCGTGACTGTCAACTACGAGCTCTCGCTTCGGCTGGATTTCGACGGTAAGGGGCCGAAGATCGGCGACATCTTTGTCACCCTGTTGGTTGCCCGCGACCGCGACCGCGCCGGCAAGATCGAGGAGATCGCGATCGGCGTGATCGAGTCCAGCTACGAGGGATTCCTTTACTACGAGAACATAAGCTCGTTCCTGGCCGATGACGGCGATGTGGAACCCGATGCTCCGGCGCCGACGCCCATTGCGCCGCCGACGGTTGACCAACCGAAGGTTACGTTGAAGAAGGGTGTGAAACCGTTTGTGCCGCCTGAGGCACCCTCGGCCAACAATGAGGAGGGTGATGCCCAAGGCTGATTTCTCCTTCGGGCAAAGGCAACGTTCGACATTGGTGAATAAATGCGAGTAGGGACCCCCGGATTCGTGCCGGCGCGTCTGACCGAAATTCGGGCAGCGCGGCGGCTAACAAGTATGTCCGCTTTGGCGCGACGTCTTGGCGTTAATTCGAGCAGCGTCACGCGCTGGGAGGACGGCACAAGCGCGCCGGATGCTGAGACCATGACGGCGTTGACGGAGACGCTCCAGGTTCGCCGGGAATTTTTTCTTCGTCCAACTTATGAGAACGAAAACGCACTCTTCTACCGCTCGTTGTCCTCGACGCTTGTACGCGACATCAATTACCAGGAGTCGCAGCTACGATGGTTGCAGGAAATCAGCTCCATCCTGCAGCACTATGTCGACTTCCCGGCGGTCGATATCCCCGATGTGCTCGCTGGCGCAAGCTACAAGCAGCTGCGCGACGAAGATATCGAACGTATCGCGCTTGATCTGCGCCGACATTGGAAGATTGGAGAGGGGCCATGTACGGACATGGTCGCTTTGCTGGAACGGATCGGGGTTATCGTCGGCTCGATTGAAATGGGCACCGCCAAGCTTGATGGCGTTTGCACCTGGTCTGCGTCGGAGGGACGGCCGCACATACTCTTGGCGACCGACAAGATGTCGTTTCCGCGTCGCCAGATGGACGCGGCCCACGAGCTGGCGCATGCCGTCCTGCACCGGCGCGTGTCTCCCGAAGAGCTACGCAAGGATCTCAAGCAGATCGAAGTGCAGGCCTTCCGTCTCGCAAGTGCGTTTCTGTTGCCGTCGACCACTTACCCGCGCGAAGTAAAGCGCGCGTCGCTCGCCGTGTTGGAGACCTTGAAGGAGAGGTGGCGCGTGTCCATCAAGGCACAAATCAAGCGGCTTAAAGATCTCGAACTTATTCCCGAAGGCTATGATGTCGATCTGTACAAACTCTATTCCGCCAAGGGTTGGAATCGAGAAGAACCACTTGACGATGCCTGGCCACTCACAGAGCCGCGCATTCTCGCAAACGCTTTGAACCTTATCGCCGACGCAGGCGTTCGCACAAAGGCCGATTTGCTTGCGGTCGAATTTACGATGTCCGCCGGCGACATCGAAAATTTGGCTTCACTACCAGCCGGCTGGTTTTCTGCGCCAGCAGCTGAAGTTGTTCAACTCAAAGCGCCAGCTGACCGCGAAACGCCCTTCGAGCGAGGGCAAGGCATCGTCGTTCCCTTTGCACGGAAGTAGATCTCACCCGCTCAATGAGTACACAACCTACCTAGCTCGTATGTCGCGCTTTTATGTACAATACTGCTTTTGTGCCCGTCGCAAGCATCTTAAAGCCGTTCCGATGCGACATAATGCGGCTGCAAATCAATCACCGCCGTTTGCCTAGTCTTGGTCGCTCGTCTCGTGCCTCATCATCTGGCAGGACTAGATCGACATGACTAACGCCCAGCGTGCTGGCGAGTTCGAATAGAGTGACGACAGTTGGATTGCGACGGCCGCGCTCAAGGTCGCTGATATACTGTTGGGTGAATCCGGACACTTCGGCGAATTTCTCCTGCGTGAAGCGCCTCTGCTTCCGCAGTCTTGCGAAATTCCGGCCGACCAACTTGCGCATGTCCATCGGCGCAAATTGGAGCTTTACATACTATGAGGTTTATCTCCTATAGTATGTATTTCGACCTGTCGGCTGGCCCGTTAGTTCGCGATGGGGCTAAAATGAGACATGCGGACGATCTTGGCCAACCGGGGAATTAGAATCATTCGCTGCTTGTTGGGATGTCTATGACAAAACCGCAACTAGATCCCGATGTCGCGGATGTCGCGCCGAGCGAGCCGACGTTGACCGCGTATGACGAGCAGCGCCTCGTCACGTACATGCGCCTTCTGCAGGCGGAGGGTGAGGGGGCCGACTGGCGCGAAGTGGCTCGAGTGGTCTTGCATATGGACCCAGAGCGAGAGCCGGACCGTGCGCGCAGCGCATATCAGAGTCACCTTGCGCGGGCCAAATGGGTGACTGAGCAAGGGCGCCTCTTACGCGGCACCGGCTCAAAATAGAAGAAAATCGCCGGCTGACGACTTGCAGGCAGAACTATTTTCTTTTGCTGATCGGTGGTCATTCCGGTGCACCACGTGGTGCCAAACTAGGGGCTTCCTACAACCGCTTCGTTCATACCTATTGCGCCGCAATCGTTGTTAGTTGTGTGCAATGGGGCGCAAGCAATGCCTGAATTCGACTGGCGGTCGCCGGAATCTTACGAGAGCCTACAAGACGCGGACGTCACCGACATCGCCTGGGAATGTCTCCGTCGGAACCCTGACTATCGGCGTGAGTATGAAGCGATGATCGCGGAAAGTCCGAACGGCGAAGTCACTGGCGAATTCAGGAGGAAATGGGGTATCTGCTTTCGCCCATGACCCGCAGAGGTCCTTCGACGAGCAGACGATCTTTTGGACGCCCGAGGTTTTAACGGCGGTCGTGCCGGTCAAGGTAGCAATGGCCGACGACGGCAGGGCGCCGTCTCAGCCGCTGCTTGATCTTACGGCAGGTCAGATACGGCGCGCCGCCGACGGCTGGCACGCTGTGCTGCGCATCGGTGCAGTAAATCACCGTGTCTGGTCCAAGGACCCGCCGGTGCTTGGCGCGTCATACGCAGCCGAATTACCGTTTGACGGCGATTTCGGCGCGCGTGCCTATGCAGCCCGACGACTATGGCGCGCGATGAGTGGACGCGTGCCAGGTCCTGCTTTTCATCAACTATCTAGACAGCGGCGCGAACGCCTGAGCGCTGCGATCCGCGCGCTCGATGCGCATAGCGCCGGCGGCAGTTACCGCGTTATCGCCGAAGCTCTGTTCGGCAAAAAGCGCATCCCCGACCGCGCCTGGAAGACGCATGATCTGCGCAATCGAACAATCCGCCTGGTGCAAGGCGGCCTCGCATTGATGCGCGATGGTTACCGCAAACTTCTGCGGCCCGGTCGCAAGGACGAGTAGCGCATCCCGAGGGTGCCGAAAATCGACCCCTCGATGTTCGGCATCCCCCTCCGAAACCGCGCTCCTCCATGATGACCGCACACACGCTGGCCTAGCCAAGCGTAGTGCGCTGTCCTCCTGGAGTTCTCAAATGCCCGATCCGATGGCCGGTCTTCCCCCGCGATTCCTGCGTACACCTGAGGCGGCGCGCTATCTTGGCCTGTCCGGCCGCACGCTGGAGAAGCACCGCACGTACGGTACTGGGCCCACGTATCGGAAGATCGGCGGACGTGTTGTCTACGCTGTCGATGACCTGAAAGCATGGGCCGACCGCGGCGCCAAGACATCGACCTCGGACCCTGGGAAGGGAACGGTGCTGCCGGCCAAGAAGCATCCCGCGCTGCGCCCTTATGCCGGCCAAGAACGTCGCTGATCACCACGGAAGGACTGTGATCATGCGGCGCAAACTCCATTCCGAGCGCGATCAGCTTGAGCTCTTTCGGGCGCTGCCCGGCGATCTTGCACCCCGTGATGCGCAGGATCTGATGGCTTACCCGTTCTTTTCGCTCGCAAAGACGAAACGTGTCGTGCCGATCGATTTCCGTGCCGGCGCGATCGCAATTCGTGTCGAAGCCGTGCCGGAACACGGTATGGCGACCATTTGGGATGCAGATGTCCTGATCTGGGCTGCGTCCCAGATCGTCGAAGCACGTGACGCAGGCTTGAAAACGTCGCGCCTGATGGCTGCAACGCCCTATGAGATTTTGACGTTCGTGGGCCGCGGCACCAGCGCGCGTGACTATGACCGCCTGAAGGCAGGTCTTGACAGGCTTCAGTCAACGACAGTGCTGACGTCGATCCGTCAGCCGGCAGAACGACGGCGACACCGCTTCTCCTGGATCAACGAATGGAAGGAGACATCAGATGCAAACGGCCGGCCATTTGGGATCGAGCTGATTCTGCCGGATTGGTTCTATGCCGGCGTCATCGATGATGCGCTCGTGCTGACGATCGATCGCGCCTATTTCGATCTGACGGGCGGACTTGAGAGGTGGCTTTACCGCCTCGTGCGCAAGCACGGCGGACGCCAGGAAGGCGGCTGGAGCTTTGACCTTGTGCATCTCCATGCCAAGTCCGGCATCATCTCACCGCTCAAGCATTTTGCTTACGACGTACGTCAGATCGTCCAGCGCCAGGCATTGCCCGGCTATCAGCTCGTGCTCGCGCGCGATCGGAACGGCGGCGAGCGACTGAACTTCGCGACAGCGCCTGTTGATCCCTTAACGGCTCGCCTGCGCCGGCGCGGTCTCATTCCAAATCCGGAGGACAGCCTGTGAATCAGCTCGTGCTATCGGGGACCGCAAACCTCGTGCTATCGGGGACCCGATCCTCGTGCTATCGGGGACCGGAATCGAGCTTAAGAGCTTGTTTTCCCACGCTTTCCAGCCGCTCTAACTTTACTAACCAGAAATCCTTCGGATTTCTTCTAACGGACCAGGAGGAAAGTCGCGTTGGCGGCGCCCGGAAACGGCAGTTCGACAGTCCAGCCTGCCTTTGCAGGCCATACACACTCTCCACCGAGGCCCAAGCTCTCGGCTGCCAGCTCCAGCGTCGGGGTGCCGCCGCATGAGCGACCTCACGGAAGTGGAAGTGTTGTGGCTCGAGAAGCGTATCGAAAACCGCATTCGGTTCGGTCGTATTGTCAAGGAACGGAAGCTTGATCGACATCGGCGTGTCCTGTCATTCGCGCAGGGCAGCATCTTTGCCTTCGTCCGGTGGACCTCCAACGACTTTGGCACGATCATTTCGCGCATCGACATCTTGCGCGCGGTCGCTCCGGGACAGCGCTGCTCGACCATCCCATATGTGACACCCGGCGGAGAGATTTTGCTGCGTCTGTCCGGCTGGCCGAAGACCGAACGGGTGTTGCAGATGATCGATGCCATAGAGGCGCTCGGCATCGATCCCGCTGACGTCGCGCCTGATCATTGGCATCACGTTCACAATCGTCTGTCCGTCAACGAAAACCCGCGCCCATATACGAAAGCGCGGCACCAGGCCTGGCTTCATCGCCAAAGGGTGATGCGATGATGGGCTCCCTGAAGATACTCATCGCGACGTTTGGAACTGCCGCTGCGCTCACCGCGACGATCGTTCTGGAGCCGCTTCCGCTTTACATCTGGAACGCATCCGCGAGCGTGCCGATCGGCCTCTACAGCCTCCGACCGGCGGACCAAATCCAAGTCACTGAGTTGGTCGCCGTGCAGCCGCCGGAGCCGCTCGCGACCTTCCTCGACCTTAACGGCTATTTGCCCATTGGCGTCCCCATGCTGAAGCGCGTGCTTGCTCTTCCTGGGCAGACCGTTTGCAGAACCGGCCTCACGATCTCGGTCGACGACATTGCAATGGGCGAGGCGCGGGACCGCGACGGACGCGGGCGGCCGCTGCCGAAATGGCAGGGCTGCCGCGTCGTCGGCGACGGCGAGCTGTTTCTGATGAACTGGCAGTCGGACGACTCTCTAGATGGCAGGTATTTTGGATTTCTTCCGGCATCCAGCGTGATCGGCCGTGCGCTGCCGGTGTGGACGTGGGAGGATTGATCGTGCGTATTCGACGTGTCTTCCTCGCCATTCCTCTGTTCGATCGATCGCGGGGCCTTTCCTCCGTCCCGGCCAACGCTTGCAGGGTCGGCGCGCGCCGCGGCAGTCTGGGGCGGCCGCATGACCGGCGCGATGCGGTTTTACCCTGGACGGGCGCGAGGACGACGGCAAGCTTGCCTCGGTCAGGCGTGCGTGTTTGGGCTGTCGTGTCGCTGCTGCTTATTTTCGTTGCGTCGGACAGTGCTGCTCTAGCCCAGAGTGGATCAGTGTTAGCTCAAGCGGTTGCTCAGGCAAGCAACCGGTTTGCAGCTTTCGTCGACGAAGCCTCGAAGCGTTTTGCAATTCCGGTGAACTGGATCGGTTCGGTCATTAACGTCGAAAGCGCTGGAGACGTGCATACCAAGTCGCCCAGGGGCGCAATGGGTCTGATGCAAATCATGCCGGCGACTTGGGCGGAACTACGCGAGCGCTACAATCTCGGGAACGACCCCTACGACCCGCACGACAACATTCTGGCCGGCACGGCGTACTTGCGCGAACTGCTCGATCGGTATGGCTCGCCTGGCGTGTTTGCCGCGTACAATGCGGGACCATCTCGCTATGAAGAGCATCTCGCGGGTGGCTCTCTTCCAGGCGAGACGCGAGCCTACGTCGCAAAGCTTGCAAATCTGCTTGCCATCGAACTGCCGTCGAAGTGGCCGTCCAGCGGACAGTCATCAGCAACTGCGACGCTATTCGTCACGCGATCCAATCTCATGAAAACGCGTGATCGGTTGCCGGCGCTCATGCCGTCGGGCGGCGTCACGACCGCAATCTCGGCACCCGATGTTTCACCCATGGTCCCGCGGCCTATTGGCGTGTTCGTCCCTCGACCGGATTCGGGAGCATCGCAATGACCAAGTGTGCGAGTTCGCAAGCTTTGGTGTGCTTCACCAAGGAGGTGCCGCGTGCTGATGGCGTAGGGGCGATGCCTTCGGCCCGCGCTCTACTCGTCGCTTCGCTCCTCACCGAGCCACCCTTCGGGTGTCTCGGCCCTTCGGGTAACGATCGCTATCGCAAGTGCTCGGAAGCAGTGGGGGCTTCGCGAGCCGGCTGCCAGGTCGCGACGGCTCTTTCGGGATCCGGCGACTGGGAGACCACGACGGCAGGACGGCTCTTCAAATCGGGCTTCGAGAAACCGGTGCACGACTATAGCCGCCGTGTGGCCGAATCCGGGGCCTGGTGCAACGACTTAGGCGGTCGTTGCCACACAGGAGAGCTCCGATGAAGCTTTACGTTGGGTTGGACGTCGGTCTTGAAGAAACCAGTCTTTGCATCGTCGATGGCGAGGGTCTCACCGTTCGCGAAGTCAAGGTTATGACTGAGCCAGCGGCGATCCGCTCCGCAGTAGAGGGCTACGCGGATCGCCTCGAGAGAGTGGGAGTCGAAGCGTCATCGCTCGGCATCTGGCTGTATCGCGAACTGCAGCCAGCCGGGCTCCCGATCATTGTGGTCGAAGCACGTCACATGCGCGTTTCGCTGTCGACGATGCGCAACAAGACCGACCGGAATGACGCGCGCGGCATCGCACAGATGATGCGGTTGGGCTGGTATCGCGCCGTTCATGTCAAGAACATCGAAATGCAGAAGATGCGCACGCTGCTGACCAGCCGGAAGCTGCTCAAGCGCAAACTGATCGACCTCGAAAACCACATTCGTGGTGCGTTGCGGGCCTATGGGCTGCTCGTCGGAGCCGTCGCCCGCGGTGCCTTTGACGCCCGCGTCCGCGAGCTGATCGAGCGCAGCGATCCGATCTTCGTGATGACCATCGAGAGCATGCTCGACGTACGCCGCGCCATCCTCGAGGGATACGATCGGCTCCATCGTGTGTTGCTGCAGGTGGTCCAGCACGATGCTGTCTGCCGGCGCTTGATGACGGTTCCAGGCGTCGGTCCCGTTGCGGCCCTGTCGTTCAAAGTCGGCGTGGATGACCCTTATCGCTTTGCCCGATCGCGGACTGTAGGCGCGCATTTTGGCTTGACGCCGAGGCGGCACCAGTCCGGCACGTCGATCGATTACGAAGGACGCATCAGCAAACAGGGCGACGTCGCGGTGCGCGAGGCGCTTTGCGAGGCGGCCGCAAGCCTGCTGCTGCGGGTCAGGAAATGGTCGGCATTGCGAGCGTGGGGCCTGCGGATCGCCAAACGGTCGAGCATGCTGTGCGCAATCACCGCGGTCGCGCGCAAGCTCGCAAGCATTCTGCACCGAATGTGGATCAACGAGACCGACTTCCACGTCGGGTTTGGCGCCAAAGTCACGCAGCGGCTGCGGTTGAAACCTTCACGGTAGCCGCGGTGCACATGACGATGGATTAGCGCTGGGTTTGCGCCCGGCATGTTGAGGAGGAGCGAAATTAGAGATCCGCGCGCGCGGTGAGCGTCCCCTGGCGGGGCCGCGAAACGGGGAATGTCCGCTATCTCTTGCCTGCTGCCGCCCTTCGAGGACGAGAGCGCCGGACTGCTTGGACAGCCCTGTTTACGAACCTGATGAAGAGCATGCGACGGCCGAAGTGCTGAACGCGAAGGAACGCATGGACCCCGCCTGGTGAATGCACGTCGCGTACGCGGCTGTGGTGAAGTTGCGCGTTGTTGGTGCAGGGAGTCGATCATGGCTGAACTTGGAAGAGTCGAAGAAAAGCGTAGGAATGAGTTGACTTTGCCCACCCGATTAGGAAGGCGAGATAAAAGGGGCTCGCCGGTCGAACCGCAAGCCATTGACATGGCTTGGGTTCTGGCGTGCCGGTCGGTCGGGGCGCGTGCCGCGCCCAAGAGTTTCGTCAGAAGATTCAAGCATGTTTTCGGCACTGTAGGCGCTAATGCGGTTTTCGAGGCTCGTTCATGACCGTGCGCGACAGCGATCTGCGCATTCGGCCTGGGCGCATCCGCGGCACCGGCGCGCCGAAGCCGAAAAGTTTCATCAACCAGGTGCTGCGTGCCGCGAAGAAAGCCGGGCATACCTCGGGTCAGGCTACGGCTGGCAGGCGTTCTGCTGTCTATGGACGTGCGACATTCGGCCGAGGCCGGCTCGCGTTTAGTCGGAGCCGGCTGTTCATCCCGACGCGGCGCGTTGTGGTGAAGGCGCGCGTGGTTCGTCATAAAGGGCGAGCCTTTCGTTCAGCGCCGCTGACCGCCCACCTCTCATATCTGAAGCGCGACGGGGTGACCCGGAGTGGTGAACGGCCCGAGATGTTCGATGCCAGCGGCGACCGTGCCGATAGCGCGGCTTTCGCAGAGCGCTGCAAGGATGACCGGCATCATTTCAGTTTCATTGTCTCGCCGGAGGACGCCGGCGACATGACCGACCTGAGGGCCTTCACCCGCGACCTCGCCAAGCAGATGGAGACTGATCTCGGCACGCGGCTCGATTGGGTGGCCGTCGATCATTGGAATACCGACAACCCTCACGTCCATCTTCTCGTCCGGGGCGTAGATGAGGAAGGGGCGGATCTCGTGATCTCCCGCGACTATATAAGCCAGGGCCTTCGCTCACGCGCCGAAGAGCTGGTCGCCGTCGAACTGGGTCCAAAACCGGAGCAGGAGATCCGCAATTCGCTGGAGCGGGAAGTCACGGCGGAACGATGGACCCGGCTCGATCGAGAAATTCGGCTGGCGGCGGATGAGACCGGCACTATTGATCTTCGCCCAGATAATCCCGGCAAATCCGATCCCGAGATCAGGCGTCTGATGGTCGGTCGCCTTCAACACCTGGAGAAGATGGGCCTTGCCGCATCCGCCTCACCAGGGGAATGGATGGTCGGCCTCGAGGCCGAGCGCAGCTTGCGCGATCTCGGCATGCGCGGCGACATCATCAAGACTATGCATCGCGCCTTTACCGAGCGCGGGGAAGCGCGCGGCGTTGCCGACTTCGTTATCGAAGGTGGACAACCGATGTCCCAGATCATCGGACGACTGGTCGACCGCGGATTGTATGACGAACTGACTGGCGAGGCCTACGCCCTGATCGACGGAACAGACGGACGCGCCCACCACGTGCGCTTCCGAGGGCTCGAAGCTTTCGAACAGGCGCCACCGGCCGGTGGAATCGTCGAAGTCCGACGCTTCGGTCAAGCCGGCGATCCGCGGCCGACCATGGTGCTCGCAACCCGCTCCGACCTCGATCTCGGTGAGCAGGTCGCTGCAAAAGGGGCCACCTGGCTCGACCACAGGCTGGTCGAACGCGACCCCATGCCACTCGCCATGGGGGGATTCGGCCGCGAGACCCGCGACGCCATGGAAGCCCGCACCGAGCATCTGATCCAGCAGGGGCTGGCACAGCGGCACGGCCAACGCACCATCTTGCAGCGCGACCTCCTGAACACGTTGCGCAGGCGCGAACTGGACGAGGTGGCCGCAAAGGTCTCGGCTGACACCGGCTTGCCTCCTGTGAACGCCCCCTCCGGGGAGCATGTGTCAGGCACGTATCGCCAGCGGCTGACGCTTGCCTCGGGACGCTTCGCCATGATCGATAATGGGCTCGGCTTCCAACTCGTGCCCTGGTCGCGCGAACTCGAAAAGAGGCTCGGCCAACACGTCACCGGCGTCGTGAAGGACGGCGGTGGCATCGAATGGGGCTTTGGTCGGAAGCGCGACCTCGGTCTCTAGCAATCTCATCAGTCCAGATGCGGAAGGGCGTTCGGGATGTCCGGAACCAAAATCCTTTGGGGACAGGTAATCGTTGTCGGCCTGATCGTTCTGCTCGCCATCTGGGGCGCGACCGAGTGGACGGCTTGGCAACTCGCCTGGCAACCGGAGCTTGGGCGGCCCTGGTTCGAACTGGCGGGATTCAAGATCTATTACCCACCGATCTTCTTCTGGTGGTGGTTCGTCTACGACGCGTATGCGCCGCTGGTCTTTGTCGAGGGGGCCTTCATCGCGGCTTCGGGGACCTTCGTTTCGATCGCGGCGGCGATCGGCATGTCGGTTTGGCGAGCGCGCGAAGCCAAGAATGTCGAGACCTATGGTTCGGCGCGCTGGGCTGGTGTGGAGGAGGTGAAGGGGGCCGGACTTCTCGGTCCTGATGGTGTGGTGCTGGGCAAGCTTGAGCGCGACTACCTCCGCCATGACGGACCGGAGCACGTATTGTGTTTTGCACCAACCCGATCCGGCAAGGGCGTCGGTCTTGTCGTCCCCTCCCTGCTGGCTTGGCCCGGCTCAGCCATTGTGCACGACATCAAGGGAGAGAACTGGCAATTGACCGCGGGCTTCCGTTCGCGGCATGGCCGCGTCCTGTTGTTCGACCCCACCAACGCAAAGTCCTCAGCCTACAATCCGCTCCTCGAGGTCCGGCGCGGGGAATGGGAGGTGCGCGACGTCCAGAACGTGGCCGACGTCCTAGTCGACCCTGAAGGTTCGCTCGACAAGCGGAACCATTGGGAGAAGACCAGTCATTCGCTCCTGGTCGGTGCCATCCTCCATGTCCTCTATGCCGAGGCGGACAAGACCTTGGCCGGAGTCGCGGCTTTCCTCTCTGATCCGAAGCGGCCGATCGAGGCGACGCTCAAAGCGATGATGACCACCGCGCACCTTGGCGAGCATGGCGCCCATCCCGTCGTAGCTTCGACCGCACGCGAGCTCCTTAACAAGTCAGAGAATGAACGTTCCGGTGTCCTCTCCACCGCGATGTCGTTCCTCGGTCTCTACCGCGATCCCGTGGTTGCCCAGGTGACCCGCCGATGCGACTGGCGGATCGCCGATCTGATCGCAGATAGTCGCCCCGCGACGCTGTACCTGGTGGTGCCACCCTCGGATATCTCGCGGACCAAACCACTGATCCGCCTGGTGCTGAACCAGATTGGCCGGCGTCTGACCGAGGACTTGCAGGCCCGCGATCGCAAGTACCGAGTCCTGATGATGCTCGACGAGTTCCCGGCACTTGGGCGGCTCGACTTTTTCGAGTCCGCGCTCGCCTTTATGGCGGGCTACGGCATCAAGAGTTTCTTGATCGCGCAGTCCCTCAATCAGATCGAGAAGGCCTATGGGCCCAACAATGCGATCCTCGACAATTGCCACGTCCGGGTCAGCTTCGCCACCAACGACGAGCGGACCGCGAAGCGGGTGTCCGATGCGCTGGGTACGGCGACCGAGATGCGGGCGATGAAGAACTATGCCGGTCACAGGTTGAACCCGTGGCTGGGGCACCTGATGGTCTCACGTCAAGAGACGGCGAGACCGCTCTTGACCCCGGGCGAAGTCATGCAGCTTCCGCCGATGGACGAGATTGTGATGGTGGCGGGCACGCCGCCGATCCGGGCGAAGAAGGTCCGCTACTACGAGGACCGGCGATTCATTGAGCGGGTTCTGCCGCCACCCGATCCGGCGAGCGCTGGCCGATCATCACGGACGGACGGATGGTCACCGCTCGGACCGCTGAGCCCGACGGCAGGTCCAAATGACAACGCCGCGGAGGCCGAGGATGACACGGCGAATAGCGGACTCCGTCGTGAGCCCGAACTCCCCGACCACGTCGCGATCGTCAAGGAAACAACTGAGCCGACACCGGCAGAGGAATTTGCCGCCGTTCTTGACGATGACGATGAAGCGGTCCGCCAGTCCCGGCTCATACGCCAACAAATGCGCGGTGTCGCCCGTCAAGTCGCCCTGGACCCGAATGACGGTATGGAGCTCTGAGCCAATATGCGCGACCGGATGAACGTCTACTTCCCGCCCGAGCTGCTGAAACAGATTTCGGAACTCGCCGATCGCAAGAAGCTTTCCCGGTCCGCGATCGTGGAAGCGGCGGTTGCTTCGTTTCTGTCACCGGACAGCGCAGACAGGCGGGAGGCAGCGTTTACCCGTCGGCTGGATCGACTGTCGCGTCAGATGCAGAGACTGGAGCGTGACGTTGGTTTGACAGCCGAGACCTTGGCCCTCTTCATTCGTTTCTGGCTGACGATCACGCCGCCGCTGCCCAACGACGCGCAGGCGGCCGCACAGGCAAAGGGGCGCGAGCGCTTTGAAGGATTTGTTGAGGCGCTCGGGCGCCGTTTGCAGAAAGGGCAAAGCTTTCTGCGCGAGATTCCAGAAGATATCCGCCGTCAGGAACCGGCCGAAGAAAGCTGATTGAACCATGTAGAAAGACGATTTCGTCGGTCCTTCTTTTTCTACGCCAGCCTACGACCGTAGCGATTTAGCCGAATTGACAAAAGCTGGACGCGCTATCGGCTTCAGCGAGCTGAGAGCAAAGGGGCCAGCATGCAAATCTCAACACCATGGCGTCGAATCGCGCGCGTTTTTCTCCCGTTTGCAGCTGGATACTATCTCTCTTATCTGTTTCGAACGATCAACGCTCTGATTGCCAGCAATCTCAGCTCTGATACCGGAGTTGGGGCTGCCGATCTCGGGTTGCTTACGTCAGTCTATTTTCTTGTTTTCGCGGCGGCTCAGATCCCCATCGGCATTCTATTGGACCGCTTTGGTCCGCGTCGCGTCCAGAGCGCTTTGCTGTTGCTCGCAGCAGTCGGCGCCGGACTATTCGCGGTATCGACTGGCTTCCTGTCACTTTTGATCGCGCGCGCAATGATCGGGCTGGGGGTAGCGGCGGCGCTGACAGCAGGTCTGAAATCCATCATCCTTTGGTTCCCCCGGGAACGAGTTGCCTTGCTGAATGGCTACATGGTCATGCTGGGATCGCTAGGAGCGGTGACCGCTACGGCTCCCGTCGAGCACCTGCTCGCCTGGGTGGGCTGGCGGCAGCTCTTTGAGATCCTGGCGGCTGCGACCGGAGCGACGGCTCTTCTCATCTACGGCGTGGTGCCTGAACGACGCGATGTCCTGTCAACAGCGCGCGCCACCCTAAGCTCCGTTTTCGGTGATCGGCGCTTTTGGCGAATGGCCCCGCTGTCAGCGACTTGCGTTGGATCGTCCTGGTCCCTGCAGGGATTGTGGGCATCGCCGTGGCTGATCGACGTAGAGGGGCTTAATCGCGCAAGCCTCGTCGAACAGCTTTTCATAATGTCCGTCGTATTGAGTGGCGGGGCCTGGTTGTTCGGTGTGGCTGTCCATCAAATCAAACGCAGAGGAATCGGAGCGGAGGTGATATTAGCGATTTTTGCAGTGCTGTTCATCGCAGCTCAGTCAGTCTTGATCCTGCGAGCGGCTCTGCCGTCCATCTTTCCCTGGTCCGTTGTCGCAATCGCCGGAACGGCAACCGTGGTCAGCTTCGCGGTGATTGCAGATCATTTTCCGCCAGAGCTTGCCGGTCGTGCCAATGGCGCCCTGAACGTCTTGCACTTCGGTTGGGCATTTCTGGCACAATGCGCGACAGGTCTGATCCTGGAGCAATGGCCCATAAACGATGGCCATAGGACCGTCCAAGCCTATCAGGTCGCGTTCGGAGTCAACGTAGCGCTGCAGATCGCGGCGTTGGTCTGGTTCTCGCTGCCCTGGTGCAGATCCATCGCTTCATGGATGTACTCAATACTCTTCTTCAAGCCGGCTGATGTTTCCTACGCTGTCGAGTCAGTTCGATTGTACGAGGATTCGGTCATGCTCCTGCCCGCGGATCACGATGCGGAGTGGTGAGCAGTAACTCGCGGCGAATGGATTCGATTAGGTCGCCATCAAATATCAGTTCGCAGTCTTCCTTTTTCTACGCCAGCCTACGATCGTCGAAAGCGCTTGTTGCGCCAAGTCCATTGGTGCCTCTTCTAATTGCTCCCATCTGAGGGCGCTCTTTGGGCATCCTCGTTCGGTGGGAACGAACGGTGGCAATCCATTCCATTCAATCGGAAGCAAGTTCGCGCGGTGCGCGAATGCTGCGTAGCGCGCTTGGTTCTGCGATTGCCGGCTACCTCGAAGACGAAGCGATCGTCGAGGTGATGCTCAATCCGGATGGGCGGTTGTGGATCGACCGGTTGTCGAGTGGTCTGATCGACACAGGCGAAACTCTGTCCGCAGCGGACGGCGAGCGCATTGTTCGTCTGGTAGCGCACCACGTAGGAGCGGAGGTGCATGCCGGCTCGCCGCGGGTCTCGGCCGAATTGCCTGGGACAGGAGAGCGCTTCGAAGGTCTGTTGCCCCCGGTCGTTGCGGCACCGGCCTTTGCTATCCGCAAGCCTGCGGTCGCCGTGTTTACGCTCGAGGACTACGTCTCCAGGGGGATCATGACCTCGGAGCAGGCCAGGACCCTTAAGGACGCGGTCGCTGCACGGAAGAATATTCTCGTTGCTGGTGGGACATCGACCGGCAAGACAACGTTGACGAATGCGCTCCTGGCCGAGGTGGCAAAGAGCTCCGATCGGGTCGTGCTGATCGAAGATACACGTGAACTCCAATGCAAAGCGCCAAATCTCGTGGCGTTGCGGACCAAAGACGGCGTGGCCACGCTTTCCGACCTAGTTCGCTCATCGTTGCGATTGCGTCCGGATCGCATTCCGGTTGGCGAGGTTCGCGGTGCCGAAGCGCTCGACCTGCTTAAGGCATGGGGCACCGGTCACCCCGGTGGCATCGGGACTATCCATGCGGGCAGCGCAGTCGGCGCGCTGCGGCGGCTCGAGCAACTCATCCAGGAAGCCGTCATCACGGTTCCGCGCTCCCTGATCGCGGAGACCATCAACCTCGTTGCTGTGCTTGCGGGGCGCGGCGGTGACCGTCGCCTCGCTGAGCTCGCCATCGTCACTGGGCTCGGGGCCGCCGGTGACTACAACCTTTCATCAGCAGGAGACTGACATGCGTCAGCAATTTCGCTTTCTTCGAGGTACACCGTTGGTCGCCTTCGGCGCGGTGGTTTTGGCGTCGGCGCCGGCATGGGCCGCTGGTTCGAATATGCCATGGGAGCAGCCGCTCAATCAGATCTTGCAGTCGGTTGAAGGACCGGTCGCCAAGATCATCGCCGTCATCATCATCGTGGTGACCGGGCTCACGCTCGCATTCGGGGACTCGTCAGGCGGTTTCCGCAGGCTGATCCAGATCGTGTTCGGACTGTCAATCGCGTTTGCCGCATCGAGCTTCTTCCTGTCGTTCTTCTCATTCGGCGGCGGCGTGGTGATCTGATGGATGATCAGGTCGCAGGCTTTGTTGTGCCCGTTCACCGCGCACTCACTGAACCTATCCTGATGGGCGGTGCGCCGCGGTCGGTCGCGATCGTCAACGGCACGATTGCGGCGGCCCTCGGACTCGGACTTCGGCTTTGGATCGCGGGTCTCGTGCTCTGGTTCATTGGCCACATGGCCGCCGTCTGGGCCGCCAAGCGCGATCCCGCCTTCGTCGAGGTGGTGCGCCGGCATCTGCGCATTCCCGGTCATCTCAACACCTGAGCTCTCGGTCATGATGAATCTTGCCGAATATCGCCACTCCAGCGCGCGCCTCGCCGACTTCCTGCCTTGGGCCGCCCTTGTTGACGAAGGAGTCATCCTGAACAAGGACGGCTCGTTTCAGCGGACAGCAAAGTTCCGAGGACCCGACCTCGATAGCGCAATGCCGGCTGAACTCGTCGCCGTCGCGGGTCGCTTGAATAACGCTTTGCGTCGCCTGGGATCAGGCTGGGCCGTATTCGTCGAGGCGCAGCGCCATTTTGCGGGGTCTTACCCGCCGAACACCTTCCCGGACGTCGCGTCTGCGCTGGTCGATGCCGAACGCAAAGCGCAGTTTGAGGAGGCCGGCGCTCATTATGAGTCCAGTTATTTCCTGACCTTCCTCTATTTGCCGCCGGAGGAGCGGGCCGCCAAGGCAGAGCGACTGCTTTACGAAGGGCGTGATCGGACGTTCGGAGCCGACGCGAGCGAGGTGCTGCGCGGGTTTGTCGACCAAACCAATCGTGTGCTCGCGCTTCTTGAAGGGTTTATGCCGGAATGCGCCTGGCTCGATGATCAGGACACGCTGACCTACCTGCACTCGACGATCTCGACCAAGCGTCATCGGGTTCGGGTGCCCGAAATTCCCATGTACATCGATGCGCTGTTGGCTGACCAGCCGCTGACTGGCGGGCTAGAGCCGATGTTGGGCTCAGCCAATCTTCGGATCCTCACTATCGTTGGCTTTCCGGGCGCTACGACCCCGGGAATCCTCGATGACCTCAATCGCCTGCCATTCACGTATCGATGGTCGACCCGGGCGATCATGCTCGAAAAGACCGACGCCATCACGCTGCTGACCAGGATTCGGCGGCAGTGGTTCGCAAAGAGAAAGTCGATCGGTGCCATCCTCAAGGAGGTCATGACCAACGAGGCATCGACGCTTCTCGATACCGACGCTCACAACAAGGCGCTGGATGCCGATGCTGCGCTGCAGGAACTAGGTTCGGATCAGATCGGACAAGCGTTTGTCACGGCGACCATCACCGTTTGGGACGGCGATCCCAATGCTGCCGATGAAAAGCTTCGTCTGGTCGAGAAGGTCATTCAGGGCCGCGATTTCACCTGCATGATTGAGACGGTGAACGCGGTCGAGGCCTGGCTCGGCAGTCTGCCGGGGCACGTCTACGCCAATGTGCGACAGCCTCCAATTTCGACCCTCAACCTGGCGCACATGGTTCCGATGTCGGCCGTGTGGGCGGGCGAAGCAAGGGACATGCATTTCAAGGGGCCGCCGCTCCTGTTTGGCAAGACGGAGGGATCGACGCCCTTCCGGTTCTCTCTCCACGTCGGCGACGTTGGCCATACCCTCGTGGTGGGACCGACGGGCGCCGGCAAATCGGTGCTGCTGGCCCTGATGGCGCTGCAGTTCCGCCGCTACCCGAACTCTCAGATCTTTGCGTTCGATTTTGGCGGTTCGATCCGGGCGGCGGCGCTCGCGATGGGCGGCGATTGGCATGATCTCGGTGGTGCATTGTCTGACGGAGGCGGCCAGACCGTGGCGTTGCAGCCGTTGGCCTGGATCGACGATCCTTCCGAGCGCGCATGGGCCGCAGAATGGATCGGCGCGGTCCTGGCGCGGGAAAAGATCGAGATCACCCCGGAGGTCAAGGATCACCTTTGGTCGGCGCTGACGTCGCTCGCCTCGGCGCCGATGCAGGAACGGACCCTGACGGGCCTGTCTGTCCTGCTGCAATCGAACTCCCTCAAACGCGCCTTGCAACCTTATTGCCTGGGCGGTCCATCAGGGCGACTGCTTGATGCCGAATTCGAGCGCCTTGGCGAGTCCTCGGTCCAGGCCTTTGAGACCGAAGGGTTGATCGGAACGAGCGCGGCCCCGGCCGTGCTGGCCTACCTCTTTCATCGAATCGGGGACCGTCTCGATGGTCGGCCCACACTTCTCATAGTCGACGAGGGCTGGCTTGCCCTTGACGACGAAGATTTTGCTGGCCAACTCCGAGAGTGGCTGAAGACGCTTCGCAAGAAAAATGCGTCCGTTATCTTCGCCACCCAATCGCTTTCCGACATCGATGGCTCCGCGATCGCGCCGGCGATCATCGAAAGCTGCCCAACGCGTCTGTTGCTGCCGAACGAACGGGCGATCGAGCCGCAGATCACTGCCATCTATCGCCGCTTTGGCCTCAATGACCGCCAGATCGAGCTTCTGAGCCGGGCAACGCCGAAGCGCGACTACTACTGCCAGTCCCGCCGCGGCAACCGGATGTTCGAACTGGGTCTTGGCGAGATTGCGCTCGCCTTCACCGCAGCCTCTTCCAAGACCGACCAGGCTGCCATCGCGCAACTCCTCGCCGAACATGGGCCGGACGGCTTCGTACCGGCCTGGCTCCAGCACCGTGGCGTCGCCTGGGCCACCGACCTGATCCCCAATCTCGCAAATCTGGAGAAATCGCTATGAGGCGTCTTGCCCAATTGGCAACCGCTGGCACTGTCGCGCTGGTGCTTGGCGTCGCGGTACCTGCACGGGCGCTGATCGTCTTCGATCCCAACAACTACGTCCAGAACGTCCTGACTGCCGCGCGGGAGCTCCAGCAGATCAACAACCAGATCACCTCGTTACAGAACGAGGCGCAAATGCTGATCAATCAGGCCAGGAATCTGGCAAACCTGCCGTACTCTTCGCTGCAGCAATTGCAATCCTCGATCCAGCGCACGCAACAACTGCTGGCCCAGGCCCAAGGCATCGCATACGACGTGCAGCAGATCGATCGGGCTTTTTCGACCAGCTACGCTCCGGCCACAAGCAGCCAGTCGAACCAGTTGCTGATCTCCAACGCTCAATCGCGTTGGCAGAATTCCTTTGCCGCGACGCAAGACGCGCTTCGCGTCCAGGCCGGCATCGTTGGCAACCTCGACACTAATCGCATCCAGACGTCCGCCCTCGTAACCTCGAGCCAGAGTGCCAGTGGTGCCCTGCAGGCGACTCAGGCCGGCAATCAGATTCTCGCGATAAACGCGCAGCAACTCGCCGACCTTACCGCTGTCGTGACTGCGCAAGGCCGGGCGCAGAGCCTTGAAGCAGCTCAGCGCGCCTCCGCCCAGGATCAGGGACGAGAGCAGCTTCGGCGGTTCCTGACACCGGGGCAGGGTTATCTATCCTCCAATGTGCAGATGTTCCACTGATGACCAAGATAAAGGCATACAAGGCATTGTCACTGCTTACGACAATCGGCGTATTGGCCGTCACTGCCTGCACGATTCAGCTTCGCGGTGGTGACGAGGCGCCCGCGCTATCGACTGCGGAGCAGACGACAGATACAACCAGCTCTGACCTCGCACACTGTCGCAGCGTCACTGCGGAGGAAACGGCAAGTTATCGCCATTGTAGGCAGGTCTGGGCCGAAAACCGGCGTCGCTTCTTTGGCAAGACAACCCATGCTGCGGTTTTTGGCCAGGAAGATCCGGCCACAGGGCTAGCGCCCGCTCCAAAGGATCAGAGCCGGATCCCGCAAGGCTATCCGCAACCGCAGCCGGCAACCCCCGAAGCGAGCAAGCCATAATGGGTACGGGGATCATCGACCAGTTCCTGGAAACGTTCACGCGTTATATCGATAATGGCTTCGGGCTGCTGGGTAGCGATATCGGATATCTCGCAACGACCCTTGCGGCGATCGACATCACGCTTGCTGCATTGTTTTGGAGTTGGGGAACGGACGAGGACATCGTTGCGCGTCTCGTGAAGAAGACGCTCTTCGTGGGGGTCTTCGCCTACCTCATCGGGAACTGGAACAGCCTGGCGCGCATCGTCTTCGAGAGCTTTGCCGGTCTTGGACTGAAGGCATCGGGCGCAAGCCTGTCCGCATCCGACTTCCTGAGACCTGGAAAGATCGCTCAAGTCGGACTCGACGCCGGCCGACCGCTGCTCGACTCGATCTCCAACCTGATGGGCTACATCAGCTTCTTCGAGAATTTCGTCCAGATCGTCGTTCTCCTGTTCGCCTGGGTCGTGGTGTTGCTCGCCTTCTTCATTCTGGCGATCCAGCTCTTTGTCACCCTGATCGAGTTCAAGCTCACGACGCTGGCCGGCTTCGTGCTTATTCCCTTCGGGTTGTTTGGGAAGACCGCATTCGCCGCAGAGCGGGTCCTGGGCAATGTCATATCCTCCGGGATCAAGGTCCTGGTCCTGGCTGTCATTGTCGGCATCGGCTCAACCCTGTTTTCGAAGTTCACCACTGGCTTCGGTGGCAACCAGCCAACGATAGAAGACGCAATGACGCTGGTCCTTGCTGCGCTCTCATTGCTAGGCCTCGGCATTTTTGGTCCCGGGATCGCAAACGGCCTGGTCTCCGGCGGGCCGCAGCTCGGTGCCGGCGCCGCGATTGCAACAGGACTTGCTGCCGGAGGCATTGTTGCGGCGGGCGCAGGTGTTGCGGCCGGAGGTGCTGGTCTTGCCGGCGGCGCGATTGCAGGTGCCGCGCGCGGTGGCGGCGCTCTCATGAGCGGAGCAACCTCCGCTTATCGGAGCGGTGGCCTCGTCGGCGTCGCGGAGGCCGGCAGCTCGGCTGCCCTGAGTCCATTGCGTCGCGCAGCGGCAGCGTTCGGCGCAGTTGGGCAGACGAAAAACCAGACCGCGAGCACTTCGGCCGAAGGGCAGCCAGATTGGGCGCGGCGCCTGAAGCGGGCCCAGACCATTCGGCACGGCGCGGCGGCGGCCGGCCACGCGGTTCGCTCAGGCGATCATGGTGGCAGCGGCTCGTCCGTCGATTTGTCTGAAGGAGAGCGCTGACGCGCGGCCATTGCGCTTTCGCCACCCGCTGCGCGGCAAACCCGCACGCCGCAGGACTCAAAACCGATCACTGGATCTCAGGGGCAATCATCGATGTTCAAGCGACAATCCGTTCATTACGGGCGCATGCCGGAGCCCGTTACGCCGTATCAAAAAGCAGCGCAGGTTTGGGACGAACGCATTGGATCGGCGCGCGTCCAGGCCAAAAACTGGCGCCTGATGGCCTTTGGCTGCCTCATGCTGTCGGCCAGTCTCGCTGGTGGCCTTGTCTGGCAATCGAGCCAGGGCTCGATCACACCGTGGGTGGTCGAAGTCGATCATCTCGGCCAGGCCCAAAGGGTCGCGCCAGCGAACTTTGACTATCAACCAACCGATGCGCAGATCGCCTGGCATTTGGCGCGCTTTATCGAGGATGTCAGGGGCCTGCCCGCCGATGGCATCGTTCTGCGCCAGAACTGGCTCCGGGCTTATGATTTTACGACCGATCGCGGCGCCGCCGCGCTCAACGATTACGCCCGCAACAATGACCCCTTTGCCAGGCTGGGCAAGGCGCAAATCTCCGTCGACGTCTCGAGCGTTATTCGCGCGTCGTCGGAAAGCTTTCGGGTCGCGTGGACCGAGCACACCTATGACAACGGCTCGTTGAGCTCGACCGAGCGCTGGACTGCTATTCTCACCATCGCGATCGAAACGCCGCGCGATGCCGAACGCCTGCGCAAGAACCCCCTTGGGGTCTACGTCCGCGCCATCAACTGGTCAAAGGAGTTGAGTCAGTGACGAAGATGCCGCATGACTTTCATTCGAGGAATCCCGTCCCGCACCGCAGAATCGGTCCGACTTGGCCCGAATTCTTGACCGCGAAGCGAGCAGTTTTGGTTGCCCTCCTGCTTGGTTCCTCGGCGCTCGGTGGGTGCGCGACCTACATTCCGCTGGAGATCAGCTATGACGCGGAAGTGCCTCCGTTACCGGCGACGCCGGTGGCTCTCGACGACAGATCGCCACCGCTTCACGTTCCACCCCTCTGGAAGCCGGCGCTCGGCGGCAAGTCGGGGGGAAAGGAAGATGCTGAACCCGTGAGCCGGGTTGAGACCGCAAACAGCGCAGCCCGGGTCGAACCGCGCAAGCGAGGGTATTTCAACGCGGCGCAAATCTACGCCTACAGTCCCGGGGCGCTCTATCAGATTTACGCCTCACCGGGGCAGATCACGGATATCGCGCTCGAGGAAGGAGAACAGTTGACGGGATCGGGGCCGATCGCGGCCGGAGATACCGTGCGCTGGGTCGTGGGCGATACCGAGAGCGGGAGCGGCGACACACGACGCGTCCATATCCTGGTCAAGCCTACCCGCGCATCGATTGAGACCAACCTCGTCGTCAACACAGATCGACGCACCTACCTGATCGAGCTCCGCTCCCGCGAGCGGCCATACATGCCGTCTGTTGCTTGGTACTATCCGGAAGCAGCGCGCGAGCGATCCCGTTCAGTTGCTCTGAAACCCGTTCTTCCCGATCCGGCCCAGCGTATCTCCCGCTATGCCATCGAAGGGGACAGCCCTCCCTGGCGGCCGCTAGCCGCATATGATGATGGCCGCAAGGTCTATGTCGAATTCCCGCAGGGCATTGTGCAGGGCGAGATGCCTCCGCTCTTTGTCATTGGACCGGACGGCAAGACCGAACTCGTCAATTACCGTACCTACGGGAACGTGCTGATCGTGGATCGGCTGTTTGCTGCCGCCGAACTCCGGCTCGGCAGCGAGCACCAGCAGAAGGTTAGGATCGTCAGGACGGATGGGAGGCGGTCATCATGAATACGGCTAACGAGAACGAACACGTCCGGGTCGCTCCGCCGCAAATGCAAGAGGAGCAGTTCGGGAGCTTTCGCTTGAGAGCAGAGCATCCGCCCGTGACAAGGTTGTCGCGGAAGATCCTGGCTGGCGGGAGCGCGGTTGCTCTGCTTGTCATCGGCGGTGCGGTGCTATGGTCGTTGCAAAGCAATCGTTCGCGCAATCAGGGGACTGACGAGCTTTACAGTACCGACCACCACAATGTTGCCGATGGCATTACGACACTGCCGAAGGACTACGCTGGCGTTCCACGCCAAACAGTTCCGCAGCTAGGTTCGCCGCTTCCCGGCGACCTAGGTCGACCGATCCTTGCCGCTCAAGGCCAGCTGCCGACGAGCGGCGCTGATCCAGACCAGCAGCGGAGGGACCAGGAGACCGAAGCAGCCCGCATCAGTCATCTGTTCGCTTCGACCAATGCACGAGAATTGCGTCCGCCCGCCGCTGCTGCTGGCAGCGAGCGCGTCGTGCCGCCGAACGCAACGAGCACCGGCGACGATGGATCTGCGCAAAACGGTCAGGACCGCAAGCTTGCCTTCGTGAACGCCTCTGTGGATCGTCGCACTGTAAGTCCTGACCGCATCACGAGGCCAGCTTCACCGTATATCGTGCAGGCTGGAACGGTCATTCCGGGAGCTCTGATCACCGGGATCCGATCAGACCTTCCAGGCCAGGTCACTGCGCAGGTAACCGAGAACGTCTATGACACGCCGACCGGCCGTTTTCTGCTTGTGCCTCAGGGAGCGCGTCTTATTGGTATGTACGATAGTCAGGTCACCTTCGGCCAGTCCCGTGTCCTGCTCGTCTGGACACGGCTGATCATGCCGAATGGACGTTCAATCGTTCTCGAGCGGCAGCCTGGCGCTGACACCGCAGGATACGCCGGCCTCGAAGATCAGGTCGACAACCACTGGGGCGAGCTGTTCAAGGCTGCGGCACTATCGACGTTTCTCGCTGTGGGGACCGAACTGGGGCCGGGCTCGGACACCAACAGCAACGACAGCGCAATCATCCAGGCATTGCGACACGGCGCGTCGGACTCACTAAACCAAACTGGACAGCAGGTAATTGGGCGCAGTCTCAACATCCAGCCGACGCTGACCGTGCGACCTGGTTTCCCGGTTCGTGTTCTTGTGAATCGTGATCTGATGCTTACCCCATATAGAGAATGACAACATGCCAAGACTTAAAATAGGAGAGCTTCCGGACGACAAGCCGGTCAAACTAAGTGTGGAGTTGCCGGCGGCTGTTCATCGCGATCTCATCGCATATGCAGAAGCGCTTACGCGTCAGGGTGGTCAACTCGTCGATCCGACCAAACTCATAGCCCCCATGTTGGCCCGCTTTATGGCCACTGATCGGGGGTTTTCTAAACTGAAACGTGACCAGGTAGCGGCCACTGGCGAAGGATAGTAATGCTCAAGGTTTCGTTGAAACCGTTGTCGACACAAATATTTGCCAGCAGAGCCAAGCGCTGCCGAGTTAGCGTTAAGAGCTGGGATGCGGCATAGGAAAGTGTACTTCCGCGTTTGCCCGAAACAAATCCGACTACCAATTTTCTCCTGGTCGACCTGCAGTTATTCGGCCACCCTCATGCGCGTTACACTGCTCCGGCCGTCGACGCTGAGGGGCACGTCACCCTCGATCGTCGCCCGATGTACGACGCGATGCTGGTCGCCATAATCGTTGACGGCGTAATGCTGTGTTGCGCGATTATCCCAAATCGCAACATCTCCCTCTAACCAATTCCATCGCAAAGTATTTTCGGGCGCGGTGATGTGAGCTTGGAATAGGTCGAACAGCTTTTGTCCGTCGTATTTGAGGACTCCAACAAAGTGCTTAACCAAGGCGCCAAGCAATAGCGCCCGCTCGCCTGTTTCGGGATGGACGCGTACGACGGGATGCTCGGTCTCAAAAACCGTTCTAGTGAACACCTCGTCAAAGTGCTTCTTGTCAACCTCGCGGACACGAGCAATCCCCGCGTAATCGAAAACATTGCTGTGAACGGCCCAAAGGTCCTCGGCAAGCCGTTGTAGCGCAGGCGGCAAACCAAGATAGGCCGCGGCTGTATTTGACCAAATGGTATCGCCTCCAAACGCTGGCACCATAACGGCACGCAGGACCAAAATCTTGGGATAGGCATCGGCGAACGTACCATCTGCATGCCAAACGTCAGCGCGACCGCCGCCGCGAGTTGAGTCCAATTCGAGGATCGACGCCATTCCTTTGGTAGCGCCGAGCATCGGATGTGGCACTATCTTTCCGAGACGAGCGGCAAAGCGCTCCTGCTCGGCATCGTCGAGATGTCCTTGGTTGCGGAAAAAAATTACCTTGTGCTCTAGCAATAAGCTTTTGATCGCAGCGATCGCGGGATCCGGTAGATCGCCTGATAGCTTGATATTTCTGATTTCGGCACCTATGCGCGCCGCACGTTTCACAACATAGGTGCTCGGTATGACGTCAGAGATCAACGCGTTCGTACTCATCTCGTTTTTCCAAACCCCGCAAGCCCGATCGCCCTGGAGCGGGTTTACTTCAGCAAGCATCGTGCCATCCAAAGACAAACATGTACTCGGCAAAAGGGCATTGAACGAATCGTGTGATTTAGCGGGCCTTCTCGAATCGCGCGAGTGGTTGGGCCGAGTGACGAAAAGAAGTCGATCACCAATCTCACCCCGTCAAATCGCAAGCCATAAAAAGCTGCCCGGGTTTTTGACAGTGTCAATGCTTACTATGCGCGTTGCACTGGACCTGACACGAGCTTCTGCCTCTGCCGGAATACAGACAAGTGTCACTGTGTACCAAAGACAAACCATCTAGCCACTTGGAGAATGCCGCCATGAATGAGAGGTCTTTGATCGATGGCGTCATTCCACCTGCCGATATCGTCAAACGCTCGGGGCGCATAGGCGCTGAAATATTAAATATCAAGCTGTCGGGCCATTTGCCGGAGCAGATCATCGCTGCAATCAACGGTCTGCTGCTTCAATACAAGGTTATCTTCTTCCGCGAGCAGCGTCATCTAGACGACGTCGAACAGGAACGCTTCGGTGTCGCTTTGGGAACGCTGTCTCACCGGCTTCGACGGTGAGGACTCTCGATGGAACGATTTCGGTGATCGCGATTGATGCGGTGCGCGGTCTCCGAGCCGACTGGTGGCACGTCGATATGGCCTATATGGAGGCTACCCCAAGATTTTAGTGCTCCGAGGCGTTGTCATACGACGAACCGGCGGCGACACGGTAGGGGCAAACACCGCGACTGCATATCTCGAGTTGCCCCCGCCGCTGCAGCGGCTCGCTGACGACCTCTGGGTTGTTCACTGCAATGCGTTCGACCCCACTATATTTCATCAGCCAACCAAGGCTGACAGGAAGCATTTTGTAAAGGTCCTTGAAGCGAGGCTCGAGACCGAGCATCCGCTAGTACGTGTCCACCCAGAGACCGGCGAGCGCGCACTAGTGCTCGGCATATATGAGAAGCGCTTTGTTGACGTGCCGAGATACTACGGCCAAAGGCTGTTCAATTTATTCGAGTCTCACATCATCGCGCCCGAAAATACACTGCGCTGGAATTGGAGGCAGGATGACGTTGTAATCTGGGACAAACGAGCCACCATGCATTAGTCGCGCGGCCATAGAGGGTGAGGTGCCCATCGGCGTCAACGGCCGGCACAGTATAGCGCGCGTCAAGCAACAGTCAGCGAATGTCGCCTAGCTTGCGCGAAAACGTCAACAAAATCGGTACAAACTAGTAAGCCATGTCTCGCATAAATGTATCCGAGAGCGGCATTCCACAAATACGGTCTGATCTAAATTCTGCGACTTCGTTAACTCACGGCGTGCGCCCAATCTTAGTCGCGATCGGCGTGATTTAGTCCCCAATGAAGTGCCTGCTCAAGGAGATTGCTGCTCTGGAGCATTTTTCCACAGGTGATCCTTAAAAGGCGCGTGTCAGGTGAAAGTTGGACGCTGGCGAATAGGGGGAACATGCATGACTAAGGCCCTCTGTTGATCTTCACCAAAGAATGGTAGCTGCGATTGACAGGGGCTCGTCCCGTCGACAGGGCCGCCGAGCGTTTTGGCGTTAGTCCAGCCAGCGCGATCCGTTGACGCAGTCGCCTGGGAAATTTGCGATTTGTTACTAACGTCCATGGCTTCCACCGCATGTCGCAGCGTATCGAGGCACACTCGCAGCTAGTTTTGGAGGCGGTGACCGCGAAAATATCACAGGCACCGAGAACATTTGAAACGCCGTAGAATATCGGCCGGTACCGCGTCGCTCTGGCGCTTCTTTAGCTGCAGAAAAGATAGGGCGCGTCTCCGAGGTGCGGCGCAGAGATAAATGCTGCGCCCGAGAAGCGGTTTGAAGAGCAAATCGATGTTAATCCTAAGCGCTTCGTCTTCATCGACGAAAGCGGTGCCATGCGTGGTCTGATCAGTCCGTGGGATGGCCACGCTTCTGACCTAGGTCGAACGATTGCTCTCCTCCCCCATCGCTGCCGCCGCTCGACACCGTCATCATGACATGCCGTCGAAAGAGTTCGCTATCTAAGCCGGCTCCGCTGTCCCGGATAGCGACTGCCGACATCGGAGTGGTCTCCGCGTACCACACCTGCTGCGACCAATCCGACTGCTTGAAGTTTCGCGCGATAGCTGCCTTGCACATTGAGCGCGGGGGCAGCCTTTTGTCGTAGTTGCTGCGCCGATTGTCGGCATTGAGACTCAATGCTGGGAACCTGACACTACACGCAGCTATGAAGCGCCTCGTTGGCCTGTGAATTCACGGCGGCACGCAATTTGCTCTGTTTACGGCATCGTCACCAATGGCAGTGTGGTGATCTTCGAGGCGCGTCGCTCTTCGCGTCTGGTCCCTCCAACAGTTCGCTGTGGCAATAGTTTGCTGCTCGGCTGTAGACCGAAAAGTGCAGGGAAGTGTTGGATGCGATCTAGAGTTCTTCTTTTGGGAACCCACAAGAATTGCGCTCCTCGCAAGCGATGCAACCAAACGGGAAAAGACCTTGAGCGTGGAGTGAGACCGCAATCGGCGCTGTGGGACTGATCCGAGGCTATATTGGTGGAGACTTGGGTGGCGGGATTAATCGAACCTCCTTCGTCAATTCCAACATTCAGTCTATCTATGGCGATTCCGACAGATCCAATGTCAACCGGCCGCACAGCCCGCACTTGTCGTTCGGTAAGGGCCCGCATTTCTAGCTGGAGGCGCCGAGCTAGCGCGCCCGGGAATTGCGCTGCGCTCCCCCGTGCTGTTCGTGCGGTTGGAGAGGGTGGCGTTGACCATCGCCGCGCTCCATCGCCGCGGAGGATCTCGTCTACACGCTGTCTTACATCATTCGCTGCCCGCAGCGCTCGCTGGTCACCTTTTGCTCTTCCATTGCTTTGAGATTGAAGCGCCATTATGCCCCAACAGCTGCCCTTGCCGACGCTGCCGATGTGGCGCGGCGATCACATTGAGCCCTCGCCCGAGATGTTGGCGCTACGCGCCAACGGTCCGATCCACCGCGTTCGTTTCCCGTCCGGGCACGACGGCTGGTGGGTGACAGGCTACGACGAGGCCAAGGCGGTGCTGTCGAACGCAGCGTTCCGGCCCGCGGGAATGCCGCCGGTGGCATTCACCCCGGATTCGGTGATTCTCGGCTCGCCGGGGTGGCTGGTCTCGCACGAGGGACGGGAGCATGCTCGGTTACGTACGATCGTCGCTCCGGCCTTTAGCGATCGCCGGATGAAGCTGCTAGCGCAGCAGGTCGAGGCAATCGCCGCGCACTTGCTCGAGGCGCTGGCGGCCCTGCCCCAGCCCGCGGATCTGCGGCGGCACCTCTCCTTTCCGCTTCCGGCCATGCTCATCAGCGCGCTGATTGGCGTGCACTACGAGGATCACGCCTTTTTCGCGAGGCTGTCGGACGAGGTGATGACGCACCAGCATGAAAGCGGCCCGAGCAGCGCTTCGCTGCTGGCCTGCGAAGAACTGCGCGCCTACATTCGTGGCAAGATGTGGGACAAGCGCCAGGATCCGGGCGAGAACCTGCTTACGGATCTGCTGGTGGCCGTCGAGCAGGGCAAGGCGAGCGAGGAAGAGGCGGCAGGCTTGGCGGCGGGTATGCTGGTGGCCGGGCACGAGAGCACCGTCGCGCAGATCGAATTCGGCCTACTGGCCATGCTCCGCCATCCACAACAGCGAGAACGCCTTGTCGGCGATCCATCCCTGGTGGACAAGCCGCTGGAGGAAATGCTGCGGATGTACCCCCCGGGCGCAGGCTGGGACGGCATCATGCGCTATCCAAGGAGCGACGTAACCATCGCAGGCGTGCATATTCGTGCGGAGAGTAAGGTGCTGGTCGGCCTGCCAGCAACCTCGTTCGATCCGCGCCATTTCGACGACCCGGAATTCTTCGACATCGAACGCGAGAGAGAGCCGCACCTGGCGTTCTCCTGCGGTCCGCACTCCTGCATCGGTGGGGCGCTGGCCAGGCTGGAGCTCAAGGCGTTGTTCGGTTCGATCTTCCAGCGCTTCCCCGCGCTGCGCCTGGCCGTGGCGCCCGTGGCACTGAATTTGCGCAAGGAGATCATCACACGTGGGTTCGAGAAGTTCCTCGTGCGCTGGTGATGTGCAGAGATCGCTGGGGATGCAACCGTCTCCGCAATTTTCCGGCCCGCCAGCTGCGTAACGGTCAGATCAGCCCGCCCACAGGTATTGAAGATGGACGTACAAGAAATCACGGCTGAATGCCGGGACGCCTTCGCCGAACTAGCATCGCCGTCGCGGATCCGCGACCCGTATCCGTTCATGCGGTGGTTGCGCGAGCACGATCCGGTGCATCGTGCGTCGTCGGGCCTCTTTCTGTTGAGCCGCCACGCCGACATCTACTGGGCGCTCAATGCAACAGGCGACGCGTTTCGGGGGCCGGCGCTGGGCGAGTTGGCGCGCTATTTTCCGCAGGCGGCGACCAGCCTTTCGCTTCATATGCTGGCCTCCACGCTAGCGATGAAGGACCCACCGAACCACACGCGTCTGCGCCGGCTGATCTCGCGCGATTTCACCATGCTCCAGATCGACAAACTGCGGCCGAGTATTGCGGGCATTGTCGCGGCACGACTGGACAGCATGGCGCCCGCGCTGGAGCGCGGGGAGACCGTGGACCTGCATCGGGAATTTGCGCTGGTCGTGCCCATGCTGGTCTTTGCCGAAATGTTTGGCATGCCCGAAGGGGACATGTTTGATCTCGCCACAAGCATCGGCGCCATTCTGGAGGGCCTGAGCCCGCGCGCAAGCGATCCCCAAATCGCCGCCGCGGACGCGGCCAGTACTAGAGTGAAGGCTTACTTCGGGGGGCTCATACAGCGCAAGCGTGCCGCTCCTTGCCACGACATCGTGTCGATGCTGGTCAGCGTACACGACGATGATGCCGACACCCTGTCGGATGCGGAGCTGATCAGCATGTTATGGGGCATGCTGCTGGGCGGATTCACCACAACTGCGGCAACAATCGATCATGCGGTCTTGGCGATGCTGGCGTATCCCGAACAGCAGCACTGGCTGCAGCGAGACGCCATGGGTGTCAAAGCATTCGTCGAAGAAGTGCTACGCTACGATGCGCCCGCTTTGTTTAGCTCTATCCCGCGCATCGCCCAGCGCGACATCGAGCTTGGCAGCGTGGTGATCCCGAAGAACGCGGACGTGCGCGTTCTGGTCGCATCCGGCAATCGCGACCCGGACGCCTTCGCCGACCCCGACCGCTTCGATCCAGCGCGGTTCTACGGCACCACTCCTGGCATGTCGGCCGACGGGAAAATCATGCTGAGTTTTGGCCATGGCATCCACTTCTGCCTTGGTGCGGAACTGGCCCGGGTGCAGTTGGCGGAGTGTTTGCCACGGATTCAGGTCCGCTTCCCGACATTGGCATTGGCCGAGCAGCCTACGCGGGAACCCTCTGCATTCCTTAGAACGTTCCGTTCGCTGCCGGTACGGCTGCGTGCGCGGGGGGCTGAGATGTGCGTCGTGGTCGACCGGGATCTGTGCGGGACCAGCGGACAGTGCGTGCTGGCACTGCCGGGCACCTTTCGCCGGCGCAAATCGGACGGGGTAGCCGAAGTGGCCGGAGATCGAGTCCCGCAGACGCTGCACGCCGCCGTGCGGCTCGCAGCCAGTCAATGTCCGGTCGCCGCCATTCGAGTTATCGAAAGCGAAGTTGGCGATGACGAGCACGTCCGCATCGACAATGCGTCTTCCCCGGCGGGAGGCGAGCGGCATGCCGCAAGAGACGAACGCAATACAAGAGGAACGGATGGGACGGTTTGAAGGCAAGGTAGCTGTCGTGACCGGCGCCGGCGCTGGTATCGGTAAGGCATGCGCCCTCGCCATCGCGCGCGAGGGCGGCAAAGTGATGGTCGCCGACATTGACGGCTCGGCGGCCATCGCCTGCACCACGCAAATCGCCGCGGAGGGGGGGCACGCGCCGGCCCTGGCTACCGACATCGCCGATGCACAGGCTGTGGCAGAGCTGTTCGAGATGGCGGAGCGGCGTTTCAGTGGGGTCGACCTGCTGGTGAACAACGCGAGCGCCATGCATCTGACCCTGCGCGACCGCGCGATCCTCGACCTGGACCTTGCGGTCTGGGATCAGACTATGACGACCAATCTGCGCGGCACGTTGCTCTGCTGCCGGCAGGCCATCCCACAGATGGTCGTCCGCGGCGGGGGCGCGATAGTCAACATGTCGTCGTGTCAGGGGCTCAGCGGTGACACCGCGCAGACGTCTTATGCTGCGTCCAAGGCAGCGATGAACATGCTGTCGGCCTCGCTAGCCACCCAGTACGGTCATGCGCATATCCGCTGCAACGCAGTTGCACCGGGTCTCATCATGACCGAGCGTCTTCTCGCCAAGCTAGACGAATGCATGCAACGGCATCTGCGCCGGCATCAGCTCCTGCCGCGGGTCGGCCGCCCCGAGGACGTGGCCGCGCTGGTGGCCTTCCTGCTCTCCGACGATGCTACGTTCATCACCGGCCAGGTCTTGTGCATCGACGGCGGCATGCTGGCGCATGTGCCGACTTACGCCGACGGTGGCAACAGCCCCGCTGCACGGACTTTCGGCGAGACCACCAAATCGGCCCAGTTGCCGCGTTGGTGATAGACATGCTGCTCAACCCGCTGAATCGCCGACATCGGCTGCGGCACGGCATCCCGGTCGTGCCCGGCGCTTTCCCGTTGATCGGGCATCTTCCCGCCATCGTCTGCGACCTGCCGCGTCTGCTACGGCAAGCGGAACAGACGTTGGGGAGCCACTTCTGGCTGGATTTCGGGCCTGTCGGACACTTGATGACCTCCATGGATTCGGAGGCGTTCGCACTGCTGCGACACCGCGACGTATCCTCGGCGCTGATCGAAAAGATTGCGCCCGAAGTTTTTGGGGGAACGTTGGTGGTGCAGGACGGCGGCGCGCACCGGCAGGCGCGTGATGCGATCCAAGCGGCGTTCCTACCCATGGGCTTGACCCAAGCCGGCATCGGCGATTTGTTCGCGCCCATTATCCGGGCGCGGGTGCAGAGATGGCGGGACCGCGGCGACGTACCCATCCTGCGCGAAACTGGCGATCTGACGCTCGAGCTCATCTTCAGCCTCATGGGAATCCCTACGCAGGAGCTGCCGGAATGGCATCGCAAGTACCGGCAACTGCTACAGTTGATTGTCGCGCCCCCGATCGATCTGCCCGGATTGCCTTTGCGGCGCGGCCGCGCTGCCCGCAACTGGATCGATGGGCGGCTGCGTCAGTTCATTCGCGACGCGCGTGAACATGCCGCGCGCACCGCTTTGATGAACGACATGGTGAGCGCCTTCGATCGCAGCAACAGCGCGCTCTCCGATGAGGTCCTGGTTGCCAATGTCCGTTTGCTGCTGCTTGGGGGGCACGACACCACCGCCTCGACGATGGCCTGGATGGTGATCGAGCTGGCGCGCCAGCCCGGGCTGTGGGACGCTCTGGTCGAGGAGGCGCACCGCGTGGGCGCGGTGCCGACCCGGCACGGGGACTTGGTGCAGTGTCCGGTAGCGGAGGCGCTGTTCCGTGAGACACTACGCATGCATCCGCCGACGCCGCTCCTGGTACGTCGCGCAGTGCGTGAATTGCGACTCGGACAACGGCGCATTCCCGCGGGCACCGATCTGTGCATCCCGCTGCTGCATTTCTCTAACTCGGCGGTGATGCACGAGGCGCCCGATCAGTTTCGGCTGGCGCGGTGGTTGGAACGCACAGAGCCGATTCGGCCGGTGGACATGCTGCAGTTCGGTACAGGCCCACACGTCTGTATGGGCTACCACTTGGCATGGATGGAATTGGTCCAGTTCTCCATCACCTTGGCGTTCACCATGGGCGCGGCCAAGATGCGGCCGCGGCTGCTAAGCGGCGTCGAAAAAGGCCGGCGGTACTACCCGACCGCACATCCGTCCATGACTATCCGCATCGGATTCTCATGAGTTGGCATCGCGTGCCCCGGTATCGACGCAGCAGCGCCAGCGCTGCCGCCGCTGCACGGTGCGATCTCGACGACACCTCGGCGGCTAGGATAAGGATATGAACAACATGCAGACCGGTTACACGCCACAGAACGACAGAACTGGTGAGTCCGGCGGATTGGCCGCCGACCCATCTGGCGGGCCGCAGCCCGAGATCTGGATGCGGGACGGAACAAAGCGGGTCGAACGGGTGCTTGCGCGTCTTCTTTGCGCCGAACATGACGGTGAGACCGATCTGATGGCGGCGATGCGTTACGCCACCTTGCATGGCGGGAAGCGCACCCGCGCCTTGCTCTGTCTGGCAGCCGGCGCATTGGCCGACAGGCCGGCGCACATGCTCGACGACGTCGGCGCCGCCATCGAGATGATGCACGCCTGTACCCTGGTCCACGACGATCTGCCCGCGATGGATGACGATGTGCTTCGTCGTGGCTTTCCGACCGTCCACGTCAAGTTTGGCGAAGCTACTGCGATCCTGGTCGGCGATGCGCTGCAGGCGCACGCCTTTCTAACCCTGGCGGGCCTGAATGCGCCGGGCGAAAACCGTATCGCGCTTGTGCGCGAACTGGCGCAGGCGGTGTCAGCCCAGGGTGCTGCGGGCGGGCAGGCCATGGATCTGTCGCTGGTTGGAAAGCACGTCGAGTTGGACAGGATTGTGGCGATGCACCGGATGAAGAGCGGAGCGCTGGTACGCGCATCCGTTCGCATGGGCGCACTATGTGCGGTCGAGGAGGATGCTGCGCACGCAGCGCTATACCGTGCGCTTGATCACTACAGCGCCGGTTTCGGCCTGGCGTTGCAAGTAATCGACGACATTCTCGACGTGACAGCGGATACCGCGACGCTGGGCAAGACCACCGGCAAGGACGCGGCGGCACAGAAGCCGACCTGCGCGTCGATCATGGGACTGCAGGCAGCACGTCAGTTCGCGCTGGATCTGTTACGAGATGCCGGGGAGGCAATCGCGCCACTGGGGCCGCGTGCGGAACGGCTGGCGCAACTCTTAGGGCGGACCAACGTGTATCTCTTCCAGCACGCGCCATGCGCTTGAACGCGCCCCCCTCATTGAGCCGCCGCTGTCCCGCTCCATCTGCCGGCGGCAGCCGTGCATGCTGCTGCCTACCCCCGGTCCCTCGGCGCTGATTGCTGCGGTTGCCGGCTCCGGGGGCGTGCCTGCGGCGACATGCGGAATGACTGCCGAATCCCGCTTCTCGTCAACCGTCAGCAAAAGGGCCTCCTTCGTGAACGTGCTGTCCGAGCAGATCCTTTCCGAATTGCACCGCCTGCTGTGCGAAATGAGCGATGGCGGCAGTGTCGGTCCGTCCGTCTACGATACGGCGCAAGCGCTGCGCTTCTACGGCAAGCTCGCGGATCGGCAAGACGCATACGCGTGGCTCATCGCGCAGCAGCAGGCCGACGGCGGATGGGGAAGCGCGGACTTCCCTCTTTTCCGCCATGCGCCCACGTGGGCGGCATTGCTGGCATTGCGGCGTGTCGATCCTCTTCTTGGTGCCGCTGACGCACTCCGTGCTGCCACCCGGTTCCTTCAGCGCGAACCTGATCCCTACGTGGATGCGGTTCCGGAAGACGCGCCGATCGGCGCTGAGCTGATCCTGCCGCAGTTTTGCGACGAGGCTGCATCCTTGCTGGGGGACGTAGGGTTTCCGCGCCATCCAGCGTTGTTGCCGCTGCGGCAAGCGCGCTTGGCCAAGCTAGCGGCGGGGGCGATGTTGCCGAGCGGCCATCCGATGCTACACTCTTGGGAAGCCTGGGGGACATCGCCCACCACCGCATTCCCGGATGACGACGGTAGCATCGGCATCAGTCCGGCGGCTACTGCCGCCTGGCGTGCGTACGCCGTAATACAGGGGAATACGCCGTCCGTCGCGCGCGCCGATGGCTATCTGCAGACGGCCTCCCGGGCGACGCGCTGTGGCATCGAAGGTGTGGTTCCCAACGTCTGGCCTATCGATGTGTTCGAACCATGCTGGTCGCTGTACACACTGCATTTCGCCGGTCTGTTAGCGCATCCCGCCCTCGCCGAGGCGGTCCGCGTGATCGTCGCGCAGCTCGAAGCCCATCTGAGCGTTCGCGGTCTCGGCCCGGCCTTGCACTTCGCGCCCGATGCCGACGACACCGCCGTTGCGCTGTGCGTCCTGCATCTTGCGGGCCGCGACCCGGCGATCGATGCGTTGCGCCGCTTCGAAAGCGGCGAGCTTTTCGCAACCTTTCCCGGCGAACGCAATACCTCGGTGTCTACCAACATCCACGCCCTGCATGCGCTACGACTTTTAGGCAAGCCCTCGGCAACCACCTGCGCGTACGTTGAGGCCAATCGCAGTCCGCGCGGGCTATGGGACAACGAGAAATGGCACGTTTCGTGGCTCTACACCACCGCGCATGCGATAGCTGCGCTAGCGCAAGGCAAGCCCGATTGGCGCGACGAGCGTGCGCTAGCGGCGCTGCTGCAGGCGCAGCGCCATGATGGCGGGTGGGGCTCCGGCCGCACGTCCACGCTTGAGGAGACTGCGTATGCGCTGTTTGCGCTGTACGTGATCGACCAGAACCAAGAGGCGACAGGGCGCCGACGCATCGCGCAGGTGGTGGCGCGTGCGCTGGAGTGGATGCTCGTCCGCCATGCTGTGCATGCATCGCCGCAGACGCCGCTGTGGATCGGCAAGGAACTGTATTGCCCCACTCGGGTCGTGCGGGCGGCTGAACTCGCCGGGTTGTGGCTGGCGCTTCGTTGGGGGCGGCGCGGACTGGGCGAGGGAGCAGGAGCGACGCAATGATCCAGCCCGAACGCGCGCTGCAACACGTGCTGGAGTGGGGACGATCCCTGACCGGGTTTGCCGACGAACATGCCGAAGAAGCGGTGAGGGGCGGCCGGTACATCTTGCAGAGCATCCACCAGGGCTTGCGCGACATCAGCGCCCGCACGGGTCGCCACCCGCAGGACGAAACGCTGATTGTGACGTTCTATCGCGAATTGGCGCTGCTATTCTGGCTCGACGACTGCAATGACCTTGGCTTGATCGCGCCTGAGCAGCTTGTCGCGGTGGAGCAGGCAGTAGGGCAGGGCGAGCCGTGCGCACTTCCCGGATTCGAGGGCTGCGCTATGCAACGTGCTTCGCTGGCGACGCTCGCCTACGATCGGCGCGACTATGCGCACCTTCTGGAGGATACCCAGCGCTACTGCGCGGCTCTTCGCGCTGGACACGCGCAGGGGGAACGCTGGTCCTACGCCGAGTACCTGCACAACGGCATCGTTTCGATCGCCTACGCGAACGTGTTCTGTTGCCTGTCATTGCTGTGGGGGCTAGACTTAGCAACCTTGCGCGCGCGCCCGGCGTTTCGGCGGGTCCTGCGGCTCATTTCCGCGATAGGGCGCCTGCAGAACGATCTGCATGGAAGCGACAAGGACAGTTCGGCCGGGGAGGCCGACAACGCGGTGGTCCTGCTGCTGCAGCGCTATCCAGGTATACCGGTGGTGGAGTTCCTTGAGGATGAGCTGGCCGGCTATACGCGCATGCTGCACCAGATCATGGCGGAAGAACGCTTCCCGGCGCCGTGGCAATCGTTGCTCGAGGCTATGGCGGCCATCTGCGCGGAGTACTACCAGACCTCACCCAGCCGGTACCGCAGCGACTCCGCGGGAGAGGGCTCGTTCGCCTGAATGCGCACGAGGCGGCGGCGTGCGCACGCCGCCGCGGCTCGGTCCGCCGCCGCCCGAGGAAAGGATTTGAATGATCATGAACGACAGCGGGATACTAGGTTGCGAACCTTTAAGGTGGTCTCCAAGGACTGTAGACTGCAGCGCTGGCGAGAGCGTTGCGGACGGCAGGACGATTGATGGTGATGAGCGTGATCGGCCCGTCGTTCTCGCTAAACAGCTTCGGATCGCCTGCCATGCCTTGATCAACCTCCTGTCGCAACGATCTTTCAATAGTCCCAAGGCCCCTTCGATTTCTCCGGCTTCTTGACTTCGGTCACATAGAGATCACGCAGCAGGCGACATCCGCCCTAATCTGGGCGCCGTGGGTAAATCCGCCTTCGAAGGGCATCCCGCGCATCTTCGCCCAACTTTGTCCGCGTTATTGAAATTCATCGCCGCGATCGCTTTGAGATAGTCCTAATTTAGTCCACGACCGAGCTGTAGGCGCCGGCTTGAACGATGGACGGCGGCCGGCCCATCTTGTCCCAGAAGCGCTTGGCGAGCTTGCGGCTACCGTCGTCGAGATCATGATAGTCGGTCGTCGACGAAATCAAGCCTTGTTCGTCCTTCAGACCAATGCGTTTACGTCGTTGATGAACATCAGGAACGTGACGACCTGAGTGTTCGGACCGATCACCTGTATTCCTGCGCCTGTTTGATGGCGTTGCTGGTGTCGCTACCTGCGGTGGCCAGTGCCATGATCTTGGCACCAGACTCCTGCCCTGCAGCAGGTACGACGAGAAGTCGGGCGTATCCTGCGGCGTACGCACGCCGCCTACGATCGCCGCCTGCTTGGATACGTTTCGTCGCTTCGGCTTCCTTCGACTTGCCAAACGCGAAGTCGGCCGTGATGAAGAACCAGGTATCTCCGCCGCGCTTCAGCACCCGTTCCGGCGGGGCCGCAGTGAGTGCGTAGGCGCCGTTCATCGAGTGAAAGCTGTAGGGCGAGCAGGCCTTGACTGGTTGCCACTATATCCAAATTGACGATCCCCTGCTCAGCTACTTCCTCGATCCCAATTTGCGGGCTGAAGTCGTCGCCAATGGTGAAGATTCTCATACGAGGCTGCGGCGCTATATCCGTCGGATCAACTACTGCATCTCGGAGAGATCGGCTCACACGACGGTCGGTATTAATTTGCCGCTGCAAATATGCGCAGCACATCGCTGGCGCAGGGAACGCATGTAGGGATCACGGACGCGTGTTTTGCGTTGCTCAATGTCGATCGCTTCCTGCTCGAATATGACGACGAGCGCAGCGGCTCATTTGCTCCGCTCCGCTTCATACTCAACGAAAAACAAGTCGTACTGGGCTTGCATGCCTGGCTCGAAGATAAAGATACCCTCAAGCGACGCCTGGACAAAGCTGCGCGTTTGATCGATCCCTCATTGCTGGCGCTTAGCCCGCAGTGCGGCTTCGCCAGCGTGGTCGAAGGCAACCTCATTGCCGAAGCGGCTCAAAGCGCCAGGCTGGCACTGACCCAGACACTGCGCGCGAGTATTGGGGCACGGTATAGAAGTGGATCGCACTCCAGGTTTGCCTAGGCCACGTGTGAATAGGCTTTGACGACGCTGACGGCCTCCTCCGGCGGCCCAGGACGTTGCGCGTCGCCGGTGAGGACTTCGGCGTGTGGCGCCCGACGAAGCGCAAGAACCGAGTGCTGCGAACCCATGAATTGAACTCGCCCGAAGGGGGCGAGGCGGACGAGGCGAATCGCGCACGAACCGCGGATTTTGGCGAATTATCAACTCGCCACCTCGTGGGTCAGGCTGACCGCCGATAGGAAAATAGGGCTTCCGAAATAGTGGGCTTCGCGCTGTAGCGGTCCCCCGCTACCAAGATTTTCTTTCGACAAATCAATATCATGTATCGATTTGATCGTCATCCGTAGCGGCTTACCCTTGCGCTGCAAGCGCCTTCTGTACCCGCTCTTGTACCCAAGATTTCGAATCCTTCGCCGACGCGCGGCCATACCGCTGACACCATTTCGCTACCAGGATCAGGCAGGACGTCACTGCCCGGATGACCAAGTCGTCTGGCTCGATTTCCGGACCAGGCGCTACTATCTGGCCGGGCAGAAGCTCTACGGCCTCGGAGACAACGGGAGCTACGTTTGCCGGAAGGAAGCCGTTGCGAGTGGCTTTCGACGTTCGTTGCTCGGTATTCGATAGTCGAGCCCAATTGCGTCTGCGGCAACATTCAGAGCCGGCGAGCGCTTAGTCGGCTGAGCGCGCTTCTCGACCTTACGCTTGATCCGTAGGCTCGCGCTCCGGCTGCCATGGCCAGCGGCCTTCGATCTCCAATGTCAGTGTCCAGCTCAGGAAGGTGCGGACCACGACCAATCCGGCCAATAGGCCGAGGCTTGCGAACGTCAGCTCGATCGCGATCGTTTTAACGATATCGGCTGCAACCAGCACCTCGAGCCCGAGCAACAGCGATCGTCCGATGCTGATCTTGTAGCTGTCGTAGCGCGACGCGACGTTTCGCCCAAACACGTAGCGCGCGGACCAGACGATCCCGATCACGATGATGAACACGCCGAAGATTTCGATCCCGATGCCGACGAGGTGAATCCACTGGCTGGTGGCGGTCTCGAAGGAGGGAGAAGGATCAGTGGCGGAATTCATGTTCAGAGGCTGCGTTGCGGCATGGCGTCCCGAAGGCCGAGGGGCCGTCCCATGAGCGCGCATTGATCCACGCGCACAGTTCGCATCATTGATCAAGATCAACGAACCGCTCGCAACCGCGAAGATGCTGTCGCCTGCGCCTCGTCGGAAGCCGTGGATGGGAAAGGAAGTGGCATGCAGCTCTGGCTGATCCCCACGCTCTACGCGATTGCGAGCGTTGCGGCCGGCTTCCTGGTCCCGCGCGTGGAATCGTCGTTCCTCGCCGTCAGCCTCAACCTGTCGACGTCCTCCGCCCAGGCTTACCTGTCGGCAGTCGCCTCCGGCATGATGGCGCTGACCGGCATCGTGTTCTCGATCGCCTTCGTGCTCGTGCAGTTCAATGCCCTAGCCTATTCGCCCCGCCTCGTCGTCTGGTTCGCGCGAGACCGGCTGCTGTTTCATTCGCTCGGCATGTTCGTCGCGACCTTCATGTACAGCCTCTCCACGCTCGCCTGGGTCGATCGCCAGGGGACCGAAGGCGTGCCTCTGCTGTCCGCGGCGATCGTGGCCACCATGCTGGTGGCCAGCGTGTTGATGCTTGCGCAGCTCGTGCAGCGCTTGAACAATCTCCAGATCATTAGGGTGCTGCAGGCGCTCGGCGATACCGGCCGGCAGGTCATCGCCAGCACGTATCAGTCAACCCCGTGGCGGAGATCGGGCAAGGCTGTCCCAGCCCAGCAGCAGGCCTATCCGGCGGACGTGACCGTCAGGCACGTCGGCAATCCGCAGTCGGTGACCTCGATCGATATCGGCAGGCTGCTCGACCACGCGCGCCGGCTGGACGGCGTCATCGTGCTGGAGTGCGGTGTCGGCGACACGCTGCTCGAGGACAGTGTCGTGCTGCGCGCCCGGGGCAGGACCAATCCGACAGCCGAGAAGGAGCTGAGCGCATGCGTTCATCTCGACGAGCAACGCACCTTCGAGCAGGACCCGAAATATGCCATGCGGCTGCTCGTCGATGTCGCGATCAAGGCGCTGTCTCCGGCCATCAACGATCCAACGACGGCCGTGCAGGCCATCGATCAGATCGAGGACCTGCTGCGGCGGCTGGCGAAATGTGACCTGGAGGCCTGTTGGGCCTTCGACCAAGAGGGTGTTCCAAGAGTGCTCTATCGGATGCCGACCTGGGAGGATTATCTCGCGCTGGCCTTCGACGAAATCCGCCAGTTCGGATCGACCTCCATCCAGGTAATGCGCCGCCTGCGCGCCGCGCTCGCTGAACTCGCCGAGTGCGGCGAAGAGCGGCGTGCGAAGCGGGTTCGCGACTATCTGGGTCATCTCGACGCCGGGATCGAGCGGTCCAGCTTCGATTCCGAGGATCGCGCTGCGGCCCGTGTCGAGGACCGCCAGGGCCTCGGCTTGTCGCACCCTCACGAGGTGCAATCGGCAAATTTTGCGGGCTCCAGCGAGAAAGGACGGGCAGTCTCGTGATCGTGCAAGCGACCGGATTGACACGCGCCAGACTGCGAGCCCCGCGCGTCGCGGCGGTGGCGGGAATCCTGTTCTCGGTGCTGCTGCTCGCGGTGTTCTGGTTGATGCGGCGCTCCGTCCCGGACGATCCGCTCGAGCCGGGCGCTTGGCTTCACGGCGGCACCGGCAATGTCGCTTTGGCGTTGAACCTCGTGCCCTTCGCAGGCGTGCCATTCCTCTGGTTCGTCGGCTTCCTGCGGGACCGGCTGGGCACGCGCGAGGATCAGTTCTTCGCAACGATCTTCTTCTGCAGTGCGGTGCTGCTGCTCGCGATGTTGTTTGCCGCCGCCGCCGTCATCGGCGCCGTCATTCTGGCCTTCCACGCCGCGCCGAACGTGTTGATCAATTCCGCGACGTTTCATTTCGGGCGGGGCCTGGCCTACGGAATGGTCAACATCTATCTCGTCAAGACCGAGCCTGTCTTCATGATAACGACGTCGACGATCGCGCTCTACACGGGGCTGACGCCGCGCTGGCTCGCCTATGGTGGCTATGCAGTTGCCGCCATCCTCCTGATCGGAAGCTACTACATCGACTGGAGCCTCGTCGCCTTCCCGTTCTGGGTGCTCCTGGTGAGCATCAACATCTGGCTCGAGAAGGACGAGCACGAGGTGCGCTCGTGAGGACGCTCCGCCAGCTGCTGACGGGAGAGGAGTTGATACGGCTGGTGATCCGCATTGGATTGCTGACTCTGTTGATCATCTGGGCGCTTGTCCTGATCCGCCCGTTCGGGACAATTCTCGTCTGGGCGATGGTGCTGGCCGTCGCGTTCAACCCTGTCTTCGTAAGGCTGGCGAAAATTCTGGGCGGCCGGCCGAAGCTCGCGGCCGGCCTTCTCACTGCGCTCAATCTTCTCATTCTTATCGGACCGGCGGCGTGGCTCGGTATCGGCGCGGTGGAGGGACTCAAGGAGTTTGCCGCACAATTGACCGCCGGCGAGCTCAAGATCCCGTCCGCACCGGAGGCGATCAAGAGCTGGCCGCTCGTCGGATCGCAGCTCTATGAGCTCTGGTACCAGGCATCGTCGAACCTTCGCTCGGTTCTGCGCATGGCCGCCCCTTACCTGAAGCCGTTTGCCGGAACGCTTCTCGGGCTTGTCGGGGATGCCGGCCTTGGCGCGGTCAAGTTTCTGCTGTCGGTGGCAGTGGCTGGGTTCATCTTGCCCTATGGTCAGCTGTTCGTGGCGGCTGGAAGGGGATTTCTGTCGCGGATCGTACCCGAACAGAGCGAGCACTTCCTGGATCTGGCGGGCGCGACGATCCGCGCGGTATCCCAAGGTGTGATTGGTATTGCGGTTATCCAGGCTTTGCTTGCGGGGATCGGTTTCAACCTGGCCGGCATTCCGATCGCCGGCCTGCTCGCATTCATCGTGCTGCTGCTCTCGATCGTGCAAATCGGGGCCGCAATCGTCATGCTGCCTGTGATCATCTGGATCTGGACCGACAAGGACGTCACCACGGCAGTTCTGCTGACGCTGTTTCTCGTGATCGTAGGTCTCCTCGACAACATCTTGAAGCCGCTGCTGATGGGCCGTGGGCTCACCACGCCGACTCTGGTGATCCTGCTTGGGGTGATCGGGGGGACCCTCGCGCATGGCATTGTCGGTCTCTTTATCGGACCTATCGTTTTGTCGCTCGTCTGGGAATTGTCGGTGGCGTGGATCGCCATCGACCGTTCTGCCGCGGCTCGCAGTTCGGCCGACCGTTGACCTAAGTCAACGTATCTCCCCGCCGCGGTTCTTCTATGAAGGGGCGGACAAAAGAGGTCGGAACATGTCGATGGAAATTCCAAATCTCCCGGGTGGTCCCCTGTCCGGACTCGTTGCTTCGGCGGTGGACTATCTGATCGATGCCGGGCAACGTAGCGTGCTGTTTCTGGACGTCATGCGCCGGCGCGGCGATCAATATCGCGAGCATGTTGCGCAAACTGCGCCGCACGTCCTGCAATATGCCGCCGAATTGATCATCGATGGTCGCAAGCTCGACGAGCCCGTCAACTACGCGCTGGTCCGCATCATTCCGCCGAAGGGCATCGAGATCGATCTGGATCGGCGTCCGTTCATCGTGGTCGATCCGCGCGCCGGACATGGCCCGGGCATCGGCGGTTTCAAGGCCGACAGCGAGATCGGTGTCGCGATGAAAGCGGGCCATCCCTGCTATTTCGTCGGCTTCCTGCCGGAGCCGATGCCGGGACAGACGATCGAGCGCATCGCGCGTGCTGAAGCTCTGTTCATCGAGAAAGTCATCAGCCTGCATCCAAAAGCCGACGGCAAGCCTTGCGTCATCGGCAATTGCCAGGCCGGCTGGGCGGTCATGATTCTGGCCTCGCTGCGGCCGGAGCTGTTCGGACCGATCATCATCGCCGGCGCGCCGCTCGCCTATTGGGCCGGCGTGCACGGCAAATATCCGATGCGCTATTCGGGCGGTCTGTTGGGCGGAAGCTGGCTGACGGCCCTTGCGAGCGATCTCGGCGCGGGCAAGTTCGACGGCGCGTGGCTGGTTCAGAACTTCGAGAACCAGAACCCCTCGAACACGCTCTGGACAAAGCAGTACAACGTCTATTCCAAGGTCGACACCGAGGCAGACCGCTATCTTGATTTCGAACGCTGGTGGGGCGGGCACGTCAATCTGAACGCCGAGGAGATCCAGTTCATCGTCGATGAGCTCTTCATCGGCAATAATCTCGCCGCCGGCAACATCGAGATGTCTGACGGCCAGAAGGTCGACCTTCGCAACATCCGATCGCCTATACTCGTGTTCTGCTCCGAGGGCGACAATGTCACGCCCCCCCAGCAGGCTCTCGACTGGATCCTGGATTGCTACGCGGACGTCGACGAGATCAGGGCCTATGGGCAGACCATCGTCTATACCGTTCACAAAAGCGTCGGCCATCTCGGCATCTTTGTCTCCGGCGGCGTCGCCAAGAAGGAGCACGCAGAGTTCTCCGAAAACATCGATCTGATCGACGTGCTGCCGCCGGGCCTCTACGAAGCGACCTTCGAGGCCAAAGACGAGGAGACCACGAACTCGGATCTGGTCGTCGGCAAGTGGGTCATGCGCTGCGAGGCGCGGACCCTGGACGACATCAGGGCGATGGGCAGTAATTCGCCGGAGGACGAGCGGCGCTTTGCGGCCGCCAAGCGCGTTTCCGAGATCAATCTTGCCGCCTACCGCAAGTTTATCCAGCCCTGGATCAAGAAGGTCGTAGGCCCGCAATTGGCGGAGACGATGCGCGACCTGCATCCGCTGCGACTGCAATATGAGGTGTTCAGCAGCAAGAATCCGCTGATGGCGACGGTCAGGTCGGCCGCGGAGGAGATCGAGGACAAGCGCAAGCCAGTATCGAAGGACAATCCGTTTCTGGCGTTCCAGGAGCAGATGTCCAAGCAGATCGTGCACGCGCTCGATAGCTGGCGCGACGCAACCGAGGCGTTGAGCGAGACCATCTTCCTCAATGTCTATGGATCGCCGGCCTTGCAGTCGGCGTTGGGGATCGATCCTAAGTCGGAGGTCTCTCGCCGCCGCGAAATGTCTGCCGAGCACCGGACGATGCTCGAAAAACGCATCGCCGAATTGAAATTGAAGATCGGCGAGGGTGGCCCGCGTGAGGCGGCCATTCGAAGTCTGCTCTATATCGGATCGGCGCGCGGAATGGTCGACGAGCGCAGCATCGAGGCGCTGCGCCGGGTGCGGCGGGACTACGGCGGGCCGCGTCTGTCGCTCGCCGAGTTCAAGATGCTGGTTCGAGAGCAGTTCTTCATGTTGCTCCTGGATCAGGACAGTGCGCTCGCCGCTATTCCGAGGCTGTTGCCTGATGACGTCAATCAGCGCCGGACTTTGATTGCATCCATGCGCGAGGTGCTCTCCGCCAGCGGCGGGATTACCGGCGAGCGTGCGAACCGTCTCCAGCGGATTGCCACGCTTCTTGGCATCGAGGCCGGGGAGGGGAGCGCGAGCAACGTTGCCCCTTTCGACCAGGCGAGAGCGTCGTAGCCGTCGTTAATAGGATCGGGAGCAACGTCATGGCAGCCGAAACCGGGCAATCGCAATTCGCCAGCAAGTATGACCGGCTGATCGCCGCGGCCAAGGCCGTTCCTCCGGTTCCAACGGTCGTGGTGCATCCCTGCGACGAAACCTCGCTGCGCGGGGCCCTCGACAGCGCACGAGCCGGCATCATCCGGCCAATCCTAGTCGGTCCCGAAGCCAAGGTCCGGGATACAGCCAATAAGTTTGATCTGGATATCTCGGGGTTCGAGATCATCGATGCCGCACACAGCGAGGACGCCGCGGCGAAAGGGGTCGAGCTGATCCACGCTGCCAAGGGCGAGATGCTGATGAAGGGCAGCCTGCATACCGACGAACTGATGCGGGCCGTCACCGCGAAGGCCGGAGGCCTGCGCACCGATCGCCGCATCAGCCATGTGTTCGTCATGGACGTTCCGGCCTATGCCGAGACCTTGTTCGTGACGGACGCCGCCATCAACATCTTTCCCGACCTCGACGCCAAGCGCGACATCATCCAGAACGCGATCGATCTTTACACACAGGCGGGCTTCGGCAAGGCCCCGCGGGTGGCCATCCTGTCGGCGGTCGAAACCGTCACTTCGAAGATTCCGTCGACGATCGAGGCCGCAGCACTCTGCAAGATGGCCGACCGCGGCCAGATCACAGGTGGCGTGCTTGACGGGCCGCTGGCGTTCGACAATGCGATCGACCCTGAGGCGGCGCGTATCAAAGGCATCAAGTCGGAGGTCGCCGGCAAGGCTCAGATCCTGGTCGTTCCCGATCTCGAGGCCGGCAACATGCTGGCAAAGAACCTCGCCTACTTCGCCAAGGCCGACGGGGCCGGTATCGTACTCGGCGCGCGGGTACCTGTCGTTCTGACCTCGCGGGCCGATACGCCGCGTGCGCGGATGGCGTCTTGCGCGGTGGCGTCGCTCTACGCCAACGCGCGACGCAAGCACGCCCCCACGATCGCCGCGTGACCGCCATGGATACGATCCTCGTCGTCAACGCCGGGTCCTCCAGTGTCAAATTCCAGATCTTCTCTGTCGAGGCTGAGGGCCGGCTGCGGCGGCAGATCAAGGGGCAGATGGATGGCATCGGCAGCCGTCCGCGGCTGAAGGCAAGCGGCGCGGCGGGTGATCCCCTGGCAGATCGCGCCTATCCGATCGAGGCCGTGCCCGACGTCTCGACTGCGATGGGTGTTGCCGGCGAGTGGCTGCGCGAGGAACTTCGCATTCACCCGATTGCGGTCGGGCACCGGGTGGTTCATGGCGGCCCGGATTACGACAAACCGGTTCTGATCGACCACGGCGTGGTGGCCCGGCTGGTGCGCTTCGTCAATCTCGCGCCACTGCACCAGCCGCACAACCTGTCGCCGATCCGCTCCATCCTGGCGAATTTTCCGACGCTGCCGCAGGTCGCCTGCTTCGATACCGCATTTCACCGCACGCACGGCCCCCTGGCGGACTACTATGCAATCCCGCATCAGCTACATGCGGAGGGCGTGCGGCGCTACGGCTTTCACGGCCTGTCCTATGAATATATCGCGCGAACCCTGCCAAGCGTTGCGCCGGAGATCGCGAAGCGCCGGGTGATCGTTGCTCACCTCGGCAGTGGTGCCTCGATGTGCGCCATGAAGGACGGGCGCAGCGCCGAGAGCACCATGGGTTTCACCGCACTGGACGGCCTGCCAATGGGAACCCGGCCGGGCCAGCTCGATCCCGGCGTCGTGCTCTACCTCATGGCCGAGAAGGGAATGTCTGCTGCCAGCGTGCAGGACTTCCTCTATCGCGAATGCGGTTTGAAGGGCCTTTCTGGGGTCAGCAACGACATGCGCGAGCTGGAAAAGAGCGAGGATCCCAAAGCAAAGCTCGCGATCGACTATTTCGCCTACCGGATCGGCCTCAACGCCGGCATGCTGGCGGCGGCTCTGCAAGGTCTCGATGCCTTCGTCTTCACGGCCGGCATCGGCGAGAATTCCGCAACCATTCGCGCCCGCGTGGTCGAGCAGCTCGGTTGGCTCGGAGTGACGCTGGACTCAATCCAAAATTCGCGCCACGCGCGATTGATCTCGCAGCCCGGCAGCCTCATTCCAGTTTACGTCGTCCCGACCGACGAAGAGCTGATGATAGCGCAGCATACGCTTTCGCTGCTGATGAACACGCCATCGAGCAACCCCAAGCAGGAGAGGGTGTCATGATTCCCGTCTATCCCGATACCAAGGTTGCCCTGAAGGGCAAGAAGGGACTGGTCGTCGGCATCGCCAACGATCAATCCATCGCCTGGGGTTGCGCGAGGGCGTTCCGAGCGCTCGGGGCCGAGCTCGCCGTCACCTACCTGAACGACCGTGCGAAGAAGCACGTCGAGCCGCTCGCCCAGGCGCTGGAAGCGCCGATCTTCATGCCGCTCGACGTGATGGTTGAAGGGCAGACGGAGCAGGTCTTTGAAAGGATCGCAAAGGAGTGGGGACAGCTCGACTTCCTGCTGCACTCGATCGCGTTCTCGCCCAAGGAAGCGCTGCACGGCCGCGTCGTCGACGTCGGCCGCGAGGGCTTCCTCAAGACCATGGAGGTCTCCTGCTGGTCCTTCCTGCGAATGGCCCACCTGGCCGAGCCGCTGATGAAGAACGGCGGCACGATGTTCACCATGACCTATTACGGGAGCCAGATGGTGGTCGAGAACTACAACATCATGGGCGTGGCGAAAGCGGCGCTGGAATCTGCCGTTCGCTATGCCGCGGCCGAACTGGGTCCGAAGGGCATCCGGGTGCATGCGATCTCGCCGGGGCCGTTGGCCACCCGTGCGGCTTCGGGTATTCCGGAGTTCGATGAACTGATGGACAAGGCGCAGTCGAAAGCGCCGGCGCGGAGTCTCGTGAGCATTGACGATGTCGGCAATGCCACCGCATTTTTGGCGCTCGATGGTGCCAAGCTCATGACCGGCGGGGTGCTGTATATCGATGGCGGCTACCATATCATCGACTGAACAACGGGATGGCGTTGATCGCGCCAGCACTCAGCGATAGTGCAGCGCGATCAGCTCGGCGACACAGGCCGGCTTCGCGCCGCCTTCGATCTCGATCACGAGATGATAGTTCACGCGCAAGCCGTCGGGAGGCACGTCCTCCGCTTCGGCAATGGTCACGCGTCCTCGTAGTCTGGATCCCGCCGGCACGGGTGCCAGGTAGCGAATCCGGTCCGCGCCGTAATTGAGAGTATTGCGCAGGCCCTTCAGGCCGATCACCGATCGGATGAAGAGAGGTGCGAGCGCCAGCGACAGAAGCCCGTGGGCGATGGTCTTACCGCCGGGCATCTCCTTCCTGGCACGCTCCTGGTCGACGTGGATCCACTGCTCGTCGCAGGTGGCCTCCGCAAACTGGTTGATCCGTTCCTGGGTAATCTCGACCCAGTCGCTCACCCCGATCTCGGTGCCCACAGCCGCCTTGATTTCTTTGAAGTCGCTGAATATCCGCATCCTGCTTCCCCCGCTCAGATCTTCATTTCCGGGACGGTGTCGCCGACCACGAGATCGGCGTCCGTGACTGCCATGACCTCGCCGACGCTGACACCGGGCGCAGTCTCAAGCAACGTCGCTTTGCCACCCGGAAAGCCAATCACTGCCAGGTCGGTGACCACGAGGCTCACCGGTCGATCCGATGTCAGCGGCAGGTCACATAGCTTGACGATTTTGGATTTGCCCTTCGCCGCATGCTGCATGGCCACGATGACCCGTTTGGCGCCGCTGACCAGATCCATGGCTCCGCCCATGCCCGGCACCATCTTGCCCGGGATCATCCAGTTGGCGAGGTGGCCGTGCGCATCGACTTGGAGGCCGCCGAGCACGGTGACGTCAACATGGCCGCCGCGGATCAACCCGAAGGACATCGCACTGTCGAACGTGCTTGCGCCGGGCAGGGCGCTGATCGGACGGCCGCCGGCGTCGGTGAGCAGCGGATGCTCCATCCCCTGCTCGGGAATAGGACCGGTGCCGATCAGCCCATTTTCGGACTGGAAGAAGACCTTCAAATTCGGCGAGACATAGTTGGCGACCAGCGTCGGGATGCCGATGCCGAGATTGACGAGGTTGCCCGGCTTGAGCTCCTGCGCGACGCGGCGGGCGATGATCTCCTGTGCGTCCATGAGTTCACCCATTCGAGTTCGCAATGAGGTAGTCGACGAGCGGCGCCGGTGTCATGACGTGATCCGGCGCAATGACGCCCACCGGCACGATGTGCTCCGCCGTCACAATGACGGTATCCGCCGCCATCGCCATCACCGGATTGAAATTGCGGGAGGTCAGGGCGTAGGAGAGATTGCCGAGATAATCGGCGAGGAAGGCATGCACCAGCGCGAACTGTGCCCGCAGCGCGGTTTCGAGCAGGTATGGCTTGCCATCAACCTCGATCTGGCGCTTGCCTTCGGCGACCAGCGTACCGACCCCCGTCGGCGTGAGCACGCCACCCAGGCCGCAACCGCCGGCACGGATGCGCTCGGCGAAGGTCCCCTGCGGAATGAGATCAACCGCGACCTGGTTCGTCAGCATTTGCTGCTGCGCCTTCGGATTGAGCCCGATGTGGGTGGCCGTCAGCCGTGATACCAGCGCGGCATCGAACAGCTTGCCGACGCCTTTGCCGGGCGTGGCTGCGTCGTTGCTGATGATCGTGAGATTGCTCTTGTTCTGCCGCACGAGTTCATCGAGAAGACGCTCGGGCGTTCCGACCCCCATGAAACCTCCGACCATCACGCTGGCGCCGGTTGGGATCATCGCAACGGCTTCTTCGACGGAAACGGCCTTCATGTTGAGAACTCCGGTCAGTTCGCCGCCTGAATGTCGGCGGGTGGTCAGCGTATTCCTTTGATTTGGGTCAAGCCTTCGCGCCATTCTCGCTACGCGAAATATCGATTCCTTCCAGCATCTCGCACCACAATTTGCGTATCTGCACATGGCGCCGCTCGAGCGCGGTGCTCACGGTGTCGCGATACGGCAGGAGGATTTCTCCCTTCAGGAACATGATCTGCGCCTGCAGCAATCGACCGCTCTCAAACTCGACACGCCGTAGCGCCATCGAGAAGGGATCGTTCGGGTTCGCCTCCACAGGAAGCAGCGCCGCCGGCCGGATGCCGGCATGAACGGCGTGCGCAAGTGTTGCGAGATCGACCGCAAGTGCGAGAGAGTGATCGGGAATCCTCTCCACCGGTGCAGGGAGCCAAGCGATCTCCCATGCGGCGGTGAGATAGGCCAAGGCAAGATCCGTCGTCCAACTGGTTGCCCGCAGGAGCAGGGAAACGATCTCAGACTGGTTGTAGAATTGCGCGTTCAGCTCGGTCTGCCAGGCTGATTCCATCCTGAGGGGTAAAGCGAGCGCGAAGCGACGTCCCAGCGCGCCGTGCGCTGAGATCAGGAAGCTCGCGACGCGGGTCTGCTGTCGGGCAGACACGCGGCCATCGGAATCGAGCGGACCGAAGAAGGCGCTCATGCGACTGCTCCCTTGACCGGGATTGCACGCAGGTGATCGTAGCCGGCAGGAAACGGCATGAGGTCGCCGCCCGCCTCTTCCGGGGCGATCCATACCGACTTGTTGCCGTGCCAACGTCCGGCCAGCACGTCATCAGCGAAGCGGGCGAGCAAATCGGCGGTGAGGGCCGGCTTCTCCAATGTGAAGGCATGATAAGCCCGCGGGATGATGACGAGAGAGCTGTTGGGAATCTGAAGGCGCAGTGTTTCATGCAGGGCGCGTGGCGTGAGAAAATCGAACTCGCCGTTGAGAATCATCGTCGGTATGCTGATCGACGGCAGCTGCGGTGTGAGGGGTTGGAAGTCGAGGAAGGATTCCATCAGGTTCTGCAGAGCGTAAACGTCGTTGACCAGCCAGCCCTGCCGCTTCACGCTGTCGAGCTTGTCCAGCACCGGCGCCAGCCATTGGTCGGAGACGTTCATCGGCAGCAGCAAATCCTGAAGGTAGCTCGTGCCGCCAAGAATCAGCCCGGTCCGCAACGCGTTGCCTAGCAGGTAGAGCTGCGGTGGCAGTTCGGCAAAGCAGCTCATCGGCACCAGCCCCGCCAGCCGTTTGCCATGCTGGATCGCATAGCGCAGTGCAATCAGACCTCCGAAGCTGATGCCGCTCAGAAACACCGGGCCGTTGCCGAGCTCTTGGATCAGGAGGTGCAGAATCTCGACCTGATCGTCCTGACTGATGAAGAGGGCAGGCTTGTCGGACTCGCCTTGGCCGAGCAAATCGAACGTTGCAACGCGGTATCCTCGCGCGATGAGCGCATCGCGATAGGCGGTCCACAGCTCGGCGTATTGCGTGAGACCGTTCACCAGCACATAGGCCGGCGCGTCGGCAGGGCCGTCAAGCTCGTAGCGGATCCGATACGGGCCGTGGCTGAGGAAAGGCATTGCGACAATCCAGCGGGTAATTTGGTGCCGAAACATCCTCAGTCAGAACTTCCGCAATCCGTTGAGTTAAGTCAAAGGACGGCGCACAACTGCACCTAGCCTCCAAGCAGAATATGATCTGGAGGAATTTGCCATGGATGGGAATCAGGCCGTTCGTCGCCTTCTCGTGAGCTTGGTTCTGCTGCTGATCGGCACCTCGTTTGCCCTTGCGCAGCCATTCACGCGTCGCTCGTCTCAGATGCAGCATGACGCGCTGAAGAAGACCTACGAGGTTTCAGACTTCCGTCTTGGCGGCAAATACGATCTGTCTGATTCCTCGAAATGGGAGAATGGCGGCGAGGGCGGCGTCACGCTAGAATCTCTCGGCGCCGGGAAGCTGCGGACCGCCTATATCGCAATCGGAACCCCTCGTCGCAACGCGGCAGGCGAGATCACCAACGCCGTGATCGTCAATTCCTATTATTCCGGCGACTCCACCGATATGTACGAGCAGTGGGTCAAGGGCGCTGCGTTGTCCGGTGGCGTGCCGATCATCGGTCCGGGCAGGCCGATCGATACCGATCGCTATTACGTGGTCATGGTCGATCCGCTCGGCACCTGGGGCGCAAGCAAGCCCTCTGATGGGCTCGGGATCAAATTCCCTCAATACAGCTACTACGACATGGTGCAGGCCAACTACCGCATGCTGCACGATGGCCTGAAGATCGCCCGCGCTGCACTGATTACTGGCGTTTCGATGGGCGGCACCCAGACCTACGTCTGGGGCGTGATGCATCCGGAGTTCATGGGCGCGCTGATGCCGATTGGTGGCACCACGCAATCAGACGGCGATGATCCCGTCGGCAACTGGACCTTCCAGATGATGACGGCCGCAATCCAGTCGGATCCGGTGTGGCAGCAGACCAAGGGCGATTATTACAAGCTGCCGAAGGAGAAGCATCCTGTTCCAGGGCTTGCATTCGGCTGGTCGATTCTGGGCATGACGGGCTATGATTTCGCCTTCCGCACCACTCAGAACTGGAGCGCGGTGCAGCCCGAAATCTTCTACTGGGATCCGCCGAACGAGAAAGCAGCGCTGAACGTCATCAACCGTGCCAAGCTCTACGACGCCGTCGACCTCGTCTGGCGTAACCGGGTCGGCGAGACCCACAACGTCAATCCCTATCTCGGTCGCATTCGCGCGCGCACGCTGGTGATGCACATCACCAACGATCTCTGGCTGAATTTCAAGTTGGCTGAGAAGGCTGTTGACCGTGTTCCCGGCGCAGATCTCATCGCGCAGGAGAGCCCGGTCGCCCATTACGGTGTGTTCCCGATCATCAATCAGCGCAAGAATGATCCGAAGTTCGTCGCTTTCATGGACGACGTCGCGGCGTTGGATCGCGCACAGACCTTCGTTGACAAGAACTACCGCGTGCCCGGCGTGGCGGAAAACATCGATCCGAAGAAATCCTTCTGGAAGGACTTCGTGACCTATCCGTATCCGGTCAAATACGCCAACGCGAAGGACAAGAGCGGCAATTCCTGGCAGATCGGCTACATGGACGAGTATGCCGGAACCGACAAGGATCCGAAGGTGCTGGTGATCATCCACGGCAAGGGCGCCTTTGCGGGCCACTACGGCAACGTCATGCAATATGCGCTGCGCAGCGGCCTGCGCGTGATCGCGCCTGATCTTCCGCACTACGGCATGTCCGGACCTGGCAATCTCGACAAGAGTCCGGCGCGCACCATGCAGGACATGCGCGAAGTCATCTACGACCTCGTCGTCAACCAGCTCGGCGTGAAGAAGGCCTACTATCTCGGCCATTCGCTCGGCGGCCAGTTCGTGATGGGCTATGCGCTGACCTGGCCGGACGCGGTGCAGGGGCTCGCGCTCGAAGCGCCATCCGGTCTCGAGGAATATCCGCGCGAGATCACCATCGCAAAGAACAAGAAGGCAAAGCTGTTCGATCAGGGTTTCGATCACGACTTCGACAAGTGGAACGCAACCTGGGGCCAGACAGGCATCCTCGCCGCGGAGAAGGCGCGCGATGAGCAGAACATCCGCGACTTCTTCTACTTCAAGAAGCGCGATCCGGAGACCGGCGCTGTCTCGGCTGCCAAGAGCGGCTACTTCTTCAGCGACAGCGAATATGCCCGCTTCCACACCGAGCAGCGCGTCGGCCTGACCAAAAGCAACCCCAGGGAGCTCGAACAGTGGTGCAACGTCTTCATCTACGACATCTACACCATTGGGGCCGAACTCCAGCAGGACGATCCGAAGAACCTTTACGAGCGGCTCACCCAGATCAGAGCGCCGATCTTCCTCTCATTCGGCGACAAGGAGCCTTTCATCCCGACGCCGGCGTTCAACGGATTGACGGATCTGGGCCGTGACGCAATCACGCCGTTCATGACCCGGATGACCAATGCGGGCAACCGGCCCATGCTGAAGATCTATCCGGACACGGGGCACTTCATCCACACGGATAATCCGGTGGAATTCCCGGCCGACATCGTCGATTTCGTGACCAGAGGAACGGTCGACACCTCTTCTCCGATGGGCACGGATCGCATGATCAAGGGCGCCGTGGTCTCGGCGTTGCCGGTGGCGCCGACGCCCCCGGGCGCGGCTCCCACGGCTGGCTTGAACAAGTAGGCCACGATCATGTCAAGAGTGCAGGCGGGCGAGGTTCAGTTGGGTTGGCGAGAGTGGGGAGCAGGCGAAGTCACGGTCGTCTTCATCCACGGCAATCTCGCCAGCAAAGACTGGATCGAACTCGCCGCACCGCTGTTCCCCTCGGGGATCCGCGTGATCGGCATCGACTGGCGCGGCTGCGGTGACAGCGACCGGCCGAAGCCGGCCGCGGACTATGCCAATTACGCGATGCAGCAACATGCGCAGGATCTGCTGGCCGCGCTCGATGCGCTCGGAATCGAGTTCTGCCATCTCGCCACCCATTCCACCGGCGGCATCATCGCCGCGCGGATGCTGCTGATGCAGCCGCAACGGTTCGGGCGGGTGTTCGCGCTCGATCCGGTTACGCCGCTCGGCATGGCCTTCAATGCCGGTCAGATTGACGTGTTTCGGGCGATGATGGCGAGCAGGGAAGTGACGCGGGCGGTGATGGCCACCGCGGCCTCCTCATTGTTCGTTCCCGACAGTCTTGCGCCGAACACCATGCCTCGGTTTCGAGAAGGACTGGGAGACATCCAGCGTCTGTTCGAGCGGATCCTCGAGCAGACCTTCAGCGTCTCCGAGGGCATCTGGATCGGCACACCCGTCAACCTCAACCGGGAGTGGGAGAGCAAGGAGCTGGAGCGCCGCATGGCCAAAATTCGGCATCCGCACCTGGTGTTGTGGGGAGAGCGGGACGGATGGATTCCGCCGGCCGACTTGAGGACCATGGCGGCCGCTATGCCGGACTGCCGGCTGGTGATCGTGCCCGGCGTGGGCCATTCGATGAACCTCGAAATCCCGGCGCTCTATGCCGGCTATTTCGGGGCGTGGTTCGGAGGATTAGCGAGATAGCGGCATCGCTATCGGCAACGACGGGACGAGGACAATATCATGGCAGGCACGACCAAGCTCTCGGTTGAGAAGGCGCTCGAAAAGCTGCGCCGCGACGAACTGCAGAAGACCGGGACGGAGCAGCGCGATGAGAAGACCGAGGCGCTGCAAAAAGAGATCAAACGCATGAGAGCACAAAGGCAGCGTCTCGATCCAATCTCGCGCAAGCGCAGTTGAATTGCGCTCGGCTGTGTTGGCAATCCAATTCCTGGCCGGCGGTTTCGTCAGCGCGATCAACATCATGATCCACGCGATCGTGACGGTCGGTGCCATCGGCATCGCTCGGGCCGCCGGATTGAGGCACACGCACCGACCAAGGCTACACCTGATGGCGGTGATGGTCGCGACCGCTGCGGTGCTCATGCTCGCGCACACGTTGGAGGTTCTGGTCTGGGCGCTCGCCTATTTGATCCTCGGCGCTGCGCCAGCGGAATCCGATCTGCTCTATTTTGCCTTTGTCAACTACACCACGCTGGGTTACGGCGACATCACGCCGCATCAAGCATGGCGCTTGACGGGACCAATGACCGCCATGAACGGCATTCTTCTGTTCGGCTGGTCAACTGCCGTGCTGTTCGAAGTTCTGCGCAAGACGCTCGAGCACCTCGTCGCGATCGGCGCCGGCGGATTCAGCCCTGCAGATCGATAGTGGCTAGCTTTTGACGGTCCGAGAGCACGATCTGGCGCTGCGTGTTGCCGATGAAATCGATGATACCGAATTCATGCAGTCGGGACAAGGCGCGCGACACCGTTTCCAGCGTCAGGCCAAGATAGTCGGCGATATCGCGTCGCGACATCGGCAGCGCGATCACGTCAGCCCTGGTCAGTCGCTGATCCATCTCCAGGATGAAGGCAGCGACCCGTTCCAGCGACGTCTTGCGGCCCAGCAGCAGCATATGATCTTCGGCGTGCTGGAGGTTGGTCGTCGTCATGTTGAGCAGGTTGTTGGCAACGACAGGATCGTTGTCCGCCACCAGCTCCAGCGTTTGCCTGCGGATCAGCCTGACGGTGGTATCAACGATCGCCTCAGCCGTGAAGCGGTGCAAACTGCCGTTCTCCAGGCCAAAGATGTCGCCGGCAAGGTGAAACGCGCCGATCTGGCGCCGCCCGTCCGAGAGAAGCTTGTAGCTTCGCACCGCGCCAGTCTTGACTTGATAGACGTATTCGGCTGGCTCCTTCTCGCCGTAAATTTCGGTCCCCTTCTTGTAAGTGAACTCGTTTAAGCTGACCATTGTATTAGAATTGCTGGTCATACCGAGGTCGCGCAGTGAGCTGGGGCGGGGTCTGGGGGCGGTGGTGCTGCGCACAAACATGGCCAACTCCTCAAAGAGTCGCTGAAATCGCCTAGCAGATCGAAATTCCATCGTCGGGAATGCGCCGCGCTATCGAACTCCCGCCGAGGTTGATTTACGACTAAAGAGCATATTCCCGTCCATTGTCTCTGGGGACATTGTACTTTGGGACAGGGTCGAAGTTTCGTGCGCGGGATGAGAAGGGCCGACAAGCATCTTCAACTTTGTGCAATGTGTTTCGATTGACCAATTCTGCTGAGTACAAATTCATTCAGACAGACAGATTGCTTGGTGATCTAACGCAAGATGGCTGGCGTTCTGACAAAGAGGCGTTGCTTCAAATATTGCGATTAAGAGGTAAAGTTGCCCGGTCTGGTTCATGTGGTAGACGACGACGCGTCGTTCCGGACGGCGATAGAGCGCCGGCTTAAACTGGCAGGCTACGACGTCCTGGTATATTCTTCGGCGGAGGAGTTGCTGTCTCGCCCCCCGAGCGGTGAGAAGCAGGCCTGCGTGCTGCTCGACGTCAAGATGCAGGGGCTGAGCGGTCCCGATCTGCAGGCTCGGCTGCTCGATATGGGTTTGACATTGCCGATCGTCTTCGTGACCGGCTACGCCGATACGGCCACTACCGTGCGGACGATCAAGGCTGGCGCCGAGGATTTCCTGACGAAGCCTGTGTCCTCAGAACAGTTGATCGAGGCCATCGAGCGCGCCTTGGCCCGTCACGATGCCGCACTGAGTCAGCGGAACAAGCTCGATGCGTTTCGCGCGCTCCTGTCGTCCTTGACACCGCGCGAACGGCAGGTCTTCGACCTCATCGTGCGGGGCAAGATCAACAAGCAAATCGCTCATGAACTCGGAACGACGGAGCGCACCATCAAGGCGCATCGCCACCAGGTCATGGAAAAGATGCGAGTCCACTCGTTCGCAGAACTCGTGTCGATCGCCGAGCGACTTGGGTTGATCGATGCAAACGCTTCGAAGGACTAGGCATTACGCCTGCAGGCACGCGTGGCCGCCACCCTGTACGAAAGGCCAATATCATAGGTTATTGACCGGACGGCCTTGCGAGGCGCGCAATGCGCCACGACAAAATCGCGGAGCGCGCGCCGCCTCCGCTCGTCTCGAAACAAGGCCCGGTCTCGTGCTTGCAGACAGATCAATTTTCGTGGTCGACGACGACCCGTCCTTCCGAAGAAGCATGAGGCGGCTTCTCCGCGAGCATGGGTACGACACCATGCTGTTCGACTCGGCCGGGGCGCTGCTTCAGCATCAAAACTATGATCAGGTTCTTTGCATCGTTCTCGACATCGATCTGGCTGGCGAATCCGGAATCGATCTGCGCCGTCAGCTGGTGGCCAGGGGTATCGAGGTGCCCGTCATCTTCGTCACCGGCAACAACAGCGAAGACTGTCGGTCGGCGGCGATGACGTCCGGCTGCGCAGCTTATCTGAACAAGCCCTTCAAGCCGGGTTCGCTGATTGCCTTGGTCGAGGCGGTGTGCGGGCGTCCAGCCTAGCTGGGCCTGTTGTTGGCCGCCCGGCACTCTCATTCCCGCTCGCCGATTCAATCGAATTCTGTTGATCTTCGTCAACGATCCAACGACGGGACGAACGCACGCTCGGCTCGATCACCAGCAAATTGGGAGAGACGAGCATGACGGGAATTTCCAAGCATTTTGGACTGATCGCGGCTGCATCGATCTTCGTACTAGCGCCGCTGTCGCTCCAACCATCATCGACGGGTCTGGTCACCGTATCCCTGAATAGTGCCGAGGCCAGGGTCGGGCGACCGCTGACGCCGATGAGCGTGGCGGGTGTCCATCGCCGGGTGCATCGCCGTGCTTATTACGGCGCTGCCGCTGCGGGAGCTGCAGCTTATGGTGCGTATCGGTATCCGAGGGCCTGCGGGTACTATCCGTATCCACCTTGCTACTGAGCTTCGCGGTGAGGCTCTCAGCCTGCTTTACCCGCCGCAAACATGAGCGCCGAGCGAAGTGGCCCGGAACTCCAATAAATCGCGACGGCCCCGTAGACCGGATCGAGCGCCGATGAAGCTGGCGCTCCAGTCTGCGTAACGACAGAACCCCGGCTTTGAGCCGGGGTTCTGTTTGGCCGTCCGACAGGTATTACTGAGGAGGATTGCGGAGGCGGCCCGGGATTTGCGTCAGATCAATCTTGGTATCCCGACCTCGATCTAGCCTTTGCTATCACGTGGGGCGATGTCCAGAACGGACACCAGTGGAATGAGCAGCATCATGCTTTTCAAGACACTCACGTTGCATTCCCTCGTCTATATCGCGGGCATGACGACCGCGATGGCCGTTCACCGGGCCGTTCCACTGCCTGGCCTTTCGGCAGGACCTCAGTCCTCCCTCCAGCAAGCCGCCAATCGCTCGGGGAAGAGCGACAGGCTGCCATCGTTGCAACTGAGGCGTAGAGCGCTGGACAAAGTGCCGGTGCGTCTGCAACCGCGAGATCTGCTCAAATCTGGCAAAGCGGTCTGCAAGCCTCCCATTGACGTACCGGGTCGGTGCTTCGCGGACGCTGCGCCGGTCCAGAGGACAGGCTAGGACCTTTAGCAAAGGTGCCTGCGGTCAGGGCGAGATCTCGATCGTCGTATTCTGCGCTCCCTGAACTCGGATCAATTCAAACAGCGATTGCGCTTGGTCGGGCGCCAACCTGATGCACCCATGCGACACAGGACGGCCCAGATTGCGGATCTCATATGTCCCATGGATTGCGTATCCGCCATGGAAGAAGATCGAATAGGGAATCGGTGTGAAGTCGTAGAGCTTCGAGTAATGCATGCGCTGGAGAGAATAAGGTCGGTATGTGCCAGTGGGAGTGCGGTAACCACGCCGCGCCGTTGAGACCGGCCAAGTCGCATACTCGGCTCCGTCGACGCTGACCAGCATTGTCTGGGTGGAAAGCTGAACTCGCACCGTGACTGCGGCCTGAGCGCTCTGACCGGCGACGCCGAGGAGCAGAATTACGGTCAAGATTAGGGATGAAGACAGGCGTGCAGGCATTTCGTTTCTTTTTAAGCATTCGCGAATTGCGACAGAAAGGTGGCGCCCAGATGTGATCAGGCCGATCGCTTGTCGGCGCCGAGCACGCGACGGACGCATCCTCAAGAGTGCTGCAAGCTAAGTGAGTTTCGGCGCGCATTGTTGATCCGACGCAAATCCGCCCCTTCTCAGCGCCCTATCGGCTTTTGGCAATCCGGCACTTTGATGTTGAACTTGCAAGCGCGTGGCCGGCCGCTTCCGGGAGATTACGTAGGTGACACTCTAAGTTGCTGCAGATCAAATTCGCTCGGCCGCCGCCTGCATAACATTCGTGCATTGTTAATTCAGTCGGAGTTTTCCAGATGCTGCTCAGGACCAACACCTCCAGCATCCGTCCGGTTGACGGGCATCTCGCAGCACTCGCCGGCGAGCGCGTGTTCTGCAGTGAGTTCAGGTATCGTAGAGGGATGGAAGTCTTCGGCGAAGGTGAGGAAACGGAGTACGTCTACCAGATCATCTCCGGTGCGGTGCGGACTTACAAGCTGCTCTCAGACGGCCGCCGCCAGATCAATTCTTTCCACCTGCCAGGTGACATGTTCGGGCTCGAGAACGGCGCCACCCATCGTTTCACTGCCGAGGCGGTGGTCGAGACCAGGGTTCGCATTACCAAACGGCGCAGCCTTCTTGAAACAATGCAAAGCCGGGAATCCGGCGCTTCCAGCTTTCTCGGCCTCGTCACGCGCAATCTGCAGCATGCAGAAAATCACATGCTTCTGCTTGGACGGAAGACGGCGCTGGAGCGGGTGGCGGCGTTTCTGCTCGAACTCGACGAGCGGCTAGGTCACCCCAGAATTCTGATGCTGCCTATGAGCCGTCGCGACATCGCCGACTATCTCGGATTGACCCTCGAAACGGTCTCGCGCGCTTGCTCCATACTCCGCGACCACAAGATGCTGAGGTTCGAGGGCGCGACGCAGCGGCAGATCGTGCTTCTGGACCGTAAGGGGCTTGCCGAATATGACGCGTGAGAAGATTCGGGGTTGCGTGCTCACTCCTCGATGTCTTGCTCCAGGGTCTGCGCCGGCGGTCCATTGTGGGCGGCCCTGAATTGAGCGAGTGGCAGGGAGGTGGACAGCGACAGCAAGTTGGAATCGACGACCTCCAGAGTCAGCGCCTTTCCCCCGTCCATTTCCTTGATCAGCTTCGAGCTCGCGACGTCGCCTGCGATGCAGCCGTTGCTGAGGCACCAATTATAGGGAATCGGGTGGGACGCGCCGGCATCCACCTTCAGCTTGGCCGGTGCGCGCAGGTACATGCCGACGGGCACAAAGATCTGCAGGCGCGGATTACCTCCTTTCTCGCGTTCGATCAGATCAATCCGAACCGCCATCTGTCCGGTCTCATAGGTACCCGAGATCGAGGTCCTGCAGAGCAGCGGGGCCCCCGCGGCCTTGAAGCAGAGCTTCTTCCACTCGCCGTACTTAATGTCGTTCGCGAGTCGTTGCCCGCGAGGCGTGATCTCGGCGAACACCGGCGCTGCCATGGCGATGGACAGCAGAGTCGCAAAGCCGGCCATGCCGATCCAGCGGCGAGCGGAGTTCTGATTGCGAGCATGCATGTCTTGCTCCTCCTGATGTCGGCAATGGTCATCACTTCCGCGCATCGAGAAACCTTGTGACGAGAGGGGACCAGATCGGAATGGCATCGGGCGAGCCGATGAAATAATGCCCTTCGTTGCCGAATGGCGGCACCAGGTGGTATTCGGCTTTGCCTCCGGCGGCGGTGAAGGCCTGATGCATCCGCTTCGACAATGCCGGGCCGAAGAACGTGTCGTTCTCGATGTAGATCCACAGCATCGGCACCCGCGAGCTGCGACCGAATTCACCGGTCGTCTCGACCAGCTTGTCCGGTGCGCAGTTGTTGTTCGGCTTGCCGTCGACCCGCCCCCCGCGACCTGCGGCGAAGGTGATGATCGCCCCGACCTGCCGTGGGTTCAGGCTGGACAGCGCGATCGCTGCCCATCCGCCGGCGGATTGTCCGACCACGACCACGCCGTCTGGCAGGACGCGCTTCTCGGCAACCATGTACTGGATGATCCAGAGGTCGACCTGGGCGACGGCAAGACCCGCGTCGCGGAAATTCGGATTGATGCACTTGCCCACCTTCGAGAAGAATGGGCCGTAGATGCCGCGCTCGGGGATGTCGATTGCGGAAGCCCCATATCCGGTGCCGACGGGCGCCACAACGAGATAGCCCTGCCTGGCGAACCATTTGGCGGCATCACGAAACTCGACCAGCGGAAAGAAGCTGCGTTCGGTCGGGTTGAGCGAGACGCCGTGGTTCATGATCACCAGCGGGAAGGGACCGTCGCCGACGGGACGCACCAGATAGGCAAACATCGGGAGCGGCAGCGGCAAAGCCCAGACCTCTTCCTGTATGCGTCGCTGCGCTTGGTCATCCGCACGGGCCATCCCGATCCAGAAAGCCGGCAGCAGCAGCACCGTTCGCAACAGGGTTTGGATCAAGGAATACGAGCGCATTCCGTTCTCCTCCTCATCCCGCAAATGTCGCCGCCACGATGATTGGGCCCAGCACCGTCAGGACGACGTTGCCCACAGCATAAGGCACCGCGACGCCGAGCACCGGCGTCTGGCTTTCGGCGACCTCACAGGCGCCGGTGACGGCAGCGTCGACCGTCATGGCTCCTGCCAGTGCACCGCACGTAACGACCGGGTTCATGCGCAGCACGTGATAAGCGAACAGCGTCGCCACGATCAGCGGCACCAGCGTGACGACAAGACCCATTCCGACCAGCAGCACACCATGCGCCTGGATCGCGATCCAGGCCGCATGGCCGTTGCCGAGGCCGATGGCGGCTATGAAACCGCCGAGGCCGAGGTCGCTCAGCGTCTGCTGCGCGGCGGGCGGCATCGCGCCCATGGTCGGTCGGCGCGACCGCAGCCAGCCGCAGACGAGGCCGGCGATCAAGGCGCCGCCTCCACCGCCGAGTGTCAGCGCGATGCCTCCGACCTTAAAGCTGATCAGGCCAGCCAGTAGGCCGGCGGCGATTCCCGCCGTGAGAAAGGCGATGTCGGTACGGTCGCCGGCGCGCAAGATCTGTCCGACCTGTGCCGCTGCGCGTTCGATGTTGCGGCTGGTGCCGACCAGCGTCATCACGTCGCCGACATAGACGCGCGTGTCAGGGCTGAGCGGCACCTCGCGCCCCATCCGGGTCAGGGTCCGCAGGAACACGCCGCGCGCATTGCTGCCGACGCGATCGGCGATGTCCTGGACCGATCGGCCGTGGAGATCGCGGTTATCGACGAGCACGTCGACGACATTGCCCGGCATCGCCTTCAGGATCTCGTCGGCGTCGATCTCGGTGCCGAGCACGGGACGCGCGGCGACGATCACCGCTGTCCGTCCGGCGATCACGATGTCATCGCCGGCCTCGAGCACGGTGTCGAGATGGGGTTCAACGTCGTTTCCCTGACGTACGATTCGCTCGATGACGGTGCGGCTGCCGATCTCGTCCTCGATCGCCTTCACGGTTCGGCCCGCGGCCGCCGAGACGCGATAGGCGCGCGCCTGGAATTTGCGATAGTGCAGGTTCTCGGTCTTGGGTGGCTCGCCGCCGGAGAGCTCGATCTCGAGCTTCTTGGCTTCGTCCTTGAGGTTCACCCCCATTAGCTTGGGCGCGACGAACGGCACGTAGATGAGAGTCAGGATGTAGCCGAGGACGTAAGTGACGGCGTAGCCGGCCGCGATATTCGCCTCTTGTTGCTCGAGCAGGGCCTTCGGCAGACCAAGCTGTGCCAAGGCTCCCGAGGCTGTGCCGATGATCGAGGATTGCGTCAGTGCACCTGCAGCCAGGCCGGAAGCGGTGCCTGGATCGAGTCCAACGGTGAAGGCAAACGCCAGCACGATGATCAGGCCGGTCCCGCCAAGCACGAGCGCCATGGCGACCTGGGCCAAAGTACGGATGCTCAAGGAGGCGAAGAATTCAGGTCCCGATTTGTAGCCGATCGTGAACACGAACAGGCTGAACAGGATCACCCGCAGCACCGACGGAAACGCGAAGCTGCCGAGTTGGCCGATGAGTACGGCGACGATGAGCGTGCAGGCGGTGGTGCCGATCGAGAAACCGCGGATCCTGATCCGGCCGAGCAAGGTCCCAAGAGCAACCGCAAGCAGCAGAAAGATTTCGGGAGCGGTGGAGATGATCCACCTGACGGTGTCCATGGTCGCCATTCCCCAGCGCATGTGTACCCGATGAAGTTGAATTCTCAAAGCCCCGCAGAGCTTTGATCCAAGTCAAGCCTTCTCTCCACCGGAGCGACGTCAATCGGGCATCAGCCGGATCGGCGGCACACGACATCTCGGATATGAGCTCACAGGCTATTGCTCCGACTTTATTACTGCGCCGCGACGAAACGATCACCGTCGCGCTGCTGCTGGCTTTCGCTGGCGGCTGCCTGGATGCCTATACCTGGATCATTCACGGTGTGATGGCGAATGCGCAGACGGCGAATCTCGTGTTCGTCTGGGTTTACGGGATGGCTGGCGATTGGACGAGGGCGCTGCAGTTTGTCCCCCCGATACTGGCCTTTGCGGTCGGAATTGTGATCGCCGCCTGGCTGCGCCGCGCTGCGGGAGATAGAGCCAGCGCCATCAGTACCTTGATTGAGATTCTGCTCCTGATCGGTATCGGCATTCTTCACAATCGGATGCCCGAAATTGCCGGCACGCTGGGGATCTCACTTGTCGCCGCGATGCAAGCCGCGATCTTCACCAAGGTTGAGGGCGCGACATACAGCACGGTGATGATCACCGGTAACATGCGCCAGGCGATCGAGGGCATCTTTGCGGTGGCTGCCGGCGGTGCTTCGGTCGGGACATTGCGTCGCTCTGGCATTTTTACGGCCGTGTGCGGTGCCTTCGGCCTTGGCGCGGCTCTCGGTGCTCTAATGACCAAGGCCGCTCCCGACCTCGCGCTGGGGCTTCCTGTGATTGCTTTGCTGATCGTGCTGCTGCGCTGCGAGGTCGTGCGCTCCGAGGTGAGCTCATGAAGCCGCCATCTGAACCACGGGCCGGCTGGGCGCGGCTCTTTCCGCCTTTCCGCTGGCTCTCCGACTATCGGGTGGCGTGGCTGCCTTCCGACACGGTGGCGGGCGTGACACTGGCCGCGTACGCAATTCCTGTGTCGCTCGCGTATGCCGCCCTTGCAGGCTTGCCGCCGCAGCTCGGAGTTTACGGCTACATTCTCGGCGGTATCGGCTACACGCTGCTGGGAAGTTCCCGCCAACTCGCCATCGGCCCGACGTCGGCCATCTCGCTGATGATCGCGGGGACCGTGGGCTCGCTATCAGCAGGCGATCCGGTTCGCTATGCGCAGATTGCCAGCCTCGTCGCCTGCGCAGTGGCGCTGCTCTGCCTGATCGCCTGGTTGTTCAAGTTGTCCAGTCTCGTTCGTCTCGTCAGCGACAGCATCCTAGTCGGCTTCAAGGCGGGCGCCGGACTCACCATCATCATGAGCCAGTTGCCGAGCCTGTTCGGCATTCCCGGCGGCGGTCGCAATTTCTTCGAACGAGCCATCCAAATCGTAGGCCAGCTTGGCGATACGAATCTGCTTGTGTTGTCCGTCGGTGCCGTTTCGCTCCTGCTGTTGCTGCTCGGCGAGCGGCACCTGCCGGGACGGCCGGTCGGCATCACCATCGTGGCGCTCTCGATCGTGGCGGCCACGCTGCTTGGATTGCCGGCCATGGGAGTACCGGTCACCGGCAAGATTCCCGAGGGTCTGCCGACCCTTGCCGTTCCGACCTTGGGCCTGGTCGAGCCCGAAGAGCTGTTTCCAATCGCGGCGGGTTGCCTCTTGCTGGCCTACATCGAAGGCGTCTCGGCCGCGCGCAGCTTCGCTGCCAAGCACGGATATGTGCTTGACGTTAGTCAGGAGTTTCTTGGCTTGGGCGCTGCCAACCTTGCCGCGGCATTCGGCCACGGATATCCGGTCGCCGGCGGCCTGTCGCAATCGGCCGTGAGCGACAATGCCGGCGCGCGGACGCCACTCGCACTGCTGATCTGCTCGACGACCTTGGCGCTGTGTCTGTTGTTCTTCACGGGGCTGCTGACCAATCTTCCCAAGGCGGTGTTGGCCGCGATCGTCTTTGCGGCGGTGTACAGATTGGTGGACATTCCGGCGCTATGGCGGATGTGGAAAGTCAGTCGGATCGATTTCTACGCGGCAGCCATCGCGCTGATCGCGGTGCTGCTGCTCGGAATCCTTCAAGGCGTGCTGCTCGCGGCGATTGCGTCAATTTTCCTCCTGCTGGCGCGGGCGTCGCAGCCAAACATCGCTTTTCTCGGGCGGCTGCCCGGAACCGGCCGCTATTCCGACAGCGCCAGGCATGAAGGTGTGGAACCCCTCGTCGGCGTGATCGCCTTCCGGCCTGAGGCCTCGCTGCTCTATATCAACGCCGAGACCATCCTTGCGGCTGTGCTCAGCGCGCTGCGAAAGTCGGCGAATATCAGGCTGGTCGTCTGCGATCTCTCGGCGTCGCCCTATATCGATCTCGCCGGCGCCCGCATGCTGCACGAACTCTATGACGAACTCGCCTCTCGTCACATCGCGCTCTGCATTGTTGGCGCGCACGCGCAGCTGCGTGATCTCCTCCGTGCGGAGGGGCTCGCCGAAAAGACCGACAGCGCACAATGGCTGCGGACGCTCGACAGCGTGCTGGGCGACAGTGATCCGAAGGGCGGCTGAACGTTTTTGCGTTGCGAGATGCACGCGCGCCGATGAAGTCGTCCAAGATCATTCAGACCGTTGACTTGGATCAATGGAGCGCAGGTCCGTAAGGCCACGATCCCGCGTCACAATTGCCCTCGGATCGGGAGAGAGACATGTCCAAGGATGCCAACTCCGCAGAAAAGCGTATCGATCGATTCTTTTCCGGGCCCGGAGCGCGGGCGGATGATTGGCGCGATCTCGTGGAAGCAGCGAAGACTTGGGCGCGGGTCGGCAATCGCGCGGCCTACGATACGGCGCTGGCCGAGCTCTCGGTCACCGAGGAGTTTCACGGTTATCCCGGTCTGCACCTGATGGCGGCGCTGCGGGAAGCCGCAGCCGCGGGCGATGGGGCCACATCGTTTGCGCTTGCAACGAAGATCGCCCAGGCGCTGGCGGCGCGGTCGTTCCGTCAGCATGCCGGCGATTGGAGCGCGAAGGACGAGGGCAATGGCGACGTGCCCGAACTGGTGCCGCCGTCGTTTGGCGGGGCCACGGTACGCCGGCCCTATTTCGAAACCCTCATCGTGACCGGTGTGTCGTCCAGCCATTGGCCGGCACTCGCTGCCGAATGGCGCAAGCTGCGTCGACCGGTCGACGGCTTCGTCTATGAGCCCGTCATCGTCGGCAGCCTCGAAGACGCGTTCTGCGCGACCATGCTTAATCCAGACATTGCCGCGGTCGTCATCAACGAGGGTTTTGGCCTGCGGTCACGCCACGACGCGCCTGTCCTTCGCTCGATCATGGCGACAGCCGGTCTCAAGGACGAAACCGACGCCTCGGCGCTGCGGCTTGCCCAGATCATCAAGAAGGTTCGTCCCGAACTCGACCTCTACATGATCTCGAACCGCGACGTAGAGGAACTCGCAGGCAATCCCGAGGCCAGCGTCGTCCGCCGCATCTTCTATTCGGTGGAAGAGCTTCTGGAGCTGCATCTGTCGATCCTCGAAGGCATCCAGGACCGCTACGACACGCCGTTCTTCGACAACCTCAAGAAATATGCGCAGCGGCCGATCGGGACGTTCCACGCGCTGCCGATCGCCCGCGGCAAGTCGATCTTCAAGTCGGACTGGATCCGCGATATGGGCGAGTTCTACGGCCCCAACCTGTTCCTGGCGGAGAGCAGCGCCACCACCGGCGGCCTCGACAGCATGCTGGAGCCGACCGGCAACATCAAGAAAGCACAGGAAAAGGCGGCGAGGGCGCTCGGCGCCGACCGCGTCTTCTTCGTCACCAACGGTACCTCGACCTCCAACAAGATGGCGGTGCAGGCGCTGCTCGCGCCCGGCGATATCGCCATCGTCGACCGCAACTGCCACAAGTCGCATCACTACGGGATGGTGCTGGCGGGTGCCCAGCCGCTCTATGTCGAAGCCTTCCCGATGACGGAATACTCGATGTATGGCGCGGTGCCGCTGAAGACGATCAAGCAGGCGCTGCTCAATGCCAAGGCCGACGGCCGGCTCGATCGAGTCAAGATGATCGATCTGACCAACTGCACCTTCGACGGTCACATCTACAATACCCGCCGCGTGATGGAGGAATGCCTCGCCATCAAGCCGGACCTGATCTTCCTATGGGACGAGGCTTGGTTTGGGTTCGCGCGCTTCTCGCCGTTCCTGCGTCGACGCACCGCCATGGGCGCCGCCAACGAGATCGAGGCGTGGATGCGCGATCCAAAGTCCGTGGCAGCCTATGAGAAGCAGCAGGCCGAACTCGGCAAGAACCCATCGGACGAGGTGCTGCTCAAGACCAGGCTCATCCCTGACCCCCGGCAGATCCGCCTTCGCGTCTACCAGACCAATTCGACCCACAAATCGATGTCAGCGATCCGCCAGGGCTCCATGCTCTCCGTGAAGGACGTCGAATTCCACACAGTCGAACAGCAGTTCAAGGAAGCGGTGTTCACCCACGCTTCCACGAGCCCGAACCAGCAGCTCATCGCCAGCCTTGACATCTCGCGGCGGCAGATGGAGCTTGAAGGTTACGGCCTCGTGGCCAACGCGATCGAGATCGCTTTCGCCATTCGCCATGCCGTCAACAGCAATCCGCTGATCTCGAAATACTTCCGCGTGCTGGGCGCAGACGCCATGGTGCCGGCGCAGTATCGCCAGAGCGGCTTTACGGACTATCTCGCGGCCGGCGTGAACTGGGCGAATACGCTGAGGAGCCTCGACGAGGACGAGTTCTGCCTCGACCCGACCCGCATGACGTTGGTGTGCGGAACGGCTGGCTACGACGGCACGCAGTTCAAGGGTCTCCTGGCCAGTGAGTACAACATTCAGGTCAACAAGACTTCGCGCAATTCGATCCTGGTCCAGTCCAACATCAACAACACCCGCAGCGACGTCGCTCACCTGGTTCGGGTGCTTGCCGAGATTGCTGGCGAGATCGATCGGGGCCTCGCGCAGGGAGGCGCTAACGCGAGGAAGACGTTCGAGGCGCGGGTCAAGAGCTTGATGACCGACGTGCCGGACCTGCCGAACTTCTCGCATTTCCACCCGAGCTTCCGTGGCGACGCTGGAGCGAAGACGAACGAGGGCGACATCCGCACCGGCTTCTACGCAGCTTACGATGCGGCAGGCTGCGAACACATCCGCCTCAACGACCCGGAGATCGACCGGCGGCTGAAAGCAGGACCCGAGCTTGTCTCGGCAAATTTCGTAATCCCGTATCCGCCTGGCTTCCCGATCATGGTGCCGGGCCAGGTGATCACCCAGGAGACCATCGACTTCATGCGCAAGCTCGATGTCAAGGAGATCCATGGTTACGACGCCAAGGAGGGCCTGAAGCTCGTGCGCACCGAAGCCTTGGCGAAGATCGGCAGGCCCAAGCCTGCGGCCGCGCCGAAGCTCAAGGCCGCATCTTAGAGGGGACCGAACATGCAGAGCTTTTTCACATTCCTTCAGCAGTATCCATATCTGCTGCTGTTCTTCGTCGTCGGCCTTGCCGTCTATATCGGTCGGGCCAGCATCAAGGGCTATGGTCTCGGCATGGTTGCCGGCGCGATCGTGGTAGGGGCGGGCCTGTCGGTGTGGGCTTCCACCTACGGCGTGAAGCTCGAGCTGAACAATTTCGCCAAGAGCCTGTTCTACTACCTCTTCATGTACGGCGTTGGCTTGCGCGTCGGACCGTCCTTCATCAACAGCCTGAAGGGCGATGGCCTCAAGTTCTGTCTACTCGCGGTCGTCTCGAGCATGCTCGGTCTTGCGCTGGTGGTCATCGGTGCAAAGCTGTTCGCGTTACCGACCGGCGCGGCTGGCGGCATGCTCGCGGGGTCGCAGACCATGTCCGCCGCCATCGGTTCGGCCGAGCAGGCGGTCACGTCCGGTGTCGTCAAGCTGCCCGCGGGCATGAAGCCCGAGGACGCATCCGGCATGATCGCGCTCTCCTACGGCATCACCTATATCTGGGGCACCGTCGGCATCATCCTGATTTGCAAATACCTGCCGCGCTGGTGGGGCGTCGATGCCAAGGCCGCTGCAAAGCAGTATGAGCAGGAGTTCGGCGTCAAGGATCTCGAAGGCGGCGGCCTCACCGGCTATCGCCAGTTCGGGCTGCGCGCCTATCGGCTGGAAAATCCCGCAACCGCCGGTATGAGCATCGCCAAATTCCGCGCGATGAATCCGGAGTACCGGATCGTCAACGTGGGGCGGAACGGCGAGCCGCAGGGTGCCGACGCCGACCTCGTGCTGCAAAAAGGCGATATCGTCGCGCTGGGTGGCTCGATCGAGCATCTCACCGACAAGATGGGCCTGATCGGTCCCGAGGTCGCCGACGCCAAGACGCTCGGCATTCCCATGGACCAGGCGGACATCCTCGTCACCAACAAGGACATGGTGGGGCGCACTTTCGAGTCCTTCCGTGACACCGCGATTGCCGGCCAGTTGCAGGTCACCAAGGTCGAGCGCGGCGGCGTGCAGATTCCGGCCGGCCTGAAGACCAAGCTGGAGCGGATGGACATCGTCTCCGTCGTCGGCCTGAAGTCCGCGGTCAACGAGCTCGGCGACATGTGGGGCCGCATTGCCCGCACCAACACGTCGACCGACCTGCTGACCCTGTCGGTCGGCATGATCATCGGCTTCCTGATCGGCATGGTGGAGTTCCCGGCGTTCGGCGCCAAGGTGGGCCTGGGCAACGCCGGCGGTCTGCTGCTGTCGGGTGTGATCGTCTCCTCGATCGTGTCCCGCCTGCGCTTCTTCGGCAATACGCCGAATGCGGCGCGCAACGTGCTCGAGGATCTCGGTCTCGTGGTTTTCGTCGCCATCGTCGGTGTCAATGCCGGTGCCGGACTCCTTGCCCAGCTCACCGGTGCGGTTGCGCTGAAAATCTTCATTGTCGGCTTCATCGCCTGCACGATCCCGCCGTTCATCGTTTGGGCGATCGGGTATCACGTCTTCAAGATCAATCCGGCCGTGCTGATGGGTGGCGTGGCCGGTGCGCGCTCGCATTCCGGTCCTTGCCGGGAGGCTGCGGTGGAGATCCAGAGCTCCGTGCCCTGGATCGGTTTCCCCGTCGGCTATGCCGTCTCGGGGATCCTGCTCACCGTGTTCGGCTACTTCGCAATGCTTCTGGCTCAATAGCGAGCCAAACTCAGGGGAAAGTCATGAAGAAACTGGTTGCTGTTGCTGCTCTTGTCCTCGGCGTCGTGAGTTTCAGCGCGCCATCGCGCGCCGAAACCGGCAGCGTCGCCGTGGTCTTCACCAAAGGCGGCTTCATCGTCGGCGTCGGAGGCGGCGAGGGCGTGCTGCACCTGCGCGGCAAGAACTATCCGTTCACAGTATCCGGCATGAGCGTCGGTTTGACCGTAGGGGCCTCGACCACTAAGTTCGTCGGGCGTGCGTTGAACCTGCGCGGCCCGGCATCGATCGAAGGCTCCTACGCGGTCGGCGGGGCCGGCGGCGCCGTGGCGGCCGGTGCGGGAGCGGTTCAACTGCAGAACGCCAACGGTGTGATCCTGCAGCTCAGCGGACCGAAGGTGGGTGCCGAAGTGTCGGCAGCCGTCGGCGGAGTCACAATCAAGCTGAAGTAGTCCGTATCGACAGACGAATAGGCCGCGCACCGCGCGGCCTATATCTTTCAGTCTGGACGCCCAGGCTCAGTAGCGCTCTTCGACGAACTTCATTCCCCGCAGGCTCGCCTGGTCGTTGTAGCGTCCTTTCTCGGAGCGTGGCGGCAGCTTGACCTTGTCCTTCTTGATCCGCTTGTACGGGATCGAATCCAAGAGATGCGCGATGCAGTTGAGCCGCGCCCGTCGTTTGTCATCGGACCGGACGATGGTCCATGGCGCGTGCTTGGAGCTGGTGGCCTCGAACATCAAATCGCGAGCCTTGGAGTAATCGTACCAGCGCCGATAGGATTCCGTATCCATCGGGCTCAGCTTCCACTGCCGCAATGGATCGTCGATCCGGGCGCGGAACCGACGCTCCTGCTCGCCCATCCCGACCTCGAGCCAGATCTTGATCAGGATGATCCCGCTCTCGACAAGGTGCTTTTCCATCTGCGGGCACAGCGAGAGAAATCGTTTGTGGTCCTCCGGCGAGCAAAACCCCATGACGTATTCCACACCCGCGCGATTGTACCAGCTGCGGTCGAAGATCACGACCTCGCCGCCGGCGGGGAAGTGCTGCATGTAGCGCTGGATGTAGAGCTGGGATTTCTCACGGTCGGACGGCGCTGGCAGGGCGACCACGCGAAACACGCGTGGGCTGACCTTCTCGGTAATCGCCTTGATCGTGCCGCCCTTGCCCGCGGCATCACGGCCTTCGAAGAACACGACGACCCGCAGCTTCTTTTCTTTCACCCATTCCTGCAGATGGCAGAGCTGAACCTGGAGCTTTTCCAGCTCCTTTTCGTAGGTCTTGCGCTTCATCCGAGTTCCGGCTTCGTCCTTTGCCATGGGATGATCAGTCGCCCCAGGAGATCGTGACGCCGATGTCGCCGGGCATGCCGCCGGGAAAATCGATGATCTGGTAGCTGATGCGGTAGCCGCGCGGCTTCAGATAGTCGGTCCAGAGCTGGAAGATTTCCTTCGGGATACCGGTCAATGTGTTCTCCCAGCCCGGCTCCTGCTGGTTGATGGCGCGCCCCTTGTCGGTGCACAGCGTGTTGGGAAAGCGATAGACCTGCACCTCGGTCAGCCCGTTTCGCACCGCACGCTGAATGATGGTCGCGGCGAGCTGGATCTTCTCTTCCTCAGTTTTGCCGGACGGCTTGCTCAGCCGCTCGATCAGAGCGCGCTTTTCGGCTTCTGCCGCGGCGGCAAGGCGGGCATATTCTTCCGCCTTTTCGGCCTCCTTGAGGGCAGCTTCCTTGCGAATCTGCGTGGCACTGGGGATCAGGGTGTCGAGATTGGCGGACATTGACGATGTCTCCTGCTGCTCTGCTACACTGCTTTGGAGTAGGTTAGGCCGGGCAGGCTCCATTCCGTTGATTCAAGTCAACAAAGCAACGCCGACCGTCGCCAGACTGCAGTCGAGGCCGCGGCGGCCGGATCCCTGATCAGGAGGGCGCGTTGAGCGAGCAGCTTCATCCAATGGCACCACATCATCTGCCGTTCTACATCACCTCACCCGGGGAAACAGACGCGCTGATGATCGTGACGGGCATCATCCTGATCGTGGCCGTTTTCGCGGTAGGCCTTTTGTACTGGCATTTGCACAGCCTGCCGGAGCGCATGGCACACAAGACCCAGAAACTGCAGTTCGAGATCGTCGCCGTGTTGGGCCTTATTGCCCTGTTCACGCACGAGCATCTGTACTGGATTGCGGCCTTGGTTCTTGCGCTGATCGAGCTTCCAGACTTCGGGACGCCGCTACGTAGCATCGCCGGATCCGTGGAAAAGATCGCGAGCGGTTCGTCAGAGGTTGCCGCGGACGATGTAACGCAGGTGAGCACGATCGCCACCCCGGCGGCGATCGGTCGAAGCGAACAGGACGTGGACACCGACCAAAAGGTGCGCAGCCATGCTTGAGCTTCTGATCTGCTCGGTGTTGACCATCCTTCCGGACTACCTCTACCGCCGCTTTGTTCAGGGCAAGCGATTCGGCAAGGAGATCACGCTCTTCTCCGTCTGGTACGAGCTGCGATGGGGCATCACTGGCTGCCTGATGCTGACGGTGGGCTTGATTACCAGCGTGTTCTTCTTCCATCCGGCGACCTCCAACGCGGCGTTGCTGTTCCGGACCGTCCCGATTCTGCCCGAGGGATCGGGCCGCGTCGCCGAGGTCAATGTCGGCTACAGTCAGGCCGTGAAGAAGGGCGAGGTCCTTTTCAGACTGGACAATTCGAAGCAGACGGCGGCGCTGGAAACGGCTAGGCGCAAGGTGGCGGAGATCGAGGCTTCCATGGCGTCGGCCAAGGCTGACGTCGTCAAGGCAGAAGCGCAGATCCAGGAGGCCAGGGCGAGCTATCAGCAGGCCAAGGATGAGCTCGAAGTCAAGACCGAGCTGCAACGTCGCAATCCCGGCATCGTGCCGCAGCGTGATATCGAGAAGCTTCAGGTCGTCGTCGACCAGCGCCAGGCCGGGATCGATGCCGCCGCCGCTGCGAAAGAATCGGCGGCCCTACAGGTGTCGACCTTGCTGCCGTCACAGAAGGCAAGTGCGGAGGCAACCCTTGCAGAAGCGCAGGTCGACCTCGACAAGACCTTCGTCCGCGCAGGCGTCGATGGACGCGTCGAGCAGTTTCTCGTTCGCGCCGGCGATGTGGTCAATCAGCTGATGCGGCCCGCGGGCGTCTTGATTCCTGAAGGCTCAGGACGGGAGCGGCTGCAGGCCGGCTTCGGCCAGATCGAGGCCGGCGTGATGAAGGAGGGCATGGTTGCGGAGGCAACCTGCATCTCGAAGCCATGGGTTGTCATTCCCCTGGTCGTGACCTCCGTACAGGATTACATCGCGGCTGGCCAGTTTCGAACTGGCGAACAGCTCCTCGAGGCGCAGAATCTCGCGAAGCCGGGGACAATCCTGGCTTTCCTCGAGCCGCTCTATAAGGGTGGCCTCGACGGCGTGACGGCCGGCAGCACCTGCATCGTCAACGCCTATACCAGCAATCACGATCAGATCGTCGATCCCAAGACCTCGACCGGAAGGCGGATCGTCCTCCATGCCATCGACGCGATCGGGTTCGTCCATGCGCTGTTGCTGCGGATCCAGGCTTTGCTGCTGCCGTTCAAGACGCTGATTTTCAGCGGCGGGCATTGAGATCCAAGGGCTGATTGGAAGGTGGGGGCGAATGGTTTCAATTTGCCCGTCAGCAGGAAAATCGCCTTATGGTTGGTCCATGAGATTGGCCGATCGGCATCTGCGCCGGCTCTATCGCGCGAGCCTGCGATTAGCCCATGTAGGCCGGCGGACGTGGCCTGCCGCCATTCTCGTAGCGGTTGCCTGCTTCGGCTTCGCTTCTGCTTGCCAGGCCGACGATGCCAGGCGAGTCATTGTCCTGCATTCGTTCGGGCGTGATTTCAGGCCATGGGGGCAATACGCGAAGACAATTCGCGACCAGTTGGATCGGCTGTCGCCGTGGCAGCTGGACATTCAAGATCATTCGCTGGTTTCAGCACGGTCGAGCAATGAGAATCCGGAGCCCGCGTTTGTCACTTATTTGAAGGAGCTCAACTCCATACATCCGCCCGACCTGATTATTTCCATCGGTGCGCCGGCAGCAAACTTCGTGCAGCGAAACCGAAGGGATTTGTTCCGCAACACGCCAATGGTGCTGACGGCTGTGGAACGGCGTCGGGTGGATTTCGCCAGCCTATCCTCTGAAGATACGGTTGTGGCCGTCGCACATGACTTCCAGAGATCCTTCGAAACCATCACCGAAGTCCTGCCCTCAACGAAGCGAATCGTTGTCATAAATGGCGCTTCGCCAAACGAAAAAGTATGGCGTGGCGAGATCCAGAAGGATGCAGATCGGTTCAAGGGCAAGCTAGAATTCATCTGGTATGACGGTGTCGCCTTTGACCAAATTTTAAAGAATTGCGCGGCCCTGCCGCCCGACACCGCGATCTTCTGGCATTTGATGAACGTTGATGCAGCCGGAGTTGCTTACGAAGGCGACCGGGCGCTTCAGCTGCTCTTTCGCGTGGCGAATGCTCCAATATTTTCTTACGACGACGGCTTTTTCGGGCGGGAGATCGTCGGCGGTCCGATGTATTCGGTCGAGGAGATCAGCCGGCTGACCGCGGCTGTTGCCGTACGAATCCTTGGTGGCGAGAAGCCAGCCGATGTGAGGATCCCGCCTGTCACATTCGCCGCCCCGAAGTTCGATTGGCGCGAACTGCAGCGCTGGCACATCAGCGAGAACAGGCTGCCGGCAGGCAGCCAAGTCATGTTTCGGCAGCCGGCCGTTTGGGAAGCGTACCGCTGGCCGCTCGCCATGATTGCAGCCATCATCCTGATCCAGGCCGGACTTATCAGTGGCTTGTTGCATGAGCGACGGCGCAGGAGGCTGGCGGAGTTGGAATCACGGCAGCGCCTTGCCGAACTCGCACATCTCAATCGCTATTCGGCGGTCGGCGAGCTGACCGCCTCTATTGCGCATGAGCTCAACCAGCCGCTCGGTTCCATTCTGACGAACACGGAGACGGCGGAACTGATGCTCCGGCGCGGTTCTCCCGATCTTCATGAGATCAGCGAGATTCTGGCCGATATCAGACGCGACGATCAGCGCGCCAGCGAGGTCATCCGTCGCTTGCGCAGCATGCTCAGAAAAGCGCCGTACGAGCTCAGGGAAATCGAATTAAGTATGGCCGTGCGAGAGGTGATGGGGTTTGTCCGTGACCTCGCAACGGGGCGAAAAATTGAGTTGAGTTTCTATGCGCCACCCGACACTGATTTGAAAGTCAAAGGCGATCCCGTCCAGCTGCAGCAGGTCGTGCTCAATCTGATCCTCAATGCGCTGGACGCGATTTCGGAAGTTGATCCAGTCAAACGCGAAGTCAGCGTCGTCGTCGGCCGCTCTGCCAATTTTGCCGAAATTCGCATCGGAGATACTGGGCCTGGCATTGCAGTCGGCCATCTCAAGTCTATTTTCGATCCATTTTTCAGCACCAAGCCGGAAGGCATGGGCATGGGCCTGGCCATCGTCCGGACCATCGTTGAGGCGCACCACGGCACGATTTCCGCGGAGAACCAGCCGTTCGCTGGGGCGCTCTTCACCGTTCGACTGCCGCTCGCGAGCTAGTATCCCGCGTTGCAACAGGCGGCACTCTCGTTTCGTTGATTTTTGTCAATGAACCTCCTTCTCTCGGTCCCATGGTCTCGGCAGAACCGAGATGGAGGATGCGATGATCCGCTGCGGCAAGATGTTGATCGCGCTTGCGTGGTTGCTGGCCACGCCCGTTTGCGTGTCGGCCCAGGCGACCGACAAGCCGGCGGCGGCCGCCCCCCAGACGCAGCCGGCGAATCCCGCTGCGGCGACAGCCGAGCTTCTGAAGCCCGAACAGCTGGAGGCTCTCGTCGCGCCGATCGCGCTCTATCCGGACGAATTGCTTGCGAATGTGCTGGCCGCCTCGACCTACCCCCTGGAGATCGTGCAGGCCGACCGCTGGCTGAAGGAGCGCAAGAACCTCAAGGGCGAGGCGCTGAAGGCCGAAGTCGACAAGCAGGGGTGGGATGACAGCGTCAAGGCTCTGGCCAGCACCGCCGATGTCCTGACCATGATGAGCGATCAGCTCGACTGGACCAAGAAGCTTGGCGATGCCTTTCTTGCCCAGCAGCCCGATGTGATGGACGCGATCCAGCGCCTGCGTACCAAGGCCTATGACAACAAGAAGCTGGTTACCACGAAGCAGCAGAAGGTCAGTGTGCAGTCGCAGGAAGGCAAGCAGGTTGTCGTGATCCAGCAGGCGGACCCCGCGGCGATGTATGTGCCGTATTACGACCCGGCGACTGTCTACGGCAGCTGGCCTTATGCGGAGTATCCACCTTATTATTGGGGCTATCCGTCCTATATCGGCGCCGGAGTGGTTGCTGCCGGCATCGCGTTCGGCACTGCCTGGGCGATCGGACGCTGGGGCAATTACTGGGGCGGGGGCTGCAATTGGGGCAACCGCAACGTTTACGTCAACCATCGCACGACGAATATCGGCAACGGATGGCAGCACAATCCGGCGCATCGGCAGGGCGTGCGCTACAGCAACACCAACGTTCAGCAGCGCTTCGGCAACAACAATCTGAAGGCCGGCGCATCGGACCGGATGGACTTCCGGGGCCGTGACGGCAACCAGGTGCTGCGCCCCAATCAGGGAACGGGAGATTGGGCCGGAGATCGCGCAGGTGATCGTGGCGGATCTGGCGACCGGGCCGGAGATCGTGCGGGTGACCGCGCCGGGAACCGCGGCGATCGGCCCGGCGGCGGCGACCGTGCGGGTGCCGCGGATCGCGCCAAGGGCGGGGGTGACCGTGCAAGAGCAGCTGCAAAAGGCGGCGGCGATCGAGCCAAGGCCGCGAACCGCGCCGGCAGTAGTGCAGCTAACCGCAGCGGAGGCAATCGCGGTGGCGCGATGAACGTCTCGTCCGGTCGCTCTGCGGCCGCCGCATCGGCGCGCGGCCGTTCCAGCATGGCGAGCATGCCGCGTGGCGGTGGCGGCGGCCCGAGCATGGCTGGCCGTGGTGGTGGGGGCGGAATGGCGATGCGTGGCGGCGGCGGAGGCGGCTTCCGCGGAGGCGGCGGCGGTGGCCGGCGTTCGGATATCGCGCTGAAGCACGACATCGTCCTGCTCGGCCATCTCGCCAACGGTCTCGGCTATTATCGGTTCAGCTATATCGGCAGCGACAAGGCCTATGTCGGTGTGATGGCGCAGGAGGTCGCGCAGGTCATGCCTGACGCTGTGGTCCGCGGCCACGATGGCTATCTGCGCGTCTATTATCAAAAGCTTGGTCTGACATTCTGCACCTACCGCGATTGGCTCGCCGGCGGCGCGAAGATCCCTGCGGAGGTGATGCCATGATCGGTTTGAAGTTGCTGCGGCGCGCGATGTTGCCGGGTATGCTCATGCTTGCGCTGCTTGGCTCGGGGGCCCAGGCCCAGCAAATTTACAAGACGCCGGAGGATGCGGCCGCGGCGCTTGCCGCCGCAGTCAAGAGCGGGCCTCGCGATATTCTGAGAGTGCTCGGCAGGGCAGCCGAGGATATCGTTTTCTCTGGCGACGAAATTGCTGACAACGACATCCGCCAGCGTTTCAGCTCGATGTACGACGCAAGGCACGGCATCAAGGCTGAGGGCAACAAGAGCGCGACCCTCCTCCTGGGGCCCGACGAATTCCCGTTCCCGATTCCGCTTGTTAACACCAAGGCGGGCTGGGAATTTGACACCGACGAAGGACGCATCGAGGTGCTTCGCCGCCGCATCGGGCGCAACGAGCTTGATGCGATCCAGACCGCGCTCGCATTCGTCGACGCGCAGAACGAATATGCCGACAAGGACCGCGGCGAAGGCGTCGGAGTCTACGCTCAGCGTATCGTCTCCTCGCCCGGCAAGAAGGATGGATTGTTCTGGCGCGACGACAGCGATCCGAGCCCGCTCGGCACGCTCGCGGCGCAAGCCTCGAGCGAGGGCTACAAAGCCGGCGAGGGTATGTCGCCCTATCACGGCTATTACTTCCGCATTCTGAAGGGGCAGGGACCGGATGCTCCCGGCGGCGCGATGAACTACGTCGTCAAGGGCAAGATGATTGGCGGTTTTGCGCTGATCGCTTGGCCGGCCGAATACGGCAATTCCGGCGTTATGACCTTCCTGGTCAATCATGCCGGGGTCGTCTACCAGAAGGATCTCGGCAAACGCACCGACTTCGTGGCCAAGCGCCTCACTCTGTTTGATCCCGATCAGACCTGGAAGAAAGTCGATGCTGCGAAGCAGTGAAATGACGAGCACGCTGCTGCGGTCCATCGGCCGGCTTGTCGTGATCGCGCTATTCGCCTTGGGCATCGCGGCGAGTCCCGCTTTCGGGCAAGCGGCCGGTCATGTCCGGGTCAAGATCGTCAAAGCGGGCCTGCTGGTTGGCGGCGGCGCAGGCAACGGCGTGCTGACCTATCGCGGCCGCAGCTATCCCTTCCGGATCAGGGGACTAAGCTTCGGCATCACAGCCGGAGCGACTGCTGGGCGCCTTGAAGGCTGGGCGTCCGGGATCAGAGATATCAGCGACTTCGCTGGCACCTACAGTTCGGTTGGCGGTGGCGGCGCTCTCGTCGGCGGCGTGGGCGGCGTCCACCTGCGGAACGACAACGGAGTGGTGATGGTACTGCAAGGGCCCAAGGCCGGACTCGAGATGGCCGCCAACCTCAGCGCGATTACGATCTCGCTGAAGTGAATTCTTGTAGGCCTTCAGGCCTAGTACTTGCGGCGACTGGAATTTCTTGCCGACATCAGAAGTTCGCGTAGAGAAATTCTGCACTCGGCACGCATCTGGCGACTACCGACAAGCGCTGTGAACGCATCCAGCAGGCGTCGGCGCGAAGGCGCCCACCGGGCGGCCCTCAGAAGCTGGAGGGGCTCTCAATCAATACGTCTTCAGCACAATGAGCTCGCCGGCATCGGCACGGTTCTTTGCGGTGAGCAAGATTTCCCTCATCTGCTTGACCAGCGGCGGTTCGAGCACTTCGATTTTCGCGGCGATCTGCGGGTCGAGAACGCCTTTGCGGCCGTAGCGACCGCGGACGTCGCTGGCGTGTCCCAAGATCCGGTCGCGCGTACGCTGGGCGATGCCCTCATTATCGAGCCAGTCCGCCATGAGGTGTCTAGTGCTGTACAGGCAAAGGTCGGCGCGGCTGAGTTTGGGTAGTTTCTTCACATACTGCCAGGATTTGCTGAGCGGTTGGGACCAGCGGTTCGTGCCGTCCTTTCTTTCGTAAGGTTCCCATTCGGGGAAGAGGCGATCTTCTTCTCTGTCCAAGAGCTCCTGCATTCGTTCAAGCAGGCCGAGCTCGATCAGCAACGGGTGGATGGGAATTACCCGACCGGCATTTTGGGTCTTCAGGTTTCGGATATCTTTCAAGGCACCACGTCCCTCGCGCGCGTCGAAAGGGCGGAGGTCGAAATAATAGAACTGGTCGTCCGAGCGGATGTCCGAGCACTTGAGCTGGCCTACTTCGCCTGGACGCATGCCAGTCAAGATGCAGATTAGAAAACCCCAGTAGATATGCGATTGAACGAAATATTCCCCGCGCTGCCAGACATGGATGCGGTTTTTGCATCCGGTGAACAGGGGCTGTCCAAGAGAGTCAGAAGTTCGTTGGGAGCGGCGCAGCTGCTCGATCGCCGTTCGCGTCGCCTCAGGTATCTCTTACAGCTAGCAACGGGCTCGATCAGCTTCAACTGACCTATTGCGGCTCGATGCCGGCTGCCTTGATGATCCTGCCCCATTTGCCGATCTCGGCCTTCAGGAAAGCTTCGAGCCCTTCGGGCGTCGCGCGCTCGGCGTCGACAGGAGCCATGCTGAGTTCGGCGAAGCGGCTGACGAGCGCGGGATCCTTGAGCGCGGTCTGGAGTGCACCGACAAGCAGGTTGATGACCGGCTTCGGGGTGCCGTGCGGGGCGTAGAGGCCGTACCAGGTGGTCACGTCGAATTCCGGAGCGCCGGCTTCGGCCGAGGTTGGAACGTCTGGCAGCGTCGCCACGCGCTTCTTGCTGGTGATCGCGTAGCCTTTGATGGTGCCGGACTGGATATAAGGCGTCGGTCCGGTGGCGGGATCGCAATAGACGTCGATGTGGCCGGCGATGACATCGTTCAGTGCCGGCCCGCCGCCCTTGTAATAGATGGGCGTGAGCTTGGTATCCGTCGCGCTCATGAACATCAGACCGCAGAGCTGCGAGGCTGAGCCGAGACCGACATTGCCGAAGGTGATCTTGTCGCCGGCGTTGCGGATCTGCGCGATGAGCTCTTGGAGATTCTTGGCCGGAAAGTTCGGCCGCGCCACGAGGATCATCGGCACGTCGGTGACGAGCCCGATCATAGCGAAGTCCCCGACCGGATCGAACGGCAGCTTGGCATAGAGGGCAGGCGCGGTGGCCTGGCCGACATGCATCAGGAGCAGCGTGTAGCCATCAGGGGCCGCCTTGGCGACACGGTTGGTGCCGAGCGTACCGCCGGCGCCGACGACATTCTCGATCACGATGGACTGTTTCAGCGTCGCGCTCATCGCGCTGCCGAGGATGCGTGCGATGACGTCGCCGGGACCCCCGGCGGAGAAGGGCACGATCATCGTGACCGGGCGGGAGGGGTAGTCGTCCGCGATGGCCGCACCGCAGGGATAGAGCAGGACAAGCAGGATCAGCGATCGTACGAGATACGGCATCGAACACTCCCTGGCGGCATTGTTCTAGTCGTCGGAAGGCGCCGCCTCCTTGGCCGCCGACGATTTTTCGATCATGTCGAGCGCGGCCACCGCAGCCGCATTGATGTGGTCGACGCAGCAGCGCTCGGCGAGATCCGGGTCGCCGTTCTGGATCGCGCGCCAGATCGCAGTCACCTCGCGCAGGCTCTTGTTGATCCGTTTCGGCTGCGACATCGAGGTGATCCGCAGCAGCTGGATCCGGTCATGCAGCGGTTTGAGCGCGCGCTCGATGAAAGCATTGCGACAGCCGCCGATCAGTGCGGCGTAAAACTCGGTCTTGGCCTCGAGGCAGCCGACGAGATCCTGCCTGGCGGCGGCTGCCTTCAGCCGCGTCAGGGCTTCCCCGATCCGGCGAGCGACCTCCGGATCGTGAAGCCTGGCGCATTCGCGGCCGGCAAAGCCTTCGAGCACCGCGCGAGCGGCGTAGAGCTGCCGCGCCTCCTCCAGGCTGATCGTGGAGACCACGGGGCCGCGGTGAGGGACCGTATTGACCAGTCCGTCGGCCTCGAGGGCACGCAGCGCTTCGCGGATCGAGGGGCGGCTGACGCCCATCATCTCGCAGAGCTCGCGCTCGACCAGGCGCTGGCCCGGTTTCAGCGTGCCGGACATGATCGCCTCGCGCAGCTTTTGCGCCACCATCGCCCGGACGGTCGGTACGTCCTCGATGCGGAGTGTCGACTGCAACTCGCTACGTCTTTCCATGTCCGGGCCTTGGTTGGGAAAAGTTAGTACCGGTTTACAGGCAGAATCATCATTTCGGCAATTTGAACGTGAGCGGGCTGGTCCAGGGCAAAGACGATCGAACGGGCGATATCGGCCGGCTCGAGCGCCATCCTGAACTGGTCGAAATAGTCCTTCTCTTTCTGCTTGTCGCCGCGGTAGCGGGTCAGGATGATGTTGGTCCGGGTCAGGCCGGGCTGGAGCTCGGTGACCCGGATCGCGGTCTCCGCAAGCTCACCCCGGAGGGTCTCGGTGAACATGTGCACGCCCGCCTTGCTGGTGCTGTAGGCTGCCATATCCGGAATAATACGGACGGCGTTGATGGAGCTGATGTTGACGATGTGACCGGCGTCGCGCCGGACCATGTCGGGGAGGAGCGCGCGGGTGACGCGCATCAGGCCGATCAGATTGGTCTGGATGATGCTGGACCAATCGTCCGGAGAACCGACGTCGAAGCGCGTTCGCCCGCCGATATCGTGCCCGGCATTGTTGATGAGAACATCGACCGGCTTGAAATGCGCCGGGATCGCCTCCGGCAGGCGATCGACGGCCTTTGCATCGCTGACGTCGAGCTGGATCGGGAATACCGCGCTGCCCGTCGTCGCCGCCAGCTCCTGAAGGGCCTTGGCGTCGCGATCGACCAGCACGATGCGGCGGCCGCTTTCCAGCAGCGCCTTGGTGATGGCGCGCCCCATGCCGCCGGCGGCGCCCGTCAGCACGACGCTCTGGCCCGATCCTTCAGTCATCGCAACACTCCCATTTCATGCTCTCAGGCAATGGACCAGCCGCCGTCGATCGGCAGGCTGGCGCCGGTGATGTCGTTTGCCGTGGGACCGCAGAGAAAGACGACCATGGCCGCGACCGCATCCATTTCGATGAAGCGCTGCGTCGGCTGGCGCTCGCCGAGATAGTCGCGGGTCACGTCGTCGACCGGACGATCGTTGTTCTCCGCCATCGTCGCGATCTTGTTCAGGATTGCCGGCGTCGGCAGCGTGCCCGGACAGATCGTGTTGCAGGTGATGCCGCTGCGCGCCGTTTCGATGGCCACCCCGCGCGTCAGGCCGAGGAGTGCGGTCTTGGTAGTGACATAGTCGATGCGGTCCTCGACCGCCCGGCTCGAATAGATCGAGCCCATGTTGATGATCCGGCCCCAGCCGCGCTGCTTCATCGCCGGCAGCGCAAGGCGGATCAGGTGGAACGGCGCCGACAGATTCACGGCGAGCGCCTGATCCCAGCGATCTGGCGGAAACTGCTCGATGGCGGAGAAATGCCTGACGACGGCGTTGTTGACCAGGATATCGATGGCACCGCAGCGGCCGAGCAAGTCGGCCATCATGATCTCGATGGCATCGCGCCGGGCCAGGTCGGCAGCGGCGGGGATGACCTCGACGCCGAAGCGGGCGTGGAGGTCGTCTGCGGCCTGCTTGGGCGCGACGAGATCGTGCAGGACAATGTTGGCGCCCGCGCCGGCCAGGCCCTCGGCCACGGCGAGGCCAAGGCCTGCCGTCGCACCGGTCACGAGTGCCCATTTGCCCTTCATTGCCGCCGCGCTCCGCTACGTCTTGTCAAGCTCGGCGAAGACTTCCTTCGCGTTGCGGAAGGCGTCCACGCCGGCCGGCACGCCGCAATAGATCGCAACCTGCATGAAGACCTCTCGGATCTCCTCTTTGGTCGCGCCGTTGGCGAGGGCACCGCGGACGTGGGTCTTCAGCTCGTGCGGACGGTTGAGGGCGCAGAGCATCGCGAGATTGAGGAAGCTGCGCGTCTTGCGTGTCAGCCCTTCGCGGCCCCAGACATAGCCCCAGCAATACTCGGTGGTGAGGTCCTGCATCGGGCGGTTGAAGTCGTCGGCGGATGCGATCGCCTTGTCGACGAACTCGCTGCCGAGCACGCTTTTGCGGATTTCGAGGCCGCGGTCATAGGTCGCCTTGTCCATTCTGTTCTCCGTTTCTTGTTCGGGCGTTGTCAGGTCTTAGATCAGCTCTTGGGCCAGAACGGCTTTGACAGCGCGAGCTCGGGCGGGAATACCGTCACCGGCACGCCAGACTGCCACTGCACGATGGTCATGCCGGCGCCGACACGGCGGCCCTTCTCGTCGAACTTGATTTCGCCCAGCGGGTAATATTTGGAAGGACCGCCATCCATGGTGCGCAGCGCTTCGCCCACCGCGACGCGATCGGCCTTGCCGGCCTTCTCCAGCGCGTCCTTGATCACCCACATGTCGCCATAGGTGGAGATCGCGTTCTGCGTCATCCACGGCTCCTTGTAACGGGTCTTCAACTCGGCGATCAGCGCCTCGTGACCCTTGGCGCCCCAACTGGCCACGCAAGTGAGCACGCCCTGAAGCAGTTCGGGGCTCACGGTCTGCAGCATGTCCGGCTCGGCGATCGCAATGCCGAACGAAATGGTCGGCACCCTGCCCTGGCCGAGCCCGAACTCGTTCATCTTCTCGAGCAGCAGCTTTGCGTCCGAGATCACGGTCGGGAGGAAGAAGAGCAGGTCGGGCTTGGCGGAGCGAATCTTCTGCACCAGCGATGTCGCATCCGCCAGCGGCGGCGTGAAGGTCTCGTCCACGATCAGCTGCAGCTGGTTCTCCGCCAGCAGACCCTCGCGCATCGCCTTTGCGGAGGCGATCGAGGCGCCCGTGTTGTCGGTCAGGATCGCGACCGTCTTCGGTCGCTTGCCCGAGGCCGTCTCCGCCAGCTTGATGAGCTGGGGCAATGCCTGTTTCGCCTGTGAACCTGCGGTGGCGGCGGTCTGGAATACGTATTTGAATCCGCGATCGGTGATGAGATCGGAGTAGGAGAGGGTGAGCATGGGCAGGTTTGCGCGTTCGGTGACTTCGGTCACCGCGAGCGTAAAGGAGGACAGATAAGCGCCGCTGGCCGCAACCAGATCGGTCTCCTGCGCCACCATGCGCTGGGCCGCGTTCTTGGCCTTCTCCGTCGTGTCGCCGGAATCGAGCACGACGAGCTTCAGCTTGGCGCCGCCAAGCGCTTTGACGCCACCTTGCGCGTTGATGTGGTCGATGGCCATTTCGGCGCCTTCGCGCATCACCGTTCCCGGGCGGGCATAGAGACCCGAGATCGGCACCAGCAGGCCGACTTTCACCTCCGACGGCTGCTGGGCCCAGCCGCGGGATGCGATCAGAGTGCCGGAGGCGCCGGCCAGCAATGTTCGGCGAGAGATCGCGATCTTGCTCTTGGCAGTCATGACAATTCTCCTCCCTGAAAAATCGTGCGCGGCTCTATGATGATTTCTTCGGCCAGAACGGCTGTGCCTGCGCGAGCTCGGGCGGATAAACGGTCACTGGCACGCCCGATTGCCACTGCACGATGACGACGCCGGCGCCGATTCTGCGGCCCTTCTCGTCGAACTTGAGCTGGCCGCCCGGATAATATTTCGACGGGCCGGCATCCATGGTGCGGAAGGCCTGCGCGACCGCGTTGCGGTCGGCCTTGCCGGCCTTCTCCAGGGCTTCCTTCATCAGCCACATGTCGCCATAGGTCGAGATGACGTTCTGCGTCATCCAGGGCTCCTTGTATTTGGCCTTGAGCTCGGCGATCAGAGCCTCGTGGCCCTTCGATCCCCAATTGGCGACGATGGTCATGATGCCCTGCACTGTCTCCGGGCTCACGCTCTGAAGCATGTCCGGCTCGGCGATGGTGATGCTGAAGGACACGGTCGGGATCTTGCCCTGGCCGAGGCCGAACTCGCTGATCTTCTCGAGGCCAAGCTTGGCGTCCGACACCGCGTTCGGCATGAACAGCAGCAGGTCGGGCTTGGCCGAGCGAACCTTCTGGATCAGCGGCGTCGCATCCGACAGCGGCGGGGTCCAGACCTCCTCGACGACGAGCTGGAGGCCCTCCTGCGCGAACAGTTTTTCCTTCAGCGCCTTGGCGGTGGCGACCGAGGTCGCGGTGTTGTCCATCAACATCGCCACGGTCTTCGGCTTCTTGCCCGAAGCGTTCTCGGCGAGCTTCATCAGCGTCGGCAGGCCGAGCTCGGACTGGCGGCTGGCGGTGGCGGCGGTCTGGAAGATGTATTTGAAGCCGCGGTCGGTCAGAAGGTCCGAATAGGACAGCGTCAGGACTGGCAGTTCGGCGCGCTCGGTCACCTCGGTGACCGCAAGCGTGAACGAGGAAAGATAGGATCCGGTTGCGGCGACAAGGTCGGGCTCTTGCGCTATCATGCGTTGCGCCGCGTTCTTGGCCTTCTCGGTGGTGTCGCCGCAATCGATTACGACCAGCTTCAGCTTGGCGCCGCCGAGCGCCTTGATGCCGCCCTGCGCATTGATGTGCTCGATGCCCATCTCGGCGCCCATCTTCATCACCTGGCCCGGGCGGGTGTAGATGCCCGACAGCGGCACGATCAGCCCGACCTTGATCTCGCCGGGCGCCTGTGCGCGCGCCACGCCGGCAAGGCCCACGGCGGCGGCGCCGGACAGGACGGTCCGGCGCGTCAGGCCTGTCGATGTCTTGCCCTTCGATGTCTTGGTCATTTTGTTTGCTCCCTGGTCTTTGTTTTTATCGTCGTCACATGCCGAGATAGGCCTTGCGTACGCGATCGTCGGCGCGCAGCGTGTCGTTATTGCCTTCGAGCACGACATGGCCGGCTTCGAGGACATAGCCGTGGTCGGCCGATTCCAGCGCTTCCGCCACGCGCTGCTCGACCAGCAGCATGGTCAGGCCGGACTGGCGGCGGATCTCGATCAGCCGCTCGAAGATGAAGTCCGCGGTGGAGGGCGCGAGCCCCATCGAGGGCTCGTCCAGCATCAGAAGCTTCGGCGAGGAGGCGAGGCCGCGGCCGATCGCGAGCATCTGCTGCTGGCCGCCGGACATCGTGCCGGCGAACTGGTTGCGACGCTCCTTCAGCACCGGCAGCCATTCGAAGATGCGTTCGATATTGCTCTCCCAGTCGCGGCGGCCGCTCTCGGTCATCGCGCCCATCTCCAAATTCTCCATCACGGTCAGGGAGGGGAAGACCTGGCGTCCTTCAGGGACGTGGGCGATGCCGAGATGGGCGCGCTGCGGCGGCGGCACCGCGAGCAGATCGACGCCGTCGAACGTGATCGTGCCGCCGCTCGGCTTGACGATGCCGGAGATCGTCTTGAACAGCGTGGTCTTGCCGGCGCCGTTGGGGCCGACGATCGCGACGAATTGGCCGGCGCCGACATCGATCGAGATGTCGTTCAGGACGGGCTTGGCCGAATAGCCCGCGCTCAATCCCTCAATTCGCAGCATGGCCCACCCATTTCTTGCCGAGATAGGCCTCGATCACGCGGTTGTCGCGCGTCACCACCTCCGGCAAGCCCTCGGTGATGACGGCGCCATGGTCGAGCACGAGGAACCTGTCGACCAGGCGGACCATCGCCTGCATGGTGTGCTCGATGATCGCGATGGTCATGCCGTCGCGCGCGAGCTGCTGGATCACGGCGACGACCTCGTCGGCCTCGCCATGGCCGAGGCCTGCCAGCGTCTCGTCGAGCAGCAGGATGCGCGGCTGGCCGGCGATGGCGCGGGCCAGCTCCATCAATCGCAATTCCTTGGTCGAGAGCTCGCCGGCGACACGATCGGCGACGGTGGAGAGGCCGACGCGCGCGACGGCATCTGCGGCGAGCTTGCGCGCCTCCTCGTCGGAGCGCGCGCGTACATAGGCGCCGACCACGACGTTGTCGAGGATCGACATGCGCAGGAATGGCCGCATGACCTGGAAGGTGCGGCCGATCCCAGCCTCGCAGATCACGTGCGGCCGCTGGCCGGACATGTTGCGACCGTCGATCAGCACCTCACCCTGGCTCGGCTTCAGGAATCCGTTGAGGAGGTTGAACAGCGTGGTCTTGCCGGCACCGTTGGGGCCGATGATGCCGAGGATCTCGTTCTTATGCAGCTTGAAGCCGACATCCTGCACGGCCTTGAGGCCGCCGAAGGACCGCGACAGGTTCTTCACTTCGAGCACGACCTCGCCCGTGGCGGCGCGCTGCCGCGGGGCGGGCTTCAGTGTGGTGACGTTGGCGGCCGATGTTTCGGGCACGTCGATCGCAGCCGCCTTGGGCGCGATCCGCTTGCGCAGGAGATCGCGCAGCTTCCAGAACAGGCCTTCCGGCGCCAGCAGGATGACGCAGACGATGGCGAAGCCAAAGATCACGCCCTGGATGCCGGGGAAACGCGCGCCGGCCTCGGCATGCAGGATCTCGGCGAGCGGGATCAGGATCACCGAGCCGATCACAGGGCCCCACACCGTGCCGACGCCGCCGAACATCGCGACCGTCAGCGCCTGTGCCGACACCAGCATGCCGAACACCGATTGCGGAGTCACGACCAGCAGCACCTGCGCGTAGAAGCCGCCGATGGCCGCGGCGATCGCGCCGCTGAGCGTGATCGCGCGCAGCTTCCAGGCCAGCGTGTTGATGCCGGCGGCTTCGGCCGCGGCTTCGTTCTGCTTGATCGCGAGCAGCGCCATGCCGAAGCGGGAGCGCTCGATCACCTGCGTCAGCAGGATGGTGGCCAGCATCATTGCCAACCCCAGCAGCGTATAGACGTGCGGATCGGCGAATTGCATATAGGCGATCGGCGCATCGCGCTTGATCGGAAGCGTCACCTCCTGGAAACCGAGCCACTCGAACACGTAGAGGATGGCGAGCGGGTAGGCGAGCATCGCCAGGGCGAAATAGTGACCCTGGAGGCGAAAGGTCGGAAACCCGATCAAGAGCCCGGCAATGCCGCCGAGCATGGCCGCGACGGGGATCAGCAGCCAGGGAGAAATATCGAAGTAGATCTGGCCGAGCGCGGTCGCATAGGCGCCGATGCCGAAGAACGCGGCATGGCCGAACGAAATCAGTCCGGTGTAGCCGCTGAGCAGATTCCAGGACAGGCCGAACACCGCCCACACCGGCACCAGCGTCAGGATAAGCTGGTAGTAGGAATTGGTGACGCCGAGCGAGAGCGCCGCATAGGCGATGGTGAAGAGCAGGGGCGGCAGAAAGGAGCGCATCCGGAGCATGGTCACGTCCTCTCCACCATCCGCCCGAAGAAGCCCTGGGGGCGGAAGAAGATGATGAGGAGGAAGACGGCGAAGATCGCGGCGTTCTGCAATTGCGTCGGCAGGATCAGCGTCGACATCTGCTGCACGAGGCCGATCGTCATGCCGCCCCAGAAGGCGCCGATGATGCTGCCCATGCCGCCGAGCACGACGCCTGCATACATGACGATGACATATTCGAGGCCGACGAACGGATGAAACGGATAGTTGGTGGCGAGCAGGCCGCCGGCGATCGCCGTGATGCCGCAGCCGAGCGCGAAGGCGGTGCGGTGTGCGCCGTCGACGTCGATGCCCATATAGGTCGCGGCGGTCGGATTGTCCGCGGCGGCGCGGAGCGATTTGCCGATCCGTGTCCGCGTGATCAGCAGCGACAGCAGGATCATGATCGCCAGCGATACGATCATGTCGATGCTGCGCGCCTTGTTGAGGAAGATGCTGATGTCGAAGAAGGGGCCGAGTTCCCAGGCCGAGCTCGAGAGCGGCGTGCGGATCGAGGCCAGCACCGAGCCGAACACGATGAGGCCGCCGTTCTGCAGGATCAGCGCGATACCGAGCGTGAGGATGAGCTGGGCGTAGTGGCCTTCGCCCTCCAGCGAGGCGGTGCGCGTCCCCGAGACGTGCGAGATCAGCGTCCGATGGACGAAATAGCCGAACACGGCGAGCACAGGTCCGGCCAGCAAGATTGCGACGAACGGCCCGACCGTATTGCCGAACACCGCCTGCACGCCGGCGGCGGTGAACAGATAGAAGGCGGTGTACATGCCGAGCATCATGAAATCGCCGTGGGCGAAGTTGATGACGCGCATGACGCCGAAGATCAGGCCGAGCCCGACGCACATCAGCCCATAGACGGCGCCAATCAAGAGTCCCGCGGCGAGCGCTTGCAGAAATCCTTCCATCAGCCACGTCTCCGCGCTGCGGACGATGCTAGACTGGCCTCCAAGCCGACCATGTTTCCCCCGTGCTCTCCGGCATTTCTTATGATGCCGATCGTAAAACCCGTTCCGTGTCCAGGCGGCACTGCGCTGCAATGGCGCCGGCATTGCCGAGCTGCTCGCAATCGTCGATGAGTTGTTCGAGCCGGTGTGCGCGATCCCCACCGAGAACTCGGGCCGCGGCAGCGCGAAAGCGTGCGCGAATCTCTGAAGGTGTTGCCGCGATGACGTCGGGCAGCGCGTGCCGGATCGTTCGGCCGCTGCGCAGATGCACGGTCACGTCCGCGCCCTGCTTGCCGGGGAAGGCGGCGGTGAATCCGGGATCGGCCTTGAGATCCGTGATCGCGACGAGACGAATGATCTCGGCATCGTCAAGCTCGGAATAGTTCTCTTCCTCGATTTCGCCTCGCGCCAGCGTCGCCGCAACGCTGAAGGGAATGCTCATCTTGGCCTGCAGCGCGTTGCGATAGGGGCCCATCGAATCGCAGCCGGGATAGCGAACAGCGACATCCGGCGCGCGGATGACGACCCGGTCGACCTCGTCGGTGCTGGCGATCTCGTGCGAGACGCGGAGCGCGGCTTGAGCGGCGGTCTGCGCAAAGTTGCAGGCCGGCACAGGCTTGTTGTAGACGGCCATGACCTCGCACTCTCCGTCCGGGAACAGCCTGATGCTGTCCGGCGCGGCCTGGCGACGATATGCGGCGAACAGCCCCGCCTCGCCCTCCAGGATGGTCTCGGAGCCGAAAGCGCCGGCTGCGGCGAGGCCGACCGCCTTGATCGCGTTGCTGGCGGCAAAGCCGGGATGGAAATACATGTCGGAGCCGCCGGCATGCGGCCATTCATTCAGACCGCTGGAGGTGTTGGCTGCGATCGCGATGGCGCTGGTTGCCGCGTCTTCGGAGAGGCCGAGCGCGAAACTTCCGGCGAGCGCCGCGCCCGGAGGGGCCACGAGGCCTGTGGGACGATGCAGGCGAGCGAGATCGGTGGTCAGCAAGGCGCGGCCGATCCGCGCGCCGGTCTCATAGCCGATGATGGCCGCAGCGAGCAGCCTTGCGCCGGGCAGCGGCGCCTGTTCCGACAGCGCGAGCAGTGCTGGCCAAATCACCACGCCGTGGTGCGCGATGCTGGCCGCGTGCATGTCTTCCCGCACGAGGCCATGCCCCATCACGGCATTGGCGAAGGCGGCATCGGCCGGCGAGGAAAGTTGCGACGTTCCGATGATCGTAGCTCCGCCGCCGCCTTGTGCGATCGCCACGGCCTGGCGGCTCCAGGGATGCTGGCCGGCCTCGAACGCACAGGAGAGGAAGTCGAGCAGACAGAGCTTTGTCTTGGCGACGACGTCAGGCCCGAAATCGTCCAGATCCAGCGCAAGCACGCTCCGCGCCATCTGCCGCGCGAGCGAGACCTTGCCTGATCCGGTCGGACCGATCGTCATCGCAATCGCTTCCCTTCTGGGTTTGCGTGATCAGCCGCGCATTTCGACGCCGGCCCACTCCTCGAGCACCTTTGCGATCGAGGTGAAGTCGGACGAGGCGCCATACTTGGCGTTGGTGATTGCGAGCATCTGCCGCACCACTGCGCCGCAGACCATCGGCACGCCCATCGCCTCGGCCTCGTCCACGCAGAGCCGAACGTCCTTGTAGGAAAGTCCCGTGGTGAAGCCGAAATCGAAAGTGCCTGGCAGCACAGAGCGCGGGAACTTGTCCTCGGAGGCGCTGTTGCGACCGCTGCTCGCGTTGATGATGTCGATCAGCACCTTTGCGTTGACACCGCCCTTGACGCCCATGGCGACGGCTTCCGAGGTGATGACCAGCGCGGCGGCCGCCATCAGATTATTGGCCAGCTTGGCGGTCTGCGCCACGCCGGGCTTGTCGCCGGTGTAGAACAGCTTGCCGAAATTCTTCAGGATCGGCTGCACGGTGTCGTAAGTCGCTTGTGGGCACGACACCATGACGGCCAGCGTGCCGTTCACGGCGCCCTTGATGCCGCCGCTCACGGGCGCATCGACCAGCGTCATGCCCTTGGCTTTCAGGCCTTCGGCAACGAGCTTCGCCGCGCCGGGACCGGAGGTCGAGAGATCGATGACGATCATGGCGCGGGTGCCGCTGCTGATGCCGTTCTCGCCGAGAGTGACGGCCTTGACGATGTCGGGCGTCGGCAGGCTGGCGAGCACGATGTCGGCGCGCGAGGCGACGTCGGCCGGCGACTTACCGAGCAGCGCGCCGCGCTTGACCAGCGGCTGGGTTGCTTCGGCCTGCGTGTCAAAGACGACGAGCGAATACCCCGCGTCCATCAATCGTCCCGCCATGGGACCGCCCATGCGGCCCGTGCCGATCACGCCGAGGATCTCTCCCGCCATCGTCTACTCCCTGTCGCGCAATCCCGTGACGGGCGCGCCTTTCTTGATCTCGTTGGTCAACCGTTGTCGCCGGCCGGCCTTTCCGGTCGCCGTCGTCCTGGCCGCGGGCCCCCGCGCCAGCGGGCGGGATTGTTATGATTGTCAGACAAGCTGTCAAGCATAACATTTGGGATCGACAGTTTGCCGCGGATCGTCATATGGTCCGGGAAAACGAGGAAGACGCCCCGCGTGCCGCAAGATCCAATTCCCAGCGTGAGCAGGACGCTCGCCGATTTCGTCGCGGCGACGTCATGGACGGACGTGCAGGCGCAGAGCCGCGAGGGGCGACGATCGATCCTCAATTTCTTTGCCACCGCGCTCGGCTCTGCGCGTGACCCCGTCGTCACCGCAGCGATGCGCACACTGATGCCGTTCAGTGGCGCCGGGACGTCGACCATCATCGGTCACTCGCAGCCGGTGGACGCGCTCTGCGCGTCGTTCCTCAATGCCGTCTCGGCCAATCTGCTCGACTTCGACGATACCCATCCCGAGACCATCATTCATCCCGCCGCGCCGGTCGCCGCCGCCTTGTTCGCTGCGGCGGAGACGCGAAAACTGTCGGGGCGTGAGGTGCTGACGGCGTTCATTCTCGGTGTCGACGTCGAATGCCGCATCGGGAATGCAGTCTCGCCGCGCCATTATGCGCGCGGCTGGCACATCACCTCGACCTGCGGAATCTTCGGCGCTGCCGCGGCGTGCGCGAAGCTCCTGCGCCTGCCCGCGGACGGCATTGCGAACGCGATCGGAATTGCCGCGAGCCAGTCGGCCGGCAATGTCGAGAACCTGCCGAGCGCGGCCAAGAATGTCAGTGTGGGCAACGCCGCGCGCAACGGGCTGTTCGCTGCACTCCTCGCGCAACAGGGATACGAGGCTGCGCCCCGCGCCATCGAGGGCCCGCTTGGCTGGGCGCGCACCATGGGAGACGAGCCGGATCTGCCTCGCTTGCTCGATGGCCTCGGCGAGACCTGGGAAATTGCGAAGAACACCTACAAGCCCTATCCCGCCGGCATCGTGTTCCATTCGGTCATCGATGCCTGCCTCACGTTGCGCGAGCGGATCGGCCGCAGCGTCGATCGGGTCGAGTCGGTGACGGTGCAGGGCTCGGCCCTGCTGCTTGCGCGCGGCGATCGTCCCGTCAACAACGAGCGCGACGCGCGGGTCAGCATCCATCATTGCGTGGCCTGCGGCTTGCTGCTGGGCAAGGCAGGTGTGACCGAGTTCGCGCAAGCGACGGTGATCAGGCCCGATATCGCGCAAATGCGGCAGAAGGTGAGGGCGGAGCTCGATGCTCAAATGCCGGACGGGGCTGCGCGAGTTACCTTGCGACTGTCGGCCGGTGAGGTGTTCACGGAGACCGTGACGTCGCCGCGCGGCAGCCTGGCTGCGCCGCTGTCGGACCGCGAGATCGAAGAGAAGCTGCGGGAGGGGGTGCGGACCGGTCAAAGCGATTGGGATGCGGACCGCGTCATCGACGCTGTCTGGCGGCTCGATACGGTTGATGACTTCGCCGAACTCCTGCGATCGTTGCGGCCGCCTTCCGGGACGCGCCAACCAACTTCCACCTAGACTCTCTCAAGACCTGAAAGGGACGATCATGAGCAAGACCGAACTGTTCGAAAAGGGCCTCAAGGTTCGCAAGGAGGTGCTGGGCGAGGATTACGTCAACAAGTCGATCGCCGGCGCCGACGAGTTCACGCGCACCATGGCGGAATGGTCCACCGAATTCTGCTGGGGCGCGCTGTGGACGCGGCCCGGCGTCGACCGTCGCACGCGCTCGATCGTCAATCTGGCGATGCTTGGCGCACTGAACCGCCCGCACGAGCTGAAGCTGCACGTGAAGGGCGCGTTGAAGAACGGGCTGACCAAGGAGGAGATCAAGGAGATCCTGCTTCAGGTCGCCGTCTATTGCGGCGTGCCCGCCGGCATCGACGCTTTCCGCAACGCGCGCGAGGCTTTCAAGGAAGTCGACGCGGAGTCCTGAACGCGCCCATTAGGCTGGTGGAAGCGATGAGCGAGCCGGACTACGAGCTCTTTGCCATCCGCTACGCAACGCGGGATGCGCAGCGGAGCGAGCACTTCATCGGCGGCGACCCGCACGACGGGCCGATGCCGATGGACTATTTCATGTGGCTGGCGAGGGGAGGCGGACGCGTCTTCGTCATCGACACCGGATTCAACGCCGCGATCGCGAAGCGGCGCAAGCGTACGTTCCTGCGCTGCCCGGTCGAAACGCTTCGCGCCTTCGACATCGACGCAGCCGAGGTCGGGGATGTGATCCTCACGCATCTGCACTACGACCACGCCGGTAATTTCGACCGGTTTCCCAACGCGCGATTTCATCTGCAGGAGCGCGAACTCGCGTATGCCACCGGTCGCTACATGCAATATCCGCGGCTGTCGCATTCCTTCGAGGTCGAGGATGTCTGTGGGATCGTGCGTCTCAACTACGCGCGCCGCGTCCTGTTCTACGATGGTGATGGCGAGATTGCGCCCGGGCTGACGGTCCATGCGGCCGGCGGGCATTCGGCCGGCCTTCAGTTCGTCCGGGTGAGGACCCGCCGGGGCTTCGTTGTGCTCGCCTCCGACGTCAGTCATTTCTACGAGAACATGGCCAGCGAGCGCCCGTTCACGACCGCCTTTCATGTCGGCGACATGCTGGCGGGTTTCGACAAGCTGCGGGCAGCCGCGCCGGATGCGGATCACATCGTACCCGGCCATGATCCGCTCGTCATGAAGCTCTATCCGGCACCAGGCCGGGACCTCAGCGGTGTCGCGGTCCGGCTCGACGTCGCGCCGTCGCCACTGGGGGGACCAGCGGACCAATAAGTCGCCTCACCTCCCGACAGCTCGAACACAGCGCCAGGACCGCACGAGCACGCGACTGCGCTACCGGGGGCGCGCCGAATTGCTGCAACTGCTCACGACAGGTTCTGAGGCGACGTCACATTGCGCGTCGAGCCTCGCCTGCGACGAGGAACTCTCGCGCAGGATTGAGGCTTGAATCCGCGGGCCAGCCTCGCCGCCGATTGCTGGCCTGCACGGCCTGCCTCCAAGCCCCCATACCCCCCTGGGCAGGCCGTGCTTTACGAGAGGAGACGCCATTGTCCGAGCCGACCGAGCAAGAGATCAGGGAATACGCACACCGCCTGTGGGAGCAGGCCGGCAAGCCCGAAGGCCGCGAGGAGGAATTCTGGCATGCAGCCGAGCAGGAGCTTCGCAACGAGGACAAGTCCAACACGTTGCGGACCCCGGATACGCTGTGACCGCCAAGAATTGCCCATTCTGCCAAGGTCTGGGATGGGTCTGCGAAAACCATCCGCTCCGGGTCTGGAGCGAGAAGCTCGGCGGCTGTCGCTGCGGCGAGGGCATGCCCTGCACCTGCAACACCACCGAGGACCCGGAGATCCGCGTCGTGATCGTCGAAGCCGATACGACGTGGCACTAGCGACGTGACTTGAAAGCGAAACCCCTCACGCTTCATCTTGGCCCATGGGTTCGCTTTCGCTCATCCCATGCTACGCGCCACGCGCGCTCCTCATCCGCCGCGCCGTTGCCGAGGGAACGCACCATCCCCGTAAGGAATTCAGTGTCTGACAGCACAGGCTCTGACAACAATCCTTTCCCACGGCAGCATCAGCGGTGGACGAGCAGAAAAAACTAGAGCACCAGATCGAACTCGCCACGCGAGCGGCTGCGCTCGTCAAGGACGAAAGCACCGTCCAGCGCTTCAGGAGCTTCGCCGACGAGCTGACCCGCAAGCTCCGCCGCATGATGCGCCGCGGCCAGGTGCGTGCGCGTGCCTACGAGCTCTGGGAGCAGGCCGGACGGCCGGCGGGTCGCGAGCTGGATTTCTGGCTCGAAGCCGAGCGGCAGATCGAGGGCGAGCGTGAGGAGCGGAAGCCTTCCGACGCGTCCTCGAAACGATAGCTGCCCGCGCGATGGCGGGTGTGGTGCGGCGCAATCAAAGAAAAAAGCCGCCGGGCTCCTCGCCCTAGCGGCCTCGAAAAGTCCGTAGCTGTTGATTGCCTCCGCAGCCTCGTGCGTACCGCCGTTACCTTGTTTGCGGCCATGCGCGGTGTTTGTAGGCGAGGGCGCGTGATTCTGCTGTGACTTGGAGCACACAGTGGAAAGATGATCGTGGGGGCATTGCAGAGGTGTCGCGTCTCGGCGCCGGATATGTGATGAGTCGCTTGGCTCGCCCATCCCCTGCGCGCTTTAGGAACCGCCGCCTCTCCCTGCAGTTGCCCGCCGAAGGGAGCCAACCATGCGAAGTCTCAATCTCGGTCAGGTGATCCTCATCGCCGCCCTGCTAGCCATGCTTGTCCTGGTCGCGCTCGGCATCAGTTGGGCCTGGAATGCGACCAACGGCGTCGACGACGTCGCCATGGACGAGAACGGCTGGATCGCACTTGGTCTCGGCTCGTTCTTTTCGCTCGTTATCGGCTGCGGCCTGATGGCGTTGATGTTCTACAGCAGCCGGCGCGGCTACGACGAAGCCGCCGACCCGTTCCGAAAAAGGAGCCAGAATAGATGATGAAGTACATCGCGATGTTCCTGAGCCTGATGTTCGCCAGCTTCCCGTTCGCTTTGGCACAGAGCAATTCGGGCGGCTCCGCCGCGGGGCAGACCACGACCAGTTCCTCGAGCGTGCAGGGCACCGCGGGCACCAATGCCAGCGGCACGGTCAACACCAATCAGGGCAACAGCTACGGCAACAACGCTGCCGGCGGGCCGAGCCCGGGCCGCGACCGCACCGGCCAGCCCGCGACAAGCAATTCCACGTCCGGCTCGTCGGGCCCGGGCAGCGGCAAGTAGGACGAGGCGGCTTCCCTCACACCCGATACCACGCCGCCAGATTCCACGTGATCGTGTCCCAGCCTGAGATGTCGATCATCAGATTGTTGGCGCCGGCGTTGACGACGTGGCGCGAGAGCAGGGGCAGGAACACGTTGGCCTCGCAGAAGATCTCGTCGACCTTCATCAGCAGCGCGGCGCGCTTGACCGGATCGAGCTCGTTCTGCGCGGCCTTGTAGGCCTTGTCGGCTTCGGGATCGGAATAACGCGAATTGTTGCGGCCGAGCCATTTGTTGTCCTTGGTGGCGATCTCCCAGGACACGCACTGGTTCAAGAGGCGTTCCGGATCGGGCTGCGGCTGCGTCGTGTTGTACATCTCCATGTCGGCGTAGAATTTCGAATAGGTGTCGGGATTGCCGACGTCGGAGGAGAAGAACACCGAGGCGGTGACCGCCTTGATCTCGATATCGATGCCAGCCTTCTGGCAGGCCTGCTTGATGATGGCTTGCGTCTTCTGGCGCGGGGCGTTGGTCGAGGTCTGGAACACGTATTTGAGCTTCTTGCCGTCCTTCTCGCGGATGCCGTCCGCGCCCCTGGTCCAGCCAGCCTCATCGAGGATCTTGTTGGCCTTGTCGATGTCGAACGCGTATTTGAGCTTGGGCGATTTGAACTGCTTGGGCGCGTTGACGAAGCTCGCGGTCGCAATGGCGGCGCGTCCGTAGATGAACTTCTGGATCGAATCGCGATCGATCAGAAGATTGATGGCGCGGCGGACCGCGGGATCGGACAGCGTCGGGTGCTTGGTCTTGACGCTGGAGCGTTCGCCGTCGACCTCGGTCCAGGGGTCCGTCGTGTTGAGGATGATGAACTCGACATTGCCTGATGGCGTGATGTCGAGCTTGCCTTTGCCGCCAGCCTCCATGCGCTTGAGAACCTCCTCCTCCACCTGCATGTTCCAGGCAAAGTCGTATTCGCCGGTCTGCAGCACCGCGCGCGCCGCAGATACGGCGTCGCCGCCGCCCTTGATCTCGACCGTGTCGAAATGCGGCTGGTTCTTGATGTGGTAGTCGGGATTGCGCTCGGCGCGGATCATGTCGCCCGGCTTGAACTCGACGAATCTGTACGGACCGGTGCCGACCGGCTTCAGATTGCCCGGCGCTTCGCGCGACTTGGCGCCGACATAGTCGCCGAAATGATGCTTCGGCAGGATCTGGCCGACCGAGCCGACGAACGGATCGGCCCAGAACGGCGTCGGCGCCTTGAAGATCACCTTGACGGCGTAGTCGTCGATCTTCTCGACCTTGATGTCCTTGTAGGAGCCGGTGGTGTAGGCTGCGGTGGCGAGGTCGGCGGCATATTGCCAGGTGAAGACGACGTCGTCGGCGGTGAAGGGCTTGCCGTCATGCCATGTCACGCCCCGCTTCAGCTTCCAGATCACGCTCATGCCGTCGGCCGAAAGGCCACCATTGGCCTTCGTCGGGGCCTCTGCGGCAAGGCAGGGGATGAGATTGCCGTCCTTGTCCCAGCCGGCGAGCGGCTCGAAGAAGACGCGCGAGGCGATCTGGTCCTTGGTGCCGAGCGCGAAATGCGGATTGAGCAGGGTGGGCGCCTGCCAGAGCAGCAGCTTGAGCGTGCCGCCGCCACCGGCCTTGGTCGGCTTGTACGGCAAGGTGGCATCCGCCATGGCCACGTCATTCCAGACCAGGATCTGGCTCGCGATCGGGGCCGCGATTCCCATCGCGGCCATGGCCCGGATGAACGAGCGCCGCGACAGCTTGCCTTGCTTCACCTCTGCGATGCGTTCACGGATTTCGTTTTCGTTCATCGGATGGCCTCCACCTCGAAGACAAGTCGTCAACGGCCACCCATCATGTTTCATGATGAGCGGGGCGGCAATGCCGGCCATGCGGCAAGGCCCTGCGACGAAATGACGATATGGAGAAGGCCCGGTGGGCCAGGATCCGGACCGCCGCCCGAGAGATCCGGGCGGCGATCCGGTGCGAACTTGAGTGAACTTGGGGAAGTTCTAAGGCCGCAAGCAAACGCTACCCCGGCCGCTGCCGGCGCATCAAGTTTCGCGATGTTGCTCCCGCCGGAGATTGATTGCAGCCGCCGGGAAATTGCCACACACGAGCCTCGGAGTCGAATGGATCATCCGGGGCTGGCGACGCCGGCCGCCGGCACCGACGGCAGCAGATTGGTCGGCAGCTTCAGCGCTGCTGCGCGTGATGCGCCTTACGCTTGCGCCAGCGCAATCGTTCCCCGCATCAGCTCGAACGGAGAAGCCTCGTCCGCGCCGTCAGCCAAATATGGATTTCAATTTCATTGATTTCGCCCGGCGGAGAAGCGAATAGGGTTCCAATCATTGCAGACTTTGGAGACCACAGATGTCGTTTCGCCTTCCCCTGATCCTTTCGGCCGTGTTCGCCGCCTGGTCGGCAGCAGCCTCCGCCGAGACCATCAAGATCGGCGTGACGCCGGGTCCGCATGCGCAGATCCTCGAGGCGGTGAAGCCGATCGCCGCGAAGAGCGGCCTCGACATCCAGCTCCTCGAATTCTCCGACTATGTGGTGCCGAACGCCGCGCTCGATGCCGGAGAAATCCAGGCCAACTCGTTCCAGAACCAGCCTTACCTGGACAACCAGAAGGCCGATCGCGGCTACAAGATCGAGGCCGTCGGCCTCACCGTGAACTTCCCGATCGGGGTGTATTCGAAGAAGCACAAGGCCTTCGCCGACATCCCGGAGGGCGGCAAGGTCTCGATCCCGAACGATCCGACCAATGGCGGCCGCGTGCTGCTGCTGCTGCGCGACAAGGGCGTGATCAAGCTGAAGGACGGCACCGGCTTCAAGCCGACGGTGCTCGACATCACCGAGAATCCCAAGAAGCTGAAGTTCATCGAGGTCGATGCGGCGCAGGCGCCGCGTGCACTCGACGATGTCGACGCCGCCGCGATCAACACCAATTACGCAACCCAGGCGGGTCTCGATCCGGTCAAGGACCCGATCCTGCGCGAGGACCCCAAGGGGCCCTATGTCAACCTGATCGCGGTGCGCACCGCCGACAAGGACAAGCCCTGGGTCAAGATCCTCGTCGACAGCTACCATACGCCGGAGGTCAAGGAATTCGTCCTGACCAAGTTCAAGGGCGCGGTGCTGCCGAGCTGGTAGGCAGTCTGCCCAGTCAAAGCCCACGCAGGAGCGATCCCGGCGGGGGAATCTGCGTACGAGCCCTGCGTATGAGCCTTGCGCAATGCCGGCTTGTCTGGAGCAGCAGTAACCGACATCATCGGCGGCCTGGCCATCCCAGCCCGACAGGGGTCGTATGAAACGCTTTGCAAATCTGAAACGCCTGGGGTTCTTCACACGGCTTCTCGACGAGGCCCCGCCCGCCGAGCGATATCGTTTCGCGGCCGAGCAGATCGTGCGCGCCGAAAAGGCGGGCCTCGATTCCGCGTGGATCGCGCAGCATCATTTCCACGAGCGCGAGGGCGGCCTGCCGTCGCCCTTCACGTTCCTCGGTTATGTCGCAGCCCAGACCTCGCGCATCCGCCTCGGCACCGGCATCGTCACGCTGCCGCTGGAGAACGCGGTGAGGGTGGCGGAGGACGCCGCGGTGTTCGATCTCCTCTGCAACGGCCGTTTCGAGCTCGGCGTCGGCACCGGCGGCAATCCGTCGGCCTTCGCCGCCTTCGGCCTCGACAGCGCCCAGCGCAACGAGATCTTTGCCCGCAACCTGGACGTCGTCCGCACCGCGCTGGTCGGCAAGCCGCTCGCCGGCGGCGACACGATCTATCCGCAAAGGCCGCAACTGGACAAGCGCATCTGGCAGGCGACGTTCTCGGTCGCCGGCGGGGCGCGTGCGGGCAAGGCGGGCGACGGCCTCTTGCTGTCGCGCACCCAGCCGCGGACCAAGGAGGCGCCGAAGGCCACGCTCGCCGAGATCCAGAACCCGGTCATCGATGCTTATCTGGAAGCGCTGCAAAAGGGGGCCGAGCCCCGCATCATGGCCTCGCGCAGCGTCTTCGTCGCCGACAACCATGCCGAAGCTCTACGCCTGGCCGATATCGGTCTGCGGCGCGCGCTGCCGCAATTCCTCAAGGGCGGCCACGCCAAACCGGGCGAGACGCTGGAGGAGATGATCACGGCGTTCGACACCCATGTCGGCGACGCCGACCACGTCATCGCCTCGCTCCGCAGCGACGCGACGCTGGAGCGGGTGACCGATCTCGTCTTCCAGGTGCATTCGGTCGATGCGCCGCACCCTTACGTCCTGCGCTCGATCGAGCTGGTCGCCGAGAAGGTCGCGCCGGCATTGGGCTGGACCCGGACGGCGCCCGACGTCGCGCTGGCGGTCTAGTTGAAATGAATGCACGAGGCTGAATGATGAGCACCCAGGATATCATCGATACACTCGCCGGGATCGAGCCGGGGTCAGCCCTGGACGCCATCCGCGCGCGCCGCTTGCAGGCGCGCGAGAATGCGCAGAAGAGCTACCTCTCGCTGTTCGAGCCGATCGACGCGAGCGACTTCTCACTTGTAGAGCGCGCGGCGGTTGCGGCCTTCGTGACCGGGCTCCATGGCGAGTCGCCCGTTGCCGCCTTCTATCGTGAGAAGCTCGCCGCAAATCCGGCCGGGGCGAGCCTGTTGGAGGTGATCGAGGCCGAGATCGCACGGGGCAGGACCTCGGGTCCGTATGGCTCGTATCCTGCCGGACCGTTGTCGATCGAAAACACCGCCGGTCTGATCTACCGGGTGAGTGCGGCGAGCAAGCCGGCACTTGGCGTCAGGCTCGCAGCAGCGCTCGAACACGCGCATCTCCTGGTGTTTCGGCCCCGCGATGCGGCAGCGGACGACATGAAGGCGCTGCTCGCCGCCGGCTGGTCGACCACCGGCATCGTCACCGTCTCCCAGCTCGTCGCGTTCCTGTCGTTCCAGCTGCGCGTCGTCAGCGGCTTGCGCACGCTCGCAGCCGTGAACGCATAAGAAGAGGTCGCAATCGTGAGCGCCCCCGTCAATCCGCCCGTCGCCTTCACCCAGGATGAGCTCGGTTGGGTCTCCTGGATCGATCCGCTTCCCGAGGCCGAGCTGACCGAGCGGCATTACGCCGGCCTCGTGGACCGCGCCCGTGCCAAGTCGGAATATTTCCGCCTTCTGGTGCGCGACCCCGAAGTGCTGGAAGCCCGCACCAAGACCGACAAGGACATCTTCTACAACGTCGCCGACGGCCTGCCGCGCGCCGAGCGCGAGCTCGCCGCTGCCGCGACTTCGCGCTACAACGGCTGCATCTATTGCGCCTCCGTGCATGCGCGCTTTGCCAGCACCTATTCCAAGCGCCGCGACGACGTGCAGCGGCTGCTCGACGAAGGCGTCAAGGCCGATCTCGGCGCGCGCTGGAACGCGGTGGTCAAGGCCGCGGTCGCGCTGGCCGCGACGCCGATCGCGTTCGGTCCCGACAATATCGCGGAGCTGCGCAACGCCGGCCTCGACGATGCCGAGATCGTCGACGTCATCAATGGTGCGTCCTTCTTCAATTGGGCGAACCGGCTGATGTTGTCGCTTGGCGAACCCTCGAAATAGGGAACCGGCATAGAAATTGCTGCTTGTCTCAACTTGCTGCTTGTCTCAACCGAAGTGGATGGAGCCGTGCATGAGCAACATCGATCGTCGTACCCTGGTCAAGGGCTCGCTGGCTGCCATGATGGCGGGCACCGCCGTCTCGCGCGCCGCCCTCGCGCAATCGTCCGAACCGATCCTGCTCGGCGTCAGCGGTCCCCTCACGGGGCCGAACGCGCAATATGGCACGCAGTGGAAGCAGGGCTTCGACCTCGCACTCGATGAGATCATGGCGGCTGGCGGCATCAACGGCCGCAAGCTTGCTTACCAGTTCGAGGACAGCCAGAGCGATCCGCGCCAGTCGGTGGCGATCGCCCAGAAATTCGTCTCCGATCCTCGCATCGTCATGGAGCTCGGCGATTTCTCGAGCCCAGCCTCGATGGCGGCTTCGCCGATCTATCAGCGCGGCGGCCTCGTGCAGTTCGGCTTCACCAACTCGCACCCTGACTTCACCAAGGGCGGCGACTTCATGTGGAGCACCTCCGTCAGCCAGGCCGACGAGCAGCCGCTGCTGGCAGCCTATGCGGTGAAGCGCCTCGGCCTCAAGAAGCTCGCCGTGCTGCACCTCAACACCGATTGGGGCCGCACCAGCCGCGACTATTTCGTCAAGGCGGCGAAGGAATACGGCGCCGAGATCGCGGTGACGGAGGGCTACATCGCGGAGGAGCGTGACTTCCGCTCGACGCTGGTGCGGGTGCGCGACGCCAATCCCGACGGGCTGATCCTGATCTCCTATTATTCCGACGGCGCGCTGATCGCCCGTCAGGCCCGCCAGGTTGGCTTGAAGCAGGTGATGTGTGCCGCGAGCTCGGTCTATTCGCCGAAATTCATCGAGCTCGGCGGCGAGGCGGTCGAGGACGTTCATCTCGGCACGCGCTATTTCCCCCAGGATCCCAGGCCCGAGGTGCAGAAATTCATCGCGGGCTTCAAAGCCAAGTACAACGGGCAGGAGCCCGATGCCTTCAATGCCTATTCTTATGATGCGATGAACATGGCCGCTGCCGTGGTGAAAATCGGCGGCACCGACCGCCGCGCGATCCGCGATGCCTTCGCGAAAGTGAAGGACGTCTCCAGCGTCATCTTCGGCCAGGCGACGTTCGACGTCGAGAGCCGGCGCGTCAAGGGCGCCATGAACGCTGAGCTCGTCGTCCGCAAGGGCCAGTTCGCGCTCTGGGACGGCAAGCCGACCTGACCTGACGGCCGGAGCGACCGCTCCGGCCGCTTTCCTTCGCACGCGGGGACCAATTTGTCTTCCTGGCTCGACTACACGATCAACGGGCTGATCGTCGGCAATGTCTACGCCCTCGTTGCGGTCGGGCTTGCGCTGATCTTCGGCGTCAGCCGGCTGATCAACTTCGCGCAAGGCTCGATCTATCTGGTCGGCGCCTATATCGGCTGGGTCGCGGTGGTGCAGCTGCATACGCCGCTGCCGCTCACCATCATCGTGGTGGCGGCTTCTGCCGCACTGGTCGGGCTGATCATCGAGCGGTTCGGTCTGCGACCGCTGCAGAACTCGGTGCGGATCGCGCCACTGCTCGCGACCATCGGCATCAGCTTCGTGCTCGACCAGCTCGTGATGCTGACCTTCTCGCCCAATCCACGCGCGCTGCCGAGCCAGTTGCCGGACGTTCGCTTCCAGGTCGGAGGCGGCACGATCGGGCCGCTCGATCTCCTGATCGCCGGCGTCGGCATCACCAGCGCGCTGCTGCTGTTCGTGTTCCTGCGCTACAGCAAGCTCGGCTGGGCGGTGCGCGCCGCCTCGCAGGATCGTGACGCCGCGATGCAGATGGGCGTCGACGTCAATCGGGTCAATCAGGCCGTGTTCGGCATCGCAGCTGCGCTCGGCGGCGTCTCCGGCATGCTGGTCGGCATGTACTACAACCAGATTGACACCGCGATGAGCCTGCAGGCGACGCTCAAGGGCGTCGTTGCCGAAGTGGTCGGGGGCGCCGGCAACGTGCCGGGCGCGGTGATCGGCAGCCTGCTGCTGGGCCTCGTCGAGAGCTACGGCGTCGCGGTGTTCGGGACCAGCTACCGCAACCTGTTCGCGTTCCTGCTGCTCGTCGTCGTGCTCGTGCTGCGGCCGAACGGGCTGTTTGCCAGCGCGCGGCAGGCGCCGCCGGAGCCGCTCACCGGCACGTTCATCGCGCCGAGCCGCCCGGTGCGCATTCCGCGCTGGGCCTTGGCTCTGGCGGCCGCGATCTTTGCCCTGCTGCCGTTGTTCCCGGTCTCGTTCTACGTGCTGCAGACCCTGATCAATGCCTGGCTGCTCGGCATGCTCGCGCTCAGCCTGACGCTCGTCGCGGGCACGATGGGGCAGGTCTCGCTCGGACATGCCGCGCTGCTCGCGATCGGCGCCTATACGTCGGCGCTGCTGTCGCTGACCTTCTCCGTTCCCGCCGGCCTCGCCATCATCGGCGGCGGCCTGATGAGTGCTGCGCTCGGCACCACGCTGATCTCGCCCTCGTTCCGCCTGCGCGGCCATTATGTGTCGATCGCCACGCTCGCCATCGGCGAGATCGTCTCGCTGGTGATCCTGAACTGGGAAAGCGTCACGCGGGGGCCGATCGGCATCTCCGGCATCCCGCCGCTGTCGCTGTTCGGCTACGATCTGGTCAGCCCGACCTCGATCTACTGGTTCAGCCTTGGGGTGATGCTCGTGCTGGCGCTGTTGCAGGGGCGGCTGCTCACCTCGCATCTCGGCCGCAGCTTCCGTGCCATCCGCGACGACGACATCGCCGCCCGCGCCTATGGTCTCAGCCTGAACCGCTACAAATCGCTGGCCTTCATCTTCGGCGGCTTCGCCGCCGGCGTCAGCGGCGGCATCGCCGCGCACCTCTATTCCTACATCAACCACGAAACCTTCAACACGCAGCAATCGATCCTGGCGCTGACCGTCGTCATCCTCGGCGGCCTCGGCAATGTCGTCGGCGCAATTCTCGGATCGGTGGCGCTGGTCGGACTGCCCGAGGTCTTCCGCATCGCGGCGGAGTACCGCATCCTGATCTATGGCATCGTGCTCCTGCTGCTCGTGCGGTTCAGGCCGCAGGGCCTGCTGGGGACGATCTGATGGCGGAGCATCACGCACGCATGCTGTCCCTGCGCGGCCTGACGCGCCGCTTCGGTGGCCTCACCGCGGTCGATGCCATCGATCTCGATCTCGCCAAGGGCGAGCTCGTCAGCATTATCGGCCCCAACGGCGCCGGCAAGACGACGCTGTTCAATCTCGTCACCGGGCTCGATCGGCCCGATGCGGGGACAGTTCACTTCGAAGGCCAGGACATCACCGGCCTGCCGCCGGAACGGCTCGCAGGCGAGGGCATCGCGCGCACGTTCCAGCTCGGCCGCGTCTTCGGCAATCTCAGCGTGATGGACAACGTCCTGATCGGGGCCCACACGCGCTTGCGTGCGGTCAAGCCGGCCCTGCCGGTGATCGGACCGCTGCTGGAGCTGGGCCTGGCGCTGCTGCGACCCTCCAGCGTTAGGGCCGAGGAGGAGCGGCTGCGCGAGGAAGTGAAGGCCATTCTCGCCCGTTTCGGCGAGCGGCTGCTGCCGCGGATCGACCAGCCCGCCTATAGCCTGTCCTATGCCAATCGCCGCCGCGTCGAGATCGCGCGCGCGCTCGCACTGAAGCCGCGCCTGTTGCTGCTCGACGAGCCCACGGCCGGCATGAACCCGACCGAGACCGCGGAGATGCAGGCGCTCGTCGCCGAGCTCAAGGCGGAAGGCCTCACCATTCTCCTGATCGAGCACAAGCTGGAGATGGTGATGCGCCTGTCCGACCGCGTCATCGTCATGGACGAAGGCAAGAAGATCGCCGAAGGGCCGGGCGATAAGGTGCGCAGCGATCCCAAGGTGATCGAGGCCTATCTCGGCCACGGGCTGTCAGCGATGTCTGAGCAGGAGAGCGCGGCATGACCAATCCAGCTCCCGAGCCGCTGCTGGCGCTGTCCAACGTCAACACCTTCTACGGCCAGGCGCAGGTGCATTTCGACCTGTCGATCACGGTCGGGCGCGGCCATATCGTCTGCCTGCTCGGCGGTAATGCCAGCGGCAAGTCGACGACGATGAAGATCATTTTGGGTCTGGTGAAGCCGCGCTCGGGCGAGGTGGCCTTCGACGGCGCCTCGCTGATCGGCCTGTCCACGCCGCAGATCGTCCGCCGCGGCATCGGCTCGGTGCCGGAGGCGCGGCGGCTGTTCGCCGACATGAGCGTGCGCGAGAACATCCTGATGGGCGCCTTCGTGCGCAACGACCGCGAGGCGATCGGCCAGGATCTGGACAGGATGCTCACCCTGTTCCCGAAGCTCGGCCAGCGGCTGTCGCAGCGGGCCGGCTCGCTCTCCGGCGGCGAGCAGCAGATGGTGGCGATGGCGCGGGCCCTGATGAGCCGTCCCCGGATGATTGTGATGGACGAGCCGACCATGGGCTTGTCGCCGCTCTATGTCGATCGCGTGCTGGAGCTGATCCGCACCATCAACCAGGAGGGCGTCTCCGTCTTCATGGTCGAGCAGAACGCCAGCCTCGCGCTCGAGATCGCGCACGAGGCCTATGTGTTGCAGACCGGCAGGATCGTGCTGTCAGGCCCGGCACGGGCGTTGAAGGACGACCCGCGCATCCGCGACGCCTATCTCGGCGGGACTGAGGCCGCCTGACGTTCAAGCCGAAGCCGCGCGCGCGACCTGCTCCGCCGGCAGGTCGTCGCCATTGGGATCGCCAGGCGCCGTCGCCCAGGCCAGCTCGACCAGCGTCACGATCCTGCGTCCGCCGCCATCGAGCTGGACGACGATCAGGCCCTGCTCCTCCATATAGCCGAGCAGCCGCTGCGCCCGGCGCAGCGAATGCGAGCCGTAGGCCCGCGCGATCGCGGCATCGCCGGGACACGGCCAGCCTTCCTTGGCTGCACGCGCGATCATCATGAACACGCCCTGCATGTCGTCGGGCAGGATCGAGGCGCGCAGCGCCACCTCCTGCCAGGCGTCGTCTTCGGTGAGATCGGTGCCGAGGCCGGCCCGCGCATGCGTCAGCATGCGGCGAAACTCGTTCAGATCGGGCACGGCCGAGCCGAGGCCCTCGATGCGGCAGCGGACCGCGAACTCCTGATAGAGCACGCCGATCGCGCGGAAGCCCGCGTCGGGCTCGGCGAGCACGGCTCGCAGCGTACGACCGACGCGCTCGCGCCGCTCGGCGAGCTCCTCGGCGCTGACCGCCACCTCGACCACCTCGGGCCGGATCTCCGGCGTGGCGGCCGCCTTTGCGGCGCGAAGCTGCTCCAGCAGATCCGGCGCCGGCCGCCGCTGCGGCCGGCTGGCGTCGGGCGGCGGCGCGGCCAGGATCACGGCGCGCATGTCTTCCGTGGTCGCCTCCGGCAGCGGCATCAGGCGCGGCGTCGAGTTGCGCGGGCTCGTTTCGGTCGGGCCGATGTTCAGGCGCAGCGGACGCCGCGACAGCGCAGGCCCCAGCGCCATGAATTGTCCGCGCTCCAGGTCGCGAAAAGCTTCGGCCTGCCGCCGCTCCATGCCGAGCAGATCGGCCGCGCGCGCCATGTCGATGTCGAGGAAGGTCCGGCCCATCAGGAAGTTGGAGGCTTCCGCCGCGACGTTCTTGGCGAGCTTGGCGAGGCGCTGCGTCGCGATGATGCCGGCCAGCCCGCGCTTGCGGCCGCGGCACATCAGATTGGTCATGGCGCCGAGCGAGAGCTTGCGCGCTTCATCCGAGACCTCGCCCGCAACCGCCGGCGCGAACAGCTGCGCCTCGTCGACGATGACGAGCATCGGATACCAATGGTCGCGGTCGACGTCGAACATCCCACCGAGAAACGCCGCGGCGCGCCGCATCTGGTTCTCGGCGTCCAAGCCTTCGAGATTGAGCACCGTGGAGACGCGATGCAGCCGCGCCCGCTCGCCGGCGACCTGCAGGCCGCGCTCGGTGTGATCCTCAGCCTCGATCACGAGATGGCCGAAGCGCTCGGCCAGCGTGACGAAATCGCCTTCGGGGTCGATGATGGCCTGCTGCACCCAGGGCGCGCTCTGCTCCAGCAGCCGCCGCAGCAAATGCGATTTGCCGGAGCCCGAATTGCCCTGCACGAGGAGGCGGGTCGCCAGCAGTTCCTCGAGGTCCATGGCGGCCGCGGCACCCGCCGTGGTCTGCCCCATCTCGATCGCAACCGTCATGTCCCCGACTCAAGTCCCCGTCATTCGCGGACTGGGGCTTATCAATCCCGTCGCGGCGCGTCGAGCCGCACAGGGAAAATCATGCCGCGTTGCCCACGGCGGCGTTCAGGCGTGATTCGATTGCCGTAGAAGTGCGGGACGGTAGGGCGGCTGCGGATCGTCGTCCTCGTTCTCGGGAATCGCGCAGGAGCCGAATTCCTGCCTGATCCGCTCCATCTCGGCGATGCGCTCGTGCAGTCGCTGCAGATGTTCCGGCGATCTCGCCCGCCAGAACCGGAACGTGTCGGCCGTGAGCGGCACGAATGCCGTGCCGAACAGCGTCGGCTCGGGAACGACGGTGCGGCCGAGCAGCAGGAAGCGGTCGGCCCCGGAGACGACAAGGGTGGCATAGCCCCGGTTTCCGATCCGCTTGATCCCGTTCAGCGACCATTCGGCGAGCTTGCTGAAATACGGCTCCTCGCGCCAGCGATCGGGGCAATGGTCGTCGACCGTGACGTTCACGGCATCCTGGCTGAAATGCACGATGATGCCCGACTTGGCGGGAAACCATTCGTCGTCGAGATGCCCTTGCAGCCAGGCGCAGACGAAGGAGCGGCACATTTGCGGGCGGCGGTCGTAAATGGTGCAGCCGGTGCCCGTCTGCCAATGCTTGCAGAGCTGGTTCACCGGCTTGTCGACCGCGGCTACCTCGAGAACGTCGCAGCAGGCGTTGCACGATCCGCATTGCCGGGCCAGCGGCGCGGGGGCCTGCCGGTTGGCCGGCCGAAACCCCTGGCCATCGCGAATGAGGAGCTTTTGCTTCTCGAGCGCGCTCAACGCGCGTTCGACCTTGAGACGGGACAAGCCAGTCGCGTCAACGATCCCCTTCATCGTCGTCGCACCGGCCTCCACCGCGCGAACGACCTGCAACGCCGTCTGATCCATGGTCTGCTTTATTCGTCCGTCTTCCATGACCCGCCTGCTGCCTGCGGCTCCGGGGAACCAGCATCAGTCCCTCCGCAAGGCGGAATAGCGCGGTAGCCGTGGTCTGGCCAGACGTCGCATGGATGGAACATTTGCGCAAATGGCGCGCTACTCGGACGAATCGGGCGCGGCCGTTATAGCCGCGCCGCTCGCCGTCACTGCGCGCCCGATCCGCCCTGCACGATCTTCTCGTTCAGCTTCTGGTCCACGGTGTCGACCGTGCGATCGATCTCGGCGTTGGGCGTGCCGAGCTGATGCGAGATCAGCTTCACCAGCAGGTCGACGCGCTCGATGAAGGGCGCGCCGCTCGCCACCGCGCGCGCGGCCGATGACGGCTTGAGCAGGCTCTCGGCGGCCTTGGCGTATTTCGCGAACGGCACCTGGTCCTGCGGATCGGCGCCGAGCTTGCGCGCGATCGCGTCGACATGGTCGTAGATCGTCTGCGAGCGCTTGAGGTCGCCGTGCACGGCGTCGCGGATCGACTGCGGCTCGTGCGGGGTGATGCAGCGATAGTTGCCGGTCAGCAGCATCGACCATTTCGCCAGCGGCACGAACAGGGAATCGAATACTTTCAGCTTCACCGGCACGTCGTGGCCGTCGAGCGTCACCGCGTCGATGTCGGCCTCCAGCTCGCGCAGCAGCTTGTTGTGCTTCTCGTCGGCGAAGACCGACGCCTTGAAGTTGGTGGGCAGGCCGACATGCAGCACGTTCGCGGCTTCTTCCGGTGGACGGAATGCCTGCGGGTCGGGCGAGCATAGCGTCACCAGCCCCGGCTCGAATCGCTCCCACACCTGGGCATTGGTGTAGGCCTCCTCCAGATCCATGTCGGCGAGTGCGGGAATCCGCTTCAGATAGGGCAGCGGCGGCATGTTCATGATCGACAGGCACGGCAGCTTCGCCGCCGCGATCTTGACCATGAGCACGCGCACCGTGTGATTGGTGTATTGCGGCTCCTGCATCGCAAGGCCGACCAGATCATAGCGGGAGAGGTCGACATTGGCCGGGGTCACCGCGTCGAGCTTGCCGGGCAGGTTGCGCGAGAAGATCGCCCGGTGCACTGCCTCGTCCCGCAGCTTGATGCGCACCTCGGTACCTTCGCGGTTGATCAGCTCGGCGGTCTTGGCGCGGCAGACCAGGGTGACGTTGTGCCCGGCCATCAGCAGCTTCGTGCCCAGCAGGGAGCCGTAAGAAGCCCCGAGAATCAATATGTTGCGCGCCATGCTCCGTCCCTTTGACAATTTGTGCGATTTTTGAGCCCCGGCCGTCATCCGCGGGCGAGTTGCCGGCATGTAAAGCGAACTGCGCGGGTCTGGCAACTGGGATAATGCATACAAGGGCGTGCCGGGTCTGGATCGTCCGGATGGAGGAGGCGCGATCCGGCCACCATTCCGCTCCGAGGGCGCCGGCCTGGACCGCGCTCGATCCGGTCACGGCCGCTCGTTCGTCGGCCGACGCGTCAAAGCGCTCGCGGTCTCGGCGCGTGCCGCTCGCCCAATCCCAGTACCGCCTTCACCGAAAACAGCTCTGTCGGATGTCCCGTTCGGCCAGGCGCTCTGTGGTGCCAGCATACGTGGTCATACTTCGCGCCGGTGATCGGCGCGTTGACCTGTTCGCTGTCATCCCCTCGTCATGTCGCCAGCTGGCGTCGATGAAGCGGCAATCCGCCGCATCACTCACCATATCGTGGTTTCACAATGACGGCACACACAGGCATGTCTGTTCTGTCGGCAAAGTGAAGTCCTCTTCATCCGCCGATCGCAACAAGAAACGACAAGGCCGCATCGCAAGTGTGCGCGGCGAACTGTGTATCAGCAATGGAGCTGGGACGTGACGATTGAGTTGAGCCGGCCTCGATTTCGTGCCCAAGTCGGCTCGTTTGGAATGCCGGCCGTCTCGCCCAGTGCCCCCGCTGCGCGACGCGAAGATGAAACGGTGCGCCCGCAATCGCACCGAGCAGGTGCGCAGGACGCTGTGCAGAACGCGAAGCCGGCCGGTCTGGACGCAAGTCCGGGCAACTGTTGACGGCGCCGCTCGGGGGAATTGGGGATGGAAGGGGATCATTGGCCTTGCGGCCCGTGCGATGGTGCCGGGCAAAACCTGGCCCGCTTGCGCGATCGCGCCTCACAATTTTTCGAAAGCCTGTCCGTCGCGGAGCTGGTGCGTGAGACGCACCGGCATCTGTGGATTTCAGACTGGCTGCGGCTCGCAGACGACTACCGCGCTTTGGCCGAAAGCGCGCGCGATGCTGGGTCCGCCGAGATTGCGCGGGAAGCGTGGCTATGCTCGCTGACGGCCCTCGAGGTCGTCAGGACTCTGTCCTGTCCGGGCGATGTCGAAAATGCCGATCTCGCAGACGAGGTCGGTATCGGCCTGAGAGGCTTCGAGGCCGAGGCTGGTCTGGCGATTGAGCGCGTCAAGATCGATTTCTTCGATCAGGGGGCGCTGGCCGGCTTCTTCCTGCCGGCGCTCCGTCGTGGGCCTACCGCACCGGCCGTGATCTGCGTCAGCGACGGGGACGTCAACTTGGGCTCGATGATGAGCAGGCTGTTGCCGGCCTCGCTCTGCGGGAGCATGTCGCTGCTGCTCGTCAATGCCGGCAATTCGACTGTTCATCGCTCCTTCAGGCCGGAGCACAGGCTTCAATGCTGGTTGGACTATCTGGAAGCTCGTCCCGATGTCGATTCGCGGCGGATCGCGATCTATGGCGAAGGGGCCGGCGCCGGTCACGCGTCCCGTCTGGCCTTTTCGGATCGCAGGATCGCGGCCGCGGTGTGCGACGGCGGTGTCTCGACCCCGGTCATGCGGAGAGCGCTGCGGAGGATGACCAGCTTCGGGCCGGCCGTTCCTGAGGGAGCTTCCGCGGGTTCGTTGCTGCCGTCGCGCCGGCTCCCGTGTCCGCTGCTCATGGTCGTCGGGAGCCGCTCGATGATCTGGGAGCAGGATGCGCTCGATCTGCAAGCCGGCTATCGGGAGAGTGGAGCTGATTGCTCGGTCGTCGTGCCCAACAACGTGCCGCACCCGCTCGGCGAGGTCGAGAATTTCATCGCCATCGACAACTTCGTGCTCGAATGGCTCGACAGCAAGCTCGGGACGGCCCGTCCGCATCAACCGGTGACATACCTCTAGCCTGGGAGGGCATTGGCCGATCACGACGCGTCGATAGCCAGCAATCGTGCCGCCAGCCGCGCATTCCTGGCGATGGTTGCGAGCGCGGCATTCAGCTCACTCAAGGTCTTCTCGTCGAGCTCGTTGAACATCGTCGAATTCAAGGCGAGCTTTCTCTTGGACAGTTTCTCGATTTCCGCCTTCGCCTTCGGCGTCAGCGACATCAGAATGAAGCGGGCATCGTCCGCCGCCGGCTGCCGCGATAGGAAGCCGCCCTTTTCCAGGATCTTGGTCTGGTTGGTCACGAAAGCCGGGTGGACCCGCAACTTGTTCGCGATCTCGATGCCGGCAACGCCTCGTCCTCCGTCCAGCTCGGTGATGGCCATCAAGATCAGCCATTGCGGCTGGGTAATGCCCAACAGTCCGGCCCAGCTGGTGTGAATGTCCTCCAGCTGTGCGTGGATCTCGACGATGTTCCAGATGAACTCCCTGATCGTTTTGTCGAGCTTCTTCTCGATCATGCCGCATTGCCCCCCGTTTGGCGTTGATCCTTTCTTATTGTTCTTGGATCAGTGTTCTATCGGGATATCGCGGGCACGTCTCCTATGTCGCGTCCCGACGAGGGCAACAGGCGCGACATTGTTGAAACGGCCCGGCGATTTGATGCTTGCAAAAGTCAATTAATTCAATTACGTCTCGCTGCACTCAATCTTTGCTGCTCTTGACCCTGTCGACAGACAGCGATGTGAGACCTCCAAGAAAGCCCTCGGGATGCCCCCTGAGGGCTTTTTACTTTTTATTCAGTGCGTTAAGCGGACATTTGACCCCCTCTGTTGCTCACGGGCAACATCTCCCGGCGAACTCGCAATTCACCAAATCAATAAATTGAGGCTGTTGTTTTTCTAAACTATACGTGAAGCACGACGGAGGGGGGGCACCTCGCTGTCGTTTCAGTCCGGACCTTCAGTGCGGATCTGAATTGAACGGAAATTATGAGGGTGAAGCGGTGTCCGCCGAGGAAGCCGAGCCCCCTGAATCGACCTGGAGGTTTACCTAATGAAGTTGACGAAGACGCTTTTGCTCGGCTCGGCTGCCGGCCTGATGGCCGCCTCCGGGGCGTTCGCTGCCGATCTCCCCGTGAAGGCCAAGGCGGTCGAATATGTGAAGATCTGCTCGCTGTACGGCGCCGGCTTCTACTACATCCCGGGCACCGACACCTGCATCAAGCTGGGTGGTTATCTGCGCGCCGAAGTCGCGTTCAACACCAACAGCATGTACGGCATCTCGAACGGCTCGCCGGCCGGTGCGCACAACCGCCTCAGCAACTACTACACGATGCGCGCTCGTGAAGATCTCAACATCGACACGCGCACCGCGACCGAATACGGCGTCGTCCGCACCTACTTCGACGCGGTCTTCACCTGGACGACCGGCGGCTATCAGGGCTCGGGCTCCGGGACTGGCGCCACGGTCTACACCGGCAATCTCGGTCTCAACACCTCGGGTGCGACCCCGGCTCTCGTTGGTTCGTCGATCAACGGCACCGACGGCAACACCTCGGGCGGTTCGCTCGGCGTGTACTACGCCTTCATCCAGTTCGCCGGCTTCACCATGGGTAAGGCCGTGTCGCAGTTCGACGCGCCCTGGACCAACTATCCCGGCAACAACATCGACAGCCTCGTCGGCGGTTCCGGCACGGTCACTGGCGTCAACCAGTTCACCTACACCGCTGACTTCGGTCAGGGCGTGACGGCGGCGTTCTCGGCTGAAGATGCGACGGCCTACTACCAGGCCGGCAACGTGAACCTCTCCGGCGCCAGCGCTGGCAGCATGATCGGCGGCACCTACGGCTCCAACGCCATCGGCGGTTCGCGTTCGCCGAACCTCGTCGGTATGGTCCGCGTCGACCAGGCTTGGGGTCTGTTCCAGGCGTCGGTCGCTGCGCATGACAACCACGTTGCCTACTACGGCGCCACCGAAGCCACCGGTCACCCCGACGACAAGTGGGGTTGGGCGATTCAGCTCGCTCTGTCGATCAAGAACATCCCGACCGGCGCGGGTGACGTGATCAACATCCAGGGCGTCTACACCGACGGTGCGACCCGTTACAACTTCCAGAACCTGGCGGGCAGCAGCTACTCGATGTTCGGCAGCTCGGGCATTGCCTACCAGAGCGTTGGCTTCGCCTATGCTCCGGACACCGTGTTCATCACCGGCGGCCAGCAGGAGACGGTGAAGACCTGGGGCTTCCGCGGTGCTTACACCCACAACTGGGATCCCTACTGGAACACCGCGCTCTACGGTGCCTATGCTCAGGCTCAGTATGGCTCGGTCGCCAAGACCGCGCTCTGCGGCGCTAGCGGCACTGGCGGCGTGTTCGGTGGTCTCGCAGGTGTCACGGGTTGTAACCCTGACTTCGCCGTCGGCCAGATCGGCATCATCACCCGCTGGACCCCGGTCAAGAACCTGACGTTCTCGGGCGACCTGAACTGGACCCGTCTCGACCAGAAGTACTCCGGAACCGTGGGTTACGCGGGTGCCGGCACGACGGCCAAGCCGGCCGCTCTGTACGAGCTGAAGGATCAGGACAGCATCACCCTGCTCCTCCGCGCTCAGCGCAACTGGTAAGCTTCGTCAAAAGACGTGAACGAACACCCGGCGGGAAACCGCCGGGTGTTTTTTTGTGCTTATGCGACGTGATAGCTGAGGCTACGCGATCGTGGCTGTGTCGCCCTCTGTCAATCCGCCAGCCCAAAAATATTCCACTTTACCGAAATTCGGAAATGACGTATGTGTCGCTCATCCCGGCTCATCCTTGAGGGGCGATCATGTTGTCGTCACGATGCGCGAGCCGGGCTTGCGGTGGACGCGGCAGCGTCGGCACGAGATGGGGCGGGCAGGGCGGGTAGTCCCTGTGAGCCTGAATCCCGCGTGCAGACGAGCGGCGCTGTTCTATTCGTCGCGCCAACATTTTTCCGGCCATGTCGACAATGCCGGGAGACCCTGTGGCGCCAACGAATGCGCGTACGGCAAAACCGTGTGGTCCTGGCCGTCGTTGCTACGGTCAAGCCGGATCGAAGATGCGCGCGAGCCCGACCGGGTGGACGGCATCATCCAATTCGAACGGCGAGGGAGGCCAGAACGAACTCGGCTCCCGGGAGAGCACGGCATAAGCCGTCCGACCACCGCGCAGGGAAGGCCGTGTGTTGGGCTTCACCTGTATGCTGCTGTGCGGTTCTTCCTGCGCGTGCCTTTCGCGCAGCGGACCGCGGGTGCGAGCCGGCACCCGGCCTTCCCTGCGCCCTCCTGGCTAAGTGGGCAGCACGATCAAGCAAAGCTCGGGTGAATTGAGCCGCGAGAACGGGAAGGCGTGTCACAAGCTCGCGCGGAGCGGCTGTTTCTCCCGCGGTGAGGTCGCACCGATCGCACGCATGGCGCGAATCCATCCGCTGGCCTCGCCGACGTCGCTAAAGCATGATTCGGAAAAGTGCGAAGCGGTTTTCCGGAACGATCACGCGCAAACAACAACCTAAAGCGCGATGACGATTCATTTAGATTTAGTCACACTTCAGGGAATAGCGGCCTCAGCCCTGGCTCGCGATTCGCGCGCGGTCGAGATGCTCCTCGATCTTCGGGCGGTCGCGGGTGCGCTCGAAGCTGGTGCACAGCAGTTCGGTTTCCGCGAGCGAGACCGGTGCGCGATACAACCGGCACATGAACTCGGCGTTTGCGCGACCCTTGCCGATGCCCGGGCCGCGTTCGGCGAGGAACATGCAGTCCCGGCAGACGCTGGCATCGAGCCGCTGATGGGCCGCGTCGAGGTGATTGAGGACCTCGCGAAGCGAGTCCCGCAGCCTGAGGCATTCGTCGCTCCCGAGCGCATCGACCGCATTCACGACGTGATTGATCGGGTCGTACTGGCTCAGGCATTTCTCACCCTGGGCGGTGACGTGCAGGACGACAGAGCGCTTGTCTTCCTGCGACGGCTTTCTCACCAGGAACGATTTGCTCTCCAGCGTCTTCACGATTTGCGATGCAGTCGCTCTGGTCGCGCCGATGAAGCCGGCAAGCGCGGAGGGCGTGCGCGAAAACCTGTTGGCGCGGCCGAGAAAGCGCAGGGCCATCCATTCCCGATCGCGCAATCCATGCTGGTTGCCCTCGAAATACCAAGCCCTCGCCGCTTGAACCAGCAGCTCGACGGCTTCTCGTGCCAATGGCATGAACCCTACCTCGTCCCCGGAACTTCGTCTGCGGCGTCACGAAGCCGCTTTACGCCTTGGCTCACGAATGCTTCGAAAGACCGCAAACCGGTGCAGCTGTCCGGCGAGCGCGTCGCATCGAGCTCGCGTTCGAAGAGACGAATTTCAGCGCGCCCGATTCGCACCAATGGGCGACGCGTGCTCCGGAGAGAGAGACTGCGTCGTTGGCATGCCAACAGCGTCGTCGCACGTGAGCCCGAGTTGCCGTCGCCAGCAGACGATGGATCGGAACAGTTCAACCGAAGCCCCTGAGTTCAAGTCACGCGCAGACGTTTCTTATATTCCGCCGGAAACGATGAATGAGCTTCTCAACAAAATCAAGTAGAGACCCTCGCGTGCCCCAGATGTCGTTGCAGGTGAATGTAACGTTCAAGACAATCTTGCTCTTCAGAACACATGATGGTGAGCGCAATACGTTGTGCGCTAAGCGGCATTTACGCGGCTCTGCGGCGCTTTGATCTGAGCGCATCTTGTCTGCGTTCGACGCAAACTGATCGAAGCTTGTGCAAGAGGGTGACGCGTTGCGCGATATCATCCACAACTTGAGCGTGACGCCCTAGAATCGTCGAGGGAACTCCAGGGAATTGCACGCGTCGGTTGTTGCTTGCGGCGCGCAGAATCGCCCGTGCGACTGTTTTCCGGCGCGTCTGCTCATTCCTGTTAGTCGCCCTTGAGCATGTCCCGGAGCTCGCGGAACGGATCCGCGCTCGGTGGCGCCGACGCGTCCTGCCGCATCGCGCTGTAGATTCTCGGAACCATGTCGACCGCCTGGTCGAGGCCCGAATCACGTCCCGACTGATACCCGCCCATCAGGCGAAGGTCGCGCGTGTCCTCGTATTTGGCGATCATGGCGCGCAGCTTGCTCACCAATTCCCGCTCGTCGGGGTCCCAGACGTTGTGGGCGAGGCGGGAGACCGAGGCCAGAACGTCGACGGCCGGATAGCGCGCCTGGTCGGCGATGTGCCTGGAGAGCACGATATGTCCATCGAGCGTGCTGCGGATGGTGTCGGCGATCGGCTCGTTGTGATCGTCGCCGTCGACCAGCACGGAGAAAATCCCCGTGATGGTGCCGGAGCCTTCCTCGCCGGGGCCGGCGCGCTCCAGGAGCCGCGGCAGATCGGTGAAGACAGTCGGTGCGTAGCCGCGCGCGACCGCGGGCTCGCCCGCGGCGAGCGCGACCTCGCGGGCGGCGTGGGCGAAACGGGTGATCGAATCCACCATGAGCAGGACCGATTCGCCGCGGTCGCGGAAATATTCAGCGACCGCCATGGCCGTCTTCGGCGCCAGTCGCCGCATCATCGGGCTTTCATCTCCCGTCGATACGATGGTGACGGCGCGCTGGCGATCGTTGCCGAGCACGTCCTCGATGAACTCGCGCACCTCGCGGCCGCGCTCGCCGACCAGGGCCAGCACCACGGTGTCGAAGCCCTGGCTGCGGGCGAGCATCGCAAGCAGCGTCGACTTGCCGACGCCGGAGCCGGCAAAGATGCCGACGCGCTGGCCTGCGCAGATCGGCGCGAACAGGTCGATGACGCGCACGCCGGTGCGCAGCGGCTTGTGCACGCGTGCGCGCTTCATGGCCGACGGTGCCTCGGCCTCGGCCGAAACTGCGAGGGATCCCGGGGTGAGGGGCCCCTGTCCGTCCAGCGGTGCGCCGAGAGCGTTGATGACGCGACCCTTCCAACTCGGATCCGGCGCAAAGGACAAGGGCGGCATCCGGTAGGCGACCGAGCCGAGACCGCCGGCGAATTGCCGGTCGAACGGCTTGGCGACGATGCCCTCGCTGTCGATCCGCACCACTTCACCGATCTGGGGCTTGCCGGCCGAATTGACCCCGATGAGCTCGCCGAGCCTGACGAAGCGCGACAGGCCGGAGACGCGGAAATGCGTCGGCGCGATCTCGGAGATCGCGCCGCTGACGCTTGCCAGGGGAGTGCTCTGCTGAAGCTCCAGCAGCGCCCACTCGAGTTGCCGAAGAGCGTTCAAGGAAACCGTCCCACCTCAATCCTGAAGCATGATCCGGAAAAGTGTGCAGCGGTTTTCCGAAGAGATCATACTTAAACAACAACCTAAAGCGCGAGGCGCGATCTACTTGCCGGGCTCGCCCAGCGTCCGGATGGCGTTCTGCAACGAGCTCTCGGTGCCCTCGATCATCGAATTGGTGCCGTCGAAGGCGCGCGAGGCCGCGATCAGCTTGGTCAATTCCATCATCGGGTTGGCGCCGGAGCCCTCGACATAGCCCTGCTTGAAGCCGTCGCGGGAGAAGTCGGTGATGGCGGTCGCGGGCCGATCAGGCGTCACGCCGGAATTGCCGTAGCGCTCGAGATTGGCATCGGCGGGGATGTTGAACAGGCCGATCGTGCCGATCTCGTTGTTGTCCTGGGTGACCGCGCCGCTGCGCGAGATCGAGATCGGCCCGCCGTTCGGGTCGAGCGTGATCTGCGCGCCGCCGGAATCGACGACCGGAAAGCCGCTGACGGTCTGAAGATCGCCGTTCGAGGCGATCTGGAGCCGGCCGTCGCGGGTATAGACCGTGCCGTTCGGACCGGCGAAGGCGATCCAGCCCTGGCCGGCCACGGCGACGTCGAGCGGGTTGCCGCTCTCGGTGATGTTGCCCATTTCGCGGGAGATGATGTTGTTGCCCGGCGAGGAGAAGGCCACCGGGCTCGGGCCCGCCTTGGACAGCACGGTCTCGAACTTCACCACGTCGGTGCGGAACGCCGCCGTGTTGACGTTGGCGACGTTGTTGGCGATCGTCTGCAGGCGCTTTTCGAGGGCGACCTGTGCCGACAATCCGACATAGAGGGCCGATTGCATGACTTACCTGTTGAACCTGATGTTCTGAAGCGTCGTGAGCATGTTGGTATCCATGCTGGCCGAGGCGGATGCGCCGCCGATGAGGACCAGCGCGGGATTGGTCGAGCTGTCGCTCTGGGCCTGGGTCGCGTCCCACATCGCCGCGAAGCGCTGCACGAACTTGGTGACCTTGGCCGGGTCCTTGAAATCGGTGAGCTGGATCCTGTCGGTGATCATCTTGGCCTGGGCGTCGATGTTGGCCGCGCTGATCGTCGACGGCAGGCCGAGCGCGGTCTGAACCACCTGCGTCAGCGCCTTGTCGGCGAGGATCTGATAGGGGGTCGTGACGGTGGAGGCCTTGCGGGTGAAATACAGCGCCAGCCGCAGTCCCTCGTTCTGGTCGCCGGCTTTCTCCTCCATCGTCTGCGTGACGTATTGCGTCGCCGTGCCGGTCGTCGCTGCGGTGGTCTGGGTCGCCTTGTTGCCGAGGGCGGCGAAGTTGAAGGCGGCGGCGAATTGCCGATAACGGGTGTCGGTGAGCTTGTTGGCGAAGGCATCCTTGCTCGCAACCCCCTCCGTCAGCACCTTGCGCATGAACGCCTTGGCGTAGGTCATGTCGCTGAGGCCATAGGCCTTCATCGCGTAGGAGTAGAGACGATAGTCCTTCAGGAAATCGTCGATGGTCTTCACCTTGCCGATATGGCTCAGGAAATAATCGGTCTCGCGGCTGACATCGGGCTGTTTCGCGACCTGCGTCAGCGACTTGCCCATGTCCTTGGTCAGCCTGGTGTAGTCCGCTATGGTGGATAGCATGGCACGCGCCCCTCTGGCCGCCGCTGCGACCCCGCCTCAAGCTGCCGTCAATTGCTTGCGCGAGGCTGACGATGGAGCAAGCCAGCTTCGCGCAAGGCTCGCCGACTAGATATTCCCGATGGGATCGGCGATGGAGCGGCGCGTTGGGCAGTTTCGTGGGGGTTTTCATCACGGTAGCGGCGCTGCTCGGCGGATTTGCCGCCATGGGCGGACACCTGGCCGTGCTCATGCAGCCGTGGGAGTTCGTGATCATCATGGGCACCGCGGTCGGCACCTTCATCGTGGCCAATCCGTGGAAGACGGTCGTGGACACGGGCGTCGCCTGTATGCAAGCCATCACCGGCGCGGTTCCGAGTGAGCGCTATTATCTCGACCTGCTTGGCGCACTCCATGCCTTGATGCGCGAACTGCGCGGCAAAGGCCGCAACGAGGTGGAAGCACATATCGACGATCCCGCGTCCTCGGAGATCTTCAAGGCATTCCCCAACGTGCTAGGAGACCCCTCGCTGCTCCAGTTCATCTGCGACTATGTCCGCCTCATCATCATGGGCAATGCGCGCACGCACGAGATCGAAGCGCTGATGGACGAGGAGATCCACACCATCGTGAAGAGCAAGCTGATGCCCTATCATGCGCTGGTGACGGTGTCGGAGGCGCTGCCGGCGCTGGGCATCGTCGCCGCCGTGCTCGGCGTCATCAAGGCGATGGGCGCGCTCGACCAGTCGCCGAAGCTGCTGGGCGGCTTCATCGGCGCGGCCCTGGTCGGCACCTTCGCCGGCATCTTCCTGTCCTATGGCGTCCTTTCGCCGTTCGCGATCAAGATCAAGATGACGCGCGAAAAGAAGTGCCGCCCCTACATCATCGTCAAGCAGACCTTGCTGGCGTTCATGAACGGCGCGATGCCGCAGATCGCGGTCGAGCACGGCCGCAAGATGATTGCGAGCAGCGAGCGGCCGTCGATCGACGTCGTCGAGAACGAGACGATTGCGGGCCCCAAGGTCGTGGCGACCGAGGCTGAACCCAAGGCTGCACGCGCATGATGGAAGACGTCGAAGTCGATCAGAAGAAGCAGCTCCCGAACTATCTGCTGGACGCCGCCGGCATATCGATCGAGCGCATGCCGATGCTGAATGTGATCTTCGATCGCATGGCGGCATCGTGCACCGACAGTCTGCAGCCGATGGCCGGAACGCCGTGCTATTTCTCGGTCAACGGCATCACCAACGACCCTCTCGGCGACATCATCAAGGACTATGAGGGCAACGCGGTCGCTGCGGTGCTCTACGCCGAGCAGTGGGACTCGCGCGTCATCATCATGCTGGACCGCGACTTCGTGTTCACGATGGTCGAGGCGATGTTCGGATCCGACGGCGCAGAGCCGCCGCTCGATGTCGAGCGCACTTTCTCGAACATCGAGATCCGGCTGGTCCAGGCCCTGTTCGAGCGGTTCGCCAAGGCGTTGCAGGGGGCCTTCGCCGGCACGTCAAACGTCACTTTTCGCGTGGAGCGGGTCGAGACGGCGATGGCGTCGCTGGCGATCGGTCGCGCCAGCAACATGTCGATCTGCGCGAACATGATGGTGCAGGCGCTCTACCGCGGCGGACAGATGTTCCTGATCATTCCGCACTCCGCGCTCAACCCGCTGCGGCAGAAGCTCGCTCATGTCGTCGTCAGCGACGGTCGCGCGACCGATCCACGCTGGCGCGAGCAGATGGAGAGCGAGGTTCAGAGAACCGAGGTGACGCTGAGCGCGGTCCTCGACGAGAAGATGATCTCGCTCGAGGACGTCGTGAAATTCAAGGTGGGGCAGGTGCTCGAGCTCGAGGCCACGCCGCGCACGCTGGCCCGTCTCGAAAGCAACAACCAGGTGCTGTTCTGGTGTCAGATCGGCCAGCTGGATGGCTATTACGCCATGCAGGTGGCAGATCCCGTCGATCAGAAGCGGGAGTTCGTCGATGATATCCTATCTCGTTGATGCCGTGCTGCTGATTGCGCTCGCCTTCACCAGCATGCGGGTAACCCGGATGCACCGCGAGCTGGCGCGGCTGCGCAGCTACCAGGGCGAATTCTCCACCATCGTCCACGAGACGGCGGGCGCGTTCGACACCGTCATCACCGCGGCGCATGATTCCACCGCCAATCTCGGGCGGCTCGCCAACGTGCTGAGCACCAAGATCGACCAGGCCCATGAGGCGATCGCTGCGCTCGATGCCCGCAGCGGGCTCGTGGCGACCGCGTCCGCGGGCGGCACCGAAGTCAACAAGCACTAGAGCCGGGCCCGGCGGCAACAATACGATCGGAACGTCACGACGCTCCGGGAGCGGAATACCAAGAGGCGATACCAGATGGCGCAATCCTTCGACTATGACTCTGCCACGCGAGCAACGGCCTCCGACGAGGGGCACACCGACACGACTCCCCTGGAGCGGCTGGCGGAGATCGCCGCGCGCACGGCGGAGGAGAGCGGAAAGTTCGCCAATGTCGATGCCATCCTGCGCATTCCGGTCACCATGCAGGTGGTGCTGGGCTCGGCCACTATTCCGGTGGCGAATCTGATGAAACTTGGCCGCGGCGCGGTCGTTCCGCTCGACCATCGGGTCGGCGAACCCGTCGACGTCGTCGTCAACGGCCGCATCGTCGCCCGCGGCGAGGTGGTCGTCGTCGAAGAGGACAATTCCCGCTTCGGCGTCTCGCTCACGGAGATCGTCGGACCGCTGGGCCAGGGCGATTGCTGACCATGGCGGCACAAGTCGGCATCGCCCCCGTCAAGCAGCGAGGCGTTGCCACGCTGGGTGGAACGGAAAAAGTCGCGGCGCTCCTCCTGGCCATGGGCCGGCAGGCGGCCGCGAGCGTGCTCGCGCAATTCGAGCCGCAGGACATCCGCATTGTCACGAAGGCCGCGGCCGAGCTGCGGCCGATCACGGCGCAGGAGCTCGAATCCATCGTCGAGGAGTTCGCGCAGCAATTCTCGATGGGCGCGAACATTCTCGGTACCCTCGGCGGCCTCGAGGCCGTGCTCGGCGACGTGCTTCCCGCCGACCAGGTGTCGGCGATCATGTCGGATCTGCTAGGCAATTCGAGCCGGTCGGTGTGGGACCGCGTCTCGTCTGTGTCGGAGAACTCGCTGGCGACCTATCTCTCCAAGGAGCATCCGCAGACCGCAGCGCTGATCCTCTCCAGGGTCAAGCCGTCCTGTGCCGCCAAGGTGATGAGCCAACTGCCCTCGAGCCTGCGCAACGAGCTGATGCGGCGCGTGCTCAGCCTGAAGCCGATCGTCGATGACGCGATGAAGGTGCTCGAAAAGACGCTGCACGAAGACCTGACGCTCAATTTCGCCCGCAATCTCGGCGCCGACACCTACGCCCGGGTCGCCGACATCATCAACAAGATGGAGCGCGGCCATATCGAGGATATCCTGAAGAGCCTGTCGGAGAAGCGGCCGAAGTCAGCCGAGGTTCTGAAGGAGCTGCTGTTCACCTTCGACGACGTCATCAACCTGGCACCGAAGGCGCGCACCATGATCTTCGACCAGGTTCCGACCGACCGCATCGTGGTCGCGCTGAAGGGCACCGACAAGCATTTCCGCGAGCTGATCCTGTCCGCGGTCGCCTCGCGTGTTCGCCGCGTCGTCGAGGCCGAGCTCGCGATCGGCGAACCGTCGAACCAGCGCGACGTGCTGGAGGCGCGGCGCGTGATCACCGACCTCGCGCTCGACCTCGCGGAGAAGGGCGAAATCGAGCTCAACCCCGACCAGGAGGATGAGCTGGTCTTCCGCTGACCGCTGAACGGGCATGGCAGAAACATCCGATCAGGAGAGCAAGACAGAAGAGCCGACCGAGAAGAAAGTCCGCGATGCGCTCGAACAGGGCAAGATTCCGGTCTCTCGGGAAGCCTCTATTTTTGCCTCGATGGCCGCTCTGATGGTCATTCAGGCGTTCCTGATCGGTCAGGGCGTGCAGCAATTGACGCCGACCCTGAAGAGCCTGCTCGACGATCCCGAAGGCTTCCCGCTTTCCACCGGCGCGGACGCGCAGAACCTGCTCACCGTGGTCGGCCTGCAGGCGCTGCGCTTCCTGGTGCCGCTGGTCGTCATCCTCATGGTGTTCGGGCTCGCCTCCTCGCTGCTGCAGAACGCGCCACGCTTCGTGCTGGAGCGCATCAAGCCGGAATTGTCGCGGATCTCTCCGATCAGCGGCTGGAGTCGCATCTTCGGAACGCGAGGCCTCGTCGAGTTCGCCAAGTCGCTGTTCAAGCTGGCCGCGGTAACGTCCGTGGTTGTCTTCGTGCTGCGCTCGTCGGAAGCGAAGGCGTTCGAGGCGATGTACACCGACCCGGTTGCGCTGCCGGAGATGATCCTCAACATCGCGATGCGGATTGTCTCGGCGATCTGCATCGCGACCATCGTCCTGGTCGCGATCGATCTCGCCTGGGCGCGCTTCCACTGGCGGCGCGAGCTGCGCATGACCAAGCAGGAGATCAAGGACGAGCACAAGCAGGCCGAGGGCGATCCGCTGATCAAGGCTCGGCTGCGCTCGCTGGCACGCGACCGCTCGCGGCAGCGGATGATCGCCTCCGCTGCGCGCGCCACGCTCGTGATCGCGAACCCGACGCACTTCGCGATCGCGCTGCGCTACAAGCGCGAGGAAAATCCCGCACCGCTCGTGGTGGCCAAGGGCATGGACGTGATCGCGCTGAAGATCCGCGAAGTTGCGGAGCAGAACCGGATCCCCGTCATCGAGAACAAGGCGCTGGCGCGCGCGCTCTACGAGGCGGTCCAGGTCGATCAGGTGATCCCGGCTGAGTTCTTCCGCCCCGTCGCCGAAATCATCTACTTCCTCCAGTCGAAGCAGGCGCCGCGGACCGAGAAGGTCCAGTAGATTTCCGAGGACGACGTCCGGCCCAACAGCTTGACGAAAGCTTAACGCCCTAGGCTCCTCTCCGAATGGACCGGAATGGAGCTGTCGTGGGACCGCTTTACCTCTTCGAACTCGCATCGTCGCAGGCGCGCTATCTCGAGCTCCGCCAGTCGACCATCGCAACCAACGTTGCCAACGCCAACACGCCGGGCTTCAGGGCACGCGACGTCGAGCCCTTCAACAAGGTGCTCGACGGCATGCCGGTGAGGCTTGCCACGACGTCGCCCTCGCACATGCAGTTGTCCGCGGCCGAGACCGACACGCGCGCGACCGCGAAGAAGGACAGCTGGGAAGTGGTTCACTCCGGCAACTCCGTCAGCCTCGAGCAGGAAATGATCAAGGGCAGCGACGTCAATCGCGATTATTCGATGAACTCGGCGATCGTGCGGTCGTTTCACCGCATGGTCCTGTCGAGCGCAAAGGCCTGAGGGTGAACTGACATGCTGGACTCACTGAGTGCCTCCCTGACGGTCGCGAGCTCCGGGCTCGAAGCGCAGTCGACGCGCATGCGCGTCGTCTCGGAGAACCTCGCCAACGCGACCTCGACGGGACGCACGGCCGGAGCCGATCCCTATCGGCGCAAGACCATCACATTCGATGCGGCGATGGACCGGGCCGCGGGTGCGCAGCTTGCGAAAGTCAAGGAGATCGGCGTCGACACCACGCCTTACCGCGTCGAGTACGATCCCGGACATCCCGCCGCCGACAAGGCCGGCTACGTCAAGCTGCCCAACGTCAACATGATGATCGAGATGGCCGACATGCGGGAAGTCAACCGGTCCTATGAGGCCAATCTCCAGGTTGTGAAACAGGTGAGGTCGATGCTCGGCATGACCATCGATCTCTTGAGGAGCTGACCATGCTCGAGGCGATTTCATCCACGGCGATCTCCGCAGGACAGGCCGCGAGCCGCGCCACCGAGACGCAAGGCATCTCGCCTGCGGCGACCACGGCGGTCCAGACCGCTGACGATGTCGGCTTCGAATCGGTGATGAAGCAAGTGACGACCGATGCGATCGGAACGCTGAAGGCGGGCGAGGCGGCGTCGATCTCGGCGATGCAGGGCAAGGAATCGACGCGGCGCGTCGTCGAGGCGCTGATGTCGGCCGAGCAGGCCCTGCAGACGGCGGTCGCGGTGCGCGACAAGGTCGTGCAGGCCTACCAGGAAGTCGTTCGGATGTCGATTTGATCTGAGGAGTGGACTAAGTGAAATCGCTCGCCATTGCGGCCACGGGCATGAACGCCCAGCAGACCAACATCGAAGTCATCGCGAACAACATCGCCAACATCAACTCGACCTCCTACAAGCGGGCGCGCGCGGAATTCACCGATCTGTTCTACCAGATGGACCGCATGCAGGGCGTGGCGAACGTCACCGGTTCCTCGCCGATCCCGGAAGGCGCCAATCTCGGCCTCGGCGTCAAGTCGGCGGCCATCCGCAAGCTGCACATTCAGGGCGCGCTGACGCAGACCGGAAATCCTTACGACCTCGCGATCAACGGCCGCGGCTGGTTCCAGGTGCTCGGTCCCAACAACGAGGTGCAATACACCCGTGCGGGCTCGTTCAACGTCAATGCCAACGCCCAGCTCGTCACGATCGACGGATACCTTTTGGATCCCGCGATCACGATCCCGCAGGGGACGGTGGAGGTCACGGTCAATCAGACCGGCCAGGTATTTGCCAAGCTCGACACGGAAGTGAACCCGCGGCAGATCGGTCAGCTCAATCTTGCCAATTTCGCTAACGAAGCGGGCCTCGAACCGCTGGGCAGCAATCTCTACAAGGAGACCACGGCGTCGGGCACGCCCGTCGTCGGACTGCCGGGCGATGCCGGCTACGGCAAGATCAACCAGAAATGGCTCGAAGCCTCGAACGTCGACCCGGTCAAGGAAATCACCGAGTTGATCTCGGCCCAGCGCGCCTATGAAATGAATGCCAAGGTCATCCAGGCCTCGGACGAAATGGCCCAGACGGTCTCGAAGGGCATGCGCTAGTTCCGGTGTTTCGATGTTGAACAGGATGGGCCTGATCATGCGCGGGTTGGCCGCCGTGCTGCTGATTCTGGCCTCGGTGTGTGCCGCCGTCGCCGAGGAGAAGCGGCTTCCGGTGCCGGCGGTTTCGATCCGCGCCGGCGAGGTGATCCGGGACGACATGATCGCCGAGCGAGCCTTTGCGCCGAGCCTGCTCGGCGTTGCCATGTTCATCGAAACACGCCAAGTCCTGGTCGGCCGCATGGCGCGGCGCGCGCTGTTGCCTGGTCAGCCCATTCCCAGCAATGCGGTGGAAGATCCCTGGACCGTCGCCCGCGGCGCCATGGTCAAGGTCGTGGTCGAAGACAGCGGCCTGTCCATCGTCACCTACGGCTCGGCAATGCAGTCGGGGGCGGCCGGCGCGCTCATCCCGGTGCGCAATACTGATACCGGGGTGATCATCAGGGGCATCGTCCAGCCGGACGGCACCGTCAAGGTCGTGGATGGGTCATGACGAGACTCCTGCTTGCGTTCGTCCTGCTGCTTTCGGCCGTCAATGCCCAAGCCGCGGTCCGCATCAAGGACATCGCGGATATCAAGGGTTTGCGCGAAAACCAGATCGTCGGCTATGGCCTCGTCATCGGCCTGAACGGCACTGGCGACACGCTGCGCAACGCGCCCTTCACGGAGCAGTCCCTGCAATCGATGCTCGAGAACATGGGCATCAATGTCAGGAACGAGACCACCAGCACCAACAATCCCCCGCGTCCCACGACCTTGCGCACCCGCAACGTCGCGGCGGTGATGGTGACTGCGGATCTGCCACCTTCGATCGGGCCCGGCGAGCGCATGGACGTCACCGTGTCGTCGCTCGGCGATGCCACCTCGCTGCTCGGCGGCACGCTGGTCATGACGTCGCTGCGCGCCGCGGACGGTGCCGTCTATGCGGTGGCGCAGGGCGCGATCACGGTCGCCGGGTACAGTGTCGGAGGCCAGGCGCAAAACGTCAGCCAGGGCACGCCGACGGCCGGGCGCATCCCGAACGGCGCGCTGGTCGAACGCGAGGTCCAGGGAAGTCTCCACGAGATGGAGTTCCTGGTACTGGAGCTGAAGAACCCCGATTTCGTCACCGCGACGCGCATCCTCGACGCCATTAACCGCTACGCCGGCGGACGCTATCGCGCGCAGATCGCCTTCGAGCGCGACTACCGCACCATCGTGCTGTCGAAGCCGCGCCACATCGGCCCGGTTCGATTTCTGTCCGAGATCGGTGAGCTGACGGTCGAGCCGGACACGCCAGCACGGGTCGTGATCAACGAACGCACCGGCACCGTGGTGATCGGGCGCGATGTGCGGATATCGACCGTTGCCGTGACCCACGGCAATCTGACGGTTCGTGTCACGGAGCTGCCCGTGGTGTCGCAGCCTGCGCCGTTCTCGCGAGGCCAGACGGTGGTCGTCCCGCAGACCGTGGTCGAGGCAAACGAGGCCGGAGCGCAGGTGGCGATCCTCAGCGGGGTCGATCTGCAGCGCCTCGTCCGCGGGCTGAACCAGATCGGCCTGAAACCCTCGGGCATCATCGCGATCCTCCAGGCGATCAAGACCGCCGGCGCGCTCCAGGCCGATGTCATCGTGCAATGATGCATAAGCGTCGTGCAAGCTTGGTCGCTCAATGCTCGGGTCTCGACCGAGAATCGCACGCGGACCGATGCTGAAGCTGGATCACAAAGCCACACTCCTCCTGCTGGTCGCGGCATCAGTGCTCGCGAGTGCCTCGCCCGTGCGCGCCCTGGACGAGGCCAAGCCGTCGAAGCCGCTCAACCTGCTGTCCTTCGCGCGCGCCCGCGCGGCCGGTCCGCAGAAGCCGCAGCCGGTCACGGCAGTGTCAAACGACAATGCGCCGATCCGGGCCACGGCATGGGCGGCCGAAGATCCGGGCCCTACGGCCACCGGAGCGGTGCCTGCTGCCGAGACGCCTGCACCCGCGGCTGCGCCTGCACCTGCGCCCGTACCGGTGCGTCCGGCCAAGCCCGGCAGCGCCACGGCGCCGCCGAAGCCCGCACTGCCGCCCGCCGCCGCGTCTGCGGACAACGAAGTTGCGATGTTCTGCAGCAACGTGGCCGATCCTGCCGTCGATGCGAGGCTGGCCTGGCAGCTCAAGGAATTGCAGAAGGCCGAGACCCTGCTGCGCGAACGGATCGCCGAGGTCGAGGCCAAGCGCGCCGAATATGAAAAGTGGATGGAGCTTCGCGACGACTTCCTGAAGAAGGCTGAAGCCAGCGTTGTCGAGATCTATTCGCGCATGAAGCCCGAAGCTGCGGCGACACAGATTGCCGGCATGGCGGATGAAACCGCCGCCGCCGTTCTCGCCAAGCTCAGCCCGAGGAGCTCGAGCGCGATCTTCAACGAGATGGATACGGCACGCGCGGCGCACCTCGCCGACCTGCTTGGCGGCATGCGTCGCGTCGACGACGGAAAGACCAAATAGATGAAGAAGCCGATCCTCATCCTCCCGCTCATCCTGACGTCCGTGCTCCTGGCCGGCTGCTTCCATGATCCGGCCGAGGTCCTGACCGGCCCGCAAATGTCGCCGGTCGGCAGCGGCCTCCGAACCCAGGCCGATCCGATCCCGGTGACGCCGCGCATGCGCACGCCCGTCAGCTACCGTTCGACCTGGGACGACGGCACCGATCTCTACCGCGATCCCCGCGCCCGGCGCACCGGCGACGTCGTGACGGTGATCATCTCGATGCAGGACAAGGCCAAGCTCGACAACAAGACCGGCCGCTCGCGCGATTCGCAGGTCAAGTTCGGGCTCGACTGGCTGATGGACGTCGCGGGATGGAACGACAAGGGCCAGGCCAACGCCAACCTCAGCACCAACACCCAGATCAAGGGTAACGGCCAGATCGACCGCACCGAGGATATCAAGCTCTCGATCGCCGCCATCGTCACCGACGTGTTGCCGAACGGCAATATGATGATCAGCGGCTCGCAGGAGTTTCGCGTCAACACCGAGATGCGCGTGCTCAACGTCGGCGGCATCGTGCGCCCGCGCGATATCTCGCGGGCCAACACTATCTCCTACGACAAGATCGCCGAGGCGCGGGTGTCCTATGGCGGTCGCGGAAATCTGTCCGACGTGCAGCAGCCTGGATGGGGACATCGGATCTATGACGCCGTGGCACCGTTCTGAAGTTCGCGCCGGTCTGGCCGTGTCGCGAGGGCAGGGGGCGTCATGCGCCTGATTGCGGCCATCGTGGCGTTGACCCTGGTCGCGATCGGTGCGGGCGCGCTCGCCGGCCTGCATCTGTTTGCGGCGGCCGAGCGCGCCGCCGACGCGAAGAAGAACGTGACCCCGCCGCCGATCGCCTCGAGCTACGCCGGCAGCGCGCGGCTCAGGAAATTGTCCCCTATCGTGACCAACCTCGCCGCGCCGGCTAACAACTGGGCACGTATCGAAGCCTCCATGGTGACCGAGAGCATGAGCGACGAGGACGCCGGCATCCTGGCCGCCCACATCAGCGAGGACATCGTCACTTACCTGCGGTCCGCGACGGTTGCGCAGTTCGAGGGATCGCGCGGGCTCCAGCATCTGCGCGACGACCTGACCGAACGCGCCAGCATCCGCTCGTCGGGCAAGGTCCGCGAATTGATCATTGAGACGTTGGTGATCCAGTGAGAGTGAAAGTCCTGCTGCTCGCCTTGATCATGGTCGTGCTGCCCGAAGTTGCGCTCGCCCAGATTCCGGACCTCAACTCGCTGCTGCCGCCCGGAAACGGCTCGACCAGCGGCCGGATCATCCAGCTGATGGCGCTGATCACGGTGCTGTCGGTGGCACCGGGGCTGCTCATCATGGTGACGAGCTTCACGCGATTTGCGGTGGCGCTGTCGTTCCTGCGCGCCGGGCTCGGCCTCCAGACCACGCCGGCCAATCTGGTGCTGATCAGCCTCGCGCTGTTCATGACCTTCTACGTGATGGCACCGACCTTCGATCGCGCCTGGGAAACCGGCGTCCAGCCGCTGATGAAGAACGAGATCTCGGAAGAGCAGGCCTATCTGAAGATCACGGATCCGTTCCGCGAATTCATGCTGGCCCACGTTCGCGACAAGGATCTGCAGACCTTCGAGTCGCTCGCCGCGGAGAGCTTTCGCAAGAAGTTCGACGACAAGCGCGTCGATCTGCGCGTCATCATCCCCGCCTTCATGATCTCCGAGCTGAGGCGTTCGTTCGAGATCGGATTCCTCATCATCCTGCCGTTCCTCGTGATCGACATGATCGTCGCGACGCTGACCATGTCCATGGGCATGATGATGATGCCGCCGACGATCCTCGCGCTGCCGTTCAAGATGCTGTTCTTCGTGCTGATCGACGGCTGGAATCTGCTCGCCTCCGGATTGGTGCGCTCGTTCTCGTAAGCGGCGGCGATCGCCGGCCGAACCGTTATGGTTAGCGAAAAGTGCCAGGGCATGGTTAGCAGAGGGTAATGCTAACCATATGATATTCTTGCGAAATTCAAGGCGATCTTAATCCGCGCGCAAGATTCGGCGTGCTAGCAATGCGTCACGGCGGGTTGGACCCCACCCACAGCAGTCCAAAGGCATGATGCCGCCCCTCCGTACCGGTGAAAGCCCGGTATGTCCCCTGATGAAAATGTAACGCGTACATAAAGGGACATTCGCAATGTCAAGCCTGCTTACGAACTCGACCGCCATGACCGCGCTCCAGACCCTGCGGTCTGTCAGCTCGCAACTCTCCACAACGCAGAGCCGGATCTCCACCGGCCAGCGCGTGGCGACGGCCGCGGACAACGCCGCCTACTGGTCGATCGCGACCTCGATGCGCGCCGACAACGCCGCGCTCTCCGCCGTCTCCGACTCGCTCGGTCTGTCGGCCGCAACCGTCGACACCGAGTACACCGCTCTGAACAAGGTCCTCGGCGACAGCAACTCGGGCCTGACCAAGCTCCAGTCGTTGCTGGTCGAAGCCAAGACGGCCGGTATCGACCGCACCAAGATCCAGGCGGACATCACCCAGATCCAGCAGCAGATGAAGGGCACGGCCAACGCCGCGACGTTCAACGGCGTGAACTGGCTGAGCACCAACGCCTCGACGCCGGCGACGGTCAACCTGGTGTCGTCGTACTCTCGCGTCGGTGGCACGCCGACCACGGGCTCGATCACCCTGACTGTTGCCAACTACTCGCTCTACACCGCGAGCACGGGCGGCATTCTGGACACGGTGAGCGGCAGCGCGTCGGTCGACACGATCAACATCTCGGCGCTGACCGACTCGGCGGCCGACCAGACCACACTCGACGGCTACATCACGCAGGTCACCGGTGCGATCAACTCGGTGGCTTCCGCCGCCGCGAACCTCGGCGCGATCAAGAACCGTATCTCCACCAACACGGACTTCGTGAAGTCGCTGATGGACTCGGTGGATCGCGGTATCGGCCAGCTCGTCGACGCCGACATGAACCAGGAGTCCACGCGTCTGGCGGCTCTCCAGGTCCAGCAGCAACTCGGCGTTCAGGCGCTCTCGATCGCCAACAACAGCAGCCAGAGCATCCTGTCGCTGTTCCGCTAAGCTGCAAAACGATCTGCGGAAGGCCGCGCTCCTGCGAAGCGCGGCCTTTCTATTTGGCGTGAAGTCATGCGCACGTCGTCATTTCGGTCCGCTGTTGCCGCTGGGGCACAGCGCCACAAGCCTCGCACAAGCTTCGGCCGCTAACCTCTCCGCTACGACAGGTTGGGCCCTCCATCCGCTTTTGCGCGGCCCAAAGGCATGACGCCGCCCTCTCGTACCGGTGCAAGTCCGGTATGTCCCCAATCTCATTCAATCTCCAAAGGGACATCAAAATGGGCTCTAGCCTCCTTACCAACTCCGCTGCAATGACCGCGCTGCAGACCCTGCGCAACGTCAGCTCTCAGCTCGCCACCACGCAGAACCGGATCTCCACCGGTCAGCGCGTGGCCACTGCTTCGGACAACGCTGCCTATTGGTCGATTGCGACCTCGATGCGGGCCGATAACGCCGCGCTCTCCGCCGTCTCCGACTCGCTCGGTCTGTCGGCCGCGACCGTCGACACCGAATATACCGCTCTGACCGCGGTTGTCGGTGACAAGACCGGCGGCCTGACCAAGCTCCAGGCGCTGCTGGTTGAAGCCAAGACGGCCGGTATCGACCGCAAGAAAATCCAGGCGGACATCACCCAGATCCAGCAGCAGATGAAGGGCACGGCCAATGCGGCAACCTTCAACGGCGTGAACTGGTTGAGCGCGACGGCAACCACGCCGGCGACCTTCAACCTGGTGTCGTCGTTCTCGCGCGTCGGCGGCACGCCCACGATCGGGTCAATCACCCTCACGATCGCCAACTACTCGCTCTATACCGCGAGCACGAGCGGCATCCTCGACACGGTGAGCGGCAGCGCGTCGGTCGACACGATCAACATCTCGGCGTTGACCGATTCGGCGACCGACCAGACCACGCTCGACGGCTACATCTCGCAGGTCACCGCTGCGATCAACTCGGTGGCCTCTGCCGCAGCCGATCTCGGCGCCGTCAAGAACCGCATCTCGACCAACACCGAATTCGTCAAGACCCTGATGGACTCGGTGGACCGTGGTGTCGGTCAGCTCGTCGACGCCGACATGAACGCGGAATCGACCCGCCTCCAAGCGCTGCAGACCCAGCAGCAGCTCGGCGTTCAGGCGCTCTCGATCGCCAACCAGAACAGCCAGAGCATCCTGTCCCTGTTCCGCGGCGGCTAAGCGGCGCTTTCGAAAACGACCGTGCTCCCCATGGGAGCACGGTCCCTGCCGTGAGCGGAATATGTGGCGGCACAAGGCGTGCCGCCAATTCGACCACCCGACATCAGACCTCTCGCAACACACCGGCAACCGATCGCGCGGCCACGTGCCCGATCGGCCTATGCCAAGCTGATCTGATCTCCTTGTAAAATTGCAACGCCGTGCGTGCGAACTGACCCAATCGTGTCCCCGCGCAACCTTCAGACAAGGTTGGCGGCGGAGTGTCCGATATGTTCGCATTGGTACGAGGTCATATGCTCAGTCGTGCGCAGATACAGCAACTGCTCAACAATCTGCTGGAGCTTGGGCCGCGACGCCTGATGGCCCTGGGCCTGATCGGCTTCGCCGTTCTCGTCACCGTCGTCGGTGGCGCGTATTATCTGAGCCGACCTGAGTTCGAGACGCTTTACACCGGCCTCACCCGCGAAGACGTGACGCGCATGGGCGCGGCGCTGCGCGAGCAGAACATCACCTTCGACGTCAATACGGCCGGCGACGCGCTCTCGGTGCGCCCGAGCCAGACCATGCAGGCGCGGATGCTGCTGGCCGAGAAGGGGCTGCCGACCAGCGCCAATTCCGGCTACGAGCTGTTCGACAAGATCGGATCGCTCGGGCTGACCTCGTTCATGCAGGAGGTCACCAAGCTCCGGGCGCTGGAAGGTGAGATCGCGCGCACGGTGCAGTTGATGAAGGGCGTCAAGGCGGCGCGGGTGCACATCGTGCTGCCGGTGCGCGGTTCGTTCCGCGCCACCCAGCAGCCGCCTTCGGCATCGGTCGTGCTGCGGACCGATGGTGCGATCGAGGCACGCACGGCGCAGTCGATCCGTCATCTCGTCGCTGCCGCGATTCCGGGCATGAGCCGCGACAAGGTCACGGTGCTGGACGCTGACGGCTCTATGCTGCTTGCCGAAGAGGACGAGGCGAGCGCCGCTCCGACCAAGATGGCGAGCCTGCAGAAGACGGTCGGCGGCATGGTGCAGGAGAACATCCGCAAGGCGCTGACGCCATATCTGGGCCTCGACAATTTCGAGGTCAGCGTCGCGCCGCAGCTCTCCACCGACAAGAAGCAGATCAACGAGACCGTGTATGATCCAGAGAGCCGTGCCGAGCGCTCGGTGCGGAACGTGCGCGAGAAGGAATCGTCGCAGAACGCCGATCGCTCGACCCCGACGACGGTGCAGCAGAATCTGCCCGATCAGCAGGTGAACGCTGGCGGCGGCAAGAATTCGAGCGAGGACAAGACCCGCCGCGAGGACGTCACCAATTTCGAGGTCTCGTCCAAGACCACGACGACGGTGAGCGATGGCTATTCGGTGAAGAAGCTCTTCATCGCCGTGCTGGTCAATCGCGCGCGGCTGGTCGCTGATCTCGGCGACAAGACCAACCAGGCCATCGTCGACAGCAAGCTCGCCGAGATCAGCCAGCTCGCCGCGACGGCAGGCGGACTGGACAAGGCGCGCGGCGACCAGATTCAGGTGACGGCCGTCGACTTCATCGAGGGCTCGCGCGAGCTGGCGCCGGTGCCTCCGATCAGCTTCGTCGAGATGATCAACAAGCAGCTTGGCAGCGTCATCAACGCGGTGACGATCCTGGCCGTCGCATCGATGCTGGTCTGGTTCGGATTGCGGCCGGCGGTCAACGGCATTCTGACCCATCGCGCGCAGCAGGAGCAGGTCGAGGCCGCCGAGGCCGCTGAGCTCGAAGCTGCCGCGGCGCTTGCACTGGCCGAGAGTCAGGACCCCGAGCTCAACCTCGTCGAGGATCTCGAAGGCAAGATGCAGCGAACCCCGCAAAAACGGCTGGAGCAGATCGTTCGGCTCGACCAGGCGCAGGCAGCAGCGATCCTTAAAGACTGGATGCGACGGGAGGAGGCGGCATGAACGCGGCAATCGGAAAGCTACTGACGCAGTTCGACGCGAACGGCAGGGCGAAGTCGCCACCGCCTCCGCCGCCCAAGATCCAGGACGTGCTGACCCGGCCGAAGGAGGTCATGCGCGAGTCCCAGCCGCAGCCGCAGCTTCAGTCACCGCCTCCGGCGCCGAAGGCCGAAGCCCCGGCGGCGAATCTCCTGGACGACGCTTACCGGCGCGGCCACGCGGCCGGCGTCGCGGAAGGCGACGCCAAGCTTGCCGAGGAGCGCGTCCGCAGCGCGATCCGGCTCGGCGAGGAACGCGCCAAATGGTCCGACCAGCAGGCGGTCGCGATCGTCGGCGGTTTCGAGGCGGCGTGCCGCGAGATCGAAACCAACATCGCAAGCTCCGTGGCGCGGATCTTGCTGCCGTTCCTCACCGACGCGGTCCGCGACAAGGCGATCGGATCGTTGGTCGAGCAGATTGCGACACTCACCGGCAATTCGTCGGTGCCGGCGTTCAAGGTCACCGGCCCGAGCGAGCTGCTCGACCTCGTGAAGACGCAGCTCGAGGCCTCCAGGCGGACCGGCATCGTGTACGAGCCCGCCGAAACTCTAGAGGTTCGCGTCGTGGCAGACCAGACCGTGATCGAGACACAGATCACGGCCTGGAGCGAGCGCCTGAAGGACGCGCGCCGGTAACCCGCCATGGAAGAGGTCAAGCATGAGCTCGTGATCGTCCGCCGGCGCAGCGCCTTCGCCGAGGAGGCGCATCATGGCGGCGTATGGAAGATCGCTTATGCGGACTTCATGACCGCGATGATGGCGTTCTTCCTGGTCATGTGGCTGCTCAACGCGCTCAACCAGGACCAGAAGCAGGTGGTCGCGAGCTATTTCAACCCAATCCAGCTCGCGGAGAACGCGCCGGCCCCGAAGGGCCTCAAGAATCTCTCCAAGAAGGAGCCGACCTCGTTCGAAGGGCAGGACGGCAAGCGTCAGCCAGCCGGCTCGAACGAGGAACGCCGCGGCGACTCGCCGACGGCCGAGAAGCCGGCCTCCTTCGAGGAGAAGGTCCTGTTTCGTGATCCCTATGCGACGCTCGCCGAGATCGCGAACAGTACGAACCAGGCCACGGGCCAGCGGCGCGCCGGCGCGCTGACGTCCGCCGAAGAGGACGGCCTCAAGGGCGGCGATGCCTACCGCGATCCCTTCGACCCCGGCTATTGGAAGCTGGCGCCGCAAGCGGCCAAGGATGCGGATCCCATGATCGAGAGCGAGCCAGATGCCTCCGCGCGCACCGGCGCGCCCAGCACAAATCAGGGCGAGCCGCAGGCGCGGCGCGCCAAGGCGGAAGATGCCGGCGGAAGCGTGGCTCCGAGCGCGGACGCCTCGTCCGCAAACCTGTCGCCTTTGCTGCCGCCGGGGCCTGCGCCGGCGCAATCCTCCCGCGAGGGCAGCGCCCAAACCACCGTTCAAGCCAACGCCGCCGCGCAGCCGCGCCAGAGCGATGCGACGAAGGAATCCGAGCCGCGCGATGCGGCGCAAACCCAGCAGCCGACGATCAAGCAGCTTCAGTCCGCGATCGCAGACGCGCTGTCGGACATCAAGGCGGGCGCCGGGCCGGCGGCCGAGGTGCGTCAGGTCGAGGAGGGCCTCCTGATCAGCCTGACCGACGATGCGAGCTTCGGCATGTTCGCGGTCGGCTCGGCCGAGCCGCGGCCCGAGCTCATCCGCGTGATCGACAAGATCGGGCCGTTGCTGACGAAACGCCAGGGCATGATCATCGTCCGCGGCCATACCGACAATCGACCGTATCGCTCGGAGAACTACGACAATTGGAGGCTGTCGACCGCCCGCGCCCAGATGGCCTATTACATGCTGGTTCGCTCCGGCGTCGACGCACAGCGGATCGAGCATGTCGAAGGTTACGCCGACCGGCGGCCGAAGCTTCCGAACGATCCGGCAGCGGCGCAGAACCGCCGGATCGAGATCCTGATCCGTGAGAAGCGCCCTTGATCAGGCCGCTCGTCTGCGCCGTTCTGCTGCTCCTGCCTTTCGCGGCGGCGAACGTGCATGCTCAAGCCGCGCGCCAGCCAGGCGAGCCCTACGAGCTCGTCCGCGCGTTGCAGGCGGTGCAGGACGGCATCGCCAATGGCGACACCGCCGCACACGGCAGCCACATCGCGCTGATCCGGCAGATCGGAGACAAGTTTCTCAGCGCGGATCCCGCCGTGTGGAGCAATCCGCAGAACAGCCAGGCCGTGGTCATCTACCTCCTCAGCGGCGGCGCGCCACAAATCGTCCGCAAGCTGCCGCGCGACAAGATGAACGTGGACGAGCGGCTGTTCAATGGTGCGCTCGCCTATGTCGAGGGCCGCCAGGAGGAAGCGCGGGAGCTGCTCAAGGACGTCAAGCCGCGGATGCTTTCCTCGGGGCTGGGCGGACAGGTTGCGCTGGTCCAGGGCGCGCTGTTCGCTCGTGCCGAGGCATCGCTCGCGATCGAGCGGCTGGATGACGCACGCCTGCTGCTACCCGGCACGCTGGTGGAGGAAGCGGCCCTGCGGCGCGAGATCCTGTTGGTGGGGCAGGCGGAGGAGTTCGACAAGTTCGAGTTCCTGACGCTGGCCTATCTTCGCCACTACCGCAACTCGATCTATGCCGGCGATTTCTGGCAACGCTTTTCGACGGGCCTGACGCAATCGAGCCTGGCACTCGACGAGCGCCGTTTTGCGCGGATCGCGGCCATGCTGGAGCAGGTCGATCGTGCGAGCCGCCTCAAGCTCTATCTCGTGATCGCGCGCGCAGCGATGGTGCGTGGACAGCTGGCCGTGACACGGCTTGCCAGCGAGCAGGCGCTGACGCTCAGCGCAGACGCCTCCACCGAACGCGAGCGGGCCCATTTCTTCCGCGGTGCATCGCGAGCGCTCGCCGACGAATATGATGGGGGGCTCGCCGAGCTGAAGGCCGTCGACCGGTCGAAGCTGCCCGAGCGCGACGTGCCCCTTCTGAACGCCACGGTGCAGCTCGCACTCGATATCCGCAAGCCGTTCCCGGGCGGATCCGCTGCCGCAGCCGACAAGCCGCCGGCAACGCCGGCGCGGCTCGATCTGGCGTCATCGACCGCGACGCTCGCGCGCGCGCGCAAGCAGCTCGGCGAACTCGAACTCCTCACCAAGGACCGCCGTCCATGACCAAGCTCAGTGGAACCTCCGGACAGGTTTTCTCGGGTCTTGCCGAGAGCCTCAACATGCGCTCGGCCAAGGGCGCCGGGGCGAAACCGCAGGCGAGCTCCTCATTCAACGACCTGCTGCACACCGTCTCGAATCTCGCCAAGCAGGCCCTGAACGAGGATGGCCGCGACACCAGCGGGAAGACCGGATCGCTGCGCACGCGTCTGGCCCACCCGACCGGGCATGACAAGCCCAGCGACGCGACGATGCCCGAGCTGATCGCGTCGGACGAGCGGTCTAAACCCGCAGAGGAGGCCTCCGACAAGAAGGCCGTGAGGTCGTCGGAAAGGCAACGTCCGGCCCGTCATGCCGCGAACGTCGACATCCAGGACCAGTCCGGCATTGCGGTGGCGGTCGGGCAGGAGATCGCCGCTGCGCCTGTGGTGAAGCCGCAGCTCGAATTGCAATCTCCCGACAAGGACACGCCCGCGCGCGACGAGCGGTCCTCCCCCACGAAGCGCGAGGTTCAGGGCGCGGCGAAGGCGGCAAAGGCCGATGCGCCCCCATCCAGCGTCGCTCCGACCGCTGCGCGCGCGCAAGCTGCGGCTTCGCAGGCAACGGCCGCGCCGGAATCCTCGCCTGCGCAAGACAGCGAGCCATCGCGCGCAATGCCCGCGACACCCGGCTTCGAGGCGGTCACGGCCAATGTCGAGCGCGCGGCCAAGGCCGCGGGGCGTGATGCACTGCCCGAGACGACCAAGGTCACCGTGGTCCAGCAGGAGACCCATCTGCCTCCGGCGCAATTCAACGTTCCGCAACAGGTCGCCAATGTGGTCGTCGCCGAGCTGAACGACTCCGCAAGCCCTGCGGCGCCCGCAGCGCCGGATCTCGCGGCCTCCCAGACCAATGCGCCGGATCAGCCGCTCAAGATCCTGACCGTCAATCTCGAGCCGCCTGCGCTCGGCAACGTCACCGTGCGCCTGCGCCTCGTCGGCACCGAAGTGTCCATCCATCTTGCGGCCGAGCGCAAGGACACGAGCCAGATGCTGGACCAGCAGCGCGACCAGATCCGCGATCTCATGCAGTCGGCGGGCTATGTCGCCGACGTCGCCCCCGTCCAGCACGGCTCGCTCGACGGATTCCAGAGCGGCTCCGGCCAGTCCCAGCCGCAGCTCTCGGGCCAGCAACAGCCTTCGCCGCAGTCGCAAGGACCGTTCGGCGGCACCGGCACATCGTCGGGACAGTCCGACGGCGGCGCGAGGCAGGCCCGGCAGGAGCGCCAGTCCAATCAGGAGATGCGTCATGACCAGGACGTTGGCCAGCAGAATCGCCACGGCCCTGTTTATCTGTAACGCCGGCGCCGCGGCCGCGGCGACCGACACTGCGCGTCCCTGCGAGCGCGAGATGGCGCGCGCGGCGCAGCAGCACGGGATTCCGCTCGGCATTCTCTACGCAGTCGGCCTCACTGAGACCGGACGGCGCGGCGCGTTGCATCCGTTTGCGCTCGGCACAGACGGCCAGACCGTGTTTGCCAAGGACATCAACGACGCGATGGCGAATTTCGAGGCGATGCGAGGCAAAGGGATCAAGCTGATCGATCTCGGATGCATGCAGATCAACCATTATTATCACGGCGACAAGTTCGGTTCGGTGCGGGCGATGTTCGATCCGGCCAGGAACGTCGACTATGCTGCGCGTTTTCTGAAAGAGCTGAAGCAGCGCGAAGGCAGCTGGACCATGGCCGTTGCGCGTTACAACGCCGGCCCCAACAATCAGCTGGCGCAGAAGCGCTATGTCTGTCACATCGTCGCGCACCTCGTCTCGAGCGGCTTCGGCGCCTGGACCGACAAGGCCCGCTCGTTCTGTCAGCCGAAAACGACATGACGACGTGAAGTTGTGCATGGTCCCGAACCATCAGCCCCGCGCAAGCAAGACCTCTCATTGTAGCTGCAACCTACCAAAGGAGCCCCTTTCATGAGCCTGTATGGTGTTATGCGCACCGGTGTTTCCGGCATGAGCGCGCAGTCCAACAAGCTGTCGACGGTTTCGGATAATATCGCCAACGTCAACACGACCGGCTACAAGCGGGCTTCGACCGAATTCTCCTCGCTGATCCTGAAGAGCGGCTCCGGCAATTACGACTCCGGCGCCGTCGAGACGAAGGTCCGTTACGCCATCAGCGACGCCGGACATACGCAATTCACGACGTCGTCCACGGATCTCGCCGTGCAGGGCAACGGCTTCTTCGTGGTCTCGAACGCGACCAACACGCAGCAGTTCCTGACGCGCGCCGGCTCGTTCGTGCCGGACGCTCAGGGCAACCTCGTCAACGCGGCCGGCTACTATCTTCTGGGCCAGCCCGGCAAAGTGACCAATTTCTCGCAGAACAGCCTGTCCGGCATGCAGATCGTTAACATCGCCCAGGTCTCGCAGGTGCCGGTGCCATCGACCGCGGGCACCCTGACGACCGGAAATCTCGATCCGAAGGCCGCCGTGATCGCTGGTCCTCCCGGCCCGGCGTCATATTCGTCGAAGAGCTCGATCGTGGCCTACAACAATATCGGCCAGGCCGTCACGCTCGACGTCTACATGTCCCATACGGCGACGGCCGCTGGCGCGGACACTTGGCAGATTCAGGCTTACGACTCCGCGACAGGTGCGTCGGTCGGCGCCGCCACCACCTTCACCTTCGATACGACCGCAACCGGCAAAGGCGCGCTGGCCGCGGCGAGCCCGACGACTCTCGCGCTCACTGTCCCCGGCGGTGCGGCCATGACCCTCGACCTGTCGAACATGACGCAGGTGGGGACCGACTTCAGCTTCAAGGCGACCGTCAACGGCAGCGTTCCCTCGGCGATCGACAAGATCAATGTCGACGAGAACGGATACGTCACAGCCGTGCTCAAGAACGGGCAGCAGACGACGCTCTACACCATCATGCTCGCCGACGTCGCAAGCCCCGACAATCTGACGCCCGAGCCGGGCAACGTCTATTCGACCAACATGAATTCCGGCAATGCGCAAGCCGGCAACGCCGGCACCGGCGGGCTCGGCAAGGTCCAGTCCGGCGCGCTGGAGGATTCCAACGTCGATCTCGCCGACGAACTCACCGGGATGATCGAGGCACAGCGCGGCTTCACCGCCAATTCGAAATCGTTCCAGACGGGCGCCGACCTGCTCGACGTCGTCGTCAACCTGAAGCGCTGAATCGTTCGGCACGCATCCCGGCCAAGAGCAGATCATGTCCCTTACCGCCGCTCTCGACTCCGCTCGCGCCTCGCTCATGGCGTCGGGCATCCAGTCGTCGGCGATCTCGCGCAACATCGCCGGTGCCAGCGCCGTCGGCTATTCGCGCAAGATCGCCGTGCTGGACAACCTGCCCAATACCGGCGTCTATGTCGCGGCGATCCAGCGCGCCGCAAGCTCCGGTCTCTACAACAACGTCTTGACCGCGACGTCTTCGTCGGCCAAGCAGAATGCGATCTACGATGGCCTGCAAAAGATCGCATCGGCCACGGTGGACGATCCGGAACTCGGCCAGTCGCCGACGGCGCGGCTCAATGCGCTGAAGCAGGCGCTGCAGCAATATGCCAACGCCCCGGACAACGCCACGCTGGCGCAGGCCGCAGTGACGTCCGCAAAGGACATGGCGACCTCGCTCAACGAGGCAACCAAGACCGTGCAGACGGTGCGCGCGGACGCGGACGCCGACATGGCGACCTCGGTCGCCAACATCAGTCAGCTGCTCACCCAATTCGACAAGGTCAACACCGCGATCGTGAAGGGAACGATCTCCGGCGACGACATCACCGACTATCTCGACCAGCGCGACGCCATCGTTTCGAAGATGTCGCAGGAAGTCGGCGTCTCGATGTCGATCCGGGCCAACGGCGATGCCGCGCTCTATACCGACAGCGGCGTCGTCATGTTCGACAAGACGGCGCGCTCGGTCAGCTTCGTGGCGACCAACAACTACACGGCCGGCACCACGGGCAACGCGGTCTATATCGACGGCGTGCCTGTGACGGGCGCCAATTCGGTGATGCCGATCAAGACTGGCAAGCTAGCGGGCCTGGCTGACCTGCGCGACAAGGCCACGGTCACCTATCAGGATCAGCTCGACGAAATCGCGCGTGGCCTGATCAATACCTTCAGGGAGAGCGATCAGTCCGGCGCGTCGCTGCCCGACGTTCCCGGTCTCTTCACCTATCCCGGCGCGCCGACGATGCCGGCGAGCGCCACCGTCTCGGTCGGCCTTGCCGGCCTGATCAGTGTTGCTGCGTCTGTCGATCCGGCCCAGGGCGGCAATCCGAACCTGCTGAGGGATGGCGCGATCAGCGGCAACGTCGCCTACCAGTACAACACCGCCGGCAACGGCGGATACTCGGTCCGGCTGCAACAGCTCATCAGCGGCATGGACGCGGCGCAGCCGTTCGATGCGACCTCGCAGGGCAAGCCAAACGGCAGTCTGGGCGACTTCGCGTCGTCGTCGGCCAGCTGGATCGAAAACCAGCGCAAGACCGCAGACTCCAACGTGAGTTACCAGAAGACGATGCTCGAGCGCACCACCGCGGCGCTGTCGAATGTCAGCGGCGTCAACATGGACGACGAGATGTCCTTGATGCTTCAGGTCGAGCGCACCTATTCGGCATCGTCCAAGATCATTTCGACCGTCGACCAGATGTTGCAGAGCCTGCTGGCTGCCGTGGGGAAATAAGTCATGATGAGCGCCAATTACATCTCGACCTTGATGCTGTCGTCGTCGTTGAGGTCCTCGATCACGAACAACCAGGCTGCGCTGAGCAAGGCGTCGAAGGAGGCGACCACCGGGCGCTTCGCCGATGTGGGCCTCACGCTCGGCGCCACGACCGGAAACGACGTCACGTTGCGGGCGGACTTCAGCTTCGCCGATCAGCTCATCGACACCAACGCGCTGGTCCTGGGGCGCCTGGACACGACGCAGAACCGCATTACCCAGCTCAACACGACCGCGACGTCTTTCCTCAAGGACCTGATCGCCGCCCGCAGTACCGACGGCGGCGGTCGGATCATCCTGCCGCCTGCGTCCTCCAACCTTCAGGATCTGATCGGCGCGCTGAACGTGTCCTACAACGGCTCGTACCTGTTCTCCGGCATCAATACGCAGAATCAGCCGATCACGGCCTACGCGGCCGGCTCGGCCAGCAAGAACCGGGTCGACTCCGATTTCTTGACGTTCTTCGGCTTCAACCAATCCTCGGCCAGCGTGAGCAGCATTACCCCGGCCCAGATGCAGACTTTCCTCAACACCAGCTTCGATGCTGAGTTCGCGAGCCCGGCCTGGAACACCAATTGGTCGACGGCGACCGATCAGGTCATGCAAAGCCGGGTCTCCACGACCGAGATCGCCGACACGTCCGTCAGCGCCAACCAGACTGGCTTCCGCAAGCTGGCCGAGGCCTACACCATGATGGCGGATCTCGGGAACGCGAACCTCAACCAGGATACGTTCCAGGTCGTCGTGGACAAGGCCATCGGCCTCGTCGGTAATGCCATCACTGACCTCGCTGCGCTCGGCGGCAGCGTCGGCACGGTCCAGCAGCGAGTGACCGGCGCCACCGAAAAGCTGAAGACGCAGCAGGACATTCTGAACAATCAGATCATCAAGCTCGAGGCGGTCGATCCAACCGAGGCCTCGGTCCGGGTCAACACCCTGCAGACCCAGATCCAGACCGCGCTGGCGCTCACCTCGCAGCTCCAGAAGATCAGCCTGATCAACTATCTCTAAAGTCGGACTTCGCACCTTTGTCTTGTTATCAGGTCTCCTGCGCAGAGTGGTTCTTCTAATGACGTTTGAAGCCTATGAATCGGTCGTCGACGAGAGCGGTTACGAGGCGCGGGGCCGCGAGCGGCAGGCGCTCAGCCTCGGCATCGACCGGCTCGAGCGGCTTCAGAGAGGCGTGTTCCGCCTCGAGGATCTGGTCGAGAGCCTGCTCTACGTGCGGCGGCTGTGGACGATCTTCATCGAGGATCTCTCGCACCCGGAAAACGGGCTGCCGGACAAGCTGCGCGCCGACATCATCTCGATCGGCCTGTGGGTCGTCAAGGAAGCCGATCGCCTTCGCGAGGAGCGATCGAACGACGTGATGCAGCTCATCGAGATCAACCGCCTGATCCGAGACGCGCTTTGATGAAAGTCTCATTGCGGGCGGGCGAACGAATCTACATCAACGGTGCGGTGCTGCGCGTGGACCGCAAGGTCTCCGTCGAGCTCGTCAACGACGTGATGTTCCTGCTCGAAGGGCAGATCATGCAGGCGTCCGATGCCACCACGGCGCTGCGGCAGCTCTACTTCATCGTCCAGCTCATGCTGATGAACCCGACCGACATCCGGGACGCCGCGGCGCTTTATACCCAGCATCATGCGGCGCTGTGTGCCGTGTGCGAGAACCGCGAGATGCTGGACGGGCTTGGCGCCATCGACGAGCTGGTCCAGGCGACCCGTTACTTCGAGGCGCTCAAGCGGATCCGGGCCCTGTTTCCGGTGGAGCAGGTCATTCTGGCCGGCGCGGCCACCATTTCCCCCGTCGAGGCTGCCTGACAGCGGAGAGACACATGAACGTCAACAGCGCGACCGACAGCACGAGCAAGTCGGCCAACACGACCGGCTCCACCACGACGACGTCGAGCAACGGCGTCGACTACAATACCTTTCTTCAGCTCCTCGTCGCCGAGATGAAGAACCAGGATCCGACCAATCCAATGGACACCTCGCAATATATGAGCCAGTTCGCTCAGCTCTCGACCGTCGAGCAGGCGATGCAGACCAATTCGAAGCTGGACGCGCTGCTGTCGTCGCAGTCCTTGTCGCAGGCCAACAGCCTGATCGGAAAGACCGTCAGCTTCACCGACTCCACCGGCGCCAGCTTCAGCGGCAAGGTCGTTTCGGTCGCGATCAACAGCGACGGCTCCATCGCCACCCTCCAGGACGGCACCAAGGTCGCGGTCGGGCCCGGGCTCACGATCAGCCAGTCATGAACGAACGGGACGCTCTCGACATCGTCCAGGCGGCGATCTGGACCATCATCGTCGCCTCCGGACCTGCGGTCGGCGCCGCGATGCTGGTCGGCACCGTGATCGCGCTGATCCAGGCCCTGACCCAGATCCAGGAGGTGACGCTGACCTTCGTTCCGAAGATCATCGTCATCCTGCTGGTCGTTGCCGTCTCCGGTTCCTTCATCGGCGCGCATCTTTCGACCTTCACCGAGATGGTCTATTCGCGGATCGAGCACGGCTTCTGATCGCCAGGGCCACCACCCTCGCGTAAGCTTTGCGCGGCAGATTGCGGGGCGGACCCCTCTGCCGGTGACCCATGGCCGATACGTTAGCTGCTAGCCTGCCCAATCCGCGCCGACTTGGGGCCGACGCCTTCTTCGCGGGCGGCATCGTGACCATGCTCACGATCCTGTTCCTGCCGATTCCGCCGATTCTGATCGACCTCGGCCTTGCGTTCTCGATCGCGCTGTCGGCGCTGATCCTGATGGTCGCGCTGTGGATCCAGCGGCCGCTCGATTTCTCGGCCTTCCCGACCGTGCTGCTGATCGCGACGATCCTGCGCCTTGCGCTGAACATCGCGACGACGCGCCTGATCCTGTCGCGGGGCGGGGAGGGCGAACAGGCTGCCGGCTATGTCGTTGCCGGCTTCTCCAAGTTCGTCATGGGCGGCGACTTCGTCATCGGCCTGATCATCTTCGCGATCCTGGTCACGGTGAATTTCGTCGTGATCACCAAGGGCGCGACGCGTATCGCCGAAGTCGGTGCCCGCTTCACCCTGGATGCCATTCCCGGCAAGCAGATGGCGATCGACGCGGACCTATCCGCCGGCCTGATCGACGACAAGGAAGCCCAGCGCCGCCGCCGCGAACTCGAAGAGGAGAGCGCGTTCTTCGGCGCCATGGACGGTGCCTCGAAATTCGTCCGCGGCGACGCCATCGCCGGCCTCATCATCACCGCGATCAACATTTTCGGCGGTATCGTCATCGGCGTCACCCATCACGGGCTGACCCTGACGCGCGCCGCGGACGTCTATACCAAGCTCTCCGTCGGCGATGGTCTGGTGTCGCAGATGCCGGCGCTGATCGTGTCGCTGTCGGCGGGCCTCTTGGTCTCCAAGGGCGGCACCAGGGGCTCGGCGGAGCAGGCGGTGCTGCGCCAGCTCGGCGGCTATCCGCGCGCGGTGTCCGCCGCGGCGCTGATGATGTTCGTGCTCGCCCTGATGCCCGGCCTGCCGATGGCGCCCTTCGTACTGCTCGGCGGCGTCATGGCCTTCGTCGGCTACACCTTGCCGAAGCGGCAGGCGGCGCTGAAGCAGAAGGAGGATGCGCGCAAGGCCGACGAGCGCGCCCAGGCGGACGCCAAGGAATCCGTCAAGGAATCTCTCAAGACGGCCGAGATCGAGCTGGCGCTCGGCGGCCATCTTTCGGTCCATCTGCTGGGCTCGCGCACCGAGCTCGCCCACCGTGTGGCCAAGATCCGCAAGAAGTTCGCCAAGCAGTACGGCTTCGTCATCCCGGAGATCAAGCTCACCGACAATCTGTCGATCGACCCCAAGGGCTACCAGATCCGGATCCACGACACCCGCGTCGCCCATGGCGAGCTCAGGCTCGGCGAGGTGCTCGTGCTGGTCGACAAGGACGGCAAGCCTGACGTGCCCGGCGAGGAGGTGATCGAGCCCGCCTTCGGGATGAAGGCGCTTTGGGTGGCCGAGGCGTTCACGGACGAGGTCAAGCGGCAGGGTTGCAAGCCGGTGGACAATCTGTCGGTGCTGCTCACGCATCTGAGCGAGGTGATCAGGGCGAACCTCGCCCAGCTCTTGTCCTACAAGGACATGCGCGCGCTGCTCGACCGGCTCGATCCCGAATACAAACGCCTGGTCGAGGATCTCTGCCCGTCGCAGATCTCCTATTCGGGCCTGCTGGCGATCCTGAAGATCCTGCTGGGCGAGCGGGTCTCCATTCGCAACCTACATCTCATCCTGGAGGCAATCGCCGAGATCGCGCCGCATGTGCGGCGCTCGGAGCAGGTCGCCGAGCACGTGCGGACGCGGCTGGCCCAGCAGATCTGCGGCGACCTCTCCGACAACGGCGTGCTCAACGTCGTCCGTCTCGGCAATCGCTGGGACCTCGCATTCCATCAGAGCCTGAAGCGCGATGCCAAGGGCGACGTCGTCGAGTTCGACGCCGATCCGCGCCTGATCGAGCAGTTCGCGACCGAAGCCAGCGCCGCGATCCGCAAGTTCACCGAGAGCGGCACCAGCGTGGTGCTGGCGGTGACGCCCGAAGCGCGTCCCTATGTCCGCATGATCCTGGAGCGGGTGTTCCCGACATTGCCGGTGTTGTCGCATGTCGAGGTCGCGCGCAGCGCGGAGATCCGGGCACTCGGAGCCATATCGTGATCAGCACCCTTGCCGACAGCGTGCTGGTGACGTTCATCGTGTTCTGCCGCATCGGCGCCTGCCTGATGCTGGTGCCCGGCTATTCCAGCGTCAACGTTCCGGCCCAGGTCCGCCTGTTCGTGGCGCTGGTCACGACCTTTGCGCTGGCGCCGATCCTGATCGCGGTCCTGAAACCTCTCACCGATAATGCGGCTCCGCTCACGCTTGCGCTCCTGATCTGCTCCGAGCTCCTGGTCGGCAGCGTCATCGGGCTCGGCGGGCGGGTGTTCTTCCTCGCGCTGCAGACTATGGCGACCGTGATGGCGAGCGCGATCGGCCTGAGTAACATCCCGGGGACGCCGGTCGGCGACACCGATCCGGCGCCGGCGCTGGTGCCGCTGATCATGGCGGCCGTGACCACGCTGTTCTTCATGACCGACCAGCATTGGCAGGTGCTGCGCGGATTGATGAACTCCTACGACGTCTGGCAGCCCGGCAACAGGATCGGCGGTAGCATGGCGCTCGACCAGCTAGTCGGCCGCCTGTCGGAGGCCTTCGTGCTGACGCTGCGGATCACCAGCCCTTTCATCGTCTATTCCGTCATCGTCAACCTGGCGGTCGGCCTGATCAACAAGCTGACGCCGGCGATTCCGGTTTACTTCATCTCGGTGCCCTTCGTGCTGTTCGGCGGCTTCCTGCTGCTCTACCTCACCAGCGACGAGCTGCTGACGCAATTCATGCTCGGCGTTTCGTCCTGGCTCGCGGAGTGACCGGTGGTGACCTCGCGCGCGGACAAGCTCGGCCGGATGGTATCGCTCATGAAGCTCCAGCTCCGGCTGTCCGAATGGCAGCTCGCGCAGCTGCGGCAGCAGGAGCAAAGCCTGCAGGACGAGCAGGAATGGCTGGTGGGAGCGCTGAATGGCGGCAAGCCGCCGGCGGGCTCGTCGAGCGAATCGATTGCGCGGCGCCTGAACAGGACGAGCGTCGGTGCGCGAGAGGTTCAAGCGCAGGCCGCGCAGCAGCTCGACCAGGTTCGCGCCGAGAACCGCCGCGTGAAGCAGCTCGAGGAGGTCGCGAAGGTGGCGCTGGCCGACAAGCTTCGCGACGCGGAGACGCGCGTGCTCGAGGAGATAACGGGACAAAGCCCTGCCGTGCGCGCCTGGACGCCACGGCCAGCCAACCGGAACAAGATATGATCGTGACAGCGACACCCGACCTCGTTCTCGACGTGCTCGAGGCCGCCGATCCCGTGACGCAGCGCGCGGCCACCGCAAAGCTCGATGCGCTGAAATCCTCCGATGCCAATTTCGCCGCCACGATGGACGCGCAAGTCGGCAAGGCCGCGGCGGCCGCCGAGCAGTCTGCGACGAAGGTGGCCGAGGCGCAGTCGGACGCAGTGAACGGCGCGCCGGTCCGCGTGATCAAGGCGCCGGCATCCGGCGAGGTGTACCGGAAGTTCGAGGCCTTCATCCTCCAGACCTTCGTCGAGACGATGTTGCCGAAGGATTCGGAGGAAGTCTTCGGCAAGGGCACGGCCGGCGGCGTCTGGAAGTCGATGCTGGCGGAGCAGCTCGGCAACCAGCTGGCAAAGGGCAAGGGCATCGGCATCGCCGAGCGGCTCGCCGCCGCGCGTCCGGAACGGCGGGACAGCGCGGGCAAGGCCGGATGACGATCGGCGAATGGGTAACAGACGTGAGGGGTGAATTTTCTATGCAGGCACAAGAAGGCGCGGCGGCCATGGTGATCGAACAGCCGGTCGCGGACACAGAGGTGATGCCGACGGAAGCGGCAGCGAACGATGCACTGCTGCCCATGTTGCTGCCGATCGTGGGCAGCGAGGCTGTGGCCGACGGCGCCGATGCGGTGAGATCGGACGAAGTGCGCGGCCTCTTGGCGGCAATCCGCCGGCTCGAGAGCATTGTCGAGGAGGAGACGGTCGCGCTGGCCACCGGCAAGAAGATCGACTTCGACGATTTCAGCGCGCGCAAGAGCCGGAGCATGCTCGAATTCGTCCGCCTGATGCGCGCGCGGATGCATCTTGGCGGCGAAGCCGAGGTCACCGAGCAGATTCAGCGGCTGCGCGAAAAGCTCGAGCGCAACCGCTCGATCCTCGAAATGCACTATGACGCGGTGCGCGAGGTCGCCGGCATCATCGTCAAGGCGATCAAGGAGGCCGAGTCGGACGGCACCTATACCGGTCGCGCAGCGCAGGACGGAAAATGATCAGACTGGTGTTGGCCGGGCTCTGGGTCTGCATTCTCACCGCGGGCACGAGCTATGCCGTGGCCTATTGGAAGGAAAACGGCAGCCTTCTGCCGGCCAAGGACGAATATCTTGAAGGGCTGCAATACCAGAAGACGCGGGCACTGAGCGTGCCCATGGTCGAGAACGGCAACGTTCAGGGCTATATCGTCGCGCGGTTCGTCTACACCGTGGAGGCGCGGACCATGCACCAGCTCAATGTTCCGCCGGAGCCGTTCGTTGTGGACGAGGCTTTCCGCAGGATCTATGCCGACGACCGTCTCGACTTCAGGAAGCTCGCCCGCTACGACCTCTCCATCCTGACCACGGCCATCAAGCAGCGCGTCAACGAGCGGATGCAGGCTGAAATCGTCCAGGACGTCCTGGTCGAGGATTTCAACTACGTTTCCAAGGAAGAATTCCAGCAGAAGCCGTAAGGCGCGACGGTTGGTCGAATTGAGTTCGCCAACTCCAAGGGGGAACGCACCTCGATCGGGGCCGCGAAGCGAGGCCCTTCCCGTGGGTTCCGTGCAGCCGAACGTGCAACGGCCTCCGCGAAGCTGCTTCGCGGAGGCCGTTGTCTGTTCGCGCCAGGCTTTGGCTGTGTCAGTTTCCGACCGGGTACGCTGCCGGGACGGCAAGCGCCCTGTTCAGGAGGATGCCGACCTCGTCGATCTCCTGCATCGGCTCATCGAGAGCCTCGCCGGCCGGGATGTCGAGGCGGTATCCGACGTAACGCCGGGCCACGATCGCGTCGAAGCCGAGGCGGTCGCGGAGCTTCTTGCGCAGCTTGCTGACGTGACTCTCGATCACGCTTTCGTCGAAGGTGGACTCGAAGATGCCGTAGACCGCGTTGAAGATTTGCGTCTTGGTCACCCACTTTCCGTGATTGCTGACCATATATTCGAGAATCCGCAGTTCGCGACGAGGCAGGGTGAGGGCGTGGCCTGCGATCTCGGGATCACGGCCGTTGAAGAAGACCTGGATCCTGCTCTCGCAAGGCCTTGGCAGCTCGCCCACCCGGCGGCGCGCGATGGCGGCCGTTCGGGCGAGTATCTCGCGAAGGTGTATCGGCACGTGCACGACGTCGTCGACGCCCGATTCGAACAGCTCAAGTGTGTTCTTGAGCATCTTCTGGCCGCTCATGGCGATGATGGGAGCCGAGGAGCGCTTGCGCATGGCCCGCGGCAGGCTTCCGCGGGCATCGCAATCTCCGAGAAGGAAGGCGTCGACCGCTGCCAGATCCGACTCGCTCGCGGATTGCAGCCAGTCCCAGAACTCCCTGGAGGAGAATCCGATCGACGACACGCCTTCGCGAACAAGCCCTCCGACGTAGCTGTTCGCGACGCTTTCGCGATCATCAACGATAATATACATCAGTCTTTCGCCCCTGTTTCGCACTTGTTGCGGCCGGTTGGTTGATGTGATGCACCGACTCGGCAATTATGCTGTTTGACGACATTCCTTCCCGCGAACCGTTGTTATCGTTTCGATATTCGCGGGCAGCCCTACGCATTCAGCGCCCGCGTCTCGCAGGCCTGGTACTTCGACTCGATACTGAACGCTTACTGTGTGAGGCCCGGCGGGTGTCTTGCGGATCACCTCGCGGGGCGGATTGAGAAACGACCTAGAACAGTTGCGCCAAGTTGCTCATCGCGTCCGAACGCCACTGAAACTGTGTCGGTCTCCTCGCCAACTGGCGAGAATCACTTGAGTAGGACCGTAACAATTGCCGATTTCCGATCAAGCGTGCGTAATAAAGCGATTGCTATTTGTGCTTGATGCTGTTGGTTTGTTTCGAGTTGTTTCTTGATATATTCAAACGTATCAGTTGATTTGAAAGTTAAACTAGTTTTGCATCGTGATGGTTGTAAGGTTCCGTATCCCTGTACAAGTACAGCTATTTCGAGCCGTGCAGCGGCTCAGGTATGTGAGGGAGTTTTCAACCCGGGATTGACTCTCACGCGCTCTTTTCCGCGTGCGACAATTCGACTCACATGTCGCAGTGTGACTCAGCTTGGCGAAATCTTGGCGAGTGTGTGTCTTTCGAGTCGCACTCTCGCCACGTGCATGGCGCGTTCGAACCATTTCTCGTCGCATCGCGCATGATGAAGATCTCTCGATGCGCACGTTTCAGGCAAGCTTCGACAAATAACGTCACGGTTCGACAGATCGAACCGAACGGAGCATTTTCACATGTTGTCCGATGGACAAGCTCGTCCCAGCGCGACCGCTGATGTTTCCGCGACGGTGAAGCCTGCTCCCGAGCCGCGCAATATCAAGGACAATGCGGCGCGCGCGACCAAGCCTGCTGCGGGCGCAAAGCGAGTGTCGGCCGCGGCAAGCGACGAAGCTCTCGCGAAGGAGGCGCTCGAGGGACTCAAACGTATTCGTGCCAAGGCACGTCTCGACAAGATGGCGATACCCAAGCCTGCCCCGACCGTGATCAAGCCGGCCGTGATCGTGGCCAAGCCCCCGCCGCCCCGTCCGACCTGGGTTGTGCCGCTCGCGACATTGGCGGTCGCCGCCATGCTTGTCGTCTGCGCCTGCACCGGCGTGATCGCCTATCTCACCACGCAGCCCGCGCAGAACAACGCTGCGGCCAATACGGAGATCAGGATTCTGCGTGAGACCGTCGCACAGCTGCGTAAGCAGGTGTCGGGCGTGTCCGAAAATCTCGACGGCCTGCGCACCGCGGTCGATCAGTCGAGCAAGGCGACCAATGATCGTTTCGGCCGGTTCGCCGAGAATTTGGATCGCATCGAGCGGGTGAGCTCGTCGTCGACGGCGAAGCTCGACAAGCTCGCCCAGGCGCAGGTCCAGACGCCGGCACCGGCGCCTGCCACGGTTCAATCGCAGCCCCCCTCACAGCCAGGGACGATGATGGCCTCGGTCGCGGCACCCGAGTTCACGGGCTCGGTGTCGCCGTCCGAGCGCGCGTCGGCGCCGCGGAAGGCGATCAAGGGGTGGTCGGTCCGCCAGGCCTATGAAGGAATTGCGATCCTGCAGAGCCCGAACGGTGTCATCGAGGCCGTGCTGGGACAGCAGGTGCCAGGTCTCGGTCGCATCGAGGAGATCAGGAACGAGAACGGGCGTCTGGTGGTGGAGACAAGCGGCGGCGTCGTCTATTCGTCACGTAAGGCGACGCCCTGATCGATGGCCGCCTCTATTGGCGGTGATGCTCGAAGCTGGTGCATAGCAGATCGACCTCCGACTCCGCGATCGGCGCGCGAAACAGGCGACAGCTGAATTCGACCGTCGTCTTGTTGTCGGTGGCGGTGCGATCCTCCCGCAGGAAGATGCATCGCTTGCAGACGTCGGTGTGGTGCCGCTGCTCGGCCGCGTCCGACTGATCCAGCACATGCCGGAACGTGTCGCGAAAGCGGATCTTGACCTCGTCGTCGAGCACGGCAATCGCCTCGACGAGAACGTTGACGGGGTCGCGTACCAGGAACTTCTTGCCCTGCTGCGTCACGCTCAGCATCACCGAGCGCTTGTCCGTGGCCGAGCGTTTCCGCTCGAGATAGCCGAGCCGCTCGAGTTCTCCGATGATGAACGAGGCGGTCCCGCGCGTGGTGCCGACGTAGCTCGCGAGCGCCGAAGGCGTCCGGGAAAAGCGGTTGGCCCGGGAGAGGAATCGCAGCGCCATCCATTCGCGGTCGCGCAAGCCGTGCTTGGTGCCTTCGAACCACAGGATTCGCGCGACCTGCTCCAACAGTTCAATCGATTCGCGAGCCAAATTCATTTCAGTTCCAGGTCGGATAAAGCTTTATTCAATTGAGCCTTGGGCAGCGCAATCTGAGTGGACGAGAATGAAGTCCCCGGGGGCTTCTCCGTTGCCGGAGATGGAACTTCCGGTGGTGGAACTAGGGCGTCACAAAGAAAGTTCGAGTAAACCGGACGGCTCGAGTCCTTCGAAAATTTCAATCAAATCACGACTTGCGCGCATGCGATTGAGGGCATGCACACACGCGCGAGCAACACAGTGCGTCATTGTGCCCGTTGCGCCGTCCATTTGTTGCGGCTGAGTGCGTGGAATGCGCGAACATGCGCATCCGTCCCGGCGCCAGGCGGTATGGCCGGCCGGGACGGAACCGTTTTTTTCGGTTAATGGATGTTGCGATGCAATGCGACTAGACGGTTAAGTCCGGCCCTCGCGGATCTACGCAAACTCAGAACGTCATCGGGACTCGAGCTGGCAGCGTGGTTGACGTCAGACCTGCAGCATTGGCAGTCACGGCCGGGCAACATGCTCGAGCTCTCCGGCGTCATCGCCAGCGGCATTCCTCGCCATCCAGATTGGCAACGCCTTGTCGTAATGAGCTGGCCCCAGAAGCTGCGCTGCTGAACCAACGGCAGGGCCGGCCCGAATGCGCGCGTGCTCGCAGGCTGGTGATTTGCGTTTGGCCGGCAACTATCGGCGAATGCGTCGCCTCCGGGGATACCAGCATAGGCAGCAGGAAGGGATAGACCGATGAGCTTCGAAACCACCATGACATCCGACGTCGTCGGATTGACGAAAGTCGCCCCGGTCTCGCGCCGCGGATTCATGAGCGCCACCGCGGCCGTGGCGGCCGGCTACACGCTTGCGGCCGGGCCGGTGCGCGCCGAGGCGATCACCACCGACACCAATGGTCTGCAGACCGGCGATGCCAAGATCAAGGTCGGCTCTGAAGAGATGCCCGTCTATTTCGCCCGTCCTGCCGGCAACACCAAGGCGCCGGTGATCATCGTGGCCATGGAGATCTTCGGCCTGCACGAATACATCAAGGACGTGACGCGGCGCCTCGCCAAGCTCGGCGCGTTCGCCATCGCGCCCGACTATTATTTCCGCAAGGGCGTCGATCTCACCAAGGTCACCGAGATCAAGGACCTCCTGCCGATCGTCAATGCCAAGCCGGATGCAGAGCTGCTCTCCGACCTCGACGCGACGGTGGCGTGGGCGGGATCGCAGGGCGGCGACACCGCCAAGCTCGGCATCATCGGCTTCTGCCGGGGCGGCCGCACGGTCTGGGAATACGCCGCCCATAGCGGCGCGCTGAAGGCCGGTGTTGCCTTCTACGGCACCGTGGTCGATCCCGCCAATCCACTGTGGCCGAAGAGCCCCATGCAGCTCGCGCCCGAGATGAAGGCACCGGTGCTCGGCCTCTATGGCGGTGCCGATACCGGCATTCCCGTTGCGCAGGTCGAGCAGATGAAGGCGGCGCTGGCCGAGAACAAGAAGACAGCCGAATTCAAGATCTATCCCGAGGCGCCGCACGGCTTCCACGCCGATTATCGCGGCAGCTATCGCAAGGACGCCGCGGAAGATGCCTGGAAGCAGGCGCAGGCCTGGTTCAAGAAGTACGGCGTCTTGAGCTGACGCCGGACATCAAAGGGGCGGCCAGATCGGCCGCCCCTCCTCTTTCGATGCGCAGCGATCTCACTTCACCATCGCGCCATAGACGATGTCCTGAATCTGCTCGCGATAATACTTCCTGAGCTCGCCCGGCGCCGCCGTTCCCACCACGACGACGAGACGCTCCTTGGGGTCGCAGAAGAACTGGGTTCCGTAGGCGCCGTTCCAAGTGAACTCGCCGGGATTGCCGGGGACCGACGACAGGCCCTCGCTGGTGCGGACCGCGACGGAAAGGCCGAAGCCGAAGCCTCCGCGATGCGGCTCGATATTCGCCACGTTGTTCTTGATCTCGGGGCCGAGATGGTTGGTCGTCATGTGATGCACAGTCTTCGGCGAGAGGATGCGCTGGCCGTCGAGCTCGCCGCCGTTGAGCAGCATCTGGCCAAAGCGGAGATAGTCTCCCATCGTTGCGAACGAGCAGGCGCCGCCGCAGTCGAACTTGGTCGGCGTGTCCAACAACTTGATGGCCTGCGGCTTGCCCGTCAGCGGGTCGTTGGCGAAGGGGCGGGCGAGGCGAGGGCGCTGCGCGTCGGTCGGATGGAAGGTTGCATCCTTCATGCCGAGCGGTTGCCAGACATTGGCGGCGAGATAGTCGCCGAGCTTCTGCTCGCTCACCTTTTCGACGACTGCGCCGAGCACGTCGATCGAGAAGCCGTATTCGAATTCGGTCGACGGCTGATGCGCCAGCGGCAGCTTCGTGATGCGGTCGATAAACGCCTGGGTGTCGCCTTCGATGGCCGGCGCGACGCCGTCAGGATATTGCCGCGCGACCGGGCTCGATGAGTCCGGCCGGCCGCCATACATCAATCCTGACGTATGCCGGTAGAGATCATGGATGAAGATCGGCGAGGCCTGCGGCTCGAGCTTGAGCGAGCCATCAGCCTGGGTCACGCCGACCTTCATGTCGGCAAAGCCGGGATAGTAGTTGGACAGCTTGGCCTGCAGCGGCAGCCGGCCCTGCTCCATCAAGGTCAGCCCCGCGACCGCCGCCATCGGCTTCGTCATCGATGCCAGCGCGAAGATCGCATCGACCGGCATCGGCGTGCCCTTATCCGGGTCGAGCAGGCCATAGGCCTTGTAGTGCACGAGCTTGCCGTCACGCGCGATGGCGACGACCGCGCCGGGCACGCGCTTGGCGGCGATCTCGCGCGCGAAGAAGTCGTCCAGACGGGTGAGCCCCTGTCTGGAGAAGCCGACATCGTCAGGGCTGGCTTCGGGCAATGGTGCGGCGCGTGCTGCGCCGAGCGTGATGAAGGCGGCCGCTGCCGCGATCATGGCGATCGTCTTGTTCATTACATCCTCCCAGGCAAGCTCATGCGTTGGCTCGCGTGATGCCTAGATCACGACCGCGCAGGAACAAAGTCAAGCACGCGCAGGGCGCGTCTGAGACGGGCTGACAACGTCGGAACCGTTATCGTCCTTCGCCTGCGCGCCACAGCGCGTCGAGGCCGTGGCGATAGGTCGGATGAGCAAGCGCGACGCCGAGCTCGCGCTTCAATTTCGCATTGGAGACACGCGCGCTGCTGGAATAGAAGCTGCGTGCCATCGCCGACATCTCCGCGGTCTCGAACGGCTCTTCGGGCGGCGAGGCAACGCCCATCAGCTTCGCCGCGTAGGAAATCACGTCTTGTGGCGACGTTGGCAAGTCGTCGCAGACATTCCACGTGCCGCCATTTCCGTGGTGAGTGGCGGCCACGATCGCGCTGGCGATGTCGTCGGCGTGGATGCGGTTGAAGACCTGGCCAGGCTTGATGATGCGCCGTGCCGTGCCGGCGCGCAGCGTCACCAGCGCGTTGCGACCGGGACCATAGATGCCGGCAAGCCGCAGCACCGCTGCATCGCCGCGTGCAATGTCCATCCAGGCCTGCTCGGCGGCGACGCGCATGCGGGTGCGATCGAGCGTCGCCTGTGGCGGGGTGGTCTCGTCGACCCAGCCGCCGGCGTGATCGCCGTAGACGCCGATGGTGGAGAGATAGATCACCTTGCGCCGGCCCGTCGCCAGCACGTCGCCGAAAGCTGCGAGCGCGGGATCACCGGCGCTGCCGGGCGGGATCGACACCAGAAGGACATCGGCGGCGCGAACCTGCTCGACCGTCTCCCGCCGTGGATGGCTGCCGGAAAAGGCGTGCACCTCGATGCCGGCAAGGTCGTTCCGCTGCGCGGGATCACGCACGGTGCCAGCGAGATGCGAGAAGCTGCCACCGTGTTTGCGGGCGAAGTGCCGGGCGCTATAGCCGAGGCCAAGAATGAAAAGCCGCATGCGTCTCCCGTGCAGGTCGAAAGTTCCCGTCCGCGTCGTCGCTTGCTCATAAGAGATTTTTGGGTCGGGCAAAAGATATTGCGATTTGTCTCGCCCGCCAGGGCGGGAGATGCTCGCTCGTCACGGCCAGTCGGGAGGAGGCGTCGATCATGCAAGCAGAGGCGCTCGCCTTAGCGCTGGCGGATGCCACCACGCTGATCCGGCGCGCGGCCGCGCTGATCTTCGACGTCGACGGCACCCTCGCCGAGACGGAGGAGTTGCATCGGCAGGCCTTCAACCATGCCTTCGCGTGCCACGGTCTCGACTGGGAGTGGGGCCGAGCTGTCTACAAGGACCTGCTGCGGGTGACCGGCGGCAAGGAGCGCATGCGCGCCTATCATGCAAGGCTTGAAATCGCCTCGGCCTTGTCCGATGCGGACATTACCGAGCTTCACCGCATCAAGTCCGCGCGCTATGCCGAGCTGGTCGAAACCGGCTGCTGTCCGCTGAGGCCGGGCGTGACCGAACTGCTCGCCGCGGCCAAGGCGCGCGGCCAGCGGCTTGCGATCGCGACAACGACCTCGCACGGCAATATCGATGTGCTGCTGTCGCGGGCGCTGGGGACACATTGGGCGGCGCAGTTCGACGCCATCGTCGCCGGCGACGATGTCAGGCACAAGAAGCCCGCACCGGACGTCTATCTCGAAACCCTGGCGCGGCTGAAGCTGGACGCGGCGGACTGCGTTGCCATCGAGGATTCCGCAAACGGGCTGATTGCGGCCTCACGCGCCGGCATTCCGGTCCTGATCAGCCGGAGCATGTTTTTCCGCGATGAGGATTTCAGCGCGGCACGGGTCGTGCTGGACGACCTCTCGGAACTCGGGGTCGTCAGACAAGAAACTGAAAAACGACCCCATGCACAGTAGGACGCGCCCGTACCCCCGCCACCGTCAGTGGACGCGGTGGCTCGTTCTATCGTCCTCAGCCTGCTCGACAATCTGCGCGATCGGGCTCGACTGGTGATGCACCAGGCGCCAGTCGTCGCCAATGCGGCGCAAATGGTTCGCCGCAGCCAGCGCGGTGCCGTCCACGATCTCGATGCAGAGCACGCGGGCGCTGTCGCCGTCGACGATGGCCTGCGGCTCGGCGCAGACGATCTGCGGCCGCTGCGGGTTCTGCAGGATGTCGCGCCAGCTTCCGATCACGGTGGCACGGCCGATGATGGCCGGCCAGCCAGGATGGATGCAGGAAATGCTGTCGTCGTCCGCCCACATCCGTTCCATGCCGGCGAAGTCGCCGGTTGAAAACGCGGCGTAAAAGGCCGCGTTGGCGGCGATGACCTTGCTGTCTTTTGCCATCGCTCTCGGGTGGGGCAAGGCCCGGCAAAAATCAAGCGCGACTTCCGTTCGAATTCGCGTCGATTTGGACGCAGTGCAGCATTGCCCGTTTTATGGTCAGGCCGAGACGTGCGTCTCCACCGCCTGCCGCGCGCCGACCCGGTAGAGTTGGCCGAGCGCAGCGGTTACGGCCTCGCGCAGGCGCGGCTCGGCGCCCAGCGGGCCGAACACCTTCTCGATCCCGAGCAGCGCGGGCGCGAGCCGCTCGGCGACCGGTCCCGCCTCGCGCGCCAGGGCGGCGAATTCGGCGGCAACGGGATCGCGTACGTCGATGGCGCGGCCCTGCTCGTCGCGGCCGGTGACGTAGCGCATCCAGCCGGCCACCGCGAGCGCGTGTGTTGTGATCGGCAGCTTGCTGGCGAGGCGATCCCGCATCGCACCAAGCAGCCGCTGCGGCAGCTTTTGCGAGCCGTCCATCGCGATCTGCCAGGTGCGGTGATGCAGCGCCGGATTGGAAAAGCGCTTGAGCAGCGAGGTGCGATAGGCGGCAAGATCAGTGCCCGCGGGCATCGTCAGCGTCACCGCGGCTTCGTCCATCACCTCCGCGGCGAGGCGCGCGAAATGCGGATCCTGCATGGTGTCGGCGATGGTCTCGTAGCCTGAGAGATAGCCGAGATAGGCCAGCGCCGAATGGCTGGCGTTGAGCAGCCGCAGCTTCATCAGCTCGAACGGCTTGACGTCGCCGACGAGTTCGACACCCGCTGCCGCAAAGTCGGGCCGGCCGGCGGTGAAGCGATCCTCGATCACCCATTGCGTGAACGGCTCGGTCATCACAGGCCAGGCGTCGCGCAGGCCCAGTGCGGATGACACCGCATCGCGGTCGGCATCCGTGGTTTCCGGCACGATGCGGTCGACCATGGTGCAGGGGAAAGCGACGGTGTCGGCGATCCACTTGCCGAGATCCCTGGAGCGCAGCGCGGCGAACTGCGTCACGATCCGCTGTACGGTGTGGCCGTTGGCGGCGAGGTTGTCGCAGCACAGCACGGTGAAGGGCGAAAGACCCTGGGCCCGCCGCCGCGCCAGCGCGGCGACGATGAAGCCCGGCGCCGAGCGCGGGGCATCGAAATTGTTGAGGTCGTGCACGATGTCGGGATGCCGCTCGTCGAGGTCGCCGGTCTGCGGCGTGTGGCAATAGCCCTTCTCGGTGACGGTGAGCGAAACGATGCGAGTGGCGGGATCGGTCATCCGCTCGACCAGGGCTGCCGGATTTTCGCGCGCGACGACGCTGTCGAGCAGCGCGCCGATGACGCGGTGCTCGGTGCCTTCGGCCGAACGCACGGCAACAGTGTAGAGATGGTTCTGCGGGGCGAGGGCGTCGTGCGTATCCGGGCTGCGCAGGCTGGCGCCGACGATGCCCCAGGACGTCGCTCCCGCGGCAAGGCAATCGTCGACGACGACGGCCTGATGGGCACGATGAAAAGCCCCCAAGCCCAAATGCACGATGCCGGGCGTGACGCGCAATCGGTCATAGGCCGGACGGCGGATGGCAGGTGCCAACCGGTCGAGATTGGCGCGGCCAAGGCGCAGCGAGCTCTGGCGCATGGACGTCTCCCTTTTGCTTTGCCGCTGCTTGACATGCTGTCTGTCCTCGGTCAATGCTCTGGTCAATTGGTAAGACCAATTTTCCAAAATTGGCGGGCCACGGGTCTGGACGACCCTGACGGACCCTTTCGGGAGGACCAGCGTGCCGCTGGAAGCTGTAGAGGCGAGACGGCTCTATCGCCAGGTCGCCGATCAATTGCGAAGCCTGATCGACAGCGGCGAGTACGCGGTCGGCAGCCGCTTGCCGACCGAACGCGAGCTCGCCGAGCAGCTCAAAGTGTCCAGGCCGACGGTGCGCGAGGCCTTGATCGCGCTCGAGGTCGAGGGGCGGCTGCGCATCCGGGTCGGTTCCGGCATCTATGTGATCGAGCCCGCCGCAGTCGCCGCGCCGGCCCCCGCCGCCGTCATCGAGGGGCCGTTCGAGCTGCTGCGCGCGCGCGAATTCCTGGAAAGCGCCATCGCCGAACAGGCGGCGCGCCTCGCGACCAGGGACGATATCGCCCGCATCGACGCCTCGCTCGTGGCGATGGAGAATGTCGAGCATCCCGGCGAAGCCTCAATGGTGCACGACCGCGCCTTTCACGTCGCGATCGCCGGAAGTCTCGGCAATGCCGTTCTGGTGCGCGTGGTCGGCGAGCTGTTCGACCAGCGTCTCAATCCCTATTTCGCGCAGCTTGCACATTATTTCGAGAGCCCGGGCACGTGGCGCACCGCGCTCGACGAGCATCGCGCCGTGCGCGACGCGATCGCCGCGCATGATCCGGACGCCGCGCGGGAAGCCATGCGCGTTCATCTGGTGCGATCTCAGGAGCGCTTTGCGCAGAATTTCGGTGCCGAGACCGCGGCGGGATCGGCTTCGGTGAGATCGGCGGCGAAACGGTCGAAATCGAAACATGCGCCGAAGAAGAAGCGCTCCGCGAGCAGCAGCGCGCAGCGGCGATGAGATTGGGCGGCCTGCATCCGTGCCGGGGCGGGCGAACAAGAAGCAGACTTGAACGATGGAGGAAAAGTCGATGTTGAGGAAGATGACGATTGCAGCGGTGATGTCCGCCGCCGCGCTGCTGGCGGCGAGCGGTACCGGCATGGCCCAGACCAAGCTGAAATGGGCTCATGTCTACGAGACCTCGGAGCCGTTCCACACCGCCTCGGTCTGGGCCGCGCAGGAGATCGGCAAGCGCACCAACGGGCGCTACCAGATCGAGGTCTACCCGGCCTCGCAGCTCGGCAAGGAAGCCGACATCAACCAGGGCCTGTCGCTCGGCTCGGTCGACATCATCATCTCCGGCTCCAGCTTCGCGGCCAAGAGTTTTGCGCCGATCGGCGTCACCTATTATCCCTACACCTTCCGCGACGCCGATCATCTGCTCGCCTACACCAAGAGCGACATCTTCAAGGAGCTCGCCAAGGGCTATGAGGACAAGAGCGGCCACCACATCGTCGCGGTGACCTATTACGGCGTGCGCCAGACCTCGTCGAACAAGCCGATCAAGACCTGCGCCGACATGAAGGGCCTGAAGATGCGCGTGCCCGACGTGCCGGCCTACCTCGCCATGCCGCGGGCCTGCGGCGCCAACACCGCGCCGATCGCCTTCGCCGAAGTCTATCTCGCGCTCCAGAACGGCACCGTCGAGGCGCAGGAAAATCCGCTGACCACGATCGAGGCCAAGAAGTTCTACGAGGTGCAGAAGCACATCGTGCTGACCGGCCACATCGTCGATCACCTCAACACAGTGATTGCCGGCGCGCTGTGGAAGAAGCTCTCCGACGAGGACAAGAAGATCTTCACCGACGTGGCGCAGGAGGCCGCGGCCAGGGCCACAGGAGAGATCAAGCAGAACGAAGCCAAGCTGGTCGCCTTCTTCAAGGAGAAGGGCCTGACCGTGACCGAGGTCGACAAGAACGAGTTCCGCGACACCGTGCTGAAGAACGTCGCGTTCGAGACCTTCGGTTATCGCAAGGCCGACTGGGAACGGATCCAGGCGGTCAAGTAGTAGTGAGTCGTCATTCCGGGATGGTCCGAAGGACCAGACCCGGAATCTCGAGATTCCGGGTCCGACGCTCGCGCGTCGCCCCGGAATGACGTCAAGAGGAGCAACTATGTCCACCGCCGAAATCCACCGGCAGATCACCGCGGACGAGATCGCCCACACTTTCGAGGAGGAGGCGACGCCGAAGGTCGATCTCGGCATTTACGCGTTCGAGGACTGGGTGGCGCTTGCGATCTTCTGGGTGATGGCGCTCGCCGTCTTCCTCCAGTTCTTCACCCGCTACGTGCTCAACGACAGCTACGCCTGGACCGAGGAGATCGCGACCTATTGCCTGATCGGGGTGGTCTTCATCGGCGCCTCGATGTGCGTGCGGCTGTCGCGGCACATCCAGGTCGACCTCGTCTACCGTTATCTGCCGCAGCCCGTGGGCCGTGGATTGTCGACAGGGATCGACCTGATCCGGATCGCCTTCTTCGGCTACGCCACCAAGCTGGTCTGGGTCTACATCCAGATCATCGGCGACGAGCAGATGACCACGATCAATTTCCCCAAGAACTTCGTCTATTACGCCGTGCTGCTCGGCTTCGTCCTGATGTTCGGACGCTCCGTGCAGGTGGCAATGCAGAACTGGCGGCAGGGTTACTCGGTCCTCGAACGTCCCGGTGCCTACGACGGATCGGAGATATAACATCATGCTGCTGCTGCTCGGAGGCTTTCTCGTCCTGATGTTGCTCGGCGTTCCCGTGGCGATTGCCATGGCAGCGTCGTCGCTGCTCTACATCCTGGTCAGCGGCGTGACGCCCGACGTCACGCTGGCGCAGCGCATGATCGCCGGGGTCGAGAGCTTTCCGCTGCTCGCCGTGCCGTTCTTCATCCTGGCCGGCAACCTCATGAACATCGCCGGCGTGACCGGGCGAATCTACAAATTCGCGGTCGCGCTGGTGGGATGGATGCGCGGCGGCCTCGGCCACGTCAACATCATCGGCTCGGTGATCTTCTCCGGCATGTCCGGCACCGCAATCGCGGACGCCGCCGGCCTCGGCACCATCGAGATCAAGGCGATGAAGGACCACGGCTACTCCACCGAGTTCTCGGTCGGTGTCACCGCGGCCTCCGCCACGCTCGGGCCGATCATCCCGCCGTCGCTGCCCTTCGTGATCTACGGCATGATGGCGAACGTCTCGATCGGCGCGCTGTTCCTGGGCGGCGTCATTCCCGGCGTGGTCCTGACCCTGTTCATGATGGCGACCGTCACCTATTTCGCGCACAAGAACAAATGGGGCAGCGACACGCCGTTCTCCTGGCCGCAGCTCGGCTCGGCCGGCCTCGAGATCGTCATCGTGCTGTCCTTCCCCCTGGCAATCTGGCTGATGGTGCTCGCCGGCCTTTCGGTCAATATCGCGGTCGTCATCGGCCTCGGCACGCTGCTGATCATCGACTGGTACTTCGACTTCTCGGCGGTGATGGCGCTGATGGCGCCGGTGATCCTGATCGGCGGCATGACGCTCGGCTGGTTCACGCCGACGGAAGCTGCGGTCGCCGCGGTGATCTGGTCGCTGTTCCTCGGTCTCGTGCGCTACCGCACCATGACGTTCCGCACCGTTGCCAAAGCGACCTTCGACACCATCGAGACCACGGCCTCGGTGCTGTTCATCGTCACCGCCGCCTCGATCTTCGCGTGGCTGCTGACGGTGTCGCAGGCGGCCCAGATGCTCTCGGACTGGATGCTCAGCATCACCCATAACAAATGGGTGTTCCTGGCACTCGCCAACGTGCTGATCCTGTTCGTCGGCTGCTTCATCGACACCACGGCGGCGATCACGATCCTGGTGCCGATCCTGCTGCCGATCGTGCTCAAGCTCGGCATCGATCCCATTCATTTCGGCTTGATCATGACGCTGAACCTCATGATCGGCTTGTTGCATCCGCCGCTCGGCATGGTGCTGTTCGTGCTCGCCCGCGTCGCCAAGCTCTCGGTCGAACGCACGACGGTCGCGATCCTGCCCTGGCTGGTGCCGCTGCTGCTCGCGCTGATCGCGATCACCTACATTCCCGACCTGACCCTCTGGCTGCCAAAATACATGGGACTCTCCAAATGACCTCGACCGCTCTCGCCGCAACCCTGTTCGGTCCCGAAGATTTGCGCATGATCGAGCATCCGCTCGACAAGCTCGCTGACGGCATGGTGCGCATCCGCTTCGGCGCGGGCGGCATCTGCGGATCGGACATGCACTATTTCCGCCACGCCCGCACCGGCGATTTCGTGGTGAAGTCGCCGCTGGTGCTCGGCCACGAGATCTCGGGCGAGGTCGTGGAGATCGCAGGCACTGCTGCCAATCTGAAGCTCGGCGACCGCGTCGCCGTCAACCCGTCGCGCTGGTGCGGCCATTGCGTCGCCTGTCGCGAGGGCCGGCCGAACCTGTGCGAGAACATCTACTTTATGGGCTCGGCCTCGAAGACGCCGCACATGCAGGGCGGCTTCGCCAACTATTTCGACGCGATCCCCGCGCAATGCGTGAAGATTCCCGATCACGTCTCCTACCAGGCGGCTGCGCTGGCCGAGCCGCTCGCGGTCTGCCTGCACGCCGTCGCGCGCGCCGGCAACATCGAGGGCAAGCGCGGCATCATCTTCGGTGCCGGCCCGATTGGGCTCTTGACCATGCTCGCTGCGCGCCGCGCCGGCATGGCCGACATCACCGTGGCCGACATCGCCCCGGCGCCGCTCGCTTTCGCAAGCCGGCTCGGAGCATCGCATGTCGAGAACGTCTCGGGTGGAGACGAGGGCCTGAAGACGCAGGCCGCCTCGCGGCCCTACGACATCGCCTTCGAGGTCTCGGGCACGGCTGCGGGCCTTGCCAGCGCGATCGGCATCGTCCGGCGCGGCGGCATCGTGGTGCAGATCGGCAATCTCCCCGGCGGCCAGATCCCGACGCCGTCAAATGCCGTGATGGCGAAGGAGATCGACCTGCGCGGCTCGTTCCGGTTCGGCTTCGAGTTCATGAATGCGGTGGAACTGATCGGCAACGGCAGCGTCGATGTGCTGTCGCTGGTCACCGCCGAGCGGCCGCTCTCGACCGCGCCCGACGCGCTGCGGCTCGCGCTGGACCGCTCGCAGAGCGTCAAGGTCGTGCTGACCGCGAACTGATCGGAGACGAAGCATGATGCTCGAAGGTTGGCGTTGGTACGGGCCCGACGATCCCGTCTCGCTCGATGACGTCAGGCAGGCCGGGGCGAGCGACATCGTCTCGGCGCTGCATCAGGTGCGGATCGGGGAGGCCTGGACGCGCAAGGCGGTCGAGGAGCGCAAGAACTTCATCGAGAACGGCCAGCCCGGCCGCTCGCAGCTGACCTGGTCGGTGGTGGAATCGATTCCGATCCCCGATGACGTCAAGCGTCTTGGGGCTAAGGCGACCAAGTCGATCGAGGCGTGGATCGCGAGCATGGAGGCGGTTGCTGCCGCTGGCATCAAGATCATCTGCTACAATTTCATGCCTGTCGTCGACTGGTGCCGCACCGACCTCGAATGGGAGCTGCCGAACGGCGCTCGCGCCATGCGCTTCGACCAGAATCGCTTTGCCGCCTTCGAGCTGCATATCCTGAAGCGTCCGGCCGCCGTGCAGGACTATTCGCCGGAAGCGCAAGCGCGCGCAAAGAAGCTGTTCGAGCAGATGAGCCAGGCCGACATCGACTATCTCGTCATGGTCATTGCCAGCGCGCTGCCGGGCTCGACCACCGAGCCGATGACGATCCCGCAATTCCGCGATCGGCTGGAGACCTATCGCGACATCACGCCAAAGATCTTGCGGCAGCACCTCGTCGAATTCCTTGCGCGTGTGACGCCGGTCGCCGAGCAGCTAGGAGTGTCGCTGACCTTGCATCCGGACGATCCGCCGCGGCCGTTGTTCGGCCTGCCGCGCATTGCCTCCTCAGCCGACGACTATCAGGCGCTGTTCGATGCCGTGCCGTCCAAGGCCAACGGCATCTGCCTGTGCACCGGCTCACTCGGCGTGCGGCCTGAGAACAATCTGCCCGAGATGGCCGAGCGCTTCGGCCCGCGCATCGCCTTCGCCCATCTGCGCGCCACCAAGCGCGAGCCCGACGGCCAGTCGTTCTACGAGTCCGATCATCTCGACGGCGATGTCGATATGGTCGCAGTGCTCAAGGCGCTCTTGAAGGAGAACGCGCGACGTTCGCCCGACAAGAGGATCGTGTTCCGCCCGGACCACGGCCACCGCATGCTCGACGATCTCGCCGCCACCAAGCGCACCAATCCCGGGTACACCGCGATCGGCCGCCTCCGCGGCCTCGCCGAGCTCCGCGGCGCGATCAGGGCGATCGAGCATCGGTGAGGGAATAAGCTCTATCGGCAGCATCGTTGCGAGCGCAGCGAAGCAATCCAGAATCCCTCCACACAAAAACTCTGGATTGCTTCGCTGCGCTCGCAATGACGTGGAGGGAGAGCCAGTCGCGGATCTCAGCGCCGAATGCGTGGGGTGCTGTTAAGCCTTCGCCCCCAGCCAGGCCAGGATCATCTCCACGATCTGCGCCCGGCTCTTCGCCAGCATCTTGGGCTCGCTGAGGTCGCAATCGAAAAGGGCGCCGAAGGTGTAGCGGTTGGCGACGCGGAAGAAGCAGTAGGAGCTGATGGCCAGATGCAGGTCGATGGCGTCGACGTCGTCGCGGAAGACGCCTTCGCTGCGGCCGCGCTTAAGGATGCCGTCAAGGGTCGCGATCACGCTGGCGTTGAGCTGGCGCAGCTGCACATTCTGCTTCAGGTGCTTGCCGTGGTGGATGTTCTCGATCGAGACGAGGCGGATGAAGTTCGGGTTGCGCTCGTCATGATCGAAGGTCGCCTCGATTAGCCGCCGCAGCCCTTCGCGGGCGTCACAGCTGGCAATGTCGAGCTGGTCCTCCAGCGCGCGGATGCTGCGATAGGCCTCCTCAAGCACCGCGAGGTAGAGCTGCTCCTTGCCGCCGAAATAATAGTAGATCATCCGCTTCGAGGTGCGCATCCGCGCCGCGATCGCATCGACGCGTGCGCCGGAATAGCCTTCCGAGGCGAATTCGGCCATCGCCACTTCGAGGATGTCGCGCTTGGTGCGCTCGGGGTCGTTGGTGCGCTTTAATGGAGGCGGCATGCGCTTGAGCGTCGCTGTCTGATGGGCCCTGACGCAGAGTTACGGCAGGGCTGTGGGGGAAGGCGAGACGATCACCCGATCGCGAAATCGGCGGCCGTCTCGGCGTGGATGGCCGTGGTGTCGAACGTCTCGACCGAGGTGTCGTCGGGGCCGACCAGCATCGTGATCTCGGTGCAGCCGAGGATGATGCAATCCGCGCCGCGGGCGACCAGCGCGGTCATCACGTCCTGATAGCGGCGGCGGGAGGAGGCGGCGACGATGCCGAGGCACAGCTCGTCGTAGATGATGCGGTTGACATCCGCGCGCGCCTCTGGGGGAGGGACCAGCACGTCAAGATCATGCGCGCGCAGCCGATCGATGTAAAAGTCCTCCTCCATCGTGAATTTGGTGCCGAGCAGCCCGACCCGGCGGTAGTCCTTCGCCCGGATCCGCTGCGCGGTCGCATCGCCGATGTGAATGAACGGAATGGTCAGGTTCGAGACGATGTCGGGTGCCAATTTGTGCATCGTGTTCGTGCACAGCACGATCGCTCGCGCGCCGGCGCTTTCGAGGCGCCCCGCAACCTCGGCCAGGCTCGCCGCCGCCTCCGTCCAGCGCCCCGCGTACTGCATCTCCTTGATGCCCTGAAAATCGTAGGAGTACATCAATAGCGGGGCCGAATGCAGCTTGCCCATGCGGTCGCGGACGCGTTCGTTGATCAGCTTGTAATAGAGCACGGTGCTCTCCCAGCTCATGCCGCCGATCAGGCCGATGGTCTGCATACCCAATGCTCCAGGCGATTCAGTTTTGACTGATCGTAGGGGAATTCATCGAAGCTCGCCATCAGGACGATCCCGAAGCTCTCAACTGTCCGCGGTCCGGTCAGGGAGCGGTCGTCGAATGAGCTGGAGTGCAAACGGCAGGGACCGGCATGACGTCTGCGCAGGGTGCGAGCGGCCTTTCGATCTTGCGCGCCCCCGCGCCCTGTCCTACCCAGTATCCGAATAACTGCGCATCGCCAATGCTTTGAGGAGCCGTCATGACCATCCGCAACACCCGCACCGGGGGCCAGATCCTGATCGATCAGCTCGTCGCGCAAGGCGTCGAGCGCGTCACCTGCGTGCCGGGCGAGAGCTATCTGGCGGCGCTGGATGCACTGCACGACAGCCCGATCGACGTCGTGATCTGCCGCGCCGAGGGTGGCGCGGCGATGATGGCGGAAGCCTATGGCAAGCTCACCGGGCGTCCCGGAATCTGCTTTGTCACCCGTGGTCCGGGCGCCACCAATGCCAGCCACGGTGTCCACATCGCGATGCAGGATTCGACGCCGATGATCCTGTTCGTCGGCCAGGTCGACACCGGCATGCGCGAGCGCGAGGCGTTCCAGGAGCTCGACTACAAGGCGGTGTTCGGCACCATGGCGAAATGGGCGGTCGAGATCGACCGGCCCGATCGCATTCCGGAGCTGGTGGCGCGGGCCTTCCGCGTCGCCATGCAGGGCCGCCCCGGTCCCGTGGTGATCGCGCTCCCGGAGAACATGCTGACGGAGACCGCTGCCGTTGCCGATGCCATGCGCATCGAGCCGGCGGTGAGCTGGCCGGCGCCGTCCGACATCGAGCGCGTCGGTGCGATGCTCGCGAGCGCCAGGGCGCCGCTCGTCGTCCTCGGCGGCTCGCGCTGGACCGATGAAGCGACCAAGAGCATCGCGCGCTTTGCCGAGCGATTCGACCTGCCGGTCGCGACCTCGTTCCGCCGGGCCTCGCTGATCGACGCCGACCACGCGCATTATGCCGGCGATCTCGGCATCGGGCCGAGCCCGGGCCTGAAGGCCCGCATCGACAACGCCGACGTGATCCTGTTGATCGGCGGCCGCATGTCGGAGATGCCGTCCTCATCCTACACGCTGCTCGAGATTCCCAATCCGAAGCAGAAGCTGATCCATGTGCATCCCGGCTCGGAAGAGCTCGGCCGCGTCTATCAGCCGGCGCTGGCGATCCAGGCGACGCCGGCTGCATTCGCGGCGGCCGTCGAGACGCTGAAGCCCGCCGGGTCGGTGGCCTGGAAGGGCGAGGCCGCCAAGGCGCACGCCGATTACCTCGCCTGGACCGAGAAGGCGCGCGAGCTGCCGGGCACGTTCCAGTATGGCCAGGTCATGACCTGGCTGCGCGACCGCCTGCCGAAGGACGCGATCGTCTGCAACGGCGCCGGCAATTATGCGGGCTGGATTCATCGCCATCACCGCTTCCACAGCTTTGCCGCGCAACTGGCGCCGACCTCGGGCTCGATGGGCTATGGCGTGCCGGCGGGCGTGCTTGCCAAGCGGCAATATCCGGATCGCGTCGTCGTCGCCTTTGCCGGCGACGGCTGCTTCCTGATGAACGGCCAGGAATTCGCAACCGCCGTGCAATATGACGCGCCGCTCGTCGTCATCGTCATCGACAATTCGCAATACGGCACCATCCGCATGCACCAGGAGCGCGACTATCCCGGCCGCGTCGTCGGCACGCAGCTCAAGAACCCGGATTTTGCGATGTACGCGAAAGCATTCGGCGGCCATGGCGAGCGCGTCGAGCGCACGGAGGAGTTCGCACCGGCGTTCGAGCGCGCGCTGGCCTCGGGCAAGCCGTCGATCCTCCACTGCATCATCGATCCCAGGGCGATCTCGGTCGGCAAGGATTTTACGCCTGCAGTGAAGGCTTAAAGCGATGGCTGCCGGTCGCCACGTAGCGATCATCGGAGCCGGCGCGATCGGCGTGATTAGCGCCATCGAGGCGCTGCGGGAGGGCCATCGGGTCACGCTGATCGATCCGGGCGAGCCCGGCGGCGAACAGGCCGCGAGCTATGGCAATGCCGGCTGGCTGTCGTCGCACTCGGTGATCCCGCCGGCCGAGCCGGGCATCTGGAAGAAGGTGCCGGGCTATCTGATGGACCCGCTCGGGCCGCTTGCGATCCGTTGGTCCTACTTGCCGAAGGCGTTGCCCTGGCTGATCAGATATCTGCTCTCGGGCTGGACCGAAGCGCGGGTCGAGACCACGGCCTTCGCCCTGCGCGACCTGTTGAAGGACGCGCCGCTGCTGCACCGGAAGCTGGCGGAAGAGGCTGGCGTCCCCGAGCTGATCGAGCGCAACGGCGTGATGCATGTCTTCACCTCGCGCGGCAATTTCGACAACGATCTCGGCTGGCGCCTGCGCAAGAAGGTCGGCGTCGAATGGCTCGAGCTCAGTGCCGACGAGATGCGTCAGCGCGAGCCCGACCTGCATCCTCGCTACACCTTTGGCGTGGTAGTGGAAGAAGCCGGCCGCTGCCGCGATCCCGGCGCTTATGTCGCAGCGCTCGCCAATCATGCGATTGCTGGCGGTGCCAAGCACGTGCGGGCCAAGGCGACCGGCCTCAGGCTCAACGGCAACAAGCTCGTCGCCGTTCTCACTGACATCGGGGAGATCGCTTGCGATGCTGCCGTGGTCGCGGCTGGCGCGCGATCGAAGCAGCTCACCGCCTCGGTCGGCGATCCCTTGCCGCTGGAGACCGAGCGCGGCTACCACGTCATGATCGAGCATCCGGAATCGGGGCCGCGCAGCTCGATGATGGCATCTGACGCGAAGATGGTGGTGAACTGGACCAACAAGGGGCTGCGCGCCGCCGGAACCGTCGAGATCGCAGGCCTTGAGGCCGCGCCGAACTGGAAGCGCGCCGAGATCCTGCGTGACCACCTGATCGGCATGTTCCCGAAACTGCCGAAGGATATTCCGGTCTCGCGCATCAAGACCTGGTTCGGCCACCGGCCGAGCATGCCCGACGGACGTCCCTGCATCGGTTATGCGCGCGCCTCGCGCGACGTCGTCTATGCCTTTGGCCACGGCCATGTCGGCCTGGTCGGCTCGGCCCGGACCGGCCGGCTCGTCGCGCAGCTCGTCAGCGGCAAGACGCCGGAGATTCCGCTTCTCCCCTTCGCGCCCGAACGTTTCCTCTGAGGTCGCAGCATGACCAGTTCAGCCCATTCGTCCCGGATCGCTCGCGGCGGCAAGGCCATCTATGGCGCGCCGCTCGGCATTTTGATGTTGGAAGCGCGCTTCCCCCGCATTCCCGGCGACATGGGCAACGGCACGACCTGGCCGTTTCCGGTGCTCTATCGCGTGGTGAGCGGGGCGTCGCCGGAGAAGGTGGTGCTGAAGAGCGCGGCCGGCCTGCTGCCCGACTTCATCGACGCCGCCAAGGATCTGGTGCGGCTCGGGGCCGAGGCCATCACCACCAATTGCGGCTTCCTGTCGCTGTTCCAGAAGGAGATCGCCGCCGCCGTCGGTGTTCCCGTTGCCACCTCATCATTGATGCAGGTGCCATGGGTGCAGGCGACCCTGCCGCCGGGCAAACGTGTCGGTCTCGTCACGGTGTCGGGCTCGACCTTGACGCCGGCCCATCTCGAAGGCGCCGGCGTGCCGCTCGACACGCCGCTGGTCGGCACCGAGAACGGCAAAGAGTTTTTCCGCGTCCTGATCAAGGCCGAGAAGGAGGACATGGACATCGCGCTGGCCGAGCGCGACGTGGTCGAGGCCGGTAAGGAGCTCGTCGCCAAGAACCCCGATGTCGGCGCCATCGTGCTCGAATGCACCAACATGCCGCCTTATGCGGCAGCGCTTCAGGCCGAGATCGGGTTGCCGGTCTATGACATCTATTCCATGATCACCTGGTTTCACGCTGGACTACGACCGCGCGCCTTTGCATAAATGAAGCCTATGAAGAGCAATGTGGAATTGGCTTCCGACAGCATCGTCGATCGCGTCTATGAACAGCTCAAGGCGATGGCCGTGAGTTACGCGTTCAAGCCAGGTGAGCGGCTCAACGAGGGCGAGCTGGCCAAGCGCCTCGGCGTCAGCCGCACGCCGCTGCGCGAGGCGCTCAACCGCCTCAATACCGAGGGCTTCCTGCGCTTCACGCCCGGCAAGGGTTTCTTCTGCCGCGAGCTCGATGCGCACGAGATCTTCGATCTCTACGAGCTGCGCAAGTCGATCGAGGTCGCCTCGATCCGCCTCGCCATCAAGCGCGCCAAGGACGAGGATATCGATGCGCTGTTGAGATTCCTCGAAGCCACCGGCCCCGATCCCGGCGAGCGCTCCTCGCTGGAGCTGGTCGAGCTCGATGAGACCTTTCACGAGCGGCTGATGGCGATGTCCGACAATGCCGAGATGCTGCGCGTGCTGCGCAATGTCAACGCCCGCATCCGCTTCGTGCGCTGGATCGACATGGACCGCGCCAACCGCTCCAATACGCAAGGCGAGCACCGCGCCGTGGTCGTGGGCCTGAAGGCGCGCGACGAGGCGACTTGCGTCTCCGTGCTGGAAAAGCACATCGACCGCCGCCTCGACCGCATCACCGCTGCGATCAAGGAAGGTTACGCGCAAATCTACATGCCGGCGGCGCGGTCGTCGGCGAACTGACGCCTGAAACGGCGTTCTGCTTCCAGGAGGCCCTCACATGAAGCTCAAGGACAAGGTCGCCGCTATCACCGGTGCGGCTCGCGGCATCGGCAAAGCCTGTGCGAAGAGATTTTTGGACGACGGCGTCAAGGTCGTGATCTCGGACGTCGATGCCGAAGGCTTGGCTGCCACGGCCGCCGAGCTCGGGCGGCCGGATGCCCTGCGCAGCGTCGTCGGCAATGTCGCCAAGCGCGCCGATGTCGACCAGCTCGTCGCCACAGCCGTGAAGGAATTTGGCCGGCTCGACATCATGGTCAACAATGCCGGCGTCGCCCGGAACCGGGACATCCTCGACATCACCGAAGAGGAATTCGACGAGATCATCGGCATCAATCTGAAAGGCGCGTTCTTCGGTGTGCAGGCAGCTGCCAGGCAGATGATCGCGCAAGGCGGCGGCGGGGTCATCATCAACATGTCCTCGGTGAACGCGCTGCTGGCAATCCCGGCGCTGGCGACCTACGCGATGTCCAAGGGCGGCATGAAGCAGCTCACCTCGGTCGCCGCCGTCGCGCTCGCCCCGCACAACATCCGCGTCGTCGCGGTCGGACCGGGCACGATCCTGACCGACATGGTGGCGTCTTCGATCTACACCTCCGAAGACGCCCGCAAGACCGTGATGTCGCGCACGCCCGCGGGCCGCGGCGGCGAGCCGAGCGAGGTGGCGTCCGTCGTGGCGTTCCTCGCCAGCGACGATGCGTCCTATATCACTGGGCAGACGATCTATCCGGATGGCGGACGGCTGATCCTGAACTACACGGTGCCGGTGAAGGAGAACTAGAGGGCGGCGGGGTCTCATTCGCTGCCATCGCCCGCTACACACTCACTGTCATCGCCCGCGAAGGCGGGCGATCCAGTACTCCGTAACGGCAGTGATAGAGCCGATAGGCTGCGGCGTACCGGATGCCCCGCTTTCGCGGAGCATGACAGCGGTGGTCGTCTTGGGCTAAGTGCCCCTCACTCCGCCGCGATCGTCATTCCATAACCAAGCCGTTTCGAGATGCCCCCCGCGCAGTCGCGCAGCGCATGCGCGATCGGGCTGTCCCAGCGCGCATCGAACGTTCCTTCCGGTCCCATCGCGGTGATGACCAGCGCGACATGGCCGGAATGATCGAATACGGGGGCCGAGAATGCGTTGACACCGGGCAGGGGATCGCCGAGTGCGCGGGCGAGGCCATGCTTGCGCACCTCGGCGAGCATCTCGGCAACCTTTGCGCCCTTCACGGCGCGTTTCGGGTTGTAGCCGACGCCATGACGATCGAGGCCGCTCTCGAGCGCGGCGTTGATCGTCTTCTCCGGCAGGAACGCCGCGAAGGCACGCCCCGTCGCGGTCTCTAGCAGGGCCATCACCGAACCGGCGCGCATGACGATGTGGACCGGCTGGGCCGGCTCTTCGAGCTGGACCACGGTCGGGCCGTGCGTGCCCCACACCGCGAGCGAGACCGCATGTCCGATCTGGCTCGCGAGCGCAGCGATCTTCGGCCTTGCGATGTGCACGCCGGAGAGCCGGCGCAGGCTGATCAGGCCGAGCTCCAGCGCCAGCGCGCCGATCTCGTAGCGGCCGGTGGTCTCGTCCTGCTCGATCAGCCCGATGCGGGAGAAGCTGGCGAGATAGGGATGCGCCTTGGCCGGCGTCATGCCGGCCTCGCGTGCGAGATCGCGCAGCATCATCGGCTCGCCGCTGCGGGCGAGCGCGCGGAGCAATTCTCCGCCGACCTCGATGGATTGGATGCCGCGGCTTTCTCTCTTCATGCGCCTCCCGGCGTTCCGTTTACGCCGCGTCGCGCTTGGCGGCGCTGTCGGCGAGATGACGTCCGGCAATGTAGCCGAAGGTCAGCGCCGGCCCAAGCGTGATGCCGGCACCCGGATAGTTGCCGCCCATGATGCTTGCCATGTCGTTGCCGGCGGCATAGAGGCCTGGAATGACCCGGCCCTCGGCGTCAAGCGCGCGCGCGTTCGCATCGGTGACGATGCCGGCATAGGTGCCTAGATCGCCGATCACCATCTTGATGGCATAAAACGGCCCGTTCTCGATCGGCGCGACGCAAGGGTTGGGGCCATGCAGTGCATCGCCCTGGTAGCGATTATAGGCCTTCGAGCCCTTGCCGAAAGCGGCATCGTAACCTTGCGGCGCCGTGGCATTGAACTGCCTGACGGTCTCGACCAATGCTCCGGCATCGATGCCGGCCTTCGCCGCGAGCGCCTCCAGCGTGTCGCCGCGCATGAGGTAGCCGGTATCGAGATGATGACCGAGCGGCATCGGAAAGGGCGGCACGCAGCCGAGGCCGTATGTCCGGAGGGTCTTGTGATCGCAGAGGAGATAGGCGGCGATCTCCTCTCCGGGCTTTGCGGCCTTGATCATGGCCTGGACGAAGTCGTGGTAGGAATTGCCTTCATTGGTAAAGCGCTTGCCGTCGCGCATCACCGCGATCACGCCGGGTTTGGCACGATCGATGAAATGCGGCATCACGCCCTTCGAGCCGTCCTTGCGCGTGGTCAGCGACACCGGGACCCAGGCCGCAGCGTTCGGCAGGCGATCCTCGATACGGCCGCCGGCGCCCTCCGCAAGCCGCAGGCCGTCGCCGGTGTTGCCCGTTGGGCCGGGCGAATAATGCTCAACGCCGGTCGGTGCGTGCGGAAACATCTTCCTGCGCCGCTCGACGTCATGGGGAAAGCCGCCGCAGGCGAGCACGACGCCCTGACGTGCGCGGACACGCACCTCGCGTCCCTCGCGCGAGACGATGGCGCCGGTCACGGTGCCGTTCTCGACCGTCAGCTCGCGCACAGGCGAGGACAGCCACATCGGAATCTTCAGGTCGAGCGCAGACTTTGCGAGGCGCCCGGCGAGTGCATTGCCGTTGGTGAGCGTCATGCCGCGGCCATGCCGCAGCACGTCCATGAAATGCCGCGACAGCCGCTTGGCGACATAGACCGCCGAGGTCAGCGACTTCGTCACCCGCATGAAATGGATGATCTCCTTGCCGCTTCCCAGCATCATGCCGAACACGGTCAGCTCGGGCAGCGGCATGCCGAGTGACTTGATGAGGTCGCCGAGCTCGCGGCCGTCGAACGGCCGCGTCACCATGGAGCGGCCGCCCTGCGCGCCGCCGGGCGCTTCGGCGTGATAGTCGGGAAACACCAGCGGCATGTCGAAGCGCAACGCCGTCTTGGTGGTGAAGAAATCGACTGCCTCGGGGCCGGCCGAGAGGAATGCATCGACACGGGCCGCATCGTAATTGTTGCCGGCTTCGTGCCGCAGGTAAGTGCGGGCCTGGTCCGGCGTCTCCTCGATGCCATAGGCCTTCGCCAGCGAAGTACCGGGAATCCAGAGCCAGCCGCCGGAGCGCGCGGTGGTGCCGCCGAAGCGCGGCTCCTTCTCGACGATCAGCACGTCGAGGCCGCGATATCGCGCGGTGATCGCGGCCGACATGCCGGAGCAACCCGATCCGGCGACGAGCACGTCGCACTCGTAAGTCTCAATTGCGCTATGCTCGTTGCCGGTCATCGTTCACCTCACTTCTTCAAGAGCGGACATTTGGACTCGGAGACCGGGCGGAAGGCGTCCTCGCCCTTCACGGTCTTGACGATATCCAGATAGTCCCACGGCTCCTTGGACTGCGCGGGCGTCTTTACCTTGGCCAGATACATGTCGCGGATAACGCGACCATCCTCGCGCAACTTGCCGCCATGGACGAAGATATCCTCGATCGGCAGCTCGCGCATCTTGGCCATCACCTTGGCGGAATCGTCCGTGCCGGCCGCCTTGATGGCCTTCAGGTAATGCAGCACCGAGCCGTAGACGCCGGTCTGGATCATGGTCGGCATCACCTTGGTGCGCTCGTAGAACTTCTTGGACCAGGCCCGCGTCGCCTCGTCCATGTTCCAATAGGAAGCCGTGGTCATGTAGGTGCCCTGTGCGGCTTTGAGGCCGATGGCGTGCACGTCGGTGTCGAACATCAACAGGCCGACCAGCTTCTGGCCGCCCTGGACCAGGCCGAACTCGCCGGACTGCTTGATGGCATTGTCGGTGTCCTGGCCGGCATTGGCGAAGGCGACGACGTCGGATTTCGAGCTCTGCGCCTGCAGCGCGAAGGAGGAGAAGTCCGCGGTGTTGGTCGGATGCTTGACGCCGCCGAGCACCTCGCCGCCCATCTCGTTGATGAAGCGCGTGGCGTCCTTCTCGAGCTGCTGGCCGAAAGCATAATCGGCCGTGATGAAGTACCAGGACTTGCCGCCTTCCTTGATCACGGCGGAGGCCGTCACCTTCGACAGCGCGTAAGTGTCGTAGGTGAAGTGCACGGTGTTGGGGCTGCAGAGCTCGTCGGTCAGCGAGCTTGCGCCGGGACCGGAGAGCAGGGCGATCTTATTGCGCTCGCGCACCATGTTGTGCACGGCGATGGCGATGCCGGAATTGGGGATGTCGACGACGGCGTCGACCTTGCCATTGTCGAACCAGCCGCGCACGATCTGCACGCCCACATCGGTCTTCATCTGGTGGTCGGCGCTGACGATCTCGATCGGCTTGCCGAGCACGGTGGGCCCGAATTCCTCCACCGCCATCTTGGCCGCCTCAACGGAGCCCGGGCCAGAGTTGTCGCGGCCCCAGCTCGACAGATCCGTCAGCACGCCGATCCGCACGACGTCATCGGAGATTTGCGCGGTCGCTGCTGTGGTCATGGCAGCCGAAGTCATGCCGGCGAGCATGGCGCAGGCCAGAAGCCCTCTCATCGTTGTTTCCTCTCTGTTATTGGCCGCAAGGCGGCTGGTCGCTCGGAAGGTAAATTAGATATGAGCGAATGAATTTGTCAATGACGAATATGGCGTTAGGTTTTAGTGAACCCAACGACCGTCATTGCGAGCGTAGCGAAGCAATCAAGGATCTCTCCGCGGACTGGATTGCTTCGTCGCAAAGGCTCCTCGCAATGACGCGGTGAGACTGCAGCGCTCAATTGGGCGTGGCCGGCGGACTGAAAAATTTTCTTGCCGCCCCCTTGAAAGCGTTTTCCGGTTTTCTAAGTCGTTTTTCGCCGCGAGAGCGGTGTGCCGGATGCCAGATTGGGTCCGGTACGGGCGCCGGGCCGGTCTTCGGACCCCGTCTGATACCCAGTCTCGCGCTCCTTCGTATCCATCTTGCTCTCAGGAGGACTTGGTTATGAGGACCAGTTTCGACTTCGCGCCGCTGTGGCGCTCCACCATCGGCTTCGACCATCTGGCCGACCTCGTCGACAGCACGCTACGCCAGGCGACCGAGGACAATTATCCCCCCTACAACATCGAACGCTCGGGTGAGGACCATTACCGGATCAGCCTTGCAGTGGCGGGCTTTGGCGCCAACGATATCACGGTGACGGCCGAACAGAACGCGCTCACGATCGAGGGCAGGAAACCCGAGACCGCTGCGCGGGAATATCTGTACCAGGGCATCGCCGCGCGACCGTTCCGGCGTGTGTTCAACCTTGCTGACTATGTCCAGGTGAAGCAGGCCTCCTTCCAGGACGGCCTCTTGATCATCGACCTCGTCCGCGAGGTTCCGGAAGCGATGAAGCCGCGCCGGATTCCGATCTCGGGTGCCGCGCCTGCGGCTTCCCAGATCGAGCAGAAGAAAGCGGCCTAAGCGCTCGAGCAACCGAGAGGGCGGAGCGCGGCGCGCCGATGCGTGGGCCGCGCTCCCCGGTGCATGGAGGAGAGAACCATGGGTTTTCGTGATCTCATTCCCTGGTCAGGGAAACAGGAGCTTGGACCTGCGCGCGACAATTTCGACCCGTTCCTGACGCTTCATCGCGAGATGAACCGTCTGTTCGACGACGTCTTCCGCGGCTTCGGGCCGACCAGCCTGTCGCCGCTGATGGAAGGCCGCTTCGGCTGGCCCAAGGTCGAGCTCAGCGAAACTGATAAGACGCTGACCGTCTCGGCCGAGCTTCCGGGCCTCACCGATAAGGACGTCCAGCTCGAGATTGCCAACGGCGTGCTGACGCTCCGCGGCGAGAAGAAGGCGGAGCGCAACGGCGAAGGCAGGTATTTTACCGAGCGATATTACGGCGCCTTCGAGCGGCAGATTCCGCTGGATGGCGTCGAGGAGGACAAGGCCGAGGCATCGTTCAAGAACGGCGTTCTGACCGTGTCGCTGCCGAAATCCGAGAAGGCGCGCGAAGGCGTCAAGCGCATCGCGATCAACACGCACTGACATCGAGCGGGACGGCGGCGATCGTCGCCGCCGCCCCGTCATCATCAAACCCGTCCCTTGGAAAGGAGCATGAGGGGAGGCACCATCGATGACCAACGTGAACACCAATGCCGGCACTCTCAACCCGCTGTTTCACCCCGCGGCCCATTACGATTCGCCCACCGATGTCCTGGCTGCTGAGGAACTCTCGACGCCGGAGAAGCGCATCATCCTGTCGTCCTGGGCGTCCGACATGTACGCGGTTGAATCCTGTCCCGGCTTGCGCGAGATCCCCGGGATGAGCCGGACGGTCCGGCTCGCCGACATCCTCGCCGCGCTGCGCAAGCTCGACGGTGACAACGACAATGACGACCCGCCGCGTGGTGGCGGCGTGCCGATGCGGTTGCGGCGGCCCTGGGCCGCCGCCGAGGGGCGAAGCGCATGATGCTCACGCAGACCGTTCTGGGGCTGGTGCTGCTCGGCCAGGTCTCGGCAGCCTTCGCTGTTCCCTTTCTTTCCATGAGCGGTCTCGTCGGCGCACCGCGCGACTGAGGCCACAGAGTTCTCCATTCACATCCCGGTTTAGCGGCAGGTGACCAAGATGAATGTTGCGCGTTTGCTTTCGCTGGCGCTGCTGGTGCTCGCGCTCACGTCATCGCAGCCCGCCGCTGGCCAAATCCCGGATCTGAAGACCGGCGGCTCGGTGCCGACCCTTGCGCCGCTGGTGCGCCGGGTCACACCCGCCGTGGTCAACATTTCCGTGCACGGCCGCGTGCGCGAAGACAATCCGCTCTACCGCGACCCGTTGTTCCGCGAATTCTTCGATGTTCCCCGGCAGATCGAAAAGGAGGTCAACGCGACCGGCTCCGGCGTGATCGTCGATGCCGAGCGCGGTTACGTGCTGACCAACAACCATGTGGTCGAAGGCACCTCCACGGTCCAGATCACGACCAAGGACAGCCGGCAGTTTTCCGCCAAAGTGGTCGGGCGCGATCCGCCGACCGACGTTGCCGTGCTGCAGATTCAAAATCCTGCCGGCCTCAAGGCGCTTCCCTTCGGCGACAGCGATGCGCTCGACGTCGGCGATTTCGTGCTTGCGATCGGCAATCCCTTCGGCCTCGGCCAGACCGTGACCTCAGGTCTGGTCAGTGCGCTGGGACGAACCGGGCTCGGCAAGCAGGGCTATGAGGATTTCATCCAGACCGATGCTGCGATCAATCCGGGCAATTCCGGCGGCGCGCTGGTAAGCCTGCGCGGCGAGCTGGTCGGCATCAACTCGGCCATCATCTCGCCTGCCGGCGGCAATGTTGGCATCGGCTTCGCGATTCCCGTCAACATGGCGCGCAGGGTGATGGAGCAGATCATCGCCAATGGCCGCGTCGAGCGCGGCCGCATCGGGGTTTCGCTGAAGGAGCTGCATCCGTCGATCAACAAGGGGCTGACTCAGGGCGCCGTCATCGCGGAGATTGCGGCGAATTCGCCGGCGGAACAGGCGGGGCTCCGCAAGGGAGATATCATCACGCAGGCCGACGACCGCCCGATCCGCACCGCGGCCCAGCTCCGCAACACGATCGGCCTCGCGCGCATCGGCGAGGAGGTGAAGCTCAGCTTGCTGCGCAATGGCGCCCCGCTCACCGCCGTGGTGAGAGTTGCGCCCGCGCCGGAAACAAGCAGTGCCGTCGCCGGAGGCAATCGGTTGGTCCGCTAGCCGGTTCGCAGCACGGGGGCACCTCGCTCGTCGCGCTGATCCATGTTGCTGGCACACCAAATATCGATTATCAGCCGGATCGGCGCGCATGACGCTGCCCAAGCAAAGGCAAAGGGAGCACCCGAGATGACCTCACCCACGCGACGAGATCTGCTTGCAGCCGCCGCGGCGGCAGGCGCCGTTTCAATGACCGAGGTCGCACCGGCCGCAGCGCAGGCCGGCCCCAAGCCGCTCTTTCCGGTGCCGATGGTCACGATTCCAATCGTCGGCGCGACGGAGGTGTTTCAGGTCCGGCGCATCTACTGCATCGGGCGCAACTACGCGGCACATGCAATCGAGCGCGGCTCCGATCCGAACCGCGAGCCGCCGTTCTTCTTCCAGAAGCCGACGGACGCGATCCAGAACGTCGCGATCGGCGAGGTCGCCGACCATCCCTATCCGTCACTGACCAAGAACTATCATCACGAGGTCGAGCTGGTTGCCGCGCTGAAGTCCGGCGGCACCAATATCCCGGTCGATAAGGCGCTCGATCACGTCTACGGTTACGCGCTCGGTCTCGACATGACCCGGCGCGATCTCCAGAACGGCATGGCCGCGGAGAAGAAGCCCTGGGAGATCGGCAAGAGTTTTGACCACGCCGCGGTGCTCGGCCCGATTCATCCGGCCAGCAAGACCGGCCATTTCGAGAAGGGGGCGATCTCGCTGGCGGTCAACGGCACCGTCAGGCAGAGCTCGGATCTCAGCAAGATGATCTGGAGCGTGGCCGAGCAGATCGCAAAACTGTCGGAGGCGTTCGAATTGAAGGCCGGCGACATCATCTATTCCGGCACGCCGGAGAATGTCGGCCCGGTGGTGAAGGGCGACGTGCTGCTGTGCAAGCTCGAGGGCTTGCCGGACATGTCGATCAAGATCGTTTAGCTGGCGGCGCGGCGGAGCGATCGCACGCACTCTCCGCATCGTCATGCCCGGGCCTTCGCCTCCGCCTGCCGGCTTCGGCCCCGCGGGCGGGACAAGCCCGGGCATGACGAGCTCTCGTGACGGTCCGACTGTGGCAACGTTTGGCTCGTTTGGACGGTGCCGGCATCGTCGCTTCGCGGGCGGTTCCGCCGGCCGATTGCCATTTGTTGGCCGGCAAGCGAACCTCGTGTGGCCATATTTGAGAACGAGTGATTTCCCGTGAGGGAGGCACTCCGATGACCAAGGCTCTGATCACTGCTGTCGCAATGCTGGCTTGTGTGCCCGTGAGCGCGGTTGCGCAGGAGCGCGCGGGCGATGCAGCGCTCGGCGCGGTGTCTGGCGCGGTCGTGCTGGGGCCGGTGGGGGCGGTCGCCGGAGCCTTGATCGGTTATACGGCCGGACCTTCGATCGCCCGCTCGTGGGGCATGCGGGGGGCGCAGTCGGCAACGCACCGGGCGCCGCCCCGCCGGGCGGCCAGGAGCCCGACGCGCACGCGCCAGGCCATGGATGCCAGCGGCGAGATGAGAGCTGCCGGCAATCCGGCCCCACCGGTTCAAGCCGCGCCTGCCGTGCCGGCGCAGAGCGCGCCGCCGCCCGTACAGGGTTTCGACTAAAGCATTTTCGGTTCTGATTGAATCAGAACCGAAGCTCTCGATCCTTGTTTTGGCGCGTTTCCTTCACGCGAACCGGTGTCCACTTCGCTCGAAGACGCTCCAAAGTCGCGGCGTCACGCCGACGGCTTCGGCCGCAGCCGCTCGACGGTCCGCGCAATCAGCGCCGCGACGTCCGCGACCTTGGGGCCGATGCGGAACTCGGGGCCGGCGACGACGACCGAGAGGCGGCGGTCGCCGATCGGCAAGGGGATCGCGACGCCGGCAAGGTCGCGGCTGTAGTCGCCAAAGCTCTGGCAGTAACCGCGCGCGATCGAGTTGCGCAGCTCGGTCTCCACCGCCTCGATGCTGATCGGCGTCGACGGGCCGTATTGCTTGAATTCGATCTTGCGATAGACGGAGTCGCGCTCTTCTTGAGAATATTGCAGCAGCAGCGCGCGGCCGCTGGCGGTCGCGTGGATCGGCACGCGGTGACCGACGGTCGCGAAATAGCGGATCGCGGCAGCGGATTCGACGACGTCGATGAACACGGCCATCACGCCGGCCGGCGCCACGATCGAAGCGGTCTCGCCGGTCTCGGCGGAGAGATCGCTGACCAGCTGATGCGTCCACGGCGGCAGCGGCTCGACTTCCGAGATCATCCGCGCCATGGCGAGCCAGCGCGGCGTCGGATAGAAGCCGGCGCGCGGTCGTGGCTCATAGAGATAGCCCTTCTCCGACAGCGTCGCGAGCAGGTTGAAGGTCGAGGAGCGCGGCCAGCCGAAATGATCGGCGATCTCTGCAAGCGTCGCCGGCTTCCTCGCTTGCGCGAAGAACTCCATGATCTCCAGGACGTTTGCGGCTTGGCGAACGATCATGGCGGGCTTTGCGTCCTGCTTCCTAGGGCTGGCCGAGGATCTTCTTCGCGGCGCGAAGGTGCGGCTTGTCGATCATCTGGCCGTCGAGCCGCAGCGTGCCGGAATTGGGATTGCTCGCGAACGCCGCGATCACCTTCTCCGCCCAGCTCCGCTCGGCGTCCGTCGGCTCGAACGCCGCGTTGACGATGTCGACATGCTTGGGATGGATCAGCGCCTTGGCGGAAAAGCCGTCGCGGCGCGCGGCGCGCGTCTCCTGCTCGAGGCCGGCGAGATTGTCGATGTCGGTGTAGACCGTGTCGATCGGGGCAACCTCGGCCGCGGCCGCCGCCATCAGGCACAGATCGCGCGCGAGGCGGTAGGGGCTGTGGAACACGCCGCCGGACGCCTTTTCGGTGGCGCCGAGCGAGGCGGAGAGATCTTCAGCGCCCCACATCAGGCCGGCAAGGCGGGGGGAGCAGCCCTTGTAGCTGCCGAGGCCGAAGATCGAGCCCGCGGTCTCCGTCGCCACGCAGACGATGCGGGTCGTGCCGACCGCGATGCCGGCCGCGGCTTCCAAGGCTTCGAGCCAGGTCGCGACCTGGCGCACGTCGTCGCCACGTTGGGATTTTGGCAGCACGATGCCGTCCGGCTTGCCGGGCAACACTGCGGCGAGATCGGCCAGTGTCATGCCGGTGTCGAGCGCGTTGACGCGAACATAGAGCTGGTGCGGGCCGGGGCGGCTCTTCAGCATCGAGAGCGTCAGCCCGCGCGCCTCCGCCTTCTTCTCGGTGACGACGGAATCTTCGAGGTCGATGATCAGCGCGTCGGCCTTGCCTTCGCTCGCCTTCTCGAATTTGCGCGGGGAATCGCCCGGCACGAACAGCATCGAACGCATCAGACCGGCCTCTTGTGCATCATCGCCATGCGGCGGCATTTGCCGACGATCTCGTCGTTCTGGTTCAAGGCATGGTGCTCGAACTCGACGATGCCCGCCCGCGGGCGCGATTTGGATTCCCTCAACGAAAGCACCTTCGTCGTCGCCCGCAAGGTGTCGCCATGGAAGACCGGCTTTGGAAACGTGACGTCGGTCATGCCGAGATTGGCGACGGTGGTGCCCAAGGTCGTATCATAGACCGTCATGCCGATCATGATGCCGAGGGTGTAAAGGCTGTTGAAAATGCGCTGGCCGAACTCGGTCTTTGCGGAGAAATGCGCGTCGATATGCAGCGGCTGCGGATTGAGGGTCAGCAGGCTGAACATGGTGTTGTCCATCTCCGTGACGGTCCGGGTCAGCGGATGCCTGAACTCCTGGCCCACGGAAAAGTCTTCGAAATAAAGTCCGGCCATCGCGGTTTCCTCCCTTTGTCTCGTGCGATTTGGCCAGCGCACGCGCTCAAGGCGGCGCTGCCAGGTGAACTGCCTTCTGCTCTGCGAGCTGGTCGATTTCGTCGGTCGAGAAACCGGCCTCGTGCAGGATGTCGCGGCCATGCTGGCCGAGCGTCGGTGCCGGGCCGGCGGCTTCCGGCTGCGTCACGCTCCAGGTGGAGGGTACGCGCATCTGGCGGATGCGACCTTCCACGGGGTGATCCACCATCCGGAAGAAACCGGTCGCATTGAGATGCGGATCGTCCAGGATCGTTTCCAGCGTATGCATCGGCATCACCGGAATGTCGGCGCGCTCGAGGAGCTCGCGCCATTCCGCGGTGGTGCGTGTTGCGAAGATGTGGCCGATCTCCTCGTAGATCTCGTCGATATGCCTGGTGCGCGCGGCGTGGTTGGCGAAGCGCGGCTGATCGAGGAATTCCGGCTGCCCGATCGCCTCGAAGAAGCTGCGCCAGTGCTTGTCGTTGTAGATGAGCACGCAGAGATGGCCATCGCTGGTCTTGTAGGGGCGGCGATAGCGCGACAGCAGGCGGGCATAGCCGCCATGGTCGAGCGGCGGGTCATAGGTCAGCCCGCCCAGATGATCGACCAGCACGAACTCCGTCATCGATTCGAACATCGGCACGTCGATGCGCTGGCCGGTGCCGGTGCGCTGCTGGTGCATCAGCCCGCCCAGAATCGCGTTGACCATCATCAACCCGACGATGCGGTCGGCGATGGTGACCGGAACGTAGCGTGGCGTGCCGTCGCCGGCGGCGGCGAGTAACGTCGGAATGGTCGCCGCGCCCTGGATCAGGTCGTCATAGGCGGGCTTTGCGGCGTAGGGACCGGACTGGCCGTAGCCGAACGCGCCGACATAGACGAGCGCAGGATTGATCGCCGCCAGCGTCTCATAGTCGAGCCCGAGCCGCGCCATCGCCTGCGGGCGCACATTGTAGACCAGTGCGTTGGCGCGCTTCGCCAGCCGCAGCAGCGCCTCGCGGCCTTCCGTCCTCTTGAGATCGAGCACGATGCTGCGCTTGCCGCGATTGGCATTGAGGAACATCCCGCCCATGCCGGGCGTGCGGCCGGGACCGATCTGGCGAACGATGTCACCCTCGGGGCTTTCGACCTTGATGACGTCGGCCCCCATGTCCGCCAGCACCTGCGTGCCATAGGGGCCCATCAGCACGGAGGTCAGGTCGAGAATGGTGAAGCCGGCGAGCGGTCCCATGAGGCCCTCTGTGGGAGTTCATATATGTGGAGTTAGAGTTCAGAAATCAGCGGTGTCAATTCGCGAGCGTCTCCAGCCGAGGCATCGGCCTATGCAGAGTTCATATACTTGACAGATAAATTCACATATATGTACATCCTCATCAAGCAAGAAGTGAAGCCGGACCGGTTGGCAGTGATCGGCTGTCGCCTCGGCGTGAGGGCGCGTCAGGGAGAAAGCGAATGAAGAGGATTTGGATCTGGGCGGCCGCGGCGCTGGCACTCTCGCTGCCGGTCTCGATTCGGCCGGCGCAGGCGCTGGAGCTGAAGGTCGCCGATAGCTTCCCCGCAGATCACTATCTTGTGCGCCTGATGCTGAAGCCTTGGATGGACGACGTCACCAAGCGCACCAATGGCGGCGTGACCTTCACCCATTATCCGAACCAGCAGATCGGCAAGGCCATCGACATGCTGCGGCTGACCCAGTCCGGCGTGGTCGACATCGGCTACATCGGGCCGTCCTATGTCTCGGACAAGATGCCGCTGTCCGAGGTCGCGCAATTGCCGGGCGCGTTCCAGACCAGTTGCCAGGGCACGCTCGCTTATTGGAAGGCGGCACGGGAAGGCGTCCTCGCCAGCCGCGAATATGCGCCCAACAAGATCAAGCTGCTGATGGCCGTGGTGCTGCCGCCCTATCAGGTGTGGACGGCCAAGCAGAAGGTCGAGACGATCAAGGACATGCAGGGTTTGAAGCTGCGCACCACCGGCGGCGCGCAGGATCTGACGGTGCGCACGCTCGGCGCGGTGCCGGTGCGCATGGCGGCGCCCGACGCCTATGAGTCGCTGTCGCGCGGCACCATGGACGGGCTGCTCTTCCCGATGGACAGCGTCGCTGCCTACGGCCTGGACAAGCTCGTCAAATACGCGACCGAAGGCGTCAGCTTCGGCAGCTTCATCGTTGCCTACTCGATCAATCAATCGGTCTGGGACAAGCTGCCCGACGACGTGAAGAAGGCGATGGACGCGGCGTCGGAAGCGATCACGCCCAAGGCCTGCGCCGACGTCGACAAGGAGCAGGAGGTCACGCGGCAGAAGATGAAGGACCAGGGCATCAGCTTCACCGCGCTCCCCGATGCCACGCGCGCCGAAATGAAGCAGAAGCTCAAGGGCGTCGCGCAGGAATGGGCGACGGCGCTGGACGGCCGCGGCAAGCAGGCTTCTGCAGCGCTGAAGGAGTTCGAAGATCTGCTCGCAGCTGCCGGGGCGAAATAGCGGCACGATTGCAGCGAAACGGGAGGGCCAGGGATGATCAAGCGGGCAACGGATGTGCTCGGCGTGCTGGAGCGCGCGCTGACGGTGATCGCTGCGGTCGCTCTCTTTGCGATCATGGCGCTGGTCGTGGCCGACGTCTTCATGCGTTACGTCATGAACAGCCCATTCTCCTTCACCTACGACCTGATCGGGCTGTATCTCCTGGCCGCCGTCTTCTTCCTGACCTTGTCCGATACCTTGCGGGTTCACGCGCATGTCGGCGTGGACATCCTGCTCTCGCGCTTTCCGCCGGTGGGCCGGCGCCTGTCGGAGATCGTCACCGCACTCACCGGCTTGTTCGTCTTCGTCCTGATCTGCAAGGTCGGGTTCGAGCGCGCGCTGGAGAACTACGAGCAGCACGACGTGCTGGCCGGCGCCATTGCGTGGCCGACCTGGATTTCGGCCGCGCTGGTGCCGTTCGGCTGCGGCGTGCTCGTGCTGCGGCTGGCGCTGCAGCTTGTTGGAAACGTGCTCAGCCTCGTCTCCGGACGTGACCTGTTTCCCTTGCCGCCTGTCAACGAGACCGGCGAAGCCCACTCCTTCGAATAACGGCGGCAGCGATGACAGTCATTCTCGTGCTTGGATTGCTTTTTGTCCTGCTGGCGATCGGCACGCCGGTCGGCTTTGCCATGGGATTTGCCGGCTCGGTCGGCCTGCTGATGGTCGGCGGCACCGGCACGCTGTTCGGTATTCTGCAGACGGCGCCACTCTCCACGGTCTCGTCCTATGAATTGATCACGATCCCGATGTTCCTGCTGATGGCAGATCTCGTGCTGCTGTCCGGCGTCGCCGACGACATGTTCAAGGCAGCATCGGCCTGGGTCGGCCGCATCCCCGGCGGGCTCGGCATGGCAACCGCGCTTGCCGGCGCTGGGTTTGGTGCGATCTGCGGCACCTCGACGGCATCGGCCGCGACGCTGTCGTCGACCAGCCTGCCAGCGATGATCCGGCAGGGCTATGAGCCGAAGATGGCGGCCGGCGTCGTCGCGATCTCGGGGACGCTGGCGATGTTGATCCCGCCCAGCGTGGCGCTGGTGATCTTCGGCCTGCTCGCGGAGGTCAATATCGGGCAGCTCCTGATCGGCGGCATCATTCCAGCGGCGCTGGTGACCGCCACGATCATGGCGACGATCTATTTCCTGGTCTGGCAGGATCCCTCGCGCGCCCCTCGGGTCGAGCCGGTCTCATGGCGGGAACGGTTCGCGTTGTTGTGGCAGGTCGGCCCGATGGCGCTGCTGTTCTCGCTCGTCACCGGCACCATCTATCTCGGCGTGGCGACGCCGACCGAGGCCTCGGCCCTTGGCGCGGCGGGTGCGCTGGCCCTTGCCATCGCCAAGGGCAGGGTCACACCCGGCTCGCTCTACAAGGCGCTGCTCAGCGCCTGCCACGGCACCTGCATGATCGTGACGATCCTCGTCGGTGCCTCGATCTTCGGCTACTTCTTCACGCTCACCCACGTCACGCAGGATCTCGTCGCCTGGATCGGATCTCTGCAGACCTCGCGCTGGGTGATCATCACGCTGATCCTGTTCGGCTATATCGTGCTCGGCTCCTTCATGGACCAGATCGCGATCCTGGTGCTGACCGTGCCGATCGTGCTGCCGCTGATCAAGACGCTCGGCTTCGATCCGATCTGGTTCGGTGTCATCAAGATCGTCACCGCCGAGGTCGGCATGATCACGCCGCCCGTCGGGCTGAATTGCTTCATCGTCGCCCGTTACGCCAAGCGGCCGGTGGCGGAAGTGTTTCACGGCACCTTCCCGCATTTCATTGCGCATCTGATCGCGATCGCGCTTTTGGTGGCGTTTCCGTCTATCATTCTTTGGCTGCCTTCGCAGATGGGGCGCTAGGATCGGAGCTGGCGGCTCCCAAGAAGGAGATCAAGAACATGGACTTCGCGCTCACCGATCAACAGGAAGCCATTCGCGACGCCATCGCCAAGATTTGCGAAGGTTTTCCAGATGCCTATTGGCTCAAGAAGGACCACGACGGCGGCTTCCCGCACGACTTTCACAAGGCGCTTGCCGATGCCGGCTGGCTCGGCATCTGCGTGCCGGAGGAATATGGCGGCTCCGGCCTCGGCATCACCGAAGCTGCGATCATGATGCGCACCATCGCGGAATCAGGCGCCGGCATGTCCGGCGCCTCCGCGGTGCACATCAACGTGTTCGGCCTCAACCCCGTCGTCGTGTTCGGCACCGAGGAGCAGCGCAAGCGCATGCTGCCGCCGATGATCGAGGGCCGCGAGAAGGCCTGCTTTGCCGTCACCGAGCCGAACACCGGCCTCAACACCACGCAGCTCAAGACCCGCGCGGTCGCCAAGAACGACCGCTACATCGTCAACGGCCAGAAAGTGTGGATCTCGACCGCGCAGGTCGCGCACAAGATCCTGCTGCTGGCGCGCACCACGCCGCTGGAGGAGGTGCGCTCGCCGACCCACGGCCTCAGCCTGTTCTACACCGATTTCGACCGCACCAAGATCAAGGTCCACGAGATCGAGAAGATGGGCCGCAAGATCGTCGATTCCAACGAGCTGTTCTTCGAGGATTTTGAAATTCCGATGGAGGATCGGATCGGCGAGGAAGGCAAGGGCTTCCAGTACATTCTCGAAGGCATGAATCCGGAGCGCATCCTGATCGCGGCCGAGGCGGTCGGTCTGGGCAAGCTCGCGCTGTCGCGTGCGACCGAATACGCCAAGACACGCACCGTGTTCAATCGTCCGATCGGCAAGAACCAGGGCATCCAGCACCCGCTCGCGGTGAACTGGGTCGAGCTCGAGGCCGCCTGGCTGATGGTGATGTCGGCGGCCTGGCAATATGACAAGGGCATGCCCTGCGGCGCTGCGGCCAATGCCGCGAAATACCTCGCGGGCGAGGCCGGCTTCTCGGCCTGCGAGCAGGCTGTGATGACCCATGGCGGCTTCGGCTATGCCAAGGAGTTTCACGTCGAGCGCTACTTGCGCGAGGTGCTGATCCCGCGCATCGCGCCGGTCAGCCCGCAGCTGGCGCTCAGCTTCATTGCCGAAAAGGTGCTTGGCCTCGCCAAATCGTATTAATCTTCCTGTGCACGGGTCGGCAGGAACGCCATGAACCTCGCTCACCACCTCCTGCGCGCCGCCAAGGCCAATTCATCGGCGCCGGCACTGTTGAAGGGGTTGACGCCGGTCGCCGACTACGGCTCGCTCGCCGCGAGCGTGGCCTCGCTGGCTGCGTCGCTGCGGCAGCGCTTGGGTCTTGCCAAAGGCGACCGCGTCGCGCTGCTGATGAAGAACGTGCCCGATTACGTCGCTTGCCTCTACGCCTGCTGGCATGCCGGGCTGGTCGCCGTGCCCATCAACGCCAAGCTGCATCCGCGCGAGGTCGCGTTCATCCTCGACAATTCGGGTGCCGCACTCGTCTTCGTGACCGAAGACATGGCGAATGTCGCGTCGGAGGCGCTGGCGCTCGGCACCGCCAAGCCACGGATCATCGAAATCGGATCGGCCGAGCACCGCGGGCTCGGGAAGGCCGACGCCATTGCCATCGCCGATGTCGCGATCACCGATCCGGCCTGGATCTTCTACACCAGCGGCACGACCGGCAGGCCCAAGGGCGCCGTGCTCAGCCATCGCAATTTGCTGGCGATGTCGCTGAACTATCTCGCCGAGGTCAATCCGATCGTGCCTGGCGAGGCGCTGCTGCACGCCGCGCCGATGTCGCACGGCTCCGGCCTTTACATGGTGCCGCATGTGCTCGGCATGGGCGCGCAGATCATTCCGGAGAGCGGCCGCTTCGAGCCGGATGAGATTCTTGAGTTGACGGAAAGGCGCGACGGCATCTCCTTCTTCGCCGCGCCGACCATGGTGCGCCGCCTGACCGTCGCCGCCGAAGCTGCGGGCGCCACGGCGCCGGGGCTGAAGACCATCATCTATGGCGGCGGCCCGATGTATGTCGCCGATTGCAAGGCGGCGCTCGACGCGTTCGGCCCGAAGCTGGTCCAGATCTACGGTCAGGGCGAGACGCCGATGACCATCACCTATCTGCCGAGGTCGATGCATGTCGAGGTCGGGCATCCGCGCTATGAGGAGCGCCTCGCCTCGGTCGGCATCGCCCAAGGCGTCGTGCAGGTGCGCACGGTGGACGAGACGGGACGCGATGTTGCGGCGGATCAGATCGGCGAGATCGTCGTGCGCGGCGATACCGTGATGTCCGGTTACTGGCAGAACCCGGACGCCACCGCGAACACGTTGCGTGACGGCTGGCTCTATACCGGCGACATGGGCACCTTTGACGCCGATGGCTTCCTCACACTGAAGGACCGCTCCAAGGACGTCATCATCTCCGGCGGCACCAACATCTATCCGCGCGAGGTCGAGGAGGTGTTGCTGCGGCATGAGTCCGTCGCCGAAGTCTCCGTGATTGGTCGGCCGCATCCGGAATGGGGCGAGGAGGTCGTGGCCGTCGTCGTTCCCGCTGCCGACAGGGCAGTCACGCGAAATGAGCTCGATCAGGTCTGCCATGCATGGATCGCGCGCTACAAGCGGCCGAAGCATTATTACCTCATGACAGAGCTGCCCAAGAACAGCTACGGCAAGATCGTGAAGACCGAACTGCGCGCGCTGCTCGGCGCATCCTCCACGCGCCTTTCGCCGATGGATTGACGCGGCCATGCCCGAGCATGCGCCGATCGATTTCTCCTCCCTGATCCGCGAAGCGGATCTCGTGGTGTGCGGGCAGGCGACGGCGGAGCCGGTCACGCTGACGGAAGCGCTGATGGCGCAGGCCGGGCATTTGCCATCGTTCCGCATGATGGTCGGACCGATCTTTTCGGACACGTTCCCCGCCGCCAGCGCCCCCAACGTGACGTTCCAGAGCTACGGAGTGATCGGCAATGCACGGCGGCTTGCCAGGGCCGGGCGGCTAGACGTAATTCCAAGCAATTACAGCGCCTTCTGCGCCGATTTCGCGGCGCACCGCCACAGGGCTGATGTCGTTCTGGTGCAGCTTGCGCAAGCCGGCGACGGCCGCTTGAGCGCAAGCCTCTCCAACGACTACGTCATCGACGCGGCGCGCGGCGCGCGTCTCGTCATCGCCGAGATCAATCCGGATGCGCCGTTCACGTTTGGCGCGGAATGGCCGGACGAGGTGCCGCTCCATGTGCGCGTGACCGCGCGCCGGCCACCCGTCGAGCTGGCCGCGACGCCGCCCGATGACGTCTCCCGGCGCATTGCTGCGCATGCGGCGAGCCTGATCGCCGACGGCAGCACCCTTCAATTCGGTGTCGGGCGGATTCCGGACGCGATTCTCTCGTCGCTGTCGCATCTGCGCGATCTCGGCGTCCATTCCGGCCTGATCAACGATGCGGTCGTCGATCTGATCGAGCGCGGCGCGGTGACGAATGCGAAGAAAGGGATCGATGCCGGGCTCACCGTCACCAACCAGGTGATTGGCACACGACGGCTCTATCGTTTTGTCCATGAGAACAGGACCGTTTCGGTGCGGCCGACCTCCTACACGCACGGCCAGAAGGTGCTGGCGCGGATCAATCGGCTCGTCGCGATCAACGCGGCGCTTCAGGTCGGGCTCGACGGCAGCGTCAATTCCGAGACGTTGAATGGCGTTGCGATTGGCGCAATCGGCGGGCAGCTCGACTTCGTGCGTGGAGCCAATGCCTGTCCCGGAGGGCGAGCGATCATCGCCCTGCCGGCGACGGCGTCCGACGGGACCAGCCGGATCGTCGCCCATGTCGAGGCGGTGACGACGCCGCGCGCCGATGTCGATGCGATCGTCACCGAATGGGGCATCGCGGAGTTGCGCGGCTGTGGCCTCTCCGAGCGCGCGCGCCGCATGATCGCGATCGCCGCGCCCGAGCATCGTGATGCCCTGTCGGCCCGTCTCCGCGCGATGTAAATTCAGCGCTGGACGAGGTCCGCCTCTTCGGAAGCGATCCGTTCCATCGCCATCGCGCGGAGCTTGGCGCGCTGTATCTTCACGCCGTTGGCGCTGTCGGTGACGGGAAAGGAATCCACCACATAGATTCGCGCCGGCACCTTGTAGCCAGCCAGCCGGTCGCGCAGCCGTGCGATCACCGCCTCCTGTGCCGGCGGCTCCCCGGCCGGGATCACGAAGGCGACGCAGCGTGCCTGGCCCTTCAGATCGACCGCAACCACCTGGGCGTCGGCCACGCCGGGATAGGATTTGAGCTCGTCCTCGATCTCGCCGGGCGCGACCAGGAAGCCGCCGAGCCGCATGGCGTCGCCGGCGCGCGTCTCGTAGACGAAGGAGCCGTCGCCGCGCAGCCGGCCGATGTCGCCGGTGCGGAAGAACCCGTCCGCAGTGATCGCGTCGCGCGTCGCCTCTTGATTGTTGAAATAGCCGAGGAAGCGTGACGGCGCGCTGATCTCGATCTCGCCGGAAATGCCGAACGACGCCAGCTCGCCGGTTTCGGTGTCGCGCACGCGCACCTGCGCATCGGGCGACATCGGCCAGCCGCCGCCCTCGATGCGGTCAGAAAAGGCGTCACTGGTGCGTGCGATCGAGAACAAGGCTTGCACCTCGCTCGACCCGTAGAGGCCGTACAGCGGCAGGCCGCGCGCCTCGGCCTCCGCGGCAAGCTCGCGCCAGCCGGGCTGGAACGCGGCGAAGCCGCAGACCTCAAGATGCGGGAACGGGCGTGGCGCATCGGTGAGGGCGAGGATGCGGCGGAACATCTCGTCGGAGCCGAACGCGTGCGTGATCCTGTGCTGGACGAGCGTCTTCAGCGCCGGCGCCGCCTCGAAGGCGTCGAGCACGTGGACGGTCGCGCCCGCCGCGACGAAACCGAGCAGGCTCGTCATCCCGAAGGTGCCGCAGAACGGCAGCATGGCCAGCAGCGAATGACGTTGCGGATCAAGCCCAAGCGCCTTGGCGATGGCGACAGCGTGGCCCGCGAGCGTCCGCTGCGAATGCGCCACGAGCTTCGGTCCCTTGGTGGTGCCCGATGTCGTGTAAAGGAGGACCGGAAGGTCGATATCATCCTGCGCTGGCGGCGCCGGCGGATAGGGCTTGTCGAATGCATCGAAGCGCACGCAGGGCCAATGCGCCGGGATCGTGTCGGCTCCGACCACCGCGAGCGTCTGCAATGCGGGGACTTCATCCGTGGCGAGATCGGCGAGGATCGCGGCAAAATCGATCGAGCGGAAGATGGCCTCGACTACCATCAGCCTGGCGCCGGACAAACGAAGCAGATGTGCCACTTCCGCGCTGCGGTAGCGCGCATTGACGGCGGCGACGATCGCACCACGCCGGGCGGCGCCGAACAGCAGTGCGAGCCATTCGATCCGGTTGACCAGCCAGACCGCGATCACGTCGCCCTTGCCGATGCCTTGCGCCGCCAGCCAGGCCGCGGTCTGCTCGATCTTTCCTTCGAATTCGGCGCGCGAGACGGCGGTGCCGTCGCATACGAAGGCGGGATCGGCGGCGGCCTCGGTCCGGATCAGCGATTGCAGCGAGAACGCGTTGGCACTCATGGCAAGCGGAGTAACTCGATCGTGCAGATCTGTCTACTTGGTGCCGAACATCCGGTCGCCGGCATCGCCCAGGCCTGGCACGATGTAGCCGTGATCGTTGAGCCGCTCGTCGATCGCGGCGGTCCAGATCGGCACGTCGGGATGCTCGCTCCGGAATTGCGCGATGCCCTCGGGCGCGGCCAGAAGACAGACGAAGCGGATGTCGCGGGCGCCGCGCGCCTTGAGCAGGGAGGCGCCGGCGCAGGCCGAGTTGCCGGTCGCCAGCATCGGGTCCATCAGGATCACGGTGCGATCGGACAGGTCCTGCGGCGCCTTGAAGTAATATTCCACGGCCTGCAGCGTCTCGGGGTCGCGGTAGAGCCCGATATGGGCGATGCGCGCCGAGGGCATCAGCGCCAGCATGCCGTCGAGGAAGCCGACGCCGGCGCGCAGGATCGGCGCCAGCGTGAGCTTCTTGCCGGCGATCTTCGGCGCCTGCATCGCTGCGATCGGCGTCTCGATCTCGACCAGCTCCAACGGCAGGTCGCGCGTCACCTCGTAGCCGAGCAGCATCCCGATCTCGTTCAGGATCTCGCGGAAGCTCTTGGTCGAGCGGTCCTTCTCCCGCATCAGCGAGAGCTTGTGCTGGACCAGGGGGTGGACGACGACGTTGACATTGCCAGTGCTCATGAAACCGATCTACACGGTTCCCTGGAATTGCGCCAGATCGGCCGGGTCTTTTCCGCGCGGCCGGTGTCCATACGGGCATTGCCACCGCGCTGCAGGTCCGGCTGATCGAGAGGGATGCGAGGAGCTAGACCCCGACCCCGCGCGCCACGAGCGTGATCACGATGGTCAGGATGGCGCCCCAGACCATGCTCAGCGTCAAAGCGAGGATGGTCGTGGTGACCGCGTGCTCGAGATTTGCCTTGAGTTGCATGCTACTTGTCCGCAGGTGTTGCGCCGAGGCGCATGCGGAGCCGCCAGAAATGGATCGCGGTCCTGAGCGCAATCAGTGCGGTGAGCACGCTGCCCATCGAGAGCAAGGCAAACGCCTGGAGCGCGATGCGCTTGAGCTGGGCCTTGCGCGCCTCGGAGATGCGCGCCGGACGTTCGGCCTGGAAGGGCTGGTCAAGACCGTGTGTCAGGATCGACATTGTGGAGGTCCTTGTTCTTCGGCGGCAAGACGGCCGCTCCAATCTGCCGTTCATGATGTCCATCGTTGCGTAGGATCGCGAGGTGGGGCACCGGGGCGACCGCATGTCAGGAGCTTGCGACACGGCGCCGATCCGTCGAGCCGTTTCAGTCGAAATTGTCGCAGGCAAGCGGCTCGTAGAGCGGATCGCGCGCGGGCCCTACGGAAGGAACGCTCGGCCGCGGCGCCTCGGTAGCCACAGCCCTGACCTCGACGAGGGCCGACAGCAGGGCGAGTGCGAGGTCGGCGTGGTGGGCCTCGACCGCTTCATCCAGCCAGTCCGGCAGCTCGCGCTCGCGCGAGACGGCGCAATGCCATTCGCCCTCGTCATAGGCGATACGGCGGACCTGCCACATGGGCAGCTCGAGTTCCAGCAGGCGCAGCGCCGCGTCGGCCCAGGCCTCGGCGTCGATCAGGCGCATGATGCGCGCGGTGCGCTTGCTCTGGCCGAGCGAGGGATAGCGCCGGCAGGCATGCGCGATGATGTCGAGCATCAACGGCCGCGTCATCGCAGCCGCGTCGCGAAGCTGCTGACTGAGGGAAGGTGGGGCGAGGCGTTGGAGAACGGCGGTCATGTCAGGCCTCCTGGAGTTGGCGTCGGTCAGTCGGCCGGCTTTGCCAAGATGGCCAGGAGGGCATTTGAAAGCGAGATGGGGATCGGGCGAGAGATATAGGGACTCCATAAGTAGACGGCCTTCCGGGGCAGCGCGATTCGTAGCGGCAGCCCGTGCGCACGCCTCGTCTTTCGAGACGCCGCTGACGCGCCTCCTCAGGATGAGGCTCATCGGCGTCAGCGCTCTTTGAGATTGCAACCACGCACCCGGTCCTCATCCTGAGGAGCCCGCCCAAGGCGGGCGTCTCGAAGGATGGCCGCGGGGAAAGCCTTTCAGCAGCCCCAGTCCTGCGTCGAGGCGGGCCGGCCTTTATGAGATTCCTATAACGTCGCCATAGGCCTCATCTCGAAATCCTATGTGTGCGATGGCACCTCAGCGCGGTGAAGTTCCGCTCGGCAGAGGTGCGCAATGCGCTGGCTCGTCGCAAGCCGTTCGCAGGGACTCAGAGACGAGTCAGCCGGATATCGTCTCGTACTGAGGAGCATTGTCATGATGGACATTCTGATGCTGGCGCTGGGCTTCGGCTTCTTTGCCCTTGCCATCGGCTACACCTACGCCTGCGAACGGCTGTGAGGGCGCGGACCATGATCTTCGATTATGCACTCGCCGGCGCCGTCTCGTTCGGCCTGCTGTTCTATCTCACCTACGCGCTGCTGCGGCCCGAGCGGTTCTGACCCGTGCTGCTGCTTCTTGAATTGCTGCTGGCCGACGCGGTGCTCGTCGCCGGCCTGCTTGCGCTGCTCCTGCCGCTTTTGCGCCGGACACACTGCCTGAAGGGTTAATGCCATGACTGTGATCGGTTGGCTCCAAATCATACTCTACTGCGCGATCATCGTCGCGCTGACAAAGCCGGTCGGCGGCTACATGACGCGCGTCTTCAACGGCGAGCGCACGTTCCTGTCGCCAGTTCTGCGGCCCATCGAAGCCGGCATTTACTGGATTTCCGGCATCGAGGAGAAGCGCGAGCAGCATTGGCTGACTTACACGGTCGCCATGCTGCTGTTCCATGTCGGCGGCTTTCTCATCATTTACGGGTTGATGCGCCTGCAGTCAGTGCTGCCTTTCAACCCGGCCGGTCAGTCCGCGGTCGCGGAGGATCTGTCCTTCAACACCGCGATCTCCTTCATCACCAACACCAACTGGCAGAATTACGGCGGCGAAAGCACGCTGTCCTATCTGACCCAGATGGTCGGCCTCACACACCAGAACTTCCTGTCGGCAGCAACCGGCATCGTGCTCGCGGTTGCCCTGATCCGCGGCTTTGCCCGCGCGTCCATGCGCACGGTCGGTAACTTCTGGGTCGATGTGACCCGTTGCACGCTCTATATCCTGCTGCCGATCTGCGTCGTGTTCACGCTGTTCCTGGTCTGGCAGGGCATGCCGCAGACGCTTGGGCCGTATGTCGAGGCGACCACGCTCGAGGGCGCCAAGCAGACCATCGCGGTCGGCCCGGTGGCCTCGCAGGTCGCGATCAAGATGCTGGGCACCAATGGCGGCGGCTTCTTCAACGCCAATGCGGCGCATCCGTTCGAGAACCCGACCGCGCTGTCGAACTTCGTGCAGATGCTGTCGATCTTCGTGCTCGGCGCGGCGCTGACCAACATGTTCGGGCGCATGGTCGGCAACCAGCGCCAGGGCTGGGCGATCCTCGCCGTGATGGGCGTGCTGTTCGTCGCCGGCGTGGCCGTCGCCTACTGGGCGGAAGCCCAGGGCACCTCGACGCTGCAGGCGCTGGGGCTGACCGGCGGCAACATGGAGGGCAAGGAAGTCCGCTTCGGCATTGTTGCGTCCTCGCTGTTCGCCGTGATCACCACCGCCGCCTCGTGTGGCGCCGTGAACGCCATGCATGACAGCTTCACCGCGCTTGGCGGCATGATCCCGCTGATCAACATGGAGCTCGGCGAGATCATCGTCGGCGGCGTCGGCGCCGGCATGTACGGCATGCTGCTGTTCGTCATCCTCGCGATCTTCGTCGCGGGTCTGATGGTCGGCCGTACCCCGGAATATGTCGGCAAGAAGATCGAGGCACGGGAAGTCAAGATGGCCATGCTCGCAATCCTGATCTTGCCGCTGATGATCCTGGGCTGGGCGGCCGTGGCGGTCGTGCTGCCCACGGGCGTTGCCTCGATGGCGAATGCCGGTCCGCATGGCTTCTCGGAGGTGCTCTATGCCTACTCCTCGCAGACGGGAAACAACGGCTCGGCCTTCGCGGGTCTGACTGGGAACACCCTGTTCTATAACCTGACGGGCGCATCCGCGATGTTCGTCGGGCGTTTCCTGATGATCGTCCCGGCCATGGCGATCGCGGGCTCGCTCGCCGCCAAAAAATCTATCCCGCCGTCGATGGGCACGTTCCCGACAACCGGGGGCCTGTTCGTCGGCCTCGTCGTCGGCGTGATCCTGATCATGGGCGGCCTGACCTTCTTCCCGGCGCTTGCGCTCGGCCCCATCGTCGAGCAGCTCGCGATGAACGCCGGCCAAGTGTTCTGACTTCTGATTGTCTGGAGTGACCTCCATGGATGCGATGAAACTGCAAAAACGTGCTCCGATGTCGGCGATGCTCGACGCCAAGATCGTGGTCCCCGCGATCCGCGCCTCCTTCACCAAGCTCGATCCGCGGCTGATGGTGAAGAACCCCGTGATGTTCGTGGTCGAGGTCGTGGCGGCCCTCACCACCGTAATCTTCCTGCGTGACCTCGCCACCGGCGGCGCCAATCTCGGCTTCACCTTCCAGATCATCCTGTGGCTCTGGTTCACGGTGCTGTTCGCCAATTTCGCCGAGGCCGCGGCCGAAGGCCGCGGCAAGGCGCAGGCCGACTCGCTGCGCAAGACCCGCACGGAGAGCCAGGCCAAGCTCCTGACCGGGTCGGACCACACGTTCAAGCTGGTGCCGGGCACGAGTCTGAAGGTCGGCGACGTCGTGCTTGTCGAAGCCGGCGACACCATCCCGTCCGACGGCGAAGTGATCGAGGGCGTCGCCTCGGTCAACGAGGCCGCCATCACCGGCGAATCCGCGCCCGTGATCCGCGAATCCGGCGGCGATCGCTCCGCGGTGACCGGCGGCACACACGTGCTGTCGGACTGGATCCGCGTCCGCATCACCGCGGCGCAGGGCTCGACCTTCATCGACCGCATGATCAAGCTGGTCGAGGGCGCCGAGCGGCAGAAGACCCCGAACGAGATTGCGCTCAACATCCTGCTCGCCGGGCTCACCATCATCTTCGTGTTCGCGACCGTCACCATTCCGAGCTATGCGGCCTATGCCGGCGGCTCGATCTCGGTGATCGTGCTGGTGGCGCTGTTCGTGACGCTGATCCCGACCACCATCGGTGCGCTGCTGTCGGCCATCGGCATCGCCGGCATGGACCGCCTCGTGCGCTTCAACGTGCTGGCGATGTCCGGCCGCGCGGTCGAGGCGGCCGGCGACGTCGACACGCTGTTGCTGGACAAGACCGGCACCATCACGCTCGGCAACCGGCAGGCGACCGCGTTCCGTCCCGTCCGCGGTGTCACCGAGCTGGAGCTGGCGGACGCGGCCCAGCTTGCTTCGCTCGCCGACGAGACCCCGGAAGGCCGTTCCATCGTGGTGCTGGCCAAGGAGAAATACGGCATCCGCGGCCGCGACATGGCCGAGCTCGGCGCCACCTTCATCCCGTTCACGGCGCAGACCCGCATGAGCGGCGTCGACGCCGGCGGCTCATCGGTGCGCAAGGGGGCAGTCGATGCCATGCTGAACTATATCGGCGGAGGCGCTCCCACCGCCGTCGCGTCCGGCAACACGGCGCGCGCGATGCAGCCCACCGCATTGTCCGAGCTCGGCCGCGAGATTCAGGCCATTGCCGATGACGTGTCGAAATCCGGCGGTACGCCGCTGGCGGTCGCCCGCGACGGCAAGCTGCTCGGCGTCGTCCAGCTCAAGGACATCGTCAAGGGCGGCATCCGCGAGCGCTTTGCCGAGCTGCGCCGCATGGGCATCCGCACCATCATGATCACCGGCGACAACCCGATGACGGCCGCCGCAATCGCGGCCGAAGCGGGCGTCGACGACTTCCTGGCTCAGGCAACGCCGGAGGACAAGCTCAAGCTGATCCGCGGCGAGCAGGCCAAGGGCAAGCTGGTGGCCATGTGCGGCGACGGCACCAACGATGCTCCGGCGCTCGCGCAGGCCGATGTCGGCGTCGCCATGAACACCGGCACGCAGGCGGCCCGCGAGGCCGGCAACATGGTCGACCTCGATTCCAACCCGACCAAGCTGATCGAGGTGGTCGAGATCGGCAAGCAGCTGTTGATGACGCGTGGCGCGCTGACGACGTTCTCGATCGCCAACGACGTCGCCAAGTATTTTGCGATCATCCCGGCGATGTTCCTGGCGTTCTACCCGCAGCTCAACGTGCTCAACGTCATGAACCTGTCGAGCCCGCAGAGCGCCATCCTGTCGGCGATCATCTTCAACGCGCTGATCATCATCGGGTTGATTCCGCTGGCGCTGAAGGGCGTCGCCTATCGCGCCGTCGGCGCCGGCGCCCTGCTGCGCCGCAATCTGCTGATCTACGGCCTCGGCGGCATCGCCATTCCCTTCATCGGCATCAAGGCGATCGACCTCGCCGTCACCGCCTTGCACTTGGCCTAACTCCGTCATTGCGAGCGAAGCGATGAAGCAAGTCAGTTTCCGTCATTCCGGGGCGCTTCGAAGAGGCGAACCCGGAATCTCGAGGTTCTCAGGTGCGCAAGTGCGCACCAGAGTTCGATGCTTCGCATCGCCCCGGAACGACGGGAGAGACGATCGCTTCGCTCGCAATGACGAAAAAGACATCGGAGACCTAAACACATGCTCAGAGAAATCCGCCCCGCCATCGTCCTCTTGCTGATGCTCACCGCCATCACGGGCCTGGCCTATCCGCTCGCCATGACCGCCATCGCCGGCGCGCTGTTTCCTGCCAAGGCGCAAGGCAGCCTGATCGAGAAGGACGGCAAGGTGATCGGCTCCGCCCTGATCGGACAGGAATTCAAGGACGACAAATATTTCCACGGCCGTCCCTCGGTGACGGTTGCGCCGGATCCCAATGACTCCTCCAAGACGGTGTCGGCGCCCTACAATGCCGCCAATTCGGGCGGCTCCAATCTGGGGCCGACCAGCAAGGCGCTGGCCGACCGGTTGAAGGAAGATGTGGACAAGCTGAAGGCGGAAAATCCGAACGCGGCGGTGCCGGTCGATCTGGTGACCACCTCGGCCAGCGGGCTCGATCCGGATATCTCGCCGGAAGCCGCGCAATTCCAGGTGCCGCGCGTCGCGAAGGCGCGGAATATGCAGGAAGAGCAGGTCAAGCAGCTCGTGATCGCCAACACCGAAGGCCGTTTTCTCGGTGTGCTCGGCGAACCCCGGGTTAACGTTCTGGCGCTGAACCTCGCGCTCGACCGCGCAGCCGCCAAGTAGCCGTCTAGGCTCGCGGCACGCGGATGATTATATTGGAGACATGGTACGAGAGCGCCGCGATTCCGAGCAACGTCCGTCTCCCGAGGCACTGCTGGAAGCAGCGCGCCGGGAGGAGAGCGCAAGCGGCAAGCTGAAGATCTTCGTCGGCGCCGCTCCCGGCGTCGGCAAGACCTACGAGATGCTGCAAAGCGCCCAGGCGAAGCGCAAGGCTGGCGTCGACGTCGTGGTCGGCTTCGTCGAGACCCATGGCCGGGCCGAGACCGAGGCCCTGGTGCGGGGGCTGGAAGTGGTCCCCCGCAAGCGGCTCGAGTACCGCGGCCAAATCGTCGAGGAGATGGACCTCGACGCCGTGATCGCACGCCGGCCGCAGATCGCGCTGGTCGACGAGCTCGCCCATACCAATGCGGCCGGCAGTCGCCATCCGAAGCGTTATCTCGACGTCGAGGAACTGCTGTCGCACGGCATCGACGTTTACACCGCCGTCAACATCCAGCACATCGAGAGCCTGAACGACGTCGTCGCGCAGATCACCCATGTGCGGGTGCGCGAGACTGTGCCGGATTCGATCTTCGACCGCGCCGACGCGATCGAGCTGATCGACCTCACGCCCGACGATCTGATCCAGCGTTTAAAGGAAGGCAAGGTCTATGTCCCCAGGCAGGCCGAGCGTGCGCTGGAGCACTATTTCTCGCCGGGCAATCTGACCGCGCTGCGCGAGCTCGCGCTGCGGCGGACGGCCGAACGCGTTGACGAGCAGCTTCTCTCCCACATGCAGGCGAATGCGATCGCGGGCCCCTGGGCCGCGGGCGAGCGCATCCTGGTCTGTGTCAGCGAGGATCCGCGGGCTGCTGGCCTGGTGCGCTATACCAAGCGGCTGGCCGACCGGCTGCATGCGCCCTTCACCGCGATCTCGATCGAGACCCGGCGATCGCTGCAATTGTCCGACGAGGAGCGCGATCGGCTGGCCGATACGCTGCGGCTCGCGGAGTCGCTGGGCGGCGAGGCCCTGACGATTCCCGCGGTCGGCCGCCGCATCGCGGACGACGTCGTCAACTTCGCACATGGCAACAATGTCACCCAGATCGTGATTGGCAAGTCGACCCGCTCGCGCTGGTTCGAGATGACGCACGGCTCGGTGGTGCATGATCTGGTGCGTCGCGCGGGCAACATCAGCGTCCACGTCATCCCTGGCGACGAGCTGTCCGGAGGCGCGGCGCCCAAATCGGCGGTGCAGACCGCGGCGCGATCCGAGCCGTTCAATCCGCTGCCCTATCTCAAGGCGATTGGCATCGTGCTGGTCGGTCTCGGCGCGGCGGAGCTGATTCAGCCGAGATTCGGCATCGAGAACGTCGACCTCGTGCTGCTCACGGCCGTGGTCGCAGTCGCGGTGCGGTACGGATTGTGGCCTTCCTTGCTTGCCACCGTCACGGCCTCGCTTTGCTACAATTTCTTCTTCCTGCCGCCGATCTATACCTTCACGATCACCGATCCGACCAACGTGGCCGCTTTCGTCCTGTTCATGGTGGTGGCGATGATCGTGTCCAACGTCGCGGCGCGCGTGCGCACACAGGCGGATGCGGCGATCGGCCGGATCCGGATGACGGAGCAGCTCTACGCCTTCAGCCGCAAGCTCGCCGGAACGGCCACGCTCGACGACGTGCTGTGGGCGACCGCCTATCAGATCGCGCTGATGCTCAAGGTTCGCGTGGTGCTGCTTCTGCCCGAGGAAGGCCTGCTCACGGTCAAATCCGGCTATCCGCCGGAGGACGAGCTCGACCAGGCTGACCTCGCCGCGGCCAACTGGGCCTGGAGCAACGACCGCCCCGCAGGCCGCGGCTCCGACACGCTGCCGGGCGCGAAGCGGCTGTTCCTGCCGATGCGCACAGGCCGCGGCCCGATCGGCGTCATCGGCATCGACAATGATCGCACCGGGCCGCTGCTGACGCCGGACCAGCGTCGCCTGCTCGACGCGCTGGTCGACCAGGGGGCGCTTGCGATCGAGCGCGTGCTGCTGGTCGAGGACATGGACCGCGTCAAGCGCACCGTCGAATCCGAGCGCTTGCGCTCGGCGCTCCTGACCTCGATCTCGCATGATCTCAAGACGCCGCTCGCCTCGGTGCTGGGCGCGGCCTCGACCATGCGCGATCTCGCCGGAGCCCTCTCCGACACCGAGAAGCGCGACCTGCTCGCCACCGTGATCGACGAATCCGAGCGGCTCAACCGCTTCATCGCCAACCTGCTCGATATGACCAAGCTCGAATCCGGTGCGATCGTGCCCAATACGGCGTTGCACGATCTCGGCGAGATCGTCGGCAGCGCGCTCCGCCGTGCGAGCAAGATCCTGACCGCCCACAAGGTGGAGCTGGTGCTGGCGGCCGATCTGCCGATGCTCCAGCTCGATGCCGTCCTGTTCGAGCAGGTGCTGTTCAACTTGCTGGACAATGCGGCGAAATACTCGCCGCCGGAGACCACGATCTCGATCAAGAGCAGGCGCGAGCGCGATCAGGCCGTGCTGGAGGTCGCCGACGAAGGCGGCGGCATTCCGCCCGACGAGCTCGAGAGCGTGTTCGACAAGTTCTATCGCGTGCAGAAGGGCGATCACGTCCGCCCCGGCACCGGGCTCGGGCTGGCCATCTCGCGCGGCTTCGTCGAGGCGATGCGCGGCACGATCTCGGCCGCCAATCGCAGCGACCGCAGCGGCGCCGTCCTCACCATCCGTCTTCCCGTTCCGGCAGAGACCCACGCATTGGATACCGCCGCATGAGCGCTGCCCCGATCAAGGTCCTGGTCATCGACGACGAGCCGCCGATCCGCAAATTGCTGCGGATGGGGCTGACGACGCAAGGCTACGAGATCCTGGAAGCGTCGAACGGCAAGACCGCGCTGGAAAAGCTCGAGGAGCAGCCGGCGTTGATCATCCTCGATCTCGGTCTGCCCGACATCCAGGGCCATGAGCTGCTGCGCACCATCCGTGCCCGCAACGAAGCCGTGCCGATCGTGGTGCTCTCGAGCCGCGGCGACGAAGCCGGCAAGGTGCAGGCACTGGATCTCGGCGCCGATGATTATCTGACGAAGCCGTTCGGCATGGACGAGCTGCTGGCCCGCCTGCGCGCCGCGCTGCGCCATCAGCTCCAGGTCAAGGGCGAGCGTCCGGTGTTCCGCACCGGCGATCTCTCCGTCGATCTCGTCCGCCGCATCGTCAAGGTCGGCGAGCGAGACGTGAAATTGTCGCCGAAGGAATATGATCTCTTGCGAGTGCTGGTGCAGCACGCCGGCAAGGTGCTGACCCACCGCTTCCTGCTCAAGGAGCTCTGGGACGAGCTGACCGATGCGCAATATTTGCGTGTCTATGTCCGTCAGCTGCGCCAGAAGATTGAAGCCGATCCAGAGCGGCCACAATATGTGCTGACGGAGACCGGGATCGGGTACCGGCTGAAGGCGGGGGATTGAGCGCAGCTCGGCGGTATCGGGTGCGAGCTTGAGGCAAACTCGTCAGGGCCGGGCTTGACCCGGCCATCCACGTCTATCGGCATGCGAAGACACGCGTGGATGCCCGGGTCAAGCCCGGGCATGACGACGGAGAATTGTGGTGCGCGCCTGTGTCCGCAATGACGGAGTAAATCAACCCGCCTTCCTGTGCCGCGCGGCGGCCCGGTGCGTCTTCCGCGCACTGCGCTGCCGTCCGGTCGCCCGCCGCGCGTGCGACTTCGCCGCCGTCTTCTTCCCGCCGCGGCCCTTCAGGCTCTGCTTCAGCGCATCCATCAGGCTGACGACGTTGCTCGGCCGTTCCTCGGGCTCGGGCAGCTCGATCTTCTTGCCGCTGGCCTTGCGCTTCACCAGCGCCTTCAACGCGTCCTCGTATTCGTCCTTGAACTTGCCGGGATCGAAATGCGAGGCCTTGCTGTGGAGGATATGGCCGGCGAGCTCGACCATGTCCTTGGTGATCTTCGGGCTCTTGATGTCGCCGAAAAACTGGTCCTCCTCGCGCAGCTCGTAGGGGAAGCGCAGCGTGGTGCCGAGCAGGCCTTTGCCGAGCGGCTCGATTGCCATGACATGCTCGCGGTTGGTGAGCACGATCTTGGCGAGCGCCACGCGCTCCTGGTCCTTCATGGCGTCGCGGATCACCGCGAAGGCGTCGACCGCGGCCTTGCCGTCGGGCGCGATGTAATAGGGATGGTTGAGGTAACGCTGGTCGATCTCCTCGCTCGGCACGAAGCTTTCGATGTCGATGGTGTGGTTGCTCTCGATCTGGACCGCCTCGAGCTCCTCCGGCTCGATCTCGACATATTTGCCCTTGCGCAACTCGTAGCCGCGGCCCTTCTGGTCGCTCTCGACGACGTCGCCGGTTTCCGAATCGATCATCTGCTGCTTGAGCCGGTTGCCGGTCTCCCGGTTGATCAGGTGAAACCGCGTCTTCTCGGCCGCCGTGGTCGCCGGATACAGCACGACCGGACAGCTGACCAGCGACAGCTTCAACGTTCCCTTCCAATAGGCGCGCGGGGCCATTCCATTCTCCAGCGTCTTCAAGCCGTTTTGGAACCCCAACCATCCCACAGGGTTTTGGTTCCGGACGGGACTTTGGCCGTGATAGGCTCAATGTCGAAAGAGAAGCGGGACCGATCGTGCTGCAGAAACTCTCCACTTATCGACAGAAACGCGACTTCGAGAAGACGCCGGAGCCATCGGGCAAGACAGCAGTCGCGCCATCGAAGCAGCGGCGCTTCGTGATCCAGAAGCACGATGCGAGCCGGTTGCACTACGACCTCCGGCTCGAGTTCGACGGCGTGTTCAAGTCCTGGGCCGTAACGAAAGGGCCTTCGCTCGATCCGCAAGACAAGCGGCTGGCGGTCGAGGTGGAGGACCATCCGCTCGACTACGGCGATTTCGAAGGTACGATTCCGGAAGGCCAGTATGGCGGCGGCACGGTGATGCTGTGGGACCGCGGCACCTGGGAGTCGGACGATCCGGAAGCCGGCTTCAAGAAGGGCGATCTGAAGTTCACCCTACATGGCGACAAGCTGCAGGGGAGCTGGGTGCTGGTGCGCATGCGCAACCGCGGCGGCGAAAAGCGAACCAACTGGCTGCTGATCAAGCATCGCGACGAATATGTCCGCGAGGGCAAGGACAACGACATCCTCGACCAGGACAGGTCGGTCGCCTCCGGCCGCGCGATGGAGCAGATCGCCGAAGGCAAGGGCCGGGCGCCCAAGCCGTTCATGCTGGCAAAGGGGGCCAAAGGCAAGGCCGATGCCGTCTGGCAATCGAACCGCGCGGAGGAAGCGAAAGGGCGCACGGTCACGCCTGCGCCGCGCACGGCGCTGAAATCAGGCAAATCGGCGAAGAAGAAGGCCACGACCGCGACCAATGCCAGGAAGGTGTCGGAGATGCCGGACTTCGTCCCGCCGCAGCTCTGTACGCTGGTCGAGCGGCCGCCGGCGGGCGAGGGCTGGTGCCACGAGATCAAGTTCGACGGCTACCGGGTGCAGCTCCGGGTCGAGAACGGCGAGGCAACGCTGAAGACGCGCAAGGGCCTCGACTGGACCGAGAAGTTCGCCGCGATCGCGAAGGAAGCGGGCTCGCTGCCGGACGTGATGATCGACGGTGAGATCGTGGCGCTCGATCACAATGGTGCGCCGAACTTCTCCTCGCTCCAGGCGGCGCTTTCGGACGGCAAGACCGACGAACTGATCTTCTTCGCCTTCGACCTGCTGTTCGCCGAGGGGCAGGACTATCGCCGGCTGCCGCTTGGCGAACGCAAGGCGCGTCTGAAGAAGCTGCTGGAGGCCCGCAAGCGGAAATCGAGCCAGATCCGCTATGTCGAGCATTTCGAGAGCGGCGGCGATGCGGTGCTGCAGTCAGCCTGCAAGCTCGAGCTCGAAGGCGTCGTATCGAAGAAGCTGGATGCGCCGTATCGCTCGGGGCGCACCGAGAGCTGGGTGAAATCGAAATGTCGCGCCGGCCACGAAGTGGTGATCGGCGGCTACAAGACCACCAATGGAAAATTCCGCTCCCTGATGGCCGGCGTCCAGCGCGGCGATCATCTCGCCTTCGTCGGCATGGTCGGCACGGGCTTCGGCGCCGACAACGTCAAGCGCATCATGCCGGCCCTGAAGGCGATGGCGGCCAAGGAAAGTCCCTTCGGCGGCAAGAACGCGCCAAAGAAAACCCGCGAGGTGCACTGGCTAAAGCCGGAGCTCGTCGCCGAGATCGAGTTCGCCGGCTTCACCGCCGACGGCAACATCCGCCAGGCCGCGTTCAAGGGCCTGCGGCAGGACAAGCCCGCCGAGGAGGTCGAGGCGGAGACGCCCGTCGACACCGAGCTCGCCGAGCCCACGGCCAGCAGGCGCGCCGCGAAGACGGCCAGGCGATCGAAGGACGCCGGCACCGCTGAAGTGATGGGCGTGGTCATCTCCAAGCCGGACAAGGAGCTGTGGCCGGACGATGGACATGGCGAACCCGTCACCAAGCTGGATCTTGCCCGCTATCTCGAAGCCGTCGGCGAATGGATGATCGTGCACCTCAAGGGCCGGCCATGCTCGCTGATCCGCGCGCCCGACGGCATCAAGGGCGAATGCTTCTTCCAGCGTCATGCCATGCAGGGGACGTCGAACCTTCTGGAGCTGGCGAGGGTCTCCGGCGATCGTAAGCCGTACTTGCAGATCGACCGGATCGAGGGGCTCGCGGCTGTTGCGCAGATCGGCGGCGTCGAGCTGCATCCCTGGAATTGCGCGCCCTATGCCTACGACACGCCGGGCCGGCTGGTGTTCGATCTCGACCCTGCCCCCGACGTCGAATTCGCGGACGTGGTCGAAGCCGCCAAGGAGATGCGGCAGCGGCTGGCCGACATCGGCATGGAGAGCTTCTGCAAGACCACGGGCGGCAAGGGCCTGCACGTCGTGGTGCCGCTGCGCTACGGCGCCCGGGACAAGGTGAGCTGGAAGGAGGCCAAGGCCTTTGCACAAGGCGTTTGCCAGTGGATGGCCGATGACGATCCGGAACGCTACCTGCTCAACATGTCGAAGAAGCTTCGCAAGGGAAAGATCTTCCTCGACTATCTCCGCAACGACCGCATGTCGACGGCGGTGGCGCCATTGTCGCCGCGGGCACGCGCCGGTGCCACGGTGTCGATGCCGCTGACCTGGGCGCAGGTGAAGAGCGATCTCGATCCGAAGCGCTATACGCTGCGAACCGTGCCAAGCTTGTTGCCGCGCTCGAAGGCGTGGGAGGGTTATGACGATGCCGCAGTTTCGATCAAGGCGGCGATCAAGAAGCTGAGGGGGAAGATGAAGTAGGTGTTTTTCAAGACCTCGTTCCGGGCAGCGCGAAGCGCAGGCCCGGAATCCAGAGGCTTGTGGCGCGCGATTGCCGGTTCGCGCTTGCGCGCGCCCGGAATGGCTGCTTTCGCTAGATCCTGCCCATCAACAGCAGGATCAGCAGGATGACGATGACGAGCCCGAGGCCGCCGCCGCCGTAATAGCCGGTGCCATAGAACGGGCCGCCGCCGATGCCGCTGAAGCCGCCAAGCAGGGCGATGACCAGAATGATCAGAATGATCGTACCGATTGACATGCGAATCTCCTCCAGCCCTTCGTCGAAGGGTCGTTTGCACCTGTCCCGTGGTGTGGGGGCAACTTGCCGCAGGTTTTAAAGTTCCGGCGAAGGAAACAGCGGTTGCAGGACGGGCTGCATGGAACATTTGCCGTTTCGGCTGGCATGATTATGTGAGGATCAATCACCACGGGGCAGGGCCATGGCAGCACCGCTTGTCGTTTCAATTCCGCATCGCCTCGGCCGCGAGGAGGCGGTGCGCCGGCTCAAAACCGGACTTGGCCGCGCGGCGGCCAGCATTCCCGTGATCCAGGTCGAGGAGGAGCGCTGGACCGGCGACAGCATGGCCTTTCGCATTCGTGCGCTCGGGCAGATCGCGAGCGGTCAGGTCGACGTCGGCGATGATCAAGTCCGGGTCGAGGTGGTGCTGCCCTGGCTGTTGCAGCGCTTTGCCGAGATGGCGCAGGCAACGATCAGGAAGCGCGGGCAGTTGCTGCTGACCAAGGACGTGGGGAAATAACCCATTTCAGGCGCGTACGCGCGGCCGCGCGGGCCTGATCGCGCTTGCCGTGCGGGCCTCGATGACGACAGCGGGAAAATTCCGGAACGCCTGCGCGAGCGGCAATTCACCACCGGCAAGGCCGGGCGCGGTGTAACCGGTCAGGTCGACGGCGGCGTCAAAGCCCTCCGGCGCGGGCCATTCCCGACCCGCTTGCGTGAACGGCGCGAAGTGACGGCCGACCACGACGATGGCCGCGTTGCGGCCATGGCGGCGGGCGAAGCCGATGACATGGTCGGCATGTGGGCCGTGCACCGGAAGTGGCTGGTAGTCGCCTTGCGCGAAGACGTCGGCGAGCTGGTTGCGCAGCTTGAGAAGATGCCGGGTCCAGGCCAGCTTGATCCGTCCATCCGGCCAGCTCTTGATCAGGCCGGCCCAATCCGGATCGTCCAGCGCGCTGAGCGCCGTTTGCCGTGCGGCAAAGTCGACCGGGCGGCGGTTGTCGGGGTCGACCAGCGACAGGTCCCAGAACTCGGTGCCTTGGTAGAAGTCCGGCACGCCGGGCAGCGTCGCCTTGAGGGTGAGCTGGCTCAGCGAGTTCAACATGCCGAGCAGGGCGACGCGGCGCGCCAGCGTTTGCAGCGCCTCCAGGAATTCGCCTGACAGTGCGGGGTCGAGAATCTTGTCGACGAAGCTCTTGACGCCGTCCTCATAGGCCTCGTGCGGATTGAGCCAGCTGGTCTCTTCCTTGCCTTCGCGTGCGGCCTTCAGCGCATAGGCCTGGATGCGCTCGACGAAGCCGGCATCAATCGTGCTCCCCAGCGGCCAGGCACCGAGCAGCGTCTGGTAGAGCATGTATTCGAACGTCGCCGACGGCGCGCGGAAATTGCCCTGCAGCGCGAGGTGCGGCGCGTTCAACACCTTCCAGCGCGAGACCGCGCTGGTCCATTCGCCGGGAATTTCGCTGAGCGCCGCGATGCGCGCGCGGGCATCCTCGCCGCGTTTGGTGTCGTGGGTGGCGGTTGCCGTCATTCCCAGCGGCCATTCCTTGGCGCGGGCCTGCATGGTCTCGTGGAAGGCGGGGATCGAAAGGCCAGTGCTGGCGGGATCGCCGCCGACCTCGTTCAGCGCGAGCAGCCGGTGGAATTGATAGAACGCAGTGTCCTCGAGCGACTTCGCCATCATCGGCCCGGTGAATTGCTGCACCTTCAGCGCGAAGCGGCGCACGCGCGGGGCGCTGTGCGGAGGGCGGCCGGGCTTGAGCAGGTCCATGGTCAGGGCGTCGCGCAGGAAATCGAAGATGCCTTCGTCGGCGGCGAACCATTCCGCGCGGGCGCGCGCAATGGTGTCGTCGATCAGCTTGCGGTCGGCGGCCGTCGGTCCGCTGTTGGTGAGATAAGTGCGGTACACCGGGAAATGCAGCACATAGAGTTCCAGCGCCTGCCGCAGGCTGTCGGTGGAGAAATCCCGGGTCGAGTAGTGCCCGTTGGCGATGCGCGCGAGCAGTTGCGTCAGCACGGTGAATTCGCTGGTGAGCAGCGTCTCCAGCACGCGCCTCTTGGCATCCTTGACGTAAGGTGCAAGCCGCGGCGGCCGGTTGCTGATCTGCCGCCAGGTCTCGTCGAGCGCCTCCAGCCCCTTGGCGTCGACCAGCACCTGCGTAATCACGTTCATCCATTCATAGCCGGTGGTGCCCTGAACGCCGGCGAAGTGCGGCAGGCGCTCGTGCTCGCACAGGATCTTCTCGATCACCGTGTAGAGCGGCTTCGTATTGCCTTGCGCGTCGCGCACCAGGCGGCGCAGGCGCTGGCAATATTGTGCGGGGTCGCGCAGGCCGTCGATGTGATCGAGGCGAATGCCTTGCAGCTTGCCGGCGGTAATGAGCTGCTTCACCAGCCGGTGGGTGGCGGCGAAGGTGCTCGCGTCCTCGACGCGCAGGCCGGCGAGGCCGTTGACGTCGAAGAAGCGGCGGTAATTGATGTCGCTGGAGGCGAGCCGCCAATGGCCGAGCTTGTAATGCTGCCGCTCGAGCAGATGATGCAGGGCGAGCGTCTGCGCAGGGCGATCCTTGCCGGCGCGATAGGCGGCAAGACCTCGCGCGATGAGGTCGGCCGCGCCGGCGATCTCGCTGAGCTCGGATTTGAAGGCGGGAGCTTCCTTGCGGTTGGGGCGGCGCAATCCCGTGTAGCGCGCCGCAAGCGCGAGCAGGCGTTGGCCGGGCTCGGTTTCCGCCGCGTCCGCCTCCTTGACGATCATCCGCAGCATCTCGCCATAGCGCTCCGGCGCGATCGGAAGACGATGCTCGAAATACCAGGCGGAAAAGCTTCCCTGATCCGGGTCGTAGCGCAGCTCGATCTCGCCGCGCTCGAGCGCCTCGCCATAGGATGCCCCGAGGATCGGCAGCAGCACGCCGCCGCGGGCGCGATAGGGCAGCAGGTCCCAGTCGATGTCGAAGGAGACCGCGTGCGGCGAGGCCTGGCCCCATTCCAGCACGTCCAGCCACCAGGGATTGTCGGCAAAATGCACGCCGACATGGTTGGGCACGAAATCGATGATCAGGCCGAGGTCGTGCTGCCTGAGAGCCTCGCTCAGGCGTGCGAAGCCGGCTTCGCCGCCGAGCTCGGGATTGAACTGGCCGTGATCGACGGTGTCGTAGCCGTGGGTCGAGCCCTTGCGCGCCTTCATCACCGGCGAGGCGTAGAGATGCGTGATCCCCAGCGCCTTGAGGTAAGGCACGACCGCGGCGGCCTTGTCGAAGTCGAAATCCGCGGTGAGCTGGAGCCGGTAGGTCGCGAGCGGAACGGCGGGAGGCATCCTAACCTCCGAGGCGCCAGACCACCGACCAGGGCGGAAGCCGGTCGCCGGTCTCGCCACCCCAGATTGGCGTGCCCGCGCTGATCTTGGATGTGATCTCGTGGTCCGACAGATTGGCGACGAGGCGCAGCGCCGTGCCGTCGCCCATCAGCCAATGCGCGGTGAGCAGGCCATCGTCGGCCGCCTCGGCCTCGCCGAAGCGCGCACCCTTCAGCCGCGGCATGATCTCCTTGCGGCGAAGCGCGAGCAGCTTCCGGACCAGCGCGAGCCGTGCGTCCTGCTGCGGCGTGCGGCCGGTCCAGTCGAGCATGGCCGATTGCAGCGTGGCCGGATCGAGCGGATCGGGCACCTCGTCGCCGTATTTCTCATAGGCCCAGGCATACTCCTGCCGTCGCCCCTTGCGGACGGCGTCGGCAAGTCCGCCCTGGAAGTCGCAGAAGAACGGGAAGGGCACTGTCGAGCCCCACTCCTCGCCCTGAAACAGCATTGGCACCATCGGCGCCAGCAGGGTCACCGCGAGCGCCGCCTCGATCTGCTGCGGCGATGCCAGGCTTTCGAGCCGGTCGCCGAGCGGACGGTTGCCGATCTGGTCGTGGTTCTGCAGGAAATTGACGAAGGTCGAAGGCGGCAGCTCGCCGCTCGGCTCGCCGCGGGGCTTCTTGCCCCAGAACTCCGAAATCTCGCCCTGATAGACGAAGCCGGAGGCCAGCGCCCGCGCCAGATCGAGGCGCGGCGTTTGATAATCGGCGTAGTAGCCGGCGAGCTCGCCGGTCAGCATCACGTGCCAGACGTGATGATAGTCGTCGTTCCACTGTGCGCGATATTTGCCGTTCGGCGGCTCCTGCGCGGCGTCGAGCAGGCTGGCGCGATTGTCGCCATTCTCCAGCACGAGGTGGATGTGCCGCCCCGTGGCCTTGGCGAGCTCTCCGGCGGCGACGCTGAGGTCCTGCAGCATCGACTGCTCGCCGGGGATCGCCATGATGTGATTGGCGGCATCCAGCCGCAGGCCGTCGAAACGGTAGTCGCTGAGCCATGACAGCGCATTCTCGACCGCGAACGCCCGCACCTGCGGCACGCGATAATCGATCGTGCTGCCCCAAGGCGTATGCGCGTCGGTGAAGAAGCTCGGCGCATAGCGGCCGAGGTAATTTCCCTCGGGCCCGAAATGATTATAGACGACGTCGAGGAACACCATCAGCCCGCGCAAATGGGCCTCGTCGATCAGCGCCTTGAGGTCTTCGGGGCGGCCGTAAACGCTGTCCGGCGCATACCACAGCACGCCGTCATAGCCCCAGCCGCGGCGTCCTGCAAAATCGGCGAGCGGCATCAGCTCCAGCGCGGTGATGCCGGTTGCGGCGAGATGATCGAGCTTGTCGATCATGGCGCGGTAAGTGCCGTTCGAGGTGAAGGTGCCGACATGGGTCTCGATCAGCACCGTCTCTTCCCACGGGCGGCCGCGCCAATCGCGCGCGCGCCACACGAAGGCGTCGTGATCGATCACCTCGCTCGGGCCGAACACGTCCTCGGGCTGGAAAGCCGAGGCCGGATCGGGCACGTCGATCTCGTCGTCGATTCTGAACTTGTAGGGGCTGCCGGCGGTAAGGCCGGCGATCTCGGCGACATACCAGCCATCTTGCCGGCGCTGCATCGCGTGTCTTCGATCGAGCAGGAGGTCGACGCGGCGCGCGGCCGGTGCCCACAGGCGAAACGACACGCCGTCCTTCGTCGGCTTGGCCCCGAAGGATGGCCTCATAGCGCCCCCGCGAAGGCGAGTACGGAGCGCGGCGGCGCCTTGCTGTCGCTTCCGGGCGGGAAGTCGATCGTATTCAGCTTGGCATCGGTCGTGTTCAGGATCTGCTGCCAGCTCTTATACTCGGTCATCTTGGGCAATTTGAATGCGATCTCTTCGGGGGCGGCGTTCAATACGATAAAGATCGCGGCGCTGCCCGGTTCCATCGGGCCCATCACATAGGAGAGGAACCGCCCATCCGGGAATGTCCAGTCGCTCTCCGTCATCTCGTTGCCTTCAGGCGTCAGCCACAGCGCGCCATAAGAAAGGCCGTCCGCTGGCCGTCCGTCGAGCCAGCGGTGGCTGCGAAGCTGCGAGAACCGGCGGCGGATGTCGGCGAGATGGCCGACGAAATCGACCATATCGTCGCCGTCCTTGCCCAGATTGTCCCAGCCGATCCAGCCGATCTCGTTGTCCTGGCAATAGGCGTTATTGTTGCCGGACTGCGAGTTGCCGACCTCGTCGCCGGCGAGGATCAGCGGAACGCCCTGCGCCAGCATCAGGCAGGCCAGCACGTTCTTGCGAAGCTGGCGGCGCAGCCCGAGGATCTGGGGATCGTCGGTCGGGCCCTCGACACCGCAATTATTGCTGTGGTTGTCGTTGGAGCCGTCGCGGTTGTCCTCGCCATTGGCCTCGTTGTGCTTCTCGTTGTAGCTGAAGAGGTCGGCGAGCGTGAAGCCGTCATGGACGGTGATGTGGTTGATGCTGGCGCGCGGCCGCCTTCCGTCGTGGTTGAACAGGTCGGAGGACGCGGTCATACGGCTGGAGATGTCGCCGATCAGGCTGCCTTCGCCGCTCCAGTAGCGGCGCATCGCGCTGCGATAGCGATCGTTCCATTCCGACCATTGCGAGGGGAATGCGCCGACCTGATAGCCGCCGAGGCCGAGGTCCCAGGGTTCGGCGACGAGCTTGACGGTCGCCAGCACCGGATCCTGCCGGATCGCGGTCAGGAACGAGATGCCGCGATCAAAGCCGTTGGGCCCACGCGCCAGCGTGGTGGCGAGGTCGAAACGGAAGCCGTCGACGTGGCAGACCTCGACCCAGTAGCGCAAGGAGTCCATCACCATCTGCAGCACGCGCGGATGGGTGAGATTGACCGACGAGCCGCAGCCGGTGAAGTCGTCGTAATAGCGCGGATTCTCGCGGTTCAGCCAGTAATAGGAGGCGTTGTCGATGCCGCGGTAGCACAGGGTCGGACCGAGGTGGTTGCCCTCGGCGGTGTGATTGTAGACGACGTCGAGCATCACCTCGATCCCGGCATCGTGCAGGCGCGCCACCGTGGTGCGGAAGGAATCGAGCGCATTGTCCTGAGCGTAGCGCGGCTCGGGGGCGAAGAAGGACAGCGTATTGTAGCCCCAGTAATTGGCGAGCTTCTTTTCCACCAGGATACGGTCGTCGACGAAGCTGTGCACCGGCAACAGCTCGATCGTGGTGACGCCGAGCTTCTTGAGATGCTCGATCATCGCCGGGGAGGACAGGCCGCCATAGGTGCCGCGCAAGTTCGGCGGGACGTCGTCGCGCTTCTGCGTCAGGCCCTTGACGTGGGCTTCGTAGATGATCGTGTCTTCCCAGGGAATGTTGGGACGGATCTCGCGGCGGCCCCAGTTGAAGGTCTCGTCGACCACGACGGCCTTGGGCATGCCGCGCGCGTTGTCGCGGCGGTCGAAGGACAGATCCTCGCGCGGCGAGCCGGTGCGGTAGGCAAAATGCGCATCGCTCCAGACCAGACGCCCGGCGAGCCGCTTGGCATAGGGATCGAGCAGCAGCTTGTTGGCGTTGAAGCGGTGACCGTGCTCGGGCTCGTAGGGGCCGTGGACGCGATAGCCGTAGAGCTGGCCGGGCGAGACGTCGTTGAGATAGCCGTGCCAGACGTCCTCGGTCCGCTCCGGCAGCTCGATCCGTTCGAGCTCGCGGCGGCCTTGTGCGTCGAACAGGCAGAGCTCGACCTTCTGTGCGTTGGCGGAGAACAGCGCGAAATTGGTGCCGCGTCCGTCCCAGCTTGCGCCGAGGCGTGCGGGCGATCCAGCAGTCAGGCGCATGTGTCAGCTTTCCGGAACGAGGAAGATCGCGGCGAGCGGCGGAATGGTGAGGCGGAGCTCGGGCGTCTTGCCTTCAACGGCCTGGACCTCGCCGATGTTCCCGACATTGCTACCGCCATAATGGTCGGAGTCCGAGTTGAACACTTCCTTCCATTTGCCGGCAAAGGGGACGCGAACGCCGTAATTGCGATAGACGTTGGGAGAGAAGTTGACGATGACGAGACAGCGCGCGTGCTCGTCGAAGCCCTTGCGGAGCCAGCCGAACACGTTGCGGTTGGCGTCGTCCGTGATCAGCCATTCGAAACCGGCCTGGTCGCAGTCCATCTGGTGCAGCGCCGGCACCGCGCGATAGAGCCGGTTGAGGTCCCGGATCAGCGCCTGGATGCCGGAATGGTACTTGTATTCGAGCAGGTGCCAGTCGAGCGACCGGTCGTGATTCCACTCGCTGCTCTGCGCGATCTCGGCCCCCATGAACAAGAGCTTCTTGCCGGGGTGGCCGAACATGAAGCTGTAATAGGCGCGCAGGTTCGCAAAGCGCTGCCACTCGTCACCGGGCATGCGGCCGAGGATCGAGCGCTTGCCGTGCACGACCTCGTCGTGAGACAGCGGCAGGATGAAATTTTCCGAGAACGCGTAGTGGAGGCCGAACAGGATCTCGCCATGGTGGTACTTGCGGTGGATCGGATCCTTGCTGATGTAGTTCAGCGTGTCGTGCATCCATCCCATGTTCCACTTGTAGCCGAAGCCGAGCCCGCCGAATTCGACCGGCCGCGAGACCTGCGGCCAGGCGGTGGACTCCTCGGCCGCCGTGGTCGCCTGCGGGAAGCGCGCGAAGACCTCGGTGTTGAAGCGGCGCAGGAAGTTGATCGCCTCGATGTTTTCGCGGCCGCCATACTGGTTCGGGATCCACGCGCCGGGCGGCCGGCTGTAGTCGAGATAGAGCATGGACGCGACGGCATCGACGCGCAGCCCGTCGACCGCATAGCGCTCCATCCAGAACAGCGCGTTCGACACCAGGAAGTTCGTGACTTCGGTGCGGCCGTAATTGTAGATCAGCGTGCCCCAGTCGAGGTGGCGGCCCTGGAGCGGGTTGGCGTGTTCGTAGAGCGCGGTGCCGTCGAAGCTGCCGAGCCCGTGCGGATCGTCGGGGAAGTGACCGGGCACCCAGTCGAGCAGCACGCCGATGCCTTCGCGGTGGCAGGCATCGATCAGCGCGGCGAAATCCTCCGGGCTCCCGAAGCGGCTCGTCGGCGCATAGAGGCCGGTCGGCTGATAGCCCCAGGAGCCGTCGAACGGGTGCTCGCTGACGGGCAGGAATTCGAGATGGGTGAAGCCCATGTCGCGGGCGTAGGCCGGCAGCTGCTCGGCGAGCTCGCGATAGGTCAGCCATTCATTGTTGTCCTTGCGCCGCCACGAGCCCAGATGGACCTCGTAGATCGACATCGGCGCCGACAGGGCGTTGATGCCGTCGGGCGCCGGGCGCGGGCGCGGCAGATGCGCCTCGTCGAAGACGATGGAGGCTGTCTTCGGCCGGACCTCGCTCGCAAACGCCAGCGGATCGGATTTCAGCGGCAGCAGATGGCCGTGGGGGCCGATGATCTCGAACTTGTAGTGATCGCCGGACTTTGCATGCGGAATGAACAATTCCCAATATCCGGCGCCGCGTACCCGCATCGGATGGCGCCGTCCGTCCCAGAAATTGAAATCACCGACCACCGATACGCGGCGTGCGTTCGGCGCCAGCACCACGAAGCCGATGCCATCGATGCCCTCGAGCCGCATCGGATGCGCGCCGAGCTTGTCGTAGAGCCGCTGGTGGGTGCCCTCGCCGAGCAGGTACAGGTCGAAATCCGTCAGGATCGGTGGAAAGCGGTAGGCATCCTCGAATTCGACGACATTGTTGCCGAATTTTGCGCGCAACTGATAGTGCTTGGAGCCGTTGGGCAGGGCGCCGATGAACAGCCCGGCATCGTGCACCCGGTCGAGCGGTGCGACCTCGCCATGTTCTCCGATCGCCTCGACATTGGAGGCCTCGGGCAGGAACGCGCGCACCACGCTGCGGCCGCCCTCGGGATGGAGCCCGAGATAGTGGAAGGGGTCGGAATGGCGGCCCTCGATGATCGCATAGGCCTCGGCAGGCAGTTTAGGCATGGGCTTCGCTCTCGGTACTGGACAGAATGCGAAGCAGTCCGGTCAGCGGCGCATGGAGCCCCTCGGGCCGGTGGGACAGCTCGTACTCCAACTCATCGAAGGCCTGGTCAAGCATGAAGAACCTTAATAAGCCTTCCGCGGATTGCCGGTCCTCCGGCCATAGCCGCCGATCGGTCATGGCTTCGCGATAGGTGGACAGGAAGACGGTGGTGGCTCGCTCGCGCCATTCGTCGAGTGCGGCCGCGATCCGGCCCTGCTCGTCGGAAGCGCCCGTGAGCGCGCGGCTCAGCGCCGCGGTGACCGAAGCATCGATCGAGCGGATCAGTCCGGCGACGTCGCGCGCGGCGGGCGCCTTGCGCCGCCTGTCGGCCAGGGGCCGGCGCGGGTTGCCGTCGAAATCGATGATGAAGATGTCGTCCTTCACGATCAGAGTTTGCCCAAGGCGGAAGTCGCCATGATGACGGATGTTCAACCCCCCGATCCCGGAAGGCAATAGCGCATTCAGGTGGTCCGGCAGGCTCGCACGCACCGCAATGAGCCGGTCAATCAGGGGCCGGTCCGCCTCCCGCAGCCCGTCGCGGTTGTCGGCCAGCTGGTCGAGAACCCGCTCGGCACGCGCTTTGAGGTCGGACACCGCGGCCTTGATCTGGGCAGGGTCGATCGGCGCCGGGGCGAGATCGTCGGACTTGGCCGCGGCGAGCGCGACGTGCAGCTCGGCGAGCCTGCGGCCGATCTGCGCGATAAAATGCAGATAGGGCGCCTGCTCCTGGGTCTCGCGCGGCATTTCCTCGGCCGGCAAGACGCGCTGCTCGTCGATGTAGCGATCGAGGTATCCCGTGGTCACCGTCCAGCCGTCGCCCTGGTTCTCGACGAAGGCATGCAGCACGCCGAGCGTGCTGCGCTGCTCGCCTTCGACCAATTCGACGCTGCCGAGCAGGGCGGGAGTGTTGGCGAAGCGCGCGACCTCGGTGAGATAGTGGCCGATCTCGATCTCGGGGCTGACTCCGCTTTCGAGCTGGCGGTAGATCTTGGCGACGTACTGGTTGTCGACCAGCGCGGTGCTGTTCGATTGCTCGATTGCGCGGATGCGCTCGGGCTCCTTGATGATGTAGTCGGCGAACCGGCTGGTCGCCTTGAATTCGAGCCGCAGATTGTTCTCTTCCACGACCAGATCCTGCGACAGGTTGCGCAGGAACAGGCCGATGAAGATCTGCTCGGTCGCGACGTCGAGCAGCGTGCCTTCGCGGGCGCCCTGGCGCACGGCGGCGAGCGCCTTCGGGTTGAATCGCTCGCGGTCGAAGCGCACCCACTCGATCTGCAGCGGCAGCACGTAACGTGTCGTCGATTCCTCTTGCTTGTTCTCGAAGAACGCGATCCAGGGCCGGTTGTCGCCGATGTCGCAGAACGGCACCGCCGAGGTCAGCACGGTCTTGATGTGCTTGGGATTGTGCTCCGGGTACCACCGCGTCCGTGACAGGAATCCCGGCAGCACGTCGCGCTCGAACACGCCGCGCTCGCGGGCGAGCGACACCCAGTTCGAATTCACCGGCACGACCAGGGTTTCGAACTCCGGCACCGCGCGCGGCGTCACCGGCTCGGACTTGTCGCGCTCCTGAAGCTGGAACCAGTAGAAGCCGTAAGGCCCCAGCGTGATCATGTAGGGCAGCTCGCCGATCGCCGGGAAGCGGGTGCGGCCGAGCATCTCCTGCGGGATGCGGTCCTTCCACGGCGACAGGTCGAGCTCGGTGGCTTGCGCGGCACGCGACAGATTGGCGACGCACAGGATGACCTCGTCGCGATATTGCCGGACATAGGCGAGCACGGCGCGATTGGCCGGGCGGATGAAAGTCATGGTGCCCCGGCCGAAGGCGAGCGTCGACTTGCGTACCGAGATCAGCCGCTTGGTGGCGCTGAGCAGCGACGACAGGCTGCGCGACTGCGCCTCGACGTTGACCGATTCGTAGCCATAGACCGGATCCATGATCAGCGGCGCGTAGAGGCGAGCCGGGTCGCAGCGCGAGAAGCCGCCGTTGCGGTCCGGGCTCCACTGCATCGGCGTGCGCACGCCGTTGCGGTCGCCGAGATAGATGTTGTCGCCCATCCCGATCTCGTCGCCGTAATAGATGATCGGCGTGCCGGGGAAGGACAGCAGCAGCGAGTTCATCAATTCGATCTTGCGCCGGTCGTTGTCCATCAGCGGCGCAAGGCGCCTGCGGATGCCGACATTGATGCGTGCGCGCGGGTCGTTGGCGTAGGTGGTCCAGAGATAGTCGCGCTCGACGTCGGTGACCATCTCCAGCGTCAGCTCGTCGTGGTTGCGCAGGAACAGCGCCCACTGGCAGCTAGCGGGAATATCAGGCGTCTGGCGCAAGATGTCGGTGATCGGGAAACGGTCTTCCTGCGCGATCGCCATGTAGATGCGCGGCATCAGCGGGAAGTGATAGGCCATGTGGCACTCGTCGCCACGGCCGAAATATTCCTGCACGTCCTCCGGCCATTGATTGGCCTCGGCGAGCAACAGCTTGCCCTTGGAGTAGGCGTCGAGCTCCTGGCGCAGGCGCTTGATGATCGCATGCGTCTCGGGAAGGTTCTCGTTCGACGTGCCCTCGCGTTCGCATAGATAGGGAATGGCATCCAGCCGGAAGCCGTCGACACCGGCGTCGAGCCAGCGCTTCATCACCTGGATGATGGCGCTCACCACGCGCGGATTGTCGAAATTGAGATCGGGCTGATGCGAGAAGAAGCGGTGCCAGTAGAACGCACCGGCTTCCGGGTCCCAGGTCCAGTTCGATTTCTCCGTGTCGGTGAAGATGATGCGCGTGCCCTGGTATTTCTGGTCGGTGTCGCTCCAGACATACCAGTTGCGCGCGCTCGAGCCGGGGTGGCTGCGGCGCGCGCGCTTGAACCATTTGTGCTGGTCCGAGGTGTGGTTGACGACGAGCTCGGTGATGACGCGCAAGCCGCGGCGCTGCGCTTCCTGGATGAAGCGCTTGAAGTCCTTCATCGTGCCGAAATCGGGATTGACCGAGCCGTAGTCGGCGATGTCGTAGCCGTCGTCGCGGCCGGGCGAGGGATAGAACGGCAGCAGCCACAGCGCGGTGACGCCGAGCTCCTGCAGATAGGGCAGCTTCTCGGTCAGTCCGGCGAAGTCGCCGATGCCGTCATTGTTGCTGTCGGCGAAGGCCTTGACGTGGAGCTGGTAGATGATGGCGTCCTTGTACCAGAGCTCATCCACGATCTCGGCAGCCTCGGCCTTCTTGGTGTCGACGGAAGACAAAACGTTCATGGCGTGGCCCCTTACGCCAGGCAGCGGAACAGAAGCGCCGGATCTCGGTCGGGATCGATACGCAACCTGATCCCGCCCCATTCGATGCGGGACTGTTCGCCGGTGAGAAGATTTTCGAGTGTCGTCACATGGTGCCGCTGCCCGGCGGCGTCAACGGTGACGTCGCCGAGCGGCAGCCAGGATTCGCGCACGCGACCGGACAGCGCGATCACGATGACGACGGTGTTGGCGGGCTCGGCCGCCTCCTTGACGAAGGCGATCGTCTCGCCGTCTTCGATATTGAGAAAACGCAAGTTCGCGGTCTGCTGAAGCGCGGCGTTGTCGTTGCGGATGCGGTTGAGGTCGGCGATGTAGGATTTGATGTTGCCGGGCTTCTCCCAGTCCCGCTGCCGGATCTGATATTTCTCGGAATCGAGATATTCCTCCCGGCCGGGGATCGCCGCATGTTCCAGCAGCTCGAAGCCGCTGTACATGCCGTAGCTGCCTGATAACGTCGCGGCCAGCGCAATGCGCGACTTGAACATCCAGGCGTCTCCGCTCTGGAGATGATAGGGCAGCAGGTCGAGCGTGTTGACGAACAGGTTCGGACGATAGAAGTCGCGCTCGGGATAGCGCGTCAGCTCGCCGAGATATTGCTCCAATTCCCATCGCGACGTGCGCCAGGGGAAATAGGTGAAGGACTGCGCAAAGCCGAGCTTGGCGAGGCCCTTCATCAGCTTCGGCCGCGCAAAGGTCTTGGAGAACAGGATCACCTCGGGATGACGGCGGCGGATGTCGCGGATCAGCCAGTCCCAGAAGGCAAACGGCGCGGTGTCGTGATTGTCGATGGCGAAGATGGTGACGCCTTGGTCGATCCAGAACAGCATGGCATCGCGAAAGGCGTTCCACAGGCCGATGCGGTCGACCGAGGCGAAGTCGGGGATCACGATGTCCGAATAGGGGCCGTCCGCCGCCCGCACCGAGCGGTCCGGCCGCCATTTGAACCATTCCGGATGCTGCGTCAGCCAGGGATGGTCCGGTGAGCATTGCACGGCGAAGTCGAGCGCAAGCTCGAGCCCGTATTCGAGACATGTCGCAACCAGCGCGCGGAAATCCTCGATGGTGCCGAGCTCGGGATGCAGCGCATCGTGGCCACCCTCGGCGGCGCCGATCGCGTAGGGTGAGCCGGGCTCGCCTTCGGTCGCCACCGGCGCATTGTTGCGACCCTTGCGGCGGCTGCGGCCGATGGGGTGGATCGGCGTGAAATAGAGCACGTCAAAACCCATCGCGGCGATGTCCGGCACGCGCGCGATGCAGTCGCGCAGCGTGCCGTGGTGGCCAGGGATCCGGCTCTGGCTGCGCGGCATCATCTGATACCAGGCGCCGAACCGCGCTCTGTCGCGGTCGATGGTCAGCGGGAAAGGCTGCGAGCGGGTCAGGTCGGGCCGGGACTGGCTCTCGGCCATGGCATCGCCGAGCTCGGCCGCAAGCAGCGAGGTGACATCGCCGGTTTGCAGGTAATCCTCGCATTGCCTGACGATGACCGCAGCGGCGTCCTGCCGCGCCGCATACGCCTTGGTCAGAAGTCCAGCACCTTCGAGCGCATCGAGGCTGACATCGGCGCCGGCGCGCTGCTTGCGCATGACGGCGTGGGACCAGGTGGCGAACTCGTCGGTCCAGGCTTCGATCGCATAGACATATTGACCGGGCTCAACCGGTGTGAACGCGCCGGACCAGCGGTCATTGCCGTGATGGACCATCGGCTCGCGCCGCCAGTCCCGCTCCTGCTCGGGCCGCCAGAGCAGCGCGGCCCCGACCACGGCGTCGCCGTCGCGGTAGACATCGGCCCACACCTCGACGCGGTCGCCCGCGATCCGCTTCACGGCGAAGCGGCCGCCGTCGATCGCGGGAAAGACGTCTTCGATGAGGAAAGCGCCGCCGGCTGCGGCACTTTCGACAGTTTGAATTGTCTTGTTCACGGTGATGCCATTGACAAGAAAGCAGGAGCCCGTTTCCCTTGCCGGGAACCCGCGCTTGGTACCACTATAGAAAGCCGCTTGTGCGTCATTGGTTCCCTGGGGAACGGCAAGCGCAGTTTGCGAGTTACCCCTGACTAACCTCTTCCGCGACCTCCTTAAAATTGATGCCCCCGGCCAAATCATGGCCTGCAAGCTGCGTGCCGTATGGATCTTTTAGCTCAAGCCCGGATCAAGGGCGTTCAGTCCGAATTCATCGATGCCCTCGGCAAGCTGCGGGTCACCGATCCCGTGGCCCTCAAGTCCATCCTTGACGCCCTGCCGGAGAAGCGGGTTTACCGCTTCGTCAACGGGCCGGTCGTGGTTCGAGCGCTCGGACATCCGCGCACGGAATTGGCGGCAATCGGCGCGCCGCCGCTCAAATGGAATTTGACCGCGGGCGGCAAATCGATTGCGGAAGGCGAGACGCGCGAGACCGTGATCGCCTGGCCCGCCGGCCTGCCGCTCGGCTATCACCGGTTGACACTGACCGATGCCGCAGGTGTGACGGAAGAGGTGCCGATGATTGTGGCGCCCGAGCGGGCCTTCGGCGGCGATTTCGACCGCGGCTGGCTGCTCGCCGTGCAGCTCTACAGCGTCCGGTCGAACCGCAATTGGGGCATCGGCGATTTCACTGATCTTGCGGACCTGGTCCGGCTCGCCAAGCAGCTCGGGGCCGACGGCGTCGGGCTCAATCCGCTGCACGTCCTGTTCGACGACCATCCGGCCGATTGCAGCCCCTATTCGCCGAACAGCCGGCTGTTCCTCAATCCGCTCTATATCGACGTCGAGGCCATTCCCGAATTCTCGGCCGACCTCGTGCCCGACGCGGCCGCGACCGCCGCCCGTCTGCGCCAAGGCGACCACGTGCCTTATGCCGACATGGCGGCGTTGAAATGGCTGGGCCTGCGCGCCGCCTATAACAGCTTCGTGACGAGCGCGAGCGCGTCGCGCCGCAAGGCGTTCGATGCCTTCCGCGCCGCCCGCGCGCCGCTGTTGTCGCGGTTTGCCTGCTTCGAGGCGCTGCGCCATCGCTTCAACCGGCCGTGGTGGGAATGGCCGTCCGAATGGCAGCAGCCGGACGAGACCAAATGCGCCGAGCTGCGCAATGGCCCCGACAAGCGCGAGGTCGAGTTCGTCGAATTTGTGCAATGGACGGCGGATAGCCAGCTGCACGCCGCCAAGGAGCTTGCCAGCCAGCTCGGCATGCGTGTCGGGCTCTATCTCGACGTCGCAGTGGGCGTGCAATCCAACGGCTTCGATGCCTGGAACGAGCAGACGGCGATCTCCCGTCATCTCGCCGTCGGCGCACCGCCCGACGTGCTCAACACCATCGGCCAGGACTGGGGGCTTGCGGGCTTCAACGCTGGCGGCCTGGAGGCGCAATCCTTCGTGCCGTTCGCCGACATGCTCGCGGCTTCGATGCGCCATGCCGGCGCCATCCGGCTCGATCACGTGCTCGGCCTGAAGCGGCTCTATCTGGTGCCGCGCGGCTTCAAGCCGGATAACGGCGCCTATGTGCAGATGCCGTTCGAGGCGCTGCTTGGCGTCGTGGCGCGCGAGAGCGCGGCCCACAAATGCATCGTGATCGGCGAGGATCTCGGCACCGTGCCGGAAGGCTTCCGCGAGACGATGCAGGATTTCGGCATCTGGTCTTATCTCGTCATGATGTTCGAGCGCGACGATGCCGGCCATTTCCGCAACGTCGACCATTACCGCCCGAATGCACTGGTCACGCTGAACACGCATGACCTGTCGACCTATGCCGGCTGGCGCTCCTTTGGCGATCTCAAGATGAAACGTTCGCTCGGGCTCGATCCCGGCGAGAACGACCAGGCGCGCTGGGATGCGCTCGGCAGGCTCGACGAGATCCTGCGTCAGAACGGCATCGACGCCAACGACCTCTATTCGGTCTTGGCCTTCCTGTCGCGCACGCCGTCGCGACTGCTCGCGGTGTCGATGGAGGATCTGCTCGGCGTGATCGACCAGCCCAACATTCCCGGCACGATCGACGAGCACCCGAACTGGCGCCAACGCCTTCCGGTCGCGCTCGACAAGATCGCCGCGAAGATCGACCTCACGGCCTTGCGAGCGGCGACTCGGGAACGGTCGTTGACCAACGGGAGTTGAAAAGCCGGGCTTCTCGGGCTCGTACGACATTGTCGCAGAAGATCGAAGACTATGCGCTGATCGGCGATTGCGAGACCGCTGCGCTGGTCGGGCGCAACGGCTCGATCGACTGGCTGTGCTGGCCGGCCTTCGATTCCGACGCCTGCTTTGCCGCCATCCTCGGTAACCGCAAGAACGGCCGCTGGCTGATCGCGCCCAGCGAGGAGGTTACGAGGACATCGCGACGTTATCTCGGCAATACCCTCATCCTCGAAACGCGCTTTGAGACGAAGAGCGGTACCGTGGCGCTGGTCGACTTCATGCCGCCGCGCGGCAAGGCGTCAGATATCGTGCGGCTGGTGCGTGGCCTTAAGGGCACGGTGAAGATGCAAATGGAGCTCGTGATCCGTTTCGGCTTCGGCACCGACATCCCCTGGGTGCGGCGGATCGACCATTCGCTGATGGCAATCGCCGGCCAGGATATGACGGTGCTGCGCACGCCGGTGGAGACCCGCGGCGAGGATCTGACCACGGTTGCCGACTTCGACGTGAGCGCAGGCGAGACCGTGCCGTTCGTCTTGACATACGGCCCCTCGCATCTCGAGCCGCCCAAGCCGATCGACCCGGAAGTTGCGCTCCAGGAGACCGAGACGTTCTGGCGGGATTGGTGCGGTCATTGCACTCGCGATGGGGATTATCGCGATCTCGTGATGCGCTCGCTGATCACGCTGAAGGCGCTGACCTTCGGCCCGACCGGCGGCATCGTCGCGGCGCCGACCACGTCATTGCCGGAAAAGCTCGGCGGCAGCAGGAACTGGGATTACCGCTTCTGTTGGCTGCGCGATGCCACCTTCACGCTGCTGGCGCTGATGAACTCGGGCTACACCGAGGAGGCATCGGCCTGGCACAATTGGCTGCTGCGCGCCGCCGCCGGCTCGCCCTCCAACATGCAGATCATGTACGGCATCTGGGGCCAGCGGCGGCTCCTGGAATGGGAGGCGGCCTGGCTCGACGGCTATGAGGGCGCGCGGCCGGTGCGCGTCGGTAACGCCGCCCATGCGCAGCTCCAGCTCGACGTCTACGGCGAGCTGATCGACGCCTTCCACCAGTCGCGCATGGCCAAGCTCAAGCTCGACGAGGAAACCTGGGCGCTCGAATGCGCCGTGCTCAATCATCTGGCCGAAGTCTGGGACCGGCCCGATCACGGCATCTGGGAACGGCGCGGAGAGCCGAAGCACTATGTCTTCTCCAAAGTCATGACCTGGGTCGCCTTCGACCGCGGCATCAAGAGCGCCGAAACCTTCGGCTTCAAGGCGCCGCTATTGCATTGGCGCACGTTGCGCGAGGCCATTCACCGCGACGTCTGCAACAGGGGATTTGACGCGGAGGAAAATGCCTTCGTCGAGTCCTACGGCTCGAAGCTGCTCGATGCATCCGTGTTGCTGCTGCCGGCCGTCGGCTTCCTGCCGGCGTCGGACCCGCGCATCCGCGGCACCATCGCGGCGGTCGAGCGGCACCTGGTGCGCGACGGTTTCGTGCTGCGGCACGATCCGCGCGAGTTGCCCGCAGGCCAGCCGCCGCTGGAAGGCGCGTTCCTCGCCTGCACATTGTGGCTGGCCGATGCCCATGTGCTGTCGGGCGATCTCGACAAGGCGCAAGCCTTGCTCGACCGCGTGGCCGGCATCGCGAACGACGTCGGTCTATTGGCCGAGGAATATGATTCAGTCGCCCGGCGCCAGACCGGAAATTTCCCGCAGGCGCTGACCCACATCGCGCTGATCAACACCGCGCACAATCTGTCGGCGGCGAGGCTGGAGAGCGAGAAGCCGGCGCAGCAGCGGTCGAAGTAAGGATGCAGCGTTCTCTCCGTTCCCTCCCTCCTTGTGGGCAGGGCAATCGCATATGGATTTCGCGAGGACCGCGGGCTTGCTCCGCCTCTCCCGCTTGCGGGAGAGGCCGCCGCGCTCGCAGAGCGCGGCGGGTGAGGGTTTTCGCCACTCGGGGGCATCTTCCGCAATTTCTAGCAATCCCAATGCGGAGACAGCCCCCACCCCAGCCCTCCCCCGCAAGCGGGAGAGGGAGCCGACTGCCACCGCCGCCGCATCGTGCACACCATATGCGATTGCTCCCCCACCAGGTGGGAGGGAACACACCGCAGGCGCGGCGGCCGATCGCTCAGGCAACCCCATTCCGCGTCAAAATCATCTCCATTGCCTCGGCAAAGCCGTCCTGCTCGTTGGTCGCCGTGACATGCGTCGCCTCGTCCTTGACGTTGTCGGCGGCGTTGCCCATGGCGATCGAGGTGCCGCTGACGGCGAACATCGCAAGGTCGTTCTGCATGTCGCCGATGGTGGCGACCGCATCGGTCGAGATGCCCAAGCGCTTGGCCATCGCCTCGACGAACGTGCCCTTGTTGAAGCCCGGCGGGGTGATGTCGAGATAATAGGTCTGCGAGCGGACCGCGGTGGCCTCAACGCCGAGCGCCTCCTGCATCGCCTTCTCGCAGGCAGCGAGCCGTGCGGCATCGGCGCTGGCGCCGACGATCTTGCAGGCGCTCGCAAGGTACGGCGAGAAGCCGGACACGATGGTGGGGTCGGCGCGGATCGTGTGCTGCTCATGGGCGACGTAGCTGCCGCCGGGATTGTCGATCAGCCATTTGTCGGCGGTGAAGAGCCAGACGTCGGCGCCGAACTCGCGGAGGATCTGCAAGGACCGCTCAGCCGCGCTGGCGGGGATCAGGTGCTGCTCGACCGGCCGCATCTCGGTATCGACGATCGAGGAGCCGTTGAACGGGCCGACCGGCAACCACAGCGCCAGCGGCTCGATCAGGAAGCGCATGCCGATGGCGGGACGGCTGGACGTGATGGTGAAGCCGATGCCGGCCTTGTGCAGCCGCTGCACCGCATGTCTTGCGCGGTCGGTCAGGGTCTTGTCCTTGGTCAGCAGCGTGCCGTCGACGTCGGACACCACGAGTGAGATTTGCGTCATGACAGGACCTTAGGTTCGATTCTCAGCGTTTCGCCCCGGCCAGCTTCAATTGTCTTACGATACCGTCCACGATCGCCTCGACCGTCTCGTCGATCGAGACGGTGATGACGTTCTCGCCCGCTTCCGGCGGCTCCAGCGTGTCGAACTGGCTGGTCAGCAGCCCGGGCGGCATGAAATGGCCCCTGCGCTGCGCGAGCCGCTCGGCGATCAGCTCCTTGGTGCCCTTCAGGAAGACGAAGCGGACATCGTCGCGCCCGCGCAGCAGCACGTCGCGGTAGCTGTGCTTGAGCGCCGAGCAGGCGATGATGATGTGCTCGCCGCGTCCGCAGACCCGCGCGATCTCGTCGGCGATGGCATTGAGCCAGGGCCAGCGGTCCTCGTCGGTGAGCGGGTGGCCGGCCCGCATCTTCTCGACATTGCTGGCGGGATGGAAGCTGTCGCCGTCCTCGAAGCGCCAGCCGAGCCGCTGGCCCAGCGCTGCCGCGATCGTGCTCTTGCCCGAACCCGACACGCCCATCACGATCAATGCACAAGGTGCTTCAACGCGCCCCACGAATGCCCTCCGGAAGCGCGGCCCTGTCGACCAGCCAGACGGTCTCACCCTTCGAGCGCGCGCGTAAGGCCGGCAGAGTCTCGCCATTGAGGAGGCGCGTCAAGATCGCCTGCTTGTCGTGCCCGGCAATCTCGAACAGCATTTCGCAGCACGACGCGAGGACAGGTAGGGTGAGCGAGACCCGCGGCACAAAAGGCGCGACATTGGCCCTGGGCACGCCAACGACCCAGCGCGCGGTCTCCTCGATTTCGGGGAAGCCGGGAAACAGCGAGGCGGTGTGGCCGTCCGGTCCAACACCCATCAGGACCAGGTCGAACAGTGGCCGCGACGGATCGAGCTGGTCTGCGCCGTAATAGGCCTGCAGCACGCGCGCATAGGCTTCGGCACCAGCATCGGGATTTTCAACCGTGGTCGGAATCGGATGGATGTGGCCGGCGGGTGCATTGCCATCGAGAAAGGTCGCGCGCGCAACCGCCATGTTGTTGAGGGGATCGCTCTCGGGCACGAAGCGCTCGTCACCGATGAACCAGTGCACCCGCTCCCACGGGATCCTGCCGCGCCAGGCATCGCTGCCGAGCAATTGATAGAGCTTCTTCGGGCTGGAGCCGCCGGTCAGGCAGATGGCGATGCGGCCGGGATTGGCTGCGATCCGTGCCATCACCCGTTCGGCCGCGGCGCGGGCAAGCGCCTCCGCGTCGGCCGCGACGATCAGCTTCGGCTCGCCCGCCAGGGCCATCACGAAAACTTCCGCCAGCTTCGCCCGTCGCGCCGCAGCAGCTCGTCGGCGCAGGCCGGACCGTCGCTGCCGGCTTCATAGGTCTCGATGCCGTTGGTGCCCGCGCTCTTCCAGGCATCCAGGAACGGCTGCACAGCCTGCCATCCGGCCTCGATGCCGTCGGCGCGCTGGAACAGGATGTTGTCGCCGATCATGCAGTCGTAGATCAACGTCTCATAGCCGGTCGAGGGATCAGCGCGGAAATAGTCGCCATAGCGGAACTTCATCTCGACGCCGTCGATGGTGATGCTCGGCCCGGGAATCTTGGCGTTGAACTGGAGCTCGATGGTCTCGGTCGGCGCGATGCCGATGGTCAGGAAGTTCTGCGACAGGCGGTCGACCGTGGTACCGGAGAACATCGACAGCGGCGCCTGCTTGAACTTGATGGCGACCTCGGTGCGCTTGTGGCCGAGCGCCTTGCCGGTCCGCAAATAGAACGGCACGCCGGCCCAGCGCCAATTGTCGATCATCAGTTTCAGCGCGACATAGGTCTCGGTGGTGCTGTCGGGCTTGACGTCCGGGGTCTTGCGATAATCCGGGATCTCGTCGTCGCCGATCCGGCCGGCGAGATATTGCGCGCGGACCGAGCTCTTCAGCGCCTCTTCCTGGCTCGGCCGCTGGACGGAGGTGAGCACTTCGGCCTTCTCCGAGCGTACGGAATGCGCATCAAAACGCGCCGGCGGCTCCATCGCGACCAGCGACATCAGCTGGAACAGATGGTTCGGCACCATGTCGCGCAGCGCGCCAGTGGCATCGTAGAAGCCGCCGCGATGGCCGACGCCGAGCTTCTCCTCCACGGTGATCTGGATGTGGTCGATATGGTTGCGATTCCAGATCGGCTCGAACATGCCGTTGGCAAAGCGCAGCACCAGGATGTTCTGCACCGTTTCCTTGCCGAGATAGTGATCGATCCGGTAGATCTGGTGCTCCTCCATGATCTTCAAGAGCTCGGCGTTGAGCGCGCGCGCCGAGGCGAGGTCGGTGCCGAACGGCTTTTCGATCACCAGCCGCCGCCAGGCGCCGTTCTCCTTCATCAATCCGGTGCGGCCGAGCTCGCGCGCGGTCGGCGCGAACGCGGCCGGCGGGGTTGCGAGATAGAACAGGCGGTTGCCGCCGGTGCCTTGCGAGCACTCCAGCGAGTCCAGATGCGCGCGCAAGCGATCGAACGACGGCGGGTCCTTCGGATCGGCCTCGACGAAGGTGACGCATTCCAGCAGCTGCTTGGCGACGACATCGTCCACGGGCCGGGTTGCGAACTCGCGCAGGCCCTTCATCAGGCTCTCGCGCAGCTGCTCATCCGTCTGGCTCTTGCGGGCCACGCCGACGACGCAGAACTTTTCCGGCAGCAGGTTCTCGGCCGCCAGATTGTAGAGCGACGGCATCACCAGGCGATGGGTGAGGTCGCCGGTGACGCCAAAGATGACGAAGGCGCAGTTTTCCGGCTTGCGCTTGGCTTGCGGGTCTTTTGTCACGAACGATTGGCCTTCGCTTTGTTACGTCTTATTTCGGCTTCGAAGCGCCCGGTTGCTTCGGCTCCTTGTGCCCGCCGAACCCCGCACGCATCGCGGAGAGAATTTTCTCGGCGAAGGTGTGTTCCTTGCGGGAACGGAAACGTGTGTAGAGCGCTGCGGTCAGCACTTCGGCCGGCACCGCCTCGTCGATTGCGGCGTTGACTGTCCAGCGGCCTTCGCCGGAATCCTCGACGAAGCCGGAATATTCCGACAGCTGCGGGCTGTCGGCGAGCGCGGTCGAGGTGAGGTCGAGCAGCCAGGACGGGATCACGCTGCCGCGCCGCCAGACTTCGGCGATGTCGGCGAGATCGAAATCGTAACGATGGTCTGCCGGCAATGCGTCGATGTTGGCGTTCTTGAGAATGTCGAAGCCTTCGGCATAGGCCTGCATCAGGCCGTATTCGATGCCGTTGTGGATCATCTTGACGAAGTGGCCGGCGCCGACCGGGCCGGCATGGATGTAGCCCTGCTCGATGCGGGGATCGCGGCCCTCGCGTCCCTCGGTGCGCGGAATGTCGCCGGCGCCGGGCGCGAGCGCGGCGAAGATCGGATCGAGACGGTCGACCACCTGCTTCTCGCCGCCGATCATCATGCAATAGCCGCGGTCGAGCCCCCAGACGCCGCCCGAGGTGCCGACGTCGACATAGTGAATGCCGCGCGCCTTGAGCGCCTTGCCGCGGCGGACGTCGTCCTGCCAGAAGGTGTTGCCGCCGTCGATGATGACGTCGCCTTCCTGCATCACGCCCGCAATCGTGTCGATCGTCGTCTCGGTGATGTGGCCGGCCGGCAGCATCACCCAGGCCGTGCGCGGCCGCTCGAGCTTCGAGATGAACTCTTCGAGTGTCGCGGAGCCGACTGCACCGTCGGCGGCAAGGCCGGCGACGGCCTTGGCGTCCTTGTCGTAGACCACGGTCGAATGTCCCTGGCGCATCAGGCGGCGAACGATGTTGCCGCCCATCCGGCCGAGGCCGATCATGCCGAGTTGCATGTGAGAGATTCCCTTAATTCAGCGCGTCGTTGAGTGCCGCGTTGAGGGCCGCGAGGCCCTTCTTGAGCCCGCCCTTGAGGTGGACCCGGAGCGCGCGCCGGCCGCGTTCGGTGAGCACGTCGAAATCGCCGCGCGCCTGCGCCGCCTTGATCACGCCGAAGCTGGCCTTCTGGCCGGGCACTGCGAGGTCCTTGGCATCGTCGGCGGTGATCTGGAGGAACACGCCGCTGTCGGGACCGCCCTTGTAGGCCTGGCCGGTCGAGTGCAGGAAGCGTGGTCCGAACTCGGCGCAGGTCGCGACATGCCGCTTCTCGCGCACCTCGAGCCGCATGGCCTGGAGCGCATCGATCGTGGCCTTGTCGCGCGCGATATAGCCGAGCAGGGCGACATAGTCGCCGTCGCCCGAGCGCGACAGATGCGCCTTGAGCCAGGAGGTGAGATCGCCATTGGCGCCGGCGGCGCGCAGCGCCGTGGCGTTGGCCTCGTCGGTGTAGAGATCGGCCTCATCGGTGCTGACCACCGGCTTTTCTTGTGGCAGCGCGCCGGTCTTCTCGAACGCGGCGGTGAGCTCGCGGGTCTTGATCTTGGCCGCTTCCACGTCCGGCTGGTCGAACGGGTTGATGCCGAGAATGCTGCCCGCCACCGCCGTTGCCATCTCGAAGCGGAAGAACTCCTGGCCGAGATGGTCGATCGACTTCATGACGATGCGCACTACGGGATGGCCGGCCGCCTCGATCGCGGCGAGCTTGGAATCATGGGCGGCGTCAGCCTCGCCTTCGATGCGGATGTCGATGAAGAAGCGGTCGTTGCCGTAGACAGAGGGATCGCCCAGCGGCTCGCCCTCGATCGGGATCAGGCCCTTGCCTTCCTTGCCGGTCGATTCCGCGATGAGCTGCTCGGCCCAGGCGCCGAAATCGGCGATCTTCTTCGAGGCCAGGATCGTCACCTTGTCGCGGCCCTCGAGGCCAGCGAGGCCGATGGCGAGACCGAGCTGCACACCCGGGTTCTCGCTCGGCGGCACGTCCGGTCCGCAGGAGCGGGCCATCGCCAGCGCATGCTTGACGAAGGTCTTGACGTCGATGCCCGCGGTTGCTGCCGGCACCAGGCCGAACGGCGACAGCACCGAATAGCGGCCGCCGATCGAGGGCTCGCCATGGAAGATGCGGGCATAGTTCAGCTTCTTCGCCGCCTTCTCCAGCGACGAGCCGGGATCAGTCACCGCGATGAAGCGGTGGCCGGTCTTCACCTTCGCACCCACCGCCTTGGCGACCTGCTCATGGAAATAGTCCTTCATCGCATTCGGCTCGGTGGTGCCGCCGGACTTGCTCGACACGATGAACACCGTGTTGGCGATGTCGATCTTCGATTCCATCGCGCGGACCTGTGCCGGATCGGTGGAGTCCAGCACATGGAGCTTCGGGAAGCCGGGCTTCTTGCCAAAGGTCTCGGCCAGCACCTCGGGGCCGAGGCTCGATCCGCCCATGCCGAGCACGACGGCGTCGGAGAATTTCTGCCCCTTCACGCGGCCCGCATAGTCTTCGTAATCGGCGACGTCGGCCTTGGCCGCGCTGTCGAGCCAGCCGAGCCATTTGTCCTCGTCCGCGCCGGTCCAGACCGACTTGTCGCGCTGCCACAGCCTGCGGATCTTTGCGGCCGCGCGCCATTCCTCGGTGCTCTCAGCCACGGCCTTGCCGAGCCCGTCGCCGAGCGAGAGCTGCTGCCGGTCGAGCGCTGGCCCGAGCACGGTGGCGCGCTTGTGGGCGACCGCGCCGTAGAGCTTGTCGGCGGCGTCCGCGAACAGCTTGACGCCGTCCTTGACCAGCTCCTCGGTGATGGCGTCCAGCGAGATGCCGGAGCGCTCCAGCTCCTCGAGCACGCGCCTCGCTTCGTCGACGTTCTCTTCCAGGCTATCGCGCAGCTTGCCGTGGTCTCGGAACGCGTCCAGCGTCGCCGGCGGCACCGTGTTGATGGTGTCGGGGCCGATCAGCTCCTCGACATAGAGCACGTCGCTGTAGTCCTTGTTCTTGGTGCCGGTCGAAGCCCACAGCATGCGCTGCGGCTTGGCGCCCTTGGCGGCGAGCTTGTCCCAGCGGCTGCCTGAGAACAGGCGCTTGTAATCCTGGTAGGCAACCTTGGCGTTGGCGATCGCGACCTTGCCCTTGAGCGCGGCCAGCCGTTCCTTCTCGGACGGGTCGTTGGCGCGCGCGATCTTCTCGTCCAGCTGCTTGTCGACCACGGAGTCGATGCGGCTGACGAAGAAGCTCGCCACGCTCGCGACATGGGAGGGGTCGCCGCCGCCGGCGACGTATTTTTCCAGGCCGGCGATATAGGCTTCGGCCACCTGGAGATAGACCGCCCTGGAGAACAGCAGCGTGATGTTGATGCTGATGCCTTCGCCGATCAGCTGTTCGATCGCCGGCAGGCCCTCGGGCGTGGCCGGCACCTTTACCATCAGGTTCTTGCGGGCGACGTCCTTCCACAGCCGCCGCGCTTCCGTGACCGTGCCTGATGTGTCCATGGCGAGATAGGGGGAGACCTCGAGGCTGACATAGCCGTCGCCGCCTTTGAGGCGGTCATAGACCGGGCGGAGCACGTCGGCGGCGTTCTGGATGTCCTCGACCGCGACGGCCTCGAACAAATCGGCCACGGTCCGGTCGCCGCGCTTCAGCGCCTTGCCGATCGGGGCATCGTATTCGTCCGAGCTGCCGATCGCCTTCTCGAAGATCGAGGGATTGGAGGTGACGCCCTTGACGCCGTCGGTGTCGATCAGCCGCTTCAGGTCGCCCTTGGCGATGAAGCCACGGGCCAGGAAGTCCAGCCAGACGGCTTGTCCGTGCTTTTCCAGTTCTTTGACGGGATTCATGATGCTTATTATCTCCAAGCCTGCGGGCGAGGGGTTTCCGCCCCGGTCCTGACGCGCTATCCTCTAGCCTACATGCTGCCGTGAGGGAACCAATCAAGGGTGTGGGCGTCATACTCTCCAGGGTAACTCCGTCGCGATCATGGCGATCCGGGCGGCAGTAGCCGTTGCTGCGTAAAAGTCGTTGGCCGAAAGTTCGGCCAAGTCTGGTTATGCAACGTCGGCTGCTTCGCTCGTGGCCTGTGGCTGCGTCGCGTGCGCGCTTCCCTGTTGACGATCCGGCTGATCTGGATGCTGGCCACCCCGCGGGGAGCGGTGGTTGTCGTCAGCGTTTGCGGCCATTCGCGATCCGACTTGGCAAAGAATTTCTTCCAAGGGATTCGATTGGGGAGATTTCGGTCGAAGCGGCCGATTTTGAGACAGTGCTGCGAGCGCGCCTCGCGCCGCATTGCAGCAGGAAGATGAACGAGAAGATGAACGCGGCGCTCAAGGCTTCGCCGTACAAGCGTCATAAGATCGCCGCGCCCGGTTCGCTATGCTGCAACGCCGGATGGACGCATCTCCGGGAAGACCCGGATGTTGCGACCAAGTGACATTTTCTGGAAATGAGCCAATATAGACAGAGATTCGCACAAATTACAGGCATGTGCCTGTTCGTAACTCATGGAGTGCCTACGTTGTGCGTTGCGTCGTGTCGGCACCCGGGTGTCCAATGATCGTCATGTGCTCACGCTGATTCGAAACGGCCTGAGGAACGGTCCGGTAACTGCTTTCGTTTCAGCTTGTAGCGGAACTCACGCGGAGAGGGATCATGTACAACGATTCTCTATTCAACGCTTTCGCTCGGTCGTTCGAGGCGAGAAGCCAGCACGACATGTCGATGGCGGAATATCTGGAATCGTGTCGAAGCGATCCCATGAAATACGCGAACGCGGCCGAACGACTGCTAGCGGCGATCGGCGAACCTCAGACGATTGACACGGCCAAGGACCCACGCCTTGGCCGTATTTTTTTGAACCGCACCATCCGGACCTATCCGGCCTTCGCCGGCTTCTACGGCATGGAAGAAACCATCGAGCGCATCGTTGGTTTCTTCCGCCACGCCGCGCAGGGCCTGGAGGAACGCAAGCAGATCCTCTATCTGCTCGGGCCGGTCGGCGGCGGCAAGTCTTCCCTCGCCGAGCGGCTGAAGTCGCTGATGGAAGTGCATCCGATCTACGTGCTCAAGGCCGGCGACGAGCTCTCGCCGGTGTTCGAGAGCCCGCTCAGCCTGTTCGATCCCGATCAGCTCGGGCCGATGCTGGAAGAGAAGTACGGCATTCCGCGCCGGCGTCTGACCGGGTTGATGAGCCCGTGGTGCTACAAGCGGCTGGAAGCCTTCGGCGGCGACATCTCCCAATTCCGGGTCGCCAAGATCCAGCCGTCGCGGCTGCGCCAGATCGCAATCGCCAAGACCGAGCCCGGTGACGAGAACAACCAGGACATCTCCTCGCTGGTCGGCAAGGTCGACATCCGCAAGCTCGAGACCTACGCGCAGAACGATCCCGACGCCTACAGCTATTCCGGCGGCCTCAACCGCGCCAACCAGGGCGTGCTCGAGTTCGTCGAGATGTTCAAGGCGCCGATCAAGATGCTGCACCCGCTGCTCACCGCGACGCAGGAAGGCAACTACATCGGCACCGAGAACATCGGCGCGATCCCGTTCACCGGCGTGATCCTCGCGCACTCGAACGAGGCCGAGTGGGCGAGCTTCAAGGCCAACAAGAACAACGAGGCCTTCATCGACCGCATCTGCGTCATCAAGGTGCCTTACTGCCTGCGCGTCACCGAAGAGCAGAAGATCTACGAGAAGCTGATCCAGGGCTCCGAGCTCGCATCTGCGCCTTGTGCGCCGTCGACGCTGGAGACGCTGGCGCGGTTCTCGGTGATGTCGCGCCTGCGCAAGCACGAGAACTCCACCCTGTTCGGCAAGATGCGGGTTTACGACGGCGAGAGCCTGAAGGAATCCGATCCGAAGGCGCGCAGCGTCCAGGAATATCGCGACGCCGCCGGCGTCGACGAGGGCATGGACGGCGTCTCCACCCGCTTCGCCTTCAAGATCCTCGCTGCAACCTTCAACCACGATCCGCAGGAAGTGGCGGCCGACGCCGTGCATCTGATGTACGCGCTGGAGCAGGCGATCCGCCGCGAGCAGCTGCCGGAGGAGACCGAGAAACGTTATCTCGAGTTCATCAAGGCGGAGCTGGCGCCGCGCTATGCCGAGTTCATCGGCAACGAGATCCAGAAGGCCTATCTGGAATCCTACTCGGATTACGGCCAGAACCTGTTCGACCGCTACGTCGACTACGCCGACGCCTGGATCGAGGATCAGGACTTCAAGGATCCCGACACCGGCCAGCTGCTCGATCGCGAGCTTTTGAACCAGGAGCTGACGAAAATCGAGAAGCCGGCGGGCATCGCCAACCCCAAGGACTTCCGCAACGAGGTCGTCAAATTCTCGTTACGCTCGCGGGCCCAGAACGGCGGGAAGAATCCGACCTGGACCTCCTACGAGAAGATTCGCGATGTGATCGAAAAGAGGATATTCTCCCAGGTCGAGGACCTGCTTCCGGTCATCTCCTTCGGGTCGAAGAAGGACGGCGAGACGGAGAAGAAGCACGGCGAGTTCGTCGCACGCATGGTGGAGCGTGGCTACACCGAGCGTCAGGTTCGCCGGCTCGTCGAGTGGTACATGCGCGTGAAGCAGGCCGGTTGAGGCGGATGGGAGGCGAATGGTAAAGTGCCCATTCACATTATTGACAGGCGCCTGAATCCAGGCGGCAAGAGTCTTGAGAACCGCCAGCGGTTCTTGCGTCGGGCCAAGTCCCTGGTGCAGGGCGCCGTCAAGAAGACCTCGCAGGAACGCGACATCAAGGACGTCCTGGAGGGGGGCGAAGTCACGATTCCCCTCGACGGCATGCACGAGCCGCGCTTCCGCCGCGAAGGCGGCACGCGCGACATGGTGCTGCCCGGCAACAAGAAGTTCGTCGAGGGCGACTATCTTCAGCGCTCCGGCCAGGGCAGTGCCAAGGATTCCGGCCCGGGCGAGGGCGACAGCGAGGACGCGTTCCGCTTCGTGCTCTCCCGCGACGAGTTCGTCGATCTCTTCCTGGACGATCTCGAGCTGCCGGATCTCGCCAAGCGCAAGATCGCGCAGACCGAGAGCGAGGGCATCCAGCGCGCCGGCTACACCACCTCGGGCTCGCCCGCCAACATCTCGGTGAGCCGGACGGTAAAGCTCGCGCTGGCCCGCCGCATCGCGCTCAAGCGACCCCGCAAGGAGGAAATCGAGGAGCTCGAGGCTGCGATCGCCGCGTGCACCGACGAGGACGAACGTGAGGAGCTGCTGGCCCAGCTCGAAAAGCTGAAGGCGAAATCCAAGCGCATTCCCTTTATCGACCCGCTCGACATCCGCTATCGCCGCTTCGAGACGGTGCCGCGGCCGGTGGCGCAGGCGGTGATGTTCTGCCTGATGGACGTCTCCGGTTCGATGTCCGAGCACATGAAGGATCTCGCCAAGCGCTTCTACATGCTGCTCTACGTCTTCCTGAAGCGCCGCTACAAGCACGTCGAGATCGTCTTCATACGCCACACCGACCGCGCCGAGGAGGTCGACGAGCAGACCTTCTTCTACGGCCCGGCCTCGGGCGGCACGCTGGTCTCCAGCGCACTGCAGGCCATGCACGAGATCGTGCGCGAGCGCTTCAATCCGTCGGACTGGAACATCTATGCCGCGCAGGCGTCCGACGGCGACAATTCCTATTCCGACGGCGAGCTCACCGGCATGCTGCTGACCGACAAGATTCTGCCGGTCTGCCAGTTCTTTGCCTATCTCGAGGTCGGCGAGTCCGGCGGCAGCGCCTTCGATCTCTCCGACTCCTCGCTCTGGAGCCTCTATGAGCGCCTGCGCAACAGCGGCGCACCGCTCTCGATGCGCAAGGTCTCGGAGCGCAGCGAGATCTTTCCGGTGTTCCACGATCTCTTCCAGCGCCGAGAAACTGCCCAGGAGAAGGCCGCTCCATGACGGAACGATTGTTCGAAGGCGCGGATTGGGATTTCCACACCTTGCAGCGCATCACCGATGCCTGCGAGGAGGTGGCGTTGAAGGATCTCGGGCTCGAGGTCTATCCGAACCAGATCGAGGTGATCACGGCCGAGCAGATGCTCGACGCCTATTCGTCGGTCGGCATGCCCTTGTTCTACAAGCACTGGTCGTTCGGCAAGCATTTTGCCTTCCACGAGGCCTCCTACCGTAAGGGCCTGATGGGCCTTGCCTATGAGATCGTGATCAACTCCTCGCCCTGCATCTCCTATCTGATGGAGGAGAACACGGCGACGATGCAGACCCTAGTGATCGCCCACGCCGCCTTCGGCCACAACCACTTCTTCAAGAACAATTATCTGTTCAAGCAATGGACCGACGCCGAGGGCATTCTGGATTATCTCGACTTCGCCAAGAACTATGTCGCGAGCTGCGAGGAGCGCTACGGCCGCGTCGAGGTCGAGCGCACGCTGGACGCAGCGCACGCGCTGATGTCGCACGGCATCGACCGCTATCCCGGCAAGAAGAAGCTGGATCTGCGCGTCGAGGAGAAGCGGGCAGGGCGCCGCCGCCAGCATGAGGAGGAGGTCTTCAACGACCTCTGGCGCACCGTGCCGAAGGGCGCGGCCAAGAGCCGCTCCACCTTGAGCATCGAGCGCCGCCGCAAGCTGCTCGGCTTGCCGCAGGAGAACCTGCTCTACTTCCTGGAGAAGAGCGCGCCGCGGTTGGCGCCGTGGCAGCGCGAGCTGCTCCGCATCGTCCGCCACATCGCGCAATATTTCTATCCGCAGAGCCAGACCAAGGTGATGAACGAGGGGACGGCGACCTACGTCCACTATCGCATCATGACCAAGCTGCATCAGCAGGGCCGCATCACCGACGGCAATTTCCTGGAATTCCTGGGCTCGCACACCAACGTGGTGTTCCAGCCCGAATTCGACGACCCGCGCTTCTCCGGCTTCAACCCTTACGCGCTCGGTTTTGCCGTGATGCAGGACATCGAGCGTATCGTCACCAATCCGGAAGACGAGGATCGCGAGTGGTTTCCTGATATCGCCGGCAAGGGCGACGTGATGGGCGTGCTGCGCGATGTCTGGGCCAATTACCGCGATGAAAGCTTCATCGGCCAGTTTCTGAGCCCGAAATTGATGCGGCACTTCCGCATGTTCCACCTGCATGACGATCCGGAGGAGCGCGCCGGCATCCGCGTCGATGCCATCCACGACGAGCGCGGCTTCCGCCGCGTCCGGCGCGAGCTGGCGCGGCAGCACGATGTCGGCTTCATCGATGCCAATATCGAGGTGGTCGACGTCGATCTGTCCGGCGACCGCCGCCTGATCCTGCACCACCATGTCATCAAGGGCTCGCAGCTCAACGAGACCGATGCCAAGCGGGTGCTGCAGCATCTGGCCGATCTCTGGACCTACGACGTCTCGCTGATCGAGGTCGATGCCAACGACAAGGTCCTGCGCGAATACGTCGTCAGCCCGCGCCCGATCCCGGCGGCGGTGGCGTAGGGCGGCTGGCTGCGTCTAACGCTTGTGAGCCTCTGCTGGCGCGCCGACGAAGGTGCGTTCCCTCCCCCCTTGTGGGGGAGGGCTAGGGAGAGGGGTAGCCCAGCAATAGGTGTCGATTATTGATGATGCATTGATTGCGGCGTGCGGGCAGAGAGAGTCCCCGTGTGGCACCCCCCTCCCTGACCCTCCCCCACAAGGGGGGAGGGAACGGAGAAAGGGTACCGCTTAGCGCTTCTTCCCCGGCTTCTTCTTCGACACATTCAGCTCCACCGCCGCGCGGATCAGGGCCTTCAACGCCTTCTCGTTGATCTTCTCGCCCTCGCGGATATCGATCGCGCGCCGTACATTGCCGTCGAGGCTGGAATTGAACAGGCCCGAGGGATCCGCCAGCGCCGCGCCCTTGGCGAAGGTCAGCTTCACAACCTCCTTATAGGTCTCGCCGGTGCAGATGATGCCGTCGTGCTCCCACACGGGAACGCCGCGCCATTTCCATTCCTCGACGACATCAGGATCGGCTTCCTTGATCAGTGCGCGAACCCGCCCCAGGGTTTCTCCACGCCAGTCGCCAAGCTCCCTGATCCTGCCGTCGATCAGCCTGGCGGGCGACAGCCCGCCCGCGCTCGTCGTGCCAGTCTTCTTCGCGGTCACGGTCCTCTTCATTCTCTCGCCTCGTTCACGCGTTGCTGCGGCCGAGATGGGGCAGCGCGAACAGATACAGCCCGGTCGCGAGCAGCGGGAGCAGCGGCACGAGCGCCAGGAAGCCGATCCAGGCGGCATCAAGCTGCATGATCATCGCGACGATGTTCGCGACGACGGCGAGCGTGAAAGCCATCGACAGCCAGCGATGAATCTGCCGAATCCACATCTGCGTGCTCATTGGAATCTCCTTCTCGAAAATGATCGGATTGACGATGATGCTAGCCGGCCCGCGCCAGCACCTCGTCCAGCTTTGCAAGGAACTGCTTCCAGCCGGCATGCGCGCCGCCATAGGCCTGTTTCTGCGTGGGGCTGAAGCCCGCCTGCTCGACGCGCAGATGCGTGCCCGAACCGGTCGGGGTGAGCGTGAAGGTCACGACGCTCTTGAGGTCGAAGGCGGCGTCCTCATGCGAAAAATTCCAGGTGTAGGCGAGCGTCTTCTGCGGCTCGATTGTGAGCACCTTGCAATCGAGCACGCCGCCCCACTCGCCGCGCAGATTGAAGCGATGGCCGACGGTCGGCTTGAAGTCGTTCTTCATCAGCCATTCCTCGATCAGATGCGGCTGCGTCAGCGCGCGCCAGAGCCGCTCGGCCGGGAAAGCAAACTCGCGCTCGACTACGACGGAGCGTGTTTCGGTCATTGGTCCATCCTCTTCAGGAGATCGTCGAGTGCGTCGAGCCGGCGCTGCCAGAACGAGGCCATCTGGCTGGTCCAGTCGATCAGCGGATTGAGCGCGCCGGGCTGCGCGCTGTAATGGGTCTGTCGTCCCTCATGGCGGTCGCGCACGAGGCCAGCCTGCTTCAGCGCGCCGAGATGTTTCGACACCGCCGGCTGCGACACCCCGGATCGCGCCGTCAGCGCCCCGACCGTCTGCTCGCCTTCCCGGCACAGCCGCTCGAAGATCGCCCGCCGGGTCGGGTCGGCCAGCGTCCTGAACAGGAGATCGGGCGCGGAGGACATACACAATCCATAATCAGAGAGTTATGGGTTTATTCATAACGCTAGAGTTATGATTAAGTCAAGTGCGACGGAGAGTATGTTGCTGACTGCCTCAACTCTCTCCACGTCATTGCGAGGAGCCCTTGCGACGAAGCAATCCAGATTCTTTCCGCGGTGGGACTCTGGATTGCTTCGCGGAGCCTGTCATCGGGCCGCGCCTTGCGCGGACCCGTTGGCTCGCAATGACGGAGAATATGGCGGGCGGAGTGGGCCTTACGGCCGCAAATAAAGATACCCCTGCGACTGCAACTCGGCGAGGCGCACCACGCCGCCTTTCTCCGCATTGACGAAACCGGGCAGCAGATCCCCGAGCGTGACGTTCTGCGCCTTCATGGTGTTGCCGCAGGCGACGAGCTCGATGCCGTCCTTGGAGAATTCGCCGATCCGCTTGCTGATATCAGGGTTGGCCTGCATCGCATGAAACGCCTTCAACGCCGGTCCGTGGATCACCAGCGCGATCGTGACATGCTCGGGGCCACCGACACCGTCGATGTGGTTCTGGATATTGCCGAGCACGAAATTGACCTTCTCGGCGTCGCTGAGGTGGTACACGACCTTCAGCTTGTTGCTCGCGCTCGCGTCCGTCGCGGCTTTCGCACCGGAGGCGCCGAGCGCTGCGCCCAAGGCCGAGACGGCGCTCCACAAGATGTTGCGGCGGTTCATGGCGTTCTCCCTGGATTGCCCGACGTGGCCGCAGAGATATCACTTGTGACGCAGCGCGGCGAGTTCCTTGCGGTCGGTCACGAGCGAAGCGCACTCGCTGTTGTCGGTACGGTCGAGCCGGAAAATCTTGTCGTCGGCGCCGGCCACCAGCGCATGCTCGGCCTCGTCGTCCGGCTTGTTGTTCTGCCAGACTCTGATTTGTTGAAGCCGAACGATGGCAGACTTGTTGTCCTTGGACAGCGCCACTTCGATCCCGCCGCCTTCGCAATCGACGCCGCAGCCCATGCGGATCTCGTCGCCCTGGCTGAGCAGCACCGCGTGGCTGCCGCACGACCCGCTGGAGTCGAAATCGCCGCTGCGATGGCGATAGCGAAAGCCCATGCGGAACGAGTTGTGCAGCTGCTTGTCCTCCTTGTCGGTCTCCGCCGAGATGAGCAGCTTCATCGAGGCGACCTTCTGCTTGGGATGACGCGCCAGATGTTCTGCGTCGTAGCGCCGGACGAAGCAGGCATAGGCCTTGTCGCCGGGCGCCCCTGCATAGATCCGCGCCGCGAAGGCCTCGGCTTCGGCTTGGGTCGTCTCGCGGACCTTGTCGGCTTCATCAGCGCGGGCGACGCCCACGAGGGCGGCAAAGGCGAGCGGAAGGACAACAGCAAGCTTCATGATCGCACCAAGCATTTGAACCATCGTCGCCCCGCCGCGAGCAGGGTAGCCGACCGAAGGTTAGTCGCAGGCGGCGAGCGGCGCGTTCAAGCCCTCCCGGCCGCGCACCTTGCGGGCAGCCTCGCGCAAGGTTCCAGCCTTAAGGCTTGGCAGCAGGGGCGGCGAACCCCTGGTTGCTGCAGATGACTGGTGGCGGTCAAAATGTCCGTAAGTCAGAACTTGCCCAACCTTGCGATCGGCTATTCCGTGCTGCGGCTGCTGAAGCTGCTGGGCGCTAGCCTGCTGCTGACGCTGCTGTCCGCCGCAGTGGCGTTCAACTGGTTTCACGTCAAGGCTCCCTCCGAGTTCCAGATGACGGCCTGCTACGTGGGTGTCGCACTGTTTGGATTCATGACCTGCAGGACGCTTTGGCGCCTGGTCTCGAGCAGGCAGCCGGTCCTCTTCATTACCCGCGTCGGTATTCGCGACACCCGCGTCGCCTATGACACCATCTCCTGGAGATCGGTGCGGGACGTATCGGTTTGGCGGTATCGCAGTCAGGCGATCGTGGTGCTCAAGCTCGACCCGCTTGTCGCGGACCGCTTCGATGTTGGCCTTCTCAAGCGCGTCGTATCGGTGATGAACAAGGCGGTCGGCGCGGAGGGCGTGCTCATCAATCCCGGCGGCCTGACCATGGACGGCGAAACGCTGCTTCAGACCTGCAGGCAATATTGGAAGGCCGGCCGCTTGGCCTATACGGCCAGTCCCGCGACGCAGCCCGAGCCGGTCAATTAAGGTGTCCCGGTATCGGCCGATGCCGATACCCTTCTGATATCGCGCATGTCACCGCAGGCTGGCGTTGATCTTCTCCAGCACCGCAGACCCCGGGCACAAGGTATCCGCCTCCAGCGAGTTGATCGGCGTCTCGACCGTATTGAGATGCTCGTGCAGATCTTCGGCATCGGGATCGACGTAGAGAAGACCGGTCACGATCTGGCCTTTGGCGGCGTGCCGCGCGAGGAAAGTCTGGGCACCCAGCCGGTCGTGCGGATCGTAATCCGCGTCGATCTTGCGCAGCGCGATTCTGCTGCCGTCGTGCTGCTCGACCACCTGCACCGTGCCCGGTGCGTAATCGACCGCGATCGGGTCGCGGCCGACCAGCACGTCGAGCCGGTTCACGGCGTCGTTGTGCTCGCGGACATAGTCGAAACTCTTGGTCGAGCCGGCGTGGTTGTTGAAGGCGATGCAGGGGCTGATGACGTCGATGAAGGACGCGCCCTTGTGGCGGATCGCGGCTGCGATCAGGGGCACCAGCTGGGCCTTGTCGCCGGAGAACGAGCGCGCCACGAAGGTGGCGCCGAGCTGCAGGGCGATGGCCACGAGGTCGATGGCGTTGTCGGTGTTGGTGACGCCCTTTTTGCTCTTCGAGCCGCGGTCGGCCGTCGCCGAGAACTGGCCCTTGGTCAGGCCGTAGACCCCGTTGTTCTCGACGATATAGGTCATATTGACGCCGCGCCGGATCGAATGCGCGAACTGGCCAAACCCGATCGAGGCGGAATCGCCGTCGCCGGAGACGCCGAGATAGATCAGATCGCGGTTGGCGAGGTTGGCGCCCGTCAGCACCGAGGGCATGCGGCCGTGCACGGAGTTGAAGCCATGCGAATTGCCGAGGAAGTAATCCGGCGTCTTCGAGGAGCAGCCGATGCCGGAGATCTTCGCCACCCGGTGCGGCTCGATCGACAGCTCGTAGCAGGCCTCGATGATCGAAGCCGTGATCGAGTCGTGGCCGCAGCCGGCGCACAGGGTCGAGATCTTGCCCTCGTAGTCGCGATGCGTATAGCCGAGCGCGTTCTTCTTCAGGCCCGGATGATGGAATTTCGGCTTTGCGATGTAGGTCATGAAAGCACCTGAAGCTTCCGCGGCGTCATGGCCGGGCTTGACCCGGCCATCCACGTCTGGGCGGCAAGGAAGAAAGGCGTGGATGCCCGGGCATAGGCGAGCGGAAGCGACGCCGTTCTTCGAACGGCTACCCCCGGGCATGACGAAGGAGAGAGTGACGCGCACATCATGATACGGCCTTGCGGAGCGGGGTTACCTTGAGGTGATCCTGGTGGTCGCCGATGGCTTTTGCGATGAAGCGGGCGGTGATCGGAGTGCCGTCGTAATGCACGATCGGCACGAGGCGAACGGGATCGATGCCGTTCTCGTTGACGATGAGCTGGCGGAGCTGGCTGTCGCGGTTCTGCTCGACCACGTAGACGAAGTCGTGCTCGGCGAGGAAGCTCGCAACGCTCGAGTGGAACGGGAAGGCGCGGATGCGCAGGCGGTCGAGCTGGTGCCCGCGTGCTTCCAGAAGGCCAATCGCCTCGTCCATGGCGGGCGAGGTCGAGCCGAAATAGATCACGCCGTATTTGGTCGGCCGTTCCGCATTGGCCTGCAGCGGTCGCGGCACCAGGTCCTGCGCGGTCTCGAACTTGCGGACGAGACGCTGCATGTTGTCCGCATAGACCGAGCCTTCCTCGGAATAGCGCGCATAGCGGTCGCGCGACGTGCCGCGGGTGAAGTAGGAGCCCTTGGTCGGATGCGTGCCGGGATAGGTGCGATAGGGGATGCCGTCGCCGTCGACGTCGAGATAGCGGCCGAAGTCGCGGCCCTCCTCCAGCATCTCCGCGGTCATCACCTTGCCGCGGTCGTACTGCTTGGCATCGTCCCATTTCAGCGGGCGGCAGAGCCGGTGGTTCATACCGATGTCGAGGTCGAGCATCAGGAAGATCGTGGTCTGCAGCCGCTCGGCGAGGTCGAATGCGGCCGCCGCGAACTCGAAGGCCTCAGCGGGGTCCTCGGGGAACAGCAGCACATGCTTGGTATCGCCGTGCGAAGCATAGGCGCAGGCGATGATGTCGCATTGCTGGGTGCGGGTCGGCATGCCCGTGGAGGGGCCGGCGCGCTGGATGTTCATGATCACGGCCGGAATCTCGGCGAAGTAGGACAGGCCGATGAACTCCGTCATCAGCGAGATGCCGGGGCCGGAGGTGGCGGTGAAGGCGCGGGCGCCGTTCCAGGAGGCGCCGATCACGATGCCGATCGAGGCCAGCTCGTCCTCGCCCTGCACGATGGCGTACTTTGCCTTGCCCGTCTCGGGATCATGCCGATACTTCTTGCAGTGGGCAGTGAAAGCCTCGGCCACCGAGGATGACGGCGTGATCGGATACCAGGCGCAGACGGTGGCGCCGCCATAGACGGCGCCGAGCGCGGCGGCACTGTTGCCCTCGATGAAGATGCGGTCGCCGACCTTGTCGGACTTCTTCACGCGAAGCCCGATCGGGCATTTCAAATTCTGCAGCGCCCAGTCGCGGCCGAGATGCAGGGCGTGGACGTTGGAGGACAGGAGCTTCTCCTTGCCCTTGTACTGCTCGCCGATCAGCTGCTCGATCAGCTTGGGGTCCATCTCGAGCAGGGCCGAAAGCGCCCCCAGATAGATGATGTTCTTGAACAGCTGGCGCTGGCGCGGATCGGTGTAGGTCGAGTTGGTGATGGCGGTTAAGGGGACGCCGATCACGGTGATGTCGTCGCGGAATTTGGTCGACGGCATCGGCTTGGTGGAATCGTAGAACAGATAGCCGCCGGGCTCGATGCCGGCGACGTCCTTGTCCCAGGTCTGCGGGTTCATCGCCACCATCATGTCGACGCCGCCGCGGGCGCCGAGATGACCGGCCTCCGTGACGCGCACCTCATACCAGGTCGGCAGGCCCTGGATGTTGGAGGGGAAGATGTTGCGCGGGGACACCGGCACGCCGTGGCGCAGGATCGCGCGCGCGAACATCTCGTTGGCGCTGGCTGAGCCGGAGCCGTTGACGTTGGCGAAGCGGACGACGAAGTCGTTTACGCTGCTGATCGGCTTCTTGTCGGGCATGTCGAACCTGCGTGAGTCATCTCGATGAAATATTTCTGCATGTCCCAGGCGCCGGTGGGACAGCGCTCGGCGCATAGCCCGCAATGCAGGCAGACGTCCTCGTCCTTGACCATCACCCGCCCGGTCTTCAGATCCGAGGAGACGTAGAGGTCCTGATCCGGATGCGCGGAGGGCGCTTTCAGCCGCTGGCGCAGATCGCCTTCCTCGCCATTGGCGGTGAAGGTGATGCAGTCCATCGGGCAGATGTCGGCGCAGGCATCGCACTCGATGCAGAGCGAGGTCGAGAACACGGTCTGAACGTCACAGTTCAGGCAGCGATGCGCCTCGCCGAGCGCGAGCTTGACGTCGTAGCCGAGCTCGACCTCGGCGCGGATGTCCTTCAGCGCGATCACCTTGTCGCGATGCGGCACCTTGTAGCGCTTGTCGTTGGAGATGTCGTTGTCATAGCTCCATTCGTGGATGCCCATCTTCTGCGACGAGACCTGCACGTCGGGCAGCGGGCGCTCGGTAATGTCCTCGCCCGAGAGCATCTTGTGGATCGAGAGCGCGGCGTCGTGACCGTGCGCGACCGCCCAGATGATGTTCTTGGGCCCGAACGCGGCGTCGCCGCCGAAAAACACCTTTGGATTGGTCGAGACGAAGGTCTTCGGATCGACCTTGGGCATATGCCATTTGTCGAACTCGATGCCGCAATCCTGCTCGATCCAGGGGAAGGCGTTCTCCTGGCCGACCGCGACCAGCACGTCGTCGCATTCGAAGGTCTGGTCCGGCTCGCCTGAGGGAACGAGGCTGCGGCGGCCCTTGGCATCGTATTCGGCCTTCACTTTCTGGAAGGTGATGCCGGTAAGCTTGCCATTGTCGTGAAGGAAGGCGACGGGGACGAGGAAGTTGAGGATCGGGATGTCTTCGTGGATCGCGTCCTCCTTCTCCCACGGCGAGGCCTTCATCTCTTCGAAGCCGGAGCGCACGACGACCTTGACGTCCTCGCCGCCGAGCCGTCGCGCGGTGCGGCAGCAATCCATCGCCGTGTTGCCGCCGCCGAGCACGATGACGCGCTTGCCGATCTTGTCGGTATGACCGAACGAGACCGAGGCCAGCCACTCGATGCCGATATGGATGTTGCCGGCTGCTTCCTTCCGGCCGGGAATGTCGAGCTCGCGGCCACGCGGCGCGCCGGAGCCGACGAAGATCGCGTCGTATTTCTCCGCGAGCAGACCTTTCATGCTGTCGATGCGGTGGCCGCCCTTGAACTCGACGCCGAGATTCAGGATGTAGCCGGTCTCCTCGTCGATCACGGAGTTGGGCAGGCGGAATTTCGGGATCTGCGTGCGCATCATGCCGCCGGCTTCCGGGTCGGCATCGAACACGGTGCAGTGGTAGCCGAGCGGCGCGAGATCGCGCGCCACCGTCAGCGAAGCGGGCCCGCCGCCGACCAGCGCGACGCGCTTGCCGTTCTTCGGACTGGGCTTCGGCAGGCGCTGCTTGATGTCGTCCTTGAAGTCGGCGGCGACGCGCTTGAGGCGGCAGATCGCGACGGGATTTTCCTCGACGCGTCCGCGCCGGCACGCCGGCTCGCAGGGACGATCGCAGGTGCGTCCCAGAATGCCGGGAAACACGTTCGATTTCCAATTGATCATGTAGGCGTCGCTGTAGCGGCCTTGTGCGATCAGTCGGATGTATTCGGGAACCGGGGTGTGCGCAGGACAGGCCCATTGGCAATCGACCACTTTGTGAAAGTAGTCGGGGGCCGTGATGTCAGTCGGTTTCATTCCTACCCTGTCCGCGCAGGCTCAAAGACCCGGCGGCCTCTTTTGAGCTTGGCGAACGCTTAACGCGCGTCGATCTGGTTTCTGAATGACGTCATTGGGTTAGCTTATTAGAACCGTTACCAAGTACAACGGCAAATTTGCCCGCGTCACCGCTTTCATGGGAGCCACGCACAGACAGCATTAATGCCTGCACGCGATGTGCGTGCGGTGCAACATCGCACTGTGCTCCATCCCCGTCATTGCGAGGAGCACTTGCGACGAAGCAGTCCAGACTGCCTCTGCGGGAAGATTGGATTGCTTCGCGGAGCCTGTCATCGGGCCGCGCTTCGCGCGGACCCGTTGGCTCGCAATGACGGCGTTGGCGGCAGCGCAGCAATTTCCCACGTCAGTTCCGCGTGATGTCGCTCTTCGCTAGGTCCCACATCAGGCAGTAGGTGCCGACGGAGACCGGGAGCGGGAAGGGCGCGGCGGCAGGTCCCGTGAAGCGCTCGGCGATGACGGCGGAGACCGCATTGACATGCGTGCCGTCGATCAGCACGAACCAGTCTCGCGCACCCTCGCTGCGCATCGCCGGAATTCCCGCTGTCGCGCCGGACAATTCCGGCTCGCTTTCCAGCAGATGCATCGAGATGATGCCGTCGCGGTCCTGCGGTGCCAGCTTCTCTTGCAGTGCATCACGCCATGCGCTTGCGTTCTCCGGCGTTGGGCGCAGCCGCACCAGCCCGAGCGCTGCGCCGCGGCCGGTGCCCTTGCTGATGGTGATGCGCGCGACCACGCGCAGCATGTCCCTGAAATGCGCCATGCTCCGCCGTGACCATTCGGTCTGGTTGGCCAGACGCGCGCGGTAAGCGGGGCTGTCGAGGACGTCGAGCGTTTCGGTCGAGTACAGCGAGAGATATTTGGGATTGGCGGCATGCGCGACATAGCGCCGCGCTTCCAGGAAGCCCTCGATCGCGACGCGCTCTTCCAGATGCTCGCGATCGTACCAGCGGTTGAAATCGGCCTCGACGGCCGCGTCGATGTTCATCGACGTCAGCAGCATGCCCTTCCCGGCGAGCGGCATTCTTCTTGTCCTCTCATCGCCCGATCTTCGATGCGAGGTCGGCGATCGACTTCATCACCGCGTCCCGCACGCCGGCATCATACAGCGAATGTCCGGCTTCTTCCACGATGCGAAGCTCGGAACCCGGCCAAACTTTCGCGAGAGCGTCGGATGTCTGCGGCGGGCACAACAGATCGTAGCGACCCTGCACGATAATGCCGGGAATGCCGGGAATGCCGGCGAGCCGCTCCGCGTTCTTCAGCAGCTGGTCGGTGGTCATGAAGCTGTCGTTGATGAAATAATGCGCCTCCATGAACGGCGTCGCCGGCAGCGTGCGCCACACATTCAGCGCGGCGAGGTCGAGCCGCGTCTTGGCCGCCTTGTGCTCCGACAGAACGCGCTCGGTGTCGTGCCAGGCCTTCGCCGCCGGGCCGTGCACGGCCGGGTCGGCATCCAGGATGCGGCGCCAATAGGCGTCGACCGGCCGTTCGCGCTCCTGCGGCGGAAGCACGCTGAGAAAATCCTCGTAGAGTGCCGGGTAGAATTGCGGCAGGCGGACCGTGAATGCGGTCTCGACCTCCGCCCGCGTGCCGAGGAAGGTCGCGCGCAGCGCAATGCCGGAGACGCGCGCGGGATGCGCCTGCGCGTAAGCCAGCGCCAGCGTGGCGCCCCAGGAGCCGCCAACCACGATCCAGCGTTCGAAGCCGAATTTCTCGCGGATCTTCTCCATGTCCGCGATCAGATGCGCCGTGGTGTTGTGCTCGCGCGATCCCTTGGGCCGGCTCCGGCCGCAGCCGCGCTGGTCGAACAACACCGCATGCATCCGCTCGGGATCGAACAGCCGGCGATGATCGGGCTGGCAACCGCTGCCGGGTCCGCCGTGCAGATAGATCGCGGGGATGCCGCCGCTGCGGCCGACGGTTTCGACATAGAGCTCATGACCGTCGCCGACGTCGAGCATGTCGGAGGTCAGCGGCGCAAAGGGATCGGCGCGTCGGGCCGCTGTGCCGGCCTCGGCGTCAGGTCCCATTCTCGGATTCCAGGGTGCCGCCGGCGAAGTTGCGATAGAGGAAGCGGTTGGTCTCGCCCTCGGCCTCGGCTTCCGCCTGCTTGAAGATGGTCTCATGCAGCGGCGACAGCGCGCAGGCCGGATCGGTGTTGGCGGCGTCCCCGGTCAGCGCAAAGGCCTGGCAGCGGCAGCCGCCGAAATCGATCTCGCGGAATTCGCAAGACTTGCACGGCTCCTTCATCCAGCCGGTGCCGCGATAGCGGTTGAAGGCCTCCGAGTTCTGCCAGATCCAGGCGATCGAATGGTTGGAGCGCACGGATTCGAAGGCGAGCCCGGTGATGCTCTCGGCGGCGTGGCAGGGCAGCACCTTGCCGGCGGGCGAGATGTTGAAGAACTGCCGGCCCCAGCCGCCCATGCATTTCTTCGGCCGCAACGCGTAATAGTCAGGGACGACGTAGTCGATGGTCAGCCGGCCCTTCAGCCGCTCGCGCGCTTCCTCGACAATGGCCGTGCATTCGTCGAGCTGCGCTACGGTCGGCATCAGCGCCGCGCGGTTCTTCAGCGCCCAGCCGTAATATTGCACATTGGCGACCTCGAGCCGGTCGGCGTCGAGATCGAGGGCCATCTGGATGATCTCGGGGAGCTGGTGCAGGTTCTGCCGATGCATCACCGCGTTCACGGTGAGCGGCAGGTCGAGCTCGCGCGTCCATTTCGCCACCTCGAGCTTCTTGCGGTGGCCGCCTTTGTAGCCGGCGACGCGGTCGGCGAGGCCTTCCTCGATGCCCTGGAAGGAGATCTGCACATGGCAGAGCCCGGCATCGGCGAGCTCGCTGAGCTTCTCGCGCGTCAGCAGCACGGCCGAGGTGATCAGGTTGGTGTAGAGGCCGACGTCGCTGGCATGCTTGACGAGGTCGACGAGGTCCTTGCGCGCCGTCGGCTCGCCGCCGGAGAAATGCACCTGTAAGACGCCGATCTCGGCAAGCTCGCTCAAGACCTTCTTCCATTCCTCGGTGGTCAGCTCCTTGCCCGAACGGTCGAGCTCGACCGGGTTGGAGCAATAGGGGCATTGCAGCGGACAGCGATGCGTGATCTCGAGCAGCACCGCGAGCGGAATGCCGAAGGTCTCTGCCGTCGAGCGCTGCTTCTCCAGCACCGCGAGGCTGTCGCTGGGTGGGATGGTCACGTCGCTCATGACGTCTTCTCCCTGATCTCGGTGAGAAAGCCCTTGTCGGCGAGGTCCTGCAGCATGACGATGACGTCGGCCAGGATCGCCTCGCGGGGCGCTGCGTATTTCGCCGCGAGCTGATCGGCGACGTCGCCGACGCTGCGCTTGCCGTCGCAGAGCTGCAGCACCTCGACCGCGATCTCGTCCGGCGCCAGCACCCGTTCCGGCGCCAGGATCACCCAGACCTTCCGCGTCTCGTCATATTTCAGCTTGGCATGCCGCGGCAGCACGGGGCGGCTCGCCTCGCTGACGCTGATGTTCCGCGGCCCGGCCATTGCCGTCGTCCTTCAGCTCGCCTTGGGCACGAACGCGCCCGGCGGAATGTGGCCCTCGACATAGGCGTGCTGGAGCGCATCGAGCTGCACCCACAGCACGTTGGTCTTGAAGATCAGCGCGTTGCACACAAGCGCGCGCTGCTCCGGCGTCGTGGCGTGCGTCTTGACGTATTCAAGCGCGAAATTGGCATCGCGCGGCGCCTGCGTCAGGCGGCGCTTGAAGTAGCTCATGGTGTCAGGATTGACGAAATCATAGTGCTGCAGCATGCCGGCAATGCGCTCCTCATGGATGCTCGGCGCGAACAGTTCGGTGAGCGAGGAGGCGATCGCCTCCAGCGGGCTCTTCTCGCGGCAATAATGCACATAGGCTTCCACCGCAAAGCGTGTCGCCGGCAAGATGCCTTCGGTGGATTCCACGTAAGCCGTGTCGAGCCCGAGCCCCTCGGTCAGCTTGATCCAGCGCTCGATGCCGCCTTCGCTGCCGATGTCGCCGTCATGGTCCTCGATGCGGTGGCGCCATTCCAGGCGCGTGGCGCGGTCGCGGAAGCGCGAGATCACCACTGCGTCCTTGATCGGAATCGTGCTCTGGTAATAGTAGCGGTTCAGCGCCCAGGCCTGCACCTGGCCCTTGTTCAGCTTGCCGCCATGCAGCAGCTTATGGAACGGATGCAGGCTGTGATAGCGGGTCGCCCCGATATGGCGCAGCGTGGCCTCGAGCTCCTCGGCCGAATTGAGCTTCAGATCCTTGCCGATCGAGAGCGCGGTCATTCCAGTCAGTGATGCGGCATTCACAGCACGATCTCCGTTCCATCCGCGGGTATCTGCCAGCCCGCCTCCTCAGTGATCTTGCGCTCGGGCGAGCCGGGCAGCAGCGCCGGATTCGAGTTATTGATATGCAGAAACAGCTTCCTGTCGATATTGAGGTCGGCCAGCCGCGCGACGGCGCCGTCCTCGCCGGACATCGCGACATGGCCCATGCTCTTGCCGGTCTTGTGGCCGAGCCCAGCCCGGATCATCTCGTCGTCCCGCCAGACCGTTCCGTCGAAGAACACGAGGGAAGCGCCGTCGATCTCGGCCTTGAGCGTGTCGGTCACGTCGGCGCAGGCGGCGATGAAGTAGAAATATTTGCCGGTCGACTTGTCGGTGATCTTCAGGCCCAGCGTATCGCCGTCGCCGCTGTCGCCGCCGGGATGCGCCTTGCCTTCCAGATACCAGGCCGACTTGCCCGCGACCGCGAAGGGCAGCACCTCCAGCCCGGAGCGGGCGCCGTCGGTGAGGCGCGGCTCGAACGGCTCGCGGAGTGAAATCGGCTGGCGCCGTACGTGCTTCTCGTTCAGCACGTTGAAGATGCTGTTGCTGGCAAGGATCGCCAGCACTTTCTCATGCGCATAGATCGTGAACGGCGAGCTCTCGCGCATCGAGAGCAGACCCGCCACCGCATCCACTTCGCTGTTGGTCAAAATCACGCCCGCAATGGGCGTATGGCGCAGCGCTCCCGCCTTGGGGTGCAGTTGCGGGGTGGCATTCAATTGCTGGCGCAGGTCGGGGGAGGCGTTGATCAGGAACCAGTTCTCGCCGTCGCCGCTGAAGGCGACCGAGGCCTGCGTCCGGTGCAGCTCAGGCCCGCCATTGCGGGCTGCCCGGCAGCCCTCGCAGCCGCAATTCCACTGGGGAACTCCGCCGCCGGCTGCGGCGCCCAGGACGACGACGCGAAGCATGATCCGTCTCCTGGAAGGGAGCACGCGCGGTGGATCTCAGGCCGGCGCATCTGCCGACAAGAATTCCTTCTTTCGGAAACGCATCGTGACCGAAAGATCCACCGCCGCAGAACGCGAGATCGCCCACCGGCTTACTTGCGGGTGGCGCTCACATACATGTTGATTTCCATGCCACAGGGCAATTCGACGATCTTCGGGGCTTTCCAAGCCATTTTGGCTCTCCATTTTTGCGAATTCGGACGTATCCGCCCGCCCGTTAAGTTAATGCGGGCGGAGAAGTTAGCTAGTGAAATTTTCCCGGACCTAGGTAGTAGGTCGGTGGAATTGTTGCAGTGCAAAGAAGGCGTGTTGCTGCCGCAAAGTGAGCGAACCACTGACGCAAAAACCGCTGATAGGTCGTGATCCCTGTCGGGATAAACGAGTTGTGAGTATAGGACGGCTTCCCATCGGCGACAGCCGGCCCCATTGGATCAGGCATGCCCAGATATTTCTTCAACACCCGTATCGGCGACGAACTGATCGTGGATCCTGACGGCGAGGACCTGCGCAATCCCGATCGCGCCTGGGAGGTCGCCCGCCAGATGATCCTGGAGGTGGTGAAGTCGGAGGGCACCCAGCGCGCCTTGCTCGATGCGGTGATCGAGGTGACCGACGCCGAAGGCGAGATCGTGCTGGAGTTTCCCTTCACCGAGGCGCTGCTGGACATGCCGGATCCCTCCGCGACAAGGCATTAGTCCCGCTCTCTCCCCGCCATTTGCGAGCCAACGGGTCCGCGCGAAGCGCGGCCCGATGACAGGCTCCGCGAAGCAGTCCAGAATCCCTCCTCGGCGGAAGTCTGGATTGCTTCGTCGCAAGGGCTCCTCGCAATGACGGAGAATGAGGCGCCACCCGGCACCAAGCCCGTCCTCCGCCCCTGCGAAATCCGCATGGCTTTGCCGCGTTCCCGGCGCTAAAAGACGCCGGTCACACGGAGCAAGCCATGCAAGATCTCTGGCGCCTGTCGGCCGCCGACCTCGCCACTCTCGTTAAATCCAGGAAAGTCTCCGCCAAGGAGGCTGCCAAGGCCGGGCTCGCGCGCCTCGATGCCGTCAACCCCAAGCTCAACGCGGTGATCGACCACCGGCCGGAGGACGTGCTCAAGCAGGCCGACGCGGTCGATGCCGCCATCGCGCGCGGCGAGGATCCCGGCGTGCTCGCCGGCGTGCCCGTCACCATCAAGGCCAATGTCGACCAGGAAGGCTTTGCCACCACCAACGGCCTGAAGCTCCAGCGCGACGTGATCGCGCGCGAGGACAATCCGGTGGTCGCCAATTTCCGTAAATCGGGCGCCATTCTGCTCGGCCGTACCAATTGCCCGGCCTTCTCCTATCGCTGGTTCACCACCAATCTCATTCACGGCGACACCAAGAACCCGCGCGACCCCTCGCTGACCCCGGGCGGCTCGTCCGGCGGCGCCGGCGCGGCGGTCGCGGCCGGCATCGGCCATATCGCCCACGGCACCGACATCGCCGGCTCGATCCGCTATCCCGCCTATGCCTGCGGCGTCCACGGCCTGCGTCCCACCCTTGGCCGCATCCCCGCTTTCAACCCGGCGCTGCCGGAGCGCCCGATCGGGCCGCAGATCATGGCGGTGTCGGGTCCGCTCGCGCGCACCGTCAACGACTTGCGGATTTCGCTCGAAGCGATGTCGGCGCGCGACATCCGCGACCCCTGGTTCGTGCCGGTGCCGCTGCAAGGCCCCGCACGGGACAAGCGCGCCGCGCTCTGCCTCAATCCGGGCGGCCTTGCCACCACACCGGAGGTGAAGGCGGCGGTGAGCGATGCCGGCAAGCGCCTGGAGCGCGCCGGCTGGACCGTCGATGTGATCGAGGACACCCCGCCGATGCGCGAGGCGGTCGAGTGGCAGATCAAGCTCTGGCTCGGCGACGGCTATGAGGCGCAGCTGGAGATGGCCGAGCGCGAGGGCGATCCCGGCGCGCTGGCCTGCCTGCGCGGCAACCGCGCCAGGGTCACGCCGATGGACCAGGCCAATTACGCCAAGGCGCTGACCCGGCGTGCCACGCTGACCCGCGAATGGATGCTGTTCTTCGAGAAATACGCGGTGCTGCTGACCCCGGTGTCCGGCGAATTGCCGTTCCCGGATCATCTCGACCGCAAGGACGAGGAGTCCTTCAAGCGGGTCTGGGAAGCGCAGCTGCCGCAGATCGCGATTCCCTTCATGGGATTGCCGGGCCTCGTGGTCTCCACCGGTCTTGTCGGCAAGGCGCCGGTCGGGGTGCACGTCGTCTCCGGCCGCTATCGCGAGGATCTCTGCCTGCTCGCGGGCGAGGCGATCGAGGCGGGCGGCGTGCCGCCGTCGCCGATCGACCCCGTGGGCTGACGATGTCGGCCATCTACGACTTCAAGGCCAACTCGCTGGCCGGCGAGGAGGTGCCGATGCGCCGCTTCCAAGGGCAGGTGCTGCTGATCGTCAACACCGCGAGCAAATGCGGCTTCACGCCGCAATATCGCGGCCTGGAGGAGCTGCATCGCGATCTCTCGCCGCGCGGCTTCTCCGTGCTCGGCTTTCCCTGCAACCAGTTCGGCGCGCAGGAGCCGGGGCAGGCGAGCGAGATCCAGGCGTTCTGCTCGACCAATTACAACGTCACCTTCCCGCTGTTCGAGAAGATCGACGTCAACGGGCCGAAGGCGCACCCTTTGTACGAGTACCTGAAACGCCAGCAATCGGGCCTGCTAGGCGCCTCCATCAAGTGGAATTTCACCAAATTCCTGGTGGACCGTGCCGGCAAGGTGGTCGCCCGCTACGCGCCGACCGCGAAGCCCGAAGGATTGCGGAATCAAATCGAAACACTGTTGTGAGCGAGACAATCATGAGCGACGAATTTCCGGACCGTCTGTCGGTCGATCCGAACAGCCCCTATTACAACGCGGACATCCTGTCGCGCGACGTCGGCATCCGCTTCAAGGGCATCGAGAAGACCAATGTCGAGGAGTACTGCATCAGCGAAGGCTGGGTCCGCGTCACCGCCGGCAACGCCAAGGACCGCTACGGCAACCCGCTGACCATCAAGGTGCACGGCCCGGTCGAGCCGTATTTTCGGGATAAGAAATAGCTCACAGTCATTCCGGGGCTCGCGAAGCGAGAACCCGGAATCTCGAGATTCCGGGTTCGGCTCTTCGAGCCGCCCCGGAATGACAGCGCAAGAGAGCGACCCCATGTCCGTCCGCATCATCGACGTCCGCGAGATCACCAAACCGATCTCGTCCCCGATCCGCAACGCCTATATCGACTTCACCAAGATGACGACCAGCCTCGTAGCCGTCGTCACCGACGTGATGCGCGACGGCAAGCGCGTCGTCGGCTACGGCTTCAACTCCAACGGCCGCTACGGGCAGGGCGGTCTGATCCGCGAGCGCTTTGCCTCGCGCATCCTGGAGGCCGATCCGAAATCGTTGCTCGATGAAGCCGGCGACAATCTCGACCCCGACAAGGTCTGGGCCGCGATGATGACCAACGAGAAGCCGGGCGGCCATGGCGAACGCTCGGTCGCGGTCGGCACCATCGACATGGCGGTGTGGGACGCGGTGGCCAAGATCGCCGGCAAGCCGCTGTTCCGCCTGCTCGCCGAACGCCACGGCGTCGCCGCCAATCCGCGCGTCTTCGTCTACGCCGCCGGCGGCTACTATTATCCCGGCAAGGGCCTGTCGATGCTGCGCGGCGAGATGCGCGGCTATCTCGATCGCGGCTACAACGTCGTCAAGATGAAGATCGGCGGCGCCGATATCGCCGAGGACCGCAAGCGCATCGAGGCCGTGCTGGAAGAGATCGGCAAGGACGCGCAGCTCGCCGTCGACGCCAACGGCCGCTTCGACCTGGAGACCGGCATCGCTTATGCCAAGATGCTGCGGGACTATCCCTTGTTCTGGTACGAGGAGGTCGGCGATCCCCTCGACTACGCGCTGCAGGCGGCGCTCGCCGAGTTCTACCCCGGCCCGATGGCGACAGGCGAGAATCTCTTCAGCCATCAGGACGCCCGCAACCTGATCCGCTACGGCGGCATGCGCCCTGACCGTGACTGGCTGCAATTCGATTGCGCGCTGTCCTATGGCCTGTGCGAATACCAGCGCACGCTGGACGTGCTGAAGACCCACGGCTGGTCGCCCAGCCGCTGCATCCCGCATGGCGGTCACCAGATGTCACTCAACATCGCCGCCGGCCTCGGTCTCGGCGGCAACGAGAGCTACCCCGACCTGTTCCAACCCTATGGCGGCTTCCCCGACGGCGTGCGCGTCGAGAACGGCCACATCACCATGCCCGACCTTCCCGGCATCGGCTTCGAAGGCAAGTCGGACCTCTACAAGGAAATGAAGGCGCTGGCGGAGTAGGCCCGCTGGTGCAGCCCACTCCGTCATTGCGAGCGCAGCGACTTGTCCGCCGAAGCCTTGGCGAAGGCGGAAGCAATCCAGAATCTTTCCGCGCAGGCAGTCTGGATTGCTTCGTCGCAAGGGCTCCTCGCAATGACGGTGGAGAGAGCGGCGTCTCATGCCGGTACTTCATCCGTGGACGGTATCGACGATCGCCTCAACTGTTTCCACGCACTCCGTCATTGCGAGCGCAGCGACGCAATCCAGAATCTTTCCGCGCAGGCAGTCTGGATTGCTTCGTCGCAAGGGCTCCTCGCAATGACGGTGGAGAGGGCGGCGTCTCATGCCGGTACTTCATCCGTGGACGGTATCGACGATTGCCTCAAGTGTTTCCACGCACTCCGTCATTGCGAGCGCAGCGACTTGTCCGCCGAAGCCTTGGCGAAGGCGGAAGCAATCCCGAATCTTTCCGCGGAGGTAATCTGGATTGCTTCGTCGCAAGGGCTCCTCGCAATGACGGTGGAGCACGAGCAGGGCGCCTCTTACGACAGCCGCATGTCCAGCAGCCGTCGCCCTTCACCCTTCAGCAGCTTCTTCACCGTACTCGACGCCACGACCTCGCCGTCGTTGGCGTAGGCTTCGTGGTTCTTCTCGATGTCGTCGAGGCGGTAGAGGTAGTTGACCATGATGCCGGCGGATTCGCGTAACCCCTTCGGCGAGAGGTCGCCCAGCCAGTTGATGCGCTCCAGCCGGGCGCCGTTGCCGAGATGGAAGCGGGCGACGGAATCGATCAGCTTGCCTTTCGGCGTGCGCGCCTTGAGGAAATAGTGCGCCGCGAGCGGCTCGATCACGCCGCGCAGCAGCGCCGTGGTCTCGGGGCTCTCGAACCATTTGGGATCGTCGAGGCGCTTCAGCGTCTCGCGGTCCTCGTCCGACAGCGGCAAATCCCTGTCCTGCTTCACCCATGCCATGAAGCCCGGCACCGGCGACAGCGTCACGAAAGTGTCGAGCTTGGGCAATTCGCGGCGCAGCTCTTCCACCACCTGCTTGATCAGGAAGCTGCCGAAGGAGATGCCGCCCAGTCCGCGCTGGGTGTTGGAGATCGAATAGAACACGGCGGTGCGGGCGCGCTCGATCGGCAGATGCTGGCGGTCCACGGCGAGCAGCGGCGCGATTGCGCCGGGGATGGTCTCGGTCAGCGCCACCTCGACGAAGATCAGGGGCTCGTCCACCATTGCGGGGTGGAAGAAGGCGTAGCAGCGGCGGTCGACCGGATCGATGCGGCGGCGCAAATCATCCCAGTCCGAGATCTCGTGCACGGCCTCGTAACGGATGATCTTTTCGAGGATGTTGGCCGGGGTCGACCAGTCGATCCTGCGCAGCACGAGAAACCCCCTGTTGAACCACGAAGAGAGAAGATGCGAGACGTCGCGATCGAGCGCGGCGAGATCGGTGTGTCCGTTCATCATGCCGAGCAGGTCGGCGCGCATGCTGACGAGATCGCCGGTGCCGCCGGGCGCCCGGTTGAGCCGCCTGATCAGCTCCTGCCGCCGCGGCTCGGAGGCGAAATGCAGCGAGCTTGCGTCCTCGTCACTGGGCGCGGCCCGCCATGCTTCGATCGCCTTGGACAGCCGCTCCCGGTCCGGGCCGAAATCGCGCACCAGGCCGTCGAAGAAGGCGCGGCGTCCCGCCGCATCCAGCTCCCGATAGATGTCGAGCACCTCGCGCGCCATGGCGGTGCCCGATGCTTCGCCGCGGCCCGACAGCAGTGCATCGCAGAGCTCGAGCAGCCCGTCGGCATCCCGCCTCGTGTCGGCGGAATCGCCACGACGAAGCAGTGTGCGGCCGCGCTCGGAGATGGTGGCGAGCAGGTCGGAGAAGAAGGCGTTGGCCATCGGGGCTTTCGTATCAGGTTTGTGCGTTGCGGAAGCTTACACGGGATTTGGGTGGAAGCCGATCACAATCAAGCGGAGGAATGCGGCAACTTTAGTCGGGCCGTGCGTTTGGAGAATGGTGTCATGTCGGGGGCAGTGGTCATTGGAGAACCAGACGGCGACCTCCCCCGCCGTCATTGCGAGCGCAGCGACTTGTCCGCCGAAGCCTTGGCGAAGGCGGAAGCAATCCAGACCGCCTCCGAGGAGGGATTCTGGATTGCTTCGTCGCGAGGGCTCCTCGCAAAGACAAGGTTGGGGCTACCCTTTCCCTGCAAACTCCGTCGGCGTCCGCCCCGTCACCTGGCGGAACGCGGCCGAGAACGCCGGCACGCTGGCATAGCCGAGCTGGGTTGCGAGTTGCTTCACCGACACGCTGGCATCGGTCGACAGGCGCTGGATCGCAGCGGCGATCCGCGCGCGCTGGCACCAGCTCTTGAAGCTCAGCTGCGTCTCGGTCGAGAACAGCCGCGATAAGGTCCGCGCCGAGGTTCCGACCCCGCGCGCCAGCGTGTCGATGTCATGCAGGCCGGTTGGGTCGTCGAGCACGATCAGCGCGGCGCGGCGGCAGCGCGGCTCGTGCGGCAGCGGCACGAACGTCGCGGAATCCTCGGCCTGATGCAATTCCAGCATCACGAGGCGCACCAACAGCTCGGTTCGCTCCTCAGTGTTGCGCGCATCGAACAACGCGAGGATCGCCTGATTGAGCAGCGGCGACACCCGCACCACGAACTCCCTGGTCAACCCTTCATAGCGCTTCTCGCGCTTCAGCCAGTCGAGGTCGAAATACAGCGTGCGCATCTCGATGTCGGCGAGCAGGTCGAGGGCATGCTCGAGCCCGGCCGGCACCCAGACCGCCCGGTCCGGCGGCACCAGCCAGCGTCCCTCGGGCGTCGTTACCTGCATGGTGCCGCGTGCCGCGTAGATCAGCTGCGCTTCGCGGTGCAAATGCGGGTCGATCCGCATGCCCTTGGGATAGTCGCGCGCGACCAGGTGCACGCCCGAGGGCGAGCGATGGTTGCTCCGGACCTCCCGCAGGATTGGCGTTTCCAAGAATGGCGTTTCCAAGATTGGCCTTTTCAAGACAGTCATTGGCGGCACCCCGTCATGGGGAGGACATATAACTCATTTCGGAACAGGAGAGGATTCGGGAATGAACAGCCCCAGCCGGGTCATCGGTTTTGTCAACGCAGGCCATTTCATCGACCATTATTCCATGCTGATCTTCGCCGCCGCTGTGATCATCATGGGTCCGGCGCTCGGCATGGCCTATTCGGAACTGCTGCCCTATGCAACGCCGGGCTTCGTCGCCTTCGGCGCAGGCTCGCTGCTGACCGGCTGGCTCGGGGACCGCTGGAGCCGCCGCCACATGATGGTGATCTTCTTTGTCGGCATCGGCCTCTCCATGATCTCGGTCGGCCTCGTGCAGACCCCGGCGCAGCTCGGCGCCGCTCTGCTCGCGATCGGCGTCTTCGCCTCGATCTATCATCCCGTCGGCACCGCGATGATCGTGTCCTATGCCGACCGGCTCGGCCGCGAGATGGGCATCAACGGCGTCTGGGGCAATCTCGGCGTCGCCTCCTCGGCGCTGGTGACAGGCGTGATCGGCCAGTATCTCGGCTGGCGTTTTGCCTTCATCATTCCAGGCGTCGTCACCATCCTGATCGGCATCGCTTTTGCGATGCTGGTCGTGCACGAGGACCGCAAGGGCGCGAAGCAGGCGGCGGCGCAGGCGCGGGTGGCCAAGCAGGACATGTGGCGCGTGGTGCTGTCGCTGCTGATCGTGGTGATCGCGATCTCCACGACGTTCAATGCCGTCACCGTGGCGCTGCCAAAGCTGTTTGCGGAGCGGCTGGCCGATCTTACCAAAAGCCCGGCGCTGCTCGGGGTCATCGCCGCCTGCGTCTACGTGTTCGGCGCGATGACCCAGTACACGATCGGCCGGCTGCTCGATCGTTACGCGCTGAAGACGGTGGCGCTGCCGCTGTCCTTCATGTTGGCGCCGTTCCTGTATCTGGCCGCCAGCCTGAACAATCTGCCGCTGATCGTGGTCTCGATCGGCATCGTCATGGGCGCGTTCGGGCAGGTCACGGTCAATGATGCCATGGTCGGCAAGTACACCAGCGAGGAATGGCGCTCGCGCGCCTACGCCGTGCGCTACTTCATCGGCTTCACCGCGGCAGGTGCCTCGGTCGGCCTGGTCGCCTGGCTCTACGAGCAGGGCGGCTTCGTCACCATGCTGCACGCCTTCGCGGGCCTCTGCCTGCTCGCGATCGCAGCCGCCATCATCCTGCCGCGCGAGATCCGGACACCGCAGGCGGTGTGAGACCCGGAGGCGGGCAGCTGCCTCCACGTCGTCATTGCGAGGAGCCCTTGCGACGAAGCAATCCAGAATCCTTCCGCGGAGGGACTCTGGATTGCTTCCGCCTTCGCCAAGGCTTCGGCGGACAAGTCGCTGCGCTCGCAATGACGAAGGGGGCGGCCCATCCCGGAAGCTCCCAATCATGCCATTCTGCCAGTGTTTTGCCCGACGATGCAAATCGCTTCGGTAAGGCCGAAATTTTCTCGAGCCTTTTCAATGCCAATCCTACTGTGCATGGGGTTGTTTTCGCATTTCTTGCTGTGACCCTCCCACCGCAAACGAGGGAACCCGCTCCAACCCCGCGGGTTCTCCCCCTGTCGCTCCTCGCGGGCGGGTGAAGGGGAAAAGACATCTGCATGCTGTGGCGCCTGCTCCGACCGGTCGGCCTTGTCCCCGCGGCGCTCGTCCTCACCACCATCGCCGCCGGTGCCGAGGGCGGCAAATCCGCAGGTCCTTCCGAATTCCTGCTGGTGGCGCAGATCGTGCTGTTGGTCGCGGTCGGCCGCGGCCTCGGCGAAATCATGCAGCGGATCGGCCAACCCTCGGTGATCGGCGAACTGCTCGCCGGCATCATCCTCGGGCCGTCGCTGTTCGGCTGGATCTGGCCGGAGGCGCAAGTCGCGATCTTTCCCAAGACGCCCGAGCAGAAGGCGATGATCGACGGCATCGCGCAAGTGGGCATCCTGCTGCTGCTCCTGCTGACCGGCATGGAGACCGACCTCAAGCTGGTCCGGAAGGTCGGCAAGGCCGCGATCGCGATCTCGATCGCCGGCATCCTCGTCCCCTTCGCCTGCGGCTTCGCGCTCGGCGAATTCCTCCCCGATGCGCTGCTGCCCAATCCGCAACAGCGGCTGGTGGCCTCGCTGTTCATGGGCACGGCGCTGTCGATCTCCTCGGTGAAAATCGTGGCCGTGATCGTGCGCGAGATGAATTTCATGCGCCGCAATGTCGGCCAGACCATCGTCGCGACCGCCGTGATCGACGACACCATCGGCTGGATCATCATCGCCGTGATCTTCAGCCTGGCCTCGCAGGGAACGCTGGATATCGCCTCGGTGGCGAAGGCGGTGCTGGGCACGCTCGCGTTCCTCGCGATCAGCTTCACCATCGGCCGCCGCCTGGCGTTTCAGTTGATCCGCTGGGCCAACGACAACCTCGTCAGCGCTGCGGCGGTCATCACGGTGATCCTGCTGCTGATGAGCGTGATGGCGATGATCACGCATGCCATCGGCGTCCACACCGTGCTGGGTGCCTTCGTCGCCGGCATCCTGGTCGGGGAATCTCCGATCCTGACGCGGCAGATCGACGAGCGCTTGCGCGGGCTGATCTCGAGCTTCTTCATGCCGGTCTTCTTCGGCCTCGCCGGCCTTGCCGCCGATCTCTCGGTGCTGCGCGATCCCAATCTCCTGATGCTCACGGGCCTCCTGGTCGTGATCGCCAGCGCCGGCAAGTTCGGCGGCGCCTTCGTCGGCGGCACCATCGGCGGGCTGAACAATCGAGAGTCGCTGGCGCTCGCGAGCGGCATGAACGCGCGCGGCTCGACCGAGGTCATCATCGCCACCATTGGCCTGTCCGTCGGCGTGCTCAGCCAGAACCTGTTCACGATGATCGTGACCATGGCGATCGTGACGACGATGGCGATGCCGCCGATGCTGCGCGCGGCGCTGGCAAGGCTGCCGATGAGCAAGGAGGAGAAGCAGCGGCTGGAGCGGGAGGAGTTCGAGAGGCGCGGCTTCGTCGCCAATCTCGAGCGCCCGCTGCTGGCGGTGGACGAAAGCGTCAACGCCACCTTTGCCGCCCACGTCGCGGGCCTGATCGCCGGCATGCGCAACCTGCCGATCACCGTGCTGCATATCGGCAAGCGGCCCGAGGAGCAAGAGAAGAGCCGCGACGAGGAGGAGAGCCACGAAGCCGTGGTGAAGAAGGCTGCCGAGGCGGCCAATACCGCTGGCGAGGCGGGCAGCATCGACGTCGTGACCCGCGCGAGGCGCACGCCGCTCGGCGAGACCATCGCCGACGAGGCAAGCAAGGGTTTCGACCTCCTCATCGTCGGTGTCGACAAGGTTGCCGCGACCAGGGATCGCTTCGACCGCAGGATCGAGGACATCGCAGCACGGTTCGAGGGGCCGCTCGCGATCGTCGCGGCTGAGGGCAAGCACCTGAAGCAGCCGATCCCCGATGCGCTCAACATCCTCGTTCCCGTCTCCGGCAGCGCGGTTTCCAAGCGCGGCGCCGAGGTCGCGGTCGCACTGGCGCAGGGAGGATCCGGCTCGCTCCGGGTGATCTATGTCGCGACCACACGCGACAAGGGCGCGCAGCGCGGCGCCTCCCGCGGCCTGAACCAGGAGGCGGGCATCCTGAAGGACGCCAGCGATCTCGCCGCCCGCTACGACGTCGACATCACCACGACGCTGCGGGTGAACCGCGCGCCGGAGGCCGCGATCCTGCGCGAGATCGACACCACCGACGTCGATCTCGTGGTCATGGGCGTCGACCGCATCCAGGCCGACCATCTGTCCTTCGGTGGCGTCGCCGACGCCGTGCTGAGGCAGTCGAAGGTGTCAGTGCTGCTGGTGTCGAGCGGCGAAGCGCGGCAGGCCCCTGCGGAGAAGGCTTGAGCGACGGTCTCTCCGCTGTCATTGCGAGCGCAGCGAAGCAATCCAGAGTGTCTCCGCGGCGGCAGTCTGGATTGCTTCGTCGCAACGGCTCCTCGCAATGACGGTTTTTGGTTGGCGGCCTTGTCTACTTCACCGCCACCGTCTCCGCCTTCACCGCCTTCTTACTCGCCCGCCAGTTCTCGAAGCGTTGTACCACCACGAAGAAGGCCGGCACGAACAGCACCGCGAGGCAGGTCGAGGCCAGCATGCCGGAGAATACCGTGATGCCGATCGACTTGCGCGCGCTGGCGCCGGCACCGGTGGCGAGCACCAGCGGCACGACACCGAGGATGAAGGCGAACGAGGTCATCAGGATCGGGCGGAAGCGGGCGCGCGCCGCCTCGATCGCGGACTCCAGGATCGGCTTGCCGTCGCGGCCGTGCAGCTCGAGCCCGACCTCGACGATCAGGATCGCGTTCTTGGCCGACAGGGCGATCAGCAGGATCAGGCCGATCTGGCAATAGAGGTTGTTGTCGATCTTAAGTCCCGAGAGGATCAGCATCGGCCCGAGCAGCGACAGCGGCACGGCGAGGATCACCGAGATCGGCGCGTACCAGCTCTCATACTGGCCGGCGAGCACGAGGTAAACCAGCAGCATGGCGAGCCCGAACACCCAGTAGATCTGGTTGCTGACCGCCTTCTCCTGGTAGGACATCGCGGTCCATTCATAGCCGGTGCCGGGCGGCAGCGTCTTGTCCGCGATCTCCTCCATCAGCTTCAGCGACTGGCCGGACGAGTAGCCCTGCGCCGGCAGGCCGATCACGGTCGAGGAGGGATAGAGGTTGTAGAGGCTGATCAGCGACGGGCCGGTGGCCGGCGTGATCTTGGCGACTGTGCCGATCGGGATCATGTCGCCGTTCGAGTTACGCACCTGCATATTGGCGATGTCGCGCTCGGTGACGCGGAAGGCGGGATCGGCCTGGGTGTAGACCTGGAACACGCGGCCGAACTTGTTGAACTGGTTGACGTAGGACGAGCCGAGATAGGTCGACAGCGCCGAGAACACCTGATCCGTCGTCACGTGGAGGGTCTGGGTCTTGATCCGGTCGATCTCGACATTGAATTGCGGCACCGAGGAGCGGAACGAGGACTGCACGCGCTGCAGCGCGCTCTGGCTCTGGCCGTTCGAGACCATCGCGCCGGTGATCGCCTGCAGCTTGGCAAAATCGCTGTTGCCGTCGCGCAGCTCGACCTGCATCGAGAAGCCGGCCGCGTTGCCGATGCCCTGGATCGGCGGCGGCGGCAGAACGATGGTGCGGGCTTCCATGATGGTCGAGAGCTTGTCGTTGAGGCCAAAGACCAGCGAGCGCAGATCCTCGCCGGGTCCTTTGCGCGCGTCCCAGTCCTTCAGGATGATGTAGGCGACGCCCGCATTGGCAAGGCTGGCGCTGTTGTCGAGCGCGGAGATGCCGGCGATGGTGATGACCTGCGCCACGCCGGGCGTGTCCTTGATCAGACCGCTCGCTCTGTCGAGCACGGCCTGCGTCCGCTCCAGCGCGGCGCCGTCGGGCAGCTGCACAGCGGCGATCAGATAGCCCTGGTCCTCGATCGGCAGAAAGCCGGTCGGCACCCGCGACAGGCCGTAACCGCTCGCACCGATGACCAACAGCGCGAACGCGACCGAAATGGTGGCGTGCTTCACCAGGAACGTGATCAGCCTCGTGTAGCCACGCTCGACGCGGTCATAGACCGCGTTGAAGCCCCGGTAGAAGAAATTGCGCTGCTCCGGCGGCACCGCCGGCCGCAGCCAGAGCGCGCACTGTGTCGGCTTCAAGGTGGCCGCGTTGATGGCCGACAATAGGGCGGTTGCCGCGATCACCAGCGCGAATTGGGAATAGATGCGCCCCGTGAGCCCCGCGAGGAACGAGGCCGGCAGGAACACCGAGATCAGCACCAGCGTGATGCCGACGATCGGCGCGAACAGCTGGTCCATCGCCCTGATCGCGGCGTCATGGCCGTTCATGCCCCGCTCGATATTGTGCGCGGCGCCCTCGACCACGACGATCGCGTCGTCGACCACGATGCCGATCGCGAGCACGATCGCGAACAGCGTCGACATGTTGATGGTGAAGCCGAGTGCCGCCATCGCCGCGAAGGCGCCGATGATGGTCACCGGCACGGTCGTGGCCGGCACCAGCATTGCGCGCCAGTCCTGCAGGAAGACGAGGATCACGACCAGCACCAGGAGGCCCGCCTCGATCAGGGTCATGTAGACCTCGTGCACCGAGGCCTCGACGAACTTGGTGGTGTCGAACGGCGTGTCGTACTTGATGCCCTCCGGGAAGCGCTTGGCAAGCTCGGCCATCTTCGCCTCGACCGCCTTCTCGACCTGGAGCGCGTTGGCGCCGGGCGACTGGAACACGCCGATGCCGACCGCCGGCTGCTTGTTCAGCGAGAAGATCTGGCTGTAGGTCTGCGCGCCGAGCTCGACCCAGCCGACGTCGCGCACGCGGGTGACGTCGCCGCTGGCGCCCGATTTGACGATGATGCTCTCGAACTGGCCGGCATCGTCGAGCCGTCCATTGACGTTGAGCGTGTACTGGAACGCCTGGCCCGGCGGCGTCGGCGGCGCGCCGACCTGGCCTGCGGAGACCTGCTGGCTCTGCTGCTGGATTGCGTTGATGACGTCCTGCGGTACGAGGCCGCGCACCTGCAGCTTGTTGGGATCGAGCCAGATCCGCATCGAATATTGGCCGGCGCCGAACACGGTGACGTTGCCGACCCCGGGCAGGCGGGAGAGCTCGTCGCGGATGTTGATGGTGGCGTAGTTGCTGAGATAGAGGCTGTCGTACCTCGCATCCGGCGAGGTCAGCGTCACGAACAAGAGGATCGAGGTCGACCGCTTCTGCACGGTGACGCCCTGGTTCTGCACCGCCTGCGGCAATTGCGACAGCGCGCTGGAGACGCGGTTCTGCACCAGCACCTGCGCGAAGTTGAGGTCGGTGCCGATCTTGAAGGTCACGGTCAGCGTATAGGTGCCGTCGGAGCCGCTGTAGGACTGCATGTAGAGCATGTCCTCGACGCCGTTGACCTGCTGCTCGATCGGCAGCGCCACGGTATCGATCACGGTCTTGGCGCTGGCGCCGGGATAGCGCGTTGTGACCTGCACGGTCGGCGGCACCACGTCGGGATATTGGGCAATGGCGAGATTGAACAGCGCGACGCCGCCGATCAGGATCATCAACAGCGCGATGACGTTGGAGAGGACCGGCCGCTCAATGAAGAATTTTGAGATCATGGCTGGTGGCCCCTACTTGCTCGAGGCCTGCGTCTGCTCGATCTTCGTTACCTGCGGATCGATCTTCTGGCCGGGGATCACCCGCAGCAGCCCCGCGACGACGACGCGGTCCTCAGGCTTCAGGCCGCTTTCGATGACGCGCAGCCCGTTGTCGACCGGGCCGATCTGCACCTTGCGCTGCTCGACGACATTGTCGCCGTTGACCACCAGCAGATAGCGGCCGCCCTGGTCGCTGCCGAGCGCGGTATCGGGAACGAGCAGGGCGCTCTTTTCCTGGTCGAAGGGCACGCGGACGCGGACGAAGTAGCCGGGCAGCAGCACTCGCTTGTCATTGGGGACGAGGCCGCGCACTGCCAGCGTGCCGGTCGATTGATTGAGGGTCGGCGAGACGTAGTCGAGCTTGCCCTCGTGCGGATAGCCGGTCTCGGTCTGCAATCCCACCTCGATCGGGAATTGCTTCATGTCGGCAGGCGTCAGTCCGCGCCGGGCCGCCTCGGCGCGGATCCGAAGCACGTCCTGCTCGTTGACGGTGAAGTTCACATAGATCGGGTCCATCGCGACGATGGTGGCGAGCTGGGTCGGCGAGGAGACGCCGACGAGCTCGCCAACCGAGACCATGTGGGCGCTGACGATGCCGTCGAACGGTGCCGTCACCTTGGTGTAGCCGTAATTGACCTCGGCGAGCTTGGTATTGGCCTGCGCCTGCAGCAGATTGGCCTGGGCGTTATCGCGGTTCGAGGTCGAAGTATCGAGGGTCGACTGTGAGATCACCTGGCGCTGCACCAGCTCGGCCTGCCGCTTGTAATCGGCTTCGGCCTGCCGCAGCGAGGCCTGGGCGCCGGACTCGGCCGCCTGCGCCTGTTCGAGCTTGAGCTTGTAGGTTTCCGGCTCGATCGTGAAGAGCTGGGAGCCCTGCTTGACGAAGCTGCCGTCCTGATAATCGATCGTTTGCAGAAAGCCCTGCACCCGCGCGACCAGATCGACGCTCTTGATCGGCGCGGTGTTGCCGGTGGCCTCGATGTAGCGTGTCACGGAACGCTGCACGGGTGTGGCCACGTCCACCTTGGGCGGCGGCGGTGCCACGAACGTGTTCTTGTCCTCGCAACCGGTGAGCACGGCCAGGGAGGCTGCGGCGGAAAGGACCTGCCCGATACGCCTCCACGCTCCATTGCGCCGTGCGGGAGAGGCGGGATTCGTTGAGGTCATTCGGTAGCCCTCGATTGCTGTCTGTCGGTGCGGCAGGCTAGCAACAAATGACTGGCCGTGGAACACCATAGCCATGGCAGTCACAGGCCTTGCACCGCAACGAGCGATGTGGCCTTTGACAAGTTTATCACGACAAGGCGCTTTTCTCTGAGAGCATGATCGACCAGAATTGTATCAAAGGCCGCGTGAGCTGGACTGAGCGGCCGGGAAGAAGAAAAGGTGAGGAGACCATGACATGCCCGCGACAATTCGGTCGGCGCTCGCCGGCCTCGCTTTCGCAGCGATGGTTGCCATGCCCGTGCTAGCAGATGGCCTCAAGGACGAGATCGCCCCGACCGGCAAACTGCGGGTCGCAATCGCAATCAGCCCCGCAGGCGGCGCGTTCTGGTCGACCAAGACCGAAGCCGGCTATGCTGGCGTTCCCGTCGATCTCGGCAAGGCGATGGCCGCCCAGCTCGGTGTCCCCGTCGAATATGTCGTGCACCAGAATTCCGGACAGATCACGGATGCGGCCGGCAAGAACATGTGGGACGTCACCTGGCTGCCCAAGGATCCCGAGCGCGAGACCAAGATGCTGTTCGGTCCGATCTACGAGGTCGCGGACGCCACCTACATCGTCAAGCCCGGCTCGACGGTCACCAATTTCGCGACGCTCGATCAACCCGGAATCAAGGTCGCGGCGGTCAATGCCACCACGACAATGCGCGGCGCGATCGCGCATCTGAAGCATGCGAAGGTCACGGGCTATCAGACCTATGACGAGATCTTCGGTCTGCTGAGGAGCGGCGAGATCGATGCCTTCGCGCTGTCGCGCGACCAGCTCAACAAGATGGCGCAGAAGATTCCGGGCACAAGGGTGCTGGATGAGACCTTCAAGAAGACGGTGACCGCCGTCGCCGTGCCGCTCGGCCACAGCCAGGCGCTGGCATTTGTGACGAAGTTCATGAACGAGGCCGTGACGAATGGCATGCTGCGCAAGGCCTACGACGACAATGGGCTGAAGGATTCGCCGATCCGGACCGAATAGGCACGCGGCGCAGGAGGGCTGCGCCGCGCACCGGTTCACGGCTCCGCGGTTCTGATGCCCGCGGGACTTACCTGCATCTTGAGCGTGGACGTCTTGCTCAGCGCCTTGCCGTCAAACGCGAATGCGATCAGCTCGCTTTCGACCATGCACTGGGTCAAGAGATATTTGGAGTCCTTTGACCACACCACGCCCTGGCACCAATGGCCGATCCTGGCTTCCGCCACCGGCGCGAGCTCGGTCCCCGAGATCCTGTAGACCTTGAGCAGGCCGAAATCGTTGAAGAACGGCGAGGCGGACGGCTTGTTCGAGCCGTTCATCACGGTGACGGCGACATGGTTGCCGTCGGGCGACATCTTCACCGCTTCAGGCGTCTGCCCGACGGTCACCGTCGTGACGACGCGGATCGGCTTGGCGGTCATGTCGATCAGGCTGATCGTGTCGTTGTCGCCCGTGCCGGCGCCGACATTGCCGACGATGGCCGCGGCATTGCCGGTGAGGTCGATGTCGTAGGGGCGGACGCCCGCGGAGAGGTCGCGCTTGGCGTACTCGACCTTGGTCCCGTCTACGGTGAGAAGCGAAATCTTGCTGTCGCCGTCGCGGGTGACCAGCGCAGTTGCGCCGTCGCGCGCGAACACGGCGTGGCTCGGCCCCGACTTGGCGTCGCCGAGCTGGATCTTGCCGGCTGGCGTCAGCGCGTTGCCGCTGATCGCAAAGACCGAGACCGTCCCGTCGCTCCGGTTCGCAACCAGTGCCAGCGTGCCCGCGCGATTGATCGAGACGCCGGCCGCGCCCGCGCCAGCCTGATGGGTGGCGAGCACTTTTGGCGGTGAGGATTTCAGATCGATGACCGAAAGCTTGTCGTCGGGCACCGTCTTGGTCGGATCGGCCGGATTGATCTTCATGGCACCCGTCACCAGCGCAAAGGTGCCGTCCGGTGCGATTGCGACGCTCGGCGGCGGGCCGACGACGCTGGCAGGCGCCGGCACTTCGCCCAGCAGTTTCAATGCGCCGTCGGTAAATTCGATGACGCTGACCGTATCCGGCACCGGCTGCTTGCGTACCACGGCACTGCCGTTCTCCAGCACCATCTTGCCGTCATTGGCGCTGACGACGATCTCGGCACGAGCAGCGAAACTGGCAAGGCCGGCCAGGGACGCTGCGACCAGGGCTGACGCGGCATGGCGGGCGCGTAGGCGAGGAATGGCTTTCATGTTTCCTCCGAGTATTTGTTGTTGTGCGGCCAAGCTAAATGCACCGAGTGCATCGCGCAATAATCTGGAGGCGATCATGTCATCCCAAGGAATAAAATCCGGGGGCCTTGGTACGCCACTAAGCGTGCGGTGCTAGCTCGCCCTGCCTGCATGCCACGCGGCGAGCACGGCCTGCTCCTCATCCTCCGTAAGTCCGACGACAGGCGCGCCGCTGTCGCGCAGCCAGTGCAGCGTATCGCGCGCAGTCTCTCCCGGGGGTCGTGAAGTCAGCCCGGCCTCGCAGGCCGGTGAGGTGTCGCGCGTCAGGAAACCGGCGAAGTCGGGCAGGGGCAGCCACATCGGCAATGACCGCGGACCTGCCCAGCGCCGCACGTCATGGGCCTCGAGAAACGAGCGATCGATCCAGGTAAACGTGCAGGACGCGTTGAGCGCGGCTGCGCATTCGGCCAGAAATTCGCCGCGGCTGCAGATCGGTCCGATCCCGTCGTAGATGCCGGTGAGGCGAACCTCAGCCGTGTGCACGATCCATTGCGCGAGATCGCGAACGTCGATGAACTGGACGGCATCGTCAGGCGATCCGGGGGCCAGCACCTCACCGCCGCGCGCAAGGCGTGACGGCCAATAGGCGAAGCGCCCCGTCGGGTCTTCCGGGCCGGCGATCAGGCCGGGGCGGCAGATGAAGGCGTTGTTGCCGACCGCCTGTTCGCAGGCGACCTTGGCGGCGCCGTAGATGGCATCGGTGCTCTGTTCGATCTCAGCGGCAACGGGTTCGCGCAGCGGCGCCGTGTCGGCGCATTGTCCGGGTGTCCGGTTGTCGGCATACACGCTGATCGTGGAGATGAAGGTCCAATGTACGCCCGGCCGCTTCAGCGCCGCGACCGCGCGGCGGACCTGGCCGGGATGACGCGAGACGTCGACCACCGCATCGAACGTCTCGCCCGTCAGCGGTGCAAGCCCCTCGGCCACGTCGCGGTCGATCCGGATAAACTGGGCGCCCGCCGCGATCGGTCCCGCCAAGCCGCGGGCGGCGCATGTCACGTCATGTCCGACAGCGCAGGCATGGGCTGCGACGGCTCGCCCAAGAAATTGGCTGCCGCCGAGAACGAGGATGCGCATGTGACGGTCCGTGCGAGAAGAGAGATTTCTCAATTGTACAATTTTTGGTTGTTGGCGCAACTCTATCAGCGTGCTTTGAGCTCCGCGTATTTCGCCATCGCCTTCTCGAACTTCCGGTTGAACAGCCACATTGCCGCGAGGATCTCGCGGAAGGTCGCGGAAGTGCGCGCCCGGTCGGCCTGTCCGAACGCGAAGATGCTGTTGTTGCGCAGGTGCTTCATGATCGTCGGGCTCGACACCCTGTAATTCAGGAGATCGCCGGACTTGAGCGCGGCGCGCGTCGGGGTCGGCACGATCTGGATCAGCTCGAACAGCTTCATCTGGTCGATGGGGTCCGGCAGCGTCTTCACGATGGCGGGGATCTCGCGAAACAGATCGGCATGCGCGTTCATCAGGCCGTCGCGCACATTGGTCCAGTGATTGAAGCGGCGATCGGTGCCGCGGGCCCGCGCTTCCTCCTTGTCGTCGCGCGCGTTCAGGGCCGGATCGATCGTTGCGATCTCGCCCTTGATGGCCTCCCATTTTCTGCGGCCGTTGCGGTCCTCAGACGGGCCGGTCTGGAAGCTGCCCATATAGGTGTTGGAGCGGCCGTTGCGGACATTCTGCTTGCCGTTCGTCTCCGCATAGAACAGCCCGAGGCTGATGCGCCCCGCAGCCTCGGCGTGCTCAGGCGCAAGCCCCTTGGCACGCGCGATCACCGTGGCGAGATCGACGACGTCCTTGAACGGTGTCGTCGAGTTCTGCGCATCGGCGGGCGGCGCTTCCATGACGTCGAAGAGCGCAGAATATTCGTCGATCAACGGTTCGATATCGGCATCGAAATAGGCGGGCGGGATTTCGAACTTGTTGGGCCGGCCGATCCGCGACGGCATAACGTCCGTCAGATCCTTGTAGCTGCTGATGACCGCGACGCGCGCCAGATACAGCGCCTGTCCCGGCAGGTTCGGCAGTGGCTGTTTCGTCTCGATCTGGCGGCGTCGCTCGGCGAGGATCGACTTGAAGTCGGCGAGCGCGCGGTCATAGGCGGCGACCGCTTCCGCCTGCCGGGGCGTGAGCGCGCGCTGCTCGCCGGCCGCGGGCGCTGCGACGAAAAAGGCAATCGCCGCAAAGATGGCAAGGCGTCTGGATCCCATGGCCGGTTCCCATCGATTCGGTGACCAGGGATCGTAAGCGTCGGAGACGAGGGCTGGCGAGATGCAAATCCCGCTCAGCCGCAATTCTCATCGGCTAGGCCGCCCGGTAGTCCGGCGCCGTCGCCAGGAATTTCGCATAGGCATCTGCATCCGGTGGCTGGAAGCGCCCCGCGAGTCCGCCGCGCTTCTGCTGCTTCGCGCCGATATCGGCCATCAGCTCGTCGAAATGACGGTAGTGGTAGGGCGCGACGCAGAGGCCACCATAGACGCCGGCAGCCGGCCGCTCGACGCGCTTGAAGTGCAGCATCATCTCGATGTTGTCGCGCATCGCCTGCGCCGTCGGCTGGTTGGCGAGCTGGCCGTCGGCGTAGCGTACCAGCCAGTTCGCGGCGAGGTCGGCGCAGAGCACCGTGCAGAACGACGAATTGAAGCCGACGAAGCCGAGCTCGGGCAGATCGGGGTTGGCGATCAGGCGGTAGAGCCGGTACTGCCCGTCGGAATCGACCAGCTTCGCGCGATAGGCCTCGGGCAGGAACGGCACGCCGAGCTTGTAGCCGATCGCGAGCACCGCGACGTCGGCGCCCACGCGCTCGCCGCCGCTCATCACGATGCTGTCGTTCTCGTAATGATCGAACGTGCCGAACACCGCCTTGATGCGGCCGTCGGCGACCATCGGATAGAAGCCCGGCGTTGCGATCGGCACCGAGCAGTTGACGCCGTCCTCGATCCGCTCCTTCGGCACCATGTTGCAGCGGCCGAGCTTGAGCTGCGCTTTCAAGAGGCTCTCCAGTCCGCGCCAGTTCGCCCACACCAGCGGCGCGGCGATGCGGTGCGCGAGCCGCCCCATCGCGCCGATGCCCCAGCCCGGAAACATCTCCTCCTGCGCGCGGATGTAGAGGATGCGCTTGAAGTTCACGAGCCCGCCGATGAAATAGGGAATGCGCCAGACCGGCTCGCGCATCACGATGGTGACCTCGCGCGCGCCTGACTTCACCGCGTTCACGGCGATGTCGGTCGCGGACTTCGAGCCGCCGAGCACGACGACGCGGCGTCCCTTGGCGAGCATGGGATCGCCGTATTTCGACGAGTGCAGGATCTGGCCGCCCTGCGCAAGAAAGCCGTCCTCGCCCGGGCAATGCAGCTCGCGTGGCTCGTTGAACTGTCCCGTGCAGACGGCAACGAAGTCGAAATCCTCGTTCGTCGTCGTGCCGTCCTTGCTCTTCAGCGCGAGGGTCCAGCCCGGCCGGCCGTCGCCACGCCGCGCCATGCCGGCGACTTCGGTGTCGAGGCGCAGCATGCGGTCGAGGCCGAAGCTCCTGGCGTAGTCGGCGAGATAGGCGTGGACCTGCGGCCCGGTCGGCCATTCCGGATAGCCTTGCGGCATGGCGCGGTCGGTGTAGCGATAGAGCTCCTTCGGGCTCTGCGTCTGCACCTCGGGGTAGGAGCGCGCCGGCTCCCAGACGCCGCCGAGATCCGAGCTGCGCTCGACGATGGTGACGCGGTGGCCGCGGCTGGAGAACGCCTTGCCGGCGGCAAGGCCGGAGACGCCGGCGCCGATCACGCAGACATGTTTGGGGCTGATCATGAGTTTACTCGATGTGTTTTGCGCGCAAGCGGCCGCGTTCGGCCGCATGGCGCGGCCGGCCGGGCTGCAAGCAGATGGAAGCGGAGGACGCGGCGACGGCTAGTCGTTGGCCTCGGGCGGCAGGAAGTCGACCTCATGTAGCGCCGAAATGCGCACGACCTCAGCCGGGTCGGTCAGATTGTGCAGCTGATTGAACAGCGCCTCCAGCTTCTGCATCGGCGAGACCCAGAACAGTGCGCGGCACGGCTTGTCGGACTTGTTGAAATAGCCGTGCGGGATGCCGCGCGGCATGCGCACGAGATCCCCGGCATGGGCCTTGACCCATTGGCCGTCGAGCTTGAGGTCGAGCGTGCCCTCCTGCACCAGGATGAACTCGTCCTGGGTCGGATGGATGTGCACCGGCACGAACTGGCCGGGATCGCTGTTGGTCTCGAATGCGAAAGTGGAGTCGGTGACGGCCTTGGGGAAATAAACCTGGCCCAGAATGTTCCAGCTCTTGCCGCCGTAGCCTGTGCCGTTAGCGGTAATGCCTTTTTCGAGTGCAGTCATGGCGCGCTCCCAATGGATTCCGGCGGGGACGGAGCTTCAGCCAGCAAGGGGCGCCTGTCTATCCGCTAAACGAATCCGCAGGCGGCTGTTGCCCTGCAGCATGACGATTTCACCGCGGTCGCCCTTTTCGCGTCCCGGGAATTATTATAGGCTTAAAACAATTCCGTGACGCGAAGTGTGGTCGACGATGTCCGCAGCCGTGCTGGAAATGAGTGCGAGGGCGTCTGCAGCCGAACGGCTCGCGGATTTCGCCCGCGTCACCACGGATGACGTCGACGAAGCGGCCGAAGCGATCGGGCGCATCTTCTGCCCGCACGACCTGAAGCCGGCGCAGGCGCGCGCGGCGGGCTTCTCGGCCCGGCACAATTGCGCGGCCTTTGACGGCTTCTCCATCAATTATGTCGCCTATGGCGGGTCGGTCTGTATCGATCCCGGCTGCCTCGAGCGGTTCTTCCTGGTGCAGGTGCCGCTTGCGGGCACCGCACACATCCGCGCCGGCCTCACCGAGCTCGAGGCCGCGCCGGAGCGGACGGCGTCGCTGCTGTCGCCGACGATCCCGACCCGAATGGTGTGGCGCGACTGCGCCCAGGCGATCCTGCTGCTCGACCGCCGCATGGTCGAGCAGCGCGCCGCGGCGCTCTCGGGCCGGGCGGCGGGCGCGGTCGAGTTCGATCCCGGGATCGACCTGGAGGCGCCGGCGGGGCGGGCCCTGCGAGCCAGTCTTGCCGAGCTGATGACGCTCGCCGAGCGTCTCGGTCCCTCCGGCAGGCTGTCGGCGGTCGCGATGGCCGATTGGCGCGAGCTGCTGCTCGATCATCTGCTCAATGGTCAGCGGCATGGCCTCTCGGATGCGATTCAAACTTTCTCGGGACGAGCCGAGCGGCTGCCGCGCGCGCTCCGCGCAGCGCGGGATCACCTTGCGGACAATGCCGGCGAGCCGCTCGACCTCGCGCAGCTCGCCTGCGCGTCCGGCATCGGCATCCGCGCGCTTCAGCTCGGCTTCCGCCGTCACTTCGGCCTGTCGATCTCGCAGATGCTGCTCGACATGCGCCTCGCCGGACTGCACGCCCGGCTCGCACAGGCGTCACCCGATGCCTCCATCACTGACATCGCCTTCGATCTCGGCTTCACCCATCTCGGCCGCATGGCCGGCGCCTATCGCGAAAAGTTCGGCGAGACGCCGTCGGCGACGCTGCGGCGAAGGATGAGCTGAATGTGTGATGAGGTTAAGCCCGGGCGGCTGTCCGTTTTCACCTCTTCCCAGCGGGGAGAGGTCGGATTGCGCAGCAATCCGGGTGAGGGGCCGCGGCACCCAGTTGAGACCTGAACCCCTCACCCGGATCGCCTCTCACGATGCGATCCGACCTCTCCCTGCGGGAGAGGTGAGCCGTCGGCTCCCACCGGTTCGCGAGGCGGCTATTGCTTCCGCGACCGCGTCGTGCCGTTGTCCTTTGCCGCCTGCCTGCGCAGAAAACCCTCGACGTCGGCCTGTACCGAATAGGGCGTCGGGATCGCATCGCCGGCGGAATCGACCGCGGTATCGAGGCAGCGGCGCAGCATGCTCGCGAGCTCGGCTTTGCGGTAGGGCTTTCGCAGCAGCGGCGCGCCCATCGTGGCGCGTCCCTGCACATGCAGCGAATCGTAGGCGTAACCCGAGGTGAACAGGACCCGCAGGGAGGGGCGCGCCGCCACCATCTGCTCGGCGAGATCCCGTCCGTTCATGCCGCCGGCCATCACGATGTCGGTGAAGAGCAGGTCGAACGGTCTGCCGTCGGCCGCGATCGCGAGGGCCTCGGTCGCATTGGCGGCCGGGATGACCTTGTAGCCGAGGCTCTCGAGCTGGACGGTGACGTATTGGCGCACGTCGTGGTCGTCCTCGACGCAAAGGACGGTCTCCTTGCCGCCGACGATCTTGCGATCGTCATAGCCGGTCGGGCGCAGCGCGCTCGCCTCCGCCTTCGGCAAATAGATCGTGAAGACTGTGCCGCGACCTTCTTCGGAGGTGACCTTGATGCCGCCGCCGGATTGCTTCACGAAGCCGAACACCATGCTGAGCCCGAGCCCCGTGCCCTTGCCGACCTCCTTGGTGGAGAAGAACGGATCGAAGATGCGCTCCAGGGTGGCCGGCGGAATGCCCGTGCCGGTATCGGCAATCTCGATCTCGACGTAGTCGCCGGCATAGCCGGCGCCGACCGCGACGGCCTCGCGCACGCCGAACACCACGTTGCGCGTCGTCAGCGTCAGCCTGCCGCCATCCAGCATGGCGTCGCGTGCGTTGATCGCCAGGTTGAGCAGCGCCGAGCTCAGCTGGCCACGGTCGGCGAAGGCGAGCCAGACGTTGCCGTCGAGCCTAGTGACGATCTCGATCTTCTTGTCGAAGGTTGCCAGCAGCAGCTTCGCGAGCTCTTCCAGCAGTTCGTTGACGTCGATATCGGCCGGCTGCAGCGCCTGCTTGCGGGCAAAGGACAACAGGCTGGACGTCAGCGCGGCGCCGCGATCGGCGGCCTCGCTGATCAGCTTGGTGATGGTCGCAAGCGGCGGGTTGTCCTTGACGGCGTCGGCGAGGATCTCGATCGTGCCCGTGATCACCGTAAGCATGTTGTTGAATTCGTGCGCGATGCCACCGGTGAGCTGGCCGACCGCCTCCATCTTCTGGGACTGCACCAATTGCTCCTCGGCAGCGCGCTTCTGGGTGATGTCCCGGACGAAAGTGTTGACGATGGCGCGCTCGCCCAGCCGCAGCACCGTGCTGGATGCCTCGGCGAGGATCAGGTCGCCGTTCCTGTGGACCAGGGTGAGCTCGAAGCGCAGGCCGGACGGGGTGTCCGACAGTTCCGGCACCAGCCGCGCCATGCGCTGCCTGAAGGCGGCGCGCAGCGGCTTGGCGACGATGAGATCGACGACGTCGGCGCCGAGCGCCTCCTGGCGCGTCCAGCCGGTCAGGGCCTCGGCCTGAAAACTCCATTCCAGCACGGTGCCGCTGCCGTCGATCTGAATGAAGGCATCGAGCGCGGTCTTGATGATGGCTTGCGTCATCTGCGCACTGTCGCTGCGGGCCCGCGCCAGCTCGGCGGAGTGCGCGACGGCGCGTTTCGCTTCTGATCTCTCGATCGCGCGGATGCAGAGGCGAGCAATCAGGATTGCTACGGCAGCGCTCGCCAGCAGGGCGACTAGCTGGGGAACTCCAAATTCAAGAACGCCACTACCGGCAAGAGCATAGGAAGCGAATAGGGCTGCGGCCGTCACAACGACCTGTGCGGCCATCGCGAGTGTCAGAAGGCCCCTGAGTTTCATGGTCTCGCACCAAACCCCAGCCGCGCACCGCATCGGCCGCCCGGGTCGAGGGGCCGCCTGATGTGAGCTACAGACTCCGCGTGGCGGCGTCGAGGGGCAATTTGCGGCGTGAGCCAGGCGGCCGCATCTCAACCTGCGGGCGAGTCGGTCTGGCGCAACGTCGTCACCCAGATCACGCGCGCGGCCTGCTGGGTCGGATTGTCGAACATGTGCGGCACGATGCTGGGAAAGCGGAAACTGTCGCCGGCTTCCAGCACATGGGCCTGGTTGTCGAGCCATAGCCGCAGGCTGCCGGAGAGGATGTAGCCCGCCTTCTCGCCGGTGTGCTGCAGGAAGTCAGTGCCGGAGGAGGCGCCGGGATTGAGCGTGAGCTCGTAGAGCTCGAGCTGGCCCTTGTCTTCGGGGGTGAGGGCCTCCTTGACCACGCCGCTGGCGGTGAGCCGCAGCAGGCGCCTGGCGTTCTTGCGCACGATGTAGCGCGGCGCATCAGCGGGATCGCTGGTCTCGAAGAAATAGGAGATGGGAACGTCGAGCGCGATGCTGAGCAGGCGCAGCGTGCGGATCGACGGCATGGCGCGCGCGCGTTCGAGCTGGCTGATCATGCCGGTGGACAGGCCGGTCTTGTTGGCGACGTCCTGGATCGAAAAGCCGGCGCGCTGACGTAGCAGCCGCACGGTCTCGCCGAGGCGCTGGTCGATGGCATCTTCGGCCTCGGTCGTCGGAGCGTCCTTCAGACTGTTCGTGTCGCCGCGACCATCCATGTCGCTCTCCCATGCATCATCTTGAGCCGCGGCCGCACCGGGCCACGGCTTCAGTCGGAGTGAAAAGGTCGCGCATATTAGCAATGCGATTGACAGCTGTATTTAGTCGTGATGAAATTTTGGCAGAAAAATTTAGAAGCACTAAAGCCCACTCCTGTCCCTTGCCGGGGTCTCGGGGGCGCGGGAGACGGTGCCGCGTGCGGAAACGGAGAGTGGGACATGGCAGACGACACCGGCAAGCTCGGCGCCCCGGCACTGCATCTCGGCATTCCGAATCGCCGTCAGTTCTTTCAGCTCGGCGCCGGCGCCGCGGCGGGATGGACGCTGTCAGGTAACGCCTTTGCCCAGACTGAACGCCCGACCAATCCGCCGGACAAGCCGCGCGGACAGGTGATCGCGGCGCTGTCGCAGGAGCCGACCGTCTTCCATCCGCTGATGCCGGGAATCGAGGTCGATCAGGGCATCTGGTGGCAGGTGTTCTCGCCGCTCTGGTACATCGATCCCGACGGGAATTTCGTCCCCGACCTCGCCCGCGAAGTCCCGACCCTCGAGAATGGCGGCCTGTCGGCGGACGGCCTGACCTGGAAGATCAAGCTCCGCAGCGACGTGAAGTGGCACGATGGCACGCTGTTCACGGCGGAGGACGTCAAATTCTCGATCGAACTGATCAACAATCCCGGTTTCCGCGCGCGCAGCCGTGTCGGCCATAGCCTCGTCAAGGACATCACCGTCGTGGCGCCCGACGAGATCCATTGGCGGATGGAAGCGCCGTACTCGCCCTACATGTCGATCCTGGCATCGTTCACCTTCATCGTGCCCAAGCACATCCTGGAGAAGGTGCCCGATCCGAACGCTTCGCCGTTCCACAATGCGCCGGTCGGCACCGGCCCGTTCCGCTGGGGCGAGCGCGTGCCCGGCGATCATATCCAGTTGAATGCCCACACCGGCTATCATGGCAAGGGGCCTTACGTCGAACGCGTCGTCTTCAAGTACATTCCGGATCTCACCGTTCTTTACACCCAGTTCCGCACCGGCCAGGTCGACTACACCGGCCTGCAGGGCATCCTGCCGAACTTCGTGCAGGAGGCGAAGACGCTGAAGGGCCGCAAGATCTTCGTGTCCTCGACCTCTTCGGTGGAGCACATCGCGCCCAATCTGGAATTTGGTCCCTTTGCCGATCGCGCGGTGCGCGAGGCGCTGTATCTCGCCATCAACAAGCAGGCGATCATCGATGCGCTCTATTACGGCCTGCCGACGCAGACCGAGAGCTTCGTACCGCAGCAGGCCTGGTCGTTCCAGCAAGGGCTGCCGCAGCACAAATACGATCCCGCCAAGGCCAATGCGCTGCTCGACGCCGCGGGCTGGATCCGCGGCTCCAGCGGCATCCGCGAGAAGGGCGGCGTCAAGCTCGAATTCACCAACTCAACGACGGCGGGCAGTGCCGTGCGCGAGCAGTGCCAGCAGCTCCTAATCCAGGACTGGCGGGCCATTGGCGCAACGATGCGTGTCAACAACATGCCGGCGGCCGTAATCTGGGGCGATTTCTGGCAGCAGTCGAAGTTCAATTCGGTGATCGTGGCCGTGAACTTCATGCTGGGCAGCGATCCCGACGTGACGCCGCGGTTCGGCTCAGGCGCGATTCCGGCCAAGGGCGGTCGCGGTTACAACACCTATCAATACAGCAGCCCGGAGGCCGATCGGCTGCTCGCGCAAGGCGCCAAGCAATTCGACCTCGCGCAGCGCAAGGCGACCTATGGTGAATTGCAGAGGCTGATCCGCAACGACCTCGCGATCCTGCCGCTGTTCCAGGGCTTCATCGCCGAGGGCGTGAAGGAGGGGCTGCAAGGCTTCCGTCCCAACATCAACATGTCGATCAACACCTGGAACATGCGCGAATGGTATTGGGCCTGATGTCTCTGGCCGGCTGGATCGCCTGAGATGGCCCGTTACGTCGTCAACCGCCTGGCACAGGCGATCATGCTGCTCGTGATCGTCTCCGCAATCGGCTTTGCCATCCTGCATCTGGCGCCCGGCGGGCCGCTCTCTCAGTTCGCGGTGTCCGCACAGATGACGCAGGAGGATCTCGACCGCGTCACCCGTCAGCTCGGCCTCGATCGTCCGCTGCCGATCCAGTATCTCGACTGGTTCGGCCGCATGGTGCGCGGTGATTGGGGCAAGTCCTATCGCGACGGCGAGGCGGTGCTGTCGGTGATCTCCTCGCATCTCGGCGCCACGCTGGAGCTGATGGTGACCGCGACCATCATCGCGGTGTTGCTCGGCTGCTGGATCGGTATCCTCGGCGCACTGCGCCGCTATTCGCTGTTCGATACGCTTGCGACCGTCGGCGCCATGATCGCGTTGTCGATCCCGACCTTCTGGTTCGGCCTCGTCACCATCTACGTGTTCTCGGTGAAGCTCGGCTGGCTGCCGGCCGGCAACCGGCACACCATTGGCGACGGCTCCTTTCTCGACCTCATGCATCACCTGATCGCGCCGGCGGTGGTGCTGGCGCTGGTGGAGACCGCGATGTGGGGCCGCTTCATGCGCTCATCCATGCTCGAGGTCATCAACCAGGACTACATCCGCACGGCGCGCGCCAAAGGCATGCCGGAATGGCGCATTCTCACGGTGCACGCGCTTCGCAACGCGCTGCTGCCGATGATCACGGTGGCCGGACTGCAGTTGCCGACGCTGCTCGGCGGTGCGCTGGTCGCCGAGACCGTGTTCACCTGGCCCGGCATGGGCCGGCTGTTCCTCGATTCGATCGGCTATCGCGACTATCCCGTGGTGATGGGCATCCTGATGTTCTCGGCGGCGATGGTGCTGATCGGCTCGCTGCTCGCCGACATCCTCTATGCCGTCGCCGATCCGCGCATCAGGGTGGGCTAGGCAATGGCGACCGCAGCCCTCTCCACCACCGTCCAGCTCGCGCCCGGCCAGGCCGCCTGGCGGCGCTTCCGTCGGCACCGCCTTGCGCTCGCGGGCGCGGTGATCATCGTGGTGCTCGTCCTCGGTTCGGCGTTCGGCCCCTATCTGCTGCCGTTCGACGACACCTATATCGACATCATGAAGCGGTTCGCGCCGCCGCTCTCGGGCGCGCATATCCTCGGGACCGACGAACTTGGCCGCGACGTTCTGGCCCGTCTGATGATGGGCGGACGCGTCTCGCTCACGATCGGCTTCGTTGCGATGGTGATCGCGATGGCGGTCGGCATCGTCGTCGGCGCCTTTGCCGGCTTCTATGGCGGCGTGGTCGGCGCGGTGCTGATGCGGCTCGTCGATGCCATGCTGTGCTTTCCCACCATCTTCCTGCTGCTGGCGCTGGCCGCGCTCACCGAGCCGGGCCTCGTCACCACCACCGTGCTGATCGCCGCGACCGCCTGGATGGCGGTGGCGCGCGTGGTCGAGGCCCAGGTGCGTTCGCTCCGCGAGCGGGAATTCGCCGTCGCGGCGCTCGCCTTCGGCTCGTCGAACCTGCGCATCATGTTCCGCGAGCTCGTGCCCAACGCGGTCGCGCCGATCGTGGTCGCGGCGACGCTGAACGTCGCGAAAGCGATCCTGCTCGAATCCTATGTCAGCTATCTCGGCTACGGCATCCAGCCGCCTGCTGCGAGCTGGGGCAACATGCTCAACAACGCGCAGATCTATCTCACCAGTGCGCCGTGGCTTGCGATCGCGCCCGGCCTCGCCATCACGCTCGCGGTGACCAGCTTCAACTTCCTCGGCGACGGCCTGCGCGATGCGCTCGATCCGCGCATGAATATCCCATGATCAGCAAGAACTCGACAGAACTGAATGCCAGGAGTGCCCCATGTCCCCGCCGCTGAACCGAATCAATAGCGATGAACGCCTGCCGGCGCAGGCGGACGTCGTGGTCATCGGCGGCGGCGTGATCGGCGTGTCCGCGGCCTATCATCTCGCGAAGAAGGGCCTCTCTGTCGCGCTCGTCGAGAAGGGCCATGTCGGCGGCGAGCAGTCGAGCCGCAATTGGGGCTGGTGCCGCCAGCAGGGCCGCGCGCGCGAGGAGATCCCGCTCGCCCGCGAGGCGCTGCGGCTGTGGGAAGACATGCAGAATGACGACGGCGTCGATGCCGGCTTCCGTCGCACCGGTGTGCTGTTCCTGACCAAGAGCAAGGACGAGCTCGCCAGCTGGGAGCGCTGGGCCGCGGTCGCACGCGAGATGCAGGTTCACTCCACCGTCCTGACGCCGGCCGAGGTCGCCGAGCGTATGCCCGGCAATACCGACACATGGGTCGGCGGTCTGCACACGCCGAGCGACGGCCGCGCCGAGCCGTCGATGGCCGTGCCGGCGCTGGCGACTGCCGCGCGCAAACATGGCGTCACCATCCATCAGGGCTGTGCGGCGCGGGGGCTGGAGACGACCGGCGGCCGCGTCAGCGCCGCCGTCACCGAGAAGGGCACCATCCGCACGCAAGCCGTGCTGCTGTCGGGCGGCGCGTGGTCGTCGCTGTTCTGCCGCCGTCATGGCATCGAGCTGCCGATCGGCCTCGTCAACGCCACCGCGTGCCGGACCACGCCGGGACCGGAGATCACCTCGGGCGCGCTCGGCACCGATTTCTATTGCATCCGTCGCCGCCTCGACGGCGGCTTCACGCTGGCGCTGCGCAATCGCGGCACGGTCGAGCTGTCGCCCGACCTGTTCCGCTACGCGCGCACTTTCTGGCCGACCTATCAGCATCGCAAGAACGGGCTGAAGCTCTCGTTCGGCAAGTCGTTCTTCGAGCAGATCGCGCGCGGCACCAGCTGGAGCTTCGACAAGCCGTCTCCGTTCGAGGCCGAGCGCGTGCGTGATCCCGCGCCCGACATGTCGCTGGTCAATGCCGCGCTCGCCTCACTGATCAAGGCAAATCCGGAGTTGAAGGACATCGAGATCGCGGAAGCCTGGGGCGGCACCATCGATTGCACGCCGGATACGATCCCCGTGATCTCGCCGGTCGATGCGCTGCCGGGTTTCTTCCTCGCGACCGGCTTCTCCGGCCACGGCTTTGGCATCGGCCCCGCCGCCGGCAAGCTTGCCGCCGACATCGTGACCGGCGCGACGCCGCTGGTCGACCCGGCTGCCTACAGCCACAAGCGCATGATCGACGGCCGGCGCCTCGCGCCGGTCAGCCCGTTCTGAGGGCCGCATGACGGTTCTCTACAAGGCCAACATGGTGCGCGGCGCCGAGTGGGCAACATTCTTCGCCGAGCGCGCGCCCGATGTGCCGTTCCGGCTCTGGCCCGATATCGGCGAACCCGCCGATATCCGCTATCTCGTGGCCTGGGTGCCGCCGGACGACGTTGCAACGGCGTTCCCCAATCTCGAGCTGGTCTTCTCGGTGGGCGCAGGCGTCGACCAGTTCGACACCACGAAAGTGCCGGCGCACATCCCGCTGGTGCGGATGCTGGAGCCCGGCATCGCCGAGACCATGGTGGAATATGTCACCATGGCCGTGCTGGCCCTGCATCGCGACCTCCTGCACTTCATCAATCAGCAGAAGGAGCAGGTCTGGCGCGAGATCAGGATCACGCCGGCCAAGCGGCGGCGGGTCGGCGTCATGGGGCTGGGCCAGCTCGGCCAGGCCGTGCTCGATCGCCTCAAGGCATTCGGCTTTCCGCTGCTCGGCTGGAATCGTTCGCCGCGCGAGATCGACGGCGTGACCTGTTACGCCGGCGCCGACGCCTTGCCGGAGTTTCTCGCGCAAGCCGACATCCTCGTCTGCCTGTTGCCGCTGACCGATGAGACCCGCGGCATCCTCAACGCCGAGCTGTTCGCGCGCCTGCCGCGCGGTGCGGGGCTCGTCAATGTCGGACGTGGCCCGCATCTGGTCGAGGCCGATTTCCTCGCAGCCCTCGCCAGTGGTGCGCTGTCCGGTGCGGTGCTCGATGTCACCGATCCCGAGCCGCTGCCTTCAGGCCATCCGTTCTGGAGCCACCCGCGCATCCTGCTGACGCCGCACAATGCCAGCATGACCACGCCGGACACGGCTGTCGACTTCGTGCTCGACGTCATCGCCCGCCACCGTCGCGGCGAGGCGTTGCCGGGGCTCGTCGACCGCAGCCGTGGTTACTGAGGACGACATGTTGATGGAAACATCGGTGCAGCCACGGGCCCCTCTTACCTCTCCCGCTTGCGGGAGAGGTCGGCGCGTCGCGCCGGGTGAGGGTTCTCTCCTCTGGGGGAGCCTTCGTTGTCGAGACACCCTCTCCCCAACCCTCCCCCGCAAGCGGGGGAGGGAGCGCACCTTCGCCGGGGCACATGCAGAGGCCCTCGCATGAGCATCGGTGCAACCAGATCAGATCAAGTCGATATTGAATCACACTCGCCCGTGCTGTCCGTCTCCGGCCTCACCACCTCCTTCATGCTCGAGCGGCGATGGATTCCCGTCGTGCGCAACGTATCCTTCGACGTCGCAGCCCGCGAGACCGTGGCGATCGTCGGCGAGTCCGGTTCGGGCAAGAGCGTGACCGCGCTGTCGATCATGCGGCTCATCCCGAAGGAGATCGGCCGCATCGAGGGGCGCGTCACGCTGGCCGGTCGCGATCTGCTGGCAATGCCGGAAGCAGGCATGAAGGACATTCGCGGCAACGACGTCGCCATGATCTTCCAGGAGCCGATGACGAGCCTCAATCCGGTGCTCACCATCGGTTTCCAGATCGCGGAGGCGCTGGTCCAGCATCGCGGCCTGTCGCGCGCGGCGGCGGAGGCCAAGACCATCCGTCTGCTCGACCGCGTCCGCATCCCGGCGGCGACATCGCGCTTCCACGAGCATCCGCACCGCTTCTCCGGCGGCATGCGCCAGCGCGTGATGATCGCGATGGCGCTGGCCTGCAAGCCGAAGCTGTTGATCGCGGACGAGCCGACCACCGCGCTCGACGTCACCATCCAGGCCCAGATCCTCGAGCTCTTGAAGGAGCTGCAGCAGGAGGAGGGGATGTCGATCCTCTTCATCACCCACGACATGGGCGTGGTCGCCGAGATCGCGGACCGCACCGTTGTGATGTATGGCGGGCAGGCGGTGGAGCTCGAGGAGACCTCGCGCATCTTCGCGGCACCGTCGCATCCCTATACGCGCGCGCTGCTCGCGGCGGTGCCGCGCCTCGGCTCGATGGATGGACGCGCGCGGCCGATGCGCTTTCCGATCGTCGATAAAGTGACGGGCACCTCGGACGAGCCGGCGGAGACGCCCGACACGGTCTCGACGGCTGAGCGCCCGTTGCTCGAAGTCTCCGGCCTCACCACGCGCTTTCCGATCCGCTCGGGCTTGCTCGGCAAGGTCTCGGGCCGCGTCCACGCCGTCGAGAACGTCTCCTTCACCTTGCGGGCCGGCGAGACGCTGGCGCTGGTCGGCGAATCCGGTTGCGGCAAGTCGACCACGGGGCGCTCCATTCTCAAGCTGACCGAGCCGGACAGCGGCACGGTGCTGATCGACGGTCAGGACGTGCTGGCCATGAACGGCCGAGCGTTGCGCGATTTCCGCAAGCACATGCAGATCATCTTTCAGGATCCGTTTGCGAGTCTCAATCCGCGCATGTCGGTGGGCGCGGCGATCGCGGCGCCCCTGCTTGCCAACGGAATCGCGTCGGCGTCTCAGGCGCGCGACAAGGTCGCGGACCTCCTCGTGCGCGTCGGTCTTGTCGCCGACATGGCCGCGCGCTTCCCGCACGAGTTCTCCGGCGGCCAGCGCCAGCGCATCTGCATCGCCCGCGCGCTCGCGCTCGGGCCGAAGCTGATTGTTGCGGACGAGGCGGTGTCAGCGCTCGACGTCTCGGTCAAGGCGCAGGTCGTGAACCTGATGCTCGATCTGCAAGCCAGCATGGGCCTGGCCTATCTCTTCATCTCCCATGACATCGCGGTGGTCGAGCGCATGAGCCACCGGGTCGCGGTGATGTATCTCGGCGAGATCGTCGAGATCGGCCCGCGCGCATCCGTGTTCGGCAATCCCCAGCATCCCTATACGAAGAAGCTGATGGCCGCCGTGCCGGTGCCGGATCCGTCACGCCGCGGCACCAGGCGCGAAGCCGCCAACGACGAGATCAGAAGCCCGGTGCGCGCGCCGGATTATCAGCCGCCGGTGCGGCACTATCGCGAGGTGTCGCCGGGCCATGTCGTGCAGCTGTGGGGCGAGGAGTGGTCGGGCTGAGACGTCGCCCGCGTTACGAATTGACGTGCACGAAGTCCCGCAGCAGCGGATAGATCTCGTTGTTCCAGCGCCGGCCTGAGAACACGCCGTAATGGCCGACGCCGGCCTGCATGTGGTGGACGCGGCGATAGGCGCGCACGCCGGTGCAGAGATCCTGCGCGGCGAGCGTCTGGCCGATCGAGCAGATGTCGTCCTTCTCGCCCTCGACCGTCATCAGCCCCATGCGGCTGACGGCGCGCGTGTTCACGAGACGGCCGCGATGCATCAGCTTGCCTTGCGGCAAGAGGTGCTCCTGGAACACGTCGCGCACGGTCTCGATGTAGAACTCGGCGGGCAGGTCCATCACGGCGAAATATTCGTCGTAGAAGGTCTTGATGGTGGCGGCCTTGTCCTTCTCGCCCTTGGCGATGTGGTTGGCGAGGTCCATGTGCTGCTTGATGTGGCGCTCGAGATTCATCGAGACGAAGGCGGTGAGCTGCACGAAGCCGGGATAGACCTTGCGCAGCGCGCCGCGGCACTGCACCGGCACGTAGTTGATCAAATTGCGCTCGAACCACTCGATCGGCTTGCTCTTGGCGAAGTCGTTGACCTTGGTCGGCTGGATGCGCGTGTCGATCGGGCCCGCCATCAGCGTCAGCGTCGCCGGGCGCGAGGGATGGTTGTCCTCGCACATGATCGCGGCGGCCGCGAGCGCCGACACCGAGGGCTGGCAGATCGCGACCATGTGGGGGCGCGGGCCGAGCTGGCCGAGGAAGTCGATGAGATGCTCGGTATAGTCGTCGAGGCCGAAGCGGCCCTCGCTGCGCGGAATGTCGCGCGGATTGTGCCAGTCGGTGATGTAGACGTCGTGGTCCTGCAGCAGCGTCTTCACGGTGCCGCGCAACAGCGTTGCGAAATGGCCGGACATCGGTGCCACCAGCAGCATGCGCGGCTGCTCGCCCACGCCGTCTTTCCTGAAGTGCAGCAGCGAGCCGAACGGCGTCGCGTAGGCGATCTCCTCGGTGACAGGCACTTCGCGGTTTCCGACCGTCACGCTGTCGATGCCGTACGCCGGCCGGTGATAGGTGAGGGTGGAGCGCGAGATCAGCTCCAGCGCGGCCGATAGCCGGCCAACGAGCTGGTCCGACATGCCCTGCGGCACCAGATTGAGGAATTTGAGCGCGGACGAGGCCCCCGCGCGCCACGGCGCAGTCATGTCCATGTGGTTCTGAAAGGCCTGATAATACATCGACATCATACTGAAATGCCCACCCGTTCCGCGGTGCTATGCAATTACGACGCCAAACAGCGGCCGGACGGCCGTGCAAAATTGGCACGTCGCTTGCTGCTCACGTCACCGCAAGCACGGGGCACGGCCGCATCCGCCAGCCGGCGGAGAGGCGGGATCAGGGAAGGGCCATATGGCGAAGGCGACACTGACCATCAGCAGCAAGAACTATTCGTCCTGGTCGCTGCGCGGCTGGCTGCTGGCGAAATTCGCCGGGCTCGATTTCGAGGAGATCGTCACCGCGCCGGACGATCCGTCGGCGCGCGCGGAGATCCTCCTGCTGTCGTCGTCGATCCTGGTGCCGTGCCTGCGGCACGAGGGCGCCGTGGTCTGGGATACGCTGGCGATCGCCGAATATCTCAACGAGGTGATGCCGGCCGCCGGCCTGCTGCCTGATGACCGCGTCCAGCGCGCCCATTGCCGCTCCATTTGCGGCGAAATCCATTCCGGCTTCACCACGCTGCGCGCCTCGCTGCCGGTCAATCTCAAGGGCCACTTCCCCGGCTTCAAGATCTGGTCGCGCGCGCAGGCCGACATCGACCGTGTCTGGTTCATCTGGCGCGACTGTCTGGAGAGATCCGGCGGCCCGTTCCTGTTCGGCGCGCGGCGCACCATGGCGGATGCGATGTACGCGCCCGTGGTGACGCGCTTTGTGACCTACGACGTCAAGCTGGAGCCGGTGCTGAAAGCCTATGCCGACACCATCATGGCGATGTCCGAGATGCAGGAATGGATCGCCGCGGCACGGGAGGAGCCGGCCGAGATCGAGGAGCTCGAGGTCGAATATTAGGCAGCCTTCGTGCGGCCCTGCCTGTTTCGGTGGCGGTAATGGCTTTCGGCCTGCCCGAGAGCTATGCCCTTGTCCTGATTAACCTTTGGCGCGCGGGACCGACCGATGCCGTCCGTCGCGCCGCACAGATATTGTACGCCCGCGAACAGTCGCGTCGACATCTAGCCGTGAACAGGTGCGTACACGGCCATTCCTCTGATTCGGACGTGATTCGTTCGGGCCGCGTTCCGAAGGTTAAGACGGAGCGCGGTCCCGTTGCATTTTGAGACGGAGGCTGCTCGTCAGGCCGCGCCAGAGTGCTTCACGCGCGGCAGGCGCCAGCCGATGACGGTGGCTTCGACCGCGATCCCTGCCTCATGGTTTCGCCAGCGTCCCTCGACATAGCGGCAGGCGAACGGCAGCTGATACGTTCCGCTGTGGTCCTCGCACAGCACCTCGACCGGCAGGCCGGGCGGTGGTTCTCCGGCGCCGTCGAATTCCGCCAAACGTCTATCGCGCGTTGCCATTCCAAAAATCTCCCCTAAACAAAGCCGCGGAAGGAGCGCCCACTTCCTCCGCGCGCGGATCATCATTCCCCGTCCGAGGGAACGGCGGCAAGCTCAACGCGAGAATGCGGTGCGAGTGTGGTAGCGTCACGCGGCTGCGCGCAAACAGCGCACATTGCCGTGATCGACCGGACGAGGAACCCTTCATGCTGCTTCGAAATGCCGGCATCTGTTTCGCGATGTTGCTGCTCGTAACGCTGGCGCATGCGCCGGTGCACGCGCAGGACGTGCCCGGCATCGAGATCTGCACGGTCGAGAAGACCATGGAGCGGCGCACCTCCTGCCTGCAGAGCAATGTCGACTTCCTGCAGAAGACCATCACCAAGCTCAGCCTCGACCACCAGCAGAAAATGGATGCGGCGGGTCGTCAGATCGACGCGTTGAAGACAGCCGTCGCCGGACTGCAGAAGACGATCGGCGATCTCCAGGCCGCGCAGACCAAGCTCGCCGAGGACCTGAAGAAGAAGCAGGACGCTCCGCCGCCGAAGGACGCCGCGAAATAACCGCGCCGGTCACGTCACGCGATATCGCTCCATCACGCCACGGTCAGGCTCATAGCCGAGCCCGGGTCCCGAGGGCACCGCGACGTGGCCGGTGGCATCGCTATCGGCGCGGCCGCCCCAGAGGCACGCCTCGCGCTTGAGATAGAACATCTCGACCAAGCCATCGTCGCGCGTCGCAAGGAGATGCAGCGTCGCGAGCAGGCCGGGACCGAAATAGGGCGAGTGCGGAACGATCTTGACGCCGAGCCGATCGGCGAGCGCGGCGATCTTCAGGAATTCCGTGATGCCGCCGACCTTGGTCACCGACGGTTGGGCGTGGCTCACCGCGCCCGCCGCCATCATCTGCCGGAATTGATACTCCGTGCAGGCATTCTCGCCGGCGGCGACGCCGAGCCCGCCCTTGCTGCGGACGTCGGCGAGCGCGGCAAAGTCTTCCGGCGGCCAGACCGGCTCCTCCAGGAACATCGGCCGCGCGTCCCGGCACGTCGTCGCGAATGCGATCGCCTGCTCGGCCGTGAGCGGGCAGTTCATGTCGACCATCAGCGGAATGGTTGGCCCGATCGCTTCCCGCGCGGCGAATACCGCAGGGGCCGTGGTTTCATGCAGCTTGATCGCGCCGTAGCCGAGCGCGAGCGCCTTGCTGCATTCGGCCGCGATGCTGTCGGGCGCGCCGATCCGCAACAGGCTCGCATAGGCCGGAATGTTGGCGCGCTTGCTCTCGCCGATCAGGCGATGCAGCGGCACGCCCTCGATCTTGGCGGCCAGATCCCACAGCGCGATGTCGAGGCCTGAGATCGCGAACATGGTGATTCCGTAGCGGCCGAACAGATGCAGATTGCGCTGGATCTGCTCCATGACGGCGGGAATGCCGGCCGCATCGGGCACCTTCAGCCCACGGGCCTGCGGTGCGATCATCTCCTCGACGGCGCTGCGCGTGGTGCGGGGACAGACATAGGCGAAGGCGTCGCCCCAGCCGGTCAGCCCGGCATCGGTCGTGACCTCGACCAGCACCATGTCGAGGGCCGTGATCGCGGACGCGCCCTGCCGGAAGCTCGCGACACCGGCATCATAGGGAATGCGGAGATGGTGCGCCCGCACATCTGTAATTTCCATGACGCGGTTCCTCCGTGCTTTCTCGTGAGCGGTTCTGCGCAGTGTAGCTGCGAATGCCGGGGCGTCGCCAGTGGGGTTTCGAGCACTGTCTCATCGCGGCTGACGAAGGAATGCAGCGCAACGCTGGCATACCATCCCGCTTGCTTGGCAAGCCTCGGCGACTTTGTCATAACCGCGGGCAAATCTTGCGTGTGGGGCCCGTGCCGGACATCCCGTGCAAGCCATAACAAGCAGCCGGGAGGGTCTCCGCATGTCCAACGTCCGCGTTCTCGCCACCGACCTCGAATTTCCTGAAGGGCCGGTCGTGATGCCGGACGGCTCGGTGGTGCTGGTGGAGATCCGCGGCCAGCGCTTGACGCGCGTCTATCCGGATGGCCGCAAGGAGATCGTGGCGAAAATTCCAGGCGGGCCGAACGGCGCCGCGCTCGGGCCCGACGGCAAGATCTACATCTGCAACAATGGCGGCTTCTCCTGGATCCCGACCCGCAACATGATCATGCCGGGCCCGCAGCCCGACGATTATCTCGGCGGCTCGATCCAGCGCGTCGATCTGCAATCCGGCAAGGTCGAGACGGTCGTGACCAAATGCGGCGCGCACGATTTGCGCGGGCCGAACGATCTGGTGTTCGACAAGCAGGGCGGTCTCTGGTTCTCCGATCTCGGCAAGCGCCGCGCCCGCGAGATGGACGTCGGCGGCATGTATTATCTCAAGCCCGGCATGACCGAGCTGGTCGAGGTCGTGCACGGCATCTTGCCGGCAAACGGCATCGGCCTGTCGCCGGATGAGAATACCGTCTACATCGCGGAGACGCCGACGGGCCGGCTCTGGGCCTACGAGCTCTCCGCGCCCGGCACGCTCAAGCCGCGCGACGCGATCTATCGCGGCGAGCGCGGCAAGCCGATCTGCGGCCTCGGCGGCTACCAGATGTTCGACTCGCTCGCGGTGGAAGCCGGCGGCAATGTCTGCGTCGCCACCCTCGTCTCCGGCTGCATCTCGGTGATCGCGCCCGACGGCACGCTGGTCGAGCAGGTCCCGACCGGCGATCGCGTCACCACCAACATCGCCTTCGGCGGCCCCGAGCTGAAGACGGCCTATATCACGCTGTCGGGCAAGGGCGAGCTGGTCGCGATGGACTGGCCGCGCGGCGGTTTGCCGCTCAATTTCCTAAACAAGTAAACGGTGCTAGTGACCGTCATTGCGAGCGAAGCGAAGCAACGATCAGACCCTCACCCTGAGGAGCGGCCCTTCGCGCGCGTCTCGAAGGGCGAGGCCACCAGCCGGGCCTTCAGCCTTCGAGAGGCGCGTTCCGCGCTCCTCAGGATGAGGACCCGGCAGTCCGGCTGCCTCGCCTCGCAATGACGTAAGGAGAGACTTCAAATGCCCTGGCCCGATCCCATCACCCTGCGTGGACAGCACGCCCGTCTCGAGCCGCTGTCGCATGATCATCGCGAGGGGTTGGTCGAGGCCGTCAAGGACGGCGAGCTGTCAAAACTCTGGTACACCGCGATTCCGCTGCCGGAGAACATGGGCAAGGAGATCGATCGCCGCCTCGGCCTGCAGGCCGCGGGCTCGATGCTGCCGTTCACCGTGTTCGATGCCGGCGGTAGGATCGTCGGCATGACCACCTACATGAACATCGACGCCGCCAACCGCCGCGTCGAGATCGGCTCGACCTGGTATGGCAAGAGCGTGCAGCGCGGCCCCCTCAACACCCAGTGCAAGCTGCTGTTGCTGCGGCACGCCTTCGAGGCGCTGAACTGCATCGCGGTCGAATTCCGCACACACTTCTTCAACCACCAGAGCCGCCGCGCCATCGAACGTCTCGGCGCCAAGCAGGACGGCATTTTGCGCAGCCACCAGATCGCGCCGAACGGCACGCTGCGCGACACGGTTGTCTACAGTATCACCGCGGCCGAATGGCCGACGGTGCAGGCGCATCTGGAATTTCAACTCAACGACAAGCCGCGCTAGAAAAGATGTCATCTGATCACAAGCTAGCCGCGATGGTTCTCACCTCTCCCTATGGGAGAGGGGATCGCGGGTGCGGCAACAGTTCAGCTAAACCGATCGATCGATAAGGCGGCCGAGGGACCATGGACAGATTTGATTATGTGATCGTCGGCGCGGGCTCCGCCGGTTGCGTGCTCACCAGCCGGCTCAGCGAGGATCCGAACACCAGCGTCTGCGTGCTCGAAGCGGGCCCTTCCGACTGGCACCCCTACATTCATCTGCCGGCGGGGTTCATCAAGACCTTCCACATGAAGAGCATCAACTGGGCCTACCAGCAGGAGCCCGGGCCGTACACCAATGGCCGCAGCATCTACGCGCCGCGGGGCAAGACGCTGGGCGGCTCGTCCTCGATCAACGGCCACATCTACAATCGCGGCCAGCGCATGGATTTCGACACCTGGGCGCAAATGGGCAATCGCGGCTGGGGCTATGCCGACGTGCTGCCCTATTTCCGCCGGCTGGAGAAGCGGATCGGCGAGGGCGAGGACACCTATCGCGGCCGCGAGGGCAGCCTCACGGTGACGACGATGGACTGGCGCGATCCGCTCTGCGAAGCCTTCATGGAAGGCGCTGTGTCGCTCGGCATTCCCCGCAATCCCGATTACAACGGCAAGACCCAGGAAGGCGTCTCCTACTGCCAGCGCACCATCAACAACGGTCTGCGCGTCTCCGGTTCGACCGCGTTCCTCAAGCCGGCGATGAAGCGGCCCAACGTGCATGTGCGCACGCACGCGCACGCCACCGAGATCATCTTCGAGGGTAAGCGCGCCGTCGGCGTGCGCTACAGCAAAGGCGGCCGCGGCGGCCAGCCTGTCGAAGTACGCGCCAACAAGGAGGTGATCCTCGCCGGCGGCACCTATAATTCGCCGCAGCTGCTGCAGCTCTCCGGTATCGGCTCGCCCGATCTGTTGCAGCAGCACGGCATCGCGGTGCGTCACGCGCTTCCGGTCGGCGAGGGCCTGCAGGACCATTACGCGCCGCGCACGGTTGCACGCGTCAAGGACATCAAGACCATCAACGAGCTTCGCCGCGGCTTCTCGCTGTGGATCGAGGCGCTGAAATGGGCGACTGCGCGCCGTGGCCTGCTCTCGCTGTCGCCGACCATGGTCTATTGTTTCTGGCATTCCGGCGAGAGCGCCGAGAGCTCCGACCTGCAGCTTACCTTCACGCCGGCCTCCTACAAGGAAGGCGTGCAGGGCCAGCTCGAGGACGAGCCCGGCATGACGGTGGCCTCCTGGCAGCAGCGACCGGAGAGCCGCGGTTATGTCCGCATCCGCTCCAACGATCCGTTCGCGCCGCCTATCATCCAGACCAATTATCTCGACGCCGAGCTCGACCGCCGCGTCATCGTCGGCGGCATGAAACTCGCACGGCGGCTTTTGAAGTCGGCGCCGCTGTCGCCCTATTACGCCTACGAGGATTTCCCCGGGCCCAACGTCAACACCGACGATGAATTCCTGCACGCCGCCACCGAGCGCGGCACGACCACCTTCCATCCCGGCTGCACCTGCCGCATGGGTCCGGCGGACAGCACGTGGGCGGTGGTCGACGACCAGCTTCGCGTCCACGGCCTCGAAGGCCTCCGCGTCATCGACGCCTCCGTGATGCCGCGCATGATCTCGGCGAATTTGAATGCGTCAACGATGATGATCGCCGACCGCGCCTCGGACCTCATCCGCGGCAAGGCGCCGATGGAAGCCGCAAGGATTCCGGACACGGCGGTGGCGTGACATCTTCGTAGAAATGCGGGCCCCGGCTCGGCGCAGCAGCGTTGCACGCTGCAGCGCGTCCGGGACACGCAGGCTCGTTCCTCCCTGGGAGGCCCGGCTGTGTCGCTCGCGCGTCAACCCGTTCCCGGAAAAATATTCCACTTTACCGAAATTCGGAATTACGGCATAGATCGACACAGCCCGGCCCGCCGAAGAGGGGCGGTTCGCGAGTCGTTCGAAACGCGGGCTGGGTTGCGGTGGACGCAGCAGCGTCGGCACGAGATGGGCGGGCAGGGCGGGTAGTCCCCGTGAGCCTGAAACCCGCGTGCAGACGAACGGCGCCGAAGTCCGGCGAAGCCCTTGGGCGAAGCCGGATGAGCTGCGTACGGCAAAACCGTGTGGTCCTGGCCGTCGTTGCTACGGTCAAGCCGGATCGAAGATGTGCGCGAGCCCAACCGGGCAGACGGCATCGTCAATTCGAACGGCGAGGGAGGCCAGAACGAACTCGGCTCCCGGGAGAGCACGGCATAAGCCGTCCGACCATCGCGCAGGGAAGGCCGTGTGTTGGGCTTCACCTGTATGCTGCTGTGCGGTTTTCTGCGCGTGCCTTTTGCGCAGCAGACCGCGGGTGCCAGCCGGCACCCGGCCTTCCCTGCGCCCTTCTTCTTCGGAGAGCGAGGAACTGCAAGCAAAGCTCGGACGGGATGCGCCGCGAGAACGCGAGCGTGCGCCTGCAATGAAGATGTGAATTGGAGAACGATGCCGTTGCCCCTTGCTCCGTCATTGCGAGCACGGCGAAGCAATCCAGACTGCCTCAAGGGAAAGATTCTGGATTGCTTCGCTGCGCTCGCAATGACGGTGTGGAGGCAGTCGTGTGTCTACTGCACTCTCGTGGGGCCTCACACTTCCCGTCGGCTCAGGAACGCGAGCCGCTCGAACAGATGCACGTCCTGCTCGTTCTTCAGCAGCGCGCCATGCAGCGGCGGGATCAGTTTTCGCGGATCCCGTTCCCTCAATTGCTCGGCGCTCATGTCCTCGTTGAGCAGCAGCTTGAGCCAGTCGAGCAACTCCGACGTCGACGGCTTCTTCTTCAGGCCGGGCACCTCGCGCACCTCGAAGAAGATGCGCAGCGCCTCCTCGACGAGGCGCTTCTTGATGCCGGGGAAGTGGACGTCGACGATGCGGGCCATGGTGTCGGCGTCGGGGAATTTGATGTAGTGGAAGAAGCAGCGGCGGAGAAAAGCGTCCGGCAGCTCCTTCTCGTTGTTGGAGGTGATCATCATGATCGGGCGCTGCTTGGCCTTGATCGTCTCGCCGGTCTCGTAGACATGGAATTCCATGCGGTCGAGCTCGAGCAAGAGGTCGTTAGGGAATTCGATGTCGGCCTTGTCGATCTCGTCGATCAGGAGCACGGGGCGCTGCTCGGCGGTGAAGGCCTCCCACAGCTTGCCGCGCTTGATGTAGTTCTTGATGTCGGAGACTCTGCTGTCGCCGAGCTGGCTGTCGCGCAGGCGCGACACCGCGTCGTATTCGTAGAGGCCCTGCTGCGCCTTGGTGGTGGACTTGATGTGCCAGGTCAGAAGCGGCGCGTTCAGCGCCTTCGCCACTTCCTCCGCCAGCACCGTCTTGCCGGTGCCGGGCTCGCCCTTCACCAGGAGCGGGCGCTCCAGCACGATCGAGGCATTGACGGCGACCTTGAGATCGTCGGTCGCAACATAGTCCTTGGTGCCCGTGAATTTCATTGCGCGTCCTTGTTGGTCGTCGGCCGGGACAGCGCCCCGGTCGCGACATGGGAACGGCCGCGCAGGGCGGCCGTTCCTGGTTCGGTCAGGCTTTCAGACCCGTCTTATCAGCGAAAGGATGACGAGCACAATCACCGCGCCGATGGTGGCGTCCACGATGGCGCCGACCGTGCCGGTGGCCAGCGCGATATGCAGCTGCGGCAGCACCCAGCTCGCGACCAGCGCGCCGATGATGCCGACGACCATATTGCCGATCAGCCCAAATCCCGCCCCGTGGACAATCTTGCCGGCCAGCCAGCCGGCAATGGCACCGATGATGAGTGCTGCGAGAATTCCCATTGCAAACGTCCCCAAAACAACCCCGTGACGGTCTCAATTCTAGAGCAAAAAGCCCTTGGGTCCACGTTGAATCGGCACGCCAGCGCTTCACCTCTCCCCAGCGGGGAGAGGTCGATTTGCGCAGCAAATCGGGTGAGGGGGGCGCCACGAGGAAGCGAAACCCTCACCCGGCACTGCGTGCCGACCCCTCCTTACGGGAGAGCTGAAGTGCCGCCCCTTGACGTCAGCCATCCGACGGGCAATCTGTCACCCATGTTCCTGCAATTCTTCACCTCTCTGCGCGATGCGCAGGTCCCCGTGACGCTGCGCGAATACCTCACGCTGATGGAGGCGCTCGACGCCGACCTTGCGGACTACACCGTCGAGAATTTCTACTACCTTTCACGCGCCTCGCTGGTGAAGGACGAGCGCAATCTCGACAAGTTCGATCGCGTCTTCGGCACCGTCTTCAAGGGGCTGGAAAGCCTGCTCGACGCCATGGAGAAGGCGGAGATCCCCGAGGAGTGGCTGAAGAAGCTCGCGGAAAAGTACCTCACCGAGGAAGAGAAGAAGCAGATCGAGGCCATGGGCTGGGACAAGCTCATGGAGACGCTGAAGAAGCGCCTCGAGGAGCAAAAGGGCCGGCACCAGGGCGGCTCGAAGTGGATCGGCACCGCCGGCACCTCGCCATTCGGCGCCCACGGCTACAATCCCGAGGGCGTGCGCATCGGTCAGGAGAAGAACCGCAACAACCGCGCCGTGAAGGTGTGGGACAAGCGCGAGTTCAAAGATCTCGACGGCAATGTCGAGCTCGGCATCCGCAACATCAAGGTCGCGCTGCGGCGCCTGCGCAAGTTCGCGCGCACCGGCGCACCCGACGAGCTCGATCTCGACACCACCATCCGCGAGACCGCCAATCACGGCTATCTCGACGTGCACATGCGCCCCGAGCGGCGCAATGCGGTGAAGCTGTTGGTGTTCTTCGACATCGGCGGCTCGATGGACGCGCATATCGAGCAGGTCGAGGAGCTGTTTTCGGCGGCGAAGAGCGAATTCAAGCACATGGAGTATTTCTACTTCCACAACTGCCTCTATGAAGGCGTGTGGAAGCAGAACAAGCGCCGCTTCACCGACCGCACCCCGACCTGGGACGTGCTGCATAAATATCCGCACGACTACAAGGTCGTGTTCGTCGGCGACGCCTCGATGTCGCCTTACGAGATCATGGTGCCGGGCGGCTCGGTCGAGCACGTCAACGAGGAGCCCGGCTCCGTCTGGCTCGACCGCATCATCCGCACCTATCCGCACGCGGTGTGGCTGAACCCGGTGCAGCAGAAGCATTGGGACTATTCGGAATCGACCACCATCATCAAACGCATCTTCGCCAATCGGATGTATCCGATCACGATCGAAGGGCTGGAAGGCGCGATGAAGGAATTGACGCACTGACACGCGTCGTCATTCCGGGGCGCGCGTAGCGCGAACCCGGAATCTCGAGGTTCCGGGTTCGATGCTGCGCATCGCCCCGGAACGACGGCGGAAAAGAAGGGAAGACCCATGCCCCAGACCATCACCCGCGGCATCAAGGCGCTGATCGACGAGGCCAATGCCGAGATCGAGACGCTCACCGCCAAGGACGCCATCGAGATCTCCAAGAACGGCGACGTCGTCATCGTCGACATCCGCGATCCCCGTGAGATCGAGCGCGACGGCCGCATCCCCGGTGCGTTCGCCTGCACCCGCGGCATGCTGGAGTTCTGGATCGATCCGCAAAGCCCTTACGCCAAGCCGATCTTCCAGGAAGACAAGAAGTTCGTGTTCCACTGCGCCGGCGGCCTGCGCTCCGCGCTCGCCGCCAAGACCGCGCAGGACATGGGCCTCAAGCCCGTTGCCCACATCGCCGGCGGCTACGCCGCCTGGCGCGACGCCGGTGGCCCGACGGAGAAGTGGGAGCCGAAGAAGAAGGGGTGAGCGCCTCGCTCTCTCCACTCGTCATTCCGGGGCGCGAGGAAGTCGCGAACCCGGAATCCATTCAACAACCGACTCTGCCGCCCGATGGATTCCGGGCTCGCCCTCCGGGCGCCCCGGAATGACAAAGGAAACAGCAATGGCCACCGACCCCCTCGTCTCCACCGAATGGCTCGCCGCCCATATGGGCGATGCCAACGTCAAGATCCTCGATGCCAGCTTCAAGCTGCCGGGCGTGCTGCCGCTGCCGAAGGACGATTATCTCGCCGCGCATCTGCCGGGCGCTGTGTTCTTCGACGTCGACGCGGTGTCGGACCATTCCAACCCGCTGCCGCACATGTATCCGAGCGCCGAGCAGTTCGGTCGCGATGTCGGCAATCTCGGCATCGGTAACAGCGACACCGTCGTGCTCTACGATGCCGGCGGCTGGGTTGCCGCGCCGCGCGCGTGGTGGATGTTCCTGGCCTTCGGTCATACCAATGTGCGCATTCTCAATGGCGGCCTGAAGAAGTGGCGTGCGGAAGGGCGCCCGGTCGAGAGCGGCGAGGTGACGCCGAAGCCGGCGACGTTCAAGGCGAGCTACGATGCAAAGCGCGTGCGCAGCATGCAGCAGCTCATCGCCAACGTCGAAAGCCGCAAGGAGCAGGTGATCGACGCACGCGCCGCCGATCGCTTCGAGGGCCGCGCGCCCGAGCCGCGTCCGGGCATCCGCTCCGGCCACATCCCCGGCGCCCGCAACGTGCCCTACAATCTGCTGTTCGATGCCGCGACCGGCGAGATGAAGCCGCTCGAGGATCTGCGCGCCGCCTTCACCAATGCCGGCGTCAAGCTCGATGCGCCGATCGTGACCAGCTGCGGCTCGGGCGTCTCCGCCGGCGTGCTGACGCTCGCGCTCTATCGCCTGGGCATCACAGATACCGCGCTCTATGACGGCTCGTGGTCGGAATGGGGCCAGGAGGGCGGCCCGGCCGTCGCGACCGGCCCGGCGTGAGATCACCGCCTCGATGACGGCCCACTCCCTCGCCCCGTAAGCGGGGAGAGGCGAAGAACGATCACCGTGTGCGCGTGGTCGTCGTAGCAAAAGTCTGCTGCGGCTGCCCGAACGGATCGAGCTGCTGCTGCAACTGCTGAGGCGGCGGACGCCGCACCACGCGGTGCCGTTTCTTGGCCTTCGCCTTGCGCTTGGTCGCCTTGTCGTCGGCCTTGCTGCTGTCCGGCTTGCGATCGGCCTTGGCCTTCGCCGGCGCATCCTTCACGGCCGTGGTCGCCGGATCGTTCAGCACAGCCAGCTTGGTTGCGGCGACATCGGGCGCCGGGGAGGCGAGGGCCGCAGTGGAAGCCGGTTCGTCGGCGCTCGCGACAGCGGCAGGGTTGATGTCAGGCTTGGCGTCGGGAAGCGACGCGGTGGTGTCGGCGGGCGTTAGCGTGTCGGCGGGCACCACGGCAGTCGCTTCCGCCTTGGTCTCGGTCGTGACGGGCTCGACGGCCGCCGCTTCAGCCGGAGGAGGTGCGACGACCTGCGGCTGGACCTCGGCCTCGGTCATCAGGGCGGCGAGCTGCTCGGGCCCGCTTGCCGGCAAGCCGATGGTCGGTATCTGGTCGCGCACCGACGGCTCGGGCTCGGCGGTCACCTCGGGTTCGGCGCGGAGCACCGCGAGCACCGGCTGGGCCGGCTCGGGGGCTTGTGCGAACATCTGCTCCTGCGGGCCGTTCCGCCAGGAGGGAGGGTTGCTGACATACTGCTCATGGCTCGTCCGCAGCAGCGCGGCGGCACCCAGGCCGAACACCAGGATTGAGGTTGACAGCAGGATCGCGGCAAACAGGAAGCGAAAGCCGGGAAGCATCGACGGATTACGAATTTCCGCCCCGGCGGTACCGGGGCCCATGAGCCATCTGAACGCGGTGACGGTACTGTTTGCCGCGTTCGCCGCGCGGGGCGGAGCTCAAAGCGGAGGCGAATCAGGCTGATTCCAACATACCGCAACGATTCCGCCTCGTTCCGTTAAATTCGGGGGCGATGCGTCCGGCAATCCACGGCGCCATGCGATTTCGGCCCCGTGATGCAACGGGGCAACGGTAGTCTTGCGGATCACAAATCGACAAATCCGGCGCAAATAGGCCTGATATGTCTTGAATGTGCCGCTATCTTCGGCCATCTGGCCGTTAACGGTCCTTATGGGGCCCCGGGGCTATACAAGAGCGATGATGATCAAACATTTTCTGACGATATGCGCTGCCGCAACAGTCGCTGCGGCGGGAACCTCGCTCGCGCAGGCTCAGAGCTACCCGGTCCAGCAGGCCCCCAGCTATGGCGCCCCGGCCGAATATCGGCCCGGCGACCGCATGCCGAACTTCGACGCCCTGGACGATGACGACGACGCGATGCCGCATGCGTCGCTGCCGCCGCCCGGCCCGGCCGACGATCCGCGCACTGGCCATCCCGCCGGCGCTCCCCCGGTCTACTCGGCCGCTCCGCAGGGCCCGGTGATGTCGCCGGATGATCCGCGCTATGGTCGTCCGGCCGGTGCTCCGCCGGTCTATTCGGCCGCGCCGCCGCAAGGGCCGGTGATGTCGCCCGATGATCCTCGCTACGGCCGCCCCGCCGGTCCGCCGCCGGTGATCTATGCCAACCGTCCGGGCCAGCAGGGACAGGCCGATGACGGCCTGCGTCCGCCAGAGGCCGTTGGTGGTCCCGCCGCGACCGGAACGGTTCAGGCCGGGCAGCCGCCCGTCGGCGCCGATGGCCGGCCGATGACGATCGCCTCGCTGCCGCCGGAGGAGCAGCCGGACGCCGCGCCGGCGCAGCTGCCGCCGAACCTGCGCCGCCAGGAGGTCGCGTTCCAGACCAAGGAGCCAGCCGGCACCCTCGTGGTCGATACGCCCAACACCTATCTCTATTACGTGCTCGGCAACGGCCGCGCGATCCGCTACGGCGTCCGCGTCGGCCGCGACGGCTTCACCTGGACCGGCGTGCAGAAAATCACCCGCAAGGCCGAGTGGCCGGATTGGCATCCGCCGACGGAAATGATCGAGCGCCAGCCCTATCTGCCGCGCTTCATGGCCGGTGGTCCCGGCAATCCGCTCGGGGCCCGCGCGATGTATCTCGGCTCGACCGTCTACCGCATCCACGGCACCAACCAGCCTTCGACCATCGGCAAGTTCGTGTCGTCGGGCTGCATCGGCATGCTGAACGAGGACGTCTCTGACCTGTTCGATCGCGTCAAGGTCGGCACCCGCGTCGTGGTGCTGCCGGGCGGCCCGCCCCCGGGAACGGCGACCGCCTCCGCCGCGCCGGCGGCTGGCGCTGCCGGTCCGGCTCCGATGGCCGCACAGGCCGGCCCGGTCCCGGGCACGCAGCCGACGGTGGTGCCGCCGCTGCCTGCACCGGTCACCGTGCGCTAAGCGCTCTCCACGAAATCCGATCCAGTGAAGGGCGTGCCATCGGCGCGCCCTTCGTCGTTTCAGGCCAGCTTGCGCGGCAGCTCGCCGCCTTCAGTGAAGGCGTCGATCGCCTCGACCATCTGGCCGTAATGGATGCGCAGGCCGTCCTTTGTGGCGTAGCCGAGATGCGGCGTCAGCACGAGGTTGTCGAGCTTGCGGAAGGGATGGTCGAGCGGCAGCGGCTCGACCGAGAACACATCCAAGCCGGCGCCTGCGATCTTCTTCTGCTGCAACGCCTCAAGCAGCGCCTGCTCGTCCACGATCGGCCCCCGCGCGGTGTTGACGAGGAAGGCCGTCGGCTTCATCCGCGCCAGATCGGCAGCGCCGACGAGGCCGCGCGAGCGATCGCTCAACACCACATGGATGGTGACGATGTCGGACTTGGCGAACAGCTCCTCCTTGGTGGCGTAGCCGACGCCTGCAGCGGCGCACTTCTCCGGCGTGAGGTTGGGGCTCCAGGCGATCACGTTCATGCCGAACGCCTTGGCGATCCCGGCCATCTTGCTGCCGAGCTTGCCGAGCCCGACGATGCCGAGCGTCATGCCCTCGATCTCGACGCCGGCAAAGGTCTGCCAGGGCTCGCCGGCATGCATGCGCGCGTTCTCGCGGCCGATGCCGCGGGTCAGCTCCAGGATCAGGCCCATGGTCAGCGGTGCGGTGGGATCGCGGGAATATTGCGTGCCGCCGACGAAGATGCCGCGCGCCTTGGCGGCCTCCATGTCGATCGCGGCATTGCGCATGCCCGACGTCAAGAGCAGCTTCAGCTTCGGCAAGCTCGCAAACAGGCTCCTGGGGAATGCGGTGCGCTCGCGCATCGCGCAGATGATCTCGAAATCGGCCAGCGCGCTGGCCGCGGCCTGTTCGGAAGCGAAGGGATGACTGAACACGGTGACATCGACGCGGTCGGACAGTTTCTGCCAGTCGGCGACGTCGAGTGCGAGGTTGAAATAGTCGTCGAGAATTGCACAGCGCAGCCGGCTCATCGGCGTTCATCCATGGCGAGAGGTGGGCGCGGGGCGAAGCGCCGTCGTCGGAACCTAGCCATGGTTGCGCGCAATCTTGTCAGCGCGCAAGCCGCTTGCGTCTTCAAAAATCCGACAGGCGAGAGGCGCTTTAGAGGTCGCGGGGCTTCAGACGGAACGGCGCATCCATGCCGTGCTTGGCGCGCCAGGCCGGGCCGGGACCGCGCATGTAGTGCAGTTCGGGCCGGTAGGGGTTAAAGGCGGTGGCGAAGAAGCGCTTCCAGAAGCCCTTGACCTCCGAGACGAACCCGGAGACGTGGCCGGCTTCTGCCGGAACAGGAAGAGAATGGGTCTCGATCAGAGCCATGATGCGGCCTCGCTGTGCTCCCGTTCGTTCTGAGCGGGTGGCGCTGTTTCCGCGCGAAACCGAGCTTTCGGCCTGATTTATTAAAAGATGGTTTCAATTGTCCGGATCGGTGGCCGGATGGTGTCCATCCCGTATTCATCCGTGGTGAACGGACGGAAAACGTTGCCCTTTGGGGGCGGGATCGCTACATCGGCGGCGAAGCAAATTTCCTCAAATCGAAGGTTTTCGGGACCGATGGCGCGCCAGTTCATCTATTTCATGCAGGGCCTGACCAAGAGCTACCCGACCCGGAAGGTGCTCGATAACATCCATCTGTCGTTCTATCCGGACGCCAAGATCGGCGTGCTCGGCGTCAACGGCTCGGGCAAGTCGACGCTGCTCAAGATCATGGCCGGCCTCGACAAGGAATATACCGGCGAGGCCTGGGTCGCCGAGGGTGCCCGCGTCGGCTATCTCGAGCAGGAGCCGCAGCTCGATCCAAAGCTCTCGGTACGCGAGAACGTGATGCAGGGCGTGGCCAAGCAGAAGGCGATCCTCGACCGCTACAACGAGCTCGCGGTCAATTACTCGGACGAGACCGCCGACGAAATGACCAAGCTGCAGGACGAGATCGAGGCCCAGGGCCTCTGGGATCTCGACAGCAAGGTCGATCAGGCCATGGACGCGCTGCGCTGTCCGCCCGATGATGCCGACGTGACCAAGCTCTCCGGCGGTGAGCGCCGCCGCGTCGCGCTGTGCCGGCTGCTGCTGGACCAGCCCGAGCTGCTGCTGCTGGACGAGCCGACCAACCATCTCGACGCCGAATCCGTGTCGTGGCTGGAAGGGCACCTGCGCAACTATCCCGGCGCGATCCTGATCGTCACCCACGACCGCTACTTCCTCGACAACGTCACGGGCTGGATCCTCGAGCTCGATCGCGGCCGCGGTATCCCCTACGAGGGCAATTATTCGTCCTGGCTGGTGCAGAAGCAGAAGCGCCTGGAGCAGGAGGGGCGCGAGGATGCGGCGCACCAGAAGACGCTCGCCCGCGAGCAGGAATGGGTCGCGTCCTCGCCGAAGGCGCGCCAGGCCAAGTCGAAAGCGCGCTACCAGCGCTATGAGGAGCTGCTCAAGAAAGCGAGCGAGAAGCAGACTCAGACCGCCCAGATCATCATTCCCGTTGCCGAGCGGCTCGGCGCCAACGTCGTCGATTTCGACGGCCTCAGCAAAGGCTTTGGCGATCGCCTCTTGATCGAGAATCTCACCTTCAAGCTGCCGCCCGGCGGCATCGTCGGCGTGATCGGCCCCAACGGCGCCGGCAAGACGACGTTGTTCAGGATGATCACGGGCCAGGAGAAGCCGGACTCTGGCACGATCACGGTCGGCGAGACCGTGCATCTCGGCTATGTCGACCAGTCGCGCGACGCGCTCGACGGCAAGAAGACCGTGTGGGAGGAGATCTCCGGCGGCAACGAATTGATCCTGCTCGGCAAGAAGGAAGTCAATTCGCGCGGCTATTGCTCGGCGTTCAACTTCAAGGGCGCAGACCAGCAGAAGAAGGTCGGCGCGCTCTCGGGCGGCGAGCGCAATCGCGTGCATCTCGCCAAGATGCTGAAGTCGGGCGCCAACGTGCTGCTGCTCGACGAGCCGACCAACGATCTCGACGTCGACACGCTGCGCGCGCTCGAAGAGGCGCTGGAGGACTTTGCCGGCTGCGCCGTCATCATCAGCCACGATCGCTGGTTCCTCGACCGTATCGCGACCCACATCCTGGCCTTCGAAGGCGACAGCCACGTCGAATGGTTCGAAGGCAACTTCCAGGACTACGAGAAGGACAAGATGCGCCGGCTCGGCCAGGACAGCATCATTCCGCACCGGGTGAAGTACAAGAAGCTGACGCGGTGATGGCGGCATGATGCGGCGGGCGCTCATCGCTGCGGTGATCGTAGTCACCTGCGGCTGGTCGTCCGCCCGCGCCGCCGACGCGGCCTTCACGCAGTTCATCGCCTCGCTCTGGCCGGAAGCGCAGGCCGAAGGCGTCTCGCGCGCGACGTTCGACGAGCAGACGCGCGGGCTCGAGCCCGATTACAAGCTGCCCGACCTGATCCTGCCGGGACGGCCCGCGACCGGCGCGCCGTCGCAGGCCGAGTTCGTCCAGGTGCCGGCGGACTACGTCAAGGAAGCCTCGATCGCGCGGCTTGCGGGCGAAGGACAGCGGCTGCTGCAGAAATATCGCGCCTCGCTGAGCGAGATCGAAAAGAAGTCGGGCGTGCCTGCGACCGTGATGCTTGCGATCTGGGGCCGGGAGACCGATTACGGTCGCTACGCGCTGCCTTACGATCTCGTGCGCGTGCTGGCGACGCAGGCCTATGTCGGGCGCCGCAAGGATCAATACCGGACCGAGTTCATCCTCGCGCTGAAGATCCTCGGCGAGGGCGTGGTGACGCGCAAGGACATGCGTTCGTCCTGGGCGGGTGCCACCGGGCTCACGCAATTCCTCCCGTCCGAATATTACAAGCATGGCGTCGATTTCGACGGCGACGGTCGCATCGACATCTGGCATTCCGTGCCCGATGCGCTGGCCTCGGCCGCGCAACAGCTCGTCAACAAGGGCTGGCAGAGTGGCCTGCGCTGGGCTTACGAGGTCCAGGCACCGGCCAAGGTCGATTGTACCACCGGCGTGCCCGAGGTAACGAAGCCGATCGGCCAATGGCTGCGCGAAGGCTTTGTGCCGGTGCGTGGCCAGCGCCTGAGTGCCGCGGAGCAGGCGCAGCCGGCTTCGCTGCTCCAGCCCGAGGGCATCTATGGCCCGTCGTTCCTGACCACGAAGAACTACTTCGTCATCAAGGAATACAATTTCTCCGATCTCTACGTGCTGTTCGTCGGCCATCTCAGCGACCGCATGACCAGCTCGCTGCCGTTCGCAACGCCATGGTCGGCCTCCAAGCAGTTGCGCACCAAAGACGTCGAGGCCATGCAGCGCGGGCTCACGCGCATGGGACTCTACAAGGACAAGATCGACGGCAAGGCCGGCATGCAGACGCGCGCCGCGCTCGGCGCCTATCAGAAATCGGCCGGCCTCAAGGTTGATTGCTGGCCGAGCGAAGAGGTGCTGCGCTCGATCCAGGCGACGCGATAGCGCAGGAGCAACGAAAAAGCCCGGCCGATTGTCTCGGGCCGGGCTTCGATCACGGCGCTTGCGAGCGCGATGCGATCAGATCAGTAGCAGACGCGAACCGGGCGGCTGACCCAGCCGTAGCCGTCCCAATAGCGCTCACGGCGCCAATAGCAGGGCGCGGGCGGCGGGGGCTCGGCGACGTAGACGGGGCCGCCATAGGCGGGACGGCTCGACGCGATGGCGCCGCCGACGATGGCGCCGCCGATCAGGCCGGCCGCGATGCCGGCGCCGACGCCATCATGGGCCTTCGCGGACGGAGTGGCGGTCACCAGCGAACCGGCGACCGTCGCAACCGTGAGGGCAGCAACTAAAGTCTTCTTCATGCTCAGGGCTCTCCTGGGAGATGGGTTCCTCTGATTAGAGGCGCCCGGGTTTCAAAGGTTCACGCACACTCTGATGGAATTGGCCGTTGGGCTAGCAAGCTCGCAAATGGTCAATCCAGGGTAAACGCGCACGGAGCTGTGACGAGAAAAAGCGGTGTTTTTCAGGCCCCGAGATGAACAGCGCATCCGTAGTGAACCGGTCTGGCTCAAGCCGTCGCAGCTAGCCGGTTCGCGGCGCCTCAACCGCAAACTCGGACGCGGCGGACGCGCCAGGCATAGCCATCCCAGAAGCGCTGCCTCTGCCAGACGCAGCCGCCGCCGTAATAGCCGTCAGCGACATAGCCGGGAGCGGGCGCGTAGTAGCGGGGCGGATAATAGCCGGGCTCGTAATAATAGCCCGGGCCAGGTCCGTAATAATACGGAGAGGCCAGCGCGCCGCCAACGATGGCTCCGCCGATGATCCCTGCTGCCACCCCTGCCGCGACGCCGCGCTGCGCATGGGCCGGCGTTCCGGCCGCGACGGCCAGGGCGGCGACGGCGGTGACCGCCAAGAGCAACTTCTTCATCGGCTTGACCTTTCGTACCAACACGCGGGAACTCTTTGGGGATAGAGTTCCACACTTCGCTTGAATGATCAATGAACGGCACCTTGGCCGGGGGCGACCAATTCATATGGACCGCGGCTCTGCCAGGGAGGTGAAATGGGCAACGCGATGATCAGTGCATTGATCGCTGCCGGGATCGTTTCTGCGATCGGCTATGGCTGGTTCGCCCACCTCCAGAACCGCGGCCGACGCGCACGCGCCAGGGCCGTTGGCGACGGCGGAAACGGCGGCGACGTCTACACCGGCTCAAATGACGTTTTCTTACTGGGGAGCTGGTTTTCCGGCGACAGTTCCGGGAACCCGACTGACGGCGGCAGCTGTTCCAGCAGCGATAGCGGCGGCGGCGGTGGCGGAGATTGTGGGGGTGGTGGAGGCGGCGGCGATTAGACCCGCTCTCATCTTGATCCAGCGCAACGCTGGGTTTCGAAGCCGTCCTAGGCTGTACAGGGGCCAGTTTGGAATAGCTTCAAATACCGGTTTTTCCTTTTGCATCCGGCGGGCCCCTTAAATATCGATGATGGCGCATCACCGAAGGGCCTGCCGCTTCCATGATCGTTTGTTCCTGTAATGTGCTGAGCGATGACGATATCCGCGCCGCCGTCGCCGAGTCCGACGACGCCGTGCGCCATGCCAAGCAAGTCTATGGGTGCCTCGGCTGTAGCGCCGAATGCGGCCGCTGCGCGCGGACGATCAAGACCATCATCGACGAAGCCCTCGGCCCCTGCGCCCAGTCCTGCTGTGCCGGCTGCCCGCACAGCCACACCGTCGCCGCCAATGACGAGACGGCCGAGCCCGCCCAGTTTGCGCTCGCAGCCTGCTGAAATCTTCCGCTGAATCGCCTGAGCTTTTCCCTGGCTGCGTCTCCGCAGCCAGTTGCCCCCATTCGTAAACTGACTTAGAAAGATTCTAAATTCGGTTGAGGCCGATTTGGACTGCAAGAGCTGGAGTGAATCATGCAGGGCGACGCAAAAGTCATCGATTATCTGAACAAGGCACTGCGTCACGAGCTGACTGCGATCAACCAATACTGGCTGCACTACCGCTTCCTCGACAATTGGGGTCTCCTCGACATGGCCAAGGTCTGGCGCAAGGAGTCCATCGAGGAGATGGAGCATGCCGACAAGCTCACCGCACGCATCCTGTTCCTCGACGGTTTTCCGAACATGCAGGTGCTCGATCCCCTGCGCATCGGCCAGAACGTCAAGGAAATCATCGAATGCGACCTCGCTGCCGAGATGAGCGCGCGGGCGCTCTATCAGGAAGCGGCCACCTACTGCCACGGCGTCAAGGACTACGTCACGCGTGACCTGTTCGAGAAGCTGATGAGCGACGAGGAGCACCACATCGACTTCCTCGAAACCCAGCTCGACCTGATCGGCCGCATCGGCCTCGAGCTCTACACCCAGAAACATGTCGGCGGGCTCGAGGGCGAGGGCCACTAAGCTCCGGCGTTAGCCACACATCCGTTGTCGTCCCTGCCTAGTGCGCAATTGCGCACGGCAGGGACCCATACCCCGGAATCTATCCATGGGCACGACGTGGCTAGGAGCGTGCGACAAACTTCTTCCAGTGGTTGTGGATCCCGGATCTGCGCTGCGCTTGTCCGGGACGACACTGTGATTGCGGAACGACCTACAATTGCGTCTTGTAGAGCGCTTCCACGCTCTCCTGGCTGGCCGGCTCGCCGATGCCGGTCTGGTCGTGGATGACCGTGACGATGCTCGGCATCACCGAGCGCTGCACCTTCTCCGACGACCACAGCTTCGATCGCATCAGCGCCTTGCCGCAGTGAAAATAGACTTCGCTGACGGCGACGTTCAGCACCGCGCGCGGCGGCTTGCCGAATTCCACCATGGATGCGAGCAGATCCGGATCCGCCGACAGCGTGCCGCGTCCGCCGACGCGCAGCGTCTCGTCGATGCCGGGGACGAAGAACAGCAGATGTACGAAGCCGGAGCCTTCGACGACGTTGCGGAAACTGTCGATCCGGTTGTTGCCGGAGCGGTCGGGCATCAATAGCTGGTTGGGACCGGCGACACGGACGAAGCCGATGCCGCCGCCGCGCGGCGAAGCGTCGACGCTGCCGTCCGCGCCCGATGTCGCGAGGACGCAGAACGGCGACATCTCGATGAACTTCCTCGCATGCGCATCGATTGCGGGACGCGCTTTCGCGATCACGCGCGGGCTCGGCTTGGCATAGATGGTGGCGAGGTCTTCGGCGCAAAGATCGGTCAACGGCGTGCCTCCACATCGTATTTGCGGCAACCTATCCGATCGGGCCGCCGCCAGCCAATGGAATCGGTAAAGACGCGCTAGACGGCGTCCGCCGGCACGAAGCAGCTGATGATGATGGCGCCGCGGTGATGGACGTACCACACAACGGCCTGGCCGACCGGATTGCCGCGATCACGGATGATGGCGCGCTCGGGCACCTCCATCCATTGCCCTTCGATCGGCACCCAATAGGCGCCCGCGCGCACGTCGTAGTCGGTGCGATGGCCATCGGAGATATCGCAGCAGGGTACGCCGTTCGGCGCGATCACGCTCTTGAACCAGGCGCGGATATCGGGCGGCACGTGATCATATTGCCCGTTGTCGAACGCGAATGCGGCGCTCGTCAGCATCGTCATCGCGAACAGCCAAACGCATAGTGCGAGCCTGCGCATGCGATCCTCCATCGCATTTTCGATTCGTATCGTTGATGCGATTAAGCCCGAGCTGTCAGCGCATTGCATGCTCAAATAATATGCGACGCGAGAGGCGCCGCATATGATGCATTGCAAAATCAGCGGCGTGCCGATTCAATCATTGACTGGGCATGCTCTCCAGCAACTGCCGCACTTGCTCGCTGTAGAACTTCGCGTTGCCCGTGGTGCCGTGGCCGCGCGTCTCGGTGCTCGCGGGGATCAAATACAGCCTGCCGTTCTTGACCCGCTTCATCGCGGCGTCCGTGATGCCGGTCTCGGGCGGGTTGCGCTCGTCGTCGGCAGAATTGATCAGCAGCAAGGGCGCCTCGATTGCCTCCAGCCTGTCGCCGGCATTGTAGTCGTGCGAGGACTCCCATTGATAGACGAAGTCGTTGGCATCCGCCGTGATCGGCGTCGCCAGCCGGTCGTCGACGATCTTGTCGGCCTTGGCGGCGGTCGGCGCCTGCGATTGATAGGCCAGCGTTCCGCCGATGCTGGCGATGCCGTAGGCCGTGACGGCGTATTTCATCATGCGCGGCTGGCTGGTGTAGTTGCCGCCGTTGTAGTCTGGGTCGTTGCGGATGGTGTCGAGCATGATCCGCCGCATCATCCAGTTGCGAGAGGCCATCTCGGTCGGCTGTGAGGCCATCGGGATCAGCAGGTCCATCGCCTTCGGATATTTCTCGCCCCACAGCCAGGTATGCATGCCGCCCATCGAGTTGCCGATGACGAGGCGCAGATGCTTGACACCGAGGCCTTCCGTCACCAGGCGATACTGCGCCTCGACCATGTCGTCGTAATTGTATTTCGGGAAGCTTGTCTTCATTCCGTCGGACGGCTTCGACGATTTGCCATGACCGATTCCGTCGGGAAGGATGATGTAATATTTGGAGGCATCGAGCGGCTGCCCCGCGCCGAACAGTTCGCCGGCAAAGGACGGCACCAGCATGCTGGCGCCCGAGCCGCCCGTTCCATGCAGCACAAGCACCGGTTGGCCTGAGGGCTCGCCGAGTGTGGTGTAATGCAATTTCAATTCCGGCATGGTTTCGCCGGTATGGAACTTGAAGTCTTTGGCGATCCAGTCGCCTTGCTTGGGGGTGGGGTAGTCGGCAGCCATCGCCGATACCGAAAACGACAGCAGAACGGCCGACAGCGCCGTGCAAAGCAGCTTCATGTTTGCCTCCCCATGCGGCTCGTCGTCAGCGGCCGCGTTGGGGCGGAACTTAGCAGAAGTAAGGGGAAGGTTGTAGGATTTCGCCTCGGCCGATCGTCTTTATGGAAACTCGGGAGAGATTGCATGTGCCGTAACATCAAGACGCTGTTCAACTTCGAGCCGCCGGCGACAGAGGATGAGATTCACGCCAGCGCTCTCCAGTTCGTGCGCAAGCTGTCCGGCTTCAACAAGCCGTCGCAGGCCAATGAGGCCGCCTTCGATCGCGCGGTCGCGGAAGTCTCGGACGCTGCCCGAAAACTCCTGACCTCGCTGCACACCCATGCGCCGGCCCGCGATCGCAAAGTCGAGGCGGAAAGGGCCAGGGAGCGCTCGCGCCTGCGCTTCGGTTAAGCGGGCTCCGGCAGCTCGTTCCGTGATTTGGCTCACGGTATCAGGCGGCTCACCTTGCAATGATGTCTGTCGGGGGTTTCACGCCCGGAGCACGATCATGAACCACCTTCTTCCTCTGAAAGCAGGCGCCGCCGTCTTCACGCTGCTATGGACTGCGTGGATGATGGGGTGGAGCGGCTCGTTCTCGAGCGCGAACGTGATCATCCTGGCCCTGTGCGGCGCGGTGGTCGGCTATCTCTGGTATCGCGCCATGCGCTGGCAGTTCGAGCGGATGGGCATGCTGCCGCGGAAGGATGATGTTTCCGGCTCGTCTTGATGGGGCGTCCCGGACAGGGCGCGTCAGCGCTTCTTCTTTTTCTTCTTTTTCCTGTGCTCGTCGCCTTCGCCGGCGTCGCTGTCGTCGTCGACATCGGCCTGATCGGGCTCCTGCACGGCGGCCTCCAGCGCTTCGCGCTCGGCGGCTTCGCGCTCGCGTTGGCGGCGACGCTCGTCCCAGGCGTCGAACAGCTGCTCGAGCCACGGCAGCACCTGCTCGATCGAGGGCAACTGGCCGGCGGGTCCCGGCTCGCCGCGCGGGCCTTGTGGCCCCGCGGGCCCCTGCGGTCCGGCAGGACCCTGCGCGCCGGCTGGCCCGCGTGGGCCGGCCTCGCCCTGTTTGCCTTGCGGACCGGGCTTGCCTTGAGGTCCCGCCTTTCCGATCGGCCCTGGCTTGCCCTGCGGGCCCGGCTTGCCGCGCGCGCCATCGGGGCCGCGGCGGCCCGGGTGCCCCTGCGGTCCCGGTCTCCCGGGCTCACCCTGCCGTCCGCGCGGTCCTTGAGGTCCCTGCCGTCGTCCCTGATCGTCTGCCACGCCGCCGCTCCCTTGACCCGAAGCAAGCTACTTAGCGGCGTTTGACGACAGCAGCAATTCCGCCCGCCCATCGTGCCAGGCTTGATCAACATCAATCCGCGGTGCGAGGCGCCGTGTCATCGATCGCACGCGGCACCCCTTGCGAGGAGCGACCGATGCGCGCAGCGTGGAAAGTCTTCTGCCTGTTCACCGCCGTCCTGCTGGCAGCAATCGGCCTTGCTCACCTGCTGGTGCCGCACATCGTGCCGGTCGCATTCGCCGAGGAGCCACAACCGTCATGGGCTGTCATGACGGCCTTCTTCCTCCGTGCGATCGAATTGATCGCCGGCTCGGTCGCGATGATCGCGCTTGCAGTCATCGCCGGCGGACTGATCCGGCGGCGCGTGCTGGCGCGCTAATCCTGATAGGCGGGCACGTCGATGCCGGAGGCGGCGTAGAGCTTGATCTTGTTGCGCAGCGTGCGCACGGACAGGCCAAGCACGCGCGAGGCGCGGGTGCGGTTGCCGTCGCAGCGCGCGAGCGTCTGGAGCACGAGCTCGCGCTCGACCTCGTCCACAGTGGCACCGATCAGAAGCGGAACGATCTGGTGAGGGGCAAGAAATTGTGCGCCCGGCTCGGACGCGGCGACATGAACAGTGGTCATCAACACACTCCCCGATCAACGCCCGCTTCCATCGTTGGAAGCGGATCGAGAACAAACGACCCCCAAGCCGTAGATCTACGGTGGGCGGGTTTGGTTAATGAAGGGTTAATTGCGGGACGCCGCACCAGATGACCTCAGGAATGCCGCGAAGCCGCCGCGTTTGGCGCGAGATGCATCGTGATGCGGGACTATCTCGCGCCCTCACACCGTCCGATAGCCGCCGTCCACCATCACGATCGTTCCGGTGACATAGGCCGATAGATCCGAGGCGAGGAAGATCGCGGGCCCGACGATGTCCTCGGGCTTGCCAGTGCGCGCCAGCGGCGTGTGGTCGATGAAGGCCTGCACCAGCGCCGGATTGGTCGCGCGTACATTGGCGTTGATGTTGGTCTCGATGAAGCCCGGCCCGATCGCATTGACGCGCACACCTTCCTTGCCGAGCTCGACCGCGAGCGCCTTGGTGAAACCGAGCACGCCGTGCTTCGACGTCGTATAGGCCGCCGAACTCGGTGTGCGCAGATGCACGAAGGACTGGATCGAGCCGATATTGACGATGCGGCCCTTGCTCGCGCGCAACGGAGCGAGGAAGGCCTGCGTCATGTTGAAGACGCCGTTGAGGTTGAGCGAGATGATGTCGTTCCAATCCTTCGCCACCGTCTCGGTCTCCGCGGTGAAGGCGTTGCGGCGGGTGATGCCGGCATTGTTGACGAGGATCGAGACCTGTCCGACCTTGTCTTCGACCTGCTTTGCGAGCGTGAAGCAATCCTCGCGCCGGGTTACGTCGAGCGCAAAGCTCTCGGCCTTGCCGCCAGCTGCCCGGATTTCGCGGGCGGCCTCCGCGACGGTCTCGGCGTTGACGTCGAGCAGCACGACCTGGGCCCCTTCCCGTGCATAGCCGGCGGCGATCGCGCGGCCGATGCCCGAACCAGCCCCGGTGACGACGGCGATGTGGTTTGCAAGCAATGCCATGACATTTTCCTCCCGATTTCTTTTCGAAGTTTCACGAAACGCTAACTCGAAATTAAGGGGTCGGAAACGGCAGCCTTGGCATACTGATCTTGATTGCTAAACGTTACGCGCATGATGGAACGGCTCGACTCCTGGAAACCAGCCCTTGAACGCCTGCGGTCGGCGCAATCGACCGACTGGGCCGAGGCAGGCCGGCTCGTGGCCGAGATCGCGCGGATGAGCACGGATGTCACGCTGCGCCAGGCCGCCGAGCAGGCTTTGCCCGTACTGCGCCAGGCGGTCGACAATGACGATCGCGGTGTCACGCTGGCGGCGCAGCGCCGTCTCGGCGTGGTGCTCGACGTGATCCACGATCTGACCGCGCCGCGCTTCGGTCGCCGCAACGCCATGCCGAAACAGCTGTCCAGCGAGGATCGCGCCCGCAAGATGCTCGGCCTGCCGCTTGCGGTGCAGCTCACCTGCGAGGACATCAACCAGGCCTATCGCCGCGCGGCCAAGGGCATGCATCCCGACCAGGGCGGCAGCGCGCAAGCCTTCATCGACCTCGCCGCCGCGCGCGACGTCCTGATCCATCCCGGCGCGCACAAGGACGCGTGAGAGCTTCTGGCTCCTGAAAAGCAATCGGGCAAGGATGCGAGATCCTTGCCCGGTTGTTCGTCCGCCGATCGAAATCCTACCAGCTGCAGTGACCGTTCTTCATCGCGAGTGCGGGCAATGCCGGATATCGGCCGGAAAAGGCGGGGTCCGAAAAAAGAGAAAGGCGGACCGCTCGCGCGATCCGCCCGCAAAATCCGCGTCTGTCGCGAAAAGCCTACAGCGTGCAGCGGCGCTCGGCGCGCATCTTGATCTGCAGGTCGGACGCCTGCTGGAAGGTCGGGAGCGGCTTGCTGACCACCTTGTAGGTCGACACCCCGATCTGGAGCGGCTTGACCTGCAGGTCCTCGTTCCAGACCTGGCAGATGCCGGTGTTGTCCCAGCGGATCACGTAGTAGCCGGCCTTGGCCGAGGCCGGCACGGCGAAGACGGAGGTGGCGATGCCGGCAACGGCACAAAGCGCGAGAACGCGGCGCATGTCATATCTCCTGATGGGACGAAGGAACGGAAAAATTCGTGCTGGAAAAGCAGGTTCTTGGCAAGCCGGAGAGCCGCTTTTCACGGACATGTCAGCTGTTCCCGACGCATTTGGTTTGGCCGCGTGCCCGACAAGCCACAGGCGGGCTTACCTCGCCAGCGACGCCACCGCCTCTATCTCGATCAGCATCTTCGGATCGGGCAGGGCCTGCACCACGCAGGTGGTGCGCGCCGGGTAGGGCGGCGGGCCGAAGGCGCCGGCATAGAGCGCGTTCATGGCGGCAACGTCCGAGGCGCGGGTCAGCAGCACGTTGATCTTGGCGAGGTCACCGATGCCGGCGCCGGCCTCGCCCAGCACGCGCTTGATGTTGACGACAACATTGGCGAACTGCGCCTCGAAGCCGTCGGGCAGCGCGCCATCGGCATCGAAGCCGGGAATGCCGGAGACGAACAGGAGATCACCGACGCGGGTCGCGAAGGACAGCGGCGGCGCCTTGACGTGCGGCGGGGGCGCGAAGTGCTGGATCGGCATGGGATCACCTCGAAGGCGGTGGCTGACGCAGAAGCGTAGCGGCCGGCGCGGCCCGCTCAAAACAAAAAATGCGAAAACAACCCCATGCACCGTAGGCATCAGGCGGAAATCGTTGGGCTTTCCTGAAGTTCGGGAAGGGCGAAATGAGGGTTTGCGCCGTCGGGCAAATCAGGGGCAGAATGGCATGATGGAAGTTGGTCGGTCCTGCTGCCCAAACCCCGCTGTCATGCCCGGCTTGCCCGGGGCATCCAGTACACCGTGGCTTCGCGGCTCAATCACAAACGTCTCGGCGTACTGGATCAACCCGGTTGAACCGGGCGATGACAGTTGAGTGCGTGGCCGCAGACCGCGTCCCTCGTGCGCCCCATCATGTTGCCGCCCCGATCGATCAGGTAGATTCGCAGCGCCTGATTCGATTCCACCTTTGAAAAATAGCCCTTCGGAGATCCCCATGAAGCTCGCATCCACCTTCCGCGCCGCGATGGTCGCCATCGCCGCTCTGGCCGGACTCTCGACCGCGGCGCAGGCCGACAGCGGCTTCGTGACGCTGACGATCTACAAGGCGGGCTGGATCATCGGCGGCTCCGGCGGAAGCGGCGTGCTCAACTTCCGCGGCCGCACTTACGGGCTCTCCACCGGCGGCCTCGACTATGGCCTCGTGTTCGGCGGCTCCAAGACCGTGCTGCGCGGCCGCGTCAGCAACATCAACCGTCCCTCCGACGTCGCCGGGGTCTATGGCGCCGCAGGTGCGGGCCTCGCCGTCGGCGCCGGCGCCCGCGCCATCGTGCTGACCAACCAGAAGGGCGCGGTGCTGGAGCTGACGGGCACGCAGGTAGGCCTGATGGCGAACGCGGATCTCTCGGGGCTTGCGATTACGATGCGGTAGGGCGCCTCAACCCCAGCGCCTCACTTGGTAGGTCCCGGATCTCGCTTGCGCTCATCCGGGCTAAGGACGCGACGCCGCGTTGAACACCGCAAGCTGCGCCTCGAAGGCGCGCCGGAACGCCGGCCGCGCCTCGCCGCGGGCGACATAGGCCGCGATATCAGGATATTCGGCGAGCAGGCCCGAGCTGTTCAGCCGCCGCAGCACCGTCACCATCATGAGATCGCCGGCGCTGAACGGGCCATCGAGCCAGTCGGCTTTGCCGAGGCGGCGGGACAATTCGCCGAGCTTGGTCCGGACGCGATCCCTGAGCATGGGCAGCCGCTCCGCGTACCAGCTCTTGTCGCGCTCGAACAGCATCGCCATGGTGAGCTCGACGATCGGCGGCTCCATTGTGCTCAGCGCGGCGAACATCCAGGCTATCGCGCGGCTCCTGGCGTTGGCATCGCTCGGCAGCAAACCATCATTACGATCGGCGATGTGGAGCACGGTCGCCCCGGACTCGAACAGCGAGAGATCGCCATCCTCATAGGTCGGGATCTGCCCGAACGGGTGCAGCGCAAGATGCGCCGGCTCTTTCATCGCCGCGAACGAGACGAGGCGAACGTCGTAAGGTAGCCCGACCTCCTCCAGAGCCCAGCGCACGCGCATGTCGCGCGCGTGGCCCTTGCCGCGGTCGGGCGAGGTTTCGAAGGCGGTGATGGTGGGAGGCATCTGGGGCTCCATATGGGGCGCGCTTGATCCGGAGGACGATTGACGGAGCCGGATTCCGACATCCCGTCTCGTCTTGTAGGGTGGGTTAGCCGCCCAAATAGGCAGTCCATCACCACGGAGCGGCGCAAGGCGTAACCCACCACTTGTGCGTCCGTGGCGACCAGAAGCGGTGGGTTACGACGTGCGACTACGCTTCGCGCATCCGCACGTCTAACCCACCCTACGCAGCGATCCACGCCGCAAGCTCGCGCCAGGGCTCCAGCGTCCAACTGCCCGACGCAGCCCCGGAGGGTGACGGCAGCACGAATGTCTCCGGCCAGCTTTCATCGCGCGGCTGCCGCCCCAGCGCAATCGCCGCTGACGGCCTGCCGTAAAACAAGCTCGCCGCCTTCTTGCTCGTGAAGGCAATCGTCCGCGGCCGGACCTCGTCCATCTTCGCCCTGAAGCCCGGCACGTCGATCGTCTCCGCCGCGATCTGGTGATCCATCCCGGCGCCGGTCTTGCAGAGATCGGTGAAGCCGATGCCGAGCGCGATCAGCGAAGCGAACTCGCTCGGCTGATAGCGCCGCGGCGTGATCCCGGCCTCATGGATCGCGCGCCAGAAGCGGTTGCCGGGATGGGCGTAATAGTGCCCGAGTGCGGCCGAACGCGTCGAGGCGGCGGTGCCGACGAAGACGAGACGGAGGCCCGCGCGGAGCTGGTCGGGGAGGCGGTGCGTTTCGAGCAAGTCAATCGTCCGTCGCGTCGTAGCCCGCATGGAGCGAAGCGCAATGCGGGAGCTAGTTCGGCGGAGAAGGTCCCGGATTGCGCTTCGCTCCATCCGGGCTACGAATCATCCGATCCTGCGCGCCACCGGTCGCGGCAGCTCCTCCGCTGACCCCCAGCTCGCGACCCAGTCCTTCACCTCGTTGAGCGGCACCGCGGCGTCGCTCTTGCGGAAATGATCCAGCCGCCGGCGATCCTCGCCAATATCGGGGCCGGCGATTTCGACCACGGAATCGAGCAGCGTCACGGCCTCCGCGAGCATGGCGGCGACGTCCTGCCCGCGTTCGTCGGTGTCCAGCGTGCGGCGAATGATGTTCATGCCATCAAGATAGGGGCAGGGGAGGATTTTGTCGAGGCGCCCGACTTGCAGAGATCGGTGAAGCCGATCCCGAGCTCGATCAGCGATGCGAACTCGCTTGGCTGATAGCGCCGCGGCGTGATCCCGGCCTCATGAATCGCGCGCCAGAAGCGGTTGCCGGGATGGGCGTAATAGTGCCCGAGCTCGGCCGAACGCATCGAGGCGGCGGGGCCGACGAAGACGAGGCGGAGGTTGGGACGGAGGAGGTCGGGGAGGCGGTGGGAGAACGCGTCACTCATCTATCTGCGACTGAAAGGCGAAACGATAACTCTCCAGACTTCGCCGCGATTGTTCGAATAATGCTAGCTTGCTACGATCCCGTCTTAGTGATTTTTCCGAGTAGATCGGGGTAACGCATCGCCAGCTTCTCAAATAGGACTTCAGTGTTCTCGTAGGCGATATCGGACATTACTCTCTCCCCCTTTTTTACGAGAAAGTTTCGCTCTGTGGCGGACAGCGATTGTAGAACCTTCGCGAGATCTGTCGGTGAACCGAACGAAATGGCAGTCTTCAAGGAAAGGCATTTCGACTCTAAGTTTGTAATTTCGTTTCGTAGATATCGAATCATGCTGCGGTCTTCGCGATAGAGCTTTAGGAAAAAGAAGGCGACCGACTCAACTAGGATAACAAGCCCGAACCTCGCCAGAAATCGGTAGAGGTCGGTAATTTTCCAAGAACCACTGCTCTCCAGCTCAAAGTTCAGAGAGACTAAGGTTTGCCACATGATGCCGATTCCAATGACTGCGCAGGCGAGCCCGATAAGTAAGTTGACGTTAGCGTTCTTCCTCCAGGAGGACATCTCCACTTGGTAAGTTGAAACCATCTGATGGACATCTTCGATTATTGCTGCTCTCTCGGTATCCTTAAATCGGGACTCTGCTGTCGTTCTGAATATTTCGCTTTCAATGAACGATGATAGTGCCGCTTGGGCCTCTGTTGTTAGTTTTGCCAGCAACTGCCCCTTGAAGGCGTCATCAATATTGACTTGTGTCGCTGAGTTGGATCCCTGTGATGGCGCGTGGGCCAAATAATTCCTTATTTCTCTAAGAAGCGCTGGGTCGATTGACGGGGCCGATTGACGAGACGAAGCGATAACCTCCGGGGTCTCAGAAAATATTCCGAGATACCTTGAAAGGAGGAGAAGTACTGAGAGTCCCCCGACAGCCACTGCAATGCTAGTTGGTGTGAGGAAACGCTCAAAGTATCTCTCAGGTAACACAATGAGCCCCATCGAGAGATACAGCCCGAACAAGGCCCCCATTGTAGCGGGATCGGACATCAGTTTCATGAATCGCTGGCGATAACGGCGCCGAACTTCATACTCGATGTCATCTGACATTTCTGTTTGCCTCAAAAAAATCGAGCTAAGCGATTGCTTCTGATACGTTCAGCAAGATAAAATATCGACTTATGGTAGCACTGGCAAAAATGGGCTTACAATGAAAAAAGCCGGGCGCTGCCCGGCTTTTCTCCTCCAGAAGTGGATTTGCAGTTTCTAGTCGCTGGCGGTCGAACCCTTACAACACCCGATTACTCTCCTTCACCTTCTCCGCATCCAGATAGACGCTCGACCCCATCTCCTTGAACTTCGCGCTCATCCTGGCCATGCCGTCTTCGGCAGTGCCGCTCATCGACATGCCCACCGAGTTCGGATCGTTCAGCGTTGCCGCGTAGTCGCGCACGTCCTGCGTGATCTTCATCGAGCAGAACTTTGGGCCGCACATCGAGCAGAAATGGGCGACCTTGTGGGCTTCCTTCGGCAGGGTCTCGTCGTGGAAGTTTTTGGCGGTGTCCGGATCGAGGCCGAGGTTGAACTGGTCGGTCCAGCGGAATTCGAACCGGGCGCGGGAGAGGGCGTCGTCGCGCAGTTGCGCGGCGGGGTGGCCCTTGGCGAGGTCGGCGGCGTGGGCGGCGATCTTGTAGGTGATGACGCCGGTCTTGACGTCGTTGCGATCGGGCAGGCCGAGATGCTCCTTCGGCGTGACGTAGCAGAGCATGGCGCAGCCGAACCAGCCGATCATGGCCGCGCCGATGCCCGACGTGATGTGGTCATAGCCCGGGGCGATGTCGGTGGTCAGCGGTCCCAACGTGTAGAACGGCGCCTCGCCGCATTCCTTGAGCTGCTTGTCCATGTTGATCTTGATCTTGTGCATCGGCACGTGGCCGGGGCCCTCGATCATGACCTGGCAGCCCTTGTCCCACGCGATTTTTGTCAGCTCGCCGAGGGTCTCCAGCTCCGCGAACTGCGCGCGGTCGTTGGCGTCGGCGATCGAGCCCGGGCGCAGGCCGTCGCCGAGCGAGAAAGAGACGTCGTACTTGCGCATGAGGTCGCAGATCTCGTCGAAATGCGTATAGAGGAAGCTTTCCTTGTGATGCGCCAGGCACCACTTCGCCATGATCGAGCCGCCGCGGGAGACGATGCCGGTGACGCGGTTGGCGGTGAGGTGGATGTATTGCAGGCGCACGCCGGCGTGGATGGTGAAGTAGTCGACGCCCTGCTCGCACTGCTCGATCAGCGTGTCCTTGTAGAGCTCCCAGGTGAGCTTGACGGGATCGCCGTTGCACTTCTCCAGCGCCTGGTAGATCGGCACGGTGCCGATCGGCACCGGCGAGTTGCGCAAAATCCACTCACGGGTGGTGTGGATGTTGCGCCCCGTCGAGAGGTCCATCACGGTGTCGGCGCCCCAGCGGATCGCCCACACCATCTTCTCGACCTCTTCCTCGACCGACGAGGTCACTGCCGAGTTGCCGATATTGGCGTTGATCTTGGTCAGGAAGTTGCGGCCGATGATCATCGGCTCGAGCTCGGAGTGATTGATGTTGGAGGGGATGATGGCGCGGCCGCGCGCGATCTCGTCGCGCACGAATTCCGGGGTGATGAAGGCGGGCACCGCGGCGCCGAAGCTCTCGCCGTCGGCAAGGGCGGCTTCGGCGCGCTCGAGCTGCTGCTTGCGACCAAGATTTTCGCGGGCGGCGACGTAGATCATCTCCTTGGTGATGATGCCGGCGCGGGCGAATTCGAGCTGCGTGATCTTGTGGCCGTCGAGGCCGCGCAGCGGCTTGTGATAGGCCGAGAAGGCGCGCGCAGCCTTGTCGGTGGAGACGCTGCCATTGTCCTCCGGCTTGATCTGCCGGCCCTCATATTCCTCGACGCCGCCGCGCTCCAGCACCCATTGCTTGCGGTTGCGGGCGAGGCCGGCATTGACGTCGATGGTGACGGACGGATCGGTGTAGGGGCCCGAGGTGTCATAGATCGGCAGATTCGGCTCACCCGCGCCTTCGGACAGGATGATCTCGCGCAAGGGCACGCGCAGATCGGGCGCAGCGTCAGGGGTCGCGAAGATCTTGCGCGAGGAGGGAAGCGGACCGGTGGTGACGGCGGGAACGGTCTTATCGGGGTTGGAGCGGATGTTCATGGGGATCCTCCTTTATTGGGCGTCGTTCCGGACGGACCGCATTGCGGTCCGATCCGGAACCTCGAGGTTGTTGAGCGAGATTCCGGGTTCACGCTTCGCGTGCCCCGGAATGACGCCGGGTGGAAAAGTTTCCGTCATTGCGAGCCATCGGGTTCGCGCGAAGCGCGGCCCGATGACAGGCTCCGCGAAGCGATCCAGAAATGCGTCTGCGGAGACGGTCTGGATTGCTTGGTCGCAAGGGCTCCTCGCAATGACGAGGGGAGAGAGTGGGGGCATCACGCTGCCTCCTTTGACACGCCGAGCCATTGCCGCACGCGGGCGTCGGGATCGGCGTTTTGCGTCACGTCGGATACCACCGCGATGGAATCCGCGCCCGCGGCAAAGATCTCCGCGGCGTGCTCGAACTTGATGCCACCGATGGCGACCAGCGGGATGGCGCCGATGCGCTGCTTCCATTCCGTGATCTTCGGAACGCCCTGCGGCTCGAAGCGCATCGATTTCAGCGTGGTGAAGAAGATCGGGCCGAGGGCGACGTAGTCGGGCTTGGCGTCGAGCGCGGTTGCAAGCTCGGCGTCGTCATGGGTGGAGATGCCGAGCAGGAGGCCGGCCTCGCGGATCGCCTTGAGGTCGGCCTCGGCCAGATCCTCCTGGCCGAGATGCAGGTATTTCGCGCCCGCGACGATCGCGGCGCGCCAATAGTCGTTCACGACCAGCTTGGTTTGCGTGTCCTTGGTGATCGCCAGTGCGTCGCTGACGATCTGCAGCGCGTCGGCGTCGTTGAGCTCCTTGGCGCGCAGCTGAATGGTGCCGACGCCGAGCTTGGTCAGGCGCTCGACCCATTGGAGGCTGTCGACGACGGGATAAAAGCGATCAGGATACGGCATGCCAGAACGGGGTCCCAACGACAGGGGTGGAGGGGGAGGCGAAGTCGCGGGCGTTCATCAGACCGGCTTCATAGGCGGTGCGGCCGGCCTCACAGCCGAGGCGGAAAGCCTTGGCCATCGCGACGGGGTCGGCGGCTTTTGCGATCGCGGTGTTGAGCAGCACGGCGTCGAATCCGAGCTCGAGCGCCTGCGCCGCGTGGCTGGGGGCGCCGAGGCCGGCGTCGACCACCAGCGTGATATCGGGCAGCCGCTCGCGCAGCAGCTTCAGCGCATCGCGATTGGTGATGCCCCGGGCCGAGCCGATCGGAGCGGCCCACGGCATCACTACCTTGCACCCCGCTTCGACCAGGCGGCTCGCGACCGAGAGGTCCTCGGTGCAATAGGGGAACACTTCGAAGCCATCCTTGATCAGGATGGCGGCGGCTTCGACCAGGCCGACGACGTCGGGCTGCAGCGTGTCGTTGTCGGCGATGACCTCGAGCTTGATCCAGCTCGTGCCGAACAATTCCCGCGCGAGCTTGGCGGTGGTGACCGCCTCGCGCACGGTGCGGCAGCCGGCGGTGTTCGGCAGCACGGTGACGTCGAGCTCGCGGATCAGCTTCCAGAATGCATCCCCGGTCTTGCCGCCAGCGGATTCGCGCCGCAGCGACACCGTGACGATGTCGGAGCCAGAGGCGCGGATCGCGTCCTGCATGATCGCCGGCGAAGGATAGAGTGCGCTGCCGATCAAAAGGCGCGAGGCGAAGGATTTGCCGTAGAAGGTCACCATGTGGAGATTCCCGTCATTCCGGACGGGCCGCGGTACGCGGTCCGATCCGGAATCTCGAAGTTGTGGCGCGAAAGTCCGGGTTCACGCTTCGCGTGCCCCGGAATGACGAGCCAAAAAGAGCCGTCGTCGCGAAGAGAGCGCGCCGTCATCTCCATCACCCTCCCTGCCGCGGCGTGATGATCTCGATCTCGTCGCCGGCCTTCAGGCTCGTCTCGGCCCAGCGGCTTTTCGGCACGACGTCGTAGTTAAGAGCGATCGCGAAATGGGTGCCTTCGTAGTCGAGCTCGGTGAGCAGCGCGTCGACGCTGGCCGCGTTCACCTCGCGCTGCTCGCCGTTCACGATCAGACGCATTGCATCACCCCGTTGTCGATCTGGCCGCGTTCGACATAGGCGAGCGTCAGCTCGGCGAGCGCGGGGGCGATCAGGAAGCCGTGGCGGTAGAGACCGTTGACGGTGATCCTGCGGCCGCGAATGCCGATGCGCGGCAGATTGTCGGGAAAAGCGGGACGAAGCCCCGACCCGAATTCGACGATGCGGGCTTCGCCGAAGGCCGGGTGCACCGTGTAGGCAGCGCCCAGGAGCTCCAGCGCCGAGCGGACGCTGACGCCAGTGTCCTCGGCTTCGATCGAGGTCGCGCCCAGCATGAACAGATTGTTCTCGCGCGGGATCACGTAAAGCGGCCAGCGCGGATGCATCAGCCGCACCGGGCGCGCCAGCTGCACCTCGTCCGTTTCGATCAGGATCATCTCGCCCTTGACGCCGCGAAGCTCGGGCTGCTCGTCGCGGGCGCTGATGCCGCGGCAGTCGATCACGATGCCGTCGAGATCGTTTGCGGTGACGTCGCTGCAGAACTTGATGGTGCCGCCGGCGGCGCGGATGCGCTCGTGCAACTGCGGCAGCACGCGGCGCGGCTCGACGTGGCCCTCGGCCGGGAAGAACAGCGCATCGCGGAAGCGGCCCTCCAGCGACGGCTCGAGCGCGGCAAGGCTAGCTGCGTCGAGCCGGCGGTGGTCCTCAGTCATGCGGGCAAAGCGCTCGAAATCGTTGCGCTCGCGCGGATGGGCGACGACGAGCGAGCCGTTGAACGGCGTGTCGGGCAGCTCACGCCGCCAGATGTCGAGGGACCGCAGCCCGAGCCGGCTGATGATGGGTTCGGCGACCTCCGCCTCGCAATAGGGCGCGAGCATGCCGCCGGCCCAATGGCTGGTGGCGTCCGTCATCGCCTCGTCACCGCGCTCGTGCAAGGTCACGGCGTGACCGGCCTGTGCGAATAGGAGGGCCTGCCAGGCGCCCGCAATGCCTGCGCCGATGATGGATACCGGTGAATCCGGTCGCTTGGTCGTGTGCAACATCCCTGTCCCTTCGCCGGCATGACCCGGATCAGGTTCAAAGGGTCACCGCGGTCCTGGCAAGCCGGTCAATCGGCATTGCCCATTTAGCGGTATCTCAGCTCCTCCTCGGAGCACCCCTCGGAACGTCTCCAATGTATGCCAGTGGGGCGGGATGGTCAACGCGTCTGCCACAGGGCAGTCATTCCGGGGCGATGCGAAGCATCGAGCCCGGAATCTCGAGATTCCGGGTTCAGTCCTGCGGACTGCCCCGGAATGACAGCGATAAGTGCGGAACCTGCGCCCGTGCATTGCGGACGCGCTGGGCCATTTTCCTGTGCGTTGGGGCGCCGAACATCGGCTGCGGATTGCCGTTCGGCTCCAGCCAGGGTTGACCCATATTGGTCTCGCCCATGCTGGCGAGCTGCACGGCCTCCTGCCGCTGGCGCTTTGCGGCGTAGTAATAGCCGCCCGCGAAATAACGCACGGCTTTCGCGTGGTCGCCATTGGCGGCGCGATAGGCACCGGCGAGGTATTTCACGGCATAGGTGAGGTTGGTGTTGGGATCGCGTAATCCCGCGGCATCACCGGTGTAGCCGACCCCGCGGGCGGTCGCGAGCTTGATCTGCATCAGCCCGATGGTTCCGCCACGGCCGACGAGGTGCGGCTGGTAACGGCTTTCGCGCATGATCACGCGGTGCACCAGCGCTTCCGGCACGCCATTGGCGCGGGCATGAGCGGCAACCATCTCGGCATATTCGGCTTCGCCGGCCATGGCGGCCTGGGGCAATGTCAATCCGGCCGCGAGCAACGCGGCAATGCGTAAAATCTTCATCAGATATCCCGTCAGTAGCCTGCGCCCAGCCGCCTTAAGCAGGCTGAACACGGCGATGATGTGGCCAAACGCCGCCGTCAACGTTTTTGCGGTGCCGTGCCGCCGTTAAGACTCAAAGCTGGCGTAATCGGGCTGTCGAGGCGGATGACCTCCGCTCGCGACAGCACGCCTGTCTATTCGCGCGGGCGCGCGAAAGCGAGTATGCAAGCGCTGCAAATCGGGAGAGGTGCCATGACAAAAGCCAGCCTGGTCACTGCACACACCGGCGACATTCCCAGAGATAACCCGTGCGCCCAATGCGGCACGCCGATCCCGCAGCCCGACTGGATCGAGCCGGGCGAGGGGCGCGTCTCCTATCTCTGGACCTGCCACGCCTGCAACTACCGCTTCGAGGCGGTGGCCATCTTCGACGAGCACGCGATCGAGCATCCGCCGCTCGCGGCCTGAAGCGCCGAGCCAAAAGAAACCTAGGCCGCCAGCCGCGGCTGCTGCCAGAGCGGCAATTGCATCCGCACGATCAGGCCATGCGGGGCGCGATCGTGCAGCGACAGCTCGCCGCCATGGGCGAGTGCGATGGCGCGCGCGATCGACAGGCCGAGCCCAAAGCCGGTGGACTCGTCCATGGTGCGCGCATCGTCGCCGCGCACGAACGGCTCCAGCATCTCCTGCTTGCGCGCGTCCGAGATGCCGGGGCCGTCGTCCTCGACGTCGATGATGAGCTTGTCGCGGGAGACGTCGAGGCGGATCGTCACCTCGGCGCCGAAGCGCACCGCATTCTCGACTAGGTTGGTGACGCCGCGATGCAGATCGTCTGGCCGCGCGGCGGCGGTCGCGGAGGGCGGCCCGTCGTAATGCACGACGTGGCCCATGTCGCCGAACTGGTCGGCTACGAGCTGCAGCGTGCTCGCGATGTCGACCAGCGTCACCGCCTCGACCTTGCGGTCGTTGCGCAAGAGCGATAGCACCGATTCCAGCATCGCGCGCATCTGGTCGAGATCCATCAGCATGCGCTTGCGGTTGCCTTCGTCCTCGACGAACTCGGCGCGCAGGCGCAGCCGTGTGATCGGCGTGCGCAGATCGTGGCTGATCGCGGCCAGCATCCGCGTGCGATCCGACATCAGCCGCGCGATCCGCTCCTGCATGCGGTTGAGCGCGCGCGCCACTGAGCGGATCTCTTCCGGACCGCGCTCCGGCAGGGGCGCCGACCCGCCGTCCAGGCTGAAATTCGCAGCGGCCTTGGCGAAGGACGACAGCGGCGCCGCCAGCGCGTAGGCGGCCCAGAGACCGAGCGTGGTGACGCAGATGAGCACGAACAGCAGCGTTATCATCCACGGCCCGCCCCAGAACCGCGGCGGGTGCGGCGGCGGCTCGACGCGCCCGACGACCGCGCTGCCGTCGGGCAGCTCGACGGCGATCCGGTTCAAGCCCTCCTGCGGCGGCAGCGCGAAGACCTTGTACTGACGGCCGAGATGCCGGCGCACATTGTGCAGCTGCCGGCTCTCGCTGTCTTCGCCGGCGGCAACGGCGCCGGGCGCGAGCAGCTCGATGCCGGCCTTCGGAAACGCGCGGGCGATGTCGACGAGAATTCGCGGCCGCTCGCTGGTCTCCGCGCCATTGAGCAGCAGGGCTGCGTCCGCGAGCTGATGCGCGTTGTCGGTCGGCGCATCGGCGCGATCCGGCCGGCCCACCAGGAAGCTCACCGTGAGGATCAGATGCAGCGCGACGATCGAGGCCACCACCAGTGCGGCGATCTGCCCGCCGATGCTTTTGAGGTGGAAGAAGCGGAACGGCGTCATGACGGCCGCTCTCTCAGCTGCTCAAGGGAGCCGCGACGGCCTCGGTTCTCGGCGTGAACAGATAGCCGCCGGAGCGCACCGTCTTGATGATGGTGGGATCGGCCGGATTGGGCTCGATCTTGCGGCGGATGCGGCTGACCAGCACGTCGATGGAGCGCTCGAACGAGCCGGCGTTGCGCCCCTGCGTGAGGTCGAGCAGGCTGTCGCGCGACAGCACGCGGCCGGGGCGCTCGCAGAACGTCCTGAGCAGGTCGAACTCGGCGCTCGTCACCGCGACGCGCGCGCCTTCGGGATTGCGCAATTCGCGCAGGCGCAGATCGATGCGCCAGCCCTCGAAGTCGAGCGTGCTCGCGCCCTGGATCGCGCTCGCCGCCTGCGCGGCCGCCTGGCGGCGCAGCACCGCGTTGATGCGGGCGAGCAGCTCGCGCGGGTTGAAGGGTTTCGGCAGATAGTCGTCCGCGCCCATCTCGAGGCCGACGATGCGGTCGACGTCCTCGCCGCGCGCGGTCAACATGATGATCGGCGTCTGCGTCTCGGCGCGCACCTTGCGGCACAGGCTGAGGCCGTCTTCGCCGGGCAGCATGACATCGAGGATGATGAGGTCGACGCGGTGATCGGCCATGGCGCGCGACATCTCGCGGCCGTCGCTCACGGCGGTGACGTTGCAGGCGTTGTTGCGCAGGTATTTCGCAATCAGCGTCCGGGTTTCGCGGTCGTCCTCGACGACCAGGATGTTGGGATTGGGAATGGCCATGCGCTTTGTTTGTCCAGGATTCGGGCCAAATGGCGAAGATTTTTGTTTCGGATTGTTTCTATCCGGCTTCCGGCAACAGGCGGCAAACGCGCCGTCGCGGACCGGCAAGGTCTCGTTAAGGCCGTTAACCATAGCGTGGCGTGGTCCGCGACGAAACCCGCAACATCCACGGAGCCATCATGACCTCGATTTCGGCGGCGTCCGCCGGTAATTATCAGTCGCCGCTGCAGCGGCTGCAGCAGGAATTGCAATCGGAGGTGTCCGCCGGCACGATCTCGTCATCCGACCAGTCCGCGCTGTCGACGGCGCTGACCGATATCGACACCGCGCTCCAGCAGAGCCAGTCGAGCGGCACGCGTCCCTCCAAAGAGGGCATGCAGTCGAAAATCGACGATCTCATTTCCAGCGAAGTGTCGAACGGGACGCTGACCTCGGACCAGGCCGATGAGCTGAAGAGCGTCTTTCAGTCCGCCTTGGCGAACGGTCCCGGTGGTGCCGGTGGACCGCCGTCCGGCCCGCCGCCGGACGACAGCTCTTCGGATGCATCGTCGACGGACTCGACGAGCAGCAGCTCGACCGACCAGACCACGGCCGAGATCCTCCAGCAGTTCCTGCAGGCGCTGCAGCAGTCGCAATCGTCGAGCTCGTCCTACGGCGCCAATGGCAGCTCATCGAGCAGCTCGAATTTCTCCGCGCTCCTGATCGACTACAAGAGCTGACCTCGCGCGACGCGGGTTGGCGCGTTCCCCGCCGCGGTCATGTGTCACCCAGGGCGCATGATCGCCGGCGGGGAACAGTGCGCCGCAAAATGTTCCTGAGTGACGCAGGAACAATCCTTACGAAGCGTTTCCACTCGCGCATCGCGCGACGAAATTGCGGCCCGCACGGAACTGCGTGTGACCAGCGCTGTTTTCTCAGCACGAGTTTCTTGTGAAGGAGAGGACAATGCTGAAATCGATCGTCGCCGGCCTCGCCGGCACAGCACTGCTTACCACGGTTGCGTTCGCACAATCGCCGACCGCCACCACCGACAAGGCCCCGGCTGCCGCCACCGCGACAACCACGACCGCGTCCGGTCAATGGCGCGCCTCGAAGATGGCCGGCCTGAAGATCTACAACGACGCCAACGAGAACATCGGCTCGATCAACGACCTCCTGATGGACAAGAGCGGCGCCGTCAAGATTGCCGTGATCGGCGTCGGCGGCTTCCTCGGCATGGGCGAGCATCTGGTCGCCGTGCCCTACGAGAAGCTGAAGTTCGTCAATGAGGCAGTGGCCTACACCGGCACCGGCACGAATCCGGGCGCCAGGCCCGCCGCGACCACCACGACCGGCGCTGCGACCGGAACCGACAACAAGCCCGCTACGACCACGACGTCGTCCTCGTCGAAGTGGTATCCGGACCACGCCGTGTTCAATGCGAGCAAGGACGAGCTGAAGAACATGCCGGAGTTCAAGTACTCGGAGTAATGCGGCTCGACTGATGGCGTAAACGAAGCGCGCACGGTTTTCACCGGGCGCGCAGTCGTGTCTTCGTGATTGCGAGGAGCCCTTGCGGGGAAGCAATCCAGGCTGTCGCCGCGGAGGGACTCTGGATTGCTTCGCTGCGCTCGCAATGACGGAAATTGCGGCAACTAGTGCGTCACCAGCGGGCAGCCGCCCTTGTCGAGCGGACGGAAGGCCTCGTCGCCGGGCACGGTGGCGATCAGCTTGTAGAGGTCCCATTCGCCCTTGGACTCCTCGGGCTTTTTGACCTCGAACAGATACATGTCGTGGACCATGCGGCCGTCGATGCGGATCTTGCCGTTCTTGGCGAAGAAGTCGTTGACCGGCGTCGCGCGCATCTGCGCCATCACCTTCGGCGCCTCGTCGGTCTTGATGGCGTCGATCGCCTTCAGATAGTGCATGGTCGCCGAATAGAGGCCGGCCTGGATCATGGTCGGCATGTGCCCGACCTTCTCGTTGAAACGCTTGGAGAAGGCGCGCGTCTCCTCGTTCATGTCCCAGTAGAAGGCGTCGGTGACGATCAGGCCCTGCGTTGCCTTGATGCCGAGCGAGTGGGTGTCGGTGATCTCCTGCAGCAGCGCAATCATCTTCTGGCCGCCCTGGGTCAGACCGAACTCGGCCGCCTGCTTCAGCGCGTTGGTGGTGTCGCCGCCGGCATTCGCCAGCGCGACCACCTTGGCCTTCGAGGCCTGGGCCTGCAACAGGAAGGAGGAGAAGTCCGACGAGTTGAGCGGATGGCGGACCTCGCCGAGCACCTTGCCGCCGCTCTCCTTGACCACGTTGGCGGCGTCGCGCTGCAGCGCCATGCCGAAGGCGTAGTCGGCGGTGACGAAGAACCAGGTATCCTCGCCGCGCTTCACCATCGCCTTGCCGGCGACGTTCGACAGCGCATAGGTGTCGTAGGTCCAGTGCACCGTGTTCGGCGAGCATTGCGCCCCGGTGATGTCGGAGGAGCCGCCGCCGGAATTGATGTTGATCTTGTTCTTCTCGCGCGTCAGCGCCGAGACCGGCAGGGCGACCGACGAGGTCGGCACGTCGAAGATGGCGTCGACCTTGTCGTTGTCGTACCAGTTGCGCGCGATGTTGACGCCGACGTCAGGCTTGTTCTGGTGGTCGGCGGCGACCACGGCGACCGGCTTGCCGGCGACCTTGCCGCCGTAATCGGCGACCGCCATCTCGACTGCGGCGAGCGAGCCCTTGCCGGTCGCGTCCGCATAGAGGCTCGACATGTCCGTGAGCACGCCGATCTTGACGATGTCGTCGGAGATCTGCGCCTGCGCCGCGCCTGACGTGGCCGCCAAAGCGAGGCCGGCCGCGACGGCGGCGATGAGTTTTTGCATGGTTGTTGCTCCCTGTGCGTTGTTGTTTGGGATTTGTTGCCGGGACGTTCTAACGGTTATCGGCGGCTGCAGCTAAGCAATCCGCGCCGTAGCAGAATGCAAAAACAGAAGGGGCGGGCGGTGTTCCTAACTCTCCCGCCGCTTTCAGGCCCCGCCGCCCTTGAGCCGCTCGTTGCGCCTGCGCAGGCCTTCCATGGTGGCGAGGAGGATGACCGACACCGTCGTCAGGATCACCGCTGCCGCCGTGATGGTCGGGCTGATGTTCTCGCGGATGCCGCTGAACATTTCGCGCGGCAAGGTGCGCTGCTCGGGACCTGCCATGAACAGCACGATCACCACCTCATCGAAGCTGGTGGCGAAGGCGAACAGCGCGCCTGAGGCGATACCAGGCAGGATCAGCGGCAGGATCACGCGGCGGAACGCTTGAAGCGGCGAGGCGCCGAGCGAGGCGGCGGCGCGCGCCAGATTGGTGTCGAAGCTCTGCAGCGTCGCGCCGACCGTGATCACCACGAAGGGCGTCGCCAGCGCAGTGTGAGCCAGGATCAGGCCGAGATAGCTGCCGGTGAGGCCAATCGGCGCGAAGAAGAAATACAGGCCGACCGCAGTGATGACGCCGGGCACGACGACCGGCGACAGGACGAAAGCCAGAACGAGCGGCTTGAACCGGCTCTTCCACTGCGCAAGGCCCAGCGCGGCCAGCGTGCCGAGCACCATGGACAGCGCCGTCGAGGCGACGCCGATGATCACGCTGTTCCGCAGCGAATTCATCCAGCGCGGCGAATTGATGAAGTCGTCATACCAGCGCAGCGACAGGCCGGGCAGCGGATAGGTCAAATAGGAGCCCGCGCTGAAGGACAGCGGCATGATCGCCAGGATCGGTGCGATCAGGAAGACGAACACCAGCGTCGAGATGACGATGGTCACGGTCCAGGCGATGCGCTGGCTGGGCGTGCGCAGGGAGGAATTGTCGCTCAATTCTTCATGCCTCCCGTGACCTGCTGGCCCTGCACCAGCTTGCCGTAGACGAGCGCCAAGAGAATGGTGGCGAGCAGCAGCACTGCACCAAGCGCCGAGGCAAGGCCCCAATTGGCGGTCTCGGTGGTGTAGAGCGCGATGAAATAGCTGATCATCTGATCGGCGGCGCCGCCGACGAGGGCCGGCGTGATGTAGTAGCCGAGCGCCAGGATGAAGACGAGCAGACTGCCCGCGCCGACGCCGGGCAGGGTCTGCGGCAGATAGATCCGCAGGAAGGCGGTGAGGGGTGGCGCGCCGAGCGAGGCGGCGGCGCGCATGTAAGCGGGCGAGATCGCTCTCATGCTGCTGTACAGCGGTAGGATCATGAAGGGCAGGAGAACATGGGTCATCGCCACGCAAACGCCGAAGCGGTTGTAGATTAGGCGCAGCGGCTCGTCGATGATACCGAGCCAGTGCAGGCTGTCATTGACCACGCCGTTGCTCTGCAACAGCACGATCCAGGCGCAAGTGCGGACCAGGAGCGACGTCCAGAACGGCAGCAGGACGAAGATCATCAGCAGGTTCGACTTACCCGGCGGCAGCGTCGCCAGGAGGTAAGCGACCGGGAAACCCAGGATCAGGCAGAGTGCGGTGACGCTGAGGCTGATGATGAATGTGCGGGCGAAAACCTCGCGGTAAATGGCCTGGTCCGGCGGCGCCGCGACGATCGCGCCGTCCGCGTTCCTGACAAGGTCGAGTGCCGCAAGAAGGTAGAAGCCGGTCACTGGGCCGCTGGCATTCTTGATCGTGCTCCAGGTGGCATGTTCGCGCCAGGCCGGGTTGATCTTGCCCAGCGTCTCCTTGGCGGTGCCGGGCTCCGGAGCCACCTTCAGATTGCGGGCCGTGCTGGTCAGGATGGTGCGAAAGCCGTTCAGCGCGTAGTTCAGCCGCTTGGCCGCAATTGCAAGGGTGCCGGCGGCACGTGCCGTCTGGATGTCGCTTGCCAGCGCCGCATAAGCTTTCTCGTCCGGCAGGTCCTTGCCGTCCCAGCCGGCGAGAGCGGCGATGGTTTGCGGCAGGACCTGACGCACCTCCCTGTCATCGACCGCGCGCCACAGCATGCCGGCGATCGGTCCGGCAAAGGTGAAGAGCAGGAAGACGAGAAGCGGCAGAACCAGCGCCAATGCCTTGACCTGGCGCGTCCGCTCTGCACGCCGCAAACGGCGTTTGAGCGGCACCTCGGTTTGGGCACCGCCGCCGATCGCGGGCGCTGCTGTCATGGAGAAAGCCTGTTGGAACGGGCTGAGCAAGCGCCTCGTCCTTCGAGACGACCGCTTCGCGGTCTCCTCAGGACGAGGCTTATCGACATCGTCGCCTGTAAAGTCGCTGCCACGGACTTAGACCTCATCCTGAGGGCCCGCCGTAGGCGGGCGTCTCGAAGGATGCGCCGCGGACGAGTTGTCCGCCATGCCTCCTTCCCGTAAGCCGGCGCTATTTCGCCGCCCATTTGTTGAAGCGCTCGGTCAGGCGGTCGATGTTCTCGAGCCAGAAGCCGACATTGATCTCGACCGCATTCTTGATGTTGTCAGGAGCGGTCGGCAGGTCCTTCAGCACGGCGGGCTGCAGCTTGCCGGCCGCGTCCTTGTTGGAGGTGCCGTAGGCGATGTTCTCCGAGAGTTTCGACTGGTTCTCGGCCTTGCCGACGAAGTCGAGGAATTTGTAGGCCGCGTCCTTGTTGGGGCTGCCCTTCAGGATGACCCAGCTGTCGAGGGTGAAGAGCGCACCGTCCCACACCATGCCGAAGTTCTTCTTCTCGTTCTTGTTCGCGGTGTCGATGCGGCCATTGTACACCGACGTCATCGCCACCTCGCCGGAGGCGAGCAATTGTGGCGGCTGGGCGCCGGCCTTCCACCAGACGATGTCGCCCTTGATGGTGTCGAGCTTCTTGAACGCGCGATCAACGCCCTCGTCGGTCGCAAGCACCTTGTAGACGTCCTTCGGAGCGACGCCGTCCGCCATCAGCGCGATCTCCAGCGTGGTCTTCGGGCCCTGACGCAGGGCGCGCTTGCCTGGAATCTTCTTGGTGTCGAAGAAGTCGGCCCAGCCCTTGGGCGCTTCCTTCAGCTTGTCCTTGTCGTAGCCGAGAACGAAGTCATAGAGGATCGCGCCGACGCCGCATGGATTGACCGATGGCGGTATGTAGGCGGCCTCGCCGCCGATCTTGGTATAGTCCAGCTTCTCGAACAGGCCTTCCTCGCAGCCGACCGCGAGCTCGTCGCTCTCGACCTGGACGACGTCCCAAGTGGCCGCGCCGCCCTGCACCTTGGCCCGCAGCACGCCGACGCCGCCGTCCCAGGACTCGTCGTTCATGGCGATGCCGGATGCCTTCTTGAACGGTTCGAAATAGACCTTCTTCTGGGCATCCTGGTACGCGCCGCCCCACGACACGACGGTGAGGTCTCGCGCCTGCGCCATCGTCGCCAGCGCAGCGCTGGCCCCGAGTGCCGTGGCGAAACCCAGAGCAATCTTGCCAATCTTGCGCTTCAGCATGATCTTGATTCCTTCTTCATATGAGTTGCGTTGAGTTGATCGATGAAGATCCGGGCTAGACGGGATCGAGAGCCAAGCAATCCTCTGGGCGAAAGCTGACAAATACGTTTTCACCATGGCTCAGGCTGTCATGCGTGCCCGGCTGAAGCTTGACCATGAACTCTCCGTTGCCGGCGACGTCGAGCACGGCCAGCGCATGGTCGCCGAGATAGATCGTGTTCTGCACCTTCGCAGGCAGGCGGTTCGCCCCATCGCGGGAGCTGCCGTCCGGGACGATGGCGATCCGCTCCGGCCGCACCGACAGCGAGGTCGATGCACCGGCGCCCGATATGTTGACCGCCCGGGCGCTCACAGTGCCGCCGCCGGCCAGCGCGACACGGCAATAGTCCTTGTCGACCGTCTCGACGGTGCCGGCCAGCACGTTGTTCTCGCCGATGAAATGCGCGACGAAGCTGTTCACCGGATGCTCGTACAGCGCGTCGGGCCGGTCGATCTGCTGCACGATGCCGTCGTTGAACACGGCGATGCGGTCCGACATGGTGAGCGCTTCGCTCTGATCGTGGGTGACGTAGACGATGGTGATACCCATCGTCTCGTGCAGCTGCTTGATCTCGAGCTGCATCTGCTCGCGCAGGCGCTTGTCGAGGGCGCCGAGCGGCTCGTCCATCAGCACGAGCTGCGGATTGAAGACCAGCGCGCGGGCCAGGGCCACGCGCTGCTGCTGCCCGCCGGACAGCTGGCCGGGCCGCCGGTGCGCCAGATTTTCCATCTTGATCATGCGCAACGCCGCCGCGACGAGCTCCTGCACTTCCGCCTTGCTGGTCTTGCGAACGGATAGCGGGAAGGCGATGTTCTCGGCGATCGTCAGGTGCGGAAACAGGGCATAGTTCTGGAACACCATGCCGATGTCGCGCTTGTGCGGCGGCATGTTCTTGATCGGCCGCTCGCCGAGGTAGATCTCGCCATGGGTCGGAGCCTCGAAGCCGGCCAGCATCATCAGCGTGGTGGTCTTGCCCGAGCCCGACGGGCCGAGCAGGGTGATGAATTCGCCCTTCCTGATGTCGAGATCGAGGTTCTTCACCACGAGATGCTCGCCATCATAGGTCTTCTGAATGCCGGAAAAGCGCACCAATGCCGGCGCGGGCGTGACCATGCCGGCTTCCATGTTGTCCTCGCGTTGTCCCCTACGTGCCGTGTGAGACTAGCATCCTGCGGCGAGAATGCCAGCGGCGCAGTGATGAAGAGTGGTCGCGTGCCCGGTGACTGTAGCGGCATATGACGCACGGTGGCAGCCCGCGCACGCCTCGTCCTTCGAGACGGCGCTGACGCGCCTCCTCAGAATGAGGCTAATCTATGTGAGGGCCGGTGGAAACGGCTGCCGCACACTCCGTCCTCATCCTGAGGAGCCCGCCTCGAGCGGGCGTCTCGAAGGATGGCTGCAGGGCAAAGCTCTCGAATGCGATAGCCCTTCCGGTAACGAGCGCGCACTACATTCCCGAGAGCTTGCTCACATGCACGTTCAGCGAGCCGCCGGCTTCCGCGACCACGCGCAACGTCTTGGAATCGAACGCGATGTCGGCGAGCGTCAGGCTCCCGATCTTGGCGTCGACCTTGAGACCGTCCTCGCTCTTCTGGTAATCGGCGATCGCGGCGGCGATCTTCTCGCGGGCATTGGCGGCGATCGGCTTGAGGTCGAGCGTCGCCTTCTGAAGCAGCGCCTGCTGCATCTGCGGCACCACGGCGCGCGCCGCCGCGCCCAACAGGCCGAATGCCGCCTCGGATTCCACCGCGAGCTGGATGTCGGTGAGCCGCAGCGTCTGTTGCGCCTGGTCGAGCACCGGCCGGCCCCAGATATGCACGGTTGCCTCGGCGCCGAGGCCGAACCAGCTCTTCTTCTCCTTGGCGTTCACCAGCAGCGAGATTAGCAGCCGGTCACCCGACGGGATCACGTTGGCGCTCTTCACGGTGACGTCGACCGGGCCGGAGCCATCCTCGGGATAGGTGCGGCCGACCATCTGCGCGGCGATCAGCTTGTTGATCTCGGTGAACGGCACGTCGATCGGCACGCCAATGTTCACGCCGGTGCCGGTCGGCGGCACGATCGAGATCTTGTCGGGAAACGGGCAGTCCGGCTTTGTCGGCGCCGAGGTTACGCGCGTCTCCGCTTCCAGACCCATCAGCAGAGTCACCGCCTGCGCGTCGACGCGCGGCTGCGCGGCGATGGCGCGGATCGGCTTCATCTCGAGCCAGAGCGGCGGAAGTGCCGCCGAGGCAGCGGAGCCCTGCAGCGGGATCGAGCGGCAGGCCTTGGCCCATTGCAGCTTCGCATTCTCGCGCAGCGAAGGATCGTTGCGGATGCGCTCGGAGACGATGTTGATCTGCTCGCCGACATTCTTGTCGATCAGCGGCTTCACCTGCGCCGGCACGTTGACCTTGGCGCCGGAGATATTGAGATTGGTGTCGCCGAGATTGACCTGGGCGCCGAGATTGGGCTCCAGGTGCCAGTTGGCCGCGAGCTTCGGGCGGGAGGTGACGATCACGTTGCCCTTGATCTCGGCGCTGGCGTTCAAATTCTTGATGTTGACCGCGCCGATCCGTTTCGCGGCGTCACCGCCGAGCACGCTGCCGAGCGCGTCGCCAAGCGCGCCGGTGGCCTTCGCGGACAGCGAGCCCGTCACGTTCAGCTTGCCGGTGAGCGGGGTCGAGATCGTCAGCACGTCCTTGTCGCCGTTCGCCGCCATCGGCCCGCGCGCCGCGGTCCAGCCGATGTCGGCGTTCTCCAGGATCTGCGAGATCGGGTTGTCGGCCTTGCCGGCGAAATTGCGCGGCGCGGCCTTCTCGGCCTGCTCGCGGATCGCCGAGATCGCGATGGCGACCGGGGCGATCACGATGGAGCTCTTCGACACCGGCGGCAGCGGCGGCAATTGCACGACCGGCGGCGCCGAAATCGTCGCGCGCGGCGACAGGAGGTCCATCGCCTTCAGGCTGATGAAGAACGACGCCGCGAGCACCGCGAGGCCGATCAGGATCGTCTTCAGATTCAACGTCAGTCGCATCAATCCCCCAAGCCGCCCCGGCCGGGATTCTACAGGGCAGGCGAGCAGGGCGCTAGAGCGCACCGATGGGGTGGAATTGGGGCGAATGGGTTAACGGCAGCGATCACGTCGCTGCGAAAACGTTCTAGCCGCGCCGGGGGCGGCGGACCGCTCTCACATTGCCGCGATCTCCGCCGCCGCAGTAGAAGCGGTCACCGCCGTCGGATTCCAGGCCCGAGACCATGGTGCCTGCAGGCAGGTCGAGCTGCTCCAGCACCTTGCCGGTGTCAGGATCGATGTGCCTGATGTCGCTGTCCTCGCCTTCCCAGGTGCCGTGCCAGAGCTCGCCGTCGACCCAGGTCACGCCGGTGACGAAGCGCTTGCTCTCGATGGTGCGGAGCACCTTCCCTGTGGCCGGGTCGATCTGATGGATCTTGCGCTCCCGGTATTGACCGACCCAGAGTGAGCCTTCCGCCCAGGCCAGTCCGGAATCGCCACCGCCGCCGGGCGCGGGGATGGTGGAGACCACCTTGCCAGTTGCGGCGTCAATCTTCTGGATACGGTCTTCGGCGATCTGGAACAGATGCCTGCCGTCGAACGCCGTTCCGGCATGCGCGGCGACGTCAAGGGAGCGCGCGACCTTGCCGCTATCGGGATCGACCGCATTCAATTTGTTGCCGGAGGCGAACCAGACATGGCTGCCGTCATAGGTGACGCCATGCACGGCGTCGACGCCGGCAAAAGGTCCGTATTCCCTGATGATCTCGGCGGCTGAACGCTTCATCTGCTCGCTCCCTGTGATGGGGTCAATTTACGTCTTCAGGAGCGGCGTGGGGAGTAACAAGCCTGTCGGGAAACCCGGGACCGGCGGCGTCATCCAGCGCCGCGCCCGGCCATGTCCGAAGGACTGCACCTTGCCCGATCGCGCCAGCTCGTCGAGCGCTCGCTGCACCGTGCGCGCGCTGGTGCCAAGCGCCAGCGCGAGCGCCGAGCTCGACCACGGCTCGCCGTCGGCAAGAAGTGCGAGGACGGCTGCGTGCTTCTCCTCATTGGGCCGCGCCAGCACGAGGACATCGCGCGTCTTTCGCGGTGTCAGCACGAAACCTTGCTTCGTGGCGTTGATGTCGGCCAGCGGCTCGAGCTGGGTGCGGAGCCGCCCGATCTCGACCCGCAATCGCGCGCGGTGCGACTCATCGACGTGTCGTGCTTGAAATGCACCTGATATCAGCCTCTCGCGTGAGACATCTTCGGGCCACGCCTGCGCCAGAAGGCGGGCGAGCGCGAACAGCACCGGCCGCGTTCCGAGCGACACGGCAACGCCTCGCCTGCGCACGACATGATGGAAGGTGTCCACGACGAGCGCTGTCGAGGTTGCCAGCCTTTCGATCTCTCCGAGCAGCAACGGGTGTTCCTCGCCGCCCGCAATCAGGCGTGCTGCCGGCGTATCGAGGATGAGGTTTGCGCTGTCGACCTCGGCCATCAGCGCCGCGATTCTTGCCTGCCGCGCTGCACTGCCTGCGCGATCAAGCGCCGCGCGGGCCTCCCTCGTTTTCAGGCGCCTGATCGCTATGCCGGCAACCACAAGCTCGCGCACGACTTGCGATGCCGGCGGAAGCGGGGCGTGATCGAGCGCGGCCAACGTGCGCTCGGCCTCGTCGAGCCGCCCGACGAGAAGAAGACGGCGCGCCTCGATGTGGCCCGCATGGGCGGCATTGACGAGATCGCCGTGCTTCTCGAGCGTTGCACGGGCCGCCGCGAGCGTTTTCACGGGCCAGCTCAGGTCGCGCGAGACCAATGCGATCTCGGCTTCGGCGACCATGCATCTGGCGCGCGCCACCGCTTCGCGCGGACCGAATGCGCGCGCGGCGCTGCGCAGCAGCGCCTTGGCCTTGGCGAGATCGCCGAGCTGCGCCATCGCAATGCCGCGCAGCGCCAGCGACGGCGCATCGTTGCGCAGCGCGATTCGGTTCAGGGCGCCGAGCGGGTCGCCCGCTTCCAGCGCACGTGCGGCGGCCGTGATCAGCGACTCCATTCAAATCCCGCCACACTTGTTACTCCCACTGCGCAACCGCGCGGTGCCAGAAACCGTTGACGGCCGACGATGTGCGGTGAGGGGCGAGCGGTTCCGCGACACGCAAGGCTGATCGCAAAAGCCAGAGATTTGGAGAGTCATGATGACACTAGCCCAGAACGAACGAAATAACGGACAGGCTGTCATGCAAACACCCCCAGTGGTGTCGCCGCAGGACTGGGAGGCAGCCCGTCAGCAACTGCTCGTGAAGGAAAAGGCGCATACCCGTGCCCGCGACGCCCTGGCCGCCGAGCGCCGGCGCATGCCGTGGATGGAAGTGACCAAAACCTATGCGTTCGAGGGGCCCGGCGGCAAGCTCAGTCTCGTCGACCTATTCCAGGGGCGGCGGCAGCTGATCGTCTATCGCGCCTTCTTCGAGCCCGGCGTGTTCGGCTGGCCCGACCACGCCTGCCGCGGCTGCTCCATGGTGGCCGACCAGGTCGCTCATGTCGCGCATCTGAATGCCCGCGATACGACGCTCGTGTTCGCCTCGCGCGCGCCGCAGGCCGATATCGCCAGGCTGAAGCGGCGGATGGGCTGGACCATGCCGTGGGTCACCGTCACCGACAGTTTCGATACCGATTTCGGCGTCGACGAATGGCACGGGACGAACGTGTTCTACCGCGACGGCACGCGCGTCTTCCGCACCTATTTCGTCAAGAGCCGCGGCGACGAGCAGATGGGCGGCACCTGGAACTACCTCGACATCACGCCGCTCGGCCGTCAGGAGGTCTGGGAGGATTCGCCGCAGGGCTATCCGCAGACGCCGACCTACAAATGGTGGAACTGGCATGACAGCTACGCCGAAGGCGCCGAGCCCGACAAGAAGTGGGTCGAGATCTCCGACGCCGGCGAGAAGGCCTTTCGCAAAGAGGCTGCGGAAGGACGTGACTAGTCCCGCCAGCGCAACCATCGTCGCCGGCCGCGACGGCGTTGCGGCGGCGCGCCATCTCTCCAGATGGCTGGCTTTGGCGGCGACGCCGACCTTCGCGATCATGGCGGTGCTGACGGCCATGACCGGTGGGCCGGCAGACCTGCTGTGTGCCGCCGGGCAGGGCTCTCTGCTCGGCGGAATGGTACCGATGTATCTCTTGATGAGCGCGTTTCACTCGGCCGCGTGGCTGAGGTTGATTGCGGAGCGGCGGGGCGCGTCAGGTCGTCCGTCCGCGTGAACGCCTCGTCCTTCGAGACGACCGCTTCGCGGTCTCCTCAGGATGAGGTTAGCTACCGGCGGTCCCGCGGCGACATGTCGCCGCACACTCAGACCTCATCCTGAGGGCCCGCCGCAGGCGGGCGTCTCGAAGGATGATGCGATCCGCGCTTTGCCAACTCATGCAACTCGGCAAAATCGCCGCGCATGAAGGCTTCTTTCTTCGCGCGGCTCCATTTCTTGAGCTTGCGCTCGCACTCGATCGCGTCGGTGATGCGATCGAACCATTGCGAGAAGACCAGCGTCACGGGACGACGCGACTTTGTGTAGCCCTCGAACGAGCCGGCGTTGTGCTGGGCGATCCTGACCTCGAGTTCGGTGCGCGTCGTGCCGATGTAGTAGCTGCCGTCGGCGCATCTGAGGATATAGAGGTACGCTCCGTCCGTCATCGTGAACGCCTCGTCCTTCGAGACGACCGCTTCGCGGTCTCCTCAGGATGAGGCTAACCGGCATCTTCGCCTTGACGCAAGCGCTTCGTTGGGAAAGGCCACAACGAACTCCACTCCTCATCCTGAGGGCCCGCCGTTGGCGGGCGTCTCGAAGGATGCGCCGCGATTTCCGACGCAAGACTAAACATGCTGCGCAGCGTCTGCTATTGCGAGCCCGAAGCCGCCTGCAGATAGGCAACGATCTTCGCGGCTTCCTCCGCCGAGACGCCGCCATAGGGCTGCATCTTGTTGCCCGATACCACGTCGTCCGGCTTGATCATGAAGCGCGTCAGCTTGTCCTGATCCCAGACGAAGCCGGCTTCCTTCATCGACGACGAGTAGTTGTAGTCCGGCAGCGAGCCGGCCTTGCGCCCGACGATCTTGTTGAGATTGGGGCCGAGGCGGTTGTCGCCTTCCTTTGCCGAGTGGCAGGTGCGGCAGGAATTGTTGAAGGCTTGCCTGCCGGCCTCGTCGTTCGTCGGCTGCTGCGCGAGCGAGGAGGAGGAGGCGGACACGAGCAGCATCAGCGCGCCGGCGATCGCATACCGCCACGGGCTCGCTGGGGATTGCAGCCGTGATCGCATCTGCGCCTCCATCAGGGATTCGCGCGGCGGCGAGCGCGCGCCGGCATGTCGAGGGCAAACGAAAGCGGCCCCGGCGGGGTTCCGGGGCCGTTTGCGTCACAATGTCCAGATGGTTCAGCGCGCCGTGGCTCCGAGCTCCGCGCGGCGCTCCGTCATCGGCAGCACGATCACCTTGGTGCCGACGTTGACACGCGAATAGAGGTCGGTGACGTCGTCATTGGTCATGCGGATGCAGCCTGACGAGACGCGCTTGCCGATGGTCTCGGGAGCGTTGGTGCCGTGGATGCGGTAGATGGTGCCGCCGAGATACATGGCGCGCGCCCCTAGCGGGTTGCCGGGGCCGCCGGCCATGTGGCGTGGCAGATAGGGCTGGCGGGCGATCATCTCCGCCGGCGGAGTCCAGGCCGGCCACTCGGCCTTTCGGGACACCGACTGGACGCCCGACCAGGTGAAACCGTCGCGGCCGACGCCGATGCCGTAGCGCAGGGCCTGGCCGTTGCCGAGCACATAATAGAGATAGGTGTTGGGCGTATCGATGATGATCGTGCCCGGTGCTTCGCGCGTCGCGTAAGCAACGGTCTGGCGGCGGAAGCGGGCCGGCATCTCGACGGCGTCCTGATCCTCGGACGGCTCGGTCTGATAGGTCGGCGGCTGATAGGGTTGATAGGGCTGGAACGGCTGCGGCGCGGCCATCGGCGGCAACGGCTGGAAGAAGGGGAATATCTGCACCGGTGCGGCCTTGGCGGCACCTGCGGATGCAATGGCGGAGACCGCGACGGCACTGAGTGCAACGGCGCGCGAAATCGTCTTGAAAGTATCCAGCTTGAACATGTGATCGCCCCTGTTTGCTCGGTGGTCTTGGCCACCGCGGCACCATTGCGGTGCTCTGTTGCCTGGATCACTAGCGGCAAAACGTTTCGGGACATTTGCGCGGAAAACCGAAAAAGGTTTCACGGCGGCAAGGATTGTTTCATGACAGTTTCGTGGCTCGGCCCGGCCGGGCGCCGCACAAAACCACCGGCCGACACTTCTGTGACGTCACACGCCTGAAATATCCATGGTTGATGGTCGAAAGCCGAGAATCATCAAACTCTCGGGATTTTCCCATGCGGGTATTAATCGCGACCGACGCCTGGCATCCGCAGGTCAACGGCGTGGTCCGGACGCTGACCTCGCTGGCAAGCGCCGCCAAGGCGCTCGATGTCGAGATCGACTTCCTGACCCCGGAGGGCTTTCCGTCCTGGCCGCTGCCGACCTATCCGGGCTTGCGCTTCGCGCTGCCCTCTGGAAAGGAGATCGCGCGACGGATCGAGAAGGCCGCGCCGGATGCGCTGCATATCGCCACAGAAGGCCCGATCGGATGGGCCGCACGCGGCTATTGCCGCCGCAACCGGCTGGCCTTCACCACCTCCTACACCACGCGCTTTCCGGAATATGTTTCGGTGCGGACCGGCATCCCCGCGAGCGTCGGCTATGCCGTGCTGCGCCACTTCCACGATGCCGCCGCGATGACCATGGTGGCGACGCCGTCGCTGCGGCAGGAGCTGTCCGAGCGCGGCTTCAAGCGGCTCGGCTTCTGGACGCGCGGCGTCAACACCGAGCTGTTTCATCCCGATAGCCCGGCAAGGCTCGATCTGCCGCGTCCGATCTTCATGACCATGGGCCGGGTCGCGGTCGAGAAGAATCTGGAAGCGTTCCTCTCGCTAGACCTGCCCGGCACCAAGGTCGTCGTCGGCGACGGCCCGCAGAAGGCGGCGCTCGAAAAGAAATACCCGGATGCCGTGTTGCTCGGGGAGAAGAAGGGCGCGGATCTCACCGCGCATCTTGCCGCCGCCGACGTCTTCGTCTTTCCGAGCCTGACCGACACGTTCGGTGTGGTGCAGCTCGAGGCGCTCGCCTGCGGCACGCCGGTCGCAGCCTTTCCGGTCACGGGTCCGAAGGACGTCATCGCCGATCATCCGATCGGCGCGATCGATCACGATTTGCGCACCGCGTGCCTGCGCGCACTCACGATGTCGCGCGAGACCTGCCGCAATTTTGCGCTGGAGCGCTCCTGGGAGAACAGTGCGCGTCAGTTCGTCGGCAATCTCACCTCACTTCAGCCCAGCCGCGTGCTGCGCGCCTCGCCTCGCATGGCGCGGCGGCCAGTGCGCGGTTGACCTTTCATTGGACCCACAGCGAGAACCTCATCGATGGCTAAGATCATGAACCTTGACGGCACCCAGCAGCTCGATCTCACGCGCGGCACGGTCGAGCAGGCCTATGACCGCTGGGCGCCCGTTTACGATCTCGTGTTCGGCGGCGTGTTCGCCAAGGGCCGGCAGGCGGCGATCGCGGCCACCAACAAGATCGGCGGCCGCGTGCTCGAGGTCGGCGTCGGCACCGGCATCTCGCTGCCGATGTACGCGCCGCATGTGCGCATCTTCGGCACCGACATTTCGGAAGCCATGCTCGACAAGGCGCGCCAGCGCGTGGCCGAGGGCAAGTTGAAGAACGTCGAGGGGCTTGCGGTGATGGACGCCGAGAAGCTCGAATTCTCCGACAATTCCTTCGACGTGGTGATGGCGCAATATGTCGTCACCGCGGTGCCCAACCCGGAGAAGGCGCTCGACGAATTCGCCCGCGTGCTGCGTCCCGGCGGCGAGCTGATCATCCTGACCCGCGTCAGCGCCGATGCCGGCGTACGCCGGTTCATCGAGCAGAAGCTGCAGCCGGTGGTGCGTCCGCTCGGCTTCCGTACCGCCGAGTTCGGCTGGTCGCGTTATGCCAAATGGCTGGCCGGTGCCCACGGCATCGAGCTTGCCGAGCGCCGCCTGATTCCGCCGCTCGGTCACTTCTCGCTGGTGCGCTTCCGCAAGGTCGACGTCGCGAAAGCGGCGTGAATCAGGCGCGTGTGTCTGCGTCATCGCGCCGCTGCGTGTCGCCACATGACAAGATGATGTTGTCACACGGCGTACATCGAATCCCTTTAACCCCGTACCCGAAAGCATTTTGGGGAAGAGCATGATCAAGAATTATCTCGAGCAGCTGCGGATCCAGCGCTGGGACGACCATCGCTATTACCACCACAGCCGCATCAATCAGAGCCTGCACTTCGTCAGCGCGCTGAGCTTCCTCTTCGCCTATGTCTGGCTGTTCATCGATCCCGTGGTCTCCGCGCTGGTCGGCTGGCTGGTCTCGATGACCTCGCGCCAGGCCGGACACTTCTTCTTCGAGCCGCACACCTACGATCACATCAACCAGGCGACGCACGAGCACAAGGAAGAGATCAAGGTCGGCTACAATCTTCAGCGCAAGGTCGTGCTGATGGCGATCTGGGCGCTCTCGCCCCTGGTGCTGGTCGCCGATCCCACGCTGTTCGGCCTGTTCACGCCCTGGGCCGGCGCGACCGACTTCATGCGGCAGGTCGCCAAGATCTGGCTCGTGGTCGGCGGCGGCGGTCTGTTGTTCCGCACCGTGCACCTGTTCTTCATCCGCGACGTCGAGACCGGCCTCGTCTGGATGACCAAGATCCTGAGCGATCCCTTCCACGATCTGATGCTCTACCACAAGGCCCCGCTCGCCCTGATGCGCGGCGAGCTGATGGACCCCGGCCTGCACCTCAACCCCGAGCACACGCTTGGCCTCATCGGCGAGCCCACCCTCGAAGAGCAGCACGCCTGAGCGCGCTGCGCACACAACACACTCCGATGTCTGATGGTTACGTCATGCCCGGCCTCGTGCCGGGCATCCACGTGTGTGGAGCTTTTATGTGCACCGTCATTCCGGGGCGATGCAAAGCATCGAACCCGGAATCTCGAGATTCCGGGTTCGGTCCTGCGGACCACCCCGGAATGACGGTGGGGGTGGCAGGAGCAGCCTCAGCGCCCAAAACGCTTGGCCAGCATCTCTTTCAAGATCTGTCGCTTGATCTGCTTGTTGGTGAGCGTGCCGTCGTGCCACCAGAAGCCGTCGGCCTTCATCTTTTGCGCGGCGCGGACGAAGCGGTCAGCGACTTCGGCAAAGTCGGCATCGGTGTAGTTGAGGCTGAAGATCAGCCGGCCGGTGCCGACCCAGCTCAAGGCCAGGCCCTCGGCGCGCAGGTAATATTGCAGCATCCAGTTGTAGCGGGACGGCGTGGTGTATTTCACCGTCCAGATCGAGGAGAAGTTGGCGAACCGCACCGGCAGGTCTGTGCTCTCCATCATCTGGTTGAGCTTCTGGACGCGGCCATTCCAGGTCGCCTCGAGCCCTTCATAGACCGCGCGAAAATTCGGGCTGGCGAGCCGGCTCAAGAACTCGTCCATCGCCGTCATGACGTAGGGATGCGAGTTGAAGGTGCCGCGGGCGAAGCAGATGTCGGCCGGACGGTCGTCGCGGAAGCGGCGCATCAGCTCGCGTCTGCCGCAGACCACGCCGACCGGCAGGCCGCCGGCGAGGCTCTTGCCGTAGGTTACCATGTCGGCCTTGACGCCGAAATATTCCTGGGCGCCGCCGGCGGCGAGGCGGAAGCCGACGAAGACCTCGTCGAAGATCAGGACGATGCCGCGCTCGGTGCAGATCTCGCGCAGCTTCTTGAGCCATTCGGTGTAGGCCACGCGATCGAAATTGCCGCCGCGGGAGGAATCGACCAGCGCGGAATCGCCGGGCGCGTTGGCGTTGGGATGCAGGCCCTGCAGCGGATTGACCAGCACGCAGGCGATGTCCTTGCGCGTCTTCAGCACGTGCAGCGTCTTCTCCGACATCTCGGCAAGCGTGTAGGTCTCGTGCGCGGGAATGGGATTGCCGACGCCGGGCTGCACGTCGCCCCACCAGCCGTGATAGGCGCCGGCGAAACGAACCAGATGCGTGCGCTTGGTGTGATAGCGAGCAAGCCGCACCGCCTGCATCACGGCTTCCGTGCCGGACATGTGGAAGGAGACCTCGTCGAGGCCGGAGATCTGGCAGAGCCGGCTCACGTTCTCGAGGATCACGGGGTGGTAGGGGCCGAGCACCGGGCCGAGCGCCTGCGCGCGCTTCTCGGCGCCCTCGATGCACTCCTTGTAGAAGTCGTTGCCGAAGATGTTGACGCCGTAGGACCCGGTGAGGTCGTAGGAGGTGTTGCCGTCGACATCCGTGACGGTGACGCCGCGCGAGGATTCCATGAAGGTCGAGGTGCCCAGATGCTCGCGGACGAGACGCGAGAACTGGAACGGAACGCGGTAGCTTTCGGTGAAGTTCAGGTCGGAGATCTTTTCCGCCGCTTCCTTCGTCATCGCGCGGCCCTTGGGGTAGCGCTCGGCGTAAAGCCTGGCGAGGCGGAAGAAGGCGTCCTTGCGCTGCTTCACAACGTTCGCAGGCGCGCCGTCGCAGCCGAAATATCTGTCGCCTTCGAACTCGTAGAACGGCAGCAGCCTTGCCACTCGCCGCGACATCTTGGAGTGCCCGGCGAGCGAACGGTGCTTGGCGCGGGACAGTTCGACCCGTGCCTTGAGCTTCGGGAGGACGGCGGCAGCGGACGCTGCGGCGGCCACGGACATCGAGAGAATCGGGAGTGTCGTTTCCATGACAACAAGCGCTAATACTGTGAGCTGACAGATTCATGACAGTCAAAGCCCTCATCGCCTCTTTCACCCAGCAGGAAGACCTCAACTTCCTGTTGACCAACCGCATCCCCCGCGCCGCGCTGACCCGCTTCATGGGCTGGCTCTCCAAGATCGAGAATCCGCTGGTGCGGGACTTCTCGATCGCGCTGTGGAAGCTGTTCTCCGACCTCGATCTGTCCGAGGCGAAGAAGACCCATTTCAAGAGCCTGCACGACTGCTTCACCCGGGAGCTGAAGCCGGGCCTGCGGCCATTCGATCCGGACCCATCCATCCTCGCCAGTCCCTCGGACGGCATCGTCGGTGCGCATGGGCGGATTGCCGACACGGAGCTGTTTCAGGTCAAGGGCGCGCCCTATTCGCTGCTCGATCTCGTCGGCGATTCCGCGCTGGTCGAGCAGCACCGCAACGGCTCCTTCGTCACGCTGCGGCTGACCTCGAGCATGTATCACCGCTTTCATGCGCCATACGACGCGCATATCGAGCGGGTGACGCTGATCCATGGCGACGTCTGGAACGTCAACCCGATCGCCTTGAAGCGGGTCGAGCGGCTGTTCTGCAAGAATGAGCGCGCGGTGATCCGCACGCATTTGTCGACCGGCGAGGCCGTGACACTGGTGCCGGTCGCCGCGATCCTGGTCGCCAGCATCCGCCTGCACTTCCTCGACATGGTCCTGAATGCGCAGACCCGCGGCCCGGTCAACTTCCCCTGCGACGTGAAGGTGAGCAAAGGCGAGGAGCTCGGCTGGTTCGAGCATGGCTCGACCATCATCATCCTCGCGCCCAGCGATTTCGCCTTCTGCGACGGCATTGCCGAGGGCACGCGCGTTCGCGCAGGTGAAGCGCTGCTCAGGCGAAAGTAGCCTTCAATCGGCCACCCCCGCCGCCTATATGTTCGTCGGGGACGATTTGACGACACGGATGTGGCGATGGCGCGGGCGCCGGTCATGGCGGCGGGTGGGATTGTGTTGCGGCGAGGATCTGAGCCGCTGATCGCCGTCGTGCGCCAGCGCAAGCGCAATGAATGGGTCTTGCCCAAGGGCAAGCTCGACGACGGCGAGACGCCGAAGGAGGCGGCGCACCGCGAGGTGCTGGAGGAGACCGGCCACGACGTCGCCGTGCACGAATTTCTGGGCACGCTCGCCTATCAGTCCGGCGGGCGTTCCAAGGTCGTGCATTTCTGGCGGATGGAGGCCGACGGCGGGCCCGTCCGCAAGCTGATGAACGACATCAAAGCCGTGGACTGGCTCACGCTGGACGATGCGCTCAGCCGCCTCTCGCGCGAATATGAGCGCGCGTTCCTCAACCAGGTTGGCCCGATCGCGCTTGCGGCGGCGAGGCTGGTGCCTGCGGCTGCGCCGACGCCCGTGCCGGAGCCGGCATTGGCAAACGACGATATCGATGCCGCCTTGCAGACGCTGACACCGGCGGAAGCCGAGTCCGTCGACGAGTTGCGTCACGGCCTGCTGCAGAAGGTGAAGGCCTGGCTGCGCGGCGAGGCGTGAATTGTTGTGCCCGCTTGCGGGTGATGAAGTATCAGCGAGCCAGCGTGGCTGGTCGCGTAACGTCTCCCCAGATCGTCATTGACGGAAGGAGAGAAGAGTCACCTCCGCTCCTTCTCCTTTGGCGCCGGCTTGCGCGGCGCTGCAGGGCGCTGCGCGGCGGGGAGGCGCTGCTGGAATCCGCCGTGGCGCTGCATACCGGGCTGTTGAGCCGCGGGCGGTTGGCCCGGCTGCAATCCGGTGCGCGGGGTTTGCGGCGGAACGGCGCCTCCGGGCTGCGCCGGATTTTGTCCGCTGCGCGGCGGCTGCGATTGCGCCGCGCCGCCCGGCTGAGTGCCCCGTGGAGGGGCTTGCCCGGTGCGCGGCGCGCCAGTCGGACGACCCGTGCCTTGCTGTTGTCCTTGCTGCTGCTGACCCTGACCCGCACGCTGGCCACCCGGCTGCACCGTGGTGCCGCCTTGTTGTCCCTGCCGCTGCGGCGGTTGCGCGCCTTGCCGGCCCGGCGTGCCCGGCTGCTGCTGGCCCGGACGGTTGTTCTGGCGGGGCTGATCGTTCGGACGCTGCGGCTGTTGGCTCGGCGCCGTGGTCGGCCGCAATTGTTGCTGCTGCGGCGGTTGCGCGGGTCGCGGAATGCGGCTGATCGCGGCCGGATTGGCGCGGCGGAAGTCGCGTTGCTCGGTCACGATCTGCCGGCCCGTGGTCTGGGCCAGATGCACCTGGCTGACGAAGCCGCGATCGCGGGCGATCTGCTGCGCGGTGATCGTGATCGGCACGGCCGCAAAGCGCATGCCGCCGCCGGCCGCGCCTGGACGAATGGCAAAGCCGCTGGCGGCTTGCGTCAGCGCGCCGAGCCGCGTGCCGCTGGTGCGGTCATCGACCTCGATGTGACCGACGCGGCCGTCGGCGTCGGGATAGAGCTTGATGTTGACGTTGCGCGCGCCGTTCGCTGCCGCGCCTTCAGGCACGTCGACGACGCCGGTGGTGCCGCGGATGCCGAGCGTCGCCGTCGGCGTCGTGATCTTCATGTTGCCGGTCTTTGCCACCGCGGCCGCGACGAAGGCGACGGTGCCCTTGCCGACGTCGAAGATCGCGGAGTTCTGCTTGCCGCCGTCCTCATAGACGTAATTGTCGATGGTGATCTTGGCGCTGGCGGACAGATTGAACGTGGTCGCGTCGTTGAAGGTGATGCCGAGCGAGGAGTTCGACGAGGTCTGCACGACGTCATTGAGATAGATGTCGTCGCGCACCCGCAGCGGATAGGAGTTCTTGTCGCGGATCACGGTCGCGATCCCCGTGACGATCGCGACATTGCCGATCGGCTCGACCGCGGCAGATTGTGCCTCTGCGGCCGGTGCCGGCGAGGCCGAGGGCGTCGGTGAGGGGTCCGGCGTCGGCCCGGCTTGTGGCGGCGCCTGCGCAAGCTCGATTGTGTTGGAGGCAGATGCGGTGCTCGCGCCCGCCAGCGGCAAGGCCAGCAGCGCAAGCGCGAACACGAAGCGGCGCCAAGCCAGCATTGATGCCACGAGGGAGTCCCGGTGAGAACGTAAGGCGAGATTGGTTGATATCAGCCGTATGAGGCTGAATGGTGGATGAACGTGTGTGGCAGGGGTCGGGCAACCGGCGTTCAGATGGAGCCGGATGCTGACGAGGGGCTCGCTCTCTCAACACCGTCATGGCCGGGCTTGTCCCGGCCATCCACATCTTGCTTGGCTGCATTAAGAACGTGGATGCCCGGGGCAAGCCCGGGCATGACGAAGATTTGTGAGTGTGTAGGCAATGACACCTTCGCTGTCAGCTCACGCGCTTCCAGGTCTGGCCGCCGCAGAACATGCCGCCGAAGGCGCAGCCCTGCACGCGCATCGCATTCGGACCCTTCATTGCGATGGTCGATTCGTAATTGCGGCCGGAGTCGGGGTCGTGGATGCGGCCGCTCCACTTGGTGCCGTCGGGCTTCATGTTGATCAGGATGCGCTCGTTGGTCTTCTCGGCGTAACCGCAGAGATTGGCGCCGCACTGCTCGACGCGGACATTGCCCTTGTTCTCTTCGGTCGCCCACACGCCGATCGGCGAGTTCGGGGCGGCCACCGCAGCCGGGGCGGGCGCAGGAGCAACGGCGACGGGCGCGGCGACCGGAGCGGGAGCCGCAACGGGTGCGGGCTGTGCCGTCGTGTCGACGGGCGGCGCGGCGGCAACGGTCGGCGCGGGCGCGGCGGGGGCAACAACGGGCGCCGCCGGTGCGGTTGCCTGGATCGGCACCTGCTGCACGGGCTGCTGCTGCACCGGAGCCGGTGCGGGCGCGGCCGGACCCGGCGTGGTGTCGACGTCGTCGTCGTTGAAGCCGCCGAGGCCCTTGAGGTTGATGTTGTTCAGCCTGATCGGCTTGTCCGACAGGCCAGGGGCGATGATGGTCACGCAGTTGAGCGAGGCGCAGTTGCGCGGCGTCTCGATGCGGATGTGCTGGCCCTCGATCTGAAACGAGATCGTATTGCCGCCGGCGTGCGCTGCGGCGGTTGACGCCAGGAAGAGCGCGGTGGCGGCGATGGTGAGCTTGTTCATGACAGCCTCCGAAATGGCCTGGTCCCGATGGACTGAAGTCGCTGGTGGATGAAACCTGGTTCGACCCTATGCCGGGCGGACCGGGCGTTCTGTGATGAACCTCACAACGATCGCGCACGGCCTTGAGTGCGGCAGCGCACCGGCCGCAGTTCCTCTGCGCAAAGTCGTCGCGAGGCTGAGGAGACGGCGATGCAACGGCTTGCAACGTGGCTAGGCCCATTGATCGCATTGATGGTGGTCGCGCCCGCGACGCCGCGCGCGCAGCTGATCACGACATCGCGGCAGTGGAGCGCGCGCTCGTAGCATTTCGCTTAACGCTCCTCTGAGGGCAGGGCCATCGCATATGGGAGTGATATCGCTTGTGGCCATCCTTCGAGACGCCCGCCGTCGGCGGGCCCTCAGGATGAAGACCGAGTGCGTTGCGCTAGTTTCAAAGGGCTTTGATGCCGCTTAGCCTCATCCTGAGGAAACCGCGAAGCGGTCGTCTCGAAGGACGAGGCGCGCGTTCAGCTTTCGCAGAATGCCTATGCAATGGCCCTGCCCCGGAGAGGGAGGGTTGAGTGAACGGCCGTGTGGTCGACTACTGCCTTCTAGATCATGCCGAGCACGATGGCGCCAACAAAGGCCATGGCGAGGTACGCGGTGACAACGCTCAGTCTCCCGGCGAACGTCATGAGGGTCCCTCCATGCGCGTTCGTTTCGCGCAGGCATCATGGTTAACAGAGAGTCTCGTTGCGAAAAAGTCAGCCTTGCTGTCACTCGCTCCTGCCGGGTTTTCGGCGGGCGCGCGCCGGCATGGTTAAAGATCGGTGAAATCAACGTGTTGAAGAGTCTTTAAGTAAATTCACCGAGCGTGCGTGCATGACGCGCGGAGTTCGTTTGTATCTCGTCGGCTCCATCGTCCTTGTTTCGCTAGCGGGTTGCGGACGCGGCTTCTTCCAGGCCGAACGTGAGCCATGGCGGGCCGAGGCGGAAGCCGCATGCCTGAAATCGGGGGCGGTCAAGGAGAGTGCGGACATCGTCCGCATCGACCCGATTTCCGGCCCCGGCCAGTGCGGCGCAGAATTTCCACTCAAGGTCGCCGCGATCGGCGAGGCGTCCGGCACTTATGGCTTTGCCGACGAGGAACTGCGCCCGCCGGGCAGCATCGGCGGCCAGCCGCGCTGGCCTGTAACGCAGCCGCGATCGAATTATCCGCAGAGCCAGAATTATTCGGCTTCGTCCTATCCGCAACCGTCGAACTATCCCGAAAGCCCGGCGCGCCAGCCCGCCGGCTATGGTGCATCGTCCGGGCCGATGTCGCTGAACGCGCCCGGCGTGGCGACGCAGGAGGACGAGATCGACCTGCCGCCCGACGGCACGGACGCCGCCGGTGCGGCGCGCTACATGAATGCGCCGAGCTACCCCGCGCGGCCGGCGCCGTACTCGCAGTCCCCTGCGCAGCAGCCGCTGCCGCGCCTCGGCCCAGCACAGGGCAACCCCGTCACGGCCGTCGGTCCGGTCGCGATCAAGCCGACCGCGACGCTGGCCTGTCCGATCGTATCCGAGCTGGACCGCTGGCTCGCCGACACCGTGCAGCCCTCGGCGATGCGCTGGTTCGGCGTCCGCGTCGCCGAGATCAAGCAGATCTCCGCCTATTCCTGCCGCGGCATGAACGGCAATCCGCACTCGCACATCTCCGAACACGCCTTCGGCAATGCGCTCGACATCGCCGCCTTCGTGCTCGCCGACGGCCGCCGCGTCACCGTGAAGGACGGCTGGCGCGGCATGCCGGAGGAGCAGGGATTCCTGCGCGACGTGCAGTCGGGCGCCTGCGCGCATTTCACGACCGTCCTCGCGCCGGGATCGAACGTCTATCATTACGATCACATCCACGTCGATCTGATGCGCCGCGCCAGCCGCCGCCTGATCTGCCAGCCGGCCGCCGTCTCCGGCGAGGAGGTCGCCGCGCGTGCGCAGTCGCGCAGCCCCTATGCCAGCGCGCGTGATCCGTCGGTGACCGGCTCGCTCGGTTCACGCAAGAGCATGGCGCGCAAGCGCGAGGAAGACGAGTACGCCGACGAGTAGTGCCGCCTCATGCCGGCTACGATCTATGCCGGCTTCGACGGGGCGGGGACCAGCCCCATGCAGCGCTGCACTTCGCCCGGGACGTTGTAGGTGCGCATGATATGGCGGCTGTCGCGCAAGCCCGACGCCTCGCGTTGCACCACGAACATCCAGAGCGCCTGGCCGGCTTCCAGCACGAGCTTGCGCCTGGCCGACTGCTTTGATGCCGGCACTTCCGCATGGGCGGCGTCGAACTCGCGCAACCGTGCCAGGCTCTGTTCGAGCGTGCGGCCCATTCGTCCAAGTGCGGAAGCCTGTTCCTGGACGATCTCGTAATGAAGGATATCGACAGGCGGGCGAAGATCACGGGGCATGACCGCAATATAGTGCCGCCCGACCCGCCGGCGCAACGCGCGGCTACTTCGCCCGGTACGCCGCCAGGAACATCCGCGTTGCGCTGTCGACCACCTCTGTCATGCGCTCTTCCGACGGCGCGGGCGCGGCCTGGAAGACAAAGGGCAGGAAGAGCGATGCCTTGCACAACTCCATGAACTGCGAGGCGGCAAGGTCGCAATCATCGATCTCGAGATTGCCGGAACCAACGCGGGCTTGGAGATAGGCGGAGAGGCGGTTGATGCTTTTGTCGAGCACGCGCGCATAGTAGCGGCGGCCGACATCCGGCATGCGTTCGGCGATCGCCATCACGGTGCGGATCGCTGATCCGCCACCGGGCCGGCAGACCAGGTGAAGGTAGGCGAGGCCGAACTCCTTCAGCGTGGTCTCGGCATCGCGTGCGGGATCGAAGTTGAACACGACCTGGCCGTGCTGGAGCGCCTCCTGCTCGAGGATGGCTTCGAACAGCGCGCATTTGTCGGCGAAATAGACGTAGAGCGTGCCTTTGGAGACCTGCGCCGCGCGCGCGATCTCGCCCATGCTGGCGCCGTCAAACCCGAGATCCATGAACACCTTGCGGGCGCCGTCGAGGATCTGGCGGCGCTTGGAGCTGTCCTCCTCCTGGACGACGTGCAGATGTTCGCCGGCAGCTAAAACCATTGGTTCAGGGTCTCGGAAGGTTTCTGGACGAGGTGCCAACCTTGAAACGCAAATAAAGGATTCGGGCCAGTAGGATCCGGCTGGAATATTAGGTATATTGACCGAACCGTTCGGTCAATGGTAATTTGGGATCAGCGAGGGGGGCCGTCCGCACGGATGGCCGCCCTTGATCGCACTTATTTTGAGGAGGCCGTTATGGCCGTATCGAGAGACCAGGCTGCGCGCGTCCTTCGCCCGGAAGCGGTGGAGGAACAGGCGGGTGGTGATGCTGCGTCCGAGGCATCCACCGCCCTTAGCGAGCAGCTGCGTTCTCATGTGGCCGAGGAAGCCAAGCGCCGCATTGGCGAGACGCCGGAGAAGCCCGCGGCCGACAAGCCGGCCGCAGCCGCGCCCGACGCGCCTGGCGCCGGCGCCCCTAAATCCGGCAAGCGCAGATTCGTCCTGATGGGCGTCGGTCTCGTGCTGGCGCTCGCCGCCGCGAGCTATGCCGGCTACTACACGCTGGTCGGCCGCTTCTACGTCTCCACCGATGACGCCTATGTGCGCGCCAACAACACCATGCTGGGTGCGCGCGTTTCCGGTCACATCTCCTCGGTTCTCGCCGGCGACAACACGACGGTGCGTGCCGGCGACGTTCTCTTCCGCATCGACGAGGGCGATTACAAGATCGCCGTCGATGCCGCCGCCACCAGAATCGCGACCCAGCAGGCCACCATCGATCGCATCGGCCGCCAGGTCGCGGCGCTCGACAGCCAGGTCGCGCAGGCGAAGGCACAGCTCGTCTCGGCCGAGGCGGGCCTCAAGCGCGCCGATCTCGACTATGAGCGCCAGCAGGCGCTGAGCAACAAGGGCTTCGCCTCGCGCGCGGTGTTCGAAAGCTCGGAAGCGGGACGCGACCAGGGCGCCGCCGCGGTCAAGGCCGCGCAGGCCGCCTATGATGTTGCCGTCAGCAATGTCGACGTCGCCAAGGCCCAGCAGGCCGAGGCGCAGGCACAGCTCGCCGAGCTCAAGACCACGCTCGCCAAGGCCGAGCGCGACCTCGGCTTCACCGCGGTGCGCGCGCCTGTCAACGGCACGTTCTCCAACCGCCTGGTCAATGCCGGCGACTTCGTCGCGGTCGGCCAGCGCCTCGGCAACATCGTGCCGCTGGACGACGTCTATATCGACGCCAATTTCAAGGAAACGCAGCTCAAGCGCATCCGTCCCGGGCAGCCGGTGACGATCAAGGTCGACGCCTACGGCATGCGCAAGTTCTCCGGCGTCGTCGACAGCATCGCGGCGGGCGCGGGCTCGGTGTTCACGCTGCTGCCGCCCGACAATGCCACCGGCAACTTCACCAAGATCGTGCAGCGCGTGCCGGTGCGGATCCGCGTGCCGAAATCGGTGGCGAAGCAGAACCTGCTCCGGGCCGGCATGTCGGTCTATGCGACCGTCGACACCAACAAGGGTGCCGCCGACGCCGACAGCGAGGTCGATCTCGACGATCCCACCGCGATCCACCCGCAGTAGGGACGCTATGATGTTCGAGACGAGCGCCGCTTCGTCTTTCACCTCTCCCGAAGGGAGAGGTCGGATCGCATCGGAAGATGCGATCCGGGTGAGGGGGTACGCTCTCTCGTGGAAGCTGCGGCCCCTCACCCGATTTGCTGCGCAAATCGACCTCTCCCCGATGGGGAGAGGTGGACCGTGCCCTCGCGCGCGAGCCGAGTGAAACAATGGCCAACGCGACCACGGCCTCACCTGCCATGATGGCGAACCCCGCTTCGGAGCGCATCGCGCCGAAGCGGCTGTTCGCCTTCATCATCATGGTGTTCGGGATGTTCATGTCAATCCTGGACATCCAGATCGTCTCGGCATCGTTGAGCGAGATCCAGGCCGGGCTGTCGGCAAGCTCCAGCGAGGTCTCCTGGGTTCAGACCGCCTATCTGATCGCGGAGGTCATCGCCATTCCGCTGTCGGGATTCCTGTCGCGCGCCCTCGGCACGCGGCTGTTGTTCGCGATCTCGGCGGCCGGCTTCACCGCCTCGAGCCTGCTCTGCGGCTTTGCCACCACCATCGAGGAGATGATCCTCTGGCGGGCGCTGCAGGGATTCCTCGGCGCCGGCATGATCCCGACGGTGTTCGCTTCCGCTTATACCGTCTTCCCGCGCACGAAATTCCACATCGTCGGCCCGATCATCGGGCTTGTCGCGACCCTCGCACCCACGATCGGACCGACGGTCGGCGGCTACATCACCGACCTGATGTCCTGGAACTGGCTGTTCTTCATCAACGTCGTGCCCGGCATCGGCATTACAATCGGCGTGATGGCGCTGGTCGATTTCGACGAGCCGCATTTCGAACTGCTCGACCGCTTCGACTGGTGGGGCCTCCTCTTCATGGCAGGTTTCCTCGGCACGCTGGAATATGTGCTGGAGGAGGGCCCGCAATATGAATGGCTGCAGGACACCTCGGTCGCGATCTGCGCGTGGATCTGCGCCATCTCGGCGATCGCCTTCTTCTGGCGCGTGTTCACGGCGGCCGAGCCGATCGTCAATTTGCGCACCTTCTCCAACCGCAATTTCGCGATCGGCTGCCTGCTGCAGTTCTGCATCGGCATCGGCCTCTATGGCCTGACCTACATCTATCCGCGCTACCTCGCCGAGGTGCGCGGCTACAGCGCGCTGATGATCGGAGAGACCATGTTCGTCTCCGGCATCACCATGTTCCTGATCGCGCCGCTGGTCGGCCGGCTCATGGTGAAGTTCGACATGCGCTACATGATCGCCTTCGGCCTCATCGTGTTCGCGATCGGCTCCTACCAGATGACGTGGATCACGCGCGACTACGATTTCTACGAGCTGCTGGTGCCGCAGATCCTGCGCGGCATCGGCATGATGTTCGCGATGGTGCCCACCAACAACATCGCGCTCGGAACGCTCGCGCCCGACCGGGTGAAGAACGCCAGCGGCCTGTTCAACCTGATGCGCAACCTCGGCGGCGCGGTCGGCCTTGCCGTCATCAACACCGTGCTCAACGACCGCACCGATTTGCACATCACCCGCCTGCAGGAGCGCGTGACCTGGGGCAACGCTACTGCGACCGAAACCCTGACCATGTTCATGCAGAAATTCCAGGGGCTCGGCGATTCCACGCTGATGGCGATGAAGCAGCTGTCCCAGCTGGTGCACCGCCAGGCCGTGGTGATGAGCTTCGGCGATGCCTTCTTCATCCTCACGCTGTTCTATCTCGGCCTCAGCCTGCTGGTGACGCTGCTGAACAAGCCGGTCTCGCCGGCCGCCGGCGGCGACGCGCACTAATTTGCAACACTCATCCGTGATCTCACGCCGGCCCCGTTGCAATTAGCCCGCGACACATCTATAAAGCGCGCCTCATTCAATCGAACCGGGGAGATTTGCATGACTTCGTTGCTTTCGCAGATCGTACGCCCGCGCTCGATGATCTCCTGGTTCGGTATGTACGCGGCCTGTTAGAGGCCTCCTCCGCCAGTTTCGATTGGGCGCCACGTCCCGATCGCTCCGCTTCCCAAGTCAAAATCAGTCTTACGTGACGCCTCTCGGCTCCTCGCGGCCGGTTTGCGTCCAGCGATGGAGCCGGCCCGCGCGACGCGGCCGGATGATGCCATGACCGCCCTGTCAAAGAAGCCCGCGGCTATCCGCGTGGTACTGCCCTTCGTGTTCCGGCACTGGCTGAAGCAGCCGAGCCGCGGCCTCGTCGTGGTCGGTGGCCTGTTGGGCGCAACGGCTGCCGATCTGTTCATGCCGGTGTTTTCCGGACATCTGATCGACGCGCTAACGCGCGGGCCGTCGGACCCTGACGCGCGCCACGCGGCCCTGGTCGCATTCGGTGCCATCGTGGCGCTGGGCGCGGCCTCGATGGTGCTGCGGCTGGCGGGGCTCCAGGCCATCGTGCCGTTCACGCTAAAGATCATGTCCGACCTGGCGCAGGATGCTTTTCTGCGCGTGCAGCGCTTCTCGACCGATTGGCACGCCAATTCCTTCGCGGGCTCGACCGTGCGCAAGATCACGCGCGGCATGTGGGCGGTCGACCTGCTGAACGACACCATCCTGCTGGCGCTGCTGCCGTCGCTGGTCGTGCTGATCGGCTCGATGATCCTGCTCGGTGTGCACTGGGCCTCGCTCGGCGCGGTGATCGCGCTCGGCGCGCTGGCCTATGTCACGATGACGGTGCTGTTCTCGACCCGCTACATCGCGCCGGCCGCGCGCGTCTCCAATGCCTGGGACACCAAGGTCGGCGGCACGCTGGCGGACGCGCTGACCTGCAACGCCGTGGTGAAGTCGTTTGGCGCCGAAGGGCGCGAAGATGCGCGGCTCGCCCGCGTCATCAGCCGCTGGCGCGTGCGGGTGCGGCGAACCTGGTTCCGCTACAACTACACCGCCATGGCGCAGCTCTCGCTGCTGCTATGCCTGCGAGGGTCGGTGATCGGCGGCTCGGTGCTGCTGTGGATGTACGGGCATGCCTCGCCCGGCGACGTCACCTATGTGCTGACGAGCTACTACGTCATCCACGCCTATTTGCGCGACGTGGGCATGCACATCAACAACCTCCAGCGTTCGGTCAACGACATGGACGAGCTGGTGGCGATCCATGACGAGCCGATCGGGATTGCGGATGCAGCCGATGCGCGGCCGATCGCGATCGAGGGTGGCGAGATCGTGTTCGACGATGTCACGTTCCACTATGGCGGCCATCGCGCGCCGCTGTACGACGGCTTGTCGGTCAGGATCCGCGCCGGCGAACGCGTCGGCCTCGTCGGCCGTTCCGGCTCCGGCAAAACCACCTTCGTCAAGCTGGTGCAGCGGCTCTACGACGTCAGCGGCGGTCGCGTGCTGATCGACGGGCAGGACATCGCGCACGCCACGCAGCAATCGCTGCGCAGCCAGATCGCGATCGTGCAGCAGGAGCCGATCCTGTTCCACCGCACGCTCGCGGAGAACATCGCCTATGGCCGGCCCGGTGCCAGCTTGGAAGCGATCGAGCAGGCGGCGCGGCTGGCGAATGCGCACGACTTCATCCTGCGCCTGCCGAAGGGATATGGCACCCTCGTCGGCGAGCGCGGCGTGAAACTGTCGGGCGGCGAGCGGCAGCGCGTGGCGCTGGCGCGCGCGTTCCTGGCGGATGCGCCGGTGCTGATCCTGGACGAGGCGACCTCGAGCCTGGATTCGGAATCGGAGGCAATGATCCAGCAGGCGATGGAGCGGCTGATGAAGGGCCGCACCTCGATCGTGATTGCGCACCGGCTCTCGACCGTGAAGAGCCTCGATCGGATCCTGGTGTTCGATCGCGGCGAGATCGTCGAGCAGGGCACGCATGCTCTGCTCGCGGGCAAGCCCGGGGGAATCTATCGCGGCCTGTTCGAGCGCCAGGTGGTGGAGCTCGGACATATCGCGGCAGCGGAATGATGCGCGCGGCAGCGGGGCGAACGTTCTGCTGCCGCGCCGTCAAGGAATGCGTCAAGGACGGACTGACATGAAAGACCTGACGAACGGCTCCATCGTGAGACACATCCTGGTCATGGCGCCGCCGATCATGGCCGGCATGATCTCGATCATGGTCTGCCAGCTGGTCGATCTGTACTTCGTGTCGGGTCTGGGCGATGCCGCCGTGGCGGGCGTCGCCGCGGCCGGCAATGCCGGCTTTCTCGTCAACGGGCTGATGCAGGTGCTCGGCGTCGGAACCGTGGCGCTGATCGCGCATGCGGTCGGACGCAAGGACCGGCCGGATGCCAACCTGATCTTCAACCAGGCGATCGTGCTGTCGGTGCTGTTCGGCCTGTTGACCCTGGTCGCCGGTGCCGCGCTGTCGCATGCCTACATGCGTTCGATCGCCGCGGATCAGGCCACGATCGAGGCCGGCACCACTTATCTGCTGTGGTTCATGCCGGCGCTCGCGCTGCAGTTCGCGACCCAGGTGATGGCATCGGCGCTGCGCGCCACCGGTATCGTGCGTCCCGCCATGCTGGTGCAGGCGCTTGCCGTGGCGATCAATATCGCGCTGGCGCCGGTCCTGATCTCGGGCTGGGGCACAGGCCATCCGCTCGGGGTGGCCGGTGCCGGGCTGGCGAGTTCGATCGCGGTCGCGATCGGCGCCCTGATGCTGCTTGTCTATTTCCGAAAGGTCGAGCGCTACGTCGCCTTCGATCCGGCGCAGTGGCGTCCGCAGCCGCGCCATCTGAAGCGGATCCTCAATGTCGGCCTGCCGGCCGGCGGCGAGTTCGCGATGATGTTCATCTTCATGGCGGTGGTCTACTACGTGCTGCGCGATTTCGGCGCGGCGGCGCAGGCAGGCTTCGGCATCGGCCAGCGCGTGCTCGGCCTGATCAACATGCCTGCGCTTGCGGTCGGGCTGGCGGCCGGGCCGATCGCCGGCCAGAACGTCGGCGCTGCCAACGCTGCGCGCGTGCGTGAGACTTTCGTCAAGGCTGCCTTGATCGTCACGATCGTGATGGCCGGCTTCATGATCCTTGCGCAGGTGAAGCCCGAGCTGCTGCTTGCCGGATTCTCGAACGACCGCGAGACCATGGAGATCGCCTATCTGTTCCTGCGGATCATCTCGCTCAACATGGTCGCGCAGGGGCTGATCTTCACCTGCTCGAGCATGTTCCAGGCCCTCGGCAACACCAAGCCGGTGCTGCTGAGCTCGGCGACGCGCGTGTTCACCTACTCCCTGCCGGCGATCTGGCTCTCGACGCGGCCTGGCTTTCGCATGGAGTACGTCTGGTACCTCTCGGTCGCGACGACCACGTTGCAGGCAGGCTTGAGCCTGCGGCTGCTGCACCGCGAGTTCAGGAAACGCCTCACACCGGCGCCGAAGCAGACGCCTGCGGAGCAGGAAAGCCCCGAAGCCATTGCGCCTGTCGCCCGCGAGCCCGCGTGACGGCCCGTTGCCAAGAGCAATGACCGGAGTGACGAACCAGCAGCTTTTGCTGGCGGCATGTCGCTCACCACGAGGACATGAAGGCTAGAGCGCGGCGAGACTGTTCCAGACGAGAGTAAGACCCGACAGGAATAACAGGCCGAGCACGACATCGCCGAAATGCTTGTCGTTGAGGGCGTGATAGACGCGCGCGCCGGCCCAGGCCCCGATCAAGGTGCCCGGAAATGCGACCATCGCGAGCCAGAGCACCCTGAGCTCGACGAGACCCGATGCGGTCTGCAGCACCAGCGCGGTCGCGAGCACGGTGAAATTGAAGAGCTGGAAGATGCCACGCCGTTCGTGCTTGTTCCAGCCGCGGATATTGGCCCACAGGATCGGAAGCGGCCCCGACAGCCCGGCCAGGCCGCCCAGTATGCCGCCGGCAAAACCGATCGCGCCGTCGGCGATGCGGCCGCCGAACTTGAAGGCGAGCGGCCTCTTGTTCAGATAGAGCGACGTCGAGAAGACCAGAATTAGAATGCCGACGCTCAGCTTGAACACTTTTGGATCGGCCGAGGCAATCAGCATGGTGCCGAGCGGCACGCCGATCAGCCCACCGATCAGGAACGGCCATACCAGCGAGAGGTCGAAGCTCTTCCACATCGAGGGCAGCGTCGAAGTCTGCGCGATCACGGAGCAGATCAGCACCAGAGGCACGGCGAGCGAGGGCGGCAGCACGTAGAGCCAGATGCCGAGCGCCATCAGCGCCGTGCCGAACCCGGCCAGCCCCGAGACGAAGCCGCCAGCCAATGCGCCGAACAGCAGCAGGACGTAGGTGAGCGTTTCCAACAGATTGTCCCTGTCGGACCAATCCCGAATGGTTGATCCCCATTGCCCGCATAGCACGGGCCTTGCCATGCAGGTCAATCCGTCCCGCACGCAAGCGTGATCTGCGGCGTCGGGCGTTCGCGGAAGACAGGCCTACATGATGGCCGTACTCCAATCCGGACGGCCCGACGCCATCGCGATCCGATCGGCCAGTTCCGAACGAGATGACGGAGAATGACCATGACTCGGACCAGCATCGCCGTTTCGGCTGCGTTGTTGTCGGCAGCGGCCTTGGTGCCGACAATGGCGCAGGCGCAGTTTTCCGAGCCGGCGGCCTATCAGGCCGCCCACCCCGACCGCGACGTGCTCAATGGCGGCCAGCTGACGCCTGCGGGACGCGCGGCCCGTGGCGAGACGGTGGCACCGGGCGAGGCCTATGCGGCCTATCCGTCGGGTGCGGCCCCGGCGCTTCGTCCGCGCCACCGCCGCCACCACCAGTAACCAGCAAGATCTAGACGATCTGCCTGGCGTCGGCGGGCGTGTGCAGCGCGCCGACCAGGATGCGCAGCGCTTCGGTCAATTCGGCCCTGTTGCGCGCCGCGCCCAGCGAGACGCGCGCAGCATGCGACGGCGTCCCGTCCACGGTGAAGGCCTCGCCGGCGACGACCGCAAGGCCGTTCCGCAAGAGATAGGCTGCCACATCAAGGCGCCCCTCCGGCAGCCGCAGCCACAGATGATGGGCGGCGGGCCTGGCGAGGAATTGAAAGCCTTTCAATGCGCGCTGTGCCAGTTGCTGGCGGCCGATCGCTTCGTTGCGAATGGCGGTGATGATGCGATCGGCAATCCCAGTTTCGATCCAATGCGTCACCAGTGCGACCATCAGCGGCGCCGGCATCTGCACCGTCGCCTGCAGGCATGTACGCATCTCCCGCTGCGCCGCGCTGTCAGGCGTCAACAGATAGGCAACGCGGAGCGCCGGCGCGATGCATTTCGACAGCGTGGTCGCGAGATAAGTCCGCTCCGGAATCAGGTTCGCGATCGGCGCTGCCGAGCGGTCGAGCAGGCCGTAGGCATCGTCCTCGATCAGGACAGTGTCAATATCGCGGATGATCTTTGCGATCGCGCTGCGCCGCTCGGGGACAAGCGTCGCGGTGGTCGGATTGTGCAGCGTCGGAATGAGATAGACGGCCTTCGGCCGGTGCGCGTGGCAGGCCTTTGCCAGCGCATCGGGCAGGATGCCGCCGTCATCCATGGCGACGCCGACGAGCTTGATGCCAAGCTGCATTGCGGCGGCCTTGATGCCGGGGAATGTCAGCGCTTCCGTCAGCACGACATCACCGGGCTGCGCCAGGTGTGCGAGCAGGTTGAACAGGATCGTCTGCGCGCCGGGAAAGATCACGAGCCTGTCGGCATGCGCGTGCGGAACGCGGGCGCGCATCCAGCGCGCGGCGACTTCGCGCTCATGCGCGCTGCCGCCGGGTGGCTGATAGTTGAGGTACGCCGTCAGGCCCGATTGCGCGCGGATGGATTCCATCCCGGCGATGATGCGCTCGTCGAGCTGCGCCTCCAGCGGATGCGGCGGCACGTTCATGGAAAGATCGATCGCAACGGGATGCGGCAGGTCGACCGCGCGGCGCGCACTGGTCTCCGACACGAACGAGCCCTGTCCGACCCGCGCCTCCATGATGCCGCGCCGCCGCGCCTCGGTATAGGCGCGCGTCACCGTGGTGAGATCGACGTCGAGCGCCTTCGCCAGCGCGCGCTGGGTCGGCAATTGCTGGCCGCGTACCAGCCGGCCGGCGGCGATGTCGGCTTCCATGGCCTCGACGATGCGCTGGTAGCGCGGGCCTGACAGCTCCGAGATTGTCGGGATCCAATCCATGCAATTTGAGCCCGTATCCTTTGAATGTATGGATGCAAGATAGTATTGTATGGATCACCAAAACGGAAGAGGTGTGGTCATGGTGCGCGGTTCTGTCTCTCTGACGAAGGCGATGTGGCGCGGTTTCCGGGGCAAGTGCCCGAATTGCGGCGAAGGGCATCTGTTCGGCCGCTTCCTGAAGGTCGCCCACAGCTGCGATCATTGCGGCGAGGAGCTGTTCCATCAGCGCGCCGATGACTTCCCCGCCTATCTCGTGATGGTCGTGGTCGGCCATCTTGTGGTGCCGGCGATCCTTGCGGTCGAAACCGCCTATGCGCCGCCGGAGTGGCTGCAACTCGCGGTGTGGCTGCCGGTGACGCTGTTCGCCTCGCTCGCACTGCTGCAACCGACCAAGGGCGCCATCGTCGGGTTGCAATGGCAACTGGGCATGCACGGTTTCGAAGCGAGCAAGCTGCGGCGCGAGGCCGATGAGCTTGCACCGGTGCTCGTGAAGGCGGACGCACGCGCGGCCTGAGCGGCCGCAGAGTCTACATCGCGCGGCATGCCTGACCCACAGCCGTCATTCCGGAGTTTGCCAAGCGAGAGCCCGGAATCCATTCATCCACCGACACTGCCGCGCGATGGATTCCGGGCTCGTGTCTTGCACGCCGCGGAATGACACCATTTGAATGGTTGCGCGCTCCGCACAAATGGTGAGGGGCCCGATGCGTCAGCATCGAGCCCCTCGTCACGTCTTGGTAAGACGCGCCTTCTTCACGCGAACCGGACACCCACTTCGCTCGAAAGCGCTTTAGGATATCAGCCGGCCTGTAAGCCGGGTTCTGTAGGGCACCGCCCGCTTGCGCGAACGATACGTGACGGCCATTCCTCTGGGACCGTGTTTGCACATGGCCTCGAGCAACCTACCCGGACGGCGGGCCTGACATCGCCCCGCGGCGTTATCGCTCTCGCGAACAGCCCGCTACGCCGTCCCTATTCGGTTTTGCTCCCGGTGGGGTTTGCCATGCCGGCTCCGTTGCCGGAACCGCGGTGCGCTCTTACCGCACCTTTTCACCCTTACCCGTCTACGCAGCTGACGCTGCTACGACGTGGCAAGCCCGGGGGCCTGCCTCGCCGAAGCCCAAAGGGCGAAGGCGGGCGGTTCGTTCTCTGTGGCACTTTCCCTGGGGTCACCCCCGCCGGACGTTATCCGGCACCGTATGTCAAGGGAGCCCGGACTTTCCTCCCCGGCGGCCTTTCGGCACCTGCCGGAGCGGCCGTCCGGCCGACTGACCGGCAACGCATGGGGCATTTGTGACGGTTTCGTCAAGCCGATATCGCCACCCACCGGCGGTCCAAAATAATTTATCCTGAAGATGTCGTTTGGCGCGTGGCCCGTTCGACTGGATGTCGGCGACCCAGCCGAACAACAGGAGTGAAGCGATGCAATATCTGCTGATGATCTACCAGAACGAAGTCGAGTACGCGAAGAACGACGCGACCACGGCTCAGAAGCTGATGGCCGAATACCAGACCTTTACCCAAGGCATCATCCAGAGTGGCAATTTCAAGGCCGGCGATCGCCTGCGGCCGACCACGACCGCGACGACCGTCCGCGTGCGCGACGGCAAGGTGCTGACGACCGACGGTCCGTTCGCGGAGACGCGCGAGCAGCTCGGCGGCTATTACCTGATCGAGGCCAAGGACCTCGATGCGGCGATCGAGATCGCGGCGCGGATTCCCAGCGCGCGCATCGGATCGATCGAGGTGCGGCCGATCTGGGTGTACGACAAGTGACGGCCAGGCCGCGCGTCGGCGCATGACCCCGAGCGAGATCGAAACCATCTTCCGCGACGAGGCGGGGCGTGCGCTGGCCACGCTGATCCGCCTCGTCGGCGATTTCGATCTCGCCGAGGACGCGCTGCAGGATGCGTTTGCCGTCGCGCTGGAGCGCTGGGGGGCGGGCGCGATCCCCGACAATCCGCGCGCCTGGCTGGTCAACGTTGCCAAGCACAAGGCGATCGATCGGATTCGCCGCCAGGCGGTCTTTCGCGGCAAGCAGCAGGCGCTCGTGCACGAGCTCGAGCTGAATGCGCAAACGGTCGACGAGCCGGCCTTGATGCTCGACGACGACGTGTTGCGGCTGGTCTTCACTTGTTGCCATCCTGCGTTCGCAGCCGAGGTCCAGGTTGCGCTGACGTTGCGCACCGTCTGCGGTCTGTCGACTGCGCAGGTTGCGCGCGCCTTTCTCGTTGGCGAGGACGCCATGGCGCAGCGGCTGGTCCGCGCCAAGCAGAAGATCAGGCTCGCCGGCATTCCCTACGAGGTGCCCGAGCGGGACGCGCTGGCGGCGCGGCTCGATGGCGTGCTCGCGGTGATTTATCTCGTCTTCACGGAGGGCTATGTCGCGACGGAGGGCGCGGATCTGATGCGGCCCGATCTTGCGACCGAGGCGATCCGGCTCGGCCGCTTGCTCGACCGGCTGATGCCGGAACGCGCCGGCATCAAGGGTCTGCTGGCCTTGATGCTGCTGCACGATGCGCGCCGCGCCGGACGCGAGACGACGGCCGGCGACATCGTGCTGCTCGAGGAGCAGGACCGTTCGCGCTGGGATCGCGCGCAGATCGACGAAGGCCTGGGCCTGGTCGAGGCTGCGCTGCGCGTGCCCGGCCGGCCGCAAGCCTATGTGGTGCAGGCCGCGATCGCCGCGCTGCATGCGCGCGCGCCGAGCTTTGAGCAGACCGACTGGCCGCAGATCGCCGGGCTCTACGAGGTCTTGCTGCGCATCAATCCGTCCCCGGTGATCGAGCTCAACCACGCCGCGGCCGTGTCGATGGTCGACGGGCCTGCGCGCGCGCTCGATCTCGTCGATGCGGTCGCCGCCCGCGGGGGCTTGCGTGGCTATGAGCTGCTGCCAGCGGTGCGCGCGGATCTGCTACGAAGGCTTGGCCGTAAGGATGAGGCGCGAAAGGCCTATCGCGCCGCGACGGACGCAACACAGCTCGAGCCGTTGCGGCGGCTCTATGCGCGGAGGATGAGGGAGATGGATTGAGGTTTCGTCATGGCCGGCTCGTCCCGGCCATCCACGTTCTTCGTGCGCGGAGGCAAAGTCGTGGATGCACGGGACAGGCCCGGGCATGACGGAGCAGGACTCTCAAAGACGTCTGCTATTTCGATGCCACCGCCGTCGCATCCGGAGGCAGGCTCGCCAGCAGCGCCTGCAATGTCGACAGCGTCGAGTGGTCCGCGACGCCGTCGAGCCGCGCCGGGCGGAAATGGCGCTGGAAGGCGGTGACGACTTCCATGGTCGCTGCGTCGTATTTGCCGGTCAGCGGAACGCCATAGCCGTATCTGGCGAGCGCCTGCTGCATGCTCAGCACCTCGTCGCTGATGGTGCCGAGCATCAGAGTGTGGCCGCGCACGACGGGAGCGGGCGTGACCCAGTGACCGACGCCGGAGTTGGCGAGCGAGTGCCACGGAAATTTTTCGCCGGGGTCCTTCTTGCGTGCGGGCGCGACGTCGGAATGGCCGAGCACGCGGTGAGCCGGCACCTTGCGGCGGAGCATGATGCCGCGGCACAGCGCGATCACGGCGGCGATCTGGCGCAGCGGAAATTCGGGATAGCCCCAGTCATGGCCGCGATTGACGATCTCGATGCCGATGGAGCACGAATTGATGTCGTCCTCGCCGGCCCAGGACGATACGCCGGCGTGCCAGGCGCGCTTGGTCTCGGGCACGCATTGCACGATGCGGCCGTCCTCCAGCACGACATAATGCGCCGAGACTTCGGTGCCGGCCGTGCACAGCCGCGCCAGCGCGCTCTCGACGTCAGGCATGCCGGTGTAGTGCAGCACGATCATGTCGGGCTGCCGTCCCTTGTTGCGCTCGCCATAGTTCGGCGAGGGGATGACGTCGGACACGATCGAGGAGTCCGGCTCGAACGTCCGCATGTTCGCCGCGGCCTTGGGAACCGGGAGAGCGCGCTGACGCTTCGAATCAGATCCAGACGTGGACGAACCGGATGGCGGCATAGACAGCTCAAGTCGGACGAGAATGGGCCAAGCCCTTCTCTTTACTATTCCTTTACCCTCCCTTGTGCGCAATCGCCCGGCGCGGTTAACGGATCTATTTTGGCCCAGTGTGTGGATGAAGCATCACCGCCGCTTCACCTTTTCGACTTGTCGCGAGCCGATCAACGCTTTCTTAACGCTAAGGGCCGTTACTGAGGGATGAAGAGCCGACCCGCGTCCGGAGGCGGCCAAAGCGTATTTTGGCTCGAAATCCCATGGCTGCCCGACAGATTCCACTGGCAACACTGGGTTTGCAGCCCGGGACGACCGGGCGCGGTAACCATGCTGGACTGGGGCTTTGTCGTGGAACCGCCGCGACGCGGATTGATTCGAGGCGTTATGGGCTTGTTCGTCCCCGATCTCGCTTGGACGTCAGGCCAGGCCTTCGGCAGGCTCAGGGTTGCAAGGCTTTGGGTCAGAAGGCTTTGGGTCACAAGGCTTGGCGCATGAGCTCGGCCCCGCACATTCCCGTTCTCGGCCGCGAGGCCATCGCCCATCTCGCGCCGCGCGAAGGTGGCATCTATGTCGACGCCACTTTTGGCGCCGGCGGCTATAGCCGCGCGATCCTGGCGGTGCCGGGAACCCGGCTCGTTGCCATCGATCGCGACCGTACTGCGATCGCGGGCGGTGCCGAACTGGTCGAACACTCCGCGGGCCGACTGACGCTGGTCGAGGACCGCTTCTCCAACCTCGCCGAGGTCTGCGCGGCGCAAGGCATCGAGGCTGTGGACGGCGTCGTGATGGATGTCGGAGTGTCGTCGATGCAGCTCGACCAGGCCGGTCGCGGCTTCTCCTTCCGCCTCGATGGTCCGCTCGACATGCGGATGGGGCAGGTTGGTCCGACGGCGGCCGACGTGGTCGCGCGCGCCTCGGAAGGCGACCTTGCCGACATTATCTATCAGCTCGGCGAGGAGCGGCAGTCGCGCCGCATCGCCCGGGCCATCGTTGCCGACCGGCAGGAGACGCCGTTCACGACCACGCGCGCGCTCGCCGATCTCATCGGCAGGATCGTGCGTTCCAAACCCGGCGACATCCATCCTGCGACACGGACGTTCCAGGCCCTGCGCATCTTCGTCAACGAAGAGCTCGAGGAGCTGCAGACCGCGCTGGCCGCTGCCGAGCGTGTGCTGAGGCCGGGTGGCCGCCTCGTCGTGGTCTCCTTCCATTCGCTGGAAGACCGCATCGTCAAGAATTTCTTCGCCGCGCGTTCGAAGACCGGCGGCGGCTCGCGGCATCTGCCGGAGCTGGCGCAGGTTCCGCCCAGCTTCCAGCTGCTGACGCGGCGGCCCGTGATCGCCGGCGAAGAGGAAGTCGCGCAAAATCCGCGCGCGCGATCCGCCAAACTGCGCGCCGCCGAGCGGACCTCGGCGCCGGCGCATCAGGATGACGAGCCATCGTCCTGGCCAAGACTCTCCGACGTGATGAGGGGCGGCTAGCGCATGCGCATCATCCACCTCCTCGTCATCGGCGCGCTGATCTTCGCGGCGGCCTATGTCTACCGGATCAAGATGGACTCCACGGCGCGCACCGAGAAGGTGCTGCGGCTGCATGCGGAGATCCGCGAGCAGCGCGACGCGATTGCGGCGCTGCGGTCCGAATGGGCCAAGCTCGATGCGCCGCTGCGGCTGCAAGGCCTGTCCGACCGGCATCTGCATCTGAAGCCTGTCAACGGCATGCAATACGATTCGCTGAAGAATCTGCCGGAGCGTCCGCCGCGGATGTTCAGGCCGGACGAGCCCGATCCGATCGGTGCCATGCTCAACACCATCGAAGCCGCAAGCGATCCCGATAACGTGACGGGCTCCGTGTCTCAGCCCGAGGACAAGCAATGAGCGCTGCGACTTCGGCCAAACCTACAGAACCGTGGCGGCAGCGGCTGATCCGCAGCCTGCTTTACGGGCGCAATGTCGACCGCGCCGCGAAAGCGCGCGCGCGCGTGGGTCTGGCGATGCTCGCCTTCGCCTCGATCTATGCCCTGATCGGCGGCCGGCTCGTGATGTTTGCGATCGGCGCCGATGCCCACGGCGCCCGCCGCGCCGCGGCGCAGGAGGTGGTCGCGACCGCGCGCCCCGACATCGTCGACCGTAACGGCGCCATCCTCGCGACCGACGTCAAGGCGGCGAGCCTGTTCGGCGAGCCGCGCCGCATCATCGACAAGGACGAGGCGATCGAGCTGCTGACCGCGACGATTCCCGACCTCGACGAGGCCGAGGTGCGCGAGCGCCTGAGGACGCGCAAGGGCTTTGTCTGGCTCAAGCGCGAGGTCACGCCGGCCCAGCAGCAGGCCGTCCACAAGCTCGGTATTCCCGGCATCGGCTTCCTGCGCGAGAACAAGCGCGTCTATCCGACCGGCAACGAGGTTGCCCACCTGATCGGTCTCGTCAACATCGACAACCAGGGCATCGCCGGCTTGGAGAAGTGGCTCGACAATCAGGGCCTCGCCGATCTCCATCGCGCCGGCTTTGCCACCGACCGGCTGCAAAAGCCGATCGAGCTTTCGGTCGACCTGCGCGTCGAGCACGCGCTGCGTGACGAGCTCTTGAAGGCCAAGGACAAGTTCCATGCCAAGGCCGCCTCCGGCATCGTCTCGAACGTCAAGACCGGCGAGATCGTGGCGATGGTGTCCTTGCCGGACTTCGATCCCAACAATCCCAAGGAAGCGCACGACCCTGATCGCATCAACCGCCTGACCACGGGCGTTTACGAGATGGGGTCGACCTTCAAGGCGTTCACGCTGGCGATGGCGCTCGATTCCGGAAAGATCAATTTGAACTCGTCGTGGGACGCACGCGGAAATCTGCACTACGGCAAGTTCACCATCCACGACAGCCATCCGCTCGGACGCTTCATCAACACCAAGGAAGTGTTCACCTACTCCTCCAACATCGGCGCCGCGCGGATCGCGCTCGGCCAGGGCGTCGAAGCGCACAAGGCGTTCCTCGCCAAGATGGGACAATTGACGCGGCTGCGCACCGAGTTGCCGGAGAGCGCGGCACCGCTGATCCCGCGCCGCTGGAGCGAACTGAACACGGTCACCGCCGCATTCGGACAAGGGCTCTCCGTGGCGCCGCTGCAGGCGGTGATGGGCATCAACGCGCTCGTCAACGGCGGCTATTTGATTCCACCGACCTTCATGAAGCGCAGCGAGGCCGAGGCGGCGACATTGGCCAAGCGCGTGATCAAGCAGGATACCAGCGACAAGATGCGTTACCTGATGCGGCTCAATGCCGAGATCGGTACCGCCAAGACCGCCGACATCAAGGGCTATTACGTCGGCGGTAAGACCGGCACGTCCGAGAAGGTGATCAACGGCCGTTACGCCAAAAAGCGCGTGCTCAACTCGTTCACCGCGATTCTGCCATGCGATGATCCCAAATATCACGTCCTGATCATGCTGGACGAGCCGCAGGCGCTGCCCGAAACGCATGGTTTCATCACCTCGGGCTGGAACGCGGTGCCGACCGGCGGCAAGGTGATCGAGCGGATTGCGCCACTCCTGGGCGTCGAGCCACGGTTCGACCTGCCGCCCGCGGACCGCCTTATTCTTGCAGCATCCAGGACAACCCAGTAATCAACGGGTAAGCCATCGCCGTGGCTGAGTCGGGATTTTCCCCGGGATTCGGCTTTCCGGCAGGCATGTCGACTGGAAGACCATGAAGCTGCGCGACCTCCTAGGTCAAGATGTTCTGGGCAATGATGCCGCGATCGAGCCCGCTGTCGCGGCGCTCGACGTGACCGGCCTTGCGCTCGACAGCCGCGCGGTCAGGCCGGGCGATCTCTTCTTCGCGCTCGCGGGCAGCAAGACCGACGGCGCACGCTTCATCGATGCGGCTGTGGCCGCAGGCGCCGTGGCTGTCGTCGGAGACCACGCGCCGGTCACAAGCAAGGTGCCCTTCGTCGCGGTGGCCAATCCGCGCCGTGCGCTGGCGCTGGCCGCGGCCAAATTCTTCCCCGCCCAGCCGGCGACCATCGCGGCCGTGACCGGCACCAGCGGCAAGACCTCGGTCGCAGCCTTCACGCGCCAGATCTGGGAGCGACTGGGGCACGCCTCAGCCAGCATCGGCACCATCGGCCTCGTCTCGCCCAAGCGCACGGTCTACGGTTCGTTGACGACGCCTGATCCGGTCGCGCTGCACCGGCAGATCGACGAGATCGCGCGCGAGGGCGTCACGCATCTCGCCTTCGAAGCGTCATCGCACGGGCTCGATCAGTACCGGCTCGACGGCGTGCGCGTCTCCGCCGCCGGCTTCACCAATCTGTCGCGCGACCACATGGATTACCATCCGACGGTGGCGCATTATCTCGCGGCGAAACTCCGCCTGTTCCGGGAACTGGTGTCGCCGGGCGGCGCGGCGGTGATCTCGGCCGACCATGATTGCTCGGCGGAGGCGATCGATGCCGCGAAGTCGCGCGGCCTGCGCGTCATGGCGGTTGGCCGCAACGGCGACGGAGCAGGCGAGGGCATCCGTCTTGCCGGCGCCGATGTCGAAGGTTTCTCGCAGGTGCTCGCGCTCGAGCATCGCGGCAAGCGTTACGCGGTCCGGCTGCCGCTGGTCGGCGAATTCCAGATCGAGAATGCGCTGGTGTCGGCGGGGCTTGCCATCGGCACCGGCAGCGACGCCGCCGATGTGTTCGCAAGCCTCGAGCATCTCGAAGGCGCCAAGGGCCGGCTGGAGCGCGTCGGCGAGCGCAACGGCGCGCCGATCTTCGTCGACTACGCGCACAAGCCGGACGCGCTGGCGAAAGCTCTGCAGGCGCTGCGTCCTTATGCCAAGCGCAGGCTGGTCGTGGTGTTCGGCGCCGGCGGCGACCGCGATGCCGGCAAGCGTCCGATCATGGGCGAGATAGCGGCGGAGAATGCCGACGGCATCATCATCACCGACGACAATCCGCGCAGCGAGAAGCCGGAATCCATCCGCGCCGCGATCCTCGCCACCGCGAAGGGCGCCCGCGAGATCGGCGACCGCGCTGCGGCGATCCGCGCCGCGATCGAGGAATTGCAGGAGGGCGATGCACTGCTCATCGCCGGCAAGGGCCACGAGACCGGGCAGATCGTCGGCGGAGAGGTGTTGCCCTTCAGTGATCACGAGGCGGTCGCCGCCGCATTGACGTCGAGGGTTGCATGAGCGCGCCGATATGGACGGTTGCCGAAGTGGCGCGCGCGCTGGGCGCTGCCGGATCATTTCCGGAAACGCCGATCGATTTCATCACGCAGGACAGCCGTCTGGTGAAGCCGGGCAGCCTGTTCGTCGCGCTCAGCGGCACGCCGAGCGGCGGCTTCATCTCGGCCTTCGCCAGCGCGCGCGACGGCTGGGAGTTCGCGGACAAGGCTGAAGCTTCGGGCGCGGTCGCGATGATCGTGCCGCACGAGATTGCGGGCATCCGCATTCCCCAGATCGTCGTCAAGGATACGCTGATCGACGGTCTCTGGGGCCTCGCTCGCGCCGCGCGCGCGCGCTTCCACGGGCCGGTGATCGGGCTCACCGGCAGCGCGGGCAAGACCAGCACCAAGGAATTTCTCGCCGCCTATCCGAACGCCTATGCCAGCCCGTCGAGCTTCAACAATTTCTGGGGCGTGCCGCTGACGCTGTGCAATGCCAGGCCCGATGCCAGCCTCTGGGTCGTCGAGATGGGAATGAACCAGCAGGGCGAGATCGCGCGGCTCAGCGAGCTCACGCGGCCGACGGTCGCGCTCGTCGTCAACGTCCAGCCCGTGCACCTGGAAAAGCTCGGCTCGCTCGATGCGATCCGGCGCGAGAAGGTATCGATCGCGCTCGGCCTGCCCGAGCACGGGGTGCTGGTGCTGCCCGCCGGAATTAAGGCACCCGACTGGAAGGGCAAGGTCGTGCGCTTCGGTGGCGAGCATGCCGAGGTGCACGAGGTCGCGCATGCGCCGCACGGCGAGAGCTGGCAGGTCGTGGCCGCGATCGGCAAGAAGGAGATCGCCTTCAGCCTGACCCCGGGCGCGCCGCACCGGGTGCACAATGCGCTGGCCGCGCTCGCCTCCATTCACGCCGCGCATCTCGATGTCGCGACGCTCGCGGTCAAGCTCGACCGGGTCGGCATCATGACCGGCCGCGGCGTCGAGCAGGCGATCGGCGGCGTCACCGTGATCGACGACAGCTTCAACGGCAATCCGGCCAGCGTTGCTGCTGCGCTGCAAAGCCTGCAGGCGCGCAACGTGAGCGGCGGCCGGCGTATCGCGGTGCTCGGCGACATGCTGGAGCTGGGCGATGATGCGCCGGACTATCACACCGCGCTCGCCAAGCATCTCGACGGCATCGATGGGGTCTACTGCGTCGGCCCTCTGATGCGCCACCTTTACGATGTGCTCCCGGACGGCAAGGGTCTCGGCTGGCACGACGATCCCGCCACGCTGAAGCCGGACGAGGTCGCAAATCTGCTGAGGGCAGGCGATGTCGTGGTTGTCAAGGGCAGCAAGAAGATGTTCTGGGTCAACAAGTTTGTGCCGGGTCTGGTGGCCGCCTTGCAGGCAAAGGCGTAAACTGCTTGGAAGGCCGTTCCCGAATCCCACCCCTTGCGGTGCGAAGCCGTGCGGTTTCCCAGAGGTCGCGCGGCTCATGACGAAGACCAGCGAATGCGCGTGAGGCACGTAGAGGCCAGCATCAAGGCCGAGACCGCGTGCATCGGCGCCATAGGACCGACTGAATGTTTTACTGGCTGATCGAGCTCTCCAACACATTTCCGGGCTTCGGTGCCTTTCGCACCTTCCTGAACGTCTTCCGCTACATCACCTTCCGCACCGGCGGTGCCGTCGTCACCGGCGCGCTGTTCGTGTTCCTGTTCGGGCCCTGGATCATCGACCATTTGCGCATCCGCCAGGGCAAGGGCCAGCCGATCCGGACCGACGGTCCGCAATCGCATCTTGCCAAGAAGGGCACGCCCACGATGGGCGGGTTGATGATCCTGTCCGGCCTCACCGTCGGCACCGTGCTGTGGGCCAATCCGCTCAACCCCTATGTCTGGATCGTGCTCGCCGTGACGCTGGGCTTCGGCTTCGTCGGGTTCTATGACGACTACCTCAAGGTGACCAAGCAGACCACGAGCGGGTTCGGCAGCAAGATTCGGCTGCTGATCGAGGGGGCGATCGCGCTGGTCGCCTGCTACGCGCTGGTGCGGCTCAATCGCGATCCCGCATCGACCGCGCTGACGATACCGTTCCTGAAGGATACGGTGCTGCATTTCGGCTGGTTCTTCGTCGTCTTCGGCGCCTTCGTCATCGTCGGCGCCGGCAATGCGGTGAACCTCACCGATGGTCTCGACGGCCTCGCCATCGTGCCGGTGATGATCGCGACGGCGAGCTTTGCGATGATTGCCTATCTCGCCGGCAACGCCGTGTTCGCCGAATATCTCCAGATCAAATATGTCGCGGGTACCGGCGAGCTGGCGGTGCTCTGCGGCGCGCTGCTGGGCGCCGGCCTCGGTTTTCTCTGGTTCAATGCGCCACCAGCTTCGATCTTCATGGGCGACACCGGCTCGCTCGCGCTCGGCGGCATGCTCGGCGCGATCGCGGTCGCGGTGAAGCACGAGATCGTGCTGGCGGTGATCGGCGGCCTGTTCGTGCTGGAGGCGGTCTCCGTCATCGTGCAGGTGATCTCGTTCAAGCTGACCGGCAAGCGCATCTTCCGCATGGCGCCGATCCATCACCATTTCGAGCAGCTCGGCTGGACCGAGCCGCAGATCGTGATCCGGTTCTGGATCATCTCGGTGATGCTGGCGCTTGCCGGCCTCTCCACCCTGAAGCTGCGCTGATGATGGTGACAGCTCTGTATCCCCATTCTCGTCATTCCGGACGGCGCGAAGCGGCGATCCGGAATCTCGAGATTCCGGGTTCTCGCTCCGCGAGCCCCGGAATGACGGGAGTGAAGTCATGATCCCGGTCACATCCTTCGCCGGCAAGACCGTCGCGGTGTTCGGCCTTGGCGGCTCGGGGCTCGCCTCCTGCCATGCGCTGAAAGCGGGCGGCGCCGAGGTGATCGCCGCCGACGACAATGCAGAGAACCTCGCCAAGGCGGCGCAGGCCGGCTTCATCACCGCGGATTTGCGCAACGTCTCCTGGGCGAATTTCGCCGCTCTCGTGCTCGCGCCCGGCGTGCCGCTGACCCATCCGGTGCCGCATTGGAGCGTGCTGAAGGCGCGCGACGCGGGCGTCGAGGTGATCGGCGACATCGAGCTGTTCTGCCGCGAGCGGCGGCGCCACGCGCCGAACGCGCCGTTCGTGGCCATCACCGGCACCAACGGCAAGTCGACCACGACGGCGCTGATCGCGCATCTCACCAAGGTCGCCGGCTACGACACCCAGATGGGCGGCAATATCGGCACCGCGATCCTGTCGCTGGAGCCGCCGCGCATGGGCCGCGTCCACGTCATCGAGATGTCGTCCTACCAGATCGACCTCACGCCCTCGCTCGATCCATCCGTCGGCATTCTGCTCAATGTCAGCGAGGACCATATCGACCGTCACGGCACGATCGAGCATTACGCCGCGGTGAAGGAGCGCCTCGTTGCCGGCGTGCAGGACGGCGGCACCGCGATCGTCGGTGTCGACGACGGCTTTTGCCGCGACATCGCCGACCGGCTCGACCGCTCGGGTAAGAACGTCGTGCGCATCTCCGTCAAGAACCCGCTCGCGTCAGGCATTTACGTCGAGCACGGCACCATCGTGCGCAGCTCGGGCGGTGCGCGCAGCGAGATCGCTGCGCTCGGCGGCATCGGCTCGCTGCGCGGCCAGCACAATGCGCAGAACGCGGCCTGCGCCGCCGCCGCCGCGCTCGCGATGGGCATCAGCCAGAACGTGCTGCAGAACGGCTTGCGCAGCTTTCCCGGCCTCGCGCATCGCATGGAGCAGGTCGGCCGCCGCGGCAACGTGCTGTTCGTCAACGATTCCAAGGGCACCAATGCCGATGCCACCGCGCATGCGCTGTCGTCGTTCGCCGATATTTTCTGGATCGCCGGCGGCAAGCCGAAGGCCGGCGGCATCACGAGCCTCACGGGCTTCTTCCCGCGCATCCGAAAAGCCTATCTGATCGGCGAAGCCGCGCAGGAATTTTCGGGCACGCTCGGCACGCAGGTGCCGCACGAGATCAGCCAGACCCTCGACGTCGCGGTCGAGCACGCCGCGCGCGATGCGGAAGCCGCGGGCCTCGCTGACGCCGTCGTGCTGCTGTCACCGGCCTGCGCCTCCTTCGACCAATATCGCAATTTCGAGATCCGCGGCACCAAGTTCCGCGAACTGGTGCAGGCGCTGCCGGGCGTGAAGCCGGTGGTGTGAGGCGCGCTGGTGCGTCGTTCTCCGCTGTCGTCGCCCGGCTTGACCGGGCGAATCCGCCCTGGCTGCCCCGGTCAAGCCGGGGCATGACCGTGTGTTTGTGGAGGCGGCAGAGATCATCTCCAAACATCCGTGAATCATTAACCCTGCGGTAACCAACCTCGGCGACCAATGGACGGACCTCTGTCCGAAAGCGGCCGCCCATGCTCTCCCGTGAAGAACGCACCCCCTTTTCCGAGTGGTGGTGGACCGTCGACAAGCCGCTGATGGGCGCCATTTTGGCGCTGATGCTCACCGGCGTGATCCTGTCGCTAGCGGCGAGTCCGCCGGTTGCGACCCGCATTGGGCTCGATCCCTTCCATTTCTTCAGCCGCCACGTGATGTTCCTGGTGCCATCCTGCATCGTGCTGCTCGGCGTCTCCTTCCTGTCGCCGCGGTCGATCCGTCGCTCGGCGCTGATCATCTTCACCGTCAGCATCATCCTGATCGTGCTGACGCTTGCGATCGGCCCGGAGGTGAAGGGCTCGCGGCGTTGGATCACGCTGCTCGGCGTCAACATCCAGGCTTCTGAAATCGCCAAGCCTTCCTTCGTCGTCATCGCCGCCTGGCTGTTCGCGGAATCGACCAAGCGGCCGGAGATGCCGGCGACGACGATGGCGCTGGTGCTGCTCATGATGCTGGTCGCGCTGCTGGTGATGGAGCCGGATTTCGGTCAGACCATGCTGATCCTGATGGTGTGGGGCTCGCTTTTCTTCATCGCCGGCATGCGCATGATCTGGGTGTTCGGCCTCGCGGGTCTCGGCGCCGCCGGCCTGTTCAGCGCCTATCTGTTCGTTCCGCACGTGGCGGGCCGCATCAAGCGCTTCATGAACCCGGCCTCAGGCGACACCTTCCAGGTCGATACCGCCATGGAAGCCTTCTTCAACGGCGGATGGTTTGGCCTCGGACCGGGCGAGGGAATTGCAAAACGCAGCCTGCCGGACAGTCACACCGACTTCGTGTTTGCGGTCGCCGCCGAGGAGTTCGGCATCATCCTGTGCCTGGCCATGCTGGCGCTGTTCGCCTTCGTCGTGATCCGCACGCTGTCGCGGGCCTATGCCAACGAGGACATGTTCTCGCGCTTTGCCGCTTCGGGCCTTGCGATCCTGTTCGGCGTGCAGGCCGCGATCAACATGTCGGTGAACCTGCAGCTGATCCCCGCCAAGGGCATGACGCTGCCCTTCATCTCCTATGGTGGTTCCTCGATCGTGTCGCTGGCTTACGGCGTCGGCATGATGCTGGCGCTGACACGGCTGCGTCCGCGCACCGAGGTCGAGGCCAGTGGCCATGCCGAGGCGATGCGGAGCTACGCCTGATCCTCACCCTGAGGAGCCGCGCTTCGCGCGGCGTCTCGAAGGGCAGGGCCACCAGCCGGGCCTTCATCCTTCGAGACGCGCGTTCCGCGCTCCTCAGGATGAGGGTTTGACGGCGCGTTCGCCTCACTCGCAATGCCCGAAAACTCCCTGTAAAACTCCCCATCATGGACACGTCTCCCCTGATTCTTCTCGCCGCGGGCGGCACCGGCGGCCATCTGTTTCCGGCCGAGGCATTGGGTGTCGAGCTGATCCGGCGCGGCTATCGCGTCCGCCTCGTCACCGACGAGCGCGCGCTGCGCTACAGCGGGCTGTTCAGCAAGGACATGATCGACGTCGTGGCAAGCGAGACTGCGCGCGGCCGCAATCCGTTCCAGCTCGCCTATGCCGGGCTCACGCTCGCGGCCGGCACGCTCTCCGCGTATGCCCTGATCAAGCGCCTGAAGCCCGTCGCCGTGGTCGGCTTCGGCGGCTATCCGACCCTGCCGCCGCTGGTCGCGGCGAAATTCGCCGGCGTGCCCGGCATCATCCACGACGCCAACGCGGTGCTCGGCCGTGCCAACCGGTTCCTGTCGAGCCGCGTGCGCGCGATCGCGACGTCCTTGCCCGGCGTGCTCGACCGCGATCCCGCGCTGTCGGGCAAGACCACCACCGTCGGCACCCCGATGCGGCCGGCGATCCTTGCGGCCGCTGCGGTGAAATATGTCGCGCCCGAGGTGGGCGGTCCGCTGCGCCTGCTCGTCGTCGGCGGCAGCCAGGGCGCGCGCATCATGGCGGACATCGTGCCCGGTGCCATCGAACGGCTCGAGCCTGCGTTATGGAGCCGCCTCGTCCTCACTCAGCAGGTGCGTGAAGAGGACATGAACCGCGTGCGCGCCGTCTACGACAAGCTCAAGATCAAGGCCGAGCTCGCGCCCTTCTTCACCGATTTGCCGGCACGGCTCGCTTCAAATCATCTCGTGGTATCGCGCTCCGGCGCCGGCACGGTGGCCGAGCTCGCGGCGATCGGCCGGCCCTCGATCCTGGTGCCGTTGCCCGGCTCGATCGACCAGGACCAGTTCGCCAATGCCGGCGTGCTGGTCAAGGTCGATGGCGCGATCCGGATCCCGCAGACCGAGTTCACCTCCGACCGGCTGGCCTCCGAAATCTCCGCCTTCGCCGCCGAGCCCGCGCGTCTCGCCCGCATGGCTGAAGCCGCTCGCGGCGCTGGCCGGCTCGACGCCGCCGAGCGGCTAGCCGATCTCGTGGTCAAGGTCGCTGGAATCTGACGCGAAACGTGTCAAATTTCCCACTTTTGCCGTCATGGCCGGGCTTGTCCCGGCCATCCACGTCTTGCAAGAAGTGGTAAGGATTCGTGGATGCCCGGGACAAGCCCGGGCATGACGACGGAACGACGGGATAGAGCATGAGACTGCCGCGCGAGATCGGACCCATCCACTTCGTCGGGATCGGCGGGATCGGCATGAGCGGCATCGCCGAGGTGCTGGTCAATCTCGGCTATGTCGTGCAGGGCTCGGACGCCTCCGACAATTACAATCTCGACCGTCTGCGCAAGAAGGGCGCGAAGGTCTCGGTGGGCCACAAGGCCGAGAATATCGACGGTGCCGAGGTCGTCGTGGTCTCGACCGCGATCAAGCGCGACAATCCGGAACTGATGGCCGCGCGCGAACGGCGCATTCCCGTGGTGCGCCGCGCCGAGATGCTGGCCGAGCTGATGCGGCTGAAGAGCTGCGTCGCTATCGCCGGCACCCACGGCAAGACCACCACGACGACGATGGTCGCAACGCTGCTCGATGCCGGCGGGCTCGATCCGACCGTGATCAACGGCGGCATCATCAACGCCTATGGTTCCAACGCGCGGCTCGGCGCCGGCGATTGGATGGTGGTGGAAGCGGACGAGAGCGACGGCACGTTCCTGAAGCTGCCGACCGATGTCGCGATCGTCACCAATATCGACCCCGAGCATCTCGATCACTTCAAGACCTTCGACGCCGTGCAGGACGCCTTCCGTCATTTCGTCGAGAACCTGCCGTTCTACGGCTTTGCCGTGATGTGCATCGATCATCCCGTGGTGCAGAGCCTCGTCGGCAAGATCGAGGATCGCCGTATCATCACTTACGGCGAGAATCCGCAGGCCGATGCGCGGCTGGTGGATCTGACGCCGATGGGCGGCGGATCGAAATTCAAGGTCGCGTTCCGCGATCGCAAATCCGGCGCGGTGCACGAGATTGCGGATTTGATGCTGCCGATGCCGGGCCGCCATAACGCCTCCAATGCAACGGCGGCGATCGCGGTCGCGCGCGAGCTCGGCGTCTCGGACGAGGCGATCCGCAAGGCGATTGCCGGCTTCGGCGGCGTCAAGCGCCGCTTCACCAGGACCGGCGAGTGGAATGGCGTCACCGTAATCGATGACTACGGCCATCACCCCGTGGAGATCGCGGCCGTGCTGAAGGCGGCGCGGGAATCCACCAACGGCAAGATCATCGCCGTCGTGCAGCCGCATCGCTACACCCGCCTGCAATCGCTGTTCGAGGAATTCTGCACCTGCTTCAACGACGCCGACGCGGTTGTTGTCGCCGGAGTCTATGCCGCGGGCGAAGCGCCAATCGAGGGCATCGATCGCGACCATTTCGTCGCGGGCCTGCGCGCGCATGGTCATCGCGAGGTGATCCCGCTGCCCAACGCCGGCGAGCTTGCCAAGATCGTGCACGGCATCGCCAAGAGTGGCGATCTCGTGGTGTGCCTGGGGGCCGGCAACATCACGCAATGGGCGTATGCGCTGCCTGATGAGCTGAAGGCGTTGGGGTAGGCCTCTGATGAGAGTCTCACAGATGACCACACGGCACACTGCGCTCCCTCCCCCCTTGTGGGGGAGGGCGGGGGAGAGGGGTAAGCCCCGGGCGCTGGCGGACAACGTCGCGCGGTGCAATATCGAAAACAATTGCATGTCGGTCAGCGCGCGATGAGCTTCCCCGACATCACTCCCTCACTCAAAGCCGCGATGCCTGACCTGCGCGGCCGGCTGCTGGCCAACCAGTCGCTCGCCGAGCTCACCTGGTTTCGCGTCGGCGGTCCGGCGCAGGTGCTGTTCACGCCGGCGGACGAGGACGATCTCGCTTATTTCCTCGCGCATCTTGCCGCCGACATTCCGGTCTATGTCATCGGCGTCGGCTCCAACCTCATCGTGCGCGACGGCGGCATGGCGGGTGTGGTGATCCGTCTTGCGCCGCGCGCCTTCGGCGAGGCGAGCGCGAGTGGCGATGTCGTCACCGCGGGCGCTGCAGCACTCGACAAGCGCGTGGCGGAGGTGGCCGCGAGCGCAAACATCGGCGGGCTCGAATTCTACTTCGGCATTCCCGGCACCATCGGCGGCGCGCTGCGGATGAATGCGGGCGCCAATGGCGGCGAGACCAAGGACGTGCTGATCGAGGCGCGCGGCGTCGGACGCGACGGCGCCAAGCACGTCTTCTCCAACGCCGACATGAAATTCGTCTACCGCAACAGCGGCGTCGATCCCTCCATCATTTTCACCTCCGCGCGCTTTCGCGGCGAGATCAGGGACGCGGAGGCGATCCGCGCGCGCATGGCGGAGGTGCAAAGCCATCGCGAGAGCGCGCAGCCGATCCGCGAGAAGACCGGCGGCTCGACCTTCAAGAATCCGCCGAGCCATTCCGCCTGGAAGCTGGTCGACGCGGCCGGCTGCCGCGGCTTGCGGGTCGGCGGCGCGCAGGTCTCCGAGATGCACTGCAACTTCCTGATCAACACCGGCGACGCCACCGCGCGCGACATCGAGACGCTGGGCGAGACCGTGCGCGAACGGGTGAAGGCAAGTTCCGGAATTGAGCTACACTGGGAAATCAAGCGGATCGGGATTCCGATCTAACAGTCATTCCGGGGCGTGCGACGCGCGAACCCGGAATCTCGAGATTCCGGGTCTGGTGCTTGCGCACCATCCCGGAATGACGAAATGAAATGAGAGGACACATGCGCATCACCATCCTCTTCGGAGGCTCCAACCGGGAGCGTCTGGTTTCGGTCGCCTCGGCCCAGGCGCTGCATCAGGCGTTGCCCGAGGCTGATCTCTGGTGGTGGGACGTCGAGGACAAGGTGCACGCCGTGCAGTCCAAGCAACTGCTCGAGCATGTCCGTCCGTTCGAGGACGAGTTCAAGCCCGGCACGCGGGGGATTCCGCTGGAGCAGGCGCTCGACCAGGCCAAGGCCGAGGGACGCGTGCTGGTGCTCGGCCTGCATGGCGGACGGGCCGAGAACGGTGAATTGCAGGTGATGTGCGAAGCGCGCGGCGTGCCTTTCACCGGCTCGGGCTCGGCGTCCTCGCATCTTGCCTTCGACAAGATCGCGGCCAAGCGCTTTGCCGCGCTCGGCGGGGTGACGCCGCCGGCCAACGTTGCGCTCGACGACATCGAGGAGGCTTTCGCCGAATATGGAAGGCTGATCGCAAAGCCCGCGCGCGACGGCTCTAGCTACGGCCTGATCTTCGTCAACGCCAAGCAGGATCTCGTTGCCGTCCGCAACGCGGCGAAGCACGAAGAGTACGTCATCGAGCCCTACATTGCCGGCGTCGAGGCGACCTGCGCCGTGCTGGAGCGCACCGATGGTTCGATCATCGCGCTGCCGCCGATCGAGATCATTCCAGGCGAAGGCAATTTCGACTACGCCGCGAAATATCTCCTGAAGTCGACCCAGGAGATCTGCCCCGGCCGCTTCGCACCCGAGATCACCGCCGCGCTAAAGGCGCAGGCGATGCTGGCGCACCGTGCGATGTCCTGCACCGGCTATTCCCGGTCGGACTTCATCGTCTCGGAGAGGGGCCTCGTCTATCTCGAGACCAACACGCTGCCCGGGCTGACCAAGTCCTCGCTCTACCCCAAGGCGCTGAAGGCCGAGGGCATCGAATTCGTCGACTTCCTGCGCGGCCTGATCGAGCTCGCCGGGCGGAGCGTGCGGAAATAATTAGGACTGGTTAACGGCCGGACGGGCGAAACCGGCCGGTTTGGCGCCCAAGACCGGTAAAATGCCGGACATCGCGGCGTAAATGCCTCACACGGCGGGGCAAAATGCGCCGGACGTTAACGAATTTTACCTTTTGTTTACCAGGACGTCCGAAGGTTAACGCTGGCGGCGCATATGGCGCTTTGGCTGCCGGCGCGTGAGCTGTTGCGGGTGATGTCACCTCCAGCGAACGCTTTGAAGGGAAGAGGCTTCATCTGCTGAAGACCAGCACCCGGCCCGGCACCCGGACGTCATGTTCGCCAGGATCCGCGCGATGTCGCGGGCAAACTGTTGACGAGCTCGTGCAATGGATGGAGCAGGAAGCCTCACCCGGTCGCTTTTCAGATCGCTGAGGCCCCAAGCCGACCTGAAGGCGGCCGCTGTCGGAGCGGTCGTGCTTCTGCGCGAGTGGGTGCAGGACAAGCGCGCCGAGGCGCGCGCCGCCGCCAAGGACAAGTCCAAGGCCAGGGCCAAGGCCATCGTCGAGCGCGAGCCGCCGCCGCGCGTGGTCGCACTGGTCGAGCGCTATCTGCCACGCCGGGTCGGGATCAGCATGACCGTGCTGCTGCTGATCGGAAGCTGCGGCTTCGGCATCGTCAAGGGCGGCCATCTCCAGGATTTCATCACTGCGGTCAGCGACACGCGCAACGCGCTGGCCAATTCCGCCGGGTTCCGCATCACCTCAGTCGTGATCAACGGCCGCAAGCAGCTCACCCAGGACGAGATCCTGGCGATCGGCGGCGTCAGCGGCCGTTCCTCGCTGCTGTTCCTCGATGCCGATGCGGTGCGCGACAAGCTCAAGGCCAATCCCTGGATCGCCGATGCCACCGTGCTGAAGCTCTATCCGGGCCAGCTCATGATCGAGCTCACCGAGCGCAAGGCGTTCGCGCTGTGGCAGGAGGCCGGCCGGCTCTCCGTGATCGCCGATGACGGCGCCGTGCTCGAGCCCTACGTCTCGCGTCGCTTCCTGTCGTTGCCGCTCGTGGTCGGCAAGGGCGCCGAGACCCAGGCCCGCGATTTCCTCGCGCTGCTGGCGCGCTATCCGCAGGTCAATTCGGTGACGAAGGCCGCGATCTTCGTCGGCGAGCGGCGCTGGAATCTGAGGCTCAAGGACGGCCTCGACATCCGCCTGCCCGAGCAGGACGTCGGCAACGCGCTCGCGATGCTGTCCAAGCTCGACAAGGAGGACAGGCTGTTCTCCCGCGACATCGTCGCCGTCGACATGCGCCTGCCCGATCGGCTGGTGGTGCAGCTGTCCGAGGACGCCGCCAAGGCGCGCGAGGATCTGTTCAAGGACAAGAAGAAAAAGAAGGCCGGGGATTCCGCATGACCGGTCTCGATCGCACCCAGACGCCGAAGACGCGCCCGATGCCGCACAAGCGCGGCGGCCTCGTCGCCTGCCTCGACATCGGCACCAGCAAGATCGCCTGCATGATCGCGCGGCTGAAGCCGTCGCCGCCGAGCGATGCGCTGCGCGGCCGCACCCATGCGGTGGAGTTGATCGGTTACAGCCAGATCCAGTCGCGCGGCATGAAGGCCGGCGCGGTGATCGATCTTGGCGAATGCGAGCAAGCGGTGCGCCAAGCCGTCGCGCTGGCGGAGAAGATGGCCAAGGTGCGGGTCGAGTCCGTGCTGCTCTCGGTCTCCGGCGGCCGGCTCTCCGGCCAGCTGGTCGAGGCCGCCGCCGACATCCGTGGCGGCGCCGTGACGCAGGCCGATGTCAGCCGCGTCACCTCCACCGGCATGCGTCACGCCACCGGTGAAGGCCGCACCGTGCTGCACGCGCTGCCGGTCGGCTACACCCTCGATGGCGTCAAGGGCATCCGCGATCCCCGCGGCATGGTTGCCCATCAATTCGGCGTCGACATGAACGTCGTCACCTGCGACGCCACCGTGGCGCGCAACCTGATGCTGGCGGTCGAACGTTGCCACATCAATGTCGAAGCCATGGCGGCGAGCCCTTACGTGGCCGGCCTGTCGGTGCTGACCGACGATGAGGCCGATCTGGGCGCTGCTGTCGTCGAGATGGGCGCCGGCACCACCACGATCGCCGTCTATTCTGGCGGCCGGTTCGTGCATGCGGCGGGTTTTGCGGTCGGCGGGCAACACATCACGATGGATCTTGCGCGCGGACTCTCCGCGACCATTGCCGATGCCGAGCGAATCAAGACGTTATACGGGACCGTCATCACCGGCGGATCGGACTCGCGTGAGCTGATGTCTGTGCCGACAGCCGGTGACGAGCAGGATCTGCCGCAGATCGTCTCCCGCGCCACTATCGCCAACATCGTCAAGCACCGTGCCGAGGAAGTCTTCGAAATGGTTCGGGACAAGCTGAAGGATTCGCCCTTCGCCTCGGAGCCCAACGGCCGCGTCGTGCTCTCCGGCGGCGCCTCGCAGCTCACCGGCCTCGTCGAGCTCGGCACCCAGATTCTCGGCCGGCCCGTGCGGGTCGGACGTCCGCTCGGCTTCGGCCGGCTGCCCAACGAGGCGAAGAACGCCGCGTTCGCGGTGCCGGCCGGACTCCTCGTCTACCCGCAATATGTTCACCTCGAACATGTCGAACCGCGGCATACGCGGCAGCAGGTCAAGACAGGGACCGGCGGTTATTTCGGAAAGGTCGGACGATGGCTACGCGAAGGCTTCTGATGATTCATTTCCGCAATTCCCTGATTTCACCAACTCCCGCGGCCGCCGGCCGGGGCGAACCCACGCGCGCGTGATCGAGAGGCAACCATGACCATCAGCATCAATGTTCCTGATATTCACGAACTGAAGCCCCGGATCACCGTGTTCGGCGTCGGCGGCGCCGGTGGCAACGCCGTCAACAACATGATCACGGCCGGCCTTCAGGGCGTCGACTTCGTGGTCGCCAACACCGACGCGCAGGCGCTGACGATGTCGAAGGCGCAGCGCATCGTGCAGATGGGCACTGCGGTCACGCAAGGGTTGGGCGCAGGTTCGCAGCCGAACGTCGGCGCCGCGGCGGCGGAAGAGGTGATCGACGAGCTGCGCGACCATCTCTCGGGCGCCAACATGGTGTTCGTCACCGCCGGCATGGGCGGCGGCACCGGCACCGGCGCAGCCCCCGTGATCGCCAAGACCGCGCGCGACATGGGCATCCTCACCGTCGGCGTCGTGACCAAGCCGTTCCACTTCGAGGGCGGTCGCCGCATGCGCACCGCTGAAGCCGGCATCGCCGAGCTGCACAAGGTCGTGGATACGCTCCTGATCATCCCGAACCAGAACCTGTTCCGAGTCGCCAACGAGAAGACCACCTTCGCCGACGCCTTCGCGATGGCCGACCAGGTGCTCTATTCGGGCGTTGCCTGCATCACCGACCTGATGGTCAAGGAAGGCCTGATCAACCTCGACTTCGCCGACGTCCGCGCCGTCATGCGCGAGATGGGCAAGGCGATGATGGGCACCGGCGAGGCCTCCGGCGACAAGCGCGCGCTGACCGCCGCGGAAGCCGCGATCGCGAATCCGCTGATCGACGATTCCTCAATGAAGGGTGCCAAGGGCCTCCTGATCTCCATCACCGGCGGCAAGGACCTCACGCTGTTCGAGGTCGACGAGGCCGCGACCCGCATCCGCGAGGAAGTCGACCAGGATGCCAACATCATCGTCGGCGCGACCTTCGACGAAGCGCTCGACGGCCTGATCCGCGTCTCGGTCGTTGCCACCGGCATCGAACAGGCCGCAATCGCCCGCAACAGCCAGGCGACCTCCGCGCCCGTCGCCAACGCCGCGCCACAGGTGCAGCAGGCTCCCGCCGCGCCGGCGGCCGCCGCCGAGAGCCGTCTCGCCGATCTCACCGCGCGCCTGCGCGCCGACAATCAGCGCCTGGCCGAACGCGCCCAGAAGCTGGAAGCCCAGGTCCCGGCCGCCGCGCCGGCGCCGGCTGCTCCGGTCGCGCCGCGCCCGAACGTCGAGCGCGCAGCGCTCGCCGCCATCGCCGCCGCCGTCGCTGAAGCCCCCCCGGCGCCCGCGCCGCAGACCTATGGCGACGTCACCGTGCGGCCGATCGCACAGAAGCCGACACTGTTCCCGGAGCCGGACATGGCCCCGGTCGCGATGCAGGAGCCGATGACGCCGGAAAACTTCATCCCGCCCCAGGCCGAGCGTCCGCCGGTCCGGGCGCCGCGCATGCCGCGGATCGAGGAGCTGCCGATGCCCGCCCAGGCCGAGATTCGCCAGGCCCGCGGGGAAGTCGAAGAGGAGGTCCCGCAGAAGACCCGTCTGTCGCTGCTGCAGCGCCTGGCCAATGTCGGGCTCGGCCGTCGTGACGAGGAAAGCGAGCCGCCGGTCGCAGCCCGTACCACCGGTCCGGCCATGCCGCCGCTGCCCGACCGCCGCCCGCAGAAGACCGTGGCGCAGCAGATCGCGTCGAACGATCCGGTATCGGAGTACGCCCGTCGTCCCGCGCCGCAGGGATTGGACATGCATGGACGTCCCGCGCCTGTTGCGCCGGCGCCACAGGGTGACGACCATCTTGATATCCCGGCCTTCCTGCGCCGGCAGGCGACCTGAGAATTGTTACAATAAGGCATACGAAAACAGGTCCCGGCAACAAGCTTGCCGGGACCTTTCCTTTTGGCCCGTGCATAGCCGGATTGTGCAGCCAAACAACTGATTTTAAATCATTAATTACGTGTTTGGGTGTTCAGTAAAATCGCCGGTAGCGGTCCAAAACCTCCGCGCAATTTGGTTAAGCCTTGGCGCGAATACGGCGGGTTTGGGGTAACAATCGGTAAAAAAGCGTGAGTTGGCGCTGTTTGGGGCAGTGACTATGGTTCGCCGTGACTTGGGGATACGGAGATTCGCAACCGGCGGCACTGACCGGCCAGGGGGATCTCGTATAAGTCGCAGTGGGTCGTAGTGGGGCGGGTTCTGATGAAATTTAGCCGGCAAACAACGCTTCGTGCGCAAGCCTCCGTGGCAGGCGTAGGCGTTCATTCCGGTCTTCCCGTGACTCTCACCCTCGGGCCTGCGCCTGTTGACGCGGGTTTTATTTTTGTCCGTACGGGCCTCGAGGGAAGTGATCGCGAAGTTCAGGCGACGGCCGCGCAAGTGGTCGCGACAGATCTGGCGACCGTGCTGGGTGACAGTGAAGGACCGCTGGTTTCCACCGCCGAGCACGTCCTTGCTGCATTGCGGGGCATGGGTGTCGACAACGCCACCATCGAAATCGACGGTCCGGAAGTGCCGATCATGGACGGCAGCGCCGCGGCTTTCGTTGCGGCGATCGATCAGGCCGGGATTGTCACCCAGCCGGCGCCGCGCCGCTTCATCCAGGTTTTGAAATCCGTCTCGGTCGCGATCGGTGACTCCTTCGGCGAGCTGCGGCCCTATGCTGACGGTTTCCGCGCTGAAGTCGAGATCGACTTCGCCAATCCCGTCATTGGCCGGCAGAGCTACGCGCTGGACCTCGTGCCGGAGCGGTTCCGCCGCGAGGTCGCTCGCGCCCGGACCTTCGGCCTGATGTGCGATCAAGCGCGGCTCTGGGCTGCGGGCTACGGCCGTGGGGCCTCCTTCGGCAACACCGTCGTGTTTGACGAGGAACGGCTGCTCAATCCCGAGGGCCTGCGTTACGCCGATGAGTGCGCCCGCCACAAGGTGCTGGACGTGATTGGCGACCTCACGCTGGCCGGCCTGCCGCTGCTTGGCGCCTACCGCTCGGTGCGTGGCGGCCACAAGCTCAACCATGCCGTCCTGACCGCACTGCTCGCCGACCGTACCGCCTGGCGGGTGGTCGAGGGCGAGGCGGCCCGCCGCACCGCGCGTCCCGTGGGCGAGGTCGGTCGCGGCATCGTCGGCGGCCGGCTCGCCGCGGCCTACGGGCCGGACGTGTCCTGACCAGAGTTGTCGCCGCGGGCCTCTGGCCGCGGCCCACCCCCGGGAAACTCCTGGTAACCATGATCGGCTAGGATTGCGGCAAGTTCGCCTTAATCCGGGCGAAATGCCTGCCTATCCGACTGGTCAAAGATCGCTTTTCGGATACATCGACGTGGTCGCATGGCAGGCACCACGGTTACATTTCGCGCCCATGACGGGGGTCATGGGCTGGCGGGCACCGCATCACAGGGCGTCAGGTCTTAAACTCATGTCGGCACAGCGTATGACGCGCGAATATTTCTCGGTCTCCTCGCGAGCCCGTGGGCTGCTTCAGGCCGTCACCTTCATCGTGCTCGCGCTGCCGCTCGCCGGCTGCGGCACCGGTTCGCTCTGGGACAAGTTCACAGCCAAGGACGACACCTTCGTCGAGGAGCCCGCCGACAAGATCTACAATGAGGGCCTGTACCTCATGAACGAGAAGAAGGACATGAAGGCGGCGAACAAGAAGTTCGAAGAGGTCGACCGCCAGCATCCTTATTCCGACTGGGCCCGCAAATCGCTGCTAATGTCGGCCTACGCGTCCTACCAGGGCGGCGATTTCGACGGCTGCATCGGCGCCGCCACCCGCTACGTCACGCTGCATCCCGGCAGCCCGGATGCGGCCTATGCGCAATATCTGATCGCAGCCTCCCATTACGACCAGATCCCGGACATCAGCCGCGACCAGGCCCGCACCGAGAAGGCGATCGCAGCCCTGGAAGAGGTGGTGCGCAAATATCCGACTTCCGAATACGCGACCTCGGCCAAGGCCAAGATCGAGGGCGCCCGCGACCAGCTCGCCGGCAAGGAAATGAACGTCGGGCGCTATTACGCGCAGAAGCGCGACTACACGGCGGCGATCAACCGCTACAAGACCGTCGTCACGCAGTACCAGACCACCCGCCATGTCGAGGAGGCGCTGTACCGGCTCACCGAAGCCTATATGGCGATCGGCATCGTCGGCGAAGCGCAGACCGCGGCGGCGGTGCTGGGGCACAATTTTCCTGACAGCCGCTGGTACAAGGACGCCTATAATCTTGTAAAATCCGGTGGTCTCGAGCCGAGCGAGAATCAGGGGTCCTGGATCAGCAAGACCTTCAAGAAGATGGGCCTCGGCTAGGAAATAGGGTTCCATGCTGGCGCGTCTGTCGATCCGTGACATCGTCCTGATCGAACGGCTCGATATCGAATTCGCCACCGGGCTCGCGGTTTTGACCGGCGAGACTGGTGCGGGCAAATCCATCCTGCTCGATGCCTTTGCGCTGGCGCTTGGCGGCCGCGGCGACGCCGGCCTTGTGCGCCACGGCGCGGAGCAGGGGCAGGTCACGGCCGTGTTCGATGTCCCGAAGAATCACCCTGCGACGAAGATCCTGGCCGAGAACGGTCTCGACGACACCGGCGAGATGATTCTCCGGCGGGTGCAGTTCGCCGACGGCCGCACCCGCGCCTTCATCAACGACCAGTCGATCAGCGTGCAGACACTGAAGGCGGTCGGTGCCGCCCTGGTCGAGATCCACGGCCAGCACGACGAGCGCGCGCTGGTCGATGCCGCCACCCATCGCCGCCTGCTCGACGCTTTTGCCGGCCTGGAGAAGGACGTCGCCGCGGTCGAGATGCTCTGGGACGCGCGCCGGACCGCCAACACCGCGCTGGAGGAGCATCGCGCCGGCATGGAGCGCGCCGCGCGCGAGGCCGACTATCTGCGCCACGCCTCCGACGAGCTGAAGCAGCTCGCGCCAAAGGACGGCGAGGAGACCTCGCTCGCCCATCGCCGCACCACCATGATGCAGGGCGAGAAGATCGCCTCCGATCTGCGCGAGGCGCAGGAGGCGGTCGGCGGCAACCATTCGCCGGTTGCGGCGCTGTCGGCGGCGGTGCGCCGGCTGGAGCGCCGCGGCGTCAACTCGCCGGCGCTGGTCGAGCCGGCCGTGAAGGCGATCGATGCGGCGATCAACGCACTGGAGGAGGCCGACCAGCATCTCCAGGCGGCGCTGGCCGCGACCGATTTCGATCCGGCCGAGCTCGAACGCATCGAGGAGCGCCTGTTCGCCTTGCGCGCCGCCTCGCGCAAATATTCGACGCCGGTCGACGGGCTTGCGGCGCTGGCCGCCAAATATGCCGCCGACGTCGTGCTGATCGATGCCGGCGCCTCGCAGTTGAAGAAGCTGGAGCAGGCCGCGATCGAGGCAGACGGCCGCTATGCCGCCGCTGCCAAGAAGCTGTCGCTGGCGCGGCAGAAATCGGCGGAGAAGCTCAACAAGGCCGTCAATGCCGAGCTCGCGCCGCTCAAGCTCGAACGCGCAAAATTCATGACCCAGGTCGAGACCGATGAGGCCGCGCCGGGGCCGCAGGGCTTCGACCGTGTCGAGTTCTGGGTCCAGACCAATCCGGGCACCAAGCCGGGCCCGCTGATGAAGGTCGCCTCCGGCGGCGAGCTGTCGCGCTTCCTGCTGGCGCTGAAGGTCGTGCTGTCCGACCGCGGCTCGGCGCCGACGCTGGTGTTCGACGAGATCGACACCGGCGTGGGCGGCGCGGTCGCCGACGCCATCGGCGGCCGCCTGGCGCGGCTTGCCGGCAAGGTCCAGGTGATGGCCGTGACCCACGCCCCGCAGGTCGCCGCCCGCGCCGACCAGCATCTGCTCATCTCCAAGGACGCCCTCGACAAGGGCAAGCGCGTCGCCACCCGCGTCAATGCGCTGGCCGCCGACCACCGCCGCGAGGAGATCGCCCGCATGCTGGCCGGCGCCGAGATCACGGCAGAGGCGAGGGCCGCGGCGGAACGGCTGCTGAAGGCGGCGACGGCCTGAGCCGTCATTCCGGGGCGATGCGAAGCATCGAACCCGGAATCTCCAGATTCCGGGTTCGGCTCTTCGAGCCGCCCCGGAATGGCGCCTTAGCTGCAGATTGACTCGTAGAGATCATTCCAGTTCGGATTGTCCTTCTCGATCAGCTGAATTTTCCAAGCCCGCTTCCACTTCTTTAACTCCTTCTCGCGAGAGATTGCCGAGATTGGATCGTCATAGATCTCGAACCAAACCAGTTGCGTGATGTTGTATCTGGCTGTGAATCCCGGGACCGCCTTGATTCGATGTTCATAGACGCGGCGCACCAGGTCATTGGTGATGCCGACGTAGATTGCCCCATCTCGCCGGCTTGCTAGAATATAGACGTAATACGCCACGGGCCCCTCCCCAACGTCATTCCGGGGCGCACGACGTGCGAACCCGGAATCTCGAGGTTCCGGGTCTGGTCCTTCGGACCATCCCGGAACGACGAGACGCAACCTTAAGTATAATGGCAAGAGCAGCAAAATCGAAACCGCTTCGCGACGTCGCTGACCTCACCAAGGCGCAGGCCAAGGTCGAGCATATGCGGTTGTCGCTCGAGATCGAGGGCCACAACGAGCGCTACTATCAGGAGGATGCGCCCATCATCACCGATGCCGAGTACGACGCTCTGCGTCAGCGCCTCAACGCGATCGAAAAGCGTTTTCCGGAGTTCGTCAGCGCGGAGTCGCCCTCGCAGAAGGTCGGTGCGGCGCCGTCGGGGCGCTTCAGGAAGGTGCGGCACGCCGTCCCGATGCTGTCGCTCGACAATGCCTTTGCCGAAGAGGATGTGCGCGACTTCGTCGGCCGCATCGTGCGCTTCCTGAAGCTCGATGACGACAGGGTCGATTTTTCCGCCGAGCCGAAGATCGACGGCCTCTCGATGTCGCTGCGCTACGAGGGCGGCGAACTCGTCACCGCCGCGACACGCGGCGACGGCGCGGTGGGCGAGGACGTCACCGCCAACATCCGCACCCTCGAAGACGTGCCGCAGAAGCTGAAGGGCCGCAACGTCCCCGACATCTGCGAAGTCCGCGGCGAGGTCTACATGACCAAGAAGGCGTTCCTCGCGCTCAACGAGCGGCAGAAGGCGGCCGGCGACACCGTCTTCGCCAATCCGCGCAATTCGGCCGCCGGCTCGCTGCGGCAGAAGGATCCGACCATCACCGCCTCGCGGCCCCTCGGCTTCTTCGCCTATGCCTGGGGCGAGATGAGCGCGATGCCGGAAGAGACGCAGAGCGGCATGATCCAATGGTTCGAGCGTTGCGGCTTCAAGACCAACCCGCTGACCAGGCTCTGTCATTCCGTCGAGGAGCTGCTCGCCTTCCATCATTCCATCGAGGAGCAGCGCGCAAGACTCGATTACGACATCGACGGCGTCGTCTACAAGGTCGACCGCATCGCCTGGCAGGAGCGTCTCGGCTTCGTCTCGCGTACGCCGCGCTGGGGCATCGCGCACAAATTCCCGGCCGAGCGCGCCATGACGGTGCTGCGCGACATCGAGATCCAGGTCGGCCGCACCGGCTCGTTCACGCCGGTCGGTAAGCTCGAACCGGTCGGCGTCGGCGGCGTGATCGTGCAGAACGTCACGCTGCACAACGAGGACTACATCAAGGGCATCGGCAACAAGGGCGAGGTGCTGCGCGAGGGCCGCGACATCAGGATCGGCGACACCGTCGTGATCCAGCGCGCCGGCGACGTCATCCCGCAAGTGGTCGACGTCGTTCTCGACAGGCGGCCGAAGACGGCCAAGGAATTCCATTTCCCGAAGAAATGTCCGTGCCCGCTGCACACCGACGTCGTGCGCGAGGAGACCGCGACCGGCGAAGAGGGGTCCCGCGCGCGCTGCACCGGCGAGTTCGCCTGCCCCTATCAGAAGATCGAGCACCTCAAGCTGTTCGTCTCGCGCCGCGCCTTTGACATCGACGGGCTCGGCGAGAAGCAGCTCCAGTATTTCTTCGACGAAGGATGGGTCAAGGAGCCCGCCGACATCTTCACGCTCGAGAAGCGCAATTCCAAGCTCAAGCTGGAGGAGATCGAGGGCTATGGCGCGACCTCGGTGCGCAATCTGTTCGGCGCCATCGAGAGCCGGCGCAAGATCGCCCTGGAGCGCTTTATCTTTGCACTCGGCATGCGCCATGTCGGCGAGACAACGGCGCTGGCGCTGGCGCGCGGTTACGGCTCCTGGGACACCTTCCACGACGCCTGCCTCAAGGTCGCCAAGGGCGACGAGGAGGCGATGGCCGACATGGATGCGCTCGACCAGATCGGGGAGACCGTGATCAAGAGCATCGCCGCTTATTTCGGCGAGAGCCACAATCGCGGCATTGTCGAGCGGCTGACGAAGGAGGTCGAGATCGTCGACGCCGAGAAGCCGAAGAGCAATTCGCCGGTCGCCGGCAAGACCGTGGTGTTCACGGGATCCCTGGAGAAGATGACGCGCGACGAGGCCAAGGCCACGGCGGAGCGTCTCGGGGCGAAGGTATCCGGCTCGGTGTCGAAGAAGACCGATCTCGTCGTCGCCGGCCCCGGTGCGGGCTCGAAGCTGGCGGAGGCCAACAAGCACGGCGTCAAGGTGCTGACGGAAGAGGAGTGGCTGAAGCTGATTGGGGAGTGAGGGCCAGCACGGTCATTCCGGGGCGATGCGAAGCATCGAACCCGAAAATCTCGAGATTCCGGGTTCGCACTTCGTGCGCCCAGGAATGACGGGTTCAACCTTACATCATCCCGCTCTCTTCCTCCTCTGCCTGCTCGATCAGCGTCTCGCTCATCACGAGTTCGCGGCGGGGGACGACGAAGATCATCATGCAGGCGCAGAGCAGCGAAATGGCGAGGACGGCCGAGGTCAGCGGCAGCGTCGTGGCGGAGTGGCCGCCGAGATAGGCGCCGAACTGGGACATCAGCGCGCCGATGCCCTGCTGGAGGAAGCCCATCGCGCCCGACGCAGTGCCGGCCGCCTCGGGGCGAATGCTGATGGCGCCGGCGGCGGAGTTCGCCATCACGAAGGCATTGCCGACCATCACGATCATCTGCGTGCCGAACAGCCACGCGGGCGCTTCGTTCCAGCCGGTGAAGCTCCAGAGCAGGTTGAGCAGGCTGCCGCAGAGCTGCAAGCCCAGCCCGAACCAGATCATCTTCTCCAGCGAGTGCCGCGGCGCGAAGCGCACGCAGAGCAGATTACCGACCAGATACGCAAATCCCGTCGTTGCGAACCAGGCGCCGTATTCGGCGCTGGTCCGGCCCATTTGCGTGACGACGATGTAGGGGCCGCCGCCGGCGAAGGTGAAAATGATCTGCGAGGCCAGCACCTGGCACATCACGTAGCCGATGAAGGCGCGGCTCTTGATGAGGGTACCGACGTCGCTGCGAAATCCGCCGCTGCCGGCTGCGCGGCTGCGGCGCGTCTCCGGCAGCGCGATCGCGATGCCGAGGGCAACGGCGATGGCGCCGAATGTGACGGCGTAGAAGATCGCGCGCCAGCCGAACGCGGTTTCGATCAGGCCGCCGGTGAGCGGGGAGACCATCTGGCCGATCATCAGGGCGGCGATGACGAGGCTGATCATGGAGGCGACGCGGTCGCGCTCGTAGATGTCGCGGATGATGGCGCGGCTCACCACCATGCCGGAAGCGCCGCCGAGGGCCTGGAAGAAGCGCGCGGCAATGAGCTGCGGCAGGTCTTGCGCAAAGATGCAGGCGATGCTGGCGGCGACCATCAGCGCGAGGCCGCCAAGCAGCACCGGGCGCCGGCCGAATCTGTCCGATAGTGGTCCCATGATCAGCTGCGACATGGCGATGCCGACCATGTAGAGCGACACCGTCATCTGCACGATCGAGATGTCGCGGCCGAACGTGGTTGCGAGCACGGGCAATGCCGGAACCAGGATGTAGAGCGAGATCGGCGCGATCCCGGTCATGACGACCAGCAGCAGCAACACCACGCGCGAGGTCGCGATGTTCTTCGTCGCCGCATCCGGCGGCCTGCGGATCATGCCGTGCATCGTCGTCCGTCTCTCGAAGTCAGACCGACTGTAGCGTGCTCACGCAAGACGGATATCGGCGTTTCGGAATGCGGCTATTCGGATTCCGGGACGGTTATGATGAGGGCACGATGGCGACCGATTGAGCGCGTGACCCGTGCGGCATGACCGCTCGGCGGGGCAAGAAGGGTTGCGTCGCGCGCGTGGCGCCATGCGCACTACGTCCGCAGCTCCGCCGTAGCCTGATCGAGCCACGCCCGGGTCGCCTCGTCGAGTGCCGGCCGCACCTCGGCGCGAACGCGTGCGTGATAGGCATTGAGCCAGTCGAGCTCGTCGCGGCTCAGCATTGCGACGTCGATCAGCCGGCGGTCGATCGGCGCGAGTGTCAGCGTCTCGAACGCGTTCATCGGCTTCTCGGCGCCCTTGATGTCGGCGGCGACGACCAGCTCGAGATTCTCGATGCGGATGCCGAAGCCGTCGGTCTTGTAGTAGCCGGGCTCGTTGGAGAGGATCATGCCGCGCTTCAGCGGCGTGGTGCCGAGCTTCGAAATCCGTGCCGGCCCTTCGTGCACCGACAGATAGCTGCCGACGCCGTGTCCGGTGCCGTGCTCGAAATCGACGCCGGCGGCCCAGAGATATTGCCGCGCCAGCGTGTCGAGCTGCGCGCCCGTGGTGCCGTCCGGGAAGACTGCACGCGCGATCGCGATGTGGCCCCGCAGCACGCGGGTGAAGCGGTCGCGCATCTCCTCCGTCGGCTCGCCGACGGCCATGGTCCGGGTGACGTCAGTGGTGCCGTCCTCGTACTGCGCGCCGGAGTCGATCAGCAACAGGTCACCGGGCGCAATCCGCCGGTTGCTCTTGCGGGTGACGCGGTAGTGCACGATGGCGCCGTTCGGGCCAGTGCCGGAGATGGTGGGAAACGACACGTCCTTCAACGCGCCGGTGTCGCGGCGGAACGTCTCCAGCGCCTCGACCGCGTCGATCTCGGTGAGCTTGCCGCTTGCAGCCTCGCGGTCGATGAAGGCGAGGAAGCGTGCCAGCGCCACGGCGTCGCGCCGGTGCGCCGTCTGCGTCCCCTTGATCTCGGTTGCGTTCTTGACCGCCTTGAGCAGGGCAATCGGATCGCTGCCGCGCACCGGCTTGCCGCCAGCGCCTGCGATCAGCCGGCTGAGCGCGTCGGCCGCGGTGGCGCTGTCGAGCGCGATCGAGCCGCCACCCTTGGCGAGCGCCATCAGCGTCGGCGCCATCGCATCGGGTTCGCGCACGTCGGCGGATTGCTCGAGATGATCGCGCGTGAGGTTGGAGAGCTTGCGGTGGTCGATGAAGATGGTCGGCCGTCCGTCCTTCGGCACCAGCGCGTAGGACAGCGGCAGCGGCGTATGGGCGACATCGGCGCCGCGGATGTTGAAGGTCCAGGCGACCGCGTGGCTATCGGACAGCACCAGCGCGTCGACACCGAGCTTGCCGATCTCGCTTCTGATCTGCGCCAGCTTCTCGGCTTCGGTGACGCCGGCATGCTGCAGCCCGTGCACGGCGACGGGGGCGAGCGGCGGCTGCGGGCGGTCCTGCCAGATCGCGTCGATGGGATTGCTGTCGACCGCGACGAGCTCGGCACCGGCCTTGGCACAGGCGGCGGCCAGGCGCTCGGCTGCCGCAAAAGTGTGCAGCCACGGATCAAATCCGAGGCGGTCGCCGGCCTTCAGATGCGCAGACACCCAGCTTTCCGGCGGCGGGTCGATCAACGATTCCACCGCCCAGGCCTTGGCACCGACCTGCTTGGCGGCCTGAAGCGTATAGCGGCCGTCGACGAACACCGCGGCTTCCTGGGCCAGCACCACCGCGAGGCCCGCCGAGCCCGTGAAGCCGGTCAGCCAGGCCAGCCGCTCTTCCGACGGCGGCACATATTCGTTCTGCTGCTGATCGGCGCGTGGGATCACGAAGCCGGTCAGCTTGCGACGGGCGAGTTCTTCGCGCAGTGCGGCCAGCCGTGCCGTCAGTGCGACGCCGGCCTCCGGCTCCTCGAATGTCTGGAAGTGTGCTTCGAACATGGTGGATCACTTTAGGATCATGGGGACGAGTCCGCAATCTGGACGCATTTGCGTCGCATCTGGCATGGACCGTGCTTGAAATAGTTCCACTTGAATCGAGTGGAGCAAGGATGCGGCAGTCGCGCTTCGTCCGGATAATAGGGAAATTCGAGCAAGTGGTTCATCTCAACGACGAGGGGACACACGATGCCAGCGTTCACGTTTGAGAAGATTTCGCCGCCGGCCCGCCGCGCCACGGCCACCTCGGCAGTACCGAAGAAGCCGCGCAGCGTCATCAGTCAGATGATCGACCGGATTGCCGAGCGCCGCGCAAGGCGCGCCTTGCTTGACGAGCGCGCGGTGCGGCGCGACGACAAGCCTCGAGACTGAGGTGGGTTACGTTAATGGAATGCGCTTTGCGCAGCCCGGGGCCAACCCGCTCTACGAAAGCTTCCTCAACAACAAACTGCTCCACCCCTCGATCCGCAGATGCTTCAACGGCACGAGGCCGCGCGCGCGGTAGGCGGCGATCACGGCGGGGGCCTGATGCGTCAACAGGCCGGAGAGGATGACGCGTCCGCCGGGCGCAAGATGCCGCGCCATCGGACCCGCCAATTGCCGCAAGGGGTTGGCTAGGATGTTGGCCAGCACCAGGTCGAACGGGCCGGCCTGTGCAAAATCCGGTGCGGCAAAGCCGGTGGCGCGGATGACCCGCACATGATTGCCAGCTTCATTGAGCGAGGCGTTCTCGGCCGCCACCCGCACCGAGGGCGGATCGATGTCGGAGGCGAGCACGGCGCGATGCAGCGCCTTCGCCGCGGCAATCGCCAGCACGCCAGTCCCGGTGCCGAGGTCGAGCAGGCTCCTCGGGCGGGAACTCTTCAGGACATGGTCAAGCAGCAGTAAACAGCCACGCGTTGTGCCGTGATGGCCGGTGCCGAAGGCGAGTGCCGCCTCGATCTCGATGGCGAGCTTGTTCGGCGCCACGCGGTCGCGGTCGTGGCTGCCGTGGACGACGAAGCGCCCGGCCGAGACCGGGACGAGATCTTCCAGACTGGCCTTGACCCAGTCCTTGGCCTCGATTGTGTCGAAGGCGAGCGTTGCGGCAATCTCATTTCCTGCTGAAGTTACAATGAGTTCGCGCAGCCGATCCTGATCGGGCGCATCGGCGAAATGCAGCGTGACGTCCCACTGGCCGTCCGGCCGCTCGAAGGCGGCGACCGCCGCATCGCCTTCGAAAAACACCTCGGTGAGCACGTCGACGACGCGTTTGGCGTGGGCCTCGCTGCCGATCGAAAAGCTGGCGCGATGGGTAGGAGAAGGCTGCATTCGGGTGTCCGTTCAATTCAATTTTGGGAACTTTTGTCGCCAATGTTCCGAATAACTTGCGGTTCCCGGATTAACCGGACCGAAGGGTGTGCCCCCGTACATTCTCGGATGTCGAATTAAGGCAATACAGCCTGGAATTGAAACGGAGGCGAGTCTTGAAGAGCATGATTCAGAAGTTCTGGTCTGATGAGTCCGGCGCAACTGCGATCGAATACGGCCTGATTGCCGCGGGTATCGCTCTGGCGATCATCACCGTGGTGAACAGCCTGGGCTCGACCCTGAACGACAAGTTCAGTTCGATTAGCAGCTCCTTGAAGTAATTTCCGCCTCCATTCCCCAGCGGGGGCGATTTTCTTCCGAGGTTATTCCTGATCAACGCCCGCAAGGGGGATCTCCCCTGGCGGGCGAGGTCGTTTTTGCCGCGTTTTCCTTCGGGATCTTCACAGCTTGTCCGCCTGTCGGCCAGGACCTATCCACCCGCTTTTCCCGCGCTTGTCCTTGCGATTTCCACTGGCTTTTCCCCGGGGATCGCCCCGGACCATCTGCCCAGCCCTTCGCTGCCCAACCACAAACCTTTCGACAGCCTGTCCACAAGCCATCCACAGGCCTATCCACGGCTTCCGAACAGCGACCGGTGATCCCTCAAGATCACCTGCGCGGCGTTATGGCCGGGAGCGCCGGTGACGCCGCCGCCGGGATGAGCGCCTGATCCGCAATGGTAGAGGCCCTTCAACGGCCCGCGATAATCGGCATGGCCCAGCATTGGCCGCGCCGAGAACAGCTGGTTCAAGGTCAGCGCGCCGTGGAAGATGTCGCCGCCGAGCAGGCCGAACTGCCGTTCGAGATCGAGCGGTGACAGGACCTGGCGGCCCAGCACGCTCGCCGCAAAGCCCGGCGCGTATTTATCCACTGTCGCGATCATGAGATCGGCGACCGCGTCGCGAGACTCATCCCACGACCTTCCATCGGGGAGCTCGGGCGCGACGTGCTGGCAGAACAGGCTCGCGACATGCTTTCCTGCGGGCGCCAGCGTGTCGTCGAGCGTAGAGGGGATCAGCATCTCGACGACGGGCGCGCGGCTCCAGCCCTGCGCGCGCGCATCGAGATAGGCGCGGTCCATGTAGGCAAGGCTCGGCGCCAGGATGATGCCGGAAGAGAGATGATCGCCGTCGCCCGGCAGCGCCGTGAAGGAGGGGAGGCGGTCCAGCGCCACGTTCATGCGGAAGGTGCCGGAACCGTTCTTCCAGTTCCGGATGCGCGCGAGGAAGTCCGCAGGCAGGGCATCGGCCGCGACCAGCCGCGTGTAGAGCAGCTTCGGATTGACATTTGACGCGACATATTTGGCGCGGATGGTTGAGCCGTTCTCCAGCACGACGCCGACGGCGCGGTCGCGCTCGACGATGATCTCACGGACGCCCGCATCGGTATCGATCACGACGCCGCGGTCGCGTGCCGCGCGCGCCATCGCCTGCGTGATCGCGCCCATGCCGCCGATGGCATGACCCCAAACACCTTTCTTGCCGTTCACCTCGCCGAAGGCGTGGTGCAGCATCACATAGGCCGAGCCGGCGGCGTAGGGGCTGGCATAGTTGCCGACGATGGCGTCGAAGCCGAACAGCGCCTTGACCAGATCATGCTCGAAACGCTCGTCCAGCATCTCGCCGGCGGAGCGGGTGAAGAGATCGAGCAGGCTGCGGCTCTGTTCCAGCGTGAGGCCGCGCAGGATGTTGGCGGCCTTCCAGGCGTTGAGGCCTTCGCGGACGGCCGCGGCGCCAAAACCGTCGACGAGGTTCGGCGGCGCGCGGAGCACGAATTGCCGCAGCACGTCGGCGATCTCTTCCAGCTCGCGCGAAAAGCCCTCGATCGCGCCTGCGTCCTGCGCGCTCAGCCGTGCGACGGACTGCTTCGTGCGTCCCTCGCCGGTGAGGAGATAGCTGCCGTCCGGCGCGGGCAGGAAATTCTGGGCGCGCCGTTCGACGATCCGCAGGCCCTGCTCGGTGAGCTTGAGGTCGCGGGCGACCTGCGGATTGAGCAGGCTCACGGTGTAGGCCGCGACCGAATTGCGGAATCCCGGGTGAAACTCCTCCGTGGCCGCGGCGCCGCCGACCACCTTGCGGCGCTCGACCACGCGCACTCGCAGGCCCGCCATCGCAAGATAGGCCGCGCAGGTGAGGCCGTTATGGCCAGCGCCGATGATGACGACGTCAGTTTCGCTCATGGAAGATTCAAATTTGTTCCACTGTCATTCCGGGATGGTCCGAAGGACCAGACCCGGAATCTCGAGATTCCGGGTTCGCCTCTTCGAGGCGCCCCGGAATGACATCTCTATATCAAGCATTCCTCGCTGCAACATCACGACACCCTTTATTGCCCGTTCAGGCGCCTTGTGCTCCATTGCGCGCGCCCGGCGCCCGCCGGGTTTTGAGCCGGAGCTTCCATGGATTCGATCGTGCAACCCGCGGCCGCGGAGCAGCCGTCCGCCTCGCGCAACCGGCTGCTGCTGACGGTCTACACCGCTGCGATCTTTGTCAGCGCGCTGCTGCTGTTCTCGGTGCAGCCGCTGTTCACGAAGATGGTGCTGCCGCGGCTCGGCGGCTCGCCGGCGGTGTGGTCGGTGGCGATGGTGTTCTTTCAGTCGCTGCTGCTGGCGGGCTATGCCTATGCGCATCTGTTGATGCAGGCGAGGAGCCGCGTGGTGCCGGTCGCCGTGCATCTGGTGCTGCTGATCGCGGCCTTCGCGACGCTGCCGCTCGGCATCGCCTCGGCTTACGGCGAGCCGCCGGCTTCCGGTTATGCGGTCTGGCTGCTCGGCCTGTTCGTGGTCTCGATCGGCCTGCCGTTCTTTGCGCTCGCTGCCAACAATCCGCTGCTGCAGGCCTGGTTCGTCCGCACCGGCCATCCCGCCGCGCACGATCCTTATTTCCTCTACGCCTCCTCGAACATCGGCAGCTTCCTTGCGCTGCTGTCCTATCCGTTCCTGCTGGAGCCGGTGTTCACGCTGCATACGCAGAACCGGCTGTGGACCGGCGGATATGCTCTTCTGATCCTCCTGATCGCGGCCTGCGGCGTGCTGCTGTTGCGCTCGCCGACGCTACCTGTAGTCGATGCGCGAACCGAGAACGTCAATGCGCCGGCGCCAACTTTCCTGACACGGCTGCGCTGGATCTTTCTCGCCGCGGTGCCGTCCGGCCTGCTCATCGCCGTCACCGCGCATATCTCGACCGACGTCGCGGCGGCGCCGCTATTGTGGGTGCTGCCGCTGTCGCTGTATCTGCTGACCTGGGTCGTGGTGTTCCAGTCGCGGCCGTTATTGCCGCACAAATGGATGCTGATGCTGCAGCCGGTGGCGATCGCGGGCGTCGTCGTCCTGCTTGCCTTCGGCGGCGAGCAGAACCTGCTGCTGACGCTCGGCGGCCACCAGCTCTGCTTCTTCGTCATCGCCATGGCCTGTCACGGCGAACTGGCGCGGACGCGGCCGGCCGCCAAATATCTCACCGGCTTCTATGTCGCCCTGTCGTTCGGCGGCATGGTCGGCGGCCTGTTTGCCGGTCTCGTCGCGCCCTTCACCTTCTCGTGGATTGCCGAATATCCGATCCTGATCGCGCTCGCGGCGTTGTGCCGGCCGCCTGCCAACGAGCGGCTCGCCGGCATCGTCAAATGGTATTGGCTGGTGCTCGCCGCGCTCGCGGTTGCGCTGATTGCGCCGTCCACCACCACGGGCGGCGTCTCGACCTGGTTCGAGGATCACCGCGTCTGGGTCGCTGGCGGCGTCGGCGTGTTCGCCGCGCTGCTCGCGCTGGCGCTCAATGCCGGGCGCTGGAAGATCTTCGCCACCGTCGTGCTCGCCCTGGCATTGATCCGCGTCTATCCGGCGGATGAGGGCCGCGTCACGACGGTGCGCAGCTTCTTTGGCGTGCACAAGATCGTGGTGACGCCCGGCGGCTACTTCCACGTGCTGATGCACGGCACCACCATTCACGGCGCCGAGCGCTTCCGCAACAATGACGGCACGCCGGTGACGGGCCGGCCCGAGCCGATCACCTACTACCACAAGGACGGTGGCATCGGTCAGGCCGTCGACGCGATCCGCGAGCGCAAGGGGGCGCCGCTGAAGGTCGCCGCGATCGGCGTCGGCTCCGGCACGCTCGCCTGCGCCGCCGCGCCCGGCGAGGACTGGAAATTCTTCGAGATCGACCAATCCATGGTGGATGCCGCGCGGGACCCCAGGAATTTCCGCTACATCTCGAGCTGCCTGCCGGACATGAAGCCGGTGATCGGCGATGCGCGCCTGACCTTCGCCAAGGAGCCCGACGGCGCCTACGATCTCATCATCGTCGACGCCTATTCCTCCGATGCGATCCCGATTCACCTCGCCACCGAAGAGGCGATGAAGATCTACAAGGACAAGCTCGCGCCGCACGGCGCCGTGGTGATGCATGTGTCCAACCGGCACCTCGATCTCGAGACCGTCGTGGTCGGCATCGCCGATGCCAACGACCTCAAGAGCTGGGTCTTCAACGAGGATTCCGGGCGGGATGCGGACTACATCTTCTCCACCGACGTCGTCATCTCCGCGCGGGAGGAAGCCGATATCGGCCGGCTCGCCTCGTCCAAGTCATGGGAGCAGACCGAAGCCGACGACAGGGTGCGGGTCTGGACCGACGATTATTCCAATATCCTGGGTGCGCTGTACCGGCGCTTGCGGGACGGGGAGTAGGCGACACGAGACCGTCTTACGGCTCGACCGGCGTTCCCTGAGGCAAGGCAATTCCCTTTTCGCCGGCCACCTCGCGCAACAAGTCCGGCCTGTCCGAGATGATGCCGTCGACACCAAGCTCCATCATCCGCACCATGTCGTCGCGCTTGTTCACCGTCCAGACCACGACGCGTAGTCCGAGCCCGTGCGCTTCCGCGACGAGGGCCGCGGTCACATCGCCGAAATAGGGCGACCAGATCGCACCGCCTGCCGCCTTGATCGTCCGCGGCAACGAACCGCCGTGATCGGCAGGATTGAAACCGCCCGTCCACTTGGTCGCCTTGTCCAGAACCACCGTCTGGCCCGAGCCGCGCTGGAGTGTCAGATACACCGTCGGTATCTTCGGTGCCTGCTGCTGGACGAGCTGCAAGGTCCGCCAGTCGAAGGACTGGATCATGACCCTGTCGGAAAGTTTTTCGGCCTCGACCAGTCCCAGCAGCCTCGTGACGAAGGCTTGCGGATCGAGCGTTTCGTCCGGATGGTTCGGGTCGATCTTGGTCTCGATGTTGAAGCGCACACGCGTGTTGCCGGACTTGCGCACCAGCGCGAACAGCTCGCGCAGGGTGGGAATGCGCGTTCCCGGTACGGCCCGCTGGTCGGGAAATTGTTTCGCGTAAGCACTGTCCGGCCGGATCTGGCCGACGTCATAGGTCCTGACCTCGTCCAGCCGTAGCTTGACCAAAGGCGTGCCGGGCGGAGCAATGTAAGCGCCGTCGGCGCTGCGTGCGAGATCGGGATTGAGCCCGCGCTCGTGCGATATGACGACCTCGCCGTCCGCGGTCACGCCGACGTCGAGCTCCAGCGTGTCCACGCCCATCGACAGCGCGTTGGCGAAAGCCGGCAGAGTGTTTTCCGGCAGCAGCGCGCGCCCGCCGCGATGCGCCTCGATATCGAAGGCCATATCAACAGCCATGGCTTGTCCTGCAGTGAGAACCGAGAGCACGGTCAGAATGGTCGCGGCACGTGATAGCATGGTGCCTCGAATACTATCTGTTGCCCGTGCCACCTGGGACGAGCGTCGGAGATAGGGCCGCGTCAGTTCTGATAGTAGTAGCCGCGCGGCTGATAAAGCTGCCGGGGCTGCGGCTGATAATAAGAGCCCTGCTGGCCGTAGCCCTGATTGTAATATTGCTGCGGCTGCTGCTGATAGACCTGCGCGTCATAGAGCGGACGGCTGGCCGACCGAGGCGCCGGGTAGCGCGCGCCGGTATCGCTGCCGTCGGCGGGATAGATGTAATTGTCGTCCTGCGGCATGTAGCGGCGCGCGGGCTGCGCCGGCGGCGCGAGATTCACGGGATCGCTCGTGGTGGCGTACTGCTCTTCGGTCGGCTGCTGCGGGGCGCGGGCCACTGCGGTGGCGTTGCGGCCGCGCGGATTGCGCGCCAGTGCCACCTGCGCCGAGCCGGTCAGCGTCACCGTCGTGTTGAGCACGCCCTGCTGCTGCACCAGAGCATAGAGCGTCGATGCGTTCTGCCGCGACAGCCGCACGCAGCCATGCGACGCCGGCGAGCCGAGCCGGCCGACCGAGTCGGTGCCGTGGATGGCGTGGCCGACCTTGGTGAAGAAGATCGCGTGCGGCATCGGCGCGTCGTCGAATTCCTTGGAGTAGTGATCCTCCTCCATGCGGAAGGCGCGGAACGCGCCATTCGGGGTCTCGCGCGACGGGATCCCGGTCGACACCGGCCAGTGATAGCGCGCGACGCCGTCGACCGCGACGGTCATCTGCTGATTGTCCTTGTCGATGGTGATCTCGACCTTCGCCTGCGCGGTGCCCGCGCTCATAAGCATCAGGGACGTGAAAGCGATGAAAAATGAACGCATCTGGAAACGCATTTGAAGTCCTGGCCTCCGGCCTGTTCACGCTAGGTGCCGCGGCTCTCCGTCCCCGGCGTGCAATATGTCTGCAATCGGGCTTTCGTTCCAGCGGCCTGCCTGGGCATCGTTAACGCCATGCGGGGCGTAAGCAAGGCCGCTTTGTGCCGCGCTGTGCGCGGCGGCGCTGACATTTTCGCGAGCGGATGCGCATTCATAACGCCGACAATTCGTTACAAAGCGCAACCATTCAGCCCCTCCGGCGTTGATGATGGTAGACTCGACGGCGACACTCGCCGCCGCTTGCCCCTTTGCTTCCCGTGGGACCGAAGATGAACAAAGCCCGTCTCGCCGCCGCGCCGTTGCCGGCCGGCTTGCCCGCCCGCCTGCTGTTCGCAGCCGCCGCCCTTCTGCTCGCGCTGTTGGCCCCGCCGCACGCCGGCCATGCCCAGGGCATCGTGCGCGGCGCGCAGGAAGGCTCCTATGAAGGCAACCGGATCGCCGGCCCCGTGGGCGGCGCAGTCGGAGGCGTCGTCGGTGCCGGTGTCGGCGGTGCAGTGGGGGCGGTCGAAGGCGTGCTCGGCATTCCCCATCGTCACTACCGCCACCGCTGCCGCGGGTATTATGACGGCTATCACCACTTCCACTGCTATCGGTGAGTGCAACGCCGTCATTCCGGGCTCGTGCTGTTCACGCCCCGGAATGACAGATCAGTTCTTCAGCCGATAGCCGGTGCGGAAGATCCACCAGATGATGCCAAGGCAGATCACCAGGAACGCCAGCGTCATGCCGATGCTGACGGCGACGCTGACGTCCGCGATCTCGTAGAAACTCCAGCGGAAGCCCGAGATCAGATAGACGACCGGATTGAGCAGCGCCACCGTGCGCCAGGCCGGCGGCAGCATGTCGATTGAATAGAAGCTGCCGCCGAGAAAGGTCAGCGGCGTCACCACCAGCATCGGGATCATCTGCAGCTTCTCGAAGCCGTCGGCCCAGATGCCGATGATGAAGCCGAACAGGCTGAACGTCACCGCCGTCAGCACCAGGAAGGCGAGCATCCAGATCGGATGGTGAATATGCAACGGGACGAAAAGCCCGGCGGTCGCCAGGATGATCAGGCCCAGGATGATCGACTTGGTCGCGGCGGCGCCGACATAGCCGAGCACGATCTCGAAATAGGAGATCGGTGCCGACAGGATCTCGTAGATCGTGCCGGTGAATTTCGGGAAGTAGATGCCGAACGAGGCGTTAGCGATGCTCTGCGTCAGCACCGAGAGCATGATCAGGCCCGGCACGATGAAGGTGCCGTAGCTGACGCCCTCGACCTGGCTGATGCGCGAGCCGATCGCAGCGCCGAACACCACGAAATAGAGCGAGGTGGAAACCACCGGCGAGACGATGCTTTGCAGCAGCGTGCGCCAGGTGCGCGCCATTTCGAACAAATAGATGGCGCGGATGGCGCGATGGTTCATGACGTCCTCACGAGGTCGACGAAGATGTCCTCGAGCGACGATTGCGTCGTGTCGAGATCGTTGAAACGGATGCCGGCAGTGCGGAGGTCCCCGAGCAGGCTGGTGATGCCGGTGCGCTCGCCCTTGGTGTCGTAGTCGTAGACCAGCGTGGCGCCGTTATCGCAGAGCTCGAGCTCGTAATGGTGGAGGCTCTCCGGCAGCGAGGCGATCTTGCCCTGCAGATGCAGCGTCAGCCGCTTCTTGCCGAGCTTCTGCATCAAGGTGGTCTTGTCCTCCACCAGCACGATCTCGCCCTTGTTGATGACGCCGATGCGGTCCGCCATCTCCTCGGCTTCCTCGATGTAATGCGTGGTCAGGATGATAGTGACGCCGGACTGCTGCAGGGTGCGTACGACTTCCCACATGCCCTTGCGCAGCTCGACGTCGACGCCGGCGGTCGGCTCGTCCAGGAACAGGATCTGCGGTTCGTGCGAGAGCGCTTTGGCGATCATCACGCGCCGCTTCATGCCGCCGGAGAGCGTGATGATCTTGTTGTCCTTCTTGTCCCACAGCGAGAGGTCCTTCAGCACCTTCTCGATGTGGGCGGGATTCTTCGGCTTGCCGAACAGGCCGCGCGAGAAGCTCACGGTCGCCCACACGCTCTCGAAGGCGTCGGTGTGCAATTCCTGCGGCACCAGGCCGATCAGCGAGCGTGCCTTGCGGTAGGAGGTCTGGATGTCCTCGCCGCCGACGAGGACGCGGCCTTCGCTCGGATTGGCGATACCGCAGATGATGGAGATCAGCGTGGTCTTGCCGGCGCCGTTGGGCCCGAGCAGCGCAAAGATCTCGCCGCGCTTGATGTCGAGATTGACGTTCTTGAGCGCCTTGAAGCCGGACCCATAGGTCTTCGACAGATTGGCGACGGAAATAATGGAGGACATGATGGCCGCGAGGCTGAAGGGCAGGGCTGGGGAGGGGGAGGCCGGAACCTGCCGCGAGGGCGGGTCAGCGGAGCCCTGAAATAGGAACGCACTTGCCTGTCCGCAATTCCCCGGAGAAAAATGGTCTCAAAACCGGCTCTTCGGTGGCAGGTTTCAGGCAAGTGTTGCGCTATGGCCACGGGCTGTGGCTAAGATTGCCATTCACGCGCCTCTTTGTTGCGTCTGCGAGCGGGCCGTGGCTACGATTCCGGCCAATCGCAAAGCGTATCGTCCCCAGGGAAAAGATCGATGAGACCGAACGGCCGTCACACCGCCGGCGTCAGCCAATTGTCCGCCCTCCGCGTGTGGGCAATGGGCCTGCTCCTGCTGTCAGCTGTTGTCATGAGCCCGGCCACCGCCAAGGCGGCGCCGAGCCAGGCCGCGACCGCGACCACCCACGTCTACCTCCTCCGTGGCGTGCTCAACATCTTCTCGCTCGGGCTGGACACGATCGGTGCCCGGCTCGAGGCGCAAGGCATTCCGGTGACGGTCGCCAATTTCGTGTCCTGGTCCTCGCTGGCCGACGAGGCGGCAACCGCCTACAGGGCCGGCCGGCTCAAGACCATCATTCTGGTCGGCCATTCCTCCGGCGCGACCGCGCTGCCCGACATGATCGCCAAGCTCAACCAGCTCGGCGTGCCCGTGAAGCTCGCGATCGGACTCGACTCCGTGTTCAAGACCAAGCTCTCGACCGGCGCGGAGCGCTATATCAACATCTATATCGGCGATGGCCCGGGCGAGCCTGTGCGGCCGGCCGCCGGCTTCCGTGGCAAGCTCGACAATGTCGACGTGCGGGGCACCGGCGTCGGTCACATCTCGATCGACAAGAACGAGGCGATCCAGCGCCGCGTCATCGCCGAGATCGACGCCGCGATCATGCGCTCGCGCGCCCCGTCAGCCCCGGTCGCCGAACCCGGCGCACCGCGGCAGGCCCGCTCGGCGGCGGCGACGGCGCCAGCAAGGAACTGAAGCCTGCCGAAGCAGCTCAAGACTTCGCAGCTTAAGACATTGTCGATGCCGCCGCCGACCTCGGGTCGACGGCGGCATTGCTTTATGGCTGGTCCTCTCCGCCTGGCGCTTCCGGCTTCAGGTAGACGATCAGGCAGCAGCAGCACAGCGCAAGTCCAGCAACCGGGTATTTCAGGGCCAAGCCTGCTGCGAGCGCGAAGATCGCAAGCGTGACGACCGAGCGAATGCGCATGATCCTGCGCTCGCGCGGCGGGACCTCGTCCGCCGGCGCCCGCCCCACGAGGTCGAAGATCAGCGCGACATAGGTCGCGTTCACCAGGAAGAACACGGCGGCGTAGAATGCGACCGGCTGCGGCGCGAGCTCGCTGACCGCCATCCACGCCGTGGAGAGCGGCAGCAACGACACCGAGAACAGGTGTGCGAAGTTGAACCACATCAGCCGCGGCGTCGCTTCGTTCGCGTAGCGCATCAGATGGTGATGGTTGGCCCAGACGATCGCAATGAAGACGTAGCTCACCGCATAAGAGAGCCAGGTCGGCCATAGCGCGAGCAGCGCCGGGAACGTCGGAAGCTCCGGCGGGCGCAGTTCCAGCACCAGCACGGTGATCAGGACGGCGAACACGCCGTCGGAGAATGCGCTCAGCCGCTCCGGACTCCGTCTCGCATGGGCCATGGTGCTGCTCCCGTCATTTCAAGAATGCACGGATGCTCTCCGCGATCTCCTTCGCATGCGTCTCAAGCGCGAAATGGCCGGTGTCGAAGAACTGCACCACCGCGTTGGGATTGTCGCGCTTGAACGCCTCGGCGCCGGGCGGGATGAAGAACGGATCGTTCTTGCCCCACACCGCCAGGAACGGCGGCTTGTGCGTGCGGAAGTAGCTCTGGAAGAGCGGATAGAGCGCAACGTTGCTCTTGTAGTCGCCGAACAGGTCGAGCTGTACGTCATCCGAGCCTGGACGCGCCAGGTAGAAATTGTCGAGGTTCTGGCCGTCCGGCGATACCAGGGTCGCGTCAGGGACGCCGTGCGTGTATTGCCAGCGCGTCGCCTCCGGCGTGAGGAAGGCGCGCAGCGCCTCGCGGTTCGCAGGAGAGGGATCCTGCCAATAGGCCTTGATCGGGGTCCAACCGTCGCTGAGGCCGTCCTCATAGGCGTTGCCGTTCTGCGAGATGATCGCTGTGATCCGTTCGGGATGGCTGAGTGCCAGCCGAAAGCCCGTCGGCGCGCCATAGTCGAACACGTAGACGGCGAAGCGCTCGAAGCCGATCACCTCGGTGAAGCGCTCGATCACATGGGCGATGTTGTCGAAATTGTAGATGAAGTCTTCCCGCGGCGGCATGTCGGACTGGCCAAAACCGGGAAGGTCGGGTGCCACGATGTGAAATCTGTCCGCCAGTAACGGGATCAGGTCGCGGAACATGTGGCCGGCGCTCGGGAAGCCGTGCAACAGCAGCAGCTTCGCTGCATCCTTGGGGCCGGCCTCGCGATAGAACACCTTGAAGCCATCGACGTCTGCGGTGCGGTAGGTGGTCGGGGTCATCGGCGTTCTCCAAGAGTAACCCGTTAATGGCTGAATTGCAGGTTACTGATGTTGATGGTAACTTGTCAATTGCGATTTTACTGGTTACTAAGTCGTTGCCGCTTACCGGCAGGCCAGAGACCCGCTCATGGACAGACCGCCCGCGATGTTCATCGCCGACTCGCTCGGCCTCGATTTCCTCAACTCGGTTGCAACGCCGGTCGATACGCCCGTCGACTGGATCGACGATGGCGAAGGCCTGATCGACTGGCTGTTGCAGGCGAAGCTGGTGCCGGCGGAGGAGCTGGACGCGCTCAAGGCGCGAGCGAGGCCGGAGGAGCTCGATGAGGTGGCCGATCAGGCCCGGGCCTTGCGCGAGTGGTTCAGGAGCTTCGTTCTGAAGCATGCGGGGCGGCCTCTGACCGCGCAGGCGTTGCAAGAGCTCGGCCCGTTGAACGACATCCTGGAGCGGGACAAGGCCTTCCTGCAGATCGTGCCGGCGCGCGGCGACGGCGAACTTGCGCTGCAACGGATGCGGCGCTGGCACTCGCCGGAGTCCCTGCTGCTGCCCATTGGCGAAGCGATGGCAAGGTTCGTCTGCGAGGAAGACTTTTCCGATGTGAAGGCGTGCGAAGGCCACAATTGCACGATGCTGTTTGCTGACCACACCCGCAGGCGTGCGCGGCGCTGGTGCACGATGGCGATCTGCGGCAATCGCGCCAAGCAGGCCGCACACCGCAGCCGACTCAAGGGCAGGCCGTGACGGGCTGAGAGTGGGGCGCATCCAATTGCGGGGGCTTGTTGCGCGCGCGGCGCGTCGCGGCTCGGTTCCCGTGCCCCAAAATCCACCCAATCGGTGGTCAGTAAGCCAGTCGGGGGAGGTCTCGGCCTCCCGTGGTGGGACTGCTGGACTGATGAATCATTCAAGGCGACTGATCGCGCTGGCAGCAGTCGTGCTGCTCGCCTTGTGCAGCGGCATGGCCGCTGCCTCACCTGCCAAGCAGAAGGCCGTCGCGGCCGCCCCCGCCGCGCCGCCGCCTCCACCGTTCGAGCCTTTGCCGCCGCCCAAGGTCTACCTATTCCGCGGCGCCATGGGCCCGATCTTCTCGACCGGCATGGACCGGCTCAGCGAGAAGCTGACGCAGGCCGGCTTCTCCGCCGACGTCTATGAATTCACACTGTGCCAGCTGATCGGCAAGCGCGCGATTTCCAGTTACAAGGAAAGTCCGGCGCCGATCGTGCTGATCGGCCACTCCATGGGCGGGCTGTGCTCGATCGTCATCTCCGAGATGGCGGCCAAGGAGAACGTCCCGATCAGTCTCGTCATCGCCATCGATCCCGCGCATGCGACCGGCGACGTGCCGCTCAATGTCGAGCGCTTCATCAACATCTTCCTGTCCGACAGTGTTCTCGGCGGCGGCGACGTCGTGGCCGTGCCGGGCTTTCGCGGTCATTACGCGAGCTACGACCTGAAGGAAAACAGCCGCGTCTCGCACATCAACATCGAGAAGTCCGACGATATCCATCGCCAGATCGTCGAGATGGTGAGGCAGCTGCCGCGCATTCCGCCGCAGACCCAGGCCGATGCGGTGCCGCTGCGCTATCTCGTGCCTGGCGATACGCTTGTGGAGTTGTGGGATAGCGGCGTGCGGGTGCCGGTGCGTCGCGGCGATACCATGGAGAGCATCGCCGCCGCCAATCGCGTGCCGCTGTGGTCGCTGGCGCAGAGCAATTCACTGCCGGAAGACGCGCAGCTCACGCCGGGCCAGACCATCATCGTGCCCAGGCATCTGGCACCGCCCGAGCCTGCAGCCGCGATGGCGGCGCCGCCGCCGGCTCCGGCCAAGCGGAAGTAAGCGCTAGGCCGCAAGGCGGGGCTTGTTGGCTCGGCGATCATTCCACGAATTCGTAATGCCCGGGCTTGTCCCGGGCATCCACGTTCTCGGTGCCGCGCGAAAGATCGTGGATGGCCGGGACAAGCCCGGCCATGACGCAGGGCTTTTCTCACACGTTCGACCCGTGGATCGCGTCGATCACCGCGTCTGTGACCTCTTTCGTCGTCGCCTTGCCCCCGACGTCGGGCGTCAGCACGCCGGCCGCGCAGACACGTTCGACGGCCGCCATCAGCCGTGCCGCCGCGTCCTTCTCGCCGAGATGCTCCAGCATCTGCGCGCCGGTCCAGAAGGTTGCGACCGGATTGGCGATGCCCTTGCCGGTGATGTCGAAGGCCGAGCCGTGGATCGGCTCGAACATCGAGGGGAAGCGGCGTTGCGGATCGATGTTGCCGGTCGGGGCGACGCCGAGGCTGCCCGCCAGTGCGCCGGCGAGATCGGAGAGGATGTCGGCATGCAGGTTGGTCGCGACAATGGTGTCGAGGCTCTTCGGGTGCAGCGTCATCCGCACCGTCATGGCGTCGACCAGCATCTTGTCCCAGGTCACGTCGGGGAATTCGGTCGCGACTTCGGCGGCGATCTCGTCCCACATCACCATGCCGTGGCGCTGCGCGTTCGACTTGGTGACGACGGTCAGGAATTTCCGCGGACGCGACTGCGCGAGCTGGAACGCATAGCGCATGATGCGGGTGACGCCGACGCGGGTGAAGACCGCGACCTCGGTGCCGACCTCTTCCGGCAGGCCCTTGTGGGCGCGGCCGCCCATACCGGCATATTCGCCTTCCGAATTCTCGCGCACGATCACCCAGTCGAGATCGCCGACGCCGACATTGCGCAGCGGCGAGGCAACGCCCGGCAGGATCTTGGTCGGCCGCACATTGGCGTATTGATCAAAACCCTGGCAGATCGGCAGGCGCAGGCCCCACAGCGTGATGTGATCGGGCACATCGGGGGCACCGACCGCGCCGAAATAGATCGCGTCGAATTTCTTCAGTTCTGCCAGGCCATCTGCCGGCATCATCACGCCGTGCTTCTTGTAATAGTCCGAGCCCCAGTCGAAGGTCCTGACGTTGAAGGCGAGGTCGCCGCTGCGTTTTGCCAACGCCTCCAGCACGCGGACACCGGCCGAGATCACCTCGGGGCCGATGCCGTCGGCGGGAATGGCTGCGATCGAATGGGTGCGCATCAAGATGCTCCGTTTGCTATATCAGTGGGATTGGGGCACGGGTTCGACGGGCGCGGTCTGCGCGCGCGACAATAGCAGGGTCAGGACCGCCGACAGAACGAGCAGGCCGGCGACGAAATAGAGCCCGCCGACGAAGCTGCCGGTCTGGTCCTTGATCCACCCGATCATGGCGGGACCCACGAAACCGCCGAGATTGCCGATCGAGTTGATGGTGGCGATGCCGGCTGCGGCCGCGGGGCCGGACAGGAACAGCGTCGGCATGCTCCACAGCGGCGGCTTTGCGGAGGAGATGCCGATATTGACCAGCGTCAGCGCGACCAGAACGGCAACGACACCGGCCGCTAGCCCGGCATAAGCGAGCCCGGCCGCGGCGATTAGGCAGGCCAGCACGACATGCCAGGTGCGTTCGCCGGTACGGTCCGAATGCCGGGCCCATAGCACCATGGCGATCACAGCGGCGGTTGCCGGCAGCGCGTTGAGGAAGCCGACCTGGAGCGAGGACAGGCCGAACTGCTTGATGATCTGCGGCGCCCAGACGCCGAGCGTGTAGAGGCCGGCCGAGGTGCCGAAATAGATCAGCGCCAGCGCCAGCACACGCGGGTCGGCAAGCCCGCGCCAGATGCTGTGGCTCGCGGTTGCAGCCTTGCTGGTCGTCTCTACGGTCATGGTCTCGACTAGCCAGCGCCGTTCATCGTCCGCGAGCCATTTCGCCTTCTCGGGGCGGTCGGTCAGGAATGCCAGCACGACGAAGCCGAGCAGCACGGCCGGCAGCGCCTCCAGCACGAACAGCCATTGCCAACCCTTGAAGCCGAGCAGTCCGTCCATCTCCAGCAGCGCGCCCGAGATCGGCGAGCCCAGCACGGTCGAGAGTGGCACAGCCGCCATGAACAGCGCAGTCACCGCCGCGCGCTGCCGCGCAGGGAACCAATAGGAGAGGTAGAGGATGATGCCGGGGAAGAATCCGGCTTCGGCGACGCCGAGCAGGAAACGCAGGATGTAGAAGCTGGTCGGCCCTTGCACGAAGGCCATCGCGGCCGAGACCAGCCCCCAGGTGATCATCACCCGCGCGATCCAGATGCGCGCGCCGATCCTGTGCAGGATGATGTTGGAAGGCACCTCGAACAGGAAATAGCCCCAGAAGAAGATGCCGGCGCCGAAGCCGTAGACCGTGGGCGACAGGCCGATGTCCTTGTTCATCGTCAGCGAGGCAAAGCCGATATTGACGCGGTCGATGAAGGCCACGAAGTACAGCAGCATGATGAAGGGAACGATGCGCAGGGTGATCTTGCGCAGCACGCGCGTTTGAAGCTCACTCGCCACCCTGGCCTCCTCGACATCTGGTTATCGTTGCGCCGGCCGACCGTGAGGGGTCCATGCCGGCATCGAGCCTAGGCGGGGTCGGGAGGCATACGCAATTGGCGCTGGTCTATACAAAAAAATGATATAATCCTCACGAGAAGAGACGAGAAGGATCCGGATGGAATTGCATCAGCTCCGATGCTTTGTCGCGGCGGCCGAGCAATTGCATTTCGGCCGCGCTGCGCAGCAACTCCAGATGCTGCCCTCCGCGCTTGGGCGCCAGATCAGGCTGCTGGAGGAGGACCTGGGAACGCGGCTGTTCGCGCGCACCACGCGCACGGTGTCGCTCACCGAGGACGGCGCGACGCTGCTGCGCGATGCCCGCGCCATCCTCGCCAAGGTCGAGGCGGTCGAGAGCAATTTGCGCAACCGCTCGCGCGTGGGGCCGGCGCGGCGGCTGCGGATCGGCGCCATCGATAGTGCCGCAGCCGGGCTGCTGCCGCCGCTGCTGCGCGACTTCCGCGCCAAGCATCCTGACATCGCGGTGCAGCTCCTCGAGGACAAGACGGTCCGGCTGCTGCCGAAGATCCTGACCGGCGCGCTCGATCTCGCTTTCGTCCGCCCGCCCGACCGTGCGGACAAGCGGCTCGAGTTCCGCGATCTGCTCCAGGAGACCGCGATCGTGGCGTTCCCGCAGCGGCATGCGCTGGCCCGGCGCAAGTCGATCACGCTGACCGACATCGCCGACGAGGCGATGCTGGTGCCGGACAGGCGCTCGCGGCCGCACAGCCACGACCTCACCATCAAACTATTCGAGCAGGCGGGCCTGACGCCGCGCATCGTGCAGGTCGCCGACGAGAAGCAGACCATCATCAATCTGGTAGCCACCAAGCTCGGGGTCGCGATCGTGCCGCGCTGGACCATTCGGATGGCGGTGTCAGGGGTGCGCTTCGTGCCGCTCCGGCCGAAGCAGCGCGGCCCCGTCGGCCGGCTGCCGCTTGCCGCCGCCTGGCTGGGCGGCTCGCGCGATCCGGCTCGCGATGCCATGCTGGCGGTGCTGGAGACGCGCCTGCGCGGCTATGCGCGCGAGGCGTGACGGTTTAAGACATTGGCCCGGACGGAGGGGGACGCGATGACGGATCAAAAGACAAAGAGAGATCTGCGGGTCGCCATCGCGGGGCTGGGCTCGATCGGCACCAAGATCGCGACCGCGCTCGATCAGGGCATCGAGGGGCTGACGCTGTCGGCCGTCGCGGTGCGCGATCCCGCCAAGCATCAGGCTTTCATCAAAAGCCTGCGCCACCCGCCGCAGGTGTTGCCGGTCGACCAGCTTGGTGATGCCGCCGACATCGTGGTCGAATGCGCGCCGAGCCATCATCTGCGTGCCATCGTCGAGCCCGCGGTGACGCGCGGCAAGTCCGCGGTCGTGGTCAGCGTCGGCGGCCTGCTCGACAATTTCGATCTCGTCGATCTCGCCCGCGCCAATGGCGGCCGCATCATGGTGCCGACCGGCGCGCTGATCGGGCTCGACGCCGTCAACGCCGCTGCAATCGGCACCATACATTCCGTGAAGATGGTGACGCGCAAGCCGATCGACGGGCTGAAGGGCGCTCCGTTCATCGTTCAGAACAACATCGACATCGACAATCTGCGCGAGCCGCTCAAGCTGTTCGAGGGCAGTGCGCGTGAGGCGGCAAAGGGATTTCCGGCCAATGTCAACGTCGCCGTTGCCTTGTCGTTGGCGGGCATCGGGCCCGATCGCACCCAGATCCAGGTCTGGGCCGACCCGACCGTGACGCGCAACGTTCACCGCATAGAGGTCGAAGCGGACTCGGCGCGGTTCTCGATGGGCATCGAGAACATCCCGTCCGAAAATCCCAAGACCGGTCTGATCACGGCCCTCTCCGTGATCGCGCTGCTGAAGAAGCAGCGCGCCACGCTGTGTGTGGGGACGTGATCGCCTACGCCCCCGTCACGCGCCAGATCACGTTGCCGACGTCGTCGGCCATCAGCAGCGACTTCTTGTCCGGGCCGATTACGACGCCGACCGGGCGGCCGTAGGATTCCTTCTCGTCCGGCGACAGGAAGCCCGAGAGGATGTCGCGACCGGGGCCGGACGGCTTGCCGTTCGCGAACGGGATGAAGACCAGCTTGTAGCCGGACAGCTTGCTGCGATTCCACGAGCCGTGCTGGCCGATCACCATGCCGTCACAGAAGCCGGGCAGGGTGCCTGCGGGCATCCAGCACAGGCCGAGCGAGGCGGTGTGACCGCCGAGCGCATAGTCCGGTTGAATCGCCTTGGCGACCATCGCCGGATCCTGCGGCACGCGGTCGTCCACCGTCTTGCCCCAGTAGCAATAGGGCCAGCCGTAGAAACCGCCGTCGCGCACGGATGCGAGATAATCCGGCGGCGTCTCGTCGCCGAGCCCGTCGCGCTCGTTGACGACGGTCCAAAGCACATTCGTATTCGGCTCCCAGGCAAGGCCCACGGGATTGCGCAGGCCGGCGCCGAAAATGCGATGCGTGCCGGCGACGAGGTCGAGCTCGTAGACCGCGGCGCGGCCCTCCTCGACCTCGAAGCCCATCTCGGCGATGTTGCTGAGCGAGCCGACGCCGGCATAGAGCTTCTTGCCATCGGGGCTTGCCAGCAGGCTGCGCGTCCAGTGTCCGCCCGGCTTGAACGTCGTAAGCCTTTTGCCCGGCGCGGTGATGCGGTCGGCACCTGCGACATAAGGGAAGGCCATCACGCCATCGGTGTTGCCGACGTAAAAGGTGTCGCCGACCAGCGCCATTCCGAACGGCTGATTGAGGTTCTCCATGAAGGCGCCACGCACTTCGGCGACGCCGTCACCGTCCTTGTCGCGCAACAGCGTGATGCGGTTGGCGGACACGCCGAGCGCGGCGGCGCGCCGCATCGTTGCCTGCATCGCGTAGTGGAACACGCTGCGTGGGGCGCCTGCGATCTGCGTCGCCTCCGCGATCAGCACGTCGCCATTGGGCAGCACCTCGATCCAGCGCGGATGGTCGAGACCGGTCGCGAACGCATTGACCTTGAGGCCCGGTGCGACGGTCGGCTTCTGGCCCTCGCTCCAGCCGCGCGCGGTCGGCATCTTCAAGGTGGGGATCGCGCCTTGCGGCTTGGCTTCGGGAATGGCGGGCTTCTCTCCCCAGGCCGGCGCGGGCTCGGTGCCCGTCATCCTGCGCCATTGCAGCGCGATGCCGCCGATGAACGCGACGAACTGCGCCAAGATGCTGGAAAAGGTCATGAGGAGCCCCCGTTTGCGCGCGCATCCAACTGGCTGACGGGGCCGACGTCAACCTATGCGGCATGCTGCCGGGGCCTATTCCTGCGGAATGGCTGCCGACCAAATTTGCATGGAGAGAGATCAGCGGCCGATCTGCCGCTCGAGCTGCCGTGCCGCGCGAAAATCATCCAGGTGATGAATGTTGGGCGCGAGCGCGGCCTCCCGCGACAAGAGATGATAGACCCGCGCCACCGTGCGCTGCTTCTGCTTCGTTCGCCCGGGCGGCAGCGCCCGCGCCTTGCGGACGGCGGCGATCGCGTGCGCGCGAAAATAATCGTAGGCATCCGACATGGCTCGATGCTCTGCGGCAGGTAGCATGTGTCGAGGGGACAACGGGTAGCGGACGGGGCGGTTCCTTGGCCGCCGGTCGGCTCTTGCCCCGGACGCAGCGCAGCGTTGCACGCTGCAGCGTGCTCGGGACACGAGAGTGGAGGCGAGTTACGCTGTCACCGCGGCGACAGGAACGGGATGATCATTGGCACGCGGCGGCAATAGGCGCCGTAGGCGTCCTCGCCGAGCTCCTTGGAGAGGAACACCTCTTCCATCCGGCCCTTCTGCCACATGCCGAGCGAGATCAGGATCGCGCCGAGGATCGTCGTCACCAGGCCGATCGCAACGCCGGTCACCAGCATGCCGAAGATCAGCCCCGTGTAGATGGGGTGGCGCACGATGCCGTAGGGACCGGTGTCGATGACGCGATGGTCTTCCTTGTGGGTGATGGTGTTGGACCAGAATTTTCCGAGATGCAGCCGGCCCCACCAGGCGAAGGCAATGCCGGCGGCCGAGAGGACCGCTGCGATCGCGATGCCGGTGTTGCCGAGTACCCAGAGCGGCTTCCAGCCCAGGATCTCCGCAACCCACGGCGTGTACAGGATGCCGCCGACCAGGATCGGCAGCCGATAGCGCTGCGACTCCAGCGTCATGACCTGCTTCTTGGTCCGCCCCTGCCAGAACGAGGCGCCGACCCAGCTGGCGAGAAAGGCAAGCCAAAGCAGAGCCAGAAGTTCGGTCGGCCAGGCTGTGGTCCAGCCACCCCAGGCGACAGAGAGAAGCTTGCTGAAATCGAAGGACATGAAGGTTCTTTGCGTTGGGCGGCGGCTTCAGCTCGCGCGCGAGGAGAGCGCGTGATGCTTGATGGCGCCGGAGGGCTGCTGGCCGTTGCGGGCGAGCAGATGGGTGATGGTTTCGCGCAACACGGGCTCGATCGGGCGCGGCGAATAGCCGAGCTCGTTACGCGCCTTGCCGATCGAAAGATCGCTCGCGGCGAGCGCGATGCGCACGCCCTCGGCGGTGCCGTTCGGCGGCCGGCGCGTGATGTGGTCGGAGATGGCTTCGAGCATGATCGCGGAGAGCTCGGCGATCTTGCCGGGCACGACGATCGGAAACTGCCGGCGGCCGCTCATGACCGACATCATCCGCAGGATGTTGCCGAGCGGAACGCAGTCGCCGCCGAGGATGTAGCGCTGGCCGATGCGGCCGCGCTCCATGGCCAGCACGAGGCCCATGGCGACGTCGCGAACGTCGACGAGGTTGACCAGGAAGTTGAGATGCGGCTGCACCTTCTTCTGGAGGAAATACCAGAGCATCGCCGTCGGCGGCGTCAGATTGTGGTCGGCTGCGCCAATCGGCATGGTCGGCGTGCCGATGACGAGCGGAAAGCCACCGGCGGCGGCCTTGGCGGCATGATGCTCGGCGAGCGACTTCGAGCGCGTATAGGCCCCGGGCATGGCGTCGGCCGGCTGCAGCGCCTCTTCGGCAGCAACGCCCTTGAGGTCGGAATAGGGGAACAGGATCGATTCCGTCGAGCAGTGCAAGAAGCGCGAGACGCCGCGCTTCATTGCGGCCGCGAGCACGATCTCGGTGCCCCGGCAATTGACGTCGTGGAAGTCCTGCTTGTTGGCGACCCACATGCCGGGCAGGCCGGCGAGATGATAGACCTGATCGACCCCGGTGATCGCGGCATCGACCGCGGCCTCGTCCAGCACCGAGCCGTGGACGTGTTCAACGTCGGCATTCGCCGCTGCCGGCGCGCGGACGTCGAGAACACGCACCCGCTGCCCACGGGCGCGGAGCGCTTCGACGAGATGATGTCCGATGAAGCCACTGCCACCGGTAACCAGGACGAGAGCCATGCAGAAGGTTGCTGTTTCGCTTCTAGAGCTATCGGGTTGAAAGGGAATTGGCAGGAAGAGGCGCCAGAATCGCGGCAAGGTCGCGACGGAAGCCCAATGCAATGAATAATTTTGCCATTACGAACATCGGTCCGAGCAAAAGGTGCGATGGAAAGGTGAACAGCGAGGCTTCGCGCCCCTCAAAAACCTTGTGGCCAATGGTCTGCGCGGCGAGGCCGAGCACGACCAGCGCGGCGAAAATCGCCCACATCGTCGCGGTGCTGACCTGCGCTGCAATGGTCGTCGCAACCGAAAACAGCACGATGGAGACAGCCAGAATACCGATCCCGAGCGCCACGTCGAGCAGCAGCCAATAGACCAGAACCGGCAGGGCCAGGATGACCGCCAGGCTGACATCGAAACCGAACAGCGGAAGCTTGACCAGCGTCAGCGGCAGCACGGCGCCGGTGAACAACAGGAGAATACCGACCACATGCATCGCCGTGTTCCGGGGGTCGCGATGGTACTCGACGTAAACGGCAAGTTGGCGCTGGAAAAAGCCACCCATTTTGGTCTCATGCAGCATGGGGTCGGGAAGGGCGAACAGTGGCTATAGCACTGGACCGGGCGGTGCACAAACCGGCGCTTTTGTCGCGCAAAACCACCTTGGTGCGTTCCGGACAGGCACCAAAATGATCAGAACTTCAATGGGTTCCAAGCGCGAAGCCGTGCCCGCTCAGCGCTTCTTGGCGGGCTTTTTCGCCGCAGGCGCAGGCGCAGGCGAAGGATGCGGCGCCTCCTCGGGCAGCTTGGCATAGGTCAGGATTTGCAACTGGCCGTTGACGGCTGACGTCGGCTTGGCCCGGTCGAGAAACTGCTCCTCGCCGAGGCCGATCGGGTGCAGCCGCTTGGTCGAGATCTTGAAGGTGTTCACCAGCACGTCGCGGATCGCATCGGCCCGCCGCTGGCTCAGGATTGCGTTGGCCTCGCGCGTCTTCGAATTGGATTCGACGTGGCCGACAATCAGGAACGTGTAGGGCAGCAGCGAGGAATGCACCAGCGCGTCCGCGATGCGGCCGACGGTCTGGTAGGACGCCGGCTGGATGATCGGCGTGTCGGCGTCGAACTGGATCTGCGCGTTGAAGGCGGGAAGCTTGGCGAGATCAGGCGCGATCGGCGGCCGGTTCGCCGGACCGGGATCGTTCTTGATCCTGGCCTTGGCGCGCTCCATCACCTGCTGCTTCAGCGCGGGAAGATCGACCTCGGCGGCTTCCTCGAAATGGTTCAGCTTGCCGACGATGTCGTCGCGCGTCGGCGCCGTCGTCTGCGCGCTTGCGGCGCCAGCAAGCAGAGCGAGGCTGAGCGCGGCCCATCGTCCGGTGGCAGACAGCCCGTTCGCGCGCATCAGCGATACCCCGCATCGTCGACGGCCTTCAGGCAGTTGTTGCTGATGCCCTTGGGTGTCGAGACCAGGCAGGGGATCGACTTGCTGGTCTCCTTGGTGGAGCCGCCGCAGATCTTGACGATCTCGCGCTGGCAGACATTCGCCACCGTGACGCGTGCTGCGATGCGCTTCTGGATGGCGTCGAAGACGCCGAGATAGTCGCTCGTGCACTGCGGCGACAGCACATCGCGATTGCGCGACAGGCACTCCTTCAGGCGGGTCGAGTCCGGGTTGACGCCGCGGCAATTGGCGACGATTTCCGCACCGCAGCTCGCCGCCAGCTTTCCGATCGCGTCGCCAAAGCTCATGGTCTCCGCCGCCGCAAGCGACGGCATTCCCAATGCAAGCACGATCAGTGTGACTGAGCCCCGGACCATGATTGCATCTGATACGGGGAAGTTCGGGCTGGTCAAGGGCTGTTCGGGGGAGAACCGTCGAACGCGAGGGGAGTGCGGCGAACAGTCCTCACTCCGCGGCCTCGAGGGGCGGCCATTCGATCAGGGCGACGGTGTGGTTTCTGAGGTCGTCGGCCACATCAGGATCGGCCTTGAGCTCGTCCAGCGTCCGCGGCGGGGGAAGCTGGCGGCCGTCCGCGGTCAGCTCCTGCACATAGAACGCGAGCGCCTCGGGCGCATTCTCCAGCGCCTCCTCGAGATCGTCACCGCCGGAAATGCAGCCCGGCAGGTCGGGAAACCACAGGCTCACAGCGTCCGGATCGGTGTCCTCGATGATGGCAACGTACTGAGCCATCCCGGGCCTCACGCCCGCTGCACGAAGCTGTCGACGACCTTCTTCTCGCCGGCCTTGTCGAAGGCGATGGTGAGCTTGTTGCCGTCGATCTTGGTGACGCGGCCGTAGCCGAACTTCTGGTGGAAGACGCGGTCGTCGAGCGAGAATTCCGACGTGGTGCCGGTCGATTTGGCGACCAGCTCGCCTTCGATCGTCAGCGGCCCGCGCCGGCGCGAGGAGAAGCTGCCGAAATCGGGGCCGGATGAGGCGGAGGTCGAGAACGTCGCGGCCTCTTCCTCGAAGCCGCCGCTTCGGCCGCCGCCGTTGCGACCACCGCCGCGGTTGCGGTTGGCTTGCGCGCGCTGCCAGCCCGGCGTCGAATAGCTGGAGCCGAACGCTTCCATGTCGTCGAAGCGCGAGGCGCCGTAGCCGCCGGTGCCGCCCCAGGCCGAGCCGCCCTTGGATTCGGTTATCTCGACGTTTGCCGCAGGCAATTCGTCGAGGAAGCGCGACGGGATCGTGGTCGACCAGGTGCCGTGAATCCGGCGGTTGGTGGCAAAATAGATCATGGCGCGGCGGCGGGCGCGGGTCAGGCCGACATGGCCGAGCCGGCGCTCTTCTTCCAGGCCGGCGCGGCCCTGTTCGTCCAGCGTGCGCTGGCTCGGGAATAGGCCTTCCTCCCAGCCGGGCAGGAACACGTTGTCGAATTCGAGGCCCTTGGCCGAATGCAGCGTCATCAGCGACACCGCGTCCTCCTCGGCGCCGCCCTCGCGATCCATCACCAGCGAGATGTGCTCCAAAAACCCTTGCAGGTTCTCGAACTCCTCCATCGAGCGCACGAGTTCTTTCAGGTTCTCCAGCCGGCCCGCGGCGTCCGCCGAACGGTCCTTCTGCCACATCTCGGTGTAACCGCTTTCGTCGAGCACGATCTGGGCGAGATCGGTGTGTGCGGTGACCTCCCGCTGGGCGCGCCAGCGATCGAACTGGGCGACGACCTCGCGAAGTGAGCCGCGCGCCTTCGGCTTCAGCTCGTCGGTCTCGACCACCGCGCGCGCTGCTTCGAACAAGGGAATGCGGCGCTTGCGGGCGTGGTCGTGCAGCATCTGAACGGTGGCATCGCCGAGGCCCCGCTTGGGGACATTGACGATACGCTCGAAGGCGAGATCGTCGGCCGGCGAGTTGATGACGCGCAAGTAAGCCAGCGCGTCGCGGATTTCGGCGCGCTCGTAGAAGCGCGGGCCGCCGATGACGCGATAGGGCAGGCCAAGCGTGACGAAACGGTCTTCGAACTCGCGCATCTGGTAGGAGGCGCGCACCAGGATGGCGATCTCGTTGAGCTTCTCGCCCCGGCGCTGCAGCTGCTCGATCTCCTCGCCGATGCCGCGTGCTTCCTCTTCCGAGTCCCAGGAGCCCGTGACCGTGACCTTCTCGCCGTCCTCGTCCTCGGTACGCAGCGTCTTGCCGAGCCGGCCTTCATTATGCGCGATCAGATGCGATGCGGCGGCGAGGATGTGGCCGGTCGAGCGGTAGTTGCGCTCCAGGCGAATGACCTTGGCGCCCGGGAAATCGTGCTCGAAGCGCAGGATGTTGTCGACCTCGGCACCGCGCCAGCCGTAGATCGACTGGTCGTCGTCGCCGACGCAGCAGATGTTTTTGGTCGGGCCTGCGGGGGCAACCGTCATTCCGGGGCGATGCGCAGCATCGAACCCGGAATCTCCCTCCGTGGATTCATCTCCAGATTCCGGGTTCAGGCCTTCGGCCCGCCCCGGAATGACGGCGGGTGTGGTTGGCTTCGCTGCTGACGGCGCCTGCGACAGCAGCCGCAGCCACAGATACTGCGCGACGTTCGTGTCCTGATACTCGTCGACCAGGATGAACTTGAAGCGCTGCTGGTACTGCCGGAGAATATCCGGGTGCTCGCGGAAGATGCGGATGTTCTCCAGCAAGAGATCGCCGAAATCGGCGGCGTTCAAAATCTTCAGCCGCTCCTGGTAACTCGCATAGAGCTTGCCGCCCTTGCCGTTGGCGAAGGTGGCGGCTTCGCCCGAGGGCACCTGCGACGGCATCAGGCCGCGATTCTTCCAGCCGTCGATCAGGCCGGCGAGCATGCGTGCCGGCCAACGCTTGTCGTCGATGTTCTCGGCCTGCAGCAGCTGCTTCAGCAGCCGGACCTGGTCGTCGACGTCGAGCACGGTGAAGTTCGACTTGAGCTGCGCGAGCTCGGCATGGAAGCGCAGGATGCGGCCGCCGATGGAGTGGAAGGTGCCGAGCCACGGCATGCCCTCGACGGCGTGGCCGAGCATCTGGCCGAGCCGGTGCTTCATCTCGCGCGCGGCCTTGTTGGTGAAGGTCACCGACAGGATCTCGGCGGGACGGGCGCGGCCCTGGCTCAGGATATGGGCGATGCGCGTCGTCAGCACACGGGTCTTGCCGGTACCGGCGCCGGCCAGCACCAGGACCGGGCCGTCCAGCGTCTCCACCGCCTCGCGCTGCTCGGGATTGAGCCCGGAGAGGTATTTCGGGCCCACCGCGGCGCGCGCACGCGCGGCAATTCCGCCGGCTGCGGGCTGGTGGTCGGGTACGCTTGTGATCTTGCTCGGCTCGGTCATGCGAATCATTGGCCCCACGATGGCACCGCGGGGAGGCGGAAGGGAGCCTTCTAGCAGGGATCGGAGCCTATATGGGGCGGCTAAGAGAGGTTTTCCACGTGCGCGGCGGGCCAATTTGTTCCAGCGGCAGGCGCGAATTTCGCCGTCAGGCGCGCCGGAACCATCGTTCCCGCGTCGAGATTGTCTGGGCATGTGGCGCGGTCAGCCGCGTCGACGCAGACACCATCAAGACGAGGATTTGACCATGCTAGGCTGGGTTGTGACGTTTCTGGTTATCGCTCTGATCGCCGGCATCCTGGGCTTCGGCGGCGTTGCCGGCGCTTCGATCGAGATCGCCAAGATCATCTTCTTCATCGCGGTCGTCCTGTTCCTGGTCTCGGCCGTGGTCGGCCTCGCCCGCGGCCGCAACAGGGTATAGCAGCGCGATGTTTACCTCTCCCGTAGGGAGAGGTCGGATCGCATCGTGAGATGCGATCCGGGTGAGGGGTTATAATGTCACTTATTGCCGCGGCCCCTCACCCGGATTGCTGCGCAATCCGACCTCTCCCCGCTGGGGAGAGGTGAACCAGAGCACCTGAACTGCTATCTCTTCGACGGCATCGCCACGTTCCGGCCGATGCCCTCGGGCCGCGGCACTGCGCTGTGGGCCTTCCTGACGGCCGCAATGCGTTCGTTGATATCGGGCGGAAACGGCGCGACGCGCCGGGCCGCCATGTCCATGTGGAGCGACATGTTCTCGGACGTGGCCGAGAGCCACCCCTCTGAGGCGTGCCGCATCTCCTCGAATGTGTGCAGCCGCTTGTCGTCGGCCTCCAGCAGCCAGACCAAGATCTGCACGGGATCGCCGAGGTGGATTTCGCGCAAGTAACGCACATGGCATTCGGCGGTGAAGGTCGAGCCGTTGCGCTCTTTCTTGTAGACCGGACCAATCCCGATCTCGAGCCAGAACTCGTCGATCGCCCGGTCGAACATCACGTTGTAATAGGCCATGTTGAGATGGCCGTTGTAGTCGATCCATTGCGGCTCGACCTGCATGATCGAGGAGCGGAACGGCTCTGCGTTCGGCGCTGTGGCGGCGGTCACCGGCATGTGTCCTTCCCAAGCTATGCGTCCGGTCGCTTGACTTGACCGGCTTTATGTCCTTTGCCACGGTTCTTCTGTCGGGAGGAATTCCGTGGGTACGACCATCACCAATAATCCGCCGCGGCCGGAGCCGAAAGCCCTCGCGAGCGCGCTGGAGCAGCTCGCCGCACGCTTCGGCAACCGCCTCATCACCTCGCAGGCCGTGCGCGAGCAGCACGGCCATACCACCACCTGGATTCCCAATCAGCCGCCTGATGGCGTGGTGATGGCGCAGGAAACCGCCGACATCCAGGACGTGGTGCGGATCTGCGCCAGGAATCGCGTCCCCGTCATTCCGTTCGGGACCGGCACCTCGCTCGAGGGCCAGGTCAACGCCCCCGCCGGCGGAATCTCGATCGACCTGCGCGACATGAACAAGGTCCTCGCGGTGCATGCCGAGGACCTCGACTGCGTGATCCAGCCCGGCGTGACCCGCAAGGCGCTGAACGAGCATCTGCGCGACCAGGGCCTGTTCTTCCCGATCGATCCGGGCGCGGATGCTTCGCTCGGCGGCATGGCCTCGACCCGTGCTTCCGGCACCAATGCGGTGCGCTACGGCACCATGCGCGAGAGCGTGCTGGCGCTGAAGGTGGTACGCGGCGACGGCGAGATCATCACCACGGGCACGCGCGCCAAGAAGTCGTCCGCCGGCTACGACCTGACCCATCTGTTCGTCGGCGCCGAAGGCACGCTCGGCATCATCTCCGAGCTGACCATCCGCCTGCGCGGGATTCCCGAGACGATCGCGGCCGGCGCGGTATCGTTCGAGACCGTGCATGGCGCCTGTCAGGCCGTCATCCTGGCGATCCAGACCGGCATTCCCGTCGCGCGCATCGAGCTGCTCAATGCCGCGCAGGTGAAGGCCTGCAATGCCTATTCGAAGCTGACGCTGCCGGAGACGCCGCTGCTGCTGATGGAATTCCATGGCAGCGAGATCGAGGTCGCCGAGCAATCCAAGGCGTTTGGCGAGATCGCCAGGGATTGCGGCGGCGGCGATTTCTCCTGGACCACGAAGCCGGAGGACCGCACGAAACTGTGGCAGGCGCGGCACGATGCCTATTGGTCCGTGAAGGCGCTGCGGCCCGGCGACAGCGTCGGCGTGGTCGCGACCGACGTCTGCGTGCCGATCTCGCGGCTCGCCGACTGCGTCAGCGAGACCGAGGAGGATTTGAAGCGGCTCAACCTGCTGTCGCCGATCGTCGGCCATGTCGGCGACGGAAATTTCCATTGCTCGCTGGTCTGCGACGTCAACGACGCGGACGAGATGGCGCGCGGCGAAGAGTTCATGCATCGCCTGGTCGAGCGCGCGCAGGCGATGGACGGCACCTGTACCGGCGAGCACGGCATCGGCCAGGGCAAGCAGAAATATCTGAAGGCGGAGCTCGGCCCCGAAGCGCTCGACGCGATGCGGGCGCTGAAGAAGGCGCTCGATCCGCTCAACATCTTCAACCCCGGCAAGATCGTGCCGGAGGCATAGGCCCGGCGGCCCGACGCATCGTCGGGCCGCCGGCCAGCTCCGGGGCCGGGAACTTTCGGCAATCCTGTCGGTTCCCATTCCCGCCAAGTTCCGGTGCCTCAATGGCGCGGTTCGGCGGGAGGATGCGATGGTGCGACCGGTCATTGAAATTGCCGCGATGGCCCTGGCCTGCGTGCTGGCAGGCGCGGCTCTGGCCAAAGGAGGTCATGGTGGCGGACACGGCGGTGGGCATGGTGGCGGGCACGGTGGCGGCCATCACGGCGGCGGACATTTTCGTGGTCACGGCCACGCGCATGGCGGCGGGTATCATCGTGGCGTGCGGTTCACCGGCGGTGCCCGGCGCGGCGGGCCCAATTTCGGTCAGATCCGCAATGCGGCGATCCGCCCCGCGAGCTTCCGCAACGCCCTGAACGCCAGCGCATTCCGCAATGGTCGGGTGATCAGCAATCCGGCGGCGCGGGCGCAGATCGCGGCCGCAGCGGCACTGGCCGGCTGGGGCGGCGCGAGCAGCGGATGGTGGCAGCATGCGGGTGGCGGCTATGGCTGGGTCGGGCCGCTGTTCTGGCCGTTCGCCTACAACGATCTCTACGACTACGCGATCTGGGGCGATGGGCTCGGCTTCTGGGGCTACGGCTATCCGGACGTCTATGCCGGCATTTTCGGGCCCTATGGCTATGATCGCCTGTCGGCCTATCTGCCGCAGCAGCCGCAGGGACGGCGGCGGGCGCGTAGCGCGCCGCTCGATCAGCTTTGCGGCAGCGAGCGCCGCGACATCGTCGGCCTGCCGATCGATCAGATTGCAGCCGCGGTGCAGCCGACCGACGCGCAAGGTGCCGAGCTCGATGCGCTCGGCAATGCTTCGATTGACGCTGCGGCGCTGATCCGCGCGTCTTGCCCGACGCAGGCGGCGGCGACGGCACCCGGCCGGCTCGCAGCAATGCAGCAACGGGTCGAGGCGATGGAGAAGGCAGTCGATCTGGTTCAGCCCGCACTCGACAAGTTCTATGGGTCGCTCAACGATGAACAGAAGGCGCGCTTCAATGCGCTCGCCGAAGAACAGCGGCGCGCGACCGCATCGAACAATGCGAGCGGCTCGTCGGTGCAGACTTGCACCGTGCCCGCCGCGTTCGATTGGCCCGGCGCCACGATCGAGGACAGACTTCGCCCCAACGACACGCAGCGCGCGGCGCTGCAGGTGCTCCAGGATACCAGCGCCAGGGTCAGCGCATCGTTGAAGGCGGCCTGCGAGCCCAATGAGGTGATGACACCGCCGGCCCGCATGGCCACAATCCGCAAGCGGCTCGATGTGATGCTGGACGGGATCAAGTCGGTGCGCGCGGCGCTCGATGATTTCTACGCCACGCTCAACGACGAGCAGAAGGCGCAGTTCGAGGCGATCGGCCCGCGTCGCATGTCCTGAACGGCGCCAAAGCACGGTCCGGAAAAGTGCGAAGCGTTTTTCCGGAAAGATCATGCGCAAACAACAACCTAAAGCGCGATGACGATTCATCTAGATCTCATCGCGCTTTAGCCAACGAAGGCCACGGGGTGGGGGCATGAGGTGGTTTGCAAGGCGGCAGCCGGCCGACATCTGGGATGAGCCGATCCAGGGATCGATCGGCGACATCGAGGCGGCCGACCGAATTCGCAACATCTGCCAGGCGGCGAAGGCGATCGCCGAGAACATCGGAGATTCCGCGCAAACCCGCGAGCGCTATGAACGCGCGGCCCGCGTCGCAATGGAGATCGCGATGAAGATGTCCGACGACCTGATGCGCGACGATGCAGTGCGCCGCATCGTCGATCTCTGCATGAAGGCCAACGATCTCAAGACCGCGCAGATCCTGTTTCGTGCGATCCAGGCCGGCTGGATCCGAGAGGCCGTCCAGCAGGATTATCCGGTGCTGTCGCAATAGATCCGCCTCGCGCGCATGGCGCGAGCCGGACGCCGTGGTCGTGCCGGGCCGGCTCAGTACCTGCGGTAGTCGCCGCGATAATTGTCGCCACCGCCGCGGCCGCCCATTCCCATGCCAATCCCGATACCGATGCCGATGCCCTGCATCACGGCGCCGGGGGTCGGCGCGCGCTCGTAGACCACTTCCTCCGGCGGCGGGCGGCGCTTCGGCGGCGTCTCGGCCACCTTGCGCTTGGGCGGCGTGTCGTCGACCCGCTTCTTGATGATGGGCGCGACGTTCGGAGTGACCGGCGTCGCCGGTGCCTGCGGCGTCGTGCATGGACAGGTCGGACCCATTGCGACGGCGACCGGGGCGGGGGCGGCCGCGACCGGCTGACCATAGTTGCGGTTCTGCACCCGCAGCAGCAATCGGCGCGCGGTCGCGGCCAGATCGCTGTTGTCCCAATTGGCGAGATATGCCTGGAACGAAGCGCGGGTGTTGATCGCGGTGGCGCGCTCCCAGGCCAGCATCTGGCGCCGTCGTTCCATTACGGTGCGCAGACGCGGCGTGCGGGTGTCTTGGGCGTACAGCTCGATATAGGCCTGATACGCCTCCACCGTGTCCTCGGTGATCACGAGCTCATAGGCGACCGTGGCCGGCTTGCCCAGTAGGGTCTTGCGCCAGTCCTCGACGCTGCGGGTGCCGCTGGCGAGTGCCATCGCGTTCGCGGCCGGAAGGGCGGGTATGCTGGCGCTGCTCTCGCCGAAGAACCTGAAGTCGGTCGTCAGCGACGAGCTCTCCCACGGGATCTGCCGGCCGTCGGTCGATTGCGCGACGGCGACGCGGATGCGCTTGAACACCTCCTCGATCGGCAGATTGGGCTGCTTGGCGATGGTCAGTGCGGCCGTGGTGTAGGGGCTGTCGATGCCGCTGCCGTCCTCGGCCTCGGCGCCGGGGGAGGTCGAATAGGAGATGAAGGAGCCGGGCGCGCCGGCCTTGGTATCGACGATCGCAAGCCCACGGCCGGCGCCGCTCAGCGCCGGGAACGGATTGTTGCGGCAGGCATCGAGCATGAAGATGCGCGCCCGCGTCGGCAGCGCGCCGAGCGTGTTGAGCAGGTCGTTCAGCCGCACGCCCTGAAGCGGAATGTCGGCCTCGCGCTTGGGATCGAGATCGACCGGAACGAGGTAGTTCTCGCCGTCGATCTGCAGGCCATGGCCGGCATAGAACACCAGCGCGACGGTGTCGGCGCCGCTGGCACTGACCTTGCCGGCGAAATCCGAGATCGCGGCGCGCATCTCGTTCTGCGCCAGATTGGCCGCGGTGGTGACGGTGAAGCCGGCATTGCCCAGCAGCTCCGTCATGCCCTTGGCGTCATTGGCCGCGTTGGGCAGCTCGGGCACGGTGCGATAGGCGGATTGGCCGATCACCAGCGCGAGCCGCGCTTCGGCCGCGGCGTCGGTCGGCATCGTCAGTTGTGTGAGAGCAAGAATGCCGGACGCAAGCAGCAAACTGGAAAGGACTGGACGGCGCATGGTGTCACCTCCATCGGCAATGCGCGCGATGATGTCACTTTTTCTAGGGGCCCGCCATGAGTCCGTCTGTGCGCGGGATCACGCTTGGCCGCGGCAAGGTATCTGCCGGAGCGGACCAGCATCGTTCCAAGCTCATCCATGTGAATCGCGCATTGATCCATGCTCCAATTGGATTGATGCCATGTCCTCGCGAAAGGATGCCTTTCGCAGAGCGGGCCGCAGGCCGATGACCGCAAGGAATCCCCGGGATTCGTCGTCGTTTTGCTCTGCGCGCGGATTGCGGGCAGGCGTCTCGCGCCGTCTCGTGACGGCCGGCGCCGTGCTTGCCTGTGCCGTCGCTTTGGCCATACAGTCCGCACAACAGGCTGTGGCAACGACCGCGGCGAACAAAAAAGTAATGTGGGAGAGACCGCACCATGACCATCGTGCCCGTGAACCGTCGCGCGTTCATCAAGTCATCGGCGGCGGTCACCGCCGGTCTCGTGCTCTCCCCCGCCATCATCGGCCGTGCCGAAGCAGCGACGTTGAAGCTGAAATGCTCCTCCTCGCTGCCGAACGATCCGAAATATGCCAACGGCCGCGTCTACTATGACAATCTGGTCAAGAGCCTGAAGGCGAACGGCCTCGGCGAGCAGATCGAGGTTGCTTTCTTTCCCGACAACCAGCTCGGTCAGGAGATCGACGTCATCAACTCCGTCAAGCTCGGCGTCATCGACCTCATGGTGTCGGGCTCGTCGATCTCGGCCAATCTGGTGCCGCTGGTCGGCACCTTCGATCTCGGCTTCCTGTTCTCGAGCTTCCCGCAGCAGACCAAGGCGTTCGACGCCGGCGCCGCCAAGCCGATCGAGGACGCGCTGCTCAAGGGCGGCAACATCCGCATCATCGCCTGGGCCTATAATTTCGGCTCGCGCAGCGTGCTGGCGAAGAAGCCGGTGAAGACGCCGGAAGATCTCGCCGGCCTCAAGATCAGGACGCTACCAAACCCCGTCATCACGGAATGCCTGCGGCTGATGGGTGCCGCCGCGACACCGCTGGCGTTCGGCGAGATCTACACGGCCTTGCAGGCCGGCGTGCTCGATGGCCTCGAGCACGATCCGCCGACGATCCTCGCCAGCAAGTTCTTCGAGACCGCAAAATTCTACGCGCTGACGCAGCACAATTTCTCGCCGCTCGCGATCTATTTCAGCGACATGACCTACAACCGCATGGACCCGAAGCTGCGTGAGGGTTTCCTCGATGCCGCCAGGAAGGCAGCAGTCGACACCCGCGCCCATGGTCTTGCGGTCGAGAAGGAGGCGCTTTCGGCCTTGGCCGAGAAGGGCGTGACCGTGGCCGAATGCGACCGCGAGGCGTTCAAGAAGCGCGTCGCGCCGCAGACCGAGAACTTCATCAAGGCGCGGCCCGAATCCAAGGCCGTCATCGACATCGTCCGCGCCACGCAAGCCTGATGGCCAGGTCCGAGATGGTGATGACCGCCGCCGTGCCCGTCGCGGGCGGCCGCCACGGCAGCATCGTCCTGCTGCTTCGGCTCAGCGACGCGATCGCGGCCATTCTGCTCGCCGCCGATCTCGTGGTGGTCTGCGTCTCCGTGCTGCTGCGATTCTTCTTCAACGCGCCGGTGGAGTGGTCCGACGACGTCGCGCGCGGGCTGATGGTCGGCTCGGCCTTCTTCGGCGCGGCGAGCGCGCTGGCGCGCGGCGAGAATGTCGGTGTCTCCTTCTTCCGCGATCTCTTGCCGGTGCGGCTGCGCGCGCTGGTCGATGCCGCCAGTGCGCTGTTGATCGTGCTGATCTCCGGCTACGTCGCCTATAACGCGATCAAGCTGGGTTCGCTCACGGCCGGGCAGACCACCGGCTCGGGCCTGCCACTGGAGTTGACCTTCTACCCCATGGGCGTCGGCGCGCTGTTCATGACGGTGTTCGCGATCGATCATCTCTGCGCACGGCCGCTGCCCGACATCGTTCGGGGGCTCGCTGCGATCGTCGTCGCGACCGGCCTCTATCTTGCCTGGGACTATCTATCGCTGTCCTCGGCGCCGTCGGCGGGCACCTTGATGCTGATCGGCTTCTTCGTAACCCTGTTCGGCGGCTTGCCGATCGGTTTTGCGCTGGCGCTCGCTGCGCTGATTTTCATCTGGGTCGAGGGCGCGCTGCCCGGCGTCATCTTCGCCCAGCAGATGGCGCGCGGCATCGACAATTTCGTGCTGCTGGCCATCCCCTTCTTCATCCTCGTCGGCTACCTCATGGAAGCCAACGGCATGTCGGTGCGGCTGATCGAGCTGTTGCAGCGCGCGGTGGGCCGCATGCGCGGCGGGCTGAACGTCGTGATGGTGGCGTCGATGGTGCTGTTCTCCGGCATCTCGGGCTCGAAGATGGCGGACGTTGCGGCGGTCGGCTCTGTGCTGATCCCGGCCGCGCGCCGTTCCAGGCAAAATCCGGGCGGCGCGGTGGCGCTGCTCGCGGCGTCGGCGGTGATGGCGGAGACGATCCCGCCCTGCATCAACCTGATCATTCTGGGCTTTGTCGCCAATCTGTCGATCGGCGGCCTGTTCGTCGCCGGCCTGCTGCCGTCGGCGCTGATGGCGCTGGTCCTGATCGCGGTGTCCATCATCTTCGGCAAGCGGCCGGCGCGGGTCGAGGAGGTCGAGCCGCAGATGCCGGTGTCGGGCCTGTGGAGCGGCGCGATCGCCTCGTTCGGCCTGATCTTCATGATCTTCTTCGGCTTCAAGAGCGGCTTTGCCACGGCGACCGAGATCTCGGCCTTCGCGGTGGCCTATGCGCTCGTCGTCGGCAGCGTGGTGTTCCGCGAACTCGGTTTCAGATCGGCCGCGCACAGTTTCGTGCAGGCGGCGACGCGCGCGGGCCTCGTGCTGTTCATCGTCGCCGCCGCGCAATCGCTGGCGTTCACGCTGACCCTGCAGCAGGTGCCGCATGCGGTCGGCGATTTCATGCTGGGGCTCTCCAAGACCTCCGGCGTCTGGCTCTTCATCCTGCTTGCCATCGCCGTGCTGATCGTGATGGGCTCGGTGCTGGAGGGCGCGGCTGCGCTGATCATCTTCGGGCCGCTGCTGCTGCCGGTCGCGGTGCAGCTCGGCGTCGATCCCTTGCATTTCGGCGTCGTTCTCGTCATCGCGATGGGCATCGGCCTGTTCGCGCCGCCGCTCGGGCTCGGGCTCTACGGTGCCTGCCTGATCGGCAACGTGCCGATCGAGCAGACGGTCAAGCCGATCCTGGGCTATCTCGGCCTTCTGTTCGCCTGCCTGCTCGTCATCGCCTTCGTGCCGTGGCTGAGCACGGCGTTGCCGCGCGCGTTCGGCTATTGAAGGAGCTCGTCGTGAAGGTCCTGCTCGCGCACACACCGGAGATGCGGCGCAACTATTACGGCGATCGCAGCCTGAGCGGCCTGCGCGCGACCGCAGAGGTGATCCTGCACGAGGGGGACGACCCGCTCGATGCCGCTGGCCTCGTGCGCGCTGCGCAAGAAGCCGACATCATCGTCGCCGATCGCATGACCGAAGGCCGCGGTGAGATCTTTGCGCAATTGCCGCGTCTGCGGGCCTTCGTCCGCTGCGCCGTCGATATCCGCAACGTCGATGTGGACGCGGCTTCGGAAGCCGGCGTGCTGGTGACCCGCGCCGGCCCCGGCTTCGTTCAGGCCGTCGCCGAGCTCGCACTCGGCTTCATGGTCGATCTCTCCCGCGGCATCTCGCGCAGCACGGCGGAGTACCAGGCCGGCCGCAAGGCGGAGGCGCGGATGGGCCGGCAGCTCGCCGGCAGCAGGATCGGCATCATCGGCTATGGCAGCATCGGGCGTTATCTCGCCGAGGTCGCAAAATTGCTGCGCATGGAAGTACTGGTCTCCGACCCCTACGCTGATGTCAGCGACGCGGCGATCCGGCAGGTCGGTCTCGACGAGCTGCTTGCCGCTTCGGACTACGTCGTCTGCCTTGCCATCGCCAACGAGCAGACCGAGAACCTGATCGGCGAGGCCGCGCTGGCGCGCATGCAGAAACATGCGTTCTTCGTCAATCTCTCGCGCGGCAATCTCGTCGACGAGCCGGCGCTCGCGCGGGCGTTGCTGGAGCATCGCATCGCTGGCGCCGCGATGGACGTCGGCCGCGCGCCAGACCAGATGCCGACGCCCGAGCTGGCGAAACTGCCGAACGTCATCGCCACCCCGCATGTCGGCGGGCTGACGCCGCAGGCGATCGAATATCAGTCGCTGGAAACCGTGCGGCAGGTCGAAGCGATCGTCAAAGGCGAGGTGCCGCCGGGCGCGGTCAACGCCGACCGCTGGACGCGGCGGCCCTGAACAGCCCTATAGCCGGTCCACCGCCTTGAACGTCCCGTCCTTCTGGATCACCGTCAGGAACACCTCCGGCGGCGTGTCGAGCGTGCGCATGCCGATGGTGACGGTGCTGCCGCTGATGTCGAAGCGGCCGACATCGTTGATCGCGCGGAGCAGGCTCGCGCGGGTCGGTTGCGGCCCGGCCTTCTCCAGCGCGGCCGCCGCGAGGCGTCCGGAGAGATAGCCTTCCAGCGAGACGAAGTCGGGCGTCAATGTCGGATCGAACGCCTTCTGCGCCGCCTGGTAGTCGGCGACGAGCTTGAGCGAGCGGTCCCATGGAAACGGCACGACCTGCGAGACGATGACGCCTTCGCCCTCGGGGCCGAGCTCCCTGGCAAGCGCATTGGCGCCGACGAAGGAGATGTTGACGAAGGTCGGATAGAAGCCATTGCTGTGCGCGAGCTTGATGAACTCTGCGCAGGGACCATAGGTCCCGACCATCACGACGGCTTCGGGTTCGGCGCGCCTGATCATTCGCCAGGCGGCCTTGACCGCGCGGGTGTTGCGCTCGAACGTGCCTTCGGCGGCAAGCTCGAGGCCGCGCTTGGCGAGCGCGCGCTTCACGCCGACCAGGCCGTCGCGGCCGAAGGAATCGTCCTGGTAGAAGATGCCGATGCGGGTGAAGTGGCGATCCTCCGTGAGGTGCTTGATCCACGCTTCGGCTTCCGCACCATAGCTCGCGCGGATGTTGACGACGTTTGGCAGCTCGAGGTCGCGCAGGAACTCGGCGCCGCTGAACGGGCCGATGAAGGGAACGTTCCTGGCGCTGGTGATGGGAATGGTCGCGATCGCGGTCGGCGTGCCCACCGCGCCGATCAGTGCGAACACCTTGTCGTCCTCGATCAGGCGCAGCGTCTGCGCCACCGAACGATCGGGGTCGTAGCCGTCATCGCGGCTGATGAGCTGGAGCTTGCGGCCGTAAACGCCGCCCTTGGCGTTGATCTCGGTGAAGGCGGCGACGATGCCTTGCCGCATGCGCTGTCCGAGCGCGGAGGAGGGGCCTTCCAGCGCAGCGGCCTGGCCGAACAGGATCGCGTCCTCGCTGACGCCGGCCTCGTCGGCCTTCGCCGGAAGCATCGCTGCGGCCAGCAAAGCCATGGACAAGGCAAGATATGTCGCCGACCGCGATCGTGTCATGGGAATGGTTGCCGGGGGCTGCACGTGTCGGGAAAAACGATAAGTCCGCCAGGCTGAACAGGACGCTAACTCCGTGCCGTGCGGAGGCTCCGTAAGACTTCGGGGAAAACCGGCAACTTATCTCCAGACTCCAGTAATTTGCAGGGCAATCGTTAACTAAGCCGCGCAATGCGGCGCCACCGGGTTCCGAAATTGTTCAGTTCTTAACCGCGATCCTGGTCCGATAGTCGCGCCGGTCACTCAACCACAAGTTCGAGTCATCGCGTAATGGGGGACTTGCAGTTCAAGATGGGCGATCGCGATCAGGATGACCGGGATCGGAGGCGTATGAGCGGATGGTGGCGTGCCGCGCCGCTGCTCGGGCTCTATCGTCCTGCGCTCGTGGCGGTCGGCGTCGGTCTTCTGTTCTCGGTCGTGGGCGCTGCCGCGGTGGCGCGGTGGGAAGATCGCGTCAACAGGATCGAGTTCGAGAACGCGGCCGAGACCGAAGCGATCGTCATGCAGAACGGCATGGGCGAATACATCTCGCGGCTCGTCGCGCTGCGCACCTTGTTCGAATCGACCAACGACGAGGTCACCCGCAGCGAGTTCGAGACCTTCAGCGCCCGCCTGTTCGAGCGCCACCCGGGTATGCTGCGCATCGCCTGGCTGCCGCGCGTCAATCGCAAGGAGCGCTCCGATTACGAGGCCGCGGCGATCGCGGACGGCGTGTCCGGCTATCGCATCAAGTCGCTCCAGGGCGAGAGCTTCGCAACTGCGCCGCAGAGCGACGAATATTTTCCGGTGTTCTACTCGACGCAGCCGAAGACGTCGTCGGTCTATGGCATGGATTACGCCACCGTTCCGGAGCGTCACGCGGCGCTGGAGCGCGCGCGCGACAACGACAAGGTCGCAGCGATTCGCACGTACCTTTTCGAGCCGAGGGAGGGCAGCCGGCTGCCCGATGTCCTCGTTGCCATTCCCGTCTACGCCAAGGGAACGTCACGCGAGACGGTCGCCGATCGGCGTCGCAATCTCGCGGGCTTCGTCGTCGGCATCTTCGACATGCCGCTGCTGATTCAGGCCATTCGTGTGACGACCGGTGCAAGCCCTGCGGTCAGCGTGAACGTTTATCCCCCCTTCTCGGCGCAGATCGTCAGCCTGGAGCAGATGCTGCCGGACTATTCGTCGGCGGCGACGGCGCCCAAGTCGATGCGGGACGTCGCGCGGGCGCTGCATTGGTCGGGCAGCCTCAAGATCGGCGATACCGATTGGCAGGTGCGGGCGGTTCCCACCGCCGGCGGTCCGCTGGAGACGACGTATGATCGCGCTGGCGCGGTGCTGATCGTCGGCATGCTGCTGACGCTGTCGCTGGCAACCTATCTCATGCTCGCGAGCCGCAATTCGCGGCGGCTGTCACTTGCCAACCGGCGCGTGCTCGAGCTCGCCCAGACCGATACCCTGACCGGATTGCCGAACCGCGCCTTCTTCCTCACCCGGCTCGACGAGATGAACACCCAGCTGGACGTGCGTGGGCTGCCGTTCTCCATCCTGATGCTCGATCTCGACCGCTTCAAGAACGTGAACGACTCCCTCGGTCACGGCGCCGGCGATGCGCTGCTGCGCCAGGTGGCGCAACGGCTGAAATCCGCCGTGCGCGCCACCGACGTGCTGGCGCGGCTCGGCGGCGACGAGTTTGCCATCATCCAGGAAGCCGGTGCGGACCAGCGCGCCTGCTCCACCGAGCTGGCAGCGCGGATCGCCAAGCTGTTGACCGAACCGTTCCTCCTGCCCGGTCACCGCGTCGAGATCGGCACCAGCATCGGCATCGCCATCGCGCCGGATCACGGCAGCGATCAGGAGCAGCTCCTCAAGAAGGCGGACCTTGCGCTTTATCGCTCGAAATCGGCTGGCCGCAACTGCTTCACCATCTACGACGAGGCGATGTCGGCCGAGCTGGAGGCCCGCAACACGCTGGAGGGGGATCTGCGCGACGCCATCGCGCGGTGCCAGCTGGAGGTGCATTATCAGCCGTTTGTCGACGCCCTCAGCGGCGCGCGGCGCGGCTTCGAGGCCTTGGTGCGTTGGCGGCATCCGACGCGCGGCCTGATTCCGCCGGACCAGTTCATCCTGCTTGCGGAGGAAACCGGGCTGATCGTGCCGCTCGGCGAATTCGTGCTGCGGCGTGCCTGTGCGGATGCGGCCGGCTGGCCCTCCGACCTGACGGTCGCCGTCAACCTGTCGCCGATCCAGTTCAAGGAGGCTGATCTGTTCGAGGTGATCTGCGCGGCGCTCGCCGATTCCGGCCTGCCGCCGCAGCGGCTGGAGATCGAGATCACGGAATCCGTGCTGCTGGAGCGCGGCGGCGAGAACCACGCCTTCATGCAGCGGCTGAAGCAACTCGGCGTCGAGCTCGCGCTCGACGATTTCGGCACCGGCTATTCGTCGCTCAGCTATCTGACCGCGTTCCCGTTCGACAAGATCAAGATCGATAAGTCGTTCATCCGAAACCTTACGCATCAGCCGCGCAGCTCCGCCATCATCTCTTCGATCGTGACGCTGGCGCGCGGGCTGGACATGTCGGTCACGGCCGAGGGCGTCGAGACGCGCGAGGAGTTCGAGCGGCTGAAGGCGCTCGGCGTCAATTTCGCACAAGGCTATCTGTTCGGCCGCCCGCAGCCGATCGAGCGGATCCTATTCGACGCTCCCGTCAAACGGTCACGGCGCGACGCCGCCTGAGCGCGCGCCTCGTCCTTCGAGACGACTGCGGAGCCTGTCATCGGGCCGCGCTTTGCGCGGACCCGGTGGCGGTCTCCTCGGGATGGGGCTGAGCAGCCACCGTGCTCGCTGAACTGCTGACACATACTCTGTCCTCATCCCGAGGAGCCCGCCTTAGGCGGGCGTCTCGAAGGATCGCCGTAGGGAAGCCGGCTCCAAATGTGATTGTGCTGCCGTGCGACGGGCATGCGCGAAAAGCGCTTGACCCGGACGGCCCCGGATGTTCGGTAGAACCATCTAGGGATGAAACAAGCACACAACATGCGGCTTCCGTTCTTCTATGGCTGGGTCGTGGTCGCCGTGACCTTCGTGACCATGGCCATCGGCGTCAACGCGCGCACCGCCTTTTCGCTGTTCTTTCCGCCCATCATCTCCGAGTTCGGCTGGGAGCGCGGCGTCACCGCCGGCGCCTTCTCGTTCGGCTTCGTGGTGTCGGGTGTGGTCAGCCCGCTGATCGGCCGGCTGATGGACCGCGCCGGCCCGCGCTCGGTGATGGAGCTCGGTGTGGTGTTGATGGCGGGCGGATTGCTGCTTGCGCCGCTGACCAGCGCGCCCTGGCATCTCTATGTCACCATCGGTGTCATGGTCGGTGCCGGCTCGGTCTGTCTCGGCTATTCCGGCCAGTCGCTGTTCCTGCCGAACTGGTTCATCCGCAAGCGCGGCTTCGCCATCGGCATCGCTTTCGCCGGCGTCGGCATCGGCTCGGTGACGCTGCTGCCCTGGGTGCAGCACATGATCGAAGAGACCGGCTGGCGCACCGCCTGCACCGCGATGGGTCTGCTCATCCTGATCGTGCTGGCGCCGATCAACCTGCTGCTGCACAAGCGCCCGCAGGACATTGGCTTGGAGCCGGATGGCGATGCGGCCCCGGCTGCGGGTGACGCCCAACCGGTCTCCAACGTCGTCGATCCCGTTTGGGTCAATACCGACTGGACGCTGAAACGCGCCGTGGCGACCGCGCGCTTCTGGTGGATTGCACTCGGCTATTTCTCCGGCCTGTACATCTGGTACGCGGTGCAGGTGCATCAGACGAAGTTCCTGCTCGACATCGGCTTCAGCCCGTCTGTCGCGGTGTGGGCGCTCGGCATCGTCAGCCTGCTCGGCATTCCCGGCCAGATCGTGCTGGGCCATGTCTCCGACCGCATCGGACGGGAATGGGTCTGGGCGATCAGTTGCACAGGCTTCGTGATCTGCTTCGCGGCGCTGATCGCCTTGAAATATCGACCCTCGCTCTGGCTCGTCTATGTCATGGTGTTCGCGCAAGGCGCGCTCGGCTACGGCCTCACCTCGATCATGGGCGCGGTGGTGTTCGAGATCTTCCAGGGCAAGCACCAGGGCAGCATCTTCGGCACGATCATGCTGGCGGCGCTGGCCGGCGGTGCGGCCGGACCGTGGCTGACCGGCCTGCTCTACGATCGCGCCGGAGACTACACGCTCGCCTTCGCCATCGCGATGATCGTGAGCGGATTGTCGGCGCTCTCGATCTGGCAGGCGTCGCCGCGCAAGGTGCGGGCCGTCGCCGGCCGGCTGCACAAGCTCCGGAGCCGAACCTCCGCGTAAGGTTCGGGCATACCGAATTACCTTCGCGTCCTTCGCCGAATGTTAAGCATGTCGCGGCTTGGCAATTGCCGGGGCGGTTGCAAAAACGTCTTGGACACCATCGGGGCGTTAGCCTCTGGCCGATTGCCGCTTCTTCCCGTGCTCCCGGGTCAACCGATGTCTGCCTCCGATAGTCCTACGACAGAAAATCCGGACGTGCTGCTGGCTGCACTGGAACGCGCCGACGATGGCATCGTCATCCTCGACGGCGCAGGTCGCATCACGCATTTCAATGCCGGTGCCGAGCGGATCTGGAAACTCGCGCGCACCGACGTGCTCGGCCGCGATGCGGCAATTCTCGCCCTGAAGTGTCTCCAGGCCGATCCGACAGCGGAGTTCCGTGATGAGATCAGCCTCACACGTTGCGACGGCAGCCGGATCCGGGCGGCCATCTCGTTGTCGTCCATTGCAGCCGGCGGGATGATCCATCGCGTCGTGTTCGCACGCGACGTCACCGCGGAAGCCGACCGTCGCGTCAGGATCGGACTGCTTCACGCCGTCTCCGATCAGACCAACCGGGCGGTGATCATCACCGATACCGAGCAGAACATCGTCTACGTCAACTCGGCCTTCACGACGCTGTTCGGCTACACCAGCCTTGAGGCCGAAGGCCGCCGCGCAGGCGAGCTCATCGCCGGCTGCCACACCGACCGCAGGGCGGTCGAGAAGCTCGTCAAACGCCTGATGCATGGCGGCCACCGCGGCGAAGCCGAAGTGCTGGCCTACGACAAGAACGGCGAGGAGATCTGGGTTTGCGCCAGGATCGACGCTTTCCGCGACAAGAAGGGGCGGGTCAAACACATCTTCGCGCTGATCGAGGACATCACCGAGACCAAGCAGCTGCGCTCGCTGCAGCAGCTCATCATGAGCTCGCTCGCGGACGAGGTTCCGATTGCCGACATTGCCGACAGGCTGTGCCGCCGCGTCGAGGAGATCGCGCCCGATGTCGTCTGCTCGCTGCTTCACGTCGATGCTGCCGGCCTGATCCACCCGCTCGGTGGCCCCAGCCTGCCCGAAGATTATTCCCGCGCGTTGGACGGCATCGCGATCGGCCCCAATGTCGGTTCGTGCGGCACCGCGGCCTTCTACGGCGAGCCGGTGCTGGCGACGGACCTCGAGACCGATCCGCGTTGGCAGCCCTACAAGGCGATGCCGCTCGCGATCGGCCTGCGTGCCTGCTGGTCGACCCCGGTCAAGGCCAAGGACGGCCGCGTCATCGCGACCTTCGCCTTCTACTATCGCGAGCCCCGCGCGCCGAGCAACTGGCACCGCCGCATCGTGGAGGCCTGCGTCAATCTCGGCGCCTTCGCGATCGAGCGCAAGGAGGCGCGCGCCGAGATCGCGCGGCTCGCCTATCACGATATCCTCACCGGCCTGCCGAACCGTGCGCAACTGCGGCACCTGATCACCACGGCGATCGATGCCTGCCCGACCGGCAGCCATATCGCGCTGGCGTTCCTCGACGTCGATCACTTCAAGGACGTCAACGACACGCTGGGTCATGCCGCCGGCGACGAGCTGCTGGTCCAGCTCGCCCAGCGCCTGCGCGAGCAGATCGGCCCGGAGGACATGTTGGGACGGCTCGGCGGCGACGAATTCGTCATCCTGCTGCCGCAGCGCAACGCCGAGAGTGCCGAGCGCGTCGCGGCCGGGATCACCGAAGCGCTGGCCGCACCTTTGCGGCTCGGATCGAAGCTGATGCAGATGTCGGTCAGCATCGGCATCAGCCTCTATCCTGATCATGCGACCGACATCGACACGCTGATGCAGCAGGCCGATGCCGCCATGTACATGGCCAAGCAGGCGGGACGCTCGACCTATCGCATCTTCAGCGCCGAGATGAACGGGCTCACCGAGCAGCGCCTGGCGCTGATCGCGGCGCTGCGCCGCGCCATCGCGGAAGGAGCGTTGAGCCTCAGCTACCAGCCGCAGATCCGCAGCTGCGACGGCGCCATCCACGGCGTCGAGGCGCTGGCGCGCTGGCACGATGCCGAGCTCGGAGACGTCTCGCCGGCAAAGTTCATCCCGCTTGCCGAGGAGTGTGGCCTGGTCGAGCAGATCGGCCTGTGGTCGGTGCGCGAGGCCTGCCGGCAGATGGCGAGCTGGCGCCGCGCCGGGCTCAATATCCCCAGCGTCTCGGTCAATCTGTCGCCGATCAATTTCCGCAACGTCACCCTGGCCGCGCGGCTGAAGGACGTCCTCGCCGAATACGACCTGCCGGCGGACGCCTTGATGCTGGAGATCACCGAGGGCGCGTTCATGCAGGACAGCGTCGCCGCGCTCGAGACCATGAACGCGATCCGCGCGCTCGGCGTCGGGCTTTCGGTCGACGATTTCGGCACCGGCTATTCCAGCCTCAGCCGGCTCGCCCATCTGCCGGTCCGCGAATTGAAGATCGACCGCAGCTTCATGCGCGACATCGAGAAGGACCCCGGCGCGCTCGCGATCGCCACCGCGGTGGTGCGCGTCGGCCAGGGCCTCGGCATGAGCGTGGTCGCCGAGGGCGTCGAGACCGAGGGCCAGCGCAGGACGCTGGCCGAACTCGGCTGCGACGTCGTCCAGGGCTTCCTCTACGCCCCCGCGCTTCCCCCCGTTGCGTTCGAGCGCTGGCTGATCGAGCACTGCGCCGAGCAGGCGAAGGCGATGCTGGGGAGGCTTGACGTCGCAGGGGCGGGACGCGAGTCGGTGCGGCGGTCGGCTTAGAGGCAGCGTCGAACACAGGGCGCGAACCCGCTCATGCGGCGAATACGCACCCCGGTTCGGCTCCAACCCAACGAGCGGTCAGTAATCCCAGAAGGCTGGCACCCAGCGAAAGTGGTCGCCGTCGACCGCCACCCTTCCGATGGACGGGAACGGCATGTGGGTGGCGACGAGGAGCTCTCCGTTCGCTGCCAACTCCCGCAGGAGGCGGATCCGGACACGGGCCGCCTCCTCGGGATCGTGCTCGAAGCCGTTGTGCCAGTCGGGGTGGTCGAACCCGACAGTGAACACGGCATCGCCCGCGAATGTCAGCCGATCGCCGCCGGATGCCAGGCGAACCACGCTGTGCCCGGGGGTGTGACCACCGGTGCGCGTGACCACCACTCCCGGCGCCACCTCGCGCTCATCCTCGAAAGTACGCAGCTGGTTGTGATATTCTTTCGCAAACCGCTTGGCGGTCGCCCGAAGCGCATCCGGGAACCCCGGCGGCATCGAGACGCGAGAGAAATCGGGCGCCTTCCAGAATTCGACCTCGGCAGCTGCCAGGTGGATACGCAGGTCCGGACGCAGCCGTTCCTTCACCTCGTCGACGAGCAGTCCGCCAATGTGGTCCATGTGCATGTGCGTCAGCACCACGTCGGTCACGGCTTCAAGATCGATGCCGGCAGCGTCCAGTCGGTTGCTCAATTGCCCGGCCCGCGGCAGGTGCAAGTCCGGGTCGGATCCGAGACCCGCGTCGACGAGGATCGTCTGGTCGCCGCTGCGCACCACGACCACGTTCAGCGCCCAATCAAAAGCGTCCGGAGGCAGGAACATGTTCTTCAGCCACGCAGCGCGGATAGCCGGGTCTGCGTTATGGGCCAGCATCGCGCCCGGCAGCATCAGCACTCCATCGCTGATCACCAGCACGTCGATCTCGCCGATCTTCAGCGCGTAGCGCGACGGAACCAGCTCTTGGGGCCCCGGTTCGCGGCGGTGTGTGGCGTCGTGCAGGTTCATGTTCGTCTCCTTCTGAGCGTTAGAGGTCATCTGATTCATCTTGAAGTCTGCTCTGTTGGCTTGCTTCATGCTGTGGTTCTTTGAAGGACTGCGGCGGGCGTCTAGAGATCGGTCACGCGTTCCGGATCGGCCGATGCGAGCGCGGCGGCGCGCTCGGCGCGCGGCGGATAGATCCAGACCGTGTTGATCTCCCGCTTCGTCTTCTTGGCGATGTCGCCGACCATCTCGACCTTGCGCTCCCAGCCGCGCGTGAACAGCGCGCCGGCTTCGCCGAGGTCGAGGCAGGTGACGTAGGTTTTCTGGTGGTAAGGCCTGGTCGCGAGGCCGAGCAGTTCGGCCGCGGCATTGTTGCCGGCGAAAGCACCCATCCGCGTGGCGTGCTGGCACGACATCAGCGCGTAATTGCCCTCGTCGTCGCAGGCTGCACGTGCCGCATCGCCGGCCGCGAAGACGCCCGGAACGCCTGTCACCTGCAGGCAGCGGTCGACCAGCAACCGGCCGAAACTGTCGCGCTCGGCGGGAATCTGCGTCGTCAGCGGCGCGGCGCGAATGCCCGCAGCCCAGATCACGGTCTCGGTTTCGATGTGCTCGCCGCTCGACAGGGTGACGCCGGATTTATCGAGCGAGGTGACACCGGCGCCGATCCGTGTCTCCACGCCGACCTTGCGCAAGGCATCCTCGATCACCGGGCGGGGGCCTGCGCCCATGTCGGGTGCGATCGCATCGTTGCGTTCGACGATGATGACGCGAGTCCTCGCATTGGTGCCGAGGATGTCGCGAAGCCGCGCCGGCATTTCGGTCGCCGCCTCGATACCGGTGAAGCCGCCGCCGGCGACGACGACCGTGTTGCGCCCGTTCGTCGCCGGCCGCTTGGCGAGGCCATGCAGGTGCCTGTCGAGCGCGATCGCATCGTCCAGCGAATCGACGCTGAAGCCGTGCTCGGCAAGACCCGGTATGTTCGGACGGAACAGCCGGCTGCCGGTGGTCACGACGAGCCGGTCGTAAGACAGCGTCTTTTTCGTGTCCTTCGCCGTGGCGATCTTCACTGTGCTGGATTTGGTGTCGACCGTCTCGGCAATGCCTTGCACATAGCTGACGTCGATGGCCTCGAGCACCTTCAGCAGGGGCGCCGTCAAGGTCTCCGGTTTCGGTTCATAGAGCCGCGGGCGAACCACGAGCCTCGGCTCGGGGGCAACCAGCGCGATCTCGAGCGCCTCTGGTGAGACGCCCTGGATCTCGCGCAGGCGGGCGGCGGATAGGGCGGCGTACATGCCGGCGAAGCCGGCGCCAATGATGACCAGTCGCATGGGTTTTCTCCTTGATCTTCTGCGTTTCGATAGTTCGCGCGCGAGCCGTCGCTGCCCCGCTCGAGGCAGCGTCGGTGACGGCACGAAGAGGTGAAGCGAAGCGCCGCTGTTAAGGCGCTACACAGCGCGACAGCGGCGAACTCGATGGTCCGTCTTGGCGAAACCAACCCTGGCGAACAACGACCGGCTGAGCCGTCCTCGGGCCCCAGTCCTGATAGGGAAGGCCGATGCTATCCCGGGCCATGATGGACACCAGCGGGGAGGTCGGGTGCATGGCGTGCGGTGGAATCTCGATCTCCTCGCCCGTCGCCGACGTGAAGCGCACGGCCAGCGAGAGTCCGTACAGGGTTGCGGTTGCAAGGCCTCGGCGGCGCGATGCGATCACCCGCCGGCCAATGAACGTCTTCCAGGTCATCTTCGATCTCCCGTCGATTGGTCTGGACATGCTGATGGTCTAGCGGATCGAACCTGCCGCTGCGCCAGAGCGATTGCCGTGGTTGCAGCGCGATTGCTGTTAACGCTGGCGCCTGCGCCAGTCGCTCGGGCTCTCGCCGGTCAGCTTCCGGAAGGCGGCTGCGAACGCTGTCTGCGAGGAATAACCCAGCGCCGCGGCGATCGAGACGACCGTTTCGTCGCTGTCGCGCAGCATGTTCATGGCCTGCTCGAGCCGGTGTTGGCGCAGCCAAGCGTGCGGGGAGAGCCCGGTGCTTTCCTTGAAGGCGCGGCAGAAGTGAAAGCGCGACAGTCCGGCATCGGAAGCCAGCGCATCGAGGGAGACGTCCGCATCGCTGTCCGAGCGCAACCGTTCGATCGCACGGAGCAGGACCTTTGGCGAAAGCCCACCCACCGTCGGCTGCAGCGTTGTCGGCGAACCCGTGTGCGCAACCAAGAGGCGCGTCGCCAGAAGATCGGTCAGCTGATGCCGGAACAGCGTATCCAGGGCTTCATTGCCTCCGAGCGTATCGGCCGCGCTGAGGAGCAGCCGGGACGTAATGGGGTCAGGATGCGCCGTCCGTTCCAGCAGGTCGTCCGTTGCCGCAATTCCGGCTTCGCGCGCGACGCGCTTCAACGTTGCATCGGGAAGATATAGTTGAACCACGTCGACCGGCTTCGGAATGTCCCATCGAGAGCTTGATCCTTCCGGAATGATGATCACGACCCCGCGACGAAACGTACCGATCGCAACCGATTTTCCCGTCCGCCGCTCCATGCGCTGCATCACGCCGTTGTAGGCCATGATCACGTGGTGGCTCATGGGCTCGACGACGTCGTGCAACGGATCATGTTTCCAGTGGGCGATCCCGGCGCCGGAGGGCTCCAACGCGATGCGAAGGGGTTCGGTCCCGAGCACGCGCGCCATCTCCGTATCGGCGCGTCGCTCGGAAGGCGAGCTGTCGTGCGGCTGTGCGCCCGGCAAGTGCTTGTGCGAGGGATTGCGCATGAGTGCAGTGCTCCCGGTCATTGCGTGCCTCCTCCTGATCAACTCCAGCTTTGGATCAGTTGTCCGTATCTATACGGGGCGGCGCGTGTTCTATGCGCTGCGAAAGCCCAGCGTATTTCCTGAAGCGGTGATGCTTTGTCCGATCCTGCTCCAAGCCGGCGCGCGCTTTCACAAACGCACGATGGGCGGGCGACGGGTTGTCGAGGCGCTGAACGGAGGCCGCGGAAAAGCCTCGAAGTTCTTTGAAAATGCTCGCGAAAAGCAGTTCGTGACGATGGTGTGGCGAGCGGACGGACACGTGTCGTTCTGACGCGCCGATCTGGACCGTTGCGTGCCGATGCCGGATAATAGGCCGCGATCTGGCGATGGCGCTTGCGCTTGCGCTCTCCAGTCTCCCCTTACGAGATCTACTCCCATGACACAGACGGGTGCCTTCGCGCAGAAGGTCGAACGGTTTCTGCATCTGAAGGATGCTCCGCCAACGCTGGTCACGCGTTCGCTGCGCAGCGCCGAGCTCGCTGTCACTGAAACGCGCGATGACCACCCCACACCGCGTCTGTCCGATTCGATGCCCGCGGAGGACGCCTATCTCGTCAGCCTCAAATTTCGCGATTTCGCCGATTGCGAGTGCTGGGAGCGCGGCCGTTGCGTGATCAAGAGCGATATCCGCGCCGGCGCCACGTACCTATACGATCTGAAACGCGATCCGCGTTACGTGATCGACAAGCCTTTCCATTCTCTGTTCTTCCATCTGCCCCGTTCGGCGTTGGACGACATGGCGAGGCAAGGCGGCGCGCCACGGATCGGTGAACTCGCCTACCAGCCCGGCGTCGGCCATGACGATATGACGGTCCGCCATCTCGGTGCCTCGTTCCTGGCGGCGTTGCGCCAGCCCGACGAGGCCAATCAGCTCTTCGTCGACCACATGATGCTCGCGCTCACCGCCCATGTTGCGGCGACCTACGGCGGATTGCGGCGCGCTGCCGAGCAGGCGCGCGGCGGCCTTGCCCCCTGGCAGGTCAAGCGGGCCTGCGAAAGGCTGGAGTCCGATCTCCGCGGAAAGCTCTCACTGCAGCAGATCGCAGCCGAGTTCGAACTCTCCGTCAGTCATTTTTCGCGCGCGTTTCGCGTCTCCACCGGCCTGCCGCCGCACCAATGGCTGCTGCGCCGGCGCGTGGAGACGGCCAAGCAATTGATGACGGTGCGCGACCTGTCGCTGTCGGAGATTGCGATCTCGGCGGGGTTCGCCAATCAAAGCCACTTCACCCGGGTGTTTTCCGCCGCGGTCGGCATCAGCCCGGGAATGTGGCGCCGCGAGGCGCAGGGCGTGCCGGACAGCGAAATGTAGTCCGGGTTCGAGACGCCTTCCGCTCAGCGACGCTGTGCCTGAGTGATGGCGTAGGCGGCGCGCCGCGCCGCATACATCTCGTCCGGCGGATGGCTTATTCCTTCGGCGAGATTGGCCGGATTGAACGCGGACTCGTCGCACGCCGCGTTGCATTCGGTGCCTGTTATCACGATCGTTCCGAGGCGGACCGCTTCGTGCCCATCCTCATCCGGCCAACGGATGGTCACGTCCATGACCGGGTCGCCGGGACGGCCGAGCAGCGCCATCACGCTGAACCTGACATCGCGTGCCGCGATCCGGGATTCGAGATCGCCGCGCAGAAAGGCGGTGGATCTGGCCGTGGCCGCGTCCTCGGTCGGCCCGTCTGCTTCGCCGACCGGCGCGACTTTGAATTTGATGAACCGTGTCTCGCCCGTGGCGTTGGTCGCAGGAAAGACGTGCACGCCCCAATAGGTCGTGCGCGCAAGGCTTGCGGGCGGCGGATGCGCGGCAAGGTAACTTGCCTGGCGCAGTGTTTCGGGATTGGCGGCGGAGAACGCCTCGACTCGCGCCATGTCCGGCTTGCCGTTCTGCTCCGGCATACGGGCCTGAAGGAAAGCCAGCATCTGGTCCAGCGTCCTGGCGAAATGAACCGGGGCGCTCTGAGTGAAAATGTCGGAGCGCTGCCCCTCACTGCCGAGCCGGAAGCTGAAGCCACGCAGCGAGCACCAGCCGGTGTCCGTCGCATTCGGGAGGCCACCCTCCGTCGAGAAGCGCGCCAGCACCCGCGATGGCCTGGTGAAGCTGCGGGATTTGGTGATCTCCTTGGCCTGGTGCGACGGGGCGTAAGTGCCGCGAACGCATTGGCCCCAGGCAAAGCTCGCGCGCGCCCGTAGCGGAAGCCCGGCAACCGCCTTCAGGGCAATCAGAAGGGACGTCGGCGTGGCAGCGCCGCTGGGAAGTCGAGGCAGGACGAAACTCTCGGTTCGAACGGTTGGGCTCGTTTGTAACGCAAAGCGGATGGAAGTTCTTTCCCAAAGCGGGCATGCCTTGTCCGATCCGGCGACAAATCTCGCAACCCGCTGCGCGCGTCAGTCCGACGCCAGCCCCGTCCTCCGCCGCAAATCGGTGATCGCGCGCAAGAAGCTGTCGGCGGGCGTCGTCTCGGGATCGATCAGCCGGTGCAGGCGAAAGCCGTCTTCGAGCGCGAGCACGACGGAGGCCATCCAGGACGGGTCAAGCTTGTCGTTCCTGCCGTTGCTCTTCAGCGTCGCCTCGATGATGTCGGCGACCAGCTTCCGCCGCGCGCGCAGGCGTTTGGCGAGCTCGGGGCGGCGCTTCTCGGCGCGCGCGACGAACAGGATCATCTCCATGTGCAGCAGCGGCGCACGGCCGAGCGGGTCCTGCCGCGTGCGGTCCATCGCCTTCAGCGCCGCGATGAAATCGTCGAGATTGTCGTGCTGCGCGAGGATGTCGAGGTTTCGCCGGATCGACTGCTCGACATGGTCTTCGAGCATGGCGATGATGAGCTCGTCCTTGCTCTTGAAGTTGGAATAGAATGCGCCGCGGGTGAAGCCTGCGGCTGCGGCGATCGCCTCGATGCTGGCGCCGCCGATGCCGTCCTCTTCGAACACGCGCGCGGCCGCCTCGAACAGCGCCTCGCGCGTATCGTCCCTGGTCGGCCTGGTTCTCACCCTTGACATCGGACGAGGGTAGGGCAGAATGCAACTCGATACAACAATGTATCGAGTTATAAGCTCAAGGGATGGTTACGCCGGGCAGTGGGGCTGCGCTCGGCGTATTCGTGTCATGCGGCAACCGGTTTGAGGTCACCATGAACGAGCACGTGCAAGGCGCCGGCGGCGCACCGCTGTTCAACCCGCTGTCGCCGGATTTCATCCGCGATCCCTATCCGCATTACGAGCGGCTGCGCACCATCGATCCGATCCATGTGACGCCGTTCGGCCAGTTCGTCGCCAGCCGCCATGCCGATGTCAGCCTGGTGATGCGTGACAAGCGCTTCGGCAAGGATTTCGTCGAGCGCTCCAAGCGCCGCTACAGCGAAAAGATCATGGACGAGCCGGTGTTCCGCAGCATGAGCCACTGGATGCTGCAGGCCGATCCGCCCGATCACACCCGCCTGCGCGGCCTCGTCGTCAAGGCGTTCACCGCGCGCCGCGTCGAGGACATGCGGCCCCGCATTCAGGAGATCGTCGATCAGGCCATCGACGCGGTGATCGACCGCGGCCACATGGACCTGATCGAGGATTTCGCCTTCCGCCTGCCCGTCACCATCATCTGCGAGATGCTCGGCATCCCCGAGGACCATCGCGAGGTCTTCTACAAGAGCTCGCGCGACGGCGGGCGGCTGCTTGATCCCGTGCCCCTCACTCCGGAGGAGATCAAGAAGGGCAACGAGGGCAACCTGATGGCGCAGATGTACTTCCAGCAGCTGTTCGAGCTGCGTCGCAAAAATCCCGGGGACGATCTCATCACCCAGCTGGTGCAGGCCGAGGAGGACGGCAACAAGCTCACCAACGAGGAGCTGACTGCCAACATCATCCTGTTGTTCGGCGCCGGCCACGAGACCACGGTCAACCTGATCGGCAACGGCTTGCTCGCGCTCCACCGCAATCCGGACCAGCTTGCGCTGCTCAAGACGCGTCCCGAGCTGATGGAAGGCGCGATCGAGGAATTTCTGCGCTACGATTCCTCGGTGCAGATGACCGGGCGCGTTGCGCTGGAGGAGATCGAGGATCTCGGCGGCAAGAGGATTCCCAAGGGCGAGACCGTGCTGTGCCTGCTCGGCTCGGCCAACCGCGATCCGGCGGTCTATCCTGATCGGCCGGACCGGCTCGACGTCACCCGGACCAACGTGAAGCCGCTGTCGTTCGGCGGCGGCATCCATTTCTGCCTCGGGGCCCAGTTGGCACGCATCGAGGCCGAGATCGCCATTGCCACGCTGCTGCGGCGGCTGCCGGACCTGCGCATCGACGATGTCGAAAACCCGGAATGGCGGCCGACCTTCGTGCTGCGCGGCCTCAAGCGGCTGCCGGCGAGCTGGTAGGCGCTGGCTGGTAGGAGCTGCCATCGCCGGCGCAGCTCCTCATGAGGAGACCGCGAAGCGGTCGTCTCGAGGGATGGCCGCGGGCGACAGTCGGGTTCGAAACGGCGCTTCGCGCCTCCTCACCATGAAGGGTCTTCCCCGTTAACCTCCGCGCGCAACAGTCGCTGTGACTTCGCCACACTTCCCCCTATATAAGGGGCTGTTCCGGCACGCCTGAAGTCCACGAAGGCCAAGGGTTTGCAGGGCCAAGGTTTGGTCCGGGTGCCGGTTTGGCCGAGGGGAGACCCGTGCAGACGACGCTGCTCGGATTGGCGATTGCCTTCATCATTGCGCTGCTGGCCGCGCTGATCGGGCCTTACTACGTCGACTGGAACCAGTTCAGGCCCCAGTTCGAGGCGGAGGCCGGCAAGATCATCGGCGTGCCGGTGCGGGTCGCGGGCGAGCTCGACGCACGGCTGCTGCCGGCGCCGACGCTGCGGCTGCGCCAGGTCACCTTCGGGGGCAACAACGATCTCGGCCGCCTGCGCGCCGACAAGCTCGATGTCGAGTTCAGCCTGGGCTCCCTGATGCGCGGCGAATGGCGCGCCACCGAGCTGTCGGTGGGCGGCATGGCGGTCGATCTCGGCCTCGATGCGCGCGGGCGCGTCGATCTGCCGTCCACCGCGAGCGGCACCTTCAATCTGGCCTCGCTCGCCATCGAGCGGCTCAATCTCACCGGCCGCCTCGCCCTGCACGATGCCGCCAGCCGCTCGACGCTGGAGCTGAACGACATCGCCTTCTCCGGCGACGTCCGCTCGCTCGCGGGCTCGGTGCGCGGCGACGGCAGTTTCATCGCCAAGGGGGTGCGCTATCCGTTCCGCGTCTCGTCCGGCCCGAGCGCCGACGGCAACGCCACCCGTCTCCACCTCAACATCGATCCCGGCGAGCGCGCCATCCTCGCCGATCTCGAGGGCGTGCTCGCCTTCGAAAATCGCCTGCCGAAATTCGACGGCGCGCTGACGCTGGCCGTGCCCGCGGCCAAGAAGGCGGGCGAGGCGGGGCCGACGCCCTGGAAGCTCACGACCAAGCTCAAGGCGGATCCCGCCGGCGCCAAGTTCGAGCAGATCGATGCGAGCTTCGGCTCCGAAGACACCGCGCTGAAGCTCGGCGGCGTCGGCGACCTCAGGTTCGGCGCCTCGCCGCTGCTGCGCGCGGTGTTGTCGGCGCGCCAGGTCGACGCCGACAGGCTCGCGGCCAAGGACGATGCCGAGCCGCTGCGCATCCTGCCGGCGCTGCGGGCGGGGCTTGCGGCCATTCCGCAAGCGCCGATCCCGGCGCAGATCGAGTTCAACTCCGACCAGATCATGCTCGGCGGCCGTCCGCTGCAGAACATCACCGCCGAGCTTGCGACCGACGGACGGTCCTGGACTTTCCGACGGCTGGAGCTGCGCGCGCCCGGCATGACGCAGCTCTCGCTCAACGGTGCGGCGCCAGGTGCGGACAGTTTCAGCGGCCGTCTCAGCGTCGAATCCTCCGATCCCGACACGCTGGTGGCCTGGCTCCAGGGGCGCAGCGAGATCAACCGCCGCAGTACGCGGCCGCTCCGCCTTGCCGGCGACGTCACGATCGCCGCCAACCATCTCGCCATCGACAGGCTGAAGGCCGACATCGAAGGCGGCGCGGTCGAAGGCCGCATCGCCTTCGTGCAGACAGGTGCGAGCAAGGGCTCGCGGATCGACGCCGAGCTCAAGGCCGACCGGCTCGACCTCGATGCTGCCGCGAGCTTCGTGCGCGCGCTAGCCGGCCCGCAAGGCGAGTGGCCGGAAGAGGCAAAGCTCTCGCTCGATATCGGCCGCGCCATCTCCGCCGGCCAGGAGCTGCGGCCGTTCGCGGCCAAGCTTGGCTACGGTCCCGCAGCGCTGTCGCTGGAGCAATTGCGCTTCGGCCAGGCCGGCGGCGTCACCACCGAGGCGAGCGGCAGCTTCGATCGTGCCAAGACCACCGGCAGGCTCGCGCTGAAATCCTCCGCCAATTCGCTGCGCGAGCTCACCGCACTGATCGAGCCGTTTGCGCCTGCGGTGCGCGCGCGCCTCGATGCGCTTCCGTCGCTGCCCGGCGCCACGCGCCTCAAGCTCGATCTCAGCCTGGACAAGAACGCCGAGCACGCCGATCGCAGCAATGCCCGCGCCGTGCTCGACCTCGACGCGCCGCAGCTCAAGGCGACCGCGACGCTGGCCGCGCAGACGCCGGCGGCCGCCATTGCCGGCATCGACCTCGACCGCCTGCGCAACAGCGACTTCACGCTGGATTCGAAAGTCTCGACGCCGCAGGCCGGCGCGCTGCTGGCGCTGCTCGGGCTCGATCGCGTGGTGGCCGCAGGCGAGGGCGCTTCGCAGTTCGAGGGCAAGCTCAGCGGCGCCTGGCAACGGCCGCTGCAATTGAACGCTAGGCTGAGCGGTGGCGGGCTCGACGCCGATGCGCAGGGCAGCGCCGAATTGTCGGAGCCGAAGGCCAGCGTCAATCTGCGCGTGCGCAACGTCAATCTGGCGCCGCTGCTCGGGATCGGCCCGGCCGACAAATCGGCGCAGAACGTCAATCTGTCTTCGCGCCTCACGCTGAGGGGCAATCGCCTGAGTTTCGAGGATCTCGACGGCAGCGCGGCCGGCTCGCATCTGCGCGGCCATCTGGCGGTGACGCTGGATCAGGACAAGAGCGTCGACGGCGAGGTCGGCCTCGATACGCTCGATCTGGCGCCGGCGCTGGCGATGGCGATCGGCGCGGCCGGGCACGACACAAGCGAGCCGCTGAGCGCAGGGCTCGTCACCGGCTGGCGCGGCCGGATCGCCTTCCAGGCATTGCGCGGGATGTTGCCCGGCGGCATCGAGCTGCGCCCGTTCGGCGGCACGATCCGCAGTGACGGCCAGTCGCTCGGCCTCGACGCGCTGAAAGGCGGGCTCGGCGGCGGTGAGATGTCGGGAAGCTTCGATGCGCGCAATGGCCCGGCTGGACTTGCGCTGAACGCACGCATCGAGCTCGGCAATGTCGATGCCGCGACGCTGCGCTACCGCGATCTCGCGCTGCCGAAGGGGCGCGCCTCGCTGCAGATGGCGCTGACCAGCCAGGGCCGCAGCATCGCGGCGCTCACCGGCGCGCTCGCCGGCAACGGCACCGTGACCTTGGACTCCGCGGAAATCAGCGGCCTCAATCCGCGCGCCTTCGAGATCGCGATCCGCGCCAGCGACGGCGGCCAGATCAGTGACGACAACCGCTTGCGCCAGCTGGTCGAGCCCGCGCTTGCCGCTGCACCGATCACGGTGGCCTCGGCGCAGATCCCGTTCACGATCCGCGACGGTCGCTTACGCGTCGGCGCAACGCCGCTGGAAGCCAAGAACGCCCGCGCCATCGTTTCGGGCGGCTACGACATCCCCGCCGACCAGGCCGACATCCGTGCCAGCCTGACGCCGATCATGACCGGCCTCTCCGGCGCTCCGCCGGAGATCCAGCTGTTCGCGGCGGGACCTCCCGACAAGCTTAGCCGCACCATCGATCTTGCGCCGCTGTCCTCGTGGCTTGCGGTACGCACGATCGACCGCGAGACGCGCCGGCTCGATGCCATCGAGCGCGGCGAACCGCCGCCGGCGACGGCGGCGCTGCCGACGCTGGTGTCTCCGGATGCGGCGCCCGAGCAGGCGCCCGCCAATGTGCCGCTGCCGGGTCAGGATCCGCGCCGCGCCCCGTCGAAGCCCAAGGTCGAGCCCAAGGTTGAGCCCAAGGCCGCGCCGACGCCGAAGCCGCCGCAGGCGGCTCCCGCGGCGCCGAGCCCGCCGCTTGCGAGCCAGCAGCTCGCGCCGCTGCCGCCCGCCATCGAGGTGAAGCCGGCCCCGGGCCCGCCGCCCGCAAAGCCCCGGCCGAAGCCCCCGCTGGTGCTGACCCCGCAGAATCCGTGAGGCGAGCACGCGGCTCGGCTTGGTCTTCACCTCTCCCCGGAGGGGAGAGGTCGGATTGCCCTGGCGATGCGAGGCATCGCCCAGCGCAATCCGGGTGAGGGGCCGCGGCGCTGTCTGAGACCGTGACCCCTCACCCGGATCGCATCTTGCGATGCGATCCGACCTCTCCCTACGGGAGAGGTGAAGCAACACCTCTATGGCCTCTTAATCCATTCTCTTGCATTTGAATGAATTTTGCCCGGCAAAACTGATTTGCCGATTTTACCGAATTCTCGCGTTTGATCCCTAGTCTCGGTTCCCAGAGGAATCCGGGGGCCCGCCACGAGCGCGGGATGGCTCGCCGAGAATAGCTCGCCAAGAATTGGGGTGATCGAGATGAACGGGGCGAAATCCCTTCTACAGGATCTGGACGACGCGATCGCACGCGGCACTGAGGAAAGCCGGGCGAAGGCGCTGTGGCATGCGACCGACATCCTGATTACCGGTCGCTACAGCGACGACGAGATCAGCATGTTCGGCGAGGTCATCGGCCGACTCGCCGAAGAGATCGAGGTCGCCGCGCGCGCGCAGCTCTCGGAGGTGATGTCGGCGTGCGATCACGCGCCCCTCAACGTCATCGAGAAGCTCGCGCTCGACGACGAGATCGAGGTCGCAGGTCCCGTGCTGCGCGATTCCAATCGCATCGATGAGAAGATGCTGGTCCAGAGCGCCATGACCAAGGGCCAGGCGCATCTGCTCGCGATCTCCCAGCGCCAGTCGATTGGCGAGGCCGTGACCGACGTGCTGGTCAAGCGCGGCAACCAGGAGGTCGTGACGTCGGTTGCGAGAAACGAGGGCGCGCGCTTCTCCGGCTCCGGCCTGCTGCACATGGTCCGTCGCGCCGAGGGCGACTCGATCCTCGCCGAGCAGCTTGGTCTGCGCAAGGACGTGCCGCGCCACATCTTCCAGCAGCTGATCTCGAAGGCCTCGGAAGACGTCCGCCGCCGCCTCGAGACCGAGCGGCCCGAGATGATGGCGCAGATCCAGAGCTCGGTGACCGAGGTCACCGGCGATCTCCAGTCCAAGTTCGGCCCGTCCTCGCGCAGCTATTTCGTCGCCAAGCGCGTGGTCACCACCCAATACCGGCAGGGCAATCTCAATCAGGACTCCATCTCGAACTACGCGCGCCAGCACCGCTTCGACGAGGTGCAGATCGGCCTGTCGCTGCTGTCCTCGCTGCCGGTCGACGTGATCGAGCGCGCGTTGATGGACCGCAACCGCGAGATGATCCTGGTCCTGTGCAAGGCGCTCGACTTCTCCTGGGACACCACGATGTCGCTGTTGTTCCTCGGCGCCAAGGATCATCTGATCACGGCGCGCGACCTCCAGGACAATGAGCGCGAGTTCGGCCGTCTGAAGATCGAGACCTCGCGCAGCATCTTGAAGTTCTACCAGTCGCGCAAGACCGGCACGGGCGCCGACGCGACGGGCCGTCAGCCCGAGCTCCAAGTTCACTGACGACTAAGGACAGGGGAGTATCTGCAATGTTGCCTCAATTCGGCACCTCCGTTCGCAAGAAGAGCCTCACCAACCCAGTCGCCGATCTCGCCGGCGGAGCGCCCGACAAGGCTTCGGTCGATGCCGCCTGGCTCGCGCTCGAAGCCGCCAACGATCTCGGCGACCATGCCGCGATCGAAGCCTGCCGGCGCGTCATCGACGCCGAGCTGAACGGCACGGCAGCCCGCAGCGCGGATGTCGATCTCGTGCTGGGATATTTCCGGTAAGCTGTCGACACTGTCATTGCGAGCGCAGCGAAGCAATCCAGACTGTCTCCGCGGAAAGATTCTGGATTGCTTCGCTTCGCTCGCAATGACGGAGTGCAGAGCGTCGTCCTCCTTCACACCGTCATCAAGCTCTTGATCGCGCGCCGCTCGTCCATGGCGCGATGTCCTTGCCACCTCCGACCGCGGCAGCATCAGGTCGAACACCTTGCCCGGCTTGATCTTGCCGACGAGAACGCGGTCGATCAGGTCCTGCAGGCAGCAGCGGGCCGGCACCGGCCTGCCAGAGCATGCGGCGCGGCGTGAAAAATATCGTCTCGCCTTCGAAGGCCGCGCCCTGGGGTGTGAGAGCCAGCATTTCCGCAAGGCACCCCTTCGATCCCGAATGGGCATGCGTCGAGTTCGCGCAATCGAAAGCATGCTATCGTACTACCTGGGATAGCACTCGCTAATCCCCGGATTTGGGAGAGATAGTCATGAAGACCTTCGCGTTTCTCGTCGTCGGGCTCGCTGTCGTAACCCTGTCGATGCCGGCAGCCAATGCTCAATACAAGTGTTCCTGGAGCGGGGGCACCATTTCCTCGGTCCCGTGTGCCAAGCGTTACGCCGTCAATTACGAAGCGTGCCGAAAATACGTCATTGAGCATGGCTCCACCTCGGCCGACGCCATGTGGTGGTGCACGAGCCAGGGTTACACGAAGTAGTTGCCCAGAAGTAGCTGGCCAAGTGATTTGATAGGCCGAGGCAAATCGATTGATGTCGGCCGGAGGCCGCCTCGCCGGGCGGCCCCATCCTTGCGTCCAAATGGAAGAAAGCTCGCCGAAGCGGGGCCTCCTTGTAGGCTCGCTCGCATCAATCGTCCCAATGATGATAACGACGGATCACGACGCCGCAGTCCTAGTCGGTATCAGCCACGGTGCGCTGCTTCATCTGTTCCTCCTTCGTCGCGAGTCAACGATCGCCACCATCGCCTGTTGCAACGACAGCCCGCAGCGCGGATGTCGATCTCGTGCTGGGATATTCCGGTAAGGCTCCTGCTTGCGCGCGCAGACTCGAGCGTCGCGTAGTTCGCGACGACTCTCAGCAGGAGTTCGAGCGTTTGGAGCCTGCATCGCGCCGAAGACCTGACTTCGCGGCGCTCAAAGCCGCAGCAAGCTCATCGATGTGATAGGGCTTGCGCAGGATCTCGATTCCCGCGCTCTCCGCTTCATGAACCGAGGCTTCGGCGTATCCGCTGGTCAGCAATATCGGTATGTCGCTTCGTCTCTTCCTGATCTCGCGCGCCAGCTCGACGCCGTTCATGCCGCCGGGCATCATGATGTCGGAAAAGATCAGATCGATGGTACGGCCGTCCGCCAAGGCACCAAGCGCTGCCGCGGCACTGGAAGCCTGTGTGACCTCGTAGCCGAGCTGACCGAGCATCTCGCTGACCAGCGCGGCAACCTCGTTGTCGTCCTCCACCAGCAGGATCTGCCCCTGATTGCTCTTTTTCGGGCGCACCCTGGTAAGGTCGATGAGGTGTCGCTCGCCGGAAGGAGTTTCGAAGGATCGTGGTAAGTACAGCTCGATGCGCGTGCCCCGGCCGACCTCCGACCGAATTCGCACCGTGCCCCGCGACTGCGTCGCAAATCCGTGGACCTGCGCGAGCCCAAGTCCCGATCCCTTGCCGACATCCTTGGTCGTGAAGAACGGCTCGAACACGCGCGAGAGAATCTCCGGAGGCATGCCGACGCCTGTGTCGATGACAGACAGGCAAACGTAGTCGCCGGCGATCTCTCCATCGTTCAGATCGGGTAGATTTTCCCCGCGCACCACGATCGTACCGCCATTGGGCATGGCGTCGCGCGCGTTGACGGCCAGGTTGAGAATGACGAGCTCGAGCTCTCCAGGATCGACTTCGACCGGCCAAAGCTGCTCCGGAAAGTCGAATTCGACGTGGACGTCACCCCTCAGGCTGCGATCGAGCAGTTCCCGCATCCCGCCGATCTGCATGGCGACGTCGACGGGCTCCGGCCGGAGCTTCTGCCGCCGGGAGAAGGCCAGGAGTTGCTTGGTCAGGCTCGCCCCGCGCTGCGCCGCCTGGATCATGCCTTCCATCAGGCGACGACGGCGATTCGGATCGGCTTGGCGGTCGAGCATGTCGAGGCCGCCGGAAATCACCATCAAGAGATTGTTGAAGTCGTGGGCCACGCCGCCGGTGAGCTGGCCGATCGCTTCGATCTTCTGAGCCTGGCGCAGCGTCTCTTCCACACGAGCACGCTCTTCCATTTCGAGGCGAAGCTGCTTGTTGGCTTCTTCCAGGGCCTTCGTCCGCTGGATCACCAGCTTCTCAAGCTCCTGCGCCGTCTGCTCGCGTGCCTCCAGCAGTGCCCGGATCTCGTACTGACGCCGGCGGGCCCGCAGCGCGGATTGGACGGTGCTCGTCAGCGTGATCGGCTGAACCGGCCGTTCGAGCAGCGAAACGTTGCGGAGAAGCTCGACGATGCTGCGCCGCCAAGCGACGACCGCAGGCTGTGCCCGATGGCTGGTGAGGACGACGAAAGGGAGGTCGGACCAAGGCGGTTGGTCCGCGATCCATTGCGCCAGCGGCCCGGTGTCCTTCCCGAACAACCCTTCTTCGGCCAAGAACACTGTGCCGACGCCGGCAGTCATTTCGCTGACGAGTTCGAGCAGGCTTCTGCAGGTGACGGCCACGAGGTTCGCGCCGCGCAAAAGCTCGGCCGATGCCGGTCCGTCACGCCCGATCGGAGCAAAAATGAGGACCCGGTGATCCCGGTCTGCGCTCATTCAACCGGTCCTTCAGGGAGTGCCGTGCCGGTATAGTGCGGATTGCCGGAAAAGATGCCGCTGAACTCCCGGAGTGGCGGGCCGAGCCTGATCCCGGAACCGCCGAGCCGGAACTCGCGGATGCTATGCTCGTGATTGCCGCTGCGCTTTTTGACGACCGACAGGGCGCGCCGCACCGTTCCGCCGAACTCGAAGTAACGCAGCATCAGCACCGCATCGCTCAGATAGCTGAGGTCCAGCGGTGTATCCATCGGGCCGACCAGCCCGTGCTGTGCCAGGATCAGGATGGTGAGCACCCCCTGCTGAGACAAGAAACTGAGGAGCTCATGCATTTGCAGGACGAGAAACCGCTCATCCGGCATCGCGCTCAGATAGCCGTTGAGGCTGTCGATGACGATGACGCTGGCGTTGTCGACCTCGACGCTCCTGCGCACGTTCGCCGCGAACTCGCCCGGTGATAGCTCGGCAGGATCGATCTGCTGAAACCGAATTCGTCCCGATTCGATATGCTTTTGCAGAGGGAGGCCGAGCGTTCGGGCGCGAGCTTCGACCGTGCCGCGGCCTTCGTCGAAGGCGAAGAATACGGCATGCTCGCCACGCTCGGCGGCCGCGATCGCATAGGTGAGCGCGACCGAAGACTTGCCCACGCCCGCGGCGCCGATCAAAAGCGCGTTGGTGCCGCGATCGAGACCGCCCCCCAGCAGCTGGTCCAGCTCGGCGTTGCCGCTGGACACGAATTCACCGACAAACGACTTGTGATGTTCGGCGGCGACGAGCCGGGGGAATATCCGCAGGCCCCCTTGCGCGATCGTGAAATCGTGGAAGCCGCCGCGAAAGCGGATGCCGCGCATCTTGATCACGCGAAGCCGCCGCCGTTCGGCACCATAGTCCAAGGCAAGCTGCTCGAGCATCACCACGCCGTGCGCGATCGAATGCAGTTGCAGATCATCCTGGGAGGATGACAGATCGTCGAGGAGCACGACGGTACAGTTGCGATTGGTGAAGAAGTGCTTCAGGGCCAGAACCTGGCGCCTGTAGCGGAGCGGGTTCTGGGCCAGCAGCCGCAATTCGGACAGGCTGTCGAGCACCACGCGGGTGGGGTTGATCCGTTCGACCTCCTTGAAGATCAGACCCGTGGTCTCGCTCAGCTCCATCTCGGCGGGATGGAAAACCGTGAGCTCGCGCTCCGGATCGAGCGTCGTTTCCGGCGGCACCAGCTCGAAGATATCGACGCCGTCCAGCGACCAGCCGTGGCGCTGCGCCACCAGAGTGAGTTCGCGCTTGGTCTCGGAGAGCGAAATGTAGAGGACGCGTTCGCCGTCGCGCACGCCGCGGAGAAGGAATTGGAGCGCAATCGTGGTCTTGCCGGTGCCAGGCCGCCCCTCATAGAGATACATCCGATTGGCATCGAAACCCCCACCGAGGATATCGTCCAGACCTTCGCTGCCGGTCGAAACTCGCGGCAAATCCTTACGGTCGCTGTCTGCAGCAGCCTTGGATAGACCGGTCATCGGACCCCCCTCACGAACCCTTAGAAAACCCCCCTTTGCTGCGGGCGTCAGGCCCCGGGGCTGGACCGAACGAGGTCCATGCAAGGAACTCACGACGGGAAATCAAGTTCCCCGGCGGGTGCACTGCCGCGGGGACCGACGGACCGTTCCGTTCGGATCCAGACTGTGACCACAACTCACGCCGTGTCGGTTCAAAATTGAACACAACCGCGGGGGTGCTGCGTCACGCTATCCAAGACGCTCACCGCCGGATGCGATAGATCACCACGTCCTCGCCTTTGCGGTTCGTGCTCCGCTCGAGCAGATAGCCCGATTTCTCCAGCACGTGGCGGGATGCACCATTGGCGACATTCACGATGCCGATCAGGGACGGCAGCTTCAATTGCGACAGGCCGACATCCGTGATCGCGGCCGCGATCTCGCTTGCAAATCCCCGGCCCCAGAACGCGCGCTTGAACGCGTAGAGGATCTCGATCTCGTCGACATCGTCGACGAGAATATGCCGAATGCCCGCACGTCCTGCGAATGCGCCATCTTTCGTTCGCAGCGTCCAGAGTCCGAAGCCGTGCTGGTCCCAATGGGCCATGTTGGTCGCGAGATAGGTCTTCGTGACCTCGGCCGTTCGCACCCCGCCGAGAAAACGGGAGACTTCGGCATCGAGATGCAGCGCGACGAGGTCGGCGAGATGATCCTCGTGCAATCGTTCGGCGGTCAGGCTGTCGGTGCTGAAATGGTCCATGGAGACAGTCACCGCAGCCGTGGCGGGTCGTCGGTCATGCGGCTATTGCTGCGAGCTGATGATGGCATCATGCCCCTGTTTTGCCCGACGGGTCAATCAGGCGGGCTCCCTCCGAGCTGCGGTCGAATGACGTCTCGCACAGGCGCAAGCCTTTGATTTCACAACCCCCGTCTACTGTGCATGGGGTTGTTTTCGCAGTTTTTGTTTTGAGGAAGCTAGCCCGCGCCCAGCGCGACCGCGACGTTGTAGGTGACGAGGCTCGCCGCATAGGCCAGCACCAGCATGTAGCAGAAGGTCACGGCCATCCAGGCCCAGCTGCCGGTCTCGCGCCGGATCACGGCCAGCGTGGACGCGCATTGCGGGGCGAAGATGTACCAGGCCAGCATCGACAGCGCGGTCGCAAGCGACCATTTCGTCGCCAGCACCTGGCCGATCTGCTCGGCCGCTTCCTTGCCGCCCTCGATCGCGTAGACGGTGCCGAGCGCTGCGACCGCGACCTCGCGCGCCGCCATGCCCGGGATCAGCGCCACCGCGATCTGCCAGTTGAAGCCGACCGGGGCGAGCAGCGGCTCGAGCGCCTTGCCGATCATCGCAGCGAGGCTGAAGTCGATCGCGGGCTCGGTTGCGCCCGCAGGCGGCTGCGGGAACGAGGCCAGGAACCAGATCAGCACCATCATCGAGAAGATCGTGGTGCCGGCGCGGTACAGGAACATCTTGGCGCGGGTGAAGATGCCGATCGCGACCGATTTCAGGCGCGGCAATTTGTAGTCCGGCAGCTCCAGCATGAACGGCGCCGGGGCATAGTCGCGGATCATGAAGAACTTGATCACGAACGAGACCAGCAGCGCGCTGACGATGCCGGTGGCGTAGAGCCCGAACATCACGAGGCCCTGCAGGTTGATGAAGCCCCAGACGTCCTTGGCCGGAATGAAGGCGGAGATGATCAGCGTGTAGACCGGAATGCGCGCCGAGCAGGTCATCAGCGGTGCGATCAGGATCGTGGTCAGCCGGTCGCGCTTGTTGTCGATGACGCGCGTCGCCATGATCCCCGGAATGGCGCAGGCAAAGCTCGAGAGCAACGGAATGAAGGCGCGGCCGTGCAGGCCGGCGCCGCCCATGATGCGGTCCATCAGGAACGCGGCGCGCGCCATGTAGCCGAAATCTTCCAGCAGCAGGATGAACAGGAAGATGAGGATGATCTGCGGCAGGAACACGATGACGCTGCCGACGCCGGAGATCACCCCGTTCTGCAGGAAACTCTGCAACAGGCCGTCGGGCAGGGTGGCCTGCACCATCTGCCCAAGCGCGTCGAAGCCGGACTTGAGCAGGTCCATCGCCGGTTGTGCCCAGGCGAACACCGCCTGGAACATCACGAACAGGATCAGCGCCAGCACGATGAGGCCGCCGACGGGATGCAGCACCACCGCGTCGATCCGCGCGGTCCAGGTGTCGGGCCTCGCAGGCAGGCTGACGCAGTCGGCGATGATGCGGTCGGCCTCGCGCTGGGTCGCGCGCAATTCGGAGACGGTGAGCGCGCGCCAGCTGTTCTTCTCCGCCTCGGCGGCGAGCTTGGCCGAGATCTCGTCGGTCAGCTTCAAGAGGTCGGCGGTGCCGCCCTTGCGCACCGCGATCGAGGTGACGACAGGCAGGCCGAGCTCCTTGGCGAGCCGCTCGACGTCGACCGTGATGCCGCGGCGGGCGGCGATGTCGAACATGTTGAGCACCAGCACCATCGGCCGTCCCGTGCGCTTGAGCTCGAGCAGCAGGCGGATGGTCAGCCGCAGATTGGTCGAGTCGGCCACGCACAGCACGAGATCGGGCACGGCCTCGCCGGAGGCCTTGCCGAGCACGAAGTCGCGGGTGATCTCCTCGTCTGGGCTGCGGCCGCGCAGTGAATAGGTGCCGGGCAGGTCGACCACCGAGACCTGGCGTCCCAAGGGCGTGACGAAGAAGCCTTCCTTGCGCTCGACGGTGACGCCGGGATAGTTCGCGACCTTCTGCCGGCTGCCGGTCAGGGCGTTGAACAGCGACGTCTTGCCGCTGTTTGGCGTGCCGACCAGGGCGAGATGCAGCAGGGGTGCTTCCATGGGATCAAGGGCCTGCGGGCAGTTATCCGGTCGCTGTCTTAGGCGACGATGATGGCCATGGCTTCGCGCCGGCGGACTGCGATCGTGATGCTGTCGACCCGGACCGCGATCGGATCGCGCCCGACCAGCCCCTCGTGCAGGACCTCGACCCGGGCGCCCTCGACGAAGCCGAGCTCGATCAGGCGGCTCTCGAGCTCGATGTCCGAGAGCGCCGAGCCCGCCTCGCGAACGGAAAGGTGCTGGATGACGCCGGTATAGCCGCGCTGGGCCAGACCCAGCGGCATGTGCGGGCGCGTGTCATTGGTGTCGGTCATGCCCTGTATTTTCAACGCAAGGCATTGAGGTCAAGCGGGCGCGCTCGTTGAAACCGCACCTTAGAGTGATTTTAAGGTACGGCCGGCGGGCGCCGTCCAAGGCGCCCCCCCGGCGGCGGGTTACTGGGCCGGGACCTTGTCCGGCTGGGTGGCCATGGCCCGGCTCTTGAAGTAGTCCAGCACGAACAGGCGGATCGCCGACGACAGATTGCCCTGCTGGCGGTTGTTGTCGATCTCGCCGACCAGCTCGGACAGCGTCATGTTGCGCAGGCCCGAGATTTCCTTCATGCCGTTCCAGAACGCCTCTTCCAGGCTGACGCTGGTCTTGTGCCCGGCGACGACGATCGACCGCTTCACGACGGGCGACTTCATGGCTGCTCCTCGCGATCGATCTGATGCTGGTCCAGATGCGCCTTCGCCTTGTCCGCGCGCGCTTCCTCCGCCGAGCGTTCCGCCTTCGTGCGACCGAACTTCGTTCGGTTGGCGTCCGCCTGCTTCGCCGAGGCTTCCCGCTCGGCGCGCTTCCTGAAACGATTCAGGTTGATGACGTTCCCCATGCCGCGTCTCCATCATCCGATCCTCGTCAGGTTGGATGAAACATTCAGAAACAGGGTGCCGCGTTGCGCCCCAAAAGACTTGATCGCCATTCGCTCGTCCTCGTCAATCGGCCCCTCGGACCATCAAACGATGAATTTTGCCCCCGTCGAGGGGCGGAAGGGCTGCGTAGCACGCCGTCCCGCCAGAACATTGACGGTAATCAAATCCCGCCCCCAAAGCCGCACATTTCTGGGCGTCGGGGCTCCGTATCATTACGGATGGCTATCGGAATTCGGAATTTTATCCCGGGCTGGTCATCTTCTCGGGGCGCACCAGGCGATCGAACTCCTCGGCCGACACGAAGCCGAGCCGTAGCGCCTCCTCCTTCAACGTGGTGCCGTTGGCATGGGCCGTCTTGGCCACCTTGGCGGCATTGTCATAGCCGATCTTCGGGGCGAGCGCCGTCACCAGCATCAGCGAGCGCTGCATCAGCTCATTGATGCGCTTTTCGTCGGCACGGATGCCGTTGACGCAATGCTCGATGAAGGATCGCGCCGCATCCGCCATCAGGCGGATCGAGTGCAGCATGTTGTAGGCGAGCACGGGCTTGTAGACGTTGAGCTCGAAATGGCCCTGGCTGCCGGCGACCGTGATCGCGGTGTGATTGCCGAACACCTGACAGCACACCATGGTCAGCGCCTCGCACTGCGTCGGGTTGACCTTGCCCGGCATGATCGACGAGCCCGGCTCGTTCTCCGGCAGGATCAGTTCGCCGAGCCCCGAGCGCGGGCCGGATCCGAGCAGGCGGATGTCGTTGGCGATCTTGAACAGGCCTGTCGCGACCGAATTGATGGCGCCGTGGGCCAGCACATAGGCATCGTTCGAGGCCAGCGCTTCGAACTTGTTGGCGGCGCTGGTGAAGGGAAGCTTCGTGATTGCGGCGACGTGCCTTGCGAACAGCTTGGCAAAGCGCGGCTTCGAATTGAGGCCGGTGCCGACGGCAGTGCCGCCCTGCGCCAGCGGATACAGGTCCTTCACCGCGACCTTGAGCCGGGCGATGCCGCTCTCGACCTGCGCGGCATAGCCGGAAAATTCCTGACCGAGCGTCAGCGGCGTCGCATCCTGGGTGTGGGTACGGCCGATCTTCACGATGCTGGAGAATTCCTTCTCCTTCTTGCGCAGCGCGCCGAGCAGCTCACCGAGCGCAGGGATGAGATCTGTGGTGATGCGGCTTGCGGCCGCGATGTGCATCGCGGTCGGGAACGAATCGTTCGACGACTGGCTCATGTTGACGTGGTCGTTGGGATGCACCGGCTTCTTGGCGCCGAGCTCGCCGCCGAGCAGCTCGTTGGCGCGATTGGCGATCACCTCGTTGAGGTTCATGTTGCTCTGCGTGCCGGAGCCGGTCTGCCACACGACGAGCGGGAAATGATCGTCCAGCTTGCCGTCGATCACCTCGCGCGCGGCGCGGATGACGGCATTGGCGCGGCGTCGGTCCAGCAGGCCGAGCTCCAGGTTGGACTGCGCCGCGGCGAGCTTGACGATACCGAGCGCGTGCACCAGTGCGATCGGCATGCGATCCGTTCCGATGCGAAAATTCTGGCGCGAGCGTTCGGTCTGCGCGCCCCAATAGCGATCGGCGGGGACCTCGATGGGTCCGAAACTGTCGGTTTCGGTGCGGGTCGCGGGGCGGGCGATCTTCGAGCGGGAAGCTTTGGCCATGAGCACATCCATTCCGCCGCGCGAAACGCCGCGCGGCCTCTTCATGTGCTTCTCTATATAGGCAGTTTGGCTTGGCGCGACGGCTTCGCGGCCAACCTAGATCATTTCTTGCGGAAACGATCGAGCCGCACCACTTCGGCGCCGCCCTGGCTCGGCGGGGGCGGCTCTTCCGCGCTCTCCGCCTTTTCAGCGGCAGCCGCGGGCACCGATACGGCCGAAGGGGCAGGGGCCGCCGGCAAGGTCTCCGGTGCGACCTCGGCGACGTCGGAGGTATCGAAGGTGAGTCCGAATTTGACGGACGGATCGAGGAAGCTCTTGATGGCGCTGAACGGCACCACCAGCCGCTCCGGAATGCCGCCGAAGGACAGGCCGACCTCGAAGCGGTCCTCGAGCACGGTCAGGTCCCAGAACTGGTGCTGCAGGATGATCGTCATCTCTTCCGGATATTGCGCGAGCAGCCGCGGCGACAGCTTCACGCCCTCGGCCTTCGACACGAAGGTGATGAAGAAATGGTGCTCGCCGGGCAGGCCATGGGTCGCGGCATCGGTCAGCACCTTGCGCAGCACGCCGCGCAGCGCGTCGCGGGCCAGCACATCGTATCGGATATGATCGGTCGCCATGGTGGTCCTGTTGCATCCCCGAAGCCGGACCCCGCGGGCTCGACTCGCCAAGCCGCAATAATATCGTGCCTGACGGGTCAGCAGGAGTCCCCGCCGGGTAAGAAATAGAAAGGCAAGTGGAGGCTTCTGTTGCCAGGTGCCTCCGAACCCCGCCTAGCGGAGCTTAACCCGCTAGGACTTTAGAGTGGTCTTTCAAACTGCGTTACGCAGCCTGAGCAACCGGAGCAAAGTTGTCGTTGGCAACTATTGCAGTAGCCCGATAACGGCGGAACAATACCGGGAAAAAGTACGCCCTTTACGCCCTCGTCGATCCTATTTCGCCCCCGCCAAAGCCCGCTTCCGGGTCCGCCCATCGGTGGGCTTTGGTGGAGGCGCCGGGTACCGCCCCCGGGTCCGAATGGTTTATTGCGACGACCGTTTATTTCCATAGCCGGCGAACCGGCATCCCCAATATAGGGGGCAAAGGTTTCGAAAAACAGGGGTTTTGAGCGGCGACGTGCGGTTCCTTTTGGATAGGTTCCGCCTGGCGGCTGATCCGATCTTGGTCACCCTGCGACCGCCGTTCTAAGCTTCTGAGATGTCCACCGATTCAGCACCGGCCGCGCAAGAGCCGGACCAGCCGGCTTCGCTTGCCGCTTCGCCCAGCCTGACCGGACTGTTCGTGGCCTTCGCCAGGATGTCGCTGGTCGGTTTCGGCGGGGTCCTGGTGTTCGCCCGGCGCGCCATCGTCGACCAGCACCGCTGGATGACGGCGGACCAGTTCAACGAGACCTTTGCACTCTGCCATTTCCTGCCTGGGCCCAACATCGTCAATCTGTCCATGGTGTTCGGATCACGGCTGCGCGGCATGGCCGGCGGGGTTGCGGCTTTTGCCGGGCTGTTGCTGCCGCCGACCCTGATCATGACGGTGCTCGCGATCATCTATGCCCGGTTTGGCGATTTCGACGTGCTGCGCCGCTGCCTCGCCGGCGTCTCCTGCGCGGCGGTCGGCCTGTTGATCGCAGTCGTCTTCCGCATGATGACGCCGCTGCTGAAGCGGGCGACCCCTCTCGCGCTGATCCTGATGCTCGGCGTGTTCCTCGCCATCGGCGTGCTCCGCCTGCCGCTTCCCGCGGTGCTGCTGGTCGCGATCCCCCTCAGCATCGGCGCCAATTTTTTCCTGCGGCGGAAAGTAGCAGCATGAATGCCGAGAACCCGATCTGGGCGCTGATCTTCACCTTTGGACTTATGTCGCTGTTTGCGGTCGGCGGCGCCGCGGCGGCGGTGCCCGAGATGCACCGCATCGCGGTCGAGGCGCAGCATTGGATGACCGACAAGCAGTTCACCGACGCCTATGCGATCGCGCAGCTCTCGCCAGGTCCAAACGTGCTTATCGTGACGTTAATCGGCTATGCCGTCGCCGGCATCCCCGGCGCGCTGGCGGCGACGCTGGCGATGTGCCTGCCGACCGCGCTGCTTGCCTATTATGTCAGCCGACTGCTGAATCGGCCCAGCCAATCGCGCTGGCCCGGCCTGATTCAGGCTGCACTGGTTCCACTCTCGATCGGATTGATGGCCGCGAGTGCCCTGATTCTGGCCCAGTCTGCCGATCGCACAATTGCTGCACTGCTTCTGACCGTGGTGGTTGCGGTGATCGCATCCGTCTCGCGCCTCAATCCACTGTGGCTGCTGCTCGCAGGAGGGCTGTTGGGTTTTGCTGGCATTGTGTAACGAAAATCGCTAGGCAGTGGTCCGGGCGGGGGATCCATTTCCAGCCGATTTAGAACAACAGTGCTCGTGACTTACGGGTCGCGGAGGAGACATGCATGGCCGATACGATGGGCCACTCAGCGACAGCCACTCGAAACACGAAGGTGGTGCTCGGCTTCTGTCTGCTGGCGATTGCGCCGCAGATTTTCGAATTGATCTGGTCGATCGGGACGCTATTTGGCTGGGGCAGCGGCCGCGGCCCGGCCGCAGTCGTGACCGGACACGTTACAGCGTTGCTCGTCGGGGCACCCGGCGCGCTGATCGGGGCGGCCAGCGGTGACACCAAGAAGGCGTCATCGGAGGTGCTGCTCGCGCTGATCTATTCCTATCCGCTGTTCGTGGTGGCGATCCTCACGCTGTTCATGACGATCCGGTCGGCGCAGGATTATGTCGGAGGCGTCGTCCTCATGGCGGTTGCCCTATTCGCGCTCTGGGCAGGCAGCGACTTGCAGGGCATGCGGGGCTTCTCCTTCGGCGCCGGCACCGCGCCGCGCATGTTCGGCGGACTGCTGGTTGCCTTGTCGGCCGGCATCGCCTTGACCGGTCTTCTGTCCGATGGGCCGGCGATGGCTCATTATTCCTGGCGGGGGCCGCTGTTCGTGATGGCTGCGATCCTGTTCTTCGCGTTGGCGATCCGGCCGCTCGGCCTCGTGGTCACCGCCTTTGTCAGCTTCATGATCGCGGCGACGGGGTCGCACGAGACGCGCTGGCTGGAGGCAGCGATCGTCGGCGCCTGCCTGACGCTCGGCTGCGCCATCCTCTTTCCCTACGTGCTCGGGTTGCCGATGCCGATGTTTCCGCGTTTCCTGATCCAGTGAGGGTGTGATGGATATCTTTGCCAACCTCGCTCACGGTTTTGCCGTCGCGCTCTCGCCGATCAATCTCCTGATGTGCCTGATCGGCGCCCTCGTCGGCACGCTGGTCGGCGTGCTTCCGGGCATCGGCACCATCGCCACCGTCGCGATGCTGCTTCCGATCACCTTCGGACTGCCGCCCGTTGGCGCGCTGATCATGCTCGCCGGCATCTATTACGGCGCCCAGTATGGCGGCTCGACCACGTCGATCCTGGTCAACATCCCGGGCGAGGCGACATCGGTCGTCACCGCCATCGATGGTCACCAGATGGCCAAGCAGGGCCGCGCCGGCCCGGCGCTGGCGATCGCGGCAATCGGTTCGTTCTTCGCCGGCTGCGTCGCGACCGTCCTGATCGCCATCCTCGGCGCGCCGCTCACGAAACTCGCACTGGCGTTCGGGCCGGCCGAGTATTTCTCGCTGATGGTGCTGGGCCTGATCTTCGCCGTGGTGCTGGCCAAGGGCTCGGTGCTGAAGGCGATCGCGATGATCGTGTTCGGCCTCTTGCTGTCGATGGTGGGCTCGGACATCGAGACCGGCGCCTCGCGCATGGCGTTCAACATTCCCGAGCTCGCCGACGGTCTCGGCTTTGCGACGGTGGCGATGGGCGTGTTCGGCTTCGCCGAGATCATCCGCAATCTCGACCATGGCGCGGAGATGAACCGCGACCTCGTGCAGCAGAAGATCACCGGCCTGATGCCGACCAGGAAGGATTTGGTCGATTCGACGCCGCCGATCCTGCGCGGCACGGTGCTCGGCTCGATCCTCGGCATCCTGCCGGGTGGCGGCGCGGTCATCGCCTCGTTCGCGGCCTATACGCTCGAGAAGAAGCTCGCCAAGAACCCGTCGCGGTTCGGCCGCGGCGCAATCGAGGGCGTGGCGGCACCGGAAAGTGCCAACAACGCGGCAGCGCAGACCTCCTTCATCCCGCTGCTGACGCTCGGCATCCCGCCGAACGCGGTGATGGCGCTGATGGTGGGCGCGATGACCATCCACGGCATCGTGCCGGGCCCGCAGGTGATGCAGAAGCAACCCGATCTCGTCTGGGGCATGATCGCCTCGATGTGGATCGGCAATCTGATGCTGATCATCATCAATCTGCCGCTGGTCGGCATCTGGGTGCGGCTCCTGCGCGTGCCTTACCGGCTGATGTTCCCCTCGATCGTGATCTTCTGCGCGATCGGCATCTACTCGGTGAACAACGCACCGGTCGACGTCATCCTCGCCGGCGTGTTCGGGCTCGTCGGCTATTGGCTGATCAAGCACGATTTCGAGCCGGCGCCGCTGCTGCTCGGCATGGTGCTCGGACCGCTGATGGAAGAGAACCTGCGCCGTGCGCTGCTGATCTCGCGCGGCGACTGGAGCGTGTTCCTGACGCGGCCCCTGTCGGCGGTGCTGCTCGCGGTCGCGGCCGGTCTGCTGCTGCTCACGGTGCTGCCTGCGTTGCGTTCGAAGCGCGACGAGGTGTTCACCGAATCCGAGAACTGAGGCCGCCGCCTTCCTGCGGCGCCCCCCGCGCCCCTGCGTCGGCGCGCCGCATCCGGAAGTCGGATCGACTTGTGTGACCGCTTCGTGAAATGAAAATGCCGGCCTTGGGGCCGGCATTTGTTTGTGTCCAAGGGGATCGACATGACCTTCACTCGCGCGCTCACGGGCGCATGCGCCGCTGCGCTCGCCTCGCTGTGCGCCCTTGTTGCGCCAGCCGAGGCGCAGACCTATCCAACGCGCAGCATCACCATGATCGTGCCGTTTGCGGCCGGCGGTCCGACTGACGTGGTGGCGCGCATCGTCACCGGACACATGGCGCAGACGCTCGGACAGAGCGTCATCATCGAGAACGTGGTCGGCGCCGGCGGCACCACCGCGACCACGCGTGCCGCGCGCGCGGCCAATGACGGCTACACCCTGATCACCGGACACATGGGCACGCATGCGGCTTCCGTGCCGCTCTATCCGAAGCTCGCCTATCATCCCGAGAAGGACTTCGAGCCGATCGCGCTGCTCGCGGGCACGCCGATCCTGATCCTGGCGCGCAAGGACTTTCCGGCGAAGGACCTGAAGGAGTTCGCGACCTACGTGAAGGCCAACGCCGACAAGGTCAACGCTGCACATGCCGGCGTCGGCTCGGTCTCGCACGTCTCGTGCGAGCTGCTGCACTCGATCCTCGACATCAAGCCGGTCGGCGTGCCCTTCAACGGCACGGGGCCTGCGATGAACGCGCTGGTGGCGGGGCAGGTCGATTATATGTGCGACCAGATCGTCAACGCCGTGCCGCAGATCAACGCCGGCACCATCAAGGCCTATGCGATCGCAACACCGGAGCGCAATCCGTCGCTGCCGAACGTGCCGACCACCACGGAAGCCGGCCTGCCGAAATTCCAGGCCCAGGCCTGGAATGCGATGTTCGCCCCCAAGGGAACTTCGCCTGCAATCGTGGCCAGCCTGAACGCTGCGGCCAGCAAGGCGCTCGACGACGAGACCGTGAAGAAGCGCCTGCTCGAGCTCGGCAGCGTGATCCCCGCCCCTGCGGAGCGGACGGCGGAGGCGCTGGCCATGCTCGTGAAGAACGAGATCGCGAAATGGACGCCGGTGCTCAAGCCGGCGACTTAAGCTGCACTTTCAAGCCGATAGGCGAGGGGCGGGACGTGAGTTCCGCCCCTTGTCGTTTGTGCGGGGGATGCTCACTTTTCCGGGTATAATCGGTGCGGACAGCGAATCGCGGCTGTTGCAGCGCGGGGGCGGCCGCTAAGTTCGCCGCCTCCCCAAAGGCTCATTGGCACATGCACCAGTATCAGGACCTGCTCGAGCGGATTCTTTCAGACGGCGCCGAGAAGACCGACCGGACCGGCACCGGCACGCTCTCGGTGTTCGGCCATCAAATGCGCTTCAATCTGTCAGCCGGCTTTCCGATGCTGACCACCAAGCGGCTGCCGCTGAAGGCGATCGTGCATGAGCTGTTGTGGTTCCTGAAGGGCGACACCAACATCAAATATCTGCGCGACAACGGCGTCACCATCTGGGACGAGTGGGCGGACGCCAATGGCGATCTCGGTCCGGTCTACGGCCATCAATGGCGCTCCTGGCCCACGGCCGACGGGCGCAGCATCGACCAGATCGCCAATGTCGTCGAGATGATCAAGCGCACGCCGGACTCTCGCCGACTGATCGTCACCGCCTGGAATCCTGCCGACGTCGAGAAGATGGCGCTGCCGCCCTGCCACCTGCTGTTCCAGTTCTATGTCGCAGGCGGCAAGCTGTCATGTCAGCTCTACCAGCGCTCGGCCGATGTCTTCCTCGGCGTGCCCTTCAATATCGCCTCCTACGCCCTGCTCACCATGATGGTCGCGCAGGTCACCGGCCTGAAGCCCGGCGACTTCGTGCATTCGCTCGGCGACACCCATCTCTATTCCAACCATCTGGAGCAGGCGCGGCTTCAGCTCACCCGCGCGCCGCGTGCGCTGCCGGTCATGCGGATCAATCCTGAGGTGAAGGACATCTTCTCCTTCCGCTATGAGGATTTCGAGCTCGTCGGCTACGATCCGCATCCGCACATCAAGGCGGAAGTCGCGGTCTAGCGTATGATCCGGAAAAGTGTGCAGCGGTTCTCCGATATGATCATGCGGGCACTTTAAAGCGATGTCGCTCAACATCCGCCGCGCAGAGCCCGGAGAAGCCGGGCTCGTTCTCTCCTTCGTCCGCGAGCTCGCCGAGTACGAGAAGCTCTCGCACGAAATGGAAGCGACCGAGGACGACATCGCCGAGGCCCTGTTCGGCAAGCAGCCGCGACTCTATTGCGCGATCGCCGAATGGAACGGTGAGGCCGTCGGCTTCGCGGTGTGGTTTGTGAATTTCTCCACCTTCAGCGGCCGCCACGGCATCTATCTCGAGGATCTCTACGTGCGGCCGTCGCATCGGGGCAGGGGCCTCGGCAAGGCGCTGCTGGTCTATCTCGCGAGGGAATGCGTCGACAATGGCTGGGCGCGCCTGCAATGGGCGGTGCTCGACTGGAATGCGCCGTCGATCGCGTTCTACAAATCGCTCGGCGCCGTCATGATGGACGACTGGACGCTGTGCCGCGTCACCGGGCCTGCGCTGACGCGGCTTGCCGGGAGCTCTGCCTGATGGAGATCGTCTTCGTCGTCGCGATCGCGGAGAATGGCGTCATCGGCGCGGGCAATGCGATGCCGTGGCGATTGAAGTCCGACATGGCGCGCTTCAAGGCGCTCACGATCGGCAAGCCCGTGATCATGGGCCGCAAGACCTTCGAATCGCTGCCCCGGCCGCTGCCGAACCGCACCAACATCGTGGTCACGCGCGATGCGGCCTATCGCGCCAACGGGGCCATCGTGACGACCTCGGCGGCGGATGCCGACGCGATCGCACGCGGTGATGCCCTGCGGCGTTCGGTCGCCGAGATCGCGGTGATCGGCGGGGCCGAGATCTTCCGGCAATGGCTCGGTCGCGCCGATCGCCTCGAGATCACCGAAGTCCACGCGCGGCCCGAAGGCGATACGCATTTCGAGATCGACAAGGCGGAGTGGGACGAAGTTGAACGTGTCCGCCATCCTGCCGGCCCCGACGACAGCGCCGACGTCTCCTATGTGACATATCGTCGGCGGCGCGGCCATTAACCGCTTTCGTCAATGTTTACATTGACTTTTTCGTGCCCGAGCATAGCTCGAAGGACGGTCAGGGCTGCGTTGTAAGGGACCTGCCTGTCCCCTATAAAGCCGGACCGGACAAAGCGGGCGGGGGCAATTCCACCCTGCCGAGGAGAGCGTCGAATGCCGTGGAAGAATCAGGGCGGTGGCCCATGGGGCTCGGGTCCAAAGGGACCATGGGGCTCAGGCCCGCAACCGGTCGGGCCGAGGCCGCCGGATCTGGAAGACCTTCTGCGGCGCGGCCAGGACCGCCTCCAGCAGATCATGCCGGGCGGCTATTTCTCCGGTGTGGGCATCACGCTGATCATCCTGCTGATCATCGCGTTCTGGCTGCTCTCGGGCTTCTTCCGCGTGCAGTCCGAGGAGCTCGGCGTCGTGCTGCGCTTCGGCAAGCATGTTCGCACCGTGCAGCCGGGCCTGAACTATCATCTGCCTTACCCGATCGAGACCGTGCTGCTGCCCAAGGCGCTGCGCGTCAACACCATCTCCATCGGCATGACGCTGATCGACGATCCGGCGCGGCGCGGCCGCTCGATTCGTGACGTGCCGGAAGAGAGCCTGATGCTGACCGGCGACGAGAACATCGTCGACGTCGACTTCACCGTGCTCTGGCGCATCAAGCCCGATGGCGTCGGCGACTTCCTCTTCAACATCCAGAATCCCGAAGGCACCGTGAAGGCGGTCGCCGAGAGCGCGATGCGCGAGGTGATCGGCCGTTCGCAGATCCAGCCGATCCTGACCGGCGCGCGCAACATCACCGAACAGGGCGTGCAGGAGCTGATCCAGAAGACGCTGGACAGCTATGGCGCGGGCATCCTCATCACCCAGGTGCAGATGCAGAAGGTCGATCCGCCGGCCCAGGTGATCGACGCCTTCCGCGACGTCCAGGCTGCGCGGGCCAATCTCGAGCAGCTGCAGAACGAGGCGCAGACCTATGCCAACCAGGTGGTGCCGCAGGCGCGTGGACGCGCTGCCAAGATCCAGCAGGATGCCGAAGGCTACAAGGAGCAGGCGGTCGCCGAGGCCAAGGGCCAGAGCGCACGCTTCCTGAAGGTTTACGAGGAATACAAGAAGGCGCCCGACGTGACGCGTGAACGGATCTATCTGGAGACGATGGAGCGCGTGCTCGGCGGCGCGGACAAGCTCGTCTATGACGGCGGCTCCTCGGGCCAGGGCATCGTGCCCTATCTGCCGCTCGGCGAACTGACGACCAAGCGGCCGCCTAGCGCCGGTCAGCCCTCGAGCGGAGGCACGCGATGAGGTCTCCGGTCACAGGTTTCGTCACGCTGATCGCCCTCCTGCTCGTCGTGATCGTCGGCTACATGTCGCTGTTCACGGTGCAGCAGACCGAGCAGACCATCGTGCTGCAGTTCGGCCGGCCCGTCGACGTCGTCACCGCGCCCGGCCTGCACTTCAAGGCGCCGTGGAATTCGGTGATCAACATCGACAAGCGGATCCTCGATCTGGAGAACCCGTCGCAGGAAGCGATCGCCTCCGATCAGAAGCGGCTCGTGGTCGATGCGTTCGCGCGCTACCGGATCAAGGATGCGCTGCGCTTCTATCAGAGCGTCGGCTCGATCCAGGCTGCCAACATCCAGCTCACCACGCTCCTGAACGCGGCGCTGCGCCGCGTGCTCGGCGAGGTCACCTTCATCAACGTGGTGCGCGACGACCGCGAGAAGCTGATGCTGCGCATCCGCGACCAGCTCGATCGCGAGGCCGACGGCTACGGCATCCAGGTCGTCGACGTCCGGATCCGCCGCGCCGACCTGCCGGAGCAGAACAGCCAGGCGGTCTATCAGCGCATGAAGACCGAGCGCGAGCGCGAAGCCGCCGAGTTCCGCGCGCAGGGCGGCCAGAAGGCACAGGAGATCCGCTCAAAGGCCGACCGCGAGGCGACCGTGATCATCGCGGAAGCCAATTCGCAGGCGGAACAGACCCGCGGCGCGGGCGATGCCGAGCGCAACCGCCTGTTCGCTGAAGCCTACGGCAAGGATGCCGACTTCTTCGCCTTCTACCGGTCGATGACGGCCTATGAGAACGGGCTCAAGTCGAACGATACCCGCTTCCTGCTGCGGCCGGAGTCGGATTTCTTCCGGTATTTTGGTAACCCGTCCGGTAAGACGGCGGCGACGCCGGCGAAACCGTAAGCTAGACAGGGGCGGCGGGTTTCGCCGCCCTTCGTGCCGACAAGAACAGCACAACGGGAGGTTCCAATCCGATGAGGTCCATAGCGTTTGCCGACTTCCTCATCGGCTTGGGCATCCTGTTCGTGCTGGAAGGCTTGATGTTTGCGGCAAGTCCAAACTGGATGCGCAAGGCCATGAAGAGCGCCATGGCCACGCCGGACAACATCCTGCGGGCGGTCGGCATCGGTTCGGCTGTGGCCGGTCTGATCCTGATCTGGGTTATGCGGCGCCCGGTTTAGCCGCAGAGCCAACGCCAAAGTGAAGGCGGCAGACCGGTTTTCGCCGTATTATCGCGGTCTTGAGGCCCGTTAAGCTCCGTGCTTGCGCCGTCCCCCTGTTCGAGCGCAGTCTGAGCGCCGAATCCTTTTCTCTGGAGATCCCAATGCCCGCTGCCATCATTGCCCCGACCCGTTTGCGTTTAGGGCTGGCCGCGCTCGCCGTCAGTGCTTTCACTGCGTTCGGCACGCCGGCCCTGGCGCGCGGACCGGAGGGCATCGCCGACGTCGCCGAGAAGGTGATCGACGCGGTCGTCAACATCTCGACCTCGCAGACCGTCGAGGCCAAGGGCGGCGGGAGCAACACCATGCCGCAATTGCCGCCCGGCTCGCCCTTCGAGGAATTCTTCGACGACTTCTTCAAGAACCGCAGGGGTCCGGGCGGCGGCAAGGGCGGCGATAACGGCAGCGGCCCGCCGAAGAAGACCAACTCGCTCGGAAGCGGTTTCATCATCGACACCTCGGGCGTCGTCGTCACCAACAACCACGTCATTGCCGACGCCGACGAGATCCACGTCATCCTCAACGATGGCACCAAGATCAAGGCCGAACTGGTCGGCGTCGACAAGAAGACCGATCTCGCCGTGCTCAAGATCAAGCCGCCGAAGCCGCTCGTGTCGGTGAAGTTCGGCGACAGCGACAAGCTGCGGCTCGGCGACTGGGTGGTCGCGATCGGCAACCCGTTCAGCCTGGGCGGCACGGTGACGGCCGGCATCGTCTCGGCCAAGAACCGCGACATCTCCTCGGGTCCCTATGACAGCTACATCCAGACCGACGCCTCCATCAATCGCGGCAATTCGGGCGGCCCGCTGTTCAACCTCGACGGCGACGTCATCGGCGTCAACACGCTGATCATCTCGCCCTCCGGCGGCTCCATCGGCATTGGTTTTGCCGTGCCGTCGAAGACGGTGGTGGGCGTCGTCGACCAGCTCCGTCAGTTCGGAGAGTTGCGCCGCGGCTGGCTGGGGGTGCGGATCCAGAGCGTCACCGACGAGATTGCCGAGAGCCTCAACATCAAGCCGGCGCGCGGCGCGCTGGTTGCCGGCGTCGACGACAAGGGCCCGGCTAAGCCCGCGGGCATCGAACCCGGCGACGTCGTCGTCAAGTTCGACGGCAAGGACGTCAAGGATCCCAAGGATCTCTCCCGCGTCGTCGCCGACACCGCGGTCGGCAAGGAGGTCGACGTCGTCATCATCCGCAAGGGCCAGGAGCAGACCAAGAAGGTCACGCTCGGCCGCCTCCAGGATCCCGACAAGGTGCAGGCCGCGGTGAAGACCGACGAGCCGGCGCCCGACAAGCCGGTGACGCAGAAGGCGCTCGGCCTCGATCTCGCCGCGCTGAACAAGGATCTGCGCACGCGCTACAAGATCAAGGAGAGCGTCAAGGGCGTGGTCGTCACCAATGTCGACGCCAATTCGGACGCGGCCGAGAAGCGCCTCTCCGCCGGCGACGTCATCGTCGAGGTTGCGCAGGAGGCCGTCTCCAGCGGCGCCGACATCCAGAAGCGCGTCGACCAGCTCAAAAAGGACGGCAAGAAGTCGGTGCTGCTGCTGGTCTCGAATGCGGACGGCGAGCTACGCTTTGTCGCGCTGAGCGTGCAGTAACTTCATCTGTCATTCCGGGCCGATGCGAAGCATCGAACCCGGAATCTCGAGGTTCCGGGTCTGGTGCTTCGCACCATCCCGGAACGACGATAACATCACCCCTCCACGAACTCCTCGCGCCGATACCCTTGCGCGTACAGCAATGCGGTGAGATCGCCGTGGTCGATCCGCGCCGCAGCCGCGGCCGCGACCGCCGGCTTGGCGTGATAGGCAACGCCGAGGCCCGCGGCCTGGATCATCGCCAGATCGTTGGCGCCGTCGCCGACCACGACGGAGTCGATGTCATCGAGATCGAACGACTCCATCAGGTCGACCAGCGTGGCGAGCTTCGCGGCGCGGCCCAAAATCGGCTCCTTCACCTCGCCGGTGAACTTGCCGTCGCGCACGACGAGTTCGTTGGCGCGGTTTTCCTGGAAGCCGATCCTGGCGGCGACCGCGCTCGTGAACAGCGTGAAGCCGCCGGAGACGAGGCAGGTATAGGCGCCGTGCGCGCGCATGGTCGCAACCAGCTCGCGGCCGCCCGGGGTCAGCGTGATGCGCTTGGCCAGCACCTCGTCGACCGCGCTCGCGGGCAGGTCCTTCAGCAGCGCGACGCGCTCGCGCAGCGCCGGCTCGAATTCGATCTCGCCGCGCATGGCGCGTTCGGTAATGGCGGCCACATGCGCCTTCACCCCGATGAGATCGGCGAGCTCGTCGATGCATTCCTGGCCGATCATGGTGGAATCCATGTCGGCGAGAAAAAGCTTCTTGCGCCTGAAGCCGACAGGCTGCACGACGATGTCGACGGGCAGGTCGCCGCGAAGCTCGCGGAGCCGCTGCTCGATGGCGTGACGGTCGGCTTCGAGGTTACCGTCGGCGCCGAAGGGGATATCGACCGCGACCCCGTCGAACAGCCATTGTGCGGGTGCTGCCTGCGGCAGCACGGCCCGGGCGCCGTCGACGATGGTCGTATCGAGCGCGGGATTGTTGGGGTTGCAGATCAGCGTGGCGACGAGGGACATTTGAGGTTTTCGTGAGCGAGGAGCAAGTCGGCAGAAGACGTGTTGGCGAGGCCGTGCTTATCGCAGGCCCGACCGCCAGCGGCAAGTCGGCGCTGGCGCTGGAGCTCGCGCTCGCCACCGGCGGTATCGTCATCAATGCCGATTCCATGCAGGTCTATCGAGACCTGCGCATCATCACGGCACGGCCGACACACGATGAGGAGGCCCGCGCTCCGCACCGTCTCTACGGGCATGTCGACGCGGCCGTGAATTTCTCGGCCGGCGCCTGGTTGGCCGATGCGACGAAGGCGCTCGACGAGGCGAAAGCGGAAGGCCGCCTGCCGATCTTCATCGGCGGCACGGGGCTCTATTTCAAGGCGCTCACGGCGGGACTCTCCATCGTGCCGCCCATTCCGGCCGAGCTGCGCGAGGACGTGCGCGCGCGGCTGGAACGGAACGGCGCGGAAGCGCTGCACGCGGAACTGGCGCGTCGCGATCCGCGCGCCGCCGAACGATTGAACCTGCGTGATCGCACCCGGATCGCGCGCGCGCTCGAAGTGGTCGAGGCGACCGGCCGTTCGCTGCTGGATTGGCACCGGGAGGGCCAGCCGCCGCTGCTGCCGAAGGATTGCTTTCGCGCCGTGTTTCTCGCGCCCGATCGCGACGTGCTCTATGCGCGGATCGATGCCCGTTTCAGTGCCATGCTGGCGGCTGGCGCGCTCGAGGAGGTCGAGCGGCTTGCCGCCAGACAGCTCGATCCGCTGCTGCCGGCGATGAAAGCGCATGGCGTGCCGGCCTTGATCCGGCATCTGCGCGGCGAGCTCACTCTGGAGCAGGCCGCCACCATCGGCTGCGCTGACACCCGCCACTATGCCAAGCGGCAATTCACCTGGTTCCGGCACCAATTGCCGGCGTTCGAATGGGTGAGGCCGGAGGAGGCGAGGCGGTGGCTCGCGGCGGCCGTGAATGGTGCGTGGGAGTCCAAGTGAGGCTGCGAGCGGGGACGAACGCTTTTGTGTCCGGGTTCCCGCATTTACCTCTCGCCGAACCCCGGGAACGCCGCTACACTGCCAAAATCACGCGAAAGCGGCCGCATTGCCTTGACATCCGGGCTTTGGCCGCTATGGTTCGCGCAACCTTTGGGAAGCCGAGCGCCTGCCATGCGTAATATTATTACCAAGCTGCTTATCGCCGTCGTACCCAGGCACACCGCCGGGGATGGCTAGCTGCCATCCACAAGACAGGCGGTGTGCATGGGCCCTCTTCGGGGCCTTTTTTATTTCCCGAACCCCATTCGAACGAAGCCGCTGGCAACAGCGCATCCGGAGCAAGCCAATGAGCGACAAGAGCCACGATCCGAACCAGATGACCGGCGCCGCGATGATCGTTCGCGCGCTGATCGATCACGGCGTGACCGACATTTTCGGCTATCCGGGCGGCGCCGTGCTTCCGATCTACGACGAGATCTTCCAGCAGAGCGAGGTCCAGCACATCCTGGTCCGTCACGAGCAGGGTGCGGGTCACGCTGCCGAGGGCTATGCGCGCTCCACCGGCAAGCCCGGCGTCGCGCTGGTGACCTCCGGTCCCGGTGCCACCAACATGGTGACGCCGCTGACCGATGCACTGATGGACTCGATCCCGCTGGTCTGCATCTCCGGCCAGGTGCCGACGCATCTGATCGGCAACGACGCGTTCCAGGAATGCGACACCGTCGGCATCACGCGTCCCTGCACCAAGCACAATTGGCTGGTGCGCGACGTCAATGATCTCGCCAAAGTCCTGCATGAAGCCTTCTACGTCGCGACCTCCGGCCGTCCCGGTCCGGTGCTGGTCGACGTTCCCAAGGATGTGCAGTTCGCGACCGGCACCTATCATCCGCCGCGCAAGTCGGACGTGCACCGGTCCTATGCACCGCGCGTGAAAGGCGATGCGACGCAGATCCGCAAGGCAGTGGCGCTGCTGGCGGGTGCCAAGCGTCCCGTGATCTACAGCGGCGGCGGCGTCATCAATTCCGGCCCAGAGGCGACCAAGCTGCTGCGCGAGCTGGTCGAGGTCACGGGCTTCCCGATCACCTCCACGCTGATGGGGCTCGGCGCCTATCCTGCGTCGGGCAAGAACTGGCTCGGCATGCTCGGCATGCACGGCACCTACGAGGCCAACATGACGATGCATGATTGCGACGTCATGCTGTGCGTCGGCGCGCGCTTCGACGACCGCATCACCGGCCGGGTCGATGCATTCTCGCCGGGCTCGAAGAAGATCCACATCGACATCGACCCGTCCTCGATCAACAAGAACATCCGCGTCGACGTGCCGATCATCGGCGACTGCGCCAACATCCTCGGCGACATCCTCCAGGTGTTCAAGGCGGAGGCCAAGAAGCCCGACATCAAATCGTGGTGGCAGCAGATCGCGCAATGGCGCGCCCGCAACTCGCTGTATTACAAGAAAAGCAACGACGTCATTCTGCCGCAGCACGCGATCCAGGCCTTGTTCGAGCAGACACGCGGCAAGGACACCTACATCACGACCGAGGTCGGCCAGCACCAGATGTGGGCAGCGCAGTTCTACGGCTTCGAGGAGCCGCATCGCTGGATGACCTCGGGCGGTCTCGGCACCATGGGCTACGGCCTGCCGGCCGCAGTCGGCGTGCAGGTGGCCCATCCCGACAGCCTCGTCATCGACATCGCGGGCGATGCCTCGGTGCAGATGACAATGCAGGAGATGTCGACGGCGGTGCAGTACGAGCTGCCGATCAAGATCTTCATCCTGAACAACCAGTACATGGGCATGGTGCGCCAATGGCAGCAGCTGCTGCACGGCAATCGCCTGTCGCATTCCTACTCGGAAGCGCTGCCGGATTTCGTCAAGCTCGCGGAAGCCTATGGCGCCGTCGGCCTTCAGGTGCACAAGCCCGGCGATCTCGATGGCGCCATCCAGGAGATGATCTCGGTCAAGCGTCCCGTGCTGTTCGACTGCCGCGTCGCGGCGCTCGAAAACTGCTTCCCGATGATCCCGTCCGGCAAGGCGCATAACGAGATGCTGTTGCCGGAGCAGGCCAACGACGAGGCCACGGCAAAGGCATTTGCCGGCGGCAAGGCGCTGGTGTGACCAGAGAGATTTGAGGGGACGACAATGAACCAGCCCGCATCCGCCTACTTTATCGAGGAGCGTCACGATCCCAACGAGACGCACACGCTCGCGGTGCTCGTGCAGAACGAGCCCGGCGTGCTCGCGCGCGTCATCGGCCTGTTCTCGGGCCGCGGCTACAACATCGAGAGTCTCACGGTCTCGGAAACCGAGGCCCAGAAGCATCTGTCGCGCATCACCATCGTCACCACGGGTACGCCGATGGTGATCGCTCAGATCAAGAACCAGCTCGACCGCATGATCCCGGTCTACCAGGTCGTCGACATGACGCAGACCCGGCGCTCGATCGAGCGCGAGCTTGCGATGGTCAAGGTGCGCGGGCAGGGCGAGCATCGGGTCGAGGCGCTGAGGCTCGCGGATGCGTTCCGTGCCCGGGTGATCGACGCCACCACCGAGAGCTTTGTGTTCGAGATCACAGGCAATACGGACAAGATCAATCAGTTTATAGACCTGATGCGCCCGCTCGGCCTCGTCGAGGTGTCGCGCACCGGTGTTGCCGCGATCGGCCGCGGGCCCGAAGGGATGTGAACCATGCTGGCGCGCGACTGGTATTACAACGAGCGGAACCGGATGGGGATCGAGCCCGCGGTGGCGTCGATCTACGACAGTCATGACGATGCCGATCTGCGGGCGCGCGCCGCGCTGAAAATGCTGGGGATCCAGCGCGGCTGGCGCGTCGCCGACATCGGTTGCGGCAATGGCGTGCTCGCCACCGAGGCGGCGCTGATGGGTGCCGAAGTCGACGCCATCGACATCTCGCCGGCGATGCTGGCGCTTGCCGAGATCTACGCCCGCGATCGCAAGGCACCCGTGCGCACCCAATCGGCGGGCCTGCTCAGCTTTTCCTACCGGCCGGAATCCTACGATTTGATCGTCAGCGAGTTCACGCTGCACCACCTGCCGGATTTCTGGAAGGCGGTTGCGATCTCGCGGATCTATCGGGCGCTGAAGCCGGGCGCGAGCTTCTATCTGCGCGACATCGTCTACGCTTTGATGCCGGACGCCATCGAGCGCGACGTCGAGCAATGGGCCGATTTCCAGATCAAGAACCACGACTTTTCGCGCGAAAGCGTCGTGACGCACATGCGCGACGAATATTCCACCTTCGGCTGGGTGATGGAGCGGATGCTGACCGACGTCGGCTTCACGCTGGTCTCGGCCGATTATCACGCACCGATGCACGGCACGTATCTGCTGCGGAAACCGAAAGCCGGCGAGCAAGGCTAGCGAATAACAACAGGGCTGCACGACAGGGCAGAGCCGAGAACAACAATGAAGCCGGCCGATATCCTCATCGCCATCCTGGTGGCGATCATCTGGGGGCTCGCCTTCGTGGCGAGCCGGATCGCGCTCGACGAGCTTTCGCCGGAACTGATGACGGCGCTGCGTTTCTCGATCGCCGCGGTGCCATGCCTGTTCATTCCCAAGCCGAAGGTCGCCTGGTCGCTGCTGATCGCGATCAGCTTTACCCTCTTCCTCGGTCAGTTCCTGAGCCAGGCCTATGGCATCGCTCATGGGGTGCCGGTGGGCCTGACCAGCGTCGTCGTGCAGAGCCAGGCGCTGTTCACGATCGGCTTTGCCGCGATCGCGTTCGGTGAGCGGCCGACACCGGTGCAGACGCTGGGCATCGTCATCGCGGCGGCGGGCCTGCTGATGATCTGCGGCACTGTCGGCTACGACTTCACTGTCGCTGCGTTTGCAGTGCTGCTGATCTCGCCGCTCAGCTTTGCCGTCGGCAATCTGTTGCTGCGCGGCGCCCGCGGCGTGCCGATGTTCGACCTGTTCGCGTGGTTGTGTCTCGCCTCGGCCGTGCCGCTGTTCGTTCTGGCGCTGATCGCCAATGGGCCGGCGCCGACCTGGACGTCTCTGAGCCACATGTCGTTGACATCGGCTCTCTGCATGCTGGCTCTCGGCGGCATCTCGACCAGCATCGCCTATTGGCTGTGGGGCCGGCTGCTGCGCGACTATCCCGCCGCGCACGTGGTGCCCTTCGCGCTGCTGGTGCCATTCGTCGGCTCGGCTGCGTCGAGCATCGCGTTCGGCGAGCGGTTCGGACCTTTGAGGCTGGCCGGCATGCTGACAGTGATCGGCGGTATCGCCGTGATGGTGCTGGCACAGCGCCCGCAGCCGCTGCCAAAGACGGCGTGAGGTGAGCATGTCCCAGTCGCTGCTCTATGCCTTCCTCATCTTCATGGTCGTGATGTATTTCACGCCCGGCCCGAACAACATCATGCTGCTGTCCTCGGGCCTGACCTACGGCTTCCGGCGCACCATCCCGCACATTGTCGGCATCGTGCTCGGCTTCGCCTTCATGGTCGCCGCAGTTGGCCTCGGGCTCGGCTCGGTGTTCCTGGCCTATCCGATCCTCCAGACCATCCTGAAATATGTCGGTGCCGCCTACCTGATCTACCTCGCGGCCGCGATCGCCATGTCCGGCCCGACCAAGCCGGGGCAGGGGGACGGCCGCGGCCCGATGACCTTCTGGGGCGCGGCGATGTTCCAATGGATCAACGCCAAGGGCTGGGTGATCGTGATCGGCACCATCACCGCCTATGCGGCGATCGCCCAGTTTCCACTCAACATCGCGATCCAGACCGTGATCAGCCTCATCGTCGGCACGGTCTCGACCGTGGTCTGGGCCCTGTTCGGCTCCGCATTGCGGCCGGTCCTGACCTCCGAGCGGCTGGTTCGCGCCTTCAATATTCTGATGGCGATCCTGCTGCTGGCCTCCCTCTACCCCGTTTTCATGGATGCATGATGTCGCGGATTTCCATGCAGAAACGGGTTTCCCTCAGGGCTGAAAATGCTCTAGACAGCCCCCGAAATCCGCAAATTTCACCCTTCGGACACTGACCATTGGCCGATTTCGGCCCTGAACGAGGAAACGACCTATGCGTGTTTATTACGATCGCGACGCCGACCTGAACCTGATCAAGGGCAAGAAGGTCGCCATCGTCGGCTATGGCAGCCAGGGCCATGCCCATGCGCTCAATCTGAAGGATTCCGGCGTCAAGGAAGTCGCCATCGCGCTGCGCAAGGATTCGGGCTCGGTGAAGAAGGCGGAAGCCGCCGGCTTCAAGGTGATGGAAGTCGCCGAAGCCGCCAAATGGGCCGACCTCGTCATGATGCTGACCCCGGACGAGCTCCAGGGCGACATCTATCGCGAGCACCTGCACGACAACATGAAGAAGGGCGCCGCCCTGGTGTTCGCGCACGGCCTCAACGTCCACTTCAACCTGCTCGACCCGCGCGCCGACCTCGACGTGCTGATGATCGCGCCGAAGGGCCCCGGCCACACCGTGCGTTCCGAGTATCAGCGCGGCGGCGGCGTGCCCTGCCTGATCGCGATCGCCAAGGACGTGTCGGGCAACGCCCATGACCTCGGCCTATCCTACGCTTCGGCTGTCGGCGGCGGCCGCGCCGGCATCATCGAGACCACCTTCAAGGAAGAGTGCGAGACCGACCTGTTCGGCGAGCAGGTGGTGCTTTGCGGCGGCCTGGTCGAGCTGATCAAGGGCGGCTACGAGACCCTGGTCGAAGCCGGCTACGCCCCGGAGATGGCCTATTTCGAGTGCCTGCACGAAGTGAAGCTGATCGTCGACCTGATCTATGAAGGCGGCATCGCCAACATGAACTACTCGATCTCCAACACCGCCGAGTACGGCGAGTACGTCACCGGCCCGCGCATCATCACCGACGAGACCAAGAAGGAGATGCGCAAGGTTCTGGCCGACATCCAGGGCGGCAAGTTCGCCCGCGACTGGATGCTCGAGAACAAGGTCAACCAGACCTCGTTCAAGGCGACGCGCGCCAAGCTCGCCGCGCACCCGATCGAGGAAGTCGGCGCCAAGCTGCGCGACATGATGCCCTGGATCAAGAAGGGCGCACTGGTCGACAAGAGCAAGAACTGACGGCTACGCCGCCATTCCGGGGTCGCGCTAACGCGCGTCCCGGAATGACGAGAGAAACACAATCTTCGCCCGCCAAACCAAATCTTAAAGCTTGGCGACTATGGTCGGGCGAGATCGCAAATCGCGGTCTGGCTCTTTTCATCTCGCGCCAAGCATTGCTGCTTCATTCAAACTCTTCGCGAGTTGAAGTGCTCTCCGAGCACCAAGAACTGACGCTTAAACCACATTCTTGGTCTTGCGCCGTTTCTTAAGCTTTTCGCGCAGCTTCCGAACACCAAAACGCCTGCGTCTTCAGGATCAAGGACTCGGCTCTTCATTCGTGATCTGATCTCGCGACCATCCGGTTCGCGGACCAAGCGCGGTAAGGCGCCTAGCCCGCCACAACGGTCTGCCCGCGCGGATGGCGAGCCATCGCGATCATGCGCAGCGCCAGCACGATCAGCAGCGGAACGAGGAAGGCGGCATAGAGCGGCATCGCCGGCACACGCTTGCCGAACGAGACCATGAACTGGAGCCAGAGATAATAGCCGCCGGCAAGATGCAGCATGCGCCAGGCGGGGGCCCCGACCAGCGCGGCGGCGCGGTCGAACGAGGTCGCGCTCATGGCAATGATGACGGCATAGCCGATCCCGCCGACGATGTAGGAGGCGGCCGAAGTGGCTTCCGCAAAGCCGGCTGGATCCATCCTGGCGAAGGCGATGATCGCGATCGCGTGGATGGTGTGGGAGGCCGCAAAGCTCAAGCCGAGATAGCGGCGATTGCGGCGCTGCCAGCGCGTCCAGCCATTGGGCCACAGCCGCGCCAGCGCCGCAGCGCTGAAGGCGAGGCAGAACAGCAGCAGCGAGCTGCGCGCGGTGAACCGGATCACCATCCGCACGCCCTCGACCTCGAACTGTCGCATCGAGGCGATCCACAGGCTGAGGGTGATCAAGCTGAGGGTGAGGGCGGCCAGCAGCCGCCAGCCTTCGAACCAGCCTTGTCGTTCCGACATAATGACTTTCTCCGTCATGTAATCATTGATTACATTTCGGTGTCGCTGATTGGTCAACCGTGTAATCGCTGCTTACATTCACGTTCGGGTGATGCTAGGAGAGGCCATGCCCGCCCGTCAGCCGTCCAAGCCGCGCGCCCGCCGCTCCGCGGCCCAGGCACGGCCCTATCACCACGGCGACCTTCGCCGCGTCCTGATCGATGCTGCGCTGCAGCTCGCCGCAGAGGGAGCGGAGGTCTCTGTCCGCGAGGCCGCGCGCCGGGCCGCGGTGTCGCCGGGGGCGCCGTTCCGGCACTTTCCGAACCGCGACGCCCTCATGGCCGCTGCGGCCGGGGAGGCGCAGCGGCGCTTTCGGGTTGAGATCGAGGCCGCGCTGCGCGAGGCCCCGGCCGCCGGCCCGCTCGCCCGTTTCCGCGCCTTCGGGCTCGCTTACCTGCGCTGGGCGATGCGCAATCCCGCCCATTTCGAGATCATCTCCACGGGGCGTTATTTCGCCCATGGCAGCTCCGAGGAGCTGACGCGCGACAATGCCGAGTTGATCGCGCTGACCGAGAAAATCCTGGCCGAGGCGGCGGAGCAGGGCCTGCTGCGGCAGGCCGACCTCAAGCGCATCCAGATCGCCGGCCGCGCCCTGGTCTACGGTCTTGCCCGGATGAATCTCGACGGCCACTTTCCACGCTGGGGCGTCGAGGAGGGTGAGGTCGAGCGGACGGCGGAAGGGGTGCTCGACCTGTTCATCGCCGGGATCACCAAGCCTTAGGCCCTCGATTTCCAGATCGGCATTGGCGGACCACGCCGCTCCGCATAGATTGGCTGCGATACTTGATCTGATTGTTTGAAACTAACGGCGAAGATGAAACGACGCGGATTTCTTCTGGCGGCCGGCACTGTGCCGCTCTGGATTTGGCCAAGCGTTATGCTGCGCGCATCGTCAGGGGTGCCAAGCCGGCGGATCTTCCCGTTCAGCGTTCAACCAAGATCGAGACGATCATCAATCTGAGAACCGCCAGATCGCTCGACATGACAATTCCGCCAAGCCTGCTCGCCCGAGCCGACCAGGTGATCGAATAGCCCGGTGTGGGCTGTTCATGGCGTCCCGATATCCAATATTCGAGGGTAGTGGAGGAGCAGACCACAATGGCAGCCTATGTGATTTTCGACGTCGAGATCAGGGATCCCCAGCAGTACCAGAGCTTCATGCTGGGCGTGAAACCCGCATTAGAGGCGGCTGGGGCCAGGTATCTGGCGCGCGGCGGCGCTCACAAGGTCTACGAAGGAGATTGGCAGCCCCGCAGGATCGTGATCCTGGAATTCCCATCCGTCGCGGCCTGGGAGGAGTTCTATCATGGCTCCACGTATCAGGGCCTCAAGTCCATCCGGGATGCCTGCAGCTCTGCCCGGCTGGTCAGCGTCGAAGGCGTTTAGCGAACCCGTCTGCGCGGCGGCGATGAGGGCCGAGGGCGGCGGCAGGCGGGGAGGTCCGGTTTGCCATGAGTCAACATGAAGCGAAGCCAGGGTCACGGCACGCGTTGCCTGTTCTTGACCGTTCCGTTACAGTTTTGTGACAAGGTGCAGGCGTCCGGCTGCGCCGGAGCCTCTGGTCGCGTTCGGGTTGGCCAGACGGCTGGGCATCACAGCACCGGACCAGAGTTGCGTGTCCTCGATGGCGTCCGCGCCCAATCCAGGTCCTTCTGCCACGACCGCCGTGCTGGCGAGCGTCGCCGCGCTCGGCATCTGGCGGTTGCTCGCCGTTGCCGCGCCGCATCTGGCGGCGCTCGCGCTGATGTACGAGACCGAAACCGATTTCGGCTCGCGCCTCTCCTTCGTGCTGGCCTGGGGCATCCTCAACTTCTTCTGGATCACGCTACTGCGCCGCCCCGCGCTGTCGGGCGCGCTGTCGCTGACCATGGTCGTCGTCCTCGTGCTGCTGTCGCGGCTCAAGCACGATGTTGTGCAGATGACGGTCAACTTCATCGATTTGATGATGATCGACCGCGACACCGTCGCCTTCCTGTTCACGATCTTCCCGAATTTGCGCTGGTCGGTGATCCTGGCCGGCCTCGTCACGCTGCCGCTGATGTATGCGCTGTGGTGGCTCGATCCGTTCCGCATCCGCCGCCTGCCGGCGCTCGCCTGCAAGCTGGCCTGCCTCGCCGCGCTGGTCGGCTATTCGCTCTATTCTCCGGACGAGGCCTGGCGCGGCTATTACGACGACGGCTATCTCTCGAAATTCTTCCGCTCGGGCGTCAGCTCGGTCTCCGACTTCTTGCAGTACGGCTTCATGGAATCGGCCGCTGTGACCAATGAGCGGCTCAACATGCCGCTGGTCGATTCCTGCCATCCTGCTGGCCGCAGGCCGAACATCATCATGATCCATGATGAATCGAGCTTCGACATCCGCGCTGCCAAGGGAATCAAGGTGCCGCAAGGTTATGGCGGCCACTTCAAATCCTGGGATGGCAAGCAGCGCACGTTCCTGGCCGAGAGCAATGGTGGGCCGAGCTGGTTCACCGAGTACAACGTGCTCGCGGGGCTCTCCTCGCGCTCGTTCGGCCGCTTCGCCTATTTCGTCACACGCATTGCCTCCAACCGCGTCGAGCGCGGGCTGCCGCTGGCGCTGCGCCGTTGCGGCTACGACACGATGTCGCTCTATCCCGCCCATGGCGGCTTCATGGGCGCCCGCAGCTTCCAGATGACGACCGGCATCGAGCGCTTTTTCGACTCGAAGGATCTCGGCGCCAAGGACGTCGAGCCTGACAGCTTCTTCTACGACAAGGCGCTCCAGCTGATGGGCCAGCAGCCGCCCAACAAGCCGCTGTTCACCTTCATCTATCTCGGCGCCAATCATTTCCCCTGGGAGACGCGCTTCCGCCCGGACCTGCTGCCGAACTGGCGCGCGCCGGGCAATGTGCCGTCGATCGACGAATATCTGCGGCGGCAGGCGATGAGCGCCGAGCAGTACAAGGCGTTCATCGCTGGCCTGAAGAAGACTTTTCCGGGCGAGCCCTTCCTGATCGTGCGTTATGGCGATCATCAGCCGGAGTTCGCGCCGCAGATCCTCGAGCCTGGCCTCGATGAGGGCGCGCTCGGCAAGAAGCTGGACGCCTATGATCCGCGCCTCTACGCGACCTATTACGCGATCGACGCCGTCAATTTCGAGCCGGTCGGAAGCGAGGCCGTGATGGACACGATCGACGGTCCCTATCTGCCGCTGGTCATCCAGGAGGCCGCCGGCATCCCGCTCGACCCGTCCTTCGCCGAGCAAAAGCAGATCATGCTCCGCTGCAAGGGCGCCTTCTACAGCTGCAAGGGCGGCGCCGAAGCGCGGCGATTGAATCGCCTGCTGATCGAGGCGGGGATGATCAGAGGGCTGTAATCTCACCTGGATTGCGGACTTATCTCTTCGACCGTCACCCTGAGGCGCTCGCCGAGGGGCGCAAGCCGCTCGGTGAGCCTCGAAGGGCGACAGCCCGGCTGCACCGACGTCGTGGCCGTTCATCCTTCGAGGCTCCCGATGGGGCGCTCTGCGCCCCATCACTCGCGCCTCAGGATGACGGGTCTTGCTGCAAGCCTACTGCTTGATCTGCCCCCACAGCCACTTCGCCACGGCATCCGGCGACGAATTCGCGTCGTTGCCGCTGGCGCGCAGGTTCGCCTCGCGCATGATGGCGATGTCGATCTTGCCGAGCAGCGGGCTGAGCGCGGCCCGCAGCCGCTCGTCACCGGCGCGCTTCGGCGCGAGCAGCAGGATGGCGTCGTAGGGCGGGATCGCGTTCCTGGGATCGTCAAGCGTGACCAGACCGTACTTCGCTATCAGTCCGTCGCTGGTGTAGCCGGCGATCACGTCGACCTCGCCGCTGGCGACCGCCGCATACATGAAGTCCGGCTGCATCTGGCGCTGGCCTCCGAACGACAGGCCATAAGCCTTTTGCAGTGCCGCCCATTCCGGCCGCGAGAAGAACTCGTAGTCGCCGGCGATCGACATCGTCGAGGCATGCGCGGCGAGATCGGCGATGGTGCGGATATGAAGCGCCTCGGCCCGTGTCCTGGGCATCACCAGCGCATAGGCATTCTCGAAGCCGAGCTCGCCGAGCAAGGTGATGTTGTCTCTCGCAAGCACGCTCTTCAGCTCCGCGACCAGTTCGGCGCGCGGCTTGATGTCGGTGCGATGCAGCTGGTTGGCCCAGAGCGTGCCGGAATAATCGACATAGAGATCGATATCGCCGGCCTTCAGCGCCTGGAAGATCACGCTCGAGCCGAGGCCCGATCGCGCCGTCGCGGACAGGCCGGCGGCCTGAAGGCGGTCCCTCATCAACGCCGACAGCACATATTGCTCGGCGAAGGTCTTGGCACCGACGACATAACCTTGCGACGACCGCCCCATCGACGGGACCAGCGTGGCGGCGACCAGCGCTGCGATGCCGGCCGCGCCGAGCGCGGTGCGGGCGCGGCTGCGCTGGCGCAGGCCGCCCTCGATCAGGCCGAGCAGCTGATCGACGGCGAGCGCGAGCAGGGCCGAGGCCAGGCAGCCGAACAGCACGAACACCCAGTTCTGGGTCTGGAGCCCTGCAAAGATGTAATTGCCGAGGCTGGTCTGCCCGATCGGCGTCGACAGCGTCGCGGTGCCGATCACCCACACGGCGGCGGTGCGGATGCCCGCCATCATCACCGGCAGCGCCAGCGGCAGCTCGACCATCACCAGCGACTGCCGCGCGGTCATGCCGACGCCCTTGGCAGCCTCGATCAGCGCGGGATCGATGCCGTTGAGCCCGGTGATGCCGTTGCGCAGCACCGGCAGCATCGAATAGAGCGCGAGCGCCAGCATCGCCGGCAGGAAGCCGAACGCCGAGAAGGACACGCCGAACCAGGCCAGCGTCACGGACGCGGCCAACAGCAGCAGCGGATAGAACAGCGCGAGCAGCGCCAGACCCGGCACCGTCTGCACGATGCTGGCGATCGCGAGCAAGATCGCTCGCGGCGCCGGGCGGTTGCGCGTCAGAATCGCTAGCGGCAGGCTGACGGCGAGACCGAGTGCGAGCGCGGCGAGACTCAGCCGCACGTGATTGCCGAGATAATCGGGCAGATGCGCCACAGCCTCGCCCCAGCGCGGATCGGCAAGGAGGCTCATGCCGCACCGCTTCGTGGCAGCAGCGCGTTCAGCCGTTCGACCTGGCGGCGGGGCGTGCGCAACAGCTCGAGCACGTAGGCGTCGCTGCTCTCCGACAGTGCGGCGGGGGTGCCCTGCGCGAGCAACCGTCCACTGCGCATCACCGCGATGCGGTCGGCGAGCAGGATCGCCTCCGTCATGTCGTGGGTGATCATCACGGTGGTCAGGCCGAGCTTGCGATGCAGCGAACGATAATCGTCGCCGAGCGCATCGCGGGTGAGGGGATCGAGCGCGCCGAAGGGTTCGTCCATCAGCACGATGCGAGGCCTCGCCGCGAGCGCGCGCGCCACGCCGACGCGCTGGCGTTGGCCGCCGGAGAGCGCCTCCGGCAGACGATCGCGATGCGCCTCACGGTCGAGCTGCACGAGCTCCAGCAGTTCGTCGACACGCGTTGCGATGTTCGACGCCGGCTCGCCCAGCAGCCTTGGCGTGATTCCGACATTGTCGGCAACGCTCAAATGCGGAAACAGGCCGCCGCTCTGGAACACGTAGCCGATCCGCCGCCGCAGCGCGACCGGATCGACGCCTTGCACGTCCTCGCCCTCGACGGTGATGGTGCCGCCGTCGGCCTCGATCAGCCGGTTGGCGAGCCGCAGCAGCGTAGTCTTGCCGGAGCCGGACCCGCCGACGATGGCCAGGAATTCGCCCTCGGCAATGTCGAGCGACACGCCGTCGACGGCTGCAAGAGAGCCGAAGCGCTTGATGACGTGCTTGTAGCTGATGGCTGGTTTGGAAGGCATCCGTTGAAGACTCGCTCTTACCCCCCCCCTGGAGGGGGAGGGTCGCTCGCGCGAAGCGCGGGCGGGGTGGGGTGATCTATCCACGCGGGCAGTGCATCTGCAGAAACACCGTCACCCCACCCCGTCTCACATTTCGCTGCGCTCATGTGAGCCGACCCTCCCCCTCCAGGGGAGGGTAAGAGCGCGGCAGCACGGCATGCGTAGCACGCTTGGCGGCTTGATTGAACTTGGCCGCGCGAGCGGCTAAGGCATCAAGCGAAATTCGGAGGAAGCATATGTCGACGCCCACGGCAGTGGCGCTGGAGGATGCCAAGGTTGCGTTCCGGCTCGGGGACGGGCGGGTCTATACGGCGGTAGAGAAAGCCCATCTTGCCGTTGCGCAAGGCGAGTTCGTGGCCATTGTCGGGCCCACGGGGTGCGGAAAATCGACGCTGCTCAACGTCGCAGCCGGGCTGCTCAAGCCCGCCGCCGGCAGGGTCAGGATCTTCGACCGGCCGCTCGCCGGGCTGAATCGGGATGCCGGCTACCTGTTCCAGGCTGACGCGCTGTTCCCGTGGAAAACCGCCCTCGACAATGTCGCGATCGGCCTCGAGATCAAGGGCACGCCGCGGGCCGAAGCGCTGCCGCGGGCGCAGCAATGGTTGACCTCCGTCGGTCTTGGCGCCTTTGCCGGCCGCTATCCGCACATGCTCTCCGGCGGCCAGCGCAAGCGCGTGGCGCTGGCGCAGGTGCTGATCCGCGATCCGAAGATCTTGCTGATGGACGAGCCGTTCGGGCCGCTCGATGCGCAGACCCGCCAGGTGATGGGCAATCTGCTGCTCGACCTCTGGAACGCCGACCGCAAGGCGGTGCTGTTCGTCACCCACGACCTCGAAGAGGCGATCGCGCTCGCCGACCGCGTCGTGATCATGTCGGCCGGGCCGTCCTCGCGCATCATCGGCGACTGGCGGGTGACCTTGCCGCGCCCGCGCGACATCTTCGAGGTGCGGCTGGACAAGGCATTTCACGAACTGCATCGCGAGATCTGGAGCGTGCTCAAGGACGAGGTGATGAAGGGCTACGCCCAGTCCACGCAAGCGGCGGAGGCGGTCTGATGTCGCGTCCGACGCTGTTTGCGCTGCAAGTCCTGTTCGCGGTCGTCTGCATCGTGCTGTGGCAGGTGCTGTCGACCGTGCCCGTGTTCGGCAAGATCCTTCTGCCGCCGTTCTTCTTCTCCAACCCGTTCGACGTGTTCAGCCAGATCGTGAAATGGTTCGCATCCGGCGTGATCTGGAAGCATCTCGGCATCACGCTGGCGGAATCGATTCTTGCCTTCGTGATCGGTTCGCTCGGCGGCGTCCTGGTCGGCTTCTGGTTCGCACGCCAGCCGCTGGTGGCGGCCGTGTTCGACCCTTACGTCAAGATGGTCAACGCGCTGCCGCGCGTCGTGCTGGCGCCGATCTTTGCGCTGTGGCTCGGGCTTGGCATTTGGTCCAAGGTCGCGCTCGGCGTGACGCTGGTGTTCTTCATCGTCTTCTTCAACGTCTATCAGGGCGTCAAGGAAGTCAGCCGCACCGTGCTCGACAACGGCCGCATGCTCGGCATGAGCGAGCGGCAACTGATGCAGCACGTCTATTGGCCCTCGGCGCTGTCCTGGATGTTCTCCTCGCTGCACACCTCCGTCGGCTTCGCCGTGGTCGGCGCGGTCGTCGGCGAATATCTGGGATCGGCGGCGGGCCTTGGCTATCTCATCCAGCAGGCCGAGGGCGTGTTCGACGTCGCCGGCGTGTTCGCCGGCATGTTCGTGCTATCGGCCTTCGTCATCCTGATCGACTTTGGGGTCACGCTGGTGGAGCGCCGCCTCTTGGTGTGGCGACCGACGGTGGATGGGCGCGGCTAGAGGCAAGGGCCCGCGCATGCGGCGAAAGCCCAATAGCGCTAGCACTTCGGCAGCGCTTCTCAAGCCAGCCGGGCTGCTCTATGGTGCCGCCGGCCGAACGGAGGAAACCAATGAAGAACACGATTGCCAGGCTCGCTGGCGCGCTGCTGGCGCTGACGCTCACCACGGGCCTTGCCGCGGCGCAAAGCAAGGTCACCATCGCGGTCGGCGGCGGCTCCTGCCTGTGCTATTTGCCGACGGTGCTGGCCAAGCAACTCGGCGAATATGAGAAGGCGGGCCTGAATGTCGAGCTCGTGGACCTCAAGGGCGGCTCGGACGCGCTCAAGGCCGTGCTCGGCGGCAGCGCGGACGTGGTCTCCGGCTATTTCGACCATTGCGTCAATCTGGCAGCCAAGAAGCAGGAGCTCCAGTCCTTCGTGGTCTATGACCGCTATCCCGGCCTCGTGCTCGTGGTCGCGCCCTCGCGCACCAACGACATCAAGTCGGTCAAGGATCTCGCCGGCAAGAAGGTCGGTGTCAGCGCACCCGGCTCCTCCACCGACTTCTTCCTGAAGTACATGCTCAAGAAGCACGGGCTCGACCCGGCCGGCACCGCCGTGATCGGCGTCGGCCTCGGCGCCACCGCGGTCGCCGCGATGGAGCAGGGCCAGATCGATGCGGCCGTGATGCTCGATCCCTCCGTGACCGTGCTGCAGGGCAGCCACAAGGACCTGCGCATCCTCTCCGACACCCGCACGCAGAAGGACACGCTGGAGACCTTCGGCGGCGAATATCCCGGCGGGGCGCTGTACTCGACGGCGGCATGGGTCAACGGCCACGAGAAGGAGACGCAGGCGCTCACCAACGCGATCCTCGCCACGCTCGCCTGGATTCATTCGCACAGCCCTGAGGAGATCATGGCGAAGATGCCGGAGGAGACGGTCGGCAAGAACAAGGATCTCTATCTCGCCGCGCTGAAGAACACGATTCCGATGTATTCGGAGACCGGCAAGATGGACCCGAAGGGTGCGGACGCCGTGCTCGCTGTGTTCAGCGTCGGCTCGCCCGAGGTCGCCAATGCCAAGATCGACGTGAGCAAGACCTTCACCAACAAGTTCGTGGAGCAGGCGAAGAAGACCACGGGGAACGCCAAATAGCTGACGCGAAGGCTTGATAATCAAGCGTCATGACGTCACTGACCATTCATCGCGCCACGACGCTTGATCTTGCTGTGCGGCCGCTCGTCTGGCCGTTTGCGGAGGAGCGGCGCGCCGACATCGCGGCGCATTTCGCCGAAAAGCAGCGGGAGCGGCCGAAACTCTGGAACGGCCGCGTCCTGCTGGGGCGGGACGCCGCGTTCACCGACGACCGTCTGACTGCGACCTATTTCGAGACCGATTTCGCCAGTTTCCTCGCTTGGCGCGACTGGGGCTTTCCCGACGTGACCGTGTTCAATGGTTTCGGCATGGGCGCGTTGCGCACGTCCGACGGCGCCTTCGTCATGGGCGAGATGGCGCAGCACACATCCAATGCCGGCCGCATCTATTTCCCCTCGGGTACGCCCGACCTCGATGATGTCAAAGGTGGCGTGCTCGACATCCCCGGCAGCGTCGTCCGCGAGCTCGCGGAGGAGACCGGGCTGACCCCGGCCGACTACACGGTCGAGGCGGACTGGCACTGCGTCGTCAGCGGCCGCGCGATTGCGATGATCAAGGTTCTCAACCTGAACATGCCTGGCGACGAGGCTCGTGCCCGGATCGAGGCCAATCTCGCCCGTGAGGACGAACCTGAATTGTCGGCCATCCATCTCGTGCGCGGGATGAGTGATCTCACGCCGACCATGCCGCGATTTGTCACGGCCTTTATCGAGCAGCAGTTCGCTTCGCGCTGAGGCGCGAGGCTTGACATCCCTGCGCCAAGCCCATGTGATAGGGCAACCAAAAGCAAGACGAATGCAATGCACAATCGTCCAGGGAGGTTTTGATGCGCCTGCGCATGGCTGCCCGTTTGCTACGTGGACTGGTGGTCGCGATATCGGCGACCGGGTTGGCGGCGTCCGCCCAGGCTCAGGACAAGAAGATCAAGATCGGCGTCGTCTTTGATTTGACCGGACCTCTCGCCGGCGGCGGCTCCGAGCTCGGCTATATCGGCGCAAAGATCGTCCTCGACCATTTCGCCAAGACCGGCGTCGAGGGCTACAAGGTCGAGGCAGTCTACGCCGACGCGCAGAGCAAGCCCGACATCGCCATCAACGAATCCGTCCGCCTGCTCGAGCAGGAGAAAGTCGACATGGTGCTCGGCTTCTTCTCCTCGGCGCAATGCGTGCCGGTCGCCGCCCGCGTCGAGCAGCTCAAGAAGTTCATGTGGATGACGACCTGCATCTCGTCGGCCGTGTTCAACGAGAAGGGCTACAAATACGTGTTTCGCCCGCAGGCCAGCGGCGACCAGTTCGGCATGATGACGATGGATTTCATCGCGCAGAACGCCAAGGAGAAATTCGGCAAGGAGCCGAAGGATCTGCGTGTCGCCATCATTCACGAGGACGGCGCCTATGGCGTCGACGTCTCCAAGGGCAACGAGGCCGGCGCGAAGAAGGCCGGCTTCAACGTCGTGCTCAAGGAAGGTTATTCGGCGACCGCGCCTGATCTGTCGCCGCTTGTGACCAAGCTGAAACGCGCCAAGCCCGACGTCGTCTTCCACACCGGCTACAATCCGGACATCACCCTGCTGCTCCGCCAAGCCCGCGAGCAGGGCCTGAAGTTCGGTGCCCTGATGGGGCATGGTGCGGGCTACGGCGTCTATGAGAAGCTGAAGGAAGGCATGGGCGCCGACGCCACCTATATCTTCAACACCGATCCGATCTCGATCTGGCTCGCCAATCAGAAGACCATGGATCCGAAGCTTCCGCCCGTCATCAAGATGGTCGGAGAGGAGTTCGACAAGATTCGGCCCGGCGTCGCCATCCGCTCCGCCCATGTCGGTATCGGTGCGTCCAACACCTATGTGTTCATGAGCGACGTGCTGCCCCGCGCCATCAAGAAGTATGGCGGCGTCGATCCCGACGCGCTGCGCAAGGCGGCGCTCGACACCGACATCCCCGAAGGCGGCACCATGCTGGGCTTCGGCGTTAAGTTCTACGGCGAGGGGACGCCCATGGCCGGGCAGAACGAGCGCTCGTTCCCTGTCGTGATCCAGTACATCGAAGACAAGTCCCATGTGGTGTGGCCGAAGAGCCAGGCGCAGCGCGACGCTGTGCTGCCGCTGCCGAAGGGCACCACCTACAGCAACCAGTAGCAGCGGAGGGCCTTGGTGCTGGAAGTCAGCGGATTGGTGAAGCGGTTCGGCGGCTTCACCGCCGTCAACAACGTGTCGTTCCGGGTCGACCAGGGCGAGATCCTTGGCCTGATCGGCCCCAACGGCTCGGGCAAGAGCACCATCTTCAACATGCTCTCCGGCACGCTGGCGCCGACATCGGGATCGATCCTGTTCGGCGGCTCCGAGATCGCGGGCCTTGCGCCGCACCGGATCATCAACAGCGGCATCGGCCGCACCTTCCAGATCCCGCGGCCGTTCCGCCGCCTGACCATCTTCGAGAACGTCGCGCTCGCCGGCTTCTACGGCCAGGGACGCCACAGCCGTGTCAAGGCCGAGGAAGCGGCCGAGCGCTCGCTGGCGATGGTCGGCCTGCCGACCGACCGCCATGCCAGCGTCGATGGCCTCGGCGCGGCCGGTCTGAAGAAGCTCGAGCTGGCCAAGGCGCTTGCGACTGCGCCAAAGCTGCTCCTGGCCGACGAGAGCCTCGGCGGCCTCGACGAGGCCGAGATGGACCAGGCCGCCGACATGCTGCGCAACATCCGCGACGAGCTCGGCATCACCATCATCTGGGTCGAGCACATCATGGGCGTGCTGATGCGCGTCGTCGATCGCGTCATGGTGCTCGATCACGGCGAGAAGATATCGGAAGGTTTGCCGAGCCTGGTGGCGGGAGACCCGCGCGTGATCGAGGTCTATCTCGGCACCGATGCCGAGACCACGCAGGCCGCGGCCGCCGAAGCGCGCCGCCGCGCGGGAGGCTAGCCGATGCTGGAGCTCCGCGCCGTCAATGCCGGCTATGGCACGTTCCAGGCTCTGTTCGACGTCAATCTCGACGTCAGGGCCGGCGAAGCTGTCGGCGTCATTGGGCCCAATGGCGCCGGCAAGACCACCCTGATGCGCGTCATCTCCGGCCTGATCCGGCCGTCGCGCGGCGCGATCAAGATGGAAGGTGTCGACGTCGTCGCCACACCGCCGCACAAGATCGTCAGCCTCGGCATAGCCCACGTCCCGGAGAACCGGCGGCTGTTTCCGCAGCTCACGGTCGACGACAATCTCAAGATGGGCGCCTTCATGAAGGAGGCACGCAGTCATTATGCCGAGCGGCTCGAGGTCGTGTTCGATCTGTTTCCGCGTCTGAAGGAGCGGCGGCACCAGATGGCCGGCACCATGTCGGGCGGCGAGCAGCAGATGTGCGCGATCGGCCGCGCCCTGATGTCAAATCCAAAGCTGCTGTTGCTCGACGAGCCCTCGGCCGGGTTGGCGCCGGTCGTGGTGCAGCAGGTGTTCGAGCTGGTGAAGCGGATCCGCGCCAGCGGGCTGACGGTGCTGATCGTCGAGCAGAACGTGCAGCAGGTGCTGAAAGTGGTCGATCGCGCCTATCTGATCGAGGCGGGCACGATCAGGGCGTCGGGCACCTCGGCGGAGATGCTGGCGAGCGACACGGTCAAGGAAGCTTATCTCGGGGTGTGATGGGCATGCAGGCATTCCTGGACATTTTCGATATCTACCTGCTGGAAGCCGTGATCAACGGCATCCTGCTCGGCGGCGTGCTGGCGCTGCTCGCGCTCGGGCTCAATTTGATCTTCGGCGTCATCGACGTGACCTGGATCTGCTACGCCGAGCTGGTGATGATCGGCATGTATGCGATGTACTTCATGGTGCAGTACTACGGCATCAGCTATTTCATCGCGGCTCCGCTCACCGTCCTGCTGGTCGCGGTGCTCGGCGCGGCGCTGCACTACCTGGTGATCGCGCCGCTGCTCACGGCGCCGCCGATCAACCAGCTGCTCGCGACCGGCGGCGTGTTATTCGTGCTGCAGAGTTTTGCCACCGTCGCCTTCGGCATCGACTTCCGCAACCTCGGCATCCGCCTGCCGGTGCTCGCCTTCGGCGACATGAATTTCAGCTACGCCCGTCTCCTGTCGTTTCTGGCCGCGCTGGTCGGCATGGTCGCGGTCTATCTGTTCATGACGCGCACCTTCACCGGCACCGCGATCCGCGCCATCTCGCAGGACCGGCAGATCATGGCCCTGATGGGCGTCGACACCAAGCGGATCTATCTCATCACCTCGGCACTCGGCGGTGCGCTCGCGGGGCTCGCCGCCTGCCTCTTGGTGCTGCAATATGACGTGCATCCCTTCGTCGGCCTGTCCTTCGGGCCGATCACCTTCTTGATCTGCGTGCTCGGCGGGCTCGGCAATTTCATCGGCGGCTTCATCGCCTCCTTCGTGTTCGCCGAGATCATCTCGCTCGGCGGCCTGTTCTCCGATCTCGAATGGGGCTATGTGCTCGCCTTCGCCTTCTTCATCGTCATGATGTTCATCCGGCCTGCCGGCCTGCTGGCGAGGCGCCGATGATGGGGCAGGGGCGGCTTGCAGCATGGGGCGTCGGGCTCGCGGCGCTGGTCGCGCTGCCCTTTCTCTACCGGGATCCCTATCATCTACACATCCTGGTGCTGATCCTGATCTGGTCGTTCGCCTATACGTCCTGGTCCATGATGGGACGGTTCGGGCTGGTCTCGCTGGGCCATGGCGGCTTCATGGGGATTGGCGCCTATGTCACTGCGCTGCTGTGGAATCATCTCGGTCTGTCGCCCTGGATCGGCATTCCCGTCAGCATGGTCGCGGCCGGCGCGCTGGCGCTGATCGTCGGCTATCCCTGCTTCCGCTTCCGCATCACCGGGCACTATTTCGTGCTGGTGACGCTGGCGCTGTCGGGCATCGTGCTCCAGGTCATCACCGCGACGCGCGACTACACCGGCGGCTCGCTCGGCTATACGCCGAACCGCGCCTCCACCAACAAGCTGCTGGCGCTGCAGTTCGACGACAAGACCACCTGGTATCTGATCGCGCTCGGGATCTGGCTGTTCGGCCTCGTGATCTGGCACTGGGTCGATCGCAGCATGGCGCGCTACGCGCTGGAGGCGATCTCGGAGGACGAGGACGCGGCGGCCGCCGCCGGCGTCGACGTCACCGCGGAGAAGCTGAAGATCACGCTGCTCAGCGCCCTGATGACGGCGCTCGCGGGCGCGATCTACTGCCAGTACCAGATGTTCATCACGCCCGACACCGTCAGCGGCATCGCGGTGTCGCTGCAGATGGTGTTCGCGGCCATCGTCGGCGGCCTGTTCGTCTCGCTCGGCCCGACCTTCGGCGCTGTGATCACGATTCTGCTGGCGGAAACCCTTCGCATCGGCTTCGGCACCAAGGCGGTCGGCTGGGACAACCTCGTCTACGGCGTGCTGCTCGTGCTTTTCATCATATTCCTTCCCAAGGGTATCCTTGGTAGCGTGCTCGACCGATTGAAGCCGCAACGCAAGGTGCCCCGCGCTCATGAGCAAGAAGCCGTCCAAATCGCTCGCCCAGGAGCTTGACCGCTACATCACGCCATTTCGCTATGATGGATCGGGCAAGTTTCATCTCAAGGATTACAAGACCAACGAGAAGGGCGATCTCGACAAGGAGAAGGCGCTGGCGCTTCTCGATGCCAACAAGAAGCGGCTGATCGAATTTCAGGAGAAGCTCTACGCCCAGGACCGCTGGTCGCTCCTGATCGTGTTCCAGGCCATGGATGCCGGCGGCAAGGACAGCGCGATCAAGGCGATCTTCGAAGGCATCAACCCGCAGGGCTGCGAGGTCCATGCGTTCAAGGCGCCGAGCAGCAAGGAGCTCGACCACGATTTCCTCTGGCGCCACGTGATCGCGCTGCCCGAGCGCGGCCATATCGGCATCTTCAACCGCTCCCATTACGAGGAGTGCCTGGTGACGCGCGTGCACCCGGAGCTCCTCGCCAAGGAGAAGCTGCCGCAAAGGCTCGTCACCAAGAGCATCTGGAAGGAGCGGTTCGAGGATATCTCGGCGTTCGAGCGCTACCTCTGCCGCAACGGCACCGTGGTGCTGAAATTCTTCCTCAACGTCTCCAAGGCCGAGCAGCGCGAGCGCTTTCTCGACCGGCTGGAGGACCCGGCCAAGCAGTGGAAGTTCTCGATGGACGACATCAAGGAGCGCGCGCTGTGGCCGCGCTACCAGGCGGTCTACCAGGACATCGTCCGCCACACCTCGACGCCCCACGCGCCGTGGTATGTCGTGCCCGCCGACCACAAATGGTTCGCGCGCGTCGTCATCGGATCGGTGATCAATGCAGCGCTCGAAAAACTGGATCTGCGCTTTCCCCGCGCCGACAAGGCCTCGCTGCGGGAGTTCGAGGAGGTGCGCGCAGCGCTGGAGAAGGAAGAGAAGAGGGGCAGCACCAAGAAATCGCGAAAACAACCCCATGCACAGTAGCCGGAGACAGCAAAATCAATGGCTTGCCAGTGGCCGGGAGCGGCTGCTGATTTTGCGAAGTCGATTTGCGGCGTCGGGCAAATCAGGAGTATGATGTCAATGAATAGACTGGCACCGTAACGGCCACGCCGGTTCCCTGTCAAAGCACCCCTGCTGCGCACTTCACATTTGATGCCTGCATGATTGATCCCGCTTGACAGTCTTGTGTCACAGGAGGAGCATGGCACTGGTCGCAAACAAGCGACGCGCAATGTCCACTCCATGAGCAAGGGGAGGTCTATGACGCCACCTCCGCAAATCCAGCCGCGTTAATTGCGATGGAGCTCGTTCGGATTATCGCATAGCGGCAGAAACCGCGAACGGCACGCCGGGTCAAGGTTTAGTGGGCTGCATCAGTAAGGCAGAGCCCCTACCTGCCCGGCGCTGTATTTTGTGTGACATCGATCGTGTCGGATGGCCATGGCGAGGCCGCCGCTATGGATGGATTCAACATCCCCTTTCTCCTCCTGCCTCTCCGCTGTCATTCCGGGCCGACGCCTGGAATGACGGGCAGGGCGATCGCATAGGATTTCACGGGAATTATCCGCGGGCTTGCTTTTGCCTCTCCCGCTTGCGCTTGCGGGAGAGGCGGAGCAAGCCGGCGGTCCTCGCGAAATCCGTATGCGATTGCCCCTGCCCGCAAGCGGGAGAGGGAGCCTGCTGCCGATGGCACCGCGTGCACGCGCCCTATGCGAGCGTCATGGGGTATGACGGAGGGCGAGCGCGCATCATCTATGCACTCGGGGGACGCTGGTTTGCCGTGCGCGGGCATGACGACCTCTTCGTGATGTCGAACCGCGGTGATCCCTGCAGAATGACGATCACGTTCCGTTGGCATCTCGGCCCTGCCGTTGCGGCTGCCGCCTTCGCATTGCGGTAAATGCCAAGAGAATGTCGTCCCGCTGGCCCATTTCCGACACAGGATCGGGGCGAATAGCTGGCATCCGACATGACGCGCGTGGTTCGGCCGTGATCGTCTCCGATGCCGACGGCGCATTCATTTTTCCAGGGAATCCTCGTGTCGCATAAGCTTGCCCCGGCATTCTTCGCCGCTCTCTTCCTCGTGATCTCCTCTCTCTCCGGCGTCCGCGCCGAGACGCCTCGGCCGGCGACGAATGATGCGGCCGCATTGTCGCCTGAGGAAGCCAAGCGTGCGCTGGAGACGCTACAGGACGACAAGAAACGGGCGCAGATGATCGATACGCTGCGCGCGATCGCCAACGCATCCGGTCAGCAGCCGCCCGCGCCCGAACAGAAGTCGCCGATCCCGCTCGCTGCCGACGGCCTCGGTGCGCAGCTCCTGCTCACGGTGTCGGAGGAGATCGGCGCGATATCGAGCGAGATCGCCAGCGTAGCCCGGACGCTCACGCATTTCCCGGCCTTCTACTACTGGATCGTCCGCACCGCGAACGATCCCGCGGCCTATAATCTGCTGATCGAGATCGCCTGGAAGCTTGCACTGGTGCTCGGCTGCGCCCTCTCGGCCGAATGGGTGATCTTCCGCCTGATCCGGCGTCCGGTCGCGTTTCTCGAGGGACGCGTGCCGCAAGCCGGACGACTGCCGGCGCAGGCGCTGCCGATTGCCGATCCGCCGTCATCGGTCGCCGACGTCACGCCGGAGCCCGAACTGCACCAGCGCCGCCACAGTCTGGCGCGGGTCTGGCAGATCATGTTGCGGCTGCCCTTGGTGCTCGGGCGCTTCGTGCTCGAACTGCTTCCGGTATTCGCCTTCATGGGCGTCGCCTCCGCGCTGCTTGGGACGGAGATCGGTGAGCCCACGACGGTTCGCCTCGTGATCCTCGCGGTTGCCAACGCCTATGCGTTCTCGCGCGGCCTCATCTGTGTGGTTCGTGCGCTGGCGGGGCCGTTCGGCCTGTTTCCGGTACGGGCCGAGACCGCGGCCTATATCGAGATCTGGGCGCGCCGCATCGTCGGTGTCGGCGTCTCCGGCATCGCCTTCGCCAACGTGGCGCTGCTGCTCGGTCTCCACCGCGCCGGTTATGCCGTGCTGCTGCGCATGGTGATGCTGGTCGTGCATCTCTTCGTCGTCGTCATCATCCTGCAATGCCGCCGCCAGGTCGCCGACGCCATCCGCGCGCCTGCCGACCGGCAGGGCATCGCCGCCCGCTTGCGTAACCGCATTGCCGGCGGCTGGCATTATCTCGCCATCGCGCTCGACCTTGCGCTCTGGGCAGTATGGGCGCTCAACATCCGCAACGGCTATTCGCTGCTGCTGCAATATTTCGTCGGCACGATCGCGGTCGCCCTGATCACCCGCATCGCCATCATGCTGACGCTGAGCCTGATCGACCGCGGCTTCCGTATCAAGCCCGAGATCCTCCAACGCTTTCCGGGCCTCGAGATCCGCGCCAATCGCTATCTGCCGCTGCTGCGCAAGATCATCTCCGGCGTGATCGTCTTCATCGGCTTCGTTGCCGTGCTCGAAGTCTGGGGCGTCGACGCCATCGTCTGGTTCTATGGCGGCCAGATCGGCAGCCGGTTGATCTCGGCCGTGGTAACGATCGGTCTCGCCGTGTTCATCGCGGCGGCGATCTGGGAAGCCAGCAACGCACTGCTGGACCGCCAGATCAACACGCTTTCGCGGGATGGCCACTACGCCCGTGCCGCGCGCTTGCGCACCTTCCAGCCGATGCTGCGCACCGCGCTGCTCTGTCTGATCGCCACCGTCGTCGGCCTCACCGCGCTGAGCGAGATCGGGGTCAACGTCGCGCCGCTGCTGGCGGGCGCCGGCATCGTCGGCATCGCCATCGGTTTCGGCTCGCAGAAGCTGGTGCAGGACCTCATCACCGGGCTGTTCCTGCTGCTGGAGAACACGGTGCAGGTCGGCGACAATGTCAGCGTGTCGGGACTCTCGGGCGTGGTCGAGAACGTCTCGATCCGTACCATCCGCCTGCGCGCTGGCGACGGCGCCGTGCACATCGTGCCGTTCAGCGCGGTCACCACCATCACCAATGCGAGCCGCGGCGCCGGCAACGCCTCGGTCAGCGTCAATGTCGCCTACAAGGAAGACACCGACCGCGCCGGCCAGATCCTCAAGGACATCGTCGACGAGATGCGCCGCGAACCCGAATTCCGCGCGCTGATCCGCGGCGACCTCGAATTGTGGGGCATCGACAAGGTCGATGGCGCGATGGTGTCGATCGTCGGTCAGATCCGCTGTACCGAGGCCGGGCGCTGGCCGGTTCAGCGCGAATTCAACCGCCGCATGAAGCTGCGCTTCCAGCAGAACGGCATCGAGGTCGCATCCGCCACCCAGACCATCCTGATGCACATCGCGCCGCCGGCCGATGGCACTGCCAGCCTCACACCGCGGCGCGCGGCCGGATAGTCGTTCAGCGGAAATTTCCGCCTTGCCTCCGCCCGCCCGGCAGCGTTCACTTAGGCTCCAGCCCGCTGACAATGCGGGTGACGAAAAATGGGTCGGGTGGAATGGTACGAGGGCTGTGGGCCGCCTTGCGCGGCCATGTGATCGTCTTGTGCGCCTTGGTCGGATCTGCGGCGTGGATTGCGCCGGGCCACGCGCAGCCGTTTCCGTCCCGCCCGATCACCCTCATCGTACCGTTCGCGGCGGGAGGCCCGACCGATACGCTGGCGCGGATCCTGTCCGAGCGGATTGCCGCCGAGCTGCACGCGACCGTCGTGGTCGAGAACGTGGCCGGTGCCTCCGGCAGCATCGCCGGCGCCCGCGTCGCACGTGCGGCGCCGGACGGCACGACGATCACGATCGGCCATTGGGGCACCCATGTGCTGAACGGGGCGATCCTCAAGCTGCCCTATGACGTCGTCGACGATTTCGAGCCGGTCGCTTTGATCGCGATGGGAACGCAGCTCATCGTCGGCAGGAAATCGCTCGAGCCGGCCAATCTGAAAGAGCTGATCGCCTGGCTGAAGGCTAATCCCGGCAAGGCCACCGCCGGGACGGCAGGGGCCGGAACGGGCGCGCATGTCGCCGGCGTCTTCTTCAAGGACAAGACCGGCACCGACTTCCAGTTCGTGCCTTATCGCGGCGCAGGACCTGCCATGATCGATCTCGTCGCGGGCCAGATCGACATCATGTTCGACCAGGCCTCGAACTCACTGCCGCACGTCAAGAACGGTGCGATCAAGGCATTCGCGGTGACCTCGCCGACGCGGCTTGCATCGGCGCCCGACGTGCCAACCGTCGACGAAGCAGGTTTGCCTGGCCTTTATATTTCCTACTGGCACGGCATCTGGGCACCGAAGAACACGCCGAAGGACATCGTCGCCAAGCTCAATGCAGCCATCGCGACCGTGCTTGCCGACGCCGCAGTCAAGCAGCGCTTTGCCGAACTGGGCCAGGAGATTCCGCCACCGGAGCAGCAGACGCCGGCAGCGCTCGCCGCTTTCCAGAAGGCCGAGACCGAGAAATGGTGGCCGATCGTGAAGGCGGCCAACATCAAGCCTGAATAGTTCGCGCCTAACACGCCCGCATCCTGAAGGTTTCTCGTCATTCCGGGGCGCGTGCCAGCGCAATTGCGCACCTGAGAATCCATTGTACCGCCGTCTCTGCGGTCCGATAGATTCCGGGTTCGCGACTTCGTCGCGCCCCGAAATGACGAGGGGAGAGAGCGGCCTATACCTGCCACCAACGCGAGAGAGCCTTGCCGCGTTAACCTTTTCTCGCGCAACTGCCAGTCGTTCGCGGCGACCTCGCTGCGGTGCGAGATCACAATCGATGCCGCCTTCGCTCCGTCCTTGATCTCGTTGGAGCGCTGGCCGACAATGTGCGCGGTTCAATGTGAAGCTTCTTGGGGGAATTCGTGAATAGACCTGCCCGGGTCGTTGCCCAATCGACGTCGTCCACTCCGCCGCAAGGCATGGCGCTGCTGCGCGATCCCTTGCTCAACAAGGGCACTGCCTTCACGGCATCCGAGCGCGAGGCACTCGGCCTGCGTGGCCTGCTACCGCCTTGCGTGCTGACGATGGAGACGCAGGCTCAGCGCGTTCTCACCAATCTCCGCGCGCTGCCGACGGATCTTGAAAAATATGTCGCGCTGAACGCGCTGCATGACCGCAACGAGGCGCTGTTCTTCCGCGTCGTCGTCGACAATATCGACGAGATCCAGCCGATCATCTACACGCCGACGGTCGGGCTCGCCTGCCAGAAATACGGCCTGATCTTCCAGCGGCCGCGCGGCATGTTCATCTCCTCGCGCGATCGCGGCCAGATCGCCGAGCTTCTGAAGAACTGGCCCTATCCGGCCAAGCTGATCGTCGTCACCGACGGCGAGCGCATCCTGGGCCTCGGCGATCTCGGCGCCAACGGCATGGGCATCCCGGTCGGCAAGCTGTCGCTCTATTCGGCCTGCGCCGGCGTGCATCCCGAACTGTGCCTGCCGATCGTGCTCGACGTCGGCACCAACAACGAAGAGCTGCTCAACGATCCCTATTATCTCGGCCTGCGCGAGCGGCGGCTCACGGGCGAGGCCTATGACAGCTTCGTCGACGAGTTCATGCAGGCCGCGCGAAAGACCTTTCCGGGCGTGCTGATCCAGTTCGAGGATTTCGCCAATCATTCGGCGTTCAAGCTGCTGCACAAGTATCGCGACGAAGCCTGCGTCTTCAACGACGACATCCAGGGTACCGCCGCGGTGGCGCTCGCCGGTCTGTTCTCGGCCTTGCGCATTTCGGGCGGCAAGCTCAGGGATCAGCGCATCCTGTTCCTCGGCGCGGGCGAGGCCGCGACCGGCATCGCCGATCTCGTGGTGTCGGCCATGATGGCGGAGGGCGCTTCCGAACAGGACGCGCTCCGGCGCAACTGGCTGGTGGATTCCCGCGGCCTCGTCGTCAGCGGCCGCGACGGCGTCACCGGCCACAAGCTGCGCTACGCCCATGCCGACCAGGCGCCGATCTCCGACTTCCTCACCGCGATCAAGACGCTGAAGCCGACGGCGATCATCGGCGTCGCCGCGGTCGGCGGCGCCTTCACGCCCGAGGTGCTCAAGGCGATGGCCGAGCTCAACGAGCAGCCGATCGTGTTCGCGCTCTCGAATCCGACCTCGAAGGCCGAATGCTCGGCCGAGGACGCCTATCGCTACACCGAGGGCCGTGCGCTGTTCGCCTGTGGCAGCCCGTACGATCCGGTCAAGCTCAACGGCCGCAGCTTCGTGCCGCGCCAGGGCAACAACTCCTACATCTTCCCGGGCGTCGGCCTCGGCGTCATCGCCAGCGGCTCGAAGCTGGTGACCGACGAGATGTTCATGGCGGCCGCCCATACGCTCGCCGATTGCGTCGGCAAGGACGACCTCGCGCAGGGCAGTCTCTATCCGGCGCTGCCGCGCATCCGCGAGGTCTCGGTCCGCATCGCCGCGGCCGTTGCGGACGTCGCCTATCAGCGCGGGCTCGCGGATGGACCCGCGCCCAACGACGTCAAGGCGCTGGTCCAGTCCCAGATGTACGAGCCGAAATACTGACATCGCCGGATTGGCAGGCCGCCTCCGGGTGGCCTGTCTCTTTTCGGAACATGTCACTGTGGTGGAATCGCCACAGCTGGCGCGAAACACCGGCGGCCCCAGGCCTGCTTTTGTTCCGACAAGGTTCTGCCCTCATTGCCCGCCGAAAATCCCGGCAGTTCGGAGGGGCGTACCATGTCTCGCATTGCACGTGCCGAAACTGCCCGGATTTCCCTCGTATCCCTATGCCGGCTGCTGCTCGCCATCGTTGCTGCCGCCTCGCTGGCCGCCTGCGCACAATCGCCAGTCGGGCGTCAGAAGGCCGATCTGGCGGGGACCAACCGGCAGGCCGCCGTCGAGCGACCGCACAGGGTGGCGGCGCTGCATCCAAGGCCGATCAGCCGGGCGCGCATCCCCGACTCCAAGGGCGAGGCCAAGCAAGCAGCCTCGCAGGGCCTTGCCAGCTTCTATTCGGACACCGAGACCGCGAGCGGCGAGAAGTTCGACAGGAACGAATTGACCGCGGCGCATCCGAGCCTGCCGTTCGGCACCAAACTGCGCGTCACCGACGTTTCGTCCGGCCGCTTCGTCACCGTCCGGGTCAACGATCGCGGGCCCTATGTTCGCGGACGCGTGGTCGACATCTCGCCTTCCGCGGCCGAGGCGCTCGGCATGGTCGACAAGGGCATCACCAATGTCAGGCTCGACGTCCTACGATGAATTCGAGACATCGCTTTTGGCCGGCCGCGCTTAACCGGCTGTTAGCGGCTTCTCAAGCACCATGCTCGTCCGAACAATTTGGGGCTGTTGGGGAGGCGGACGCTTGAAGACGATCCAGTATCTCGAAGATCAGGCCGCGCGCGCCGAGCGGCTCGCCAAACGGATCACGGATACGCTCACGATCGAAAAGCTCCTGACTTTTGCCGACGAGCGCCGCCGCGAGATCGAGGTCATCACCGGCAAATATCGGCGCGCATAACTCCCCTCAACCATGCTCTGAACGCATTCGTCCTTCCCGCGAAGCACGGAACTTCTTCGCCGCTCCTGCGTCATCTGGGCACGGAGAGAGAGGAGGACATCATGGGTTTTGGACGAGGTGCTTTGCTTTGGCTGCTTGGCGTGCCGCTGCCGATCGTTCTGCTGCTGGCATTGTTCTGGCACCACTGAGGTTTCGACAGCAAAAGCGCCGCGGAAGCGGCGCTTTTTTATTGCCTGCGGTGTGAAGCCTATCGGCGACGCGATGGCGTCACGAATGGCTCTCGACGAAGTCGCTGAGATAGTCCGGCATCGTCACGCCCTCGATATCGCAGCGCGCGCGGATCTCGCCGGCGACGTCGGTCGAGATGTCCTTCATCCAATGTTCGAGCGTGTTGAACGAAATCACCTTGACGGGATCATTGAAGCAGCCGGCGACGAGCTCGCCGATCGTGGCTTCGAGATCGCTCCGTTCGATCGGGATCTCAGTTGAATTGTCGCGGCGATCGATCACCACGAACAGGGTCTGGTCTGCGCCATAGGGCACGACGGGAGACGATACGCCAGCTTCAAGCATCGTCAGGGCACTCGCGACTTGGCTTCCGATCCCCGTTAACGGGAAGAACCTGAAGAAGGTTCCTGCGCGTCGCCGTGAAGTGCCGTCAGAGAAATTCTCTCAAGCGCGCGAGCTCGATGACGTGCTCGGGCGAAAGAATTTCGGTGACGAGCGGCGGCTGCGCTGCGGTCCGGATCTCATAGAGGTGCCGGGTTGCCGCCGGCTTGGCCATGAGCGCCGAGATGCACTCGTCGAGCGTACCTTCGATGAGCTGATAAGGCTCCCGGTCGGGCTGGCGCTGATTGGCCAGTGACGGCCATTTGTTCAGCACTGCAAGCGCGCCAAAATCGACCTTTGACTCCGTAGACACGTCCCCCATCACCCCGCCTCACGCAAAAAACGCCCCGGCACGCGGATTTGCGTACCGGGGTTTACACCTGTCGCTGCATCTCAATGCCACACATGCTCAACGCAGCAGCCGGGAAAAGGTTCCCGGCGGTGTCGTCTGATCAGCTCGCAGCGGCCGCGATTCTGTGCCCTGGGCTGGCCTGGCCGTGGCTGCGCTCGTCGCTGCTGCTGACCTCCGGTGGCAGACCGGCGAAGCGACGCAACGCTTCCGCCATCTGCGCCCGGCCCGGCACGCTCGTGATCACGACGTCCACCATGGTGAAGGAGGAGTGGAAATGGCCGCGCGCCCTGAGCTGCTCGACCGGCACCCCTGCGGCCGACATCGCCTCGGCATAAGCGATGCCTTCGTCGCGCAGGGGATCGAACTCGCAGGTGGCCACGAAGGCCGGCGGCAGGCCAACGACCTTGCCGCGCAGCGGCGAGACGCGCGGATCGGTGCGGTCGGCCGGCGCGCAGTAGAGGTCCCAGAACCAGTACATCAGCGAACGCGTCAGGAAGTAGCCCGTCGCATTGTCGTTGTAGGAGGGCCGGTCGAAGGTGCAGTCGGTGACCGGACAGATCAGGAGCTGGCCGGCGATCTCCGGCCCGCCGCGGTCGCGCGCGAGCTGGCAGGTGACGGCGGCGATGTTGCCGCCGGCGCTCCAGCCCGCAACCAGCACCGGGCCCGGTCTGCCGCCAAGCTCGGCGGCGTGCTCGGCGATCCAGCGCGTGGCAGCATAGCCGTCCTCGGCCGCGGTCGGGAAGCGATGCTCCGGCGCATGGCGATAGCCGACGCTGACGAACATCATGCCAGTCCGCCGCACCATGTCGCGGCAGAACGGCTCGTCCGACTGTTCGTCGCCGAGCACCCAGCCGCCGCCGTGGAAATAGACCACGACCGGATGTGGTCCCGGCGCTGCCGGCTTGTAGACGCGGTAGGGTAGCGCGCCGCCGGTGACGGGCAGGGTGCCGTCGACGATGTCGCCGATCGGCCGGCCCGCCGGGCGGGCCTTGTTGAACTCGTTCACGAACTCGCGGGCGCCGAGCGCGCCCATCGATTCGATCGGCGGCAGATTGAGCGAGGCGAGCAGGTTCAGCACCAGCCGCACGTCGGGCTGCAGCCGCACCACCTCGCCATCATTGCATTGCGCGGCGACATTGGGGCCGGTGAGCTTGAAGCCGAGCATGCCGCGGCTGACCACCTCGTCGCAGATGCTGCGATAAGGTCCGACGCCGCCGGTATAGGGCATCAGGCCCTGCACCTTGCCGGGCACGTTGGCGCCCGTGTACCAGGTGTTGGCGAGCCGGTGCAGCGTCAGCATCGAGCAGTCGGCCATGTGCCTGTTCCAGCCGGCCTGCGCCGTCTCGGTCGGCTCGATCGTGGTGAAGCCGGCATCACGCAGCGCGGCGAGGCGGTCGACCACCCAGTCGACATGCTGCTCGATCGACACCGCCATGTTCGACAGCACCGACGGGCTGCCGGGTCCGGTGATCATGAAGAAGTTCGGGAAGCCCGCGACGGTGAGACCGAGATAGGTCTGCGGCCCCTGCGCCCAGACATCGGTCAGCGACTTGCCGCCGCGCCCGGTGATCGGATGCACGGCGCGGATCGCGCCGGTCATGGCGTCGAACCCGGTCGCGAACACGATGACGTCGAGGTCGAAGCTGCGCTTGCTGGTCGTGATTCCGCTGGCGGTGATCGCCTTGATCGGCTCCTGACGCAGATTGACCAGCGTGACGTTCGGCCGGTTATAGGTCGCGTAATAATTGGTATCGAGGCAGGGGCGCTTGGCGCCGAAGGGATGGTCGTGCGGCATCAGCGCCGCGGCCGTTTCGGGATCCTTCACGGCCGCCGAGATCTTCTCGCGGATGAGATCGCAGATCAGCTGGTTGCCTTCGACGTCGACCGCCTGGTCGGCCCAGAGCTGGGTGAGGATGTAGACGAGATCGCCTTTGCCCCAGGCTTCCTCGAAGCGCGCGCGGCGCTGGGCATCGCTGAGCTGCCAGCTCACCGCCGTCTGCTGCGGATAGGGCACGCCGGCCATCGACTGGCGCGCCTGCTCGCGATAGGCCGCGCGGTCCGACTGCAGCAGGCTCATGCGGTCCGCGGGTGCGGGACCGTTATGGGCGGGCAGCGCGAAGTTCGGCGTGCGCTGGAACACGGTCAGATGTGCGGCCTGCTCGGCGATGAGCGGGATCGACTGGATGGCCGACGAGCCGGTGCCGATCACGGCGACGCGCTTGCCCGCGAGATCGACGCCGCCATGCGGCCAGCGTCCGGTGAAATAGACCTCGCCGCCGAAATCCTCGACGCCGTCGATCTCCGGCGGCTTTGGCGCCGAGAGACAGCCGGTGGCCATGATGTAATGACGGCAGGAGACAGGTTGCCCGTGGTCGGTGGTGATGAGCCAGCGCTCGGCCGTCTCGTCCCATTTGGCCTGGGTGACCTTCGTGCCGAAGCGGATGTCGCGCCTGAGATCGTAGCGGTCGGCGACGAAGCCGAGATAGCGCAGGATTTCGGGTTGGGTCGCGTATTTCTCCGACCAGGTCCAGGCCGTTTCGAGTTCCGGATCGAAGGTGTAGCTGTAGTCGATGGTCTGGATGTCGCAGCGCGCGCCGGGATAGCGGTTCCAATACCAGGTGCCGCCGACGTCGCCGGCCTCTTCGAGAGCGACCGTCGAAAAGCCGGCCTTGCGCAGGCGATGCAGAAGATAGAGGCCGGCAAATCCGGCGCCGACCACGGCGACGTCGACCTGCTGAGCGGTTCCGCGCTCCTCGGAGGCACGTGTGGCAACCATTGCGTCAGGCATGCATTCCTCCCGTTATGTGTTGTTGCCGGCAGGCTATCGTTGCAGGTTCAGCTTGTCATCACGGCAAATGCAATCTTCGGTGGTCGTTTGCGGCAGCATCGTGGCCGCGTGAATGTTTGCGGCACCACACGCACCGCGATGCACAATGGCCGTGATTACCCGGGCTAATCATGCCCGATCCGTCTGTGTATGCTTGCGGCTACAAGCCACGCGTGGCGGCCGGGGCGTTATGACAGAGTTGAGTGAGCGGACCAAAGCGAACATGGACGTCGTCCTCGAGGAGACGTGCCGGCAATTGCCGCATGGCGGCGATCACGACAGCCGCAGATTCATCGCCGAGCGCCTGATCGAGGCGGCGCAGGCGGGACACTCCACGCTCGGCGAGCTCGGTATTGTCGCGCGGCGCGCGCTGGCGGAGCTCATCGGCAAGGGCCGTTAGGCGCGGCCGCAACACTTGCCTCGCCGACCGTCGCGGGCATAACCTGCAGGCAGCCTGTCCGCGCATCGAGATGTCTCGAAGATGCGTCCCCTGCTTTCCCTATTTGCCGTTTGCACACTGCATTGTGCCGGCTCGGCCGTGGCCCAGCCTGTCGGGCAGTTTCCATTCGCGCTGACGCGTGAAGGACAGCTGCTCGGCGCCGTCGAAGGCGAGGTCGCGTCGTTCAAGGGACTGGCCTACGCGGCGCCGCCGGTCGGCGCGCTGCGCTGGCGCCCGCCGCAGCCGACGCCCGAAAGCTCGGAGATGCGCACGGCCTACGAATACGGCGCGCCGTGCCTTCAGCCGGCGCTGCCCGATGCGAGCGAGGATTGTCTCACGCTGAACGTGTTCCGTCCGTTCGGGGTCGACGGCCCGTTGCCGGTGATGATGTTCATCCATGGCGGCGGCTTCGTCAGCGGCACCGCGAACGATCTTCGCTTCGACGGCGCCAGGCTGGCGCAGGCTGGCCTCATCGTGGTGACCGCCAATTATCGCCTCGGTGCGCTCGGCTGGCTCGCTGGTCCCGTGCCGCCGGAAGGCGGCTCCGGCAATTACGGCCTGATGGACCAGATCGCGGCGCTGCATTGGGTTCACGACAACATCGCGGCCTTCGGTGGCGATCCCAATAATGTCACGTTGTTTGGCAGTGGCGCAGGTGCGACGTCGATCGCGCTTCTGATGCTGTCTGCGCAATCGCGCGATCTCTTCCAGAAAGCCATTCTGCAATCGATCCCCGCGCGCGCGCGCCCGCAATCGGCGCAGGAGGCGGACACTGTCGGCCGGCAGTTCGTGGCAGCGCTCGGACCGAAGGCAGACTTGCGCCAAGCCGAGCCGCGACGCTTGCTGGCCGCCGAGAAACATCTGCTGGAAGAATCACCGCGCAGCTTCGCGCCGATGATGGATGGAAGCCTGGTGAGCGAGGATGTCGCTACGGGCTTTGCGGCCGGACATCAAAGCCGCATCCCCCTGATCATCGGCTCGAACGATGACGAGACCGGTTTCGACAGCGACACCGAGGTCAAGAACGTCGCATCGTCAGGCATCACCAGCGATGAGTTGCGTGAGCTCTATCCCGACCTCCTCAGGCCTTCGGACCTTGCGGCCAGGTTCTATACCGACAAGGTCTTTTCCGAGCCTGCACGACTGCTGACGCGCCTGCATGCCGCAAGCGGTGCGGCGACCTTTCGCTATCGCTTCGCCTATGTGCCGGAGGCCCGGCGTGCTAATCCCGAAGGCGGGCACGGGTGCGAGCTGCAGTTCATTTTCGGTGCGGAGGGCGTGCCCGGGGCGGGCATCTTCTCGCGAGGTGATCGCGAGGTCGCCAGCCGCATGCGGTCCTATTGGATCAATTTTGCCAGGAGCGGTGATCCCAACGGTCCCGATCTGCCGCATTGGGACGCAGCGGCAGGCCGCGATCGCCTGCTGCTGATCACGAACGATCGCATCGCGAGCGGCGACGATCCCTTCGCGGAGCGTCTGGACCGGCTCGCGCGCTAGCGCGAATGGATTGGATTTAAGCCGCGAGCTCGACGCGGGGGGCCGGGGTCAGCCGGTCTTCCTCCAGATAGTCCATCGCACCGTCCTTCTCGACGGCGTAGAACTGTTGGCCGTCCCGCGACTTGAAGGCGGCGCGAATGATGCCGCGGCGGCCCTTGTCACTGTTGACGACGTCCCCCAGCGCAAACTTCTTCATCTCACGTCTCACTTGTCTTCAGGCCGACTGCTTCGGCCACGGCTCAGATTTTGGGCGGCAAATCGTTAACGACTTGCTAACCATCCCGGTTCGCCTATGCTCGCGGCCGATCGCGCGGGCGCTGGCACGCGCATGTTGCCGACGAGACGAGTCCCATGACGCGATTTCCGACCCTCTTCCTGTCGCACGGCGGCGGGCCCTGGCCCTTCATGGAGGACAGGCGGGTGCAATATGCCAGGACCGCCGCGGAGTTCGGCCGCTTGCCGCAGCTGCTCCCCGAAAGGCCGCAGGCCGTGCTCGTCATCACCGGCCATTGGGAGGCGGACACCTTCACCGTGTCGACCTCGGCACATCCGCCGATGGTGTACGACTATTACGGTTTCCCCGAGCACACCTACCACCTCAAATATCCGGCGCCCGGCCGGCCCGAGCTTGCGGCGAGGGTGAAGGCGTTGCTTGCCGGCGCGGGTCTCGATTGCCGGGAAGATCCCAATCAGGGTTTCGATCACGGCACCTTCGTGCCGCTCGGGCTGATGTATCCGAACGCCGACATGCCGATCGTGCTGCTCTCGCTGAAGTCGGCTTACGATGCGGCCGAGCACATCAAGGCCGGCGAGGCGATCGCAGCGCTGCGCGACGAAGGCATTCTCATCGTCGGCAGCGGGCTGACCTATCACAACATGCGTGGCTTCAACCGGCCGGAGTCCAAGCCCGTCTCCTACGATTTCGAGGCCTATCTGAACGGGGCGATCAGCAACCCGGATCCCGCGCGCCGCAACGCGATGCTGGTTGATTGGGAGAACGCACCGAGCGCGCGCCTTGCGCATCCGCGCGAGGACCATCTGCTGCCGCTGATGGTGGCCGCCGGCGCCGCCGGCAGCGACGTCGGCAAGCGCGTCTTCGTCGACGAAGTCGCGAACGTGGCGATGGCGTCGTATGTGTTTGGATGACGAGTAGGCGGCATTGCGCCTTAACCCTCTCCCCTTATGGGTCCCACAAGGGGGGAAGAAAGGCAGCCTCACCCGTATTTCAGCTTCATGAACAAGATGCCGCCGGCGAGCACCATGGTGATGGCGTTGGCGGCGACCAGCGGGGCGTCGCCCGAGAGCAGGCCGTAGATCAGCCAGAGCGCCAGGCCCAGCACCATGACCAGAAACATGCCGAGCGAGATGTCTCCGGTGGAGCGGGTCTTCCATACCTTGATGGCTTGCGGCGCGTAGGCCACGGTGGTGCAGGTGGCGGCGGCAAAGCCGATCAGCTTGATCACGAGGGGTTCCATGTCGGCTCTATAGCATGGATTCGACGAGGATCATGCTTCCGGATGACGAGCCTGCTGCCTCAGGCGCGCTCCGCCATCAGGCTGCGATACAGCGCGGCATAATCGCCAGCGCGGTTGCGCCAGGAGACGTCGGTCGCAAGGCCGCTGCGTTGCAGCCGGCGCCAGGTCTGCTTGTCGTGGAAGACAGTGCTGGCCTTGCGCAGCGTGCCGGCGAGGGCCTCCGCCGTCACGGGCGCAAACTTGAAACCGGTAGCATCGCGGCCGGACGCGTCGGCCTCGCCGATATCGACGATGGTGTCCTCGAGCCCGCCGACCCGCGAGACGATCGGGACCGCACCATAGCGCAGCGCGCAGAGCTGGGTCAGGCCGCATGGCTCGAAACGCGAGGGCACGATCAGCGCGTCGGATCCGGCCTGGAGCAGGTGCGCCAGGATTTCGTCATAGCCGATCACGACGCCGATCCGGCCGGGATTGGCGCGGGCCGCGGCCTGATAACGGTCCTGGAGATCGCGGTCGCCGCTGCCGAGCAGCGCGAGCTGCATGCCCTCGCTCAAGATGGTCGGAATGACCTCGAGCAGGAGATCGAGCCCCTTCTGCCACGACAGCCGGCTGATGACGCCGAGCAGCGGCGCCTCGTCCGAGGAATCGAGGTTGAATTGCTGCTGCAGCACCGCCTTGTTTGCGGCCCGGAACGTGAGATCGTCCGCGCCGTAACGGTAGGCGATGTGCGGGTCGTCTTCCGGATTCCACACCGAGATGTCGATGCCGTTGAGGATGCCGCTCAGCACATGTGCGCGTTCGCGCAAGAGGCCGCCGAGTCCCATGCCGCCTTCGTCGCTCTGGATTTCCCGCGCGTAGGTCGGCGACACCGTGGTGATGTGGTCGGCGAATTGCATGCCGGCCTTCAGGAAGCTGATGCCGCCGAAATATTCGAGGCCATGAACGTTGAACGAGCCCCAGGGCAGGCCGATCGATCCGATCAGCTCGGGCGCGAACTTGCCCTGATAGGCCATGTTGTGGATGGTCATCACAGTGGCCGGCCGCGGGCGATTGTCATAATGCAGATAGGCCGGCACGAGCCCGGCCTGCCAGTCATGAGCGTGCACGACATCGGGCACGAACGCGGGCACGAGGCCGTGGCCGATATCGGCGGCGACGCGCGACAGCGCCGCGAAGCGCAGCCCATTGTCCGGCCAGTCGACGCCATCAGGGGTGACATAGGGATTGCCCGGCCGCGCATAGAGATGCGGGACGTCGAGCACGAACAGGTCGAGCCCGTCGTAGGAACCCGCGAGCAGCCGGCCAGGTCCGCCGAAATAGTCCGGCCAGCGCCAGATTTCCTGCGCGCCGGCGACAAGCCGCGTCACGTCGGGATAACCCGGCATCAAGGTGCGCATCTCGACGCCATGCGCCTTCAGCGCAACCGGCAGCGCGCCGGCGACATCTGCGAGGCCGCCGGTCTTGACGATGGGATAGACTTCGGAAGCGACTGCGAGGACGCGAACAGGCGTCATGTATTGAGCCTGTCGAGCATCGGCTGGGTGATGAGCGAGATGCCCTGCTCGGTGGTGCGAAAGCGCTGGGCATCATGGTGCGGGTCCTCGCCGACGACGAGCCCTTCCGGAATCTCGACGCCGCGGTCGATCACGACGTTCTTCAGCCGTGCGCCGCGGCCGACATTCACATAAGGCATGATGACGGCGTTCTCGACATTGGCGTAGGAGTTGACGCGCACGCCGGTGAACAGCAGCGAGCGGCGCAGCGAGGCGCCCGAGATGATGCAGCCGCCGGAGACCAGCGAGCTCACGGCCTGGCCACGCCGGCTTTCCTCGTCATGAACGAATTTGGCGGGGGGCGTGATCTCCGCATAGGACCAGATCGGCCAGGCGCGGTCGAACAGATCGAGCTCCGGCACCACGTCCGTGAGATCGATGTTGGCGGACCAGTATGCGTCGACGGTGCCGACATCGCGCCAATAGGCGCCGTTGTTGCTGCTGGAGCGCACGCAGGAGGTCGAGAACTGGTGCGCGATGGCGCGGCCGTTCTTGACGAGGTAGGGAATGATGTCCCTGCCGAAATCGTGGTTGGAGTTCGGGTCCTCGGCGTCGCGCTTAAGCTGGTCGAACAGGAGTTTGGCGTTGAACACGTAGATGCCCATGCTGGCGAGCGAAACGTCCGGCTTGCCCGGCATCGGTGGCGGATCTTTCGGCTTCTCGAGGAACTCCTGAATCCAGCCGTTCTCGTCGATATGCATGATGCCGAAGCCCGAGGATTCCGCGCGCGGCATCTCCAGGCAGCCGACGGTGACGTCGGCGCCGCTCTCGACGTGCTGGCGCAGCATCACCTCGTAGTCCATCTTGTAGATGTGATCGCCGGCCAGCACCACGATGAAGCGGCAGGCGTGGGATTCGATGATGTCGATGTTCTGGTACACAGCGTCCGCCGTGCCGACATACCACATGTTCTCGGAGACGCGTTGGCTCGCGGGCAGGATGTCGAAGCTCTCGTTACGTTCGGGACGAAAGAAGTTCCAGCCCATCTGGAGATGCCGGATCAGGCTGTGCGCCTTGTACTGGGTCGCCACCGCGATGCGGCGGATGCCCGAATTGACGGCATTCGACAGCGCGAAATCGATAATGCGGGACTTGCCGCCGAAATAAACGGCCGGCTTGGCGCGCCGATCCGTCAGCTCCAGGAGCCGGCTGCCGCGACCCCCGGCCAGGACGAACGCCAGCGCCTGACGGGCGAGCGGCTCATTACCGACGGCACTCATGTTATCCTCCCACTCACGCCCGGCGCAGGCCGAGGCCATTTGTCGCGAGAAGCCCCGCGCCCTTGGAACCGATAGTAACGGTACCCATAGTAAATCGTGAAGTAGGTTGTTGGTTGCGAACGCGGGAAGCTTAATGCTTTGCCCTGCCGCCGGGCTCCGGAATCGCACCGCGGTTACGCGGGACGGAGCGGGCGCGTCGTCCCGCCCGCGCGCCGGCGACCATCAACGAGGCAATGAAGGAGACTTGTGCGCCGCACGCAAATCCGGCTTCGAACGTCCGGACTTTGACTTGGCGCAAGGATGCCCGATCATGACGCTGCGATCCTTTTCCAAGCGAAACGTCAGACAGGAGTTGAGACGATGAGGATCTGGAAAACGGCAATTGCCTGTTCGCTCGCCGGCGCGGTCGTCGCCGGCCAAGTTCAGCAGGCCGGGGCGGCGCCGCTGCCGACCAACGTCGCGACCATGAAGGCCGCGGTCGGCGACGACGTCACGCAGGTGCATTGGCGCGGCGGCGGATGGGGATGGGGCCTCGGCGGATTTGCGGCCGGCGCGATCATCGGCAGTGCCATCGCCAGCGGTGCGCCGTACGGCTACGGCTATTACGGCGGCCCTTATTATGGCGGCTACGGCTATCCCGGCTACGGCTATGGCTATGCCCCAGCCTATTACGGCTATGGATACGCACCGGTCTACGCCTATCCCCGCTACTATCGGCCCTATCGACCGTATTACAGCTATGGCTACTACCGGCCGTACCGGGTCTATCACCGACACTATTATCGCCGATATTGGTGATCGCACGCGCAGGCAGGCACCCCGATCAAGCGGGGTGCCGGCTGTGCAAGAGCGTTCCGATATTTGCGCTGCTCGCGGAGCGCTGAAAGCAGGCGGCCGGGCCTCCAGGCGCGCGGCGAGAGTCCCGATCCGGCGCGCTGATATGGATATACGCGGCTGCGAAAATCCCGATGCAGATCGCGGCGATGACCGCGATCTCGATGCACCATTCGAGCGGTCCCGAGTTCATGGCAGCGCGATGGCGTTGGTGAGGTCGGCCCCGGACAGGCTCGGGCCGGCGCACGCAAGATAGATGGCAACCAGGAAAACGCGGCTGAGGACGGTGAGGCTCAATATGACCCTGACGTCGTAACGGCGTACGGCGACGGCGAGAGGCGGAATCGCCTGGGGCCTCAAAATGCTCATAGCCAACTCCTTGCCAAAATTCGGGCATCAACTGCCCGCCGATTGAAATGGCGACACGATGAAAAGGCCGTCCGGCGCCTCTGAAATGAACAGGGCGATGCTAGGGCCGGCGCAGGGCGCAGGTCTTTAGGGCGTCCTTACATTTGGCTGAGCTTTCCCTTAAGATCGGGCAGTATCCGGAGGTGGAAGCTGTGCGTAGAGACGCGCTTGCCTTTGGTGAATTCCGGCTCGATCGGGCCAACGCGCTGTTGTGGCGAGGAGCGGAGCGGGTCGCGCTGCCGCCGAAGCCGTTCGAGGTTCTCTGCTGTCTGGTCGATCGTCCCGGGGAGCTCGTCACCAAGGACGAGTTGCTCGACGCGGTCTGGTCCGATCTCCACGTCAGCGAGTCCAGCCTCGCCGTCGCCGTCAACGCGCTCCGCGCGGCACTCGGTGACGACAGGCAGTCCCCCAACTATATCGAGACGGTCCCACGGCGCGGCTATCGTTTCATTGCGGCGGTCGCGACCGCCGAACCGCCTGCGATCGCGCGGGCGGCTGACGTGGAGGGGGCTTCCGCCTCGGAGCAGGCTATCGATCGACGCCGGCAATGGAGGGTGGGGCGCACCGGCGCGCTCGAGATGCTGGACAAGGCACTGCAACTCGCGCGTGCCGGACAGCGCCAGATCGTCTTCATCACCGGCGAGGCGGGGATCGGCAAGACCACCCTCTTGCAAATGACCCTCGACAGGATGAACCAGCAGGGGCTGGGCGTGCTGCACTGTGGCTGCAACGAATTGTTCGGCACCCATGAGGCCTTTCTTCCGCTGATCGGAGCGCTGAACGAGTGCTGCCGTCGAACCGATGGAGCATCGCTGCTGGCTTCCATACGCGAGCACGCGCCGACCTGGCTCGCGCAAATGCCCGGCTTCCTCGGCGAAGCAGACCGGGCGGCATTCCAGCATGAGGTCTTTGGCGCAACCCGCGAGCGCATGCTGCGTGAATTTGCCGATCTCATGGAACGTCTCGCCGTCCGGCGACCATGGGTGATCGTGCTGGAAGACCTGCACTGGAGCGACTTTGCCACCGTGGATGTGCTCTCGCGCCTCGCGCGCCGGGATGGGAAGGCGGCCATCCTCGTGTTGGCCACCTATCGGCCCATGGAAGTCGCGGTCGGCGGACATCCCGTTCGCGCGGTTCACCAGGATCTGCGGATTCATGGATACGCCACCGAGCTCGCGCTCGACCGACTGACCGATATCGACGTCGAACGCTATCTGTCCCTGCGCTTCAACTCCGCCGATTTCGCCAGGAAGCTGGTCGGACGCATCTTCGCGCGAACCGGCGGACAGCCCTTGTTCGTGACCTCACTCATCGACCATCTCGTGGCGCAGGGCGCGCTCGTGGAGAGCGACGCAGGCTGGCAGCTGGTCCGCGAAGACGCGGCCTCGCAAGACAGCATGCCGCGCGATCTGGAAGGAATGATCAGGCAGCAGATCGATCACCTCACTGCAGACGAACGCAGCCTGCTCGAGGTCGCAAGTGCGGCGGGCGCGGAGTTTTCCGCGCTCCATATCGCAGGCGCCCTCGACCGCTCCGTGCTGGATGTCGAGCAGATGTGCGAGGACCTGGCGCGAACCGATCGTATCCTCCTCGTCGACGGCATGACGGAGTGGCCGAGCGGAGACGTCTCCGGGCGTTATGCGTTCCAGCACGCGCTCTACCAGGAGATCCTGTACCAGCGGCTTGCGCCCGCGCGCCGCGCAAAAACCCATGCGCTGCTCGGAGCCGGGCTCGAGCAGGGATACGGGCTGCAGGCTCGGGAGATCGCCCCCGTGCTCGCCCGCCACTTCGAACTGGGCCGCGATTTCCCGAAGGCAATGCACTATCTGGGCGCCGCCGCCGAGGGCTCGGCGCGGCGGTTCAGCACGCGCGAGGCGGCGAGCTATCTATCCCGTGCCTTGGATCTCGTGCCGCATTTACCGCCGGAGTTTCGGGTGGCGGCACGTCTGAAGTTGCTGCTTCAACGCGCCTGGGCCTGGCGGGCCAGCGGAGATTTTCTGAATTCCCTGCAGGATCTCAACGCAGTCGTCGCGCATGCGGCGGAGAACGGGCACGAGCGCGAAGAGGTGAACGCACTGGTCGACCTCAGCCGGTTTTGTCTTTACGTCGATCGACGCCAGAGCCTGCCTATTGCCGAACAGGCCCTCGTGAAGAGCCGTGCGATCGACGACGCCGCGTTCAGCGCACTGGTCCAGGGGAACGTTGCCAATTTGAAGCTGATGCTCTGCGGCTGGGACCGCGAGAACGCCTCCCTTTCCGAGCAGGCCTCAGCACTGATCACCGGAGAGCAGGACCTGAGCATGCGGTTGCGACGCTGCTCGATGGAGATGGTGCTGGAGTTCCTCCGCGCTAATTATCCTGCCTGCTGCGATGCGACGACCAGGGGCAAGGACCTCGCCCGCGCGGTCGGCGACGTCTATCTGTTCGTGCTCTATGAAGCCGTCGAGGCCTTTGCGCAGATCTATCTCGGCGAATGGGGGCGGGCGAAAAGAAACGTCGCCTCCGCGTTGGCCATCTCGGAGCGGAATGCAAATCCACAGGCCGTCGCGCTGTGTCAGCTCACCATCGGATGGCTGTATTCCGAGGCCGGGGAATACGGGAGCGCGGCGCGGCGTGCTGAGGATGCGCTCGGTGGGATGATCGAGGCCAATCCGTTCACCTTCTTCGTCGGCAGGAATTTGCTGGCGCGAGCTTATGTCAGGATGGGCGACCTGGCGCGGGCGCGGCAGCATCTCGACGCGATGGAGCGGCGAATGGAGGTCGATCGCGTGCCGATGGAGTCGCTGGTCATCCCCCAGTATCTGCTGACTTGCTGCGACTATTGGATCGCGATCGGCGATCTGGATCGCGCCCGGAGTTCGGCCAGCCAGTTTCTTGCAGTGACGAGCGCGGCACCCGACCTCCCGTTTCTCGCGCTGTGCCACGAGGTCATGGCAAGAATTGCGATCCTGAAGCAGGATGTGCAACTCGCCGGGGAGCATTTGGCGGCGGCAATTTCGATCGTCCGTCATGCCAGGCTGCCGCATGCAGCCTGGCAGGTCTACCGCACGGTCGCGGTGCTTTATGGAAGCCTCGGACACGCGCAAAGGGCTGCGAAATGGCGGGACCGCTCCCGCCGAGTGATCGCATCGCTGGCAGAGACGCTCGATCCGGGCGATCCGCTGCGGTCGGCGACCTTTTTCGACGCCGGCTGGGACACCGGTGCGGGACAATGACCGGTCAATCCGGCAGGTCCGAGATCTGTCGCGGCTCTCCGGGTTGCTGCTTCAAGATGTATTGATTCTGCTGCTGCCGAAGCGTGCGGGAGGCACGGTAGGCATCCCTGCGCAACCGCATGATCGAGCCGAGCGGCTGATGCGCGGCGAGGCATCGCCAAGGATCGAACGACAGCACCTCGTCGGAATAGACGCGACGAGCGGGACTGTCGGCGGTCTGGCGCGGAAGCGTGATCTTGCCGAGGGCCTGCGGCGGCGCGACGTCCTCGGGCCAGTCGATCGAGGCGTCTTCGATCGGCGTGCGCTCCAGGTCGGTGCAGAGCTGGGCGAACAGCTCGTACTCGGCCGCATTGTCTTTGAAGAAGGCAACGACGGCGTCCCGCACGGCATGATCGGCGTCGTGGCAGGGCTGGCCGGTTAGCCGGCGGACCGAGGCCGACATCGGCACCAGCCGAAGCCTTGCAATGTAGTCGCCGAACCGCAACGCTCCCTCCGTGTGAAAGGTTTCTCCGAGAATATTGCTGCCAGCATCACCGAGCGCTTTCAGGACGATCGGGATCGGAATGCCTGTTCTGTCCGACGCTGCGACCAGGACGCGTGCGACAAAGCCGATGGGGCCGTACGCAAGGTCCGGCAGGATCAGGCTGCGCTCGACCTTGTGCTGCGCGTGCATATAGCTCATCGCGTCCGCGAAATAGCTGGGATGATTGACGAGAAGGAGATCCTGGTTCGTCGAATCGTCGTCGCCGAGCGCCTTGGGTCCAGTCACGCCCAGGACCTTGATGGCAAATCCGCGCGGCGAACGTACGCGGTCGCTCCTGTCGAATGCGGTGGAGAGCCGGACGATGATCGGGAAACGGCCGGGCTGTTTGAACAGGCCCTGCCGCAGATGATCCTGCAGATCGTCGTAGACGATCAGCTCGCCGCGGAGATAACCGGCGCCCTTGGCGTGCTGCTGCCGGGTGCCGTGCCCGTCCTTCGCGAAGCTGCGGGCGCTCGTCCGTGAGATCGAGGCGACGATCGCCTCGACGGCCTCCGCTTCCTCCGGCCGGATTTGTTCGACAGAGGGGTCATAGCGAAGATACTGACCGGCTGACATGGCGCTGATCTCCAGCCTTCGCGTCGCCTTCCCATTGCAAGCATCGACGGCCGCAGGGCGGTTTGCACTGTAGACCCGTCCGGTCGGGATCGGCAATCTGAGAGCGAACTGCGGTTGCCTGCACAAGCCGCGGAATGAGGCATCCCGTTACCGACGAGATCGCAGAGTCGATGCTAGGCCAATGGCGTTCGCAAGTCCTTATGGGCGCCTTATGTTGTCCTGATCTTTCCCTTAAGTCCGCGCGGACGTCGCAGCCCGGGCCGGCAAGCGGCGACCCTGCTTGCGTCTACAGCGAGAGCCAGACGATCAGGCTCATGCAGGCGAGCTGCATGAGCACGATGGCGGCGAGATGCAGCGGGCCGGCTTCGAGACGAAACCTGCGCATCCCGCCGCGCCCCCGTGCTAGTTCGATCCCGCGGCCGCAGCGGTGAAGCTGCGGTCGACCGCTTTGCTGACGTCGAGCTTTTTAGGCAGGATACCGTAGCGGGTCGAGCGGTCGGAGGCGTCCTGCACCTCCCTGACCACGTTCTCGTCGATCACGATCGGGCTGGTGCGCTGTGCGGTGTAGGCCGACAGCAACACGTCCTCGGGCAGCCTGGTCAGTTCGGCCGTGTTCCTGGCGTACTCGGCAACATGGTCCAGGGACCATAACCGAGCCTTGTTCAGCCTGTGCACCAGATCCTGCACTGCCGCGCGCTTGGTGGCGATGGCGTTGTCGGAGGCGACGATGAAGGTGATGGTCGGCGTCAGGCCCTCGCCGTCGGCGATGACGCGGGCCTTGTCCTTCAGCGTGGCGAACGACACGTAGGGCTCCCACACCGCCCAGGCGTCGATCGAGCCCGCGACCAGCGCGATCTTGGCATCGACCGGGCCGAGCGGAGCGAAGATCGCATCCTCCAGCTTGATCTGTGCCTTCTCCAGAGTCGCATCGATCAGGAACTGGCCCCAGCCGCCGCGCGTGCCGGCGAGGCGCTTTCCCTTGAGATCGGCGGCCGATTTGATCGGCGAATCCTGGCGCACCAGGATCGCCTGCGTCTTCGCATCCGAGCGCGTGCCGCCGATCGCCTTGATCGGTGCGCCGGCCGCATAGACCGAGAGGAAGGAGAGGTCGCCGGTGTAGCCGACATCGAGCGCGCCGGCGTTGAGCGCTTCCAGGATCGGTGCAGCTGCGGGGAATTCCGACCATTCGATCTTGTAGGGCAGGTCCTTCGCATAGCCGGAGATTTCGAGCAGCGAGCGGTTGCCGCCCTTCTGGTCGCCGACGCGCAGCACGACGGTGTCGGCAGCAAGAGATGCTGCTGCGGTCGATAGCGTCATGGCGGCGGCAAGCAGCGATGCCGCGAGCCGGCGCGTGATGGAATGATCGTGGGAGTTGATGCTCATGAGGCCTGTCTTGTTGCTTGCTTGTTACTTTGGCTCACGACGCGTGAGCGAGCGATGCAGCGAGGCGATCAAGTCTATGGGCACGCGATCCGCCGTCAATGAAATGGCCGACCGTATTCTGCTCGCTTTGGGCAATGACGTGTCAACGAAGCATCGCTTTCGAGAATGCGCATTGTGCGCGGGGTGAAGATGCAGATGGATGCAGCAGGCGAAGGAGCCGCAATCTTCCTCGCATGTCGACGCGTCTGCGAAAATCATTTCATCGCTCCCGCATCCGCCGATGGAGAGAATGACCTCGCTTCGCATTACATTCGAAATTCCATTTCATTGACGATGCGCCGAGCCCGCCGCATGATTTGCGCATCGCATCAACGCGGCGCCAAGACGCCGGAACAATTTTCTCTCAACGCAGCTCCGCACGGAACATGCGCAACGCGAACCGTTGCGCACATGGCGGAGCCGTGCCAGCGCGGGAGTGGGGACCAATGAACAACGACACCAAGCGGAGCAGGTCGCGGCTTGATCGGCGGCATCTGCTTCAGGCCGGGTTAGCTGCGGCCTTCGCCGCGCCGCTCGGCGCGCTGGGCGCGCAAGCGTTTGCACCACGCACCATCGCCCCCGGGGTCGACTTCTCGGAATTCCCGCTGTGCCGGACGGCGTCCGACGCGCCCGCGCTCACGGGGGCGCCGCGCAAGCTGAAATTGTCGTGGAATGCCGGCGCCGTCTGCCTTGCGCCGGTGCCGGTTGCCATCGAGCACGGCTTCTTCCAGAAGCACAATCTCGATGTCGAGCTCGTCAACTATTCCGGCTCGACCGACCAGCTGCTCGAGGCGATCGCGACCGGCAAGAGCGATGCCGGCCTCGGCATGGCGCTGCGCTGGCTGAAGCCGCTGGAGCAGGGCTTTGACGTCAAGATCGCCGCCGGCACCCATGGCGGCTGCATGCGTGTGCTGTCGCGCACCGATTCCGGCGTCGCCAAGCTCGCCGACCTCAAGGGCAAGATCGTCGCGGTCGGCGATCTCGCCGGTCCCGACAAGAATTTCTTCTCGATCCAGCTCGCCAAGCTCGGCATCGACCCGGTCAAGGACGTCGACTGGCGCGCCTATCCGGGCAATCTCCTCAACGTCGCGGTGGAGAAGGGCGAGGTACAGGCGTTCCTGTCATCCGACCCGCTCGCCTATCTCTGGCTCAAGGATACCCAGTACAAGGAAGTCGCCTCCAACCTCGATGGCGAATTCCGCGAGAAGAGCTGCTGCATCCTCGGCCTGCGCGGCTCGCTTGTACGCGAAGAACCTCAAGTCGCGCGCGCCATCACCCAGGCGCTGCTCGATGCGGCGATGTTCACCTCCCAGAACGCGACGCTTGCGGCAAAATCGTTCCAGCCCTACGCGCCGAAGGCCGCCACGCTCGCTGATATCGAGGGCATGGTGCGTTACCACACCCATCATCATCATCCCGTCGGCGACGTGCTCAAGCGCGAGCTCAAGGCCTATGCCGACGATCTCAAGAGCGTGCAGGTCTTCAAGGCGAGCACCGACACGGCCAAGTTCGCGGAGCGCATCTATGTCGACGTATTCGCTGTCTGACGGCCTTGCCTCCGGCGCGCCGCGCACCTCGCGCGTGCCGCTGCTGGCGACCTGGATCCGGGAATCCGGGATCGGCGTTCTCGCCAGCATCGCCTGGATTGCCTTCGGCCTGTCCTGCCTGTGGTGGGCGGATGTCGGCGACTGGTCGCGGACGCATTCGCTCGGCATCGTCGCCTTCATCATCGCGGCCATCGCGCTGTTCGGCTCTGTCGGCGCCGACTATCTCGGTTCCGCCGGAAAAGCTTTACACAAACGAGCACCGTGGCTGGTCGCACTCGGCGCGTTCCTGACGGTTTGGGAGGTCGCGAGCGCAAAGTTCGCCTGGCTGCCGCTGCCGTTCTTCCCGCCGCCGCAGGCGATCATCGAGGTCTACACCGACGATCTGCCGAAGCTGCTCGACAGCGTCTTTGCGTCCGTGAAGCTGCAGCTCGGCGGCTATCTGATCGGCGCGACCGTCGGATTCCTGACCGGCGTCTCGATCGGCTGGTCGCGCGCGGTCGGCTATTGGGTGCATCCGGTGCTGCGCTTCATCGGCCCGCTGCCGGCGACGGCCTGGCTGCCGATCGCCTTCTTCACCTTCCCGTCGAGCTGGAGCGCCTCGACCTTCCTGATCGCGCTGGCGACGGGCTTTCCGGTGACGGTGCTGACCTGGTCGGGCGTCGCGAGCGTCAGCAACGCCTATTACGACGTCGCACGCACGCTCGGTGCCAAGCCGTCGTTCCTCGTGTTGAAGGTCGCAATCCCGGCCGCATTGCCGCATGTTTTCGTCGGCCTGTTCATGGGGCTCGGCTCGTCCTTTGCCGTACTCGTCGTCGCCGAGATGATCGGCGTCAAGGCCGGGCTCGGCTGGTACCTGCAATGGGCACAGGGCTGGGCCGCCTACGCCAATATGTATGCGGCGCTGATCGTGATGTCGCTGCTCTGCTCCGGCGCGATCACGCTGCTGTTTTCAATCCGCGACCGCCTGCTGGTCTGGCAGAAGGGCACCGTGAAATGGTAGAGGCAGCACTCGCCGAAGCGATCACGCATCCCACCGCTGGCGCCGCGCTCGACATCGAGCAGGTCAGCCACGCCTTCGACATCGACGGTGCCGCACTGCCGGTGCTGAGCGACGTCAGCATCTCGGTCGAGCCAGGCGAATTCGTCGCCCTGCTGGGGCCGTCCGGCTGCGGCAAGTCGACCTTGCTGCGGCTGGTCGCCGGCCTCGACAAGCCGAAGGCGGGGACGCTGCGGGAAAATGAGGCGCGCATCACGCGGCCGCATCCGTCGCGCGTCGTCGTGTTCCAGGATCCGACCTTGTTTCCCTGGCGGTCGGTTTGGGACAACGTCGCCCTGGGTCTCGAGGCCCAGGGCATTCTGAAGAGCCAGCGCCATCGCGTCGATGACGCGCTCGACCTCGTCGGGCTGTCCTCGTTCCGCAACGCCTATCCGCACCAGCTCTCCGGCGGCATGGCACAGCGCGTCGCACTGGCGCGGGCGCTGGTCAACGATCCCAAGATCCTGATCCTCGACGAGCCCCTGGGGAAACTGGACTCGCTGACCCGCATCACCATGCAGGCCGAGATCGTCGCGCTCTGGCAACGCAAGGGTTTTACGACGCTGCTGGTGACGCATGATGCCGAGGAAGCGCTCGTGCTCGCCAACCGCGTCATCGTGTTCAGCGACCGGCCGGCACGTGTCAAGGCCGACATCCGCGTCGACCGGCCCTATCCGCGCCATCGCGGCGATCCCTATCTCGCCGATCTGCGCCGTCAGATTCTCGGCCTTCTGGGACTGGACGCCACATGGTGACACCTGTTGCAAAAGGGCGCCCGGCGCATCACGAACCGGATCATGTCGCGCGTGCCGCGGCGCTGGCCGAGACCTTTGCGGCGCGTGCGGCCGAGCATGACCGGTCCGGCAGCTTTCCGTTCGAGAATTTTCGCGAGCTCTTTGCGGCAGGCCTGCTGTCGCTGACCGTGCCATCGGCCCATGGCGGGGCCGGCGCCGGCGCACAATACGCCGCGCGCGTCCTCGGCATCATCGGCAAGGCCGATCCGTCGACCGCGCTGGTGCTGTCGATGCACTACATCAATCACCTTGTGATGGCACGCAGCCCGACCTGGCCGGCGCGGCTGTCGCGCAAGCTGGCGCGCGAGAGCGTCGAGGGCCTGGCGCTCATCAACGCGCTGCGTGTCGAGCCGGAGCTCGGCTCGCCCGCGCGCGGCGGCCTGCCGGCGACGATCGCGCGGCGTACCGAGACCGGCTGGCGCCTATCCGGCCACAAGATCTACGCGACGGGCTCGCCGATCCTGAAATGGTATCTGGTCTGGGCGCGGACCGACGAGGCCGAGCCGCGCGTCGGCCAATTCCTGGTGCCGGCGGGCCTGCCGGGCACTCGCTTCGTCGAGACCTGGGACCATCACGGTCTTCGCGCCAGCGGCAGCCACGACGTGATCTTCGAGGACGTCGTGATCCCGCGGGAGTCCGAAGTCGACCTGCGCAGCCCTGCCGACTGGCGCTCCCCCGATGCGGCGCAGGCGACCGTCCACACGATCTTCGTCGCCGCGATCTATGACGGCATCGCGCGCGCGGCGCGCGACTGGCTGATCACATTCCTGAAGCAGCGCGTGCCGGCCAGCCTCGCCGCGCCGCTTGCGACCTTGTCGCGTGCGCAGGAAATCCTCGGAGCGATCGAAGCGCGGCTTGCGGTCAACGCGCGGTTGATCGCCTCCTTTGCCGGCGACTTCGACGATGGTGTTGCGCTTACCGGTACCGAGGCCAACGTCATCAAGCTGACGGTCACCAATAACGCGGTCGCCGTCGTCGAGGACGCGCTGTCGCTCACCGGCAATCACGGCCTGTCCCGAAGCAATCCGCTGGAGCGGCACTATCGGGACGTGCTGTGCGGGCGGGTGCACACGCCGCAGGACGATTCCACCCGCATCGGCCTCGGCCGTGCCGCACTCGGCCTCTAGAGAAACAGGGAGACGATCATGTCGATCGAGTTCATCGGCTTCATCAGCAACAACAATTCGTCAGAGACCATCGTGCGCGACGGGCCGGTGCTCGATCCGACCCACATCGAGACGGTGGCGAAGGCGCACGAGAACGCCGGCTTCGATCGAGCGCTGCTGGCGTTCCATTCGACGACGCCCGACTCGCTCCAGGTCGCCCAGCACGTGCTCAATCACACCGAGAGGCTCAACGTGCTGATCGCGCAGCGGCCCGGCTTCACCGCGCCGACATTGCTGGCGCGGCAGTTCGCCGTGCTCGACCAGTTCTCGCGCGGCCGTGTCGCGCTCCATGTCATCACCGGCGGCAATGCCACCGAGCTCCGGCAGGACGGCAACACGCTGGACGACAAGGACGAGCGCTATGCACGCACCTCCGAGTTCCTCGACGTGCTCAAGCTGGAGTGGGGCAGCGACAAGCCGTTCAGCTACAAGGGCAGGTATTACCAGGTCGAGAACGCCTTCTCGCAGGTGAAGCCCTATCGTCCCGAAGGGATCCGGATCTATTTCGGCGGCGCCTCGGACGCGGCGATCGACGTCGCCGGCAAGCACGCCGACACCTTTGCGCTTTGGGGCGAGTCCTACGCCCAGGTGCGTGACGTCACCTCCCGCGTCCACAATGCGGCGGTTCGGCACGGGCGGCCGACGCCGCGCTTCAGCCTCTCGGTGCGGCCGATCATTGCCCCGACCGAGAAGCAGGCCTGGGAGAAGGCTGAGGCGATCCTGGCCCGCGCCACCGCGCTTCAGGACAAGACCGGCTACCGCAAGCCCGCCGACGGCCATGCCACCGCCGGCGCGCGGCGCCTGCTCGCGCTCGCCGACCAGGGCAGCCGCATCGACAAGCGGCTCTGGACCGAGATCGCAAAGCTCACCGGCGCCAACAGCAACACCACCGCGCTGGTCGGCACGCCCGAGCAGGTCGCCGAAGTCTTCGGCGATTATTACGATCTCGGCATCAGCCATTTCCTGATCCGCGGCTTCGATCCGCTGATCGACGCCATCGAATACGGCCGCGAGCTGATCCCGCTAACGCGCGAGCTGATCGCCAAGCGCCAGGCGGTGCGCGGCGAGGCCGCGGAATGATCCGCCTCATGCTGGCCGGCGCGCTGCTGTTCGCTTCGCTGGAGGCGGCAGCGGCGCAAACCACATTGCGCGTCGGGGATCAGAAGGGCAACGCGCAGGCCGTGATGGAAGCTGCCGGCGTGCTCAAGGACGTCCCCTACAAGATCGAGTGGAAGGAATTTCCGGCGGCGGCGCCGCTCCTGGAGGCGCTCAGTGCCGGCGCGATCGAGACGGGCCTCGTCGGGGATGCGCCCTTCACCTTCGCCGCCGCCTCCGGCGCGCCGGTGAAGGCGATCGCTGCCATCCGGCAAACGCGTGAGGGGCTCGCGATCCTTGTGCCCGAGACATCGCCGATCAAGAGTTTTGCCGATCTGCGGGCTAAGAAGATCGCAACCGGCCGCGGCTCGATCGGCCATCAGCTGATCCTCGCTGCGTTGGAGAAAAACGGCTGGCGTGCGAGTGACGTGCAGATCGCGTTCCTGGCGCCGTCGGACGCCAAGATCGCCTACACGCAAGGCTCGGTCGATGCATGGTCGACCTGGGAGCCTTATGTGAGCCAGGAGGAGGTGCTGTTCAAGTCGCGCCGCATCATCACGTCGGAAGGCCTGACACCGGGACTGAGCTTCCTGGTGGCGCGACCCGACGCGATCCACGACAAGCGTGCCGAGCTGACCGACTTCATCCGGCGCCTCACCGCGGCGCGGGCCTGGTCGCTGAACAATGTCGACGATTATGCCGCGACCTGGGGCAGGCTGATGAACATCCCGGCCGCGGTGCCGCAGAACTGGTTGTCGCGCGCAAAGATCCGCATCGCGCCGATCGACGACGGCGTGGTCGCGGACGAGCAGGGCACGATCGACCTCTATTTCCGCTGGGGCTTGATCAAGCAGAAGCTGGATGCGGCGGGCATCGTGGATCGCTCGTTTACAGATGCGATTGCCAAGGCGGGGTTGTAGCGCGCGCTTGCGCCGGCCGGACGCGGTTCTTCCCCTTGTGGGAGAGGGTGGCTCGCCGCGATTGCGGCGAGACGGGTGAGGGGTCTCTCTCCGCGATCACATCTCTGGCATCTCGAACGCGCGGATAGATGCCCTTCATCCGGCGCTACGCGCCACCTTCTCCCACAAGGGGAGAAGGAGACCAGCGCTCACCTGCGTCCCTCGAGGCATTTCTTCTGCACTCCCGACTTGCGACAACACTCGCATTGCTATTTGCATCGCAGCTCTTGCGGCGCGGTGAACTCCCGCAAAGATCAATTCGACGACCACATCGGGAGACCGGCCATGGGCCTGCAAGAAACAAAAATCGAGTCGCTTCCCTTCGTCACTGCCGAACTCAACTACCTCGCGCCCGTTGCGGGCAAGCCGCGCACCTACGCCTTCGATCCGCCGCCGGGCGAGCCCAAAAGCACGGCGCTGCCGGAGGCGCATCAGGTGCCGATCTTCGACGCGCGGCCGATTGCGCAAACGTTCTCGCTCGATCGCGAGGGCTTTGCCCTGGTGCGTCATCCGACCCGGGTGAAGGATTTCTACAACGACGAAGAGGTGAGGGGGGTCTATTATCCCGCCGTGGAGGCGTTCCTGCGGGCCACGCTGAAGGCCGATCGCGTCGTGATCTTCGATCACACCGTCCGCAAACGCGTCGAAGGCGCGCCGGACATCCGGGGCGGTGGTCCGCGCCAACCGGCAACGCGCGTCCATGTCGACCAGACCGCGACCTCCGGTGCCAACCGCGTCCGCGAGCATCTGCCCGACGAGGCCGAGGAGTTGCTCAGGGGCCGCGTGCAGGTGATCAATCTCTGGCGGCCGATCCGCGGCCCATTGCGCGATTCGCCGCTGGCGATGGCGGACGGCACGACGGTGGCGCCAGACGATCTCGTCGCCTCCGACCTGATCTATCCCAACCGCCGCGGCGAGACCTATTCGGTGAAGTACAATCCGGCGCATCGCTGGTTCTATTTCCCGGAGATGACATCCGACCAGGCGTTGCTGCTCAAATGCTATGATTCCGCAACCGATGGCCGCACGCGCTTCGGGCCGCACACCGCCTTCGTCGATCCGACCACACCGGCGAACGCCGCGCCGCGTGAGAGCATCGAGGTGCGCACGCTGGTCTTCCACAAACAGTAACAATGTGTGATCGCGCGGCCGCCCTTGCGCGGCCGTGGGTCGGGAACTCGAGGGAACAAACCCACGTTTGCAGCGCCGGGCGGGGCCAACCGGGAGCGGTGCCGTGCGAGCGTAAACCACGCTGTTTTTCTCTCTGGCCAGTTTTTCGCTTTCTTCCATTTCTGTTGCCCATGCCGAAAGCGGGCTTGCCTCGTATTACGGCTATGGAAAAGCCGGCAGGGGCGGCGAGATGACCTGCGCGCACCGGACGCGCCCGTTCGGCAGCATGCTCAAGGTGTCCTGGAGCGGGCGCACGATCCAGTGCCGCGTCAACGATCGCGGTCCCTTCATCCGCGGCCGCATCGTCGATCTCTCGGTGCCCGCTGCCCGCGCGCTCGGCATGATGAGCGCCGGCGTGGTGACGGTCTCCGTGGAATAGGCCGGTCCACGCGCTATAGTGCCCCCCGAACGCAAGGGAGGGCATCAATGGCAGGGATCAGAGTGGGACTCGTCGGCTGCGGCTTCGTGTCGGAGCTGCACATGTATGCGTTCCGGCGCGTCTATGGCATGGATGTCGAGGTCGCCGCGGTGGCCGCGCGCGGCGACCATGTCGTCGAATTCGCCGGACGGCACGGAATCCCGCGCGTCTATCGCAGCTTCAGCGAGCTGGTCGCGGACCGCGAGATCGACGTCGTCGACATCTGCACCCCGCCCAATCTTCATGCCGAGATGATCGTCGGCGCCATGCAGGCCGGCAAGCATGTGATCTGCGAAAAGCCGTTCGCGGGCTATTTCGGGCGTGACGGCGATCAGCAGCCGATCGGCAGGCGCGTACCGAAGGCGCTGATGTATGAGCGCGTGATCGAGGAGATGGACAAGACGCGCGCAGTGATCGAGCGCACCGGCAAGCTCTTCATGTATGCCGAGGACTGGATCTACGCACCGGCCGTGACCAAGACCGCGGAGATCCTGAGAGCGACCAAGGACAAGGTCCTGTTCATGAAGGGCGAGGAGAGCCATTCCGGCTCGCACGCCGCCCATGCCGCGCAATGGGCGATGACCGGCGGCGGCTCGCTGATCCGCATGGGCTGCCACCCGCTCTCGGCGGTGCTGTATCTGAAGCAGGTCGAGGCGAGGGCGCGCGGGGAGACCATCCGGGTTGCCAGCGTCACCTGCGATGTCGGCAATGTCACCGCTGGCCTCAAGCCCGAAGAGCGCACCTACATCAAGGCCAATCCCGTCGACGTCGAAGACTGGGGTACGCTCACCGCCACTTTCAGCGACGGCACCAAGGCGACCGTGTTCTCCGGCGACATGATCATGGGCGGCGTGCGCAATCTGATCGAGACCTACACGTCCGGCGGCTCGCTGTTCGCCAACATCACGCCGAACAATCATCTGATGAGCTACCAGACCAGCGAGGAGAAGCTCGCGGGCGTCTACATCACCGAAAAGGTCGATCGCAAGACCGGCTGGCAATATGTCTGCCTCGAGGAGGAATGGACGCGCGGCTATCTGCAGGAGATCCAGGACTTCATGGAATGCGCCGCGACAGGCCGGCAGCCGCTCTCCGACCTCGCGCTGGCCTACGAGACGATCAAGGTGAACTACGCGGGGTACTGGGCGGCGGAGGAGGGGCGGCGGGTGGTGTTGTAGGTGGCTGCTCTTGCCTCCCCCTCCAGGCAGGGGAATCGCATGTGGCTCTTTGCACGAGCTGAGCGCGCGCCTCGTCCTTCGAGACGACCGCTTTCAGCGGTCTCCTCAGGATGAGGCTAAGCGGCATCGGAGCCCGTCGAAACCAGCGAAACGCACTCGGTCCTCATCCTGAGGGCCCGCCAACGGCGGGCATCTCGAAGGATGGCCGCACGCGACATCACTGTCACATGCGATAGCCCTGCCCTCCAGGGGAGGGTAAGAGCAGCGCCGCCGTCGCTGCCCCTACGCCCCGTAGGTCGAGCCCTTCGGCAGCGGGAACACCGGGTCCTGCGTGCGGATGTTGGTCGGCCACACCACCGAGATGTGCTCGCCGGCGTTCTGCATCACCACGGGCGTCGAGCGCTCGTTCTGGCCGGACAGCGGCGTGCCCGGCGGGAAGAATTTCACGCCGTAGCCCTGGATGGTGCCGCCGGCGGGGATGTCGACGTCGAGTGCGGCCTTGCGGATCGCCTCGGGCTCGAAGCCGCCGTACTTCTCCTTGGCGACCGGCAGGACGTTGTTGAGCAGCACCCAGGTCTGGTTGAAACCCATCGAGCAATGCGGCGGCACATCGGTGGCGCCGGTCTTGGCCTTGTAGCGCGTGACCATCGCGTTGATCAGATCGCCCATGCCCGGCGCGAGCTTGCCGGGATCCAGCAGTTGCGCCGGGACTGGATCGATGTTGCAGAAATTGTCGATGTCGGCGCCGAATGTCGCACGCAGCTTGTCGAGCTGGCTGTAGCCCGCACCCGCCCCGAACAGCATCTTGAAGCGCAATCCGCTCTCGCGGGCCTGGCGCAGGAACAGGGTGATGTCGGGATTGTAGCCGGCATGGGAGATCACGTCGGCCTTGGCGCGCTTGATCTTCGTCACCAGCACCGACAGATCGGGCGCCGACGCCGAATAGCCTTCGCGCAACACGACCTGGATGCCGGCCTGCTTGGCATAGGCTTCGTCCGCGGCGGCGACCCCGACGCCGTAGGGGCCGTCCTCGTGGATCAGCGCCACCTTGACGTCCTTTGGATCCATGCCGAGCTTTGCTTTTGCGTGCTCGGTGATGAAGCTGGCAAACGCCTGGCCGTATTGGTCGGAATGGATCTGCGCGCGAAACACATATTGCAGGTTCTTGTCCTTGAACACGGCGGTCGAGACCGCGGTGGTGATCCAGAGGATCTTCTTCTGCTGCTCGACCTTCGCGGCCAGCGGCACCGCATGCGAGCTCGCATAGACGCCGTTGAGGATGTCGATCTTCTCCTGGCTGATCAGGCGTTCGGCCTCGTTGATCGCAACGTCGGGCTTGCTCTGGGAATCCGCCGCAACGGCAGCAATCTTGGTCTTGCCGCCGACACCCCCTTTCGCGTTGACGAGGTCGATCGCGATCTGGGCGCCGATTGACGAGGCGACCGAGCCGCCGGCGGCAAAGGGTCCGGTGAGATCGTAGATCAGGCCGATGCGCAACGTTTCGGCCTGCGCCTGGGCCCTGGTCCAATCGAGGCTGAGTGTGGCGGCGGCCGCCGCCGTACCCTTCAGCAGCTGCCTGCGTGAAGTCGGCATCCTATCCTCCCTCAAAACCGTCTTATGATTGGTTGTTGTTTTTTTGCGAAGTATGGGGAGGGGGATCGCGGAAAGTCAACATGGCGAAAGTCGGGGTTTGTCCGCTGCGTCATGGAACGCAGTTGCGAAATGACGGGCGCCGAGGCTCGGGGCGATTGCCGCGTGGTCACTGCCTCAAGCGGCGCGCCAGATAAGGCGCCGTCTTCCCGCCGGCCTTCGCGACCCGATCGGGTGTCCCCGATGCGACGACGCGGCCGCCCTCGTCGCCGGCGCCGGGCCCGAGATCGATGATCCAGTCGCTGTGCGCCACCACGTCCATGTCGTGCTCGACCACGATCACGCTGTTGCCGGCGTCCACGATCCGCTCGAGCTGCGCGATCAGCCGCTCGACATCGCGTGGATGAAGGCCGGTGGTCGGCTCGTCCAGGACATAGAGCGTGTGGCCCCGTTGCGGGCGCATCAGCTCGGTCGCGAGCTTGATGCGCTGGGCTTCGCCACCCGACAATTCCGTTGCGGACTGGCCGAGGCGGATATAGCCGAGGCCGACCTCGCGCACGACCGACAGCGTGCGGTTCAGTGTCGCATCGCCCTCGAAGAAGTCGAAGGCCTCGTCGACGCGCATCGCCAGCACGTCCGCGATCGATTTGCCGCGGATCGTCACCTCGAGCGTCTTGTCGTTGTACCGTGCACCCTTGCAGGTCGGGCAGGGCGCGTAGACGCTGGGCAGGAACAGAAGCTCGACACAGACGAAGCCCTCGCCTTCGCAGGTCGCGCAGCGTCCCTTTGCGACGTTGAAGGAGAAGCGCCCGGCATCATAGCGGCGGGATTTGGCCTGCGGCGTTGCCGCGAACAGCCTCCTGACGTGGTCGAACAGGCCGGTATAGGTCGCAAGGTTGGAACGCGGCGTGCGGCCGATCGGCTTCTGGTCGACGACGACGAGGCGGTCGATCTGGTCAAGGCCGGCAATGATCTTGCCGCCCAGCGTCTCGACCGTCGCGGCAAGGCTGTCGTCATCGGCATCAGAGGCGAGCGAATGGCCGAGATGGGCGGCCACGGTCTCGACGAGGAATTGGCTGATCAGGCTCGACTTGCCGGAGCCGGACACGCCGGTGACGCCAGTGATGACGCCCAGCGGAATGTCGACGTCGAGGCCGCGCAGATTGTTGCGGACGACGCCCCTGAGCTTCAGATGTCCCTTCGGCTCGCGGCGGATTGTCGGCAGCTTCTTTCGCGGATGTGCGAGGTAGTGCGCGGTTTGCGAGGACCCGATCTCACCAAGTCCCGCGGGCGGTCCGCTATAGAGGATGCATCCGCCGCCGTCGCCGGCGTCGGGCCCGACATCCACCAGCCAGTCGGCATGCCTGATCACCTCGACCTCGTGCTCGACGACGAAGATCGAGTTGCCGGCGTGCTTCAACCGGTCCAGCGCCCGCAGCAGCGCCTCGGTATCGGCCGGATGCAGGCCGGCGGAAGGCTCGTCGAGCACGTAGACGACGCCGAACAGATTCGAGCGGACCTGCGTCGCGAGGCGCAGCCGCTGCAACTCGCCCGGCGACAGCGTCGGCGTGCTGCGCTCGCAGGCGAGATAGCCGAGGCCGAGGTCGAGCAGAACGGCAAGACGCGCCGAGAGATCCTCGCAGATGCGCCTGGCGACGACGGCCTTCTCCGATTTGTCCGTCGATGCTCTTGCAAACGGCTGGATCAGCTCGTGCATCTCCTTGAGCGGCAGGTGCGACATCTCGGCGATGGTGAGGCGGGCGAACTTGACCTTGAGCGCCTCGGGCTTCAGCCGCGTGCCGTGGCAGGTCGGGCAATCCCGCGTGATCATGAATTGCGCGACCCGGCGCTTCATCATCGCGCTCTCGGACTTGGCATAGGTCTGCATCACGTAGCGCTTGGCGCCGGTGAAGGTGCCCTGATAGCTCGGCTCCTCCTTGCGGCGCAGGGCGCGCCTGACCTCGGCGGCGTCGTAACCGGCGTAAACAGGAACGGTCGGCTGCTCCTCGGTGAACAGAATCCAGTCGCGGTCCTTCCTGCGCAGCTCGCGCCAGGGCTTGTCGACGTCGTAGCCGAGCGTGGTCAGGATGTCGCGGAGGTTCTGTCCCTGCCAGGCGCTTGGCCAGGCCGCGATCGCGCGTTCGCGGATCGTCTTGGTATCGTCGGGCACCATCGACTTCTCGGTCACATCGAGCATCCGGCCGATGCCGTGGCAGGTCGGGCAGGCGCCCTCCGGCGTGTTCGGCGAGAATGCCTCCGCATAGAGCATCGGCTGTCCGCGCGGATAGTCCCCGGCGCGGGAGTAGAGCATCCTGAGCAGGTTCGAGATGGTGGTGACACTGCCGACCGACGAGCGCGTCGTCGGCGCCCCGCGCTGCTGCTGGAGCGCAACGGCGGGCGGCAGGCCCTCGATGTCGTCGACTTCAGGAATCTGCATCTGGTGGAACAGGCGCCGCGCGTAGGGTGACACCGATTCCAGATAGCGCCGCTGCGCTTCGGCGTAGATCGTGCCGAAGGCGAGCGAGGATTTCCCCGAGCCCGACACGCCCGTGAACACGACGAGGGCGTTGCGGGGAATGCGGACGTCGATGTTCTTGAGGTTGTGCTCGCGCGCGCCCCGGACCCGGACGAAGCCGTCGTCCTGCATCAGGCTGTCGGGGTGTCTGGATCGATCGTCCATCAGGTTGCTCCGGGCCGCGTCGGGATTAACGGCAGGATCGCCGGATGGGTCCCGTCAGGCCAGCGCGGCAGTTCCGTTCTGCACAAAACAGAGGCCCGCCGCGGTGATCGCGACGGGCCCTGCACGGGTGCTGTCAGCGTCCGGGCGCCGGAGCGCCCGGCGGCGGGTGTTATTGCGACAGCTTCACGAAGTTCGGAAACTTCAGCTTGCCTTCGGCGATCCGCTCGGGCCAGACCACGACCTGCTTGGAGTCCTGCCATTGGAAGACGAGGCCGGTCACGGTGCCGGGCCCCGACTTGATGCCATGGGTGAACTCGTCGTTCTTGCCATAGAACTGGATCTTGCCGATCGTGCCCTCATAGTCGGTCTTCTCGAGCTCGGCCACCATCTTGTCGGGATCGGTCGAGCCGGCGCGCTTGATCGCGTCGGTGATCATGTAGACCTCGTCATAGGCAGTGTAGCCGGTATAGGCCGGAGGATTGCCGTACTTCGCCTTGAACGCAGCAGCGAACGGTTTCGTCTTCGAGGTCACCGCAACATCCGGCGTCGCCACCGCAAGGGAGGGGATGCCGTCGGCGGCGCCATTGGTGTCCTTCCAGAAGGTCGGGCTCAGCGCCTGCGCGCTGATGCCGAACATCGGGATCGGCACCTGCTGGTTCTTCCACTGCACCGTCGGCTGCACGCCGACATGCGAGATGCCGGTGACGATCACGTCGGGCTTCTTGCTCTCGATGTTGTTGAAGATCGGCGTGAAGTCGGTGGTATCGGGCGAGAAGCGGACGTGTTCGACGACCTTGAGGCCCGCCTTGGGCAGGCACGCCTCATAGCCGACGTCGAGCGGCTTGGTCCAGGCGGCGTCCTCGCTCATGATCGCGACCGTCTTGAACTTGAGCTTGTCGACCAGAAGCTCCTTGGCGGCGTCGCAGACGAGCTGGGCCTGCGCGGCCGAGGTCAGATAGCCGTGGAAGGTGTACTTGTTCTTCTCATAGTCGTTATGGATCGCTTTGGTGATCTCGTTCGAGGCGGCGCCCGGCGTGATCAGCGGCATCTTCAACCGCGCCGCCCATGGCTCCAGCGCCAGCACGACCTCGGAGATATAGCTCGCGATCACGGCCGAGACCTTGTCCTCGCTGACGGCGCGCTGGAACGCGCGCACGGAATCCGCCGAGGAGCTCTTGTTGTCATAGGTGACGATCTCGACCTTGCGGCCGAGAATGCCGCCCTTGGCGTTGATCTCATCGGCAGCGATCTGCGCGCCGCCCGGCGTCGCCGCGCCGGCGATCGCCTGCACCTCGGCGATGACGCCGATCTTGATCGGATCGTTCGACTGGGCGTAGGCGGGGGCCGCAAGGCACAGCGCCAGCGCCGAGGCGAGCAAGCTGCTGCTGAGAACTGAAGATCGCATGGTCGTTTCCTTTCCAAGTTTCTTGTTGATGTCGAAGACTTACAGAAAATCGGCGCCGGCTTCCGCGGCAAAGCGGCCGGGATCGCCCTCCCAGACGATCCTGGCATGCTCCAGCACATAGACGCGGTCGGCGTGGGGAAGCGCGAAGGTCACGTTCTGCTCGCCGAGCAGCACCGTGATCGAGGTGGTCTGCCGCAGCTTGGTCAGCGCCTTGGACAGTTGCTCGAGGATGACGGGGGCAAGCCCCAGCGTCGGCTCGTCCAGGATCAGGATCTGCGGCTGCATCATCAGCGCGCGGCCGATCGCGAGCATCTGCTGCTCGCCGCCGGAGAGTGTCTGCGCCATCTGGCCCTGACGCTCCTTCAGAATCGGAAACAGCTCGAACAGCCAGGCGAGCTGCGCGGCGCGCTTGTCGTCGGACAGATGCTGGCCGCCGAGATCGAGGTTCTCCCGCACGCTCATCTCGCCGAACAGCTCGCGCGATTCCGGGCATTGCACGAGGCCGCTGCGCGCGATCCTGGCCGGGCTCGTACCGCGCAGCGGCTGACCACCGCGTATGATCTCGCCGCTATAGGGCAGGAAGCCGGAGATGGTGTTGAACAGCGTGGTCTTGCCGGCGCCGTTAAGGCCGACCACGGAGACGAACTCGCCCTCATGGACGTGGATCGAGACGTTCTCCAGCGCCTGCGCCTTGCCATAGAACACGCTGACATTCTCGACCTGGAGCAGTGGCACCTTGTCCTTGAAGCTAGTCTCGGGCCGCGCATGGGTCTCGATGGCGCCGCCGAGATAGACCCGGCGCACGGTCTCGTTCTTCATGACGTCCTCGGCCTTGCCGGTGACGATTTCCTCGCCGAGATACATCGCGAGCACCCGGTCGACCAGAGCTGCCACGCTCTTGACGTTGTGGTCGACCAGCATCACCGCGCGGCCCTCGTCGCGAAAGCTGCGGATCAGGTCGGAGAAGATGTCGACCTCGGCCCGCGTCAACCCGGCGAAGGGTTCATCCACCAGCACGACCTTTGGATCACGCGCGATAGCCTTTGCGAGCTCGAGCCTTCGCAGATCGGCGAAGGGCAGCGTCGGCGGGCGGCGGTGCATCACATTCCCTAAGCCCACGCGGTCGGCGATCCATTTGGCGCGCTCGACCAGGGCCTTGTCCGGGAACAGCATGAACAGGCTGTCCGGCAACAGCGCGACCAGGATGTTCTCCAGCACGGTCTGCCGGTTCAGCGGCCGGGAGTGCTGAAACACCATGCCAAAGCCCTTCCGCGCAATCTTGTGCGCGGGCAGGCCGGCGACATCCTCGCCCTCGAAGATCACCTCGCCCGAGGTTGGACGCTCGATCCCCATCACGCTCTTCATCGCGGTCGATTTGCCCGAGCCGTTTGGTCCGATCAGGCCAAAGATCTCGCCGCTGTTGACCTCGAAGCCGAGGTTCTTCACCGCCGTCAGGCCGCCGAAGCGCTTGGTCAGCCCGCTGACCTCGAGCACGGCGCGGTTTGAAAGCCTCATGTCCATCACGAACGAGCCTCGCGCGAGAGGGCCGCCCCCAAGAAGCCGCCGGGGAAGAACAGCACGACGAGAAGTGCGACCGCCGAGACGATGAAGGTCGCAAGCTCGCCTGTGGGACGCAGGAACTCGCCGGCCACGATCAGAAAGATCGCGCCGAGCGCCGCGCCGAGCACGGTGCGGCGGCCGCCGAGCACGGCCGAGACGATCACGTTGACGCCGACCGCGACGTCGACGACGGTGCCGACCGAGGCGGTGCCGAAATAGAACACCAGCAGCGCCCCCGACAGCCCCGAGAAGAACGCGCTGACGATGAAGGCGGCGAGCTTGTGCTTGACGATGTTGAAGCCGAGCGCGCCGGCCTGCACCGGATCCTGGCCGCTCGCCTGCAGCACGAGTCCAACAGGTGATTGCGACAGGCCGTAGAGGATGGCGGCCGAGATCGTCATGAAGCCGAGCGCGATCCAGTAATTCGTGCCGGCATTGATGCTGATGACGTCGGGGATGGTGAGGCCGATCTCGCCGCCGGTGAGGTCGGCGAACACGACGACGAAGTTCTGCAGCATCAGGACCGCGACCAGCGTGGTCAGGCCGAAATAGGGCCCGCGCACGCGTAGCGCCGGCAGCGCCAGCACGAGGCCGGCGATCACCGAAGCCGACGCGCCGAGCACGATGCAGAGATAGACCGACCAGCCGAGCTGGGCATTGAGGATGCCGGCGGTATAGGCGCCGACGCCGATCAGAAAGGTGGGCCCGAAATTCACTTCGCCGGCGAAGCCGAACAACAGATCCCAGGCCATCGCGAACACGCCGAAATAGAAGGCGACCGTCAAGAGCCCGAGCACATAGCCGGAGACGTAGAGCGGCAGCGTGGCTGCGATGACGACCAGCGCCAGCGAGATGAAGAACAGGCGGGAGTTGAAGAAGGTGGGCATCTCAGCGCCTCCCCAGGAGGCCTTGGGGCCGGATGTACATCACGAACACGAGCAGCAGCAGCGCCGGGATGGTGCGATAGGCCGGCGAGACGAGATATGCCGTCAGCGTCTCGAGATAGCCGACCACGAAGGCGGCGATCAGCGAGCCGGAGACGCTGCCGAGGCCGCCGAGCACGACGATCGAGAACGCGCTCGCCGTCAAGGGGCCCACACTGTACGAGCTGACACCGAGGAACATGCCAAGCAGCACGCCGGCGATGCCGGCGAGAACCCCGTAGATCGCCCAGACAACGATGTAGATGTTGGTGAGCTCGAGCCCGAGCAGCGTAACGCCGCGCGGGTTCATCGACGCCGCCAGCACGGCCTTGCCGGTACGCGTGCGGTTCACCAGCAGCCACAGCAGCGCGATGACGAGGCAGCACACGATCGCGGTGAAGATCTCGTTGCGCGGCGTGCGCACGCCGAGGATCTCGACCACGCCCTCGACGATCGGCAGCACGGTCTTGGCGTTGTTGGTGAAGAAATAGGCGATCAGCTCCTGGATCATGATGCCCCAGAGCAGCGTGCCGGTGAGGACGAAGATCTCCTTCTCCTCGTTGGGTATGCGGCGGGAATCCTGGATCGGCTTCACCACTGCGAAATAGGTGGCAAACGCGGTCAGGAGGGCGACACCGACCCCGATCAGCGCGCCGGCATAGGTGCCGACGCCAAGCACGCTGGCTGCGGCCCAGGCCGCCACCGCTGCCGCGACCATGATGGCGCCGTGGGAGAGGTTGAGCACGCCGGAGACGCCGAAGATCAGGGTGAAGCCGGTGGCGCCGAGCGCGTAGAGAGCGCTGATGGCAAAGCCATCGATCAAAATCTGGAAGACTCGCATTGATGATTGGCCGGGCAGTGTGGCTGCCGCTTGGAGGGAAAGGTGCTGCGCATACCCGCCAAGCGGACAACCCTCCGGGCAAGGCCCAGATGCCGTTCCGAGCAGTTCGCAGGCAGGCTGGATGGGGAGCTCGGGAGACTGGCGTCAATCCTGACGACGTCCTCCGGCGCGCCGATCACGGCGGCGTCGAGCGAATTCGCAATGCAGCAGAGAGTCTTTTCTTCATGTTGTTTCTCTCCTTGAATGTAGCCTCTTGTGAGCTATTGGGGCGCAACTATAGCGGCGAGGACACTCTCGGCAAGTGAAACTGCATTCAGGATCGTGAGGGCGAACTAAAGTCTAGCGCCGTGAAAATAGAGAGCAGGGCAGTCATGCAGATTTCGGCGACGCCCATGCACGTGGGCGCCCGGCATGCCTTGCGTCAACGCGCGTGCAGCAGCGACGGATCGAGCGGCTCGAGCCGGGCAGGATCAAACGGTGACAGGTCGATCTCCGTCGTTCCATCGGCGATCAGCTGTGCCAGGGCTTCGCCGGTGGCGGGCGCGTTGAGAATGCCCCAGACATTGTGTCCGGTCGCGACATAGAGGCCCTCGCTCTGCGGCACTTTGCCGATCAGCGGCAAGCCGTCCTGCGTCACAGGACGAAAACAGGCCTGCCGCGCGATGATCCGCGCAGGCGCGAACAGCGGCGACAATCGCTCGCTCATGGCTTGCAGGCGCGCGATCGCGTCCTGATCGGGCACGACGGCGGCGGGATCGAGCGGCAGCGGCGCGATATCGGACAGCGCGGTGATGTGGGTGCTGCCGTCGGCCCGCGGGAAGACTTCGATCGATATGGCGCCGCCGTCGTCTTCGTGCTCGAGGAACAGCGCCTCGGCCGGCACATCGGTGCCGGTGTCGTACACGATGCTCGGGCTGCGCTGACCATAGACGGCGGGCAGGCTCATCCATTGCGCGGCGAGCAGCGACCATGGGCCCATCGCGATCACGACGGCATCTGCCTCGATGACGCCGCCTTCGACCTCGACGCCTCTCGCCGCGATGCCGTCCGCGGCTCGCAAGATCGCCGTGATGCGGGCGCGACGAAGCTGCGCGCCTTGCGCGAGCGCCGCGTCCATCACTGAGGAGGTGAACTTGCGGGGATGCACGATTGCGGTGGTCTCCTGCGTGCCGATACGCTGCGCGATGACGACGCCGTTGGCGAGCCAGCCGAGCGTGGAGGGCAGATTCCGCCGTGCGTCGCCATCGGGAGCAACGAAGCCGCTATAGGCGGTCATGGGCCGATGGCCCCAATCGCCTGGGATCTCGCCGGCCAGTTGCGCATGAAGTGCGAAGCTGCGTCGCGCCAGCGCATCGAGTGGCGTGCCGACGCACCAGTCGCGCGTGAGGAAGCCGCCGGCCTTTCCTGAGGCTGCCGCCGCCACCTCGGTCCGTTCGACTACGATGACGTCGATGCCGCGGCGGCGCAGAAACCAGGCGATGCAGGCGCCGATCACGCCGCCGCCGCAGATCACAACGCGCATGGTCTGTTTCCTAGACGATGAAATCCCCGGCACGGAGATCGGCAGCATGGACCCCCTCCAGCGTGACCGTATCACTGGCCGTGAGGTGGATCACGGCATTTCCGGAAGCGTCGTCGCTGATCAAATTCTTCAGCGCTGCCCAGTCCGCAAATCCGTAGCTCTGCACGTCGATGAGGTCGTGCTCTCGCGCCGTGCTGCCCGCCGCCTTGTTGCCCTGATCGAAATCGTTGATCACGTCCTGGCCGGAGCCTTTGTCGAACACGAACAGATCGTTGTTCGGTCCGCCCCAGAGCTGGTCATTGCCGCCGCCGCCGTTCAAGAGGTCGCGGCCGCCGGTGATCAATCCGTCCCCGCCTGGGGTGTAGATTTGGGCATCGCCATATAGCCAGTCGCCGCGCTCGCTGCCCACGAGGATGTCGTTGCCGCCATGCGCGCTGCCCGACATGTTCGCGGCATCTCCGAACATGGTGATCGACGTCGAGTCGGGATCGCCATCAACGGTTGCGATCAGCACGTCGTCGCCGCCGCGGGCGTCGTCGCTCATGTAGTCCGCGTCTCCAACCATGAACGCGCCTCCGGATCGCGCTTCGGTGCCAATCGTATAGATGAGAATATCGTTGCCCCCACGTGCCTCGCCGCGCATGTCGATGAGTGCATCGCCGGAGATCGATGCGGCGCCATAGACCCCGGACTGGGTGACGTTGATGATGTCGTTGCCGCCTCGGGTATCGTCGTTCATGGTGGTGCCGGCGTCGCCGACGAACGTCCCATACGCCCTGTCTCCCATCGTGCCCGTGAGGACGTCATTGCCTCCGCGCGCTTCTCCCGTCATCGCCATCTCGGCGTCGCCGAAGAGAGAGGTGGTCGTATAGATGGAATCGGTGGCGTCGACGTCCAGGACGTCATTGCCGCCATGGGCCTAGCCGGACATCGTCCGCGCGTCGCCGTCGACGGTTACGTAAACGCCGAAGCCCGCGACATCGGCGACGAAATGGTCATTGCCGCCGTGCGACTGCCCCCGCAAGTCCTCATCGTCGCCGACTAGCAGCAGGGTGCTGGGCCCGCCATCGACTGTCGCGATCATGGTGTCGTTTCCACCGCGCCCGTCGGTCGCCAGACCGGGGTCGCCGAATACGAGCACGAGCTCCTCGCTTCCGACGTGGGTGATGATCGTGTCGTTTGGCATATGGCGCATCGCGCAACTCCCCAGTTCAAGTCAGGCGCGGACCGCGGCGGGTATCGTGTCCCGGCGCCACGCTGCGTCACGCATCATCGTTGGTTTGATGGCGGAGATTGGCCCGCGATGCAGCTTGATTGCGGCTGCGGAACCGGGCCGGAGCGAGCGCGTCGCCTAGCTGTCATGAAACGTGAGGTCGCCTGCATGTTTGCGGCGAATGCGTGCTGCAGAAAGCAGCAGGCGCCGGCGGTTCGGGCCGGCGCCCCTACTGTCTTAGTGCCGCAGGATGGGCAAAGCGCCGTGCCCATCCTCGATCGCGGTGCACTCTTAGGTCAGCCCGGTGCCGCGCCTTGCGTCGCCGTGAACACCGCGTAGAGCGATTGGCTCGCGGCCATGAACAGGCGGTTGCGCTTGGGGCCGCCGAAGGTGATGTTGCCGCAGACCTCCGGCAGGCGGATGCGGCCGAGCAGCTTGCCCTCCGGTGACCACACCGTCACGCCGTTATAGCCGACGGCGCGACCGGCATTGCTGGACGCCCAGACATTGCCGTTGACGTCGCAGCGCACGCCGTCCGGCCCGCACTTCACGCCGTCGATCACGCAATCGCTGAACTTCCTGGGGTTCGAGAGCTTGTTGTCGCCGCCGACGTCAAACACGAAGATCTCGCCCTTGCCGCCGGGGCCGGTGTCGCCCGGACCTTTTCCGGTCGAGGCGATGTAGAGCTTCTTGTAGTCGGGGGAGAAGCACAGCCCGTTCGGATCGGGCACCTGCTCCTCGGTGACGACGAGATCGATGCGGCCGGAGGGATCGATGCGATAGCAATTGGTCGGCAGCTCGCGCTTGCCGGGCACGAAGCCGGCCGGCTGTCCGATCCGCGGATTGAGCTTGCCGCCCGCATTGCTCGGCCCGCCCGCGACGTCAGGCTCACCTTCGTAGAGCTGGCCGCCATAGGGCGGATCAGTGAACCAGTAGCTGCCGTCGGGATGCGCGACCACGTCGTTCGGCGAGTTCAGCTTCTTGCCCTGATAGGAGTCGGCGAGCACCGTGGCGGTGCCGTCGTGCTCGTAGCGCGTCACACGCCGCGTCAGATGCTCGCAGGAGAGCTGGCGGCCCTGGAAGTCGAAGGAGTTGCCGTTGGAGTTGTTCGAGGGGGAACGAAACACGCTGACGCGGCCGTCATCCTCGCTCCAGCGCATCTGCCGGTTGTTGGGAATGTCGCTCCACAACAGATACCTTCCTTGCGCGCTCCACGCCGGACCCTCGGCCCACAGCAGGCCGGTGTACAGGCGCTTGATCGCGGTGTTGGGCTGGGCGAGATCGTTGAAGGAGGGATCGACCGCGATGATGTCGGGGTCCCAGAAATAAGTGGTCGGCGCGCCGTGAGGGCTGAAATCGCGCGGCGGAGTTGTGATGGTGGTCGGTGGTGCAACGGGTCCGGTCTGGGCCAGCGCGGGGCCCACCCCGGTCACGGTGGCCGCGGCGCCGAGGGCAAGCCCCCGGACAAGGGTTCGTCGTGAAAGCGCAGCATCCTGTTCACGCTGCTCTTGGCGTGTCATGGCGTCCTCCCGATCATGTTCGCTGGCCGGTTGATCCGGCCGAGCAAGCTGAGGTTAATCCGGTCCGCGTCCTGTTGCGAGGGGAGGAATCGCGTGGGCGCGATGGCGGGTCGCAATCCCGTCATCTTCGAATGCGTCCGGGCTGGGCGCGGTTCGCGTCCGTCTTGCGTCATTTGCACGGCTCGAAAATGGTCCGCGGGCGCGAGCGCATATTTGCGTGCGACAAAGCGCGGCACGTCACACATTCGGTCCGGCTCAAGCCATGATTTCGCACCTATTGCTGCGCAGAAACCGTGCGGGGGCGACGAACGGAGTTGAACGTGGCTGGCGTCATCGTATTGATCGTGTTGCTGGGGATCGCGTTCGCGGCCGGCTATTTCACGCGTGACTACATCTCCAACAAACGACGGGCGGAAGCCCGCCGCTGGCGCGAATATGCCGAGCCGGATTGGCTGCCCGCCAACGCGCCCGCCAACACCAACGAGATCGCGAGCGCGATCACGGCGATCCCCGTGGTCACCGGCGAGCTCGGCCAGATGCTGGACCGCTGGGAGACCAGGGCCCGCGCCCGCCGTGCGGGGTAGGGGGCGGCGTGGAGAGACGGGCGCAGCCCGCTCTGGAGCCCCCGGGGCGCGGCGCAGCAAGGCCTCAACCAGGTCAGCTTCCCTGACCATCTTTTGGCGTTGCAGTTGCGGCCATTTCTCGTCTAGAAACGGGCCACTGAGCCTCCCGGCAACCAACCGTCAACGGTTTTGGCCGAGCATTTGAGGGCTCAAAAGGGTCCGGCAATGCTGATTCGTGGCCAAATCGAGGGGATTTCGGGGGAGGTGGCTCTGGCCGCCGCCACGATCCTGGCCGCGCTGCCCACCCTGCTTCTTGGCGGGCTTCTTCTTAGCTGCCCCTGAGGGCCGGCTGGGCGCCATGCGCCTGGGCGCTCAGGGGCTGGTCGAGATCACCGGACACCTCAAGCGCCAAGGGACTAATGGTCTGAACGGCGCAAAAGCTCAAAAGGAAATTTGAAATGGCCACCGTGAACAAGTCCGAGAAGGACCGCGTCATCATTTTCGACACCACGCTGCGCGACGGCGAGCAGTGCCCCGGCGCCACCATGACCTTCGAGGAGAAGCTCGAGGTTGCCGAGCTGCTGGACGATATGGGCGTCGATGTCATCGAGGCCGGCTTCCCGATCACCTCCGAAGGTGACTTTCAGGCCGTCAGCGAGATTGCCCGCCGCTCCAAGAACGCCGTCATCGCCGGCCTGTCGCGCGCCCATCCCGCCGACATCGACCGCTGCGCCGAGGCGGTAAAATTTGCAAAACGCGGCCGCGTCCACACCGTGATCGCGACCTCTCCGCTGCACATGCGGGTTAAGCTGAACAAGACCCCCGAGCAGGTGATCGAGACCTCGGTCGCAATGGTCGCGCGGGCCCGCAACCAGATCGACGACGTCGAATGGTCGGCCGAGGACGGCACCCGCAGCGAGATGGATTTCCTGTGCCGCATCGTCGAAGCCGTGATCAAGGCCGGCGCCACCACGGTGAACATTCCCGACACCGTCGGCTACACGGTGCCGGAGGAATACACCCACTTCATGAAGACGCTGATCGAGCGCGTGCCGAACTCGGACAAGGCGGTGTTCTCCGTGCACTGCCACAACGATCTCGGCATGGCGGTCGCCAACTCGCTGGCCGGCATCGTCGGCGGCGCGCGTCAGGTCGAGTGCACCATCAACGGCATCGGCGAGCGCGCCGGCAATGCAGCGCTCGAAGAGATCGTGATGGCGATCAACGTGCGCAACGACAAATTCCCCTACTGGAACAAGATCGACACCACCCAGCTCACCCGCGCCTCGAAGCTGGTCTCGGCGGCAACCTCGTTTCCCGTGCAGTACAACAAGGCGATCGTCGGCCGGAACGCGTTCGCGCATGAGAGCGGAATCCACCAGGACGGCGTGCTGAAGGACGCCTCCACCTACGAGATCATGCGGCCGGAGATGGTCGGCCTGAAGCAGTCCTCACTGGTGCTGGGCAAGCACTCCGGCCGCCATGCCTTCGTGCACAAGCTGGAGGAGATGGGCTACAAGCTCGGTCCGAACCAGCTGGAAGATGCGTTCACGCGGATGAAGGCGCTCGCCGACCGCAAGAAGGACATCTACGACGAGGACATCGAGGCGCTGGTCGACGAGGAGATGGCGGCCTCCCACGACCGCATCAAGCTGACCTCGCTGACCGTGATCGCCGGCACCCATGGCCCGCAGCGCGCGACCATGAAGCTCGACGTCGACGGCCAGATCAAGATCGAGGAAGCTGAAGGCAACGGTCCGGTGGACGCGGTATTCAACTGCATCAAGCGCCTAGTGCCACACGAGGCCAAGCTGGAGCTGTACCAGGTCCACGCCGTCACCGAAGGCACCGACGCGCAGGCGGAAGTATCGGTGCGGCTGTCGCAGGACGGCCGTTCGATGACGGCCCGCGCAGCGGATCCGGATACGCTGGTGGCTTCCGCCAAGGCCTATCTCGGCGCGCTCAACAAGATCGTCATGAAGCGCCAGCGCGACACGGTGACGACGGCGGCGGCGAGCTGACGCTGCTTGCTTCGCCTCTCCCGCTTGCGGGAGAGGCTGACACGCGAAGCGTGGCGGGTGAGGGTTCTCTCCATACAGGGAATGTCCCGATGCGGAGACACCCTCTCCCCAACCCTCTCCCGCCAGCGGGAGAGGGGGCGCAGCGTCGCTTATGGCATTCACCATGAATACCAGCCCTGCTAACGGCCAATAGCAGCGCAAGCCGGTGGCCTATATGGATGCTGTCGGCATGAAGATCGGCTGCCCGTGCGCTGGGTGGCCCAATAACCAGCAGGGAGAGACTATGCGCACCTTCGCGATCGCCGCGTCCATCGCGGCACTGGCATTCGGACTTGCAGGTCCGGCATCGGCCCAATCGCCGATCATCATCAAATTCAGCCACGTCGTCGCCACCGACACGCCGAAGGGCAAGGGAGCGGAGAAGTTCAAGGAGCTGGCCGAGAAGTACACCGGCGGCAAGGTCAAGGTCGAGGTCTACCCGAACTCGACGCTGTACAAGGACAAGGAGGAGCTCGAGGCGCTCCAGCTCGGCAGCGTGCAGATGCTGGCACCGTCCAACTCCAAGTTCGGACCGCTCGGCATCCGCGAGTTCGAGGTGTTCGATCTGCCCTACATCCTGCCCGACCTCAAGACCCTGCGGAAGGTGACGGAAGGGCCGCTCGGCACGCGGCTGCTCAAGCTGCTGGATGCCAAGGGCATCACCGGCCTTGCCTATTGGGACAACGGCTTCAAGCAGATGAGCGCCAACAAGAAGCTGATCGCGCCCGCCGACTATCAGGGCGTCAAGTTCCGCATCCAGTCCTCGCGCGTGCTGCAGGCCCAGTTCAAGGCGCTCGGCTCGCTGCCGCAGGTGATGGCGTTCTCGGAAGTCTATCAGGCGCTGCAGACCGGCGTGGTCGATGGCCAGGAGAACACCTGGTCGAACATCTATACCCAGAAGATGCACGAGGTGCAGAAGTACATCACCGAGACCAATCACGGCTATATCGGCTACGTCGTGATCGTGAACAAGAAGTTCTGGGACGATCTGCCGGCCGACATCCGCGATCAGCTCACCAAGGCGATGAAGGAAGCGACCGACTACAACAACGCACAGTCGCAGAAGGAGAACGAGGACGCGCTTGCCGAGATCAAGAAGAGCGGCAAGAGCGAGATCATCAAGCTCACGGCGGAGCAGAACGAGGCAATGCGCAAGGCGATGGAGCCGGTCTACAAGGACGCCGCAGGCCGCGTCGGCCAGCCGCTGATCGACGAGTTCCTCAAGGAAGCCAAGAGCGCGACGAACTGATCGTTTCGAACGATGAAGCAAGGCTTCCGTGCGCTCGGCACGGAAGCCTTTCTGTTGCGGATGATATCCGATTGCTGCCGGAGGTAAAATCGCGCCTTACATCTTGGTAAGGACGCGCTCCCTGTCCAAGTTGTAAGTTGCTTGCCAGCCGCCTCGCGCGCATCTTCACGGACATCCTTCCAGAGGAGGTTCGGATGAAGAAGTTCACCATCGCCGCCATCGCCGTGCTCAGCATCGCTGGCTCGGGCGCTGTCTATGCCCAATATCATCGGCCGTGGATGGAGCATGTCCGCCATATCCGCATGAACCCGGAAGACCGCGCCGCCTTTGTCGACGCGCGGATTGCCGCCGTCCATGCCGGCCTGAAGCTCAACGCCGATCAAGAGAAGTTGTGGCCGCCGGTCGAGGCTGCCGTGCGGGAATTCGCCAAGCTGCGCATCGACCGCGCCAATGCGCGCATGAATGCCGGCGCGGGCGACGCGTCGAGGGACGCCGACCAGGCCGAAGACCCGATCGCCCGCCTGCGCCAGCGCGCCGAGGACATGGGCGCCAGCTCCGCGGCCCTGAAGAAGATCGCCGACGCCGCCGATCCGCTCTACAAGACCCTGGACGACGGCCAGAAGCGGCGCCTCGCCGTGCTGACCCGCCACCGCGGTCCGTTCGGCGGCGGGGAGGACGGCCCACCCCGCCACTTCATGGAACGCGGCATGGACCGCATGATGGAGCACTTCCACCATAACCGCTTCGACCGCGATAGCGGCCCCGACCGGGACCGCGAGGGCCGGCTCTGAACGAGCCGGGTTCTTGCGGGGATCGACCCCGGGATTAACCTTGGCGAAGCCGCTGGAATCCAGCGGCTTTTCGCTTCTTGGGGACTGTCGAAAAACCTTCGCCGCATCGCTTGCCAGACCCGGATCGCTTTGCTAAACGACCGGCCTCGCAAGGCATTGACCGCCTTTCGGGCGCATAGCTCAGTTGGTAGAGCAGCTGACTCTTAATCAGCGGGTCCCAGGTTCGAGCCCTGGTGCGCCCACCAAGCTTTTCAATAGCTTGGGGACCTCTCGCGACTGCCATTCCCACAAGTGGTCAGCGGCCATTCCGACAAACCAGCTGCTTTGTTCGCTCCTCGCGACGCTTCTTAGTGCTTGAGATCAGTTGCTTGCGTGTGCGTTTTGCATATGTCGGCAGTTGCCGCGGATGTACAGGCGAAATCCCAGTTTTCGGCCGTAGCCAAGCCCCGCGCCACGGTGAGCCCCTCAGCTGTGACCGGCTATCTCGAAGGGAGGATCGCAGAATGGTGGATGCCGGACGACGTTGTGTTCGTGGAGGCGTTGAGCTACGGCGCCACGGGCAAGATCCAGAAGATCGAACTGCGCCACAGGTTCGCGGGACGTTATTCGGACGGCACGCACCCCATCCAGGAAGTGAGTTGGCCTAGGCGGCTCGCCGGCCGGCCTTCGCTTTGGCGCTCGTCGCGGGGGGCTGCGTCGCGGAGCGGGCACCAGGCCCCGGGTGGACCACGACCTCTTTCGCCAGCAGCGGTTCGCGGCACTCGGAACAGACCATAACCGGATCGAACAGCTTGCCGCACTTTTTGTGCTCATGCAGCAGCGGGCGTCCGCGCTCGTCGACCATGTGCGTGTCGCCCCAATGAACCAGTGCCATCATGATCGGGTAGAGATCGAGGCCTTTCTGCGTGAGGATGTATTCATGTCGCTTCGGCGACTCCTGGTAGGGAATTCGGCGCAGCACGCCCATGCGCACCAGCTTCTTCAAGCGCCCGGCAAGAAGGTGTCTCGTGATTCCCAGCGCGGACTGAAATTCCTCAAATCTGCGGGTGCGGAGGAAACACTCGCGCAGAATGAGCAGCGTCCAACGATCGCCGATCACGCTAATTGTGCGCGCAAGAGAACAGGGTTCTTCCTCGAGGGCTTCCCACTTCATCTCAGCTCTCTCCTGCGAAAACGGCGTGAAGCCTGAATCGCGTGCAATACTGATCGAACATTCTAAATAGGCACGCACGCCGATTGCAAGCGTTCCAGCCGTGGCGCCCCACTGTAGCACAAACCTCTCCGTTGATGGGGATTGACAGTTCTATTTTAGAACTATAGCGGTGCCGTTGTGGTTCCGAGGGAGGGGGAAGTGGTGACGAGTCCCACCGAAGTTGAATTCTCAGTTCGATTTCGGCAGTCCGAACGCGTACCTAGCAGAGCTCGTGATCCCGTCGATCGAGCGACGCACCGGCACGTTCGAGTACTGCTCCTCGGAGGCATCTACAAGGCGACCGGCAACATGTCTCCGGCAGATTCTCTTCGCGGCATCAAGAACAAGCCGGAACACCTTGCGATCGAGGCCCAGCGCTTCATTAGACGCCATCACATCACGACTTTCCGCCAGAAGCCGTACTTCCCGGTCAATACGCTGATGCTGATGCGCGGTGTCGTGGCCGCGCAATTCGAGGGTCTCTTCGAGTCGTATTTTTGAGCGGCCTACCATCACATTGGGAAGAGCCGAAGAAGATGGATGGCATTTGACCGCATATTGCGCGGGCGATATCCTGGGCCAACCGGGACCCTTGCAATTCGTATGGGGTGCTCATGGAATGGTCGACCAGGCCGCGGCGCGCAGACGAGCCCTTTGGAAGCTGGGCGGACGACCTTGCCGCGGCATTTGTTCGCCTTGAGCCGCGCAGGATTGCCGACGAGCCGTTTGAAGGCGTCATTTCCAGAGCTGATGCTGCGCCAATCCAGGTCTCCCTTGTGACCGCGACGCGGCACACGGTGGTTCGCCTTGCCTCACATATTTCCGGGAGCACCGACGATCTTTGTTTCATCAACCTCCAGATCGAAGGGCTCGGGCGCACCAGGCAACGCGGCCACGAGCAGACCTGCGCGCCCGGTGACCTCGCGATTGCGGATACGACGGAGCCGTTCGAGATCGCCAACTGCCACAATTTCAAGCTCTTCTGCTTTGCCGTACCGCGACGGCTGCTGCCAAGCGGGCTGCTCGATCGTCCGCGGCTCAACTTGTCCCGGACCGAAACCGGCCGTGCTCTGTCGAAGACACTCGCCGGCTATGCCGAAATCTGTCTGGCCGACCATCGGCGTTCAATGACCTCGGCCACGGTCGGTGCGCATGTGGTCGATCTGATCGCGCACGCGCCCGACGTGCTCGGCGATCTGTCCGCCGAGCGCGTGCACATCCCCGTCCTGCTGTCGATGATGATTGACCATATCGAGCGTCACAGCGAGGATTCCGAACTCGACGCGGCGGCGCTTGCCGCGAAGTTCCGTTGCTCCGAGCGTTACGTACATCGTCTCTTTGCCATGACGGATCGCTCGGTCGGCGAACATGTCAGTGACCGGCGGATTGCTGCCTGCACGCGCGTGCTGGTTGACCCCAAATCAGCTCACAAGACCATAGCCGAAATCGCTTTTGCCGCGGGCTTCCGCGACATCTCGCATTTCAACCGTCTGTTCAAGCGCAGCCACGGTTTGGCTCCGCGCGAGTTTCGGCGTGCGAGCAGCGCACGCTGACTGATCCGGTTCACTCCACGCCTAGAAATCGGACGCTGCCGTCCAAGATTTCCTTCCGAGGCGGGGATAGCCATGCCCGACGGCTGGCATCTGGGATCAGAGGATATCGCCATGGCGATCGATTTCACGCTTACGACACAACAGCGGGATCTTCAGCGCGCCTCGCGCAAGTTCGCCAAGGAGGTGCTCAGCGAGGCCCGGCGCGCCGAACTGCTGGCAACACCGGAAGAACGCTTTCTCGCGACCCGGCCCACCTATGAAGCGATGGTCGCGGCCGGCTATTTGCGCAAATGCATTCCGTCGCCCGCGGGTGGCGAAAATTCCGGCTTGATCGACATGGCGATCCTGGCCGAGGAATTCTACAGCGTGAACGCCAGCGTGACGCTGACGATGCTCGGCACCGTGCTCGGCTTGCTCCCCATTCTGCTCGGCGGCACGCCGGACCAGTGCCAACGCCTGCTCGTGCCGTTCCTGAGGACGAGTGGCGCGCCGCTCGCCGGATTCTGCTCCAGCGAGCCCGGCGGTAGCGCCAATGCCGGCTCGCCTCCGCCGGGCGAAGGGGTTCGCACCACCGCGAGACGGGAGGGCGACAATTGGGTCATCAACGGCCGCAAGAAATGGGTATCCTCAGCCACGGGCTGGAATCGCGAGGGCGCCGACCTCCTGTGCGTCGTGTGCCGAACCGACTCTGCAGCGCCCGCCAGTGAAGCGATCTCGATTATTGCCGTCGAGGGACCGGTCATGGGCCTTGTGTTCGAGCGCGCCATCGACACGATCGGTCATCGCGGGCACCTCGTGCCGCAGTTCGGCTTGCAGAATGTCGCGGCGCCGCACCACAATCTGCTGGGCCAGGAAGGGTCGGGGCTCGCCCTGACAGCGGCCGCCTTCACGGGGACCGCGGCGCTCGTCGGCATCTTCGGCGTGGCGTTGATGCGCGCGGCCTTCGAGTTCGCGCTGCATTTTGCCCAGACCGAAAAGCGCGGCGGCGTTCTCCCGATCATCGAGCATCAGGCGGTCGGATACGCCCTGGCCGATGCCAAGATCACGATCGAAGCCGCACGCTATCTCAGCTGGCGGGCGTGTCACGCGGTCGATACGCAGTCGCCAGGTGCGGATGAACTCGCCATCGCGGCAAAAATCTTTGGCTCGGAAGCGGCGGTGCGCGTGATCACCGATCTCATGCGCGTGGTGGGCGTCGACAGCTACGATCACGAGGCTCCGTTCGCTCGCCTGCTCCAGGACGCGCTGGCACTGCCAATCTTCGACGGCGGCAATATGGGCGTGAGGCGACGGCAGCTCCACATGATGTTTCGGCAAGGCCGCTACGATCCGCTTGCGGCAAGCGGCGCGGCTTGAGGGAGATCGTCATGGGCACCGAACGGAAAGTCGCCATCGTCACCGGAGCATCTCAGGGGATCGGCGCGGGGATTGCAGAGGCGTTTCGGCAGCGAAACTACGGGGTCGTCGCGACCTCGCGATCAATCAAGCCGGGCGCTGATGCCGACATGCTGGTCGTGCCGGGCGACATCGGCGATCCCCAAACGGCGCAGCGGACATTTAGCGCGGCGCTCGAGCGTTTCGGCCGGGTCGACACGCTGGTCAACAACGCCGGCATGTTCATGGCGAAGCCGTTCACCGCTTACACGCAGGCCGATTATCAGGCCTACGTCTCGACGAACGTGACCGGCTTCTTTCACATGACCCAACGTGCGCTCGACATCATGGCCAAGCAGGGGCGCGGCCATGTCGTCACGATCACGACGAGTCTCGTCGACCAGCCGATGAACAGCGTCCCGGCCGCCTTGGCGTCGCTCACCAAAGGCGCCTTGAATGCGGCCACCAGGGCGCTCGCGATCGAGTATGCGGGCACTGGTGTCCGCCTCAACGCTGTCTCGCCCGGCATCATCAAAACGCCGATGCATCCACCAGAGGCGCATCAAATGTTGGCCGCGCTCCACCCCATGGGCCGGATGGGCGACATATCCGACGTTGTCGATGCGGTGCTGTACCTCGATGGCGCAGGGTTTGTGACGGGCGAGATTCTCCACGTCGATGGAGGACAGTCCGCTGGCCACCACCGCATCCCATCGCCCCCATGAGGGATGGAACGACAGTTCAAGGTTTGCAGACGGTCAGATGGCCGCGTGTGCGCGACGTGTGCGCCGGGAGATCAAGAAAGATAAATCAAAGTCCAGCGTCAGCCGTCGTTCTAGACGAGGGCGCACGGATTGGTGCAGCTCCCGTTGCGTCGAAGGCCAACCATCAGTCTTTCGCATTGGATGCCCCCGGCGGCTGAGCTTCCGAGGTTGCGGTGGAGCTGGATTGCGACGGCAAGCGACGGTTCGAGGATGGCTCGGTTGTCTGTCCCCCGTCGCGTGGGAGCGTAATGGCGACGCGGAGCCCATTTGGTGGGTTGTCGCACAACGACAACGTTCCGCCGTGCGCCGCTACGATCGCCTGCGCAATGGAGAGGCCGAGACCGAAGCCGATGGTCTCGTCCATGGTGCGGGCATCTTCTCCCCGTACGAAAGGCTCGAGCATCGCAGCCTTCTTGCGATCCGGAATGCCCGGCCCGTTGTCGGAGACCTCGATGACGGCTCGGTCAGTCGACATCGATAACTCGACGCGCACGGCCGTGCCGAAACGTACGCCATTCTCGACCAGGTTTGTGATTGCGCGGGTGATGTCATCAGGCCGCACAATGCAGGTCGCGCGTTTCGGCCCCGAATAGGAAACAGCGTAACCACAGTCGCAAAACTGGTCGCAAACCATCTGGAGCAGCGCGGCAACGTCGACCAGTGTCGGTCTGGCAGCGCTTTCATTGCGCAGCAGCGAGAGCACCGACTCGAGCATCGACTGCATCTGATCGAGGTCGCGTACGGTCTGGGCGCGCTGTGCCGGATCCTCGATGTATTCCGAGCGTAGCCGCAGGCGCGTAATCGGGGTGCGCAGGTCGTGGCTGATGGCGGCCAGCATTCGACTTCTGTCGTTCATCAGTGCGGTAACGCGTTCGCGCATCCGGTTGAGCGCTCTCGCCGCAGATCTGATTTCCTCCGGGCCGTTTTCAGGCAACGGCGCGGACGAGCGGTTCAGGCTGAAGTCCTCCGCCGCGCGCGCGAAGGCCGACAGGGGCGAGCTGAGTGCGCGGCCGGCCCAGACGCCGAGCAGCGTCACGCTTGCCACCAGGAACAGGAGTGTGCTCGTCCAGAGGCCGCTCACGAAGGCAGGCATCTTGAACGTCCCGATCGTCGCCTCGAGCACGTCGCCATTTGCCAAATAGAACCAGAGGCGATTGTCCTCCGGTGTGGACCCACGAATGAGATCGACCGGGCCTTCGATAGCGGATGGAGTGGTCAGGCGCGTCCGCTCTAGCAATGGAGCCGTGGAGGCGGAGCATCCTTTTTCAACTGCAGCTTCAGCGCCGGAAAGGTTCGGCTGACGTTCTCAAGAACGAGTTCCCGCTCTCCCTGCGGCGTATTGGCGATGATCCTCGCAATCAGCTCGAATTGCTCCACGGGATTGTTCATCAAAACGCTCGGCCGGTTGAGCAGAAAATACCCCGCAATCAGCACATGGATCAGGATCAGTGACCCCAAAATCAAGGCCGCGATCTGGCCACTGATTCGCCTGAAGCTGAACAGCGTGACGATGTCGGCGGCGCGTCTCATGCTTCCTCCACCACCGGCGTGAAGATGTAGCCGCCGGTGCGGACGGTCTTGATGACGGACGTGTCCTGGGTGCGGTCGAGCTTGCGGCGCAACCGGCTGACCAGCACGTCGATGCTGCGGCCGAAGTTGCCGCCGGGCCGGCCGCGCGTCATGCTCAGGAGGTTGTCTCGGGTGAGAACGCGTCCGGCGCGTTCGCAAAAAGCCTGCAGCAGATCGAACTCGGCGCTGGTTAGCGGCACCTGCGCACCCTCGGGGTCGCGCAGCTCCCGCAAGCGAAGATCGATGATCCAGCCCATGAACTTCAGTCGCGTCGTCGCGCCGCCGGCGGCAAGGCCGCTTGCCTGGCGGCGCAGCACGGCGTTGATCCTGGCGAGAAGCTCGCGCGGGTTGAACGGCTTCGGCAGATAATCGTCGGCTCCCATTTCGAGACCAAGGATCCGGTCCAGATCCTCGCCCTTCGCGGTGAGCATGATGATCGGCGTCATGGATTCCATGCGCACGCGGCGGCAGAGGCTCAGCCCGTCCTCGCCCGGCAGCATCAGGTCGAGCACGATCAGGTCCACCCGGTTCTGCGATAGATGTCGGTCCATCTCCCTGCCGTTCGTGACCAGGTGGACCGCAAACGAATGCTCGCGCAGATAACGCGCGATGAGGTCGCGGGTCTGCCGGTCATCCTCGACGATCAGGATGTTCTGCGTGTCGCTGGTCATGCTTGAGATCGCATCGGGGGCGCCGATCATTGATGGATTTGCGGACGATTGTCTCGCCCCAAGAACTACGGTCATGTCTGCAATCCTACGGTCAGTCACGGCTCAATGCCACCACGGGATCCAGGAAGGCGGCGCGGCGGGCCGGGAAGAAGCCAAAGGCCACCCCGATCCCGGTCGAGGTCAGGAATGCCGCACCGATCGAGAACAGCGAATAGCTGACCTGGAATCCGGGCATCGCAATATTGACCGCAGTTCCGAGCAGGATCGCGGCGAGGATGCCGGCGATGCCGCCGATGGAGGAGATCAGTGTCGCCTCCACCAGGAACTGCTGGAGGATGTCGCTGCGCCTGGCGCCAACCGCCATGCGCACGCCGATCTCGCCGATCCGTTCGGAGACGGACACCAGCATGATGTTCATCACGCCGATGCCGCCGACGATCAGCGAGATCACCGCGATCGCGGCCACGAGGAACGCCAGCGTCTGCGTCGTGCTGGTGATGGTGCGGCGGATGTCGTCGGTGTTGAGGATGACGAAATCCCTGGCATTGTGCCGCTGCGTCAAGAGCGTGGTGACTGCATCCTGCGCCAGCGTGGTCGAGATCTCGTCGCTGATCCGGAGCAGGATGCTGCGAAGCGAGCGGTCGCCCGTGAACTGCGCCTGCACGGTGGTGTAGGGAAGATAGACCGAGAGGTTCTGGTTCGAGCCGAAGCCGCCCTGCTGCTGGGCGATGACGCCGACGATGCGGCAGGGCACCTTGCCGAGCCAGATGACGCGGCCGATCCCCGAGTTCTGGTCGTCGGCGAAGAAGGTCTTTCGGGTGTTGTCGTCGATGACGGCTTGCCGCTCGATGTTGCGCACCGCGTCGGATTCGAACAGGCGGCCTTTCGCCAGCTTGGCGCCCTTGACCTGGAAATAGGCCTCGCCGACGCCGTTGACCAGCACGTTCGATTCGTTGCCGCGGTAGCGCACCGTCGTGCTGGTCGAGACCGTCGGTGTGACTCCGGCAATGAAGCTCTGCTGGCCGAGCGCGCGGGCATCGCCGAGAACGAGTGTCTTGATCTTGCCGGCACGCGCGTCGCCAAAATCCTTGCCCGGAAACACCTCGATCGTGTTGGTGCCGAGACTCGAAATGTCCGACAGCACCTTGCGCTGTGAGGCGTTGCCGAGCGCAACCACGGAGGACACGGCGGCGATGCCGATGATGATTCCGAGCATGGTCAGGAAGGCGCGCAGCCGGTGCGCGGCCATCGCCACCAGCGCCATCCGCGAGGCTTCCCGCAGGCGCCGCAACGCGCCGGGCCAGCCGGCACCGCTGTCCCGAGAGGCCCGAGACGCCGCCGCGACCGGCCCCGATGCACCTGCGGTCTCGGGGCGGCGATCTGAAACGATCCTGCCGTCGCGCAGTTCGATGGTGCGCTCGGCCCGCGCGGCGACGTCGGCATCGTGGGTAACGATGATGATCGTCCGCCCCTCGCCGTGCAGCTCCTTCAGGATCTTCAGGACCTCCTCGCCGCTGCGTCGGTCCAGCGCGCCGGTCGGCTCGTCCGCCAGGATGACTTCGGCGCCGTTGATCAGCGCCCGTGCGATCGAGACGCGCTGCTGCTGGCCGCCCGACAGCTGGTTCGGGCGGTGGCCGCGCCGGTCGTCCACACCAAGCCTCGCGAGCAGCTGCCCTGCGCGTGTGCGGCGCTCTCGGGCCTTCATCCCGGCATAGATCGCTGGGATCTCGACGTTCTCGGCGGCGGAGAGGTCGCCGAGCAAATGATAGCGCTGGAAGATGAAGCCGAAATGCTCGCGCCGCAGCGCCGCCAGTTCGTCTGCGTCGAGTTCGGAGACGTTCTTGCCGGCGACACGATATCTGCCCGAGGTCGGGCGGTCGAGGCAGCCAAGGATGTTGAGCAGCGTCGATTTACCCGATCCGGACGAGCCGATGATCGCCACCATCTCGCCGGGCTGGATGTTCAATGACAAATCGTCGAGCGCAACCACGCGCGCGTCACCGGCCGCAAATTCCCGTCTGACGTTCTCGAGGGCGATGATCGGATCGGCCATCTCAGAGACCTCCCGGCGGGCCGCCGGGCATGCTGCTCGATGCGGTCTGCTCGCTGGCTTCTCCGGTGACGACCCGGTCGCCCTCGTCGAGGCCGGACCTGATCTCGACCGTAGTGCGGTCATTGAGGCCGGTCTTGACCTCGCGCTCGCGCACGTCACCCGACGCATCGAGGACGCGGACGGTGCTGCGGCCGTCGGATTTGCGCATCAGCGCGAGCGCGGGGATGACCTTCACGCGCTTGGCCTCACCGGTGATGATGTGCACCTCAGCGGTCATGTAGGTCCGCAGCGACAGATCCCTGTTGGGGACATTGAAAACACCGATGTAGTAGATGGCGGTGCTGGTCGAGCTCGACGAACTCGAACTCGTGCTCGAACTCGATGTGGTGGTCGAGGAGAAGCTGGCGTCGCTCTTGATGGACTCGGGAGCCGGCTCGATCTGCTCCAGGCTAGCCTCGTAGCGGTGATCCTGGTCGCCGAGGATGGTGAAGTAGAGCGCCTGGCCCGGCTTGACCTTGACGATGTCGGCCTCGGAGATCTCCGCCCGCACCGTCATGGTCTCGAGCTGGCCGAGCACGACGATGGTCGGAGCGGACTGCACCGCGTTGACCGTCTGGCCCTCCTGCACGACGGTGGCGAGCACCGTGCCATCGATAGGCGCGGTGATCCTGGTGTAGTCGAGGTTCACCCGCGCCGTCTCGACGCTGGCTTCGGCGCCCACGATCAGCGCTTGAAGCGCGGCGATCTGGGCGCGGGTCTGCCGCACCGTCGAATCCGCATTGTCGAAATCGCTGCGCGAGGTGGCGTGCTGCGCCAGTGTCGCCTGCTGTCGTGCGAGATTGGCTTCCGCCAGCACCAACGCGGCTTCCTTCTCCAGTTTTTGCGCGCGGTAGTTCTTGAGCGAAGCCTCCGAATTGCGCAGATCGTTCTGCTTGGTGACTGGGTCGATCTGGGCAATGACGTCGCCGGCCTTGACCGTGTCGCCGACGCGGACATTGAGGGCGGTGATCCGGCCCGACACCTGCGCGCCGACGGCAGTCAGGCGCGCCGGCTTGAGCGTGCCGCTGGCGAGCACCTCCTCGCGCAGGTCGCTGACGGTGACCGGCGTAGTGATGTAGGACCTCCCCTTGCTCGACGTCCCCGGAAAGCGCATGGCGGCGACCACCCCGGTTGCCACGACGGCAACCAGCGCGGCGGCAATCTTCACGCGCTTGGCGGTGATGATATCAGTCACTTCGCCGTCTCCCGGAAGTGTGGCCCTGTATTGGTGTCCACGATGATCGGCGTCGATACGTCGACCGGATCGGACCAGCCGCCACCGAGGGCCTTCGCGAGGGAAATGTAGTCCTTGGCCGCGGATACCTTGCTCTGGATCAGCGAATCCTCAGCCGAATAGAGCGAGCGTTCGGCGTCCAGCACGTCGATGAAGCTCGCACTACCGGTCTCGAACAGCGACCGCGAGAGCCGGGCGGCCTCGCGATAGTTCTTCGCTGCCTCGGCCAGCTTGGACGCGCGAATGCGTTCCTGCGACAGCGACACCAGCGCATTCTCGACATCTTCGAGCGCGGTGAGCAGGGTCGAATGGAACGTCGCGAACGCCTGGTCGCGTTGTGCTTCGGCAATCCTGACTGTCGCCAGGCGCTTGCCCGCATCGAAGACCGGCACCGTGACAGAGGGGCCCACCGACCAGCTTACGCTGGAATACTTTGCGAGATCCCCCGCATTCAGCGCAGAGGTGCCGACCGAGCCGGTCAGAGAGACCGCAGGATAGCGGTCGGCCTCGGCCGCGCCGATCTTGGCGGTGGCCTGGGCGAGCTTGCGCTCGGCGCTGGCGACATCGGGACGGCTCATGAGGAGATCGGCGGGCAGGCCCGTCGGCAGCGGCATGCGCGGCGCCGGCACGGGCGCGGACCGCGCCATCAGCGAAGCGACGCCATCGGGCGGCCGTCCGAGCAGGATTCCGAGCCGGTGAATGTCGGCCGCGAGCGCCGCCTGATAGGTCGGAACGTTCGCCTCCGTGCTCGCGGCTTGTGCGGTCGCCTTGGCGAGATCGACGGCATTGCCGCTGCCGGCCTCGTATTTGCTGCGGGTGAGCTTTTCGGTGTCGCGCTGCGAGACCGATGTTCGCCGCGCCAGCGCGATCCGCGCCTGGTAGCCACGCGCCTCCACGTAATAGGCGGCAACGTCGCCGATTAGCGTGACGAGGCTGTCGCGCAGATCCTCCTCGGCCGATTGTCGCCCGCGCACCGCCGCCTCGATGCTCCGTTGCGTGCCGCCGAACAGATCGAGCTCCCAGCTCGAATCGAAGCTCGCTTGGTGCAGCGTGTAGGGCGCTGTGTCGGTGACGGCGGAGGCGGAGCCCGCGCTGGTCTTGTTGTCGGTCACCGAGGCCGAGCCGCTGACGGAGGGAAACAGGCCGGCGCCAGTCTGCTGCACCGTTGCGCGTGCCTCGCGCACGACCGCCTTGGCTTTGGCAACACTGGGGTTGGCTTCGACGGCCTGCTCGATCAAGCGGCTGAGCAGGGGATCGCGCAGGCGCATCCACCAGCGATCCAGCGTGCCGGTTTGCCGCCGGGAAGTTGGTTGCGCGCTCCAGTGCGACGGCATGTCCAGCTCGGGCGGCCCGGCATAATCCGGCCCGACGGCGCAGCCAGCCAGTGCGGCAGCCAACATCAGTGCGAGGCAAGCCGATCCGGTACGGGAAGGGACTTGGCGCAGCAGGCGAGGCGCCGGATGACGGTTCTCCTTAGCAGAAGGCACGGGGATTACGAGGGACAGGTGTGACGGCATCAAATCGGCTGGGATTCATTGGCCTCGCCCCGGAAGGAGGAGGGCGCTCATGGTCTCGGAGGCAGGACGAGGCAGGAACCACTAGCCTAGGGATCGTGGCCTTTCGGCAGCCGGAATGTTGCTGAATGTAAACAGATGTTGCGCGGCATCTCGGCGCCGGCGGCGGGCAGTTCGCCACGGGCAGCATCGGTCCCTGTTTCGCCGCCGCGTCAAGGACTTCCGGAAAAATATTCCGCTTTACCGAAATTCTGATTTGTCGTATATGTTGCCCATCCCGGCTCATCCTTGAGGGGCGATCATGCGGTCGTCATTTTCGCGAGCCGGGCTTGCGGTGGACGCGGCAGCGTCGGGCGCGGGTGGTCAGGGGCAGGGCGGATTGCTCTCCGTGAGCCCAAGGCTTCGCGTGGACGAACGGCGCTGACAGGCTCGTCTCGCCAGCAGATCGGCGGCAACGTGCACAACGCTGTCGACCCCTGCAGCGAACAAGCGAGCCGCGCGTACGGCAAAACCGTGTGGTCCTGGCCGTCGTTGCTACGGTCAAGCTCTTGCGGAGGCGGCAGTCGCGTCAACCGGCGCGGTGCTGGTGAATTTCGCAAGGACGAGGGAGGCCAGAAGGAATTCGGCTCCCGGGAGAGCGCGGTATAAGCCGTCCGACCACTGCGCAGGGAAGGCCGTGTGATCGGCTTCACCTGTATGCTGCTGTGCGGCTCCTTTGCGCTACGTTTTTGCGCAGCGGACCGCGGGTGCCGCCGGCACCCGGCCTTCCCTGCGCCCTCTCGGACAAGAGGGTGGATCGATCGGGCAAAGCTCGGGCGAATCAGCCGCGAGGATGCGAAGGCGTGTCTGGTCAGTGCGAACTGACAAGCGTTGTGGCGCGTCGGGACAGACGGATATCACCAAGAGATCGGGATTCGCTGCGCAAATCCACCCAGGTCCGACTCCGGGTTCAGAGGCTGACGGTCGAGCGGCCGGTTGTTATTACCCCGTGCGAACGACGTGCCAGGCGGCAAGGCGTAGTCCGTGAACTTGCGGTCGCCGGGAAGCACTTCTGTCCCGCCATCCAGCCAGGACCGCTTGCTCACATAGACGCGGGTATGCGGGCCGGACTGAAAGGACCGGTTCGGCCCATGCGGACCATACTCATAGACGACATCTTGCGTCGTCTGCTGTCGATCGCGCTTGCGAGTGGTTGCGGCATGGGCGGTGAGGGTCGAGGAGAGGAGAACGACCAGAACCGTTCTGGTCACGACAAGCGCGTTCATCGGCTAATGCCCCATGCGAATTCCTGATGTCGTCGCCTCTCGCACCCACTTCAGAGGTTGTAAAGAATTCGGGCGTTGCGCGATGTTGCTGCGCGCTTGCTCGGTGGGGCTCTGTACGGGGCCGCCTGCATGTCGGTCATTCGCGCTGAAGGCTCGGGCGGTCGTCATCAGTGGCCATACTCGCGCGGCTGATCCGCCAATCAATTTCAACGACCGGAAACAGTACAGCAATCTCAAAGCCACACCGCGGCCACAGCCGTCTCGTTTCAGAGCAGGCTAGATGCTCTTGAGGTGTGGAATGTCGTTTTTGCGGCCCTGGCTGATCGCGGTGGTGATGTGCGGTGTATCGATTGCGAGTTCAGCTCTTGTCGCGCTGTTGCCGCAGCCGGCGGCCGCGCAGGCGGTGGAGACGATCGTCATCGAGGGCAATCGCCGCGTCGAGGCCGAGACCGTGCGCTCCTACTTCAGGCCGGGCCCGGGCGGGCGTCTCGATCAGCCGGCGATCGATGAAGGTCTCAAGGCGTTGATCGGGACAGGCCTGTTCCAAGACGTGAAGATCAGTCAGTCCGGCGGCCGCCTCGTCGTGTCGGTGGTCGAAAACGCCGTGATCGGCCGCATCGCCTTCGAGGGCAACAAGAAAATCAAGGACGAGCAGCTTTCGGCGGAAATCCAGTCCAAGGCACGCGGGACCTTCTCCCGCGCCATGGTGCAGTCCGATACGCTGCGCATCGCCGAGATCTACCGTCGCTCGGGCCGCTACGACGTCCACGTCACGCCCGAGATCATCGAGCAGCCGAACAACCGCGTCGACCTCATCTTCACGATCGAGGAGGGCGCCAAGACCGGCGTCAAGTCGGTCGAGTTCATCGGCAACAACGCCTATTCGGCCGCGCGGCTGCGTGACGTCATCAAGACGCACGAAAGCAACCTGCTCAGCTTCCTCGGCAACAACGACATCTACGATCCCGACCGCGTCGAGGCCGACCGCGACCTGATCCGCCGCTTCTATCTCAAGAACGGCTATGCCGACGTCCAGGTCGTTGCCGCGCTCACCGAATACGATCCGGAGAAGAAGGGCTTCAACGTCACCTTCAAGATCGAGGAAGGCCAGCAATATCGCGTCGGATCGCTCGACTTCCGCTCCAGCATCCCGAACTTCGACGCGAGCTCGATGCGGACATATTCCCGCGTCCATCCCGGCTCGCTCTACAACGTCGAAGCGGTCGAGAAGTCGACCGAGGAGATGCAGATCGAAGCCTCGCGACGCGGCTATGCCTTCGCCATCGTCCGGCCCAGCGGCGACCGCAACTTCGAGGCGCGCACGGTGTCGGTCGTGTTCAACATCGACGAGGGCCCGCGCACCTACATCGAGCGCATCAATTTGCGCGGCAATACGCGCACGCGCGACTACGTGATCCGCCGCGAGTTCGACATCTCGGAAGGCGACGCCTACAACCGCGCGTTGGTCGACCGTGCCGAGCGGCGGCTGAAGAACCTCGACTATTTCAAGAGTGTCAAGATCGTCACCGAGCCGGGCTCGTCCAGCGACCGCGTCGTCCTGATCGTCGACATGGAGGAGAAGTCGACCGGCGACTTCTCGATCTCGGGCGGCTATTCCACCTCCGACGGTGCGCTGGCCGAAGTCTCGATCTCCGAACGAAACCTGCTCGGCCGCGGTCTCTATGCCAAGGCGTCCGTCAGCTACGGCCAGTATTCGCGCGGCATTTCACTGTCGTTCGTGGAGCCTTATCTGCTCGACTACCGGCTGGCGCTCGGCTTTGACACCTATTGGCGCCAGCAATTATCGAACAGGTATACGAGCTACGGCGTGACGACGCTGGGCTTCTCGCCGCGCCTGGGCTTTGCGTTGCGCGAGGACCTCTCACTCCAGCTCCGCTATTCGCTCTATCAGCAGAGCATCACGCTCGCCAGCGCGTATAACAATTGCAACAACAACGCATCGAACACGTCGCTCGCCTTCAACCCGACGCCGGCCTACATCAAGAATGTGCTGGGCGGCGTGGATCCGACCAACGCCACCGATTCTGGCGTCTACGGCTATGGCTGCTATGGCGACGGCGAGTCGAGCCTCCCGGTGCGGAAGGAACTGGCGAACGGTGCGACCTGGACGTCCGCGCTCGGCTACACGCTGAACTACAACACGCTCGACAACACCAAGAACCCCACCGACGGCTTGCTGGTCGACTTCAAGCAGGATTTTGCGGGTGTCGGCGGCGACGTCACCTATCTGAAAACGGCGGTGGACACCAAGTACTACACGTCGCTCGTGTCCGATATCGTCAGCGTGATCCATCTCCAGGGCGGTCTCCTCAGCAAGCTCGGCAGCCAGGACCTGCGCATGCTGGATCATTTCCAGATGGGACCGAACCTCGTGCGCGGCTTCGCCTCCAACGGCATCGGTCCGCGCGACATCACCTACTACAACTACGGTTCCAGCGGTGATGCGCTCGGCGGCACCAAATACTGGGGCGCCTCGGTGGAATTGCAGATGCCGTTCTGGTTCCTGCCCAAGGAAGTCGGCCTCAAGGGCGCGGTCTATGCCGATGCCGGTTCGCTCTGGGGTTACCAGGGGCCGACGTCGTGGACGGCGACGGGCGAAGTCAACACCAAGGCGTGCCCGACCTGCGGACTGCAATACGACGACAGCAGTACGGTGCGATCGTCCGTCGGCGTCGGCCTGATCTGGGCCTCGCCGTTCGGGCCGCTGCGCTTCGACTACGCGGTGCCGCTGACGAAGGGCAAGTACGACACGGTTCAGGAGTTCAGGTTTGGGGGTGGCACGTCGTTCTAGTTGGACGCCCGCCGCTGCATGGCGAGGGAGGATCGAGTCATCTAGGAGAGAGCCGCGAGCATTGGCAGGCCAACGAGATCCTGCGAAAGCAAAGCGCTCTTTGGCCGTGGCAGAGCTCGACGGCAGTTCAGGCCATGACGGCCCTTAGTTCATCATCGCGAGCGCCGGACGCCGGCCTTCACTGCACGAGATGATGCCGGGGAGATCGGTGGCCTCGCCGGCGATCATGCCCGACATGTGCCAGAACAGGTACGCAAGGCGAGAGAACACCATCCGCTCGCGCTCGGCAGCAACGGTGCCGTCAGGAATCGTCACGGTCTCCAGGCCGACCACCTTCTTGAACTCCGGCCAGATCATCATCGACTGCGCGATCACGGAATAGCAGCGCGGATCCTCGTCCCACTCGTCGGCCCCCGGCGGCAAGCCCGGATATTGCGTCGGCGCGACGTAGAATTTGTAGGCACCATAGCCGAGCCGGAGCAGGAATCTTTCCGGGACGGCGACGTCGGCGGCAAATGACACCAGCCGAGCCTCGCCCAGCACGTCGGCTTCGATCGCGCCGAGGTCGGACGCGCGCAGCGCCGAGCAGAAGGTGAGTCCGCGATTGTGCTCGCGGAGCAGATTGGCCAGCGGCGGCTGCTGTTGCACGGTGTCGGTGAGCAGGATGATGGTCTTGAGCATCGTGAGGTGTCCGTCAGGAGAAGAGGTGGCGAGTGGTCATGAGCGCTTCGTCGGAGCCGTGGGTCGCAAAGAAGTCGTCGGCAATGCGCTGTCCCGGCGCGATCTCCAGGATGCGGTAACGCGCCCGGGCGGCGGCTTCGCGGGCGGCGCCGACGTCGTCCTGCCAAGCGCAGAGGGACAATTCGAGCCGGCCGTAGCCGCCGCAATTGGCGGCATAGGCGCCCGTCACGGCTTCCACGGTCGCAGCGACCGCGCCGGCATCACAGGCCGAGACGTCGCGCAGGATCACGGCGATGCCGGTGCCGGTCTCGGCTTTCGAGGTCATGACCATGAAGGCGTCGCGAGCGCCGGTACGTCCGGCGCGGCGGGCTGCGCGTGCGATGCCGGCAAAGCCGGGATCGGGACCGAGCTCCAGCGTCGTCGTCTGCTGATCGTGCAGGATCGTGGCACGCATCGCGCCGAGGTCACCCTTCAGCGCGTGGTAGGAGCGCGGCAGCCAGACAGTGTCGAGAGGCATTTGGGAAGATGTCAGGCTCCAGGCCTGGTCGAGCAGATAGCCCTCCCAGACCGCAGGATAGGACGCGGCGAGTTGCTGCCACGTGCGCAGCATCATCTCCGCAGCTTTGGTGCGGCCGAGATAGAGCGTGCGCGCCGACATCTCCCAGCCATTCCACTTGTGCAAGGCCAGGTCGCACCCGAGGAAGGACGGCAGCAGCGGCGCCTCGCGCAGCACCGCGCCGGATTCGACGAACAGCAGCGGCTCGCGATATTTGTTCCACATCCGCATCATGAACTCGGCCTTTTCGAAGCAGAGGATGCGGTCGCCGAGCTGGGCTTCGACCGGCTCGATGTGGCAGGCGAGGTCGAACCGTTCGAGCGAATGCCGGAGCGCGAAGGCCGCGGTTGCATCGCCGCCGCGCGGATAGCAGGAGACGATCCGCGGCCGCAGGGTTGATGAATCGGGGGCGGAGAGGAATTTCGACCAGCCGATGCCGCCCCACCACATCTCGTGCGGTCCGTCCGCGCCGCAGGGGCCGACAGTGCCGAACTCCGTCAGCTTCGACTTGAGGAAGTCGAAGCCGGGGTTCTCGCCTCTGGGAATGACGACGGCGCAGCCGGGCGTCAGCGAGCCGTAGAACAGCTCGGCGGCCGCGCCGCTTGGCGGCTCCTTGAGGATGATGACGCCGGCCCGCCGGCCCTGGCTGAAATCGCAAATCGGCGCGCCGTACTGCCTGACCAGCCAGTCGAGGCGGTCGCGCTGGGTCCGGCCGAGCCTCACGCCGTCGGATTGCGACAGCTGATCAAGGATTTCGCGCGTCTCGTCCGTCAATTCCGTACCCCCGATCTCGGCCCTTGGACTTCAACGGTCGCGGCGGTGCAATCAGGCGGACTATTTGGGATGGGCGCGCAATGGCGTAATGGCCACGGAATAGATCGCGACATTCTCAGTCATGGGGGCGATCGGGATCAGCAGGCAGCCATCCTCGCTTTCGGCGCAATAATGGTAGCCGTTCCGCCGAATCCCGGCGAAGACCAGGCTCTCAGCCGCGATGCCGACCACGTCCTGGCTGTTGGCGGCGCCGCGGATGTCGTCGGCGCTCTGGATGGTCACGTCATGCAGGAGACCTTCGGCGGCGAATTTGGGCAGTGGCAGGGCGATCATGCTGACACCCATCGTGCGGGAGACCGGAATGCGGACGCGCAGTTCGCCGAGGCCGGTACGACGGATGGCCACCGTCTCCAGCGTCGCTTCGCCGCTTGCCCGAAACAATCCAACCTGAGCCGAACCGGCGGAGGTTTCCTCGAAGACGTCGGCCGGCAGGCGGTTGGCGCCGAACAGCGCATAGAGATAGGCGTGGGATGGCGATAGCTGCGCAAAGCTGCCCGCCAGCCACATCGGCGGCGCTAGGGCGGTGCAGGCGGCGGAGAGGCCGCGCGCGGTGATCTGGCGGCGGATGAAATCGCCGTCGATCATCGGTGCCAGCGCATGCGTGCCGAGATTGACGTCGTGCTTCAATCCGCCGAGCAATGTTAGCTCGTCGTGATCCGGCAGCAGCAACAGGCGGGTCAGTGTGGCCGCGCACCAGCGCGCCGCGACCGCCGCATCGGCATAGGGATCAAGGCAGAAGTCCAGCGCGACGTCCTCGGCACTCTTGGCAAAGGCGAGGACCCCGGCCTGGATCTCGGCGGCGAGTGCGATCTGGTCCGCTGGCCGTGGATTTATCTCGCGCAGGACTTCGCCGCCATGATAGTCGCACACCGACCCGTCAGCCGAGCAGCAGATTTGCTCGAGCAGCGCGACGTTGCGGATGAGCATGCGCTTGACGTGGGGCGTGACCACGAGGTCCGAGATGAATCCTTCGGCGCTGTCCTGATCGGCGATGTCATCGAAGGCGTCGTCGAGCGATATCAGGTAGGCGCCATGGAGCCGGATATTGATGCCCTCGATGTCGAACACGCGACGGAGCGCCTTCTGAACGCTACCGGAATAGCCAAGATCGGCGAGCACGAGGTCGGTACATTCGTCGAAGCCGGGAATGGCGTTCCGAAGATAGGCGAGCAGCCGGGCGCGCAAGCCGGCGGCGAGCGCGACGATCTCCGGCGGATCCATCAGTCCGGGAAGCGCCTCGGCGAGCTCCTCGCCGGTGGCGATGCCGCCGGGACGGCCGGCAAAGAAGGCCGCGACCTTCGGCGGCATGATCTTTATGATGTCACCGAAGGTCGGCCCGTCGATCTTGAAGACCTTGCCGAGAAGGTCGACGATCGGCTGCATCGTGTCGGCGGATGCGATCAGGCTGACGCGGCGGTTGATCTCGAGATAGGCCGAGGTCATCCCGTGCAGATCTTGCCAGACGCGATGCGACAGAAACCCGTCGCGCCCGAGAAAGCCGAGGGCGACCTGCCGGCCGGGGCCGGAAACGTCCTCGCAGCGCCGCGCCACGAACGCATCGTAGGCCGTCATCACCGGGCCAAGCACGGTCAGACCGAGGTGGAAGGCCGGAGATTTCTCGGCGCCGCGAGCGGCAACCATGCGCCGCAGCGTTCGCGCACCGTGATCGAGCCGCGATGGCGCGCCCGTGCAGAGCAGCTCGAACAACGTCGTCTCGCGCTGGAATCTGGAGGCGAGCTGCGCCGTCGTCTGCGGATAATAGCGCGGTCGGATGCCGTGGCGCTTCGCGCCCTTGATGTCGGCCGTCTCGTTGTCGCCGACGTGAAAGGACGCGCCGGCATCGATCCCCTGCTCGGAGAGATATTTGGCGAACAGCGCTTCGCTCTTGCTGCTGCCGTGATCGCAGGACGCATAGAGGAAATCCCATGTGAGCTCGGGACGGCAAGCCCGCAGCAGCCGCGCCAACCGATCCGAATCCCAATACGTGTCGGAGATGAAGCCGACGCGATGGCCGGCACGTTTCATGTCGAGATATTGCCTGATCATGTCGGTATTGGCGCGGCAGAGCTCGAGCTCTGCGGCGAATTCCGATTCGACCAGATGATTCAGATCGCTGCGCGTAAGGCCGAACATCCTGAACGGAAAGAAGGAATAGATCTCGGAGATGTGCACTTCGCATCCGGCGCGCTTCTCCTTAGCGGCTCGGCGCGCGCGCGATTCAGCCTGGATACGATGCTGAACGAAACTCTCTGAAACATTAGGACAAGATGATCTTGAAATGCCGGATAGCTCGTAAGTCCTTTCAAACACGCCATTCGGCGTCGTGCAGGCACGAAGTAGAAACGTATCGAAAACATCGAATGACCAAGCAGAAACAATTTGCGCACGGCGCTCCGCACCGGCCGTTGCGATCTTCATGCTGCAAATCCCCGTCACCAGCATGATTAACGAGCGCATTTGCGGAGTCAGGCGCCACAAGCGCAAAAAAATTTCACGCGCGATTCAAAATCGCGTTCGTCGCGACTGACAGATTCAAAAAAATCGCTAGGTTCGAAAAAGGTGATTCGGCAAGAATTGCCGAGTGCAGAAGCTGTCTCGCGTTTATTCACACTCGGAAACAATCGCTTCTTGATGCGCATCGCGCGCCTCGCGCTTGATCACGTAGTGCCGCGTAACTTCAACGTTTTCTCCCGAGTGCATCTGTTCAGGATGGATGATCCGCCATGGCGCGAGACGATGTGATGATTGCGGGTTTGAAGCGCGCGAAGGCCGCGCGGTCGGCAAATATTGCCCGACGCTCGGCAAAAGATACCGGTTAACATCTTGAAAAACAACAAAAAATCTCCGCCTGGATTGTTTTGGCCCCGCGTTCAACGCCTGGAAGCCGTGTGGCATGTGCGCCTCCGGCATTGCGGGTTGGAGGTTGCGGGATGAGTTACGCTGCTGATGTCTGGTCTCCCGCCGAGGCCGAGATCACGAAGACGGCGCCGGTCGATGCGATCGTACAGGTCGCGCCGTCAGTGCCGCTCGCGCCGGACAGCGCGCCCGTGGCCGGCGATGTTTGGTTCGACGAAGACAGCGAACTGCTGGACAGGCTCGCTGCCGACGACGAAGCGGCGTTCCGCATGCTGGTCGAACGTCACATCGATCGTGCCTATGCGATCGCCCTGCGCATCGTAGGCAACGCGGCGGACGCCGAAGACGTGGTGCAGGACACGATGCTCAAGGTCTGGAGCCATCGCGGCCGCTGGCAGCACGGACGCGCCAAGTTCTCGACCTGGCTCTACCGCGTCATCTCCAACCGCTGCATCGATCTGCGTCGCAAGCCGCGCAACGAGAATGTCGACACGGTGCCGGAAGTCGCCGACGGTCAGCCCGGAGCCGTCGAGATCATCGAGCGCAACGAGCTGAACGACATGCTTGAGCTCGCGATGCAGCGTCTGCCCGAGCAGCAGCGCATCGCGGTGATCTTCTCGTACCACGAGAACATGAGCAACGGCGAGATTGCCCAGGTGATGGACACGACGGTTGCCGCAGTGGAGTCGTTACTCAAGCGCGGGCGCCAGCAACTGCGCCAGCTCTTGCGCAAGCACGAGCGCGACATCCGCACCGCGTTTACCGACTGCTAACCATAAAACTCGGCCAGCGAAAATTTTCGCGCCTGATCTTCATGCGCTCCGCCGTTTGAGCGAACGGACGGGGCTGCGGTCCGCGTCGTCGTAAGTCGGTTTCAACGATGCGGCACGCCTGCCCATCAGCACAGGAGCTTCCAATGCCCGCAATCAATACCAATACCGCCGCCAACTCTGCGGTTCGCTACCTCAACATCAATTCGTCGCAGGAGACCAGCTCGCTCTCGAAACTGTCGAGCGGCTCGCGTATCACCTCCGCGTCCGACGACGCCGCCGGCCTTGCGATCTCCACCCGCATCTCCTCGGACGTCACCACGCTGCAGCAGGCCGCGACCAACGCTTCGCAGGCGACCGCGATCCTGCAGACCGCGGACGGCGGCGCCTCGAATATCTCCGACATTCTCGCCCGCATGAAGTCGCTGGCCTCCGAGTCGGCCTCGGGCACCACGACCGACTCCAGCCGCGCCTACATCAACTCGGAATTCACGCAGCTCACGAGCGAAATCGATTCGATCGCCTCCGGGACCCGCTATTCCAGCCAGAGCCTGCTGGACGGCTCCAGCGTGTTCGCATCCGGCGTTTCGGTGCTGGTCGGCTCGTCCGGCTCGGACACCATCACGATCACGCTCACAAGTCTCACCGCATCCTCGCTCGGCGTCTCCTCGCTCGACGTCAGCACGCTGTCGGACGCGACTTCGGCGCTGACCACGCTGGATACTGCGATCGACACCGTCTCCGCGGCTCGCGCCAGCATCGGCGCCCAGGAATCGCGCTTCAACTTCAGCGCCGACTCGATCTCGACCCAGACCCAGAACCTGCAGTCCGCCAATTCGGCGATCGAGGACGTCGACATCGCGGCCGAGCAGTCCAAGCTCTCCTCCGCGGAAGTGAAGACCCAGGCCGCCGTGTCGGCGCTGGCCGCGGCGAACCAGATGCCGCAGTACCTGCTCAAGCTGCTGGGCTGATAACGATCCGGGCGGCCGGCATGATGCCGGCCGCCTCTCTGCCAGGGATAGTCAGGCAAAGTGACCAGCGTCAGTTCAACCAGCAGCAGCGCAAGTGCCGGCGTCACCGTCACCACAACCGGGACGACCAATTCGAGCAGCATCGACTGGTCCGCGCTGATCCAGTCCGCCGTCGACGCCAAGACCGCGCAGGCGGACACGATCTCGACCACGATCACCAACAACGAGGCCAAGATCTCGGCCTATCAGACCCTGCAGACCGATCTGCAGACGCTGTATTCGGGTCTGTCGTCGCTTTCGACGGCCGTGGTCAACTCGCTCTCTACCAGCGCGTTCGCAACGCGCTCGGCGAGCATCAGTTCGAGCGGGGATGTGAGTGCCTCTTCGGCGCTCTCCATGACGATCAAGAACGGGGCCGCGACCGGCGACCATACGCTGACGATCGGTCAGCTCGCGACCGCGCACAAGGTGTCCAGCACCGCGCAATCGAGCCAGACCGACGAGCTCGGCTATTCCGGCACGTTTTCCATCGGCCTTTCAGGCGGTGCTACGTCTGACATCACGGTCACCAGCACGATGTCGCTGCAGGACGTCGTCGACGCCATCAACGCCCAGACCTCGACGATCAACGTCCAGGCCTCCATCGTGCAGGTGTCCAGCACGTCGTACCAGATGGTGCTGACCGGCACCGCGGATGCCGCCGATATCACCTATTCCAGCACCTCCGGCGACGACATCATGAACGAGCTCGGCGTGACCGACAGCTCGGGCAGCTTCGCCAACGTCATCCAGGAAGCGCAATCGGCCGAGTTCACGCTCGACGGCATCTCGATGACCCGCGACACCAACGACATCTCCGACGTCCTGAGCGGGGTCACCTTCAGCCTGCTCCAGGCAACGCCGGACGGAACCTCGCTGAACGTCGGCATCGAGACCGATACCAGCCAGATCGAATCGGCGCTGGAGACGTTCGTCACCAACTACAATGCCTTTCGCGATGAGGTCATTGCCCAGCAGGCGACTGCAACCGACGGCACGGCCGACTCGAGCGCGGTCCTGTTCGGCGACGGAACCATGCGCAACATCATGGATGCGCTGCAGAACGCCCTGAACAGCACCGTGGGCGACATGACCATGGCCGATCTCGGCCTGTCCTTCAACGAGAATAACGAGCTCGAGCTCGATACCTCGACGCTGTCGGAGATCCTGAGCACCAATCTGAGCGGCGTGACCAAGCTGTTGTCGGCGCAGACCACGACGTCGTCGAGCCAGCTCAGCGTCGTCAACACCGGGACCTCGCCGCAATCCTTCACGCTGGATCTCACCGTCGATTCCGATGGCAATCTCACCTCCGCCTCGGTCGGCGGCGATTCCTCGCTGTTCACTGTCAGCGGTACCACCATCATCGGCGCGGCCGGCTCGATCTATGCTGGCATGGCCTTCACCTATAGCGGCTCGACGTCGCAGTCGATCACGGTCACCTCGACCACCGGCATTGCATCGCAGATCTATCAGATCGCGAAGAACTATTCGTCGTCATCAGGCGCGCTGCAAACACAGATCACCAGCCTGACGAATCGCGATGACGAGCTTCAGCAGAAGGTCGACGACATCAACACCGCGGCTTCGACGCTGCAGTCGCAGCTTCAGACGCAATACGCCAAGTACCAGGCCGCGATCGAGAGTGCCAACAGCACGCTCGACTATCTCAAAGCCTTGCTCAATTCCAGCTCGAGTAATTGATGATGCATAATCCGACGGCGTACATGGCCAGCCAGGCCTATCGGGGGACGGCGACGACCGTGCCGCCGCTCAAGGCGGTCTCGATACTGCTTGGCGGCACGATCACGTTCCTGCAGAAATCGCTCGCCGCCCAGGAGGCAATGCGCTTCGAGGAAGGGCACGACGACTTGATGAAGGCGACTGCGATCCTGCGCGGGCTCAGCCACAACCTCGATTTCGCCAAAGGCGGCGACGTGGCGGAGCGGCTGTTCCAGACCTACAACGCGGTGATCCTGGCGAGCCACAAGGCCTATGGCCGTCCGCACGCTCGCGAAAGTTTCGGCCGCATCATTGCCGGGCTGACCGAGCTGCGGGAAGCCTGGGAATTCGTCGATACGACCGTGCGGAGCGGCAAGCTGGCGCCAGCCGATTCGGCCCGCAAGGGCTGAAGCCGGCTGCCCCTCCGCGACGCGGAGGGGAGAGCGGGCGCCGGAACGGTCGGCCGTTTCCACCGCTTTCCGTATTGCTGCGGGCACATTTGGCGCACGAAGCCGCCGAAATCCGGTTTCCGGAGCCCTTGCAATGCTCTATGACGGCCTGACCGAGGTGGGATCGGCGGGCGATGGACGTCACCGAGTTTGAGGAACTGATCGATCGGCTGGGCGAGGACCTTTCCCTCTGGCCCGACGACCGGCGTTTGCCGGCCGAAGCGCTGCTGGCGCAGTCCTCCGCCGCGCAGGCCCTGCTGGAGGAAGCGCGCGCCTTGCGCCAGGCGCTCGCTACACCCCCGGTCCGCGCGCCCAAGGGCCTCGCGGATCGCATCGTCGCGGCGGCCGCAAACATGAAGAGCGACGCGGCCGAGCCGCGCACGGAAGGCGAGACGACCGAGAGCTGAACGGCTCCGCTCTGAACCGTCGCTTCCTTCACCTCGCCCCGCTTGCGGGAAGAGTTCGCGTTGCATCAAAGATGCAATTCGGGAGAGCGGATCCTCCGCTGAACCCAGCATTCACCGTCTCGCGGAGACTTCCCTCACTCCAACCCTCTCCCCGCAGGCAGGGCGAGAGAGCGCACCGCCGGTGCCGCGTCAGATCCGCTTCAACTCATCGCTCTCTCAAGATGCGCACACGGCAGATTCTGCCCTGTCGAAAGCCATTTTCGCGCGCGTGAATCCTCGCCTGAATCCGCGCGCCCACGCGTTTCATCAGCACACAGATTTCAAGCGCCGCGACCGACATCGGGTCGCCGACCGCGCACGAAAGCGGAGTTTCTGATGACCGTTTCCGCCGTGAGTTCCACGACCACCGCGACCACGACGACATCGTCGTCGAGCACATCATCGAGCTCGTCGCTGACGTCGAGCGACTTTCTCAGCCTGCTCGTCAGCGAGCTCCAGAACCAGGATCCACTGAACGCGACCTCGACCACCGACTTCATCAATCAGCTCACCTCCTACGCCAATTTCACCCAGCAGGAGTCGATCAACTCCAACATGTCGTCGCTGGCGAGCTCGTTCTCGAGCCTCGTGACGCTCAACTCGGTGAACTATATCGGCCACACCGTCGAGGCGAAGGGCGACACGTCGACCTTGAGCAACGGCTCGGCGACCTACGGCTACTCGCTGTCCTCGGCCGCCTCCGACGTCTCGATCAGCATCTCGGACTCCTCCGGCAATGTCGTCTACACCGGCACCGGCACCGGCAATTCCGGCTCCAACAGCTTCACCTGGGACGGCAAGGATTCCAACGGCAACCAGCTCGCGGACGGCGGCCAGTACACCATCTCGGTGACCGCGACGAACTCCGCCGGTAGCTCGGTCCTCAACTACACGACCGTGAGCGGGACGGTGACCGGCATCGACACCTCGACCTCCACGCCCTCTCTCACGGTGAACGGCGTCGCGATCAGCGCAGCCAACATCCTCGGCGTTACGTCCTGATTTTCGATTTTCTCTGGAGCTTGATCATGAGTCTCACCGGTGCATTGTCCTCGGCGATCTCGGCGCTCAGTGCGCAGAGCCAGTCCCTGTCGATGATCAGCGACAACATCGCCAATTCCGATACGACCGGCTATAAGACGACGTCGGCGATGTTCGACGCGCTCGTAACGGCATCGAGCAACACCACCTCCTACGCATCGGGCGGCGTCACCGTCTCGGGTCGCTCCAACATCACTCAGCAGGGCCTGCTCGCCGCGACCTCCAACGCCACCGATGTCGCGATCCAGGGCTCGGGCTTCTTCGTCGTGACCAGCGCCACGACCGGCGGCATCACGTCCTATACCCGCAACGGCGCCTTCACGATCAATAATGCCGGCTATCTCGAGAACAACGGCAGCTACCTCGAAGGTTGGCGGACCGACGCGGACGGCAACGTCATCGGCAGCGAGTCGGCAAGCGATCTGGAGGCCATCAACACCCAGATAGCCTCCACCAGCGGCAGCGCCACCACCAAGACCACGATCGCGGCAAACCTGCCGTCGGATGCTGCCACCGGCGACACCTATACCAGCTCGATGACGGTGTATGACTCTCTCGGTGCTGCAAATACGATGCAGATCACCTGGACCAAGACCGGCACCAACGCCTGGAGCGCGAGCTTCGCCAATCCGACATCCTCGTCGGACACTACGACGGCGACGGGCACAGCGTCAGGCACCATCGACATCACCTTCAACAGCGACGGCTCGCTGGCCAGCACCAGTCCGGACCCGGCGACGGTCTCGATCACCGGCTGGACCGACGGCGCGGCCAACAGCGCCATCACGATGGACCTCGGAACGGTCGGCGGTACCGATGGCCTGACGCAATATGCTTCGGGCGAGACGACACCGTCGGTCAACGTCACCAGCATCGATTCGGACGGCCTCTCCTATGGCAAGCTGTCCAGCATCTCGATCGCCGATGACGGCCTCGTCAACGCGACCTATTCCAACGGGCAGACCATTGCGATCTACAAGATCGCGGTTGCGACCTTCGCCGATCCCAACGGGCTCGCCGCTTCCAGCAACGGACTCTATTCGGCGACCGTTACGTCGGGGAATGCCTCCTTGCAGGGCTCCGGCGAGAACGGCGCGGGGACGATCTACGGCAGCGAGCTGGAATCCTCGACCACCGATACCTCCAGCCAGTTCTCGAGCATGATCTCGGCGCAGCAGGCCTATTCCGCTGCGTCCCAGGTCATCTCCACCGTCAACAAGATGTACGACACCCTGATCTCGGCGATGAGGTGAGCGATGCCCGGTGAAAAGGCAAGCGCGGCCGGCGAAGCGCTGTTGCGCCGGATGCAGCGGCTGCTGGCTCGGGCCGCGACTCTCAAAGGCCGTGATCGCAAGCAACTGCTCGCGCTGCTCGACGACGTCGAAACGACACGCTGCGGTCTCCTGCGGGAATGTGCGGAGATCGAGGGCGAGATGAGGCAGGCAACCGTCAGGGCGAGCGCAATCGGCGCTTACTTGCGCAACTCCCAAGTCCAGCTCGGCAAACGGCATAATTAGAAGAAGGCGATGACCATGAGTGTAGCCCCCGCCAAGATGACGAACGCCGCGAATGGCGATACCCGCGTCAAGTCGCTGATCGCGCTGATCGACACGCTGACCGCGCTGGTCGCCGAGGAGAATGCCGAACTCGCCAGGGGCCTGCCGGCCTCGCGCTTGAAGCAGGTCGACGAAAAGAACCACCTGGCGGAGATGTTCGAGCGGATCGTTGCCGAATGCGCGGCCGGCACGACCAGCCTCCACGTGCGCGACCGCATCCTGCGCGAACAGCTGATGGACAAGATTCTGAAGCTGCGTGCGGCGATGGACGAGAACCTGGTGCGGCTGCGCGCCGCGATCGAGGCAAGCAACCGCCGGATCGAGGCGGTCATGCAGGCGATCCGCGAGCAGATCGCTGCGGTGTCGCCCTATGGCGCCTCCGGTCGCGTCGCCGCCGCCCGTGCCGTATCCAGCGGCACCAGCCGCAGCGCTTGACGGTTCGTGGGGGCTCGCCGTGTCACTCGATATCGCACGATCGATCGCTTTCAGCGGGCTGTCGGCGACGTCCGTGCAGATCAGTGTGACGTCGTCGAACATCTCGAACGCCGACACGACGGGCTATACCAGGAAGTCCGCAAACCAGTCGAGCAGCGTCACCAATGGTGTCGGTACTGGAGTCACGGTGACGGGGATCAGCTCCACCGTCGACAAGCTACTGCTGAAGTCGCTGGTCGGTGCGGATTCCGCTCTCGGCGCGGCCGATACCACCAACACCTATCTCACGTCGCTGCAGAAGCTCTACGGCTCGATCAGCAGCAGCAACGATTCGTCATCCGGAACGTCGCTCGCCAACAGCATCGCATCGTTGGAATCGGCGCTGTCGTCGCTGGCGAGCACGCCGAGCAGCGCCTCGCTGCAGTCCAACGTCGTCAGCGCGCTCGACGACGTCGCAAGCCAGCTGCGGGAGACATCGAGCGGGATCCAGAAGCTGCGGTCAGATGCCGACCAGGACATCGCGTCCTCGATTGATGACGTCAACACGGACCTGCAGCAGATCGCGGATCTGAACGCCCAGATCAAGCAGACCGCGGCGGCGGGCCAGTCGACAGCGGACCTGGAGGACCAGCGCAATACCGCGCTGCAGGACGTCGCCTCGAAGATGAACGTCAGCTATTTCACGGCGTCGAATGGCGATCTCCAGATCTACACCACGTCGGGCCAGGCGCTGGTAGACTCCTCCGCGCACACGATCAGCTCCACCGCCTCGGCCAATGTGACGGCGGCAACGACCTATACAGTGGGCTCCTCGTCGAGTGGTTTCAGCGCCATCACCGTGAACGGCGTCGACATCACCTCCCAGATATCAGGCGGAGACATCGGGGCGCTGATCACACTTCGCGACGACACGCTGCCGGACGCGCAGTCGCAGCTCGACCAGCTTGCGCAGCAGCTTGCCTCGGCGATGAACAGCGTCTCGAACAGCGCCTCCTCCGTGCCGGCGCCGACGAGCCTGACCGGCACGACGTCAGTCACCAGCGGCACGGCGCTGTCGTCCACCGGCACGGTGCGCCTTGCCGTCACCGACCAGAGCGGCAATCTGGTCTCCTACAGCGATCTCGATCTGTCGTCCTATGCCACGGTCGGCGACCTCGTCACCGCCATCAACGGCATCTCGGGCCTGTCCGCCTCGGTCGACGCGGACGGCCATCTCTCGATCACGGCGACTGGCTCTGGCAACGGCGTCGCCGTCAACGAGATGACGAGCTCAGTCGGCGGCTCGGGCGAGGGATTTTCCCAGTATTTCGGCCTCAACGATCTGGTGACTGGAACGAGTGCCTCGGACATTGCTGTCAACAGCAAGATCCTGTCCGGGACGAACGAGCTGCAGCTCGCGACCCTGGATTCGTCTTCGAGCCTGACGGTCGGCAGCACGGTGCTGTCGTCGGGATCCGCTACCACGGTCAATGCCTTCTACGATGCCCTGACGGATTCGCGGAGCTTTGTGCCGACCGGCGGCCTTGCGGCCACTACGGGATCGCTCGCCGACTACGCCTCGGCTATCGTGTCCGATGTGGCGAGCAAGGCCTCGCGGGCGTCCACAGATTACACTGACAAGGAGACTGCGCAGTCGACATATGCGAACTCGTTGGCGTCGCAGTCTGGCGTCAACCTCGACGAGGAATCCGCCAATCTGAGCACGCTCCAGAACAAATATTCGGCGGCTTCGGCCCTGATACAGGCCATCAACTCGATGTATTCGGCGCTGCTCACCGCCGTGCAGTCGACGTAAGAGGGCGCGCCGATGGTCGCGATGCGGGTTGCCACCTTCGCCCAGTCGAACAGGATGATAGCCGACGCGATGCGGGTGGAGTCGGTGATGGCCAACAAGCAGATCCAGGAATCGACGGGTGTGGTCTCGACCGATTTCGGCGGCTACGGCTCGGACGCGCAGCATGTGGTCAATCTCCAGGTCTCGGTGACGCGTGCGCAGTCCTATATCGACGCCGCTACGCTCGCCGACAGCAAGGTCCAGGTGATGTATTCGGCGGTGGGTTCGGTCACCGACATCCTCACTCAGCTCCGCTCCCAGCTCAGCGCGGCCTCGACGGGGAGCTCGACCGAGGTGAATTCGGTGATCAGCTCCGCCCAGCAGATGCTGGAGCAGATGGGCTCGCTGATGAATACGCAATATGACGGCCAGTACGTCTTCGCCGGGGGCAAGACGGACACTGCACCGGTCGATCTCACGAGCTTTTCGTCCGGAACCGGTTCGACAACGACCGCGGACACCAGCTATTACAATGGCGACAACGAGATCGCTTCTGTACGGGTCGCTGCCGACGAAACCGTGTCATACGGCGTCACCGCCGATCATTCGGCGTTCGAAGAAGTTATGCGCGTGCTGAAATTCGTCGCCAACAGCACCACGCTGTCGTCTTCGGACATCACCAGCGCGCTCGACCTCGCCAGCACCGCGCTCGACGACACCGCTGCCGTGCAGGCAAAGCTGTCGAGTTCGTCGTCCTCGATCGAGACTGCAAGCTCTCGCCAGGCCGACTACAAGAGTTATGCGGAGACCTTGTCGAATGACCTGACCAGCGTCGACGTCGCCGCCATCACGGCGCAGCTTTCGACTTACCAGACGCAACTCACGGCGTCCTATTCTGCTCTCGGGAAGATCTTGAGCCTGAATCTTGCGAGTTATTTGAAGTGATCTGGCTGCGTGATCAGAAATCCCGCGGTGGTGATGAGATGTAGTGCGAGGATCGGAACTCTACGAGCGCGGCGATCTGTCCGCTAATGCTCCTGAGATGGAAGAATCCCAAAAGCCACATGTCATCCGCTCAAGACCGCCGCGGTCGCTTGCGTGCTCACTGCTTCGGTTCTCGGCGTGAACAGGTAGCCGCCGGAGCGCACCGTCTTGATGATGGTGGGATCGGCCGGATTGGGCTCGATCTTGCGGCGGATGCGGCTGACCAGCACGTCGATGGAGCGCTCGAACGAGCCGGCGTTGCGGCCCTGCGTGAGGTCGAGCAGGCTGTCGCGCGACAGCACGCGGCCGGGCCGCTCGCAGAACGCCCTGAGCAGGTCGAACTCGGCGCTGGTCACCGCGACGCGCGCGCCGTCGGGATTGCGCAATTCGCGCAGGCGCAGATCGATGCGCCAGCCTTCGAAGGCAAGCGTGCTAGCGCCTTGGACCGCGCTCGCCGCTTGCGCGGCGGCCTGACGGCGCAGCACCGCGTTGATGCGGGCGAGCAACTCGCGCGGGTTGAAAGGTTTGGGCAGATAGTCGTCCGCGCCCATCTCGAGACCGACGATGCGGTCGATGTCCTCGCCGCGCGCGGTCAGCATGATGATCGGCGTCTGCGCTTCCGAACGCACCTTCCGGCAGAGGCTGAAGCCGTCTTCGCCGGGCAGCATGACATCGAGGATGATGAGATCGACGCGGTGGTCGGCCATCGCGCGCGACATCTCGCGGCCGTCGCTCACGGCGGTGACGTTGCAGGCGTTGTTGCGCAGGTATTTCGCAATCAGCGTCCGGGTTTCGCGGTCGTCCTCGACGACCAGGATGTTGGGACTGGGGATGGCCATGCCATTTGTTTGTCCAAGATTCGGGCCAAATGGCGAAGAATTTTGTTTCAGATTGTTTCTAGACGCGATCTGGCGGATCAGTGACCTTCAGCCGGCTCCTTACCGCATGCCGAGACCGGCTCGATGCAATGGCCGGCACAAGCGTTGGCGACTCACCTGCGATGCGCAACGCGAAATAGGCGATTGTGGCTTGGAGACCATCCTTCAGCGCCACGCGCGGGCGCCATCCGAGCAGTCGCGCGGCGGTGTCGATGACCGGCTTGCGACGCTTCGGATCGTCCTTCGGTAGCGCCTCGAAGCGCAGCGGCGAGGTTGACTCCGTGTATGTCAAGACCTCTCGAGCAATTGCTTCGATTGCAACCTCGTGCGGGTTGCCGAGGTTGCAGGGACCTGTCACCGATGAGGGGCTTTCCATCAGCAACTGGAGGCCTCTCACGAGATCGTCGACGAAGCAGAAGCTTCTCGTTTGCGTACCGCCGCCATAGATCGTGATCGGTTCACCGCGCAGGGCCTGCACGATGAAATTGGAGACGACACGGCCATCGTTCTCCAGCATGCGCGGACCATAGGTGTTGAAGATGCGCGCGACCTTGATCTCGGTCCGGTGTGTGCGGTGGTAGTCGAACATGAGCGTCTCTGCGGCGCGCTTGCCTTCGTCATAGCAGGCGCGTGGACCGATCGGGTTGACGTTGCCGAGATAGGCTTCCGGTTGCGGATGCACCTCCGGGTCGCCGTAAACCTCGCTGGTGGAGGCTTGCAGGACGCGAGCACCTTTCCGGCGTGCGAGCTCCAGCGTATTGATCGTGCCGAGCACGCACGTCTTCATCGTGCCGACGGGATCCTTCTGATAATGCCGGGGCGAAGCTGGGCAGGCGAGGCTGTAGATACGGTCGATCTCCCCGTCGATCTCGATCTCATCCCGCACGTCATGCTCGATGAAGCGGAAGTTCGGATGATTGAGGAGCGGCCTGATATTATCGATGCTGCCCGTGAAGAGATTGTCGAGGCAGATGACGGCGTTGCCGCGCTGCAGGAGCGAATCGCAGAGATGAGAGCCGATGAACCCGGCGCCGCCGGTGATGAGCACGGTCGACGAACGGCGGAGCGTGGGAATGCGGGACTGAAGTGTCATGGCAAGCTCTCTTGGAGTTGTGCGACCTGAACCGGACGGCCGCCGAGAAGACGCGCGGATTTGCGCCGACGGCGCGCGGTTGCTTCGGCGTAGTAACCCTCCAGCTGGCGGGCTCGGTGACTGGCGGTGTGATCAGCGAGAACGCGCCGGCGTGCGCTCTCCGCGATGGCGCGTCGACGCTCCTCGGGCATGTCGCGCAGGATCTCGATGACATCGCGCGGGGTTGAGGCCAGAAGGATTTCCCGCGACGGCTCGAAGACGGTTTCGATGCCGGGCCATTGATCCGAGATCACGGGCGTGCCGCAGGCGGCCGCTTCGAACAGCCGGACGCTCGGCGAAAAGCCAAGAGCACGCATGTCGGCGCGGGTGGCGTTCAGCGCAAACCGCTGTTCCGTGTAGAACTGCGGATGCTGCTTCGGCGCGAGATGCTCGATCCGCGTGACATTGGCCGGCCAGACGATATCCGCGGGGTATTGCGCTCCTGCAACCGCGAACTGCTCCGATGGCAGCGTACGCGCTGGAGCCAGCAGCAATTGTTCGAGGACGGGCTGCCGGTCCTCGCTATAGGTCCCGAGATAACCGAGCGCCCATGTCGTCTGCGCCTGTTGCGGCTTGTAGGAGTCGGCATCGGCGCTGCAATAGAGCACCCGCGCCATCGGGCTGCCGTAGCGCTCTTCGATCATGTCCGGCACAGGGCCGCCGGCAAATGAAAGATAGAGGTCGAAACGAGGGATCATCGTCGGCGAGAGATAGTCGAGGCCCTGGTCGAGCTTCGCCAGCGTCACGGGCGTGTCGATGTCATAGAAGGCGGTGATTCCCCGTGCCTGGCTCGTGATCCATTCGGAGATGGCGACGCCGTCGGGCACATAAGAGCCGATGATGACGAGGTCGGCATCTCGGATCAGCTTGCCGAAGCGGCGAGGAACGTCCCTCGGCGACTGATAGAGCTCGACAGTCCACGAAGACGGCTTGGTGAGATCGCGATGCTCGCGATACCAGGCGACGTCGCGTTCAAGGAACGTGACGCGGTGGCCTCGTCGCGCGAGGGCCTCGATCAGGGCGCGATAGGTCGTGGCATGACCATTGCCCCAGGACGATGTGACCGAAAGACCGACGACGACAATGCTCAGTTTCATTCTGCTGCCTCGATGCGCGAGCTGCTTCCGACAAAAAGATCGTTGAACTGGCGGGCACGGTGCCGATAGGTGTGTTGGCTGAGAATGCGCGCGCGGGCGCGCTTCGCGATCGCGGCGGCCCGATCGGGGCTGAGAGTGCGCAGATGGCTGGCCACCTCGGCTCCGCTCGCGGCCACCAGCACCTCGCGATCCGGATCAAGGAAGTGGTCGATGCCGTCCCATTGATCGGTGATCAGGCAGGCGCCGGCCCCGATCGCCTCGAACACTCGCGTCGGCGGCGAGAAACCGTAGCGGGCCATGCTGTCGCGATTGACATTCAGGGTCGCCAGGCCGGAGCCGAAGAATGCGTTGTGCTCACCGGTGCCGACATGCCCGATCTTGCGGGTGTTCCGCGCCGTATCCTTGTTCTCCCAGCCGGAACCGCCGAGGACGAACGATTTGTCCGGCAGCTCACGCGCGACCTCGAGGAAGAAGTGTTCGACGCGCTTCTCGCGATCGGGCAGGCGATTGGCCAGCAGGCTGAGATCGCAGGCGAACTCCGGCTTGGCCGGAGACGGGAAATGCGTCTCGGGGTCGAGCGCGTTGTAGATCGGCACGCAATCCCGTGCGCCCATCGCGCGATAGGCCGATACGACGACGTCGCCGCCGCCATAGGTCAGGACCATGTCATAGCAAGAAACGGCGCGCCGCAGATGATGTTCTGGATCGCTTGCCATGGCTTCGAGCGTGGCGGGAGCATCGACATCCCAGTAGATCCGCATGGCTCTGGATGGCAGGGCCGCCAGCGCGAGTTCCAGCTCCCGATCGAAGACGCTGACGCCGCTCGCCTTGACCAGCATGTCGGCCGATCGCGCCGCGGCATCGAGCGCGCCGCGCCAGCCGTCCGCGGTCGCAGGGTAAACGACGACCCTGGCCCAGTCGGGATCGGCGATATCGCGATGGGCTTGCCGCTCGAAAGCGTCCGGCTCGAAGAAGGTGATGTCGTGTCCGAGCGCCGCAATCTGCTTGAGCATGCCGCGATAGTAGGTGGCGGCGCCGTTCCAGTAGGACGAGACGAGGCTTGATCCGAAGAAGCAGATCTTCATGCAGAGGCTCCGATGTAACGCAGAGGCTGAGATGAGGTCTCGGAGGCACGAATGCCCTCCACGATGCTCACAAGCTCTTGGGCGCGATGCCGGCAGGTATGGCGCTCCTGGATCGTTTGCAGCCCTGTAGCCACCATGGCGGCGGACAGCTCGCGATCATCGAGCACGGCACGCAGCGCACGCTTCATCTCTGCGCCGTCGGCGACCTGGAGATAAGCGCCGTTCGGAAACAGGCTTTCCGCGTCGGACCAGGGAGCCGAGATCAGGGGAATGCCGCAGGCGAGCGCCTCGAACACGCGGATGGTGGGAATGCCCGGAAGCGACCGCACATAGGGGCCACGCGGAACGTGCACGGTCGCGCGCGCTCCGGCGAACGCGACCGGCGCCCAGTGTGCCGGCAGCCAACCGCCATGACGGATACCTGCCGCCCGGATGGTCTGGAGCGCGACGTCGGAGTAGCGAACGCCATACACGCTCGCGCGCAAACCCAAATCGGCAACGGGTTCGACCAGAAACTCATTGAGCTCGGCGCTGCGTTCGCCATCGCCCCAATTGCCGATCCAGACCAGGTCGTCGGTACGCTGGACATGCGGCAACGGGTGATACATGGCTGTATCGGCGGCCTCGTGCCAGGTATAGGCACGATCCGCCCAGCCGAGCTTCATGTAAATCTGGCGAAGCACCTCACCGAAGGCGAGCACGCCGTCAAACGCATCGAGGTCGAACTGCGCAAGCTCATCCGGCGCGGTGATCGCGCGGTGATGGGTATCGTGAAACAGCAGCGTGAAAGTGGCGCCGTGCGCGCGCCTGGACCCGATCTTCTCGATCACATCGGGCGAATTCCATTCGTGCACGACGACGAGATCGGCGCCATCCAGCGCCTCGTCGAAATCGAGCGAAGCATCGTAGCGACGAATTGAAACGCCTGGAAAGAGCTGGCTGATCGTCTGCAGTGCCTGACTGCCGCTTTCTCGGATGGCATTCAGCCGGCTCCAGCCATCGACAGGCTCGAACACCACGACCTCGTGGCCGAGCGCATGCAGCTCGCGAGCATAGCCGCGCAGGAAATGCGCGTTGCCATTGTTCCAGCAGGAGGTGAATGCGTGGTAGAACAGGACGCATTTCATGCGCGCACCTCGAGCGGGCTGGACGGCGGTCGAACGGAGTTCGAGGCGAGCAGCTCTTCGTAGAGCGTGAGATAGGCGCTGGTCGTGCGCGCCTGTGAATAGCTCAGGGACTGTTCATAGGCGGCGCGTTGCAGGCGTGCCCTACCGGGGGCATCGTCACAGAGCTCGGCCAGGATTCTGTGCAGGGACTCGCTGTCATCGGGACCAAAGAACCGTGCAGCTCCGCTCCACAATTCCCGGAATGTCGGGATGTCCGAGAGCACGAGCGCGCAGCCGGCGGCAGCCGCTTCCAGAACAGAGAGGCCGAACGGCTCGTACAAAGCGGGGCTGACGAAGATCGCCGCATGCTGAAGATGGCCGCGCAGGACATTGTGCGGCAATTGTCCAAGCCAGGTGACGCCTGCGGATGGATCTGCGTCAGTGGGTCCGGCGACTTGGACCGGCCAATCCAGACCGGGTGCGGCGGCCGCCAAGACGTCGATGTTCTTGGCACGGTCCCAGAGTCGTCCCGCCGCGAAGATAAGCTCCCCCTTTCGGCTTGGAAGGTCTCCGGCAGCAATTCCGTTCCAGATCACGGCTCCCGGTGAGCGGGGATGATAGATCTCCACGACCTGGTCGTGGAAGGATCGGCTCGGGCAGACCCAGGCCTGCGCGCTGTTGAGCGCAGCGGCCACGCGTTCGGTATATCGCGTCCATCGGGGCGCGCCGAGCCAGGCCGTATCCCGGCAGGCCAACGCCCATGAGTTGACGCAGGAATGTGCCACGAGAACCGTCGGGACCCGCCACGACAGCGTCGCCTCCCGAAAACTGTTGAGGTGGACGATGTCGGGCCTGAGCCTCGCTTCGAGGCCGGCGAGGACGCGTTCAGCGTTGGGGAAGTCGCGGCCTTCCGGATCCTGCCACTCCAAGGCGAGGTCGGTTTCGATCAGGCAGATCCGGGAGTCGCGCAGCGCCTCGCTCTGATCGCGGCGCGCGCGTGGGCCCATCGTCGCGAGAGTGACGTCGGCGCCCGCCGCGGCAAGGCTGGTGGCGAGGGCGCAGGAAAAGGTCCACACGCCGCCGACAGTGTCGGTCGTCATCAGGATCCTGATGTCCGCTCCTCGGCTCATGGTGCCACCGGATGCTCGAGGGCGTCGAGCGGGATTGGCCGGTCGTTCTGCACGTCGCTGAACCGGTCGAACATTCTGAGATAGTGCCGGTGCGCACGCTCCCAGGCGAAATCGTCTGCCTCGCCCCAGAGCTTTCGGTAGTCTGGCGAGCCGGGATAGGGGTAGAGCGGAACCGGATCGTTGGCCCAGATGCCCGCATCCTGCATCTTGCGGCGCCAGCGTTGCACCACGGGATCGTCGTCCTCGGGTACCTCGATCAGATTGGCCTGCACGAAGGGAACGTGCCGGCGGGCTTCGACCAGCCGGTCGGCGAGCTGGTCGGTGGTCATCCTGCAGTTCTTGGCGAGTGCAGCGCGTCCCTCGACGGTGAGGCTCTCGACCCCGGCCTCGATCGAGACGCAGCCGGCGCGGCCGAGCAGCGCGAGCATGTCCGGCTTCCAAAGATCGATGCGGGTCTGCACGCCGAACTTGAGCCCGCGCGTGCTCAGCCCTTCCAGCAGTTCGGCGTTCGGAAGGAAGATCTCGTCGATGAAATAGACATATTCGACGCCCTGCCCGCGCAGGCGATCAATCTCGTCAAGAATGATCGCGGGCGGCCGTTTGCGGTAGGCGTTGCGGAAGTTCTCCTTGGCGCAGAAGGTGCAGTTATAGGGGCAGCCCCGCGACGCCTCGACCTCCGCTCCGGGTCCGACAGGTTTGGCCTCGAACCGGTGATGATGGTGATGATGCCGCCGGATCATCTCGTCCGGCCAGACAAGCGCCGGCTGATCCCTGAACTCGACCGCCTGCGGACCACCATTGACGCGAACCGAGGCACCGTCTGCAAAGCACAGGCCGGGAAAATCGCGCTCTCCGTTTGCCAGGCGCAGCAAGGATGCTTCGCACTCGCCCATCACGATGATGTCGACGCCGAGCTTCTTGAGGGCCGCGCGCGGCGTCGTCGAGCCGTGCGGCCCGACGGCGACCAGGATTGGTGCAAGATCGCGTACCGCCAGGGCAAGCTCCTGCGGAACGCGCAGCTCGGGCGGCGCGCAACGCCAGAACAGATAGGTCGGAGCTGTCGTGATGACGACCAGGTCGGGCATGAACGCGCGTAGCTCCGTCTCGATGTCCCGGAGCGACAGATCGAACATGTGCGCATCGAGCAGCAGCGTCCGGTGCCCGGCCGCTTTCAGATAGTGCTCAGAGATCCCAAGCTCGAGCGGAAGGTGAGGCGAGCGGCACCCGAAATAGATGCTGCCGCCAAAATCCCAATTCGGATTGATCAGGGCGACGCGCTTCATGCCAGGGCCTCGCGGCTGCCGTGAGTTGCTCCGAAGCGGCTGTCGAGCCAGGCATGAAGCGAGCGAAGGCCCTCGGCAATCGAAACCTGCGGTGCCCAGCCAAGTGCGGTCGACAGCGCACGGGTGTCGGTCACGTACCAGGGCTGATCGCCCGGACGCCAATCGGCAAAGCCATAAGCGATCTCGCGGCCCGTCAGTTCGGCGATGTGGTCGATGAGCTCGCGAAGGCTGACCGCATTCGCCGGACCGCCGCCAAGATTGAAGACACGCCCGCGCGCGAGCGCGATCCGGTCGAGCACCGCGAGCCAAGCCGTGGCTGCATCCGACACATGCAAGGCGTCGCGGACTTGATAGCCGTCACCGTAGATCGTCAGCGGCTTGCCGCGGATCGCGCTCAGCAGGAAATGTGCGATCCAGCCCTGGTCCTCGGTGCCGAACTGACGCGGCCCGTAGATGCAGCTCATGCGCATCACCACGGTCTGAAGCCCGTAGACCCGCGCATAGTCGTGGACGTATTGGTCCGCGGTCCCCTTGGAGCAGCCATAGGGACTGTAGAAGTCCAGCGGCGCGTTCTCGGAGATGCCGTCCGCCAGCATGGCATTCGTGGGCGTGTAACGGCGGCCCGTGAGCACGATATCGCCGTCCTCGATCAGGCGGCCATAGACCTTGTTGGTGGACGCGAACACCACCGGCGCGCTGCTGTTGTGCAGCCGAACCGCTTCGAGCACGTTCAGGGTGCCGCGTGCATTGATCTCGAAATCGGTGGCCGGATCGCTCACGCTGTCGGTGACGGCGACCTGGGCCGCCAGATGCAGCACCGCGCGGGCCTCGCGCACGGCGTCGATCACGGGGATCGGCTCGCGAATATCTGATACCGTGATGGTGACGCGGTCGCCATGTCTGGATTTCAGCCATTGCGCGTTCTCGCGCACGCCGGCGCGAGCCAGATTGTCCAGCACAAGGACGCGCTCGCCGCGTTCCGCCAGCCGGTCGGCAAGATTGCAGCCGATGAAGCCGCAGCCGCCGGTGATCAGGACGGGCCTGTTGTCTCGCTCATTCATCACGCAACCAATCCTCGTTGCAGCAGCTCCTGGGTCGCCCGCTCGGCCTGATCGTCGGCGATCTGGTCTGCGAGATAGTCCGCGAGCTCCTCGAGGCCATCCTTGAAAGCCACATGTGGCTCGAAGCCGAGGAGATCGCGCGATTTGCCGATATCCGCGAAACAGTGCCGGATATCGCCGGCGCGGTATTTCCGCGTGATCTCGGGCGCGATGTCGCTGCGTCCCATGACGTCGGCGAGATCCTCCGCGACCGACAGGATGCTCCGGCTTTGGCCCGAGCCGACGTTGAAGACATCGTGCGCATGTTCCGTTTCCAGCGCGATGCGGCAGGCACGGGCAACATCATGCACGTGAACGAAGTCGCGACGTTGCTCGCCGTCCTCGAACACGAGCGGCGGCCGGCCGTTGAGAAGCCGCGCCGCGAAAATGGCGAGCACGCCGGTATAGGGATTTGACAGGGCTTGACGGGGACCGAACACGTTGAAGAACCGCAGCGCCATGGTCGGGATGCCGTAAGCCTTACCCGTGATCAGGCACATGCGCTCCTGCGCGAATTTGTTCAATGCATAGACCGAGCTCAGCGACGGCAGCTTTGTCTCCGGCGTAGGCAGGGGATCGAGCGGATGGCCGGCCGTATCGCGCAACTCCCACTCTCCTCGACGGAGCTGCTCGAACGATCGCTCATCGCAGGTAACGACGCTTTGATCCGACCTGCGATAGAGGCCTTCGCCGTAGATGCTCATGGAGGAAGCGACGACCAGCCGTTCGACCGGCCGCTTCGACAACGCTTGAAGGAGAACGGCGGTGCCGAGCTCGTTCGTGCGAACATAGGGCTCGATGTCGTACATGCTCTGGCCGACGCCGACGGCGGACGCGAGATGCAGCACCATATCGGCGCCGCGCAGGGCGCGCTCGACGGCACCACCGTCGGTGACGTCACCGACGATGAGTTCTGCGTCCTCGGCGAGATAGGACGGACGCTGACGGTTGCCGCCGTGAACCTGCGGCGAGAGATTGTCGAGAAGCCGCACGTCGTAGCCGGCGGCAAGCAACACGTCCGCCGCATGGGACCCGATGAAGCCCGCACCCCCCGTGATCAATACCCGCGTCATTCATCGCTCCGTACAACCGCAAGACCGATCCGTTCGGATCGGTCGATGATGTCTGGTGAAGCGCACTTACTGGATGGTCGGACGACCCGCGCGCCGGTCACGTTTGGAGTCAGAAGCGATGCAAGGAATGTTCGTTCCTCGAAATTGTACAAACGAATATTTCTCTAACCTGGATCAATAACCTAGGTGAATCCGCGCACGAGCCGCGACTAACGAACTGCGGTTAGAAGTGCGTGCCGTGCAGGAGAGCGGGCAGCTCCAGATGCTTTGCCACGGTCGCGGCGATATCGGCAAAGCCGTCGCGACGGCCGATCTGCGCGGCAGCTTGCGCCGTCCAGGCCAGGATCGGCACCTGCTCGCGGGTGTGATCGGTGCCGGGCCACGTCGGATCACAGCCGTGATCGGCGGTGATGATCAGAAGGTCGTCGCTGCGCAGGCGGGACAATAGCTCGGGAAGGCGATCATCGAAGGCTTCGAGTGCCGCGGCATAGCCCGCGACGTCGCGGCGGTGGCCATAGAGCGTGTCGAAATCGATGAAGTTGGCGAACAGCAATCCCCCATCGGCAAGGCTCGCCAGCCCTTTCAGGGTGGCATCGAACAGCGCCATGTTGCCGTCGCCGCGCAGGTTTCGTCCGGTCGCGCGATGGGCGAAGATGTCGTCGATCTTGCCGATTGTCACGATGTCACGGCCGTCGCTTGCGGCGAGGTCAAGCATGGTGGTTCCGGGCGGCGGTACCGAAAAGTCGCGGCGGTGCGCAGTCCGCTTGAAGTCGCTCGCGCCTGTGCCGATGAACGGCCGGGCAATGACGCGGCCGATGTTGAGAGGATCGATCAGCCGTCTTGCAATCGTGCAGATGCCGTAGAGGCGTTCGAGACCAAAAGTCTCTTCGTGCGCCGCAATCTGGAACACACTATCGGCCGACGTGTAGCAGATCGGCATCCCCGTTTGCATGTGACGCTCGCCGAACGCGGCAAGGATCTCCGTGCCGGAGGCGTGGCAGTCACCGAGGATGCCAGGTAACCCGGCCTGATCGCAGAAGGCCTTTGTCAGATCCGCGGGAAAGCACGGCGTCGTTCGCGGGAAGTAGCCCCAGTCGAAGGGCACGGGTACCCCGGCGATCTCCCAATGACCTGAAGGCGTATCCTTGCCCTTCGAGATCTCGCTGGCACATCCGAATTGCCGGTGCCAGGCGTGGCCCTCCAGTCCTTGCGGCACGCTCCCAGTGGCGAGGTGGCAGGCTTCGCCGAGGCCTAGCGCGACGAGATTGGGAAGCCGCAGCGGCCCCTCGCGGGCGGCGCTGTCGGCGCGCCCAGCCGTGCAAGCCTCCGCAATGTGACCGATGGTGTCGGCGCCGTCGTCGCCGTAGCGCGGGGCATCGGGCGCGCCACCGATGCCGACGGAGTCCATGACGAGGATCAGGGCACGCATGACGGCTCTCTGATGCGAGGATCAACCAGCGGTGAGGAAGGCGCAAAGCCCGTCTTGGTGCAGTATCGATCGACCATCGATGCGCAGAAATCAGCGAATTCGTTGACGTCGAGTGGCGGGCTGGTGTGATGCGGTTCGATGCCTCGATGCTCGGGCGTGAAGCAGAACGTGACTGTAACCTGGAACTCCGCCAACGCCGCCATCTGGCGGTCGAACCAGTCGAGCGCATTGGGGCGGAAGCTGTCGGCCCACGACAGCCCTGTCCTGAGATGGGTCACGCCGAGGCGACGCATCCACTGCACCGCGTCTTGGAGCCGATGATCCTCGAAGTGGAACCACTGGCAGAGACCCATGGCAGGCGCATATTCGCCGAACAGGTCGGCGGCGGCCTTCGGCGTGCCGTCCTCGCGCAGCAGGCCCATGTGAAAATGGCGGTAGTAGGAGGAGCCTTCGGCTTCCTTGTGCCGTGTCGTTGCTTCCCAGGCCGAGGGCAGGTCGTAGAGGCTGTACCAATGGATGCGCGGTGCGCGTCCGATCAGGAGCTCGGCGGTGCGCGACAGGCCCCAGGCCTGCACCTCTTCGGCGCCGAACGAGGAGACGCCGACCTCCGTCACCCACACGGGCAGGGTGGTGACCGCCTTGATTTCCTCGAGCTTGGCCGGCCACTCGCCGATCTGCCACAGGTTCCAGTCGAGCGGGAAGCCGTGCACGGCGACCGCATCGAAATTGTCGAGCACGCCGCGGCTTTGCATCTTGCGCATGAAGGACGGATCGATCGGCGAGATGCCGCCGAGCACGATGGGCAGCGCCGACCGTGCGCTGCGGATCGCCTTGCCGGCGGTGATGGCGAGATCCGCGAACATGACCCAATCCGGGTCGATCTGAAGATCCCAATGCGACTTGTTGTTCGGCTCGTTCCAGATCTTGGCGGCCTCGATCATCAGCTTGTGCTCCGGGATGGATAGACGGGCCCGTCGGCTTGTGGCCGCTCCGTCCGCTTACAGAGATAGACTTCGTCTTCCGGATGCGCAGTGACGGCAAAGCCCGCACTGCGCAGCATGGCCTCGACACAGGCCCGGTTCGGCACCCACCAATTGGTGGGGTCGTCGGCATATTTGTGCTCGATGAAGTGGAGCTTGGGATAGCCGCTGGAATCGAATTGGTCGGTGGTCCAGAAATCGTAGTTCTTGTCGATCGCATCGACACGGCTGTCGCCTCGCTGCATCGACTGAAACAGCAGGAGGTCCTTGGCGACGTGCTCGTGGATGAGATCCAGCGCCAGCAGCGGATGGCGCAGATGGTAGAGCACGCCCATGAAGATGACGAGGTCGAATTTCTCGCGGAGCTGTCCGACATCATAGGCCGACATCCGGCGGAATTCGATCCTGAGGCCGTTCACCTCGGCGGCGAAGCGCGCCTGTGCGAGGTACTCCTCGTCGGTATCGAGCCCGAGCACGCGCTCGGCGCCTCGCCGCTTCATCTCCATGGCGTAGAAGCCCGCGTTGCAGCCGATATCGAGCACCGTCTTGCCTTCGAGGCGGTCCGGAATGATTCCGGAGAAGCGGCGCCATTTCACATTGGGATAATCGCCGAGGAAATGGCCGGGCGCGGTCGGCACGCCGTTGAGGTCGAGGTTGTGAAACCACGGACCGAGCGCGTCGACGCGCCTGCGAATTTCCTCGCGCGTGAGCAGCGCTCCCGTCATGCCGTTGCTCCGTTGTTCGTTGCGGCGATCGATCGGACTCCATCGGTCGAGGCCCCGGCCCGCAATCTCGACCGGCCGTCCATGCCGCTGCTCTCCGCGAGAAGAGCCATCGCGGTGCGATAGCCGTCGACGGTCCCGACATCGACATAGGATTCGCCTGCCTTGATCCCGATGCCGGTGCCACCGGCCTGGAGATAGGCATTGACCAACGTGCCGAAATATTCGTCTTGTTTGTCCCGGTCGATCCAGAGTGCGTGCAATTGGCGAAAGCCGGCTGCTGACATCCTGAATGCGCCCCAGATCCACCGTGATGCCGGAGTCGGCTGCTTGACCTGGATTTCACGCACATGATCGCCGTCGAGAACGACGGCATCGAAAAACTCCGGGTGCTCGACCGGGAAGAGCAGGAAGGAGAGATCGGCATCGGGCAGGGCCTGTAGCGCGGCCTTTGGAAACCAGACGGTGTCAGGCAGGCCGACGACGACGTCCTCGTCATGGCCGACCACGGTGCCGGCCCTGAAGACGGCATCGCAGAGGCCGGATGCGTCGGGCTGGACGACATAGGCGAGCTGGGCGCTGCCATAGTGGTCGCCGAAATATTCCAGAATGTCGGATTTACCTGAGGAGATCACGAAGCAGATCTTGTCCGCGCCGCCGAGGATCAGACGCTCCAGCAGATATTCGGAGACCGCGCAGGGACGCTCCGTGCCGTCGTCGCGCCGGCTGCCGACAGGCAGTAGCTCCTTGGAGAAAGCCAGCGGCTGGATGCGGCTGCCGTGGCCGGCTGCCGGAACGATGCCCCACATGCTCAGGCCTCCTCGGATTGCTGCTGCTGACGCGCGCCGCTGGATGCCGCCTGCTCGAGCAGGGACACCAGCTCACGGGCGCGCTTGTCGGAGGTGTGCTGATCCATTGTGCGCTCATAGGCGCACTGGGCAATGGACTGCAGCTCCGGGCTTGGTATCGCGAGCGCGGCCAAGGTGTCCTGCGCGTCACGGGCAATCAGGATCTCCCTGCCGGGCGCGAAGAATTCCTCGATGCCTGGCCAGTGGTCGCTCAGCAGTGGGACGCCGCAGGCCGCGGCCTCGAACAGACGGCCGGAGGGGCACCAGCCCATCTCCGCCATGGCCTTGCGCGTGACGTTGAGGGTCAGGCGAGAGGACGCGAAGAAAGGTGCATGTTCCGATGGCGGCAGATGCCGCACGAAATAGATGTTGGGCGACCATGGAAAGTCGTCGGGATATTGCGCTCCGCCGATCAGGAAGCGCAGATCCTGTCGCGCCCGCGCCGGTTCGACGAATAGAGCCTCGAGCCCGCGTTGGCGGTCGTCGGAGTAGGTGCCGAGGTAAGACAGATCCGCACGGTAATGTGGTTGGGAGGGCACCGGCCGGTGAATATCGCTATCCACATGGCCGTACAGGGGACGGATGTCGCGGGCGCCGAGCCGCTCGCGGAATTCGTGAACCACGCGCGGTCCGCCCGTGAAGCTGAGGACGAGCGCGAAATCCCGTAGGCCTTGCTGGCCGATATAGGAAACGGTTTCACCCGCCATGAGCCGCGCCAGCGTGATCGGCGTATCCAGATCATAGAAGACGGGAACGGCTCGTCCCTCGGACATGATCAGGTCGGTCGCCGCAATCGCGTCGGGACAGTAAGACGTCACAATCGCGACATCGGCATCCCCGATGTCGCTGCGGGCCAGGGAGCGGGTCTCGCCCCAATTCGAAAACAGCCGCAGCTGCCCACCGGGCAACTCATTGAAGTCCCGGGCACCGGCATAATAGGGCACGTCGCGCTCGTAGAAGACCACGGTATGCCCGAGGCGCGTCAAATGCTTGCAGAGACCGCGCCACAGGGTCGCGTGGCCGTTGCCCCAGGAAGAGGAGATGGTGAGGCCGAAAATGACGATCTTCACGCCGGCACCTGCTGATTGATTCCGGTGATCCTGAGCCCGCTTTGGTAGGCGCTGAGAGTGCTGATGCTGGAAGGATCGATCTCGATCGAGAGAAAGGCATCAAGATGCATGCGGGCGTAGTGCAGCAGGGCCGCACGGATCGGCTCGGCATGACTGACGACGATCACGGTGCCCGCAACAGGGTCATGGCGCAGCTGCTCCAGATGGCTGACGACACGGCTCTGAAGCGATCGCATGCTCTCGCCGCCCGGAGGGCGCGCGCTGCCGCGCCGCCTGTTCCAGCGCGACCATCGGGGGTCACGACTGAGCTCCTCAAAGGACCTGCCGGTCCATTCGCCATAGTCGAGCTCGTCGACGGCAGGAACGATCTCGATCGGCAGTCCGAAATGCGCCGCCAGGATGGAGGCCGATTGCATGCAGCGTCGCTGCGGGCTCGACTGGATCAAGGACGGCCGCGGACTGACGTTGGTCGCGCAGCGCGCCATCTCGCTGCAGCCGATGTCATCGAGGGTGACGCCGTCCATCCGGCCGCACAGCGTGCGGCCGAGCAGGGCATGACGGCCATGGCGGACAAGGTGGATGATCTCGGCCATCAGCTGTACGCCTTGTCGTCGATGAATGCGCGGGTTCGCCGCCCGGCCTCGTCGTCGGTGAACTGTTGCGGCGGCGACTTCATGAAATAGCTGGAGGGGCCGGTCAGGGCGCCGCCCTGACCGCGGTCCATCGCAAGTTTTGCGCAGCGGACGGCGTCGATCACGACGCCCGCCGAGTTCGGGGAGTCCCACACCTCGAGCTTGACCTCGGCGCTCAAGGGAACGCCGCCGAACGTCGTTCCTTCCAGCCGAATGAACGCGAGCTTGCGGTCAGTGAGCCAGGGCACATGATCGCTCGGTCCGACATGGATGTTGTCAGGATCAATCGGGACGTCGAACTGGCTGGTGACGGCCTGGGTCTTGGAGATCTTCTTCGAGGTCAGCCGCTCTCGCTCGAGCATATTCTTGAAATCGGTGTTGCCGCCAACATTGAGCTGATAAGTGCGGTCCAGCCGCACGCCGCGATCGCGGAACAGGTTGGCAAGCACGCGGTGCAGGATGGTGGCGCCGACCTGACTCTTGATGTCGTCGCCGATGATCGGAAGGCCCGCGTCCTCGAACCGCCGCCGCCAGTCCGGATTGGACGCGATGAAGACGGGAATGCAATTGACGTAGCCGCAGCCGGCCTCGATCGCGCGCGCCGCGTACCATTCGCTTGCGCGCTGGGAGCCGACGGGCAGGTATGACACCAAAACGTCGGTTCGTGACGTCGCCAGGACTTCCGAAACGTCGGCCTCCGGGACGTCGGCGATCGGAACGTCATCCTCGAGATAGTGCCCGATACCGTCCATGACCGGGCCGCGCTGTACGATCACGCCGGTTTGATCCACGTCAGCGAAGCGGTGCGTGTTGTTTGGCTTGGCAAAGATGGCCTCGGAGACGTCGCGCCCGACCTTGGCGGCATGGACGTCAAAGGCCGATGCGATCTGGATATCGCTGATGTGGTATCCGCCGAGATCAACGTTCATCAGGCCGGGCACAGGCTCATTCGACTTGGCATTTCGATAGAAGGTGAGACCCTGGACGAAGGAGCTTGCGCAGTTGCCGACGCCGACGATGCCGACGCGCACGCGGCGCCTGTCCTGAAGACGGGAATGCATGGACGAAAACCTCCGGGAAGACGCACGGCGTCAGCGTAAGTAGGTCGGCGAACGTATCGGAAGGTATGTTCGTTCCTGTGCTGGAGACGCCGCCGCCCCAGGCGGATCGATTCCGGGCAAGAAAATGCAGCGCCCTTAACCTGGGATAGAATCCGCCGCTGCTCGAGGGGAACGAAGATCATCTTGGATGAAGATGAAGAAGATGATGCTGGTCGTCTCGCAATGAGCCGTGTCGTGCCGTGAAGAACAAATCTTGCCGGCCTGCGTTTCACCGCAAATAGCCCGGTGTGATGCCCTGGCATTGCCAGGCTGCCAACAAGCGAGGTGCCACATGACGTCCAAGACCCAGAACAGCGAAGCCCAGCAGACCACCGATCACGCGGCGATCCGCAGATGGGTGGATGAGCGCGGCGGGCAGCCGGCGACGGTCAAGGCAACCGAGGAGGACGGCCATGCCGGCATCCTGCGCATCGATTTCGATCCGCCGGACGAAGCACTCGATCGCATCGGTTGGGACGAGTTCTTCGACAAGTTCGACGAAGCCGGCATCGCCTTCCTGCACCAGGATCGCACCAAGGACGGCAAGCTCAGCCGTTTCCACAAGTTCGTCCGCCGCTAGCCGGATCGCCGGCGGTGGCGAGCGATTGGGTGGAGGCGATGCGCGCGGGCGATTTCGCGCGCGCCTGGGCCATCAACGACCGCGATCTCGCGGCGACGCCGCATCCGCCCAAGCACACCGGTCCGCGGCATCTCCAGCGGATCTGGCGCGGGGAGCCTCTCGCGGACCAGCATGTGCTCGTCCGGTGCTATCACGGGCTCGGCGACACCCTCCAGTTCCTGCGCTTCATGCCGCCTCTCCAGGACGTGGCGCGCAGCGTCACGGTCTGGTGCCAGGCGGAACTCTTGCCGCTGGTGGAGCGCACTGCAGGCGTCGACCGCGTGCTTGCGCTCCACGACGGGGCGCCCGAAACTGATTTCGAGGTGGATATCGAAATCATGGAGGTGCCGCAGGCGCTGAAGGTCGGGCGAGAGCGGATCGAGATGCGCGCGCCTTATTTGACGCTACCGCCGACAAGCGTGCCTGCCTCGGTCGACCCTGAAGGATTGGCCGTCGGTCTGATCTGGGAGGTCGGTCAATGGGACAAGCGGCGCGCAATTCCACCGGCCATGTTGCGACCTCTCGCTATTCCTGGCGTAGCGCTTCACTCGCTTCAGGCAAATGCAGCCATCGAAGAGCTCGCGCAGATCGGGGCGCTGGACATCAGCACGCCCGACATCGCGACGCTCGGCCATCTGCTCCGCCGGCTCGACCTCGTCATCTGCGTCGATACCATGATCGCACATCTGGCCGGCGCACTCGGATGCGAAGCCTGGGTGCTGTTGCATGCCGACTGCGACTGGCGATGGCCCTCGTCCGGGTGCCGCTCGCTCTGGTATCCGAGCCTGCGGCTGTTTCGCCAGAAGACGACCGGGGATTGGGGCGCTGTGATCTCGGAAGTACGAGAAGCCTTGGAGCAGCATGCAAACACTCGCGTGAACCTCATCACGCCAGCGCAACGGCGCCTTTAGCCGGTTGGATTGATCGCGCACCTTGGTCCCGCGGCTGGATGCCGAGATAGGCGGCATCGAAGCCCGCCAGCCGGACCAGTCCCGGCCAGTCGGAGATCGTCAATGTCTTGCCATGCCATTGCAGCAGGTTGCAGCGGCGCAACTCCTGGATGGTACGGTTGGCATGAACCGGGGAGATGCTACAGGCCGCGGCGAGGTCGGATTGGGTAAACGGCGAGGACAATCTGAAATCCTTGGCGAGTCCGACATTCTGCAGGCGGGTCGTGATCTCGCAGAGCAGGTGCGCCACGCGCGTCAGGGCATCGCGGCTGCCGAGGTTAATCGTCCAGTTGCGTTGTATGGCGTGGTCTCGAAGCAGCATCAGCAGCAGAGTACGCGCCATCGTAGGCGAGCGTGCAGATACCTCGCGAAAGAAGTGATGCGGCACCAGCGCGACCACAGCGGGGCCGAGCGCAATGAGGTTGCCATGGATGCGGGGCCGGTACAACGTCTGGAGATCGGCAATGTCGCCGGGGACCGAGATCGACGTGATCTGCCCGTCCGTCCCTTCGGCGTCCTGCCAGGATAGATAGCCCTGGAGCAGCAGGCAGCATCGATGGTTATCGTCGCCGTGGCGCAGGATCGTCTGATGCGAACTGAAGTGCGCAATCGTGCTCGGCATCTCTGCCAGGAGATCGAGATCGTCAACACTTATGTCGCCAAGGCTCGCCAGATGATCGGCGAGCTTGGAGAAGGTAAATCCAGTCTGCATTGGTCGTCCGATCGCACGTCGCCCACGTGCAGTTTGGGTCAAGTCGCAAAAGGCAGGCATTAACCTTTGATGCATTCGTGCGAATTGAGAGAATGGATCATCGGATGCAGGTCGACGCCTGCCCGTCTTCAATGTTCCTGCGGGCTCCGCCCGCCTGGGGATGACCTAAGTTGGTCAATGGGGTGTTTTGAGCGGGGATTCTCGTCGCCGCCGCTGCAACGTCGGCCGCTGTCGTGCTGAAGCAGCTTGTCCGGAACCAGGTCCACCCTGGTCGGCGAGCAGGTTCCAGCGCGGCGTCGGAAGCGTCGGCCATGCAGCGTGGTGACGAGGAACGGGTGTCCTATCCGGGGACTTGGGTAGGATCCAGACCGGAAGACGCTCATGCAAAGCTCTAGTACCGTTCCATCGACTGCCACCCTCACGAGGGTGACGGACGACATCTGGATCGCCGACGACGCGCCGATCAGCGCGGCGGGGCTGGTTCTGCCTGTTCGTATGACGGTGATCCGGCTGTCAAATGGCGACCTCATCCTGCACTCGCCGGTGCGATATTCGCACGCTCTGCGCGAAGAGCTCGATCGTCTAGGGACGATCAGATATCTGCTGGCGCCGAACGTTGCGCACTGGATGTTTCTACCCGAATGGCAAAGGCAATTGCCGCAGGCAAGGACCTACGCAGCAAGAGGCCTCTCGGCGCGGAAGCAGGTGCGGGAGGCAGGCCTTCGCATTGACCGGGAGCTTGGCGAGGCCACTCCGTCAGAATGGTCGAGGGAGCTCGAGATCATCTCCGTGAATGCGCCGATGTTTTCCGAGGTGGAGATATTCGACAGGCGCAGTCGCACATTGATCCTGACGGATCTCGTGCAGAACCTGGATACCAATGATCTTCCTCCGTCAAATCAGACAGCCGCAAGCTTGCTTGGCATCGCCAAGCCCGATGGCAAGGCACCGGTCTATTTACGGCTGCTGTTGCGTCTCGGCGGCCGGGCGGTGCAGGCGGCGGCAGAGCGGCTCATCGGTCTTGCGCCGGAGCGGGCGATTTTTGCGCATGGCGACTGGTTCGACACCGGAGCAACCGAGCGGCTCCGTCGCTCGCTGCGATGGCTGCTTCCCACGCCCGCCTCGCGCGCGATGTCCCGACCGATGGCGGGCACGCGCGTTGTCATCACGGGGGCATCCAGCGGAATTGGCCGTGCTGCGGCGCTGGCGTTTGCGCGGGAAGGCGCGAGCGTGGCTCTCGCCGCACGGCGCGGCGAAATCCTGAGCGGCCTCGCTGCGGAGTGCGAGGCACTGGGAGGTCGTGCCGTGGCGGTCCCGACCGATGTCACCGATGCCGAGGCGGTGCAGCGACTGGCCAGGCAGACGGAGGATGCATTCGGGGGCATCGACGTCTGGATCAACAATGCCGGTACCGGTGTGTTCGGCGCCTATCAGGACGCTGATCTTGCGCTGCATCGCCGGACCATCGAGGTCAATTTGCTCGGAACCATGCACGGCGCCTACGCTGTCCTTCCGATCTTTCTGCGCCAGAACCGGGGCATGCTGATCAACAACATCTCGCTCGGAGGGTGGGCGCCGACCCCGTTTGCCGCCGCCTACAGCGCGAGCAAGTTCGGCCTGCGCGGGTTCACGGCCAGCCTGCGCCAGGAGCTTGGTGCGCATCCCAACATCCATGTTTGCGGGGTGTTCCCGGCGATGGTGGATACACCTGGCTTCGTCCACGGGGCCAACATGACCGGCAAGCGGCTGGATCCGGGTCCGCTGCTGTACCAGTCGGACGACGTCGCGGAGACTTTTGTCAACCTTGTTCGCGCGCCGCGCGACGAAGTGGCCGTCGGATGGCCCGCGCGGGCCGGCCAGGTGGCCTATGCAGTTGCGCCGAAACTCACCGAGTATCTGCTGGGTGGCGCGTTCCGCTTCCTGCTGTCGCGCGCCCGCCGCGCACCGATCAGCGAGGGCAGCATGATCGAGGCGTCCCCGCCAGGCACGTCGGTTGACGGAGGCTGGCTGGCGCGGAAGCAGCTTCCGCCGGCCGGGATTATCAGCAACGGGCTCGCTGTCGTTGGATTAGCTGCGTGCGCTGCCTTTGCCGCCTCGGCTATTGCTCGTCCACGCCGGCGGATCGGGGCAAGGCGGCGCCGGACACAGTCGGGACATAGCAACGGACGTCACGGCAGCGCGTAGGCCCGCACGTAATCGCCGAGCCTGGTGCCGAACGAGCCGTGGCCGCCGTCGACCGTCACGACATATTGCTTGCCGCCAGCCTCATACGTCATCGGCGTCGACTGGCCGCCGGCGGGAAGGCGATCCTGCCAGAGTTGCCTGCCGTCGCCGACGTCGAACGCTCTGATGTAGTCGTCCATCGTCCCCGTGATGAAGATGACGCCGCCTGCGGTCACGATCGGTCCGCCCAGCATGGGAACGCCGAGCTTGAAGGGAAGCGGCAGAGGAGCCTGATCGCGGATCGTGCCGATGCGGTGTTGCCAGACAACCTTGTGCGTCCGGAGGTCGATGGCCGCGATATTGCCCCACGGCGGAGCGAGACAGGGGATGCCGAGCGGCGACAGGAAGATGCCGAGATCGACGCCATAGGGGGCGCCATACATCGGCTGCACGCCGAGTTCGGTGCCGGGCGGATGCGCTGCGTTCGGCGCGGCCGGATTGTCCTTTCCCCGCGGCACGAGGCGGGAGACGAACGGAATCGATTGCGGATTCGCGATGGCGATCTGGCGCTTCGGATCGACAGCGATGCCGCCCCACTCGAACATGCCGAAATCGCCCGGGAAGACCAGCGTGCCTTGCTCCGATGGTGGGGTGAACGGTCCTTCGTAACGCAGCCGCTTGAATTTGATGCGGCAGGCGAGCTGGTCGAACATCGTGCTGCCCCACATCTGCGCGTCCGTCAGCATGCCGGGCGGACGGAAGCTCAGTTCGGAGAAGGGCTGGGTGGGGGACAGCCGGTCGCCGGACGCGGCGCCCTGCGGCACCGGCTTCTCCGGCGCGGGCACCAGCTGGTGGCCATCGCGGCGGTCGAGCACGAAGATGTCGCCGGTCTTTGCCGGGATGTAGATCGCGGGCGTGGTACTCCCGTTCGAGCGCAGATCGACCAGGCTCGGTTGCGAGGGCATGTCCATGTCCCAGAGATCATGGTGCACGTTCTGGAACGACCAGCGCAGTTGTCCGGTGGCGATGTCGAGGGCGATCAGCGCCGAATCGTAGCGCTCCTTCGCCGGCGAACGACCGCCACCCCAGATGTCCGGCGAACTCGAGCCGAGCGGGACATAGACGAGCCCGAGATTTTCATCGACCGCCGAGATGCTCCACGAGTTCGGTGAGCCGGCCGTGAAATGGTGTGAGGCCGATGGCATCTCGTTCGGATCGGGATTGCCGGCGTCAAAGGCCCAGACCAGTCGCCCGGAATAGATGTCGAAGCCGCGGATGACGCCCGAGGGGACGCGGTCAGAATAATTGTCGATGACGGCGCCGCCGACGATCAGGACCTTGTCGGTCACCACAGGCGGCGAGGTGCCCTCGTAGAAGCCGAGCGTCTGGATCTCGCTTCCCTCCTTGAGGTCGATCTGGCCTTGCTTGCCGAAGTTGGCGCAAGGCGTGCCGGTCTGGGCATCCAGCGCAAACATCCGTCCATCATTGGTCGGCACGAAAATGCGTTCCGCGCAATCGGTGGGAGCCGGAGCGCCGTCGACCGTGACCGCGCCGGGCTTCGTCGCGTGATAGGACACGCCGCGGCAGGTCATGTGCTGGAAGGCTTTGTTGTGCTGGACCTGCGGGTCGAACTTCCAGCGCAGCTGGCCGGTCGCGGCATCGAGCGCGAACACGATCTGGTGCGGCGAACAGGTGTAGAGGAGATCGCCGATCTTGAGCGGTGTGGCCTGGTTGGTGATCTCATCGGGATCATCAGGTCCCTTGTGGTCGCCCGTGCGGAATTCCCAAGCGAGCTTGAGATCCTTCACATTGGCCTTGGTGATCTGGCCGAGCGAGGAATAGCGCGTGCCGAAGCCGCTGCCGCCATAGGCCGTCCAGTTCTTGCCGGCGGTGAGCGGGGCTGCTTCAGAAGCGGCAACGGCGCCCGTCGTCTGGCTGTCCGGCACGGAGCCGGCAAGGTCGTGGCGGTCGCGCACCAGGGCGAGGGCGAGCACGCCGGCTGCCGCGATCAGGACGAGCCCGAGCGCCCACCGCGCGCCGCGCAGATTGGGCGCCAGACGGCGAGCGATAAAGGGCAACAGCAGCCAGACGCCCAGCGGCGCGAGCACGTCGCCGCGGGGGGCCAGCGACCAGAAATCAAATCCGACTTCCCAGATCGCCCATGCCATCGTGCCCAGCAGCAGCGCGGCATAGACCCAGAGCGCCTCGGCACGACGTTGTGCCAGCAGCCAGGCGGTGAGCAGCAGCATGATGCCGGCGACGAGATAATAAACGGAGCCGCCAAGCACGGCGAGCCAGGCGCCGCCGGCAACGAGGCTCAATCCCATGATGGCGACAACCACAATGGTGATGGCGAGCAAAGGCGCGATGCGGAACAAGTTCGCCAAACGATGGATCGGGTTCATGTGCTTCACTTCAGCGTATAGAGAAACGCCGCGATGTCGCGCGCGTCCTTCTGCGGGATGCCCATTCTCGGCATGGCGTTGCCCGGCAACGCCCGCTGTGGGTCTTCGATCCAGTCGGCCATGTTGTCCGGCGAGTTCCGGATGTAGCCGGCGATGTAGGTCCGGGTGCCGATCCGGCGGAGCGGCGGGCCGACATTGCCGTCGGCACCGGCGATGCCGGGAATGTCGTGACAGCTGCCGCACTGGTACTGTTTCACCAGATCGGTGCCGCGGCGCGCATCGCCGGCGAAATTTTCGGGGCCTGCGGCCTTGCCTGGCTCGCAGGCGGCAGCCGTCATCCCGAGCAGCGAGACGATGAGCAATCGTGTCGTTGGATGGACCATCGGCTGCTCCGCTTTTCCATCAGGGCCTTTGACCGAAGTTGAAGCTCTTGGTGGCAGACCACGGATCGGTCGTCGAAACCTGCTCACTCGGGACCTGCTCGACTTCAGGCGACAGTGGATTTGCCGAGAAGGTGCGGCCCCATTGCCGGCTGGGCTCGTTGCTGATCTTGCCGACATAGGTGACGAGGTCCCAAATCACGCTGTCGGGCAGCACGCCGCCCCAGGCAGGCATGCCGTTGGGCCGCCCCTGGTAGATCGACAGGTAGATGTTCTCTGGCTGCGAACCGTAGGTGAAGAGATTGTTGCTCAGCGCCGGGCCCATGCCGCCACCCCCGTTCGGGGCGTGGCAGCCGACGCAATTGAAATTGACGAAATAGGTCATGCCGCGCTGCTCGGCGTTGGGATCACCCTGCACCGGGTTCTTGATCTGAGGCGGATCCGGCTGCGCGCCTGGGAAGAGCGTGGTCACCGGCACCTGCATGAACACGCCCGGCCGGCCATTGCCGACGCTGCCACCGAAATTCGGGCGCGGTGCCACCGTCGGCATCTGCGCCTCCTGGGATTGCGGCAGGGTTTGCTGGGCAAGCACGACGTCGTTCGGCGTGGTCGCCAGCAGCAGCGATATCGCGCTCGCGCGCCAACATGAAGCAGATATCACTCATGTCCTCCTGATGCCGTCGCCGGCTCCTCGACCACGGGCACGCCGTAACTCCGGAGCAGTGCGGCGATATCGGATCGATGCTGGTCAATGAATGCGTTCAACTGATCGCGCAGGACGTGGTCGCCCTTGCGAACACCCATCGAAATGGCGAACTGGAACCGTTGAGGCGCGAACCGATCGCCATCCTGGATCGGGGTGATGGTCAGCGGCACCTTGGAATGCTCGGCGAAATAGCCAGCCAGCGGACCCCACACCGCGGCGACGTCGATCTCGCCGTGCTCGACCGCCTCGATCAGGCGCGCGGGCGGATCGGCCTGTCGATAGTCCCCATAAATCGAGTACCCCCGGACATTGTCGACGATGCCGAGCTGGCCAAGCGCCTGCGCCGGCGGTGGATTGTTGCCGTCGTCGCCGACGAGGTGCACGCCGATGGAGAGACGATGAAGACGCGGGTCGAGCAGGGATGACAGATCAAGATGCTCGTCCTGGCGGCTGACGAAGACGTAGCTCGAGCGATAATAGGGTTTTGAGGTCTCCACGAGCTCGTAGCCGGAGGGCACGCCCATCACGACGTCGCATATCTCGGCCCGCAGCGTATTGCGGATGAAGCCGCGACGCTGCGCCCACCAGGTGTAGGATACCGACCGTCCCAGCGCCTCCGCCACCATCGATGCCAGCCTGTTTTCGAAGCCGGCCTCGGTGCTGTTCGAAAAAGGCAGATTGTTCGGGTCGGCGCAGACACGAAGCTCGCCATCCGCCATGGCCGATGCCGGCGATGCGGTTCCGATCAGGCCGACAAGCGCGAGAGCAAGACCAAGACCGGCGCAATCACTGCGGAGGCGCATGGCTGCCGTCCTGATTGCTGGCGCCGCCGAGTTTGAACACCAGAAGTTCGCTGCCGCCGGCGGTGTAGAACGGCAGATCCTGCATGGCACCGGTGAAGCCGAGCGCGCCATTGCGAACTCGCTGATCGACTTCCGCATTCGCCACCGCGCCGGGCCAGCCGCCGACACCCGAGAGGATGGCGATGTATTGCTGCCCGTCCGAACCGCGATAGGCGATCGGCTGGCCAATGAATCCTGAGCCGGCACGAAACTGCCAGAGCAGTTTGCCCGTCTTTGCATCCACCGCCTTGAACAGACGGTCCATCGTTCCGTAGAACGCGACATCGCCTGCAGTTACCAGCGCGCCACTCCACACCGGCAGCTTCTCGTGGATTTCCCAGACCTTCTTGCGCGCAACCGGATCCCACGCCATGAACTCGCCGCGATGGCCGCCCGGGCCGGCATACATGTCGACATCGGCGCCGACATAGGGCGTGCCGGCGATGTAGCCGACCTGTGAGGCCTTGAAATTCATGCAGAGATGCTGATGCGGAACGTAAAGCAGCCTGGTGCGGGGTGACCACGAGGAGGGCTGCCAATCCTTAGCGCCCGGCGCGGTCGGGCAGATGTTCTCGACGGTCTTGCCGACCAACGGGGTCTTCTCCTCGTTGGGGATGATCTTGCCGGTCTTGAGGTCGACGCCCTTATAGGCATTCACGAATTCATAGGCGTCGGCCGAGATCACTTCGCCGGTGGCGCGGTCCATGACGTACATGTAGCCGTTGCGGCCGGGATGGATCAGCACCTTGCGCGGCTGGCCATTGAGCTCGAGATCGACCAGCACATTCTCGTTGATCTCGTCATGATCGAACAGGTCGTGCGGGTTGACCTGATAGGCCCATTTCGCATGTCCGTTATCGGGATCGCGCGCGAAAATCGTCGTGCTCCAGAGATTGTCGCCGCTGCGCTGGTTCGCATTCCAGGGACTGGGATTGGCGGTGCCGTAATAGATCAGGTTGAGGTCGGGATCATAGGAAATCCAACCCCACATGGTGGCGCCCCCAACCTGCCATCGGTCGGCAGGCCAGCTCTTGACGCCAAGGTCCTTGCCTCTGAGGTTATCGTAGAACGGCTTGAAGTCGTCGCCGATCAGGACGTCCTTGTCAGGGCCCGTCGCATAAGCGCGCCAGGCAATAGCTCCGGTGTTCTCGTCAAGCGCGGTGACCCAACCGCGCACGCCCATCTCGCCGCCGCTGTTGCCGATGAGGACCTTGCCCTTCACCACGACGGGCGCCATCGTGATGGTCTCGCCCTTGTTGATCTCGCCAAGCTTGGTGTGCCAAAGCTCCTTGCCGGTTTTGGCATCGAGCGCGACCGAGTGATTGTCCAGCGTGTTAAGGAAGACCTTGCCATTGTCGAACGCGAGCCCGCGATTGACGACGTCGCAACAGGCAACGCCCGCCGCGGCAGGCTGCGGCTTCGGCGCATAAGACCATCTCAGTTCGCCCGAAGTCGCGTCCAGCGCAAATACACGGTTGGGGTGGGGGCCGGCATAGGGGCCAACCACATACATGGTCCCATCGACGACGAGGGGCGCCGCCTCCTGGCCACGATCCGCTCCGATCGAAAAGGTCCAGGCCAGCTGCAGGCGCGAGGCGTTGCTTGCGTTGATCTGGTCGAGCTCGCTGTAACGGGTGTTGGCGTAGTCACGTGCTGCCATCGGCCACTGGCCGGGGTCCTTCATGCGGCCGGCGAGATCGGTCTGAGCAATGCCAGGCGACAGCAAGGCGAGAACTGCGCAGAGCGTACTCAGTATCCCCCACAGCAACTGCTTGAGGCCGAAACTTAACATAAGTGTAGATCTCCACGGCATGGGGGCCTTGCCGCGTTGCAGGCCGGTTTGCGAACGTACAAACGTTGCGCTCTTGCTTGGTTCCTAAGCTCTGCTGAGCGTCGCTATCTCACCACATTTCCAGAGACGCCGGCACCGAGATCCACCGCGATCTGGTCCTCCTTGCCATTGCACTTGGGATGGCCGAAGCCCGACGGGCTTTTGCCGTCCGGGCCGATGTCGTAGATGATCGCGTCCTTCATATTGGGACTGACGCCGGCCGGCACGCGATCGAGACCGAGGAGGTGGCGCACGCGCCAGGCGACATTGTGGTCGGCACAGGAGCTGTCGCCGCTGATGCCGAGCGCGCCGGCAATGCCGTTGCCGTCATAGAGCGCGAGCCCGCCGCCGAACACGATCACGCCGCCGACGGGCTTGCCGACCATCGGATCTTTTGCCGTGCCGAACTCCTCCGGCGTGCCCGCATAGATAACTTCCGGAGACGGCGGATTGCTGAGCGCTGCGCCGAACAGGAAGCCGCCCGGCTGGGCCCCCGCGTAGAGATTGGCAGTGGCCATCGCCTTGTTCTTCAGGCTGAAGGCATTCGCCGTGTTGGCCTTCTCGGCAGCGATCGCGCGGCTGCCGAGCCATTGGTCGTCGACCTTGCTGCCGCTGTAGGCGACGGCACAAACCACGCCCTGCCGGTTCACCACGGCAGCCCACTCATTGTTGTCGAGGCCGCCGTTGCTGGGTCCGCCGCCGGGCTTGACGCTTTTCTTGAGGATGTCCGCCAGCTGCTCATGGTCGACCGGACAGGACATTCCCGGGCGCGGCTGGTCTTGCGCGGTTGCGCCTTGCGGCATCGCAAGCACAGCCGCGAGGATGACGGTCGCCAGGACGGTTCGCTTCCCCATATGGCCTCCACGGGATGGTCGAGAGTAGGTTGGCGAACGTTGCATCACAGCTGCGGTTCCTATCTTCGCCGCCCCAGGTCGTTCAGCCGGCATGCCGAGCCGCAGGAATGTGGGAGTGCGCAGGAAACGCGGTGAGCCATCGATAGGCGAAGAACAGTGCCGCGCCGGTGTAGAGCATGCCCATGGGCACCCACATCAGGATGCCCGCGAGCTGCTGATCCTCCAGCGGGGACAAGCCGAACTCGCCGGCGAGAGCGCCCTGACCCGGGATCCACATGCGTGTCGACAGCGTCAGCAGTGCTCCGAGGACGCCGGAATGCAGGATCGTGACGAACAGGCAGGCGATCGCGATGCCGTCCCGCAGCCGCAGGCTGCGTCCGACACCGCGGCCATGCAACAGCACCCACCAGAACAACAGCGCGGTGGCAAAGAAGCTGATGTGCTGGAGGCGATGGATCGCGGTGTTTTCCAGCGCCCACGCATAAAGCGGCGGTGCATGCCAAGCCCAGAGCGCCAGACCATGCAGGGCCGTCGCGCTGACGGGATGGCTGACGAGCGCCCATGGCTTCGCCACGAGCGGCCAAGTGAGCGAGCGGCCGACCGCCGGACGAACCGAGGCGGGCAGGCTCCACATCATCGGCCCGTTGACCCGGGCGAAGGCCATCAGCGGCGCGCCGACCACCATGAGCAACTCGTGCTCGATCATGTGCGCGGTGAACAGGCGCTCGCCGAGCCAATGCAGCGGCGACGTCAGGGCGAGCGCGACGACCAGCCATCCGGTCCAGAAGGCGCCGACCTGGCGAAAGCTGACGCCACGGCCGCCGCCGGCATGGTGCCAGAGTCGCTGTGTGCCGACATAGAAGCCGATGCCGACGACATAGAGCGGCGCCAGTAGCCAGGGATCGAAGCTCCACAGCGAGCCCGTGTCGACGTCCCCGATGCCATGCGCCATTGCAGGCGCTGCCATGAGGCCAAGCAGGACCGCCAGCAGGCTCAGCGCAGGCATGGGCTGATCATCAGTGATGCTGCGAGCTGGTTGGCAATGACAAGCGCGAACAGCACGCCCGAGCCGACGCCGAGCCAGGCCATGAAGGTGTGGGGGCCACCGCCTTGCGGATCGGTCCACTCCGCTCCGGCGCCTCGCCGGACCGCGCGCGCGGAGATTGCCGTGCCGGCGAGGGCGACAACGGCGAGGATCACGCTCATGATCGTACCGGTCAGCCTCGTCGTCTCGCACGAGAAATGCGCAAGCGTGTAGACCCCTTGCAGGTTGATGCCCCAGGCGAGCGGTCCGAGCGCGACGCCGGCCCAATAGAGCAGTTTCGTGCGTCGTTCAGTAGCGGTCATAGGCGGGGCACCCAGTCGAGCAGGACATAGAGCGGCAGCCACGCCAGCACGACGAAGTTCCAGTAGAACACGTTGTCGGTGACGTCGCTGAACCGGCGCGGCTTGGCATGGCGGGTGAACATCAGCACCGCGAGCACGATCGTGTCGCCGACGTCGGTAGCAAGGTGAGTCGTATGCAGTCCGAGGATCAGCCAGACGATTGATCCATAGGCGGTGTTATCCCAGCGGGTGTTGAGATGGGCGAACTCGAAACTGCGCAGCACAAGCAGAGCAATGCCGATCAACGACATCACGATCAGGCCTGTGCGCACCTTCGGAAGGTCCTGCCGATGGGCCGCGCGGTTGGTCATCTCGTTCGGAATGATGCTGAGGAGATAGATGATGGTTTCGGCGGTGCCGGGCCACAGATCGGGCGGCGTGGCGCCGATCGGCCAGTCGGGATTGACGGCGTACAGGTACAGATAAGCGCCGATGGCGATGGCAAACCCCATACCTTCCAGCGCCATGAAGCCCATGGCTCCCCACCACGGGCCGCTTCGCGGGCCATAGCCATAGGTCGGCAGGTCGGAGACGTTGCGGACGATGGTCTGTCTCACTCCTCGTCCTCCTTGTTGCCGGCCGGCCAGAACCAGCCGATCAGGGTGACGGCCATCGGTGGTGTCCCCCACAGCACTGCCCAAGGCGTGAAGATCGAGCCGATGAAGAACACGGTGGTCGCGATCGCCGTCAGCAGCGGCCAGAGGCTCGGCTCGGGAGACGCCTCCCGGATCTGCGGCTCCGCTTCGGCGAGCGATGTCAACAGCACCTCTCGCCGTTCCACGCTGAGGCCCGCGACGACAGGAAGGCTCGCATTGTCGAGCCAGAGCGGATCGCGGTGCTTGACCACCGGAATGCGATCGAAGTTCTGCGGTGGCGGCGGTGAGGATGTTGCCCATTCCAGCGTCGATGCACCCCAGGGATTGTCCCCCGCGAGCGCGCCGCTGCGAAGATTGGAGATCACATTGACGAGCAGCAGCGCAAAGCTGAGCGCAAAAATCGCAGCTCCGCCGCTGGACAGCAGATTGAGGTGCGCCCAATCCATGTCGGCGGTGTAGGTATAGACGCGCCGCGGCATTCCGATCAGCCCGAGGATGTGCATCGGGAAGAACGCGACATTGAAGCCGACAAAGGCAAGCCAGAAATTCCAGCGTCCGAGCCTCTCGCTCAGCATCCGGCCGGTGATCTTGGGAAACCAGTAATAGACGGCGCCGATGAGCGGGAACACCGCGCCGCCGATCAGAACGTAATGAAAATGGGCGACGACGAAATATGTGTCGTGCACCTGGGTGTCGATCGGCACCGAGGCGACCATCACGCCCGACAGTCCACCCATGACGAAGATCACGATGAAGCCGATCACGAACAGCAGCGGGGTACGATAGACCGGGCGACCATCCCACAGCGTCGCCAGCCAGCAGAAGATCTGCAGCCCGCTCGGCACCGCGATCAGCATGCTGGAGGCCGTGAACAGGCCGGCGCCGAGCTGGGGCAGTCCGGTCACGAACATGTGGTGGACCCACAGGCCGAACGACAGGAAGCCCGTCGCGATCAGCGAGAGGATGACGACGGGATAACCCACGACGGGACGCCGGGCGAAGGTTGCAAGGATCGCCGAGACCATGCCGGTGCCGGGGATGAAGATGATGTAGACCTCGGGATGGCCGAAGAACCAGAACAGGTGCTGCCAGAGCAGAGGATGCCCGCCCGAGGAGGAGTCATAGAAGCGCGTGTTGACGAGGCGGTCGAGGATCAGCGACGTCGATGCCACCATGATCGAGGGCATTGCGAACATCACGAGAAACGCCGTGACCAGCATCGCCCAGACGAAGAGGGGGATGCGGTCGAGCGTCATGCCGGGCGCGCGCTGCTTGAACACGGTGACGACGATCTCGACGGCAACGGCGAGCGCGGCGACCTCGGTGAAGGTGATCATCTGTGCCCACACGTCCGGCCGTTTCGTCGGCGTGTACTGCAGCGAGGACAGCGGGACATAGGCAAACCAGCCGACATCGGGGCCGACATTGAGCGCGAAGGAAATCCAGAGAAAGCAGCCTCCGAACAGGAACATCCAGTAGCTGAAGGCATTCAGGCGCGGGAAGGCAATACTCCGCGTCCCGACCATCAGCGGCACGAGATAGACGGCGAATGCCTCCATGACAGGCACGGCGAACAGGAACATCATCGTCGAGCCGTGCATCGTGAAGATCTGGTTGTACTTGTCCGCCGACAGGAACGTCTTCTCGGGGCCGGCGAGTTGAATGCGCATGAGAACCGCGAGAAATCCGCCGAGCAGCAGGAAGGCGAATGCCGTGACGATGTAGCGGCGCCCCACCACCTTGTGGTCCACCGACTTCAGCGCGCCGAGAAAGCCGGACGGCGTGCGCCAGATGCTCTCGAGCCGCGTCGAAAGCTGAAGACCGTTCAGCGCATCGTCGCGCAGCTCGCGTTGCTCGGCCACCATGCTCACTTGAGCTGCTCCAGATAGTGAAGGATCGCGATGAGCTCGTCCGACTGCAGCGGCATCTTCGGCATAGAGTTTCCGGGTTTGATGTGCTGGGGATCGGCAATCCAGGCGGCGAGGGTTGCCGACGACATCGGCAGCGTCCCGGCTGCAACTGTCGTGCGGCTGCCGATATGGGTGAGGTCCGGGCCCAGCTGCCCGCCTGCGAGCGTGCCGCGGATGGTGTGGCAAAGCGCACAGCCTCTTGCGCGGAACAGCTGTTCGCCCTGCTTGCCGAGCGGGTCGATCGAGCTGCTCGCGCTCTGATTTTCGTGGTCGCGCCAGCGACCGAATTCGTCCGGCGACAGCGCGAGCACGGCGAAGGCCATATGCGCGTGCTGAAGACCGCAGAATTCGGCGCACTGGCCGCGATAGACGCCGGCATTTTTCGCCGTGAATTGCAGTTCGTTCTTCTGCCCGGTGATCAGGTCCATCTTCCCGGTCAGGCTCGGCACCCAGAAGCTGTGGATCACGTCAGCGGACTCCAGCTCGACCTTCACCGGCTGGCCGGTCGGAATCCGGATCTCGTTCGCGGTCACGAAGCTCTTGTCGGGGCTGTCGTCCTCGTAACGGACCTCCCACCACCATTGATGGCCGATGATCTTGAGGGTGAGAGCATGCTCGTCCTTGGCGAAGACGGTGCGCTGACCGGCATAGCTGACGATCGAAAGCCCGAGCACGACGACGAGGGTCGCAAGTCCCAACACGAAGACGATGCGACCGCTGGTCCGCTCAAAGGACTGGTGCAGCGCAAGCGGCTGCTCGGCCCCGCGCTTCCGGCGCAGCATGCCGACGCAAAGCACGATCACGACGGCAGTCCAGACGAAGGCCGCCACGATCAGGAAGATGAAGAAAGTCTGGAGAATTTGCTGGGACTGAAACCCCTGCGGCTCGAGCGCGGACTGCCGGCCGGCGCAAGCGGCCAGCGGCAACGTTGCAAATGGCAGCAGAGCCGTTCGTATCCGGACAGGCATCGATGTTCGCCGTGCACCCCTATTGCAGGCGAACCGGTTAATCGTATGAAGGTTCCTATTCGTCGTCGGAGCGGTTGGCGGAGTTGGAGCCGGCAAGCTCCGGGACGTCGGCAAGCGCGGAGGCGCCGGATCCGAGCTGCTTGATGACGCTGAACGTGCCGTCGGCCGCAAGCACGATCGCGCCGACATCGTCAATGCGGTCAATGTCTTCGCAGGATCGGCGGCCACCCCTGGAAGATGATAAGTCCAACATCAACCATCGGACTGCCCGATTAGAACGGCCACCCTCTGGTCGCGATGAAGATGGCCGCGTCGGCCGCTCCCATCAGGGCCAGCACGATCAGGACAGCGAAGATCGCGCCGGGCTGAATGATCGCGCGCAGGTCTTCAAACATCCATCATCCTCGGCTTCGCCGCTTGTTCACGTGGCCATCGCTGCCATGCACCACTGTGGTGGTGTGCGACTTGCGTAATCCGGACCAGTGCTTTCGCGCGAGAAAGACGGGCAATGCGAGCATGCCGTGGAGGTTCCTAACCCTGATGAAGGCCTCCGCAGTCCGACAGGAGGAGCGCCATAGGGAAGATTGGAGTGATTTCGGATGCGCATTTTCTGCTTCCTCCCTAATCGAAGAGACCAGGTCGCCAAACCCTTGCTGGCGCAGCGGTTTTCACGTCAGGCCTCCTGCGGGCGGGCGCGGCCGGATCGCTGTTAGCCGCGTCGGCGCACATCGCCGCGATCATTTCTGATCGCGACGGGCATCCGCGTCCGGTGAGCCGGTCGCGTTTGTGCAACTCCCCTTTTTCCGATCGCCCGAATGTGAGCTGGCCGCGGTGTTGAGCTGAATCAAGCGACGGTCGCCCGCTCCTATTACCATTCGCGTTGTTGACGGTGATAGGAGAAGCAGGTTGGAGTCCGATCAAGGTTCACGGAAGCCGGGCATGGCACTGGCTGCCTTTGTCGCGGGTGGCTTGCTGCTCGTCATGCTGCAGTTCGGCCTTGCCACGTATAATTCGACCGAAACCATTCCCTACAGCCAATTCGAGCAGCTGCTGGCCCAGGACAAGATCGCCGAGGTCTCGGTCGGCTCCGATACGATTCAGGGGAAATTGAAAGAGCCGCTTCCGAGCGGCAAGTCCGCCTTCATCACCGCCCGTGTCGATATGGCCTTGGCCGATAAGCTCGCCGCGAAGGGAACGCGTGTCACCGGCGTTCCCGGCGGTGGCGCGCTGCAGAGTTTGCTGTCCTGGATCTTCCCGGTGATCGCCTTCTTCCTGATCTGGTTCTGGCTCGGCCGCGGCATCGGGGGCGGCCAGGGCCTGGGCGGGCTGATGGCGATCGGCAAATCCCGCGCAAAGGTCTACGTCGAGAAGGACATCAAGGTCACCTTCGCCGATGTCGCCGGCGTGGACGAGGCGAAGTTCGAGCTCCAGGAGGTGGTCTCGTTCCTGAGGGATCCCACCAGCTACGGCCGCCTGGGGGCGCATGTCCCCAAGGGAATCTTGCTGGTCGGACCGCCGGGGACAGGAAAGACGCTGCTGGCCCGCGCCGTGGCGGGAGAGGCCGGCGTTCCGTTCTTCTCGATTTCGGGGTCCGAATTCGTGGAGATGTTCGTCGGGGTCGGCGCTGCGCGGGTGCGGGATCTTTTCGAGCAGGCCCGCAAGGCCGCCCCATGCATCATTTTCGTCGACGAGCTCGACGCGCTGGGACGCAGCCGCGGGCCGCAATCGTTCGGCGGCTATGACGAGAAGGAGCAGACCCTCAACCAGCTGCTGTCCGAGCTCGACGGTTTCGACCCGAGCGCTGGCGTTATTCTGCTGGCGGCGACCAACCGTCCCGAGGTCCTGGATCCGGCGCTGCTGCGGGCCGGCAGGTTCGACCGACAGGTCCTCGTTGACCGGCCGGACAAGATCGGGCGCGTTGCGATCCTGAAGGTGCACGCCCCCAAGATTCGGTTGAGCAAAGACGTTGATCTCGACAAGGTGGCGGGCCTCACGACTGGCTTTACCGGCGCGGACCTCGCCAACCTCATCAATGAAGCCGCGATCGCTGCGACCAGGCGGAGTGGAGAGGAGGTCACGTTCGACGATTTCGTCACCGCGATCGAGCGGATCGTGGCCGGCATCGAGAAGAAGAGCCGGGTGCTGAGCAAGGACGAACGGCGCCGGGTCGCCTATCACGAGATGGGCCATGCGCTCGTTGCGGCCGGCCTGCCCGGTGTCGACCCCGTGCAGAAGGTGTCGATCGTCCCGCGCGGCATCGGCGCGCTCGGATACACAATCCAGCGTCCGACCGAAGACAGGTTCCTACTGACCATCGAGGAGCTGAAGAACCGCATCGCGGTTCTGATGGGAGGGCGCGCCTCGGAGCACCTGATCTTCGACGGCGCGATCTCGACCGGCGCAGCCGATGATCTTCAACGTGCGACCGAAATCGCCATCGAAATGGTGACCAAGTACGGCATGGACGAGACAGTCGGACAGCGCACCTATGCTGCCAAGCCGCAAGCGTTTCTCCTGGCGGCGCAGGACAAGATCGTAGCGGCGGCCGAGGCAACCGGCCGCGAGATCGATCTCGCCGTCCGCAACCTGATCGAGGAAGGAGACCGCCGCGCCCGGGATATCCTGCAGCGCCGGCGAGTCGATCTCGACGCTGGCGTCGAACTGTTGATCGCAAATGAGACGGTCACGGCCGAGCAGTTTGCACCATTGCTCGGTAAGCGCAGCGGTGAAAGCGAATCCGTTGCCGCATGACGGTGCGGCGCGCCGGGGAACGTTGGGCTTGCCCCTGGGCGGGGCAATATTGAACGGACGGCCGAATGAGGCGCGACCGCGGCTTGCGGAGCGTGGGATGGCCGATGGACCGATACCGCCTTCGTCGCCACTCTTGCGCTATCTCAAATCCCGAGGGCCGGCTGAACGATAGTTTTGGCGAACACGAACCTCGCCAGAGCAAGAGGCCATGAATAGAGAAATGGAGCTGGCTCATCTCGCCATTGCGGAAAAAGCGGTGGCTAGTGGTGAGCGCCACATTCTGCTTCAGGAACGGCGCGTCGCCGAGTTGGATCGCGACGGCCATGATACCAAGCAGGCCCTTGCAACATTAGCGACCTTCAGAAGGCTGCAGGTCGAACATGTTGCGCATCGGGATTTGATCCTGAAGGTCTTGCAGCAGGGTGAGGCGAAGCTACGCGCGTCGAGCGAACCGGTGTTTCCGTCGGGGAAGGACGATGGGGCTGGGAAAACAGCAGAAGCGAGACGGGAGAATTAAAGACCGCTTGATTTGATCCTCGCGTGCAAGCGATGACAAAAGTCCTCCAGCAGAGTCTGCAAATTCTCGACGTTCACCAGCAGCCTGTCGGCTTCTTGTCGCTCCGGCGTCCCGAAGGCAAATCGTCCGCGCAGGTTACGGATCTGATCGACGCGTTTGCGTCCGGCTGCGGCGCGGCTCTCGGCGAACTCGATCTGTTCCAGGTCGTGGCTGAGCTTGTCCTCTTCGGCGATCAGCATCTTGGTGATCGTGCTTCGGCTATCAGGAGCGAGATCACTGCCGTTCAACCGAGTGAGGTAGTGATCGATGTTCGACCTCGCGATGTAACGATCCATGGCGTCCTCTCCACAAGGTCCCGATTGCACATAACTACCAAATGTTACCGCCGTCGAGATCAACGGCGAAAGGGCCTTCAGGGCGTCAATTAAGTAATATGATACCGGCCGGGTTTGTCGGATGCCGCTGCTAAAACCTGGCGCACTTCCCGGATTGCTGGGGGTCTTGCAGAGGGAAGCCGATGCGCGAAGACGGAGAGCGAAATGTCCAACATCCTGTAATCGCTGACCAATATCGGGATGAGGCGTCAGAAAAGGAACAGGGCAACTGGCGTTTGATCCGGGTCAAGCTATGCCTAGGCTCGGCCACTTAAAGTGTAATTTGCGTAACTTGCCCTACAGTTACGTCCCAAGTCGCCGCCGAGGTCCATCCCCCAGCCTCGGCGGCAACTCTTTCCCGGGAATGATGATTCCAACCGAGCCGCGTGCGAACGCGGGAATGAGTTCATGCCCACCTATTATTTCGACATGAAGGACGGCGTGCCTGTCCGGGACAGGTCCGGATTGGAGCTTGTGAGTGATGGGGCCGCCATCGCACACAGCAAGAGCTTGGCCAACGAGGTGCGCAGAGCGAAGCCGAAGGGCCATCCCGGCCTTCGGATCGTTGTCATCGACGAGAGCGGCCGGGAAGTCCATCGCGAGCAAATCTATCCAGACGCGACCTGACAATTGGCCCGGGTGCTTCGATCAGCGAAGGAAGAGTGCCTTCACCGGGTGGCGCGTCTCCTTGAGCGCAGGCATTTCCTGGTCGGCACGAACCCCAATCGTTGTGTCGGCCGTTACGGCCCCGAGATTGCCAGCCGCTTCGCGATATTCGCCGAAATCAGATAGGCGACCGCGATAGCGACGATTGTTGCAAGCAATGCAGCAGACGGCGCGACAAAGCCGAACGCTCCTCCCCACGGGCCAAGCGCAAGCGCCACGCCAGCAAGCAGGGCGCCGAGGGACGTCGCGATCAAGATGTTGTGGGGCCGGTTCGCGCGCCACGGCAATTTGCGCGACCTGATCACGAAGATCACCAGGATCTGGGTCGCGATCGATTCGACGAACCATCCGGTTTGAAACAGCGCTGCATCGGCATGGAACAGCTTGAGGAGAACGGCGAAGGTGATCGCGTCGAACAGGGACGACACCACTCCCATGATGATGGTGAAGCGAAGGATGCTTGCCATGTTCCAGGCTTCTGGCCGGGCAACGTCTTCGCGATCGACCTCATCGAAGGGGATGCCGATTTCGGAGAGATCGTAGATGAGATTGTTCAATAGGATCTGCAGCGGCAGCAACGGCAGAAATGGGAGAACGATCGAGGCGAGGGCCATGGAAAGCATGTTGCCGAAATTCGAGCTCGTTCCCATCCGAACATATTTCAGGATATTGGCGAAGGTTCTGCGGCCCTCGCGCACGCCGGCCGCAAGCACGGACAGGTCGGGCGCCAACAAGATCATGTCGGCGGCCGCGCGGGCGACCTCGGTTGCACCCGTGACGGATATGCCGACATGCGCCGCGTGGATCGCGGGCGCATCATTGACGCCGTCTCCCATGAAGCCGACGACGTGATTGCGGTGCCGGAGCGCGGCAATGATCCGTCGTTTCTGATCGGGATCGATCCGGGCAAACAGATCGATGTGATCGACCCGGGCGACGAGCGCAGCATCGGTGAGCTCGGATATTTCGGCGCCCGTCATGATCCGGTCCGACCTGAGACCGACGGATCGCGCAACGTGCGAGACCACCGCGCCATGGTCACCGGAGAGGATCTTGATCGTCACGCCGAGCGCGCTGAGCGCGTCGATGGCCGAGGCTGCATCCTGCTTCGGCGGATCGGCGAAGACACAAAAGCCGATCATGGTCAGATGGATCTCGTCGCCGACGCCAATCGTCTGCTGCGCGGCTGGAATGGACCTGGTGGCGACGGCAAGCAGCCGGAAACCGTCGCGGGCATATTGAGCCTCGATGTCTGCCATCTTCTGCTGCCAGGCGGCATCGAGCGGGTGGGCAAGGCCGTCGATTTCCACGGCCACGCAACGCGACAGGATGGATTCCGGAGCCCCTTTTGCGATCAGGATGTGTTCGCCATTTTGTACGACCAAGACGGACAAGCAGCGCCGCTCGAAGTCGAATGGGACTTCCGCAAGGCGAACACAGCCGTCGAGATCATCGCGGCTCGCTGACAGGATCGCGTCGTCGAGGGGACTTCTGATGCCGGCCTGAAAGCAGCTGTTCAGCCGCGCTAACCTCAGAACGCGATCGCTGGACCGCCCCTGCGGGTCGATATGCGCCGCCAACGTGATCCTGGCTTCCGTGAGCGTGCCGGTCTTGTCGACACAGAGCGTATCCATGGCGCCCAGATCGTGGATCGCCGACAACCTCTTGACGATGACTTTGCGTTTCGCCATGCGCTGCGCGCCGCGGGCGAGTGTCACCGTCATCACCATCGGCAGCAGCTCTGGCGTCAGACCGACGGCGAGCGCGACCGCGAAGAGAAAGGACTCCATGGCGTTGCGTTGCGCAACGAGATGAGCCATCAGCACAAAGAGCGTGAGAAAGAGCGTCAGTCGGAGGATCAGGATCCCCAGCCTGCGGACGCCTTGTTCGAGGGCCGTTGGTGGTGCGTTGGCCGCCATTGCCGCGGCGATCGCGCCAAAGCGCGTCCGGCCTCCGGTCGCCACGACCAACATCTTGCCGCTTCCGCCGACCGTACTGGTTCCCGCGAACAGGGCATTCGTGGCGTCCGCCGGCAATGCCGCGGAGCAGGGGGCGTCCGTTTTGAAGGCCGGAAACGGCTCGCCTGTCATCAAGGCTTCATTGACCTGCAATTCCTGGGCATCGAGGACGATGCCGTCGGCCGGTATCAAATCGCCGATGCGGAGCTTGACGACGTCTCCGGGGACGAGAGCGGTCACCGAAAGGGTCATATCCTTGCCGTCCCGGACGACATCAGCCTGAATGGCGACGGATTCCCGCAACGCTTCCGCGGTGAGCTCGGCGCGGTGCTCCTGAACGATGTCGAGCGTGATGGACAGGGAGAGCACGGTTGCGATGATTGCAAAACTTCCGATGTCGCCGCTCAGTCCGGATACGAGCGCTGCCGCCAGCAGCATGGCAACCAACGGGTTCCAGAGGCGTTGGCCAAGCTTGCGCAGGGCTGACCGGTTTTGGGAGGCGTCGGCGCGGTTTGCTCCGAGGATCGCCAGCCGTCGAGCGGCTTCGATCTGAGACAGGCCTTCCGGGCCGGAGCCGAGCGCGCGGTAGAGATCGTCCTTGGGCGTTTGCCAGAAAGCAGCAGCCAAAGCCTTGGCCGGAATGGATTGTTCGATCATTGAAGCGGCTCGCCGGTCACTGTCATCTGGGCCAGGCGATGGTAAGACGCTGCTCAATCCCTGTGTTGATACGGCTCAATAGGATGGATGCGCCCAGGACCCGCATTCACCTCTCCCGAAGGAGAGGTCGGAGCGCGTCGTAGCGCAGTCCGGGTGAGAGGTTCTGGTGCTACTGAGCGCCGCAGCCAGGCGGCGCCCTCGCGCATCATTTCTTCCGGCTATTGCCCGGCGGCGAAAAAATCTGATTAGCGGGCGGCTGCCCGCCCGTCGGAGCGGCGATGGCAATGAAGCCGCGCCCCATCGAGTTGTGACAGGCGTTGCAGCCGTCGGTCAGCCCGCGCATGGATGCGGCGAACTTGCGATCATCGGCTGCCGTGATCGCGTCGGCGATCGAGAGCAGCGGCTCCTTCATGGTGGTCACGTTGGTCACGGGAATGGCCGGGTAGAAGATCGCCGCTTCTGCCAGGCTGTTTGTCAGCTGGCGCAATTCATACGCGGCGAGGTCCCAGTTTCTCGCCTTGCCTGCGTACCAGAGCTTGAGATGCTGAACCTGTGCCATGCTCATGACCTCGACGAGGCGAGGCGCATCTTGTTTTGCGTTCGGCGAGGGCGGAAACTCCGATTGAGCAATCGCGGATGTGACCGCACCCGCCGAAATCGCCAGAACCGCGCACCAATTCTTCACCGTCATCGGACCATTCCCTGCTGATCGCAGATCTGGATATCAGGGCTGCGCCCGGTGCTCTTGCGATGAATCAATATTTGCTCCGCTCCGGCGTGGGCGATCCTGTCCTTGTCACGAAAGGTGCCGGAGTTTGCGCCTCGACAAAGTGGCCGTGACCGCAGCCGCTTACCGTCCAACTGACACCGGACTTCGTGTGCAGGCGATGAGAAGCAAGCCGTGATCGGAACCAGCCTCTGTAGATGGGCCATCAGTTACTTCGCGGTCGCAATCCTGTGGCTGCTGCTCGCAGAAGGGCTGATTGTCGCCGGGTTCGGATTTCCGAACAGCGACATCGGCGGTCCAGACACGCTCGTCATCGTCCATATGGTTTGCATCGGCTGGTTGAGCACGGTTCTGTGTGGCGCGCTGTTTCAGTTCGTGCCGGTGCTGGTCGCAAGACCGCTCCATGCAGAGCGCCTGACCCTGCCGGCTCTCGCGCTGTTGACGCTTGGGTTGGTGGTCCTGCTCGCAGGCTTTCTGACTTTGGGCGGACACTTCAACGGGCCGCCCTGGCTGCTTCCCGTCGGCGCCAGCCTGCTGATTGCCGGTTTCGCATTGGTCGTTGCCAATCTCGGCATGACGCTCTGGTCGGCCCGTCCGCTACCAGGGCCTGCACGGTTCGTCGCGGGCGGCCTTGCCTGCATCTGTGTCACGGCGGCATTCGGCGGAATGTTCTCGCTGGTGCTGTCCGGGATCGCCATCGGTGCGCAATGGCCGGCCCTGCTGGAATCGGGCGTTCCGGTCCACGCGATTGCGGGGCTTGGCGGTTGGCTGACGTTCACGGCCATGGGCGTCAGCTATCGCCTGCTTGCGATGTTCATGCTCGCGCCCGACGTTGCGAAGCTGGGCCGTCGCGCCTGGCTGGCCGGCACCGCCGCGCTGGCGATCGGACTTGTCGGGGGCGTGCTCGCACTCTGGCGCATGACAGGGCTGAATCTGGCGCTTCTGCTTGCAGGTGCGGCGGCAGTGCTGTCGCTTTCTGCCTACGGTCGCGACGTGCTCGGTCTGTACAGAGCCCGCAAACGTCGCGCGCTCGAGCTCAACACGCGCATGAGCCTCGTTGCGCTGGCGAGCCTCGCCGCAGCTGCGCTGCTTGGTGCCGCGTCGCTTGCGACAGGTTCCTTCCCCTCGCATGTCGGGGCGATTGTCTTTCTGGTCGCATTCGGCTGGCTTACGGGTCTGGTGCTCGCCAATCTCTACAAGATCGTTCCGTTCCTGACCTGGCTCGAGACCTATGGTCCGGTGATGGGCAGAGTGCCGACGCCCCGCGTACAGGATCTCGTTGCCGAGCGCCGCGCGTCGAAGTGGTTCGTCCTGTTCTTTGCCGGCAGCTGGGCGGCAACGTTGATGCTCATGATCGATGCTGCATTCGGGTTCCGCGTCGCTGTCGCGGTCGTGATGCTTGCGACGCTCGGCCTGAGCGAGGAGTTCATCAGGGCCCGGCGGCTTGCGGATGTGACGGGCCCGCTACGCCTGCCGGCGGGAGCTGCCGCGCCCCACCTGCTGGTCTCGCGAAACTGAAAAGGAGACTGCAATGACCGAATTCATCGACGTCGATGTCCGGCCGATCCTGCGTGCAGGCGGCGAGCCGTTCTCCGTCATCATGGCCGCGCTCGAGCGGCTCGGGCCGGGGGAGGGGCTGCGGCTCTATGCTCCCTTCAAGCCCGTTCCCCTGTTCGACGTCATGGCGAGCAAGGGCTTTGCGCATCGGGAAGCCGAGCTCGAAGGCGGCGAATGGGAGATCCGCTTCATGCGGGACCACGAATCGTTCGAAGCGGCTGAAGCGGCCTCCGCCACGCCAGGCGATGGCGATTGGCCGGAGCCCGCAATTCATCTCGACAATCGCGACCTCGATCCGCCGGAGCCGATGGTCCGGATTCTGGCGGCCGTGGAACGGCTGGCGCCCGGCCAGACGCTCTGCGCCTTGCTCAGTCGCGAACCGGTGTTCCTGTTCCGGGAGCTGACCAAACGCGGCCATCAATGGCGCGGCGGCTTCACGTCGAAGGACGCCTACCAGCTGACGGTGAGGGTGCAGGCATGACGATCGATGATGATGACCTCGTGGCCCGGATAAAACAGGCACTGAAAGTCGTGATCGATCCGGAGCTCGGGCACAACGTCGTCGACCTCGGCTTCATCTACGACGTGTCGATCGACGACGGCGCTGCGCACATCACCATGACGGCGACGACACGCGGCTGTCCCGCTGCGTCCTTTCTCAAGGAGGGCGTCGCGAGCAGCGCGTGTTTCGTTCCGGGCGTGGAATCGGTCGACGTCACCATGACGTTCGAGCCCGCCTGGCAGCCCTCGATGATCTCGCCGGGTGTCAGGTCGTTGCTCGGGTTTGCCGAGGTGAATTGATCCGGCAAGGCAGCCGGGTCCGAGGCTGCTCTGCCGGCTATGTGTCTTCAGAGCCTGGGCCGGACCAGATCCTGGTGGGCGCGCGAAGGTTCGTCAGGTCGAGCAGGTTGATCGCCCGGGCGGCGATCTGGTCGATCACCTCATCCAGCGACTGTGGCTTGAGATAGAACGCCGGCATCGGTGGGGCAATGATCGCGCCGATCTCGCTTGCCTGCAGCATCGCGCGCAAATGGCCAAGATGCAGCGGGCTCTCCCGGACCAGCAGCACCAGCCGGCGCCGTTCCTTGAGCTGGACGTCGGCCGCGCGCGTCAGGAGATTGTCGAGCTGCCCCCAGGCGATGGCCGAGAGCGTGCGGATCGAGCACGGCGCCACGATCATGCCAGCGACCGGATAGGAGCCGCTGGCGATCGCGGCGCCGATGTCCGAATGAAGATAGTGGCGAAAGGCGCGTGCGCGCAGCTGCGCGAGCGCATCGCCGCCCACCTCTTCTGCCAATGTGCGTTCGGCCGCGGGCGAAACCACGAGGTGGACTGCATAATGCGGATCGTCGGCCAGCAATTCCACGATGCGCATGCCGATCGCGGCGCCCGAGGCGCCGCTGATGCCGATGATGATGCCTTTCCGCCCGCTCATGTGAAGACCGTCGCGCGTGCGGGCATGCCGGAAAGGCCAAGGTTCGACCACATCGCATCGACACGCGCGACCACGGCGGGATCCATCGCCAGCGGAACGCCCCATTCCCGGTCCGTCTCCGGGGGAATCTTCGTGGTGGCGTCGATGCCGAGCTTGCCGCCGAGGCCCGATTTCGGCGAGGCGAAGTCGAGATAGTCGATCGGCGTGTCGGTGAGCGTGACGAGATCGCGCGAGGCGTCGCTGCGCGTCGAGACGGCCCACATCACGGCACGCCAATCGCGGATGTCGATGTCATCGTCGACCACGATCAGGAGCTTGGTGTAGCTGAACTGCGGCAGCATCGACCACAGGCCGAGCATCAGCCGCCGCGCCTGGCCGGGATAGCGCTTCCTGATCGCCGCGACCGCGATGCGATAGGAGCACGCCTCGGGCGGCAGCCAGCAGTCGGTCACCTCAGGGAATTGCTGCCGGATCAGCGGCACGAACAGGCGGTTGAGCGCCTCGCCGATCCGCGACGGCTCGTCCGGCGGCCGGCCCGTGAAGGTCGAGAGGTAGACAGGCTGACGTCGGCTGGTGATCGCCGTCACCCGCATCACGGGGAATTCCTCGACAGAATTATAGTACCCGGTGTGATCACCATACGGCCCCTCCGGCGCGGTTTCCGTCGCGGAGACGAAGCCCTCGATGACGATTTCGGCCTCGGCCGGAATCGCGAGTGGGACGGTGAGGCAGGGCGCGAGGTCAGGCCGCTCGCCGCGCAGGATTCCGGCGAAGCGCAGCTCTGACATGGTCTCGGGCAGCGGCAGCACTGCGGCCAGGATAGTGGCAGGATCGGCTCCGATGACGATCGCGACCGGCATGTCGCGCCCGGCCGCCTTCCATTGCTGGTGATGGCGGGCGCCGCCGCGATGCGCAAGCCAACGAATGATGGCGCGGTTGCGTCCAAGCACCTGCATGCGGTAGACGCCGACATTCTCCTCCTGGTCGGCCGTTGTGGGGTCCGGCGGCACGGTGATCACCAGCGGCCAGGTGATCAGCGGCGCCGGCTCGCCGGGCCAGCAGATCTGGACCGGCAATCTCGCGAGATCGATGTCGGGCCCCATCGTGACGCAGTCCTGCGCCGGCGCCGCCGTGCGCGTGCGCGGGCGCGTCGCCAGCGCGGCGCGCGCGAGCGGGAGCTTGTCGAAGGCATCCCTGATGCTGCTCGGTGGTCGCGGCGCGCGCAGCTCGGCCATCAGCTCGCCGAGCTGTTCGAGACGATCCGGCGCGATCCCCATACCGCAGGCGATCCGCTCGACCGTTCCGAACAGATTGGTCAGGAGCGGCATCTCCGAGGGTCGACCGTCGGCCCTGACGGGCTGCTCGAACAATAATGCCGGTCCTTGTGCCTCGAGCACACGCTTGTGGATCTCCGTGACCTCGTGGACGACGGAGACCTTCTCGCGAATGCGTCGCAACTGTCCCCGCCCTTCGATGAAGCGCAGGAAGTCGGACAGATCGCGAAAGCGCGGCACATCACGTTGCAACTGAGCAAGCTCCCAAAAAATCACAGCTAGCCGGCGTGTTTTTGGTCTTCATTGTTCCCGCTCAAATACAGCGGCGCGCAATCCGTCCAGATGTGGGCCATGAATGATCCGTTCGCCGCATCGCCCGGCCCCTTGCCGACGATTCCGCCGCTTGTCGCATTGGCCATGCGTTCCCTGCCCCTGCTGCCGCTGCAGCTCGTTCTCGGCGGTGTCTTGCAGAGGATCCATCGGCGCAACCCTGCAATATTCGACCGGCTCGGCGAGCACGCTCGCGCGCGGTTCGGCATCAGGCCGATCGATCTGCCCTTTGCCTTCGTGATCGAGGCGAAGCCGCTGCGGCTGTCGCTCGTCCGCGAGCTGCCGAAAGCTCTGGACGCGCGCATCTCGGCGTCGCTCGCCAACCTGTTGGCTCTGCTCGAAGGCAGGGTCGACGGCGATGCCTTGATGTTCTCGCGCGAGCTCGTCGTCGAGGGCGATGTCGAGGCGGTGCTGGCGCTGCGCAATGCGATCGACGATGCCCAGCTCGATCTCGCAGCCGAGATGTCCTCGCTGTTCGGCCCACTCGGCGCGCCCGCAAGGCGCGTCTTCGAGGCCGCCCGCGGTCACGTGATCGGTTCAGCGGGACAAGACGGGCAATTGAGATGATGGAGCTGATCTGTCCGGCCGGGACGCCGGCGGCGCTGAAGAGCGCCATCGATGCCGGCGCCGACGCGATCTATTGCGGCTTCAGCGACGAAACCAACGCGCGCAACTTTCCGGGGCTGAATTTCAGCCGCGACGAGCTGCGCCAGGGGATCGCGTTGGCGCATCGCCGCGGCGCGAAGATCCTGGTGGCCATCAACACCTTCCCGCGCGCCTCTGCCGTCGATATCTGGCACCGCGCCGTGGACGATGCGGTGAGCGCCGGAGCTGACGCGCTGATCCTCGCCGACATCGGATTGATGGATTACACGGCACGGCGTCATCCGAGCCAGCGTTTGCACGTCTCGGTTCAGGCTGCGGCCGCGAATCCGGATGCCATCGCCTTCTACGCCGAGACCTTCGGCGCGAAGCGCGTCGTGCTGCCCCGTGTCCTGAGCGTGCCGGAGATCGCCGAGATCACCCGGGAGTCGGCCTGCGAGACCGAAGTCTTCGTGTTCGGCGGCCTTTGCGTGATGGCCGAGGGGCGCTGCTCGCTGTCGTCCTATGCGACTGGAAAATCGCCGAACATGCAGGGCGTCTGCTCCCCTCCGAGCCATGTGGCCTACGAACAGACCGCGGAGGGGACCAAGTCCAGCCTCGGCGGCTTCACCATCAACCGGTTCGGGACCAGCGAGCCTGCCGGCTATCCGACGCTGTGCAAGGGCCGCTTCTCGACCGCGCAGGGCGCCGGCTACATTTTCGAGGACCCCGTCAGCCTGGACGCCACGGCCCTGCTCAAGCGCTTGCGCGACGCCGGGGTGACCGCGCTCAAAATCGAGGGCCGCCAGCGCGGCCGCGCCTATGTCGAAAGCGTGGTACGCCATTTCCGCCATGCGCTCGCGGCCCTCGAGAGCGGAAGTGAGGCGGACATTGCGAGCCTGAAGCCGTTCACCGAAGGCCAGGCTTCCACGGTCGGCGCCTATCGCAAGACTTGGCGCTAATCTTTCGAGATATGAGAGGTCCAGCGATGCAACTCAGCCTCGGTCCCGTTCTGTACAATTGGGCGCCCGAGCGCTGGCGCGACTTCTATTTCCGTATCGCCGACGAAGCGCCGGTCGACATCGTATCCGTCGGCGAGATCGTCTGCTCGAAACGCTCGCCGTTCTTCGTGGATCACATACCGGCCGTGGTCGAGCGGCTGCAGAAGGCAGGCAAGCAGGTGCTGCTGGGCTCGCTGATCCTGGTCTCGCTGCGGCGCGAGCGCCGCCAGAGCGAAGAGCTCGCCGCGGTCGAAGGCGTGTTGGTCGAGGTCAATGATCTGACCTGTCTCAGGGCGCTTGCAGGCCGGGCGCACGCGATCGGCCCGTTCGTCAACATCTACAACGAGGCGAGCGCGGCCTTTCACGCCGCGCACGGGGCGAAGCGCATCTGCCTACCGCCGGAATTGCCGCTGGCTTCGGTGGCGGCGATCGCGAGGGCTGTTCGCGACGTTACGATCGAGGTGTTCGCGTTCGGCAGGGTGCCGCTAGCCATTTCTGCGCGTTGCTATCACGCGCGCCTTCACAAGCTCGCCAAGGACAATTGCCGCTTCGTCTGCGAAAAGGATCCGGATGGTCTCCTGCTGAACACGCTGGAGCAGCAGGACTTCCTGACCATCAACGGGGTGCAGACCCTGTCTCACACCTGCGCCAAGCTGCTGGGCGAGGCCAGCCTGTTGCACAAGAGCAATGTCGGCTCGCTGCGCCTGTCGCCGCAGGATTGCGACATGGTCGAGATCGCCAAGACCTTTCGCGACGTGTTGGACGGGCGTGACGATGTCGAGCGCGGCAACCGCCGGCTGGCGGCGGCCTATCCTGGCGTGCCTTTCTCGAATGGGTTCTTGTGGGCCGAGCCGGGCCACCTCTATCACCAGGTCCGGTCAGGGGATGCGCAAGGCGCGGTGCCGCGGATGGGGGTCTAACCCGGACAAAGTCGTGCCGCCTGCATCAGAAGCTCGTGGCCATTGCAGCCAGACGTCGATGCGCCCTGTCCCGTGCGGCCTCGATCGGCTGCTGTGGTCCGGTGGTTGGCCCGATCGGCACGAAACGGACATCGTCGATCCCGATGAAGCGCAGGATGTCTCGCAGGTAGGACGTTGCCATGTCGATGCGGCCGCGGTTCATGCCGGTCGCAAAATCGCTGCCGCTGGCGAGAATCACCAGCGTCGGCCGGTCCATGAGCAGCGGGAGATAGCCCTGCGACGGGTCGAACCGAAAGGTCAGCCCGGGCTGGACGATGATGTCGAACCATTGCTTGAGCTTGTAGGGAATGCCGAAATTCCACATCGGCGTCGAGATCAACACACGATCGGCGAGCGACAGGCGCAGCGCCATTCGCTCGGCCTCGGCAAAACCGTGGCGCTCTGCGTCGTTGAAGGCCTGCCCCTTCATCCGGGCATATTTGGCGTCGACGATGGGACCCGTGAATTCCGGCATCCGTTCCCGCCAGAGGTCCACGACATCAACATCCCAGTCCGGCCGGGCCTGGCGAAAGCCGTCGAGAAAGACGCGCGCGCCGGCACTCGAGAAGGAGTCAGCTCGGGGCGAGCAGGATAAATGCAGGAGCTTGGCCACTGCTCATCCCAGCGCTCTGATGACGGCATCTGCCCGCGTCACGATCGCGACGTTCTGCATGGCAAAATTGATCGAGGCAGCGTGCCAGTCCGCGTTCATGGTCGAGCAGCAATCCTCCGGCACGATCATGAAGTAGCCTTTGTCGGCGCCGGTGCGGGCAGTGTGCTCGACCGACATGTTGGTCCAGGCGCCGGTGTTGATGATCATGTCGCGTCCGGTCGCCTTCAGGATCGTCTCCAGCCGCGTGCCTTCCCAGGCGCTCATGCGCATCTTCTCGACGACGAAATCGCCGGGCCGTGGCTCGAGGCCGGGAACGGGCGCCGCGCCCCAGCTACCGCGTACCATGGCCTTGCTGTCGACCAGGCCTTCGAACAGCGGTGCATTCAGCGTCACGCCGGGGGCGCCCGGCTCAACCACGAACCAGACGTGAATGATGGTGACGCCCCGTGCGCGTGCGGCCTCCGCCAGGCGGCGGACATTCTCGACGACATGCTGTTGCTTCGCGTGGCTGGGAGCGCCGGACTCGGCGAATGCGCCGCCGTCCATGATGACGTCGTTCTGCAGGTCCTGGATGATCATGGCGCAACGCTGCGGGTCGAGCCGCATCTCGCCGTCGGCGAGAATGGGTGCCGCCGGCAAGGCGCTTGCGGTCGCGCCACCAGTGTTGCGTCGGCCGCTCATATAGGGCTCATGCCGCGGGCCGGTCTTGGTCGGGATCGCATAGACCGAATGGGTCGAGGTCAAATACAGCGTGCGGAAATCCGGCCCGCCCCAGGCGAGGTTGGCGACGAGCTCGGGCACGCGAACCTTGCCGAGCAGCTCGCCGCGCGGCGAGTAGACCCAGACGCCGCCCGGTGCGGTGACCCAGACATTGCCGTGCTGGTCGCACTTCATGCCGTCGGGCAGGCCGGGCTCGAGCTCGGACTTGATGCCGCTCGCGAACACCCGCGCATTCGACAGCGAACCGTCACCAGCCACGTCGAAGACGCGGATCAGCGCCTGCACGGTGTCGTTGACATAGAGCAGCTTCTCGTCCGGCGAGAAGCAGAGCCCGTTCGGCTGGTCGAACAGGTAACGGTCGACCACGAGCTTCGGTTCGCCGCCGGGTACGACGCGATAGACGCCCTGGAAGCCAAGCTGGCGTGGACGCTCGACGCCATAGACCGGCATGCGGCCGTACCAGGGGTCCGAGAAATAGATCGCGCCGGAGGAGTGCACGCAGACGTCGTTGGGGCTGTTGAGCTCCTGTCCCCCAAAATGCGAGGCCAGCACCTCGCGGCGCCCGTCCGACCGTTCCCGGACTAGCTGCGAGGTCGCATGCTCGCAGACGATCAGATTGAGCTCGGCATCATAGGTCATGCCGTTGCACTTGTTCGAGGGACGCTTGACCTCGACCACACCGCGCCGCGCATCCCAGCGCCGGCGCACGTCGCCCGGCATGTCCGAGAACAAGAGGTAGTGATCGACCGGATGCCAGATCGGCCCCTCCGTGAACTCGAAGCCGGTACCGACCTGCGCGACCGGCGCGTAGGGGTCGATCAGGGTCTCGAACTCGCTTCGCAAGGTGACGTGCGTCATCGGTTGATCCTCGAGCCCCGTTACGCCGGGAACCAATTGCGTGCAGGCAGCGATTGCACGATCGGGCCGGGGACCTGGTCGTGCAGGCGCCCGACGACGTTGCCGCCTTCGATCTTGGCGGGACGGTCATGCACGGGGAGCAGATAGCGCGAATTGCTGAGCAGCTTCTTGATCGAGGCCTTCTCCGCCCGCTTGCTGGTGCCGTGGTTGCCGGTCGTGCGCGGCTCCCAATCGTGAATCTCGTTGAACGGCGTGACGATCTGGTCGTTGAAATCGTAGATCACGTCGCCGCAGATGGTGGCGATCCCATCCGCAGTCTCGACGATGATGTTCATCGAGCCCTCCGTATGCGCATTGGCGGCGTCGCAGTAGACGCCGGGCATCAGCTCGATGGGGCCCGTGATCTCGAGATCGAGGAAGCGCAGCGCGCTCTTGGTGTGCAACCGGTCGATCAAATGCTTGATGTCCGGCGCCGGATATTGTGGATGCATCAGGCCGGAGACCGAATATTCGAGCTCCTTGCGGTTGAGTACGACGGTCGTGTTCATCGGGAACAGATCGTCCTTGCCGGCGTGGTCGATGTGCAGATGGGTGTGGCAGACGAAGCGGACGTCGCCCATACGCACGCCGTGACGCGCGAGCTGGTTTTCGATCATGTTCTCGTGGTACTGCAATCCGCGCATGCCCAGCGTCTCCATGATCTGGTTGGAGCGGTAGCCGGTGTCGACCACGACCGGATATTTGCCGCCGAGGATCAGGAAGCCGAGCGTGAGCACGCGGCGCGTCCGGCCGCAGTCGCGGCCAAGCACCAGAAAGCTCGATTCCAGCTCAATATCGCCATAGTCCAGGATCTTGATCTCCAGCGCCATTCATTGCCCTCCCTTATCTGCTTGTTGTCCGTCAAAGCCCGTAGACGCGCGTCGCCGTCGTCCTGAACATGGCGTCCTGTTGCTCCGGGCCGAACGGTGCGGCGGCCTTGCGAAAGGCGCCAACGAGCTCGCGATAGCTGGTCCACAATTTCTCGATCGGGAAATTGGAGCCGAACAGGCAGCGCTCCGCGCCGAAGATCGCGACCGTATCGGTGAGAACGGCGGCGATGTGCGCGGGGTCATTGCGATGGATGAAAGTGCCGAGCCCGGAGAGCTTCGACACCACGTTCGGGCAGGCAGCGAGCCGGGCCATCCCGGCACGCCAGGCGGCGCGGCCATCAGGCGTAAGATCCTCCAGCATGCCCGCATGCTGAAGTATGAAGGTCACGCCGTGACATGACCCGGCGAGCTGCGCCGCACCCGGCATTTGCGGCGTGAACACCTGCAAGTCGAAGCTCCAGCCATAATCGGCAAGATGGGCGACGTTGCGCTGGATGGTCGGATCGGCGCAGAGATCGGCGCGGGCTGCAAAGCGGTAGAGCGGGTTTTCGTGCCAGTGCAACTGCATGCGCACGCCGCGCACCAACGGATAGCGCTTCAGGCGATCGAGCTGGGGGCGCACGTCGTCTACGGAAAAATCGGCATAGGCGACGATCGCATGCGGCCAGCCGTGTTCGTCCGCCGTCTGTTGCACCCATGCAGCCTCGTCCTCGAAACGGTCGTTGGCCCAATTGGTCTGCACATAGACCGAGCGGGTGACGCCGGTGCCCTTGAGGTCGTCGAGGTATTCTTGAATTGGATAGTCGCGCCGGATCGGCTCATACGGGCCAAAGATGCGCGGTTGCATCGGCCCGATCAGCCAGGGCAGGTCGGCCTGCCGCCAGATGTGATGGTGGCCATCGACAATATCGGTCACGCCGCTCTCCTTCGTCCCAGCGCCAGAATATGCGCGACGATCGACGCGCTCGAACCGCCATCCACGAGGTCGTCGACGAAGCGCTCGATGGCGATGAGCGCCTCGGTTTGCGGGCGGAAGCCGGGGCTTGTCGCCAGCGGCGTCAGCCAGCTCAAGCGCCAGGCCCGCCGCGACAATCTCGCGACGGCGTCTCGAAGAGCGTCGGTCTCGCCGCGTTCGAGTCCGTCGGACACGATGACCACGGCGGCGCCGTGGGCATAGCCGCCGAAGCGGGGCACCGCGAGGAAGGCCTGGAGCGCATCGCCGATGCGGGTGCCGCCATCCCAATCGCTGACCAGATGCGCGGTAGCGTTCATGGCCTGCTCGCGTCGCTTCAACCGGAGCGGGCGGGTAACGCGGGTCAGCCGGGTGCCGAAGGTGAACACCTCGACATTGGGCGCAGCCTGCACCAGCGCATGCGCGAGCTTCATGTTCTCCTCAGTGCGGCTTTTCATCGAGCCGGACACGTCGATCAGCAGCAGCATCTTGCGCGGGCGCTGGCGCCGCCTCATGTGGCCGAGCCGCAGGATCTCGCCGTCGCTGCGGACGCTGTCGCGCAAAGTGCGGCGGAGATCGGCGAACGGCCCGCGGCGTGCGCGCATGCGGCGGTGTCCGCGTCGTCGCGGCAGGCGCCGCGGCGCTTCCCGCGTCAGGCGACGCAGGGCATCGGAGCCCGAGCTGCCGCCGAAGCGGCGCTTGACCAATGCCTCGCTTCGGGTCGCGGTGAGACCCGACTCGCTCGCCTCGTCCGCGAGCGGCGGCTCCTCGTCGCCGCGGCCCTCCTCCTGAAGGCGGACCGTCTCGTCGTCCTCGCCCTGGTCATCGCGCGTAATCGCCTCGCTGCCGCGGAAGTGCAGGTCGAACAATCGGTCGAAGGTCGCGCGTCGTTCGGGTGGCGGAGCCAACGTCGCCAGGGCGGCTTGCCTGACCTGCTCGATGTCGCGCGGGCCGAGCAGCTCGATCGCAGCCAGGAACGTCGTGGTCTGCTCGGGCGCCACGGCAAAGCCGTTCGCGCGCAGCAGCGGGACGAACCTGACGAAGATCCGGGCGGCGCGCGGGAGCTGCGGCTCGGTGTTCATGCGGTCGCCTCCGCGAGCATGGCATCGAGCCGCGGCGAGATGAAATGCAGATCCTCTTCGTCCTTGAGCGCCACGCCGATCGAGCGCTTGAACGCATCCGGCCAGCGCGCGCCGCCCTTGTGCAGCAATGTCGCGGCCTCGGCCCAGTCGACGGCCTCGGCGATGCCGGGCGCCTTGCTCAAGGGTTCGCGCTGCAACTTCTCCACGGCTGCGACGACCGCGCGGGCCGTGGCCTCGGCGACGCTGGAGGCGCGCATCATGATGATCCTGGCTTCGCGTTCCGCGGTCGGATAGTCGATCCAGTGGTAGACGCAACGGCGGCGCAAAGCCTCGTGCAGATCCCGCGTCCGGTTCGAGGTCAGCACGACCACGGGACGTTCGGCCGCGCGAACCGTGCCGCGTTCGGGAATCGAGATCTGGAAGTCGGAGAGGAACTCGAGCAGGAACGCCTCGAACTCCTGGTCGGCGCGGTCAATTTCGTCGATCAGCAGCACGGTGGAATCGGGCGCGCGGAGCGCGGCCAGCATCGGCCGTTCGATCAGGAAGGTCTCGCCGTAGATGTCGATGCTCTCGTCGCCGGCTTGGCGGATTGCCAGCATCTGGCGCGGGTAGTTCCACTCGTAGAGCGCGGCGGAGGCGTCGATGCCCTCATAGCATTGCAGGCGGATCAGGCGGCGGCCGAGCACGGCGGCGATGGCCTTTGCCGCCTCCGTCTTGCCGACGCCCGGCGCGCCCTCCAGCAGCAGCGGCTTGCCGAGCGCGAGGCCGAGATAGGCCGATGTCGCGAGGCCCTCGTCGGCGAGATAGTAGGCCGCGCGCAGCGCCTTCTCCAGCGCCTCCGGACTGTCGATGCCGACGATGTTGCTGCGAACCGCCACGGTTGATCCCTTAACGTCGCGCCTGCGGCCGCGCGCCGCCCTGGGCCTTGATCGCGCGCAGCACTTTTTCGGGCGTGATCGGCAGGTCGTCGATGCGGACGCCGACGGCGTTGAAGATCGCATTCGCAACGGCGGGCAGCACCGGGTTGGCGCACATCTCGCCGGGACCTTTGGCGCCGAACGGACCATCGGGAGCAGGGCGCTCCAGCACTGCGATGTCATGCGGGCAGATGTCGCCGGGGCCGGGCATCAGATATTCGACGAAGTCGCGGGGGCCGTGAACGGGATCGGGATAATACGGCTCCGGGGTCTCGTAGAGCGCGTGGCTGACACCCATCCAGGCGCCGCCGACGAGTTGCTGTTCGACCAGACGCGGGTTGAGCGCGCGGCCGAGCTCGTAAGCCGAGTCCATCCGCACCATCGCGACCTCGCCGGTCTCATCATCGACCTCGACCTCCGCGACCAGACAGGCATGGGCATAGCAGGTTGCCGGCGACATCTCGCCGGTCTCCGGATCGACCTCGGAGAGCGGGACGAGGAAGATGCCGCGGCCCGAGATGGTCTTCCCCTGCTTGAACTGCGCGGCGATCGCGACGTCCTTGGTCGAGATCGAGCGGTGTGGCGCACCCTTGACGTGGATGTTGCCGCGGCCGTCGGTTTCGAGATCGGCGGCGTTGACCTCCAGCTCTTCGGCGGCCGCTTCCATCATCACGCCACGAGCCTCCCGTGCGGCTGCCATCACGGCATTGCCGACGCGGTGGGTGCCGCGCGAGGCGAACGAGCCCATGCAATGCGGGCCGGTGTCGGAATCGGCCGTGTCGACATAGACGTCCTCGACGGGGACGCCGAGCGTCTCGGCGCAGATCTGGCGCGTCACCGATTTCATGCCCTGGCCGAGATCGATCGACGACAGCGCGACGGTGAACTTGCCGCTCGGGTTGGAGTGCACCAGGGCCTGGCTCGGATCGCCGCCGAGATTCATGCCGATGGGATAATTGACCGACGCCATGCCGCGTCCGCGATGCCGGGCCATCTAGCGCCTCCTGGTGCCGAACACGGAGGAGAACCGGGTCGCGCCGTGTGACGGTGCGGCCGGGCGTGGTGGGGAAGGCGGCGGTGCCGGTGGGGGCGGCTCGCGCGGGGGCTCCCTCGTCGTGGTCATTGGCGTGCGGTCGTAGCTCGTGCGCTGCTGGACCGGCGCGGCCGGACGCGCGCGCGAATCCGTCGGCGTCGGCGGGATCGCCGCGCGGCTGCCGCCGCCGTCCTTGCGGGATGAGGCGCGCCTGAATTCGTCGCGGATCGGCCATTTGGCCTTCTCGGCCGCGACCTGGACGCATTCGATCAGCGCGGTGTTCTTGGCTTCGCGCCGGTGCGCCTTCATGTCGCCGTCGCGATAGGCGTTCAGAATCCGGAACTCCATCGGATCCATGCCGACGAGGCCCGCGAGCTTGTCCATCTGGCATTCGATGGCGAAATCCATCGCGGTGACGCCGAAGCCGCGCATGGCGGTCGCGGGCGTGCGATTGGTGAAGACACAATAGACGTCGCCATAGACGTTCGGAATGGTGTAAGGCCCCGGCAGGTGCGCGGCGCATTTCACCGCGGCGTAGCTGGACAGCCGCGTATAGGCGCCGCTGTCGAAATAGGCGTGGATCTTGCGCGCGACGATGCGGCCGTCACGCATCACGCCGTCCTTGATGTAGATGCGCTCGGCACCGCGCGGCGGGCCATACTGCATCTCTTCCTCGCGGCCGAACACGTAACGGACAGGGCGCCCCGTCAGTATCGCGCCGAGAATGGCAAGCGGCTCGGTCAAGGTATCCACTTTGCCGCCGAACCCGCCGCCGACGGTTCCTCCGATGAAGTGGAAGGTGTTGGAGGGCACGTCCAAAATCTTGGCGCAGGTGTCGACCGAGAAGAACAGCGCCTGGGTCGAGGTGTAGACGACGTAGCGGCCGTTGGTGTCGGGTGCCGCGATGGCGCCGTTGGTCTCGGTCGGCGCGTGCTCGATCGGCGACATCTGGTAGCGCTGTTCCAGCACGTGATCCGCTGTCGCCAGCGCCGCATCGGCATCGCCGAAGCGCAGACGCTGATGGTCGTAGACGTCGTGATAGATGAAGGCGTTCTTCGGATAGGTCTCGTTGACCACGGGCGCGCCGGGCTTGAGCGCATCCTCGACGTCGAACACGGCCGGCAGCGGCTCGTAGTCGATCCGGACCTTTGCGATCGCCTCGAATGCCTCGCGCTCGCTGTCGGCGACAATGGCGAGGATCGGCTCGCCCTTGTAGCGCACCTTGTCGACCGCCAGCGACGGCTCGTCGTCCTTGCCGAAATTGATCAGGCTGAGCAGCGTGTTGAGGTTGCGTGGAACGTCGGCGCCGCGAATGATCCGGCGGACGCCGGCCGAGCGCTCGGCCTCGGTGGTATCGATGCGGCGCAGCCGGGCATGGGCCTGGGTTGAGCGCACGACCTTCAAATGGAGCATCCCTTGCAGCTTGTGGTCATTGAAATAACTCGACGTGCCCGTGACGTGGCCGAGCATGTCCTGGCGCTGGGTGCCCTTGCCGATCTCCTTCAAATTATCGTCGCGCTCGTCCGCGAAGATATCTTTGCGCAGTTCCAGCATGGTTGACCTCAGGCGCTGACCCGGCCGCCGGCGGCGGCGAGGATGGCATTTATGATCGGCTCGTAGCCGGTGCAGCGGCAGATATTGCCGGAGATGGCTTCGGCCACCTCGTCGCGGCTCGGGGCGGGGTTGCGGTCGAGCAGAGCCTTTGCGGCCATCAGCATGCCCGGCGTGCAATAGCCGCATTGGGCGGCGAAATTGTCGGCGAAGGCGCGTTGCAGCGGATGCAGGTTCGGGCCCTGCTTCATGCCGTCGAGCGTTTCGATGGAACGGCCGGCAACCGTCTCCGCCAGCGTCAGGCAGGAGAGGTGCAACTCGCCGTCGATCAGCACGCTGCAGGTGCCGCAGCCGCCCTGGCCGCAGCCGAATTTCGGTGTCATGTCGCCGATCAGCTCGCGCAATGCGACCAGCAGATTGGTGCCGCCGTCGACGAAGATCGCGACCTCGCGGCCGTTGTGGCGAAATTGCAGGGGTATTTTCGACATGGCGTATCCCTGTCTATTCCTGGCCGGACAAAAGACGCCGCAGATGCACGCCGACGATCTCGCGGCGGTACCAGGCGCTGCCGAGCGCATTGTCGGATGGCGATGTTCCCTCGGTCACTGCGGACGCGGCGGCCGCGATGGTCGCGGCGTCGAGCGTGCGGCCCTCCAGCGCACGCTCGGCTGCGCGGGCGCGGATCTGCGTTGGCGCCATCGAGCCCAACGCGATGCGGGCGCCTGCGATCCGGCCGCCGCTGACCGGCATATGTGCCGCGAGCGTGACGACCGAGCCGCCCTTCGGCTTGATCCGCGCGATCTTGCGATAGCGAAACGCCTCGCCGCTGGCCGGCCGGGTGCAGGAGACCGACAGCACCAATGTTCCGGCCTGACGCTCGCGCGCCTGCAAGAATTCCTCGATCGGAATATCGCGGGAGCCGAAGCCACCTTGCACCGCGATGGTGGCATCGAGCGCCAGCAGCGCCACGGTGAAGTCGCCGTAAGGGATCGGCGCGAACAGGTTGCCGCCGACCGTGCCCATGTTGCGCACGGCGGGGCCGCCGATCGAGCGGGCAGGGGCATGCAGGAAGGCGAGGTCGCGCTCGGCAAGGATGCGGGCGAAAGTGACGCCGGCGCCCAGCGTGACGCGCGGGCCCGAGGCGTCGATGCGGGTGAGCGCCTGATCCTGCGCGCGGACCACGGTCGAGATCGACACGTCGCCCTCGTTCAGCGCCCGCATCACCAACGTGCCGCCACCGAGATAGCGCGCGCTACGATCCGAGGATAGCGCTCCCGCCGCTTCGCTGACGCTTGCAAAGGTCTTTACTGTCACGGCCATGATTATGCGGCCTCCTTCAGATGTCGGCGGATCGCCTCGAATCCGGCCTGATAGATGTCGTCCGCAACCATGTGCGTGATACGGTCGCGATCCCCAGGCTTCGTGGTGAAGCGGGATTCCCAGTGCCAGAAGGTGCGGTCGCCATCGGTGACCGGCAGCAGGCGAACATGGGCGACGTAGTTGAACATCGGGATCGGAGTATCGAGCAGGCAATAGCTGAAGGTCTGTTCGAGGTCGGACAGAGCCAGGAGCTGCTCGCGCAACTCGGAGCCGTCCTTCAGCTTGAAACGCCTGACGCAGCCGATCTTGTCGGCGGACTGCGCGCGCTCGATCGAGGAGGTCGCCACCGCCGGATGCCAGCGATCATGCCCGTTGAAGTCGCGCAGCACGGTCCACACCGCCTCCGTCGGTGCGTTGAGGATCGTGCTCTTGACGATATGCGGCACCGTCAGCCTCCGAACACGCGCTTGAGGGCGTCGAACCCGCCCTGGAATACGCCGCCACCGATGTTGCTCACGAGCTCCGTTTCACGCTCCGGGGCGCAGTCGAACTCGGCGGTCCATTCCACAAAAGTCTGGTCGCCGTCGGTGACGGGCGTGAGGCGCAGCGTCGCGACGTAGTTCTCGACGCCCATCGGCGATTCCAGGATCGAATAGGTGCAGAACATGTCGTAGTCGGAGAGGCCCAGCAGCTTCTCGCGGATGCGGTCGCCGTTGCGCAGGCGGAAATCGCGCACACAGCCGATCTTGTCGGAGGGCTCGCCGCCCTCGATCCGGCTCTCGGCGATGGCCGGATGCCAGTTCGGCAGACCGTTGAAGTCGCGCACCCGCGCCCAGACGCGGTCGTTGCGGGCGTTGACGACGGTGGAGACGTAGACGCGGGCCATGGCGCGACCTCAGCTCTTCTTCCGCGGCCCGCGCTCGGCCGGCGGCTCGCCGCCCTCGGCCGCGGGCGGGGAAGCCGGCTTATCGGCACCACCGCCGCCGCTCTTTCGCGCGGACTCCTTGATGCCCTGCATGTCGCGGGCCTCGCGGATCAGGCCCGGCATCTTCGCGAGACTGCCGCCCTCGACGCCGATATCGGACAGGATCGAGTCGATCAGCGGTGCCTGGACGCGATAGCGCAGCGCGGAATCGATCACCTCGTCGGTGGCGCTGCGGCCGCCATTGCCGTTGCCGTGTCCGTTACCATTGAGGCCGTCGACCTGGAGGATGCGGATGCCCTCGATCTTCTCCATCGGCTTGACGCTCTCGCGCACGATGCCCTCGATGCGGTCGAGCAGCTTTCTGCGGAACAGCGAGTAGCGCGCCTGGTCGGTGAGAACGTTCTCGGCCTCGTTGAGCATCCGTTGCGCCTCGGCCTCCACGGCCGCACGGACGCGCTCGGCTTCGGCGGCGATGCGGGTCTCCTCGGCCTGCTTCTCGGCGAGCAGGATCTCCACCGTCTTGCGCCGCTTGGCGATCTCGCTCTCGCGTGCGGTGACGACGCGCTCGGTGGCTTCCGTCGCGCGCATCCGGGCTTCCTCGGCGGCGGCGCGCGCGGCGGACTCTTCCAGCGATTTCTGATGGATGGCAATCGCCTTCTCCATCAGGACGGTCTCGACGTCCTTTTCGCGGTTGACTTCGAGCTTGCGCAGCTCGCGCTCGCGGCCGATGCGGGCCTCGTCCAGGCCGCGATCCGATGCGATGCGCGCGCGCTCGACCTCCTCGCGGGAGGCGATCTCGGCTTCCTGCAGGGATTGCACGCGGGCGACCTCGAGCTGCTCGATGGCGCGGCGCCGCTCGATGCGGGCGGCTTCCAGCGCCTGCTCGCGCGAGACGTCGGTGGTCTCGACCTCCTTGCGCGCGACGATCTCGGCCTGCTTGACCTGGCGATCGGCGTCGATGCGTTCGGAACGCTTGGTAGAGAGGGCGATGACACGGTCCTCGTCGGCGATCTCGATCGCCTTCTTCTGCTCGATGTTGAGCACCTCGCGCTGCTTGGAGGAGTTGATGCGCTCAGCTTCGAGCGCCAGATCGACCGTAATGCGCTGGCGCTCGATGGCATCTCGCCGCTTCAGCTCGGCAGCCTCCAGCACGCCGCTGCGCTCGATCTCGAGCGCGCGGGTGTCGCGTTCCGCCTGGATCCGCTCGGCGGCGACCGCTTTCTCCTGGGCGATACGCGCTGCCTCGATCGCCTCGCGCGAGGCGATGTCGGCTTCCTCGACGGCACGGTTGCGAGCGATCTCCAGCGAGCGCACGCGCTCCTCCTGGGCGATGCGGCTGGCCTCCGTGGTCTCGCGCGCGGCGATGCCGGCGACGTCCAGCGCCTGGTTGCGCTCGATTTCCAGCTGCCGCGTGTTCTGCTCGGCGGCTATGCGTTCGGCGGCGAGCGTCCGCTCGCGCGCGATGCGGGCGGCCTCGACCGCGCGCTGGGCCTCGATCTCGGCCTCCTGGATGGTGCGCACCTGCTGGATCTCCAGCGCGCGGGTGCGCTCGTCGGAGGAGATGCGCTCGACATTGACGATCAGCGTCTGGGCGATGCGCGCCTTCTCGGTGGCTTCGCGGGCGGCGATCTCGGCTTCGTCCACGGCGCGGGTGCGCTCGATCTCGCGCCGCCGTGTCTCCTCCTCGTTGGCGATGCGGGCGTCGGTGACGACCCGGTCCTGCTGGATGCGGGCCTTCTCGATCGCCTCGCGCGCCGCGATCTCGGCTTCCTCCACCGTGCGCATCCGCTCGATCTCGCGCTGGCGCACCTCGCGCTCGGAGGCGATGCGCGTGGTGTCGATCGAGCGCTGGTTGGCGATTCGCGTCTTCTCGATCTCCTCGCGCGCCAGCAGCTCCTTCTCCTCGATCGTCCGCGTCCGCTCGATCTCCTTCTGGCGGGTCTCGCGCTCCGAGGCGATGCGGGCCTCGGCGATCGCCTGGTCATTGGCAATGCGGGCGCGCTCGATGGCCTCGCGGGCCGAAATCTGCGCCTGCTCGGCCTCGGTCTCGCGAAGCGCCCGCTCGCGCGCGACCTCGGTGCGCTGCAGGGCGCGCCGCATCTCGATATCGCGTTCCTGCTCCAGGCGCGCGGTCTCGCTCTCGCGCTCGATCTCCAGCGCCTGCCGCTCAGCCTCCAGGTTGCGGGCGCGGATCTTGATCATCGAATCCTGCTCGATGTCGTTGCGCAACTTCCGCTTGGCTTCGATGTCCTGCATCAGCTGGGTCAGGCCTTCGGCGTCGAACCGGTTCGACGGGTTGAAGAACTCGAGGTCGGTCTGGTCGAGATCGGTGATGGCGACCGATTCGAGCTCAAGGCCGTTCAGCGCGAGCGCTTCTGATGCATTGGTCTTGACCCGCGCGACATAGTCGCCGCGACGCTCGTGCATCTCCTCCATGGTCATTTCGGAGGCGATCGAGCGGATCGCGGAGATGAACTTGCCGGCCAGCAGCGCATGCAGCTGCTCCGGCTCCATGGTGCGGCGGCCGAGCGTGGCCGCGGCGATCGAGACCGCTTCCCGGGTCGGCTGCACCCGGACATAGAAGTCGGCCTCGATGTCGACGCGCATGCGGTCGCGGGTGATCACGGCGTCCTGCCGGGAGCGCACGATGCCCATCGGGAGTACGTTCATGTTGACGGGCGTGTAGTCGTGGATGAACGGCAGCACGAAGGCACCGCCGTTGATGACCACACGTTCGCCGAGGAAGCCGGTCCGAACGAACGAGGTCTCCTTGGAGGAGCGGTGGTAGAGCCAATTGACGATATAGACGCCGACCACGATCACGACGATCGCGACGATCAGCCAGAGGATCAATTCACCGACCAACATCCCCGACATCTTTCCCTCCCTCGAACCAATCAGGCGTTATCGCGCGCCGATCGCCTTGAATTGACGTACCTGCTCCGTCAGCGCCCGCTCCACGGGAAGTCGCTCCATCGAGGACGCTCCGTAGAAGCCGTGGCAATGGCGGGTGTTCTTCATGATGAATTCGGCGTCGGCGGGATCCGCGATCGGGCCGCCATGCGCCAGCACCAGGATGTCCGGATTGACGCTGAGCGCAGCCGAGGCCCAGGTGTCGATCTGGGCCGGGCAGTCCTTGAGCTTTGGCGCGGTCTGCGCGCCGATCGTGCCGCCGGTCGTCAGTCCCATGTGGCAGACGATGATATCGGCGCCGGCGATCGCCATCGCGGCGGCCTCCTTCTCGCTGAACACATAGGGCGTCGTCAGCATGTCCTTGTCGTGCGCCCTGGCGATCATGTCGATCTCGAGGGCATAGGACATGCCGGTCTCTTCGAGATTGGTGCGGAAGGTGCCGTCGATCAGGCCGACGGTCGGAAAGTTCTGGACGCCTGCGAAACCAAGGGCCTTCAACTGGTCGAGAAATACGTCCATCTCGCGGAACGGGTCGGTGCCGTTGACGCCTGCAAGCACCGGTGTGCGGGTGACCACGGGCAGCACTTCCGCCGCCATTTCGACAACGATGGCGTTCGCGTCGCCGTAAGCCATCAGCCCGGCCAGCGAGCCGCGACCGGCCATGCGATAGCGGCCGGAATTGTAGATGACGATGAGATCGACGCCGCCGGCCTCCTCGCATTTGGCCGACAGGCCGGTGCCGGCGCCGCCGCCGACGATCGGCTCGCCGCGCCTCGCCATGTCGCGAAACTTCTTCAGAAGGGCAGCGCGTTCAAACCGGGCCATCGGTCACCTCGCTTGTCTCCGCCGCGCGCCGGTGCGGCCGAACAGGGCTCGGAATGCACTGACGATGGCGGCGGCGAAGTCAGGATCGTTGATGTTCTTGGGGATCCGGATGAGCTGGCGATTGCCGGTCTGCCGCACGGTGCGCTCCAGCGTGCGGAACAGCGCGGCGTCGGCGTCCGGATCCCAGAACGGCTGGCCGCGTGCATCGAGTGCGGAAACGCCGCCCTCGGGCAGGAAGAAGCGCACCGGGCCATCCATCTGGTTGAGCCGCTCGCCGATCCAGCGGCCCATGCGCTCGTTCTCTTCCACCGTCGTCCGCATCAACGTCACCTGCGGATTGTGGACGTGGAACTTGCGGCCGCGATAGCGCTCGGGAATGGTGTCGGGTGCGCCGAAATTGACCATGTCGAGCGCGCCGACCGAGCCCACATAAGGCAGACGGCTGCGGATGATCGCACCAAAGCGGTCCTCCGTCGCCGGGAACACGCCGCCCATCAGGAGGTCGCCGATCTCGGTCGTGGTGAGATCGATCACGCCGGCGAGCTGGCCGGACTCCACGAGCTTCTCCATGGACCGGCCGCCGACGCCGGTGGCATGGAAAACCAGGCACTCGAAATCGTCGCGCAGATCGGCCGCGATCTTCTGCACCGCCGGCGTCGTCACGCCGAACATGGTGATGCCGACCGAAGGCAGGCCGGCGGCGGAGCGCGCGGTCGCGGTGCGCTGATCGAGCCGCGCCCTGACCATGCCGGCCAGCGCATTGGCGCCGTTGGCCAGCACCGCGCGCGAGATCGAGTTCAGCCCCTGCACGTCGGTGACGGAGTACATCATGGTGATGTCGGCGGGGCCGACATAGGGGCCGACGTCACCGGACGCGACGGAGGAAATGATCAGCTTGGGCACGCCGACCGGAAGCGCGCGCATGCCCGGGGCAACCAGCGATGCTGCGCCCGAGCCGCCGGCCGAGATCACGCCGGCGACATTGCCTTGGCGCCGCAGCCAGCTGGCGAACGCATCGGCCATGGCCGTCACGGCAGCCCCGCGGTCGGGGCCGAACACTGCTGCGCCGCCACGGCCATGGTTCAGTGCGATCTCCTGTGCGGAGACATCGCAGGATGAATGCTTGCCGCTGGTCGAGACGTCAACCAGGCGCGTACGCAAGCCGCTTTCGGCGATGATGTCACGGATATAGCGCAGCTCGAGGCCCTTGGTGTCGAGCGTTCCGACGACGAGCACGACGGGCGGACCTGAGGCCAGGGCCGCCGCCGGCTCGCGCTTGCGTCGCGCCGTCTCGTCCAGTCGCGCGACTTGCGTCGACAGCGTCCGCGCCGCCGCCTCGATGCGGGCGATCGGCACCGGTTGCGACCACCGTGTCGGAAGCGTCGGGTTGGAGACGTAGATACGGACCGGTCCGTCGCGGCGTGGCACGGGCGCGGGTTTCGTCTCGGTGCCGCGCTCGGCGACGTCGAGATCCGGTTCGAGCTCGGCGTGCAGTCCGACGCCGAGCAGGCGCTGCTGGAGCTCGCGATCGGCAGCGAGGCGCGCGGAGTCGATGATGCGGTTGATGCGCCCGTTGACCATGATCGCAACGTTGCGCGAGACGGCGGTGGCGACGCCGATGTTCTGCTCGATCACGAGCACGGACATGTCCTCCTCCTCGCCGAGCCGCAGCAGCATCTCCTCGACTTGCGCCACGATGACGGGCGCGAGACCCTCGGTCGGCTCGTCCATGATCAACAGATGCGGATTGGTGAGCAGCGCGCGCGAGATCGCCAGCATCTGCTGCTCGCCGCCCGAGAGCTGGCCGCCGCCGTGATCCCTGCGTTCGGCGAGGCGCGGAAAGGTGTCGTAGATGCGTTCGACGGTCCAAGCGCCGGAGCGCAGCCCACCAGCCAGCCGCAAATGCTCCTCGACGCTGAGCGAGCGCCAGAGCCGGCGGCCCTGCGGCACGTAACCGACGCCGAGCCGGGCGATCTGGGCGGAAGGCCGCCGCGTGACGTCCTCGCCGCGGACGCGGATCGATCCGCCGCTCACGCCGACCAGCCCCATGATCGCCTTGCACAGCGTGGTCTTGCCCATGCCGTTGCGGCCGACGACGGAGAACACGCCGCTGTCCAGCGTGAGGTCGACCCCTTGCAGGGCGTGCGAGTGGCCGTAGTAGACGTCGAGCCCGCGGACCTCGAGCGCGGCGGCAGAGCGGCGGGGCTCATTCATGGCCGCCTCCGAGATAAAGCTCCTGCACCTCGGGGTCGGACTGGATCTCTTCCGGCAGGCCCTCCTTGAAGACGCGGCCGTTATGCATCATCGTGACGCTTTCGACGACGCGCAGCGCCACGTCCATATCGTGCTCGATGATGATGTAGCCGATATGCGCCGGCAGCGAGGTCAGGATCTCGATCAACTCGGCCCGCTCGGTCGGCGACAGGCCCGCGGCCGGCTCGTCGAACAGGACGAAGCGCGGCGCGCCGGCCAGCGCGAGCGCGATCTCGAGCTGCCGCTGCTGGCCGTGGGCGAGCTCGGCCACGCGCTGATCCTTCACGGCGGACAGATGCACGGCCTGAACGAGGTTGTCGGCCGCATGCATCAGGGCATCGTTCTGTCCCGGTCGCAGAAACGAGAAGCGCCCGCGCGAGACGCCGCGGCAGGCAAGATAGACGTTGTCCTGCACGGTGAGGCCGGGGAACAGCGCCGAGATCTGGTAGGTCCGGCGCAAGCCGCGGCGGATGCGCTCATAGGGCGGGAAATGGGTGACGTCCTCGCCGAAGAAGCGGATGGTGCCGGAGGAGGGAGGGAAATCGCCGGTGATGCAGTTGAACAGCGTGGTCTTGCCGGCGCCGTTGGAGCCGAGCACGGCGCGCCGCTCGCCGGGACGAACGGTGATGGTGACGTCGGTCAGCGCGGCGAGCGCGCCGAACAGCCGCGTCACGCCACGCAGCTCCAGCGCGGCGCCGGCGCCGACGGCCGACAGGCGCTGCGCGACGCTATCCATGGCCGCGTCCTCCGCCAGGGCGATTTGCGGCCCCCCGCTGGCTCTGGCGCCAGCGTTGCCACAGGCCGATGACGCCGTCCGAGGACCAGAATACGATGGCGAGGAAACCGAGCCCGATCAGCAGGCGAAAGCGATTGCCGTCGAGCCCCAGCTTGATCAGAACGTCGAGCGCAAAGGTGCGCAGTAGCACGAAGATCAGCGCGCCGATGAACGGACCGATCGGGCGCGTGATGCCGCCGACGACGGCGATGATCAGCACGTCGATGCAGGCCCCGACGCTGACCGATCCGGGCGAGATCTGGCGATAATTCCAGACCTGGAGGACGCCGGCGAGGGCGGCGATGAAGGACGCGAACGCATAGGCGGCGACGCGGTGCGCATTGACGTTGAAGCCGAGTGCCGCCATGCGCCGCGGATTGTCGCGGACGCCCTGGAGCGCGAGGCCGAAGGGCGCGCGCGACAGATATTCGACCGCGAAGTAGCAGAGCGCGGCGACCGCGAGCACGACATAATAGAAGGGAATGTCGGCGCGCCAGTTCACCCCCCAGAAATGCGGCGTGGCTACCGTGTTGATGCCGGTGTGGCCGTTGAAGATCGCCCAGTTCTGGTTGGTGAAATAGTAGAACGCCGCGCCGATCGCGAGCGTGATCATGATGGTGTAGATGCCCTCGGTGCGCACCGCGAGCGCGCCACCGAGCGTGCCGAAGGCGGTCGCGAGCGCCAGCGCCATCGGCACCGCGAGCCACCACGGCCAGCCCAGGCTGATATTGGCGTTGCCGCTGATGCCGAATACGGCGACCATGTAGGCCGAAAAGCCCGCGATGGTGAGCTGCATCAGGCTGACCATGCCGCCATAGCCGGCGAGGAACATCAGGCTGAGCGCCATGGTGCCGAGGATGAGCGTGGTCGCGAAGATCTCGATCAGGAAGAAGCCGTTGGCGATCAGCGGCATGATCAGGAGAATGGCCGCGACGATCCAGCCGGCGGGATTGTTGATCTCCGGCCAGGTGCGCGCGGGGGTCTGCGCGACAGTGGCGCGACGAACGGCAACGCGGGCATCGTGGGCGAGCGACATGTCAGCGCCTCGCCAACAGGCCTTGCGGCCGGATCGCCAGCACCAGCACCATGATCAGGAAGGTCACGACGATGGCATAGGTCGGGATGTAGACCGAGCCGAGCTGCTCGGCGAGGCCGATGATCAGCGCGCCGAGCGCCGCCCCCGGGATCGATCCCATGCCGCCCACGATCACGACGACGAGGGACGCGAGCAGGAAGCGGATGTCCTCGCCGGGCGATAAGGACTGGAAGGTGCCGCCGACGACGCCGGCAATGCCCGCAAGCCCCGCGCCGAACGCGAACACGGCGACGAAGACGAGTTGAATCCGCACGCCGGTCGCGGCCAGGATCTCGCGGTCGTCGACGCCGGCGCGGATGATCATGCCGATCCGGGTCCGGTTGAGCGCGAGCCACATCGCCACGCCGATGACCACGGAGGCGATGAAGATCACCAGCCGGACCATGGGATATCTGAGATAGACCGGCTCGCCCGAGGACTTGATCGCCGTGACCAGTGGCAGCTCCACGGGGCCGATCAGCCAGTTCGGCGTCTGGATCTGGTAGAAGTCGCCGCCGCAGGCCCACAGCATGAGATCGGCGAACACGATCGACAGCCCGATCGTCACCATGGTCTGCCTGAGATCCTGTCCCTCCATCCGGCGGAACACGATGACCTGGAGCAGGACGCCGACCAAGGCGGCGAGGACGAAGGCGACGATGAAGCTGAGCAGCCAGGAGCCGGTCGCGCTGCTGATGGCATAGCCGACATAGCCGCCGAACAGATAGAGCGAGCCGTGCGCGAGGTTGACGTTGCGCATCAGGCCGAAGATCAGCGTGAAGCCGCTGGCGACGAGGAAATAAAGTCCTCCGAGCGTGATGCCGTTGAAGACGGCGTTGAGGAAGACGCGCTTGCGGCCGATCGCCTCTTCCAGGCCCGGCGGCCAGACCGCGAAGATCAGCCAAAGCGCGACCGCTACCGCGATGATCACGATCAGCGCCCAGGCCGGATGGCGTTCGACGAAGCGGCTCATGCTCTCGCCTCGTCTCGCTTGCGGCGGGGCAATCTCACATCGGAAGTGGATTTTCCGCGGCCGATCCGTCGAGACGCCCGCTTTGGCGGGCTCCTCAGGATGAGGGCAGCGCATTCGATAACAGGTTCAGCGGGGCCGATGCTGATTAGCCTCATCCTGAGGAGACCGCGGAGCGGTCGTCTCGAAGGACGAGGCGCTTGCTCCGGCGTTTCCAAGGGATCATGTGTGATTGTGCACGCGCGTGCAAAGAGTGGTCGCGCTGAAAGCGCCGGTTCATCCCAACGCTCCCAGCGCGACCGAAGCTCGTCTCGTCCCCGCAAGCGGGGCGAGGGGGCATGCAAGCCGTTGCCGGCTGCTGCGCCTGCCATGGACGAACGTCCTCCCGTCACTCGCGATCCTCTTGTTGGGATCGCGTTGCTGGCATCCTAGCCGGGCGGCGAGTGTGGCATTTGATCGTGAGTATCTTTTCGTGGTCTGCGTTCAGGCGCGCAAAACCTTGGCGGCGCGGCGATAATCGGTCGGAGCCATTCCGACATTGGCGGCGAAAAAGCGAGTGAAACCGCTTTGCGAGGAGAAGCCGAGATCGAAGCCGATATCGGCGATCGGCGTCTCGCCGGCCACAAGCGCTTCGAGCGCCTGTTCCATGATCAGCGTGTTGAGATAGAGGTTCGGGGTGACGCCGGTCTGGACGCGGAACAGGCGGTAGAAGTGCGGCCGCGACAGCCCGGACTCCCGCGCGATTGCGTCGAGTTCGATCTCGGCGCCGGGGCTCTCCGACATCATCTTGATGCATTTGCGCACGCGGAAATCGGTGACGGAGCCATTTGCGCGTGGATCGCGCGCGATCTCGGCCTGCTGCCAGCTTTCGTCGTAGCAGATGTCGATCAGCCGCCGCAGCTCGGAATCGAGGCTGGAAAGGGACGGTGCGCCGCACACCAGCGCGGCAGTCCGCCTGATGTGCTTGTCCAGAGCAGGCGTGCGCCTGAACTGCGTGCGGCCGAACCGCATCCGTTCGGTGCCCGCGGCGTCCGGCGCAAACCATTCGGCATTGACGTAGAGCACGAAGAAGATCGCGCCGCCCTCGAGATCGGTCGGTAGAAAGTTGTGCGGCTCCCAGGGATTGACCGCGACAACGGACGTCTCATTGAGATCGTAATGCCCGTCGGACACGTCGATGCATGCCGGCATGCCGCCGACATGGAAGATCAGATGACCTTCTCGATGGGCGTGAATATTGAAAGGGCGGTTCAACTGATAAACCGTCGCCCGACCGAACCGGCCGTGGAAGACGGCGAGCGCGCGGCTCATGCCTTCCCCTCCCGAATGTTCTTGTCTTTTCGCTCAGCGTTCAACAACGCCGCCGAGATTGCAAGAGCGGAGAGCGACCGCGTCAGCAAGTCGCTCCCCGGAGCCATCTTTGTGGCCGTGATGCGTCAGTATTTCTTACATTCCGGCACGGTACGGCTCGGCAGCCCGATCTTCGCGAACACGGCCGGATCATAGCCGAGGGTCTGATTGACGTTTGGGATCACCTTCACCACCTTGCTGAACAGCGCGCCCTTGCCGTCGTCGACGACCTCGGTGACGAAGTTGGTTCCAATCGCCTGGCGGTTGGAATCGAGCTTGATCTTGCCGTTCGGCGCATCGAGCTCGATCTTGGCCAGTGCTTCCTTGAATTTCGCTTGGTTGTTGGAGAGATCGCCATTGACCTGACGCAGGGCGAGGATCAGCGCCATGGTTGAATCATAGTAGTTGGTCGCCAGCAGCGAGGGGCTCGGGAAGCGCTTGTTGGGCGGGAAGGCGTCCTGATAGGCCTTCACGAATTTCTGCCAGCCCGGGTCCTCCCAGGTGTCGGCCTGGCCGCTTGCGGCGATGGTGCCGATCAAGGCGTTCTTGGCGTTGCCCTTGGACGACAGGATGGTCTGGTCGATCATGATGGAGCCGCCCATCAGATGCGCCTTGCCGCCGGCCTGCTGATACTGGTTGAGGAAGTTGACGGCGTCGGCGCCGCCGAGGCCGAGATAGATGGCATCGACGTCGTCGGGCAGCGCGGCGATCACCGAGGCGAAATCCTTGGTGCCGAGCGGCACCCACTGCCGGTTGGTCACTTGTCCGCCCATGCCGCAAAATTCGAGTACGAGGCCGAACACCTGGGTGTAGATGAAGGAATAGTCCTCGCCGACGGTTGCGATCTTGCGATATTTCTTTTCCTCATAGGCGTATTTGCCGAGGCCCACCTGCCACTGCGCGCCGTCCATGTTGTAACGGAAGAAGTTGGGGGCAGGATCGACATAGGTGGTCTCCTGCGCGCCCGATGCCGCGTTGATGAAGGTCAGCTCGGGATGGGTCTTCGCGAAATTCTTCACAGCAATGCCCTCGTCGCCGGAGAGCGGCGATAGCAGGATCTGCACCTTGTCCTGCTCGATCAGCTTGCGCACGGCGCGCACCGCGGAGTCCGGCGTCGCGTCCGTCGAGGCGACGATGAATTCGAGCTCCTTGTCGCCGACCTTCTTGCCCAGCACGTTGAGCGCGGTCTGGTGGCCGCGCATGCCGTCCTCGCCGAGCACCGTGTAGGTGCCTTCGAGGGTGGCGGTCACGCCGACCTTGATTTTTTCCTGGGCGATCGCCGCGCCTGAAAGAAACAGGCTGCTCAGCGCCAGCAGTCCCACACCGCATTTCGACATTGTGCTCCTCCCTGTGTCGTTGATTTATTGCCGCACCGGGCCGGCGCGGCTGCCCGTGGCCTTCGAAGGCCCGCAGCTTTGAAGGAAGGCTATCCGAAGTCGGATGCGCTGCACGCGTGGGTACCTCGTCGGGCTTGACGGGCAGTCTCATTTTTGAATGCTGCGGCGCAAATGGTTCTGCGGTGCAGCAGCGCGGCTACAGGAACACTTCCGGCGGGGCTCCGTTAGCGGAGCAAATTGCTGGAGTCGTCCATGATCGAATACCCGAAGCCGCCTTATCCTTCGCAGCAGCAGCCGATGCCCGGTTCGACGCGTGCGATGAATCCACGTCCCGATCATGGCGAGGAGAGCTACAGGGGCTCGGGTCGTCTGGCCGGAAAGAAGGCGCTCATCACCGGAGGTGACAGCGGCATCGGCCGGGCGGTCGCGATCGCCTATGCCCGCGAAGGCGCGGATATCGCCATCGCCTATCTGAACGAGGACGAGGATGCAGCCGAGGTCAAGGCGCTGGTCGAGCGGGAGGGACGCAAGGCGGTTCTGATGTCAGGCGATATCAGCAATTCCGATCACTGCCGGTCCGTCGTACGCCGCACCGTCGAGGAGCTTGGCGGCATCGACATCCTCGTCAACAATGCGGCGCATCAGGCCACGTTCAAGGAGATCGGGGACATCAGCGATGAGGAGTGGCAGCGCACGTTCGCAACCAACATCCACGCCATGTTCTTTCTGACCAAGGCAGCCGTCCCCCATATGAAGCCGGGCGCGGCGATCATCAACACGGCGTCGGTGAACTCGGACATGCCGAACCCAAGTCTCCTGGCCTACGCCACGACCAAGGGCGCCATTCAGAATTTCACCGGCGGGCTCGCGCAGATGCTGGCCGAGAAGGGCATTCGGGTCAACGCCGTTGCCCCGGGGCCGATCTGGACGCCGCTGATCCCCTCGACCATGTCGGAGGAAAGGGTCAAGAACTTCGGCAAGCAGGTCCCGATGCAGCGCGCCGGCCAGCCGGCCGAGCTCGCCACTGCCTATGTCATGCTGGCCGACCCGCTCTCGAGCTACACATCAGGGGCCACGTTGGCCGTCACGGGCGGAAAGCCCTTCATCTGATCGAACGGCGTCCGCGACGCCGAGAGCACGCGCACCGTGGCGGCATCGGATGCCGAGGCCGCCACATTCGAAAATCAGATCTCGATCAGGCCGCGTTGGACGCCTTGGCGTTGACGCCCTTGCGAAGCGCCACGGTGTTCAGCTTGGTGTTGGCGGCCTTCTCTTCATTCAGATTGGTCGTGAGGAAACGCACGATATCGTCATGGCCGAGCTCTTCCGCCCAGGCGATCAGCGTGCCGTAGCGGCACATTTCGTAATGCTCCACGGCCTGCGCATTGGCCACGATCGCGGCATCGAGCACGGCCTTGTCCTCGATCTCGCCGGCAGTCGCGTCGGCTTCCTCGATGAGACCGTCAATGGCCGGGCACTGCGTGCCGCTGGGCTCCTTGCTAAGCTTGGCGAACACTTGTCGAGCCGCTCGACCTGCTTGTTGGTCTCCTCCAGATGAGCTTTCAACCCGGCGACCAGATCCCTGTTGCTGGCCTTGTCGATCATCTTGGGCAGCGCCTTCAGGATCTGCTGCTCCGCGTAATAGATGTCCTGCAGCCCATGCAGCAGCAGGTCTTCCATCGATTTGATATCCTTGGTGAAGAATCCCATAAAAGACGCCTCCTTTTCACAATGATGACACTGGAACGCTGCGCGGCCGCAGCTGTTCCATTTCCGTGTGCAGACCAGGAGAGTCGAATGAGCGACGGAATTGATCATCTTGCGGGCCTGCTCGGACGCGCCGCAATGGAGGTGTGGGGCGACATGCCGCGCGACATCCAGGAAGCGCTGTTCGAGACTGCCATGAAGGGACGCGCAACCGAACGCGAGGAGCTCGCACGGCTGCTGCACGAGCGGCACCCGCGCACGCTGCATCCTGCGAGGCCAGGATGATGCCGCGGAGCGGAACGATCGTGCGAGCTCATGATTGGTAAATTGAGTGGCGCGTCGTCGAATGGCTCAACGGAAGCCGCGGCAGGCGCATCGCGGACCGTTGATCAAATCTGTGAGTTGATCGTCTTGACTGAGCTGAACATCGGAAAATGGTACGACCCGATCTCGGAGCGATGGATCGTGCCTCGCGAGACCACGGTCGGGAATGGTCGGTCCAGTGCCGACAAAGTGCCGGAGGGACGCGAGAGGGACGAGGCGCAGCGGATCTGGCAGCTGCTGGTCGATTGCTGCGCCCGTGGATGATGCCGCCTATTGCCGGGCGGCAATGGCGGTCATCTCGAGCTTGACGCCCGGACCGAGATCGGCCACGCCGATGGCGGCGCGCGCCGGCAGATGAGCTTCCGCAAAGTTCGCTTTCCAGGCCGCGTTGAATTCAGCCTTCTCCTTGAGGTCGGTCATGTAGATCGTCACCTGCAAGACGTTGGCTGGATCGGAGCCGAGGGTCTTCAAGAGCTGCGTCAATTGGCCGAGAACGTCCTTAGCCTGGCCCGACATGTCGAGGCTGGTGTCCTCCGGGACGATGCCGCCGATATAGAGCACGCCATTGTGCTCGACCACTTCGTGGAGCAGACCTTCGTACGGCGAGATGCGTTTGATCATGAGGTGTCCGTGTCGCTGTGAGAGGAGCGGCATATCGCACATTCTTGGCGCTTTGTCTGCGAATCGCCGCTGCATAGTCTGGCGACGGATTGCCAGCCAGCTCTGCGCGCACGACAGCCCGGCGTTTCTGCGGCGCTGATCTCGACGACATCCCGGCTTGGATCGGTATACTGCCGCCGCATACCGGAACAAGGATCAGACGATGGACGATTCGATTGGCTTTCCCGACCCTGGTCTCGACCTGTCGGATGGCTTCAGGCCCCACACCTCGCATTGGGGCGTGTTTTCCGCGCGCCAGGGCGCGGCTGGCCTCGAGGTCCGGGCCTATGCGGGCGATCCCGATCCGAACGGCATCATCGACAATTTCCCCGGCGCGCTTCGCCACCAGGCGCGCATCGCCCAGCCGGCGATCCGGCGCGGCTGGCTCGAGCGCGGGCCGGGCCCCGACAATCGCCGCGGCCGCGACGAGTTCGTCTCGGTCAGCTGGGAGAAGGCCCTCGATCTACTCGGCGACGAGCTCGGCCGCATCCGCGACACGCGCGGCCCCAGCGCCGTATTCGGCGGCTCCTACGGCTGGTCGAGCGCCGGGCGCTTTCATCACGCCCAGAGCCAGGTGCATCGCTTCCTGAACATCGCAATGGGCGGCTATGTGCGCTCGGTGAACACCTATTCCTCGGGCGCGTCCTCGGTGCTGCTGCCGCAGATTCTGGCAGGCTATGAGGACATCACCAAGCGCAACGTCACCTGGGAGCAGATCGCGGCCGAAACCGAGATCGTGCTGGCCTTCGGCGGCATGGCGCTCAAGAACTCCATGGTGGCCGGCGGCTCCATCAGCAAGCACGTCGAGCGTGGCGCCATGGCGGCTGCGCGCCGACGCGGTTGCGATTTCGTCCTGGTCAGCCCGCTGCGCGACGATCTTCCGGTGGAAGCCGGTGCCGAATGGATGAGCTGCGTGCCCGGCACCGACACCGCACTGATGCTCGGCATCGTCCATACGCTGGTCAGCGAAGGTCTGCACGATCAGGCCTTCCTCGATCGCTACACGGAAGGCTGGCCCGTCTTTCTGCACTATCTCACCGGCGAGAGCGACGGCCAGGTCAAGCATGCCGAATGGGCTGCGGCGATTTCAGGGGGTGCGGCCGACACCATCCGGCAGCTGGCGCGGCGGCTTGCCAGAAAGCGCGCGCTGATCACCGTCTCGCATTCGCTGCAGCGCGCCGAGCATGGCGAGCAGCCGGTGTGGATGGGCATGGTGCTCGCGGCCGCGCTCGGCCAGATCGGCCTGCCCGGCGGGGGCTACGCCTATTCGCTGGGTGCGATCGGCTATTACGGCCGCCGCGTCAACGACGTGCCGGGGCCGACGCTCGGGCAGGGCCGCAACGGCGTCGCCGATTTCATTCCGGTGGCGCGCATCGCCGACATGCTGCTCAAGCCCGGCACCACCTATCGCTACAATGGCGAGACACGCACCTATCCGGACATCCGCCTGGTCTACTGGGCCGGTGGCAATCCCTTCCATCATCACCAGGACATCAACCGCCTGCGCAAGGCCTTTGCGCAACTCGATACGTTCGTCGTGCACGAGCTGGCCTGGACCGCTACGGCAAGGCACGCGGACATCGTGCTGCCTGCGACCATGACGCTCGAGCGTGAGGACATCGGCTACTCCACCAACGATCCCCTGATGGTCGCAATGCACCGGATCGCCGAGCCGTTCGGGCTTGCACGCGACGATTACGACATCTTCGCCGATCTCGCCGAACGCCTGGGAGCCCGCGAACCCTTCACCGAGGGCCGCACGTCGCGGCAATGGCTGGAGCATATCTACGAGCCGACCCGCGTCTCGCTCGCCAAGCGCGGCCTGGAGGCGCCGACCTTCGACGAATTCTGGGCGCGCGGCAGCCTGGTCGTGCCGCAGCAGCCCGACGACGGCGGCCGGCTGCGCCGCTTCCGCGAGGACCCCGTCAGTCACGCCCTGCCGACGCCGAGCGGCCGCATCGAGATCTTCTCGGCGAAGATCGCCGGGCACGGCGATGCGGATTGTCCGGGACACCCGGTCTGGCTCGACAAGACCGACAGGCCGAGGCCCGGCTCGCCGTGCTTCCTTGTCGCCAACCAACCGGCGACGCGCCTGCACAGCCAGCTCGATTTCGGCGGCCATTCGCTCGCCGCGAAGCATCGCGGCCGCGAGGTCGCGCGCATGAACCCGGTCGATGCGGAGGCGCGCGGCATCAGGGATGGCGACATCATCCGCCTGTTCAACGAGCGCGGCGCCTGCCTTGCCGCTGTTCACGTCACCGATGGCATTGCGCCCGGCGTGGTGCAGCTTCCGACCGGCGCCTGGTACGATCCGATGGACCCCGAGGACGAGGCGCCGCTCTGCGTTCACGGCAATCCCAATGTGCTTACCCGTGACATCGGCACCTCATCCCTGGCGCAGGGCTGCACCGGTCAGCTGACGACGGTCGAGGTGGAGAAGTTTTCAGGCAATCTGCCGCCGATCCGGGCGTTCGATCCCGTGTAGGGCGCTGGTGTTACGCTTCGTGCCGCGGACGTAACGCATCGCGGACCAGGAAAGAAGGGGCCATCCTGTGTGGGCGCAGGACGGCCCCGAGAGGCTCGCAGGGCCCGGAGGAGGGGCGCGAGCCGGGTAGATCGATCATGCGGCGGCGCTGGCGATCCAATTCCTCTCCGGGGAAGGACGACGCGGTGCAGGCGCCTCGAGCGCGAGCCTTTTGCCCTTGCTGGCAAGGCGCCAGCGTGCCGGAGACTCGCCGCTGATGCGCTTGAACACGGTCGAGAAATGCGCCTGTGTGCTGAAGCCCACGGCCAGCGCGATCTGCGCCAATGGACGCTCGGTGGTGGCGAGCAGCATCTTGGCGTGCTCGGTTCGGTGATGCAGCAGATATTCGCGGGGACGGTAGCCGGTCGCGGCGCGGAACTGTGCCGCAAAATGCATCCTGGACAGGCCGGCAACATTGGCGAGCTCGGACAGGCTGATGCAGCGGTCGAAATGATCGGCGATGTATTGCTCGACACGCCGCAGCCGCCATTTCGGCAAGGCATTGACCCGCACGCGCGGCGACTCCGGTTCCGTGCGTTGGCTCTCCCGGATGATGACCCTTGTTGGGCGAAGAACTTCGTGATCCCGCGCGCCGGCCGAAAGATCGATCCAGGCATGCGCCGCGTGCAAATTGTTCGACATCGCTCGTCCTCTTCTGGCTTTTGCGGCTGTTTGCGATGACCGGCAAACGCGCAAACTCAATGCTTTCCATGCTCGGAGGATAGGCGTGAGTTAGCCAGGACGCCCGTTAGTGGTGATTAAGAAGTGTTAGATTTTGTGCGCGCGCACGGTGCGACAGCCCGCCGCGGGCTTTGATTGTGTCAAATTTGTCAGACATTTGCGTGCACCGGACCGGTCTTAGGAGAGCATGGTTCGATCGACGCCGGTGTGAGATCCCTGCCGCGCCTCACTGGACCTGGCATCGTCGCCTTGTATATTCGCCCCGCGTTTCGATGAAGCCTTCGTCAAGTTGAGCGGAATGTGACCGAGCTCTCGGCAGGACATGGCGCCCGCAGCGGCGCGGCTGGCACGATCCTTGATCTCGGCACCGTTTCGTTCGGGCCGTTTTTGCTGCGCTCGCGGCTGCTGGAGAAGGATGGCGTGCCGGTCAAGCTCGGCAGCCGCGCAATCGATATCCTGCGCCTGCTCGTCAGCCGTGCCGGCGAGGTGGTGCCGAAGAGCGAGCTTCTCAGCTACGCGTGGTCCGGCCTCGCCGTCGAAGAGATCAATCTGCGGGTCAATGTCGTGGAGCTGCGCAAGGCGCTCGGCGACGGCAAGGACGGTACCCGCTACATCACCAGCATTCCGGGCCGGGGCTATTGCTTTGTCGCGCCCGTGCGGCATGGCGACCGCGCGGAGGTGCCCGCGCCGGTCTCGGCAGTGCCTGACAGAGCAGCGCCGCCGGCCCTGCCGCATCGGCTGGACCGGATGATCGGGCGGGACGAGCTTGTGGCCGAGCTGGTGCGGCGGCTGCTCCGCGATCGTTTTGTCACGCTGCGTGGGCCGGGCGGCATCGGCAAAACCACGATTGCGACCGCCCTTGCGCACGAGATGTACGACACGTTCGATGGCAACGTGCATTTTCTCGAATTCGGGCCGTTGAAGGACGCCGCCCTGGTTTCGAGCACGGTCGCCGCCGCGCTCGGACTTGTCGTGCACCACAACGATCCCTCGGGCAGCATTCTCAATTTTCTGCGGGGACGGCGGCTGCTTCTCGTGCTCGACAGCTGCGAGCACGTCATCGATGAGGTCGCGCGCCTCGCCGAAGACATCTACCGCGAGGCGCCCGGCGTCGCCATCCTCGCAACCAGTCGCGAGTCGCTGCGGGTGGAAGGCGAGCAAATCCAAGATCTGGTGCCGCTGCCCGGTCCGCCCAAGGACGCCCGCCTCAGCGCCGAGGAGGTGCTGAGTTATCCCGCCGCGCGCCTGTTCGTGGATCGCGCGGTCGCGGCGGGCCATCGGGAGGAGATTACGGAGGAGGATGCGGAGGTCCTGGCCCGGATCTGCGGCAAGCTCGACGGCATTGCGCTCGCGATCGAGCTTGCCGCCGCGCGCGTCGGACTTTACGGACTGCGCGAGATGGCCGCGCTGCTCGACAGCCATCCGCAGCTCGAATGGCGCGGGCGGAGAACGGCGCCCCTGCGGCAGCAGACGCTCGGCGCCACGCTCGACTGGAGCTTTGGTCTGATCGGCGAGAGCGAGCGTGTCGTGTTTCAACGGCTCGCCGTCTTCGCAGGTTCCTTCACGCTGAAGGGCGCGATAGCGGTGGCCACGGACGACAAGATGCCGCAGGATCGCGTCGCCCACGCCCTGGAGCTGCTCGTGGCCAAGTCGCTGGTGTCCTCGCAGCCGGATGGCGCATCGCGGCGCTATCGCCTGCTGGATGTGACGCGTGCCTACGCCATGCAGAAGCTGATCGATGGCGGCGAGGCGAATGCGAGCGCGCGGCGTCATGCCCTGTTCGTGCAACGAACGCTCGAAGCCGGCATGAGCGAGGGCGGGGGCGGCCAGGCGTCGCGCCTGCAGGAGCGGGCGGGCTTGCTCGCCGACGCGCGTGCCGCGCTGGAATGGAGCTTCGCCAACGACGAGGGCGCCGATCTGCGCGTGCCGCTCGCCGGCAGCTGCGCAAGGCTGTTCGTCGAACTCAATCTGTTGAACGAGGCGCGCATCTGGTCCGATCGCGCTCTCGCAGTTCTCGACGGTGCCAGCCGGGGCGGCAGGTGGGAGCTGGAGCTCCAGTCGACGCTCGGTCACGCCTTCATGTTCACCGAGCGCAACAGCGCGCAGGCCGAGGCGGCGCTGAGGCGCGGGCTGGAGATTGCTGAGGCGCTGGGCGACCACGCCAACACGTTCCGGCTGCTGTCGCGGCTGAACATGTTCTACCGCCGGACCGGCGGTTACCGGCATCTGGTGCCGACGGCGCTTCACGCCGAGCGGATCGCCCGCCTGATCGGCGACACCGCAGGGATTGCCGGCAGCAAGGCGCTTCTCGGCGTGTCCTATCATCTCGCCGGGGACCAGGCCGAGGCGCAAGCCCATCTCGACGAGGGTGTGCGCGACGACGCGGCTCTGCGTGGAACAGAGCCAGGACATTTCGCCTATGCGCGTACGCCGCAGATCCCGCTCGCGCGCGTGTTGTGGCTGCGCGGATATCCCGACCGCGCGCTCGACTGCGTCCGTCCGCTCGTCGGCGCGTCAGCGCCGCGCGACGTGGTCATGCATTGTATCGCTCTCTGCTGGTCCGCCTCGGTGTTCGGATGGGTCGGCGACTGGTCTGCCGTCGAGACAATGACCGCCCGCCTGACAGCGCATGCGAACATGCACGGGCTCGTGCCTTACGAAGCGGTCGCGGCCGGCTTTCGGGCGCAGGCCATGATTGCGCGCGGCGAGGCGACGGGCGGTGTCGAGTTGTTACGGAGCGCGCTTCCACGTCTGCACGCCGACCGCTACGAGCTCTATGCATCGGCGTTCGCCGCGGATCTCGCCCAGGGGCTGGTCGCCCTGGGACGGCTGCCGGAAGCCGGCGAGGTCCTGCACGAGACCATAGCGCGGCTCAAGCAGGAAGGCGGCGCCTTCGACATGCCGGAGCTGCTCCGTGTGCGCGGCGAGCTCGAGGCCCATCGTGGTGCTCTCGAAGCGGCCGAGGCCAGTCTGGTCGCTTCGGCAGGGCTCGCCGAACGCCAGGGCGCATTGTCCTGGCGGCTGCGCACCGAAATGTCGCTGGTACGGCTTCGGAAGCGGCAGGGTCTGCCTGATCCGCTCGAACAGCTCGCCAGCACCTACGCCCGCTTCTCCGAAGGCTATGAGACCGCCGATCTCAGGGCGGCCCGGCTGATGCTGGATCAGTCGGCCTGATCGCTCGAAGCGGCGGGTCAGCCCTTGTGTGCATCCAGCCGCGCAAGAAAGTCGCGGACGAGCCGGGCGATCTCGTCGGTGGCTTCATCCAGCGCGAAGTGGCCGGCGTCGAGCAGGTGCACCTCGGCATCAGGCACGTCGGCCCGATAGGCCGTGGCGCCGGCAACCGTGAAGGACGGATCGTATTTGCCCCACACGACCAGCATCGCCGGCTGCGTCGTGCGCAGCCACTCCTGCCATTTGGGATAGGAGCCAACGTTGGTCCGGTAATCCAGGAATAGCGTGGTCTGGATCTCGGCCTGGCCGGGACGCGTCAAAAACGCGTATTCGTCCATCCAGCTGTCGGGATCGTAGCGTTCCGGATGCGGGCTGGTGCCGATATGCCGCAGCCGAGTGGCCTCCAGCGAGGTGAAGTTGGCCTTCAGCGCCTCGAGCTCGTTTGCCGGGTCGGCCCAATATTTGCGGCGCGCGTCCCAGAGCGGGCTCAAGCCCTGTTCATGCGACACCGCGTTCTGGATGATGATGCCGCGGACGCGCTCGGGGTGCGCCAGCGCCATGCGGAAGCCGACAGGGCCGCCATAGTCCTGCATGAACAGGACATACTTGCCGAGCCCGAGCTTCGTTGTGAGCTCGCCGATGACGCTCGCGATGTTGTCGAACGTGTAGCTGAATGCGGATGGCGGCGGCGCGCTGCTATTGCCGAAGCCGGGATAATCCGGTGCGATCACGTGATATTTGTCGGCGAGCAGCGGCAGCAGAGGCTCCCACATCCGTGACGAGGACGGAAAGCCGTGCAGCAGTAGCACGGCCGGCGCATCGGCAGGGCCGGCTTCACGGTAGAAAATCTTGAGCCCGCCGACATCGACGGTGTGATAGCTGATCGAGCGGCGGCTCGACCTCAACTCCTGCGCCGAGGCTGGCACGATTGCGCAGGCCAGCGCGGCCGAGAGCCCAAGGATGGCTGGGATGTTCATGTCGTCACTCCGATGTCACGCCGCAGCCCGGCCATCGCCTCCGCGCGCAGCCGCTTCCGCCCGCCGAACCACCTCGGTGAGTTCGGGTGTAAAGCTGTCGTCGCCCTCCTCGATATGTCCGGTCAGTCGCGCCGTGATTTCCTGGAACACCCAGCCGTTGCCGTCGGGATCGCTGAACGAGGCATAGGACGCGTAGCTCTTCCGCTGCGGATTGGGGCCGGCGGCGAGATGGGTCGCGCTGGCGTGGTGGAATATGCCGCCGGGATCGTGGAACGGCTCACTGACTGCGATGCCGCGCCGGCGCAGATCGTCACATGCGGCCTCGATGTCGGAAACGATCAGATGCAGCCCCTTCACCGAACCGGGCGCCGCCATGGTTACGTTGCTGCCAAAAATCACCGAACATCCAGAGCCCGGTGGCGTGAACTGGATCACCCGGTAATTGTCCTTGCCGGCGTAGTCGATGTCGAGCCTCCAACCGAGGTCGGCATAGAAGCGCTTGGCGCGCTCGACGTCCGAGACGGGAAGGACGACGACCTCGATCTTCATTTCGATCGAGCTTGCGCTGACCGATTCGCGCAGCGCCGATTTGGTGACATTCGAATGGGTAGGCAGATCCATGACTGTGTCCTCTCCAGAGAAGAATTCGCTGTCGGGAGACGCCGGCAACGACGCCTCCCGAGACGTCCGCGGCCAGAGCTTACGAAGCCTTCGCCATCGGCTTGCCCTTGACAGCCGCCAGCAGCGCCTGCGCGGCCGGACCTGAGGAGTGCGGATTCTGGCCCGTGATCAGCAGGCCATCGCTGACGACGTGGGGAACCCAATTGGCCTTTTTCGAGAAGGTGGCGCCGAGGCGCAGCATCTCGTCCTCGACCAGGAACGGCACCACCTTGGTGAGGCCGACTTCCTCCTCCTCGCCATTGGTGAAGCCGGTCACCTCCTTGCCCTGCACCAGCGGCTTGCCGTCAGGCGTCTTGACGTGGCGCAGCGCGGCCGGGGAGTGACAGACGATCGCGACATGCTTGCCGGCTGCAAAGAACGATTCGATCAGCTTGACGGAGTTCGGGTCTTCGGCGAGGTCCCACATCGGGCCATGGCCTCCAGGATAGAACAGCGTGTCGAACTCCTCCTGCCTGACGCTGTCGAGGCGAAGCGTCTTGTCGAGCTGCGCTTCCGCAGCCCTGTCCTTCTCGAAGCGCAACGTCAGGTCGGTGCGGAACTCGGGTTCGTTGCTCTTGGGGTCGAGCGGCGGACGGCCGCCCTTGGGTGACACCAGCGTGATCTCCGCGCCGGCGTCCTTGAAGACATAATAGGGGGCGGCAAGCTCTTCGAGCCAGAAGCCCGTCTTGCGTCCGGTGTTGCCGAGTTGATCGTGGGACGTGAGAACCATCAGTACTTTCATGATCGTCTCCCTTGAGTGCGTTCGTTGGATGACGCGTTCCGGTCTGGAGATGCGTCGGCTTGTCTCGTGCGAGCAGCTCGTTCGATGCTCGTGAACGCAACCTGCACCCAGGGTCGTCTGTTGGCTCGTTATGTATTGTTAGACGTTGAGAGCGGCGGGCCGGCGTCAGGCTCGCGTGTCTCGCGTCATTCGAAGACGGCGTCGAAGATCTCGACGTCCATGAGCACTGGCCTGGCGATCACGGTTCCATCTGGCCGCGATGTCTGAATGCGTCGAAGCGTCGGCACCACGATGCCGCCGAAGCTGTCATGGGCCCAGGAGGTGTGTGCGACCTTCATCCCGAAGAGATCGTGATCCGTGCGCCGCTGTAGGGCGCTCTCATCGAAATAGAAGGTCTGTTCCGGCGCGAGCGTGATGATGTGAGAGGGGAAGCGCGCCCGCATCCGCCGCCACGTTTCCTGACCCTCCTGCCATGGCGGCAGCTCTTCCACCGCGACATCCGGGTGGCCGAGCAGGAACGGGTTGGTCAGGTAGTTCCAGATTGCCACGCCGCAGAAGAAGACGAGATGCAGCTCGTCCGCGAGGGCAGGCGAGCCGACCTCGGCAAACGCGAGGCTCGGGTTGCGCCAGCTTCGCAGGACTTCACCATGCACGCTCTCGATGGTGACCATGTCCGGCTGAAAGGAGCCGGAATATTCACCGCCGGTGATGCCGGTGAAGCGAACCGACTGCGTCCGGGTCGAGCCCTCTGCCGTCACGTCCTTGAATTCCCCGGCATGTCCGGTGTTGGAAAATAGCGTTCCGCCTACGGAAAGGTGGAGCGTGAACCGGTTGAAGCTATTCCAGCGGGCCATTCCGCCGCTGGCATCGATCACATCATCAAGAAGCGCCATGTCCCGCCATATCCACCGTGCAGTGTCGCCACCATGGCGGGGCCTCTGCGGCTTGGCGTGTTAGAAGTTGTTAGGAGTTGCGAGCGGGCAGGATGGCGGTATCCCGTTGAAGATGCTCCTAATTCAGGGCGCCCAGCAACTCCCGGGCGGCGATCAGATCGCGGGTCTGGAAGCCTTCCTCGTACCGGGCGACGAGCGGGGTCAGCAGGGCGCGCGCATCGGCGGCCTTGGCCGCCCGTTGCCAGATGCGGCCGAGGCTGATCGCCCCGCGGAGCTCCCAGCCGACCGCGGATTGCCGCCGCGACAGATCGAGCGATCTGCGCAAGGCGCTCTCGGCCTCCGCGGCGTTGCCCAATCTCGCGAGGATATCGCCCTTGATCCTGAGCATCTCCGGCATGTCGAAGGATTCGCCATGATCGGGGATCTGGGCAATGGCCTCATTGATGGTCTGCAGGGCCTGGTCGGGCTGATCTTGGGCGGCGAGACCTTCCGCAAGCGCCGTCGCGAACACCGTCGTCATGATCCGGTGCCGCGTTGCATAGAGCGTGGCCTGGCTACGGCGAAGGTGCGCGATGCCTCCGGCAACGTCGCCGCGTCGCAGCAGCAGCTCGCCCTTCTGGCCAATGCCGACCGCATGATAAGGGCCGAGGAAGTGGCGCGCGGAATGATCGATCAGCCGCTCGATCAGGATTTCGGCATTGGCCCAGTCGCCGACCCAGAGGAACACATAAATCGTCCAGATCAGGGAGATGCCGAGGGTAAGCGGCTGTTCGAGCAGCTCGGCCTCGCGCACCGTGTATCGCGCCGCCTCGATCGCACGCTCGGGCCGGCCTATGAGCCACAGTCCGCGCGCCAGCGCCACAAGCGCCACGATGCGGTCGTCGTAGCCGAGATGCCCGATATTCAGCCGCTGCGAGCCGGGATTATGCACCATCGCGCTGGCGCAGAACTGCACGGCCTTGTCCTGGTTGCCGATCAGATGATGCGCGACACCGAGCATCCATTCCACGTTGAGCGTGGCGGCCGGGTCGTTCAGCTTCCGTGCGACGCTCTCACCCTGTTCACCGGTGCCGAGCGCGCCGTGAAAATCTCCGACCCTGGTCAGGTAGATGTGCAAACCGCGCAGCAGCCAGAGTTGCCAGTGCAGGTCATCGAGCTGCCGGGCAAGCTCGAGACTGCGCGTGAATGCCGCCCGCACCGCCTCGGTGTTGCCCTGCGTGAACATCACGGAGACGCCGAGCGCGGCTTGCAAGGCCATCTCCTGGCGGCTGTCCACGGCGCTCGTTTCGCGTGACGCCAGCGCCTGCTGGGTCCAGCGCAAGCATTCGGTCAGCAATGTCAGCTCGAGGAAGAATTGCGCGGCCGAAGCCGCCAGATCCACGGCGATCGTGCGGTCGCCGCCGCCCGAAAAGCTCCAGGTCAGCGCAGCCCGGACGTTGGGCAGATGGTCGGAATAGGGAAGAAAGCCGCCTGCGCTCTGCATGCCGGTCGATTTGACCGCGATATCGTGCAGGAAATCGCGAAAATATTCGGCGTGGGCGCGCGCGACGCGGGCCGTCTCACCGTGCTCGGCGAGCTTGTCCGCGACGAACGCCCGGGTGGTGTCGAGCAGGCGATAGCGCAGCCGCCGCTCCGCGGGCGAGGTCGCGATCAGCGATTTGGACAGCAGGTTCGAAATCGCTTCCACCGCTTCGGGCTCGCTGATGCCCTGGCAGGCCGCCACGGCAAGCGCGGCCTCCAGCGTGAACGGGCCGACGAAGACCGACAATCCGCGCAACGTCGCGCTCTCGGCCGGCGGCAGCAAATCGTAGCTCCAGGCCAGCGCCGCGCTCAGGGTCTGGTGGCGCGGAATAGCGGTGCGCCGTCCCCGCCACAGCAGCGAGAAGCGGCTATCCAGCAGCGAGGCGGTCCCGGCGATGCCGTAGGCATTGACGCGGCCGGCCGCGAGCTCGATCGCAAGCGCGATGCCGTCCAGCCGCCGGCAGATCTCGGCGACGAGCGGCGCATCCTCATCGCTGAGCTCGAATTCGCTCAGGCTCTCGGCGATGCGTTCCACGAAGAGCTGGCTTGCGGGATATGCAAGGATGTCGGCGATGCCGAGCCCGTCACGCTGCGGCGGGCAATCCAGCGGAAACAGCCGATGGACGCGCTCGCCCTCGGTGCGAAGGGATTCGCGGCTGGTGGCCAGAATATGCAGCTCCGGCGCGTCCTGGATGATGCGCTCGGCCAGAGGAGCGAGCCCGTCGAGGATATGCTCGCAACTGTCGAGCACCAGCAGCATCCGCCTGGAGCGCAGGAAGGTCAGCAAGCCTGGCACGGGGTCGTCGGAATCGACGGTGAGACCCAACGCGGCCGCGATCGTCCCGGGAACGAGCCCGATATCCGTCAGCGCGCCGAAATCGACGAAACGCACCTGGCCCTCGAACGCCGCGAGTTTGCCATGCGCGATGGCAAGCGCGACCGACGTCTTGCCGATTCCGCCCGGGCCGACGATGGTGACGAAGCGATGCTGCGCAAGCTCGGCGGAAATCTTCTCGACCGCGTCATCCCGCCCGATCATCTTCGCGAGCGGCGCGGGCAGCGAGCGGGCGGAGGCGGGGGACTTGCCGGTCCGGCTCTCCGATGGTGCAGGCCGGAGCAGAGGGGCGGCAAAGCAATAGCCGCGTCCGGGCACGTTGACGACGTAGCGAGAGCCCTCGCCGGAATCGTCCAAGGCCTTGCGCAAGGTCGTGATGTGGAAACGCAGGCTGCCTTCGTCGACATTGAGGTCGGCCCAGACGCGCTTGATCAGCTCGCGCTTGTCGACGACCTCGCCGGCCCGCTCGGCGAGAAAAATCAGGATGTCGAGCGCGCGGCCGCCGAGATGAAGCGGGGCGCCGTCCTTCTCGAGCAGTCGCGACTTCACGAACAGCCGAAACGGCCCGAAGGCTATGACCGAATCCTGGTCGTTCGTATCTGGCACAGGCCAGGCATTCCAATGAGAGGGCTGAAATCTGCACGTTGATCTATCAGATCGACACGCTTAGTAAACTGGCCGAAAGTGGCGAAATCGCGTGGCGCTCGCCCGCGCGCAATCGATTATCCGCTGCAAATTTTGCTTAAAGACGAGCGGCTTACCACGCGACTGTGACAATTTGTCAGCGTGCTTGACCATCGACGCAGGGCTGTCCGTCCCGCGCCTGCGGACACCGCCGATCATAACAGAATCTTGCAACGTCTAACGAGCAAAGCGCGCCCGACGCATCCAGTATGGCTGTCGAGTTAGATCCCATTTCAACGGGGAGGCCATGATGTCCGGTATCGGCGCTCGCGCGAATGACCATGTCGTTCGACCTCAATTCGTCGCCAGTCTCGATGATCAGTCGCGTGATTGGGAGCTCGTGCTGCGGGAATCCCACCATCGCATGAAGAACACCCTGACGCTGCTCGGTGCGTCCGTCCGCCGCGACTTCACGCGGACGGGGAGCCATGATGTGTCGCTGGCGGCGGATCGGCTCGAGCGGCGCATCGTCGCCTTCGGCAGGCTCTACCAGCTTCTGTCTGATAACGATGACCCCTCATTGGTGTCCGTAGCGCCCTTCTTCGAAAATCTGTGCGGCGCGCTCTCCGAAGCCGTGCTGGAGCCGGCGGGCATCCGCTGCGAGGCTGCGATCGAAGGAGGCACATTGCCGGCCGCGCAGTGCCATCGGCTCGCGCTGATCCTGACCGAGCTGGTCACGAATGCGGCAAAGCACGCCTTTCCGAACAAATCTGGCGCGCTGATCCGCATCGACATGGCCGACCGCGACGACGCGTGGCTCTGCACCGTGGCTGACAACGGCATCGGCGCCACCGGTCCGCTACAGGGCACCGGCAGCCGCATCCTCGAAGGGCTCGCCCGCAGCATCCAGGCAAAGCTGCATGGCGAGGCGGGGCAGGGCGGCACGCGCGTGACCATCGCGGTGCCGGCGGTTGTCTGAAGAATTGTACGTGCCTGCAATCCGCATTTCATCAGGAGCTCGACATGGCCACCATCGAAATCGAACGCGAAGCCGCGACCATGCCCACCAAGTCTCGCGGCGTTGATCTGAAGCTCGAAGTCGTCGTGATCCCGGTGTCCGATGTCGACCGCGCCAAGGCGTTCTACGCGCGCCTCGGCTGGCGGCTGGACGCCGATTTCAGCTCGGGCAACGACTGGCGTGTGATCCAGTTCACGCCGCCCGGCTCGGCCTGCTCGGTGATCTTCGGCAAGAACGTGACGGCCGCGGTGCCCGGCTCGGCGCGCGGCCTGTACCTGATCGTCTCCGATCTCGAGGCGGCACGACAGGATCTGCTGGACCGCGGCGTCGAGATCAGCGCGCCATTCCACGGAGGCGGCGACGTTCATGCCGGGTCGGACGAGCCGTATCTGTTCGGCAGTGTTCGGGTCGACGGTCCCGACCCGAAGCGCGGCAGTTACAGTTCATTCGCATCGTTCAGCGATCCCGACGGCAATGGCTGGCTGTTCCAGGAGGTCACCGCACGATTGCCCGGCCGCATCGCGGGCGGCAGCACGACGTTCGCTTCGACGACCGACCTTGCCGCGGCCCTGCGCCGTGCCGCGGTGGCGCATGGCGAGCACGAGAAGAGGATCGGCGGACACGACGAGAACTGGGCCGACTGGTACGCCGACTACATCGTGCACGAGCAGGCCGGCCAGACGCTGCCGTCCTAAAATCTGCTGCATTCATCTTGACGGCGCGCGATGATGTCTTCGTCGCGCGCTGTTGGCGTTGTGTCGCGCGGTGTTGCAACACGCATCCATCATTCGCCTCGACCCGCGCGGACTTGCAAGGGCTAACGCACTCTAACAACCCATAACGAGCAAATCGAAAGTGCCTGCGCCAATCTCCCTGCACGACGAGCCGACGTCTCGACGTCGAATCCGGTGAGCATCACCGGTCAAAGCAAGGGAGATCCGAAATGACTACGCAAGCACGCGCCGACATCCTCAATCCCGACCGCCGTCAACTGCTGGGCCAGGCCGCGATGACCGCGGTCGCCGCCGGCGTCTCGAGCCTGCTGCCGCTGCATTCCGCAAAAGCGGCCGTGAGCGGCGCGATCCGCCCGTTCCGCGTCAACGTGCCTGAAGAGGATCTGCTCGATCTCCGCCGCCGTCTCGCCGCGACGCGTTGGCCGGACCGCGAGATCGTCACTGACCAGTCACAGGGCGTGCAGCTCGCGACGGTGCAGCAGCTCGTGCGGTACTGGCAGAGCGACTATGACTGGCGCAAGCTGGAGGCGCGGCTGAATGCGCTGCCGCAATTCGTCACCGAGATCGACGGCGTCGATATCCATTTCATTCACGTCCGCTCGCGTCACGAGAATGCGCTGCCGATGATCGTCACGCACGGCTGGCCGGGCTCGATCGTCGAGCAGATGAAGATCGTGGGACCGCTGACCGATCCGACCGCGCACGGCGCCAAGGCCACGGACGCGTTCGATCTCGTGATCCCTTCGCTGCCCGGATACGGCTTCTCGGGCAAGCCGACCGCACTCGGCTGGGACCCCCAGCGCATCGCGCGCGCCTGGATCGTGCTGATGGAGCGGCTCGGCTACAGCCGGTACGTCGCGCAAGGCGGCGATTGGGGCAATGCCGTGACGGAGCAGATGGCGCTGATCGCGCCGGCGGGGCTGCTCGGCATTCACACCAACATGCCCGCGACAGTCCCCGACGACATCGCCAAGGCGCTGCAGCCCGGCGGAACGCGGCCGTCAAATCTCTCGGCCGAGGAGCGCATCGCCTACGACCAGCTCGAGGATTTCTACAAGCGCGGCCTCGGCTATGCCATCGAGATGTCGAACCGGCCGCAGACGCTTCTTGGCCTCGTGGATTCGCCGGCGGGGCTGGCGTCCTGGATGCTCGATCATGACACACGCAGCGCGGCGATGATCGCCCGCGTGTTCGACGGCAAGGCCGAAGGGCTCTCGCGTGACGATGTGATCGACAACATCACGCTGTACTGGCTCACCAACACCGCGGTGTCGTCGGCACGGCTCTATTGGGAGAACAAGCTGGTCTTCTTCGAACCCAAGCACGTCAAGATCCCGGTCGCCGTCAGCGTCTTTCCGGACGAGATCTATGCCGCGCCGCGCAGCTGGGCGGAGAAGGCCTATCCGAAGCTGATGCACTACAACCGCCTCGAGAAGGGCGGCCACTTCGCGGCCTGGGAGCAGCCCGCGCTGTTCACAGCGGAAATGCGCACCGCATTCCGTCCGCTGCGCCAGTCGATCTGACATCGAGCACATCAGGAGCAAGGACCATGAACCGCCCCGAACGCACCTTCAAAACCGACGAGATCCGCCTGGAGCGCCGCCTGCCGGCCTATTGGCGGGTCACTTTCGACATGCCGCCGGTGAACATCTTCGGACCGAGGCATCTTCCGCTGCTCAGCGACATCGTCACCGCGATCGAGACCGATCCGGAGGTGAAGGTGGTGGTGTTCGACAGCGCCGTCGAAGGCTTCTTCATCACGCATTACGACTTCCTCGCGCCGCCGGAGGATTCGCTCGCCATTCCACCTGGACCGACCGGCCTGCAGTCGCTGCCTGACACGCTGGTGCGCCTCAGCCGCGCGCCGGTCGTCTCCATCGCCTCCATTCGTGGTCGCGCCACCGGCGTCGGCAGCGAGCTCGCGCTCGCCAGCGACATGCGCTTTGCCAGCCGCGAGAAGGCGATCCTGTCGCAATGGGAGGTCGGCGCGGGCCTCGTGCCCGGCGGCGGGCCGATGGCGCGCTTGCCGCGTCTGATGGGCCGCGGCCGCGCGCTGGAAGTGCTGCTCGGCGCCGACGACATTCACGGCGATCTCGCCGAGCGCTATGGCTATGTCAACCGGTCGATGCTGGATGCCGAGCTCGACGGCTTCGTCGAAGCGCTGGCGATGCGGATCGCCTCGTTCGACAAGCAGGCGATCGCCGAGACCAAGCGCCTGGTCGACGTTGCAAGCCTGCCGCCGGATGTCGAGATCAAGCCGGAGTGGGACGCGTTCCTGGCTGCGCTCGGTCGTCCCGCGAGCCAGACCCGCCTCAAGGCGCTGATGGCGCGCGGCTTCCATCGCGCCGGCGACGTCGAGAACCGGCTCGGCTTTCACGTCGGTCAGATCGGCAGCTGACGGAACCGCAGCAGCGCTCGACCGGTTTTGAAGGAGCAGGGCGCCACGCCGATGTCGCCTTTTTCCGGTACGAGCGGTGATGCTCAAAACAAACCAGGAGAACCATGATGATCCGCAAGGCAACAGCAGTCTGGAAGGGCACCGGTCGTGATGGCACAGGCCATCTCTCGAGCGAATCCGGCGTGCTCGCGCAGACGCCCTATTCGTTCAAGACCCGCTTCGAGAACGAGAAGGGCACCAATCCCGAGGAGTTGATCGCCGCCGCGCATGCGGGCTGCTTTACCATGGCGCTGGCCTTCGGCCTTCAGATGGCCGGTTTCACGCCGGATGAGCTGTCGACCGAGGCGGCCGTCACGCTCGAGCCCGAAGGCAAGGGTTTCAAGATCAGCAAATCTGCACTCACCTTGCGCGCCAAGGTGCCGAACCTCGACGATGCCGGCTTTGCGAAGATCGCCGGCGAGGCCGAGAAGAATTGCCCGGTGTCGAAGGTGCTCAACGCCGCGATCACGCTCGACGCCAAGCTGGGCTGACCGAACGGAAGGAGTGGTGGCCATGCCTCGCCGACATCAGCCGGATGAAGACAGGTTCCGCGCGATTCTGCCGGAGGACATCATGTGGCAGCCATTCCCCGCCTTCCCCCAGGGCGCGCGGCTGGCCGTGATGGTCGGTCATCCCAGTGAACCCGGACCCTACGTCGTCCGGGTCAGGGTGCCCGGCGGCACCAAGCTGATGCCGCACAAGCATCCCGAGGACCGCATCTATACGGTGATGTCGGGTGTGTTCTACATCGGGCTCGGCGAGCGCTTTGACGGCGACGAGGTCAAAGCCTATCCGCCGGGCAGCGTGATCGTGCTGCCCGGCGAGACCTGGCATTTTCACTGGGCGAAATCAGGCGAATATGTCACGCAGGTCTCCGCCATCGGACCGCTCGGCCTCGAATATCACGACGACCATGACGATCCGCGCTTGCATCCCGCTGCGGACGAGCGCTGAATATCTCGACCAAATCAATGGAGCACCATATGACGACAGAGCGCGCAGTTTTGGCGGGGGGCTGCTTCTGGGGCATGCAGGATCTGATCCGCAAGCAGCCGGGCGTGATCTCCACCCGCGTCGGCTACACCGGCGGGCATGTCAAGAATGCCACCTATCGCAATCACGAGGGTCATGCCGAAGCGATCGAGATCATCTTCAATCCCGCCAAGACCAGCTTCCGGACGATGCTGGAGTTCTTCTTCCAGATTCATGATCCCACCACGCTCAACCGCCAGGGCAATGATATCGGCACGAGCTATCGCTCCGCGATCTTCTACACCAGCGACGAGCAGAAGAGGATCGCCGAGGACACCATCGCCGATGTCGAGGCATCCGGCCTGTGGCCGGGCAAGGTGGTGACCGAGGTCGCTCCCGCCGGCGAGTTCTGGGAGGCCGAGCCCGAGCATCAGGACTATCTCGAACGTTATCCGGACGGCTACACCTGCCACTTCATCCGGCCCGGCTGGAAGCTGCCGCGCCGCGCGGCGGCCGTGGGAGGCTAGAGCGCGTCAGCGCGACTGAGCGATCAGCTCGCGCGCGGTGCGCATGTCGGCGATCTCGGCGCCTTCGGCGAACGATCCGGTCACATTCTCGAGGACCGCCAGAGCGTCCGCGCTCTGGCCGGCGCCGATCAAGAGCCGCGCGAGACTGGTCGCGCAGCGCAGCTGCCAGAAGCGGGCGCCCTGCCGGGCGGCAATGTCGATCGCCTCGCGGAAGCGCGCCTCGGCATTCCCCGAATGCCGCGCGGTTCTCTGCATCAATTCTCCCTGGATGCGGATCAGCTCCGGCAGATACCAGAGTTCCTGCCGGTCATTGCAGCGGGTCAGGACGTCCTCGATCACGTCGAGGCCGCGGTCGATTTGGTCGGCCGCCAGGAAACATGCGGCGAGCTCGCCGAGCAGAGGAAGAAAGCGCGGCAGGAAGCGCGCGTCGCCGGCGCGATTGAGCTCTTCGCGCAGCAGCGAAAGGCCGGTCGCGATGTCGCCGCGCCTGGCCATGACCGCGGCGTTGAAGGCCCGTGCCCACAGGCCCCATGGCCGGATCGCGTGGCGCTCGGTGTGCTCGAGCAGCTCGGCGCCGTGGCGCTCGGCGGCATCGAAATCGCCGGACCAGAACGCGATCGGACAGGCGGCCTGACCCAGCACGCTGCAGAAGGTCAGCGCGTGCCCGTTGGCACGGCCTTCCTCGATGTTCTTGGCGGCGAGCGCCCGGGCCTGATCAGCGAAGCCCTGCAGCCACAGGATGCGGGCCCGGAAATATTGCGTCGATATCCTGAGATCGAGCGGGAAGATTTTTGGCTTCTCCACCAGCACATGCAGCGAGGCGTTCACCCTGTCGATGCGCTGCCGCGCCTCGTTCTGGTCGCCCAGATAATGCAGCGCGACCGCCATCAGCCGGTCGCCCAACATGAGATCGGTGCTGTCGGATGAATTCACCGCGGCGTTCGCAAAGCGGTCCGCGAGCGCGCGGGCCCTGCCGAACTGACCGTTGTTGAACTGATCGATGCTCAAGCCCCAGAGCGCGCGCAGCCGGAAGTCCTTGTCGTCGAGACGCTCGGCCAGCTCCAGGGTCGTCTCGAGAATCGGGCGCGCCTCGCGCGCGCGCCCCTCGCCATACATCAGCGACCAGCCGAGTGCCGACAGCAGCTGCATGCGGATGCGGTCATTGCCGCCGTCATCGCCGAGCGCCGCCAGTGCCGTTCTGCAGCGCTCGCGGCATTCGGCGAACAGTGAAAGGCGCACCCACAGGGGCACCGCGGTCGCCGTCAGCGCGATGCCGAGCTGCGCATCGCCGTCGGGCGCGAAAGCCCAGTCCAGCGCCACGCGCACATTGTCCAGCTCCCCGCCATAGGTGCTCAGCCATTCGGGCAGCGGCATCGACGTGTCGGCCCCCGCGTGCTCGAAGAAATCGCGAAAATGCTCGGCATGGCGCCGCGCGAACCGCCTGTTTTCGCCGAGCTCGCTCAGCTTGCCGAGCGCATAGGTGCGCGTGGTGTCGAGCAGGCGATAGCGCAGCGTCCGCGAGCCGGACGGCGAGATCAGCGATTTGGTGACCAGGCTGTCGATCGCCTCCAACGTCTCGGAGGGGCTGAGGCCGTCGCCGGAGGCAACGGCGGCTGCGGCCTCCGGCGCGAACGGCCCGGCGAACACCGACAGTCGCCGCAAGGTGGCGCTTTCCGCGGGAGGCAGCAGGTCGTAGCTCCAGTCGAGCGCGGCGGCGAGCGTCTGGTGCCGCGGAACGGCGGTGCGCCGCCCCCGCCATTGCAGCGAAAAGCGGCTGTCAAGCAGGGAGGCGGTGCCGGCGATGCCATACGCGTTGACACGGCCGGCCGCGAGCTCGATGGCGAGCGCGATGCCGTCGAGGCGCCGGCAGATGCTGGCGACGAGGGGCGCCTCCTCGGCGCTGAGCTGGAACGGTCCGGAGCTCTGCGCGATGCGCTCGACGAAGAGCTGGGCCGCGGGGTAGGCGAGAACCTCGGCGACGTCGAGGTCCTCGCGCTCGGGCGGGCAATCCAGCGGAAACAGCCGGAAGATCCGCTCGCCCTCGCTTCTGAACGACTCCCGGCTGGTTGCGAGAACACGAAGGAGCGGAGCCTCGCGAACCATGCGCTCCGCCAGCGGGGCCAGCATGTCCAGCACATGCTCGCAACTGTCGAAGATCAGCAGGGTTGGCCCGGCCTTCAGAAATGTCAGGATGGCCGGCGTCGGATCCTCCGAGCTGACGGTCAGTCCGAGGACGGAAGCGATGGTCGTCGTGACATGGCCGGCGTCGCGCAGCGGGCCGAAATCGACGAAGAAGACGCGGCCGCCGAAATCCGCCGAGCGGCGATGCCCGACCGCGACCGCGACGGCGGTCTTGCCGATGCCGCCCGGGCCGACCACGGTCATGAAGCGATAGAGCGTCAGGCCGTTCGAGATCTTCTCGATGATGTCCTCGCGTCCGACCATCTTCGCAAGCTGCGCGGGCAGGGAGCGGGGAGGGACGATGTCGGCGGAGATCGATGCGGCCTGCGGCGCCGCCTGAGCGAACGGGGCGACGAAGCAATAGCCGCGGCCCGGCACATTGAGGACATAGCGGCCCGACTTGCCGGTATCGCCGAGTACCTTGCGCAATGCTGCGACGTGAAAGCGCAGGCTGCCCTCGTCGACATTCACGTCGGCCCAGATGCGCTTGACCAGCTCTCTCTTGTCAACGACTTCCCCCGGGCGCTCGGCCAGCAGGATGAGAATATCGAGTGCGCGGCCGCCGACATGAAGCGGCTCCCCCTCTTTCTCCAGGAGACGGGATTTTGGAAACAGCCGAAATGGCCCGAATGAAACGACCGAGTCCTGGTTAGTCTGAGCTGGCACGTGCCATTGCACCCGCGACGGGAGTCAAAAGGTACTTTATTGTCAAAACGTACTTTATTGTGGTGTAACAGAACGAGGCGTCCAGTAAACTGGCCGAAAGGCGCATGGCAGGCAGACCTGCGCGGATGGCTTGGGTCGGTTTCGGACCGTTTGAATAATGCTTGAGACGGAATGGCTTAGCCCGCAGGGGGGCGAGCCGCGTGCTTTGTGACGAGGCGCGCCGACAGCGTGACGAGACCCATCAGCGCGGCCAGCAGCCAGAACGCCATGGGCAATCCGCCAAGACGGGCGACGAGGCCGACGCCGGCAGGACCGATCAGAACTCCTGCATAGCCCGCAGTCGTGATCGCTGCGACCGCAAGCCCCGTCGGCATCACTGTTTGCCGCGCCGCCCGGCGGAAGAGCACCGGCACGAGGTTCGACGCGCCGAGCCCGATCAGCAGAAATCCGGCGATGGCGACCGCCGCAACCGGTGCCGTGAGCAAAACCACGAAGCCCGCGATCGCAATCAGGCTGCCCCACAGCAATGTCGCGTAGTCCCCGATGCGCGCAACCACGGCGTCGCCGCCGAGCCGTCCCACCGTCATCGCGATCGAGAACACGATGTAGCCGGCCCCGCCTTGCGCTTCGCTGACGAGCCCCGCGCCGATCACGAGCAGCGCGCCCCAATCGAGCATCGCGCCCTCGACCAGGAAGGTGATGGCGCCGAGCAGCGCGAGCAGCAGCACCGAACCATGCGGCAGCACGAACAGCGGTCCCTCCTGCACCTGCACGGAGCGGAGCAGGCGCGGCCAGGCCACGACCATCGCGATCAGCATCAGGACGGAGCAGACCAGCGTGCAGGCGAGCGGGCCGAATTGCAGCGAGAGCAAGGCCGTCATCAGCGCCGATCCGACAAAGCCCCCGATGCTGAATAGGGCGTGGAAGCCCGACATCAGCGGGCGTGCCGCGGCGCGCTCCACCTCCACCGCGTGGATGTTCATGGCGACGTCGATCGAGCCGAGCGCGGCGCCGAATGCGAAAAGGGCCAGCGCCAGCGTTGCGGGCGAGCTTGCGACGGCGAGCAGGGGCAGCACCAGCGCGAGACCGAACCCGCCTGCAATGATGATCGGCCTGCTGCCGTAGCGCGCGCTTACGATCCCGGTCAGCAGCATTGCGATGACCGAGCCGATGCCGAGGCTGAGCAGCAGCAGTCCGAGCACACCTTCGTCGACGCCGAGCCGGGTTTTCGCGAACGGCACCAGCGGCGCCCAGCACGCGATGCCGAAGCCCGCGACGAGGAACGCAAGCCGCGTCGCAAGGCGTGTCGAGGGCCGGTCGGGGGAAGACATGGGAACTCCGGGGGAGCAGAGGCGGGGACGAACGACAAGCCCGACGATTGTCGCGACTTTATGTCTGAGGCGTGGATACGATGTCGCGGATGCACGCGTTCGTAGCCCGAGCGGGGCAGCGATACCTGGTGGCAAGGTCCCGGCTGTCGCTCCGTTCGTCCGGCCCGTTTCCCCACCTGCCGAACCTTGCCTGTTTCGCCCTCTGTCAATCCGTGTCGCCGAAAATATTCCACTTTGCCGAAATTCGGAAAGGGCGTATGTGTCGCCCATCCCGGTTCACCAAGAGGGGCGATCATGCGGTCGTCATTGTCGCGAGCCGGGCTTGCGGTGGACGCGGCAGCGTCGGCACGAGATGGGGCGGGCAGGGCGGGTAGTCCCTGTGAGTCCGAAACCCGCGTGCAGACGAACGGCGCTGCTAGGCTTCGTCTCGCTCGTAAGTTTCTGGCTTCGTCGACAGGGCCGGGAAAACTGCGGCGACATGGCGGGCCGTGCGTACGGCAAAACCGTGTGGTCCTGGCCGTCGTTGCTACGGTCAAGCCGGATCGAAGATGTGCGCGAGCCCAACCGGGCAGACGGCATCATCCAATTCGAACGGCGAGGGAGGCCAGAACGAACTCGGCTCCCGGGAGAGCACGGCATAAGCCGTCCGACCATCGCGCAGGGAAGGCCGAGTGTTCGGCACCACCTGTATGCTGCTGTGCGGTTCTTCCTGCGCGTGCCTTTGCGCAGCAGACCGCAGGTGCCAGTCGGCACCCGGCCTTCCCTGCTCCCTCTTGGCTTTCAGAGGGCGAAGCGACGAAGCAAAGCTCGGGCGAATTCAGCCGCGAGAACGAGAAGGCGTGTCCTTCTCTGAAATCTCAAAATCGATGCGGACTCAAATTCATGGTGGTCCCCCCGAGGTGCGCGCTCCGCCGCAGCAGACCGTAGGACGAGTACCCATCCTACAAGTGCATCTCGGGAATTGCGTTGCCGCCTCGGACTCCGTCATTGCGAGCGCAGCGAAGCAATCCAGAAATGGATATGCGGAAGAATTCTGGATTGCTTCGCTGCGCTCGCAATGACGAGGAGGAGAGTTTGTGCGCCACATCTTGCTCTGCAGAGCCGGGGGCCCAGTGTCGCATCCAGGCTCCGCGCCGCAACGCTTCGGTACATTAGCCGCCGAGAATGCGCCGGCAGGCGTCGACGAACACCGCTGCGCCGGTGACGATATCGGCGTCGGCGGTGTTCTCGGTCCAGTGATGGCTGATACCGCCGATGGACGGCACGAACAGCATGCCGGCGGGCATGACGGTGGCCAGCATCTGCGCGTCGTGGCCGGCGCCGCTGGGCATGCGAATGGATCGTCCACCAGCGAGGGCCTTGCTTGCGGCCTCGATCGCATCCTGAAAGCCTGCGTTCATCATGGCGGGCGCGCCGGTGCGCAGTTTCTCGACGGTGACGGCGCAGGGACCGTTTGTGCTGGCCTCGTCCGCCATGGCCCGCAGCTGCTGCTCCAGCCGGGCGATGACGGCGGGATCGTCGTCGCGGATCTGGAACAGCATCTCGGCGCCGCCCGGAATGATGCTGGGCGCGCCCGGATCGAGCGTGATGCGGCCGGTGGTCCAGACCGTGCGCGGACCGCAGGCAGCCGGGAAACGTTCGTCGATCGCGACGCAGAATTTGGCCAGCGCCAGCCCGGCATCCTTGCGCACGGCCATGCGTGTGGTGCCGGCGTGATTTTGCTCGCCGATGAAATTGATGCGGTACTGCCAGATCCCGACGATGGAGGTGACGATTCCGATCGCGAGCTTGCCGCTTTCGAGCGTGTCGCCCTGCTCGATATGCGCCTCGAGATATCCGACATGGCGGCCCGGTTCGACGCTGATGCGTGGCCGGCCGGCGAGCCCCATCTCTGCCAAAGCATCGCGCATGGTGCGGCCGCTGGTGCGGTCGCGCGCAGCGTCGATGTCAGCTTCGGTCACCTGTCCGACATAGGAGCGCGAGCCGAGGAAGTGCCCGAAATGGCCTTCCTCGTCGCACCAGGCGGCAACTTCCACGGCGCCCTTCACCGAAGGATCGGCATTGAGCACGCGCGCAGCCTCGAGCGCATAGACGACACCGAGCGGCCCGTCGAGCCAACCGGCATAATTCTGGCTCTCCAGGTGCGAGCCGGCCAGCAATTTCGGTCCCGGCGTTGCGCTGGTGCCGAAGACGTTGCCGATGCCGTCGATCGAAGCGGAAAGACCCGCGCCGGGCAGCTTGCGCACGAGCCACTCCAGCGACAGCTTGTGCGGCTCGGAGAACGTCGGCTTGTGCACGCCGGTCTTGTAGGCGCCGATGGCGCGAAGCGCGTTGAGATCGGCAAGAACGCGCTCACCGTCGGCGGAAGGACGATCGTCAGGCATGTTCGGCAACCCTAAGCGCCTCGCTGCGGATCTCCTCGACCAGTCGTTCCTTGAGCTGGACGAATTCCGGCGTGGTCTTGATCTTGTAGGAGCGCGGATGCGGCAGGTCCACATTGATCTCGGCCTTGATCCGGCCGGGACGGGCGCTCATGACGATGACGCGGCTGCCGAGGAAGATGGCCTCCTCGATGTCGTGGGTCACGAACAGCACGGTTTTCTGGTCGCGTTCCCAGATCCCGAGCAGCATCTCCTGCATCAAGGCGCGGGTCTGGTTGTCGAGCGCGCCGAACGGCTCGTCGAGCAGCAGGATTTTGGGATCGTTGGCAAGCGCGCGTGCGATCGCGGTGCGCTGCTGCATGCCGCCGGAGAGCTGCTTGGGCCAATGATTTTCGAAGCCGGACAACCCGACCTGGCGGATGAAGGCGTCGGCGATCCTGTGGCGCTCGGTCTCGGGCACGCCGCGCTCACGCAGGCCGAAGGCGATGTTCTCGCGCACGCTGAGCCAGGGAAACAGCGTGTAGGACTGGAACACCATGCCGCGATCGGCGCCGGGGCCAGTGACCTCGCGCCCGTCGAGCGTGACGCGCCCGCTGGTCGGGCGGTCGAGGCCGGCGACGATGCGCAGCAGCGTGGACTTGCCGCAACCGGACGGGCCGAGGATGGTGACGAAGTCGTTGTTGCCGATGATGAGATCGGTCGGCTCCAGCGCCCTGGTCGGCGCGTTGCCGTGGCGCGCAGGGAAGGTGCGCGAGACCTGCTCGATCTTGAGGATCGTCATGCGAGCCTCCACGGAAACAGCCAGGCGTTGAACGCCTTGAACAGGAAGTCCGAGAGCAGGCCGATCAGCCCGATCACGATGATGCCGAAGATGATCTGGCCCGTGTTGAGCAGCGCCTGGCTGTCGGTGATCATATGACCGATGCCTGAGGACGAGCCGATCAGCTCGGCGACGATGACATAGGTCCAGGCCCAGCCCAGCACCAGCCGCAGGATTTCCGCGATCTCAGGCGCGGAGGAGGGCAGCAGCACGCGGCGGATGATGCCGCGGTCGCCGGCGCCCAGCGTATAGGCGGCCTCGACCAGATCGCGCCGCGTGGCGCCGACGGTCACGGCGACCATCAGGATGACCTGGAACACCGAGCCGATGAAGATGACGAGAAGTTTTTGCAGTTCCCCGATGCCGGCCCACAGGATCAGGAGCGGGATGAAGGCGGAGGCGGGCAGATAACGCGCGAAGGAGACGAACGGCTCGAGGAACGCCTCGACCGGCTTGTAGGCGCCCATCAGCACGCCGAGCGGCACCGCGATGACGGCGGCGAGCGCAAAGCCGCCGACGACGCGCCAGATCGTCATGCCGATATCGTAGACGAAGCCCTGCCTGGTCAGCAGGTCGAAACCTTCCTGCACCATGGTCAAGGGGTTGGCCAGAAAGGTCTTCGACACATGGCCGCCGAGCGTCGCCCACGACCAAAGAGCGACGAACAGCACGAAGAACGCAAGGCCATAGACCACGCGCTGCTTCGATGTAACAGGGTCCAGGGGACGCATCGACGATATATCCGGGCGGTGAACAGATTTGCCGGCCCCGCCGCGCGACGGGGCCGGCAGCTCGTGAGTGACTTACTTGATGAAGCTCGCGTCGAAGAGGTCCTCGACCTTCGGCGCGGCCTTGATGATTCCGATTTCGAGCAGCAGGTCGGCGGCCTCCTTGTTGAAGGTCAGGAAGTCGCCTGCGAAGAACTTCTGGTTGGCGGCCTTGTCCTGCCAGCGCAGATATTTCGCCGAATTGCCGAACTGCTCGCCGGTCTGCTTCACGTCGGCGCCCATGATCTCGTAAGCCTTGGCCTGGTCCTTGGCGATCATGTCGAGCGCCTCGAAATAGCTGTCGGCGAGCGCCTTGGCGGCCTTGGGATTGTCGGTGAGGAATTTCGGCGTGCAGCCGAAGGTATCCATGACGATCGGATAGTCCAGCGTGGTCGCGATGATCTTGCCCTTGTCGGGAGCCGCGCGCACCGTCGACAGATAGGGTTCGTAAGTCATCGCGGCATCGTTCTGGCCGGAGACGAAGGCCTGCGCCGCCGCGGCCGGCTCGAGGTTGACGACCGTGACGTCCTTGGTGGTGAGGCCGTTCTTCTTCAGCATCCAGGCCAGCGCAAAATAGGGCGAGGTGCCGGGCGCGGAGGCGGCGACGGTCTTGCCCTTCAGGTCCTTGATCGCGGCGATATCGTTGCGCACGGCCATCCCATCGGCACCATAGCTCTTGTCGAGCTGGAAGATCTGCTTGGTGGCAACGCCGTTGGCGTTCCAGGAGATCCAGGTCTCGACCGTGGTCGCGGCGCACTGGATGTCGCCGGAAGCGATGGCGAGATGCCGATCCTTTTGCGGAATCTTCTTGATGGTGACGTCGAGGCCGTTCTTTTTGAAGATGCCGGCCTCCTTCGCCAGCGTCAGCGGCGCGAAGCCGGTCCATCCGGAAATGCCGACGCCGACCTTGACGTCGTCGGCGAGCGCGGGAGTGGCGGTCGCGAGAGCAATGATTGTCGCAAATACTGTCGAACTACGCATGATTGTCGTCCTCTTGCCGATCGATGGATTGACGTCCTGTTGATCTCTGTCGGCCCAGATGGGCCGTTGCCCGAAGCGTTGCACGATTTGTGCCGACATGCCCCCTCAGCCTCCCTTGAATCGCGCGACAAGGCGGTGGGAGTCACCGGGATAGAGCAGGCGCACGGCGGTGATCGTGCGCGCGCTGCGCCAGGTGTAACGGTCGATCACGAGACAGGGGGCGCCGACGGCGATCGCCAGCGCGTCGGCCGTGTGATCGTCCGCAACGATGGCGCTGATCGTGTGCTCGGCCTCTGTCCACGGCACGTGATGAAGCAGCCACGAGCCGGGTGGTTCGCGCGAAAAATCCGCGGTCGCAGCATCAGGCACGGACGACAGGTCGATCAGCCGGTCCTCGAGGGCGAACGGCACGTTGTCGGCGCTGTGCCGGCAGGTAATCGCAACCACCTTGCCGGCCTTCTTCACACCGAGACGATCACGGTCGGCGATGGTGGCCGTGCGCAACTTGCGATGGATCAGCTCATAGCCGTAGGCGCGCCCCAGTGCGGTGATCTCGGCGCGGATGTCGGCAATCTTGAGCACCGCCGACATGTGTTGAGGCCGGCGCACGAAGGAGCCCGCGCGCCGTCGCCGCTCGATCAGATCCGCCTGCGCCAGCTCCGACAGCGCCTTGTTCACGGTCATGCGCGAGCAGCCGTAACGGGCGACGAGCTCATGCTCGAACGGGATGCGATGTCCGGGCGGCCATTCGCCGGTCAGGATGCGCTTTTCGATGTCGGCACGAATCCGCTTGTAGAGCGTCGGCTTGTCGGCGGCATCGGTGGCGAGGCTCATGCAACGAGCCTCCGAACGGACGCGTTGAAACGCTCGCGAGCGCTCCGGCGCAGCCTGTGCCGGCCGCCTTCGACGACCTTCGCGCCGCCGGCCCAGACACAGTCAATCGCGCTGCCGCCCGCGGCAAAGATCCAGCCATCGAGGGCGGCATCGCCATGACGCCCTGCCAGCGAGGGATGTGTGCCGTCGAGCGTGACGATGTCGGCGCGCACGCCGGGCACAAGGCCGATTGTCGTCTGCGCCAGCGCCTGCGCGCCGCCCGCGAGCGCATGGTCGAACAGCGCGCGTCCGGTCGAGCGGCCTGCGCCTGCGGAGAGCACGTTGCGCTCGCGATGCTTGAGCCGCTGGCCGTATTCGAGCTGGCGCAATTCGTCGGCAGCGCCGACCAGCACGTTGGAATCGGTGCCGATACCGTATGTGCCGCCGGCATCGAGGAATTCGCGCGCCGGAAAGATGCCGTCGCCGAGGCTGGCTTCGGTGATGGGGCAAAGGCCGGCGACCGCGCCGGTCGCGGCGAATGCACTGACTTCCTCATCCGTCGTATGGGTGGCGTGAATGAGGCACCAGCGCCTGTCGACCGGCGCGTGCTCCAACAGCCATTGCACCGGGCGTCGGCCCGACCAGGTCAGGCAATCCTCGACTTCCTTCACCTGCTCGGCGGCATGGATGTGCACCGGCCCGCCCTCGGCCAGTGGAATGATTGCGCTGAGCTCGTCCGGCGTCACCGCGCGCAGACTGTGCGGGGCGATGCCGATATTGGCGCCCGGCAACGCGCTGATCGCCTTGCGCGATGCCGCCATCAGCGCGGCGAACGGATCGACCGAGCAGATGAAGCGGCGCTGGCCGTCATGTGGCGCGGTGCCGCCGAAGGAGCCATGCGCATAGAAGCTCGGCAGCAGCGTCAGCGCAATGCCGGAGGCTTCGGCCGCCTGCGCGATGCGCGCACCCATTTCGGCGGGATCGGCATAGGGAGAGCCGTCGCGGTCGTGGTGCAGATAATGGAATTCGCCGACCCGGGTAAAACCCTGCTCCAGCATCTCGACGTAAAGCAGCGTCGCGACAGCGGCGACGTCATCAGGCGTCATCGCCAGCGCAAAGCGATACATCGTCTCGCGCCAGGTCCAGAATGTGTCGGTGCTGTCGCCGCGCAGCTCGGCGAGGCCTGCCATGCCGCGCTGGAAAGCATGGCTATGCAGGCTCGCCAATCCCGGGAGCGCAATCCCGTGGCGCTCGTCGCCGACAGCCGGTGCAACGTTCGGCGTCACCGCCGCGATCGCGCCGGCGGTGATCACCACCTGCACGTCATTGGCCCAGCCCGAGGGCAGGAGCGCGGAGGCGAAATGCAGTCGTGTCATGTTTCCATGCCGGCTGGACAGAACCGCCTTACGATTATATGTCTAGACATATAAGTCAAGCATCCCAGGGCGCAGGGGCATCCGCGAAGGGACCGTTGCATGGCAGAGCGTTTCGACCGGATCTGGCACAATGCTCGGCTCGCCACGATGCGGGTCGACCGTCCCGATCTTGGTGAGATCGAGCATGGCGTGGTCGCCATCCGCGGTGGCCATATCGTCTATGCGGGCGCGGCAGCGGACTTTCCGGTTGATGCCGACGCGATCAAGCGCATCGATTGCGAGGGGCGCTGGATCACGCCCGGCCTCGTCGATTGTCACACTCATCTTGTCTATGGCGGCAATCGCGCGCACGAGTTCGAGCTGCGCCTGAAAGGCGCGAGCTACGAGGAGATCGCCCGCGCCGGCGGCGGCATCGTTTCGACGGTGGCTGCGACGCGCAAGGCAAGCGAGGCCGAACTGGTCGCAAGCGCGCTGCCGCGGCTCGATGCGCTGATCGGTGAGGGCGCCACGACCGTCGAGATCAAATCGGGCTACGGCCTCGACACCGAAACCGAGATGCGTCAGCTCTCGGCCGCGCGCAGTCTCGGTCGTCAGCGGCCGGTTGCGATCCGCACGTCCTTCCTCGGCGCCCATGCCCTGCCGCTGGAAGCTGACGGCGACAAGGATCGCTACATCGATCTCGTTTGCAGCGAGATGCTGCCCGCAATAGCGAAAGCGGGACTCGCCAACGCCGTCGATGCTTTCATGGAGGGCATCGCGTTCTCGGCCGAGCAGACCGGACGGGTGTTCGAGACGGCGAGGGGGCTTGGGCTGCCGGTCAAGCTGCACGCCGACCAGCTCTCGAACCTTGGCGGCGCGGCACTCGCTGCGAAATTCTCGGCGCTGTCGGCCGATCATTTGGAGCATACCGACGAAGCCGGCGCGGCCGCGATGGCGAAGGCCGGCACGGTGGCCGTGTTGCTGCCAGGCGCGTTCTACTTCATTCGCGAGACGCAAAAGCCCCCCGTCGAGACGTTCCGCAAGCATGGTGTTCACATGGCGCTTGCGACCGACTGCAATCCCGGCAGCTCGCCGCTGACCTCGCTGCTGCTCGCAATGAACATGGGCGCGACCTTGTTCCGGATGAACGTGGCCGAGTGCCTTGCCGGCGTCACCCGCGAAGGAGCACGAGCGCTCGGTGTGCTCGATGAGACCGGCACGCTGGAAGCCGGGAAGTGGTGCGATCTTGCGATCTGGGACATCGAGCGTCCGGCCGAGCTCGTTTATCGCATCGGCTTCAATCCGCTGTATCGGCGGGTCTGGAGGGGGCAATGACGGGGCAGGGCGCAGCCATTGTCGTCAAGCCGGGAATGGTTGGCCCCGACGATCTCGCTCGGGTGCTTGCGGGTGCTCCCGTCATGCTGGATCCGTCGTTCTGGCCGCGCGTGGAGGCGGCAGCGGAGATTGTTGCGAGAGCCGCGCAAGCCGACGCTCCCGTTTACGGCATCAACACCGGCTTCGGGAAATTGGCCTCCAAGCGCATTCCGCCCGATCAGACCGCACTGCTCCAGCGCAACCTGATCGTCTCGCACTGTTGCGGCGTCGGCCCGGCGACACCGCAGCCGATCGTTCGCCTGATGATGGCGTTGAAGATCGTCTCGCTCGGCCGCGGCGCCTCCGGCGTGCGCCGCGAGGTGATCGAACAGCTGCAGGACATGTTGGCGCGGGGTGTCTATCCGCTGGTGCCGCAGCAGGGCTCGGTCGGCGCCTCCGGGGATCTTGCGCCGCTTGCGCATATGACGGCGGTGATGATCGGCGAAGGGCAGGCGATGGTCGACGGGAACGTCGTACCCGGCGGAGAAGCGCTGGCGGCCGCCGGGCTTGCGCCGCTGACGCTCGGCCCCAAGGAAGGCCTCGCGCTGATCAACGGCACGCAGTTCTCGACCGCCTATGCCATCTCCGGCGTATTGCGCGCCTTCGGCTTGGCGCGCGCCGCGCTCGTCACCGGCGCGTTATCGGTCGATGCCGCAATGGCCTCGACTGCGCCGTTTCGCCCCGAGATCCAGGCGCTGCGCGGTCATGCCGGGCAGGTCGCCGCGGCTGCGACCCTGACCGCGCTGCTTGACGGCAGCGACATTCGCCTGTCGCATCTCGAAGGCGACGAGCGTGTGCAGGATCCCTATTGCCTACGTTGCCAGCCGCAGGTCGCAGGCGCTGCGCTCGACCTGATCACGCGGGCCGCGCGCACGCTGATCGTCGAGGCCAATGCTGTCACCGACAATCCGCTGGTGCTCGTCGAGACCGGCGAAATCGTCTCCGGCGGCAATTTTCACGCCGAGCCGGTGGCCTTTGCCGCAGACGCGATCGCGCTGGCGCTATCGGAGATCGGCGCGATCAGCGAGCGGCGCATCGCGACGCTGGTCGATCCTGCGCTGAATTTCGGCTTGCCGCCGTTCCTCACCCCCGATCCCGGCATCAATTCCGGCTTCATGATCGCCGAGGTGACGGCCGCCGCGCTCTATGCCGAGAACAAGCAGCGGGCGCTCGCCTGCTCGATCGACTCGACGCCGACCAGCGCCAACCAGGAAGACCACGTCTCGATGGCTGCGCATGCCGCGCGGCGCCTGTCGGACATGGCTGATAATCTCGCCGCCATCCTCGGCATCGAGCTTCTGGTCGCCGCCCAAGGCATTACCCTGCGCGCGCCGCACGCGACCAGCGCGCCATTGGCCGCCGTCATCGCCGCGCTGCGCGAGCAGGTGCCCGCGCTCGGCACCGACCGCTACATGGCCGGCGATCTCGCCAAGGCTGCGGCGCTTGTCGAAGCCGATGCACTGCCGGCCGCCGCGATCGCGGCGCTCTCATCCGATCCGTTTCCGAGACTTGGCTAAGAGGTCCGCATGAACCGTCGACTGGACAATGACCGCACCATCCGCGCGCCCCGCGGCAGCGACATCAGCGCCAAGAGCTGGCTGACGGAAGCGCCGCTGCGCATGTTGATGAACAATCTCGATCCGGATGTTGCGGAGCGGCCGAGCGAGCTCGTCGTCTATGGCGGCATCGGCCGCGCCGCCCGCGACTGGGAGAGTTTTGACCGGATCGTCGCGGCCTTGCGCAAGCTCGAAGCCGATCAGACGCTGCTGGTCCAGTCCGGCAAGCCGGTCGGCGTGTTCCGGACCCATGCCGATGCGCCGCGCGTGCTGATCGCGAACTCCAACATCGTGCCGCACTGGGCGACGCTCGACCACTTCAACGAGCTCGATCGCCAGGGCCTGATGATGTACGGCCAGATGACGGCGGGATCCTGGATCTATATCGGCAGCCAGGGCATCGTGCAGGGCACCTACGAGACCTTCGTCGAGGTCGGCCGCCGCCACTACGGCGGCAGCCTCGCCGGCAAATGGATTCTCACCGCCGGCCTCGGCGGCATGGGCGGCGCGCAGCCGCTGGCTGCGACCATGGCCGGCGCTTCGATGCTCGCAGTCGAATGTCAGCCGAGCCGCATCGAGATGCGCCTGCGCACCGGCTATCTCGACCGTCAGGCCGCAAGCCTCGACGAAGCGCTGGCGATCATGGCCGATGCCGCCACGACGAAGAAGGCGATCTCGGTCGGCCTGCTCGGCAATGCCGCCGAGATTTTCCCTGAACTGGTGCGTCGTGGGGTCAAGCCTGATGTCGTCACCGACCAGACCAGTGCGCACGATCCGGTCAACGGTTACTTGCCGAAAGGCTGGACGCTCGCCGAGTGGGAAGCCAAGCGCGGCTCCGATCCGAAGGCGGTCGAGCGCGCCTCGAAGAACTCGATGGTCGAGCACGTCCAGGCCATGCTGGATTTTCATGCGCAGGGCATTCCGACGCTGGACTACGGCAACAACATCCGCCAGATGGCGCAGGACATGGGGTTGAAGAACGCCTTCGATTTCCCCGGGTTCGTGCCCGCCTATATCCGCCCCCTATTCTGCCGCGGCGTCGGGCCGTTCCGCTGGGCGGCGTTGTCCGGCGATCCCGAGGACATCTTCAAGACCGACGCCAAGGTCAAGGAGCTGATGCCGGACGACAAGCATCTGCACAACTGGCTCGACATGGCCAAGGCGCGCATCAAGTTTCAGGGCCTGCCGGCGCGGATCTGCTGGGTCGGTCTCGGCGATCGCCATCGCCTCGGCCTTGCCTTCAACGAGATGGTGGCGCGCGGCGAACTCAAGGCGCCGATCGTGATCGGCCGTGATCATCTCGATAGCGGATCAGTGGCAAGCCCCAACCGCGAGACCGAGGCGATGAAGGACGGCTCGGATGCGGTGTCGGACTGGCCGTTGCTCAACGCCCTGCTCAATTGCGCCAGCGGCGCGACCTGGGTCTCGCTGCATCACGGCGGCGGCGTCGGCATCGGTTATTCCCAGCATGCCGGCATGGTGATCGTCGCCGACGGCACGCCTGAGGCTGCGAAGCGGATCGAGCGCGTGCTGTGGAACGATCCCGCGACCGGCGTGATGCGTCATGCCGATGCGGGATACGAGATTGCAATCGACTGCGCCCGTGACAAGGGGCTCGATCTGCCGAGCCTTGCGAAGTAGCTAACCGCTCACCAAGAGCTTCGGCATCGTCGTCTTCGCACCGTCCATGAAGGTCTGGACGGCGTCGCGGACGATGGCGTCGAGATCGGGCGGGATCGGCGTCTCGTAGATGAACTTGCGGATGGCGAGATAGAAGATGCGGCCGTGCAGGCCCCAGAACAGCTCGGTCTCGCGTTCGCTCAAGGAGTGAGCCTTTGCGTCGGGCAGCTTCAGCTCATGGCGCAGCTCGGCGGCCGCCGGCTCGATGATCTCGCGGCGGACGATGTCGAGATAGCGACTGGTGATGCCGAACGACTTCATGCCGGAGAACACGAAGATCCGTACCCAATTATACTCGAACACGCGTTCGACGTAGTCGAGATAGAAGCGCGTGAGCCGCGCTTCCAGCGACAACGAACGATCGTGGATCATCGGGCCCCAGTCGGGCGACCAGCGGCTGAGATAGACCTCCTGATAGACCCGCTCGATCAGTGCTTCCTTGCTGGGGAAGTGGCGATAAATCGCCGAATGCGTGATGCCCATGCGCTTGGCGAGCTCGCGGGTTTGCCCCTCGAAGCCGCGCTCGGCGAAGAAGCGGATGGCCTCGTCCACGATGGCGCGCTCGCGGTCAGCCGCGCGCATGTTGCGACGCTTTGGCGCGGACCTGCTGCCTGTCTCGGTCCGCTTGCGTACCGGTCGCCTCGCCGTTTTCTGCGCTTTTCGGGCCATTTCGTCGCTGAATCAACGTACCTCTGTCTTCATAGCCCAAGGTGCTTTTGTGACCAAATGGTCATTTCCTGTTGACCGTCTTCGGGAGGCGTGTCAGGATTTTGAGACCAGATGGTTACAAATCTGGCATCCCGGCTGGTGAGCCGATGGATCGAGGAAACGGCGGTGAAGGCGAGGGCTTTCAGCTATTTTCGTGCTGCGACGGTCGACGAGGCGCTGGACGCTCATGCGCGCGCCGGCGATGACGCGCGCTTCCTTGCCGGCGGCCAAAGCCTGGTGCCGGCGCTGTCGCTGCGGCTGCAGGCGCCGCGGCTCTTGATCGACATCACCCACATTGACGAGCTGCGTGGGGTCAGGCGCGAAGGCGGCCATTTGCGCATCGGCGCTCTGACGCGCCACTGCGAGATGCTGAGCGAGCCATTGATCGCCGAGTTCGCCCCGCTGCTGCACGCGGCGGCGCCGTTCGTCGCCCATCCCGCGATCCGCAACCGCGGCACCTTCGGCGGCAGCGTCGCGCTCGCCGACCCTGCATCCGAATTTCCCGCGATGACGCTGGCGCTGGATGCCGAGATCGAGATCGTCGGCACCTCTGGGCGCCGGCGCGTCAAGGCCGACGATTTCTTCATCGACCTGTTTGACACAGCGTTGCAGCCCGGAGAGCTGATCACCGCAATTCATGTTCCGCTGTTCAAGGCCGACCAGCGCTTTGCCTTCGACGAGCTGACGCGACGGCGCGGGGATTATGCGTTGGTCGGCTGCGGGATCATGGCGACGTGCACTGGCAGCCGCATCGACGACGTCCGCATCTCGCTCTTCTCTGTCGGCAATACTCCGACACGAGCGAAACTGGCGGAGCGCGCCTTGATCGGCGGGGGGCTGGATGCGAAGGGTATCGCGGCCGCACAAGCGGCGCTCGAAGGTGATCTCGCGCCACCCGAGAGCGACGAAGTGCCGCCCGCGATGCGGCTGCATCTCGCCCGCGTGTTGCTGGGTCGCCTGCTCGGACGTCTTGGTGAGGGCGCATGAGCGCCTTCGACGATAGTCTGCTGGACGAGCCGGATGGGACGGTGCGGGTTCGTTTCGTCGTCAATGGTCGCAAGGTCGCCTGCGAGGTCGCGCCGCGCGACACGCTGGTCGATTGCCTGCGCGACAAGCTCGAGCTGACCGGCACGCATGCCGGTTGCGAGATGGGCGCCTGCGGTGCCTGCCTGGTGCAGATCGACGGCCGGGCCGCGCATGCCTGCCTGATCTTCGCTGTGCAGGCCGACGGCGCCCGAATCGAGACGATCGAGGGGCTCACCGAGAGCGGCGTGCTTGCAGACCTCCAGGCCGAATTCCATCGCCGCAACGCGCTGCAATGCGGCTTCTGCACGCCGGGTATGCTGGTCAATGCCCATGAGCTGCTCTCGCAGGTGGCGCGGCCGAGCCGGGAAGACATCCGCGACGCGCTGTCCGGCAATTACTGTCGCTGCACCGGCTATGAAGCGATCATCGATGCCATCGATGCTGTGGCCAAGGAACGCATGAAGGCGCGCAGCACAGCGGGAGGTGCGACATGACCGCGCCGCTGACCTCGCTCGACCGCCCGAACTCCTATATCGGCCGCTCGGTGCCGCGGCCGAATGCAAAACGGCTGCTGGCCGGGCGCGGGCGCTATATCAGCGACCTCAAGCTGCCGCGCATGCTCTATGCCGCGTTCCTGCGCAGCCCGCATGCGCATGCGAAGATCGTCTCGATCAATGCCGAGCAGGCCCGCGCGTGCGAGGGCGTGCATCTCGTTGCCACCGGGGCTGACCTCGCAAAGATCTGCACGCCCTGGACCGGCACGCTCGATCATTTCAAGGGCATGACCTCTGCACCGCAATGGCCGCTGCCGCTGGATCGCGTGGTCTGGGCCGGGCAGGCGGTGGTTGCCGTCGTGGCCGAGAGCCGGGCGATCGCGGAAGACGCTCTGGAGCTGATCGAGGTCGATTATGAGGACCTCCCGATCGTCGTCGATATCGACGGCGCGCGCGCGGCCGGCGCTGCGGTGGTCAATCCCGGCAGCGCCCATAACATTTGCTTCCGCAGCCAGCTCGACAACGGCACCGTGGACGAGGTCTTTGCGCAAGCGGCCCATGTGGTGGAGGAGGAATTCTCCTTTGGCCGCCATACCGCGGTGACGCTGGAGCCTCGCGCCATCGTCGCGGATTACGATCCCGCCGGCGGCATGCTCACCGTGCATCACGGCACGCAGACCCCGTATCAGTTTCAGGACCTCTATTCACGCCATTACGGCATTCCGGAAGCCCGCGTCCGCGTCATCGCGACCGATATCGGCGGCTCTTTCGGGATGAAGCTGCATGTCTATCACGAGGACATGGCGGTGGTCGGCCTTTCGATCCTGCTTGGCCGGCCCGTGAAATACGTTGCCGACCGCATGGAGTCCTTCGTCTCCGACATCCATGCCAGGGATCATCGCGTCCGTGCGCGCATGGCGCTCGATGCCTCGGGCGAGATCCTGGCGATGGACGTTGAGGACCTGACCGCGATTGGGGCGTTCTCGACCTATCCGCGCACCAGCGTGGTTGAGGGCAACCAGGTGATCCGCCTGATCGGCGCGACCTATCGCTTCAAGAACTATCGCGCTACGCTGGAGGTGATCTTTCAGAACAAGGTGCAGACCAGTCAATATCGCGCCGTCGGCCATCCGATCGCCTGCGCCGTCACGGAGCGGCTGGTCGACATGGCAGCGAGCAAGATCGGCCTCGATCCTTTCGCCATCCGCGCGCAGAACGTCATTCCCGACGATGCCTATCCGCAGACCTCGCCGACAGGCTACCGCTTCGAGGCGCTGTCACATCAGGCTTGCCTGAGGCGCCTGCATGAGCTGATGGATTATGACGCGCTCCGCGCCGAGCAGGCGGACTTGCGCAAGCGCGGCGTTTACCGCGGTATCGGCATTGCCAGCTTTGTCGAGATCACCAATCCGAGCCCCGCATTCTATGGTGTCGGCGGGGCGCGCATTTCCTCGCAGGACGGCGCGATCCTCAGCCTGACGCCATCGGGGGAGGTGCGATGCCTGATCTCGGTCACGGAGCAGGGGCAGGGGACTGAAGCAATCATCAGCCAGATCGTGGCCGATCAGCTCGGCGTGGCGCAGGAGCACGTCAAGGTCATCACCGGCGATACCGAGGTGACGCCGCATGGCGGCGCCACCTGGGCCTGTCGCGGCGCCGGCATCGGCGGCGAGACCGCGCTGCAGGCCACGCGCGTGCTCAAGCGCAACATCCTGGAGATCGCCGCGCTCATTCTGCAGGAGCAGCCGTCGGCGCTCGACATCGTCGATGGCGAGGTCGTGGATGCTGCGACGCGCAAGCCCCGTCTACCAATCGCAGAGATTGCGCGTATCGCCTACTTCCGCTCAGACACCCTGCCGCCCGGCACGCAGGCACAGCTCACCGTGAGCCATCATTTCGCGCCGCAGGGCTATCCCTTTGCCTTCACCAACGGCATTCAGGGCTGCTTGCTGGAGATCGATGTCGAGACCGGCCTCATCAAGCTCCTGAGACATTTTATCGTCGAGGATTGTGGCCGCGTCATCAACCCGATGCTGGTCGACGAGCAGCTCCGCGGTGGTATCGTGCAAGGGCTTGGCGCAGCGCTGTTCGAGGAATGCCGCTACAGCGAGACCGGCCAGCTCGTGAACGGCTCGCTCGCCGACTACCTCGTGCCGATGCCGATGGAGATGCCCGACATTGTCATCGCCCATGTCGAGACGCCGACCGCCGATACCGAGCTCGGGGCCAAAGGTGTTGGCGAGGCGGGCACGGCCGCGGCCTCGGCTTGCGTGCTCAATGCCGTCAACGATGCGCTCGCGCCGTTCGATGCGACGATCAATTCGATCCCGATCACGCCCACCAAGGTCCTGAAAGCCCTGAAGCGTTTCTAGAAAAAGATAATTGGAGGAAATCATGCCCAAACCCGGCTCGATGTCGAAAATAACCCGCCGCACCGCGCTCGCCGGCCTTTCGGCCGGCGCCGCTCTGCTTGCCATGCCTCGTCTCGGCCGTGCTGCAGACGAGACGATCCGCATCGGCTTTCCGACGCCGCTGACCGGCCCGTTCGCCGCCGAAGCGCGCGATCAGGTCAAATGCGCCGAGCTCGCCGTCAAGCTCGTCAACGACAAGGGCGGCATCGGCGGCCGCAAAGTCGAGCTGCTGGTGCGCGACGACAAGCTGAATGCCGGCGAGGCCGCGACCCGCACGCTCGAGCTGATCGAAAAGGACAAGGTTCATGCCGTGGTTGGCGCGCTCTCCAGCGCGGTGCAGCTCGCGGTCAACGAAGTCACCCGCGCCCGCGGCGTGATCTACGTATCCATCAGCCAGTCCGACACCATCAATGAGGCCAAGGATTTCAGCAAATACACCTTCCACGAGGCGCTGAACCCGCACATGACGACGGCAGCGGTCGCCCGGCAGACCCTGAAGAAGGGCATGAAGGTCGCCCATCTCGTCGCCGACTATGCCTACGGCCACGAGATGCTACGCGGCTTCAAGCGGGCGCAGGCGGCGATCGGCGCCGACAGCGTCGGCGAGATCCTGCATCCGTTCGGCGCCGCCGACTATTCCACCTTCATGCCGCGCCTGATGTCGATGCGCCCGGACGTGCTTTGCATCTCCAATTTCGGCCGCGACCAGGCCAATGCGATCAAGCAGGCGGTCGATTTCGGCGTCAAGCAGCAGATGAAGATCGTGGTGCCGGTGATCCTGCACAACCAGCGGCTGGCGGTCGGTCCCGACGTGTTCGAGGGTGTGGTCGGCGGCGCCAATTATTATTGGGGGCTGGAGACGCAGAGCAAATCGGCGGCCGCCTTCAACGCGGCGTTCAAGGCCGCCAATGGCGGTGCGATCCCGACCGATTACGGCGCCTACGGCTATTCCGGTGTCGGATCGTTGCTGGCCGCGATGCAGGCCGCCGGCGGCACCGACACCGACAAGGTGATCGATGCGCTGGAGAAGCTGCAATATGATCTGACCAAGGGCCCGCAGCATTACCGCAAATGCGACCATCAATCGGTGCAGTCGGTGCTGGTGCTGGAGTCCAAGAAGAAGTCGGCGATGGCGGGCGACAACGATCTGTTCGCCATTCTCGCCAACGACAATGGCTCGGACGACATGCTGCGCAGCTGCAGCGAGCTCGGCCACGCCACGTAAAGCCTGGCCGATGGATCTGTCGCTGATCATCATGCAGCTTCTCTCCGGGATCGCGCTTGGCGCGGTCCTGGTGATCACTGCGCTTGGATTGACGATCGTGTTCGGCATGCTCGGGGTGGTCAATTTCGCCCACGGCGCGCTGTTCATGATCGGGGCCTATGCGGGGCTGTATCTGGCATCGCTCACCGGAAGCTTCTGGTGGGGATTGCTGCTTGCTCCCATCCTGATCGGCGCCTTCGGCATGCTGATCGAGTTCGTCCTGATCCGCCGGCTCTATGGACGCTCGATCGACGATCCGCTGCTGCTCACCTTCGGCCTCAGCTACATCCTGGTCGAGGGCGTGCGCATCGTCTTCGGCAGCGATGGTATTCCATTTCCGACCCCGCCGCAGCTGATCGGCGTGCTCGATCTCGGCATCGGCTTCTTCCCGCGCTACCGCCTGTTCGTGATCGTGCTGGTAGCGGTGGCGCTGCTGGTCCTCTGGCTGACGCTGGAGAAGACCCGCGTCGGCCTGATCGTGCGTGCGGGGGCGCGCGATCCCACCATCATGCAGGTGCTCGGGGTTGACATCGGCCGGGTCTGGCTTGCGATCTTCGGGCTCGGGGTCGGGCTCGCCGCACTGGGCGGCGTGCTCGCCGGGCCAATGCGCAGCGTCAATCCGGAGATGGGCTCGCTGGTTCTGGCCGAAGCCTTCGTCGTCACCGTGATCGGCGGCCTCGGCTCGATCGTCGGCGCGGTTGTCGCCGGCCTGATGGTCGGCATTTCCATCAGCATGGTGGCGCTGTTCGCTCCTGAAATGGCGACCATCGTGATGTTCGCGCTGATGGCAGTCGTGCTGCTGATCCGCCCGCAAGGCCTGTTCGGCGTGAGAGGGAGGACGGCGTGACGGGACCATCAAGCGGCGAGGCTCTCGCCAAGCCTGTGCCAGGCGGGCTCGGCCGAGTTCTCGACCACCGCGTGCTGCTGTCCGTCGCCGTGCTGGCCATATTGCCCTGGCTGCTGCCGTCCAAGGCGCTGGCGGTCAACGTCCTGATCTACGGCGTCGTGGTGATGGGCTACAATCTGTTGTTCGGCTACACGGGGCTATTGTCGTTCGGCCAGGCGGCGTTCTTCGGTGCGGGGGCCTACTTCACCGGCATTGCGATCGGCCGCTATGGCGTGCCGTGGTTTGCCGCCGTCGCCCTCGCCGTGTTGCTCAGCACCTGCCTTGCGGCTCTGATCGGGGTCATCTCGACCCGCACCCGTGGCATCTATTTCTCCATGGTGACGCTCGCTTTGGCGCAGCTGGTCTACTACGTCGCGCTGCAGGCGGCGTCCATCACCGGCGGCGAGAACGGCCTGCGCGGCTTCACCGTCGACCGCGTCAGCCTGTTCGGCCTCCAGGTCAATTTCCTCGACCCCGTCAACAAATACTACGTGCTGATGGTCTTCGCGGCGCTGGCGATGTGGTTCCAGTCACGTATCCTGAATTCGCCGTTCGGCGCGGTCATCGAGGCAATCCGGGAGAACGAGCAGCGGGCACGGGCCTGCGGCTACGACGTCGAACGCAGCAAGCTGGTCGTGTTCATGCTGTCGGGGGCGATCTCCTCGCTCGGTGGCTGCATGCTGGCGCTGCATCTGTCGATCGTGCCGCTCGACATCCTGCACTATCAGACCTCGGGCATGATCGTGATGATGGTGCTGCTCGGCGGTGCCCGCAGCTTCTTCGGCCCCTTCGTCGGCGCGGCCAGTTTCCTGATCCTGGAGGATGTCATCTCGCTCTGGACGCCGCACTGGCAGATCTTCGTCGGCGCGATCTTCGTCCTGTTCGTGCTGTTCCTGCCCAAGGGCATCTGGGGCACGCTGCTGGATGGCTTCGGCATCGGAAAGGCGCGGCCATGAGCGGCGAACTGCTTCGCGCCGAAGGGATCGGCAAGCGCTTCGGCGGCTTCGTCGCGCTCGAAGGCATTACCGTGTCCTTTGCCGCCGGACAGCTCACGTCCATTATCGGGCCGAACGGCGCCGGCAAGAGCACATTCTTCAACATCCTCTCGGGCGCGCTGACGCCGACGTCCGGCAAGCTGCATTTCAGGGGGCGCGAGCTGAATGGCCTGCCGCAGCATCGCTTCGTGCATCAGGGTATCTCGCGCTCCTACCAGATCACCAACATCTTTCCGAACCTGTCGGTGCACGAGAACGTCCGCGTCGCGGCTCAGGCGCTGACCGTGAGCTACGATATCTGGCGAAGCCGCGCCCGCCTGTCCGAGCTGAATGCGCGTGTCGATGCGGCGCTGGAAGCGGTCGGGCTGCTCGGCAAGCGTGCCGAGCTCGCAAAATTCCTTTCGCACGGCCAGCAGCGTGCGCTGGAGATCGCGATCGCGCTGGTGTCCGAGCCGGAATTGCTGCTGCTCGACGAGCCGACCGCAGGCATGGGCCCGGAAGAGACCAAGGACATGGTCGCGCTGCTGGAACGGCTCGCCGACAAGCGCACCGTGCTTCTGGTCGAGCACAAGATGAAGATGGTGCTGGGCCTCTCGAAGCGCGTCGTGGTGCTGCATCACGGCCGGCTGCTCGCGGACGGCGCGCCCGACGAGATCAGGAGCAATCCGGAGGTCCGCCGCGTCTATCTCGGACAGAGTGAAGGCTATGGCTGAGACCGCATTGCTCGAAATCGAGAATCTTCATGCCTGGTATGGCGCAAGCCATATCCTGCATGGCATCTCGCTGCATGTGAATGAGGGCGAGGTGGTCGCCTTGGTCGGTCGCAATGGTGCCGGCAAGACCACGACCTTGCGGGCGATGATGGGCCTGATGCCGAAGGCGACCGGCCGCGTGCGCTCCGCGGGCAGGGATCTCCTGCCGTTGCGGGCCCATCAGCGCTTCCACCTTGGCCTTGCCTATGTGCCCGAGGAGCGCCGCATCGTGCCTGGCCTGTCTGTGCGCGAAAATTTGCGGCTCGGCCTCGTCGCGGCCGGCGGCGACATCGAGGAGCGGGCGGCGATCGACGAGATCGCCGAGACGTTTCCGCGCCTGAAGGAGCGCCTCGACCAAGAAGGCGTCACGCTGTCGGGCGGCGAGCAGCAGATGCTGGCGATCGCGCGAGCGCTGATTGCAAGGCCCAAAATGATTCTGCTGGATGAGCCCTCGGAAGGCATCATGCCTGTTCTCGTCGAGGAGATGGGCGTGCTGTTCCGCCGTCTGCGCGACGAGGGCAAGACGCTGCTGCTGGTCGAGCAGAACGTCGAATGGGCGCTGCGGCTGGCGGATCGTGCGGTAATCATCGACCAGGGCGAGGTCGTGCACCAGAGCACCGCCGCCGCGCTGCTTGCGGACAAGGACATCCAGGAGCGCTACTGCGCGGTCTGACGCTAAGGCATGATCCGCGAAAGCGCGAAGCGGTTTTCCGGAAAGATCATGCGCAAATAAGAGCTAAAGCGCGATGACGATCCATCTAAATCTCATCCCGCTTATGCCACGACCTTGGCTCCGCTGCCGTCGAGGCGCTGGCGTTCGTTCGCCAGATAGTCGGCGATCGCATCGGCCGGCATGGGCTTGGCGAAATAATAACCCTGGATGAAATCGCAGCCGAGCCGGCGCAGGCTGTCGAGCTGGGCGCGGGTCTCGACGCCCTCGACCACGCAGGCGATCTCCATGTCGTCGCAGAGGCCCGCGAGCGATTTGACGATTTTGTGGCTCACCGGATTCTCGTTGATATCGGCGACGAAGCTGCGGTCGACCTTGATCTTGTCGAGCGGCAGCCGATGCACGTGGCTCAACGACGAATAGCCGGTGCCGAAATCGTCCAGCGATATGCCGCAGCCCATCGCCTTCAGCGTTGCTATCGACTGCTGCGCGCGCACGAAATCGAAGGTGACTGCGGTCTCGGTAATCTCGAAGTCGATTCGGCGTGGCGAAAGACCGCTTTTCTCGATGATCGAGATCAGCGGCAGGATGCCTTCGGCGGCACAGACGTCGTGAGCGGAAAGGTTGAATGACAGGCGGATGCCGTCGGGCCAGGTTCTGGCCGTCGCCAGCGCACGTGCCAGCAGTGCCTGCGTCAGGGGGCGGATTAGGCCGATGCGCTCGGCGGCGGGAATGAAGTCGGCAGGAGAGACCCAGCCGAGACGGGGGCTGTGCCAGCGCGCCAGTGTCTCGAAACCCGCGGTGTGCTCGCTCATCGCGTCAACGATTGGCTGGAACACCAGCCCCATCTCCGTGCCGAAATCGGAGGTGCGCAACAGGTTCTCGATGACGCCGCGGCTGCGGATCTCGGCCTCGAGCTCGCTCGAGAAGATCACGGTGCGGCCGCGCAGATGGCGCTTGGCGTGGTAAAGCGAATAGTCGGCACATTCATAGAGCGCTTCGGACGTCGTCGCGGAGTCCGGGAACAATGCGAAGCCGCTCGAGCAGGACAGTCCGGTATGGGCGGTGTCGAGTTGATACGGCAGCTTGACCTGACTACTGATGCGTTCGCCGAGCCGCATCAGATCCGAATCCTCGGGATCGCCGCACACGACGAGGCCGAACTCGTCGCCGCCGAGTCGGGCGAACTCCACGCGCTGCGGGCCGAAGCCCTCGCAAACCTCACGGATGCGCCGGCCGGCCTCGATCAGGACGCGGTCGCCGACCGAATGGCCGTAATTGTCGTTGACCGGCTTGAAGCCGTCGAGGTCGATGATGCCGACCGCGACGCGAACGTGCCTGCGCTCGGCGTCGGCGAAGGCGCTCGACAGCTCGGCGAAGAAGCGGCGCCGGTTCGGCAGCTCAGTGAGGGAATCGAGATTGGCCAGGCGAAAGTTCTCGTCCGAAAGCGCCTGTGTCGCCGCCTGCTGCGCGAGCAGCGACTTGCGGCTGGCGACGAGATCGGAGAAGTCGCGGTAATAGATGAACAGCACCGTCACCATCGCACCGGACACCAGGAGGTTGTTGACGGCGATCGCCTTCAGCGTCGGTTCGCCCGTGGCGAAGAAGAACAGCACATAGGGCACGTCGACGATCAGGGTCGCGATCAACGCCGCCGAGCGGAGATGCATCAGCGAAAAGATGCAGCCGATCACGGTGACCGCCATGTAGAAGGCGACCTGGCTCTTGGCGAAGGGATCGCCATAGGGGTAGAGCGCGAAGGACCAGGCGGTGAAGCCTGCGCCGATCGGCAGGGTCAACCAGTTTGTGGCGCGCAGATTGCGCAGGATGTCGGCGTCGCTGCGCACGAGGTGGCGCTGGCGCAGCCACCAATAGGTGCGCAAGCCGGCGAGCACGGTGAGCACGCTCGGCACGATCATCGTCAGCCAGTCCGGCGCCACGTTCACAAAGGTGTAGGCCACCGCGATCGTGTTGCTCATGAGGATGAAGTAGAGCAGCGGGACCTGCTTGGAAAAGGCATCGAACTGCGCGCGCATCAAATCCGGATTGTCGGCCGGAACGCGAAACAGCCGCATCGCAGCGGCGAGATGAGACTTCAAATCGGCAAATGGCATTGAAATACGAGCCCGGATCCCTTGAAACGGGGGTGATCCTGCACGGCGGGGGTAAAGGGCGCGTTAGATCGATCCCTTGCTGACGGGCAGTGCGGGTTGCAGGCGGGTACATCGCCACCCGTCACGTGCATTGGTGAGGCCGCGTTAACGATAAGAACCGCATCAGCAGGCTTGTAGGGCAGCAAAGTCCTGCGAGGACCGCTAGGGTCCGCTAACTATGCGCTCAGGCCCGACGTCTTGCCGCACCTCTTCTCGACGGGATGAGGTGAAAGGTTGCATCCGATGACCGCTACTTCTTTTCGAGTGCCGCGGTCTGCTTGGCGAGTTGCTTGTCGAACTCCTGCGACAGGCCGGTCACGTAGGTCGCAAGCTCGTCCGGCTTGACGAATGGATTCGGCGCGCCGTCCTTCATCTGCGCGCGCTTGGCCTGCATGCCGTAGACCTCCGGATGGGGGCCGAGCAGCACGTCGATCTTCATCGCCTTCACCTTGGCGTAGGTCGCGCGGTAGTCTTCGACGATGCCGGCATAGGTCGGCTGACCGACAAGCCTGTTCAGCGCGACCGTGCCGCTGCAGAAGAACAGCACCTCGCGGCTCTGCTCGCCGTCCTTGACGGTCATCTCCCAGCTGGTGCAACCCGGCGAGTGGCCGGGCGTCGCATGCGCAGTCAGCGTGGTGTCGCCGAGCGTCACCTTGTCGCCTTCCTTCACCGTGCGGTCAACCTTTACCGGTGGGAAGGCGAGGTTCTCGTTTTTCTCGTCGCCGGGATAGTAGCCGCCTTCGAGCAGCGGCTTGTCGCGCTCGCCAGCCATGAGCTGCGCGCCGGTTTCCTTCTTGATCTCGGCAAAGCCGCCGGTGTGATCGAGATGCGCGTGCGAGTTGAGGACGATCTTGATGTCAGCGACCTTGAAGCCGAGCTTGGCGATGTTGTCCTTGATCATGCCGGTCGACTGAGGCATCGCGGTGTCCATCAGGATCAGGCCCTGCGATGTCTTGATGACGTAGACGGCGATCCCCTCGGTCCCGACATAGTAGATGTTGCCGATGAGCTGGAACGGCTCGAACGGCGCCGTCCACTTCTGCATGACCGTCGCCAGGAAACCCTTGATGGTCTGCGCTTGCGCGCCCGTCGCCAGCAGTGACAGTGCGCACAATGCGGCCGTAATTGTTCTCATGGTTTGCCTCCCATCGTGTTGTTGTCGTTTTGATCATGCGGATGTCGCGGCGCGACCGCGCGCAGGTTACGTTGCGGCCGGCGCTGCCGGCAACTGCTTCGTGTGAGGAAAATCCATCTGCCGTGCGGGGATAGCGCCCTATCGGCCAAAAGCCGGCCGGGCGCTTAACGCCCGATGGTCAGGCCGGCGGTCGAGCGCATGGCGTCTCTGAGGCTGGTCGCGTTCATGTCGTCGAGCACCTGTCGCGTCAGCACGGTGGTCTGGCCCGCCGTGTTGAGAATCGACTCTCCGCGAGAGGAGGAGAGGCGGTCGGCCTTGTAGGATGCGGCTGGACCGGTGGCGCCGACGGTCGCGACGTCAAGACGTGGCCGTTTGCCGGCAGCATCGGCCGGTTGCGAGGCGCAGAAGGTAGCGATCGCGACCAGAAGCAACGGGCTTGCGCGCATATGCGATCTCCCATGTCGGCATATCAGCCTAGCACATCGCGGCGGCGGTCGCAGGAGAAAGGATCAGGCGAGAGCGGCTTGGCGTTCCCGGGCCGGCTCGTGGACCCGCTCGAGTTTTCCGGGCTCGGCGAGCCGCGTGAAGCTGCGATGGCTCGCCTGTAGTGGAGCCTCGACAATGACGCCCTCACAGACGATCTGTCCGCCGAGCATCTTGAATTCCAGCTTGTCGTAGCGCGGCATCGTGTCGCCGGGCGCGGGCGGGAGCAGCCCGATACTGCCCTGGATGTTCAGCGTGGCTTCGCCGGTGCCGTGAAGCCGAGGATTCCACATCCTGATCCCGCTTTCCGCCCAGCGCTGCCGAATCAGCGCGGAGCGATCGGCAGGTTCGGCGGCTCTCGCGCGTGCTTTCGGCGTGCTGCGCCGTTGCGGAGATGGAGAGACGAGAACCGGAACGGGCTCGATGTCGGTGTCGACGCTGGCCGTCTCGGTGGAACCCTGCTGCGCGACGACGGGCACAGCAAGATCCGCAGCAGCCGGCTCAATGGTCACGGCATCGCCAAGCGAGGGAGCGCTATCGAGGTGATTCTCAGGAGCAGGCTCTGCCAGCGCTTCGGCGTCAGCAGATACGACGCACTGCTCGTCTACGGTCGGCTCAACGTCCATGATAGCGTCAGGCGACCGATCGTCGTCCGTGACGAGGGCAGGAGCGTCAACGGGAGCACTCTCGACGTCGAGGGGCGACGCCGATGTCTCTGCCAGGACGTCAGCCTCGGCCTCGACCGGGATTGAATCGGTGCTGACGACAGGTTCGGCGGCTTCGACCGGTTCGCTGACGGCATCGATCGCAATCGGCTCCGCGTCGACGGACTCGACCGTCGCCGCAATTTCCACAGCAGGATCGTTGCTGATGGCGGGCTCGGGAGCATCTTCCGTCGCGGTTTCGATCTCGACGGCCAGGACCAAAGCCTCCGGCTCGATGACCGGCTCGATGTCGGACGGCGTCTCGCGGGAGGAATCGTCGCCGGCGCTGGCGTCGGTTGGCGCGGCCGGCGGACTCTCCGGGATAATGGAGATTGCGGCACCATCCTGAGCAGAAGGAGCCGCGACCTCGGCCTCGTCGTGCGTCGAAACCATGCTGGTCACGGTGTCGTCAGCCGAGGCGGCTTCCGCGATGGTTTCGGCTGCGATGTCTTTTGCCGTAATGTCTTCGGTGATGACAGGCGATACGTCCGCGGCGATCGGCGTGACATCAATGCTGCCGCTATCCGGCGCAGGCCGAAGCCGGTTGAAAGCCCATCTCACGGCGGGGATGCGGCGCAGCAACGATATCAGTCTCGAAAGCACTAGGAGTTGTCCAAGAGGTACTCGGGCGTGAGGCAATCGCTGATTCGCCAGCAATGTGAAAAACTGCCCCGCTCGTCACACCTCTGTCAACGTAGGGGAGATCAATTGCAGAACATCCACAATTCCGCGCGCGTGGGTGGTGACTGAATGTAGCGCAGCCGTCGCCGACAGGCTGTCTCGTCGTGAAGCAGCAGCGTGACCGCTCGTCGGCTGTGACCGCGTCCACAGTGCGGTGTGCCGAGACTGATACCTTTCCTTCGAAGTCGATTATTTGCCAGAGCCCGCACTGCCGCCGGCCTGGCTGCCCATATTGTTGGTGTTGCTACTGCCGGCGGATGGCGACTGTGCACCCTTGCTGTCGCTGGCATCGTTTTGCATGTTCGACGAACGCCCGGTCGTCATGCCCTTGGTCGCGGGTCCGCGCGACGAGGGGCCGACGCCGCCCTGACCCGAGGCGTCCGGGGCGGCTTGCGTCTGCGCGAAGGCGCCACCGGTCGCCAGCGCCATGATGCATGCCGACGCCAAGATGAGCTTCTTCATCTCGTTCTCCTCGTGGGTTCACCGTCGACAACTTGCGCGCGGAAAGGACGTTCCCAATCGACGCGCGTCGCAAGGATGGTCGAGAGAGACATGCACCGAAGGTGGGGTTCCCTGCGTCAGCCGCTCCGGGTAGTTTGGAGCACCCGCCATCTGGTGCAAGGACGAGGAATGAAAAGACTAGTCGCTATCGGAGCGCTTCTGCTCTGGTCCACGATGGCGTTCGCGCAGGATCGCGCCATCACCGTGGCCTCCACCACCTCGACGGAACAATCCGGCCTGTTTGGCCATTTGCTGCCGCTGTTTGCAAAGGAGCAGGGCATCAACGTGAAGGTCGTTGCCGTCGGGACCGGCCAGGCGCTGGATATCGGGCGGCGCGGCGATGCCGACGTGGTGTTCGTCCATGACAGGGCTGCCGAAGACAAGTTCATGTCGGAAGGGCAGGGTGTGAAGCGCTTCGACGTCATGTACAACGATTTCGTCATCATCGGCCCGAAGAGCGATCCCGCGAAGATCACCGGCGGCAAGGACGTCACGGATGCATTGCGCAAGATCGCGGCCGCCAAGGCGCCGTTCATTTCGCGCGGCGACAAGTCCGGCACGCATGCGGCCGAGCTCCGGCTTTGGAAGGAAGCAGGCGTCGACATCGGCGCGGCAAAGGACGGCTGGTATCGGGAAATCGGCCAGGGCATGGGCCCGGCGCTGAACATGGCCTCGTCGTCGAACGCCTATCTGCTGTCGGATCGCGGCACCTGGCTGTCGTTCAAGAACCGCGGCGAGCTCGCCATCCTGACGGAAGGGGATAAGCGGCTGTTCAACCAGTACGGCGTCATGCTGGTCAATCCTGAAAAGCACCCGAACGTGAAGGCCAGGGATGGGCAAGCCTTCATCGACTGGCTGATCTCGCCGAAGGGACAGGAGGCGATCGCCGGGTACAAGGTCGGCGGCGAGCAGCTATTTTTCCCCAACGCGTCCCACTAGCAGGAAGGCGACGGTCGACACCGCCACGCTGAGCGCGAGCAGGATCAGCCCGAGCCCGAGGGCCAGTGGCAGGTCGCCCTTGCTGGTCTCCAGCGCGATCGCGGTCGTCATCGTGCGTGTGAAGCCGCGGATGTTGCCGCCGACGATGATGATGGCGCCGACCTCGGCGATGGCGCGTCCGAACGCGGCGAGAAAGGCCGTCAGCAGCGAGGTCCGGCCGAGGGCGAACAGAAGCGCCATGCTGCGGAAGGCCGACAGTCCGTCGATCCGCGCCAGATCGCCATATTCCGCCCATAGCAGGCTCGCGGGCCGGTGCACCAGCGCCACCACGATCGGGGTGGCAAGCAGCGTCTGCGCAATCACCATGGCGGCCGGCGTGAACAACAGTCCGGCAGCTCCGAGCGGGCCGGACCGCGACAGCAGGAGATAGAGCGCGAGCCCGACCACGACCGGCGGAAGGCCGAGCAGCGCATTGGTCAGCACGATGATCACCTGGCGGCCGCCGAAACGGGTGATCGCGAGCAAGGCCCCGATCGGCGCGCCGATCAGCAGGGCAATGATGCTCGCGGTCAGGCTGACGCGAACCGACAACGCGACGATGCCGAGCAGTTCGGCGTCGGCTTCGCCGATCAGCGACAACGCAGCGCCAATGGATCGTGCGAAGTCGTTCATCCGGCCTGACGCTGTTGCGCCGGGCCGGATGGCTCCTGATCGTCGATATCGGCCGTTCGAAATCGCCTCACGGATTGGTTCCTGCAAGTCGTGTTGACGGCCACAGAATACCCGGGAGCGACGGTTTGAAAACGCGATTCGATCAAAAAAGCTGTTGGCGCCGCGTCACGCAGGCTCTTCTGACGAGATCCGAGAAGGGCCCCGCCTTTCGCAGGCCCAAAGCCATCGCGCGAGCAGGACGGCGAGAGCCGCCCCGACCAATTGGGCGGCAATGAAAGCCGCTATGCCTTGTGGGGCAATACCCGCGAATGTATCGGACAGCGAACGGGCGATGGTGACTGCGGGGTTGGCGAACGATGTGGACGAGGTGAACCAGTATGCCGACGTGATGTAGAGGCCGACGGCATAAGGAATAGCAGTGATGGTGCGATGTCCGACGCCGAAGATCGTCGATAGCAGGCCGAAGGTGGCCATGGCTTCGGCCAACCATTGTCCGGCCCCGGTTCGCTCTGTGAGAGAAAATTGGAGCACAGGAAGCTCGAACATCAGGTGTGCGACCCCGACACCGGCAATCGCGCCGGTGATCTGGGCGATGCAGTAGATCGCGGCGTCCGTCCATGGCACTTCGCCGCGCAAGGCGAATGCCAGCGTCACGGCCGGATTGAAGTGGGCACCCGATAGCGGGCCGAAGGTCAGGATCAGCACCACGAGGATGGCGCCGGTGGCGATCGTATTGCACAACAGTGCCAGTGCGACGTTTCCACCGGAAAGTCGCTGCGCCATGATCCCGGAGCCGACCACGGCCGCGAGCAGGAATGCCGTCCCGAGCCACTCGGCGAAGGCGCGCTGTGCAAGGCTCTGCATCAGGCGTCGCGATCCAGCCGCACGCGCTCGCCGTCTTCCTTGACAAATTCGCCCCGTTGCGGTGGCAACAAATCCAGCACCAGTTCGGAGGGGCGGCAGAGTCTGACGCCTTTCGGCGTCACCACGATCGGCCTGTTGATCAAAATCGGATGCGCCATCATCGCGTCGAACAACTGATCGTCGGTCAACGCCGCGTTGCCGAGCCCGAGCTCCGCATAGGGGGCCGCCTTTTCGCGCACGGCCTCGCGCACGGAAATTCCCATACGCGCGATGAGCTGCCGCAGCAGGGTCCGCGACGGCGGCGTCTTCAGATATTCGATCACGTGCGGCTCGATACCGGCATGGCGGATCATGGCAAGCGTGTTGCGCGACGTGCCGCAGTCGGGATTGTGGTAGATGATCGCGTCCATTGCGGATGCTCCCTTGTTCAGCAGCAGGCTCGCGGGGTCGCCGGCGCCACCTGCGGCGCACGGCGGGCCGAGTGCTGCTCCGGCTTCTCGTGAGCAACCCGCGCCTGGTTCTCGCCAGTGCCGTCGCCGTAATCAGCGCCGATGAAACGGGGGAGGTCCTCGGCGGACAGGTGAACGTGCAGGCGCTTCATGGTCTGTCCTTTCAGGCTGCAGGCACATTGCCGCGCTTTCGCGCTGGTTTCGACAGCTTTGTCGGAGCGCATGACACCCCGCCGCAACAGTTGTCGGTCAGGAAGCCGACGAGCGCGTTCATGGTCTCGAATCGCCCCGCATAGATCATCGAACGCCCCTCGCGCCGCACGGTCGCGAGCCCGGCCATCCGCAACCGGTCGAAGTGGAAGGTCAGCGTGTTGGGGGCAAGACCCAGCGCCTCAGCCACAGCGCCGGCAGTGAGCCCGCCGGGACCGGCCTGCACCAGCAGGCGGAAGATGTCGAGGCGATTGTCCTGCGCGAGCGCGGCGAGCGCTGCGACGGCGTCCGTCTTTTCCATATTTCAACGAGTATTGAAATAATCGACGGTTGTCAACCGAGATCGAGGTGCGGTGGACCCCATCTCGACATTGCGGCCGGCCTTCGAGGTTCAGCGTTTGACGGCAGCCGATGCCGAAATCGCGTGGGCGGCGGCGATGCTCTGCTGCCGATAGCGTTCGATCTGGTCGATCAGGGCGGGCGGGAGCGGGACGTAGTTGAGCGTCTCGGCCTGGGACCTGCAGTCGTCCAGCACCCGGCGGACGAAGTCTACGGCGGCTGCGGAGCGCTCCGGATATTTTGGCGTCTTCGGCATCAGCACGAAGGTCGTCGCCGTGATCGGATAGGCATCTTCACCGGGCGCGTTGGTGAGCAAAAGATGAAAGTCCTTCTCCGCTTTCCAGTCCGCGCTGGCGGCTGCGGCCTGGAAGGACGCGGCGTCGGGCACGACGTAATTGCCGGCGCTGTTCTGCACGATTCCGAAGGAAATCCGGTCGAGCCGCTGCAGCGCGTAGGTGTGTTCGAGATAGCCGATCGCACCAGGAACAAGGCCGACAAGCGAGGCGACGCCGTCATTGCCCCTGCCGCCGAGGCCGAGCGGCCACTCGACCGGGGTGCCTTCACCCACGCTCGCCTTCCATTGCGGGCTCACCTTCGCAAGGTAGTTCGACCAGTTGAACGTCGTGCCGGAGCGCCGGCCATTGGGCGTCAACCACAGCACACCGTCAGCGGCGCCGCGTCGTCCGATTGATGTAGATCGAGGATTGCCCGAAGCGTGCTAGGCCGAGCCGTCCCTCCGCCTGCGACGGGCAAGGGCAGGGGCAAATTCGGGGTAAACCGCGGGCCGGAAGGCCAAATCGTGCCCTTTCGCGGCCGCCGGCGGCTTTATTCCCGCCATGGATGCTTTAAGGAGAGGGCGGATCAGGTCGCAGCCGCCCGGCGGCGGTGCTAGACCCTGGTACTGGGAATAACGGGGCCGTGCCGTGCTGGCGCGCCCGCTAGGATGAGAAGGATATGAGGCAATGATCCAGACCGTTGGCATCATCGGGGCAGGGACCATGGGAAACGGCATCGCGCAAGTCTGTGCGGCGGCCGGGCTCTCGGTCGTGATGGTCGATATTTCCGATGCGGCCGTGAACCGCGGGCTTTCGACCGTCGGCGGCAGCCTCGACCGCCTGGTCAAGAAGGAGAAGATGTCGGCGGCCGATCGCGAGGCGACGCTCAAGCGCATCACCGGCACCACCGACCGGGCGAAGCTGTCGGACTGCGACCTGGTCATCGAGGCCGCGACCGAGAATGAGGAGCTCAAGGTCAAGATCCTGAAGGACCTCTGCGCCACCCTGTCGCCGCGCACGCTGGTCGCAACCAACACGTCGTCGATCTCGATCACCAAGCTCGCCGCCGCGACCGACCGGCCCGACCGCTTCATCGGCATGCACTTCTTCAATCCGGTTCCGGTGATGGCGCTGCTGGAACTGATCCGCGGCTTGCAGACCTCGGACGATACCCACGCCAAGGCGCTCGATTTCGCCCAGCGCGTCGGCAAGGTGGCAATCACTGCCAAGAACAGCCCGGGTTTTGCCGTCAACCGCATCCTGTGCCCGATGATCAACGAGGCGATTTTTGCGCTTCAGGAAGGGATTGCGACGGCGGAAGAGATCGACGCCGGCATGAAGCTCGGTTGCAACCATCCGATCGGGCCGCTGGCTCTGGCCGATCTCGTCGGGCTCGACACCATGCTTTCGGTGATGGAGGTCTTTTACAAGGGCTTCAACGATCCTAAATATCGGCCAGCACCGCTGCTGAAAGAGATGGTCGATGCCGGCCATCTCGGTCGCAAGAGCGGGCAGGGCTTTTACACCTATAGCGCCTGATCACGGCGGTTGGCGGCGGGCTTACGACGTCCGCCGCCGGATCCCGCACTTTGCGCTGCGACAAAGACGCCGCGCGCAATTGGCCCGACAATGTTGAACGGCCCGCGGGCATAACGGAACGGACACAGAGGATATGTCGGATCGACTGAAGGCCGAGCGCGAGGCGGCGGCCGCACGGCGGAACCTATTGACTCAGGATGCGATCGAGCGGACCGGGATCACCGAGGAGATGATCGGGGAACTCGTGACCCGCTTCTACGGACGGGTACGCGAAGACGCAAAGCTGGGACCGGTGTTCGGGATCGTGCAGAACTGGGACGAGCATCTCGCCAAGCTTAGGGATTTCTGGTCTTCGGTCGTGCTGATGAGCGGCCGCTATCACGGCTCGCCGATGCGGGCACATCTGCCGCTGAGCCTGGTGGGTGATCATTTCGACCGCTGGCTCGACCTGTTCGAGCAGACCGCGCGCGAGGTCTGCCCACCGCCGGCAGCTAGCCTGTTCATCGACAAGGCGCGCCGTATTGCCGATAGTTTCGAAATGGCGTCGGCGACCGTTGCCGGTTCTATCGCCGCGCCGCGCCATGTGCTCAGGTCCTGAGAACGGCCGACGGCCCGTCGCTCGCAAAGTATGCAGCTCTATTGCGCCGCTTGCTTTGCGCAGCGCGGCGGAGAGCGCGCTGCACCAATTCCAGCATCATTGGTCTGATCTGCAAAATCATCATGCTGATCGCGTGGAGCGACGTTGAAATCGCGAAAACGCGCATGAATGCGTTCACTGCCGTTCAATCAACGCGAGCAAAGCCATATTGATGCACTGCGGTGCCAACTCTTCGCCTTGTTTTTGGCAGAGTTCCAGCGCCTGCTTGTGGACATGTCCCGCGCATCGATCACGTCCAGTTCCGCATCGTCCGAGAGCCCCACGGATCCCGAAGCCGACTCGCGCGCCGCGCGGACGCGGCGGACGGTGCTGCTTGGCGCACTCGCCACCACCGCCTGCCTCGGTTGTTCCGCGCATGCGCGCGCCGACGAGGATCCGCCGGGCTCCGACGAACGGCCTCAAAAGGGCGATGTGCTGGTCTTCTCCGAAGGCGACAAGGAGGGAAAGCTCATCACCGCAGCCGACCTGCCCGCCGGCGGACCGCCGGTGCATGCCTGGCCGAAGGATCCCAAGACATCGGTCGTGCGCAGCGCCTCCCGGCTCAACGAGATCCTGATCATCCGGCTCGATCCTGCCGAGCTCGATGAGAAAACCAAAGCGCGCGCCGTCGACGGCATCGTCGCCTATTCAGCGATCTGCGCGCATGCCGGCTGTCCCGTCACCGCCTGGGTGAAGAGCGATGTCGGTGACAAGGAGGTGTTCAAGTGCATGTGTCACAATTCCGAATACGATCCTCGTGCGGACGCACAGGTCGTGTTCGGACCGGCGCCGCGGCGGCTCGCTGCGCTGCCGCTCGCGCTCGCTGACGGCTCGCTCAGCGTCGCCGGCAATTTCATCGGAAAGGTAGGTGGCGCGCAGCCAGGATGATGGACGGTGCGGCCGTGCCCGCCTCAACGAGAGGCCGTATCCGCCGACGGGCGGACAGCGGGACGAACGACAAGAATTCAACACAAGAATTCAAACGGATGACAAAGGGGAACGTCCATGAAAACGTCCATGACCAGGAAGCAATTGTATTTGTCCGGCTTCGTCGCCTTCACCTGTCTCGTTTCGACCGCCGCCGTGTCCGGTCCGATCGAGAACTACGCGCCGGTGACCGCGCAGCGGCTGGAGAATCCCGAGCCGAGCAATTGGATGCTCTATCGGCGCACCTATGACGGCCAGGGCTACAGTCCGCTCGATCAGATCAACGCCTCCAACGTGAAGAATCTCACGCCGGTCTGGACCTTCGCCACCGGTGTCGTCGAAGGCCACGAGGCGCCGCCGATCGTCAATAACGGCGTGATGTTCGTGGCGACCCCGATGGGGCAGGTGATCGCGCTGAACGCGAAGACCGGCGACGAATACTGGCGCTACAAGCGGCAGCTGCCCGACGACCTGTTCCAGCTGCATCCCACCAGTCGCGGCGTCGGCCTCTGGGAAGACAAGCTCTATCTCGCCACCACGGACGACCACGTCGTCGCGCTCGATGCCAAGACCGGCAAGGTGGTGTGGGACACCAAGGTGCAGGATTACAAGAAGGGCCAGTACATGACCCTGATGCCGCTGATCGTTGATGGCAAGGTCATCGTGGGCGGCTCCGGCGGCGAGTTCGGCGTGCGCGGCTACGTCGCCGCCTACGACGCCAAGGACGGCAAGGAGCTGTGGCGGACCTTCACCATTCCGGGCGAAGGTGAGCCGGGGCATGACACCTGGCAGGGCGACGACTGGAAGAACGGCGGCGGCTCGGCCTGGATGACCGGCAATTACGACAAGGACACCAAGACGATCTACTGGGGCGTCGGCAACGCTGCGCCTTGGCCCGGCGAGACCCATCCGGGCGACAATCTCTACACCTCCTCGGTGCTCGCGCTCGATCCCAACACCGGCAAGATCAAGACCCACCACCAGTATCACCAGAACGACTCCTGGGACTGGGACGAGGTCGAGGCGCCGATGCTGATCGACCTGCAACGCGACGGCCGCAACATCAAGAGCCTGGTCCATCCGGGCCGTGACGCGATCTTCTGGATCCTCGAGCGCACGCCGACCAAGATCAACTACGTCGCCGGCTGGCCGTTCGTTTCCACCGATGTCTGGAAGGGCATTGAACCCGAGAGCGGCAAGCCGATCGTGGATCCCGCGCACAAGCCGGTGATCGGCAAGCGCGTCGAGTTCTGTCCGTCGCTTTGGGGCGGCAAGGACTGGCCGTCGGCGGCCTACAGCCAGAAGACCGGCCTCGTCTACGTCCCCGCCAACGAGAACTTCTGCGGCGGGTTCACCGGCGAGAAGGTCGCGCTGAAGCCGGGCGAGCTTTGGCTCGGCACCAAGCCGGAGGACATCGGCCTGAAGACGAAGCCGGGTGCGGACCACTTCGGTGAGCTGCAGGCGTGGGATCCCGCGACGGGCAAGAAGGTGTGGCAGCACAACTTCCCGAAGTCGCAGCTGTTCGGCTCGGTGACCGCGACTGCGGGCGATCTCGTCCTTGTCGGCGGCACCAATGACCGCAACTTCCGCGCCTTCCATGCCAAGACCGGCGAGCTCCTATGGGAGCAGAAGACCAACTCCGGCATCATGGGCATGCCGGTCTCCTATGAGATCGACGGCACCCAATACATCGCGATCCAGTCGGGTTGGGGCGTGGACGCGCAGCGCATCCAGGATGCGCTGGCGACCAATAACATCGGCATCGAAGCCAACGTGCCGCAAGGCGGGGTCATCTGGGTGTTCGCGCTGAAGAAATAGCTCCGCGGGCGGATCGAAGACAGCGGAGCAGCTGGGGGGTGGCGAATGCGGCGGGCGGCAACGTCCGCCGCATTCTTGCGTACTGGATCGCCAGCGCGCCACGTACGCGTCATCATGGCCGAGCGCAGCCCGGCCATGACGATGTGGGGCGGCTTGTGCGCGAGGCCCTCGCTACTTCCCTTCGCGCTCGACCTTGTCCCTTTCCTTCTGGTTCATCTCGCGAACCTTCGGATCGGAATTGTGTTGCCCGGTGGTCTGGGTGGTCGAAGCAGGCGGGGCGTTGGCGTTGGGAAGCGAGTTCTGGTCGGGCGCGGTGGGCCGCGTGGCTGTGGTTGGGGGCGTCGAGTTGCCTTGGGCGAACGCGCCGGAGGACGTCAAAAGAAAGGCGCCCGACAGCGAGACTGCGAGCGCCCTTGAGATGTTGGTCATCGATCTGCTCCTGTCAGATCGATGCAAACGGCGCGAGGCGTCTTGTGTTCCGCCGCGCGCCTCGGTTTCGTCTCACGCCTCCAATTGCCTGCCGATCGGCAGCGAGCGGATGCGTTTTCCGGTCGCTGCGAAGATCGCATTGATCAGCGCCGGCGCGAACGGCGGAACCCCAGGCTCGCCGACGCCGCTCGGCGGCGTGTCGGGGCCGGGCGGCACGATGTAGACATTGGTCACGACAGGGGATTCGTCGATCCTGACGACCTGGAAGTCGTCAAAATTCTTCTGCTGTACCTTGCCGTCCTTAAAGGTGATCTCGCCGTATTTGGCGAGGCTCAGCCCCATGATCGCCGCGCCCTCGATCTGCGAAGCGATCCGCTCTGGGTTGACGTAGGTGCCGCAGTCGATCGCGGTGTCGACCCTCGGCACCGTCAGCTTGCCCTTGTCGTCGACAGCCACCTCGACGATGGTCGCGATGTAGCTGACGAAGCTGCGGTGGGCGGCAATGCCGAGACCGTGGCCCTTCGGCACTTGTCGGCCCCATTCGCCCTTCTCCGCAACCAGCTCGACCACCTTGCGCAGGCGCGCGGTATCGATCGGGTAGCTCTCCTGCGGCTCGCCATAGTTCCACAGGTCCTTCACGTTGGGCTTGACGATGCGGGGCGAGCCGATCAGCTCGAGCAGCATGTCTTTCTGGTCGCGGCCGGTCGCCTGCGCGATCTCGCCGACCATCGACTGTACCGCAAAGGCGCGCGGGATGTTCGAGACCGAGCGGAACCAGCCGATGCGGGTATGCGCGGCCGCTTCCGGATTCTCGCAGGAGATATTGGCGATCTCGAACGGCACGTCGGCGAGGCCCATGCCGATTTCGAACGGCGCCTGATGGACCGTACCGGCTGCAAAGGTCGAGGCGATGCTGGGTGCCACGCTGCGGTGGCGCCAGGCAATCACCTTGCCGCTCTTGTCGAGGCCGGCCTCGATCCGCTCGGCCGAGACGGTGTGCAGGAAGCCGTTACGAACGTCGTCCTCCCGCGTCCATTGCACTTTCACCGGTGCGCCGAGCTCCTTCGACAGCAGCGCGGCTTCGAGCGCAAAGTCGCATTTCGACTTGCGGCCGAATCCGCCGCCGAGCAGGGTCACGTTGACGGTGACATTGCCCTCGGGAATGCCGAGCGTCTTGGCGACGTCGTCCCGGGTCCCGCCCGGGCTCTGCACCGGCGCCCAGATCTCCGCCTTGTCGCCCTTGACGTCGGCGACCGCCACCGGCGGCTCCATGCTGACATGGGCAAGGTGCGGGATGTAGTACTCGCCGACGATCACCTTGTCGGCGCCCTTCAGAGCCGCATCCGCGTCGCCCTCCTTGCGCACGACGAGACCTGGCTTGCGCGAGGCCTCCTCGAGCTCCTTGCGATAGGCGACCGAGTCGTACTTGCCGTTGGCCCCGTCGTCCCAGGTCAGCTTCAGCGCGTCGCGGCCCTTGATGGCAGCGCCGGTGTTGCGCGCGATCACCGCGACGCCGCCGAGCGGCTGGAACTTTGACGGCCACGGCCAGCCTTGAACCTTCATCACCTTCTCGACGCCGGGGACCTTCAGTGCGGCCTCCGGATCGAACGAGACCAGCGTGCCGCCGGTCACCGGCGGGCGCGCGATCACGGCATATTTCATCCCCGGCAGCCGCACATCGGCGCCGTAACGCGCCTTGCCGGTGGTGATGTCGTGGAGATCGACGATGCCGATCTGGCCCTTGGTGAGATAGCGGAAATCCCGGGGGTCCTTCAGCTTGAGGCCTTCGATGCTCGGCACCGATTCCTTGGCGGCATCGGCGGCGAGCTCGCCGAAGCCGAGCTTGCGGCCGCTGGCGCTGTGGACGATTTCATGATTGACGGCCTTGACCTCGGTCGCCGGCACGCCCCAGCGCTTCGCCGCAGCCTGCTCCAGCATGGTGCGGGCCGAGGCGCCGATCTGGCGCATCGGGATCAAATAATGCCGCGTGCTGCGCGAGCCGTCGGTGTCCTGGTTACCGAACTTGACCTCGTCGCCATGGGCCTGCTGCACCTTGACCTTGGACCAGTCGGCTTCCATCTCCTCGGCCACGATCAGCGGCAGGCTGGTGCGCACGCCGGTGCCCATTTCCGAACGGTGCCCGACGATGGTGACGATGCCGTCGGGTGCGACCGAGACGAACACGCGCGGATCGACCACGACGCCGTGCGGCATCTTGCCGGCGCCGGTCTCATAGGCAAACGCCTGGCGCGACATCACGGGGGCGGCGAGAACGAATCCGCCGGTGATGCCGAGCCCCTTCAGGATGCTGCGGCGCGAGACCTTCTCGATCTTGACGTGCTTTTCGAAGCCGCGGAGCTTGCCGGGATTGTCGATGAAATTCATGTCACACTCCCGTCGATGCGAGATGGACTGCGTTCTCGATGCGCTGATAGCAGCCGCAGCGGCAGATATTGCCGGACATCGCCTCGCGGATCTGGTCATGCGAAGGCTTCGGGTTGTCCATCAGCAGCGCGGCGGCCTGCATGATCTGGCCGGCCTGGCAGAAGCCGCATTGCGGTACATTGACCTGACGCCAGGCCTTCTGCACCGGATGATCCCCGTTGGGATGCAGTCCTTCGATCGTGGTGACCTCGCGTCCGGCGACGTCGTTGACCGACGTGATGCAGGCGCGCACGGCCTCCTTGTCGACAATGACCGTACAGGCGCCGCACAAGGCTTGGCCACAGCCATATTTGGTGCCGGTCAGCCCGGCCTCGTCGCGCAGGAACCAGAGTAGCGGGAGATCCGGGTCGCCGTCCCAGCTCTGTTCCTGGCCGTTGATCTTCACCTTGATCATGATCGTCCCTCGCTCTTCATAAGCATGCCAAATTCAAAGTTCGCCGACGCCGGTTGGCGACAGCGCGTATGTCGTTTCGTCGCATCCCCGCCTTCGCCCCGCGCGGGCAAATCCCGGTGGGAGGCAGGAACGCCACTGGCGATGTCTGGATGTGCTCGATACCTCCCCGTTTTTGTTCTTAGTTGTTTGAACGTGCGTGCGGCATCGTGACGGCCCGACCGTAACAGGGATCGCGCCGGCCCGGCGTTCACAGCCGAGTGTTCTCACCGGGAAAAGATTGCATCGATGGTTTGTCAAAAGCAGGGCGCGTCATCGCGCCGCGTAGATCGCGCGTTCGCAAACAGGGGTTGCGACGAAAAAGGCTTCGTCCGCCAGAAGGACTGCGCGGACGAAGCAGGATACCTCAGTCGAGGGAGGGAGAAACGCAGATGCCGGGGACTTCAGACGGAAGTCGGCGGCACTGCGCAGTCATTCAGAGACCAGGACTGAGGAGCCAATCACCCTCAAATGCCTGTAAGGTTGGAGGTGGCGGCATCGCCGTCAACTCCGGGGCCGGGCCCGTCCGGCTCGATGGCGCTGGTCGAGGCCAGCGAGCGGACGGGATTCGGCGAATACCAGCCGGCCTTGCTCAGGCGGCCTTGGCCTTGGCAACGTGGGTCGCGATCGCGTCCATCAGCGCCGGTGACAGGCAATCATAGGGCTCGAGCCCGATTTCCTTCAGCCGGGAACGGATGCCCGCCATCTGCTCAGGCTTCACACCCGATTCGATCACGGAAGAGACGAAGGCCGCGAACTGCGGGGCCTGCGAGCCCTGCTCCTGGAACAGCTCGGGATGAATGAAGTCGAGACCGTAGAACGGGTGGTTCTTGTTCTCGATGCGGCCGTACATGTGCGTGCCGCAGGCCTTGCAGGCGTAGCGCTGGATCACCGCGGAGGGATCGACGATCTGGAGCTTGTCGCCGTTCTCGAGCACGGTAACGTTCTGGCGCGGCACCACGGCTACCACCGAGAAAATCGCGCCTTGCGGCTTCCAGCACTTGGTGCAGCCGCAGGCGTGGTTGTGTGCGACGTCGCCCTTGATACCGACCTTGACCGGATGGTCGCTGCATTTGCAGACCAGCGTGCCGCCGGCGAAGCTGCCGCTGCCCTGTTTGAGGCCGTTGTCGATCGATGGATGGAGTGCAACAGTCATGGTCGATCCTCCTTGGTGTGACGCTTTCGAGCTAGAACACGACGACTGAACGGATGGATTTGCCTTCGTGCATGAGGTCAAACCCCTTGTTGATCTCCTCGAGCTTGAGCACGTGGGTGATCATCGGATCGATCTGGATCTTTCCGTTCATGTACCAGTCGACGATCTTCGGCACGTCGGTGCGGCCGCGGGCGCCGCCGAAGGCGGTGCCGCGCCAGTTGCGCCCGGTGACGAGCTGGAACGGGCGAGTGGCGATCTCCTTGCCGGCCTCGGCAACGCCGATGATGATCGAGGTGCCCCAGCCGCGATGGCAGGCCTCCAGGGCCTGGCGCATCACCGTGGTGTTGCCGGTGCAGTCGAAGGTGTAGTCGGCGCCGCCGTCGGTGAGGCCGACGAGATGCTGGACGATGTCGCCGGTGATCTTCTTCGGGTTGACGAAGTCGGTCATGCCGAAACGGCGGCCCCAATCTTCCTTGGAATCGTTGATGTCGACGCCGATGATCTTGTCGGCGCCCGCCATCTTGGCGCCCTGGATCACGTTGAGGCCGATGCCGCCGAGGCCGAACACGACCACGTTGGAGCCCGGCGTGACCTTTGCGGTGTTGACCACGGCGCCGACGCCGGTGGTGACGCCGCATCCGATGTAGCAGCTCTTGTCGAACGGCGCGTCCTCGCGGATCTTGGCGACCGCGATCTCCGGCAGCACGGTGAAGTTCGAGAAGGTCGAGCAGCCCATGTAGTGGTAGATCGGCTTGCCCTTGTAGGAGAAGCGGCTGGTGCCGTCGGGCATCACGCCCTTGCCCTGGGTCGCGCGGATCGCAGTGCAGAGATTGGTCTTCTGGCTGAGGCAGCTTTTGCACTGCCGGCATTCCGGCGTGTAGAGCGGAATGACGTGGTCACCCGGCTTCACCGAGGTGACGCCGGGGCCGATCTCGCGGATGATCCCGGCGCCCTCATGGCCCAGGATCGACGGGAAGATTCCCTCGCTGTCGAAGCCGTCGAGCGTGTAGGCGTCGGTATGGCAGATGCCCGTCGCCTTGATCTCGACCAGGACTTCGCCGGCCTTCGGGCCTTCCAGATCGACCTCGACGATCTCAAGCGGCTTCTTGGCTTCGAAAGCGACGGCGGCACGTGTCTTCATTGGTAGCTCCTCAAATCCTCATCAGACGCCAATAAGTAGTCTTGGCAGTCTTCGTAACGTTCACTTCTTGCCCATGCAGGCGTCTTCCGCCTTGGTGTAGGCCTCTGTTTTCTCCTCCTTCTTGGAGGGACGCTGCCGGCCCCACGCTTCGGTGGAGCGGGCGCGCAGATAGACATACAGGTCGTCCATGTAGCAGGCGACGTTCGGATTGTCGCCGAAGGCCGGCATGACGTTCTCCTGTGCGGTCGAGACGTTCTTGCGACCGGAGGCGACCACGCCGAGGAAGTCGCCATAGCTCATCGACTTGACGGAATCCTTGAGCGCCGGCGCGTAGGTGGAGCCCATGCCGTCGGGCCCATGGCAGACGTGGCAGTCGGAGTGATAGCGGCGGTATCCGGAATAGGTGAACCAGTCCACGGTGCCGTCGGCCGAAATCTTGTAGGTCGGATTTCCTTCCTTATCGAGCCACTTTCCGTCGTCTTCCTTCTTCACGGCGGTCGGGTCGCCCGGACCTTCCGCGACCGCAATTCCTCCGGACGCAACCAAGATCATCGCAGCAATGACAGAGCAGATTTTACGCAAGAGATTTATCCTCGAAGACGCCCGGGGGAGACGAGCCGGCGCGTGGAGTTGATCCACGCGCCGGAGCGATGCTGATGGGCCTAGTTCGGCAGCGAGAACACGGTCAGCGTACCGCCGAGCGCCGTGTAGTTGCTGAGGGCCGCGTAGCCACCGACCGCGCCGAGACCTGCAGTCGGATCGGTCAGGCCTGCCGCCAGACCGATACCGGCCCAGCCGCCGACGCCGGAGAGCACTGCGACATACTGCTTGCCGCCGTTCTCATAGGTGGTGACGTTGCCGATGATGCCGGAGGGAGTCTTGAACTTGTAGAGCTCCTTGCCGGTCTTGGCGTCGACCGCCTTCAGATAGCCTTCGAGCGTGCCGTAGAACACCACGCCGCCAGCCGTTGCGAGCGCACCCGACCAGACGGAGAACTGCTCCTTGTTCGACCAGACGATCTTGCCGGTCTTGCCGTCCCAGGCGATGAAGTTACCCATGTGGGTTTCACCCTGCGGCGGATACATCGAGAGCGTCGCGCCCACATAGGGCTGGCCCGCGGTGTAGCTCACCTTGAACGGCTCGTAGTCCATGCAGACGTGGTTGGTCGGAACGTAGAACAGCTGCGTGTCTGGCGAGTAGGCTGCCGGCTGCTCGTCCTTGGTGCCGAGCGCGGCCGGGCAGATGCCCTTCACGTTGTGATCCTCGCCCGCCTTGTCGGTCGAAGCTGCGTCGAGCACCTTCGGACGACCGTAGGTTGGCGAGTTCTTGTCCATGTCGACGCCGGAGGTCCAGTTCACCTTCGGATCGTACTTTTCGGCGACCAGCAACTCGCCGGTGGCGCGGTCCAAGGTGTAGCCGAGGCCGTTACGGTCGAAGTGGGTCAGCAGCTTGCGCGGCTGGCCGTTGATCGACTGATCCGAGAGGATCATCTCGTTGACGCCGTCATAGTCCCATTCGTCATGGGGCGTCATCTGATAGACCCACTTGGCGACGCCGGTATCCGGGTTACGGGCCCAGATCGTCATCGACCATTTGTTGTCGCCGGGGCGCTGCTTCGGATTCCAGGTCGAGGGATTGCCCGATCCGTAATAGACCAGGTTCAGCTCGGGATCGTAGGAGATCCAGCCCCAGGTGGCGCCGCCGCCGATCTTCCACTGATCGCCTTGCCAGGTCTTGAGGCTCGAATCCTTGCCGACCGGCTTGCCGAGTGCAGTGGTCTTCTCGGCGTCGACCAGGATCTGGTCGTCCGGCCCTTCCGAATAGCCGCGCCATGCCAGCTTGCCGGTCTTGATGTCGTAGGCCGACATATGCGCCTGGACGCCGAACTCGCCGCCGGAGATGCCGATCAGCACCTTGTCCTTGATGACCATGGGCGCCGACGTACCGGTCTCGCCCTTGCTCGGATCGCCGTTCTTGGCGGTCCATGCAACCTGGCCGGTCTTGGCATCGAGCGCGACGAGAGTGGTGTCGGCCTGATGCAGGAAGATCTTGCCGTCGCCGAAGGCCAGGCCACGGTTAACCGTGTCGCAGCACATCACCGGAATGACGTTCGGATCCTGCTTCGGCTCGTACTTCCAGACGATCTTGTTCTCCTGCGAAAGGTCAATGGCGTAGACCTTGTTGGGGAACGGCGTGTGGACGTACATGATGTTGCCGATGATCAGCGGGCCGCCTTCGTGGCCGCGCAGCACGCCGGTCGAGAAGGTCCAGGCAACCTGGAGCTTGCCGACGTTTTGGGCGTTGATCTGGTTCAGCTTGGAATAACGAGTATTGGCGTAGTCGCCGGTCGGCATCACCCAGTCTTTCGGGTTCTGCGACATCTTTTGCAACTCGTCATTGGCTGAGGCGCTCCCGACGGCGAGAGCCGCCGCTGAGCCAAGAAAGGTCGCCAGTAGCACCTTGCGCATAGTCATTCCTCCGTTGGTCTCGTTTATTTTTCCCGAAGCATTGATAATTCACCGGGCTTCTCGTCGTCCGGCTTCTGCTCGTGCAGGGCGGTCCACGTTTCGGACCAGAAACGATGCTGTGCTGTTTCCTCCTCCTGATGAGAGCCACGGGTCCACGTGCAGGAGCGGCCCGTTCTTGTTGTTCCTGCCGCAATTCCTAACGACTTCGTCATCGGGAAACTTGCCCAAGAGAGAAACCGGTTTGCTCGATAGCGCACGGACGCGAAGATTTTGTTTTGCAGTAGCGAATTCAGCGGCTTCCGCGTCCCTCTGACAGAGCCTTCGGCGCTCAGGTTCCCCTTGACGGCGCTGCAACTAAGGCGGAGGATTAACTTTCAAGGGTGGCATTGGAACGATGGCGCGCGTGCCAAAGACCGCTCAAATTCGAGGTAAACGTCACGCAATCACGGCTGAGGGCTCCAGCAGCGCTGGTCGCGATTCGCGTCGAATCTCCGGATCAAACCAGTGGCTGGATTAATGTCCGACACCATTCACACGCTCTCGACGACCGGCATGACGCCGAAGCGCCAGATCCAAAGCTGGATCGACGGGCTGACGAGCCTGTGTGGGCATTTCGACGTCGATCCGCTGGAGGCGTCCTCGCTCGAAGGCCGCATCGACTACACGAGCGTTTCGCGTCTGAAGCTCTGTCAGATCGAAGTGAGCCAGCATCGCATCGCGCACACGCTGGCGCGGGCCAAGGCCAATGAACATCCCTACATCAAGATTCACTTCCAGACTTACGGCGTGTCGTATTTCGAGCAGGAAGGCCGCCACATCGAGATCAACCCCGGTGACATCATCGCCTATGATGTCTCCTGTCCGCATTCGATCATCAGCCCGGCCTTCACGCGTCACGACGTCGTGATCGTGCCGAAGGCGCTGCTGCGCGACCGCGGATTCCCGTCACAGCGGATGCCGGCCTGCAAGCTGTCGGCGAAGACGGGCACGGGGCGGATCGCCCACGATTTCGTCCACGCAACCTTCGACGAAGCGGCGAAGCTGTCGGCGAACAGCGCGGTCGGCGTCGCCGATTCCTTGATCGACCTGCTGCTGCTGCCGCTGCGCGAGGCCGACACGATGTTCGATCGTGTCGGACCCGAAGCGATGTATGTGCGCGCGCAGTTCTTCATCCGCGAGCACTTGCGCGATCCGGATCTGTGCATCGATCAGATCTCGGCCGAGCTCGGTTGCTCCAAACGCTATCTGCACATGTTGTTCTCTGAACGCGGCACCACGGTCAGCGACTACATCTGGCAGGCGCGCCTGCAGAACTGCCGCCAGGAGCTCGAGGCCCACGCCGGCAAGACCATCACCGACGTCGCCTTCTCCTGGGGCTTCTCCAGCTCGTCGCACTTCAGCCGCGTGTTCCGGAAGTATTTCGGCGTGGTGCCGTCATCGATCCACAAGGCGCAGCAGGGCATCGCGAGTTCGGGCGAGCATTAAAGCATGATGCGGAAAAGTGCGAAGCGGCTTTCCGGAATGATCATGCGCAAACAACAACCTAAAGCGCGATGACGATTCATCTAAATCTCATCGCATTTTAGACCCGAAGTTGCTCCCGGACGATCAAGCCGCTCCGCCAGACAATTGCCGTTTACGCCGCTGCCGCAATGTAGGGAATGCTGACCAGCAGGGCGGCAAGCAAGGCGGCGTTGCAGAGCATTCCGCTCCAATGCAGCCGCCGCAGCCGGCCCGCGGCGTTGGTATCGCCCGCTTCGCCGGCGCTGAGCTGCTCGTCCATCCGCTGCATGAACCAGCGCCGGCCGCCGATCGCGAGGGCGGCGAGCAGGCCCACGCCGGTGGCGGCAAGCGGGCGGCCGTCGAGCAGCAAGGCCAATGTCGCGATGATTCCGGCAACGCGCATCACCAGAAAATGGGCGTTGAACATGCCGCGCAACAGCAGGGCGACCGGCCGGATGTCGAGCTTCACCAGAAGGAAAGCGGGCGATGCCAGCGTGAAATAGCCCATCGGAAAGAGCAGAATGACCATAACGGCGACAGCGACGGCATCCGGTGTCATGCGATCGGCCCCTTGTTGTCCGCCGCGGGCAGCTCGTCCGGCGGCGGGGCGCAATCATAGCGGGAAAATGCGTTTCCGGCACTAGGCTTTGGTCGAACGCCGAGCGGCGAAGGAGCGTCGGCGCGCCTGCCTCAAGAGTTAGGCCGGCTCGAGGCCGAGCGACTTGGCGCTCTCGATCCAGATCGGCAGCTCGCGCTGGTAGAGTTCGTTGGTCTCCTTGAAGCCGATCGCGGGTTCGAGCACGAAGGTGGCGAGAACTTCCTTCACCTTGGCGTCGTTGTTGGCGGCGACGCAGAGGTCCGCCAGGCGATCGACAACGGCTTGCGGCGTTGCCTTCGGCACCGCCCATCCGGAGAAGCCGCTCACGGTGAAGAATTTCGACGTCGCGCCCTGCTCGGGAAGGGTCTTGATCGCGGGGATCGCATCGACCTTCTTCGAATGCACGGCGAACACGGTGCCGCGGTCGCTCTGCAGGACCGATTGTGCCGCCGTGTAGCTTCCCATCGCGGCATCGAGCGTGCCTTCGAGCATTCCGGTCCACATCGGAGCCTCGCCACGATAATGCACCGGCTCGATGCTGAGCCCGTACTGCTTGTTGAGCTCGTTGATCGTCATGTGCGGGGCCGAGCCCGCGCTATAGGTGCCGAAATTCACCTTGCCGCTCTTGCGCGCGAAGGCGACGAAATCCTCCAGCGTCTTGATCCCGGTCTTCGGGTTCGTCACCAGCAACAGGCCGGCACCCGGAATGACGCTGACGAGGGTCAGATCCTTGTCCATGTCGTAGCCGGGATTCTTCATCACCACCCGGTTCATGATGTAGGTGGTCGAGATCGAGCAGAGGATGGTGTGGCCATCGGGTTCGGCGCGGGCGACCTCGGCCGTGCCGATCGCGCCGGAGGCGCCGGGCTTGTTCTCGACGACCACGGTCTTGCCGACCTGCTTGGAGATGAATTCGCCGTAGGCGCGCGCGAGCAGGTCGGTCTGACCGCCGGCGGGATAGCTGCAAATCATGCGAATCTGCCGCGATGGCCAGCTGCCCTGTGCGGAGGCGCTGCGCGAGACAAAGGGCATCGCAAAGGCGCCGGCTCCGGCGGCGATGAAATGGCGGCGATCGATTTTCTTGGACATGATTCTCTCCCGGTTCCGGGCAGGGTACTGCACCAGGCTGGCGCCGCCATGGGCATCAGGCGAGACAGATTGGCGCATTCGCGGCGATCACCCGTGACGCGGATGCGTGCGCAGCACGCAGGTCCGGGGTCATCGGTATCGTCTCCGTCCCGCGCGAAGTTCGTGCTCCGGACGCAGCACAGCGCGAACAGGCGTTGCAGCGCATCGGGGGTACGAAGCTCTTGCGGATTACCGCTGGATGATCTTCGTCCACACGTCGCCCAAAATCGCGGGCTCGCGCGGCGGCAGATAGGTGAGGCCGGCCTGCCTGCCGAACTCGGCGATCTTGCCCTCGGCCGCGAGCCCGCTCAGCGCCTTGTTGACGGCCTCAATCAGTGCAGGATCGCTGCCGAGCCCGACATAGCCGCGATTGGCGCCGATCGGATAGTAATAGCCGGATGCGGTGAGCGTCGTGTCGGGGTGCGCGGCGCGGTGAGCGTCGAAGCGGGCGAGGTCGACCAGCGTCGCGTCGTAGTCGCCGCGCTGGAGCGCGCCCAGGAGGTCGTCGCGGCCGGGGACGAGATGGGTGATGCTGTCGATCAGCCGTCCCTTGTCGAAGGTCATCAGGATGGCATCGCCGAGCGATCCGCTTTCGATGACCAGGCGAAGTCCGGCGAGATCGCCGATGTCGCCGATCTTGCGGCCGCTTGCCTTTGGCCCGAGCACCACCGTCATCGGCGAATAGATGTATGGCTGGCTCGGCGCGAGCACGCCGAGCGCGACGCGGCGCCGCCGGTCGTCGCGGGTCGCGCCGGCAAAGTCCGGCAGGCGCGCCGTCTTCATGCCGGGGGCAACGAGCGAATCCTGCGTCAGGGCGTAGCCGCCGACCAGTGAGCAGCGCCCATCGGACAGCAGCGCATTGGCCTCGAGCTGAGGGCTGGAATCCTCATCCAGCTTGCTTTCGAACCATTGGATCGCCAGCGGCCGTCCCAGCCGTTGCGCGATCGCCTGCGCCAGCAGCACGTCGAAGCCGGCATCCGGCTTGCCGCGGCGGTGCACCGAGAGCGGCGGGCGATCCTCGTCGAGACAGACCTTCAGCGGATCATCCGCAGCATGTGCGGCTGTCGTCGCCGCGCAGATCGCGGCAACGCTCCATGCAACAAACCGCCCCCTCACGGCTTCCTCCGGCTGGAGATGAAGGCCCAGAGATCTCCGATCTGGTCGTCGCTGAGAATGTCGCCCCAGGGCGGCATCTTGTTGTTCTTGCCGTTCTTCACCGTAGCGACGAAGCGCGGCTTGTCGTCGGGGAAGACGCGCAGGTCCGGCGTGATGGTGCCGGAGTTCATCAGGTTCGGACCGTGGCAGTGCGAGCATTTCTCGGCATAGGTCGACTTGCCGTGGTCGATCTGCGCCTGCATGGGATTGCCAGTTGCGTCATCCGCGGCACGGACAGTTGCCGCAAGCGCGACCGTCAGCACCGCGACGGCGGCGATCTTCGCCGCCGTCCTGTAAGATACGTCCTTTAGCATCATGCCGTGGTTACTGCTTGACCGCAAACACCCACAGCGAGCCGCCGGGAGGCACCTTGGCAAGCCGCTCGTCGCCGGAGAACAACGAGTAGACGCCGCCATAGCCGCTGGTCACCGCAACATACTGCACGCCGTCCTGCTGCCAGGTCACCGGTTGGCCCTCGATGCCGGACCCGGTCTGGAACTGCCAGAGCTTCTTGCCGGTGTCGGCGTCGAAGGCCTCGAACTCGCCGGTGAGCTGACCCGAGAACACGACGCCGCCCGCGGTCGACAGTACGCCCGAGAAGCGCGGAATGTCGCTCGGTGCTTCCCATTTCGCCTTGCCGGTCATGGGATCGATGGCCTTGAGATGACCACGCGGGCCGTCGTCGAACTGCCAGGGATCGGTCAGGTCCATGCCGAGATACCATTCACCCTGCTTGAAGGTGACGGGCTCGGCCTTGTACTTGCCGCCGAAGTTGAGCGTGTTGGCGTAGGCCAATCCGGTCTGCGGATTGAACGACATCGGCTCCCAGTTCTTGCCGCCGAGGATCGACGGGTAGACCGTGACCTTCTTGCCCTCGCGCGCGTCCTTGCTGACGTCGGTCTCGATCGGACGCCCGGTCTTCATGTCGATGCCGGTTGCCCAATTGACCTTCACGTAGGGATTGGCCGCGAGCAGCTTTCCGTTGGTGCGGTCGAGCACGTAGAAGAAGCCGTTGCGGTTGGCGTCCATCAGCACCTTGGTCGGCTTGCCCTCGACATTCATGTCGGCGAGGACCATCTCGGCCACGCTGTCATAGTCGAACGGATTGTTCGGCGAGAACTGGTAATGCCACTTGATCTTGCCGGTCTTGGGATCCATCGCCAGCACGGAGCAGGTGTAGAGATTGTCGCCGGGACGCACCGCCGAGTTGAACGGTCCGGGATTGCCGATGCCCCAATACACCGTGTTCAGCTCGGGATCGTAGGAGCCCGTGATCCAGGTCGAGCCGCCGCCGAGCTTCCAGGTATCGCCCTTCCAGGTGTCGCCGCCGGGCTCATCCGGCGAGGGGATCGAATGGGTCCGCCACAGATGCTTGCCGGTTGCCGGATCCCAGCCGTCGATGAAGCCGCGGGTGCCGAACTCGGCGCCGGAGATGCCCGTAATGACCACGCCGTCCGCGACCAGCGGGGCCACTGTCATCGAATAGCCCTCCTTGATGTCGGCCGCCTGCTGCCGCCACAGCTCCTTGCCGGTCTTGGCGTCGAGCGCGATCACGTTGGCATCGAGCGTGGTTCGGAACACCTTGCCGTCGTACAGCGCGGCGCCGCGGTTGATGATGCCGCAACAGACGATGCGCGGGGTTTCGGCGGGATATTCGACCTTGGTCTTCCAGATCTGCTTGCCGGTCTTGGCGTCGACCGCCATGGTGGCGTTGTGCGAGGTCACGTAGATCACGCCCTGGTACACCAGCGGCTGCGATTCCTCGCTGCGATCGTCGTTGAAGGAGTAATTCCAGACCGGGACGAGATTCTTGACGGTGTCCTTGTTGATCTGGTTCAGCGTCGAGAAGCGCTGCAGATTGTAGCCCATCCCGTAATTGAGAACGTTCGATGTATCAGTCGCGCCCTTGACCAGTTGCTCGGTGGTCTGTGCGCTTGCACACGTCGATGCAAGCATGACGAGGCTCGCGGCCATCGCAAAGCGTTTCATCCGTTCCTCCCAATATGCGCGCCTTTTGACGCTGCAGTGTAACACTCCGCCCGAAAGCAAAACGCGTCAATACGAAAGTCGTAATTGCCGTGCCGATATCATTGGACGCAGCCGCCGGTCACCTGACGGCAGCCGAGTCCGACTTGTGCGGAGACGCTGAGAAAATTCCGCGCCGCGAAGCGGCGGCCATCACGCCGAAAGTCGGTTCCGCGGGTTGTCACGCGCGCAAGTTGCAATTAGGGACTTGAATCGGGAGCCTCTTGTGGATTTATGTCGTTTCTATCCAGCCCGAACCAGGGCTCCTTGTGTGGGAGGCTTTAATGATTTCGCGTCGCTCAGTTGCGCTTGCGCTCACGATTGCATTGATGTCCGGTCCGGCGTGGTCGGCCTCCGGCAATGCGCTCAAATTGTTCGATACCGACAATGACGGCACGCTCGATCTTGCCGAGGTGAAGAAGGCGGCCGCCGCCCTGTTCGCAAAGCTCGATCCCGATCACGACGGCACGCTCGATGCGCGCGAGCTGCGCGGACGGTTGACGGCGAAAGAACTTGCGGCCGCCGATCCCGACCGCGACGGGACCCTCACGCTCGACGAATATCTCTCCGTAGTCGAGCAGCGCTTCAACGCGGCCAATCCCGATAAGGACGGAACGCTCGATGCGAAGGAGCTCAACACGCGCGCCGGCCGCGCGCTGCTGCGATTGTTGCGGTGAGCGCTGCAATCGGAACCGACGCGGCTTTCGGTGGGCATTTCCGCGCCGATGCCGGAACATCGGGCTGCTCGGCCTGTTCTCCTCGCGATGTCCCTGGCGCCGGGGCAGCGCCGCGGGAGAAGAGGAGATGCAGATGAACATGAAACGATCTGTTCTTGCCGCCTGCGCGATCCTGGCATTGAGCGGCGGCGTCGCCATCGCCGGCCCATGCAACACGGGCAGTGCCAGCACTGACAAGGATGCCGGCTCTGGCCCGGTCACCGTAGGCTCGGCGCAATCGCACGCGTCCGGCTCAGCGAGCGACAGCAGCCAGCATCCGCCGACCAGCACGATGAATCGTGCAAGTGGCGAAACGCCGGCGTCATCCGAAGATGCGCAGCGGCAGATGCAGAGTGAGCCGACGGCGGCCCAGCAGGCCGAAGGTGCGAAGCCGAACGCCGCGACGGCAGACAAAGGCTGCTGACGCCGCGCTGTCGCCAGTCTCGGTTCGACGGGCGGTGCGTCGCACAAGCCAGCGTCTTGCAGGTCTGCTTGACCAAGAGGGAACTGGCTTTGTCCGAGAGAGAAATGCGGCCGCGAAGAATCGACACAGACGCGTCCGAGAGTCGATTCCAGGCTTGAACTGCACCTGACGCAGCCCTAGGTTTTGCGCCGCGCGATATCGCGCTCAATACCTTGGGAGACCCGAATGGCTTGGAAAGCTCCGAAGATCGTCGAAGTGCCGGTCGGCATGGAGATCAACATGTACGCCTGCGCTTCGCGCAAGTAAGACTGACGACCTGCTGCGGCTTCGAGGGCGAACGCCATCGGAGCCGCTGCAGTGTCGGACTGCGACCCATCCTCGCGTACTCGCGCTTTGACACTGACGTGCTTGGCCTTGTCGCAGTCGCACGACCTTCTCCAGGCGGCTCCCATCAGAATCTCGACCACCTGCTACATCAATGTGTTACGCTGATCCTCGGTCAGCGCTGCTGCCGCATCAGAGCGGTGTGCGCGGTCGGGGCAGGGGATGCACGGCAGAGCTCGCGGATTTCGAACGGTGATTGCCTGCGCGGTCGCGCTGACACCGGCCTGTGTGCAGGCCGAAGACGGCTTCGATACCGAGCACATTTTCGGCTTCATGATCGGCACCGATGTCGGCAATCGCGGCGAGCGCGAATTCCAGAGCCAGACGACCGGGCGGTTCGGCAAGGGCGGCGGCACCTATCGCGCGCTCGAGCAAGAGGTCGAGATCGAGATCGTGCCGCTGCCGAACTTCCGCATCGAGGTCGGCGGCACGGCGAGCCTGCACGACATCACCGGTGTCCCCGATATCGACGACCGCCGCCAGTTCAACTTCCAGGGGGCTTCGCTGGACCTGCGTTATCGCCTGCTCGACCGCGAGCGCGCGCCGTTCGGCCTCACCATCGCCGCCGAGTTTCATGGTGATCGCATCGACGAGACCAGCGGCGCGAAAGGGCGGATGTACGGCACCGAATTCACCCTCGCCTTCGATCGCGAGCTCATCCCGAACTTCGCCATCGGCGCTCTCAATTTGATCTATCAGCCGGAATGGGCGCGCTTCGAGGTGGGGGGACTGTCCGAGAAGAGCTCGACGATCGGTGCGGCGCTGGCCGGCCTGGTGCGCGTGCGGCCCGATGTGCTGCTCGGCGGCGAGCTGCGCTACTTCCGGCAATATGAAAGCATCGGCCTCGGCGAGTTTTCAGGCCAGGCCCTGTTCGTCGGTCCGACGGCCTATTTCCAGCTGTCCGAGCGCTCGCGGCTGACCTTGAGCTGGAGCATGCAGGCCTGGGGACGCCTGGCTGGAGCGGGCGGAAATCTCGATCTCGTCAATTTCGAGCGGCACCAGGCCCGCATGGTGTTCGGGGTGAACTTCTAAAGCGCGATGACAACTTGATGAATCGTCATCGCGCCTTAGGTTGTTGTTTGCGCATGATCACTCCGGAAAACCGCCTCGCATTTTTCCGGATCATGCTTTAGCCGAGCCAGTTCCCTCTATCGCAAACCTCAGCCGGCTTGAAACTTCGCTCTCCGTCGAACGTACCTTTCGTGCTAATCTCGATCGTCCCCGTGAGAGGATCCCGGCATGAACCCAATCGACCTGGTGGTGACCGTGTGTGCGGTGCTCTCGCCTGCGACCTGCGAGGAGCAGCATCTGGTGTTCAACTATGCGGGCTCGCCCCGCCAATGCGTGATGGCCGCTCCGCCCTATATCGCGCAATGGGTCGGCGAGCACCCGAAATGGCAAGCCGTGCGCTGGCGCTGCGAATATCCGCACCCGAACGACAAGGCGTGAGACGCCGCCCTATTTGGTGCAGTCCTTCAAATCCTTGTCGGCGATCGAAAACACCGCATCTGCCCTGATCTCGATGTCGCGAACGACGCATTGGCGTCCGTTGGGATAGCCGACCTTGGCGTCGTAGCGGCCCGGCTCGACGCCGGTGATGCGCAGCCGCTCGTCGTGATCGACCTCCTTGTCCTTGTCGTTCAAGCACTGATTCGGACCCCAGTCGGTCTTGCCCGCGGGTGAGAGCTGGAAGCCAGAGATCGTCTCCGTGGTCAGGTTCCAGAACCTTATGCCCTTGCCTTTGGCCTGAGCCAGCGCCGCGCCGGGCGCCGCGACCAAGAGGATGCCGATCGCAATCAGCGTACGCCGCATTGGTGAACCTCCCTCGAGGAATTGGCCCAGTTGACCATGGGTCTTCATTTCGATTCAAGCGGCAAGGCCGCGAGCTCGGCCCTGATCTTGCCGAGCACCGCTTCGCTGCGCATCGCGCGCGGCACGGCAATCGGCACTTCCTGTACGATACGTGCGGGGCGCGGCGACAGGAAGAACAGGCGATCGCCGAGCCGAACCGCGTCATCGAGACTGTGGGTGACGAGCAGCGTCATCACCGGACGGCTGGCCACCAGCGTCGCGATCTCGTCGCGCAAGCGGCCGGCGAGCGCGTCGTCGAGCGAGGCGAGGGGCTCGTCGAGCACCAGCAGATCCGGTTCGACTGCGAAGGCGCGTGCGAGCGCGACGCGCCGAGCGAGGCCGAGCGACAACTCGCCGGGAAAGTGGCTGCGATGGGCTTCCAGTTCCAGAATCCTGAACAGCTCCGACAGCTTCGCGTCGGTCACGTCGGGCGCCGCGAGCCGCACATTCTGCTCGACCGAACGCCAAGGCAGCAGCCGCGGCTCCTGGAACACCATGCCGATCCGCGCCTGCGGCGGACGCGCAATATGACCCCTGAAATCGCCGTCGAGGCCGAGGATGATGCGCAGCAGCGTGCTCTTGCCGCAGCCGGACGGACCAATGAGCACGCCGACCTCACCGGAGCAAAGTGCGAATTTCATCGGCGCCAGCACCTCGTGCGTTCCGCCCGCGGCACTCCTGAACGTCTTGCCTGTGATCTCGACCTCAAGCCGCACGGGGCCGCCATCGTGTTGCGCGGGCTTCGAACGGCTGCACCAGCAAGGTTTCGATCACGAGCACGACCGCGGCGAATGTCAGCGAATAGGCGAGCAGCCGCGGCGTGTCGAACAGCTGGAAGGCGACGCCGATCTCGAAGCCGACGCCGTTCGGACGTCCGAGCAGCTCAGCGACCAGCACGATCTTCCATACCAGCGACAGGCCGGAGCGGGCGGCGGCGGCGATATAGGGCGCCAGCTGCGGCAACACGACATGGCGGAACGCGCGCCAGCGCGGCATCGCGAACACGCTCGCCATCTCGTCGAGCGAGCGGTCGAGCGCGCGGGTGCCTTCGCGCAGGGTGACGACCGCGGTCGGCAGCTTGTTGATGGCGATCGCCGCGATCGCGGCGGCCTCGGTGAGGCCGGCCCAGATATAGGCCAACACGATCACGACCAGCGCGGGCAGGTTGAGCAGCAGAATCAGCCAGGGATCACCGAGCCGGTCGGCGAGCTTGACGCGTCCCATCAGGTAGCCGATGGCGCTGCCGAGCGACATCGCAAGCGTGAAGGCGAGCGCAACGCGGGCCAGCGTGGCGCCGAGATGCAGGAACAGCGCGCCGCTTGATGCTTCCGCGATCATCACCTGAAGCACGGCCGGCGGGGAGGGCAGCTTTGCTCCGCCGACGAACAGTGCGGCGGTCCACCAGATCGCGAGGAACAGGGTAAACGACAGAAGACGCAGCACCTCAGTCTCCGGGGACCGCGTGATAGAACGTGCCGGGGTCGAGTTCGGCTGCGGGGCCGACGAGGTCGCGGCCGCCGATCTCGGCGAGCACGCGGTAGAGCACGCGCGCGTCCTGTTCCTCGTCGTTGATGCTCCGGCGCGGAATACCGTCGCGGTAGCGGTCGCGATAAGTCTTGAGCAGGGTGGCATCGCTCGTTCCGGTCAGCGGCGCGATCTGGTCCCAGGCCGCATCCGAGGTCGCCAATAGCTGCTTGGCCTTGCGGGTCATGGCGATGAAGCGTGCCACGGCGTCGCGATGGCTCGCGGCCCAATTCTCGTCGAAGACGTAGCCGACCGCCGAGACCGCACCTTTGGCGCCGAGCTTCGGCAAGATCTCTTCGATGCCGGCGAGGCGCCTGAAACCCTTGGCCTCGAGCTGGGCGCAGAAATTCCAGAAATTGAGGCTCGCATCCATCTCGCCGTCGAGCGCCTTGGCGGCGATCAGGGGCGGCGCGCCATAGACGATGGTCGCCTCCGATTTCAGGTCGATGCCGTCCTGCTTCATGCGCGCCTGGAGCAGCAGCCAGCTCTTGTCGATCGCCCCGCCGGCGACGGCAAGCTTGCGGCCCTTGAGGTCAGCGAGCGTCTTCATTGGCGACGATGCCGGTACCATCACCGCGCCGAGCGCACTGGAGTAGGGGTAGAAGGTGAGCTTGGCACCGAGCGCCCGCTCGCGCGACACCCACAGCCAGTCCGATAGGATGATGTCGGCGCTGCCCGCGCGCATCGCGATCTTGCCGGCCTCCGTGCTCGCGAGCTCGGTGACCTCCAGCGCAAGGCCCGCCTCCTTGTCGAGGCCGGCGCTGCGGATCGCGGCCAGCTCCCAGGAGAATGTTCCGGTTTTCTGCACTGCGAGGCGGATCGTATCCGCGGCGCGGCCTGGTGCGACCGGCATCAGCGCCAGCGTCGTCGCGAGCGCCAATATTCGACCAAATGCCCTCATCACACCAAGTGCTCTCATCGCCTTGTGAGCCGTTTCCTCTGACAGAGTGCTTTTCATGACAATACGCATAGCATAGCTTTGGCCGCAACCAGCGGGAGGATGAGCATGAAACTGGGCGGACACCTACGACCGATTGTCGCCGCATTGATCGTGCTGGCGGCGACCGTGTGCGTAGCGCGGGCCGAGGACGCCAATGATTATCCCACCGCCGCGCGCGCCGAGTACGTCTATGGCTGCATGAAGGCGAATGGCGAGAGCCGGCAGTCGATCGAGCAATGCTCCTGCTCGATCGACGTGGTGGCCTCGATCGTTCCTTATGAGCGCTATGTTACCGCGGAGACCGCGCTCAGCATGTCCCAGGTGCGCGGCAATCTCGGCGTCCAGTTCCGCACCTCGGAGCAGGCGAACGCGGCAGTGAATGATTTGCGCCGCGCGCAGGCGGAAGCCGAGGTGAGGTGTTTTTGATCTAGCTCTGTCATTCCGGGATGGTCCGAAGGACCAGACCCGGAATCTCGAGATTCCGGGTTCGATGCTTCGCATCGCCCCGGAATGACGGCGTGACTATTACGTCCCCGGCTTCTCCACGTCCCACTCGTTGCGGAACACGTGTCCCTCGGTGTCCTTTGCTTCCGCGCGGAAACGCTTGGCGCCGTTGGACACGTAGGTGAAGCGCAGATTGGGATCTTCCGAGATCGAGATGCCGCCTTCCATCGACAGCACGGGGCTGTCGTCCTGCGTCAGCTTCAGCTGGTTGATGAAGAACGCGGGAATATAGAGCTGCGTGACCTGGTCCATCTGCAGGCCGGAATTGTTGGGATGGCCGATCATGATCTGCGCTTCGCGGATGCGGCTCGCCGGCGCCTCCTCGCGCGCGAACTGCCGATAGCGCATCTGGCCGAGCCGGCTCTGCGCTTCCTCGGCGTTCTTTGCTGCCGGGGCCGAGCAGCCGCCCGAGGCCTTTACATAGACTTTCGAGACATAGAGCTGGCCATCGCTGAGCTCGGCCACCGCATGGACATCGGTGTAATTGTTGACGCGTACGCGCGTCGAGATCTCCGTCACGTTGGCATCGGAGGCGAGCTCGAACTTCGCTGCCATCGGCGCGGGGTTACGGTCGATCACGAGCGTGATCGAACGGATCCGGCGGCCATCCGCGGGCGACAGCTTGCTGCGCAATGTCACCGGCACGATCGCCGCATCCTCGGCGCGATACGGCATCTCGATGCCGATGACGGCACTGCCGTCGTTCATCGGACGGTTATTGAAGATATCCTGCACCAGGCCCGGCCAGGGATCGTAGGCCTCCTCAGCCTGCACGGGGGCGGCGAAGGCGATGCCGAGCAGTACGGCGATCAAGGGCAGGCGGCGTGTCGATCGGGTCATGGTCATGTTCCCCGAAGCAGCAAAGCTCCTGCGCCTATCGTAGCGCGCCCGCTACTCCCATTCAATTTCTGAGAATGCTGCAGTTGCGTTGCGGGCATTGTAGTCGCCGAACAGCTCCCAGCGGGGCCGCTCCTCGGCAGCGGCCTTGTCTGCGGCCGCCCGGATCGGCTCGCCGTTCTTGTTCAGCGTGCGGACGTCGGACAGCAGCGTTGACAAGTAGCGCCGTTCATCGCTCAACGCGGCAGGCCAGTCACTCACGGGGCCGTGACCGGGAACGACACGTTGCGCGGGAATGGTCTCCAATTCCTCCAACGTGCCGAGCCAGCCGCGGATGCTGCCGTCCATGACCGGAATGTGGCGGAGAAAGACGAGGTCGCCCGCGAACAGGGTCTTGGTCGTCTCGTCGTACACGGTCACATCGCTGTCGCTATGCCCGGCCCGCCAAGCGCGCAAGGTCAGGCGGCGCGATCCGAGATCGAGCGTCATCGTGTCCGAAACCAGCAGAGTTGGGGCAACGATCTTCACGGGATCGATCAACTCGCTGCCCATGATGCGACGAAAATTGTCGAGATAATGGGGGCCGCGCGTTGCGAGCGCCTGCGGCAGCTTGCTGTGGCCCACGAAGATCGTGTCTGTCGCGGCAAAGGCCCCGTTGCCGAAGACGTGGTCGGGGTGGGCGTGGGTGTTGATGACATAGCGGATCGGTTTGGGCGTGCGGGCCCGTACGGCGGCCAGCAGGGCCTCGCCTTCGCGCAAGCTGCCGCCGGTGTCGATGACAGCTACGGCGTCGTCGCCCACGATGAAGCCGACATTGGCGATGTCGCCCTCATTCTCGCGGCTCATCAGGGCGATGGTCCCGGAGTGTACGAAGATTCCCGTTGCGACTTCGCTCACAGGCAATTCGGCCGCCCCGGCCCATGCTAGCGTTGCTCTCCCCAGCAGGGACAAGGCTGCGATCACTCGAGCGATGCGAGACACTTTTTCGCCTCAGTTCAAAGGGTTCGTCGCGTTGCACTGCAGCAAGTCAAAGCCAGCAAAGTTTTGGCGTCATGCGTTGCATGGATAGCATTCAAGCAAAACAAGGAGGAAGCGCGATGACGGAGGCCGGACGACATCGTCGCTGGTTGTTTTCACTGTGGGTCCTGGTTGCGTCCTGTGCGCTCGGTGACATCGCCATGGCGCAGACCAAGGATAGCGGCGATCTCTCATTTGAACTGGTCGACCCGAACGTGCTGCGCGTCTGCGCCGATCCCCGCAATCTGCCCTTCTCGAACGAGAAGGGCGAGGGGTTCGAGAACAAGCTCGCGGAGCTGTTTGCCGACAAGCTCAAGAAGAAGCTCGATTACGTCTTCTTCCCGCAGGCCACCGGCTTCGTGCGCATGACGCTGGGTGCGCATCGCTGCGACGTCATTATGGGCTTTCCGCAAGGCGATGACGTCGTCCAGGGTACCAATCCCTATTACCGCACGACCTATGCGCTGGTCGCCAAGGCTGGCAGCGGGCTCGAGGACGTCGATACGCTCGAGGATCCGAAGTTGAAAGGCAAGCATGTCGGCATCGTCGCCGGAACCCCGCCGGCGACGAACATGGCGCTTGCCGGCCTGATGGGCGATGCCAAGCCCTATCCGCTCATGATCGACACGCGCTTCGACAATTCGGCGCAGGCCATGATCGACGACCTCGCTGCGGGCAAGATCGACGCCGGCGTGCTGTGGGGGCCCATGGCCGGCTACTACGCGAAGCAAGTCGGCTCGCTTCATGTCACGCCGCTGGTGAAGGAAACGACGGGGCCGAAGCTGGTCTATCGCATCGGCATGGGTGTGCGCCCCGCCGACCAGAATTGGAAGCGACAGCTCAACAAGCTGATCCAGGAGAACCAGGGCGAGATCAACAAGATCCTGGCCGATTTCGGTGTACCGCTGCTCGACGAGAGCGACCGGCCGCTCAGTGCGGAGACGGCCAAGAAGACGCCATGAGGCGGCCCCTTGCCGCTGCGCTCCTCATTGCCGCGTTTGCGGTACCGGCATTCGCACAGCAGCAGGAGCCGTTCGAGCCCGAAGGCTATCGCACTGACAATTATCGCGCACCGGTACCGGCGACGCTGGCCGGCGCGCGCGTGCTCACCACTGCGGAAGCCGAAGCGATCTGGCGCGCCAAGAGCGGTGCGTTTGTCGACGTGCTGCCGCGGCCGCCAAAGCCGAAGAACCTGCCCGAAGGCACGGTGTGGCGCGATGCGCCGCGCAGGAACATTCCGGGCAGCGTCTGGCTGCCGGATACCGGTTACGGCAGTTTGCCGCCGGCCATGGAGGACTATTTCCAGCGCGGTCTCGCCCGTGTCTCGGGCGGCGACAAGGCCGCGCTGCTGGTGATCTATTGCCTTGCCGATTGCTGGATGTCCTGGAACGCGGCCAAGCGCGCGCTGACCTATGGCTATTCCAACGTCGCCTGGTACCCCGACGGCACCGACGGTTGGGAGCGTGCCAAGCTTCCAACCGACGCAGCCGAGCCCGAGCCGCGCCCCGAGCAGTAAGCGTGTTTGGACCCCGCGATCTCGGCGTCAGGAAGTGCCTCGCCTACTTCTGTTTCTCCAACTTCGTCAGCGTGCCCGTGCCGTTGGTTTCGGTCGCAGAATAGGTCACCCTGTCGCCGGCATGGACGGCGTCCAGCATCGCCGCATCCTTGGCTTTGTACTCCTGCAGCGCGCCGGCGCTGCCTGCGCTGGCGCCGACCGTACCCTTTTGCGTCTGCTGGATCGAGATCGTGCCATTGAGCCGGTCGATCCGCGTGATCATCCCGGTCATGTCGTCAGCAAGGGCGCTGGTTGCGAGCATGCTGAGGGCGGCTGCGCCCGCGAACATGAATCTTGTGGTTCCCATCGAGGCCTCCCGACGTCTGGAGTTCACTTCGACAAGCCATCCTAGATCGATTTGGTTCCGGCAGATAGCCGCGCAAAGGTTAACCCCGGCAATCCGGGAACCTGTCGCGACCTGCCGGCGAAGCGGATGCTATTCCATTTCCTGCTGGATCACGCGGCCGAGTGCGAACAGGCGCTGGTCGATCGCAGTTGGAACCTCGCAGACGAACCGCACCACCTTGTTGCGGTCCTCGAAAATGCGGGTCTTCCAGATCAGCTCGTTGCTGAGCGCTTCGACCTTGGCCTCGTCTCGCGGCGTGGCGCCCTGAAGCGCCTGCAGCTGGATCGTCTCCTCGCGGATCTTGTCGGCAGCCTCGCGCTGCTTGCGGCTGACGCGTTCGAGCCCGTTCATGACCTGCGAACGCTGGGCGTTGAGCGTGTCGAACAGGCCGGCGAACAACAGCTTTGCGTTGGTGGTCTTGTCGGCGGAAGAGGCGGCCAAAAAGTCTTTCACCGACTTCTCGGCCTCTTCGATCGGCGTCTTGCGCGCCGACAGTTTCCCGACCAGCGCGGTGATTTTCGTATCGTTCTTCCACTTGGTCTCGGCGTCGTCGAGCGCAGGACCGGCCCAGACCGCGGCAAGCGAGATCTCCGGCACCTTGGCTTGCGTGCAGGGCCAGTTGGGGTAGCGCGGATCGGCCGCGCCGGCGGCCGTGCCCGACAGCGCGAGCGCCAGAGCAGCCATCGCCAGAACCTTCATCCTTCGCCTCCTGCAGGCCCCCGTCGCGCCAGCCCGCGCGAGGGATCATAGGCCAGAATCGCGCCGATCATGAAGACGATAGTGCAAGCCGCGACCACCGCGAGCGAGATCCAGTTGATTTGCCCATAGAGCGCAAACCGGATCAGCTCGACCGCATGGGTGAACGGATTGGCCTCGCAGAGATAGTACAGATAGGGACTGCCTTCCTGTACTCGCCAGAGCGGGTAGAGGGCGGAGGAGGCGAAGAACATCGGGAAAATGACGAAATTCATCACCCCGGCGAAGTTTTCCAGCTGCTTGATGCCGGAGGAGATCAGCATGCCGAGCGAGCCCAGCATCAGCCCGGACAGGCTCAGCGCCGGCAGCACGGTGAGATAGCCCGATGACGGCGGGGTGATGTCCCAGAACCAGGCGATCAGGAGAAACGCATAGACCTGGAGCAGCGACACCGCGGTGCCTGCCAGCAGCTTGCAGAACAGCAGGAACCCGCGCGGCAGCGGGCTCACCAGGAGCGTGCGCATGTTGCCCATCTCGCGGTCGTAGACCATCGACAGCGAGGATTGCATGCCGTTGAAGAGCTGGATCATCGCCATCAGCCCTGGCGCGATATAGACCTCGTAGAGGATATAGGTCTCGTAAGGAGGGATGATGGAGATGCCGAGCACCTGGCGGAAGCCGGCGGCAAAGATGAACAGCCACACCAGCGGCCGCACCAGCGCTGAGACGAACCGCTCGCGCTGATGCAGGAAGCGCAGGCCCTCGCGCCAGACGATGCCGGTGAGGCAGGTCATGTATTCGCGGGCTGAGAAGCCGCGCGGGGCGTCTTGCGTGGTGATGCTGCTCATGCGCCGCCTCCCGGCATGGTTTGCGCGCCGGTCAGGCGCATGAAGGCGGTGTTGACGTCCTGCGCGCCGGCTTCGGTGATGACGCGGCTCATCGGTCCCTGCGCCAGCACCTTGCCCTGGTGCAGCACCACGAGGTCGTCATTGGGCATGATCTCGTCGAACAGATGCGTGGCCCAGAGCACGCCGATGCCTTGCTCCGTCACGAGCTGGCGGACCTGGCCGATGATGTCGGCGCGCGCCTTGACATCGAGGCCGACGGTCGGCTCGTCGAGCAATAGCAGCCGCGGCCGGTGCAAGAGCGCCCGTGCGATCTCCAGCCGCCGCATCTGCCCACCCGAGAGGTCGCGCACCTTGCTGCCGGCGCGGTCGGCCAGCCCAATGCGGCCGAGCAGCTCGGCGCTGCGCGCGGCGGCCTCACGGCGGCTGATGCCATGCAGCGCGGCGTGATAGAGCAGGTTCTGCGTCAGCGACAGGTCGAGATCGAGCGTGCGTGGCTGGAACACGACCCCGAGCAGCCGCAGCGCCTCGCCGGGGCTCTTGCCGATATCATGGCCGAAAATGCCGATCCGTCCGGACTGGATGCCGAACAGGCGCGTGATCAGCGAGAACAGTGTGCTCTTGCCGGCGCCGTTGAGGCCGAGCAGGGCGGTAAAGCTCGCCGGCTGCACATGGAAGGAGACGTCGATCAACGCCCGGCGCGATCCATAGCTATGGCTGACGCGATCGATCGAGAGCGCCGGCACCGCGGCCAGATCAGGGCCCGGCGCCTCGCGTGCCCCGGGTATCGGAGCGGGACTGGTCATGGCGCGATCGTGATGCCCCAGGGCAGCTCGCCCACCTGAATCGTCTTGATCACCTTTTGCGCGGCAACGTCGATGACGGAGACGTCGTTCGACACGCCGTTGGTGGTCAGCAGATATTTTTCGTCGGGCGTGAACGCCATGTGCCAGACCCGCTGCCCGACCAGCAGATATTTCGTGACCTTGCGCGAGGCGACATCGACCACGGCGATGCGGTTGGCGGGCCCGAGCGCGACGAAGGCGGTCTTGTCGTCCTTGGTCATGCCGATGCCGACCGGCTGGATCGCCTCTTTGCGCAGGCCCGGAATCTCGAACACGACCTTGCCGATCACCTCATGCTTGCTGGGGTCGATCACCGACACCGTGCCGCCGATCTCGGAGGAGACCCACAGCTCCGAGCTGTCATGCTTGAATTCGGCAAAGCGCGGCCGCGCGTCGACCAGCACGTTGGCGACGATCTGTCGCGACCCGGTGTCGATGAAATGCGCCATGTTGGTCGTTTCCGACGTGTTGATCAGCGTCTTGCCGTCCGGGCTGATGGTCATGCCCTCGGGCTCGACGCCGACCTGGATGTCGCCGAGCCGGCTACGCTTCTCCAGATCGATCACGGTCACCGTGTTGTCGTTCTCGTTGGCGACGTAGAGGATCTTGCCGGCCGCATCCTGGGCGAACAGCTCCGGGTCGGGCCCGGAGGGCAGGCTGTCCACCACGCTCTGCGTCCTGGCGTCGATCATCTGGATGGTGTCGTCGTCGCCGACCGCGACCATCACGAACTTGCCGTCGCGCGTGAAGTCGATGCCGCGTGGCCGCTGGCCGACCTTGATGGTCTTGGTGACGGTCCAGCTGTCGGTGTCGATCACCGAGACCGTGTTGCTTTTCTCGTTCGAGACATAAGCGATGAACGCGTGCGCGGGTGCAGCCGCCAGCGCAAGTCCAGAGAGAAGCCCCACACGCCACATGCGCAACATCCGCGTCCTCACTTCAGCTTGCATTTGCTCTCCGGACGATCGTATCCGAGCGTATCGAGCTCGGAGACCTGGTGCAGGAATCCCTCCTGCGGCGAGACCGATACGACCATGCGGCCATCGACCAGCAGGATTGGCTGACGCAACTGCCAATTCCAATCGCGCAAGGTCAGTCGCGTACCCTTGAAGGCGGCGACCGAGAAATCCGGGCCCTTGATATAGTCGGTGACCTTCTTGACGTCGCCGGAATTGGTGCGCGAGGTGGCTTCCCCGATCATGCGCACCGCGGTCCAGGCCTGCATGTCGAGCGCGGTCATGCGCCGCGAATTCAGCTTGACGAAGCGGTTCTGCATCTGGATCGCGCCCCACTGGTCCTGCGCCGGGTCCCAGCTGCGCGGCACGAGACCGGCGGAGCCCGCGACAGGCCGCGGATCCCAGGTGCGATAGGGCAAGTACGCGCCGAACACCTCGCTCTCGTCGGCGGCGACCAGCACGTCGTAAGCGGGCGCCTGCTGCGTGAACACCGGCATCTGCCGCTGGATCAGCGTCACGCCGCTGTCGGTGCGACGGGCGCCGCCCTTGTCCTCGAAGGTGCGCTCCTGCACGATCTTGGCACCGAACCGCGTCGCGGTGCGCCGCAGCGCGTCAGCGAACAGCTTGTCCTCGTCGTGCGAGCCGACCACCAGCAGCCAGCGCGACCACTTCTTCCACACCAGATATTGCCCGAGCGCATCGGCCAGCATCGCGCGCGTCGGCGCGGTGTGAATCACATTGGCGCGGCAATCGGCCTCGCGCAGCCGCTCGTCGATTGCCCCCGCATTGAACAGCAGTGTGCCGCGGTCACGCAGGGCATCCGAGACTTTCAGGAGCGCGTCGGCCGGCAGGTCGGCGATGATGAAGCCGTTCTTCTCGGCCAGCGCGGTCGCGGCCTGCACCACGTCCTCGCCTTCCCGAATGCGCCGCTCCTCCAGTGTAAAGCGCTGACCCGTGAATTTCCCGGTGGTGTTGTTGTCCTCGATGGCGAGGCGGGCGCCGGCAACGCCATCATTCTCCGCGGGCTGCTCGACCAGCGACAGGGTCGATCTGGTGCCGGCGATTCCGAGGTAGCCGACGCCGATCTGGACAGGCTCCGCCGCGAACGCGCTCGTTGCGGCAAGAGCTAGACCGATCAGACCGGCCAACCATCGGATCATGTTTCCTCCAGGCGCTCTCCCCGGCTTGACCGCAGGTGGAGAATTGTCTCAGCTTCAAGCATGACCAATTTGTCAGGGCATGCAACCCCGCATTTCGTCCCCGCGCGCGCGAGGCCGGGCATCACGATCATGCGAGCATTCATGATGCTCGCCGCTTTGCTGTTGACGCCTTCGGTCGCGTGCGCCGATCCGCCGAAGCTGGCCGTGTTCGATTTCGAGCTGATCGACACCAGCCTGCCGGGCGAGTTCTACGGCTCCAGGCCGGAGGAGGCGCGCCTGCTGCGCATCAGCGAGCAGCTGCGCAAGGAGCTGGCTGACTCCGGCAAGTTCCAGGTGCTGGACATCGCGCCGGTCAGGGACGCCGCCCGCCACGCCAATTTGCAGGCCTGCGGCGGCTGCGATCTCAAGCTCGCCCAACAGGTGGGTGCCGAACTCGAGATCACCGGCATGGTGCAGAAGGTCTCGAACCTGATCATCAACCTCAACATCTATCTGCGCGACGTCAAGACCGGCGCCATGATCACGGCGGCGAGCGCCGACATGCGCGGCAACACCGATGAAGCCTGGACGCGCACGATGAGCTACCTGATCCGCAACCGCTTGCTGGCGCCGAATTACGGCAAGCCGGAGTAGGGGCGGGAATAACTCGCCGCGACGGCGGTGCACCCTCTCCCCTTGTGGGAGAAGGTGGTTTCGCGATAGCGAAGGCGGGTGAGGGGTTGTTTCCGCGAGTCCAACTCGCGCTTGTGCACGCGGGAGCAGCGCGCTTGGCGCTCAAAGATCACGCCTTCAGCTTCTCCGCATGCCAGTGCAGATGATCGCTCATGAAGGTCGAGATGAAATAATAGCTATGGTCGTAGCCCGCCTGCCGCCGCAGCGTCAGCGGGATGCCCGCCTTGGCGCAGGCGGCCTCGAGCAGCTCCGGCTTGAGCTGCTCTTTCAGGAAATTGTCGGCTTCGCCGACGTCGACCAGGAAGCTTGAAAACTTCGCGCCGTCTTCGATCAGCGCCACCGTGTCGTGGCTGCGCCAGGAATCCTTGTTCGGTCCGAGATAACCGGTCAGCGCCTTGATGCCCCAGGGTACGAGCGAGGGCGCCACGATCGGCGCGAATGCGCTTGCGGCGCGGTAGCGGTGCGGGTTGCGCAGTGCCACCGTCAGCGCGCCATGGCCGCCCATCGAGTGCCCCATCACCGATTGCCGCCTGGCATCGACGGGAAAATGTCCCGCCACGAGCTTGGGCAACTCGTCCGTGACATAGCTCCACATCCGATAATTGCGCACAAACGGCTCCTGCGTCGCATCGACATAGAAGCCGGCCCCGAGGCCAAAATCATAGGCATTGTTGGCATCGCCCGGCACGTCGGGCCCGCGCGGCGAGGTATCGGGCGCGACGAAGATCAGGCCGAGCTCGGCGCAGGCCTTGCGGAATTCGCCCTTCTCGGTGACGTTCGCATGGGTGCAGGTGAGGCCGGACAGATACCACACCACGGGCAGCTTCGCGCCCTCGGCATGCGGGGGGACATAGACCGAGAAAACCATGTCGGTTCCGGTCGCCTGGCTCGTATGGCGATACACGCCCTGCACGCCGCCATAGGATTTGTTGGTCGAGACAGTCTGAATCGTCATGCCTTAGAGCTCCGTGGCATCTAACCACATCAACATTGCAACGCTTGTGTGACCGAATTTGTGGCGGTCGCCCGCGCGTCAGGCGACGCCGCTGTCGATCGCCAGCCGCACCAGCTCGACCGAGGTCTTCACCCCGAGCTTCTGGCGCATGATCGATGAGGTGTTGGCGACCGTCTTGTACGACGACTGCACCAGCCAGGCGATCTCCGAGAGGCTCTTTCCGGCGCTGAGCAGCCTCAGGATCTCCATCTCGCGCGCGTTCAGCTTCGACAGCGGGCTTTGCGCCAGCGTCGGTCCTGCGAAGGCGATGCTGCGCGCGATCGCGCTCGGCAGGTAGGTGCCGCCGCCGCCGACGGCGCGGATCGCCTCGACGAGGTCGTCGGGATCGCCGGTCTTGGAGACGTAGCCCTTGGCGCCGCATTCGATCGCGCGCGCAGCGAAAGCGGGATCGTCGTTCATGCTGAACATGATGATGCGGGCCTCGGGCGCGCGCTCGAGGATGCGGCGCGCAAGCTCGAAACCGGAGACGGTCGGCAAGTTGATGTCGATGATGCAGAGGTCAGGGCGTTCGACGATGAAGACGCACTCGCCGTCCTCGGCGTCGGCGGCCTCCAAAATCTCGATCTCGCCCTCGTCGGCCAGCACGGCACGGCAGCCGGAGGCGACGATGGGATGATCGTCGACGATCAGAATGCGCATAGGCGTTCCCCTGACAGCGCGTTCCCTGTGACAAACCTGCAGGCTCTGCGCCGCATGATACCGACACGGGACAGGCGCGTGAGCGATGTGTCCGAGGTCACCTCATGCAACCCGGCCGGGATTGCTGTACGCTTCCGATTAGATATCCGCCGCTTCGCCTCTGTCAACGTCATCGGACAGGGCGGGCAAGGCTTCGCGAGGCACGGGCGATACCAATGTGGCAAAATCTATCCTTGCGCGGGCGCATCAACCTCTTGCTGGCGCTGCTGCTGGCGCTGGGGCTCGCCGTCAATATCGGCCGCCAGGTCGCGGAGGCAGGTCCCCGCGTGCAGGCCGAGGACCAGAGCGTGATCCGCCTCGCGCGGGAGTTTATCGAGATGATCGTGGCCGATCTCAACGAGGCGCCCGATCCGGATGCCAGGCTGAACCAGATCGCGCGCGACCTCAGCCGTCTGCGCCACGTCAGCATCACCCTCCGGGACGCCGGCGGCAATCCGCTGACGCCGCCGCGGGCCGACGCCGATGCCGAGACGCGCGGCCCGCCGGCCTGGTTCGTCAGCCTGGTTCATCCCGAGCAGACCGCGGTGAGCGTTCCGCTGTCGATCCATGGCAGGCCCGGCTCGCTCCTGATCACCTCGCATCCCGACGACGAGATCGCAGAGATCTGGGACGGCATCGTCACCCAGCTCGAGGTCGGCTCGGCGATCGCGCTCGCGCTGTTTTTCTTGATGATGAATGTGGTCGGCCGGGCGCTGGCGCCGCTGCAGTCGCTAGCGGATGTGATGGCTGAGCTCGAGGCCGGACGTTATCAGGCCCGCGTCGCGCCGGGCGGTGCGCCGGAGCTCGCCGCGATCTGCACCAAGCTCAACCATCTTGCCGCAACTCTGCATGAGGCTGTCGAGGACAAGCGGCGCCTTGCTGAGCGCGCGGTGTCGCTCCAGGACATCGAGCGCAAGGAGATCGCGCGCGAGCTCCATGACGAGTTCGGGCCGTATCTGTTCTCGCTGCGCGCGCATGCCGGCGCGCTGGCGAAGCAGGCGGATGGACGCGTTCCCAGCGCGGAGGCCGTGCGAAAACATGGCAGCGCCATGCTGGAACAGATCAACGCGCTGCAGCAGTTCAATCGCCGCGTGCTGGAGCGCCTCCGCCCCGTGGGCCTCGCCGAGCTCGGCCTGCGTCAAGCGCTGGAATCGCTGTCGCGGCTGTGGCGGGAGTCGCATCCCGACGTCGCGATCGAGACCGTCATCTCACCCGCGCTCGGGCCCACGGGCGAGACCGCCGACCTTACCATCTACCGGATCGTGCAGGAGGCTCTCACCAATGTGTTCCGCCACGCCGGCGCGACCTCGGTCAATGTCGTCATCGAGCCGGCGGAGCCGACGGCTCACGATGGCCGCTTCTGCGCCCGGGTGCGGGTCAGCGACAATGGCCGCGGCATGGAGCCGGGCCAGAAGCTCGGCTTCGGCCTGGTCGGCATGCGCGAGCGGATTCTGGCGCTGGGCGGCACGCTCAACGTCGTCTCCGGCGCCGGCGGCTTGACGGTGGAAGCGCTGGTTCCGACCGCGGTTGCCTGAGCGCGCCCGAGATCATCGGGAAAAATCCCGATTTGGTCGGGAAAACGGGGCGGATATTGCCCGACCTTTTGTGGCTGGCGCACCCATTCCGGCCGAATAAACTCGCCTGAACCAATCGGCGAAAATCAAAACAGCCGGTGGTTACGGATGGGAAGGCCGGGGATGGGGAAGTTTCTTTCGTTCAAGCGTCGTGTGTTGATGGCTTCGGCGTCGACCGGTCTGGTGTCCGGGCTGGTCTTTGCGACCCCTGTCGCGGCCGCGCAGGACGAGGAGACCAACGTCCAGAATCTGCCGCCGGTCGAAGTGACGGCGCCGCCTCCGTCGGCGGCGAGACGGAGCGCGCCGGTGCGACCGGTCGCCCGCGTCGGGGCCGCGTCGTCTGCCAGTCCTCGGACGCGCATCTACGTCTACCCGACCGCGCCGGGCACCGGCAGGGGTCTTGATGTCGACAAGGTCCCGTCGCCAATCAACGCCGTCGATGCCAATCAGATCAAGCGCACCGGTTCGCTCAACGTCACGGACGCGCTGCGAGACAACATCGCCGGCGTCAACATCAGCGAAGTCACCGGCAATCCATTCACGCCCGATGTCGAGTTCCGTGGCTTCGTCGCTTCCCCCGTGACCGGCACGCCGCAGGGCCTTGCCGTGTACCAGAACGGCGTCCGCATCAACGAAGCGTTCTCCGACGCCGTCAATTGGGACCTGATCCCCACCGCCGCGATCAGGTCCGTGACGCTGGTGACCAACAATCCCGCCTTCGGCCTCAATGCGCTCGGCGGCGCCATCAACCTGCAGATGAAGGACGGCTTCAGCTATCAGGGTGCGGAGCTCGATCTGATGGGCGGCTCGTTCGGCCGCATCCAGGGCTCCGCGCAATGGGGCAAGCAGGTCGACAAGAACTACGCCGTCTATGCCGCGCTCGAAGGCCTGCGCGACAACGGTTTCCGCAATTTCTCGCAATCGACCGTGCGGCGGTTCTACGGCGATGTCGGCTACAAGGCCGGCGACAGCGAATTCCACGCCAATATGGGCGTCGCCAAGAACGATTTCGGCGCCAGCGCCACCGTCCCTGCCGAGTTGCTCGACAAATATTGGGGCGCGACCTACACCACGCCGCAGACCACCGCCAATCGCGTCGGCTATCTCAACCTGACCGGAAAGGTCGACGCCACGCCGACCTGGACGCTCGAAGGCACCGCCCATGTGCGCAGGTTCGAGCAGAAGATCGTCGACGGCAATCCGACCGACGTGCAGGAATGCACCGATCCGGCATTGCTCTGCTTCGGCAATGACACCACCGCCGCCAACGGCGCCAATGGCGCGCAGCTCGCCAATCCCTTTGCTCCGGGAACGATCCTCGGCGAGATCGACCGGGGCTCGATCCGCTCGACCACGTTCGGCGTGTCGGGACAGGCTACCAACACCGATCAAGTGTTCGGCCATGACAACCGCTTCGTGGCGGGCGCGACCTATGACGCCAGCGTGACGCGCTACAACGCCACCGCCGAGATCGGCTCGATGGGAGAGAACTACGTCGTCAGCGGCAGCGGGGTTTTCCTGGGTGCGACTCCCACAGCAGATCCCGTTGCCGGCCCCGTCTCGCTGCGGACCGTCAATCAATATAACGGCCTCTATGCGATGGATACGTTCAACGTCACGAACGCCTTCGCCATCACGGGGGGCGGCCGTTTCAACGTGGCGCGGATCTCGCTGGAAGATCAGCTCGGGACCGCGCTGAACGGCGATCACACGTTCACCCGCTTCAATCCCGTCATCGGCGGCACCTACAAGATCACGCCGGAATTGACCGCTTACGCCGGCTATTCCGAGGCCAACCGCGTGCCGACGCCGCTCGAGCTCGGCTGCTCCGATCCCGCCAGGCCCTGTCTCATCGCGGCGTTTCTGGTCTCCGATCCGCCGCTCAAGCAGGTCGTGTCCAAGACCGTGGAAGCCGGCCTGCGCGGCACCAGGGAGCTGAACATCGGCACCCTCGGCTGGAAGATCGGCGGCTTTCGCGCCACCAATTATGACGACATCGTCGCGGTCCCCGTGGTCGGGCGGACCGGCTTCGGCTATTTCTCCAACGTTGGCCGGACCCGCCGGCAGGGCCTTGAGGCAGAGGTCAACATCAAGTCGCCGACGCTCCAGTTCCAGGCGAGCTACGCCTTCGTCGACGCGCGCTTCCTCGATCCGCTCGAGCTCGGCTCGGAAAGCCCGTTTGCCGATCCGGCCACGAAAACCATCCACGTCTCACCGGGCAACCAGCTCCCCGCGATCCCGCGGCATCGGGTCAAGGTCGGCGTCGACTATGCCGTGACCGACGTCTGGAAGGTCGGCGGCAACGCGCTGTTCGTCTCCAGCCAATACCTGGTTGGCGATGAGTCGAACCAATATGCGAAGCTGCCGTCTTATACGGTGTTCAACCTCCACACCTCCTACCAGGTTGCGAAGAACGTCCAGCTCTACGGCCGCATCGACAATGTGTTCGACAAGCGCTACGCGACCTACGGGCAGTTCTTCGACCGCGAGGCCTTGCCCAACTTCACCAACGGCGGCAACGACTTCACCGACCCGCGCTCGCTGAGCCCGGCGAGGCCAAGGGCGTTCTATGCTGGCATGCGGGTGACGTTCTAGGCGCGTAAAGCCGCAGCCGTTTGCGCCCAGGCGGAGGGTTCCGGACCGCCTCTGGCGGATCGCTTGCGTAGAATATCCCGCTTCCGGCATCATGCTGCCGGAGGCTCGCTTTGCCGTGTCGTTGAAAAATCCGCATGCCGTCGCCGCTATCGTTGCAGCGCTCCGGCATGTCTATGGTGACGAGGTCGCGCGGCTCATGCTCATCGAGGGCATGAGCCTCGCCAACCTGATCGATGTCATGTCTTCCGCCCCCTTGACGCACCGCGAGGCCGTCAGGGCCATTACCGACGGTCTGGACGATTTCGTCATCTCGCCGGACCTGGGCCGCATGTGGCACCTCAAGTACATCTATGGAGACCAGCCCGGCTCCCTGCATGTCGTGGACATGGAGATTGCCACCCCGAGCGGGACGTTGGCGAGCAAGGACATCTGGCTTCGTCTGTCCTCTTGAAGGGGAGAGGCCCTTTCCTCTTTACCAATTAGCAACCATCGCAAATGATCTGAAAATTTTAACGAAACTGCTCGGCGGTCTCTGCGTCGATGTGTCGGAGGGCCCGTGTGATGACAGAGCACCAATTGAGAGAGCAGGAATGCAGGATCGCGCGTTACCGGCGCTTGGAACGGGAGGTCACAGACCCGCTTGCCGCGTGTCTGCTTCACGGCATCGTCGAGGAGCTTGAAGCCGAGCTGCGCAAGGACAGGCCGGATTGGCACGGGCCGCGTGATTAACGCTTTCTTAGCGCCGAGCATGCGGATTATCGTGCGGGAATGGCCAACGGAGACTGCTCCCATGCTGAAGGATGGGACATATGCGGCGTGGTACAAGACGCCGCTCGACCAGGGTACCGGCATTGTCCATGTCGCTGACGGGCAGATTTGGGGCCGCGACAGCTTGATGACCTATCGCGGATCGTGTCAGGTCGACGGAGACCGCTTCACCGCCACCGTGTCGACCAAGCGCCATACCGACGGACGTGCAACGGTGTTCGGCGTGGAAGACGAGCTCACCCTGGACATCGAGGGAAGCTGCCCCGGCAAGATCGCGACTTACACCGCGACGGCACAGCAGGTCCCCGGAATGGTTCTCCAGGGAACTCTCATTCTCACCGAACAACAGGACCCGGCGACCAAGCGAACCGAGCAGCGCCCGGCGTTCAACCCGGACAAGTTGCCTAAGCTGCCGAAGCGTTCGCGCTGATCGATGCCGGCGGCGCGTCGGCTGGCCCGCATCCATATGTCGCGCCTCAGGCCGTGCGTTTCTGCATCCGGTTCTTCCCAAAGCTTGCTTCTCAAACCGCTCCGGACCCGCCATTGTGCCCCGCAACGGCTCGGAAGCTGAGGGGCATCAATGTCGGACAAGGTCTCGCGTCGCCGGTTCGCGAAGATGGCGGGGCTGTCCGCGGCCGGCTTGACCGGCTCGCGCGATGCAGCCGAAGCCAGGCCTCCAGCGCCGCCGCGCGGCGGAAGCGGCTTTCCGGCCGGCTTCGTCTGGGGCACGGCGACCTCGTCCTATCAGGTCGAGGGCGCGGTCAACGAGGATGGGCGAGGGGCCTCGATCTGGGACAAATTCGTGCGCATGCCCGGCAAGATCGAGGACGGCACCACCGGCGACCGCGCCAATGAACACTATCACCGTTACAAGGAGGACATCGCGCTCATCAAGGCGCTCGGCTGCAAGGCCTACCGCTTCTCGGTAGCCTGGCCGCGGCTGTTTCCGGACGGCGACGGCAAGCCCAACCCGAAGGGGCTCGATTTCTACAACCGTCTCGTCGACGAGCTCCTGAAGAACGGCATCGAGCCCTGGCTGACGCTGTATCATTGGGACCTGCCGCAATCGCTCCAGGATCGCTTCGGCGGCTGGCGCTCCAGAGAGACCTGCAAGATCTTCGGTGACTATGCAGCCTACGTCGCCGAGCATCTGACCGACCGCGTCAGGAACGTGTTCACGCTGAACGAGAGCGGCCGTTTCGTCTATTTCGGCTACGGCATCGGCATCGACGCCCCGGGCATGACATTGCCGAAAGCCGAGGTCAACCAGGTCAGGCACAACAGCGCGCTGGCGCACGGGCTCGCGGTGCAGGCGATGCGCGCCCATGGCCGGCGCGGCACCCGGGTCGGGCCGGCCGAGAATGTCGATGCCTGTGCGCCCGCGATCGACACGCCGGAGAACGTTCGCGCCGCCGAGATCGCGCTGCGCGAGATGAATGCTGGCTATCTCAATGTCATCATGACGGGCCGCTACACCGACGCCTTCCTGAAATTCGCCGGACCCAACGCGCCCAAATACACCGATGCGGAGCTGAAGATCATCTCTTCGCCGGTCGATTTCCTGGGCCTCAACATCTACGCGCCGCAGAACTACGTGGTGGCATCAGACCAAGGCGCGGGCTTCATGCCGTTGCCGATCCCGAAATCGTTTCCGCGCATGAATTCGGACTGGCTGCGTGTCGGCCCCGAGACGATCTACTGGGTGCCGAAGCTGGCGGCAAAGATCTGGAAGACGGATGCAATCTATATCAGCGAGAACGGCGCTTCCGGCGACGACGTCGTCACGCCGGACGGCAAGATCTACGACACCGACCGCATCATGTATTTGCGCAACTATCTCGCCCAGCTCCAGCGCGCTACGTCGGAAGGCGTGCCGGTGCGCGGCTATTTCCTCTGGAGCCTGATGGACAATTTCGAGTGGGTGTACGGGTTGAACAAACGTTTCGGGCTGTACCACGTCAATTTCGACACCCAGGTGCGCACGCCGAAACTCAGCGCCAGCTTCTACCGCAACGTGATCGCGAGGAACGCGGCCGGGGCGTGATTGCTTTCTTCGTGGAGAGGTCGTCATGTCCGGGTTGTCGCGCCTGCGCGGCCGGAGCCGCTTCGGCGAGGCGGAGGCACGGGGATCCCACGTTCTTCGTGCCCATGGTAAGGCAGGGAGTGGATGGCCGGGACAGGCCCGGCCATGGCGTCGCTGAGGCTTTCGCGGAGCGGAAAATCTGGGTGAGGGGCGGGAGAGGATGCGTAGCGCCGCGCATTGACTCCACTCTTCCGCTTATTCAAAACCGTCCTCAAGACCCATAAACAAGAGGACAACGCCAATGGCTGACGCGCTGATCATCGATGCTTGCCGGACCCCGCGGGGCGTCGGCAAGGCCGGCAAGGGAGCGCTCTCGGGCATTCATCCGCAGCAGCTCGGGGCAACGGTGCTGCGCGCCCTTGCGGACCGCACCGGAATCGACACCGCCGATGTCGATGACATCGTCTGGGGCTGCAGCGCGCAGGTCGCAACGCAAAGCGGCGACCTCGGGCGGATGTCGGCGCTCGATGCCGGCTACGACGTGCGCGCCAGCGCGGTGACGCTCGACCGCTTCTGCGGAAGCGGCATCACCAGCGTCAGCATGGCGGCATCCTCGATCATGGCGGGCGCCGAGGACCTCGTCATCGCCGGCGGCTGCGAGATGATGTCGATGGAGGGACGCCGCGGCGGCGGCCCGATGATGATGGACAGCGGCAATCTGCGCCTGCGGGCGCGGCATCCGCAGTCGCATCAGGGCGTCTGTGCGGATGCGATCGCGACGCTGGAGGGCATCACGCGGAGGGACGTCGACGCGCTCGGGCTGGAGAGCCAGAAGCGCGCCGCCCATGCGATCGCGAACGGGTATTTCAAGAAAAGCCTGGTGCCGGTCCACCGCGAGGACGGCAGCCTTGCGCTGGATCACGAGGAATATCCGCGGCCGCAGACCACGATGGAAGGACTCAGCAGCCTGAAACCGGCATTCCCGGCCATCGCCGACTATGCGCTCGACGACAAGGGCACGACCTATCGCGGCATGATCCTGCAGAAATATCCTGATCTCGAGATCGACTTCGTGCATCACGCCGGCAACTCGTCCGGCGTCGTCGACGGCGCCGCCGCGATCCTCTTGGCCTCGCCCGCTTACGCCAAGGCACACGGCCTCAAGGCCCGTGCCCGCGTCGTGGCCATGGCGAATATGGGGGACTCGCCGACCCTGATGCTGAACGCGCCGGTGCCCGCGACGAAAAAGGTGCTGGCGAAGGCGGGCCTTGCCATCGACGACATCGACCTGTTCGAGATCAACGAGGCGTTCGCGGTGGTGGCGGAAAAATACATCCGAGACCTCAAGCTCGACCGCGCCAAGGTCAACGTCAATGGCGGCTCGATCGCGCTCGGTCACCCCATCGGCGCCACTGGCTCGATCCTGATCGGCACCGTGCTCGACGAGCTCGAACGGCGCGACCTCAAGCGCGGCCTCGTCACCATGTGCGCCGCCGGCGGCATGGCGCCGGCCATCATCATCGAGCGCGTCTAGCCAATCGCCCCTCACTTTCTCCCTGTTTTTACGGGGAGAAAGACCGGCAACATGCGATCCGACCCTTATTTTTCAGGGTGAAACACGCGCCTCCTTTCACAAAGAGGCCGGTCTTCGCTTGTCGAAAGCGGCGAATCAGTTCTAGCAAGATGTCGTGCGGGCCTTTGAAACAAGGCAAAATCCGCTGCCTGAGGCTTCTCCCGCTCCGGAAGTAGCTAAAAAGCAGGGTTTTTTGCCACAGAGGGCCAAAAATGCCCGTAAAACCGCGACAAAACTGTGCAGAAGGCTATAGGCCTTCGCCGGTTGGTCTAATATGCAGCCGTCACGAATCAGAGGAGACACGATGGCCACCCAAATGTCCAAATCGCAGTTGATCGAAAAGATTGCGACCGCCACAGAGCTTTCCAAGCGCGACGTCAAGAACGTCATGGAGACGCTGACCGACGTCGGTCACAAGGAGCTCAAGAAGAACGGCCTGTTCCTGGTGCCGGGCTTCGCCAAGTTCGTGGTGATCAAGAAGCCCGCGACCAAGGCGCGCAAGGGCACCAACCCGTTCACGGGTGAAGAGATGATGTTCAAGGCCAAGCCGGCCCGGAAGATCGTCCGCGCCCGTCCGGTCAAGGCGGCCAAGGACGCCGTGGGCTAACAACGCGAAGGCCTCCTCGGATCGGAGGAGGCCTTTTGTTTGGGGCAGCCGCGAGGGCCTGAGACGGAGGGCTCAACCCTTGCGGCGCTTCACCCGGACCGAAATGGGTTGAAGTTGCGGCCCTGAACCTGGTCCGGGCGCCGCCAGCCCATCGCGAACCCGGTCGATCGCGCGATCGAGCAACTGGCGCAGCCGCTGCGTCTTCCGCGATCTCTTCGCTTTTTCCAGCAGCCTCTTCATCGCATTCACTCCGCCGCTTCGACCTTGGCTTCAGCCGGCTCGAGCGCCGCGGCGATGGCTTCGTCGACGCGCTCCAGCCAGATGAATTCGAGGTTGTCCCGCGCGCTCTTCGGGATGTCGTCATAGTCCCGCTTGTTGCGCGCCGGCAGCATCACCCGCTTCAGGCCGGCCGCGGCCGCAGCCACCACTTTCTCCTTGATGCCGCCCACGGGGAGCACCAGGCCGCGCAGCGAGATCTCGCCGGTCATGGCGGTGTCGCTGCGCACGGTGCGATTGGTAAGCAGGGACGTCAGCGCCGTGAACATCGCCACCCCCGCGCTCGGTCCGTCCTTCGGGGTGGCCCCCGCCGGCACGTGAACGTGGATGTCGCTCTTCTCGAACGCTTGCGGATCGATGCCGAGCTGAGAGGCGCGGCTCTTCACCAGCGTCATCGCAGCCTGCACGCTCTCGCGCATGACGTCGCCGAGCTGGCCGGTCAGGATCATGCCGCCCTTGCCGGGCACCTTTGAAGCCTCGATGAACAGGATGTCGCCGCCGACTGGCGTCCAGGCAAGGCCAGTGGCCACGCCCGGAATGCTGGTGCGCTGCGCGATCTCGCCTTCGAAGCGCGGCTGGCCGAGCACGGTGGCGATGTCCTTCGCCGTCACCACGACCTTAGCGGCCGTACCCTCGGCGACCTGCACCGCGGCATGCCGGAACAGCTTGCCGATCTCGCGCTCGAGGTTACGCACGCCGGCCTCGCGGGTGTAACCCTTGACCACCAGCTTGAGCGCCTCCGGCTCGATCTCGGCCTGCTCTGCCGTCAGGCCGTTGGCCTCGAGCTGCCGCCGCACCAGATAGCGCCGCGCGATCTCCAGCTTCTCGTCCTCGGTGTAACCGGCGAGACTGATCAGCTCCATGCGGTCGAGCAGCGGACCCGGGATCTGGTCCAGCATGTTGGCGGTCGCGATGAACACCACGCGCGACAGGTCGAAGGGCACGCCGAGGTAATTGTCCCGGAACGTCCCGTTCTGTTCGGGGTCGAGCACCTCCAGCATGGCCGCCGAGGGATCGCCCTGCACGCCACGACCCATCTTGTCGATCTCGTCCAGCATCATGACGCAGTTCCTCGCGCCCGCCTTCTTGATGCCCTGGATGATGTTGCCCGGCAGCGCGCCGATATAGGTGCGCCGGTGGCCGCGGATCTCGGCCTCGTCATGCACGCCACCCAGGCTGACGCGCACGAAGGGGCGATCCATCGCGCGTGCGATGGATTGGCCGAGCGATGTCTTGCCGACGCCGGGCGGACCGACGAAGCACAGGATCGGCGCCTTGCCCTGCGGGGCGAGCTTGCGCACCGCCAGATATTCGATGATCCGGCTCTTGATCTTCTCCAGGCCAAAATGGTCGGCATCCAGGATGGCGCGCGCCTCCTTGATGTCGATCGGCTTCTCCGCGGGCAGCGCCCAGGGCAGCTCGATCAGCCAGTCGAGATAGGTGCGGACCATGCCGGCCTCACCGGCAGCCTCCGGCATGCGCTCGTAGCGGCGCAGCTCCTTCTTGGCATGCGCCTCCGCTTCCGGCGGCATGTTGGCCTTGGCGATCGCAGCCGTCAGCTCGGTGACCTCGGCCTGCTTGCCGTCGCCTTCGCCGAGCTGCCGCTGGATCGTCGCCATCTGCTCCCGCAGGATCGCCTCGCGCTGCCGCTCGTCGAAGGAGGCCTTGGTCTGCTGGCCGATCTCCTTGGAAATGCGCAGCACCTCCAGCCGCTCGGCCAGGTGCTTGGACACCTTCTCGACGCGCAAGGCGAGGTCGATGGTCTCCAGCACCTCCTGCTTGTCCTGCGGCTTGATGTCCATGAACGAGGTCGCCAGATCGGCCAGCGCGCCGGGCGCACTGGTGCCCTGGAACATTGCCGCCAGCTCGGGCGGCGCCTGCGGCAGCAGCTCGATCGCCTCGATGGCCTGGCGCTGCAGGTTCAGCGCGCGCGCCTCGATCTCGGGCGAGGTCGTGGTCGGCTCGGGAATCTGCTGGATGCGCGCAGCCGGGAACGGCGTCCCCGGCAGGAAGTCGAGGATGCGCGCGCGCTGCACGCCCTGGCAGACGATGTGGTGGGTGCCGTCGGGCGCGGTGATGTAGCGCACGATGTTGGCGATGGTCGCGACCCGGTAGAGATCGTCCGGCCCGGGCTCCTCGGTCGCCGGGCTGCGTTGCAGGACGACGCCGATCGGCCGCTGCTCGCGCAGCGCCTGCTGCGCGGCGGCGATGGACTTCGCGCGGCCGATCGTGATCGGCGCGATGGCGCCGGGAAACAGCACCATCTCGCGCACGGGGACGATGATCAGCGCGTCGTCGGGGATCTTCACGTCGGAGCCGTTCTGGGGATTGTTCTGCGTGTTATTGTTCATCTGTTCGGTGGCCATGATCGACCTCAGGATTTGGCGAGGCGCAGTGCGACGCAGCCGTCCATCACGAAGCGGCTGATGGCGTAGCGGCCAAGGGGAAGCGCGATGCGCCGCTCGAAGCGGCCCTGCGGCAGCTCGAGCCGGTGGATGCGGGCGTTGCGGAGCTCCGGCGGAAGGGTGCGCCGGCCCGAGATGACGAGCACGCCGTCATGGATGACCGTCTCGACATTGTCCGGATTGACCCCGGGAAGCGCGACCAGGATCAGGAGCTCGTGCTCGGTTTCGAGCACGTCGATCGGCGGCTCCCAGCAGGCTTCCTGCCGGCCGAACTGCTGCCGCAGCCGGTCGGCGCGGGTCAGCGAGTCCAGGGCTTCGGACAGCATCCAGTCGAGGGGATTTTTGGGTTGCATGATGCGGGCTCTGGGGTGGGAAAGCCTGCATATGGGGCTGGTTCCGGGGAAATCCAGTGCGGTGGCGCCGACGTGCCATGCGCTGCCGTGCGATCGAAAAACAAACGCCGCGGCACGGGCCGCGGCGTTCCGTGATCGTCCGGGGCAGGTCAGGCCGCGGCGCGGTATTCTTCTTCCGCCTCGAGGTTGATCACCGAGGTGGCGAGCTCGGTCAGCGTATGGTCGGTCGCCTCTTCCTCGTCCAGCGTCTCCTGCAGCAGCCTTGCGGCGTCCTGCATGCCGAGCTCTTCGGCCCAGGTGCGCAAGGTGCCATAGCGGGAGATCTCGTAGTGCTCGACCGCCTGGGCGGCCGCGAGCAGCCCCGCATCGAGCGCCGGTGCGCCCTTGAACTCCTTCATGATCTCGGCACCCTCATCGGCAATGCCGTTGATGGCCTCGCAGGGCTTGCCGCGCGCCGGCTTGCCCAGCATCTTGAAGATCTGGTCCAGCCGCTTGACCTGGCCCTGGGTCTCGCGCAGGTGCTTGTTGAAGGCCGCTGCCAGATCCTTCGACTGCGCGGCCTTGGCCATCTTCGGCAGGGTCTTGATGATCTTGTTCTCGGCGAAATAGATGTCCTTCAGCGTCTCCAGGAACAGGTCGCTGAGCATCTTCGGCGCCTGACGCGGCCGACGCGCCGCGGTCTTCTTGGTTGTGCGTTTGTTCGCTCGTTTAGCCATACGTCCTCCTCATGAGGCGACACGGGAAGGCCTCGCCTTCCTCAATCCTCAGGCGATCAAAGCCGCTTGCAGAACGAAAGTTCCAAACTGCAACCGGCGCCCGCGGGGCGAACGCTCAGGTCGGACGCTTGTAGGGGTCTTCCTGGCGCTGTCGCGCCTCGGTGTTGCGGTCGAGCTGCGCCCGCTCGCTGCGGCGCAGGTGACCGGCCTTCATTACGCCGTAGACGAGAACCCCGCCGAGCACGAACGCGCCGATGAACCAGAGCCAAAGCATCTGGGCCGAGGCGTGACCGAGCAGCATGCTAACTCCGCTGTCGCTCATGATTGGTCTCCATCGATGTCGAGTGCGATCATGCCGAGCTAAGTCGGCGGCCGAAACGTCGTTCCATCCGACCCTCCGCCGCGGTGTCAGACCAGATCGGCCAGTGGCTGCCGGACCGGTGCGCCTTTCGCCTCGCCACCCCGCGCGGTGAAGTCGCCGGCTTCGGTCGAGGTCCGCAGCCATTTGGTGACGTCGCCGATGGCTTCCCGCGGCGATCGGCCGAATTTCCGCAAGCCACGGAAATACTCGAGCTGGAGGTGTGCCGAAGTGCCGCGCTTGGGAATGGTCTTGAGATGCTGAATGTCGTCTTCGACGCCGAGATGCGCGATGTCGCCCGCCAGCATCGCGATCACCGCCTCGAGCCAGGTCCGGAATGAAATCGGTTCGAACGAAGCCAGATCGATATAGGTGCCGTCGGTTCCATAGCGCTGGGCGCGCCAGCGGTTTTCCTCGATCAGCGCCCGGTGCACGGCCGAGTAGGTGGGATTGAGATCGGGATGGTGGACGGCGTGGCGAACGAGGGCACGGAACAGCGCCGCGATCGCCACCGAATCCCCGATGGCCGTGCAGCAATCGGTGATGCGCAGCTCCAGGGTCGGATGCTGGAGCGAGGGCCGCAGCGCCCACCAGACATAGGTCGCATTGGGGACGATGCCAGCGTCGACCAACGTCTTCACGTAGGTTTCGTATTCGGCAAGGTTGCGAAACATCTCGGGGAAGCCGGTGCGGGGCAGGGCATCGTTGGCGGCGTTCCGGTAGCCCAGCAGCCCCGTCGGATAGCCGCACCAGAAAGGCGAGGAGGTCGAGAGCGCCAGCAGCAGCGGCAGGAACGGCACCAGCCGGTGCATGATCTCGACGCGCAGGTCTGGTTCGGGCACCTCGACATGGACATGCAGCCCGCTGATCGGGTTGCCGAGGCCGACCATGCCGAGGTCGCTGATGACCTTGCTGTAGCGGCGCTTGCGGGTCATGCGCTGCTGCTGCGGCAGGGCCAGGGGATGGGTGCCGGCGGCGATGATGCCGATGCCATGGTCCTTGCCGACCTCGGTGAGAACGGCGCGGTAGCGCGCAAGCTCGGCAATTGCGTCGGCCGAGGACGCCATTGGCGGCGTCGCCACCTCGATCTGCGATTGCAGAATCTCGGTGGTCAAGCGTTCGCCGAGACGTTTCTGGGCCGCCGTCATGTAGGGCTTGGGCAGCTCGGATCTCGGCGCTGCGGACTGGCGGTTGACAAGAAAATATTCTTCCTCGATGCCGAAGCGGTAACGGTGCATGACTTATGCTGCCCCTTGCGCCCTGGCGTGGCGGCGAACTGCATCGCCGAAGGCCGACAAAATGCGCGCCGACGCGTGATCGGAGCTTGCCCAATAGTCCGGATGAAAAAGCGTGCCGAGCGCAAACGCGCTCGCGCCCTCGACGCTGGCGGCCTCGATCGTGCCGTCCTCGGCCACGGCTTCCGCGATCAGCCCCGGTGCGAGATCTCCGATCAGGAAGCTGTGCAGTGAATTGACCGTGATGGTGTCCGCGCCGCAGATCTCTTGCAGGACACCGCCCTTGCGGAGCTTCACCTTTTGCCGCAACCGGTAGCGGGCATCCTCATTGTCCACCTTGGGCGTGCCATGGCGTTGCTCCTCGGGCAAATCGTCCGGCTCCTTCGCCAGCGTTCCGCCGAAGGCGACGTTCAGCTCCTGGAAACCGCGGCAGATGAAAAGAGCGGGGATGCCCCGCGCCAGCGCCCGCGGAATCAGGCGGAGCGCTATCTCGTCGCGGAATTCGTCGAACGGGCCGTCGCGCGCTTCGTCCGCAGTTTGTCCGTAGCGGGAGGGATGAACGTTGGTCTGCCCGCCGCCGACGAAAACGCCGTCGAGCCCGTCCAAATAGGTATCGACGTCGGCTTCGGGCGCAGCGGGCAGGATCCGTGGCACGGCGCCTGCGACGAGCCCGACGGCGTTCACGCAGACGAGCGCGACCGAGGCGAGCTGCTCGCCGCGCGCAACCATGGAATCGGAGAGAATGCCGACCTGCGGTGCGCCGCTGCGGAGGGGCCACTGCCCGCGCGAGGCGCCGTGCCGCCATTGCTGCAGACCGTAGGTCACGGCATCCGCCGCGCTGCCGAACTGATGAATGGCGGCCTTGAGTTCTCTGACGTTTGTCCCTAAGCGAAGAGCCCAGCGACTGCAGGCAATGGGATCGTGCGGGTCAATTCTGGAACGAGGCTCGTGCAATTGTCGCGACTGCTTCTGTTGGTGTGGCGATGCCGGGTAAAACGGCAATCGTGACGAATGGTTGCTCTGCAATTGAGCTCATCGAATTCCAACTCGGTGCGGGCGTTAACTTTTGTTATTGCTCGGCACGTTGAACAGCGGACTCGGAGAGATGCCCATGCTTGATTTCTCCCTGTCGGCCTTCGTGACGCTGCTGCTGGTGATCGATCCTGTCGGTCTCGTGCCGGCCTTTCTGGCCGCCACAGCCGGCATGCCCGACAGGGCCAAGCGGACCATCGCGCTGCGCGCGCCGCTGATCGCGGCCTCGATCCTGGTGGTGATCGCGCTGGTCGGCAACTGGCTGCTCCGCCAGCTTGGGATCGGCATCCCCGCCTTCCAGATCGCCGGCGGGCTGCTGCTGTTCGGCGTGTCCTACCAGATGATCTTCGGCGATCGCCCGCATCGCGAGGCCCGCGAGGCCGATAAGGCGACTGCAGAGCACGCTTCAGACGTCGCGGTATTTCCCCTGGCCATTCCCATGATGGCCGGCCCCGGCGCGATTGCGACGACGCTGCTCCTGTCGGGCGATGTCGGCTACCGGGCGAGGCTCGCGATCATCATCGCGGTCGTCCTCTCGGTCTGCCTGCTCTGCATGCTGTGCTTCGTCTCGGCTCAGCTTATCGCACGCACGCTCGGACGCACCGGAAATGCCGTGCTCTCGCGCGTTCTCGGCATGCTGCTCGCCGCCTATTCCGTGCAGTTCGTGATCAACGGGGTTGCCGCCGTCCGGACCAGCCTGTCATAGGGCCAGCAAATCCATTGATTTCGCCGTCCATTTCGTGATTTTGCAGGACCTCGTCAGGGCGGCACGGGGTCTGGGCCGCTTTCGCTTGCACTGCCATGTTGCTTTGACGTACTCCGGGTCCAACAAGCCCATCGTCAGGAAATCGAAATGTCGATGACAGCGGACGAGCCCGCCAAGAGACAGGCCATCATCGATGCGTGCCGGCGCATGAACGCGCTCGGCATCAACCAGGGCACCTCTGGCAACATCTCTGTCCGGCATGTGGACGGGCTGCTGGTTACGCCGACCAGCGTGCCCTATGAGGCCATGACGCCGGACCAGATCGTCTTCATGACCATGGACGGCGCGCACGCGCCGGATCAGAAGCCATCGAGCGAATGGCGGTTTCATCGCGACATCCTGAAGTCGCGCCCCGACGTCAATGCCGTCGTGCATGCGCATCCGACCTATTGCACCATCCTGGCGATCATGGGCATGGAGATCCCGGCGGTGCACTACATGATCGCGGCGGCCGGCGGCGACAGCATCCGCTGCGCGCCTTATGCGACGTTCGGAACGGCGGAGCTGTCCGAGCATGCGGTGCGGGCACTGGAGGGGCGGCTCGCCTGCCTGCTCGACCATCACGGCATGATCGCGATCGGCAAGACGCTGGACAAGGCGATGTGGCTGGCCGTCGAAGTCGAGACGCTGGCGCGGCAATATCACGGCTGCCTCCAGATCGAGAAGCCGCCGCTGCTTCCCAGCGCCGAGATCGAGCGGGTCCGCCAGCGCATGGCCGGATACGGCCTGTCGGACGGTTAGGGGCAGGCAGAAGGTGTTCGTGCGGATCAGGCATCTCGTCGATCGCAAGGGAACGAGCCGGACCATGGTCCGGCTCCGTGCGCTCTTGCGCAGCAACGAGTTCTACCTGATCCCGCTGGCGCTGGTGATCGGCACGCTGGCCGGCGCGATCGTGACGCTGATGGCCGAGATCGCGCAGATCGCGCATGTGGTGATCTACGGCATCCCAGTGGACGTGCGCTTGTCCTCCAACGCCTATGTGAGTCCGTGGGCGGCGCTGATCGCGCCCGCGCTCGGCGGTCTGGCGCTCGGCATCATGGAATGGTCGCGGCGGCGCATGAAGATTTCGAGCGCGGTCGATCCGATCGAGGCGAACGCGCTGCGCGGCGGCAATCTGTCGATGCGGGACAGCGTGGTGGTGTCGAGCCAGACGCTGATCTCCAATGGCTGCGGCGCCTCGGTCGGCCTCGAGGCGGGCTATACCCAGATCGGCTCCGGGATCGCCTCGCTGTTCGGCAAGTTCTTCAATCTGCGCCGGAACGATCTGCGCCTGATGGTCGGCTGCGGCGCCGCCGCGGCGATCGCGGCGGCGTTCGGCGCGCCGATCACCGGCGCCTTCTATGCCTGCGAGCTGATCGTCGGCGTCTATTCGGTCGGCAGCGCGGCTCCGATCCTGGCAGCCTCGCTCGCGGGCGCGTTGACCGCGCAATGGCTCGGCGGCGCGCCCTATTCGCTGGAGATACCCAAGGTCAGCGCCGTCGGCGTCGAGCAATATCTGGCGCTGATCGGGCTCGCCCTCGTCACCAGCGGGGTCGGCATCGCCGTGATGCGCTCCTCCCCGACGTTCGAGCGCCTGTTCTCCTGGTTGCCGGTCTGGCTGCGGCCTGTGTTCGGCGGCCTCATCGTCGGCGGCTTCGCGATCATCACGCCGCAGGTGCTGGCGGCCGGCCACGGCGCCATGGTGCTCGATCTGTTTCATGACATGGCGATCGGCATGATCGCGTTGATCATCGCCTTGAAGGTGACGGCCTGCCTGATCTCGCTCGCCTCGGGCTTCCGCGGCGGTCTGTTCTTCGCCTCGCTGTTCGTCGGCAGCCTGATCGGCAAGTTCTTTGCCGCGGTGCTGCTCCTGATCAGTCCGAACTTCGTGATCGATCCGCTGGTTGCGATGCTGACGGGCATGGCGACGCTCGGTGTCGCCATCGTCGGCGGCCCGCTGACCATGTCGTTCCTGGTGCTCGAGATGACGCGCAACGTCGACGTCACCGCCGTGGTGCTGGCCGGCTGCATCGTCACCTCGATCTGCGTCCGCTTCATGTTCGGACATTCCTTTTCGACCTGGCGCCTGCATCTGCGCGGCGAGACCATCCGCAGCGCCAACGACGTCGGCTGGCTGCGCAACCTCACCGTCGAACGCTTGATGCGTTCCGACGTCGGCAAGGTGCCCTCGACCACGACGATCGCCGCCGCCCGCCGCGAATTCGCGCTGGGCTCGCGGCCGGGCGTCGTCATCGTCAACAATGCGGACGAATATGTCGGGCTGGTCCTGCTGCCGGACCTGTTCTCCAGCGACCTCGACACCATCGCCGACGACATCCAGGTGATCGAGCTCGCCCGCCTTATCGACATCGTGCTGATCCCGGAAATGAACGTGAAGTCGGCGATGGCGGTGTTCGACGAGGCCGAGGCCGAGATGCTGGCGGTGGTCGATTCCACCGACAGCCGCAAGGTGGTCGGCTTCCTCACCGAAACCTTCGCCCGCCGCCGCTATGTCGAGGAGATCGACAAGGCGACGAGGGGCGTGCTGGGCGCGCTGTCGTAAGCGCCGGTGCCGGCTATTGGCCTGGTTGAGGCGGCGACGCGACGAGGAGCGTCACGATCCGCCGGACCAGCGGCAGCACCAGGAGCAGCGTTGGGAAGGCGACCAGCCAGGACAGCCCCCAGGCGCCGGGCCAGGTCGCGAGGAACGCCGGCGTTGCCCCGAGGCTTCGGAGCGTCGAAATGACCGACACGACGGCGGTCATGAGGATGGACAGCACGAATGGCATCACGATCGGCGCATAGCGCGCCGGCAGTTTGCGAACCACAATCATCTGGTTTCTCTTGGAAAAGGACGCGTCGATCACGTTGAACCTTGCAATTGGCATCGATCCCGACAGCGTCGGTTGATGCGTTGGTTCACGTAAAACGCTTACGGCAGCCGAAAAACGGCGCGGCTGTTCATTATCCGCTCAGGTTGAATGGTGCAAGCTTGGACTTGGCCGTTCGATTTACAATTGTTCAAAGCGTGGCGGATCGCCGCGATCAGGAAACCATTTCAGTAGTTTGCGCGTTATCGACTGTTTGCCTATCTATGTTTCGAGCGCGAACAGAGGATGATCAAGATGAGGGATGCACCGATGATTTCCGCAGCCGGACGCAACACGGTCCTGGCCGCGTTCGCAGGCCTGGCGCTACTCGCCACCTCAGTGTCACCCTCGGTCGCGGCTTCCGCGGGGTCGATGTCGGCGGTGTCCGCAACGGCTGCCGCGGCAGGGCGGGCGTCCTCCGATGTCACCGATTTCAGCGCAGCCCGACGTCGCCATTATTATCGGCGCGGGCCGAGCGCCGCAGGCCTCGCTTTCATGGGCGCAGCAGCCGGCATCATCGGCGGGGTGATCGCCGAGCAGCGGCGCCGCGACTATTACGAGAACCGCTATTATTACGGCTATGGCCCGCGCCCGTACTATGGTGGCCCCGGCTATTACGGCGGCGGCCCCTACTATTACGATCCGGGCTACTGATACCGGCCTGATAGGCTGGGGTTTGGCGGAAGGGCGGTGCTTTGCGCCGCCCTTCTTGTCGTTTCCGGATTCGTGTAGCTCGGATTGAGCGCGGCGAATCCGGCGGCGCTCGCTCGGCGTCCGGCGCTTTTTCCGGGCTTCGCTGCGGTCCCTCTGGGTTACGGATCTCCTTGCCCGACGGGCAAAACAGCTGAGAGACTGTCAATCCGTCGCGGAGAAATATTCTACTTTACAGAAATTCGGGTTTATCGTATTTGTGGCGCATCCCGGCTCAACCTTGAGGGGCGATCATGCGGTCGTCGTTTTCGCGAGCCGGGCTTGCGGTGGACGCGGCAGCGTCGTGCACGAGATGTTGGGGCAGGGCGGATTGCTCTCCATGAGCCCTCAGGCCTTGTGCGGACGAGCGGCGCTGTCAGGTTCGTCTCGTCTGTAAGTTTCCGGCTCTGTCGACGGAGTCGGGAAAACTGCGGCGACATGGCGAACCGCGCGTACGGCAAAACCGTGTGGTCCTGGCCGTCGTTGCTACGGTCAAACCGTTGCGGATGCGGTATCTGCGTCAACCGGCGCAGATCCGGTAACTTCTGCGAAGGTGAGGGAGGCCAGAATGAACTCGGCTCCCGGGAGAGCACGGCATAAGCCGTCCGACCATCGCGCAGGGAAGGCCGTGTGTTGGGCTTCACCTGTATGCTGCTGTGCGGTTCCTTTGCGCTACATTTTCGCGCAGCGGACCGTGGGTGCCAGCCGGCACCCGGCCTTCCCTGCTCCCTCTTGAACATGAGGGTAGATCGATCAAGCAAAGCTCGGGCGAATCAGCCGCGAGGATGCGGAGGCGTGTCTGCGACACACACCCACCGTCATCGCCCGCGAAGGCGGACGATCCAGTATTCCAGAGGCCCGCGTTGAAAAGCTCGCTCTCCCCACATCCGCCGCGGCGTACTGGATTCCCCGCCTTCGCGGGGAATGACAGCGGTGTGTGGAGGGCCCGCCGACGCCTCATGCTCCGTCATTGCGAGCGCAGCGAAGCAATCCAGCGTCCTTGCGCGGAGGGATTCTGGATTGCTTCGCTGCGCTCGCAATGATGACTTGGAGAGAGTGTGCGCCACACTTCGATCTCGTGTCCCGACGCAACGCAGCGTCATCCCGGCGATGCGCAGCATCGTCCGAAGCGATGGTGCGCTGCAGAGCCGGGGCCCATGTCGCGGCCTTGTATCCTGTGGCTCGCGGGTCCCGGCTCTGCGCGGCAGCGTTGCACGCCGCAGCGCGTCCGGGACACGAGAGAGACAGGACAGCGCTTTACGCTTCGCGCATCACCGTCCCGCCGGTGCCGACATTGCGCCGTTGGCATAGCGCGACCAGTCGGGCGCGGTCGGCTGCGACGGCCATATGGCGGCGTTGGAATCGCGCACCGATTGAGTGATGGGAGCGTGTTGCGCCTTGCGGGCGTGGTGGCGGTCGTTTGCGGCGGCGGTCTGGATGGTGGCGGCGGCGATCAGGGCGGCGCCGAGAAAAGCGAGGGACTTTTGCATCGTTGTTTCTCCCGTGACGACGCTCCGGCTGTGAGAGATGTTGTCGTCGTCGCGGCTGACATGGCGACGTGGCTTGCCGAATATCAGCGGCGGCACCATCACGTTGAAGCGAGCGATTTTTTGGTCCCGGCTAAAAATTCGGCAGCTGCCCGACGGCGCCGATGGACTTGCCCGCCGCAATCCGGTTCAATGGGATGAATTGGCTTTCCAGGCGACAACGATGTCGAAATATCTGCTGGTCCTTCTCCTGGTCGCTGCACCGGCGTCGGCGCAGGTCAAATCCACGCCGAAGAGTTTGGCGGCGCATCCGGATCCCTGCGCGCCAATCGGGCGGACCGCGGACGGCAAGCTGGTCTATTCCATGAAATGCGAGAACCTGCCGTCACCGCCTCCACCGCCGCCGCAGGCAGAACTGAAGGAGGCGCCGCCTCCGGCAGCAGCCGAGCCGGAGCCGGAGGTGCGGCGGAGCGGCATTTTCGGCTGGTCCTACGACCGCAGGTGATGTGGCTTCGCCCTTGCGCGAAGGCCGATGGAGTGCTTCTTGCTGAAAGTTACCTGCGGGGCGGTCGGCCCCGATCCAGAGAGATGAGATGAGCAAACTCGTTATCCGCGCCGGCGAATTCACCTTCGATGCCCGCTTCGAGGAGCAGCTGGCGCCCAGGACCGTCGCCGCCTTCCGCAAGGCGCTGCCGTTCGAAAGCCACATCATCCATGTGCGCTGGAGCGGTGAAGGCGTGTGGATGCCGCTCGGCGATCTCGACTTCGGCGTCGGCTACGAGAACCACACCAGCTACCCCGCGCCCGGCCAGATCATTCTCTATCCCGGCGGCATCAGCGAGACCGAGATCCTGCTGGCCTATGGCGGCGTGCATTTCGCAAGCAAGATGGGCCAGCTCGCCGGCAACCATTTCATCACGCTGACCTCTGGCCTGGAGAATCTCGCCACCCTCGGCAAGAGCGTGCTATGGAAGGGCGCGCTGCCGATCCGCTTCGAGGAAGTCTGAGTGACTGACGCTCGTTACCCGCGCGATCTTCGCGGCTACGGCCGCAACCCGCCGCACCCGCAATGGCCCGGCAATGCGCGCGTCGCGGTGCAGTTCGTCGTCAATTTCGAGGAGGGCGGCGAGAACAACATCTTGCACGGCGACCGCGCCTCGGAGGCGTTCCTGTCCGACGTGCTCGGCGCGCAGCCCTGGCCCGGCCAGCGCCATGCCAATATCGAGTCCATGTTCGAATATGGCTCGCGCGCCGGGTTCTGGCGGCTGTGGCGCATATTCACCGCGCGCAACTGGCCGACCACCGTGTTCGGCGTCGCGACCGCCTTGAAGCGCAACCCCGAGATCGTCGCGGCGATGAAGGAGGCGGGCTGGGATATCGCCAGCCACAGCCTGAAATGGATCGAGCACAAGGACATGACCGAGGCGCAGGAACGCGCCGAGATCGCCGATGCGATCCGCGTCCACACCGAGGCAACCGGATCGCGCCCGCTCGGATGGTACACCGGGCGCTCCTCGATCAACACCAACCTTCTCTTGATGGAGGAGGGCGGCTTCCTCTACCTCTGCGACTCCTATGCCGACGACCTGCCCTATTGGATCAAGGGCGCGAACGGCAAGCAGCTCGTCATCCCATATACGCTCGATGCCAATGACATGCGGTTCATCAATCCGCAGGGCTTTGCCGAGGGCGAGCAGTTCTTCACCTATCTGAAGGATGCCTTCGACGTGCTCTATGCGGAAGGTCAGACGGCGCCGAAGATGATGTCGGTCGGCCTGCACTGCCGTCTAGCCGGCCGGCCCGGCCGCGCCGCGGGCCTGATCCGCTTCCTCGACTATATAGGCGAGCACGAGCGCGTCTGGGTGCCGACGCGATTGCAGATCGCGCAGCATTGGCACGACAAGCACGCGCATCTTGCCGCCGATGCGTTCGAGATCGGATGACGGCAATGCCGCAAATTCCGCTCGCCGATCTCAACGTCGTTGCCAAGGCCGACTTCGTGGCCGCGCTGGCCAACGTGGTCGAATATTCGCCGTGGGTCGCCGAGCAACTCGCCGACAAGCGGCCGTTTGCGGGCGTCAACCAGTTGCACGCAGCGCTGATGGCGGCGATCCAAAGCGCCGACCCCGAGGTGCAGCTCGCGCTGATCCGGGCGCATCCCGACCTCGCCAGCAAGACTCAGCGCGCGGCAGGGCTTACGGCGGAATCGAGCGACGAGCAGACCAGCGCAGGCCTCGACCGCTTGTCGGAGGCCGAGTACGCCGCGTTCGAGCGCGTCAACAGCGCTTACCGCGACAAGTTCGGCATCCCCTATATCGTCTGCGTGCGCCGTCACACAAGGGATTCCGTGCTGCGCGATTTCGAGATCCGGTTGCGCAATATCGCCAAGACCGAGACGCGCCGCGCGATCGAGGAGATCGGCCGCATCTCGGCGTTGCGGCTCGATCAGCTCGTCGTTGCCGACGACAAGCTGAAGGTGCACGGTCGGCTTTCGACGCATGTGCTGGACAACCATGCCGGCAAGCCCGCACCCGGCATCCCGGTGGAGCTCGTCGAGCTCTCCGCGCTCGGCGAGAACCGGATTATCGCGCGCACCGTCACCAACGCCGACGGCCGCACCGAGCAACCGTTGATCGGCGGCCGCCCGCTGCCGATCGGCCGCTATGAGCTTCGCTTCAGCGTCGGCAAATATTACGCCGAGCGGAACCTGCAACTCGCCGAGCCGCCGTTCCTCGACGAAATCCCGCTGCGCTTCGGAATCAGCGCCCCGGAAGATCACTATCACGTGCCGCTGCTGATCACGCCGTGGAGCTATTCGACCTATCGCGGCAGCTAGCCGCCGAACTTGTCGAGCAATGCTGGAAACAGCCGGTCCGGCTTGAAAGGCGGAGAGGTGAAGCGGATGCCGGTGGCATCGGCGATGGCGTTGCCGAGCGCGGCGGCGACCGGATTGTACGGACTCTCGCTCATTGACTTCGCGCCCAACGGACCGATCGTGTCGGACGTCTCGGCGAAGAACACCTCGGTGCGTGGCACGTCGGCGAAAGAGGGCAGGTGATAGTCGCGGAATTTTGCGTTGGTCACGCGACCGGTCGCGTCGATCACCATCTCCTCGTAGAGCGCAGCACCAAGCGCTTGCGCCACGCCGCCCTCGATCTGGCCCCGGCACTGCATGGGATTGGCGACGACGCCTGCGTCGGCGGCGTGCACGCTCCTGAGAATCTTGAGCTCGCCGGTGCCCTTGTTCACGGCGACGCGAAAGCCCTGCACGTTGAAGCCGACCGACCGCGGCGTGCCGCCGGAATTGCCGCTGCCTGCAAACGGCTCCCCGCGTTCGCGCGCAAGTTTCGCCAGCTCCAGAAATGACATCCGCCGGACGCCGCTGACGACGGCGTTGTTCTCGAGCACACAGCTCCCGACGTCACACAGCCACGCGCCTGCGGCGGCCGCCTTCAGCTCGGCCGCGAGCTGCGTGGCGGCCGCATGCGTCGCCTTGCCGGCGACGAAGGTGCCCGCACTGCCATAGGCGCCGGTGTCGTGGCCGCCATGGGCGGTGTCGGATTGGCGCAGGCGGATTCTGTCGACGGTGGTCGCAAGCGTGGTCGCTGCGATCTGCCGGTGCACGGTGCTGGTGCCGTTGCCGAACTCGGCGGTGCCGACGGTGAGATCGAAGCTGCCGTCTGCGTTGAGCGCGATGGTGGCGTCGGCGAGGTGTCCGGCCGGCGGCACCGTGTCGATCATGGTCAACGCGACGCCGTCGCCGATCAGCCATTCCGGCGACAGCTCCCACTGCGGGCCGTCCGCCTGCATCGCGCGCTCGACGAGGTCGAGGCATTGATCGAGCCCGTAGGAGCCGTAGAGCACGTCGTGATATTCGGACGGCGGCGGCGACAGCATGGGATCGCCCGGCTTGACGATGTTGCGCCGGCGCATCTCGTAAGGGCTGATGCCGAGCTGCCTGGCCAGCTCGTCGATCGCTGCCTCGATCGCGATCTGTGTCTGCGGCAGGCCATAGCCGCGAAACGCGCCCGCGGGCACGGTGGTGGTGTAGACGGCGTAGCCGTCGACCCGCTTGTTCGGGCAATTGTAGACGGCAATGGATTCCGCCAGCGAGTGGAACATCACCGGCCCGGCATGATTGCCGTAGGCGCCGGTGTTGGAGAGCACCTCGAGCTGCAGCGCGGTGAGATTGCCGTCGGCGTCCGCGCCGGCCTTGATGTGGACCCGCATCGGGTGCCGCGTCGATGTCGCGATGAACTGTTCCTCGCGGGTCAGCTCCAGCTTCACCGGGCGTCCGGTCCTGAGCGCGGCAAGCGCCAGGATATCCTCGACGAACATCTCCTGCTTGCCTCCGAAGCCGCCGCCGACGCGCTCGCAGAATACGCGGACCTTGTCCAGGGGAAGCTTGAAGATTTCGGACAGCGCGCGCCGGGTCAGGAACGGCACCTGCGTCGAGGTGCGGACGTTCAGCACGCCGGATTCATCGAGCCAGGCGAGGCCGCCATGCGTCTCCAGTGCGGCGTGCTGCACGCGATGACTGTGGAACGTGGCTTCATAGGTGACGGCGGACGTCGCGAGCGCCGCCGCGACGTCGCCGTACTCGCCATGCGTCTCCGCCGCGAGGTTGCGCTGGGGATCTGCGATGCGGTTGGCAGTGGTCCGGTCGGGATGGACGATCGGTGTGCCCGGCGCCATCGCCTTTTCAGGGTCGATCAGCGCCGGCAGGATCTCGTACGCGACCTTGATCCGCCGGCACGCCTCCTCGGCGGCGGCTTCGCTCTCGGCGACGACCGCGGCGACCTTTTGGCCGATGAAGCGGACCACGTCGTCGAGAACGCGGGTGTCCTCGGGGTCCATCCACTCCTTTTCGTGGCGCGCGGTCGAGATCAGCACCGACGGCGCATCCTCATGGGTCAGCACCGCGTGCACGCCGGGAACGCTCAGGGCGTCGGACTTGTCGATGGCGACGATCCTGGCGTGGGCGTGCGGCGAACGCAGCAGCTTGATGTGCAGCAGGCCGTCGGTCGCAGTGTCGAAGGTGTAGCGCGCCTTGCCGCGGACGATGTCGGGGCCGGCCGGCGCCGGCAGGCTGCGGCCGAAGGCGGCGCCGGGCTCGACGCTCGCCTCGACATTGGACTTGCCGAGCAGCGCGTCCTCGATCGCGCGGTACCCGGTGCAGCGGCAGATATTGCCCTTCAGCGCGGAGCCGAGATCGGCGCGCTGCGCCTGGTTCAGCGAGGCGCAGGTCAGGATCATGCCGGCGGTGCAGAAGCCACATTGAAAGCCCTGCGCGTCGAGGAAGGCCTGCTGCATCGGATGCGTGCCATGCTCGCCACCGAGACCTTCGATCGTGGTGATGGCGTGCGTGTCGGCGCGGAAGGCCGGGATCAGGCAGCTGTGCACCGGCTCGCCGTCGAGCAGCACGGTGCAGGCGCCGCAGTCACCGGCATCGCAGCCTTTTTTCACGCCGAAATGGCCGAGCTCGCGCAGGAACGTGCGCAGGCACTGGCCGGCGCGCGGCTGTTGCGCAAACGTCTTGCCGTTGATCTCGAAGCTCACGGCATGGCTCCGAGCAACTCGCTGCGAATCTCCTCGGCAAGCCGTAGGGTCATGTGCTTGCGCCACAGCGGCTTGCCGTGGATGTCGGTGTGGTACAAATCATCCGTGATCTGCTGCAGGATGGCGTCGCGAAGCACATCGGCGTCCGGGGCCTTGCGGAAGGACAGCCGGATCGGCCGCACCGTCGATGCGGTAACCGTGAGCGTCAGCGTGCGATCTGTATCGAGGCTGCCGATCAGGAGCGCCGCCGAGCGGCCGACCGGTGCCAGCGAGATCTGGCGAAACGCCGTGCGGCGCTTCATCGCCGTGATCGGGATATCGATCTGCCGGATCAGGTCGCCCGGCGTCAGGCGATTGCGCTGGTTACCGGTGACGAAGTCGACGACCGGAATCGTCTGCTCACCGCCACCGGCCTTCCAGATCGTGCAGACGCCATCGAGCGCGGAGGTGAGTGAGATCATCGGCCCTGCCGGCAATGACATGCAGAGATTGCCGCCGACTGTTGCGGTCTTCCAGATCTTGAACGAAGCAAGAAAGGCCCGGCAGCATTGATTGATCAGCGGTGCGGCCAGCCAGTCGGACGGGCAGGCAAGCCCATCGAGCTCTGCGATGGTGCAAGTGGCGGCGATGGAGAGATGGTTGTCCGTGATCGTCAGCGCCGGCCATTTCAGGTCGGTCAGATCGATCAACCGTTTCAGATGGACCTGCGGCTCCGAAAACAGCCACGTGCCGCCTGCGAGCCAGGCATCGCCTGCCGTCCAGGCCGGCAGCTGCGTACGCGTTTGTGGATGGGCGACCGCTGTGATGGTATTCAAATCCATGGCTGCGCCCACGCTTCGGTCGGGTTGAATTGTCCGACGGAAAGTCTTGCAAGACCGGAGCCAAGTCGCAAGAAGAAGTCGCAACGACATATCGCAGCAAGGCCGTGATCGGACCCGCGTCCGCCTTGCGGCCCCCTCTTCAGCGAATGTGAGGAGAAAATCGGATCATGAGTGATTCAAGGCCGATCTGGATCAGGGATCCCATGGCCATCCTCGCCGACGGTGCCCAGCGTGGCGTCGTGGTGCAGGCCGGCCGGATCGTCGAGCTGGTGCCGGCCGGGGCCACGCCCGCGACCGCCGATGTCGCGGTGTTCGACGGAAGCAATCATGTCGTGCTGCCGGGCCTGATCAACACCCATCATCACTTCTACCAGACGCTGACGCGGGCGCTGCCGGCGGCGATGGACCGCGAGCTGTTCCCCTGGCTCCAGGCGCTGTATCCGGTGTGGGCGAGGCTGACCCCCGAAGCGCTCGAGCTCGGCGTCACTGTGGCGATGTCCGAGCTCCTGCTGTCGGGGTGCGCCACCACCACGGATCATCATTACGTCTTTCCGGCAGGACTCGAGGACGCCGTGGATATCGAAGTGGCGGTGGCCAAGCGGCTCGGCGTGCGCGTGCTGCTGACGCGCGGCTCGATGAACCTGTCGCAGCGCGACGGCGGCCTGCCGCCCGACAGCGTGGTGCAGGACGAGGACACGATCCTCGCCGACAGCGCGCGCGTGGTCGCAAAGCACCACCAGCGCGGTCCGGATGCCATGGTGCAGATCGCGCTGGCGCCGTGCTCGCCGTTCTCTGTGACGACGTCGTTGATGCGCGCGACCGCCGATCTCGCTGACAAGCTCGACGTGCGTCTGCATACCCATCTTGCCGAGACCGAGGACGAGAACAGGTTTTGCGAGCAAACGTATGGCTGCCGCCCGCTCGACTATCTCGAGCAATGCGGCTGGCTCAATGCGCGAACCTGGCTCGCACACGGCATATTCTTCGATGCCGACGAAATGAAGCGGCTCGGCAACGCCAAGACGAGCATCAGCCACTGCGCCTGCAGCAACCAGCTGCTGGCGTCCGGCTGTTGTCCGGTCTGCGAGATGGAGGAGGCTGGCGTCGGGATCGGCATTGGTGTCGACGGCTCGGCCTCCAACGACGGCTCGAACCTGATGCAGGAGGTCCGCGCCGCCTTCCTGCTGCAACGGGGGCGCTATGGCGTCGCGAAGGTCAGCCACAAGGACGCGCTGCGCTGGGTCACCAAGGGCTCAGCGGCCTGCGTCGGCCGGCCGGAACTCGGCGAGATCGCGCTCGGCAAGGCGGCCGATCTTGCTCTGTTCAAGCTCGACGAGCTGCGCTTCTCCGGCCACGGCGATCCGCTGGCTGCGCTGGTGCTGTGCGGGGCGCATCGGGCCGACCGCGTGATGGTGGCCGGACAATGGGTCGTGGTCGACGGTGCGATCCCGGGCCTCGATGTTGCGGACCTCGTACGCCGCCATAGTTTGGCGGCGCGGGCGATGCAGGCGGGATAAAAGAGGGGGCAGCCATAAGTGCCGGGTGCTTCTGGCCACCCCCTCCGAACCTCCTCCGGGAGGAGCAGGTGATTTGGGTAAAGCAAGAAGCGTGCTACTTGCCCGGCAGCTTGTCGTCGATGCCCTTAACGTAGAAATTCATGCCGAGGATCTGGCCGTCGTCGAGGTGATCACCACCCTTGCACTCGACTGGTTTGCCGTCCTGCCCAACAATCGGGCATTTGAACGGATGCAGCTTGCCCGCGGTGATCGCGGCCTGGGCATCCTCGGCAATCTTTTTCACGTCATCAGGCATGTTGGTATAAGGCGCCATCGCGAACATGTGGCTGTCGAGGCCGCCCCAGCTGTCCTCGGACTTCCAGGTTCCGGCGAGCTCGGCCTTGACGCGCTCGATGTAATAGGGGCCCCAGGTGTCGAGGATCGAGGTCAGCTGGGTCTTGGGCCCGAACTTGATCATCTCCGAATCCTGCCCGAAGGCGAGCTTGCCGCGTTCGCTGGCGATCTGCATCGCCGCTGGCGAATCCGTGTGCTGCATGATCACGTCGGCGCCCTGGTCGATCAGCGCCTTGGCGGCGTCGGCCTCCTTGCCCGGGTCGAACCAGGTGTTGGCCCAGATGATCTTGACCTTGATGTTCGGATTGATGGTCTGCGCCGCCAGCATCGTCGCGTTGATGCCGGAGACCACCTCCGGGATCGGGAACGAGCCGATATAGCCGAGCACGCCCGACTTCGACATCTTGGCGGCGATCAGGCCCTGGATGTAGCGGCCCTGATACCATTTCGCCGAATAGGTCGACATGTTCGGGTTACGCTTGTAGCCGGTGGCGTGCTCGAAATGCACGTTCGGATATTTCTTGGCGACCTTCAGCGTCGGATCCATGTAGCCGAACGACGTGGTGAAGATCAGCTTGTTGCCGGCGCGGACGAGCTGCTCGATGGAGCGTTCGGCGTCGGGGCCTTCGGGTACGTTCTCGAGATAGGTGGTCTCGATCTTGTCGCCGAGCTCCTTCACCAGCGCCTGGCGCCCGAGATCGTGCTGGTAGGTCCAGCCGAGGTCTCCGATCGGTCCCAGATAGATGAAGCCGACCTTGAGCTTGTCGGCGGCGGAGGCTGCACTGGTGCTCGCGGCGAGCAAGAGTCCGGTGGCCAGCGCAAGAAGTGATTTCCTCATCATCGATCTCCAACATCAGGGGAAAGCCACGATCCGCAACGCGCGCGCCCCATCGTGCGCGTCGCGGAAAATCAAATTCAGCGGTCAGGTACGAACACGGTGCCGAGCGCGGCCGGTGCGGTCGAGCCGCCGCTGCGCGCGCGGGAGAGCAGAACGAGAACGATAACAGTCGCGAGATAAGGCAGCGCCGACATGAATTGCGAGGGAATGCCGACGCCCCACCCTTGAGCATGCAGCTGCAGGATCGTCACGGCGCCGAACAGATAGGCGCCGACCACGAGCCGGCCCGGACGCCAGGACGAGAACACCACCAGTGCGAGCGCGATCCAGCCGCGGCCCGCGGTCATGCCCGGAATGAAGAACGGCGTATAGGCAAGCGGCAGATAGGCGCCGGCAAGCCCGGCGCAGGCGCCGCCGAACATCACGGCGAAGGTGCGGATGCGCAGCACAGGATAGCCGAGCGCATGCGCGGACACATGATTGTCGCCGCAGGCGCGCAGGATCAATCCCGCACGCGTGCGGTACAGGAACCACCAGACGCCGACGATCAGCGCGACCGAGAAATAGACGAAGGCGTCCTCGCCGAACAGCACATGGCCGATCAGCGGAATGTCGGTCAGGACGGGAAGATTGAGGTGCACCGCCGGCGTGATGCGCTCGCCGACGAAGCCGGCGCCGATCAGGCCTGAGAGCCCAACACCGAAGATGGTCAGCGCCAGGCCTGTCGCGACCTGGTTGACGGCAAGCCCGAGCGCCATCAGCGCAAAGACGAGCGACATCAGCGTGCCCGCAATGATGCCGAACAGCGCGCCGATCAAGATCGATCCGGTCAGCCATGCGCCGGCAAAGCCGCAGGCCGCGCCGACGATCATCATGCCCTCAACGCCGAGATTGAGCACGCCGGAGCGCTCGGTCACGAGCTCCCCGGTCGCCGCGATCAGCAGCGGCGTCGAGGCGGCAAGCACCGAAAGGATGATGGCTTCAACCAGCTCCACGGGGCACCTGTCGGTTCGGGAACACCAGCTTGAATCGATAGAGAATCAGGGAATCGCAGGCGAGCACGTAGAACAGCAGAATGCCCTGAAACACCTTGGTGACATCCAACGGAATCTTCATCGCGATCTGCGCCTGCTCGCCGCCGATAAAGGTCAATGCAAGGAAAAGCCCTGCAATCAATATTCCAAGCGGGTTCAAGCGGCCGAGGAAGGCAACGATGATCGCTGTAAAGCCGTAGCCGGGGGAAATCCCGGGCTGGAGATGGCCGACCGGACCTGCAACCTCGATGATGCCGGCAAGGCCCGCGAGCGCGCCTGATACCGCGAAGGTCAGGATGACCAGCTGGTTGGCGTTGAAGCCGCCAAAACGCGCCGCGCGGGGGGCCGCACCGACCACGCGGATCTCAAAACCCTTGATGGTTCGCCCGAGCAGGATTGCGGCTGCCGCCACGACAAGAAGCGTAATGATGGCGCCGAGATGCAGCCGGCCGCCCTGGATCAGCAGCGGGACGGTCGCCACCGGGTCGAACTCGGCCGTGGTCGGGAAGTTGAAGCCGTGCGGGTCGCGCCAGGGGCCGCGCACGAGGTAGTCGAGGAAGAGGTCGGCGACATAAACCAGCATCAGGCTGGTCAGGATCTCGCTGGCGCCGAACTTCACCTTGCAGATCGCCGGGATCAGCGCATAGAGCGCGCCTGCGGCGGCGGCGAGCACGAGCATGGCCGGCAGCACCCAGGCGCCGGCGTCGGTGCCCTGCGTCCTCACCGCGATCCAGCTGCCGGCCACCGCGCCGATCAGGAATTGGCCTTCGGCGCCGATGTTCCAGGCATTGGCGAGATAGCAGAGCGACAGCCCGATCGCGATCATCACCAGTGGCGTCGCCTTCACTGCGATCTCCTGCAGCGAATAGCCGTCGGTCAGGGGCGCGATGAAGTAAGCGTACAAGGCAAGCAGCGGATTCTTGCCGAGGATCGCGAACAGGATAACCATGGTCGCGATCGTGAGGCCGACTGCCATCAACGGCGAGACCAGCGCGATCGTGCCCGAGCGCTCGGCGCGCTTCTCAAGCACCAACTGCATGCGCGGCCTCCTTCGGCTCCAGGCTGCTGCCGCCCATCAGCAGGCCGAGCTTTTGGCGCGTCGCTTCGCTCGTGGCGAGCGGCGCTGACAATCTGCCGTGGAACATGACGGCGATACGGTCGGCGATCTCCGTCAGCTCGTCCAGATCCTGGCTGGTCACGAGCACGGCGGCACCGGCTGTTGCGAGATCAAGCAGCGCCTGACGGATGACGGCGGCAGCACCGGCGTCGACGCCCCAGGTCGGCTGGCTCACCACTAGCACGGCGGGATTGCGCAGGATCTCGCGTCCCACGATGAATTTTTGCAAATTGCCGCCGGACAGGCTCGCAGCTTCCGGATCGCGCTTGGCCTTGCGGACGTCGAACGTTTCGGTTGCGCGATCAACCGTCTTCAGCGTCGCCGCGGTGTCGATGAAGCCGCGACGGACCATGCCGCTGGCGGCGTGCCCGGTGAGCAGCGCGTTCTCCGACAGCTTCATGCGCGGCGCGGTGCCATGGCCGAGCCGCTCCTCGGGCACGAAAGCCGCGCCCAGCTTACGGCGCTGGGTGATCGAGAGATGGCCGGCGGCGATGCCTTCGATCACCACGGTGCCGGGGTCCTTCGACAGCCGTTCGCCGGACAGCGCGGCGAACAATTCGTCCTGGCCGTTGCCGGCGACGCCGGCAATGCCGAGGATCTCGCCGCCCTTCAGTTCGAACGAAATGTGCTCGAGCCGTACGCCATGCGGCTCGCTTGGCGCGAGCGAAAGATCGTTGACGACGAGCCGCGGCACGGTGGTCTTCCGGCCGGCCGCTGCCTTCACCTCCTTGATCTCACCGCCGACCATCATGCGCGCGAGGGAAGCGGCGGTTTCGCGCCGGGGATTGCAGGTCGCGACCTTTCTGCCGCCGCGCAGAATCGTGGCGGTATCGCACAGCCGCTTCACCTCCTCGAGCTTGTGGCTGATGTAGAGGATGGCGCGGCCTTCGGCCTTGAGCCGCTCCAAAACGATGAAGAGCTGATCGGCTTCCTGCGGCGTCAACACCGCGGTGGGCTCGTCCAGGATCAGGAACTTCGGATCCTGCATCAAGGCGCGGACGATCTCGATGCGCTGGCGCTCGCCGACCGACAATTGCCAGACCTCGCGGCGGGGATCGAGCGGAAGACCGTAGGTCTTCGACACCTGTTCGAGCCGCGCCGACATGTCGTTGAAGGATTCCCGTCCGTCGAGGCCGAGCGCGACGTTCTCGGCGACCGTGAGATTGTCGAACAGCGAGAAGTGCTGGAAGACCATGCCGATGCCGAGGCGGCGTGCTTCCGAGGGGCCAGACAGCACGAGTCGCTCGCCCTGCCAGCGAATCTCGCCGGCGCTGGGTTGGATCAGCCCGTAGATCGCCTTGACCAGCGTCGACTTGCCCGCGCCGTTCTCGCCGAGCAGTGCATGAATTTCGCCGGGCCGGATAGCGATATCGACGGAATCGTTGGCGAGGAAATCGCCATAGCGCTTGGTGAGCCCGATCGTCCGCAGCAGCGGGGACTCGCCGGAAATCATGCCCTCAGGTGTCGAATCCAACATTCGCCGGTGCGCTTGCATGGTGAAGGGTCCCAATAGTGGGCCAGTTTGCCCCCCGGCGTAAGGTGTGAAAATGCGCCATCCCTTGCTCAACGCTTTGGCAGGCATCAGGTGGCAATGTGCCTGCTCTCGCCACGACGATGACCGGTGTTCGAACGCCTGCACATCGCCTTGCCGGCGCGGCTTCAGCGGACGCCTGTTGCAGATTTGTGACGGTCCAAGGCAAATCGGAACCCGCTAGGCAGTCTTGACGTCGCAGTGAGTAAAGTTGCGCCAGCACGTTCATGCGGTGCCGATGGGCGCAACATTGCCTCCCGGACGTTGCGCTTCGCAATATCCGCTCCTAACAAAAGAAGAGCGAAATCAAACGGGAATGTCTGGCAATCGCGAGCTTCATTCGGCCGCGTGTCCGCTATGAAAAACCTTCCAAGTCCCGCGATAGAAGGCCGCGTCATGCCAAAACAAGCGGCAGACCTTGAAAAAAGTTGAGGCTTCTTCATCCGGGAGATCGGCGCAAGTGTCGCACCCAAGGGCGTTCGTTGACGTGTCCAAACTTGGGGGTATTCAGGATGTCGTTTCGTTTCAGGGCAATTGCGGCTGCGGCGCTGTCAGTTGCTACACTCGCCACCGGTGGCCTGGCTCAGGCCGCGGACTTGCCGGTCAAGGCTGCCAAGAAAGCGCAGGACCTTCCGTTCTTCCTGGTGATCGATAACCGGGTCACCTTCTCCTACATCTTCGACGCCTCTCAGCCCGGTGCGTGGTCGTTCCGGCCGGATGGGTCGATCGACAGCAAGACCACCAAGCAGGTCTACTCGTTCACGCATTTCGATCTCTGGGCGTACGGCACGAACTTCTTCACCATCTCCATGTTCAAGTCCGATCATAATGATCCGGCTGGGCCCTGCACCAACGCGGGCACGATCTTCGGTGCGGCGGCATCCTGCGCCGGTGCGACGGAGATCTACGGCTTGTTCCGCTCGACGTTCGGCTGGAATGAGCTCTTCAACACCAAGGCCTTCACCGCCGGGCCGCTTCACAACATCTCGTTCGAGGTCGGCATGGATGCCAATACCGAGAACAGATATTTCGGCGCCGCCAAGCGCGACGTCGTCGCCGGTCTGCAGTTTGCGTTCGATCTGCCCTACAAGGGTTACATCAACGTTGCGCCGCTGGTGTATTGGGAGTTCGCCAATCACAACTCATTCAGCCAGTGCGGATTGTTCGGTCCGGGCGTTCCCGGCGTCACCTGCCTCGCAGACGGCAATACCTCGTTCAAGCCGACCTGGGCCGTCGAAATCAATTACTACATGGATCTCGGCTTCCTGCCGCCGAACATGCAGTATTTCTCGATCAGCGGCCGCGCCGGCTGGTACGGCAAGAAGGGCACGGACACCGAACCGCTTCCCTACAGCCCGGCGAACGGCGTCTACAACACCGCAGTCGAGTTGAATTCGGAGCCCATCCGTCTGACCTTCGATGCCTCGAAGGCCGCCTGGGGTGACAAGTACTCGCACTTCGTGGACGTCTGGGTGGCCTACCGCTACTGGCAGAACAAGTTCGGTCTCGATCACAACCTTGCGGTCGGCTGCACCACGGCCGTCGGTGGCCGGACGGTGAGCACGGGGTCCTGCACCGAGTCCTCGCTCTACTCCGGTATCACTGTGAAGTTCTGATCGGGCGAGCGTCGAGATCTGGGTGGTGCCGCGCGAAAATGCGCGGCACCATTCGTGATTGCCTGGAGAAATGCGCGCGGGGGCGGGCTGAGTGAATGCGTGCCCACCGCTCGCGCTTCCATTGGATATCGACGGCGCGGCGGAGATGCGCCTTCGGTCACTCTACGATTGCGGGCTTGGCTTAAGGTCTATTTCGTCCATACGCCGTCGTGCAGCGCCTCGGCTTCGTCCTCGAGCAGCGGACCAACGACCTCGGTCGCTCGCTGGCCGCGTGCAAAGACCTCGCGGCACGGCAGGTCGAGGGTCGGATTCTCCGGATGGTCGCCGGTGAGGCCGCGCAGGCGATGCTCGCTGAGGCCGTAGACGACGCGGCCGATGCCGGCCCAGTAGATCGCGCCGGCGCACATCGCGCAGGGCTCTGCAGAGGAATAGAGCGTGGCTGTCGCCAGCACGTCGCGGCTGAGCATGCGGCAGGCCTGCGTCGCCGCGAGGCGCTCTGCATGCGCGGTGCCGTCGCGATCGGGCATGTAGCCGTTCTCGGTCTCGATCAGCACCTTGCCGCCCGCATCCACCACGATACAGCCGAACGGATGATTGCCATGGGTGAGCGAGCGGCGGGCGACGCCGAAGGACAAGCGCAGAAAGTGTTCATCCCGTTCGGATGCGCCGGTCATCAACCCTCCGCGGTCGGTGTTCCACCACGCGCCGGCCGACCACGGCGAGGTCGGGCGGCGCACGTCCCCATGCTTCATACACGAATTCGCCGTTGAGCATCACCACCAGTCGGTCCGAATTGTTCCCGAATGCATTTCCGGATGGTGGATTGAAAATGTTAAATATGCGAGGCAGGCTACTGCGTCCAACGAAGAGAGAGCTCACCGAGATGGGGGCCGCCAAGATCGGTCAAAATGCTTCACTCGGCGAAGAGATCGTGCGCCGAATTGACGATCTGGCTGCGATCTCGGAGAGAAGCGACAATCTCACCCGAGTGTATCTCACCAAGGCGTTGCGCGAGGCGGCGGACCTCATCCTGAGCTGGATGCGCGAAGCGGGCATGAGCGCTCATCTCGATGCGATCGGCAATGTCTGCGGCCGTTACGAAGGCGAGCGGCCGGGTTTGCCCTGTCTGATGCTGGGCTCGCACTACGACACGGTGCGCGATGCCGGCAAATGGGATGGACCGCTGGGCGTGATCACGGCGATCGCTTGCATCGCCGACCTCAACCGCCGCGGCAAGCGCCTGCCGTTTGCGATCGAAGTCATCGGCTTTGCCGACGAGGAGGGGGTGCGTTTCGCTTCGACCTTGCTCGGCAGCCGCGCGGTGGCCGGTACCTTCGACGAGAGCGTCCTGAATGCGCGTGACCGCGAGGGCGTGTCGATGCGCGACGCGCTGGTGCAGTTCGGCCTTGATCCCGATCATATCGGCGCGGCCGCGCGGATGCGGCGCGAGCTGCTTGCCTATCTCGAACTGCACATCGAGCAGGGGCCGGTGCTGGAAGCGCAGAACCTGCCCGTGGGGGTCGTCACTGCGATTGCCGGCGCGACACGCCTTGCGGCGCGGCTGACCGGCATGGCCGGACATGCCGGCACCGTGCCCATGGCGCTGCGCCGCGACGCGCTTGCTGGCGCTGCCGAATGCATCGGGGCGATTGAGCAGTTCTGCCGCACCGACGTGGCCGGTTTGGTCGGCACCGTCGGCTACATCCAGGCGCGGCCCGGCGCGACCAACGTCATTCCGGGGGAGGTGTCGTTCACCATCGACATGCGCGCGCCGACCGACATGCACCGCAAGCGCGCGGTGGCCGATGTCGTCCGTCAGATCGAGGCGATCGCCACGCGCCGGCAGCTTGCCCTTCAGCTCGACGTCACCCACGAGAACCGTACTGTACCGTGCGCGCCATGGCTCAAGGATCAGATCGGCGAGGCGATCCGGGCGGAGGGATTTTCCGTATTCGAACTGCCGAGCGGGGCAGGGCACGACGGCATGGCGATGGTCGACATCGCCGATGTCGGCATGATCTTCGTCCGATGCCGCGGCGGCATCAGCCATCACCCGGACGAGCATGTGGAGCCCGCCGATGTCGATGCCGGCGCGCGGGTGTTGCTGCGGGTAATCGAGAAATTCAAGCCGCGGGAGGGGTAGTCTGGGCCGGCCGCGGGTGCTTTGACTCAGGCCGGCCAGTCATCTGGAAGAAATACGAATCAGGCAAGCTCAAGATGGTGGCCGCACCATCGGAGCTGCCCTAACTGCATATGTATAGCGATATCTCATTGTCCTCAGATCGCGGAAACCGATTCTACCAAGGCGTGGCTGCAACGTTTTTCGCCAACGCCCTTCAGGCGGTCAATTTTCTTGGGGATCGTTTCCTGCGAAGATCGCGTCATTCGTTATCGGCCATCGAGGACCTTTACCGGCACTCGATGGACAGCGCCTTTTCGCTGACCGAGGCCTTCCTCGTCACGGGCGCGCCGCACGCGTCCGCCTATTATCCGCGCGATTTCGCCTGGTTCTACCCTGACGTTCTCGACCCCGAAACCATCATGGATGCGCAGGACGCGGTGCGGCGGGCGCGGCTGCTCGACAAGAGCATCCGTTTGCTGCTGGAGGCGGTTCGCGCCGATGTCGTGACGACGACCATCGTCCCGGCCGGGCGCGGTCGATACCTCGGCGTGAATTACTTCTCGCGCCCGTCGGATACGCTGCTCGGCATTCTGGCCGGCCTGCAGCAGATGATCTTCGCCGAGCACAGGGCGCCGTCCTATCTGGCGATGTCACAATGCGCGCATGCCGGCCGCCTGCTGCTGGCCGAATATGGCGATGACTTGAAGCGTGCGATCCTGAAGCTCGCAAGCGAGCTCGAGCCGTTCGAGCATGACGGCGCCAGCTATTTGCTGTGTGACGCCCAAGGCCCTCGCTCCGCTGCAACGGATACCCGCGCCGAGCGCCGGCGTTTCGTGACCAATGCCTGTGTCTATACAACCTTCGCCTGGAGCGTGCAGCTTGGAATCGTCGAAGAGAACGAGCTGAAGCGGCTGCTCGGGCGCGACCTTGCACAATACAAGACGGATCTGCTCGGTCTGTTCGGCAGGAACGGATATATCAGGCATTCCCTGGATGCTCCCATGGGCCCGCCGGCGTTCTCGGTCGCGCTCGATTTCGTCGGCGTGCATCGCGGCTTCTGGGATCTGAGCGATGCGAGCGAGCGGGCGTTGTTCGCCGCCACGGCGGATCTGATCGTCGCGGAGCCGCGCTTTCGTATCCCCAGCACGTTTCACTTCCTGGTGTCGGCGGATAATCCGCGGAACAAGATGATCCACAAGATTGCGGCGCCTGCCTACCAGGGACGTTCCTCTTGGCCGACGTTCAACGTCGAATTCGCGGATCGCATGCTGGATTACGATGAATTCGCGGGGCGCGAGACCTACCGTTCCTGCGCCCAGGGAATATTGAAGGACATTCGGACCGCGACCGAGCTCCACGGCGGATATCAGGAGTTGATTTCGGAGCAGGGCCTGAAATATCGCACCTGGGCCTACAAGGGTGCTGTGGCCCACTCCTGGTTTCCGCGTTTCCTGTCGGTCTGGAGGAGGGCGTATGGATCGCCGCTCCTGCAGTGGAATGACTGATCTGCGCGAAACCCGGCGCGATGCGCGGCATTGGACGTGATCGGGCGAGGTTGAATGTTGGCAGGAGATCGGGCACCGATGATCAGCGCGAACCTGTCACGCCACGAGATCCAACAGCCGGCACGACCCACGCACGAGCACCTTGCGTCCGGCCGGCGTGATTGCAGGTACGCCGTCATTGATGGCAACGAGGCCGAGCTCGGCGAGGCCTCGGACGAGAGAGGGCTTGGAGAGACGACCGCTGGACAGCGGGTTGCGAAGCGAGCGCAGCGCTTCCCATTGGTCCGGTGCAAGTTCGAAGTCGAAATCGTTGCTCATGTTGCCTCAAGAGAGAGTGCGGTCCGCGCCTCTGTTAGCGACGCTGCATGAAGACCGTGCGACGACAATGAGTCGGGAATTCGATCGGCCGTTTAGAACGTCTCTTCACAAATTGCCGCACTTCGTTGCGGCACGCGAGATAGATCGCTGGACGGCGAATATCGTCCCGAACCTCGATCACTAATTGATGATCTGGCGTTGATGTTGCACTGCGAGTTACCGCGCTGCACGGGAAGCATCGCTGTCCCATAATGCGTCGTATATGCACAGGAATCATGAGGCGAGCGATCCAGGATTCTGTTACGTTGGTTCCCGGGGAATGACTTCACGCGGCAGGAGTGGAGTGCATGAACAGGCTGGTTGAAATTCGCAGTCAGGAATCCCTGTGTCGGGAGCGTGCGGCTTTCGATTTCGAGCGCCGGAGTTTCTGGCTTGCGCAAGCCGAGGAATGGGAGCAGCGGGCGCTCGACGAAATTGCCTATCACTTCCGGGAGTGTAACCTCCGCGAAGCGGAGCTTGCGCGAAACTGACGTTGGCGGCGAGCGTGACCTACTGGTAGGTCGCCACGATATCCGACACCGCGCGCTCAAGCTGTTGCGCGGTGGCGCATTGGCGCACGACGGTGCAGAAGGTGCCGTAGCGCGGCATCTCGGAATCGCCAAAGCCCCAGGCCAGCCGTCCTTCGGGATTAAGCCAGACCAGCCGCTTCGAGCGTTCGGAGATGCGGCGCAAGATGTCGGCGCGCGGGTCGAGATTGTTGCTGCGGGCATCGCCGAGCACGATCACCGTGGTCTGCGGCGTCAGCGCGCTCATGAAGCCCTCCTCGAAATCGACCAGCGACGAGCCGTAGTCGGACGAACCGAAGCCGACCTTGGACATGATCTCGGCCATTGCCTCTTCCGGCGATTTCGCCTCCAGGATGTCGCTGACCTCGATCAGGTGCGAGGAAAAGGCGAAGGAGCGGACGTCATCGACCACTTCGTGCAACGAATGGATCAGGAGCAGGAAGAAATCGGAGACCTGGGCGACCGACCCGGAGACGTCGCACAGCGCCACGATTTTCGGCCGGTCGCGATGCTTGCGCTTCCACGCCGTGAGGAAGGGCACGCCGCCCCAGGCCGCATTGCGGCGCAGCGTGCGGCGGACGTCGAGATGGCCGCGACGCTGGCGCTTGCGCGGCTTGGAATAGCGCTCGCGCAGGCGACGCGCGATCTGGCGGATCAGCGCGCGCATCTCGGCGACCTGGCGCCGCTCGATGCGGGCAAGCGGCGCGTTGCGCAGAATCTCGTTGCGGAGATTTTCGGCCTCCTCGCGGGCGTAGAGGGCAAGCCCCTGCGAGACCGTGTCGCGCACGGCTTCGCGCAAGGCGTCGAGCGCAGCACGCAGGCGCTCGGCCAGCGCGGGATTGGCCGCGGTGAGCTGGTCAAGATCGTCGCGCAGCCGCTGGAGGCCCATGGCATCGAGGATGCGACTGGAAAAAATGCCACGCTGGGTGGAGTAGCGGATGTCGGACAGCGACGCCGCGCCGGAGGCGCTGGCAATCGCGGCCGCGATCGCGTTGCGATCTTGTGACAACAGCATCTGCGCCAACGGACCCAAGCCTTGGGGAGGCTGACCTTCTTCGCCCGCCTCGCTCGCCGAGCCGGAGGAAGGCGGCCGATCTTCGCCTGCACCAGCGTCGTCGTCGCTGGCAGCTTCAGGCTGATCCTGTCGCGGCTCCGGCTGGCTGAAGAACAGATCAAAGCAGTCGCCGAGCGCGAGCTTCTCGTCCTGCGATTTGGCAAGCGTCAGCAGCAGCGCGTCGCGCAGCACGGACCGGTCGGAGATGCCGACTTTCGCGACCGCGCGCATCGCATCGATGCTTTCGGCAGGCGAAACGTGGACGCCGACCCCCCGTGCCGCGCGAAAGAAGCGATGGAGGTTCTCGCGCATCGGCGTCAACCGAAGACGTTGGAACGCGCCGCCTTGGCAATGAAGGTCGTCACCTGCGGCGCTGCCGCCTCGATGTCGGCCTCGTATTTCAGCAGGACGTTGAGCGTGTCCTTGACGATCTCGGTATCGAGCTCCGCGGCCTGGAGCAGCACCAGGACGCGAGCCCAGTCGATGGACTCGCTGACCGAAGGCAGCTTCTTCAGGTCCAGCGAGCGGATCTCATGGATGAAGCCGACCATCTGCCGGCGCAGCATCTGCGAGATGCCGGGCACGCGGCTTTCGACGATGCGTTCCTCGAGCCGCTGCTCGGGGAAGCCGATATGCAGATGCAAGCAGCGGCGCTTCAAGGCGTCGCCGAGGTCGCGCTCGCTGTTGGAGGTGAGAATCACTGTCGGCGGCGTGATCGCCGAGACGGTCCCGAGCTCGGGGATCGTGACCTGGAAGTCGGACAGGATTTCCAGCAGCAGCGACTCGAACTCGGCGTCCGATTTGTCGATCTCGTCGATCAGCAGCACGCAGCCGCCCGGCTGCTCCAGCGCCTGGAGCAGCGGGCGCGGCTCGACGAACTCCTTGGAGAAGAACACGTCGCCGAAATCGTGCAACTGGTCAAGCGCGGCGTGCAACGTCTGCGCGCCGCCCAAGACTTCGCCGAGCTTGTCCTTGAGGATCTGCGTATAGAGCAGCTGCTTGGCGTATTTCCACTCGTAGAGCGCCTTGGCCTCGTCGAGGCCTTCGTAGCATTGCAGGCGGATCATCTTCATGCCGCGCCAGGCCGCGATCGCCTTGGCGAGCTCGGTCTTACCGACGCCGGCGGGGCCCTCGACCAGGATTGGCTTCTCGATCTGCTGCGACAAATAAACGGCGGTCGCGATCTGTCGGCTCGCGATATAGCCCTGCGCGGCAAGGCCGCTCTCTACTGCCTCGATCGACGTCGAGGCCTTCTGATCAGCCACGAAAGGGCGCTCCCAAAGGTCTTGCTTGAGCCTTGTTCTGCCTGCGTTCCCGGCAAAGAACAAGCCTCGTTTGGGAGGCATCAGACCCGCGCGAACGGCGTTTTTTCCGCTGAACGCAAATAGTTGGGCGGATCGCCGTTCGCTTGGTTCAGTGCCGCAGCACTTCCGGCTTGCGGATGGTCTGCCTGAGCTCGGTACCGCAATCGGCGCATTCGTAAACAAAGTCGATCTTGGCAAGGCTCCAATGCGGCTCGACCTCGCGCACATACATCGGCAGGAACCCCATGCAGGTAGGGCAATTCACTGGCGCGATCTCGAAATCCTGATGATGCTGTACATAAGCTGGCATCTCGGCTCTCCTTCGCAGGCGGCCTCCAACCCCCGCGCAGAAGCTACTGCCGCGTGCTCCGGGCGCGTCATCAACTCTTTCGAACGGAGACGGAACGGAGGATGTTTGTCGCTCGCTGTGACATTCTTGTTACGTGTCTGTACTGTAACGGGCGGATTGAATGCCTATTTCTGCGGCCAATATGGCTGTTTCGGATCCTCACCAAACGATAAGGGAGCAACGCCCATGACTCATGCCATTCGTTTTCACAAGACCGGCGGCCCGGAAGTCCTGGTCTGGGAGGAGGTCAGCGTCGGTAAGCCCGGGCCGGGCGAGGCGCGCATCCGGCATACTGCCGTCGGCCTCAACTTCGTCGACATCTACAATCGTTCGGGCCTGTACCCGGCGCAATTGCCGAGCGGTCTCGGCAGCGAGGCGGCTGGCGTCGTCGAGGAAGTCGGGGCCGGTGTCACCGATTTGAAGCCGGGCGATCGCGTCGCTTATGGCGCCTCGCCGCTCGGGGCCTATTCCGAGGCGCGGCTGATCCCTGCGGACCGTCTGCTGAAGCTGCCTGACGGTGTCGACGACAAGACCGCGGCGGCGATGATGCTCAAAGGGCTCACCACACAATATCTGATCCGGCAGACCTATCGGGTGAAGGCCGGCGATACCATCCTGCTGCATGCGGCGGCCGGCGGCGTCGGTCTGATCCTGGGCCAATGGGCCAAGCATCTCGGCGCGACCGTGATCGGAACCGTCAGCAACGACGAGAAGGCCAAGCTTGCCAAGGCACATGGTTGCGATCACGTCATCATCTACACCCGCGAAGATTTCGTGAAACGTGTCGACGAGATCACCGGCGGCAAGAAGGTTCCCGTGGTCTACGACTCCGTCGGCAAGGACACGTTCCTGAAATCGCTGGATTGCCTCGCCCCGCTCGGCGTCGCCGCACTGTTCGGTCAATCCTCCGGTGCGGTCGAGCCGCTCAATCTCGGCCTGCTGGCCCAGAAGGGCTCACTCTACGTCACCCGCCCGACGCTGTTCACCTACGCCGCCAAGCGCGAAAATCTCGTGGCGATGGCGAACGAACTGTTCGACGTGGTCAAGTCTGGTGCAGTCAAGATCGAGGTGCACCAGACCTATCCGCTGAAGGACGCTGCCAAGGCACACGCCGATCTCGCCGCGCGCAAGACCACGGGATCGACCGTGCTCCTGGTGTAAGGTCCGGCCGAACGGGGGGGCGCAGGCGACCCGGCCTGCGTCACGCCCGTTCGTGCTTGCGTAGATCACGGAGGTGGTCGAGGCGGGTTGCCTGGAGGTCGACATCTTCTGGCGGGATCTGGGGCAGGGCGGCCTCACTCAGGATCGCCTCGGTGACGTCTTCGACCGTATTCTCCGCGATTTCATGGATGAACGAGACATTCTGGTATTCGCCCGAGGCGATCCGCGAGATGACCTCGCGCCGCGTGATTTCGGGATCGACCACCGCTTCGCGGCCGCGCCGTCCATAGTCGATCATCACGACGAAATACTGCATGAAAACGACCCTGCCACGTCCCGACACTGGGGGGCGCGGCAGAGTATTTCTGAAAATCGAAATCAAGAAGAGCAATTTCCGAAAAACGGAAATCCTCGTCACTTGCCCTTCTTGCGGGGGCGTGCCGACTTGGCGCGCAGCCGCTCGAGTTGCCCCTTGGGCATCGACAGGCAGATCTCGCCGACCCAGTCCAGCTTGACGCCGACGATCGGCTTGGCATTGAAGCTGGTGAGATTGACCACCGATGGGCTCTTCCCGCGTTCGATGGTCTTCAAATAGCGCTCGCCGGTCTTGAGCCGGACCACGGCCTCCTCGCCGTAGAAGCTCGACAGCGGATGGCGCTGGTCCTTGTAGACCACGATCACGTCACCGTTCTCGTATTTGGGTAGCATCGAATCACCCACGATCTCGAATGCGACGGTTTCTTCCATGATCGGGAAGGGTAGCGTGATGTCGCCGAGCCCCTCCGGCGGAACCTGTTCATAGTCCGGCTCGATCACGGCACCGGCGCCGACGCGGCCCATGATCGGCGCGAGATTGAGCTCGAGATATTCCATGATCGGAATGATCTCCGAAGCCTTCACCAGACGTTCGCCGCCGAGGATTTCCGAGACCGCGCCGGGCCGCACGCCCATGGCCGCCGCAAGGCCGCCCTTGCTCTTGCCCGTTTTCTCCAGGCCCCGCTCGATCATAGCAACGTCCAACATGGTGATTCCCTCGATTGCACACCGTCCCGCCTCTTGTAATCCGAAATTCGGAATTGATGCAATTATGAATATCAGAATTTCTGCTTGACTGCTTCTTCGGAATAACGGAATGTATGTTTCGCCTCCCGTTCGATGGGAGGAGGCGCATCACAGGACAACAACATGGAACCGGGCCATTGGCCGTCGGAGCACTCCGACGCGCTTTGCGATTATTTTCGTAAGGGCATGTCTTATGCGGAGATCGGAAGGCAGATTAACGCAAGGTTTGGAACGGCTTACACGCGCAATGCGGTGATCGGCCGCGCCAAGCGGCTCGGGCTCGTCATATCGGAATGGATCACGAGCCCGTCGCTCGCGCCGTACTTGCCGGGAGAGGCTCCGGTTTCGCCACGCCGCGCGGTGTTACCGAACCTGAACGTTCCGCCGAAGTCCGCGATGAAGCCAGCGGCGCCCGTGAAGTTGCGCTGCGTCGGCGTCCAGCCGCGCCTGGTTGAACTGGTCGAACTCGAGCCGGCCGACTGCCGCTATCCCTATGGCGGCGACAAGGATGGCGAAGAGATCGCCTTCTGCGGCCATCCGTGTCAGCCGGGCTCCAGCTATTGCGCGCCGCATGCGCGCCTGACGCGCCGCTCCGGTGCGGCGTCCGCCCGTGCTGCCGGTCCCGTGATGCTGAGGCTGGTTTCCGTCGCCTGAGCTCCCACCCGTTCCGTTCTCAATTTCGCAAGGAGTATCCGAGTGGCTCGTGTCCGACGCAGCAAGTCCTACAAATTGGCGCAGGTTTACGACAGACGGTCCCGCGAGGTGCCGTTCAATGCCGAAGTGGCGGAGGTCGAGGTCGACAACCCGCTGGCGCTCGATTCCGGCGAGAAGATCCTGGTCGTCCGGTCGACCCGTGGCGATCCGCTGGGACGGCTGCACTCACACCATCAGATCGACGAGGCGCAATACCGTGGCGGTCGTGCCTTCCAGAACGATTGGGAGCGGGCGGAGCGGGGGCCTCAGGCGATGGATCCGACGCGGGAATATGTCGATGGCGCGCGTACGCGCGAGCCGGTCACTGAGAGCCAGCGCCAGGCGGTGTTGCGGCTGAACCGGGTCGAGCGCGAACTTGGCACCGACGGTGCCGCGTTGGTGCACGATGTGCTGATACTGGGCCTGACCATGGATCAGATCGGAGAACGCCGCGCCGTCCGGACGCAACGCTGGAACGATTACTTTGCGCGGCGTTTTCGCGAATGTCTGGACCGGCTGGCACTGGTCTACGGCTTTGCGACGGAAACGGGAGCCCGGCGGGCAGGGCGCCGCAGTTGACGACGGCACGCCGGCGGCCTCGACCGCCGGCATGCCAATCGGGCCCTTATGGATGCGGTACGATCTGGTAAGGCGTCGTATAGGGCTCGACGCGGAGCGAGGCGTTGGCCAGAAGCCCGATCTTGGCGGTCGGCGCCTGCTGCAATTCGCCGTTCGGGCCGCGATGCACGTTGTATTGCCAGACCGTGAGATCGCCCTTCTGCGCCAGCGCGTGCGCAACGGCGCTCGCATCATGACCGCCGAGCGTCTGAAGCTCATCAACCGACAATCCCACCACGATTTCGTCCTTGGTGGTGATGATCTTGAACAGGTTCATCTTGGTCTCCTGCGCCCATGCGCCTTGTATCGAAAGGGTGAAGAGCGTGAACGCGGCGCCCTTGATGAGATCGCTGGGAGAAATCATGCCGTGGTCCTTGTGCTGACGCGCGCCCGAATCGAGAAGTCTTCAGCCATGGCGCCCGTTGTCTGCGTGACTGTGCCGCAACGGCTTGGTCGTTCGCTCATGGACAACGGTTCATGGCGGGAACGTATCCAGACCGACGATGCTCAAGGCGACTGCCGTGCGCCGGGATCGAGACGCTGGAGATTGGCCTGGAGGATTGATCGTCGTTCCATCGCCGATACAACCGCCGCGATAGGACTCAACAATTACGTGTATGCAACCCGAAAGCGCTAATGCGCGGCCGGCCTCCGTTCATGTCGGAAGCAAGCCGAAACATTGTGCCAATTGACAGCGATCGGGGCTATGTGCGTGATTGATGCCGCTTCTTGACGCAGGTGGGTGACGGCGGTCGATATTCCTGTTATCCGGAATCGCCGTGGTGCGATGCAGGCGAGGCATCGCACGGTACACCGTTGGACTTGCCGGGCGGGTTGTTCCTTGGCATAGTTGCAACCATCTGGTTGAGCCCGTCGTGTGGACATGTCGTTCAGCGTGCCAGCCGGTCGGGGCCACCCGGCCGAGAGTTCGTCGCCATAGGGTCCTGTTGTGGCGTCTTGTTACGGCGTTCGGTTCTTGACTGGATCACGAAGGCCGATGCTTGTCATAGGTGCGGAATGAAGAACCTCAATTTCGCGGCTGAACTGCACCTCAAGCTCGGCGCGCCCACAAGCGGCACGGTCGAAAGTCTTCGCTTGCTCCGCGCGTTCCTGAAGCTCGCGCCACGACAGCGTTTCGAGGTCATCAAGCTGGTCGAAGACCTCGCCACCGAAGAAGCGCTTCCCGAGCACCCTTTGTCCTGAGCCCGCCCGCGCGCCGGTCCTTTACTGTCGCTTTCTCATCCTGCCCGGAGCCGCGCCACCGGCGAGGTGTCCCCACGAGCTGGCCGCTGGAAGGCGATCCGGCAAGTGTGGTATTCAGTTGGGAAAACGGGAGGAGTGCGACCATGATCGAACCGAAGCTCGAAGTTCCAGCCGAACTGCGCGACTTGGCCGAGAAGACGATCGACCAGGCGGAAAAAGCATTCGGGATGTTCTTCGAAGCCGCCACCAAATCGATGTCTTCCGTTCCGGGCGCGGGGACGGAGGTCTCAAAGCAGGCGCTGGCCTTCACCGAGCAGAACATGAAGTCGGCCTTCGAGCATGCGCGCAAGCTGGTTCATGCCACCGACCTTCAGGAAGCAATGCGGATCCAGTCCGATTTCCTGCGCAGCCAGTTCACCAGCGCCGGAGATCACATGCGCCAGATGACCGGCAGTCTCATGCAACCGGGCAAGGGCAAATCCTGATTCTCAGCTTGTGCACAGCGTGCCCACAAATTGATCTTGCGTGGCGCGGCGATCCGCACTTCGATGTTGGTGCAGATCTATGACGGGCCACCGAGTGACCACATTCGCCGTCCGGCATCCCTTCTGCTGATCCCTGTCGGTCCTCCGTCAGGGATCTTTTATTTGGAGCAGCTATCGTGCTCGGCGCGCGACTCAAGCGCGGATGAGATCCGGATGAATCATCATCGCGCTTCAGGCTGTTGTTTGCGCATGACCTTTCCGGAAAACCGCTTCGCACTTTTCCGGATCATGCTCTAGCGCAGCGATGCGATATAGGCCGCGAGGTCGCCGGCTTCGGTCCGGCTCAAGGGGAAGTTCGGCATCTTCGGGTGTGGATCGAGCAGGAAGAAGGCGAGCCGTTCCGCATTGAAGTCCGGCCTTCTCGCGACTGAGGCAAAGGAGGGGACGTCGGCGCTCGCCTGGGTCTGGCCGTTCGCAACGATATGGCAGCTTGCGCACCAGCGCTTGGCGAGGTCGGCCCCGTGATCCGCATCGGCTGCGAGTGCAGAGGGCGCGCCTACGCTCAATGTTAAGGCAAGCAGCAGGCAGCTTCGTCTCAAATGCGCGTGCATAGGATGACCTTCATGCATTCTTGCGACTGCCATGCCTATCCGCAGCATGATCCCGGAAATTGTGAGAGATCAATGCGAGCGACGATCGACCGCAGCAGCTTGCGGGCCGAACGATAGAGGTGCCGCACGGGTGCCGGCATTCTCGCCGCGGGGAGACCAAGGCTTCCTGCGTCAAGACTGCTTGCATCGAGACTTCTCGTATCGAGACCTTTCGTATCAAGACGTTCGATATAATGCGACACGTGTTTCTCCGAGGCCATAGGGTTTTCTACCCTGCCGCTTCGGAGCCGCCTTGATCTGCCGCAAGGCGTTCCCGGCTAATAGTCCCCCGGATTCATGATCATCGGGCTCTTCGTATCGGCCGGCGCGAGAGCGCTGCTGGCGCTGTCACGCAGGAAGCGATCGAGCGTTTCCTGGATCTTCTCCTTGACCGCGTTGGGGCCGCGATCGCTCATGTCCGTGTGCTGCGCGCCGGTGTGGACGATGTCGATACCGCGCGCCTTGGCCTCTTCCGGCGTCGGCAGCACGCCGGGATCGGTCACGAAATGCGGATCCTTCGACCGGAACGACAGGATCTTCATGCCGTCGTTGAGCACGAAAGGCACCCTGAGATTGTCAAGCGTGATCACCTTCGACACCAGCTCCGGATGCTGATGGGCGACATACATGGAGACGTCGCCGCCGTTGGAGTGGCCGACGAGGGTGATGTGGTCGTAATCGACATTCTCCTGCTGCCGCTTCAATGCGTCCAGCACGAAGAGGATGTTGGCCTCGCAGCGGATATAGACCTCGCGCCGGCCGACATATTGCTGACCGATATGAGTCATCAGCGGCGGGTCGCTCGGCAGGTCCTGCTGGATGCTCGCAACCAGATAGCCGCGCGCGGCGAGCACATTGGCGAGGAAGGAATATTCGGTCGCCTTGACGGTGTTGCCGTTGCTGATGACGGCGAGCGGGAGCTTCCAGAGACCGAGGTTGGCCTTGGTCTCGTAATCGCGTCGTACCGCCAATTCGACCGAGATCGGCCGCTGCCGCGAGGCGTCGTACAGCGCCAAAGTCTCATGGCGGATCGCGAACCGGCTAACGACAAGGTATTCCCCGGCGCCGAGGACGCACAGAAACGCCAGGATTGCAAACACCCTCGTCATGGCTCGGTCTCAAATCACGTTTGGCTGAACATGGACATTGGGAATTCCCGGATCGAGTGATCGTGAGCAGGTTACGGGATTAAATTTAGGCAAGTCTGTGAACAAGGCCGCAAAACGGCCGCATGTCGGCGCGAGCTGCGTAAACGGTGGCTAAAGGCAGCCCGACCTGCCGCGCTCGGGGCAGAGCCGGAATGCGCTTGACAGCGTGAACAGGAAGCGGGGGCTGTGGCGCTCATTGTCCGGCGCCCGGTAGCTCAAAGGCACGGCCACGCCGAGATCGGCCTGAAGATCGTCTGGCAGGAAGAAGCGTACACCGGCTCCGGCCGACGTCAGCGACAGGCCATCGCTCAAACGGTATCCGTCGTTCCAGACGGCGCCGGCGTCGCCGAAAGCGTAGAGCTGATAACCGGTAAAGTAGCGGAAATTGAGCTTCTGATCGAAGCGCAGTTCGAGCGAGCCGGCAAGGCCATTGTCACCACTGATCTGGGCAGCGCCATAGCCCCGTCCGAAGGCCGCGCCGCCGAGGTAGAATTGCTGCGAGGTGAACAGCGGCCGCGACGCTGTCTGGCTTGCCGCGGCGAGCTTGAGCGACCAGGCATCGTTGAGCGTCTGGTAGCGCGTGAACCAGAGGTTCAGCACCGAGAAGTTCGAGGAGGCGCCGTCGCGCGACAACAGATCGTCGCCGAAATGCGAGGCGCCAAAGACGTCGAGGCCCTGGCGGTAGGTCAGAGTCGTGTAATTGGTGCCGCCGAACTGATCCTGCAGCCTGTAGTCGGCGGTCAGGCTCGCCGTCCTGATGTGGTCGTTGTACCAGGGGCCGTACAGGTCGTGTTCGGACACATTGCTGAAGGTCGTCGCCGCCGTCAGTGTGAGCGTGGAGGATTGTGATTGCAGCGGAACGATACCGGCCCGCAGCTCGAAGACCTCGGTCGTTGTGATGTCGCTGTCGAGGCGGCGGGCATCGCCCGGCCGGACCGCACTGTAGAGGACGGAAGCGCCGAGGCGTACGCCGTCGACACCTACGGGGGCGTCATAGGACAGCCGCGCAAAGCCGAGCTCGCGAGGATCGTTGGCAATGCTCGACAGATTGACGGCCAGCGTGTCCCCGGGCGTGAGATACGAATTGAATGCGCCGGTAGCATAGGTCTGCCACGGGCCGACCGAGGATGATCCGAGATTGTCCAGGCTGAACGACGAGAAGACGTGCCAGGTCTTCAAATAGACGATGAGGCGGAAGCGGCCGGTGGCGCCGCCGATCTCCTCCAGCGCGGTATCCGAGATTCGGACCCCCGGCCTGCCGTTGATCAGGAAGAGCTGGCGCTCGAGCGTTGCAAGGCGCGACGGCTGCTCGGCCAGAACCGGCCCGAGCATTGGCCTGACGCCGAACTGCTCGGCGCCGTCGCCTTTCAGCTCGGCCTCCACGATCGCGCCTTCGATCACCTGGATCCGGACCCGGCCGTCGGCAATGTCCTGCGGCGGCACGATCGCCCGGCTCAGATGGAAGCCGTCGGCGCGGTAGAGATCGCTGATCGCGCCGGCGATTGCGGCGAGATCCGCCTGCGAGACCTTCTTGCCGAGATAAGGCTGGTAAACCGCCGCGAGGCGATCGCGCGAGACGGCGTTGGCACCCCGGACGTCAACGGCGCGCAGGACGAATTGCGGCTTGGTATCGCCTCCAGTGCCGGGCTGGCTGACCGTCGGTAACCGGATCGACGGACGGTTCAGCGTTTCCCGTTCGGTTTGGTTTTCAAAGTATTTCTCGGGCTGGCGCGGATCGAAACCCGGCTGGTTCGCCTGCTGAGCGAGTGCCTCGGGAACTCCCGCAAAAATCGATACCAGCAGCACTGATGCGGTAAGGAGATCCCGCCTCTTGAGGCACGCGGCGAAGCTTTCTCCGTAGTATGACGGAGATCTCGCCGCGGGGCGGTAAGGGCTCGTTAGTCGCATGATTTTTCTTAGTTTTTTATGGTCAATGATTGGTTAATGCCGCTCTGTCACTGGCCGCTTCCTGCTAATCCTCTCTTGAGTGATTTCGGATACCCCTCAGATCCGCCCGTAACGGGACTGAGGAAGGTCATGCTCGGCAGAATTGGAATGCGGTGCGCCTTTGTGGCGGCGCTGACCCTTGGAACGGCTTGCGGTGCATTCGCCGCCGATGATGGCGTCTGGTCGATCAGCAAGGTGACCGGTGAGGTGTGGGTCGCGACCGACGGCGCACAACAGGTCTCGCTGAATCAGGAAGAGACGCTCAAGCCCGGCAATACCATCCGCACCGGGCGCAATGGCCGGGTCCTGCTCGTCCGCGGCGAGGAAACGATTCTGATCTCCCCCAATTCCGTGGTCGGCTTGCCGGCCGAGAAGAAGGAGGGGCTCTCGACCACCATCATCCAGCAGGCGGGTTCGATCCTGCTCGAAGTCGAGAAGCGCAACGTCAAGCATTTCGAGGTCGAGACGCCCTATCTCGCCGCTGTGGTCAAGGGAACGCGTTTCAGCGTCACGGTGGACGCGGGCAGCACCAAGGTCGGCGTGCTCCGCGGCCAGGTCGAAGTCTCCGATTTCAGGACCGGACAGATGGCCCAGATCATGCGGGGGCAAGCGGCCACCGTCTTCGCGCACGGCAAGCCCGGTCTCAGCCTGAGCGGTGCAGGGACGTTTAGTCCGATCGAGCACGGCAAGCCGCGCGCTCCGACGATCGACCGTGTGCCGGTGCCGAAATCAGGTCTGTCCGCGCCGCGCAACGCCGCGAACGGCCAGGCCATCCACGCGCTCGGTCCGATCGACAGGGGCACCAAGGTGGACGGCGGGCCGAAGCAATCGCATCAGGCGGCAGGGGGCCATGGCTCGAGGGCCGGCGTCGTGCGCATCTCGAGCTCGCTCGGCGAGGTCAAGCTGGACGTCCACAAGGTCACGCGCGGGCTCGCCCACGGCGCCATTGTTCCAGGCCAGGTCCGCAACGCGAACGCCACCGCTGCGACGGTGTGGAACGACAGCAAAACCAACTCGCCCGCCTCGAACAGTTCGGTCCAGACCGCCGCGACGACGAGCGGTGCCGTCACGGCCGGTAGCAGCGTGCCAAGTGCGGCTACCGCGAGTGCGGCAGCGACAGGCGGTGCCCTCACCGACAGCCCCAGTGCCAACAACGGAAACGGCGGCGGCAATGGCAATTCCGGCAACAATGGAAACAACGGCAACAACGGTGCCACCGGTAATGGCAGGGGCAACAACGGCAACGGCAATGGAAATGGCGGCGGGAACGGCAGCAACGGCCATGGTCATGCCTACGGCAGACGCTGAGGTCGTTTTCTAGGGCAGAGGGGCGCGCCCATCGGAGTGGGTGCGTGGGAGGATCGGGTGAAACGCTATCGGCCGCATGTTCTTGTCGTGATCGCGCTTGCGATCGTGCTGTCCACGGGATGGCATGGTGCCCTACGTAACGCGCTCACCGATCTGCGTTTTGCCTGGCAACCGCGTGAGGCCAGCGGCAAGGTCGTCGTGGTGGCCATCGACGCACCATCCATCGATCAGATCGGAGTCTGGCCGTGGCCGCGTAGGCTGCATGCGGAACTGCTGCGCAGGCTGGAGGCGGCGGGAGCGGGGGACGTCGCATTCGATGTCGATTTCAGCACGTCTTCCGATCCGGCTTCCGACGAGGCCTTCGTCAACGCGCTCCGCGATGCCGGCGGCTCGACGATCCTGCCGTCCTTCAAGCAGCCGACGCCAAACGGTGGCGCCGCCTACATCAATCGCCCCTTGAAGCCGTTCAGCAACCAGTCGTGGCCGGCCGTCGTGAACGTCGCAGTCGAGTCCGACGGGCTGGTTCGCCGCTATCCCATCGGCGAGAAGCTCGGCGATGCCATGCTGCCCTCGATGGCCGTCGTGCTGGCCGGACAAGACGCCAACCGGCGGCCGCCCTTCCTGATCGATTTCAGCATTCGTGCGGGCTCGATTCCGAGCGTCTCGTATGTCGACGTGCTGCGCGGCGATCCTGCTGCTCTCGACAAGCTGAGAGACAGGAAGGTCATCATCGGCGCCACGGCGCTCGAGCTCGGCGACCGGTTCAGCATTCCGAACGGCAAGATCGTCTCGGGGCCGGTCCTCCAGGCGCTGGCCGCGGAATCGATCCTTCAGGGCCGGATGCTGCGCTGGACGTCCGATATCGGAATGATCCTCGGCTTGGGCGTGATCTGCCTGCTCATGATATTGTCGTGGCGCCGCGTCGCGCCGGGAATTCGCGTCGCAGTGCTCGTGGCCGCCGGAGCAGCCCTGGAATCGGCGGCAATCTTCGTGCAGGCAAGATGGTCCCTCGTCATCGACACATCGCTCCTCCATATCGCGATCATTGCTTATCTGACCGCGATTGCGCTGGACGAAATCGATTTCCGCAGCCTGCTCGGACGCATCGCCGAGAGCCGGTTTCATCGCATCGCGATGTCGCTCGGCGACGGCCTCGTCTGCACCGACGAGGATCACAAGATCACGGTCTGGAATCCCGGCGCGAGCGCGATCTTCGGCTACACGCCGGCCGAGATGATCGGTCGCCCGTTCGAAACGCTGTGCGCCGCGCCGGCAGTCGGCCATGCGCGACCGTCCATGCACGACGCCGCGCGCCAGGCACTGCTGGTCCCGGGCGGAGCGGTCGTCGTCGAGTTCGAGGGCCGGCGCAAGAATGGTGAAACCTTCTCAGTCGAGGCGAGCTTCTCGGGCTGGCAGGGAACGGACGGCTTTCAATACGGCGCGATCCTGCGCGACATCTCGGTCCGCAAGCGCGAGGCCGACCGCGTCAAATATCTTGCCGAATACGACGCACTGACCGGTCTTGCCAATCGCAACACGCTGCATGCTCGCCTCGTCGGCATGATCGCGGCTGCGGACCGACAACCTCGCGAGGTCGCGTTGCTCGTGATCGGGCTCGACGGCTTCCAGCGCATCAACGACATGTGGGGACATTCGGCAGGAGATCTGGTGCTGCGGGCGGTCGCTGCGCGGCTTCAGGACGAGGCCGGAGCCATGGCGACCGTCGCGCGGCTCAGCGGAGATGAATTTGCCATTGCGCGCGAGGGAGCGGACGACAGTGAGCCGGTCGTGGCGTTCGCCGAGCGGATCGCGCGCGCGTTCGAAGCACCGCTCGTGACGGGCACGCGCCGGCACCGCGTCAGAATCAGCGTCGGTGTCGCGGTCTATCCCGAAGGCGGACAGAGCGCCGACGATCTTCTCAGCAACGGTCACCTGGCGCTCAGCAGGGCGAAGATGACGCGGCGTGGCAGCCATGTGATCTTCGAGGCTGCGATCAGGCAGGAGCTGGAGAACCGGCTGACGTTGGAGAGTGAGCTGGCGCTTGCCGCTGATCGCGGCGAGTTCGAACTGTTCTACCAGCCCCAGGTTCGTCTGATCGACGGCAGCCTGGTCGGGGCCGAAGCGCTCATCCGTTGGCGACATCCTGTGCGCGGCTATGTTGCGCCGGGAGAGTTCATGCCGGTGGTCAATACCTCGGAGCTATCCGAGCGGATCGCGAACTGGGTGATGGAGACCGCCTGCCGTCAGGCGCGTGCGTGGGAGCTGTTCGGCCGCAACGTGCGGGTCGCGATCAACCTCTCACCCTCGCAGCTTCAGTCTGGCGATCTCGCGGATTCGGTAGCGGCGCTGCTCGAAAGGTCAGGGCTGACGCCATCGCTTCTCGAGATCGAAGTCACGGAAGATATCCTGCTGCAGGACGAACGCCGCGTGCTCGCCATCTTCAAGCGAATTCAGGAGCTCGGCGTCCGCGTCCTGTTCGACGATTTCGGTACCGGTTACGCGAGCCTGAGCTATCTCAAGAAGTTTCCCCTCGACGGGCTCAAGATCGACCGCTCGTTCGTGTTTGGTCTACTGGCCAATTCCGAAGATGCTGCCATCGTCAGCTCGACGATCGGCCTCAGCAAGCAGCTCGGTCTCACCGTCGTGGCGGAAGGCATCGAGAACAAGGCCACGGCCGACTTCCTGGTCAGCATGGGATGCGAGGAAGGACAGGGATATTTCTTCGGCCGCCCAATGCCCGCCGAAGCATTCGAAAAGCAATTCCTGGCAGGTGAACTCGACGCTGTCAGCGCGGCCTGAGCAAGCGGTCCGGGTTTCTAACGCCGGCGCGCGACTGCGACGCCAAAGAGAAAAGCGACGAACAGGCTGGCAAGCGGAGCTTCGCGCGTGATGGCTGCAACGGTCGCGAGAGCCCCGCCAGGCTTGCGCGATTCCTCGACCACCGCGGTCAGACGGTCGACAGCAGCATGCAGGCCTCCGGCGACTTCACCGATTGTCCGGGATACGTCCGTTGCCGCGTCGATGGCACGCTCGGCCACGCCGGGTTGGGAAGGGGATTGCGGTATCTCGGTGCTCAAGCGCGTGACCTCCAGGCCTGACGATGAAGACCGGCACCTTTGGCTATCCGCGCGAGCGCTCGTTTTGAACAGCGGGTCCGATGACCTTTGGCTATCCGCGACAGGCGCCGTAGTTTAACGGCGGGTGCCGGCCTTGGATGAGCAATTCAGCGCGCGGGATTTAGTTCCCCCGCAGTGAGCCCCGTGAAACGACGGATGCGAATCTCTGTTAGGCTGGCTCAGTGTTGTTGACGCCAGGAGGCAGCCGTGACCGATCGGACCATGACGGATCGAGCCCGGCGCATCGCCTTGCTGGGTGCTCCCATCGACATGGGGGCATCGCAGCGCGGCACCTTGATGGGCCCTGCGGCGCTACGTACTGCGGGCCTTGCGACGCTGCTCGAAAGCTTGGAGCTTGAGGTCGTCGACTACGGCGATCTTTCTGTCAGCGAGTTCCGGGACCTCACCGACAGGCCGCCCGAGAGAGCCAATCACTACCGCGAGATCCAGCGCTGGACGCGCGTTCTGAGCCGCAGAGGCTATGAGATCGCGAAAACCGGTGCGCTGCCGATTTTTCTTGGCGGCGATCACACGCTGTCCATGGGATCGGTCAATGCCATGGCGCGTCATTGGCAGGAGCGTGGACGGGAGTTGTTCGTACTCTGGCTCGATGCCCATGCCGACTACAACACGCCGGAGACGACGATCACGGCGAACATGCACGGCATGTCTGCAGCGTTCCTGTGTGGCGAGCCGGGCCTCGACGGTCTCCTCGGCGATGATCCCCGCGCGTCGATCGGTCCGGACAGGCTCGACCTGTTCGGCGCGCGCTCGATCGACAAGCTCGAAAAGGAGCTGATGCGCGCGCGCCGGATCAGGGTCGTCGACATGCGCCAGATCGACGAGTTCGGCGTCGCCGTACTGATCCGGCGCGTGATCGAGCGGGTCAAAGCGAGCAACGGCGTGCTGCATGTCAGTTTCGACGTCGATTTCCTCGACCCGTGCGTGGCGCCAGGCGTCGGCACCACGGTGCCTGGTGGAGCGACCTATCGCGAGGCACACCTCATCATGGAGCTGTTGCACGATTCCGGCGTGGTCGGATCGGTCGATATCGTCGAGCTCAATCCCTTTCTGGATGAACGTGGTCGGACGGCGCGCACGGCGGTCGAGCTGATCGGCAGCCTGTTCGGCCAGCAGATCACCGATCGGCCGACGCCGAGCAATGCGATCGCTCCGGGCGAGTGAGAGTGGCTACGGCGTTTGAGCGCTGCCGCTCGGAGTTTGCGACAGTGCCTGATCGATGGCAGCCGAAAGTTCGGTTGGCAGGCAAGGCTTTCTCAGTACGGGAGTTCCTTTGAACGCATCCGGCACCCCAGACGACCCGTAGCCGCTGACGAAGAAGAACGGCTTGCCTCGACCGGCAATTTCCGAGGCGACGGGTTCGATGGTCTCGCCGCCGACATTGATGTCGAGGATCGCGAGATCGAAGTCAGCGCCAGCTGCAAGGGCGGCTCCCTTGTCGAGATCCCCGGCTTCGGCGACGACGGAATGTCCTGCCTCTTCGATCATCTCGACCAGCATCATGCGGATGAGCGCTTCATCTTCGACGAGGAACACTGAAGCTGGCACGGATTCGACCTCAGGCAGGTCCCGTCTGCTGCGAGCCTGCGTTCAGGAGTTGGGAAACAGCCGCCACCACTTGCGCCGGCGCAAAGGGCTTTTGAAGCAGAATGCTGTTGGGCACACCGAGTACGGGCCACTTATCGGCAGCGCCGCCCGTCATGTAAATCACGGGAAAATGCGGATCAATTTCCCGCGCGGCTCGTGCCACGTCCCAACCGTCGAGACGCCCCAGCAGGTTCACGTCCGTGACGAGAGCCCTATAAGGCACGAGCCCGCCCTTCAGGAGCGTCACGGCTTCCTCGCCCGTTCTCACGGTGGCGGTTTGAAAGCCTCCCTCCGAGAGAGCGTCCTCTACGAGGGCCTGGAGGATAGCCTCGTCTTCGATGACAAGGACGACTGGAGATTCTGCTACCACGGTCACCCCGCTACCCAATGTGTTACAAAGTGTACAAAGCGGCGTTCGTTCCATTCGTGGAACGGAAAAGCCAGCGCAAACGGCCAAATTGCGACGGAACATTCCCGCGATTGCCAAGTTTTCCCGGTGCCCTTCCCCAAGGGTGACCCCGCATGGCCCCAGCTCCAATGCCCCCCAATTGCCCCGGGAGCTGGGGCCTTTTTCATGGCGACCGGTGGCGACGCAGCCGGAACCTTGCCGACGCATTATCGTTCCCGGTGCGCAGGCGCGAACGGAGGCGGACACCATGAAATGGATGCTTGTGGTCCTCGTGGGGGGCGTCGCGCCCGTCAATACCGATCTTGTCTTCGACAAGTTCAGCGACTGCCTTGCCGCCGAGTCGCAAATGCGACAGCACTATTCCGATGCGTTCGACGCCTGGGACCGCGCGGCTGCAGCAAGAATCGACCGGCGTAGCGACTACAAGAGGGCCCGCGAGCTTGAGGCGAAAAGACTGCTGAGCAACGTCGGCACCTGTGTGCCGCACGGCGGGGGAGATGCTGTTGCGCCAGCGGAGCAGTCCAAACCGCCCGCCGCACCTTCGCAGCAACCGGCTGCGCCTCCGCAAGCGGCGCCGCGAACGTAACGAATGCCGCGCCTCATCGAGACGGGGCGCGCTCGTTGTCATGAAGAGGGGCAAAGCTGCACCCGCATGGTGAACACCGAGTGGGATTTTTGCTCCACCTCGCCGATGTGTATCGTTTGATACGTTACGACGCTCCGCACTCTGCTACTGCTTCCTGAAGAGTGGGGGCGAGCATGGAGCGGCTGAAGGAAGCACTGGGGCAGCTGGATGTCCCGCACTGCCCGAATTGCCGCGTCGCGACGCGATGGTTTCGCTCGGAGCTCTTGCGAGACCTTGCACAGCCGATCATCGCTCATCTTTTCGTCTGCCCCAACTGCAAGCGTGCTCAGCGAACCGAGACGATTTTCACGCCGGCGCATGTTCCGCCCGATAAAGTGGCGGCTCCGGTTTTTCGTCATCGGGGCGCGGCGTAAGACGCCGCATCTGGCAGCCAGTGCTCTCCGGTCTTCAACCGGGAAAAAGTGGCAACTCCTGGGAACCTCGCCAACATTCGCGGGTTTTCGCAGCGCCGCCTCCTGCGGCGAGGAGATCCCCCATGAAGAAGCTGATACTGTGCGCTGCTGCCGCGCTGATTTCGACTGGCGCAATGGCGCAGTCCAACGGTGGTGACCACCACCGGCACAGGCCATGCCGCCGCCGTGCAGATCGAGCCGGAATATCGCGCGAAGATCCGAACCTATGTCACCGAACGCAAGGTCCGTCCCGTGCAGACCCGTGAGAAGATCGTCGTGGGCCAGCCGGTACCGCGCGAGGTCGAGCTCGAGGCCGTGCCCGCGGACTGGGGTCCTTCGCTCACCAAGTACCGCTACGTGTATTTAGGCGAACGCGTGATGCTGGTCGATCCGTCGACGCGCACCGTCGTTCAAGAAATCGATTAAGTCCAAGTGGGCGGGTCGCTGAAGCAGGCGACGCGCCTCCTTCCGGTGCGGCCCGCCGCCTATCCCGACCCCTCATTTTCACCTGCGAGCGGGCGTCATGCCGATCATTCGATACTTCGTCTTCGTCGGCGGGATCTTGCTGGCGCTGCTCATTGCTGCCGACGGGTACTTGCCGGCTCCTGTGGCACTTGCCGGGGCGGCCGATCCCGACAAGACCACCATCCGCATTACCTCGGCAAGAAGACTCCCGGAGAAAATCGTACTCGACACGAACATCCGCGCCGTCGTGCCGAACATCGCTCGAGCCGAGCCGATTTCTGAATTGCCTCCCCAGCAGATAGGTGAGGCTATGGCCGCCATGCCTGCAGAGCGGACCGGGCAGATCAAGAAAGAACCGCCCGCCCGCGTCTTCGCAGAGGCCCGTCGCCATCCGAGGCGCTCGTCCAAATCACCGAAAAGGGCACCTGAGCGCCGGCTTGCCTTCGAGCGGCACGATCCATTCTCGGGCGGGTGGTGGTGAGCGGAAAGGTCGGCAGATGGCATAAGGAAAAAGGCCGCGCTTTCCCCAGCGCGGCCTTCGTTGTGTACTGAGCGACGCGACGGTCTCACCAATGGCGGTAGTGCCGATGCCAGTGGCGCCGGACGACCGGATACGACCCGCCGTAATAGGCGTAGGCGGGGCGCACCACGCGGCGATAACGATAGCCGTAGGAAACAGGCGCCGTGTAGTACGTCGTGGTGTAGCCGCCGCCCCAGCGATATGGCTCGTCGTAGCCGTAGTCGTAGGCGTAGGGACCGCCATAATAGCCGACGCCATAATAGCCGGGGCCGCCGTAATAGCCGTAACCGGGTCCCCACCCGTAGGCAGAGGAGGCAAGCCCGCCGATGACTGCGCCTGCGACCAGGCCGCCGGCGATGCCCGGTCCCCAACCTCGCCAATGCGCCTGGGCGGGAGACGTTGCTGCGATCGAGCTCAGACCAAGCGCGCCGATCATCAGAGCTGACATTGCAATCTTCTTCATCGAGACACCTTTCACATGACATTGCTTCTGCCCCTGAACTAACGGGAGGAATAAGCAATGGTTGCTGCCGGTCGCGGCGGCGAGGGGGCATCGCCTTTGCGCGATAAATCGGGAAAAAGTGGAAACTTTACGAGTGACTTGAGTTGGCAAGCGACCGGGACGTTTCGGACTAGGACATGGTGGATGAAGTCGCTCTGAAGAAGGCCACCGAGACCGCCTGGACAGTGTACCGGGCGCGGTACCCCGACGTCGACGCTCGCGACAGCCGGCGCTGTCTTTTGGAACGGCACCTGCACAGGAGATGGGAAGAGCGCGAGAGCGATGCGGAAGAGCTCGCCAGCTTCGGCATCGCCTACCTGCACCGGCTTCCCAGGGACGAATGTTGACGGGCATGAAGATGCTCGTCGCCTGCGTGGCCCGCAGAAGCACGCGGCCGACCTGGACCCTGCTTGCGATTTCGTTTGTCATCTCTGCGGTCATCGTGATCGCCTTGCGTATCTTCCTCGGGGGCTAGATCGAGCAGCCAGATTGCGGCTCGGCTTCCGAGCAGCTCAATAGGGAACAAGTGGTACGTCCGGACGTTTTTGGGCGGGCATCCATTCGGATGCTGGCTCACTGGAGGAGACGATCGATGAAGACAGTTTTGGCTGCAGCTCTGATCAGCAGCGCTCTGATCGGCGGCGCCGCGTTCGCGCAATCCACCCCGCCCGCCAGCACGGCCGCGCCCGCGGCCAGCGCGCAGCCGGCAGACAAGACGATGTTGAAGGACAATTGGCGCGCCTCGAAGCTGATGGGCCTGAACGTCTACAACGAGGCCAACGAGAAGCTCGGCGATATCAACGAACTGCTGGTCGACAAGAGCGGCAAGATCAACGCGGTGGTGATCGGCATCGGCGGCTTCCTGGGAATGGGCGAGCACGACATCGCCGTCTCCATGGACAAGCTGAAGTTCGTGGAAGAGCCGGTCAAGACCAGCTCGACCACCAATACGACCACCTCGCGCGAGACGACGACCGGTACGGCTTCGACCAACACCACCAGCCGTAACACCCACGACTGGGTCCCTGACCACGCCGTCATGAGCGGCAACAAGGAGCAGTTAAAGGCGCTCCCGCAATTCAAATATTCGGACTACAACTGACAAGACGGAACGTGATCGAGATCGAGGGCCTCCATCTGGAGGCCCTCTTTCTTTCGAAACGCCTCAGTGCGGACCGTCGAGCCGCGAGAGCGTCGTATCATCGAGAACATCGAACCAGGCGCCCAATTTTGCACGGCGCGGAATATCGCCTCTGCAGGCCCGGTAGCGCCGCCTAGTGCAAGGGGCTGCAATCCACCAGCTTGATCCTGCCGGCGGCGTCAAACGCCAGAAGCGCACTCATGACGCCAGTGCTGGTCACATAAGAGACGACTGTTCCCCTGTCCGAGGGAGTGAGGTCGTCCAAGATTCCCGCGGGGTATTTTTTGAGGTGCTCGCTCCAATAGGCGCGAAGCGCCTCGCGACCGGTGATGGTTTGGACGCCGGCACAGCCGCAGTGCACCACGGCATCTTCGGCGTGGAGCGCCATGATCATTTCGAGATCACCCGCCCGGTAGGCATCGAGCCAGTCGATCGCCGCTGCCATCGGGTCAAACGAGATATTTGTCACTTCCATTGTCCCATCTGATTTAGGTCGAGGAACCAAATCGACGGATCTAATTTTAGTATGCCACCCGGCCACGGCCATATGCCGAAGGATATAGAGGACCGGGCCGAGGCAAACTCGATGTTGGACGCGTCCGCCAGGCAAGGGATACTCAAACCTATCCGGCTTGTGATCGTCGATCGGCAACCGATCGTTCTGCAGGGACTGAAGTCGGTCCTTGGGACACAACAGGATTTCGACGTTGTCGCAGCGTCCAGGGACGGGACAGGCTGCGTGGAAGCCATCAGGAGTCTGACACCTGACGTCGCGCTGATTGCCGACGCGCTGCCGGATCTGACGGCTGCCGAAATCCTCGCGATCGTAAAGGCTGAGAAGCTTTCTACACGTCTGGTGTTCTTCACCGAGACCGAAGTCGCCCCCGATCTGACCGCGGCGATCGCTGCGGGCGCCTGCAGCGCCATCTCGAAATATGTCGCGCCCGCCAACATGCTGCACGCGCTGCGGCTGATGACGAAGAGCGGTGTCTCGCTGGAGCAGCGTGATCTCTCGCCAAGCCGCGACGACGCCAAGATCGAAAAGCTGCTCGAGCTGTTGACCGATCGGGAACGTCAGATCGCCCGGCTGGTGTCCGAGGGACTGTCGAACAAGGAGATCGCCCGCAAGCTGAACGTGTCGCAGGGGACCGTGAAAGTCCACCTCTACAACATCTTTCAGAAGCTCGAGATCACCAATCGCACGGTGCTTGCGACCATCGCGCTGTTGCAACGCACCTCCGCCTTCGGCGCACTCGCGCTGGCCTTCCTGGCGTTCGCTGTTGCGGATGAGCTCAAGGCTTCCGAAGCGAGCGACATGTTTCCGGACGCCGAAGGCCCCGGTCACGCCGGCGAGCACCCCGGCTATGAGGTGTGGAAAAAGGCCATTCTCCAGCGCCTCATTGTCTCGGATTCCCATGAGGCGCCGCCGTTCGCAGAGAGGCATGTTGTTGCCAAGGCGAGCGAGGTTATGGACCCGGCGGCGGCAATCGAAGCCCTGCGCGCAGCCGAGCAGTTCATGGGCGCCAAGCCTTGGAAGGGCTACGCCCCTGCCGGATCGATCACGCCGAGTTCTGCCGCGCTCCTGCCGCAGCAAATGAGCGACACGCGAATTGAAAGCGAGCTGTTCCCGCAGAACCAATTCCCGCGGTTTGCAGCCAATCCGACCATTCATAGTGGGTACGGCACCTTCGCAGCTCTCGCCGGGGCCTTGATCTACGCACTGAGCGAGTCTGATGCCGTCGCGAAGTCATTTGATCCGGCGCATGCATCAATCGACAGCACCTTGGCAAGCCTCGGAGAAATGGCGACGACGAAACTGGCGGCGATCAATCAGGCAGACAAATCAGCCCCGGATACTCTGTCCCATGATCTCGGATTGCATTCTGTCTCCGTGACCGATGCCAGCGATATCGCGCAAGTCGGCGTTCAGGGCCACGCCGGCCCGGACGCCGCGGGCCTCAATCTTCAGAGATCCGCAGGCGTGTTGGACGCAGGTCTCGATTCCAGTCCGGCTGGATCCAGCCGCGATCAGCTGATCGGTGGTAACGTCGAGGACTTTGCTTTTCGTGCTCCGATCGCTTCCAGGTCGGGCCCTTCCGACTCTGTCGTGGATGTCGCATTCGGGCCAGGCCGGCTCAATCTTTCGGCCTTCGGAGCGCTGGCCTGGCTGCATCTGACGGCAGCCGCCAAATCCATTCCGCCGCATACCCTCGCTTGGGTCTACGATGCCGCGACCAATGAGACGATCGTGTATGTGAACACGACCGATCGCGTCCTCGATGTCGGGGATCGAGCCCTGATGGAAGTTCATGTGCAGGGGATCGTCTCCATTGCGGAGGCTGACGTCGGTCAGCCGGAAGGTGCCGCTGTCGCGGTCACGCTGGAGCAGCTTGAGCAAGCGCTGGTGTCGGCGATCGCAACCGATGAGGCTGGTCTGACGACGGGCAGTCCTCATCTGGCTGAGGGCTCGACCGGGGCGGCTGGAGTTTGGAGCGCTCTTGCCCTCGGCGAGGTCGGCTTCCAATTCGCGCAAGTTCGGACCGGCTTCGAGACGTCGGCAAAGGCCGGGGTCTTCACGAGCGAGCCGCCGGATAAGACGGACCTTGGCACCGCTGCGTCGAATGGGTCGGTTCAGGGGTCATCAACTGCGCTCGGTCAGGGCGCATCCGTTCCAGCCATTGAAAAGCTCAGCGCAAAGAGCGAGCCGATGAATGCGGGCGACGGCGCTCCTTCGACACAGCAGAACGAGTGGGTGCCGCCTGATCTGCCGTCTGCCGCGGACACCGGCGCTGGGAACTCTGGGCACGCTTCGGAGCCAGAATCGAAAGAGCCTGCTCCACAATTGACTGACGCCGGCAACGGCGGCGGCGAGGGCACCGAGCACCAGGCTCCGGCCTCGAAGGAGACGCGAGAGTCGGCCGCCGAGAAACCGTCAACGCCGGTGGAGCATGGCAACTCGGAACAGGGGCAACACCAGGACCCTGCCAATGCACAAGCAGCAGACGTCATCGATGTGGCGGGCGGCAGTCACGCGCATCATGCGTCTGAACAAGGGGCATCGAAGGGGGCGGCCGGCGAAGTGGCCGAGACGGGGGCCACACCGCAGAACGGCATCGGCCATGACAATGACCCTCAGTCCCCGGCTTCGATTAATGCGGCAGGAGCGAAAGCGGACGTGAAAGCCGGCAGCGATCACGGCCACTCGGCACACCCGAGTTCTGCAGACGCGCAGGAAGCGGACCAGAACGTCGTCACCGCGGACGGCGGACAGCATGGCCACTCGCCGCACGCTCCCGATCCAGACGACCACGGCGACGGCAATCAGCATTCTCCGGCCTCGGACGATCCGGAAGCCGCGAGAGCGATGGAAAAAGGCGGCGGCGACGGCAATTTGGGTCAACCCGCAGACGGAAACGCACAGCAAGCGGCGTATTCCGGTGCGGCTGGATCAGAAACCGCCAAGTCGGCTGAGATTGCTTTTACGAGCGGCGCAGACCACGAAGCGGTGTTCCGCTTCGATGGCGAGGTCATTCCTTCCCCGCTCGCCGCGGCGATCGCGCCGGAAGAGCTCAAGGAGCCGCATGTACCGCCAGGTCAGGACAAGGACGCCCAGATGCTTCTCGACATGATGCTGGTCGCGCCGGACCAACATACGGCGCAGCACGGCGATCACGGTCTGCATGCCGGGCTCGTCTTCCATGACTGGTTGATCTGAATCGCGCACGCTCATTGACTGTCCACGAGACCGGCGGCGCGAGTTGGTCAGGGAACCACTTGGCGGAAGCCGGAACCGGGTGGGGCGCCTTTGAGTTAACCTGCGATAGGAACAACAGTGGCTCCTGTGATGACAAGCGGTCCTTTCGCGAGGTCTATGACAACCGCCCTGCGGCATCCCGGCGTGATCGCGCTGATCGTAGCTGGGGTGACGATTGCGGCCATGCTGATCGTCGATCACGGTCCCTGGAGCCGGGCCAAGACGCAACCGGCCCATGTTGCGATGTATGCGACCACGGGCGAAGCGGCGCGAGCCGCTGGCGCCAGAGTGCTTCCGACGACCCCGAAATCGCCGATCGAGCCGGCACGGGCGGGGCCGAAGACGTCCCCGACCGTGAATCCCGTGACGCCGTAGCCGCTCAACACGTCCCGTCAGCTCTTGCGACCGTAATTCAAAAGTCCGCCGCTGGTCTTCGGCGGATGGGCACGCAGGGCTTCCTCGTTCGGTTCGGTGCCCCAGCCGGGGCGGTCTGGAACGACCAGATGACCGTTCTCGATCTCCGGCTCATAGGTGAAGAGTTCGCGATCCCAGGCGAGACGATCGATGTCGATTTCCATGATGCGCAGGTTCGGGACGGCGGCGCAGAAATGCGCGTTGGTCATCGAGCAGAGATGACCATAGAAATTGTGCGGAGCGACGTTGACCTCGAAGGCTTCCGCGGCGGCTGCGATCTTCATTGATTGCCAGACGCCGTTCCAGGGCGTGTCGATGATCGCGACATCCATGGCCTGCGCGTGGAAATAAGGCAGGAATTCGCGCAAGGAGAGCAGCGTCTCGCAGGAGGAGATCGGATGCGGACTTTGCCTGCGGATGTAGCCGAGCGCCTCCGGACTAAAGCTGTCGATCTCGACCCAGAACATGTCGATGTCGGCTATCGTGCGCAGGATCTTCAGATAGCCTTCGGTCTTGGCGTTGAAGTTGCAGTCCAGCAGGATGTCGACGTCGGGGCCCGCGCCGTCACGGATCGCCTCCAGATGCATGTGCAGGTCGCGCAGGATCTTGCGGTCGACGTTGATCTCGGGGACGAAGGGCGAGCCGAAGCCGGGGCGCCAGCCGGTCGGCTTGCCATCGTCATAGGAAAAGATGTTGGTCTTGAGTGCGGTGAACTTCTTCTCGCGCACCTCGCGTCCCATCGCCTTGACCCCATCGAGGCTTTCGATCGGCGGCTTGTACCAGGACGGATGATTGATCCGCCATGTGGCGCAATGCGACCAGTAGACCCTGATGCGGTCGCGGATCTTGCCGCCGAGCAGCTCGTAGCAGGGCACGCCGAGACACTTGGCCTTGGCATCGAGCAGTGCATTCTCGATCGCGCCGAGCGCCTGCGCCACCACACCGCCGGCAGCGGGACGGGTCGCGGCGAACAGTTCGGAATAGATGCGCTCGTGTTGGAAGACGCTCTGCCCGATCACGCGGGCCGAGAGGCGCTGGATTGCAGCCCCGACGCCGGGCGAGCCAAAACCCTCGTCGAACTCGCTCCAGCCGACGATGCCGTCCTCGGTCGTCAGCTTGACGAAATGGTAGTTTCTCCAGCCGGCATCGCAGGCGAGGATTTCGAGACTTGTTGCTCTTGATGATGTCGTCATGGTGTTTCCTGGCCCCAGCGGGCGTTGTTCTTGTTGTCGGCCCCGCTTGCAAGCTTGGCCCCGGCCGCAATTGGTAAGCTAACGGCGCACTGCCGTGAAGCCCGGCGAGGGCTGCTTTTGCTCAACCGAGCAGCGAGGATCCGAGCAAGGCGAGGACGGCCAGCGTCATCAGCGCGGTGCCGAGCCAGCCCAGCGCGATCAGCCATGACCGCGCCCTGAAGCGGCCCATGATCGCGCGGCTCGAGACGATCAGCATCATCATCGCCATGATGGGCACCGCGACGATGCCGTTGAGCACCGCGCTCCATACCAGCATGTGGATGGAATCGATTCCCGTGAAGCCGAGGCCGAAGCCGATGATGGTTGCCGCGGCAATGATGGTGTAGAAGCCGACCGCCTCGTCGGGCTTGGCCTCCAGCGTGGCGCGCCAGCCGAAGATCTCCGCGACTCCATAAGCCGCCGAGCCCGCCAGCACCGGGATCGCGAGCAGTCCCGTGCCGATGATCCCGATTGCGAACAGCGCGAAAGTGAAATCCCCGGCAAGCGGCCGCAGCGCTTCGGCCGCCTCGGTCGCCGAATTGATCTTGGTGACGCCATTGGCGTGCAGCACGGACGCCGTGGTCAGGATGATGAAGAAGGCGATGCCGTTGGACAGCAGCATGCCCGAGATGGTGTCGGTCTTAATGCGGTCGAGCTCGTGACCGCCGCCGCGCTTGAGCTCGCGAAGCGGCTTGTCGCGCGTGCCCTGGTTCATCTCCTCGACCTCCTGCGAGGCCTGCCAGAAGAACAAATACGGGCTGATGGTGGTGCCGAGCACGGCAACGACCATCATCAGATAGTCGCCGCTGACATTGGGCTCGGGCCACACCGCGGCGAGCAGGGCCGTGCTCCAGGGAATCTTGACGGTGAAGGCGGTCGCGACATAGGCGAACAGCGCCAAGGTGAGGAATTTCAGCACCGGCGAATAGCGGCGATAGGGCAGGAAGACCTGGAGCAGGGTCGAGCCCGCCGCGAAGATCAGCGCGTGCTCGTGGTTGAGCCCGCCGATGACGAGCGAGAGCGCCTCGGCCATCGCGGCGATGTCGGCGGCGATGTTGAACGTGTTGGCGGCAACCAGCATGGCAACGAGGCCCAGCACCGCCCAGCGCGGCGCGACCTTCATGACATTGGCGGCGAGCCCCTTGCCGGTGACACGGCCGATCTGCGCGCTGACGAGCTGGATGGCGATCATGAAGGGCGTGGTCAGAAACACCGTCCATAGCAGCCCGTAGCCGAATTGCGCGCCGGCCTGCGAATAGGTGGCGATGCCCGACGGATCGTCGTCGGCAGCTCCCGTGATCAGCCCGGGCCCCAGCCGTTGCAGCAATGTCGGCGTGGACTTGGTCGGAGTGAGGGCGCTGTCGCTCATGTAAGGAGGCCTCGGTCGCGGACGGATGTCTTCTTTAGCAAATGCTAAAGAGGGAACATAAGTTCCCTGCCGCACCAAGGCCTAGGAATTTCTGAAAATGCTAATTCAACTTGACCGCCGGGCAAAACAGGTTTAGATTGCCATCATCCCAACACCTCGATCACCGCGCGGCGGCATTTGTCCGGTCCGGTCGGGGAAGCTTGCTTGCCGGCGAGGCTGGCGGCGCCTCGCTACTTGATGCTGACGAATGTGCCCCAGGCGGCAGCCAGCGCCGCGCCGGAAAAAACGATCAGCGGGTTGTCGCAGAATGCACCCCCATAGGTGCACATGGTGACGCCGAGCGAGCCGATCTCGTGATGGCTCGCGGAGTAGAACAGTCCCGACAGCACCAGCAATGCAGCGGCGACGTAGTACATGGCGGTCTCTCTCCCAAGCTTTCCCGCTTGCTTGCGCGCAACGGGCCATGTCCCAGGATGGCGCGAAGAGATTTCGTTTCGCCAAATCCGCTTTGCTGCATTTAAGATAAAGTTTGACCTGTCGGGCAAAACACCGGCAAAGATACCACGATGGGCGAGCCTGCCGGATCGTGATGTTGGCCGGCCGTCGCCGAAAAAAGGCCCCGCGTGCGCGGGGCCTTTGTCGTGTTCAAGAGGCGCCTATCGCCGCGCGCCGACACCGTAGAGCTCGCGCTCGCGGCCGATATCCTCGGGCGACAAGGGCGGGCTCGCCGCATCGAAATCGGTCCAGCCGCTCTTCTGCCAGGCCGCGCTGCGGTCTTGCAGGTTCACGGACCTCTCGTGGAGCAGCGCATCGAGGCGCGCGCGGTCCTGGTCGGGCACGCGCGCGGACACCAGTGTGCCGCCGCGGCGAACGCCCTCGGCATAGCGCGAGGCATCTTCCCGGGAGACGCCGGCCTCGGTCAGGGCGCCGACGATTCCGCCGGTGGCCGCGCCGGCTGCTGCGCCGACAGCGGTCGAGGCGAGCCAGCCTGCCGCAACGACGGGCCCAAGGCCGGGGATCGCGAGCAGGCCGAGACCCGCGAGCAGACCCGCCGCGCCGCCGACACCGGCGCCGATGCCGGCACCCGTGCCGGCGCCTTCGGCGCGATCGTCAACGCCGTCGCGGTCACGGTCAACCTTGCCGCGCGACGAGCCGTACCAATTGTCCGAATTGTTGGCGACGATGCTGATGTCGGAGTGCGGCACGCCGGCGCTTTCGAGCCGGGTTACGGCCCGCTCGGCATCGGCGTAATTGTCGTAAAGACGTGAGATGGTGACTGTCATTGTTCGGTCTCCTGGTGATCGATCGTTGCTTTGCGCGTTACTTGGTGGGGTTGACGTTGCCCTGGAAGTCGACGCTCACATCCGTCTTGGTGCCGGCCTTGTCGGCCTTGCCGCGCCAGACGCCCTGGTCGTCCTTCTGCAGGCCGGAGACGTTGGAATAGCCGGCGCCCTCGATCCGCGACTTCGCCTGTCCTTCGGTGAAGCTGTTGCGGCCGGCGACCGGCCTGTTCGAGTTGTTCTGATCCGAGCTGTTGACGGCATTGTTGCCCGGCCCGCTCTGCGCAGGCTGCGACTGCGCGCTTGCGGGCACCGCTCCGAGCAGCAAAAGGGTCGTTGCAAGTAAAGTGAGACGTCGCATGTTGTTGTCCTTCCGGCAGTGAATGTGCCGGCGACAACAAGTGAGATTCGAATTGGTTGCTGCGGCGCGAAGCTACGGAGTGCCGCAGCCGTTCTCGCGCAAGACGGCCCGCGCGCCTCGGGAAATTGAGGAACGTTTGCCGCTTTCATCGCGCAGCACTGCCGATGGAACAATTGTCCACTTTGCTACTTGGCAGCGATGTCTGAAGGGCAGCCGTGACCGACAAACGGGAAGCAGAGCATTCCCTGCTGGCGCGCCGCGAGGCTGGAGAAAAGCGGCGTCACTTCGTCGACTGGGCTTCGGCTTGCGGCCGGGCGGGCTCCCAAGGTGCGGGGAGGATGACGCGGATGGGGCGAGCTTCGCTGGCGCCCTGGATGGCAGGCCGCGCCTGATCCTGGGCCGGCTCGGCCAGCGCCACCGACAATAGCGCGATCAGCATCGCCAGCGACGTCGTTACAAGTCTCACATCCAGCATCGCATCCTCCGTCCTGCGCGACAACGCGAGCCGGGGCCGTTGGTTCTGCCCGCCAACGGGAACAAGTGGAAATTCTTCGAGTTTGTAGAAGACAGATCCGGAAGACCGGGTTGCTGGAGGAGGACACGATGAACATCAAGACCATCATTGCCGCTGCCGTGCTGACGTCGTTTGCCGCGCCCGCATTCGCGCAGTCGTTCTACGTGGTGCAGGACGTCAAGACCAAGAAGTGCACGATCACGGAATCCAAGCCGACCACCACGGAGACGACGGTGGTCAGCGGCGACACCGTGTACAAGACCCGAGCTGAAGCCGAGGCCGGCATGAAGACCGTCAAGGTCTGCACGTCGAACTGAGGAGGAGATCGATGCCCGTACTTCTGCTTTGGGCCGTTCCGGCCGTCATCGTTCTCGGCGGCGGCGTTTATCTGATCGGCCACATGCACTGAGGCGACAATCGGCATCGCAGGCCTGCGATGCCGGAGCTTGAGGGAGGCTGCGAAAGCGGCAAGCAAAAGCCCGCGTGGAGCGATCCGCGCGGGCTTTTGACGCAGGACGAATGCAAACGATGCGTTGCACCGGCTTTCCCATTTGCTGAACCGCTCACACGGCGAGCGACACGTCCATCGGCTGAAATCCCCGCACCGGCGGCAGGGACATGAAGCCGGGCTTGGCGAAATGATAGCCCTGAAACAGCGTGATGCCGGCACCGCGCAGCGCCGTCAGCTCGGCCTCGTTCTCGACGCCTTCGGCCAGGACCGTGATGTCCAGCTCGCGCGCCATGGTCGCGACGGCCGACACGATGACCTGCTTGGGATGGCTGAGATGGATGTCGCGCAGCAGCTCCATATCGATCTTGATCAGGTTCGGCTGCAGCCGCGCCAGCAGCCCGAGGCCGGCGTAGCCGGCGCCGAAATCGTCGAGCGCAGTCCAGAACCCGAGGGCCTTGTAGGAGCGCACGATGTTCTCGACATGCGCCGGATTGCTCATCCGCTCGTTTTCAGTGAACTCGAACATCAGGTTGGTTGCAGGAAAATTCGCCCGGCGTGCCGCTTCCAGCGATTTCTGGATGCAGGCGCGCGGCTCGTACACGGCGTTCGGCATGAAGTTGATCGAGAGCCGCGCATGCGGATCCGTAAACAACCGGCCTGCGGTCTCGATCGCCATGACGCGGGCGGCCTGGTCGAAACGGTAGAGCTGATGGTCGCTGAGCTGGCTGAGGACGCTGTGGGCGCTCTCGCCGTTCGGGCCGCGCACCAGCGCCTCATAGCCCCAGACCCTGTTCCGGCCGATGTCGACGATCGGCTGGAACGCCATCTTGAAGTCGAACGGCAGCTCCGTCCCGTCAGCACATCCCGCGCACGTCACGACCATCGCCCGACCTCCCGCAGCCCTTTGATGGCGCTGACCTTATGGCGCACCCGTTAAGGAACAGAGAAACCGGCAATGGAGCCCAACCTCGGCCGGGCCATGTTCAATTGTGTACACAGGCTGCCCGGCAGCCGCGGCTCGGCCGGACGAAACACGGCTGAAACAATGCTGAAACCCGATTGTCCTGAACGCCGCGCGCCCGGGCCTCGACCAACGGAGCGAAAAGGAGATCATCATGATTCAAGTCGGTTCGAAGGAAGAAGTCGCGTTCCTGCTGGCGCTGTTCGGCACTCACACCCAGCCTGTGAAGCGCCCGAAGCCGAAATCGCAGCGAAGGTGAGAGGCTGAAATCCATGCCAGGTTTGGCCGAATGCCAGAGCCTGCTCAGGCTCCTGATCGCCAGGGGCGATCCCAAGGCCATCCCGCTCGCCAAAGGCGCCATCGATGAATTCCTGAACACCGCGCCGCGCAGCGCCCGCGGGCGCGGCCTGCGCGTGCTCCAGCGCGACGCGCTCGACCAGCATGATGTGGCGGTCGGCGTGCAGCGCTCGTTTGCCGAGACGGTGGACGCCTATATCGAACGCAAACTCGCCGAGGAGTAGGGAGACCAAGCCGTCAGGCGCGTCTGGGATATGATCGGATCAGGCCCCCGGCCCGGTTCCGGGAACGTGTTGACTCCACGACGTTTTTTCATCCCACACGAAACTTTTGCACGCGCCGCGCCTAATAGGGCTGAAAGGATGCGAGCTATGCCGCGATTTTACTTCGATCTTCGTGACGACAATGGAATTGCGCCCGACGAGGAAGGGCTGGAATTGTCGGGCCTGCGCGCGGTTCAGGGCGAGGCCGCCAAATCGGTGGCCGACATGGCGCGCGACGCCATCATTGCAGCGCCGGCGACAGGCGGGCGCCAAAAAATGGCGATAGACGTTCGTGACGACAAGGGGCCCGTGATGCGCGTGACGTTCGCGTTCGCGCTCGAGACGTTCACGCCGGGATCGCCTCCCGCCGATCATTGACGCGTCAGTGTCGGTGGGAATCGCTTGGCCAATGGCGGGAAGGCTTGCTCCGAGTCCAGTACGGCGACCTTGCGGCCGAGCTGCCAGACCTCGACCTTGCCGTGACGCGTGAACTGCTGCGCGAAGGTGAGGGCCGCCTCGTCGGACGAGGCCTCGAAGGCTTCGGCGGAGCGGAAGACGCCGTTCTCGCCGACGAGGTAAGCGCGATATTGCTGTGTCATGTCGGTGCCCTCAGGCCGGGCGAGCGCAGCCAGGCGTCGATCTGCATGGCCGTTTCGTCCTGCCGCGCGCGGCGCAGCAGCATTTCGCGGCGGCGTCCCGGCGCGAGCGTGCGCGCCTCTTCGCGGCAGCGTGCGGCTTCGTCCGCGAGTCTGTCCTTGAGTGTGGTGACCTGTTTGAAACGACGCCGCTTCAGCATGGCGATGCTCCCTCGTTGGAGTGGGGGCGGGAGCGCGACCAGCGTTCTCATCACCGATACTTGCCACGGGCCTTGCGGTGATGGACCAACCCTACGCCCGGCACGGCGGAGAGTCAGTATCTTTTGATAGGGCGTACATTAAATTTCGCGCGCTCTTCCTGCGCCTTTTGAGCCACTTACTCATTTTTGGCCGCGCGATCATCTACGTTCACTTTTGAACCAAATCCACCCCAGGTCGTTTGCAAGACATCACCGGCCAAGGCTTTGTCCGTAGGCGTCGGTGGCTGAGAGACCGAGCGTGCTCCCGCCTGCAAAGCAAGGGGAGCCGCACCATGCCGGTGTTTTGGCCGTTGCCTGTCGAACGCGAGCAGGCTGAATACATGCGCCAGATCGTGCGCGAATGCCGCGAGCTGTTGAAGCAGCCGCTACCCGACACGTTTCTGGGACGCAGGACGTACGAGCCTTTCCCGCACGAGACAGACGCTACGCCGAACGAGGAGCGTTGAGCGTCAACGCAATCGCGGCGGTCGGCAGCAGGCCTGATTGCAGCGTGTGGGTTTGCGCGGCGTTGTCGCAGATCGCGCGGGCGATCGCGCGCTGCCGCACGAGTGCAAGGCGCAGCCGCTCGGCTTCGCAGAGGGCGGCATCGGCGCGCGCCAACAAGGGATCGTCCATTGATCCGTGCATGGCAGCTCAATGCGAGGTCTTGCCGCTTGTTCCCGGGACGCGTGGCTACTCCTTACTCCGTACTTTTACTATATGGCGATCTGCCTCTTGCACTCGCCCATCGGTTGAGCTTGGATGGCGCTTTGAGACTAGCCGGGGGGCTTACTGAATGCGTATTATTTGCATCGCGGCATTGGGCGCCGCGCTGGCAGGCTGCGCGTCTTCATCATCTGAGATCACGCCAGCTTATGTTTCGCCACTACAATATCAGCCTTACAACTGTCAGCAGCTCGCGCTCGAGGCGCAGTCGGTTTCCGCACGAGCGGCCGCTCTCTCCGGAACGCAGGACAGTCAGCGCACGAAAGATCAGGTTGCGACGGGGGTTGCTATTGTCGTGTTCTGGCCGGCGGCGTTTCTGGTCGGCGGAGACAAGCAAACAGCTGCCGAACTGGCCCAAATGAAGGGCCAGATGGTTGCTATTGAGCAAGCGTCAATTCAGAAGAAGTGTAACATCCAGTTTCAGCAACCAAAGCCGCCTCCGGCTTGAAGCAGGTCCTGCTAAAGGGCGGAAATGTCCTCTTTGTCACTTCCTCGCGCTACAACAGCCATGGAGTCAGCCGATAACGGTCGTTGTAACCCCTTCGCCTCGTCCCACGAAGCTCTCAGCCAAACGTCCCACTCCTCTGTGCTCGTCAGGATGACCGGCATCGCCTTGGGATCGATCGGCTCGACGACGGCATTGGCCTCGGTCGTGAGGAACCCATAGACCTGATGCGGGCCCGGCACCGGCTTTGACTTCGTGCCGCGATCGCCGTTGAACGTGGTCCAGATGCCGGCGAATGCAAACAGCGGTCGTGGCTCCGCAAGCGCGAACCAGACAACATCCTTCTTCTTCGTCTCCGGGTTCGGCTCCGGTGCATACTCAGCGAAGCTGTTGGCAGGCACGAGGCAGCGGTGCTCGGGCTTGAGCCAGGCGCGCCAATGTGGCGAGGAGGTGTTGCGGATGTTCGTCACAGGTGGACCGCCGGTGCGCGGCGGCGGCGGCATGCCCCAGCGCATCATTGCCATTTCTCGCTCGCCGCCTGCGTCACGGATGACGGGTGCGGGGTAGTCTGGAAAGACACCCGGCATTGGCGGCAAGTTGCCTTCGTAGCGACGGACGATCCGGAAGAGTTCGGCGATTGCCTGCTGATTTGTCGTGATCGAATAGAGATTGCACATGAAATGGATTGTGCCTTATCGCTCGCCCGGCCACCAGATGGAGGGCGGGTGTGCGGCTGAAATCTTTGTCGGCCTCAACGCCACAAGCTTGCTCCGCTTATACGGATAGCCCCGCACTTGCGAACAGTCCTTGCATCGCATGTAGCGTTCGAGTTCGTGAACCGGCGTCGTCTTCGGACGGCGAATGATATCGAGCGCTACGGTCTGATTGGTATCGCAGCCGTGACAGCGAACCTCCAGATAGGGGTAGCCGCCGTTAATCGCATCGCCGATCGTTGGCGACGGCTGCGCGGGGCCCTTGTAGCCAAGCATGCGATTGTTCCAGGCCTCGCAGGCTAGCTTATCGGCTTCCCTTCGGGCCTCCTTTGCCCGCTCGGCCGACATCTTGATCTGAGTGCCGAAGAGATATTGGCGCGATTTGGTGGACATCCAATCATCAAAGGCATGAGCCAACAGCGTTGGCAAATTATCGATCCCTAGTAGGCGTCGAAGCCACCGAGCTACTGCCTCTCGTGGCTGTGGACAATGAAGCTCTCAAATGCTCACCAGCTGTCTGCCTGTCCCCTTACAATCAATGCAAGCGTAATCCGGTCCGACAATCTCTGGTGCGAACTTGCCCCAATTGCCGTCTCCACCGCATTCGAGGCAGCGGATTTCTCCGGCGCCGCATCCGAGGTCTCTGACTTCAGCTTCGACTGCGGTGTTGGAGTTGTAGGCGCAATAGACCAGCACAGGCATCAATTGAGCAACATGTCCCGCAGGTCTTCGAGGATCGCCTTCTTCACAGGAGGGCACTTGTCTTTCGTGATATCGAGATAGCGGGTGAGTTCTTGTGGGTACTGGCCCGCCCGAAGAGCTCCGTTGGTCTGCAAACAGTGGACGAGAACTTGAAACGCCGCTGTCATGGCGGAGTCGTAAGACGCCAAGGCCTCGGCTACCGCTTCTTCCGTTTCCGTTGTCATGATGCTCCTCACTCATTCTTGTGGGGTGTCTGAGTTGATGACCTACGAGGGCAGTGACAAATCGTTGCGGGCCTCGATCAAGTCGGTAGGTTGACGATGAACCTTTGCAAACATGCTTTCCGGATAGTTCTGGATAGCGAGCACGCGAAGCCACTCGACAGCCTCCGCGAAGTTGTCGGCGTTCCCAATGGCCGCAAAACCATTCAGTGGGTCCCCAAGCCTAATCTCAAAGCCGCAATCCCAAAATGTCGCAATCGCGAAGTTGATTTCGCTGTCATATAGATCCTGAAGGATGTGGGCGGTTGTACCGGTCATAGATCCTCTCTCAATCCCTTGAAGAATGGATGTCGCACCTTTCCCTCGGCCGATTTGGCGCGGTACTCGATCTCGGCAAGCAGCTTTGGCTCGACCCAGATACCCTTGTGGGCGATCCGCTTTGCATAGGGCTGTGTTTTGCGCCGCAGCGGCTCCAGCCGTTTGCGCAGCTCTGCGGCTGATGTCTTGTCGAAGCCGTGGTCGACCTTGCCGGCGTAGATGAGATCATCGCCCTTTAGGCGTCCGAGATAAACGCCGTCCCACTTGCCTTCATCAAGCGCGAAGCCCGCGATGGTCAGGGTCTCTCGCTGCCGGCAGGTTATCTTGACCCAATTGTTGCCCCGGCCGCTGTTATAGGTGCTGTCGCGAACCTTTGAGACCACGCCTTCAAGGCCAACCTTGCAGGCGTGGGCAAACATCTCGCGCCCTTCGATCTCGAAGCTCTCGCTGAACTGAACGTCGGTGCCTGAAATGACCTTCTTCAACTCGGCCTTGCGTTCAATCAAGGGCAGACTGCGAACGTCACGGCCGTTCAGATAGAGCAGGTCGAAGGCTACAAGCACGAGCTTGGAGGAGTTGCCTTTCAATTCGTTCTGGAGGACCGAGAAATCTGTTGTGCCGTCGGCGGCCGGAACGACGACTTCCCCATCGATGATTGCGGAGCCGGCCTTGATGTGCCATGCGTCATCAGCGACCTTCTTGAAGCGCTTCGTCCAGTCGTAGCCGCGACGGGTGTAGATGGTGACGGCCTCGTTGGCCAAGTGAACTTGAACGCGGTAGCCGTCGAACTTGATCTCGTGAATCCATCGCGCTCCGGACGGGACCCTCTCGACGGAGGATGCCAGGGCGGGCTCGATAAAATTCGGGAAGGGCGCCTTGACGCCGATCGCCGCTGACTTACGCTGACGCAGGGACGCCACCGAACAACTCCACGCAACAAACTCTTTGATTCGAATCTTTCTGAGAGGATTCGTTCCGGCTTTTGCTCCGGTCCGATTAGTCGAGAGGAACTAACTGAATCCTCTGGCGTTTTCGCAGTGCATGGAGGTGCACTATGGCTAAGGCGAAGAAGCAGACCGCTCGCGGTCGCAAGCAAGACCGCGCGCGCGTGGCAGGCGGGCAAGACTACGAAGTGCGTTATGAGGCAAAGAAGACACGCCGATCCGCGTCGGCGGTGAAGAAGGCCGTAAAAAAGGTCGGCAGCAGCCGCAAGAAAGTAGAGCAAAAGCTGAAGCGTCGCTGAGCTTCGCCTTAGGGCTGAAAAATTCGAAAGGCCAACGCTGCCGCAGTGCCGTCAGCGCTTGGTTTTGAGATGCCAGTACCCGGCCAGAGCACGCCACTCGAAGACGACAACTGTGCCGCCGACCAACCCCGTCCCGATGACGGCCATGATCAAGATCATTTCCAGCATCGAATCACCTCGCTTCGTCGCGAGCTTCCTAAGTAACAGAGTGAACAGTTTTTCCTAGCTCATCTTTGGAGCGCCCTCTGAACTTTTGCCTTCGACAGTTTCGCCGAAAGGAACGCACCGCTGTCCGTTCGGTTTTTCTCCTATGCCGCGTTACCATTTCGACTTGATTGATAGCAAAACCGTTATCGATTACGGCGGGCAATTGCTTGCCGACGTGCAAATGGCCATTCAGGTCGCAAATCGTCTTGCCAACGAGTTGTCAGCAGCCAGGCCTGAGCTGCGAGGCAAAGGATACAAAGTGCTCGTTACCGATGCTGATGGCGATCGCGTCCACGAAGCTCCCCTAGATAGATTCAGGCTGGTCTAATTGGACCGCCATTAAGAATCTCCCCCACTCAGGAACTGCGGTAATTGCCGCGGAATTGAGTCGGCGCTGGCCCGCTGCCGAGCCGGCGAGCGGCCCCGGCCATACCTCCAGCCCGCTGCGATGCCGGGGCCGTCTCCTTCGCGCGAAGTTTCGGAGTAAGCGTATGCGTTCATCACCTTCGATTATCCCGACCGATCGCCTCGACCGAGACATATATTTGGTGCTTGAGGACTTCGGCGCGCGCGCCGGCTGTGCGTGGCGCGAGACCGACGAGCAGGATACTGACCGCGACACCATCATCCGCGATCTGCTCTCCGGCCAATACGTCTATCCCGTGAGGATAGTGGCTTTTAATCCATCCGAGGGTTGGGCCCGCGACGCGACCAGCGAGATTGCAGACGATCTCGCAAAGGCTGTCGCTGAAAATGTCGAGCTCTCTCCGGCTCTACAGACCTTCGTCGAAGCCAATGCCACGCGGCCTTTTGCTGTTCAACTGCCGCTCCCGTTGCGAGGTGCCGCCTAGCTCGTTTGAAACAGCGATTGTCGTTTGACACGTCGGGCAAAACACCGGCAGACTAGCATGATCGAGACGAGTGTGTTTTGCACCCGCGCCAGAGTTTTCCGGCGCGGTTTTTTTGTGTCTCGGTTTCAGAAGCGGATTGCAGCTTTACACGGATTTTTCAGATGACCGAACCCATGAAATACAACCTTCTTTCTCAGAATGCTCTGGCGAGGGCGGCGGCACGGCGCGCGTTGAAGCAGCGGACGTTGACTGAAATCAAATCGCTGGCGCGCACGCATACCTCGCTCGGCATAAAGACTCTCGTGCAAATCATGCGGGACAAGAACGCTCCGGCTCATGCACGTGTCGCCGCGGCCAGTGTGATTTTCGACCGGGGTTGGGGCAAGCCGCTGCAGCCACTTGCGAGTGAGGACGGCAAGCCTCTTGAATTCATTCACCGCATCGAGCGGGTCATTGTGCACCCCGGCGACAATGTCATGATGGAAGCGCAGATCGAGGAGAGTGTTGAGCGAATGCCGATCAGTGTTCTCGGAAGCCTCGGAACGACGTGTGATTCCGAGGAGGCTTATGAAGAGGAATGGCTGCGTTCGCAGGAGCAAGCATGAGCGACGACTTCCAAAAGCTGCGCCCAGCGCGTGCGGAGCCGAGTTATGAAGCCAAATGGCCGAAGTGGATCGCGGACGCACTTGCGCATAGGCCCGAGAGCCCCACTCCGGTGGGGGGCTCACCAACCAAAGCGGTCCCACCGGAAGTGGACGAGCGACGCAATATTCGATTATTGACCCGCGTCCCGAACACTTGAAGCGGGAGAAGCCCGTTGAATGGCGCGGGCTTTGTTTCAGGGCCGCACCCGCCGAGCTACACGGCGGCCGGTCCGAACCATCGTGTCAATGCATGTTCGAGTCCATGCTGACTCTCGTCGCCCACCCACGCAACGTGCCCGTCGGGCCGCACCAGCACCGCGCCCGGCGCGGCGATGTGTCCGATCGCAGGAAGCTCCCAGGCGCCATCCGTGTCGGCCTCGGCGACATCGACGCGGTCTTTCCACGGTGCGATATCGATGCCACCCCGTCTGCCGAAATTGAGCAGCACGCCGCGCGCGCTGTGCAGCAGCGTGAACAGTGCCAGCTTCTTCCCGTCGACGCTCAGATCGAGATCGGGCATGCGCCGGCCGAGCAGCGCGTGGCCTTCGCCAAGATCGTAAGCGATGTCGAGCCCGCTCATCATCGCACCGAAGCGCCGGCGCGGCTCGTCCATGGCGAGCAATTCGGCGATCGCCTCGCGCGCGGCTTTGAGGCCGTCCTCGCCGCGGCGAAGCAGGGCGATCTGCGCCCTGGTGTTGCGCAGCACGCGCGCGGCCACCGGATGGCGTTCGGCGTGGTAGCTGTCGAGCAGGCTGTCCGCCGAGACGCCTTTGACCACCTGCGCCAGCTTCCAGCCGAGATTGACGGCATCCTGCACACCCAGATTGAGGCCTTGCCCGCCGACGGAGTGATGGATATGCGCGGCATCGCCGGCGAGCAGCACGCGTCCCTCGCGATAGGATGCGGCCTGCCGTGCCGCATCGGTGAAGCGGGAGATCCAGGCGGGATTTTTGACACCGAAGTCGGTGCCGTAGACGGCGAGGAGGCCCGCGCTGAGATCGCGCAAGCCGGGCTCGCCGGTGCGGGCGAGCGTTGCTTCGGTCAGGACCACCAGCACGCGTCCGCTCTCCGTCCTGCTGAGGCCGTGAAAGCCGAGCGCATCGTGACGCAGGCCGAACTGCGGCTCATCGCCCATCTCGACCTCGGCCATGAGGTTGCTCAGCGTCGGTGAGGTGCCGGCGAAGTCGATGCCGGCCGTCTTGCGCACCAAGCTGCGCCCGCCGTCGCAGCCGACCAGATAGTTTGCACGCAGTCGCTCACCGCCGGACAGCATGACGTCGACGCCGGTCTCGTCCTGCGCAAAGCCCGTCACCTCGCGCGCGCGATAGAAGGTAACCTCGAGCTCGGCGGCCCAATCGGCCAGGATGCGCTCGATGTGGTTCTGCCGCAGCGCGAGCCCGTAAGCGTGCCTCGTGGGGAGATCGCTGATGTCGAGCCGGGTCCAGGCAAAGCCGGCGAGCTGGACGATCTGTCCTTCGCGCAGGAAGCGGTCGGCGACGCCGCGCTGATCGAGCAGCTCGATGGTGCGCGCGTGCAGGCCGCCCGCGCGCGTTTCGACCAGTGCCTGGTCGGCCCGGCGCTCGACGACGGCCACGTCGACATCGGCAAGCGCGAGCTCGGCGGCCAGCATCAGGCCGGTCGGCCCGCCGCCGGCGATCACGACGGCATGGTCGGCCGGCGTCTGGTTCCGCGCATCGGCACTCCGGGCCGGGCGGCGTGAACGGGACGTCGGAAGCAGGACAGGCATATTGACCCCCTCGGCTGGTTGCTTTGGATGCGTGCTGGGTCGGGGGTTCTACGGCAGGGTCGGGGACTTGAAGCAAGCCCGTTGCGCACCACATATTGAGCTGGGAGGAGGGGAGTCCTTCGTCCGCGTTCGCCGCGTTGACACGTCGGGCAAAACACCGGCATATTGGCATCATCAGAAGAGTTTGGTTCATGCCCGCGCGGACGCCGTCCGCTGCGGGCTTTTTATTGGGCGATGGTCAGTGAATGCCTGTGGTCCGCTGCAGGATCGCGGCGAGCTCCTCGAACGAGAACGGCTTCCTGATCATGGGCAGGCCGCCGCGCCGGGGCTCGCGACCCGACAGTTGCAGCATCTTCAGCTCCGGGCGGACGCGCTTGGCCAGCTCGGCCAGTTCATGACCATCCATGCCGGGCATGTTGATATCGGTGATGAGGACGGAGATGTCCTGGTCTTGTTTTAGCCTCTCGAGTGCATCCGGACCGTTCCGGGCGCTGACCACCTCGCAGCCAAGATCCTCCAGCATGCCCACGATCACGTCGAGAACGGCGGGCTCGTCGTCAACAACCAGAATGGTAGGCCTCATCGCACGAACGTTCCTTCCATGCGAAGGCATCAACGCGTCTCTCATCGGCTAAGTTCCGGCGAGCCTGGAGCGCGACGAGATTTGGATGAAGCGTCATCGCGCTTCAGGTTGCTTTTGCACATGATCTTTCCGGGAAACCAGTTCGCACTTCTCCAGGTCATGCTTTAATCGTCCTTCGACAAATCGCGGGGCTCGGCGGGAAGATCGATGGTGCCGCCTTCGCCGTGCACGAGGTCGCGGCCGCTGTCCGCTGCTTCGGCGGACTCTTCGATCACCGCCGCTTGGCGTTCGCGCTCCTTGCCGGCGTGCGGCTTGTCCTGGTTGCGCGGCTTGCGAGATGGCCTTTGTGTCATGGCGATCCTCCGGATCGGACTAACGTCCGTCGGAGGCGTTCGTTCGTTTGACACGTCGGGCAAAACACCGGCAGAATGACATCATCGAGACGAGTTTGGTTCACCCGCGCGGAACATTCCGCCGCGGGTTTTTTCGTCTCGATATCGCAATCGGACGGCGGCGGCGCATCACGGCCACGCACGCGACAAACCTGGAGCGCCGATCGGCGCGCCGTCGTCCGAACCATTGCTGGCCGTGCACGCGCGAACGTGCCGGCCCGCGGCGCCGGGCTCGTCGCCCGCGCCGCTGCGGTCTCCGGGATCGGAGATAGGGTTCGCGCCCGAAACGATCGCGCCTCATTGCGCGATCTGCCGCGCATTTTCGTTGTTGGGAGGAGTCATGACCGCCTATCTGATATCGCTCGCGCTGGCGGGCCTCATTGCAGTCGTGCTGTGGGAGACGTTGTCGTGAGCGAGGAAATGACCGAATGCGAGCGCGAGCCTGCACCGGTTCGCTTGCCCGCGCGCGGGAAGACGTCGAGGGCGCGCACCCTGACCGAAATTCGCTCGCTTGCGCGCAGCCACACCAGAACGGCCATCAGGGTGCTGGTCGGCGTCATGCGCAGTGAGGATGCAACGCCGGCGGCGCGCGTCTCGGCCGCCAACGCGATCCTGGATCGCGGCTGGGGCAAGGCCGCACAGCCGGTCGAGAATGGCGAAGACGGAGTGCTCGAATTGATCCACCGGATCGAACGGATCATCGTGTATCCGGGAAGCTCGGGCAGCACTGACGTCGTTCGCGACGCTTGCGGCGGCGGAGATCTCGATTTCAAATCCCGTCTCGATTGATCGTTGACCCGTCGGGCAAAACACTTGCATAGTGGCATCATCAAAACGAGTTGGTTCAGCCCGCGCCGAGCGATCGGTTGCGGGTCGTCTCGATGATGCTTTCCTCAGTTCCTGGTCTGCTTGCTGGACCGGCGTTGCCCAGCGCAGGTGCGCTGCACCCAGGGCTAGCGAGCGTAGCCATTGTCGATCCTGAAAATTCCGACGGCGAAGATCTTCGAGCCGCTGCTGAAACCTGCGCGCTACAAGGGCGTTTACGGCGGACGCGGCTCGGGCAAATCGCATTTCTTCGGCGAGCTTCTTGTCGAGACCTGCCAGGCCGAGCGCGGCACGCTCGCGGTCTGTATTCGCGAGGCGCAGCGGACGTTGGCGCAATCGTCGAAACGTCTGATCGAAGGCAAGATCGCGAGCCTTGGCCTCGGCCACGGCTTCAAACTGTTCAGCGACAAGATCGAGACGCCCGGCGACGGCCTCATCATCTTCCGCGGTCTTCAAGATCACACGGCCGATTCGATCAAGTCTCTGGAAGGATTTCGCATCGCCTGGATCGACGAGGCGCAATCCTTGAGCGCGCGCAGCCTCGCGCTGCTGCGGCCGACGATCCGTGCCAAAGACTCCGAGCTCTGGGCGAGCTGGAATCCGCGTCGCAAGAGCGATGCGATCGACGATTTTCTGCGCGGGCGCAAGCCCGACGGGGCCGTCGTGATCAAGGCGAACTGGCGCGACAATCCCTGGTTTCCGGACGTGCTTGGGGAGGAGCGGCTGCTGGATCAGAAGCTCTACCCTGAGCGCTACGACCACATCTGGGAGGGCGAGTATGCCCGCGCTTTCGAGGGCGCCTATTTCGCCTCGCTGCTGTCGGACGCCCGTGCCGGTGGGCGGATCGGAAAAGTCTCGGCAGATCCTCTCCTTCCGCTGCGCGCCTTCATCGACATCGGTGGCGCGGGCGCTGCGGCGGATGCCTTCACGATGTGGATCGTGCAGTGGGTCGGCAGCGAGATCAGAGCTGATTTTCAGCATCTGCGGCACTGGCGGAAAAGCGTGGAACAGGCGCAGAGCTATACGTTCAAGGCCGTGATTACTGTGGTCGCCACGGGATTGATGGGGGCCATTTGGCTAGGCGTCAAGGTCGCGCTGGGCAAGTGAGACGACTTCGGCGGCGATGTCACCGCACGATGGAATGCGTTGTCCGTCGCCAATGGGTATGCCATGTACAGAATTCGTATCGTCGATGCGTCTGACGAAGACGTCGCCGACACCTTGACCGATCTGCACCAGCTGACGTTCTTCGATGCCGCGGCAATGCCCCAGTTCGACCTTGGTGCGTGGTGGCTGGCTTATCACGGCGATAACGCGGTCGCCTTTGCCGGGGTTGTGCCATCGACACATGTACGAAACAGCGGCTACTTCTCCAGGGTCGGTGTCTTGCGCCGGCATTGGGGACGCGGGCTGCAAATCAGGCTGATGCGAGCGATCGAGGCAAGGGGGCGGCGCGTTGGATGGGACAGTGTTGTTTCGGATACGACCGACAATCCCGTGTCCGCCAACAACTTCATCCAGGCGGGTTATCGGCTCTACGAGCCCGAGGTACCTTGGGCCTGGTCGCATACACTTTACTGGAGAAAGAGGCTGCGCTGAACGCTGGAGGAGCGTTTCCCGCGATGCGGAACATGGCTTGCAATGGCTCATAAGACGTTGGCGCAGCGGTATGAGCAGGATGGCGAGAAGCCCGGCAGCCCGACCGCTGCCGGGCTTTTTTTTCGTTTATGGACAATGCCGGTGAAACACTTGCGAAGTTGGTAGCGTCAGGCTTTAAGTTTGCTCTTGCAGGAAATTCGGCGGCCACAAGCCGATGTAAGGGAGAACCATCGATGCCCAACAAGCCTCAATTGCCGGAACGTTCGTCGCGGGCGACGGAAGGGCTGACTGCGCTCGATGGTCTGCTGGTCATCGATTTCACGCGTGTCGTCGCCGGGCCGGCCTGCACGCAGACACTCGCCGATTTTGGCGCGCATGTCATCAAGATCGAGAATCCCGACGGCGGCGACGACACCCGCGCCTATGAGCACGCCGAAATCGGCGGCGAAAGCGCCGCCTATCTCAGCCTCAATCGCAACAAGAAAGGCATCGCGCTCGATCTCTCCATCCCGGAAGCCCGCGAGATCGCGCTGGATCTGATCCGCAAGGCGGATGTGGTCGTGGAGAATTTCTCGAGCGGGGTCATGAAGAAGTTCGGACTGGATTATGAGGCGGTCGCGCCGCTCAATCCTCGGTTGGTCTATTGCTCGATCTCCGCCTACGGGCGCTCCGGACCGTTCGCCTCGCGCCCCGGCTTCGATCCCATCACGCAGGCGGAGAGCGGCTTCATGTCGCTCAACGGATTTGCCGACGGTCCGGCGGTTCGTACCGGCCCGCCCATCGTGGACATGGCGACGGGGATGTCGGCCTGTAACGCCATATTGTTGGCGCTGTTGGCGCGCGACCGGCTCGGCCGCGGGCAGCGTGTCGAAGTCGCGTTGTTCGACATCGCAATGGGGATGACTGGCTTCTATGGCATGGCCTATCTCATCAACGGCGAAAATCCCGGCCGGTTCGGCAATTCGCCGAGCGGCTCTCCCACCGTCGGTGTCTACGAGGCTTCCGACGGGCCGCTCTACATGGCCTGCGCCAATGATCGGCTTTATCGCCGGCTCGTGGTCGAGGTGTTGAACCGGCCGGATCTCATCACCGAGCCGCAGTTTGCGACGCGCAAGGCCCGCTCCGAGAACAAGGAGCTCTTGCGCGCGGCCATTGCTGAGGTCTTTGCCAGTGATACACTCGAAAACTGGATGGCGAAGATGAAGCAGGCCAACATTCCGGTCGGCTATCTCCGGACGGTCGAGGAGGGGTTCAACGCGCCCGAAGCTCGCGAACGCGATCGCTTGAACCGGATTCCACACCCGACCGCGGAGTGGGTGCCCAACATCGAGCCGCCGATTACCATGAGCCTGACCGGCGCCGTCGATCCCGTTGCGGCGCCACTGTTGGGCGAACATACTGAAGATGTTTTGCGCAATTTGCTCGGTTGTGACGAGAGTCGGATCACGGAGTTGACCCAGAAGGGGGTCTTTGGTTCAGGCAACCCCTCGACCGGCTAGGCCCCCGCGCGGTCAATGCCCGCAGCATCAAACTCCGCCGACACGCGAGTCCATGCCGGGTGCATTGGCTTGATTTGGTGAAGCGTCGGCCGCATAAATATGCGAATGTGAGGGACACAGATGGCGCCTGGTCGAAAGCCGAGCATGGGTCAGGCCACCGGGCCAGAAGCCGGCGATAGCACCTATGCGGCAATGATCGGGAAGGCCCGGGCCCTCCTTCCGCGACTACGCGAGCGGGCGGCGCGAACGGAGGAGCTGCGGCATCTGCCGCCGGAAACCGAGAGGGATCTTCACGACGGCGGTCTGTTCCGAATGCTCCAGCCGGCGCGGATCGGCGGCGCCGAGCTTGACTACGTCGCTCTCGTCGATTGCGCCGAGCTGCTCGGACAAGCGGACGCGTCGGTGGCCTGGAATCTCGCGAACCTGGCGAGCCATCACTGGATGCTCGGCATGTTCGAACCCAAGGCGCAGGATCTGGTCTGGAGCCGTGATCCGGACGCGTTGATCGCCTCCTCGTTCATCTTCCCTGCCGGGCGCGCTACGAAAGTCGACGGCGGATACCAGCTGCGCGGCAGCTGGCCGTTCTCCTCCGGAGTTGCCTCTTGTGAATGGAACATGCTGGCAAGCGTGGTCTACTCCGAAGATGAAGCCGACGGCATCGAGTATCGGATCTTTCTGCTGCCCAAGGGCGATTACAAAGTGCTGGATACCTGGAATGTCGCGGGATTGCGCGGGACCGGATCTTGCGACGTGGAGGTCAGGGATGCCTTCGTGGCCGACCACATGACGGTCGCTGTTGGTGACCTCTCCGGCGGGCCGACGCCGGGAAGCAAGGTCAATCCAAATCCGCTGTATGCGCTGCCCGTATTCTCGCTGTTTCCGTACGTCCTCTCCGGTGTCGCGCTGGGGAATGCGCAGGCGTGCCTCGACGATTACACGGATGTCGCACGTCATCGTATTTCGACCTATAACCGCGCCAAGCTGAGCGATTTTCAAAGCACCCAGATCAAGATTGCGGAGGCCTCGGCGAAGATCGACGCCGCACGCCTGATCATGCGGTCGGCGTGCCTCGATGCCATGGAGGACGCGCGGCGCGGGCACATTCCCGACATGGCAACCAAGACCCGGTATCGGCGCGATGGATCTTTTTCGGTGAACCTGTGTACGGACGCGGTCTCGATGCTGTTTGCCGCGAGCGGCGCGCGCGGCCTGTTCACCACCGGCGTGCTACAGCGGCAGTTCCGCGATGCCCACGCGATCAACTCGCATCTCGCGTTCAATTTTGATGCGGCCGGAACCAACTATGGACGCGTGGCGCTGGGCCTGCCGTCCGAAAATCTCACGTTGTGAGGCCGGCTGATGAATGATCTGCCGCAGCAGCCCGCCGCTCACGATCCAGCCAACGAGCTCGCGAGCGACAGTTCGCCGATCGATCCGCGCGACTTTCGCAACGCGCTCGGCACTTATGCAACGGGCGTGACGATCATCACGGCCGCAGCGCCTGACGGCAAGCCTTACGGACTGACTTGCAATTCGTTCGCCTCGGTTTCGCTGAATCCGCCGCTGGTCCTGTGGAGCCTGGTCGTCTACTCCTCGAGCCTGACTATTTTTCAGAACGCCAGCCATTTTACCGTCAACGTGCTTGGCGCTTCGCAGCAGGCGCTTGCGAGTAAATTCGCGAAGTCGTCGGAGGACAAGTTCACAGACGTGGACTGGGCGCCGGGCCTCGGCAACGCGCCAGTGCTTGCCGAGAGCGTTGCCAACTTTCAATGCCGATCCGTGAACCGCTATTATGGCGGCGACCACGTGATCTTTCTCGGGGCGGTCGAGGCCTATACCTACAACGCGGCGGAGCCGCTGCTCTTCGCGAGGGGGGCGTTTGGCCGGTTTCTCGCCGACGACGAGCGCCAGAGATCGCCCTAGCGTGCGCTTCGGGTGTGCGCGACGGCTTAGCGCTTCGCCGCTGAAAGCTTGTAAATCTCCAGCGCGTCCGCTTCCGCGCCCTGCGCGGCCTTGGCTAACCTGAACAATTGGCCCGCAAGCGAGGCCATCGGCACCGGCGTCGACGTCGCTTGTGCGACGTCGGCAACCGTATCGAGATCCTTGAGCATCGTGGCAATGTGACCAAGCGGTGGTGAGTGGATGCCTTGGACCATCCGCGGCACGAAAAGCTGAAGCGGGATGGAATCCGCGAAGCCGCCTGCGAGCGCTTCGGGCAGGCGATTGGCATCAATTCCGGCGTTGACGGCGAGGCGCGTGGCTTCCGCCAGCACGGCCATCGCGCAACCGACGATCACCTGATTGCAGAGTTTTGTCGTCTGCCCGGCGCCGATCGGCCCCATGTGAGTGAACCTGCGCGCCATCGCCAGAACGTAAGGGCGGACTCGTTCGATGTCGTCCGCTTCTCCGCCGGCCATGATAGCAAGCGTGCCTTCCTCGGCGCCCTTCGTCCCGCCGGAAACCGGTGCATCGATCCAGCCGGCGCCATTGGCCTCTCTCAGTCGCTTTGCGAGGTGGCGCGCAGCGTCAGGATGTATTGATGAAAAGTCGACGACAAGCTTGCCTGCACCGGGAGCCGCTGCCAGGCCCTCGGTCCCGAAGACCACCTCTTCGACTGCCGTCGCGTCCGTCACGCACATGAAGGCGATATCTGAGTTCGCCATGAGATCGCGAGGCGTGGCCGCGCGCTTGGCGCCGGCCTCGATGAGCGGAGTCAACTTGTCTGCCGATCGGTTCCAGACCGAGGCCCGATAGCCAGCCTTGAGCAAGCGCCGGGTCATCGGCGCTCCCATCAGCCCCAGACCGAGATAACCAAGTCTGTCGGTGCCTTGCGGGTTTGTCCTGCTCGCATCAGCCATAGGTTGCCTCCTTCTGTCGCAGCGCGACGCCGCTTTACCATACATCCCATGTCAGGCGGCAAAACCATCCGGCTTGCATGACTTGCCTGATTGTTTGAACCATGAAACATTTGAGGCGGTCGGGTTGGGTGGCGCGGATCGGCGCCGGAGCAGCGGAGTGGGCACGATGCGAACCGTTTCGAGATGGATCCTGGCTTTAGGGGCGGCGGCAGCTGCGAGCGCGGGGGCAGGCCCGTCATTGGCGCAACAGACGATCCGCGTCGGCTGGACGATCCCCGCCGAGGAATCCAAGTACTGGATGATGCGCCGCCCAGCTGAATTTCCCAGCATCGGGAAGACCTACAACATCGAATGGACCCAATTCCAGGGCACCGCGCCGATGACGCAGGCCTTGGCCGCCGGCGCGCTGGACTGCGCGACGCAGGCACCCCTGTCGCTTGCCAACGGTGTGGTCGGCGGCAATCTCAAGGCCTACATCGTGGCACAGCACGTGTTCGAGAAGCCTGGTGGCTTCTCGGTCTATTGGGCCGTCAAAGATGACTCGCCGATCAAGACAATTGCCGATCTCAAGGGTAAGACGGTCGGCATTTCCGTGATCGGCGGTGGTACGCAAGGCCCGTTCAATCTGCTTCTGAAGCAGAGCGGTGTCGATCCGGCCAAGGATATCAAGCTGGTCGAGGTCGGCTTTGCGGTCTCCGAGGATGCGCTGCGCCAGGGCCGCGTCGATGCTGTCAACATGAATCAGCCGTTTGCCGCGCGTGCGGAGGCGAAGGGGGGCACCAGGAAGCTATTCTCACTCTCGGAGGCCATGCCGAACATCGTGCATATTCTGGAGGCCTGCCGCGCCGATTTCGTCGACAAGAACCCGGAGCTGGTCAAGACCTATGTCCGCGATATCACCTCGGGGATGAAGAAGGCGCTGGCGAACCGCGAGGAGACTCTCAAGGTCGTCAATGAAGTGCTGAAAGCCCCCATCCCGGTGCTCGAGACCTACCTGCTCAAGGACAACGATTTCGGCCGTGATCCGGGGGCCGCACCGAACTTCCCGGCGATCCAGAAGATGTTGGACATCTATGCGGAGACCGGAATGCTGCCGAAACTGGATGTCGCGCAGTTCAAGCATCCGTCGATCGTCGCTCCGCTACAGTAGGGGATCGAGTGGATAAGCCTGCTGAATCGGTCAAGAATAGCGTTTCGTCCCGGCATTCGGGCCGCTGCATGAAGAAAATGCGCGCATGAAGAAGCTACGATCACGAGTCACGACGGACGGCCTCGATCGGGCCCCGCACCGGGCCTTCATGCGTGCCATGGGACTCGACGACGCTGCGATCGCCAAGCCGATGGTGGGCGTCGTCAGCATGAAGGGCGAGCAGACGCCCTGCAACATGACCCACGACTTCCAGGTGGCTGCGGCCAAAACCGGGATCGAGGAGGCCGGCGGCACGCCGCGGGAGTTCTCGACCGTGTCGGTTTCTGACGGCATCAGCATGAACCACGAGGGAATGAAGTTCTCGCTGTTTTCGCGTGAACTGATCGCCGACTCGATCGAGGCCGTTGTCCATGGCCTGGCCTACGACGCGCTGATCGGATACGGCGGATGCGACAAGACGCTTCCCGGCGTGATGATGGCCATGGTTCGTTGCAACGTGCCGTCCATCTTCATCTATGGCGGCAGCTCGCTGCCGGGCCGTCTGGATGGACGCACGCTGACGGTGCTCGACTCCTATGAGGCTGTCGGCAGCTTCATGACCGGAGAGATCGACGGCGCCACGCTCGCGCGGATCGAGCGTGCGTGCCTGCCGACGATCGGCGCGTGCGCCGGCCAGTTCACTGCGAACACCATGGGCATGGTCTCGGAAGCGATGGGGCTGACCATGCCCAACGTCTCGATGGTGCCCGGTGTCTATGCAGAGCGTGCGCGGATCTCGCGGCGCGCCGGACGCCTGATCATGGAGATGCTTGAACGCGGCGGGCCGTTGCCGCGCGACATCGTGACACGGAAATGCCTTGAGAACGGCGCCGCGATCGTTGCGGCGACGGGTGGCTCGACCAACGCTGCGCTACATTTGCCGGCGATCGCGAACGAGGCAGGCATTGCATTCACGATTGACGATGTGGGCGAGGTCTTTGCCAGGACGCCGCTGATCGGAAATCTGCGCCCCGGGGGCAAATACACGGCCAAGGATGTCTACGACATCGGCGGCGCGGCGGTCGTGATCCGTGAGCTGATCCAGAGTGGGCATATCGATGGCAGCTGCCTGACCATCACCGGCCGCACACTTGCCGAAGAATATGGCGCCGCCAACGCGCCCGATGGAGAGGTTGTGCATGCGGCGCGCGCGCCGATCATGCCTGATGGTGGCGTGGCGGTGCTGAAGGGAAACCTCTGTCCCGACGGTGCGGTGATCAAGGTCGCGGGTTTGAAGAACCAGTTCTTCGAGGGCGTGGCACGCGTCTTCGAGGATGAGGAAGCCTGCGTCGCGTCGGTTCGTGACCGCAGCTACAAGGCGGGCGAGGTTCTCGTGATCCGCAACGAGGGGCCGGTTGGCGGCCCTGGCATGCGTGAGATGCTCGGCGTTACGGCGCTGATCTACGGTCAGGGGATGGGTGAAAAGGTAGCGTTGATCACCGATGGCCGGTTTTCTGGCGCGACGCGCGGCATGTGCATCGGCTACGTCGCTCCCGAAGCATTTGTTGGCGGTCCGCTGGCGCTCGTTCGCGACGGTGACAGGATCCGGATCGATGCCGCAAATCGACGGATGGATGTCCTGCTCGACGAGCAGGAACTCACTGCGCGGCGCCGCGATTGGAAGCAGCGTCCGCCGCGTCATCGTGCAGGGGCCCTCGCAAAGTATGCCCGGTTGGTTGGGCAGGCCCCGGGCGGAGCCGTTACGCATGAAGGCCCCGCAGAATGGCCGTGGTTCGAGTGACGCAGCGCACAGGTGTAAAGACAGGCCGCCTGTGTGGCAGGCTTCTTGCTAAGCTGGTGCCGCGGACAGCGAACATTCGGCGGGTTCGTCGAGGGAAATTCGCGCGGGTGAGGCGAGAGACGGGATGACGGTAGTGCCTGCGAGACCGAAGGAGTGGGTGAGCCCGGTGACATCACAAGAGCCGGCTTCTGCAATCATCGAGATTGACCGCGTCTCGCAGATCTTTCAGACCTCGGCGCGCAGGGATCATGTGGCGCTCTCGGACATCTCGCTGATGATCGAGGCGGGAGCATTCGTCTCCATCCTCGGTCCGTCCGGATGCGGCAAGTCGACCCTGCTTTATATCGTCGGCGGCTTTGTCAGCCCGACCAGCGGCGTAGCGAAGATGAAGGGGCGGGCGATCACAGGCCCTGGCCCAGATCGCGGACCGGTGTTCCAGGAGTTCGCGCTGTTTCCCTGGAAGACTGTGCTGGGCAACGTGATGTACGGCCCGCGCCAACAAGGCGTGCGTGCTGCCGAGGCGGAAGCGCAGAGCCGCGCCCTGATCGAAATGGTCGGCCTCAAGGGCTATGAGAACTTCTATCCCAAGGAGCTGTCGGGCGGCATGAAGCAGCGCGTGGCGCTGGCGCGGACGCTCGCCTATCATCCCGAGGTGCTGCTGATGGACGAGCCGTTCGGTGCGCTCGACGCGCACACAAGGACACGCCTGCAGAACGACCTTCTCAACATCTGGGAACGCGATCGCAAGACCGTGTTGTTCGTAACCCATTCAGTCGACGAAGCTGTCTTTCTCTCCGACAAGGTCGTCATGATGTCGAAATCTCCCGGCCGCATCCGCCAGGTGATTGACATCGATCTGCCGCGGCCGCGCCGCCGCAACGAGCTGTTGCTCGACCCGCGCTACCAGAAGTATGTCGTCGATATCGAGCGCATGTTCGATGAAAGCGACGAAGCCGGGCCTGCCTCATGATGTCGCCGGGTGTCTTCATCAGACGAGCCGCTCCGGTGCTCGCCTGTATCGGTTTGCTGGCGGTGTGGCAAGTTGCCTCGCTCGCGCTGAAGAACGACAGTTTCCCGACGGCGATTGAGGCGATCCGGTCAATTCCCGATATTCTCGGCGACAAGGAATCCCTCGTCAACATCCTGGCGTCGCTGCGCCGCATGGCGCTTGGGTTCTGTGTGGCCGTTCTGATTTCGATTCCGCTGGGCCTGTTGATGGGACGCAGCCGAGGCGTCGCGGCTTTTTTCAATCCGCTCCTGATGGTGATCTATCCAGTGCCGAAAGCTGCCTTGATGCCCATCATCATGCTCTGGCTGGGTGTCGGCGACGTTACCAAGACGTTGGTGATCTTTCTGGGCGTCAGCCTTCCCGTGATTTACCATAGCTTCGAGGGTGCCAAGGCCGTCGAAGAGAAGATGCTGTGGTCAGGTGCCGCGATGGGGCTCTCGTCCGTACAACGCCTGGTGCGGATCGTGTTGCCTGCGGCGCTGCCGGAAATTCTGACTGGCTGCCGCACGGGGCTGGTCCTGGCGCTGATCACCATGATCACCAGCGAAATGATTGCCCGTCAGTCCGGCGCCGGGAATATCCTGTTCAATGCGCTGGACATGGGGCAATACGACACCGTCTTTGCGATGATCATCGTCGTGGGGGCGATGGGAATCTGCCTCGATGCGATTTTCGAACGGATTCGTGCCAGGCTCGTACGTTGGTCCGAGCCGCAGTTCGACATGCCGCTGAGCTTTTCATGATGTCCCGATTTCTTTCCCCGCATGTCCTTCTTGGGATTGCCCCGCTCGCGCTGGTGATCGCCCTGTGGCAGGGCCTGGTTTCGTTCGGCTTTGCGCCTGCGGTCTTGCTGCCGCCACCGGGCTTTGTGTTCAGCCGGCTGCTTCAGCAACTCGTGACGTTTGCGTTTCAGCAGGAGATTGCGGCAACGCTGGTCCGCCTGTTTGCCGGGTTTGCGATCGCAGTCGTGCTCGGCGTCAGTATCGGGATTGCCGCCGCCGCTAGTTCCGGGATCGATGCCGTGGTTCGGCCGATCGTCCGCGTGTTGGCGCCGCTGCCCAAGGTTGCGCTCTATCCGGCGCTCCTGCTTTTGCTCGGATTTGGCCACGGATCTAAGATCACATTGGTGGCTGCGGACGCTCTCTTTCCCATTTTGCTGTCGACCTATTACGGTGCATCGACCGTCGAGCAGAAGTTGATCTGGTCGGCCATGGCGGCGGGAACGGCGCGCCGTGAAATCCTCTTCAAGGTGGTGCTGCCGGCCGCGATGCCGTCGATCCTGACCGGATGCCGGATCGGGCTTGTCATTTCCTGCATCGTGGTGTTTCTGGCCGAGATGATCACGTCGACGGACGGACTGGGCCACGCGCTCGTGACGGCGGCCCGTACCTTCCAGGCCGTCGACATGTTCGTGCCGCTGATCACGATCTCGCTGTTGGGATTGATCCTGAATGCCCTGCTTGGCGCCCTGCGGTCTTACCTCTTGCGGGGTTTTCCAGAAGCGTGATCTGAAGGAAGAAGAAAGCAAGACCGGGAGTGAATCATGCTGGCTGATCGCATCGAGGCAAAGTGGATCGACGCATTTTGCGAGATCTTCGAGCGTTGCGCCGTCAAGGCTGGCGATACCGCGGCGATCCTCTCGGAAACCCAATCGCGCGCCTTGAATGTTCATCTGGCTGAGCTGGCGCTGCTGCGCATGGGGGCGCGGCCGTTTCACGTCGTGATGCCGACGCCCCGCAATCGAAATATCGTTCCGGTTCGTTCCACGGGGGCGAGTGAGGCGATCCAGAAGCTTGGCCCGGTCATCACCGCGCTTCAGCAGGCCGGCTTCGTGGTGGACTGCACCATCGAGGGCCTGATGCATGCGGTCGAGACGCCGGAGATCCTCAAGGCCGGCGCGCGGATCCTGGTGATCTCCAACGAGCATCCCGAGGCGCTGGAGCGGATGGTGCCGGATTCCGCGCTCGAGAAGCGCGTCCGGGCGGCGGCGAAGATGCTGCGAGGCACCAAGCGGATGCGGGTGACCTCGAAGGCCGGCACGGCGCTTGACGTCGATATGGCCGGTGCGTCTACGGTTGGTGTGTGGGGCTGGACCGACAAACCCGGAACGCTGGCGCATTGGCCCGGTGGAATCGTCGTCAGCTTCCCCAAGAGCCGAACCATCAACGGCACGCTGGTAATGGCGCCGGGCGACATCAATCTCACCTTCAAGCGCTACCTGACATCGGCCGTGAAGATGACGCTGAAGGATGACTATGTCGTCGAGCTGGAAGGCGAGGGCACTGATGCCGCGATGATGCGCGCCTATCTCGCTGCCTGGGGCGATCGCGAGGCCTATGCCGTCTCGCATGTCGGTTTTGGCATGAACCCGGGTGCACGCTACGAGGCCCTCTCGATGTACGACCAGCGCGACACCAACGGCACGGAAATTCGCGCCGTCTCCGGCAATTTCCTGTTCTCGACCGGCGCGAACGAATTCGCCGGCCGCTACACGGCGGGCCATTTCGACCTGCCGATGATGGGAACGACGATCGAGCTCGATGGCCTTGCCGTGGTCCGGGAAGGCGTGCTCCAGGACGTTTTCGGCTAGTTGCGGTCGAGCACCGGGGGACGTGCCAGTTCGAAGTGGCGGAGCAGGTCGACCATGGCCTGCAGCCGCTTCGCGCGATAGGCGTCCACGTCCAATCCAGAATAATCGAGAAAGCCTGCGCCCGTGCGCAGGCCGATCCGGCCTTCATGCATGTTGCGAGAAATGACCTCCGGCGCCCGATAGCGGTCATTGCCGAGCGCGCCCTCGAGATACCGGCTCGCGTAGTAGAGGATGTCGCCGCCGCCCCAATCGATGAATTCGAGTAGCCCGAGCACGGCGTACCGGAAGCCGAAGCCGTAGCGAATCGCCTTGTCGATCTCTTCCGCGCTGGCGACGCCTTCCTCGACCATGCGTGCGGCCTCGTTCATCGCCAGCGCCTGGATGCGGGGAACGATGAAGCCAGGCGTTGCGGCACAGACCACCGGCACCTTGCCGATACCTTCGAGCAGAGCCTTGACTTCGTCGACGACGGCGGGATCTGTGGCTTTCCCCGGCGAGACCTCGACAAGCGGAATCAGATAGGCTGGATTGAGCCAGTGCACGTTGAGAAAGCGGTGCGGATTTACGATCGCACCTGAGAGATCGTCGACGAGGATGGTCGATGTCGTTGATGCGATAATCGTGTCGGGGCCGACTTGCTTTGAAGCCGCTCGCAGCACCTCGCGCTTGAGCTCGACGACTTCAGGGACGCCTTCGAAGACGATGCCGGCCTCGGCCAACGCTGCGCCGCTCTCGCCCGCTGCTACCACCGAGACCCGCGCGATCAGCGGATCAACATCTGCCTCGGTCAACAATCCCAGCTTCGACAGGCTGGCAAAGGTCTTTCTGACCTCGCCGAGCGCGTCCGCCTCCAGCCTGGCAAACTCCTCCGCGGGGCGGGCCTTGACGTCGATCATCGTGACGCGATGCCCCGCGTAAGCGAAGGCGACGGCAATCCCGCGGCCCATGCGGCCAGCGCCGAGACAGGCGATATTGGCGCGATTGGTCATTGATCAAAATCCATTGCGGAGCAGCGTCTGCAATTCAGCCTTGCTGAGATTGTCGAGCCCCAGCGTCTTAAGCGTTCGGCCGCCCTGCAAAAAGTCCTCGCCGCAGACTGCGCCACCGATCGACAGGAACGCTTTGGCCAGTGGGGTGGCGACGCCCGCCAGGCCGGCGACCGACGCCAGCAGAGACAACCCAAGCCGCAAGTCCTCACGCATGTAGCGGTGCTCGGTCAGCACGATCCGCTCGCGCCAGTCGCCGGAATCGGTCAGCCGGTCGTGCGAGCCGCGGCCATACATCCAGATCTCGCCTTCCTTCGCGTAGTGATGAGCGAGCGGGAAATGCGGCGCGCCGTAGCCGAGTGCTTCGCGCACGGCAATCCGCTCGGCATCGAGCGCGTCGGTGACCCGGCGGATCGCGGCCTGCGTGCCTTCCTTGTGAATGTCCCAGCGCTCAAAATGCTCGATCGGGCCTGCGTTCATCACGATCAGCGGCGGATGGATGATGGGTCCTGCGTTCATCAGCGCGCCGGACAGGGCGTCTCCGCACGTCTCGATCGCGTCTGGGAAAGCACGTCCGATCGTTTCGAGGGCGTGGGGCGCCTGGTCGAGCGGGAACACGCCGACCGGGAGCCGCTTGGCGCGGATGGTGATGGCGACCTCGAACGGTCCGTGCTTGCGGGTCAGCCACGGAAGCGTGCCGGTTTCCGCAAAGCTTGCATTCGCGTGGTTGCCGGCATCTCGTGCAGCCTGGGCGAAGATCATCGAGCCGAATGTCGCCGGGGGCAGAAAGACGACCTGACCGTCCCGCAGATGCGGCGCAAGCAGGCGCGCGATGTCTGCTTGCGCGAAAGCAGGGGCCGGGCACAGGATCAGCTTCGTGCCATCGACGGCCTCGGCGATATCGGTCGTGACCAGCGCCAGCTTCACGTCGTGGCGGCCGTTGTGATCCTTCACCAGGATGCGCGAGCCGGCGGCGCGGTGCGTCGCGACCTGGTCGGCATTGCGGCGCCAGAGCCGCACCTCATGCCCCGACAGCGCAAAATCGCCCGCGGCCGCGAAAGAGCCGTTTCCCCCACCCAAAACCGCGATCTTCAAGATGCTTCTCCTTGCGCGCGTGACTGCGCATCAAGCTGTTTCAGCAGGAAATGCTGGACCTTGCCCAACGCCGTGCGCGGCAGGTCGGTGACGAAGACGATCTCGCCGGGAACCTTGTAGCGTGCGAGTTGCGCCTGAAGATGCGTCCTCAGTTCGTCCGCCTCGAGCCGGCAGCCGGATCGCGCAATGACATAGGCGATCGGCACCTCGTCCCAGCGTGGGTCCGGCCGGCCGATCACGGCGCATTCGCTGACATCGGGATGTTCGAGCAGGACGCGCTCGATCTCGGCCGGGTAGACGTTCTCTCCGCCTGAAATGATCATATTCTTCTTGCGGTCGCGGACCCAGAAATAGCCGTCGGCGTCGGAAAGTCCGATATCGCCGGTGCGATACCAGCCATCGTGCAACGCGTCGCGCGTTGCAGCTTCATTACCCCAATATTCAAAGAACACGTTCGGCCCACGCACCGCGATCTCGCCCGGCGTGCCCGCGGGCAATTCGTTTCCGGCCTGGTCGATTATCTTGGCTTCGCAGCACAGGCCGGCAAGACCGGTCGATCCCGCGCGCGAAAGGTCGCCGCCAAGCCGCGTGTAGACCGCGATCGGGCAAGTTTCCGTCGAGCCGTAGACCTGAAGGACCGGCACGCCGCGCGCGACAAAGCGATCGATCAGGTGCGGCGGCACGATGGTCGAGCCGGTGGTGACGGCCTTGAGCGAGAAAAGATCGGTGGATGCCCAGGCGGGATGTTCGCTCACCGCCTGGATGATCGCGGGCACCATCACTGTGAGCGTCGGCCGTTCCCGTTCAATGGCCACAAGTGTGGTATCCGGCGTGAAGCGTGCGTGGACCGTGACGGTTGCGCCCAGCTGTAATGCCGGCGTGGTCTGGATGTTGAGGCCGCCGACGTGAAAGAACGGCAGCACGGTCAGCACGTGGTCGTCGGACGTCATGTTGTGCATGTGCTGGCTCATCACGCCGTTCCAGAACAGCGCCTCCTGACGCAGCACTGCGCCTTTTGGCCGTCCGGTCGTTCCCGACGTGTAGACGATCAGCAGCGGACATGTGAGATCGGTGTGCGGATTGCGTCCACCGCCATCCCCGCAAAGCAACAGATCTTCGAATGTCCTGCCGCGAGGCGGCGCGAAGTCGAGGCCGATAACGGATATCCCCGGCGCAAGCTCGGGGAGGACTCCCTCGAACGCCCGTTCGAGCACCAGCACCTTGGCGCCCGCGTCTGTGAGAATGAAGAGCTGCTCGGCGACTGCGAGCCGCCAGTTCAGCGGTACCAGCATCGCGCCAAGTCGCGCGCAGGCATAAAGCAGAACCAAGTAATCCGGCCGGTTCAGGCTCAGGACGGCGATGCGGTCGCCGCGGCCGACGCCGTGCTCCTGCTTCAATGCCGTCGCGGTCCGTTCGATGCGTGCGGCGAAGGCCGCGTAGCTCAGCCGTTGCCCCTCGAAGGCAATGGCCGTCTTGTCTGGCGCGAACGCCGCGTTGCGATCGATCAGACTGCAGAGATCCACCGTCAGTCGTCCGTCTCGCCGGCCTCGTACAGCGCCTCGCGTCCGATACGATCGAGGCAGAGCTCGGCCGTCCAGGGCAGCATCAGCGAGCCGCAGCGGCTGTCGCGATAGATTCGCTCCAGCGGCAGCGAGCGGAGCATGGCTTGGCCGCCGCAGGTTCGGATCGCGAGCGCTGCGAGCTCGTTGGCGCCTTCCATCACCGAATATTGCGCGGCATAGGCCCGCAGCACCTGCTCCTTGCTCGGATTGGCACGGGCTTCGGTGACGGCCTGGAACCAGATCGCCTTGATCTGCTCAAGCTTGATCTGCATCTGTGCAACCGCGATCTGCTTGGTCGGATACATGCGCCGCTTGACCGGCGGCATGCCCGGAACCTCGCCACGCAGGTAACGTACAGTGAAGTCGTAGGCAGCTTGCGCGAGCCCCATATAAGTCGGCGACAAGGTCAGGAACATGTGCGGCCAGCGCATCGCGGCCTGGAAATAGACGCCGCGCGGCATCAGCGCAGAATCCTCGGGCACGAACACGTCCTTGAACAGGAGCGTCCTTGAAACTGTTCCGCGCATGCCGAGCGGGTCCCAATCACCGACAACCGAGACTCCTTCAGACTTTGCCGATATCGCGAGGTACAGCGTGTTGCGGCGAGAGGCCTTCTCGCCTTCCTCGACCTCGGTGCAAAGCACGCCGTAATAATCGGCATGGCCGGAGAGCGATGCGAAGATCTTCTTGCCGTTGACGATCCAGCCGCCCTCGACCGGCCTTGCTTCCGTGCCGAATGCGACGCCACCCGCGGCCGCTGCGCCGCCTTCCGAGAAGGGTTGCGAATAGATCGCGCCGTCCTGCACGATGCGCTTGTAGTGGATCGCCCGCCGCCGTTCGTGCTCGTCACGGGTCGCAGAATCCATGTCGAGATCGTCGGCAAGAGGGCCCGACCACAGGGTCGAGCACACGTGCATGTTCCAGGTCAGCGCGGTCGCGCCGCAATAGCGGCCGATCTCGGCGGCCGCCAAGGCATAGGTCTGATAATCCGCGCCAAGCCCGCCGTGCTTCTTGGGAATGGCGATGCCGAGCAGGCCGACGCGATGCAGGTCGCGATAATTCTCGATCGGAAAGGTTGCTTCGCGATCGTAGGTCGCGGCGCGAGCGGCGAACACGCTCTGGCCGATCTCCCTTGCCCGCGCAATGATGCCGGCCTGCTCGTCGCCTAGGCGGAATGCAACGGGATCGAAGATCGGGGCATCCAGCACGACCTTGTCGGTCGTGCCGATAGTTTTGCTGACTTGCATGGTCATTGCACAGTCACCTTACACTTCGGTCGTAACGGAATTCAGGAAGCGGTCAAGCGCCTCGTCGAAGGCGTCGGGACGCTCGAGGTTGGCGAGATGGCCGACGCCGGCCAGCTCGACATATTGAGCCCCGGGGATGTAGGTCGCGGTCTTCGCCATCATCGGGGCGGGCGCATTGTTGTCCTTGGATCCGGACAGCAACAGCGTCGGGACCGAAATATCGCCGAGCGTGCTGCGTTGATCGAAGCCGATCAAGGCCAGCATCATGGCGCGATAGCTCGCTTCCGGCACGCTGCTCATGCATTCCCGGGCGAGCTCCATTCCCGCCGGATCGGGATCGTCGCCGACCAGCTCCTTCACCAGCAAGGGCGCCAGCGATTTCATCGTCTCGCCGCGATCGAGCGGTCCGAGCCGCGTTGTGATGAATGATTTCTGCCAGTCGCCGTCGGTCTTGCCGAAGGCAGGGCTGGTTTGTGCCAGCACGACCGCGCGAGCCAGGCTTGGGGACTGTGCCAGCCATTTCTGGACGATCATGCCGCCGATCGAATGACCGACCAGCATGGGTCTGGTTGCGCCGAGTTGCTCGATGAACTGCTGGAGCGCCTCTGCCAAGGTAGCGATGCTGACGCGGGCGAGCGGCACCGATCCGCCATAGCCGGGCATATCCCAGGCGATTGCGCGGAAGCGGCTGCCGAATGTGGAAAGCTGTCTTCGCCAAGCTCGTGCCGCGCCGCCGATGCCATGCAGGAAAATCAGAGGTATCGCGTTCAAATCGCCCGCCGCTTCATAGGCGAAGCGTCCGTCCTTTGTTATCATTAGCACAGGCTGCGACACGCGACATCCTTTTGCTTGGCCCTTCGATGCTAACAGGCCTTTCGGGGATGGGAAGCGATAATTTTAGACTTAAAGCAATTTTCGGGCCGTCGCTCGTGCCGCGGCACCTGCGGCGGCGAGCGCCCTTTCGTTGCAAAAATTTGAAGGTTAAAATATATCGGAGCCACGATCACGAGATCCGAGGACCCAGTGCATGTCCAGATTGCCGCACTCGCCGCACGCACTGGTGACCGGTGGCGGTCGCGGCATCGGCCGTGCGATCGCGGCAGCTCTCGTCGGAGCCGGCGCGGCTGTGACGATCGTCGGTCGGAACGCCGCCGCGCTTGAGGACGCGGTCAATGCAGGCGCCGCGCATTTTGCGGCGGTCGCCGACGTCTCGAACGAGATTGCCCTGAAAGCCGCCATCGCCGAGGTCCATGCGCGGCAGCCGATCGATATCCTGATCGCCAACGCGGGCAGTGCCGAATCCGCGCCATTCGCGAAATCGGACAGCGCCCTGTTTGCACGGATGATGGACGTCAATTTTATGGGCGTGGTCCATGCCATCCAAGGCGTGCTGCCAGGTATGAAGGATCGTCCTTACGGCCGCATCATCGTGATTGCGTCGACAGCGGGGCTCAAGGGTTATGCCTATGTCAGCGCATATGCTGCGGCAAAGCACGCCGCGGTCGGTCTCGTGCGTTCCCTTGCCCTTGAGCTCGCCGGCGGCAATGTGACGGTGAACGCCGTTTGCCCAGGTTTCACCGATACCGATCTCGTTGCCGGCAGCATCGAGAACATTATGAACAAGACGGGGCGCAGCCGCGAGCAGGCGATCGCTGAGCTCGCGAAGCATAATCCGCAAGGACGTCTAATCACGCCTCAAGAAGTGGCAGACACGGTTCTCTGGCTGTGCGGCGAGGGTGCCGGTGCGATCACCGGGCAGGCGATTGCCGTGGCCGGGGGCGAGGTCTAGCCTGCAAGCGCAGGCACGAAACAAGAAGCTAAGGAGATCGCATGAGCAGGCCAGCAAATCCCGTCACCGTGCCGCTCGCAGGCTATTCGCCGCAGCATTTTCTGCTGGCCGTGGTCGAGGGCGTTGCGACGGTCACGCTCAACCGGCCGGAACGGAAGAATCCCCTGACATTCGAAAGCTATCGGGAGCTGACCGATTTCTTCCGAGCCTGCGCGTTCGACGACGAGGTCAAATCCATCGTCGTCACCGGCGCCGGCGGCAATTTCTCGTCCGGCGGCGACGTGTTTGAGATCATCGGTCCGCTGGTGAAGATGGACACCAAGGGGTTGACCGCCTTCACGCGGATGACGGGCGACCTGGTCAAGGCGATGCGCGCCTGCCCGCAGCCGATCGTGGCAGCCGTCGAGGGCATCTGCGCCGGGGCCGGGGCGATCGTCGCCATGGCTTCGGACATGCGACTTGCTGCAAGTGGGGCAAAAGTTGCGTTCCTGTTCAACAAGGTGGGTCTGGCCGGCTGCGACATGGGCGCCTGTGCGATCCTGCCGCGGATCATTGGACAGTCCCGCGCCTCCGAACTGCTCTATACCGGCCGGTTCATGACTGCGGAGGAGGGGGAGCGCTGGGGCTTTTTCAGCCGCATCGTGACGCCGGAGCAGGTGCTGATCCAGGCCCAATTGCTCGCCAAGCAGGTCGCGGAAGGGCCGACTTTCGCCAACACCATGACCAAGCGGATGCTGGCGATGGAATGGGCCATGTCGGTGGAGGAGGCGATCGAGGCGGAAGCCGTTGCCCAGGCCTTGTGCATGACAACCGCCGATTTCGAGCGCGCCTTTGAGGCGTTCGCCAACAAGGTCAAACCGGTATTCAGGGGCGACTAGATCGACACGCCGCGTCCGAGGTCGGCAGCAACGGGGACTTGCGTGAAATTATTTTAGGCTTAAAATAGTTTTATGACTGGGTGAATTGGCGAGGCTCCCATGGAAGTCGCGATCATCGGTGGCGGACCTGCGGGTCTTTACGCTGCGATCCTGCTCAAGAAGCAGCGGCCGGGCGCCGACATCACCGTGTATGAGCGCAATCGGGCTGACGATACGTTCGGCTTCGGCGTGGTGTTCTCGGACGCCACGCTGGACAATTTCGAAAAGCACGATCCGCCAAGCTATCGCCGCATCACTCAGGAGTTCGCGTACTGGGATGACATCGCCGTGCATTTCCGCGGCACTGTGCACCGGGTCGGCGGCAATGGCTTTTGCGGCTGCTCCCGGCGCAAGCTACTTCTGATCCTTCAGGAGCGAGCCCGCGAGCTGGGCGTCGTCCTGCATTTCGAGGTGGACATCGACGATGAATCGCGCTTCGCCGATGCCGATCTCGTCCTGATCGCCGACGGCATCAACAGCCGTTTTCGCGAGAAATACGTCGATCACTTCCAGCCGGAGGTGGACGTCCGCTCCAATAAGTTCGCCTGGATGGGCTCGACCAGGCCGCTCGACGCGTTCACCTTCATCTTCCAGGAGACCGAGTGGGGGCCGTTCATCGCCCATGCCTATCAGTACGAGGCTGGACACTCGACCTGGATCTTCGAGACCGATCCCGAGACGTTCGAGCGGGCCGGCCTGACGGGGCTGGACGAGACACAATCCGCTGCGCGGATGGCGGAGATTTTCGGCTGGTTCCTCGATGGACACAAGCTGCTCATCAACCGCTCGATGTGGCGCAATTTCCCGATGATCCGCAGCAAGCGCTGGGTCAAGGACAACATGGTGCTGCTTGGCGATGCCAAGGCGAGCGCGCATTTTTCGATCGGCTCCGGCACCAAGCTCGCGATGGAAGACGCGATTGCGCTCGCCGAAGCGATGGAGGAAGCTCCCAGCATCGAGGCGGCGCTCGATCTCTACGAGCACGGCCGCCGCGAGGAGGTGGAGAAGACACAGCACGCCGCTGACGTTTCGTTGGTCTGGTTCGAGCACGTCGACCGCTTCTGGGATTTCGACCCGGTACAGTTTGCCTTCGGCGTGATGACGCGATCGAAGGCGATCACCTATGACAATCTGAAACTCCGCGCGCCGGATTTCGTGGCCGAAGTCGAGACGTCATTTGCGAAACGGGTTCGCGACAGCGGCTTTGACGTCGATACGGCGAAGCCGGCGGTGCCGCTGTTCCAGCCGTTCAGGCTGCGCGAGATGCAGATCGCCAACCGCGCCGTGATGTCGCCGATGTGCATGTATTCGGCGAAAGAGGGCGTGCCGACCGATTTCCACCTCGTCCACTACGGCTCGCGCGCCATCGGAGGGGCAGGCCTCATCTTCACGGAGATGACCTGCGTCAGCCGCGACGCCCGCATCACGCCCGGCTGCGCTGGATTGTGGAACGACGAGCAGGAGGCCGCGTGGCGGCGCATCGTGGATTTCGTCCACGGCAATTCGGCTGCAAAGATCTGCCTGCAGCTTGGCCACGCCGGCCGCAAGGGCGCGACCAAGCTGATGTGGGACGGAATCGATCGGCCGCTGGAGCAGGGCGGCTGGGAGGTGGTGTCGGCGTCCCCGCTACCCTATTTTCCCGACAGCCAGGTGCCGCGCGAGCTCGATCGTGCCGGCATGACCGCGGTGAGGGAGTCTTTCGTCGCGGCGGCCGAGCGCGGCGAGCGCTGCGGTTTCGACATGCTGGAGCTGCACTGCGCCCACGGCTATCTGCTCGCGAGCTTCATCTCGCCGTTGACGAACAACCGCACGGACGAATACGGCGGCTCGCTCGAGAACCGCCTGCGTTTCCCGCTTGAGATTTTCGAGGCGCTGCGCGCGGCTTGGCCGTCGCACAAGCCGATGTCGGTGCGCATTTCCGCAACCGATTGGGCTGAGGGGGGCATCACCGGTGACGACGCCGTTGCCATCGCGCGCGCTTTCGCCGAAGCTGGCGTCGACCTCGTCGACGTCTCGACCGGGCAGACCGTCCGCGATGCGCAGCCTGTTTACGGCCGCATGTTCCAGACGCCGTTCTCGGATCAGGTTCGCAACGAGGCGCGCGTGGCCACGATGTGCGTCGGCAACATCACCACGGCGGACCAGGCCAACACCATCCTGGCTGCCGGCCGGGCGGATCTCGTTGCGCTCGGCCGGCCGCACCTGGTGGATCCGTTCTTCACCATGAGGGCCGCCGCCTGGTACGGGGCAGATGCGGCGTTTTGCCCGCCGCAATATCTGCCGGGAAAAGAGCAAATTTTCCGCAATAGCGTCCGTGACCGACAGGATCTCGAGGAGCTGAGAATTAAGGCTAAGCCCAAGACCCGGGCCGAGCTCAAGGCGGAGGCGACAAAGCCGCTTGCGGCGGAGTGACCGCCCGTGCGACGTTAACCTCATTGCCTTGCGTGTTTCGAGTGGAGTAAGGGCGATGAAGGCGATTATCGTCGGTGGCGGTATTGGTGGCCTCACCACCGCTTTGATGCTGCGCTCGCGCGGCATCGGATGCGAGCTTTTCGAGCAAGCTGACACGATTCGCGAGTTGGGCGTCGGCATCAACACCTTGCCGCACGCCATGCGCGAACTTGCCGGGCTCGGCCTGCTCCAGAAGCTCGACGACGTCGCGATCCGTACCGACCAGCTCTATTACCTCAACCGCCATGGCCAGGAGGTCTGGCGCGAAGCCCGCGGCATCGACGCCGGCCATGACGTGCCGCAATTCTCGATCCACCGTGGCCGCCTTCAAGGCGTCATCCACCGCGCGGTCGAGGAGCGGCTCGGGGCTGATGCCATCCACACCGGTTGCAGGCTCGGTGCGTTCACGCAGGACGAGGGCGGCGTCACCGCCTACTTCTTCGATCGTGTCGGTGCGCATGTCCACACGGTGCGCGGCGACATTCTGATCGGCGCCGACGGCATCCATTCCCGCGTCCGCGAGACGCTGTTCCCCAATGAAGGGCCGCCCTGCTGGAACGGCTTGATGCTCTGGCGCGGTGCGCGCGACTGGCCGCTGTTCCTCACCGGTAGATCGATGATCGTGGCCGGTGGCCTCAATGCCAAGGTGGTGATCTATCCGATCGCGGAGGGATCGAGCCCGGCGAGCCGCCTGACCAATTGGGCCGTGCTAGTGAAGGTCGGCGAGGGCAACGTGCCGCCGCCGCGCAGGGAAGACTGGTCGCGCCCGGGTCGGCGCGAGGAGCTAATGCCACACGTCGCGCGCTTCTCGGTGCCTTACCTCGACGTGAGGAGCCTGATCGCGGCGACGCCTGAATTCTACGAATATCCGACTTGCGACCGCGATCCCCTGCCATACTGGTCGTCAGGACGTGTCACGCTGCTCGGCGACGCCGCGCATCCCATGTATCCGGTCGGCTCCAATGGCGCCTCGCAGGCGATCCTCGATGCGCGCTGTCTTGCCGATGCGCTGGTGCGTGCCGAGCATCCGCGCCAGGCGCTGCTCGAATACGAGAAGAAGCGCCTGCCGATGACCGCCGATATCGTTCGCTCCAACCGGCGCGGTGGCCCCGAGGGCGTCATCGACGCCGTCGAGCAACTCGCGCCCGACGGCTTTGACAATATCGACAATGTCCTCAGCTATTCCCAGCGTGAGGCCATTGTGCGCGGCTATGCGACCAAGGCCGGTTTTGCCGCCGTGCCGGGGCTTGCCGCGGTGCGTGCTTGAGGCGCGCTGCTAGCCGCCGGGAGGCGGCGGCAGGAAGTGGATGTTGAACTCGGCCGCCAGCGCCACCACGTCTTCGGGCTTCTGCTCCTTCATGTTGTGAAGGCCCCAGAACAGGTCGAACAACTTGCGGCTGGGTGAGACCCAGAACAGCACTTTTGCGGTCTGCTCCGACTTGTTGAAGATGCCGTGCGGCACGCCCATGCCGAGGCGGATCAGGTCGCCTGCGGTTGCCTGCGCCTCCGAATTGCCGAGCACGAAGTCGAGCTTGCCCTCAAGCATGTAGAGATACTCGTCTTGGTCGGGGTGAATATGCGGCGGCACGAATGTGCCCGGCGGCAGCGTCGCGTGCCACGAGAAGCTGTTCTCGGCATAGCTCTTCGGCACATAGGTCTGGCCGAGAATGTTCCAGGAGATGCCCTGTATGCCCTCATTGGCCCGCGTGATGCCGGTGATTTCGCTCTTCATTGCAGCAGTCCTCCCTTAACGCGATGCGCGGCTAGTTTGGGCATGACCTTCTCGGAAAACCGCTATGCACTTGTCCGGATCATGCTTAGTTCGCCGCCTTGCAGTCCTTGGCGTAGCGGTCGCCGTAATTCTCGAAGACCTTCTGGACGATCTCCGTCTGGAACTTGCCGTCCGGACGCTTGGCGACCTTGGTCAGATAAAAATCCTGGATCGGGTAGCCGTTGGTGTTGAACTTGAAGGCGCCGCGCAGCGAGGTGAAGTCGGCCTTCTTCAACGCGGCCTGGACCGCGCCCTTGTTCGACAGGTCGCCCTTCACGGCCTTGACCGCGCTGTCGATCAGCATCGCGGCGTCGTAGGCTTGGAAGGCGTAGGTGCCGGGCACGACGTTGTAGGCGGCCTCGTAGGACGCGACGAATTTCTTGTTCTGGGGATTGTCGAGATTGGGCGCCCAGTTTGCGCCGCCAAACATGCCGACGGCCGCGTCCTGCTGCGCCGGCAGCGTGGATTCGTCCACCGTGAACGCCGAGAGCACCGGAATGCTGTCGGCTAGGCCGGCCTGCCGGTACTGCTTGACGAGATTGACGCCAAGGCCGCCCGGCATGAACGTGAAGAGGGCGTCGGGCTTCTGCGAGGAGATCTTGGACAGCTCCGGCTGGAAATCCAGCGTGTTCAGCGGCATGTAAGATTCCTCGACGATCTCGCCCTTGTAGTCGAGCTTGAAGCCCGCCACCGAATCCTTGCCGGCCTGATAGTTCGGCACCATCAGGTACATCCGCTTGTAACCGCGATCCTGCGCGACCTTGCCGAGGATCTCGTGAACCTGATCGTTCTGATACGAGGTCACATAGAAGTACGGATTGCAATCCTTGCCGGCGAAGGTCGACGGACCGGCATTGGGACTGATCAGGAAGGTCTTCGATTCCGTGATGGGCCGGTGGATCGCCTGGAGGATGTTGGAGAAGATCGGGCCGACCACGAAATCGACCTTGTCGCGTTCGAGCAGGCCCTTGACCTTGGTCACTGCAGCGTCCGGCTTCAGCTCGTCATCCGCGACGATCACCTCGACGTCACGCCCGCCCATCTTGCCGCCGAGATCCTTCACTGCGAGCGCAAAGCCGTCGCGCACCTGCTGACCAAGCGCAGCGGCGGGCCCCGACAGGGTCACGATTACGCCCAGCTTGATCTTCTCCTGGGCGAGGGCAGGGCTCACGGCAGTGCCGAGCAGCAAGGCAGCGGCCAAGGTCAATTGCGTCTTCATGATCTGTCCCTCGTGACGTCAGGGCTTGCGCCGCAAGCCGCGTGCTCCAATTCAAGCTTATGCCGACGATGGCTGCCGCGGCAAGCAGCCCTCAAAGTGTCCTCATCCCGTGGCTGGCGGCGCATGCAAGCGCCGCGCCAATTATTTGAAGCCTAAAGAAGTTGGACGTGGGGTCGATTGTTGCAGCTTTGGACTTGCGGCCGGCTTCAATTTATTTGAAGCTCAAAATGTTGGGGAATCCGTGCCGGCGCCAACGCCCGCCAAGAGTGACTGCACCGAGATGCTCGATTCCGAGACCAAGGCCGTCGAAACGCCGGAGGATCATGCCGACGAGCTGCGGCTGTGGTTGCGCCTTCTGACCTGCACGACCCTGATCGAGGGCGAGGTTCGCGGCCGGCTGCGGCAGCGGTTCGACGTCACGCTGCCCCGCTTCGATCTGATGGCGCAGCTCGACAAGGCGCCTGACGGCATGACGCTGTCCGATGTCTCCAAGCGCATGATGGTGTCGAACGGTAACGTCACCGGTCTCGTCGAGCGCCTTGTGGAATCCGGCCATCTCGATCGCAGGACCTCGGAGACGGATCGCCGTGTCCAGGTGATCCGTCTGACAAAACTCGGCCGAGCCGAGTTTCGCCGGATGGCTGCGGAGCATGAGACCTGGATCGCGGATCTGTTCGCCGACCTCTCGCCGAAGGATGTGCGCGAATTGATGCGGCTGCTCGCCAAGACCAAGGCTTCGGCGCAGAAATCGGCCGCGCGCCGCCGGCCGTGAGCCCAAGCCGGCAGGTCCCCAGTCCTTTTTGCCGCAGGAAAAAGCACGGGATGCCCAAAATCCGCTATTGCGCCGAATTGTTTTAAGCCTAAAATGTTTTTCCAGATCGTGCTGCCGGGTGCAATCCATGCTGAAAGGAGCGTGCGATGGCCAACGCCGCCAAGACTCAAATCACGGGCTCGCATGACGGCAACGCCGCGACGCCCCATGTCGATACGTTTGCGCAACAGCATCTGCCGCCGCGCGAGCTCTGGCCCGAATTCATCTTCACGCGGCCGGAGCTGCATTATCCGCCGCGATTGAATTGTGTCAGTTATTTTCTCGACCGTTGGGTCGAGCAGGGTCGGGGCGATGCGCCTTGTGTCATCAGCCCCGCCGTCAGCTACACCTATCGCGAGCTGCAAGTCCTGGTGAACCGCATTGCCAACGTGCTCGTCGGCAAGCTTGGTCTCGTCCCCGGCGGACGGGTGCTGCTGCGCTCGGCCAACAATCCGATGATGGTTGCGACCTATCTTGCAGTGATCAAGGCCGGCGGCATCGTCGTGGCTACAATGCCGCTGCTGCGCGCCAAGGAACTGTCCTATCCGATCCAGAAGGCGGAAATCGCGCTGGCGCTGTGCGACGGCAAGCTCGCCGAGGAACTGGAGAGGGCGAAAGCTGCCGCGCCGAATCTCAAGCGGGTCGTTTATTGGGGCAATGGCGCCGCGGATTCACTCGAAGCGCTGATCGCCGATGCGAGCCCGGAGTTCAGGGCCCTCGACACCGCGTCGGACGATGTCTGCCTGATCGCCTTCACGTCGGGCACGACGGGCGATCCCAAGGGCACTATGCATTTTCATCGCGACATGCTCGCGGTCTGCGACGGTTATGCGCGCAACATCTTGCGGGCCGAGCAGAAGGATCGCTTCATCGGCTCGGCGCCCCTCGCGTTCACGTTCGGCTTCGGCGGCGTGCTGTTTCCGATGCACATCGGCGCCTCCTTCGTCGTGCTGGAGAAGACGACGCCCGACGATCTGCTGGCGGCGATCGAGCAATACAAGACCACGGTCTGCTTTACGGCGCCGACAGCGTACCGCGCCATGATCGGCAAGCTGCCGGGGCGCGATATCTCCTCGCTGCGCAAATGCGTCTCGGCCGGCGAGACCCTACCGAAGGCCACTTTCGATGCCTGGCTCAAGGCCACCGGCATCAAGTTGATGGACGGTATCGGTTCGACCGAGCTGCTGCATATCTTCATCAGCGCGACGGAAGAGGAAATTCGTCCGGGCGCAACTGGCAAGCCCGTGCCGGGCTACGAGGCCAAGATCGTCGATGATGACGGCCGTGACGTGCCGCCGGGGACGATGGGCAGGCTTGCCGTGCGTGGGCCGACCGGCTGCCGCTATCTGGCCGACGAGCGCCAACGGAAATACGTCCAGAACGGTTGGAACATCACCGGCGACACCTATCTGATGGATAGCGACGGTTATTTCTGGTACCAGTCGCGTTCCGACGACATGATCGTGTCGGCCGGCTACAACATCGCAGGCACGGACGTCGAGGCGGCCCTGCTCACGCATCCGGCGGTCGCCGAATGCGGTGTGGTCGGCGCCCCGGACGAGGCGCGCGGCATGATCGTGAAGGCCTATGTCATCGCTGCGTCCGGCGTGACGCCGGATGCAAAGCTCGTGGCCGAGTTGCAGGAGCATGTCAAACGCGAGATCGCGCCATACAAGTATCCGCGCGCCATCGAATTCGTGACGCAACTTCCGAAGACCGAGACCGGGAAACTGAAGCGCTTTGCTTTGCGACAACTGGCGCAGGCCGCCGCAACGTCCTCGGGCGTCGCGGCCGAATGAGAGAAGGATGAAGAATTGTCCGTGACGACGCCGAAGGGCCCGCAGCTCGCGGTGCTACCGACAGCCGCCGAGGATGACACCCCTCCGCGGGTGCAGGTGCTCCAGCCGTCGGGTTGGCCGATGCCGAAGGGCTATGCCAATGGCGTGGCCGCGGAGGGACGCATCGTCGTCACCGGCGGGGTGATCGGCTGGGATGCCGAAGAGCGTCTCGCCGATGGCTTCGTCGCGCAGGTGCACCAGACCTTGCGCAACATCGCCGCGATCCTGGGCGAGGCCGGCGCGCGGCCCGAGCACCTCGTGCGGTTGACCTGGTACGTCGTCGACATGGATGAGTACCTGTCCAACCTGAAGGAGCTCGGCAGGATCTACCGTTCCATCTTTGGCGCCCATTACCCCGCAATGGCGCTGGTGCAGGTGGTGCGCCTCGTCGAGAAGGCGGCGCGCGTCGAGATTGAGGCCACCGCCGTCATTCCACGCTGAGCCTGGCTCAGCTCGCCTTGTCAGCTCGCCTTAGCGAGCCCGTCGTCCTCGGGCGAGTTCAGATAGATCCCCGACATGGTATCAACCCAGCACAGATGGTCGTGCACCTTTTTCACGCCCTCGACATTCTCCGCCGCGACCATCGCGGCCTGCCGGGTGCGCTCTTCGGTGATGACGCCGCTGAGGTGAACGATGCCGTCACGGACGATGACGTTCAGCCCGAACGGGCACCAGTCGTTCTTCTCCATGGTCTCGATGATGCGGCTGCGAATGTGATCGTCATCCGCCGTCGGATCCGGCACTTCGCGAGAGAGCCCTGCCACGGCCTGCAGCAGGTTGGCCCGTGATACGATCCCGACGACCTTGTCGCCACGCACCACCGGCAGCCGCTTCACGTTGTTGCGCTCCATGAGATCGACGATCTCGGCGAGCGCCGTATCCTCCGTGATGGTTACGACCGTGTCGGTCATCACCTCCGCGACCCTACGGCCGTGCTCATGGACGAAGTCGCTGGCGGATTTCCCCGGACCGAGGATGAACCGCAGCCAGCGCCCACGCTTGCGCCCGGTACCGATTTCACTGCGGCGAATGAAGTCGCCTTCGGAGACGATGCCGACCAGCTTGCCGGTTTCGTCGACCACCGTGAGGCCGCTGACATGCCGCTTCAGCATGATATTGGCCGCCTCCACGATGCTGGTGTCGGGGGTGACCGAAATGACCGACCGGGTCATGATCTGATGGGCGCGCATGGATAACTCCGCTGGCTTGTTGAACGTCGATGCACGAAAACTAGCTCGGGTATCGAGGTGCGGCTTGACCCAGGTCAATCGGACGACGCCGGTTCATCCCGATTCAGCAGACGTGATCTGCGTCCCGGATTTGATGCAGCTCAACCCGCATGTGAAGGCTGGCCATATCTTGCCAATGAACAGAGCCGACAGGAAAAATTGAGCCATGAGCGTCGTGCAGACACTTCCACGGGCCGAAGAGCCGACAGCACAGGCTCTTCCCGTCAATCTCATCGTTGGGCCCGAAGCCCGGACGGTGAGCGCTGAAAAGCCCCTGGAGACGCCGGCTGCCGCCGATCTCTTGCCTGTATCAGAGCCATATCCCTTCGACCGCGCGTTTCACGCTTTGCTGGCACGGTTCACGGGCGGAATTTCGCCGCTGGCCTTGTCGCTTGCCTGGTTCGACTGGAGCTCGCATCTCGCTGCGGCGCCGCAGCGTCAGATGGAGATTTCCCGCAACATCCTGCGCGACACTGGCCGGCTGGCGCAAGCCGCCGCGCATGCGGCGTCACCGCAGCAAAAGCCGTGGTCCGTGATCAAGCCGCAGGGGCGGGATCGCCGTTTCAGTGGACCACAATGGGAGACCCCGCCGTTCAACCTGCTCGCGCAGGCATTTCTGCTCACAGAGAGCTGGTGGCGCGATGCCGCGACAGGCGTGCGCGGCGTGTCGCACGCAAACGAGGCCATCGTCGAGTTCTCGATGCGCCAGATGCTCGACATGTTGGCGCCGTCGAATTTCGCGGCGACCAATCCGAAGGTGCTGGAGAAGGCGTTCCAGAGCGGCGGGGAGAATTTCGTCTTCGGCTGGCAGAACTGGTGCAGCGACCTGATGCGCCTGCTCTCCGGCTCGAAGCTGACCGACGACGGGCAGTTCGTGGTCGGCAAGACGGTGGCTGCTTCACCCGGCAAGGTCGTTTACCGCAACAACCTGATCGAACTGATTCAGTACCATCCGACCACCGCGCAGGTGCGACCCGAGCCGATCCTGATCGTGCCTGCCTGGATCATGAAATATTATATCCTCGATCTCTCGCCGCAGAACTCGCTGGTCAAATATCTGACCAATCAAGGTTTCACCGTGTTCGCGATCTCCTGGCGCAATCCGGATGCACGGGATCGGGATATTGCCTTCGACGACTACCGCAAGCTGGGCGTCATGGCTGCGCTGGACATGATCGGCCTGATTGTGCCGGGACGGAAGACTCATGCGCTCGGCTATTGTCTCGGTGGTACGTTGCTGTCGATCGCCGCCGCGGCGATGGAGCGCGACGGCGACAACCGCCTCGGCACCGTCACTCTTCTTGCGGCCCAGACCGATTTCACCGAGGCCGGAGAGCTGACGCTCTTCATCAACGAGAGCCAGGTCGCATTTCTCGAGGACATGATGTGGCAGCGAGGCTATCTCGACACGACGCAGATGGCCGGTGCCTTCCAGCTGCTGCGCTCCAACGAATTGATCTGGTCGCGTTTGTCGCACGACTATCTTATGGGCGAGGGCGCGCCGCCAAGCGATCTCATGGCCTGGAACGCCGACGCCACGCGATTGCCCTATCGCATGCACTCGGAGTATCTGCGTCAGCTGTTCCTCGACAATGATCTGGCGGGTGGTCGCTATCGCGTCGACGGCAGGAGCGTTTCGCTCTCCGATATTCACGCGCCGATGTTCGTGGTCGGAACGCTGGCCGACCACGTCGCGCCGTGGCGATCCGTCTACAAGATCCATTATCAGGTCGATGCCGACGTGACGTTCCTGTTGACCAGCGGTGGTCACAATGCGGGTGTCGTTGCGCCTCCCGAGGAGCCCGGCCACAGCTACCAGGTGCTGACCAAGGCTGCCGATGCGCCCTATGTTGGTGCCGACGAATGGCTGAAGCTGGCTCCGCACGTCGAAGGCTCATGGTGGCCGGAATGGACCAAATGGCTGACGGCGCGCTCCGGAGTGCCCTGCGATCCCCCGCAGATCGGAGTTGGAGGCGCTCCGGGCCTGCCCGATGCGCCCGGGGATTACGTCCACACCTAAGCCTCCGGCTCCGAACTCGGCGCGAGATCTGAGGAGCGGAACGGTTTGGTCTTATCCAATTTGCGGTAGGCGGCCGAGGCCTTCCGCAACAGCTTCTTCTCCCGCTTGCGATTGAGGAAGCGTTTGCCAGCTTCGAGGCCTGCGCCGTTCAACGACGCTGCCAATGCCTGTCCTCGTGCGTCATCGTTCAGTTGTCCGAGCGACCGTTGCGCCTTGCGCAATTTCTTGAGGATGGACTTCTGCTTCGTCAACGAATCCTCGGCGAACAGGTCCTGCAGCGACTCGACCGAATAGGTCATTCGCTTGTTGAGAAGTCGCACCTTGTGGCGTTTCTCGACGTCGAGTTTCCGGAGCTTGCGCGCCTTCTTGAGCAGCGTCGTCTCCCATTCGGTCAGCCGCTCCGTTGCGTGGTCAGCGAGCGTGCAGCGGCGCAATCGGATGGCTTCCTTGCTGCGCCGGGTCGACCAGGGACCGCTCTCGATCCAGCTCGAGGTCTGCTCCACGAGGCGGCGATACCGCGCCGATTGCAGTGCGCGCGCCAGCTGGCGGTGGCTCTCGGCGCGCTTTTCGTCCCAGTGCTGAAGCTCGGCGACCACGGCGAGCTCGTCGCCGCTCTCGGCGACGACCCGCTCGATCGCCACATCGAGGTCGCGCACCATGCCGAGCTGGCTGTTCAGCCACTTCAGCTCGGCCCAGACATGCGGCCGCAGAGCATCGTCGACCATCGGCGAGAAGAAGCGGATGGCCGTCCGCAGGTGAGTCAATGCGATACGGATCTGGTGCAGAGCGTCGGGATCACCGCGGCAGGTGCCGTCGTGCTGGGCGAGGACGGCATCGAGGTGGCGGCGCGCGATGATCCGGAACGCCGTATCGCAGGCCATGCCGGGACTGAGCCGGCCGGGCAGCGCATTGCGCCGCGCCGCCGGAGTGGTGCGAGCGGCCGTCGAGGTCGTGCTAGGTCGTGCCATCTTTGCCCGCGCCAATCAGATTGCCCTGTTTGCTTTCAGCGATCGCGCTCCAGCAGTGCTGGAGCGTTTGCTCTGGTGACCCGGATGCATCGATGGTCCCCCAATCGATACGGCCGATATTATAGTGCTCTTGCAGCGCGGCAACCTCCTGCGTGGCGTCCGATGCGTCGCCCCGGCGGCTTCCGATCCGCATCTGCCGGGTTGCGAGGTCCGCAACCAGAAACAGCCCGTTCAGCGGCACGCCGCACTCGCGCGCCAGCGCGGAAACCGCGTCCCGTTCGTCCTCGCGGGCGAATACGCCGTCGATGATCGCCGAATGGCCTTGCGCCAGCACCCGCCGGGCGTGCTGGGCCAGCGTGCCGTAGACGCGGGCCGCATGCTCCGGCGTGTAGGCGGACGGCGGCAGGCGCTGGGTATCCTCGACCCCGAACATCTGCTTGCGGACGATGTCGCTGCGCAGCACGACGGCCCCAGGCGGCGGTGCAATGCCGGGCGCGAGCGCTTGCGCCAGAACCGTTTTGCCGGTGCCTGATAGTCCACCAATGGCAATCAGGCGCGGGGCCGGCGGATGAATCAGAGTCCTGGCGAGGTCAAAATAACGCTGTGCCTGCCCGAGAATGCCGGGGTCGTCGGAGAGCGGCGGCCTCATCCGTGCCAGGGCCACCTGGGCGCGGATCGCTGCCCGGACCGACATGAACAGTGGCAGGGCCGAGAGCGCGTCGAGATTGTCGGCCGGCGTCGCGGTGAGATAGCGGTTCAAGACGATGTTGGCCGCGCGTGGCTGTTCGTGGTGCAACAGGTCCATCAGCGTGAATGCGAGATCGTAGAGGACGTCGACGGTTGCCATCTGTGCATCGAACTCGATGGCATCGAACAGCACGGGCCTGTCGTCGATCAGAACGATATTTGCAAGATGCAGATCACCATGGCAGCGGCGCACGAAGCCCTGATGGCCGCGCTCCGAGAGCAGGGGACGAATACGTCGAAATGCCTCATGCGAGGCCTTGCCGAACTTTTCGACGTCGTCAGCGTTGAAATGCCCGCCAGCCCGCAGTCCGTCACTGTTGCCGTCAATCAGCGCCGGGATCGATGAGACCCATGCCTTTCCGTCGGCGCGGGTCGCCGCCGCGTGCGAAGCCACGATCGCGTCGGCGGCTGCCGAGGCGAGCTTTGCATCCAGCGGACCGGCTTTGGCCAGATGATCCAGTGTCCTGCTTTCGTCAAAGCGCGACATGTCCACTGCATACTCGATCGGCCGGCCCGGACCGCCGACTTGCACTGATCCATCTGGCTCTTCCGTAATCGCCACGACGCGATGATAGATCTGCGGCGCCAGAGGTCGGTTGATCCTGATTTCCTCCTCGCACGCCGCCTTTCGCTTCTCCAACGTCGAATAATCGAGGAAGGGAAACCGCACGGCGCGTTTGATCTTCAATGCGCGCTTCCCGTCGAGGAACACCGACGCTCCATGCGTGTCGATCCGTGTCACGCCGGGATGGCCGGTCAGCGTCCGGAAGATCCGCTCTTGGGCGGCCATTTCATCTTTCGTGGAAACGGGCATCCGAAAGCACCATCAGGGCGTCAGCACGGCCGCGCCGAGAATTTGGCCCGCTCTCAGCATGGTCAGAACTTCATTGGCCTGGTCGAGCGGAAAGGCGGTCGTTTCGGTGCGCACGCCGGCTTGTGGAGCGATCTTGAGAAAGTCGAGGCCATCCTGCCGGGTCAGATTGGCCACCGAGACAAGCTGGCGTTCCTGCCAGAGCAGATCATACGGAAAACTTGGAATGTCGGTCATGTGGATCCCGGCGCATACGACGCGCCCGCCTTTGCGTACGGCGCGCAACGCGGCCGGGACGAGCTCGCCGGCTGGTGCGTAGATGATGGCGGCATCGAGCGGCTCGTCAGGCACCTCGTCCGATGCCCCCGCCCACGCGGCGCCGAGACGACGCGCAAGATCCTGTGCTGCGGCGTCGCCACGCCGTGTGAATGCGTAGACGGAGCGTCCCTGCCAGACCGCGATTTGCGCAATGATGTGGCCGGCCGCGCCGAAACCATAAAGGCCGAGCCGGTCGGCGGGGCCGGCCAGCACCAGTGAGCGCCAGCCGATAAGTCCGGCGCATAGCAGAGGGGCGATCTCAACGTCGCTGCCGGCCTCGCCGAGGGGGAAAGCGTAGCGAGCGTCGGCGATGGTGTGGGTCGCGTAGCCGCCGTCGCGCGTGTAGCCGGTGAACAGCGGTGCGTCACACAGGTTTTCCATGCCATCCCGGCAGAAGCGACAATTTCCGCAGGTGAAGCCGAGCCAGGGAATGCCGACGCGATCACCGGGCGCATGCGTTGCCACATTCGGGCCCACGAGGTCGACCCGGCCGACGATCTCATGGCCAGGCACGATCGGATAATGAATGTCGGGCAGCTCGGCATCGACGAGGTGAAGATCGGTCCGGCATACCCCGCAGGCGCCGATTTTCACCCGCAGCTGACCCGCGCCGGGTATCGGGTCAGGCCGCTCCTCCATCTGGAGCCGCCTTCGCGGGGCCGACAACACCATCGCGCGCATAAAGTCTCTCCGGGGCGAACCGCTCCGACTGAATTATTCATAGAGTAGCAGAGCGACCAGTCCTTGACGTCGGTCAACGCCGGTTCCCGCTTGAGCGAACCGGTTCCCTTGGCTTGACGAGGATCAACTGTCTCGACGAAAGCCAGCCTATTGTGGCGGCCAAGGAGAATTCCGATGCCCATTAAGGACGTCTTTCTGCCGCTTGTCGGCCAGCCGCGCGGGCCGGCCCTGGTTGCGATCGAGAAATGTGTGAGCGTCGCCGCCGACCTCGGCGTCAGGATCACGGCGCTCGCGCTCGAGGAAGAGGTTTTCGAACGGCCGAAGGTGATACTGCCTGACGATGGCGATTCCGCTGATGTCGGCAGGGCGCGTGGGACGAACGAACTGCAGCAGCTCCTGAACGCATTCACCAATGCGGCGTCCCGCGCCAACATTCGCGCCCAGCGCCGAACGGGAAAGGTGCCGGCAGACCAGATCGCAGTGATTCTGGCCGAGCACGCCCGTTTCAGCGATCTCACGCTGCTTCCCGTCAAGCCGCACGACAGTCGAACGGAGCGCATTGTCGAAGCCCTCCTGTTCGAATCCGGCCGGCCGCTGCTGCTCTGTCCGGAGCATCTTGCGGGCGAGCTTCGGCCCGAATTCGAGAACGTCATGATCGCCTGGGATCACTCCGCGCGCGCGGCGCGAGCGGTCGGCGACGCGTTGCCGCTACTTCAGGCTGCCAGCTCGGTCCGGGTGGTGACCGTGGCGGAGGACAAGACGGATGCGGTCGTACAATCCGGGACAGCTCTCGTCGACCACCTGAGGGAACACGGGGTCTATGCCGCGTTCGAAACCACCAAAAGCGGCGGCAGCTCGGTCGGCAAGGTCTTGGGAAGCTGGGCGAAATCCCATGGCATCGATGCCATCGTGATGGGTGCCTACCATCATTCGCGCCTGAATGAGATCGTCTGGGGCGGTGTGACAAAGACCGTCATTGGCCAGCCACCATGCTGGGTTATGATCTCACACTAGGCTCTCCATTTTCAGGCCCGACCGTCAACCATCGGAACCGCCACTGACCCGGCGCATTTGCTTTCATGTCCACTTATCGTCTGAACAACCTGCTGTCGCCGCGCTCAGTCGCGCTCATCGGGGCGAGCTCCCGTCCGGCCTCCGTGGGACGCGCCGTCCTGGACAACATTCGCAAGGCCGAATTCAAGGGGCAGTTCGGCCTAGTCAACCCGCGCCATGCCGAGATTGGCGGCTTCGCAGCGGTGAAGAACCTGGACAGGCTGGATTTCGTGCCCGAGCTCGTCGTCATCACTGCCCCGGCAGGCGAGATTCCAGGAATTATCGACCAGGCCGGGCGTCGCGGCTCCGCGGGCGCGCTGATTGTCTCAGCCGGGCTCGGCCAGGGGCCGGGATCCCTGCACGAGGCCGCAAGCACGGCTGCCCGTAAATACGGCATGCGGCTGATCGGACCGAACTGCCTCGGCATCATGATGCCCGGCGTGAGCCTCAATGCCAGCTTTGCCGCGCATATGCCGGGGGCGGGCAACCTCGCACTGATCTCGCAATCAGGGGCGATCGCAGCCGGTATGGTCGACTGGGCTACGCAGCGTGGCGTCGGCTTCTCCGGCATCGTCTCGATCGGCGATCAGATCGACGTCGACATTGCCGATCTGCTCGACCATTTCGCTATGGATCGCCAGACGCGGGCGATCCTGCTCTATATCGAGTCCATCAAGGACGCGCGCAAGTTCATGTCGGCGGCGCGCGCTGCTGCGCGCGTCAAGCCTGTCGTCGTGGTGAAGTCCGGCCGCATGGCGCAGGGCGCGAAGGCAGCGGCCACCCATACCGGCGCGCTCGCCGGTGCCGACGCCGTCTACGACGCGGCATTCCGCCGGGCGGGTGTGCTGCGGGTGTCAGATCTGCGCGAGCTATTCGATTGTGCCGAGACGCTCGGGCGCGTCGAATCCCCGACTGGAAAGCGTCTCGCCATCCTGACCAACGGTGGCGGCATCGGCGTCCTCGCAGTGGATCGATTGGTCGAGCTCGGCGGGATTCCGGCAACAATCTCGGCCGAAGTGCGCGGGAAGCTCGATGCCGCACTGCCGCCGACCTGGTCCGGTGCAAATCCCGTCGACATTGTGGGCGATGCCGACGCCTCGCGCTACGCGGCGGCGCTGCAAGAGTTGCTCGCCGATCGCGACAACGATGCGGTCCTGGTCCTCAACGTGCAGACGGCGATTGCCTCTGCGGCCGAGATCGCCACCACCGTGACGGAGCTCGTCGGCAAGTATCGCGAGCAGCACCGCCGATGGGCCAAGCCGGTGCTGGCGGCTTGGGTCGGGGCCGATCAGCCCATCATTCAGGCACTTTCCGGTGCCGGCATGCCGAACTATCCAACTGAGGACGATGCGGTGCGCGGCTTCATGCATCTGGTCCGGCACCGTGAAGTGGTGGAGGAGCTGAGCCAGGTTCCCCCCGCGATGCCCGATACCTTCGTTCCGGACGCCCAGGGGGCAAGGGAGATCGTCACTGCCGCGATCGCGGATGGCCGCCAATGGCTCGAGCCGGTCGAGATCAAGCATCTGCTCGAAGCTTACGACATCGCGATGGTGCCGACCTATGCGGCAACCGATGTCGAGCAGGCGGTAACCTATGCGAAGGAGATCTTCGCACAGGGCGGCACCGTCGTGCTGAAGATCCTGTCACGGGACATTGTCCACAAGTCCGATGTCGGCGGTGTCGTGCTCAACCTGACCACGCCCGAAGCAGTCCGAGGCGCGGCCACGGGCATTATAGCACGTGCGAAAAAGCTGCGCCCGGAAGCCCGCATCGGCGGCGTCATCGTCCAGGCCATGGTGGTCAAGGCGAAAGCGCGCGAGCTGATCCTGGGCCTCGCCGACGATCCCACTTTCGGCACCGTCGTGGTGTTCGGCCGTGGTGGCACGGCGGTGGAGATCATCAACGACAAGGCGCTTGCGCTGCCGCCGCTGGATTTGCAGCTCGCCCGCGATTTGATCGACCGCACGCGCGTATCGCGGCTGTTGAAGTCCTACCGGGATGTGCCCGCAGTCAAGCAAGACGCGGTAGCCATGGTGCTGGTCAAGCTGGCGCAGATGGCCGCCGATATTCCCGAGATCCGCGAATTCGACATCAATCCGCTGCTGGCGGACGAAACCGGCGTGACCGCGGTCGATGCCCGCGTTGCGGTCGGGCCGCCGCAACGGAAGTTTGTCGGCTCCGGCCCGGCCAACTTCGCGGTTCGCGCCTATCCATCGCAATGGGAGCGCCGCCTCAAGATCAAGGATGACTGGCGCATCTTCGTGCGGCCCATGCGCCCCGAGGACGAGCCGACCATCCACGACTTCCTGCGTCATGTCACCCCGCACGACCTTCGCCTGCGCTTCTTCGCGCCGATGAAGGAGTTTACCCACGAGTTCATCGCGCGCCTGACCCAGCTCGACTATGCGCGGGCGATGGCCTTTATCGCGTTCGACGAGGCCACCGGCGAAATGGTTGGCGTGGTCCGGCTGCATTCGGATTCGGTCTATGAGCGCGGCGAATACGCCATCCTGCTGCGGTCCGATCTCAAGGGCAGGGGGCTCGGCTTGGCCCTCATGCAGCTCATCATCAACTACGCCAAGTCGGAAGGGCTGAAAGTCATATCGGGCGACGTGCTGAAGGAAAATACCGTGATGCTGGAAATGTGCCGGCACCTCGGATTCGAGGTCAAGCCGGATTCGACCGAGCCTGATATCTGCGACGTCAGGTTGAAGCTCTGAGCGCGACCGCTAAAGCATGATCCGGAAAAGAGCGAAGCGGTTTTCCGGAAAGATCATGCGCAAACAACGACCTAAAATCTCATCGGGCTTTATGGGCGCGCTTCGGCCGAGCTTGCCGCGGCGGATGTCTTGGCCGCCGTCCGCAAATTCTTGATGATGATCGCGATCAGCGGCACCAGCACCGGCACGATCGTGCTGAGCGGATGATGCACCGCGCCCGACACCTCGGCCTGGAACGCGCGCGCCTCGAGCTGAAGCGCTTCGATGGAGCAATCGTGAATTTCGTTGGCGAGCTCGATGTCACGGCCTGACGGAGCGCGGCCGGCGATCAGAAAGAGAGCGGCCGCGATGGCAAAATTGACGGCGCCGAGAATGGCCGCCGCGGCGATTGCACTCCAGATCTGCACCAGCGCGAAATAGGCCGACAGTTCCAGCATCAGAAGCCCGAACGCTGCGATCAGGGCTGCAAAGGCGCGCAGGCCGAGGCCGACCAGCAGATGGCGCAGCCTGATGTCCGCGATGATCCTGTCGGTGCGCCACAGCGCGCGCAGATGTTTGACGACGTTCTCGGAATTCACCTAGTGTCTCCTCAGCATGAAGCCCACAACCACGCCGAGCGCGAAGGCAGAGGCGAGCGATGTGATCGGACGGTCCGCAATGAGCCCCTGAAGCTGCTCCTGCTCTTCCTCGACGGTCTCGCCGAGCTCGGTCAGCGCGGCCCGGATCTGATCGGCGAGCGCCTCGGCGCGATCTTTCGAGCTCTCGAACATCTCCTCGCCGGCGGTGCTCAGCAAGCGCGTGACGTCGACCTTCAGTGCGTGCAGTTCTTCGCTCATCCTGTCACTGTCGAACATGGACTTGATATCCCCATTGAACGGAAGCAAGCCTAGGACCCGCGTGCGCGATCGCGCTTGATTTGCGTCAACCCGCGGCATGCTCCAGGGTTTTGAGACAGGTCAAGCCGGCCGCCATCTGCTGGCCTAGAAATGCCCAATGAATGGGGGCCAATTGCCCCGATGAGGTGGAAGCGTGAACTACGAACCGCTGTTGCTCGCGACGCCGTCCGGCGACGTGCTGAACTTGCGCCCTGAAGGGCCCTGGACCGCCGCGAATGTGGTAGCGCTGGAGAATTTGTCCCGGTCGGTCGGAGCCGACGTCGATCGGTCGCGTGTTGTCACGCTGGACATGTCGGGCGTCAGTGCGCTCGACACGCTCGGCGCCTGGGTCCTGGAGAAACTGTCGCGCAGGGCCGCGTCATCGGGCAGATCGGCTGAATTCGTCGGCGTCGCCGATCACTTCAGCGGGCTGCTGGATGAGGTACGCCAAGTCAACCGCCACACACCCGCGCCGACGGTTGCGCCCAATCCAATTCTGGCAAGGCTCGGCGATCTCGGCAAGTCCACGCTCGGTGCGCGGGAGGATATCACGATCTTCCTCCAGATGCTCGGCGCATTATTCATGGCCATAGTCGGCGTTCTGCGCCGGCCACCTTCGCTGCGGTTGACCTCGCTGGTGTATCAGCTTTACCGCATTGGATGGCAGGCGATCCCTATCGTCGCGCTGATCACCTTCTTGATCGGCGCCATCATCGCGCAGCAGGGCTTCTTCCATTTCCGCAGATTCGGCGCGGAATCCTATACTGTCGACATGGTTGGCATCCTGGTGCTGCGTGAGCTCGGCGTGCTGATCGTCGCCATCATGGTCGCCGGCCGATCGGGAAGCGCCTACACCGCCGAGCTCGGCTCGATGAAGATGCGCGAGGAGATCGACGCGCTCTCGACCATGGGGCTCGATCCCGTCGACGTCTTGATCCTGCCGCGCGTCGCGGCCCTGGTCATTGCGCTGCCGATCCTCACCTTTATCGGATCGATTGCCGCGCTTTATGGCGGCGGTCTCGTCGCGCAGTTCTATGGCGACATGGGGCCGGCGATCTACATCGCGCGGCTGCACGAGGCCATCTCCGTCACGCATTTCGAGGTGGGTATCCTGAAGGCGCCGTTCATGGCGCTGGTGATCGGGATCGTGGCCTGCAGCGAGGGATTACGCGTCAAAGGCAGCGCGGAGTCGCTCGGGCGACAGACCACGACGTCGGTGGTGAAGTCGATCTTCCTGGTGATCGTGCTTGACGGCCTGTTCGCGGTCTTCTTTGCCTCGATCGGAATGTGACGATGGACGTATCGCAGGACCAGTTCGCGATCCGCGTCCGCGACCTCGTAGTCGGCTTCGGTCGCCAGATCGTGCTCGACCATCTGTCGCTCGACGTCCGCCGAGGCGAGATCCTCGGGCTGGTAGGGGCGTCCGGCGGCGGCAAGTCGGTGCTGATGCGGACCATCATCGGCCTCATCCCGCGTCGGAGCGGGACCATCGAAGTCATGGGGCAACCGACCGGCGGTCACGGTCGAGGCGCGGCCACGACATGGGGCATCCTGTTCCAGCAGGGTGCATTGTTCTCCTCGCTGACGGTCCGCCAGAACGTGCAGTTTCCCTTGCGCGAAAATCTCGTGCTGTCGCAGGAGCTGATGGACGAAATCGCGATCGCCAAGCTCGAAATGGTGGGCTTGCGTGCCGAGGATGCCGACAAATATCCGGCGGAGCTGTCCGGCGGCATGACCAAGCGCGTGGCGCTGGCGCGCGCGCTCGCACTCGATCCACCGATCTTGTTCTTGGACGAGCCGACCTCGGGCCTCGATCCGATCGCCGCCGGCGATTTCGATGCGCTGATCAAGACGCTGCAAAAGACGCTGGGGCTGACCGTGTTCATGGTGACCCACGATCTTGCGAGCCTGACCACGGTCTGCGACCGCGTCGCCGCGCTCGCCGACGGCCAGATCGTGGCGATCGGCCCGATGCGCGAATTGCTGCAATCCGAGCATCCCTGGGTGCGCGCCTATTTCCACGGCAAGCGCTCGCAGATGCTGCAACACGAGATGAGATGAGATATGGAAACCCGCGCTCCCTACGTGCTGATCGGCAGTTTCGTGCTGGCCGCGATTCTCGCGGTGTTCGGCTTCGTCTATTGGCTGAACAATACCGGCGGGATCGGGCCGCGCACGAACTACCACGTGCAATTCCAGGGCCCGGTCCCAGGCTTGCTGGTCGGTGCCGGCGTGCTGTTCAACGGCATTCGTGTCGGCGAGGTGACCCAGCTCGGGCTCGCGCCGGACAACCCACGCTTCGTCAATGCGACGATCTCCGTTGCGACCGCCACGCCAGTCCGTTCCGATACCAAGGTCGGTCTCGAATTCCAGGGCCTGACCGGCGTGCCGGTGGTGACGCTGGAAGGCGGTATGGTCGTCGCCAGATCCGGCGAGCCGCTGACCTTGATCGCGGACGCCGGCGCCGGTCAGAGTATGACGCAGGCGGCGCGCGATGCGTTGCGGCGGGTCGACACGGTGCTGCAGGACAATTCTGGCCCGTTGAAGGACACCATCGCCAATTTTAAGACCTTCTCCGACGGGCTCGCTCGCAACACCGGCAAGATCGACGGCATTCTGGCGGGCCTGGAGAAGATGACCGGCGGCGGCGCTCCTGCGCAAAAGGTCACCTACGACCTGCACACGCCGCAGTATCTCGGCCCTGCCGGCAAGACGCTGTCGGCGCCACTGGCCATTCCCGAGCCCAGCGCGGTCGCAATGCTGCAGACCCAGCGCATGCTGTTCGCACCCAGCGGGGACAGGACGGGCTTTGCCGACTTCCTCTGGGCCGATAGCATTCCGAAACTGGTGCAGGCGCGCCTGATCGACAGCTTCGAGAATTACGACATCGCCCACGCCCCGCTGCGCACGAGCGACCTCGGTCAGGCGGATTATCAGCTCCTGATCGACATCAGGCGCTTTCGGATCGCGACGGAAGGGGAGGCAAAGGTCGAGATCGGACTGTCGGCACGGATCGTCGACAAGACCGGCAAGGTGGTGGCCTCGCGCCTGCTCGAGACCAGCGAAAAGCTCGACAAGATCGAGCCGGCCGCTTCGGTCGCGGCCTTCGACGCGGCCTTCGCGCGCATCGTCAAGGAGCTGATCGGGTGGACCGTGGAGGCGGTATGACGCCGTCTATTCCAGCGTCTTCAGGTAGGACAGCAGGTCGTGGATCTGGTCCGGACTGAGCTCGAAGGCCGGCATATCTGGGTGACCGGTATAGATTCCTTCGGCCAGCGCTTCGCCGAGGGTCTCGATCGGATAACGCAGATGCAGAGTGCGGAGCGGGGGAGCGCCCTCGAGTGGGCTACGGGAGGCGCGGTCGATCGCGTGACAGCGCGCGCAATTGGCCCTAGCAAAGGCCTTGCCGCGTTGTTCGGCGCTAGGGGCGGCCAGTGCGGGCGTAATCAGAAGCAGCCCAATCAGGCCGTGACGCAGGGCGGCTTGCAGCATGGAAAGTAATCCCGTCGAACTCCGGAGGCAGAATATGATGGGGATGCCACTCAAATTTGATCTGAGTCAATTGGCTTTGGCGCAATGCAGTAAAATGCAGCCGCGTGGCGGACTCGGCCGGGGGGCGGAGCTGGACCGACGCTAGGAGCGGTGGATGAAGCCTTCCGTGGTCACGATTGAGCCGAACGGGCACTTCTGCAGCGATTGCGCCGTACGCGGGGCGGCGGTTTGCGCGTCGCTGGATGCAGCCGAGCTCAGGGAGTTCGAGCATCTCGGACGCCGCGTTCGTTTCGACGTTGGCGAGACCGTGTTCTCCGAGGAGGACATCACGACCTCCTTCTACAACGTGCTTGAAGGCGTCATGCGGCTGTACAAGCTGCTGCCCGACGGCCGGCGGCAGATCGTCGGCTTTGCCTTGCCTGGCGATTTCCTGGGGATGAACCTTTCCGGCCGGCACAATTTTTCGGCCGATGCAATCGGCGTGGTGACCGTGTGCCAGTTCGCCAAGGCGGCTTTTAGCCGTTTCATCGAAGACCGGCCGCAGCTGCTCAAGCGGATCAACGAGTTGGCCATTCGCGAGTTGGGCCAGGCACGCGATCATATGGTCCTGCTCGGCCGACGCTCGGCCGACGAGAAGGTCGCGACGTTCCTGCTCGGCTGGCGTGAACGGCTGGTCGCGCTCAAAGGGTTGTCCGACACGGTCCCGCTTCCGATGAGCCGTCAGGACATCGCGGATTATCTCGGTCTGACCATCGAAACCGTCAGTCGCACCTTCACCAAGCTGGAGCGTCACGGTGTGATCGAGATCATTCATGGCGGCATCAGCCTGCTCGATCCTGCCCGCGCCGAGGCGCTGGCCGCAGCCTGAGATTCCGTCCGCAGTGCCCCGCCGCTTTTGATCTCGATCAATGACGCCGTCTGGCTGCAGCAAATAATGCCTCAAACTATTGGGAGGAGCATGATGCCTGCTGACGCGTTGCTGGTGACCATTGTCGTCGTCGCGATCTTCGTCGCATTCGCCGCTGCTCTAGTCTGGGCGGACCGGCAAACCAGTGCAGGCCGGCTCGATCCGGATTCCAAACGCTGAAGTCTTCGAGGCCTCGGTACGCTCAGACAGGCCGACGGCGGACGCTCGTCCGGTGGGCCGCCGCTCGTTAGCGCCTCAACGCAACATAGCTTGCGACGCCTGCAACTCTGCATCGTTCGAAGCGAGTCGGCGCATCCTTTGGATGCGGAATCCCGGCTCGACCGCGCTTTTTCGCGGCATTTGCCTTAAATTGCGGGCGTGCTTTCCGGTTGAAAACCCTGGTAACGTTGACTACGCAGGAACTTCAGTGCCTCGCAGTCTTAGGAGCCCCGCGGCGTGCCTCAGGACAAGACCGGCGACCCCCGACAGTCGGCGGGCAACAAACTATCGGTCCTGCGCAAGCACCCGATCTTCGCGGATCTGGAGCCGGAGGCGCTCGATCAGCTCTGCCGCTATGCCAAGCACACCACCGTCAAGCGCGGCGCGATGATCGCCGCCAAGGGCGATCCCGGCAACAATCTGTTCGCGGTGATCACAGGGACGGTCAAGATCTCCTCCTCCTCGCCGGATGGGCGGAACGCCATCCTCAACCTGATCGGCCCCGGCGAGATCTTCGGCGAGATTGCGGTGCTCGACGGCGCGCCGAGATCGGCCGATGCGACCGCCAACACCAATTGCGAGCTCTACATCATCGATCGCAGGGACTTCCTGCCGTTCGTGAGGAGCCAGCCAGCACTGGCGATGAAATTCATTGAGCTGCTCTGTGCGCGTCTGCGCTGGACCAGCCAGCAGGTCGAGCAGGTGATCCTGCAGAATCTGCCGGGCCGGCTCGCGAGCGCGCTGCTCGGTCTCACCGAGGAGCGCAAGCTCGACTCCGGCAGCGGCACGCTCGCCATCACGCAGCAGGAGATCAGCGAGATGGTGGGGATGACGCGCGAGAGCATCAACAAGCAGTTGCGCGCCTGGGCCGGCCGCAACTGGGTTCGTCTCGAGCACGGCGCCATCGTCGTGCTCGATACCGATGCGCTGCGCGAACTCGCCGAGAGCGGTCTCGACGGTGCGTGACCTCCATTGCAGCGGTCAGCCTGATCTTACGACGCTCTAGCTATCGACGATGGCAACCGCGCGGGTCCAGCCCGCCGAGGCACGTTCGATCTTCACCGGGAAGCACGAGACCGTGAACCCGGTCGAGGGTAGCTGGTCGAGATTGTGCAACTTCTCGAGATGGCAGTAGCCGATGTGCCTTCCCGCCTTGTGACCCTCCCAGATCAGGCCGGCATTCTTCGTTTCTGCGTATCTCCTGGCGGTGTAGACGAACGGCGCATCCCAGCTCCAACCATCGGTGCCGGTCAGCCGCACGCCGCGTTCGAGCAGATACATGGTGGCTTCATAGCCCATGCCGCACCCGGAATTGACGTAGTCGGCCTTGCCGAACTTCGCGCCGGCGCCGGTGTTGACGACGACGATCTCCAGCGGCGAAAGCGTGTGCCCGATGCGCTTCAGCTCCTTCTCGACGTCCTCGGCGCTCGCCACGTAACCGTCCGGCAGATGCCGGAAGTCGAGCTTCACGCCAGGCTGAAAGCACCATTCCAGCGGGACCTCGTCGATCGTCCATGACCGTTCGCCGCGGTTCATGGTCGGATGGAAATGCCAGGGCGCATCGAGATGCGTGCCGTTATGGGTCGACAGCGAGACCTGTTCGACGGCCCAGCCCTGTCCATCCGGCAGATCCTGCGCCTTGAGCCCATCGAAGAATTGCAGCATGCGGGGCAGGCCCTGCTGGTGATCGATATATTGGATGGTCGGATGGTTGCCCGGCGGATCGGCCGTCACGTCGTTCTTGAGCGGCACCGAGATATCGATCAGCTTCCGCGGCATAGGCATTCCTTCGAGATGGTCCGCTGTCTCCGACATCTTGCGGGTCCTCCATCGGCCGCGTCAAGTAACGTGCCGGCGACGCAAGCTGTCCGGCGCCTTCCACAAGGATGCGAATTGGGGCAGATTGATCGATACAACTGTTGCATCGATCGATGCCGGATTTGGCTTGGACAGGGAATGCCGCCCGCCCTAGGGACGATATTGGCGCTTGACTGCACAGTTGGAGTGGAGCGACCCAAGGCGGCTGCAGCCTGCCCGACAACGACACAATCAACCCCGGAGGAACGCCCAGATGAAGACACTCACCGGTATCGTCACAGCCGTCGCGTTGGCACTCTCGGCGCCCCTGGCGACCGCCCGCGACTTCCGCTCCGCCGACGTCCACCCTGCCGACTATCCGACCGTCGAGGCCGTCAAGTTCATGGGCAAGCAGCTCGCGACGGCGAGCGGCGGCAAGCTCGGTGTCAAGGTGTTTCCCAACGGAGCTCTGGGCTCGGAGAAGGACACTATCGAGCAGCTCAAGATCGGTGCGCTCGACATGATGCGGATCAACGCATCGCCGCTCAACAATTTCGTGCCGGAGACCATCGCGCTATGCCTGCCCTTCGTGTTTCGTGACACGCAGCACATGCGCACCGTGCTCGACGGTCCGATCGGCGACGAGATCCTGGCGGCCATGGAGCCCGCGGGCTTGGTCGGCCTTGCCTATTACGACAGCGGTGCGCGCTCGATCTACACTGTGAAGGCACCGGTCAAGTCGCTCGCGGATCTCAAGGGTCTGAAGATCCGTGTCCAGCAGTCTGACCTGTGGGTCGGCATGATCCAGAGCCTCGGCGCCAACCCGACGCCGATGCCGTATGGCGAGGTCTATACTGCGCTCAAGACCGGCCTGGTGGATGCTGCCGAGAACAACTGGCCCTCCTACGAGTCGTCGCGCCATTTCGAGGCCGCCAAGTTCTACAACATCACCGAGCACTCCCTGGCGCCCGAAGTCCTCGTGATGTCCAAGAAGGTCTGGGACACGCTGAGCAAGGACGATCAGGCGATGATCCGCAAGGCGGCGAAGGAATCGGTGCCCGTCATGCGCAAGCTCTGGGACGAGCGTGAGCAGGCCTCCCGCAAGACCGTCGAAGCCGCCGGCGTGCAAGTCGTCCCTATCGCCAACAAGGCGGAGTTCGTCGATGCGATGAAGCCGGTGTATCAGAAGTTCGCCGGTGACGAGAAGCTGCAGAGCCTCGTCAAGCGCATCCAGGACTCCAAGTAAGCCTATTGCCGCATCGGGTCCGGTGTAGCCGCGGAGGCGACACCGGACCCGCGCAGGGAGCTGCGGGAATGACAGACCCCCACGTCGCAAGTCACGAACAGGACGACACGGCAGCACATCCGTCGACAGGCTTGCTGACGCGGATCAACGCCCCCGTTGCTCGGGCCGGCATGTATCTGTCCGTGGCCGGCCTGCTCGTCATCGTCGTCATCGTGTTCTATCAGGTGTTCGGACGTTACGTGCTCAATTCCAGTCCGACCTGGACGGAGAACCTCGCACTGGTTCTGATCCTGTATGTCACGCTGATCGGCGCCGCCGTCGGCGTGCGCGATGCCGGACATATCGGCATGGACAGTCTGCTGGTGATGCTACCCGACCACGCGCGCGAGAAGATCGAGCTCGCGATCCACGTCCTGGTCGCCGTGTTCGGCATCGCGATGGCCTATAATGGCTGGATCCTTGGAGCGTCGGTCGGAACCGTGAAGATCCCCAATCTCGGACTGCCCGAGGTCGTCCGCTACGTGCCGCTGATCGCCTCCGGCCTTCTGATCGTCTCCTTTTCAATCGAGCACATCATTGCTCTCCTGCGTGGCGAAGAGGTCCTCCCCTCATGGAACTGATCATCCTCGGCGCCACCTTCTTCGGCTTCCTCATCCTCGGCGTCCCCGTTGCCTTCGCCATCGGCCTCTCGGCAATCTGCACCATTCTCTATGAGGGGCTGCCGGTCGCCGTCATCTTCCAGCAGATGATGTCGGGGATGAATATCTTCTCCTTCCTCGCCATTCCCTTCTTCGTCTTCAGCGGCGAGCTGATGCTGCATGGCGGCGTCGCGGACAAGATCGTGCAGCTCGCCAAGAATCTCGTCGGGCACATCCGCGGCGGGCTCGGCATGTCGAACGTGGTCGCCTGTACCCTGTTCGGCGGCGTCTCCGGCTCGCCCGTGGCCGACGTATCGGCGATGGGCGCGGTGATGATCCCGATGATGAAAAAGGAAGGCTTCGACACCGACTACGCCGTCAACGTCACCACTCACGCGTCGCTTGTGGGAGCCTTGATGCCGACCAGTCACAACATGATCATCTACGCGCTCGCCGCCGGCGGCAAGGTCTCGATCGGCGCGCTGATCGCTGCCGGCCTTCTGCCGGCGATCGTGCTGATGGTGTGCATGCTGGTCGCCGCTTACGCCGTCGCGGTGAAGCGCGGCTACCCGGCCGGCAAGTTTCCTGGCTGGACCGAGGTTTTTCGTTCGTTCGCGGCCGCGCTGCCCGGGCTGCTTATCGTCGGCATCATCCTGGCGGGCATCCTGTCGGGCGTCTTCACGGCAACCGAATCCGCCGCCGTCGCGGTCACCTACACGATCCTGCTGACGTTCATCATCTACCGCACCATGACCTGGAACAACTTCCTGCGCGCCGCCGCCAAGGCGGTGAAGACGACGGGCGTTGTCCTGCTGCTGATCGGCGTCTCCACCATGTTCCAATATCTGATGGGACTTTACGAGGTTGCCGACCTCGCCGGCGAAATGATGAGCAAGGTGTCGACGCAACCCTGGATGATCTTCCTGCTCATCAACGTCATCCTGTTCGTGCTCGGTACGTTCATGGACATGGCTGCGACTATCCTGATCTGCACCCCGATCTTCCTGCCGATCGCGATGAAGGCGGGCATGGACCCGGTGCAGTTCGGCATGCTGATGCTGATCAACTGCGCCCTCGGGCTGAACACCCCGCCGGTCGGAACCACGCAGTTCGTGGGCTGCGCTATCGGCGGCATCTCGGTGGGCGCGGTGATGCGCACCATCCTGCCGTTCTACGCTGCGCTGATCGCAGCTCTGATGTTCGTGACCTACGTCCCCGCGTTCTCACTGTGGCTGCCGCGCCTGCTGATGGGCTACAAGGGATAGCGGCAAGACAGGAGATTTCGTTCGTGACGGACTATCGCAAGCTCTTCGATCTCACCGGCAAGACGGCCGTGGTGCTCGGCGCCGCCTCGGGCATCGGCAAATCGTCGGCCGAAGCGCTGGCCGGGCTCGGAGCCCGGATCGTCTGCGCCGATCGCGCGCTTGATGCGGCGGAAGCGACTGCTGCCGGCATTCGCAACAAGGGCGGCTGGGCAGAAGCCGCTAGCTGCGACGCCGCGAGCGCTGCGGACGTCAATGCGCTGGCCAAGACCCTCATGCAGAAATTTCCGCGGCTCGACATCGCGGTGACGACGCCGGGCCTCAACATCCGCAAGACCATCCTCGACTATACCGAGGAGGACCTCGACCGCGTTCTCAATCTCAACGTCAAGGGCACGGTCTTCTTCTTCCAGGCCTTCGGCCGCATCATGGTCGCGCAGAAGGGTGGCAGCATCATTGCCTGCTCCTCGGTGCGGGCGGTGACCATCGAGCCGGGCCTCGGCGTCTACGGCTCGACCAAGGCGGCGATTGGCCTCCTCGTAAAGGGCTTCGCCTCCGAGGTCGGCCATGCCGGCGTGCGCGTCAACGCGATCGCGCCGAGCATCGCCGAGACCGCACTGACAGGTCCGTTCAAGCAACGGCCCGACATCTATAATCTCTATGCCGGCCACACCGTGTTCAACCGCTGGAGCAGTGCCGACGAGGTCGCGACCGCCGTTGCCTATCTCGCTTCGGACGCCGCGAGCTATGTCAGCGGCAGCACGCTGTTCGTCGACGGCGGTTGGACCGCTGTCGACGGTCCGCCGACCGGTCTCACCCAGCTGCACAAATAGGCCGGCCGTTAGCCGGCAAAGCCCACGCGCTGGCGCAACTCTCTGTGATCTGTGCCGGTCAGCAGCGCGATCAGCGCGGCGGCCTCCTTCGGATGGGCGGCCCGCGCGGTCACACCGGCCGCGTACATCGTCACAAGCTCGCATCCCGGCGGCAGAGATCCCGATAGTACGATGCCGTCTGTCGCAATGATCTCGGTTGCCTGGGTACATCCAATTGGCCGCGTCGCGGTGGAATTCGCGAGCTCGCGCATCGCGGTCGCGCCGTTTGGAAAGATCTTGAGACGCGAGGCGATCTCATAGCTGATGCCGAGCTGATCCAGCACCTTTGCGACGTGCTGGCCCGCGGTCGAGGCTTTGGTGTCGGGGACATAGATCGCGTCGGCGCCTCTCAGCGCGTCGCGCAAATCGGCCTCGGTCTTCACCATCAACTTGGGATCGCGGTTGCGGACCGCCAGCGCGGTCTCGACCTGGCCGACGTCGGCGATCGAGGAGGGAACGGCGAGCTTCTCCTCGGCGAGCTTGGCAAGCAGCGCCTGGGTCAGGATTACGAGATCGGCCGCCATGCCTGCCCGCAGCTTGTCGGCCATGATGCCAACTGCGCCGAATTCGCCATCGATGTCGAAGCCGGTCCGCGCCTTGAAGGTTTCGGCGAGGCCGCGCACCAGGCCTTGCGCCGCACCGCCGCTCAAAATGGTTATTGCCGTCACGTTGCCAGCTCCATGGCTGCAATGATGTTGTCGCGCGTGATCGGCAGGTCGCGCACGCGGACGCCGAGGCAATCATAGACGGCATTGGCGATCGCCGCCGTCACCGGGCCGTGCGCAGCTTCGCCGGCGCCGACCGGCTCGATCTCCGGCCGCTGGATGATCTCGACATCCACCGCCGGTACCTCGCTGAAGGACAGGATCGGATAGTCCGTCCACGAGGTCGAGGTGACGCGTGTCCGGTCAAAACGGACGCGCTCCTTCAACACCCAGCTGGTGGCCTGGATCGCGCCGCCCTCGATCTGATTGATGACGCCGTCCGGGTTGATCGCCTCGCCGACATCGACCGCCAGCGTCAGCCGTCTCACCCGGATATCGTCGGCGCCCTCGATCTCGGCAATCGCGGCGCAATAGGCGCCCATGTTCTTGTAGCGCGCAAAGCCGATGCCGTGACCGATACCGGGGCGCTTCTGCGGCTTCCATCCAACACGTCGCGCCGCGGCGCTGATGACGTCGCGCGCCCGTTCGTCGCGCAGATGCCGCAGGCGAAATGCGATCGGATCTTCGCCGCGCAAGGCGGCGATCTCGTCGAGCAGGGACTCGATCGCGAACACGTTGGCTTGGCCGCCCAGCGTCCGCAGCGCCGAGGTGCGCACCGGCATGGTCAGCAGCCGATGGCTTGTGATCGTCCAGGCCGGGAGATCATAGAGCGGAACGGAGTTGCGGTCGCCGCCGCCGCCATTGGCGGCCGGCGGGTTGGTCGAGATCATGCGGGGATAGGGATTGGCGATCTCGGTTGCGGCCAGCAGCGCCGGCCGTGCCGCGCGTCCGGGCCTTGCGGCGTGGCCGTTGCTCCAGATCCTGTGGCGCCAGCCGACGATCTCATTGTCGTTGTCGAGGTCAGCCTCGATCTCGATGGCCATGGCCGCGCCGAAAGGCGCATGGGACATCTCGTCGTGGCGCGACCATTGCACCCGCACCGGTCGGCCGCCTGCCGCCTTGGCCAGCAGCACGGCATCGAGCGCGACGTCGTCCGCCGCGTTGTGCCCGTAGCAGCCGGCACCCTCCATGTGCTCCACCACGATGCTTTCGACCGGCAGCTTGAGCACGATCGCGAGGTCGGCACGCAGCAGATAGACCCCCTGGCTGTGCGTCCAGACGTGGACACGCTCGCCGTCCCATCGCGCCATGGCACAGGAGGGCGCGATCGAGGCGTGCGCGATGTAGGGCCGGGTATATTGCCGGCGCAGGGTGCGCGTGGCGTTCCCGGTCGCTGCTGCCACCCTGGTGTCGATGATGGTCGTCTCGACCGGTTGGCTCCGCAGGAAGCCCGCCAGATCATCTTCATCGGGCAACGGCTCGCCGGCCGACCACGTCGCGCCTTTGCGGAGAGCCTTCAGCGCGGCTTCCGCCGCAGCTTCGCTGTCGGCGACCACGCCGGAAAAGCCGCCATCGCGGACGATCGCGACGAGACCGGGGACCGCGCGCGCAGCCTTCTCGTCGAGCCCGATCAGTTTCGCGCCGGAGATGTCCGCCCGCAGTACGCGTCCATGTCGGAGTCCCGGCAGTGCAAGGTCGTGAATGAAGCGCGGCCGCGCGAACACCTTATCGGGAATGTCGATGCGCTGGACCGAATGTCCGGCGACGGTGCGACTGGCGATGCTCTTTGCAGTCACGTCCGCCGTGGCATCGCGGTCGAGCGAGACCTCGCCGGCCAGTTCCCAATAGCTGGTCCTGATATTGCCAGGACCCGAGATCGTTCCGTCATCGACATCGAGCAGCGAGGCGTTGACGCCGAAGCGGTCCGATGCGGCGCGTAGGAAGCGTTGGCGCACCTCGGCGCAGACATGCCGAAGGGCGCGGCCGGACTGCTGGACCGACAGGCTGCCCGAGGTGACCCCTTCGTTCGGACTGGCCGCCGTCGAGGCGCGGATCATGTCTATTCTGGCGGTCTCGACGTCGAGCTCGTCCGCCGCGATCTGCGCCAGCGCCGTGACGATGCCCTGGCCGATCTCGACCTTGCCGGGCGAGATCGAGACGCGGCCGTCTTCGGTGAATCGCACCCAGGACGACAGTTTGGGATTGGCCGCAAGGCTGACCGGCAGTTTCAGGGCAGGGGACGATGTGCTCATGACGCCGCCATCTCCACAGCCGCACGCAGCACGGCGCGAACCATGCGGTTATGCGACCCGCAGCGGCACAAATTGCGGTCCAGTGCGGTCCTGACTTCCGCCTCCGTAGGTGATGGATTGCGCTTTAGCAGTGCCGCGGCGCTGATGAGGATACCGGAGACGCAATAGCCGCACTGCATGGCCTGTTCGGAGATGAAGGCGCGTTGCAGCGGGTGTGGTCGCTCGATGGTTCCGAGGCCTTCAACCGTGACGACGTCCTTGCCCGCGACCGACCACATCGGCAAGTCGCAGGAGGCCATCGCATGATCGCCGACCATGACGTAACAGGCGCCGCACTCACCCGCGCCGCAGCCGAAATGCGCACCCGTGACGCCGAGCCGGCCGCGGAGCACATCGAGCAGCATCTGATCGGGATCAGCATCCACGGTCGTCGCCGCGCCGTTGAGCTGGAACTGGACGGTGGTCATTGCGCGCTGCGGCCTCAGGATTTGTCGAACTTCTTGACGACGTCGGCCCATTTCTCGATGTCGCCGCGCAGGAATTTGTCGAATTCCGCGGGAGTCATCGACATGGGCACGGCGCCTTGGTCCGTCCAGAGCTTGACGATATCGGGCCGCTTCACCATTGCGCTGACGGCGGTGTTGAGCTTGTCGATGACAGGCTTCGGCGTGCCCGCGGGCGCCATCAGGCCGAGCCAGATCGTCGCCTCGTAGCCGGCAACGCCGGCCTCGGTCGCGGTCGGCACGTTCGGCAGCACGGCCGAGCGCTGCTTGCCGGTGGTGGCGAGCGCGCGAACCTGGTTCTCGGCGATGTTCGGCGCCATCGCCGGCACCGCGTCGATCATCATCTGCACCTGTCCGCCGATCACGCCGCTGCGCGCCTCGCCGCTATTGCGATAGGGGACATGGACGATGTCGATGCCGGCCGTGGCTTTGAACAGCTCGCCGGCCATGTGGTAGGGTGTGCCTTGGCCCGAGGAGGCATAGTTCAGCTTACTCGGTTGCGCTTTGGCGAGTGCGATGAACTCCTGCAGGGTCTTTGCCGCAACACCCGGGTTCACCACGATGACGAGATCGGAATAGTTCACCGGCGCGATCGGCACGAGGTCGCGCATCAGCTCGTATTTGCGCTTGTCCGGTGTCAGCAGCGATTCGTTCGCGGTCTGGGTGTTGGACATCATCAGCAGCGTGTAGCCGTCGGCCGGCGACTTCGCGGCCTCAATCGTGCCGATGACGCCGCCGGCGCCGGTGCGGTTCTCGACCACGAAGGGCTGGCCGAAGCTCTCCTGGAGCACATTGCCGATCAGCCGGGCCGCGACGTCGGCCGGTCCGCCGGCGCCGAAGGGCACGACGATCCGGACTGCATGGTTGGGATAGTCCTGTGCGAATGAGGGGGCTGCGGAGAACGTGGCAAGCAGGCCGGCCGCCAATGCCAGCACGGATCTTCGGGCCATGATGCCCACCTCCCTGATGTCGTTCTTGTTGGCCGGCACTGTAGCGGCAGCGGATGCGGACTGTCGACGCCTCACAAAGGCGATTGGGCCGGGAATACCGGGTGGCTTTCGGTGTGGCCGGTCTGCCTTCGCGGTCGCAGCAGGAACCCACGGCGCGCACGGTTTGAGCAAATCGCATGGGCGCTGCCGGATAAATGCCCTCGGCTGACAGGTATTTTGGTGTTACGGACTGTGACATGAACCAGCACGCCAAGATCGACACCCGGATCGAAATCCGCCATTCGACCTGCCCGCATGACTGCCCCTCGGCCTGCGCCCTCGATGTCGAGGTGATCGAGGGCCGGAGCATCGGTCGCGTCCGTGGTTCGAAGCTGCAGACCTATACGGCCGGCGTCGTCTGCGCCAAGGTCGCGCGTTATGCCGAGCGCATTCATCACGCCGAGCGGCTGACGTATCCGATGCGTCGCACCGGACCGAAGGGCTCGGGGCAGTTCGCGCGGATCTCCTGGGACGAGGCGCTCGACGAGATCGCGCACTGCTTCAATGCGGCCGAGCGCGAGTTCGGCGCCGAATCGATCTGGCCCTATTACTATGCCGGCACGATGGGCCTCGTGATGCGCGACGGCCTCAACCGCCTCACGCATGTGAAGAAATATTCGCGCTTCTATCAGACCATCTGCGCGAATGTCGCCCGCATCGGCTATGCCATTGGCACCGGCAAGATCGCGGGCGTCGACCCGCGCGAGATGGCGCTGTCCGATCTCGTCGTGATCTGGGGCACCAATCCCGTCAACACCCAGGTCAACGTGATGACGCACGCCTCCCGCGCCCGCAAGGAGCGCGGCGCGAAGATCGCGGCGGTCGACATCTACGACAACGAGACGATGAAGCAGGCTGACATCAAGATCATCCTGCGCCCCGGCACCGACGGCGCCTTCGCCTGCGGCGTCATGCATGTCCTGTTCCGAGACGGCTATGCCGACCGCGCCTATATGGACAAATACACGGACTGTCCTGCCGAGCTCGAGGCACATCTGAAGACGCGCACACCGGAATGGGCAGCTGCGATTTGCGGCGTGCCGGTGGCGGAGATCGAGGCCTTTGCGAAAGCGGTCGGCGAGACCAAGCGAACCTTCTTTCGGTTCGGCTACGGCTTTACGCGCAGCCGCAACGGCGCAACGCAGATGCACGCGGCAAATTGCATTCCCGCGGTGACTGGCGCCTGGCAGTATGAAGGGGGCGGCGCCTTCTTCAACAATTACGCGCTGTGGCACTTCAACGAATCCATCATCGAGGGCCACGACGCGATCGATCCTGGAGTCCGCGCGCTCGACCAGTCCAAGATCGGCCGCATTCTCACCGGCGATGCCGGAGCCCTGCAGGGCAGGGGACCGGTCAAGGCGATGCTGATCCAGAACACCAATCCGATGACGGTCGCGCCGGAGCAGGCGCTGGTCCGGCAGGGCTTCGCGCGCGAGGATCTGTTCGTGGCGGTGCACGAGCAGTTCATGACCGAGACGGCGCAGATGGCCGACATCGTGCTGCCGGCCACCATGTTCATGGAGCACGACGACCTCTATTACGGCGGCGGTCACCAGCACATTTCGGTCGGCCCGAAGCTGATCGACCCGCCCGGCGAATGCCGCTCCAACCATGAAGTCTTGCAAGCACTGGCGCCGCGGCTCGGTGCCAAGCATCGAGGTTTCGAGATGACGCCGCGCGAACTGATCGATGCGACGCTGAAGCTGAGCGGCCATGGCGACATCGCCGGTCTCGAAGCCGACATCTGGCGCGACCTGCAGCCGGACTTCCGCACCTCGCATTTCCTCGACGGCTTTGCCCATGCCGACGGGAAATTCCACTTCCGGGCGGATTGGGCGCACCCGCCGTTCGGCGTGACGATGGGCGATATCGACAACATGCCGAGGCTGCCGGACCACTGGGCCGTGATCGAGCACTCCGACCAGGCGCATCCGTTCCGGCTTGCGACCAGCCCGTCGCGCAGTTTTCTCAACACCACATTCAACGAAACGCCGTCCTCGCAGGCGCGCGAGGGCAAGGCGAGCGTGATGATCCATCCGTTGGATGCGGCCTCACTCGACATCGCCGACGGCGATGCGGTGACGCTCGGTAACAGCCGCGGCGAGACCACGCTGATCGCCACGCTGTTCGACGGCGTCAGGCGCGGCGTGCTGATCGCCGAATCCGTTCACCCCAACAAGAACCATATCGGTGGCCGCGGCATCAACATGCTGACCGGAGCCGGAACGGTCGCGCCGATCGGCGGGGCTGCATTCCATGACAACAAGGTCTGGATCAGGAAAGCGCTCGCGGGTTGAGCCGCTCTCGCATGCTGATTGTCCCGCATATTGCGTCGAGGCGCTAAAGCAGCACCTCGCCGCAGTTTGCGCTTGCGCCTTTCGCCCGACCTGCCGCAAATGGCAGCAAAACGGGCCTAAGCAAGCGAGCGTGCCATGAGCGACACCACTGCCATCATCACGGAAAAGCGCGGACAAGCGTTCTGGATCACCATCAACCGGCCAGAGAAACGCAACGCGCTGAACGGAGACGTCATCGCCGGCATCACCAAGGGCTATCGCGACGCGCATGACGACAAGGACGTCCGCGTCATCGTGCTGACGGGTGCGGGCGACAAGGCGTTCTGCGCGGGCGCCGACTTGCAGAATTCCGGCGCTGCGTTCGCGATGGATCATTCCAAGCCAAATGTCGACTATGCCGATCTGTTACGTTTGTCACAGAACGCCACCAAGCCTGCGATCGCGCGGGTCGGCGGCGTCTGCATGGCCGGCGGCATGGGCCTTTTGTGCATGACTGACATGGCGGTTGCGGCCGATCACGTCGTCTTCGGCCTGCCGGAGGTGAAGGTCGGCGTGTTTCCGATGCAGGTGCTCAGCCTGCTCCAGCGCATCGCGCCGCCACGGCTCGTGAATGAATGGGCGCTCACCGGCGAGCCGTTCGACGCCGGGGCCGCGCGCGCTGCAGGTCTCCTCAACTACGTGGTGCCCGCCGCCGAGCTCGATGCCAAGGTCGACTGGCTGATCGGCCGTATCGTCGACAAATCTCCGACCGCTATCCGCCGCGGCAAATACGCAATGCGCGCCATTGCCTCGATGTCGTTCGACGAGAGCATCGCCTACACCGAAAGCCAGATCGCGCTGCTGGCGATGACCGAGGACGCCAAGGAGGGCCTGAAGGCGTTCAGCGAGAAGCGGAAGCCGGTCTGGACGGGGCGTTGAGAAGGCGGCCACTGCTATCTGCTGTCAAGCCCCGCCTAGTGCGCAATTGCGCACGGGAGCGGGGCACCCAGTACGCCACGGCCTTTCCGTATTCTCGCACTATCTCGGAGTACTGGATCGCCCGCTTTCGCGCGCGATGACACCGAGTCTGTTTCAAGTGCGTGCCACAAGCCCGCGATGGCGGAATATGACGACGCGACGTGCCAGGCCTCACCCCGCGTTCGCCTTAAGCCCCGCGGCCTCGATACCCGCGACCGCGCAGGCTTCGTCATTGTCGGAGGTGTCGCCGGACACGCCGACGGCGCCGAGCAGCGTGGTGCCGTCCATGATCAGAACGCCACCGGGGACCGGCACCAGCGCGCCCTTGGCAATCGTGTTCACCGCGTCGATGAAATAGGCCTGCTCCTGCGCGCGCTGGAACAGGGCGCGCGAGCCCATGCCCATGGCGAGCGCGCCATAGGCCTTGCCGTGCGCGATCTCCGCCCGCATCAGGCTGATGCCGTCCTGCGCAGCGGCCATCTTGAGCACGCCGCGCGCGTCCAGGATGGTGACGACCAACGGCTTCAGCTTCAGTTCGCCGGCCTTCGCGAAGGCGGCGTCGAGGATTTTTCGGGCGGTGTCGAGCGTGAGGTCAGCCATGGCTGGTTTCCTTTGTCGCGGTTGAGGTGGAATTGCTGTCGGCACGATCGAGGCTCATCGCCAACACGCGGGCGACGTGAAGCGCCTCGCGCTTCGTGCCGTCGTAGATCTGATGGCGGCAGGAGGTGCCGTCGGCGACGACGAGCGTATCCTGATCAGCCTTGCGCACGGTGGGCAGCAGGGAGAGTTCGGCCATCTCGATCGAGGCGTCATAGGTGTCGGCGCCATAGCCGAACGCTCCAGCCATGCCGCAGCAGCTCGACTCGATGGTCTCGACGTCGATGCCGGGAACGAGACGCAGCACCTGCTCGACCGGCTTGAAGGCGCCGAAGGATTTTTGGTGGCAATGGCCGTGCACGACGGCCTTCTCGGCAACGTGGCCAAGCGGCAGTTGCAGCCTTCCGGCTGCGGCTTCGCGCACCAGAAACTCCTCGAAGGTGAGGGCATGCGCGCCGATTGCCTTGGCGTCGGCGTCCTTGCGCAGCGAAGCGAGCTCGTCCCGCAGCGTCAGCAGGCAGCTTGGCTCCAGGCCGACGATCGGCACGCCGCGCGCAGCAAAAGGCGCGAAGGCGCTCACCAGCCGGTCGAGCTCGGCCTTCGCTTCGTCGACGAGGCCGGCAGAGAGGAAGGTTCGGCCGCAGCAGAGCGGGCGGCTGCCGCTTGCGGGCCTGGGCAGATGCACGCGATAGCCGCCCGCTGCCAGCACACGCAGCGCGGCGTCGAGGTTTTCGCGCTCATAGATGCGGTTGAAAGTGTCGGCGAACAGCACGACCTCCCGGCCGCTCTCCGGCCCGACCACATCCGCCGGCGGTGCGAATATATCGCTGCGGAAGGCGGGCAGGGTGCGGCGCGCGCTGATGCCGGCAAAGCGTTCGAACAGCTTTCGGAGCAAGGGGCTGCGGTTGCGCAAATTCGCCAGCGGCGCGAAGCGCGAGGCGAGGCCGGCATAGCGGGGCAGATAGCCGACCAGCCGGTCGCGCGATGTCAGCCCGCGAGAAGCGACGCGCGCAGCCAGCACTTCGATCTTCATCTTGGCCATGTCGACGCCGGTCGGACACTCATGGCGGCAGGCCTTGCAGGAGACGCAGAGTTTCAGTGTCTCCATCATCTCGTCGGAAGCGAGCGCATCCGGGCCGAGCTGGCCGGAGATCGCAAGGCGCAGCGTATTGGCGCGGCCGCGCGTGACGTCCTTCTCGTTGCGCGTGGCGCGATAGGACGGGCACATCACCCCGCCCTCGAGCTTGCGGCAGGCGCCGTTGTTGTTGCACATCTCGACCGCGCCCTGGAAGCCGCCGCCGGCGCCGGGATAGGCGGACCAGTCGAGCCTGGTCTTCAGCTCGCCGACGCGATAGTCGGGCCTGAAGCGAAACAGCGAGCGGTCGTCCATCCTGGGCGCATCGACGATCTTGCCTGGGTTGAGCACGCCATCGGGATCGAAGCGATGCTTCACTTCCCTGAAGTCGGCCACGAGGCGCTCGCCGAACATCGTCTCGTGGAATTCGGAGCGTACCAGGCCGTCGCCATGCTCGCCGGAATGCGAGCCCTTGTATTCGCGTACCAGCGCAAACGCCTCTTCGGCGATGGCGCGCATCGCCTTGACGTCCTTCTCCAGCTTCAAGTTCAGCACCGGACGCACATGCAGGCAGCCCTCGGAAGCGTGCGCGTACATCGTGCCGCTGGTGCCGTGTCTGGCGAACACCTCATTCAGCCGCGCGGTGTAGTCGGCCAGATGCGGCAGCGGCACGGCGCAGTCCTCGACGAAGGAGACGGGCTTGCCCTCCTGCTTCATCGACATCATGACGTTGAGGCCGGCGGCGCGGAAATCGGCGATGCCGCTCTGCAGCGCCGGCTCGATGATCTCGACCACGCCGCCCCACTTGCGCGGCTCGTTATTCCAGCCGAAGCCGAGATCGCCCATCAATTCGCTGAGCTGCTTGAGGCGCACGAGGTTGTCCGCCTGGTCCTCCTCTGCGAACTCAACCACCAGCACCGCGTCCGGATCGTCCTTGATCGCCGCATTGATGATCGGCTTGAACATCGCGATGTCGCGGCCGAGCGCAATCATGGTGCGGTCGACCAGCTCCACCGCGATCGGCTTCAGCTTGACCAGGTGCTGGGCCGCATCCATCGCCTCGTAGAAGCTGCCGAAATGGCAGACGCCGAGCGCCTTGTTACGGATGACCGGCCACAGCTTCAGCTCGACCTTGGTGGTGAATGCGAGCGTGCCTTCGGAGCCGACCAGCAAGTGTGCCATGTTGTTCGGCGCATTGCGCGGCACCAGCGCATCGAGATTATAGCCGCCGACGCGGCGCTGCACCTTTGGGAAGCGCACGGCGATCTCGTCGGCCTCGCGCATTCCGAGATCGAGCATGTCGCGGAACAGGGCCCGAGTGCTGTCGCCGGCGTCGAGATCGGAGAGATCGCGCGAGATCTCGCCGTATCGGCTCAGCGTGCCGTCGGCGAGGGCGGCCTCCATCGACAGTGTGTTGTCGCGCATGGTGCCGTAGCGCAGGCTGCGGCCGCCGCAGGAATTGTTGCCGGCCATGCCGCCGATGGTGGCGCGAGAGGCCGTGGAGACGTCCACCGGGAACCAAAGCCCGTGCTTCTTGAGCTGGCGGTTGAGCTCGTCGAGCACGATGCCGGGCTCCACCACGCAGGTGCGGGCCTCGACGTCGAGCGACAGGAGCCGGTTGAGGTGCTTCGAGAGATCGACCACCAGCCCGTCATTGACGGTCTGGCCGCATTGCGAGGTGCCGCCGCCGCGCGGGGTGACCTTCAGCCCCTCGTCGCGAGCGATCGCCAGCGCGCGCAGCGCCTCATCGATGGTCCGGGGTACGACCACGCCCGCCGGCACGATCTGGTAGAACGAGGCGTCGGTGGCGTAGCGGCCGCGGCTGAAGGGGTCGAACAAGACGTCGCCGGTCAATTCCGACCGCAGGCGCTGTTCGAGTGTGGAGGCGTTTGTCATCCCTGATCCCGGACTGCCTCAGCGAGGCCTAGGCCTTGCTGAGTTATTCATTATGGTTCTCGACCGAATATGTTCTGAATGCAAAATGGAGCAAGCCGACGGCCTCAGGGCGTCGCCGGAGCGTCCTCTTTCGGTTCGGTCAGGTGCTCGATCGCGGCCGTCCGCTTGTTGCGCAGGTGCTGGAACAGGATGTCGCTGAGTTCGCTGCCGGCGCGGCGGCGCAGTGCATCGAGGATGGCCTCATGCTCGCGCATCGCTTCCGCCCAGCGCTGCCGCTTACGGGCGAAATTGGCGGAGTAGCGGACGCGGCGGATCCGTCCGGCGAAGTTGGCGTAGGCGGTCTTCAGCGTCTCGTTGCGCGCGGCCGCGACGATGCTCTCGTGAATGCGCTGGTTGGTCTGGAAATAGCCGTGCATGTCGCGGTGCAGATAGTGGCCATACATCTCGTAATGCAGCTGCTCGATCGCGGTGATTTCCGCATCTGTAATGGCCTCGCAGGCGAGGCGCCCGGCCAGGCTTTCCAGCCCGGCCATCACATCGAACAGTTCTTCGAGGTCGCGCTGGCTGAGCTGGCGCACGCGTGCGCCGCGGTTGGGCAATAGCTCGATCAGGCCTTCGGCGGCGAGCACCTTCAGCGCTTCGCGCAAAGGCGTGCGGGAGATGCCAAGCATCTCGCAGAGCTGACGCTCTGGAACGCGGGCTCCTTCCGAAATGTTGCCTTCGACCACGTAGTCGCGCAGCCGCAGCAGGATCTCGCCATGGAGCGAGGCCTCGTGATGGTTTTCCTGGCGGTCGCCGCCGCTGCCGGCGGGCGGGGTGATCGGAACCCCGGTGTCGGGAATCGTGGATTTCATTTCCAGCACAGTAGTTTGCCCGTTTGGTCGCGTCGATGTTCTCAACCGAATACCAAATTTCGATTGAAAGGACAAAAAATGAATGCAAAATGCCTGATACAGCCGGCCATATCCCGTCGCCAGGGAGGTTTCATGCATCAAGGGCGCCATTTCCTTCAGATCCCGGGCCCGAGCCCGGTCCCCGAGCGCGTGCTGCGCGCCATGGACATGCCCGTGATCGACCACCGCAGCGTGGAGTTCGGCGAGCTCGGCCGCACCGTGCTCGAAGGCAGCCAGAAGATCTTCCAGACCAAGGGGCCTGTGGTGATCTTCCCCTCGTCGGGGACCGGTGCCTGGGAAGCCGCGATCGTCAACACGCTATCGCCGGGCGACAAGGTGCTGATGGTCGAGACCGGCCATTTCGCGACGCTGTGGCGGCAGATGGCCAGTCGCTTCGGCATCGAGGTCGATTTCGTGCCCGGCGACTGGCGCCGCGGTGCTGATCCCGCGGTGATCGAGGCAAGACTGACCGAGGACAAGGCGCGCGTGATCAAGGCCGTCATGGTCGTGCACAACGAGACCTCGACCGGCGCGACCAGCCGCATCGCCGAGATCCGCGCCGCGATCGACCGCACGGGCCATCCTGCGCTGCTGATGGTCGACACCATCTCCTCGCTCGGCTCGGTCGACTACCGCCACGACGAATGGAAGGTCGACGTCAGCGTCAGCTGCTCGCAGAAGGGTTTCATGCTGCCGCCCGGTCTCGGCTTCAACGCGATCTCGGAGAAGGCACTGGCTGCGTCCAGGACCAACAAGATGCCGCGCTCCTATTTCGACTGGGCGGAGATGCTCAAGCCAAACGCCAAGGGTTTCTTCCCCTACACGCCCGCAACCAACCTGCTCTATGGCCTGCGCGAGGCGATCGCGATGCTGCTCGAGGAGGGGCTCGCCAACGTCTTCGCCAGGCATCAGCGGCTTGCCGCGGCGACGCGCGCCGCCGTCAATCATTGGGGGCTGGAAGTGCTCTGCCAGGAGCCGGCGGAGTTCTCGCCGGTGCTGACGGCCGTGCTGATGCCGCCCGGCCATGACGCCGATCAGTTCCGCAAGATTGTGCTCGACAATTACAACATGTCACTCGGTTCGGGCTTGTCGAAGGTCGCTGGAAAAGTCTTCCGCATCGGCCATCTCGGCGAATGCAACGCGCTCACTTTGCTCGGCGCGCTCACCGGCGTCGAGATGGGCCTGTCGGTGGCTGGCGTGCCGCATCGCTCCGGCGGCGTCGACGTCGCCATGAAGCTCCTGGAGCAGCGTCCGCAAGGCAACGCATCGCCGCATCTGAAGATCGTCGGCACATAAAGGTGGTCCGCAACGGGGCCGCCCGGGCGCAGGCCGGCCCGCTATGCACGAACGGCTCCTTGGAGGAGGGGACAAGCCGGCCAAATGGTGCTATTCGGCGGCCATCAAATCCAAGGCTAGACCGGGAAGGACGCCTATGACCGTGCATACTGGAAGGCATTTCTTACAGATTCCAGGACCGACCAATGTGCCCGACCGCGTGCTGCGGGCGATGGACATGCCGACGCTGGACCATCGCGGTCCGGAGTTCGCCGAGCTCGGTTTTGCCGTGCTTGCCGCGATGCAGCGCGTGTTCCGCACCAAGCAGCCCGTGATCATCTTCCCCTCGTCCGGCACCGGCGCCTGGGAAGCGGCCATGGTCAACGTGTTTTCGCCCGGCGACAAGGTCTTGATGTGCGAGACCGGCCAGTTCGCCGTGCTGTGGCGCGGCATCGCCGACAAGTTCAAGCTCGACGTCGACTTCATCCCGAGCGACTGGCGCCACGGCGCCGATCTCGCCGAGATCGAGAAGCGCCTTGCTGCCGACAAGCAGCACAGCATCAAGGCCGTGTGTGTCGTCCACAACGAGACCTCGACCGGCTGTGTCACGCCGCCCGCCGAAGTCCGCAAGATCCTCGACCGCGTCCTGCATCCGGCGCTCTTGATGGTCGACACCATCTCCGGCCTCGGCTCGATGGAATATGAGCATGATGCCTGGGGCATCGACGTCTCGGTCGCCGGCTCCCAGAAGGGCCTGATGCTGCCGCCCGGCCTCGGCTTCAACGCCGTCTCGGAGAAGGCACTCGCGGTTGCCAAGGCCAATCCGGGCATGCGCTCCTATTGGGACTGGCAGGAAATCATCAACTTCAACAAGCTCGGCACCTTCCCCTATACGCCTGCGACCAATCTGCTCTACGGCCTGCGTGAAGCCGTGAAGATGCTGGAAGAGGAGGGGCTGGAGAACGTCTGGACCCGGCACAAGCGCCACAGCGCAGCGACGCGCGCGGCCGTCAAGGTCTGGGGCCTGGAAACGCAGTGCTCCGACCCCGCGGCCCATTCGCCGGCGCTGACCGGCGTGCGCGTGCCCGAGGGCTTTGATGCCGACGCCTTCCGCAAGGTCGTGCTGGAGAATTTCGACATGTCGCTCGGCACCGGTCTGAACAAGGTCAAGGGCAAGGTGTTCCGCATCGGCCATATCGGCCATTTCAACGATCTGATGCTGATGGGCACGCTCGCCGGCGTCGAGATGGGCCTGGATCTTGCAAAGATTCCGCACCGGAGCGGCGGCGTGCTGGCGGCCATGGACGTCCTGAAGGGACGGGACGTGGTACCGATGACCAAGGCTCAGGTAGCCTGAGGATCAGGTCCTTAAGGGCGGCCTGATTGAACGGTAGTGAAGAAAGTGAGCGCGCGATGAACGCACCGGCGACGACTAACGAAGACCTGCTCTACTCCGTCACGGAGGGCATCGCGCGGATCACCTTCAACCGCCCCCAGGCGCGCAACGCCATGACCTTCGCCATGTATGATCGCATGGCGGAGATCTGCCAGGAGATCAACGCCGACCGTTCGATCAAGGCGTTGATCCTAACTGGCGCCGGTGACAAGGCGTTCGCCTCCGGCACCGACATTTCCCAGTTCCGTGCGTTCAAGACCGCCCAGGACGCGCTCGACTACGAGGCGCGCATCGACCGCGTGCTCGGCACGCTCGAGCAGTGCCGCGTGCCCGTGATCGCGGCGATCGCAGGGGCCTGCACCGGCGGTGGCGCCGGCATTGCGGCCTGCTGCGATCTGCGCATCGGCACCGAGACGACGCGAATGGGCTTTCCGATCGCACGCACGCTGGGCAACTGCCTGTCGATGTCCAACATCAGCCGTGTCGTTGCGCTGGTGGGACCCGCCCGTACCAAGGATCTGATCTTCAAGGCGCGCCTCGTCGAGGCGCAGGAAGCGCTGGCGCTCGGCCTGCTCAACGAGGTCGTGCCCGACGTCGAGACGCTGCAGCGTCGCGCCGACGAGACTGCAAAGCTCGTCGCCAGCCATGCACCGCTCACGCTGGAAGCGACCAAGGAAGCGGTGCGCCGCATCCGCCGGACGCTGTCGCGCGAGGAAGGCGAGGATCTGATCCTGAAGGCCTATATGAGCGAAGATTTCCGCGAGGGCATGGACGCTTTCCTCAACAAGCGCGCGCCGGTCTGGAAGGGCAAGTAGCGCGCGCCTCGTCAGCCGAAAGTCATATGCGGCGGAATGTCCGCCGGCTTGAACTCACAACCTTTAGTCCGCACAATGCATCGATAAATTTCCCGGCATCACAAAGCCAATAATAACCAGGGGACGAAACTCGTGCGTATTCCAGTGAAAGCCGTCGGGGCTGCGACGGCCCTGTTGATGAGCATGCCCGCCTTTGCCGGCTGGGAGCCGACCAAACCCGTCGAGATCGTGGTGGCGGCGGGGGCAGGCGGTGCCTCCGACCAGATGGCCCGGATGATGCAGGCGGCGATCCAGAAGAACAATCTGATGAAGCAGCCCATGGTGGTCTCGCTCAAGGGCGGGGCCTCCGGCGCGGAAGCGCTGATGTACATGAAATCGAGCGAGGGCGATCCGAACAAGGTGCTGATCGCCTATTCGCTAATCTACATGCTGCCGCTGTCGGCGAAGATCCCGTTCAACTGGCGCGAGCTGACCCCAGTCTCGGTAATCGCGCTCGATCAGTTCGTGCTGTGGGACAACAGCGCCGGCCCCAAGACGGTGAAGGACTTCATCGACGCCGCGAAGGCGGCGAGCTCGCCGTTCAAGATGGGCGGCACCGGCTCCAAGCGCGAGGATCACGTGCTCACCGTGTTCCTGGAGCAGAAGACCGGCGCAAAATTCTCTTATCTGCCCTACAAGTCCGGCGGCGAGGCCGCGACGCAGCTCGTCGGCAACCACACCGAAGCCAACGTCAACAATCCATCCGAAAATCTCGAGGTCTGGCGTGCGGGCCAAGTGCGTCCGCTCTGCGTGTTCGACAAGGAGCGCATCTCCTACACCAGCAAGGTGACGGACACCCAGTCCTGGGCCGACATTCCGACCTGCAAGGAGCAGGGTGTCGACGTCCAGTATCTGATGCTGCGCGCGATGTTCCTGCCGGGCAAGGTCACGCCGGAGCAGCAGGCGTTCTACGTCGATCTATTCCACAAGGTGACGCAGACCGCGGAGTACAAGGACTACATGGAAAAGCAGGCGCTGAAGCCGATCTTCCTCACCGGCAAGGACATGGTGCAATTCCTCGAGGAGGACGATTCGCTGAACAAGGCACTGATGACGGAGGCCGGATTCGTCGCGAAGTAGCCGTCTTCTTCACCTCGCCCCGCTTGCGAGGGAGAGGCCGGATTGCACCGAAGATGCAATCCGGGTGAGGGGGACTCTCCGCGAGTCCCAGCTTTCACCATCCTCGTGGAGACTCCCACTCACCCTAACCCTATCCCCTCAAGCGGGGCGAGGGAATCAGCCGCAGTGTTTGTCATTCGCTCATGTCCCAAACCGATCTAGAAATCGTCGTCGAGGATCCGACCGCGCCTGAAGACGACTCGCCCTCGATCGTGTCCTCCGGCACGATCGAGATCGTCGTCTGCATCCTGCTGCTAGCGCTGGCCGTCACGCTCGGCTACGACAATTGGCGCACCGGCGCGGCCTGGGATGCGACGGGGCCCGAGCCCGGCTATTTCCCGTTCTATCTCTCCATCGTCCTCGGCGGCGGCAGCCTCTATGGCCTGATCGCGGCGCTGGTTGCGCACCGCAGGGCGGCCGAGATCTTCGTCACGCACGCGCAGGCGCGCCGCGTGCTGGCGGTGTTCGTGCCGACGCTGCTGTTCTGCCTGGTCACGCAGCTCCTCGGCCTCTATGTCGCGAGCTTCCTCCTGATCGCGGGCTTCATGCGCCTCGTCGGCAAGATCGCGCTGTGGAAGTCGCTGCTCACCGCGTTCGTGTTCACGGCGATCATGTTCGTCACCTTCGACATCGCCTTCGACGTCATCATGCCGAAAGGGCCGCTCGAAGCGGCCCTCGGCCGCTAGGCGGTCCCGCGATGGAAGCTCTCGGTCTCCTGCTTCACGGTTTTGTCGTCTTGCTGACATGGAAGACGATCGTGCTGATGATGGTCGGGCTGGTGCTCGGCATCTTCGTCGGCGTGCTGCCGGGGCTCGGTGGCCCCAATGGCGTCGCCATCCTGTTGCCGCTGACCTTCACGATGGATCCGACCTCGGCGATCGTGATGCTGTCCTGCATCTATTGGGGCGCGTTGTTCGGCGGCGCGATCACCTCGATCCTGTTCAACATTCCCGGCGAAGCCTGGTCGGTCGCAACGACCTTCGACGGCTATCCGATGGCGCAGCAGGGTAGGGCGGCGGAGGCGCTGACAGCGGCGTTCACCTCCTCCTTCATCGGCTCGCTGGTTGCGGTGCTGCTGATCACGTTCCTCGCACCGATGATCTCGTCCTTCGCGCTGAAGTTCGGCCCACCCGAGTTCTTTGCGGTGTATCTGCTCACCTTTTGCTCCTTCGTCGGATTGGGGCGCGAGGCCAAGCACAAGACCGTCATCTCGATGTCGCTGGGGCTGCTGCTGGCCGGCATCGGCATGGATACCGTGTCGGGCAATCTCCGCATGACCTTCGGCTCGCCGGAGCTGCTCCGCGGCATCAACTTCCTGGTCGCCGTCATCGGCCTGTTCGGCATCAGCGAAATCCTGCTGACGATGGAGGAGCGGCTGGCGCTGCGCGGACACGCCGCGAGCATTTCGCTGCGCGTCGTGCTCGGCGTCTGGAAGGACCTGCCGAAATACTGGGTGACGCTGCTGCGCTCGTCCTTCATCGGCTGCTGGCTCGGCATCACCCCCGGCGGCGCGATCGCGGCCTCCTTCATGGGCTACAATCTGGCAAAACGCTTTGCCAAGGAACCCGAGAGCTTCGGCAAGGGCCGCATCGAGGGCGTGTTCGCGCCGGAGACGGCGGCGCATGCCTCCGGCACCTCGGCGCTGCTGCCGATGCTGGCGCTCGGCATTCCCGGCTCGGGCACCGCGGCGATCCTGCTCGGCGGGTTGATGGTGTGGGGCCTCAATCCGGGGCCGCTGCTGTTCGTCGAACACAAGGACTTCGTCTGGGGCCTGATCGCCTCGATGTATCTCGGCAATGTCGTCGGCCTCGTGCTGGTGTTGACGACTGTGCCGATCTTCGCCTCGATCCTGCGCGTGCCATTTGCTGCGGTGGCGCCGATGATCGTGGTGTCCTGCGCGATCGGCGCTTACGCGATCCAGAACGCGATGTTCGACATCTGGCTGATGCTCGGCTTCGGCGTGGTCGGCTATGTCTTCAAGAAGATCGGCATTCCGCTGGCGCCGTTCACCCTGGCGCTCGTGCTCGGCAATCGCGCCGAGGATGCCTTCCGCCTCTCGATGATAGGCTCCGGCGGCGACCTCAAGGTGTTCTGGTCGAATGGCCTAGTCGGCTCGATCACGACGCTGGCGATCGTGCTGCTGTTCTGGCCGGTGATCGACGGTGTGCTTGCTCGCGTCGGACTGACACAGGGGGCGAGAGCGACATCGCAATAAAGCGCGATGAAATTTGGATGAATCGTGATCGCGCTTTAGTTTGTTGTTTGTGCATGATCTTTCCGGAAGACCGCTTCACGCTTTTCCGGATCATGCTTCAGGCCGGACTCACACCACCTTGGCGTCCCTGAGCCCCGCAATCTCGTCGGCGCCGAAGCCGAACTCTTTCAGCACCTCATCGGTTTGCTCGCCGAATTCCGGCGGCCGCGCCACCATCCTGCTTGGCGTGCGTGAGAGCGTCACGGGCTGGCCGACCAAGCGGATATGGCGGCCCTCCTCGTTCGGCACATCCTGGGCGATGCCGAGATGCTTGACCTGGGCGTCATTGAACATCTGGTCGATGGCGTAGATCGGCCCGCAGGGTACGCCGGCCTCGTTGAGCTCGCGGACCCAGGTTTCGGTCGATTTCGTCACGGTGCGCTTCTCGATCTCGGCATTGAGTGCGTCGCGGTTCTTGGAGCGGGCAGGGGCGGTCGCATAGTCGGGATGGGCATAGAGCTCCGGTGCGCCGATCGCCTGCGCACAACGCTCCCAGATCCGCCCGCCCGTGGTGGCGATGTTGATGTAGCCGTCAGAGGTCTTGAACACACCGGTCGGGATGCTGGTCGGATGGTTGTTGCCGGCCTGCTTGGCCACCTCCTTCTCCATCAGCCAGCGCGCGGCCTGGAAGTCGAGCATGAAGATCTGTGCCTGGAGCAGCGAGGTTTGCACCCACTGGCCCTTGCCCGAGACCTCGCGCTCGAGCAGCGCGGTGAGGATGCCCATGGCGCAGAACAGGCCAGCCGTCAGGTCGGCCACGGGAATGCCGACGCGCATCGGGCCTTCGCCCGGCGCCCCGGTTATCGACATCAGCCCGCCCATGCCTTGCGCGATCTGATCGAAGCCGGGCCGCTTGTGATAGGGGCCATCCTGGCCGAAGCCGGAGATGCTGCCATAGACGATGCGTGGGTTGATCTTGGCGAGGCTGTCGTAGTCGATGCCGAGCTTCTTCTTCACATCGGGCCGGAAATTCTCGACCACGACGTCGGCCTTGGCTGCGAGGCGCTTGAACACGGCGAGCCCGCGCTCGTCCTTCAGGTTCAGCGTCATGGCCCGCTTGTTGCGATGCAAATTCTGAAAGTCGGAGCCCCGCCGGGGGCCGCCCGGCTGCTCGCCGCCGGCATCTTCGGTCAGCGCATCGATCTTGATGACATTCGCTCCCCAGTCCGCCAGCTGCCGCACGCAGGTCGGCCCGGATCGGACGCGGGTCAGATCGAGCACGGTGAAGCGCGACAGGGCTTCCGAGGCATGCGGAAAGGGCATCTTGCAAGGCTCCAGGACAGGTTGCGGGCCTACCATAGTGCCGAAAGACCACACGACAAGCCCGGCCCGGCGCCGGTCCCGCCTGCCGAAATGCCATGCCTGGTGCGGTGCCTGCGAGATCAGCGCGGCAGGCGCTTCAACCCGGCCCGCGCCTGCTCGGCCAGGGGATCATCACCGTGACGCGCAATGAAGAGTTCGAGCGCCTCCCACGTTCCCTTGCGGCGTGCAGCTTCGTATTCCTCCGCTACCGCAACGGCGGGATCGCGGGCCATCGGCATGGAGGGCGCGCGCCCCGCCTTGCCGCTGTCGTCCGCCTTGGCCTTCTTCACCATGACAGGCAGTCCTTCGAGGGGTTGCAGGGGCAGTCCGGCAAGCACGATCAGGGCGCCAAACAGGCCGGCCGGGAATGAATGTCGTTTCATGAAGACCCTACAAATGACGGGAGTTCCGGGAACGAAACCCTGCGTTCTGTTCCGTATGACTACGGAATTTGATGGCTAATACAGCCTTATGGAAGCGTTGCGAACGCCCCTGCCCCATTTAAACCAAACGTTTAACTCTCTAGCTAGAATCATGTGCCCTCGCGGCGAATCACACGACGCGTTGCTTTGGAGATTCAATTGGCTACCGCCGTTAATGTCAGTGCCACCAACAACGCCGAGATCGACGGTCTGCTGTCAGGCTACAAATGGTCTGGCACGATCACCTACAGTTTTCCCGACGCGCCGAGCGACTACGCCAATCCCTACAGCGGTGGTGACAGCGAGCCGACCACGTCGGGCTTTGCCTCGGCGCCCACCCAGATCCAGGCGGCGATCAATTACGCGATCGGTCTGATCCTCAGTTACACCAACGCCAATATCCAGTACGCGGGCACGAACGGCGCCGACCTCATGATCGCGCAGTCGCCGGCGGCCAATCCGACCTCCTATGCCTACTATCCCGGCAACTACGCGTCCGGCGGCGACATCTGGTTCGGCACTCAGTACAATTACTCGCTAGCCAAGCTCGGTAATCATTACTTCACGACCGCGCTGCACGAGCTCGGCCATGCCTTTGGCCTCAAGCACAGCCAGGAGGCCGGTGGTCCCGCCAATGTCGCGGTGCCGAGCGCGCATGACGACAGCGAATACACCGTCATGAGCTATCGCAGCTATGTCGGCGCTTCGACCACGTCCGGCTACACCAACGAGGCGTATGGCTATCCTCAGACGTACATGGCCAACGATATCCTCGCGCTCCAGACGATGTACGGCGCGGACTACACCACCCAAAGCGGCAACACCGTCTACACCTGGAATCCGACCACCGGCCAGGAGTTCATCAACGGTGTTGGGCAGCTTGCGCCGGGCGGTGGCGTCGGCGGCTCAGCCAACCGCATCTACGAGACGGTCTGGGATGGCGGCGGCGTCGATACCTACGATTTGTCGAACTACACAACCAACCTCAGCATCAACCTCAATCCCGGCGCCTCCTCGGTGTTGTCCTCGGTGCAGCTGGCGTATCTCGGTGACGGCCATTACGCGTCGGGCAACGTCTACAACGCCTATCTCTATAGCGGCGACGTGCGCTCCTACATCGACAACGCCATCGGCGGATCCGGCAACGACACCATCGTCGGCAACGCCATCGCCAATACGCTGAACGGCGGCGGCGGCAACGACACGATCACGGGCGGGGCGGGCAACGACACCATCATCGGCGGCGCCGGCACCGACACCGCCGTGTTTTCGGGCAGCAAGGCGAGCTACACCATCTCGTACAACGCGAGTACGCAGACCTTCACCATAGCCGATCAGCGCTCCGGCTCGCCTGACGGTACCGACACCGTGACTGGCGTCGAATATCTTCAGTTCGCGGATGGCACGATCGCAAGCGTCAGCGTGATCAACGTTGCGATCGAGGCGGTCGGGTCGACTAGTTTGGTGCAGACCGGAGACAACTTCTATCTTAAGGCGATCAGCACGGGCAGCGGGCCTGTCCTGAAGATCTCCGGCTCGCCGGTCAGCGCGACCGTGTATGGGACCTGGGCGCCCATCGCGGCCGAGCAGACCGGCAGCGGATACGACGTGGCTTGGAGGGACACGGCGACAGGTCACTACACCGTCTGGAGCACGGACAGCAGCGGCAACTACACGGGCAACATCGTTCCCGAGGTGACGGGGACGAACACATCACTTCAATCGCTCGAGACCACCTTCCAGCAAGACCTCAATGGCGATGGCACCATCGGTATTCCCAGCGCCACGATTGAGGCGCAGGGCTCCACCAAGCTGGTGCAGACGGGAGACAATTTCTACCTCGAGGCCATCAGTACGAGCAGCGGGCCTGTCCTGAAGATCTCCGGCTCGCCGGTCAGCGCCACCGTGTATGGGACCTGGGCGCCCATCGCGGCCGAGCAGACCGGCAGCGGATACGATGTGGCCTGGAGGGACTCGGCGACAGGTCACTACACCGTCTGGAGCACGGACACCAACGGCAACTACACGGGCAACATCGTTCCCGAGGTGACGGGGACGAACACATCACTTCGATCGCTCGAGACCACCTTCCAGCAAGACCTCAATGGCGATGGCACCATCGGTATTCCCAGCGCCACGATTGAGGCGCAGGGCTCCACCAAGCTGGTGCAGACGGGAGACAATTTCTACCTCGAGGCCATCAGCACGGGCAGCGGGCCTGTCCTGAAGATCTCCGGCTCGCCGGTCAGCGCCACTGTGTATGGGACCTGGGCGCCCATCGCGGCCGAGCAGACCGGCAGCGGATACGACGTGGCTTGGAAGGACTCGGCGACAGGTCACTACACCGTCTGGAGCACGGACAGCAACGGCAACTACACGGGCAACATCGTTCCCGAGGTGACGGGGACGAACACATCACTTCGATCGCTCGAGACCACCTTCCAGCAAGACCTTAATGGCGATGGCACCATCGGTATTCCCAGCGCCACGATTGAGGCGCAGGGCTCCACCAAACTGGTGCAGACGGGAGACAATTTCTACCTTGAGGCCATCAGCACGGGCAGCGGGCCTGTCCTGAAGATCTCCGGCTCGCCGGTCAGCGCCACCGTGTATGGGACCTGGGCGCCCATCGCGGCCGAGCAGACCGGCAGCGGATACGACGTGGCCTGGAGGGACGCGGCGACAGGTCACTACACCGTCTGGAGCACGGACAGCAACGGCAACTACACGGGCAACATCGTTCCCGAGGTGACGGGGACGAACACATCACTTCGATCGCTCGAGACCACCTTCCAGCAAGACCTCAATGGCGATGGGACCATCGGTATTCTCAGCGCCACGATTGAGGCGCAGGGCTCCACCAAGCTGGTGCAGACGGGAGACAATTTCTACCTTGAGGCCATCAGTACGAGCAGCGGGCCTGTCCTGAAGATCTCCGGCTCGCCGGTCAGCGCCGCTGTGTATGGGACCTGGGCGCCCATCGCGGCCGAGCAGACCGGCAGCGGATACGACGTGGCTTGGAAGGACTCGGCGACAGGTCACTACACCGTCTGGAGCACGGACAGCAACGGCAACTACACGGGCAACATCGTTCCCGAGGTGACGGGGACGAACACATCACTTCAATCGCTCGAGACCACCTTCCAGCAAGACCTCAATGGCGATGGCACCATCGGTATTCCCAGCGCCACGATTGAGGCGCAGGGCTCCACCAAACTGGTGCAGACGGGAGACAATTTCTACCTCGAGGCCATCAGTACGAGCAGCGGGCCTGTCCTGAAGATCTCCGGCTCGCCGGTCAGCGCCACCGTGTATGGGACCTGGGCGCCCATCGCGGCCGAGCAGACCGGCAGCGGATACGATGTGGCCTGGAGGGACTCGGCGACAGGTCACTACACCGTCTGGAGCACGGACACCAACGGCAACTACACGGGCAACATCGTTCCCGAGGTGACGGGGACGAACACATCACTTCGATCGCTCGAGACCACCTTCCAGCAAGACCTCAATGGCGATGGGACCATTGGAGTTCCTTCGGCTGCTGCTGGGGCCAACACATCATCTGCAACGGAGTTTCTCAAACAGCACAACGAAAGTTTCGTTTTCCAACCTGAGATCGAGCTCACCGGTAAGATGGATACTAGCTCCATCCACAGCGGATTGCCGGATCTTTCCAGCCGCCCACTCGGCACCGGATTTCTCTTGGAGACGCAAGCGCCCTCGTTTGATCATGGATTTTGGGAAGACCAGCGGAGTGATCAGGCCTTCTCTCCTACTGACCATTCAAGCCTACCCCACATCACTGAGCTTCTGGCGCGAACCTTCCTGTTTCACTAAAGCGATGAGATTTAGATGAATCGTCATCGCGTTTTAGGTTGTGGTTTGCGCATTGACGAGGCCCAGCATGTTGATGGCGCCGTGTACCGAGGTCTTGGTGGTCTGCACGGGATCGCGCTGCTAATGGATCGGCGAGGCCGGGCAGGCCAGGTTGAAGATGGCATCGACCTCGATATAGAGCGGAAAGGTGACATCCTGTCTGACCGCCTCGAACAGCGGATTTGCAAACAGATGGGCAATGTTGCGCCGGCTGCCGGTGAAATAATTGTCCGCGGACACCACTTCAGCCCCGGTCGCGAGCAGTCATTCGCAGAGGTGCGATCCGATGAACCCGGCGCCGCCCGTCACGAGGATGCGGCTGTTCTTGTAGGTTTCAAACGGCATCATCGGTTCCAAAATACCCGGCCGAGCGGCGGCTTCGAGGAGTGGTATCGGCAACCGCCGGCTGCTCCAACAGCTGAAATGGCCCACCTAGGTGATGGTATCGCGACACCATAATCGTCGTTGCGACAGGTTATCGTGCCGCGTCTAAAACTGGCGCCGCTTCAGCCAGGCACGCGCGCCCCAATGGCCGAAGCACCAGGCCGACTTGAGCAACGGCAGGTGCTCGATATTGCGATAGATGTTCCAGACCCATTTGGCAGAGCGCGCCGGGCGGCTGGAGACGGACGAGCCTCTGACACGATAACGCGCCAAGTCCTCGTTGAGGCCATGGGCAATGTGACCGCGGCGGAGGATCGACAGCCACAGGCAGAAATCGTCATAGCCCTCGTTGGTCATGGCGATGGGACCTGAAATCTCGCGGTCGACCAGCGCCGTCAGTGTCGCGATTGAGGTGTTCTTCAGGAGCTGGTCATAGCTCAGCTCTGCCGGCACCTCGATCAGCCGGCCTGCCATGGTATTGGCTTCGTCGATGCGGCGAAACGCGGTGTAGCTGAGCGCCGCGCGCTTGTCGCGGGCAAAGGCGAGCTGGTGTTCGAGCTTCGTGGGCAGCCATAGGTCGTCGCTGTCGAGGAAAGCGAGATAGCGACCTTCGGCCTTGTCGATCGCCGCCTGGCGCGCCAGCGCCGGACCGCCGTTCTTCGGCATCCGGATCAGCTTGACCCGTGGATCGCGCGCGCCGATCTCGGCCACGATCGCGGGCGTGCGATCGGTCGAGCAATCATCGGCGATCAGCAGCTCCCAGTCACCGAAGGTCTGGGCCTGTACCGAAGCGACGGTTTCCTCGATGAAGCGTTCGACGTTCCAGGATGGCGTGATGATCGAGACAAGGGGCATCTCGCAATCCATTCAACCGGCAACGGCGGTCTCGACGACCGCGGCGCGCAACGAAGCCGCGAAGGTGTCGAGCTGTTCGCCGTCGCTGATATAGAGTTCGCCCGGGAACGACCGCCGCCAGGCGGCCTCGAAATAGGGAGCGCCCCTGGCCGGATCGAATGGGCCGTCCCGCAGCGCCTCGCGCAGGCGTGTCGGCACGTCGCGCAGGCGGTCGGCGGCATAGATCAGCGGACATGAGCTGTAGAAGGCATCACCCATCACCACGACCGGCTTGCCGAGCAGGAGCGCCTCAGCGCCGGATTTGCTGTTGACGGATATGACGGCGTCGGAGCGGTTCAGTACGGTGTAATTGTTGGTCTGTGGCGGCAGCAGCACGAAATTGTCGAAGCGGCGCGCCAGCTCGAACAGGCGATCGGCCGAGATTGCGCCGATTTGGGCAGGGTGCTCCTTCGCCACCAGCACGTGCGAATCCGGGATCGTGCGCAGCAGGAAATCGACGGTCGCAACCTGATCGAGATAATCCGGCGAGCGCAGGGTCAGAGCCATGTCAGCCGGCACATGAAAGGGGTAATAGACGAACCGCTTGTCCGGGATTGGACGATAGAGCTTCTTCAGCCGTGTCGCGTTGAGTGCCATCGCGGCGTGCACGCGGGCATGGCGCAGATTGTGCCCGAATTCCTGGTGCTTGCCGAGCGCGAGCTGGTCCCAGAGTTTCTCGGCGAGGCGGCGCGAGTTGCGCAGGTTGACCACCTTCTTGAAGGCCGCCGAATAATGATGCTGGTCTTTCTTGGGGATGACGATGGCCTGCTGCTTCAGGGTGTCGTCGAGATAGCTGCGCACTTCGGGCGACACCTCATCCGCAGGTCTCGCCATCACCTGCGGCGCGGCAAGACTATCCGGCGTGAAGTACATCCGGCCGCGGAAGAATGACGGCTCGATGAACCAATTGCGGATACCGCGACGTTTCGCAGCGTAGAAGCTCGAGATCACCGAGAGAAAGCCGCCGAGCTCCTGCACCAGCACGGCATGCTTGCCTTGCCCCGCGAGACGGTCGAGCAACGCCTCCATGGCGTTGGCGTAGATCATGAAGCGCCGGCGCAGCGCCGCGCTGTCGCGGATTCCGAAAGCGAAGCGCTCATGGCTGAACAGGAAATTGGAGCCGTCGAGGCCATAGGCTTCGATCCGTGCATCAAAAGCCTTCCGTTCATCGGGCGAGGGGCCGGCCTTGAGGCCCTCGCGGTACATGTTCGTGACCGGCACGCCCGCGGTCACCGCCATCTCGGCGCTGCGATCGTCAAAGGCGAGCAGTTCGACATCGCATCCTGACGTGCGCAGACGCTGCGCCACCGGAATCCAGAACCGGGTCTGGTATTCGGCAAGCGTCGTGATCAGGATCGTGTTGGAGGAGCTCATGTTTGGTTTGCGGTGTGATTGGTTGCAGTTTCCGCATATAGAAGCCTGCGCGACAGCTCAAGGGCGGATTGGGGTGAGTTCCGATCCCCGATTGTGGCAGCCGACGGTCGCATCGGCTATGATCGTGGGCAGGACAAGGTCGTTGGTTGGGTTCACGAACAGCATGCAGCGAGTTGTCTTTCGCGTTGACGCATCGGTCCAGATGGGTATGGGGCACCTCACCCGATGCCTTACGTTGGCGAATGCGCTCGCCGAAAGGGGAGCGAAGTCGTGCTTTCTCCTGCGCAGCCACGCCGCGGGATTGAGAGCATTCGTTGAAGGACGCGGACACGATGTGCGCCTATTGCCGGATCCGCCGGAGGGGTGTCCCGAAACGGACGACGCCGGCCCGTATGCGGATTGGCTGCCGACAACATGGCGACAGGACGCAGAGCAGACCTCGCAAGCCATGGACCGGATCGGCGCGGCCGATTGGCTCATTGTCGATCACTACGCCCTCGATTTTCGCTGGGAAAGCGCATGTCGCCGCGATGCCCTGAGGATTCTCGCAATCGACGATCTGGCCAATCGCCAACATGACTGCGAGGTCCTGCTCGATCAGAATCTCGTTCGAGAGATGCACGCGCGCTATCGCGACCAAGTGCCTGAGACCTGTGTGAAACTGCTCGGACCGCGTTACGCCCTGCTTCGCCCCGATTTCGCGCAACAGCGTCGCATGTTGACAAGCCGCAGCGGAGAGATTGGCCGCATTCTGGTCTGCTATGGCGGCTCCGATCCCACCAATGAGACCGCAAAAGCGGTGCGAGCGATTGCGAGCCTCCAGATACCGTCGGTAGAGGTCGATGTAGTCGTGGGGCTGAGCAATCCCCATACGGACTCGATCATGCGGTTATGCAGCGGGTTGTCGGGCGCGCGGGTCTATCGGGGGGCTAACAATATCGCGGAGCTGATGCGGCGGGCCGATCTTTCGATTGGGGCCGGCGGCGTAATGAGCTGGGAGCGCTGTTGCCTAGGCCTGCCGGCCGTGGTGGTCGATATTGCCGACAACCAGATCGGCGCGCTAACGGCCCTGGCCGATGCGGGAGCTGCGCTTTATCTTGGTTCCGCGACTACCGTCACGGTTGAAATGCTTGCCGAAGGCACTCATTCGCTGTTCGACAGTGCACCTCGGGTCAGGACCATGGGCGAGGCCGCCCTTGGGCTGGTGGACGGAGAGGGAAGGAACCGGGTCATGGCCCGGATGTGCGATTAAGGCTTTGATTTTGGGCCAAAATCCTGCCACGCGCCGAAAAATTCCGAAGGGGTGCAGCCAGCTGGTGGCCAAGCCGGACTTTCGTGCTAAACGCAGGGCGAAACTTGGGAATCCCGCTGTTCGGTCCGTCGGTTGAAGATGAAGATTTCGATCCTCTGCTCCAGCGCGTCGCATCCGATCTACCCGCATCTGCAGCATTGGGCTCAGCTTACAGGTGCAACGCACGAAGTCGAGCTCGTGCAAAGAAAGGCTGAACTCTCGGGCGGAGACATTCTGTTCCTGATCTCGTGCCACGAGATCATTTCGGCGGGCGATCGCGCACGCTACGATAAGTGCCTCGTAATTCACGCGAGCGACCTTCCGCAGGGGCGCGGATGGTCGCCCCACATCTGGCAGATCCTCGAGGGGAAGAATGACATCGTTGTTTCATTGCTGGAGGCGGAGGACCAGGTGGACACGGGCGCCATCTGGGCGCAGCGTCACCTGATCCTCGAAGGCCATGAATTGTTCGACGAGATCAATGCGAAGCTGTTTGCGATCGAGCTCGATCTCATGAACGAGGCTTTAGTCAGCATCGGACGAAGGGCGCCGGTTGCTCAGGATGACCGCGCGCCGACGTACTATCCACGGCGTTCGCCGGAGGATTCGAGGCTGGATCCGGCGCAACCACTGGCTCAGCAATTCGAGCTTCTGCGAGTAGCGGATCCTGAGCGTTTTCCCGTGTTCTTCGATTTCCGCGGTCACCGTTACCTGGTGCGCCTTGAAAAGGTTGGAGCAATCGATGACTGACACGATATCCCTCTCCGGGCGCGCAATCGGCCAGTCCCACGAGCCGTTCATCATCGCGGAGATGTCGGGCAACCACAATCAGTCGCTCGAGCGGGCGTTGGCGATCGTCGAGGCGGCCGCCAAGGCGGGGGTTCACGCCCTCAAGCTGCAGACCTACACGGCCGACACGATGACGCTGGCACTCGCGCGCGACGAATTTTTCATCGATGATCCCGACAGCCTCTGGAAAGGTCGTTCCCTGCACGAACTCTACCAGCAGGCTTATACGCCTTGGGAATGGCATGGACCGATCTTCGACCGCGCGCGCTCGCTCGGCATGATTCCGTTCTCAACGCCGTTCGATGCGAGCGCTGTCGATTTTCTCGAAGGTCTCGGTGTCGCTTGCTACAAAATTGCCTCGTTCGAGAACACCGATCTGCCGCTCGTTCGCAAGGTTGCGGCCACTGGCAAGCCCATGATCATCTCGACGGGCATGGCCACGGTGGCCGATATCGATGAGACGGTAAGGGCGGCCAGGGCGGCGGGCTGCAAGCAGCTCGTCCTGCTGAAGTGCACTAGCACCTATCCGGCGACGCCCGCTGACACCAATCTGCTGACCATTCCCCATATGCGCTCGCTATTCGGCTGTCAGGTCGGGCTGTCGGACCACACGTTCGGCATCGGTGCGTCGGTCGCAAGTGTTGCGCTCGGCGCGACCGTGATCGAGAAGCATTTCACGCTTGCCCGCGCCGACGGCGGCGTCGATTCGACCTTCTCGATGGAGCCGGAGGAGATGGCCGCTCTCGTGGTCGAGACCAAGCGCGCCTGGCTCGCTCTCGGCCAAGTCTATTATGGTTTGACCGAAAAGGAGAGCAAGTCGCTGGTGTTCCGCCGGTCGCTGTACGTGACGGAGGATCTCGCCCCCGGCGACGTGCTCAGCGAGCAAAACCTCCGCATTATCCGGCCCGGTCTTGGCTTGCCACCGAAGTATTTCGAGACGCTGCTTGGCAAGCGTGTAGGACGAGCGGTTAGGCGGGGAACCCCGATGAGTTGGGATCTGCTCTCGTCTGCAGACGACGCGGTCCCGACGCCGCAAGGCGCGGCGAGGAGCGCCCGTGGCTGATCAGCCGCATGTCTGTCTGGTCGTCGATAACCCGCTTCGCGATCTCGAGGGACTGGTGCTGCTCGCGCGGCAGCTGTCGACACGCGGCGTGCAGGCTACGCTGGTGCCCATGTACGAGCAGGGGTTCGACGTCCCGGCCTTGCGGCCTGATCTCGTGCTGGTGAACTACACGCGTCCCAACAATGCCGACCTGATCAAGTCCTACAAGAGCGCCGGAATTCTCGTCGGCGTTCTCGATACGGAAGGAATTGGCGGCAAGAACGCGGACCAGTTTGCCAGCATGGTGAAGAGTGCGGGCTGCCCCGACCTTGTCGATCTCTACTGCGTCTGGGGGCAGGCACAGTACGCAGCGTTCCTCCGGCAGGACACGGTCGCGGCCGATCGCCTGCACGCTACCGGTTGTCCGCGCTATGATTTCTGCGCGCCTCCCTGGCGCGCGGCGTTGCCGAAGCCGTCCGTTGGCTCGGACTACGTTCTCATCAACACGAACTTCCCGACCGTGAATCCGCGCTTCTCCGGCAGCAGCTCGCACGAGGAAGACTCGATGGTCAAGGCGGGCTTCGAACGCGAATTCGCCCGGCAGTTCATCGCCGATGGCGCCCATGCCTATCGCAGCGCTCTGGATATGGCGATCAAGCTCGCGCAGCATTTTTCCGACGTGCAGTTCGTGCTGCGGCCGCACCCATTCGAGAACATCAGCTCGTATGATGCGTTTGCGGCTCTGCCGAACGCCAAGGTCATTCAGAGCGGAACGTCGCTCGAATGGATCAGCGGTGCGCGCCTGCTGGTTCATCAGAATTGTTCCACCGCAATCGAGGCCACCATGCTGAACGTCGAGCCGTTGAGCATGGAGTGGTTCAACACTCCGGCTCTGCGCCTCGATGCGGCGACGCGGGTCAGTCGAGGTGCGGCCCGGGAAGCCGAAATGATCGAGCTGGTCCGGCAGGGGCTCGAGGATCGCATGCCGCCACTGCCCGCCGAGACCACGACGTTTCGCCGCGAAATTCTCAGCGAGCTCTATACCGCCGTGGATGGCGCGAGTTCTGCTCGCGTGTCCGAGGTGGTGCTCGCGACAATCTCCGCCCGGCGGGGCGACGCGCCGATGCCTGCGACAGCACGGCCTTCGCTGCGCGGAATGGCCGCGGCTGCGGTTCGTCGAACTCTGGGCCACAGGACAAGTTCGTTGCTGCGTCGTGCTTACAGCTCCGCCGAAAGCGAGCGTCGGCGGGACGGCAAGGCGTTCGGCATCGAGACCGTGAATTCGATATTGAAGCGTCTCGATGGGGCTTCCGTCGACGGCAGGCGCTTTGTCGCGCGGCCGGCCGCGAACGTCCGTATGAAACGCATGCTGAGTGGAGCGAGCGTGCAACTCGCGGAATTGAGCTGACCTTGCTGCGCCGCTTTGTGCATAACACAGCGATCTCCGCCGTTGCCTACAGCTTTGCTGGCGTGCTGGGCCTGTTTGCCGTCGGCTTGATCGCGAAGTCCTACGGATTGGCCGTGCTCGGTCTGATCGTCCTGGTGCGCGGCTTTCTTCCGAGCGGTTTTCTCGTTCTGATCGATTTCGGCGTATCGGAGATCGCGACCCAAGCAATCGCTCGCGGCCGGCTCGGCGATTGGGTGGCGGCCGGCGAAAAGATATCGCTCCTGACTGTGGTCGCGGTGTTCGCCGGTGTCGCCTCGAGTATCGTGCTGTGGCTTGCCGCGCCCAGTCTTGCTCTCGTTTTCAGGGTGGCCCCCGAACAGGCCCAAGCGTTCGTGTCGATCCTCCGGATCACCGCGTTCGTCCTGCCGATCGCCTTCGTCGGGTTGGTGGTCGAGGGCGCGCTCAAGGGCTTCGAGGAATATAGCTGGCTTCGGTTGACGGAAGTCGGAAGCAGCGTTCTCTACGTTAGCTCGATCTATCTCGCCTTCTGGCAAAACGCTGCGTTCGAGTGGATCGCCTATGCATATCTGGGCGCCATGGCCGCAAAATACTTCGTGCTGGCGTTGGTGATCTACCTTGCGGCACGCGCTACTCCGCTGCGTTTCAGTGTCTGGACGCCTGCGAGCCGGCACGATGTCGCTTATCGTTGTTGGCTCATGTTCAACAACAGGATAGCGGGCGCACTACAGCAAACCCTCATTCCCCTGATGATCGGCGCATTGTATGGACCCGTCGAGGTCGGGACCTTTGACCTGCTGACGCGGCTTCCGCGGTTTCTGAAGACGACGATGGGCCCTCTTTATTCGGCGATTCTTCCGATCTCCACCCATCTAGACGAGAAAACCGACGTTCGGCGGCTGCAATTGCTGGGGCGGAATGGTCTGGTTCTACCGGCTGCGATCATTATTCCGGTCCTCGTCGTCATCGGGCTTTTCTCCGAGGACATATTGAGGGTGTGGGTCGGCCCGCAGCATGCGGATCAATGGCCCTGGCTTGCCTTGGCGCTGTTCGTTCCCGCCGTAACGGCCATGTTGGGGGCGGGCCAGACAGCGCTGATGGTGCGGTCGGATTTTCTCCGCACTAACACGCATTTTCTCTATTTGCAGGTGCTAACCCAATACGTCGCCACAGCGCTCGCCGCGGCGTGGTTGCGCGAGCGTGCATTTCTTCTCGGTTGGGCAATATCTTATATCCTCTTTGCGCCCATCATAGCCCACCGCATGCTGTCTTTCATGAGCCTGCCGAATTCGCTGTTCTGGCAGCAACTGGGCAGACACTTGCTGGTGGCGGCGATCCTCACGATAATGGCAGTCGGCTACAAAATGTACGCCACACCAGCAAGCTTGCTGGCTCTCGCCACCGTAGGGGGGATCGCGTGCATCGCCGCATGGGCGCTGAGCTTGGGTCTGATACTGTCCCGCAGCGACCGAGAAATGGTGGGCAAATTTGCCCGGGCATTGACGCCGCGCTGATGCGTCGGCAGCCCCATGGCATCGTAAAGTTCCCAACCGACACTCTGCGGTTGCTCGGGTTTGGTGGATTTGCTAAGGCCAAATCAGCTGACTGAGCCCATTGGGAACAGCGCGAAATATAGGTCCGGCAGGGGCGGGGGCGGCAAAATGGGATTGATGTCCAGGGCGCTTTGGCACGTGAACCGTTCGCCGCTCCGTTGGGCGGTCAAGACGGGCGTCAGCACATGGCACCTCAGCGAGAAGCAGGAGCGGCGTCGCCAGGCCGAGCTCCTGACCGTATCGGCGCAGGAGAAAGCCAAGGCCGAGGATTTGAACCGGGACGGTTATGCGGTCGTCACCGAGCTGATGGATGCGTCGATCCAGCAGGCGTTTGCGGATGCCGGGATGGAAAGGCTGAAGGACGTCGAGAGACTCGAGGCCAAGCAGAGTTCGAACTGGAAGAAATTCTGGGTGCGCCTGCTTGATGCCGAGATGCAAAATGGTCAGCTCAGTGCGGATAACATCTTTGTTCGCTATGCGATGCAGAAGTCGGTCGTCAACGTCATCTCGACCGCGCTCGGCGAGGTTCCTTGGCTTGACTATGTTCTGTTGTCTTACTCGCGTTACACCGGCGAGAGCCTGGCCTCTTCACAGCTTTGGCATCGCGATCATGACGACGTGCGGGTTATCAAGTTTTTCAGCTATCTGACCGACGTCGAGGATGACGCCGACGGTCCGTTCACTTTCCTCCCGAAGCAGTCGACGGACAAGTTTGGCTACCCTCTTCTGGGAAGCCACTTCCCTGACGAGCAGGTGTTCAACAAGGTACCGCGCGAGGACATCAAGGTGATGAAGGCACCGCGGCTCTCATCCTTTATGGTCGATACGACGAGATGTCTGCACATGGGGAGCCGAATGGGGCCGGGGCATGGACGGCTGCTGTACACCGCGACATTCTTCTCGTTTCCGCGGATGTTCCCCGGTACCAAGAACCGGCCATTCTTTGCGGCGCCGAATACGACGGCGTTCGAAAAGCTTCTGCTGGGCCTGTGATGGATAGGCACTCCGATCTCATGATCAATCTCTGAAAGGGCGTTCGGTGACGTTTACGCCTGATTTGAAGCCTGCTTCACGGCTGGAGCTGTCGAGAGCCTATGCCGTCGATATCGCGCGCAGCCTTCGTCGGATCGCGTTCAAGAACGTCAAGCGGACACGCGACATCGTTGATGCCGAATACAATTCGGGGGAATGGGGCCGCATTCTATCCGAGCGCGCCTGGCTTCGCGAACCCTCACTCGAGGACTTTCTGGTCGGCCATGACGAGGCGTCGCGCCTCGCCAAGGTCGATGGCCGGATCGTCCGGATTCCCACCAGAGAATACTATCGGTACCGGCTGGGCGCGCTCTCGCAATTGATCGCGCGGCACGCCGGCGAAGAGACGTCGCTCCTCGAACTTGGCGCGGGCTTTGGATACAATCTCTTCTCCCTGTCGATCGACCGACGATGGACCAGGCTGCGTGGCCTCGACATCGCTCCGAACGGGATCGAGGCCGGCCGGCAGATCGCCGGCCATTTCGCGCTGGGCGACCGGATCAGCTTCGGGCGTATCGACCTGACCGATCCCGCCGATCCCGCCTTCCAGGAACTAAAGGGCGCGACGATCCTCACTTATTTCTGCATCGAGCAGATTCCCCATGCCGTCGAGGCCGTCGTTGATCACATCCTGAAAGCGCGCCCTGCGCGCGTCATCAATATCGAGCCTGCGGTCGACATGTTGGACCTTTCCGATCCGCGGGACATCGCCAGCCGGGTCTACATTCGATCGATGGACTATCAAACCCGGCTGTGGACGCTGCTCGACGAATTGGATCGGGCGGGCCGGATTCGCGTGAGTGCGAGGGAGCGAATGAACTTTGCACCCACCCTGCACAATGACGGATTGCTCTATGCTTGGGCGCCGATGGGCGATTCGGACTGATTCGGAACTTGCCCACGGCGGTGGTTCGGCGATCCAGCTGTCGGTGGGGATGAGATGCAGGTCTCTTGGTGGAGCATGGAGAGCTTGTTTCCAGCGATGCTTTGCATCACGGCTGTCGGAGTCATGCTCGCAGCCATGGGTCGCATCGCGATAAGCCGACCCGGCCTTTTGCTGATCCTCTTCTTCTTTTTCTTTGCATTTGCCTGGCGCCTCCTCTCTGTCCTCTATATCGACGTGTTCGGGCCAGTCTACTCCGAGCAACTGGAGCGCGAGCTCGGTCCGGGATTTGCCGTGCTGCCGCTGGCGGCATCCCAGGCGCTCGTCCTGACCGCATTGCTCATCTCCTTTCGCCCGCGGCGTCTGCGTGCGCTTTCGGATGCTTCGGTTATCCGGCTATCTGCTGTGCTGAAGAGCGGCGATTGGAGTTTGACCGACGTGGCCTTTCGCGTTGTCGGCTTGTTCGTGCTCGCGCTTTGGATCGAGTTGCTGATCCGCGGTCATATCCCGCTGTTCGCGGGCCTCGAGCGCTTCGACTATACGCGGCTCTACGGCGGCCCCTTGCATCAGCGGCTGTTGGAATGGGGACCGATGCTGGCATTTCAGCTCGGCGTTCTCCTGTCGCTGCCCGCGCTCTGCGGCAAGCCTCTGGACAAGCGCTTTGCTGCATTGTTCGCGGCCTTGATATTGTATCTGTTTGCGGTCGGGCATCGCTTTTCGTCGTTTTATCTCTACCTTTCATTCCTCGTGATTCCGATGGGAGCCGCGTTGCTAGGCAAGCAGAAGAGCCAGATTTCCTTGGCGAAGCTGTTGCGCCGCGTCTGGTTGCCTGCATTTGGCTTCGTACTTCTGGTTGGAGCTGCGCTCGTCTACTCCTACGTGGTCGTTCGCGCCGGTGAAACGGTTGCCCTCCAGACCAAACTCGTCCAACGCATCCTGGTTCAGCAGGGCGAGATGTGGTGGATGACGTATGAACGCGTCTTCTTGCACAACGACTGGAATGGCGATCATGCCTTCTTCAAGCTGTTCGTGGACCCGTTCAATCCGAACCGCAACTCGACCATGCAGTTCCTGATGGAAATGGGACTGCCGCTCGAGCGTGCCCATTTCATCATTGCGCAGGGAGCGGCTTACACCGGAGGGTGGCCAGAGGTTCTTTTCGAGCTGGCAGGTCCGGTCGGGGGCTTCTGTCTCGTCGCCGTCTCGGCCATACTGTTCTCCGAATTCATGTTCCTGTTGACCCGCTGCCTCGTGGAAGAGCGCTACGTCACTTGCTTTTTCCTGACTCCGATCTTCTACGCGCTTTCGATCTTCCTCGTGTCCGGGATGGTCAATTCGTTCGTGCAGCTCACATTTATGATAAAGATTGCCGCCGCTGTTTTCGCGTATGTTCTGGAGGATAGGTGGCGCTGGAGTATGATCACGGCTACGGCTTCGGTTGCCGGCAAGCCCGTCGTGTGAGGCCGGAAGGAACAGCCGTATGAGTAATGTGCAGCCGCAGATATCTATTCTGGAGTATTTCGGCGGACTGTCGACGTTTCTCGACCGCTCGGTCCGGAAGCGGTTGGGCACGATTGCGATAGGAACGCTGGCGGTGATGGTCGCCGTATTCCTCGTCAGCCAAATGGCGCCCGCGACCTATACCGCGACGGCGGGTGTTCGCCTCGCCCGGGTCGACGGCGCGGATCTGATGACGCCGCAGGCGACGGCCAGCCAGATGAATCAGCGGATGTTCCTGGTTCGTGCCCTGAGCGCCTCGGATGCGGCGGCCGGTCCCGATGAACGGGGTCGGAACCTCATCCTGGATAGTTTCAACGCACGTCCGAATGTGGCCGATGCATTGACGCTCGTCGTGACGGCGGCGAGCGAGAAGCAGGCTCGCGACGCGTTGGAGGCCGCCGTCAATGAGTTGAACAAGGAGCAGGAGAAGCTGCGCGCTCCCCTGGTCTCGGAGCTCAGCGCTCAACTCGCTCTGGAAGATGAAAACATTGTTAGCCTGACTCGAATTCGAGAATCCTTGGCGACGGGCGATTCGATTTCGCCCTCCGTACCCGGCGATGCCTCGGCGCTAGTCCTGCGCCGCGTGTGGCTACTGGATCTGACGACGAAGAACGAAGAGAGACTGGCTGCCGCCAACGCGGAGCGGCGCAGACTGATGAGCAGGATGGGGCCGGCGAAGACCTATCCGGCATCCCTGAGCGAGGACGTGACATTTGTGCAGTCATCGCCTCGGCCTATCCGACATGCGATCTTTGCCGGAGCAATTGCATTGCTGGCTTTGCTCCTGTACGCCATGATCCGCATGCCGGGCTCCGCCCGCGCAGACTAGGGGCACAGCGCGAACATGTTGAGGCAGGCCGTCATCCTGGTCGGTGGTCTCGGGACACGGCTCGGAGAGCGGACCCGGCTCGTTCCCAAGCCACTGCTGGAAGTCGCCGGTAAACCTTTTCTCGACTATCTGCTCGACGAGCTGACGCGCTACCCGACGGTCGAGGAGATCGTGCTGCTCGCCGGCCACCGCGCCGACGTCGTCGTCGAGGCCTACCACGGCAGGAGCTGGCGCCGCGCTTCGGTGACGGTCGTTTGCGAGCCGTCGCCGTGCGGCACTGGCGGTGCGTTGAAGCATGCTGCTGGAGTGCTGCAGGATCGCTTTTTCCTTCTGAACGGCGACTCCTGGTTTGATTTCAACTTGCTGGATCTCACCCTGCGCGCGCGGAATTCGTCCGCCATCGTCCATATGGCACTCAAGCGTGACCAGGAGGGAGATCGCTACGGTCGTGTTGTGCTCGAAGGCAGTCGCGTCAGGCGTTTTCTCGGAGCCGGGGCCCAGCCGAACGGGCCGATCAATACGGGCGTCTATTGCATCGACCGGGCAATTCTACGGTATATTGACGAACTGCCGTGCTCGTTGGAGCAACAGGTGTTTCCGAGGCTGGTCGCCGAGGGACAACTCGAGGCGAGTCTCTACGACGGCTTCTTCATCGATATCGGCATCCCCTCTGATTTCGAGCGGGTCCAGCACGAACTCCCGGAGCGGCTACGCCGCCCTGCGGTGTTCTTCGATCGGGACGGGGTGCTCAACGTCGACAAGGCCTATGTGCACCGGATCGAAGATTTCGAATGGATCGAGGGCGCACGCGAAGCGATCAAGCTCTGCAACGATCTCGGCTATTACGCGTTCGTCGCCACCAATCAGTCGGGAGTTGCTCGCGGCTATTACGGCGTCGAGGACGTTCACCGCCTGCATGACTGGATGAGCGGAGAACTGGCGGCGGTGGGCGCGCACATCGACGACTATCAATATTGCCCGTATCATGAGGAGGGTACGATTGAGGCGTTTCGGCGCGCCAGCGACCGGCGCAAGCCTGCTCCGGGCATGATCATCGATTGCATGAGCGGTTGGCCCGTCCGGACGGAAGGAAGCCTGCTCGTCGGCGACAATGATCGCGATGTCGAAGCGGCACGCGCTGCCGGGCTGCCCGGGTACTTGTACAGGGAGGGCGACCTGGCGGCGTTCCTTCGCCCGCTGCTCAAGGCCACTGCGGCGCCTTAGTATAGCTGCGGTTCAGGGCTGGCATATAGCGGGCGGTCTAGCCGTGACTGATGGCGCGAAACATGTATTCCGCCTGCTCCCAGTCCTCGAGCGTGTCGATGTCCTGCACATATTTCCGCGGAAGAACGATGCCGATCGATCGCTCGGAGAACAGAGGCACATCATCGCGAAAGGCGTCCCCCGTTCCCCAGTAGAACTGGCCCGCATCATGATACGCCGGCTCGAGGTCCTGAGACCGCGTCAGACGGTGTTCAGGATAGAAAGCGTCGACCCGTCCTGACGTCGTGATGCGCACGGCCCGCTGGATCGGAAATGCGTAGCTGGTGACCGAAAAGGCGAAGGCGGCGTCCGAGCGGGCGAGGGCGTCGTGTCCCTCGCGCAGATAACGTGGCTGAATCAGCGGAGCGGTGGCGTAGATGCAGCAGGCATGGCTGATCTCTTTGCCTCGTTCGCGGAACCACGTGACCGCGTGTTTGACGACTGCATTGGTGCCGGTGAAATCGTCGGCAATCTCCTTCGGCCGAACGAACGGCGTCGCCGCGCCCAGTTGGCGCGATACAGCTGCGATCTCCTCGTCGTCGGTGGACACGATGATCTCGTCGAACAGGCCGCTCTGGCGCGCCGCATCGATCGAGTATGAGATGATGGGTCTACCACAGAACGGACGGATGTTCTTGCGGGGAATCCGCTTGCTTCCGCCGCGCGCCGGAATGACCGCGATCTTCACGAGAGGATCTTCGTGAGCGCGCTGACGACGGTGTCCTGTTCTGCATCCGTCATCTTCGAAAACAGCGGCAACGTGATGGCGTCCTGGTAGTAGCTTTCGGCTTCAGGAAACATACCTGCGCGGAAGCCGAGACGTTGATAATAGGGCTGGGTGTGCACCGGGATATAGTGCACGTTGACGCCGATGCCTGCCGAACGCAATGCATCGAAGACCTCACGCCGCGAGAGCTTGATCTCGTTTCGCCGCAGCCGGATCACGTAGAGGTGCCAGGCAGAATTCGTGTCGGGGTGTTGCCAAGGACTGGTTACCGGCAGCCCGGCGAGCAGGGTATAGTAGCGTGCCGCAAGCTCGCGCCGCCTCGCCACAAAGGCATCGAGCCGGCCAAGCTGGCTGGCGCCGAGCGCAGCCTGAATGTCGGTCATGCGATAGTTCAGGCCGAGTTCGATCTGCTCGTACGTCCAGGGACCATGCCGGTCTTCGTTGGAGCGATCCGCTTCAGGCGGATCGGTCTGCACCGGACGTACAATGCCGTGGGTGCGCAGATAAGCAAGTCGCTCCCCGAGCCTTGGGTTATTGGTGAGCGCCATGCCGCCTTCGCCGGTCGTGATGATCTTCACCGGGTGGAAACTGAAGACCACGATGTCGCTGAGTTGCGCAGCTCCGATCTTCCGCCCCAGATATTCGCCGCCGACCGCGTGCGACGCATCCTCGATGATGCGAAAGCCATAGCGATCAGCCAGCGCCCGGATTTGTGTCATTTCGCAAGACTGGCCGGCAAAGTGGACGGGAATCACCACCTTCGGCAATTTTCCCTCGGTGCTGGCCTGCGCCAGCTTCTCCGAGAGTGCGGCCACGCTCATGTTGTAGGTGCGCGGATCGATGTCGACAAAGTCGACGCTCGCTCCGCAATAGAGCGCACAATTGGCCGAAGCTACGAACGTGTTCGGTACGGTCCAGAGGATGTCGCCCGGACCGAGATCAAGCGCAAGACAGGCGATATGAAGCGCTGCCGTTGCGTTTGACACCGCGATTGCGTTGCGGACACCGCAATATCCGGCCATCGCCTGCTCGAAGCGGGGACCGGCCTGTCCTTGGGTCAGCCAGTCCGACTGCAGCACCTGCGTGACTGCGTCGATGTCCTCAGCGGAAATATCCTGGCGCCCATAGGGGATCATTGGAGGGCAATCTTGTTGAAGTCCCGGATCTCGGCGGGGTCGAGGAAGTGGTCGTTTCGACCGGAATTGTACTCGAAGCCATCAGGAACCGGCTCACCACGCTCGCCGATCTGGTTCGTAAGATAGTCCACATCGCGACGGAAGAATTTGATCGTCGGCTTGATCACGAAATGATCGTGAAACTTCACCGTCAGATGCGAATCGTCGGTCGGGCACATGACCTCGTGGAGCTTTTCGCCCGGGCGGATGCCGATCACCCGGGTCGGCAGTGTTGGGGCCATTGCCGCAGCCAGATCCGGAATGCGGACCGAAGGGATCATCGGGACGAAGATCTCGCCGCCCGACATGCGCTCGAAGCTCTTGATCACGAAGTCGACGCCCTGCTGCAACGAGATCCAGAACCGCGTCATCCGGGGATCCGTGATCGGCAGATGATCCGCACCTGCGGCGATCAGCTTGTTGAACAGCGGCACGATCGAGCCGCGCGAACCAACGACATTGCCGTAACGCACCACGGCAAAGGCCGTGCGATGGCCGCCAGCCATGTTGTTGGCTGCAATGAACAGCTTGTCCGACGCCAGCTTGGTCGCGCCGTAGAGATTGATCGGCTGCGCAGCCTTGTCCGTCGAGAGAGCGATCACCTTCTCGACGTTCGCCGCGAGCGCCGCCTGAATCACGTTCTCCGCGCCATGAACGTTGGTCTTGATGCACTCCATGGGATTGTATTCGGCGGCCGGCACCTGCTTCAACGCAGCCGCGTGAACGACGAAGTCGATCCCTTCCATGGCCGTGCGGAGGCGCTCGCCGTCCCGAACGTCGCCGATGAAATAGCGCATCGGGGGCTGATCGAACTCCTGCTGCATCTCGTATTGCTTCAGCTCGTCGCGCGAATAGACGACGACGCGACGCGGCTTGAAGTCCCTCAGCAGGCGGCCGACGAACTTCTTCCCGAACGATCCTGTACCCCCAGTGATCAGAATGGCTTTTTGATTGAACATGTTCGCTCTTGCGCCGGATCGTTATCTGGAGAGGGGAGAATGCCGCTGGTTACCATACGCTCCTGCCCCCGTCCATCACCAGGTTCTGCCCTGTCATGTAGCTCGATGCATCCGAACAGAGGAACTGCACGGCGGCACGGTATTCGTCGACATCGGCCATGCGGCCCATCGGAATCAGGCGCGTCAGTCGTTCGACGAAAGCCGGGTCCTGGTTGTTGAAGACGCCGCCCGGCGAGATCGCATTGACGCGCACGCCGTGGTCGGCCCAGTAGGTCGCCAGATATTTCGTCAGCCCGATCAAGCCGTGCTTGATCACCGAATATGTCACGGGCTTCACCGGCTGCTCTTCTTCACGCGTCACCTGCGGCTGGCGGTACAGCCGCTGGTCCGGCGCGATCACGCCGAGATCCGAGGCGATGTTGAGGATCACGCCGCGGCCACGCGCCGCCATGGCGCCGCCGAACACCTGCGCACACAGCATCGCACCGGTCAGGCCTACGGCGATCTCAGTCTGCCATTGCGGGACCGGAAATGCTTCGAAGCGCGAAGAATGCATCACGCCGGGCGCGGAGGTCACCTTGGGGTCGATCGCCGCGTTGTTGACGAGGATGTCGACGGAGACGCCGCGCCCGGAAAGCTGCTCGCTGGCGGCCCGCACCGAGTCGAGCGTAGTGACATCGATCGCCAGCGCGATCAGGTCGGCGGACGGCGCCTGCTGCCTGAGCGCGGCAACGGCCGCTTCGGCCTGCGCAAGCCCGACGTCGGTGACGACGACACGCGCGCCGGCCTCGGCAAGCGCGGCGACATGCTGGCGCCCGAGCAAGCCGCCTGCGCCGGTTACGAGAGCGGTGCGGCCGGTCAGGTCATAGCGTGAAGACGGGCTTGCCATCCGAAAGGCTCCTGTTCAACTGCGCAACTGGCCGCCGTCGGCGACCATGACGCTGCCGGTGATGAATGCCGCGCGGGGCGAGGCGAGGAATGCAACGAGGTCGGCGACCTCGTCGGGCTTGCCGAGCCGGCGCAACGCCACCTCGCGCTCGAGCATCTCCTCGACCGCAGCTCTGTTTTCCGCAAGCTTGCGCGCCCAGGTTCCGTCCGCCGAGACAATGTTGCCCGGCGCAACCGCATTGACGCGGATGCCTTCGAACGCCAGCGGGCGGGCCAGGCCGCGCACGGTCGCATTCAGCGCGGCCTTTGCAGCGTAGTAGGTGACGGGTGCGCCAAGCGCCGCCATGCCTGCGATCGAAGAGATGCAGACGATCGCGCGGTCGCCGCTGCCGCGCGCCATCAGCGGCCGGGCGGCTTCGATCATGTTGGTCGTGGCGAACAGATTAAGGTCCATCACTCGCGACCACTCCGCCGCGGTTTCCTTTCCGGGCGGTACGGAGGCGCCGCTGCCGACGTTGCAGACGAGGATGTCGAGGCGCCCCCAGCGCCGCTCAATCTCGTGCACCAGCCTCGCGGCAGCGGCGGGGTCGGTGACGTCGGCCGCGTGCACCGATGTGCTGCCGCCGATCGCAGCTCGCGCGGCATCAAGCGCATCGGCTCCCCGCGCTGCGAGCGCGACCTTGGCTCCTTCCGCAGCGAGCGTCGTCGCGATCGCAAGTCCGATCCCGCGGCTGGCGCCGGTGACGAGAGCGACCCGATCGTTCAGCTCGAGCTTCATCGCGCCGCGTCCTCGATCCACCCGATCGTCATGTCGCGATACCTGGCGAGCGCTCCGGCGTGATCACCATCGGCGGCGCGCGCGGTCTGCAGGATGTACTGACCCTTGTAGCCGGAACGCTCGATCAGGCGGATGGTCTTGGGAAGATCGGCGTTGCCTGTGCCGAGCGGCACGGTAGTGCCGCCGCGAATGCGGTCCTTGACATGCACATTGAGGATGCGCGGCGCGTAAGCGGCGATCTCCTCGTCGCTGTCATAGCCCAGCGAGGCACTGTTGCCGCTGTCGTAGTTGATGCCGAAAACATCGGTCGGAAACGCCTCCATGAACCGGGCAAGCTCTCGCGGCGGCAGATCGGATTCGAAGACGATCTTGACGTTCCGCCTTGCGAGCTGCTCGCAGCGTGCGAGCAGCACACGCTTCAACGTATCGCTCTCGCTCGCGCGCTCGATCTTGCCGTTGTCGACCAGCGGGATCACGACGAACTCGATGCCGATGCGGCTACAGGCGGCGATCAGGAGATCGAGGTCGGCGACGAGCGCGTCACGCACGACGGCATCGACCTTCCAGAATGGCGCCTGCATGAAGCAATCGCCGGTCAGGCTCGGGATGCGCACGCCGTTCTGGCGCGACAGTTCCAGAATCTCCTGTTGCCCCGGCTCCGTCGACAGCGGGTTCTCACGCAGCCGTTCCTGATCGATAGTCCATTCCATCCGCGTCAGGCCGAGCGCCTTCGCGCGCGGGAATTCCTCGCGCCATTCGTTCCATGGGAACGCCTGGATCTTGCCGTCGACAAGCGCCGACAGGCGTCCCTGCATGAAGCCGATGCGTTCGAGCGTTGCGGTCACGATTTGCTATCCGAACTGAGGGCGAGGCCTTTGGCGGTCCAGCCGCCGTCGATGAAGATCTCCTGACCGGTCACGTAGGCAGAGGCTTCCGACGCCAGGAAAACAGCCGCTCCCACCATGTCGGCAGGCTGTCCCCAGCGGCCGAGCATGGTGTGGCGGCGTCGATCCTCGTGCATGGCAGGGTCGGCAAAGCTCTTCGCGGTCATCTCGGTCGCGACATAACCCGGCGCCAGTGCGTTGACGCGTATGCCGTCGGGCGCGTAGTCGGCGGCGAGGGCGCGCGTCAAGCCGGCAAGGCCCGCCTTCGCCGCAACGTAGCCGGGATTGCCGGGAAAGCCGCGGATCGAATTGATGCTGGTGACGTTGACGATTGCAGCCGCGCCCGCCTTTTTCAGGAGCGGATAGGCGGCAAGGATGGTGGCGTAGACGCCGGTGAGGTCGGTCGCGACCGTGGCGCGGAAGCGCGAAAGCTCGCTCTCGGCGCTGTTTGCGGGCAGGCTGATGCCGGCGGCATTGACCAGCGCGTCGATCCGTCCGCCTTGCGCTGCGATCATGCCGAATGCGTTTTCGATCGCCTTGTCGTCGGAGAGATCGCAGCCAATCGCGGTGATGCCGCGCGGCGCGGTCCCGGACCGGCTGAGGCCGAATACCGTAGCGCCTGCATCTTGGAGGCCGGCCGCAATGGCGGCGCCGATGCCCCGCGAGGCGCCGGTGACCACCGCGAACTTGCCGTTGAGCGAGAACGCGCTGAGGTCAGGCATAGCCGTAACTTTGCATGATGGCGGCGCAAAGCTTGACGTCCTCGGGACGGTCGATCTGGAACATCTTGTGACGCTCCATGATGTGAAAACCGATCTTGCCGCCGAGACGATTGTTCTGCTCGCGCAGGAGAGATGGGATCAGGACGTAGAACGAGCCGTTCTCGAGGTAGCGCTTCTCGATCTGCTGGCGCATGCGGCGGTTGCGGAAATCGTAGTTGATCGGCTCCGGGCCGTTGGCGCCGATCCGCCAGTTGAAATAGTCCTCGACCTCGCAGACCGAGAGCAGGCTGTCGAGGTGCTCGCGGTCGAAAGTCTCGAGGGCCCGCTCGATATCGTCGGATTCGCGGATCGGCGAGGTCGCCTGGAGCGCGACGATGCGTTCGAAGCACCCGAGGCGCGTATCGATGGCCTCGAGCGCATGCAGCCAAGCCGATTCGGAAGAAGCGAGGTCGCCCGAAATGTCGTCCGGACGCCGCACGCCGACAGCTCCAGCGGCCTCAGCCGCGGCGAGGATGTTGTCGCTGTCCGACGAGACCGCCACCACGTCGACGCCCCGCGCCGCGCGGGCCTGCTCGACGGTCCAGGCGATCAACGGTTTGCCGCAGAGATCGAGCAGGTTCTTGTGCGGGATGCCCTTCGAGCCGCCGCGTGCGGCGATCACGGCCAGCGTCTTGCGCGCCATCAGATGTGCCCCTCGAGGCGCTCGAGGGCGGTCCAGAAGCCTTCGCCCATGTTCTTGTGGCCTTGCCATATCTCGGGAATGAACGATGCGGTCGGTGCATGCTTGCGCAGGACCTGTCCGATCTCTTCGAAATCGATCTCGCCTTCGCCGATCTGGAGGCCTTCGCCATCGAGCCCTTTGGCGTCGCCGAAGTGCAGATGGGCGGTGTGCGGCCCGAGCTGGGCGAGACCTTGCGCGAAGTCGAAACCGAAATGATTGGCGGCGAGCTTCGTGTGCGAGATGTCGACGCACATGCGCAAATCATGCTTGGCGCAGAATGCCGCCGCCTCGTCCGGAAAGATGAAGATGTTCTGGTGGCGCTGTCCGCCGAAATGCCAGGGGAACGGCGCCATGGTCTGCGGCGTCAGCTCGACGCCGTCCATGTCGAGCTCGGTCAAGCTCTGCGCGAAGATACGGTAGCGCTCGGCCTTCTCCTCCGGCGGCAGCGGCTCGTCCATGGTGAAGCCGCCGATATTGGCGACGATGGGGGGGCGCTTGGTCTTTGGAAAGTACTTCTTCAGGCCGCGGGTGATGTCGATCACCGCCTGTGTCTGCTCCAGTGAGTAGCGCCGCAGCGCCTCGTCCGGCGTTGCGAGGTCCATCAGCTTGGAGCCGGCGAACAGCTCGGGCGCGTGTACAACGAAGCCGAGATCGTAGGTGCCGGACAGATAGGCCGCGGGATCGCGCTCCATGTCGCTGTAGCTGAGATGGAACTCGATGATGTCGGGCTTGCAGATCTCCAGAAAGCGCTCGGCGTCATGATAACGCACGGGCACGCCCCAGGGGCGGTCGAAGCGATATCGCCGTGCCCTTGCCGCGCCTTCATCGAGGTCGCTCTGGAAGAAATAGTCGTCGGTCGCCATCGTCCGCGTCAGCTTGCGACCGAGCAGCGCCGGCATCTTCAGCGGCGACAGGCCCTGTCCCGGGCTCTTCACCGCGATGTCGGCCTCGGAGATCACGGTACCGGCCGAAAGGTCGCGCGCGGCCACCAGGCTCTTGGCGAGATTTTCGCGGTTGATCAGCTCGCCCTGGCTCAGCGCGCGCTCGGCCCGCTTCTCGCCCCGCGCCGCCTCGACCTCGCGGATGGCGGAGACGAGCGCCTTGAATTCCTCCGACTCCAGGCTCGCGGCATGGTCCGGACCCTCCATCTCGCGGTCGAGGGTGATGTGGCGCTCGATGACGACGGCGCCGAGCGCGACGGCGGCGGTCGAAACGGCAATCCCGCGCTCGTGGCCCGAATAGCCGACGAGCGGATGGATCTCGCGCAGCGTCTCCATGAAACGCAGATGGATGTTGTGGAGCGCGGCCGGATAGGTGCTCTGGCAATGCAGCAGCACGTAGCTCGCGTTGCGCTCGTCGAGGAATTTCGCCGCGGCCCGGATCTCCTCCGTCGTGCTCATGCCGGTCGAGACGATCAGCGCCTTGCCGGTGGCGGCGAGGCGCGCGAGCAGGGGCAGGTTGGTGAGGTCGGCCGAGGCAACCTTGTAGGCCTGCACGCCGAAGCTTTCGAGCACGGCGACGCTGCTCGCGTCCCAGGGCGTGCAGAGATACTGGATGCCCTTCGCTGCGCAGTACTCGGCGATCTTCTTCTGCTGCGCGGTCGGAAGCTCGAAGCGCCGCAACAGATCGAGGGTATATTCGACCGCGAGGTCGTCGTCCTTGCCGGAGAGGCTCGATGCACGATAGACCTCGTCGAGCTTGCGCATCTGGAACTTGGCGCAATCGGCCCCGGCGGCAACTGCGGCATCGACCAGCGCGATGGCGCGGTCGAAGTCGCCATTGTGGTTGTTGCCGATCTCGGCGATGACGTAGCAGGGTTCGCCGTCGCCCAGAAGATGGTTGCCGATGCGGACCGGAGCGGGCTGTTTGGGCGATGTCATCAACATTCTCGTCTCATAAGCGTCAGGTGAATCGCGTGGGAAAGCGCGACTTCCACGTCCGCAGCCCGTTCTCTTCGAACATGACCCGCGAACAGTTGTGTCCCTGTTGTTCCAGTGCAGCGATGAGCTGGTAGCGCTCGAATGGACGTACGAAGAAGACGAAATATCCGCCGCCGCCGGCGCCCAGCAGCTTGCCGCCGACCGCACCATGCTGCTTGGCGAAATCGTAGACCGCATCGATCGCGTCCGACGAGATCTTCGAGCTCAGCTTCCGCTTGGCGTGCCAGGCCTCGTCGATCAGCCGGCCGCATTCGAGCAGCTGGCCGCGGAGAAGGTGTCGCCGGATATCGCGCGTGACTTCCTTCTGCTTGGCAGCCGCGGCGACGGCATCGCTGGTCTCGTGCTGGGCCTTCTGGTCGCGATGGATGGCGCCGGAATTGCGGCCGGAGCCGGTGTAGCAGAGCACCAGGCTCTCCTCGAGCTCGGCGATGATGTTGGGGTCGAGTCGCAGCGGTACGATGGTGTTCTGGTCGGAGAAGAACTCCATGTGATTGAAGCCGCCGAACACGGTGGCGTACTGATCCTGCCAGCCGCCGGGGATGTTGAGCATCAGCCGCTCGGCCTGGAACGCCATCTCCGCGATCTCGTGGCGGTCCCACTGATCGCTGCGGAATTCGTTGAAGCAGCCGATGATGGCGGAGGTGACCACCGCCGAGCCGCCGAGGCCGGAGCCGACCGGGAAGTCGGCGGAGACTTCGAGCTCGAACCCGTAAGCGGGCTTGATCAGGCGCACGACGGACTTGATCAGCGCCAGATCTCCGTCCGTTCCGAGCTCTGCGAGGTTGTTCGCCTCGATGGTGCGCCGGAAATCGTGCGAATAGATCCGGATGCTGGAATCGTTCCGCCGTCGCAGCGTCGCATGAGCGTACATCTTGATCGTGGCGTTGATGACCGCGCCGCCGTCATTCGCCACGAAATAGTGCGTGAGATCGGTACCGCCGCCGGAGAAGGAGATGCGGACCGGCGAGCGGGCGCGCGCGAACACCTCGCTCTCCTCGGACAGGTTGAACAGCTCACGGCTGAACACGTCGGCCAGCCGTCCCTCGGCGTCGAGAATTGGGACCACGTGTACACGCTGGTCGAGCAATTTGAGAATTTGCTCGCGTGGTCCGCCGGCGCGCGCCCAGACGAAGTTGCGATTGACGCAGGTCGCTACCCGATCGTGGATGGTGAGGCCCGTCAGCATGCGCCTGCGGATATCGCCGTCGGTTACCGCGCCGACGATTCGTCCGTCGGCATCCTGCGCGAATAGAATGCCGAGCATGTTTGCATTGAGGCGCCGGAAGGCTTCTTCAATGGTCTCGGTCTCGGCGATGGTGACGTGGCTCTTGTCTGCCAAGCTATCAGGTCCAAAAAGTGCAGGCAATTCCAGCTCTTATCCCCCAGGGACAGCGAGCGGTTGAGGCCGTTGATACGGCAGGGGGGGCGATGATGCAAGGCTTCTGCGGGTCCAGAGACCTCCATCCTGATCGGAGCTTTCCTGGCCCGGAACAGCCCGATCCGGCGCGCAAGGTCGAAATGCAACCCGATCGTGCCGCGGTAGCGGCTGTGCGCTGGTCGGAAAGCCCGGAATTGGCTATTGCGACAGTCCCGTGTCGTGCCGCGAATGGTTGGGGCATCCTCCGATATCGGGTTGTAGAAGGACGTTGCCTCCATGCATTCTCTCCAATCCCCCCTGGATGAATTGGGTCGATCTCCGGGAGCGGAGCAGGCCTCGTCCGACGCCAACGCCGTTTGCTTCGCTGCGAGTTTCGCGTGCGCGATGTCGGCAACGTCAGGCGCACTATGCGCGATCGTGCGAAGTCCCTTGGGGAGTCCGCACTGGTTCGTGATCGTGAAGGCGTTCCTGCTGCTGGCATCGCTCGTCTCGTGCGTCGTGGTGTTGGCCCGCAGGAGCGGACTGCAACAGCGCGCAAGCCACGGCAGCATGGTTCTCGCGATTATCGCGGTGATGTTCTTGCCGTGCCTGGCGTTGGTGAACCGCACCATTGCCGATATCCTCGTCTACCCGATCTTGCTCGCGGCAATAACTGCAGGGGCTTTGCGTGCAGTAGCGCTGGCGCGGAGCATGTCGCGGCCCAGGTTGATGTTGGCTGTCATCTGTGGCTGCGGTGCCGGAATCGGCTACTTTTTCGTTGTGAACGCGAAGGGTTATGCCACCGTACTCACGGCGGAACAGACGCTGACGGGCCTGCAGCACCTCGACACTCTGTTTCATGCCTCCATCGCCAACATGCTCGTGCAGTCGGGGCACCCGAGCACCGGCTTGGATGGTTTCTTGCCGATCAAATACCACGTCCTTTCCCACATTTGGATCGGAGGCATGGGGCGATGGCTCGGCGTCGCAACGCTCGATAGCTACTATCTCGTGGCGCAAATCATAGCCATCCCGCTGTTGCTGTTCAGCTTGATCATGGCAGGGGCGTTACTGCGGCGACAAGGACCTGGATTGGCTGATAGCACTCTCGTCACGCTTGTTCCGCTCTTGCTCTTAATGGTTGCCGACCTCTGGGGTTGGACATCCTATCTCGTTTCCGAGAGCTATTTTGTCTCGCTGGTTCTATTCTTGTTCGCAATGCCATTGATGGGAGAGATTGCCGACCAGGCCGCGCCACTCCGGCTTCCCGTCTTTGCGCTGGTGATCGCTGGAACGCTGGTTCTCTTCGCCAAGATTTCGGTCGGCGTTATCTTTTGGGGGGCCACGGGATTCTTGCTATGGCGACGACTGGGCTTGACCCTTCCCAACCTCGTCATGCTTGCGGTGCCGATCGGGCTTCTGGTCGGGCTTGCCAGCATGATCAGTTCGCCGGATGCCGGTACCTATGTTCGTACGCTGCGCCCGCTCAGTTTCGTGCGCGAATATCCGCAGGGCGCCTTGCCGAACATCGTCGCCAACTTGGTGCTGCTGTACGGCGCCGGACGCTTTTGGCTTTCCGGCTCGCTTGCCGAACGGCGGCTGGCTGAGTGGCTTGCGCTGGTCGCCGTGGGGAGTCTCGTTCCGGCTCTTCTGCTCGACATTGCAGGAGGCTCGGCGTTCTATTTCGCCAATGTCGGCACCTTCGCCTGCATCGTTTTCCTGACCGCCTACCATGCCCCGATCATTGAACGGCGGAAGCCCTGGCTATCCCGTCCCAGTGTCGTTCTCGCCCTTCTTGTCCTCGTGGGGCTCGCCACCGATGAAAAGAGAAACAGCCCGTCCAGGCTGGCGCTCCAGTTCCAGGAACTGCGTGCACGAGCTCATCTGCTCGCCGGCCGGGGCGAGGTCTCGCCGCTCCCGGTGGTGCCTGCCATCGCGGCGCTGCTGGCGCCCGGTGGCAACGTTCGACAGGAGATTGCGGCGGACGTCAGTCGTGGGCCCGGAGCACGATCAATCGAGATCCTGCGTTCGCTGCGCGCAGGGCAGATGCGCAATGTTGCGGTGTTCGTCGCGCCTGACAATCGTCCGTTCTGGACCAATTATGTCGACTGTCGAGGCGATCCCCTTTTCGTTCCGGCAGTCATTGGCGTGCCCATGTTGAAGGGGCTTAATCCTCCGGAGTTCAAGTGTGCCAGGGACCTTTACTACACCACCAGCCTCTACAGAGAGGATGCGTTCTCGGCCGTTACGAGCGACGATCAGCTTTGCGCAAGGGCGTCGGGCTTCGGGCTGAATGAGGTCTTGATCCTCGCGACCCCGGATCAGGGGCGGAGATTGAGCTGCGCCGTGTCGAAACGCTGAAGATCGGGATATCGGCTAGCGTTCTCTTTGCACGATCACGATAATGCGTGCCATCCCGGTATTTCCCGGCGCAGAGCTATAGGGTTGGCCAGTACGATCAATCCCACCAAGCAGATGGCGGACATCGCGGCCAGTCGTGCCGCGCCTCACGAGGGCACGTGAGCCGCCATGCAGTACTGCGCGCCGAGTGGCAGCCAACCGAGGCTCGCCTCCAGCTTGTGGAACAAGGGGGTATCGAATGGGGTAAAGATGATGAATTGCCGCTTCGGCTCTACCAAGCCGGCGGCGCGACACAGCTTGGCGAGGCGGCCCGAGCGGAGCAGCACCGCGTTCTGGTCGAACGGACAACTCCTGACGATCTTCTGCGTCAGCGGATTGAGCGGATTGTGCTCGATGATGATGACAAGCCCGCCCGGTCGAACGACACGGCCCGCCTCCACAAGAAACGCTTTCCAGTCGTCCGGCGGCACGTGATGCATCACGGCGATGGCGTATGCCACGTCGTAGCTGCGATCCCGGTAGGGAAGCTGCGTCCCCTCATAGACGTCGTAGTGAACGTCCGGGTTGGCTGCTCGCGCCTCCTCGATCACGCTACCGGCGACGTCGATTCCCGTGAGTTTGATGCCGGACTCCGCGGGGCGCAGATGCGGATGGATTAGACCTTGTCCGCAGCCGATGTCGAGCACGTCGAGCGGCTGCGATGGAGCCATTCTGCGCTGGGCGCGGAAGGTTGCGAACTCGTCCAGCAGGTAGCGCGCCTTCGCCCGTGTGAAGAAATCCTGAGGCTGACCGCTGAAAGCGACCGCATTGTCGATCTGTTGGCTGTAGCCCTCGCGATATTGGTCGAACTCTGTCATCGTGCTTGCCTTGTCTCGGTCCGGCGAGGAAGTATGTCATCCGCGTCGCTGGTGTCAGCGGAAGATCTGGTTTGTTGCACCAGGCGGCCGCGGGACAAGTCCGGCACGTTGACGCTGTACTCGATCACGGTCGTCGGCCGCGATCGCACCTGATTGTAGATGCGCCCGACGTATTCGCCGATGATGCCGAGAAAGATGGCGTTCAGGCTGATGCCGAACAGCAGCAGCACGGTCGTCGTGGCAAATCCCGCCGGCCAGTTGATGCCGAAGAGCAGCCGCGAGAAGATGTAGAAGAAGCTGGCGAGACAGGTCAGCAACGAAATTCCTAATCCGATGAAGGCTGCAAGACGAAGCGGGAAGATCGAGTGGGTGATCAGCCCGTCGACCGCGAGCGCGATAAGCTTGCCCAGCGGGAACTTGCTGACGCCCGCTTGCCGGGCTTGCCGGTCATAGGCGACACCGACCTGCTTGGTGGCGAGCAGCGAGGTCAGGCCGCGCGTATAGGGCGCGACGTCGTTGATCAGATGGAGTTGATCCAAAACGGAGCGGTCGATCAGCCTGAAATCGCCGCTGTCGAGCATCAGATTGTCGTCAGACAATCGTTTGAGCAGCCGGTAGTAGAATCGCCGTGCCCATTGCAGCAGCTTGCTCTCTTGCCGAAAGCGCCTGATGCCTACAACGACGTCGTGACCCTGCTCCCACAGCTCGAGGAATTGGGGAAATACCGACGGCGGATCCTGGAGATCACAGTCGATCTGAATCGCAGCGTCTCCGGAAGCCAGACGGTAGGCGGTAAGCACGGATCTCTGGAATCCGAAGTTCCTGGCAAAGCGCACTGCGCGGACGCGCGGGTCCGTTGCGGCCAGTTCGGAGATGATCGCGATCGATGCGTCGGTGCTGTGATTGTCGGTGAAGATGATCTCGAACGCGTAGCGATCCTTCATCTGCTCGAAGACATCGCGAACGGCTTCATAGGCCCTGCGGATATTCCCTTCCTCGTTGAAGACGGGAATCAGGATGGAAATGAGCTTGCGGTCGCTTTCGACAGGCGTCCTGCGCATTACTTGCTTTGTCCCGTTCGTGTCTGAAAGGGCTTTGTCCGAGAGATGATGTCAGCCGGAGATGCTAGTACCAGATGCCGCTCACCGCGCAAAGCCATCCGAGTTCTCTCCACGGCAAATTATGCAATGTTGCGAAGGACATATGCTTGATTAATGGGGGGCGTTCCATTAAGGGTCGCCCGGCGCGCTCTATGTCGCGCCACCACTTGCGGGTGTCGTCTACCAGAAATTTGCAGTAATCCGTTGTCGCGACTAAGGTTCCGAATGCCCAACGCTTCACATCATGACATCCCGACCGGAAAGCTGACGCGCTGCCAGGTTTGCGGCTCCGAACGGCTCGAGCTCGTGATTGACCTCGGTCATCAGCCTCTGTGCGATTCGCTTCCCTCGAAGGCGCAGCTCGACGGCCCCGAGACCAGCTATCCGCTGCGCCAAGTCTGGTGCCGGGATTGCTCGCTGTCGCAGATCGACTACGTCGTTCCGCCGCAAGTCGTCTTTCACCCCGAGTATCCCTATCGCTCCGGCATCACCAAGGAGCTTGCGGTCTACCAGGATGCGTTTGTTCAAGATGCGGTTGCAGACCTCGGGCTCAAGCCGGACCAGCTCGTCGTTGACATCGGATCCAACGACGGGACGCTGCTGTCCGGTTTCAAGCGGCGCGGCATGCGGGTTCTCGGCATCGAGCCGACCAACATAGCGCGCATCGCGCGGGAGCAAGGCGTCGATACGTTGCAGGCCTTCTTCGACGAGGAAACCGCGCGCAAGGTCGTGGAGACGCACGGCCAGGCGAAAGTGGCGACTGCGACCAATGTCTTCGCGCATGTGGCGCAACTCGGTGGCTTTGTTCGCGGCCTGGAACGGCTGCTTGCGCCCGATGGCGTCTTCATTCTTGAAAACCACTATCTGCTCGACGTCATCGAAGGCGGCCAGTTCGACACGATCTACCACGAACATCTGCGCACTTATTCGCTGAAGTCGATCGTGAAGCTGTTCGAATTTTTCGATTTCACCTGCGTCGATGCCCGTCGCGTCAGTCGCTATGGTGGCAACATCCGCGTCTACGTGGCGAAAGGGCGCGGTCGTCCCGTCAAGCCGGCCATTGCCGAGCTTTTGAAGGCCGAGGACGATTTCGGCCTCTCGCGCCCGGAATGCTACGAGGCTTTTCGCGCGCGCGCCGAGAAGGTCAAGCTCGATCTGCTCGAGCTTGCGCTCGATTGCAAGAAGAAGGGGCTCAGCTTCGTTGGCAATTCGTGCCCTGGCCGCTGCAGCACGCTGCTGAACTACGTCGGTATCGATCGCATGCTGATGCCTTACATCTGCGAGCAGCCCACCTCGCTCAAACTCGGACTGCACCTGCCCGGTAAGCAGATTCCGATCGTCGATAACGAGCGCCTGATCCGGGAGCAGCCGGACTATGTGGTGCTGCTGGCCTGGCACTACGGTCAGCCGATCGCCGAGCAACTGCGCGCGAGGGGACTGAAGTCGAAATTGGTCATGCCGTTGCCTGAGGTCCGCATACTCCCGGATTGAGCTGTGCGCCGGAGATCAAGCTGGTCCGCGCGGCGCTGTGCCTGGTAGGAATGGTGTCATGAAAGCGATGATCCTGGCCGGAGGACTCGGCAGTCGCCTCAGCGAGGAGACCTCCGTGCGACCCAAGCCGATGGTGGAGATCGGCGGGCATCCCATTCTATGGCACATTATGAAGATCTACTCGTCGTTCGGCATCAACGACTTCGTGGTCTGCCTTGGATACAAGGGATACCTCATCAAGGAGTACTTTTCGCATTATCTGCTGCACACCTCGGACGTCACGATCGATCTCAAGAACAATCAGATCGACTTTCACGCCAGCCGATCGGAGCCATGGCGCGTGACGCTGGTCGATACCGGGGCGGAAACCGAGACGGGCGGTCGTATCAAACGGGCGCTGCCCTATGTCCGCGATGACGAGGCGTTCTGCCTGACTTACGGCGACGGCGTCGCCGATATCGACATCGCAAAATTGGTCGCGTTTCATCGCTCGCACGGCAAGCTAGCGACGGTCACCGGCATTCGTCCGCCGGGGAGGTTTGGCAGCCTCCAATTGGAGGACACCGTCGTGAGAGGATTTACCGAGAAGCCGCTCGGTGACGGCGGATGGATCAATGGCGGATTCTTCGTGCTCAGCCCGCAAGTCGCGGAGCTGATCGCCGGCGATTCCACGATCTGGGAGCGCCAGCCGCTCGAGCGATTGGCCGCGAGCGGAGAGCTTCGCGTATTTCGCCACGAAGGGTTCTGGCAATCCATGGACACGTTGCGAGAGCGCAACCTGCTCGAAGGGCTCTGGAAGGGGGACAATCCGCCGTGGCGCCTGTGGACGTAAACCCGGACTTCTGGCGGGACCGGCGTGTCCTCGTGACCGGTCACACCGGTTTCAAGGGCTCCTGGCTAAGCCTGTGGCTGTCCACCATGAGTGCGCGCGTTTTCGGCTTCGCGCTGGCGCCGCCGACCTCGCCCTCCTTGTTCGAGCGGGCCGAGGTCGGGTCCGTCGTAGACGATACAAGGGGCGATGTCAGAGACATCCAACCGCTCTCCCATCTGCTCGCAAGGAGCAGGCCCGACGTCGTGTTTCACCTGGCGGCACAATCGGTCTTGCGGGAATCCTATGTTGATCCGGTCGGCACGGTTGCAACCAACGTAATGGGGACGTTGAACGTGCTGGAGGCGGTGCGCCAGCACAATCTCAAGGCAAAGGCGGAACGATCGGGTGACGGCGTCCGTTCGCTCGTCGTCGTCACCAGCGACAAGTGCTACGAGAACCGGGAATGGGTATGGGGTTATCGCGAAGACGAGGCGATGGGGGGCCACGACCCCTATAGCACCAGCAAGGGTTGTGCCGAGCTGCTGCTGACTTCATACAATCGCAGCTTCGCCGAGCCACCCGCAGCCTCGGGCCGCGCCGGCAACGTCATTGGGGGCGGCGATTGGGCAAAGGACCGTCTGGTCCCGGACGCGGTTCGTGCCTTTGCGGCTGGACGTTCTCTCGAGATGCGCCGTCCGCGGGCCATTCGTCCTTGGCAGCACGTGCTTGAACCGCTCTCGGGCTATCTGCTCCTGGCGGAGGCCCTCGCGGACAAGGGCGCGGCCGTTGCGCAGGGCTGGAACTTTGGCCCCGGACCGGAAAGCGAGCAGCCCGTGGTGCACCTTGTGGATACGCTCGCGGCGATCTGGGGCGACGGGGCTCGGTGGTTGCATGTGGGCGGCGACGAATTGCACGAGGCGACATTCCTGAAGCTCGATTCATCGAAGGCGCGTACGATTCTCGGCTGGCGACCTCGGCTCGGATTCGACGAGGCGCTGAAGCTGACTGCTGATTGGTACAAGGCGGATTTGGCGCGGCCGGCATCCTCGATGCACGAATTCACGCTCGGCCAGATCCGCGATTATTGCCGCGCGGTCTGAGCGCGGGGGCGGACGGCTCGCTCCAGACGGTGCCAGAGGACTGACATGAGCGGACTTACGGTAGCCTTGATCGGGGGTGGAAGGTGGGGGCGGACGCACGGCTCCATCCTTGCACAGCTCTCCGACCGCGTCGGGCGTGTGCTGTGGGTCTCACGCCATGAGAGGGAGGCCGTAGATGCATTTCTCGGCAACCTGCCGGGAGCACGCGACCGATTCACGCTGGTCGAAAGCCTAGAGACAGCGTTGGCTTTGCGCCCTGACGCCGCGGTCGTTGCGACACGCGCCAGCGATCACGCGGAGACCGCCGGCACCCTGCTTCGTGCGGCCGTGCCGACGCTGGTCGAGAAGCCGCTCGCGCTAAGCGTAGGGTCCGCAAGAGGTTTGCTAGAACTGGCAGCCATCCGCGACGTTCCGCTTTTCATCGGGCTGCATCTGCTTACGGCGCCGTTCCTGCATCACTTCCTTGCTCTGTCGACGGGGCGCCCCTTGGCCGCTGTCGAACTGGAATGGTTGGATCCCGAGCAGGAGATCCGGCATGGTGTCGCCAAATCAGCCAACCTGACGACGCATAAGGTCGACGAGATCATGCCGCATCTGTGGTCGATGCTGCATCTCGTCGATGATTACGCGAAACTGCAAGCCGACAAGGTGAAGCCGCTGGGGCGAGGCGCAGTCGAAGTGGAGGTCGCAATGAGAGGCGCTCGCGCAACCGTGCGGTTCGGGCGCAGAGCTCCCGAACGCCGTCGGTGGATGCGGCTCGAGTTTCGCGATGGCGGCTATGCAGAGCTCGACTTCACCACCGAGCCCGGCTTGATCATCCTCGACGGTGTTCAGCAGGCAAGCTTTGAATCGAATGGCAAGTTCGGCCCGCTGGCTGTCGAACTTGCCGGCTTTCTGGACACGGTGCGGCTGCGGCCGGACGTTTCGGCGTTTCCCCAAGCGGCATCCCGCTGTATCGGTTCTGTCGAACTGGCTGAAGCGGTGCGGGCGCAGCTGCTTGTTCACGAGGCGGAAGCCGTAGCGGACCGGCTCGCGCGTGGCGGCGGGCTGAGAGATCCCGATGTCTTGGCTTGGCTTGTCGACAACATCGCACCTCTCCTGGACGTTCGCGAACCACGAAGCGAGAGCGCGAGGGCGGAGCTTGCGGACATCATCATCGACGCGCTCGAGGCTGCGACATCATCAACCCATGTTCAGGACCGTAAGCTGCACGCGATCATCGCGGTAATTCGGCAGTCGGACTTCTTCCGATATCTGACACAGGACCGGCCAGTTTAGCAGCGTCGTCAGACCAGCCGCGACAATTTGCCCGTTGTTCGGCGTTCACGGTGCGTTCAGCACCATCCGGCGATGCTGCCGTGCGCAGGAGAAAACAGATGCTGCTGACCACGATTGCGACGATCCTTGCTCTCTATGGAGCCCCAGCACCGCTGGCCGAAAGCTCCAACCGCGCCCTCGAGGTACAGTATGGCGTGCCGAGACATCCGCCCCCTTGCGGGCACGGCTGGGACTTGAGCGCTCGAGACGGCCTTTGTTATCCGAACGGTTACCTGCCTCCCCAAGACCAGGAGGCGCGGCAGCGATACTATCGCCCGCGATACGACGGGCCAGAGTACGATGATGAAACTCCGTACCCGTCGTACGGAATGCGCAGACGACCGGTTCCCTGCGGTCACGGCGCTGATCTCGATATTCGCGATGGCCGCTGCTATCCGAACGGGATGGTTCCGCGCGAGTTTCAGAACCGGCCAGAGAATTACTACTACCGCCGCTATTGAGGTGCGAACGCTTCCATCCTTATTAGACGCTAGGTCGGGACTCCGGTAGGTTGCGCAACCGTAGCGCTGACGCGCGACTCTGCTTCGGCCCTTGACGTCGTGTGCGTGAAAGGATCGTGGTTGAATGTGCGGGCGAGTACCGATATCGTCCGGCTTGCAACTAGGGCGAGAGGAATCGCGCGGATAATGACGGCAGATGTTGTGAAAGCGCGGCGCTTCACGCTCGCCTCTCTGATCGCGGTGTTATTGTCTCTGGTGGTCTGGTCCGGGATCAACGCGCGCATGTCCGCAAGTAACATCGGCATTGACAAGGATCTCTTGTACCTGTTTTTGTGCGGAGTCGAGCTGGCCGGACAGGCCTCGCATGATCAGCAGGACAAGCTCGTCGCGCATCTCACCGCGGTCTCTGCGGGCGATCACTACGTTTATCGCGCGAAGATGCGGGCGGCCTATTGCAACAACTATCCCTACACCTCGCTCTCGATGTATTTCACTGGGAAGGTGCAGCAGTCGCTTGGCATGACTGATCCCGGGAGGGATTTTCCCCAGTTTGTCTTCCTTTCGTTGTGGTGGGGCATGGCCCTGTCGGGTGCGTTCGTCGGCACCCTGTGCCTGCTCATCGCATTCTGGGCGGCGAGAGGTCCGTTGGTGCTTCCACTGTTTGGCGCCATTGCACTTGCGGCACTGTTCTATGTCACGATCCCGCCGCCCCAACTATCTTGGTCACTGTACCAGCTGACGCCGACGCCACCCGCACCACTGGTCACCCTGCATCGTACCTTCGGGCTCAGTCTCTATGCTTGGATAAATCCGACGGCAGCATACTCGCCATTCTCTGTTTTTCCCCGGTGCTTGTGTGCCATGATTGCCTTCGCTGCATTCGCGCTGCGTTGGTCCGGACGCGGCGGGCTGGCCTATTGGGCACCTATCGCCGTGAGCTTCATGCATCAGAGTGAAGCGCCGATCCTTCTAGCCGTGATGATTGCCTGCGATCTCGTCTCGCGCCCCAAGGAGCTTTTGCGCCCGGCTTGCATAGTCCCGATCATGCTCACGCTCGTGCTCACCGTTCTGCGCGAGCGCATGTTGTCTATCATGGGACTTTCTGCGGTGCAGATAACCATCGCTTTGGTCGTGCCGGTCGGGCTCGCGCTTCTGGTCTTTGCCGTGCCGAAGCTGCGATCCGCAAGCATCTCGCTCGGGGTGATGGTGGACCGCTTCAGGATGAATTACTTCGAGCGCTTGCCCCTTCCTGTAGCGGATGCCGTCGTCATTCTGCTCGGATCGGTCGCGCTGGTACTTCTCTGCTACGTAGTTTCACGGAACGATCATGTGTTCCGGGTGATCTATCTCTGGTCGGAACTCTTCCCCCGCTATATCGGACTATTCCAGCTGCCTGTATTCGCCGGCTTAATATACGCAGTTTGGCACTGGGTCCTGATGAAGCGGAGCACCGCGACGCGCGGGGCGCTGGCGGTAGTCTCGTGCGTATTGCTCATTGTTGCCGTGACGGAATGGAAGAGGCCCTGGCCATCGACCGCTGGTATCGTCGCCCATGCCCGGACTTTCGAGAACGTGCATAATCAGCATTATACGCAGAGCGAGGGTTCTTTCTCCAAGACAGAGACACCATGGTACTACCTGATGCTCAGGCACGCCTACCTCGGAGGCAACGGTCTTGACGACTATTTCCGATGAAAACATCTATTCTGTCGCGCCGTCCTGCCGCGACCGAGCGGAACTGGTTGAGCGCGATACGAGATGAATGAAGCTCTCCCGGGAATTTCCGTTATTGTACCCGTTTACAACGAGGAGAAGTCGCTTTCCATTTTGGTGGATAAGCTGTTCGCTGTTCTGCGTCAGCTACCGAACCGCTTCGAGATCGTGCTCGTCAATGACGGCAGCAACGATGGCTCCCTTGCGCTTCTGCGTTCGCTGTCCCAAGCAAATCGCGAGGTCAAGGTCGTCGACTTCCGCAGGAATTACGGCCAGACCGCTGCATTGATGGCGGGTATCGACTACGCTACGAATGATATCGTCGTGATGATCGACGCCGACCTGCAGAACGATCCTGCCGACATCCCGCGTCTGCTGGCGAAGCTCGATGAAGGCTATGACGTCGTCTCCGGCTGGCGCAGGGAGCGCAAGGATTCCGAGCTGAAGCGCAACTGGGTCAGCCGCATCGCTAACCGCTTCATCTCGCGCGTGTCGGGCGTGAAGCTGCATGATTATGGCTGCACGCTGAAAGTCTATCGTCGCAGCGTGGTGAGCGGTGTTCGTCTCTACGGTGAGATGCATCGTTTCATTCCGATCTATGCTGAATGGCAGGGTGCACGCATCACCGAACTTCCCGTTGCCCACCATGCGAGGCAGTTTGGCGCCTCGAACTACGGCATGGAGCGCATCTTCAAGGTCGTGCTCGATCTTCTCGTCGTGATGTTTCTGCGGCGCTATTTCGCCAAGCCGATCTATCTGTTTGGTGGCTTCGGGCTGATCTCGATCATCGCCGCCTTCGCGACGATCGCGCTTTCCATCTTGCTGCGCTTCGTTGCCCATATCTCGTTGATCCAGACGCCGTTGCCGTTGCTTGCCGCCCTGTTGTTCTTGGTGGGCTTGGTCAGCATCCTGCTCGGCCTCGTTGCGGAGATGCTAGTGCGCACCTATTACGAATCGCAAGGAGCCCGTGCCTATCTCGTGCGCGAACTGATCAATTTCCAGGGCGACGCGGTTAGCGCTGTCCAAAGGGATATTTGACGCGATGTGCGGTATAGCCGGATTCTGTGGTGCAGGGGACTTCGGCGACATCCGTGCGATGACGGAGGCGCTCGCGCATCGTGGTCCGGACGGATTCGGCTATCATGCCGACGAGGCGTATCGCGTGTTCCTCGGGCACCGGCGGCTCGCCATCCTGGATATCCGCGGCGGCACTCAGCCGATGTGGAATGAAACCGCAACTATCGCGGTTGTCTTCAACGGCGAGATCTACAATCACGTGGAGCTTCGTGTAGAGCTTGAACGTCTTGGTCATCGTTTTGCGTCTGATCACTCTGACACGGAAGTTCTCGTGCACGGCTACGAGGAATGGGGAGAAGACCTCCCACGGCGTCTGAACGGCATGTTTGCGTTCGCGGTGTGGGACAGCGAGAGAGCTCAACTCTTCTTGGCTCGGGACCGATTCGGCGAGAAGCCGCTGTTCTATTCGACGGAGGCAGGCTTCTTTGCATTTTCGAGCGAATTGCGTTCGCTCGCTAGCCATCGCGACTTCGACGCCTCGCTTGATGTTCGCTCGTTACAAAAGCTGTTCGCCTACGGCTTTTTCCCCGCGCCACGGACGCCCTATCGTTATGCAGCTAAGTTGCCCGGCGGCTCCTGGCTGCGTTTCGATCTTCGCTCGGGTGCCATCACCCTGCATCGATACTGGCAGTTCTCCCTCGCGCCCGACGACGCGATGTTCTCGCGCAAGGAGGATGATCTCGTTGATGAACTCGATCATCTGGTCACGCAGGCGGTGCGCCGCCGACTGATCAGTGACGTGCCCGTCGGCGTGTTCCTGAGCGGCGGTGTTGACTCGAGCGCGGTGCTGGCCGCCGCAACCGACATCGTCGGTAAAGGACGCCTCGAGACGTTCACGATCGGCTTCAACGAGCGTTCCTTCGACGAGTCTGCGCATGCGAGCCGGGTGGCGCAAATTTTCCAGTCCATTCATAACGAGCAGAAACTCGACTTGGCACAGGCCCGCGATCTCATCCCGTCGCTTCTGGACAAGGTGGGCGAACCGCTTGGGGATTCCTCGTTGTTGCCGACCTTTCTCTTGTGCGAGTTCGCGCGGCGCAAAGTGACGGTAACATTGTCGGGCGACGGCGCCGACGAACTGTTTGCCGGTTACGACCCTTTCCATGCGCTACGCGCCGCGTCGATCTACAAGAGCGGTGTACCTAACGTATTGCATGGCATCATTCGAAACGTGGTCGGGAAGTTGCCTGTGTCGACGCGTAACATGAGCCTGGAGTTCAAGCTCAAGCGGACATTGGCAGGGCTGTCCTATGGTCCGGAGTTGTGGAATCCGGCTTGGCTCGGCCCTCTGGCACCGCCTAACATCGAGCGACTGTTCGATGAAAGGGTCCACGCCGAGGAACTCTATGAGGAAGCGCTGGCTCTGTGGAACGCCTCTCCGAGCCACGGTCTTGTCGAGAAGACGCTGGAATTCTATACCCAATTCTACCTTCAGGACGGGATTTTAACGAAGGTCGATCGGGCCGCAATGATGAACTCGCTGGAAGCCCGCGCGATCTTCCTTGACAATGATCTCGTCGATTTCAGCTCGCGGCTGCCGACCAAGTTCAAGTATCGTGATGGCGTGGGAAAATACCTGTTGAAGAAAGTGCTGGCGCGAAGAATGCCGGCGGATATCGTATACCGACCCAAGAAGGGGTTCGGTATCCCGCTCGCTGCCTGGCTCCGGGAGATCCCCGAGCGCATTCCACTGGAGAAACTCGCCGGCGTAGACCTCGCCGAGGTCGCGAAATTATGGCAACAACACCGCAATAGGCGTTCGAACCACGCTATCGCCCTGTGGGTCTGGCTAGGCCTGCAGGCCTTTGGTCGCCGTGTAGCCACTGGATAGGATCGGATGTTGCGGAAAGCGCTGGAGCGGCTTCTAGAACTGCCCGCTGTCTACGATCTCAACCAGTTCATCGGGCAACCCACCGTGCGCCGCTACACGCAGTTGCTAACCGAGGAAGTGCCATTGGACGAGGCGAGCCACGTGCTCGACCTAGGCTGCGGCACCGGCGCGACACGCAGTCTCATCCCCGGGCGCTATGTCGGCATCGACATCAATCCCGATTACATCGCGTCCGCAAAACGCATTCGCTCTGGCGGCGACTTCATTGCGATGGATGCGACAAAGCTCTCTTTTCCCGATAACTTGTTCGATCAGGTTATCTCGGTCGCGACCACGCATCATCTCGACGGAGAGCAGCTCCAGGCGATGGTTCTGGAGGCGCTGCGTGTCGTCAGGCCCGGGGGCTCGTTTCACATTATCGATGCCATCCTGCCGGTTAATTCGCGCGACCGCGCCAAGGAGCTGTTTTTCCGAATGGATAGGGGCCGATTTCCGCGCAAGTTGGAGCAGCTCGTGGCGATCGTGTCGTGTGCGGCCAACGTCGCACGGACGCGGGTGTTGAGGGGACCGATGCACGATGTCGCCTATCTGAAGGTGCTCAGCGTATGAGTGAAAACGTCGGTCAGCGCCAGTACGACGAAAAGTTCATGGATTACGCATCCCTCTCGTCGCATTACGCTGCCTCCGAAATCATTCCGCTACTATTGGGCGTCTTGCCAATTGCGAGCGTGGCCGACATCGGCTGTGCCGGCGGGAGCTGGCTGAGCGTTTGGCGCGCATCCGGCGTTAGCGATGTCAGGGGCGTCGACGGTGACTACGTCAATCAGAACGCCTTGGAGATTCCACGCGAGCTGTTTAAGCCTGCGGACTTGTCGCGGCCGCTCGACCTGTCCCGCCGCTTCGATCTAGTGCAGTCGCTGGAAGTCGCCGAGCACATCGACATGCAATTCGCCGACCAGTTCGTGCACAATTTGGCGACACACGCGGAGAAGTATTTGCTTTTTTCGGCGGCAGTGCCCGGGCAGGGTGGCGAATATCATGTCAACGAGCAGCCGCTAGATTTTTGGCGGGAGCGGCTTATTCGGCACGGCTTTGATGCCTACGACTTTGTCCGGCCAAAGATCATGAGTGATCACCGTATCTCGTTCTGGTATCGCTACAACATTGTCCTCTATGTCCGCCGCGAGCATCAAGCTACGCTCGACCCGATGATCCGCGCCACACGCGTGCCGGAGGGGGTAGCAATCGCCGATTTGTCGCCAACTTGGTTCCGCGTGCGCAAGCGGGTTGTCAGGGCGCTGCCAGTCGCCATCCGCGACGGCCTCGCGCGGCTCAAGGCACACGTTGCCCCAACGGGAAGATTTTGATGACGGAGAACATGGATAAGCCGGCCGGCTCGTCCGAGCGTTTCGGGTACGAATGGAGCCATTATAACGAGATCCGAGCCGACTACGAAACCCAGTTCCGCAAGTGGACGCCGTTTCTCGGGCCAGACGACTGGAGCGGCATGAGTGTGCTCGACGTCGGCTGCGGCACCGGGCGCAATTCGCTCTGGCCGCTGAAATACGGCGTACGCGAAGCCATCTCGATCGACATAGATGACGGCTCGCTCGAGGTTGCGCGGCGCAACCTCGCGAAATACCCGAATGCTACCGTGCTGAAGCGTAGCGCGTTCGACATTGGTTTCGAAGATCGTTTCGACGTCGCATTCTCGATCGGCGTCATTCATCACCTCGAAAACCCTGAGCTCGCGCTGCGGCAAATGGTGAAGGCGGCAAAGCCTGGCGGGCGCGTCTTGATCTGGGTCTACGGATATGAGAACAACGAGTGGATCGTCCGTTTCGCCGATCCGTTGCGCAAGGCGTTGTTCTCGCGCCTGCCGATCAGTCTCGTCCACCATCTATCGCTCTATCCGAGCTTGGTACTGTGGGTACTGCTTCGCCTCGGGGTCGGGCGGCTGGAGTATTTGGAACAGTTGCGGGCGTTTTCGTTCCGCCACGTCCGATCGATTGTCTTTGACCAGATGCTGCCGCGTATCGCAAATTACTGGCGTCGTGAAACGGTTCTGACCCTGATGGAAGGGGCCGGGCTAAAAAACGTACGGACCGAATGGGTCAACCAGATGTCGTGGGCGGCCATCGGCACGAAATAGCCGCTGTGTAACACCCTCGGACAGGATATTCGCGGATAGGTGCGACTCAGTCGTCGTCGCAGAGGACAGAGGCTAGCGCTCGTCCGCGATCACCTTGCCGTCGTTCGGCAGCACGCCGGGGCTGACCAGCTCGACATTGCCGCCGAGCTTCGTCACGGCGCGCAAGCTGGCCGCGATCTCCTCGCGTAGCGCTTCGCTCGCGGTCGCCGTTTCCGCCCTCAATGTCATCGCGTCGGTCTCGTCCTGTCGTGTGACGACGAGGCGTAGTCTTCCGAGCGAGGAATGGCGCTTGCCGATCTCGGCGATCTGCTCGGGACGGACGAACATGCCCTTGACCTTGGTGGTCTGATCGGCGCGGCCCATCCAGCCCTTGATGCGCATATTGGTGCGGCCGCATCTGCTCGGCCCCGGCAGCGCGGCGGTGAGGTCGCCGAGCGCAAGGCGGATCCAGGGATGATGCGGGTCGAGTGAGGTCACGACAATCTCGCCGACGTCGCCGGGCGCGACGGGATCGCCGGTGCCGGGCTTGACGATCTCCAGGATCAGGTCCTCGTTCACAACCATGCCCTCGCGCGCCTCGGTCTCGAAGGCGATGAGGCCGAGATCGGCGGTGCCGAAGGCCTGGTAGGCGTCGATGCCGCGCGCCTTGATCTCGGCCTGGAGCGAAAGCGGGAAGGCGGCGCCCGAAACCAGTGCGCGCCTGATCGAGGAAACGTCGCGCTTCGAGCTCGCTGCCGCATCGAGCAATATCTTCAGGAAGTCCGGCGTGCCGCTGTAGCCGACCGGCCGGTAGGCCTCGATAAGCTCGAATTGCTGCTCGGTATTGCCGGGCCCCGCGGGGATCACGGCGCAGCCGAGCGCGCGTGCCGACGCATCGAAAATGAAGCCGCCGGGCGTGAGATGGTAGCTGAAGGTGTTGAGAACGATGTCATCGGGGCGGAACCCGGCCGCGAACAGGGCCCTTGCGCCGCGCCAGGGATCGGCCTGCCGCCCCTCGGGCTCGAAGATGGGGCCGGGCGAGGTGAAGAGGCGGGCAAATGAGCCAGGGGCCGCCGCCACGAAGCCTCCGAAGGGCGCTGAGGCCTTATGCAGCGAGGGCAGTTCCGACTTGCGCAACACCGGCAGGCCCGCCAGCGCCGCCCTGGAGGTCACGGCGGCGGGATCGAGACCCCTCAGCCGCTCGGCATAGGCCGGGGCGGCCATGGCGGATCGCAGCACCTCCGGCAGGCGGGAGAACAGATCGGCCTCGCGGGCTGCCGGCTCACGGGTCTCACGGGCATCATAATGGGCGGTCATGGCTGTTCTTTCCGTGTTGGCATCCGTTGCGCGCCGCCACCGGCATGGGTATCAGACCGCCATTGGTGAGGCCGAGAGAGGACCTGATGGCGGACGTAGGAAGCATTGCGGCGAATGAGGCTGCGGATGTCGTCGCGCGCCTGAAGCGCCGCATGATCGACGACGCGCTGCCGCTGTGGTCGACCGTCGGGTGGGATCACGCCGCGGGCGGTTTCATCGATCGGCTGCACCCCGATGGTACCGCGGACACGGCCGCGCCGCGGCGCGTGTTCGTGCAGGCCCGCCAGATCTATTGCTATGCCAAGGCTGCGCAGTTGGGCTGGTATCCCGAGGGGCGCGCCATTGCGCTGAAGGGATTGGAGCATTTTCTGGCCAAAGCCAAGTCGCCCGACGGCAGGCCCGGCTATGTGCACCGGCTGACGCCGGAGGGCACGGTGCTGGACGGCCGGCGCGATGCCTACGACCACGCCTTCATCCTGTTTGCTCTCGCGACCGTCTATGCGCTCGACCAGGACGCGCAAATTCGAGCCGAGATCGACGCGCTGCTCGCCTTCCTTGACCGCCATCTCCGTTCGCCGCACGGCGGCGTGCACGAAGGCCTTCCGGTCTCGTTGCCGCGCCGGCAGAACCCGCACATGCATCTGTTCGAGGCGATGATCGCCTGTTTCGATGCGACCCACGATCTCTCGTTCCAGAACCGCGCTGGCGAATTCTTCGCGCTTTTCCTGGCCAATCTCTACGATAAGCAGAAGCGCATCCTGACGGAGTATTTCGAGGAGGACTGGTCGAAGATCGAGCCGGTCAGCGTCGAGCCGGGCCATCAGGCGGAATGGGTCTGGCTGCTGAAGGGATTCGAACGCATCACGGGCTGCCCGACCGTACAGCGGCGCGCGGAGCTGCTGGCGACTGCGCTGCGCTATCGCGACGAGGCGACGGGCTGCCTGATCGACGAGGGCGATGCGAGCGGCAACATCCGTCGGAGCACGCGCCGGCTGTGGCCGCAGACCGAGATCGCGAAGGCGTGGATCGCGCAGGCCGAATCCGGCGAGGCGGGCGCGGCCGAGGAGGCGCGCGCGGCGCTGGTGCGGCTCGAGCGGCATTATCTCAGCCATCCCGTGAGGGGCGGCTGGTACGACCAGTTCGACCGCGACGGCAAATCGCTGATCGACACCATTCCCGCATCGTCGTTCTATCATGTTCTCTGCGCAGTCACGGAAGCGGAGCAGGTGCTGGGTTAGAGCCACCGCTTGCGCCGCTTGAAGCTCTTGAGGTTCTTGAAGCTCTTGCGCTGGTCGCCGGCGCCGCCGAGGTAGAATTCCTTGACGTCCTCGTTGTCGCGCAATTCGTCGGCGGAGCCGTCGAGCACGACCTTGCCCTGCTCCATGATGTAGCCGTGGCTCGCCACCGACAGCGCAGCGCGTGCGTTCTGCTCCACCAGCAGGATGGTGACGCCGAGGTCGCGGTTGATCTTCTGGATGATCGAGAACACCTCCTTCACCAGCAGCGGCGACAGGCCCATCGAGGGCTCGTCCATCAGGATCATCTTCGGGCGCGCCATCAGCGCGCGGCCGATCGCGAGCATTTGCTGCTCGCCGCCGGAGAGATAGCCGGCGAGCCCGGTGCGCTCCTTCAGGCGCGGGAAGTAGTTGAAGACCATGTCGAGGTCGGAATCGACTTCGCGGTCCCGGCGGGTGAAGGCGCCGAGCTTGAGGTTTTCGAGCGAGGTCATGTCGGCGACGATGCGGCGGCCCTCCATGACCTGGAAGATGCCGCGGCGGACGATCTTGTCGGGGTCGATCCCGTCGATCCGCTCGTTGTCGAACACAATTTCGCCGCGCGTGACTTCGCCGTCCTCGGTCTTGAGCAGCCCCGAGATCGCCTTCAGCGTCGTCGACTTGCCGGCGCCGTTGGCGCCCAGCAGCGCCACGATCGCGCCCTTGGGCACGTCGAGGCTGAGGCCGCGCAGCACCAGGATCACGTCGTCATAGACGACCTCGATGTTGCGCACCGCGAGGAGGGGCGGCGCGGGGACGATGCTGGGGGAGGGACGGGTCGCTTCACTGATTTCGGTCATTCGGTATGTCGCCAATTCGTGACTGTCGTCATGGCCGGGACAAGCCCGGCCATGACGTCGGAGACTTCAATCACCAGCCCAGCAGTTCCGGCTTGCGCGGCAGCTCGACGGTCTTGACCTTCTCGAGCTTGATCGTGCCCTTGGCCATGAGATCGTTGAGATCGCCGTCGGTCGCGCCCGAAATCTTGGTGCGGTAGAGATCGACCTTCAGCGTGCCGCGATGATCCTTGTCGGTCCAGGTCGAGGGATTGCAGACGCCTTCCATTCCGGCCGGTACCCAATCCTTCTTCTGGTAGAAGCCCTTGGCGACGTTCTCACCGGTGGCGCCGCCGTTCTTGACGGCCCAGTCGATCGCCTCCTTCATGTACAGCGCCGAGCAGACCGCGGCGACGTAGTGCACGGGACGATAGACCTTGCCGCTGGGGTCGGACATCTTCGAGATCTCCATCACCGTCTTCATGCCGGGCGCATCGCCGCCCCAGCTCACCGCGGTGCGCAAGGGGAAGATCACCCCATTGGCTGAATCGCCCGCCGTCTTGGCGGCGCTCTCGTCCATGCCCCAGACGTTGCCGAGGAACTGGATCTCGACGCCAGCGGTCTTGCAGGCCTTCATCACCGAGATGTTCGAGGCCGCTGTGTTGCCGAGATAGGCGTAGTTGGCTCCGGAGGATTTCAGGCTCAGGCACTGCGCGCTGTAGTCGCCCGGCGTCAGCGCGAACACCAGCGGCGGCAGCACCTCGAAGCCGAGCTCCTGCGCCATGGCTTCGCCGGCGGCCTTCGGTGCGTTCGGGTAGGGATGGTTGGCGCCCATATGCACGAATTTCGGCTTGCCGGACTTGCCCTTGGCCTTCCAATCCTCGGCGGCCCACATCAGCATCGCGCGTAGCGAGTCCGAATAGCTCGGGCCATAGAAGAAGTTATAGGGCGCGGGCTTGGCCTTGCCGCTGACGCCTTCGGGATCGGTGAGTGCTGCGGCGTAGGAGCCGGACATGTCGGGGATCTTGTCCTGGGCGAGGAATCCGGTCAGCGCCTCGGTGTCGGCGGTGCCCCAGCCCATGATCGCGGCGACCTTGCTGTCCGGAGCGGACCACTTCTTGTACAGCGCGATCGCGCGCGGCACCTGGTAGCCATAGTCGTTGGTGTCGACGTTGACCTGCTTGCCATTGATGCCGCCGTTCTTGTTGACCCAGGCGAAGGTGTCCGCGACGGCCTGGCCATAGGGCGTGCCGACGTCGGAGGTGCCGCCCGAATAGTCGGCGAGGTGCCCGATCGCGATCTGCGCCTGCGCGCCGGCCGAGAATGCGGCGATCGCGAACGCGAGCGATGCGGTGCTCAAAAGGGACTTCATCGTCATGGGTCGGTTCCTCCTGTTTATTGCTTAAGTGAAGTTGCCCGCGCTCAATGCGAGAACGGGTAGAGTTTCCAGTACGCCTTGATCTGCCGCCAACGATGCGCGAGCCCGTCAGGCTCGAACATCAGGAATGCGATGATGATCACCCCGATCGCGATCTCGCGCAGGAAGGTGATGTTGGTGTTGAGGGAGAGCGCCTTGTCGATTGCGCCGCCCTTCAGGTGCAGGCTGATGAACTCCATGGATTCCGGCAGCAGCACCACGAAGGCGGTGCCCATCAGCGTGCCCATGATCGAGCCGGTGCCGCCGATGATGATCATGGCCAGGAACAGGATCGAGCGCTCGATGCCGAAGCCCTCCTGCGACACCACGAGCTGATAGTGCGCGTAAAGTGCGCCGGCGATGCCGGCGAAGAAGGCGGCAAGCCCGAACGACAGCGTGCGGTATTTCGTCAGGTTGATGCCCATGATCTCGGCGGAGAGATAATGGTCGCGGATCGCCACCAGCGCGCGGCCGTCGCGGGTTCGCATCAGATTGGTGACGAGGATGTAGCTCAAGAGCACGTAAGCCAGCACGACGTAGAAATACTGCCGATCGCCGCGCAGCGTGTAGCCGAAGATCGAGAACGGCTCCGCGCTCGCCGGCACCGAGCCGCCGGAGAACCATTCGGCACGCGAGAAGAAGTCGAGCAGGATGTATTGCGCGGCCAGCGTCGCGATGACGAGATAGAGTCCCTTCAGCCGCGCCGCCGGGATGCCGAAGATCAGGCCGACCAGCGCGGTGACCACGCCGGCGAGCGGGATCGCGAAGAACACGGGGATCGGCGCGTTGTTGGAGATGTAGGCCGAGGTGAAAGCGCCGAGCAGGAAGAAGGCGGCATGCCCGATCGAGATCTGGCCGGTGAAGCCGACGAGGATGTTGAGGCCGAGCGCCGCGATCGAGAAGATGCCGATCTGGATCAGGATGCTGAGCCAGTAGCCGCTGAAGAATTGCGGCGCGAGGCACAGCAGCGCCACGCCTGCAATGGCGAAGTTGCGGGCCGTCGTGGTCGGGAAGATCGTGGTGTCGGCTGCATAGGAGGTGCGGAAATCACCAGCAGGAATGAGGGTAGGGCCGGCCATGGGTCAGATCCGTTCGATGTCGTGGGTGCCGAACAGGCCGTAGGGCTTGATCATCAGCACGATGATGAGGACGTAGAACGGAGCGATCTCGTAGAGATTGCCCCAGTGCAGGTACTCGCTGTCGACATATTGCGCGACGTTCTCGAGCAGTCCGATGATGATGCCCCCGAGCACGGCGCCGCCGACGGAGTCGAGCCCGCCCAGGATTGCCGCCGGGAACACCTTGATGCCGTAGGCAGCGAGGCCCGAAGACACGCCGTTCACGACCGCGACGACGACGCCCGCGACCGCCGACACCGTCGCCGAGATCGCCCAGGCCATCGCGAACACGCTCTTCACGGAAATGCCAAGCGACTGCGCGACCTGCTGGTTGAACGCTGTGGCGCGCATCGCAAGACCGTATTTCGAGGCACGGAAGAACCAGGCCATGCCGACCATCATGGCGACCGACACCACGAGGCTCATGACATAGACGGTCTGGATCTGCAGTCCGAACAGGCTGACCGACTGGCTCTCGAACACGCGCGGGAACGGCTGCGGATTGACGCCGAACATCCATTTCAGCGTCGCCTGCAGCACGGTCGAGAGGCCGATCGTCACCATGATCACCGAGATGATCGGCTCGCCGATCATCGGCCGCAGGATCAGCACCTGAACCGCGATGCCGAACACGAACATGAACACCAACGTGATCGGCATGCCGATCCAGAACGGCACCTGGTATTTCGCTAGCAAGGCCCAGCACACCCAGGCGCCGACCAGCAGCAGCTCGCCTTGCGCGAAGTTGACGACCTGCGTCGCCTTGTAGATCAGCACGAACGACATCGCGACCACGCCATAGAGCGTGCCGACCACGAGGCCGTTGACCACGAGCTGGATGAGAAAGGCGGTGTTCATATTTGGTGACTCAGCTCGTCATTGCCGGGCTTGACCCGGCAATCCATCGATGCGGAAGGAAGATTGCTCGGAAGAGGATGGATGCGCGGGGCAAGCCCGCGCATGACGACTGTTTGTGTCACTCCGCAGCCTCCGCCATGTGGCCATGTCCGCCGAGGTCCACCACGCGAAGCGTCGTTCGCACCCGCTGCGTGGTGCCGTCCTGGAAGCGGATCACGGTGTCGACGGGGATGTCGGAATCGCCGCGGTAGATGGCGTCGATGATGCCAGCGTATTTCTCGTTGATGACGCCGCGACGCACCTTTCGCGTCCGGGTGAGCTCGCCGTCGTCGGCGTCGAGCTCCTTGTAAAGCAGCAGGAAGCGCGAGATGCGCTGCGCCGGCGGCAGCGTGGCGTTGACGGTCTCGACCTCCTTCTGCAGCAGCGCGTAGACTTCGGGCCGCGAGGCGAGATCGCTGTAGGTGGTGAAGGAGAGGCGATTCTTCTCCGCCCATTTGGAGATGATGGAGTAGCGGATGCAGATCATCGCGGCGAGTGCGTCGCGGCCGGCGCCCAGCACCACGGCTTCGGCGATATAGGGCGAGAATTTCAGCTTGTTCTCGATGAATTGCGGCGAGAAGCGCTCGCCGCGCGAGGTCTCGGCGAGATCCTTGATGCGGTCGATGACGACGAGCTGGTTGTTGGCGTTGAAATAGCCGGCATCGCCGGAGCACATCCAGCCGTCCTTGATGTCGGCGATGCTCGCTTCCGGGTTCTTGTAGTAGCCCAGGAACATATTGGGATGCCGCACCACGATTTCGCCGACGCCATGGACGTCGGGATTGTCGATGCGGATCTCGACATTGTCGGCCATCGGCACGCCGGTGGTGTCAGGATCGACCTTGCCTTCGGGATGCAGCGTATACGCGCCCAACAGCTCGGTCTGGCCGTACAGCGTGCGCAGCGGCACGCCCATGGCCTGGAAGAACTTGAAGGTATCAGGCCCGAGCGCCGCGCCGCCGGTGGCGGCTGAGCGCAGCCGGGTGAAGCCGAGGCGGTCGCGGAGCGCGCGGAACAGGATGGCATCGGCAAAGCCGGACCGCTTGCCCTGTTCGAGCGCGGCGAGGCCGTTCTTCATGCCGATGTCGAACAGGCGCTGCTTGAAGGGCGTTGCGTCCATCACCTTGGCGCGGACATCGGCGGCGATGGATTCCCAGACGCGGGGGGCGAACAGGACGAAGGTCGGCGCGATCTCGCGCAGATCGTTCATCATGGTATCGGGCTCTTCGACGAAGTTGATCTTCATCCGGCAAAGGAGGCCTTTGCCGAGCACGTAGACCTGCTCCATGATCCAGGGCAGCGGCAGCACCGAGACATATTCGTCGTCCGGTCCCTTGGGATCGAAGGCGAGATAGGTCGCGCAGTGGCCGAGCACGCGGCCGGCGGCGAGCATCGCGAGCTTGGGATGGGACGTGGTGCCCGACGTGGTGCAGAGGATCGCGACGTCCTCGCCCTTGGTGGCATCGACGAGCTTGTCGTAGAGCTCCGGCTCGCCCGCGGCACGTGCCCGGCCGAGCTCGGCGAACCTTTCGGCCGACATCAGCCTGGGATCGTCGTATTTCCGCATCCCGCGCGGATCGGAATAGATGATGTGCTTCAGCTTCGGCGCGCGCTCGGCGAGAGCGAGCAGCTTGTCGACCTGCTCCTCGTCCTCGGCAAAGACCAGCTGCGCCTCGCCATAGTTGAGGAGATAGGAGGCCTCTTCATCCAGTACGTCGCGATAAAGTCCGAGGCTGAGGCCGCCGATGGCGTGCGTCGCCACTTCCGCCGCCACCCAGTCCGGCCGATTGTCGCCGATGATACCGATGACGTCGCCGCGGCCGAGGCCCAATTCGACGAGACCGAGGGCGAAGTCGCGCACGCGGGCCTGGTAGTCGTTCCACGTGAACAGCCGCCACAGTCCGAGATCCTTCTCGCGCAATGCGATCTCGTTGCCGTGCTCCTTCGCGTTGAGCCGGAGCATCTTCGGATAGGTGTCGGCCTGCGCGACGCGGCCTGCGTAATCCATCATGCCGCGCACTCCGGAGCAACGGGCTTGTCGTCGGGATCGACCAGCACCTCGTCTTCTTCACCCAGATAGGCACGCTTGACATGGGGATCGGCGAGCACCGCCGTCGGATCGCCTTCGGCGATCTTCTTGCCGAAATCCAGCACCATGACGCGGTGGGAGATGTCCATCACCACGCCCATGTCGTGCTCGATCATCACCACCGTCATCCCGAACTCCTCGTTGAGATCGACGATGTAGCGCGCCATGTCCTCCTTCTCCTCGAAGTTCATGCCGGCCATCGGCTCGTCGAGGAGGATGAGGCGCGGCTCCAGCGCCATGGCGCGGGCGAGCTCGACGCGCTTGCGCAGGCCGTAGGAGAGTGTGCCGGCCTGCGCTTTCCGCACCGACTGGAGGTCGAGGAAGTCGATGATCTCCTCGACCTTGCGGCGGTGCTCGAGCTCCTCCTTGCGCGCCCCGGTGAGCCAGTACAGCGAGCCCGTGAGGAAGTTGTTCTTGAGAAGGTGATGGCGGCCGACCATGATATTGTCGAGCACGCTCATGTGGTGGAACAGCGCCAGATTCTGGAAGGTACGGCCGATGCCGAGCGAGGCCCGCGCATTCGGCGTCAGGCCGGTGATGTCGCGCCCCCCGTAGAGCAGCTGGCCTTCGGTCGGCTTGTAGCGACCGGAAATACAGTTCACGATCGAGGTCTTGCCGGCACCGTTGGGACCGATGATCGAGAACAGCTCGCCGTCCTTGATGGCGAAGCTGACATCGGTCAGCGCACGGACGCCGCCGAATCGCAAAGATACGCCGCGAACTTCGAGACTGGTAGCCACCAAACGAATCCCTCCCGGTGATGGCGCTTTTAGCTGCGCTCTTCGTCCGTTCCTGCCAGCGATCCTAGTACGGCCATGCCGGTGAGGCCATGCAGCAGATGGTCTCGACCGGAGCCGCCACTCTCGTCCCGCTCAGGGATCAAAAGCCGCATCGCCCAAGGTGGTCCTCAATAGGGGAAAGCGCTATTTTGAAATGTCTCCCGGCTGACAATTCTGCGACAAAGTTTGCGGGGCGGCAGCGGCCTCCATCTTTCGTCGGATGGCGGCTGAAATCATCATGTTGCAATGCAACAGAAGATGGGATGACCAAACGGTGCGGCTGGCCGCGGGATCATGATTGCAGAAGATCATCTAAAGCGCGTCGCCGCCTGGTCGCGCGAGCTCACGCAAGCTGAGATCGAGGTCGCGCGTGCCGGAATCACGGAGCGGTCCTACGGCACCGGCGAGACCGTGTTCATGCGCGGCGACACGTTCGCCTATTGGGCCGGCATGGTGAGCGGCCTTGCCCGCATGGGCGGGGTCTCGCGCGACGGCAAGGAGACCAGCCTTGCCGGGCTGACGGCTGGGGCCTGGTTCGGCGAGGGCAGCGTGCTCAAGAACGAGCCGCGCCGCTATGACGTGGTCGCGCTCCGCGACAGCCGCGTCGCGCTGATGGAACGCAGCGCCTTCATGTGGCTGTTCGAGAACAGCGTCGGCTTCAACCGCTTCCTCGTGCGCCAGCTCAATGAACGGCTCGGCCAGTTCATCGGCATGCTCGAGGTCAACCGCACGCTGGACGCGACCGCGCGCCTCGCCCGCAGCATCGCCTCGCTGTTCAACCCGATCCTCTATCCGGAATCCACCGCGCATCTGGAGATCACCCAGGAGGAGATCGGCGCGCTCTCCGGCATGTCCCGCCAGAACGCCAACCGTGCGCTGAACCGACTGGAGAAGGAGGGGCTGCTGCGGCTGGAATATGGCGGGGTTACGATCCTCGATGTCGAGCGGCTGCGCGGCTACGGGGATTAGCAGGTCTCGTCATCGCGCATTGGCGGGTGCGTGGACCGGCCAGAGGTCGGCGCGCCAACGGATCGCGATCGCCAGCATCGCGATCAGGCCTGCGGCGGCATAGAGCGAGCCCGTTGCGGTATAGCCGATGACGTCGATCATGCTGCCGGCCGCCAGGAGCCCGATTGGCAGGCCGTAAATCACCATCATGCGCACGCCCATCACGCGGCCACGCAGGTGCGCGCTCGCCGTGCGCATCAGGATCACCGCTGCCGAGATCATCGACATGCTCTGGGCGATGCCGGCGAGCACGAGGCAGGCCATTGCCACCGGCATGGTCCTGACCTCGACGAACACCAGCAGCATGGCGTACCAGGCGAGGGTCGCGCCGATCAGAAGCCGGGCAATGCGCAGTCCGCTGACGAGGCTGAGCGTGATGGAGCCGATCAGCGAGCCGACGGCGAAGCTCGCCGAGAGATAGCCGAGGCCGGTCTGGTCGGTCTGAAAGATTTCCCTGGCGATGTAGGGCAACAGTCCGCCGGTGAAAGGAAATGCGGTGAGATTGGCCAGGAAGGCAACGCACAGCGCCGCGCGCATTCCCGGGCCATTCCAGGCGTAGACGATCCCTTCCTTCAAGTCGCCCAGCAATCTCGAAACGGCGTGGCTGTTCGCCGGAAGATCGCTGGTGGTGACGGTCCTTTTCGGCCGCGTCAGGCAAAGCATGAGAAGCGCGGCCGTGAGGTAGAGGCAGGCGATCGCCACATAAACGAGGCCGATGCCGAGGACGGCGAACAGCCCGGCGCCTGTCAAGGCTCCGGCGATGCGCGCGCTGTCCTGGGTCGTACGCGCAACGCTGATGGCGCCCACCAGCTGCTCGGCCGGCATGATCTCGGCGAGCAGCGCGCCCCGGACGCCAAGATCGGAGGGGCGAATCAGGCCCATGACCGCGACGATGATCATGACACTGAGCGGCGACAGATGTCCGGTCAGCGCCAGAGCCATGATGGTCGACGAGAGCACCGTATAGGCAAGACGCATCACGACGAGGAGATCGCGATGGCCCATGCGGTCGCCGATCATGCCGAACACCGGCGCAACCAACGTCCCGACGAACTGGAGCGAGGCAAGCACGGTGAGCAGCAGCACCGATCCGGTCTCGACCATGATGTACCAGCCGAGCACGAGCGTCTCCACCTCGAACGCCCAGGAGGTGAGCAGATCGGATGGCCATTGAAAGCGATAATTGCGGATGCGGAACGGCGCCAGCGCCGAAGATCGTGCGGCCGTGCTCAAGGCGCGATGGCTCGTGTCACGGCGATTCCCTGCCCGTGTGGTTTCTTTTCATTTCGGGCAACCTAGGGCCGACCACGCGCGTGTCAATCAGAGCCGCCGCATGCCGCTCCCGCGCTCAGCTCTTATCTGGCAGTCGCGGCCGGCTTCCGCTCTGCGAGAGCCGCAGCCATCGCCGAGATCAGCGGACGCATGAAATAGGCGTCTTCGGCCGGCGAGACGTCGGTGCGCAGGCCATGGGCAGCGAGCTCGCCGGAGACCGCCGGGCCGACCGACGCAATCAGCGTCTGTTCGAGGCCGGCGCGCAGCTTGGCCTCGCTGCCATGCGCCTTCGCAGCCTCGACCAGGCGGCGGACCTGGCCGAGATTGGTGAGCGCCAGGGCGTCGATCCGCCCTGCGGCCATGTCATCGACGGCGGCGACGATATTGGCGTCCGCCGCCTTGGAGTCGTAGACGTAAGGCAGCACGGTATCGACCTCGGCACCTTGTGCCGCAAACGCGCCGGTCAGCGTGCTGTGGTCCTTGTCCGGATAGAGCTGCAGGCCGAGGCGGCGGCCCTTCAGATCGAGCTCACCCAGCATCTCGATCACGCCTTCGGTGGTTGGTTTCTCCGTGGTCTGCTGCGCTTCCAGACCGACCTCGCGCAGCGCCTTGCCGGGCTTGGGGCCGCGGGTGAATTTCCGGGTCTTGGCGAGCGCCGCGACAAGGGCGGCGTCGAGCCCGCGGGCGCCGGCGAGCTTCATGATCCGCCGCAGGCCTTCACCGGTCATCAGCACGAGGTCATCGAGGGGCTTCTCGATGGCGCGGCGGATCCAGGCCTCGACCGGGGCCGGGTCCGGCGCATCGTGAATGGTGAACATCGGGCACTGCACGACCTCGGCGCCTTGTTCGGCCAGAAGCTTGGAGAACTGTGCTTCCTCGCGCGTTTCCAGGATCAGGATGCGGTAGCCGTTCAGGCGGTCGGCCATGGGGATGCTCCCGTGAGAATTCGCAATCGTCCGTTCATCCTGACTCCGCGGTTGGGATTGGCGCAAGGGCGGGGTCGGTGCTAGAGCAGGCGCAAATCGCAGACCGTTCCGCTGCACAAACCTTCATCAGAGCCAAGCCCGTTCATCAACATGCCCGACCATCAATATGTTCTGACCCTGTCCTGTCCGGATCGCCCCGGCATCGTCTCGGCGGTGTCGACGTTCCTCGCGCACAACGGACAGAACATCCTCGATGCCCAGCAGTTCGACGACATCGAGACCAAGAAGTTCTTCATGCGGGTGGTGTTCACCGCGGCCGATCTCGCCGTGGAACTGTCGGCGCTGCAGACCGGTTTTGCGGCGATCGCCGAGCGGTTCGGCATGGAATGGCAGATGCGCGACCGGGCGGCACATCGCAAGGTGATGCTGCTGGTGTCGAAGTCCGACCACTGCCTGGTCGATATCCTCTACCGCTGGCGCACCGGCGAATTGCCGATGGTTCCGACTGCGATCGTCTCCAACCATCCGCGCGAGGTCTATGCCGGGCTCGATTTCGGCGGCATCCCGTTCCACCATCTGCCGGTCACCAAGGAGACCAAGCGCGAGCAAGAGGCGCAGATCCTCGACCTCGTCGCCAAGACCGGGACGGATCTGGTCGTGCTCGCCCGTTACATGCAGATCCTGTCGGACGACCTGTCAGCAAAGCTTTCGGGACGCTGCATCAACATCCACCATTCGTTCCTGCCGGGCTTCAAGGGCGCAAAGCCCTATCACCAGGCCCATGAGCGCGGCGTCAAGCTGATCGGCGCCACGGCGCATTACGTCACGCGTGATCTGGACGAGGGTCCGATCATCGACCAGGACGTCGAGCGCATCAGCCATCGCGACACGCCAGAAGATCTCGTCCGCAAGGGCCGCGATATCGAACGCCGCGTGCTCGCCCGCGCGATCCGCTACCATCTCGATGACCGCGTCATTCTCAACGGCCGCAAGACCGTGGTGTTCGTGGATTGACGGCCCCGTCGTTCAGGGGCGCGCGGAAGCGCGAAACCGGAACCTCGAGATTCTCAGGTGCGCAATTGCGCACCATAAGTTTGCCTTTGCGAGGCGGTCCGGAATGACAGCGAGATGATGTGTCGCGTCTCAACGTACCGCGTTGCCTGAACCCGTCCCCGTCGCGCCCCTCTGCGCCTGCTCTTCCTTCTCGCGATCGGCCGCCGGCATCAGCCGCTTGCGTTCGCGTTCCTTCATGTAGGCATCGTATTGCGGGGTGCCCGGGCGCGGCGGAGCGTCGGCCGGCAGGCCGCCAGCCCATTGCGGGACGTAGTCGCCCATGCCGGCCGAAAGCTTCTCGTTGACCGTCCCGCAGCCGGACAGCCCTGCGGCGAGCGCAAGGACGAGGAAGGCGGAACGAAAATTGTGGGACATTGTGTGGGCGCGCACGCATTCGGTCATTGAGCACCGGACCCGGGGCCGGCGGGAAGAACGGTAGCCTTCAACAAGGTAAAATAGACTTATTCGAGGTAGGTAATTTATTACCAAGTTGCGGCCAGCCAAGGCGCGCCGATGTGCGAATTCTGCAAGGGAAAGACGAAATCCTCCATCCCCGTGATCTCTGCCGTTTCTAGACTGCGAGGCTCGGCTCGCGACAACATGCCGTGGCCGGCGGCCGGGGTTTTCGTTGACAAGTCCATTTATTTTGTACATTCGTACAAATGAAAGGCCGTCGTTTTGGCGCCGGGTCATCTCGACCTAACCACCGCAGCGCTTCGGTCGATCGGCCTCGGAACGTTTTGCTTGTGCCGAAAGGTCGCCAAACGTCCGATTGACAAGCAGGGCGCGGAAGACGCCCATGTGGCGCGCGATCATCGCCCGCGCGTGAGCTAAGGTTGAGGCAAGGACCGGGCACTCGGTCCAGGGCACAAGAGTCAGGAATGAAGGGGAGGGACATCTGATGTTCGAACGCAAGCAACTGTCTCATAAGGCGTCTTGGGCGGCTGCCATTGTGGCCATCGCGGGCCTTGCGGGGCTTGCGCCATCCAAAGCCGAGGACAGCGTCAAGGTCGGCCTGATCCTGCCGATGACCGGCGGCCAGGCCTCGACCGGCAAGCAGATCGAGAATGCAATCAAGCTCTACATGCAGCAGAAGGGCGACACCGTCGCCGGCAAGAAGGTCGAGATCATCCTCAAGGATGACGCTGCGATCCCGGACAAGACCAAGACCGCCGCGCAAGAGCTGATCGTCAACGACAAGGTCAACTTCATTGCCGGCTTCGGCGTGACCCCGGCTGCGCTGGCAGCCGCGCCGCTGGCGACGCAAGCCAAGATCCCGGAAATCGTGATGGCGGCCGGGACCTCCATCATCACCGAGCGCTCGCCTTATATCGTGCGCACCAGCTTCACGCTGGCGCAGTCCTCGACCATCATCGGCGACTGGGCGGTGAAGAACGGCATCAAGAAAGTAGCCACGCTGACTTCGGACTATGCGCCGGGCAACGACGCGCTGAACTTCTTCAAGCAGAACTTCACCGCGGGCGGCGGCGAGGTGGTCGAAGAGGTCAAGACTCCACTTGCCAACCCCGACTTCGCACCGTTCCTGCAGCGCATGAAGGACGCCAAGCCCGACGCGATCTTCGTGTTCGTGCCCGCCGGCCAGGGCGGCAACTTCATGAAGCAATATGCCGAGCGGGGCCTGGACAAGGCCGGCATCAAGGTGATCGGGCCGGGCGACGTCACCGACGACGACCTGCTCAACAACATGGGCGACGCCGTGCTCGGCACGGTCACCGCGCACCTCTATTCCGCGGCGCATCCCTCGCAGATGAACAAGGATTTCGTCGCAGCCTACAAGAAGGCGTTCGGCAATCGTCCGGGCTTCATGGCGGTGAGCGGCTATGACGGCATCCACCTGATCTACGAAGCGCTGAAGAAGACGGGCGGCGACACCGACGGCACCAAGCTGGTCGAAGCGATGAAGGGCCAGAAGTGGGAGAGCCCGCGCGGCCCGATCTCCATCGACCCCGAGACTCGCGACATCGTGCAGAACATCTATATCCGCAAGGTCGAGAAGGTCGACGGCGAGCTCTACAACGTCGAGTTCGCGACCTTCGAGGCCGTCAAGGATCTCGGCAAGACCAAGAAGTGACGCGCGAAAGCGCGTCATCCCCGGGGCGCGCTTAGCGCGCATCGGGGATCTCGAAATTGTTGAAACGAGATTCCGGGTTCAGCGCTCCGCGCTGCCCCGGAATGACGAGTGATTACCAGGGTTCACCCGCTCCCGATGACCGCGATCCTCACCAACCTGTTCGATGGCGTTGCCTACGGCATGCTGCTGTTTGTGCTCGCCTGCGGGCTCGCAGTCACGCTCGGCCTGATGAACTTCGTCAATCTCGCCCATGGCGCCTTCGCCATGGCCGGCGGCTATGTCTGCATGGTGCTGGTCAACCGGATGGGCTGGCCATTCTTCGCCGCGCTGCCGCTCGCCTTCGTTTCGTCGGCGGCGATCGGCATCGCGCTCGAGCGCACGCTCTACCGCCACCTCTATACGCGCAGCCATCTCGACCAGGTGCTGTTCACCATCGGGCTGACCTTCATGTCGGTTGCCGCGGTCGACTACATCCAGGGATCCTCGCGGGTGTTCATCAACCTGCCCGCGGCACTTCAGGGCCAGTTCGACCTGTTCGGCGTCGGCATCGGCCGCTACCGGTTGATGATCATCGTGATATGCGGCCTGCTCACCATCGGTCTGCAGATGGTGCTGGCCAAGACCCGCTTCGGTAGCCGGTTGCGCGCCGCCGTCGATGATCCGCGCGCGGCGAGCGGCCTCGGCATCAACGTGCCGCAGGTGTTCGCCTTCACTTTTGCCTTTGGTTGCGGGCTTGCCGGTCTCGGCGGCGCATTGAGTGCGGAGATCCTCGGCCTCGATCCCTATTTCCCGCTGAAATTCATGATCTACTTCCTGATCGTGGTCACCGTCGGGGGCTCCTCCTCGATCACAGGCCCGTTCCTGGCCTCGCTGCTGCTCGGCATCGGCGACGTCGCCGGCAAGTACTACGTGCCGAAGATGGGCCCCTTCGTGATCTACACCATGATGATCGTGATCCTGATCTGGCGCCCGAACGGCCTGTTCGGCCGCACGGCCGCGCGTTGAGTTCGCCGATGAGCGCTTCGTCCGACGTCGGTTATCACGCCCAGCGCCAGGCGCGCTGGCACTACGGTGAAGTCGTCTTCTGGCTGATCGTGCTGGCCTGCGGCTTCGCCTTTCCCAACCGCTATCTGATCATGACCGACATCCTGCGGCTCGCGCTGTTCGCGATGTCGCTCGATCTGATCCTCGGCTATGCCGGCATCGTCTCGCTCGGCCATGCGGCGTTCTTCGGCGTCGGCGCCTATGCCGCCGGGCTTCTTGCGCTTCACGGCATCATCAACGAGCCGGTGCTGGCGCTGATCGTCGCCGGCCTTGCCGCGATGGTGCTCGGATTTGCCACCAGCTTCCTGGTGATCCGCGGCGTCGACCTGACGCGTTTGATGGTGACGCTCGGCATCGCGCTGCTGCTGGAGGCGCTGGCCGAACGCTTCTCCAACATCACCGGCGGCACCGACGGCCTGCAGGGCATCGAGATGCAGCCGATCTTCGGCGTGATCCCCTTCGACATGTTCGGCAAGGCCGGATTCTTCTATTCGTTGACGGTCCTGTTCCTGCTGTTCCTGCTCGCCCGCCGCGTCGTGCATTCGCCGTTCGGCCTGTCGCTGCGTGCGATCAAGAACAATCCGCTGCGCGCCGCTGCAATCGGCATCCCCGTCAACCGCCGGCTGATCGCCATCTACACGCTTGCGGCCTTCTATGCCGGCATTGCAGGCGCGCTGTTCACCCAGACCACCGCGATCGCCTCGCTCGACGTCTTCGCGTTCGAGCGGTCGGCCGATCTGATGCTGGTGCTCGTGATCGGCGGCACCGGCTATCTCTATGGCGGGCTGATCGGTGCGGTGGTGTTCCGCATGCTCCAGGAATTGTTTTCCACCATCACCCCGCAATACTGGCAGTTCTGGATCGGCCTCGTGCTGGTGGTGATCGTGCTGGTCGGTCGCCAGCGTCTGCACCGCTGGGTGCTGTACCTTCCCAATCTGGTGATCAGGCAGGTTGCCGGACGCAAGGCTGTCGTTGCCGTGCCGGAGGGCGACGCATGACCATCGCGCTCGAAACCCGGAATCTCGAAAAGCAGTTCGGCGGCCTGCGCGTCACCCGCGATCTCTCGCTCAAGGTCGAGCAAGGCGCCCGCCACGCGCTGATCGGGCCGAACGGCGCCGGCAAGACCACGGTCATCAACCAGCTCACCGGTGTGCTCAAGCCGAATTCGGGCCGCATCCTGCTCGAAGGCCAGGACATCACCGATCTGCCCGTGCACAAGCGCGTGCTGCGCGGCTTGTCGCGCACCTTCCAGATCAACCAGCTCTATCCCGACCTGACCCCACTCGAGACCATCGGCCTCGCCGTCTCCGAACGTCTCGGCCATGGCGGCGACTGGTGGCGGCGGATGGGCACGCGCAGCGACGTCAATGGCGAGATCGCCGATCTGCTCTCGCGCTTCCACCTGCTCGACGTGATGAACGAGCAGACCGTGACGCTGCCTTATGGCAAGCAGCGCCTGCTCGAGATCGCGGTCGCGATCGCGGCCAAGCCGCGCGTGCTGCTGCTCGACGAGCCCGCCGCCGGCGTGCCCGAGAGCGAACGTCACGACATCCTCGCCGTCGTCGGCGCGCTGCCGCGCGACGTCACCGTGCTGCTGATCGAGCACGACATGGACCTCGTCTTCTCCTTTGCCGATCGCATCTCGGTGCTGGTTTCAGGTGCGCTGTTGACCGAGGGCCCGCCCGAGCAGGTCGCGCGCGATCCGCAGGTCAAGGCGGTCTATCTCGGCGAGGAGGCGGTCAATGTCTGACCTGCTCGCGATCGATTCGCTTCGCGCCGGATACGGCGAAGCGGTGGTGCTGCCGAATATGTCCTTGCGGCTCGCCGAGGGGCAGGTGCTGGCGCTGCTGGGGCGCAACGGCACCGGCAAGACCACGCTGATCAACTCGATCGTCGGCGTCACCCGCCGCTTCTCCGGCTCGGTCGCGCTCGCCGGCATCGACGTCACCCCGCTACGGCCCGACCAGCGCGCCCGCGCCGGCATCGGCTGGGTGCCGCAGGAGCGCAACATCTTCCGCTCGCTCACGGTCGAGGAGAACATGACCGCGGTGGCCCAGCCGGGCCCCTGGACGGTCGAGAAGGTCTACGAAATGTTCCCGCGGCTCAAGGAGCGGCGGAGCAACTTTGGCAACCAGCTCTCCGGCGGCGAGCAGCAGATGCTGGCGATCGGCCGCGCGCTGACCCTCAACCCCAAAGTCTTGCTGCTGGACGAGCCGACCGAGGGGCTGGCGCCCATCATCGTCGAGGAGCTCTTGAAGGCGATCGGGACCATTACCCGGGCGGGGGGCATCTGCTCGATCATCGTCGAACAGAATGCCCAAAAGATTCTGGGGCTTGCCGATCGGGTTGTGATATTGGAGCGCGGAACGATCGTCCACGACGCCCCGAGTGCCGCGCTGAAGGCCGACCCCTCGGTCCTGGAGCGGCACCTCGGCGTCGCAGGGGCGGCGGCCCACTAACTTGTTCGACGCGTTTTCTTCCCGCGAACCGGTCACCACTTCGCTTGAAAACGCTATAGAAAATGTCCCGGGAGTAACAAATGCAGCGAACCAAAGCCCCCTTCCGCGCCGACGAGGTCGGCAGCCTCCTGCGTCCTGCTAAGATCAAGGAAGCCCGTAGCCGGCTCGAGAAGGGCGAGATCTCGGCCGACGATCTGCGCAAGATCGAGGACATGGAGATCGAGAAGGTCGTGCACAAGCAGGCCTCGATCGGCCTGAAGCTCGCGACCGATGGCGAATTCCGCCGCTCCTGGTGGCACTTCGACTTCCTGGCCAAGCTCACCGGCTGCGAGCTGTTCCACCCCGACACCGGCATCCAGTTCGCGGGCGTGCAGACCCGCCACGATGCGGTGCGCGTCATTGGCAAGCTCGACTTTCCCGACAGCCACCCGATGCTCGACCACTTCCGCTTCCTGAAGAAGGTCGCCGACCAGGCCCACGTCACCGCCAAGATGACGATCCCTTCGCCGGCGGTGCTGCACTTCCGCGGCGGCCGCAAGTCGATCTCCAAGGACGTCTACCCCGATCTCGAGGCGTTCTATGAGGACCTCGGCAAGACCTATCGCAAGGCGGTGAAGGCGTTCTATGACGCCGGCTGCCGCTATCTTCAGTTCGACGACACGGTTTGGGCCTATCTCTGCTCGCAGGACGAATTGCAGAAGGCGCGCGAGCGCGGCGACAATCCGGACGGTCTCCAGCAGATCTATGCGCGCATCATCAACTACGCGCTGGCCGAGAAGCCCGCCGACATGGTGGTGACGACCCATGTCTGTCGCGGCAATTTCCGCTCGACCTGGATCTCTTCGGGCGGCTACGAGCCCGTGGCCGAAACCATGCTCGCCGGCACCAATTACGACGGCTACTTCCTCGAATACGACAGCGACCGCGCCGGCGGCTTCGAGCCGCTGCGCTTCCTGCCCAAGGGCAACAAGGTCGTCGTGGTCGGCGTCATCACCTCGAAGTTCGGCGAGCTGGAGAAGAAGGACGACATCAAGCGCCGTCTGGAAGAAGCCGCCAAGTTCGCACCGCTGGAGCAGCTCGCGCTCTCCCCGCAATGCGGCTTTGCTTCGACAGAGGAGGGCAACATCCTCTCCGAGGAAGAGCAGTGGGCCAAGCTCAGCCTGGCCGTCGAGATCGCGAAGGAAGTGTGGGGCAATTGAGGTCAAGTGTCATTCCGGGGCGATGCGAAGCATCGAAACCGGAATCTCGATATCCCGGGTCTGGTGCTTGCGCACCATCCCGGGATGACGACGCGTAAACGCGTCGTCACTTCTCCGCCAGATAAACCTCGCCCAGCAGCGAGGAGTTCGACCACGGCACCTGCTTGTTCTTGGTGCTCGACACCACTTCCGCCCGGACCCGCGTCAGCATCTGCTGCACTTCCAGCCCCGGCGTGCCGATATGGCGGGAGAGGGCGGCCGAGAACGGCGAATTCGCGCCTTCGCCGTCGAGGGCGACCTGCCCTGGCGCCGTTGCGAAGGCGATCAGCGTGCCGGCGCCCAGCATCGCGCCGCTCCCGAGGCTCGTCGGTGCCGCCAGACCGGAGGCGCCTTCAATGGCGCGATTGGTACCGGCGGATGCGACCTGCTGCGCCATCGGATTGTTGCGGCAGGCATCGAAGATCAGAATGTTCGTGCGAACCTGGTCGTCGAGCCCGGCCATGATCGTGTCCATGTCGATCATCGCCGCGGTCATGCCCGTGCCCGGCTTGAGCTCGACGTCGACGGGAATGAGATAGTTGCGGCCGTCGACCTGCACGCCATGGCCGGCATAATAGACCACGGCAATCTGCGCTCGCGCTGCCTCGCGCAAGAACTCGCGCGTCATTCTCTGCATCGCGGCGCGATCGAGATCGATGCCCTCGGACACGGTGAAGCCGATGTCGCGCAGGCTCTTGGCGACGGCGCGCGCATCGTTGGCCGGATTGGGCAGCGCCTTGACATGCGCGTAGGCGCCGTTGCCGACCACCAGCGCCATGCGCGTGCCGCGGACGGCCGGAGCGGGCGAGGGCGCGGGCGTTGCGCCGGTCTGCTGCGGAGCGGGGGCGGAGGTCGGCTGCGCCGTCGGTGAGGGCGCATCGCGCGGGGGCGGTGCGGCTGGCTCCGTTACCAGCGATAACCGCACCCTGGCGGTAGCCTGATTGGCCTTGCTGCCGGCATCCGACGCCGCGATAGCCAGCGCTGTCCTGTAATCGTCCGTTGCGTGCGCATAGTCGCCTTTGGCTTCATAGGCGAGCGCGCGATGGATGTAGCCGGAGATCAGCACGCTGTTCGGCGGCGTCATGATGTTGACCGGCGGCTTGTCCTTGGCGAGCCGGATCGCCTCGCTGCCGTCGGCGATGGCGCGATCGAGGTCGCCCCTGGCGCGCCAGATCGCGGTGCGGTTGATCAGCGGCTGCGGCAGCGATGGATCGAGCCGGATCGCCTGGTTGATGTCGGAGAGCGCGCCGTCGAGATCGCCGAGTGCCTCTTTTGAGATGCCGCGATTCTGGAACGAGAATGCCGATTTCGGATCGGCCTTGATCGCCATGTCGTAGTCGGCAATGGCCTTGGCGTAGTCGTGCTTGCCGCGCCAGGCGTTGCCGCGGTTGTGGAAGATGGTGCCGCTGGGCGGCCCGAGCTTCAGCGCGTCGTCGAAATCGCTGATCGCGATCTCGTACTCGCCCTTGTCGTAATAGGCCGACCCCCTGAGATTGTAGGCCGCCTGGCTCGGCTGCAGCCGGATCGCTTCGGTAGCATCAGCGATGACCTTCGAATAGTCGCCCTTCTTGTTCCAGCCCACCGCGCGCCAGAAATGGATCGTCGCCAGTTGCTCGCCTCGAAACACCTTCAACGCGATGATCTTGTTGCAGGCATCGATCATCTTGTCCGCCGGCGTCGTGTCGGTGGTGCAGAGCGGCCCAAGCTGATTGCGGGCCTGCGCCACCACGGGCGCGGACCACAGGGTTGTAGCGAGCAGACTGAGCGCGACGAGCAGGCGGCGCATGGCGATGGTCCCCATCAGACGAAGAGCGCCTGTTTGTTGCCCGGCAGGGTGGAAGGGTTCACGGCCCGCGGTGGCACGAATGGCGAGGAGATGCCTCGATCCGCTATTCCCTTGGTGGGCAGATTCTGATACGAGGTGTGGTCCCACCCGTTCTGCCCACTAGCATCCCACCCATGAAGAACGACGAAATCTTAAGCCAGATCACGGAGTTCTGCCGCAAGGCGGACATGGCGGAATCGACGTTCGGGCGGCGGGCGGTGAACGATGGGAAGCTGGTGCACCGCCTACGCGAGGGCAAGCGCATCACCATCGATACGCTGGAGCGGATCCAGGCCTATATGGCGGCTTCGATGGCTGGCGGCGTGCCGCCGCCGCGGGGGCTTCAGGTGCCGCCCGAGAAGCGCGATCCGCGCGGTAATTTCCGCTTCTTCGAGAACCGCCAGAAATACCTGCTGTTCGTCCACACCTGCAGCGAGAAGCGGGTGATCGCCGACAGGGTCGCGCTGGAGCTCACCTCGATCCATCCGCGCCCGCCGGCCCTGCGCATGTTCGACGCGGGCGTCGGCGACGGCACGGTGCTGGCGCGGGTGCTGCGCGCGACGCACCAACGCTTTCCGCACATGCCGTTCTACGTCGCCGGCAAGGAGCTTAGCCTGGAGGATTTGCGCCTGACGCTGGAGAAGGTGCCGGATCGCATTTTCGAGCATCCGGCGTCGGTGTTTGTCTTCACCAACATGTTCTACTCGGAGGCGCCCTGGCTCACGCCGGCATCGCCAGCGGCGGCGGCTGCGACCGTCTGGCACGAGGTCCCGCTGCGGGGCGCCTCGTCGGGCGAGTTCGAGCAGCAGATCGCAGAGCTTCGGCCGTTCCTGGAGCAGAACTGGCGCGCCGCGATCAGCCCGCGCACCGCCATGCCGCTGTATGAGCGGCCGGTGGTTCTGGTGCTGTATCGCGAGGACCACAGGTTCCTGCTGGATTCGACCATTCCGCGGCCGGGCCAGACCGAAGCCAATTTCGACCTCGTCATCGCGTCCCAGCCCTACCGCGCCCTGTCCTCGGTCAACTTCCGCGCCAAGCGGATCATCGCCCCCCTGGCGCGGGCGCTTCGGCCGGGCGGGCGGCTGATCGGTATTCACTCCCATGGGCAGGATCCGGGCATGGAAATGATCCAGGCGATCTGGCCTGGAGAAAATCCTTTCGCGGTGAGCCGTCATGAGCTATTGCGCGCCGTTAAGTATGAACTCGGTTCGGTGGGCCGCGACTTAAATTTTAATGCCTACGCAGATAACCGCTCGATCTTCAGGTATGATATGGAAGCGCTGCCCAACGAGGTGACCGGGACGATCGGAACCTCGACAGCCTTTGCAGCGTGGAATGCGGCGGTGTATGTCGCTCAGATTGAGGACGACCGGTTGATAGAAATGACTCAAAACGGCCGCACTCTGGATGCCGCCAGGGACGTGCTGCGAAAGTACAATGGGCTCTGGTTTCTCGACGAATCCTACGTCATCTCGCGTCGGCGTGATTGACATCATCAAAAGTAAACATCGCAAACGCCCGCCGGCTAGCGGCGGAACAAGGGGTTACTGATGCGCGCGTCCTATCTCTTCACCAGCGAGTCCGTGTCAGAGGGTCATCCGGACAAGGTCTGTGACCGGATCTCCGACGAGATCGTCGATCTGTTCTACCGCGAAGGGCCGAAGGCCGGCATCGATCCCTGGCAGATCCGCGCCGCCTGCGAGACGCTCGCGACCACCAACAAGGTGGTGATCGCCGGCGAGACCCGCGGTCCGAAGTCGGTGACTAACGAGCAGATCGAGGGCGTCGTCCGCGGCGCGATCAAGGACATCGGCTACGAGCAGGAAGGCTTCCACTGGAAGACCTGCGACATCGAGATCCTCTTGCATCCGCAGTCGGCCGACATCGCCCAGGGCGTCGATGCGCTGCAGCCGGGCGAGGTCAAGGAAGAGGGCGCGGGCGACCAGGGCATCATGTTCGGTTACGCCACCAACGAGACGCCTGATCTGATGCCGGCGCCGATCTTCTATGCCCACAAGATCCTGCGTCTGATCTCCGAAGCGCGTCACTCCGGCAAGGAGAAGGTGCTCGGTCCGGACTCCAAGAGCCAGGTCACGGTGCAGTACGAGAACGGCAAGCCGGTCGGCGTGCGCGAGATCGTGGTCTCGCACCAGCATCTGATCGAGGACATCTCGTCCAAGCAGATTCGCGACATCGTCGAGCCCTATGTGCGCGAGGCGTTGCCGAAGGACTGGATCACGCCAAAGACGATCTGGCACATCAACCCGACCGGCAAGTTCTTCATCGGTGGTCCCGACGGCGACTCCGGCCTGACCGGCCGCAAGATCATCGTCGACACCTATGGCGGTGCGGCCCCGCATGGCGGCGGCGCGTTCTCCGGCAAGGATCCGACCAAGGTCGACCGTTCGGCGGCCTATGCCGCGCGCTACGTCGCCAAGAACATCGTCGCCGCCGGTCTGGCCGATCGCTGCACGCTGCAGCTCGCCTACGCCATCGGCGTGGCGCGTCCGCTGTCGATCTACATCGACACCCACGGCACCGGTAAGGTGCCGGAGGAGCAGCTCGAGAAGGCGGCGGCGCAGGCGATGGATCTGACGCCCCGCGGCATCCGCACCCATCTCGACCTCAACCGCCCGATCTACGCGCGCACCGCGGCCTACGGCCATTTCGGCCGCACGCCCGACAATGAGGGCGGCTTCTCCTGGGAGAAGACCGACCTCGTCGAGCAGCTCAAGCGCGCGCTCTGATTCACTTGCGTCGTTCCGGGGCGCCGCAACCGCGGCGAACCCGGAATTTCGCACCCTGCGGATTCCGGGTTCGCTCGTTTCACGGGCGCTCCGGAATGACGAGCCAAACAAACAGGAATCTCTCATGAACGCGAAGCCCGGCTTCACCGATTACATCGTCAAGGACATTTCGCTCGCCGATTTCGGCCGCAAGGAGCTCTCGCTGGCCGAGACCGAGATGCCCGGCCTGATGGCCACCCGCGAGGAGTACGGCCCGAAGCAGCCGCTGAAAGGCGCCCGCATCGCCGGCTCGCTGCACATGACGATCCAGACCGGCGTGCTGATCGAGACGCTGGCCGCGCTCGGCGCCGACATCCGCTGGGTCTCCTGTAACATCTATTCGACGCAGGACCACGCTGCCGCCGCGATCGCGGCCGCCGGCATTCCCGTCTTCGCCGTCAAGGGCGAGACTCTGACCGAGTACTGGGACTACACCGCAAAGCTGTTCGACTGGCACGGCGGCGGTCACCCGAACATGATCCTCGACGACGGTGGTGACGCCACCATGTATGTCCATCTCGGCCTGCGCGCCGAGAACGGCGACGCCGCCTTCCTCGACAAGCCCGGCTCCGAGGAAGAAGAAGTTTTCTTCGCGCTTCTGAAGAAGCAGCTCAAGGAGAAGCCGAAGGGCTATTTCGCCGGGATCGCCAAGAGCATCAAGGGCGTTTCCGAGGAGACCACGACGGGCGTGCATCGTCTCTACGACATGCAGAAGGCGGGCACGCTGCTGTGGCCGGCCATCAACGTCAACGACAGCGTCACCAAGTCGAAGTTCGACAACCTCTATGGCTGCCGTGAATCGCTGGTCGACGGCATCCGCCGCGGCACCGATGTGATGCTGTCCGGCAAGGTCGCGATGGTCGCCGGCTTCGGCGACGTCGGCAAGGGCTCGGCCGCTTCGCTGCGCCAGGCCGGCTGCCGCGTCATGGTGTCGGAAGTCGATCCGATCTGCGCGCTGCAGGCTGCGATGGAAGGCTATGAAGTCGTGACCATGGAAGACGCCGCGCCCCGCGCCGACATCTTCGTCACCGCCACCGGCAACAAGGACATCATCACCATCGAGCACATGCGCGCGATGAAGGATCGCGCCATCGTCTGCAACATCGGTCACTTCGACAACGAGATCCAGATTGCGGCGCTGCGCAATCTGAAGTGGACCAACATCAAGCCGCAGGTGGATGAGATCGAATTCCCCGACAAGCACCGCATCATCCTGCTGTCTGAGGGACGTCTCGTGAACCTCGGCAACGCGATGGGCCATCCGTCCTTCGTGATGTCGGCGTCCTTCACTAACCAGACGCTGGCGCAGATCGAGCTGTTCGCCAACAACAAGGACGGCAAGTACGAGAAGAAGGTCTACGTGCTGCCAAAGACGCTCGACGAGAAGGTTGCCCGCCTGCACCTCGCCAAGATCGGCGTCAAGCTCACCGAACTGCGCAAGGACCAGGCCGACTACATCGGCGTGAAGCAGGAAGGTCCGTACAAGAGCGACCACTACCGCTACTGATCCGCAGGTCCAATCGACAATCGACGCGAAGCCCCGGAGTGATCCGGGGCTTCGTTGTTTCGGCACATGGAATTCAACTCGCTTTACGGTTGCTGCACGCCCGATTGCCGATTGACGGCCAGGAGCGGCGGGCGGACAATCCGCCCCGGCGGAGGAAACCATGCAACAAGAACATTTCGACGTGCTGATCGTCGGTGCCGGCCTGTCCGGTGTCGGGGCCGGTTATCATTTGCAGACCAAGTGTCCAGGCAAGAGCTACGTCATCCTGGAGGGGCGCGACTGCATCGGCGGCACCTGGGACCTGTTTCGTTATCCCGGCATCCGCTCCGACAGCGACATGTTCACGCTCGGCTATTCCTTCAAGCCGTGGACCGACCCGAAGGCGATCGCGGATGGACCGCAGATCCTGAATTATGTGCGCGAGACCGCCAGCGAGAACGGCATCGACAGCCACATCCGTTTCCGCCACCGCGTCAAGCGAGCGGCGTGGTCGACGCAGGATGCGCGCTGGACGGTCGAGGCCGAGCGCATCACGGGCGAGGGCGCAACCGAGCTGGTGCGCTTTACCTGCAATTTCCTGTTCATGTGCTCGGGCTATTACAAATATGAGGCGGGCTACACGCCGGAGTTCAAGGGCGCCGGTGATTTCGCGGGCCGCATTGTGCATCCGCAGAAATGGACCGAGGACATCGACTACGAGGGAAAGCGCGTCGTGGTGATCGGCTCGGGTGCGACCGCGGTGACGCTGGTGCCGGAGCTCGCCAAGAAGGCGGCGCAGGTCACCATGCTGCAGCGCTCGCCGACTTATGTGGTGTCGCGACCGGCGCAGGATCCCGTCGCCAACAAATTGCGCCGCAACCTGCCGGCGCGGCTGGCCTACCATCTGATCCGCTGGCGCAACGTGATGTGGGGGATGTTCTTCTTCCAGCTCAGCCGGCGCCGGCCGGCAAAGGTGAAGGACCTCATCCTCAAGGGCGTCCAGATGGCGCTCGGCCCGGACTACGACGTCGCCACCCATTTCACGCCGCGCTACAATCCCTGGGATCAGCGGCTGTGCCTGGTGCCCGACGGCGACCTGTTCAAGGCGATCCGCGAGCAGCGCGCCAGCGTCGTCACCAGTGAGATCGACACCTTCACGCATGACGGCATCCGCCTGAAGGACGGAAGCGAGCTTGCGGCCGACATCATCGTGACGGCGACGGGGCTGGTGCTGCAGGTGGTCGGCGGTCTCGAGGTCAGCGTCGACGGCCGCACTGTCGATTTCGCAAACACGCTGACCTACAAGGGCATGATGTATGCCGACGTGCCAAACATGGCCTCGGCGTTCGGTTACACCAATGCGTCCTGGACGCTGAAATGCGACCTCACCTGCGAATATGTGTGCCGCCTCATCAACTACATGGACCGGCACAATTTCCGCCAATGCATGCCGCACAATGACGACCCCGAGATTACCGCGCAGCCGTCGCTCGATTTCACCTCGGGCTATGTGCAGCGCTCGGTCGCCAAAATGCCGAAGCAAGGCTCGAAGCGGCCGTGGCGGCTGTACCAGAACTATGCGCTCGACATCGTCTCGTTGCGCTTCGGCCGGATCGACGACGGCGTCATGCAGTATTCCTGATCGCGCCGTCGGCCTGAGATCTAAGTCTTGCGCATGATCAACGCGAGACCGAGGTCGATCGCGAGCGCAAGCACCACGGCGCCGCTGCCGAGTCCGAACAGCACCAGATAGTCGCCGCCGGTCTGGGCGTAGATCCAGGAGAAGCCGTAAGCGGCGGCTGCCTGGAACAGCGCAAAGCTGGTGGTGGCGTGGCTCCATGTCGCGCGCTGCTGCTCCGCCGAATGCGGCACGAGCTCGTGGATGCGCCCGAGCACCAGCGGAACGATGCCCGGCGTGAAGCCGCCGATCACGACGCTTGATACGATCAGCGAGAGCGGCGCGGCGCTGACGGTCGGCAGCAGCACGGCCGCAGCCTCGATCAGGAATGCCGCGCGCAATGCCGGGCCAAATCCCGAGCGGTCTCCAAGATGGCCGGTGACGAGCGGGCCGACGATCGCGCCGAGGCCGTACAGCACCCAATAGCGCGATCCCGCAGCGATGCCCTGGCCAAGGCCACGCGCGACGAAATCGACGATGAAGACCATGTGGGGCACCAGCGCCACCGCGTTGAGGCCATACTGGACCAGCAGTGCGCGAGCCGCCCCCGAGGCGCGATGGTTCTTCCTTTGATGCGAAGGCGCAGCATCACCTTGCGCTTCGGTCGGCCAATTCCACCAACTCGCGAACGTGAGCAGAGCCGACAGGGCGCCTAGGCCATACCAGGCCTGCTGCAGGCCCTGCTGCAGCAGCAACGGCACCAGCGTGCCCGACGCGGCGACGCCGAGACCGACCCCGGCAAAGATCACCCCGCCGACAATGCCGCGCCGGGCGGGTGAGGTGTGCGGCAGGATGACGGAAGCCGTCAGCACCATGATGATGCCGCCGGTGAGGCCAGACAGAAAGCGCCAGGCGAAGAACCAAGTGAACGACACCGGTACCGAGCTTGCGAAGAAAGAAAGGGTGGCGAGCAGCATCATGGCCCGGAGTGCTCGGACCGCGCCGATCCGGGTGGCTGCCGTGCGGGCTGCGATCGCGCCGGCCAGATAGCCGGCGAGGTTCGCCGCGCCGAGATAGACGACGTCGGATGCGCTGAACCATTTGGTCGTGATCAGGGCGGGGATCAGCGGCGTGTAGGAAAAGCGGGCAAGGCCGAGTCCGACCAGCGATGCGGACAGGCCCGCTACCGCATATCGCCAGGTTGCTTGCGATGTTGATCCCGGCTGCGGATGCAGCCGGGTCTCCAGATGTTGCTTGGTATTTGCGTTGGTCATGTCATCCTCCTGCGCGCAACGGCGCTCGGATCATCCTGCCTGGCTGGTGCGGCGGCGCCGAAATTCCTGCACCGGCAGGCCGCCCCAACCCCAATTGTCTGTGTCGACTTCCTCGATCACGACGAAGGTGGCCCCGAGCGGCTTGCCGAGAACGTCGCGTAGCAGCTCGCTCGATCCCTTGATCAGCGCCGCCTTCTCCTCCGCGGTAACCGACGCCGCTCCCGGCGTCGTTCCCTCGCGGGTCACTTGAATGGTGACGATGGGCATGATGCTTCTCCGCGTTCAATGGCCGGCGCTCTGACCGCCGTCGACATGCAGGATCTCGCCGGTGACGAAGGAGGCGCCCTCGAGATAGAGCACGGCATCGACGATGTCGGACATCTCGCCCATATGGCCGACCGGATGCATCGCGCCGTATTGCGCATGCGTCGCGACCGGGTGCATCGGCGACTTGATGATGCCGGGCGACACCGCGTTCACGCGGATGCCGCGCCTCGCATACTCGATCGCAAGCGACTTGGTCGCGGCGTTCAGCCCGCCCTTGCTCAGCGAGGCCAGCACCGACGGTACGTTCGAATTGGCGTGGTCGACCAGCGTGGTCGTGATCTGGACCACGTGGCCGGATCCCTGCTTCTCCATCTCGGCGATGGCGAGTTGCGTGATGTTGAAGAAGCCCGCGACGTTGGTGCCCATCACGGCCGCATAGTCTTCGGCCGTGTACTGGGTGAACGGCTTTGCGACGAAGATGCCTGCATTGTTGACCAGCGTGTCGACCCGGCCGAAGCGGGCAACAGCCTGCGAGACCACGCGCTCGGCGGTGGACCGGTCGGCGATGTCGCCGGCAACGGCGAGGACGTCGTCGTCGCCCGACGGCTTGATGGAACGCGCCGTGGCGACGACGCGATAGTTGCGATCGCGAAAACCCTGGACCAGAGCGGCGCCAATACCCTGTGATGCACCGGTGACGATGGCGACCTTCTGCTCGATACCCATGACGGGCTCCTGTTGTTGGCTTCAGAACCTGCGCCAGTGGTGGCTGGCTTCGACATTGACGTACGCTGCGCTGCCCTGGCTGCGAATATGCGCTGCCCGGCAGACATTCTTTCGCGGCGCGAACGAATGCCGGATCGACGGTTGTCGCGGCATGGACGAACGCATAGCTTTCGGATGGAATCCAAGGGGGCGGCGGGAAGCGCATGGATCGTCTGGATGCGATGAAAGTGTTTGTGCTTGCCGTGGACGAGGGGAGCCTCGCTGCCGCGGGCCGCAAGCTCGGCCGCTCGCCGGCAGCCGTCAGTCGCGCCATCGCCTTCCTGGAGGAGCGGGTCGGCGCCGAACTGCTGCACCGGACGACGCGCGCGATCAAGCTGAGCGAGGAGGGCGAGCGCTATGTCGTGATCTGTCGGCGCGTGCTCACCGAGCTGGAGGAGGCCGACGACATTGCGGCCGGACCGCGCTCGGCGCCGCGCGGTCTGCTCGCGATCACTGCGCCCGTGGTGTCGGGCGAGATGGTGCTGCGGCCGATCCTCGATGCATTCCTCGATGCCTATCCGACGGTGTCGGCGAAGCTGTTGCTGTTCGATCGTGCGGTCAATCTGGTGGAGGAGGGGGTCGATATCGCGCTTCGCATCGGTCCTCTCGCGGATTCGGCGATGGTGGCGATGCGGGTCGGCGAGATCAGCCGCGTCGTCGTCGCGTCCCCGCGTTATTTGAAGCAGCATCCGCGCATCGCCGAGCCCGGCGATCTCGCCAAGCACCAGATCGTGGCGATGGCGCACCTTCCCAATTCCTGGACGTTTGCGCCGCAGGCCGGCTCATCTGCAGCCCGCACGGTGCAGTTCACGCCTCGGCTCGTCGTCAACAGCACCTATGCGGCCGTGGCGTCTGCGGTCGCCGGGCGCGGCGTGGCCCGGATGTATTCGTACCAGGTGGCCGAGCAGGTCGCGCGGGGCGAGCTCGAAATCGTGCTTGCCGGCGACAAGGATCCGGAGATGCCTGCGCATCTGATCTGTCCGCAGGGCCGGCTCTCGGTGCCCAAGGTGCGCGCCTTCACCGACTTTGCCGTGCCGCGGCTGAAGAAGCATTTTGCGCAGCTCAAGAAGAGCCTCGCGGCGCACTAGAGCGTTTTCGAGCGAAGTGGACACCGGTTCGCGTGAAGAAAACGCGTCAAAACAAGAATCTAGGGCTTCGGTTCTGATTCAATCAGAACCGAAAATGCCCTAGACTTTGCCAATGCGTTGTTTCGCGTATTCGGCCGCCTGGCTGAATCGGCGATGGTTCCGGAACGGTTAACGCCGATTTAACGGATGAGTCCTAGCCTGTCTCGGCCGGGGTTACTCGCAAGGCCGAGGTGAGCCCAATGGAAGCCCAGAAGATCGCGGTCGACGCCGTCGTCGCGCTGACCGATTGCGACCGCGACGCCGTGATCGCCTTTATCCGCCGACTCTACCTCGCCGGCGTCACCGATCCCAAGCGCCTGACCTTCAAGGGCCTGCAGGCGCTGTCCCGGGCCTGATTCGGCCGATCTTGGCCCGTTTCGCCCCAGTTCCATCCCCTCCGCTCTCCTCGGCGTGATTGCAACCCACCGGTGAATATCTTGCCGCTGGGACCTCCTCGGGCTACACGACACCCGGCTGGGTCACTTGGGATTGGGGAAATGCTGAAACAGCTTTTTGCGCCGCAACTTGTCATTTTGTATGTGCTTGCGGCCTCGACGATTTACGTTCACTTCCGCGGCAAGCAGCGGCTGCGCTTTGCGCGCCAGCTCGGCGATCACTCGACCTATCTCGCCCCCTACAATGTGCTGATGTATGCGGGCTCGGCGGTGCCGAACAGGCCGGTGATCTCGGTCGAGCAGTTTCCGGAGCTGAAGCCGCTGAGCGAGAATTGGGAGACCATCCGCGACGAGGCCGTGCGCCTGTTCGACGAAGGTTTCATCCGCGCGGCGGCGAAGAACAATGATTGGGGCTTCTACTCGTTCTTCAAGAGCGGCTGGAAGCGCTTTTACCTGAAATGGTACGACGACTTCCTGCCCTCGGCGAACACGCTGTGCCCGAAGACCGTTGAGCTGCTCAAGTCGATCCCGAGCGTGCATGGCGCGATGTTCGCAATGCTGCCGCCGGGCGGCAAGCTGGGCGCGCATCGTGATCCCTTCGCGGGTTCGCTGCGTTATCACCTTGGCCTGGTCACGCCGAACTCGAACAAGTGCCGGATCCTGGTCGACGGCGTCGAATGCGTCTGGCGCGACGGCGAAGCCTTCATGTTCGACGAGACCTTCATCCACAGCGCCGAGAATGCGACCGACGTCAACCGCATCATCCTGTTCTGCGACGTCGAGCGCCCGATGAGGTACGGCTTCATGACCGCGATCAACCGCTGGGTCAGCCATCACATCGTCAAGGCATCGGCGACCCAGAACGTCGACGGTGAGAATGTCGGCGTGCTCAACAAGGTGTTCGGCAAGCTCTACGAGGTCCATCTCGCCAGTCGCAAGGTGAAGGAGTGGAACCGCAACGTCTACTACACGCTGAAATACTCGCTGACGGCGCTGATCCTCGGCCTGATCGTATATTCGGCGCTGAAGTGATCGGCGCATCCCGATGAACTCCTTGCCGGTCGCGACGCCAGGGATCGTTGAGTTCTTCCATCATTGGTTGGACACTTTCGCGGGCTATGTCCGCGAGGTCGATTACGCCTCGGCGCGGCCGCTCTTCCATCCGGACGTGCTCGCCTTCGGCACGCACAACGATGTCATCCCCGGCCTCGATCAATGGGTCAAGACGCAATGGGACAATGTCTGGCCGAAGACGGCCGACTTCCGTTTCGTCCTCGAGCAGACGTCCGTTCTCGCGTCTGCCGACGGCACGATGGCGACGGTGATCGCGCCTTGGACGAGCACGGGCTATCATCCCGATGGCAGCACGTTCGCGCGCCCTGGCCGGGCGACGATGGTGTTTTCGAGAGGCGGCGATGGCTGGCTGTGCGTGCATTCGCACATGTCGCTCAATCGCGGTGTGCCGCAAGCGAGCCACGCCAATCGGCCGGTGAAGGCTTGGTAGTTGCGGTCGGAATGAAAAAGGCCCCGGTCACGTCCGGGGCCTTTCAATTGAAATGGTTGGCGGCTTACTCCGGCTGGCCGATCGAGACCTTCAGCGTGCCGACGCCGTCGACGCCGCATTCGAGCTTGTCGCCCGGCTGGAGCTGCGACACGCCGGCCGGGGTGCCCGTCATGATGATGTCGCCGGCGGCGAGCTTCACCTGCTGCGAAAGTTGCCAGATGATCTCGGGCACGTTCCAGATCAGCTCGGTGAGATCGCCCTTCTGGGCTTCCTTGCCGTTGACCGTGAGCCAGATCTTGCCCTTGGCGGGATGGCCGATCTTGGAGGCGGGCTGAATTGCGGAGCAAGGAGCGGAGCCGTCGAACGACTTGCCGATCTCCCAGGGGCGCTCCTTCTTGCGCGAGGCGATCTGGAGGTCGCGGCGGGTGAGGTCGATGCCGACGGCGTAGCCATAGACGTGATCGAGTGCCTTCTCGGCCGGGATGTTGAGCCCGCCGCTCTTCATCGCGACGATCAGCTCGACCTCGTGATGCAGGTCCTTGGTCAGCGGCGGATAGGGGATGGTGGCGCCGTCGGGCACCAGCATGTCGGCGTGCTTGGCGAAGAAGAACGGCGGGGCGCGCTCGTCATTGCCCATCTCGCGGATGTGCTCGAGATAGTTGCGGCCGACGCACCAGATGCGGCGAACCGGATAACGGCCGCTTTCCCCGACGACGGGAAGCGAGGCCTGGGGCGGAAGCGGGATGACGTAGGAGGCGGCGTTCATGAAGCGGTCTCGCTGCTCTTGAGGTGGAACGAACTCTATGCGGTTGCGCTGATCGGCGCCAGAGCGCCGGCGTCGTGATGCTGCAGGCGGAAGAACGAGGCATAGCGGCCGCCGCGGCGGAGCAGTTCATCGTGCCGGCCCTGCTCGACGATCTCGCCGCCCTCGACCACCAGGATGCGGTCGGCATGCATGATGGTGTGTAGGCGGTGTGCGATCACGATGGTGGTGCGGTTCTGGCAGAGATGCTCGATCGCCTCCTGCACCTGCCGCTCGGACTCCGAATCCAGCGCGGCGGTGGCCTCGTCCAGGAGGATGATCGGGGCGTTCTTGATCAGCGCGCGGGCGACCGCAATGCGCTGGCGCTGGCCGCCGGAGAGCTGGGTGCCGTGCTCGCCGACCGGCGTGTCGTAGCCCAGCGGGAAGCCCATGATGAAATCATGCGCGCAGGCGGCCTTCGCCGCCTCGATGATGTCGTCCTCGCTCGCGCCAGGCTTGCCGAAGGCGATGTTGCTCCGGATGGTGTCACGGAACAGATAGACGTCCTGACCGACATAGGCGGTCTGCGCGCGCAGCGACTTGCGCGACACCGCGCCGATCGACTGGCCGTCGATCACGAGGTCGCCCTGCGTCACCTCGTGGAAGCGCAAGAGCAGCGCCAGCACGGTCGACTTGCCGCCGCCGGAAGGGCCGACCAGCGCGGTGACCTTGCCGGGCTCGGCAACGAAATTCATGCGGTTGAGCACGGTCTCGCCGCTGCGATAGGCGAAGCTGACGTCGCGCAGCTCGATCCGCGCGTCGGTGAGCTTCAGCGCCGGCTTGTCGTCGTCGGAGTGCTCGCTCGCCGGGCTGTCGACGACTTCGAGCAGCATGCGGGCGCCGACGAGCTGGCTGTTCAAATCGATGTTGAGCCGCGCCAGCCGCTTGGCCGGCTCGGTCGCCATCAGGAAGGCGGTCATGAAGGAGAAGAACGCACCGGGCGTGGCGTTGAGCGCGACCACGGCATAGCCGCCGTACATCAGGCAGCCGGCGACCGCGAAACCGCCGAGCATCTCCATCAAGGGGTTGGAGCGGTTGGCGACGCGGGCCATCTTGTTGGCGTTGCGCTCGACGATCGCGATGTTCTCGTCGATCCGCTTCTGCATCGTCTCTTCGAGCGTGAACGCCTTGACGGTGCGAATGCCTTGCAGCGACTCCTGCATCGTCTCCATGATGTCGGCGGTGCCGGTGAACTGGTTGAAGGCGAGACCCTTGATGCGCTTGACCAGCTTGCGCAGCACCAGCATCGCTGGCGGCACCGCAACGAGGCCGATGAACGACATCAGCGGGTCCTGCCACACCATCACCCCGATCATGGCGAGCAGCATCAACAGGTCGCGCCCGATGGCGTTGACCAGCATGTTGAGGACGTCGGTGATCGACTTGGCGCCGGCCGTCAGCCGCGCCAGGAATTCGGAGGAATGGCGCTCGGAGAAGAAGCCGACGCTCTCGCGCATCAGTTTGGCAAAGAGCTGGCGCTGATTGGTGGCCAGGATCGCGTTCGAGATCTTGGTCAGGATCACCATGTGGCCGTAGGTCGCCACGCCCTTGATGAAGAGCAGCAACACCGTGATGCCGGAGAACATCGCGATGCCCGGGATGTTCTTGTCGACATAGGCCTGGTTGATGACCTGGCCGAGCACGTAGGTCGCGCAGGCGGTTGCGCCGGCGGCGACCGCCATCAGCGCGAAGGCGACGAGATAGCGCCGCCAGTACACGATCCCCTGTTCCATCACGAGGCGGCGAATCAGGGTCGCGGCCGCATAGGGATCGTCGGTGATTTTCTTTGGAAACTGGGCCATCCGGTGTCCATTGACGGCGCAGGACAAAGCCTGCCCGCGCGTCAGGGATCGAACGGCCTCTGTGCCCGCTCAGCTGCGGTTTTTCAAGCCCAATTAAGGGCTTGCGCTTGGGATGATTCTAGGCCGAGACGGCTTGGCGGAGCTCGCCATGGCGCTCGCGGAACAGCTTGTCCTCCCAGGCCAGCGCATGGGCCGCGATGGTCTCGAGGTCGTCGTATTGCGGCCTCCAGTCGAGCAGGCTGCGGATGCGGTTGGTGTCGGCGACCATGGTCATGATGTCGCCCGGCCGCCGCGGCGCGTATTGCACGGCAAAGCTGCGGCCCGACACGCGGCGTACGGCATCGATGGTCTCCAGCACCGAATAGCCGCGGCCATAGCCGCAATTGAGCGTCGTCGAGGCGCCGCCATTGCGCAAATAGGCCAGGGCCGAGCGATGCGCCTGTGAGAGGTCCGTGACGTGGATGAAGTCGCGGATGCAGCTGCCGTCGGGGGTTGGATAGTCGGTGCCGAACACGTCGATCTTGGCGCGCTGGCCGGTGGCGGCTTCCACCGCGATCTTGAGCAGATGCGTGGCGCCGACGGTGGCAAGCCCGATGCGCGCGTGCGGATCGGCGCCGGCGACGTTGAAATAGCGCAAGGTCACGTATCGCATGCCGTAGGCGGCGGCGACGTCGTGCAGCATGATCTCGGTCATCAGCTTCGACGAGCCGTAAGGCGACAGCGGCCGCGTCGGCGCGTGCTCTGGCACCGGCACCTGGTCCGGGTTGCCGTAGACGGCGGCGGTCGAGGAGAAGATGAAGCGGTCGATGCCGCGCTTGACCGCGACGTTGAGCAGGTTGCGCGCGGTCCCAAAATTGTTGCGGTAATAGCCGAGCGGATCGCGCATCGAATCCGGCACGACGACCGAGCCGGCGAAATGGATGATGCTCTCGATATTGTGCTGGGCGATCACGCCCTCGATCAGGTTCTCGTCGCCGGCATCGCCGATGAACAGAGGCACGCCCTCGGGCAGATAGGCGGAGAAACCGGTCGAGAGATCGTCGATCACGACGACGTCCTCGCCGGCTTCCGCCAGCGCCAGGACCGTGTGACTTCCGATATAGCCGGCACCGCCGGTGACTAGCACAGTCATGATCTCACCCGTCTCCGATCAACGCGCGAAGCTAGCGCTTGCGTGGTGAAGAGGGGGTATCGGCATGGCCGAACTGGTCACTATGCTTAATGTTGCGTATAGGGGGCCTGTCAAACGGAGTGCGACGTGGCCAATTTTCCCGGCGATCTCGAAGTGATCGTGCCAAATCTGCACAGGCGCTATTCCGGGGTCACCGCGACCAACCGGATGGTGGCGCCGCGGCTGGCGAGGCTGTATCGCGCCGCCTGGTTCGGCTCCGACGCGCCGGCGGGGATCGCGAGGCTGAGCGTTGCAGATTTCCTCAAGCTGTGGCGCCGCAAGGCGCCGCTGATCTGGCACGCGCGGCGCAACAACGAGATGATCGCCGGCGTCGTCCTGCGCGCGCTCGGCTGGCCGCTCAGGCTCGTGTTCACCTCGGCGGCGCAGCGGCATCACTCATGGATCACGCGCTGGCTGATCCGGCGCATGGATGCGATCATCGCGACGTCGGATATCTCGGCCTCGTTCCTGAAGGTGAAGGCGACGGTGATCCCGCACGGCGTCGACACCGATGTCTACGCACCGCCGCAGGACCGTGCAGCGGCGTTCGCGGAAAGCGGCCTGCCAGGCCGCTACGCGATCGGCTGCTTCGGCCGCGTGCGTGCGCAGAAGGGCACCGATCTGTTCGTCGATGCGATGTGCCGCTTGCTGCCGCGCTATCCGGACTTCACCGCCGTCATCGTCGGCCAGGTCACGCCCGAGCAGACGCCTTTCGCAAACGACCTGAAGAAGAGGATCGAGGCCGCCAACCTGCAATCGCGCATCGTCATCACTGGCGAGCTGCCTATCGAAGAAGTGCAGCGCTGGTACCAGCGGCTGACGATCTACGCCTTCACCTCGCGCAACGAAGGCTTTGGTCTGACGCTGATCGAGGCGATGGCGGCGGGCAGCGCGCTCGTCGCCGCGCGCGCCGGTGCGGCCGAGCTCGTGGTCAAGGACGGCGTGAGCGGCGTGCTGATCCCGACCGGCGATGTCGATGCGCTGGCTGCGGCACTGGAGCCGCTGATGCGCGATGTGGCTGCTGCGGCCGCGATGGGCGAGCGCGGGCGGGCACGCGTGCTCGAACGGTTCAGCCTCGATGCAGAAGCGGCGCGGATCGGCGAGGTCTATCGGTCGCTGCTGTGACCCACGCCGTGAGGGGCCGAAAACAAAAACGCGAAAACAACCCCATGCACAGTAGCCGGGGCCAACGAAATCAAGGGCTTGCAAGCCGGCGCGGCATCGCGGATGTCATGACGTCGATTGACGCGCCGGGCAAAACAACGGTGTGATGCCATCATCGGCGCAGGCCTCACACGCTCACGTCGTCGCGTGCGCTGTGGCCTCACCCAGCACCCGCTGTGCAATCGCCGCCACCTCGCTTGCTGCGATATTCCGCATGCAGCGGTGGTCGTTCATCTTGCAGATCGTGCTCTGGCAGGGTTGGCAGGACAGCACTTCCTTGTCCTGCACCACGGTCGCGGCAAGGCCGTTGAGTGGCGCCCAGAGATAGGGGCTGGTCGGGCCGAAGATGCCCATGGTGGGCGTGCCCAGGGCCGCCGCGATGTGCATCAGGCCCGAGTCGTTGGAAATGGCGACGCCGGCCGCCGCCATGGCCAGCACGCCGTTGCGCAGGTCGGTGCCGGTGAGGTCCCGCACCCCGGGGCCGCCAGCGGTCCCCGTGCCGCCTGCCGCGACGATCTCCTGGGCGAGGCTTTTTTCCGCGGGGCCGCCGACCACCCAGACCTCCAGCCCACGCTCGACCAGCAGTCGGGCGGCCTCCGGATAATAGGTCCAGCGCTTGGAGACGCCGACGGAGCCTGGGGCGAGCGCCACCGCGGCGCCGGCGCTGAGGCCGTTGGCCTGCCGCCAGCGAGCGATCTCCTCGGCGGGAACGCGCAATTGCGGCACCGGCCATTCCGCCGGCAGGGGGGCGCCATCGGGTTGGGCGAGGGCGGCGTTCTTGTCGATGAAGCGGGGCAGCTTCTTCTCGCCCCAGCGCCAGCGGTTCAGCAGGCCGAACCGGAACTCGCCGACGAAGCCGACCCGTTCAGGAATACCGGCCAAAGCGGGGGCGATGGCTGCCTTCCAGGTGCGCGGCAGCACCAGCGCGGTGCCGTAGTTCCGTTCGCGCAGGAGCTTCGCCAGGGCCAGCTGGCGGCCCACGGCGAGCCGGCCGCGCGGCATATCCCAGACGATCCCAGCACGCACGCCGGGCATGTAGTCGACCAACGGGGCGCACAGCGAGCTCGTCAGCAGATCGACCGGCCGATTGGGCCAGCGCTCCTTCAGGACCCGCACAACGGTGTGATTCCGGACAAAATCGCCGATCCACATATAGGGAATGATCAGAATCGGACGGGTGTCGTCCCGGTCTGCGCTTCCGCTGGATTGCGAATCCTGGTTCATTCTTTAATAGGACCGAGCCGATCTGATATGGCGGTTCGGTAGCCGCTCCGGGCCTACAGGTAAAGCCGGCAGACCGAGCAATCCCAAAACCGCTTACACTTTGCCGGCTCATGCGCTACGGCAGGATCGGGGCCGCAAAGAACGGGCAGGAATTTTCGGAATGTTGCTGGTGACCGGCGGGGCCGGTTTTATCGGGTCGAACGTCTTGGCTGCGCTCAATGACGCGGGCCGCAGCGACGTCGTGGTTTGCGATCTGCTGGGCTCCGACGGCAAGTGGCGGAACCTCGCCAAGCGCCAGCTTGTGGATATCGTTCCTCCGGCCGAGCTGATGGACTGGCTGAAAGGCCGCAAGCTCGATGCCGTGATTCATCTCGGGGCGATTTCCGAGACCACCGCGACCGATGGCGACCTCGTGTTCCAGACCAATTTCCGTCTGTCGATGCGCCTCCTCGACTGGTCTACGGCAGGCGCCGTACCGTTCATCTACGCTTCCTCGGCGGCGACTTACGGCGACGGCGCGACCGGTTTCGACGATGACGCCTCGATTGCCGCACTGAAAAAGCTGCGGCCGATGAATCTCTACGGCTGGAGCAAGCACATGTTCGATCTCGCGGTTGCCGGGCGCGTCGCGAGCGGCGATCCGCTGCCGCCGCAATGCGTGGGCTTGAAATTCTTCAACGTGTTCGGCCCTAACGAATACCACAAGGGCTCGATGATGAGCGTGCTGGCGCGCCGCTTCGACGACCTCAAGGCTGGCCGCGTCGTGCAATTGTTCAAATCGCATCGCGAGGGCATCGCCGACGGCGACCAGCGCCGCGATTTCATCTATGTCGACGACGTCGTGCGCGTCGTCATGTGGCTCTTGGCGACGCCCTCCGTCTCCGGTCTCTTCAACGTCGGAACCGGCAAGGCACGCAGCTTCAGGGACCTGATGCTCGCGGCCTATGCGGCGCTCGGCACCAGGCCCAACATCGAATATATCGACATGCCCGAGCAGATTCGCGGGGCTTACCAGTACTTCACCCAGGGCGAGGTCGATCGCCTCCGCCGCGCCGGCTATAACGGCGGCTTCACGACGCTCGAGGACGCGGTGAAAGCCTATGTCGGGGATTACCTCGACCGGCCCGACCGCTTCCGCTGAGGCACAAAGATCATGCCGACGCCCATTCTCGATTTCGACGCTCTCGCGCAAGCCATCTCGGGCCGCGCGGTGCTGTGCATCGGCGACATCATGCTGGACGAGTTTGTCTATGGCGAGGTGTCGCGGATCTCGCCGGAAGCGCCGACGCCCGTCATCGCTGCCCAGCGCAGCGAGATTCATGTCGGCGGCGCCGGCAACGTCGCGCGCAATGTCGCGTCATTGGGCGCGCGCTGCATCTTTGTCGGCCTGGTCGGCGAGGACGATGCCGGTGCACGGCTCAAGGCGGCGCTGGATGGGCTCCCTGCCATCGAAAGCGTGCTGGTATGCGATCCCTCGCGCCCGACCACGCGAAAAGTCCGCTTTGTCTCCGAGCATTTTTCCACGCACATGCTGCGTGCGGATTGGGAGCAGGCGGCGGCAGTATCCGATGAGATCGAGACCAAGCTGATCGAGGCGATCCTGCCGCAGATCGCGCGCGCCGACCTCGTGCTGCTCTCGGACTACGCCAAGGGCGTGCTGACGGCGCGCGTCATCCGCCATACCATCGATGCGGCGCGAAAGCTCGGCAAGCCCGTCATCGTCGATCCCAAGAGCCTGAACTGGGCGATCTATCGCGGCGCGACGCTGCTCACGCCCAATCGCAAGGAATTCGCGGAAACCACCCGCAGCCGCGCCGACACGCCGCAGAGCATCGTCGATGCCAGCGAGGACGTGATGCGGCTCGCCGATTGCGAGGCGATCCTGGTCACCCAGGGCGAGAACGGCATGACTCTGGTGCCGCGGGGCGGCGAGGCCGTTCACGTTCCGGCTGTCCCGGTCAAGGTCCGCGACGTCTCCGGCGCCGGCGACACCGTCGCCGCTGCGCTCGCGGTATCGCGTGCGGCCGGCGCGGACTGGGATACCGCATTGCGCATGGCCAGCGCCGCCGCCGCCGTCGCTGTCGGCAAGCAAGGCACTGCCAGTGTCAGCGCGGCCGAGCTGCGCCGAAAGATCCTGCCGCATGCCACGCTCGCGGCCGAGGAGAAGATCGTGCTCGAGCCGGGCGCGCTCGACGCGCAACTCGCCGAATGGCGCCGGCAGGGCCTGCGCGTCGGCTTCACCAATGGCTGTTTCGACATCCTGCATCCCGGCCACGTCAAGGTGCTGACTGCGGCGCGCGCCGCCTGCGACCGCCTGATCGTCGGCCTCAACAGCGACGCCTCGGTGCGGCGGCTGAAGGGCGCCGATCGTCCGGTCCAGGACGAGCGCGCGCGTGCCGAGGTGCTGGCGGCGTTGGAGGCCGTCGATCTCGTCGTGATTTTCGAAGAGGACACGCCGATCGACCTGATCGAAAGGATCAAGCCCGGCGTGCTGGTGAAGGGCGGCGACTACACCCGCGAGCAGGTGGTTGGCCACGAGATCGTCGAGGCAGCCGGCGGGGTGGTCGTGCTGGTCGACATCCTCCAGGGCTTCAGCACGACGGCGTTGGTCCATCGCGCACGGGGAGGGAGCAAGTGACGGTGCTCGTACGCGAGACGACCGGCGAAATGTTGCTTCGCCGCCTGCGCAGTCCGGCCGCCTGGCGCGAGACCGTCGACATATTCGCGGTCCTGACCGCGGCCTCGCTACCCTGGTCGACCTCGCTTACCGGAATCTTCAACGTGCTCATGCTGCTCTGCATGGTGCCGTTTCTCGACGTCCGCGCGTTCCTGCAATCCCTGAAGCGCCCAATCTGTGCGGCCCCGATCGCCCTGGTCCTGCTCGCGCTGGTGGGGACGCTCTGGTCGGATGCGACCTGGGGCGCGCGGTTCTATGCGGTCAATCCGACCATGAAGCTGCTGGTGCTTCCGGTTCTGCTCTATCATTTCGAGCGCTCAGAACGCGGGCACTGGATCTTCATCGCCTTCCTGGTGTCCTGCGCCTTATTGTCGGTGATGTCCTGGCTGGTCGCCTTCTACCCGAACCTCGCGCTCAAGACCGATCCGCCCGAGCGCGGCATCTTCGTCAAGAACTACATCAACCAGAGCCAGGAGTTCGCGCTTTGCGCGGTCGCGCTCGCCTATCCGGTCGTGATGCTGCTGCGCGAGAAGCGATTCTGGCTTGCCGGATTGCTGACGGCGCTGGCACTGAGCTTCTTCGTCAACATGGCCTTCGTGGTGGTGTCGCGCACTGCCCTCGTCACCGTTCCGATCATGTTCGGCGTGTTCGCGTTGCTGCATCTCAAATGGCGAAGCCTTGCAATCATCTCCGCCGCCTTGCTCGGCGGCGCCGTTCTTGCCTGGCAGGCCTCGCCGCAATTGCGCCACACTATCGATAGGTTTACCAGCGACTATAACGGCTATGTGGAGAGGGGCGAGCCGACCTCCATGGGCATGCGGCTCGAATTCTGGCGGAAGTCGCTCGGCTTCTTCGCGGAGGCGCCGATCACGGGGCACGGCACCGGCTCGACGCGCGGATTGTTCGAACGCGTCGCGACGCCCGCCGGTGAGTACCGGGCGTCGGCCGAGGTGATCGGCAATCCGCATAACCAGACGCTCAACGTTGCCGTGCAATGGGGCGTGATCGGTATCGCCATTCTCTACGCGATCTGGATATTGCACCTGCGGTTGTTCCGCGGCGACGGGCTTGCCAACTGGATCGGGCTCCTGGTCGTGGTGCAGAACATCTTCACCTCGTTGTTCAATTCCCATCTGTTCGACTTCCATGAGGGCTGGATGTACGTCATCGGCGTCGGCGTCGCCGGCGGAATGGTGATCCGGGCACAACAGGCCGAGGCGAAGATGAGCGAAGCCGGTTCCTAAACGGCCGCGCGACTGGCAAGTCTGGTCCAGATGGGCTATCAGCGCGGTCAGGTTGCATCTAACTGGGTTTTCATCGGTCGGCGGATGACGCGTCTTTCGCATCTCACCTCGCGCAATTTCCTGATTGCGCTCCACGACCTGCTGGCGACCGCGGCGGCGCTTTTTGCGGCCTTCTATGTGCGATTCGAGGGTGGGCCCGGCTTTTATGCCCGCTTGCCGCTGCTGTTCCAGATCCTCCCCTATTTTCTCGCCTTCAGCGTGGTCGTGTTCTTCGTCCTGAACCTGACCACGACGAAATGGCGCTTCATCTCGCTGCCCGATGCGCTGAACATCATTCGCGCGGCGACCGTGCTGACGGTTGCCCTGCTCGTGCTCGACTACATCTTCGTCGCCCCGAACGTGCGCGGCGCCTTCTTCCTCGGCAAGGTGACGATCGTCCTCTACTGGTTCCTGGAGATCTCCTTCCTCAGCGCACTGCGCATGACGTATCGCTATTTCCGTTATACGCGGGTGCGGCGGCATGCGAGGACCGATGAAGCCGCCCCGACGCTGCTGATCGGCCGGGCCGCGGATGCGGAGGTGCTGTTGCGCGGCATCGAAAGCGGGGCGATCAAGCGCATCTGGCCGGTCGGCGTATTGTCGCCGTCGCTTGCGGACCGGGGCCAGTTCATCCGCAACCTGCCGGTGCTGGGCGGCATCGATGATGTCGAGGACATCATCGCGGACTTCGCCAAGCGCAACAAGCCGATCGTCCGCCTGATCATGACGCCGTCGGCGTTCGAGCCGGAGGCGCATCCGGAATCGATCCTGATGCGGGCGCGCAAGCTCGGCGTGATCGTCAACCGGATGCCCTCGCTCGAGAGCGGCGATACGCCGCGACTTACGGCCGTCGCGGTCGAGGACCTCCTGCTGCGGCCGAGCGAGAGCATCGACTATGCGCGGCTCGAAGCCCTGATCAGGGGCAAGGCGGTGATCGTCACCGGCGGCGGCGGCTCGATCGGTTCAGAGATCTGCGAGCGCGTCGTCGCTTTCGGCGCCGCGCGGCTCCTGATCGTGGAAAATTCCGAACCGGCGCTCTATGCGATCACCGAAGCGCTCACCTGCAAGGCAGCCGAGGTCGAAGGGCGAATTGCCGACATTCGCGACCGCGAGCGCATCATGCGCCTGATGACCGACTTCAGGCCGGACATCGTGTTCCACGCCGCCGCGCTCAAGCACGTGCCGATCCTCGAGCGCGACTGGAGCGAGGGCGTCAAGACCAACATTTTCGGCTCCATCAATGTGGCGGATGCCGCCGTTGCCGCCGGCGCCGAAGCCATGGTGATGATCTCGACCGACAAGGCGATCGAGCCGGTGTCGATGCTCGGCCTGACCAAACGGTTTGCCGAGATGTACTGCCAGGCGCTGGATCACGACCTCGCGGCGGCGGCGCGCGGCGCCAAGTCGCCGATGCGGTTGATCTCGGTCCGGTTTGGCAACGTGTTGGCCTCGAACGGCTCGGTAGTGCCGAAATTCAAGGCGCAGATCGAGGCCGGCGGCCCGGTGACGGTGACGCATCCCGACATGGTGCGTTACTTCATGACCATCCGCGAAGCCTGCGATCTCGTCATCACCGCGGCCACCCACGCGCTGGGAACGCCGCGCCCCGACGTCTCGGTCTACGTGCTCAACATGGGCCAGCCGGTCAAGATCGTCGATCTCGCCGAGCGCATGATCCGCCTCTCCGGCCTGCAACCCGGCTACGACATCGAGATCGTGTTCACCGGCATGCGGCCGGGCGAGCGGCTGCACGAAATCCTGTTCGCCTCCGAGGAGCCGACCCGCGAGATCGGCGTGGCGGGCATCATGGCCGCGCAGCCGAAGGAGCCGCCGATGCTGACGGTGCGCAAATGGATCGCGGCGCTCGAGCAGGCGATCGCGCGCGACGATCGCGCGACCATCAGGACCATTCTGAAGGATGCGGTGCCCGAGTTCGGGTCCACCGCGGCCTGACCATGCAGCCTCGGGGCGGACGATTGCGATGAACGCCTCTGCCTGCCTTATCGACGAGTTGTTGCGCAACCCCGCGCTAGCGGAGCAACGATGAGCGAGAAAGAACCAGTCGCACTGGTGACAGGAGCGAGCGGCTTTCTCGGCCGTCACATCGGGCCCGCGCTGGTGCGCGAGGGATGGTCGGTCCGCCGCGCTGTCCGCAGCCCTGAAGGTAGCGGCGACGAGGTCGTGATCGAATCAATCGGCCCTGAAACGGATTGGCAGGCCGCGCTGGAAGGCGTCGACGCCGTCATCCATCTCGCCGCGCGCGTGCACTACAAGCACGAGGAGCATGCGGTCCAGCTCTACCGCGACGTCAACATCGACGGCACGCTGCATTTGGCGCGTTGCGCCGCGGCCGCCGGCGTGCGTCACTTCATCTTCATCAGCACCGTTCTCGTTCACGGCCGCAGCAATGAAGGCCGTGCGCCGTTCAGCGAGGACGATTTGCTGACGCCGCGCGGCCTCTACGGCATGTCCAAGGCCGCCGCCGAGACGGGTTTGGGAACGCTGGCGCGCGACACCGACATGAAGATCTCGGTGATCAGGCCGCCGATGGTCTATGGCGCGGGCGCCAAGGGTAATTTCGCCGTGCTGACGCGCGCGGTGAATCTCGGGCTGCCGCTGCCCTTTGCCGCGATCCGCAATCACCGCGCCTTCCTTGCCGTCCAGAACCTGTCGTCGTTCGTCCTGCACCGGCTCAGCCATCCCGATCCCGCCAGCAATTTCGAGATCTTTCTGCTGGCCGACAGGGAGCAGGTCTCGACGCCCGAATTCATCGCGCGCCTGGCGACAGCGTCGGGCAAGAGCCCGCGCCTGTTCGGCGTGCCGCCGAGCCTGCTCGGTGCGCTGCTCAGCGTGACGGGCCGGCAGGATATGCAGGACAGCCTGATCCGCTCCCTCGAGCTCGACACCTCGAAGGCGATCGCGACCGGCTGGCAGCCGCAGGTCTCGCTCGACGAGGCGCTGCGGCTGGCGGTGGCGTCTCAGCAGACCTGAGGGCGGGAGAAGCGCCGCAGCACGAATGCGACCGCGACCGCGCCCGCGAGCAGGGACACGGTCGTGACCGTGGTCGAACCGGCGCGAACGGTGACGATGGCCAGCACCGCCAGCACGAGATTGAGCGCGAACACCGCGCCGATGACCTGTGGGACCTTGAGCCCGTTGTCGGTCGCGCGTTGATAGAAGTGCGTGCGGTGTGCGGACCAGAATCGCTCACGCCGGATCATGCGCCGAAACAGCGTGGTGGTGGCATCCGCAAGGTAATAGGCGGGCAGCAGCAGCGCCGCAGCGGGTTGTCCATGCCAGGCAAGCTCCAGCAGGCACCAGCCGAGCAGGAGGCCGATCGGCAGGCTGCCGACATCGCCGAGGAAGACTTTTGCGGTCGGACGGTTGAACGGCGCAAAGCCGAGCATGGCCCCGCACAGCGCCGTGGCGAGCAGTCCGGCCGATGGCGAGAGGTCGCCGAACCATCCGAGCAGTGCGAGCGCAGCCGTGATCGGCACCACCTCCGCCACCGTCATCAGGTCGAGCCCGTCCATGAAGTTGACGAGATTCACGAACCAGATTCCGGCGAGCAGGACGAGGCCGCGCTCCAGCGCGAGCGGCAGCGCCGGCACGATGCGCGCGGTGTCCGGGGCCGTGAAGACGACGGCGGCCACGGCGACCGCCTGCAACAGGAGGCGGAGCAGGACGGGCAGGGGCCTGATGTCGTCGACGAGGCCGACCATTGCGATCAGGACGGCGGACCCGATCAGAGGCAGGGAAAGCGCGCCGTAGGTCCAGGCCGCAGCCACCAGCAGGGTGGCCGCGATCACCGCGATGCCGGCGCCTTGCGGGGTCGGAATCTTGTGTGACGAGCGCGCATTCGGCCGCGCCAACGCATAGCGCTGCAGCAGCGGCATGCTCAGCCAGGTGATGCCGCCAGAGACCAGTGCAGCCAGCACGGCCGGCGCAAGCGTGAACATCAGCAGTCCGGTCGCAGGGTCCGGACCCGAGGCCAACGTCGTCACTCCGGCACTCCGATCGGAGCCGACCCCTGCGCGGCTTTCTCCGCGCTGAGGATCCAGACCAGGCCGCCGAAGGCGCCGACGATGAAATAGACGGCGCCGTAGAGCAGCGAGACGTTGACGCCCTCGTTGGCGGCAAGTCCCGCAAAGCCGAACGCCAGGCCCATCGTGGCCTCACGCACTCCCCAGCCGGCGATCGAGATCGGCATCATCGTGATCAGCATCACGGGTGGCACGAGCAGAAAGACGTCGCTGAAGCGAACCGGCGCCGCAATCGACTGCACCACGCACCAGGCGATGACGACAGCGAGCACGTGAACGAGGATCGACAGGATGGCGATGATCGGTCCGCGGCTGCGGCTGAAGATCACCCGATTTGCGATCACCGCACAGGCGTGAATGTGATGCGTCGCCCACCACGTCTTCAGCCAGCGCCAGTTCAGGGCGCCGAAGATCAGGAAGCCGAGGCCGCCGGCGAGCGCCAGGAGGTCGACCAGCAGCAGCGCCGAGCGTCCGTGCGCATCGGTGATGAGGCTGTAGCTCCAGGGCAGGCTCGCGACGATGAGAACCGCGAGCGCGATCAGGCCGATCGCGCGGTCGACGAAGATCGAGTAGGTGGCCGCGCGCCAGCCGGCGCCGGCGCGTGCGACGAGCCACAGCCGGACCGCGTCGCCACCGATCGCGGACGGCAGGGTCTGGTTGAAGAAAGAGCCGATCACGTTGTAGCGGATGGCCCGGCCGAGCTCGAGCGGCGCGCCGCAGACGGCGCTGATCACGCGCCAGCGCAGCACGCCGACGAAGATCTGCAGGAACGCGATCGCGATCGCGATGCCGATCCAGAACAGGCTGGTCACGGTGAAACGCGAAAACAGTTCGGTGAGATCGACCTTGCGCAGCGCCAGATAGAGCAGCGCCGCGGAAATCAGGATTTTGGCCGTCGACAGCAGGATTCGGCGCATCTCGCCCGCATAAACAGGGTTTGCGAAGATTTGAGGCAACCCGACGCTAGGCGCCGAATTCGGCCGCTTTGGTATGGTTTTGGCGTCGATCTTGCAATAGCCGTCGTTAAGGTCGTCATGAAGGAGTTGTCGGGAGGAACAGGGACCTATTGCGACCTTATCGGGGCGGCGGCTAAACAGGATAGGCCAGAGGTCCCCAGGGAACAGGATGATGGATCAGGCGATTTTGGTCACGGGAGCCGCCGGCTTCATCGGCTTTCACGTCGCCCGGCAGCTCCTGGGCGAAGGCCGCACCGTCGTCGGGCTCGACAATCTCAACAGCTATTACGATCCAGCGTTGAAGCGGGCGCGCCTCGCGCTGTTGCAGACTTCCTCCCGCTTCTCCTTCGTGGAGGCCGATCTTGCCGACCGCGAGGCGATGGCGACGCTGTTTGCGCGACATCGTTTTTCGGAAGTCGTGCATCTCGCGGCGCAGGCCGGTGTGCGCTACTCGATCGAGCAGCCGCACGCCTACGCGGATTCCAACCTCCTGGGCTTTCTCAACGTGCTCGAGGGCTGCCGCCACAGCGGCTGTCGTCATCTCGTGTACGCCTCGTCATCCTCCGTTTATGGCGCCAACACAAAAATGCCATTTGCGGTGGCGGACCGGACCGATCATCCCGTGAGCTTCTATGCCGCGACCAAGAAGGCGAACGAGGTGATGGCGCAGTCCTACAGCCATCTCTATCGCCTGCCGGTCACGGGCCTGCGCTTCTTTACCATTTACGGGCCATGGGGACGGCCCGACATGGCCATGTTTCTGTTCGTAAACGCCATCATGGCGGGCAAGCCGATCCGCCTCTTTAACCATGGCAAGATGCGTCGCGACTTCACCTATATTGATGATGTGACGCGTGTAGTATCCAAGCTGATCGATCTTGTGCCCGCGGACAATCCGGCTGCCGCAAATGCGCCGTTTAAGCTCTACAATGTCGGCAATCACCATCCGGAGGAGCTGATGCACGTCGTCGGTCTTCTGGAGCGGGAGCTGGGCCGGACGGCGATCAAAGAATTGCTGCCGATGCAGCCGGGAGATGTGCTGGAAACGTTCGCGGATGTCGAGGATTTGATGCGCGACACCGGCTTTGCACCGTCAACGCCGATCGAGCATGGGGTCCATAATTTTGTCACCTGGTACCGGGACTACTTCAAGGTTTGAGATGATGGACAAACGCATAATCCCCCTGATCATGTGCGGCGGTGCCGGCACGCGGCTGTGGCCGGCGTCGCGCGAGGTGCGGCCCAAGCAGTTCCTGCCGCTGTTCGGCACGCGCTCGACCTTCCAGGACACGCTGCTGCGCGTCTCTGATCCCTCCCTGTTCGACCGGCCGATCGTCATCACCAACGCCGCCTATCGCTTCATGGTGCTGGAGCAGCTCGCCGAGATCGGCATCGAGGCCGACGTAATCCTCGAGCCGATGCGCCGCGATTCCGGGCCTGCGATCGCCGCCGGCGCGGTGTTCGCGCAGAACCGCGCCAGTGAGGCGATCGTGCTCGCGCTCGCCGCGGATCACGTCGTGCAGGACAATGCCGCTTTCGTTGCCGCCTGCCGCGAGGGCCTCACCGCTGCGAGTGCCGGGCGCATCGTCACCTTCGGCGTCAAGCCGGAGCGGCCGGCGACCGAATATGGCTACATCAACCCGGGCGAGGTGATCTCCGGCGAGGTGCATGCGGTCGCGCGCTTCGTCGAGAAGCCGGACGCGGTGAAGGCGTCCGACTACGTCAATTCGGGCTATCTCTGGAACAGCGGCAACTTCATGTTCCCGGCCGCCGTGCTGCTGGACGAATATCGCAAGGTCGATCCTGCCAGCGTCGAGGCTGTCACCAACGCAGTCAACAATGCCGGCCGCGATCTCGGCTTCGTCACGCTGGAGCCCGAGGCGTTCGGCGCGGCGAAGGCGATCTCGATCGACTATGCCGTGATGGAGAAGACCTCGCGCGCGGCGGTCGTGCCGGTCTCCTGCGGCTGGTCCGACGTCGGCTCCTGGCACGCGGTGTGGGAATTGTCGGCGAAGGACGCGCAAGGCAACGCCGCGCATGGCAGCGCCGTGTTCGAGGATTCCCGCAACTGCAACGTCACCACCGATTCCGCGCTGGTCGCGCTCGAAGGCGTCGACGATCTCGTCGTGGTCGCGACGGCTGATGCGGTGCTAGTCTCGCGCCAGAAGGATGCCAACGGCCTGAAGCGTCTTGTGACCAAGCTGAAGGCGGTCGCGCCGAAGGTCACCGAGGAGCATCTCAAGGTGCACCGGCCCTGGGGCAGCTATCAGTCGGTCGACAATGGCGAGCGCCACCAGGTCAAGCGTATCGTGGTGAAGCCGGGCGGGCGGCTGTCGCTGCAGAAGCACCACCATCGCGCCGAGCACTGGATCGTGGTCCGCGGTACGGCCCAGGTCACGGTCAACGAGACGGTGAAGACGGTGCACGAGAATGAGTCGATCTACATTCCGATGGGCGCCGTCCACCGGATGGAGAATCCCGGCAAGATCCAGCTGGAACTGATCGAGGTCCAGACCGGCAGCTATCTCGGGGAAGACGACATCATCCGGATTGAAGACGACTACCAAAGGTCGTAACCAGCAAGCTCCGAATCACGCGCCCCGGGCCGGTTGAGAGGTATCTTTTTCAGCCTAACGCCCGGGGAACGTGTAACTTTTTGAATCAAATCGTGTCCGGGCTGCTAGCGCGCCATTCGCCACAAATGTGGCCTCCGTGCTAGAAGCGCGCCGGGGATTTGGGTTGAATCGGGGTTTGCTCAGATGAGTTCCAAAGGATCTGCACCGGCCAAGGCCGGCTTGCGCGTCGGCGTCATTGGGGCCGGCGTGATGGGCAGCAACCATGCGCGCGTGCTGAGCGGCCTGCCGGGGGTCAGCCTGGTCGGCGTCGTCGATCCTTCGCCGGCGCATCGCACCCGCGCCACTGAGCTCGCCAATTGCCCGAGCTTCGAGACGTTCGACCAGCTGATTGCCGCCGGCGTCGACGCCGTCACCATCGCAGCGCCGACCCACCTGCATCACGAGGTCGCGCTCGCCTGCATCGACAAGAACATCCATGTGCTGGTCGAGAAGCCGATCGCATCCACGGTCGAAGAGGGCCGCGAGATCGTCGCCGCCGCGCATAAGGCTGGCGTGACGCTGATGGTCGGCCATGTCGAGCGTTTCAATCCGGCGGTTGCAGCGGTCAAGCAGGCGATCGCGGGCGAGGACATCCTCTCCATCGCGATTACCCGCGTCGGCCCGTTCCCGCCGCGCATGTCCAATGTCGGCGTGGTCATCGATCTCGCCGTGCACGACATCGATCTGATCCGCTGGTTCACCGAATCGGACATCGTCGAGGTGCAGCCGCAGTTGTCGAGCGCGGTCGCCGAGCGCGAGGACATCGCGCTGCTGCAGTTCCGCACCGAGAGCGGCGTGCTCGCCCACATCAACACCAACTGGCTGACGCCGTTCAAGGCGCGCAGCGTCACGGTGGCGACCCGCGGCAAATATGTGATGGGCGATCTGCTCACGCGGCAGGTCACCGAATGCTTCGGCTTCAAGCCGGACGGCAGCTATTCGATGCGGCATTTGCCGGTCGGGCATGACGAGCCGCTCCGCGCCGAGCTGATCGCGTTCCTGAAGGCGGTGCGCAACGGCGAGACGCCGGCGGTCACCGGCGACGAAGGCGTCGCCAGCCTCGAGATCGCGACCCAGTGCCTCGAGACGCCGTCACGGCCCGCGGCAACGTCGCCCGCCCGCAAGGGTCCGCGCCGCCTCGCCGGCTGATCCCTTTCCATGTCGACCGCTCAAAACCAGCAAGGCGCCGAGAACCCGGCTATGAACCAGCATCTGCGTTCCGAACCCATTCCCTTCATCGACGTCGCCTCGCAGCGCCGCCGGCTCGGCGCCTCGCTCGATGAGGCCGTCAAGCGCGTGCTGGACCATTGCCAGTTCGTCAACGGCCCCGAGGTGTTCGAACTCGAGAAGCAGCTCGCGGCCTATTCCGGCGCCAAGCACGTCATCGGCTGCGCCAGCGGTACCGACGCGATCCTGATGGTGATGATGGCGAAGAATGTCGGGCCCGGCGATGCCGTGCTGTGTCCGTCCTTCACCTTCATCGCGACCGCTTCCCCGGTGGCGCGGACCGGCGCGACGCCGGTTTATGTCGACGTCGACGAGGCCACCTTCAACATGAGCCCGGAATCGCTCAAGCGCGGCATCGCGACCGCCCGCAAGGCCGGCCTCAAGCCGGTCGCGGTGATTCCGGTCGATTTGTTCGGCCAGCCCGCCGATCACGACGCCATCGCCGAGATCGCCACGGCCGAGGGCCTGTTCGTGCTCGACGACGCCGCGCAAGGCTTCGGCGCGAGCTACAAGGGCCGCAAGCTCGGCACCTTCGGGCACGCCACCGCGACCAGTTTCTTCCCGGCAAAGCCGCTCGGCTGCTTCGGCGACGGCGGCGCGATCTTCACCGATGACGACGAGCTCGCAGCGACGCTGCGCAGCATCCGCGTGCACGGGCAGGGCGTCGACAAATACGACAACGTCCGCCTCGGCCTCACCGGCCGGCTCGACACCATGCAGGCGGCGGTCCTGATCGAGAAGCTGAAGATCTTTGACGACGAGATTGCCGCCCGCAACAGGGTGGCCGAGCGCTACGCGCGCGGCCTGTCGAACGTCGTCACGGTGCCGCGCCTCGCGCCCGGCAACACGTCGGTCTGGGCGCAGTACACCATCCGTCTGCCTGATGGCACCGACCGCGACGGCTTTGCCGCCGCGCTGAAGGCCCAGGGCGTGCCGACCGCGATCTATTACGGCAAGTCGATGCATCAGCAGACCGCCTACAAGCATTATCCGGTCGCGGAGGGCGGCCTGCCGGTCTGCGAGAGCCTGTCGCAGGACGTCATCAGCCTGCCGATGCACGCCTATCTGACCGAAGCCGATCAGGAGCGAATCATCGCCGCGGTTGGCGGCGCGCTCGCAGCCTGATTTCCCCGTTCTGCTGCGCTGCCGCTTCACCTCTCCCCGCAGGGGAGAGGTGGGCCGAGCCACCGACTTTTTTGGTCCCATCGTCCTTCAGTGCCTTATCGCTTGCCCGATAAGTCTCTAGAACAGACGCATGCTTGGACGCATCTTCACGGTTGGTGGTTACACGCTGCTGTCGCGGCTGACGGGGTTTGCCCGCGACATCATGCTGGCGGCGATCCTCGGCGCCGGCCCGGTGGCCGACGCCTTTTTCGTGGCGCTGCGGCTGCCCAATCATTTCCGTGCGATCTTCGCCGAAGGCGCCTTCAACGCCGCCTGGGTGCCCGCCTATGCCCATGTCCATGGCGAAAAGGGGGAGGGGGCGGCGCACCTGTTCGCCGACCGCATCTTCACGCTGCTGCTGGCCTCGCAGGTTCTGCTGCTGGTCGTCGCCTGGCTGTTCATGCCGCAGGCCATGAGCATTTTGGCGCCGGGCTTCAGTGAGGATGCCGAGCAGCGCAAGCTCGCGATCGAGCTGACCCGGATCACCTTTCCCTATCTGCTCTTGATCACGCTGGTGACGCTCTATGGCGGCATGCTCAACGTCATGCAGCGCTTTGCCAGCGCCGCGGCTGCGTCGATCTTCCTCAACGTCGCGATGATGATGACGCTGGCGGTGGCCGCCTGGTTTCCGACCGCAGGCCACGCCGCCGCCTGGGGCGTGCTGATCTCGGGCTTCCTGCAATATTTCCTGCTTGCCGGCGATCTCGCCCGCCACGGCGGCTTGCCGCGCTTTGCGCCGCTCAAGCTCGACGAGGACGTTCGCAGCTTCTTCAAGGCGCTGGGTCCGGCGACGCTGGGCTCGATGGGGACGCAGGTCGCGCTGTTCGCCGACACCATCATCGCGACGTTCCTGCCCGCGGGCGCGCTGTCGGCGCTCTACTACGCCGACCGTCTCAACCAGCTCCCGATCGGCGTCATCGGCATCGCCATCGGCACGGTGCTGCTGCCGGAAATGTCGCGGCGGATCACGGCAAACGACCAGGACGGTGCAATGAAAGCGCAGCGCCGTGCCTTCGATTTCACGCTGCTTTTCTCGATCCCGTTCGTGGCGGCCTTCCTCACCGTGCCCGACGAGATCATGCGCGCGCTGTTCGCCCGCGGCGCCTTCTCGAAGGCCGACGCGGTCGCGGCCGGCGGCACGCTCGCCGCCTATGCCATCGGCCTGATCCCGTTCGTGCTGATCCGCAGCGCGGTTGCGACCTTCTACGCGCGCAAGGACACGGCGACGCCGGTGAGGGCGTCGCTGACCGGCATTGCGGTCAACGTTGCGCTGAAGGTCGCCTTGATGGGATCGCTCGCCCAGATCGGCCTAGCGCTGGCGACCGCCGTCGGTGTCTGGACCAATCTCTTGCTGGTGCTGTTCTTCGCGATCCGGCGAGGTTTCCTCGTGCCGGACCGCGCCTGGCTGATCTCGCTCGGCAAATTTCTGGCGACCGGATTGATCCTTGCCGCCGCGCTCTGGCTGATCGCGCGCTTCAGCCCGGCCGCTCTTGCCTCCGTGCATGCCTTCCGCGACGAAGCGATGCTGGTCCTGCTCGCGGTCGGTGGCACCATCGTCTACGCGCTCGCGATCCTCATCCTGTTCGGCCGCAACTGGCTGGTCTCGCTGGTGCGCGGCTAGCGAGCGCGGCGGTTCGCCTTCAAGATGTGCCTGACACGCGCACATCTCTTGATTTTGCGCGGTTACCGTGGTATTGATGCCGCATGATTAAATGCTCGCGCAAAGTCAACTTCAACCACATGACCCGCTTCGGCTGGGCCGTGGAAGGAGTCGTGCGCTAAGAATTCGACGACGACATCTTTTCCACCAGGCCCCGCCGGCATCGGACGGGGCCTTTTCTTTGGCCACGCTCCCTGCCGGCTCAACAGCAGGAGCGTCCGATGCCACCACAACTGACGAACATCACCTCCGAGACGGAGGTCGACGCCGCGCGGCCTCGCCCCGACTTCTCCAATGCATTGAGCCTGCTCAAGCGATATTGGCGCGCGTTTTGGGTGCCGCGTGGCAGCCCACGGGTCGCCTTGCACGAGCTGAGCGACAGGGAGTTGATGGACATCGGCCTGACGCGTGGCGAGATCGACCACATCGCGCCTGAGCGTGCGCTCGACAGGCTGCGAGACCGAGCGACGGCTTTGTGGAGCCGCAGTGGGATGTAACCTTTCAAGGTGGGCGGCGTCTTCTTTTTGAGGGGCCCCTCAGGATGAGGTCTTGTTGCGCGGCGCAATCTGGCCGGCACGGTGACGGGGGTGCGGCGCTTTCCGCGCTCGCGACCCGTGCGCCTGGCCCAAACCCGTTTGCCTTGCCAGTTTTTCCACGGCAATATGGCCCGCAAAACAACCATGAGAACGGGAAGACAAAATGGCGGCTCCCATCAAGTTCGGCGTTGGCCAAAGCGTGCTGCGCAAGGAGGATGACGCGCTCATCCGCGGCAAGGGCCGCTATACCGACGATTACGCCCCGCAGGCCGCGCTGCGCTGCCTGATGCTGCGCTCGCCGCATGCACATGCCAAATACACCATCGATGCGAGCCGCGCCCGCGGCCTGCCGGGCGTCGCGCTGATCCTGACCGCCGACGACGTTGGGGATCTCGGCAATCTGCCCTGCCTGTTCAACCTCGAGACCGATCCGTTCACCGGCCCGCCTTACCCGATCCTGGCCAAGGACGAAGTGCGTCACGTCGGCGATGCCGTTGCCTTCGTCGTCGCCGAGACCATCGACCAGGCCCGCGACGCGATCGAGGCGATCGACGTCAAATGGTCGCCGCTGCCGGCGGTGACCGGCGTCGTCAACGCCGTCAAGAAGGGCGCACCGCAGGTCTGGCCCGACAAGCCCGGCAACGTCCTGTTCGACGTCTCGATCGGCGACAAGGCCGCGACGGAGGCTGCCTTCGCCAAGGCACATGCGATTGCCGAGATCTCGATCGTCAATCCGCGCGTGGTCGCGAGCTTCATGGAGACGCGCGCGGCTGTCTGTGAATACGACGCCAAGCGCGACCATCTGACGCTGACGATCGGCAGCCAGGGCAGCCATCGCCTGCGCGACATCCTGTGCCAGAACGTGCTCAACATCCCCACCGACAAGATGCGGGTGATCTGCCCCGACGTCGGCGGCGGGTTTGGCACGAAGCTGTTTCCGTACCGGGAATACGCGCTGATGGCTGTCGCAGCGCGCAGATTGAAGAAACCGGTGAAGTGGGCGGCGGACCGCACCGAGCATTTCATGGGTGACGCGCAGGGCCGCGACAACGTCACGACGGCGAAGATGGCACTCGCCGAGGACGGCAAGTTCCTGGCGATGGATTGCGACCTGATGGGCGACATGGGCGCGTATCTGTCGACCTTCGGACCCTACATTCCCCATGGCGGCGCCGGCATGCTGCCGGGCCTCTACGACATCCAGGCCTTCCACTGCCGGGTGCGCACCATCTTCACCCACAGCGTGCCGGTCGACGCCTATCGCGGCGCGGGCCGTCCCGAGGCCGCCTACGTCATCGAGCGCCTGGTCGATGCCTGCGCGCGAAAGCTCGGCATGACGCCGGATGCCATCCGTCGCAAGAATTTCATTCCGCCGAAGGCGCTGCCCTACAAGACGGCCACGGGCAAGGTCTATGATTCCGGCGATTTCGCCGCACATCTGAAGCGCGCGATGGAGATCGCCGAGTGGAAGGAGTTTCCCCGGCGCGCGAAGCTTGCCAAGAAGAGCGGCCTGATCCGCGGCATCGGTCTTGCGAGCTATGTCGAGATTTGCGGCGTGATGGGTGAAGAGACGGCCAATGTCCGCCTCGATCCCAATGGCGACGTCACCGTGCTGATCGGCACGCAGTCGAGTGGGCAGGGCCACCAGACTGCTTATGCGCAAATTGTAGCCGAGCAGTTCGGCTTGGCGCCGGAGCGCGTGCACGTCCGTCAGGGCGACACCGACGAGATCGCGACAGGTCTCGGCACCGGCGGCTCGGCCTCGATCCCCACCGGCGGTGTTTGCGTGGAGCGCGCTGCGGGCGATCTCGGCAAGAAGCTGAAGGAGTTCGCCGCGCAAGCGCTGGAAGCCAGCGCAGGCGACCTCGAGATTTTGGAAGGCGTGGTGCGGATCGCCGGCACCGACCGCTCGATTTCCTTCGCCGATCTCGCCAAGCGGCCCGGCGCCGATCCCTCGAAGCTGAACGGCAGCGCGACCTTCGCCAGCGCCGACGGCACCTATCCGAACGGCACCCATGTCGCGGAGGTCGAGATCGATCCGGCCACCGGCATCATCAAGATCGTCAACTACGTGATCGTCGACGATTTCGGCAAGACGCTCAATCCGCTGCTGCTGGCTGGGCAAGTCCATGGCGGCGCCATGCAGGGCATCGGCCAGGCCCTGATGGAGCAGGTGGTCTATGGGCCGAACGACGGCCAGCTCATCACCGCGACCTTCATGGACTATGCGCTACCGCGGGCGGCTGATGGCCCCGCCTTCGTGTTCGAGACCAACAATGTCCCCTGCAAGACCAATCCGATGGGCGTGAAGGGGGCGGGCGAGGCCGGCGCGATCGGCTCCTGTCCCGCCGTGGTCAACGCCATCGTCGACGCGCTCTGGCGCGAATACAAGATCGACCACATCGACATGCCGGCAACGCCGGAGCGGGTGTGGATCGCGATCAGCGAGCATCACCGCCGCCACAGCCTGTAAGCCCAAGCAAAAGCGGAACGCCTCTTAGGCTCACCCACATATCCGGAGTGCGACGTTTTATCGTCGCGCTCCGGATGGAATGAAATCTGCCAATCGGTGTTGGCCCATGGAGGGGTCGGCACGATCCTATCATCAGGGAAAGGGAATTTTGCGAATGAAGCGAGTGTTGATTGTTGGGGGCGCGCTGCTGCTCGGGATGGGCGCGGTTTGGGCGCAACAGGACTCCCTCAAGGAAGTGCAGACCCTCATGAAGGGCAACGGCAAGAACGCCGGCGCGATGTCGGCGATGGTCAAGGGCGAGAAGCCCTACGACCAGGCCACGGTGGACAGCGCGCTGGCGCAGTTCGGCGATACCGCCAAGAAGCTGCCGAACCTGTTTCCGGCCAGCGCCAAGGGCGTGAAGCTCGACGGCGACTACTCGACCTCGCCGAAGGTCTGGGAGGACAAGGCCGGCTTCGACGCCAAGATCGCAAGCTTCGCCAAGGTCGTCAGCGAGGCCAAGGGCAAGATCAAGGACCTGGATTCGCTCAAGGCGAACATGCCCGCCATCGGCAAGGAATGCGGCGGCTGCCACGAGACCTATCGCGTGAAGAACGGCTGAGGCGGAGGCGCGCAGCCCGTATCCCGGATGAGCGAAGCGATATCCGGGAAATCCAGCCGCGCTGATAATCTGTCCCGGATGCCGCTTCGCTCATTCGGGGCTCTAGACACCATCGGAACGATGGAAGGGCGGTTGCGAAAGCAGCCGCCCTTTTTCTGTTCGCGAGGTCTGACGGATCGTCCTCCGAGCAGTTATCTTCGCAGCAACGGCCGTGGCGTTGATGCGAGTCGGCGCATCTTTTCCCGACTGCCTCATGACGTCAGGAGTTCCAACCCACGGCGAGCACCTGAATCAGGACAGCGAGACAGCCATGGCAAAACCGTTTCCGTCGAAGACCCACATCGGCAATCACATGCTGCATCCCGAGACGCTGATGCTGACCTACGGCTATGATCCGCAGCTGTCGGAAGGCGCGATCAAGCCGCCGGTGTTCCTGACCTCCACCTTCGTGTTCAAGACCGCCGAGGACGGGCAGGACTTCTTCGACTATGTCGCCGGCCGGCGCGAGCCGCCGGAAGGCATGGGCGCGGGCCTGGTCTATTCGCGCTTCAACCACCCGAACAGCGAGATCGTCGAGGACAGGCTCGCGGTCTACGAGCGCACCGAGAGCTGCGCGCTGTTCTCGTCCGGCATGGCCGCGATCTCGACCACGATCCTGGCTTTCGTCCGCCCCGGCGATGTCATCCTGCACTCCCAGCCGCTCTATGGCGGGACCGAAACGCTGCTGACCAACACGCTGGCGCGTCTGTCGATCGGCGCCGTCGGCTTCTCCGACGGCATCGACGAGACTGCGGTCAGGCAGGCCGCGGAAGAGGCGATGCGCAAGGGACGCGTTTCGATGATCCTGATCGAGACGCCGGCCAACCCGACCAACGGCCTGGTCGATGTTGCCATGATCCGTCGCATCGCCGATTTCATCGGCAAGGCCCAGGGACACACGCCAATCATCGCGTGCGACAACACGCTGCTCGGGCCTGTGTTTCAGCGGCCGATCGAGCATGGTGCGGATATTTCGCTATATTCGCTGACGAAATATGTCGGCGGCCATTCCGACCTGATCGCGGGCGCCGCACTCGGCGCGAAGGCGGTCATGAAGGGCATCAAGGCGCTGCGCGGTGCCATCGGCACCCAGCTCGATCCGCATTCCTGCTGGATGATCAACCGCTCGCTCGAGACGCTGAGCCTTCGCATGGAGAAGGCCAACGGCAATGCGCGCCTCGTGGCTGATTTCCTGCGCGATCACCCCAAGGTCGCCAAGGTCCATTACCTCGGTCATCACGAGGAGGCGTCGCCCCCGGGGCGCGTGTTCGCGAGGCAGTGCCTGGGCGCCGGCTCCACGTTCTCCTTCGACATCGTCGGCGGCAAGGCAGCGGCGGTCAAATTCCTCAACGCGCTGCAGATCCTGAAGCTGGCGGTGAGTCTCGGCGGCACCGAGTCGCTCGCGAGCCTGCCCGCGACGATGACGCATTCCGGCGTTCCCGCCGACATCCGCCAGAAAATCGGCGTGCTCGATTCCACGATCCGGCTCTCGATCGGCATCGAGAACCCGTCCGACCTGATCGCCGATCTCGCGCAGGCACTGAACGCGGCCTGAGCACGGTTGGAATCGAAAAGGCCGGACGCCCCTCCTGCGCCCGGCCTTCGCGCAACGAAGCAGCGTTGCGGCTTACTTCGTCACCTGACCGCGGATCTCGCCGCCGGGATTGGCCGCGGTGTGAATGTTGATGTAGTACTTGCCGCCAAGCAGATCGGCGGCCTGCGCGTCCGTCAGCGTCGCTTCGCCCTTCACCGGGCTTGTGGCCGCATTCGGGATCGCCACCGCCACGCCGGCGTTCTTGCCGGCCTCGGCTGGCCCGTGGAAATGCGCGGCGGTGGCGGGGCCGGAGAGCCCCGAATAAGTGACGGTCCAGGACAGCTTCTTGCTGGCCGCATCATAGTTCAGGTCGGCGGTTCCGGTGGCGCTGCTGCTTGTCGCAGGCACCTCGGACTTGGCATCGAGCGTTGCCTTGAGCTTTTCGGCGCAGGCCGGGCCTGCAAAGGTCACGGCACCGAGCGCTAACATGGCAAAGACAGTCTTGTTCATGACGTTCTCCCTGCTGAACCCGTTCGGGCTGCCAACCTTCCAACAGCCGGCATTTCAGTTTATTCCCGTTGCCGGCCGGGGCGGGCTAAATTCTTCGTGGTTGGAGCCGCGAGAACATCGGCCATAAGTTCGCCGCGACGAGTGAATGGATACGCATGTTGCAACGAACAATTCTCGCAGGCCTGCTCGCCGCGGTCGTCGCCGCGGGCGTCTATTGGTGGCTCAGCGCGCCGGTCGTGGCGGCCGCGGGCGGTGGGCCCGCCCACATCGCAAACCTTGCCAATGGCGAAGCGATGTTCAACGCCGGCGGCTGCGCCTCCTGCCACACCACGCCCGACCAGCCCGATCGTGTCCGGCTCGGTGGCGGCGTCGCCATCAAGTCGCCGTTCGGGACGTTCTACGCGCCGAACATCTCGCCCGATCCGACCGACGGTATCGGCAAATGGACGGAGACCGACTTCGTCAATGCGGTGATGCAGGGCGTTTCACCTGCCGGGCAGCATTATTTTCCCGCCTTCCCCTATACGTCCTACCGGTACGCCAGGCGCGAGGACGTGCTCGATCTCTTCGCCTATCTGAAGACGCTGCCGCCCGTGACCGGCAAGGTACGCGACCACGACATACGCTTTCCCTTCGACATCCGGCGCAATGTCGGCATCTGGAAATTCCTGTTTCTGGACGACAAGCCGCTGATTGCCGACGGCAGCAAGTCGCCGCAATTCAATCGCGGCGCCTATCTGGTCAACAGCTTTGGTCATTGCGCCGAATGCCACAGCCCGCGCAACGCGCTGGGCGGTATCATCTCCAGCCAGCGCTTTGCCGGCGGGCCCAATCCGGAAGGTGAGGGCTGGGTACCCAACATCACCCAGAAGCGCCTCGGCGAGTGGAGCACGAAGGATTTCGCCTACTTCCTCAAGAACGGCGAGCTGCCCGACGGCGACAGCGTCGGCGGCGCGATGACGCGCGTGATCAAGAACACCTCGCAATTGTCCAACGAGGATATCGCGGCGATGGCGGACTATCTCAAATCGCTGCCGCCGGTGGACGGCCCGCCGCGGCCCAAGCGCAAGGACGCAACTTAGCTGGCGGGCTGAAGCGCGATGAGATCTGGATGAATCGTCATCGCGCTTGAGGTTGTTGTTTGCGCATGATCTTTCCGGAAAACCGCTGCGCACTTTTTGCGGATCCTGCTTTAGCCGGTGCCAAACGCCTTGAACGTGATGATGGTGAGGGTGTCCTGGATGCCCGGCAGCACCTGCACCTTCTCGTTGACGAAATGGCCGATGTCGGTGTCCTTGTCGACGTAGAACTTCACGAGCAGGTCGTATTGGCCGGCCGTGGAGTAGATCTCGGAAGCGATCTCGGCTTCGGCAAGCGCATTGGCGACCGTGTAGGACTGGCCGAGCTTGCATTTGATCTGGACGAAAAAAGGAACCATCGCGGGGACTCCGAAAGCGTATCTGCCGGCCAATAGGCCAAAACCGGCACGATTTAGCAAGCACACTTGCCGGGATTCAGGAGGCCACGACCGCTGTGGCCAGTGCGTCTCTGAGCCGCTGGGCGAGCTCGGCCTTGCGATAGGGCTTGGTCAGCACGATCGCCTGGGCGTGCGCGCGGCCCTGCTCGACCAGGGTCTCCAGCGCATAGCCCGAGGTGAACAGGACCGGCAAACCGGGGCGAATTCGCCGCGCCTGGTCCGCGAGCTCCCAGCCGCTCATGCCGCCGGGCATCACGACGTCGGTGAACAGCATGTCGATGCCGGGGTCGGCGCGCAGCTGCTGGAGGGCCTCCTTGCCGTTGACCGCGGCGACGACGCGATATCCGAGCGCCTCGACCCGGCGAATGACGGAGGAGCGCACGAACGGATCGTCCTCGGCGATCAGGATCGTCTCATACCCGCGCGGCGCCGCCTCCTCGCCGTCGGGCAGGTCGGGCTGTGATTGCCCGGCGTCCGCGCGCGGCAGGTAGATCCGGACCGTGGTCCCAAGGCCCGGCTCGCTGTAGATCGAGACGTGGCCGCCTGATTGCTTGGCGAAGCCATAGACCATGCTGAGGCCGAGGCCCGAGCCCTTGCCGACCTCCTTGGTGGTGAAGAAGGGCTCGAAAGCGCGCTGGGTGACCTCCGGCGTCATGCCTTCGCCGTCGTCGGTGATCGAGATCAGCGCATAACCGCCGGAGGCGACTTCGGGGTGAGCGGCGCGATAGTGCTCGTCGAGCATCGCCAGCTCCGTGCTCAGGGTCAGGTGACCTCCGGCCGGCATGGCATCCTGTGCGTTGAGCGCAAGGTTCAGCACGGCGGATTCGAGCTGGGCGCGGTCTGCGAAGGCCAGGATCGTGCCGGGCCCGGAGGCCGTCCTGATCTCGATGTTTTCGCGCAAGGTGCGCTTGAGCAGCTTGAACATGGATTCGAGCAGGCCGCGGCAATCGATCGTCTGCGGCTGCAGCAGCTGCCGGCGGCTGAATGCGAGCAGGCGCTGCGTCAGCTCGGCACCCCGCTCGCCCGACTGGGCGATGTCGTCGGCAAAGCGTCGCAGGTTGGGCCTGGCATTGAGCTGCTCGCTCAGATGCTCGGCGTTGCCGATGATGACGGTGAGCAGATTGTTGAAGTCGTGGGCGATGCCGCCGGAGAGCTGACCGACCGTTTCCATCTTCTGCGCCTGCTGGAGTTGCTGCTCGGTCAGCTTGCGCGCGGTCAGGTCGTGGACGATGCCGACGAAGATCGATTCGCCGTCCTGCCGGGCCTGGCCCACCGACACGTCCATCGGAAAGGTCGATCCGTCCTTGCGCAGGCCGGTGGCCTCGCCGGCCGTCGCGAAGTGCCTTGCCTGGCCGTCGGGCCCGGCATCCGCCTCGGGCATCAGCATCCTGACGTTCCGGCCCATCACCTCGTCGGCGGCATAGCCGAACAGGCGCTCGCAGGCCGGATTGAACAGCAGGATGCGGTCCTGCGCATCGAACAGGATGACGCCGTCGACTGCGGTCTCGACGATCGCGGTGAGGCGCGTCACGCTCTCGCGCATCGCACGCTGCGCGTCCCTGACCTGCTGGAGCAGCAGCGTGGCGTCGCGGCTCTTGATTTCCTCCTCCTCGAGCGCGGCCTTGACCTGGCGCAGCTCGAACGGCGAGGGGATCGTCAGGATCTTCGGCAGCAGCGGCCAGAGCGCGCCGGCCGTGACCACGGATGCCACCGCGGTCGCCGCCTTGACGATGCCCTCGATGCCGTAGATCGGGACCCAGAGCGTGTAGATCGAGAGCACATGGGTGAGGCCGCACGCCATGATGAAGATCGCGAAGGCCCAGTAGACCCAGCCGAATTTGAGGTCGCGCCGCTTGGTGACCAGAATCGCAAGCGCAAAGGGGATCGAGAAATAAGCGGCCGCGATGCAGGCATCGGCCACGACGTGAAGCCAGATCAGCTCAGGTTCCCAGAGCAGGCAGATGCCGTGCGGTGAAAGCATGGACGAGTCGAGGAGACGTTCAAAAAAGGCCCACATCGTTCCACCCCCCAAGATTCCGTTGCAGGCGGCTCGCGGGCCGGGCGGCCCGGACGTCGGTATCGCCAGACAGCTCCACCACCTGAACGCGTCGCGCATCGGCGAAGCAGTTCGAGACTATACCAAGGGCCCGGTGCAGTTGCATTTTCAAGCCCGCACAATTGCGGTGGCGGGGCTCGGCCGTGATTCGCAGTGCGCGCACCGATCGCGAATCATGGCGGGCCGCCGGCCCGGCGCGCTTGCCGGTGCTCCACGGGCGCGCTAGGACAGGCCATGGTGGTACCTGTGTCCTGCAAATCTGTCCGGCGATGACGACCCCGGTCGCACTCACCATCGCCGGCTCCGACTCAAGCGGCGGGGCCGGCATCCAGGCCGACCTGAAGACGTTCGCGGCGCTTGGCGTCTACGGCGCCTCCGTCATCACGGCCTTGACGGCGCAGAACACGCGCGGCGTCACCGGCATCCACGCCGTGCCGGCGGAATTCGTCACCGCGCAGATCGACGCCGTGTTTTCCGATTTGAATATTGGCGCGGTGAAGATCGGCATGGTCGCCCAGGCCGCCAGCATCGATGCGATCGCAGCCGCGCTGTCGCGCTGGTCGCCGGGGCATGTCGTGCTCGATCCCGTGATGGTCGCGACCTCAGGCGATCGCCTGCTCGCATCCGAGGCCGTCGATGCCCTGCGCACCAGGCTGATGCCGCTGGCCTCGGTGATCACGCCGAACCTGCCGGAGGCTGCGGCGCTGCTCGACGAGCCGGTCGCGGCGAGCGAGGCGGAGATCGAACGCCAGGGGCGCCGCCTGCTGGCGCTGGGCTGCCGCGCGGTCCTGATCAAGGGCGGGCACGGCGAGGGTGCCGAGAGCACCGATTATCTCGTCGATGCCGAGCACACGCTCGCGCTGTCAGCGCCCCGCATCGCCACCCGCAACACCCACGGCACCGGCTGCTCGCTATCCTCGGCGGTCGCGGCGGGGCTGGCCAAGGGCGAGGATCTGGCAAGCGCCGTGCGCAACGCCAAGGCCTGGATCAGCGCGGCGATCGCGGCCGCCGACCGCTTCAGCGTCGGCCATGGTCACGGCCCGATCCATCATCTCCACAGATTCTACTGACGCGGGGCCGGCGCCTGAGCGCGCGCCCCATCCTAACGAGACGACCGCGTCCAGCGGTCTCCTCAGAATGAGGCTCAGCAGCACTGTGCCCGTTGAAACAGGGGCGCACACTCGGTCCTCATCCTGAGGGCCCGCCAACAGCGGGCGTCTCGAAGGATGTGCCGCGGGGAGATTGCCTCAGACAAGAGCAGGGTCCCGGCGCCTCCTGCGGCGCCATGTCGCCTGATTGTCGCATGCGGCTGATATTCGCGGGGAGGGCGAGGCAAGGCGTGATTCGTATTTGAGGGTGCCTCCAGGGTTCAATCGGTCATCCCCCTGTCACGGGACATTGTTACAGGCTGGCGCATGGGAAGTTACGATGTGAGTGACGAGAGCCCGGAGCGGCGCTTTCGCACGTTGTTCATCTCCGACGTTCATCTCGGAGCCCGCGGTTCTCAAGCCGATCTTCTGCTCGACTTCCTGCGCTACCATGATGCCGACACCATCTATCTGGTCGGCGACATCGTCGATGGCTGGGCGCTGAAATCGAGCTGGCACTGGCCGCAATCCCACAACGATCTCGTGCAGAAGCTGCTGCGCAAGGCCCGCAAGGGTGCCAAGATCATCTACATCCCCGGCAATCACGACGAGTTCCTGCGCAACTATTACGGCACGCATTTCGGCGGCATCGACGTGGTCGAGAACACCGTCCACACCGGCGTCGACGGCAAGCGCTATCTCGTCATTCACGGCGACATCTTCGACCTCGTGGTGCAGAACGCGCGCTGGCTCGCCCATCTCGGCGACAAGGCCTACGACTTCGCCATCCAGATGAATCGCCTCGTCAACTTCTTCCGCCGTCTGTTCAAGGTGCCCTATTGGTCGCTGTCGCAATGGGCCAAGCAGAAGGTCAAGAACGCCGTCAACTATATCGGCGCGTTCGAGCAGGCGCTTGCCGCCGAGGCGCGGCGGCACGAAGCCGACGGCGTGATCTGCGGCCACATCCACTACGCCGTGATCCGCGACGAGAATGGCATTCGCTACATGAATTGCGGCGACTGGGTCGAGAGCTGCACCGCTCTCGTCGAGCACGAGGACGGCCATTTCGAGATCATCACCTGGGCGGATCATTTGCAGAAACCGGCCGCCGTCCCGCAGGTTGCAGCCAGAGCTGCATGACAGAGGCCGCCTGATGCGCATCCTGGTCGCGACCGACGCCTGGCACCCGCAAGTCAACGGTGTGGTTCGGACGCTGACCAAGCTGGCTGATGCCGCCAAAGGGCTCAGCTTTGAAGGTGTTGGCGTCGAGTTCACGTTCCTGACGCCGCAATCGTTCCGCACCTTCGCGATGCCGAGCTACCGCGACGTGCGGCTCGCCATGCCGCGCCCGGCGCGAATCGCGAGGCTGATCGAGGAGGCACGCCCCGACAGCATCCACATTGCGACGGAGGGGCCGATCGGGCTGATGGTCCGCCGCTATTGCCGCCAGCGCAGGCTGCCCTTCACGACCAGCTTCCACACCCGCTTCCCCGAATATGTCCGCGCCCGCGTGCCGGTCCCGGGCTCGCTGATCTGGCGGGCGCTGCGCCGCTTCCATACCGCAAGCCGCGCCGTGATGGCGGCAACGCCTGCGCTTGCCCGCGAGCTGACCGAACGCGGCTTCGATAACGTCGTGCTGTGGCCGCGCGGCGTCGACACCGGATTGTTCCACCCCCGCGCGGTCGATCTCTGCCTGCCGGCGCCGGTGTTCCTGTCAGTCGGCCGCGTCGCGGTGGAGAAGAATCTCGAAGCCTTCCTCGATCTCGATCTGCCCGGCACCAAGGTCGTCGTCGGCGACGGCCCCGCGCGGGCTTCGCTGGAGGAGGCCTATCCCGATGCGATCTTCCTCGGCGAGAAGCACGGCGAGGAATTGGCAGACATCTATGCCGCGGCCGATGTCTTCGTATTCCCCAGCAAGACCGATACCTTCGGCCTCGTTCTCCTGGAAGCGCTGGCGAGCGGCCTGCCGGTGGCGGCCTTCCCGGTGAAGGGACCCCGCGACGTGATCGGCGACGCGCCGGTCGGCGTGCTCGATCACGATCTGCGCAACGCCTGCTTCGCGGCGCTCGGGATCTCCCGGCAAGACTGTGTCACGTTCGCGGCCAACTACACCTGGGAGGCCTCGGCGAGGGTCTTTATCGACAGCATTTTGGCGGTCGGCGCGGTGCTGCCCGGCCGAAACCGCGCGGAACAGCCCCGCCGGGTCGCCTGACGGGGTAAATCCCTCGCGTGGAGGTGTCTTGCCCGGGCCTCCTCGGCCGCGATAACATTCCGCCATGACCGAACAGCTCCTCCCGATCGGCCCCGCCGACATCGATGCCGCAGCGCGCGTAATCGCGCCCTACGCCATCCGCACCCCGCTGTTGTCCTTTCCCGTGCTCAACGAGCGCGTCGGCGCAAAGGTGTTCTTGAAGCCGGAGATGCTCCAGCGCACCGGCTCCTTCAAGTTCCGCGGCGCCTTCAACAAGGTGTTCTCGATCCCGCAGGACAAGCGCGCTGGCGGCGTCGTCGCGTTCTCCTCCGGCAACCACGCCCAGGGCGTGGCGGCGGCGGCAAAGATCCTCGACATGCAGGCGACCATCGTGATGCCCGCGGATGCGCCGCTGTCGAAGCGCGAGCGCACCAAATCCTACGGCGCCGAGGTCGTACTCTATGATCGCGACAAGGACGACCGCGAGGCGATCTCGCGCGGCATCGCCGAGAAGCGCGGCGCGACGCTGGTCCGGCCTTACGACGATCCCTTCGTGATCGCAGGGCAGGGCACCGCCGGCCGCGAGATCGCGGAAGATATGGCAGGCCTCGGCCTCGCCCCCGATATCGTGGTGGCGCCCGCGTCCGGCGGCGGCCTGATCGCGGGCGTCGCGACCGCGGTGAAGGCGCGCTATCCGCGAGCCGAGATCGTCGTGGCCGAGCCCGAGGCGTTCGACGATCACGGCATCTCGCTGAGCGCAGGTCATCGCGAGCCGCATCCGCCGGCCGGCCGCACCATCTGCGATGCGCTGATGGCGCTGATCCCCGGCGAGATGACGTTTGCGATCAACAGCAAGCTCTTGGCGCGCGGCGTGACGGCATCGGATGCCGAGGTCGGCGCTGCGGTTGCCTTCGCCTATCGCGAGCTGAAGCTCGTGGTGGAGCCCGGCGGCGCGGTGGGTCTGGCTGCGCTACTTGCGGGCCGCCTTGATGTGGCCGGCAAGAACGTCGTCATCGTGCTCTCCGGCGGCAATGTCGATGCCGATCTGTTCGCAGAGCTGGTGGCTTAGTCGTCATTCCGGGGCTGCGCCTGGCGGCCCCCAAACTGACATGAAAGAAGGGGCAGAGCATCGCCGCTCTGCCCCTTCTCGTCTCTGCTGATCTTGTGGATCAAACTCGCCACTTGCTCGGTGCAACCTCTCCCGCTTGCTTGCGGGAGAGGTCGGCACGCAGTGCCGGGTGAGGGCTTTTTCCTCTTGGGGATTGTCCCGTTGTGGAGAGACCCTCTCCCCAACCCTCCCCCGCAGGCGGGGGAGGGAGCGCACCGTCTGCTCCGCGCGATCAGTGCATGAAGCCGCCGCGGCGATTGCCGCCATTGCTCATGCTCGGCGCCTGGTTCATTGATTGCCGGAAGTTGTTGTTGCTGTTGACCATGCGGTTCGGCATCGCATTGAACTGCGGCCTGTTGTTCTGGACATTGTTCTGGACCTGCACCTTGTTCACCGGGTTGTTGTTCAGCTTCACGATGCCGGTGTTGCCGTTGTTGACGCGGATCGGGTGGTCCTGCGTCTGAACCGGCTTCACCTCGACAGTCGAGCCGCCCTTGCCGACATTCACCGGCATGCTCACGATCTTGCCCGGCTTGCCGTTGGCATTACTGCCGTTCGGCACGGTGTTGGTTACAGGCAAGGTCACGATCTTGCCGGTTCCACCATTGCTGTTGGTCGTGTTGGTCGGCGCGGGCAGGTTGGCGATCTGGCCGCCATTGCCGAGCTTGCCGATGACATTGCCGTCGGCCGGCTTCTGCAGCACCGGAAGATTGCCGCCCATCTGCGAACCACCATTACCCTGCTGCATCAGCGGCATGTATTTGGGCTGGCCGAGGTTGCCGGACTTCAAACTCGGGGTGACGTTCTGCGGCGCCAGGAACTTGGTCGCCTGCATCAACGGGATCTGCTTTGGCTGTGCCTCGAGCTTCAGCGCGACTTGCGCGTAGGGACTGTCGCCATAGCTCTCATAGAATGTCTTGTAGCCCAGCGGCGAGTTCACGAGCACCGCCTTGTGCCAGGCCTGCGACAGCAGGATATTGTTGAGCAGCCAGCGGACGTGGTCGCACAGCGGGTCGTGCGGATACATCTGGATGAACTCCTGATAGTATTCCGGCCGTCCCTCGGACACGACGTAATCATAAGCCTGGCGGGTCGAGCGGCTCGGCAGGTTGGAGGCCACCTGCACCACCGGCGCTTTCACCGGCGCGCGGTTGGCAGCGACAGCGGTGTCGCCGAAGAAGGTGAAGTCCGAGGTGAGCGAGGAGCTCTCCCACGGAATCTGCGCGCCACTGGTGGACTGGTTCACCTGCAGGCGCACGCGCTTGAACAGCTGCTCGATCGGCACGTTGGGCTCGCGCGCGACGTTCAGGAAGGCTTGCGTGTACGGGCTGTGGCCACCCGTGCCGTCGAGGGCCTCAGTGCCCGGCGCAGTCGAGTAACCGACGATCGAGCCGTTCGGCGCATCGACGATCGCAAGGCCGCGGCCGGCGTCGTTGACTTCAGGGAACGGGTTGTTGCGGCAGGCATCGAGGATGACGATGCGCATGCGGCTCGGGATCGTCTCCAGCGTCGACATCACGTCGACGAGGCGCACCGAATTGTTGACGAGCTCGGTCGGGTTGGAGACCTTGGCATCGACGGGAACGAGATAGTTCTCACCGGCGAGCTGCACGCCGTGACCGGCATAATAGACCATCGCCACTGTGTTCGGACCGCGCGAAGCAATTTTGGCGGAGAAGTCCTGAACGACGCGGATCATGTCGTCCTGGGTCAAATCGGTCGCTGCGACCACTTCGAAGCCGGCGGAGTTCAGGAACTGCGCCATGGATTGGGCGTCATCGTCGGGGTTCGCAAGCTGCGGTGCGTGCTGGTAGTTCGCGTTGCCGATCACCAGCGCCACCCGCTGCTCCGGGCCTTGCAGCGCAGTGGGGGCAGGCTGGACCGGAGCGACTTGCGCGGAAACGGGCCCGCAGGCGAAGCCGAACAGGCTTCCCACGAGGCTGGCCGTCATCAACAGAGGCTTTAGGCGGAACATGGCGTGCTCCTCTGGCACTGATCTCGATGCGAGATTGGTTGCGAGGAAGCTTCGTCGCGTTCGAGGGCGTGGACCGTGATCCCTGTCACCATGGCCGCGGACGTGATCTGAATCACGCTTGGAACCTGCTATGGTTAGCGATCGATTGGGAGGAACCGCCGTCACATGCTGAAATCGATCGATCCGATCCTGACCCCAGACCTGCTCTGGCTGCTCGCCTCGATGGGCCACGGCGACGACCTCGTGGTCGTCGATGCCAACCACCCCGCCACGCACATCGCCCGCTCGACATCGTCGCAGCGCCTGATCCAGCTGCCGGGCATGACGATGGAGACTGCCGTCCGGGCCATCATGTCGGTCTATCCGCTCGACGATTTCGATCCCGATCCGGTGCGCGTGATGGCGCCGGTCGACGATCCCGACCGCATGCCCGACGTGCAGCGCGCGGTGCTCACGGAAATCGAACGCGCCGTCGGCCACGCCATCACTCCCGGCAAGCTCTCGCGGCCGGATTTCTATCGTGCGGCGGCTGCAGGGTTTGGCGTCGTGCAGGTCGGCGACATCAGGGGCTATGGCTGCTTCCTGATCCGGAAGGGTGTGATCAGCTAGCTCGATTGCGCATCAGTTCCGACGGCCAGCCGATCCGGACGAGGAGACCGTCGGGTCCGTTGATGCCGGCTTCATACATGCCCCATTCGCGATGGCGCAGCACGCCGCCGGGACGGATGATCAGATCGTCCACCCGCGCAGCGATGGCCTCGACGTCGGGCGTGCGGATGAAAATGCCGAAAGGATTGTGCTCGGGCACCCGCCACGGACCATCGCCGGCGGGCGTGAGATGTACCTCGCATCCCCAGCCGGTCATGATGACATAGCCGGCATCGCCGCCGCTGCGCGCAAAGCCGAGGCGCTCCCAAAACGGAATTGCAGCGGCAAGATCGTTGCTTGGAACGATGGCGAAAGCGCCGACGTGCGGGGTTTCAGGCATACGTTCACTCAGCAAGTTATTCGCGCAGCTCCTGCTGCGCTTGGCAAGTTTATCGGGACAGGCCGATATGTCGAAGCGGCAAAAAGCCTCCCACTCGAATTTGAATGGTCTTCCGGCAGGCGAGCGTCTATCGTCGATCCATGTCCCGCCTTCTGTGTCTATTCGTTGCTGTCATCCTATCTCTATTGCCCGCGGTCGCGCCCGCCGAGCCCGTGCAAAAGCGTCCCAAGCCGGTGTGGAAAGGCTATGGCTTTCTGCCGGGCTATCGCCAGCCGCTGAGCAACAGCATTCCGCTCTACAAGCAGAAGGACGCGATGCGGCGCCTCGCGCGCAACGACCGCCGGCACTGGTACATCGATCCGGTTCCGCAATATTACCGCTGGGACGGCGAGTGGCACTATTTCGGCCGTCCCGGCTTCTACGGCGGTCGCTACAACGGCGGCAGCTATGGCCCGTGCTGGACGCGCACGCCGATCGGGCCGATCTGGAATTGCGGGTGAAGTAACGCTCGCTATCTCAGCACGTCATTGCGAGCGCAGCGAAGCAATCCAGAATCCCTCCGCGGAAAGACTCTGGATTGCTTCGCTGCGCTCGCAATGACGGTGGAGAAGGCAGGGACCCCTTTACGAGAAGAACGCGATCTTCTCGGCCTGGGTCATGCGGCGGATTGGGGCGAGCGGGTCGTTGGCCGGTGCGCGGGGTTTTTGCAGGATGCCGCTGGCGAGGATGGTGGCGCCGAGCGAGGGTTCTGGAACGGGTGAGGGCGTGGGCAGCGGCGTGGCCGCGGAGAAATTGGCTGCGGCCGCCATCGCCGGGGCCTGCTGCTCCATCACCTCGGCCGCGGCCTCCGCGATGGCGTCGGTGAGGCGCGCAAGCGAGTCCATCGCGATCGGCGCGTCGGCGGCGGGCTCTTCCATCACGGGGGCGACAACTGGCGGAGAGGCGATCGGCTCCGGCAGCTCGGCAGCGACGGGCGCTGCAACCATCGGCTCCGAAACGGCCACGTCCATCTCGGCCGCTGCGATGATCTCGTCGAACTCCGGATCGGGCGCGGCCATTTCCAGCGCGATGGCCTCGAGCACGGCATCGTCCTCGGCCTGCGCGGCCGCATCGAGCGTGAACGCGTCGGCGACGGCGGTGGAGTCAGCGGTCGAGACCTCAAACGAGACGTCGTCAGGCGCAGTCTCTTCAGCGGTGCCGTTTTCAGGCACGGCCTGGTCGAGCGCAGTGTCTTGAACGGCGATTTGGCTTTCGACAGCCGTCCGGCTTTCGATCGCAATCTCCGGCGTGGCGGCCGTCTCCAGTGCCGGCTCGGCAGCGGCAAACGCTGTGGCGGCGCCGGTCGCATCCACGGCGGCTTCCGGCTCGGGGGCTGCCGCGATGTTCTGCGGCGGCTCCGTAACAGGACCGGGCGTCTCGCTGGCCGTCGGCGCGGTCGTGGTCTCGACAGGCGCTTCGGCGATAGGTGAAGCCGGCTCCTGCACCGGCGCCCGGGCCGCCGCCTGCGGCGTTGCGCCGCCCTCGGTCTGATCGACCCGATCCTTCAGCAGATCGAACGCAATCCTGAGCTCGACACGGGGATCGATGGCCTGGGCCTGTCCGCAGGCGGCCTCGATCGAGGCGAGCTGCGAATCAATGAGGTCGCAGATCCGTCCGTCGGCGCCGATCTCGCGCCAGCGCCAGGAGATCTCCTTGATGATGCGCACCCCGCGCGGGATCGGCGCGAGGCTCGCCTCGATCGCTGCGGGATCGAAGGCCGCGAGCGCGATGGTCTCGGCCTCGCGAATGGCGCTTCGGATCTCGACCAGCGCTTCGGGCAGGCGATCCTCGACGACGGGTTGTCGCTGCGCCGCAAGGGTTTCCTCGATCTTGGCGACCGCATCGAGCACCATGCGGGTGTCGGCATTGCGGTTGCGCCTGGCGTATTCGCCGAGGAACCAGCGGCCGCGCGCGGTCTCCATGAAGGCTTCGCGGATCGCGTCGTAATCCTGCTCGTTCGGCTCGGCCGCGCGGGCAGACATGGGCGAGAGGGCGAATGCTTCGTTGGCCATGGCAATCTCGTCGCGCAAATCACTGCGCGTTAATGTAACGATCACCACGATATCGACCGAATCGCAATTGGTTTGATGCAGTCCGAATCACAAATTCCCATCGCTGCATCCAAGAAGCGGCGATTCGCCGTCAGCCTCGCCCTGTTCTATTCGGCCGTGTTCGCGGTCTCGGGCACGCATCTGCCGTTCTTCCCGGTGTGGCTGAAGGCGATCGGCATCGATGCGGCCTGGATCGGGCTCATCAACGCGCTGCCTGCGATCACGCGCTTCACCACGCTGCCGCAAGTCACCGCCTTTGCCGAAAAGCGACAGGCCATTCGCGCAGCCATGATGGTGTCGGTGCTGGCCACCGCGATTGGTTTTACGGCGGTGGGACTGCAGCAGCAGCCGCTGGCGCTGTTCGTGATTTACGCGCTGACCTGCATGATGTGGACGCCGACGATGCCGCTGACCGACGCCTATGCGCTACGCGGCGTCGCCCGTTACGGGCTCGATTACGGACCGTTGCGGCTGTGGGGCTCGGCCGCCTTCGCCGCCGGCTCGCTCGCCTGCGGCTATCTCGTCGACAGCATCGCCGCGCGCGACCTGATCTGGGTCATCGTCGCCTGGGCCGTCGTTGCGGTCGCAGCCAGCCTGCTGCTTCAACCACTGGACGATGTCAGGCGCAAGACGACGGAGAGGCACGCCGGCAAGGCGCTGCTGCGCGATGCCGGCTTCTGGGCCGTCATCGTCTCGGCGGCGCTGATCCAGGGCAGCCACGTCGCCTATTACACCTTCTCGGCCATCAACTGGCAGCTCCATGGGATCAGTGGACTGACGATCGCGACCCTGTGGACGCTGGGCGTGATCGCGGAGATCGTCGTGTTCGCGCTGTCGCCGCGCTTTTCGCTCCATCCCTCCATTATGATCGCGATCGGGGGGCTCAGCGCCGTGTTGCGCTGGATCGTCACCGCGAGCGAGCCGCCGCTCGCGCTGCTCGCGATCGTCCAGCTCGGTCACGGCCTCAGCTTCGGCATGACCATCGTCGGCACGATGAACCTGCTGGTGCAGCGCGTGCCGCAGCACCAGATCGCGCGAGGGCAGGGCTATTATGCCGCGTGCAACGGCCTGCTGGGCGCCACGACCTCGATCGCGTCAGGCGCGATCTACGCCCGCATCGGCGACGGCCTGTATTACGTCATGGCGGCGATGGCTGCCGGCGGCGCGGTTCTGATCTGGTCGGCGCGGCACCGGCTTTTGGCTCAGCCCCAGAGCGAGGCGTCCGGCGGATAGACCAGGCTGTCGTCATAACGCAGTCCATGGGCGCGGTCGCGCGCGAGCAACAGCGGACCGTCGAGATCGACGAAGCGCGCCTGCGGCGTCACCAGCATCGCCGGCGCCATCGACAGCGAGGTCGCGACCATGCAGCCGATCATGATCTCGAAGCCGAGCACCTGCGCGGCGTCCGCCATGGCGAGCGCCTCGGTGAGGCCGCCGGTCTTGTCGAGCTTGATGTTCACGGCGTCGTAGCGGTCCCGCAAGGGAGCAAGCGACGAGCGGTCATGCACGCTCTCGTCGGCGCAGACCGCGAGTGGGCGCTTGATCCGTGCCAGCGCTTCGTCCTTTCCTGCCGGCAGCGGCTGTTCCACCAGGGTGACCCCGACGGCGGCGCAGGCGGCAAGGTTGGTTTCCAGATTGGCCTCGGTCCAGGCCTCATTGGCATCGACCACCAGTTCCGATTCGGGGGCGGCCTTGCGGACGGCCGCGATCCGCTCGGGATCGCCGTCGCCGCCGAGCTTGATCTTGAGCAGGGGCCGGTGCGCCGCCTTGGCGGTCGCGGCGGCCATGGCCTCGGGCGTTCCTAACGAAATCGTGTAGGCGGTGGTGCGCTCGCCCGGCACCGGGCGGTCGAGCAGGTTCCAGGCGCGCAGGCCTGCCGCCTTGGCCTCGAGGTCGATCAGGGCGCAATCGAGAGCGTTGCGGGCCGCACCGGGCGCCATGGCGGCCTGGAGGGCCTGCCGTGTCAGCCCGCCCGCGACGGCCTGCTGCATCGCCTGGACGGCCGCGAGCGTCGCCTCGGGGGTCTCGCCATAGCGGGGATAGGGTACGCACTCGCCGCGGCCGGTCAGCCCGTCCCGGCTGACCTCCGCCACGACAGTCACGGCCTCGGTTTTGGCCCCCCGGCTGATGGTGAAGCTGCCGGCGATCGGGAAGCGCTCGATTCGCGCCGCCAGGGAGGCAAATTTCGTGGAAGTCATTTTGAACTCTGGCGAAATCTGAACCTGCTAGTTACCTCTAGCAACTAACATTAACCACTTGGGGATACCTTCTCTGGGTAAGGGCGCGTGCGCAACCATCTGATTTTCTCCGCCCCGGCACGGGAGCGGACATCTTGACTAGCGATCCGAAGCTGGAACGGATTGCCAAGGGCAACGCGCTGGCACTTTGCGCCACAGGGACCTGGACCGCGAGCTTCGCGCCGGTCCTCGAGCGGATGGTGGCCGATGCCGAGAAGCTCGCCGGCAGCCCGCAAAGCATCTTCATCGACGTCTCCGAGGTCGCCAAGCTCGACACCTTCGGCGCCTGGCTGATCGAGCGATTGCGCCGCAGCCTGACCAAGGGGCCCGTCGAGGTGCAGATCGCGGGGCTCTCCGCCAATTATTCCAGCCTCGTCGACGAGGTGCGGCGGGTCCGGGCGACGGCCGAGCTCGACAGCAGCCCGATCACCATCGCCGGCATGCTGGAGCAGATCGGCCGGACCGTGGCCGGTATCGGCGGGACGATCGCGGGCCTCATCGACATGCTCGGCGCCGTGCTCGCGGCATGGTTTCGCGTCCTGTTCCATCCGCGCTCGTTCCGCCTGACCTCGACCGTGCATCACATGGAGCAGGTCTGCTGGCGTGCGGTGCCGATCATCGTGCTGATCACCTTCCTGATCGGCTGCATCATCGCGCAGCAAGGCATCTTCCATTTCCGCAGGTTCGGCGCCGACATCTTCGTCGTCGACATGCTGGGCGTGCTGGTGCTGCGCGAGATCGGCGTGCTCTTGGTCGCGATCATGGTCGCGGGACGTTCGGGCAGCGCCTACACCGCCGAGCTCGGCTCGATGAAGATGCGCGAGGAGATCGACGCGCTGCGCACCATGGGGTTCGATCCGATCGAGGTGCTGGTGCTGCCGCGCATGATGGCGCTGGTGCTGGCGCTGCCGATCCTGGCCTTCCTCGGCGCCATGGCCGCGCTCTATGGCGGCGGGCTCGTGGCCTGGCTCTATGGCGGCGTCGAGCCCGAGGCCTTCCTGCTGCGGCTGCGCGATGCCATCTCGATCGACCATTTCATCGTCGGCATGGTCAAGGCGCCGGTCATGGCCGCCGTCATCGGCATCGTCGCCTGCGTCGAAGGTCTTGCCGTGCAGGGCAGCGCGGAATCGCTGGGACAACACACCACGGCCTCGGTGGTGAAGGGCATCTTCTTCGTCATCGTCATGGACGGCGTGTTCGCCATCTTCTTCGCCTCGATCGGGATGTGACGATGGCAGGAGAAGCTCAAGGCGAGATGCAAGATCCCATCATCCGCGTCCGCGACATCACCGTGCAGTTCGGCGCGACGCGCGTGCTCGACGGCCTCAACCTCGACGTCAAGCGCGGCGAGATCCTGGGCTTCGTCGGCCCCTCAGGCGCGGGCAAGTCGGTGCTGACGCGCACCATCATCGGCCTCGTGCCGAAGGTCTCGGGCCGCATCGAAGTCTTCGGCGTCGATCTGGATTCCTCGAGCGCGTCGCAGCGCCGCAACGTCGAGCGGCGCTGGGGCGTCTTGTTCCAGCAGGGCGCGCTGTTCTCCTCGCTGACCGTGCGGCAGAACATCCAGTTTCCGATGCGCGAATATTTGCGGGTCTCGCAGCGGCTGATGGACGAGATCACGATGGCCAAGCTCACCATGGTCGGCCTCAAGCCCGAGGTCGCCGAGCGATTTCCGTCGGAGCTCTCCGGCGGCATGATCAAGCGCGTGGCGCTGGCGCGCGCACTGTCGCTCGATCCCGATCTCGTGTTCCTGGACGAGCCGACCTCAGGCCTCGATCCGATCGGCGCCGGGGATTTCGACGAGCTGGTCCGGACGCTGCAACGTACTTTGGGGCTGACGGTTTTCATGGTAACCCACGATCTCGACAGCCTTTACACAGCATGTGACCGCATCGCCGTTTTAGGGAACGGTAAGATCATTGCGGCAGGGTCGATCGCCGACATGCAGGCCTCGCAGCATCCCTGGCTGAGGCAGTATTTCCATGGCAAGCGCGCCCGCGCGGTGATGTGTTGAGTAGCCGGAGCTCCTGATGGAAACGCGGGCGAATTACGTTTTGATCGGGTCGTTCACGCTGGCGGTGATCGCGGCGGCGATCGGCTTCGTGCTCTGGTTCCAGTCGCTGCACACCACCAAGCAGCGCAGTCCCTTGCGCGTCGTGTTCGAGGGCCCGGCGGCGGGCCTGCGCAATGGCGGCAGCGTCAATTTCAACGGTATCCGAGTGGGTGAGGTGGTCTCGGTGAAGCTCGACAACCCGCGGCGGGTTGTCGCACTCGCCATGATCGAGAACAACGCTCCGATCCGCAAGGACACCCTGGTCGGCCTCGAATTCCAGGGCCTCACCGGCGTTGCCGCGATCTCGCTCAAGGGCGGCGACGAGGCCGCAGCTCCGCCGCCGCTCGACCAGGACGGCATCCCGACGCTGACCGCCGACCCCAACAAGCTGCAGGACGTCACCGAGGCGATCCGCGGCACGCTGCAGAACATCAACAAGATCGTCGCGGACAATCAGGAATCGGTGAAGAACTCGCTGAAGAACCTGGAGACCTTCACCAACTCGCTCGCGCGCAATTCCGAGAAGATCGACGGCGTGATGGCCAAGGTCGACGGCGTCATGCTCAAGGCCGACAACCTCATGCTCGGCCTCAACACGCTCGCCGGCGGCAAGGACGGCGGCGAGCTGTTCCAGGCGGTGAAGTCGATCCGCGAGCTCGCCGACGATTTCGACAGGCGCTCGGGTGCGCTGATCGCCGACGGCCGCCGCACCCTCAGCGACATCAGCCGCGCCGTGAACAATTTCGACCGCAACCCGACCCGCGTGCTGTTCGGCGCCAGCAACTCATCGCAGCCCGCCCCGCCGCCCGAGCCGCCGAAGCCGGCGGCTGCGCCGAGACGGCAGTAGGTAGTAGCGCGCGAATGGGGAGTGGCGAGTACAGCCTTCCTCACCGATCGATCCCAAACAAAAACGGAGCCCGCGAGGGCTCCGTTTTCATTCGCTATTCGCCACTCGCCATTGGCGAGCGTCCGCTTACCCCAACCGTCCCGCCGCATGGGCGAGCAGCGTGTACACCAGACCCGTCTCCGAGGTCAGGTGGCCGCGCAGCTCCTGCGGGCCGCGGCCGTCGCGGGCGACTTCGTCGAGCAGGCGCTCGAACTCGGCGACGTAGCGGTCGACGGTGCCCTTGAAGTTGCGGTCGGCGCGGTACTTGCGGGCGACCTCGTCGAAGGCCTTCTGGCCGGCCGGCGTGTAGAGGCGCTTGGTGAAGGCCTTGTTCTCGCCGCGCTGATAGCGGTCCCACATTTCGGCGGCGAGGTTGCGGTCCATCAGCCGGCCGATGTCGAGCGACAGCGATTCCAGCGGATTGGCGCTTGCCTGTGGGGCCAGCGGCTGCGGGCCAGGGGCAGCGCGGCCGCGCGGGGCCTCACGGCCGGTCGGTGCGCCCTGATTGGCGTCCGTCCGGTTGAGCAGGTCCGACAGCCAGCCGTCACGGCCCTGGTCGCTGCCTGCGGGCGCGACCGGCGGCGCTTCGGTGCGACGCGGGGCCGGCATGCCGAGGTCCGGCGGCGGCAGCGTCGAGGCGCTGCCGATGTCGCGCATGCGGGTCTCGCCGCCACGACCGCCCGCCGCCGCCATCACCGGCTCTTCCTGCTGGCGCTGGACGGCGACGGAGGCGCGGCCCGCCGTGGTGACGTCGAGGCCACGGCCATGCTGGGCCACGATGCGGTTGAGCTCGGCGAGAGCCTCGATTTGGTCGACGATCACCTTGCGCATTTGCGCAGTGCTCTCGGCAGCCTCCTGCGGCATCTCGAGCACGCCGCGGCGCAGCTCGTTGCGGGTGGCTTCGAGCTCGTTGTGCATCTCGAGAGCCATCTGCTTCATGCTGGCGACGAGGTTGGTGAACTTCTCGGTCGACTGCTTGAACATCGCATCCGCCTCGTCCGTGGTCTGGCGGTAGATGTCGTGCATCGCCTCGATGGTCTGGCGGTGCTCCTCCTCGGAGGCCGCGCGCACCGCCTCGAACTGGCGGGTGATCGCGGCCGAGCCTGCGCCGGCCGTTTCGGCGACGACGCGGGCGATGTCGCGGGCGCGCTCTTCGGCCGCCGCCAGCGATTCATCGAGCAGGCCGGTGAAGCGCGACAGCCGCTGGTCGAGATCGGCCGTGCGCAGGTCGATGGTGGTGACGAGCGATTCCAGCGCCTGCTTGCGCTCGGCGAGCGAGGCGGTGGTGTTCTTGTTGCTCTGCTCGACGACCTGCGCGGCCTCGACAAGAGCCTGGCCGTGCTTGTCGAACTGGGTCGACAGCTCGCCGAGATCCTGCAGCGCCTTCGTGGTCTTGCTGTTGAAGACGTTGAGCTGGTCTTCCAGGTTCTGCGTCGCCTCGCCGTTGCGCGAGGTGACGTCGTTCATCGCCGAGACGAAGTCGGCGACGCGCGTCACCAGCGCCCGCTCGAGCGAGTTGAGGTTGTCGTGCGCACCGGTCAGCACCTCCTGGAGCAGGATGTTGCCCTCGCGCAGGCGCTCGAACAGGGCGACCGTGTCGGTGCGCAGGATCTTGCTGGTCTCCTGCATCTCGGTGACGGCCGCGATCGAGACCTGGCGCGACTGGTCGATCGCCGAACGCGAGGCCTGCTCGAGGTCCTTGAGCGACTTGGCTACCGCACCGGTCGCGATCTCGCTCGCCGCGTTGATGGTGCGGGCGACTTCGGAGCCGTTGCCCATCATGGTCTGCGAGAAGGCATGGCCGCGCGTCTCGATCGACTTCAACGCGTCCGAGGTGACGCGGTCGATGTCGAGGGTGAGCTGGCTGGTCTTCGAGCCGATCGCATCGACCAGCGCGCCGCGCTTGGCGTCGATCATGTTCGACAGACGGTCGGCCTGCTGCTGCACGTAGGTGACGATCTCGTCGGTCTTGCCGGTCATGGCCTGGCCGAAGCTCGAGCTGGCGGCGAGCACCGACCGCTCGACGTCGGCCGAGCTCGACTTGACCCGCGAGCTCGCCTCGTTGGAGGCCGAGATCAGCGCGTTCTGGGCGTTCAGCGCGCTGGTCTGGATGTCGTTGGTCGCGTTCGCGGCGGCCGCGCTCAGCGTGCGCTCGATCTCGGTCGAGATCGTGCGGATCTGGCTCGCGGCATCCGCCGAGGTCGAGGTCAGCGAGGTCTGGGCCTCACGCGCGCTGTTGAGGATGGTCGAGGCGGTGTCGGCGCCGACCGCGGTCAGCGTGCGCTCGATGTCCGTGGTCAGCGACTTGATCTGGGTCGCCGCCTCGGTCGAGGCGGAGATCAGCGAGCCCTGGGCCTCGCGCACGCCGCTCGTCAGCGCCTCGATGGTGGCGCCGCCGGCGGTCGCCAGCGCGCGCTGCATCTCGGCCGCGAGCGAACGGACCTGGCTGGTCTGTTCGGCCGAGACTGCGAGCAGGGTGCTCTGGGCGTCGCGGGCGCTGGTGGTGATGGTCTCGGCGGTCGACTGGCCGACCTGCGAGAGCGAGCGATGCACCTCCGCCGCGAGCGACTTGACCTGGTTGGCCGCGTCCGAAGACGAATTGATCAGCGTGCTCTGGGCCTCGCGGGCGCCGGTCATGATGGTCTCGGCGGTCGCGGTGCCGGCCATCGTGAGCGAACGCTGCACGTCCGAGGACAGCGCCTTGATCTGGTTGGCGGTCTCGGTCGAGGCCGCGATCAGCGCGCTCTGGGCGTCGCGTGCCCCGGCGGTGATCGATTCCGCCGTGGTCGTGCCGGCGAGCGACAGCGAGCGCTGCACGTCGGCGGTGAGCGTCTTGACCTGGTTGGCCGCGTCCGAGGACGCCGTGACGAGGGTGGTCTGCACCTCGCGGGCGCCGGCCAGCATCGAGGCTGCGGTGGCCGAGCCTGCCGCCGACAGCGTGCGCTCGACGTCGGCCGCGAGCGCCTTGATCTGGTTGGAGGCTTCGCCCGACGCTGCGACCAGCGTCGACTGCGCCTCGCGGGCGCTGTTCAGGATCGAGTTCGCAGAGCCGGTGCCGACCGCGGTCAGCGCCCGCTCGACCTCGGCCGAGGTCATCTTGAGCTGGGCGTTGACGTCGGAGGAGACCGTCATCAGCGACTGCTGGGCGGTGCGCGCACCGGTCTGGATCGTCTCGCTGGTGTTGACGACGAGGTTGGTGAGCGAGCGCTCGGCGTCCTCGACATGCGAGCGGATCGCGGTCGAGATCATCTCGGCGCGGGACATCATGTCCTCGCTGGCCTGGCGGCCGCTGCTTTCGATGCGGCCGGCGACGGCCTCGACGCGGGAGCCGAGCAGGTCCTCGAACTGCGCCACGCGCACGTCGATGTCGCTGGCGACCGAGCCGACCTTGGTCTCGATGGCCTGCTGGATCTCCTGGAAGCGCGCCGTGACCGTGTCGGTCAGATGCATGCTGCGGCCGTCGATGATCTCGGTAACCCCGGTGATGCGGCGGTCGACGGCGTCGATCGCCTGGGCGGTGCCGTCGGTGAGCGTCGAGGTCAGCAGCGTCAGGCGGGTGTCGATCGACTGCACGGCCTGCGAGGCGCCGTTGGTCACGGCGGTGGTGAGGTAGGTGAGGCGGGAGTCGATCGACTCGAGCGCCTGCGTCGCATTGCCCGTCAGCGTCGTCGTGAGATGGGTCAGGCGGGTATCGATCGACTGGATGGTCTGCGACGCCCCGTCGGTCAGCGTGCTCGTGAGGTGGTTGAGGCGCGCATCGATGGTTTCGATCGCCTGTGAGGCGCCGCCCGTGAGCGACGTCGTCAGGTGGGTGAGGCGGTAATCGATCGACTGGATCGCCTGCGCCGCGCCGTCGGTCAGCGACGTCGCCAGCGTGTTGATGCGCCCGTCGATGGTGTCGGTCATGGACTTCGCGCGGGTGTCGAACGACTGTTCCAGCGCAGCGACGCGGCCGCCAAGCTGCTCGTCGAAAGTCTTGATATGGCCTTCGATGGTGCCGTCGAGGCTGGCGATCTTGCCGTTCAGCGAGGCGTCGAAATTGCTGACGCGCTCGCCGATCGTGGTCTCGAACTGGGCCAGGCGCTGGTCGAGGATCGCGGTGATCTCGCCGCCGTTGGCGGTGAAGCGGCTATCGAAATTATCGACATAGGTCTTCAGCGACTCGTGGATGTCCTGGGTGCGCTGGCCCATGCGCTCGACGATCTCGCCGCCGAAGGTCTTCACGGTGCGGTCGAACTCGGAGATATGGCGCGTGATGAGCGCGCCCAGCGTGCCGGAGTCGCGGGCGAACTTCTCCACCAGCTCGGTGCCCTGGTTCCTGACCAGCTCGTCGAACGCGCTCATCTGCAGCGACAGCGAATCGTGCGCGGTCTCGGTCTGGCTGACGACCTTGGCGACGAGGGCGTCGACGGTGGCGTTGAGCGCCTCGCTGGCCTTGTCGCCGCTGGTCACGATCTGGCCGGCGAGCCGGTTGCCGGCGTCGTCGATCTTGGCCGAGATGTCGCTGGAGCGCAGCTCGAGCTCGAGCAGCAGCGAGTCCGAGGAGTTCTTCAAGGAATCGTGCACCTGCTCGGTGCGCTCGGAGATGCCGTCGACGATCGCGGCGGAGCGCTGCTCGAATTCGCCGGTGATGCGGTCGATGCGCTCGTTCAGCATCTCGTGGACGCGGTCGGCGAGGTCGACGAATTCATCGTGAACGTGGCCGGTCTTGAAGTTGAGGCTGGTGGTCAGCCGCTCGCTGGCGTCGAGCACGGCGCGCGTGGTCTCGTTGCTGGCCTCCTCGAGGCGGTCGAGCAGGTCGCCGCCGCGCTCGCCGAGCGCCAGGATCATGTTGTCGCCGGCATTGCTGAGCGCCTGCGTGATGTGGGCGCCGCGCTCTTCCAGCGCGCCGGTGATGGACTTGGCGACCTCGTCGACGCGCGAGGCGATCGCGTCCGAGATCAGCGCGATGTCGTGACGCAGGTCGATCTGCACGCCGGAAATGGCGCTGCGGACCTGCTCGGCCTGGCCGACCAGATTGTCGCGCTGGTGTGCGATATCCTGGAGCAGGGCGCGGATGCGCACTTCGTTGTCGGAATAGGCGCGTTCCAGCGCGGCGACCTCGTTGGCGACCAACGTCTCCAGCTCGCCGGCACGCGCGATGGCGCGCTCGATGCCGTCGCCCATCGCCGCGACCTCGCGGCGGATGGCCTGGCCGACGGTGACCATGGAATCGGCGGCCGAGCCCTCCGGCTCGGAGAAGCGGATCGCGACCTGCGCCATCGCCTGGGCGATCATGCGCATTTCCTGGCCGCGCCAGACCAGGCTCGCCAGGAAGTAGAACAGCATGATCGGCGCGAAGAACATCGCGATCAGGCCGGCGATAACGAGCACGCCGCCGCTCTGGCCCATGGCGGCCTGGATCGAGGGCAGGAAGCCGACGGTCAGCGCGGCACAGGCAGCGAGCCAGACGCCGGCGAAGACGGTGGCGAAAGTATAGACGCTGCGGGCAGGGCGGCCCTTCTGAAGCGCCTGGAGCAGCTGGCCGATGGTCTCGCGGTCGTCGTTGGCGGCGCGACGCGTGGAGCGCGGCTCCTCGATCGGGTCGAACACGGTCGAGCGTTCGTTGGCGGCAGGGCGCGGCTCGAAGCCCGGCTCGTCGAAGACCGGCGGAGCCGGCGGCGAGGTTTCGTTGCGCATCGCGGCGTTGCGGCTGGTGTCCGCAGCGGTGTCGCTGATGTTGAGGGCTTCCTGGATCGCAGAAAGCGCGACTTCTGTGGGGTCTTTGACCTTTTTCGGAGTGTTCGCCATGTTCAGTCCGAGCCCTCGTTACTTGTACGCGTCCCCCCGCGAGCCCTGCGCGCTGCGCAAGCCCACAGACCGGATCATGCCGCTTGCGCGGATCTCCGAGCCGTCCCCACCCGGACGGCTTGTCCGCCAATTTCTGCAACATCCTATTGGCAGAGCGTCGCGAATGAAATGCCCGCGATTAAGACATTCTTAATCATCGTTAACAGGATCGCGGTCTAACGCCTTAGCAATAAATACAATTCTCCACTGAACTCGGCCAATTGCGGCAACTTCTCGTCAATAAAGGGGCATAACTGCGTCGTAGACCCCGAACATTTCATTAACCATTTCCATGCTTGGGTGAGGTGGATTCACCGCCGGACCGGCGGAACCGTCGCGCGATGCCGGGGCCTGCGCCATGACGCCTGAACTGCAACGGATGGACTGGATGCCCTCGCCCCCGCTTGCACCCATCGATAGCCCGCTCGACCTCGACCATCTCTCCCGGATGACGCTCGGCGATGCCGAGCTGGAACAGGAAGTGTTGGCCATGTTCGCCGAGCAGGCGGTCCGCCTGATGGCGGCGATGGCGACGCTGCCGGCCGAGGCCGGCGCACTCGCCCACAAGCTCAAGGGTTCGGCCCGCGGGATCGGCGCTTTTGCCGTGGCAGATGCCGCAGCAAGCCTGGAGATCGCGATCCAGACCGGCCAGAACCAGCGCCACGCCTTCGCCGCGCTGAAGGAGGCGGTGACCGAGGCTCGCGCCGCCATCGAGGCGATGCTGAAGCCTTGAGGGGGCCGCCGAGCCGGACTCTAGTCTCTTGTTTTGAGAGGCATTTTCTTGCCGCCAAGCGGGATTCACGCCACATCAAAACCCTATGGCGCCGGGCTGATCGACTCGTTATAGGACAGCCCGGACCCTCCTTCATTCCCAGCACCGCGGCAGCACGAGCACACATGGCCAAGATTCACTTTGTCGACCACAAGGGCGAAACCCGCACGGTGGAAATCGAGAACGGCGCAACCGTGATGGAAGCCGCTATCCGCAACAGCATTCCCGGCGTCGAGGCCGAATGCGGCGGCGCCTGCGCCTGCGCGACCTGCCATGTCTATATCGACGAAGCCTGGCGCGAGAAGGTCGGCAGCCCGACGCCGATGGAAGAGGACATGCTCGACTTCGGCTTCGACGTGCGTCCGAATTCGCGCCTGTCCTGCCAGATCAAGGTCACCGACGATCTCGACGGTCTCGTCGTGACGACGCCGGAACGCCAGGCCTGATCATCCCGCGATCGACTAACCGTTCGGCGGCGCGACCTCGACGCCGCGCTTGTGCCAAGGTCTGAGCTTCTCGATCACCTCCGCAGTCAACGCGGCCGGCCGACGCGTCGCCTCGTCGAGCAGGACACCGACCGACGTCGCCGAGGCGATGCATCTTCCTTCCGAGAACACGACCTGTTCGAAGGTCACCGACGTTCGTCCGAGCTTGACCACACCGAGGCCGAGCTCGATCGTGTTCGGCCAGTGCAACTCGGCGCGGAAATGTATGTCGAGCCGCACCATGATCCAGGCCAGGCCCGGCGGGGTCAGCCCGTATTCGGGCAGCTTCATCAGCGTGACGCGGCCGGTCTCGAAGTAGGTGGCGTAGACCGCGTTGTTGACGTGCTGGTTGGGATCGAGATCGCCAAAGCGGACATTGTCGCTGAGGCGGAAGGGAAAGTCCTCCAGACGCGGCGTCGTGTCGAGGCGGCTTGGTGCGTTCACCGATTGATCTCCGTCATATCCGTGCCCGTTACAGCTCAGTTATCCTGACCCGGCAAGTGGGCGCAGCTGCGGGGCGCTCCCGCTTTTATGCCTTCCCTGATCCATCCCCGTTGGCTAGACAGGCAGGGTCACCTCTGCCCGCCGGGCGCCGTCAAACAGATAACGACAGATAAAGAGACGACATGAGCGACGCGATCAAAACCGATGTGCTGATTATTGGCGCCGGCCCCTGCGGTCTGTTCGCCGCCTTCGAGCTCGGCCTTCTCGACATGAAGGCGCATTTCGTCGACATCCTCGACAAGGTCGGCGGCCAGTGCGCCGAGCTCTATCCGGAAAAACCGATTTACGATATTCCTGGCATTCCGCAGGTTTCAGGGCAGGGTCTCACCGACGCGCTGATGGAGCAGATCAAGCCGTTTCATCCGACCTTCCATCTCGGCGAGATGGTCGAGACCGTGGAGAAGATCGGCGATCCCTTGTTTCGCTGCACCACGGATGCCGGCAAGGTGTTCGAATGCAAGGTGGTGGTGATCGCGGCCGGCGGCGGCTCATTCCAGCCGAAGCGTCCGCCGGTGCCGGGCATCGAGGCCTATGAAGGCACTTCGGTGCATTACGCCGTGCGCAAGATGGAGACGTTCCGCGACAAGAACGTGCTGATCGTCGGCGGCGGTGATTCCGCGCTCGACTGGACGCTCAATCTGCATCCGATTGCGAAGCGCATCACGCTGCTGCACCGGCGTGACGAGTTTCGCGCCGCGCCCCACAGCGTCGAGCAGATGCGCGCACTGGTTGCCGGCGGCAAGATGGATCTGAAACTCGGCCAGGTCACGGCGCTGTCGGGCGCCGACGGCAAGCTCACCGGCGCGACCGTGAAGGGCAATGACAACAGCAGCACCGAAATCGCCTGCGACACCATGCTGCCGTTCTTCGGCCTGACCATGAAGCTCGGTCCGGTCGCGAACTGGGGCATCGCGCTGGAGAACAACCTGGTGCCGGTCGAGACATCCGCGTTCGAGACCAACGTGCCCGGCATCTTTGCGATCGGCGACATCAACACCTATCCCGGCAAGATCAAGCTGATCCTGTGCGGCTTCCACGAGGGCGCGCTGATGTCGCAAAAAGCCCATCGCTACGTCTATCCGGAAAAGCGGCTCGTGTTCCAATACACGACCTCCTCCTCCAGCCTGCAAAAGAAGCTCGGTGTCAACTGACGGAAGCGGGCGGGCAGGGGATGCCCCATGTTTCTGGTGCTGGATCAGTTCGCGAAATCGCCGTAGTCTGCGGCCATTCCGGTCGTGGAATAACAAGGTGATCCAATGCGGCATTTCTCCAGCTTTCGGCTGCTCCCATTCCTTGCGTTCGCGTTGTCGCTCGCGACGGTGACGCCGTCTGCGGCGCAGACCGCCGAGCCCACGGCGGCGGGCCTGTGGCAGAAGGTCGAAGATGGCAAGACGGTCGGATGGTTTCTCTTCATCGATCACAACGGCGTCTTCGAAGGCGTGATCGCAAAGACCTTTCCGCGGCCCGGCGACAATCCGAACGAGGTCTGCAGCAAGTGCACCGACGACCGCAAGAACGCGCCGGTGCTCGGCATCTCCTTCGTCCGCAACATGAAGCGCGAAGGATTGAAGTACGAAGGCGGCAACGTGCTCAATCCGCGCGACGGCCAGATCTGGAAGGCCAACATGAAGGTCAGTCCAGATGGCCAGACCCTGACCCTGCGCGGCTATCTCGGCATCGCTCTGCTCGGCAAGGACGAGACCTGGACGCGTCTGCCTGATGCCAACATCGCCCAGGTCGATCCTGCCATCGTTGCGAAGTATCTGCCTGCGCAGGCCGCCGCAGCAAAGCCGCCGGCGCCCGCGACGAAGAAGGGCGGCGCCATGATGGCGCCGGTACCGAAGCAGTAGGGCCCGCAAGCACCGTGCTGCTGCCTGATCGGCGGTAGCTTTCAGCGCACAATCATTCCCCGCATGAGCAGACGGTCTGCGTGGCCACATCCGCCGAAAGGCGAATGGGGGCCGAGCCTGCTCCAGTAGTTCCCCGGAATGCGCGTTGGCGCCGGATTTGCATAGCTGGCGGCAAAGCCGCTGGGGAGCGAGTCGCCGTCTCCATGCCTGCCGCACGCTGTGCTGCGGGCAGACGGTGGCGTTTGCCTCGCGGCGATCACTTCGACCGCGGAGACGACATGAGACCTGCAAGACAGTGTGCCGCCGCGCTGCTGGGCCTGACCGCTCTGCTGACGAGTTCAGCGCTGGCACGCGACGACGGGCGCTACGCCAACTCGCCGCTCAAGCCCTGGTTCGAAAGCCTGCACAGCGAATTCGGTCAATGCTGCTCCGACGCCGACGGCTACGTCATTGCCGACGTGGACTGGGAATCCGACCGCGGCCGCTACCGCGTCCGCATCGATGACGAGTGGGTCGTGGTGCCCGATGGCGCCGTGATCACCGTGCCGAACAAGATCGGCCGCACCATAGTGTGGAAGCACTATATCGACGGTCATCCGCGCGTGCGCTGCTTCATGCCGGGCAGCATGACGTGAAAACGCTGGCGGTGCCCGCATCAGATGCAGGCGCCGCAAGCGTTACGGAAGCTTAGCGCGCGTTGTTGCCCGCACTTGCGCTGGCGAGCCGCTTCGCACGCGGCGACAGCACCGAAATCTGCACGGGCGAGGCGGGCATGCCGGCGACGATCATAGTGGGAGCGGCCGACTGCTCCTCGACACCGGCAGCGCCGAGCACCTGCACCTGTGTCGCCGAGATCGGCAGCGACTGCACTTCGTAAGAGGGAAGCTCGCCGCCGAAGGCAGAGGTCGCGCTCGCAATCACGGCGCTGGCGAGGGCAATCGTTGTGAGAACACGCATTGGAAAAATCTCCGTTGAAGATGGCAATCGGAGGTTTGGTCTTGACGATGCAGGAAGAGGTTCGCTCGTATGCGGACTTTCGATGGGCCCTCAGCGAACATAATGGTTGCGTGAGGCGAACGAACGAAACCGGGGAAGAAGCTTTTCGCACCAATGTTTCCGGACGGTTTCGTGGAAAGCTGCTGGTCGGCTCTCAGGTCACCGGGGCCGGATTGAACAACGTCAGGTCGTTGTGAATGCCCCAGCGGTCCGACCACGGCTTGGTGCGGCCAGAGGCGACGTCGAGGATCAGGCGGAACAGGTCCCAGCCTGTTTCCTCGATGGTCTTCTCGCCGGTTGCGATCTTGCCGGCATCGAAGTCGATCAGGTCCTTCCAGCGCCGTGCGAGCTCGCTGCGCGTTGCGACCTTGATCACGGGCGCTGCGGCAAGGCCGTAGGGCGTGCCGCGGCCGGTGGTGAACACCTGCAGCGTCATGCCGGAGGCGAGTTGCAGCGTGCCGCAGATGAAGTCGGAGGCCGGCGTTGCGGCGAACAGCATACCCTTCTGCGTCGCCTTCTCGCCGGGCGAAAGCACGCCGGTGATGGCGCTCGAGCCGGACTTCACGATCGAGCCCAATGATTTCTCGACGATGTTGGCAAGGCCGCCCTTCTTGTTGCCGGGCGTGGTGTTGGCGCTGCGGTCGGCGCCGCCGCGGGCCAGATAGGAATCGTACCAGGCCATCTCGCGCACCAGCGCGCGGCCGACGTCCTCGTTGATGGCGCGTCGCGTCAGCAGCTGGATGGCGTCGCGCACTTCCGTGACTTCGGAGAACATCACGGTGGCGCCGGCGCGCACCAGGAGGTCCGCGGCGAAGCCGACGGCGGGGTTCGCGGTGACGCCGGAGAAGGCATCGCTGCCGCCGCATTGCAGGCCGATCACGAGGTCGGACGCCGGGCAGGTCTCGCGCTTGCGGGTGTTGAGCACCTTCAGCCGTGCCTCGGCCTGAGTCATGATCGCCTCGACGATCGCGCCGAAACCGTCGAAGGCCTCGTCCTGCATCCGCACGATGGCATCGTTCACGCCCTCCGGCACCAGCCGTTCGGGTGCGAGCTTCTCGCAGCCGAGGCCGACGACCAAGATCTCGCCGCCGAAATTCGGGTTGAGCGCGAGGTTCTGCAGCGTGCGGATCGGCACCACCGCGTCGGGCGCGGTGATGGCGACGCCGCAGCCATAGGCGTGCGTCAGCGGCACGACGTCGTCGACGTTAGGGTACTTCGGCAGCAGCTCGGCGCGGATGCGCTTGACGGCATATTCCATCGTGCCCTTGACGCATTGCACGGAGGAGGAGATGCCGAGGATGTTCTTGGTGCCAACCGAGCCGTCCGGATTGCGATAGCCTTCGAAGGTGAAGCCTTCGAGCGGCGGCAGCGGCGCGGGGACGGCGGTGGAGATCTCGAGCTTGTCGAGGGCAGGGGCTTCCGGCATGCGAATGCGCGCCTCGTCCACCCATTCGCCGGCCAGGATCGGCGACAGCGCATAGCCGATGATCTCGCCGTAGCGGATGATCGGTGCGCCTTCCGCGATATCGACCAAAGCCGTCTTGTGCCCCTGCGGTACGAACGCGCGCAACGTCAGACCGCTGGCGAAGCGGGAGCCGGCGGGAAGCCCGAAATCATTGACCACGATCGCGACATTGTCGCGCTCGTTGAGCTTGATGTAGCGGGGCTGCTCTTTCGCTGCGACGTCCTGGTCCATCGAGGATTCCGGATTTGTAGGGTGGGTTAGCGCAGCGTAACCCACCTCTTCTGCTTCCGCGGACACAGATATTGGTGGGTTACGCTGCGCTAACCCACCCTACGATCCCGACGATGTCTCAGCCCGGGAACGTATAGGCCGTCTTCACCGTGGTGTAGAACTCGCGCGCGTAGGAGCCCTGCTCGCGGGCGCCGTAGCTCGAGCCCTTCCGGCCGCCGAACGGCACGTGATAGTCGACGCCGGCGGTCGGCAGATTGACCATCACCATGCCGGACTCGCTGTTGCGCTTGTAGTGCGAGGCGTATTTCAGGCTGGTGGTGCAGATGCCGGAGGCGAGGCCGAACTCGGTATCGTTGGAGATCGCCAGCGCCTCCTCGTAGTTCTTGGCGCGGATGACGGCGGCGACAGGGCCGAAAATTTCCTCGCGCGCGATGCGCATGTTGTTGTTGGCCTCGGTGAACAGCGCCGGCTGCAAATAGTGACCGGGGGTCTCGCGCTTGAGCAGCTCGCCGCCGAAGGCGAGCTTGGCGCCCTCGTCCTGGCCGATCTTGATGTAGCGCAGGTCCTGGTCGAGCTGGCTCTGGTCGACCACGGGGCCGATATGCACGCCGGTCTTGAGCGCATCGTCGACCGACAGGCTGTTCAGGCGCTCGGCCATTGCAGCGACGAAACGGTCATGGATGCCCTCGGTGACGATCAGGCGGGACGAGGCGGTGCAGCGCTGGCCGGTCGAGAAATAGGCACCGTTGACGGCGACATCGACGGCGGTCTTCAGGTCCGCATCGTCGAGCACGACCAGCGGGTTCTTGCCGCCCATCTCGAGCTGGAATTTCTTCATCGGGTTCGAGAGCACGCAGGCCTGCGCGATCTTGCGCCCTGTTTGCACCGAGCCGGTGAAGGAGATCGCGGCCACATCCGGGTGATCGAGCAGCGTCTGGCCGACCACCGAGCCGGAGCCGACCACGAGGTTGAACACGCCGGCGGGAATGCCGGAGCGGGTGATGATCTCGGACAGCGCATGTGCCGAGCCCGGCACCAGCTCGGCCGGCTTGAACACCACCGTGTTGCCGTAGCAGAGCGCCGGCGCGATCTTCCAGGCGGGAATCGCGATCGGGAAATTCCAGGGCGTGATCATGCCGACGACGCCGACCGGCTCACGGGTGAGCTCGACGTCGAGGCCCGGACGAACCGAGGCGCCCTTCTCGCCGATCAGGCGCAGCGCCTCGCCAGCGAAGAAGGCAAAGATCTGGCCGGCGCGTGCGACCTCGCCGATGCCCTCGGGCAGGGTCTTGCCTTCCTCGCGCGCCAGCAGGCGGCCGAGCTCTTCCTTGCGGGCGAGGATCTCGAGCGAAATCTTGTTCAGTGCGTCGTAGCGCACCTGCGGCGTCGACTGCGACCAGGCGGGGAAGGCCGCCTTGGCGGCGGCGATGGCCTTCTCGGTCTGCGCCTTGTCGGCCTTGGCGTATTCGCCGACGACGTCGTTGGTGTTGGAGGGGTTGATGTTCCTGGTGACGCCGGAGCCGTCGACCCATTCGCCGCCGATGAAGTTCTTCAGGATCGCAGTCATCTTTTCCTCCATGTTCAAGGGCATGATCCTGATCGGACAACCGGTGTCCACTTTTCCGGGATCATGCCTGAAGTATTTTAACGCACGAGGCAGGGACGCTTGTCTTCGAAGGTCCAGCCTGGGATCAGGTCCTGCATGGCAATAGCGTCATCCCGGGCGCCAAGTCCATGCTGCTTGTAGAGGTCATGCGCCGCGTCGATAGCGGCCCTGTCGATTTCGATACCCAGGCCCGGCCGGTCCGGGACCGAAATCTTGCCGCCCTTGATCAGGAGCGGCTCCCTCGTCAGGGCCTGACCGTCCTGCCAGATCCAGTGGGTATCGATCGCGGTGACCTTGCCGGGGGCGGCGGCGCCGACATGGGTGAACATCGCCAGCGAAATGTCGAAATGGTTGTTGGAGTGCGAGCCCCAGGTCAGGCCGTTGTCGCGGCAGGTCTGGGCGACGCGCACCGAGCCTTGCATGGTCCAGAAATGGGGATCGGCCAGTGGAATGTCCACCGCGCCCAGGCGGAGCGCATGGGAGAGCTGGCGCCAGTCGGTTGCGATCATGTTGGTCGCGGTCGGCAGCCCCGTGGCGCGGCGGAACTCGGCCATGATCTCACGGCCGGAGAAGCCGGCCTCGGCGCCGCAGGGGTCCTCGGCATAGGCGAGGATGCCGTGCATGCCTTTACAGAGGCTGATCGCCTCGTCCAGCGACCAGGCGCCGTTGGGGTCGAGCGTCACCCGTGCGTTCGGGAAGCGCTTTGCGATGGCCGTGACGGCCTCGATCTCCTGCTCGCCGCGCAGCACGCCGCCTTTCAGCTTGAAATCGGCGAAGCCGTAATGGTCGTGGGTGGCTTCGGCGAGCCGGACAACAGTCTCCGGCGTCATCGCCTCCTGGTGGCGGAGGTTGAACCACTCGGGCTTGCCAGTTTCGCCCGTGACGTAGTCGAGCTTGCTCTTGCGCCGGTCGCCGACGAAGAAGAGGTAGCCGAGCGTCTCGACGCTGTTGCGCTGCTGGCCTTCGCCGAGCAGGGCGGCGACCGGCAGGCCGAGATGCTGGCCGAGCAGATCGAGCAGCGCGGATTCGATGGCCGTGACTGCGTGGATCATGACGCGGAGATCGAAGGTCTGCTTGCCGCGGCCGCCGGCATCACGGTCGGCGAATGCGGTGCGGATGTCGGCGAGGATGTTGTTCATCGCGCCGACGGTCTTGCCGATCACGAGATCCCTGGCGTCCTGAAGCGTCTGCCAGATCTTCTGCCCGCCCGGCACCTCGCCGACGCCGGTATGGCCGGCATTGTCGGTGAGGATGATGATGTTGCGGGTGAAGAACGGCGCGTGCGCGCCGCTGAGGTTGAGGAGCATGCTGTCGCGGCCCGCGACCGGGATCACCTGCATCGCCGTGACGACCGGTGCGCCAGAAACCTCTGTCTGGGCCATCACACGCTCCTCCTCTTGTTCGCTGCTATTCTGCAGCCTGTTGTGACGATCGTGCGGCGGGAAGCTTCTCGACCAGCGCGGTCAGCTCCGCGATCTCCTGCTCGGTGAGGTCGGTGAGCGGCGGACGGACCGGGCCGGAATCGCGGCCGATCACCTTCATGCCGGCCTTGATGATCGAGACCGCATAGCCCTTCTTGCGGTTGCGGATCGCGATCAGCGGTAGGATGAAGTTTTTCAGGCCGGCCTGGATGGTGGCGTGGTCGCGCTTGCGTACGGCGGTGTAGAAATTGGTCGCGAACTCCGGCACGAAGTTGAACACGGCCGAGGAATACGTGGTCACGCCCATGTCGAGATAGGGCAGCGCGAAGGTCTCCGCGGTCGGCAGGCCGCCGACATAGGTGAGGCGATCACCGAGCTTGGTGTAGACGCGGGTCATCAGCTCGATGTCGCCGATGCCGTCCTTGTAGCCGACGAGGTTCGGGCAGCGCTCGGCCAGGCGAGCCAGCGTATCGGGCTGCAAAATCGCGTTGTCGCGGTTATAGACGATGACGCCGATCTTCACGGCGGCGCAGACCGCCTCGACATGAGCGGCAAGGCCCTCCTGCTCGGAATGGGTGAGATAGGGCGGCAGCAGCAACAGACCGTCGGCGCCAGCCTTTTCCGCACCGATCGCGATCTCGCGGGCGATCGCAGTGCCATAGCCGGTGCCGGCGAGCACGGGCACGCGGCCCTTGGTCTCGTCGACGGCGACCTTGACGATTTCAGGAACCTCGGTCGGCGTCAGCGAGAAGAACTCGCCGGTGCCGCCGGCGGCGAACAGGCCGGCAACCTCGTAACCGCACAGCCAGTCCATGTTGGCGCGGTAGGTTGCCTCGTCGAAGGAGTAGTCAGCCTTGAAGGGCGTGACGGGGAATGACAGGAGGCCCGATCCGATCTTCTGGGCCATTTCCTGCGGGGTCATCTTGCTCACGGGCGCTGCTCCCTTCGTGCGTATCGTGGAGGACGCGAGCCTTGAGGGCTGCGCGTCCATGCGCCGAGGTTTAGGAGACCGTTCGATGCGGGTCCAAGCCAAAGCCTATATCGACCGATGCGAAATCAGCATCAATCTTCCGCCACCTCCGCGGAGGACAATTCGCCGGCGATTTTGACCAGCGCCGACAGCAGCGGATTCTCGTCCTCGCGCCGCCAGACCATGAACAGCTCGACGGGAACGCGCGTGCGCAGCTTCAGCGGCCGCAGCCGCACGTCGGAAATCTTCAGGCTCGCAGCCGCCGCCGGCACGATGGCAAGGCCGAGGCCGGCGCGCACCATGGCGAGGATCGAGTGGATCTGGCTCAGATGCTGGACGTAGCGCGGCAGCACGTCGGCGCGGGTGAACAGCGCCACCAGCAGGTCGTGGAAGTAGCGGCTCTCATAGGGCGAATACATCACGAAGGGCTGGTCGTCGAAATCCTTGATGGTGACGCTGTCGGCATTCGCGAGCGGATGCCTCTTCGGAATCGCCGCGAGCAGAGGTTCGGCGACGACGCGGCGGCTGGCGAGCTCGGGGCGCGCGATCGGCGGCCTGAGCAAGCCGGCGTCGATCTGGCCCGAGGTCAGCGCCTCGAACTGGTCGCCCGACACCATCTCCTTCAGCGAGAAATCCACCTCGGGCAGCCTGGCGCGGCAGGCGGCGACGAGCTCGGGCAGGAAGCCATAGGCCGCGGCCGCGGTGAAGCCGATCTTCAGCGAGCCGGTCTTGCCGAGCGCGATGCGGCGGGCGACCTGCGAAGCGCTTTCGGCCAGCTTGAGAATGCGTCGCGCCTCCGGCAGGAAGCTGCGTCCGGCAGGGGTGAGGCGGACCGAGCGGCTGGTGCGCTCCAACAGCGGCGCATCGATGATGTGCTCGAGCACCTGGATCTGCCGGGACAGCGGCGGCTGCGTCATGTTCAGCCGCGCGGCGGCGCGGCCGAAATGCAACTCCTCCGCCACCGTGACGAAACAGCGGAGCTGGTTGAGGTCGAACATCGATACATGCCTTAGATGAATAAGGCGTTTCCCCGGCACTTCTAGCATCGATCACCCCCAAAACAAAGACGGCGGCTTTTCGGGCCGCCGTTGAGTTGCCTGGTCAAGCTCCCATGGGAGCCCTCAGGAGGAACGTTTGAGCGTCACCCGCTCGATTTTGCCGACGATGACGAGATAGGCGAACGCCGCCACCAGCGCGTTGAGACCGACGAACACCAGCGCCCCGTTGAAGGAGCCGGTCGCGGCGAGGATGTAGCCGATCACGATCGGCGTGGTGATCGAGGACAAATTGCCGAAAGTGTTGAACAGGCCGCCCGAGACGCCGCCGGCTTCCTTCGGCGAGGTGTCGGAGACGACCGCCCAGCCGAGCGCACCGATGCCCTTGCCGAAGAAGGCGAGCGCCATGAAGCCGACCACCAGCGCCTGTCCCTCGACATAGTTGCAGGCGATGATCGACATCGACAGCAGCATGCCGCCGACGATCGGGATCTTGCGCGCCATGGTTAGCGAGCCGGTCCGGCGCAGGATCGCATCGGAGATGATGCCGCCGAGCACGCCGCCAATGAAGCCGCACAGCGCCGGCAGCGTCGCGACGAAGCCGGCCTGCAGGATCGACAGGCCGCGCTCCTTGACGAGGTAGACCGGAAACCAGGTCAGGAAGAAATAGGTCAGCGTGTTGATGCAGTACTGGCCGAGATAGACGCCGAGCATCATGCGGTTGGAGAGCAGCTGGCGGATGTGATCCCAGCCGGAGCCGGCCTCGGGCGCATGCGCGCGCGGCAGATCGTCCTTGGCCGCATCGAGATCGACCAGCGCGCCGCCCTCCTTGATGTAGTCGAATTCGGCCTCGTTGATCGAGGGATGCTCCTTCGGGCCGTAGATGGTCTTGAGCCAGACGAGGCCCATGACGATGCCGAGCGCGCCCATCACGAAGAACACGAAACGCCAGCCATAGGCGTGCGCGATCCAGCCCATCAGCGGCGCGAAGATCACGGTGCCGAAATACTGCCCCGAATTGAAGAAGGCCGACGCGGTGCCGCGCTCATTTCCCGGAAACCACGCCGCGACGATGCGGGCATTGGCGGGAAAGGAGGGCGCTTCCGCGACGCCGACAAGGAGGCGGAGCGCGAACAGAACGACGACGGCAGCGCCGGCGCTGAGGAAGCCGACCCAGCCCTGCATCAGCGTGAACAGCGACCAGATGACGATGCTGAAGGCATAGACGAGGCGCGAGCCGTAGCAGTCGAGCAGCCAGCCGCCCGGCACCTGCGCCACGACATAGGACCAGCCGAATGCCGAGAAGATCCAGCCCATGGCGACGGGATCGAGATGCAACTCCTTGGAGAGGGCGGGACCTGCGATCGACAACGTGGCCCGGTCGGCATAATTGACCGTGGTCACCAGGAACAACATGGTCACGATGAGCAGCCTGACGCGAGATCTCCTCGCGTCCGTTGCGGACACCACTGCGCTCATCAGGCGCCTCCTTGAAACTTGAACATTTCCTCAAGGCGACTCCTAGAGGCGCGCGCGGCGAAGTGTCCAAGTTCAAGGCAGTATCGATCGATGCCGTTTTTGGATTGATGGAACGGCGGCTGCGAGCGGGAGAGAGCTCGCTTTGCTTCTACTGCTGCGCGCTCGGCAACAGTTGCGGCAACAACCCGCGCGTCACGTTCGGTGGCACGGCGTCCAGCCCAAGTACGGCGCTTGCGGCCGGCAGCGCCGCATCCGCCATCGCGGCGTGGCCCTCGGCGCTCGGATGCACTGCGCCGCCATAGACGGCGGAGAGCACGCCCCAGGTCGCGTCGTGAATGTCGGTCGGCTGGCTCGCCGCCGGCAAGCCTTGCGGATAGGTCATCGCAGCGAAATAGCTGTCATTGGCGTCGCGGATCCAGCGCGCGCGGGGCAGATAGGCGCGATACTCGGAGGCGCCGCGGCCGCACAGCATCGGCTGGCTCGCCGCGCTGACGATATCGGGATTGAAGCTCTGGCCGTTCTCGGCAAAGCAGCTGCGGTCGAATTCGGGATCATTGCCGGAATGCGCGCAGAAGCCGTGATCGGCGAACGCGGCCTGATGCGCATCGACGAAGGTCATGCGGTCGGACTCCTGATCGCGGCACAGTGCGCCGCGCGTGCAGGTGGCGAGCCCCTTCAATTGCGGCAGGAACTCGGTATCGACGAAGGTCGAGACGCGGGCAAGGCGCTGCGGATCGGCGTTGAAGGACGGATGGATGTCGAAGCCGGCCCGGCCGCCGCGGCAGGGCACGCCGCCATCGGCGAGCGCGGGATTGGCGTAGGAGACGTAGACCACATGCGAGAGGTCGCCGCCGACCAGCGGCTTCAGTGCCTCGCGCAGCTTGACGAAGTTCTGCGGCAACTCACGCGCCAGCGCGTCGCGGGAATCATCGACGCTTGCCATCACGCCGGAGCGGCGGAACAGCGCCCGCTCGGTCGCGGTGTCGACGATGACGTCGGCGACGAGGCCGGAGAAGTACACGTCGTTGGCGCCGACCGAGAGCAGCACGAGGTCGAGCGTGCGGTCGGGCTGACGCTTCTTCGCCGCGGTCAGGGCCTCGCGCAACTCGGCGACTTGCGCGGTCACGCTGGTGTTGCAGACGCCGGTCTTGCCGGGCGGACATTCGCGGGCGCGCTGCGAGCCGAGCAGCCCGTCACCGATGCTGGCGCCGGTGCAGGCGAGCGGCAGGTAGGTCACCGCGATGTGGGTGTAGCGCACCGCGAGCGTCAGCGCGGTGCGTGTCTGGTAGCTGTACAGCGAGCGGTGGCAGGGCGCGTTGAACCAGAGTGCGCTGTAGCGCTGCCAGTTTGCGAGCGTGTCCGGCGCCTCGCAGGCGCGGCCGCCCTTGAAGCCGTGGCGGCTCGGCCGGTAGTACTGCGCGCCGGCCGTGCCGAGATAGGAGCGGAAGCAGAAGCCTTCGTCCGACAGTGCCAGCGGGCGGTCCGGATTGCCTTCGCCCGAGGCAATGCTGTCCCCGAGGCCGGCGATAAAGATGTCGCGGACCTGGATCTCGGTCTGGACGCGCTGGGTCGGGTCGGAGCCGGAGGAGACGTCCACGGTTGCGACCGTCTGCTTGCCGTAGCGGACCCGCAAGTTGATCGGCTCAGCGCAGTCAAAGGTCGATTGTTGCGGACCGTCGCCGTCGTCGAACGACCAGGCGCAGGTGGCGCCGACCGGCACGGCGCCAACGAGGCGCACGGTGACGGGATGGTCGATCGGGGTGAGGTAGTTTTCCTTGGTATTGTCGCGGGTGCAGGGCTGGTTGACGCGGCCCTGAAGGTCGATGCAGAGGCGGTTGACCATGTTGCGGGCCCAGCCGCGGCCTTCGCTCTGCAGCTCCAGCGATTGCTCGGCGGCCAAGATGCTGCGGTTACGCGCATTCTCGACATGGAGCAGGAAGTCGCGCTCCTCCCGGAACAGCCGGAAGCGGTTACGCACCTCCCAGCTGATCTGCAGGGGGCCAGCATCCTGCGCGGCGGCACGCTCGGCCGGCAAAATGGTCAAAAGCCCGGCCAGCAACAGGGCGCTTGCGGAAAGGGTACGAAGGAATAGAGGGATCATGGCCCGCGTCTTCAACGGCAAAGTTGAGGCGGAAATAAGAGACGATCGCGCTTCCGCCCGCAACCTTTGTCTAGCCGCGTGCCTTACCGCTTATTGGCCTGCCGCAGCAGCCGCTCGCGCTCCATCGGCGTCACCTCTTTCGGCAGGTTGGCCTGCGCGCAGGCTTCCGCCAGCCGCCGCCGCTCCTGCCAGGGCTCGACCACGTTCATCCAGAGTTCGCGCGTGCCCATGATGGAGATGGCGAGGCCGAACGGGATCACGAAATAGAGAATGCGGAACACCAGGAGCGTAGCCAGAAGCTGCTCGCGGCCGAACTCGGGCAGCGCCAGCAGCATGGCGGCATCGAACACGCCGATCGAGCCGGGCGCGTGGCTGGCGAAGCCGAGCAGCGTGGCCAGGATGAACACCACGGCCAGCGACATGAAGTCGATCGGCGGATTGACCGGCATCAGGAGGTACATCGCGGTGGCGCAGAAGCCCAGATCGACCACGCCGATCAGGATCTGGACCAGCGTCAGCGGCGCCGACGGCAGCACCACCTTCCAGCCCTTTTGGCCGAGCTCGCGCCGCTTCTCGCCCATGCAGAGCCAGACCAGGTAGGCGACGATCGAGGCGAGGCCGCCGAGCGCGATCAGCCGATTGAGCGACGACGGCAGCTGATCCATCGAGGAGGCGGCATCCGGATGGATGGCCATGCCGATCGAGAGCACGAAGATGTTACCGAGCCAGAAGGTCAGGCCCGACAGGAAGCAGATCTTTGCGACGTCGATCGCGTTCAGCCCGTAGTCCGAATAGATCCGGAAGCGGATCGCCCCGCCGGTGAACACGGTGGCGCCGATGTTGTGGCCGATCGAATAGGACGTGAAGCTGGAGAGCGCCGCGATGCGATAGGGCACGTGCTTCTTGCCGATCGTTCGCAGTGCAAAAAAGTCGTAGAAGGTCAGCGTACAGAACGCGAAAAACACGCAGACCGCCGCCATCCCGATACTCCCGCGGGGAATCTCGGTTAACGCCGTCAGGATGACCCCGGTATCGATGCCCTTCAGGGTCCGCACCAGCGTGGTGATCGCGAAGGCGATGATCAAAATGCTCGCGGCAACTCCGAGCCGTCGCCAACCGATCCATCTCTTGAAGCCGCGCTTCAGCGCGGGCAGCAGTCCGTGCATTCATCCTCCCGGCGGGGGCAAGACCGACCGGGCCAGGCATTGGCCAGTCGGGTGCGATCATGGCCAAAGGCAGGCATCGATCGCTAGGCATGATCCAGCTCATTTAAGGCAAAAACAGCGGCTTGTGCAGCCCTTGACAACAATAGGTTCTGCGTCGGACCGGTCAGCTTTGTCATATGCGGTTCACATCGGAGGCGCGTTAAGCATATGAGTCGTGAAACCGGCGCGGCGCGCGCGTTTCTTATGTCGGCATGATTGCAGATCCCGGTGCGGTCCGCATTGTTCCAGCGCAAGCGATGCGGTCTTTTTGGAACGTCGATGCCGCGCACTCGTTGTGGCCCCATCAGCAACCGAACATGGCGGAATGAGCGGCTTTTTCGCACGAGCCGCCGCCTTCGTGTTCCAGAAACCGAGAGGACCGAACGATGGGACTGTTCACAAAGGACATCAAAACCATGAACGACCTGTTCGTGCACCAGCTCCAGGACATCTATTACGCCGAGCAGCAGCTGACCAAGGCGCTGCCGAAAATGGCAAGCAAGGCCACCGACCCGCAGCTGAAACAGGGCTTTTTGACGCACCTTGAGGAAACCAAGCAGCACGTCTCGCGGCTCGAGGAAGTCTTCAAGATGCATGGCGTTGCCGTGAAGGCGGTCGACTGCCCCGCGATCGACGGCATCATCGAGGAAGCCGACGAGACTGCCGGCGAAGTCGCCGACAAGGCGGTGCTCGATGCCGCGCTGATCAACGCGGCGCAGGCTGCCGAACATTACGAGATCGTCCGTTACGGCAGCCTGATCGCCTGGGCCAAGCAGCTCGGCCGCAACGATTGCGCCAGCGTGCTCGCCAAGACGCTGGAGGAAGAGAAGGCGACCGACAAGAAGCTGACGACGCTCGCCGAGAGCAAGGTGAACCTGCGCGCGGCGAGCTAAAGCTGAGGGTGTAACGACGGAAGCGCCGCGCGGCCGTTCGCGCGGCGCTTTGCTTCCTCACCGCAAGCATGCGGCAGCTGTGTTGAGCATCCACCATTCGGTCGTTATCGAAGCATGGAGCGCCGTGATAACGTATATTTCGCAGGGGCTGCAATCGAGGTGCAGCATGCGAGCCACCACCATTGAACATGAAAATTTTCAGGACGGAGCCTCGGTACCGCGTGCCTGCTCGCGTCTTGCGACCTCTCTCACGCTGGCCGCGATGAGTCTCGGCTATGGCGTGGTGCAGCTCGACGTCACCATCGTCAATACGGCGCTCGATGCGATGGGAAAGGCGCTTGGCGGCGGCGTTGCCGAGCTGCAATGGGTGGTCAGCGCCTACACCATTGCGTTCGCCGCCTTCATCCTCACGGCCGGCGCGCTTGGCGACCGCATCGGCGCCAAGCGTGTTTTCATGGCGGGGTTCGCGATCTTCACCCTGGCCTCAGTCGCCTGCGCGCTGTCGCCCAACGCGGCCATCCTGATCGGCGCGCGGCTGGTCCAGGGGCTGGCGGCGGCGATCTTGGTGCCGAATTCGCTTGCTCTGCTCAATCATGCCTATGCCGACGACCGCGCCCGCGGCCGTGCGGTCGCGGTCTGGGCTGCAGGCGCGAGCCTGGCGCTCACCGCCGGCCCCTTCGTCGGCGGCGCGCTGATCACGCTGGTCGGTTGGCGCGCGATCTTCCTGGTCAATCTGCCGATCGGGCTGGCCGGCCTGTGGCTGAGCTGGCGCTATTCCAGCGAGACCACCCGGGCGCGCTCCCGCGAGATCGATCTGCCCGGTCAGCTCGCTGCGATCGCGGCGCTAGGCGCGCTGGCCGGCGCGATCATCGAAGGCGGTGCGCTGGGCTGGAGGCATCCGGCCGTGATCGCGGCCTTTGTCGGCGCCGCCGTTCTCTCCGCTCTCTTCATCTGGCGCGAGAGCCGCGCGGCGCAGCCGATGCTGCCGCTGTCGCTGTTCGGCCACAGACTGTTCGCCCTGACCTCGCTGGTCGGCCTGCTCGTCAATGTCGCGATCTACGGCCTGATCTTCGTGCTGAGCCTGTATTTCCAGCGCGTCAACGGGCTGTCGGCGTGGTGGACCGGGCTCGCTTTCGTTCCGATGATGGGGGCGGTGCTGCCGGTCAATCTGCTGGCGCCGCGCCTCGCCGAGCGCATCGGCCCGTGCCCCACCATCGTGGTCGGTGCCTGCGTCTCGACGCTCGGCTGTGTCGGTTTGTTGGAGATCGCGGCCGACACGAGTTATTGGATGATCTGCGCGCAGATGATTGCGATCAGCGGTGGACTCGGGCTCTTGGTGCCGCCGCTAACCTCGACTTTGCTGGGCAGCGTCGACAAAGCGCGCTCCGGGATCGCGGCGGGCGTGCTCAACGCGACGCGGCAGACCGGCAGCGTTCTCGGGGTCGCGTTGTTTGGTTCGCTGATCGCCGGGACAGGCGCGTTCATGGACGGCCTGCATATGTCGCTGGTCATTTCAGCGGCGGTCTTGTTGCTGGCTGCGGCGGTGATCGGCCTCGGTGCGCCGGCGCGATGAACAATGTGAGCGAACCTACACATGCTCCATTTACCATTCGTGGACCGGGAACATAGCGGGTTACCGATCGTCCACCTCTGTCGGTTCAAGTGCGGGTCCAGAGGGGCCCACCGATGTATCAAGTTCTCTACTGTCTCACCGAAGAGCACGATTGGCGGCTGGTCGCGCTTGGCGGCGCGGTGTGTCTGCTCGCCAGCGCGGCAGCGATCAGCCTGTTCCACCGGGCGCGCGCGGCACAGGGCCTCGGGCGTCTGGCCTGGATCGGCCTCGATGCTGCCGTCAGCGGATGCGGCATCTGGGCGACGCATTTCATCGCGATGCTGGCCTACGGGCCGGGAGGCACGGGTGCCTACAACATCCCGGTGACGATCCTGTCGTTGATCTTTGCGATCTCCGTCACTTTCGTAGGGCTGAGCATCGCCGTATCGTCTGCGCGTGCGGTGTGGATCGTGCTTGGCGGTGCCATCGTCGGCGCCGGTGTCGCGGCGATGCATTACACCGGCATGGCGGCGCTGGAGATACCGGCGCGGGTAAACTGGATCGGTGGCACGGTCGCCGTCTCGGTGCTGTCCGGAATCCTCTTTACGGCACTTGCCTTGTTCGTGGCGGCGCGATGCGACGACCTCTTCCATGCGCTGACAGCGACGGCCCTGCTGACGGTCGCCATCGTCGCGCATCATTTCACGGCCATGGGCGCCGTGCTGCTGACACCGGATCCGACGATTGCGATCAGCGGCCTGTCGATCCCGCCGGCCTCGCTGTCCTTCCTCACCGCCAGCGCTGCGGTTGCGATCATCGCGATCGCGCTCGTGGCCGCGCTGCTCGACCGCCGTGCCACGGGCCAATTGGGGGCCCAGCAAATGGTGTTGGACACGGCGCTCGAGAACATGTCGCAGGGGCTGTGCATGTTCGACGCCGACGGCAAGATCATCTTGTTCAACGAGCGCTACGCGGCGATGCTTCGCCGCACCGATATCGCACTCACCGGCCGCCTATTGGTCGACGTATTACGGGACGAGCAGGCCAAGGGGCAGTGGCAGGGCGATGCGGATGAATTCTTCGCCCGCCTCGTCGCCGACGCGCGCGAGGGCCGCACCACCACCGATGTCGTCAACCGGTTCGGCCGCTCCATCCGGGTGGTCAACCAGCCGATGCAGGGCGGCGGCTGGGTTGCGACCTTCGAGGACATCACCGAATGGCTGGAGGCGCAGGCCAAGATATCGCACATGGCGCGCCATGACGCGCTGACCGGCCTGCCGAACCGCGTGCTGTTCCACGAGCAGCTCGAGCAGGGCCTGCGCCGGACGAGGTCAGGCGATCAGCTCGCGGTGCTCTGTCTCGATCTCGATCATTTCAAGGACATCAACGACTCGCTCGGCCATCCCATCGGCGATGCGCTGCTGAAGGAGGTCGGCCGCAGGCTGACGGCCGGCGTCGGCGAAAGCGACACCGTGGCCCGGCTCGGCGGTGACGAGTTCGCCGTGGTCCAGATCGGACGCTCCGAGGAAACGGCTGCGAGATCGCTCGCCCGCCGCCTCGTCGAGGTGATCTCGGCGCCTTACGACATTGACGATCATCAGATCGTGATCGGCGTCTCGATCGGCATCTCGCTGTCGCCGCAGGACGGCAGCAACGCCGACGAGTTGCTGAAAAACGCCGACCTCGCGCTCTATCGCGCCAAGGCGGACGGCCGCGGCACTTATCGCTTCTTCGAGACCGGCATGGATGCTCGCGCGCAGGCACGGCGCCTTCTGGAGATGGATCTGCGCGCGGCGCTGCAACGCGGCGAGTTCGAGCCCTATTACCAGCCCATCCGCGACGTCGTCAGCGGCCGCGTCGTCGCCTTCGAGGCGCTGCTGCGGTGGAACCATCCGCAGCGCGGACTGATTGCTCCTGTCGACTTCATCCCGCTGGCCGAGGAGACCGGACTGATCGTCCAGCTCGGCGATTTCGTGCTGCGCTCCGCCTGCGTCGACGCGGCCACCTGGCCGGACGATGTCGACCTCGCCGTCAATCTGTCGCCGGTGCAGTTCAAGAATCCGAACCTGATTGCATCCGTCAACGAAGCATTGGCCGCTTCGGGACTCGATGCGCACCGCCTCGAGCTCGAGATCACCGAATCGGTGCTGCTCCAGAATAGCGAGGCGACGCTGACCACCCTCCACGAGCTGCGCGGCATGGGATTGCGGATCTCGCTCGACGATTTCGGCACCGGCTACTCGTCGCTGAGCTATCTGCGCAGCTTCCCGTTCGACAAGATCAAGATCGACCGCTCGTTCGTATCGGAGCTGGCGACGCGCGAGGACTCCATGGCGATCATCCGCGCCGTGACCGGCCTCGGCCGCAGCCTCGGCATCGTTACGACGGCGGAAGGCGTCGAGAACGATGCGCAGCTCGAGCTGCTCAGGCGCGAGGGCTGCAACCAGGCGCAGGGCTATCTGTTCAGCAAGCCGCGTCCGGCCTCCGACGTGACGATCATGCTGGACCGCCCGCGGCTGCGGGCATCGGCCTGAGGGTCAGCCGCGGCGCAGCGCGAAATGGGCGCCGCAAAACGCCATGACGGCGCCGAGGCACAGCGCGGCGAGCCCGGCCAGCACGCCCGAGACGGTCGGGATCGGGCTCGGTGCGGAGGCTGCCTGCCCAGCCCCCGCCAGCAGGAGCACGCCCACCGCAATCAGGAACTGACGCATGCGCTGCGGGATCTGGCCGGAGACCGCGCTCTGCATCAGCGTTGCGGTGAAATAGCCGCCGGAAAAGCCGACCGTGGCAATCAGCCACCAGGCGATCGCCGCGCCCGCGGGGATGAACTCATGCGTGTCGGAGCGCCAGAGCCCGCCGAGGTCGAGGCCATAGCGCGCGCCCAGCATGTGCACCGCGAGTGCCAGCAGCACGCCGGAGATCATGGCAGCACCGAGAATCAGGCGGCGCGGAAAAAAGGTCGTCTCAACCATGCCCCGCTTGTAGGATGGGCGAGGGCGATCGCGCAAGCGGATCGCTGGGCGGGATGGCGCGGACGGGATCGATTGTCGGGATGCAGGGTTCGAATGCCGAGGCTGCGCCAGTCACGAGCTATGCCTACAAGGCGTCGCTGATCGGCGCGGCGCATCGCTTCGAGCTGACGGAGCAGGGGCTGTCCTGGCACATCGGCGGCCGATCCGGCCTGTGGCCTTATGACGAGATCAGCGCGATCCGGCTGTCGTTCCGTCCGGTGTCGATGCAGCAGCACCGCTTCCGCGCCGATGTCAGTCACAGCAATGGCCGCCGCATCGCGATCCTCTCGACGAGCTGGCAGACCGCGGCGCTGATGGCGCCTCAGGACAACGGCTTTCGCGCCTTCATCGTCGAATTGCATGCGCGGCTGGCGAAGGCCGACAGCCGCGCGGTGCTGACCGCCGGCCTCAGCCGCACGGTTTATGCGGCGACGCTGGCATTGCTTGCGGCGCTGACAGTCGCGATGGCGGGTCTGTTGATCCGTGCGCTCGTGATCGGCGAGGTCGCCGGCGCGCTGTTCATCCTCGGCTTTGCCGCGCTGTTCGCCTGGCAGGTCGGCGGCTTCGTGCGGCGCAACCGGCCGCAAAGTTACAGCTTCGACCACGTGCCCCAGGCTCTGTTACCCTGATGGCCTTGTTGCCCTGATTGCAATCGGCCGCAATCAAATTTGACTTCGCGCGCCGGCGCTGCTGCCGCATCTTGCAGCCATGCCAGTCATGGATCCCATTCATGGATCGCAGCAGGCGTCGGCCCACCGCCGACGAGATCGCCGAGATCAACCGCGCGCACCTGGTCGACACGCCGCTCCGCCCGGCCGATCTGCTGTTCATGTTCGGCACGCGCGAGGACGTCGCGCTGCGGGCCGACACTGCCGCGCGGCTGTGGCGCGAGGGCTATTTCCGCTGGTCGATTGTCAGCGGCGGCGTGACGCCGGGCTCGGAGCAATCCGAGTGCACGGTCATCAAGGCGGCCATGATCGCAGCGGGCATTCCGGCGGAACTTGTCCTCGAAGAGCATCGGGCCATGAACACCGGGGAGAATGTGATCTTCTCGCTGCCGATCATCGATGCGGCGCTCGGCCTTGCCAACATCCGCAGCGTGATCTGTCTCGGCAACACATGGACCGCACGGCGCTATCCGATGACGCTGCACCGGCACTGGCCGGAGGTCGACAAGATGCTGCTCACCGTCGACAGCTTCGCGACGCCGCGCGCGCAGTGGCACACCGATGCCGAATTCAGCCGCCGCATGCTGCATGAATGGGACAAGATCGGACAGTACAAGGCGAAGGGCTTCATCGCGGACTGGCCGGAGGCCTGAGAGCTACTCCGTGGAGTCGAAATCCTCTTCCTTGGTGCCGAGCAGCGACACCAGCGTGCGCAGGCCGGAATCGAGCTGCTCGAAGGTCGGCGGGGCGAGGGCGAGGCGCACCGCGTTCGGTGCATGACCGTGCGCGATCGCGAAGGTGGAAGACGGCGTTAGGGCGATGCCGCGCCGGGCTGCGGCGGCGACGAAAGTCTGCGAGCGCCAATGCGGCGGCAGCGTCAGCCACAGATGATAGGAGCGCGGGTCGGCGGCGAGCTGATAGCCGGCGAGCAGCCTTGCCGCGGTCTGCTGGCGGCGTGCAGCGTCGATGCGTTTCAGGCGTGTGAGCTCGGCGACGGTGCCGTCGGCCATCAGCCGCTGCCCGGCCGCGAGCGCATGGCCGGAGGCGATCCAGCCGCCGGTGCGCACCGCGCTCATCACGCTTTCGCGCAAATGCGGCGGCGCCACGAGGATGCCGAGCGCAAGGCCCGGCGCGACTTTCTTGGACAGGCTGTCGAGCACAATGCAGCGATCCGGTCCGAGCGCGGCGAGCGGCGTATCGTCAGCGAGAAAGCCGTAGACGGCATCCTCGATGACGGTGAGGTCGAGCTTTTCGGCGACACGCATGATGTCGGCACGCCGCGTCGCGTTCATGGTGACGCCGAGCGGGTTCTGGATGATGGGCTGGAGATAGAGTGCCGACAGATGCGCCTCGCGATGCACCTTCTGGATCGCGTCGGGCCGCGCGCCGAATTCGTCCATCGGGATCGGGACCAGCGTGATGCCGAGCCGCGCCGCGATGCTCTTGACGTAAGGATAGGTCAGCGCCTCGACGCCGCAGCGGCCGCCGGTGGGGACGAGCGCGGCGAGCGCCGCCGCGAGCGATTGCTTGCCATTGGCCGTGAAGACGATCTGCTCGGGCTGCGGCGCGAAATCCTTGCGCGCGAGATAGGCGGCGGCAGCATTGCGCGCGCTCTTGGTGCCGGTGCTGGTCGAGACCCGCAGCGCAGATTCGAGCGCATCGACACGCTCCAGTCCCGCAAGGCTCTTCGCGATCATGGCCCATTGCTGCGGCAGCAGCGGGTAATTGACTTCGAAATTGATGCGGGCCTCGGCCGGCTCGCTTGGCGTCTCGACCTCGCGCCTGATGGCGCCGGAGATGAAGGTGCCGCGGCCGACCTCGCCGACGACGAGCCCGCGGCGGAGCAGCTCTGTATAAACCCGGCTCGCCGTCGAGACCGCAATGCCACGGTCGTAGGCAAAATTGCGCTGCGGTGGCAGCCGATCGCCGGGCCTTAACGTGCCGTTAGTGATATCCGAGGCAATGGCATCGGCAAGCTTCACGTACTCGAACTTCGACATTATTGCACCGAGAGCAATGTTTTACTTGCTCCGAGAAGTGTACTGGAGCATTTAAGTTCCATCAAGGTCCGCGATTGAGCCGAGGTGAGCGAGAGCAATCCGACGGCAAATGAGGTGCAGGCGCTGAGTGCGTCCGCGCCAACGGCATCTGCTTCGCCGCGCGGAATGAAAGGCCGGAGAAGAACAATGACCTCGATTTCGCAAACTGCCGGGCGGAGTTTACGCCCATCCTCGATGAGCGGATTTTTTGCAACGCTCGCCCACGCCATCCACGTCCTGTTCGATCGCCTGGAGCGCCGCTCCGCCGTCAAGACGCTGAACGAGCTCGACGAGCGCGCCCTGCGCGACATCGGGATCACCCGCAGCCAGATCGAGGACGCCGTCTACGGGCAATTCAAGGCTGAGCTGTCGCGGTATTTGTAAGGCGGTTCTGTCACGCTCGTTCCGTGTCCCGGACGCGACGCAGCGCTGCGTCCGGGCACGAGAGCGGTGTTCGGCGCCCAATTGCTTCCACATGGTCATTGCGAGCCAACGGGTCCGCGCGAAGCGCGGCCCGACGACAGGCTCCGCGAAGCAATCCAAAATGCCACCCGCGGAAAGACTCTGGATTGCTTCGCTGCGCTCGCAATGACGGAGTAGGTGGCGCGCTCCTCGCGCCTTCAATTTGCAGCTTCATTGCGGACACACCTTCGCATCCTCGCGGCGCATTTCGCCCGAGCTTTGCTTCTTGCTTGCCCTCAATTGAACGAGGGCGCAGGGAAGACCGGGAGCCCGCTGGCACCCGAGGTCCACTGTGCGAAATCCTGCGTAACAAGAAGCTGCACAGCGGCATACAGGTGTAGCCAGGACATCCCGGCCTTCCCTGCGCAGTGGTTTGACGGCTTATGTCGCGCTCTCCTCGGGGAGCGATGCACTATTGCCCCCGTCGCCTTGCGGATGACTGATGCGCTTGCCCGGTTGGGCCGCCTACATCACCGCAAGACTTGGCGCACAGACCCCGGGCGCCAGGACCACACGATTTTGCCGTACGCCGATGACACCGGTCGTATGCGCGACGCGTTTTGCTCTCAGTTTCCCGCCCTGCAAAACCCTTCGCGCCGATGCAATCAGCGTCCACCGCCGCCCGGCCCGCGTTCGTGACGATCGCGATACGCCCCTCTTCCTTGGGCCGGGTTGCGCGATACATACGAGATTTCCGAAATTCGGTAAAGTGGAATATTTTCAGCGAGGCGAATTGACCCACCGCTCGGGTGTTTTGCAGGCCGGGCACCACAAGTCTTGTGGCCCGGACGAGCGAAGCGATATCCGGGATGCTCATTGCGAGTGGTCCCGGGTGTCGCTTCCGCCTTCGCTCGATGAGCTGCGGCGGACAAGTCGCTCACCTGGGCCAGGAGCAAATTGATCGAACCTCAGTGCCTCACCACCAGCACGGAGCACTTGGCATAGCGCACCACATGCCCGGCGTTGGAGCCGAGGAAATAGGTGCGCATCGCCGGCCGGTGCGAGGTCATCACGATCAAATCGGCCTTCATGTGCACGGCTTCCTCCAGGATCTCGTGGTAGATGCCGCCCTGACGCACCACGCTGGAGATGCGGCCTGGCTCGATGCCGGATTCGCGCGCGACGATGGCGAGGGCTTCTTCCGAGGTCTGGCGCTGCTGCTCGTCGAAATCGGCCGGCACGTATTCGGCCAGCATCACCGGCGTCATCGGCAGCACGTTGAGCAGGCGCACCGTGCCGCTCCAGGTCTGCGACAGCGTTGCCGCGGTCGCGATCGCCGGCTTGGCGAGATCGGTGTCGGCGAGGTCGATGGGCACGAGGATGGACTTGAACATCTGCGCCTCCAAATCTTCAGCCCCCTTGATCGCGCTGGATCAACCGGTCGAGACGGCGCCCGCCCATCTCATCCCGATCGAAGCAGCCTATCGAAGTAGCTTGGGGCTTGTGAACAGCACCAGCTTGCCGCGGCGGTAGGCCACGTCACCCCAATCCTTGACGTCAAAGTCGAAGATCGCAAGTCCCGCGGTGGGCAGATTGTCGGCGAGTGCCCTGGCGCCATCAGGATCGCCGCTGCCCATCAGCATCAGCGCGGCCTCGTGCATGCCGGGATTATGGGCGACCAGCAGCAACTGCTTCGGGTCGGCCGGGGCGGTTGCAGTGCGAATGGCGTCCAGGATCTGGGCGGGGTCGGCGCCATAGAGTTCCGGCAGGATCTCGACCTGCGGCGTCGGGACGCGGTCCTTCATTGCCGCCCAGGCGATGTCCCAGGTCTGCCGGGCGCGCACGGCGTGCGACACCAGCACGGTATCGGGGAAGGGGGGATGGGAAGCGATCCAATCGCCCATCCGGGCGGCATCCCTGTGGCCGCGCTCGTCGAGGCGGCGATCCTGGTCACGGCCGCTTGGCGCGTCAGTCTCAGTCTTGGCGTGACGCAGCAGCATCAAACGGCGCATGGCATGCTCGAATCGTTCCACGTCCAGAATAATCTACAGGCGCCGGTTGAGGACAAGGTGACAAGCGCCCGATTGGTATCAAGTTGTTATTTGAGCATGATCTTATCGGAAAACCGCTGCGCAGTTTTCCGGATCATGCTCTAAACAAACTGCATGAGCGAGACTTTCACAAGCGTGTCCCAGGAAGAAGCCGGCTTTGGCGACCGTGAGCGGCTGTCGTTCGACCTTGACGCCGACATCTGCGTCATCGGTGCCGGGCTTGCCGGGCTCACCGTCGCGCTGGAGGCGTCCCGGCTCGGGGCCAGCGTCGCCGTGCTCGAGGGCCGCCACATCGGCTGGAATGCGTCCGGCAACCAGCTCGGCACGGTGATGCCGGGCTTTGCGCTGCCGCTCACCGAGCTGATCGAACGCGTCGGCTTCGAGCACGCGCGTGATTTGTGGACCCTGTCGAAAGAGGGCGCAGAATTCGTCCGGGCCAACGCCACCGAAGAGAACATGCCGGGCATCGGCCCCAGCGACGGCGTGCTGGAAGTCTCCAACGTCGATGCCGGCGACCGGCTGATCAGCCGCTTGCAGATGCTGCACGAGGATTTCGACACCGAGGTCGAGGGTTGGCAGGTCGATCGCGTCCGCGAGCTGCTCAAGACCGATCGCTACTTCCACGGCGTATATTATCCAAAGGCGTTTCAGGTCGACGGGCGCAGATATGTGCACGGCCTCGCGGCGCTGGCGCGGCGGGCCGGCGCTCGCATCTTCGAGGACACGCCGGTCGTCAGCATCGACCATTCCGGCATCCGCAAGCGCATCGTCACGCCCTCGGCGCGGCTGCGCGCCACCCACATCGTGCTCGCGGGCAACATCCATCTCGGCGCGCCGTTGCCGCGGCTGTCGGAGACGCTGCTGCCGGTCTGGCGCTATGCCGGAATCACCGCGCCGCTCGGCGAGCGTGTGCACGAGATCATCGCCTTCAAGGGATCGGTGATGGACTCCGACGGGGTCGACCATTTCCGCGTCGTCGATGGCGACCGGCTGATGTGGGAGAGCCCCGAGACCACCTGGGCCGCGCGCCCGCAGCGCTTTGCGGGCGCCGTCAGCCGGCGGATCCGCACGATCTTTCCGCAGCTCGGCAATGTCGAGGTCAGCGAAACCTTCGGCGGCGCGACCGGCCAGACCGTGCACGGCATGCCGCAGATCGGCCAGTTGCGCAAAGGCCTGTGGGTGGCAAGCGGGTTCGGCCGGCAGGGCATGAACACCTCGGCCATGGCCGGGCAGATGATCGCGCGCAGCATCCTGTGGGGCGATGACCGCTGGAAGCTGTTCTCGCCGTTCGAGCTGGTCTGGGCCGGCGGCGCCACCGGACGGGTCGCAGGCCAATTGGTCGGAATCTGGGGCAGGGCGAGTTCCGCCGCCGCAGGCTCGCTCGCCCGCTACCGCGAACGTGCCAGGGCCAGGGACAGGGAGCGCGAGGCACGGCTCGCCGAAGCCAACCGGGCCGCCGGTACCGGTCCGCGCCGCGTGCCGTCCGGCGCGCGGCCGCGGCCGGCCCCGCCGCCGAAACAAACGGAAGCCGTGGAACCGGCCGCGCATGATGGCGCCGCCTCTCAATAAGTTGAGCGAAATTCCGCCCGGAGGTGTAACGTCGACCGTTAAAGCCCGTATCTCAGGGCGTGGACTGTCCGCGCACGGAGAATGAGATGTTTGACCGCCGCATCCTGCTAACGACTGTTGCCGGCCTGTTCGGCCTTTCGGCCTTCCGCTGGCTGAGAGGAACGCCTGCCGAGGCTGGCGAGAAGGCCGCGGAAAAGTTCGAGATCACGAAGACGGAGGCTGAATGGCGCGCCCAGCTCACGCCCCAGCAATATGAAATCCTGCGCAACCACGGCACCGAGCGGCCCGGCTCCAGCCCGCTGCTGAAGGAGCATCGCAAGGGCATCTTTGCCTGCGCCGGCTGCGACCTGCCGCTGTTTGCGTCCGAGACCAAATTCGAGAGCGGCACCGGCTGGCCGAGCTTCTATGCGCCGATCGACGGTAATGTCGGCAAGACCGAGGACCGGACCTACGGCATGCTCCGCACCGAGGTGCATTGCCGCCGCTGCGGCGGCCATCTCGGCCACGTCTTCGACGATGGTCCGAAGCCCACCGGATTGCGCTATTGCATTGACGGGTTCGGGCTGGTCTTCCACCCCGCGGCGGCGTCGGCGACATAAGTAGTTGAGGTGTCATTCCGGAGCGATGCGTCAGCATCGAATCCGGAATCTCGAGATTCCGGATTCGGTCCTGCGGACCGCTCCGGAATGACGTCACTCCCCGGCAATTGTTGCCGGCTCGGCAATTGTGCCCCGGTCATCCGACCGGGGCCTATTTTTTTAAGTCGTTGATTTCCTAGGGATACCCGCATTGGCATAGCCCTTGCGACTGTCTCCTCCGACTGCGGCCATGGTCGACCGGCCGCCGAGATCGGATTTGGAGACAAAGTTATGGGTATCTTCGATGCAATGAACACCTCGGTGGGTGGCCTGCAGGCGCAGTCCTACGCGCTGCAGAACATTTCCGGCAACATCGCGAACTCATCCACCACCGGTTACAAGGGCATCGGCACCAGCTTCGTCGATCTCATTCCCGACTCCTCGGTTCCGAGCAAGCAGGTCGCGGGCGGCGTGACGGCCAATGCGAAGGCCACCATCACCACGCAGGGCACGATCTCGGGCTCCACCGTCGCCACCAACATGGCGATCACCGGCGACGGCTTCTTCTCGATTCAGAAGGCGAGCGGCGTCGTCGACAACGTGCCTGTCTTCACCGGGGTGACCTACTACACACGGCGTGGCGACTTCCAGCTCAATGCCAACGGCAATCTGGTCAACGGCGCCGGCTATTACCTGATGGGCGTCACGGTCGACCCGAAGACCGGCAACCCGACCGGCAGTGTGGCGAACGTCCTGCAATTCCAGAACAACTTCATCCCGGCGCAGGCGACCACCTCGATCCAGTACGCGGCGAACCTGCCGACCCAGCCGAACACGGTGGCAAAAACGACCGCGTCGACCGGGACGCTGCTGGCGGCGGGCGGTCTGAACCCGTCCGATTTCTCGGCCAACCCGCTGCCGGTCGGCACGCCACCGGCGCCCTATGCCAACGCGACGGTGTCGGGCGCGGCGGCGACCGGCAACGTCCGCTCGGCCTATTCGTCGACGACGGCCACGGGCACGGTCGCGCTCCAGAACAATTCGTCTGCGGTGGCGTCCACCACCACCTCGCTCGACAACACGGCCGGCACGCATCTCGCCTCCAGCATTCTCACCGCGTTGAGCGGTCAGACGCTGACCATCAACGGCAACACCATCACCTTCAACGGCGGCACGACGGTCTCGACGGTCGGCAGCAACACCACGATCGGTCTCGGCGCGGGCACGACGGCCACGGTTGCCAGCATCCTGAACGCAATCCAGACCGCCGGCGGCGCCGGCGTCACCGCCACGCTTTCCGCCAGCGGCAATATCCAGATCTCGACCGGCACCGGCACCGACGTCGCGGTCGGCAGCGGCACGGCCGCCACCGCGCTCGGCATCAGCAGCGTGACGCGCGGCGGCAACGTGCTGTCCTCGCCAGCGATCTCGGGCGCAACGGTGCTGAGCGGCTCGGCCACCGCCGGCGGCGCCCAGGTGCTCACGTCGGGCTTCTCCGCCGGCGATACCATCACCGTCAACGGTCAGACCCTGACCTTCATGGCCTCGGGCGCCTCGGGCCCGAACCAGATCAACATCACCGACAACATCACGACCCTGCTCGGCAAGATCGACGCGCTCTCCGGCGCCTCGGGATCGTCGGTCAGCAGCGGCGGCGTCATCACGCTGAACACCGGCACCGTCTCCAACCTTTCGGTGTCCAGCTCCAACAGCGCAGCCTTCTCCGCGCTCGGCTTCACCTCGACCATCAGCAAGAACCGCGATGGTGGCGGCACCGCCGGCACCGGCGGCGTCATCGGCAACGACATCGCCACCTTCACCAAGGAATCGATCAGCGGCGGCGCGGTCACTGCCTACAACGCCGCCGGCACGCCGGTGAACCTGCAATTGCGCTGGGCCAAGACCGACAGTGCCTCGCTGGGTGCGGGCCATTCGGATAGCTGGAACCTGTTCTACCAGACCGATCCGAACGCGACCGGCACCACGGTCGGCTGGGTCAACACCGGCCAGACCTTCACCTTTGCCGCGGACGGCTCGCTGACCTCGCCGAGCGGCTCGGGCATCACCATCAACAACGTCACCGTCAGCGGCCAGTCGCTCGGCTCGGTCGCCTTCAACATCTCTTCGGGCGGCCTGACGCAATATGCCAGCACCAGCGGCGCGGTGACCATCAACACGATCACCCAGAACGGCTATGCCGCCGGTCAGCTCCGCTCGGTCGCCGTCAACAACAATGGCGTCGTGGTCGGCACCTTCTCCAACGGACAGAACCTCAACCTCGCCCAGGTGCAGCTGTCGCATTTCAACGGCACCAATTACCTCAAGGCGATGGACGGCGGCGCCTATGCCGCGACCGAACAGTCGGGAAACGCCATCGACGGCGCCTCGGGCACCATCAGCGGCTCGTCGCTGGAAGGCTCGAACACCGACATCGCCGACGAATTCACAAAGCTGATCGTGACGCAGCAGGCCTACTCGGCCAACACCAAGGTGATCACGACCGCGAATTCGATGGTGCAGGACCTCTTGAACGTGTTGCGCTGATCGGCGCGTGACGTAACCAAAGGCGGCAAGTAACATGGGTTTGAGTTCAGCCCTCGCCAGTGCGATGAGCGGCCTGCGTGCCAACCAGGCCGCGCTCTCGATCGTCTCCTCGAACGTCGCGAATTCGCAGACGCCGGGTTACGTCGTCCAGACACCGAACCAGATCGAGGTCACCACCGGCGACTTCGGCTCGACCGCGATGACGACCGGCGTCAGCCGGGAGCTCGACACCTTCGTGCTGAACCAGTTGCGCACCGAAACCGGCGGCAGCGGTTATGCCGACCAGATGGCCAACATCCTGAAGCAGCTTCAGAATGTCTATGGCACGCCCGGCAACAGCGGCACGCTCGAAGACGCGCTGAACAAGTTCACCACTGCGCTGCAGGCGCTCTCGACCAGCTCGGGCGCGTCGTCGGCGCAGACCGTTGCGCTCGGCGCGGCGCAGGCGCTGGCCACGCAGCTCAACGTCACCACCAAGGGCATCCAGTCGCTGCGCTCCAACGTCGAGCAGGATCTCGGCACATCGGCACAGGCCGCCAACGCGGCGATGCAGCAGATCGCCGCCATCAACACCAAGCTTCAGGGCCTGTCGGGCAACGATCCCTCGGCCGCGACGCTGATGGACCAGCGTGACCAGGCCATCAACACGCTGTCGAAATATGTCGACGTCCGCGTCACCACCGACGGCTCGAACCAGGCCAACATCTATACCACGACAGGCATCCAGCTGGTCGGTGCCGGGCTCGCCTCGCAGTTCTCCTTTGCCTCGGCCGGCGCGCTCTCGGCGACCTCGCTCTACAACATCGACCCGTCCAAGTCCGGCGTCGGCGCGCTCACCATCAAGCTGCCGAACGGCTCACAGCTCGATGTCATTGCCAACAACGTGGTGTCATCCGGCCAGATCGCGGCCGATCTGATGCTGCGGGACCAGACGCTGGTGCAGGCGCAGAACCAGATCGACCAGCTCGCCGCGACGATGTCGAGCGCATTGTCCGACAAGACCACGGCCGGCACCGCGGTGTCCGGCCCGCCGGCCGGCTTCGACATCGACCTTGCCGGTGCGCAGCCGGGCAACACCGCCACCTTCACCTACACCGATATTGCGACCAATACGCAGCGCCAGGTCACGCTGGTCAACGTCACCGACCCGGCGGCGCTGCCGCTGCAAAATGCGACCAACGCCAACCCGATGCAGATCGGCGTGAACTTCTCCGGGGGCATGGGTGCGATCGCCTCGGCGCTCAACACGGCGCTCTCGAGCTCGCACCTGACCTTCGCCGCAGCGCCGTCGCCGGCGACCGCCACGACCCTGCGGATCACGGACGACAATAGCGGCCTGGCCAAGGTCAATTCGGCCTCGATCAGCAAGACGATCTCGTCGCTGACCTCGGGCAATCCGCAGCTGCCGCTGTTCACCGACGGCGGGCAGGCGCTCTATACCGGCGCGATCACCGCCTCGGGCTCGCAGATGACCGGCCTTGCCGGACGCATCGCCGTGAACACCCAGCTGGTCGCCGACCCGACCCGGATGTCGGTGTACAACACCTCGCCGGTGACGCCCGCCGGCGACACCACGCGTTCGGACTATCTCTATTCGCAGCTCACCTCGGCGGTGTTCTCCTATTCGCCGCAGAGCGGCTTAGGCTCGGCGAGCCAGCCCTTCACCGGCAGCGTCTCGAACTACCTGCAGCAGTTCCTCAGCGTGCAGGCCAATGCCGCGACCCAGGCCACCCAGCTCCAGCAGGGCCAGAGCGTGGTGGTCTCGACGCTGCAGGCCAAGTTCGACTCGACCTCCAAGGTCAATCTGGACTCGGAGATGTCGAACCTGATCCAGCTGCAGAATGCCTATGCCGCCAACGCTCACGTGATGTCGGTGGTGCAGAGCATGATGAACACGTTGATCCAGGCTCAATTGTAACAAGTAACAGGGCTCTGAAACATGTCGATCAGCAGCATCAACTACTCCTCGTCGGTTCTCGGCGCGCAGATCCGCAACATCAATCAGCAGCTCACCGACCTGTCGACGCAGCTCGCGACCGGCAAGCTGTCGCAGAACTATTCCGGAATGGGCACCAACGAGGGCTTTGCGATCGCCGGGCGCGCGCAGATCTCCAACATCGCCGCCTATACCGACACGATCACCAACGTCAATGTCAGCATCAACCTCGCCAACACCGCGCTGCAGTCGCTGACCAAGATCCGCAGCACGGTGCAGACGGGCTCGGCCAACACCGCGCAGGATCTCAACGTCAACGGCCAGACGATCGCGCAGAACACAGCCGCGGCTCAGTTCGGCTCGATGGTCGGCGTTCTCAACACGCAGACGGGCAACCGCTATCTGTTCTCCGGAACCGCCGTCAACACGCAGCCGGTCGCGGATGCCGGCGACATCATCAACGGCACCACGACGCAGGCGGGCTTCAAGACCGTGATGGCGGAGCGCCAGGCTGCCGATCTCGGCGCCAACGGCATGGGCCGCCTGGTGCAGACCCAGCCAACCCCGAGCTCGATCCAGGTCTCGGAAGACGTCGCGGGCTCGCCGTTCGGCCTCAAGCTCAAGGCGGTCTCCTCGACGCTGACGGGCGCGACCGTCACCGGCCCCAGCGGCTCGCCGGTGTCGTTCTCGGTCGACCTCAACGGCGTCAACCCGAACAATGGCGACAAGCTCAGCATCCAGTTCACCCTGCCGGACGGCACCACCGAGCAGATCGACCTCACCGCGTCCTCGGCGACGCCGACGCCGCTCGGCAGCTTCGCGATCGATGCGAGCGTTCCGGTCAACCCGAACAACACCGCGGCGAACCTCAACACGGCGCTGAACACCGCGATCACCAAGCTCGCCAACACCTCGCTGGTCGCAGCGTCCGCCGTCACCGCCGGCGACAATTTCTTCAACACAGCAAGCTCTGCGATCGGTACACCGGTCAACAACCAGGCGGCGCCACCGGCGCCGGTCACCGGCGTGACGGCGTTGTCCGGTGCGAGCCCCTCGGACTCGATCTCGCCGGGCTTCGTGGCCGGCGACACCATCACCATCAACGGCACCACCCTGACCTTCGTCGCCTCAGGCGCGACCGGCAACCAGCTCAATGTCACCGACAGCATCCAGACCCTGCTCGGCAAGATCGACCAGATCACGGGGACATCGAAGCCCTCGACGGTCCATGGCGGTTCGATCACGATCAAAACCGACGATGCGGCGAGCCTGAACATCAACAGCTCCAATACCGGCGCGCTCGCTTCGCTCGGTTTCGCTTCGACGCCGGTGACCGCCACCCAGCCCCCGCTGCGCGTCGGCTCCTCGCCCGCGAGCTCGGCGACGACGCTGGTCAACGGCTCGGCCAACACGGTGAAATGGTACCAAGGCAATGACGGGCCCGGCTCGGCGCGCTCCACCGCGATGGCCCGGGTCGACGATTCCGTCACGGTGCAGTATGGCGCCCAGGCCAACGAGGACGCGATCCGCCGGCAATTGCAGGCGATCGCAGTGTTCGGGACGTTCTCGACCTCGCCGACCGGGCAGTATTCGGGCGGGCAGGTCGCCGCGCTGAGCCTGCGGGTGACGCAGGCGCTGACGCAGCAACCCGGTCAGCAGCGTATCGAGGACATCCAGACCGACATCGCGATGGCTCAGAACACGATGAAGGACGCCTCCACGCGCCAGACCCAGGCCAAGGCGCAGCTCCAGACCATCATCGACCAGGCGGAATCCGCTTCGCCCGACCAGGTCGCAAGCGAAATCCTGGCGCTGCAGAACGCGCTCCAGGCGTCCTACCAGGTGACCTCGAACCTCGCGCAGCTCTCGCTCGTCAAGTTCCTGTAAGGACGCGTTAAGGCGCCGTTAACCATGCCTCTTTACCTCTTGGTGAGGATTGGAGCGGGGCGGAGCTGCCGATGTCGGACAGGATGCAATTGGTGGTGGCAACGCCATGCTTCGGCGGGCAGGTGTCGAGCATTTATGCGAGCTCGATCTTCGCGCTGCAGCGCGCCGTGCACGGCATGTCCAATCTCGAGCTCAAGGTGCTGCTGCGGGACGGCGACGCGCTGATCACCCGCGCGCGGGCCAATCTGGTCGCGATGTTCCTTGACGATCCCAAGGCGACGCATTTCCTGTTCATCGACGCCGATATCGGGTTCAAGCCGGAGCAGGTGTTCCGGCTCATCGAATGCGGCGCGGACGTCGTCGCCGGCTGCTATCCGATCAAGCGGGTCAATTGGGACAAGGCCGCGCGTGCGATCCAGTCAGGTCGGACCGACGTTCCGGCCGCCTCCCTCGACTACGTGATCGAGATCGAGGATCCCGATCGCATCGTCGTCGTCAACGGTTTTACCCGCGTGCGTTATGCCGGCACGGGTTTCCTGATGATCCGGCGCCATGTGCTGGAGGCGATGTGCCGCCATCCGGACTATGCGCCCCTGCAGTTCTTCCGCGAGCATTCGCACGACACGCTGGCGGCGAGCCAGAACCGCTTTGCGTTGTTCGAATGCATGATCGATCCGGCGACCGGCACTTACCTTTCCGAGGATTTCGCCTTCTGCAAGCGCTGGACCGATATCGGCGGCGAGATCTGGGCCGACATTCAGAGTTCGCTCGATCACGTCGGACCGTCGGTGTTCCACGGTGATATCGCCTCGCAATTCGCACCGGCGCCCGCAGGCGCGGCGGCCGATGCCGCGTGAGCCCTTCGGGATGAGCACCGGCGCATCCCGTCTGTCAGAGCCGGAGCGCGTATCCGACAGTGGTTCGCGCTACCATCTGCGCGATCTCTTCACGCCACTCGACACGCTGCTCGTCTCCGGCGGAGATCCGCGGCTGGCACTCGACGCCAGGGATCGCGTCAACGTGTATGGCTGTGGGGCCTCGCCGGAGCCGGAGCTCTGGAATTTCGCCTCCTCGACCGCATCGACGATCTCGCAAGCTGCCTATGACCGTGCCGCGCTGGCACGCGAAGAGCTGATGCACAAGTGCCTGTTCGACGAGGTCGAGATCGCCTTCGATGCGCGCTGCGAGGAGATGCGGGACGAGCTGCGCGGCCATCTCCAGCTGCCACCGCGCGTCGACATCGTGTTCTCGCCCTCCGGCACGGACTCCCAGCTCCACGCCCTGTTCCTGGCCCGCGCGGTGCTCGGGGCGCCGCCGGTGACGATCGTGGTCGGCTCCGACCAGACCGGAAGCGGGACCACCTATACCGCGCGCGGGCGCCATTTCAGCTCGATGACGGCAAGCGGCCTTGCGGTTCGCAAGGACGGCGCAGTTGCGGGGCTCGCCGGCGCCAGCCTCGCATTGCCGCTGCTTGAGACCGGGCCCGCGATTGCAATGCGCGCGGATGCGGACGCCGCGGTGCTGCATGCGGTCGAGACCACGATCGCACAAGGCGCGCCCGTGCTGCTGCAGATCATGGATGCATCGAAGCTCGGCTGGCGCGCCCCGAGCGCGGCCTGCCTCGATGAGATCGCGCGGCGCTGGCCGCGCAAGGTCCAGATCGTCGTCGACGCCTGTCAGGCCCGGCTCGACCGCCGCCGGCTGCGTTCCTATCTCGACCGTGGCCACATGGTGCTGATGACAGGCTCGAAGTTCTTCGGTGGGCCCGCCTTCAGCGGTGCGCTGCTGGTGCCGAAGGGGCTGTCGCGGTCGCTCGACCGGATCGACGGGATCGCGGCCGGCTTCTTCGACTATGCCGGCCGTTGCGATTGGCCGATGGCCTGGACGGCGCTGCGTTCGCGCTTCGAGCGCCGGCCGAACTACGGTCAATGGCTGCGCTGGGAGGCAGCGCTCGCCGAAATCGGCAGTTACTACGCCGTGCCCGGGGCTTTCCGCGCCAAGGCGCTGGCCGAGCTCGCCGCGGGCATCGACAGCATGATCGCGTTGTCGCCGTCGCTTCATCCAGTCCCAACCTCGACCACCCCTGCGACGGTCGATGACGAGGAATTTGCGCAAACTACCATCTTTTCGTTCATGCTGCTGCGAGGCGGCAAGCCGGTCTCGATCGCCGTGACCAACGCCATTCATCAAGCGCTCGCGCGCGACATGAGCGAAGCGATCAGCGGCAGCGCGGCGGACCGGCAAGTCGCGGCGCAGCGCAGCCTGATCGGTCAGCCGGTCCGTTTGGAGCGGCAGGACGAGGCATCGCAAGCCGTGTTGCGCCTTTGTGTCGGCGCCCGGCTCGTGACCGAGGCCTGGTCGCCGGACGCGGCGAAGGCGCAGCGCAATCTGCAGCACGTTCTCGATCGCATCGCCGATGTCCTGGTAAAGATCGAACTGCTGCTTGATCGTGGCGCAGTCGCGGCCCTGCCGGTAAACTCCACGTTCGAGGTGTGAGATGCAGCATCCGGTTTCCGCGCCGCTTCGCATGACCGCGGCGAACTATGCCGATCGCATCGGCTTTGCGCAGCTGACGCGCCGGGCCTTCGAAGGTGTCGACCTGCATCCGTTGCGCGACCAGCTGGTGGCGCGGATCGCTGCAGGGACGGCGCTGGCGGGTGAAGGGCTCGATCTGTCCTTGATCACCCAGCTTCTCGGCGACAAGAATCAGGGGCTTGCGATCCAGTCGGAGGTGCTGGCCTTCCATCAATTGTTTCGCACCCCGAGCGCGGCGCCGAAGCCGGGCTTGCGTGTGCTCGCGCTTGCGGCGGACATCGATATGGGCGGCAACACGCCGATCGATTTTCTGCTCGAAGGCTCCGACATCGAGCTGTTGACGCTTTACGTGGTCAGCGGCGTCGGCCTGCCGGAGAACTTGCCCGAGCACGACGTTGCCATTGTGGTCGCCTCCGATTCCGAGGAATGCCGTGAAGCGCTCGCCCTGATCGCGAGGGCCGCGCCGCATTGGCCGCGGCCGCTGCTCAATCGCCCCGATCGCATCGGCAATCTCGATCGCGACAAGCTGCATCGGCTGCTGGCCGGCGTACCGGGTCTCGACATTCCCGCGACCATCCACGCGACGCGGGCGCAATTGTCCGATCTGTCGCGAGGGCAGACCGCTTGCCGAGACATCGCGGCTGAATTGCGCTTTCCGATGATCGCGCGGCCGCGCGGCTCGCATGCCGGCGTCGGGCTCGCGAAGCTCGACGATGCGGCGGCGCTCGCAGCCTATCTCGCCGAGCGGAACGAACAGGATTTCTTCGTCGCGCGTTTCGTCGACTATGTGAACGCCGACGGGCTCTATCGCAAATATCGTCTCGCGATGGTCGACGGTCAACCTTATGCCTGCCACATGGCGATCGCCGATCGCTGGGATATCTGGTATCTCAACGCCAACATGGCATTCAGCGAGGAGAAGCGTGCAGAAGAGGCGCTCTTCATGCGCGACTTCGATCACGCTTTCGCCGCACGCCACCGAAGCGCGCTCGACGAGATGAGCAGGCGCGTCGGCCTCGACTATTTCATCGTCGATTGCGCCGAGAATCAGGATGGCGAGCTCCTGGTCTTCGAAGCCGACAACACCGCCGTCGTTCACAATATGGATTCGCCAGCCGTGTTTCCTTACAAGCCGCCGCAGATGCGCAAGATATTCGCGGCGTTCTCGGCGATGCTGTCGCGGCATGCAAGAGCAGGCGAGGGGAGTGCCAGATGAACGAGATCGTCCGCAATGCGCAAAGCTCGGTCGCGCACACCTCGCTCGATCCGCAGGACTGGAGCGCATTTCGCGCGCTCGCCCATCGCATGCTGGATGAGACGATCGACGGCGTCGCCAACGTGCGGTCGCGCCCCGTCTGGCGGCCGATCCCCGATGACGCCCGTGCGGCGTTCAAGGCAGACGTGCCGCTCGCGGCGAGCGACCTCGCCGACGTCTACCGTGAATTCGCCGAGCACGTTGCGCCGTATGCGACCGGCAACGTCCATCCCGGCTTCATGGGCTGGGTGCATGGCGGCGGCACCGCGGTCGGCATGCTCGCGGACATGCTTGCGGCCGGCCTCAACGCCAATCTCGGGGGCCGGGACCATATGCCGATCGAGGTCGAGCGCCAGATCGTCGCGTGGATGCGCCGCCTGTTCGCCTTTCCGGACAGCGCGAGCGGCATCTTCGTGACGGGCACGTCGATGGCCAATCTGATGGCGGTGCTGGTGGCGCGCACGGCTGCCCTCGGCACGCTGGCGCGGCAGCTCGGCATCGGCAACGAGGGTGCGCTGCTCACGGCCTATACGTCGCAGGCTGCGCATGGCTGCGTCTCCAGGGCGATGGACATTGCCGGGCTCGGCACCGATGCGCTGCGCAAGATCGGCGTCGATGCCGATCATCGCATCGATGTGGAGGCGCTGCGCGCGCAGATCGCTGTCGATCGCGAGGTCGGCTTCAAGCCGTTCCTGGTCGTCGCGTCTGCTGGCACGGTCGATATTGGTGCGATCGACGATCTCAAGGCCGTCGCGGAGCTGTGCCGCGAGGAGGGGATCTGGTTTCACGTCGACGGTGCTTTCGGTGCGCTCGCGATCTTCTCGCCCGAGCTCGCGCCGCTGCTCGACGGGATCGAGCTCGCCGATTCCATTGCGCTCGATTTCCACAAATGGGGCCAGGTGCCCTATGACGCCGGCTTCCTGCTGGTGCGCGATGGCGAGCAGCATCGGCAGGCCTTTGCGCAGCCCGCGGCCTATCTGCGCCGCGAGGCGAGGGGACTTGCGGCGGGGGCGGTCTGGCCCTGCGATCTCGGCCCCGATCTGTCGCGCGGCTTTCGCGCGCTGAAGACCTGGTTCACGCTGAAGACGTTCGGCACCGAGCGGCTCGGTGCCGCGATCGCGCGAAGCTGTGCGCTCGCCAAGTATCTCGAAGCGCGTGTGCTGGCCGAGCCGCGGCTGGAATTGCTGGCACCGGTCAATCTCAACATCGTCTGCTTTCGCTATCGCGCCGACGATGCGGTCAATCGCGAGATCGTTGCCGACATCCAGGAGTCCGGACGTGCGGCGCCGTCGAGCACGACGCTGAACGGACAGTTCGCGATCCGTGCCGCGATCGTCAATCACCGCACCGAGGAGGCGGACGTCGATGCGCTGGTCGCGGCGGTGCTGGAGTTTGGCGGACGGCGCTGCGACGCCGCCGTGATCGAGGTCGAGGCGCCGCCGCTCGCGGCGCAATGACATCCGTGCATGCTGAAACGACAACGGCCCCGGAGATGATCCGGGGCCGTTGCCGTTGGCGGGAAGGGTTCGTTCGCGCGGCGTGGCGGCGCGGTCAGGCGGCGGAGCTCACGTCGTCCTTGGCTGCTTCCGTCTTGGGATGGGTGGCTTCGAATTGGCTCCGCAGCTTCTCTTCATAGGCGATCAGCTTGCGGGCATCCTTCAGCGCCCGGTAGAGGTCACCGTTCAGGATGTTGTTGTTGATGCCCTCGATGATCGGCCAGGCGCTCGGCACTGCGGTGACGATGTCGCGCACAAGGTTGAAGTAGGTGCCGTGCTGGGTCTGCGGATCCGGCGAGATGTACATGAGCTGGACCGCCAGATAGACGAGCTTGGCGGGCGTGTCGGCGGTCTCCGGCGTGAGGATGTCGCGCTCGCGCAGGATCGGCACGTTCTCGCCGTCGATCAGGAGGCGGGCGCGCTGGTCCGTGTTGGTAATCACGCAGTTACCGACGATGATACGTTCGTGCGGTCTGAGCTCGACCTTGAGGGCCATGCCTGTTCTCCATCAACGCTTTCGTAACCGAGCGTTCGTTGCGGCCTATCAAGGCGTGATTCTCGCTCGCAACTAGTTAACGAGCTGTAAATTCGCGCCAAAGGCGCTAAAAAGCTTAATCGTTTCAAGGGCCAGTTCGTGCAGCGCCGCGACGACGCGCTCAGCTTCCCGGACCGAATCACGCGCGACCCGGCAAAAGCACGGGTTTCATTTCATGTTTCGTTAGAGGTCTCGGCGGCACCGTCCGCCGTCGCTGGGTCCATCGCGATCCAAGCAGACGTGTAACAGTAGCGTCGTTTACCAGAAAGGTAACAGAGTCATGTCCGGTATCGTCCTCTCCGCATCGGTTCGCCAGAACCTGCTCTCCCTCCAGTCCACCGCTGATCTTCTCGCCACCACGCAGAACCGTCTGTCGACCGGCAAGAGCGTCAACTCGGCCCTGGACAATCCCACCAACTTCTTCACCGCCCAGTCGCTCGACAACCGCGCCAGCGACATCAACAACCTGCTCGATGGCATCGCCAACGGCGTGCAGGTGCTGCAGGCCGCCAACACCGGCATCACCTCGCTGCAGAAGCTGATCGACAGCGCCAAGTCGATCGCCAACCAGGCGCTGCAGACCACGGTCGGCTACTCCACCAAGTCCAACGTCTCCGCCACCATTTCGGGTGCGACCGCCGCCGATTTGCGCGGCACGACGTCGTTCGCCAGTGCGACGGCGAGCAGCAATGTCGTGTATAGCGGCGCGGCCGGCGGCACCACGGCGGCGACCGGCGCCACCACGCTCGGCGCCACCATCGGCTCGTTCACGGGCACGGCGGCAACGGCCGGCGACGGCACCACGGCCCTCACCGGCGCGATCACCCTGATCGCCACCAACGGCACGACCGCAACCGGCCTGGCCGGCAACGCCCAGCCCGCCGACGGCGATACGCTGACCGTCAACGGCAAGACCATCACCTTCCGCAGCGGCTCTGCTCCGGCCTCGACCGCCGTTCCGACCGGCTCAGGCGTCAGCGGCAATCTCGTCACCGACGGCAACGGCAACACCACCGTCTATCTCGGCACCGCCGGTACCCCGGCTGCGACCGTCAGCGATCTCTTGACCGCGGTCGATCTCGCCAGCGGCGTCAAGACGGTGTCGATCAGCTCCGGCGCTGCGACGATCGCGACCAGCGTCAACCAGACCGCTTCGAGCGTTGCTGCGGGCGCCGTCACGCTGAAGAGCTCGACGGGTGCGGATCTGAGCGTCACCGGCAGGGCCGACCTGCTCAAGGCGCTGGGCCTGACCACGTCGGTGGGTGGTGGCAACGCCACCGTGAGCGTCAACCGGACCACGAGCTCAGCCTCGCTGGGCGCGACGATCACCGACGGCTCGACGCTGAACGTCGACGGTCACGTCATCACCTTCAAGAACGCGCCGATCCCCGGCTCGACCGGTGCGCCGAGCGTTCCGACCGGTTTTGGTGCGAGCGGTAACGTCCTCACCGACGGCAACGGCAACTCGACCGTCTATCTGCAGGGCGGCACGGTCAACGACGTGCTGAAGGCGATCGACCTCGCCACCGGCGTGCAGACCGCGACGGTCAATGCCAACGGTACCGCGACGCTTGCGACGGCCTCCGGCCAGACCAACTCGTCCATCAACGCCTCGGGTCAGCTCAAGCTCTCGACCGGCGTCAACGCCGACCTGTCGATCACCGGCACCGGCAATGCGCTGAACGCGCTCGGCCTCGCCGGCAACACCGGAACGGCGACCGCTTTCACCGCGGCGCGCACCTCCGGCATCGGCGGCATCAGCGGTAAGACCTTGACCTTCACCTCCTTCAACGGCGGCACGGCGGTCAACGTCACCTTCGGCGACGGCACCAATGGCACGATCAAGACGCTCGATCAGCTCAACACCAAGCTGCAGGCCAACAACCTGACGGCGACGATCGATGCCAATGGCCTGCTGACGATCTCCACCACCAACGACTATGCGTCCTCGACCATTGGTTCGAGCGCCGCGGGTGGTGCGATCGGCGGCACGCTGACCTCGTCGCTCACGTTCTCGACGGCTTCCACCCCCGTCCAGGATACGGTTGCCCAGACCTCGCGTGCCAATCTGGTCAACCAGTACAACAACATCCTGAACCAGATCGACACGACCGCGCAGGACTCCTCGTTCAACGGTGTCAACCTCTTGAACGGCGACCAGCTCAAGCTGGTGTTCGACGAGACCGGCAAGTCGAACCTCAGCATCACCGGCGTGACCTACAACTCCAAGGGTCTGGGCCTTGCTGCGCTGACCAGCGGTGTCGACTTCATCGACAACGCTGCCACCAACAAGGTGCTGACCAACCTGAACGCCGCTTCGAGCACGCTGCGTTCGGAGGCCTCGAGCCTCGGCTCGAACCTCTCGGTGGTGCAGGTTCGTCAGGACTTCAACAAGAGCCTGATCAACGTGCTGCAGACCGGCTCGTCCAACCTGACCTTGGCCGATACCAACACCGAAGCGGCCAACAGCCAGGCGCTGTCGACCCGCCAGTCGATCGCGGTCTCCGCGCTGTCGCTGGCCAACCAGTCGCAGCAGAGCGTGCTGCAGCTGCTCCGCTAATCGCGGACGGCATCGCAAAGCAAGATCCGGCGGCGGGGCTTCGGCCCCGCCGCTTTCGTTTTTGGGCCGGCATCAGAATGCCGCCCGGCGAAAGGGGAAGCTGCTTTCGAATGCAGCCAATTGCTCACTCTGAGTTATGGTTGACAACTCGCAAATGCCTCGGCGCTGCCCGAAAAACCATCATCCTATCATGATGATATCAGTGAGCACGTTCCGGCCCCGAAGGCGCATATGGTGAATCCGCGCAAAGACTGGCGCGACACGCTTCATGCTTTGTTAGCCGTCCGCGTTCACCGTCCCGAGCATCGATTAATCCTAATCGAATTCTTGTTGCGTTGCGTACCAGAAGGGTAACACTCAATGTCCGGTATCGTCCTCTCCGCATCGGTTCGTCAGAACCTGCTCTCTCTCCAGTCCACCGCCGATCTTCTCGCCACCACACAGAGCCGTCTGTCGACCGGCAAGAGCGTCAACTCGGCCCTGGACAATCCCACCAACTTCTTCACCGCCCAGTCGCTCGACAACCGCGCCAGCGACATCAACAACCTGCTCGATGGCATCGCCAACGGCGTGCAGGTGCTGCAGGCCGCCAACACCGGCATCACCTCGCTGCAGAAGCTGATCGACAGCGCCAAGTCGATCGCCAACCAGGCGCTGCAGACCACCGTTGGGTACTCCACCAAGTCCAACGTCTCCACCACCGTCTCCGGTGCGACCGCGGCCGACCTGCGCGGCACGACCTCCTACGCCAGCGCGACGGCGAGCAGCAATGTCGTGTATAGCGGCGCGGCCGGCGGCACCACCGCGGCGACCGGCACCACCACGCTCGGCGCCACCATCGGCTCGTTCACGGGCACGGCGGCAACGGCCGGTGACGGCACCACGGCCCTGACCGGCGCGATCACCCTGATCGCCACCAACGGCACGACTGCAACCGGTCTGCTCGGCAATGCCCAGCCCGCCGACGGCGACACGCTGACCGTCAACGGCAAGACTATCACCTTCCGCAGCGGCTCTGCTCCGGCCTCGACCGCCGTTCCGACCGGCTCAGGCGTCAGCGGCAACCTCGTCACCGACGGCAACGGCAACACCACGGTCTATCTCGGCACCGCCGGTACCCCGGCTGCGACCGTCAGCGATCTCTTGACCGCGGTCGATCTCGCCAGCGGCGTCAAGACGGTGTCGATCAGCTCCGGCGCTGCGACGATCGCGACCAGCGTCAACCAGACCGCTTCGAGCGTTGCTGCGGGCGCCGTCACGCTGAAGAGCTCGACGGGTGCTGATCTGAGCGTCACCGGCAAGGCCGACTTGCTCAAGGCGCTGGGCCTGAGCACGTCGGTGGGTGGTGGCAACGCCACCGTGAGCGTCAACCGGACCACGAGCTCAGCCTCGCTGGGCGCGACGATCACGGACGGCTCGACGCTGAACGTCGACGGTCACGTCATCACCTTCAAGAACGCGCCGATCCCCGGCTCGACCGGTGCGCCGAGCGTTCCGACCGGTTTTGGTGCGAGCGGTAACGTCCTCACCGACGGCAACGGCAACTCGACGGTCTATCTGCAGGGCGGCACGGTCAACGACGTGCTGAAGGCGATCGACCTCGCCACCGGCGTGCAGACCGCGACGGTCAATGCCAACGGCACCGCGACGCTTGCAACCGCCTCCGGCCAGACCAACTCGTCCATCAACGCCTCGGGTCAGCTCAAGCTCTCGACCGGCGTCAACGCCGACCTGTCGATCACCGGCACCGGCAATGCGCTGAACGCGCTCGGCCTCGCCGGCAACACCGGAACGGCGACCGCTTTCACCGCGGCCCGCACCTCCGGCATCGGCGGCATCAGCGGTAAGACCTTGACCTTCACCTCCTTCAACGGCGGCACGGCGGTCAACGTCACCTTCGGCGACGGCACCAACGGCACGGTCAAGACGCTCGATCAGCTCAACTCGAAGCTTCAGGCCAACAACCTGACGGCGACGATCGACGCCAACGGCCTGCTGACGATCTCCACCACCAACGACTATGCGTCCTCGACCATTGGCTCGAGCGCCGCGGGTGGTGCGATCGGCGGCACGCTGACCTCGTCGCTCACGTTCTCGACGGCTTCCACCCCCGTCCAGGATACGGTTGCCCAGACCTCGCGTGCCAATCTGGTCAACCAGTACAACAACATCCTCCAGCAGATCGACTCGACCGCCCAGGACTCCTCGTTCAACGGCGTCAACCTCTTGAACGGCGACCAGCTCAAGCTGGTGTTCGACGAGACTGCAAAGTCGAGCCTGAGCATCACCGGCGTGACCTATAACTCCAAGGGTCTCGGCCTTGCTGCGCTGACCAGCGGTGTCGACTTCATTGACAACGCTGCCACCAACAAGGTGCTGACCAACCTGAACTCGGCGTCGAGCACGCTGCGCTCGGAAGCGTCGGCGCTGGGCTCGAACCTGACGATCGTGCAGGTCCGTCAGGACTTCAACAAGAACCTGATCAACGTGCTGCAGACCGGCTCGTCCAACCTGACCCTGGCCGACACCAACGTCGAGGCGGCCAACAGCCAGGCGCTGTCGACCCGCCAGTCGATCGCGGTCTCCGCGCTGTCGCTGGCCAACCAGTCGCAGCAGAGCGTGCTGCAGCTGCTCCGCTAAGTCGCGGACGACATCGCAAAGCAAGATCCGGCGGCGGGGCTTCGGCCCCGCCGCTTTCTTTTGCGCACGGTTTGGAGACTTCGGGAGGGCAGGGGTCGCTCGAAAAAGTAACCAGCGGTTATGGTTAATGGAGCGTAAGCGCCAGGAATTGCCAATGATTTCAGGTGGATTGCGAGCGATGCCAACACGTCCGACTGGCTTATGGTGAACCGGCGCTTATGCGGGCGCCATGCGTTTCACCCTTTGTTAGCCATGTCGCGGCACGCTGGCCCCGTCACTCGATCCAGAAGCGATCGAACGAAGACGCGTAAGCCAGAAGGGTAAGAGTCATGTCCGGTATTGTTCTCTCTGCGTCGGTTCGTCAGAACCTGCTCTCTCTCCAGTCCACCGCCGATCTTCTCGCCACCACACAGAACCGTCTGTCGACCGGCAAGAGCGTGAACTCGGCCCTCGACAATCCCACCAACTATTTCACGGCACAGTCGCTCGACAACCGCGCCAGCGACATCAACAACCTGCTCGATGGCATTGCCAACGGCGTGCAGGTGCTGCAGGCCGCCAACACCGGCCTGACCTCGCTGCAGAAGCTGATCGATAGCGCCAAGTCGATCGCCAACCAGGCGCTGCAGACCACCGTTGGGTACTCCACCAAATCGAACGTCTCGACCACGATCGCCGGTGCGACGGCGGCCGACCTGCGCGGCACGACGAGCTTTGCCAGCGCGACGGCGAGCAGCAACGTGCTCTACAATGGCACGGCCGGCGGCACCACGGCGGCGAACGGCACCACCACACTCGGCGCCACCATCGGCTCGTTCACGGGCACGGCGGCAACGGCCGGCGACGGCACCACGGCCCTGACCGGCGCGATCACCCTGATCGCCACCAACGGCACGACCGCGACCGGCCTGCTCGGCAACGCCCAGCCCGCCGACGGTGACACGCTGACCGTCAACGGCAAGACCATCACCTTCCGCAGCGGCTCCGCTCCGGCTTCAAGTGCGGTTCCTGCTGGTGCAGGCGTCAGCGGCAACCTCGTCACCGACGGTAACGGCAACACCACGGTCTATCTCGGCACCGCCGGTACCCCGGCTGCGACCGTCAGCGATCTCTTGACCGCGGTCGATCTCGCCAGCGGCGTCAAGACGGTGGCGATCAGCGCGGGTGCTGCGACGATCGCGACCAGCGTCAACCAGACCGCTTCGAGCGTTGCTGCGGGCGCCGTCACGCTGAAGAGCTCGACGGGTGCGGATCTGAGCGTCACCGGCAGGGCGGACCTGCTCAAGGCGCTGGGCCTGACCACATCGACGGGTGCAGGCAACGCCACCGTGAACGTCAACCGGACCACGAGCTCAGCCTCGCTGGGCGCAACGATCACCGACGGCTCGACGCTGAACGTCGACGGTCACGTCATCACCTTCAAGAACGCGCCGATCCCCGGCTCGACCGGTGCGCCGAGCGTTCCGACCGGTTTTGGTGCGAGCGGTAACGTCCTCACCGACGGCAACGGCAACTCGACGGTCTATCTGCAGGGCGGCACGGTCAACGACGTGCTGAAGGCGATCGACCTCGCCACCGGCGTGCAGACCGCGACGGTCAATGCCAACGGCACTGCGACGCTGGCCACGGCGACCGGCCAGTCGAACTCGACCATCAACACGTCCGGTCAGCTCAAGATCTCGACCGGCATCAACGCCGACCTGTCGATCACCGGCACCGGCAATGCGTTGAACGTGTTCGGCCTCGCCGGCAACACCGGCAATGCGACCGCGTTCACCGCGGCGCGCACCTCCGGCATCGGCGGCATCGCCGGCAAGACCTTGACCTTCACCTCCTTCAACGGCGGCACGGCGGTCAACGTCACCTTCGGCGACGGCACCAACGGCACGGTCAAGACGCTCGATCAGCTCAACTCGAAGCTTCAGGCCAACAACCTGTCGGCGACGATCGACGCAAATGGTTTGCTCACCATCACCGCCTCCAACGATTATGCGTCTTCGACGCTCGGCTCGACGGTCGCGGGCGGCGTGATCGGCGGGACGCTGACTTCCGCACTGACCTTCTCGACGGCTTCCACTCCCGTCCAGGATGCGGTTGCCCAGACGGCGCGTGCCAACCTGGTGTCTCAGTACAACAACATCCTGAACCAGATCGACACGACCTCGCAGGACTCCTCGTTCAACGGTGTCAACCTCTTGAACGGCGACCAGCTCAAGCTGGTGTTCGACGAGACCGGCAAGTCGAGCCTGAACATCACCGGCGTGACCTACAACTCCAAGGGTCTCGGCCTCGCCTCGCTGACGATCGGCGTCGACTTCATCGACAACGCCGCCGCCAACAGGGTGCTGACCAACCTGAACGCTGCCTCGAGCACGCTGCGCTCGGAAGCTTCGAGCCTCGGCTCGAACCTCTCGGTCGTGCAGATCCGTCAGGATTTCAACAAGAACCTGATCAACGTGCTGCAGACCGGCTCGTCCAACCTGACCCTGGCCGATACCAACGTCGAGGCGGCCAACAGCCAGGCGCTGTCGACCCGCCAGTCCATCGCGGTCTCCGCGCTGTCGCTGGCCAACACCTCGCAGCAGAGCGTGCTGCAGCTGCTCCGCTAATAAGCGGCTGAAATATCTAGATAAAACCGAGCGGCGGGGCCCCGTGCCCCGCCGCTCTTTTTTGCGTCTGAAGGCGGGCAGGGGCGTTCACGGGCCATTAACCCTGTCCCTTAAACCGGCGTTAACCATACTTTAAAGGACACCTCCTAAAACTGGACAAAAGCCCGCTTTCCAGACCGCGCGGCCGATTCGTATCCGGTTCAAGAGGAAGACTCGCCAATGTCCAACATCGTTCTCTCGGCGTCCGTTCGCCAGAACCTGTTGTCGCTGCAGTCGACGGCCGACTTGCTGGCCACGACGCAGGAGCGGCTGTCGACCGGCAAGAAGGTCAACACGGCGCTCGACAATCCCACCAACTTCTTCACTGCGCAGGGGCTGGACAACCGGGCGAGCGATATCAGCAACCTGCTCGACGGGATCAATAACGGTGTGCAGGTGCTGCAGGCCGCCAACACCGGCATCACATCGCTGCAGAAGCTGATCGACAGCGCCAAGTCGATCGCCAACCAGGCGCTGCAGACCACGGTCGGCTACTCCACCAAGTCCAACGTCTCCACCACCATTCCCGGCGCGACGCCGGCTGACCTGCGCGGCACGACGTCCTATGCCAGCGCGACTGCCAAGAGCAACGTGCTCTACACCGGCGCGCCCGGCGGCGTGACCCCGGTCACGGGAACCGCCGCACTCGGTGCCTCGCTGGGCTCGAGCGCCGGCACCTTCACCGGAACGGCAGCGGTTGCCGCCGACGGCACCACCGCGCTGTCCGGCACCGCCACGCTGCTCGGCACCACCACGTCCACCACTTTCGGCGCTCCGCCCGCCGACGGCGACACCATCACGGTGAACGGCAAGACCATCACCTTCCGCACCGGCGTCGCTCCGAGCACGCAGCCGACCGGCTGGGGTCTCGACGCCAGCGGCCACATCGCCACCGACGGCAACGGCAATTCGATCGTTTATGAGGGAACCGCGGCTGCGCCCGGCGCGACAATCAACGACGTTCTCACCGCGATCGACCTCGCCAGCGGCGTCAAGACTGCAACCATCAGCGCAAGCGCGGCGACCATCGCGACGAGCGGCGCGACGGTCGGTACGATCCAGACGCCATCCTCCATCTCGGGCGGCCAGGTCACGCTGAAGAGCTCGACCGGCGCCGATTTGAGCCTGACGGGCAAGGCTGACTTCCTCAACAAGCTCGGTCTGACGGCGGCGACCGGCGCAGGCAATGCGACCGTGACTGCGAACCGGTCGACCACCGCCGGCTCGCTCGGCACTCTCGTTCAGGACGGCTCGACGCTGAACATCGACGGCCACACCATCACCTTCAAGAACGCGCAGACGCCGCAATCGGCAGCGAGCGTGGCCACCGGCTATGGCGTCAGCGGCAACGTCGTCACGGACGGCAACGGCAATTCGACCGTCTATCTCCAGAGTGCGACGCTGACCGACCTGCTCAACTCGATCGACCTCGCCACCGGCGTCAAGACCGCGAGCATCTTCAACGGCGCGGCGACGCTGTCGCCCACTGCGGGACAGATCCCGTCGTCGGTCAACAGCAGCGGCCAGCTTGCGCTCTCCACCGGCGTCAACGCCGACCTCTCGATCACGGGCACCGGCAATGCGCTCAGCGCGTTCGGTCTCAGCGGCAACACGGGAACGGCGACCGCCTTCACCGCGGCGCGCACCTCGGGCGTCGGCGGCATCAGCGGCAAGACGCTGACCTTCACCTCCTTCAACGGCGGTACGCCCGTGAACGTCACCTTCGGCGACGGCACCAACGGCACCGTGAAGACGCTGGATCAGCTCAACGCTCAGCTTCAGGCCAACCATTTGACGGCAACGATCGACGCCAACGGCGTGCTGACGGTGACCACCGTCAACGAATACGCCTCCTCGACGCTCGGCTCGAGCACCGCGGGCGGCACTGTCGGCGGCACGATCACCGGTGTCCTGGCCTTCACCACGGCGCAGCCGCCGGTCCAGGATCCCGTCGCGCAGACCGCGCGCTCCAACCTGGTCAACCAGTTCAACAACATTCTGGCCCAGATCGACACCACCTCGCAGGACTCCTCCTTCAACGGCGTCAATCTGCTCAACGGCGACACGTTGAAGCTGGTCTTCAACGAGACCGGCAGCTCGACGCTCAGCATCAACGGCGTGGTGTTCAATGCTGCCGGCCTTGGCCTCAGCAATCTCGTCAACGGCGTCGACTTCATCGACAACGGCGCCACCAACAAGGTGCTGACCAGCCTGAATGCTGCGTCGAGCACGTTGCGCTCCGAAGGCTCCACGCTCGGTTCGAACCTCTCGATCGTGCAGGTGCGTCAGGACTTCTCCAAGAACCTGATCAACGTGCTGCAGACCGGCTCGGCCAACCTGACACTCGCCGACACCAATGAGGAAGCGGCCAACAGCCAGGCGCTGTCGACCCGCCAGTCGATCGCGGTCTCCGCGCTGTCGCTCGCCAACCAGTCGCAGCAGAGCGTGCTGCAGCTGCTCCGCTAGTTTCGCAGCGCAAAGTCGCCATTCGAGATTTTGCGGCGGGGCTAACGCTCCGCCGTTCTTTTGAGGGAGATCGCTAAGACAAGATTAGCTGAGATCGGCGCGCATCACGCGAAGCGAGTTTACACGGTGCGTGCGTGGATCTAGCGTTGCGTGACGAAGAGCTCCGCGACCCGTAATTCTCCGGAGTGCTTCCAAGCGCACATGTAAGCAAATCTTAAGCGGTGCTGCCTAGGGTTGGGAAAGAAATCCTTAAGCGCGTACAACGCGCTAGGTAACCTCCAGGGTGTGATTGATGTCGAATTCCGCTGCCTCGGCTTATGCGCGCGTTGCAACGACAACCGCATCTCCTCGCGACATCGAGGCGCAGACGCTGCTCAAGGCCGCCAACAAGCTCCAGGACGCGATCAACAGCGCCGACCCGTTCAGCGAGCAGACCACGCAGGCGCTGATGTTCAATCGCAAGCTCTGGACGATCTTCCTGAGCGAAGCCATGCGGGACAGCAACCCGCAGCCGATCGACGTTCGCCAGAAGATCGCCAACATCAGCGTGTTCGTGCTGAGCCAGACCGCAGCGTTGCAGATGAGCCCGCAGTTCGATCACTTCCGCCCGCTGATCGAGATCAACCGCAATATCGCCGCAGGTCTGTCCGGACGGCCTTGACGGGGACTCGTGATGGCCGACATCACGAGCATCTGGCGTTCACATCCAAATCGAAGGTTGCATCGCCGGTCTCTCGCTCATTGACATGCGAAAGTCGCGCTGACCGGTGCCGATCAGACGCAGAACAGAACATCGTCGCCGATCCCGCGACGTCGATACGTGATGGTCAGGCGCTGACGTCAGTGCTGAGCGGACGCGAAGGCTCGGACTTCATGTCCAATGCATGGAAATAGGCCCGCCGGCGCAGCATCGCTTCGTCGGGGAACTGGTTGACCACTGCGTCGGTCTTGTCGTTGACGACCTGGAAGACAAAGGATGCGGCCGCCTGGTCGAACACCACCTGGCGCGAGATGTTCTCGTAGCTCGGCAGATCATTGCGTATGGGCGCGCTGGTGTCCGCCGCGGCGACCGTCTGGCTCACCGGGAGATCAGTTTGCACCGCCTCGTTCGCCGCCGCATTGGACGTCGTTACGATCTGCGCGGGGGCCGGGATCCCCACCGGCCGGATGCTGAAATCTGTACTCATGGCAGCCTCCTGGTTGCCTTACTTGAGTCAAATCCCAACCCCTCTCATAACGCAACCATGGAACACCAGGACTGAAGACCTGGTAAGGAAACGTGCCTAACCGCGCGACGACATCGCCGCGCGGTTTTTCGTAAAATTGTCGATTGTTCTCGTGCGCATTCAGAGCGAGCGGCTGACCGCGAGCGGGGTGATGTGGCGCGGGCCCGGGGCTGCGCGGCGGCCGGCGGCCGTATAGGTGTTCGGCACGTTGCGCTTCTGGATCTCGGCATTGACGCCCCGCACGACGCTTTCGGAGACCGCATGTGCGGTCGCGAGCACGGTGAGATTGACCTGGAGCATCGCGCGGAACGCATCGTGGTGGCGATGCAGCGTCGAGAGCAGCTCCGGCGCCGATTTCGCGAGCTGCGCCTGGTTCGCCTTCAACTGGCCGACGGCGCCGACGTAGTTGCGCGATAACTCCTGCTTCTTGCTCTCGAGCGTCATCGCCTCGCGAACCTTGCCGGCGCGAACGAGCTCGGTCTCGCGCTCGATCAGTCCGAGCAGGGCGCTCATTGCGTCCATCAGGTCTTCGGCGAGCTTGCGCGCCTCGGTGCTGCCGGGCGCGGTGTTCGGACGCTGGGCCTGCATCGGCTGACGTGAGGCGCTGAAATGGTTCATCTCGTTTGACCTTATGCCGTGCGGGTGGTTTTCGCCTGCTGCATGATGAGGGTGCGGTAGACCTCGGTGGCGACGCCGACGCCGCCGGCCTTGGCGAAGTTCTTGGAATATTGCTCGGTCAGCATCGAGCGCCACACGCCGGTGCCGGGCGTGTCGCCGAACGGACCTTCGCCCTTCAGGCCCGAGGTCATCTGCGAGAACATGCTGTTGAGGAACATCGCCTCGAAATCGGTAGCCGTCTTCTGCGCCCTGGCCTGCTGCTGCGGCGAGACCTTTTGCAGCGCGGCGGCCAGCTCGAAATCCGGCCGGCCGTTGCGGCTCTCGACCGAAAAGGCCGACGAGCTGGCGACGCGAGGCGAGTTGATCATGCCAGCCTGCATCACATCACCTCGATGTCGGCTTCGATCGCGCCGGCGGCCTTGATCGCCTGCAGGATGCTGATCATGTCGCGCGGGCCGATGCCGAGGCCGTTGAGGCCGTCGACGAGCTGCTGGAGCGAGACGCCGTTCTTGACGAGCGCCAGCTTCTTGCCGTCCTCGGTGACCGTGACGCTGCTGCGCGGCGCGACCACGGTGCGGCCGCGCGACAGCGGGTTGGGCTGGCTCACCTGCGGGCTCTCCGAGATCGTGACGGTGAGGTTGCCCTGCGCCACCGCGACGGTGGCGACGCGGACGTCGCGGCCCATCACAATGATGCCGCTCCGTTCGTCGATGATGATCTTGGCGGCGAGATCTGGGTCGACCTGGAGCTGCTCGATTTCGGTCAGGAATGCGACGACATTGCCCTTGAACTCGGGCGGGATCGAAAGCTGCACCGTGGAGGGGTCGATCGGTTCGGCGGTCTTGACGCCGAGATAGTCGTTGATGGCGGCCGCGATGCGCTTGGCCGTGGTGAAGTCGGCATTGCGCAGCGCCAGGCGCACGTTCGGCAACCGGTTGAGCGCGAACTCGATCTCGCGCTCGATGATGGCGCCATTGGCGATGCGACCAACGGTGGGGACGCCGCGCACGATCTTGGCCGCCTCGCCCTCGGCCTGGAAGCCGGAGATCGCAAGCGAGCCTTGCGCCACCGCATAGACGTTGCCGTCGGCGCCGAGCAGGGGAGTGACGAGCAGGGTGCCGCCCTGCAGGTTCTTTGCATCACCGAGCGCGGAGACGGTGACGTCCATGCGCGTGCCTTGGGTGGCGAAGGCCGGCAGGTTGCCGGTGACCATCACGGCGGCGACGTTGCCGGTGCGGATGGTGGCGCCGCGGATGTTGACGCCCATGCGCTCGAGCATCGCCTGCAGCGACTGCTTGGTGAAGGGGATGTTGTTGAGCGTGTCGCCGGTGCCGTTGAGGCCGACGACGAGGCCGTAGCCGATGAGTTGGTTCTGCCGCACGCCTTCGATGTTGGCGAGGTCCTTGATGCGCGAGGTCGCAGCCGCCGGTGCGACCGACAGCACCAGCGCCGACAGCGCGGCGCAGGCCACCCCAACCATCCTCACCCAACGAACGCCTGGCATCGTCTGCTCCCCAAGGCTCTCACAAGCCTCCTCAAATCGACAAGACCAGGCGCGACACTCCCATGACGAGCTGGTCCGGCGCTGTCCTTGCGAGCGCTGTGCCAAACCGGAGCGGTAGGGTTAGGTCGCTGAATAGGTTGAATAAATCTGTTTCGACCGGTGTCAGCCGGTGTTGTCCCTGAGGAGCGAAACTGCCGCCTGTCGGCAGATTTTGCCGGGCCGTTTACGCACCGTTAACCATAAGACAGCGAAGGTGACGGCATCGATCACCCGGATTCTTTCCGATGCGCATCTACGGACCGAACGGCACCACGCTTGGAACGCCGGCCAGCCAGGCCAGGCGGACCAGCTCCGGCACCTTCGTGTTGCCCGACACCTCGTCGGCGCAGGAGACGCGGAGCGCTGCCGCACCGAAGGCCGCCGCCAACATCGACGGGCTGCTTGCCTTGCAAGGTGTCGAGGAGGATCCGGTGGAGCGCCGCAAGCGCTCGGTGGCCCGCGGCCGCACCGCGCTCGACGTGCTCGACGAGCTCAAGATGGGGCTCCTGTCCGGCAATCTCGACGCCTCGACGGTGATGCGGCTGCGCGATGCCGCGGCGAATTTGAAGTCGTCCTCAGGTGATCCCGGACTGGACTCCGTGCTCTCGGAGATCGAGCTGCGCGTCGAGGTCGAGCTGGCAAAGGCCGGGCGGGGGTAAGGCTCGCCCGTCAGCTCCGTGCAATGGAGATGACGGTAATCCCATTGACGCTTCTTTGCGCGCCTACGCCGCCTCTTCCTTCAACTGCGCATCATAGCGGCGCTGGGCAGCGAGAACGTCTTTCAGATTCTGCTCGGCCCAATCGCGCAATGGATCGACGGCGCCAGCGAGCGTCACCCCGAGCTGCGTGATCGAATACTCCACCGTCACCGGAACGGTCGCGATGGCGCGACGCCTGATCAGCCCGTCGCGTTCGAGTGACTTCAGAACCTGACTCAGCATCTTCTGCGAAATGCCTTCAATCGTGCGGCGCAACTGATTGAAGCGCATCGGCTCCTCGCGCAGCAGCAACAGGATCAACACCGCCCATTTGTCGCCGACACGGTCGAGGATTTGGCGGGTGGGGCAGTTCGCTGCATAGACGTTGGGTTTCATCGTCGGTCCTCGGGAATCCGTGGGTCGTGGCTTGCGGTGCGCGGAGGGTTACCCTCGCGTAATCAGGTAAGCACAAAGTGCTCTCTTAACACCAGCAGTCTTTGCGATATCTAGTCTCCATTGGTTACTATATGAGCTAAGGAGCCTTCCATGAAAATCGCAGTCGCCGGCGCCTCGGGCCGGGCCGGATCGGAGATCACAAAGGAACTGTCCCGCCGCGGCCACGCGGTCACAGCCATCGCCCGGAACCCCGAGAAGATCGCGGTCCTGCCGAACGTCACGCCGATCAAGGGGGACGTGCTCGACCAGGCCGGCCTCGCCAGACTGTGGGCCGGCCACGACGTCGCCGTGAGTTCCGTGCACTTCCTGGCCAGCGATGCGCGCAAGCTGATCGGCGCGGCGAAGGACGCCAACGTTGCTCGTTACCTCGTCGTCGGCGGCGCCGGCAGCCTCGAGGTCGCGCCGGGCGTGAAGCTGGTCACGACGCCTAATTTTCCGGCCCAATACAAGGCGGAAGCGGAGGCGGGCTCGGCCTTTCTCGACCTGTTGCGGCAGGAAAAGGAGCTGAATTGGACCTTCATTTCGCCGTCCGCCCTGTTCGTCGAGGGCGAGCGCACCGGCAAGTTCCGGCTCGGGACCGATCAGCTTCTCGCAGATGCGAACGGCAAAAGCTGGATCACCTTCGCTGATTACGCCATTGCGCTCGCCGATGAGATCGAGCGCCCGGCCCATGTGAGACAGCGCTTCACGGTCGGCTACTAGATCCGAAGCCGCCCCCAGGCCCTCCAGGATAAACCTTCCTGTGCAAGGGTTTGGGGGTGCCAGCCGGCGCCTCAGGGAAATATTGTCTGTCACAGGAGGCCACTATATAAGGCCCGGCTCAACGGACCCTGTTTCCGTTGCGAGTCGTTGCTTAGACAGATAGGCCGCCCTTGGAAAAGTTGAAAAACTACCGACCGACCGACAAAGAGCCTTTCATGAACGACCGGCAGAAGGAGTACTTCCGTTTGAAGCTCCTCGCCTGGAAAGATGAGATCCTCAAAGAGTCCAAGCTGACGCTGCAGGCCCTGCAGGAGGAGAACGTCAACCACCCCGATCTCGCCGATCGGGCATCGTCCGAAACCGACCGCGCCATCGAGCTCCGCGCCCGCGACCGCCAGCGCAAGTTGATCGCCAAGATCGACGCCGCGCTCCAGCGCATCGAGGACAACACCTACGGCTATTGCGAGGAAACCGGCGAGCCCATCTCTCTGAAGCGGCTCGAAGCCCGGCCCATCGCGACGCTCTCGGTGGAAGCGCAGGAGCGCCACGAGAAACGCGAGAAGGTCTATCGCGACGAATAGAGACGGAGCCGCCACGTGCGGCTCTTTTGTTTTTGGCTCACGGCGTCGCTTGAACGCCGCTGGTCCCGCGCGTAGATTTGCGCCGCCATGATGATTTGCACCCTCAACATCGCATCGGTTTTCTTCCTGGGCTGAGCGCAGACGCCTCCGCCGCGGAGGCATCGCGTCCCGCAAGTTCAACTTGCGGTTTCCCAACCGATTGAGCCAGCCGGTTCCGCAGCGAGCCGACGACGAGGGCTGGCGAGCAATTGAGAGATCATCATGACTGCCTATCCCCGCGCGTTGGACGACGCGCAAATCCAGCAATTCGTCCGCGACGGCTTTGTCCGGATCGACAATGCCTTCCCCCGTGAGCTTGCCGAGGCAGCCCGCGTCATCATGTGGCGCGATCTGCCCTGCAGCGAGCACGACCCCGCCAGTTGGACCCGGCCCGTGGTGCGGTTGCCTTATTATGGTGACCCGCCGTTCCGGGATGCCATCAACACCCCAGTGCTCCATGCCGCCTTCGACCAGATCGTCGGGCAGGGGCGATGGCGGCCGCGGCGCGACATCGGCACCTTTCCGGTGCGCTTTCCGCATCCGGACGACCCCGGCGATGCGGGCTGGCATGTCGATCTCAGCTTTCCCGGCGAGGATTACAACCTGGACGAAGCGCGGGATCACTCGGCTTGGCGCGTCAACATCACCTCGCGGGGGCGGGCGCTGCTGCTGCTGTTCCTGTTCTCCGACATCGGTGAGGACGATGCGCCAACGCGGATCCGGGTCGGCTCGCACCTGCCGATGGCGCGCTATTTGGCGCCGGCTGGCGATGCGGGCCGGGCGCACATGATGCTGGAGCAGATGGGAGCCGACTGTCCGGTTGCGCTCGCGACCGGTGCGGCCGGCACGGTCTATCTCTGCCATCCCTTCCTGGTCCATGCCGCGCAGAAGCATCGGGGACAGCGTCCGCGATTCCTGGCGCAGCCGCCGCTGCATCTCGCCGAGCCGTACCGGCTGGAGCGGATGGACGGGGACTACTCGCCGGTCGAGGTCGCCATCCGCGCCGCGCTTGGACGCGTTTGACGCAGGCGATGCCATTGCACTCGGCGTTGTGGCGGGTTCCTCGCTACAACGCCGATGTCGTGCGAGACTGACCCTCGCGGACCACGAAAAATGAATCGCGATCAATGCGCTAGAGTCAAATCCTCTGCGCTCACGTGAGTTCACATGAGAAACAGCCTTCACTTCAGGTGCGGCGAAGTTTTACGAGTCGCATCAACGAGATCTGGTCGGATGGTGAGACACCGAAGCAGCGGCATCAAGCATCGCTGCAATCAGGCTTCCTGCAACACTGCCAGGCGCGCATCCCCATAAAGCCTCGACCAGCTCAATATTTCCTTAAACGCCGGGAGCAGGCCGTAGGCCGCATCGGTCAGCTCGTATTCGATCCTCAACGGTTTCTCCGCGAAGGCGGTGCGCGACACCAGACCATCCTGTTCGAGCTCGCGCAGCTGCGTGGTCAGCATGTGCTGGGTGATGCCGCCGATCGATCGCCGCAAGGCGCCGAAACGAACCGGGCCGTTCATCAGCGCAAACAGAATCTCCAGCTTCCACTTGCCGCCGAGCGCATGGATGGCGCGCTTGAAATCGGCGAGCAGGGCGGGATCGGGACTGCAATCGCAGTCGCCGCCGCAAACACTGGTCAGGTTTTCCATACCGGTCTCGAAATCCATTCTACTTGTGCGGATGCAGATAGTGACCAGATGCGGCCTTGAGCAGGGTGGCGGAACCAATTCGTGGACCTGCGCAACGCAAGGAAAACGGCAATGAGCACTGTTCTGGTCACCGGCGGGTCCGGCTTCGTCGGCATCCATGTCATCCTGCAGCTTCTTGCTGCCGGCCATCGGGTGCGAACGACGGTGCGCCGGCCGGACCGGCAGGCCGATGTGCAGGCGATGCTGCGTGAGGGCGGGGCGGTCTCGCCCGAAAGCCTGTGCTTCTTTACGGCTGATCTCACCGCGGACGATGGCTGGCGTGAGGCGGTCACGGGCTGCGACTATGTGCTCCATGTCGCCTCGCCGCTGTCGACCAGTGTCCCCAAGGATGAGAACGAGATGATCATCCCGGCCCGCGACGGGACGCTTCGGGTGCTCCGGGCTGCGCGCGATGCCAGCGTAAAACGGGTCGTCATCACCTCGTCACTGGGCGCGATCGGCTACGGCCATCCGCCCCGGGAAAAGCCGTTCGACGAGACCGACTGGACCAATCTCGCCGGCAGCGACGTGCAGCCCTACATCAAGTCCAAGACGCTGGCCGAGCGGGCGGCCTGGGATTTCATCGCGCGCGAGGGGGGCGGGCTGGAGCTGTCGGTGGTCAATCCCGCCGGCATTTTCGGGCCCGTGCTGGGGCCGGACTTCTCCGGCTCCATCGAGATCGTCAAATCGCTGCTCGATGGTGCCATGCCGGCGGTGCCGCGGGTCTATTTCGGCGTTGTCGACGTGCGCGACGTCGCCGACCTCCATTTGCGGGCGATGACGGCGCCGGAGGCGAGAGGCGAGCGCTTCATCGCCGTCTCCGGCGAGGCGATGTCGATCCTCGACATCGGCAGGGTGCTGCGGGGGGAACTGGGACCGAGGGCGCGGCGGGTTCCGCGGCTCCAGGCGCCGGACTGGCTGGTCCGGCTGGCTGCGCGCCGTATTCCGCTGCTGCGTGCCGTCGTGCCGATGCTCGGAAGGGTGCGGCATTCCACCAGCGCCAAGGCAAGGTCGGTGCTGGGCTGGCAGCCCCGGTCCAACGACGAGGCGATCCTCGCCACCGCCGAGAGCCTGATCCGCCTCGGCCTCGTCAAGGGCTGAGGGGCAAACGTCACCCGCGCTTGTCACGTCCGGGCGGGGATGCTGAAGTGTCGCCCCTGAATGCGTAGCGTGGGAGGCGGCGCCGATGGACAAGATTCTCGCAGCCGCAAAGGCGATCGCGCTGGCGCGCCGCAACCATGCGCCGCTCGCGGCGCTGGAACGTCCGCCCGCCGATGAGGCCGAAGGTTATCAGGTGCAGCGCGCGCTGCACGATCTGCTGCTGGCGCATGTGGGGCCGCTGGTCGGCTACAAGATCGGCTGCACCAGCCAAGTCATGCAGGACTATATCGGTATCCCGCATCCCTGCGGCGGCGGGGTGTTCCAGAAGGGGGTGCATGACAGCGGAGGCAAGCTTGCCGCCTCCAACTATGTCCGGGTCGGCGTCGAATGCGAGATCGCGGTGCGGCTGAAGCGGGACCTCGCCGCCGGCGAGGCGCCGTTCACGGCCGAATGGGTCGGCGAGGCGGTCGAGGCCTACCACCCCGCGATCGAGATCGTCGACGACCGCTATGTAAAGTGGGAGACGATGGGCGCGCCGACGCTGATCGCCGATGATTTCTTCGCCGCCGGCTGCGTGCTGGGGGCGTCGGTTCCGCGCTCGTCGGCGCCGGACCTGAAATCGGTCAAGGGCCGCGCGATTCTCAACGGCGAGGAGGTCAGTCACGGCACCGGCGCCGACGTGCTCGGCCACCCCCACAACGCGCTCGCCTGGCTCGCCAACCACCTCGCCGCCGAGGGCAAGGGGCTGCATGCCGGGCAGCTGGTTCTCACCGGCAGCCTGGTGAAGACGCTGTGGCTGAAGGCCGGCGACAAGGTGCGGATGGAGCTGGACGGGCTGGGCGCGGTGGAGGCGGAGTTTACGTGAGGGGTGCATAGCGCAGCGACGCCCACCGTCATTGCGAGGAGTTCTTGCGACGAAGCAATCCAGAGTCGTTCCGCGGATGCATCTCTGGATTGCTTCGCTTCGCTCGCAATGACGGAGTTTGGGGCAGCGGCGTCGCTACAATTGTGCGGATGTGAATCATTGTAGGCGATCGCCCTAAACCGTGATCCAAAAATACATGCGGCCCTCGCCAGGGGAGCTAGCGAGGGCCGCGTCGTACACCGTCGTTCGCGCCTAGGTTCGCGAACACGATGTGGGAGCTCTTGAAGGGGCTTAGAAGGGCAGCAGCACGTCCATGACCTGCTGGCCGTAGCGCGGCTGCTGCACGTCCATGATCTGGCCGCGGCCGCCATAGGCGATGCGGGCCTGCGCGATCTTGCTGGAATCGATGGTGTTGTCGCTCTGGATGTCTTCGGGGCGGACGATGCCGGCGACCACGAGCTCGCGGATCTCGTAATTGACGCGGATCTCCTGCTTGCCTTCGACCACGAGGTTGCCGTTCGGCAGCACCTGGGTGACGACCGCGGCGACGTTGGTCTGCAACGCTTCCTGGCGGTTGACCGAGCCCTTGCCGTCGCTGGAGGCGGTGGCGTCGGCGGTGAGGATGCGGCCGGGCAGGATCTTGTTCGCCTGCGTAATGGTCTGCGAGCCGATGAAGTCGGTAATCCCGGAATCTTCCTTGTTGGTGCGGCTGCGCTGGGTCTCGTTGGAGAGGTTGGCCTTGTCGGTGATGTTCACGGTCACCGTCAGGAGGTCGCCGACCTGGCGGGCGCGCTGATCCTTGAAGAAGGCGCGGCTGCCGTTGCGCCACAGCGAGTTCGGATTGTAGGAGGCCACTTCCGGCTTCGGCATCGGCATCTGCACCGGCTTGTAGCCCGGCTGCGTCGTCGGGTTGTCGATCGCCGACAGTTTTGGTTGCTCGCCGATCTGCGACAGGCGGTCGATCGAGGAGCAGCCGCCCAGCGCGCAAGAGGCCAGCAGCAGGGCAGAGATCGCGATGCGACGGAGGCGGAGGGCCGAACTGAACGAAGACATGACTTACTCTGACTTGGCTGGAGCTTGCGAGAGGCGAACTTGCGGAATCTGGGCTTGGGCAGTTTGGGTTTGGGCAGTTTGAGCCGGCGACCCGGGGGTCTCGACCAGGCTCCTGACGAGGGCTGCAGTGTCGACGGGGGCGGGCGCCTCGTCGCGCTTGAGCGAGGTCTGCTCGACCGCGGGCGCCGCCGGCGCGGATTGGCTGGCACCCTGCACGGTGACCTGGCCGCGGCCGGTGACGATTCCGGTCAGCGTGCGCTTGGATTGCGGGTTGATCACGCTGACGGTGTCGCCCTCGGCGCCGCTCTCGATGGCCTTGCCGCGGGTGGTGAGGTAGAGGCCGGGGACCTCATAGATGATGGTGACGGCCTGATCGCGCACGACAAAGTCGGGCTTGACGATATCGGCGACGCGGATCGGCGTGCCGGCCCGCATCGGCCGGCGCAGCTGCATGCCGATGCTGCGGTCGCGCGAGGCGGGCTCGCCGGTGACTTCGGCTTTCGGCCGGCGCTCCAGCGAGAGGTCGGAGGACTTCAGGAGATCGGCACGGTCGATGTCGCGCGTCAGCACGGCCACTTCCACCGTCTCGATCGCGGTGCCGGTGAAGCGCAGCTTGGTCGGGGCCGGACTGTTGTCGTTGGCGATCTCGAAGGCGATGTCGAACCGGCCACTGCGGGCATCGTAACGAGTTGCGACAGGCTGCAGGGCACCGGTGTTGGAGGCGTCCAGCCGCATCTCGGCGACGCCGCGGTCGAAGGTGACGGTGATGTTGGCGGCGTCGCCGAGGCCGAAGCGGCGCTCGAGCGTCGAGGCGACCGCGTTTTCGAGATCCTTGCTCGCGAGTGTGCGGGCGAGGCGGGTGACCTGCACCTCCTTGATGTCGCCGGTCATCACGCCGATCACCTGCTTGGCACGGAGCACCGACAGGACCTGCCCGACCGTCAGCGTGCCGGTGGTGCCGAGATCGGGCGAGCGGTAGACCGGGATCAGCGCAGCCGATCCGGCATTGTCGATGAGATCGCCGACCCGCACCACGTCCGCGGTCACGGTGACGCTCGCGCGCAGCGTCGGCGAGGCGATGACATCGTCCGCGGCCGCGGCCGGCAAGGCCAGCGCGAGCAGGGCGGAGATCGTGGCGAGGGTGGCGCGGATCATCGTCATTGCCTCAGCGGAACAGCGCCGTGGTCGATTGCATCATCTGGTCGGCAGCGCTGATCACCTTGGCGTTCATCTCGTAGGCGCGCTGGGCGGCGATCAGATCACTCATCTCCGAGACGACGTCGACATTGGCCTGCTCGAGGCTGCCTTGCGAGATCTTGCCGTAACCTTCGGCCGTGGCCGTGCCGTCCTGGGGCGGGCCGGAAGAAGGCGTCTCGGTGAATTGATTGCTGCCGACCGGCTGCAGGCCCGCCTTGTTGATGAAGCGGGTCAGGCCGATCTGGCCGAGGATGGTCGAGGTCGATGAGCCGGGCAGCGTCACGGAGACCTGGCCCTGCTCATTGACCGAAAGGCCCGAGGCGTTCTGCGGGATGGTGATGGTCGGCTGCACCGGGTTGCCCTGCGCGGTGACAACGCGGCCCTGGTTGTCCATCTGGAAGGTGCCGTCGCGGGTGTACTGGTAGGTGCCGTCAGGCATCAGGATCTTGAAGAAGCCTTCGCCGGAGACCGCGAGGTCGAGATCGTTGCCGGTCTGCGACAGCGTGCCCTGGGTCATGCTGCGCGGCGTGCCGACGGTCTGGACGCCGCCGCCGATGTCGACGCCGACGGGCAGGATGGTGCCCTGGTCCGAGGCCTGCGCGCCGACGCGGCGCACATGCTCGTAGATCAGGTCCTGGAACGCCGCGGTCTGCTTCTTGAAGCCGGTGGTGCGCAGGTTGGCGATGTTGTTGGAGATCACCTGAACGTTGAGTTCCTGTGCCGCCATTCCGGTCGCTGCGGTGTGAAGCGCCTGCATCTCAGTTCTCCCTCAATCAGGCCGGAACGTCGGCGAGCTTCTCGATCGCCGATTTGTGGAGGTCGCTCTGCTGCTGCAGCAGATTGGCGATGGCGGTGTAGCTGCGCATGACTTCGACCATGCGCGTCATCTCGCCGACCGAGTTCACGTTCGACTTCTCGATGTAGCCCTGGCGCACGCTGGATTTGGTCTCGGCCTGCAGGGTGGCTGAGCCGGCCGAATAGAGATTGGCGCCGAGCTTGGTCAGCTTGGTCGGGTCGTCGAACGAGGCCATGCGGATTTTGCCGCGGATCGAGTCGGTCTTGGCGGTACCCTCGAGCACCGTGATGGTGCCGTCGGGCGCGATGTTGATGTCGTGATCGGTCGGCTGGAAGGTGATCGGGCCGCCGGTGCCGAGCACCAGGTTGCCGTCCGAGGTGACCAGCTGGCCGGTGTTGTTGAGCGAGAACTTGCCGTCGCGGGTGAACAGCTCGCCGCCATTGGCCTGCACCGCGAAATAGGCGTTGCCGTCGATCGCCATGTCGAGGGGATTGCTGGTCGGCTCCATCGGCCCCTGGCCGATGTCGCGGTAGGTGCCGCGGTCCTGCACATAGGAGACTCGGCGGTCCGGACCCATGAAATTGTCCTCACGCGCGTTCGAGTTGAGGTACTCCTCGAACAGCGAATGATCGGCCTTGAAGCCGTTGGTGTTGGCGTTGGCGACGTTGTTGGCGATGACATCCATCTGCCGCTCCAACGTCATCTGCCGTGACAAGCCGATCAGAAGCGCGTTCTGCATCGGAGATCTCCCCTGAGTGAGGTCTGCCATTTCGCTCTCCCAAGCGCCTTGGCGGACCCCGTGAACGAGACCGTCAGGTTCTCCCAAACCGTTCGGTCTCGGCCCTCTCTCAGCGAAAGCCGTGCCAACCCGGAAAATCTTGTATTTTCAGTGTTTTGGCGATTTTTTCTGGGCGCGGGAGGGCGGCAGAAAGGTTCTGTTAGCCATGTTTGCCCGGCAGATTTTTCCTAGTGGAAGCCCAATCGAAAGATTCCGTTAACCATTATTACCGTAGCGTTTGCCATGAAAAGGAGCGCATTGCGCCGGGGCATTTGTATCGCGTCACTGTCTTGAGGCTTCGCTCTTTCGACCCCTTTGAGAGACCCGGGCGCGGCGACCATGGCAGAGAATGAAGCGGAAGGCGGCGCAGCCGCTGAGGGCGCGGAAGCCGCTCCGCCGAAGAACAAGCTGAAGCTCATCATCATGGCCGTCGGCCTGCTCGCCGTCCTCGGCGGCGGCGCTGCGACCTGGTTCTTCTTCTTCCGTCACGGCGACGACGAGCATCATGCCGAGGCCGCGCCGCCGCCGAAGCCGCCGGCTTTCGTCGACGTTCCCGACATGATGGTCAACCTCGCCGGCGCGCCGGGCGAGCGCGTGCAATATCTGCGGCTGAAGATCGTGCTGGAGCTGAAGGAAGAGAAGCAGATCGAGGCGATCAAGCCGACGATGCCGCGCGTCACCGACATCTTCCAGACATATGTGCGCGAGCTGCGCCCCTCCGACCTCAACGGTTCCGCCGGCATCTTCCGCCTCAAGGAGGAGCTGACCAAGCGCGTCAACGCGGCAGTCGCCCCGATCCAGGTCAGCGCGGTGCTGTTCAAGGAAGTCGTGGTCCAGTGATGGCGCCAAGGAAGGTGACGGACTAGCGTCATGGCCGGCAACGAGCAAATGGACCAGGATGCGATTGCCGCCCAATGGGAGGCATCGCTCGATTCCGAGGATCCCGCGGAGGCCGCCAAGGCCGCCGCCGAAAACGAGCTGTCGGAAACCATGGCCCTGCAATGGGCCGCCATGGTCGAGGACGGCAGCCGCGATCTCGGAAGCGGCAAGAACTCCGGCGAGCGGGTGCTGTCGCAGGAGGAGATCGACAATCTCCTCGGCTTCACCGTCGGCGACGTCACGCTCGACGACCATTCCGGCATTCGTGCGATCATCGACTCGGCGATGGTCTCCTACGAGCGTCTGCCGATGCTCGAAATCGTCTTCGACCGCCTGGTGCGGCTGATGACGACGTCCTTGCGCAATTTCACCTCCGACAACGTCGAAGTCTCGCTCGACCGCATCACCTCGGTGCGTTTCGGCGACTACATGAACTCGATCCCGCTGCCCGCCGTCCTCACCGTCTTCAAGGCCGAGGAGTGGGAGAACTTCGGCATGGCGACGGTCGATTCCAACCTGATCTATTCGATGATCGACGTGCTGCTCGGCGGCCGCCGCGGCACCAGCCAGCTCCGCATCGAGGGCCGGCCCTACACCACGATCGAGACCGAGCTGGTGAAGCGGCTGGTCGAGGTGGTGCTGGCCGACGCCGAGCAGGCGTTCCGGCCGCTGTCGCCGGTGACCTTCACGATCGACCGGCTCGAGACCAACCCGCGTTTCGCCGCGATCAGCCGTCCCGCCAATGCCGCGATCCTGGTGCGCCTGCGCATCGACATGGAAGATCGCGGCGGCAACATCGAACTCCTGCTGCCTTATGCGACCATCGAGCCGATCCGGGGCGTCCTGCTCCAGATGTTCATGGGCGAAAAATTCGGCCGCGATCCGGTCTGGGAAGGCCATTTCGCCACTGAGATCGTGCAAGCCGAGATCGCCGTCGATGCCGTGCTCTACGAGGCCGACATCCCGCTCAAGCAGCTGATGCGGCTCAAGGTCGGCGACACGCTGCCGCTGGACATGCGCGCCGACGCCAACGTCACCGTGCGCTGCGGCGACGTCACGCTGACCGAGGGCCGGATGGGCCGGGTCGGCGACCGTGTCGCGATCCGCGTGACGAAACCCTTGCGCAAGCCAAGTACGACACTTGCGATGTTCGAGAAGGTGGACGAGCAGAACAAGATGATGGAGGCCCCATGAACCACTCCCTGGGAATGGCGATCGAGACGCTGGTGGCTGTCCTGCTGATGCTGACGATCGTCTACTGCGTCATGCTCAATAAGCGCCTGACGCGGCTGAAGGCGGACGAGCATTCGCTGAAGGCGGTGATCGGCGAGCTGATCACCGCGACCGAGATCGCCGAGCGTGCGATCGGCGGGCTGAAGCTCGCCGTGCGTGACGTCAACGAGAATCTCGGCAGCCAGCTCGCCGCGGCGACGCAGATGTCGGACCAGCTCTACAAGCAGCTCGGCGAAGCCGACAACGTGGTGCGGCGCCTGTCCAAGATCGCGATCGCCGCGCGCCCCGTCACCAATCCGGAAGCGGTTGCCGCGCCGGCGGCCAAGCCCTCGACCGCGAAGGCGGTGGCGGCTGCGGCCGAAGCCTTCTCCGAGCGTCGACGCTCCAACGGTCTTGCCGCATGAAGTCAGGGTATGAAGTCCTTTCGTAACATCCGTGTCATCCCGGTCGTTCTGATTGCCGTCGCTGGCCTCGCCACGCTGAAGGTGGCGGGCCTCGTCACCAATGGCGGCTATGTCTTCGACTACAAGCCGAACCAGGCCACGAAGTCCTGGGCGGAGAACAACCTGAATTTCCCGACCGGCCGCGAGGAGCCTGAGATCACCACTGGCTCGACCCATGGCGCGCCGAAGGAGGCGCCCAAGCCTGCCGCGCCCGAGACCAAGCCGGAAGGCACCGTGGTCAAGGTCGACGAAGCCCAGCCGCAGGTCTCGGCCTCCGAGCGCGCAATCCTCGAGCGCTTGCAGGCCCGGCGCCAGGAGATCGAGGCGCGCCAGCGCGAGATCGACATCCGCGAGAGCCTGCTCAAATCGGCCGAGAAGCGCATCGAAGGCAAGGTCGAGGAGATGAAGGCGGTCGAGAACCGCATCTCTGCGACACAGGCCGAGCAGAAGGCCGCCGAAGCCCAGCGCATGAAGGGCCTTGTGACCATGTACGAGGGCATGAAGCCCAAGGACGCCGCACGGGTGTTCGATCGCCTCGAAATGCCCGTGCTGATCGAGATCGCCTCGGCGATCGCGCCGCGAAAGATGTCGGACATCATGGGACTGATGTCACCGGAGGCCGCCGAGCGGCTGACGGTCGAGATGGCCCGCCGCGCCAATGGCGGCGGCGATCAGTCGGCCTCGGCCGGCGACCTGCCCAAGATCGACGGCAAGCCGACGCAAAAGCCGAATTGAGGGCTCATACTTAAGAAGTCCTTAATTGGCCAAACCTTAGAGTCGAGGGCAGGGGCCGGCATCAGGACCGGCGTCAACCGTCGAAACGGAAGAATTCCGCCAATGGCGCGAGAGGCTGCCGCTGGATTTGTGTCGCGAGCCCGCGCTTCGGCGTGGGGGCTGTCGCGTCATGTCCGACATGCGGGCGTGCTGGCGGTCTGCCTGCTGATCGGCCTTGGTGCGCCTGCCCGGGCGGCTGATCCCGTCAGGGGTGAGGCGAGTTTTTCCGCCGGCGGCGGCTTTGCCCGCCTTGTCATCAAGCTCGGCGAGGACGTTCCCTCCGAGGTGACGACCGCAGGCTCCATCCTCATCGTCCGCTTCGACCGGCCCGTCGACGTTCCCGTCGACCGCGTGCCGGAAGGCGCCCCCGATTACATCAATTCCGCGCGCCGCGATCCTGACGGCAGCGCGATCCGCCTGTCGCTGGCGCGGCGCGTCACCGTCAACACCATGAACGCCGGCGAGCGGACCTTCATCGACCTCCTGCCCGAGGGCTGGAAGGGACCGCCGCCGAGCCTGCCCATGGATGTCGTCAAGGAGTTGGCCGAGCGTGCGCGCATCGCCGAGCGCGCGCTGCGCGCCCAGCGCGCCGCGGCGGAGACAAAGAAGCGTCCGCCGATCCGCGTGCGCGCCTCGGTGCAGCCGACCTTCGTGCGCTTCGTGTTCGAGATGCCCGACGGCGTCGGCGTGTCCTCCGTGCTCAACGAGCAGAAGCTCACGCTCGCCTTCAACGCCAACCTCAATTTCGATCTGGCGGATGCGGTCGTCGCGGCGCCGCCGAACGTCGCCTCGATCAAGCAGAAGGCCGACATCGACCAGACCAATGTCGAGATCGCGCTGATCGGCGATTCCGACGTGCATTCGTTCCGCGACGAGAAGAACTACGTCGTTGACGTCGCCTTCCAGCCCGACAAGGGCAAGACGGCCGCGACGCCCGAGGCGGCGATCTCGCAAATGAAGCCGGCCGGTCACGGACCGGCGCCCGACAAGCCTGCGGCCGAGAAGCCGAAGGACGCCCATCGCGACGTCGCCCCGCCGACCTCCGAGATGATCGCGCGCGAGGCGAGGATCGAGGTCAAGCCCGAGGCGAAACCGGACGCATCCGCCGCGATGCCGCCCGCCGAAGCGCCGAAACCGGCGCCGGCTCCCATGGCCGAGGCCGCGCACGCAGCGGAAGCTCCCAAGGAAGTTGCGAAGGAAGTTGCCAAGGAAGCTGCGAAGCCGGCGCCCCCCGCTGCGCAAGCCGCGGCCGCGTCGTCCATGCCCGCGCCTCCCGAAGAGGCCGCGAAGGAGCCGGTCAAGGAAGCTGCCAAGGAGGCTGCCAAGCAAGCTGCCAAGGAAGCCCCCAAAGAAACCCCCAAGGCCGCGTCGCAGCCGACCGTTGCCAGCGTCGATGCGCGTCGCGACAGCGATGGCTTGCGCGTGACGTTCCCGATTCAAGTCGCAACGGCCGCAGCCGCGTTCCGCCGCGGCGACACCGTCTGGCTGGTGTTCGATACGCCGAAGCCGATCGATGTCGAGGCGATCCGCACCAAGGGCGGGGCGATGATCGGCGAGGTCGGTCGCATCCCGCTCGACCAGGGGCAGGCGGTGCGCATCCGTCTCACCCGCCCGCTGGTCTACTCGCTGGCGAGCGAGGAGGTCGGCAAGGAGACCAACTGGCTGCTGACGCTGGCCGACAAGATCCAGTCGACGCCGCTGCCGCTGATGATGTCGCGCAACATCACCGATCCCGCGCTCGCCAACATCGCGATCCCCTTCGCCAATCCGGGCCTGCTGCACAAGCTGATCGATCCCGACGCCGGCGACGCGCTCTATGTCGTCACTGCGCAGCGGCCGGTGCGCGGCTTCATCAAGCGGCAGGACCTCGTCGATCTCTCGCTGCTGGAATCCGCGCATGGCATCGCGATCCGGCCGAACTCCGAAGAGATCGGCGTCGAGGTCGGCTCCGATAAGGTGATCCTCGGCAAGAAGGGTGGGCTGACGCTGTCGCCGGTCGACATCTCGGCCGAGCGGGCGCCGACCGCGGTGCGCCCGGTCTTCAGCCCCGAAGGCTGGCGCAAGGGCCAGTCGGAGAACTTCATGGCGCGCCAGAGCGAGCTGATGACGGCGATCGCGGCTGTCGAACCGGCCCTGCGTTCGCTGCCGCGGCTCGACCTCGCGCAGTTCTACATGTCGCGCGCGATGTATCACGAGGCCAAGGCCGTCACCGACGTCATGCTGACCGACCCCCTCAACAAGGAGGAGAGCGGCGCGCTGATCATGCATGCGATTGCCAATATCCTGATCGGCCGGCCGTCGCAGGGCCTGAAGGACCTCGCCAATCCCGTGATCGGCAACAGCCATGATTCCCAGCTGTGGAAGGCGCTCGCGTTTGCGCGTCAGGGCAAATGGGCGGATGCCCGCGAGAAGTTCAAGAATGTCGAATTCGCCATTGCCTCGCTGCCGCTGGACATCCAGCGCATCGTGACGATGGACGCGATGCGCGCCTCGCTCGAGGTGAAGGACTATGCCGGCGCCTCCAAGCGTCGCAGCGAGCTCGAGGTCGTCGGCGTCCCGCCCGAGGCCGCGCCCGGCTTCGCCGTGCTGCGCGGCCGGCTCGCCGAGGCGCTCGGCCACGACAAGGACGCGCTGGACGATTACAAGTTCGCGGTCGCCTCGAATGACCGTGCGGCGGCGGCCGAGGCCAAGCAGCTCGAGGTCGCGCTGCGTCAGAAGCGCGACGAGATCGGCAAGGAAGAGGCGCTGCGCGAGCTCGAGACGTTGTCCATGACCTGGCGCGGCGACGCGATCGAGGTCAAGACGCTGCAGATGCTCTCGCGCCTTTATGCCGAGAACGGACGTTACCGGGACGCGCTCACCGCCGCGCGCACCGCGACGAGGCTCCAGCCGAACGCGGAAGCCTCGCGACAGGCGCAGGACCTCGCCTCCGAGCTGTTCACGCAGATCTTCCTGGGACCGAAGGGCGACGAACTGCCGCCGGTCGAGGCACTCGGGATGTTCTACGAGTTTCGCGAACTGACGCCGATCGGCCGTCGCGGCGACGAACTGATCCGCCGGCTCGCCGACCGTCTCGCCTCGATCGATCTGCTCGACCAGGCCGCCGAGCTCCTGCAATACCAGGTCGACCACCGCCTTGAAGGTGCCGCGCGCGCCCAGGTGGCCGCGCGCCTTGCCATGATCTATCTCGCCAATCGCAAGCCCGACATGGCGATCACCGCGCTGCGCGCGAGCCGCATCAGCGATCTCTCCGGCGAGCTCAGGCAGCAGCGCCTGCTGCTGGAGGCGCGCGCACAGAGCGATGTCGGCCGTCACGATCTCGCGCTCGACATCGTCTCCAACGTCTCGGGGCGCGAAGTGCTCCGCCTGCGCTCGGACATCTTCTGGGCGGCGCGGCGCTGGCGCGAGTCTGCCGAGCAGATCGAGCTCTATTACGGCGAGCGCTTCCGCGACTTCAAGCCGCTCAACACGGTGGAGAAGAGCGACATCATCCGCGCCGCCGTCGGCTATGCGCTCGCCGACGATTCAATTGGCCTGTCGCGCTTCCGTGAGAAGTACGCGCCGCTGATGAGCGAGAGCGCCGACCGTCTTGCCTTCGACATCGCCAGCAAGCCGGCCGCGGCCTCCAGCGCCGAATTCGCCGAGATCGCCAAGCTCGCTGCCAGCGTCGATACGCTCGACGGCTTCCTGCGCGAGATGAAGCAGCGCTTCCCCGACGCCACCGCCCGCGCGCCGGGCACGCCGCAGGCCAAGGACGAAGCCGAGCACACCGGCTCGCTGCCGACGATCCCGGTCGTGCGGCAGATCAAGATGACGCGATAGGGAACGGCTGCCGGGTAAAGTTTTTCCGCGGGGCGGTCTGGATTGCTTCGTCGCAAGGGCTCCTCGCAATGACGAGGAGAGAGCGGAAGGCTCGTGTTGTGGCGGAGGGGATTCGCTGGCGTCCTTGCCTGAAGCGCCTTACCCCCCGTAGCTCTGCACCAAGCTCCCCGCCACCAGCGACCAGCCGTCGACCAGCACGAAGAAGATCAGCTTGAACGGCAGCGAGATCGTTGCCGGTGGCAGCATCATCATGCCCATCGACATCAGCACCGAGGCGACGACGAGGTCGATGATCAGGAAGGGCAGGAACAACAGGAAGCCGATCTCGAAGGCGCGCTTCAGCTCGGAGATCATGAAGGCGGGGACGAGGATGCGCAGCGCGAGGTCGTCGGGGGTGGCCGGCGGCGGCTCGCGCGACAGATCCAGAAACAGCCTGAGGTCTTTCTCGCGCACGTTCTTCTGCATGAAACCGCGCAGGGGGACCGAGGCCCGCTCGAGCGCGTCCTCGACGCCGATCTGGTTGGCGACGAGCGGGCGGATGCCGTCGTCGTAGGATTTCTGCAGGACCGGCCCCATCACGAAGAAGGTGAGGAACATCGCCAGCGCGATGATCACCGAGTTCGGCGGTGCGGTCGCGGTGCCCATCGCGGTGCGCAGCAGCGACAGCACGACCACGATGCGCGTGAACGAGGTCATCATGATCAGGATCGACGGCGCGATCGAGAGCACGGTGAGCAGCGCGATGAGCTGGATCGCGCGCTCGGTGACGCCGCCACCCCCGGCGCCGCCGCCGAGATTGATGCTGATGTCCTGCGCATGCGCAAAGCCTGCGAGCGAGGCCGCGCCGAACAGGACAGAAAGGAAGAGAACTCTACGCGGGAGGGACGGCAGCCTCACGAAGACGGCTTCGGACGGCCGAGCAGCGAGGCCATCTCGTCTTCGAGATTTTCAAAGCTGGTCTTTTCCGCGGCCGGCTTCGGCGGCGGAGCCGGTGGCGTCGCCGGCTCGCTGCGTGCCGCCCGCGGGGCGGCGGCCGGCGGCTCCGGCGCGACGGGAGGCGCGACCGTCTCGCCAGCGGGGCGGCGCAGCGCAGCTTCGAGACGCTGGGCCATTTCGGCGAGGTTCTGCTCCGCGCTCGACGGCGCAGCCGCGGGCGCCGGCGGCGGGACGGGCGGGGCCTGCGGCACGGGAGGAGGCGGCGGTGCTGCGGGACGCTCGGCGCGCACCGGCGGCGGCATCTTGACCGGCTCGCTCTGGCGCGGCGGACGCGGCATCAGCGGTGGCTCGCTGCGCGCGGCGCGCGGCGGCAGCGGCTCGGGACGCGGTTCGCGCTCGGCACGCGGGGGAATCGGCTCGGGCGGAAAGCCACCCATCGGCGGCTCGCTGCGGCGTTCGGCCAGCGTGGGAGCCGGCCGCCGCAATTCGTCGGCGAAGGACGGGCGTGTGGGGCGCGGCGGCGGCTCGGGCATTTGCGGCTCGGGATGATCGAGCAGCTCGGGCCGCGGCGCCTCGTCGGCCCAGCCGCCGGTATCGGGCATGGGGGCAAGACGCGGCGGCTCGGCAGCGCTCGGACGCTGCGGCAGCTGATCGCGGCTATGTGCGGCGCGAACGATGTTGGGCTCGACGACGATGTCCGTAGGGCCCCCGATCATCAGGAGGTGCTCGACATTGTCACGCCGGACCAGCACCAGGCGACGCCTCCCGTCGACGGCGGCGGCGTCGATCACGGCAAGGCGGGGCATCCTGCCGCGCTGGGTGTTGGCGCCGAGCCGGCTGCTGGCGAATCGGCGAACCAGCCAAGCAGCGACGCCGATCAACGCCAGAACGACGATGAACGCGACGATGAACGTGATAGGGCTGCCTTGCATTCTTGTCCCCGACAAATGGCGCTTTTCTCGTGCCCATGGTCAGATGTGCCGACCACGGGCCTACGATGCCCCAAACTGCGATCTCTTAACGTCCTACGGCAAGTTTTGCCGTCCCCAACTCCCTAATAACCTATGAATCGCTCGATCCAAAACGACTTCTTGGCCTGTGCATTCGCCGCCAAATGGTTGGGTTAATGCCACTTTTGGAGGCGTAGAATCACGCCGGGCGCAATTTCCTGTCCCACGCGGGGACAGGCGCCGAGGTCTTCCTTAACCAGCTGTTAACCATACAGGCGGCAAATTCTGCCTAGCTTCGGACCTCGAGGTCCGCAAGAGGCGGAAGGAGCCGCGACGATGTCCATCAACGACCTCCCGGTGCTGTCGGCGCTTCGGACCAAGATGCAATGGCACCAGGAACGCCAGCGCGTCCTGTCCGAGAACGTCTCCAACTCCGACACGCCCAAATTCCGGCCGCGCGACCTGGTCGAGCCGAAACTCGACAAGAGCGGGGCCGTCACCGGCTCGATGGGCCCCTTGGCGCTGACCCGGACCAGCGGCTCGCACATGACGCCGTCAGGCGCGGCGTCCGGATTCGACCAAAACAAGAACGCGGGCTTCGAAACCCGCCCTGCGGGCAACGCCGTCAATCTCGAAGAGGAGATGATGAAGGCGGCCAGCAATCAGATGGACTACGCGGCAGCGACCTCGCTCTATTCGAAGAGCCTGCACCTGCTCAAGACCGCGATCGGCAAGGCCTAGAGCATGATCCCGGAACAGAACAGCTAGGGAAGGCGCATCATGGCCAATGACAGCAGCGACTTTGCCCGCTCGATGGCGATCGCGACCTCCGGCCTGCGGGCGCAGGCCGGCCGCATGCGGGTGATCTCGGAAAACATCGCGAATGCGGATTCGACCGCGCAGACCCCCGGCGGCGATCCCTACCGGCGCAAGGTTCCGACCTTCTCTTCCGCGCTCGATCGCACGCTCGACGCGCAGGTCGTCACCCTCGGACGGATCAAGCCCGACCAGTCGAACTTCCGCGTCAAATACGAGCCGAACAATCCGGTCGCGGACGCGGCAGGGAACGTCAAATATCCCAATGTGAACTCGGTGGTCGAGATGACCGACATGCGCGATGCGCAGCGGTCCTACGAGGCCAATCTCAACATCATCAGTGCGACGCGCCGGATGATCCAGCGCACGCTCGACATTCTCAAGAGCTGAACAGGATAATTGAGCCATGGCATCACCGACAATCGCCGCCAACGCCTATGCCAACCTCGCCCGGGTGCTGGAGAACAGTGGTGCCGGCAAAGGCACCGAGGCAAGCGGGCAATCCTTTGCTTCGCTGCTGAAGGACGCCGTCGGCAGCGTCATGGAATCCGGTCGCAAGTCGGACGCGCAGACGATCGCGATGGCCTCCGGCAAGGCCAACGTGATGGACGTGGTGACGGCGGTCGCCGACACCGACGTCGCGGTGTCCACGCTGGTCTCGGTCCGCGACCGCGTGATCGCGGCCTATGAAGACATCATGAAGATGCCGATCTGATGACAGCTGTCATTCCGGGGCGGCACGAAGCACCGAACCCGGAATCTCGAGATTCCGGGTTCTCGCTTCGCGAGCCCCGGAATGACGGAAATATCCTGCAGTGAGAATTCCCAAATGACCGGACCCGAAACCCTCGACGTCGCGCGTGATGCGATCTGGACCATCGTGATCGTGTCGTCGCCGCTGATGGTGGTCGGCCTCGTGGTCGGCGTCATCGTGTCGCTGTTCCAGGCGCTGACGCAGATCCAGGAGCAGACGCTGATCTACGTGCCGAAGATCCTCGCCATCTTCGCCACGATGCTATTGGCGTTGCCGTTCATGGCCGACTCGCTCCACGCCCACATGCTGCGGATCTCGTCGCGAATCATCGGTGGCTGAGGCACAATGCGTCGTGCGGTGGATTTGACATTCGCCCTGGGGCTCCGCGAGTCGCGTTGGCGAATGTCAAATCCAATAGCCGCACGACTATTGATATTTGCGAATGCCTCTTTGGCTCCAACATTCGCAAAAGTGCCTGCCGCGATGGCATGCGAATGTTGGAGCCGAGGCATTCGGCTATGCGCATCGACGTTTCGCTGCTGCCGGCGCTCGCCGCGTCCTTCATGCTCGCCTTCGCCCGGGTCGGTGCGATGGTGATGCTGCTGCCTGGCCTCGGCGAGACCAACATTCCGACGCGGATCAAGCTGTCGATCGCGCTGCTGCTCACGCTGATCATCCTGCCGCTGCACCGCAACGCCTACCAGGTCGACATGGGCTCGCTCGCGCCGCTCCTGGTCCTGATGCTGCATGAGATCGCGATCGGCATCGTGCTGGGCGCGACCGCGCGCGTGACGCTGTCGGCGCTCCAGGTCGCGGGATCGGTGATCGCGCAGCAGATGGGTCTCGGTTTCGTCACCTCGGTCGATCCGACACAGGGGCAGCAGGGCGTGCTGGTCGGCAACTTCCTGACCATGCTGGGGGTGACGCTGCTGTTTGCCACCGACAGCCATCATCTGGTGATCGCGGCGCTGAACGACAGCTACACGATCTTCTCGCCGGGCGAGACGGTGTCGAGCGGCGATGTCGCCTCGCTCGCGACGCGCGCCTTCGCCGCCGCGTTCCGCCTGGGCCTGCAGCTCTCCGGGCCGTTCCTGGTGTTCGGCCTCGTCTTCAACATCGGGCTGGGCATTCTGGCGCGGCTGATGCCGCAGATGCAGGTCTATTTCGTTGGCGTGCCGCTCTCGATCTTCGCGGGCTTCCTGGTACTCGCCGTGGTGCTCACGGCGATGATGGGCACCTATCTGGATTACTTCATCGGTGTCATGCACCAGATGATGCCGCTGAAGTGAGGGATAGATGGCGGAAGACAACGATCCCGAAAGTCAAACAGAAGACCCGACACAAAAGCGTCTCGACGACGCGCTCGAACGCGGCGACGTCGCCAAGAGCCAGGAGATCAACACCTGGTTCATGATGGCGGGCGGCACGCTGGTGGTCTCGACCTTCTCGGGCTCGGTGGGCGGCGGGCTGCTGACGCCGATGCGCAATCTGCTCGCCAATTCCTGGATGATCAAGACCGACGGCAAGGCTCTGCTCGCGCTGATGCAGCAGATCGAATTCGCCGTGCTTGCCGCGGTCGGCGTGCCTCTCTTGATGCTGATGCTGGCCGCGATTGCCGGCAACATGCTGCAGCACCGCCTGGTCTGGTCGGCCGAATCCCTGACACCCAAGTTCAGCAAGATCTCGCCCGCGGCAGGCTTCAAGCGCATCTTCGGCAAGCAGGCGGCGGCTAATTTCCTCAAAGGCATCGGCAAGCTGGTGGTGCTCGGCGCGGTCATGACCATGATCCTGTGGCCGGAGCGGCATCGCATGGAGGCGATGGTGAGGCTCGATCCGGCCGCCATGCTCGGCGCCAGCACCAGCATGACCGTTCACCTGCTCGGCGCGGTGGTCGCAGCGCTCGCGATCATCGCCATCGCCGATTATTTCTTCCAGTATCGCAGCTGGTTCCAGCGGCAGAAGATGTCGCTGCAGGAGATCAAGGAAGAATTCAAGCAGTCCGAAGGCGATCCGCACATCAAGGGCAAGATCCGGCAATTGCGGCAGCAGCGCGCCAAGAAGCGCATGATGGCGGCGGTTCCCAAGGCCTCGGTGATCATCACCAACCCGACCCACTATTCGGTGGCGCTGTCCTACGAGCGGGGCATGTCGGCGCCGATCTGCGTCGCCAAGGGCGTCGACAACCTCGCCTTCAAGATCCGGGAGATCGCCCGCGAGCACGACATCCCGATCGTGGAGAACGTGCCGCTGGCCCGTGCGCTCTACGCCACCGTCGACATCGACCAGGAAATCCCGGCCGAGCACTACCATGCGGTCGCCGAGGTCATCGGCTACGTCATGCGGCTGAAGCGCGGATTCAGCGCAGGGCGGGGATAAAACACCCGAAAAGTACCGGAAATGGCCGTAATCTGGGAATCAGCGTACCTTTCGCCCCCGCTGCCCTTGCACCTCAGGGTCCGATTCAGGCAGGGAGGACCCCGCGCGCCCCGGTGCGCGTTGATTCTCTGCCGACAGGCTGCGCCAGCTCGAGAATGACCGTCGAGACCGACCACGACCTCACACGCGAGCCCGTTGCGGCGCACGAGCCGTCGCCGCGCTCGGGCAGCATTGCGCTGGTGCTGCTGGTGGCTGCCGGCCTCGTCGCCGTCGCCGTCGGGCTGATGACGCTCGGGCGTGCGCAGGCCCAGCCCTATATCCTCGGCATCCTTGCCGTGCTGGCGATGGTCGGCCTGTTCAACCTGTTCGCCTTCGCCGCCGGCATCATCCGCTTTGCCGACCGCAACCTCGATGATCCCATCATCGGCCGCATCTCCGATCACGCGTTCGACGGGCTCGCAGTCACAGATAGCCGCGGCCACGTGGTCTATTCCAACGCCGCCTATCTGACGCTGACCGGCGCCAGCGGCCCGCAGGACGTGCGGCCGGTGGAGCGCGTCTTCATCGGCAATCCCGACGTCTCCGAGGCCGTATTCCGGCTGCTGAAGGCCGCGCGCGAAGGCAAGCGCCAGCAGGAAGAAGTGCGCATCTCCGGCCACGACGGAAGCCAGGGCCGCTGGCTGCGGATGCGGGTGCGCCCGCTCGGCCCCGGCAAGCGCGAGGCGAAATACGCGGTGTGGTCGATCGCCGACATCACCCGCGACCGCGAACGCCAGGAGGACGTGTTCCAGGAGCTCCAGCACGCCATTGAATATCTCGATCACGCGCCGTGCGGCTTCTTCTCGGTCAACCCGGCCGGCGAGCTCGCTTATGTCAACGCGACGCTGGCGAACTGGCTCGACTACGACCTCGCCGAGATCGGCTCGGGCGGCCTGAGGCTGACCGACATCGTCTCCGGCGACGGCGCTTCGCTCTTGACTTCGATCGTGGCGGTGCCGGGCGAAGTGAAGACGGAGGTCTTCGACATCGACCTGCGCATGCGCACCGGCAAGACCATGCCGGTGCGGCTTTATCACAAGCTCGCCTTCGGTGCCGATGGTGCGCCGGGGCCGTCACGCACGCTCGTCATCAGCCGCGCCCGCGATGAGCGCAGCGATCCCGACCGCGCCGCCGAAGTGCGCTTCATGCGCTTCTTCGACCATACGCCGATGGCGATCGCGACCGTCGACCGCGCCGGCAACGTCGTGCGTGCCAATGCGCGCTACGCCAAGCTCGGCCAGGCGCTCGGGCTCGACAGCGCCTCCAAGTCGATCTTCCGCGCGGTCAATTCGCGCGACCGGCACCTCTTGATCGCGGCCATCAACCAGGCTGCCGAAGGCCAGGCCGACATCGCCCCCGTCGAGGTGGCGCTGGAAGGGGCCAAGGAACGCTGGGGCCAGTTCTTCGTCACGCCGGTGGATGCGGCCGAGAACGAGGCGGAAGCCGCCATCGTGCACATGCTCGAGACCACCGAGCGGCGCGCGCTGGAGAACCAGATCAACCAGTCGCAGAAGATGGAGACGGTCGGCCAGCTCGCCGGCGGCATCGCTCACGACTTCAACAACGTGCTCTCCGCCATCATGATGGCGAACGACTTCCTGCTGAACGCGCACAAGCCGACCGACCCGTCGTTCCAGGACATCATGCAGATCAAGCAGAACGCGACGCGGGCCGCGACCCTGGTGCGGCAGCTGCTGGCGTTCTCGCGGCGGCAGACGCTGCGGCCGCAGGTGCTCGATCTCGGAGATGCCTTGAGCGATCTCACCATGCTGCTGCGCCGCCTAATCGGCGAGAAGGTCAAGCTCGACCTCGTCCACGGCCGCGATCTCTGGCCGGTGAAGGTCGACGTTTCCCAGTTCGAGCAGGTGATCGTCAACTTGGCGGTGAACGCGCGCGACGCCATGCCCGACGGCGGCAAGCTGATCATCCGCACCGCCAACGTCACCACTGAAGAGGCAGGCAAGCTCGCCTACAAGGGCATGCCGGCCGCGGACTATGTCCGGATCGAGGTCGCCGACACCGGCACCGGCATTCCCGCCGACATCCGCGACAAGATTTTCGAGCCGTTCTTCTCGACCAAGGAGGTCGGCAAGGGCACGGGCCTTGGTCTCTCCACCGTCTACGGCATCGTCAAGCAGACCGGCGGTTTCATCTACGTCGATTCCGAGCCGGGGCAGGGCACCTCGTTCCACATCTTCCTGCCGCGCCATCACGCCGAGCCGGAGGTGCAGGTCGAGCAGCCGGCCGTGGCCGGCGCGACCAATGGCGCCGCGAAGGACGCCGCACCTGCGGCCGTCGAGACCAAGCCGCGCACGGATCTCACCGGGCAGGGCACGATTCTTCTGGTCGAGGACGAAGAGGGCCTGCGCGCGCTGAACGCCCGCGGTCTGCGCTCGCGCGGCTACACCGTGGTCGAGGCCGAGAACGGCGTCGAGGCCATGGAGGTGCTGGACGAGCAGGGCGGTGCGATCGATCTCGTCGTCTCCGACGTCGTCATGCCCGAGATGGACGGGCCGACGCTGCTCAAGGCGATGCGGGAGAAGAACCCCGACATCAAGTTCATCTTCGTCTCCGGCTATGCTGAGGACGCCTTCGAGAAGAGCCTGCCCGAAGGCCAGCAGTTCGACTTCCTGCCAAAGCCGTTCACGCTTAGTCAGCTGGTGGCGGCGGTGAAGGAGACCATGACGAAGCCGGGGTGAGAGCTGCGCTTCCGATGCGACGAGAAAAACCGGAAGCCACCTCGTTGGTGGACCGGTAACCGGCAACCACGGTTCCCCCGCACCGGCCCAAATCCCCGCCGAATATGGGCTTTTGCCACATCCCCGCGACTGAGGGCCGCAGCCGCAAGTTCCGAAAACGGCTTCACTTTTCGGGAAGTCTGCCCATCTTAAGCGCACGTCCCCATGCCGGGGATTTGGGAAACGCACATGAATTTCTCGTTACGCTCCCGCACTCTCTTCAAGACGCTTGCCGTCGTGCTGGCGCTCGCGCTACCGACGGCGCTGGCGATCTCGTCGGCCGACGCGCGCGTCGGTGGCGGCATGTCGTCGGGTTCGCGCGGCTCGCGCACCTATTCGGCCCCGCCGTCGACCTCGACGGCGCCGGGCTCGGCCTCGCAGTTCAACCGTACCTACACCCAGCCCGGTGCAGGCATGAACTCGGCTGCCTCCGCGCCCGCCCGCGGCGGCCTGTTCGGCCGCGCCGGCGGCTTCATGGGCGGCCTCGCGGCCGGCTTCCTCGGCGCCGGCCTGCTCGGCATGCTGTTCGGTGGCGGCCTGTTCGGCGGCCTCGGCGGTCTGTCCTCGATCCTGGGCCTGATCATCCAGATCGCGCTCGTGGTCCTGGTGGTGCGGCTGGCGATGTCCTGGTGGCAGCGCCGTCACACGCCGCAGGCAGCCTATGCCAATGCCGACGCAGGCGCAGGTTCCGGACCCCAGGTGAACCAGCGCAGCGGTCTTGGTGGCTTCGGCTTCGGCGCCAACGCCAACAATGCACCGCTGGAGATCAAGCCTGATGACTATGAAGCGTTCGAGCGCCTGCTCGGCGAGATCCAGACGGCCTGGTCGAACGAGGACGTGGCCAAGCTCCACACGCTCGCAACGCCGGAGATGGTCTCCTACTTCGAGCAGGACCTTGCCCAGAACCGCGCGCGCGGCGTCGTCAACAAGGTGACTAACGTCAAGCTGCTGCAGGGCGATCTCGCCGAAGCCTGGCGCGAAGGCGAGACCGACTACGCCACGGTGGCGCTGCGCTTCGCGCTGACCGACAAGACGCTGGACCGCAACAGCGGCGCCGTCGTCGCCGGCAGCGAGCAGCCTGGCGAAGCCACTGAGGTGTGGACGTTCGCCCGGCGGCCTGGCACCGGCTGGGAATTGTCGGCGATCCAGCAGACCAACTGATCGCCAAGCGATTGAGCTGGGAAAGGCGTCGTGCTTCGGCACGGCGCCTTTTCTTTGGGTGCCCTTATCAGGCCGATCTGAAGAACACAGCCGACGATGGGCTGTACTGCTTCGCGTCGAATTGAGTAAGGCCACGAAGCTCTCTCCCGTCATTGCGAGGAGCCCTTGCGACGAAGCAATCCAGAATGCCTCCAGGAGGAATTTCTGGATTGCTTCGCTGCGCTGACCGAGTATTTGGCGCGGCCATTGCGTCTCATCCTGCCGGAACTCGGAGCCATATGCTACATTGGTCCTGACGCATTCACGCTCACGGACCTCTCCCATGAAATACGAGCTCTACTACTGGCCCGAGATCCAGGGCCGCGGCGAATATGTGCGGCTGGCGCTGGAGGAGGCGGGCGCGGCTTACGTCGATGTCGCGCGCGGAACGCGCGGCACGGCTGCGATGATGAAGATGATGGGGGCGCAACAGGGTACGCCGCCCTTTGCACCGCCGTTCCTGAAAGCGGGCAAGCTCGTCATCGGCCAGACCGCCAATATCCTGCTCTATCTCGGCGGCCGCCACGGGCTTGCGCCGAAGACGGAAGCCGGCCGGCTCTGGGTGCACCAGCTGCAGCTCACCATCACCGATTTCGTGGTTGAGATCCACGACACCCATCATCCGCTCGGGCCTTCGCTCTATTACGAAGATCAGAAGCCGCCGGCGAAGAAACGCACGGCCGATTTCTGGGACCAGCGGGTGCCGAAATATCTCGGCTATTTCGAGCAGCTTCTCACCGGCAATGGCGGCGCCTATGTCACCGGCCGAAGGCTGACCTATGTCGATCTCTCCTTGTTCCAGATCGTTGCCGGGCTGCGCTATGCCTTCCCCAAGCGCATGAAGGCGTTCGAGACGGACATTCCGGGACTGGTGGCCTTGCACGATCGCGTCGCGTCGCGGCCGAGCATCAAGGCCTATCTCGAAAGCCCGCGCCGCATTCCCTTCAACGAGCAGGGCATCTTCCGCCGCTATCGCGAGCTGGATGTTTAGCCTGATCGGCCCTCACCAGACACCCGGCACCAGGCGATATCGCACCCGTGATACGTAGTCGGCATAGCCGGGCAGGCCGTCGCGCAAGGTGCGTTCCTCGATTCCGATGCGGATCGCGAACAGCAGGACCAGGATCGGGACCATCGCAACGCCCCACCACGAGCCGAGCAAAAGCGATACGCCGCTGAAGAACAGCACCATGCCGCTATACATGGGATGGCGTACATGGGCGTAGGGGCCGCTCGAGATCACGCGCTGCGCGCGCTCGGCTTGCAACTTCACCACGGGAGCAGCGAACGAGTTCTCGCGGAAGACCCAGAGCGTGATCAGCGTCGAGAGCAGGAATAGCGCGAAGCCGGCCGCCTGCAATGCGAGCGGCATGTCGGACGATTCAAATCGCCGGTCGACGCCGATCAGCACCAGCCAGGCCAGCATCGCAAGGATGAGTGCGCTCATGAACACTTTGTCGGCGGCGGGCTGATCCTTCTGCAGGAGTGGCCGCAAGCGCTCGGCGAGCAGCGCCGGATCGGCCCGGTAGAGCCACCAGCCGCAGAGCGGGCCGAGCAGGATGCACGTCGCGAGGAAGACCCAGGCCGAAGGCCAGCGCAAGGTCCCGGCGGAGGCGAACAGCAGCGCGCCCATCGCGACGGTCGTGATCGTGTTCTGCAGCAACAGTCTGGCGATCATGGTCGATCTTGCTCTATCCTGCGCCGGCACATTGATGCCGTTTCTTTCCGGCAAACATGCGGCCACGGCGCGACGGGAGCTGGAGTCAGACCTTGATCGGCGGTGTGAAGGCCGCCAGCAGCCGAACCAGATCCGCCTGCCGCTTGGTCCCGGTCTTGGCGAAGATCCGGGCGAGATGAGTCTTGATCGTCGTCTCGGCGACGCCCATGCTTCTCGCGACGTCAGGAACCCCGCCGATCTGGACTATCGACAGGAACACGCGCAGCTCGGTCGGCGTCAGCTTGAACAGCTTGCGGATGACGTCGGGCGCGACGCTCGTATCGAGCGCTGCCTTACTGACGAACAGCCCGGCGCAGGCATCGTAGCTGGCCCCGAATCTTTTCCGGCGCCCGGCGGTCAGCGGCAGCAGATGCGCGACATAATTCGAGCCGTCGCGCGCCGTCAGATGCAGCGAGATGCTTGCGTTCGTCATCGCCCGGTCGCCGAGAACCGTGTCCGCCAGCGCCTGGCGCAGCAGACGATCGGCATTCGGGTCGGACGCCACCAGCCGGCCATGGACCGAACGAAGGATTTCGGCCTCTTCCAGGATGTCGCGCGCGCTCGCATTGAGGTGCGTGATATGAGCTTCGGCATCGAGCAGCAGCACGGCGGTTCGCAGCGCGTCGAGTGTGCGGACCGAATTCGTCTCCAACGCCTCCTGCTGCAGCAGCTTCTGTCTCACCAGCATGGCCCGTTGCACGTGCGGCGTGAGGTGGGAGATCACCCCGTACATCCTGCGGTCGACGGGACCGCCGCCTTTCATGATGGAGAGGCGGGATATTCCCTCGGAGGATTTGTCGAGCAGAACATTGGCGGCATCCTCGAGCCCCTGCGGCCGCGTCCATTCGTTGTAGAACACGGTCGTCCGGAATTCCTCGGCGTCGATCCAGTCCCCGATCGTCTGGATCCGGCCGACCGGCGCGTGGAGCACGCCGCGCGAGGGGTCGAATGGCTCGTAGGTTTCGACGTAGGACTGAATATAGGCGGGGTCGACGCCGACGGCATGCGAGATCACGGGCTCGCCGGCCGCTCCGATCCGGACGAGGCCGCCGCTCTGGCCACCGGCGAGGTCGACGATGCTGCCGAGCGTGGCCGGCCATCGCGAATCGTCGAGCGCTGCATCGTAGATGTCCGCCACCAGCGACAGCAGCTTTTCATTCATTTCCATTGGCTTGTCCCACAGACGCTCGCCCACAAGACGCTTGGATGGGCTCGTTCGGCCTCGCAGATGAGCACGCCGGATGCGGAAATTTCATGAGCCGGATCACACTTGACGACGCCTTCCAAACCGGAGGCGGGGGCTACCAGCTGACGATACGTGGAGGGGAGATGGCCGAGGCGGGGCTGGGTTCAAGGCGGGGCATGCGGAGAGCCCGTGCGGCATCCGCGCGAATGGAACCGGCCGCGCGCCGATGGCGCGGCAACCAGGATCAGGTTCGGCAATTGCGGTCTTGCGATCATGCGCAGGTCCCGAGCGGCCGCGCATGTATGATCGCGCTATCCGGCAAAGATGCGGCCGGACGCGAAATGAGGCTGATCGACCGGATTGGCGATCGGCCCTTGGAGGGACCGATCAGGCGAGCTGATCGATCCGCGTGCCCTGACCCGGCGGCAGCGGCGCCGGCGGCTGCGGCTTGAAGGTGGGATCCTCGTCCTTGACCTTGGTCTGATCGTCCTGCTGCTTGGTCGTGTCGTAGCTCGGAACCACGATCGCGATCGGCGGCGGTGCTACGGTAGAAGCCTTCATCCGCAAATCCTCACACATGGAAACAATTGAGCCTGCGCTGTGAGGAGCGAAAATTCCTTCAAGGCGATCGTTAAAATGCGAGCGAATCGATGCGGGACACGGTTTCATCCAGCTGCATGAGAGCGCACACAGATCTCTCCTCGTCATTGCGAGCGTAGCTTGCAATGACGGAGTCCGTGGCCGGCGGCGTCGCGGCCCAGCTGCACCGCGAAGGCAGCAAGAGCAATGCGTGCTCTATTCGTCCTTGCCGCGCGTGATCGCGATGGACGCCTCCGTCTTGGTGCGGGTGCATTCCATGTTGAGGCGGCGGTAGCGCATGGTGATCTTGTCGCCGCGGAGCAGGCCCATCCGCTTCAGGCAGCGTGTCGCGCCCGTCGTGGTGTCGTCCTTGGTCACGGTGAAGACGATCGCCGCCATCGATCCGACCAGCGTATAGAATTCGGGCTTCGGCTTGCGATCACCCTTGGCGTAGAGCTCGATGGAATATTTGTCGCCGCGGCAGCCGACCGACAGCTCCTTCGCGGCCGGGTGAGTCAGGTAGACAATATTGCCGGCGCGAAAGTTCACCTTGAGGCGGTCGATCTGGTTCGCCAGCTCCTTGGCGCTGTCGTCACAACGATCGGCGCGGGCAGGCGAAGCGAGAGCGACAAGGCCGGTGAGGGCGGCGGCGACCAGGATCGCGCCGCGGACGTTCAGTTTGAATGTCATGATGAAAAGCCCCTTAGGGCGCGCATTCAAGCGTCGGCGGAGGCGAAGCGCAAGGGCGGGGTCGGGCTTTCCACGTGCTGCGTCCGTGCCTGCCCCGTGCCCGCGCCGGCCCCTTCCATGCGCGCCGTTCCCTTTCCTTTCCGGTCAAAATGGGCTTAGAACGCTTCTATGCTGAGAGGCCCGCCAGGGCCCAAAAACCCCGAGATTTGCCCCATGAACGCTCCGACCGCTTTCCCCGACCAGTCCAAGCCCGTTCCGCCCTACAAGCACACCCCGCTGTTCCCGCTGGGCAAGGACGAGACGCCCTACAAGAAGATTTCGTCCGAGGGCGTCCGGGTCGAGAAGGTGCTCGGCAAGGACATGCTGGTGGTGTCGCGCGAGGCGCTGCGGGCGCTGTCGGAGGCCGCCTTTGGCGACATCAACCATTACCTGCGCCCGGGGCACCTGAAGCAGCTCCGCTCGATCCTGGAGGACAGTGAGGCCAGCCCGAACGACAAGTTCGTCGCGCTGGACTTCCTCAAGAACGCCAACATCGCGGCCGGCGGCGTGCTGCCGATGTGCCAGGACACCGGCACCGCGATCATCATGGGCAAGAAGGGCTGCAACGTCATCACCGACGGCGACGACGAGGCGGCGCTATCGGAAGGCGCGCGCGATGCTTACCTGCGCCGCAATTTGCGCTACTCGCAGGTCGCGCCGCTCTCGATGTACGAGGAGAAGAACACCGCCAACAACATGCCGGCGCAGTGCGAGATCTACGCCGAAGGTGATGACGCCTACAAGTTCATGTTCATGGCCAAGGGCGGCGGCTCCGCCAACAAGAGCTTCCTGTTCCAGGCGACGCCGTCGGTGCTGACCAAGGACCGGCTGCTCGCGTTCCTGAAGGAAAAGATCCTCACGCTCGGCACCGCGGCGTGCCCGCCTTATCATCTCGCCATCGTCATCGGCGGCACCTCGGCCGAGCTCTGCATGAAGACGGTGAAGCTCGCTTCGGCGCGCTATCTCGATGCGCTGCCGACCCACGGCTCGCCCGACGGCAACGCCTTCCGCGACGTCGAGATGGAGAAGGAAATCCACAAGATGACGCAGTCGCTCGGTGTCGGCGCGCAGTTCGGCGGCAAGTATTTCTGCCATGACGTGCGCGTCATCCGCATGCCGCGTCATGGCGCCTCGCTCCCGATCGGACTTGGCGTGTCCTGCTCGGCCGACCGCCAGGTACTCGGCAAGATCACCAAAAACGGCGTCTATCTCGAGGAGCTCGAGCACAACCCGGCGCAGTACCTGCCGCAGGTCGAGCAATCGCTCGGTGGCGAGGTCGTCAAGATCGACCTCAACCAGCCGATGAAGGACATTCTGGCGACGTTCTCGAAGTACCCGATCAAGACCCGGGTCTCGATGACCGGCACCATGATCGTCGCGCGCGATAGCGCCCATGCCAAGCTGCGTGAGCGGCTGGAGAAGGGCGAGCCGCTGCCGGACTATTTCAAGAACCATCCGGTCTATTATGCCGGCCCCGCCAAGACGCCCGAAGGCTACGCCTCCGGCGCGTTCGGTCCGACCACCGCAGGCCGGATGGATTCCTTCGTCGACCAGTTCCAGGCCGCCGGCGGTTCGATGGTGATGGTTGCCAAGGGCAACCGCGCGCCGGCCGTGCGCGAGGCCTGCAAGAAATATGGCGGCTTCTATCTCGGCTCGATTGGCGGTGCGGCGGCGAACCTCGCCGAACACTGCATCAAGAAGGTCGAGGTGCTCGAATATCCCGAGCTCGGCATGGAAGCGATCTGGCGCATCGAAGTCGTCGACTTCCCCGCCTTCATCATCATCGACGACAAGGGCAACGACTTCTTCAAGGAGCTGAATTTGGGCTAGCCCTTCACATCGCCTTCACTTGCGGTAAAGCCGTCGCAGAGGCGAGCGATTTCGCCTGAGGCCATCCTTCGAGACGCCCGCCGCTGGCGGGCCCTCAGGATGAGGACCGATCACGCGGCTGGCGTTTCAACGAGCGCCGATGCTGCTTAGCCTCATCCTGAGGGACCGCGAAGCGGTCGGCTCGAAGGACGAGGCGCGCGCTCGGGACTCACAAAGCGCTATTGCTCTGCCGCTTCCCGTGGCGACGGAGAATACTTAGCTGCAAGTCGTGACCTGGTTGGAGCACAGCGCGCGCCACCAGCCGCGGACGCCGTCGTGGCTCTCGACGAGCCCCCAATACCCGCTGCAGGCAAGAAGCCGCTTCGGTCCGCCGTCGCCGTCGATCGGGCCGCCGAGCTCGCGTTGGGCCGGCATCCATTTGGCATCGGTGAAGGGCGCCTGAAACAGTCCGCCCGCCCGCGTGGCGCCGTTGGCGTAATTTGCGCCGACCTTGTTCGAGGCGACCCAGCCGCGTCCCGCATAGGGCTTTGGCGCGCTGCGCGGATATCGCTTCTCGTCCTCGTAGTCCTTGCCCGGCGGCTTCGCGCCTTCGATCAGGAACCAGCCGTCCCTGAAGCCGATGATGCGGAATTCGGTGAGCCAGCCACCCTCGGGCGTGTTCTCGGCGCCGCCGAGCTTGAGGCGATAGGGCGGCGGCAGCATGCCGAGCACGCGCGCTTTCACCGAGGGTTCGGCGCGCACGTTGAGGCCATCAGGATCCTTGTCGATCGACCAGGCGCCCAGATCGCAGGGCTCGGTGCCCTCGGGCAGGCTTACGCGCTTTGCGGCCAGTTCGGCGTGCAGCTTGGCGAAATCGGTGTCGTCGTCGTCGGGATCCGGCGCAGCTCGCGGCTTGATCTCGGCCGACACCGCGCGCGTTGCGTCCGGCGTCAGCGTGACGACGAGGACCTGACGCGCAGCAAACACGCTGGCCGGAGTCTTCGGATCGTTCGATGTTGCGGGATAAACGGCGAGGTAGCCGGTCGAGCCTTCGGTCCGGTAGGCGAGGCCGGCGACATAGCCGGCCGGCACCATGGCGAGCGCGCTTGCGCGCCACGCCGGCTCGCTGTCGTCCGCGCCCGCGGCTTGTGTCGCGACAGACAATAGCGTTGCCGCGACGAGACGGAGCACGCGCATGGTGGCCGCGCAGCCTTACGCGCGGGCGCCTGTGAACGGGAAGCTGCCCATCGGGCCGATGCCCATCTCGCCACTGATGCTGTCGCCGGAGACGGTGCCGTTGAATTCGAGCGTGAGTGGCATCGGCTTGTCGATCGAGACCTTCCAGGAGACGTTGTCGCCGGAGACGGTGCCGTCGAAAATCTCGGCGGTATTACCTTCCGCACCCTGCGTGCCCGTCAGCGTGCCGCCCGCGGCCTTCAGGCTCAGCGTCGCCTGGCGCTCGCCCATCGGCGTCGTCATGGTCAGATTCCAGTTGCCGTCTACGGCCATTCCCGTCTCCCCAACAAATCCCGGCGGACCGCGACGATCCGCGGCCGTCCTGAGCGAGGCTATAGCCCAACTCGTAGCTCCTGCCTAACCCTGCGATCAGCCAATCAGGCGCGAGCGGCGGCGCGCCGGCGGCTGGTGACGATGAGCCTCAGAACGACGTACTGCACGGCAAAGGCTAGGATCTTGGCGCCGCCGGCGACCACCGTGAGATAGAACGCCCACAGCTTCAGATCGCCGGTTGAGGCGACCGCGATCATGCCGGCGCCGATCACGAACATCAGCACCGCCCAGGCATAGCCCGCGACCGTCACATATTCCGGAACGGTCTCGACGACGATCGGCGGCATGTAGCGCAGCATCCAGCCGCGCTTGAGCATGATGAGGCCGATCGCAAAATGCGCGATCGAAGGCTTGGCCATCATGAAGCGAGGATCATTGGTCAGCAGGGTGATCGCGCCCAGGCCGACGACGAGCGCGAGGCTCGCATAGGTCATGTAGTTGAGTTTCTGGCCCTTGACGCGGGCGTAGATCACCTGCGCGATCGCGCCGGCAACCGCCACCGATGTCGCCAGGATGACGTTGTCGGTGACGAGGTAGATGACCAGGAAGAGGATGGCGGAAAAGAGATCGGAGGCGAGGCGGGCGAATACGTCCTTCATCGTCAATCCTGTTCAGCGGGCGTCGGGCAATGCGCCGGCCGGGGTACCGTACTTGATCTGGCGATACTCGGGATACCATTTTGTGAAGTAAATCGCGCTGTTGCGGGCGGCGAAGGCGACCGCAAGGCTGAACCAGAGCGGCAGGCCGGGGAGGTAGAGCAGCACGAGATTGGCGGCCGCCATCAGCAGCGCGGCCACGGTCCAGGCGCCGGTGATGACGTAATTGGCATGGAGAAAGCCTGGCATCGCCGCGGTCTCGGCCGGCACCGCTTCCAGCGCATATTGCAGCGTGAAGGGACGGCGGACCAGCATTGAGCCGAGCGAGATCACGAAGATGCCGATGTCAACCGACAGCTTGACGCCGAGCGTGCCGAGCTGCGGATCGAGCAGGGCGAGGTAGAGCCCGATTGCGGCGAACACGGCCGCCGAGCCTGCAGCGAGGGTCTTCACCGAGCGGCCACGCGCGACATCGATTGCGATGGTGCCGAGGCAGATCGCGGAGGCCGCGAACACGCTTGAGGTGGCCGAGGTCACCAGCATCAGCACAGTGTAAACGCCGTAGGGCGCGAGGATCAGGAAAATCGTCATGGCCGCCTCGGTAAGGCCGATCTTTACGTTGTAAAGATGAATAACTCCGGACCGGCGGCGGGTCAAGCGAAATCTTTACAGTGTCAAAATGACGTAAGCGACATGTAAAAGTTGAATTGCTGCAAGGGCTTGATCGGACGCCTCCTCGGCGAATTCCGCCCAGGGCAGGCGCGATAGGATCGGCAGCGCGCAGGCGATAGCGAGGCCGAGGGCGAGCAGGATGCCGCCGTTGAAGATGACTTCCCCGCTGCGCCGCAACCGGATCATCTGAACGGCAGCTACGGCGCAGATCAGCGCGAGGACGGCGAGGATGTCTGTGGTCAGTGAGTGCATCTGCATGCGAGGGCCTCTTCGGTGGTCCATCCGTGCTGTGTCTTCGAGCGCAAAGGAGGCGCCCTGGAGTGACAGCCGCTACTGCGCACCCACCCAATTGCCGTGAAAGCCATCCGGCACGCGATGGCCGAGCTGCACCAGCGCCACGGGGCCGGCTTCGACATCTCTGGCATTGAATACCGCGAGGTCGCTGCGGTTCTCTCGCGCGCGCCAGACCACGGCGAGCAGCCAGCCATCGCCCTCAGTCGCATCCTTCGATCGCTCGACGAACACCGGCTCGGAGATGGTGTCGCCGGCGGGCAGCAAATAATGGCCGAGCCGCCTGCCGTTGCCGTCGACATGGACGACGCCGGAGAGCGCACCGAACATCGGCAGCTTTGGATTGGCGCAGGCGTACCAGCCGTGACGGTTTCTGAGCCCGGCGCGGCGATCGTCGATGCGCGGAAATTCGCCGGTGAGATCGTCGAGGTAAGTCTGCTGAAAGCGGTCGGTATTGCCTGCGAGGTCGAACGTCCAGCGGCAGTGGCGGGCGCGCGACTTCTCCGGATCGGTCGGTCGTCCATCGGGGTGCGGAAACAGCGGCGCTTCCTCGAACTGCATGACGTCGGCGACGATGCGGCTGTCCTCTTCCCACGCATTCATGATGTGGAACACGTAGCAGGCTTCACCGCGGAACCAGACGATGTCCTCCGCGCTGCCGCTGCGCTTCATCACGCCGACATAGGCGCCCTTGTCCGGCTCCCAGGCGTAGGGCGGCCGTCCGCTCATTGCGCGCTCCATGCTGCCGGTGATGGGCAGGATCGGAAACAGCACATGGTTCGCGGTGACGATGAAATCGTGCACCATGCTGGCATAGGGCGCCTCGAACCGTTCGAAGCGCGTCGCCTTGCCGGAGGCGTCGATCGATCCGTAGGAGAGGGCAGGGGTCAACGGACCTGCGGCGTTGTAGCCGAAGAACACGAGCTCGCCGGTGGCGGGATCGATCTTCGGATGCGCGGTGAAGCTGCCCGCGATGCGACCGTGATAGTTGTGATAGCCGCGCGTCGCCAGCGTGCCCGGCTCGATCTCGGTCGGCAGATGCGCCTCTTCCAGCGCGAGCAGCTTGCCGGCATGGAAGATGATATTGGTATTGGCGACGCCGCCGTCGGTGAGATCAGCCGGAGCATCCGGCAGCTTGCGGCCGAAACCGCCGAACAAGGCGCGGCCGGCATCGTGCTCGGCCAGCCATTTCGGCGTGCGGACCCATCGGTTGCGGTAGCTGGCGCGGCCGTTCTCGAGATGGAAAGCGTGCAGCATGCCGTCGCCGACGAACCAATGGGCGCCGGGCGAAGCGAATTGCGGATTGGGACCGTTGCGATAGAGCGTTCCGTTTAGGTCGCGTGGCAACTCGCCGACGATCGTCAGGAAGGGCGCATCCGCCTCGAACGGGATCGGGGCGATATTGCTGCGGCGCTCGGCCATGGCGTCATGCTGCACGGCGAATCCTCCCCGATCTTTACATCGTAAAGATCGAATAGGCCCGATTGCGGCTTTCGTCAAGTGAAATCTTTACACTGTCAATATTGCGTCATATAGCTTGCAAATGGCCAAGACCGACACCAAGAGCGAAACGGCGCGACGCTCGCGTGCTCCCAGACGAACGATTTCGACCGCGGCATCGCGCAGTTCACGCCGCGCGACGAGCGCGAAGACCGAGACGCCGTACCATCACGGCGCCTTGCGCGAGGCGCTGCTCCAGGCCGCCGAGCGCGTGCTGGAGCGCGACGGCCTCGCCGGGCTGACGTTGCGTGCGGTGGCGCGCGAGGCCGGCGTCTCGCATGCCGCCCCCACCCATCATTTCGGCGATCTCACCGGCCTCCTCAGCGAGCTCGCGGCCGTGGGCTTCCGCCAGTTCAACGCCGCGATGGCCTCGTCTTCCGACGCCGCCACGACTCCGCTCGAGCGCGCGCTGGCGCGGCCGAAGGCCTATGTCGCCTATGCGCAGGCGCATCCCGGCATGTATGGCATCATGTTCCGCACCGAGCGGCTGGATTATTCACGGCCGTCGCTGCACGAGGCGGCTGAGGCCTCGTTCGCGGGACTTGCCAATGCGGTCGGCATGATGCGGCAGGAGCAGATCAGCGGCGATGCGCTGACGCTGAACCAGGGCGCCGCGATCGCGCGCGCCTGGTCGATGGTGCACGGCTTCACCATGCTGCTGCTCGACGGACGTCTCAAGGATATTCTGGAGCGGTTGCCCGAGGGGATGACAGCCGAACGGCTGCTCGAGGCCATGCTGACCGCGCCCGCCAGCACGAAGCCTCCCGTTTAGCAGCCGTTGAGCCCGAAAACGCGCTACCGCATTGTCGCCAGCTCGACGGCGCGTCCGCGCGTGCCAATGATCTTCACCTCGTCCTTGTCGCACGCGAAGCTGCGGGCGAAATCGTCCGCGGCCTTGCGCGCAAGCTCATTGGCGGTGGGATTGGCGATCGCATCGACATAGGCGACGTGGCAAACCGGGCCGGGTGGTAGCCGGGTCACGACCAGCATGGCCTTGGTGTTCGGCCGTCCCTGCTTGTCGGGATCGCTGTCGTCGGCGATGTGCCAGCGCTGGATGATCGCAAACGGCTTCGTGCCGGCCGCGCGCCATTCGATCGTGGTCTCCGATGAATTGAATGGGGCGAACCAGACCTTGGCCGCCGGTTCCTCGGCGGCAGCCCTGCGATTGCGGCCGACCGAGACGATTTCGCGAAGATCGTCCTCTGCGATCAGCACCACGAGCCCGTCCTTGCCCTTGCATACCCGCGTGGTGCTGCCGTCGAGCTCGCTGGGCTTGCCGATCTGGCGGCAGTCCTTTGCCGCCGTCGAGGTGTAGGTGCTGCCCATGGATTGAGCGGCGGCGCTGTTCAGGCCGATGCAAATCATCAGGACGGCGAGGCCTATGCTGGTGATGCGGCTCATCATGAGGCTTTGATGGTATTGGAACTTCCTTCCATCAGACGTCTTCATTGTGGGCAAGGTTCAAACTGGGGCGGGATAGACCTGACAGCGGCGCGGAATCGTTCTAGAAGAGCGGCTTCGCTTGGGCTCCTCCAGCCTCGTTTGCGTCCTCATTTTCTCGATCATGCCAGCCACCTCAAACAAACCCTATCGCGTCGGCCGCTCCAAGACCGGGCTCGGCCTCTTCGCCACCAAGCCGATCAAAAAGGGCACCCGGATCATCCGCTATTTCGGACCGATCCTGGATTCACGGATTCCCGAGCAGGACGAGATCGAGAACAAATATCTGTTCGAGCTCAACGGCCGCTGGACCATCGACGGTTCGGTCCGCAAGAACCTCGCCCGCTACATCAACCATTCCTGCCGGCCCAACGCCGAGTCCGACGTCCGTCCGCGCGAGCGCAAGGTCTTCATTCGGGCCATCAAGGACATCGAGCCGGGCGACGAGATCAACTACGATTACGGCACCGACTATTTCAAAGCCTATCTGAAGCCGATCGGCTGCAAATGCGACTCCTGCGAGAAGAAGCGCAAGAAGCTGCGTGCCGAGGCGCGGGCGGAAGCCGCCAAGGCGAAGGCCCGCAAGGCCAAGAAGGCGGGGGGCACGAGCCCGGCCAACAAGTCCACCAAAAAGAAGAAGCTCAACGGCCACGCCGTTGGCAAGGCGAACGGTCGCGCGCGGGCGTAGCAACGATCCAAAAAGCAGTCGCTCCGGCAAGAAGCAGTCATTCCGGGGCAATGCGCAGCATCGAACCCGGAATCTCGAGATTCCGGGTTTGGTGCTCATGCACCAGCCCGGAATGACCGTCGAACTGGCCTTCACGCCGCCGCCACGCGCCCACTCCTCCGCAATCCCACATATTGCAGCTCGGCAAACACGCCGGTGGCGATCGCCTGCGCGACGACCATCAGCTCGCCGGCGATATTCGGCGACACCGCGCCGGAGAGCAGCAGCGCGATGCTGCCGACGGTCCAGGCCGCATTGCCGATCACGACCAGCAGGACCAACGGTTTCGCCACCGTGGCGCGCGAAGCGAGCCAGCCGACCAGGGCGGTATAGGCGATCAGGAACAGCCCGGTCTCGCGCAATAGCGCTTCGGGCAGGTTGAACAGCGTCGCGAACGGTCCGGCGCCGAAGCTGAAGCCGAGCGCGGCGACGCCGCTGAAAAGGGCATCAGCGAGCAGCGCGCGGCGCAGGAAGGTGGAAGCATCGATCATCGGGGGTCTCCATGGTTGGGGTGGGCTCGGGGTGAAACTCAGTGCCGTCCGCGCCACCAGGCGCGGAGCAGGCGGGCGAGGCGGAACGGACAGAGGCTTCTGCCGACGCCGTGCTCGAAGGCGATGACCTGTGCGACCACGTAATCGCCGGTCGAATGCACCAGCGGCTCCGGCATGTTGAGGCTGCGTGCCAGCATCCGCGTTGCGAAGGCCATGGCCCAGGGAACAAGGTGGTCGGCGACGGTCCGGTAGAGCAGCAGCGCGATCATGATCATCTCCCGTTGCAGCCAAAGATGCGCCGGCCCGCGGGCCAATTCGATTACCTCGCTGGTAATGGAAGGGCCGAAATCTGCGTGCTACGTTTCTGCTCATGAACGCACATGCATCCACGGCACGGTCCGAACGCAGCCAGCCGGTCCATATCGGCGACCATCTGCGCGAATGGCGGCAGCGCCGCCGCATGAGCCAGCTCGATCTTGCGGGCGAGGCCGAAATCTCGGCGCGTCACCTGAGCTTCGTCGAGACCGGCCGTGCCGCGCCCTCGCGCGACATGGTGCTGCGGCTCGCCGAGCGGCTGGATGTGCCCTTGCGCGAACGCAACGTGCTGCTGGTCGCTGCCGGCTATGCGCCGGCATTCCAGCAGCGCCCGCTGGAGGATCCCGCCTTGAAATCAGCCCGCCAGGCGATCGACCTCGTGCTCAGGGCGCATGAACCCAATCCGGCGCTCGCGGTGGACAGGCATTGGAACCTGGTGTCGGCCAACCGCATGGTGGCGCCGCTGCTCGATGGCATTCCGCCGCATCTGCTCGGCCAGCCCTTCAACGTGCTGCGGCTCGCCTTTCACCCCGAGGCGCTGGCATCGCGCACGGTCAACCTCGCGGAATGGTGCGGGCACCTGCTGGAGCGGCTGCACCGGCAATGCGAGGCGACGGCCGATCCCGAATTGATCAAGCTCTATGGCGATCTCAAGAGCTACCCGATCCCGGCGCGCGCGGGGCCGCTGTCGAGCGATAATGTCGCCATCCCTTTCAAGCTGCGCCACGAGGGCGAGATCTTGAGCTTCTTCTCCACCACCATGGTGTTCGGCACGCCTGTCGACATCACGCTGTCGGAGCTGGCGCTGGAGACGTTCTTCCCGGCGGACGAGCGCACCGCGGAACGGCTGAAGCGGATGGCGGCAGCCATGACATAGCGCCCTTGCCTCGGGGCGGGTTCGGCTTATCTTTGGGCCAACCTTTACCGCCAAGGAGGCGCCTGACATGAGCACGCTGAAACCGCTCCAGATCGACGTCGTCTCCGATGTGGTTTGCCCCTGGTGCTATATCGGCAAGCACCGGATCGAAAGCGCGCTGGCGCTCGTTCCGGACGTTCCGGTCAAGCTCAACTTCCGCCCGTTCTTCCTCAATCCCTGGGTGCCGCGCGAGGGTATCAGCCGCGAGGCCTATCTCACCCAGAAGTTCGGCTCGGTCGAGGCCTATAAGGGTATTGCCGGGCGCGTCGTTGCGGCCGCCACCGAGGAGGGCCTCGTCTACAAGCCCGAGCTGGTCGCGCGCCAGCCCAACACGACCGATTGCCATCGCCTCATCCTGTGGGCGGACGCGATCGGCAAGGCGCCCGAGATGAAGCAGCGCCTGATGGAGCTCTATTTCCGCGACGGCGGCGATCTCACCGATGTGAACGTGCTGGTGCAGGCGGCCGCCGATATCGGTCTCGATGGCGAGGACGTGCGCAAGCGCCTCGCCACCGACGAGGACGTCGCGCGCGTCTCGGCGGATGCGCAGGAAGCCGCCGAGAAGGGCATCTCCGGCGTGCCGACCTATGTGTTCGCACAGAAATACGCCGTCTCCGGCGCGCAGGACCCGAACCTTCTCGCGCGCGCCATCCGCCAGGTCTCGGCGGAGATCAACGCGCAAGCGGCGGAGTAGCGTCGCTCATTTGCGGAGCCGTCGAACCACGCTTCGCGCGGCCTCATGCGCGGCATTGAGACCGACCAGCGCGCCGTGAACGAGCGCCACGACAGGATCGTGCCGCCGGAGCGGGATCACCACGTCACCGATCGCAAAGCGCCCCCGCCAGATCCGGTTGATCATGGGATGGTCGGCGCTCGCGGTGGAATCTGCGCTGGCGATGGCGGGATCGGCGCAGAGGTGACGGGTGAGATCGAGCGTGAGCTGCACGCCCGGCGAATATCTTGCAAAGCGCTCGTCGATGCCGAGCTTGAAGAAGAAGGCGCGATCCTGATGGCGCAGCACGATGCCGGCCGCAATCGGCGTCGCGCCGGCGCGAAGCATGATCATCTCGCACTGCGCGGTCTCCGCCAGCGCCGGCACGGCGCGGCGAATGAAGGCGGCATCGCCCGCATGCTGGACCAGCGCGGTGCCGCGCTTGCCTTTCCAGCCGCTGGCTTCGAGCTGCAGGAATGTTTCGAGCGCGGCCCCGATCTCGTCAGGTCGGCGCGCGACCTCGAACGTAACAGGACCATGCTCTTCGAGCCGATGACGCTGGCGGCGCAGCTCCTTGAGCTTCTTGGCGCCGAGCGCGTCGCGCAGCAGCGTTTCGTCATCCTGCGTCGCATCGAGGCTGGCGCGGATGTAGGACGAAAGGACGCGCGGCGTCAGGCCGTCGCGCTCCATGACCTGCTTGAGCACCTTCATCGCAGCGCCGTCGAGCGCGACGTCGTTCAGCACGAGCGCATGCGCGCCGGCCTGACGCGCCTGCTGCAACAATTGCGTGGCTGCCTCGATCGAGCCGTCGCGGTCGATCAGCGGGCTACACAGCGTGCCGTAGGGGTGCGCGCTCACCAGCGCGGGCAGAGGAATCTTCCAGGCCCGCCATAGCGAGATTACCGGCATCAGCCCGATCAACCGCGGCGAGGAGCCGTCGAATGCGGCCAATGCCGAGGCTTTGGTGCGGCCCCGCGCCGTGGCGCTGACGGCGAGCTCCCAGGCGGGCAGGTAATATCCGTTCGGCTCGATCGCCCGCTGCGCGAGGGCGCGCCACTGGCCGGGGTCGATCGCCGTCAGCGGGACGAGCGCATGCGCAGCTCCGGCATTCCGTGCCGATGCCGGATTGATCGCCGCCTGCTGCGCGATGTCGGCCACGTCCCGTCGTCCCCAATCACGCGGGCTGAGCCCGTGTTACGCAGGCATCCTTAGCGCAAAGAATGGAAAATACCGTTGGGGCGCCACTTCAATTCGAGTCGTAGTGTTAACGTCTCGTTGAGCATCCGGAGGCTGGCCGCCAGATGCTCCAACGCGGATGCTATTGCTCACCCGGGACGAAATGGTCGCGGGCGCTCGCCCGTCCACCTCCCACGATATCGGTGATGGCAATGTCGATGTCGCGCGAGGTCTTCGGCAGGTCGGCTCGGCCGACCTGGACCGACAGCCTGACCTCGCGGGTCTGATCCTGCCCGACCTCGATGATCGGCTTACCGTCGGGTCCCGCCTCGACGCCGGCGACGCGCAGGGTCGCGCCCGGCAGGCCCGAGAGCTCCAGCGCGAACGATCGCTGTACGCTCTTGTTGAGAATGCGCACGGTATAGTCGTTGCGCACGCCGCCATCCGAGAGCTGAACGAACAGCGGATTGCGCTCGTGCAGCACGTTGACGTCCATGGTCGCGCGGGTGGCGAGCGTGTAGAGCATGATGCTTCCAACGATCGCGATCGCTGCCGTGTAAATCAGCGTGCGCGGGCGGATGATGCGATAGAGCGGCGGTTTGCCCTCGCGCCGGCGCTGCATGTTGATGTCGGTGTCGTAGCCGATCAGGCCCTTGGGCCGGCCGATCTCGTGCATGACGTTGTCGCAGGCGTCGATGCACAGGCCGCACTGAATGCAGCCGAGCTGGATGCCGTTGCGGATGTCGACCCCGGTGGGGCAGACATTGATGCACTGGTGGCAGTCGACGCAGTCGCCGGCGACATCGCCATGAGCGCGCGCCGCATCGGCCTTCTTCACCGACATGCGCGGCTCGCCGCGGTCGCGGCGATAGGTGACGTTGAGCGCCCATTCGTCGGTCAGGGCCGCCTGGATGCGCGGCCAAGGGCACATGTAAATGCACATCTGCTCGCGGGCGTGGCCGGCGAAGACGTAGGTCGTGGCGGTGAGAATGCCGATCCAGAGATAGGCGATGAACGGGGCCTGAAAGGTGGCGAGCTCCCTCACCAGCGTCGGCGCATCGTCGAAGTAGAGCACCCAGGCGCCTCCGGTCCACCAGGCGATCATGATCCAGAGAAAGTGCTTCAGCGCGACCTTTCGGATGTGGCCAAAGGTCCAGTAGCGCTTGTCGCCCTGCATGCGCTCGCGCCGGTCGCCTTCGACCCAGCGTTCGACGGCATAGAACAGGTCGGTCCATACCGTCTGCGGGCACATGTAGCCGCACCACAGCCGTCCCGCGACCGCGTTCATCAAGAACAGAATCATCGCGGCGAGTATCAGAAGGCCGGTGAAATAATAGACCTCCTGCGGCCACAGCTCGATGAAGAAGAAGTAGAACCGCCGATGCGGCAGGTCGATCAGCACGGCCTGGTCGGGCAGGCCGGGTCCGCGATTCCAGCGCGCGAACGGCAGGAGGTAATAGATCCCGAGCGTTACGCAGAGGATCGTCCATTTGATGCGGCGGAACGGCCCGTGCACCGACTGCGGATAGACCTTCCTGCGCTTCTCGTAGAGAGGCCCTTCGATGAAGGTGTCGTCGGTCATGGCAAATTCCCCTGCATCACAAACTGCATCCGCGCGCGTTCAGGAGAACGCGCAGCCGCTGCTCAGGCCGAGCTTCCTGAACACGATCGCTGCCGGGCAGAAGCCCGTGAACGAGGCCTGCAACATGTTCAGGCCGGCAAAGGCCGTCAGCAGGTACCAATACGCATTCACATAGGTGCCCAGTGCGAGACCGAGCAGAACGACGAATCCCGCAAAGGCGAGAACGGCTTTGTCGACATTCATGGTAGGCTCCTCTTGTTTGCAACGCTACGAACGGGTCAGGTTGGCTTCGGTCCAGGCGATGATGCTGCGCGTATCCATCGCGCCGGATTGGCGCGCGATCTCGCGGCCGCCGCGCATCAGCAGCAGCGTCGGAATGCCGCTGATGTTGAGCCGCGACGACAATGCGGAAGCATTGTCCGAATTCAGCTTCAGGAGCCGCACGCCGGGCTCAAGCTGTTGCGCCGCGCGGTCGAACATCGGTGCCATGGCGCGGCAGGGTCCGCACCACGGCGCCCAGACGTCGACGAGCACGGGAATATCGTTGCTGGCGACATGGCGAGCGAAGGCTGCTTCGTCCACCTCGATCGGCTGGCCGGTGAACATCGGCTGGTGGCAGGCGCCGCAGCGCGCACCTTCCGCTGCGCGCTCGGCGGGCAGGCGGTTGATGCGGCCGCAGCGTCCGCAGACGATCTGGCGTGTCGTGCTCATGTGCCGGTTCGGACCTCCTTGATCTTGGCGATATTCAGCCTGTCGAGCAGGAAGCGCTCGTAGAACGGCTCGCTCTCGCCGCGCCGCATCTTGCGCAGGAAGTATTTTTCGAAGGCGACCTTGGCGAAGTGCACCCATTCGCCCTTGGAGGACCAATTGACGTTGCGCGGCGGAATCTGCGGCTGCGCCAGGAAGGCGACCCCGGAGTCGCCGAAATCGGCGAGGCAGATCGCGTTCCAGGTCGGCTGCGCCGTCGGCTCCTTACCACGGAGCAGCGCGCCGATGTTGATCGCGGTCGCCGTCACCATGGATTCGATCATGAAGCCGGTCTTGGGAACGCCGACCGGCACCGGCGTCGCGCCAACCGGCGCGATCGCCACGCAGACACCGACAGCAAAGACATTGGGGAAGGAGGGGTTCTGCTGATGCTTGTCGACGATGACGAAGCCGCGCGGATTGGTCAGCTTCTCGATGCCGCGCACCGCCTCGACACCGCGAAAGGCGGGCAGCATCATGGAGTAGGCGAATGGCAGCTCATGAGCCTTGCGGGACGTGCCGCTGTCGGAGAACTCCTCCAACGTCATCACGCCGGGGGCGACGTTGTCGATGCGGGCGTTGGTGATCCACTTGATGTGCTTCTCGCGCATCTCGCTTTCCAGGAGACCCTTGGTGTCCCCGACACCGTCGAGACCGAGATGGCCGATATAGGGCTCCGAGGTGACAAACGTCATCGGGACCCGGTCGCGCAGCTTGCGCCGGCGCAGCTCGGTCTCGAGGATGAAGAGGAATTCGTAGGCCGGGCCGAAGCAGGAGGCGCCCTGAACGGCTCCGATCACGACCGGGCCGGGATTGGCCGCGAGCTTCTCGAAGGCTTCACGGGCGTGCGCGGCGTGATCGACATGGCAGATCGACTGGGTATGACCTTGCGGCCCGAGGCCGGGGATTTCGTCGAATGCAAGTTCAGGCCCGGTCGCGACGACCAGATAGTCATAGTCAATCGACGTGCCGTCGCCGAGCTCGATCCGGTTTTCGGTCGGGTGGACGCGCTTTGCGCCTTGCGTCAACAGCCGCGCGCCCTTGCGCTTCATCACGTCCGCGAGATTGATCTCGATATCTTCGCGCTTGCGCCAGCCGACCGCGACCCAGGGATTTGATGGGACGAAATGATAGACGGCGCCTTGCGATATGACGCTGAGGTGATCGTCCTTTCTCAACTGGGGCAGCAATTCATAGGCCATCAGCGTTCCGCTCAGACCGGCTCCGATAATTACAACTTCCGCCATGGGTACCTCCGTTGGACCAGGCTGCTCCGCCGGTTCAGTTCCGGCCGTCGTGCAGGTGCTTGACGATATATTCGTAATTTCGTATATACGCAAGTATGAACATAAATTCCGAAATTATGGAGCGGGCGGCGGATCAGGCGAGCGAGTTGCTGAAGGCGCTCGCCAATCGGCATCGCCTGCTGATCATCTGCCAGCTGATCGATGGCGAGCGCTCGGTTGGCGAACTTGCCGAGTTCCTGAACCTGCGGGACTCCACCGTGTCGCAACATCTTGCGCTCCTTCGCAAGGATGGCCTGGTGTCCGCTCGGCGTGAGGCGCAGACGATCTTCTATTCGATCGCCAGCGAGCCGGCGCGCGAGGTGCTGAAGACGCTCTATCAGGCATTCTGCGCGCCAAAGCCCGCCAGGACCAAATGAACCCTAGGAGCGCTTGGGAGAGGGTGCCTTGAGCAGGATCAACACGCTCTATCCCGACGCAGATGAAATGAGCCGCGCAGCAGCGTGGTGGTGGTTTGATCAAGACACGGAATGTTCCATGCGATGTCTGACGAGATGTTTGGGCTTACTGGCCGCATTCGCGGCGACCGGCCTGTCTGAAGCACCGGCGACGGCGGCCGAGACGCTCGTCGTCACGGCGCAATCGATCGCAGACGAAAAGGCGGTATTCGCCACGGTCGAAAGCATCAGCGTGGTGCCGGCGCGCGGACGCATCGGCGGCACCGTGGCTCAGCTCAAGGTCAGGGAAGGGGATCGCGTCGCCGCCGGGCAACCGATCGCGACCATCGGCGACGACAAGCTCGTGCTCCAGATGAAATCGCTCGACGCGCAGATCGAAGCGCTGCAGGCGCAGGCGAACCAGGCGCAGCTCGACTTCACCCGGACCGAAGGGCTGGTCGAGCGCGGTATCCTGCCACGGGTCAAGCTCGACGAGCAACGCACCGCGCTGAACGTCGCCGAGAACGGCCTGCGCGCCAAAACGGCCGAACGTGCGGTGATCAACGAGCAGCTCAACCAGGGCCAGGTGCTCGCGCCGGCGGATGGTCGCGTGCTGAAGAGGCTCATCACCGTGGGATCCGTGGTGCTTGCCGGCGATCCCATCGTCACCGTCGCCCAGCAGAATTTCAAGCTGCGCCTTCGCGTGCCGGAGCGGCATGCTCGCTTCCTCAAGGCGGGGGACAGAATTCGCATCGACGGTGCGGAGTTCGTCGGCGAAGCCGCCAAGTCGGGCGTCATCGACCTCGTCTATCCCCAGATCGAGGAGGGTCGTGTCATTGCGGACGCGACCGTCGAGGGGCTCGGCGAGTATTTCGTCGGCGATCGCTTGCGGGTCTGGATCGCCGGCGGGGCGCGGCGGGCCTTCGTGATTCCTTCGAGCTATGTGACGACCCGTTTCGGCATCGACTATGTCCAGCTCCGGAAGGGCGGCGAGACGATCGACGTGCCGGTGCAGCGCGGCCGTGAGATGCCGACGCCATCGCTTCCGGATGGCCTCGAGATAGTGTCGGGCATCCGGGCCGATGATCAATTGGTGCGGCCGTGAATCTCGGGCTGTCCGGACGGTTGACCAGGTCGACCATCGCATCACCGCTTACGCCACTATTCCTGCTCGGGGCTCTCGTCGTGGGGCTGATCGCCGTCGTGGTGATCCCGCGCGAGGAGGAGCCGCAGATCAGCGTTCCCATGGTCGATATCCGCGTCAACGCCGACGGTCTGCGCGCGCCCGACGCGGTCGAGCTGGTGAGCAAGCCGCTGGAATCGATCGTCAAGGGCATCGACGGCGTCGAGCATGTCTACAGCCAGACCGAGGACGACCGCGTGATGGTCACCGCGCGTTTCCTGGTGGGCACCAAGTTCGAGGATGCCATCCTGCGGGTTCACGAGAAGATCCGCGCCAACCTCGACCGCATTCCCGTCGGCATCCCCGAGCCGCTCATCGTCGGCCGGGGCATCAATGACGTTGCAGTGACGGTGCTGACGCTATCGCCCAAGCCGGAGGCCGCCAGCCGCTGGACCGACAAGGACCTCTACGAGCTCGCCGACAAGCTGCGGGCCGAGCTGATGAAGGTCGACGACATCGGTCTCACCTACATCTCCGGCGGTGCGGCGCAACAGATCCGGGTCGAGCCCGATCCGGAGAAGCTGTCGCTGTTCGGTATCACGCTTCAGCAGCTCGTGGCCAAGGTGAAGGACGCCAATCGCTCGTTCCTGGCCGGGCAGGTCCGCGATGCCGGCATCGTGCGGAACGTCGCGGCGGGGCAGACGCTGTCCGGCATTCCCGACATCGGACTGTTGCTGATCACGAGCCGCGACAGCCGCCCGGTCTACGTCAAGGACGTCGCCTCTGTCGTCGTCGGTCCAAGCACCATCGAGCATCGTGTCTGGACCGATTCCCGTAACCCCGCCGGGCAGTGGGCGCGAACGCCCGCCGTCAGCCTGGCGCTGGCCAAGCGGGCCGGTGCCAATGCCGTCGTCGTGTCCGAGAACATCGCGAGGCGCCTCGAAGGCTTGAAGGCGCGCCTGATCCCCGGGGATATCCAGGTGACGGTGACGCGCGACTATGGCGAGACTGCCAACGAGAAGGCCAACGAGCTGCTGTTCCACCTCGGCCTTGCGACCCTCTCGATCGTGGTCCTGATCGCGATCGCGATCGGCTGGCGCGAGGCGCTGGTGACGTTCGTCGTGATTCCCACGACGATCCTGCTCACGATGTTTGCGGCCAATCTGATGGGCTACACCATCAACCGTGTCAGCCTGTTCGCGCTGATCTTCTCCATCGGCATTCTCGTCGACGACGCCATCGTCGTCGTCGAGAACATCGCGCGGCACTGGGGCATGCGCGACGGCCGGCCGCGCCTGCAGGCAACCATCGAGGCGGTGGCGGAGGTCGGCAACCCCACCATCGTCGCGACGTTGACCGTGGTCGCCGCGCTGCTGCCGATGCTGTTCGTGTCGGGCCTGATGGGTCCTTATATGGCGCCGATCCCGGCCAACGCGTCGGCGGCCATGCTGTTCTCGTTCTTCGTTGCGATGGTGGTCGCGCCCTGGCTGATGCTCAAGTTGGCCCCGAGGGGCGAGGTCGTCTCGGTGCATGCGGCCCACGATGAAGGCCGGCTCGGCCGGCTCTATCGGCGCTTCGCCACGCCGATCGTGCGCAGCAAGCGGTCGGCCTGGACATTCCTGCTCGGCGTCGGCATCGCGACGCTGCTGTCGATGACGCTGTTTGCAACCAAGTCGGTGACGGTCAAGCTTCTGCCGTTCGACAACAAGTCCGAGATCGCCGTGGTCGTCGACCTGCCGGAAGGCGCGAGCCTGGAGGCGACCGAGCGCACCCTGTTCGAGGCGGCCGCGATCGCGCGGCGATTGCCGGAGGTTACCTCGCTGCAATCCTATGCCGGCACGCCGGCGCCCTTCAATTTCAACGGGCTGGTGCGTCACTATTACTTGCGCCAGAGGCCCGAGCTCGGCGAGGTGCAGGTCAACCTGGCCGCGCGCGGTGAGCGCAAGCGGGCGAGCCATGAGATCGCGCTCGAGCTGCGCGAGAAGCTGAGGGCGCTTGATCCGCCTGCGGGCACCAGCATCAAGGTGGTCGAGGTCCCGCCCGGGCCGCCGGTGCTTTCGACGCTGCTCGCCGAGGTCTACGGTCCTGATGCGACCACGCGTCGCGCAGTCACGGCCGAGCTCAAGAAGGTGTTCGCGGAGGTGCCGTTCGTCGTCGACATTGACGATTCCATTGGCGAGAAGCGGCCGCGGCTGCGGCTCTCGATCGACCAGGACCGGCTCGAATTCTTCGGCGTCGAGCAGCGCGACGTCTACGACACCATCCAGACGCTGTTCGGCGGCATCTCGATCGGATACTCGCATCGTGGCGAGGACCGCAACCCGATCGAGATCGCGGTGCATCTGGGAAAGCGTGATCTGGTCTGGGACGAGGCGCTGGCCTCGACGCCGGTGCCGGCCAACACGTTGCCCGGCAGCAAGACGGTGGTCGAACTCGGCCAGGTCGTGAAAGCGACCCTGGAGGAGGGATCGCCGAGCATCTTCCGCCGCGACGGCCGCTTCGCCGACATGGTAATGGCCGAGCTTGCCGGGCGCTTCGAGGCACCGCTTTACGGCATGCTCGCGGTTGCCGATCGTGTCGATGCCCATGATTGGGGCAAGCTGCCGAAGCCTGCGATCAGCCTGCACGGCCAACCATCGGACGAGTCGCGGCCTACGCTGCTGTGGGACGGCGAGTGGGAGATCACCTGGGTGACCTTCCGCGACATGGGCGCCGCCTTCGGCGCGGCCATCCTCGGCATCTACGTGCTGGTCGTCGCCCAGTTCAGGAGCTTCCGTTTGCCGCTCGTGATCCTGACGCCGATTCCGCTGACGCTGATCGGCATCCTGATTGGGCACTGGCTCCTGAGTGCGCCGTTCACCGCGACCTCGATGATCGGCTTCATCGCGCTGGCCGGCATCATCGTGCGCAATTCGATTCTGCTGGTCGATTTCATCCGGCACAGCGGTGGGGACGGCAAGTCGCTTCGGGAGGTGGTGCTGGAAGCCGGCGCGGTCCGCTTCAAGCCGATCCTGCTCACCGCGCTTGCGGCGATGATCGGGGCTGCGACCATCCTGCTCGATCCGATCTTCCAGGGATTGGCGATCTCGCTCCTGTTCGGGCTTGCCTCGTCAACGCTGCTCACCGTGCTGGTGATTCCCGCGATCTATATCGCTTTGCGCGCACCGCGCGAGGCACCTCCGAGCACAGGCAAATCCAGCTAATGAGGGTCCGATGGACAAGAACTACGTCGACATCACCAGGAACATCTCCGCCAACTTGAAGAAGCTGCGAAGCGATATTCCCGACACCATGAAAGGATTTGCCGCGCTTGCCCAGGCTGCGACGCGCGACGGCGCGCTGGACAAGAAAACCAAGGAGCTGATGGCGCTGGCGCTCGGCGTCGCCGGACATTGCGACGGCTGCATCGGCTTTCACGCCGAGGCGCTCGTCAAGCTCGGTGCGACGCGCGAAGAGATCGAAGAAACGCTGGGCATGGCCGTCTACATGGGCGGCGGGCCGTCGCTGATGTACGCGGCCGACGCGATTGCGGCGTACGAACAGTTCCAGCAGCAATCGGCCGCCGGATAACGGCGGTCGCCCGACAGGATCAAACGAACGGGACCGGCGAGTCGTCTCGTCCGGTCCCAACCGTCAAGCCTTTATCGATTACCAGCGATCGTCGACGCCCACGCCGACGCTGACGCCAGGCGCGCGAATGCCGACGCCTGCGCGCGGCCCGTCGTCCCAATCGCGATGATAGGTGCGACGCTCGTAGTAGCGCTCGCGCGGCATGTAGTTATAGGAATCGCGCACGATCACGCGCGAACCGCCGCGCGTGCGATAGCAACGGCCGTCCTCGTCGCAGACTAGCCGAACCTGCTGAACCAGGTCCGGATTGGTGTACTCGCTGGTCGCGTAGATATCGGAAGCCTTCGCCCCCGACACGGCTGCCAAGGCACCCACGCCCGCCAACAGCGTAATCGCAAACGTCTTCATCATGTCCTCCTCCGAAACTGCCCTCGGCCGTAACAAGAAAGGGAGGCGGGGATCGTTCCCGGCTGGAATGCTGGTTTTTCCCGGGAACTTCGGCTTTGCAGCGGTTGTTCCCGACATCTCAAGTGGGGAAAATCAGGCACGTGGTCGTGCCATGAGCGAGTAATCGGCCCTGCGCATCCGTCACACGTCCGTCGGCCGTTCCGATGCGACGTCCGCAGTTCAGAACCTTGCCCTCGGCCGTGATCAGGCCGGTCTCCGGCGTGATGGGGCGCAGGAGCGAAATCTTGAACTCGATTGTCGTCTGGCCGATCCCCTTGTCGAGGGTCGACTGGACCGCCAAGCCCATGCAACTGTCGAGCAAGGTCGCAGTGAGACCGCCGTGCACCGTACCTGCCGGGTTGAGGTGAGCGCCGGTCGGCACCAGCGCGATGACGACGCGGCCGTTCTCCGCCTCCACCACATCGTAGCCGAGCGTTTGCGCGATCGTGTTGAGGGGCAGGGTTCCGGCGGCAAGGCCCTGGACGAACTCCAGCCCGCTCATCTGCTTCTGTCGTTCGGCCTCGACCGTTCCATATCTCTTGGTGATCATCTGAATCTCCCCATCGCACTCACCCGTGTCGGAGTTGCGAGGCGTCGGCCTTTCTCCGGAAGGTCGATGGCGGACGTCCGTAGAGTCGCGCGAACGCGGTGCTCATGCGGCGCGCGCTCGAAAAGCCGGAGCGTTCGGCGACGATGGCCATCGGAAGATCGCTTGTATCAAGCAGGTGCCTGGCGCGCCGCACTCGGACCGACAGCGCCACCTGCAATGGAGACGCATCGAGATGTCGGGCGAACAGGCGCGCCAGGTGCCGCGCACCGACTCCCAACTGTTCAGCCAGCCGCTCCACGCTGCCGTGGTCGAGCTCTCCTTTCTCGATGAGGGCGAGCGCACGTTCGACTGTGGTCCTGGAGCCTTTCCATGCAGGGCAGAACGGCGCTGATTCCGGGCGGCATCTCAGACAAGGACGGAAGCCAGCATGTTCGGCCGCGGCCGCGCTGCGATAGAAGGTTACGTTGCGAGCGAGGGGCGTGCGCGCCGGGCAGACGGGACGACAATAGATGCCCGTCGTTTTCACCGCGACGAATATCACGCCGTCCAACGCGACGTCGCGGCGGCAAAGAGCGCCGTACTGAGTGTCGAAGTCGAGCATGGAGCTCGCTATAGCGTCCACATTCTTGCAGTGCGAGTCCGATGCGATGACGGCGTCCGAAAACGACCGGGCGAGACCTCCATTGTCGCGGTCGCGCTAGATCGGCTCGTAAGTCTCGGTCCCGCAGATGTCGTCGGGCTCCGCCCGCCGGCGGTCCACGACCTTCCCGCCATTGATCGTCACGATGTAGGTCTGGGCGCCCAGCGAGGAGCCGGTCGCGGAGGTGAGCTGTGCGCGGACGCAGGCGGTCCAGCCCGGCCCTCGCACCTCGCGATGAGGCGGGGCGACGTGCACCTCGCGCGGATAGGAGGTGGTGAGGAAGACGACGTCGATCTGCTCGCGCACCACCCGTTTGACGTCCGGCGGCGCTTCGGGCGGCGGCTGCTCGGCCTCTTTGATCCGCATGAACTCCGGCACCGGCGCGCGGCTGTCGGCAAAGCCGCAGGCAGCGAGCGCGAGCGTGCCGGCGAGCAGCGCCGCATGAGCAACAATCCGTAACATCCCTGAGGATCCCCTGCGGGCGAACAGATAGGCACGAATGCGGTGCGGCGAAGTCCTTGCCGATCAAGATTTGCTGAACTCTCCATCCAATCTTGAAACCCGCGGCATTTGCTATTCCGCGATTGCGGGCTAGTTTGCACCCCAGAGGAAGGGGATTGCACCAATGAGGATTTTGGTCATTGCGGCCGCCGTGCTGGGACTGACGGTTGCCGCGGCTCAGGCGCAGAGCCGGCGGCAACCCGCTGACGCAGCCAAGCCGGCGGATAACAAGCCCAAGGTCGACGAGAAAGCCTATAAGGCCGCGCTCGAGCGCATCCCCGAGCCCAAGGACAAGTACGACCCGTGGAGCGGAGCCCGCCCGGGCGAGCCGGCCAAGAAGCCGAAATAGAACAGGCGGGCTCCGGCTCGGCTTTCGAATCCCGCGCCCGCGATCTCACGGTGCACCCGCCCAAGGTGCGCGGCGAAGCCATTCGAGGCGACGCCGCTATTCATCGAGGAAAGGTGACCTTCTGCTCGCCCTTCAGCGAGGCATCGCGCGGACTATTGCACAAAGGCGAGGCCGACGCGCTTGTCACTGCACCAAACTGTGCGACAGTTCCGTACGAACTCGTCACGCGCGATCGAGAGCGTGAACGATGGTGGCAAATCGACGGGGGCGCCGAGGTCGATTGCCGCCCCGCTCGCCGACATGTTGCGCACCGTGCAAGCGATGCCGTCGTGCTCGAAGCTGATCGTGCCACCTTTGAAAACACGGTGGCGTTGTGCTGTCCGCCTTTCGCTTTGCGCTCACGCAGCTCTCGCTTTTTGGATCACCCCGGCAACATCGCGAACGCGCTGGACACCATTGCGATCGGCTTGTTGTCGCTGGCCGACAGCAGCGTGACGCGGCCAAAGCTCATGGTGCGCCCGAGCCGCACCACGCGTGCATCCGCCAACACGTCCGACGAGGAGACCGCGCGCATGAAATGGGTGGTCTGGTCGACCGTGGTCATCGGGCGATAGCCGCGATTGGCCGTGAGGATCGCGATCACCATCGCGGTGTCGGCGAGCGCCATCAGGGCCTGGCCGCAGACCACGCCGCCATTCCGGCACAGCCGCTCCGAAAACGGCATGCGCAGCAGCGCGGCCGGCTGCCAGTCCGGCACGTCCGCCGGCGGAGCGTGCTCGATGCGCTCGACCGCAAGGTCGAGATCCTGGACCCAGGGCGCAAAAACCTCGCCGAGGATGCGTCTGGCGTCGGCGAGGCCGAATTCGACGTCTGGCTGCATTTGCATTGCTGTCGCGCTCTCCTGTATTTCCGGATGTTTCGCCCCATTGTGCGCGCACCGGCGCGGCAAAGTCACCCGGTCTCGTGCCGGTCCCGTCGGCTTGAAAATGCCCGACTTGGCCCGGTATGATGCCTGGCTTGGGTACGGGTGGATGATGTTGCGTCGGTGCGTCCTCGTTTTTTCCATGGCTGCGCTCGGCCTCGCGCTGAGCGGGTGCACCAGATGCGGCCCGATCTGGGACGACTGGCTGCATGGGCCGAAATCGTGCAGGTCGGATCGGCTCTAGCGGGCCGCGAGCGCCGGCGACCAGGATGACGCGGCGCGGGCGATCCGTGCCCCAGGGATGATCAAGGAGTAGAGAATGAAGCTTTTCCGTTTGGCCGCGGTGCTGGCCGTCGTGCTGGCGGGACCTGCCTACGCGCAAATGCCAAATCTCAATTTGCTGCAGGACGTCCCGAGCAAGACCCCCGAGGAGAAGGCCGCGGAAGCCGAGCGCGACAAGGCCTACAAGGAAACGCTGAAGAAGATTCCGGATTCCAAGGCGTCCAACGATCCCTGGGGCGGCATGCGCTCGGATCCGCCGAAGCAGCCGGCGCCGAAGGCCTCGGCGGCAACCAGCGCGCCGAAGAAGTCGAAGGGCGGCACGGCCGCCAACTGACGGCGGCTCCGTTCGGGGCGGCAATAGCCGTTCGGCCGGGACTCCTCTTCGTCCGGCCCGCGCCCTACATTTGGCCGTGAGCGTTGTGCGTAGAGGAGGGCAAGGACATGGCCGATCGTCCGCGGGATCTCGCCGAGCGGATGGCGCGCCGGCGCAAGGCGGCCGGCAAGCCCGGCCCAACGGTCGGCGACGGCTATCTGCGCGAGACCTTCACGCTGCCACGCGCGGCGGCGCGGCAACGGGCGCAGGCCTTCTTCGCCCGCTACCCCAAGGCCGGCTACATGAGCGCGGTCGAGACCTGGCGCGAACTGCCCGGCGGCGACATCGAGTTCACGATGCGGCGGCTGCCCAGCGCGGATTAAGGCGCGATCCTTTTCGAAGATCGCTGCGCACTTTTCCGGATCATGCTTGAGCGCCGGCTCGATCCGGAAGTCTTGCTAGTCGAGGGTTTCGGCAACGATGCGGATCCGGAATACGGGCTCCTTGGCCTCGTCGAGCAGCTCCATGTGCCATTCGGAATTTTCCTGGAGCTTGCGGGCAATGCCGGCGGTCATGTCGGCACAGACGCTGGTCATCTCCTTCCAGGCGGAATCGCGATCGGCGAATTCCGTCGCCTGATCGGCGCAGCCGGAATAACGGCCATTCCGGATTCGAAAGAAATAGAGCGGCATGGCTGGCACCGATCGCGCGCAATGGCCTCGCCCCCAAGGCCATGGGCAGGCGCAGTCCAATCCCAAACCAGCTTCAGATCAATTCCGGGCGGCTACGGATGATGCAGCCGCCCTCGCGGTGCGGCGCACGCTCCGCTACGACCATCGATCCTTATCCGGCCGGTTCAGACTGTGCCGCGGCCGATCGCTTCAGCTCCCGATCGATCCGCAGCTGCACGCGCCGGATCGCGAGCAGGTCAATTTTCGTCTCGGTCTTGCCGGTCTTGACCTGCTCGCCAATGCGGAACTGCCATTGCCAGATTCCGGGGATCGCCGTCTTGGCGATGGTGAATTCGATGCCCCTGTGATTCATGGCGGCCTCCCACGATTCACTTTCCATCATCGCTAACATGATGGTCGTAACAATATTCCGCAGACAAGAAAAATCGGTCCAACCCCGTGGTTCTCCGTCCATGAACAGAGTTCCTGGGCTGCGCCCCCGGTTGCCGTTCGCGCAGAGATCGAGACTCCGCGCGCGCCGTTCCCGCCGGAAGGGGCCTTGGTTTTAGCAAGCTGCGGCACGTGCCTTGCTTGGGCTGAGGACGGTTAAGCAACAGGGCCCGCGATGCTCGGCATTCCCCGCCGCTACAGTCATTTCGTGTTCGGCATCATCCAGTCCGGACTGACGTCGTTGGTCGCGGCGGGGATCGCCAGCTTTCCCGCCGACAATGCGATGACGTTCGTCGCGCACTGGATGGTGTCATGGCTGATCGCCTGGGCCGCGATGTTGCCGATCGTGCTCCTGGCCGCGCCGGCGATCCGCGCTTTCGCGCTGCTTCTGACGCAGGAGGAGAGGGATCCGCGGGCCGGCCGGCAGGCATGAAAAAGCCCCGCCTGGGGAGAGCCAGGCGGGGCAGAGAAGTTATTGGAGGCTGAGGTGCTGGGCTGCAACACCATAGCCGCGCTATCCTAGCCCGCTCCGCTTACGGCAGCCTGACAGGCGGCAGGCTTCCGAGCTCCGCTCGAGGCCGCAGACTGGCCCCGCACCGGTCCCAATTTCGACATTCGTTCGCACAACTGCGGACACACCGGTCGGCAAGATTCCGGATCGTTCGGCGCAGCCATGGGGGAAACGTGGCACGCCGGCAACGGGGTGGCATCATGGATAACGTAGAGCGGTCATTTGCCGCCGCGACGGCGGCTGGCTTCGTCGTGCTGGTGATCGGCCTCGTGCTGCTGGCGCTGCTGTAAGACCGCCGCGTAGCAGCCGTGCTCTGCGGCGACCGGGGGCAGGCCCCGCCGCCATCAAAACTGGAAAACAACCCCATGCACAGTAGACAGCGTGGGAATGTCTTCGCTCTCTCAATGGCTTAGAGGTAGTATTTAGATACCTCAATTGTGCGCAACCGCTGTTTCGGGCCTTGCGGCGTCACCATGGGCTGAGGCGCCCCGCCGAAACCGACCACCGTCAGCGAGGACGCGGGTGGCGCGCCGTCAGCCGTCGCCCGTTGCGGGCCTACGAACCCGACTCCGGCAGCACTTAGTGGATCTTGATTTCGTTCAGGGGAAGATGGAGCTCGCTGACGCGTTCCTCACGATCCTTCTTGCGGAACTCGTTCTCCTTGCGCTCGAACTTCATCATCTCCTCATGCGCCGCCTGCAGCAGGCGATTGCGCTTGATCGTTTCGCGGTGCTCGTTTTCCGTCATGACTGAGATCCCCAGAATTCCGGTCTCTCCCGGAGAAGGCCGGAGACCGCGAAAAGGTTCGGTGCCGAAGGATTACGGAATTATGACGGCGGCGGCCGGCTGTGCCTTTGATGGAGGTCAGCTTCGGTCGGGGGGCGCCGCCTCTCAAAAAAAGCCGCGGCCCGTCAACGAATGCCGCGGCGCTATGACCGCGGGGGATTCGAACTCGCCCCGAGCGAGGGCGCCCGGCCCTAGATATGAACAGCTCCGAATCCGAGTGCTGTCCTGATCAGGACACCCGCGATTTGAAATTAGGACATTGATTCACATTCGATATGGCCGGAACCCGATACCTCGGGAAAACTTGGCAAGCCGAGGCTGGTATTTCATCCCGAACAAATATTGCGACCGGCAGGGGGCTACCGAGAGGTGGCCCCTTTCGATTCCGGCACCCGCTCGAGCGGCGCGACTGCATCAATCAAGTCCCCGATCGACTGGACACGATCCGCGGCTCGGAGTGCGACGCGCACGCGGTCCGCAGGATCTAAATCCGCAAAAGAACATATTGCGAACCTAGAACAAATAGGGTACATTGCTTTCTTCGCCGAGCCGCCTCGCAACCGTTTGTCCCAGACGCGAATCCTCGCCATAAGGAGCACGACCCAATGTCCGCAACTGCCCTGCGTATCGTCGAAGGATCTTCCATGGACAAGAGTAAAGCTCTGGCCGCCGCGCTCTCCCAGATCGAGCGCCAGTTCGGCAAGGGCTCGGTGATGAAGCTGGGCAAGAACGACCGCTCCATGGACATCGAGGCGGTGTCTTCAGGCTCGCTCGGGCTCGATATCGCGCTCGGCATTGGCGGCCTGCCCAAGGGGCGCATCGTCGAGATCTACGGGCCGGAATCCTCGGGCAAGACCACCCTGGCGCTGCACACGGTGGCGGAAGCGCAGAAGAAGGGCGGCATTTGCGCCTTCATCGACGCCGAGCACGCGCTCGACCCGGTCTATGCCCGCAAGCTCGGTGTCAACATCGACGAGCTCCTGATCTCGCAGCCCGACACCGGCGAGCAGGCGCTGGAAATCTGCGACACCCTGGTGCGCTCCGGCGCGGTGGACGTGCTGGTGGTCGATTCGGTCGCGGCGCTGGTGCCGAAGGCCGAGCTCGAGGGCGAGATGGGCGAATCGCTGCCGGGCCTGCAAGCTCGTCTGATGAGTCAGGCGCTGCGCAAGCTGACCGCCTCGATCAACAAGTCCAACACCATGGTGATCTTCATCAACCAGATCCGCATGAAGATCGGTGTGATGTACGGCTCGCCCGAGACCACCACCGGCGGCAACGCGCTGAAGTTCTACGCCTCCGTCCGCCTCGACATCCGCCGCATCGGTGCGATCAAGGAGCGCGACGAGGTGGTCGGCAACACCACGCGCGTCAAGGTGGTGAAGAACAAGCTGGCGCCCCCGTTCAAGCAGGTCGAGTTCGACATCATGTACGGCGAGGGCGTCTCCAAGATGGGCGAAATTCTCGATCTCGGCGTCAAGGCCGGCATCGTCGAGAAATCAGGCGCCTGGTTCTCCTATGACAGCCAGCGCCTCGGCCAGGGCCGCGAGAACTCGAAGGCGTTCTTGAAGGCCAATCCCGACATCACCGCCAAGATCGAGACTGCGATCCGCCAGAACTCCGGTCTGATCGCCGAGCAGATTCTGGCCGGCACGCCGGAGCGCGACGCCGACGGCGAGGAGCCGGCGGAGGAGTAAGCCTTAACGCCGAAAGTTTTTCGCGAGGAGCGGGCGCTGAAGACGTTGAGTTGCCGACGTCTTCGGTGCCCGTTTCTTTTTGCGCCGTTGTGATCGGGTGGTGCGATGAAGCGTCTGATCTTGACAACAGATTCGGCCGCCGCCGGCGCGATCCAACAGGCCGGCCTTGCCGATCTCGTCATTGCGACCGAGCGTCGGCTTGTTTGGGGGGCGCCGCCATCCGCTGCGCAGCTTAATGCATTCTTTGCGCCGCATACGATGCACCCATCGGGTCCTCACTGGCTGGACGATACGCCCTCCTGGCGCCTCGACAGTTCGGGCCTTAAGGGGCGCGGTCTGATCGAGCTGTTCTCGGAGTATGACTTGGCCGAACTGTGGATGGAGCCAGAGCCAAATGCGCAATTAATCTTGCTCTGGCTGCTCGACCATTGCGGCAGCGATAGAGCGGCGGCGTCCAAACTCGTGATGCGTCCGCTGGACATCGCCGTGAGCGGTCTCAGTCCTGAGGTCCTCGCGAAGCTGAACCCGCCGATTGTCAAGCTCACGCAAGATCATGTTGACCTGGCTGGTCGCGCTTGGCGAGCTTACCTTGCGCCGACGCCGCAGGCTTGGTTCGGCTTGCTTGAAACGGATTTGAGCCTGCTTCCGCAGCTCGAGCGTTGCATCGTTGATCTGCTCGAAGAGCTTCCAAACGTGACCAGTGGCCTCGGCGTCACGGAAACCCGGATACTGGGATTGATTGCGCCAGGTGGGGTGCAGCCCTTTGACGTGTTCCCGGGATATCAGAAGTCGAACGAGCGTCGCGTTTTCGGTTACTGGGAAGTCGGCGCGCTGCTCGATGGACTCGCGCTGTGCGAGAGGCCAGCGGTCGCTGGACTGGACGAAGGCCCGTTTTCCCTGGAGATGCACGATGATTCGAGCCGCCTCCAGCGGTACAAGCAATCCCGCTTGTCGCTCACCGGGTTCGGCAAAGCGGTGCTTGGCGGTGATGAGAACTTTTGCCGCCACAACCGGATCGATCGCTGGTGGGGCGGCACCCATCTGACCAACGACCGGCTGTGGCAGTGGGACCCCGCGGCCTTCTCACTCATCGCGCCCGATTAATGTGTACCTCTTCGCTCAGAGTGTATCGCATCATTTCGAGAGGAAATCGTGTCACATTTGATCCTGGCAACGAACGATCGTGCGGAGGTTACACTTCGCCAGTCCGGCCTTGCGAACGTCGCGCTCGGGTTCTATCCGCGTTTCGTCTGGCGGAAACTGCCTTCCGAGGAGGGGCTTTTGAGGGGGCTGGAGCGCCGATCGGAAAAGCACCGCAATCCGGGCGATCATTGGCTCGATGACGTGGGTAGCGGTGTGCTCGACGGCTTCGCCACGCGCGATATCGGTTTCTTCGAGCTGTGCGCGAAGTTCGACTCAATTGAAATATGGGTTGATCCTCGGCCGAACGATCAGCTGGTGCTCGTCTGGCTGCTGGACTTGCTTCGCCCCTACAAGGAGATCACCACGAAGCTGAGCCTTGTGCATGCGGACGACACTATTGCGAACTATGCACCGGAGTCTGTCGCGAGATGGAAACTGCCGGCCTTCAAGGTGACCGAGAACCATTTGGTGACGGCAGGCAGCGCCTGGCGGGCCTATCGCGCTGAAACGCCGGAATCGTGTTTCGATCTGCTGATGACGGATCTAGCGATCCTGCCGAGGCTTCGATCGGCGCTGATCGCGATGCTGGAAGAGCTTCCGGACAGCGTGACGGGGCTCGGTGCCACCGAAATGGATTTGCTGGATTTCGTGAAGGATGGGCACACCGACCCGAGGATCGTCGAGGAAGCAAGGTGGATTCGCGACGTGTTCGACGAAAACGACGCGTGTGACGCCTTGCTCGAACTGGGCGCGTATTCGGCGCCGCCGATCCGGCTGGGCGATCCGGCGTTCGACAATGAGGATCGCTACTTCGGCAGGAGCGAGTGGAAGGTCACGCTGACTGAACTCGGGCGTTCACTTCTCGCCCGCGAAGACGACATGTGGCGCCACAATCCCATCAAACGCTGGTGGGGCGGTACCGAGTTGACCAACGAACGGCTCTGGCGGTGGGATCGCGAAAGCCGATTGCTGGTGGCGCCGTAGGTCGGATTTGTACGGTGGATGAGCCGAAGGCGTCATCCACCACTGTTCGTATGTGGGGAGACAGAAGAGGTGGGTTACGCCTCGCGGACTGCTTCGCGCCGCGGCGGGGGCTAACCCACCCAACACATCCTACTCCGCGGCCTGCGCGTAATCGCTCACCGGCGGGCAGGAGCACACCAGGTTGCGGTCGCCGTAGACATTGTCGACGCGGCCCACGGGGCTCCAATATTTGTCAGTGCGTGAGACGCCGTCGGGGAAGCAGCCTTCGCTGCGGGTGTAAGCGCGATTCCACGCATCGTCCGCAATGTCGTGCACGGTGTGCGGGGCGTGGCGCAAGGGCGAAGCCTCGATCTTGAAACGGCCGGCCTCGACCTCGGCGATCTCCTTGCGGATCGCGATCATGGCATCGCAAAAACGATCCAGCTCGGCCTTGGATTCCGACTCGGTCGGCTCGATCATCAGCGTGCCCGGCACCGGGAAGCTCATGGTCGGGGCGTGGAAGCCGTAATCGATCAGGCGTTTTGCGATGTCGTCCACGGTGACGCCCGAGGTCGTCTTCAGCGCACGCGGATCGACGATGCACTCATGTGCGACGCGGCCCTTCTCGTTCTTGTAGAGCACCGGGAAGTGCGGATCGAGGCGGGCTGCGATGTAGTTCGCGTTGAGGATCGCGATCTCGGTGGCGCGCTTCAATCCTTCGCCGCCCATCATCAGAATGTAGATGTAGGAGATGGTGAGGATCGATGCCGAGCCGAACGGCGCGGCCGAGACCGGACCGACCGGCGCATCGGCCTTGGTTGCGGGATGACCCGGCAGGAACGGGGCGAGATGCGCCTTGACGCCGATCGGGCCCATGCCGGGGCCGCCGCCGCCATGCGGAATGCAGAAGGTCTTGTGCAGATTGAGGTGGCTGACATCGGCGCCGTAATCGCCGGGCCTGCTGAGGCCGACCTGCGCGTTGAGGTTGGCGCCGTCCAGATACACCTGGCCGCCATGGCCGTGAACGATGTCGCAGATCTCGCGGATATGCTCCTCGAACACGCCGTGGGTCGAGGGATAGGTGATCATGACCGCGGCGAGATCGTTGGAGTGCTTCTCCGCCTTGGCGCGGAGATCGCCAACGTCGACGTCGCCGTTCTTCTCGCAGGCGACCACCACCACATCCATGCCGGCCATCGCGGCCGAAGCCGGGTTGGTGCCGTGCGCGGAGGAGGGGATCAGGCAGATCTTGCGATGGCTCTGTCCGCGCGAGGCGTGGTAGCCACGGATCGCCAGGAGCCCGGCATATTCGCCTTGCGCGCCCGAATTCGGCTGCAGCGAGATCGCGTCATAGCCGGTGATGTCGCACAGCCACTTTTCCAGCCGCGCGAACAGCCCGTGATAACCCTTCGCCTGCTCGCGCGGCACGAACGGATGCAGCGTCGCAAACTCCGGCCAGGTCAGCGGCATCATCTCGGTGGTCGCGTTCAGCTTCATGGTGCAGGATCCCAGCGGGATCATGGCGCGGTCGAGCGCGAGATCGCGATCGCTGAGCTTGCGCATGTAGCGCAGCATCTCGGTCTCCGAGCGATGCGCGTGGAACACGGGATGGGTGAGGAAAGCCGTGCCGCGCTTCAGCGTCTCGGGCAGCGCCTCGCGCGTGGTGGCATCTAACTCGGCGTAGGAAAGCTGGCCGCCGAAGGCGCGCCAGACCGCCTCAATGGTTGCCGGCGTGGTGGTCTCGTCGAGCGCGATGCGCAGCGCCGTCTCACCGACCCCGAGATTGATCTTCTCGGCGGCGGCGCGCGCGACGATCTCCTCGCGCTTGGCGCCGGCATCGACGCTGAGCGTGTCGAAGAAGCTGTCGGATTGCGGCGCAAAGCCGAGCTTGCGCAGGCCGTTTGCGAGCACGGCCGCGCGCCGATGCACATTGCGCGCGATCTGCGAGAGGCCCTCGGGTCCGTGATAGACCGCATACATCGAGGCGATCACGGCCAGCAGCACCTGCGCGGTGCAGATGTTGGAGGTCGCCTTCTCGCGGCGGATGTGCTGCTCGCGGGTCTGCAGCGCGAGGCGATAGGCGGGTGCCCCGCGCGAATCCACGGAGAGGCCGACGATGCGGCCGGGCAGCGAGCGCTTCAGCGCGTCGCGCACCGCCATATAGGCCGCGTGCGGTCCGCCATAGCCCATGGGCACGCCAAAGCGCTGGGCGGAGCCGATGGCGATGTCGGCCCCCAACTCGCCGGGCGAGGCGAGCAGGGTCAGCGCCAGCAGGTCGGCGGCTAGAATCGCGAGCGCGCCCTTGGCCTTCAGCGTAGCGATCGCGGGCCTGAGGTCGCGCAGCGCGCCCGAAGAGCCCGGATATTGCAGCAGCGCGCCGAGCACGTCGCTCTTGTCGAGATCAGTGAGGGGATCGCCGACGACCAGAGTCCAGCCGAGCGGCTCGGCGCGGGTGCGCATCACGGCAAGCGTCTGCGGATGCACGTCCTTGTCGACGAAGAAGGCTTTTGCTTTCACCTGCGAGTGCCGCTCGGCGAGGGCCATCGCTTCGGCCGCTGCAGTGGCCTCGTCGAGCAGCGAGGCGTTGGCCACGTCGAGCCCGGTGAGATCACAGATCATGGTCTGGAAGTTGAGCAGGGCCTCCAGCCGGCCCTGGCTGATCTCGGGCTGATAGGGCGTATACGCCGTGTACCAGGCCGGGTTCTCCAGGATATTGCGCTGGATCACCGCGGGCAGGATGGTGCCGGAATAGCCTTGGCCGATCAGCGAGGTGAAGACCTGATTCTGGCCCGCAAGCTCGGCCATATGCGCGATCGCCTCGGTCTCGCTGAGCGGCCTGCCGAGATCGAGCGGCGCGGCCTGCCGGATCGAGGCCGGCAGCGTCTCCGCCATCAGCGCCTCGACGCTTTTGGCGCCGACGGTCTCCAGCATCGCGGTGACATCACGCACTGAGGGGCCGATATGGCGACGAACGAAACTGGCGGCGGTGTCGCCGCTGGATTTACGGTGCGCGGTCATCGCTTGCTCCATCGTCCTTAAGCCGTATGTGCCTTGTAGGCGGCTTCATCCATGAGGCCGCCGAGCTCGCTCTTGTCGGCGATCTTGATCTTGAAGAACCACGCCGCGCCTTGCGCATCCGAGTTCACCAGCGCCGGCTCGGCGGCCAGCGCCTCGTTGGTCTCGAGCACTTCGCCGGAGATCGGTGCATACACGTCCGAGGCCGCCTTGACGGACTCGACGACGGCGGCGGCTTCCGCCTTCTTCAGCGCGCGGCCGACCTTGGGCAGCTCGACGAACACGACGTCGCCGAGCTGCTGCTGGGCGTAATCGGTGATGCCGACGGTGGCGACGTCGCCCTCGATCGCCAGCCATTCATGGTCGGAGGTGTACAGCGTCGTGGTCATTGTCAATTTCCTGAAGCGGTGAGGTTTGCTTGGAAGTCGCGGGCTGGATCGACCTCTCCCGTAGGGAGAGGTCGGATCGCATCGAAGATGCGATCCGGGTGAGGGGGTTCTGGTCTCACGGGGTGCTGCGGCCCCTCACCCGGATTGCGCTGGACGATGCTCCGCATCGTCAGACGCAATCCGACCTCTCCCCTCCCGGGAGAGGTGACGTCGGGGTTGCCAGCTGTGCTCGATCTCGTCATGCGTCAGCGCTTGTAAGTGTTTTTCACGAAGGGCATGGCGGCGACGGTGAGCGGCAGCCGCTGGCCGCGCACCTCGGCGAAGAGCTTTGTGCCGAGCGCGCTCAGGGCCGTCGGCACGTAGCCCATCGCGACCGGCGCATTCAGGCTCGGGCCGAAACCGCCCGAGGTGACCTTTCCGATCGCCTCGCCGCCGGCGCCGTCGGCAAACAGCAGGGCACCCTCGCGAACGGGCGCACGACCCTCGGCGCGCAAGCCGACGCGACGGCGGGCCGCGCCCTGATCGAAATGAGCCAGGATCGCCTCAGTGCCGGGAAAGCCGCCGGCGCGCGCGCCGCCACTGCGGCGGCTCTTCTGCACCGACCATTCCAGCGCGGCTTCGACCGGCGTGGTCGTGGTGTCGATGTCGTGGCCGTAGAGGCAGAGCCCGGCTTCCAGCCGCAGGCTGTCGCGGGCGCCAAGGCCGATCGGCATCACATCAGGATTTTCCAGCAGCATCTTCGCCAGACGCTCGGCGTCCGCAGCTGGGACCGAGATCTCAAACCCGTCCTCGCCGGTATAGCCAGAACGCGAGACGAAGCAGTTGAGGCCAGCGACCTCATGCGGGCCGGCATCCATGAACTTCATGGACGGCGCCTCTGCACAGTATTTCGCCAATGCGGCTTCCGCCTTCGGGCCCTGCAGCGCGATCAGCGCGCGGTCGGCAAGGGCCTCGATGACGCAGTCGCCGGAGAGATTCGCGCGCAGATGCGCCTCGTCCGCGTCCTTGCAGGCGGCGTTGACGACCAGGAACAGGTGATCGCCGAAATTGGCGACCATGAGATCGTCGAGAATGCCGCCGTCCGCATTGGTGAACTGGGCATAGCGCTGCCGTCCCGGCGCAACCGACACGATGTCCTGCGGCACCAGCCGCTCCAGCGCGCGGGCGGCGTCCTCCACCTTGCCGGATTTCGGCCGGAGCGCGATCTGGCCCATATGGGAGACGTCGAACAGGCCCGCGGAAGCCCGGGTATGGAGGTGCTCCTTCAGGACGCCCGCAGGGTACTGCACGGGCATGTCATAGCCTGCGAACGGCACCATCTTGCCGCCCAGGGACACATGAAGGTCGTAAAGGGGGGTACGTTTCAGGGAGTCTTTGTCGTCACGCGCAAGCATCGGGGGGCCCTCGGCGGTTCCCCGGGGACGATTCCCCGAGACAACCAGTCGAAGCCCCATCTGTCGCTGTGCCTGAGAGTATTATCCCGTCGGCGGGTGCCATCCGGGTTTAAACCCGTCGGCGCCTCTTTCCAGATGTCGTCAAAGCCACGCGGTCCTTTTGCCTGAGAGTTTCCGGGGCGGTTGCTCCTTCGGCGCCGGCAATGAAGCCGGTCTCTCCCGACGTGGCCGTACGATACAGATGGGTACAGACCACAGCGGGGCCAAGCCTGTCAACGCGTCCGCGCGCCCTATCCAACGGGATTGCAGAGGGGATGACGCGCCTGCAGCAACCCTCTGATCTCCTTGCACAGTTTCTGGACAGCGAAGCTGGCCTTGTCTAAAAGCGCTTTGGCCCGCAGATATCAGCCTTGACGTTCCGGTTTGGATGGCGAGAAGCGGGTCCAAGCATACCCGATTGGATGAACATGAGCGGCGTCAACGAGATCAGGTCGACCTTTCTGAACTTCTTTGCCGAGAACGGCCACGAGATCGTGCCGTCCTCGCCATTGGTGCCGCGCAACGATCCGACGTTGATGTTCACCAATGCCGGCATGGTGCAGTTCAAGAACGTCTTTACCGGCGTCGAGAGGCGGCCCTATCAGCGCGCCACCACGTCGCAAAAATGCGTGCGCGCCGGCGGCAAGCACAACGACCTCGACAACGTCGGCTATACCGCGCGCCATCTCACCTTCTTCGAGATGCTCGGCAACTTCTCGTTCGGCGACTACTTCAAGGAGCGTGCGATCGAGCTCGCCTGGAAGCTGATCACCGGCGAGTTCGGGCTGAAGAAGGACAAGCTGCTGGTCACGGTCTACCACACCGACGACGAGGCGGCCGGCCTGTGGAAGAAGATCGCGGGCTTCTCCGACGACCGCATCATCCGCATCCCGACGTCGGACAATTTCTGGGCGATGGGCGACACCGGCCCGTGCGGTCCGTGCTCGGAAATCTTCATCGACCGCGGCGAGCACATCTGGGGCGGGCCTCCGGGCTCGCCGGAAGAGGACGGCGACCGCTTCCTCGAATTCTGGAATCTCGTGTTCATGCAATATGAGCAGGTGACGAAGGAGGAGCGCGTGGATCTGCCGCGTCCCTCGATCGACACCGGCATGGGTCTGGAGCGCATGGCCTGCATCCTGCAGGGCGTCGACAGCGTGTTCGAGACCGACCTGTTCCGCCATCTGATCGACGCGACCGCCTCCGCGCTCGGCAGCGGGCCGAACGAGCAGAACGCCGCCTCGTTCCGCGTCATCGCCGACCACTTACGCTCCTCGGCCTTCCTGGTCGCTGACGGCGTGCTGCCCTCGAATGAGGGCCGCGGTTACGTGCTCCGCCGGATCATGCGCCGCGCGATGCGCCATGCGCAGCTCTTGGGCGCGAAAGAGCCGCTGATGCATCGGCTGGTCTGGGCGCTGGTGCGCGAGATGGGCCAAGCCTATCCCGACTTGATGCGGGCGGAAAACCTGATCGAGGAAACGCTGCGGCTGGAGGAGACCCGCTTCCGCAAGACTCTTGCGCGCGGCCTGGCCATCCTGGACGAAAAGAGCGTGGGCCTGAAGAAGGGCGACATGTTCGACGGCGACGTCGCCTTCACGTTGTACGACACCTACGGCTTCCCGCTCGACCTGACGCAAGACGCGCTGAAGTCGCGCGGCATCGGCGTCGACCAAGCGGCGTTCACCGACGCGATGGAGCGCCAGAAGGCCAAGGCGCGCGAGTCCTGGAAAGGTTCGGGCGAAGCCGCAAGCGAGGCGGTCTGGTTCCCGCTGCGCGAGAAGCTCGGCGCCACCGAATTCCTGGGCTACGAGACCGAGAGCGCCGAGGGCGTGGTGTCCGCGCTGGTGAAGGATGGCGCCGAGGTCACGAGCCTGAAGGCCGGCGAGCTAGGGGCGATCGTGCTGAACCAAACGCCGTTCTACGCGGAGTCCGGCGGCCAGGTCGGCGACACCGGCGTCCTGACGGGCGAGGGCGGCATCAAGGTCCGCGTCACCGACACGCAGAAGAAGCTCGGCGATTTCTTCGTCCATATCGGCAAGGTCGAGCAGGGCGAGCTGAAGCTCGGCACCGCGCTGCAGCTCGAGGTCGACCACGCCAGGCGGTCCTCGATCCGCGCGCATCACTCGGCGACGCATCTCATTCACGAGGCGCTGCGCCAGGTGCTCGGCGACCACATCGCCCAGCGCGGCTCGATGGTTGCGCCGGATCGGCTGCGCTTCGACTTCGTGCATCCGAAGCCGATCACGGCGGACGAGCTCGCCCGCGTCGAGGACATCGCCAACAACGTGGTGCTGGAGAACGACGAGGTCACCACGCGCGTGATGGGCGTCGACGAGGCCCGCGAGGCGGGCGCTCGCGCCCTGTTCGGCGAAAAATACGGCGACGAGGTCCGCGTCGTCTCGATGGGCAGGACCGCGCGCGAGCGCGGCGCCAACGCACTCGGCTGGTCGGTCGAGCTTTGCGGCGGCACCCATGTCAGGCGCACCGGCGATATCGGCCTGATCACGCTCACCAGCGAGAGCGCGGTGGCCTCCGGCGTGCGCCGTATCGAGGCTCTGACCGGCAATTATGCGCGTAAGCACGCCAACGACACCATGGCGCTGGCGAAGACCGCGGCGAACGAGCTGCGCACCTCGCTCGACGACGTGCCGGCGCGCATCGCCGCGCTGATGGAGGAGCGCAAGAAGCTCGAGCGCGAGCTCTCCGATGCGCGCAAGAAGCTGGCGATGGGCGGCGGTTCGACGGCCGGCAATGGCGCAGCCGCGGGCGTGCGCGAGGCCGGTGGCGTCAAGCTGATGGCGCGCGCGGTCGAGGGCATCGAGATGAAGGATCTCAAGAGCCTCGCCGACGACGGCAAGAAGCAGATCGGCTCCGGCGTCGTCGCCATCGTCGGCGTCACCGAGGACGGCAAGGCCGGCGTCGTGGTCGGCGTCACCCAGGACCTCACCGCGCGCTTCAACGCCGTGAACCTCGTGCGCGTCGCCTCCGAAGCGCTCGGCGGCAAGGGCGGCGGCGGCCGGCCCGACATGGCGCAGGCCGGCGGCCCCGACGGTGCCAGGGCGACCGAGGCGTTAGCTGCGATCGAAAAAGCGATGGCGGGCGCTTAGACCGCCATGCGCCCCGTTCCGCGAGGGCGTGGGCTGCGCGATCCCGATCTTCGGGATCGCCTCTACGAATTGCTGGAGCACGACCCGCTGGCCTATTCGGCCGGGTCGCGCTTCATCCAGGTCATCATCGGCGTCATCGTGCTGAACGTGGTCGCGATGATCCTCGCCTCGGTGCCGGAGCTGGATGCGCAGTTCGGCACGCTGTTCGAAGCCGTCACCATCCTGTCCGTGATCGTGTTCGCGCTGGAATATCTGGGGCGGCTGTGGACCGTGGCGGGCCACACCCAGCACAACGCGTCCGCGCTGTCCGACCGGCTCTCCTACGCCTTCTCCGCGCTCGGCATCATCGATCTCATGGCATTCCTGCCGGCCGCCATCGTGCTCGCCACCGGCCGGCACGCGCTGCTGGCAGCACTCGGCGTGCTGCCGTTCTTCAAGCTGATCCGCTACTCGCCGGCGATGCGCTCGCTGCTCGCCGCCGTGCATGCCGAGCGTCGCGCGCTGATCGGCTGCGTCGTCATCCTGATCGGCGCGGTCTTGACCTTCGCCTCGCTGCTCTACGCCATCGAGCGCGACGTGCAGCCGGACAAGCTCGGCACCATCCCGCAGGCGATGTGGTGGGCGATCGTGACGCTCGGCACCGTCGGCTATGGCGACGTCGTGCCGGTGACGCCGCTCGGCAAGCTGATCTCGACCTTCGCCATCATCTCGGGCTTTGCCATGATCGCGCTGCCGGTCGCGATCATCTCCAGCGCCTTCGCCGAAGAGGTGAAGCGGCGGGATTTCGTCGTCACCTGGGGCATGCTGGCGCGGGTGCCGCTGTTCTCGCATCTGTCGGCGGCGGAGATCGCCGACATCATGCGGCTCCTGCGCGCGCGCACCATCGAGCAGGGCGAGATTCTGGTGCGGCGGGGCGATACGGCGTCGTCGATGTATTTCATCACCGCCGGCGAGGTCGAGATCGCGCTGCCGAGCCAGCATGTGCGGCTCAGCGACGGCACCTTCTTCGGCGAGATCGCGCTATTGCACAAGACCAAGCGCAGCGGCACGGTGACGGCGACGCGCAAGACGCGCCTCTTGGTGCTCGACGCCCAGGATTTTCACGCCCTGATCGCGCGGATGCCGACGCTGGCCGACCACGTCCATACGACAGCAAAGGCGCGGCTCGCCGACAGCGGCGATCTCGCGCTGGCAGAGCTGGCGCAGGCGGAGCGGGACGAGGGCCCGGCTGCGTAGCGGTCACTCGGGATCGAGGAAGGGTGCCACGACCTCGCGCGTCTCCTTGCTGGGCACGACGGGCACGATCTCGAAGGTCATGCCGTTGCCCTGGCAGTTCAGCACCCATTCCTGCAGCAGGCTCCGCGAAAGCTCTCAAAAAAGAAACGGGCCGCGCTGGTCGCGCGGCCCGTGATGATGGCTGGCCCAGTCGGGCGAAATTGCGGATGGCCGCTTACGCCGCCAGCGCCTTGGTCAGGTTTTCGGCAACCTTGTCGAGGAAGCCGGTGGTCGAGAGCCAGCGCTGGTCGGCGCCGACCAGCAGCGCGAGGTCCTTGGTCATGTAGCCGGCCTCGACGGTGTCGACGCAGACCTTCTCCAGCGTGTTGGCGAACTTCGCCAGCTCGGCATTGTTGTCGAGCTTGGCGCGGTGTGAGAGGCCACGGGTCCAGGCGAAGATCGACGCGATCGAGTTGGTCGAGGTCTCCTTGCCCTTCTGGTGCTCGCGGTAGTGGCGGGTCACCGTGCCGTGGGCGGCTTCGGCCTCGACGGTCTTGCCGTCGGGGGTGAGCAGCACCGAAGTCATCAGGCCGAGCGAGCCGTAACCCTGCGCGACCGTGTCGGACTGCACGTCGCCGTCGTAGTTCTTGCAGGCCCAGACATACCCGCCGGACCATTTCAGCGCCGAGGCCACCATGTCGTCGATGAGGCGGTGCTCGTAGGTCAGGCCCTTGGCGTCGAACTCCTTCTTGAACTCGCGATCGAAAATGTCCTGGAAGATGTCCTTGAAGCGGCCGTCATAGACCTTCAGGATCGTGTTCTTGGTCGACAGGTAGACCGGGTAGCCGCGCAGCAGGCCGTAGTTGAAGGAGGCGCGGGCGAAGTCGATGATGGAGTCGTCGAGATTGTACATCTCCATGGCGACGCCGGCGCCCGGCGCCTTGAACACTTCCTTTTCGATCACGGTGCCGTCCTCGCCGACGAACTTCAGCGAGAGGGTGCCCTTGCCCGGGAACTTGATGTCGGTGGCGCGGTACTGGTCGCCATAGGCGTGGCGGCCGATGATAATCGGCTTGGTCCAGCCGGGAACCAGGCGCGGCACATTCTTGCAGATGATCGGCTCGCGGAAGATCACGCCGCCCAGGATGTTGCGGATGGTGCCGTTCGGCGACTTCCACATCTGCTTGAGGCCAAACTCCTTCACCCGGGCTTCGTCGGGGGTGATGGTGGCGCACTTGACCCCCACGCCGACCTTCTTGATGGCCTCGGCCGCGTCGATCGTGACCTGATCGTTGGTGTGGTCGCGGTGCTCCATGCCCAGGTCGAAATAGAGCAGCTCGACATCCAGGAACGGGTTGATCAGCTTGTCCTTGATGTACTGCCAGATGATCCTGGTCATCTCGTCGCCATCGAGTTCGACGACGGGATTGGATACCTTGATTTTTGCCATGGTCGGGGAAGCCTCTTGGGAACGGCGCTTTTGGCGCGCCACGGGAATATCCGCCGCCTCTTAGCACCGCCGCGCGACGGGCGAAAGCCAAGGGATTATGCACTTTTAGCCGATCCAGCTTCCCCAGGCGGGGGGCGGGAGCCGGCCGCTTCCGAGGGTGCGGAATAGATTCAAAAGTCGAATCCAACCCGTTATTTCCCTTGAGAATTTCGTCAGGACAGGCAAACGACAGACCGCGATGGCGGGCCCGGTCGCGGGGCCGCTTGAATCAATTCCTGAGGCGGCCTTGCCAAGGCCTTGAGACGAAGAGTGAAAGCGAAGCCAGATGTCGGGGACTGACAAGAGCAAAGCGAGCCTTTCCCTCGACGGTCCCATCGTGATCCTGGTCGAGCCGCAGCTCGGCGAAAACATCGGCATGGCCGCGCGCGCCATGGGCAATTTTGCCCTCAGCCGCTTGCGCATCGTCAACCCCCGGGACGGCTGGCCCAACATCGCCGCCCAGCGGGCGGCGGCCGGCGCTGACCATATTCTAGAAAAGGTCGAATTGTTCGACACGGTGGAGCAGGCGGTCGCCGATCTCGACCTGCTGTTCGCCACCACCGCGCGCCCCCACGACCAGGCCAAGCCCGTGGTCGGGCCGGAGGCGGCAGCTGCCGAGATCGCCGGACACGTCGCGACCGGCGGCAGGTGCGGTATCCTGTTCGGCCGCGAGCGCTGGGGGCTGACCAACGAGGAGGTTGGCCTCTCGAACCGCATCATCACCTTCCCGGTCAATCCGGGCTTTGCCTCGCTCAACCTCGCCCAGGCCGTGCTGCTGGTCGGCTATGAATGGTTCAAGCGAGTGACGTCGGGCGCGCTGCCGCACGCCATGCCCGAGCGGTCGGAGCGCGCCTCGCAGCACCAGATGCAGGCCTTCTTCGACAATCTCGTGCGCGAGCTCGACAAGGTCGAGTTCCTGCGTCCAGCCGAGAAGCGCGACACCATGCTGGTCAACCTGCGCAACATCTTCAGCCGGATGGAGCCGACCAAGCAGGACATGCACACCCTCCATGGAGTCGTCATGGCGATCGCGGAGGGGCGCAAAGGCCCGGCCAAGGGCGGCGTGCTCGACGGCGAGCAGGCTACGCGCCTGCGCGCGCTGCTCGCCGAGCACGGGCAGGGCGGCGGTGTCTCCGACAGCGGCTCGACCGTGCGCGGCCTGGCCCGGCTGCTCCGCCGCAACCCGACCGACGCCGAGCGCCTGCTCTGGCAGGCCCTGACCCGCGACCGCCGCTTCGCCGGCCAGTTCAAGCGCCAGACCCCGGTCGGCCGCCACATCCCCGACTTCGTCTCGTTCCCGCACCGGATCGCGATCGAGCTGGTCAATCCGGGCGAGGGCGAGACGATCGCGGCGGACCGCGCCGGGCGGCGGAGTTGGCTCGAGGCACGGGATTATCGCGTGCTCGACATTCGAGCCGCGGATGTCGAGCGGGATCTCGAGGCGGAGCTGGCAAGGCTGCAGGGGATGATGGAGCAGTAGCTTCGCCAGCCCTGCCGTGGTGACGCATCAGGCCACGCTCGTTGCCGGGCTCTTCGGCGTGCCCAATTTGAGGCGGCGCAGCGCCGCGAGGTTGGTCTCGACCGAGGCCAAGCAGCAGCGCGACTTGCCGCCCGACTTGGCCTCGTAGAGCGCGGCATCGGCGATCGCGAGCAATTCGTCAACATCGGTGCCGTGATCCGGCGACATTGCAATGCCGACGCTGGCACCGACGTTCGCATGCACCTCGCCGCGTAGCTCATAGGAAGCGGCAACCTCAGCGATGAGGCGGTATCCCGTCTGTTGAGCCAGCTCAGGAGTGACCCCGTCGAGGAGCGCGACGAACTCGTCGCCGCCCATCCGCGCAACCGCCGTGCCATTCGGCAGAGTCTGACGCACGCGCGCGGCTACCGCTTTGAGCACTTCGTCGCCCGCCGCGTGTCCGAACGTGTCGTTGATCGGCTTGAAATTGTCGAGATCGAAGAAAATCACCGCGAACGGCCGTTCGATGCGTGCGGCAAGCCTCGCGCCGAGCGCCTCGACAAAGCCGGCGCGATTGAGTAGGCCCGTGAGCGCGTCGTGATGGGCGCGATGGCTGTTCTCGCGCTCGGCCCGCATGGTGGTGACCAGCATCCGGTTGAGGCGGAAGGCGGCGGCCGTCATCGCAGCCAGGTACATCGGCACCTGCAGAAACACGACGTAGAGCATCGGCTCACGCGCGAACGCTACGCCGGGAATGATAGGGCCCAGGCTGAAGACGATCATGGTGCCGGCCAGTCGCGGCGCGCCGAAGTTGCGGAAACAGATGCCGCCGACCATTGCCGCCGCGGACAGGCAGGCCAGCATGGCGACGATCCAATCTCCGGACATGATGCTCGCGATCGCGCCGAAGCCGACACTGGCGCTCCAGGCGACGGCGAGCAGGAGGTGAAGGTCGGTCGGGGTCTTGCGGTGAGCGCGGGCCGCACGATGCGCGGTGACCAGCACGGCCAGGGGGGCCGCGCAGATTGCGATCTCGACGATCAACCAGGTGACGAACAGCGCCGTCGGGTGTCGCATCGCGATCACCGCCGCCACGGCAATGGTGTTGACTGCGCCGGCGGCAAACACCGGCAGGGACCCATGCAACTGTGCAATCAGCGCGGCGCGGATGTCCTCGGGGGCCGCTGGACCTGCAGCCGCCAGCCAGCGCGTCACGCGCCAGGTCGGCTCGCTGTAGACTTCCGTGCCCGATTGCATGTGCGGAGCATTCCTTTCGACCGGTTAAAGGCCGAATGCACCTAACGGGCTCTTAAGACGGGCAACGATCACCGGTTGTGCTTGATGCAAGGTGAACTTCCCTGGCCCTGCAAAATAATGCGCCAGGATCGCGCTCGCCGACCTTGCCAATCAACGCCGGCTCAGCGCTGGAAGACAACCTTGCCGCCGACCATGGTCAGGTTTACCTTGATGTCCTTGATCTGCTCCTCCGGAACGGCCGTGTAGTCGGCAGAGAGCACCGCGATTTCTGCCAGCTTTCCGGGCTCGATGGTGCCTTTGCGCGCTTCATCGAAGGTGTAGCGCGAGGCTGCACTGGTGTAGAGCCGCAGGGCCTGCTCGCGCGTGATGGTTTCCGCCGCGCCGAAGACGTTTCCGTTGGGGTCTTTCCTCGTCACCATGATGTACATGTTGAGGAAGGGGTTGATCGGGTTGACCGGAAAATCCGTGCCGGCGCCGAGGCTGTCGAGCCCCATTTTCTCGATCAACGTCCTGGTCGGCACGGCGCGGTCAGCGGTCGCTTTCCCGAGAAAGCGTTCGACGGTCGCCGCCTTGTCCCACATGAAAACGTTCTGGAAATCGATGCGGACTCCCAGCCTTTGCGCGCGCTCCATCTGTTCTGGCCGGATCAGGCTGGCGTGGATGAGAACGAAGCGACGATCGCGGATCGATTTTTCCTTGTCCGCAGCCTCGAAGGCATCGAGCACCTGGTCAATACCCAGGTCGCCCACCACGTGGACACCGACGCGCCAGTCATAACGGTTACAGATGGAGATGAGTTGCTTCAGACGCTCAGGAGTCTGCTGCGTGATGCCGTGGTAGTCGTCGTGTGAATCGGGATACACGTCACGCATGAGCGCTGTCTTCAGCGTCATGCCGCCGTCGTAGAAGATCTTGATGCCGGCGAATTTGAGCCAATCGTCACCGAACCCCGATGAAGCCCCATTGCCTGAGATGATCGCTTCCCATGCGGTCAGATCGGCCGGAGGCTCCGGTCGAAACATCACGCCGGTGCGCACAGTGGCTTTCCCGGCTGCGGCAAGCTTCTGCAGCGTGCGGACGTCGCGTGGCTCTGTTGCCCCTTCGACCACGCTGGTGATCCCGAAGCTGTTCAGCACGCCTTCGGCAATGGTGAATTGCCGCATTTCGTCGTCTTCTGTCCAGGGTGGTACGGCCTTCTCGACCCGGTCGATCGCCGCCTCCACCAGCACGCCGGTCAATTCACCGGCTGCGTCGCGCTCAAACTTTCCACCACTCGGATCCGCGGTGGTCTTGTCGACACCGACCGCTTGCAGAGCCATGGTGTTCGCCATCGAGAAATGCCCGACGGTGCGAAGATAGACCGGGTTGTTCGGAGCAACGCTGTCGATCTCCTGCCGCGTGAGATAGCGCTTCTCGGCCAGTTGTGACGGCGGATGCCACGCGCCACCTACGATCCACTCTCCCGGCTTCTTCTTCGCAGCAAATGATTTGATGGCCTCGAGCGCTTCCGCAACGGTCTTGGCTCGCGCCATGGTCACGACATAGTCGCCCAGGCCCGCGGCCTTGAAGTGAGCATGCGTGTCGATCACTCCGGGGATGACGGTCTTGCCCGACAGATCGAGCACGCGGGTCCGGGCGCCCGCAAGCGCCTTCATCGCAGCACTGGGTCCGGTCGCGAGGATCTTTCCATCTGCGACGGCGACCGCCTCCGTGACGGTCGATCGGTCGTCCAAGGTCAGAACCTTGCCATTGATCAGGACCAGGTCAGGCGCGTTAAGCTCCGGCTGCTGCGCCTCGGCATTTGCGACGCTTGCGAAGAACATGCCCGTGGCAACGATTGCAAATGCCGTCGACTTGCGGAGCATCACGTCCCCCTGACTTTTCTGTAGACGAACATTTGAAAACGTATCGTTGATCAGTCATGGGTTCAACGCTTCTCGCGGCCTGGCAGGCTCAACATGCAGGCAAAGCGGAATGCCCTGTGGTTGGCCGAAAGCTGGCAGGTCCGAAGCCAGGCGTCCCTGTCGCCTCTACGGAGGACTGCCGAGCTGCACCGCGCGATCCACCGCAATCCACGTCGTCCTTGCCACCGCCAGCAACCTGCCGGCTTCATCATGAAGCGCGGCGTCGGCCATGCGCTTGCGGCCGTCGCGGCCGGTGGGCCAGGCCGTGATGATGTACGGCGCGCCGGGCCGGGGGCGGGTTTCGATGCGGGCCGACATCCGTCCGAGCAGGAGTGGGGTCTTCTCGAAGCTGCCGCTCTCTTGATCGTAATTGCAGGCAAAGCCGGTGGGGCAATCGAGCGCAGACCAGAGAAATTCGGACGCGACGAGGCCATCCGCGGCGGAAAGATTCGGATCGGGGATCCAGCTCGCGGCGAGAACGGGCGTCGGTGCCCGGCGGCGCAGCGGGCCAGCGAAGATGCGCAGGCCGTCGCCGTTCGCCCTTGCGGGACCGCAGACGAAGCAGTTTGGCAGCGGATGCTCGTTCGGCCTGAACAGCGCCAGCAATTCGGCCGCGCGCGCCTCCGCAAGGTTGGCGGTCTCGACCTGTGCCAGCTCGACGCTCGCCGCGCGGCCGGTGGCGATAACCTTGCCGCCGTCGCGAAGCTCCCATGTGCCATCGCCCGTCGTGCCCGCAGCGAGCGGCGTGTCCAGGGGAGGCGGCGCGCGCAGCGTCACCTCGGCAGGCCCGGCAATGTGACGGGCGAGCCGGCCACAGACATAGCCGCCGTTGCCGGAGTTCGGAGGGCCGCAATAGCGCTTGTCGATGATGATCTCTGTCAACGATCGTGTTCCTGTCTTGTCAGTCCTTCGCCACACTATCGGATCTTGAGCACAATTCGCCCCAGAACCGTGCGGCTGGCCACGGCGCGCATGGCTTCCGCGGCCTCCTCCAAAGGGAGGATACGGTCGATATGCGGACGGATTCGTCCGTCGGCCAGCCACTGCATCAGCGTATCGTTCATGCGCGCTGCCTCGTGCGGGAATTTCTCCGCCCAGGCGCCGGCGAAGACACCGATGATGGAATAATTCTTCAGCAGCGGCAGGTTCATCGGCAGAGACGGAATCTCGCCGCCGGTGAAGCCGATCGGCATCAGCCGGCCGCCCCATTTCATCAGACGGGCCATCTGCTCGAAGATCGTGCCGCCGACATTGTCGAAGCCGACATCGATGCCCTCGCCTGACGTGATCGACTTGATCCGGTCGCGCAAATCCTGGCCGCGATAGTTGATGACGTCGCCGGCGCCGTAGTCGCCAACCAGCGCGGCCTTGTCGTTGGAGCCGACGCCGGCGACGACGCGCAGGCCCAGTTGGCGGCCGAGGTCAACGGCGGCAAGTCCTACCCCGCCGGCCGCGCCGGTGACGAACAGCGTTTCGTCGCGTGCGGCGCGTGCACGCTCGACCAGCGCATAATAGGCCGTGCCGTAGTTATGCAGCACCGTGGCCGCCGCCTCGAACGCAACGCCATCCGGCAGGCGCACGCATTTGGATTGCTTCGCAATCATCCGTTCGGCGTAGCCGCCGGTCCAGCTGCTGCAGGCGACGCGATCGCCGGGCGCAAATCCTGTCACCTTTTCGCCGATGGCGACGACGGTTCCTGATGCTTCCGTGCCCGGGACGAAGGGCGTCGGCGGCCGCATCTGGTATAGGCCCGAGACCAGCAGCTGGTCCATGAAGCTCACGGACGCCGCGTGGACGTCGATGAGGATCTCGTCGCCGACTGGCTTGGGCACATCGATCTCACCGAGTCGCAAATCGCCGGGGCCAGTGAAGGAATGGCACAGAATTGCTTTCATCGTGGCGTTCTCGTCTTGCGACAGGCGGACATGCGTGGCAGCGGGCGTGCGAACATGACGATCTTCCCTTAAGGTGCCGGCGCAAATGACGCGGCATGCAGGATGTGAGCCCTTCGCGCGGGCTCGGTGCGGCCCGACACTTATCGCGGGACCGTCCCCCATGCGTCCCCCGAAGGGGCGACGGGGAAGGGAGGATTTTCATGACGGTCTTCTGGCTTCATGCGCTCGGATTTCCCGAGGTCCACGCTGATGACCGCCCGGTCAGGCTGAACCTGCGCAAGGCGCTTGCGCTACTGATTTATCTGGTGGAGGCCAAGGGCGCCGTCGCGCGCGACGTCCTTGCCGCGCTGCTGTGGCCGGAGGCCGCTCGCGAGACCAGTCTTGCGAGATTACGGCGGCTGCTTCATCGCATCGAGCTGGCGCTTGGCCAGCCCGTTTTCGAGACCGACCGGACCAGCGTGCGACGGTCCCCGGCGACCACGGTAAGGCTCGACACACATCTGTTCGAGAGCGCCTGTGACCGCGGTAGCTTCGAAGAGGCCTGCCGGATCTACCGGGGTGACTTTCTCGCAGGCTTCGCGCTCGATGATTGTCCTGAGTTCGACGAATGGGCGTTCTTCCGCCGCGAGGCGCTGAGGGGCCGGCTGATGCACGCGCTGGAGCGTCTCGTGCAGGACAAGAATGCCGCCGGCGAGCATTTTGCCGCGACGGCGCATGCCGGGCGGCTGGTCGAGCTCGATCCGCTCAGCGAAGTCTATGGCCGGCACCTGATCCGCAGCCTGCTGCTTGCCGGAGATCGCAGCGCGGCAGAGCGGCAACACGCAGGCCTGACGCAGCGGCTGCGGCACGAGCTCGGGGTTGCGCCGGAAGCCGAGACCGAGGCGCTGATGGATCCCGCAGCGGCGCCGCACGCCGTTCCCACGACGCGCTACGTCAAGGGCGCCGGCGTGCATCTGGCCTATCAGACCTATGGCACCGGTCCGCTCGATATTCTGGTGATGCCCGGCTTCGTATCGCATGTGGAGCGCGCCTGGGAGCATCCGGCGAGCCGGACGTTTCTGGCATCTCTGATGAAGCTCGGGCGTCTCGTCGTGTTCGATCGCCGCGGCATCGGCCTGTCCGACCGGATCGGATCGGCGCCCGGCATCGATGTCACTGCGGAAGATATCGGCACCGTGCTGCGCGCGGTGGAGTCGCGCCGCGTCGTGCTGTTCGGCGCATCCGAGTGCGGGCCGGCCTGCATCAAATTCGCGGCCGATGAACCGCGCCGGGTGGCCGGGCTGATTCTGTTCGGTGCCCTGGCAAAGGGCAGCTGGTCAGAGGACTATCCGCATGCGCTGCGCGTCAGCCAGTATGATGCCTGGAGCAAGCATCTGATCGCGCAGTGGGGCGGGCCGGTCGGGATCGAGACCTTCGCGCCGAGCCTTGCCGGCGATCCAAAGGCGCGCGCCTGGTGGGCAGGGCTGTTGCGTGCGGCCTCCAGTCCCGGCGGCATCTCGGCGGTGCTGGAGGCGTTTCGCGACGCCGACGTGCGGCATCTTCTGCCTGAGATCACCGTGCCGACGCTGGTGCTGCACCGGCGCGGCGATCAGGCGGTCCGGATCGCCGCCGGCCGCGACATCGCGCGCCGGATCAAGGGCGCGGAGCTCGTCGAGCTCGATGGCAGCGACCACTGGTTCTTCGCGGGGGATCAGCAGCCGGTGCTGGCGGCGATCGAGCGCTTCATGAAACGCATTCTGTAGGGTGGATTGGCCGAGGGCGTAACGCGCCTTCGCTCCGGCGGCGATGAAAGCGATGGATCAGGATTCGCCGATCCTCCTTACGAAAGAGGTTCACACCGCCTCTAGCTCACGCTTCTTCTTCGCCTTGGATTGGCCGAGCAGGGGACCGGCGGTGAGTGCCGCGGTATCGGCGACGCCCGGATCGCGCGAGATCATCGCGGCGACGATGGCGCCGTCGATGATGAGGCCGAGCTGATGCGCCAGCACCGCGGGCTCGCTCGCGCCGAGCTCGCCGGCGAGCTTCTCGATGTGGCCGAGCACGATCTTCTTGTGCTTCAGCGCGATATTGCGGAACTGCTTGGCATCCTTGTCGTGCTCGCCGACGGCGTTGATGAAGGGGCAGCCGTAGAAGCGTTCCTCGGCGAACCAGCTCTTCAGGGCCGGGAAGATACGCGTGAGTTTTGCCTGGGCATCGCCGCCGCCGTCTTCCATGGCGCCGATGAACCATTCTCGCCACTGCTTGCCTTCGCTCTCCAGCACTGCATTGACGAGGTTGGTCTTGGAGCCGAACAATTTGTAGAGCGTGGTCTTCGCGGTGCCGGCCTCCTCGATGATCGCGTCGATGCCGGTGGCGTTGATGCCGTTCTTGCAGAACAGATGCGAGGCGGCGCTGAGCAGGCGCCCACGCGCGGATTCGTCGTCGCCGGCGCCTGAATGCGGCGCGCTTGCCGGCTTCTTAGCTGATGACTTCGCCAATGACTGACCCGATGACCTGCCCAGGGACTTGCTCATGCGTTGCAACTTACTCGCAGCCGCGCGGGTGCATCAAGCCGCATCTGGTTCACGCCGAAAAGATTCGCATCGTCGAACCCGTCTGCATCGCCTTTGAGCAGCGCGCGGCTGGTCAATCCGCAGGCGGCCATCGCTAAGCGGCTCCAATGCCTCGCATTTCGTGTTCGCCCCGCTCTGGCACGCTCCATGCAGGGAAACAGACCGTTCGGTATCCTGCCGCGTTCCGCGGCTGCCAGGGAGAAAAAGATGACTGCCGTCGTTCAAAAGACAGTGCTGACGGGGTGCCTCGCGCCCATCGACAAGAATGGCCTCGAGCAACTGATCGCGAGCGGCAAAGCCAATCCGAAGGTCGTCAAGACCTTGAAGTGCAAGACGGTCGCGGAGGGGAAATTCCGCCACGCCAACTACATCCGCAATCTGCCGCCCTACATCGTCGACGAGCCGCCGGGCCTGCTGGGTGACGACACTGCGCCCAATCCGTCCGAAGCCTCGCTCGCCGCGCTCGGCTCGTGCCTTGCGGTCGGCCTGCACGCCAACGCGGTGCATCGCGGCTGGATCGTCAACAAGCTCGAGCTCGAGCTCGAAGGCGATCTCAACATCACTGCGGTCTGGGGCACCGGCGACACCTCCGACAAGCCGGTCGGCTTCACCGATGTCCGCGTCAAGGTCGACATGGAATGCGAGGGCATCTCGCCGGACGAGATCAACGCGCTGGTGACCCATGTGAAGAAATGGTCGCCGGTCGCCAACACCTTCACCCGTCCGGTCAATCTCGAGGTCGGCATCTAGCAGGCGACAATTAGGACAGGGGTGCGGGAGACGATCATGGGTTCACTGGCTTTATCGCGGGCCGAAGTTTTGGATCAGCCTGCACCGTCCATTGCAGGAGAGGTGGCGCGGATCGCACGCGAGCAGCTCGCGCCGCTGGCTTCCGGCATCGACGACGGCTCGGTCTATCCGGCCGAGCTGTTGCGCAAGTTCGGCGCGGTGGGCGCCTGGGGCAGTCACGTGCCCCAGGACGGCCCGGCCGACCTGCGCTGCGCCATTCAGTCGATGGCGGCGATCGGCGAGGTCTGCGGCGCGACCGCCTTCATGGCCTGGTGCCAGAACACGCTGGTCTGGTACGCGGCGAATTCCACCAATTTGAAGCTGGCGAAGCGTTTCGGCGATGCGTTCTCGACCGGGCGCGTGCTCGGCGGCACCGGCCTGTCCAACCCGATGAAGAGCTTTTTCGGCATCGAGAAGCTCAAGCTGAAGGGAAAGAAGGTCGACGGCGGCTACATCGTTCGCGGCGCGCTGCCCTGGGTCTCCAATCTCGGTCCCGACCATTTCTTCGGCACGATCTTCGAGCGCGAGGACGACCAGGGCATCGCAGGCGGCGAGCGCGGCACGGTCATGTTCCTGGCCGACTGCTCCGATCCCGCGATCACGCTGACGCCGTGCAAGCCGTTCCTTGCGATGGACGGCATCGGCACCTATGGCGTCCAGTTCCGCGACCTCTTCGTGCCGGACGAGCTGATCCTCGCCGATCCCGCCGGTCCCTTCGTCAAGAAGATCCGCGCGGGCTTCATCCTGCTCCAGGCCGGCATGGCGCTCGGGGTGATCAAGGATTGCATCGACATCATGGGCGAGGTCGATGCTCCGCTCGGGCACATCAACCGCTATCTGCCGCAGCAGCCGGTGCATTTCGGCGATCTCGCCGCCGAGCTCGAGGCCGAGACCATGGCGCTGGCGCGCGATCCCTACAACGAGGAGGAGACCTACTGGCGCAAGGTGATCGCGCTCCGGCTTCGCGCGGGCGAGGCCAGCGTCGCGGCGGCGCATGCGGCGATGCTGCATTGTGGCGCCCGCGGCTATCTCAAGAGCCACCGCGCGCAGCGGCGCCTGCGCGAGGCCTATTTCGTCGCGATCGTCACGCCTGCCACCAAGCAGCTGCGCAAGATGCTCGCCGACAGCTGAGTTTTTGCGAGTCCACCCGAAGACCCCCCAACCTCAACGGAGAGGCTGCCATGACTGACGTTCTAATCACTGCCGTCGAACTCGCCGATCTCTTGAAGACCGAGCCGTGTGTCGTCATCGACACCCGCAACCCCGATGCCTATGCCGCCGGCCATTTGCCTGATGCCGTGAACGTGCACGAGATCTTCACGTTCCTGGCGACCTCGACGCCGGAGGGCATGGCCGAGCTCAAGACCAAGTTCGCCGACGCCTTCGGCGGCGCCGGCCTTTCCGGCAAGGAAACGGCCGTGATCTACGAGCAGTCGATGAATTCGGGCTTCGGCCAGTCCTGCCGCGGCTACTATTTGCTGACCATGCTCGGCTATCCCAAGGTGAAGGTGCTGCATGGCGGCTTCGACGCCTGGTCGGCTGCGGGCTTCCCGGTGACGAAGGACGTGCCGGCGCCGGCCAAGGCCTCGTTCTCGATCGTGCCCGAGGCGGGCGAGATCCTGATCGACGCCAAGACCATGCTGTCCGCGGTCGGCAAGCCCGGCATCGCAATCCTTGACGTGCGCGATGTCGACGAGTGGATCGGCGAGAGCTCTTCGCCCTACGGCAAGGATTTCTGCCCGCGCAAGGGCCGCATCCCCGGCGCCGTCTGGCTGGAATGGTATCGCATGATGAAGCCGACCGCCGAAGGCCCGCGCTTCAAGTCCAAGGACGAGATCTTGGCGGAATGCGCGACCGTCGGCATCTCGCAGACCACCCCGGTCTATCTCTACTGCTTCAAGGGCGCCCGCGCCTCCAACACCTTCCTGGCGCTGAAGAATGCCGGCGTGAAGGACGTCCGGATGTATTTCGGCTCCTGGAACGAATGGTCGCGCGATCCCTCGCTGCCGATCGAGCAGGGGCTTCCGATCGCCGCTGAGATGACGACCAAGGCGGCTTGAGCGCGCGCCTCGTCCTTCGAGACGACCGCTTTCAGCGGTCTCCTCAGGATGAGGCTAAGCGGCACCGGTGTCTGTTGATGCTGTTGCCGCGCACTCCGTCCTCATCCTGAGGAGCCCGCTGAAAGCGGGCGTCTCGAAGGATGGGCCGATTGCGGACGAGGCGCGATCCCCAGCGCCTTGATCCGTGAGGCCAGCGTGGTCGGCTTGATGTCGAGCATTTCCGCCGCGCCGCCGGGGCCAAAGACTTTTCCGGCGCAGGCCTCGAGCGCGGCGACAATGTTGGCGCGCTCGTGGTCCCGCATTTCCGACGACGTCATGATGAGAGGGCGCGCGTCCGCCCTGTGGCGGGCTGTGCCGGCCGGCGCTTGGGTGCCTGACGTCCCCGGCAGATCGATGCGCAGGCGACCGTTCTGCGACAGGATCGCGGCGCGCTCGATCACGTTCTGCAATTCGCGGACATTGCCGGGCCAGTCGTAGCCGGTCAGCCGCCGCGCATCGCCTTCCGACAGGCGCAGGTTCGATTTCAGCGCCTTGCTCTCGCGCGTCAGGAAGTGCTGGGCGAGCAGCGGTATGTCCTCGCGTCGTTCGCGCAAGGGCACCGTCTCGATCGGGAAGACGTTGAGGCGGAAATAGAGGTCTTCACGAAAACGTCCGCGCTGCACCTCCTGCTTGAGGTCGCGATTGGTCGCGGCGATGACGCGGACATCGACCGCGCGGGTGCGGGCCTCGCCGACGCGTTCGAAATGTCCCTCCTGCAACACGCGCAGCAGCTTGCCCTGCAGTTCGAGCGGAATCTCGCCGACCTCGTCCAGGAACAGCGTGCCGCCGTCGGCGAGCTCGAAGCGGCCGATGCGGTCGCGCGTCGCGCCGGTGAAGGCACCGCGGACATGGCCGAAGAACTCGCTCTCGAACAATTCGCGCGGGATCGCGGCGCAGTTGACGCGGATCAGCGGCCGGTCGCTGCGGGTGGAAGCCTCGTGGATGGCGCGGGCGATCAGCTCCTTGCCGGTGCCGGACTCGCCGGTGATCATCACCGCCGCCGTGGTTGGCGCCACCAGCTTGACCTGGCGCAGCGTCTTCTGGATCGCTTCGCTTCCACCGATGATGCCGCGCGGATTGGTCTCGATGCGGATCTCCTCCTGGAGATAGGCGTTCTCCAGCTCCAGCCGCTCGCGCAGGCGGTCGACCTCGGCAAGCGCGGCGTGCAGCTTCTCGTCGGCCTCGCGGCGCTGGCTGACGTCGCGAAACACCACGACGGCGCCGACCACGACACCGCGATCGCGGATCGGGGTCGAGGTGTATTCGACCCAGGCGGGCGAGCCGTCCTTGCGCCAAAACACCTCGCCGTCGACCTGGTGCACGGCGCCGTCGCGGAACGCCGCGTAGATCGGGCAATCATGATTGTGATAGTGCCGGCCGTCATGATGGGTGTGGTGCACGATCGGGTGGATCTCCTTGCCGACCAGCTCTTCGGCGGTCCAGCCCAGCATCCGCTCCGCCGCGGGATTGACAAACGTGGTCTTGCCTTCCGCGTTGACGCCGTAGATGCCTTCGCCGGCGGCGCGCAGGATCAGCTGGTTCTCGCGCTCGATGTCCTGGAACACGCGCTCGACGCGCTGCCAGGTCGAGATGCCGCCGCGCATATGATCCTCGGCGGCGGCATCGACATTGCGCCGGCGGCGCGCTTCGAGGTCGGTCAGGGTGAGCAACAGCAGCGAGCGGCCGTCATGGGGCAGCAGGCAGCCGGCATATTCGAGCTCAAGATCCTGCCCCGTGGCATGGCGCGGGGTGAGCGAAGTGGTCCAGTAGGCGCCCTTGTGCAGCACGGCCTGCGTGAAGACGGCGAGGGCGGGAAGCTCGCCGGCGTGGAGCGTAGAAGCCCGGGTCTGTCGCAGCAGGGCGCGGTCGTAGCCGAGCAGGGCGCAGGCGGCGGGATTGGCATCGACGATCTGGTCGCTGAAGGGGTCGACCAGCAGCGTCGCATCGACCGAGGCTTCGAACGCCGCGATGCGCGGGTCGATGGCATGGGCCACATCGTCGTGGACGGGCATTGGCGTCGTTGCCATTGCGAAATCTCGTAATTGAACTACGAAATCTCGTTTATCACGAATTTTCGTAGCGGCCAAGCGCGAGCAAAAGTGGCGCGTCATCAAGGCACTGGCTGGCCTCAGGATCGTGGCATGCTCCTTGCGTAATGCTCCTCGCAATGACGCGCAGGAGGGCCGATGTCCACGTTCGACAATCCGTTTGATCCCGATCGCAACCTTCGCGCCGGCTGTGCCTGCGGCCAGCATCGTTCCGCGGCGGAGCACGAGCAGGCGGTCTTGGCCTTGCGCTGCGAGCCGGCCGAGAGCGAGGAGAAGCGTTACGAGGGTGTCGTCGCGTCCGCCGTGATGCGCGCGATGTTTCCGCAGGACATGGCGCGGCGCGCCTTCCTGAAATCGGTCGGGGCCTCCACCGCGCTCGCCGCGCTGGCGCAGTTCTTCCCCCTCAAGACTGCGACCGAAGTGTTTGCGCAAGCCGGTGCGCCCGAGAAGAAGGATCTCAAGGTCGGCTTCATCCCGATCACCTGCGCGACGCCCATCATCATGGCGGCGCCGATGGGCTTCTATTCAAAGCACGGGCTCAACGTCGAAGTGGTGAAGACCGCCGGCTGGGCCGTGATCCGCGACAAGACCATCAACAAGGAATACGACGCCGCGCACATGCTGGCGCCGATGCCGATCGCGATCTCGCTCGGCCTTGGCGCCAACGCCATTCCCTTCGCGGTGCCTGCGATCGAGAATATCAACGGGCAGGGCATCGTGCTGGCCACCAAGCACAAGGACAAGCGCGATCCGAAGGACTGGAAGGGCCTGAAATTCGCGATCCCCTTCGACTATTCCATGCACAATTATCTGCTGCGCTATTATCTCGCCGAGCACGGGCTCGATCCCGACACCGACGTGCAGTTGCGCTCGGTGCCGCCGCCGGAGATGGTCGCGAATTTGCGCGCCGACAATATCGACGGCTTCCTCGCGCCCGACAATATCTGCCAGCGCGCGATCTATGACGGCGTCGGCTTCATGCATCTGCTGTCCAAGGAGATCTGGGACGGCCATCCCTGCTGCAGCTTTGCCGCCAGTCGCGAGTTCATCATCACCGCGCCGAACAGCTTTGCGGCGCTGACGCGCGCCATCGTCGATGCCACCGCCTATGCCTCCAAGGCCGAGAACCGCAAGCAGATCGCCGAAGCGATCGCGCCTGCGAACTACATCAACGCGCCGGTCACCGTGCTGGAGCAGGTGCTGACCGGCACCTATGCCGACGGTCTTGGCGGGGTGAAGACGGATGCCAAGCGCGTCGATTTCGATCCGTTCCCCTGGCAGTCGTTTGCGGTATGGATGCTGACGCAGATGAAGCGCTGGGGCCAGATCAAGGGCGACGTCGACTACAAGGCGGTGGCCGAGCAGGTCTATCTCGCCACCGACACCAAGAAGCTGATGACCGAGATGGGCCTGTCGCCGCCGGCGAGTGCCTACAAGTCGTTCGCGGTGATGGGCAAGAATTTCGATCCAGCCAAGCCGGAGGATTATCTGGCCAGCTTCAAGATCAGGAAGGCGTCGTGAGCCGATGACGTCCTCCCTACGCCTCCGCGCCGGCCTCGTCTCGATCGCGCTGCTCGCCGCATTCCTCGGCATCTGGCATCTTGCGACGCGCTCGACCGCCGCCACCACGACGATGAGCCCCGAATACGCCAAGCTGATGGGGCTTACCGCGACGCAGGGCAAGTCGGCGATGCCCGGCCCGCTCGACGTCGGCGCCAAGCTCTGGGAGCACCTGAGGCGGCCGTTCTACGACAACGGGCCGAACGACAAGGGGCTCGGCATTCAGCTTGCTTATTCGATCGCGCGGGTCGGCACCGGCTATCTGCTCGCCGTGCTGGTCGCCATCCCGCTCGGCTTCCTGATCGGCATGTCGCCGCTGCTGAGCAGGGCGCTCGATCCGTTCATCCAGGTCCTGAAACCGATCTCGCCGCTGGCCTGGATGCCGCTCGCGCTCTACACCATCAAGGATTCCTCGGTCTCGGCGATCTTCGTCATCTTCATCTGCTCGATCTGGCCGATGCTGCTCAACACCGTGTTCGGGGTGGCGAGCGTGCGCAAGGAGTGGATCAACGTTGCGCGAACGCTGGAGGTCGGCACCGTCAGGCGCGCCTTCACGGTGATCCTGCCCGCAGCGGCCCCGACGATCCTGACCGGCATGCGCATCTCGATCGGCATCGCCTGGCTCGTCATCGTCGCCGCCGAAATGCTCGTCGGCGGCACCGGCATCGGCTACTTCGTCTGGAACGAGTGGAATAATTTGTCGATCACCAACGTCATCATCGCGATCCTCTTGATCGGTGTCGTCGGCATGCTGCTCGATCAGATCCTGGCTCGCTTCACGCGCATGGTCACTTTTCCGGAGTAGGGGCTGTGGCCGACAAGTTCATCTCCATCGAAGGTATCGCCAAACGTTATCCGGGCGCGGGCGGGGCTACGACGACGATCTTCGAGAACCTCTGGCTCTCGATGGCGCGCGGCGAGTTCTGTTGCGTGATCGGCCATTCGGGCTGCGGCAAGACCACCGTGCTCAACATCCTCGCCGGCCTCGATGCGCCAAGCGAGGGCGCCGTCATCGTCGACGGGCAGGCGATCTCGGGCACCAGCCTCGACCGCGCCGTGATCTTCCAGAGCCATGCGCTGTTGCCCTGGCGCACCGTGCTCGGCAACGTCAGCTATGCCGTGAGCTCGAAATGGCGGAGCTGGGACCGCGCCAAGGTCAGGGCGCATGCGCAGAAATTCATCGATCTCGTCGGGCTCACCGGCTCCGAGCACAAGCGTCCGTCGGAACTGTCGGGCGGCATGAAGCAGCGCGTCGGCATTGCGCGCGCGCTGTCGATCACGCCGAAGATGATGCTGATGGACGAGCCGTTCTCGGCGCTGGACGCGCTGACGCGCGGCACGCTGCAGGACGAGGTCCGGCGCATCTGTCTGGAGACCGGGCAGACCGCCTTCATGATCACCCACGATGTCGACGAGGCGATCTATCTCGCCGACAAGATCTTCCTGATGACCAACGGGCCGGGCGCGGTGCTGGCCGAGGTCGTCGAGAATCCGCTGCCGCGGGATCGCGGTCGCACCGATCTGCACCGCCATCCGCTTTATTACGCGCTGCGCAACCACGTCATCGACTTCCTGGTGACGCGCAGCAAGACCTTCGTCGCCGAGACACCCGGCCACGATCCGCGCAATGTGCCGGTCATTCAGATCGGCAAGCCTGGACTGACGATCGCCTCGACCGGCGAGGAGCAAAGACAGACCTGGATCCCCGGGCCCAGTCCCGGGCTCACCGCCTAGCAGGAGACCCTGACATGAAACGCGAAGACCTCACCGAGAAGCTGCTCGACATCAAGCGCGAGAAGGGATGGAGCTGGAAGCACATCTGCGACAAGATCGGCGGCTATTCCGAGGTGCTGATCGTCGGCGCCATCCTCGGCCAGATGAAATTGACGAAGCCGCAGGCGGCCAATGCCGGTGAGCTGTTCGGCCTCTCCAAGGCGGAAGTCGCGATGCTCAACGAGGTGCCGATGCGCGGCACCGGCACGCCGATGCCGCCGACCGATCCCCTGATCTACCGCTTCTACGAGATGGTGATGGTGAACGGTCCGGCCTGGAAGGCGCTGATCGAGGAGGAGTTCGGCGACGGCATCATGTCGGCGATCGACTTTGACATGGGGATCGAGCGCGTCGCCAATCCGAAGGGCGACCGCGTCAAGATCACCATGAGCGGCAAGTTCCTGCCGTACAAATATTACGGCGCCAGCGGCAACGTGCCGGAATACGGCTTCAAGGAAGACTGACCGGGGCGCGTGCAGGACCGTCGCATATGGACTTCACGAGGACTGTCTGCGGGCTTGCTCGGCCTCGCCTGCTTGCGGGAGAGGCCGACGCGCTCGCAAAGCGCGCCGGGTGAGGGCTCTCGCCACGCAGAGACATTCTCCTCAGTCCCTAACAGCCCCGACGCGGACACACCCCCAACCCCAGCCCTTCCCCGCAAGCGCAGGGCTATCGCATATGGCTTTGTGGCGGGGCCCGAGCAAGCGCCTCTCCTTTGAGACGCCCGCTTCGCGGCCTCCTCAGGATGAGGCTGAATTGTATCGGTGTTCGTTGAAAGTGCTGCCGCGCACTCCGTCCTCATCCTGAGGGCCCGCCAACGGCGGGCGTCTCGAAGGATGCGCCACAGGCAACCGCACGCATATGCGATAGTCCTGCCCGCAAGCGGGAGAGGGAGCCCAGTGCCGATGCCGCCGCATCGTTCACTCCATATGCGATAGCGCTGGGGGCGAGTGGGACTTGTGAATAGCGAATGGCTTCGTGCCGCTCGCTATTCGCTTTCACTGTTCGCTACAGGATCGCGCCGGGCGCGTAGCTTGCGGCATCGGGCTTGGCCTTGGCCAGCGCCTCCACCTGTTCGGCGAAGTGATCGACCTGTGCGCCGGCATCGCCGGAATTGGCGCGGCCATGATCGAGTACGCGCTGGAGCTCGGCCTCGCTCATGGCGAGACGCTGGTCGGCAGCGAGCCGCTGCAACAGGTCGTTCTGCACGATCTTGCCGGTGCGCAGGTCGCGAATGGCGGCGACCGCATGTTCCTTGATCGCCTCATGTGCGCCTTCACGGCCGGCGCCTTTCTTCACAGCTTCCATCATGACCGTGGTGGTCAGCAGGAACGGCAGATAGCGGTTGAGCTCGGTCACAACGACGGCGTCGAAAATTTCCATCTGGTCGAGCACCGAGAGCAGGGTCTCGAGCAGGCCATCCATGGCGAGGAACGCGTCGGGCAGCATCACGCGGCGGACCACGGAGCAGGAAACGTCGCCCTCGTTCCACTGATCGCCGGCAAGTCCCGCCGCCATCGCGAGATAGCCCTTCAGCACGACATGCAGCCCGTTGATTCGCTCGCAGGAGCGGCTGTTCATCTTGTGCGGCATCGCGGACGAGCCGACCTGGCCCTTGGCAAAACCTTCGCTGGCGAGCTCATGGCCCGCCATCAGGCGTAACGTCTTGGCGAAGCTCCCCGGGCCGCTGGCGAGATCGACGAGCACGCTGACGGCGCGGAAGTCGAGGCTGCGCGGATAGACCTGGCCGACGGCATCGAAGCTCCTGGGCAGGCCGAGATGGACCAGGATGCGCTGTTCGAGCGCGCGGGCCTTGTCGGCATCGCCGTTGAACAGGGTGATCTGGTCGAGCCGGGTGCCGACCGCGCCCTTCAGGCCGCGTGCGGGATAGGTGTTCAGCACATTGACCAGGCTTTGATGCGCCAGCAGCATCTCTTCGCCGAACATGGCGATGCGCTTGCCGAGCGTCGTGACTTGCGCGGCCACGTTGTGCGTACGCGCCGTGAACGGCATGTCGCGCAACTGCTTTGCGTGTTTCGCGAAACGGATCAGCGCGGCGATGCTCTTGGTCTCGATCAGCTGCAGGCCGCGGTAGACCTGGAGCTGCTCCACGTTCTCGGTAAGGTCGCGGCTGGTCATGCCCTTGTGCAGGTGCTCGTGACCGGCCAGATCGCAGAACTCCTCGATGCGTGCCTTGACGTCGTGGCGCGTGATGCGCTCGCGGCGCATGATGGACTCGAGGTTGACCTGGTCCTTCACCCGCTCGTAAGCCTCGATCACGCCATCCGGTACCGGAATGCCGAGATCGCGCTGACCTTTCAGCACGGCGATCCAGTAGTCGCGTTCGAGGCGAACCTTGCCTTCGCCGCTCCAGATGGCGCGCATGGCGGGGGAGGCATAGCGTTCGGCGAGGACGTTTGAGATCTGATCCTGGGACATGCCGTTCAATTGGCATTGCCGGAGGCCGACTGCAAGTCGCGAGCCGGCCCCGGGGCATCGGCCTGGCACATCCGTCCACATGTCCGGCAGGACCGAGCCGGCGCGGCTCTTCCGCATTCCTGAGCGCGGCAGCTCAGTGCCTGCTGGAAAACATCCGCCGCGACTACGCCGCGCGCGATGTCCCGACCAGCCGGAGCCGCCGGAAGAGAGCGCCGGCACGCAAGGTCGTTGCGCGCCGGCGTCGGGCCTGAACCTATTATTTCCCGGCCTTCACCTCGGCGGCCGCGACCGCGAGCAGCTCGCTCATCTTGGCGCGGATCGCCTGCTCGGTGACGGCGACGTTCTTGGCGGCGAAATCGGTCGTCAGCTTGCGCAGGACGTCGGCATCGCCGGCCTCCTCGAAATCGGCCGCGACCACCTCCTTGGCATAGGCCGTGGCGGCGTCGCCGGTGATGCCGAGCTTCTCGGCCGCCCACAGCCCGAGCAGGCGGTTGCGGCGGGCCTCCGCCTTGAATTTCTGCTCCTCGTCGAGGGCGAACTTCTTCTCAAAGCCTTCCTCGCGCTTGCTGATCTCGCTCATGCCTTGTTCCAAATCTCCTGCTGAATGGCGCGGGAGCCTTCCGTTGCGGCGACCCGGCTGCATGCCTACATAAATAGCACGAATCGGCAAAACAACGGGCCGTTAAGCCGCAGGCAAGACGGTATAAGTTGGCGCCGGACGGCCGGATCGATTGTGCTGAGACAGCCAATCGGATAGGTTGCCTAAAGGCTTGGTTCCCGTTCTGTTTCCTCGGGTTCTAGATGGGGTTCCCAGCCGTTCACGGCAGCTCCGCTGTGGGTCGTAATCCTAATCAACCGGAGCACACCAATTTCATGGATTTCAACAAAACACGGTACATCCCCATGAGCCGTCGGCGTCGCATTTATGAAGGCAAGGCAAAGGTTCTGTATGAAGGCCCGGAGCCCGGTACCCTGATCCAGCACTTCAAGGACGACGCCACCGCGTTCAATGCGAAAAAGCATCAGGTGATCGAGGGCAAGGGTGTCCTCAACAACCGGATCTCGGAGTACCTGTTTCAGCACCTCAACGACATCGGGGTGCCGACCCATTTCATCCGCCGCCTCAACATGCGCGAGCAGTTGATTCGCGAGGTCGAGATCGTGCCGCTCGAAGTGGTGGTGCGGAACGTCGCCGCGGGCTCGCTGTCGCAGCGCCTCGGCATCGAGGAGGGCACCCAGCTGCCCCGTTCGATCATCGAATTCTACTACAAGAACGACCAGCTCAACGACCCCATGGTGTCGGAAGAGCACATCACCGCCTTCGGCTGGGCGACGCCGCAGGAGATCGACGACATCATGGCGCTGGCCATCCGCGTCAACGACTTCCTCACCGGTCTTTTCCTCGGCATCGGCATCCGCCTCGTCGATTTCAAGATGGAGTGCGGGCGCCTGTTCGAGAACGAGATGATGCGCATCATCGTCGCCGACGAGATCTCGCCGGACAGCTGCCGCCTGTGGGATATCAAGTCGAACGAGAAGCTCGACAAGGATCGCTTCCGCAGGGATCTCGGTGGTCTGCTGGAAGCCTATACGGAAGTTGCAAAGCGTCTCGGCATCCTCATGGAGAACGAGCGTCCCCAGGGCACCGGCCCGGTGCTGGTGAAGAGCTGAAGAGGATTTTGACGTGAAGGCACGTGTCACCGTTACCCTGAAAACGGGCATCCTCGATCCGCAGGGCAAGGCCATCGAAGGCGCGCTGAAGTCGCTCGGCGTCGACGGCGTCGCCAGCGTCCGCCAGGGCAAGGTGTTCGACATCGAGCTCGCCGGCGCCGACAAGGCCAAGGCGGAAGCCGCGCTGAAAGAAGCCGCGGACAAGCTGCTGGCGAACACCGTGATCGAGAATTATCGGGTGGAGATCGTCTGAGCTGTCGCTCCTCATCCTGAGGAGCGCGCACTTCGCGCGCGTCTCGAAGGATGAAGGCCGAGGTGGCAGAGATCGGCCTGCATGGTTCGAGGCGGCGCTTACGCGCCTCCTCACCATGAGGGTCTAGAGCACGATGAAATTAGGTTCGGCGAGCTGTCGGTGATTCACCTCTCCCTGCGGAAGAGGTGGATCGCGGCCTGAGCCCACATCGTTTCAACCAAAACTCATCGCGCTGTAGCGGTCACCATTGTCTGCCGAGCACTCGCTCACAGCCACCCGACGCGCCGAAAGCGCCAATACAGCGCGCCGCATGCCGTCAGCATCACGCCGAGCAGCATGAAGTAGCCGTACTCCCATTCCAGCTCCGGCATGTGCTTGAAGTTCATGCCGTAGATGCCGGCGAGCGCGGTCGGGATGGCGATGATCGCCAGCCACGAGGCGAGCTTCTTGGACACCGCCGTCTCCTGCGCCTGGCCGACCAGAAGGCTCGCCTCGAAGGCGAAGGCCAGCACCTCGCGCATGGAATCGATGCGCTCCTGGATGTTCCGGACGTGGTCGGTGACGTCGCGGAACAGCGGCTGCATGGCCTGCCGCACCATCGACAGCTCGTCATGTTCGAGCCGGCGGCAGACCTCCACCAGCGGGCCGATCGCGGTCCGGAGCCGCAACAGGTCGCGGCGCAGCATGTAGAGCCGTTCGATCTGCGCCTTGCTGATCGGTTTCGAGAGCACGTCGTCCTCGATGCCCTCGACCTCCTCGTGAATGCTCTCGAGCACGGGCGAGTAATTGTCGACGATGAAATCGAGGATGGCGTAGAGGATGTAGTCTTCGCCGCGGGCGAGCGCCCGCGGGCAGCTCTCGCAGCGCTCGCGCACCGGCTTGTAGGACGTCGAGGCGCCGTGGCGCACGGAGACGAGATAACCTTCGCCGACGAAGATGTGCGTCTCGCCGAAGGCGATCCGGCCCTCGATCAATTGCGCGGTGCGCGCTACGATGAACAGGGCCTCGCCATATTGCTCGATCTTGGGCCGCTGATGGGCGTGGTTGGCGTCCTCGATCGCGAGGTCGTGCAGGTCGAACTGCTTCTGCACCGCGCCGAGCAGCGCCATGTCCGGCTCGTGCAGGCCGATCCAGACCACGTGGCCGGGCTTGGCCCGCCAGCTCGAGGCCTCGCTGATGGCGATGTTGGCGACACGCCGGCCGTCGACATAGGCACCGGCCGCGACGACGCCCTCGGCGTATACCGGCTCGGAGGGGGATGTGGGCAGCGACGGGACGTTCATGGCTTCAATCCCGGGCAAGATCGGCAACGTGCCGTGGCTATGGCCTGTGTACAAGGCCGCCCGGCAAGGCTAGCACTGGTAAAATCCCCGTCAAATGGCTATCTCTCCTGGCGAATTGGCCCTTTGGCCAGCCCGATTCCTGCCATCATCGGAACCTCTGCCATGAAAGCCGCCATCCTCGTCTTTCCCGGAATCAACCGCGAGCGCGACATGGCGCGGGCGCTGAGGCTGATCTCCGGCAGCGAGCCCGCGATGGTGTGGCACGCCGAGACCTCGCTGCCTGCGGGGACCGATCTCGTGGTGGTGCCGGGCGGCTTCTCCTACGGCGACTATTTGCGCTGTGGCGCCATCGCAGCGCGTGCGCCGGTGATGGATGCGGTGCGCGACTACGCGGCCAAGGGCGGCCTCGTGCTCGGCGTCTGCAACGGTTTCCAGATCCTCTGCGAATCCGGCCTCTTGCCGGGCGTATTGATGCGCAATGCGCGGCTGAAATTCATCTGCCGCGACGTGCATCTGCGCGTCGAGCGTTCCGACACGCCGTTCACCCGCGGCTACAATGCCGGCCAGGTGATCCGCGTGCCGGTCGCCCATGGCGAGGGCAATTACGAGGCGGATGAGGAGACCATCAAACGGCTCGAAGGCGAGGGGCGGGTGCTCTATCGCTACTGCTCCGCAGCCGGCGAAGTCGATGATTTCAACAACATCAACGGCGCGGCGCATTCGATCGCCGGCATCGTCAACGACAAGGGCAACGTGCTCGGCATGATGCCGCATCCGGAGAACCACGTCGAAGACATCATGGGCTGCACCGACGGCCGCGGCCTGTTCGCCGGCCTCGTCCAGCACCTGGAAAACGCCGCGTGATCTCGTTCGGGCTAAGGCGGTCTGTTGCCGCGATTGCAGCGCTGTCGCTTGCGTCATTTTCGCTCGCAACCGGCGCATTCGCGCAGGATTTCCCCAAACGTCCGATCACCATGATCGTGCCGTTCGCGGCCGGCGGCACCTCGGACGTGATCGCACGCGCGGTGGCCGAGCAGATGGGCATCGCGCTCGGCCAGACCATCGTGATCGAGAACGTCGCCGGTGCCGGCGGCTCGACCGCGCTGGCGCGCGCCTCCCGCGCCGAGCCCGACGGCTACACCATCGCGATCGGCAATGCCGGCACCAATGCCGCGACCTACACGATCTATCCAAAACTGCCGTTCACCCCGGATTCGTTCGTGCCGATCGCCATGGTGGCGAAGACGTTCGGCATCGTCGCGCTACGCAAGGATTTTCCGGCGAAGGACCTCAAGGAGTTCATCGCCTATGCCAAGGCCAATCCCGGCAAGATCAATCTCGGCCATGCCGGCGTCGGCTCCTCGAACTATCTGATCTGCAAGAGCTTCGTCACCGCCGCCGGGATCGACGCGACGCTGGTCGGCTATCGCGGCGCGGCGCCCGCGCTGACCGACGCGGTCGGCAGCCAGATCGACGGCGTCTGCGATGCGGCCGCCTCGGTCTCGCAGTCGATCAACGAGAAGCTGGTGAAGGGCCTCGTGGTCGGCTCGACCGTTCGGCTCGCCACGCTGCCGGATCTGCCGACCTCGGCGGAAGCGGGGCTGCCGGAGTTCGAGGCCCAGGGCTGGAACGGCCTGTTCGCGCCCAAGGGCACGCCGCCGGCCGTGATCGCCAAGCTGAACGCCGCCGCGCGCACGGCCGTCGAGACCGAAGCGGTGAAGAAGCGCTTTGCCGATCTTTCGACCGTCGCGCCCGATGTCAACGAGCACGCGCCGGAGCTGCTGCAGCAGCTCGTGACGCGCGACGTCGAGAAGTACCGGAAGATGCTGGCGGACGACGCCAAGTAAAGGTCAGCGCAGCTTCAGCTTCTCCGCCGGCACCGTCATAGCCGCAACGCCGGCCATGACCAGCAGCAGCCCCAGCGCCAGGTTCGACGGCACGCTCTCGCCGAGCAGCAGCACAGAGAGGCCGACGCCGATCGGGATGCGCAAATAACCTTGGGCGTTCGTGGTCAGCGTGCCGAGCCGGCCGAGGCAGACGTAGAACAGCATCAGGCCTAACGCGCTCGACACGATGCCCATGACAATGGTGGCAACGATCGCCGTTGGTGTCGGGTGCAGCGTCCAGGGTTGGTCGATGAGCAGCGCGGGCGGCAGCAGCACCAGGCCGCCGAACAGCAGTGAGCCGGCCGCCACCACCATCGGATCGTATTCGGACAGCCGCAGGCCGAAGATCGTGGCGCAAGCAAAGGAGATAGTGGCGAGCAGGATCGCGATCTCCGCCACGATCTCGCTACCGAGCCCGCGCAGCGCGTCGAGGCCGACAATGGCGATGGTGCCGGCAAGGCCGAGGATCGCACCGGCCAGCTTGAGCAGCGTCGCGGGCTCGTGCCGTGTGACCAGCGAGGTGATCAGGAAGGCGAAGATCGGCGTCGTCGAGGCCAGCACCACCGTGTTCGATGCCGGTACATATTGCTGCGACCAAGTGATGATCAGAAACGGGAAGGTCGAGTTGATCAGCTGCTGGGCCGCGAACAGCTTCCAGGCCCTGGCATCGGTCGGAACCCTGATGCCGCGCATCCACAGGATCGCGAACAGGAACGCGGCCGCGATCAGCGAGCGCGCCGAGATGAAGGTGATGGGCGGGATGGTGGGAAGCGCGAGCTTGGCCAGCGGATAGGTCGAGCTCCAGCAGCAGGCGAGCGCGAGCAGCAGTGCATAATCGCGCCAGTTGCGCGCGCCGGTGGCGGGCATGGACGGCAACGGTGATGCTGCGGAGGCCACTGTGCGACCCCTCGACGATGTGCTCTGCGGCACCTTGTTCCTGCTCCCCGGCGCACAAGCGCTTCGCCCGGACTGTGGGCGAGGGAGCGCGAAAAGGGAAGGTGCCGAGCTATGCGTTTGGCTGGGGGAGCGACTTCTGCTTCATCCGCTTGATCGTGCCGGAAAAGGTGAGCAGCAGCCGCTCGCCGGACGTCATCTTGCCGCGCAGGAAGATCAGCGAACCGCCGGCGCGGGTGACCTCGCCGCTGCATTCGATCAGCTCGCCCTCCCGTGCCGCGTCGAGGAATTCGCAGGCAAAATTGGTCGTCACCGCCCGGCTGTCCAGGACGTGGGTGGCGATCGCGAACAGGGAGTAGTCGGCGAAGGCCATATAGCAGCCGCCGTGGACGTTCCCGGAGCCGTTGAGATGCTTTTTCTCGACCCGGAAGGCGCTGCGGACGCTGCCATCCGCCTCGATCCGGTGCCAGAAGGGACCGACATGGGACTCAAAACTGTCGCGAATCCAGGTCCGCCAGCCGACAAATTCGCCCTCGGTGGCGATGTGGAGGTCGGGGCGGCGGGGCAGTGGCGCTTTGGTCAATTCGTGCAAGGACATGGGCCTTCAATTGCGGGTCTTTAGCCCTTAAATCCGATCCGTCAGCGCCGTGCAATTCCTGTTCCCGCAGCCCCCTGCCGCAAAACGTGGGACAGCGGGAAAATGCGCCACAAAGGGCTTTTCCCGGCCCTCCGATCTTCCTAAGAACGGCAAAACGCCGCCGAAAGCCCCGAATCCATGAAGAACGAACCCAAGATCACCCCCGAACTGGTTGCCGCCCACGGGCTCAAGCCCGACGAGTATGAGCGCATCCTGAAGCTGATCGGGCGGGAGCCGACTTTCACCGAGCTCGGCATCTTCTCGGCGATGTGGAACGAGCATTGCTCGTACAAGTCCTCGCGCATCCATCTGCGCGGTCTGCCGACCAAGGCGCCTTGGGTAATCCAGGGCCCTGGCGAGAATGCCGGCGTGATCGACATCGGCGACGGCCAGGCCGTGGTCTTCAAGATGGAGAGCCACAACCATCCGAGCTACATCGAGCCCTATCAGGGCGCGACCACCGGCGTCGGCGGCATCCTGCGCGACGTCTTCACCATGGGCGCGCGTCCGATCGCCTGCCTGAACGCGCTGAGCTTCGGTGCGCCCGAGCATGCCAAGACGCGGCACCTCGTCTCTGGCGTGGTTGCAGGCGTCGGCGGCTACGGCAATTCCTTCGGCGTGCCGACGGTGGGCGGCCAGGTGCGCTTCCACACCCGCTACGACGGCAACATCCTCGTCAACGCGATGGCGGTGGGCCTCGCCGATGCCGACAAGATCTTCTATGCGGCCGCCTCCGGCGTGAACATGCCGATCGTCTATCTCGGCTCCAAGACGGGGCGCGACGGCATCCACGGCGCCTCGATGGCCTCGGCCGAGTTCGACGACAAGTCCGAGGAGAAGCGTCCGACCGTGCAGGTCGGCGATCCCTTCGCCGAAAAGCTGCTGCTGGAAGCCTGTCTCGAGATCATGGAGAAGGGCTGCGTCATCGCGATCCAGGACATGGGCGCGGCGGGCCTGACCTGCTCGGCCGTCGAGATGGGCGCCAAGGGCGACCTCGGCGTCGACCTCGATCTCGACGCGGTGCCGACCCGCGAGACCGGCATGAGCGCCTACGAGATGATGCTCTCGGAGAGCCAGGAGCGCATGCTCATGGTGCTCAAGCCCGAGAAGGAGAAGGAGGCCGAGGCGATCTTCAGGAAGTGGGGCCTCGACTTCGCCGTCGTCGGCTACACCACGCCGAGCAAGCGTTTCGTGGTCAAGCATGGCGGCGACGTCATGGCCGATCTGCCGATCAAGGAGCTCGGCGACGAGGCGCCGGTCTACGATCGCCCGCATGTCCCGTCCGCTGCGCTGCCGGTCGTGCACGCGCGCGAGGTGCCGGCGCCGATGGGCCTCGGCGCGGCGCTGGAGAAGCTGATCGGCACGCCCGACATGTGCTCGAAGCGCTGGGTCTGGGAGCAGTATGACCACGTCATTCTCGGCAACACCATGCAGCGGCCCGGCGGCGATGCCGCCGTCGTGCGCGTCGAGGACGGGCCGAAGGGACTGGCGCTGACCGTCGACGTCACGCCGCGCTATTGCGAGGCCGATCCGTTCGAGGGCGGCAAGCAGGCCGTCGCCGAGGCTTGGCGCAACATCACCGCGGTCGGCGGCAAGCCGCTCGCGATCACCGACAATCTGAACTTCGGCAACCCCGAGCGGCCCGAGATCATGGGCCAGTTCGTCGGCTGCCTGAAGGGCATCTCGGAAGCCTGCCGCACGCTGGACTTCCCGGTCGTGTCCGGCAACGTCTCGCTCTACAACGAGACCAATGGCCGCGCGATCCTGCCGACGCCCTCGATCGGCGGCGTCGGCCTGCTCGACGATTTCACCAAGTCGGCTTCGCTCGCCTTCAAGGCCGAGGGCGAGGCGATCCTGCTGGTCGGCGAGACCCACGGCTGGCTCGGCCAGTCCGTCTATCTGCGCGACATCTGCGGTCGCGAGGAGGGCGCACCGCCGCCGGTCGATCTCGCCGCCGAGAAGCGCAACGGCGATTGCGTGCGCGGCATGATCCATGCGGGCACCGCTACCGCCGTGCACGACCTCTCCGACGGCGGCCTCCTGATCGCGCTCGCCGAGATGGCGATCGCGAGCGGCATCGGCGCCAAGCTGCTGGCCGCGCCGCCCGCACTGGTGCCGCACGCTTATTGGTTCGGCGAGGACCAGGCGCGCTATCTCGTCACCGTGCCGGAAACCGAAGCCGGCCGCGTGCTCGCCAAGATGCGCGGCTGCGAGGTGCCCTGCGTGCGGATCGGGACCACCGGCGGCGATGCGATCGCGATCGCAGGCGAGGCGCCTGTGTCGATCGACGTGTTGCGCACCTCGTTCGAGCGCTGGCTGCCGGACTATATGGGCGGGAAGGCGGCGTAAGGCGGTGCCACGTACTCAGTCATTGCGAGCCATCGGGCCGCGCTTCGCGCGGACCCGTTGGCTCGCAATGACGCGTTCAGAGAGTGTGGCTCACAACACGTGTGAGGCCCCCGGTATCCTCCGCAAGCAAGCTGTCAGGCCCCAGCTCAGGATCACCGTGAGCACGAAGCCGATCGCCGCCTTCACGATCGCCGGCAGCTCGTAGGTGAACAGCGCGTACTGGATCCACAGCGCGATCGGATAGTGCACCAGGAAGATGCCGTAGGCGTCCGCCTGCATGCGGTCGAGCAGGTTCGGCGCCGGCGATTTGTCATGCAGGAAGAAGGCGAGGATCGCCAGCAGGATCGAGGCCGAGAACAGCACGAAGAACGTGCCGTAGAACACGTGATACCAGTGCGGCAAATGCTCGGGATTACCGAGGATCTCCCGCTTGATGTAGATCATGCACCACATCAGGCCGTAGGGGATCAGCGTGATCGTCGCCCATTCCCAGCGGCTTTTCGGCAGCTGGCCCTCGGCGCTGAGGATGCCGCGATCGAAGTTGGCCGCACCGACGCTGGCACCGATGAAGAAATAGGCGAAGTAGAGCAGGATGCGGCTCGCCTGCACCGAGAATGGCCCGAACTCGAACCATCTGTTGGTGCCGAAATAGACCAGCGCCGGCAGATACGCGATAACGCTCACCGCGACGAGCATCAGCCAGAATACGGCAGGCTGCTCAAATCCGCGCAGCGACATCCGATTGCCGGGATCGACCAGATGCGCCGAGACGCGGTAGAGCAGGCTCGCGGTGAGGTCGAACGCCAGCAGCAGCCACACGAACCAGATCGGGCCGCTCGGCCACGGGCCTGATGTCACCGTCTTCCACCAGAATGCCGCGAAAGTCAGCTCGGGCTCGGCCCGGAGCGCGAGGGCGTAATAGGCGAGCGGGATGACGGTGAAGGCCGCGATCGCGAACGGCAGCCCGAGCCGCAGCAGGCGGTCGCGCAGGAAGACCGACGGTGCCTTGCGCGCAATGCCGGGCCAGGTGAACAGGCCCGACAGGAAGAAGAACATCGCCATGAAGAAGCTATCGGTGGCGAGCACGATCATGTCGAAGCCGACAAAGGAGGTCGGGTCGGTGTGGCCGAAATGGGTGTAGGGAATCACCGCATGATGCAGCAGCACCACGAGCGTCAGGAAAGTACGGGCGCGATCGAGCGAAAGATTGCGTGCCTTGCTCTTCGGCGCGGCGTGCGCCTCCGCGCCGATCGTCGCTGAATGTGAAATCGTGGTCATGGCCGCCCCGCGCTCCTGCTCCCCGCCGTGACTGTGCCGCCGGGAACCGGATTCAGCAAGTCTCGTTTGAACAGGTCTTTCAGGCCGAAGGGATCGAGGAACCAGTTCCGCGCCGCGAAGTTAGCGTTTGCGAAATGAGCGTGAGGGCCGCACGGCGAGCGGCACTAATTCGGAGCTGGCGATGACGATCCTGAAATGGGCGCTGATCTTCCTGCTGATCTCAATCGTGGCCGGCGTGCTCGGCTTCACCGGCATCTCGGCCGCCTCCGCCGATGTCGCGCGCTTCCTGTTTTACGTGTTTGTCGTGATCTTCCTGGTGCTGCTGATATTGGGGCTCACGATCTTCAGGGCGTAGCCGGGTTGCTCCCACATCCTCGGTCGTCATGCCCGGGCTTGTCCCGGGCATCCACGCCTTCTTACCCGCGGCAACCAAGAACGTGGATGGCCGGGATAAACCCGGCCATGACGGAAGGAAGCTGCTACCCCACTTCCTCGATCTTCACCTTGTCCGGGTAGAAAGCCAGATGGCCGGAAATCTCGGTCATCGCAGGGAAGGGCGTTTCGTAGGTCCAGATCGCGTTGTCCAGCGTCTTGCCGTCGGCCTTGATGCTGTAATAGCTCGCGTCGCCCTTGTAGGGGCAGTGGGTGACGCGGTCGGTCCGCTCCAGCAGGGCCATGTTGGTGTCCTCCCGCGGCACATATTGCACCGCCGGATATTTTGCCTCCTTCAGCGTCAGTGCCTTGGCGGTCTCGGCGATCACGACGTCGCCTGCCGTCACACGGACGCGGCGGGGGTTTGGGGTGATGGTGATGGGGTGGTCAGGCCCTGGAAGCTTCATGATGTCACGCCTTTTCGATCAGTCTGCCGCGCGCGGCACTTTGTCGTGCCTTTATCCTGATGGGACGACGGATATAGTACCGGAAAGCGTGACCTAGAAGGCCGTTCACGCTAAGTTTGGTCCTGCCGGCGAGGGGACCCGGCACCGATTCGACGATGAGACAGGAGCTAGACCCGAATGCCCATGGACGCCCACGATATCGAGGCGATGATCAAGGCGGCGATCCCCGATGCCGAGGTGACCATCCGTGACCTCGCCGGCGACGGCGATCACTATGCCGCGACCGTGATCTCGGAATCCTTCCGCGGCAAGTCCCGCGTCCAGCAGCACCAGATCGTCTACCAGTCCCTGCGCGGCCAGATGGGCGGCGTGCTGCACGCGCTGGCGCTGCAAACCGGGGTACCTGGGACCTGATCTGACCAGCGCGACGGGGGCGAGGATGGCTGCGGACAATCCGCGCGGCGCGATGTTCCGCGTCATCGCGCCGAACCAGCACAGCCGCGTCACCAATGCCGAGCTGTTCTTCGACCTCGTCTTCGTCTTTGCCGTCACGCAGGTCTCGCACACGCTGCTGCACCATTTCACGCCGCTCGGCGCGGTGCATGTGGCGGTGCTGTTTCTCGCGGTGTGGTGGGTGTGGGTCTACACCGCCTGGGTCACCAACTGGCTCAATCCCGATCTGACGCCGGTCCGCCTCCTGCTGTTCTCGATGATGCTGGGCGGCCTCGTGCTGTCGACCACGATTCCGACGGCGTTCGAAGGGCGTGGACTGTGGTTCGCCATCGCCTACGCGGCCATGCAGGTGGGGCGCACGGCGTTCTGGCTGTTCGCAACGCCGGCGCACCGGACTCTAGTGCGGCACAACGCGATCCGCATCCTGGTCTGGCTCTCTGTCTCCGCGATCTTCTGGATCCTCGGCGGCCTCGCCCATGACGAGGCGCGGCTGTGGTTCTGGATCGCGGCGCTCGCGATCGAATACATCTCGCCGGCGGCCCGCTTCTGGGTCCCCAAGCTCGGCTTCTCCTCCGTCGAGGCCTGGGCCGTCGAAGGCGGCCACATGGCCGAGCGCTGCTCCCTCTTCGTCATCATTGCGCTCGGCGAGGCCGTCGTCGTCAACGGCGCGACCTTTGCCGAACTGGAGTGGACCGCGGCCAATATCCTCGCCTTCGTCTCGGCGCTGGTCGGCAGCATCGCGATGTGGTGGGTCTATTTCCACAAGGGCGCGGAAGCCGGGTCCGAGTGGATCTCGAAATCCTCCGAATCCGGCCGCCTTGCGCGGCTCGCCTACACCTATCTGCATCTGCCCATCGTCGCCGGCATCATCCTGACTGCGGTGTCGGACGAGCTGGTGCTGAAGCATCCGACCGGCCATTCCGATGTCAGGACGGTTCTGAGCACGATCGGCGGCCCGCTGTTGTTTCTCGTCGGCGCCATCCTGTTCAAGCAGTCGGTCCGCGGCTTCCTTCAGCTCTCCCACGGCATCGGCATCATCCTGCTTCTGGTGCTGTGGTGGTTCGCCGCCGAGCTGTCGCCGCTCTGGCTGTCGGTGGCAACCAGTGTGATCATGATCGTGGTGGCGGTTTGGGAGTCGGTCTCGCTCGGGTCGAAGGGCGAAGAGGCCGGGGAGCATTGAATTCGGAGCGGACCGAGCAAGCGCCTCGTCCTTCGAGACGACCGCTTGCAGCGGTCTCCCCAGGATGGGGCTAACTGGCCGTGGTGCTCCGTGATAATGCTGCCGCGCACTCCGTCCTCACCTGAGCAGCCCGCCGAAGGCGGGCGTCTCGAAGGATGCTTGAGCGCGCTTACTCCGCAACCTCAAGCGCATGCACCGAGAACATCTTCGCCGCATCCGTCCAGCTCTCGCGCACCCGCCAGCCGGCGCCCTGCGCTAGCGCGGCAAAACGCTCGATGCTGTATTTGTAGCTGTTCTCGGTGTGGATGCTCTCGCCCGGACGGAACGAGAAGCTGGTACCGAGCAGGCGCACGGTCTGGCTCTTCTTGCTGATCAGGTGCATCTCGATGCGATGCCGCTCGCGATTGTAGATCGCGCGATGGGTGAAGGCGGAGAGGTCGAAATTGCCGCCGAGCTCGCGATTGATCCGCACCAGCACATTGAGGTTGAAGCGCGCGGTGACGCCCGCGGCATCGTTGTAGGCGTCATAGAGCACGCGCTCGTCCTTCTCGAGGTCGGCGCCGATGATCATCTGCGCACCGCGGCCCAGGATCTGGCGCGCGCTCGTCAGGAACGCCTGAGCTTCATGCGGCTCGAAATTGCCGATGGTCGAGCCGGGGAAGAAGCCGACCTTGGGCATGGAGGCGACCGCCTTGGGCAGCTCAAATGGCGTGGTGAAGTCGGCCGCGACCGGATAGATGCCGAGCGAGGGGAAATCCCGCTTGAGGCCATTGGCCTGTGCCTTCAGGAAGTCGCCGGAGATATCGACCGGCACATAGGCCGCGAACCTGCAGTGATTGAGCAACAGCCGGACCTTTGTGGTCGCGCCGGCGCCGAACTCGACCAGCGCAGCGTGCTCCGGGATGATCTTGGCGATCTCGCTGCCGCGTTCCTTCAGGATCGATAGCTCGGTGCGCGTCGGATAATATTCCGGCAGCTTCGTGATCGCCTCGAACAGCTCCGACCCGGTCGCGTCATAGAAATATTTCGGCGACAGCTTTTTCGGCTGTTGCGAGAGGTCCTCGATCGCCTCGCGGGCGAACGCGGTGGTCTGCTCGTCGGGAAGATGGGCTTCAGCCAAAGCGCTGGCGTGCACATTCATGATACTCTCCTGAACGCGCTGTCCGGCGCGCATCTGTCGTCGGAATTTTTAGTCGTAGTCGGCAAGCCGCAGTCCGGTGAACTGCCAGCGGTGGTGCGGATAGAAGAAGTTACGATAGGTGATACGGCTGTGGTCCGCCGGCGTTGCAAGCGAGGACCCTCGCAGCACCAGCTGGTTGACCATGAACTTGCCGTTGTACTCGCCGAGCGCGCCCTCGACGGCGCGATAGCCGGGATAGGGCGCGTACGAGCTGCGGGTCCATTGCCAGACGATGCCGAAGGCATCGTTGAGCTGGCCGGTGCGCGCCGCGACCTCCCATTCCATCTCGGTCGGCAGATGCTTGCCGGCCCAGCGCGCGAAGGCGTCGGCTTCGTAATAGCTGACGTGGCAGACCGGCGCGTCGGGATCGACCCGCCGGAGGCCGGCGAGCGTCATCACCTGCCATTCGCCGTCGACCTCGCGCCAATGGCCGGGGGCCTGCCAGTCTTCCTTGCTGGCGGCGGCAAAGCCGTCCATCAGCCACAACGTAGCGGTTCGGTAGCCGCCGTCGCGCATGAAGGCGAGCCAATCGGCATTGGTGACGAGATTGCGCGCGACCTTGACCGGACCGACCAGGGCGCGATGCGCCGGCTTCTCGTTGTCGAAATGAAAGCTGTCATCGACATGGCCGACGGTGTGAATGCCTTCGTTCAGTGCCAGCCAATCCTCGCCGGTGCGCGTCGCGGACGGAAAGCGCCAGTCCGGGTCATACGCCGGATACACCGGGTTCTGCGCAAAGGCGTGCAGGATGTCGGTGAACATCAATTCCTGATGCTGCTGCTCGTGGTTGAGCCCGACCTCGACGAGCGGCGCGATCTCGTGGAGCTTGTCCGCATCGGCCTCGCGGAAGAACTTGACGACGGCGGCATCGACATATCTGCGGTAGGCCCCGACCTCGGCGGCGCTCGGACGGGTGATGTCGCCGCGATGATTGCGGGCATGCCGCGGACCGGCGCTGACGTAATAGGAATTGAACAGGAACGCGAAATCGGGATGGAAGGGCCGGTAGCCGGCGGCATGCTCGCCGAGCAGAAACTGCTCCCAGAACCAGGTGGTATGGGCGCGGTGCCATTTTGTCGGGCTCGCATCCGGCATGGACTGGATCTGCTGGTCCTCCGGCGAGAGCGGCGCGGCCCGGCGTTCGGTCTCGTTCCGGACGGCAATAAACGCGTCTGCCAGCCTCTGGGCGAGTCTGCCCTGAGCGGAGGGTGACGAAAGCGGGGCGGTCGCCGTGGCGGAGGCTTGTTTCGTCACGTTTTTCTCCAGACAGGACAAGAGAACGTTGTTGGCGTGACCCGGTTCCATAAACAGGGTTCGTCCTAGATAGGGGCTCCGTTACGGTATGAAAGTCCTCTCCGGCGATGATATTGATGTCATCAGCCTATGGACCGGCCGGGGTCAAACCGGCCGCCGGGGAGCCGTCGCCGCCATTTTACTTTGGATGCACAACGGTTTGGGCTACATATATAGGCAGGTATCGGGTTAAATCGGCTGAGCCGGCCCGAGGATATTGTTGAGGGCTCTGCCCCAGAAGGACACGGATATGAGCATCGCGGAATTCATCGACAACGAAGTGAAGTCGAACGACGTGGTTCTGTTCATGAAGGGTACGCCGCAATTTCCGCAGTGCGGTTTCTCCGGTCAGGTCGTCCAGATCCTCGACCATGTCGGCGTCGGCTATAAGGGCCTCAACGTCCTCGAATCCGCCGAGCTGCGCAATGGCATCAAGGAATACTCGAACTGGCCGACGATCCCGCAGCTCTATGTGAAGGGCGAGTTCATCGGCGGCTGCGATATCGTCCGCGAGATGTTCCAGGCCGGCGAATTGCAGCAGCTCTTCTCGGAGAAGGGCGTCGTCGCGGCCTGATACGTGACCGTGCTGACGCGCCGGATTGGCGGCGCGGAGCTCGAGGTCATCGTCGCCGACATCACCACGCTCGGCGTTGACGCCGTCGTCAACGCGGCCAACACGTCGCTCCTTGGCGGGGGCGGCGTGGATGGGGCCATCCATCGGGCAGCCGGTCCCGATCTGGTCGCCGAATGCCGCACGCTTCGCGGCTGCAAGACCGGGGATGCCAAGATCACTGCGGGCTATCGCCTCAGGGCCGCCCATGTGATTCACACCGTCGGACCGGTCTGGAATGGCGGCACAAGCGGCGAAGATGACCTGCTCGCCTCCTGCTATCGCCGTTCGATCGAGCTGTGCGGGACGCACAGGCTGACCTCGATGGCATTCCCTGCGATTTCCACCGGCGTTTTCCGCTTTCCCGCCGACCGGGCGGCCGACATCGCCGTGCGCACGACCATCGAAGGGCTCGCCGAGGCGCCGTCCTTGACCCGCGTCGTGTTCTGCTGCTTCGCCGAGCCGAGCGCCAGGCTCCATGCCGCGGCACTTGCGCGGCACGCCGGCCCTTGTGCCGATTGAGCCGGCCGGTACACTCCACCGGACCATGTTCCGGGGAGGGGATATGATTTCACAATCTGGACTGCGTGCACTGGTTTGCGGCACGCTGCTGTCGCTTGGCGCGATGTCGATGGCGCGAGCGGAGGGCACCTACGAGATACCGGCCGGCGCCCATTTCAATCAGGACAAGCTTGCGAGGATCAGCGATTTCTTCAAGAACGAGGTCGCGACCGGCAAGATCGCCGGCGCAACCGTCTTGATCCAGCAGCATGGCAAGCCGGTCTACCACGAAGCGTTCGGCGTGCAGGACGTCGTCAGCAAGGCACCGATCACCGACAAGACGATCTTCCGCCTGTTCTCGATGTCCAAGGCGATCACCTCGGTGGTAGCGATGCAGTTGATCGAGGACGGCAAGATCAAGCTCGATGATCCCGTCTCGAAATACATCCCGTCCTTCGCCAATGTGAAGGTCGGCGTCGAGAAGAAGGCCGAGGATGGCACCAAGTCGCTCGAACTGGTGCCGCCCAACCGGCCGGTCACGGTGCACGATCTGATGACGCATACCTCGGGCGTCACCTATGGCTTCTATGGCGACAGCCTGGTGCGCAAGGCGTATCGCGAGGCCAATATCTATGCCGGCGATTTCGATCTCGCCGAGTTCGCCGAGCGCATCGCCAAACTGCCGCTGCACAACCAGCCGGGCGCGCTTTGGCAATACGGCCATTCCACCGACATCCTGGCGCGGGTGATGGAGGTGGCAGCCGGCAAGCCGCTGATCGACATCATGCGCGAGAAGCTGCTCGATCCGCTCGGCATGGTCGACACCGGCTTCTTCGTCACCGATCCCGAAAAGCAGAAGCTGTTGGCCCAGCCGGTACCGAACGACAGCGATTTCCGCGTCGGCCGCATCAACGATCCGACCGTCGTCAAGAAGATCATGTTTGCCAGCGGCGGCATGGTCACGACCATGGCGGACTACAGGCGCTTTTCGCAAATGCTGCTCAACGGCGGCAGTCTCGACGGCAAGACCATCCTCAAGCCTGCGACGTTCAAGCTGATGGCGACCGATCAGGTCGGCCCGGGCTCCGGTGTCGATCGCGACTATTTCTACTTCCCGGGCGATGGTTTCGGCTTCGGCCTCGGGCTCGCGGTCCGCACCGATCCCGGGAATGCAAAGCCGCCGCCGCCCGGCAATCTCGGCGAATTGAAATGGGACGGCGCCTCCGGCTGCTACTTCGTGATCGACCCCAAGCAGGACATGTTCTTCGTGCTGCTGGAGCAGACCCCGAGCGAGCGCCAGCGCGTGCAGCGGACGTTGAAGCTGCTGGTCTATGAAGCCATGGAGAACTGACATGGGTGGGCGCCGCGCGCTGATCGCGGCGCTCGCTATTCTGTTTGCCGTGGTCGGTGCGACGGCCGGTGCCGAGGAACGCGCTGCCCGCAGTTTCTCGCCGGAGGGATTGGCAAAGGTCTCCGACTACATCAGGAGCGAGGTCGCGACCGGCAAGATCCCTGGCGCCATCCTGCTGCTCCAGCAACACGGCAAGCCGGTCTATTACGCCAATTTCGGCATCCGCGACGTCGCCACCGAGCTGTCGATGAGCGCGGACACGATCTTCCGCCTCTATTCGATGTCGAAGCCGATCACGTCGGTGATGGCGATGATGCTGGTCGAAGACGGCAAGCTCGCGCTCGATGATCCCGTCGCAAAGTACATTCCGGCCTTTGCCGATATGAAGGTCGGCGTCGAGAGCACCAGGGGCGGCAAGGTTGCGCTGACGCTGGAGCCGCTTGAGCGTCCCGTCACGATCAAGGACCTGCTGCGTCATACCGCGGGCCTGCCTTACGGCGCCTATGGCGGCGGCGCGGTGCGCGAGCTCTATGCCGTGGCCGACCTGTTCAATAGCGAGCTGTCCAATGCCGATTTCGTCGCGAAAGTGACGACGATGCCGCTCGCCGAGCAGCCGGGCACGGTGTGGAATTACGGCTTTGCCACCGACGTGCTCGGCCGCGTCGTCGAGGTGGTGTCGGGCAAGACGCTGTTCCAGTTCGAAAAGGAAAGATTGCTCGATCCGCTCGGCATGACCGAGACCGCGTTCTACGTCGCCGATCCCGCCAAGTTTCTCCGCATCGCCGAGCCGATGCCGGAGGACCGCAGCATCAGCCCGACGACGCAGGTGCGTGACATCAGACGCCCCACGATCTGGGAATCGGGCGGCGCCGGCATGGTCGGCACGGTCGGCGACTATGCGCGGTTCGCGCAGATGCTGCTGAATGGCGGCACGTACGAGGGACGCCGCTATCTCAAGCCCGAGACGGTTGCACTGATGGCCTCGGATCATATCGGACCCGAAACCAAGATCGCGCGCGACCAGTCCTATTATCCGGGCGCCAGCTCCGGCTTCGGCCTCGGCTTTGCCGTGCGCACTTCCGTACCGCCGGGCACGTCGTGGCCGCTCGGCGAATATCGCTGGGATGGCGTCGGCGGAACGTTCTTCTTCATCGATCCCGAAGACGATCTGTTCGGGATCTTCATGGCGCAGACACCGTCGCAGCGTGGCCGGATTCAGCTGGCGTTGAAGACGCTGATCTATCAGGCCATGGGGCGGTAGCTATGCCCCGCGCACGATCTCTCTGACGTATCCGATCGTCTCCTCGACCTGGCTCGCATCGACGTCGAGATGCGTGCAGGCGCGGATGCGGCCATCCATCATCGCCAGCGTGACGCCGCGCTGGCGCAGCGCTGCGACCATCTTGTCGCCGGGAATGCCGGCGCCGTCCGGCTTGAAGAACACCAGGTTGGTCTCGGGCTCCTGCACCTCGATGCCCGCAATCTGCGACAGCCCGCGGGCGAGTGCGCGCGCATTGGCGTGGTCGTCGGCAAGACGCTCGACATGATGATCGAGCGCGTAGATGCAGGCGGCGGCGCAGATTCCGGCCTGCCGCATCGAGCCGCCGAGCCGCTGCTTCCACTGCCAGACCGCGTCGATGAAGGCGCGCGAGCCCGCGAGCACGCCGCCGATCGGCGCGCCCAGCCCCTTCGAGAAGTCGATCCAGGCCGAATCCCAGCCTGCGGTCATGTCACGCGGGGAGATCCCGCTTGCGACGGTGGCGTTGAGCAGGCGTGCGCCGTCCATGTGAGTGACGAGGCCGTGCTGCTTGGCGATCGCGACGATCTCGTCGAGCGCGGCCTTCTTCCAGATCGTGCCGCCGCCGATATTGGCGGTCTGCTCGACGCTGACGACGGTCTGCGGCGGCTGGTAGCGCGTGCGTGGGTGCAGCGCCTTGCGAAAGGTCTCCGGCGTGAACTGGCCGCCCTCGCCCTTGAGCTGGGTGACCTGGAAGCCGCCGATCGCGGCATGCGCGCCGCCTTCGCGGGCGATGATGTGCGCGGTCTCGTGGGCGAGGATCTCGTCGCCGGGGCGGCAATGCACCAGCGTCGCAGTGACGTTGCACATGGTGCCCGAGGGCATGTAGACCGCGGCTTCCTTGCCGAGCAGATCGGCCACGCGCTCGCACAGCGCGTTCACGGTCGGATCGTCGCCGACCTGCTCGTCACCGACCTCGGCGCGCGCCATCGCCTCGCGCATCCCCGCCGTCGGCTTGGTCTGCGTGTCCGACAGCAGATTGATGCGCACCGGCGGCGCCTTCGGATCGACGGGGGGAGGGGTGTAGAGCATCAACTTTGCTCCTTGAAGGGAATGGTACTCGCTCGCAGTCAGCGAGTTCTGGGTGGACGCCGAGCAGCGTGACGAAACCGCATAATAACGATTTCTGTCGCGGTCACACGATAATCGATCAGATAGGGATAAGGGTTGATGGGCAAGCGACGGACGTATGCACGCGTAGTTGTTCGCCCTGCGTAAGGGTAGGCCTCTAGCAAAGCAACGAGAGCGATGATGCGGTCGCGCATGTGACCTGCGCCTTGGGGCGAGTGCGCCTCGACGTAGGTCAGAACTTGGTCGATTTGGGCGAGCGCCCGCTTCGTGTAGCGGACCTTCACAGCCCGTGCTTGGCCCACATTGCGCGGACTTCGTCGGCACTCGCCAGCTCGCCGCGGGCGATTTCGACCTCGGCGTCGGCGAGATCCGCCTCCTCCGCTGCTGTCAGCTGGATCGGCGGCTGCTCGACGCCGGCAAGCTCAAGCAGGGCGCGCGCCAGTTCGTCCTGCTCCGAATCGGGCAGGCCGGAAACCCTGTTGAAGGCCTCTTCCAGAAGACGAGTCATGCTCAACTCCGCGATGTGCAATCATAACACAGATGGCCTGAGAGAGGGGAATGGTCGGCTCAAACAAAAAGGCCCCGAAACCCGGGGCCTTTGAGCGTCGATCTGCCGAAGCTATTAGCGCGAATAGAATTCGACGACCAGATGCGGCTCCATTTGCACCGGGAACGGCACGTCGGAGAGGCCGGGAACGCGGGTGTACTTCGCGGTCATCTTGCCGTGGTCGACTTCGAGATAGTCGGGGACCTCGCGCTCGGGGAGCTGGCTGGCTTCGAGCACGTGGGCGAGCTGCTTGGAGGCTTCCTTGACCTCGATCACGTCGCCGACCTTGAGCTGGTAGCTCGAGATGTTGACCTTGCGGCCGTTCACCTTGATGTGGCCGTGGTTGATGAACTGGCGGGCGGCGAAGATCGTCGAGACGAACTTGGCGCGGTACACGACAGCGTCGAGACGACGCTCCAGGAGGCCGATCAGGTTCTCGCCGGTGTCACCCTTGAGGCGGCTCGCCTCGACATAGATGCCGTGGAACTGACGCTCGCTGATGTTGGCGTAGTAGCCCTTCAGCTTCTGCTTGGCGCGCAGCTGCACGCCGAAATCGGAGAGCTTGCCCTTGCGGCGCTGGCCGTGCTGGCCGGGGCCGTATTCGCGGCGGTTCACGGGGCTCTTCGGGCGGCCCCAGATGTTCTGGCCCATACGGCGATCGATCTTGTACTTCGCCTCACTGCGCTTAGTCATCGCGTCCTCTTCGGTTGCAAGGTTTGAGGAAACGCGCCCTCCTGTGTGACGGGATGATCCCGGCACCGACAGGTCCGATCCCCAAAGCTTGAAGGGACTAGACCACGGGTCGCGAAACGCTTCGCGGGCCGAAATCGGCCCGCGAGCAGGCGGCTTTTAGGGGAGTTCGGGGTTCGCTGTCAATGCGAATGGTCCCGGAATCAGGTCCGGACCGCCCGGATCGGCTTGGGGCCGGCTGCCCGCAATTCGGCAGCGATTTCAGTGTTCAGGACCTGTTCAAGCCGGGTCAGGACCCGTGCGATGGGGGCAGCGTCCGTGACCCGGTGATCCCAGCGGATCACGACGTGGATGGTCTGGTCGGGTTCGACCACCCCATAGCTGACGATGTAGGGGCCCGGCGTGACGGGATGGAGCTCGCCGCCGCCATAGGCGGCCACCGAGCTCACTGCGAAGCTGCCGAACCAATTGCCCCGTTGCCGGCCGAAATTCAGCCCGATCGCCCAGGACAGCCGCCGCAACGGCAGCGGCAGGCGGGTTGCCCGCATGATCTTGCGGAACATGGGTATCTCAGCGATCCGTGCCGTCTTGGCGCGCCGAATCTCGGCATCGACCGCCGCCAGCGGCAGGGCTTCGGGTGCCGCGATTCGCTGCGGCATCACGCATTCCTCGCCATCTTCGACCCGGGCAATGGCCACCAGCGCGACGCTTGTCGGCAGCTCGTAGAACATGGGCCGGGGCCATTTGGCGTAGACGGTGCGCAGGATCGGCTCCTCCCTGGCCACCAGGGCGAAGGCCTTGACGAACATCGCCGCCCAGCCGGCCGGCGCGGCGGCGCCGGCGCGGGCCTCCAGCAGGGGGCGGATATGGAGGGAACGCGACAGCGACACGAACGGCACGTCCGTTGATGCGTGCATGAGGTCGCAAATCAGGCGACGCGGCAGCGAAATGGTCTTTGGCTTCCCGCGCATCGCTCTTCCGGTTCCCGCGGATCAAAAAATGTGCAGCGAGCGGATGTCCCGCTCGCTGCCTGCTCTAGCACGGACCAACCCGGATGGGGCCAGTCGGTTCGCCATCAGGGCGCCGGGGAGGCCAGCGGCTTGGTCTTGTCCACAACGTAAAATTCAAGCACTTTCATGGCCTTATGGCCATGAGCCTTGGCATCGTGCACGACGCCGGCCGGGATCTAATAGGAATCCGGCCCTTGAGGGTCTTCTCCGGCCGTCCGTCGATGAGAAGATTCAGCTCGCGTTCGAGCAGATAGCCGGTCTCGATTCCCGGATGGGCATGGCGGCCGGCGGCGCCGCCAGAGGGCCTCTGTCCCCGGCAAGGTGGGCAATCGGCCTGCTCAGCGCTTGATCCCGTCGAACGCGGTCATGATACCGCGCTGAAATAGCGACCAGTCGAAGCCGAGTGCGATGGCGCGATAGCCGCGGTCGATCAGGGCGTTGGCCTGGTCGGCGGTGCGGGCGACGCCGCCAATCGGCACGCCGCTTTTGAGGATGCCGGCCTCGGCGCGCGCGATCAGCTCGAGCAACTCCGGATCGTCCATCTGGCCGCGCTTGTTGATGGAGGTGGCGAGATCGCCGGGGCCGATGACCGCGACGTCGATGCCGGGGGTCGCCATGATCTCGTCGATGCGGTCGACCGCCTCGACATGTTCGATGGTGATCATGCAGATCATCTCGTCGTCGGCGGCGGCCATGTAGTCCGGCATCGACTGGCCCCAGCGGAACGGCGCGTGGAACGGGCCCCAGAGCCGATCGCCGCGCGGCGGATAGCGGACGCTGCGCACCGCTTTCTCGGCATCCGCGCGGCTCGTAATCATCGGGAAGTTGATGCCGAAGGCGCCGATATCCATCGGCGCTTTCGCCAGCCACGGCTCGTTCGCGGCGATCCGCACCAGCGGCGTGCACGGCGTGCCGGTGGTCGCGGCGATCATCGCGTGGGCTTCGGTCAGCCCGATCGGGCCGTGTTCGAGATCGACGATGATCCAGTCGAGCGAGCGCGCCATGATCTGCACCATCTGCACGCTCGGAATGGTCGCGATCGCGCCGAAGGCGGGGCGCCCCTCGCGCCAGAGCTGGCGAAGACGGTTGAGTGGCGTGGACGGGACCGGCATGGAAGGGCCTGCGGCTGGGTGGCGACGGCAAAACCTAGCAGCGCGGCGCCGAGGCGCAAGGTCAGGCCAGCGCGCGACCGCCGAAGAACGGCGTCAGCGTCGCCGAAAGCCCGTGCACGCGGTTCGAGGTGAAGATCATCTCGGCCCCGGACTGCGCGATGGCGCCTGTGCGAGGACCGAGCAGATCCGAGACGCGGCGGGCGATCGCAGGCGCCGGATCGATCCAGTCGACCGGCCAGGGAGCCAGCCGCTTCAGCCGGTCGAGCAGCAGCGGATAATGGGTGCAGGCGAGCACGACCGTGTCGGTGCGTGCGCCGGCGTCCTCGGCATCGCCGACGAAGCAGGGAGCGAGCTCGGCAAGGATGTCGCTGTCGCTGATCGGATTGCCGCCAAGCGCAGCCTCGGCGAGCGAGGCAAGCTCGGGCGAGCCGACCAGCGTCACCTCGCAACCTTGCGCGAAATCGCGGATCAGAGCTTTGGTGTATTCGCGCTTCACCGTGCCCTTGGTGCCGAGCACCGAGACGCGACGGGTCTTCGACTGCGCGCAGGCCGGCTTGATCGCCGGCACGGTGCCGACGAAGGGCACCGAATAGGCAGCCCGCAAGTGAGACAGGACCAGGGTGGATGCCGTGTTGCAGGCGATGACGACGAGGTCGGGATCATGGGTGCCGATCAGCTCCCCCATCAGCGGCACGACACGGGCGATGATCTCGTCCTCGCTGTGGTGGCCATAAGGGAAGAAGGCGTCGTCGGCGACGTAGACAAAGTGCGCGTCGGACCGCGCAGCCACGACCTCGCGGAGCACCGTGAGCCCGCCAAGGCCGGAATCGAACACCAGGATCGTCGGAGAATTGGTCACGCCATTACCCTAGCCCCTCATGGTTACCATTCGGTTTTTAGGGCGTTTTTGCGGCGGCGGCTTGCGCGATCTGGAGCCGTTAATTTCGCAAATGGCCGCATCTTCCCGCAATCCGCGGCGATGCTGCACCGCGGGCCGGACGTGTCCGCAAAACTCCGGGGTTTTGACGTGTCAGAGGCATGGGCCCTCGCCGCCCACGGTCAGGCGATCCTGTTCGTCGTCGCCGCCTGCGCGGTTGCCAGCTGCTTCTGCAAGCGGTCGATGTTCTGCAGCAGGCGCTGGCTGGTCAGCACCAGGAAATAATAGCCGAACTGCGGATCCTGGAAGTAGATCTCGAGCAGCCGGTCATAGGTGATCGTCAGCACCTGTCCGTCCTCGATGCATTCGATCGTGCCGGTGCGGCGGTTGTCCGGCGTCAGGAAGCCGAGCTCGCCCATCAGCGCGCCCGGCAGGATCTCGACATTGATCTCCTTGACCAGGAACTTGCCGGTGACGGTGAGCAGCATCTCCTTGGCGGGATCGCCGAGCTTGAACAGCGTGTCGCCGCGGCGATATCTGCGCTCGGTCATGAACGGCTTGAGCCACTCGATCGACATGTCGCCTTCGGCCGCATGACGCGCCTTCTTGACCAGCTTGAGCATCTGCCGCAGGCGCAGGGCGTTGATCGGAAGCATCAGCAGATAGAGCAGGAACGTCGCGACATTGGCGGAGAGCGCGCCGAAGAGGGCGAAAAACACGCATCCGATCATGTTGGCGACGCGCAGTGGCACCATCGTTCGCATCAACAGCGTGGCGACAAAGAAGCCGGCCCCGACCACGGCGAACAGATTCGCGAAGGTGATGTTGTGGACGAAGATCTCCAGCAGCCGGTTGAAGATCGCGTCGTAGGTGACGTCGTTGGGATCGAGGCCCATCTGCACCAGGATCTTCGCGATCCTGAGATTGTCCGTGGCCGCGTCGAGAATGCGGTCGAGGATCGAGGAAATGTCTGCGCTGCCGGACGGCATGGTACTAACCCCGCGTAAGGCCTTCAGTCCTGGTCGGTATGCTCGACACGTATAGCCGAAATCGCATGACGGCCGCCTGAAATGAAGCCTTCGGCCGCCAAGTCGCAAGAGGCAAATTTTAGCCCGATCGGGCATTTCGGCAATTGCCCGTAAGTTGCGCATCTGGCCACAGCGCGGCCGTGATTCGGCGCCGCGGAGGGGATTGGAGGCCCCAGGCAGGGACGTCGGACGATCTTCGGCTTACGGCTTGGCGGCGGGCTGCACGACCTGCTGCTCGATCAGGCCGAGATGCCCCGGGAGCGAACCGGCGCGCAGCATCATGGCGACTGAGTTGGCTTCTTCGAGTGTCAGGTTTCCGGAGATCTGGCCCGAGCCGCCGGTGATCGGCTCGCGGATCACGGGGGCGGAGATCACCTTGTCCTCGATGACGATGGCAAACGGTCTTCCGACGTTCTCCGCGGTGATATGGGCGAAGCGCCGCGTGCCACGGCCGTTGAAGCGGAACGAGGCGATCGGCTCCTTCGTGCCGCTCGCAAATCCGGGACCCGCATAGCTGATGTCGTCGCCTTCGAGCGCGCTGTCCTTGGCGACGAGATAGGGCTTGTCGTCCTTGAAGCCGAGCAGGACTTCCGTGCCTGCGGGCGGCGTGCCGGATTGCGCCTGCTCCGCCGGCATCGAGAGATCGACCAGGCGGAAGCCGACCTTGACCTTCCTGGCCAACATCGCGGTGATCGGTTCGGGCTCCATCATACCAGGCAGGAAGATCCGAATGCGATCCGTTCCCTCGGGCTGGACGCTGGCGAACTTGACGCCGGCGTCCTTGAGGCGCTGCTCGATCATGGCAATGGAATCTTCGACGAGATCGTGCAGCCGCGCGGCGAAGGCGGCGTCGGTCGGAGCGAGCCTGAGCAATCCGTCGCCGCCGTCGCTCACGGTGAGCGCATGCGACGGTAATCCCTCCGCGGCCGCTGCGAGCTTGCGCACGAGTTGTTCGCGGCCCTTGGCGTCGGCGATCCTGACGTCGACGCCGCCGTCACGGATCGCAAGATCGGAAAAGGCAATCTTGCCTTCGCGCAGCGTCTTGTAAACATCGTCGCGCAAATCCGTGACGACGCTCTCGCGCAAGCCGTCGCGGTCCACCTTGTAGATGATGCGCGAGCCGCCCAGCTTCTCCATCTTGTCGGCGACGAAGGCCGCGATCTTGGCGCGCATCTTGTCGAACTGGCTGTCGGCGAGCGCGGTGCAAGGCAGGATGATCGCCACTACTATGATCATCGATGCCATCGCGCGCGCGGCAAATGGCCGAGGAGAGCGATGCCGCGGGGACGTGGTCATAATCACCTCAAGTCTTGCGGCAGGACGCTGGCAGACGAATCCAATGCTTGTTCTTGGTCCCCGGATCCGGCGCGGAGGTTCAATCGCCATCCAAGCCGGGTTCGATTCCCGCAGCGTTAGGGAATGGACGAACGCCAAATCATCCATCATTCTGTCCGCGCTTCGACCGGTCATCGGTCGGCGTCCCGTCGAACCGAAATGTCAAAAGACAGGAGGCGGGAGGTGAACCTGAGGGAGGACGGAATTCCATGGCGGGCATCCACGCGCTCGATCGGCTCATCGCCAGCGACTATCCTGAACTTCTAACCGATGCGGAGGTGCGGGCCTTTGAGCAGGTCCCTTACGCAGAACGCGTTGCGGCCGCGAGCACCTATGACGCCATCAAGCTGGGCGCTGAGCGCAACCCCGACGGGGCGGCGATCCAGTTTCTGCAAAACGCTGATCCCGCCGACACGCCGCTGGTGGTGACGTACCGCGATTTCATCGCGCGCGTCACGCAGGCCGCCAACATGTTTCATGCGCTCGGCGCGGAGAAGGGCGATGTCATCAGCTTCATGCTGCCGCTGGTGCCCGATGCCTTCGTGACGCTGTTCGGTGCGGAGGCCGCCGGCATCGCCAATCCCGTCAATCCGCTGCTCGAGCCGCACCAGATTGCGGAAATCCTGGAAGCTGCCAAAACCAAGATCCTGGTGGCGCTTGGGCCCATGCCGGGCACCGACATCTGGCAGAAGGTCGAGCAGATCCGCCCGCAGCTCAAGCACCTCAAGGCGATCGTGCAGGTGTTCGGCGGCGGCGATCCGGACAAGGGCATCTTCGCTTTCAACGATCTGATCAAGCAGCAGCCGTCGGACCGGCTTGTCAGCGGGCGCAAGATTCTCGGCAGTGATATCGCCGCCTATTTCCACACCGGCGGCACCACCGGCACGCCGAAGCTGGTGCGGCATACCCATGCCAACCAAGTCTATCAGGCCTGGGCGCTCAATCTGCTGCTGAAGGGCAAGCCCGGCGCCAATCTCTTGTTCGGCATGCCGCTGTTTCACGTTGGGGGATCGCTGACACAGGTGCTGACGACACTGTCGAGCGGCAGCTCGCTGGTCGTGCTGTCGCCGAGCGGGTGGCGCAATCCGAATGCGGTGAAGAACATCTGGCAGCTCGTCGAGCGCTTCAAGCCCGAAGCGCTATCGAGCGTGCCGACGGTGCTGGCCGCGACGCTCGGGGTGCCGCCAGGCAATGCAGATATCTCCAGCCTGAAATATGCCGCCGGCGGCGGCTCGGCGATCCCGGTTGCCGTGGGCTCGGCGATTCAGGACAAGCTGAAGCTGCCGGTGATCGAGGTCTACGGCATGACTGAGACATCGAGCGTGCACACGCTCGCTTATCCCGGCCGGCCGATCCGGCTCGGCTCGGTCGGGCTGCCGATGCCCTATGCGCGCGTGCGCATCGTGCAGCTCGACGCCGATGGCCGCCTGGTCCGCGACTGCAAGCCGGACGAAATCGGCGTCGTCATCATGGCGGGTCCCGGCGTGTTCAGCGGCTATCTCAATGACGAGCACAACAAGGGTGCCTTCGTCGACGAGGTCTGGGTCAATTCCGGCGATCTCGGCCGTCTCGATGCCGACGGCTATCTCTGGATCACGGGCCGCGCCAAGGATCTCGTCATCCGCGGCGGCCATAACATCGACCCGGCACCGATCGAGGAGATCATGTTCCGCCATCCCGCGGTCGGCTTCGCCGCCGTCGTCGGCCAGCCCGACGCCTATGCCGGCGAGTTGCCGGTGGGATATGTGCAATTGAAGCCCGGCGCGACCGTTCAGCCGGGCGAGCTCGAGGCGTGGGTGCGCGAGCGCACGCCCGAGCGCGCCGCCGTTCCGGTGCAGGTGATTCCGATCGATCCGATGCCGGTCACCGGCGTCGGCAAGGTGTTCAAGCCGCAGCTGCGCTGGGACGCGGCCGAGCGCGTGTTCACCAAGGTGCTCGCGCCGCTGGTCGAGCGCGGCATCGACTGCAAGGTCAAGGTCGGCGCCCATGGCAGCCACGGGTCGATCGCGACGGTGACGATCGCCGGCGTGCCGGCCGATATGCGCGAGGCCGTCGCGGACGAGGTGCATAAGCTCCTCGCGCCGTTCGTGATGCGGCACGAGGTGGTGCAAGTCTAAGCGACAGCAGTGCCGGCGGGAGGTCGACAGGCGAACCAGCAAGCGCGATGGGATTCAGGTTGAATCCTCACCGCGCTTGAGGCGGTCACGTGAGCATGCTCGTTTCGGAGAATTGCTTCACGCTTTTCCGGATCATGCTCTAGGGGCCCATCCTCGCGGAGGCGGGATGGCCAGGCACCTGAAAGCGCTTTCCCGTATCCGTGACCTTGCTGCCGTCGACCTTGAGGATCGAAAAATCCTCGGTCAGATAATTGCCGACGAGAAGATACTTGCCGTCGGGCGTAAACACCGCTGCTTCGGGCAGACCGCCGACCTCGATCTCCTGGGTCTTGGTGACTTTCTTGCCGTCGAGCTTCAACACCGTGATGCTGCCGTTCATTTCGTGGAAATAGGCATTCTTCGCGTTGGAGCCGCGAAGAATCACGGAAACGGCGACGTCGCCCGCAGGGCTTATGGCCAAGCCCTCCGGTCCATCGCCGACCACCACGCGGTCGATGATGCGCGGCGGATTGGCTTCGAGGTCGATGACGCTGGCCGTGTCGACGCTGCCGTCAGAGGCGCCGGCATTGCCGTTGTCCGAGGTCAGGGCGATCTTCCCACCCGGCGCGACCTCGACGTTGTAGGGCCACTGGCCAGCGGGCAGGTCAATCTTGTTGTAGGAGACCTTGTCGCCCGCAACGTCCAGAATGGAGATCTTATGGGCGGGAAAGCGGGCGGCGAGCGCGCGCTTGCCGTCCGGCGTGAACGTTACGTGCGCCACACTATCCGGCATGGAGACGGTGTCGACGATCTTGACGTCGGTGCCGCTGACCGAAAGCACGCTGATTGAATTGTCTCCACGATTGGCGACAAGCGCCATCTTGCCGTCGGGGCTGAAGCTCAGCCCGGACGGCTGCTTGCCACCGGTCAGCGTGGCCGCCAGCTTGGGCGGATCGGCCTTGAGGTCGATGACATAGATCTTGTTGTCGAGCACCTGCTTGAGCCCGTCGCCCTCTTTGACGATGTCGACGGAGTCGGCCACCAGCGCGATCGTCCCGGTCGGGTCGATCGCGACATTGACGGGTGGTCCCACCACCGAGTTCTTCAGGGGCAGGGACGCGAGGATTTTCGGAGTTTCGGGAGTTGCGAGATCGACGATCAGGACATGATCCTTGCCTGGCGGCGACAAAATCGGCTTGCCGCTGTCGTCCCATAGGACCTTTTCGTCGAGGCCGACGATCATCAATGGCTTTGCCTGCGCAGCGTTGAAGCTTGCAGCACCGAACAGGATCATGGCCGCGAAAGACAACTTCACGGCTTGGTGGGCCGGCATCTTGGCATCCTCCCGAAGATTGTCGCTCGGCCTCTGCGGACCGATCGCGCCAGCTTATGCCGGGAAACGGAGATCCGCCACCGTGTTGCTGAATCCCGGTTCGACGCGAGCCGTCGCCGACCGGAATTACAAGCCGCTCGTGCCGAGGGCGATGCTTCGCTCGCGGACTCGACGGCAGGCCGCGCCTTGCTGCATTAGCCATATCGCCGTCGAAAGCTTCTATGTGATGGATATCACATTGGAAACATTGGCAATCGGCCATCCTACCGAATAGTCTCATGGAATTGCATCCGGGGGGACGCAAGTGATTCCGTTTCGGCTCTTTGCTTTGTTGATGTTGGCGATGGGACTTACCTGCGGACCGGCGCATGCCGACCGACGGGTGGCGCTCGTGATCGGCAATTCGGCCTACAAGAGCGCACCGAAGCTCGGTAATCCCGTCAACGACGCCACCCTCGTCGGTGGCATGCTCAAGAAGGCCGGCTTCGATTCCGTCGACGTGAGGCTGGATCTCAGTGCAAGCGAGATGCGTCGCATGCTGCGCGAGTTCGCCGGCAGAACGCGCGAAGCGGACATGGCGGTGATCTATTACGCCGGTCACGGCATCGAGCTCGACGGCAACAATTACCTCATTCCGACCGACGCCACGCTGGAGACCGACGGCGACGTTCTCGACGAGACCATCCCGGTCGAACGAGCACTGTTCGCGGTCGAGCCGGCCAAGCAGCTGCGCCTGATCATCCTGGATGCGTGCCGCGACAATCCGTTCGCGAAAACGATGAAACGCACGCTGGCCTCGCGCGCGATCGGACGCGGCCTCGCGAAGGTCGAGCCGACCAGCCCCAATACCATGATTGCCTTTGCCGCGAAGGCGGGATCGACCGCATCGGACGGCGATGCCAGAAACAGCCCGTTCGCTGCCGCGCTGGTCGAGCACCTGCCGAAGCCTGGCCTCGACCTGCGCAAGGCCTTCGGCTTCGTCCGCGACGATGTGCTGAAGGCGACCGGCTACAAGCAGGAGCCCTATGTCTATGGTTCGCTCGGAGGTGACGACGTTCCTCTCGTCGTGAAGCAAGCCGCAACGGGTCCCCAGGCAAATCCGCAGGACGCCATCCGCAGGGACTACGAACTCGCGCTCCAGCTTGCGACGCGCGACGCCTGGGAAGCATTTCTGGCAGCATATCCCGACGGCTTCTACGCCAATCTCGCCAAGGGGCAGCTGAATAAGATCGGCGCTGAGGAGACGCGCGCGGTGGCCGAGCAAAAGGCCAAGGCGGCCGAGCAGGAAAAGGCGAGGCTGATCGCCGAGCGCGCCCAGAAGGCGGAGCAGGAGAAGGCGGCCGCGGCCGCCAAGGCGGCCGAAGAGGCGCGGATCGCAGCCGAAAAGAAGAAGGAGATCGAGCAGGCGAAGGCTGAAGCGGCCGAACGCGAGCGCAAGGCGGCAGAGGCGGCGGCTGCCAAGACGCTGGCCGAGAAGCAGGCTGCGGAGAAAGCCAAGGCCGAGCTTGCCGCAAAGCAGGCTGCGGAGAGGGCCGAGCAGGGCACAAAGCCGGCGGCCGATCGGCAGATGCCTGAAGTCGAGCAAAAAGTCGCGGCGCTGTCGCCCGGGTCGACAGCGCCATTGTCCGCGGCCGACCTCGCGAAGTCGGTGCAGAGCGAGTTGCGCCGTGTCGGCTGCCTCACCGCGGCTCCGGAAGGCGAGTGGTCCTCGGCTGCGCAACGTTCGCTGATGCTGTTCAACAAATACGCCGGCACCCAGTTCGACGCGAAGCTTGCCAGCGTCGACGCGCTCGATGCGCTCAAGGCGAAGCCCGGCCGGGTTTGCCCGCTGGTCTGCAATTTCGGCTTCAAGGCCGATGGTGATCAATGCGTGAAGATCACCTGCCGCGCCGGCTACCGCGTCGGCGACGACAATGAATGCGAGAAGATCCCGGACAAGAAGCCGGTCGCGACGCGAGAGGACTCGAAGAAGCGGGATACGGAGCGTCGGCAGACCGAGGCTGCGCCATCAAAACCGCAGGCGACGGGACAGATCATTTGCAACTCTGCCGGTTGTCGGCCGGTGCGGCCGGGATGCAAACTTGTGAGCAACACGGTTGCTTTCGGAAGGGGCGGCGGCAGCACAAATGGCGGCGGCGGCAATTACGAGGTGTGCAATTGATTCTTGCCAAGCTAATCGTAGGGTAAGCAAAGGCGGGAAGCGCCGTACCCAGCATTTTCGGAGCGGGTTGCGGGCGCGCTCCGCCTTGCCACTCTACGAGGGCGAGACCGGCGCTACCCTGCCGGCATCCGCGTCTCGACCAGCCGCGCCCAGAACGAGGCGCCGTGGCCGAGGATGTTGTCGTTGAAGACGTAGGCCGGGTGGTGACACTCGTTGCCGTCGCCCATGCCGACCAGCACCATGGCGCCGGGACGCGCCTCCAGCATGAAGGAGAAGTCCTCGGCGCCCATCATCGGGATGAACTTGTCGTTGACGCGTTCGGCGCCGACGATGTCGCGGGCGACGTCGGCGGCAAGGCCGGCTTCGCGCGCATGGTTCATGGTCACGGGATACATCCGCGTGTACTTGGTCTCGGCCGAGCCGCCATAGGCCCGCGCGACGCTGTCGGCGACTTCGCCGATGCGGCGCTCGACGAGATCGCGCACTTCAGGGTCGAGCGTGCGCACGGTGCCGCCGAGCTCGGCGACCTCGGGGATGATGTTGAAGGCCGTGCCGGAGTGGAATTGCGTGATCGAGATGACCGCCGATTTGAGCGGATCGACGTTGCGCGCCACGATCGATTGCAGCGCATTGACGATCTGCGAGCCGATCAGCACGCTGTCGACGGATTTGTGCGGACCCGCGCCAGCGTGGCCGCCCTTGCCGTAGACCGTGATCTGGATATTGTCGGAGGAGGCGAGCATCGCGCCGGGCGTGGTGGCGAAGTGCCCCTCCGGCAGGCCCGGCATGTTGTGCATGCCGTAGACCTCCTCGATGTTCCAGCGCGTCATCAACCCGTCCTCGACCATGGCCTTGCCACCGCCGCCGCCTTCCTCGGCGGGCTGGAAGATCATGATCGCGGTGCCGTCGAAATTGCGCGTCTCGGTGAGATATTTGGCCGCGCCCAGCAGCATCGCGGTATGGCCGTCATGGCCACAGGCGTGCATCTTGCCGGGGACTTTCGACGCATAGGGCACGCCCGAGGTTTCCATGATCGGCAGCGCGTCCATATCGGCGCGCAGGCCGATGGTCTTGCCGGAATTGGACTTGCGACCGCGGATCACGCCGACCACGCCGGTGCGGCCGATGCCGGTCACCACCTCGTCGCAGCCGAACTCGCGCAACTTCTCGGCGACGATGCCGGCGGTGCGGTGGACTTCGTAGAGCAATTCCGGATTCTCGTGGAAGTCATGGCGCCAGGCGGCCATTTCGTCGGAGAGAGCAGCAACGCGGTTGACGATGGGCATGAGTGATCCGTTTTTGATTGTTGTAGCCCGAATGAGCAAAGCGACATCCGGGATCTTTCGCAAGAGATTTCCCGGCTATCGCTACGCTCACCCGGGCTACGGACGTGGGCTCAGCTCTCGCCGAACACGCGCTTGAAGATCGTGTCGCCATGCTTGAGGTGATAGCCGAGGTCGAACTGCTCCTCGATCTCGGCGTCGGTGAGATATTTCTTCCCCTCGGTGTCCTTCTTCGGGCACGAGGCCGCCGAGCCGGCCGAGGTTCTTCTGCATGTTGGGGGGACACCAGGAGCTTGTCGATCAGGCCTACGAGACGCACCAGCGCGAAGTCGAGCGTGACGGTGGAATCCGGACCCATCACGCGCTCGACCGCGGAGTGCGAGATGTCGCGCTCGTGCCAGAGCAGGAGGTTTCCAGCGCCGGCGTCACACAGGCGCGCGCACCAGCGGGAGAGGCCGGTGAGGTTTTCCGACAGCACCGGGTTCCAACGGTCTGGCCCCGGCAGGCAACGATGGATGCCGAGCTTTCCAACGGACTGCTGGGCAGGGGGGCGGCGGGCCCCGCTGCAAATATTAACTGTCAATCACGGATCATTGACTGACAGATATTGAAATCTGTCAGCGAGACGTGTATATCCGTTCTCGGACGCTCCGATTGGGCGTCCCGCGACAAGCCTCGGGGAGCCTGACATCCGAATCGGATCGGAGGGCGATTGAAGAACGGGGACCGCGGACGAATGGAGACTTAAGACGATGACGACCGAAATCCTCAATTTTACCGGCGTGATTGGGCATTGGCTCAATTTGCTGGTGGCGCGCCAGATCGCGGCGCAGGCTGCAAAACTGCCTCATTAAGGCATAGGCTTTCCGAAACGACCGGCCAGGGCGCTTCGGAAGCAGCCCTACTGCCGGAGTAACTGAGCCCTGAACGGGAACATGGTGCTGGCATGAATGAAGCAGTCGTCTTGACGCCGGAGCGGATCCTCGAAGTCACCGAGGACGTGCTCAGGCGATACGGACTTGCGAAGGCCACCGTGGTCGACGTTGCCCGTGCGCTCGATGTGAGCCACGGCAGCGTCTATCGCCATTTTCCGAGCAAGGCCTCGCTGCGCGAGGCCGTCGCCAAACGCTGGCTCGACCGCATCGATGCACCGCTGCGCCAGATCGCCGAGGAGCAGGGCCCGGCGCCGGCCAGGCTCGAGCGCTGGCTGCGCACGCTGTTCGCCGCCAAGCGTTCGCGCGTGCTCGACGACCCCGAGATGTTCGAAACTTATCTGACGCTGGCGCGCGAGGCCTGCGCGGCCGTCAAATGCCACAAGGACACCATGATCGAGCAGATCGCGGCGATCCTGACTGACGGCGTGAAGCAGGGCGTGTTTGACGTTGCTGACGCCAAGATCACGGCACGCGCGATTTTCGATGCCACCAGCCGCTTCCACCATCCGGCCCATGCGGACGAGTGGAAGGACGCCGACCTGCCCGCGCGCGTCGATGCGACGCTTACACTGGTGCTGCGCGGGTTGAAGGCGGCCTGAGGCTACGAGAACTCGAACCCAGTCGCCGTAGGGCCGGTCAACCTCTCGCTTTGTGAAGAAGGGCGCCGTCGCGCAGCGACGGCGAAGATGCCGAGTGCCGTCGCGCGTTGAGCGCAGCATCGGACGACGGCACCACCGGCGGGCTCTCCGGATATGCATTGACCGCGATCTCGACGGCGTCCTTTGACCGCTTTCGAAGGCGGTAGAATGTTAGCTCCTGGTCGAACATGGGGCAGCGGAAGTGGACGATGGCCGTGTCCGGCAGGCGGCAGAGTTCGTCGATGAGCTCGCCTACCGTGATGATCGGGGGATGGTCGGCTGTCTTGTGATGACCCTTACTCATGACCCTGTACTCCTTCATTGCCGTGTTAACCGGCGCCGGACGGTCTCCGTTCCAATTTCGTTCGACTGATTGAGAAGCTTCGAGGGACCGAGACGGTGCGACGGCTCTGCGTTTAGATCCTCGTCAGCCCGCACGCCGCGGCGAGCCGCACCAGTTGCGCATCCGTGCGCGCGCCGGTCTTGGTCTTGATCAGGTAGTGATAGTTCTGCACGGTCTTCACACTCAGGTTGAGATGCGCCGCGATCTGCTCGGTGGTGGCGCCGCCGGCGAACTGGCGCAAGATCTCGATCTCGCGTTCGCCCAGTTGATCCAGCGCCGAGCCCGCCGACAAACTGTCCTCGGCGAGGATATGCGCGATGTCGTCGCTCATGGCGCGCTCGCCGCGCGCGACGGCGCGGATGGCGCCGACCACGGCGGACGGCTCACTGCTCTTGGTGACGAAGCCGCTGGCGCCGGCGCCGAAGGCGGCTTTCACCAGCACGGCCTCGTTGTGCATGGTGAAGACCAGGATCCGCGCCCGCGGGCTGCGCGCGCGGATGTTGCGGATCGCCTCCAGCCCGCTCGCGCCCGGCATCGAGATATCGAGCACGACGACATCGGGCTCGTGCGCCTTGAAGGCGCCGTAGGCGTCCGCGGCGTTGTCGGCTTCCGCCACGACATGCAGATCGCCCTGGCTTTCCAGCACGCGCCGATAGCCTTGCCGGACGATCGGATGGTCGTCGACGAGCAGCACGGAGATGCCTGTTGCTGCAACCTCGCTCATGCCGGCCTCACGCGGCGAGCGGGATGGTGGCGGCGACGCTGAGGCCGCCGCGCGCCGGCAGGATCGACAACGAACCGCCCGCGGCGGCGATGCGCTCGCGAATGCCTGTCAGGCCGAAGCCGGCCGATTGCGCAACGCGCTCCGCATCGCCGCCGCCATCGTCCTCGATACGGATCAGCAGCGCATCGTCCTCGCCGGCCCGGCGCTCGATCCGCAAGGAGATCTCGCGCGCCGCGCTGTGGCGCAGCGCATTGGTCAGGCATTCCTGCGCGACGCGATAGGCCGTGGTGGCGGCCGGCCCCCGCACGTCCGTCAGATCGCCCCTGAGGTCGAGCTGGATCGTCGGCCGCGCCGCGCTCTGCGAACGCCAGCTATCCACGAGGTTCACGAGGCTCGCCTCGAGCCCCAGCTCCTCGGGCAGCGGATTGCGCAGGCGCTTCAGCGCATCGCGCAGCGAGACCATCAGGTGATGGGTGGCCTGCGAGATCATGCGCGCATCCTGTGCGATGCCATTATCGCTGTTGTCTTTCGCGCTCGCTGTCTCGATCGTGTTGGCGAAGGCGAGGATGGCGGAGAGGTTCTGCCCGAACTCGTCGTGCAGCTCGCGGGCGAGGGCGCGGCGCTCGTCGTCGCGGATTTCGATCAGGCGCCGCGTCAGCGCGGCGCGCTGCTCGGTGGCTTCCTCCAGGCGGCCGCCGAGCTCGCCGACGGCGCCGCCGATCATCGCCAGCTCCATGGAACGGAAGCGCGGCAATTTGGTGCGATAATGGCCGCGCGCCATACGCTGCAAAGCGGTCACGATCGCGCGCGCCGGTGCCAGCGCATGCGCGATAGCGAGCGAAGCCAGCAGCGCGATCGCCGCGGCCATCAACAGTGCGACGTCGATCACGTTGAGGATGTATTCCCAGGCGAGCGAAATGGCGGCCGCGGGATCCGGCGTCGCGACCACGGTGCCGGCAGACGCGGCACGGGGACTGACCGGCCGCACCACCTCGGCGTGACTGCCGAGGAAGGTGGGCACGATGGCGGCAAACCAGCGCGGCGGCGTCTTGCCGAGTCCCTCGCTCTGGCCACAGAGCGGTTTCTCGAACGCCGCGGCGGGCTGGAACTCGACGCAGACGCCGGGCGAGATCAGCTTCATCGTCTCCAGCGTGCGCCAGTCCGGAACCGGCAGGAGATGCTCGCGCGCCCTGCTGCTGCGCAGCAAGAGCTCGCGCCAATACAGCGCCTGGAGCGCCTGCGCGACCCGCTGCGCCGAGGCCGCGGTCGACCGGTCGACGCTGTGATAGGCATCGAACGTGGCCCATATCGTTGCCGCGCCAAGGCACAGCGCCACGATGAGCAGGAGACGGGCGACAAGCTGAAGCACGAGGCGCATGCGATCACCCCCGACGTTTGATAAGCTCAGCCTAACAACGCCGCCGCGCCTTGCCAATTGCGGGGTGGGCCAGGACGGCAGCTCGGGCAAATTTCCCAAGCCGGATTGGGCATGGGTCTTTGGACCGGGCGCGACGGCTTTGATCTAATCGGGTGGAATCGTTGCAGGCCAATTCCTGCAAGCCGGGAGCAGTGCAGCATGAGTTCGATGACGATTGGACCGATCGCGGGATCTGCTGCCGACCCATCGGAGCGCAGCGCGCTGCTGTTCTGGATGATCTTCACCGGGCTTTCGATCTTCGCCGTCGTGCTGCTGTGGCGGTTCGGCCTGATCCATCTGATGCTGACCTCGGACCGCACCTACATTTCGAGCGTCATCGCGGTGCTCTACATCGTCACCTGCGGCCATTGCTTCCTGCGGACGCGGGCGATCGCGCGCGAGGGAGCGGCGGCGCGGCGCTGCCGGACGGCGCTCGCGGCGCCTGATGGCAGCAAGGTGCTCGATGCGCGCGCGACGGCGCTGCCGCGCGGGCTGGTGCGCGATCATATCGAGAGCCTGGTGACGAAAGCCGCCGCGCAGGACTACCGGCCGGTCGACCAGACCCTGCTGCTGCGGACGCTCGCCGATCGCCTGCGCGGCTCCAACGGGTTCGGCGCCTTCGTCTCCGACACGTTGATGAAGCTCGGCCTGCTCGGCACCATCATCGGCTTCATCATCATGCTGGCGCCGATCGCGGGGCTGGACGCCGCCGACAAGGTCGCGATGCGCTCCTCCATGGGCTTGATGAGCGACGGCATGGCTGTTGCCATGTACACGACGCTCGCCGGCCTTGTCGGCTCGATCCTGGTCCGCATCCAGTACTACATGCTGGATGCCGCGACCCAGCGGGTGTTCTCGGATGCGGTGGTGCTGACCGAGACCTATGTGACGCCGGTGCTCGAGCGCCGGGGCGCTGGAATTAAAGGCGCTGGAACGCCGTCATGATGGATGATTTCGGTCTCTATCCGCGCGAGGAGCCGTTCGACCCGCTGGGCGTGATGCTGTTCAAGGCGCTTCAGGTGATCGCGTTCCTGTTCTTCCTGGCGCTGCTCGCGGTCTCTCCCGACGCCAAGGAGGGCAAGATCGACTCCAAGGCCGAGTTCATGATCACGCTGGACTGGCCGGACAACCATCCCGACGATCTCGACCTGTTCGTGCAGGATCCCGCCGGCAACATCGCCTGGTATCGCCACCGCGAGGCCGGTTTTCTGACGCTCGACCGCGACGACCGCGGCGGGGCCAACGACTTCATCATGGTCGCCGGCAAGAAGATCGCCTCGCCGATCCGCGAGGAGATCGTCACGGTACGCGGCATCCTTGCCGGCGAATACACCGTCAACGTCTCGCATTTCGTGGCGACGACCGGCGAGCCCGTCACGGCCAATGTGAAGGTGCAGAAGCTCAATCCGACGGCGCAGGTGGTGTTCGACAATAAGTTCACGCTCGACCACACCGGCGACGAGAAGACTGCGGTGCGGTTCCGGCTCGACGCCGAAGGCAAGGTCGTCAATGTCGACCAGCGGCCGAAATCGCTGCTGGAGACATTCCGCAGCGGCTGGCGCAACGGTGCCGATCTCGACCCGAGGACCGGTGTGAGCAGGAACGCAGCGAGAGTACGCCGTGATTAGCCTGCAGACGGTCATCCTGACACTGTCGGTCGCCTACGCCGTGATCGGTGCGCTGCTGCTGGTCGTGCTGGTCTATGCGCGCCTGCACTGGTCACTGAAGGCGGTCGCGGTGGTCGTGACCAGCGCCTTCTATGTCGTCAGCTTCACCGAGATGCGCGGGCTGCTCGGCTGGGCCAGCTCCGACCGGCTGCCGACGGCATTCAAGCTGCTGAAGGCGCGCATCGTCGAGCCGCATTCGCTTCAGGGCGATCCCGGCTCGATCTATCTCTGGGTCGAGGCGCTGGACGAGGACAATCGCCCAAGCGGTATCCCGCGGGCCTTCCGCGTGCCCTACAATGACGGCCTCGCCGACAAGACCCATGCCGCGGAGAACGAGATCGCGTTGGGGCATCCGCAAGGGGGCCGCGCGGCCGATTTCGGCGGCGGTGATGGCAGCCTCATCGACATGGTCCGGGAATATGTGACGCCCAAGACGATCATGGAGACGAGCGGCGGCGATTCCTCGACCGGCGAATTCATCGCCCCGCCGGCCGGCGCGCAAGGCGCCGTGTTCACCCCGCTGCCGCCGCCGCGGATGCCCCCGAAAGACGAGCAATAGGCCCTTCACCATCCCCGCAGCGCGGCGCTGGTCAACGGCGCCGCGCTGGCGCATCTTGTTGACCTCCCTCAATTTGGCCTTATCGGACTTCAATATGAATTGGAGGGTGGAGGGTGCGTGCTCCTAGCTGTCTTCTCGGATATTCATGGCAACCGGCAGGCGTTCGAGGCGTGCCTGAAGGTGGCGCGGACGCATGGCGCGGAGCAGTTCGTCCTGCTCGGCGACTTCGTCGGCTATGGTGCCGATCCGGAATGGGTGGTGGATACCGCGATGGAGCTCGTTGCCCGGGGGGCGATTGCCGTGCGCGGCAATCATGATCAAGCGGTCAATTCCTCGGCCGAGACGATGAATGCCGAGGCGCAGATTGCGATCGAATGGACCCGTGGCCGGCTCGACGCCGCGCAGCGCCGGTTCCTGGCCGAATTGCCGATGCTGGTGGAAGACGGCGATCGCCTGTTCGTGCATTCGGAAGCCTCTCACCCCCAGCGCTGGCACTATGTCCGCTCCACGGTGGACGCCGCCAAGAGCCTGATCGCCACGCCCGCCCATGTCACGTTCTGCGGCCATATCCATCGTCCCGCACTCTATTCGATGTCGGTGACGGCGAAGATGACGAGCTTCGTGCCGAAGACCGACGTCCCGGTGCAGCTCCTGCGCGGACGGCAATGGCTCGCCGTGCTCGGCTCGGTCGGCCAGCCCCGCGACGGCGATCCGTCCGCGGCCTTCGTGTTGTTCGATACCGAGTCGTGCCAGATCACCTATTGCCGCGCGCCCTACGACATCGCGACCGCAGCGGGCAGAATTCGCGACAACGGCCTGCCGCACTGGCTTGCCGACCGGCTGTCGCAGGGGCGCTAGCGTCCGATGCCGAAATCACTCGTCAAATCCGGCGCGGAGATCGACGGCTACACCATCGGTGAATGCGTGCATGCCGGTGGCATGGCGACGCTGTGGACGGTCACCCATCCCGGCATCGACGTGCCCCTGCTGATGAAGATCCCGCGGGTGTCGGAGGGCGAGGACCCTGCCGCGATCGTCTCCTTCGAGATGGAGATGATGATCCTGCCGCGGCTCGCGGGGCCGCATGTGCCGGCTTGTTTCGGCACCGGCGATTTCGCGCGCCAGGCCTATGTCGTGATCGAGCGCATCGGCGGCACTACGCTCTACAAACGGCTGCCCGATCTGCCGCTGCCTTATGACGAAGCGCGGCAGCTCGTCGCCAGGATCGCCACTGCGCTCGCTGACCTGCATCGGCAGAACGTGATCCATCACGACATCAAGCCGAGCAGCATCATGTTCCGCGACAGCGGTGAGGCGGTGCTGATCGATTACGGCCTGTCGCATCACAATCATCTGCCGGATCTGTTGCAGGAGGAATTCCGCCTGCCTTACGGCACGGCTCCCTACATGGCGCCCGAGCGGCTGCTCGGGGTGCGCGACGATCCGCGCAGCGATCTGTTCTCGCTCGGCGTGCTGCTCTATTTCTTCACCACGGGCGAGCGGCCGTTCGGCGAGGGCGAGACCTTGCGCGCGATGCGCCGCCGGCTGTGGCGCGATCCGCATCCGCCGCGCAAGCTGCGCGCCGACTATCCGCCCTGGCTTCAGGAGGTGGTGTTGCGGTGTCTCGAGATCGAGCCGGTGTGGCGCTATCCGACCGCGTCCCAGCTCGCCTTCGATCTCGCCCATCCGGACCAGGTCAAGCTCACCGCGCGCGCGGAGCGGCTCAAGCGCGACCCCCTCGGCGTCGCCTTGCGGCGCCGCTTCAATCAGGGCGTCATGGCGCCGCGTGCGAAATCGGATGTCGCGGCCCAGATCGCCTCGAGCCCGATCCTCGCTGTTGCGCTCGACACGGTGGAAGGTGCACCGGAGCTGAACGAGGCGCTGCGCGTCACCACCGAACGCATCCTCGCCACCTTGCCGTCGGCGCGGCTTGCCTGCGTCAACGTGCTCAAGCTGAACCGGATCGCGATCGACCGCACCCTGGACGAGCAGGGGTCCAACAAGCATATCGACCGCCTGGTCGCGCTCAGGCATTGGGCGACGCCGCTGAAGCTCGACGAAAGCCGGCTGTCGGCCCATGTGCTGGAAGCGGTCGATCCCGCCGCCGCGATCCTGGAGTTCGCCGAGGTCAACCAGGTCGACCACGTCATCATCGGCGCGCGGCAAAGCTCGTTCCGCCGCACGCTGCTCGGCAGCGTCTCGGCCAAGGTGGCCTCTGAGGCGAGCTGCACCGTCACCGTGGTCAGGCCGCCGCGGATGGCGGGAGATGTCGGTGAGACTGACGCCGGCAAGATGGCCGGATAAGGCCGCGCGCGTCCGGCGCCAGGATCAGGCGGCGTGGACGGTGTGGGCCGAGCGCTTGCGGCGGATCGGCCAGGCGAATTGCGGGCCGGGTTCGCCGTGATCCGCGCTGCCGCCGAAATACTGGATGATCTCGCGGCAGGGCTCGCAATTGAACAGGTTACGCGACGCGGACGCCTTGGTCATTTCCTTGAGGCAGTTCGGGCAGTGCGGTTTCATGGGGCGGTCCGGTAACGAAGTCTCAGTGTCGGCTTTGCCAAGCGAACGAATGGTCGAGGTCCGAATTGTCGAACCCGGCATCGTCGTTGAGCGGGCCGTCGGCGCGCTCCAGGCGGCCGAAGAAATAATCGAGGCCCGGGTGCGGACGACGCGGGATCCGGCACCTGCGTTTCGGCTGGCGCTTCACGAGCGGCATCTGCATGGCGCTCAGCCCCGGCGACGATGAAGATGGATGATGCGGGCAGAAGCTACGGCCTTCACCGGTCGCGCCGCGTAGAGGCCGCGAGCCACGATCGCCGCATTGAACCCTAACCACAACGCTACGCCAGTCCAAACCAGGGTCGTCGTCATGATGTCCTCCCGTCAAAAGCAGGCAGGACTCACTTGCGATGATTTGCGCGAATCAGTGAAGTCCGGATGAGTACGGATCACGACTGCAATTTTATGCATTGCGCGTTGCAACACCCGCAAATGCTGCGGGATTTTCCGTCGTTCGGCCGCGAAGCCGGCTCCAGCTCAAATCGCTTCGCCGCGCGCCTGCAGCGCCGCGTTGCGGATCGCGGCGATGTTGCTCTTGTAGGCGTCCAGCGTGCCGCCCCTGAAGACGGACGTGCCCGCGACGAAGGCGTTGGCGCCGGCCGCGGCGAGTGCGCCGGCGACATCGGGGCCAACGCCGCCGTCGACCTCGATGTCGATGGGCCGCCCCGCCGTCATTGCGCGGATGTCGCGGATCTTTGCGATCGCGGATGGAATGAAGGCCTGGCCGCCGAAGCCGGGATTGACCGACATCACCAGCACGAGGTCGACGAGATCGAGGACGTATTCGAGCGCGCTGATCGGCGTGCCGGGATTGAGCGAGACGCCGGCCTTCTTGCCGAGCGCGCGGATCGCCTGCAGCGAGCGGTGCAGATGGGGGCCGGCCTCCGCGTGCACGGTGATGTGGTCGCAGCCGGCTTTCGCGAAGGCCTCGAGGTAGGGGTCGCAGGGCGAGATCATCAGATGCGCGTCGAAGATCTTCCTCGTGTGCGGACGCATCGCCTTGATGACGTCGGGGCCGTAAGAGATGTTGGGAACGAAGTGCCCGTCCATCACGTCGAGATGGATCCAGTCGGCGCCGGCGGCATCGACGCTGCGCACCTCCTCGCCGAGCCTGGAGAAGTCCGAGGCCAGGATCGAGGGCGCGATGGCCAGGGGGCGGGGGGCGAAGGCTTGGGTCATGGCGCGGTTTCCCGTGGCGGCCGTGAAGGATAGGCCTCGCCTAACATGGGCCTCCATGGCGGGCAATGCAGGGGAGGCGTGCTTCCTGTGGGCGGAAATTTCTGCCGTGACCGGCACGAATTGCCGGTGTCTCCGGGCCGTCCAAGGCGCGGCGGCGGCGGATTTCATTGAGCTTTTTGCGCTGGCACGACGCTTGCTGACATCAACTGCAGAACATTGGCCGCGGCATGCCGCACCGGTTGGAGTTGTGCAATGTTGTTTGCCCTTGGTGCCGTATCGAGTGCACTCGGCGTCATCCAGTCGCTGACGGACTCGAAGTCGTCCTCGTCGGCGCACAAGACCGGATCGGTGCAGGGCGCGACCAATCCATTCGCCATCGACAGCAGCAGCACGACCAGCGGTGTGGCCTCGTCGGTCAACGCCGGCAAATCGCCGCAGATCTCGCCGGAGACGATGAACGCGCTGTTTGCCGCGCAGAGCCAGTCGGCGGGTAGCACCAGCAGCGCGGCGACATCGACCGCCTCGAGCGCGACCTCCTCGGCGTCGAAGGGCCGGGACGCCGCGCTCAAGGATCTGTTCTCGCTGATCGATGCGGACGGCAACGGCAGCATCACCAAATCCGAGTTCGAGAACGCGCTGGGCGCCGGCGGCACCAACCTCGCGCAGGCCGACGACGTGTTCTCCAAGCTGGATTCGAATGCGGACGGCAGCGTCAGCCTGGACGAGATGTCGAAGGCGCTGAAGAGCGGTCACCGCGGCCAACACGCTCACGGCGCGGGCGATGCTTCCGGCGGCGGCTCGCAGTCCTCGTCGGGCGGCGGATCGACCTCGACCACGACGACAAATGGGGACGGCTCGACCACCACCACCGTCACCTATGCCGACGGCTTCAAGATGTCGACGACGGTGCCGGGCGCCTCCAGCTCCTCACGGAACTCGGCTTACGATCTGTTTGCACAGTTGATGCAGCAGCAAGGCGGGCACGGGCAGGGCTCTTCGGCGCCCGCCGGTTCCTCGATGTCGATGAGCGTGTAAGCGGCATCCGAGATCAGCCGGCATACTCGCGCGTGATGTCACAGTAGGCATACCGGTTTCGGATTTCGTGGTTGAAGAACGCTCCCTTTGCGCGCGCTTCCCGGAATGCTGCAGCGACCTCGGGCGGAACGTCCTCATAGACATAGAGGCGGCCGCTGACGAAAGTCACGTTCAGCTCCCGCGTGTCGGGCGCGTAGCGGAAGAACCGGATCACGGAAGACGGCATGGCAGCACACCCCGGGGGCGCCAAGGTAACGCCGTATCCGCCGTTTCGTTTCTAGAGCGTTTTCGGTTCTGATTGAATCAGAACCAAGGCTCTAGATTCTTGTTTTGACGCGTTTTCTTCACGCGAACCGGTGTCCACTTCGCTCGAAAACGCTCTAGCCGAATCTGTCCTTCCAGGCCGGCTGCGCCCCCGGGAACGGCAGGGCTGTCGCACTGTACACGCCGCGGGCAATCGCCCGCGCCACCACGTTGGCCGCGACGGTGCCAAGCTCGGTGAGGCCAGCCAGCGGATCGATCGGCTTCTCCCCGGTTGCGGCAGCAAACAGCACGTCGCCATCGGTCGGCGCGTGCACCGGATAGATCGCGCGGGCAAAGCCGGTGTGCGCGATCATCGCCAGCCGCTTGGCCTGGGGCTTGGTCAGCACCGCATCGGTGACGACGGCGCCGATGGTGGTGTTCTCGCGCGCGGTTGCGGCCGGGCCGCCCTTGATGCGCATGCGCAGCATGTCGTCGGTGAACTTGTCAGGCAGGCCGCGGCCGCCGAACTCGCCGGCCAATTCGAACGGCGCCGCCCAGAACCATGGACCGTTGCCCACGGTGACGCTGCCGACGGCGTTGACGGCGACGATCGCCGCGACCTTGACGCCGTCAGCTGTCACCGCCGAGGCCGAGCCGAGCCCGCCCTTGAACGTCGCGGTGGTGGCGCCGACGCCGGCGCCGACGCTGCCGAGCGCGAAGTCGGTGCCGGCGGCGGCTGCCGCGGCGTAGCCGAGCTCGCGATAGGGCGAGAAGCGGCCCCAGGCCTTGTCGCCCCCGTTGAGGAGGTCGAACAGGATCGCGCCCGGCACGATCGGGATCAGCGCCTCGCGAACCCGGTGGCCGCGGCCCTGCTCTGCGAGCCAGGCCTGCACACCGCCACCGGTGTCGAGGCCAAAGGCGGAACCGCCCGACAGCGCGATCGCGTCGACGCGCTCGACGGTGTTGGCGAGATCGAGCAGCGCGTCCTCGCGCGTGCCGGGACCGCCGCCGCGGACATCGATCGCCGCGACCGCCGGCTGGTCGAAAATGATCGCGGTCGTGCCGGAGGCCACTTTCGCATCTTCGGCATGGCCGACGCGGACGCCGGCGATATCGGTGAGCAGATTATTCAAGGCGGCCTCGTCGTTGAGTGCGGTTCGCGATCTGCGATAGCTCAGCGGCGCCGCGGGCTCAACTGGCGAGCGCGGTTCTGAGCATCTTGGCGAGCTCGGTCTTCCGGTAGGGCTTTGCCAGCAGCAGCACGCCGGAATCGAGCCGGCCGTGATGGACGATGGCATTCTCGGTGTAGCCCGAGGTGAACAGCGTCTTCAGCTCGGGACGGCGGCGGGCGGCCTCGTCGGCCAGCTGACGGCCGTTCATGTTGCCCGGCATGATGATGTCGGTGAAGAGCAGGTCGATGCCCTGGTCGGCGTCGATGATGGTGAGGGCTTCGGCCGCGTTGGCGGCCTCGAGCGCCGTGTAGCCGAGGCTCTTGACCTGGGTCACCACATATTGCCGCACCAGCGCATCGTCCTCGACGATCAGGATCTTCTCGTCGCCGCCGGTGATGGGCGCGTTCTGCAGCACCTCGTACTCGCTCTCCTGCACGCCGCTCGAGCGCGGCAAATAGATCTTGACGCTCGTGCCGTGGCCTTGCTCGCTGTAGATCTTGATGTGGCCGCCGGACTGCTTGACGAAGCCGAACACCATGCTGAGGCCGAGCCCGGTGCCCTTGCCGACCTCCTTGGTGGTGAAGAAGGGATCGAACACCCGGTCGATCAGCTCCGGCGGGATTCCAGAGCCGGTGTCGCTGACCGCGATCATCACGTAGCTGCCGGCGACGACGTCGGGGTTCATGCTGGCATAGCCGTCGTCGAGGAAGATGTTGCGGGTCTCGAGCACGAGGGTGCCGCCCTCGGGCATGGCGTCCCGCGCGTTGAGCGCGAGGTTGAGGACCGCCGTGGACAACTGGCCTGGATCGACCAGGGTCGGCCAGGCATCCTCGGTGAGCTGCGGCACGATGGTGATCTGCTCCCCGAGGGTCGGGTGGAGCAGCTTGGCGGCTTCGAGCACCAGCGCGTTGACGTCGATCTCACGCGGCTGGAGCGGCTGCTTGCGGGCGAAGGCCAGCAGATGCTTGGTCAGCTGGGCGCCGCGCTCGGCGGCATCGTCGATGAGCTTGGTGATCGCAGCAAGCTCCGGCCGGTCGGCGACCGCGTCGGCCAGGATGCCGATCGTGCCGGTGATGACGGTCAGCACGTTGTTGAAGTCGTGAGCGACACCGCCGGTGAGCTGGCCGATGGAGTCCATCTTCTGCACCTGGCGGAACTGGGCTTCGGCGGCCTGCTTTTCCGTCAGATCGCGGCCGATGAAGAAATGGCGCCTCACCGGCTCCGACCAGGTGCCCATCCAGTTCAGCGAGACCTCGTGGCCGTCGTAATGATAGTAGCGCGCCTCGAAGCTGCGCTTGGTCGCACCACGCCGCGCCGCGCGCATCTCCTCCCGTGTCTTCTCGAGGTCGTCAGGGTGGATGAACTCGGTCGCGCTGTGCCCGATCAGGTCTTCCGGGCTGAAGCCGAGGATGTCCCTCACGCTCGGGCTGACCTGAATGAAATTGCCGTAACCGTCGGTGACCAGGATCAGGTCCTGCGAGGTCTCGAAGATGCGCTGGCGCTCCTCGATCTCGCGCCGAAGCTTCTCCTGTGCCTGCTTCTCCTCGGTGATGTCGTGGGCGATCTTGGAGGCTCCGATGATCTCTCCGGTGTCCGATCGCAGCGGAGAGACATTCAGCACGACGTCGAGCGCGCGGCCGTCCTTTCGAATCCGTACCGTCTCGTGCTGGGCGATCGTCTCGTTGCTGGCGATCCGGTTGAGGATGCTCCTGACTTCGCTCTTGCGGTCCGGCGGCACGATGATGTCGATGGACCTGCCGACGGCCTCCGCGGCGGAATAGCCGAACAGATGCTCGGCGGCCTTGTTCCAGCCGGTGATGATGCCGTCGAGCGTCTTGGTGATGATGGCGTCGTTGGAGGATTCGACGACGGCGCCGTACAGCGCGAGGCGCTTGCCATAGAAGTCGCGATCCGACGCCGATTGCTCGCGCAGCCTGCCGACCAGACCCACCGTCCGGGCCTGAAGGCGAACGTTCTCGATCAGCAGCACTCCGAGCACGAAGCTCGACGCGCAGAGGCCATAAAGACGGCCGGCGTAGAAGCCGAGATCGAAGCGCGCGACGTTGACGATCGCAGACAGCGCGATGTCGAACAGCCATGCGCACATCACGACCATGAGCCAGACGTCGATCACCGAATGCGGGCGCCGGAACCACAGTGAAACCAGCGCGGCAAAGCTCAGCGACCACACGAAGGACACGACCCCGATCATGGTCGGAGTGTAGCGGCCGTCGCGGAGCAGGACGGGCAGCAGATCGTGCCGGGCCGTGACGATCCAGGTGAACACGGCCATGGTTGCGATGACGCCGATCACGGTCGCGTAGATCGCTTTGCTCGTTGCGGTGCGGATTCTCGGGCCGCCGTCCTTTTCCTTGAGCCAGGCATAGCCCAGCACGAACAGCGGGAAACCGCCATGCCAGATCATGTAGAGCCAGACGGTGGTCTGGCTGCCGGCGCCAAACAGTCCGGTCGGTGTAAACAGGCCGGGGAAGGTGAGGGCATGGACCAGCGCCGCGGCGGCGGTGAACAGGTAGCCGGTCGACAGCCACAGCAGCGCGCGGGTCCGCAGCACCGAAAACTGCGCCAGCAGCAGTGCGGCCGTGATGATGTCGCTCACGGCCAGGGCTGATTGATAGCTTGCGACGAAGGCGGGGACCGGCAGTAATGGAGTTCCTGCGAACGGAACGGCCAGTGCAAACAGGATCGAGGAAACGCCGACGATCCATAATGCCGCGGTTCGATCGGCCGAAGAGGCCGGCAGGGTTGAGAGAAAGGTGCTTCGGTCGATCGCAGGCGCGTTCATTTCGTGCAGACCCGTTTTGAGCATCTCCGCAATTCCAACATCCGGGTAGGCTTGACCTCCACGACCCCCACGGTAGCGCGTTCCGGGCGCGTGCCGTGAATTGTTGCAGCGACGACTCAACCGAAGGTTACAGCTTACTTAATTCTGGTGGGGAGGCGGAATAGGGATCGGGTAAGATGCGCTTTACTGGGCGGTGTCATAATGCCCTGCCGCTGCGGCGGGTTCCAGGTTTGAATCATACGATTTGATCAATCTGCGGGAGTTGTTCCCATGCCTCGCGTTCTCATCATCGACGACCAGAAGGACGTGCGCGCGATGGTCGCAATCGTGCTTCGGGTCAATCATTACGAGGTTGCCGAGGCCGACAGCGGTGCAGCCGGGCTGAAATCCTTCGCCGACGGCCCTTTCGATGCGGTGATCGTCGATATCTTCCTCGGCGACATCAGCGGTGTCGAGGTGATCGCGGCGCTGCGCGAGCGTGCGCCGGGGCTTCCCATCGTTGCGGTATCCGGAATGACGGCGCTGGACTTCATGGAGCAGTCGCCCCACCTCGCTGACGTGATTTGCCTGCAAAAGCCGTTTCGGCCGAACGATCTCCTGCAGGCGCTTCGCAAGGCCCAGGCCGCGGCCGCCGGCGAGGTGCCCGCAGCCGTCTGATCCCGCCAAAAGAACGCCCCGGGGGTAAGCCGGGGCGTCGTGATGATCGCATGGCGGGCACAAGACCCGGCAAGCGCGCTCAGGTGCCGTTGCCCTTGATCTCGGCGTAGCCGCCCTTGGCGTCCCACTTGTAGACGACGTAGTCGATCTGCTTGATGTCGCCCTTGGCGTCATATTCGATCGGGCCGATCACGGTGTCCCACTTGCCGGCCTTCATCGCCTCCATGACCTTCTTGGCGTCGGTGGTGCCGGCCTTCTTGGCCGCCTGCGACCACACCTGCATCGCCGCGTAGGTGTAGAGCGTATAGCCCTCGGGATCGATGTTCTTGGCCTTGAAGGCCTCGACGATCTTCTTGGCGGTCGGCTTGTTGCGCGGATCGGGGCCGAAGGTGAACAGCGTGCCTTCGCCGGCGGGGCCGGTGATGGAGGCATACTCCTTGTCGGCGAGCGCGTCGCCGGCCATCAGCACGGTCTTGAGGCCCTGGTCGCGCATCTGACGCAGGATCAGGCCGCTCTCCTGATGGTAACCGCCGACATAGACGAGGTCGATGTTGTCGCGCTTCAGGCGCGAGACGATCGCGTTGAAGTCCTTGTCGCCCTTATTGTAGGACTCGTACATCTTCTCGGTGATGCCGGCCTTGTTGAGCGCCTTCTTGGTCTCGTCGGCAAGACCCTTGCCGTAGGTGGTCTTGTCGTTGAGGATCGCGATGTTCTTGCCCTTGTAGTTCTTGGCGATGTATTGCGCCGCGATCAGGCCCTGCTGATCGTCACGGCCGCAGACGCGCGCCACGTTCCAGAGCTTGCGCTCGGTGAACAGCGGGTTGGTCGAGGCCGGGGTGATCTGGAGCACGTTGCCGTCGGCATAGGCTTCCGAAGCCGGGATCGACGACGACGAGCAATAGTGCCCGGCGACGAACGGGATCTTGGCTCCGGCAATCTTCTCGGCGATCGAGCGTGCCTGCTTCGGGTCGCAGGCGTCGTCCTCGACGGACAGCGCAAGCTTCTTGCCGTTGACGCCGCCGGCGGCATTGATATCGGCCACGGCCATTTCGGCGCCGTTCTTCATCTGGCGGCCGAAGGCGGACTCGCCGCCGGTCATCGGGCCTGCGACTGCGACGGTGACATCCTGCGCGAATGCTGCGCTCGACAGCGCGAGCGATGCGCCGAATGCCAGACCGATGAGCTTCAGTGATTTCATGAGATACCTCGCGGGTGGTCGCCTGTGGAAGTTGCCGGGACATGCCCGGTTCAAACCGCCGCCATTCTTGAATGAATTCGAGGAGAAGTCACCGGCAAAATACGGGCATTGGCGGAGTTATCTCGCCACATTCGACCGCACTCGCCCGCCCTGAGGCGTGGTCAGCCGTGGCGACCGCCTTCCAGATAGGCGGCGCGAATCTCGGGGCGCTGCAACAATTCGCTGCCGGTCCCGGCCAGCGTGATCAGGCCATTGACCATGACATAACCGCGATGGGCGAGCTTGAGGGCGTGGTTGGCATTCTGCTCGACGATCAGGACGGTCAGGCCGTCCTGCCGGTTCAGGGTACGGATCGCATCGAAGATCTGGCGCGCGATCAGCGGCGCGAGGCCGAGCGAGGGCTCGTCGAGCAGCAGCAGGCGGGGACGGCTCATCAAGGCGCGGCCGATCGCCAGCATCTGCTGCTCGCCGCCGGACAGGGTTCCGCCGCGCTGGGCGTAGCGTTCCTTCAGCCGTGGAAACAGCGTGAACACGCGCTGCAGTGTCGCCTCCCGTTCACCCTCGGTGCACCCGGTGGCATCCGCCCCCATCTGAAGGTTTTCCGCCACGCTCATGCGCGGGAAGATGCGGCGGCCTTCCGGCGATTGCGCGATACGCAAATGCGCGATCGCGTGGGTGGGGACGTCGGTGATGTCGCGGCCTTCATACAGGATCTGGCCGGCGCGGGCGCGCGGCTTGCCGAAGATCGTCATCATCAGCGTCGACTTGCCGGCGCCGTTGGCGCCGATCAAAGCCACGATCTCCCCGGCGTTGATCTCGACGTCGACGCCCTTCAGCGCCTCGATCTTGCCGTAGGCGGCGCGCAGGCCGCGGATCGCGAGCAGGGGAGAGGGCACCGGCGTCACGAGCCGCCCTCCATCACAGCGGCCGCCTCTTCCTCGTCGGCGCCGAGATAGGCCGCGATCACCTTGGGATCGTCGCGGACCTCGCGCGGCGTGCCTTCCGCGATCTTGACGCCATGGTCCATCACCACGATGTGGTCGGAGATTTCCATCACCACCGACATGTCGTGCTCGATCAGGAGTATCGAGGTGCCGAGTTCGTCGCGGATCGAGAGCAAGAGCTCGCTCAAGGCCGCGCTCTCGCGCGCATTGAGGCCGGCGGCGGGCTCGTCCAGGCACAGCAGCGCGGGCTCGGTGCACATGGCGCGCGCGATCTCGAGCCGGCGCTGGTCGCCATAGGCGAAATTGCCGGCGGCATCGTCGGCGCGGTCGAGCAGGTTGACCCGCTTGAGCCAGTCGGTGGCGAGATCGATCGCGCGCTTTTCGGCGTCGCGATAGCCGGGCGCGCCGATGAGGCCGAGCAGGGTGAAGCCGGAGGCGCGCATCAAGGCATTGTGCTGCGCCACCATCAGGTTTTCCAGCGCGGTCATACCGGGAAACAGCCGGATGTTCTGGAAGGTGCGGGCGACCTTGGCTTGCTTGGCGATGCGAAAATCGTTCAGCCGCTCCAGTGCGATCGTCCTGCCGTCGTCATGGGTGAGGCGAATGGCGCCGCCGCTCGGCTTGTAGAAGCCGGTGATGCAGTTGAACACGGTGGTCTTGCCGGCGCCGTTCGGTCCGATCAGCGCGGTGATCTTCTTCCGCGCCGCCGAGAACGACAGATCCTGCACCGCCACGATGCCGCCGAAGCGCATGGTGAGCCGGTCGACGCCAAGAATCCTGTCGCTCATCTTGTCGCCGCTCATCCGTGCCCTTCCTTGACGAGGTCGGAGGAGATCGCCTGCGCCTTGGTCAGATAGACGGTGGGCGCGCGATGGCCGATCAAGCCGCGCGGCCGCCAGATCATGATCAGCACCATGGCCATGCCGAACACCAGCATGCGATAGGTCTCCAGGCTTCGGAACAATTCGAAGCCGCCGATCATAGCGAGCGCGGCCAGGGCGACGCCGAGCTGGGAGCCCATGCCGCCGAGGACGACGATGGCGAGCACCAGCGCCGATTCCTGGAAGGTGAAGGATTCCGGGCTGATGAAGCCCTGGCGGGTGGCGAAGAACGCGCCGGCAAAGCCGCCGAACATCGCGCCGGTCGCGAACGCCGTGAGCTTGGTGGTGGTGGTGTTGATGCCGAGCGCGCGGCAGGCGACCTCGTCCTCGCGCAAGGCTTCCCAGGCCCGGCCGATCGGCAGACGGCGCAGGCGGATCGTCGCCCAGTTGGTGAGCAGGGCGAGCGCCAGGATCAGGTAGAACAGGAAGACGATGCGGTGGGTCGGCGAATATTCGATGCCGAGCTTGGCGGCGAGGCCGTCATCGCTGTTGTCGAGCGGGATGCCGAAGAAGGAGGGCCGGGGAATGCCCGAGACGCCGTTCGGGCCGCCGGTGAGCTCCTGCCAGTTGATGATGACGAGGCGGATGATCTCGCCGAAGGCGAGCGTCACGATGGCGAGATAGTCGCCGCGCAGGCGTAGCACCGGGAAGCCAAGCAGGACGCCCCAGAACGCGGCAAGGATGCCGGCGAGTGGCAGGCAGATCCAGAACGACCAGCCGAAATTGGTCGCGAGCAGTCCATAGGAATAGGCGCCGACCGCATAGAAGGCGACGTAGCCGAGATCGAGCAGGCCGGCGAGCCCGACCACGACGTTCAATCCCCAGCCCAGCATGACATAGGTGAGCACGAGGATGGCAAGGTCGAGGATGTAGCGCTGGTTATAGAAGATAACCGGCACCAGCAGCGTGAAGATCAGAAGCACCGGCGCCAGGTAACGACCGACGAAGGACACGCCGCTCTTCACCGCGGGCGGCACCAGCTTCTCGGCGCCAGTCGGGCCAATCCATTGCCGCAGCAGCTCGATCACGATGGAGCCGCCGAAGACTGCAGCGACGAGGGAGGCGAGTTCGCCGAAGCGTGTCCAATAGGTGAGCTGGCCGGAGGCGCCTGCCTCGGTGCGGATGCCGACCATCAACGAGAACAGCACCAGCGCGACGAGGGCGTTGATGACGGCCGTCTTCAGGATGGAGGGGATGCCCGTGGCAGGTTTGGCAGTCGTGGGCGAGGGAGCTTTCACGCGCGCGTCCGTCAGACTTTTTCGACTTCGGGACGGCCGAGCAGGCCGGTCGGCATGAAGATCAGCACGACGATCAGGATCGAGAACGCCGCGACGTCCTTGTACTCGACCGAGAAATAGGCCGACCAGAACGTCTCGATCAGGCCGATCGCAAGCCCTCCGAGCATCGCGCCGGGCAGCGAGCCGATGCCGCCGAGCACGGCGGCGGTGAACGCCTTGATGCCCGCGACGAAGCCCATGAAGAAATCGACGAGGCCGTAATAGAGCAGGTACATCAGGCCCGCGACCGCGGCGAGGGCGGCGCCGATCACGAAGGTCATGGAGATGGTGCGGTCGACGTCGACGCCGAGCAGCGCCGCCATGGTCTGGTCCTGCTCGCAGGCGCGCATGTCGCGCCCGAGCCGCGTGCGCGACACCAGCCAGGTGAAGAGGGCCAGCAGCACGATCGTGGTGATGACCACCATGATCTGGATGTTGGAGAGCTGGATGAGGAAGCCGTCCGGGCTCTCATGCAGGGTGTAGCCGCCGGTGATGAAGGGCGGGATCGGCTTGACGCGCGCGCCCTGCGCGACCTGTGAATAGTTGGTCAGCACGAACGACATGCCGATCGCCGACAGCATCGGGGCGAGACGAAAGGAATGGCGCAGCGGCCGGTAGGCGATGCGCTCGATGGTCCAGCCATAGAGCGCAGTGATCGCCATCGAGACCAGGAGCACCACGAGCAGGATCAGCGGTATCGCGGTCAGGCCGAGCGAGATCAGGATTAGGAAAGTGATCAAGGCGATGAAGCCGCCGATCATGAAGACGTCGCCATGGGCGAAGTTGATCATGCCGACGATGCCGTAGACCATCGTGTAGCCGATCGCGATCAGGCCGTAGATCGAGCCGAGCACGAGGCCATTGATGAGCTGCTGGGCGAAATAATCCATGGGCTGCCGTTACCAAACCTGACGCGGCTCGAAGGGAGAGCTTTCGAGAGAGTGTGATCGAGTTTCTTCTCGGGCCCCGGCAGCCCCTACGCATTCTTCCCGTTTTGTAACAGGAGGGAACTGGCGGCTGCAACTGGCCAGACCTCGTCATCAAGGTTTGTACAGAGGTCATTTCGGAGTTCCGCAGCTGCGAGGAACCGGGTTCCGCAGGGCAACCAAATTGGAAGCCTGTCGTTATCCTCCCCGTGACGTCCAACAAGGGAGTTTCCCCGAATGACGAAGCAACAGAACCAGAATCCGGGTCAGCAGAGTCAGAACCCCGGCCAGCGCAATCCGCAACAGCAGCAGGGCGGTGGTCAGAAACCCGGACAGCAGCAGCAGGATCCGATGCGCCAGGGCGAACGCCCCGGCCAGCAGGGTGGCCAGCGCAGCCAGGACGAATAGTTCGAGAGCCCGGGAGTAGGAGGGCCCCGCCGAGAGGCGGGGCCTTTTTTCTTTTGCGTCTTATTCCGTCATTCCGGGATGGTCCGAAGGACCAGACCCGGAATCTCGAGATTCCGGGTTCAATGCTGCGCATTGCCCCGGAATGACGACGTCTGCGGCCGGGCCAGTTAAGGTAAACAAAGGGTTTAAATTGCCGCCACAGTCTGATGCGAGTTAGCTCCCCGGCAAAGCCTTCCATCGAGGGCGAACGGCAGGCGAAGCGGGAAGCGGCATGTTCAGGAATTGGCGGATCGGCTCGGTCAACGGCGCGCTGCTGGCGGCCTATTTCATCCCGGCCTGGGCGCTGGTTGCCTTCAACATCATCGTGGCCCCGGTGCACGGCCTCTACGAGCGGCCGAGCGTCGCGGTGGCACTCTTCCTCAGCGACCATCTCCAGATGGCCGGCATGGACACGGTGCGCGCCGCGTGGCTGCTGGCGCTGGGCCGTCTGACCGTGGTGGCGTTCTTTTCGATCTATCTCGTGCTGCTCTGTATTCCCCGCATCCGCAGGAACGGCGGCAGCGACGAGGCGCTCAGCATCGCCCTGGCGATCGGCAGCCTGATCTCGTTTGCCAGCATGGTCATGTCCTCGAAGGTCGGCGAGATGGCCGCGCTCCGGCTGCATGCCACCGAGCTCCTGCTCTTGCTCGGTGCTGCCATCGTGGTCGTGATCGAGAAGCCGGCGCCAGCGCCCAAGGCCGTTCAAAAGCCCGTCGAGATCACCGCGCCGCTAGGTCTTGAGCAGGCCGAGCTCCTGCACAATCGCTGAGGCTTCCTTCACGGCGTGGTTCGCGGCCGGCACGCCGCAATAGATCGCCTGCTGCAGCAGGATCTCCTTGATATCGTCGGGCGTGAAGCCACCCTCGGCCAGCGCCGCGCGCACATGCAGGCGGAATTCGTCCCATTGCCCGAGCGCGACCATGGTGCCGATCACCAGCACGCGCCGCGTGCGCTCGTCGAAATGCGGCCGCGTCCAGATCTCGCCCCAGGCGTAGCGCGTGATCAGATCCTGGAAGTCGGTGTTGAACGCATTGCGGCCCGCGATCGATTTGTCGACCCAGGCATTGCCCAGCACCTTTCGGCGCACATTCATGCCGGCATCGCGGCGCTTCTGGTCGTCCATGGTGTTTCTCCGAATAAGTCATTCCGGGGCGATGCGAAGCATCGAACCCGGAATCTCGAGATTCCGGGTTCGCCTCTTCGAGGCGCCCCGGAATGACGGTGATAACAACTAGCGCTGCGTCAAAAATCCCACCACCGCATCCGTGAACGCGTGCGGCTGCTCGACATTGGAAATGTGCGCGGCGTCGATGATGGTCATGCTGGCGCCGGGAATGTTCGAACGGATCAATTCGCCCGCCGAGATCGGCGTCGCCTGATCGTGGCGGCCGGCGATCACCAGCGTCGGGCTCTTGATCTTCGGCAGCAGCGCGCGCTGGTCCAGCGTCGAGAGCGCCTCGCAGCAGGCAAGGTAGCCCTCGACCGGCGAGGCGAGCAGCATCGCCTTCATCTTTGCGGTGATCGCAGGCTCGCGCTCGCGAAAATCCTGCGTCAGCCAGCCTGCGATCACGGCGTCGGCGACCGCGGCGATGCCGCCCTTCTTCACGGCATCGATGCGCTCCAGCCATTTGGTCGGCTCGGCATAGTAGCACGAGGTGTTGGCGAGGATGAGCTTGCCGAAGCGCTCCGGCGCGTTGGCGCCGAGCCATTGCCCGACCATGCCGCCCATCGACAGGCCGCACCAATGCACCTTCTCGATGTTGAGGTCGTCGAGGATCGCGAGCACGTCGCGGCCGAAGCGTTCCATCGTGTAGGGGCCCGGCGGAACGTTGGACTTGCCGTGGCCGCGGCGGTCGTAGCGGATGACGCGGAACACCTGCGTCAGCGCCTTCATCTGCGGCTCCCACATCTGAAGCGTGCAGCCGAGCGAGTTGGACAGCATCAAGGTCGGCCCGCCGTCGCGGCCCTCGACGGAGACGTTGAGCAGGCATCCGTCGGCATCGATCATGGGCATGGCATGTTCCTCGTCATGCGCGGGTAACAGCGCTAGATGACCCGCACATCCATCTCCAAAGCGAATCTATCCAGGATGATGGATTGCCGGGTCAAGCCCGGCAATGACATCAGGAGAGATCCAGTGAATCCAGCAGCCGGTCGATCAGGGCCTGGGAAGCCCCTTGATAGGCCATCGGCTCGAACAATGCCGCAATTTTTTCCGGCGAAAGGTGCGCAGTGACCTGCGAATCGGCCGAGAGCACCTCGCGCAGATGCTTCTTCTCGGCGACCGCGCGCTTGCTGGCGGCCTCGATCACATGATGCGCGTCGCTCTTGCCAATCTTATCGGCCAGCGCGAACGTGACCGCCTCGGCCATGATCAGGCCATGCGTCGCATCGAGATTGCGGAGCATGCGCGCGGCATCGACGTCGAGCCCTTCGGCGATGTCGACGACGGCGGCCAGCGCGCCCGAGGCAACCAGCATCAGTTGCGGCAGCGTCGGCCATTCCGCGTGCCAGGGGCCGGCGCTGCGCTCATGGTCCTGCACCTGGGCTGCGAAGATCGTCGCGGCGAGCTGCGGAGCCATCGTGGCGGCGCCCAGCGCGCTCGCGGCGGCGACCGGGTTGCGCTTGTGCGGCATGGTCGAGGAGCCGCCGCGGCCTTCGCCGGCCGGCTCGAACGCTTCGGCGACGTCGGTCTGCATCATCAGCGAGACGTCCCGCGCGATCTTGCCGCAGCTGCCGGCGAGAATGGCGAGGCAGGATGCGGCTTCCGCGATGCGGTCGCGATGGGTGTGCCAGGGCGCTTCCGGCAGCGGCAGGTCGAGTTCCTGCGCGAGCCGTTCAGCCACTGCCAGCCCCTTGTCGCCGAGGGCCGCGAGCGTGCCGGCGGCACCGCCGAATTGCAGCGCGAGGCCCTCGCGGCGGAGCCGCCGCAGGCGGCAGCGGGCGCGGGCGAGGCTGGATGCATATTCGGCGGCCTTCAGGCCGAACGGCATCGGCAGCGCGTGCTGCAGCCAGGTCCGCGCCACCATCGCGGTAGTGCGATGGTGGCGCGCCAGTGCGGCAAAGCCCTTGATGGCGCGGCTAAGGTCGGCGTCAAGCGCGTCGATGCCGGCGCGGAGCGCGAGCATGGTCGCAGTGTCGATGACATCTTGGCTGGTGGCGCCCCAATGCACGTAGCGTGCAGCCTCTTTGTCCGCCTTGCCGACATTGGCGGTCAGCGTCTTGACCAGGGGAATCGCCAGATTGCCCGATCGCGTCGCGGCCTCCGCGAGCGCGGCCATGTCGAAGCCATCGGCCTTGCACGCGGCCTCGATCGGCCCCACGGCGGATGCCGGAATCACGGCCGTGGCGGCTTCGGCGCGTGCCAGGGCTGCCTCGAAATCAAGCATGTTCTGCAGCGTGGACCGGTCGTCGCAGACCACGCGCATGGCGGCGCTCGACAGCATCGGTGCGAGCAGGGGGGAGAGGGATGTGCTCATATTGCGCGCGACCTAATCATCATGGGCCGGCTGTGCCAATCCCCCAACCCCTGCACACGTCATTTTGCAGTTGCGAATATGCATTGCACGTGACCGGGCGCCGCCCTTTCCTTTGCCGCGTCCCTGCGTTACTTGATCAGCACTATAGTTATGCGATCCGGGAGGCACCCTCATGGCCATGACGATGAACGGCGAAGTCCAGCTTGCGGCGCCGCGCGAGGCCGTGTGGGCCAAGCTCAACGATCCCGAGGTGCTGAAGGCCTGCATCCCCGGCTGCGAGGAGCTCGAGAAGACCGAGGACGGCGGCTTTCGCGCGACGGCGAAAATGAAGGTCGGCCCGGTGTCGGCGCGCTTCAAGGGCAAGGTCACGCTGTCCGATCTCGACCCGCCGAACGGCTACAAGATCTCCGGCGAGGGTGAGGGCGGGGTCGCCGGTTTCGCCAAGGGTGGTGCGGCGGTCAGGCTGGCGGAGAAGGACGGCGGCACGCTGCTCTCCTACGACGTCGAGGCGCAGATCGGCGGCAAGTTGGCGCAGCTCGGTCAGCGCCTGATCAACGGCGCCGCCAAGAAGCTCGCCGACGAGTTTTTCGCGAACTTCGCCAAGGCTGTACAAAGCTGAAGGTCATCGCCTCCGGCATGGCGCCTTGCGCCCCGGGCGATGTTGCCCCGGGGCATAATGGCCCATATGATGGGTTGGAATAATTATAAGAACCGCTTCGATGGGACCCGTCGGGGCGCTGATAGAGAGTGCTTATGGCAAAAATCTCCCTCATCGTGAACGGCAATCCTGTTACGGCCAATGTCGATCCCCGCACCCTGCTGGTGCAATTCCTGCGCGAGAATCTGCGCCTGACCGGCACCCATGTCGGTTGCGATACCTCGCAGTGCGGCGCCTGTGTCGTCCATCTCGATGGCAAGGCCGTGAAGTCCTGCACTACGCTTGCGGTGATGGCCGATGGCCATGAGGTCAAGACGATCGAGGGGCTGGCCGCCGACGGCGCGCCGCTGCATCCGATGCAGGAGGCCTTCCGCGAGCACCATGGCCTGCAGTGCGGCTTCTGCACGCCGGGCATGATCATGACCGCGATCGACATCGTGCATCGCAAGGGCCACGAGCTCGACGACCACACGATCCGGGAAGAACTGGAAGGCAATCTCTGCCGCTGCACCGGCTACCAGAACATCGTCGCGTCGATCTCCGCCGGCGCCAAGGCGATGGCGAAATCCGACCTCGCGTAACGCGCATCCCGCGATCAGGACATTCAGATGTACGAATTCAAATATCATCGCCCCGGCACCGTTCGCCAGGCGGCCAATCTTTTGGTGAAGAACGAGGACGCCAAGGTGATCGCCGGCGGCCACACGCTGATTCCCGTCATGAAGCAGCGCCTCGCCAGCCCCCCGCATCTGGTCGACCTCTCCCATATCGAGGGGCTCAACACGATCGAGATGAAGGGCCGCTCGCTGGTGATCGGCGCCACCGCCAAGCACGCGGAGGTCGCCACCTCCGCGATCGTCGGCGAGGCGATCCCGGCGCTGGCGAATCTTGCCGGCGGCATCGGCGATCCCGCCGTGCGCCACAAGGGCACGATCGGCGGCTCGCTCGCCAACAACGACCCGACCGCGGACTATCCGGCCGCCGTGCTCGCGCTGGGCGCCACCATCGTCACCAACAAGCGCCGGCTCAAGGCGGAAGAGTTCTTCCAGGGCCTCTTCACGACCGCGCTCGAAGCCGATGAGATCATCACCAAGGTGATGTTCCCGCTGCCGAAGAAGGCCGCCTACGTCAAGTTCCGCAACCAGGCCTCGCGCTATGCGCTGGTCGGCGTGTTCGTGGCGCGGCGTCCCTCGGACGTGCGGGTTGCCGTGACCGGTGCCGGCTCCGAAGGCGTATTCCGGGTCACCGCGTTCGAGGAGGCGCTGAAGAAGCGCTTCTCGTCCAAGGCGCTGGAAGGCATCGACGTCCCGGCTGAGGGGCTCAACAGCGACATCCACGGCAGCGCCGAATACCGCGCGCATCTCATCGGCGTGCTGACGCGGCGCGCGGTCGATGCAGCCAACGCCAAGGAATGAGCTGAGCTCATTCCACGATCAAAACCTGTCCCTGGCGAGGACGTAGCGAGACTGGCTTCTTTATGACTTCAGCGACCAATTCTTCCGGTGCTTTGCCGGCATCGGTCGATGCGATGCTCGAGCTCCTGACATCGCGCGGCTATCTCGCCGAGCGGTCGCTGGCGACGGTGACGTACCTGTCGCTGCGGATGGGCCGGCCGCTGTTCCTGGAAGGCGAGGCCGGCGTCGGCAAGACCGAGATCGCAAAAGTGCTCTCGGCCGCGCTGGGGCGGAAATTGATCCGTCTGCAATGCTACGAAGGCCTCGATGTCTCCTCCGCGGTCTACGAGTGGAACAGCGCCGCGCAGATGATCGCAATCCGGATGGCGGAAGCCGCCGGCGACACCGATCGCGAGCAGCTCTCGAGCGACATCTTCGCCGATCGTTACATGATCAAGCGGCCGCTGCTGCAGGCGCTGGAGCCTGACGTCGCCGGACCGCCGGTGCTGCTGATCGACGAGCTCGACCGGGCCGACGAGGCATTCGAAGCTTACCTGCTCGAAATCCTCAGCGACTTCCAGGTGACCATTCCCGAGTTCGGGACCGTGAAGGCCCCACACCCGCCGATCGTCATCATCACCTCCAACCGCACCCGCGAGATCCACGACGCGCTGAAACGGCGCTGCCTCTATCACTGGGTCGATTATCCCGCCGCCGAGCGCGAGCTCGCCATCGTCAAGACGCGCGTGCCCGGCATCTCGGCCAAGCTGTCGCAGCAGGTCGTGCGCTTTGTGCAGGCGCTGCGCAACCAGGACTTCTACAAATCGCCGGGCGTTGCCGAGACCATCGACTGGGCCACGGCGCTGTCGGAGCTGGATGCCCGCTCGCTGACCCCGCAAGTGGTCGGCGACACGCTGGGCGCACTGCTCAAGTACCAGGACGACATCACCCGCATGCAGGGCGATGCCTTGCAGAAGGTGCTGAAGGAAGCGACGAGCGAGAATTGACGTGCGTGCGTCATAACGAGCTCGTCATTCCGGGGCGCGCGTAGCGCGAGCTATGGTGCGCAATTGCGCACCTGAGAATCCATCGGGCCGCAGGGTTGGTGGAGAATGGATTCCGGGTTCGCGCCAAGTGGCGCGCCCCGGAATGACGAGGGGATGGATACGAGATCATGGCCATCAACCACCTTGCCCCCGAACAGACCGAGCAATTCGCCGACAACATCGTCGGTTTTGCCCGCGCGCTGCGCGCGGCAGGGATGCCGGTGGGCCCGGGTGCGGTCATCGATGCCATGAGCGCGCTGCAGGTGATCGACATCGGCAATCGCGCCGACGTCTTCACCACGCTGGAAGCGATCTTCGTCAAGCGCCATGAGCATGCGCTGATCTTCAGCCAGGCGTTCAACCTGTTCTTCCGCGCCTCGGAAGAATGGAAGCACATGCTGGATTCGGTGCCGCTGCCGGACGAGGCCAAGAAGAAGCCGAAGGCCGGCGCGCGCCGCGTGCAGGAGGCGATGTCGCAGCCGCGGATGACGGAGACGCCGCAGCATCAGGAGCAGGATCTGCGCCTGTCGGTCTCCGACAAAGAGATCCTTCAGAAGAAGGATTTTGCGCAGATGAGTGCAGCCGAGATCGCCGAGGCGCTCCGCGCCATCGATCGCATGCACCTGCCGCAAGCCGAGCTGTTGACGCGCCGGCACCGGCCCGATCCGCACGGGCTTCGCCTCGACCTGCGCCGTACCCTGCGGGCATCCTTGCGCACCGGGGGCGACATCATCGACATCCGTCGGCTCGGGCGGATCGAGAAGCCGGCGCCGATCGTCGCGCTGCTCGACATCTCGGGCTCGATGAGCGAGTACACCCGCCTGTTCCTGCATTTCCTGCACGCCATCACGGATGCGCGCAAACGTGTCTCGGTGTTCCTGTTCGGCACCCGCCTCACCAATGTCAGCCGCGCGCTGCGCCAGCGCGATCCGGACGAGGCGCTGGCGAGCTGCTCGGCCTCGGTCGAGGACTGGGCCGGCGGGACGCGGATCTCAGCCTCGCTGCACAATTTCAACAAATTGTGGGCGCGCCGGGTGCTGAGCCAGGGCGCCATCGTGCTCCTGATCTCCGACGGGCTGGAGCGGGAGGCCGATTCCAAGCTCGCCTTCGAGATGGACCGGCTGCATCGCTCCTGCCGGCGGCTGATCTGGCTCAACCCGCTGCTGCGGTTCGGCGGCTTCGAGGCCAAGGCGCAGGGCATCAAAATGATGCTTCCGCACGTTGACGAATTCCGCCCCGTGCATAATTTGAGTTCGATCCAGGAGCTGATCACGACGCTCTCCCAGCCGCTGCCGCCGCATCACCGCAGCCTGATCCGCTCCGCAGCTTGAGAGGCACCCATGCTCGATCGCGACGAGGATATCCTGAAGGCGGCGGAGGACTGGCAGAAGGCCGGCCACGGCGTCGCGCTGGCGACGGTGGTGGAGACCTGGGGCTCGGCGCCGCGCCCGGCGGGCTCGAGCCTCGTCATCAACGATGAGGGCACCTTCCTGGGCTCGGTGTCCGGCGGCTGCGTCGAGGGCGCCGTGGTCACCGAGGCCATGGACGTGATCCAGAGCGGCAAACCGAGAATGCTGGAGTTTGGCGTCGCCGACGAGACCGCCTGGAATGTCGGGCTGTCCTGCGGCGGCACCATCCGCGTCTTCGTCGAGAAGGTCGGCTAGCCGTGAAGCTCGAGATCCTGCACGAACTCAATGCCGAGCGGGCCGCGCGCCGGCCGGCGATCCTGGTGACGGACACCGAGAGCGGCGAGCAGCGCCTGGTGAAGGCGAAGGATTTTGCCAGAGATCCCTTGCGTGCCGAGCTGGAGAAACAGCTTCGCATGGGCAAGAGCGCCACCGTCGAAGCCGGCGGCAAGAAGCTGTTCCTCAACGTCTACGCGCCGACCGCAAAGCTCGTCATCGTCGGCGCGGTCCATATCAGCCAGGCCCTGGCGCCGCTGGCGCGCTCGCTCGGCTATGACGTGACGGTGATCGATCCCCGCACGGCATTCGCGAGCCCCGAGCGCTTCCCCGACATTCCGCTGATCGCGGAATGGCCCGACACGGCGCTGCCGCCGCTCAATGTCGATGCCTACACCGCCTTCGTCGCGGTGACGCATGATCCGAAGATCGACGATCCCGCATTGCTGCATGCCTTCGAGCGCGGCTGCTTCTATATCGGCGCGCTAGGCTCGCGGAAGACGCACGCCAAGCGCGGCGACCGACTGCGCGCGCAGGGGGCGAAGGAGAGCGACATCGCGCGCATCCACGCGCCGATTGGCCTGGCGATCGGTGCGGTCTCGCCCGCCGAGATCGCGGTCGCGATCATGGCAGAGATCACGGCGGGGCTCCGCCTGCCTCCCAAGGAGAAAGAAGAAGCCGCATGAAGTTCGGCCCGGCGACCCCTGAGGATGCGATCGGCGGGGTGACCGTCCACACCCTGCGCCAGGGACCGCTGGTACTGAAGAAAGGCACGACGATCGGCCCCGCCGAGGTCGAGGCGCTGACGCGCGCCGGCATCAAGGACATCGTCGTGGTGCGCATGGAGGCGGGCGACGTCTCCGAGGACGTCGCGGCCGCAAGTATCGCGCTTGCGGTGGGCGGCGAGGGCATCCATGTCGAGCGTGCCTTTACCGGTCGCGCCAATCTGTTCGCCGCGCGAGCGGGCGTGCTGGTGATCGACCGCGCCGCGGTCGACCGCATCAACAATATCGACGAGGCCATTACCTTTGCCACGCTCACCGCCTACAAGCCGGTGGTCGAGGGCGAGATGGTCGGCACCGTCAAGATCATCCCGTTCGGAGTCGAGGGACGCCTGCGCGATGCCGCGGTGAAGGCGGCGGGCAAGGACGTGCTCAGAATAGCGCCTTACGTCATCAAGCGCGTCGGCGTGGTCTCGACCCTGCTGCCGGGCCTGTCGTCCAAGGTGATCGACAAGACGCTGCGCGTCACCGCCGAGCGGCTCGCGCCGGCCGGAGCCGGCATCATCGCCGAGCGGCGCGTCCAGCATGATGAGCGCGAGCTGTCGGCCGCGATCAAGGAATTGCTCGCGCTGGGGGCCGAGCTCGTCATCGTGTTCGGAGCCTCCGCGATCGCCGATCGCCGCGACGTGATCCCGGCGGCCGTGACCGGCATCGGCGGCGAGATCGAGCATTTCGGCATGCCGGTCGATCCCGGCAATCTCTTGCTGATCGCCCGCGCCGGCAATGTGCCGGTGCTCGGCGCGCCCGGCTGCGCGCGCTCGCCGGTCGAGAACGGATTCGACTGGGTCCTGATGCGGCTCCTCGCCGGCATCAAGGTGACGCGGTCCGAGCTGATGGGCATGGGCGTCGGCGGCCTCTTGATGGAGATCGTGACGCGGCCGCAGCCGCGCGCGAAAGCGGAAACCGAGGGCAACAGCCAGGTCGCCGCCATCGTGCTCGCGGCAGGCCGCTCGACGCGCATGGGCGGCCCGAACAAGCTGCTCGCCGAGCTCGACGGCAAGAAGCTGGTGCGCATCGCCGCCGAGCAGGCGCTCGCCTCGAAAGCATCCGAGGTGATCGTCGTCACCGGCCATCAGACCGAGCTGGTCGAGCAGGCGCTGCAAGGTCTGAACGTGAAATTCGTCAAGAATCCGGATTTCGCCGGCGGCATCGCAAGCTCGGTCAAGGCTGGCATCGCGGCCGTGCCGGAGAGCTGCGACGGCGCGCTGGTCTGTCTCGGTGACATGCCGCTGATCGATGCCGGCCTGATCGACCGTCTCATCGACGGCTTTGCGCCGGACCGCGGCAATCTCATCGTCGTGCCCGTCAGCGAAGGCCGCCGCGGCAATCCCGTGCTGTGGTCGCGCCGCTTCTTCAAGGAATTGATGACGCTCGATGGCGACGTCGGGGCGCGGCATCTCATCGCCAAGCACACCGAGGCCGTGGCCGAGGTGCCCGTGGACGGCGAGAGCGCCTTCCTCGACATCGACACGCCGCAGGCGCTGGAAGCGGCAAGGCGGGGATGAAGATGCCGCAAACGACGGTGCCGTAGGGTTAGAGCTTCGCGCCACGGTCTCTTCGTTGCGATCGACGATTGGTGGGCACGATTCCGCCGTCGCTCTCCGAGCTATGACGGACAAGTCGCTTTGCCACCCTGCGACATCTCCCACCTGCCGGTTTCAACCACCCGTTCACCATCTGGAAACGACCGCCGCTTAGAGTTGCCGGCACCTGCCTTGGGGGTGAGGGGTTTTTCCATGGCTTCGAACGTCATCGCGCGCCGTTGCGCGATGTTTTTCTTTGCGTTGTCCGTTTGTGTTTCCGGCGCCCGCTATGTGACGGGAGCGCATGCCGCCGGGGCTTTTGCAGTCGGCAAGTGCGGCGCTTACGGTCAGGCCTATGATTACGGCTACGAGCACGAGGCCCGCGCCGCGGCGCAGAAGCAGTGCAAGGGCGATTGCACCACCGTGACGATGAAGCGCGCCTGTGCCGCGATGTCGGTCGATATAACAAATCCGTGCGGCGCCTACGGCTACGCGGTCAAGCCGAAGATTTCGGCCTCTCTCAACGCCGCCACGCGCGAATGCTACAAATACGGCGGCAAGGAATGCGTGATCCGCGCCTGGGCCTGCGACGCCAAGGGGTGATTTTTCCTTGCCGTCATTCCGGGGCGATGCGTAGCATCGAGCCCGGAATGACAGTCGAGGGAATACATGCAGTTCGACACCAAGATCGCCATCGTGATCCGCACCGATCTTCAGGCCTGGCAGAAGCTCAACGTCGCATCTTTTCTCTCCAGCGGCATCGCCGCGGCTTTTCCCGAATGCATCGGCGAAGCCTATGAGGACGCCTCGGGGACGAAATATCATGCGCTGATCGGCCAACCGATCCTGATCTATGGCGCCGACGGTCCCGCCTTGTCGCGCGCGCTGGACCGTGCGCTCGCGCGCAACGTCAAGCCGGCGGTCTATACCGAGGACATGTTCAGCACCACGCACGATGCCGCCAATCGCGAGGCGGTGAGGGCCGTTGCGCGCACGGATCTCAATCTCGTCGGCATCGCCATGCGTGCCGAGCGCAAGGTGATCGACAAGATCGTCGATGGCCTGAAGTTCCATAGCTGACAGGTCGGGAGCCCCGCGCCGCGTCATCGTGACGTCATGATGGCCGGCCCATGCGGAAACTTTGTGCTGTTTGACTCCCGTCAAAGGTGCGCCGGGCGGCGTCGCTATTCTGCTTCAGAAAGCATAGAGGAGCAGACAGATGCCGACCATGAAAGCCGCAGTCGTCAAGCAGTTCGGCAAGCCACTGGTGGTCGAGGACGTGCCGGTGCCGCAGCCCGATCCCGGCGAGGTTCTGGTCAAGGTCAAGGCCTGCGGCGTCTGTCACACCGATCTGCATGCGGCCTCCGGCGACTGGCCGGTGAAGCCGGTTCCTCCCTTCATTCCCGGCCATGAGGCCGCCGGCATCGTTGCGGCGCTCGGACCCGGCGTGAAGAATCTGAAGGTGGGAGATGCCGTCGGCGTCGCTTGGCTCCATGACGCCTGCATGTCCTGCGAATATTGCGAGACCGGCTGGGAGACTCTGTGCGAGCACCAGCACAACACCGGCTACAGCGTCAACGGCGGCTTCGCCGAATATGTCATCGCCTCGGCTGCCTTTGTCGCAAAGCTGCCGGCGACGGTCGATTTCGCCGCCATCGCGCCGATCCTGTGCGCCGGCGTCACCACCTACAAGGGATTGAAGGAGACCGAGGCCAAGCCCGGGGAGTGGGTGGTGATCTCGGGCGTCGGCGGGCTCGGCCATGTCGCGATCCAGTACGCCAAGGCGATGGGGCTCAAGGTCGCCGCCATCGACATTGCCGAGGACAAGCTCGCGCTCGCCCGCGAGACCGGCGCTGATCTCGCGGTCAATGCCCTCGCAGCCGGCGCGGTCGACAAGGTTCTTGCGGCAACCGGCGGCGGGGCCCACGGCGTGCTGGTGACGGCGGTCTCGACCGCTGCGTTCGCCCAGGCGCTCAAGATGGTGCGCCGCAAGGGCACCGTCAGCCTCGTCGGCCTGCCGCCGGGCGAATTCCCGACGCCGATCTTCGACGTCGTGCTCAAGCGCATCACCGTGCGCGGCTCCATCGTCGGCACGCGGCGCGACCTCGACGAGGCCGTTGCCTTCGCCGCGGACGGCAAGGTCAAGGCCGAAGTGACGAAGGTGCCGCTTGCGCAAATCAACGACGTCTTCGACCGGATGAAGGCCGGCAAGATCGACGGCCGCATGGTGCTGGATTTCGGCTAGTCTCTCCGAGGAGCAGAGCGTGGCCCGGCCAACGAAGATCGTCTTTCTCGGTGCGAGCAGTGCATCCTTCGGGATGAGCATGTTCCGGGATCTGTTTTCGAGCCGCGATCTCTCCGGCGCGACGCTCGTGCTGGTCGGACGAAACGTCGACCGGCTCGGCCGGTCGACGCGGCTTGCGAAACTGCTCAACGAGAAATCCGGTGCCGGTCTTACAATCGAGGCAACGACGGATTGGCGCTCGGCGCTCGACGGTGCCGAGTTCGTGGTGCATTCCACCGCGATCGATCGTAACCGGCTGTGGCGGCTCGACTTCGAGGTTCCGCGCAAGTTTGGCGTCCGTCATACGCTGGGTGAGAACGGGGGGCCTGGCGGCTTGTTCTTCACGCTGCGCACCTTGCCGGTGATCTTCGACTTTGTGCGTGAGATGGAGCTCCGTTGTCCGCGGGCGACCTTCATCAACTATTCCAATCCGGAAAGTCGCATCATCCTGGCGCTGGGCCGGTACAGCAACATTCGCAGCATCGGCCTCTGCCACGGGATATTTCTTGCCCGCGCGAATGTCGCCCGAATCTTGGGGATGCGGGAAGATCAGGTGGAAGTATGGGGTGCAGGCCTCAATCATTTCCAGTGCCTGACCGAAATTCGCAACCGCGAGACGGGTGAGGACCTTTATCCGTTGTTGCGCGAGAGGGTGAAGGATTTCGATCCCACCTTCTCCCCGCTGACGCGCAAGTTGTTGCATGCCTTTGGCTACTGGCTCGGCTGTGGCGACAGCCATGTTGGCGAGTATCTCTCGTATGGCTGGGAGGCCGGCGAGGGCGGCTACAACTACGACTGGGACGAGGGCGAGCGCGCGAAGCTGACGCGGCAGATCGATGACGTGCTCGCAGGCGTGGCCGAGGTGCCTGACTGGTGGTCGGTGCCTTCGGGGGAGCGCGCGACCGGTATCATCACCGCCGTTGTTCATAACCGTCGGCAACTCTTCGAGTCCGCCGTCATTTACAATCAACAGGTGATACCGAATCTGCCCGCCGATGCTGCGGTCGAGGTGCCGGTGGAGGTAGATATCGCGGGTATCCACCCTGTCTCGCTCGGGCCGCTGCCCGACGCCGTGGCCAAGCTGATGACCGTTCAGGTTCAGGTCCAGCAGATGGCCGTGGAAGCGGCGATGCATGCGTCGAAGGAGACAGCGCTGCAGGCTTTGCTGCTGGACCCCGTCATCCAATCCGAGGAGGCGGCGCGCGGGCTGCTTGATGAGTTGTGGGAAATCAACCGGCCCTACATCCGAGCGTGCATTTGACCTGCCGATCGGCCTCGGCGCGCCCGATCCTACGCCGACGGCATGCCGGCAAATTTCGGCAGATCGGGATCGAGGTAATCCCAGCGATGTGCGCGCGCGGCGTAGGTGACAACCTGCGGCTGGTAGCGGGCGGGCTCGTCGAGGCTTGCGGCGCGGATGGTGAAGACGTCGGGCTGTGCCGCAAAGGTCATGTACACCGGCACGCCGCATTGCGGGCAGAAGCCGCGCGTTTTCACCTGGCCGCTGTCGGCGACCATGTCCCAATGCTTCGCCTCGCCGGTGACCGTGACGCCGGCACGCGCGAAGGTCGCGTACGAGCCGTGGCCGCCGCCGCTTTCCCGCTGGCAGTCCCGGCACTGACAATGATTGCTGAACAGGGGCTCACCCGCAATCGAATAGCGGATGGCGCCGCAGGCGCAGCCGCCGGTGTAGGGCTTGTCCATTGCGATATCTCCCGCTCAACCTTCGCCGCTGATCTCATCGAGCTTGCGGACGACCTTCTTCCAGCCGCCGCTCATGACCGTGTAGGCCGACTCGTTCCGGGGCAGGACGAAGCCGGCATGAACCAGGATGATCCGCGTGCCGGCTTCGACCGGGGTGAGGGACCATGTCACGACCGTGTCGAGCGGAGCGCCATAACCGGTGTTGCGCGCATCGCCGCCCTTCCAGGCGTACACGAGGCGGCGGTTCGGCACGACCTCCAGAACCTGGCAATGGATCACGCCGTCCCAGTCACCGCCGGGAGTGGTCTGGAAGGTGAAGGCCTTGCCTTCGACGGCCTCGAAGCCGGTCGGCTGCATCAGCCAGCGCCCGATCAACTGCGCGCTGGTGAGCGCTTTCCAGATCGTCTCAGCGGTGTGAGGGAAGACCTCATCGATGACGATGTCCCTTGTTTCGGTTTTCAACGCGGCAGCACTCACGGATCGATCTCCTTCAACAGGTCACGCAGGTTCTGGAAACGCTCGCGCCAGAACACACCGTAGTGGTCCATCCAGGTGACCAGGGGCTCGAGGCCTTGCGGCGCGGCGCGGTAATAGACGTTGCGGCCCTCGGCGCGCTCGGCGACGAGGCCCGCCTGCTTCAGCGACTTCAGGTGCTGCGAGATCGCGCCCTGGGTCACGCCGCTGCCGCGGGTGAGCTCGGCGACGCTGATTTCCTTGGTTTCGAATACGCGCTCGAACACGGCTCGCCGCGTCGGGTCGGCGAGGGCGCGCATCACGATGGTGACGGGGTTTGGCGCAGCTTCGATCATGCAATTCAATTAGTAGAAGCTAATGAATTAGTCAAGACTAATTCATTAGCCGAACTGGGGTTGCATCACGGCCTTGACTATGACTGACCAGTCAGTCATAAATAGACCATGATCCAGAAGCCGACCAAGACCGCCTTGCCGTCCGCAACTCGCGCCAGCGCGAAGGCCCCGGCGGCAGCTGGCAGCGGCGAGGCGCCTGCCTCGAACAGGGCGGCGCGCGCGCTGGAGCGGCGTAAGGCAATCGTCGACGCCGCGATGGAGGAGTTCATCGCCCGCGGCTTCGCCGCAACGCGCCTTGACGACATCGCCAAACGCGCCGGCGTCGCCAAGGGCACGATTTATCTGCACTTCAAGGACAAGGAATCGATGTTCGAGGAGCTGGTCCGCATCGTGATCGTGCCGGTGGTGGAGCGGCTGACCGCGCTGCCGCCGCCGACCGGGACCGTGCGCGACCTCGTCGAGAGCTTCGCCGGCAATTTCCTGAAGGAGGTCATCAACACCAGGCGCGGCGATCTGGTCCGCCTGATCGTGGCGGAGGGGCCGCGCTTTCCGGCCGTCGCCGACTTCTACTACCGCGAAGTCGTCTCGCGCGGCATCGCCGCCATGCGCGCGCTGATCGAACTCGGCATCGCGCGTGGCGAGATCCGCCAGAAGAACCTCGCACGCTATCCGCAGATCCTGGTCGCGCCGGCGATGATCGCGGTGATCTGGCAGAGCCTGTTTGCGCGGCACGCGCCGCTCGATGCGCAAGAGATGCTGCGCGTCCATCTCGATTTGATTTTTGGCGAACGGAGGACGACATGAGGTCGTCGCGCAACACCTCTCACCTCATCCTGAGGAGCGCGGAACGCGCGTCTCGAAGGATGCGGGCCCGGCTGTGGCTCCTCGCCCTTCGAGACGCTGCTTCGCAGCTCCTCAGGGTAAGGGATCGACAGCACAATCTGCCGCGTCTCGGCACGATCGCCGCGCTGGCGCTCGCAATCTCGCTGGCCGGGTGCAAGGAGAAGCGCGAGCCCGGCTTCCAGGGCTGGGTCGAGGCCGACATGATCTTTGTCAGCCCCGACGAAGCGGGGCGGGTGACCAAGCTCAGCGTCCGCGAGGGGGACGAGGTGAAGGTCGGCGATCAGCTCTATGCCGTCGATGACGACCTCCAACTCGCCGACCTCAACCAGAACAAGGCGACGCTGGCGAATGCGCAGCAGACCTATGATCGTGCCGCCTCGCTCAGCAAGACCGGCTCGGGCACCCAGGCCAATCTCGATTCCGCCGTGTCCGCCTTGCGCGTTGCCGAAGCGAGGGTTGCGACGTCGGAGACGCGGATGGCGCGGCGCAAGGGCTTTGCGCCCGTTGCCGGCACCATTCAGCAGATCTATTTCCGCGAGGGCGAGATGGTGGCGGCGCAGCGGCCGGTGCTGTCGATCATGCCGCCCGGCAACATGAAGCTGCGCTTCTTCGTGCCGGAGACCGCACTGCCGAAGCTTGCGATCGGCGATACGGTGCGCATCGCCTGCGACAATTGCTCCGCCGACCTCACCGCAAAGATCTATTTCATCGCGACCACGGCCGAATACACCCCGCCCGTGATCTACAGCCTCGATGAGCGCAACAAGCTGGTCTATCTGATCCAGGCGCGGCCCTCACGCCCGGACGCGCTACGGGTCGGACAGCCGATCGACGTCTATCTCAATCCCAAAACTCCGGTGGCGGACAAGCGATGAATGGCGGCAACGGCATCGCAATCGATGTCAAGGGCCTGAGCAAATCGTTCGGCGGCCGCGAGGTCGTGCATGATCTGTCGATGCAGGTGAGGCGCGGCTCGATCTACGGCTTCCTCGGGCCCAACGGCTCGGGCAAGACTACCACCATCCGCATCCTCTGCGGGCTGCTGACGCCCGACAGCGGCGAGGGCACCTGTCTCGGCTACGACATCTTGCGCGACTCCGAGAAGATCAAGCGCCAAGTCGGCTACATGACCCAGCGCTTCAGCCTGTATCAGGATCTCTCCGTCCGCGAGAATCTCGAATTCGTCGCGCGCCTCTATGGCCTTGCCGATGCGCGCGGTGCCGCACGCGACATGATCAAGCGGCTCGGGCTCTCCGGGCGCGAGGAGCAGCTCGCAGGCGAGCTCTCCGGCGGCTGGAAGCAGCGGCTGGCGTTGGGCGCCTGCACGCTGCCCAATCCGCAATTGCTGCTGCTGGACGAGCCCACCGCCGGCGTCGATCCCAAGGCGCGGCGGGACTTCTGGAACGAGATCCACGCGCTTGCGGCCGAGGGCCTCACCGTGCTGGTCTCGACCCACTACATGGACGAGGCCGAGCGCTGCCACGAGATCGCCTACATCGCCTACGGCCATCTCCTGGCGCGCGGCACCGTGGACGAGGTGATCGCGAAGTCCGCGCTGACGACCTACACCGTCACCGGCGAGTTGGGCGGCCTCGCGGCCGAGCTCGACGGCAAGCCTGGGGTTGACATGGTGGCTCCGTTCGGCACCTCGCTGCACGTCTCGGGCCGCGACGTTGCGGCGCTCGAGGCCAGCATCGCACCTTGGCGCGAGCGAAGTGGCCTGCACTGGCAAAAGTCGCATCCATCGCTGGAAGATGTCTTCATCGAATTGATGAATCGCTCCAGGGACAATTTCCAATGAGCACCATCCAGGCAGCCGGCCCCGTACGGGAGATCCGCGACCGCTTCGGCTTCTGGCGCCGTACCTATGCCATGATGGCGAAGGAGTTCATTCAGCTTCGTCGCGACCGCGTCTCGTTCGCGATGATCGTAGCGATCCCGGTGATGCAGCTTCTGTTGTTCGGTTATGCCATCAACACCACGCCGCACCATCTGCCGAGTGCGGTGCTGCTGCAGGAGGAGTCTGACCTCGCCCGCTCGGTCCTGAAGGCGTTGGAGAATACCGCCTATTTCCGCTTCGTCTACGAAGTGCACGATGTCGACGATTTCGACAACCTGCTGAAGTCCGGCAAGGTACTGTTCGGCGTCGAAATCCCGCGCGGCTTCGAACGGGCGGTGCGACGCGGCGACAAGCCGGCGCTGCTGGTCGCAGCGGATGCGACCGATCCGATCGCCGCGAGCTCCGCACTCGGCTCGCTCGGGATGATCGTGCAGACCGCTCTCCAGCACGATCTCTATATCGGCGATGCGCCGGTGCTGCCGTTCGAGATCCGGGCGCATGCGCGCTATAATCCGGCTGCGGAATCGCGGCTCAACATCGTGCCGGGACTGGTGGGCACCATCCTTACCATGACCATGCTGATCTTCACGGCGCTATCGGTGACGCGCGAGATTGAACGCGGCACCATGGAAAGCCTGTTGTCGATGCCGATCAAGCCGGTCGAGGTCATGCTCGGCAAGATCATTCCCTACATCCTGGTCGGCTTCATTCAAGCCTTCCTGATCGTCAATATCGGAGTGTTCCTGTTCGGCGTACCGGTGCTCGGCAATCTCGTTCTGCTCGCGGCACTCTCGACCCTCTTCATCGCCGCAAATCTCGCGATTGGTTACACGTTCTCCACCATCGCGCAGAATCAATTACAGGCGATACAGATGTCGTTCATGTTCTTCCTGCCGAGCATTCTCTTGTCGGGCTTCATGTTTCCGTTTGCGGGCATGCCGGCCTGGGCGCAATATGTCGGCGAATGCCTGCCGCTGACCCATTATCTGCGCATCGTCCGCGCCATCATGCTGAAGGGCGCGACCATGCAGAATTTGCGCTTCGACACGCTGGCGCTGGCGGCCCTGATGCTGGTCGCCATGACCATCGCCGTGACGCGCTTCCGTCGCACGCTGGATTGAGGCAAACTGTCTCGATGTCATTCCGGGGCGATGCGCTAGCATCGAACCCGGAATCTCGAGATTCCGGGTTCGCGGCTGTGCCGCGCTCCGGAATGACTGGGGGAATGATGGTCCGGTTTGCGAGCAGGAAGTCGCGGCAGCACGCTGTGCTATCAGAGGATTTCGAGCGCGAGCTGACGAGGGAGGTGCTGCGCACCGAGCTGTTGCGGGTGCGGACACTGATCATCACCGGCGGTGTCATGGTCTTGTTCCTCACCTCGACCTTCCTGATCGACCCTGCGCTCGTGAACCGCGTCTGGCGCGGGACCGAGGGCCTCGTCCGCGAATATATCCTTTTAGGAGGCTTCATCCTCTTCGAAGCCTGGGTTCACGGCCAGATCAGGCGAAACCTGAAGCTCGATCGCGACCTCCCGGTGGTCCGGCGCTATGCCGGCGCCTTCATCGAAACGTCCCTGCCGACGATCATCCTGATCCTGCAGATCCACAGCATGGGCGCGAGCCAGGCGCTCGGTTTTGTGCTGCCGTTGGTTTATTTCATCTTCGTCATTCTTTCGACGCTGCGGCTCGATTTCTGGCTCTCGACCTTCACGGGATTTGTGGCTGGAGCCCAGCTCCTGGCTGTCGCGCTGTATTACAATTCGGTCAACGACGCCGGCGAGCCGCTGATCTACTTCCACGCGGTGCGCAGCACCATCATCCTGATCTGTGGCGTGCTCGCAGGCTCGGTGGGTGCTCAGCTCCGCCGCCAGTTTGCCGCGAGCATCGCAGCCGCCACCGCGCGCGACCGCGTGACCAATTTGTTTGGCCAGCACGTCTCTCCGCAGGTGGTTGAGCGGCTGATGGCGGCCGGCACCAGCGGGGGCGGTGACGTCCGCCGTGTCGCGGTGATGTTCGTCGACTTCCGCGGCTTCACGGCCGGCGCGCAATCGCGCACCCCGCAACAGGTGGTCGACCGGCTCGACGGCGCCTTCGCGGTGCTGGTCGACGTCCTCGACCGCCACGGCGGCATCGTCAACAAGTTTCTCGGCGATGGCTTTCTCGCGCTGTTCGGCGCGCCCCTTGAGGCCGCGGACGCCGCGCACCGCGCCGTCGCCGCCGGCCGCGAGATGCTGCTGGCGATGGACCGCATCAACGCAGAGACGAGCTGGCCGCTTCGCATCGGCATCGGCATCCATTTCGGCGAGGTCGTCGCCGGCAATATCGGCTCGCCCCGGCGCAAGGAGTACACGGTGATCGGCGACACCGTGAACTTCGCCTCGCGGCTCGAGGCGCTGAACAAGGAGTTCGGCTCGCAGCTGCTGATCTCCGCGACCGTGCGCGAGGCGCTTGGCGATGAGGGCAGCGATGCCGTCGCGCTCGGCGAGGTCGAGGTGCGCGGTTACGAGCGTCCGGTCGCAGTGTTTCAGCTGGGGTAGCTCGCTCCACAGGCGCGCGCGATTCTCTTGCATCATCCCTGATTGCTCCGATTGCTCCGAATTTTGGGGCATGACGAGCGATATCGCCGGCCTGTAGACTGCCGGCGAAGCGGCCGGTCGTGGCCGCGACTTGCATGGGGAAGAGACGATGCCGCGCCGCTACATCACCGTCGACGTGTTCACCGACCGCGCCTTCGGCGGTAACCAGCTCGCCGTGGTGCTCGATGCCGACGGGCTCACGACTGCGCAGATGCAGGCGATCGCGACCGAGTTCAACTATTCCGAGACCACCTTCGTGCTGCCGCCGCGCGACAGGGCCAATGACGCGGAGGTGCGCATCTTCACGCCGGTGCAGGAGATTGCCTTTGCGGGCCATCCCAATGTCGGCACCGCCTTCGTGCTTGCCACGATGGCGAAGGAGCCGAAGCCGCGTCTGCTGTTCGAGGAGAAGGCCGGGCTCGTGCCGGTCGATATCGTGAGAGAGCAGGGCCGGGTGATCAGAACCGAGCTCACCGCGCCGCAGCCGCTGGAGCGGCTCTCACGTCTCTCGGCTGCCGAAGCCGCGAGCTGCATCTCGCTCGTTGCCGACGACATCAGGACAGACAATCACGAGCCTGAGATCGTCACCGTCGGAAACGCGTTTCTGGTGATGGAGCTGCATTCGCGCGAGGCGCTGAAGCGTGCTCGGCCGGATGCCGCAGCCTACGGCAGGGTTTTGCCGCGCGATGGCGCCCGCTCGGTCTGGTTTTATACGCGCGACGTGCCCCCGGCGGAGGCGCCGTGCGAGCGCCAGGCGCGGATGTTCATGCGCGGCGCAAGCGGTCTCGTCGAGGACCCCGCCACCGGCAGCGCCACGGTGGCTGCCGCTGCGCTGTTCGCCGATCTCGATCCGGCGCGTGACGGCGAGCTGAAGCTCACCGTCGGTCAGGGCTTTGACATGGGCCGGCCGAGCATTCTCTCGACCCGCGTGCGCAAGCAGGACGGCAAGATCGTGTCCGCTCACGTCGGTGGCGCTTGCGTGCAGATGATGGAGGGGACGTTCAAGCTGGCGGGGGAGTCTTAGCCCGTCATTCCGGCTTCAGCGCTTCGCGCTGACCCGGAACGACGAGCATCAGGCCTGCCGCCCCGCCAAATTCTTCACCGCAACCCCATCGCGTTCCTCGATGATCTCCGCGATCATCTGGCGGTGGCAATGGGTGTGGTCGCGCTCGTAGCAGAGCAGGCACACCGGGCCGGCCTTCTTCACCAGCGAGGAGAGCTCGTCCATCGCTTCCCTGGCCTCGGGCGTCTTCAGGTGCTTTGAGAAGATCTTCTCCAGCACCTCGTACTGTCCGCTCCGCGCGGCGAGGCGGCCTTCCTTCGGCGTGCCGAGCGCGGCGAGGTGGACATAGGCGATGCCGCGTTCGTCGAGTCCCGCCGACAGCTGCTTCTTGGAGAAGCCCGGCCGTCGCGACGACGTCACCGCCCGCACGTCGACCACGAGCTTGACGCCGGCCTCTTGCAGCTCGTCCAGCACCGCCTTGGGCGGCGTCTGTTCATAACCGATGGTGAAGAGCTTCTTGGCTTTTGCCATGAACCACCTCAGCTCACCCGCGCGATCAGTTCCATGGCGCCGGCCGGTGCGCGCACCTTGCCCTCGTGGATGACGTAGGCGAACACGTCGCGAGGCTCCTTCTTCGGTTTCGCCTTGTCAACTTTCGGCAGATCGTCCGGTTCACTGCCCGAAGCCCAGGCTTGAAAGCGCTCGGCCCAGGCATCGAGCTGCTTCGGCGGATAGCACGTCTTGATCTCGTCATTGCCTTTCTGGAGCCGGGCATAGACGAAATCGCCGGCGACGTCGGCAATGGCCGGATATTTGCCGTGCTCGGCGAACACCACAGGCGTCTCGAACTCGCGGATCAATGCCACGAAGTCCGGCGTGCAAAAACTGTCGTGCCGGACCTCGACGACATGGCGCAGCGCGCGCCCCTCGAGCTTGCGCGGCAGCAACTCGAGGAACTTGCCGAAATCGGCCCCGTCGAATTTCTTGGTGGGCGCGAACTGCCACAGCACCGGCCCGAGATGATTGCCGAGTTCCAGCACGCCGGAATCGTAGAACCGTTTGATGGAGTCGCCGGCTTCCGCCAGCACGCGGCGGTTGGTGGCGAAGCGTGGCCCCTTCACCGAGAACACGAAACCATCGGGCACCTCGCTCGCCCATTTGCGAAAGCTCTCCGGCTTCTGCGAGCCGTAATAGGTGCCGTTGATCTCGATCGAGGTCAGCTTCGAGGCCGCGTAGGACAGCTCCTTCGCCTGCGCCAGCTTCTCCGGATAGAACACGCCGCGCCAGGGCTCGAAGGTCCAGCCGCCGATGCCGATGAAGATGTTGCCGGATTTTTTGGACGCGGTTTTTGCTTTGGCCACGGGAGGATCTCGCATCGACGGGGGAGGGAAGAGCTTCATCCTAGTCAAACGAGATGTGATTGGCCAGTTCTCGCCTCCAGTCTAAGCTCCGCAGTGCAATCTGCGACAAGGGAGAACAAGATGCGGATGCTGATGGTGGGAGCGGCGCTCATCGTGATGACAACTGCTGCCATGACGTCTTCACTCATGGCGGATGACGATGCGAAGAATGCGCAGAAGCTCGCCCAACAGGGCCGCGACGATTATTGGCATTGCCTGGCGCGGGAATATTCGCGTGACAGCAATCAGGGAATGACGGAACAGGATTTTGGCCGCTCGGTCGCGGGCGCCTGCCCGTCAGAGCGGCAATATTACCGGGTGGCGCTGCTCGACTATCTTACCACGCAATATCCCGGCATCGATGCCGGCGCCCATCTCGCGACCGCGAACAGAGCGGTGGAGTCCGCGCAGAAGGACATCGTGACGGCCTTCGTCAAGCGCAGGCCGCCGGCGAAGTAGGGGGTGGCGAATGGCCAATCGCGAATAGGGCAGGAAAGCGGGTCTTCCTCATTCGCCGCTCGCCATTCGCTACTCGCTCCAAGGCCTTCCGGCGCCTCGCGCATCCGTGGTATCACAGCGCCGATCTGGAACAGGGATGGATTTCCAATGGCGTCTGAGTCGGTGGGGGGCATTTTGGGTGCGATCGTTGCCGCGGTCGTGCTTGCAGTCGCCGTCGTGTTCGGGCCGATCGGCCAATACGGCAAGCCGCCCAAACCGGCGAAGGCCGAGCCGGCCCCGGCTGCGGCGCCCGCAGCCCCCGCCGCGCCCGCGCCGCGCGGCCCGATCATCCGGGAAGTGCCGAACCAATAGGGCAAGAAAACCCAGGGCAAGAAAATCCAAGGCAAGATCGTGGTTCTCGCCCCCTTGCGGAGCAGCCTTGCCGCTCCTATCTAGTCTCTAACGGCGCCGTTGAGCGAAAACTCCGGCGCTGGGACGACCTTGGAATAGCATAAGGCCTGCGCCGGATGTACGCGCGGCCTGCCGTTCCGGGGTCGTTGGCATTTTAGGACCCTTTTTGGGCGGTTTCCCACAGGTCCCCCGGCTTGGCAGCGCAGGATGCGGCAGATATACGCTGCCGTCATGAACGAAGCGATCAGACCGGGCTCCGACGTTCCCCCGCAGGCTCAAGAGGGCCCGGAACTGTCGGTCATCGTCCCGACCTTCAACGAGCGTGACAACGTCATGGTGCTGTACCGGCGCCTGGAGGCAACGCTCGCCAACGTCGCCTGGGAGGTCGTGTTCGTCGACGACAATTCGCCGGACGGCACCTGGGACGTCGTGCGCGCGCTGGGGCAGCGCGACAACCGTGTGCGCTGCATCCGCCGCATCGGCCGTCGCGGCCTGTCCGGCGCCTGCATCGAGGGTATCCTGGCCTCGAACGCGCCTTTCGTGGCCGTGATCGACGCCGACCTCCAGCACGACGAGACGCAGCTGCCGAAGATGCTGTTGCTGCTGGCAAGCGACCAGGCGGACCTCGTGGTCGGCAGCCGCTACATCGAGGGCTACAAGAGCGAGGGCTTCAACAAGCAGCGCGCCGGCGCCAGCGCGCTGGCGACCGAGGTCGCCAAGAAGGTGCTGCGGGTCGAGATCGCCGATCCCATGAGCGGCTTCTTCATGATCCGCCGCGATCGGTTCGAGCAGCTCGCGCCGAAACTGTCGGTGCACGGCTTCAAGATCCTGCTCGACGTCGTCGCGACCGCGCATGGCAGCTTGCGGGCGATCGAGATTCCCTACACGTTCGGCGCGCGGCAGCACGGCGAGAGCAAGCTCGATTCCATGGTCGCGCTCGACTTCCTCGGTCTCGTGCTCGCAAAGCTGACCAACGACATCGTCTCGCTGCGTTTCGTCCTGTTCGCGATGGTCGGCGGCATCGGCCTCATCGTGCATCTGACCACGCTGTTCATCGCCCTTCAGCTGTTCAAGGCGCCGTTCGCGGAGGCGCAGGCCGCCGGCGCCATCGTCGCCATGACCAGCAATTTCATCCTCAACAACTTCCTCACCTATCGCGACCAGCGCCTGAAGGGCTTTGCCCTGCTGCGTGGCCTGATCGCTTTCTACATCGTGTGCAGCGTCGGGCTGCTCGCCAATGTCGGCGTCGCCTTCTCGGTGTACGACCAGGAGCCGATCTGGTGGCTGGCCGGCATGGCGGGAGCGCTGATGGGCGTGGTGTGGAACTACGCGATGTCGGGCCTGTTCGTCTGGCGCAAGAAATAGTGCGAAATGGGCGGAGCTGACGCGCGGATCGTCCGCAACACTGCGCTGCTGATTCTCGCGCTGGTCGGCTTACGGCTGGTCGCGGCCGCGTTCACGCCGATCACCTTCGACGAAGCCTATTATTGGATGTGGTCGAAGAACCTCGCCGGGGGCTATTACGACCATCCGCCGATGGTCGCCTATGTGATCCGCGCCGGCACGATGATCGCGGGCGATACCGAGCTCGGCGTCCGCCTGGTCTCGATCCTGCTGGCGCTGCCGATGAGCTATGCGGTCTATCGCTCGGCCGCGATCCTGTTCGCGGACGTGCGCGTGGCCGCGACCAGCGCCATCCTGCTCAACGTGACGATGATGGCTTCCGTCGGCACGCTGATCGTGACGCCCGACGCGCCGCTGCTGGTCGCTTCCAGCTTCGTGCTGTTCTTCCTTGCCAAGGTGCTGGAGACCGGCCGCGGCGCCTGGTGGCTCGCGGTCGGCGCTGCCGTCGGTGCGGCGCTGCTGTCGAAATACACCGCGATGTTCTTTGGCGCTGCGATCCTGATCTGGCTCGTGTTCGTGCCGGAGCTCAGGCGCTGGTTCCTCTCGCCCTGGCCCTATCTCGGCGGCCTCGTTGCACTGGCGCTGTTTGCACCGGTGATCCTCTGGAATGCGGACCATCAATGGGTCTCGTTCGCAAAGCAGCTCGGCCGCGCCAGGATCGAGGACTTCCGTCCGGTCTTCATCGCCGAGCTGATCCCGACCCAGATTGCGTTCGCAACCCCGCTCGTCTTCATCCTCGGCGCGATGGGCCTGCACGCCTTGACCTGGCACCGGGCCGGCGCGCTGGCCTCGCGCGTGCTGATCGAGGCGATGTTCTGGACCATCGTCGCCTATTTCGTCTGGCATTCGCTGCATGCCCGCGTCGAGGCCAACTGGTTCGCGCCGGTCTATCCGCCCTTCGTCGTTGCGGCTGCGGCCGCCGCCAATCTCGTGCAGTGGAAGCCGCGCGCGCGGCGCCTCGCAGATTTCTGCCTGCGCTGGGCGGCACCCACGGGCATCGTGATGTTTGCAGCCCTCATCGTGCAGGCCAATACCGGCTGGCTGTCCGGCTATCGGCGTGACGCCACCGTGCGCAGCGTCGGCGTCGGCTGGCGCGAGCTCGCTGCGGGAATCGAAGCGGTGCGCGCGCGCCATGGTGCGACCTGTGTGCTCGCGCAGGACTACGGCACCACGGGCTGGCTCGCCTTCTACCTGCCGCGTGGCACCTGCGTGGCGCAGCAGAACCAGCGCATCCGCTGGGTCAACATGGGTGAGCCCGATCCAAAGCTGCTTGCGGGCAAGCTGCTCTATGTCGACGAGCTGCGCCCCGACGGTCATCCCGTCCTCAACGACCTCTTTGCGAAGGTCACGCAGGTGGCGCAATTGCAGCGCAAGCGCGGCCCGCTGGTGGTCGAGACCTACGGCATCGATCTGCTGGAGGGTGCCAAGGGCGACGTGCTCGACCGCTCGCCGCCGCCGGAGGCAAGATAGGCCTCGCTTCCTCCTGTCGTCCCTGCCGCCTCGGGAACGACGGCGGAGCGCGTGGCGCGCAGCAATGATGATTAGTCGATCGCCTCGGCCTCGGCCGCGCTCTCCTTCGGCGCGCCTTGGTCGCGCCAGAACCACACGGTGACGACGCCCGAGCGGCCGCGGAGGCGGGCGAGCAGGGGGCCCGACAGAATGCCGTCGGGAGCCCCGTGGAAGTCGGCCGCATCCAGCAGCGTATCGCTCAGCGCGAGCTGCGCGCCGTTCTGGGCGGCCACCTCCATCAGCCGGCTGGCGACGTTGACGGTGTCGCCCGTCGCCGTGATGTGCTGATGACTTTCGCCGAGGCGGGAGGCGACGATCTCGCCGAAATGCGCGCCGATCTTGAAGCCGAGCCGACCGCCGATTGCCGATGGCAGCGAGGCGATCCAGCGTTCCACGCCGCGATGCAGGTCGATCGCACATTTCAGCGCGCGCGCCGGATCGTCGGGCATCGCGCCCGGAAGCCCGAACAGGATCATGGCGCCGTCGCCGAGAAAGCCGGTGATCGTGCCGCCGCAATCGACCGCAGTCTTGTCGATCAGCGCGTGAAATGCCTTCAGGATCTCCTGGATGGCGTCCGGATCGGTCTGCTCGCTCATGCCGGTGAAGCCGGAGAGATCGATGAAGACCACGGCTGCGTTTTGCCGCACGGGCTTGGATAGGAAATTGGGATCGCGCGCCAGCCATTCCTGCATCGCAGGTGCCTGGAACTGGGCAAGCGCCCTGCTCTTGGCCGCAAGATATTGCGTGCGGCGGCCTCCAGCCCACAGCTGGACGCCGGCAAAGATCGCAACCGGAGGCACGGCGGCGGCGAGCGTGGTCGCGGCGTTCAGCCAAACGCCATGGGTGAACGCGAACGCATTGAGCCCGGCCCAGGCGATCATCACCGCGGCCGCAGCCATGATGCCGAGTGCGCTGCGCCGCCAGGCGAGCAAACCAATCAGGAGCAGCGGCAGCAGGATCGCGGTGAGCGCGTCGGCGATATGAACCCTGTGGTCGCGCACGATGCCGTCGCCGGCGACCAGATGCGTGATTGCCGTCGAGACCACCTCGACGCCGGGCATCAGGGAATCGAACGGCGTCGGATAGAAGTCGCCGCCGCCGGCGACCGCGGCGCCGATCACGACGATCCGGTTCTCGATCGCCGCGCGATCGAGCGTGCCGTCGAAGATGCTCTGTGCGCTGACGGTGCGGATGGTGCGTCGCGGACCGTAATAGGTGATTGGCAGCGTGAAATCGCTGTCGGTCGGCACCGCGCGCTCGCCGAGCATGAGATGGTCCGGCGCGATCGTCAGCGGCTTGTCGAGCGCGCGGGCGGCGACCCGCAAGGGGAACGACAGCTCGACCTTGTCGGCCGTCCGGAACAGCATCGGCACAGAGAGCGGCGAGCCTGACTGACCCGTCGCGACGTTCACGACGCCGACCTCGGCGTGACCGGCGAACGCCGGCAGCGGCAGCAGGAACCGCTCGGCCTGCGGCAGCACGGCGAGGGGGCCCGGGCTGCCGGCCTCCACGGTCTCGCTGGCGCTGGGAAAGATCGCGGCGGCGGCGAGCACCATGGGACCGGTGGCGAGCGTGTTGGCCAGCGTGGCATCGCCGATCGCGGCGCTGCGGTCGACGAGCAGGAGATCGATCGCAACGACCTTCGGCTTGAATTGCACGATGGTATCGACCACGCGGGCGAGATCGGCGCGGGGAAGCGGATAGCTGCCGCCGCGTTTCACCACGGTATCGTCGATCGCAACGATGGTGACGAGATCGGGCGGCCGCTGCACGCCGCGGATTTGGGTGCGCCAGTCGGTCAGCGTTGCTTCGAGACGATCAAGAAAGCGCAGATGGCCGCCTGCATGGGCGGCATAGATGCCCGCGCCCCACAGCGCGGTGAGGACGAGTGCCACCAGGATCTGAACGCGTCTCGTCACGACCTGCCGCAATCTTCTGTGTTTCAAGTCCGATTGACCAGCCTTATTGACCAAGCCTTGCCATCAGCGCGTCGACGCGCGGCTGACCCCAGGTCTTGACGGTCAACGGCCCGGTCGCTTCCACGTCGACGCCTTCGCCGGGGCCGAGCACCACGCCGCGTCCGCGGCTCCTGCGCGTGACGCCGACACGGCCATCGCTGACGAAAACCGACGTCTTCGCGTCGGTGACGTCGACCGCCCATCGGGTGCCGCGCACCGCAGCGATCGCCTGCGGCGTCAGCACCTTAAAGGGATTGCCTCGGGGCTTCTTGGGCACCTCGACCAGCAATGCTTTGCTGCTCAATTCCACGGAGTCTATATGTCCGTCGCGATTGGCGTCCTTAAGTTCAAATCTGGCGCCATTTTCGGCAACGATGGTGATGCCGTTGTCGCAGCGCCAGACTTGCGTGCCGGCGGCGGACGGCGACGCCGTGCAGCCCGCATTGGCAGCAGACTGTGCACCTGCAGCGCCGATCAACAAACCCGACCACGCCAGGGCGAAAAATCCGGCGCGCGCGAACCCAGTCATGCCAGCCTCCGTCTGCGTGCTTGGCACAGTTCAAGGCGATGTTGATACGGTACCGTATCACACGCAGAGGCTGCTGAAAAGTGCCGCTTCCTGCGAGCTATTCCCCCGCCGCGGCATTTTCCACTCCGGCGCGATCAACTTTCGGTCAGGGGTCGTGCCGCGTCGGTGCGCCGGAATGCGAGAGGACGACAGCACCGCGGGCGCCGCGAGAGGCAAAGACGGAGCGCGCACACCAGCTTGGCGCAATGCTTCCCCGGTATCGTGCGGGCATTGAAGACCACGAAAAGGACTTGGTTGGATGTGCTTAAAGAGCGGCCGGAGAGGTCCGCTGAAAGGCGCTGATCCGGCCGAGAATTATAGTTAACAAACGCATCTAAGTCCGTAATTCTGCGGGCTTTTTTCTCAGAATGAGACAGCGTTAACGAGCTGCCCCAGATCTGCCCGAACTTAATCCGCATTTAACTAAAAGTCGCCTTAATGACGCTCCGACCCTCTGCGAGATGCTGTTCCCGGATCGTGACCAGCGGCGCTTCGAAGGGGGACTGAGTGACACCGTCCTGGACGCAAGGCGAATGAGTACGAGTATCGCTGCGCAAAATAACGCGGCACGGAAGTCCAAAAATCCTGGCAAGAATTCTCTTCGGAAGCCTTCCCGGAAAATGACCACGATCAATTGGCTCGGCGCCGCGGCGATCGGCTGCGTCGTGATGGGCGCCGGCTGGACCATCTACAGCAATGTCTTCGGCGCGAGTGTCTATCCGACCGTCGGCAGCATTGGCTACGACGAGCCCGTGATCAAGCGCGCGCCCAAGGTCGCGCTGCGCGAGGCCGGCGAGGCCATCCGGGAGACCTTCGCGCTGCTGCCCGACCGGCTCCAGGTCGCAGCTCCGATCTCGCGCGAGATGTTCAACGAGCGCTTCGCCGCGGCTGCGACGCAAGGCGTGCCCTCGAATGCGGCGAGCGCCGCACCGGCAACCCAGGTTGCGGTGGCCAAAGATCCGCCGAAGCAGAGCGTGATCGCGAAGGTTGCGGAAGCGCTGAAGCCGTCGGCCCCGGCCAAGTCCAGTGACAAGTCCAGTGACAAGTCCAGTGACAAGAGCACCGACAAGGCCGCAGACAAGGCCAAGCGCGCGCCGGACACCCAGGTGCAGCTGGCCTCGGCCGATCCGGCCCAGATCGTGCCGGCACCCGAACCGAAGAAGTCGTTCGCCGATCGCGCCAAGGCCGCGGTGATGTCGATCACCGGTCCGCGGCAGTCGATGGTCGAGAAGCTCTGGGGCAAGCGCGAGCCGTCCGGCGGGCTGCTCGCCTATGCCTCGGCCGACGCCAGCGTGACCGCGTCCATCGCGCCGAAGGAGCAGAACCCGATGTTCGGCGGCGCGCCACCCTATGAGCGTGACACCGCGGTCTACGACATCACGGCCAAGACCGTCTATTTGCCCGACGGCACCAAGCTCGAGGCGCATTCCGGCCTCGGCTCCAATCTCGACGATCCGCGCTCCTCGAAGGTCCGCATGCGCGGCGTGACGCCGCCGCACATCTACACGCTGAAGCCGCGCGAGGCGCTGTTCCATGGCGTGCCGGCGTTGCGCCTGACGCCGATCGGCGGCGAGAGTGCGATCTACGGCCGCGACGGCCTGCTCGCGCACACCTTCATGCTCGGGCCGAACGGCGATTCCAACGGCTGCGTGTCGTTCAAGGACTATTACGCGTTCCTCGACGCCTACCGCAACAAGGGCATCCGCAAGCTCGCGGTGCTGGCGCGGGTGGAGTGAGGCGCGTTCACGCCGCCACCGCCTTGCGCAGTGCCATCTCCGTTGCGATCGCATCCCGCACTGCGGGGCGCGCCTGCATGCGAGCGAGATAGGCCGACAGCGACGGCCATTGTGCAAGATCGATGCCTGCCGGACGGAGCAGCAGCAGCGCCCAGGTGAGATGGGCGTCCGCGACGGTGAAACTGTTGCCGACCAGGAATTCGCGCTGCGCCAGATGCGCGGATGGCACCGACAAGGTCTGTGCGATCCTCGCGCGCGGCTTGGCGAGCGAGCCGTCGTCCTTGTACCAGAAGGTCGGAAACAGGAATGCCTTGTGGATTTCGCCGCCGATGAAGCTCAGCCATTCCTGCAGCCGATAGCGGTCGGGATCACCGAAGCGCGGCGCGAGACCGGCCTCCGGTCTTGCGTCGGCGATGTATTGCAGCACAGCCGCGCTCTCGGTCAGCCGTTCGCCGTTCTCCAGCACCAGAACCGGCACCGCGCCCTTCGGCGACAGGTCGCGAAAATCGCTGCCGTCGTCGACGATCCGCTTGGTCCAGATATGGGCGAGACGATACTGCGCCTCGATGCCGGCCTCCATCAGCGCGATGCGGCTCGAGAGCGAGCAGGCCATCGGAAAGAAATAGAGCTGCAGCATGGCCCGCTCCGTCAGTTCAGCGCATCGCTCTGCGCGATGATCGCGAAGCGGTCCGACAGCTCGGCCAGGGCGACCTCGTGAATCGTTCGGGCGTCGAGCGTGCCGCCGCGGCCGTCCGGCAGGTCGCGGGTGGCGCAGGCATCGGCGACGATCGTCGTGCGCAGGCCGAGATCGAGGGCGGCGCGGGCGGTGGAGGAGATGCACATATGCGTCATGAAGCCGGCCAGCACGATGGTCTTGCGTCCGGTGGCGGCAAGCCTGGCTTGCAGGTCGGTGCCGGCGAATGAGTTCGGCAGCGCTTTCTCGATCACCGGTTCGCCCGCGAGCGGCGTCAGGCGCTCGACGATCGCGCCGCGCGCGGCCGCGCGGTCGAACAGGCCGCCGGCGCGGCCCTTGTGCGCGACATGAAAGATCGCCGCGCCGCTCTCCCGTGCCCGCGCCAATAGGCGGGCCGCGGCCGCGATCGCTGCTTGCGCGTCGGGCAGGGCGAGCGGCCCGGAGCAATATTCGTTCTGGATGTCGATCAGCACGAGGCAGGCTTCGTGCAGCTGCGGCGGATTGAGATCGGCGCCGGCGAGTTCGAGCAGGGTCATGGGAGCAGTCATGCTGGTCAGGCCTTCAAGGGGTATCGGATGGCGCGACATTAGCGCAGTGGCGGCCTGCCATTGTGCAGGACTATTGCAGCTTATGGCTGCAGATTTGCAGGACGCGGCATCGCCTGCTAGGCTCGCCGGAATGAACTGGGACGATCTGCGCATCATCGCCGCGGTGAGGGACGAGGGCACCTATGCCGGCGCCAGCGCCCGGCTGCGCATCGACGAGACCACCGTCGGCCGCCGGCTCGCGCGCATCCAGCGCGATCTCGGCGTGCCGCTGTTCGATGCGGTGGATGGACAGCGCCGCCCGACCCGGCATTGCGAGGCGGTGCTCGAGCATGTCGGCGCCATGGCCGCCCATGCCGCGGCGATCGATCGCATCAAGGAGAGCCAGGTGGGCCCGGTCGGCCGCCTGCGCATCGCCTCGACCAATGCGGTCGCCGAAGAACTGCTGGCGCCGCGGGCAAGCGCCTTCTTGCGCGATCATCCTGGCCTCACCCTGCAATTCCTCACCTCCAGCGGCAACGTCAAATTCTCGCGCTGGCAGGCCGACCTCGCCATTCGCCTGCGCAAGCCGGAGAAGGGCGACTTCACCATCTCCAAGCTCGGCGATGTCAGGCTGTATTTCTTCGAGCCTGCCGACCGCACTGGTGGCGAGCCGGTCGCCTGCGTCTATCCGGACGAGCTCGACGCGATTCCGGAATCGCAATTCCTGCGCGCCAAGCGGCTGAAGAACATCCGTTGCATCACGGACAATGTCCGCATCATCAGGACCATGATCCAGTCGCATCAGGCCGTCGGCGTGCTGCCCGAGCACAGCTGCGACGGCTTGCTTGCGGACCGCAGCCTGCGCGCCACGCTGCTATCAAAACGGCGCGACGTCTGGCTGCTGGTACAAAACCATCTGAAGCGCGATCCGGCGACGCGCGTGACGATCGATTGGGTGAGGCACTGCTTCAAGGATCTGTCGCACGGCTGACCTCGGCGACGTTCAGGCCTTGGCATTGAACGCAGTCAGCGCGATGTGCGACCAAGATCACGGAGCCGGGATTGCGCGCGCGCCAGGGGTGCGTAATCTCGCGAGACTTGAGCAGGGCCAGCGCATGACGAGTCTTACCGGAGCCATCCCGCCATCGAGGGCGCAATCGCGGGAATGGAAGGCGATCCTCATCCTGATCCTGCTGATCCCGGTGCTGTGGTCGCCGCTGATCCTGTTTCGCTTCGTGCTGTATCAGCCGTTCAACATCCCGTCCGGTTCGATGGCGCCGACGCTGATGGTCGGCGACTATGTCTTCGCCGCGAAATATGTTTACGGCTACGGCCGCTATTCCATCCCGTTCGCGCCGTCCTGGATCTCGGGCCGTGTCCTTGCCGCCGACCCGGACTATGGCGATATCGTCGTGTTCCGGACGGCGAAGGACCGTTCGGTCGATTACGTCAAGCGCGTGGTCGGGCTGCCCGGCGACCGCATCCAGATGCGGCAGGGCCGGCTCATCCTCAACGACCGGCCTGTGACGCGCGTTGCGCTCGAGAGCGCGCGCGCCGGCTCGACCTGCAGGGCCGACGAGGATGCCAAGGTCAAGCGCTGGCGCGAGACGCTGCCGAACGGCACCTCCTATGTCACCAACGATTGCGTCGATGACGGCTATTTCGACAACACCAACGTCTTCACGGTGCCCCCGGGCCACTTTTTCGTGCTCGGCGACAACCGCGACAATTCCACCGACAGCCGCATGTCGAGCTTCGGTTTCGTGCCGATGGACAATCTGGTCGGCAAGGTGACGCGGATCTTCTGGTCGCTCGACGAAGACCGCGAACCGCGCCTCGAGCGGATCGGGAAGGTGCGGTGAGGGGCCGTCATTCCGGGGCGTGCTTACTCGGGCGCGAGCGCGAAGGCCGTGGCCCGGATGGAGCGTCCCTCCCAAAACAAAAACCCCGGCATCGCTGCCGGGGTTTCGTCGTTCTTGAGGTGTTTGGCCTTAGAAGTCCATGCCGCCCATGCCGCCGCCGGGGGGCATCGCCGGGCCGGCGCCGCCCTTCTTGGGCAGCTCGGCGACCATGGCTTCCGTGGTGATCAGGAGCGCGGCCACCGAGGCTGCGTTCTGGATCGCGGTACGGACCACCTTGGTCGGGTCGATGATGCCCTTCTTGACGAGGTCGGCATATTCGCCGGTCTGGGAGTCGAAGCCGTAATTGTAGGTCTTGTTCTCCAGGATCTTGCCGACGATCACCGAGCCGTCTTCACCGGCGTTGATCGCGATCTGGCGAGCGGGCGCCGACAGCGCCTTGCGCACGATCTCGACGCCGGTCTTCTGGTCGTCGTTCTTGGTGCGCAGGCCCTTGAGCTGCTCGGAGGCACGGAGCAGGGCGACGCCGCCGCCCGGAACGATGCCTTCTTCCACGGCCGCGCGGGTCGCGTGCATCGCGTCATCAACGCGATCCTTGCGCTCCTTCACCTCGACCTCGGTTGCGCCGCCGACGCGGATCACCGCGACGCCGCCTGCGAGCTTGGCAAGACGCTCCTGGAGCTTCTCACGGTCGTAGTCCGAGGTGGTTTCCTCGATCTGCGCCTTGATCTGGGCCACGCGCGCCTCGATGTCGGCCTTCTTGCCGGCGCCGTTGACGATCGTGGTGTTCTCCTTGTCGATCATCACCTTCTTGGCGCGACCGAGCATGTTGAGCGTGACGTTCTCGAGCTTGATGCCGAGATCTTCCGAGATCGCCTGGCCGCCGGTCAGGATCGCGATGTCCTGCAGCATGGCCTTGCGGCGATCGCCGAAGCCCGGAGCCTTGACGGCAGCAACCTTCAGGCCGCCGCGCAGACGGTTCACGACCAGGGTCGCGAGCGCCTCGCCTTCGACGTCCTCGGCGACGATGACCAGCGGCTTGCCGGTCTGCACCACGGCCTCGAGCAGCGGCAGCAGCTCGTTCAGCGAGGAGAGCTTCTTCTCGTTGATGAGGATGTAGGCGTCGTCCATCTCAACGCGCATCTTGTCGGCGTTGGTGACGAAGTAGGGCGAGATGTAGCCGCGGTCGAACTGCATGCCCTCGACGACGTCGAGTTCGGTCTCGAGCGACTTGGCTTCCTCGACGGTGATGACGCCCTCGTTGCCGACCTTCTTCATGGCGTCGGAGAGGAACTTGCCGATCTCCTGGTCGCCATTGGCGGAGATGGTGCCGACCTGGGCGATCTCCTCGTTCGAGGTGACCTTCTTGGAGTTCTTCTGGAGGTCTGCAACGACGGCTTCGACCGCGAGGTCGATACCGCGCTTGAGGTCCATCGGGTTCATGCCGGCGGCAACCGACTTGGCGCCTTCCTTCACGATCGCCTGGGCGAGCACGGTGGCGGTGGTGGTGCCGTCGCCGGCCGCGTCAGCGGACTTGGAGGCGACTTCGCGCACCATCTGGGCGCCCATGTTCTCGAACTTGTCGTCGAGCTCGATCTCCTTCGCGACGGTGACGCCGTCCTTGGTGATGCGGGGAGCGCCGAACGACTTGTCGAGCACGACGTTGCGGCCCTTCGGACCGAGCGTGACCTTCACCGCGTTGGCGAGAACGTCGACGCCGCGCAGCATCTTGTCGCGCGCCTCAACCGAGAATTTGACTTCTTTGGCTGCCATCTGGAGTTTTCCTTGGATGATGTTTGACTGGAGGGAGGAGAGGGGCTCTTAAGCCGCCTTCTTCTTGGACTCGGTGACCTCGAGAACGCCCATCACGTCGCTCTCCTTCATGATCAGCAGGTCCTGGCCGTCGATCTTGACTTCGGTGCCGGACCACTTGCCGAACAGCACGCGGTCGCCGACCTTCAGGTCGATCGGGATCAGCTTGCCAGCTTCGTCGCGGCCACCGGGGCCAACGGCGACGACTTCGCCCTGGGAGGGCTTTTCCTTGGCAGTGTCGGGAATGATGATGCCGCCAGCGGTCTTCTCTTCTGCGTCGATGCGCTTGACCACGACGCGGTCGTGAAGCGGACGGAATTTCATGCAGTCCTCCTAAGCATTTGCACGAGTTGAGGATTTTGAGGTTGTTAGCAATCGTCGCCCGTGAGTGCTAGCACGAGCGAGGCTGAAATAGGACAGGAATTTTGCGGGGGCAAGGGTTTGTAGCAAAAAAATCAGCACTCGGAAGTGCGCTTTGCCAACTCCGCTGGACCATCGTTAACCGAGCCTGATGGCCGTATTAGCACGGAGCGTTCTCTGCTGCTAACGCATTGAATTTCAACAGCTTGTTAAACTTTTGGGCTTGAGATGAATTGTCAGTTTGCGTCACATTTCTCTCATGTGAGCGCATCGTTTCCGGGTGGCTCCCGGGGCACCGTTCAAGCCACCCCAGCGGATGCGCTCCTGAAAAGGAGGTTGGCATGGGCTTGCGGCGTGGGGGCGTTTCCGAGGATTTCCGGAAACAGATGCTGGGTTACGGGCTGACGACGGCCCAGATTCTCTATCGGATGCCGGATCATCCCTCGCTGCTTCAGACTTACGTCTGGCAGAACTACGACATGTTTCCGAAATTCCCCGCGCTGAAGGATTTCCTGGCGTTCTGGCAGGAGAAGCTCGACGGCCCGCTCCACTCGGTCACCGTGGCGCATTCCAAGCTGATCAAGCCGACCGAGCTGCGTGCCGTGGATGGCGTGTTCCGGCTGCATTGAAGCGCAGAACGGTCCCGTAATCCCTCGTGGGTAAAGGCGCCTCCGCGCCGTACCCACCAGCGCTCCGCGATCGCACGCAAGGCGGCTGCGCCAGGCGCAGGCCGCCTTCGAACACGCAATCAGGCGCCGCCGTTGCAATAGCGCTGCCACATCGCGCGATAGGCATCGTCCACGGCCCGCGCGTAGGAGACCGGGTTGCCGGCGGCCGCGGCGTCGATCTGTCCGGGCAGGCCGCGGCGCAATCGATCGAGCTCGCCGATCTCGGCGGCATGACCGACTGCGATGTCGACATAGGCCTCATCGTCATTCCCGACCCAGTCCGGCAGGCCGAGTGCGGTAAGGATGGAGGCGGCGGCGCGGCTCGGCAGGCTGTTGCCAAGCTTTGCGACCACCGGCACGCCCATCTGCAGCGCTTCCCACGTGCTGACGCCGCCATTCTGCGGGAAGGGGTCGAGGCAGATGTCGACGCGATTGAACGAGGCCAGATGCTCGCCCCGGAAGGTGGCGCCGAGCAGATCGACGCGTTCGGCCGGCAATCCGCATGCCGCAAACCGCGCCAGCAGATTGTCGCGGACCAGTTGATCATCCAGCGCAACGTCCTTGATCAGCAGTCGCGAGCCCGGCACTTGCTTGAGAATCCTGGCCCAGGCGTCCGCGGTCTCGTCCGAAATCTTGCTGATGCGGTTGAAGACACCGAAGGTGACGAAGCCGTTCGCGATCGCCGGGGTCGGCGCCCGCGCAATCCCGGCCGGCAGTGGCATCAGCGTCACGAAGCACGGCAAATCGACGACGGTCTCCGCAAACAGGTGCCGAACCTCGACGGGAATCGCGACGGGGTCCGAGAACAGATAGTCGATCGTCGGCAGCCCCGTGCCGGTGCCGTGGCCCCAGCCATGGACCTGGATCGGTGCCGGCTTGCGGGCAAACACGCCGAGGCGGTTTCCTCTGGTGTGGCCGGACAGGTCGATCAGGATATCGACGCCGTCGGCGCGGATCTCGGCGGCGAGGCGATCGTCCGTCCATTGCGAGGCGTCGCGCCAACGATCGGCGATGCCCTGAAACTCGCTGGTGGTCGCGTCCACTTTCGAGGAGCAGGCATAGCACACGATCTCGAACTGCGCCCGGTCGTGGTGCTGCAGCACCGGCTTGAAGATGAACGCCGCCGAATGCGCATTGAAGTCCGACGAGACATAGCCAAGCACCAGACGGCGATCCGGATCGCGGCTGTTGTCATGCGGTTTCGCCTCGGCCGAGGCGATCTTCGCACCGATCCGCTCCCACCACATCTGCCGCGCCTGCTGATGCTGCTCGACGCTGGCGTCCGCGATGAAATCGAGCGTGAAGATCTTGTTGGAGATCGCGCTCTGAAAGTCGGGCTGGATCTCGAGTGCTCTGTCGAAGCTGGCGAGGGCTTCCTCGACCCGGCCAAGCCCGGCGAGACAAAGGCCCAGCACCATGTGAGCTTGAATGGAATCGGGAGCGAGCGCGAGGGCCTTCTCGCAATCGTGCGATGCCCTCGCGATTTGCTGGATCTGGAGTAACACGCCGGCCCGCGCGAGCCATCCATTCGCGTCGTCGGGTGCCAGCGCGACTGCCCGATTGCCGTCTGCCAGGGCTTCGTCAAATCGCTGAAGTTCCCGCAATGCAATGGCGCGGTTCGCGAGCGCCGACGCATAGTCGGGCTTGATTGATAGCGCGCGGTTCAGGCTTGCCACGGCCTCGTCATAGTTGCGCAGACGACAGAGCGCCCAACCCCGGCCGTTATGGGCTTCGGCAAGGTTTGGGTTGAGTGCGAGCGCCTTGTCGTAGCTGTTCAGCGCCTCCTCGTGAAGCTCGAGAGCCTCGTTCGCATTGCCGAGATTGGACAGGGTGAGGGCGTGATTGGGCCGCAAGGCGAGGGCTTTCCGATAGCTCGCGCGAGCTTCGTCGTGACGCCGTAGTCCGTTGAGGGCGACGCCCAGGCTCATAAGCGCATCGGCAGATCGCGGATCGACGGCAACCGCGCGGTTCAAGAGGATTTCGGCCTGCTGATAATTCTTGGCACCGGACTCCAAGACGGCGAGCATGTGCAGCGCGATGAACTGGTTGGGTGCGATCTGCAGGAGTTGGCGATAGGCGGCCTGCGCTTCGGGCAGAAGACCCATCTTGTGCAATTGCAGGGCGTGCCCGAGCAACGGCAGCACTTCGGCCTTCTGTCGCTTCTGAAGCCGGGCATTTTGAAATGCACGCTGGCCTACGCTGTTGCCCATGAATTCAATCCCCCAGAATCTCGCAGGCGAGACTAATTCAGCGAGAGAACCAATACGAGACGCGGGCCGCTCGGCACGACAGCCTGGGACAAGCTACGATGTCGATCGGAGCTTCGAGGGACCGGTCTTGAGCCCTGCAATTGCTGCCTCGCCCGAGACTGGATAGTCTGCCCTCGGGTCGTACCCGTCTGGCGGCGCGGCCCAGATCAGGGAGGCAGACAATGGCCAAGCAAAAGGCATCAAGACCCGCGGCGAAGACGGCGATGAAGAAGCGCAGCGGAGCAAAAGTCGCGGCGCGATCGTCGGCGCGCAAGGCGGTGAAGGCGAAGGCGCGCACAGCGGCCCCGAAGAAGCCCGTGCGACCCCGGCAACGCATCGCGATCAGCCATCACCGCGAGGAAGACTTCAAGGCCGACGGCCTGCGCGCCTACGCCAAGTATCGCGATCTCGGCATTGCCGCAGCGACCCACGGCCTTGCGCAAGCGCATGTGATCCGCCTGCAAGGCCCCTGCAATCCGGCCGAGGTGTCGAAGCTGCACTTCCACGACGTCGAATTCCAGATGGTCTACGTCCTCAAGGGCTGGGTGAAGACCTACATGGAGGGGCAGGGCGAGACCCTGATGAAAGAAGGCAGCGCCTGGACGCAGCCGCCGAAGATCAAGCACATGATCCTGGATTACTCGGATGATGTGGAGCTGCTGGAGGTGATCCTTCCGGCAGAGTTCAAGACGGTGGAGTTGAAGGCGTAAGAAGTCGATACTCTCCGCCCGTCATTGCGAGGAGCCCTTGCGACGAAGCAATCCAAACTGCTGCCGCGGACACATTTCTGGATTGCTTCCGCCTTCGCCAAGGCTACGGCGGACAAGTCGCTTCGCAATGACGGGTGGAGAGAGCTAACTTAACACCCCCACCACCGCGCCCATCAAGCACGTCGTCAGCGTCCCCGACAGGATCGACTTCAGCCCGAGCGTATTGATCTCCTCGCGGCGCTCCGGCGCCATCACCCCCAGACCGCCGATCATGATGCCGAGGCTGGCGAAATTGGCGAAGCCGCACATCGCATAGAGCATGATCAGGCGTGAGCGTGGGTCGAGCGCCTCGGCCGGCAGCTTCGAGAACTCGACATAGGCGATCAATTCGTTGAGCACGGTCTTGCTGCCCATCAGGCTGCCGGCGGTGACGGCCTGGTCCCACGGCAGCCCCATCAGCCAGCACACCGGCGCCATCGCGAGGCCGAGCAGGCGCTGCAGGGAGATCGCGGCGCCGCCGAGATGTGGCAGGAGGCCGAGGATGGCATTGACGAGATAAACCAGCGCCACCAGCACCAGCAGCATGGCGACGATGTTGATCAGCAACTCGATCCCCGCGCTGGTGCCCTTCACGATCGCATCCATCGTGCTTGAGACCTCCATCTCGGGATCTTCCAGCGAGCCGCCGGTGCGCTTGTCGGAGATTTCAGGCACCATGATCAGGCTGACGAGGATCGCCGCCGGCGCGCCCAGCACGGAGGCGATGACGAAATGCGCGGCTGCATCAGGAATAAGAGGAGCAAGGAGCGTCGCATAGAGCACCAGCACCGTGCCGGCGATGCCGGCCATGCCGCCCGTCATCACCAGAAACAATTCGCTGCGGGACATCTGCGCAAGATAGGGGCGCACGAACAGCGGTGCCTCGACCATACCGAGGAAGATGTTGGCGGCGGTCGACAGGCCGACCGCGCCGCCGACGCCGAGCGTGCGCTCCAGCAGCCAGGCCATGCCGCGCACGATCGGCGGCAGCACGCGCCAGTGGAACAGCAGCGTCGTCAGCACGCTCATGACCAGCACGATCGGCAGCGCCTGAAACGCCAGGATGAAATCGGCGCCGGGCACTTTGACGTCGAAGGGCAGAGTGCCGCCGCCGACGTAACCGAACACGAAGGCGGAGCCGGCCCGCGAGGCCGCGGAGATCGCGCCGACCGCGTCGTTGATGGCGCCGAAGGCATGCGCGACGACGGGCAGCTTCAGCAGCACGATTGCGGTGACGAAGGTGACGACGAGGCCGATCGCCGCCTGCCGCCGCGACACGGCGCGCCGGTTCTCGGCCAGCGCGTAGGCGATCAACAGCAATGCGAAAATGCCGAGTGCCGATTGCAAGCGCAGCATGATGTCCCCAAACCCTCAATGATTATGGCCGTGCCTGCGCTGCAAAGGCAATGCCGACAGACCACGGAAGCGTCCCGTTGTTGACAAGCGGACCCGTCTCAGCCACGCGGGGGCCCATCAATCAAGGGCCGGACAGTCCGAGGTGACCGAAGAGGCGATGCCAGAGCAGCCAAGATCCGCAAACCCGCCGGTCAGCGCCGGCGCGCTTCTCGGCCATCGCGCCTTTCTGTTCTTCCTGCTCTCGCGCAGCCTGTCGCGCTTCTCCAGCCAGATCGCAGCGGTCGCGATCGGCTGGCAGATCTACGATCTGAGCGGGTCGGCCTTCGATCTCGGCATGGTCGGCCTGGTGCAGTTCCTGCCCACCGCCCTTTTGGTGTTCGTCGCCGGCCACGCCGCCGACCGCTTCGAGCGTAAGCGCGTGGTCCAGCTCTGCCAGCTCGTGGAAGCGGCGACCGCGCTCTATCTCGCCATCATCACCTATCTCGGCGCGGTCGGCGAGGTTCAGATCTTCGTTGCCACCTTCGTGCTCGGCATCGCCGGCGCCTTCGAGAGTCCGACCACCGCGGCGCTGCTGCCGCTGATCGCGCCGCAGGGATCGCTGCAGCGCGCTACCGCCGTCTCCAGCGGCGCGGCGCAGGTCGCGACCATCACCGGGCCGGCGCTCGGCGGCTTCGCCTATGCGGTCGCCCCGCACTTTGCCTACGCCGTGATGGTGCTGTTCTGGATCCTCGGGATGATCCTGACCGGCTTCATCCGGCCGCGCCCGCAGGCGATCGCGAAGGAGGGGACGGACTCGGACAACATCTTCGCCGGGGTCCGCTTCATCCGCAGCAATCCGGCGATCCTCGGCACCATCTCGCTCGATTTGTTCGCGGTGCTGTTCGGCGGCGTCACGGCATTGCTGCCGATCTATGCCCGCGACATCCTGCAGACCGGCCCGGTCGGGCTCGGCGTGCTGCGCGCGGCGCCCGCGGTCGGCGCGCTGTTGATGACCATGGTGCTGGCGCGTCACGCCATCTCCAGGCATGTGGGCCTGCGCATGTTCCAGGCCGTGATCGTGTTCGGCCTCGCCACCATCGTGTTCGCACTGTCGTCCTGGATGTGGCTGTCGGTGCTGTCGCTCGCCGTTCTGGGCGCGGCCGACACGATCAGCGTCGTGATCCGTTTCTCGCTGGTGCAGCTCTCCACGCCCGACGAGATGCGCGGCCGCGTCGGCGCGGTGAACTTCCTCTTCATCAACGCCTCGAACCAGCTCGGTCAGTTCGAGAGCGGGCTCACGGCCGCCCTGTTCGGCACCATGCCTGCCGCCGTGCTCGGCGGCGCCGCCACCGTCATAGTGGCGCTGCTCTGGATGAAGCTGTTTCCCAGCCTGCGCAAAGTGGAGAGCTTGGAGTAGGACACGCCGTCTCCCCAGTCATTGCGAGGAGCCCTTGCGACGAAGCAATCCAGATCTCGCCGCATTTGACGGCCTGGATTGCCTCGCTTCGCTCGCAATGACGATTGTTGAGACAGCGTGTGGACTTAACTCGCGTCACCCCCGCAGCCGGGCAGCGGCAGGCGCGACTTGCCGCCTACTGTGCATGGGGTTGTTTTCGCGTTTTTTGTTCAGCCCCGCCCGACGAACGGCATCTTCGTCGCCATCACCGTCATGGTCAGCACGTTGGCGTCGAGCGGCAGGCCGGCCATGTAGGCCACGGCGTCGCCGACCGCCTTGGCGTCCATGCGCGGCTCGTGCTTGGTGGTGCCGTCGGGCTGCAGCACGCCGGGGCCGTTGACCATGCGATCGGTCATCGGGGTGGCGGCATTGCCGATATCGACCTGGCCGACCGCGATGTCATACATGCGGCCGTCGAGGTTACTCGCCTTGGTGAGGCCCGTAATGGCGTGCTTGGTCGAGGTATAGGCCGCCGAGAATGGCCGCGGCGCATGCGCCGAGATCGAGCCGTTGTTGATGATGCGGCCGCCGCGCGGGGTCTGGTCCTTCATGATGCGGAAGGCGTGCTGGGTGCACAGGAACGGGCCGGTGAGGTTGGTGTTCACCACGGCCTGCCACTGCTCGAGGCTGAGGTCCTCGAAGTTCACCGCGGGCGCGCCCATGCCGGCATTGTTGAAGAGCACGTCGAGCCGGCCATAGGTCGCCTTCACCTTGTCGAACAGCGCGGCGATCTGGTCCGGCTTGGTCATATCGGCGGTGACGCAGAGGCTCTTTCCCGCGGGGCCGAGCTTTGCGGTCTCCTCGAGCATGTCGAGGCGGCGCCCTGCGAGCACCACGGTGAAGCCGGTGTTCATCAGCGCCAGCGACGCCGCGCGCCCGACACCGGTGCCGGCGCCCGTCACCAGGGCGATCTTCTTTGCTTCACTCATTGTTTCCTGCCTTTTCTCTTGAGCTGTCAGGTTTTGGGTTCTTTTTCGTTCTTGTAGGGCGGCCGCGGAATGTTCTGATGCGCCGCGCGCAGCGCCGCCGACCAGCGCGAGCGCAGGTCGTGGAAATAGGGTTCGCCGGCCTCGATGCGGTGGTTGAGATCGGCCTCGCAGGCGTCGTTGCGCACCACCAGCACGTCGATCGGCAGGCCGACGCCGAGATTGGAGCGCATGGTCGAATCCATCGAGATCAGGCCGGTCTTCAGCGCCTCGTAGAGCTCGACGTCGTAATGCATGGCGCGGTCGAGCACCGGCTTGCCGTATTTGTGCTCGCCGATCTGCAGGTAGGGCGTGTCGGTCGTGCACTCGATGAAATTGCCGGCGGTGTAGACCATGAACAGGCGCATGCGCGCGCCCTTGATCTGACCGCCGAACAGGAAGGAGACGTCGAAGGACACGTCCTCGGACTTCAAGGCCGGCCCTTCGGTGGCATGCACGGCGCGGATGGCCCGGCCAATGCGCTGGGCAGCCTGGAACATGGTCGGCGCGTTCATCAGCGTCTCGATCTCGCCCGTGTTGGGGTCCTCCAGGCCTTCGGTCAGGGTAGAGAGCACCGACTGGCTGATGGCGAGGTTGCCCGCGCTGGCGATCGCCATGATGCGCTCGCCGGGCTTGGAGAAGATGTGCAGCTTGCGGAAGGTTGAGACATTGTCGAGCCCGGCATTGGTGCGGGTGTCGGCGATCATCACCAGACCGTCCCGAACCAGGATTCCGCAGCAATAGGTCATTTCCAGTCCCCGAACGCGTTTGCGCGGAATTACTAGCCAATTTCCGGGAGCCACGAAACCCCCGATTCCCGCGGGGAAGGGCGTCATTCCGGGGCGCGCGCCAGCGCGAGCCCGGAATCCATGAGGCTGCATAGTTGGTGGATGAATGGATTCCGGGTTCGCGACTTCGGCGCGCCCCGGAATGACGAGGGTATCGGCTTAGCGCTTCGCTCCGACCTCAATCCGCGGCATCGACGAGAAAGGCATCATCAACCGGCACGCCGAGCGCAGTGACCAGGCGGTTGGTCTCCGCGGCCATGCCGACGATGGCGAGCAGCTCGCCATATTCGGCCTCGGTCATGCCCTTGGCGCGTGCGGCGGCGGTGTGGGAGTGGATGCAGTAGCTGCAGCCATGCGCGATCGACACCGCGACATAGAGCATTTCCTTGACCTTGGGATCGAGCGCGCCCGGAGCCATCACCTCCTTGATGCTCTCCCAGGTCCGCCGCAGCGTCTTCGGATCATGCGCCAGCGCGCGCCAGAAATTGTTAACGAAGTCCGACTTCCGCACCTTGCGGATGTCATTGAAGACGGCGCGCGCTTCAGCAGAGAGTTCAGCGTCCGAAAGCAGCTTCACGGTTGCCATGGGGTACCTCGCGGGGGGCAGGTCTGATCTTCGCAAGTGTAGCACGACCCACGTGCCTGGACGCCGTGCCTAGCCCTGCCGCTGGGATTGCGATTGCGACGGTCCGCCGCGGCCGGCCTGCTCGACTTTCACCGTCACGTCCAGCGTCTCCGTGCCGCCGCCATAGCGGGTGCCGCGCACCGGGGCTGCACCGAGATAGTCGAGTCCGATCGCGACGCGGACATGCGCGTCGGTGGCGCAGATGCTGTTGGCGGGATCGAAGCCGACCCAGCCGAGATCGGGCACGAAGGCTTCCGCCCAGGCGTGCCCGGCCTCCTGATGCAGCAGGCCGTCCGAGCGGAGGAAATGGCCGGAGACGAACCGCGCCGGCACGCCGCCGGCCCGGGCGCAGGCGATGAAGATATGCGCGTAGTCCTGGCAGACGCCGCGCTTGAGCGTGAACGCCTCCGCCGCCGAGGTGCCGCTGGTGGTCGGGTCCTCGTCGAACGTCATGTGATCGGCAATCTCAGTCATCAACGTATGCAGGAAGCCGAGCGTGTCGCTCTCGGCCTCGCTGCGCAACTGGCGCGCAACCGCCAGCATCGCCGGATTGACCGAGGTGAGATCGGTCGAGCGCAGGAACATGCCCGGCGGAAAGCGTTCGTCGGTGCCGCGCAGCACGCCGCCGGTGTCGTGGGTCTCGATCAGCCCCTCTGCGGTGATCTGGATGTCGCCGACAGGCCCGCAGGACAGCACGTGAGTGACGTTGCCGAACGCGTCTTCATGGGTGTCGAGCTTGGTGTCGGTCGAGACGTCGATCTGCCACTCCGCCACATATTGCCCGTCATGGCTGCCGGGCGTCATGCGCAGGATCTGGATCACGCTGGTGGCCGGCGGCTCGTAGCGATAGGTCGTGATGTGGCGGATTCGCAGGCGCATGGTGGGTTGTTTGCTCCGTCATTCCGGGGCGATGCGCCAGCATCGAACCCGGAATCTCGAGATTCCGGGTTCGCCCTTCGGGCGCCCCGGAATGACTGAAGGTCAGATCAAATACTGCTTCGTGATGATTTCGCCCAGCCTGGAATTGTCCGCGATGAATTCCTGAATGAATTCATGCACGCCATGCTGGAAAATGTCGTTCATGTTGCTGTGTTCCAGCCGGTTGCGGATGCCGCGGGCGTGGCGCTGGGCCGGGCCCTGGCGGCCATAGGCGACGCCGATCTGGTCGAGGTTGCGCACGAGGTTGCCGTAGCAGCTCGCCAGCGAGCGCGGCAGCGTGTCGTTGAGAATGAGCAGGTCGGCGATCAGCCACGGCTTCAGCGTCTCGCGATAGACCCAGTGATAGGCCGTCAGCGCCGAAACCGAGCGCAGGATTGAGCTCCATTGGTAGAAGTCGAGCGGACCACCGACATGCTCCTCCTCGGGCAGCAGCACATGGTACTTCACATCGAGAATGCGCGCGGTGTTGTCGGCTCGCTCCAGATGCACGCCCATCCGCGAGAACCAATAGGCGTCATTGCGCAGCATGGTCCGATAGGCCGAGCCGTCGAAGCGCAGCGAGGTCTCCTGCACGAAGCGGAGGAACTTGGCGAGGTCCTCGCGCGTCGAGGTGCCTTTGCTCCACACCGCCTGAAGCTCGATCCAGGCCGAGTTGATGGTGTCCCACATCTCGCTGGTCAGCGCGGTGCGCACCGAGCGCGAGTTCAGCCGCGCCGCCTCGATGCAGTTCCTGATCGAGGAGGGATTGTTCACGGAGAAGGAGAGGTAATCGACGACGTTGTGCTCGTTGGCTTCCTCATAGGTCTGATAGAAGCTGGCGGCGACGCCGGCGGTGAGCAGCGCCGAGTCCCATTCATTGGTCTTGCCGACATAGGCGGCGGGGAGCGCGGTGACGCGCAGCGTCGCATCGATGGTGCGCGCGAGATATTCGGCCCGTTCGACGTAGCGGGCGAGCCAGTAGAGGTTTTCAGCGGTACGCGACAGCATTCTCTCTACTCGTCCAGAATCCAGGTGTCTTTGGTGCCGCCGCCCTGGCTCGAATTCACCACCAGGGAGCCTTCCTTCAGCGCCACGCGCGTCAGCCCGCCCGGCACGATGGTCGTGCTCTTGCGGCCGGTGAGCACGAAGGGCCGCAGGTCGACGTGGCGGGGCGCAAGGCCCGAGGCGGTGCAGGTCGGGCAGGTCGAGAGCGCCAGCGTCGGCTGGGCGATGAAACCTTCCGGCTCGCGCTTGAGCTTCTCGCGGAAGGCTTCGATCGTGGCTTTCGTCGCGGCGGGGCCGATCAGCATGCCGTAGCCGCCGGAGCCATGGACTTCCTTGACGACGAGCTCGCTTAAGTTGTCCAGCACGTAGGCGAGATCCTTCGGCTCGCGGCAGCGCCAGGTCGGCACGTTCTTCAGGATCGGCTCCTCGCCGAGATAGAATTTCACGATGTCGGGCATGTAGGAGTAGATCGCCTTGTCGTCGGCGATGCCGGTGCCGACCGCGTTGGCAAGCGTGATGTTGCCGGCCGCATAGGCCGACATCAGCCCGGGCACGCCGAGCACGGAATCGGGACGGAAGGTGAGGGGATCGAGGAAGTCGTCGTCGACGCGGCGATAGATCACGTCGACCCGCTTCAGCCCTTCCGTCGTCCGCATGAACACTTCGTTGTTCTTGACGATGAGGTCGCGGCCCTCGACCAGCTCGATGCCGAGCTTGTCGGCGAGGAACGAGTGTTCGTAATAGGCGGAGTTGTAGACGCCGGGGGTGAGCAGGGCAACCGTCGGCTCGCTGGATGCGCTGAGCGGCGCGACCGAGCGGAGCGCTGCGAGCAGCTCGTCCGGATAGCGCTCGACCGGCGCCACCTTGTGGCGGGCGAACAAATCCGGAAACAGCCGCATCATGATCTCGCGGTTTTCCAGCATGTAGGACACACCGGAAGGCGTGCGCGCGTTGTCCTCCAGCACAATGAAGTCCTCGGCGTCGACCCGGACGATGTCGATGCCGGCGATGTGCACGTAGACGTCGTGCGGCACCTGCTGTCCGTTCATCTCCGGCCGGAATACCGGATTCTGGAAGATCAAATCGTCGGGCACGATTTCGGCGCGGAGGATGTCGCGGCCGTGATAGATGTCGCGCAGGAACATGTTGAGCGCGCGCACGCGCTGCTTCAGGCCCTTTTCCAGCAGCGCCCATTCCTTGCCGGACATGATCCGGGGGATGACGTCGAAGGGGATCAGGCGCTCGGTGGACTCCGAATCGCCGTAGACTGCGAAGGTGATGCCGATCCGGCGGAACAGGAGCTCGGCCTCCTGGCGGCGATATTCGAGCGCCTCGGGAGGCGTCTCCTTGAGCCAGCGCGCCAGCTCCTGGTAGGCGGGGCGAAGGTCCCCGCCGGGAATGTTCATTTCGTCAAACGCGACTGCCATAGATCCCGACTTGTCTCCGCAAGGCGTTGCGCCGTTGGACAGGTCGCCAAGCCCTCATGAAGACCGCAACGTCCTGGCCATGCGGCAAGAGTGCATGACTCTGAGGTGGTAGCAAGGGCCGGGCCAGCGCGATAAGCATGGACTGGCAGCATTTGCCGGGCATGGCCGGCGGCTTGCCTGAAAAAATGGCTGAGGACTGCTTATTTCGGCAGCAAAACCGCGTGACTTCAACGCGTTGCCCCGGCAAAGTTGGCGCCACAGGTGAGGGACTTAAGGTATGAGCGAGATCGTCACGGCAGGCATTCTGGTCATTGGGGACGAAATCCTGTCAGGCCGGACCAAGGACAAGAATATCGGCTTCATCGCCGAATACCTGACCAATATCGGCATCGACTTGAAGGAAGTCCGGGTCGTCTCTGACGACGAGGCCGACATCATCGCTGCCTTGAATGCACTGCGGCATCGCTACACCTACGTCTTCACCACCGGCGGGATTGGGCCGACCCATGACGACATCACCGCCGACAGCGTCGCCAAGGCGTTTGGCGTCGGCATCGACCACCATCCGGAGGTGGTTGCGCGTTTCCGCGAGCGCTGGAGCGAGCAGGACCTCAACGAAGCCCGCTTGCGCATGGCGCGGATTCCCGACGGGGCCGAGCTGATCCAGAGCGCGACCATCCTCGCGCCCGGCTTCAAGATCGGCAATGTCATCGTCATGGCCGGCGTGCCCTCGATCATGCAGGCGATGATGGACATCGTCGCGCCCAAGCTGAAGTCGGGCGTGCGCATGCTGTCCGAATCGGTTCGCGCCAACGCGCGCGAGGGCGATATCGGCGGCCCGCTGCGGGCGATCGCCGCCGCCCATCCCGACACCATCATCGGCAGCTATCCCTTCATGGACGAGGAGCAGAAGCCGAACACCAATCTGGTGGTGCGCTCGCGCGATCCGGAGAAGCTGGCGGCCGCGATGGCTGCAGTGAAGGACATGCTCGCAGGATTGAACATCACGCGCTAGCGACGGCGGCTGCCGACAGACGAAGCAGGAGATAACGATGGCTGGTGAAGCACCGGAACTGAGTGCGCAGGAGCGGGCGGGCAGGGCTTTCCCGGTTTCATGGGACCAGTTCCATCGGGACTGCCGGGCGCTGACCTGGCGACTCAACGAGGTCGGTCCGTTCCAGGCGGTGATCGCGATCACCCGCGGCGGCCTGGTGCCCGCCGCGATCGTGGCGCGCGAGTTAGGGGTGCGCGTGATCGATACGGTCTGTATCGCGAGCTACGATCACGACAAGCAGGGCGAGCTCCAGGTCCTCAAGGGCATCTCGGACGCGACCATGAAGCTCGGCAGCGGCACCGGCAAGGGGTTGTTGATCGTCGACGACCTCGTCGACACCGGCAAGACCGGCAGGATGGTGCGCAAGATGTTGCCCGATGCGCATTTCGCCACCGTCTATGCCAAGCCCATGGGACGACCGCTGGTCGACACTTTCATTACCGAGGTGTCGCAGGACACCTGGATCTTCTTCCCCTGGGACACCGCGCTGTCCTATCACCCGCCGCTGCGCGACGGCGCGGCGTGAGGCATGAAGTCATTCCGGGGCGGTCCGCAGGACCGAACCCGGAATCTCGAGATTCCGGGTCTGGTCCTTGCGGACCATCCCGGAATGACGACAGTTGACCGCCATGCCCCTGCAAAACCGCGTCACCCCCACCGGCGAGATCATCGCGACTCCGCACCGCGGCATGTTCACGGGCAATCGCGGCATCATCCACGATCCCGCGACCAGGACGCTCTTGAAGAAGCGCTGGTCGTCGCCGGCCTGGATTACGTGCCTGTGCGAATTCCGCGGCTGGCGGCGGCCGGTGATGGCGCGGCGGAGCTGGACCGAGCTGTTCTTCCTCGACGAGGCCACCGCGTTCGCCGCCGGACACCGGCCCTGCTTCTTTTGCCGGCGCGACGATGCCAACCGCTTCCGCGCCGCATGGGAGAAGGGCAATGGTGCAAGCAAGATGAGCGCAAAGGCGATGGACGCCCAGTTGCACCTGGAGCGTCTGGATCACGGCCGCAAGCGCCTGCACGCGGTGCGAAGGCCGCTGGAAGATTTGCCCGATGGCGCGATGGTGCAGCAGGGCGAGGAGAGCTTTCTGGTGCTGCAGGGCAGGGCGCTGCTGTGGTCGCCGGCCGGCTATGCCCGCACCGGGCATACGTTGGCAAGCGCAATGCTGCTGACGCCGCCGTCCACCTTGCGTGCGCTCGGCGCCGGCTATCAGCCGGCGCTGCATCCGACCGCCCTGGACTAGCGGAGCGGCCCGAAGATCACCCCAGCTTCTCGCGCGCCAGAGCGGCACCCGCGCCGAGCGCCGTCAGCTTGGCTTCGGCGATCTCGCGCCGCATCGGCGCCATGCCGCAATTGGTGGTGGCGATGATGTTGCTCTTGGGCACGAATTCCGACACCGCCTCGATCACCTTCACGACGTCCTCGGCGGTCTCCACGGTGTCGCTGGCGACGTCGATCACGCCGGCCTGCACGATCTTGTTCTTCAGGAGCGCGAGCAGGTCGAGCGGCACTTTCGAATTGCGGCATTCGATCGCGACCTGCTGGATCGGGCTGGCGTCGATCGCCGGGAAGATCTGCTCGTACTGCCGCCATTGGCTGCCGAGCGTTTCCTTCCAGTCGGTGTTGGCCTTGATGCCATAGCCGTAGCAGATGTGCACGGCAGTGGTGCAGGTCAGCCCCTGCGCGGCGCGCTCGAGCGCCTTGATGCCCCAATCGTTGACCTCGTCCATGTAGACGTTGAAGGCTGGCTCGTCGAACTGCACGAGATCGACGCCGTCGGCCTGCAATGCCCTGGCTTCCTCATTGAGCAGCTCGGCAAACGCAAACGCCATCTTCACGCGATCGCCATAGTAGCGATCGGCGATGGTGTCGATGATGGTCATCGGACCGGGCAGGGTGAACTTCAGCTGCTTCTTGGTGTGCGTGCGCGCCACGCGCGCCTCGAAGGCATGCACCCGATCCTTCAGCCGGAGCGGTGCGACCACTTGCGGCACCATCGCCTTGTAGCGATCCTTCCGGATGCCCATCTCGACCTTGTGGGCGAAGTCGATGCCATCGATCTTCTCCAGGAAACCGTGGACGAAATGCTGCCGGGCCTGCTCGCCCTCGGTGACGATGTCGACGCCGGCGTCCTCCTGGATCTTCAGCCAGATCAGCGTCGCGTCGCGCTTGGCACGAAGAAGCTCGTCGCCTTGTGACTTCCAGGGCGCCCAGAGCATGTTGGGCTCGGCGAGCCATTCCGGCTTCGGCAAGGAGCCGGCGATCGTGGTTGGAAACAGCATGGCGGCCCTCCCGGCAGGTTGTGTTGCGCCCCTTCCTGCCATGTCCTAACGTCGAGGTACAGAACAACAAAAGTCGCCATTGGCTGGCGGCAGCGACGGGGACGGCGCAAGGGAAAGGCCATGATCGACCTCTATTGCGCGCCGACGCCGAACGGCTGGAAAATCTCGATCATGCTGGAGGAGCTCGGGCTTCCCTATAAGGTGATCCCTGTCAACATCCGCGCCGGCGAGCAGTTCGCGCCTGAGTTTCTGGCGATCTCCCCGAACAACCGCATTCCCGCGATCGTCGATCACGCTCCCGCCGACGGGGGCGAGCCGTTCTCGGCCTTCGAGACCGGCGCGATCCTGATCTATCTCGCCGAAAAGACCGGCCGTTTTCTGCCGCCCGATCTGCGCGGCCGCTCCACCACCATCCAGTGGGTGATGTGGCAGATGGCCGGCCTCGGGCCGATGCTCGGCCAGCACGGTCATTTCGCACTCTATGCGGCGGAGAAGATCCCGTACGCGATCGAGCGCTATCGCGACGAGGCGGCACGGCTCTATGGTGTGCTCGACCGGCAGTTGGAGAAGACCGGTTCCTATGTCGCGGGCGACTATTCCATCGCCGACATCGCCTGTTTTCCCTGGACCATGACCCACAAGGCACAGGGCTTTACGCTGGACGACTATCCGAACGTCAAGCGCTGGTATGCCGAGGTCCGCGCCAGGCCGCAGGTGCAGGCGGGGCTTGCCATCGGCAAATTCGTGAAAGAGCCGTTCGACGAGGAATCACGCAAGATCATGTTCGGGCAAAGGGCTAAGGAAGTGTTGGGAAAGAGGTAAGCACCGCTCTCTCCCCGTCATTGCGAGGAGCCCTTGCGACGAAGCAATCCAGGCTGTCGCCGCGGAAAGATTCTGGATTGCTTCGCTGCGCTCGCAATGACGGAAGATTGAGCGTGTCGAATACAAGAAAAGGAAGCGCCATGATCGAATTCTTCTTCGACTGCTCCAGTCCCTGGACCTATCTCGCCTTCCACAACATCCAGCCGCTTGCCAAGGAGCTGGGCGCTGAAATCGTCTGGCGGCCGATCCTGGTCGGCGGCATTTTCAATACGGTCAATCCGAGCGTCTATGCGCAGCGGGAAAAGCCGGTGCCGCTGAAGGCGCGCTACATGAAGAAGGATCTTCAGGACTGGGCGCGCTCGGCAGGCCTTGCGATCAAGATGCCGCCGACCGTGTTCCCGGTGAACAGCGTGAAAGCGATGCGCGGCTGCATCTGGCTGGGCAAGGACATGGTGCCGTTCGCGACCGCCGTGTTCGAGGCCTATTGGGGCGACGACAAGGACATTTCGCAGGACACGGTGCTTGCGGGTATCTGCAAGCAAGTCGGCATCGACGCGCCAAAATTCTTCGCCGGCATCTCGGAGCAGGAGATCAAGGATCAGCTCAAGGCGAATACGGAAGAGGTCGTCGCACGCGGCGGCTTCGGCTCGCCCACGATCTTCGTCAACAAGACCGACATGTATTTCGGCAATGACCGCCTGCCATTGATCCGCGAAGCGCTGATGCGCAGCAAGGCGAGCGCGGCCTGATGGTGCGCGCCGTCGTCTGCCGCGCGCTCGGCGCGCCCGAAGCGTTGCGGCTGGAGCAGCTTCCGTCGCGCGCCCTGAACCCGGGCGAGGTGCGCGTCGCGATCCGCGCAGCCGGGCTGAATTTTCCGGATGTGCTGATGGCCGCCGGCCAGTATCAGCTCAAGCCGGAGTTGCCGTTTACACCGGGCATGGAGGCGGCGGGCGACGTGACCGAGGTGGGCGCGGAGGCGAGAGGTGTTGCCGTCGGCGACAAGGTCATCGTCAAGATGCGCCACGGCGCCTTCGCCGACGAAGCCGTCGTCACACCGTCACAGCTCACCCCCAAGCCATCCACATTCGACTACGCGGAGGCCGCGACCTATCTCGCCGGCCACGGCACCGCCTATCATGCGCTGATCGATCGCGGCCGGGTCGAGCCGGGTGAGGTGCTGCTGGTGCACGGCGCCGGCGGCGGCGTCGGCCTTGCCGCCGTCGAGATCGGCAAGATGCTGGGCGCCACCGTGATCGCAACCGCGTCCAGCGACGAGAAGCTCGCGATTGCCAAGGCGCGCGGCGCCGATCATCTCGTCCGCTACGACCGCGAGCCGTTTCGCGATGCCGTCAAGCGCATCACCGACGGCCGCGGCGCGGACGTCGTGTTCGATCCCGTCGGCGGCCAGGTCTTCGAAGACTCCATGCGCTGCATCGCCTGGGGCGCGCGGCTCCTGGTGATCGGCTTCACCAGCGGGATCGGTTCGGCCAAGACCAACCTCCTGCTGATCAAGGGTGCCAGCGTGCTCGGCGTGCGTGCGGGTGAGGCGGTGCGGAGGAATCCGGCGCTCGGCCAGGTGCGCCTGAAGGCGCTGCTGCAATGGGCCGAGGAGGGCAAGCTGCGCCCCAACGTCTCTCATCGCCTGCCGTTGGAAGACTATGCGAGCGCGATGCGGCTTTTGATCGACCGCAAGGCGATCGGGCGCGTGGCACTGATGATGGAGTGACCTCTAAAGTCGTCATTCCGGGGCGCCCGAAGGGCGAACCCGGAATCTCGAGATTCTCAGGTGCGCAAGCGCGCACCATAGTTCTCGCTTCGCGAGCCCCGGAATGACCGTGAACTATTTGTACTCCCGCTCGGTCCACCACGGAAAATAGTCCGGCATGTCGGTGGACACCTTGTTCTTGAACTGCGCAGGGCGCTTCTCCAGGAACGACACCACGCCTTCCCTCACGTCGTCGGAGCGGCCGCGAGCATAGATGCCGCGGCTGTCGACCTTGTGCGCTTCCATGGGATCGTCTGCGCCCATCATGCGCCACATCATCTGGCGGATCAGCGCGACCGAGACCGGTGCGGTCTTGGCCGCAAACTCCTTGGCGAGCGCGCGGGCGGTCGGCAGGAGGTCATCGGGGGCCACGACCTTGCTGACGAGCCGTCCGGCAAGCGCCTCCTGCGCCGGGAAGACGCGGCCGGAATAGCACCATTCCAGCGCCTGAGAGATGCCGACGATGCGCGGCAGGAACCAGCTCGAGGCGGCCTCCGGCACGATGCCGCGCTGGGAGAACACGAAACCGAAGCGTGCAGCCTCCGAGGCGATGCGGATGTCCATCGCGAGCTGCATGGTGACGCCGATGCCGACGGCCGGGCCGTTCACCGCGGCGATGACAGGCTTCAGGCACTTGAAGATGCGCAAGGTCACCTGGCCGCCGCCGTCGCGCACCTGGGGATCGCTGTAGTCGACCTTCCCGTCGGCAAGACGCTTGACCGGCCCGCGCCGTGCGTCGCGATCGAACGTGTCGGCACCGGAGGAGAGATCGGCTCCCGCGCAAAAGCCGCGGCCCGCACCGGTGACGATGATGGCGCGGACGTTGTCGTCCTTGTCGGCCGCGTCGAATGCGTCGATCAGCTCTCCTTGCATCTGCGCATTGAAGGCGTTGAGCTTGTCGGGCCGGTTCAGCGTGATGGTGAGAATCTGCTCGGCGACCTCGTATTTGATCGTCTCATACGCCATGGCTGGTTTCCTTCCCGGGTTCTTTGCCGATTTCTCTAGCACGTCATTCCGGGGCGCGCGAAGCGCGAACCCGGAATCCATCTCTCCGCACGGATTGTGCCGAGGAATGGATTCCGGGCTTGCGCCAAGTGGGCGCAACCCGGAATGACAGAGAGTGCGGCTACTTCGCCGGCGGCTTCGGCCAGGGCCGCTGCGCACCCCGCAGGCCCTCGAACGCCTTGGCCATGCCGAGGACGCCGATGTCGTCGAAGCGGCGGCCGACGATCTGCACGCCGATCGGAAAGCCCTTGGCATCGAAGCCGCCATTGACGGAAATCGCGGGGTTCTCCGACATATTCCATGGCACGGTATAGGCGATGTGCTCGAACGGCTTCATCGGATCATTGGTCGGCGACGCCCATTCCGCCGGAAAGTTCACGTTCGGCGCCATCGGCGAGATCACATAGTCGAGCTCGCAGAACAGCTTTGAGGCCGCGGCCCGGATCGCCATGGTCTGGTTGAAGCCGCGGATGACGTCGACGCCCGAGAGCCTGGCGCCGGACTCGCCCCACTTGAAGATATAGGGCAGCACCCTGGCCTGCTCGGCAGGCGTCAGCCTGGACAGATCGTCCCACATCCGCGCGCGCCAGAAATTGTCGAGACCGTCGAGCATCTCGCGCGTCAGGATGCCGTCGACCTCGGTGACGACACTGCCAGCGGACTCGAACGCTTTCGCGGCCTTCACCGCGACCTCGCGCACCGGTTTTTCCAGCGGCAGGCCGCAGCCGGGATCGAGCATCAACCCGATGCGCAGCTTGCGCGGAGATTTCTCGAGTCCCTTCCAGTTGAGCGGCTCGGCCGGCAGGCTCATGCCGTCGCGCCGGTCGGGCTTTGCGATCGCGCTCATCATCAGCGCGCAGTCATCGACCGTGCGGGTCATGGGACCGGCGACGCGGCCGACATAGGGCGGATCGATCGGCACGCGGCCGAAGCTCGGCTTCAGGCCGACGAGGCCGCACCAGCCGGCGGGCAGGCGCACCGAGCCGCCGATATCGGTGCCGAGATGCAGCGGGCCATAGCCGGCCGCGGCCGCGGCGCCGGCGCCCGCGCTGGAGCCGCCGGGATTCTTGCTGAGGTCCCAGGGGTTGCGCGCCAGCGCATGGAAGCTGGAGAGCCCGGAGGACAGCATGCCGTAATCGGGCATGGTGGTCTTGGCGAAGATGATCGCGCCGGCTTCGCGCAGGCGCGCCGCGGGCGGCGCGTCCTTCTCGGCCGGGACGAGCTTGACGCTGGCGGCGCCCAGCGGCACCGGCACGCCCTTGGTCGCGATATTGTCCTTCACCGTCACCGGCACGCCGTCGAGCGCGCCCGACGGCTCGCCGCCGGTCCAGCGCGCGGTCGACGCCTTGGCGGCCTCGCGCGCGCCATCGGGGTCGAATGCATAGAGTGCCTTCAGATGCGGTTCCCACGCAGCGACGTGCGCGAGCACGTCCTCCAGCACCTCGCTCGGCGAGAACTGCTTGGCGCGATAGCCCGCGATCAGATCGACCGCGGACAGATCGTGCAGCGAGGCAACCGTCTCCTCGACGCTCTTTTTATGCATTGCCACCCACCGGCATGCGCGTCTCGATGATGCGGGCGAACATGCTGGCGCCGATCGGCAGGATCTTGTCGTCGAGCACGAAGCCGGGATTGTGCACCGGCACCGAGCCGTCATGGCCGACCCAGAAATAGGCGCCGGGAATGGTCTCCAGCATGTCGGCGAAATCCTCGCTGCCCATCTTGGGCTGGGCGCGGGTGATCACCTTGGCGGGATCGACGATTGTGCGCGCGACCTCCTCGACCACCTTGGACTGCTCGACCTGGTTGACCAGAACACCGAACGTGTCGCGGATGTCGGCTTCGATCGTGCACTGATACGCCGCCGCGATGCCGGCACAGATCGTGCGGATGCGCTCGGCGATCAGGGCGCGGACTTCGTTCGAGAAGGTGCGGATGGTGCCGCACAGATGCGCATCGCCCGGAATGACGTTGTAGGCCGAACCTGCATGGATCTGGGTGATCGAGATGACGGCGGCCTGCAGCGGCTCGACGTTGCGGCTGACGATGGTCTGGATCGCCTGCGCCAGCGTGGTCGCAATGACCACTGCGTCCTTGGAGCGTTCGGGCATCGCGCCATGCGCGCCGTAGCCGGTGATGCGCAGGTCGAAGAAGTCGGCGCTGGCCATTGCCGGTCCTGGCAGGATCGCGATCTCGCCATGGTTGAGGTCGGGCGCGTTGTGCAGGCCGTAGAGCTCGTCGCAGGGGAACTTATCGAACAAGCCGTCCTTGATCATCGCACGGGCGCCGCCGAGGCCTTCCTCGGCCGGCTGGAAGATCAGATGCACAGTGCCGTCGAAATTCCGGGTCTCGGCGAGGTAGCGCGCGGTGCCGAGCAGCATGGTGGTGTGGCCGTCATGGCCGCAGCCGTGGAAGCGGCCGGGGATCTTCGAGCTCCATTTCAGGTTGGTGTTCTCCTCCATCGGCAGCGCGTCCATGTCGGCGCGAAGTCCGATGCGCTTGCTGCCCGAGCCCTTGCCCTTGATGACGCCGATCACGCCGGTGCCGCCGAGGCCGCGATGCACCTCGATGCCCCAGCTCTTCAGCTTGTCGGCGACGATGCCGGAGGTGCGCACTTCCTCGAAGCCGATCTCGGGATGGGCGTGGAGGTCGCGGCGGATGGCGGTGAGCTCGTCGGCGTAGCCGTCGATGCGATCGATCGTGGGCATATGTTCTGTCCAGTTAGCGTGAGGGAGGCGTGAAAACGGGACCGTTCGGCTTGATGCGGATGCCCGGGCGCAGCCGCGTCCAGGGCAGCGAAGCGGTATCGGCCGGCATCGCGCCCGGCGCGGCGCAGATCATCAGCTTTTCCGCGATTGGCTCGAAATCGGCACGGAAATGCACCGAGCTCTTGTTGACCAGGATCTTCTCCTTGGTCGGCTCGATGCCGACATAGCGGTACATCGCCTGGTCGGCGAGCTGCGCCTTGTGCGAGGCGACGACGACACGCACGTCGCCGATGCGCAAGGCTGCCGAGGGGCCCATCTCCATCTCGCGGCCGCCGTAATAGGGGCCCGGCGCAATGAAGCGGCCGTCGGAGAGCTGTTCGACCACGAAGGTCTCGCGATACGGCTCGTCGCCGGGAATGCCGGACTTGCCGCCGAGCGACAGCGTCACGGTGGCGCCGACGCCCGCCGCGTGCGCGGCCTTCGCCGATTCCGGATCGTAGATCGCGCCGGTCGCGGCGCTCGCTCTGTTGCGCACCAGGGCGCGCAGCATGCCCGTCGTGTCGGAATCGCCGCCGGCGCCGGGATTGTCCTGGGTGTCGGCGATGATGATCGGCTTGCTCGCAGTCTTCGCGAGCTCCATGGCGTGGCGCACGCCGTCGTCGGGCGTCCAGATCTTGCCGTCGAAATCGTCCTCATGGCTTTCGACCAGCTTGACGATGGCGTCGGCCGCGCGGTCGGCGTCTTCTTGCGTCCTGCCATAGGCGAACACGCTTGGGCCGCAGTGGCGGAAATCGGCGGCGGGAAAGCCCGGCGCGAACGAGAGCGTCGGAACCGCATCGCTCTCCAGCGCGGCGAGCTTTTCGTAGATGCCCTTGGTGGGGAAGTCATTGGTGCATTGCCAGCTGATCGCGATCAGGAACGGCAATTGCCGGAACGCCTTTGCAAGACGCTGCTTCGAATTCAGCAGCAAAGCGAGATGTCGCGCGGAGGCGCGGCCGGTGTCGTCCATGTCGACATGCGGATAGGTGCGGTAGGCGATCAGCGCATCCGCATGTTCGATCATCTCGGGGGTGACGTTGGCGTGGAGGTCGAGGCTCGCGACCAGCGGAACATCCTTGCTGATGACGCGGCGGACGCGGGCCAGGATTTCGCCTTCGCCGTCGTCGAGATGCTCGGTCACCATCGCGCCGTGCAGATCGAGATAGACCGCATCGAGCGGGCCCGCGGCGGCGATGCCATCGACCATCTCCTTCACGATGCGTTCGAAGGCGTCCTTGGTGACATGCGCAGACGGGCTCGCGGCGCAGGCGATGGTCGGAACGAGTTCCCAGCCGTTGGCCTCCGCGCTGTCGACGAAGCCGGCAAGGCCTACATTGATGCGCCGCATCACCTTCAGCACGTCGGCGCCTCTGGTCATCGCCGGCCAGCCGCCGCCATGCTCGAAATCGGCGAACGTCGCCTTGGTCGGAGCGAAAGTGTTGGTCTCGTGCAGGAAGCCGCCGACGGCGATACGTGTCATCAATTCAAGTCCAGTCTTTGAAAGTGCGCGAAATTAGCCTTGGCTCTGAGGAGAGAGCAAGGTGAGAGGCCATCGCGCCATGCATGGCCTCAAGCTGTTTTGGGAATGTGTGCCGCGCACATCGTCATTGCGAACAGCAGCGAAGCAATCCAGACTTTCTCCGCGGAAGGATTCTGGATTGCTTCGCTGCGCTCGCAATGACGAGCGAATGGCCTACGCGCTCGCCCCCACGCCCTCCGCCACTGGCCGGAAGTTCGCAAAGTCCCAGTTGCGCCCCGGCGCGGCGTCCAGCAGCGCCTTGGTGTAGGCTTCCTTCGGATGCGTCAGCACTTCGGCGGCGGGGCCCTGTTCGACGACGCGGCCGTGCTGCATCACCACGACCTCGTCGCAGATCTGCGCTGCGACGCGCAAGTCGTGAGTGATGAACAGGATGGCGATGCCGAGGCGTTTCTGGATCTCGTCCAGGAGCTCCAGCACCTGCGCCTGCACCGAGACGTCGAGCGCGGAGACCGCTTCGTCCGCGACCAGAACGTCGGGATCGAGCGCGAGCGCGCGGGCGATGGCGATGCGCTGACGCTGGCCGCCGGAGAACTGGTGTGGATAGCGCGACACCGCATCGGCGGGCAGGCCGACCAGCTCGAGCAGCTCGCGCGCGCGTTTCATCGCATCCGCATGCGCGATGCCGTAATTGATCGGGCCTTCGGCGATGCTCTCGCCGACGGTGACGCGCGGATTGAGCGAGCGGTAGGGATCCTGGAACACGATCTGGATCTTCTGGCGGTGCGGCTGCAGCAGGCGGCGCGAGATGTCGGCAATCTCGCGGCCGGCGAGGCGCACCCCGCCGGAGGTCGGGTCGATCAGGCGGACGATGCAGCGTGCGACCGTCGACTTGCCCGACCCGCTTTCGCCGACGATGCCGAGCGTGCGGCCCTTGCGCAGGGTCAGCGTGACCTTGTCGGCGGCGACGACCTCGCGGCCTTTGCCGAAGAAGGCACGCTCCTTGTAGACTTTGCTGAGCTCGTTGGCCTCGAGCACGATCGGCTCGCGGCTTTCCTCCCGCGCCGCCCGCGGCACCAGGCTCGGCACCGAAGCCAGCAGGTTCCGGGTGTATTCCATGGTCGGATTGCGCAGCACGGTCTCGAGCGGGCCGGTCTCGACCAGGCGGCCCTGCCGCATCACCGCCACGCGGTCGGCGATCTCGGCGACCACGCCCATGTCATGGGTGATGAACAGCACGGCGGTGCCGTGATCGCGCTGCAGCTCGCGGATCAGCGACAGGATCTGCTTCTGCGTGGTGACGTCGAGCGCGGTGGTCGGCTCGTCCGCGATCAAGAGCTTCGGCTCCAGCACCAGCGCCATCGCGATCATGATGCGCTGGCGCTGGCCGCCGGAGAGGCGATGCGGATAGGAGGCGAAGATGCGCTCGACCTGGGGCAGGTGAACCTGCTCCATCATGTCGAGGATGCGCTTCTTTCGCGCCCTGGCGTCGAGATTGGTATGCGCGCGCAGCACCTCGTCGATCTGGCGGCCGACCGGCACCACCGGATTGAGCGCGGTCATCGGCTCCTGGAAGATCATCGCCATCTGCGTGGCGCGGAGCTGGCGCAGGCGGCGGTCGGTCGCGGTGAGCAGCTCCTCGCCGACCAGCTTGACGCTGCCGGCCGTGGGAACCAGCGTTCCCTTCGGCAACAGGCCCATCGTGGTGAGCGAGGTCACCGACTTGCCCGAGCCGCTTTCGCCGACGAGGCACAGCGTCTCGCGCTCGCGCACCTGGATCGAGATGCCGTCGATGATCTTCGGCCCGCCGGGCTTCTTGCCGACGGAGACGACGAGGTTGTTGATGTCGAGGATGGTGTTGGTCATGAGGTCACTCCGTCGTCATTGCGAGGAGCCCGCGACAAGATTGCAAAGCAATCTTGCACTGGCGACGAAGCAATCCAGAATGTTTCCGCGGAGGCAGACTGGATTGCTTCGCTTCGCTCGCAATGACGGAACAAGGGGATAAGCCGGCGAAACAAATCACTTCCCCTCCCGCTGCTTCATGCGGGGGTCGAGCGCGTCGCGGGCGGCGTCACCGATCAGGTTGATGCTGAGGATGGCGATCGACAGCAAGAGGCCCGGCCAGAAGATCAGCGACGGCTTGATCTGGAAGTACTGGCGGCCCTCGGCCATGATGTTGCCCCAGGTCGGCGTCTCCGGCGAGATGCCGGCGCCGAGGAAGGAGAGGATGGCCTCGGTGAGGATGGCGCTCGCGCAAATGTAGGTGCCCTGGACGATCAGCGGCGCGACCGTGTTCGGCATCAGGTGCCGCCACATGATCTTCGGCAAGGATGAGCCGACCGAGATCGCCGCCTCGACATAAGGCTCCTCACGCGCCGACAGCACGACCGAGCGCACCAGGCGCGCCACGCGCGGGATCTCGGGGATGGTGATCGCGATCAGCACGGTCCAGAGGCTAGCGCCGGACAGCGACACCACGGCGATCGCAAGCAGGATACTCGGCATCGCCATCAGGCCGTCCATGATGCGCATCATCACGGCATCGACCAGCTTGAAGAAGCCGGAAACGAGGCCGATCGCGAGCCCGATGACGATCGACAGGATCGCCGAGCCGATGCCGATCAGCAGCGAGATGCGGCCGCCATAGACGACGCGCGACAACAGGTCACGACCATAGGCGTCGGTGCCGAGCAGGAATTGCGTGGACGACGGCTTGAGCCGCTGCGACGGTGCGAGCTGGATCGGATCATGCGGCGCGATCAAGGGCGCGAGGATCGAGACCAGGATGACCAATGCGAGCAGGACCGTTGCCGTCGCGATGATCGGCGTCGAGGTGAGGAACCCGAAACGCGGCCGCAGCGGCGACGTGATCGGAATGGACGACTGGGGAAGGGTATCGACCGACATGTTTGTCCTTAATCCTTGCCTCAGTACCGGATCCGGGGATCGAGCAGGGTGTAGGCGACGTCGATGAGGAGATTGACGACGACATAGATCAGCGACGTCAGCAGGATCATCGCCTGGATCACCGGATAGTCGCGCGCCAGCACCGCATCCACGGTGAGACGGCCGATGCCGGGGATGTTGAACACGCTCTCGGTGACGACGACGCCCGAAATCAACAGCGCAAAGCCGGTGCCGATCACGGTGATCACGGGCACGGCGGCGTTGCGCAGCGCGTGGCGCATCATCACGGCGACCTCGTTGATGCCCTTTGCGCGCGCGGTGCGCACATAGTCCTCACCGAGCACGTCGAGCATCGCTGCGCGCGTCATGCGAGCGATCAGCGCGATGTAGATGAAGGAGAGGGCGCAGGTCGGCAGGATCATGCGCTCGAAGAACGGACCAAAGCCGTTGAAGATGCTGCGGAAGCCCTGCACCGGCACCCACCGCAGCTCGATCGCGAAGAGCTGGATCAGAATGTAGCCGACCACGAACACCGGCACCGAGAAGCCGAGCACCGACAGCCCCATCACGAAGCGGTCGATCCAGGTGCCGTGCTTCCACGCCGCGATCACCCCCAAGGGAACTGCGACGATGACGGCGAGGATGATGGTGCACAGCGCGATGGAAATCGACGGCTCGACGCGCTGGCCGATCATCTTCATGACAGGCAGGTTCGAGATCAGCGAGGTGCCGAGATCGCCGTGCAGCAGCTTGTTCACCCAGGTGATGAACTGCACGATCAGGGGCTCGTTGAGACCGAGCGAGGTGCGGATGCGCTCCAGCCGCTCGGGCGTCGCATTGTCGCCGGCGAGGATCGCGGCGGGATCACCGGGGGTGAGGCGGAGCAGGAGGAACACGAACAGCGCGACGACGCCCATCACGGGCACGGCGGCGAGAATTCGGCGAAGGAGATATCCGAGCAAGTTGGATCCGTCTGATTAGAGTCAAATCGGTGGTAGCGGTTTATCGCTGTTCTGCCACCAGCCTAACATTTCAGCAATTCCCGTGCCATCAGGGCCACAGATTTTGCAGTGCGGTCAGCCGTTTTCTGCGCCCTTGCGTTTCGGCGTCATTCCGGGGCGACGCGCAGCATCGAAACCGGGAATCTCGAGATTCCGGGTCTGGTCCTTCCGACCATCCCGGAATGACGGCTGCGCCGTCACTCCAGCGTCGCCAGCAGCCCCGCCATCAACCGACCGCGCTCGGCGAGACTCTCCACCTCGATATACTCTTCCAGCGTGTGGCCGTTGCCGCCGCGCACGCCTAGGCCGTCGAGTGTCGGGATGCCCATCGCGCCGGTGAAGTTGCCGTCGGAGCCGCCGCCGGAGCTTGCATGCGGCAGTTCGGCGCCGAGGGATTTGGCGATGCCGCGCGCCTTTTCATACAGCGCCATGGTGCCGGCATCCGGCTCCCAGACCGGCCGCGTCACGCCGCGCGTCACCTTGAAGGTGACATCGTTGTTGGTGCCTGAGAGCGCCAGCATTCGCTCGACGCCGCGGTCGAGATCGGCCTGCCGCTTGGCCATGGAGAGCGCTTCGCCGGTGGCGGTCGTGGCGACGCAATTGACCCATTGCCCGCCATGCACGACGCCGACCGAGAAGGTGCAATCGTCCGACGTCATGGCATCGATCGCGAGGATCTGCCGTGCCATCTCGCGGATTGCAGAGCGTCCCGCCGACAGCGTCGCCCCGGCGTGGCTGGGCCGCCCCGTCGCCTCGAGATTGAAGCGCGCGATGGCGTAACGTCCGGTGGTGACGCCGTTGTCGGCGCGGCCGGGCTCGGGCACCAGCACGTATTTGTTGCGCGCCGCTTCCGCCTCGATGATGTCGCGCGTCGAGGGCGTGCCCACTTCCTCGTCCGGCGTGAACAGCACGGTGATCGGCAGCGGCGTGGTGAAGGATGCGCGCGCCAGCTGCCGGATCGCTTCCAGCGAGAGGTAGTTGCCGCCTTTCATGTCATAGATGCCGGGCCCGTAGCACTTGTCGCCCTCACGGCGCCATTTCAGCTTCTCGATGGTGCCGACCGGGTGGACGGTATCCATGTGTCCGGCGATCAGGATGCCGGGCTCGCCCTGCTTCGGATGGGGAAAGCGCGCGCGGATCACGCCGCCGAAGCCCTGCCGGCCGGCAATGCGCTCGATCGTCGCACCCATGATGGCCATATCCCGCGCTGCGATATCGAGCATGCGGTCGACGGCACCAGCGTCCCAGGTCGGGCTTTCGCATTCCACCCAGGTGCGCAGGCCTTCAAGCATGGCCTCGGAATCGAAGGGAAGATTGGCTGGATTCATCTCAATGTCTCTCAAGCTTCGAAGGTGGAACGCACATTGCATTGCGCGGGGCAGGACGAGTGGAGGGTGTTGTAGAGCCAAACCGATCTTTGTGGAGCCCGTGCGCGCGCCGCCAGGGCTTGCAGCGAAACCGGATTGACGCGCTCGGCACTGTCTGCAAGTCTCGAAAGACAAAGGCATTGCATGGAGTTAGTTCGCCCAAGGAACGAACCACATGCTCAATCAATAACCTGCCTTTGAACAGTTTCACGTCAGGAGAGACTTTTTATGTTCCACTTCATGCGCCGGGGGCCTCGCGCGTTCGCCTCCAAACTTGCGCTGTCTGTCGTCGCGCTTTCGACGGCACTCGCCTCGCCGGTGCTTGCGGCCGGCAAGACCATCACGGCGGTGATGCATTCGGACCTGCGCATCATCGATCCGATCTTCACCACGGCCTACATCACGCGCGACCATGGCTACATGGTCTACGACACGCTGGTGGCCCCCGATTCGAACTTCAAGATCCAGCCGCAAATGGCGGACTGGAAGATCTCCGACGACAAGCTCACCTACACCTTCACCCTGCGCGACGGTTTGAAGTGGCATGACGGCGCCCCGGTGACGGCGGAAGACTGCGTCGCCTCGCTGAAGCGCTGGGCCGCGGTCGACGGCATGGGCCAGAAGCTCATGGACTTCACCGCGAGCCTCGAGGCGACCGACGCCAAGACCATCACGCTGAAGCTGAAGGAGCCCTATGGCCTCGTGCTCGACTCCATCGGCAAGCCGTCCTCGCGCGTCGCCTTCATGATGCCGAAGCGCCTCGCCGAGACGCCGCCGGACAAGCAGATCCCGGAGCAGATCGGCTCGGGTCCCTTCAAGTTCGTCGCATCGGAATTCCAGCCCGGCGTGAAGGCGGTCTACGTCAAGAACACCGACTACGTGCCGCGCAAGGAGCCGGCGAGCTGGACCTCCGGCGGCAAGGTCGCCAAGGTCGACCGCGTCGAATGGATCACCATGCCGGACTCGCAGACCGCAGTGAACGCGCTGCAGTCGGGTGACATCGACTTCATGGAGAACCTGCCCTACGACATGCTGCCGGTGCTGGAGGCGAACAAGGAGATCACGATCGAGGTCTCGAACAAGTTCGGCTTTCAGACTCTCGGCCGGATGAACTTCCTCTATCCGCCGTTCGACAATGTGAAGGTGCGACGCGCCGCGTTTCTGGCGATGAACCAGAAGGACGTGCTCGACGCCCTCGTCGGCAATGCCAAGTACCAGAAGATCTGCGGTGCGTTCTTCGTCTGCGATACGCCGCTGGCGACCGAGGTCGGGGCCGAGACCCTGGTGAAGGGTAACGGCATGGCGGAAGCCAAGAAGGCGCTCGCCGAGTCCGGCTATGACGGCACGCCGGTCGTGATCATGGCGCCCGGCGACGTCACCACCCTGAAGGCCCAGCCGATCGTCGCGGCCCAGCTGTTGCGCGAGGCCGGCTTCAAGGTCGACCTGCAGGCGACCGATTGGCAGACGGTGGTGAGCCGCAGAGCCAGCCAGAAGCCTCCGAAGGAGGGCGGCTGGAACATGTTCTTCACCAACTGGGTCGCGGCCGACGTCGCCAACCCGATCGCCAATCTTTCGATCGGCGGCCAGGGCAAGAAGGGCGGCTGGTTCGGCTGGGCGGAAGATCCCAAGATCGAGCAGCTGAAGGACGCTTTCGTCCGGGCGTCCTCGCTCGACGACCAGAAGAAGATCGCGGCCGATATCCAGAAGGAAGCCTATGAGCAGGTGATCTATATCCCGCTCGGGCAGTACCTGCTGCCGAGCGGCTGGCGCAAATCGCTGACCGGCGTGCTCGACGGTCCGGCGACGCCGTTGTTCTGGAACGTCGACAAGTCGGAGTAATGTCAAGCTAGCCAAGCGAAGGCGCATCGCGCGCCTTCGACGCCGAACGTTACACGGCGCCGCTGACGTCAGCGGCGCCGTGCGCCAACCGCTCGCCAGGAGAACTTCAATGTTCCAACTCATGCGTCGGGGGCGTCGGTCGTTCGCCTCCAAGCTTGCGCTTTCAGTTGCGGCACTTTCGGCACTGGCCTCGCCAGTTCTTGCCGGGGGCAAGACCATCACAGCGGTGATGCATTCGGATCTGCGCATCCTCGATCCGATCTTCACCAGCGCCTATATTTCGCGTGACCATGGTTACATGGTCTACGACACCCTGATTGCGACGGATTCCAACTTCAAGATCCAGCCGCAGATGGCGGACTGGAAGATCTCCGACGACAAGCTGACCTACACCTTCACGCTGCGCGACGGTCTGAAGTGGCATGACGGCGCGCCCGTCACCGCCGAAGATTGCATCGCCTCGCTGAAGCGCTGGGCCGCGGTCGACGGCATGGGGCAGCAGCTGATGCTGTTCACCGCGAGCATGGAGGCGACCGACCCGAAGACGATCACGCTGAAGCTGAAGGAGCCTTACGCGCTGGTGCTGGAATCGATCGGCAAACCGTCCTCGCGGGTGGCTTTCATGATGCCGAAGCGTCTCGCCGAGACGCCGGTGGACAAGCAGATCCCCGAGCAGATCGGCTCCGGTCCCTTCAAGTTCGTGCAGGGTGAATTCCAGCCCGGGGTGAAATCGGTCTACGTCAAGAACACCGACTACGTGCCGCGCAAGGAGCCGGCGAACTGGACCACCGGCGGCAAGGTGGTGAAGGTTGACCGCGTCGAATGGATCACGATGCCGGATGCGCAGACGGCGTTAAACGCGCTGCAGTCGGGTGACGTCGACTTCATGGAATTTCCAGCCATCGACATGTTGCCGGCCATTGAAGCCGACAAGGAGCTCAAGCTCGGGATCCTCAACAAGTTCGGTTTCCAGACGGGCGCGCGGATGAACTTCCTCCATCCGCCGTTCGACAACGTCAAGGTCCGCCGCGCCGCGTTTCTGGCGATGAACCAGAAGGACGTGCTCGATGCACTGATCGGCAATCCCAAATACTACAAGACTTGCGCGGCGGCCTTCATCTGCGACACGCCGTTTGCGACGGAGGCTGGCGGAGAGACCCTGGCGAAGGGCGGCGACATGACCGCGGCCAGGAAGGCGCTGGCCGAATCCGGTTACGACGGAACACCTGTCGTGCTGATGGCGCCGGGCGATGTGCTGACGCTGAAGGCGCAGCCCATCGTCGTCGCGCAGCAACTGCGCGAGGCCGGTTTCAAGGTCGACCTGCAGGCGACCGACTGGCAGACGGTGGTGAGCCGGCGCGCCAGCCAGAAGCCCCCGAAGGAGGGCGGTTGGAACATGTTCATCACCAATTGGGTCAGCGCCGACGTGGACAACCCGATCTCCAACGTCGCCGTCGGCGGGCAGGGCAAGAAGGGCGGCTGGTTTGGATGGGCGGAGGATGCCAAGATCGAGCAGCTCAAGGATGCCTTCGTTCGTGCGACCTCGCTCGATGAGCAAAAGAAGATCGCGACCGAGATCCAGAAAGAGGCCTACGATCAGGTGCTCTACATGCCGCTCGGCCAGTATCAGGCGCCGAGCGCTTGGCGCAAGTCGCTGACCGGCGTTCTCGACGGCCCAGCGACTCCGGTGTTCTGGAATGTCGACAAATTGGAGTAGGCGGACGGCATATCCGCGCCCGTCGGCTCGACCATCGGCGGCGCCGCTGTCGTCAGCGGCGCCGTTGGCTTTTGTCAGCTTCGCGTCAGGCCGAAACCGGTGGAGCCTTTAACCCTTCCAATTTCCAATCATTGCTATTTGTTTCAGTCCTGAAATAGATGTGTTGTCCTTACGCATCATTTCCCGTCTGCCATTTGAGTTCCGTGCCGATCGATTTTCCCCTCCAGGCGATGGCCGAACGGTCCGATCGTGCGCCGGCACGCTGGCGGAGACCCTTCCTGCATTGGCTGGATGGCGTTGAGGCGGGCTGGGCCGTTCCGCTGCTCATCGGCTGTTTCGTTGCGGCCTGGACGCTCTATCTCGTGATCGCCTATGCCGGCGGCGGCCTGCATCCCGATACGCTCGAGGCCTGGAACCTGGGGCGGCGTTTCGCCTGGGGCTATCACAAGCATCCGCCCTTGAGCGGCTGGATAGCCGCGAGCTGGACCTCCGTGTTTCCGCTCAGCGACTGGTCGCTGCAATTGATGGCAATGGTCAATGCCGGGCTCGCGCTGATCTTCGTCGACCGGATCGCCCGGCACTTCGTGACCGGGCACAAGCGCATCCTGGTGCTGTTGCTCCTGATGCTGACGCCGGCCTATCAATTCCATGCCCAGCGCTTCAATGCCAATTCGGTGCTGCTCGCGACTTGGCCGCTGGCGACCTGGTGCTTCCTGCGCGCATTCGAGACGCGCGCTCCGCTGTGGGCGGTTGCGGTGGGATGCACGACAGCACTGGCGATGGTCGGCAAATATTACTCGATCTTTCTCGTCGCGAGCTTCGCGCTTGCCGCATTGGCGCACCCGGCGCGGCGCGCCTATTTCACCTCCGCTTCGCCCTGGATCTCGGTCGTCGTCGGGCTCGCGGCGCTGTCACCTCACATCCATTGGCTCGCGACGACGGGCGCCTCGACCTTCACCTACGCGCTGGCGCACACCGGCGGAAGTGCCGCGACCTCGCTCGGCGAGGCGAGAAGCTTCCTGCTGGGGCTGGCAGCGGCGATGAGCATCTCGGCCGTGCTCTGGGTGCTCGTCGCAGGAACGCGCTTGAAGCAGTTTCCGACCGACTTCGCGGCGATGAGCCCGGGCCTGCGGCTTCTGTTCTACGTCACGATCGGCACCATCGCGCTGCCGGTGGCGACATCGCTTGTGATGGGCACGGATTTGCCCTCGCTGTGGGCGTTGCAGGGGCTGTTCCTGTTCGCCGTTCTCGTGGTCTGCGGGACCAGCTACCCGATCGAGCGATTCCACACGGTCAACCTCACCGTGATCGTAGCCGGCGTCGCCCTCGCGGCGGTTTTGATCGCCGCGCCGATTCATGCGGTCTATCGCAACGATCACGGCTATGAGGAGAGCCGCAATCTCTACGCCCAGGCGGCGAGCGAAGCGACGCGTGCCTGGCGGGAGCTGACCGGCGAGCCCCTGAAGGCCGTGAGCGGCGATGCTTCGCTGGCTTTCGCCACCGCGTTCTACGGCGCGGATCATCCGCCCGATGCGCGGCCCTTCGAGTACGATCACATGTTGAGCTTGCCGGGCAAGTCGGTGCTCAGCCGTAGCTGGGCCGGGCTGTGTTTCCGCGACCAGGAGCCCTGCCTCCGATGGATGGAGTGGGCGTCCTCGCAGGCTGGATACGTCGTCAGGCGTGAGTTCACCGTGCAGGCCACGCTGTGGGGGCGGCCGGGTCTGACGCGACAGGTGGTTATGCTGATGGCGCGCCCTCGGGGAATTCGGACGATTCCCAAGAGCGCGGCGGATGATTTCAGCGCCAGCCGGCGAGCGGCCGACTAAAGCATGATCCGGAAAACTGCGAAGCGGTTTTCCGAAAGATCATGCGCAGACAGCGACCTAAAGTGCGATGACGATTCATCTAAATCTCATCGCGCTTTAGATGTCGGGCTCAGCAGTGGCTGTCACGCAACTGCTCGAGGCCCTCGCTCGCAAAAGGCGTTGTCAACGCGGCCGGTCCGGTACCCGGCTCGCAACGCTCCGTGGTCTGCGGCTCGACCTCAGCGTGATCTTCGCGGTGTTCCAGTTCCATCGCAGCGGCCTTTCGAATTGCTGCAGGACAACATCGAGGCCGCCGGGAGGTTCCTCAAGCAAGCGGGCGATGATGCGGCTTGAACAGCCGTCCCTTTTCCACCACCAGCACGATCGCGAGCGCAGCGAGCGTCGACAAGAAGAAGCCGACCGAGAACGGCAGCAGCGTGCCGTCGAAGCTCTGGCCGATCGCGATGCCGACCACGATTCCGATCAGCGTCGTGATCGAGCCGTAGAGCGAGGAGGCGGTGCCGGCGATGTGGCCCTGCGGCTCCATGGCGAGCGCGGTGAAGTTGGCGACCATCATGCCGAACGAGAACATCATCAGGGCGGACAGCACCATGAACAAAGCCAGCGGCAGCATGCCGAGGCTTTCCGTCAGCAGCATCACGGCGGCTACGGCCGTGTAGAGCGCCAGCGCACCGTGCGAGATCACGCGCATGCCGAGCCGTCCGACCAGCCGCGCATTGAGGAAGCCGGCGATGGCCGTGCCGGCCGCAATCGCCGCGAAAGCGAGCGGGAAGGAGTGGCCGAGATGATAGATGCCGGTGAAGACCTGCTGGGCGCAGAAGACATAGGCGAACAGCGCGCCGATGACGCTGCCGGCCGCCGTGGCATAGCCGATGGTCTGGCGATGGGTCACGGTCTGCCGGAACGCCGAGAGCACGTCGGCGGGCGCCAGCGACCGGCGCTCCGACTCGGGCAGCGTTTCAGGCAGCCGGAGCACGCACCATGCGAGCGCGAGCAGGCCGTACAGCATCAGCACCACGAAGATGCCGCGCCACGCCGTCACCAGCAGCACCGCCTGGCCGAACGAGGGCGCGATCACGGGCACCGCGATGAACACCATCATGGCCAGCGACATCACGCTCGCCATGCGGCGGCCGACATAGCAGTCGCGCACGATCGAGGTCGCGATCACGCGTGTCGCCGAGGTGCCGAGGCCCTGCAGCGCGCGCGCCAGCAGCAGCGTCTCGAACGAGGGCGCAGCGACCGCCAGCACGCTCGCCACCGCATAGACCGCCATGCCGCCGAGCAGCACCGGCCGGCGGCCGAACCGGTCCGACAACGGGCCCATCACGAACTGGCCGGCGCCGAAGCCGATCAGGAAGGTCGACAGCACCAGTTGGAGATGGTTGGCGACGGGGATCTTGAAGGCGGTGCCGATATTGGGCAGCGCCGGCAGCATCATGTCCATCGCAAGCGGATTCAGCGCCATAATGGACGCGATCACGATGACGAATTCTGGAAAACCCATGGGACGGTGTCCGGAGGACACCCAGGAGTCGGCATTGACGTCGGACAAGCAGCTCACCTCTGAAATCGAGCGACTTTATCCAATGTCCATGCTGCGTTGCACAACCCATGTTTCGGGATGGCTGACAGGCGGGCGGACAAGAATTGGTGAAGTCACCCTCCGGGCGAGGCTGGTGCCGCCATCAGCCCCGCTTGCGTGCCGCCTCGACCAGGCCGAGTGCCAATCGTCCGGCGGTGTCGACATAATCGAGATCGCGATGGATCAGCATCACGGTCGTGGCGCCATCGAGCAGGATCAATAGCTGCCGTGCCAGCGTCTCCGCCCCCGGAACGCCGTGATTGCGCAGCTCTGCTCCGAGCCAGGCTTCAAAGCGCTTCTTATGCGCAGCGCCGGCCTTGACGGCCGGATGTGCCGGCGTATTGGCGAGCTCGGCGATCGTGCGCAGGAAGCCGCAGCCGCGCCAGCGCGGCGTATCCACGGAGCGTCCGAGCTTGACGAAGAGACCGCGGACCTTGTCGGCCACGGTGCCGTCGGTCTCGGCGAACCATCGCATATAGAGCTCCAGCGTCGGCTGATCCCGGGCGGCGATGGTTTCTGCGACGAGCTCGTCCTTGCTGGTGAAGTGATAATACAGCGTCTTCTTGGTGACGCCGGCTTTCTCGGCGACCGCGTCCATGCTGACCGCGCGGATACCTTGGCCATAGAACAGGCGCGTCGCCGCAACGACGATCTGCTCGCGCGTGGTGTTGCCTTTCTCCGACATTGCCGCAATGTATACCGACTAGTGAGTATACACAACAAGGCTGGTGTGGCTCATTTCCATCTGTTCGATCTGGGAGGAGCTGCGACTTGTCTGATCTGATCCTTTGGGAGACGCGCGGTGCCACCGCGCTGTTGACGTTCAACCGCCCGAGCAAGCTCAACGCGCTGAGCTACGCTCTCGTCGATCGGCTGATGGCCATCCTCGACCGCATCGAGGACGATGCGAAGGTTCGCGCGGTGGTCCTGACCGGAGCGGGCGATCGCGCGTTCTCGGCCGGCGCAGACATCGCCGAGTTCTCCGAGAGCGTGAAGCGCGGACCGGACGTTGCCGTGAAGGACTTCGTGCGACGCGGCCAGGCGATGACCGCGCGCATGGAGGCATTTCCGAAGCCGATCATCGCCGCGGTCAACGGCATCGCGTTCGGCGGCGGCTGCGAGATCACGGAAGCCGTGCATCTCGCCGTCGCCAGCGAGCAGGCGAGCTTCGCCAAGCCCGAGATCGCGATCGGCATCACGCCGACCTTCGGCGGCACGCAGCGGCTGCCGCGGCTCGCCGGGCGAAAGCGGGCGCTGGAATATCTCCTGACCGGAGATTCCTTTTCACCACAGCGAGCCCTGGAGATGGGATTGGTCAACCGCATCGTGCCGCATGCGCAGCTTCTCGACGCCGCCTTCGCATTGGCGGACCGCATCTCGCGGCATTCGCAGCTGGCGGTCGCCCGGGTCATCACGGCGGCGACGCGAGGCCTCAATGTCTCGATCGCGGAGGGCCTCGCGGTCGAGAGCGAGCAGTTCGCGCGCATGGCAGCGACAGAGGACACCCGCGAAGCGCTCCATGCCTGGCTCGCCGCCCGCGCCCGTTCCTGATCCGACCAGGACGCAGTCTGCGGCTTCGGTGGCGAGGCTGATGCAGGCCTGGCTCTGAGCAGACTTCATTATTTCAAGGAGACCCGGCTTCGCCTTTGCTTCGTCCGGGCAACGCTGCCGCACGCCGCGCCGGCGGCGTTTGACGGTCGTAAGCGTGCTGCAGACCACAATAAGCCTGTCATCTGCAGGCATGCGTGATCCTGCATTGCCAGATTGTCCTGCCAAGATTTCCTGAAATCGATCAAAGTGGATGTTTTTGCCAACAATCACATCCAGGAGTTGTGATTCCCTTAAGAGCTCTTCTGCCAGAAACATTCTCCTGGAATACGAGAATGCCAATGACAAAAGAAAGCGATGAGGCAGTTTCGCAATCGCCTTCTCAATCGCTCAGAGCGCCGGAGTTTGACGCATCACTGTCGTCACGGCGAGGCGAGACCTGCTGCGATGGTCCGGTCGAGTGCCAGGCTCCTCCGATGCCGCAAGTGTTCGCGGGTGTGCAGGCGATGCGCGGCATTGCTGTGCTGTCGGTGGTCTGCGGTCATGCAGTCAGTGTGCGACCCGACATGGTCGGCCCGGAGCTTGCCGAAGGTGCGCTGACCATTCTTTCGAGCGGCGTTGACGTCTTCTTCGTTATCTCGGGCTTCATCATCGCAACGACGGCCGCGGCACAACACAACGCGTGGAGCTTTGCTTTCAGACGAGCCATCCGAATTTATCCAGTCTATTGGCTCGCGCTGCTCGTGGCGTTCATCAGTTCGTTCTGGATCGCAATGGCGCCGGGGGAACGTCCAGGGCTCGACGCCGGAACGATCTTCGCATGGACATACCCGAACTGGTATATCGGGCCGGCATGGTCACTGGCTTTCGAGCTGCACTTCTATGCCGTGGTCGCGATGATCCTCGCGATTAAGCCGAACCGGCTATTCGAGATCCTCTTCACGTGGTTCGGCATGGTCATCGTCGCTGCCTTCTTCCAAATTCAGCTCGGCATCTACTCCCATCCGCTGGTGCTGGAATTCGGCGCAGGCGTTGGCATTGCCTATCTCCTGACAAATCGCGGATTGCGCTTTTCGCCTCGCATCATAGCCTGTTCAGCAGGCCTGTTCTTTGGCGGCTGGTACTGGATCTTCATGCATGGAGCGACCGATGCACTGTTCGCCCGCGTACCGACCTATGGCCTTGGCGCGGGATTGCTCATCCATGCGGTGGTGTCTGCCGAGATCGAAGGACGATCCTTCTCGCCGGTCCTGCAATGGCTCGGCAAGATCTCGTACTCGCTCTACATCGTCCACTGCCCGTTATTGCAATGGATCGCCAATTTTGATGGGCCGTGGGCGCTGTCGACCTTCGCGACAGTCATCGCTGTCATCCTGCTCTCCATCGGTCTTGCCGCTATCTTGCACATCGTCATTGAAGCGCCGATCCTCTCTTGGGGAAGAGAGCTGAGCCGGATGCGCCAGAGCCAATCAACTCCGGATGTATGCAGACGAGAAGCGACCGTGCTCCCCGCAAGGATCGAGTGAACAAATCTCCCTCCCGCGCTCGGCGTCAGCAACTGGCTTCAAAGACCTACTGAGCGCGAGCCTTAGAGAGGTTGGTGCGGGCGGCCGGACTCGAACCGGCACAGGCCTTGCGGCCCCACGGATTTTCGTACCACTTCGGCTTTCGCCGCCGCCCCTCCGGCGTTCGTGGTCTGGACTATCCCTTCACCTTGGCGTCTGTCCGCTTTAGGTGCTGCCCGTCTAGTCTCTACACCTTCCCCCGGGGAGAGGGCTTGGCTCGGGATTGCCAGTGAAGGTTTCCCCGACTTTGAGCAGTTCTGCTCCCGGAGTTTCCCCCAGGGCACTCAATGGCTTAAGTCCGATGCGTCTACCAATTCCGCCACGCCCGCATCAGCCCATCTATACGGTGCAGATCGCCTGAGGCAAAGGGAATACAGTTGCTTCGCAACGGCTTGAGCAGCATGGCCTCGAAGCAGCTCGTCTCGTCGAAACGTCCAAGGCGCGGAGGCAATCGACTGACGGGCATCGCTGCAGTCCAGACCCATGATGCCCACCGGGGCTTCGAGTCCCTTGCGTCTACCAATTCCGCCATGCCCGCTTGATCCAACGAGATCAAACACTTAAGTCCATCGGCGGCCGTCTGGAATTGGCGCGTTGCGTCGCCGGGGGACGGTTCTTCCTTAAGCGAGCCGGGCGCACAAGGCAAAGCCTCAATCCGGACATCTGGCCTTGCTTTAGGCATTCTCAATCCACGGGGACTATCCATCCGGCATGGCTGCTTCGATTTCCTCTTCCCTGCGCGCCTCTGGTGCGCTCTTCGCGCTGCTTGCGGCCGCCGCCGCGCTGTCCGGTTGCGCCAGCATGAGCGAGACCGTCGCGCCGGCCTTCGCCGATCCCGCCAAATACGAATTGTACGACTGCAAGCAGCTCGAGGGGGAGCGCAAGCAGCTCGCAAAGCGCACTGACGAGTTGCAGAAGCTGATGGACAAGGCCGAGACCGGGACCGGCGGCGCCGTCGTGTCCGAGCTCGCCTATCGCAACGACTACATCTCGGTGCGCGGGCAGGCCCAACTGGCCGAGGACGCCTGGCGCCGCAACAGGTGCCGGGAGACGCCCGAGGCGATTCCGCCTGCGACCTCGTTGTCGCCCGCAGCCGCGGCCAGGCCCGCGTCGAAATCCGGCAAAGCGACCCGCTGAGGGCGCCGTCTCGGCGCTTCGCGTCAGGGCCGCCAGCCGTAGATCCAGTCCTGCCGTGCCAGCATCCGGTCAGGACCGAGCGTGCGGATCGCAAGGTCGCGCGCGGTCGCCAGCAGCCCACTGAAATGATAAATGCGGCCCTGCTGCCGCGCGGTCCGCTGCATCCGCCGCACCCGCGCCTGGCGCGCACGGCCATACTGCGTCAGCGCCGCAGTGATGCCCGCAGTGCTTTCGGCGGCCTCGAGGCTCAGATGACGGGCGAGCACCGCGGCATCCTCGATCGCCATGCCGGCGCCCTGGGCCGCGAACGGCAGCATCGCATGCACGGCATCGCCGAGCAGCCCGACCGGGCCTTTGCTCCAGGGGCAGCCGTCGGGCACGCCGAACAGCGCCCATTTGCGCCAGTGATCGACCGTGGCGAGCATCATCCGCGCGGTCGGCGGCCAGCGCGGGCCGGCAAAGGCGTCCACCACCTCGCGCGGATCGCCTTGTGTGCTCCAGCCCGGCCTGTTCCAGATGCCCGGCAGCACCGCCACCACGTTGATCTGGCGTCCGCCGGCGATGGGGTAGGCGACGAGATGGGCGTTCGGGCCCATCCAGAGCTGCACCCGGCGCCCGGTGAAATCCTTCGGCAGCTGCGTGGCCTCGAGCGTGCCGCGCCAGGCGATCAGCCCGGAGAAGCGCGGCTGCACCTCGGGAAACAGATGCTGGCGCACCGTCGACCAGATGCCGTCGGCGCCGATCAGTGCGCTGGCGAGATCGCTGCGGCGGATCGTGCCGCTGCGATGGACCACCGTCAGGCCCTTGGCATGAGGCGCGACGTCTTCGAAGGTCGCCCCTAACTTCAGGTCGATATCGGGATGGTCGGAGACCGCGCCGGCGAGGGCGGATTGCAGGTCGGCGCGGTGCACCACCCAATAGGGGGCGCCGGCCCGCGCAGAGGCGGCTTCGCCGAGCGGCAGGCGCAGCAGCTCGCCGCCGGCCCGCGCGCTCATGATCGAGACCGCTTCCGGGGTGACGGCGCGCAGCTTGAGGCGCTCGGTGAGGCCGAGCTCGACCAGCACGCGGCTGGCATTGGGGGAGAGCTGCAGGCCGGCGCCGACTTCCTCGAGGCGCTCGGCCTTTTCCAGCACGACGATGCGGAAGCCACGGGCCGCGAGCGCCAGCGCGGCCGTCAATCCACCGATCCCGGCACCGGCGATGACAATCGTTCGGGAGAGCGCCACCCCTGACCGACGGATGCGGTCAGGCCACCTTGTCCTTCAGCACGCATTCCGGCGGGCGGGCTTCGCCTGCCTTCAGGTCGGCCGCGAAGCGGTACAGCGTGGAGCAATAAGGGCAGATGATCTCGTTGTCGTTGCCGAGGTCGAGGAACACGTGCGGATGGTCGAACGGAGGATTGGCGCCCACGCACATGAACTCTTGCGAGCCGATCTCGATGACGGGAACACCGGCATCGTTATGGAAGTGCGGGACGACATGGTCGGACATCGTAACTCATCCTGGAGTGGCAATGGCGGCAGACACAATCAAGAACTGACGCGGCATCTTTAAGGCGCCGCGGACCATACTGGCGGGTGCAGATGATTGCTAGTCCAGCGGAACCGAAAGCTCCGCAATTGCCCCATGCTCATTTGCTCATGCAAATTCGACACAATCTTGCGGCCTGAGAGAAGCCCTTCTTTCGTCGGGGACGTTGTGTCGCAATTTTGGCATACTATGTCTCTCGGACGAGCAAAATTGCGCCGAAAGACGAATCATTCCGCGCAAATGATCCCAGGGACCGCAAGGCCTTCCACATCAAGGCTTTCCACGTCAGGCTTTTCCAATTCAGGCTTTTCCACATGAAGTGGCTGCGAATCACCACTGCGTTGACCGGTATCGCGGCGTGCGGCTTCATGCTCGCGCAGGTGGCGCCGCACGCCAGCGAGGCCGGCGCGATCCTCGCCGCCCAGGACGATCCGGCCGTGCTGTCCGAGCTCAGGCTCGATCAGCTGCTGCGGCAGAACGACCGCCTGGTTCAGGACAATATCGAGGCCGCGCTCGCCGCTGGTGATGCCGATCTCGCCGATAGTTTTGTCGTGCTCGCGCGTGACCGCAACATCGCGCTGCCCGACGACCTCCTGAACCGCGTCAGCGATGCGGTCAGGGCCGAAGGCTCCACCTCGCATTTCGCCAAACGATTTGCCACCGGTCTCGTCACCGGCAATGCCGACGATCTGGCGAGCCTCTCCGGAACGGTCGCCGGCGATCTCTTCGTCATCGGCGACATCAGGGACGTCGTTCGCGAGGGCAAGCACCTCGCCATGGGCGAGGACACCGACCGCCTCGTGCTCGGCCTTGCGGCCGCTGGCCTTGCGGTGACGGCGGCAACCTACGTATCCGTCGGTGGCGCAGCGCCGGTGCGCGCCGGACTGACCCTGGTCAAGGATGCACGCAAAGTCGGGCGGCTCGGCGAGGGGCTCGCCGTCTGGGCCGGCCGCTCCGCGCGCGAGGTCGTCGACACGCCGATGCTCCAGAATGCAGTTGCCAAGGGTTCGGTGCTCCGCCCGGGCGAGACGGTGAGCGCGATCAAGGCCGCGTTCCGGGCCGAGAAGGCCGGCGCGCTGGTCCGGCTCGGCAAGGACGTCACGCGCGTCGCCGAGAAGACCGGCACACGCGGGGCGATGGATACGCTGCGCATCGCCGAAGGTCCCAAAGATGTCGCGCGCGCGGCGCGGCTTGCGGAAGCGCAAGGCGGCAAGACGCGTGCGATCATGAAGCTGCTCGGCCGGGGCGCGCTGCTGCTCGTCGGCGGCGCGTTCGATCTGGCGCTCTGGCTGCTCGGCGCGATGTTCACGCTGTTCGGTCTTCTTTCGTCCATCAAGGCGACCACCGAGCGCCTCACCCAGGCCTGGTGCGATCGCAAGAGGGCGCGCCGGCTCCGTCGGGCGCAGATCGCGGCGGCCGCCGCTCTGGCCAATGCGGCCACGGCGGCGTGAGCTACGACGCGCTTCAGGCTAATGTTTGAGCATGATGTTGCCGGAAAAGCGCTGCACTCTTTTCCGGATCATGCTCTAAGATCGACCTATCCCCCTCAAGACCTCACGGAACTGATGATGCCGAGCTTTCACAACGGCGCCGTTGAAATTGCCTATCTCGACGAAGGCGAGGGCGATCCGATCATCCTGGTGCACGGCTTTGCCTCGAGCAAGAACGTGAACTGGGTCTATCCGACCTGGGTCTCGGAGCTGCGCAAGAGCGGCCGCCGCGTCATCGCGCTCGACAATCGCGGCCATGGCGAAAGCGCAAAGCTCTACGAGCCCGCGCAATATTCGATTCCCGTGATGGCCGGCGACGTGCTCGCGCTGATGGATCATCTCGCCATCCCGCAGGCCGACATCATGGGCTATTCGATGGGCGGGCGGATGACGGCCTGGCTCGGCCTCAACGAGCCGCAGCGCCTGCGCTCGGCGATCCTTGGCGGCATCGGCATCGGCGGCCTGATCGAGGGCACCGGGCCCGGCGAGAACGTCGCCAAGGCGCTGGAGGCGCCGTCGCTGGATGACGTCACCGATCCCGTGGGCCGTACCTTCCGCGCGTTCGCCGACCAGACCCGCTCCGATCATCGCGCGCTCGCCGCCTGCCTGCGCGGCACGCGCGACCTCATGACCAGGGACGAAGCCGCGCGTATCGACGTGCCGGTGCTGATCGCTGTCGGCTCGACCGACGACGTCGCCGGAAGCGCCAGCGCGCTCGGCGCCATCATTCCGGGTGCGGAAGTGCTCGACATTCCGAACCGCGACCACATGCGCGCGGTCGGCGACAAGGTCTACAAGAACGGCGTGCTGGATTTTCTGTCGCGGCGGGGGTGAGGTGGCGTTGTCTGAGGCGATGAGGTCGTCGTCTTATTGTCCCGGGCTATCTGGCTTCAGGGCCATCCACTCTCTTCGGGTAACCCTCCCATTGCTCCACGGGCCGAGGGATTCCTAATCCGAACCACTTGGAACCTCGCCCTCTCGTCGCTCCGAGAGAAAGATAGGCGTTTGCGTCCTCCGCATCGCTGGATCGATCTCCGCGGATGCGTAAGCCATGGAATTGCCAACCAGGTGGACAAGGCTGTCCCACCTGGTTCTGAATTCCATGTACGAGTGGACCGAATGTCGAACATCGTCGGTTACACGAATTCCGGCGCCCTGTAGCCGCTGTCGCGCATTGTCAAACCGTGCTGGCCAGAATTGCTGATCCGCCCCGAGGATTTCACGCGACGGGCGTTTCTGCAGAAATACGTCGTTGAGGGTGGCAAGGAGCAATAGCGCGGAGGACCAGATCTGCGTGACCGCTCCTGATTGTTTCAGCCATTCCGCATCTTTCGGCAACGCACTTCTGATCAGCGAAACTGCATCAAGCGCGATCAACCACGACCTGGACACTGCGTAAAACGGCTCGGGGAAACGGAAGTAGAACAGGATCGGGTAGAAATGGTGAGCTTCCTTCGCGTCCGTGAGCTCTGCAGCGAGCTCCGAGAGGTTGTTGTAACCCGCGCTGAGCTGGTTGTTCGCAAAGAGGTGAGCGAGCAACTCCGCAGCATCACCGGTTTCACCGGAAAGCGCGTGGATTTTGAGACATAGCGAGTTTCTGCTGCGCAGAGCGCCGTAGATCTGCATCAGGTAAGTGATGGTGAGCGATATGACTGACGTTCCGATCACCGAATTGAGAAGAAACAGCAGCTTCGCTCCTCCGCTTTGCGGTCCAAAGTTGCTGCCGCCCACGATCGAGAGGCTGCTTCCGGCGACGTATAGAGCGGTCATGAAATCCGTCGGCGTGTCCGGGTTGCTGCTCGTGATGCTCGTCCCGAGTAGGGGATGGGCAATCAGTGCAGCTCCCAATGCGAGCAGAATCGACCAGGTCAGGAGCAACGAGACGACGATGATCGGTCCGCAGAACGAAAGCAGATGATTATTGCGGCCGGAAGCAGCCCCGCGCATTGCGAGCCACACCAATCGTGCGAGGCGGTCGCTTATGATCCCGGTGCCCGCGCGCGCGTAGAGAACCGTGAGAAAGACATCGGCAAGGACGATGGCCATCAACAACGTGCCCAATACGGGCTCCAACCAGCGCACCATCGGCCTCCTCGGCTGAGTCGGCGGCCCAAGTCGTCGCTTACTTCCGTGTGGAAGTGCCGTCCGACGCGGCCGCACTGGAATCGCGCGGCATGAACTTGAACAAGGTGAAGTTCTTGTCGGTCCATGCCATGTGGAACCAGGGCGAATCCTGGATATGCGACGCCGTCACATAGACGTGGCCGTCGGGACCTTGCGAAAAGGTATCCGGCCAGCGCAGACGCGAATCGGTCAAGAGCTGCCTTATGCTGCCGTTCTGCGGATTTAAGATCTTGACTGCATTGTTGGCGATCGAGCTGAGGTAGATCTCGCCATTTTCGCCCATCCAGAGTCCATCGACCGGCTCGGTCGTGGCAACCTTCTCGGGACGCGCACGACTTGCCCCGTCGGGATTCTGGATGCTGGATGTGGGGACGCGGTAGAGGGTTTTCCCGGTCAGGGCTTGCCAATACAGTGTGCTGCCATCTTTGGACAGCGCCAGGCTATCCGCATTGAAGAGCGGTTGCCGTCCGTCGGGCCGCCGCACCGGCCGACCATCGCTCATCACATTGACGCTCGGATCGAATTGGGTTGAAGGATCGTCGCTCAGCACGCGCCACGCCTCTCCTGACTCGATCTTGAGAACAATCAGACCGCCGGGTGAGCCGGAGTCCGTGAGGTAGGCGAATTGTCCATCGGGTGCGATGCGGATGTCGTTCAGATAGCTGCCCGGACCCGCTATCTCGGGAGGAATCGGGAAGGATCGTTTCACGTTGTTTGATTTTAGATCGATCTCGACAACCTTGGGCCCGCCCTTGATCGTCTTCTCGGCATTTGGGGCTGCCGGATCCACGACCCAGAGCGATCCCCGTTGGTCCGCGACAACGCTTTGAACGCAAACGAAATGATCGTTTGGCGAGACCTCGGACATCCGAGCGTTGCGCCAGCTGTTCCACTCCTCATTCGGGTAAGGCTTGGTCGTCCCGTCCGGCATGAGCTCAGCCACTGAAACGGGCGTATCCTCGGTCCAGCGCGGGAAATTCACGAAGATGCGGCCGTCCGGTGCGACGGTGACACCGGTGACCTGATGTTCGAATTTGGCGACCGCTTGCAGGCGGTTGTCGCGAGTGTCGATCAAAGGAGAGACAAGTCGTTCCGCCTTGGCCTTGATGTCATCTGTCGCCGTTTGCGCGTGGACAGCGGATGAGATCGAGAGCAGCACTGCCGCGCAGGAGCCGAACAGGTTCGGACGCATTGCGTCGTCCTCTCACTTGGGAAGATTCACGACACAATCCTCTCTTTCCGCCATCGTTCCCGTTGCCGAGCCAAACCAAGCCGTAAGACGCCGCGGCTAAACCCAGGTTAAGGATCGCGCCGCCTGCCGAACAGCGCACATTGCCTTCGCCCCGCGAACGTGCGCACCGGAAAACTGGTCCCAGTCCGGCCGTTGACGATCCTCATGCTGCCGCGGTGGCATGCGCAATGACGCTTCAGCCTTTAGCGTCCTCGCCAAACCGCCGCGCCAGCGCGATCAGCACGACGAACGTCGCAACCCACACCATCCGCGCGCCGTAGCGATCATGCGGCCCCGAGATCACGCCGCAGATGAAGGCGTTGCCGAGCAGGGCCAGCGTCACCGTCGCCGCGAGCAGCGTCAGTTCGTCCAGCCGGCGGGTTGCGAGCGCGTGGGCGAGCAGCGCAACCAGCCCCAGCATCGAGGCGAGCGCGACCGGGACATGCAGCCAGTTGACGTCGTCGAAATTGATGGCCCAGTGCTGCTGCCGCGCCGCGCGCATCGGCGCGACCTGTGAAGGCACGTAGCGCTCGATGATGCCGTAGGTGTGCGGGATCCAGCCATTGGTGCCTTCGCCGGTCGCGACATGCAGCAATTGCTGGCCCATCGCCTGCAGCGCCGCGCCAGCCTGCCAGGCCGGATAATCCTTCAGCGACTGCACGACGATGTAACCCATCTCGTCGTTGAGCCCATCGAAGCGGCCGAGCGTGTTGAACATGCTCTGGCCCCACAGGAACTCGTCTGCCGTCGCCGGCAGCTCGTTGCGATATGGGCACAGCTTGTAGCGTTCGCGTGGGCAGTGGTCGTTGAGGTAGCGCGCGACGATGCCGTCCTGCATCATGCGGCCGAAGGCGACGCCGTAACCGCCGGGCGTCCAGGCGAGCTTGCCGGACAGCGCGTAATTCGCCGAGACCAGCATCACGCCGCCTGCAACGATCGTGAGGCTCGCCTGGGTCAATCCAGCCAGCGGAAGGCGATCCCTTAGAAGCGGCCGTACCATCCAGCCCGCGGTGCAAAGACCGAGCAGCACGCCGAGCGTGGCGCTGTGGGTTGCCGCGGCAAAGGCGGTGAAGACGAACAGCGAGATTTTTTCGAGCGCCGAGATGCGGTTCGCGCCGATCGCCAGGAGAAACAGCGACAGCACCGAGAGCCCGGCGAAGATGTCGGTGAGCAGCATGCTCGCGAGCCAGGGCAGCGCGGTCGACACGATCAGGACAAGGCTGATCGCAACGAAGCGGAAGGTCTGCATCAGCGAGAGCACGCGAAGGGTGAGCTGCAGCAGCCACAACGTCGCCAGCGACTGGACCGCGAGGTTGATCCAGAACCCAAAGCTCTCGCCATAATGCAGATAGAGCCCGAACACCGTGGAGCGGCTGGGGACGAGATAGCCCTCGTACCAGCGCGCCAGGTAGCCGCCGGTATCCCATTGCAACAGCGGATAGCCGTTCCAGAACGCGGGCGCGATCATCAGGAGGGGCAGGGCCATCGTCGCCAGACGCAGCCACAAAGAGCCCGCGGCGCGTGCGCGCAATTGATCGGTGGTGATGCTCAAATCCGTCCCCGTCCTCGCCTTGGACCATGCTCGCAATAGCGGTTCAAAGAGAATTCACCAATAGTTTGAGGCCGCCCGGCTTGAATTTGGCAAAACTCTGACCATTTTGAGCCGACCTTGCCGCGTGGGGGCGTCGGAAGAAACTTTTGTGTTTCAACGTCTTACTATGCTTTCGCGGGGCAAGCCGAAGTTCACTCTCAGGCAAGCCGCTCAGGACTTTGTCGCCTAGACTATGCTATAGAGCCGGCCAAACGAGCCCACTCAAAAGAGCAAATTCCAAAGAGCAAATCCATGGCAGTGCATCAGGTCAATCCGGGAGGAAAGCTCGCATCGCTCGATCCGATCTGGGACCGGATCCGGGGCGAAGCGGAGGACATCGTCCGTCGCGAGCCCGAGCTTGCGACCTTCATCTATTCGTCGGTGCTGCATCACGGGCGCCTCGAGGATTCGGTGGTTCACCGCGTCGCCGAGCGGCTCGATCATTCCGCGCTCTCGGGCGACTTGGTGCGCCAGGCCTATATGGACGCGCTGCGCGACGATCCCGATATCGGCAACGCCTTCCGCGCCGATCTCGTGGCCGTCTATGACCGCGATCCCGCGACCTCGCGCTTCATCGATCCCTTGCTCTACTTCAAGGGCTTCCATGCGATCCAAACCCATCGCCTGGCGCACTGGCTCTATCTGAAGGGCCGCAAGGATTTTGCGTATTATCTCCAGAGCCGCGCCTCCGCGGTGTTCCAGACCGACATCAATCCCGCCGCGCGCATCGGCCGCGGCATCTTCCTCGATCACGCCACCGGCTTCGTCTGCGGCGAGACGGCGGTGATCGAGGACGACGTCTCGATCCTGCACGGCGTCACGCTTGGCGGCACCGGCAAGGAGAACGAGGACCGCCATCCCAAGATCCGTCACGGCGTCTTGATCGGCGCGGGCGCGAAAATCCTCGGCAACATCGAGATCGGCCATTGCGCGCGCATCGCCGCCGGCTCGGTCGTGGTCAAGCCTGTGCCGCACAACGTCACGGTTGCGGGCGTACCGGCCAAGATCGTCGGCGAGGCCGGCTGTGCCGAGCCGTCGCGCACCATGGACCAGATGATCAACGCCATGGGGCTTTGAGACCTGCATCGATGCTCAAGAGGGCCGGATTTGCCGGCCCTTTCCGTCCCCAAATTGATTGGCAATTCATGCTGGCGGTTCGTCGCGTCTCGTCCTAAAACCCGCCGACCATTTTCGATCGGAGACTTGCCGTGGACGTCAAAGAAGTCAGAAAGTTGGATGCGTATCTGAAGCGCGTATTCGGCAATCCCAAGATCCGCGTCGTGCCGCGGCCGAAGAAGGACGATTCCGCCGAAGTCTATATCGGCGAGGAATTCATCGGCGTGCTGTTCGTCGACGACGAGGACGATGATCGTTCGTTCCAGTTCCAGATGGCGATCCTCGAGGACGATCTCGTCGATCAGGAATAGTCTCTCCTGGGTCATTGCTGCGAGCCAACGGGGCCGCGCTATGCGCGGACCGTTGGCTCAATGATGGACCGCAGCATCACGGCCACTCATTCGACTTCCTTGTAAGAATGCGCAGCGCGCTGCGGGCTACAGGAGACGCGTCTTGCGTCCGCGCCCCATGTTGACATCCTGCGCTCGAAATTGACTTCGAAAAAGGCGAAACATCACAGGCGCTTGGCTACTGTGCATGGGGTTGTTTTCGCAGTTTCTGCTTTGGACGCCAGGCCGAACGGCCACGCTCAGCCCTTCGGACCGCGCAATTGCGCCGTCAGCCTGTCCATCGCTTCCGCCACCTCGCGCCATTGCGACAGCCAGCTGCGTGGAAAGCGGAAGGTGAGGTCGGCGCCGCCGACGCGGCGCTCGGAGAGGCACATGCCCGGGGTCGCCGCATCGCGCGTGCAGCGCGCCGTCAGCGCCGGGCTTGCGGCGGAATAGAGGTCCTCGCTGCCGTAAGGGGTCTCAGTGCGAAACATCCGCATCGTCAGGCCGTCCACGGGCGTGGCCGCGGCGGGGTCGAGATAGCGCGGATAGATCGTGGCCGTTCGCTGCTCGGGCGAGAGCGCATCGTGATGGGCCGCGATCGACAGGAAGATGCGGTCGATCGTCTGCACCGCCGCTTCCACGGTATCGGCGGTGACGTGCTTCGGCGCACCGGGCGGCTCGAGCGATGGATAGAGGAAGTCGAGATCGATGCGCTCCTGCGGTCCGGAGTGCCGCTGGATCTTCATGCGGATTGCGTTGACTGGCAGGTTGAAAAGCGTGCCGCCGACGCTCACCGGCAGCTTGTCCGGCGCGTTGGCGCCGCCGGTGCCCCAGGTCGGCCACAGCAAATAGGCGACGAGCGCGGCCGCGCACGCCGCGGCGATGCCGCCGAGCACGACCGGGACGACATGCGCCCGGGCGCGCATGCGGGGAGACCTGAAAAGAGCTGCCGAGAACACCGTCATGAGCTTGCGAAGTCGAGCCGGACGTCGGCCGATGGCCGACGAATCAGCGGCGAATATGCCATGCGGCGGCGATTTCGCGCAGCATTCCGCGCCTGCGGCAGGCAGAGACGGCCCTGCGCAGGAGGGGCGGCGGCATTAACCTTCCCTTAAGGATAATGTAGCGTTAACCAGCACGATTTGTCACAGGAAGGCGGTGGCGTTGCGTAAGAGCGGACCGTTCCGATGACACCTGAAGCTCTCAATACCCTCTTCTCGATCTGCATCGGTTTCGCGCTCGCCGGGGCGCTCGTGAACGGATATCAGGCGGCCACGCAGCGGCCCGCCGGCTTCGGCCTGCTGCAGGCCGGCGTGGCGCCGAAGACCTTCGCGGCGGTGCCGTTCCTGGTGTTTGCCGCGCCCTTCATCATCATGCGCAACACGCTGCGCGGCATGCGGGTGGAAAGCCGCCGCGCCGAGTTCGTGATGATGGCGACGCTGATCGCCGGCTTCTGGAGCATGATGAGCGGCACCTTCTTTCTGATGACGCTGCGCGCGGCCGGCGTTCTGGGCTGACGCCCGGCGCGCGCGGCCCTTTGCCTCTTCGCCGCCGTTTCGCTATGGCTGAGGTCGACCTGACAGGAGACCTTCATGGCGATCTACGAGCTCGACGGGCAGGCGCCCGATCTTCCCGCCGACGGCAATTATTTCATCGCGGAGACCGCGACCGTGATTGGCCGCGTGCGCCTGAAGCCGGGTGCGAGCGTCTGGTTCGGCGCCGTGCTGCGCGGCGACAATGAGTGGATCGAGATCGGCGAGGGCGCCAATGTGCAGGACGGCTCGACCTGCCATACCGATCTCGGCTTTCCGCTTCACATCGGCAGGAACTGCACCGTCGGCCACAACGTCATCCTGCATGGCTGCACCATCGAGGAGGGCGCGCTCATCGGCATGGGCTCGATCGTGATGAACGGTGCCAAGATCGGCCGCAACAGCATCGTCGGCGCCGGTTCCGTCATCACCGAGGGCAAGGAGTTTCCCGAGCGTTCCCTGATCATCGGCTCTCCGGCGCGCGTGATCCGCACGCTCGACGACGCCCAGGTGCAGAAGATGGGAAGCGCGGCGAGGTTCTACGTGGCCAACGGTCCGCGTTTCAAGAAGGGCTTGAGGCGGATCGGTTGAGAAGCCCGCCGGCCGGCCCAAGGTGTCTGAGCCACGGTTCCGCACCGTAAGAATACAGGCTGGTACTTTAATCCTCCGCTAGCGCGCTCACGCTTATCCTTGAGCGTTTTCAACCGGGAGGAGCGGCGCCATGGATGCGAGAGCGCTGGATTCCGGCTTCGGTGCCGGAACCAAATTATTGAAGAAGTTTGTCAGGTTCGCGCGCGGCACCGACACGCTCACCGTTGCCGAGAAGGTGTACAGCATTGCCGCCTTCCTTGGGATCGTCACCACCTTCCTCATGGTGATGTCGGTCCAGTCGGTGCGGCTGCAGACGACCTATCGTCACATGCATGCCTCGTCCGCGGAGGCGGCGATCGGCGTTGGGCACATCAATGCGCTGATCTACGCCATCGTGATGGAATCACGCGGTATCTACATGTCGGCCGATCGCAGCGCGGCGAAGCAGTTTGCGGACGGGCTGGTACGGCGCAACCACGAGCTCGCCGAGGCCGTGAAGAGCATGCAGAAAAACGTCGGCGACGACGACGCCGAACTGTTCGCGAGCTTCCGCCAGCGCATCATGCAGTTCAGCGACTTCCGCCAGGAGCTGGTGCGGCGCGGAGTGGAGATCAGCCCGGCGGCGGCGCGCGAATGGGGCGCCAACGAAGCCAACCGGACCGTGCGCAGTGAGCTCAACAGCGATATCGAGGCGCTCGAGCGGATCTACAGGCAACGCGCCAGCGAAGCAGACGAGCTCGCCAACGAGAACCACTATGCGGCTGCCTATCTGTTCGCGCTCGGACTTGCCGCCCTGATGCTGGCGGCGCTCAACGTCGTCGTCATGCGCAGCTTGGTCGTCGGCGCGCTGTCCGAAATCACGCTCGCGACCGACCGGATCGCGCAAGGCGACGTCAAGAGCGAGGTGCCGCATCTCGGCCGCCACGACGAGATCGGGCGTCTTGCGCGCGCCGTGCAGAACTTCCGCGACGCGGTGGCACGCATCTTCGAGCTCGAGGAGCTCGAGCTCGGCACCGCGCAGGCGCGCGACGCGGCGATGACCGAGCGCGACCAGTTCAACGACAAGTACCAGGCCAAGAAGTGGCAACTTTCGGCGGCGATCAACAGCATGCCGCATGGCCTGATCATGCTCGACAGCAAGGCCAATGTGGTGGCGATGAATGCGAACTACCGGAAGATCTACAATCTGCCCGACACGATTCAGGCCGGATCGACGCTCGAGGAAATCCTCCAGCACCGGGTCAAGAGCGGGCTGTTCGATGGCGATGTCGCGAAATATGTCGCAGCGGTTCTCGGCCGCATCGCCAGGCGCGAGCCGACGGCGTACGAAATCGCCTTGAACGACGGCCGCACCATCAAGATCTACGAGCGTCCGATGGACGGCGGCGGCTGGGTTTCGGTGCAGGAGGACGTGACCGAACAGCGTCAGCGCGAGCGCCTTCTCGAACGGATGGAGCGCTTCCTTGCCACCATCGTCGAGAACGTCGCCGAGGGCATCATCGCCAAGGATGCGCGCAATTTGCGCTACGTCTTCGTCAACAAGGCCGCCGAGAAGATGATCGGCATGACGCGCAGCGAACTCATCGGCAAGACCGCGCGGGAATTGTTCTCGGCGGAGGCGGCCGAACTCATCGAGCGGCGCGACCAGCAGCTGCTCGCGCAAAAGCAGCAGCTCGAGCCGATCATCGACACCATCGACAATCCGGCGCGCGGGCGCCGCGTGATTTCCGCACGCCGGGTTCAGATCGGCGGCGCCGGCGAAGAGTCCCACATGTTCGTGACCATGGTCGAGGACCGGACCGAGAATATGGTGGCGGCGGCATAACCGCCGGCCTGCGCCACCCGAGCGGCGCGTCAGCGCCCTTCGGATTCGCTCGCTTCGATGGCGCCGGCGACCTTCTCGTGGCCGGCGGACCACAGCGCATGCTCATCGCTGCCGTCGACGTAGGGATTGGCCTCCCTTGGAATGCTGTCGCGCGCGGCGCGTTCGCCCTCCGCAAAGGGATCCCGATCGGTCATCGTGATGTGCCTCCTCGGCTTTCAAGCCGACGTGACCGGCATTTGTTCCGGAACTGGACTTCGCAGCGGCGGTTGACCGGTAAAGGAGAACTTCCGATGGCTGCATTGCGTGCAACCGGCTCACTCAAGACCATGATCCCGATCTTCGTGCTCGCGGCGGCGTTGCCGGCCGTCGCCCTCGCGCAGGCGACCGGCGGGTCTGCCGGTTCGGCCGGCGGCGCTGCGGGATCGGCTGGAGGTGTCGCCAATTCGCCGGCCCCGCCGCCCGGCACCAACAGCCTGGGCACGGCTCAATCATCCGGGGCGGGCGGAGGAGGCGCCGCCGCCACGGGCGGCGGGACGGATGCGGCCGTCGCCGCCGAGAATCGTATGCTCGACAAGAAGCTCAAGAGCATCTGCCGCGGCTGTTGAAGGCTCGCGCGGAAGTGAGGCAGTGTGGCTGTCCGGAATGCCCAAGTGGCGATAGCTTGATCCCACTTTGAAGCGTGGAGCGTGTCCGCGCAGAGGATCGAGTGATGTTACGCAGGATGATGATGGCGGCGCTGGCCGTCGCGGTGGTCGGGCTGTCGGTGCCGCAGGTGGCACAGGCGCGGGGCTTCGGGCATGGCGGTTGGGGACACGGCGGCTGGGGTCACGGCGGTGGCGGCTGGGGCCACCATGGCGGCCATTGGCATGGCGGCGGCTTCTGGCCCGGCGTCGCGATCGGGGCGGGCATCGCCGGCGCCGGTTTGTACGGCGGCTATTACGGCTACGGCTACGGCTACGGCTATGGGTACCCCTATTATGGGGATCCCTACTATTATGGTACCGGCTACGACGACAATGATGGCTATGGCGGCTGCTACGTGGCGCGCAAGCGCGTCATGACGCCGGCAGGCTGGCGTATCCGCCGCGTGGACGTCTGCGAATAGCGTCCTTCACGCCGGACTTACCGGGCAAAAAACAAGGCCGTTGACGCAGTATACCGTCAACGACCTTGCCAGCCCCGGACATTGAAATCGGCTCACGCCATCCGGTAATCGCCAGCATCGCTCGGAATCATACGGGCGAATGTGATCCAGTTCACAAGTCGAAAAAATTAGTCGCGGTTTCGTGAGCGGCTCAGCCGCGCGAGCCCTTGCGCGCGCTGGCGTGGACGCGATGCCGCGCCGGTTTCCTGCGGGTAACTGTGGGTGTTTCGACCTCGGTTGCCCGTGCGCTGGCAAATGACTGCCGCAGGCCGTCGATGGACTCGCTCAGCGTCGCGACCTGCTCGGACAGGCGCTTGGTATCGGCCTGCTGGGCTGCCATCAGCCGCTTCATGGTCTGGAGCTGATCCTGCACCACCTGAAGCTGGTCGATCGACTCCTGTTGGGTCGCCTCCAGGCCCTTGGTCTTCTCGACGAGCTGCTCGGAGGCTTGGGCGGTCCGTGCCTGGAGCTGCCGCGAGGCCACCACCCGGTCGGTCTCAGGTGCGGCACCCGTATAGGCACGCCAGATCGCGATCGAGGTGACCCCCGCGATCAGGAGCAGGAGCGCTGCGGCGGTCAGCGCGATGGGCTGGGCGCCGAGACGAAGGCGGGGGATGGAAGGTGTGTCCTGGGCGAGATCGATCATCGGTCACAAAACCCAAATTGAAACTTGGTGAGTGGCGAAGACCGGCAGCCCAGAGGCGGCCGGGGCGTCCCGAAAACGCTACGTTTCGGCAAGGAATGGGACCAAAAAGAGGCTGGGGCTAAAAAAACCAGTACTTAGCGGGCCTTGGAGCCTCCGAGGCTCGGCCCCTGGCTCGGGAATCAGGGCTGAAACACCGAAAATGGTCCGGAATAGGTCTTCGGCCGCGGCGCCGCGTAGGGGCCGAGACGCGAGGTCTTCAGTCCCAGCCGCACCAGTGATTCCGCCAGCGTCACCGCTGCCGCGACGCCGTCGATCACGGGCAGGCCGTGCGCGGCGGCGAGCTCGCTTGCGAGGTCGGCCATGCCGGCACAGCCGAGCACGATCGCCTCCGTGCGGTCCTCACGGATGGCGGCGGTGATCTCCGCCGAGATCTTCGCGAGCGCATCCGTGTTGCGCTCTTCCAGTGCCAGCACCGGCACCTCGGCAGCGCGGACGCGGACGCAGCGCTCGGCGAGGCCGTACTTCTTCAGATTGTGTTCGATCGGCACGATGGAGACACCGAGTGTCGTCACCGCGGCAAAGCGCGCCGCGATCAGGCTCGCCATGTGGAAGCCGGCTTCGCCAATGCCGATCACCGGCACTTTCGCCACCGCACGGGCGGCATCCAAGCCGGTGTCGTCGAAGCAGGCGATGATATGCGCCTCCGCGCCGTCGCGATCGGCCTCGCGGATGCAGCCGAGCATGCCGGGCACGGCGAAGGCTTCGTCGTAAAATCCCTCGATCGAGACCGGGCCCATCGTCGGCTGCCGCGCATCGATCACCGTGCCGGGCAGGGCGACGCTGCGTGCCGCGGCGGCGATCTTCACCGTCATGGATGCGGTGGTGTTGGGATTGACGACGTGCAGCCGCATCGATCCAGACAAAGTCCTTTCTCAGAGAAGCGCTCTATTAGACGAGTCCTTGGCCGGCGTCCGAGCCCTTGGCCGCCTGCCGCTTGTTGAGCATGTGGATGGTGCCGAGCGCAAGGGTGATCACCGTGAACGAGACCGCCGAGATCACGGTGCCGAGCGCATAGATGTCGGGGTTCGTCACCGTGGTGGTAAGGCCCTGCAGCTCGAGCGGCAACGTATTCACCGCCCCGATCGCCTGACTGGAACGGGCAAGCTCGTCCCAGGACAGCGTGAAGCCGAACAGGCCGATGCCGATTACGGAGGGCAGGATGATCGGCAGCACGACATGGCGGAACGTCTGCCACGGTGTGGCGCCGAGATCGCGCGCGGCCTCCTCGAGGCGCGGGTCGAAGCGATTGAAGATCGCGAACATGATGAGCAGGCCGAACGGCAGCGTCCAGGTCAGATGCGCCCCCAGGCCCGACGTCAGCAGGCCCATCGAGGTCTCGAAATTCTCGTTCCAATGCGCCTTGATCAGGTCGTCGATAATGCGGAACTCGAGCGAGATGCCGAGCGAGGTGATGATCGAGGGCACGATCAGGCTGGCGATCGCCGAGTAGAACAGGATGCTCTGCGCCTTGAATTTTCGGCGGAAGGCCATGCCAGCGGCGACCGACAGCACGACGGTGACGATCATCACGATGATTCCGAGCAGCAGCGAGCGGCGGAAGGCGGCGCCGAGATCGACGATGCCGGTGCCCTGGAACAGCTTTGCGATCCAGAAGGTCGATACGCCGTTCATCGGGAAGGTGAGGCCGCCCTGCGGCCCCTGGAACGACAGCACGTAGATCGCGATCATCGGCCCGTAGAGAAACAGCACATAGGCCGCGAAGAAGATCGCGAGCACGTAGAACGAGCGCGGGCGTCCTTCCTTCATGCTCAGAGCTCCTTCTTGATGTCGACGATGCGCGACATCATGGTGATGATCAGGAAGGTGATGGCGAGCAGGATCACCGCGTTCGCTGCCGCGGCCGGGAACTGCAGCGCATTGACGCGCGTCTCGATGATCTTGCCGGCGGCGGCGATCTGCTGGCCGCCCATCACGCCGATGGTAATGAAATCGCCCATCACGATGGTGATGACGAAGATCGAGCCGATCACGATGCCGGGTTTGGCGAGCGGTATGATGACGTTGACCAGCGTCTGGAAGCCGGTCGCGCCGGCATCATAGGCGGCCTCGATCAGCGATTTGTCGATGCGCACCATCGAATTGAAGATCGGCACCACCATGAAGAAGGTGAAGAGGTGCACCAGCGCCAGCACCACCGAGAATTCGGAGAACAGCAGCCACTCGATCGGGTGATTGATCAGCCCCGCTTTGGTGAGACCGGAGTTCACGAGGCCATTGCGCCCGAGCAGCGGAATCCAGGCGATCATGCGGATCACGTTGGAGGTCCAGAACGGAATCGTGCAGAGCAGCGACAATCCCATCTGCCAGGTCTTGGACTTGACGTGGAAGGCGAGGAAATAGGCGACCCAGAAGCCGATGAAGAGGGTGATCGCCCAGACCAGGAAGCACAGCTTCAGTGTCTTCAGGTAAGTCTTGGCGATGGTGCAGAGATCAGGAAGCTGCGCGATGCAGCCTTCGAACGTGTCGGTGTAGCCGCGGCCGGAGAGGGCCGGCAGCAGCTGATATTCGTTGTAGTCCCAGAACGAGACGATGACGACGAAGACGAGCGGAATGAGGAAGAAGGCGAGAAACACCAGCATCATCGGCCCGGCCTGAAGCCAGGATATGAAGGATGGTGACAGGCGCGTCGGCTTTGCCGCGCGCACCGTGCCCGACCCCGGGATCAAGCCCGGGGATGCCTGTTGCAGGACCTCTTCCGACATGTCCGTTACGCCGCGATGAACTCATTCCACTTGCGGACCATGTAATCGTTCTCGTCCATCACCGCGTTCCAGCACGCGACGGCGCCCATGCGGTCCTCGTACGAGCCGCCGTCACGCACCGCGCCGGCCTTCTCCAGCAGCGAGCCGTCGGGCGCCTTGATGTCCTTCTCGGCCGGCTTGCCCTCCATCCAATACGCCCACTCGTATGGCTCCATATGCGCCTTGGCGGTGGAGAGCACGGCGGAGTAGTAGCCCTGGCGGTTGAGATAGGCACCGGCATAGCCGGACAAGAACCAGTTCACGAACTCATAGGCCCATTCGAGCTTGGCACCCGACACGCCCTTGGAGACGCAGAAGCCCGAGGCCCAGGAGCGATAGCCTTCCTTGAGCGGCTGGAAGGTGCAGGGGATGCCCATCGAGCGAACCTTGGTCACCGCGGGCGACCACATCGACTGGATCACGGTCTCGCCCGAGGCCATCAGGTTGACGCTCTCGTTGAAGTCCTTCCAGAAGGCGCGGAACTGGCCGGCCTTCTTGGCTTCGGTCATCACCTTCATGGTGAGATCGATCTCTTCCTTGGTCATGTTGCCCTTGTCGGCGTATTTGTACTTGCCGGTGGCTTCCACGACCATCGCGGCGTCCATGATGCCGATCGAGGGGATGTTGAGGATCGAGGCTTTGCCCTTGAATTCGGGGTTGAGCAGCTCGGCCCAGGAGCTGATCGGCCGCTTGATCAGGTCGGGACGGATGCCGAGCGTGTCGGCGTTGTAGACGGTCGGGATCAGCGTGACGAATTCGGTCGCCGAGGTCGCGAACTTCTTGGAGTCCTTGCCCTCGAGATAGAGCACCTTCCAGGGCGCGGTGCCCTGGCCGCCGATCTTCTTGCCGCCGGGCGTCTCGCCCTTGGTGAAGACGGGCGTGATGTTGTCGAATTCCTTGATCTTCTTGGCATCGAGCGCAAGGATGTTGCCCGACGGCACCAGCTTCTTCAGCGAGAAATACTCGGTGTCGAGCACGTCGAAGGAGTTCGGCTGGGTCATCACGCGCTTGGTGACGTCGTCGGTGGTCGCGGTGATGTATTCGATCTTGATGCCGGTGTCTTTCAGGCACTGCTTGGAGATGTCGTCGCCCTCGTTCACGGCAGTGCCGAGATAGCGCAGCACCTTGGCATCTGCAGACTTCACGTAGGGAAAGCCGGTGATGGCGCCGGAGCCGGCGGCAAGCCCGGCGAGACCCGCGGTGCCCTTCAATAGCGTGCGGCGGCTGACGCCTTTTGTCCTGGTCGTCTCGGTCATTTCGCTCACTCCTCTGTGTTGCGCATTTCTGTCGTGACGGGCGCTATTGCAGGCGTTGCGCCTTGGCGGGATCCCAGGTGGCCAGCACGCGATCGCCCGGACGGAACGGGTGCACGTCGAACGTGGCTTCGGGAACGTGGGAGAACAGGGCGGTGCCGTCGTCGAGCGTGAGCGAGACGGCGATGTAGGAGCCCTGGTACTCGGTCTGGGTCAGCAGCGCCGGCGCGCCGAACGCGCCGTCAGCAAACGGCACGATGCCGAGCTGATCGGCGCGTACGGCGATGAGTTTGCCGGCGTCGCTGAGGACGTTGTGGCCGCCGATGAAGCGGGCCACGAATTCGGTGCGGGGATGGTGGAAGATCTCGCGCGCCGTGCCCTGCTGCTCGATCTTGCCGTGGTTCATCACGACGATGTGGTCGGCGAGCGCCATCGCCTCTTCCTGGCCGTGGGTGACCTGGATGAAGCTGATGCCGAGCTCGCGCTGCAGCCGCTTCAGCTCGCCGCGCATCTTGACCCGCAGGAACGGATCGAGCGCCGACAGCGGCTCGTCGAGCAAGAGGATCTGCGGCTCGGTGATCAGCGCACGGGCGAGCGCGACGCGCTGCTGCTGGCCGCCGGAGAGCTGCGCCGGCAGCCGGCCCGCATATTGGCTCATCGCCATCAGTTCGAGCAACTCGCCGGCGCGCTTGTGGCGCGTCGGCTTGTCGATGCCGCGCATCTTCAGCGCGAAGGCGACGTTGTCGAGCACGGAGAGATGCGGAAACAGCGCGTAGGACTGGAACATCATCGCCGTGCCGCGGTCGGCGGGCGGCAGGTCGGTGACGTTCTGTGCGCCGAGGATGATGTCGCCCTCGCTGACCGCCTCGTGGCCGGCGATCATCCGCAAGGTCGAGGTCTTGCCGCAGCCGGAGGGGCCGAGCAGGCAGCAATAGGTGCCGGCCGGGATCTTCAGATTGACGGCGTCGACCGCCAGCGTCGTGTCATAGCGCTTGGTGACGGCGACCAGTTCAAGGGCGGCGGGAGTGGCCATGGCGTATCCAAGAGGGGCGGGGCTGCCGTTCTCTCCGCAAGCTCCGTGCCAACCGCCTCCTTGCCGGCCGAATTCTAAAACTGTGCAGCGGAGTCAGATCGTTAGATCGAATCCGGCGCCTTCGTCCCGCCTGTTTTCCGCGCAGCCGTCTGCACACAAAACGGGCGAAGATTGTATAAAGTTTCGCCTGTGATTGGATACAGCACGTCGACTAACATTCGGGGCGAACGTCGCCGATCGAGTCCTCGAACCACGCCTCGACCTAATGGCTGCCAAGTCTCGCCCCAAATCCGACGCGCCAGATGCGAGCGATCGCGTCAGCCGCATCCGGGAGGGTGTGACCTCAGCGATCCTCGAGCATCGCCTGCTGCCGGGCACCAAGCTCGGCGAGGACGAGATCGGCGAGATCTACGGCGCGAGCCGTACGCTGGTGCGCACCGCGCTGCAGCAGCTCGCGCATGAGGGCATCGTCAACATCGAGAAGAATCGCGGCGCCTTCGTCGCGCGGCCGACGCCGGCCGACGCCCGCGAAGTGTTCGAGGCGCGGCGCCTGATCGAGCCCACCATCGTCGATCATGCCATCGATGCGGTGTCGCCTGATTGGATCGATCGTCTGCAGCACCATCTCACGGAAGAGCGCGAGGCCGAGCTGCGCGGTGACGCCCGCGCCTCGGTCCGTCTCTCCGGCGAGTTTCACAAGCTCGTCGCCGAGATGAGCGGCCACAGCATCTATCTCGGATTTCTGAAGGAGCTGATCGCGCGCTCCTCGCTGATCATCCTGCTCTACCGCCGCCACGACACGCCGGCCTGCGGCACCGATCACCACGCCGGCATCGTTGCCGCGATCCGCAAGCGCGACAGAGAGGCCGCGCGCGCACAGATGCTGTCGCATCTGACCGAGATCGAGGCCGAGCTGTTCTTGAAAGATCCGGCCGCGGACGAGCTGCGGCTCGCCGACGTGCTGGGCGCCTGAGCGGTCCGGATACTAAAGTGTGATCCGCCGTGGCTTCCTAGAGATCATGCTTGAACGACAACCCAGAGCGCGATCACGTTCATCCAGTCGCATCGCTCCTTAGCGGCGCGCCGATGCCTTTGCCGAGTTTCGCCGCGTCCGCTTCGCAGCCGCGGGACGTCGTTCATAGGCCGCGAGAAACACCTTGATGCCATTCTCGATCAGGGCGCGATGGTGGGCCGGGCTCGGCGTCTTCATCGAGAGGGTCCATTTCAGGATCTCCTTGCCCTGAATCAGACTGAGAAACTGCGTCGCTGCCATGGCGACATCGGAAACGTCGACAAGGCCCTGCGCCTGCGCTGCACGCAGGAAGGCGGCGACTTCGGAGTCGCAGCGGTCCGGTCCGGACTTCATGAATACTTCCGCCACGCGCGGATAGCGCGAGGCGCAGGACATCACGAGTCTGTGCACGGCGAGCCCGCGCTGGTCGAGAAAGGCGTCGAGGAACGTCGTGCCAATGGCGTGGAGTTCTGCCCTGAGATCGATCTTGCCACCGTGATCGCGCCATAGCGTCTTCGGCCCGAAGCGCTTGCACTCCTCATTCACGAGCGCCAGCAGCAGATCGTCCTTGTCGTCGAAATGAACGTAGAGCGTAGCCTTCGAGACCCCGGCCTCGCGCGCGATCGCGTCCATGCTGGTGGCATCGAAGCCTTGATCGAGAAAAAGAACGCGAGCGCTGTCGAGAATCCGGCTGTGCTTGGCCCTGGCGCGCGGCTTCTGACTCGTATCGGCCAGCTCTTTGGTCTCTCGCATCTGCGCCTTATGCACTGTCGTCGTCATTGGCCCGTAACCCCACGGCTTGACTTTTGGTTCCAACCTGCAACATACAGCCTTCCGGACAAAAACTAAACGGTTTAGTTCTTTGACAGCTCCTCTTTCAGGCCGGCCCAGGCACGTCCCCGTCGTCGCAGGAGGGTGGCGGCCGGCGCGGGCCCCGGCCTGGGCCGGCGTTTCGCTCTGCGGCGTTGTACTGGCGTCCTGTGCCATCGGACCGGACTTCGTGTCGCCGGCCGGACCGGCCGTGGACGGCTACACACGCGAGCAGCGCCCGGCCGCCACCACGAGCGCGCCGGTGACCGGCGGCAATTCGCAAGGCTTCGAAACAGGCCGGGACATTCCCGGCGCCTGGTGGGCGCTATTCCGCTCGCGGCAGCTCAACGCCTTTGTCGAGGAAGCCATCCGCAATCATCCCGACGTGCAGGCGGCGCAGTTCGCCTTGCGCTATGCGCGGGAGAGTGCGCTGGCGCAACAAGGCAGCCTGTTTCCGCAAGTGTCCGGAAGCGCCTCGGCGGAGCGCGATCGGACGAGCACGTCGCAGTCGGGGGTGTGGCCGGCGCAAGGTTCGACCTACACGCTCTACAACGCTTCGGTCAGCGTGTCCTACGCGCTCGACATCTGGGGTGGCACGCGGCGTCAGGTCGAGGCGCTGCAAGCCCAGGCCGACTATCAGGACTTCAAGCTCGAAGCGACCTATCTCGCGCTCACCGCCAACGTGGTGACGGCCGCGATCACGGATGCCTCGCTTCGCGATCAAATCCTTGCGACCGAGGAGATCATCAAGGCGGAGTCGGATCAGCTGGCGCGCATCCAGCGGCAGTTCGAGGTCGGTGCGATCTCGAAATCCGACCTGCTGTCGCAAGAGGCCACGCTGGCGCAAGCCAAGGCGACGCTGGCTCCTCTGCAGAAGCAGCTGGCGCAACAGCGCAACCAGTTGATGGCCTATCTCGGCCGGCTGCCGAGCCAGGACCGCGGCGAGCATGTGCGGCTGGCCGATCTGCGCCTGCCCGGGCGGCTGCCGTTGTCGCTGCCCTCGACGCTGGTACGGCAGCGCCCGGACATCCGTCAGGCCGAAGCGACCTTGCATCAGGCAACCGCGACCGTCGGTGTCGGCATCGCCAACCTGCTGCCGCAGCTCACGCTCTCGGGCAGCTACGGTGCCACCAGTCCCGAGCGGCTGTTCTCGCCCGAGACGATCGTCTGGAGTGCCGCTTCCAGCGTCAGCCAGAAGATCTTCGACGGCGGAACGCTGTACCACACCAAGGAAGCCGACGTGGCGGCGTTCGAGCAGGATCTCGCGCTCTACAAGAGCACGGTGGTGACCGCGTTCCAGAACGTCGCGGATTCCCTGCGCGCCATCCAGTACGACGCCGCGACGCTGAAGGCGCAGACCGCCGCCGAGAAGGCGACGGCCGACAGCCTGACGATGGCGGTCGAGCAGTTCAAGACCGGCGCCGTGCCGTACGCCAACATCATCAATGCCCAGCAATCCTACCTCAACGCGCGGGTGTCGCGCGTCAAGGCGCAAGCGACCCGCTTTACCGACACCGCCGCGCTGTTCCAGGCGCTCGGCGGCGGCTGGTGGAATCGCGTGGATGAAACGCCGGACGCGCTGCCGCGCGCCAATGCCGCTTATTTCGCCGGTGTCGACAAGAAGACTGAGGACGCGTTGCGATGATCAAGCGGATGACCATCATGCTGTGTGGGATGGCAATCCTGTTCGGCGGCCTCTATGGATTCCAGGCTTTCAAGGAGATCATGATCAGGCGGGCCATCGGGGCGTTGGCCAATCCGCCGCAGACGGTCTCCACAGCGGTTGCAGCGAACGCGCCCTGGCAGTCCAGCCTGACCGCGGTCGGCTCGCTGCGCGCCGTCAACGGTGCCGATCTCGCGCTCCAGGTCGCCGGCATCGTGCAGAGCATCGAGTTCTCTTCGGGTGACAGCGTCACGGCCGGACAGACCCTGCTGGCGCTGGTGGCGACCGACGACCTCGCCAAGCTACGTTCACTGCAGGCGACGGCGGAGAACTACGCGATCGTGCTCAAGCGCGACGAGGAGCAGATCAAGTTCAACGCGGTGAGCCAGGCGACGGTTGACAGCGACAGGGCCAACCTGAAGAACGCCCAGGCCTTGGTCGAGCAGCAGAAGGCTCTGCTCGAGCAGAAGACGCTGAAGGCACCGTTCTCCGGGCGCCTCGGCATCCGCGCCGTCGATCTCGGCCAGTATCTCTCCGCCGGCACGAGCATCGTCACGCTGCAGAGTCTCGATCCGATCTATGTCGACTTTTACCTGCCGCAGCAGGCGCTGGCCTCGATCCGCATCGGGCAGGACGTGTCGGTCGCAGTCGACGCCTTTCCGGCCGAGCGCTTCACCGGGCAGATCACGGCAATCAACGCCAAGGTGGATTCAAGCAGCCGCAACATCCAGGTTCGCGCCACCTTGGGCAATGGCGGAGCCCGCCTGCTGCCGGGCATGTTCGCAAAGGTCGAGATCGCCGTCGGCAAGCCCGAGCAGGTCGTCACCCTCCCGCTCACCGCGATCGTGAACAATTCCTACGGTGACATGGTCTATCTCGTCGACGATCTCCATGACGGGCAGGGCACCGCACGGCAGATGTTCGTCAAGACGAGGCCCCCGAAAGGCGACCGCGTCGCGGTCAATGATGGGATCAAGCCGGGGGAGACGGTGGTCATCGCCGGCCAGCTGAAGCTGCGCAACGGCAGCCCGGTCAAGATCGACAATTCACACGTGCCGCAGGCGGAAGCCGCGCCAAACATCGTCGATCAGTAGGCTTCGCGACGGCGCGAGGATACCGCAGCAACGAGTGGCGACAAACGAGTTCAGGACAAGATGCGTTTCACCGATATCTTCATCCGCCGACCGGTGCTGGCGCTCGTGGTCAGCGTCCTGATCCTCGTGCTCGGCCTGCGCTCGATGGCCACGCTGTCGATCCTGCAATACCCGCGCACGCAGAACGCGATCGTCACGGTGAGCACCGCCTATGCCGGCGCGGATTCCGACATCATCGCCGGGTTCATCACGACGCCGCTCGAGAATGCCATCGCCCAGGCCAACGGCATCGACTACATGACCTCGAGCAGCGTCACCGGCTCCAGCACCATCACGGTCAACCTGCGGCTGAATTACGATTCCGGCAAGGCGATGACCGAGATCAATGCCAAGGTCAATTCGGTGCTGAACCAGTTTCCGAGCGGCACGCAGCAGCCGACGCTGACCCTCAAGGTCGGCCAGACCATCGACGCGATGTATATCGGTTTCGCCAGCGAGGTGCTGGCACCGAACCAGATCACGGACTATCTGACGCGCGTGGTTCAGCCGCGGCTGCAGGCCGTCGCTGGGGTGCAGACCGCCGAGCTGCTCGGCGCCAAGAAGTTCGCACTCCGCGCCTGGCTCGATCCCGACAAGCTGGCGGCTTACGGCCTCACCGCAAGCGACGTGTCGACGGCGCTCTCCGGCAACGATTACATCTCCGGCCTCGGCACGACCAAGGGCCGGCTGGTGCAGGTCGACCTGGCGGCCTCGACCAATCTCCATTCGCTGGAGCAGTACCGTAACCTCGTGGTCAAGACGGTCAACGGCGCCATCATCCGCCTGCGCGACGTCGCCAACGTCACACTCGGCAACGACGACTACGACAGCGAGACGCGTTTCAACGGCAAGACCGCGGTCTACATCGGCATCCAGACGGCCCCGACCGCCAATCTGCTCGACGTCGTCAATGGTGTGAAGGCCGTGCTGCCCGACGTCCGGGCGCAGCTTCCCAATGGGCTGGTCAGCGAGGTGCTCTACGACTCCACCGACTTCGTCAACTCCTCGATCAGCGAAGTCATCCACTCGCTGCTCGAGGCGGTGGTGATCGTGATCGTCGTGGTGTTCCTGTTCCTGGGCTCGTGGCGCTCGGTCCTGATCCCCGTCATCGCCATTCCGCTGTCGCTGATCGGCACCTTCGGCCTGATGCTGCTGATGGGATTCTCGATCAACCTGCTGACCCTGCTGGCCCTGGTGCTCGCGATCGGTCTCGTCGTCGACGACGCCATCATCGTGGTGGAGAGCGTGCACCGGCTGATCGACGAGGGCGTGGCGCCGGTCGAAGCGGCGATCCAGTCCGCGCGTGCGCTGGCGAGCCCGATCGTCGCCATGACCGTGGTGCTGATCGCCGTCTACGTGCCCGTGGGATTCCAGGGCGGCCTCACCGGTGCGCTGTTCATCGAATTCGCCTTCACGCTCGCCGGTGCCGTGACGGTGTCGGCGGTGATCGCGCTGACGTTGTCGCCGATGAACTGCGCCTGGCTCCTGCGCCGGACCGAGCGCGACGCGACCCATTGGGAGGCGCGACTGGTGCGCCGGATCGACCACGTGCTGGACTGGCTTTCCAGCGCCTATCGCCGCCGGTTGGAAGCCGTGTTCACCATGAAGCCTGTCGTGGCGGTGTTTGCGCTGCTGCTGCTCGCCGGCATTCCCTGGCTGTATGCGACCTCGACCAGCGAGCTCGCACCGGACGAAGATCAGGGCGTCGTTCTCTCGTTGACGACCGCGGCGCCCTCGGCGACTCTCCAGCAGCGGCAGTTCTATGGACGACAGCTCTACGATCTGATTGCCAAGCGCCCCGAGACGGCCACCGTGTTCCAGATCGACACCTCGACCCAGGTGATCAGCGGCTGGGTGCTCAAGCCCTGGGAGCAGCGCGTGCTCACCACCAAGACGCTGCAGCCGGACTTCCAGAATCTGCTCAATACCATCGCGGGCACGCGCTCGGTCGCTTTCCAGCCGTCGCCGCTGCCCGGCAGCAACGGCCTCCCGATCCAGTTCGTGATCGGCACGACCGGCTCCTATGACGAGCTCAACGAGGTCTCCCGCAACTTCATGGAGCAGGCGTTGAAGAGCGGGCAGTTCATCTTCCTCGATACCGACCTCAAGGTCGACAAGCCGCAGACCATGGTCACGTTCGACCGCGACAAGGCTGGCGACCTCGGCCTGAAGATGAGCGACCTCGGTGGTTCGCTCGCGACCATGCTGGGTGGCAACTATCTCGATTACTTCAGCCTGGACGGCCGCTCGTACAAGGTGATTCCGCAAGCCCGCCAGAACGAACGGCTCAACGCGGACCAGCTGCTCGGCTACTACATCAAGGCGAGCGACAATTCGATGGTGCCGCTGTCGACCGTCGCCCATCTGGAGAACAGGACCGTTCCGCAGTCGCGCAACCACTTCCAGCAGATCAATGCGGCGACGATCTCCGGCGTTGCGATGCCGACGGTGTCGATGGGCAGCGCGCTCGCCACGCTCAAGGATCTCGCGAAAACACTGCCGGCCGGCTACACGGTGGATTTCGGCGGCGCCTCGCGGCAGCTCGAGCAGGAGTCGGGCGGCTTCGTCACGACGTTCGCTTTCGCCGTCATCATCATCTTCCTGGCGCTCGCCGCGCTGTTCAACAGCTTCCTCGATCCCATCGTCATCCTGGTGTCCGTGCCGATGTCGCTGGCCGGCGCCCTGATCTTCATCAGCCTCGGCATCGGCGGCGCGAGTCTCAACATCTACACCCAGGTCGGGCTGCTCACCTTGATGGGCCTCGTCAGCAAGCACGGCATTCTGATGGTCGAAGTCGCCAACGAGTTGCGCGCGGCCGGGAAGGGGCGGACGGAGGCGATCATCGAGGCCGCGGCGATCCGGCTACGGCCGATCCTGATGACGACCGCGGCGATGGTGCTCGGCGTCGTTCCGCTGATCACCGCGAGCGGTGCGGGCGCGGTGTCGCGCTACAACATGGGCCTCGTGATCGCGACGGGGCTGTCGATCGGCACGCTGTTCACGCTGTTCGTGGTGCCGGTCGCCTATGCCCTGATCGCGCGGCCAGCGGCGGCTCCGGCTGCCGCCGAGACCGCGCCGGCATAGCCCTAAAAAGTTGCGGCCAGGCTTTGGGGGAAGCCTGGTCGCGCGCGAACCGGCCTGGGACGGGGAGGGGTGGCGGTGGCCCGACCGGCGATCTATGTCAGCGACCGAGTTCGCGTTCCGCGGCGAGCTGCCCGTCCGGGGTGATCTTGTAATCGCCGTCCTGCTTCGTCATCCATCCTGACCTGACCATCTCCCGTGCAAGCTGGACCGAGCAGATGGGATGGTTACCTCCTGGGTAATACAGCCTGTCATGTCGGACGAGCAGGTGGCCGTACAATTGGGCATGACGCAATGCCCTGCGCATCCCGGGTGATGGATCTGTCATGCCGGTTCAACCGCGAGCGCGCTGAAGGTTCCTACTCGATCCCCGTTTCAACGGCATTTCTTGTCGCCGACTGCAAGAGAGGAACCCTGATCTTGCCGGGTCGTTTGGTTCGTGGGTGAGGAGGCCGTGTCATGAACGTACGGGATGAGTACACCCGATCGCTCTGGATGGATGTGTCGGTCGCGGACGCGCCGGCGTTGTCCGGAACGCTGGGCACGGATGTCGTCGTTATCGGCTCTGGAATTGCTGGGCTATCGGTCGCCTATGAGCTGGCCGGCCATGGACGCTCGGTCGTCGTGCTGGACCGCGGCAGCATTGGCAGCGGGATGACGGCGCGCACCACCGCGCATTTGGCCACTGCACTCGACGATGGTTACGACGCCTTGGTGAAGGTGCGCGGGCTCGATTGTGCGCGCCGCTATTATCAGAGCGTCGCCGCCGCGATCGATCGGGCCGAGGCCGTGCAGGGGGCCGAGCACATCGATTGCGACTTCAAACGCGTCGATGGTTACTGGGTGCAGGCACCCGAAACGTCCGCGTCCGAATTGGACGACGAATTGGACTGCTGTCGCAAGCTCGGGATTCCCGTCGAAAATTGCGTCGATCCAACCCCGTTCCATGCCAGAGGTCAGGTGCGTTCGCTGCGCTTTGCCAGCCAGGCGCGCCTGCACCCGACCAAATACCTCGCGGGTCTGGCAGGCGCACTGAAGCGCCGCGGGGCTCGGCTCTACGCCGATACGTGTGTCGAGAGCATCCGCGAGCGGCATGGCGAGATGGTCGTGACGACCGCCTCAGGCCACGAGGTCCACGCCACCGACGTCGTGGTCGCAACCAACTCGCCCGTCAACGTCGAGGTGGCGATCCACACCAAGCAGGCACCTTACCGCACCTATGCGCTCGCCGCGAGGATGGCAGCCGGCGCCCTGGAGGATGCGCTCTATTGGGATACGCTCGATCCCTATCATTATGTCCGGCTGCAGCCGTTCTCTGAAGACGAGGACATCGTGATCGTCGGCGGAGAAGATCACAAGTCGGGTGAAGCGAACGATGGCGCGCAGCGCCTTGACGCGCTCGAGCGCTGGGCACGCGAGCGCCTGCCGGATTTGCGCGAGGTCACTCATCAATGGTCCGGTCAGGTGCTGGAGCCGGTCGATTTCGCCGGCTTCATCGGCCGCAGTCCCGGCGAGGAGCATGTCTTCATCGTCAGCGGCGATTCCGGCCAGGGGATCACGAACGGGCTCGTCGCCGGCCTGTTGGTGACGGATCTGATCACGACGGGCGCGAGCCCGTGGGAAGATCTCTACGCCCCCTCCCGGAAGATTCAGAGGAATATCGGTGAGTTCATCAGCGAGAACATCACGCCGCTAAAGAATTTTGCGGAGTATCTCGCGGCGAGCGAGATCGCGACCGTCGAGCGGCTGCAGCCCGGCGAAGGGCGCATCGTCCGCAGCGGCCTGAAAAAGGTTGCGGCGTGCCGAGACCGCCACGGACATTTGCATCTGCATTCCGCAAGCTGCACCCATCTCGGCTGCGTCGTGCACTGGAATGCGCTGGAGCAGTGCTGGGATTGTCCGTGTCACGGCTCGCAGTTCGCGCCCGACGGCACCGCGCTCAATGGCCCGGCGGTGTCGCCGCTAGGCGAGGTCGAGAAGCCGGCCAATCTTGAAGCCGCAGAGTGAGGCGGCTCGCCACCGAAAAAAGTTGCGGCCAGGCTTTGGGGGAAGCCTGGCCGCGCGCGAACCGGTCTGGGACGGGGAGGGGTGGGGATGTGACCGGGCCGCGTAACTCGTTGTCTCGTTCCTACTGATCCTTCGCGCTGGCGGTGGAGACCGCCGGCTTGGTGTCGCCCAGCGAGACCCAGACATTGGGATCGCTCTGCGACTGGCGCTTGACGAAGCGGTAGCCGGTCTCCGTCCAGGCGACGACGTTCTCGTTCTGATTGTCGAGAATGAACTCGCCCTTGTCGGTCTTCACCGTCAGCACCGCGTGTCCTTCGCCCTTCTTGTCGCGCACGACGGTGATGAGCAGGGCCTCGCGCGGCCATCCGGCATCGATCAGCATCTTGCGCTTCAACAGCACGTAGTCTTCACAGTCGCCGTAACCGTCGGTCGGCAGCGACCATTTCTCGATCACGCCCCAGTGCTCCTGGTCGGTCAAAGGCTTGATGGTCTCGTTGACCCAGCGATTGACCTTGACGAGGTCGCGCCATGCGCCTTGCGACATCACGATGTCGCGCGGCTGCGTCGGTGCGCCCTGGCACTGGGCGGCATTGTCCGCGCAGAATTCGACCCAGCCGATCGGTGCACGCGTGGTGTCACCGAGGCTCGCGTAGAGCAGACGGCTTTCGCCGGCCTGCGCTGCCGCGCTGATCCCGAAGAGCATGGCGGCCAGCGCCAGCCCTTTCCCCTGTCCCCTGAAGTCAAACATTGCGGCCCCCGTTTCTTGTTGGGACCACATTGCGCACGGAGCTTTTGAGCTGCCGCTAAGTCAGTCAAGTCAAGTCGAGACGAATACAAGTAAAAGCCGCGGCGAATTCGATCTATACTTGAATCGAATTCTCATAAAATTCGAAACAACTGCAATTGATTCAAAGTTTCTCGATTAACGCGGAAACGCTGTCGGAACCGCCGTTTCCCACCTGCAAAGCGGCGCGCGTTAACCTGAGCGCGGCACATCTCGCGGCAAGGAAAAGGCGGCGTCCGCATCGCGGAGGCCGCCTTCAGCGCCGGAAATACGGGTGTTTTCGCGCTCTGGTGCTTTACCGCGCGGTAACGCTCTCTTCGAGTGTCTCGATCGGCTGCTCGTGCAGGAACTCCAGCGCGAAGCCGTCTTCGAGGTTTCGGACCACGCGGCCCTGGACCCGGCCGAGCAGAACCGTCGATTTCAACGGCGGCCGGTTCTCCGCGGCGATGGCCGCGCCCGACAGCGACAGGTCGATGATGCGGCAGGTCATCTTGGTGCCGTCCTCGAGCGTCAGCACCGCGATCGGGTTGCGCGGCACGATACGGTCGTGGCGGCGGTCCTCCGGCAGATTGAGGATGTCGCGGTTGGCGAGCCAGGTCAGCTGCGCCGCGAGCTTGTCGCGCTTCCTGGGCGTCGCACCGATCGTCATGGCGAAGCCGTTGTCGATGATGCGGGTGATCTTGCCTTCGACGCGGCCGATATGGTCGAGATAGGCGACCACGCGGTCGCCGACATTGCCGATGCCGGGGGCGAGCAGCGCGAGCCCGCCCGGCGACATGTTGATCACCTGGCAGGGGAATTCGCGGCGGTCCGGCAGCATGTAGCGGCCGAGCAGGTGCACCTTCACCCGCTGGAAGCGCCGACGCTCCTCGGCGGCCGGAAGAAACTTTTTGTTAGCCAACGCCATTTTCAACACCCGACCCCCCGCCCGGGCGGAGTCCGGGACGACCCTAAGGTGCATAGGGTTAATGCCGCGTTAGGATCGGGTGCGGCGGTCACAGACTGACACAATGCGTTCGAAAAGCCACACCCCAAAGGCCCGGCGCGGCCGCTCAAGCCGGGCTCGCTGCCCGCCGCTGCAGCAACAGCAGCAGCGCCAGCAGCAGCGCGGCCGACAGGCCGAGCGACCAGTGTATGCCGATCGCCGCCCCAAACAGCCCGACCGTGATGCCGCTGAAGGCCCGCATGCCGAGGCCCGCCATATTATAAAGACCGACGACGCGGCCGCGAATGTCGTGCGGCGCGTTCAGCTGCACCAGCGCCTGCGCCATGGTGTTGAAGGACAGCTCGAAGAAGCCGGCGCAGAACAGCAGCACGATCGCGACCGGATAGATCCGCACCGCGGCAAAGCCGAGCAGTGCCACGCTCCAGAGCATCGCGAGCATGATCGCCGTGCGCGGCGTGCCCTTGAGGCGCCCCCAGGATTCGAGCGCAATGCCGGCGAGCAGCGCGCCGGCGGCGTCGGCCGCGAGCAGCACGCTGTAGGAGACGCCGGGATCGCCGTGGCCGAGATCCCCGGCAAAGCCCGGCATCTGGGCGTGGTAGGCGTTGCCGATCATGAAGGAGGTGAGGCCGGCAAGCCATGTCATCGCCGTCAGCACCGGTTGGGTGCCGATGGCGCGGATGGTCAGCACGATGTCGGCAAGGCCGCGCACGGCGAAGCGCCGCGCCGCCACGCTCTTGTCGCGCGCCGGCGCCCAGAACAGCCAGAGCAGCATCGGCAGATAGAACAGCGTGTTGAAGATGATGCCGTGCGAGGTGCCCAGCGTCAGCATGATGATTCCGCCGACGGCGGGCCCGACCAGGATGCCGAGATAGCGCGCCATGGCATTCAGCCGCACCGCGCTTGGCAGATCCGCGGGGCCGACGAGGTCATAGAGCAGGAGCTGGTTCGGCGTCTGCCAGAGCACGCCGGCGCAGCCATGGATCACCAGCAGCAGCATCGCGTGCCACATCTGGATCGTATCGGTGATGAAGAAGAAGCCCCATCCGGCGGAGGCGACGATGAAAAGCAGCATGCCGCACTGGATGATGCGGCGCGGATCGAACCGGTCGGCGAGCCCGCCCACCGCGACCGAGAACAAGAGGAACGGCAGCCAGTGCGACAGCACCGCAAAGCCCGCGAGCGCCGGCGAATGGAATTTCTGGAACACCACCCAATAGCTGATCACGTGCTCGATATTGTCGGCCATCATCGCCAGCACATAGGCCATGAATTGCAGACGATACGGCACCGACCTCATCGCCGCGAACGAGCCGGAGGCGACCACGGGATTTGGGGGAAGGGGGTTCAATCGATCACCTGGGCAGGATTGGTTGGGCCTTACACGTTCGCCTGCCGCTGCTCAAGACACTTAGGTGTGGTTGAAGACCAGCCATGCCTTGCATGGTGGCCGTGACCCGTCGCGCGATGGACCGTGCTCCGCCGGTGCATCAAACGCGAACCGCGCACGAGCGACGTCCCGACCTTGCGTCTTTCTCATGCCTTGCGGCGGGTCCAGCTGACCTGGGGCTCGTCCGCCCATGCAGTACCAAGACCAGCCATCGTGATCCAGGTTTCGGCGAGCTTGCCGCCCTCGATACGGTAGCTTTGCATGCCGGCCCGACTATGCGTCGCGCCGGTCGTGGGATCGGGCCATACGAATGCAAATCGGAACCAGGCGCGGTCGATCGTGAAGGAATGATCGTACACCAGGACGCGGATTCCAGGCCTGTCTCGATGCACCGCCTGCAATTCCACCGCATACTCGTCCCGGGTAACGGTCCGGTCGCCTTTCTCATCGTGGCGGATGTAGTGCGACCCTACGCAGTCCGGGATCAGGTCAAATCGTCCCTCGTGCCAGACCCGCTCCCAGCGATCGAAAAGCGCGCGTGTGCTATCAGTCATGGAACCCCGACATCGATTTGGTGTGGCCCTACGGCGCGCTTCGCTGCAAGTTTCTTGCCGAAATTCGAACCTCGCGCATCCGCTCCTAAACCAGCGACTTCACATAAACCGCGTACGGCACGCCCAGAATATCCGGCGCCTCGCCAGTCTTCACGAATCCCATGCAGAGGTACATCGGCAGCGCGACCGTCATGATTGGCGTCGTGTGCAGGGCGATGGCCGGCGACTGGTCTCGCTCGGCGCGGCGCAGGCATTCTTCCGTCAATTGCCGGCCGATGCCTTTGCTGCGTGCGCTGGGGTCGACCACCAGCATGCGGATGACCGGCCAGGCCGGATCGAAGAATGTCGGCTTCGGCGCTTGCGCGCCGACATAGGCGACGGCACCGACGATCTGGCCTCCGTCTTCGGCGACGATGATTTCGCCTGCCTTGGCAAGCAGCGGCATCTTCGCGACATTGGCCGTGAACAGCGGCCAGTCGGAATAGTGCTGCTCGAATTGCGCAAAGGCCGCCAGAGCGACGCGCCCGACAGCTTCCGCATCGTCAGTCCGATAGTCGCGCAGCATCGGCACGGTCCTCTTTGGCAATGTGACTGCCTGCTTGGCACGGCCGCGCATCTCACATACGCTTGTCGTCAGCCCGCACCCATCGATCATAACAGACGGGCACCGAGGAAACAGCCATGCAACAGATCCGCGTCTGCACCCACGCCGGGCCGGGCTCGGAGCCCGTCATCCGCACCGTGCCGTGGCCGAAGGTCGGCAAGAAGGCCGCCCTGATCAAGGTCGGCGCCTGCGGGGTCTGCGGCACCGATTTGCACATCCTGAAAGGACATTGGCCGAAACCGCTGCCCTGGCCGTTCACGCTCGGTCACGAGCTCGGCGGCGTCATCGTCGAATGCGGCGACGAATTCACCGAGGACTTCATGAGCAAGCCGCTGACGGTCGGCTCCAAGGTGATGATCCCGCCGCTGATGCCGTGCGGGCGCTGCTACTATTGCATCCACTATCCGCAAACGGCCAACAAGTGCCTGACGCCTGTCTATTACGGCCGCTATCTCGGCTTCGACAAGGCGCCGCATTTGTGGGGCGGCTGGGCCGAATATGTCTATGTCGATCTCGAGATGCTGCCGGGCACCAAGATCTACAAGCTGCCCGACGACATGTCGCTGCGCTTAGGGGCGCTGTCGGAGCCGCTGACCTCCTGCATCCGCGCCTTCAACCGCGCCAGCCGCGCTGGCGGCTTTTCCTGGGGTGATACGGTGGTGATCCAGGGCTCGGGTCCGATCGGCATTCTGGCGGTCGCGGCCGCCAGGGAGATGGGGGCAGGGCGTGTGATCTGCGTCGGTGCGCCGGAGCAGCCGCGGCTCAAGCTCGCCCGCGAATTCGGCGCGGAGGCGACTGTGAACATCGAAGAGCTGACGTCTGCGCAGGATCGCATTGCCCGCGTGCGGGAGATCGTGGGCGGCTTCGGCGCCGATCTCGTGATGGACTGCTCGGGCCATCCCTCAGCCGGCCCCGAGGGCATCGAGATGCTGCGCGACGGCGGCACCTATGTCGAAATGGGCCAGTTCACCGACGCCGGCTCGATCGACACCTCCTGGCACCGTATCTGCACCAAGGACCTCAACGTGCTGGGATCCTGGGGCTTCACCGGCAACGACCTGCCGCTCGGCGTCGACATGCTCTATCGCACGCGAGACAAATATCCGTGGCTGAAGATGCAGACGATCTATCCGTTCACGGAAGAAGGCGTCGCGCAGGCCGTGAAGGACGCGATGGCGATGAAGACGGTGAAGTCGACCATCGTGCCCTGGCCGGAGCTGGTGGAGTAGCAGCCAATGCCGTCCATTCCACCCGATCGCGCGGCGTTCCTCGTGGAGGCCAAGCGGCGCGTTGAAACCATTGCGCCACAGGACGGCACCTTGCCGTACGAGCTGCGCTTATGTGGAGGTCTGCTGCGATAAGTGTCGCGGTTTTTGTGATCCGCGGTTCAATTCTCTGCGAAGACGTTCAGCGCCAGCTTCCATCTGAAGTTGATGCATCTATACTGCGCATCTCGCAGGAATTCCCCGTGTGCCAATGGACACATCTGCCGACATCCCAAATTCCGCGGTTGCGTCTCTGATTCCCGACGTCGATCGGCTCGCCATGGAAGCGATGGACGTCTGGAAGGTGCCGGGCGTCGCGCTTGCCATCGTGCAGGGCGGCGAGGTCGCGCTCACGCGCGCCTATGGCCAGCGTGATGTCGAGGCCGATCTGCCGGTCACGCCGCATACGCATTTCGTGATCTGTTCGATCACCAAATCGTTCACCGCCACCGCCGTCGCGCTGCTGCACAATGAAGGCGTGCTCGACTGGAACAAGCCGGTCCGCGACTATCTGCCTGAGTTTCGCCTCTCTGATGCGGTCGCCACCGAGCGCATCACCATTCGTGATCTGCTCAGCCATCAGTCGGGGCTGCCGAGGCACGATTGGATTCATATGCCGGGCGATCTCTCGCCGGCCGAGATGCTGCCCCTGATGCGGCATCTCGAGCTAAGTCGCGACATTCGCGCCGCCTGGCAATACAACAACCTCTGTTACAACGTTGCCGGTCTCCTGATTGGGCGGCTGAGCGGGCAGAGCTTTGAAGCCTTCCTGCGCAGGCGCCTCACGGATCGGCTCGGCATGACCGTGAGTTTTTCGGTGGACGAGCTCGAAGCCGGGCCTGAGCCGGCGCGGCCCTATATGATCGACGTGAATACGCGGTTGCCGGCGTTGCGGCTGCCGATCCGCACCACCGCCGCCGGCGCTATCAACACGTCGGTGGCTGATCTCGCCAACTGGATGCGGCTGCATCTCGGCAAGGGCGAGTTCGCTGGCGAGCGGCTGTTGCCGGCGGAACTGATCGGGCAGCTGCACGCGCCGCTGGCGTTCGTCGCCAAGTCGGAGTTTTCCGAGTTCGGCCATGGACATTACGCCCTTGGCTTCCAGACCAACACCTATCAAGGGGAGCGCATCGTCTCGCACAGCGGCGGCTGGATTGGCTGGGGCTCGCTGATGACGCTGGTACCGGACGCCGGCATCGGCGTGGCCGTGCTGACGAACCGCAGTCCCAGCGAGGTCACGTCGATTCTGACGTACTATATCATCGACCGGCTGCGCGGCCGGGAGCCGGTCGATTGGCTCGCGCGCTTCCGCAAGATGCGAGACGATTTTGTCGCCCATATTCCGGCAGACAAGGCGGCACGCGAGAATTCGCGTCACAAGGATACGAAGCCGGCGCACGAGCTGGCCGCCTATGCGGCCGACTACGCCCATCCAGCCTATGGCGTGATATCAATCCGCGAGCAGGACGGCGCATTGCACTGGTCGTGGCGTGGTATGAGCGCGCCGCTGTCGCATCGGCATTTTGAGACATTCGTGACGCCGGAGATCGTCGGTGCGCTGCATCCGGACAATCTCCCCATCACCTTCCAGACCGACCGCGACGGCAATATCGTGCACCTGTCGGCGCCGCTGGAGCCGATGGTGAAGGACATCGTTTTCGAGCGTCGCGCGGCCGGGGATTGTATGGATCCCGCGTTTCGCAAGCGCTGCGCCGGGCATTTCAAGAGCGGAAGCGTGAATCACCACGTGACCCTCGACCCAGACGGCCGGCTGCTGCTGAAGCCGGACTTCCAGCCGACCTATCGTCTCGAGCCGCAGCAGGGGCGCAGGTTTCGCATCATGGAGTTGGACGGTTTTGCCGTCGAGTTTCGCGGCGAACACGGCGAAATCGATCAGATCGTCTTTCACCAGCCGAACGGTGTCTCCGTCGCCGATCGCATTGCGGATCAGGAGTGAAATCGCCGATGGAGCCGCAGTCGAAACGAACCCGCTCCCCCTTCAACGCCATCCGCGCGATCGACTACACCGTCATCTTCGTGCGCGACATGACCGCGATGCGCCGCTTCTATGAGGACGTGCTCGCCTTATCCCCGCTGCGCGAGCTGTCGCCGAACTGGATCGAATACGGCATCGGCAGCAACACGCTGGCGCTGGCACGGCCAAGCCGCACCGCGGGCGATGCGCCGACGCCGGCGGGAAGCGCCGCGCTGCAGCTGGCATTCAAGGTCTCGGCCGCCGAGGTCGATCAGTGCGCCGATGAACTCATGCGGCGGGGCGTCGCGCTGGTGTCGCCGCCGACGAACCAGCCTTTCGGCCACCGCACGCTGTTCTTTCGCGACCCCGACGGCAACCTGCTGGAGGTCTATGCGGAGATCTGAGCGCGGCAGTGCCGCAAAAGTTCCCGGTGGCTGCCTCGAATGATCCACACGGACGTGAAACTTAGGCCCGGGTTCCGGCTTTCACTTCGCGGGAGAGGTGACGTGAAGCGCATTCTGAAACCAGTCACATACGTTCTGGCCGTGATCTACTTCCTGGTGGATGCGGTCTTTATGGCCGTGGCGGCCCCGATCGCGCGCTGGATCGGGCGGCATTTCGATTTCAGGCGTTTGCGGGGCTGGATCAGGTCCCTGTCGCCTTATCCGTCACTCGCTTTGTTCTCCGTGCCCGTCATTGTTCTGGAGCCGGTCAAGCCGGTGGCTGCCTACCTCGCTGCAACCGGTCAGGTCGTGGGCGGCGCGGTGACGTTCATTGTCGGCGAATTGCTCAAGCTGGTGCTGGTCGAACGGCTGTTTCATCTCACGCGCGACAAGCTGATGCGGATCCCCGCCTTTGCCTGGGCTTACGGAAAATACGCCGCCGCGAAGGTCTGGCTGCAAGCCACCGAAGCCTGGCGCGCTATCCGAACCGTGAGCCGCGCGGTGAGGGACAGTCTTGCCCGGGCAAGAGCAAGGCTGGTCAACGGCTTCAGCAGGCTCGCGACCTCCCGCGACTGAAGGGTGCTCGCGCGAATATTTCTTACATCGTGCGCGATCCTCGCTAAGACAGTCCAGTGCGCCCGGTGCGATCGGGCGTGGACATCATCTGATCAGGGAATACAGCGACCATGGCGAGCGATGCGAACGTTCAAGCCGGCCAGTGCCATTGCGGCGCGGTGCGCTTCGAGGTGACACTCAGCGACGGCTTCAGGTCGATCCGCCGCTGCACGTGCTCCTATTGCCGCATGCGAGGCGCCGTCGTTGCCATGGCGGCCATGGGCGGGATCAGGTTCCTGCAGGGTGAGGAGGTGCTGACGACGTACCGCTTCCACACCGGTTCGGCACAGCACTTCTTCTGCTCGCGCTGCGGAATCTACACCCACCACCAGCGTCGGTCCGACCAGAGCCTCTATGCCGTCAACGTCGCCTGCCTCGATGGGGTGAGCCCGTTCGATTTCGCCGAAGTGCCCGTCATGGACGGTATCAATCACACCAATGACACCGGTAAGCCGACGCGACAGGCAGGCACACTTCGCTTCATCCCGGCCGACTAAGACTAGGGTTGCCAGCCTGCGATACGGCTCCTATGCCAGCTTGTCGGCGAGAGATATGCTGTCAGCCATGTTTCACCCGTTGCTGTCTCGTGAGGGACGATTTGGGGGCGCGTGCGGGCGCGACAAGACCGTAGCCGTTCACCGGTGAATCCAGCAGGACCGCAGCGAATTCGGGAGTTGTCACCGTGGCGGGCTATTTGACATAGCCGGACAACATGGCCTGCGCCCATTCGGGACGGTTGTTGGCGAGTGCACGCGCCGCTGCGGCGTCCCAATCATATTCGAGAGCCAGGAGTTCGACCTGCCAGCCCCTCTTTTTCTTCGTGAGTATCGCGTAGCGGGCGTGAGGCGAGCGGTACTCCAGCTTTGCGGCAAACGGAATGTCCGCGAAGACGGGGCAGCCAACGCTTCCGGGATTGAGCACCAGGCAGTCGCGAGGTCCGTGAACCGCGGCCTGGCGGTGGCTATGGCCACACAGCACGACGCGCACCGTCGGCTCGTTCGCGAGGCGCGTCGCCAACACCTCGCGGCGTGCCGGCACGAAGCGGCCGTCGTCGAGTGATTCCTCCAGCAGGCACGCCGTATCGTCTTCCGGCGTGCCGTGGCAGGCCAGAATTTCGTCATCCAGCTGCAAGCGCGAAGGCAGGCTGTGCAGCGCCCGACGCTGCTCCGCAGTCAATGCGCGACGCGCAAACAGGCCGGCCGGCGAAAGCTTGTCGTCCGGAAACTCTTCGATCCAGCGGTCATGGTTTCCGCGCACGGTCGGCAATGAGAGCGATTGCAGAGCTTCGAAAGTCTCCTTCGGCCACAACGGGCTGGTGACGCAATCGCCGAGGTTCACCGTACGATCGACGCCCCGCGCCTTGATGTCGGCCAGCACGGCCTCCAACGCAGCAAGGTTGCCGTGGACATCGGAAATGACTGCCAATCGCATCGCCGCGCGCTCCCACGTGATTTCGCCTGAACACTATGCTGTCAGGTCACCAGGCATATCTAGCATCGCCCAGCCGGATGTTCACCAGCGCTCTCTCCACGTCATTGCGAGGAGCACAGCGACAAAATTGCGGAGCAATTTTGCGCAGATGCGACGAAGCAATCCAGACTGCCTCCGCGGAGAGATTCTGGATTGCTTCGCTCCGCTCGCAATGACGGTGGAGGGAGCGGGCAGCAGATCCAGTGGATCCCCGGGGTTAACCGACGCGGCCCAAAATCTCAGCTGCAACCTCTAAGGCGCGGCTCTCTTGGCGAAGCCATGCATCATAGGCATGGTGATTTCCGAACTCTTGGCGTAAAGAGCGCCCAGATCAAATCCAGCGTGCGGCCGGGCCGTTTGCCGCGCACGTCAGCTTTAGGCCCGCCGGTCCGCCGTTTGCGCGCCTGAATTAACCAAGGTTTCCCATCCCGTGTCTGTTCCGGCCCTGACCCCGCCGCTCGCCCGCGCTTTGGCCGAGCGGAACTATGATTCGCTGACCCCCGTCCAGCTCGCCGTCCTCGCCCACGAAGCGACCAGCCGCGACCTTCTGGTCTCGGCTCAGACCGGCTCCGGCAAGACCGTCGCCTATGGACTGGCGATCGCGAAAGATCTCCTCGATGACGCCGAGCGGTTCGGGCCGGCGGCCGCTCCGCTCGCCCTGATCGTGGCGCCGACGCGCGAGCTCGCGATGCAGGTTCAGCGCGAACTCGCCTGGCTCTATGGGCATGCGGGCGGGCGCGTGGTCTCCTGCGTCGGCGGTATGGATCCGCGCCGCGAGCAGCGCGAGCTGGCGGCCGGCGCCCATATCGTCGTCGGCACGCCCGGCCGGCTCTGCGACCATTTGCGTCGCGGCCGCCTCGACATCTCGGAATTGAAGGCGGTGGTGCTCGACGAGGCCGACGAGATGCTCAATCTCGGCTTTCGCGAGGACATGGAATTCATCCTCGAGACCACGCCGGAGACGCGCCGCACCCTGCTGTTCTCGGCGACGTTCCCGCGCGGCATCGTCGCGCTGGCGAGGCAATATCAGCGCGACGCATTCCGGATCGAGGTCGCCGGTGACGAGGGCGGTCATGCCGACATCGAGTACTGCGCGATCCGCGTCGCGCCCGCCGACGTCGAGCATGCCGTCGTCAACGTGCTGCGCTTCTACGAGGCACCGAGCGCGCTGGTGTTCTGCAGCACGCGCGATGCGGTCAGGCATTTACAGGCGGCGCTGCTGGAGCGCGGCTTTTCCGTCGTCGCGCTCTCGGGCGAATTGACGCAGAACGAGCGCACCCTGGCGCTGCAGTCGCTGCGGGACGGACGCGCGCGCGTTTGCGTCGCGACCGACGTCGCCGCCCGCGGCATCGATCTGCCGAGCCTCGACCTCGTCATTCATGCGGACCTGCCCAACGACGCCGAGGTGATGCAGCACCGCTCGGGCCGCACCGGGCGCGCGGGTCGAAAGGGGACGAGCGTCCTGCTGGTGCCGCCCGCCCGCCGGCGCCGCGCGGAGCTGCTGCTCAATCTCTCAGGCATCGAGGCTGCCTGGGGCACGGCGCCGCAGGCGGACGAGATCCGCAAGCTCGATCATGAGCGCATGAAGGACGTGTTGTTCACCGAGGAAACGACGGCCGACGATCTCGCATTGGCGCAGGCGCTCCTGGCGGAGCGCTCGGCCGAGGACATCGCCGCGGCGCTGGCGCGACTTTATCGCGCGCGGCTGCCGGCGCCGGAAGACATCATCGACCCCGGCGAGCGACCCAGCCGGCCGCGAGACGAACGCGGACGCGACAGATTTGAAGCCGGCGACGATCGTCCCGGCAAGCCGCGACCGAAATCCGGGAAACCGTCGAAGCACGGCATGGCGGAGGGCAGCGTCTGGTTCCGCGCCGCGATCGGACGACGCAAGAATGCGGAAGCGCGCTGGCTTCTGCCGATGATCTGCCGTCGTGGCGGCATCGACAAGCGCGACATCGGCGCCATCAAGATCATGGACACCACCACCGAGTTCGAGATTTCCGAGCGGGTCGCGGAGTCCTTTGCCGCAAAGATCAAGCGTCCCGACAAGGAAGACAGCATCCGCATCGAGCCGATGGCGGACGCCCCACAGCGGCAGGAGCCTTTGGAAGAGCGGCCACACGCGCCTCGGCGCGAAACGGCCGAATATCGTGACCGGCGCGACGATCGTCCGCGCGAAAAAAGTGAATTCAAGCCACGTGCCAAGCCTCACAGCGAGCGCGGGCCGAAATTCGACGATGCTCGGTCTTTCGGTCAGAAGAAGCACAAGAACAAGCCGGGCCGCGCAGAGCCGTCGGTCACACCATGGCCCGTGAAGGGCGCGCCTGGAAAGAAGCCGAAGAAGAAAAAGCATCGCGGCTGAACTGGCACCGTTCAGCACGGACGGAAATGATGCCGCCGGATTGTGCCGGCGGCATCACTCGAAAGGTCGGGTCTGAGTTCAGCGGCCGCCGCCACCACCGCCACCACCGCCACCACCTCCGCCGCCACCACCTCCGCCGCCGGCGTCGCGCATCGACGAGCTGTAGCGCGGGTCAGACTGCTTCATGTAGGTCGGCGAGGTATCGTTGGCGATGCGACCGACGAGGCGGCGTGCGCGGCCCGGGGTCGACGACTCCGCGACGATGCCGCAGCTTTCGAAGAACGCGAACTGGCAGCCATCGGTTCGGTGTGTCGCCGCGTTGGCGGCGGTCGCTGCGAACGCGCTCGTCGCAACGCATGCAGCAAAAACAACTTTCGACAATGTGAGCTTCATGAAATTTCTCCAGCCTCGGTTCGGCGAGACCGGAACGGCTCGCACACCCCTTCGACGGGGCCTGCCCGGACCCGGTTCGAGGCGGCGGCTTCACGCCCGCGTGAGCCGGCCGGGCGGGGCAGGCGCTATGTCGCGGCGAGATCGCGCAGCATATAGGTCGCGCCTGGCCCGTAGGAGGCGAGCTTTCCGCGCAGCTCCGCATCTGCGGTGACGGGACGAAAGCCGAGATGTTCCCACAGCGGCCGCGTGGTATAGACCGACACCAGAGCAAGCGTCGCGATGCCGGCTGCGCGCGCCAGCTCCTCGATGTCGGCGATATAGCCGCGCAGAACACCGCCGCGCCGGTCCGGCAGCACGGCGACATCGTGCACGTAGAGGCAGTCCGCATGTGCCGGCAGCCGCTCGAGGAAACCATCGAGTGGCGGGATCTGAAGCTGCGTCCAGGGATGCGCGAGGCCGTAACCGGCGACCGCATCGTCCGCAACGAGCACGCGGCAGCCGGGAGGATAGAGCTGCATCTTCTCCATGAACACTTCGGGGCGTTCGGGAAGGTCAGGATGGATCTGCGCTGCGATCGCGACGATCGCGCGGACGTCGGATACGCGCGCGGGGCGCCAATGCTGCTTGCTCATCTCGATCCGTCATTCCGTCTCACATCATGCAGTTTATTCCACCACGCCACCGCGCGCAGCGAAAAATTTCTTGGCCGCCGTTTCAGGAATAGGACGTCTCGCCCGGCGTCCTATCCATGCAAGCCAATTGCATGACAGGAGACATCATGACGTCCTCGATCCGCCTCGCGCTGACGCTCGTACTTTCGCTCGCGATCGTTCCCACTGCCTTCGCCGCGCCGCCGACCAAGACCGGCAAGACCGACAAGGGCAACGTGCTCACCGATGCCAAGGGCATGACGCTCTACACCTTCGACAAGGATGCGGACGGCAAGTCGGCCTGCAACGGTCCGTGCGCGACGAACTGGCCGGTGCTGAAGGCCGAAGCGAGCGACACCGCGGGTGACGGCTACACCATCATCACCCGCGACGACGGCTCCAAGCAATGGGCCTACAAGGGCAAGCCGCTCTACACGTTCGCCAAGGATCAGAAGCCCGGCGACGTCACCGGCGATGGCTTCCTGAACGGCGCCTGGCATCTAGCCATGCCGTAACGGCCCCGCACGCAGACACGGCGCGCCGGCTGTCGCAGGCGACGGCCGACGCGCTGCCGTGTCCTTATCTCGGATATTCGAGCTGCATCGCGACGAAGTCGGCCGTGCGTAACCCGTAACGCGCATCGATAGCGTGCAAGGTCTGGTCCAATGCGCGCGCCGGCGGCAGCTCGACCGTGGTCGGCGGCGTCTGTCTTGCCGGCCAGTCGGTTGCGACCTTGTCGGGCAGGATGAGAAGACCGCCGCGGCTCGTCTGCGCCTCCGCCGTGGCCGCGAAGGTGAGGGCACGCGAGCGATAGGTGCGCGACCACGCATCGGCGACCAGCGCGAGCGACACCTCGTCGATCCCTGGCGTGAGGGCAATTCCGAGCTGCTCACGATTCCAGAATGCGAGCGTGTTGGCGATCGCGGTGAGCGCGAAGGGACGTGTGAACTGGAACGCCTCGCTGCGGTGGCGCGCATCCCAGTGCGCAAGACCGATCTCGCGGGCGACCGCCTCCGCCTTGGCCCGGCCGGCGATGGCTTCGACCAGGGTCAGCGCCATCGGCATGGAAGCGGTGATGCCGGTCGTTGTCGCGACGCCGCGGTCGACCACCAGCCTGCGGTCCGCGACATACCGGATCGCGGAATGCTTTTGCAGGTCGCGCACGGAGTACCAGTGCGTGGTGGCCTGCCGGCCGTCGAGCAGCCCGGTGTTGGCGACGACCTTGGCGCCGACGCAGACGCCGATGACGATCGCGCCGTTGCCGCCCTGGCGTCTGATCCACTGCAAGGCCACGGCATCGTCTTCGCGGCTCATCGCCGGCACGATGACGTAATCGGCGCCATCAGGATGCGCCGCATCGAATTCGGCGATGGTCGCGTGCGGCTGCACTCTGAGCGCGGGATAGAGGGCGACGGGTCCGGGCTGCGTCGCCAATGTGAGGACGTCGGCGATGTCGGCGCGCGCGAGGATTCCGTAGGGCATCAGATAGTCGGTCGTCTCGCTCATGTCGTTGATGCCGACGATGGCGATCAGCGGACGCTTGCGCTTCGGTGGCTTCAGCGCCGCAAGCGTCGCCTCGCTCTCGTCCTTGGATATCGCAGGCGCGGCTCCCCGGGCCGGCGAGCCAGGCAGCAGGTACAGCCAGGTCCCGCCGATCGCCACCAGCAGCGCCATGCAGCCGAGAGCGCTCAATGCCAGAATTCGCCAGCTCATGCGATGTCACCTGATCGTCGTCACTCACGCGAGGCGGAAACTATCCGTTCGCAGCACGATCAGGAATGACGCAGATCCCGCAAAAACGGTCGCGTGCACCAGCGCGATCAATTGTCACGGAGAGGGACTACCTCAGCCCCTCATACACCATCAGCCCGCGTGCGATCTGCAATTTTCGGATCGCGCGCGGCAGCAGTTTCTCCGGCTGGTGCAGATAGCGCCAGGAGGTGAGGGTGAAGGCTGAAAGTGCGCCGCACTCGTCGTCGAACGGCGCGAGCACGCCCGTCACGCTCACCGGCGTGTGCGGGCGGGCGTTGAAGGGCAGCAGCAACAGCTCGAGATAGGCCTTGCTGCCGTCGTCGCGCGCGGCCGTGACGCCGGCGATCGCACCTAACGCTTCGTCAGCGACGACGGTCGCGATCTCTTCGATCTCGCTGCGGCTCGCATCATCGAACAGAGCCGCAAAGCTCTGGTCCTTGAGGTCACGCCCGGCCAGCGCGCAGACGCGCGTGCCGGCGACGCGGAACGGGAAGCCGAGCTTCGGCTCGCAGGAGAGCACGAAGATGTCGCCGAGCAGGCCACGCACCGCAGCCGGGTCGATGTCGGCCCGATCAGGGGCCCGTGCAGTGCCGCGCTTGTTGTCCCAATACGAGAAGAACGCGCGGCTTGACGGATGTTTCATGTCTGAACGCTTACCCGGGGCGCAACATGATGAGACAAACCTGTCCCGCTTCAGTGCAGCCACGATCCCTTGTGTTGTTGTGCAGGAGGGGATTTGCAGCGTCCATGCCGAGCGGGCGTTTTCGCTCCAGTTCAGGCGGTCTTTGCGTTGTTAACGTTAAATTTACCAAACGCAGCCGTACGGGGTTTTAGCGCTAAGGCTGGGTGAGTTAACCCATTGATTTTGTTGATGGTCGGCCGATCGCTGCGCCGTTAATTATGTGGCCGCTAAGGCATCCTTGGGCGGCCAAACGTCAAGAATCCCCTTATTGGCGGGGCCGCCCCAACCACGGGGGCAGGCCATGCCAGTTGTGAAGCTAACCCAGTCGTTCGTCGACAAGCTGCGCGCGCCGCATCCGAGCGGAAAGCAGGTGCTCTATCTCGATACGGTCACCAAGGGCTTCGGGGTCCAGGTGTCCGGCTCCACGGCTGCCATCGACTACATCGCGCAGCGCGATCTACCAAACAAGATCAAGGGTGCGCGGAAGCAGACGCGCCGGGTCAACATCGGGCCGGTCAACTCGAAGGTGGTCACACTGGAGGTGGCCCGCGAGCGCGCCGAGGAGGAGCTGGACAAGATCCGGCGCGGCATCGACCCGAAGGCGAAGGCCGAGCCGGGGCCAGAGGCCACGATGTTCACGCTCCGGCAAACGAAGGAGCGCTACTACCTCGCCAAGAAGAATTTGAGCAAGGGCAGCAAGCACGTCTACGACCAGATCGAGGCGCATCTCGCTGACTGGATGGACCAGCCGTTGGCCTCGATCACCAAGGACATGGTCGAGCAGCGACACGCGAAGATCGCTGCCGACATCGCGAGGGAGGGGCGGTACGAGGGGAGGGCAACCGCGAACGGCGTGATGGTGACGCTGCGAGTCTTGTGGCGATGGGCTGCCAAGCGCATTGCGCTGCCGCCATGCCCCGTCGGCAGACTGGAGGAGGACAAGGCTTGGTTTCACGTGGCAGCCCGCACCACGCGCGTAGCCCCCGACCAGCTACCCGCGTTCTATCGGGCGGTGAGCGCGGAGGCGGACCTGAGCCCGGTGCAGCGCGACTTCCTCCTCATGCTGCTGTTCACTGGCTTTCGCAAGACCGAGACAGCGCGCCTGAAGTGGACGGCCATCGATCTGCGTCAGCGCGCGATTACGCTGATTGCGCCCGACACGAAGTCCAAGAAGAGGGTTGAGATTCCAATGAGCCAGTTTGTCTACGAGCTGCTGGTCAAGCGTCGGGGGCTGACCGGCAACGATGAGTACGTGTTTCCGGGCTATCGCGCAGGTAGGCCGCTCTCAGACACTCAGTTGCCGCTGCGCAAGGTGAAGAAGGCAACCGGCATTACAGTCAGCGCACACTCGCTCCGGCGCACGTTCCTGAAGACCGGAGCCGCCGCGCGGGTCAATCTCGTCTACCTCAAGGCGCTCGCCAATCACTCGCTCGGCCGTGATGTCACGTCCGAACACTACATCGCACCTGAGCTGGAGGATCTTCGCGAGCCGGCACAGCAGGTTTGTGACAAGATGCTGGAGCTGTGCAACGTGCCCCGGATGCTTTCGGGGAACGTTGCCAAGTTGCGACAATCTTTCCTAAGCGGAGGTTGACCGAGGCGCAAGCATCCTGCAGAAATACCTGATACTGCTGGAGGTGGTTATATGCGCGGCATAGTCGCTATCCTCTTACTCGCTTCAGCTATCCATGCTTTTGCTTGGGGGCTCTTCCGCTCATCGGGCTCGGAAACCCATAAGCTTGCCGCAACGGCATTGCTTATGGGCATTTTTCTAAGTCTCCCAATTCTAAAGGTCCATCGACCTTACTTTAGCGTATTGTTTTTGGCCGTCCTTGCAAATGCGGTCGCTGGAGCTGCAGTTGGGCTCGCCGCTTATCTCAGCCAGTTCGGTTTTCCTACTGGCACTATGGCTGCTGCAATGACTGCCGGGGTTTCGATGTTGGTGTTGCTCGGAGGAATCCTGCTAAGTCGAATCGACACAAGAGGGGCAGCAAGGTCTCTCGAAGAGCGCTCAAGGACGCTGGCGACCCGTTGGATAACGTTGCGCATTAAAAAACCTCCGCCGTCCGATTCGGTGTCAGAGAACTATTTCTCGAAAGTTTGGACGCAATCCATTGCGGCGACCTGCGGTCTTTTCGTCTTGAGTCTGGTCGCGGTTTTTCTTCAAGAGTTCTCCGCAGCGATCCTGTCGGCCAGCATGGCCGCAATTATTATTGCACACCTCGCTCTTACTAAGATTCGCGTGCGCGGTGGCCTGTTTCCTTCAAATTCTGAAGAGGTGCAGGAAGTAATCTCCTTCATCCTTGCTCGGTACCACCAGGACGGACGTCCGCCCGGGGGGAGATTGTATGAAGCGCATGCAGGAGGCGAGGGCTTTTCAGAAGAGCCTGTTGGCAGCGCGATTCCAGGTGATGCATGATGGGGGATGACCTTTCAGCTTTTGCCAGGCTTCTGACCAGCAGCCTTGGCGCGGGACATCCGATAAGGCTTCTTTCTGGCGTATCGCTTGCACTGATTGCAAAGATCGCAGTCGCGATCTTAGCTAAGTACTTTCCGGACAGCCCAATTTGGACGACACTTAACGAGTACGCGGCGTGGTGCTATATCTTGATAGTTACGCCGCTGCTGTTCGTTCCTCTAGTGATGGGACGAAAGGGTGCGCTTGAGGCTCCCATTCAGCAGATAAACACGGTCAAGCTTCTCATCCAAGAAGGTGACTTTTCGGCAAGCGAGCGAAGGCAGATTTGGCGCTCGTTGGCCGACAGGTACATCAAAGGAGTACAGCCGAGTCTTGCTCGGGCGCCGTCGCTTGCCGAATTATCGAAGGAAGCAATCGGTGATGCGCGACGCGGACAGAGTGGGTAATTGCGCGCAGCACCGTATTCTTACGGGCGCCCCACGGCTAAAAAACCTAGCAACTGGCACTAGGCAAAACGAGCGCGTGTGTTGTAGCGTTAATGTTGGTGCTGGGCAGTTATTGCGCTAGCGCGGCATCCGCTCAGTTTGGCGGGAGGCCCCTTGGTCTGAGACGCTTGGGAGGAGGCCACGACCCCTCCGCACCGGTCGACGGTGCAGGCTTGGCGAGCCCAGAGAATTCCCCGCTGCAGAAGGGGACGAACCGAGTTCGATGGCGCGACCACGCCTGAGTTCGATCTCACCTCGTCAATAGGACGTCGAGTGCGTGCGCGCACTGGGCGCCTTCTGCAACGGTGAACCGCATGCCTATCAAGGCGGACAATCGAACTCGTCATCAGCCGAAGTTTTTGCTCCTCGACCGCCGCGCGCAGCAGATTGCCAACATGGCAATTGGCGCCGATCCCGACATCTTACTTGATACGCGGCAGACTGCCGACTGGCTGGGCGTTAGCGTGCCCTGGCTAGAGATCGGAAGATCGAAGGGCTATGGACCGCCTTTTCGAAAGATTAGCGCGAAGCTCATTCGCTACCGCGTCGGCGATCTCATTCAATGGCTTGAAAGTCGCAAGCACAAATCCACCGCAGAATATCAGGCGGAGGAGGCCTGAGCGATGCGGTCATTCCATAAAAGCAAAAGCCCCGGCGCCGGTGGAGCGGCGCGCGGGGCAAAGGACACTGCTGATCAATCTGGGGCGGCCATTGAGGCCACGGCGCTAATTTTACCCCACACCAAGGGCGGCCGCAATCACGTGGTCTGCGTGCGGCGCGCTGCAGGGCGGCGCGGTGGGTGGCTGGCGCGCTATGACTCCGGCCCCGAGCGCGCAATTCGCCGACCGCAGCTTCGCAATGCCATCGGCTTCGCTCTGACAATGTTGGACAGCGACAATAGCGAGTTTGTTCTCGACATCATGGGCTACGCCACGGAGTGGACGCGGCACCTCGACGCCATCATGGCGAGGATCGGGGGTGGCTCGTGAAAGCAGGCGACACCCCCGCAGCGCGCATGATGGCGCTGTTCGCGGGCTACTCGAAGGCGAGTGGCACGCACGGCGAGCCCGACGAGCAGCGGCCAAACGGCAAGTGGGCGATTAAGAACACCGCGCGAACGCTTGCCCAAGGACCGTCGCTGCAGTGGTGGGAGCAGCATCTCGCGGGCGAGCGCCCGCTCGGAGTCGTTCCCATACTGGAGGACAGCTCATGCCGGTGGGGCTGCATCGACGTCGATAGCTACGACATCGACCTTCTGAAGCTGGTCGGCAGAGTGGAGTCGATGCGGCTGCCGCTGGTGCCCTGCCGGTCGAAATCCGGCGGACTTCACCTGTTCTGCCTTACCGACGAACCGGTGAGCGCCGAGCAGCTAGTGGCGGCGCTCAAGTGCATGGCCGCGACGCTTGGGCTTGCAGATGCCGAGGTTTTTCCAAAGCAGGCGCACATAGACGAGAGCAGCAGCGGCAACTGGATCGTGATGCCCTACTTCGGCGGGGACTTCGGCGGCAAGCTGAAGATGCAGTACGGTCTAAAGCGAACGGGCGCCGAGCAGACCATAGAGGAGTTTCTGCGCCTCGCAGAGCAGCGGCGGGTTTCTATCTCCCAGCTCGCCGCGCTTGCGACCAGGCCCGCCAGACCGGCCGTCGTTGCGTCCTCCGCATCCAAGCACAATCGGCTGAAGGCGGAGGTTGTGAGCCTCGACAACGCGCGAGAGAACAAGGCAGCGCAGCGCGCGCAGCGAAGGCGCGAGATAGCTGACCTAAGCGCCGATCCCAATGAGGCGTTCGCAGATGGACCGCCCTGCCTGCAGAAGCTGGCTCGCGGCGGATTTCCCGAGGGAAGCCGAAACAACGCGCTTCTGCAGCTTGGCATCTACTCCAAGCGTGCATTCCCTGACGCATGGAAGGAGCAGTTAGAGGCGGATAACCAAAGGTACATGCGGCCTCCACTGCCGCGCGACGAAGTGCTGCAGGTGCAGCGGCAGCTGGAAAAGAAGCTATACAACTACCGCTGCAAGGACCAGCCGATGAGCGGCGCCTGCGATCAGCCCGTCTGCATCGGGCGGCAGTTCGGCATCGGGGACGGCGCCCGCGTGCCGGTGGTCGAGCGCATCGTGGTCTATGCGTCGGAGGAGCCGGTCTTTCACATTAAGCTGAAGGGCTACGACCGGTGGATAAAGACGGCGGATGCGCGGGACATCAGCGACTTCAAGAGGTTTCGCAATATGTGCATTGCCCAACTTCACACGACGTTCGCGCCTCTGACGGACGCTTTCTGGACGTTGCTCTATAGCTTCGAGCTGGAGAACGCAGAGGTCAAGGAGACGCCAATCGACCTGACGCCGCTGGGCGAATTCAAGAACCTGCTGGAAAGCTTTCTCACCAACAGAAGGAGGGCTGCGCACTCTGAGGGACGCGAGGCATTGCTGCGCGGCGCGCCCTGGGAGGACGAGGAGAGCGGACGATACGAATTCACGATGCCAGCGCTGACGAATTTCCTCAAGCAGGAGGGCTTCAAGCACACTCGCATGCAGCCGTACGAATGGATCAAGGCGCTGGGTGGAGGGCCGCTGGCCGACAATGAGCAAAACAAGACGAAGGTGAAAGGCAAGCTCATTTCTATCTGGTGGGTGCCTGCGAACGCTGTTCAAGAGACCCCCGAGCTAGATCCCCCCGCGCTGCCCAAGGAGCACGTCTGATGTCTATAGCAACCAAGGTTACGGGTTACGCAGGTGGCGTAACCTTTCGGTCGCGGGTTCGTGCGCAACCGTCGCAGGGTTACGGGGGTAGCGTAACCTTGGGCTCGTGCGTAACCCGTTCCGTAACCGCAAAAACTCAAGCAGCCCCAATAGCGTACGCACATAAGGTTACGCAGTTACGCAAAAAGCTCGCCTGCGCGCGCGTTACTATAGAAATTTTGCCTTATGTGCGCGTGCGTAACGTAACCCCCGGCATTCCTCGCGGGTCCTTGCTGGGCCCGAAAATTCGCGCGAGGCTCGCGCCATCGCTCCTTATGAGTATTTCCGGATGGCGAGAATTCCCCGGTTGCATTTGTATTTCATGACCAAAGCGGAGAACCGCAAGATGAAGATGAAGTTGACAAAGAGCAGCGAGGTATCGCTCGAAGAACTGGCTGACATAACTAGCCGATCGAAGTCTTGGCTCAACAAGTTGGCGGCGGACGGCTACTTCAAGAGCGAGCGACACGGCACCTATCGCATCGGAAACGTGGTGGCCGGACTCCTCAAGCACGCACGCGAAGAGAAGCGCGGCGCTATGGTTGCGCCAACTCCGGCGCGAACCAAGGTAGACGAAGCTCGCGCAGAGCAGATCAAGCTGCGCACCGCTCGGGAATCTGGAGAGTTGGTCACTTTTCAGTTTCACTGCGACACAGTCGCCCTCATGGTCGGCGGAATGGCGGCAATGCTCAACGGGCTCCCGGCCATGCTCACGCGCGACTTGAAGCTGCGGTCGGAGTACGACCGAGTGATTCAGGGGGAGCGACAGCGCCTTAGCCAGCAATGGAGCCGCCTTGCCGATGAGGAATCCGCAACGTCAGATGCCGGCACGGAGGGGGAAGGCGAATGACGGCGCCCGATCAATCCGTGCTCCTAGACCGCATCGAGGAGCTTCGAGGCATCAGCAAGGTTCTGTCGGCCCGCATATCCCAACTGGAACAGTCCAACGAACAGCTCCGGGCCAAACTCCACCTCGACCCGCCACCCCCGGCAATGGGCGCCGATGACGTGCCCCTTAAACGAGCGGCCGGCGAGTTGGGCCTAACCGTCAACGGGGTGAAGTATCACTGCCGCAAGGGCAATCTGCGGCGCGTTCAGGTTGGCGGCCGGGTGTTCATCCACCGGAAGAGCATGGACGAATTCCGTGCACGTATTGAAGGAGACGTGCAGCATCGAACATCGTGAGCGGCGCGGCGGCCGAAGTGGAGATAATCGCGAAGCTGCTGAACCTAAAGCGGCTTCCCTCGCAGAATGTTTGCTAAGTTGTCGAGACCAATGTGGTTAAGGACCGCAACAACTATGGCGACAACGATGGCGCCGCCGATCACTAGTGCACCTCTTCCAAGCACTTGCTTCAGATAGATGGTCAGACGTTGGCGAAAACCGAATTGCAAAGGCTCGGATCCATCCAATTTCGCACCGGTGGTCACTCTCGTGTACCAAACCCGAAGACGTTCCGAACGAGTCGGGTGCTGATCGAAGCCAAGCACCCGCTGAAACTGAATCAGCAATTCGATAAAGGCTGCAATGTGATCAACTCTGATTTCGATGGGCCGGGAAAATCGTCCGAGGAAGCAGCAGAAGTTGGCAACTCTAGTTTCCGATTCAGGTGGATAGAGCAATCACGGAGCCGTCCAACTCATGTTGGCTAAAAACGAGAGAAGCGCCCTTTTCATTGCCGAATGCCGCCGCAGTCGCGGGAGCCGGAAGCGGCCTCCCGCCTATTCTGAGGCTCAACCAACCAGCTTGCGCCGGCATGATAAGGAAATCAGTGCGTGCGCGAGGCTTGCGTCCAGAAGCGAAGTCCTTCTCGATTTGTATATCTACCTCGTCCTCGATGAAGAGGGTGTTGTCGATGTCCGGGCAATCAAATTGCCGAAGATCGAGAATCGCAGTGTTCGGCTTTTGAATTAGACGGGGGCTCTCGATCAGTTGTTTGCGAACTACATATTTGAGCGTGCGAAACTGGTCATAAAATTCAGCAAGCGGCATGAGAACTTCCAAACAAAAAGACACCGGAAACTATTTGAAAGGTGCAACGCCTGCGTGCAAGACGCAAGCCTCAATCCTGGGTCAAGTCAGCCAACCGGCACAATCCAATTTGGTTGGTTGGGGCTGCTCCGCTCTTCTCTGGGGCGAGCACCAACCGCCTTTCCGGGCCACAACCGACTCCGTTGCAGCAAGTGCATTTTTGCTCCGCGCGTGCATCAACTGGGGTGCGCTAGGGTGCCAAAATGGCAAAGGCACCCGTACCCCAGCTAGTAAAGCTTCGTGATTCCAGCGCCCGCCGCGCTGCCGGTCAGGCGCTGGCAGAGCAGGATCGGCTCAACGCCTGCCGCCGCGAGCACGGCCTACCGACCCTCAGGCTCATCTACTCCTCGACCGAGGTTCGCGAAATGCGCCGCGCAATGCGCCGCGAATTTGGGGCGGAGCTTCAGCGCACTATTCAGCACTTCATTTGCCCGGCTCCCGACTACCAGCGGATGGCCAAGCTGGCCATTGCTAATGGTCGCGCGGGCAGGATGACGCACGACCGAGCTGCCCGCGACTGGGACGCGACCGTCGCGGCAGCCAAGGAGATCGTCAGCGAGCGCGAGGCCGCCGACGCAATCGTTCGCGCCGGCAGGAAGCGGCGCGCAGAGGAGAGCTGAAGATGCGCTCACTAGTCGAATTTGCCAGAGGCAAGTCGCAACCATCCCCGGCCGCCCAGGAGCCTGTCGGTCCGAACCCAGCACGCGCGATCATCCGAGCCGGCAAGCTTCGTCGGGGAGAGATCGACGACGGGATCAAGCCGACTGGTCTCGCTCTGCAGATCGTCAACGCCGGCCGCAGGGCGCGCGGCGAGGCGCCGCTCTAACCAAGGAGAACCGTCATGGCCCTCTCGGGGGTACACATCACGTTTGGCTACGCCGTCGATGTCCTCAACAAGCACGGGCCGGCGCTGCCGTTCAATGCGACCTCCTCACAGACGATGGCCTCGCCGGCAACGTCCACCATCAGTGCTCCCTCGGAGCTGGGTGTCGGCCCGCTCCCGCTACTCTCGATCAGCGCGAGCGCGCCCATCTTCTACGTCGTCGGCCAGAACCCCAACATCAATAGCGACCCTCGCCGCTACTATGATCCAGCGCTCAACTCGCGCGAGGACATCGCCGTCAATCCCGGCGAAAGGTTCGCCTGGACAACTGCATGATAGGAGGCAACATGGTTCGCATACTCGTTGGCGCCGAGACCGGAGTGAAGTCGACGCTCGTCATGCCCAGCGACGCAGAGTTGCGACAGCTCGCGGCACTCGCCTACGCCGCCTTTCCCATGCTCGACACGCGCAATGTGCTGAGCAAGGACGACCACGACCTTGCCTTCAAGCGCACTTTTTGGAGCGTCGGGTGGCTTGGGCGCCTGCCCGAGGTCGAGCAGAGGGACCCCAAGCACACGAGCTGGTGGTGCGATTACCTCAGCGACCTACTTCGCGATCATCGCATTGACCACGAGGTCGAGGGCCGGATGTTTGCCGCCGCCACGCTGTCTCACGGGGACGTGCCGCACACCATCGGCCCGCGCTGGCCCTACGATGCGTGTTGGGGACTGACGTACCCGTTCGCGGGAAAGCCCCCCGGCGACGCGTGGCGGCAAACGCTGGCAGCCGGCCGGGTGCCCGCTGCGAGCCCGTTGCCCTATTCGATGTTCAGCGCCGAGCTTCGGATCGCCGACCGCGTTCCGAGCGAGGGTGTTCAAATCGGCTTCGTCGGCTCCACGTTCCGGTGATCGCAATGCGCGCGCCAGCACCGGCCGCGCAAAGGGCGGCGGCGCCATTGGCAGGGTGGCGCCGTCGCTCCCAAAAGCTTCGGCGATGGCTTCTCCCCATCGCCGCAGGGGTCGGGCCCTTCACGTGGTCGCTCGACGCGCCCGGTCCGGATGCAGACGACCGGGCACCCATTCGGCGCACGACTGACCCAGCCGGCGGGAGTGCGACAACGGCTGGCGCGGCGGGTTGCTCCTTACCGCCGCGCCTTGACCGCTGAAAAACATGGAAATTTGTGCAACTCTAGCGAGTTGGGCGATTCTTAAAGCCGCCGCGAAAGCCGCAAGCATGATTTCAGCACGAAAGCTCTATGAGAGATTGAGTTCGTTAAGCGCGATGCCTTCTGGAGCAGACGGCCAGAGCTGGTTGCAGACCGCGGAGGAAGACGCTCTTGCCTTGCTACGCGAAGCCGGTGACCTGACGATTCTCTATGCGATGTTCCGTCACTTGTGGATAGTATCTGTTTTTGCGCCCGCCGCGAGGATGAAAAAGCCGAACAAAAAGAAATTGTACGATGCAAGGATAGAAGTGGATGCAGCGTGGTGCATCCAAAGGATTTGGGGAGGCGGCAAGGGGCACCGGGTGTGCTTAGAGCCGCCGCTTGAATTCGAGCCGCGACATCCGCTCAGGGGCGCGGAGCCTATCACTTTCTATCGTTCATTTACGGGCGTCCAAAATCAAGCGACGCCCGTCGAGATAAGCCAGAAGCTGGTACACGCTCTTGGTCTTCATTTCGTAAAAAGTCGCAACGCTTACTGCCGCTTGAATAGTGACGGAGATATCGAGGACGTCATCCACGTGTTTCAAGATGAGGGAACCGGCAACTTCGACGATCGCGCATGCGTCTTGATCAGCTCAAAAGCTCTAGCAGAATTTATGGCTGTCGGGGACTATGCGCTGTTTCGAAAATTCGATGTGACACGCTTTCCGCCCAGTAACTTCAGTGACTGGGACAATGCCAAGCAGCATTTCGAGCGTGATGACCTCTTTTATTACGCGGGGCTGTCAAGAGGCGGTGGCAGCTACGTGCACGGTGGGCAGATCCTTCGGTCGGTGTTGACCGTTGAAGATATGGTGGAAGAGTGGAAGGCTACGGAAGATCGGTCTAATCGGCGGTACGAGAGCTTTATCATCCACGACTGGAAAAATAAGCGCATTATAGAATGGTCGAGTGCGCCGGACGCGCTTAGTAACTATTTCCAAACGTCCGAAAAACCATTCGAGACATCCCCTGCCTTCTTCAAGCCGCAGGTTTTGGTCAAGTATAAGGCCGATCCCGAGAAGTATGATTTGCGGGATCGGTCAATTTCGTGCCGAAACGCTTGGTACTTGAAAACATATGATGTCAATGAGGCGGGTCAGGTGCACACGTATATCGGGTATTTACAGAACTTGCCGTACAGCGAGCAGCAGTACTGGAAGCTCTACAACGAGCGGCCCAAGGCTCCCATCTCCAAGCGAGCGTATGAATCCGATTTTCAAGGCAGCTGGGCATCTGAAGAAGATCCCTTACAAGCCCTCAGGCATGCTGTGAGTGAGCTGGACGGCAAGCCCCCGGCATGGTGGAAGCAGCGCGGTGACGAACTGAGCAGACGAGTTCACTATCCGGTCACGAACGCATCCAAGGAGTGGGCTGATGAGTTGCAGTTGCTCGACCAGTTCATTGTGGAAGGCTTCGTCGCAAAAGAACTAAGAAGGTTGGCTGAGGGCGCAAACGCAGAGCTCGATCGCAACTGGCAAAGCCTCAAAATCATCGAGACTCTACTCCGACTTCGCGGGCAGGATCATTCGGATGAAATTGTTGCGCCACTACGGAGTCTTCATCACCTACGAAGCAAGGTCTCAGGTCACCACACAAAAGAGCGTGTAGAGTTGGAACAGGAAGCATTGGCAAAGTACGGGTCTTTTCCCGCACACTTCCGCGCACTCTGTAAGGAGTGCAACGAATCTTTTGCTATTATTATCGACAGCCTGCATGCGACGAAATGAACAGGCCGGCAGCGCAGTCGCTAATATTGGCGCTGCGGTGGCATCGTCGGTCATCGATGCCACCGCACGCCTCAACTGTCTATCGCTCCCATTCGGAGGACTGCAGCAGCGCGGTCTCTTGCTCGAAGCCAGATTTGCTGACCACCCGCCACGCAGCAGTCCAGCTCACGTTCTCATCAGCATTTATCCGATGCCCTATGCCCGTGGCGAGGTCGATGTCGTACTCGCCACTTTCGTGATGAGCGCGCAGGCGCTGGCCATCTGCACTCACGACCACAATTCCGGTGACGGGTCCCTTCGGTACCCCAAAATGCCATAAGGCCAGATCGTTCTTTACCTGAAAGACTGGCTTGTTCAGCACGAGGACTGATCTGTTGGCTAGGTCGTTACCGTCGTACATGACGGCTTTAGGGCCAGCCTCAAGCACCAGCACGCTTGAATGCGAGTCGATCGTAACCTTTATGCCTAGGTTGCCTCTATAGAATAACGTCCCGTTCTCGAGATCTTTGAACGGCTTCATGTGCCCAATCTGTTCGACGATCATGCTTGCTCCTTCGCTGCTCATACCGAAATCGCGGGCGCTTCTGTGCTTGCCCCGCGTCGTCTGTTTTGGAGAGAAACGAAACGGAAGTCCGCGTCCAGAGACCGAGCCTCTGCTCGGCAGGAAAGGAGCCGAGAGGGAAGTCTGAATGCTAGAACCGGCCCCATATAAGAAAAAGCCCGGCAATTGCCGGGCTTGAAATCGGCAGCTATGCGCACCCTGTCATAGGTGGTCGATGGCCTTCGCCAGCCGCAGCACCCGCGCCATGGCCCTATCGCGCTCTCTGCCGGTGCTGTTCCGCCACCGCTCCTGTGCCGCCTGCAACTTTGCCAAGAGCACTCGCGGCGACGGTGACCGCGCCTCGGCGATCTCGTCGATGAACGCACTCCCTCGCAGCATGGTGGGATGAACTCGGGTCCGCATGTGGGGCTCCTCTGCCAATATTCGCGTAAGCCGAATTTTAGCATTCGCAGAGTCACGGGAGCCATCGCGGCGTCCAGCACCAGCTGGGCGGCGCCAAGGCGTGTTTGCGTAACGCCAGTTCTGGGCGATCGCGCCAGTCACAGTGCGGGTCGCGCTGGTGGGTTTTGCACAGTGGCCCCGCACAAATGGGCGCAAAGGGGCGGGGCCTACCAAATCCACCTTATTGGGTCGCGTGCGCCAATAAGGTGCGCCCCAAATACTCAAGCGGCACGAGTCACTTGCGTCCAACTGCGCGGACCACAACCGTTAACGTTAAATTAACTATGCGCTTTGCAGCGCGCGCGGCCCTGCTACGGTGATCGCGGTCGCAAGCCTCGCCGCTTTTTCTCCAGGTTCTCGGCGAGGTCTGTACATGAGGCGTCAAACAGTTTGGCCACGGGCCGGGGAGGGGTGGGGATACACCTTCATTCCTCCGGCATCGGAAGGCTGACACGGACAGGCAGGGCTTCCCAGGGCCCTGCCTTTTCCTTTTTCAGCACAGGCATCCGTCGCGGACGCAGCGCAGCACTTCCCTGGCGACGAAACATATGCGCTGCAGAGCCGGGATGACGCGCCTCGCCGTGCACAACGCGCCCCCTCGTCGACGATTTCCCATTGTGCACTTGCGCAAGGGCGGGAAAGGCGACTATCTGCAAGTGAATCGCTCCGATCGCGCCTGAAAGCGAAGCTGCCTTGGACTCCCCGCCGCAAGATTCGTCGCAACATCCTCAACAGGGCCTGCCGGCCGTCCACGAGGAGGTTCCGCGCGAGCCGGTCCTGACGCTGCCCGGGGCGCTGACGGCCTATATCGTCCTCCTGGCCGTAATCCATCTGCGGGTGCTGCTGCCGCCGGAGCTCGAGAACTGGACCATCGACGTCTTCGGCTTCATTCCGAAGCGCTACGATTCCTCTCTGCTCAATCTGGAGATCCCCGGCGGCGCGGGGGCGAAGGTCTGGACCTTCGTCACCTATTCGCTGCTGCACGCCAACCTGACCCATCTCGGCTTCAACGTGCTGTGGCTGCTGCCGTTCGGCAGCGCGCTGGCGCGGCGCTTTGGTGCCGTCAGATTCTTCCTGTTCCTCGCGGTGACGGCGGTGGCCGGCGCGCTTGCCCATCTCGTCACCCATGAGCATGCGGTGGCGCCGATGATCGGCGCCTCGGCTTCGGTGTCGGGCGCGATGGCAGCCGCGATCCGCTTCGCGTTCGTCCGCGGCAGCTTCCTGTCGTTCAACCGTTCGGACGCCGAGACCGCAGCAAGGGTTCCGGCGCTGCCGCTGTCGCGCGCGCTGCGCGACGGACGGGTGGTCGGCTTCCTCGCCGTGTGGTTCGGCGTCAACATCATCTTCGGCGTCGGCGCGATCGGGGTCGATGCCGAAACCACGAGCGTCGCCTGGCAGGCGCATATCGGCGGCTTCTTCGCCGGCCTGTTGCTGTTCACCCTGTTCGATCCCGTGCCGCGCGTGCGAAGCGATGCTGCGGATGCGTCATCACAGGACGTTTCAGACCGTATCTGAAGCGGCGCTTGCGACCCGGCCCGAATTCATCCATCATTCCCGCGAAGAATGTTCCGAAGCGACACGTCCTTAGCGACGATGTTTCGCAAAGCGCACGAGCGTGAAACCGGCGCTGTAACTGTTAGTTGAAGACTCGCGAACAAGTCCGGACCGCCAAAGGCGGACGGCTCGGATTCAGGGAGGCGACAATGACGGTACGTTCCATTCTGAACACCAAGGGCCACCAGATCATGAGCGTCGAGCCCGACGCCAAGCTGGCGGATGCGATCAAGCTGCTCGGCGAGAAGAAGATCGGCGCGGTGCTGGTGATGAACCAGAGCCGTCTCGAGGGCATCCTGTCGGAGCGCGACATCGTCCGTGTGCTTGGTGAGCGCGGTGCCGGCGTGCTCGAGGTGCCGGTCTCGGAGGTGATGACCCGCAAGGTCGTGACTTGCAAGGAGACCGACACCATCGCCGAGCTCATGGAGACGATGACGACGGGCAAGTTCCGCCACCTGCCCGTGGTCGAGAACGGCAAGGTCGTCGGTCTCATTTCGATCGGCGACGTCGTCAAGCGTCGCGTCCAGGAATACGAGTCCGAGCAGGAAGCCCTGCGCGACTACATCAAGACGGCCTGATCAGGCCTGCTCGCCCGCTTTTGGCGCGGTGCCTTCGGGCGCCGGTGCCAGCACCTGGATCGCCTCCTGGATCGAGTCCAGCGCGCGCTCGGCGGCGCGCGTGCCATGCGCGATCAGGTCTTCGGAGCGGTGGAAGTCGAACCAGCCGAATTGGCCGACCCGTGGGGTGATCAACAGATCTGGCGGATCGCCCGCGAGGCGCGCACGGGTGATGCGGTCTTGCATGATGTTGAAGGCATCCACCATCACCGAGGAGATGCCGGGCCGGCCGTTGCCGCCGAAAAACTCGCGTTTCACAGTCTTCTCGGGCGAGAACAGGCGCGAGAACCGCCGCTTGGTGCGGGGCTCTTCGGCCGCCGGCGCGTCCGGCTCGGGCTTTGCGCCGTGCGAATAGATCGTCGTGGAATGCGTGAAGATGTCGCTGGAAAGATTTGCGGCGATGACGATTTCGGCGCCAAGCGCTCGGGCGGCGGAAACCGGCACCGGGTTCACCAGCGCGCCGTCGACCAGCCAGCGGTCGCCGATCAGCACGGGCGCGAAGATCCCGGGCAGGGCATAGGACGCCCGCATCGCATCGACCACGCGACCGCGTGTCAGCCAAATTTCGTGGCCGGTGCGGACCTCGGTCGCGACGCTCGCGAACTTGATCGGCAGGTCCTCGATCAGGATCTGCCCGATTGCCTCCTCCAGCCGGTTCGCCAGCTTTTCGCCACCGAGCAGGCCGGAGCCATTGAGGCGGATGTCGAGATAGCCGAGGATGTTGCGCATGCCCTGCAGGCTGCGCCCCCAATCTTCGAACGTATCGAGCCGGCCGGCCGCATGGAGGCCGCCGACCACAGCCCCGATCGAGGTGCCAACCACGACATCGGGCACGATCCCGTTGGCAATCAGCGTCCTCAGGATTCCGATATGAGCAAAGCCGCGCGCCGCGCCGCCGCCGAGCGCAAGGCCAATCACCGGCCGGCGGATGCTGCCGAGGCCCACCTTCTCGCCATTCGAGCCGTTCGCGCTCCGGCCTTTCAATCTGTCCAGCACCGAAACTCTCCTACGCCGGGCCAGCCCTTATGATGAGACTAGGCACCGCACTTGCCTTCCGCCATATCAGGCGTGAAGCATGGTTTATGCCGCTTTGGAAACGGCACGGGGCAGGAGTATGGCGAGGGGCGGTTGCCTCCAGGCTAATCACGCAGCCGTCAACCCGGTTCCACAGAACGTCCCGTGACCGTATTTCCTGGGGTTTCAGAGGCTTGAATTTGCCGCGTTTTCAGTGAAAAGCAGGGGTATGACACGCGGGGGTGACGGCATCATCGGATGGCGGCGCAGCGGCAAGCTGCTGCCGGCGCTGATGCTCGTCGTGGGCCTCGTTACCTCCGGCCAAAACGCTGCGCAGGCGCAGCTTTTCTCCGATCGTCCGCCACCGGTGCCGCCGGCTCCGGTACCCGATCCCGGCGGCGCCGTCAGCCTGGCGCCGCCCTCCGGGCCAGGCGCCGGCCCTCCGAGCCTGCCGCCGACCCTGATGCAGCCGACCACGCCCAGCATGCCGCCGCCCGCGGTCACGACCGTGCCGCCGGCCGCGCCGCTCAATGCCGCGGTACCCGGACAGGGCGTGCTGTCGCTGACCGCGAAATACGGCAAGGACACACCGCCGATCACCAGCGGCCTGGTCTGGCGCGTGTTTGCCGACCGTCCCGACGAGAACGGCACCTTCAAGCTGATCCGCGAGGACCGCAACGCCTCGCCCAATATCGTGCTGCCGCCCGGCAATTACGTCGTGCACGTCGCCTTCGGCCTGGTCAGCGCGGTACGGACCGTCAGCCTGAAGGCCGAGACCGACCGCGAGTCGTTCGTGCTGCCGGCCGGCGGCCTGCGCATCGAAGGCCGGGTCGGCACCAGCCGCATTCCGCAGAACCAGATCTCGTTCGCGATCTACAAGGGCAGCCAGTTCGAATCCGGCGAGCGCGCCTCGCTGGTGCCGAACGTCGCCGCCGGCGACGTCGTGCTGATCCCGGAAGGCACCTATTACATCGTCTCCAACTACGGCGACGCCAACTCGGTGGTGCGCTCGGACATCCGTGTCCAGGCCGGCAAGCTCACCGACGTCACCATCACGCACCGTGCCGCCGTGATCACGCTCAAGCTGGTCAGCGACAAGGGCGGCGAGGCGCTGGCCAACACCGCCTGGTCGGTGCTGACGCCGGGCGGCGACGTCATCAAGGAATCGATCGGCGCCTTTCCACGCGTGGTGCTCTCGGAGGGCGAATACCGCGCTATCGCCAAGAACGAGGGAAAGGTCTACGAGCGCGGCTTCAACGTCGTGAACGGCGTCGACGGCGAAGTCGAGGTCGTCGCGCGCTGAAGCATGATCCGGAAAAGTGCGAAGCGGTTTTCCGGAAAGATCATGCGCAAACAACAACCGGAAGCGCGACGACGTTCATCTAGATCTCGTCGCGCGCTAGGCCTGGATGCCGCCGGCAAGATGCTGGACGAGCTTCGCTCGCACGCCATTTATTATTCCGCGCACGATTGACCCATCTCCTGTTACCGCCGCCGTCCAGGCGCGCGGGTGCGCGCAGGCTCTTCGGCATCAATGCCCGTATTCTGTCTTGAATACGCGCTCCCGGGCTACTTCTCAGAAGCGGCAAAAACACCGGCATCGTCGACTTATTCCGGACTCATCACGGCCGGTGGAAGATACGTATTTCCGATAATCAATTTTATTCTCTTTCCGTCCCGCTGCGATATATGTCGGGCATCCATCTAACGGAGGAGGCCGGAGCAGGCTTGTGCGTCTGCGAGACCGGCAGGGAGCAGGGGACCAAGCTCGTCGACATGTTCGAAGTGATCCTCACCAGGCGCAAACGGTTCGGCTGGCGATGGCAGGTGTGCGACCAGTCCGGCAAGATATTTGCCGATGGCTTCGAGCGCACCCGGCCGTCCGCCAAATACCATGGCGAGCGCGCGTTGTTCTTCCTGTTGTCGCAGGCTCACTTGCGCAATCGCTCCGCGGCGTCCAGCGAGGACTAGAGGCCGGGTTCGTAGCCCGGATTGCGCTGCAGCGTAATCCGGGGCCTTGGCACCTGTTCGAAGATTGCCCAACTACGCCGCGCTCCATTCGGGCGACAAGCCACATTCCCTTGCGGTATCCGTCGGGCGAAACACCCGAGCCGTGGGTCAAGGCGCATCGCAGAAAATATTCCACTTTACCGAATTTCGGAAATCGCGTATCTGTCGCCCCAACCCGGCCCTTGGAAGAGGGGCGTATCGCGATCGTCACGAACGCGGGCCGGGCGGCGGTGGACGCTGATTGCATCGGCGCGAAGGGTTTTGCAGGGCGGGCAACCGTGAGCAAAGGCATTCGCGCATACGACCGGTGTCATCGGCGTACGGCAAAATCGTGTGGTCCTGGCGCCCGGGGTCTGTGCGCCAAGTCTTGCGGTGATGTAGGCGGCCCAACCGGGCAAGCGCATCAGCCATCCGCAAGGCGACGGGGGCAATAGTGCATCGCTCCCCGAGGAGAGCGCGACATAAGCCGTAAGACCACTGCGCAGGGAAGGCCGGGATGTCCTGGCTACGCCTGTATGCCGCTGTGCAGCTTCTTGTTACGCAGGATTTCGCACAGTGGACCTCGGGTGCCAGCGGGCTCCCGGTCTTCCCTGCGCCCTTCTTTCAGTTGTGGGCGAGACGATAAAGCAAAGCTCGGGCGAAATGCGCCGCGAGGATGCGAAGGTGTGTCTAGGAGGCATCGGATAGTAGAGCGAAGCGAAACCCATCGCCTTTCGTTCGGGAAGCATGAGGGTTTCGCTTCGCTCTAGCCATCCTCCTTCCGCCTTCGCACCACCGTCATAGTCTCTAACGCGCACTAACCAACACCTGACTTAAGACTGTCATAATCGCTGAATGGAACCCGCGCCTGCGCGCTTTTTACATGTCGTTAAGCGCGCCTGCATTGGATGCGGCGGCAAAGTGCGTTGGGGACTGCAATGACTGCCGCGAAGAAGATGTCGGGAAAGCCGGCCGCCGAAATGTTCGACGACATCCCGGTGCTTCAGCGCAAATGGCGAGCGGCGTTGAAGCCGGGCGAACGGCTGCCGCGCTACGAGGACGTCATGCTCGGCAGTCTCGGACGGCTTGCCGACCACATCGCGCTGCTGAAGAACGACGGCGTGCTCGAGCTGTCGCGCAGCGGACGGTACGTGCAGAAATGGCTCGGCGAGGAGCGCTGGGACATTCCCGTCGCCGAACTGTCGCCGGATTGCGCCACCGCGCTGTCGGAAGCAGCGACCAGCGCGCTTGCCAACGGACGGCCGCATCGGGCCAGCGCGCATTGCGTGCGCGACGGCATGGTGCGGACCTACGACGTGCTGGCGCTGCCGACGGCCTCGCGCTGGGGCGCCACGCTGGTCGGGGCTTATATCAACGAGCGCGGCGCGCAGTACAATCTCCTCGACGCCATCTTCGCCTCGACCGATGACGCGGTGGTCTCGCTGGCGACGCTCCGCGATGCCGCCGGCAAGCCGTTCGACCTTCAAGTCGTGCACCACAACAAGAGCGCGGGCGAGCTGCTGAAGGTTGCAGGCGCAAGCCTGTTGTGGCGGCGGATCGGCGAGGGCGGCACGCTGCTGGCTTTACCCGAGGTGATGGAATTCCTGCTCAAGGCCGTTTCGGGCAGCCGCTGCGAGCAGCTCGAGATCGAGAGCGAGGGGCGCTATCTCAGGCTCAGCGCTACCGCGTTCGCCGACGTGGTCTCGCTGACCATCTCCGATGTCACCGTCTTGAAGCGGCGCGATGCGTCGTTCCGCCTCCTGTTCGACAACAATCCAATGCCAATGTGGGTGTTCGATGCCGAGACCAAGGAGTTTCTCAGCGTCAACGACGCCGCGGTCCAGCACTACGGCTATAGCCGTGCGACCTTCCTGCGCATGAAGCTGCACGAGATATGGCCGGAGGACGAGTGGGACAGCCACGCTGCGGCGCTGGAACGCCTCGGCGACGCCTACCATTCCTCGCGCAATTGGCGGCACTTGCGCGCCGACGGCACCGAGATCGAGGTGCTCACCTTTGGCCGCCGCGTCGCCTTCGACGATCGCGACGGCTATCTTGTCGCGGTGGTCGACATCACCGAGCGGCGCAAGGCCGAGGCGCGCATCGCGCACATGGCCCACCATGACGGACTCACCGACCTGCCGAACCGCGAATATTTCCAGGAGCGCCTGAAGCAGGCGCTGGACCAGGCCGGAGACAAGCGCGTCGGCGTGCTCTACATCGACCTCGACCTGTTCAAGAACGTGAACGATTCCTTCGGTCATCCCGTGGGCGACCGCCTGCTCAAGGAAGTCGCCGAACGCCTGACAACCGCGGTTCGCGGCGCCAATCTGGCGGCCCGGCTCGGCGGCGACGAGTTCGCGGTGATCCTCGCGGCCGACGTCTCGCCGAACGAGGCCAGCGCCTGTGCCGGCCTGCTGATCGATACGCTGAAGGTGCCCTATGATCTCGACGGTCAGGAGGTGGTGATCGGCGCCAGCATCGGCATTGCGCTGTCGCCCGGCGACGGCACGACGCCGGAAGAGCTGATGCGAAATGCCGACATGGCGCTGTACCGGGCGAAGTCCGACGGCGGCGGCGTGCACCATTTCTTCGAGCGCGAGATGGACCTCCAGGCGCAGAAGCGCCGCGACATGGAGCTCGATCTACGGCGTGCGTTCGCCAACGGCGAATTCGAGCTGCACTACCAGCCGCTGGTGTCGATCGCTTCCGACCGCATCGCCGGCTTCGAGTCGCTGCTGCGCTGGCGTCATCCGGACAAGGGCATGATCTCGCCGGCGGAGTTCATTCCGGTCGCCGAGGACATCGGCCTCATTACCCAGTTGGGGGAGTGGGTGCTGCGGGAGGCGTGCGCAGAGGCCGTCAAATGGCCTGCCGATGTCAAGGTCGCGGTCAACCTGTCGCCGGCGCAATTCCGCAGCCGCAACCTGGTTCAGGTCGTGATCTCGTCCCTGGCGCAGTCGGGCCTGTCGCCGCGGCGGCTCGAGCTCGAAATCACCGAGTCGATCTTCCTGGCCGAGACCGATGCCAATCTCGCCATCCTGCACCAGCTGCGCGAGCTCGGTGTCGGCATTTCCATGGACGATTTCGGCACCGGCTATTCCAGCCTGAGCTATCTCAGAAGCTTTCCCTTCGACAAGATCAAGATCGACCGCTCGTTCGTGAAGGATCTGGCGCAGCGGCCTGACTGCGGCGCGATCGTGCGTGCGATCTCCGGACTTGGACGAAGCCTCAACATAACCACGACTGCGGAGGGCGTCGAGACCGAGGACCAGCTCGACTGGCTCCGCGCGGAGGGTTGCAACGAGGTACAGGGCTTTCTGTTCAGCGCGGCGCGGCCTGCGGCAGAGATCGCAAAGCTGCTCGCCGATTTCGGCCAGCGCGCCTCACGGGCGGCGTAGCCCCTCCGGGTAGCAATCGTAGACCAGCGCCTTGAATGCGGGCGTGATGCGGCCGCGTTCGGTCTGGGTCTGCTGCATCATGAGGTAGACCATGTCGAGCTTGGGATCGACGCCGAAATAGGTGCCGCTGCCACTGTCCCATTTCAGTTCGCCGAGCGAGCCCGGCGGTGGCGGTTTCGCATTGCCGGGATCGGTCCGTACCGCAAGGCCGTAGCCATAGCCGAAGCCATCGCCCGGGAAATAGAAATAGTCGCGTCCGACGCCGGAGCCCGGTCCGATATGGTCGGTCGTCATCGCCTTGAACGCGGCGGGGCTTAGATAGCGCCGGCCCGCGAACGAGCCGCCATTGAGCAGCATCTGCGAGAAGCGCTGATAGTCGGTGATGGTCGAAAGCAGGCCGCCGCCGCCGGATTGCCATTCCGGATGATCGAGACGTTCGCGCTCTCCAGCGAGCAGGATGAAATCGTTCGGCAGCGGCCGCGCCATCCGCGCCAGCTCGTCCTCGGTCGCCAGCACGAATTTGGTGCTGTTCATGCCGAGCGGATCGAAGATGCGAGCTTTGAGGAACTGGTACAACGTCTGGCCAGAGATGATCTCGATGATGCTGCCGAGTACGTCGGTGGAATGGCCGTAACGCCACAGCGTTCCCGGCTGCCGCGCCAGCGGCAGCTTGGCGATGCGATCGGCGAATTCCCTGTTGTTGAACTGCCCTTCGAAGATGTTGGCGGCCTGGTAGGCCTGCTCGACCCATTTGCCGCCGATATAGTCGTAGCTGATGCCGGAAGTGTGCCGCAGCAGATCCTCGATGTTGACGGGACGTACCGGCGGCACGAGGTCGAGTTCCAGCTTGCCGTCAGGCTCGGTGACCTCGAGGCCGACCTTGGTGCGGGCAAACAGCGGGATGTATTTCGACACGGGGTCCGTGAGGGCGAGCTTGCCCTCGTCGATCAGCATCATTGCGCCAAGACACGTGATCGGCTTGGTCATCGAGTGGATGGCGAAGATCGTGTCGGGCGTCATCGCAAGGCCCGTCCTGGTGTCGCGCACGCCGAAGGTTTTCAGATAGACCGGCTTGCCGTGCTGCTGCACCAGGATCACGGCGCCCGGCAGGCGGCCGCTCGTAACCTCATTGTCAAAGAATGCCGTGATGCGATCGAGCCCGTCGGGCGAAGGGGCGGGGATGTCGGCGGCCCGGCTTCGCGCCATCGTGCCGGCGAGCATTGCGGCCCCGACCAGAAATTCACGGCGTCTCATCCGGGCTTCCTCCCTCGGCGGGATCAAAGCCGCAAGACGTTGGAGGCGTCAACACAACATCGACTAAAAACGCGTCACGATTTCCGAAAGGAACGGTCGCGGACGGTCTTCGCTCGGCTTGGTCGGCTTGCCCACGTGAATGAAGCCGGCGAGCTTCTCATCCGGCTTGAGGCCGAGGCCGTCGAGCACGTCGCGGTCGAACGAGAACCAGCCGGTCAGCCAGCAGGCGCCGTAGCCGAGCGCGGTCGCGGCCGTGACGATGTTCATGGCGCTGGCGCCCGCCGACAATTCCTGCTCGAACGCTGGCACTTTCGGATGCGGCCTGGTGAAGCTGACGACGCCGATCACCAGCGGCGCATCCATCAGGCGCTTGCGCTCGGTCTCGATGTCGGCCGCGGGCGCGCCGGGATTTTTCCGCGCAAACACCTTGGCGATCACCTCGCCGGCACGTGCGCGGGCGTCGCCCTCGAAAATGATGAAGCGCCACGGCGCCAGCTTGCCGTGGTCGGGCACCCGCGCCCCGATGGTGAGGATCGTCTCGAGCTCGGCCGCGGAAGGGCCGGGCCCGGTCATCTCGCGCGGCTTGACCGAGCGGCGGGTCTTCAGGAGTTCGATGGCGTCGGGCACTGCGATATCCTCTTCAAATGGTCGGCGGGCGTGCCATGCCGAGATAAGCATGCACGCCCGCAACCGGAAGCGAATTTAGATCGATTTCAGAGATCAAGCGACGCCGCGCGCCCGCTTGACGTCGGGCGGGGTTGCCTCATCGACCAGCGCGGCGATCGCCTCCTCGGTCGTCATCACCTTCTGGCCGTCGCTGCCGAGCCGGCGGACCGAGACCGAATGCGTCTCGGCCTCCTTCTTGCCGACCACGAGCAGTGCCGGGATCTTGGCCAACGAGTGCTCGCGGACTTTGTAGTTGATCTTTTCGTTGCGCAGGTCGATCTCGACCCGGAGCCCTGCGCGCCGGGCCTGTTCCAGCACCACCTTGGCGTATTCGTCGCCTTCCGAGGTGATGGTGGTGACCACCGCCTGCACCGGCGAGAGCCAGAGCGGGAAGTTGCCGGCATAGTGCTCGATCAGGATGCCGATGTAGCGCTCCATCGAGCCACAGATCGCGCGGTGGACCATGACAGGCGGTTTCTTGCCGCCGTCGTGGTCGATGTAAAATGCACCGAACCGCTCCGGCAGGTTGAAGTCGACCTGCGTGGTGCCGCACTGCCAGTCGCGGCCGATGGCGTCGCGCAGCACATATTCGAACTTCGGCCCGTAGAACGCGCCTTCGCCCGGGTTGATCTCGGTCTTGATGTGATTGCTCTGCGACTGGATCTCGCGCAGCACCGTCGCCATCACGCGTTCGGCGTGATCCCACATCTCGTCCGTGCCGACGCGTTTCTCCGGCCGGGTCGACAGCTTCACGGTGAGATCGCCGGTGAAGCCGAAATCGGCATAGGTCGACAGAATGAGATCGTTGATCTTCAGACACTCTTCGGCGAGCTGGTCCTCGGTGCAGAAGATGTGCGCATCGTCCTGGGTGAAGCCGCGCACGCGCATCAACCCGTGCATGGCACCCGAGGGCTCGTAGCGATGCACCACGCCGAACTCGGCGAGGCGCAAGGGCAGATCGCGGTAGCTCTTCAGGCCGTGCTTGAAGATCTGCACGTGGCCGGGGCAGTTCATCGGCTTGAGCGCAAACCAGCGCTTGTCCTCGGCCTCGTCGCCGGCCGACTGCGCCGCGAACATGTTCTCGCGGTACCAGCCCCAATGGCCCGAGGTCTCCCACAGCACCTTGTCGAGGATCTGCGGTGCGTTGACCTCGCTGTAGTCGCCGGTCAGGCGTCGGCGCATATAGGCGATCAGCTGCTGGAAGATGGTCCAGCCCTTCGGGTGCCAGAACACGACGCCCGGGCCTTCCTCCTGGAAATGGAAGAGGTCGAGCTCGCGCCCGAGCTTGCGATGGTCGCGCTTCTCGGCTTCCTCGATCTGCTTGAGGTAGGCGTCGAGATCCTCCTGCTTGGCGAAGGCCGTGCCGTAGATGCGGGTGAGCATCGGGTTGTTGCTGTCGCCGCGCCAATAGGCACCGGCCACCTTCATCAGCTTGAAGGCGTTGCCGACCTTGCCGGTCGAGGTCATGTGCGGACCGCGGCACAGGTCGAACCAGTCGCCCTGGTAGTAGATCTTGATCGGCTCCGTGCCGGGAATGGCGTCGACCAGCTCGACCTTGAAGGCCTCGCCCTTGTCGCGGAACACCTGCTTGGTCTTTTCGCGATCCCAGACTTCCTTGGTGAAGGGTTTGTCGCGCGCGATGATCTCGCGCATCTTCTTCTCGATCGCGGCAAAATCTTCCGGCGTGAACGGCTCGTTGCGGAAGAAGTCGTAGTAGAAGCCGTTCTCGATCACGGGGCCGATGGTGACCTGGGTGCCAGGCCACAGCGTCTGCACGGCCTCGGCGAGCACATGCGCGCAGTCGTGGCGGATCAGCTCCAGCGCGCGCGGATCGTCGCGATTGACCAGCTCGATCTTGGCGTCGGCCTCGATCGGATCGTTGAGATCGGCGAGCGCGCCGTCGAGCGCCATCGCAACCGTCCGCTTGGCCAGCGAGGGCGAGATGCCCTTGGCGATGTCGAGGCCGGTGATGCCCTTGTCGAACTGGCGCTGGGCGCCATCGGGAAAGGTGAGGGTGACTTTGGGAGCTGGGGTCACGGGCTTCAAATTGGACAGGCTATACTGGAAGCCGGACTCGGATTTGGGCTGGTCGGTCATTGCTTTTCTCCTGAGGCTCACTCCTGCGAACGAGCGCAGGTAAGCGGGAACGAGCGATATATCAGGCGATTCGGCCTGCGCAATCCGGCAATTCCAAGAAAGTGGCGCGCAAAAGCCGGGGCGGAGCTTCAACTATTTGGCTTTGCGCCCTTTAACTCGTCGATGGCGGCTCTACATGCAGCTGCATGAAAAATCCGCCCGCCGCCGGCCGTTTCGCCCCCACCGCCCTGATGCTTGGCAATCTCGTCACCGGCTGCTCGGTGCTGGCCCCGGCGGGCATGCTGCCGGAATTGGCGAGGGGGCTCGACGTCAGCATTCATGCGGCCGGGCTCCTGATCACGTTCGGCGCCGTGACGCTGTGCATCGGCTCGCCGCTGACGGCCTGGCTGACAAGCCGCATCGAACGGCGGACGCTGCTCACGACGACGCTTGCAGTGCTTGCGCTCGGCAATCTCGCCTCGGCCTTCGCGCCCGATTACACCAGTCTCCTCGTCATCCGTCTCGTCATGCTCGCGGTCGGGGCGCTCTACACACCGCAGGCCGCGGGCACGGCGGCGTTGATCGTGCCGGCCGAGCGGCGTGGCAGCACGATCGCCTACATCTTCCTCGGCTGGTCGCTGGCTGCCGCCGTCGGGCTGCCGCTGATCACCTTCATTGCCAGCCGCTATGGCTGGCGCGCGGCCTATGGCGAGATCGGCGTGCTCGGCTGCATCAGCTTCCTGCTGTTGTTGCTGCGCCTGCCGGCGGGCTTGAAAGGCGCACCGGTGGACCTGAAGACATGGGCCGCCGTCGGCCGAAGCAGGGTGATCCTGCTGCTGCTTGCGATCACCATGCTGCAGATGTCTGGGCAGTTCGTGGTGTTCACCTTCATGGGGCCGCTGCTCAACAAGCTCGCCGGCGCCGGCCCGGATTCGATCGGCATGGTGTTCGCGCTCTACGGCGTCTGCGGCTTCCTCGGCGTCGTCACCGCCACCCGCATCGTCGACACCTGGGGGCCTTATCGGACGTCGCTGCTGTTCACCTGCCTGCTGCTCGCGGGGATCACGGGCTGGGCGCTCGGCGCCGGCACGCTTGCTTTCATGACTTGCGGGGTCGCGATCTGGGGCCTCGGCTTTGCCTCGACCAATTCGATGCAGCAGGTGCGGCTGGTCGCCGCCGCGCCGTCGCTGGCCTCGGCGACGGTCGCGCTCAATACCTCGGTCCTCTATATCGGCCAGGCGGTCGGCTCCGCCATCGGCGGGCTGCTGTTCGCCCGCGAACTCCTGCATTCGCTTGGGTTCGTCGCGGTCGGTTTCGTCGTGGCAGCGCTGATCCTGGTGGTCCTGACCCGGCCCCGTCGGGCTGCTGCCGCGGCCTGACGGGCGCGTTTCGCGTGCGCAAGATGCTTGGCAAACCGCGCGCGGGAGCGCTAGAAGGCCGGTTATGGGGACCAAAGAGAGTTGACTGAGATGAGGATGATTCTGGCGGTTGCCGCGGTGCTCTATTCAGCCTCCGCGTTCGCGCAAGCCGACAAGCCACCGATGGTCGGGGACAAGCCCTTGGTGCAGGTCAAGCCCAAGGGCACCAAGGAAGCCGCCGCGAAACCGGCTACGGCGCCGAAGGGCAAGCCGCAGTCGATTGCCGTGCGGCTCCAGGCCTGCCTCGAGATCGACGACGGCACCAAGGACCGCCTCAACTGCTACGACGCCGTCATCCCGCCGGCCCCGAAGCCGAAGCCGGCGAAGGCCAAGGGCTATGCCGATTGCCGCTTCTTCAAGGAAGAGGACGAGCGGCTGACCTGCTTCAACGGCTTCGCCGAAAGCATTCCGAAGCTGCCCAAGAACTGATATTTGGAATCTGCCCGGCTAGGGATTTGTGGTGGCGACGCGCGTGAGCGCGAGCGACGGCGTGGCTGCCATCTTCACCAGCACGTCCTTGAGCGGATAGCGCGTCCAGGCGCGCGTGACATAGTCGCGATGGGTGATGCCGTCGCCGGTCTCCACGAACACCACGCTGCCGGGACGGAGCGGCCCGTCCATGTCCTCGGCGACGCTGATGCCCTTCTGACGGAGCATGCTCATCAGCTCGCGGTCGCGGCGGGCGGTGTAGCGGGTGTAGGCGCTGACGAAGAAGCCGGAACGGTGGCTTTCGATCCAGGACGCGAACTTGTCCATTTCCCCGTAGACCGCATCGAGCAGCACGACGCCGCGGACGCGGTCGCTGATGCCACCGACCTCCAGGCTCCAGGCCGTCGGCAGGAAGCCGCCGCTATAGCCGACGATCACGATCGGCATGTTGGCAAAGGTGCGCGCGTTGTTGGGATCGCCGGTGACGCGGGCGAGGTGGTCGGCCGATTCCGCCATGAAGCGCTTGAAGCCGCCCGGCTGCCAGAATTTGCCGGCGCTGGAATCGGCGGCGTCGACTGCCATCTGCGGCGCGAGCAGGATGGCATTGGCGCCTGAATCGGTGATCTGCTTGGGCACCAGCTGACGATCGCGCACGTCGCGTTCGAGCGTTGCGCCATTGCCGTGGAAGAACACCACGATCACGCCCGGCTTGCGCACGTCGAAATGCTCGGGCACGTGCACCAGCACGCGGCTGTCGCTGTAGGTCTCGTCCTGCCAGTAGACGCGCCCGGAATAGCTGCGGTGGCCGCGGCGGTCGCCTTTGGAGATGTTGAGGAAGGGCGCGTCGGAGGCGGGGTTGTTGCCAAAATAGGGAAAGGCCGACGACTTCATGCTGACGAGTGTCGTCAGATCCTCGCGGCCGGGGCGCTTGTAGGGGACTTGCGGCTCGAGCGACGCCACCTTGTAGCGCGCCTGCTCCGGCGGTTGTTGCTGCACGGCGCGTTTGGGCGAGAAGTCCGACATCTGCCGTTGCAGGAAGCTTTCGCTCGGCGAGGGAAAGCGTTCGCCGAACTGCGGGACCGGAAAGCGATCCTCGAACGTGTCGCCGCTTGCCACCTGCTGATGGGTTTTGGCAACGACCTGACTGCCCCCTTGGGCGTCGGCCTGCGAGTTCGCGGCAAGGGCTGCCGGGTTCGGCGCCTTGCCGCATTGAACCAGTGTCAGCGACAGCGGCATCAAGGCTGAGATCAGGCCGATCCGGAGCGCACGACCGTGCCGACCGGACAGCGTCCGATCGGCACGATTATCAGCTCTCAGTTTCGGAGCGGCCCCGACCATCCACCCATGACCCCAAAGTCACGACCCAAGTCACACGTCCATCGGCGATCTCAACAATTGAGCGACGGGCGTTTAGGCGACGTTAAGCGTCCGGAGAAACTTCCCCACATCCGGAACGCTCAAAAGGACCATGCAATCGTGTCCTGATTGTGGGGGAGGGGAAGGGGACATCCCGGGGAATCTGCTGCCTTTTCGCCTGATGGCGGGAGTATGCGGTGTTCAAGTACCCGTTTCGGCTGCCTCATTTAACCCTTGTTAACCCTGCTTGAATTGACTGGGCCGAACTGCACGATGCGCCCGCGAGGCAAGACGCCTGAGGTTAAGGACCCCGATGACGGCATCAGATGCGGGCACCGCACCCTGGATCGTCCGACTGACCGGAAGCGGGACAGGGGTCTCCGTTCTGGTCGCAACCGCCATCGTCGTGGCCGACATGATCGGGGTCGGCGTCTTCACCAGCCTCGGCTTCCAGGTCAAGGACATCCCGTCCGGCTTTTCAATCCTGTTGCTGTGGACCGTCGGCGGCATCGTCGCGCTGTGCGGGGTGTTCGCCTATAGCGAGCTCGGCGCGATGTTTCCGCGCTCGAGCGGCGAGTACAACTTCCTCGGCCGTGCCTATCATCCGGCTTTCGGCTTTCTCGCCGGCTGGGTGTCGGCGACGGTGGGCTTCGCGGCGCCGGTCGCGCTCGCCGCAATGGCGTTCGGCGAATACGCCAAATCGGTCATGCCCGATCTGCCGCCGATCCCGCTCGCCATCGCCGTGGTGTGGCTGGTCTCGCTCGTGCAACTGACCGGTGTCAGGCACTCCTCGACCTTCCAGCTGATCTCGACGATCATCAAGGTCGTGCTGATCGTCGCCTTCCTGGTCGCCGGCTTCGTCATCGGCGTGCCCCAGCCGATCGCCTTCACGCCGCAGCCGGGCGATCTCGCCCACATCGTCAGCGCGCCCTTCGCGATCGGGCTCGTCTTCGTGATGTACTCGTTTTCGGGCTGGAATGCCGCGACCTACATCATTGGCGAGATGAACACGCCGCAGCAGAGCCTGCCGCGCGCGCTGCTCTCGGGCACGCTGATCGTGCTGGTGCTGTACGTCGCACTGAACGCGGTGTTCCTCTACTCCACGCCCGTCGATGCGCTGGCCGGCCAGCTCGATGTTGCCAGCGTTGCCGGCAGCGCGATCTTCGGCAGTCTGGGCGGGCGGATCGTCGGCGCGATGATCTGCGTCGGCCTGATCTCCTCGATCAGTGCGATGATGTGGATCGGCCCGCGGGTGATGATGACGATGGGGGAGGACATTCCGGCCCTGCGCGTGTTCTCGAAGCGATCGGTGAGCGGCGCGCCGGCCTATGCCATCCTGTTTCAGCTCGCCGTCGCGACCCTGCTGCTGTTCACGCGCAGCTTCGAGGCGGTGCTCGACTTCATCCAGTTCGCGCTGCTGTTCTGCTCGTTCTTCACGGTCGCCGGCGTCATCAAGCTGCGCATCACCGATCCCGATCTGCCGAGGCCCTATCGCGCCTGGGGATACCCGTTCACGCCGCTGGTTTTCCTGCTCGTGACAGGGTTCATGATGTACTACCTGTTGACCGAGCGGCCGGTGCAGTCGCTGTCGGGGATGCTGGTCATGCTCTCGGGCCTGTTGATCTATGCTGGTTTCCGCAGGCGGCCGGTCGCCGCTGGAACGTCACACAATCGCGGATAGATATGTTTCGACCCCTCAGAATTGCGGCCGTCGCTCTTGTCCTGCTGGCTGCGGCCGTCGCGTCCGCGCGCGCCGCCGAAATGACCTTCGACGACACCGCGCGCTTCCTCGCGGGCATGGAGCCTTCGGCGGACTCGCCGCTGCTGCCGCTCACGAGGGATCCGACCTGGCAGCGCCATGCAAAATTCTTCGACGGCGCCTTCGCCCAGCTCGAACAGCGCCAGCTCTCGAAGATCCGCAATTGGGCCGACGTCAATCTCGCCGCGCCCAGGCCGACCATGTTCTACATGTTCAGCGGCCCCGATTTCCTCTACGCTAACACCTTCTATTCCAAGGCCAGCACCTATGTGCTCGGCGCGCTGGAGCCGGTCGGCGCCGTGCCCGATCTGACGCGGCTGCCGCGCGGTTCGATCAGTGCCGCGCTCTACAATGTCGAGCGTTCGCTCGGCTCGATCCTGAGCTTTTCCTTCTTCATCACCAAGCAGATGAAGGTCGACCTGCACGCCAACCAGGTCAACGGCACCTTGCCGATCCTCTATGTCTTCCTGGCCCGCTCGGGCAAGACCATCCGCAACGTCGAGCTGGTCGCGCTCGATGCCAAGGGTGGGATGCATGCCGCTGGCGACAATCCGGGACCGAACGCCACCCACGGTGTCCGCATCACCTTTGCAGGCTCCGATGGCGAAGCGCGCACGCTGTATTATTTCTCGACCGACCTTTCCAATGCCGGTGCGCGCAACACCGGATTCCTGAAATTCTGCGAGACGCAGGGATCCGGCAACAGCCTGCTCAAGAGCGCATCCTATCTGCTGCACAAAGGCGACTTCGCGGTGGTCCGCGACTGGCTGCTCGCCAACAGTGCCACCATCATCCAGGACGATTCCGGGATTCCGCTTGCCAATTACAGCGCGCGGCAATGGCGGTTCTTCCCGTTCGGCCGCTATCTCGGCCCGATCGACGAATTCCCCGGCCGCTACCAGGAGCGTTACGCCGAGTTGTTCACGCGCGCCCAGCCGATCGATTTCGGCGTCGGCTACCGCTGGCGGATGCACGAGTCGAATTTGCTGTTGGCGGTGAGGGTGCCGGGTACCGAAACGCCGCCGGGCGAGGAGGCCACCTCGTCGGCCGATCTACCGCCCAAGCCGCCGCGTCCGAAACGACTGCGGCCGCCCGAGCTGATCCCACCGTCACAGGGACGCTTTTTCTGGTTTCGCTAGGCTTTTTGGTGGGCCTCAAGAGGTCTGGGCCACGACGACCAGCACTTCGGCTTTCTGCCGGCCGAGGCTCCTGACCTCGTGCGGCGTCTCGCCTGAAAAATACAGGCAGTCCCCCTTACCGAGGACGAGCTCTTCGCCATCGAGCTTGATCGCGATCTTGCCGTTGACGACGAACATCAACTCCTCACCCGCATGCGAGGCCCGCGTCGCCGCCTTGTGCGGCGGGCTGAGCAGAAATGGCTCCATCATCTTGCGGATGCGACCGGTCGCCAATGGGACCACGCCAAACGTGTCCTGGAACAGCGGTACATTGCCGTCCTGGCGGCGGAACAGCGTGTAGCGCGGCGCCGGCTCGGCGTTCGGGTCGAAGAAGTTCGCGACATTGACCTCGAGCGCGGCGGCCATCCGCAGAAGTGCCGCGAGCGAGGGGATCTTGAGGTTGCGCTCGACCAGCGAGATGTAGCCGCGCGTGAGGTCGCTCTGCTTCGCAAGCTGGTCCAGCGTCAGGCCCTTGGCGATCCGCGCCTGGCGGATGTTGGCCCCGACCGCCGTGGCTTTGCTGACGTCAAGCACGCATGAATCTCCCGAACTGCTCAGGCCTGTTTTGCAACAGATGGCGCCGGACTGCCAGCCCGGCGGCCGGCAAGGCACGGCGCCGGTCGCCGCCGAGTGTATTCCAAAAGAAAACTTATGAGCAGAAATTTCAGGCAGGGGCGCGGATATTGTGAGCAGGTGAATTGGTATGGCGCGAAAACTGGCTCAAAATAAGTGCATTCTCTCAAATTTGCCGCGATTGTCGGCATTTGCCGCGTTTCGATGCGTTGATTTCCAACAGTAAACATGATCGATTTTTACCGCCGTGGCTGCCGATGGGCGCGCGGACCGAACCAACTGCTTTTCCCTGGCGCCGGTACCTTCTGGAGAGATCGATGACCGTAGCAGACGACGTAACACTGAACGTAGCGCCGGACGAGGCGGCGAGCTTGCGACGGATCGTGTGGTCGAGCGTGATCGGCACCGCGGTCGAATGGTACGATTTCCTCATCTATGGCACAGCGACCGCGCTGGTGTTCAACAAGGTCTTCTTCGCCGCCGGCAACCCCACGCTCGCCACCATCGCGGCCTTCGGCACTTATGCCGTCGGATTTCTGGCACGACCGCTCGGGGCTGCGATCTTTGGCCATTACGGCGACAGGGTCGGCCGCAAGGCGATGCTCGCGATTACGATCATGGTGATGGGCATCGGCACCTTCCTGATCGGCCTGCTTCCGACCTACCAGCAGATCGGCATCGCAGCGCCGGTGCTGCTGATTGGATTACGCTTTCTCCAGGGGATCGGCCTCGGCGGCGAATGGGGCGGGGCCGTGCTGATGGTCGTGGAGAATTGCCCGACACACCGCCGCGGCCTGCTCGGCAGCATGGTGCAGGTCGGCAATCCCATCGGCAATCTCGCCGCGATCGGCATGTTCGCGCTGGTGGCGAGCCTGCCGGAGAGCGACTTCATGGCCTATGGCTGGCGCATCCCCTTCCTGATCTCGGTCCTGCTGGTCGGCGTCGGTCTCTACATCCGCCTCAACATGGAAGAGACCGCCGCCTTCCGTCAGGTTCAGGCCAAGAAGGACGTTGCGAAGCTGCCGCTGGTCGAGATCTTCACGCATCACCGCACGCCCTTCTTCACAGCGGTCGGTCTCAAGATTTCCGAGATCGCCTATGCCAGCATCGGCGGCGTGTTCGTGATGTCCTACGCCACCGCCAATCTGGGACTGCCGCGGGCGGTGGTGCTGAACGGCGCCTTTGCCGCGTCGCTGGTTGCGCTGCTTGCCATTCCGCTGTTCGGCTGGCTGTCCGATCTCGTCGGCCGCAAGACCATGTTCTATGCGAGCTGCGTATTCTCGGCGCTGTTTGCCTTCCCGCTGTTCTGGCTGCTCGACACCCGCGATCCCGCCATCGTCATCTGCACCATCGTGGTCGCGATCACCTTCGGTCAGATGGTGATGTTCGGCATCGGCGCGCCCTGGTACTCCGAGCTGTTCACCGCGCGCCTGCGTTACAGCGGCGCCTCGCTCGGGTTCCAGGTCGGCGCCGCGCTGAGCGGCGGATTGACGCCGTTGATTGCAGCCTCTCTGATGGCCTGGAGCGGCGGCGCAACCTGGCCGGTCTCGCTGCTGCTGATCGTCTGTGCGGCCATTACCGCGACCGCGACAAGGTTCGCGCCGGAGATGGCGAACAAGGAACTGACCTGATCCCGCGGCGCGCCACTCCCGGCGGCGCGCCATCACCTGCTCATAAGGATTTGTCATGCTTGATACGATCAGCGCCGGTCCGGCGCAGAGTGCAGCACAGCTCGGCTGGACCGGCGTGGTGCGCTTCCTCCATCTCGCCCCGCGCGCGTTCCTGCCGATGCGCGCAGCCGAGACGGTCACCCTCGTCGCCGGCAAGGGGATCGAGGGCGACCGCTACATGATCGGCAACGAAGAGGGGTTTTACTCGCACAAGCCAGAGGAGGGCCGGCAGGTCACCCTGTTCGAACTCGAGACGCTGGTTGCGCTGAAGCGCGACGCGGGGATCGAGCTCGGCCCGGAAGAGCATCGGCGCAACGTCACGGTGGAGGGCGTGCCGCTCAATCGTCTTGTCGGCTGCCGCTTCTGGCTGGGCGAGACCCTGCTGGAAGCGACGCGCCTGTCGATACCGTGCCGGCATATCGAGGAGATTACCGGCAAGGCGATTTTCGACCCCTTGATCAATCGCTCCGGCCTCAACTGCAAGATCCTGCAAGGCGGCATCGTCAGGATCGGCGACACCGTGCGGAATGCGGCATGAGCGCGCGCCCCATCACGACGGTCAAGACGGTCGTTACCGGCATCGAGGAGGCGGGGGCAGGTATAAAACTGTTCACGCTGGCCGATCCCGACCAGTGGGAATTGCCGCCGTTCAAGCCCGGCGCGCATATCGATCTGCATCTGCCGAACGGGCTGGTCCGCACCTATTCGCTGTGCAACGACCCCGCGGACAACACGCGCTATGTCATCGCGGTCAAGCGCGAGGCGGGCGGACGCGGCGGCTCGCGGGCGCTGCATGACGCAGTCGGCATCGGCGACGTCATCGGCGTCTCGTTGCCCCGGGGCGGACTTGAGCCCCAAGCCCGCATCGCGCGCTACGTGTTCCTGGCTGGCGGCATCGGCGTGACGCCGTTCCTGTCCGTGGCGCGGTATCTCGAGCGCACGCAGCAAGCCGACTTCGCGCTGCATCTGATCGCGCGCGAGGAGGTGCCGCTCGCCGCGCATCTCGGCTCGCTGGTCGACAAGGGGCGCATCATCGTGCATCGGACGTCCCAGGCCGGGCGTCCCGATCTCGCCGTGCTCGTCGGAGAGGGCGGATCTGAGACCATGGTCGCCTGCTGCGGCCCGGAAAGCATGATCGACGATTTCGAGCGGGTGACCGCGGCATGGCCCGCGGCGAGTGTCCATATCGAGCGGTTCGTCGCACCACCACCGGTCATCGATCCAGACGCCAAACCGTTCACAGTGTCACTGGCGCGCTCGGGCGCCGAGATTCACGTGCGGGCCGGTCAGACCATGCTTGCCGCATTGCAGGAGGGAGGCATCGACATCGCGACCTCTTGCTGCGGCGGCATCTGTGGCGCCTGCAAGGTCGGATGGATCGAGGGCAAGCCGGTGCATCGCGACCGCATCCTGTCGCCCTACGAGCGCGAGCGCTATCTCATGGTTTGCGTGGCCGGCTCGGAGGCCGAGCGGCTGGTGCTGGACCTCTAAGCTACCAGTGCACGCTCTGGCTCGGCACGATGAACGCCGTCGTGCTCGGCGGCGTGGCAAGACTCGTGGCCAGATACCAGCCGGAGCCGAGCACGAGCGCCAGCAGGACGACGATCGCGAGCAGGTCCATGGTTCTGGGATCGTGGTGCCGCCTGGAGCCGGGGGTGGGCCCAAGCCTGAAGTGAAGATGAGGGCTGATTTTCCAGCGCATTGTTGTTTCCTCCCGGGGGAGCATTAAACAACGCGGGAAGAAAGTTTAAGGTTCCGCTCAGGCTCCCGGCGCCCGAAGCATCGCAGCAATCTCAGGATGCATTGACGCCGCGCCAGCGGCCATAGCGCCATGGCAGATACCAGCGCGCGCCTGGCGGAGCGGTGAGCGGCACGTTGTCGATACCCGACGTGCCGAAGGGATTGCAGCGGAGCAGCCGCGCCAGCGTCATCCAGCCGCCGGCCCAGAGCCCGAAGCGCTCGATGGCCTCGTCGCCATAGACGGAGCAAGTCGGCAGATGCCGGCAGTTGTAACCGACCAGGGGCGAGAGCATGTGGCGGTAGAGCCAGATCAGCGCACGGCCGAATCGGCGCGGGAGCCGCAGCGCCCCTTCGACCGAACTGGAACAGTGCCCGCAGGCTGAATGCTTCATGAGCACAATGCTGTCATGGTGAGCGAGGTATTGCACGGTTCCGACGCAGGGAACTGTAAGCTGTTGTTTCTGCGCCATATTTTGCATGCTTTTTGGGAGCAGTGCAGCAAGTGCCTATGGACGATCTGTATTCCCCCGGATACCATTTTTATGACGTCCATGTGTAGACTCATCGGACGCAATACGGGGCTTGCCTGAATCGGCTTTGGCTTAGTGCTCGGGGCTTGGGGAAGGGACCAGTTTGAAAATTCTGACGTCGCTCAATCTTCGCGGCTGGTTGCTGGTGGGAACCGCCGTGTGCGGAGTTGCCCTGATCGCTGCCGTCGCGACGCTCGGGTCGTCGGCCCGTGCCGGTGCTGCTCTCGAAGAGCGCAAGCTGCCGATGAAGTTCAGCTGGGTCGCCTGCGAGCCGAACTGCCGCGGCTGGGTTAGCGCGGTCGGCATCATCACCGCTGATACGCCGAAGGATTTCGAAGAGTTTTCTCGCGGCCGCCAGCTCGGCGGTGCCACCGTGGTGCTGGATTCCAGCGGCGGTTCCGTCAATGACGCGATCACGCTCGGCCGACGCTTCCGCAATCTCGGACTTCTGACAACGGTCGGCGTGAGCCTCCGCGGCGGGCAGTCGGCCCGCCCTGCGGTCGCGCCCGAGGCCTATTGCGAATCCATGTGCGTGTTCCTGCTGCTGGCCGGCAAGAAGCGCTACGTGCCGGATGCCGCCCATGTCCGCGTCCACCAGATCTGGATGGGCGACCGCGCCGACGATGCCAAGGCGGCGAGCTACAACGCGCAGGATCTGATGATCGTGGAGCGCGACATCGGCCGGCTTGCCAAATACACGTTCGACATGGGCGGTGCAGGCGATCTGCTCTCGCTCGCGCTCAGCGTTCCGCCCTGGGAAGACCTGCACGAGCTGGATGCCGGCGAGCTCAAGCTGACCAATCTCGTGACGACGGATCTCGTTGCCGACGTGCTGCCGCATGTCGATATCTCCGCGCCGGCGATGGCGGAGCTTGCCCCGAAGACGCAGGCGAGGTTCGGCGTGGAACCGGAGCCGCCGGCCAAGTCGACCAAGACGGCAGAAGCCCTGGTCCCGACCGGTGGCGTGGCCGCGCCAGCTGCGGCGACGCAGCAGAAGTAAGCAGACTGCCGACAGTCATTCCGAGGCGCGCGTCAGCGCGAGCCCGCAATCTCGATCGACGATCTCGGACGTCCGGGTTCGATCCTGCGCATCATCCCGGAATGACCAAGTGGAATCAGCCCTGTGCCGGAGCCGGCTGCTTGGCCTTGGCCTCGATCTGGCCGATGGCGTCGACCACGGCATCGAAGGTCAGTAGCGTCGAGGCATGGCGCGCCTTGTAGTCGCGGACCGGCTCGAGGAACTTGATCTCCTCCCATTTGCCTTCAGGAGGTGCACCGTTCTCCTTCAGCATCTTGCGAACAGTTTCGCGTAACTCGCGGAGTTCGCTCGCAGTCGAGCCGACAACCCGACTTGCCATGATGGATGAAGAGGCTTGTCCGAGCGCGCAGGCCTTCACGTCATGGGCGAAGTCGGTGACGGTGTCGCCGGTCATCTTGAGGTCGACCTTGACGGTCGAGCCGCACAGCTTGGAGTGGGCGGTGGCGGAGGCATCGGGGTCCGGCAGCCGTCCGAGGCGCGGAATATTCCCGGCCAGTTCGATGATCCGCTTGTTGTAGATGTCGTTCAGCATGTGATGGAGTCCAGCACTTCCGCGCCCGATCGGCCTTGGCGGGCAGCGTCCACGGTCCTATATAGGGGCGGAACTGGCGGAAAAACAGTCCAGCAGCACACCGGAGGCGACAGCCAACTGCGCGGCCGGCCGTATAGACTGCGGATCTTTTGCGCCAGAACTGTTCTGTTCAGGCGTCCGGCGGCTTGGCCGCCCCGTCTGCCGGTGACACTCCGGCCGTTAGGGCCGTCGAACGGAGTCGATATGGACGCTGCAATCAAATCCATCCGCCCCAACAAGCCCTCCGATCGGCAGCTCGAGAGCCGTCCGGCCGAGCTCGATCCCGCCGAATTCCTGGCGGCCGCCGTCCGCGCCGACCAGCCGCGCCCGGCCCGCGCCGAGGCCGAAGCGGCGGTGAAGACGCTGCTCGCCTATATCGGCGAGAACACCGAGCGCGAGGGCTTGCTCGACACGCCGCGCCGCGTCGTCGAGGCGTTCGACGAGCTCTATCAGGGCTACCACCAATGCCCGGCCGAAGTGCTCGACCGGACGTTCGGCGAGACCGCCGGCTACGACGATTTCGTGCTGGTGCGCGATATCGAGTTCACCTCGCAGTGCGAGCATCACATGATGCCGTTCTACGGCAAGGCGCACATCGCCTATACGCCGGTGGAACGCGTCGTCGGCCTCTCCAAGCTTGCCCGCCTCACCGACATCTTCGCCCGCCGGCTCCAGACCCAGGAGCATTTGACGGCGCAGATTGCGGCGGCCATCGACGAGGTCCTGAAGCCCCGCGGCGTGGCCGTGCTGATCGAGGCCGAGCATACCTGCATGTCGGTGCGCGGCGTCGCCAAGCACGGCGCCTCCACCTTCACCAGCCGCTTCACCGGCATGTTCCGCGACAATCCGGCGGAGCAGGCCCGTTTCCTGTCCTTGGTGCGAGGCACGCGCTGACCTCGCGCATGAACGGCGAGAGTTGCTGTGTCCGCTCACTCCCATGAGATCGAGGAAGGACTGTCCTTCCAGCCGCGGTTCGATGCAAGCGGGCTCGTGACCTGCGTTGCGACCGACGTCGCGACCGGCGACGTGCTCATGGTCGCGCACATGAACGACGAGGCGCTGCGCAAGACGATCGCGACCGGCGAGGCCTGGTACTTCAGCCGTTCACGCAAGGCCTTGTGGCGAAAAGGTGAGACCTCGGGTCAAACCCAGCGCGTCGTCGAGATGCGCACCGATTGCGACCAGGACGCGGTCTGGATCCGCGTCGAGCAGATTGGCGCTGCCTGCCACACCGGGCGGCGGTCGTGCTTCTATCGCAAGGTCGAAGGTGAGGGCGGCGGCGCCAAGCTGGTGTTCGCCGATGCCGAGCGGCTGTTCGATCCCAGCGACGTCTACAAGAAGTAGCCTCCGTCCTTCCGGGGCGCGCGGAAGCGCGAGCCCGGAATGATTCGGAGAGGGGCCGCTTCCCAAATTAACTCCGCATTAACCATGCCTGTCCCACGGTGAGACGACGGGCGCCGAATTGCCGGCGCCGATCAAGGCCGCGCGGGGCGGGCACTCATCATGTCGGTCGACAATTCCAGCGCCACGCAGACGGCCGGTCTCGATCCGACACGCGCGCGTGTGGCCGGTGCGATCAAGCAGGCCTCGAACGTCAGCGGCGTCAGCTTCCAGTACATGCTGACCACCGCCAAGATGGAATCGGATTTCGATCCGGCGGCCGGCGCCACCACGTCCTCTGCGCACGGGCTCTACCAGTTCATCGACCAGACCTGGCTCGGCACGGTGAAGGAGGCGGGCACACAGCTCGGCTATGGCAACTATTCCGACGCCATCACCAGGACGTCGTCGGGGACCTACACCGTCGATGATCCCGTGATGAAGCGATCGATCATGAAGCTGCGCGACGATCCGCAGGCTGCCTCCAGCATGGCGGCGGCGCTGACTCAGTCGAACAGCTTCAAGCTCACCGGCCTGCTCGGGCGCAGGCCGAGCGACAGCGAGCTCTACATGGCGCATTTCATGGGCGTCGGTGGTGCCGCGAAACTGATCGCCAATGCCGAGGACAATCCGCAAGCGGTCGGGGCGCGGCTGTTTCCCAACGCGGCGGCCTCCAATCGCTCGATCTTCTACGCCAAGGACGGCCGCGCCCGCAGCGTCTCCGAAGTCTATTCGGTGCTGGACGCGCGCTATGCCAGCGCGGCCAATTCGAAAGTGACCCGCAGCGCGATGGCTATGTATGGCGATACGCCATCCACGACGCAGGTCGCGAGCGCCAATGGCGTGCAGCCGACGGCCCCGCTGGTCGACAACGCGGCTTATCTTCAGACTTTTCCCAATACCAATGCGGTGACGCAGGTGGGTGCGACATCATCGACGATGGTCGCAGACAATACGCCGGTGACGCCGGCATTCCGTTCGATCTATCAACCCGGCGACACCACGCAGCCGGTCTCGACCACCGTGCAGAAGCTATGGGGCAACAACGCCTCGCTCAGCTCGGTCGCCTCGGTGACGCCGGACGTGCGGCCGCCGCAGCCACTCGATCTCTTCAGCGATCGCAGCGGCGCGTTCTCCAGCTAGAAACGCAGTCTCGTGTCCAGGACGCGTTGCGTCCCGGCACAGGATGGAGATTTTCGTGTCAAGCTGCATCAACACCGTCTTTGCGAGCGCAGCGAAGCAATCCAGAATCTCTCCACGGAGGCATTTCTGGATTGCTTCGCTGCGCTCGCAATTGTGCATGTTCACTAATTCGCTGATTGGATCGCTCCAGCGGAGGAACGATCCGATGCGAGACAACAGCTATGACCGAACGGTTGAACGCAACTATCTGCAGAAATGGCGTTTTCTGATTTCAGAGTATGAGGCGGTAAAGGCTGGCCGATCGCCGCTGTTCAAGCGGGTCGGTGACTTTTACCGGCACCACGGGACCTGCTCGCAGACGTTCCGCAAGTATTACAATCGCTATCTGCAGAGCGGCGAGGAAGCGGACCTGCTGCCGCGGCGGCGTGGCCCCAAGTGGCGGGAACGGCGCGAGCCGGAAGGGATCGAGACGGAGATCGTCGCCCATCGCCAGCAGGGGATGAACCGTTATGAGATTCATGCCGTCTTGCGCGAAACGCGCGACACAGTACCTTCGCCGATCACGATCTACCGGGTGCTGAAACGCTACCGTCTGAACCGCCGTACGCCGGCGATGCGTGAGGAGAAACGCCGTATTATCAAGGACAAGCTCGGAGAGCTGGGCCACGTCGATCTGCATCAATTACCGCGCGATATGTTCCTCGCGCCACCCCCGGTCACGGCCTACATCATCAGCCTGATCGACAGCTGCTCGCGTCTGGCCTGGGCAGAGGTCCTGACATCCAAGAAGGCGCTGCCGGTCATGTTCAAGACCCTGAAGATGATCAACACCCTCAACGTCACCTACGGGCTCGTCTTCCAGGAAATCCTGTCTGACAACGGCGCCGAGTTCGCCGCCCGCACCAAGCCGGGCGAGCATCCGTTTGAGGCCATGCTGCTCGAGCTCGGCATCAAACACCGCTACACCAGGCCCTATCGGCCGCAGACCAACGGCAAGGTGGAACGCTTCTGGCGTACCCTCGATGACGACGTCATCGACGGCGCGACCTTCGACAACCTCGACCACTTCGCCAATGAACTGTTCGAGTACCTCGTTTACTACAACAACCACAGACCCCATCAGGCCTTGGCAGGACTAACCCCCAAGGCCTTCGCCGCTACCAAGACCACCGCGATCCAATCAGCGAATTATTGAACATCGACAGCAATGACGGAGGATGGACGGGAACTCCCGTCCCCTCTCTTGTCTGACCTTAATAAATCATCAACAATACCAGCCAGTTATGGTGAACGCTTTGTTAAGCGTCGTGGTTTATTTTGTGTTGCAGGTGACGAGCCGTCGCCATTTTCTTTTGTTGTGTAAGCCGGAAGCAGCATGATTGTTCGGCAGTTCATTAATTGGATCAGGACCGCGCCCGCCGGCGAGCGGGCCGAGGCAACACGGGCGTTAGCCCGGGCCTGGTTGATCTCGGATCTTTCGACAGACGACCGCATCGCAGCCGAGGGCGCGCTTCTGATGTTGCTCGACGATCCCTCGCCGCTGGTACGGCAGGCGATGGCCGAGGCTTTTGCGCGCAGCCCGGATGCGCCGGCATCGATCGTGCGGGCGCTGTCGGCGGACCAGCCGACCGTGGCGCTGCCTGTGCTCGAACATTCCCCGCTCTTGATCGATGCGGATCTCGTCGACATCGTTGCGACCGGAAACGACGACGTGCAATGCGCGGTCGCTCGCCGCATCGCGCTGCCGGCGTCGGTCGGCGCCGCCATTGCCGAAGTCGGCTGTGCGGCGGCCGCGCTGGAGCTGATCGAAAATCCCAACGCCGAGCTGGCGCCGTTCTCCTGGAGTCGCATCGTCGAGCGTCACGGCCATCTCGCCGCGATCCGCGAGGCGATGCTGGTGCTGGATGATCTGCCGTCCGCGACCCGTGCCGCGCTGGTGGCGAAACTCTCCGAGACGCTGGCACAATTCGTCGTGGCGCGGAACTGGCTCAGCGCCGACCGTGCCGACCGCATCACCATCGAGGCGCGCGACCGCTCCACCATCAACATCGCGGCGCGCTCGCGCGGCGAGGACTTGCAGGGGCTGGTGCATCATTTGCGCGTCACCGGCCAGCTGACCGCCGGCCTGATCCTGCGCGCGCTGCTGTCGAGCAATCTCGATCTGTTCGACGCGGCGCTGGCCGAGCTTGCCGATCTGCCGCTGGCGCGCGTCACTGCGCTGCTGCATGACCGCGGCGGGAACAGCCTGCATGCGCTGCTCCGCCGCGCCGGGCTGCCCGAGACGACGTTTGCGGCGTTCCAGGTTGCACTCGAAGCCTGCCATGAGCAGGGCTTTGTCGGCAGCGACGACGGTGCGGCCCGGCTGCGCCGGCGCATGGTCGAGCGTGTGCTCACCCATTGCGAGACCGACCGTGGCGCCACCGAGCCGCTGATGGTCCTGCTGCGCCGCTTCGCCACCGAGTCCGCGCGCGAGGAGGCGCGGCTATTCTGCGACGAGCTGGTCGCGGACGACGCGATCGATCCGGTTTATGATGATCTGATCGCGGCGTAGTTCAAAGTTCGCGAGGGAATCTGGATTGCTTCGCTGCGCTCGCAATGCCGAGGAAAGAGTGAAGCCTTACTCCGACGGCGCGATGCTGGGCGCCAGGATCACCTCGAGATGCTCGGGGCGGTCGCGGTTGACGTCAGCGAGATAGTCGTCGGCGATCTTGCGCAGGCGGCGGCTGAGCTCCGCGGAGACGCTGATGCTGTCGAGCTTGGTGTTCTCGTGGAGGATAGCGAGGATGGCATTGATGTGATGTGTGAACAGCTCGGCCGGCACTTTCGCTAGATCCGGCGCGTGCTCGATCACCCGGCACAGGCTCTCGGCGATTCCGGCTGCCGACGGAAAGCCGAACGTCGCCGCGTCGCCCTTGATGTCGTGGGCGGCGTGGAACAGCTCGTCGCGCCGCTCTTTGGTGAAACCGTCCTTCTGCACGGCGGCCCAGGCCGCGGAGAGCCTGTCGACCTCGATCGCCATCCAGTGCTTGAACTCGCCGGAAAGGCTCGCGAGCGCCTGCTCGGCGCGGCCCACCGGATCGTCCAGGTCCTTCTCCTCGACCCGGCGCAACACCTTCCGCAGCGGATTGGGCTGCGTGATGATTTGATGCGTGGCGAAGGCCTTGACCTCGATGTCCTTTGCGCTGTTCTTCGCCATGATGCCTGCCTCGTCTGAAGACGTTGCGCTAGATGGTGGAGCGGGCCTTGTCGAGCAGCGAGGGCTGCTGCAACACCTCGTGCTTTTCGCCGACGCGGCGCTCGGGGCCCATATAGGCGGAATTGGTGTTGCGGCGCCGGTCCGGCCCGAAATAGGTCTTGGTCTTGATGAAGGGGCGGGGATTGGCGACCACATTGAGGATGCGCTGATAGAGCCCCTTGGCCGAGATCGGCTTGGCCAAGAATTCGGTGACGCCGGCATCGCGCGCCACGGTGACGCGGCGCTTCTCGGAATGCCCGGTCAGCATGATGATCGGCGCGTAAGGGTTGCCCTTTGATTCCGGCTGCCGGATCATCTGCGCAAGCTCGAGTCCGTCGAAGATCGGCATGGCCCAATCGGTGATGACGATGTCGGGCACGTAATGGCTGTACATCTCGAGCGCGGTCGCGCCGTCTTCGGCCTCATAGACCTCGCGCGCGCCGAACGAATGCAGCAGCGTCCGCAGGATGCGGCGCATGTGCGGATTGTCGTCGCAGACGAGGAAGCGCAGCTTGTTGAAGTCGATACGGAACATGACGCCCGGGCCAAAGCGGTCAACCTTCGTTAACCATATCGTGGCGGGGGTTAACGAAGGGTTGCGAGTGAGGCGACGGCGGCGGGCGGGGCGGCGGTTTCAGTAGCCGAACTGCTCACGCAGGATACGCTCTTCCAGGCTGTGGCCGGGATCGAACAGCATGCGCATCGAGATGGTCTTGTCGGACAAGACCTCGACCCGGCGGACGTCGCGCACCTCGTCGTGGTCGGCCACCGCCGCCACGGGGCGCTTGTCGCCCTCCAGCACCTCGATCACGACATAGGCGGTGTTGGGGAGCAGCGCGCCGCGCCAGCGGCGCGGGCGGAAGGCGCTGATCGGAGTCAGCGCCAGCAGCGCGGCGTTGATCGGGAGGATCGGTCCCTGGGCTGAGAGATTGTAGGCGGTCGAGCCGGCCGGCGTTGCCACCATGATGCCGTCGGCGATCAGCTCGGCCATGCGCTCGCGCTCGTCGATCATGATCCGCAGGCGCGCCGCCTGGTAGGTCTGCCGGAACAGGGCGACCTCGTTGATGGCGTGATGCAGATGGACGCGGTCGTTCACGTCGGTCGCGCGCATCAGAAGCGGATTGATCTCGGATTCATGCGCCGCCTCGAGACGCGCGCGCAGGTCGTGCGTCGAGTACTCGTTCATCAGAAAGCCGACGGTGCCGCGATGCATGCCGTAGATCGGCTTACCCGTGTGCATGTTCTGGTGCAGCGTCTGCAGCATCAAGCCGTCGCCACCCAGTGCGACCACGATGTCGGCGTCCTTCGGGTCGCAATTGCCATAGTCCCTGGTGAGCTGGCCGAAGGCGGCCTGCGCCTCGCTGCTCGGGCTGGCGACGAAGGCGATCCGGTCGTATCGCGAGGGCTTGGTCATGGGCTTCCAGGCAGCTGCCGCTGGCTCGAGTAAGTTCCGCCGGGCTCGTCTATACGACCTGGGGCTCCATTGTCGAGGATGACCGCCTCTCAAGGGAAACGGGCCATTCTCGATCCAGAGAACAAAACGGGTCGATTTGGGCCAGCTCGGGCTCCTTCGCGCGCCATCGTGATCCCGCAAACCGTCGCAATTCCTCGCTAGCTGGGGTGGGCATCGGCTATTACAGCCGGGCAGGGAGAACGACCATGCTCGCGATCTTGCCGACGCTGCGACGAACCGGGCTCGTGCTGGCCGTGTCTGCGCTCGCGCTCGCGAGCATTGCGCGCGCGGAGGATCAGCCGCAGCCGCGCTCGGAGACGGCCTCGCCAGCGGGACAGAAAGGTGGGCGCGCCGGCAACGCGCAAAGTGCGGCGCAGGCATCGCCCTCGGTCGCCGAGCCGCACCGCCTCCCGCCGGATTCGACCACCCGGCAGACGCTCGATCTGCCCGGCCGGACGCTCAACTTCGCGGCTACCGCTGGCTCCATCCGTGTGTTCGATGGCAAGGGCGAGCCGCTGGCCGACATCGCTTACACCTCTTATCAGCTCGACGGCGCCGACCGCGCCACGCGCCCGGTCACGTTCCTGTTCAATGGCGGGCCCGGCGCGTCCTCGGCCTGGCTCCAGTTCGGCGCCGCCGGTCCGTGGCGGCTGCCGCTGGACGGCGAGGCGCTGTCGCCATCGGCCTCGCCCGAGGTGAAGCCGAATGCGGAGACCTGGCTCGACTTCACCGATCTCGTCTTCATCGATCCCGTCAGCACCGGCTACAGCCGCTTCGTCGCGAGCGGCGAGGAGGCGCGCAAATCGTTCTACTCCGTCGATGGCGACGTCAACGCGATCGCGCTTGTGATCCGCCGCTGGCTCGAGAAGCACGACCGGCTGACCTCGCCGAAATACGTCGCGGGCGAGAGCTATGGCGGCATTCGCGGACCGAAGGTGGTGCGCCAGTTGCAACTCCAGCACGGCGTCGGCGTCAGGGGCCTCATCCTGGTCTCGCCGCTGCTCGATTTCCGCGAGTTCACCGGCACCAGCCTCCTGCAATATGTCGCGACGCTGCCGAGCTATGTGGCGGTGGCGCGCCAAGCCAAAGGGCCGGTCAAGCGCGCCGATCTCGCCGACGTCGAAGCTTACGCGCGCGGCGAATTCCTGGCCGACCTCGTCAGGGGCGAGGCGGACAAGGAGGCAACCAATCGTCTGGCCGACAAGGTCGCCGAGCTGACCGGCATCGACCAGGCGGTGAGCCGCCGGCTCGCCGGCCGCTTCGACGTCGGCGAATTCCGCCGCGAATTCGACCGCAAGAACGGCAAGGTGACGGGGCGTTACGACGGCTCCGTGCGCGGCTTCGATCCCTATCCGGATTCGAGCAGCTCGCGGTTCGGCGATCCCTCAGGCGATGCGCTCCAGGCGCCACTGACGAGCGCTGCGGTCGACCTGCTCGCGCGCAAGCTCAACTGGCGGCCCGACGGCTCCTATGAAGTTCTGAACGGCAGCGTGGAAGGTCACTGGGATTTCGGCCGCGGCATCAACCCGCCGCAGTCGGTGTCCGAGCTGCGCCAGATCCTCGCCACCGATGCCAAGTTGAACGTGCTGGTCGCGCATGGCCTGTTCGACCTTGCCACGCCCTATTTCGGAACGAGGCGGGTGCTCGATCAGCTGCCGGCCTTCGTGACTGAGCGGGTGAAGTTCGTGGTCTATCCCGGCGGCCACATGTTCTATTCACAAGACGGCTCGCGGCAAGCGTTTCGTAGCGAGGTCGAGGCGCTCGTCAGGGAGTAGGGCGCCGCTTGCGCCGTGGATAGCGTCGCGCGATTTCGCGCGCCACGACGCGCTCCGGCTTCACGTTTGCGCCCGCGATCCAGATGTCGCTGACCTTGCCGCGCTTGTCGCGGATGCGACGCACCGGCTCGCCGTGGCTGGAATAGCCTGCGGCCCAGGCCAGCCTGCCGGTGTCGCGGCCGGTGACCTCGATCTCGGCGGCATCCATGAACGGGTTGTTGAACTGCGGATTGGCGACGAGCACGCGGTTGCCTGCGGGGACGAGGTCGGTCGCGCCCCAGATCGTCCACCAGCGCCCGGTCCAGTCGCGCACGCGCCGGTCCGGTGCGCCGCGGGTCTGGAAGACGCGCAGGATCTGCATTGCGCCGTCCATCCAGAACGGTGCCGCGCCGTCGATCGAGTTGCTGAGGATGCTGATTGCAAGCTCGCAAGCGGGAATGGAGCAGGTCCGCGAGATATAGCCCTGGAAACCGCCGCCATGGCCGAACCAGTCCCAGCCATCGGTCTTGCCGGCATTGACGCCCAAGCCATAATGGGCCTCGAAGCTCTGCGGGATGCGCCAATGGTTTCGCGTCATCTCGCGGCGGCTCGCGACTGACAGCACGCTCTTCTTCGCATTGGGCGCCAGCTGCGCGAAGAAGCGGGCGGTGTCGGCGGCGGTGGCGACGAAGCCTGCGGCAGATGCCATTGCGTGTGCGGGATTGTCACCCGGGATCACACAGCGCTCGCCAAACGGCACCTTTCGCGTGTGGCCGCGCGCGAACGCTGCGCCCTTGGGAAGCGGTGCGTCCGGCTCCGTCTCGCGCAGGCCGGCCGGTGCAATGATCTCTCGCTTGATCCAAACCGAGTAGGGCTCCTTCGCAATCGCCTCGATCACGAGGCCGAGCAGGCCAAAGCCGTGATTGGAATATTTGAAGCGGGTGCCGGGCTCGATCGCAGTCGGCAACTTCAATTCTGCCAGCAACTCCTTCGCGTTGAGATAGGGACGGCTGTCGATGAACTGGCCGGAATCGGCGCCGTCGCGCGTCAGCCCCGCGCTGTGCGACAGCGCTTGTGCGATCGTGGTTTCGGCGACGTGCGGATGCAGGCCGCCGACATATTGGCCGACCGTATCGTCGAGCCGAAGCTTGCGCTGCTCGCGCAGCTTCATGACGCCGGCCGAGGTGAAGCTCTTGGAATGGGAGGCGATCCGGAAGCGGTGACGCGGGGTGAGCTTCTCGCCGGTGTCGAGATTGGCGAGGCCGAACGCATGCTCGGCGACGATCTCGCCGCGATGGGCGAACGCAACGATGACGCCTGGCTGCTGGATTGTCGTCAGTTGGAATTCGATCCAAGGGACCATGTAGTCGATCGCCGATCGCAGCCATTTATCCATTGCACACCGATTTGCGGGGGAGAGTGGTGCTTAGAGGCTAGCCGAGAAAGCGGAACGGGCACAACCCAAAGGTTGTGCCCGCTCGCTTTGTTCGAAATTGCGGTGTGGTCAGTAGACCAGCGTCGCGCCGGTCGGCTTGTCGAGCGCTGCGGCGAGCGACCGATACTCGGAGCTGTCGGTGCCGGCGAGCGCGGCGATCTTGCCCAGATGATACTGGGCCTGTTCGCGGTTGCCCTGCTCGAGCTGCCAGAGGCCGTAATACTGCCAGGTGCGGACGTGGTTCGGATCGTCCTTCAGCGCCAGCTCGTAATAGGCCTTCGACGACTGGTAGTCGCCGAGCTTGCGATAGGAGTAGCCGATCAGATTGGCGACGTCGGCGACGTCGTCGCGCTTGAGCGACTTCAACTGATCGATCGCGCTGGTGTAGTCCTGCTTGTCGTAGATCGCCGTGTAGGCGGTGCGATAGGCGGCGAGGAATTTGGGATCGCTGACGGAAGAGCTCTTCTTCTTGCCCTTCTTGGACGAGGAGTCCGACTTCGGCGGCGACGAGGGCTCGTCGCTGCCGGCGGCATAGGCGCTGGACAGCACCGGGGCGGCCGCCAGCGACATGGCGACCAGTCCCGGCAAGACAAGCATTGAGAGTTTGCGCATCTAATTTCTCCCGTATGGAACGTGGCGATCCTACACGATTGCCCGAAGACCGGAACACCCGCCCGGCAAAAACATTCCCGCATCGCACGATCCGTTTGCCCGCTTCCAGATGACAAACTTGTCATCGAGATGAACGGAAGCCTGCAACCGGCTTCAGACTGGGTTCAGTGCGCTGCTCCTAGGCTCCCACCTACGATCGAAGAGTTGGCGAGAGGGCGCCGCCTCAAGATCCTTCCAAGAGGAGACCACCATGCTGAAGACCATTTCCGCAGCCTTGCTCGCAGCTTCCGTCATCGCAGCCCCGGCCTTCGCTGCCGAGACCGGCAAGACCACCACGACGACGCCAGTGATCAAGGCGGACCAGAGCCAGACCAAATCCTCGACCACCGCCGCGAAGCCGGACGCCGGCGTCAAGGCCAATACCAAGGCTTCCGAAACCAAGCCTGCCGACGTCAAGGCGGACGCCAAGGTGGATACCAAGTCGAAGGCGATGAATGCCAACGCGGCGGTGACGCCGGACGAGCACAAGACGGTGCGTACGCATCGCCATCACCACAAGCATCTTTCGGCTAAGAAGGCGCAGAAGGCGCAGCCGGATCTGACCAAGCCGGCAACCACCGAGAAGCGCAGCTAACGACTGATCCTGCGCGGCGGCATTCCAAGCATTGCCCGCCGCCGCGTCAGGACCTCAGGCCCGGCCCGCCGTCTCGGCGCCTTGTGCGAAAGCGCAGACGCCGGCGGCGGGGCGGTGCGTTGATCGAAAGGCTGGGCGGATGCGAATTCCCTTTGCGCAACCTAGCGGCTAGAACGTCTCCGAGTCTGATCGAGCGGAGAGCGGACCTGTGGGGCGATTGGCGAAACGTACGGCACGCTTGGCATTGATCATGGCCCTGCCGCTGGCGCTTGCGGCATGTTTCGGTAGCGATGGTGACCGTCCAACGTTCATCGGCGGGACCCAGGCCGGAGGACCGCAGCCATTTCCCGATAATTTCCGCAGCGATACGCTGGCCCTGATGCGCACCTATCTGAACAATCCGGTCGGTGTGCGCGAAGCCAGCATGGCCGAGCCGGTTCAGCGCGAGGTCGGTGGCCGGCAGTTCTACGTGAGCTGCCTGCACTTCACCCCGCGCGAGACCGACGGCAGCTACAAGGCGATGCGTGAGCGCGCCGTGATCTTCGTCAACGGGCGAGGCGATCGCGTCGTCGACCGGACGAGCGAGCTCTGCGCAGGTGCGGTTTACACACCCTTTCCGGAACTGGAAAAGATGACGCGGTGAGGCAAAGCCCACCTTCACCGCCGCCTGCTAGAACGAAGGCTGCTGGAGCGGCCGGATCACATTTCGGCGAGCTTTGAACGGGGCGGCTTGGTGTTGCGACAAATTGTTACGGCAGGTCTCGCGCAGGCGACAAAAACAGTCGGCGCACGGGCGAGTGACGGAACAAAATCGCGATGTTGCCACCCCGTCACAGTAACGAACGATCAACGTTCCGGCACCGCCGCGAAGCAACCCAATTCACGCCACGTTGTTTCCTGAGTGTTGTAAATGAAAGAACGGGGATGATCATGAAATCGACTTTGCTGGGTGCAGCCGCTCTGCTTGCGCTGGCCGCGCCGGCCGCAGCTGCGGATATGCAGCCGCGCACCTACACCAAGGCTCCCGCCTATACGCCGCCGCAGGTGATCTACAATTGGACCGGTTTCTACATTGGTGGCCATGTCGGCGGCGCGTTTGCCGGCGACAGCAGTTTCCAGTCCAGCGACGCCCGCTTCCTGGGCGGCGTGCAGGGCGGCTTCGACTACCAGTTCGCACCGAATTGGGTGGTGGGTATCGAGGCCCAGTATTCCTGGCTGCCGACCAACAATAACGGTGTCACGTTCCCGCTGGGCACGCAGGTGACCTCCAACACCGACCAGCTCGGGTCGGTGACCGGTCGCATCGGCTACACCTGGGGTCCGACGCTGCTCTACGCCAAGGGCGGTTACGCCTGGCGTAATGGCGGCCTGGGTGTCAACGTCGCCGGCGTGCCGCAGACCTTCACCGCCACCGGCAACAACAAGGATGGCTATACCGTCGGCGCCGGCCTCGAATACATGTTCGCGCCGAACTGGTCGGCCAAGGCCGAGTACCAGTACTACAATTTCGGCAGCACCACCTTCACCTCCGGTCCGGCCGACATCGTCGGCGTCCGCGGCCGGGAGGACGAGCATACCGTCAAGGTCGGTGTGAACTACCGCTTCGGCTGGGGCGGGCCGGCAGCCTCGCGCTACTGACCCCTCCACCGCGGTCACGCTCTGACAAAGGCCGGCTCCGCCGGCCTTTTGTTTGTGGGGCTGACTTGCCGCCGGCCCGGGGTTTGCAATGCGTGAACCATCTGGCGCGCCATTTGCAAGCAAACATTCCGGAGCGCGCCTTCTCACGCGCGTCATGGGACTTGGGTAAAGCAAAAATAATTTTTGCCGCTTACGGAACTCGCGCTCCGGAACGCGTTATATGAGAATTACCGGGCAGGTGGGACGACGGACATGCGTATCTTGGTGTCGGCGGTGGTGTTCTCGTGCTTGTTCTGCCTGCCGTGCTCTGCACAGACAATCCTCAAATCCGAGCCTCTGATGTTGGCACCTTACGAGGTGGCTTTCGTCAAGGATGCGTCCTGTTCGTCGGGCAAAGTGCTGAAGGTGACCGGCGCCATCCGCGGGCTGCACCGCCGTAAGGCCTGCGTGGCCATGCCGGGCGAGCAGGCGTCGCTTGCGGCCGCCACGCCCTGACCATTTTGCGGCTTTCGCCGGCGTCTTCAGGAATTCAGCTCAAGCTCCATCCTGGACTGGCGGTCGGCCTCGGCCTTGTTCTTTGCGGGGTCCTCGCCCTGCGCTGCCTGGCAAGGCGCAATTTCGTAGTCGTTGTCCAGCACCCGGCGTGGCCCCGGCCGCTCATCGTCCGCCATGACATCGACGACGAGACCACTCCGCTGTGCGAGTTTCCAGACGTCGGCCTCGCTCGGATAGGCCTTGCTGATCTGGGCGTCGTTGCAGAACAGGGCGTAGGGCATTCTTACCGCTCCAAAACTGCCAATTAACGAGCTTGTGGGGTAAGGGGTTCCGGTCGGCGACCGATCACGGAGCCGTGATCGGTGGACAGGGCCCTGAGTCCTTAACGAGTCCTGAATCCGGGAAAAAAGAATCCCTGGGACTCGTTGGCCGGAATCAGCGGATGTTTTCCGCCATGACGAGCGACCTCAAGACCTCCTGCGGGCACATGCTCCTGCCTCTGACGCTGGCGCTATTCGGCGCCTGCGCGGCCAATCTTTGGCTGGTCTGGTCCTGGCTTTAGGCCTCTGGGGAGGCTCACTTTTTCGCCAAGAGCCCAGGGGCGTCGCGGATGGCGGCGCGCAATTTCGTCAGGGTTGCGGCACAATATTCCTCCCGCTCGCGCTCGAACCGCTCCTGATGCCTGCGGAAATTGGCGATTCGGGCCTGCATTTCGGCGCGGAAATCTCCGCCCGCCCGTGGTGGCGCAAGAGGCGTGGGCAGGGGCGGCACGGAAGCTTGCGTCGGCTCGATCTCGACCGTGACGGCCTCGACGGCGACAAGCTCGGTCGCGCGGATCGGCGCTACCGTCGCCTTCTCCGGCTGAAGGACATCATCCTTTCTGCCGGTTACCGATTGGACGAAGGCCAGTGTCTGCGCGAACAGTGCGTCGCGCTCCCTGATCCATTTCATGATCCACCTCAGCGAAACCTCATTCCAGCAAAGCGGCCGCGACGAATCAAGGAGGTTCACAAGGGATTGCATATTTTTCCCGGTCGGCCGACAGTGGGCAGATGGATGCCGGAAAAGAACGGTCAGACGAGGTGGAGGGGCTGAGGCTCATCCGCGCGTTCCTGTCGCTACCGCCCGATAAGCGGGCGGAGGTGATCGCGTTCGTGGAGGAATTGGCCCGTGTCCATGGCCGGCCCGAGGAGGGCACGAAGGTATCGCCGAGGTGACCGCTATCGCTCGCGCGGATTGACGTTGGGCTCGAACGGCGCGCCGACCACCCGGACGGGTGTCTGAACCGCCGTTCGGGGAAGGTCGACGGCCGGCCGCTCGGCGCCCAGCCTTGCGGGAGCCCGCGCAAGCATTGGCTCAAGCAGCGTCAATGTGCCGGCCACGGTGCCACAGCACAGCGTCACCGTCGCCAGCAAAAACATGTTTCGGTTTTCTTCCCTGATCCGCATGCGCCGACAACGGCCGGCGCCGGGTTGCGGTTCCGGAAGCGGCGATCAGGATCGGCCCTGAGCGAAAACGGGCTGAAGCTTACGCGAGGCTTACGCCGAAGCGCGAAAGGGTTAGTTTTCCGTAAGACTACTCAGATCATTTGGGGTAAATTTTAACGTCCACCACTTCCAATGCCCAATACCGGGATTATGCGTCGGCAGAACCATCATTGGGCGGTGGAAATGAGCTTTTTGAACAATTTGAAAATCGTGTGGAAGGTCGCGCTGATCGTGACCGTGATGGGGTGTGCGATGATCGGCGTCGCGACCTTCGGTGTGCGCGAGTTGTCCGCGACCATCGATGGCTTCGGCGAACTCGCCGCCGCGCAATCTTCCGCCCTCAGCCTCGCGCGCGTCCAGCGCCGCACGGAAACCTATCATGCTGCGCTCTACGCCATCTTCACCGAGGCGACGGAGGCCGGCAATGTCGCCCGCCTGAAAACTGCGAACCAGAATCGCGACGAGATCCGTCAATATCTGGACGCGGCGGAGCAGGATGATCCGTCACGCGCGAGCCAGATCAAGAGCATCGGTGACCAGTTGAAGGCGGCCTTCGCAGGCTGTGATCCGGTGCTGAAGGCTGGATCGCAGGCCAGCAGCACGGAAGAGAATGCCAAGGCCGCCGACCGGGCGCACAAGGAGTGCGATCCGTTGCTCGATGCAGCCCTGGCCCGCATCGCCAGTTTCACCACCGAGACCGCGCAGCTGGTTGCCAAGCGCAAGGACGCCATCAACCGCGACGCCCACGCCGCGACCTGGACCGTGATCGGCGTCAGCGCCGGCGGCCTCGTCCTGGGCATCATGATCGCGCTGTTCATCGGTCTCAAGGCAATGTCGCAGCCGATCGCCCGGCTCAAGCTCGCCATGGAGGGACTTGCCCGCAACGATCTCAGCACCGAGGTGCCCGAGAAGGACCGGCGCGACGAGATCGGCGACATGGCCAAGACCGTCGAAGTGTTCAAGACCAACGGTCTCGAGGTCGAGCGCCTTAAGGCTGCGCAGCTCGAAGCGGAGAAGCAGGCGGCCGAGCGGCGCCGCCGGGATATGGTCGACCTGGCCGACAGTTTCGAACGTGCAGTCGGCGAGATCATCGAGACGGTCGGATCCGCGTCCACCGAGCTCGAAGCGTCATCCTCGACGCTGGCCACCACCGCGCAGCGCGCGCAGGAGCTGACCTCGCTCGTTGCGGTCGCCTCCGGCGAAGCCACCGGCAATGTGCAATCGGTCGCGACCGCCACGGAGGAGCTGTCCTCGTCGGTCAACGAGATCAGCCGGCAGGTGCAGGAATCCGCGCGGATGGCGGGTGAGGCCGTCGCCCAGGCCCGCACCACGACGGAACGGGTCAGCGAGCTCTCGGTCGCGGCGACGCGGATCGGCGACGTCGTCGAGCTGATCAACACCATTGCCGGTCAGACCAACCTCTTGGCGCTCAACGCCACGATTGAGGCGGCACGCGCCGGCGAGGCCGGCCGCGGCTTCGCCGTCGTCGCCTCCGAGGTGAAGACGCTCGCCGAGCAGACCGCGAAAGCGACCGGCGAGATCAGCCAGCAGATCACCGGGATCCAGACCGCGACGCAGGAATCCGTCAACGCGATCCGCGACATCTCCGTGACCATCGAGCGGCTGTCGGAAGTGTCTTCGACCATTGCCGCGGCGGTCGAGGAGCAGGGCGCCGCGACCCAGGAGATCTCGCGCAACGTGCAGCAGGCCGCTCACGGCACCCAGCAGGTCTCCTCGAACATCACCGACGTGCAGCGCGGCGCGGCCGAGACCGGGTCGGCTTCCTCGCAGGTGCTCTCGACCGCCAAGATGCTGGCGACCGACAGCAACCGGCTGAAGGATGAGGTCGGAAAATTCTTGCGGACGGTGCGCACGGCGTAAGCCCGCGCGCCGGCGCCCGTCTGCCGCGGCCTCGGTCACGCCAGCAGGAAACCGAGCACGATCACCAGCAGCATGGCCGTCATGACGACGGCCGTCGCCGCGCCGGCGATGATCCTGGACTTCTCTTTGGCGGTGGTCGGGCGCATGGCATGCGCAGGCTACCTCATATTGAACTCTGATCCAATCTGTGGTCAGTAACCGCGCCCGCGACGCGCGCGGTCAAACCTCCGTTCCGGAAGGTCGCTCCCATGAACGAGGACGTCAGCCATGGCTGGGCCGCGTCCGCGGCCGCATGGATCGTCGAGCAAGGACAAGACGGCGACTATGGCCGTCGCTTCGTGCTCGATGCGCCGATGCTTGCGCGGATCGAAGGCCGCGGCTTCCGCAATGCGCTCGATGTCGGCTGTGGGGAGGGGCGCTTCTGCCGCATCATGCAGCGCGCTGGCATCCGCACCACCGGCATCGAACCAACCGAGGCGCTGCTCGCGCGCGCCAGGGAAATTGATCCCGATGGCGACTATCGGTTCGGCCGCGCCGAGATGATGGACATCGAGGCCTCCTACGATCTCGTCGTCAGCTATCTCAGCCTGATCGACATGCCTGATCTCGGCGCAGCGATCGCCAGGATGGTGGCGGCGTTGCGGCCGGGCGGCACGCTTCTGATCGCCAACCTGACCAGTTTCAACACCGCCGGCCAGCCCGGCGGCTGGACGTGCGATCATGAGGGCATCCCGCGCTTTGCGATCGACCATTACATGGAGGAGCGGCCGATCTGGTTGAGCTGGCGCGGCATCCGGATCCAGAACTGGCACCGTCCGCTCAGCAGCTACATGACGCTGCTGCTCGATCACGGGCTCCAGCTGCGCCTGTTCAGCGAGCCGCAACCGACGGGCGGCACTCCCGAGCAAATCGCCCGCCATCGACGCGTGCCCTACTTCCACATTATGGAGTGGCAGAAGCCGGCTTGAGCGGTGGCGGATCAGGCAGCGAGCCTCGCCTTGAAGAACCGCGTGACGCGATCGATCGCGTCCGACGTCATCGGATCGGAGTCGGCGAAATCAAAGCCATGCGGCTTGCCGGGATAGGGCACGAATTCGGCCTCGGCGCCAACGGACCTCGCAAGCTCGATCAGCTTCTTGCCATTCGCGATCGATACGGTCTGATCGGCTTCGCCGTGCAACTCGATCACGGGCGGCATATGCTTGACCTTGCCAGCTGTCGCCTCGGGCATGCCGGCATAGAGCACCGCGAGCGCGGCAATGCGCGCATCGCGGGCGGCGGTATTGGCGGCGATGAAGCCACCGAGCGAAAAGCCCAGCAGGCCGACATGCCCAGAGCTGTCGGCACGGTCGAGAATGGTCGTGACGGTGGCGGACACAGTGTCGGACCAGCCGTCGAAGCGCCCCATGTCATAGGCCTCGCGGCTTTGTTTCGTGCTTGACTTTGGATCGAGTGCCGCGGCGTCCCTGGCGGTCATGTAGTGCAGGAGATAGGTGTCGATACCTGCCGCCGTCAATGCGTCGGCATAGCGCTCATAGGCGCGTTGTCTCAGCTCGACGCCGCGCGAGCCGTGCAGCAGAACGACCGCAGGGCGCTTTCCGGCCGGTTTCGCCGCATAGCGTGAGACCGACTGGCTCCCGTTCCCGGTTGCGACGCTGAGCTGCTCGCTCGGCACGCCATGCGCCGTGGCAGGCATCATCAACGCGGCGAGCCCGCTCAGGGCCGTTCGTCGAGTGATCATCGGCGGGCTCGCTTCAAGGTGATTTCGGGTACGGTGCATCCGTCGTATGGTGGCCTTGCGACGGAATTTTGACTGGGGCTGATCCAATGATCTCCAATCGTCCCTCCGTGCTTGCCCACGACCGCTTCGTCGCCGACCGCGACAATTTCTCGGGGCTGGACCTCGCTGCGCGGTTCGAGCGGATCGAGCGGACGAACCTCTGGGGCGCTGCCAGCTCGGTGTCGGGCCTCGGCTCGGAGGACACCGCCACCGCCGCGATTCGGGACGCGCTTCCGCCGTTGCTGCAACGGCTCGGTGTGCGCTCCTTGCTCGATGCGCCCTGTGGCGATGCCGGCTGGATCGGCCGCCTCAAGCTCGATCTCCACTACATCGGCATCGACATCGTGCCGTCGCTGATCGAAGCCAACAACCGGCGCGTGGTGGACGGCGAATTCGCCGGACGGTTCCTGGTTGCCGATATCACCCGCGATGCGCTGCCGCGCGCCGATCTGATCCTGTGCCGGGACTGCCTGGTGCATCTGAGCTTCCAGAACATCGCCCGCGTCACCGACCGCTTTCGCGAGAGCGGCGCGCAATTCCTGCTCGCGACGACGTTTCCGGAGTGGGAGGACAATCGCGATTGCGAGGACGGCGACTGGCGCGCGCTCAACATGACGAGGGCGCCGTTCGACTGGCCGGCGCCGCGCGAGTTGATCGACGAGCGCTGCGAGGAGGGCGATGGCGGCTGGCGCGACAAGAGCCTCGGGCTCTGGCGGCTGGACGCGTTGCCGGATCGCGTCCGCACCGCCACGGATGTGTGACGGCCGGAGGGCGCAACGCCATTGCGTCCGCGATCGCAATGGCGATAGACTTCTGGTTGTGTGAAGCGTTCTCATCTCGCATACCGGAACCCACCATGAGCGCACGTGCCGTGCTGGCCGCGTTGTTGATCTGGTGCAGCGCGCCGGCGTTGGCGCAGCAGGACGGTGCTGCGCTCTATGCAACGCATTGCACGCAATGCCACGACGGCGATGCGCAGAGCCGCGTGCCGGGCCGCGGCGCCCTGCAGGCGATGTCGTTCGACCATGTGCTGGGGACGTTGACCTCGGGCAGCATGGCTGCCATGGCGAAGGACCGCAGCGACGCTGAGCGCCGTGCGATAGCTGCCTTCGTCACCGGCAAGATGGCGGCGGCCGGAGGCGTCGCAGCTGATGCGGACGGCCGCTGCACGCAGCAGATCAGCGGCTTTCCGCAAGCGCTCGATGGTCCGCGCTGGAATGGGTGGGGCGTCGATGCCGGCAACAGCCGCTTCCAGCCGGCCGGCATGGCGGGGCTGACCGCGGCGCAGGTGCCGCGATTGCGCTTGAAATGGGCCTATGCCTTTCCCGGCGCCTCGGTGTCCTTTGCGCCGCCGACCATCGTCGGCGGCATGCTGTTCATCGGCGGCACCGACCGCAAGGTGCATGCGCTCGACGCGCGAAGCGGCTGCACGATATGGACGCTGGGGATCGATGCGGCTGTGCGCGCCGCGATCAGCTTTGCGCCGCTTCCGGGCTCCGACCAGTTCGCGATCTTCTTCGGCGATCTGCGCGCCAACGCCTATGCGGTGAACGCGCTGACCGGCGCGCTGATCTGGAAGACCAAGGTCGAGGAGCATGCCGCCGCGCGCATCACCGGCGCGCCGACGCTGCATTCAGGCATGCTCTACGTCCCGGTGTCCTCGATCGAGGAAGCAGCCGGCTCGCAGGCCTCCTACGAATGCTGCACCTTCCGCGGCAGCGTGGTGGCGCTGGATGCGGCGACCGGCAAGATGATCTGGCAGGCGTATACGATTCCGGAAGTGCCGCATCCGACCGGCAAGAACGCCCGGGGCACCCAGCTGTTCGGCCCGTCCGGCGCCGCGATCTGGTCGGCGCCGACGATCGATGCGCAGCGGGGCGCGGTCTATGTCGCGACCAGCAATTCCTATTCGAATCCGCCGGCCGCGACCGCCGATGCGATCCTGGCGTTCGAGCTCGCAACGGGGAAGCTGCTGTGGAAGCAGCAGGCGACGCCGAAGGATGCCTTCGTCGTCGCCTGCTTCACTGCGGACAAGACCAATTGTCCCGAGGAGCCTGGGCCCGATCACGATTTCGGGCAGTCGCCGATCCTCGTGAGCTTGCGCGATGGCAAGCGTATTCTTGCCATCGCGCAGAAGTCCGGCGTCGTGCATGCGCTCGACCCCGACGATGGCGGCAAGATCCTGTGGCAGACCCGAGTCGGGAAGGGCGGTTCACTCGGTGGCAGCGAATGGGGCTCGGCTGCGGATGGGGAGCGCGTCTATGTCGCCAACTCCGACGTGCGCTTCAAACGCGACGGCACGCGGCAACTAGATTCCACGCAAGGCGGCGGCCTGTTTGGCCTCGACCTTGCCAGCGGGAAAGTCGTGATGGACGTGCCGCCGGTCGCTTGCGGCGAACGTCCGCAATGCAGCCCGGCGCTCTCGGCGGCGGTGAGCCTGATCCCGGGCGTCGTGTTCTCCGGCAGCGTCAGCGGCTTCCTGCGCGCTTATTCCACCGCCGACGGCAAGCTGCTCTGGGAGTTCGACACCGCGCGGGATTTCAAGGCCGTGAACGGCGTCCCTGCCCATGGCGGCGCGATCGACGGCCCCGGCCCGGTCATCGCCGGCGGCATGCTCTACACCAATTCCGGCTACGGCCAATGGAGCGGCGTCCCCGGCAACGTGCTGCTGGCGTTCGAGGTGGGGACGGAGTGAGCGTCACGCATTCGCACTCATGTCCTGGACACGCTGCAACGCTTCTGCAGGCGGGTTGAGGCTACCTCCTCGAACGCGTCATTGCGACGGAGCGACGAAGCAATCCAGAGTCTTTTCGCAGAGGCAGTCTGGATTGCTTCGCTTCGCTCGCAATGACGGAAGGTCGGCGACGGCGTCGCCACTTCAATTCCATCCGCCAACGCGAGGAGAGCACATTCTATGATCGATGCCAGATGCAGCTGCGGTGCCCTTGCGTTGTCGCTTCCGGGGCGCTCGCGCCTCGTCGTCGCCTGCCATTGCCTCGACTGCCAGCGGCGTACCGGCGCGCCGTTCGGTGTGGGTGCCTAAACATGGCTGGGTGGAGATGTCAGGCGTGTGTCCAAGCAGTCGCGCTGAGAGCTATACGCCAGACGCTGGTGCCGGCTGAGGGGATTGAACCCCCGACCTTCGGTTTACAAAACCGCTGCTCTACCGCTGAGCTAAGCCGGCGACGCCTGAAAACATGGGGAGAGCCGGCATGGGCCGGGGCTGTCCACCCGTGCGCGCCGCAATACCAGACTTGATCGGAAAGTGCCAGAACCCCGGGGCGCCCTCGCTGACATGAATCAGGCGGCCGTGAAGGCCGCCTGACGTCGCGCGCTCGATTTGGATGGCCTTACTGGCAGATGTGCCGGCGGCCGTCTTCGCCCTTGAACCAGGTGCCGGGCGTGCAGACGAAGCCGTTACGCTGGGCATAGGTGCGGGTGTCCCAGCCGCGGTTGTCCCATCGATTGTCGTAGGCGTAGGAATTGTCCCAGGCGCGGAACGGCGCAGTCGCAATCGCACCAGCGGTGCCGATTGCGGCGCCGGCTACGCCGGCCGCGACGTCGGTCGGCCAGAAGCCGGTGCGGCTCCTGTTCCAGTCGTTATTCCAGTCCCCATTCGCCTGACGGTAAGAACTGGTTTGACGGTAGGAGACGCGATGACGGCGGTATCCGCGATCCGTGGACGGATTGCCGGGGCCGAGATTCTGGCAATTGGCGTTGGGGAATTGCGCCGAGCAGCGGCCGGGTTCGTTGACGACTGCCTGCGCCATGGCACTGCTTGCCAGCATGGTCGCCGCAATCGCCGTAGCCCCGAGAAGCTTGATGTTCATGGTTGTTGGCTCCCATTTTGTTGACCGGGGCTAAACGCCGAAGGCGCCGGACGTTCCGGCGAAACCTGTGGATTTTCGCACGCGGACGGTCAAACGGATGTGAGCGCACCGCACGGTTCCGTGCGTCGGGGCCTTGCGCCGTTAACGCTTCGCTAGCTCGCTCTGCAGCATTTGAGCGGCGCGCGATCCTTACACATTAGGCTTACCGGAATTTGGTGAGCGGGCCTTAACCCTCTCTGCGTCGCGATCGGTTAGGTTGCCGCCTGAATAACCGGGGTCTTTTCATGCGTGCTATGGCGCTCGCCGCCTGTCTGATCGGATTGCCTGCGACGGCGTTTGCGGGCGGCTTCGATGTCGTCGTTCCCGGTCGTCCGGGCGTCCCGATCATCATCAACAACATCGACGCCTCCTACGCCGTGGTCGAGGGTGTTTGGGGCCTCGGCAAGAACCAACAGGTGCAGCCCACGATCTATGGCGGGCGCTATGTCGCCGAACGGCAGCCCGACAATGTCGGCCATTATTATCCGACGCTGGGCCTGCGGCCCGGCTATGGCCGGCTTGAGGTCGAGCCGCCCGCCAACCGCAAACTGCCCAAGCCCGCCGAGAGCTATTACCAGAGCTGGGGCGCGCAATCGGCGCCGCTGCCGCCGCAGATGGACGTGCCCGTCAATCCGCCGGCGGTGATCCTTGCGCCCGAGATCAACGAGCGTCCGCGGCCTCGGCCTCATGTCCAAGAACCCGGCAGGCCGCCGGGTTAAGAAACGTCGTAATCCAACAAACAGAAATCAACAGGAGAGAGTCATGCGTCAAATGATTTCGGGACTGGTCGCGGCGGCTGCCGTGATGTTCGCCGCCACCGGGCCCGCTGCGGCCTGCGGCTTCACCACCTGCGCGCCGGTTGCGCCGGCCTATACCGGCTGCAACACCGGCTGCGGCGGTTATGGCTACGGCTATGGCTATGGCGCCTATGAGCGTCTCGCCGAGCCGACCACGCAGTATTACTATGTCAACCAGGGCCCGACCTATACCGGTCCGGGCGCCTTCGCACCGTATCCGACCTACCGCGAGGACGCGGTCGTCGCGCCCGCCAATTACGGCTATGGCTACGGCTATCGCGCCGCCCTGGCTCCCTATCACCGCCCGTACTACCGTCCGTACCGCTACGGCTACGGCCCGCGCTACGGCTATCTGCCGCGCGCGCACTATGGCTACGGTCCGCGCTACGGCTATGCCCACCGCCACGCGCCGTATTACGGCGGCCATCGTGTCCTGCGCCGCTACTACTGATCCCCGATCGCTGATCGGCTGAAAGCTGCAAAGCGCCCGTTCGCATGATGCGGACGGGCGCTTTGTCTTGTCTCAAGCGCGATGAGAGTGAGATGAATCCTCATCGCGCTTTGGGTTGTTGGTCGCGCACGATCATTCCGGAAAATCGCTTCGCACGTGTCCGGATCATGCTTTAGCGCTTCATCAGCCCCAGCCGGCTGGCGCCGACATAGAGCGAGAGCACGGCGGCATTCGACACGTTGAGGCTCTTGATCTCGCCGGGCATATCGAGCCGCGCCACGACACTGCAGGTCTCGCGGGTCAATTGCCGCAGACCTTTTCCCTCGGCGCCGAGCACGAGGGCCAGCGGCTCGCGCAACGCGACCTCCGAGAGGTCCTCGCTGCCCTCGCTGTCGAGCCCAACCGTCTGGAACCCGCGTTCGTTCAGCGCGGTGAGCGCGCGGGCGAGGTTTTGCACGGTGACAACAGGCACCAGCTCGAGCGCACCGGAGGCGGCCTTGGCCAGCACGCCGGTCGCTTCGGGACTGTGGCGGGCGGTGGTGACGATCGCCTTCACCGCAAACGCGGCGGCCGAGCGCAGGATGGCGCCGACATTGTGGGGGTCCGTGATCTGGTCGAGCACCAGCACGATGCCCTCCTGCTTCAAGGTCTCGATATCGGGCGAGGGCAGGGGATCGGCCTCGGCGAGCAGCCCCTGATGCACGGCGTCGGGCGACAGCAGGCGGTCGATCTCCTGAGGCCGGACGATCTCAGGGGTGACGCGGGTTTCGATGTTTTCTTCCGCGAGCCGCCGGGCCGCGTTCTCGGTCAGCGTCAGCTTGCGGATCCGGCGCGCGGGATTGGCCAGCGCCATGGTGACGGTGTGCCAGCCATAGAGGATGACGGGCCCGTCGGAGTGCGAATCGCCGTCGCGCCAGGCCGGTCGGCCGGCCGATTTTCCGGGCCTGTTGAAGGGCTTAGCCCCACCGCGGGGACCCCTCGGGGTGAATTTTCGATCCTTCATGGGCTCGCTTGTGTCACGGGTCCCCGAATATGGCAATTTGAGTGCCCGCGAGGGCGATTTTAGCTGTTCGCCTCGGTTGACTTTGCCCCACCGCTTCGCCCATAAACGCGCCCGGTCGCGCCCCCATCCGGGCTGTCGCGGCCTTCACGTTCCATGGCCGTCTTCGGTCCGCCGGCAAGGTCCGGCCCGATTGTGCTGCCGTCGAGCGGGGGAGTGTCCCGAGTGGCAAAGGGAGCTGACTGTAAATCAGCCGCCTCATGGCTTCGCAGGTTCGAGTCCTGCCTCCCCCACCAGCCTTCGCTCGCTTCGCGAGCTGCGGCTAGGCAAGCCAGCCAAGATCGTCGTCACGCGAAGCTAGCGAAGGCTGTCAAGCTATTGCGTCGACCTGACGTCTGATTTTCGCGCGACTCAAAAAGCACATGCTGATGACGTTGCTCCGCGTCAAAACCACTTGGTAGGCTCACGACGTAGGTTGCCTTTTCTGATCAGCAGCAGGCCGTCGCCTCTAGGAAATATTGATGCCAGCTTCCGGCCGCGACATTTGCCAAGAAGCGGCCGTCTCTAGAGATTGTGACCGCATCATACCCGTTGCCCGACTCCAGTGAGGCTGAAATCTCCAATCTGGAAAAATACCGAACTTAATCCCATGCGGTCAGACCCCCATATCAAAAGCTGATAGGCCGGGAGCCGGCTTGCATGGGCGGCTTCTTCAGTCGCCATTACGAATTGAGGTCCCAAAAAAAGACCCTGTCGTTTGTCACTGCCGAATACCAACTGCCATAGTACATGTCAGCATCGTGTATCTGTCCATTTACCCAGATGTCAGTATGGCCGATGGTACTGGTGTCTGTCGGTTCAAATATGATCACCCCGTTCCGGCTCCCTATTTTAGACGTGTTCGAAAACATCTGTCCGGAGCCATATCTGTTATTGAGGTACTGCCGAAGATCGAGCGTTGAAAAAATATATTCCCAACCGTCGTCGTCCATCAGAACCCGAACTTTTTTGACGAGCACGCCACCTTTTCCATAGTCGCCGTCGCAATTGATATAGTGACCATCGACATGATTGAAGGCCCAACTGATTTTCGAAGCGCACGTATTCTTGTGCCCCGGTTCGTCGTGAAACTTCTTTATGGGGCCGTTGATCATTGTCTTGAAATCGTCGGTCATGCTTGGATGGTTAGCCAGCAGAGCGCTATAGCCGATATTGATAAAGCCCATGATCTCCCCTTGCCGTTGGACCCTTAGCGGGTGTTCGATGAGAGGGTTATGCGTGTGCACACAATTGTGGGGTCGGTTATCTTGCCTTAGCCATTGGGCTGGTCAATGGCTTTTGCCGAAGTGTCCGAACCCGCCATCCTGTCTGTGGGCGCAACTTGCGCCTGTCTATTGTGGGAAGGGGGATCGCCCGCGTGATCAGTCGGACTCCGCGAACATCGCGACCAGCGTCTCGCGCAGCCAGCGCTGTGCCGGCACCGTGTCGTTGCGCTGGTGCCAGAACAGGCTGACGATGCGCGGCGGCGCGCGAAGCGGAAGCGGCATGGCGTGCAGGAGCGGCGCATGCCTTGATTGCGAGCGCAAGTCGCTCGGCAGCACGGCGATGAGATCGGATTGGCGGACGACCTCGTAGGCCGCGCTGTAATGATTGACGGTCGCGACCAGATTGCGCGACAGCCCGCGCGAGGCGAGGAACAGGTCGTAGGACGGCATGGTCTTGCCGGCGAGGCTGACGTCGACATGGCCTGCGCTGAGGAAGGTCCGCGTGCTCAGCCGTTTCTGGGCGGCGAGCGGATGGCCGCGCCGCATGAAGCAGGCGTAGTCGACCGTCCACAGCGAGCGCGAGCGAATGGCGGCCGGCTGCTGCGCCTCGTTGACATAGACGCTGAGCACGCAGTCCACTCTGTTGTCCTCGAGCTGGTCGGCGATCTCGACGACGGTATTGGGCACGGTGTGGACGCGCGACTTCGGCGCAATCTTGCCGAAATGGCTGAGCAGGTTCGGCATGACGAGCGAGGAGACGTAGTCCGACATCGACAGGCTGAACTCGGTCTGCGCGCGTGCGGGATCGAACACCTGCTCGTCGAGCGCGCCGCGGACGCTTTCCAGCGCCTCGCCGATCGGCTCCCACAGCACCACGGCGCGCTGGGTCGGGCGGATGCCGGTGCCGGCGCGCACGAACAGGGGATCGCCGAGCGCGTCGCGCAGCCGCGCGAGCGCGTTGCTGACCGCGGGCTGGGTCATCCGCAGCGCATTGGCGGCGCGCGTGACGCTGCCCTCGGTCATCAGCGCCTCGAAGACTTTCAGGAGGTTGAGGTCGAGCGCGCGGAACGACACAAACATTCACCACAGTGATATATCAGATCATGATTATAAATTATGACGATAATGTCACTTTGTCTATGGTTCCCTCCCGAGCGGCGCGCCGGGCCGTGAAAATCGAAGGGGACTTTCATGTCGATGATATCGGCGCGCATCGAGCGCCTTCCGTACGCCCGCTTCCACACGCATCTGCTGCTGATGGGCGGGCTCGGCTACATGTTCGACGCGATGGACGCGGCGGTGCTGGCCTTCATCCTGCCGGTGCTGCGCACGGCGTGGAATCTGACGAGCGTGCAGATCGGCGTGCTCGGCAGCAGCACCTATATCGGCTTCCTGTTCGGCGCGCTGCTGGCGGGCACGCTCGGCGATCTGATCGGCCGTCGTGCGGTGATGATGTCGGCGCTGGCGCTCTATTGTGCGGCATCGATCATCAGCGCGGCGGTGGACAGCTGGCCGTCCTTCTTCGCCGCCCGCGTCGTCGCCGGCATGGGCACGGGTGCGGAGAGCGCGATCATCGCGCCTTATCTCGCCGAGTTCGTCGCACGGCGCTTCCGCGGCAGCTTCACCGGCGCGCTGGCCGGCTTCTTCTCCTTTGGCTTCGTCGCTGCGGCCTTGCTCGGCTATTTCATCGTGCCCGCCTATGACAATGGCTGGCGCGTCGTGCTTGTCATCACCGCGGTGCCGGTCGTCATGCTGCTGTGGTGGCGCAGGGCGCTGCCGGAATCGCCGCGCTGGCTCGAAAGCCAGGGCAGGGCGAAGGAAGCCGAGGCGGTGCTGGACAGGATCGAAGCCGGCTTCGCGCGCCAGGGGCTCCGACTGCCCCAGCCGGTCGTCGATGTCGTCAGCCCACCCGTCGCAGGGGGAACACTGCTTGCCAATTTTGCCGCGCTGCTCGCGGGGCGGCAGGCGCGGATCACCATCATGACCTGGATCATGTGGCTCGCGATCACCTTCAGCTATTATTCCTTCTTCGTCTGGATCCCCGGCCTCCTGGTCCAGAACGGCATGAGCATCACCAAGAGCTTTGCCTATTCGATCGCGATCTATTGCGCGCAGATTCCCGGCTATTTCAGCGCAGCCTGGTTCAACGAGCGCATCGGCCGGCAGGCAACGATCGCGTGCTACATGGTGCTCGGCGGCGTCAGCGCGCTCGGGCTCGCCTTCGCGCAGAGCGACCAGCACATCATGCTCGCCGGAATCATGCTGTCGTTCTTCATGAACGGCACCTATGCCGGCGTCTACGCCTATACGGCGGAGGTGTTCCCGACGCCGGTGCGGACGACCGGCGCCGGGCTTGCCTCGGCGATCGGCCGCATTGGCGCCATCGTCTCGCCGATCCTGGTCGGCTATCTCTATCCCAATTTCGGCTTTGCCGGCGTGTTCGGCATCACCACCAGCGTCCTGCTGATCGGCGCACTGACCGTCGTGGTGATGGGCGTGCCGACCCGCGGCCGTTCGCTGGAAGACATCGCCGCGGGCGAAGTGGCATGAGGGAGGCGACACGCCGGGCCGATCCGCTGCTCGGCGCCGTGGCGGCGGCGCAGGGCAGGGCGGATCAGCCGGAGGCGCTGTTCGCGGCGCTGGACCAGGCCCTGAAATCGGCGATCGGGCACAAGCTGTTCACGATCCTGACCTATGATGACGGCAGCGGAGAAGCGGCGCGGATCTATTCCAGCCGTCCCGGACCTTACCCGACGGGCGGGCGCAAGCGCCTGACTGCGGGCCCGTGGGCCGAGGCCGTGCTCGATCGCGGCGAGGCCTATGTCGGCTATACAATCGAGGATCTGCGCAACGTGTTTCCCGATCACGAGCTGATCGCTTCACTCGGCTGCGAGAGCGTGCTCAACATGCCCGTGCGCTGGCGCGGGCGCACGCTCGGCTCGCTCAACCTGCTCCACGAGGCGGGCTGGTATGGCGAGGACGATGTCGCCGCCTGCCTTCCGTTCGCCCAGCTCGCATTGCCCGCGCTGCTCACTCCGTCCTGACCCCGGGAATAAACACCATGCCCAGCACCCTCTTCAAGAATGCCGCGCTGCTCGATCCGCTGCAGCCGGATCTGCTGGAAGGCCATCACGTGCTGGTCGAGGACAACGTCATCAAGGACGTCTCGGACCGGCCGCTCCTGGTCGCCGCCGCTCGCACCATCGACCTCAAGGGCAAGACGCTGATGCCCGGCCTGATCGACCTGCATGTGCATGCGATCGCGGTCGAGCTCAATCTGGCGCAGCAGGTGCACATGCCGAACGTGCTGGTGACGCTGCGCTCGACGCTGCTGCTGCGCGGCATGCTGCGGCGCGGCTTCACCACCGTTCGCGATGCCGGCGGCGCCGGCCATGCGCTGAAGCAGGCCATCGAGACCGGCCTGACCGACGGTCCGCGGCTGTTCGTTTCCGGCCGTGCGCTGAGCCAGACCGGCGGCCACGGCGACATGCGGGCGCGCTCGGACTTTCTCGCCAGCGACGCGCCGTGCCCGTGCTGCGTGCGTGTCGGCGCGCTTGCGCGCGTCGCCGACGGTGTCGACGGCGTGCGCAAGGCCGCGCGAGAGGAGCTGCAGATGGGCGCCGACCAGATCAAGATCATGGCGTCCGGCGGCGTTGCCTCGCCGACCGATCCGGTCGGCGCGTTTGGCTACTGCGAGGACGAGATTCGCGCCATCGTCGAGGAGGCGCGCGGGCGCCAGACCTATGTGCTCGCCCATGCCTACACCGCCGCCGCCATCGAGCGCGCGGTTCGCTGCGGCGTGCGCACCATCGAGCACGGCAATCTGGTCGATGCGCCGACCGCGCGCCTGATGGCCGAGCAGGGCGCCTATGTGGTGCCGACGCTCGTCACCTACGAGGCGCTGGCGAGCGAGGGTGCCCAATACGGCCTGCCGCCGGAGAGCGTCGCCAAGATCACCGATGTTCGCGACGCCGGCCTGCGCTCGCTCGCGATCTATCGCGACGCCGGCGTGAAGATGGGTTTTGGCAGCGATCTGCTCGGGCCGTCGCAGCGCCTGCAGAGCGACGAATTCCGCATCCGCGCCGAAATCCTCGGCCCGCGCGCCGTGATCGCCAGTGCCACGGTGATCGGCGCCGAGGTGCTCGGCATGGAAGGCAAGCTCGGCCGGATCGCGCCAGAGGCACTCGCGGACCTGTTAGTGGTCGACGGCAATCCGCTGCGCGATGTTGCCTGCCTGCTCGGCCAGGGCGAGCACATCCCGCTGGTGATGAAGGCGGGCAAGGTTCAGTTCGACAGGTTGGACGCGTAACTACCGCCACATCCCGCGCATCCGCGCCCCGATGTCGATCTTCGGACCTTGCGCCGCCGTGCGCGCTGCACCGGCCGCGGCTTTCGGCCAGGCGGTGCGCTCGAACAGGTGGACCAGCTGCTCCGGGATGAAGCGGGTGCGCGAGGCGTAGACATGGCGGTCGCCCTTGGCGGCCTGGCCGTGGGTGAAGAAGCGCTGGGGGACGACGAGGTGGAGATCGTCCTTGGCGCGCGTCATCGCGACATAGAGCAGCCGGCGTTCCTCCTCGAGCTCGGCGCTGGTGCCGGCGCCGAGGTCGGACGGCATGCAGCCGTCGACGACGTTGAGCACGAACACCGATTTCCACTCCTGGCCCTTGGCGGAGTGGATGGTGGAGAGGATCAGATAGTCCTCGTCGCGCAAGGGCGGACCCGATTTGTCGCTGGTCGCGTCCGGCGGATCGAGCGTCAGCTCGGTCAGGAATTTTTCGCGAGACGAATAGCCGCTCGCGATCTGCTCGAGCTGCATCAGGTCGGCGCGGCGGGTCTCGGAATCCTCGTGGATTCGGTCGAGATGCGGCTCGTACCAGAGCCGCACGCGCTCGAGATCGACAGGCCATTCCGAATAGCGCAGATTTCCGATGGTGCGGACGAAACAGGTCCAGTCCGCGCCGCTGCGCGCCGGCACCGGAAGCTGGCCGAGCGTATGAAGCGGATCGGTGCTTTCCGCCATCTGGTCGAGCACGCGCTGCGCGGTGGCAGGCCCAATGCCCGGCAACAGATGCAGGATGCGGAATCCGGCGACCCGGTCGCGCGGGTTCTCGGCAAAGCGCAGCAACGCCAGCACGTCCTTGACGTGGGCGGCATCGAGGAATTTCAGCCCGCCGAACTTGACGAAGGGGATGTTGCGGCGGGTCAGCTCGATCTCGAGCGGGCCGGAATGCGAGGAGGTGCGGAACAGCACCGCCTGGTGCTTGAGCAGCGCGCCTTGCTCGCGGTTGGCCAGCACTTCCTCGACGATGTAGCGCGCCTGGTTCGCCTCGTCGTGCACCGTGACGAGCTGCGGCTTCCGCCCCGAGCTGCGGTCGGTCCACAGGTTCTTGGTGAAGCGCTCGCGTGCGAGGCCAATGACGCCGTTGGCCGCTGCCAACACCGCCTGCGTCGAGCGGTAATTGCGGTCGAGCGTGATCATCTCGGCACGGGGCGAGAAGCTCTGCGGAAAGTCCAGGATGTTGCGCACGGTGGCGGCGCGGAACGAATAGATCGACTGCGCGTCGTCGCCGACCACGGTGAGGCCGCGTCCGTCGGGCTTCAGCGCCAGCAGGATCGAGGATTGCAGGCGGTTGGTGTCCTGGTATTCGTCGACCAGCACGTGATCGAAGCGGCTGCCGATCTCCTCAGTGATCAGCGCGTCGCTCATCATCTGCGACCAGTACAGCAGCAAATCGTCGTAATCGAGCACATGCTGGGCCTGCTTGGCCTCGACATAGGCCGCGAACAGGCCCTTCAGCTCGGTGACCCACCCCGCACACCAGGGATAATGCTGGCCGAGCACCTTCTCGATCTCCATCTCGGCATTGACGCAGCGCGAGTAGATCGACAGGCAGGTGCCCTTGGCGGGAAAGCGGCTTTCGGTCTTCGACAGCCCGCGCTCGTGCCGGACCAGGTTCATCAGGTCGGCGGAATCCTCGCGGTCATGAATGGTGAAGGCGGGATCGACGCCGATCCGTTCGGCATACTCGCGCAACAACCGCGCGCCGATGCCGTGGAAGGTGCCGGCCCAGGTGAGCGCGTCGCGCATGATCGCGGCGTTGTTCTCCCCCAGCACCTTGCGGGCGATCCGCTCGACCCGGCCGGCCATCTCGGCCGCGGCGCGGCGCGAAAACGTCATCAGCAGGATGCGGCGCGGATCGGCGCCTGCGACGATCAGATGCGCGACACGATGGGCCAGCGTGTTGGTCTTGCCGGAGCCGGCGCCGGCAATGACGAGCAGGGGGGCGCCCACGGTCGCGCCATCGGCCACGCCATGCTCGACGGCGCGGCGCTGCTCCGCATTGAGCGTGTCCAGATATGTCGCCACGAATCGCCCCGGTGAAAGGGTGAGAGTCGGCGATCCCGGCGCGAATCGCAATGCGGCTGGAGGGAACCGGTGTTAAGACCTAGGGGAAAGAGGGTCCGAAGTTCCAGCCCGAAAAGTGCACCGGCATGACCGAGCTCAAGCCCGACCAGTTCGAGATGCGGCGGCTGGAATCGCTCAGCAACACCATTTTCGGCGTCGCCATGACGCTTCTCGCCTACGATCTGCCCAAGGCGGCGGTCTTCACCAGCGCGCCGGACTGGAGCGACCTCGCCCATGTCTATTCCGGCAGGCTCGCCGGCTTCGCACTCAGCTTCATCATCGCCGGCGTATTCTGGATCAGCCATCACCGGCGGCTGGCGCGCCAGCCTGTCGGCAGCCGCGGCGCGGTGATACTCAATCTGTTCTTCCTGCTTTCGATCGTGCTGCTGCCCGTGACCAACGGCCTCTATACCAATTACGCCACGAGCAGCGCGGTCGCGGTGCTCTACGGCCTGCACCTGTCGGCGATCGCCGGCCTCAATGCCTGGCTGTGGTGGACGATCCTGGGCGGTTGGCGCCATGAAATCATGGCCGCGCTGTTTCCGCTGCTGGTGTTCATCCCGGGCACGATCGTTGCGGCCTTCGCCCCGCGCGTCGCGCCCTTCTTGTGGTTCATCGCGTTCGGCGGAATCGCGATCCAGCGCTTCTACACTGTACGGACCGCGCCGGACGCCTAGCTCACCCCGCTGTCGCGCCGAACCCATCGGCCGGCACGTAAAGCTTGACCGGGCGGATTTCGTACACGGCCGTCGGATTGACCGCACGCAGCTTGCGCGCCGCCGCGATCGCCTCGTCCTCGGTGGCGCATTCCATCAGGTGGAAGCCCAGGAGCTGCTCCTTGGTCTCGGCAAACGGCCCGTCCAGCACCATGCCCGCGCCCGGGCCACGCAAGGTGCGGGCTTTTCGGGTCTCGTCCAGACGGGCGGCTGGCCCAAACTGTCCGCTTGCCCGCAAGGGCGCCTGAACCTCGATGACCTTGGCCACGACCGCGGCATCCTGCTCCGGCGTCCAGGACAGGAGCTCCTCTTCCACATGATAGGCCAGGATGGCGTATAGCATCGTCACCTCGTTGTTTTTTCCGCACAGACCCCAAGGACGTAGCACGGGAGGCGGTGCCGACAATCCCCAAGAAAAAACTCAAGGAAAAATTCAAGGAAAAATTCACGCAAAAATTCTCGCACGAAACATTGCGTGGTCATGCCGCCACGAAACGTTCCTGAAACCCGATTGCGGCCTGGTTGCATGAACGCCGCCGGACGCGATTGCGACTGATGACCACAAACAACAAGGCTTTCGCTGGAGGCGGCTATGTCGGGTCAAACCATCAAGATTATCTGCGACGCGCGTCGGGCGGGACAATCGGAGCCGGCCGACTTGCACGATCAGGCGGGTCATCACCGTTATTACGGCAGCTCGGCCGAAAACGTCGGCGAGCGGATCGTGGAGAGCCGGCGCGGCAAGCGCCGGCGCACGTTCAACATTCTCGGCTTCTGAATCCTCTGGCGCGACCGTCTTTCCAGCATGGACGCCCTGCAAATATCGATCGCGGCGATGCCGTTTGCCGTCTCGCTCGTGAGCCGCAACGCCAAGGCCATCGCGCCGTGCCTGCTCGCGAGCATTTTTACAGTCTTCCTCGGCGGAGAGCCTCACCGCGCGGTCATGGCCTGGTGTGTCGGCATCTTGATCGCTGCCGTAGCCTTGCGCGAGCGGCTTCGCGCGGGTTGACGCGTGGCTCTCACGGCGCGCTCAGGACCTGCTTGACCAGGGCCTCGCGCAGCGCCGCCAGCTCGCCGCTCGCCTCCATCTGAGCAATCACCTGGCCCACTTTCGGCACCAGGTCGCGGTGGCGTTCATGCAGGTAGTGGTAGATGTGGATCCGCTCGAGCGGCGGCGAAAGCGGGTAGATCCTACCCTGCAGATTGAGCTTCCTTACGGCGGCAAGGCCACTGAAGAGGTCGGTCACCATCACGTCGAAACGGTCGGCGTCGAGCATCCTGACCATGTTGTCGAGGCTGCTGGTCGCGGTGACGCGAGCCATGCCGCGCGTGCCCGCTTCCGAGGAGCCGACGCCGCGGACGATGCCGATGCTGTAGTCCTTGATCGAGTCCCAGCCGGCGACGTCGAACCGGAGCTTGGTCGCGAACACCGCGGGCTCGATGTAGTTGATCGCCGGCGTGACCTGGATCAGTGTCGGGTAATCGCGCGAGAGCGTGCCGATCCGCTGGATCTCGCCGTCGACCTCGCCGGCGCTCGACAACGCGAGCGCGCGCTTGCCAGGGACGTCCTCGAACTCCAGCCTGATGTTCAGCTTGGCATAGACGGCCCGCAGCATCTCGCCGCCGACATATTGGTCGGGAATGTCGGCGATGCGCGCCAGCCGGATCAAGTCCTGCGCCTGCGACGGACCGGCTGCGAGCAACAGGCAGGCGACGATTAGCCGCCACATCGGGCGCCTCCTTCGGCCGTGCATTGCTACCACTGGATTCGGACGCCCGCGCGATCTACCGCAAGTTGGAATTTGCGCCGGCAACCGTTACCGCTCGCCTGCCATGCGAGCTATTCCGGAGTTTCACCGATGTCATTCTAACACGCGCAGTGCTAGCCTGCGCGGAAATCCTGCCGTTGGGCGCAACAAATGACTCGCCGCCCACGGGATGACAGGGTGATCGCGCCCATCGGGTGACGAGGCAGGCGTCTCAATTCTTGGACTGCTCGTAACTGCGACCGGTGGACCGGAGCAGAGAGCTGCCATCTCGGGGACGTGATGCATGGCCAACGCAGGTGACGAGGACGCCAAGCACAGCCGCGCCATCGCGCCGGCGGCTGCCAAGCCGGGTTTGACCGGCATTGATGCCCCGCTTGCGCCTTCGATGTTCGCTTCGCTGCTGTCGCGGCTGTTCAACTGGTCGCGCAGCGGCGTCGGACCGCGGCTGCTCGCCGCCGTGCTGCTGTTCTCTTCGGTCGTGACGCTGACGCTGACCGCACTCCAGCTCTATCTCGATTACGATCGCGAGGTCGCTCTGATCGAGACGCGACTCGACGAGATCGGCCGCAGCACGACCGGCAGCCTTGGCGAGAGCCTGTGGAATCTCGACCAGAACCAGCTCAAGCTCCAGCTCGACGGCATTCTGCGGCTGCCCGACATTCGCGCCGCCGAGGTGCGCGAGATTGCCGATCGTCCCAATCCGATCCGTCTTGCAGTCGGCGAGCCCGGCACCCGCTCGGTCGTGACGCGCGACTATCCCTTGACCTACGGCGTGCAGGGCAGCACACGTGAGATCGGCGTGCTCCACGTCGAGGCCACGCTGACCGACGTCTATCAGCATTTGCTGAACCGGGCCCTGGTCATTCTGGCGAGCCAGGCGGCGAAGACGTTCCTCGTCTCGCTGTTCATCATCTACATGGTCCATCTGCTGGTGACGCGGCATCTGGTCGCCATCGCCGAGTTCGTCAGCAGATACAATCTGGCGCGGCCGCCGCCGCCGTTACGCCTGGAGCGCCGGCCGCCCTCCGATGCCGACGAGCTCGACAAGGTGATCGAGGCCTTCAACGCCATGTGTGCGAACCTCGAACGAGCCTACGGCGAGTTGCGCGAGGCCAATGCCAATCTCGAGCGTGACCTGACCATCCGTCGGCGCGCCGAAGCGGACGCGCGGGCGAGCGAACAACGTTTCCGCGACTATGCCGAGACCGCGTCCGACTGGTTCTGGGAGACCGGACCGGACCATCGCTTCACCTACCTCTCTGACCGCGTGATTGCCTTCGGCATGGATCCCAAGGTGCGGATCGGCACGCGTCGCATCGATACTGCCCTCGACCGCGATACCGAGGCGGAGAAATGGCGCGCCCATCTGGCGACGCTGGACCGTCACGAGCCGTTCCGCAAATTCGAATATCGCGGACGCGACTCGCGCGGGCGGGTGCATCATTTCAGCGTCAACGGCCAACCGGTCTTCGATGCCGACGGACGCTTCCTGGGTTACCGCGGCTCCGCGACCGACCTCACCGCGCAGCACGAAACCGAGGAGCGCTTACGTCAATCCCAGAAGATGGATGCGATCGGCCAGCTCACCGGCGGCGTCGCGCACGATTTCAACAATGTGCTCACCGTCATCACCGGCACCATCGAGATCATCCAGGAGGGGCTTGCGGACAAGCCCGAGCTCGCGGCGATCGCGCAGCTGATCGACGATGCGGCCGCGCGCGGCGCGGAGATCACCTCGCAGCTCCTGACCTTCGCGCGCCGCCAGCCGCTGGAGCCGCGCGAGATCGACGTCAACGCCCTCGTGGTCGAGACCGCAAAGCTGCTCAAGCCGATCCTCGGCGAGCATATCGCGATCGAGACCCGGCTCGCCGACGACACCTGGTCCGCGATGGCGGATCCGTCGCAGCTCTCCTCCGCGATCGTCAACCTCGCGGTCAATGCGCGCGACGCGATGCCGGGTGGCGGCAAGCTCGTTGTGGAGACCGCAAACCGGGAGTTCGACGATACGAGCGGCGAGGTCGTGCGCGGCGCCTTCGTGATGGTGGCCGTGAGCGATACCGGTCACGGCATTCCGGCCGACATCCGCGAACGCGTGTTCGAGCCGTTCTTCACCACCAAGGGCGTCGGTCGCGGCACCGGGCTCGGGCTCAGCATGGTCTACGGCTTTGCCAAGCAGACCGGCGGCACCGTTGCCATCGAGAGCGAGGAGGGGCGTGGCACGGTGGTGCGGTTGTTCCTGCCACGCTCGAAGGGCGAGGCGCCGGCCAGGACGGCGCCGGTTCAGGCGCTCGCCACGGCACGCGGGCACGAGGTGATCCTCGTGGTCGAGGACGATCCGCTGGTGCAGGGTTACGTCATCGCCCAGCTCGGCAGCCTCGGCTATCGCACGCTCGTGGCCGGCGACGGCGCATCGGCCTTGGCGCTGGTCGACCAGGGCGCCAAGTTCGATCTCTTGTTCACGGACATCATCATGCCCGGCGGCATGAACGGGCGGGAATTGGCCGACGCCGTGCGGCTCCGCCGGCCCGGCGTGAGGGTGCTTTACACCTCCGGCTACACCGATAATGCCATCGTCCACGAAGGGCATCTGGATCCCGGCGTGGCGTTGCTCAAGAAACCCTATCGGAAGTCGGAGCTGTCGCAGAAGATTCGCGAGGTGCTTGCCGGCGAGCCGCCGGGTTGAACCGCGCGACCGACGAAAAAGGCGCGGCGGGGAGGCCCCGTCGCGCCCGATTTCGTGCTCGCTGGTCCAGGGCTGAGAACGCCCCGATGCCAAGCCCTTATTCAGAACTCAGCGGGCGATCCCAGCGAGGTGACAGCGCTTGGTAAAAGACACTGGATCACCTCCTTTCGTTGGTTTCGGAAGACCTCAATATAGGTGGCATTGCCCCCACTGTTAAGGGGCGGCCGGTCTGCAGGAACCGGCGCGGTTGGCAAGGGCGGGGGACGACGCCGCAAAGCGGCGTCCTGGGCAGTTGAGACCGCCGCCCGGCCGTGTTAGGGAGCCCGTAACGCGGGTGTAGCTCAATGGTAGAGCAGCAGCCTTCCAAGCTGAATACGAGGGTTCGATTCCCTTCACCCGCTCCAATCATCACCGGCCGCCACGTCCAAGATGGCCGGTCGCCTCCCGCCTGATCCAGGTCAATGTCCCGCACGCCCGATGATCTATCCATTGGTCGCAACTTCGGGACAACAACGACATGACCGACAAGCCGATCGACTGGACGCCGGACCTTTCCTTGCCGACCTCCAAATCCACCGTCCAGCACTTCGTCGCAAAGGCCGGCGGCGACCGCTTGGAGATCGACACCACGCCCTGGGGCGAGGCCGATCTCACCGTCAACGGTCAGTCGATTGCGCACATCGAGACGGCCGCGAGCGCCGGAGACGCGTTTCGGGTGCTCGAGACGATCGCGGAAGAGTTCGAGGCCGCCAAGGATGCGCGCCTGGATCAAGCGATCGAGGATGACGAGGTTCGCGAAAAGCTGGGTCTGCCGCGCGTTCTTTGAGATTACGCGCGGCGCGCGGGCATGGCATAGTTTCACCCGGCCCAGCTAATTGTGGGATGGCCAACGGCCTCAGCAACCGCTTGGTCTGGCAGTCACCAGCCTCTATTTTCCGTTCGCGTTCTCCTGCTCGCGTTCTTTCCGTGCGCGGTCGACGGCGCCGCCTTGAGGTTGTCCGCTGACCTTTACGCCGGGTAGATGATCGACCTTGTTCTTGTCCGCCTCTTCGGCGCGCTGCAGTTCGCGGTCGATGACCTCTCGCGATCCTTCTGCGGGTTCCTTATCGAATGGGCTCTTTATTGTGGTGCTCATGAGCGCTCCTGCCTGTGTCCGAAAGTGACTGCGGAGGCAAGCCCGGCTCGCGCCTATCGTTCCTGCCCCGCAGGTCCTATTCCCTGTGGGCGTCGATTTCGGGGGCGACCTGTCCGTAGTTCAGCAGCGCAACCAGAGTCACTCCGCCCAGGATGTTGCCGAGCAGCGTTGGCATGAAAAAGTCCGATATATATTGGGCCAGCGAGGCCCGGCCACTTTGCACCAGGAAAGCGCACTCGACCGAGCCGGCGACGATATGCGCGAACTCGCCGAGCGCGACCACGTAGGTCATCACGACAATGATGTGGGCCCGCGCGCCTTTTGTCGCCGGGAGAAGCCATGCCATCAAAGCGATCAGCCAGCCGGCAAAGATCGCGCGGATGAGGGTCGGCGCGAAAGGCCCCTCTATTGTGTTACGGCTGAGATCGACGAAAGCATCGACGATGCGAGGTTCGAAGATGCTGGTGTGAGCGAGCACGGATCCGGCCGCCCAGGTTCCTGCGATATTGGAGGCCAGGACCAGCACCCACAGCCTGAGCACGCTCCCCAGCGTCGCGAGATCTCGGTTGTGCAACAGCGGCAGGATCGGTGTCAGCGTGTTCTCGGTGAAGAGCTGCTGCCGTCCGAGCACGACGACCAGGAAGCCGACGGTGTATCCTAGCGGAGCGACGAGGCGGCGCGTCGCCTCGTCCGCGATCAGCGCGTGAAACTCGCCCTGGACGATCAGCGACAACGCGATCGACAGGCCGGCGGCAAAACCGGACAGCAGGATTGCCCACCATCGCCGTTCCAGTTCCTGCTCACCCTCGGCACGGATCGTTTCGTGGATGAGTGCAGCATTCGGGCGGCTCTGAGATTCGATCTGCTCGGTCTGACGCCGTGAGACGCCGTCGAGCTTCGAGGCTGGATTGAATGAGGCGCCGTCGCCGAGCTGATCCACGCTTGGGTCTTTCGATAATGGGTGATCGAACTCAAGGCCGCTCGTGCGCGTCAGTTCCTCGCGAGAGCCAGTTGACCTGCGGCGCAGGGTTCAGCGAGGAACCTTCGCCACGAGGTAGAGTTTTGCCATTGGGAAGGGGCCTTTCGGCAAGAGGCAAGACCGTGCAGAACGTCGCGCGCGTTCCTACCACCGCGCAAATCGCGGGCCATCCGATTCATCCGATGCTGGTGCCGATCCCGATCGCATGCTTCGTCGGGGCGCTGCTGACCGACATCGCCTATGTCGCCAGCGCCGAGATCATGTGGGCGGATTTTTCCGCCTGGCTTCTGCTCGTCGGCGTCGTCTTCGGCGTGCTGGCGGCGATTGCGGGCTTGACCGACTTCCTCGGCAATCGCCTGGTGCGGGCGCAGACGCCGGCCTGGCCGCATCTGATCGGCAACGCCCTGGCGCTGATCCTCGCCATCGTCAACGCGTTGATCCACACCCGCGACGCCTGGACTTCGGTGTGGCCGACGGGGCTCGTTCTGTCGGTCATCACCGTATTGATCCTGCCCGTCACCGGCTGGCTCGGCTGGGCGATGGTCTATCGCCACGGCGTGGGAGTAGCGCGATGAATTTCTTGCTTGTCCGCGGGCTGCTTTGCTCCGCCTTGCTGCTCCTGGCCGGCTGCGACGACGGCAGCGGTGATCCCAAGGCGCAAATCGGTGCCAACCCTCAGCTTCCCGGCATCCAGCAATATCTGCTGCCGCCCGTGCACATCGCGCGCATCGTCGGCTGGAAGAAGGACGAGACGCCGACGGTGGCTGATGGTCTGCAGGTCAAGGCCTTCGCGGCCGGCCTGCAGCATCCGCGTTTCCTCTACGTGCTGCCCAACGGTGACGTGCTGGTGGTGGAATCGAAGGCGCCGAAGGGGGCCGCGATCAAGCGGCCCAAGGAGATCGTCATGGGATATATCGAGTCCTGGGCGACATCAGGCGGCGACGACACCGGACCGGGTAACCGCATCACGCTGCTGCGTGACAGCAACGGCGACGGGGTGCCGGAGACGCAAAGCGTCTTCCTCGACCATCTCAACTCGCCGTTCGGCGTCGCGCTGGTCGGCAACGATCTCTATGTCGCCAATACCGACGCTATCGTCAGATATCCCTACACGGAAGGCGATACCAAGATCACCGCGCCGGGCACGGTGCTGACGCCGCTGCCGGGCGGGCCGATCAACCATCATTGGACCAAGAGCCTGGTCGCCAGCCCCGACGGCTCGAAGCTCTATGCCGGCGTTGGCTCCAACAGCAACATCACCGAGAACGGCCTGGAGGCCGAGCACAATCGCGCCGCCATCCTCGAGGTCGATCGCGCCAGCGGCCGCTGGCGCGTGTTCGCAAGCGGCCTGCGCAATCCCAACGGGCTCAGCTTCGAGCCGCAGACCGGCGCGCTGTGGACGGTGGTGAACGAACGGGACGAGCTCGGTCCCGATCTCGTGCCCGATTACATGACATCGGTGAAGGACGGCGGCTTCTACGGCTGGCCCTACAGCTATTACGGTCAGCACGTCGATCCCCGCGTCAAGCCGCAGCGGCCGGATCTGGTCGCGAAGGCGATCGTGCCGGATTATGCGCTGAGCTCGCATGTCGCACCGCTCGGGCTCGCCTTCAACACCGGCTCCGGTCTGCCGGCCGCCTATCGCGGCGGCGCCTTCGTCGGCGAGCATGGCAGCTGGAACAGGCAAGTGCTGAACGGCTACAAGGTGGTGTTCGTGCCATTCGCGGACGGCAAGCCGAGCGGGCCGGCGCAGGACGTCGTGACCGGCTTCCTCAACAGCGACAACAAGGCCCGCGGCCGCCCCGTCGGCGTCGCCATAGACAAATCAGGCGCGTTGCTGGTTGCAGACGACAGCGGCAACACGGTGTGGCGCGTTACCGCCGCGCATCCGCAACTGACGCAACGTTGAGCCCACCGGCGCGTTATCTGGCAGAGGTTTTCTGAAAGCCAAGATTCTGAAGCTCAAAGCCAGGAGTTGGACAAATGGGCCTTGCTCAATATGCCATCGTGCCGGTGCGGGACGAATGGGGCGTGCTGCACGACGGCGACGTCAAGAACATCTATGCCACCAAGGAAGCTGCGTTCGAGTCCGCCGTCGCCGCGGCGTCCCTCGCGCTGCGTGAGGGGCATGAAGTCCAGGTGAGCGTGCCCGGCCGCGAGGCTGGAGGCAACGCGCTCGGCGTCCAGGACAACGCATAAGGCAACGCTTGAGAAGGAAGACGCGATGACCAAGCCCCGTGAGCCCAACGGTGTCGAGCCATCCCGCTCCGAGGACGACATCCAGCGCGAGCAGCTCGGTCCGCGCGGTGTGGCCGGTGCGCCCGATCCGGCCAAGATGACGCCCCAGCGCGACAAGAAGACGCCGAAGCACGTCGATCCCGGCCACACCGCGTGATGCGGCTCAGCGTCATTCTGGCCGTAAGCCCGTGTATTTCGTGCGGACGTTCAATCCGCCGGAATAGGCCCTGATCGGACGCGCCGCTCTGCGGTCAGCGCTGCGGTGCCATTCGGAACCGACATGCCCGTGAGCTGAGTCTCCGGCTAAGACTGGCCGCGCCGGCGCGATCTGCGCCTGGCAGGGCAGGCGAACGTTTGGAATGCGCTTCTTGAAATCTGACGGCGGGCTGATCGGCGTCCTGCTGGTGCTCGCGATCACGCAGCTGGTCGGATGGGGCACGATCGGTCTTCCTGCCATCGTCGGGCGCGATCTCGCCGCCGATCTTGGCATGAGCCTGCCGGCGGTGTTCGCCGGGACATCCGTTCTCTACGTCTCGATGGGCCTGTGCGCGCCGTGGCTCGCCAAATCGTTTGCACGGCATGGCGCACGGATAGTCATGATGGTCGGCACGGTGGTCACCGCACCGGGCTTCGTGCTGCTGTCGCTCGCGCGCGAGCCGATGCTCTATTTCGCCGGGTGGATCGTCCTCGGCATCGCCGGCAGCGCCACGCTCTCCACCGGCGCCTATATCATGCTGAACGAGATCGCCGGGCGACAGGCCAAGAACGCGATCGGAGCCCTGATGTTGGTGACGGGCCTGTCCAGCAGCATCTTCTGGCCGACGACCTCGTTCCTGAGCGGCCACCTCGGCTGGCGCGGAACGTGCCTCGTCTATGCCGCGATGATGCTCCTCGTCAGCCTCCCACTTTATGCGTTCCTCGCGCCGCGCCGGAAGATCGCGAGCGATGATGCTGGGGCGCCGGTCAAGTCGTCGCCGCCGCCTGCGATTCCAAGGAGCACATTCGGCCTCGTCGTGGCCGCGATCACGCTGAACGCCTTCGTCAATTTCGGCATCAGCGCCGTCCTGATCGAGCTCTTGCGGGCGGAGGGGCTGGCGCCCGCGCAGGCGCTGGCCTTCGGCTCGATGCTGGGCGTGATCCAGGTCAGCGCGCGGGGGCTGGATCTTCTCGGCGGCGGGCGCTGGGACGGGATCACGACCGGGCTCGTCGCGGGCACGGCGCTGCCCGTGGCCATGCTGCTGCTGATGATGAGCGAGGGCGCGACCTGGGCCGTCGCGGCCTTCATCCTGCTCTACGGTGCCGGCAGCGGCGCGATGGCGGTGGCGCGGGCCACCATCCCGCTGGTGTTCTACGACCAGGCCGAGTTCGCCAAGGCGATGTCCATGATCGCGCTGCCGCTCAACCTGGCCTCCGCGATCTCGCCGCCGCTCCTTGTCGGCCTGCTCACCGAATTCGGCAGCCGCGGCGCGCTCGGCCTCACGCTGGTGTTCTCCTGCGCGACGGTGCTGATCCTGATCCTGCTTGGCCGGCGCCGGCCGCGGGTTGCGGCGGCGGTGACCTGAGCCGACGAGGCAATATATTCGCGGCGCGGAAAGTTGCTGATGGCAATGGCCTCCGTGCCCCGGCGGGAGATAGCCGTATGCCGCCAGTGCAGTGCTCCAGCGCGCCAAAATGGTGTATCGGCAAGGAGCGCGGGCTGCTTCGAGCGGCCAAGCCAAATCGGCGCCAAGATCAGTTCCCCGGAGGAAATCGACATGTCGGCCCTGCCGCTTTCAGGCATCAAGATCCTTGACCTCACCCGCGTGTTGGCGGGGCCCCTGTCGGCCCAGATGCTGGGCGATCTCGGCGCGGAGGTGATCAAGATCGAGCGGCCGGGCACCGGCGATGACGCGCGCGCGTTCGGACCGCCTTATTTGACCGACCCTGAAGGCAAGGCCAACAACAACAATTCGTTCTATCTCTGCGCCAACCGCAACAAGAAGTCGGTCACGGTCAACATCGCTAAGCCCGAAGGGCAGGCAATCATCCGCGAGCTCGCCAAGGATGCCGACGTCTTCATGGAAAACTACAAGGTCGGCGACCTCAAGCGCTACGGCCTCGACTACGAGACCATCAAGGCAATCAACCCCGGCATCATCTATTGCTCGGTGACCGGCTTTGGCCAGACCGGACCCTACGCGCCGCGCGCCGGCTACGACGCCATCCTGCAGGCCATGGGCGGCCTGATGAGCGTCACCGGCCATATGGACGGCGAGCCGGGCGAGGGCCCGATGAAGGTCGGCCCCTCCATCGTCGACTACATGACCGGCATGAACACCTCGATCGGCATTCTCTCGGCGCTCTATCATCGCGACGCCAATGACGGGCAGGGCCAGCACATCGACGTCTGCCTGTTCGATACCGTGATCGCGTCGCTGTCGCACTGGCTGCAGATCTATCTCGTCAACGGCAAGACCCCGCCGCGCCGCGGCACCTGGGGCAATGGCGGCATGCCGGCTGGCGTGTTCCGCTGCACCGACGGCGAGCTGATGCTGGTGGTCGGCAATGACGGCCAGTTCCAGCGCACCTGCGCCGTGCTCGGCGAGCCGGAGCTGGCAAGCGATCCGCGCTTCCTTAGGAACAACGACCGCGTCGTGCACGGCAAGGAGATCATGGCGATCTTCGCCGGCCTGTTCCTGAAGAAACCGGTGGCCTACTGGCTGGAAAAGCTGGAAGAGGCCGGCGTGCCCTCGGGTCCGATCAACAATTTCGAGCAGGTGTTCTCCGATCCGCACGTCCAGTCGCGCGGCATGCGGGTGAAGACGAAGCACAAGTTCGAGCCGGAGCTCTCCCTGATCCGCAACGCGCTGACCCTCTCGGGCACTCCCATCACCGAATATCGCGCCCCGCCGCTGCTCGGCGAGCACACTCAGGAGGTGCTTGGCGGCAAGCTCGGCTATGATGCGGCGAAGATCGAGGAGTTGAAGAAGCAGGGGATCATCTAGCGATTCTTCCTTCGCCTCGCCGCCGCAAGTGGGGCGAGGCGGCGCAGCTACTCTGCGGCGGCGGATTCATCTAACGTGACCCAGCTTGCGAAGCCGGAGTAGCCCCAATGACCACCAAGACCATCATCACCTGCGCCATCACCGGCAACCTGACCAAGCCCGAGCAGTCGCCGTATCTGCCCATCACGCCCGAGCAGATCGCAACCTCCGCGCTGGAAGCGGCCGAGGCCGGCGCGGCCATCGCCCACATCCATGTGCGCGATCCCAAAACCGGCCGTCCGTCGATGGAGATCGATCTCTACCGCGACGTGATGGAGCGCATCCGCGCCCGCAACAAGTCGCTCGTCATCAATCTCACGACCGGTCCCGGCGGGCGGTTCGTGCCCTCGATCGAGGATCCTCGCGTCGCCGGTCCCGGCACCACGCTGCTCCAGCCCGAGAAGCGCGTCGAGCATATCGAGCTGCTCAAGCCCGATATCTGCACCCTCGATCTCAACACCATGAATTCCGGCGGCGAGGTCGTGATCAACACGCCGCGCAACGTCCGCATCATGGCCGAGCGCATGAAGGCGGCCGGCGTGCTGCCGGAGATCGAGCTGTTCGACAGCGGCGACTGCCATCTGGCACGCGACCTGTTCGCCGAGGGCACGCTGAAGGGGCCGGGACTGTTCTCCCTCGTGCTCGGGGTGAAATACGGTTTCTCCGCCACGCCCGAGACGATGTTCTATGCTCGCAGCCTGCTGCCATCAGGCGCGATCTGGTCCGGCTTCGGCATCGGCCGCGCCGAATTCCCGATGGTGGCGCAAGCCTATCTGCTCGGCGGCCACGTCCGCGTCGGCATGGAGGACAATCTCTATATGTCCAAGGGCGTGCTGGCGAAGACCAATGCCGAGCTGGTCGCGCATGCCGCCTCCATCCTGAAGAGCCTGGGCGCAAGCATTGCGAGCGCACAGGACGCGCGGGAACTGCTCGGGCTGGCGTAACGACTGCGCCGGATCGCTAAGCATAGGCTGGTGACGACAACATGGCGCTCGCGCGACCTTGCGTGGAGCTTGTGCGCAATCCCCAGTTAAGCCCGGTCCGTAGTCGCACAGGCTTCCACTCTGCGCGCGACTCTGATTCGATCTCTCCACTTGAGCGCGGGAGGGAATGAATGTCCTACACGATCGGGTTCCAGGCCAAGAACCAGAAGTCCATTCTGGCAACCGAGGCGGCAACCGCCAATCAGGCCGTCGCCATCATTGCCGCGCTGCGGCAAAGCTCCGACGAAATCAAGTTCATCCGCTCGCCGCAGGAAGGCGAGATGGGCATCGAGATGCTGCTGCTGCTCGCCAAGGAAGAGGCCGAGGAGATGCCGCAGCGGGTCTGACCCGGCGACCACACTTCGGTCAGAAGCGAAGCGTGCCGGCTGCAAGATGATGTAGTCAGGCGTCACTCTCGCTCGAAACGAAGGGTGGCGGCATGAAACGCGAAGCGCTCCGCGTCGAACCGATCTCGACGTTTCTCGATCGCTGGAAGGCGCCGGCCTCGCCGGTCACGCGCGCCGGCAACATGATCTTCGTCGCCGGCCTGCCGCCGTTCGATCCCGATACGGGCGACATCGCCGAGGCGCCGATCGAGCGGCAGAGCGAGCTCATCATGGAGCAGATGAAGCTGTGCCTGCACGCGGCCGGCGCCTCGCTCGATAACGTCATGAAGTGCAACGTCTACTGCACCTCGACCAGACACTTCGCTGCGTTCAACGCGGTCTATGCCCGCTATTTCCCTGATGATCCGCCGGCGCGGATCTTTGTCTGCACGCCGGAATGGTTCGGCCCCTTCGACGTCGAGATCGACTGCATCGCGATGATGTGAGCGCGTTACCGCGCCGCCACGCGCGACGGCGCCTTCGTCTCCGCCTTTCCTGCCGTCAGTGCCATCGTCGCCACGCTGACCACGCGCGCGACGACGTCCTCGACGTCGTCGAGGTCGCATTTGCCTTCCGACAGCTTGGTCAGCCGCTCGCTCTCGCGGATGGTGTGATGCGCCATCGCGAGCGCGAAATTGAGGCCCCAATAGATATCGACCTCGCTGCGCTCGGGCAGGGCGCGCCGCATCGCGCCGGCGAATTTGCGCAAATGGTCGATCTCGCGGTTCTTGATGCGCCGGATCGGCGGCACGGATTCGATCGAGGCGCGGATCATGAATCGCGCCGCGGTCGAGCGCTGGTTCTCAGGGCCGAGGCAACCGCGCAGCGTCGGCCCGACCAGCGCGCGCAGGATCACCTCGATCGGCGCACGGCCGCCGCCTTGCTCTTCCGCCGCCTTCAATTCGCGCAGGCGCTCGCGGTTGGTCGCGATCGAACGGGTGACAAATAGTTCTGCGATCAGCTCGTCCTTCGAGCCGAAATGGTAGTTCACCGCGGCGAGATTGACGCCTGCCTCCGCAACGATGTCGCGGAGAGTCACGTCGCCGAAGCCCCGGTCGGCATAGAGCCGTTCCGCGGCGGCAAGAATGGCAGATCTCGTATGATCGCTCGCCATGATTGGGACACCTCGTCATTCCGGGGCGGCACGAAAGTGCCGAACCCGGGATCTCGCGCCGCAATTCGAGATTCCGGGTTCGATGCTTCGCATCGCCCCGGAATGACGCACGGGGGGCTGCAAAACAGTCGAGGCAGTTGCAATTCAAACAGTTGTATGAAACTATCGTTTGAAGGCCGGAAATGTCAATCCGCAATTCGGACTCGTTCGCAACTTGCGGATCCCGGGTCCAAGGCGTCCGCGAGCCCGCGCTTGCGGGCGCTGCGCAGCGGGAGGACAGTCCGGCCCAACGCAGGCTCGCGGAGCCGCCAGTTTCGTAAGAGAGAAGAGAGAGAGAGACGAGGAGCGTCCCATGGATTTCGATCTGTCCCCCAAGCAGAAGGAATGGCTCGACCGCGTGCGGTCCTTCATGGCCAAGCACGTGCGCCCGGCGGTGCCGATCTACGACCAGCAGGATCACAGCGGCGAGCGCTGGAAGGTGATCCCGATCCTGGAGGACCTCAAGAAGAAGGCGAAGGCCGAAGGCCTCTGGAACATGTTCATGCCGCCGTCCGAGCATGAGGACGACGAATTCCATGGCGCGGGATTGACCAATCTCGAATACGCGCTGCTGTCCGAAGAGATGGGCCGCATCACCTGGGCCTCCGAAGTGTTCAACTGCTCCGCGCCCGACACCGGCAACATGGAAGTGTTCATCCGCTACGGCAGCAAGGAGCAAAAGCGCAAATGGCTGCGTCCGCTGATGGACGGCGAGATCCGCTCGGCCTTCCTGATGACGGAACCTGCGGTCGCCTCGTCGGACGCCACCAATATCGAAACCCGCATCGAGCGCGACGGCGATCATTACGTCATCAACGGCCGCAAATGGTGGTCGTCGGGCGTCGGCGATCCCCGCTGCAAGATCGCGATCCTGATGGGCAAGACCGATTTCAAGGCGGCCAAGCACCAGCAGCAGTCGCAGATCCTGGTTCCGCTCGACACGCCCGGCATCAAGGTCGAGAAGATGCTTCCCGTGTTCGGCTTCGACGACGCGCCGCACGGTCACGCCCAGGTTCTGCTCGAGAACGTCCGCGTGCCCAAGGAGAACATCCTGCTCGGCGAAGGCCGCGGCTTCGAGATCGCGCAGGGCCGCCTCGGCCCTGGCCGTATCCATCACTGCATGCGCACCATCGGCAAGGCCGAGGAGGCGCTGGAGAAGATGGTGAAGCGGCTCGCCTCGCGCACCGCCTTCGGCAAGAAGATCGTCGAGCATTCGGTGTGGGAGCAGCGCATCGGCGAGGCCCGGACCAACATCGACATGACGCGCCTGCTGTGCCTCAAGGCCGCCGACATGATGGACAAGGTCGGCAACAAGACGGCGCAGGCCGAGATCGCCATGATCAAGGTCGCTGCGCCCAACATGGCGCTGAAGATCATCGACGAGGCGATCCAGGCTTTCGGCGGTGCCGGCGTGTCGGACGAGGCGGGCCTTGCCAAGGACTACGCCCACATCCGCACGCTTCGTCTCGCCGACGGTCCGGACGAGGTGCACAATCGCGCCATTGCCAGACTTGAACTTCGGAAGTATGCAAACTCTAGTCATTAAGAACGGCGGAGAGCGCGAACAGTGCTCTCCTCACCGTCGTTCCGGGGCTCGCGCAGCGAGAACCCGGAATCTCGAGATTCCGGGTTCGCCTCTCTGAGGCGCCCCGGAATGACGGACAATGGGAAGAGGGAGCGTCATCGTGGCTGACGGCGTCAGGAAAGACGAAGAGTTCTCGGGCACCAAGCCGGTCGAGGAGCGGCATCGTTTCGACGAGCTGCGCCTGGAAGCCTGGATGCGCGAGAATGTCGAAGGTTTCGAGGGGCCGCTGGTCGTGCTCCAGTTCAGGGGCGGCCAGTCCAATCCGACCTATCGCCTGAATACGCCGAACCGTTCCTACGTGATGCGGCGCAAGCCGTTCGGCAAATTGCTGCCGTCCGCCCACGCAGTCGATCGCGAATACCGGGTGATCGCAGCGCTCGGCAAGCAGGGTTTTCCCGTCGCGCGCGCCTACGCGCTGTGCCAGGACGACAGCGTGATCGGCGCGGCCTTCTACATCATGTCGATGGAGGAGGGCCGGGTGTTCTGGGATCCGACGCTGCCGAGCCAGGACAATGATGCGCGGCGCAAGATCTTCACCAGCAAGATCGAGACGCTGGCAAAACTCCATATGTACGATCCCACCGCGATCGGGCTCGGCGACTTCGGCAAGCCCGGCAACTATTTCGCGCGCCAGATCGACCGTTGGACCAAGCAGTATCGCGCCTCCGAGACGCAGCACATTCCCGAGTTCGAGAAGGTCGCCGAATGGCTGCCCAAGACGGTGCCGGAACAGGCGCGCGTCTCGATCGTCCATGGCGACTATCGCCTCGACAACATGATTTTCCACGCGACGGAACCGCGCGTGCAGGCCGTGCTGGATTGGGAGCTGTCGACGCTCGGCGATCCCATGGCCGACTTCACCTACCTGCTGATGCAGTGGATCATGCCGGGCCTCGAGGGCGCCGATCTCAAGGCGCTCAACATTCCGAGCCTGGAAGAGGCGGCGCAGATCTATTGCAACGTCACCAAGATGACGGTGCCCGATCTCAATTGGTACTTCGCCTACAATCTGTTCCGTCTCGCCGGTATCACGCAAGGCATCGCCGGCCGCGTCCGCGACGGCACCGCCGCCAACGCCAAGGCGCTCGAATCCGCCAAGCGCACCGTGCCGCTGTCGAAGGCGTCGTGGGAATACGCGCAGAAGGCGGGCGCGGTGTAGGGATGACAAGGGCGCGGCCGGTGGCTGCGCCTTCTATCTGCAGTTCGTGCTGCTTCAACAGTCTCGGTCATTGCTGTCGATGTTCAATAATTCGCTGATTGGATCGCGGTGGTCTTGGTAGCGGCGAAGGCCTTGGGGGTTAGTCCTGCCAAGGCCTGATGGGGTCTGTGGTTGTTGTAGTAAACGAGGTACTCGAACAGTTCATTGGCGAAGTGGTCGAGGTTGTCGAAGGTCGCGCCGTCGATGACGTCGTCATCGAGGGTACGCCAGAAGCGTTCCACCTTGCCGTTGGTCTGCGGCCGATAGGGCCTGGTGTAGCGGTGTTTGATGCCGAGCTCGAGCAGCATGGCCTCAAACGGATGCTCGCCCGGCTTGGTGCGGGCGGCGAACTCGGCGCCGTTGTCAGACAGGATTTCCTGGAAGACGAGCCCGTAGGTGACGTTGAGGGTGTTGATCATCTTCAGGGTCTTGAACATGACCGGCAGCGCCTTCTTGGATGTCAGGACCTCTGCCCAGGCCAGACGCGAGCAGCTGTCGATCAGGCTGATGATGTAGGCCGTGACCGGGGGTGGCGCGAGGAACATATCGCGCGGTAATTGATGCAGATCGACGTGGCCCAGCTCTCCGAGCTTGTCCTTGATAATACGGCGTTTCTCCTCACGCATCGCCGGCGTACGGCGGTTCAGACGGTAGCGTTTCAGCACCCGGTAGATCGTGATCGGCGAAGGTACTGTGTCGCGCGTTTCGCGCAAGACGGCATGAATCTCATAACGGTTCATCCCCTGCTGGCGATGGGCGACGATCTCCGTCTCGATCCCTTCCGGCTCGCGCCGTTCCCGCCACTTGGGGCCACGCCGCCGCGGCAGCAGGTCCGCTTCCTCGCCGCTCTGCAGATAGCGATTGTAATACTTGCGGAACGTCTGCGAGCAGGTCCCGTGGTGCCGGTAAAAGTCACCGACCCGCTTGAACAGCGGCGATCGGCCAGCCTTTACCGCCTCATACTCTGAAATCAGAAAACGCCATTTCTGCAGATAGTTGCGTTCAACCGTTCGGTCATAGCTGTTGTCTCGCATCGGATCGTTCCTCCGCTGGAGCGATCCAATCAGCGAATTAGTGAACATGCACAATTGCGAGCGCGGCGAAGCAATCCAGAATGCTTCCGCCGCAGCACTCTGGATTGCTTCGTCGCAAGAGCTCCTCGCAATGACGGGCGGCGGGTGGCGAGCCCATCATCTGTTCACGTAGGGACGGACACATGATCGACCAGACCACCCTTATCACCTACGTCCTCATTGTCCTCGGCTTCGTCTTTATTCCCGGGCCAGCGACGCTGCTGACAATGGCGCGGGCGGCGAGCTCCGGCACGAGGGTAGGCATCGCGACAGGAGCAGGAATTGCTGCGGGCGACATCATCCACACCAGCATGGCCATCGTCGGGCTGTCGGCGATCATCGCGACTTCCGCGCTGCTGTTCAGCATCGTCAAATATGCCGGCGCGGCGTTCCTGATCTATCTCGGCATTCGCGCCATGCTCGACCGGTCTCCGATCGAGCTGAATGGCGGAACCCCGACGATCAGTGCTGGTCGTGCCTTCCGCGAGGCCGTGCTGACGGAAGTGCTCAATCCCAAGACCGCGCTGTTCTTCTTGGCGTTCCTGCCGCAATTCGTGAAGCCGGAGCACGGCGCGATGGCAGTTCAGCTTGCCATTCTCGGTGTCGTCTTCGTGCTGCTCGGTCTCGTCAGCACCATCGTGTTCGCCATCGGCGCCGGCCGTCTCGGCAAGCTACTGCGCTGCCATCCGGCGGTGGTGAAGTGGCAAGGCAAGGTGGTCGGCGCCATCTACTGCGCCGTCGGTGTGAGGCTGGCCCTGCAGGAGCGCTGAGTGTCAGCAGGCTACGCCGTCTCGTAGCCTAGGCGACGACGGCGCGGCAGCGCTGTGCCTGTCGTCTGCGTCGAGATCGCGACCTTTGACATCCAGCGGCCCGACCTTATCTCCTCCCCCGTGGAGACAGATCATGGTTCAGCAACTGCGCATCTACGAGATCTTCGAGAAGAACAAGGCGGCCTTTCACGCTCGCTTCCGCGACCACGCCGCGCGGATTATGCGGACAAAGTATGGCTTTCGCATCGTGGCGATGTGGGAAACGAAATTCGGCGACAGGACCGAGTTCGTCTATCTCCTGGAGTGGCCGGACGAAGCGACCAAGGTGGCCGCATGGACGGCCTTCATGGCGGACACCGAGTGGGCCGAGATCAAGCGGGTTACTCACGCGGAGCACGGTTTGATGGTTGGCCAGATCGAGGACCGGTTGCTCGTGCCGGTGGATTATTCGCCGTCACGAAACTTGCTGCGTTAGCTGTGATAAGGCGAGCTCGTTCCGTCCGTCATTGCGAGCGAAGCGAAGCAATCCAGGGATGTATCCGCAGTAGCAGTCTGGATTGCTTCGTCGCAAGAGCTCCTCGCAATGACGAGGATCGAGTCCGGCGTCTTCGCCGGCAGTCTTTGCAGGGTGGGCAAGAGAGCATAGCGATGCGCCCACCGTCTTTCTGTGATCGTGGTAACGGCAGGGCGATCGCATATGGAACGGTGGTGGGCACACGTCGTGTTGTCCACTCTATGGCAGTGTCGCCTAGGACTCCGCCTTCGCGCAATGCGCGATCAACCTCTCCACGAAGCCCGCGCATTTCTCCAGCTCGGCCATCTCCACGAACTCATCCGGGGTATGCGCCTGCGCGATCGCGCCCGGGCCGATCACCACTGACGGGATGTCGGCCATGCTGGCGAACAGGCTGGCTTCGGTGCCGAAGGCGACCTTGGCGTGGTCGTTGCGGCCGGCGAGGCTCTTGGCGAGCGTGACGATCGCGGCGTCGGCGGCGGTGTCGAGCGCGGGGTAGTCGAGGATCTCCTCGAAATCGATGCCGCAATCCGGATGCCGCGCCTTCATCGCCGGTTCGATCTCGGCCTTGGCCCAGGCAACGATGGCATCCGTGACTTCGCGCGACTCGGTGATGCCGATGCCGCGGCATTCGAAATCCACCGTGCAGGTATCAGGCACGATGTTCAGCGCGGCGCCGCCATGCACGATGCTGGTGAGCAGCGTCGAGTGCGGAACGTCGTAGAGGCTGTCCGTCGCCCGCGCGGCTGCGAGCGCCACGGCACGGCGGCGGATCTCGGTGATCAACTCGGCTGCATATTCGATCGCGTTGACGCCGTCGGGCGCGATCGAGGAATGGCGGGCGAGCCCGTGAAAGGTCGCGCGCACGCCGTGCTTGCCCTTGTGGCCGATGATCACCTTCATCTCGGTCGGCTCGCCGATGAAGGCGCCGAGCGGCCGCACCCTCTTCTTCGCGACCTCGCGCAGCATCGGCCGGACGCCGACGCAGCCGATCTCCTCGTCATAGGAGATCGCCAGGTGAATCGGCGTTGCGAGCTTGGCCTCCACCATCTCCGGCACCATGGCGAGGCACACCGCGACAAAGCCCTTCATGTCGGTGGTGCCGCGGCCATAGAGCCTGCCGTCGCGCTCGATCAGCTTGAACGGGTCGTGGCTCCAGTCCTGACCCACAACGGGCACGACATCAGTGTGGCCCGACAGCACGAACCCCGGGCGGTCGTCGGGGCCGATCGTGACCCACAGCGCGGCCTTTTGCCCGGTGGCATCGACGATACGCTCGCCCTTGATGCCGAACGTGGCGAGGTAGCTCTCGATGTGAGCGATCAGGGGCAGGTTGGTGCGGTCACTGACGGTATCGAAACCGACGAGGTCGGCGAGGAGCTTGCGAATACGGTCCGGTCTTGAGCTTGGCATTGTCACGTTCTTGTTCGGGAGGAAGGAGGCTGAGGTGCCTGCAGGAACCATACCAATGTGGCGGCTGATAGAGCAAATGACGTCGCAACCGTCATTCCGGGGCGGCGTCGAGCCCGGAATTCCACCGGGCCGCTCCACGCGCGGTGAAATGGATTCCGTGCTCGCGCCCTCGCGCCCCGGAATGACGAAGGTGAGCTACGATCCCTTGCGTTGCTGTCGGGCAAAACACCCGAGCGGTGGGTCAAGGCGCATCGCCGAAAATATTCCACTTTACCGAAATTCGGAAACGGCGTATGTGTCATCGCAACCCGGCCCAAGGAAGAGGGGCGTATCGCGATCGTCACGAACGCGGGTCGGGGGGCGGTGGACGCTGATTGCATCGGCGCGAAGGGTTTTGCAGGGCGGGCAACCGTGAGCGAAGGGCCTCGCGCATACGACCGGTGCGATCGGCGTACGGCAAAATCGTGTGGTCCTGACGCCCGGGGTCTGTGCGTCAAGCGTTGCGGTGATGTGGGGTGCCCAACCGGGCAAGCGCATCAGCCATCCGCAAGGCGACGGGGGCAATAGTGCATCGCTCCCCGAGGAGAGCACGACATAAGCCGTAAAACCACTGCGCAGGGAAGGCCGGATGTTTGGCCCCACCTGTATGCCGCTGTGCAAATTCTTGTTGCCATCTCTCGCACAGTGGACCGTGGGTGCCCGGCCGGCACCCGGTCTTCCCTGCGCCCTCTCCATTCATTCATGAGGGTGAAGAGATCGTGCAAAGCTCGGGCGAGATGAGCCGCGAGGATGCGAAACTGTGTCTGCGATGAAGATGCGAGTTGAATACGCCAGGTGCGTACCAGATACACCGTCATTGCGAGGAGCCCTTGCGACGAAGCAATCCAGACTGCCTCCGCGGGGGCAGCCTGGATTGCTTCGCCACGCTCGCAATGACGGCACGGAAAAGTCGCGCACCAACTCCCGCTCTCATGCCCCGGACGGAGCGCAGCGTCTCTTCGACATTGCACCGCGTCGGGGGACACGCGACCATTGCTAAACCGGCTTGCCCGTGTACGGCATAGACGCTGTCAGGCCGCCGTCGACCGGGAAGGCCTGACCGTTGACATACGACGCCTCGTCGCTGGCCAGGAACAGGCCCATCGCCGCGAGCTCGTGCGGCTGGCCGGGGCGCTTGAGCGGGTTGAGCTGGCCGATCTTGTCCTGGGTGCCGCGCTCCTTGGCGCGGTCGAAGATCGGCTTGGTCATGCCGGTTTCGATCAGACCCGGGCACACCGCGTTGATGCGCACGCCGGTGCCGGTGAGCGAATAGGCCGTGGTCTGCACCAGGCTGATCACGCCGGCCTTGCTCGCGGCATAAGGATGCCCGCTGGCGCCGGCCTTGAGGCCCGCAACGGACGCGGTCAGCACGATTGCGCCGGATTGCTGCTTCACCATGTGCGGCATCGCATGCTTCACCGCGAGAAACGGTCCGATCAGATTGATGCGCAGGATCTCCTGCCAATGCTCCACAGTCTGCTCGGGAATCGGGACGAGCCCGCCGGAGATGCCGGCATTGGCCCAGATCACATCGAGCCGGCCGTGCGTCGTCACCGCCTTCTCGATGACGGCAACGACGTCCTTTTCGGAGCCGGCATCGGCAACCATCGCCTCCGCAATGCCGCCGGCTTTCTTGATCTCCTCGACCGTCTCCTTCACCGCCTCGGTGCGATCGACCGCGATCAGCTTGGCGCCCTCTTTGGTGAAGAGCAGCGCGGCGGCGCGGCCGATGCCGCTGCCGGCGCCGGTGATGATGACGGATTTGCCTTGCAGACGGCCCATGCGCTTCTCCCTTGGGTGCTCGCACGACGCTTGCCGCGCGACGGAATTTCAAACAAGATTTCAAACGGTAAAGTGTCTTGAGACACGTTGCCTACTCACGTACAGCGACATCAAACGGGATGGAAGAGTTTCGATGGCAGGTGCAGGCAAGCCCAATGTGGTCGTCACGCGATGGTGGTGGGTCCGCCACGCGCCGGTGCGCAATGACGGCGGCAACATCTACGGACAGAGCGATATCGCCTGCGACACCAGCGATACCTATGTGTTCAATGCCGTTGCCAAGGTGCTGCCGCGCACCGCCGTCTGGTATTCGAGCAACCTGATGCGCACGCACCAGACCGCGGAAGCGATCTGGGCGGCCGGTTTCCCGCGGCCTGCGTCCATGAAATGGGAAGCGGACCTCGCCGAGCAAAATCTCGGCCGCTGGCAGGGCATGAACCGCGCCCAGTTCATCGCCAGCCGTCCCGTCGGCGCGAGCTGGTTCGCCGATATCAACGAGCCCGCGCCCGGCGGCGAAAGCTTCATGGATCTCTACAACCGCACGCGCCGCACCATCGAGCGGATCAACAGCGAGGCGGCCGGGCAGGATATCATTGCCGTCGCCCATGGCGGCACTATCAAGGCGGCGCTCGGGCTTGCGCTCGACGGCCAGCCGGAGCGGGGGCTGTCGTTCGACATCGACAATTGCTCGGTGACACGGCTCGATCATTTCGCAAGTCCCGAGCGTACGGTCTGGCGATTGCCGATGGTGAACCAGCAGCCGTGGATCGCCGATGATGCGCATGCGGCGATGCACCAGCCGGCGGGGCCGGAAGTCAAGAAGCTCGCGTGATCTAAATTGTCATTCCGGGGCGATGCAAAGCATCGAACTATGGTGCGCAATTGTGCACCTGAGAATCTCGAGATTCCGGGTCCGGTCCTACGGACCGTCCCGGAATGACGTTGCCTAACGAAAATCAAATTTGGGAGAGACACATGACCTTGTTCGACATGAAGGGAAAAGTCGCCGTCATCACCGGTTCGACGCGCGGCATCGGGCTGGCGATCGCCGAGCGCATGGCCGAGCACGGCGCCAAGGTCGTGATCTCCTCGCGCAAGGCCGACGTCTGCGACCAGGTGGCGAAGGGTATCAACGACAAGTTTGGCAAGGGCACCGCGGTCGCGATTGCCGCCAACATCTCGTCAAAAGAGAACCTGCAAAATCTCGTCGACGAGAGCAACCGCGCCTTCGGCAAGATCGACGTGCTGGTCTGTAACGCCGCCTCGAACCCGTATTACGGTCCGCTCGCCGGCATCTCCGATGATCAGTTCAGGAAGATCCTGGACAACAACATCGTCGCCAACAACTGGTTGATCTCGATGGTGGTGCCGCAGATGATCGAGCGCAAGGACGGCTCGATCATCATCGTCTCCTCGATCGGCGGCCTCAAGGGATCGACCATCCTCGGCGCCTACGCGATCTCGAAGGCCGCCGACATGCAGCTCGCGCGCAATCTCGCCTGCGAATATGGCAAGCACAACATCCGCGTGAACTGCATCGCGCCGGGCCTGATCAAGACCGACTTCGCCAAGGCGCTGTGGGACAATCCGGAGAACCTGAAGGCCTCGACCTCGCGCTCCCCGCTCTTGCGCATCGGCATTCCCGACGAGATCGCGGGCGCGGCCGTGTTCCTGGGCTCGAAGGCCGGCGACTTCATGACCGGCCAAACCATGGTGATCGACGGCGGAGCGACGATCAGTTGAGGCGATAGAGCGTCATCCCGGGGCGCGCTTAGCGCGAACCCGGGATCTCGAGATTCCGGGTTCGGTCCTGCGGACCGCCCCGGAATGACCCTGCGGATCACTCCACCGCCGCGTAAACCAGATCCCGCACCAAGGTCCGCGTGTAATCGCGCTGGCCCGGTCCCTGGCTCATGAACACCGTGAACAGATCCTCCTTCGGATCGATCCAGAAGAACGTGCCCGCAATGCCGCTCCAGAAATACTGGCCGACGCTGCCGGGGAAGGGCGCGATGCCGGCCTCGCGGCGCACGGCAAAGCCGAGCCCGAAGCCGTGGCCGGGAGAGAGCAGCGTGCCGTTGGTCTGAACGTGAGGCCCGAGATGATCGGACGCCATCAGCTCAAGCGTCTTGCGGCCGATGATCCTGTTGGCGTCGAGCGTACCGCCATTGCGCAGCATCAGGCAGAAGCGGGCATAGTCCATCGTGGTCGAGACCAGGCCGCCGCCGCCGGATTCCATCACCGGCTGCTCGCACATGTTGAACAGCGCGACCTTGTCGCCGGTCCAGGGATCGGCCGCGAACGGTTCGGCGAGCCGGCCCGCATTGGCCTCGGAGGTCGAGAAGCCGGTCTCGGCCATCTGCAGCGGGCCGAGCACGCGCTCGGTCAGGAAGGTGCCGAGCGATTTGCCGCTGACGACCTCGATGATGCGACCGAGGATGTCGGTGGAGCGGCTATAGTTGAACTCCGCACCGGGCTGGCAGACCAGCGGGAAGCTCGCCACCAGCGCGGCGTGCTCGGCGTTGCTGATCTTGCGGCTGCGGACGCGGGATTCCTGGTAGAGCTTGTGCACGGGGCCGTCGCCCTGGTGCTCGTAGGTGAGACCCGAAGTGTGGCGCAGCAGGTCCTGTACGGTCATCGGCCGCGCCGGCGGCACCAGTTCCAGCTTGCCATCCTTGACGATGCCGACCTGCTGGCTTGCAAATTCCGGGATGAACTTGGCGACGGGGTCGCTGAGCAGGAGGTGGCCGTCCTCGACCAGCGCCATGACGGCGACCGAGACGATCGGCTTGGTCATCGAGAAGATCCGGAAGATCGAATCACGGGCCATCGGCGCGCCGGCCGCCGGGCTCTGCTTGCCGAGCGCCTCGAACCAGCCGATCTGGCCGCGTCGGGCCACCAGCACGGTGACTCCGGGAACGGTTCCCTTGTCGATCTCCCGCCTGAACGCGTCCGACATCGCCTGGAGGCGGGGGCGCGACAGCCCGAGCGTCTCCGGCCGGGCCTCCGGCAGGGGCGGCGTGTGCGGCGCGATCGTGGCCTGTGGGCCGGCTGTAGCAGTCGCTGTGGCGGTCATGGGCGCTCCCAATTGTTCTTCGTTGTCCGGAGGCGACTGTGGCCCAGAACCCTTGCTACAAACAAGCGAACTCGGCGCGGTTCACCCTTGCAATCCGGCCGCTCTCTGTGCTTGAAAGCGCCCCTGATCCTAAGGCGACGCAGGGTCTGTAGGAGTGTAGCTCAATTGGTAGAGCACCGGTCTCCAAAACCGGGGGTCGCAGGTTCGAGCCCTGCCACTCCTGCCAGCAAAATCAATCGCTTAGATGGAATTCTGGCAGGATAGGAACACCGCGTCGCACCGGCGATCCGCCAGGCGCCAGCTCTTGTGCCGAGGGCATCCGCGCGGATCCTTTCGGTCGCGCCTTCGGGCTTACCGCCACCAACAAGGGTCCCGCACCTAGCCGCTAGCGCGTGATTTCCAAACAGCCTCAGCGAGCGCGATATCGGTGACCGAATCCTCGCCGGAGGCCACGGGCCGGCTGCGTGCGGCGATATCGGACACGAAGGCGTCGGCCTGGCGCCGAAATGCCCAGCTCCTTTCGCCGGTCAGCCGCGTGCTTTGACCATCGTGATCGACGATGACGTCCGCCTCCTGCTCGGCAAAGGGCGGGGGCAATTCCAGGGTCACCGCGCCGCGCTCGAAATCGATCGTCAGTCCCTCGCGCCAGGCTCCCTCTGATCCGTTCACGAGATTCAGCGTGCAGGCGATGCCGTCGAAGTCGAGCGTGACGCGCGCGGCGCCCGAAGTCTCGACCGCGCTTTCGGCGACCGTCGGCGAGGGTCCGAGCAGGTAGCGCGCCAGGTTGATGATATGGCTGAAGACGTTCAGGAAATTGTCGTAGCCGGGACGCAAATCGCGCGGCATCCAGTCAGGGCCATCCTGCCAGAGCTCGAGCCCGTCCGGTCGCGCTTCGCCAGTCATCACGAAATTGTCCTGCGACCGGCCGGTGTCGCCGCCGAAGCACCAGCCTCTTGCCCGGACGATGCGTCCGAGCGACCGGTCGTTGCGCAAACGCGTCAGCACCTGCAGCGCCCGCGCCACGCCGGCATCGTGACGCTTCATGTAACCGATGGTGTAGACGAGGTTTTGCTGCCGCGCGGCTTCGACCAGCGAGAGGGCCTGAGCGGTGGTGTAGGCCATCGGCTTTTCCGACAGCACGTGCCGGCCGCTGTGCAACGCGTCCAGGACGATCGGGCCCGTGGCACGACGCTTCGTCACGACGACGACGGCGGAGACCTCGCTATCCGCCAGCAGCTCCCGGTGCGTGCCGTAGACTCGCGAGATGCCGAATTTCTGCGCGGCGGCGGCCGCCAGATCGGGCCGGAGATCGGCGATCGCGACGACGCGGCAGGCGGGATTGGCAGCGAAATTGGCGAGGTGGCACATCTGGCCGACCATCCCCGTTCCGATGATGCCAATGCCTGGCTTCACTGGCTACGATCCCTCGAGGCGCTTCCGGACGACGAGGAAATGCGCCGGTTGACCCCAGGTGTTGATGAACGCCGGGTCTGACTGGGTGAGGGCGGTGACCGCGGATACATCCCGGCGCCCGATTGCGCCGAAGATGCGATGGAGGCTGTCGAGCGTCGCGATGATGGCTTCGACGTCGGCCGCATCGTCGGCGAGAACGTCTGCCGTCCGGATCGTCTCGCGCAGGGACGCAAGACCCGCGACCGCGCGCGGGAAGCTCTCGCCGAAGGGATCGTCGATCATCGCATCGACGTCGAGAACCAGCGCCTCGATCGATGCCGAGATCGCCTGCACGGCATCGGCCTTGCCGACCAGATAGAGCTTTCGGCCGCCGACGAAGCTGAGGCGGCTGCGGTCGAGATGGCGTGCGGTGCGATGCAGCCTCTCGTCACCGGGCAGGACTTTCTTGTGCCAGTAGATGTCCAGGCTGTCGCGGTAGGGGGGCCAGGCCGAATGAATGTCGAAGCCCTGTTCGTGCGCCGCCGTGCACAAGGCGGTCGCATCGAGGAAGTAGCGATGCCGGACGAATGGATTTTCCAGCACATCCATCAGCCAGGATTCGAAGCTGCGGGTATGCGGGATGCTGTTCCACTTCGTCTCGAACAGCATCTTCGCCGTCTCCAGCGCGGCGCGACCGGTCAATGCCTTGCCGGCCGCATGGATCGCCTTGAGCGCGAGCTCGAAGAAGCCGCCATAGCGCTCATAATAAGACACGACGGCGTAACCGTCGGGATTGAGCAGGCGGTGGAAGATGCCGAGCCATTTTTCGCTTGGCTGCACGGTGTAGATGAAGCCCTCGGCATCGATGATGTCGAAACGGCGATCGCTGCGGAAACCCTCGACGTCAGCCAGTGCGAGCGTGCGGAGACGTTCGGTCAGGCCGAAATGGGCGAAGTAGGCCTCGATCTTCGGATGGGCATGCCGGTTCGGCTCCGCCAGCGTCATGTTCGCCCCCCAGCCGGCAAACACCAGTGCATTCTCGCCGGAATCGGGACCGAACTCGAGCACCTCGGCGTTGCCGAACAGCCGCGGCGGCAGCACCAGCTTGTCCGCGAACAGCTCGCGCCGCTGGCTGGCGTAGGCGTCGAGCTCGGTAGGCGACTTGAAATTTCCGAACGTCGGCAGGACGTCCTGACGTTCGTAGTAGTTGAAGAGCTTGTCCTCAGCCATGCCGCGACCTTAGCGCCGCCTCGAGACGATCGAGCTCGCTCCAGATGTCGGAGGGTGCGAAGATCGAAACGATGTGCAATGGACGTTTCACATTTTCCCGCAGCCGGCTGCTGACCTTGGCTTCGTTCTCCTCGTTCACGGCGAGAAGGCAGACGAGTGGTCCCGACTTGCCGGCGAGCTCCTCGGGCGAACGGATCGGGATGCCGGTGCCGGGCAGGAACAGCCCCTGACGCTCTTTCTGATCGTCGACCGAGAGGTCGACAAGCTCCGCCAGCTCGTGGGCGTTGGTGAAGGTGCACGAGCGGCAGCCGGCGCCGTAGATGGCGACCTCGGCACCGCCGGCGCGGGCCTTCGCGAGAATCGGGCGGAGACGTGCGCCGTATTCCCTAGCTCGCTGACCGAATCTCTCGCCGACGCCGGATGGCGCAGGCGGCGGCGTCACGTCGCCCTTGGCACGGCGGGCTGCGATCGCGAGGCTGCCGCCGCTGAAATTGTATTTCTTCACGGAGACCGCCTCGAAGCCATGGCGCGCCAGCAGGGCGAGCAGGGTCGGCTCGGTGAAATAGCTGACGTGCTCTTCCCAGAGGACGGAGAGGTCACCGGCCGTCGAGCCGGGCGCGAAATCCGGCACGTCGATGAACAGCAGCCCGTCGTCGCTGAGCGCGATCTTGACGCAGTCGAAGAAGTTTTCGAAATCGACGATGTGCTCCAGCACCTGGCGCGAGACGACGAGGTCGAACTTGCCGGCCTCAGCGACTGCGTCGTGACACAGCGCCGGGCTGATCATGTCGGCATAGACCTTGATGCCGCGCTCGCGGGCGATCTTGCCCGAGACGGGATTGGGCTCCACACCTACCAGGACCTTCGCGCCGCGTTCGCGCAGCTTGTCCATGAACAGGCCGTCGTTGCATCCGATCTCGAACACGGATCGATGGTTCGAGAATTTAGCGATGGTGTCGAGCTCGTCCGCTTGATGCGGCTCCGGCTTCCAGCTGCTGAAATTGTAGTTGAACTGGCGGTACAGAATTTCGGGATCGATCGGCTTGACGAGCTGAGGCAGGCCGCAGTCGCCACAGGCCAGCACCTCGAACGGATAGCGCTCCTCCTGCTCGTTTCGGCTATGTCGAAGCCGATGCGCGATCGGCATCAGCCCGAGGTCGATGACCGGACGCAGCTTGGTCGAATGGCAAAGGCGGCAATGGTCGGTCACGGCTTTGACTCTTTGCAGGAGGAGTACGAATCAGCATCGTTGACTGGTGCGCAGTGTAGCCGAAGCTGATATTGCGTCACAGGCCGCACCAGAATCCTTGGATTGTCGGCCTGACGCGTCGCGGGGCGATCGGCCAAGATGCTGCCGATCGTCTGCGACCATTGCACGCCGTGCTGTTGCGACGCTTTCGTACCAGCCTTCCTCGCTTGGTTCGTCCTCGATCTGTCGCAGCGTAATGGAGCGGCAACAGCATTCGAGGCTAGCGTCCCCGCAGATGCTCCGCGGCGAGTGCGCCAACCCTCGTGACGTAGTCCTGCACCTTTGCGGCGTCGCTGCCATCGGGCGCCCAGTCGGGAAAAGCAGTGCGTGAGGGATCGAACGGACCGGCGGTGGTTTCGTGGAACACCAGCCATTCCGAGGTGATCAGGATCGAGTGAAAGACCTGTTCCGGCATCCGGTAATAGCAGAGAGCGCCCCGGCCGTATGGCGCCATCTCGAGCACGTCGCGAATGCGGCCGTCGTCCTCGAAGATCACGACCTGTGCGGTGCCTTCGATCAGGTGAAACGATTCTGGTTTGCCAAAATGCTTGTGGGGCCGCACATAGGCCTCGCGGTGATGCACGATCAGCATCTCATGCAGGCCGGACGAGGGATCCGGATGGGTGCACAGCCGGCTGCGCAGGCGCGGGTTGGCCGCGGCGATGCGCTTCAGCTCCGCAATCGTGGCGTCGTCCGCCGTGACGATGGCGTCGTCCGAATAATAGACTTCGGGATTCTGCGCGCGCAGCGACGTCGACCGGCGCCGGCCCGCAGCCTCATTCGAAGAAGATGAACCCATGGTCGCCCCGATACCCGCATTTGTGATAGATCCACGCCCAGGTTTCCGGGCCGTGGAAGCTCAGGCAGGTGAGCTGCCAGTAGAGCAGATTGGCCTTCTCGCGCTCGTTGCGGAAGGATTCCACCATCAGATATTTCGAGGTGCCGCGTCCGACGCGCTCGATCTCACCCACCGCGCGAAACACCTCCTCGAGCGGTAGGTTGTGCAGCACGCCGAGCGATACCACGAGATCGAAGCTGTGGTCGGGATAGGGGAGCTCGACGGCGCTGCCGACCTTCAAGTGCGGCCGCACCTCCTCCTTGGCGTTGGCGATGCCGTATTCGGAGATGTCGATGCCGGCGATCTTGAGGTCGGGGACGAGCTGGGTGAACTCGTACAGCAGGTAGCCCTTGCCGCAGCCGACGTCGAGCACGCTCATGCCGGGCTTGATGCCGTAGCGATTGATCAGGGTCTCGGCGAGCGGACGCCAGCGGCCATCATAACGATAGCCGCCATAGCCGTAGCGCCGGTCGCCATCCCAATAGTCGCGCCCCCATTGTCGCGCCACCGTGGCGGATTCCGCCTTGTCGTGCTCGATCACGCGCTGAACGTAGTTCCGCCGGGTCGACGCGTGCATCGGTTGGAGCAGGTTGATCTCGGCCATGGTCGCTAACCGGATCGCGGCATCGTCACAGGATGGTCGCGAATTTGTTGACCAGCAGGATATCCTCGATCGCCTGGATGTCCTTCTGCGACGACAGCGTGATCTCCTCGACGGCCGCGTGGAGGTCGCAGCCTTCGCGCAATACGCGGTCGTAGATCTGTCGCCGGCGAGCCTCGTCGGGCGGCAGCATGAAGATGCTGTACAGGATCAGGCCGCGCAGCTGCGGCAGCTCGTCCAGGATATCCTCGAGCACCATGTAGCTGCCGGGCATGGTGTGCTCGGCGGCACTGAGCAGATATTGCAGGTTCTTCCGCCGCGCGTAATCGCGGATCACGATGTTCTGGACGTGCTGCGGAGTGCGGCTGCCGTTCAACGGCCGGGCGCCGATATAGCCGCGATGGCCAGTGCGCTCAGCCATGGAAGCCTCCCGGCAGCTTGTACTGCATGCCGACCCGTGTCGCCGGGCGCAGCAGGATCGGCTCGAAGAACTCGCCGAAGCGCTTGTCCGCGTAAGGCGACATGATGCTCTTGAAGCGGCAGTTCATGCTCCAGCGCGTGCCGGGTTCCTCGTTGACGCGGTTGCCGTGCATCAGCGTCTGGTTGAACAGCATCACGTGACCGTAGGGAATCTCGATGAAGGTCGCGTGCGGCTTGATCGTCCTGTACAGCTCCTCGGCGCTGCGCAGATCGGCCATCCGGTCCTGCATCTCGCCGTTCAGGGACGGCGGCAGCAGATACATCGACTTGGTCCGGTGCACGTTGACCAGCGGCACCCAGACCACGACCTCGAACGGCGAGTCGCCCGACCACACGTCGGAATGGGTGGCGAGCAGCGACGAGGTGTCGCCGGGAAGCTGGATGCTCAGATTGACGCGGCGCTGCATGCAGAGCTCGTTGCCGACGATGATCTCGATCGTCGAGCGCGCCAGACGGAAATAGGTCGGCCGGAACCACGGCTCGGCATTGAGGCCGTTGAAGACGTGCAGCCGCAGGCCGTTGAGATCGTCCACGCTCACGCGCGTGTGGATGCTGTCCAGCATCGCATAGGGATCGTTGCTGTGCGGCAGCTTCAGATAGTCCGCCGCGAGCTCGGCGGCGCGCCGCTGGATCCGGTCGAGCCCGGCGCGGTCGTCGGCCGGGGTGGTGACGAAGCCGTCGTCGATGAAACGCTGCGCCAGCGCCTGTTCGTCGGCCTGAAGGAAGTCCGTATCCGTCATGCAAAATACTCCCGGGCGGTCGCGCAGATATAGCTGATATCGGCGGCCGACAGGAACTGGTTGATGGGAAGCGTGAGGATCTGGTCCGCTTGCCGCTCGGTCACCGGGAACGCGCCGCGGCCGTGACCCAGATGCGCCGCCGCCGGCTGCAGGTGGATCGGGACCGGATAGTGGATGGCGGTCTCGATGCCCTTGCCCGCCAGGTATTTCTGCAAGTCGTCGCGGCGGTCGGTCTGCACCACGAAGGTGTGGAAGGTGTTGCACTCGATGTTGCGGCAGGGCGGAATGAAGAGGGGGGCCCCTGCGAGCTCGGCGCGGTATTGCGCGGCATTGCGCCGCCGCCGCTCGATCACCGAGGGCAGGTGACGCAGGCGAATGCGCAGCACCTCGGCCTGCAACGTGTCGAGCCGTGACACGACGCCCCATTCCTGGACGTCACTGCGGTTGATCAGGCCATGATTGCGCAGCCGGCGGATTCTTGCGGCGAGCTCTGTATCGGCGGTGACGAGGAAGCCGGCATCGCCGGCAGCATTGAGATTCTTCAGGGGGTGGGCCGAGAAGCAGCCGAACGTGCCGATGGTGCCGCTCATCCGACCGTCATAGGTCGAGCCGATCGCCTGGGCGCTGTCCTCGATCACCGCGAGCGCGTGCTTGGCGGCGATCGCCATCAGCGGGTTCATGTCCGCCATGCGCCCGGTCAGATGCACCGGCATGATCGCCTTGGTGCGCGCCGTGACGGCCGCCTCGACCGCGGCGGGATCGATGTTCTGGTCCGGCAGCACGTCCGCAAAGACAGGCCTCGCGCCGACCGCGATGATCGCGGCGGTCGATGCCACGAACGAATTCGGCGGGGTGATGACCTCGTCGCCGGGACCGATGTCGAGCGCCCGCATGGCAAGGATCAGCGCGTCGGTGCCGGAATTCAGCGTCACCACGTGGGGAGAGCCGAGATAGGCCGACAATTCCTCCTCGAGCTTGGCAACTGCCGCGCCGCCGATGAAGTCGCCGCGCTGGAACACGCCCTCGACCGCCTGCATGATCTCGGCGCGCTCTTCCTCGAATTGTGCGGGAAGATTGACGTAACCGACGCGCCGGCGGCCGGTGTCAGCGTCCATGGCAGAACGTCCTGACGGTTTCGATGACGCGGTCCTGCTGGGCGCGCGTCAGATGCTGGTCGACGGGGAAGCTGATGACTTCCCTGGCGTGGCGGTCGGTGACCGGGAAAGTGCCGGGCGCGTAGCCGAGATGCTTCAGGCCTTCCTGCTGATACAGCGGGATCGGATAGTGGATCTTGGCCTCGATGCCATTGTCCAGGCAGTATTTGTAGAGCTCGTCGCGGCGTTCGGCGAACACCATGTAGAGATGGTAGACGTGCTTCACATTGGGCCGGCGCGGCGGAACGCGCAGGCCAGGCAGGCCGGCAAGACCGGCGTCGTAATAGGCGGCATTCTCGATCCGGCGCCGCGTGATCTCGCTGGTCTGGCCGATCAGCCAGTTGCCGACGACCGCCTGGAGCGAATCAAGCCGCGAATTGCAGCCGAGGATCGCGATCTCGTCGCGGTTCTTCATGCCGTGGTTGCGGATCAGGCGCAGCTTCTCGTTCATGCCGTCGTCATTGGTGACGACGACGCCGGCATCGCCCCAGACGTTAAGGTTCTTGAGCGGATGCAGGGAGAATCCGGCTGCGATGCCATGGGTGCCGGAACGCTTTCCGGCAAACTCCGACAGGATGCCCTGGCAGGCGTCCTCGACCACAGGCAGGTTGTGCCGCTGCGCGATCGGCATCAGCTTGCCCATGTCGGTGACCTCGCCGGTCAGCTGAACCGGCATGATCGCCTTGGTCTTCTCGGTGATCGCCGCCTCGACCTGGTCGACGTTCATGCAGAAGGAATCGTCGCAGTCGACCAGCACCGGCGTGGCGCCGGTTTCGGCGATCGCGCCGACGGTCGCGATGAACGTGTTGGCGGCGGTGATGACCTCGTCGCCATGGCCGATGCCGAGCGCCTTGAGCGGCAGCTTGAGCGCGTCGGTGCCGGAGCCGACGCCGATGGCGTGACGCACACCGATCAGTTCGGCGAAGCGCTTCTCGAATTCGGCGACGGGCTTGCCAAGGGTGAAGTCACCGGTCGCAACCAGCCGGCCGATCTCGGCCAGGATGGGGGCGGGGTCGGCGAATTGCTCGAGCAGATAGGAATATCGAACGTCGTACATGTGACCCGTCAGGTGGAATGAAGTTGAGGAGCGGAGGGGCGCGACGCCGCGAGCGCATGCTCGATCGAGGTCGCAATGGCATTGGCGGAAAGTCCGTGCTTCTTCAGCAGTGAATCCTGCGAGCCGTAATTGTGCATGAAGCGGTCCGGCAGCGACAGCCGCAGCATCGCCGGCAGGCCTGAACCGAGCTTGTCGATCAGCGTCTCGGCGACCGCACTGCCGAGGCCGCCCGAAGGCACGTGCTCCTCCAGCGTTGCCACCAGCTTGATACCGCGGACCGCCTGCAGCAGCGCATCGGCGTCGAGCGGCTTCACGGTATGCATGTGCAGGATGCCGGCGCGAATGCCTTCCGCGGCCAGCAGGTCGGCGGCGGCGATTGCGCGCTGAAGCATGATGCCGGTGCTCACCATGAGGACGTCGCCCGGCGGTCGCATCAGGATGGCCTTGCCGATCTCAAAGCCGTGCTCGGCCTTCGAGACGATCGCATCGCCGCCCTTGCCCAGCCGGATGTAGATCGGCCCGGTCCAGTCGAGCGTCTTTTCCATCAGGCGTGCGGCCTCGTCGGCATCGCACGGACAGACCACCGTCATGTTCGGCAGCGCCCGCATGATCGCGATGTCCTCGATGGCCTGGTGGGTGGGGCCGAGCGGCGCGTAGACGAGGCCCCCGCCATTGGCGATCAGCCGCACCGGCAGATTGTGCAGGCAGAGATCGACGGCCACCTGCTCGTAGCAGCGGCGGGTGAGGAAGGTCGCGATGGTGTTGACGTAAGGCACGAAGCCCTCCATCGCGAGACCGGCCGACATTCCGATGACGTGCGCTTCCGAAATGCCCTCGATCAGATGGCGCTTGGGAAACTCCTTGCTCATCGCGCGCAAGGTGCCGGCGCCGGGATCGGAGCCGATGTAAAGCACACGCTCGTCGCTTGCGGCGAGCTTGTGGACCATGTTCATCGCGGTGTTGCGCATGGGGAGCCGATCAAAAATCGCCGACGGCGACGCGGATGGCGTCGAGCTCGCTGTCGGTCAGCTTGTTCTTGTGATGCCAGTCGGCGTTGGATTCTGCGGCAGGCAGACCCTTGCCCTTGACGGTATGGCAGATGATTGCGGTGGGCTTGCCCGGAACGGCCGGGACCTGCTTCAGCACGGTTCGCAGGGCGCCGACGTCGTGACCGTTGAGCTCCTGAACGGCAAAGCCGAAGCTGCGCCATTTGTCCGCGAGCGGCTCCAGCGGCAGCACATAGTCGGTGGGGCCGTAGCTCTGCAGCTTGTTGTAGTCGATCAGCGCGACGAGATTGTCCAGCCCGTGCTTGGCCGCGCCCATGGCGGCCTCCCACACCGATCCCTCGTTGATCTCGCCGTCGCCGAGCAGCACGAAGGTCCGGTAGTTGCGCTCGCGCATGCGGGCTGCGAGCGCAAGACCGACGCCGATCGACAGGCCGTGTCCGAGCGCGCCGGTCGATGCCTCGACCCCCGGCACCATGCCGTATTCGGGATGTCCGCCGAGGATACTGTCGGGGCCGCAAAAGCCGTCCAGCTCCGACAGCGGGAAGAAACCGCGATCGGCCAGCAGCGCGTAGAGCGCGAGACAACCGTGTCCCTTGCTGAGGATCGCGCGGTCGCGATTCGGATCGCGTGGGTTCTTCGGGTCGATCCGCAGCACGTCGTCGTAGAGCACGCGGACCATCTCGATCAGCGACAGCGCCGGACCGACATGGCCGCGTCCAGCCGAACGGACAGAGCCGAGGACCAGGCGGCGCAAATGGAGACTGCGCTCGTCCAGCGTGCAGGTGAGGGCGGCTTCAGCGTGGGGTGAGATCTGGATCACGTTGGCAAATCGCTTGATGAAGCCGGCGGGCTTTGTCGAGCTGACCGGCAAGGCGGACCGTCAGATCGCCACCTTGCGCGGCCATCGCGCGTCGGGAGCGGCTTTCCGGCAAATAGGCATTCAGGACAATCAGGCACCAAATCGCCCCGAACACAGGATACAGTACGGTCCGGCGGATCGCAAAGGCGTCATCGCCGGCCTCGAACATGCGCGAGAGTCGTTCGATGATCCGATTCGCGCCGGCCTCGGGCAGATCGCTGCCCGGGTGAATCGCGGTGTCGGACACCAGCTTGACCGGATCGTCCCAGCCGAAATATTCGAAGTCGATGAAGCGCAGCCGGCCGTCTTCGGTGCGCAGCGCGTTGTGCAGTCCGAAATCCGACGGGCTCAATGCGCGATGCGCGGGCAGGAGGTTCGTGGCGGGATCTCGCCCCAGTTCCGCATAGCGTCGACGCAGTCGCGTAACGGCTGCGGCAGTGCTGGGAACCAGGCTGTTGTTGATGAACGCGCGCAGGTCCGGATGATCGTCCGCAGCCCGCCTCAATCCGTCGAGGCGCAGCTCGTACTGGGCGACGGCTTGCTCGGGCGAAAAGATGCTGGCGGATGCGTTCCGCAAAGCCTGCGCACCTTCCGCGTCGCGCAGCTTCTGTAGTTCGATCAGGAAATCGGCCAACTGGTCGGCATCGTCGTGCCGGGGCCGCAGGACTGCTGCCTCACCGTCGAACCATTGATAGAGGGCACAGGACGCATTCGCGTCCTTCGCGATTGGCCGCGGCGCCGAATCGATGCCGTGGCGCGACAGAAATGTGAGCGCGTCGTATTCCTGTCCCAGGCGATCGCGCCCGTCGGACGGATAATGCTTGAGAGCGAGGGGCGGTCCCTCTGCCATTTCCAGCCGAAACACCCGGTTGTTGCCGCCGGAGCGCGCCGGCTGGGCGGCTGTGACGCGCGCCCCGGCCAGGTGGCTGCCAATCGCGATCGCATCCTGCGCGCTGAGGTCCAGCTCGCTCATGGCGCGAACACTCCGCGGTGGATATCCGCCCAGGTCGCGATAGGCTCGCAATGATCGGGATGAGGAGGCCGCGACTGCGTGAACAGGATCGATCGCGTCGCTTTCGGAAAATGCGGCTGCTCGAAGACATCGACGAGATCGTCGATGAAGACATCGAGCTTGAGGTTCGCGAGCCGCTCGACCTTGGCCGCCAGCGTGTCCTCGAAATAGACGTCGCCCGCTGCCAGCGCCGCATCGGCGGCGTCGATGAGACCGGCGCTCTTCAACCAGCCGCGCGCGGCCTCGCGCAAGTCGACGCGGTCGGGGTCTTGATGGCCGAACTGGGTCTTGTGGCTGACGATGTAAACGTTCGCGCCGGCCTTGCGGCACGCCGCAAGGAACTCGCGGACTCCGGGGTAGATCTCGGCGCCGCCGATGCCCTTGCCGTAGACGAAGCCCTGCAGCCCCTGCCAGGCCAGCTCACCGCCGGCGCGGGACCGCAAGAGATCCCGCACCTCGGTCTTCACCCCGACCCAGCCCTCCGGCACCAGCCCACGCTGCCGCGCGGCGGCGGCAAAGACCTTGTCGTAGCAGATGATGGTGTTGTCGAAATCGATGCCGATCCGCACGCCGCTCACTTCAGGCTGATGTTCTGCATCATCTTGATGTTGAAATACCGGGGATCGCTCAGCGAATTCGGCAGGCGGCCGGCCTTGAAGGCGTCCACGAGTCCGGACACGGCCTGCTCGATCGTGTGCGTCGGCGCAAATCCGAGCTCGCGGCGAATCTTCTCCGAAGACACGTGGTAGGAGCGTAGATCGTCGGTCGGCTCGACGGCCACTTCGACGTTGTTTCCGACCACGGATTTGACGATGTCGGCGATCTTCATCAGCGAGTGGTTTTCGTAGCCGATATTGTAGGTCTTGCCGTCGATCTTTGCGTCTTCCTGCTGAAGCAGGAACAGATAGGCGGCCGCCATGTCCTGGATATGCAGATTGGGCCGCTTCTGCGTTCCGCCGAACACGCGGATGCGGCCGGTGTTGACGGCGAGATTGGTCAGGATGTTGACGACGACGTCGAGCCGCTGCCGTGGCGCGTAGCCGCAGACGGTGGCGGGACGAACCGTGCAGGTGACGAAGCCGGCCGTGGCCTCTTCGGCGAGGTCGGTCTCGCACATCGCCTTGAACTTGGAGTAGTCGGTGAGCGGCTCGCAGGACAGCTCCTCCGTCACCTCGGCCTCTTCCTTGATGCCGTACACGCTCGAGGAGGAGGCGTAGATGAAGCGCTTGATGCCGGCTTTCTTCGCAGCGCGCACCATCGGACGAAAGCAGTCGTAGTTGATGGACCTGCCGAGCGCCGGGTCCAGCTCGAACGAGGGGTCGTTGGAGATGCAGGCGAGGTGGATCACCGCGTTGTTGCCGCGCAACGCCTCTTTGATCGCGGCCTCGTCGCGGATGTCGCCCTTGACCAGCCGAAGGTTCGGATTGTCGCGAACCGCGTTGAAGACGTCGTCGCCGTACATGAAGAGATCGAGCACCGTGACCTTGTGGCCGGCCGCCAGCAGCTGGGGAACCAGCACGCTGCCGACATAGCCGGCGCCACCGGTGACCATCACGTTCCATTTCTGATCAATCACTGTCGTTCTCCGGACTCTTCGATCGCGCTACTTCAACAACGCGGTGACGAACTTGACGAGCGGCGCCTTCTCGACCGAGTTGCGGTGACCGACGATGCCGACCTTGATCGCGCCTGCTGCGTTGCCGATGAAGGCGACGTCCTCGATATTGCCGCCGGCCGCCACCAGCGGCGCTGTGATCGTCAGGAAGGCATCGCCTGCGCCGACCGTGTCGACCACGGTCTTGGTGAAGGCGGGCACGCGCGCGACGCCGGTCTTCGACGAGAAGGGGTAGCAGCCGAAGGAGCCGTGCGTGATGATCATGTTGCCACAATCGATCTTGCGGTGCAGGCCGTCCTGGATCACCGACGCGATGTCGTTGAACTTGTCGGTGGCGGCCAACCGGGCTTCCGGCGCGTCGATGCAGATGTAGTCGGCCCGCGGGTATCTCGTGATCAGATTGTAGCCGTGATTGCCGCTGTTGCTCTGGGCGTTGACCGCCAGGAACCTGGCGTTCGCGATCAGCGTGTCGATCGTGCTGGATGCGATCATGCCGTGACCGAAGTCGGTGACGATGACCACGTCCGCGCCGCGCACGCGCTCGGCGGTGATGCGGTCGACCTCCTTGCGCGCGGTCTCGTCGAGCGGCGTGTCGTCCATCGTGTAGACTTCGAACAGCTTGTGCAGATAGCCCATCTCGACGTAGCGCAGCTTGCGGGTCGTCGGACGGCCTTGAATGCGGATCGGTGTCAGCGTGACATTCGGGCGGACATGCGCGCGAATGAACTCCTCGGGGTAGTCGTTGCCACCCAGCGTCGTGACGATCTCGACCGATTTGCAAAAGCTTGCGACGTGATTGGCCGCGGCGATGACGCCGCCGGCGAATTGCTCGCCATTCTTGAACTGAGTGGCGACGATGTTCTCCTTGGAGGCCTTTCCGAGCGCCGTGACATACTGATATTCGTCAATGATGGTATCGCCGACCAGCACGACGTGCATGTCCTGGATCTTGTCAATGAGCTTGAGCAGGCGTTCGGCGCCGCCGCCTTCGCGGACCTTCTGCAGGTAGTCGCGCAAGGGGGGATCGTAGATGTCGAAGTAGCGGTTCAGCAGCGACGACGAACTGAAGGTCACGTCGCGCGTGAAGACGATTCGCCCGCCATGACGCTCAACGGCCTCGCGCTCGGCGGCGATCTTGCCGGTGACGTCATCCTCCGGATTTTCATAGTCGGAGCCCTTCACATAGATGTCCGGGCGCACGGCATCGAGCACCGGCTCGGCGCTGGAGGTCTGGTTGATGCCGACCCAGTCGACCGTGCCGAGCGCGGCCAGCATCTCGGCGCGCATGCTCTCCGGAAATATCGGGCGTCCTGGACCCTTGTTGACGAAACGGTCGGCGGTGATCGTCACGATGACCACGTCGGCCTCGTTGCGCGCCGCCAGGATGTGTCGGACGTGGCCGAGATGCACCAGATCGAACACACCGTGGCAGAGCGCGACGGTCAGGCCCTTGGCTTGCGCGGCGCGTGCCACCTCGCCGAGCTCCTCGATCGTCTTGATCTTGGCGTGGGGCGCCGGATGGACGGCCGGCTTGTCTATCGGAGCACTACCCATGTGAATCACCCAAAGCGCCGGCAGGTCTCAGATGGCCGCGCGGAACGATCGACTCACAGCAACGATAACAGGTGAACCTGTTCAGGAGCTTGCCTTCCGCGGCGAACCCTTGTCATCACCGAGATATTTGAACCAGTCCTTGGTGGCGTCGGCGATCTTGTCGACGGTCCACAGCGGCGCGTCCTTGTACTGATCCATCGACTTCAGCATCGTCGCAACGCCGTCCTCGAATTTCACCTTCGGCGTCCAGTTCAGGACCTGCTTGATCTTGGTGATGTCGGCGTAGGTGCAATCCGGCTCGCCCGGACGTTTGGGAATGTGGACCTTGTCGCCGCCGAGAAGCTCAACCAGCCGGTTGACGCTGTAGGTGTTGTCCGAGCCGACGTTGAGTACTTCATGCGAGATATCGGAGTGCGCGGCGGTCACGAAGGCGTCGGCGACGTCGCTGACGAAGGTGAAGTCACGCGTCTGCTCGCCGTCACCGACCACCGTAAAGGGCTTGCCGGCGAGCTTCTGTGCCATGAACACGCCGAACACGGCACCGTAAGTGCCGGTGGTGCGATGGCGCGGCCCGTAGACGTTGAAGAGGCGCAGCGCGACCGCGGGCAGCTTGTAGACCTGGCACCAGTGCATGACGCACTGCTCTCCGAGATTTTTGGTCAGCGCGTAAGGGTACATCGGCCGAATCTCGGCGTTCTCCGGCGTCGGATACACGTCGGGAATTCCGTAGCAGGACGATGAGGCAGCGTAGACGAAGCGCTTGACGCCCGCCTGCCGTGCCGCCTCGAGAACGTTGACCGTGCCGTCGACATTGGCGCGATGGTAGGGAATCGGCGATTCGATCGACGGTACGATGTCAGCCAGCGCCGCAAGATGGAAGACCCAGTCGATACCGTGGAAATACGGCTTGATCGTTTCGAGATCGGTGACGTCCGCACGCACCACCTTCAAGCGGCTCGAATCGGCGCGTGGCGCCAGATTCTCGGGGCGGCCGATGACGAAATTATCGAGCGCGATGACCTCATGGCCATCATCGAGCAGGCGATCGACGAGGTGACTTCCGATGAAACCTGCGCCACCAGTGACAATGCATTTCATGGGAAACATCCGTGATGCGAATGCCCAGCGAAACAGGCCGGCCAACGAGAATCCGACTATCAGCCGCTCGCCGACTTTGCAAGGAGGATACCTTTGCAATCCCTGGTGATAGCCGGTATCAGGACGTGATGCTGCAAGCGAGTCGCCAGCCCATGCCTGTCGAGTCCGTCGATCCCGATCACAAGGCGTTCCTCGACGATTATGTGGCGCGGCTGCATCGCGCGACGGCGATCGACGATGGCGTTTTCGCCGGGATCTCCGCCACGCGCGCGATCTGGTTGCGCGTGCGCGAGCAGGGCGGCCGCGTCATCTTCATCGGCAACGGCGGCTCGGCTGGGATAGCCTCGCATCTGGCGATCGATCTTGCGAAGAACGGATCGGTGCCTGCGCTCTGCTTCAGCGATGCGAGCATGATGTCGTGTCTTGCCAACGACTTCGGATTCGAGGACTGGATCGCGCATGCCGTGCGGCTGAACGCCCGTACCGGCGATTGCCTCGTCGCGATCAGCTCGTCGGGACGCTCGAAGAACATCCTCAATGCGGTTGCGCAGGCGCGCTCGATGAAGCTCGACGTCGTCACGCTGTCGGGGATGAATGCGGACAATCCCCTGCGCAATCTCGGCGACGTCAATTTCTTCGTCGACAGCCGCAGCTACAATATTGTCGAGACCACGCACCAGTTCTGGATGATGGCCGCGATCGACCTCGTGATCGGTCGCGCGGAATATCCGGCGTCCTGAGAGCAACCGATGCAGGCGCGGTTCAAGCGGGCGGCCCGGTTTTCGCTGAAGCTGCCGCTGTCGATCGCGGTGCCGGTCTTCCGCCCGCGCTCGTTGCTGCCGGCCCGGTGTTCACGGGCTTGGACTGCCTCACTCGCACGCATCTCTCACTTTTCGGTCCAACGATGAAAAATCTGTTCTACGTCCGCCATACCTGCCGCCTCTGTCATTCGGACAAGCAAGAGCTGGTCGTCCCGATGGCCGGCATGCCCATCGGCACGCCGAACTTCCAGGTCCCCGACGCCAGCGTCGACGATCCCGTGTTCCGGGCCGCGGTGCCGATGGCGCTGCATCTGTGCAGGAATTGTGGTCATCTCCAGATTCTCCATGTCGGTAATCCGGAGGTGCAGTACCGCAACTACGTCTACACCACCTCGCTCTCGCTCGGCCTGCGGGAGCACTTCGCGGGCTATGCCAACGACGTCGTCAGCCGTTTCGGCATCGCCCCGGGCTCGCTGGTCGTCGAGCTCGGCAGCAATGATGGATCGCTGCTCGGCTTCTTCAAGGAGCGGGGGATGCGGGTGCTGGGTGTCGATCCCGCCGTCGAGATCGCGCGGCGCGCGACGGAGGCGGGAATCGAGACGATCGGCGATTTCTTCACCGACGCGATCGGTCACCGCATCCTGCAGAGCCACGGCGCGGCAAGTGTCGTGATCGCCAACAACATGATTGCGAATGTCGACGATCTCGATCCGCTGGTGATCGGGGTTCGCGACGTGCTCGCGCCGGACGGGTTGTTCGTCTTCGAGACGCAATACGGCGTCGACGTCACCGAGAAGAATCTGCTCGACACCGTCTATCACGAGCATCTGTCGTATTTTAACATCAAGCCGCTGATCCGTTTCTTTGCCCGGCTCGGCATGGAGCTGATCGACGTCCAGCACATCTGGACCAAGGGCGGCTCGATCCGCGTGACCGTGCAGCGTGCCGGTGGCGCCAAGAAGCCGTCGGCCGAGGTGGCGCGTTTCGTTGCCGAGGAGGACCGGCTTGGTGTCGATCAGCCGGCCTATTATGCGCCCTACGTGAAGCGGATTGCCGCCATTCGCGACGAGCTGGTCGCGATGGCCGATGCCGCCCATGCGCGCGGGCAGCTCGTTGCCGGCTACGCCGTCTCGGTCGGCACCACGACGCTGCTGCCGCAGTTCGGCCTGGAGAACAAGATCGACTTCCTGGTCGACGACGATCCCAAGAAGGGGAACGTGATGGCCGGTCCGGGTTACGACATCCCGATCCTGCCGCCGGTCGCCCTGTACGAGCGCAAGCCGGCGTTCGTCGTCGTGTTCGCCTGGCGCTATGTCGACCCGATCCGGGCCAAGCACGCCCGCTATTTCGCCGAAGGCGGAAAGTTCGTAGTGCCGCTGCCGGGCATTTCCATCGTCGACCGCGCCGACTGACCGGCGATAGCGCTGAGGAAGCGGGCGCTCCAGTGGAGCGTCCTGACGGAGCCGATGGAAGCGGTGGCCCCGCCTCGCAGGGGCGGGGCAGGTAAGCCCTTGATCCGCATGGGCTCTGCTCTCCCGTCCGGGAAGCGCGGCCGGGCCGGGCGGGCCCGCTCTATCTTGACCTTTGGTCCCAACCGCAGTAGATAGCCGGCACTCGCAGCCGGCCCGTTAGACGCGGATCTCCGGCGCGGCTTTGAAATCCCCGAACAATCGAGCCCGGTTTCCGGCTCATCCTTCGAGACAGAGGGCTGGGCCAACGGCGGCTGTTCGGATCCCCGAAATTCAGTTGCGTCTGTCGACGGACGCTGGACCCTAGACGATGGCAGTCAGCCCGTTCAAGTTCTTGCAGGAAGTGCGCTCGGAGACCGCCAAGGTTACCTGGCCGACCCGCCGCGAGACCACGATCACCACGATCATGGTGTTCGTCATGGTCGCGGTGGCCTCGATCTTCTTCTTCGCCGCCGACCAGATCATCCGCTACCTCATCACCTTCCTTCTGGGCATTCACTGATGGCAACAGCAACCGCTCAACTGTCTGACAAGCGCTGGTACATCGTCCACGCCTATTCGAACTTCGAGAAGAAGGTCGCCGAATCGATCCGCGAGCAGGCCAAGCAGCGCGGGCTCGAGGACCTGTTCGAGCTGGTGCTGGTGCCGACCGAGAAGGTCACGGAAGTGCGCCGCGGCCGCAAGATCGATGCCGAGCGCAAGTTCTTCCCGGGCTACGTGCTGGTGAAGATGAAGCTGACCGACGAGGCGTTTCATCTGATCAAGAACACGCCGAAGGTCACGGGCTTTCTCGGCGCCGAGAACAAGCCGATGCCGATCTCGGAAGCCGAGGCCATGCGGATCCTGCACCAGGTGCAGGAGGGCGTGGAACGGCCGAAGGCGTCGGTGTCGTTCGAGATCGGCGAGAACGTGCGCGTGGCCGATGGCCCGTTCGCCTCGTTCTCGGGTGTGGTCGAGGAAATCGACGAGGCGCGCTCGCGCGTGAAGGTCGCGGTGTCGATCTTCGGCCGCGCCACGCCGGTCGAGTTGGAATTCGGGCAGGTCGAGAAGGTCTGACCGGGTCGCGCGTGAGGCGTTAGGTCTTACGCAACAAGAGGCCGTGGGAGGGAGAGGGCGGTTGCCAGCCGCATCCGACCCAGACCACGAACCTGAAACCGCCGGCGACTGCCGGCACAACAGGAGTGATACATGGCAAAGAAAGTGACCGGATACCTGAAGCTTCAGGTCCCGGCCGGTGCGGCGAATCCCTCGCCCCCGATCGGTCCCGCGCTCGGTCAGCGCGGTCTCAACATCATGGAGTTCTGCAAGGCGTTCAACGCCCAGACCCAGAAGGAAGAGAAGAACACCCCGATCCCGGTGATCATCACCATCTATGCGGACCGTTCCTTCACCTTCGAGATGAAGACGCCGCCGATGTCCTACTTCCTCAAGCAGGCCGCCAAGATCCAGTCCGGCTCGAAGGCGCCGGGCCGTGACAAGGCCGGCAAGGTGACCAAGGCGCAGGTGCGCGAGATCGCCGAGAAGAAGATGAAGGACTTGAATTGCGACACCATCGAATCGGCCATGAAGATGGTCGAGGGCTCCGCCCGTTCGATGGGTCTGGAAGTTGCGGGGTAAGCGGCCATGGCAATCGGAAAGCGTTTGAACAAAGCCCGCGAAGGCATTGACCGCGAAAAGCTTTACCCGCTCGCGGACGCCATCAAGATGGTCAAGGAACGCGCGAAAGCGAAGTTCGACGAGACCATCGAGGTCGCGATCAATCTCGGCGTCGATCCGCGTCACGCCGACCAGATGGTCCGCGGCGTCGTGACCCTGCCGAACGGCACCGGCCGTACGCTTCGCGTCGGCGTGTTCGCCCGCGGCGCCAAGGCCGACGAGGCCAAGGCCGCCGGTGCCGACGTCGTCGGCGCCGAGGATCTGGTCGAGAAGGTACAGAACGGCTCGATCGATTTCGACCGCTGCATCGCCACCCCCGACATGATGCCGCTGGTCGGCCGTCTCGGTAAGGTGCTCGGCCCGCGCGGCCTGATGCCGAACCCGAAGATCGGCACCGTGACCATGGACGTCACCGGGGCGGTGAAGGGTGCCAAGGGCGGCTCGGTTGAGTTCCGCGTCGAGAAGGCCGGCATCCTGCAGGCCGGCGTCGGCAAGGCCTCGTTCTCCGAGGAGAAGCTGGTCGAGAACATCAAGGCTCTAGCCGACGCTGTCTCGAAGGCCAAGCCGGCCGGTTCCAAGGGTACCTACATCCAGCGCGTTGCGGTGTCCTCGACGATGGGCCCCGGCGTGAAGGTCGAGCCGGGCACCATTCTCGGCTGAGGTTTGGAAATTGCATGAGGCGAGGGGCGGAATCGGGCGACCGATTCCGCCCCTTTCCATTTTCGTCGGCGCTTACCGGAAACAAGAACAATGGCTGACAAGGTCCTGATCTATTCGCGCTTTCCCAAGACCATGATGGCGCGCTTTGCCGAGCGGTTCGAATTGCTCGACACCGGCGGCAAACCGGCGCGAGACGTGTTTCCGGCCGACGAACTCGGCAGCATCCGTGCGCTGCTGACCGCCGGCGGCTCGCCGCTCGGTGCCGAGGCGATGGACATGTTTCCGAAGCTCGGCGCCATCGTCTGCTACGGCACCGGCTATGACGGCGTCGACCTCAGGGCAGCTGCCGCCCGCAACATCGCGGTCGGCCACAGTCCGGGCGCCAACGCCGCCTCGGTCGCCGATATCGCGATGACGCTGATGCTGGCGACGACGCGGCGGCTCCTGATTGCCGACCAATATGTCCGCAGTGGCGACTGGGCGGCGTCGAAGCCGTCGCCGATGATGCGGCCGCAGGCCGGCATGCCCGGCCGCCGCATCGGCGTCTACGGCATGGGCGAAATCGGCCGCAAGATCGCCGCCCGCTGCGCCGCCTTCGAGAGTGAAGTCGGCTATTTCAGCCGCACCCGATACGATCTGCCCTATCAATATTTTCCGTCGCTGGAGGCGCTGGCCGAGTGGTGCAGCGTGCTGATGATCGCGGTGCGGGCAGGGGCCGACACCCAGCACGTCGTCAACGCGGACATTCTTCAACGTCTCGGCGCGGACGGCTATGTCGTCAACATTTCCCGCGGATCGGTGATCGACCAGAACGCCCTCGTGGCGGCCCTGACCGACAAGGCCATCGCCGGCGCCGGCCTCGACGTGTTCGAGAAGGAGCCGCACGCCCCCGACGCCCTGACTGCCCTGCCGAACGTGGTGTTTGCGCCCCATATCGGCGGCCACACCCTCGAATCGCACGTCGCGATGCAGGCCTGCGTCCTGGCGAACCTGACTGCGTTCTTCGAGGGCAAACCGCTGCCCTATGCGGTCAAATCGGCCTGAATCGGCCCTTGTCGGCCCGCCTCAAGCCCGGCCGGCAACGGATTGGAACTGGTGTGAATTTTGCTCTTGGCAAGCAGGCCCGGAGCGGTTAAAGAACCGCCTCCGGACGTGCCGGCCTCGGCTGGCGCGTTCGTGCACGCATTCCGAAAACCTGACACGACAGGAGATCATTCCTTTTCAGGACGTCCGCAAGGATTTGCCGGAAAAGGAAGGAAAATCCGTCGGTTGGTGGGATGCGGGCAGAGGTCGGGCGGTTCGCCGGCTGACCTTGTCCTGTCCAAGACTGCAGGCGCCCGCGAGGAGTTTCGATTTCTCAACGGCTTAATCGCATGGCCTGCATAGACGGGTGAAGACCGGATTTGACTTCGCACCCAGCTTTAAGCTGGTTCGCGAAACGGGTCTGGTTCGGACCTCGACACGCCGCGGGCCTCTAGGGGCTTCCGGAGGGCAGGCTTTGAATTGTCGTCTTGCCCGGCGTGTCCGAAGGGTTTGGCCCCGAGGTTCAGGTTTGGGCGGGACGATGGGTGCAACCCGGCGGTCCCGCTTTTCGCGATGACCGCCAACCGGAGAGAGCTTGCTGTGGAACGAGCGGCAAAAAAAGAGGCGGTCGAACAGCTCAACGAGGTCTTCAAGACCACGAGCGTCGCGATCGTTGCTCAATATTCCGGCCTGACCGTCGCCCAGATGCAGACCCTGCGCAAGCAGATGAAGCAGGCTGGCGCCTCGGTGAAGGTCTCGAAGAACCGTCTCGCCAAAATTGCTCTTGAAGGCACTGACGTCGTTGCCATCGGTCCCATGCTGAAGGGACCGACCGTGATCGCCACTTCGAACGATCCGGTAGCGGCGCCAAAGGTCGCCATCGAATTCGCCAAGGCGAACGAAAAGTTCGTCATCGTCGGCGGCTCGATGGGCAAGACCGTCCTGAATGTCGACGGGGTGAAGGCGCTTGCCTCGCTGCCGTCGCTTGACGAACTGCGCGGCAAGATCGTCGGCCTCATCGTGGCCCCGGCGACCAAGCTGGCCCAGCTCGCCAACGCGCCCGCGGGCAAGCTCGCGCGCGTCATCCAGGCTCATGCCTCAAAGGGCGAAGCGGCCTGACGCCCTTCGCAAAACTCAAACCCGAACCAGACTTACACTTAAGGAAACTGAACAATGGCTGACTTGCAGAAGATCGTTGACGACCTCTCGAGCCTCACCGTGCTCGAAGCTGCCGAACTCGCAAAGCTCCTCGAAGAGAAGTGGGGCGTTTCGGCTGCCGCGGCCGTCGCCGTGGCCGGCCCGGCTGGTGCTGGCGGCGGTGCTGCCGCTCCGGCGGAAGAGAAGACCGAGTTCACGGTCGTTCTCGCCAGCGCCGGCGACAAGAAGATCGAGGTCATCAAGGAAGTCCGCGCCATCACCGGTCTCGGCCTGAAGGAAGCAAAGGACCTCGTCGAGGGTGCTCCGAAGCCGCTGAAGGAAGGCGTGAACAAGGAAGAAGCCGACAAGATCAAGGCCCAGCTCGAGAAGGCTGGCGCCAAGGTCGAGCTGAAGTAACGCGCGTTACCTCAGTGAAATCCCGGGCTCGCGCAGCGTGACCCGGGATCTCGCCCCAAGATCGTTGATGGCCGGGTCAAGCCCGGCCATGACGATCGGAAAGACCGGGGCCGGATGCAAAAGGCGTGCGACGGAACGTCCCGACGCGGGCCGAACACGAAAAAGTGTGGGGATTTGAGGGTTCGACCCTCGAATCTGCACTATTGTCGCCCCATATCGGGTCGGCAGCACGAAAGCGCGGTGGGCAGGGAGGCCGGATTTCCCTGTAAGCCGTTGGGAGAGCAGGCTATTTCGGGCTTTTGCAGTCCGTGAAGACAATCGTTGTGACGGGCGGGCGCGCACCAGCGCCCCGCGCGTCGTTTTGCGTTTTGAAGGTCTGAAGAACAGATTCAGGACATTCTGGCCTGAAACTGAGTCTGCGGCCCCAAAACGGGTTCGAAAAATTCAACCCGGGGAGCGGTGGCAGCCGCGTCCTGGACGGCGCGCCCAGAGCGGGCGACGAAAATGAGAGGCCACGATGGCGCAGCAGACATTCACCGGTCGCAAACGCGTTCGCAAGTTCTTCGGACACATCAAGGAAGTCGCCGAGATGCCGAACCTCATCGAGGTTCAGAAGGCGTCCTATGACCAGTTCCTGATGGTCGATGAACCCCCGGGTGGCCGTCTCGACGAGGGTCTGCAGGCGGTGTTCCGCTCGGTGTTTCCGATCTCCGACTTCTCGGGCACCTCGATGCTGGAGTTCGTCCGCTACGAGTTCGAGCAGCCGAAATACGACGTCGACGAGTGCCGCCAGCGCGGCATGACCTTCGCGGCTCCCCTCAAGGTGACGCTGCGCCTCATCGTGTTCGATATCGACGAGGAAACCGGCGCTAAGTCGGTGAAGGACATCAAGGAGCAGGACGTCTACATGGGCGACATCCCGCTCATGACGATGAACGGCACCTTCATCGTCAACGGCACCGAGCGCGTCATCGTCTCGCAGATGCACCGCTCGCCCGGCGTGTTCTTCGACCACGACAAGGGCAAGACCCATTCCTCGGGCAAGCTGCTGTTCGCCGCCCGCGTCATCCCTTACCGCGGCTCCTGGCTCGACATCGAGTTCGACGCCAAGGACATCGTCTATGCGCGTATCGACCGTCGCCGCAAGATTCCGGTGACGTCGCTGATGTTCGCGCTCGGGCTGGACGGCGAGGCGATCCTTTCGACGTTCTACAAGAAGATCCTGTACAAGCGGACCAAGGAAGGCTGGCGCGTTCCGTTCGACGCCAACCGTTTCCGCGGCTACTCGACCGTCAACGACCTGATCGACGCCGATACCGGCAAGGTCGTGCTCGAGGCCGGCAAGAAGCTCACCGTCCGTGCCGCCCGCCAGCTCCAGGAGAAGGGGCTGAAGGCGTTGCGCATGGCGGACGAAGAGTTGGTGGGCAACTATGTCGCCGAGGACCTCGTCAACCCGAAGACGGGTGAAATCCATGCCGAAGCCGGCGAGGAGATCACCGACAAGCTGATGAAGGGTCTCAACGAGCAGGGCTACAAGGAACTGCCGTTGCTCGACATCGACCACGTCAATGTCGGCCCGTACATCCGCAACACGCTCTCGGCCGACAAGAACATGACGCGCGAGGACGCGCTGTTCGACATCTACCGCGTGATGCGTCCGGGCGAGCCGCCGACGCTGGATTCGGCGCAGGCCATGTTCCAGTCGCTGTTCTTCGACGCCGAGCGCTACGACCTCTCCGCGGTCGGCCGCGTCAAGATGAACATGCGCCTGGACCTCGATGCGCCCGACACCCAGCGCACGCTGCGCAAGGAGGACATCCTTGCCGTCATCAAGACGCTGGTGGACCTGCGCGACGGTAAGGGCGAGATCGACGACATCGACCATCTCGGCAACCGTCGTGTGCGTTCGGTCGGCGAGCTCATGGAGAACCAGTACCGCATCGGCCTGTTGCGCATGGAGCGCGCGATCAAGGAGCGCATGTCCTCCGTCGACATCGACACGGTCATGCCGCAGGACCTGATCAACGCGAAGCCTGCGGCTGCGGCGGTGCGCGAGTTCTTCGGCTCCTCGCAGCTCTCGCAGTTCATGGACCAGACCAACCCGCTCTCGGAGATCACCCACAAGCGCCGCCTGTCGGCACTTGGACCGGGCGGTCTGACCCGCGAGCGCGCCGGCTTCGAGGTCCGCGACGTGCATCCGACGCATTACGGCCGCATCTGCCCGATCGAGACGCCGGAAGGTCCGAACATCGGCCTGATCAACTCGCTCGCGACCTTCGCGCGCGTGAACAAGTACGGCTTCGTCGAGACGCCGTACCGCAAGGTCAAGGACGGCCGCGTCACCGACGAGGTCGTGTACCTCTCGGCAATGGAAGAGGGCCGCTACACAGTCGCGCAGGCCAACGTGCCGCTCGACCCGAAGGGCCGCTTCACCGAAGACCTCGTCGTCTGTCGTCATGCCGGCGAAGTCTTGCCGGTGACGCCGGACAAGGTCGACTACATGGACGTGTCGCCGAAGCAGCTCGTTTCGGTCGCCGCGGCGCTGATCCCGTTCCTCGAGAACGACGACGCCAACCGCGCGCTGATGGGCTCGAACATGCAGCGCCAGGCGGTGCCGCTGGTTCGCGCCGAGGCGCCGTTCGTCGGCACCGGCATGGAGGGCGTGGTTGCGCGTGACTCGGGCGCCGCGATCGCGGCGCGCCGTTCGGGCGTGATCGACCAGATCGATGCTACCCGCGTCGTCATCCGCGCCACGGAAGATCTCGATCCGACCAAGTCGGGCGTCGATATCTACCGTCTGATGAAGTATCAGCGCTCCAACCAATCGACCTGCATCAACCAGCGTCCGCTGGTGAAGGTCGGCGACATCGTCAAGAAGGGCGACATCATCGCCGACGGTCCGTCGACCGATCTCGGCGAGCTCGCGCTGGGGCGCAACGTGCTGGTCGCGTTCATGCCGTGGAACGGCTACAACTTCGAAGACTCGATCCTACTCTCCGAGCGGATCGTGAAGGAAGACGTCTTCACCTCGATCCACATCGAGGAATTCGAGGTGATGGCCCGCGACACCAAGCTCGGACCTGAGGAAATCACCCGCGACATTCCGAACGTCTCGGAAGAAGCGCTGAAGAACCTCGACGAAGCCGGTATCGTCTACATCGGCGCGGAAGTGCGCGCCGGCGACATCCTGGTCGGCAAGATCACGCCGAAGGGCGAGAGCCCGATGACGCCGGAAGAGAAGCTGCTGCGCGCCATCTTCGGCGAAAAGGCCTCCGACGTCCGCGATACCTCGCTGCGCGTTCCTCCGGGCGTGCAGGGCACGATCGTGGAAGTGCGCGTGTTCAACCGTCACGGCGTCGACAAGGACGAGCGTGCGCTGGCGATCGAGCGGGAAGAGATCGAGCGTCTGGCCAAGGACCGCGACGACGAGCAGGCGATCCTGGACCGCAACGTCTACAACCGTCTTGCCGAGCTCCTCGAGGGGCGGCAGGGCATCGCAGGTCCCAAGGGCTTCAAGAAGGACACCAAGATCACCCGCGCGGTGCTCGAGGAGTACCCGAAGTCGCAATGGTGGCTGTTCGCTTCGCCGAACGACAAGCTGATGGCCGAGATCGAGGCCATGCGGAAGCAGTACGACGAGTCGAAGAAGGGGCTGGAACAGCGCTTCCTCGACAAGGTCGAGAAGCTTCAGCGCGGTGACGAATTGCCGCCCGGCGTGATGAAGATGGTCAAGGTCTTCGTCGCGGTGAAGCGCAAGATCCAGCCCGGGGACAAGATGGCCGGCCGCCACGGCAACAAGGGCGTGGTGTCGAAGATCGTGCCGATCGAGGACATGCCGTTCCTTGAGGACGGCACGCATGCTGACATCGTGCTCAATCCGCTCGGCGTGCCCTCGCGCATGAACGTCGGACAGATCCTCGAGACCCATCTCGGCTGGGCCTGTGCCGGCCTCGGCAAGCGTATCGGCCAGACGGTCGATGCGTACTTGTCGAAGCAGGACATCAAGCCGCTGAAGGAAACCTTGAAGAAGGTCTACGGCGAGGACGAGACGATCAAGTCGCTCAACGACAACGAGCTGCTCGAGCTCGGCCATAACCTCAGCCGTGGCGTGCCGATCGCAACCCCGGTGTTCGACGGCGCCAAGGAAGCCGACATCGAGGAGATGCTGAAGCTTGCCGGTCTCGATGCGTCGGGCCAGTCGACCGTCTATGACGGCCGCACCGGCGATGCCTTCGATCGCAAGGTGACGGTGGGCTACATCTACATGCTCAAGCTGCACCATCTGGTCGACGACAAGATCCACGCGCGTTCGATCGGTCCGTACTCGCTCGTTACCCAGCAGCCGCTGGGCGGCAAGGCGCAGTTCGGCGGCCAGCGTTTCGGCGAAATGGAGGTGTGGGCGCTCGAGGCTTACGGCGCGGCGTACACGCTCCAGGAGATGTTGACGGTGAAGTCGGACGACGTCGCCGGCCGTACCAAGGTGTACGAGGCGATCGTGCGCGGCGACGACACGTTCGAGGCCGGTATTCCGGAATCGTTCAACGTGCTGGTCAAGGAAATGCGCTCGCTCGGCCTCAACGTCGACCTGCATAACTCCAAGATGGGACCGGCGCCGACGTCGGAAGCGGCCGAGTAATTCGACCTGTCATGCCCGGCCTTCGCGGCCGGGCATCGGCGCCCGGCCCGAGGCCTTGAGGGCAGGGCGCCGTGCAGAAGTGATTTTCGAATTTGCGGCCGGAGGCGACCGGCACGCGAGGAGAAGACGATGAACCAAGAAATTATGAATCTCTTCAACCCGACGACGCCGGCTCAGGTCTTCGACCAGATCCGGATCTCGATCGCGTCTCCAGAGAAGATTCTGTCCTGGTCCTACGGCGAGATCAAGAAGCCGGAGACCATCAACTACCGCACCTTCAAGCCCGAGCGCGACGGCCTATTCTGCGCCCGCATCTTCGGGCCGATCAAGGACTACGAGTGCTTGTGCGGCAAGTACAAGCGCATGAAGTACAAGGGCATCATCTGCGAGAAGTGCTCGGTCGAAGTCACGCTGTCGCGTGTTCGGCGCGAGCGCATGGGCCATATCGAGCTCGCAGCTCCCGTCGCCCACATCTGGTTCCTGAAGTCGCTGCCCTCGCGCATCGGCCTCCTGCTGGACATGACGCTGAAGGATCTCGAGCGGATCCTCTACTTCGAATATTACGTCGTGCTCGAGCCGGGGCTCACCGCGCTCAAGGACCGTCAGCTGCTGTCGGAAGACGAGTACCTGAAGGCGCAGGACGAGTACGGCCAGGATAGCTTCACCGCCATGATCGGTGCCGAGGCGATCCGCGAGCTGCTCAAGGGCATGGACCTCGAGAAGCTGGAGGCCTCGCTTCGCGTCGAGATGCAGGAGACCGACTCCGACATCAAGCACAAGAAGCTCGCCAAGCGCCTGAAGATCGTGGAAGCGTTCCGCCATTCCGGCAACAAGCCGGAATGGATGATCATGACCGTGGTTCCCGTGATTCCGCCGGACCTGCGTCCGCTGGTGCCGCTGGATGGCGGCCGCTTCGCGACCTCGGACCTCAACGACCTCTATCGCCGCGTCATCAACCGCAACAACCGGTTGAAGCGCCTGATGGAGCTGCGCGCTCCCGACATCATCATCCGCAACGAGAAGCGCATGCTTCAGGAAGCGGTCGATGCGCTGTTCGACAACGGCCGCCGCGGCCGCGTCATCACGGGCGCCAACAAGCGCCCGCTGAAGTCGCTCGCCGACATGCTCAAGGGCAAGCAGGGCCGCTTCCGTCAGAACCTGCTCGGCAAGCGCGTCGACTATTCGGGCCGTTCGGTGATCGTGGTCGGTCCCGAGCTGCGCCTGCATCAGTGCGGCCTGCCGAAGAAGATGGCGCTCGAGCTGTTCAAGCCGTTCATCTACTCGCGGCTCGACGCCAAGGGCCTGTCCACCACCGTGAAGCAGGCGAAGAAGCTGGTCGAGAAGGAGCGGCCCGAGGTCTGGGACATCCTGGATGAGGTCATCCGCGAGCATCCGGTGCTGCTCAACCGCGCACCGACGCTGCACCGCCTCGGCATCCAGGCGTTCGAGCCCGTGCTGATCGAGGGCAAGGCGATCCAGCTGCACCCGCTGGTCTGCTCCGCCTTCAACGCCGACTTCGACGGCGACCAGATGGCCGTGCACGTCCCGCTGTCGCTCGAAGCGCAGCTGGAAGCGCGCGTCCTGATGATGTCGACCAACAACATCCTGCATCCGGCCAACGGTCAGCCGATCATCGTGCCGTCGCAGGACATCGTGCTCGGTCTCTACTACGTCTCGATCATGCGCGAAGGCCTGCCCGGCGAGGGCAAGGCGTTCGGCGACATGGCCGAGCTCGAGCACGCCCTGCACGCGAAGGTCATCCACCTCCACACCAAGATCAAGTACCGGTGGGAAGGCATGGACGAGACGGGCAAGGTCTCCAAGCGCTGGATCGAGACCACGGCGGGACGCGTCATGCTCGGCAATCTGCTGCCGAAGCACCCGCGCGTCACGTACGAGATCATCAACAAGCTGATGACCAAGCGCGAGATCTCGGGCGTCATCGACCAGGTCTACCGCCACTGCGGTCAGAAGGAGACGGTGATCTTCTGCGACCGCATCATGGCGCTCGGCTTCTACAATGCGTTCAAGGCCGGCATCTCGTTCGGCAAGGACGACATGGTCGTGCCGCACGGCAAGTGGAAGATCGTCGACACCACCCGTACGCTAGCGAAGGATTTCGAGCAGCAGTACAACGACGGCCTGATCACCCATGGCGAGAAGTACAACAAGGTCGTCGACGCCTGGTCGAAGGCCACGGAAGAAATCGCCAAGGCGATGATGAAGGAGATCTCCGCCACCAAGAAGACGGCGAGCGGAGCCGATGCCGACATCAACTCGATCTACATGATGGCCCACTCCGGTGCCCGCGGTTCGCCGGCCCAGATGCGCCAGCTCGCCGGCATGCGCGGCCTGATGGCCAAGCCGTCGGGTGAGATCATCGAGACGCCGATCATCTCGAACTTCAAGGAAGGCCTCTCGGTGCTCGAGTACTTCAACTCGACCCACGGCGCCCGCAAGGGCCTCGCGGACACCGCGTTGAAGACCGCGAACTCGGGCTACCTGACCCGTCGTCTCGTCGACGTCGCGCAGGACTGCATCATCACGCAGAGCGACTGCGGCACCAAGCTCGGCATCAAGATGCGCGCCATCGTCGATGCGGGCACCGTCGTCGCTTCGCTCGGCTCGCGCATCCTCGGACGCACGGCCTGCGAAGACGTGCGTGACAGCTCGGGCAAGGTGATCATCAAGCGCGACACGCTGATGGAAGAAAGCCACGTGGATGCCATCCATCAGGCCGGCATCCAGGAGGTGAAGATCCGCTCGGCGCTGACCTGCGAGCTCGTCAACGGCATCTGCGGCAAGTGCTATGGCCGCGACCTCGCCCGCGGCACGCCGGTCAATCACGGCGAAGCGGTCGGCGTCATCGCGGCGCAGTCGATCGGCGAGCCGGGAACCCAGCTCACCATGCGCACCTTCCACATCGGTGGTGCGGCGCAGCTCAACGAGCAGTCCTTCGTCGAAGCCAATTTCGACGGCAAGGTCGTGATCAGGAACAAGGCCATCGCCCGCAACAGCGAAGGTCACCTGATCGCGATGGTGCGCAACATGGTGGTGGCGATCGTCGATGCCGACGGCACCGAGCGTGCGACGCACCGCGTCCAGTACGGCTCGCGCCTGCACGTCGACGAAGGTGACATGGTCAAGCGCGGCCAGCGTGTCGTCGAGTGGGATCCCTACACCCGTCCGCTCCTCACCGAGGTCGAAGGTACCATCGGCTTCGAGGATCTGGTCGAGGGGCAGTCGATCTCGGAAACGCTCGACGAAGCCACGGGTATCGCCAAGCGCGTGGTCATCGACTGGCGCTCGACCCGCGGCGGCTCGGACCTGCGTCCGGCCATCGTGGTCAAGGGCAAGGACGGCAAGGTGCTCAAGCTGCCCCGTGGCGGCGATGCCCGCTACATGCTGTCGGTCGACGCCATTCTCTCGGTCGACGTCGGCGCCAAGGTCAATCCGGGCGACATCCTCGCCCGCGTCTCGACCGAAAGCGCCAAGACGCGTGACATCACCGGCGGTCTGCCGCGGGTGGCGGAGCTGTTCGAGGCACGGCGTCCGAAGGATGCGGCGATCATCGCCGAGATCGCCGGTACCATCCGGTTCGGGCGCGACTACAAGAACAAGCGTCGCATCTCGATCGAGCCGATGGACAAGACCGACGAGCCGCGCGAGTACTTGATCCCGAAGGGCAAGCACATCCACCTTCAAGACGGCGACGTCGTCGAAAAGGGCGACTTCATCGTGGAAGGCAACCCCGCGCCGCACGACATCCTGGCGGTCAAGGGCATCGAGGAACTCGCGGCCTATCTGGTCAACGAGATCCAGGAGGTCTACCGGCTCCAGGGCGTGCTCATCAACGACAAGCACATCGAGGTGATTGTCCGTCAGATGCTCCAGAAGGTCGAAGTCACCGACCAGGGCGACACGGACATGATCTCCGGCGAGCAGGTCGACAAGATCGAGTTCGACGCGCTGAACGAGAAGGCCAAGGAAGAGGGCAAGAAGCCCGCCACGGGAACGCCGGTTCTGCTCGGCATCACCAAGGCGAGCCTGCAGACCCGCTCGTTCTTCTCGGCGGCCTCGTTCCAGGAGACCACCCGCGTCCTTACGGAAGCGGCGGTCAACGGCAAGATCGACCCGCTCGAAGGCCTCAAGGAGAACGTCATCGTCGGCCGGCTGATCCCGGCGGGCACCGGCGCCTCCATGGCCAAGATCCGCGAAGTCGCCATGAAGCGCGACAAGCTGATTTTGGATGAGCGCGAGAAGCAGGCGGCGGTGGTATCGCCCGCGCCGGAAGCGGAGCTTCCTGCGCTGCCGCCGGCGGAATGATGGTTCATCCGTAGGAATACCGAGGACAATGAAAAGGCCGGCGAAAGCCGGCCTTTTTGTTGCTTTCTTCGCTTGCTGCGATGCGGGACCAACCTTTGTTCATCTTTCCTTCAGGCGTAAAAGCGCTTCTGCTAGGAGAGTTTAGACCGGTGGTCCCGTGAAGGGGGGCGGACCGGGAGACCACGGAACTCACATGCTTGATCTCGCAATCGTAGGCGGCGGCCCTGGCGGGCTGATGAGCGCCTGGTATCTGAAGCGCAAGCTCGGCGATCTCTGTCGCGTCACCATCTACGAGGCCTCGGACCGGCTCGGCGGCAAGATCGTCACGCGCAAGTTCGATTCCGCGCCGGCGATGTACGAGGCCGGCGTTGCCGAGATCTACGACTACTCGATGACGGGTCCGGATCCGCTGCGCGAGCTGATCCAGCATTTCGGGCTGCAGACCATTCCGATGGACGCCGAGCAGGTGCACCTCGGCGGCGAGCTGCTGAACGACGTTCCCGGCATGCGCCGCAAATACGGGGCCAAGACCGCCGCTGCGATCGAGGCCTTCCGCAAGCGCTGCACCGAGGTGATGTCGCCGATCGAGTATTACGAGGGCGTCGGCGCGCACGACAACGAGAATCCCTGGGCCTACCAGACCGCCGAGCAGGTGCTCGACGAGGAGGTTGATGACGAGACCGCCAAGCGCTTTTTCAAGGTGATGGCGCGCTCCGACATCGCGACCGAGAGCCACAACACCAACGGCCTCAATGCGCTCAAGAACTATCTGATGGATGTCGACGGCTATATCGGCCTCTATTCCATCCAGAACGGCAATGAGCAGCTGATCGAATGCCTGCAGTCGGAGGTCAACGCCGACATCCAGCTCAATCACCGCGTCCTCGCCGTGGGCAAGGCGCCGACCGGCCGCTACCAGCTCAAGATGATGAATGGCAAGGGACCAGAGACACGTGACTTCGATCTCGTGCTGGTCTGCCTCCCGCATTCCTGGCTCGCCACCATGGGGTGGGAAGGCGAACAGCTGCGCAAGTCGATGGTCAAGCACGTCGCCTATTTCGACCGTCCCGCGCATTACCTGCGCGTCTCGATCCTGTTCGACACGCCGTTCTGGGGCGAGAAGATTCCCGGCGCCTGGTTCATGTCGGAAGCATTCGGTGGCTGCTGTGTCTACAACGAGGGCGCGCGCCACGACGTCGGCAAGCACGGCGTGCTGAATTGGCTGATTCCCGGCTCCGACGCGCTGGCCTACGCCAATCTGTCGGACCAGGAGCTGATCGAGGCCGCGCTGAAGTCGTTGCCGGCTTCGCTCGGCGATGCGCGCTCGCACTTCATGGAAGGCAAGATCCACCGCTGGCTGTCGTCGGTGAACGCCATACCGGGCGGTCTGCCCGTGCGCGACGTCATGACCAATCACCGGCCGGAGCCGAAGGAGCATCCCGGCATCGTCGTGGTCGGCGACTATCTGTTCGACTCGACGCTGAACGGCCTGCTCGACTCCTCGGACGCCGCCACCGACATCATCTTGACCGAGATGATGCGCCTGCGCCGGGAACGCGCGCAGGAAGACAAGCCGCTCTCCGACAAGATCGATCGCGATTATTTCGAGAACTATCGCGGTCTCGGTCCCTATCACGAGTCGTGGCGCCACTTCACCGATCCTGATTATCTCACCAAACTGCTCGGCATCGTCTGGGGCAAGACGAAGGGCGCCAAGCTGCTCGTCGCGGGCTCGGCCAGCGGCGAGCTGGTCGGCGCGCTGCGCGAGCGTGGCATCGATGCCTTCGGCATCGAGAACAACCGCGCCATCCACGCCAAGACGCCGAAGGCGCTGAAGAAGTACAACAAGCTCGGTTCGATCACCGACATGCCGTTCAAGGACGGCGCGTTCGACTTCGTGTTCGAGACCAGCCTGTGCCACGTTTCCCCGAAGCAGGTGGTGCGTGCGATCCGCGAGCTCAACCGCGTGGTCAAGACCGGCCTCGTGTTCGGCTCGATCACCTCGGACATGGCTCCGGCTCTGATCGATCGCTACGATCTGCTGCGCGGCGTCAAGAAGCTCGGCACTTGGTGGGAATGGTCCGAGCTGTTCTTCGGCAACGGTTTCGACCTGTCGATGCACCGCAAGGATTGCACCGATGCGCTCTGGGAGGCGACGCTCGCGGCCAACAAGGGGCCGGGGCAGTGGTACGCTGACGCCGACAGTCTGCGCTATTCCTTCTTCGACAAGGTCGAGGACGAGGACTAGCCCGCGCGGCGCGCGTCTCCGACAATGCTTCGCATCGCGCGGCGAAACCATGCAGGCCGCATTCGCGCCCGCGGCCATCCTTCGAGATGTCCGCCAAGCGGGGCTCCTCGGGATGAGGAGCGGGGTGCATGTGGCGCGGCAGAACAGAACACGCGAATTCGCCAATTGTTTTGCCGAATTCATCCTGATCGCATAGAATCGGTTCAATAGCGGTTGCCGCTATATCCTGCTTTCTCTGCGGTCATGCCGGCCGTCAGCATCGGTTGGTTTCATGGCATCCAAGCCTCTCTCTCCCGACGACAAGCCTCTCTCGCCCGACAAACAGAAGCGCGCCGCGGAAGAGGCGGTCGAGCTCGGCGACAAGCTCGCCGCGGCTGCCAAGCCGGACCTCGAAGACGACGAGGATGACGAAGACGAGGCGGAAGACGAGCTGGAGCTCGACGACGACGATGAGGACGAGGATCTCGTCGTCTTCACCGCGCGGGAAGCTGCCGGTGCGCTCGCGACCATCGTCGGTTTCGTCAAGCCTTTCGTGTCGAACTACAAGCGGATGCTGTCATTCGTGGCGTTCGGCGTCTGCGTCGAGACGCTGTTCAACGTCATCATGCCGCTCAGCCTCAAGTTCCTGATCGACGACGCGCTCGGCGAGGAGGATTTCCAGGCGCTGTACAAGATCCTCGGCGTGCTCGCGGTCGCCGGCATCCTCACCTCGATCATCGCCGTCTGGTACGAGCGCTGGGATGCGCGGCTGGCGGCCTGCATCATCTCCGACGTCCGCAAGCGCCTGTTCGAACACGTCCAGGACCTGCCGGCCGCGTATTTCGGCCGCACCAAGCGCGGCGAGATTTTGTCGCGCTTCTCGGTCGACCTCTCGGCCTTCGAAGGCTCGGTGAAGACCTTCGCCAACAGCGCCGCGCTGCCGTTCCTGGAACTGGTCGCCGGCATCATCCTGATGGTGTTCCTGAACTGGCAGCTCGCGGTGGTCGCGCTGCTGGTGTTCCCGATCACGCTGATCGGCCCGCGGATCCTGACGCCCAAGGCGGTGCAGGCCAATTACGAGCAGAAGCTCAACGAGAGCGCGCTGCTCGGCATGGTGCAGGAGAACGTGGCGGCGCAGGCGGTGATCAAGGCATTCAGCCTGCAGCGCAAGATGTTCGGCTTCTTCACCTTCCGCAACGACGAGACCCGCAACAAGATCGCTTCGGCCGCGTTCCTGTCGACCATGGTGGAGCGGACGGTCACCATCTCGGTCTTGTTGCTGCACCTCGTGGTGCTCGCGATCGGCGCCTATCTGGCGACTAAGGGCCAGATCACCATCGGCACCTTCGTCACCTTCGAGAGTGCGTTCTGGGAGGTCTCCTACAATATCGCCCACGTCATGCATTTCATCCCGGTGTCGATCTCCTCGGCCGCCGCGATCCGCCATATCCAGGAACTGCTGGACGAGCCGACCCGCGGCGCCGATCGTCCCGGCGCGCCCGATCTGCCCCGCATCACCAACGACATCACCTTCGACCGTGTCACCTTCCAGTACGAGGGCAGCCAGACGCCGGTGCTGGACAATCTCAGTCTCAAGCTGAACGCGGGTAAGCGCATTGCGATCGTCGGCCCGAGCGGCTCCGGCAAGAGCACCTTGCTCAATCTGATCCTGCGGCTGTACGTGCCCGACGAGGGGCGCGTCACCATCGACGGCGTCGACGTCCGCAAGGTGACGCTGGATTCGTTGCGCCGGAGCATGGCGGTGGTGTTCCAGGAGAACATGCTGTTCAACATGTCGATCCGGGAGAACATCCGGCTCGGCAAGGAGGGCGCCACCGACGAGGAGGTGGAGGAGGCGGTCAAGAAGGCCGAGATCCACCGCTACATCATGAGCCTTCCGCAGCGCTATGACACCCCGGTCGGCGAGCGCGGCGACACCCTGTCGGGCGGACAGCGCCAGCGCATCGCGATCGCGCGCGCCATCATCCGCAACCCCTCGGTGCTGCTTCTGGACGAAGCCACCTCCGCGCTGGACCAGACCACGGAGGCCGCAATCAACCGCACGCTGCTCAAGGTCGCCAAGGGCCGCACCATGATCTGGTCGACCCACCGTCTGACGTCGGTGGTCGAGATGGACGAGATCATCGTGATTTCCGGGGGCAGGGCGATCGAACGCGGCTCGCACGCGCAGCTGCTGGCCAAGAATGGGACCTATCGCAAGCTCTGGAACGACCAGATCCATCAGCCGCACGGCGCGGGCGCTCATGCCGACGACAGAGACCAGGATGACGAGGACGACCTCGAGGAGGACGGGGACGAGGACGAGGACGAGGCGTGACCGGGGCCCCGCAGCGGGTCCGTGATTCCGGTCGCCGATATGCGTGCGGGGCGAGCCTGACGGCGAGTTCTTCGATTCGAGACCGGGGGCAGACGGCTCTCATGCAGATTGGTTGGCCGACATAAGCGTGTGTAGCCGATACACTTCGGCGTCGGTCGGACCGGGCCATCCGACGCCAATCATGGTGATGTGCGTCGCGGATCGTCGCCGAAGTGGAGGGGTTAAAGCGCCTTAACGCATCATAAGCGCAAAAGCCCCTCGCTGAGAGTCATAAAGTTTCGTTTCACCCGGATATAAATGGTCTGCCGGCTAGGCTCCGGTCCCATGTCAGGCGGTGCGGCGAGGGCGGCAAACAGCGATTTTGACAGGTCCCTGAAGCGCTTTGTGGCTGTCGTTTCGCCTTGACTTGAGCGATTCTCACTTATAGAAAGCGCCTCACTTAACGACAGGCGGTGAGCATCGCCAGCGTCGGAACGGGCCACCCGTTAGACCCCGAAGGACCTGGATCCTCAAGGGTCGCTCAAGGCGGGCACCAACCTCGACGAATGCCGCTCAAACGCTGTCGATCATAGCTAGGCAATGCCAGTGCGACTTTAGTTCTCTTGAGCACGTTCTCTTGAGATCGAATTCGGATGCATGACCTCAGTGCGCGGGCCGCGGCTTTACGCCGATCGGCCTAAATACTGCGGTCCTCTGTGGCGTCGAAGCGCTTTCCGCTCGTTGATGGAGCGGTTGGCGCAATTTCGCTTTGTGCGGATTGTTCCGCGAAGGCGGCCTCGTCGGGCAGGTGGCTCGAAAGAATTTGCAGTCCCGGCAACGGGCTGCAGCAAGACAGTGGATCCGGAAGGGTCTGCGACAGAACAAAGGGTAAGGCCAGGATGCCGACGATCAACCAGCTGATCGCTCAACCGCGTGAAGTGCAGAAGTCGCGCAAGAAGGTGCCGGCGCTGCAGCAGTCGCCGCAGAAGCGTGGTGTTTGCACCCGCGTCTACACCACGACCCCGAAGAAGCCGAACTCGGCGCTTCGTAAGGTCGCCAAGGTGCGCCTGACCAACGGTTTCGAGGTGATCGGCTACATCCCCGGCGAGGGCCATAACCTTCAGGAGCACTCGGTGGTCATGATCCGCGGCGGCCGCGTCAAGGACTTGCCCGGCGTGCGCTACCACATCCTCCGCGGCGTTCTGGATACCCAGGGCGTCAAGAACCGTAAGCAGCGTCGTTCGAAGTACGGCGCGAAGCGTCCGAAGTAAGCGGGAATCAGCTCCATGTCTCGTCGCCACTCAGCGGAAAAGCGCGAAGTCCTTCCCGATCCGAAGTTCGGGAACATCATCGTCACGAAGTTCATGAATTCGGTGATGTACGCCGGCAAGAAGTCGGTCGCGGAAGGCATCGTCTACGGTGCGTTCGGCATCATCGAAGCCAAGACCAAGCAGAACCCGCTCGGCGTGTTCGAGCAGGCGCTCGAGAACGTCATGCCGACGATCGAAGTTCGCTCCCGCCGCGTCGGCGGCGCGACCTACCAGGTGCCGGTCGAGGTTCGCTCCACCCGCCGGCAGGCGCTGGGCATCCGCTGGCTGATCTCGGCTGCGCGCGAGCGCAACGAGAAGACCATGACCGAGCGGCTCTCGGCCGAGCTGCTGGACGCATCGAACAACCGCGGGAACGCCGTCAAGAAGCGTGAAGACGTGCACCGGATGGCGGAAGCCAACCGCGCCTTCTCGCACTATCGCTGGTAACGGCGACACACTCGGACTCGCAAGGAACCACCCATGCCCCGCCAACATGCCATCGAGGACTACCGTAACTTCGGTATCATGGCGCATATCGACGCCGGCAAGACCACGACGACCGAGCGCATCCTCTATTACACCGGCAAGAGCCACAAGATCGGCGAAGTGCACGAAGGTGCCGCGACGATGGACTGGATGGAGCAGGAGCAGGAGCGTGGCATCACGATCACCTCGGCTGCGACCACCGCGTTCTGGGCCGGCAAGCGCCTGAACATCATCGACACGCCCGGCCACGTCGACTTCACCATCGAGGTGGAGCGTTCGTTGCGCGTGCTCGACGGCGCCGTCTGCGTGCTCGACTCGAACCAGGGCGTCGAGCCCCAGACCGAGACCGTCTGGCGCCAGGGCGACAAGTACAAGGTTCCGCGCATCGTCTTCGCCAATAAGATGGACAAGATCGGTGCGGACTTCTTCAAGTGCCTGTCCGACATCGTTGACCGCCTCGGCGCCAAGCCCGTCGCGATCCAGCTTCCGATCGGTGCCGAGAACAACTTCAAGGGTCTCGTCGACCTCGTGAAGATGAAGGGCGTGATCTGGAACGACGAGTCGCTCGGCGCGAAGTTCGACTATGTCGACATTCCGGAAGACCTCGTCGACCAGGCCAAGGAATACCGCGAGAAGATGGTGGAAGCCGCCGTCGAGCTCGACGATGACGCCATGGCTGCCTATCTCGACGGCAAGGAGCCGGACGAGGCGACCCTGAAGCGTCTGATCCGCAAGGCGGTGCTGACCGGCGCGTTCTATCCCGTGCTGTGCGGCTCGGCCTTCAAGAACAAGGGCGTGCAGCCGCTGCTCGACGCCGTGGTCGACTATCTGCCGTCGCCGCTCGACGTGCCTGCGATCAAGGGCACCGACGACAAGGGCAACGAAGTCGTGCGCAAGGCGGACGACAAGGAGCCGCTGGCGCTGCTCGCGTTCAAGATCATGGACGACCCGTTCGTCGGCACCATCACCTTCTGCCGCATCTACTCCGGCATTCTGCAGAGCGGCACCGGCGTCGTGAACTCGACCCGCGAGAAGAAGGAGCGGATCGGGCGCATGCTGTTGATGCATGCGAACAACCGCGAAGACATCAAGGAAGCCTATGCCGGCGATATCGTCGCGCTGGCTGGTCTGAAGGAAGCGCGCACAGGCGACACCCTGTGCGATCCCGACCATCAGGTCATCCTTGAGAAGATGGAATTCCCCGAGCCGGTCATCGAGATCGCGATCGAGCCGAAGTCTAAGGCCGACCAGGAGAAGCTGGGCGTGGCGCTGGCCAAGCTCGCCGCGGAGGATCCGTCCTTCCGCGTGTCGACCGACCACGAGTCCGGCCAGACCATCCTCAAGGGCATGGGCGAACTCCATCTCGACATCAAGGTCGACATCCTCAAGCGCACCTACAAGGTCGATGCCAACATCGGCGCGCCGCAGGTGGCCTTCCGCGAGCGCGTCACCAAGCGGGTCGAGCACAGCTACACCCACAAGAAGCAGACCGGCGGTACCGGTCAGTTCGCGGCGGTGTCGTTCATCGTCGAGCCGAACGAGCCCGGCAAGGGCTTCGAATTCGAATCGAAGATCGTCGGCGGCGCGGTGCCTAAGGAATACATCCCGGGCGTCGAGAAGGGCCTGGAGAGCGTGCTGTCGTCCGGCGTGGTCGCGGGCTTCCCTGTGGTCGACGTCAAGGTGCAGCTCGTCGACGGCAAGTATCACGACGTCGACTCGTCGGCGCTCGCCTTCGAAATCGCCTCGCGCGCCTGCTTCCGCGAAGCGCTGCAGATGGGCAAGTCCGTCCTGCTCGAGCCGATCATGAAGGTCGAGGTGGTGACCCCGGAAGACTACACCGGTTCGGTCATCGGCGACCTGAATTCGCGGCGCGGTCAGATCCAGGGTCAAGACATGCGCGGCAACGCCAACGTCATCAACGCGATGGTGCCGCTCATGAACATGTTCGGTTACGTGAACAACCTGCGCTCGATGAGCCAGGGCCGCGCGACCTTCACCATGCAGTTCGACCACTACGCAGAAGCGCCGGCCAACGTGTCGGCAGAAGTCCAGAAGAAGTTTGCCTGATTGTCGTCGGTCTCAAGCTGACGATTGAACGGAGAGTCAAATGGCCAAAGCAAAGTTTGAACGTACCAAGCCGCACTGCAACATCGGCACCATCGGTCACGTCGACCATGGTAAGACGTCGCTGACCGCGGCGATCACCAAGATCCTCGCCGAAGCCGGCGGTGCGACGTTCACCGCGTACGATCAGATCGACAAGGCGCCGGAAGAGAAGGCGCGCGGCATCACCATCTCGACCGCGCACGTCGAGTACGAGACGCCGAACCGTCACTACGCTCACGTCGACTGCCCCGGCCACGCCGACTACGTCAAGAACATGATCACCGGCGCCGCCCAGATGGACGGTGCGATCCTGGTCGTGTCGGCCGCTGACGGCCCGATGCCGCAGACCCGTGAGCACATCCTGCTCGCCCGCCAGGTCGGCGTGCCCGCGCTCGTCGTGTTCCTCAACAAGTGCGATATGGTCGACGATCCGGAGCTGCTCGAGCTCGTCGAGCTCGAGGTCCGCGAGCTGCTCTCGAAGTACGACTTCCCGGGCGACAAGATCCCGATCATCAAGGGTTCGGCGCTCGCCGCCCTCGAAGATTCCGACAAGAAGCTCGGCCACGACGCCATCCTCGAGCTGATGAAGAACGTCGACGAGTACATCCCGCAGCCGGAGCGTCCGATCGACCAGCCGTTCCTGATGCCGGTTGAAGACGTGTTCTCGATCTCGGGCCGCGGCACCGTCGTGACCGGCCGCGTCGAGCGCGGCATCGTCAAGGTCGGCGAGGAAATCGAGATCGTCGGTCTGCGCGCCACGCAGAAGACCACGGTCACCGGCGTCGAAATGTTCCGCAAGCTGCTCGATCAGGGCCAGGCCGGCGACAACATCGGCGCGCTGCTCCGCGGCACCAAGCGTGAAGACGTCGAGCGCGGCCAGGTGCTGTGCAAGCCGGGTTCGGTCAAGCCGCACACTAAGTTCAAGGCAGAGGCTTACATCCTCACCAAGGAAGAGGGCGGTCGCCACACCCCCTTCTTCACCAACTACCGTCCGCAGTTCTACTTCCGCACCACCGACGTGACCGGTGTCGTGCACCTGCCGGAAGGCACCGAGATGGTGATGCCGGGCGACAACATCGCGATGGAAGTGCACCTGATCGTGCCGATCGCGATGGAAGAGAAGCTCCGCTTCGCGATCCGCGAAGGCGGCCGCACCGTCGGCGCCGGCGTCGTCGCCTCGATCATCGAGTAATTACGAGAATAGGGACGGCGAGTAGCGAATGGTGACATTCGCTATTCGCTATTCGCCACCCACTGAAGAGAGACCACGGCAATGAACGGCCAAAACATTCGTATCCGTCTCAAGGCGTTCGACCATCGTATCCTCGATACGTCGACCCGCGAGATCGTGAACACGGCGAAGCGCACCGGCGCGCAGGTCCGCGGACCCATTCCGCTGCCCACCCGCATCGAGAAGTTCACCGTCAACCGTTCGCCCCACGTCGACAAGAAGAGCCGCGAACAGTTCGAGATGCGCACTCACAAGCGCCTGCTCGACATCGTCGATCCGACCCCGCAGACCGTCGATGCTTTGATGAAGCTCGACCTGGCCGCCGGTGTCGACGTCGAGATCAAGCTCTAAGATTTTGGATCCCGTTCGCGTAAGCGGACAGAAAGAACAGGAAGCAAGCCGATGCGCTCCGGAGTGATCGCACAAAAGGTCGGGATGACGCGGGTCTTCACGGAGGCCGGCGAACATATCCCCGTGACCGTGCTGAAGCTCGGCAATTGCCAGGTCGTAGGCCACCGCACCGAAGAGAAGAACGGTTACGTCGCGCTGCAGCTCGGTTCTGGCAGCCGCAAGACCGTTTACATGCCCAAGGCTGAGCGCGGCCAGTTCGCGGTCGCCAAGGTGGAGCCGAAGCGCCGCGTCGAGGAATTCCGCGTCACCGCGGATGCGATGATCCCGGTCGGCGCCGAGATCCAGGCCGATCATTTCGTCGTCGGCCAGTTTGTCGACGTCACCGGCACCTCGGTCGGTAAGGGGTTTGCCGGCGGCATGAAGCGCTGGAACTTCGGCGGTCTGCGCGCCACGCACGGTGTGTCGATCTCGCACCGTTCGATCGGTTCGACCGGCGGACGTCAGGACCCCGGCAAGACCTGGAAGAACAAGAAGATGCCCGGCCACATGGGTGTCGATCGCATCACCACGCTCAATCTTCGCGTCGTCCAGACCGATGTCGAGCGCGGTCTGATCCTCGTCGAAGGCGCCGTTCCCGGCTCCAAGGGCGGCTGGATTCGCGTGCGCGACGCCGTCAAGAAGCCGCTGCCGAAGGAAGCTCCGAAGCCCGGCAAGTTCAAGGTTGCTGGCGACGCGGAAGCCGCTCCGGCTGCGCAGGAGGCGTGAGATGGAATTGAAGGTCACCACCCTCGAAGGTAAGGAAGCCGGCTCCGTCCAGCTCTCCGACGCCATTTTCGGCCTCGAGCCGCGCGAGGACATCATCGCGCGCTGCGTGCAATGGCAGCTCAACAAGCGCCAGGCCGGCACGCACAAGGCCAAGGGGCGCGCCGAGATCTGGCGCACCGGCAAGAAGATGTACAAGCAGAAGGGCACCGGCGGTGCTCGTCACGGCTCGGCCCGCGTGCCGCAGTTCCGCGGCGGCGGTCGGGCGTTCGGTCCGGTGGTGCGCTCGCACGCCACCGACCTGCCCAAGAAGGTCCGTGCGCTCGCGCTCAAGCATGCGCTCTCGGCCAAGGCCAAGGACGGCGATCTCGTCGTGATCGAGAAGGCTGCGCTCGAAACCGCCAAGACCAAGGCGCTGCTCGGCCACTTCTCGGGCCTCGGGCTCACCAACGCTCTGATCATCGACGGCGCCGAGCTCAATAACGGTTTTGCCGCCGCGGCCCGCAACATTCCGAACATGGACGTGCTGCCGATCCAGGGCATCAACGTCTATGACATCCTGCGCCGTCAGAAGCTCGTTCTGACCAAGGCCGCCATCGATGCGCTGGAGGCGCGCTTCAAATGAGCAAGAACATCGAGCCTCGCCACTACGACGTGATCCTGTCGCCGGTCGTGACCGAAAAGGCCACGATCGCCTCGGAGCACAACAAGGTGCTGTTCAAGGTGGCCGCCAAGGCGACCAAGCCGCAGATCAAGGAAGCGATCGAGAAGCTGTTCGACGTCAAGGTCAAGAGCGTCAACACGCTGGTCCGCAAGGGCAAGGTCAAGGTCTTCCGCGGTAATCTCGGTTCTCAGTCGAACAGCAAGCGCGCGATCGTGACTCTCGAAGAGGGCCACCGGATCGACGTCACCACCGGTCTGTAAGGTCGCACGACGATGGCACTGAAGACATTCAATCCCACGACGCCGGGCCAGCGCCAGCTGGTCATGGTCGATCGTTCGGCCCTCTACAAGGGCAAGCCGTTGAAGGCGCTCACCGAAGGCAAGAAGTCCTCGGGCGGTCGCAACAACACTGGTCGCATCACCGTGCGTTTCCGTGGCGGCGGTCACAAGCAGACGCTGCGCACCGTGGATTTCAAGCGCGAGAAGATCGACGTCCCCGCGACCGTCGAGCGTCTCGAGTATGATCCGAACCGCACCGGCTTCATCGCGCTGATCAAGTATCAGGACGGCGAGCAGGCCTACATTCTGGCGCCGCAGCGCCTGGCGGTGGGTGACACCATCATCGCCGGCAACTACGTCGACGTGAAGCCGGGCAACGTCATGCCGCTCGGCAACATGCCGGTCGGCACGATCATCCATAACATCGAGGTCAAGATCGGGAAGGGCGGCCAGCTCGCCCGTTCGGCCGGCACGTATGCCCAGCTCGTCGGCCGCGACCAGGACTACGTGATCATCCGCCTGAACTCGGGCGAGCAGCGCCTGGTGCACGGCCGTTGCCGTGGCACGATCGGCGCGGTGTCGAACCCGGATCACATGAACACCTCGATCGGCAAGGCCGGTCGCAAGCGTTGGATGGGCCGTCGCCCGCACAACCGCGGTGTCGCGATGAACCCGATCGACCATCCGCACGGTGGTGGTGAAGGTCGTACCTCGGGCGGTCGCCACCCGGTCACTCCGTGGGGCAAGCCGACCAAGGGCAAGAAGACCCGCACCAACAAGTCGACCAACAAATTCATTCTCCTAAGCCGCCACAAGCGGAAGAAGTAAGGAACGCCGGACATGGTTCGTTCAGTCTGGAAAGGCCCGTTCGTCGAGGGTTCTCTGCTCAAGAAGGCAGATGCCGCGCGCGCGTCCGGCCGTCACGACGTCATCAAGATCTGGAGCCGTCGCTCGACGATCCTGCCGCAGTTCGTCGGCCTGACCTTCGGCGTCTACAACGGTCAGAAGCACGTGCCGGTGGCCGTCAACGAGGAAATGGTCGGTCATAAGTTCGGCGAGTTCTCGCCGACCCGGACCTTCCATGGCCACTCCGGCGACAAGAAAGCCAAGAAGGCTTGAGGATTAAACGATGAGCAAACCTAAGCGCGAACGGAGCCTCGCCGACAACGAGGCCAAGGCGGTCGCCCGGATGCTGCGGGTGAGCCCGCAGAAGCTCAACCTGGTCGCCCAGCTCATTCGCGGCCGGAAGGCCGCTGCTGCGCTCGCCGATCTGCAGTTTTCGCGCAAGCGGATCGCGGTCGACGTGAAGAAGTGCCTGGAATCGGCGATCGCCAACGCCGAAAACAACCACGACCTCGACGTCGACGATCTCGTCGTGGCGCAGGCCTTCGTCGGCAACGGCCTCGTGATGAAGCGCTTCGCCGCGCGCGGCCGTGGCCGCTCGGGCCGTGTCTACAAACCATTTTCGCAGCTGACGATCATCGTTCGTCAGGTCGAAGCTGAAGCCGCCGCTTAAGGGCGCAGGAGAACACGATGGGTCAAAAGATCAATCCGATCGGTCTGCGCCTCGGCATCAACCGTACCTGGGATTCCCGCTGGTTCGCCGGCAAGCAGGAGTACGGCAAGCTGCTGCACGAGGACGTCAAGATCCGCGAGATCCTGCACAAGGAGCTCAAGCAGGCGGCCGTCGCCCGCATCGTGATCGAGCGTCCGCACAAGAAGTGCCGCGTCACCATCCACTCGGCCCGTCCGGGCGTGGTGATCGGCAAGAAGGGCGCCGACATCGACAAGCTGCGCAAGAAGGTGGCGGACATCACCTCGTCCGACGTCGTCATCAACATCGTCGAAATCCGCAAGCCGGAGCTCGATGCGACGCTGGTGGCCGAGTCGATCGCGCAGCAGCTGGAGCGCCGCGTGGCGTTCCGCCGCGCCATGAAGCGCGCCGTGCAGTCGGCGATGCGTCTCGGCGCGGAAGGCATCCGCATCAACTGCTCGGGACGTCTGGGCGGTGCGGAAATCGCGCGCATGGAGTGGTACCGCGAAGGTCGCGTGCCGCTGCACACGCTGCGCGCCGACATCGACTACGGCGTTGCGACCGCGTTCACGACCTTCGGCACCTGCGGCGTCAAGGTCTGGATCTTCAAGGGCGAGATCCTCGAGCACGATCCGATGGCCCAGGACAAGAGAATGGCCGAAGGCGAGACGGGTGGCAGTGGCGATCGTGGTGGCCGTCAGCGCCGCGATACGGCTGCAGCCTAAAGCCGCACAGGAATTTGAGGGCTTAAAGCCATGATGCAACCTAAGAAAACGAAGTTCCGGAAGGCGCATAAGGGCCGCATCCACGGCGTCGCGTCTTCGGGCGCGACGTTGGCGTTCGGCCAGTTCGGCCTGAAGGCGACCGAGCCTGAGCGCGTCACCGCGCGCCAGATCGAAGCCGCGCGCCGCGCGCTCACCCGCCACATGAAGCGCGCCGGCCGCGTCTGGATCCGCGTATTCCCCGACGTTCCGGTGTCGAAGAAGCCGGCCGAAGTCCGCATGGGCTCCGGCAAGGGTTCGCCGGAATTGTGGGTGGCGCGCGTCAAGCCGGGCCGGGTGCTGTTCGAGATCGACGGCGTCAACACCCAGACGGCGCGTGAGGCGCTGACCTTGGCGGCCGCCAAGCTGCCGATCAAGACGCGCTTCGTCGAGCGCATAGCGGAGTAATGGCCATGGCCCAGATGAAGATCGAAGACATCCGCGCGATGAGCCCCGACCAGCAGGATGACGCCATCCTGAACCTGAAGAAGGAGCGCTTCAACCTGCGCTTCCAGCGCGCCACCGGGCAGCTCGAGAACACCTCGCGCCTGCGCGAGGCCCGCCGTGACATCGCCCGGATCAAGACCGTCGCCGCGCAGACGCGCGCGAAGAAGAAGTAAGAGGCTTACGAAGATGCCGAAACGTACTTTGCAGGGCGTGGTCGTCAGCGACAAGCAGGCCAAGACCATCGTGGTGCGCGTTGATCGCCGTTTCACGCACCCGATCTACAAGAAGACGATCCGCCGTTCGAAGAACTACCACGCGCACGACGAGAGCAACCAGTTCAAGCCGGGCGACATGGTGTGGATCGAGGAATCGAAGCCGATTTCGAAGTTGAAGCGCTGGGTCGTGATCCGGGGCGAGCACAAGAAAAGCGCCTGATCTGTTGGCTTTAGCCGACTGACTTCAGGGAAATGTTGAGCGCCGGCTGGGCTGGCGCAAAGAGAAGAGGACGAGGTGCATCAATGATTCAGATGCAGACCAACCTCGACGTGGCCGACAATTCTGGCGCACGCCGTGTCATGTGTATCAAGGTGCTCGGGGGCTCCAAGCGCCGCTACGCCACGATTGGCGACATCATCGTCGTCTCGATCAAGGAAGCGATTCCGCGTGGCAAGGTGAAGAAGGGCGACGTGATGAAGGCCGTCGTGGTGCGCGTCCGCAAGGACATCCGCCGCGCCGACGGTTCGCTCATCCGCTTCGACCGCAACGCCGCCGTTCTGATCAACAACCAGTCCGAGCCGGTCGGAACCCGTATCTTCGGACCGGTGCCGCGCGAGCTGCGCGCCAAGAACCACATGAAGATCATCTCGCTCGCGCCGGAGGTGCTGTGATGGCTGCGAAGATTCGCAAGGGCGACAAGGTCGTCGTGCTGACCGGCCGCGACAAGGGCCGGACCGGCGAAGTGTTCGAGGTGCGTCCCGAGGCCGGTACGGCGCTGGTGCGCGGCATCAACATGGTCAAGCGTCACCAGAAGCAGACGCAGGCCCAGGAGGGCGGCATCATCTCCAAGGAGTCGCCGATCCAACTGTCCAACATTGCGTATGTCGGCAAGGACGGAAAGCCGACCCGCATCGGATTCAAGATTCTGGCGGACGGCAAGAAGGTCCGCATCGCCAAGAGCTCGGGAGCTGAGATCGATGGCTGAGGCCGCTTACACCCCGCGCCTGCGCGCGGAATACGACGCGAAGATCCGCACGGCTCTGACCGAGAAGTTCGGTTACCAGAACGTCATGCAGGTTCCGCGCCTGGACAAGGTCGTGCTGAACATGGGCGTCGGCGATTCCGTCAACGACCGCAAGAAGGCCGAGACCGCCGCTGCCGAGCTGACCCAGATCGCCGGCCAGAAGGCGATCGTGACCTATTCGCGGATCGCGATCGCGACCTTCAAGCTGCGTGAGAACCAGCCGATCGGCTGCAAGGTCACGCTGCGCAAGGCGCGCATGTACGAGTTCATCGACCGCCTGGTGACGGTCGCGCTGCCGCGCGTCCGCGACTTCCGCGGCCTGAACCCGAAGAGCTTCGACGGCCGCGGCAACTACTCGCTCGGCATCAAGGAGCACATCATTTTCCCCGAGATCGACTTCGACAAGGTCACGGAAGCCCGCGGTATGGACATCACCGTCTGCACCACGGCCAAGACCGATGAAGAGGCGAGGGCCTTGTTGACCGCTTTCAATTTCCCGTTCCGGCAGTGAGACGCTGACCTAGAGCCTCTCAAACGCGGATACCCAGGAGCCAAGCATGGCAAAGAAGAGTTCAGTCGAGAAGAACAACCGGCGCAAGCGGATGGTGAAGAACGCCGCCGCCAAGCGCGAGCGGTTGAAGGCGATCATCGCCGACAAGACGCTGCCGATGGAGGAGCGGTTCGCCGCGACCCTGAAGCTCGCGGAAATGCCGCGCAATTCGTCGGCGACCCGCATTCGCCTGCGTTGCGAGCTGTCGGGCCGTCCGCGCTCGAACTACCGCAAGAACAAGCTGTCCCGTATCGCGCTGCGCGACCTTGGCTCCAAGGGCATGGTCCCGGGCCTCGTGAAGTCCAGCTGGTAAGGAGGGTCGTTTAGATGTCTACGCACGATCCAATCAGCGATCTGATCACCCGTATCCGCAACGCGCAGATGCGTTCCAAGACCAAGGTCTCCACGCCTGGCTCGAAGATGCGCGAGAACGTGCTCGAGGTCCTCAAGACCGAGGGCTACATCCGTGGCTACGCCACGCTCGAGCATTCCTCGGGTCGCAGCGAGATCGAGATCGAGCTGAAGTATTTCGACGGCGAGCCCGTCATCCGCGAGATCGAACGTGTCTCCAAGCCCGGGCGCCGTGTCTACGCCTCGGTGAAGAACCTGCCGCGGGTCAACAATGGGCTCGGCATTTCGGTGTTGTCGACGCCGAAGGGGATCATGGCCGACCACAGCGCGCGCGACGCGAATGTGGGCGGTGAAGTCCTCTTCACGGTGTTCTGAGAAGGATTTTTGATCCATGTCACGTGTTGGCAAAAAGCCTGTGGCGGTGCCGTCGGGTGTTACCGCGACCGTCGATGGGCAGACCGTCAAGATGAAGGGCCCCAAGGGCCAGCTTCAGTTCGTCGTTCATGACGACGTCGAGGTGAAGCTCGAGAGCGGCCAGATCAAGGTCAAGCCGCGGCTCGAGACCAACCGCGCGCGCGCGCTCTATGGTACGGCTCGCGCCCAGGTCGCGAATCTGGTCGAAGGCGTCACCAAGGGTTTCGAGAAGAAGCTCGAGATCACCGGCGTTGGTTACCGCGCCGCGATGCAAGGCAAGAACCTGCAGCTCGCGCTCGGCTACAGCCACGACGTGATCTACCCGATCCCGGAAGGGATCACGATCGCGGTGCCGAAGCCCACCGAAATCACGGTGTCGGGCAGCGACATCCAGCGCGTCGGCCAGGTCGCAGCCGAGATCCGCAGCTATCGCCCGCCGGAGCCCTACAAGGGCAAGGGCGTGAAGTATGTTGGCGAATTCATCTTCCGCAAGGAAGGCAAGAAGAAGTAACGGAGCCGGTCATGTCCAAAGCCAAGGTTACGAATGCCCGGCGCAAGCGGAGTGTGCGGCTGAAGCTGCGCCGCTCCGGTGGCGGCCGTCCGCGTCTGTCGGTGTTCCGTTCGTCCAAGCACATCTACGCCCAGGTCATCGACGACCTGAAGGGCGAGACGCTGGCCTCTGCCTCGTCGCTCGAGAAGTCGATGCGCGACGGCGGCAAGACCGGCGCCGACATCGATGCGGCGAAGGCGGTCGGCAAGCTGCTGGCCCAGCGCGCCGCCGAGAAGGGTGTCAAGGAAGTCGTGTTCGATCGCGGCAGCTATCTCTACCACGGGCGCGTCAAGGCTCTTGCCGACGCGGCGCGTGAGAGTGGGCTGAGCTTCTAACAGAATTTGAGGATTGAGGCGTAAGCCTCTGAAGGATTGGAAAAACCATGGCAGCTGAACGCGAACAACGTGGTGGACGCGATCAACGCGGCGGCGGACGTGAACGCAGGGAGCGCGAGGAGCGCGACAGCGAGTTCGTCGACAAGCTCGTCCACATCAACCGCGTGGCCAAGGTCGTCAAGGGCGGCAAGCGCTTCGGTTTCGCAGCGCTGGTCGTGATCGGCGATCAGAAGGGCCGCGCCGGCTTCGGTCACGGCAAGGCGCGCGAAGTGCCGGAGGCGATCCGCAAGGCCACTGAATCCGCCAAGCGCAACCTGACCCGCGTCTCGCTGCGCGAGGGCCGCACGCTGCATCACGACATCGCCGGCCGTCATGGCGCGGGCCGTGTCTACCTGCGTGCAGCTCCGGCCGGTACCGGCATCATCGCCGGTGGCCCGATGCGCGCCGTGTTCGAGACGCTCGGCGTCCAGGACGTGGTGGCGAAGTCGATCGGCTCGTCGAACCCGTACAACATGGTTCGCGCAACCTTCGACGCGCTGAAGCATCAGGATTCGCCGCGTTCGGTCGCAGCCCGCCGCAACATCAAGGTGTCCACCCTCCAGTCCCGCCGTATCGGCGGCGATGCCGAGGCGGCTGCCGACTAACGGAAGCTTTTCGGAGTAGACTCCCATGGCCAAGGCCGCAAAGACGATCAAGCTCGAGCAGACCGGCAGCGCGATCCGCCGCCATCACTCGCAGCGCTCGACGCTGATCGGGCTCAAGCTCAACAAGATCGGCCGCACCAGCGAGCTGCCTGATACCCCGGCAGTCCGCGGCATGATCGAGAAGGTTCACCATCTCGTCCGCATCGTCGACGAGAAGTAAGCAAGGGCGCGTGATCCCGAACAGCGGGCTACCCGTTTTCGGCGAAGATCAGGCGCAAGACACAAGGAGAAGGGCGATGAAGCTCAGCGATATCGCCGACAACGCCGGCTCGCGCAAGAAGCGCATGCGCGTCGGCCGCGGCATCGGTTCGGGCAAGGGCAAGCAGTCCGGCCGCGGCGGCAAGGGCCAGACCGCGCGTTCGGGCGTGCGCATCAAGGGTTTCGAAGGCGGCCAGATGCCGATGCATCGCCGTCTGCCCAAGCGCGGCTTCAACAACATCTTCCGCGTCGAGTTCGCCGAGATCAATCTCGACCGGCTCCAGGAAGCGGTCGATGCCAAGAAGATCGACGCCGGCAGCGTCGTCAACGTCGAGGCCCTGGTGAAGGGCGGCGTGTTGCGCCGCGCCAAGGCCGGCCTGCGGCTGCTCGGCCGCGGCGAGCTCAAGTCCAAGCTCAACATCGAAGTGCACGGTGCCACCAAGACCGCCATCGCCGCGGTCGAGAAGGCCGGCGGTTCGGTCAAGATCCTCGCCCCTGCCAAGGAAGAAGGCGAGGCGGCGTAACAACTGCGTCATTGGCCCGCGGCTCGCGGGCCTTTACGTATGCGGGACGTGGACTTATCGAAGTCGAGCCCCAGATAATGTCCGGCGTCCGCTCGAGCATGATCCGGACCCGGAGGGCCGCGCCAGCGCAAAGTGTGACGCGGTTTTCCGGAAAGATTGCTCAAACGATAGCCTGAAGCGCGATATCGTCGCGCTTCAGTAGCCCGGCCGCGGGCATGACGGCGCAATAGGCGGCGGGAGAAAGTCCAAGATGGCCTCTGCAGCGGAACAACTGGCAGCCAATCTCAATTTCGGTGCGTTTGCCAAGGCTGACGAACTGAAGAAGCGCATCTGGTTCACCCTGGGTGCGCTGCTCGTTTATCGGCTCGGGACCTATATCCCGCTGCCGGGCATCGATCCCAACATTTGGGAGCAGGTGTTCCGCTCCCAGGCGGGCGGCATCCTCGGCATGTTCAACATGTTCGCCGGCGGCGGCATCCACCGCATGGCGATCTTCGCCTTGAACATCATGCCGTACATCTCCGCCTCGATCATCATCCAGCTCCTCACCACCGTCTCGCCGCAGCTCGAGGCGCTGAAGAAGGAAGGCGAGGCCGGCCGCAAGACGCTGAACCAGTACACCCGCTATCTGACCGTCATCCTGGCCGCATTCCAGTCCTACGGCATCGCGGTGGGCCTCGAGGGTGCCGGCAACGTCGTCAGCGATCCCGGCATGTTCTTCCGCCTGTCGACCGCGATCACGCTGACCGGCGGCACCATGTTCCTGATGTGGCTGGGCGAGCAGATCACCTCGCGCGGCATTGGCAACGGCATCTCGCTGATCATTCTCGCCGGCATCGTTGCCGAGCTGCCGGCGGCGCTCGCCAACATGCTCGAGCTCGGCCGTCAGGGCGCGATGTCGACCGGCCTGATCCTGGTCGTCATCGTCATGGCCGTCGCCGTGATCGCCTTCATTGTGTTCATGGAGCGCGCGCAGCGCCGCCTCCTGATTCAGTATCCGAAACGCCAGGTCGGCAACAAGATGTTCGAGGGCCAGTCCTCGCATCTGCCGCTCAAGCTCAACACCTCCGGCGTGATCCCGCCGATCTTCGCATCCTCGCTGCTGCTGCTGCCGACCACGGTCGCGAATTTCAACGCGGGCAGCGGGCCGGAATGGTTCCAGTGGATCACCACCCAGCTCGGCCACGGCCGCCCCCTGTTCCTGATCCTCTATCTCGCGCTGATCGTGTTCTTCGCCTTCTTCTACACCGCGATCGTGTTCAACCCGACCGAGACTGCGGACAATCTGAAGAAGCACGGCGGCTTCATTCCGGGCATCCGCCCGGGTGAGCGCACCGCGGAATACATCGACTACGTGCTCTCGCGCATCACCGTGCTCGGCGCGATCTATCTGGCGATCGTCTGCTTGATCCCGGAGATCCTGATCTCCTACGCCTCGGTGCCGTTCTACTTCGGCGGTACCTCGCTGCTGATCGTCGTCAGCGTCACCATGGACACGGTGGCACAGGTGCAGGGTTATCTGCTGGCCCATCAGTACGAAGGCCTGATCCGCAAGTCGAAGCTGCGCGGCCGCCGCCGCTGAACGCATCTCTCGGGCGGCGCAACCGCGCCGCCGATTCGCGGCGCGAGCAATGTGGTGCGTCCGCGACCACCGTCAGCGGGCCGCTTGGCCGCATCCGCAGATGCCGCTCTCACTGTGCGCAATCCCTGATTTCAAAGCCTTCTTGGCGACCGCCCATTCGCTCCCCTATGATATGGGTAGCGGTGCGGCGCTGATTGTGGTTTGCACCGTTCTTGATCTTCAAACACAGGTGCGCGACGTATCGCTCACCAATCCGGGGGGCGTACGCCGATGAGAATTATACTTCTGGGACCGCCGGGGTCGGGCAAGGGGACCCAGGCGCAGCTCTTGGTGCAGCGCTATGGCATCGTCCAGCTCTCGACCGGCGAGATGCTGCGCGCAGCGGTTGCGGCGGGAACGCCGGTCGGGCTGAAGGCCAAGGAGATCATGGCCAGCGGCGGCCTCGTGCCCGACGAGGTCGTGGTGGGAATCATCTCCGACCGGATCGACCAGCCGGACGCCAAGAACGGTTTCATCCTCGATGGCTTTCCGCGCACCGTGCCGCAGGCCGAGGCGCTGGACGAGCTGCTCAAGGCCAAGCACCTCAAGCTCGACGCCGTGATCGAGCTCCGCGTCAACGAGAGCGCGCTGCTGAGCCGCGTCGAGACACGCGTCGCCCAGATGCGGGAGCGCGGCGAGGAGGTCCGGCTCGATGACACACCGGAAGTCCTGACCAAGCGACTCGCCAGCTACCGCAGCCAGACGGAACCGCTGATTCACTACTATTCCGAGCGACGGAAGCTCTCCACCATCGACGGCATGATGGCGATCGACGAGGTCACCCGCGCCATCCATCGCCAGCTGCTGGCGCTGGGAGCCGTCGAGCCCAAGACCCATGCCAGGAGCGCAGCCAAGGCGGCGCCGGCCAAGAAGGCCAAGGCGGGGGCAGGGAAGAAGGCGGCTGCAAAGCCGGCGGAAATGGCCAAAAAGAGCGCCAAATCGGCCAAAAAGGCCGGCAAGTCGGTGGTGAAGGGCCCTAAGAAGGCGGCCAAGAAAGCTACCGGGAAACCCACCAAGAAAGCCGTCAAGAAGGCAGTCAAAAAGACCACCAAGAAGGCCGTCAAAAAGGGTGCCAAAAAGGCTGCAAAAAAGGTCACGAAAAAGCGAGCCAAGCGCTAGCAGCGGTTGACGAAAGCCCCCGGAATCCCCTAATAAGCCCCGCATCCAAGTCGGATAGTTTCAGACGATGCCGGGCCCCAGGAAGACCGGGGGTGGGCGTCGTGTTCGCGTTTGTGAACACCTGCCCGAGAAAGCAAGCACTTAAAGCCCGGTCCTGACGAGGATCGGCAACAGGAGAGAAGGCCGTGGCCCGTATTGCCGGCGTGAACATTCCCACCAACAAGCGCGTGCTGATCGCGCTTCAGTACATCCATGGCATCGGCCCGAAGATCGCCGGTGACATCATGGAGAAGGTGAAGATTCCCGAGGATCGTCGCGTCAATCAGCTCAGCGACGCCGAAGTGCTCCAGATCCGCGAAGTGATCGACCGCGACTATCTCGTCGAGGGCGACCTGCGTCGCGAGGTGGGCATCAACATCAAGCGTCTGATGGACCTCGGCTGCTATCGCGGCCTGCGTCATCGTCGCGGTCTGCCGGTGCGCGGTCAGCGTACCCACACCAATGCGCGTACGCGCAAGGGTCCGGCGAAGGCCATCGCCGGCAAGAAGAAGTAAGTTTTCGCATCCAATCGCGGCGTGTGGCGAAAGGGGATGACCCGTTCGCCGCGCGCTTTTCGTTCCACAGGTGTAGCCGCTGGCATTACGGCGGCGTTTGAGATCTTCAGGAAAGGGACTCAATGGGCAAGGAAGCCACCCGCGTTCGTCGTCGTGAGCGCAAGAACATCGCCTCCGGCGTCGCGCATGTGAACTCGTCGTTCAACAACACGACCATCACCATCACCGACGCGCAGGGCAACACGATCGCCTGGTCCTCCGCTGGCACGATGGGCTTCAAGGGCTCGCGCAAGTCGACCCCGTACGCCGCGCAGGTTGCCGCCGAGGACGTGTCCAAGAAGGCGCAGGAGCACGGCATGCGCACGCTGGAAGTCGAGGTCGCCGGTCCCGGTTCGGGCCGCGAGTCGGCGCTCCGCGCGCTCCAGGCTGCCGGCTTCACCGTCACCTCGATCCGTGACGTGACCACGATCCCGCACAACGGTTGCCGTCCCCGCAAGCGTCGTCGCGTTTGATTTGACAAGTTGCGGGCGCATCGGCGCCCGCAACGACTTTGCAAGAAGCCGCGGGAATGCTCTGCGGCCTTTCTCCAACGCCAGTATTTGATGCGTCAAATTGACTGGCCTGTATGGGTGAAACAGTGACGATCCAGAAAAATTGGCAAGAACTGATTCGGCCGAACAAGCTCCAGGTCACGCCCGGCAGTGACCCCTCGCGTTTCGCGACCATTGTCGCCGAGCCGCTCGAGCGCGGCTTCGGCCAGACCCTCGGCAACGCGCTGCGCCGCATCCTGCTCTCCTCGCTCCAGGGCGCGGCGGTGCAGTCGGTGCACATCGACGGCGTGCTGCACGAGTTCTCCTCGATCGCGGGCGTCCGTGAGGACGTCACCGACATCGTGCTCAACATCAAGGACATCTCGATCAAGATGCAGGGCGAAGGCCCCAAGCGCATGGTCGTGAAGAAGCAGGGCCCCGGCGTCGTCACCGCCGGCGACATCCAGACCGTCGGCGACGTCGTCGTGCTGAACCCGGACCTGCAGATCTGCACCCTCGACGAGGGCGCCGAGATCCGCATGGAGTTCACGGTCTCGACCGGCAAGGGCTACGTGCCCGCCGAGCGCAACCGCCCCGAGGACGCGCCGATCGGCCTGATCCCGGTCGACAGCCTGTACTCGCCCGTCCGCAAGGTCTCCTACAAGGTCGAGAACACCCGCGAGGGCCAGATCCTCGACTACGACAAGCTGACCATGACGATCGAGACCAACGGCGCGATCTCGCCGGATGACTCGGTGGCCTATGCTGCCCGCATCCTGCAGGACCAGCTCAACGTGTTCGTCAATTTCGAAGAGCCGCGCAAGGAAGTCGCCCAGGAGATCATCCCGGACCTCGCCTTCAACCCGGCCTTCCTCAAGAAGGTGGACGAGCTCGAGCTGTCGGTGCGTTCGGCCAACTGCTTGAAGAACGACAACATCGTCTACATCGGCGATCTCGTGCAGAAGAGCGAGGCGGAAATGCTCCGCACCCCGAACTTCGGCCGCAAGTCGCTGAACGAGATCAAGGAAGTGCTGGCCCAGATGGGTCTGCACCTCGGCATGGAAGTGCCGGGCTGGCCGCCGGAGAACATCGACGAGCTCGCCAAGCGCTTCGAGGATCATTACTGAGCATTTCGTCGTTCCGGGACGGCTCGCAGAGCCGGGCCCGGAACCTCGAGATTCCGGATCGCCGCTTCGCGCCGTCCGGAATGACGACCCAGGGCGAACGCAGGAAGCCCACCTGAAAACCAGTCGCTGAACCACCGCGACACAATCGAAGAAGGACTACACACATGCGTCACGGCAAGGTTCATCGGAAGCTCAACCGCACGGCCGAGCACCGCAAGGCAATGTTCGCCAACATGGCGGCTGCGCTGATCAAGCACGAGCAGATCGTCACCACGCTGCCCAAGGCCAAGGAGCTCCGCCCAATCGTCGAGAAGCTCGTCACCCTCGGCAAGAAGGGCGGCCTGTCGCTGCGCCGCCAGGCGATCTCGGAGCTGCGCGACGTCGACATGGTCAAGAAGCTCTTCGACACGCTTGCGACCCGCTACAAGGACCGCCAGGGTGGCTACACCCGCATCATCAAGGCCGGCTTCCGCTACGGCGACAACGCCGCGATGGCCGTGATCGAGTTCGTCGATCGCGACGTCGATGCCAAGGGCCAGGACTCCGGCCCGGTGCAGGAGAAGGAAGCCGAGGCGGCGTAAGCCGACCGGTAGTCGAGTTTTCAGAAAGCGGCGCCCTCGGGCGCCGTTTTTTTGTGGCACGGCCATTGTCTCTCGACCAACGCCTTTCCCTGGAAAGCGGTCGACTGCGCGCCTGGAGCGATCACCAAATCAAACGTGCGATCACGTAAGGCATCGCCTGAGGCGGGCACAAGCTGGTCTCGCCGCTGGTATATGCTGTCATTGGATCGCATCCCGCGTTGACAGGTGGACGCGCTACGCTTTGCCCATCCTTGCCGCACTGCTGTCATGACGCCGATCCTCACGCGTCGGTGAGGGACGATTGAAGCTGCCTTCGCAGCGCACGATATCTCGGTCAATCTTTATGGAGACGACGCATGAACATCGACCTTTCCGGAAAGACCGCCCTCGTCACCGGCTCGACTGCGGGCATCGGCCATGCCATCGCCAAGGGCCTGGCAGCCTCCGGCGCCAGCGTCGTGATCAACGGCCGCGGCCAGGACAAGGTCGATGCGGCCGTGCGCAAGCTCGAAGGGACGGGCGCCAAGGTCCGCGGCATCGCTGCCGACGTCTCGACCGCTACAGGCTGCAAGGCGCTGGTGGCTGCTCTGCCTGAGGTCGACATCCTCATCAACAATGCCGGCATCTTTGAGCCCAAGGATTTTTTCGAGATTCCGGATGAGGACTGGAGCCGCTTCTTCGAAGTCAACGTGATGAGCGGCGTGCGGCTGTCGCGCGCGTACATGAAGAGCATGCTCAAGCGCAACTGGGGCCGCATCGTCTTCATCTCCTCGGAATCGGGCCTCAACATTCCCGTCGAGATGATTCACTACGGTATGAGCAAGACGGCGCAGCTTGCGATCGCGCGCGGCCTCGCGCAGCTCACCCGCGGCACCGGTGTCACCGTCAATTCAGTGCTGCCGGGCCCGACCATGTCGGAGGGTGTCGAGACGTTCGTGAAGGATCTTGCCAAGCAGAACGGTCAATCCGTGGACGAGGCCGCCGCCAATTTCGTCAAGCAGCATCGGCCGAGCTCGCTGCTGCAACGCTTCGCCAGCGTCGAGGAGATCGCCAACATGGTGGTCTATGTTGCCTCGAAAGAGGCGTCGGCCACCAACGGCGCCGCGCTGCGCGCGGAAGGCGGCATCGTCAATACGATCGCATGAGGCCGTCGCGTGCCGGCCTATGTGATCTCGGAAGTCGAGGCGCGCGACAGGGTCGCGATGGAGTCCTATCGTGCACTGGCCGCGCAGAGCATCGCGCGATATGGCGGTCGCTATCTTGTGCGCGGTGGTGCCGCCGAGGTGGTGGAGGGCGGCCCGCCGCCCAAGACCATCATTATCGTGGAGTTTCCCTCGATGGCCCGCGCGCGTGAATGGTACGCTTCTCCGGAATATGCGGAGGCGCTGAAGCTGCGCCAGGCAGCGTTGGAGCGGCGGCTGATGTTCGTCGAGGGCGTGGTTCCGGCCTAGCTGATCTGCCCACTTGCGGCTTCATTTCGGCGCCCAACGCGCTTAAAGGGGCCTGCATGATCTGGCCCCTGTCGACCCGCCATAAACGCCTGTTCAGACTGACGTCCGCACGATGGCAGCGGCAGGCCATCTTTCTGCTCGGCGGTATCGGCGTTGGCGCGGCGGCGGTGGTGCTGGCGCAACTCGCCGATCTGGCACAGCATGCTTTTGCGCTGCTGCTGGCGAAGTCGCGCTACGCCGTGCTGGCGGTGACCCCGCTCGGCTTCATGCTGTCGGCCTATCTGACGATCCGGCTGTTTCCCAATGCGCAGGGCAGCGGCATTCCGCAGGCGATCGCCGCACGCCATCTGACCGATCAGGGGGCGCGCGAGAGCCTGGTCTCGATCCGGATCGCGGTCGGAAAGGTGATCCTCACTCTGTTCGGTCTGTTGTGCGGCGGCTCCGTGGGCCGGGAAGGACCCACGGTGCAGGTCGGCGCGTCCATCATGTTCGCGCTCGGTCGTGTCTCGCCGCGCCGCCAGCCGGGGCTGATCCTGGCCGGCGCCGCCGCAGGCGTTGCCGCGGCGTTCAACACGCCGCTGGCGGGGATCGTCTTCGGCATCGAGGAGATGAGCCGCGCTTTTGAGACCCGCACCTCCAGCCTCATCATTGCGGCGGTGATCGCGGCCGGCCTGACCTCGCTGGCGCTGGCGGGCAATTACGCATATTTCGGCAGCAGCGCGATGTCGCTGGCGCGTGGCATGGACTGGCTGGCCGTCCCGCTCTGTGGCGTTGTGGGCGGCCTCGCCGGAGGCCTGTTCAGCCGCACCGTCATCGCGACGGCGCGCGGGTTCAAGACTCCGTTCGGACGCGCGATCAAAGGCCATCCGCTCTGGTTCGCATTTACGTGCGGCATCGCTGTCGCGATCTGCGGCCTGGTCTCAGGCGATACGATCTACGGCACCGGCTATGAGCAGGTGAAGACGGCATTGGAGCACGGCTCGGCCTTGCCGCAGGATTTCGGCGTGCTCAAGCTTCTCGCGACGACCTTTGCCGCGATCAGCGGCATACCGGGCGGAATTTTCTCGCCTTCGCTGGCCGTCGGCGCCGGCATCGGCAGCAACATCGCCTCGTTCTTCCACGACGCGCCGCTCGGCGCGATCATGCTGCTCGGCATGGTCTCGTACTTCGCTGGCGTGGTGCAGGCGCCGATCACGGCGTTCGTGATCGTGACCGAGATGACGGACAATCATGGCATGGTGGTGCCGCTGATGGCGGCCGCGCTGATCGCGCATGTGACCTCGCGAATGATCTGCGAGGAGGGCATCTACCACGCACTGGCAAAGGGCTTTGTCGAACGGGCGACGCCTCCGCTCGAAGCGAAGGCGCCACACGCTTCGAAATGAGGCCTACCACCCCTCGAGCACGATCTTGCCGCGCGACTTGCCGCTCTCGAGCAGCGCATGGGCGCGTTTGAGGTTGGCGGCGTTGATCGTGCCGAAGGTCTGGTCCAGCGTGGTGCGCAACACGCCCTTGTCGATGAGGTCGGCGACGTCGTTGAGCAGATGATGCTGCGCGATCATGTCCGGTGTCTGGAACGAGGAGCGCGTGAACATCGATTCCCAATGCACCGAGATCGCCTTGCCCTTGAATGCGGCAATCGTGAATTCCGGGGGATCGTCGATCAGGCCAAACTTGCCCTGCGGTGCCATGAATTCCGCGATCGCCTTGTAGTGCTGGTCGGTGAAGGTGAGGCTGGCGACCAACGCGACCGGCGGCAGCTTCAATATCTCGATCTGCTCCTTCATCGGCTTGCCATGGTCGACGACGGCATGCGCGCCGAGATCGAGGCACCATTTCTGCGATTCCGGCCGCGTCGCGGTGGCAAGCACCGTGAGGCCGGTGAGGCGGCGGGCGAGCTGGATCAGGATCGACCCGACGCCGCCGGCACCGCCCGTGATCAACAGCGTGCGCGGATCGACGCTTTTGCCCGGTACCGCGCCGAGCCGGTCGAACAGCAGCTCCCAGGCGGTGATGGAGGTGAGGGGGAGGGCGGCCGCCTGCGCGAATGACAGGCTCTTCGGCTTGCTGCCGACGATGCGCTCGTCGACCAGATGGAACTCGGCATTGGTGCCTTGGCGCAGGATCGAGCCGGCGTAAAACACCTCGTCACCCGGCTTGAACAGCGTGACCTCGGGCCCGACGGCATCGACCACGCCGGCCGCGTCATAGCCCAGGATCTTGGTCTCGCCCTCGGGCGGGGCGGCCCGCTTGCGCACCTTGTAATCGACCGGATTGGCCGAGATAGCCTTCACGGCGACGCGGATGTCGCGTCCTTTGGGCTCGGGCTTTGCGGTCTCGAAATCGAACAATGAATCCGCATCCTCGATCGGAAGCGATTTCTTGTAGCCGACGGCTTTCATGGCGTGTCTCCATCAGATGGCGCGCAGCTTGGCATGGGCGCCTGACCTGCTAACTGTCTTCCTGGCTCCGATTTGGCAAGTACTGTAAATTCGGGGATATAGTCCCTGTTTGGATACTATTGGGAAAACTCCGCATGAAACGGCGCAATTTTGCCCGTCGTCCCGGCTGCTCGGTCGAGGCGACGCTGGATCTGATCGACGGCAAGTGGAAGGGGGTGATCCTCTACCACCTGCAGAGCGGCACCCAACGCTTCGGCGAGTTGCGCCGCCGGATGCCAGGGATCACGCAGCGCATGCTGACAAAACAGCTTCGCGCCCTGGAGGAGGACCAGCTCGTCATCCGAAAGGTCTATGCCGAGGTGCCGCCGCGGGTGGAATACTGCCTCTCCGAACTCGGTGACAGCCTCAAGCCCGTGATCGATATTTTGAAAGCCTGGGGCGAAAGCCATCAGCAGCGGCTCTCCTGCGCGCCGCCGCCGGTGGTCGTGAAGAAGCCGAAGCGCGCGGCGTAAGTATCCGGGAGCGGCACCTGCCGCTCCCGGACGAGATCGTGTCAGAACGCAAACTGCGTACGCAACGCGACCGCGTCGAACTTCGAGCCGGTGTCCGCCGCCGACACCGCCGAGGCCTGCTTCGACACCGTGCCGTGCAGATAGTCGAGCATGAAGCGGACGTTGCCGTTGACGTACCAGTTGAGCGCCAGCGTGTAGACGGTCTGCCGCCCGCCGGCGATTCCGGCAGCGGTCGCCAGCTGATCGTTCAGATCCACGGTCGAGTAGCGACCGGCGATCTCCCATGCACCCCAGCCGCCGCCGTTGATCGAGAACGGATTGTTCGGCTTGACGCCACCATAGGCCGCGTTGCCCGGATTGTACTTGCGTGACTCACCGGTCAGGACATAGGCCGCTTGAGCGTAGCCGCCCTGGAATTTCAGGCTCGACGTACCGATGGGCGCCACGGCGGTGTTCGCGCCGCGATCGATGTTGAACCAATAGTATTCGCCCTGGACCCAGAGCGATCCGTAGGTGCCCGCGGCTTCCACGCCATAGATCTGCGCGCCCGATACATTTGCAATCGCTCCGGTTGAGATGAGCGTCGTGGGATCGATGCGCAGCTCCGGACGATCGCTGAGCGTAAGCGTTTGCGTGTTCGCCACCAGATTGCGCGGCGGCTGGATCAGCCACTCGGCGTCGGCGCCGAGATGCACCGAGTAGTCGTTGCCGCTTACGACCTGGCCCGCAACGCGGGCCGTCGCGCCGTATTGCTCGCTGGTGCCGGGAGGTGAAACGCTCGATGCAGAGTGAATGGCACCCGTGGTCGGGCCGGTCACGTAGGCGCCGGCGTAGAACACGTCGTTGTACCAACGGGCACCGGCGGCAGAACGGAAATCGCCGGCAGCGATATTTTGCGCGATGATGCCGACCGAGGCACGCTCCATGAAGGCGATGTCGTTGGAGCTCGTGGATTCATCCAAGGTCCAGGCAATATCCATGATGCCGGCTTCGATCGCCATCTTGCCGCCGAACGGCTTCAGCCCCGTGTAGCTGATATACGCGTTCTCGATGCCGGACGTGCCTCCGCCGGGCAGGAAGCCGACAGGGGTCGCGCCCGCGGCGGCGGTGCCGCCAAAGCCGTCGGACGTGCCGCCGAAATCGTAGATCAGGGCAAAATTCCAGTCTTCGAGGAATTTGCCGACGACACCGATGCGCGCGCGACGGACGTTTTCGCCGCTGTCGAGCTTTTGCGGCACAGTTGTCGCCGTGTTGGGGCGGAAGTCGTAGCCGCCGACGTCCCAATGTAGGCGGCTGGTGATCGCGACGCAGTTCGCCCCGTCGGCGGTGCAGATGGTCGGTCGGTTGTTCGGCATGGTCACGACGACGCCGGAGGCGGGCGCCGGTCCCTTGACGGGGATCGCCGCATTCGCATTGGCCACGATCGCTTTCGCCTCTGAGCGCGCTTCGGCTTTGGCTTCAGCCTTTGCCTCGGCCTTGGCTTTCGCCGCAGCCGCCGTGTTCGCGGCGGTCTGGCTCTGCAGCTTGTCGAGCTTCTGCTCCAGCATCTTCAGCTGCTGCTTGAGCAGCGCGATCTCCTGCTCGCTGCTGTTGGCTGATTGGGCCCGGGCCTGCGCGGCCGCCAGCGCGCCGGCGAGGCCAATCGCCGCGGCTGCAATCCTTGTCTTGCTCACGTCATCACTCCCTCGTTGGACGAACTTCCCCAAGTCGCAAGCGGAGAGCCTAGGAATGGTCGATGACTGCCCCGCGACGGCGCGTGTCGATTGTGCGGTTCCCACTGATGCAATTTCGCCGCCACCGAATCCGCCGTGGGAAAGAATGCAAGATGACGCGCGTCATGCCAATGCAGGAGGCCGAGCCAATCGCCGTCTTGCACGTTCCGCTTGCATGCCGGAGCCGCCGGATGGAGACCGAAATTGCGGCCCGGCGCCCTTCTATTGGGGGGCGAACGCGCCTATATTCCGGCGTCTTTTCCAAGAGGTAGGAATGTTTCGATCGATCTCGGCCGCCGTCGTCACGGCTTTGTGCATAGCCTTTTCTGCCCAGTTCAATCCCGCTGCGGCGCAGGACCGTCGCGTCCCGTCCTCGCCGGCCGAGCTGCGGTTGTCCTATGCACCGATCGTGCAGCGGGTGCAGCCGGCAGTGGTCAACGTCTATGCCGCCAAGGTGGTGCAGAACCGCAACCCCCTGCTGGACGACCCGATCTTCCGCCGCTTCTTCGGCGTGCCGGGCCAGCAGCCGGAGCAGGTGCAGCGCTCACTCGGTTCCGGCGTGATCGTCGATACGTCCGGCCTCGTCGTCACCAACGTCCACGTCATTGAAGGCGCCGATCAGGTGAAAGTGTCGCTGTCGGACAAGCGCGAGTTTGAGGCGGAGATCGTGCTGAAGGATTCCCGCACCGATCTTGCGGTCCTGCGTCTGAAGGATTCGAAAGAGAAGTTTCCGGCGCTCGAATTCACGAATTCCGACGAGCTGCTGGTCGGCGACGTCGTGCTGGCGATCGGCAATCCCTTCGGCGTCGGCCAGACCGTGACCCACGGCATCATCTCGGCGCTGGCGCGCACGCAGGTGGGCATCACCGATTATCAGTTTTTCATCCAGACCGATGCCGCGATCAATCCCGGCAACTCGGGCGGCGCGCTGGTCGACATGAACGGCCGGCTTGCCGGCATCAACACCGCGATCTACTCGCGCTCCGGCGGCTCGCAGGGAATCGGCTTTGCCATCCCCGCCAACATGGTGCGCGTCGTCGTCGCCTCCGCCAAGAGCGGCGGCAAGGCGGTCAAGCGGCCATGGCTCGGCGCAAAGCTGCAGGCGGTGACGCCCGAGATCGCCGAGAGCCTTGGCCTGCGTTCGCCGACCGGTGCGCTGGTCGCCAGCGTGGTGTCGAATAGCCCCGCGGCGAAGGCCGGCCTGAAATCCTCCGATCTCATCACCGGCATCGACGGCCAGACCGTGGATGATCCCAACGCGTTCGACTATCGCTTCGCCACCCGTCCGCTTGGCGGGACCGCGCAGATCGACGTGCAGCGCGGCGGCAGGCCGCTCAAGCTGACGGTGCCACTGGAGACCGCACCGGATACGGGGCGCAACGAGCTCGTCGTCACGGCGCGCTCGCCATTCCAGGGCGCGAAGGTCTCGACCATCACGCCGGCGGTTGCCGACGAGCTGCATCTTGACGCCGATACCGAAGGCGTCGTGATCACCGATCTCGGCAGCGACAGTGCGGCCGCGAGCGTCGGCTTCCAGAAGGGCGACATCATTCTCGCGGTCAACAACCAGAAGATCAGCAAGACCGGCGACCTCGAAAGGGCGGCCGGAGAGCGCCCGCGGATCTGGCGCATCACGCTGATACGCGGCGGTCAGCAAATCAACGTCACGCTGGGCGGATGAGTCCGAAGCGACCACAACAGACGCCAACTCTCTTCGCCGCGGCGGGGCTCGACCACGAGGCTCCGCATCCGCTGCCGGATCGGCTGCGCCCGCGCGCGCTGTCGGAGGTGGTCGGCCAGGATCACATCCTCGGTCCCGACGGTGCGCTGACGCGCATGCTGGAGACGCGCACGCTGGGATCCCTGGTGTTCTGGGGCCCGCCCGGCACCGGTAAGACCACGGTGGCGCGGCTCCTGGCGGATGCGACAGATCTGCATTTCGAGCAGATCTCCGCGGTGTTCTCCGGCGTTGCCGACCTGAAGAAAGCGTTTGATGCCGCGCGCGCGCGGCGTGAGATGGGCAAGGGCACGCTGCTGTTCGTCGACGAGGTGCACAGATTCAACCGCGCCCAGCAGGATTCGTTTCTGCCCGTGATGGAAGACGGCACGGTGGTGCTGGTCGGCGCCACCACCGAAAACCCGTCCTTCGAGCTCAACGCGGCGCTTTTGTCCCGTGCGCGCGTGCTGGTGTTTCGCTCGCTCGATGCCGCCGCGATCGAAAAGCTGTTCGCGCATGCCGAGGCGGTCGAGGGCAGGAAGCTGCCGCTCGATGCGGAGGCGCGCGCGGTGCTGGTGCGCATGGCCGATGGCGATGGCCGTGCGGCGTTGACGCTCGCCGAGGAGGTCTGGCGTTCGGCGCGCGCGGACGAGGTTTTCAACGCCGCGCAGCTGCAGGACATTTTGCAGCGCCGTGCGCCGATCTACGACAAGTCGGCGGATGGCCATTACAACCTGATCTCGGCGCTGCATAAGTCGGTGCGCGGCTCCGATCCCGACGCGGCGCTGTATTATCTCGCGCGCATGCTCGATGCCGGCGAGGACCCATTGTTCCTCGCCCGCCGCGTCGTGCGCATGGCGGTCGAGGACATCGGCCTTGCCGATCCGCAGGCGCTCGTGATCGCCAATGCGGCGAAGGATGCGTTCGATTTCCTCGGCCATCCCGAAGGCGAGCTCGCCATCGCGCAGGCCGTCGTCTATCTCGCCACCGCGCCGAAATCGAACGCGGTCTACACCGCCTTCGGCACCGCCATGCAGGTCGCCAAGCAGGCCGGCTCGCTGCTGCCGCCCAAGCACATCCTCAATTCCCCGACCAAGCTGATGAAGTCGGAAGGCTACGGCGCAGCTTACGAATACGACCACGACGCCCCCGATGCCTTCTCCGGCCAGGACTACTTCCCGGAAGCCCTGGGCCGCCAGACCTTCTACGACCCGCCCGAGCGCGGCTTCGAGCGCGAGATCCGCAAGCGGCTGGATTATTGGGCCAAGCTGCGCAAAGAGCGGGGCGGCTCGCGGTAGAAACGGCCATTTCGCCGTGACGGCAGCCGGCTTTTAGGGTACGCAGGCAACCATGAGCCGCCGTATCAAAAGAATGAACCCAAAGCCGCGTTCGCGTGACGAGCGCGACGACTCGCGGCCGCACCAGGCGCGTAGCGCGAAGAAGGCCGGGCCGCGTCCGGGCGGCAAACCGGGCGGGAAGCCGCGCTTTTCCGGCGAGCGTGCCGAGCGGCGTCCGCCCAAAGCGGTCCAGGAGAGGCCTGCGCCTGAAAAGCCCATCGAGGCGCTGCTGCCGACCAAGGTGCAGACGGTCAAGGTGACGGCCGACGAGAACAACATGCGTGTCGACCGCTTCCTCGAAGCGCGCTTTCCCGGCCTGTCGTTCTCTCACATCCAGCGTGTCGTCCGCAAAGGCGAACTGCGCGTCGATGGCAAGCGCGTCGACAGCAAGGACCGGCTGGAGGAGGGACAGAGCGTCCGGATTCCGCCGCTGAAGCTCGACGCGCCGAAGGCCGCAGGCCCGCTCTCGGAGGCTGCGCAGAAGACGCTCAAGGCGCTGAAGGAGATGACGATCTTTGAGGACGACGACGTCCTCGTTCTGAACAAGCCGGCGGGTCTTGCGGTGCAAGGCGGCTCGGGCATGACGCGCCACATCGACCAGATGTTAGAGGTGATGCGCGATGCCAAGGGCCAGAAGCCGCGCCTCGTGCATCGCATCGATCGCGAGACGTCCGGCTGTCTGTTGATTGCCAAGACGCGCTTTGCGGCTTCGCATCTGACCGGCGCATTCCGCTCGCGGTCGGCGCGCAAGATCTATTGGGCGCTGGTGCCGGGCCTGCCGAAACCCAAGCAGGGGCGTATCTCGACCTTCCTGGCGAAGGAAGAGAGTGAGGACGATACCATCATGCGCATCGCTCAGCATGGCGACGAGGGGGCGAGCCACGCGGTGACCTATTACGCGGTGGTGGAGACCGCCGGCAACAAGCTGACCTGGGTGTCGCTCAAGCCGGTGACGGGCCGTACCCATCAGCTGCGCGCCCACATGGCTCATATCGGCCACCCCATCATCGGCGATCCCAAATATTTCAACATCGAGAACTGGGAGCTGCCGGGCGGCCTGCAGAACCGGCTGCATCTGCTCGCGCGCCGCATCATCATCCCGCATCCGCGCGGCGGCGTGATCGACGCCACCGCGCCGCTGCCGCCGCACATGCAGCAGTCGTGGAATCTGCTCGGGCTGGATGCAAGCCGGTTCGATCCGATCGAGAACGCGCCGGAGGACTAGGGGGCGCGGCGCGCTACCTGCCGCGGCCCCCTCAATTCCGAAACTGCTCCAGAAACATCCGCAAGCTGTCGTGCGGGCTCTCGACATCCGTGATCAGCCAGCCCTCGGGGCCGTTGATCAGGATGAAGTTCAGCGTCACGGCCCTGCCGCGATTGTCGAAGTTCGCGGCGACATAGGTCTTGTCGTATTGCCTGCGGAGCACCGCGATCGCGACTGGGCCGAGCTTCCAGCTCTGGCTTTGCACCAGGAAATCGTAGGGTTCGACCCGCGGCGCGCTCCAGGCCCTGCGCAAGGGAGGATCGAAGAATTGCCGGGCCGTGGCCGCATCCCGCGGCAGCCCCTTCGACAGCTCCGGCGCGCCTTCGCCATAATGGGCATAGACGTTGCGGACCAGCGATTCCGGGCTGCGAAAGCCGGCTTCCGCCGCGGCCGGCCAGAGCCCGGCGAACAGGGCCAAAATGCCCGCAAGTTCCCTCATGCCCGCTGCTCGCTTTATCGGCCACAGGTCTTATCTTAAAAGCCTAGCATTCAGCGACCAGGGCCGAAACGACATGCGCCAATTGTTCGAAGAAGCCGCGGGGCAGACCCCGCCCGATCCGCAAGCTGCGATCCGGCAGGCCGCGCGCACGCCCTTGCGCAAGCGCTTCTACAAGGAGGCCGGCGTCACCGATGCCGAGGACGGTTTTGCCATCACGCTCGACGGCAAGCCGATTCGTACGCCGTCCGGCCGCCAGGTGGTGATCCCGTCGCGCGAACTCGCCGACGCCGTGGCTGCGGAATGGGCAGCCCAGGGTGAGGCGATCGATCCCTCGACCATGCCGCTGACGCGGATCGCCAACAGCGTGGTCGAGGGCGTCCTCGACCGTGTCGAGCTCGTCAGCGACGACCTCGCAAAATACTTCCAGTCCGACTTGCTGTTCTATCGCGCCGGCCATCCCGAGGGGCTTGTCGCCCGCGAGGCGGCGCACTGGGATCCCGTGCTGTTCTGGGCCGCGGAGACGCTGGGAGCGCATTTCATCCTGTCCGAGGGCATCATGCACGTGAAGCAGCCGGACGAGGCGCTTCAGGCGGCCCGCGCCGCGCTGCCCGACGACGCCTGGTCGGTCGCCGCGCTCCACATGGTGACGACCCTGACGGGCTCGGCGCTGCTGGCGCTGGCGCTGGCCCATGGCGCGCGGGACGCCGGCCAGGTCTGGGCCGCCGCCCATGTCGACGAGGACTGGAACGCCGACCAGTGGGGCGTGGACGAGGAAGCGGCCGCTCGCCGGGCTGCGCGCCTGCGGGATTTCGAGGCGGCCGTGACGGTCTTGGCGGCGGTCAAGGCGGCGGCGTCCAAAGGTCCTTAACGAGAGGTTTACGACGCTGGCGTTAGGGTTGCGGCATGCTTCCCTGGGCTTCCTGAGATGCCGACGCCGGTCACGTCCATCGTTCCCGTCAGTGCCGCGAGCCGCGTGGCTGATGCGACGTCGCCCGACCTCGTGCTTCAGGCCGGCAGCGTCGTAGACGCACGAGTCGTCAGCGTGATGGCCGACAATCTGGTGCGGATTGCGATCGCCAATCTGTCGATGGACGTGATGTCGGAAGTGGCGCTGACACAGGGGCAGAATCTGCAGCTTGCGGTGTCGCAGAATGACGGCATCATCCGGCTCGCTGTGCTGAACGGGGCAGGCGAGGCAGCCAGCGATCAGATCACGCTGACGCCGCGGGCGGCCTCGCTGGTGGAGAGCCCGCCACTTGCGCCCGCGGCGAGCGCGGCACGCAATACACTGACGCCGGCGGAGCAGGCCGTTGTCACCACCGCCTCGGCGGAGGCTGTGACAAAGCAGGGCAGTCAGGCGCCGCTGTTCGCCAACCTGGCGTCCGTCGTCACCGGCAGCAATCTGCCCGCGGGATTGAAGCAGGCGGTGCTGGACGTGCTGGCGCAGCAGACGCCGCTCAATTCGGGGCTCGATGGTGCCGACATCGCGTCCGCGTTCCAGAAATCCGGCTTGTTCCTCGAGGCCTCGCTGGCCGCGGGCGCGACGCCGCCCTCCGGCACGTTGCCCGACCTCAAGGCGGCACTGCTGGTGCTGCGCCAGACCCTGGTCGCGCTCGAGTCCGCGGCGCCGCAGGCGCAAGCCGCCGCGCCTCAGGCCAGCACCGCCGCCGCGCCGGCTCAGCCGGCAAATCAGGTCCCCCAAGCCGTCTCGCCGTCGATCGCAGCCGAAACGGCGCAACAGCCGCAAGTGCCGCGCGGCGCCAATCCCGCAGCCGCGGTGCTCGCCGATATGGCGGCCGACGCACCGCAAATGGCGATGCCGCGGATCATGTCCGCGGGTCTCGCCGCGAGCCTCTTGCAGGAGGCCACGCAGAACCTGCCGCGTCTCACCGGCAATGTCCCGGGCTCCAACAAGGCCGTGCCCGAGGGCCATATTTTCGAAGCCGCGGCGCGGGCGACACCGCCGCCATTTCGTGGCGCGCTGCCGTCGGCGCAATCCATCGTATCGCCATCGCTCGCACCGGATGCGCCGCTCTACGCGACCGTGCATCGCCTGCTCGACGATACCGATGCCGCGATCGCGCGGCAGACCCTGCTCCAGGTCGCTTCGCTTCCCGATCGCACCGACGCCAGCGGTCATCGCGTTGATCCCACGGTGCCGCAGTGGAATTTCGAGATTCCCTTTGCAACGCCGCACGGCACCGCGATGGCGCAATTCGAGATCTCCCGCGACGGCAGCCATGAGGCGGAAGATCCCGCCAAGCGCGCCTGGCGCGCGCGCTTCTCGCTCAATGTCGAGCCGGCGGGTCCGGTTCACGCGCTGATCACGCTGAGCGGCGACAAGACCTTCGTGCGGATGTGGGCGGAGCGGCCGGCGACGGTGCAGCAGCTCCGCGCCGGCATCGGAGAGCTGAACCAGGCGCTGACACGGGCCGAGCTCAAGCCCGGCGACATCATGGTCCGCGAGGGCACGCCGCCGCAACCGGCACCGGCGCGCGCCGGCCACTTTCTGGATCGCGCCACATGAGCGATCCCTCCAAGCTCGCCATCGCGCTTCATTACGAAAAGGGCTCGGGCGCGCCGGTCGTCGTCGCCAAGGGCAAGGGCACGATCGGCGAGAAGATCGTCGAGATTGCCAAGGCCCACGACATCCCGATCGAGGAGAACGAAATCCTGGCCGGGGCGCTGTCCAAAGTCGAGCTCGGCGAGGAGATCCCGCCCGACCTCTACAAGGCCGTCGCCGAAGTGCTGGTGTTCGTGTTGCGGCTGTCGGGCCGGGGCCGGTAGACCTAACCTGTCATCGTTTCACCACGTCGCGGCTGCATGGTCGCGCTGGTCTTTCATTGCTTACGGACACTGCCCTTGCTGACCCGCCGTTCTACTCTCGGCCTTCTCGCCGCAGCCGCCACCATGCCGCAACGCGCGCTGGCCCACGTCGCGCCGCCACGAAGTGAAATTCGCGACAGCCTGGCGAAACGCTTCACCGATCTCGGCACATCCGGCACCTTCGTCGGCTACAAGGTCGAGGACTATCTGATCGTCGCCAGCGACAAGGATCGCTCGGGCGAGGGGAAGCTGCCGGCCTCGACCTTCAAGATTCCGAACTCGCTGATCGCGCTGGAGACCGGCGTGGTCGCTGACCCCGACAAGGACGTGTTTGCCTGGGACGGCGTCAAGCGTCCGATCGAAGCCTGGAACAAGGATCACACGCTGCGCAGCGCCCTCGCGGTGAGCGCGGTACCGGTCTATCAGGAGATCGCGCGCCGCATCGGCGAGGCCCGCATGCAGAAATATCTCGATGAGTTCGACTATGGCAACCGCGACATCGGCGGCGGCATCGACCAGTTCTGGCTCACCGGAGCCTTGCGCATCGATCCCGTCGAGCAGATCGATTTCGTCGACCGGCTGCGCCGCCGCGCGCTGCCGATCTCGAAGCGCAGCCAGGACCTCGTCGCCGACATCCTGCCGGTGACCAAGGTGGGCGACAGCGTCATCCGCGCCAAGTCCGGACTGCTTGGCGCCGAGCGCGGTGAGCCGTCGCTCGGCTGGATGGTCGGCTGGGCCGAGAAGGGCGAAGCGCATACCGTGTTCGCCCTCAACATGGATTGCAAGGAGCCGCGTCACATCGAGGCCCGCATGAGCCTGACGCAAGCCTGCCTTGCCGATATCGGCGCGATCTAGCGCTGTCGCTCGACTAGCATCCTCCCGGCCAAGAAAGAAAACCGGGAGGATCATGATGAACTCAACGCCACTCTGGCTGTCGTCGCTCACGCTTGCCGCAGCCGGCGGCTGGCTCGCCGCAACGATGTTCGCCGGCCCCGCCACCAGCAAGGAGCCGCGCTTTCCGCAGCTCACCATGGATCAGCTCGATGCCAAGCAGAAGCCGCTTGGCGAGCAGATCATGAAGGTGTCGAGCGTCGGCATCGGCGGTCCCTACAATCCGATGATCCGCAGCCCGGTGCTGGGCCAGCGCCTGTTCGACCTGTTCCATTATCTGCGCTGGGAAACCTCGGTCCCGATCAAGCTCAACGAGTTTGCGATCCTGATCATCGGACGGCAGTGGCGCTCTCAGGTGGAGTGGTTTGCACATGCGCCGCTGGCGGCCAAGGCAGGCCTGTCGGCCGACATCATCGCGGAGCTGAAGGCCAACAAGCGGCCGTCGAAGATGGCCGAGGACGAGGCGGCGGTCTACGATTTCGTCACCGAGCTCACCACGACCAAGAAGATTTCCGACGAAACCTATGCGCGGGCGAAGAAGGTGTTCAACGACCAGCAGATCGTCGATTTGACCGCGGTCGCCGGCAATTACGTGATGGTGGCGATGCTGCTGGCGATGGCCGAGGAGACGGTGCCGCCGGACAAGCAGGAGCCGTTCAAGCCGGGTGAGCCGTAAGGGGGCCCGTCATTGCGAGGAGCTCTTGCGACGAAGCAATCCAGAATTGTTCCGCGGGTAACACTCTGGATTGCTTCGCTGCGCTCGCAATGACGGAGTATGCCGCGCTGGCCTAGCCCAGCTTGAACAGCACTTGCAGGAATTCCAGCACCGCCTTGCGCGATTCCGCCGCCGTCGTTGGGTTGCCGCCGACATGCGGGTTCAGCTCGACGCAGGAATCCTTGTAGGTGAAGGGTGCGTTGGTATCGCCATTGATCAGCACGCCGCCTTCACCCTCCCTGATCGTGCAGCTGCGGACGGTCTGCGCGTTGGCTGATACGGCCACGGTGCTGACGCCGAGCAGGCCGCTGTCAAACCCGTGCGCGCTGTTGGGGTATTCGGTCAGCACCACGTCGTGCCCCGCCGTCTTGAGCCGTTCGACGAATGCCTTGCAGCTCTTCACGGGATTGTAGTCGTCGGGCGTGCCGTGGAAGATGCGGATCGGTCGTGCGGCGACCTCGTTGTCGCTCCGATACGTCGTCGAGCAGTCCGGATAGAACGGGATATAGGCCGCGAACTGGATGCCCGACTTGTTCCAGAGCTTGTTGAAGCGGTCGAGGCTCGCATAGAGCGTCGCCTGTCCGCCGCGGGAAAAGCCCATCAGTACGATACGATCGGGATCGACGCGCGGATGTTTCGCCAGGATCTCCAGCGAGCGGTAGATGTCCACGATCAGGTTGAGCCGGCCGAGCAGAGCCTGGTTCGGCCCGACCACCGTCAGCCCGCGGCCGGAAAAGCCGTCGATCACGAAGGTCGAGATGCCCATGGCGTTGAAGGCGTGCACCCAGGCTTCGGTGGCGGCGCCGACGCCGCTCGAGCCGTGCATCAGCACCACGACGGGGAGCTTGCCGGTGCCTTGCGCGACGCGGAGTTCGCCGGCCACCGTCACCGGCCGCCCGGCGGCGGCATCGCCGTTGAGGAATTGCTGGTCGGTGAGGGTAAGGGAGGGGATCGGATAGATCTCGGCGCGGATGGCGACTTCCCTGGGCAGGGACTGCGCATGGGCGAGCACGGTGCAAGCGCAGAGCGCAAGGAATGTTGCAACGACGCGAAATGCCGTCGGCATCGGATCCTCCCTGATATTTTTCTCAGTAGAACAACGTGCCGGAGTGCTGTCAATTTGTCGCGGCTCGGCCTCAGGCCTTGTCGGCAGTCTTCTTCGCCGACAGCGCCTGGTCGATCGCAAAGCCGCCGATCTCGCTCATGGCTTGCGAGATCACATCGCCCTTGCGGGCAAAACCGGCCGAGAGAAAGTCGAACTGCGTCCGCGCCAGCCGCAGTGCCTCGATCGGTACGGAGACCACGCTCTCGTTGAAGCTGTCGACGGAGGCGCGCAACCTGTCCAGCTCGGTGGTGAGGTTGCCGATATGGCTCTCCGCACTCTGCATCAGGCCGATCAGCTTGCCTCGTTCGGCGTCGAAGGCGGCGCGCTCGGCTGCGGCTGCCGCCGTGACCTCGGCGAGCTGCGCCCGCAGCAGCTCGATCTGGCCGGCCATGGCGTCGGTGGCGCGCTCGGCGGCCTCGCGCAGCTCGGCGTTGCGGGTGCCTTCGATCTGCTGCTCGTGATAGAGCCGCTCGGCCGACATCGCCCGCTGTGCCAACGACTCGATCAGCTTCGCGGCGCGCAGCAGCATCTCGCCGTTCCGCCCCGACACCATGCTGGCCATCCGCCGCAGGAAATCGGTGGTTTCGGACGATGACTTCGGCGGCAGGGAGACGACCGTCGCGGACATGGGTGATGCTTGCAGCCAGACGTGATGGACCGCCGCCGTACCGACTGGGCTCACGCAACACTCGGCGCCTGATCGCAGGCCTGAAGCAAGCCTGAATCGCCCGGCGCGGTCAACAGCCTGACGCTGCGCTCCATCCGGGCCACGCCGTCCGTCGAAGCCGGGCCGCCGCTACCGTCAGGCATCCTTCTGCCGGCCGATCCGTCCCAGATGGGTGAAGCCGAACCCGGCGGAATATTTCAAGCCGTAGCCCAGCGCCCGGTCGATGCCGATATGGGCGAGCCAGATCAAGGCGATGGACAGGGTGAGCGGCGAGGTGAGGCCAAAGCCCAATGTCAGCAGCGTCACCGGCGCCATATAGCTGTGGGCGGCGTTGTAGACCATCGCGCCGAAGCGCGCGTCGGCAAGGTATGCAAGGAAGCTCAGATCGGGGACGAAGAACAGCAGGGCAAACACCAGCCAGGAGCCGTCCCAGGCCCAGTAGAGCATCACCATGCCTGCGAACAGGGTGAGGCCCTCCAGGCGAAGCAGGATCTTGACGCCACCTGTCGCAGCTCCTGTTTCGGTCGCTCGCTCGTCCATCTGCGCCTCCCAGGCAAAACTTTGTAATTCCTTGCGCTTTCACGCTGCGACAGGGCAGCCCTGCGGCGCCGAAAGCCGCTTCCCGGGCCGCAAAATGCCGTGTTAGAACCCCCGGCAAGCATGGCTTAGTTAAGAACTGGCGGGAGCAAATGAAGCACATCCTGGACGCCCTTGAAGATCGTCGCGCCGGCGCAAAGCTCGGCGGCGGGGAGAAGCGCATCGAGGCGCAGCACGCCCGCGGCAAGCTGACTGCGCGCGAGCGCATCGAGCTCTTGCTCGACAAGGGATCGTTCGAGGAGTTCGACATGTTCGTCGAGCACCGCTCCACCGAGTTCGGCATGGAGAAGACCAAGGTGCCCGGCGACGGCGTCGTCACCGGCTGGGGCACCGTCAACGGCCGCAAGACCTTCGTGTTCGCCAAGGATTTCACGGTGTTCGGCGGCTCGCTGTCCGAGACCCACGCGCTGAAGATCACCAAGCTGCAGGACATGGCGATGAAGGCGAGGGCGCCCATCATCGGCCTCTATGACGCGGGCGGCGCCCGCATCCAGGAGGGCGTCGCCGCGCTCGCCGGCTATTCCTACGTGTTCCGCCGCAACGTGCTCGCCTCCGGCGTGATCCCGCAGATCTCCGTCATCATGGGCCCCTGCGCCGGCGGCGACGTCTATTCGCCGGCGATGACCGACTTCATCTTCATGGTCAAGAACACCAGCTACATGTTCGTCACCGGCCCCGACGTGGTGAAGACCGTGACCAACGAGGTCGTCACGGCGGAAGAGCTCGGCGGCGCTTCGGTGCACGCCACGCGCTCCTCGATCGCCGACGGCGCCTTCGAGAACGACGTCGAGACGCTCTTACAGATGCGGCGCCTGATCGACTTCCTGCCGTCCAACAATACCGACGGCGTGCCGGAATGGCCGAGCTTCGACGACATCGAGCGGGTCGACATGTCGCTGGACACGCTGATTCCCGACAATCCGAACAAGCCCTACGACATGAAGGAGCTGATCCTGAAGGTCGTGGACGAAGGCGACTTCTTCGAGATCGCGGAAGCCTTCGCCAAGAACATCGTCACCGGCTTCGGCCGCATTGCGGGCCGCACGGTGGGCTTCGTCGCCAACCAGCCGATGGTGCTCGCCGGCGTGCTCGACAGCGACGCCTCGCGGAAAGCGGCGCGCTTCGTCCGCTTCTGCGATGCCTTCAACATCCCGATCGTCACCTTCGTCGACGTGCCGGGCTTCCTGCCCGGCACCGCGCAGGAATATGGCGGCCTGATCAAGCACGGCGCCAAGCTGCTGTTCGCCTACTCGCAGTGCACCGTGCCGCTTGTCACCATCATCACCCGCAAGGCCTATGGCGGCGCCTTCGACGTCATGGCCTCCAAGGAGATCGGCGCCGACATGAACTACGCCTGGCCGACCGCCCAGATCGCGGTGATGGGCGCCAAGGGCGCGGTCGAGATCATCTTCCGCTCAGACATCGGCGACCCCGACAAGATCGCGGCGCGAACGAAGGAATACGAAGACCGCTTCCTGTCCCCCTTCATCGCCGCCGAGCGCGGCTACATCGACGACGTGATCATGCCGCACTCCACCCGCAAGCGCATCGCGCGGGCGCTGGCGATGCTGAAGGACAAGAAAACGGAAATGCCGGCGAAGAAGCACGACAATTTGCCATTGTGAAGGATGGTAGCCCGGATGAGCGCAGCGACATCCGGGTCTTTGCCGAGGTCCCGCATGTCGCGTTGCTCATGCGGGCTAGCGCTTGCTGCTGATTTGGTGTCCTCGATCCCATGACCGACGACGATCGGACCGACGAAATCTCTGATCTCGAGGATCGGATCGAGCGGCTCGCCGAGGTCGCCGAGCGGTGCCGCAAGTACATTCTGGCGTCCAAGATCGCGATCGGAAGCGGGGCGGCGCTGCTGCTGGTGACGATCCTCGGCCTGTTCGGATTTGGTCAGACCGCCGCGCTCGGATCGATCGCGTTGGTGCTCGGCGGAATCGTCTCGCTCGGCTCGAACGTCTCGACGCTGCGGCAGACGGACGAAGCCATCAGTGCGGCGGAGGCGCGGCGTGCGGCGTTGATTGGATCAATCGACCTGCGCGTCGTCGCGGACGCGCCGCTGAAATTGGTGTGAGGTGTAGGGCGGATTAGCGATAGCGTAATCCGCCAAGGTCTGCGTCACCGGATGGAGAAGCGGCGGATTACGCTGACGCGAATCCGCCCTACGGATCTGACGCATCCAGCGCCGCCACGCCTTACGCGGCGGTCTTGAGCGTCAACTCCGACAATTCGGTACGGCATTCGGCGGCGTAGGCCTGGAGCCGCTCGGCGGTCTGGCGGTCGAGGATGGCCTTGGCCAGCCGCTCGGCGCGGGCGATCTGTCGCTTGAGATATTCGATTCGGAGCATGTGGCACCTGTCGAATGGCTTTGTTCCGATGGCGGCAACTCTACGCCGGGCACCGGGGCGATTATGTGAGGCGCATCACACCGCGCGCGCCTGATCCGCCGCGGCGAAATGCGCCAGCTGGTCCGCATGCGCCTTGACGAACGCCGGGCGAGCGGTGGCGCGCGCGACGTAGGCGCGGCAGGCAGGACTGTCCGCCAGCCCGTCGAAGCGACCCACGACACGCAGCACGTCCGCCATCAGGATGTCGGCGACGGAGAAGGAGCCGGCCAGCCATTCACGGCCGGCCAGCACCGGCTCGAGATGCCTCAGCCGGAGCTTGAGGAAGTCGTCGACGAATTTCCACGCCGCCGTGTCGGTCGGATGTCCCATGAACTTCGACATGGCCCAGGGCAGGCTGGCCATCTCCACCGAATTGAGCGCCGCGAACACCCATTTCGTCGTTTCAGTGCGGCCGCGCGGATCTGTGGGCATCAGCTTCTCGCTGCGCTCGCCAAGATGCAGCAGGATCGCGCCGGTCTCGAAGATCGAGATGTCGCCGTCGGTCAGCCACGGCACCTGGCCGAACGGCTGGTGCGCCAGGTGCGCAGGCCCGCGCTCGTCGAACCGAGCGCTGGCGACGCGATAGGGCAAGGCGGCCTCTTCGAGAGCCCAGCGTACGCGCAGATCGCGCACGAGGCCACGCGGCGGTTCGGGAACCCAGTCGAAGGTGGTCAGGGTGAGGTCGGCCATCTGCTGTCTCCGTGTTCTGTTCGAAGCAAAGGACGGGCGAAGGGCGGCCATTCCGACACCGTGGTCAACTCTTTTTGTCGCCGGCGGCGGAAGCGGTTAGTCTCGGTTCAAAAAACAGGAGGAAATCCGATGCCCGCCGCCTTCTTCGTCGTCCGCGCCACCGTCTCCGATGCCGACAAGCGCGCCGCTTTCGACAGATGGTACGAGACGGAACATCTGCCCGATGCGGTGAAGGCGTTTGGCGTGAGCAAGGCGTGGCGGTTCTGGAGCCTCGATGATCCCTCGCTGCATCAGGCGATGTATCAGTTCGACGACGAGGCCAAGCTCGCGGCGATGCTGAAGGGTGACGCGCTGCAAAAGCTGGTCGCCGACTTCAACCGCGACTGGCCCGACGTGAAGCGCACGCGCGAGACGCTGGTGCTTGCGCAGGAGTTTGTGAAATAGCGAGGTCCCGGTACCTGGATTGCGTTGCGCGCGATCCGGGCTGCGAATTCTCCATCTCAAACACGATTCAGCCCTGGTTGATTCAGCCTTGGTTCATGTCGCGACCGCGACACTTCCTCTGCATCACTTTCCAGATAGCCTAGAGGGTTTTGTCATGGAGCGCCGGAACTTTTTGAAACTTGCATTGGGTGTGACCGCGGGCGCCGCGGCCTTCGCCGCGACGGCCGCGCAGGCCGCGCCGCTGTCACCACAGCCGCTCGGTGATCCCGCTCGCACGCCGCAAGGCAATCCCGACGCTCATCCTGCCGTCACCTCCAGCGAGGAAGCAGCGCAGCTCACCCCCGAGCAGGTGCACTGGCATGGCCATCACCGCCACTGGGGCTGGCGCCGCCGTCATTGGCGCCGGCATTACCGACGCTGGCACCGCCGCCACTGGTAGGCTCGGGACAATTCGCGGACTGGACGGGGATCGCCACTGGCGGTCCCCGTTTCGATTCTGCAAGCGCTTCGGTTCCATGGCGGTTGAAGCGCCGGCAGTCCAAAAAAAGGCCGCGCAGGCTTTCGCCGCGCGGCCACTCTGCAACGCGAATGGACGAGATCAGAACGGGCGGCAGCGCCCGGCGTACCAGCGGAAGCCATAGGGGCACGCGCGCGCGCGGGGCGCGACAACGACCGGCGGGGCCACGACGACAGGGCCGGGGCGCACGACCACCGGGCCGCGCATCGGGCGGCAGCCGCCATAAGGGCCGCGATACCAGCCGGGACCGCAGCCGCCGGCAGCGCTGGCCGTCTCGCTGAAACCCACTGCCGCGCTGGCAAGCATAACGGCTGCGAACAGATATTTCATTTGATCTTCCTTCTCGTCCTTTGGGCAGATTCTCGGAGACTGCGCTTGCGGCGCACAATGATTCAAAAGACACGATTCGACATGTCAAATCTTGCAACATATCGACGCGGCGCGATCCAAACCTGCCAATCGTGACCTGAATGCGGCATGAACGTTCGCCGCATCCTGCCTCACGCGACACGCAACGTCGCTAGCGGCCGAGAAAGCCCAGCACCAGCTCGCGATACTTTTCGGGCGACTCCAGGAAGACGAGATGCCCGGTGTCAGGGATCACCTCGGCCCGCGCGTTCGGCATCTTCGCGGCGAGCTGCTTTGCAAGCTCTGCGTTCTGTCCCATCTTTGCGCGCAGCGCTTCGGGCGCGAGCGGCCGGCCCGGCGCGTTGTGGTCGTCGGCGCCCATGATGAACAGCGTCGGCAGCGCAATCAGCGGGATCTCGTGCGCGACCGGCTCACGATAGATCATCTGGCCGGAACTGACGAAGGCGCGCAGCCAGCGCGGATAGTCGGGGCTGCCCTTGATGTTGAAGCGGGCGTCGATGAACGGCGTGATCGCGTCGCCCGGCAGCTTGATCGCGTAGTTGGTCTGCAGCTGCTTGCGATAGCCGTCCGCGGTGAGCTTGTCCTCGGTCTCGATCATCGTCTCGGTCGGCGTTGGCGGCACGTAGAAGCGGTAGTCTTCGAGTCCGATCGGCGCCGTCAGCACCAGATGCGCGACGCGGTCGGGATAGGCGCGCGCGATGCGCACGCCCAGCATGCCGCCGAGCGAATGCGCGACGATCTCGGCCTTGTCGATCTTGAGGTGGTCGAGCAGCGCGATGGTGTTGCGCGCCAGATTGTCGAAATGCAATTCTCCCGCCGGCTTGGAGGATTTGCCGAAGCCGACCTGGTCCGGCACCACGACGCGATAACCCGCCTCGCTCAGCATCTTGATCACGGGCGCCCAATAGCTCGATGGAAAATTGCGCCCGTGCAGCAGCACCACGGTGCGCCCGTTCGGCTGCGCGGGCGCTACGTCCATATAGGCCATGCTGAGCTGCTCGCCGTCATTGACGACGGGGAGCAGGTGCACGGGATAGGGATAGGCAAAGCCTTCCAGCGCAATGCCGTAGGGCTCGCGCGGCGCAGTCTCGGCGGCGTGGGCGGAGGTGAACGGGGAAGCAAGGAGGGCCGCGGCGAGTGTGGCCGGGAGGAAGCGGTTCATTTTGGGGTCTCATAATTGGAGCCGTCATTCCGGGGCGCGCGGAGCGCGAACCCGGAATCTCGAGATTCCGGGTTCGATGCTTTGCTTCGCCCCGGAATGACAATGGCCATAAACGCGTGGACGGCCGGGTCAAGCCCAGCCATGACGACAGTGAGAGTTCACACGCAAATGTGCGATCTGACGCAGATTGGGGGATCAGTCTTTCCCGTTGCCGAACAGCGCGGCAAATTGCTTCTCGCCGGTGCGGGTGAAGTTCACGACGCGGCTGCCGGGCGTGGCGTCGCGCGCGGCCCATTTCAACTCGGCAAAGCGCTGCATCATGGCCGCCCCCAGCGTGCCGGCAAGGTGATGCCGCCGCTCGCTCCAGTCGAGGCAGGCCTTGCACACCGGGCGGCGCGGGTGGGCGAGCATGTCGGGCGAGATCTGCAGATGCTTGGCGAGAAAACGCTCGCCTTCGGCGGTGAGCTCGATGTCCTGCTTTTTCTGCCTGACCAGGTTCCGCTCGCGTAAGGAATCGAGCATCTGCACGCCGAGATCGCCGGCGAGATGGTCGTAGCAGATCCGCGCGCGCCGCAGCGCCGGATCCTTTGGCCCGGTGCGCACCCGCATATGGCCGGTCCGCGCAGCGAGACCCGCAAGGCCCTCGAGCACGCCGGCGACGTCGTCGTCGGTGAGGCGGTAGTAGCGATGGCGGCCCTGCTTCTCCGGCTCGACCAGGCCGCCGGCCTCGAGCTTGGCCAGATGCGAGCTCGCCGTCTGGGGCGTGATGCCGGCCTCCTGCGCCAGCTCGCTCGCCGTCAGCGCGCGGCCGTTCATCAGCGCGGTGAGCATGTTGGCGCGGGCGGGGTCGCCGACCAGCGAGGCGACCATGGCAATGTCGGGTCCTGATTTCATGCTTCGATGGTAACCGAAGCATTGAGGTCAGGCAAGCGGGTAGCCTCTCACTTGGTCGTCATTGCGAGCGCAGCGAAGCAATCCAGACTGCCTTCGCGGCGGAATTCCTGGATTGCTTCGCCGCGCTCGCAATGACGCAAAAGAGGAGAGCCCATCATGTCCGTCACCGTCTTCATCCGCTACCAGCTCGATCCGTTCAAGCGGGCGCAGTTCGAGGAATACGCGAAGCGCTGGCTCACCATCATCCCGAAATGCGGTGGTGATCTGATCGGCTATTTCATGCCGCATGAGGGCACCAACAACATCGCGTTCGGGCTGATCAGCTTCGAGAGCCTCGCCGGCTATGAAGCCTATCGCGCCCGGCTGCGGCAGGACGCCGAAGCCATGGCCAATTTCCATTTCGCCGAGGAGCACAAATTCATTCTCGCCGAAGAGCGCACCTTCCTGCGTAAGGTGGTATTGTAGGCCAAACCGCAGCAGCAGGAGACGCCTATGATCGCCGTGATCTTCGAGGTCTGGCCGAAGCCGGAACACCGCCAGGATTATTTCGACCTCGCAGCCGATCTGAAACCGATCCTGCAAACCATCGACGGCTTCATCTCGGTCGAGCGCTTCGAAAGCCTGACCGAGAAGGGCAAGATCCTGTCGGTGTCGTTCTGGCGCGACGAGGCGGCGGTTGCTGCCTGGCGCAACACGGTGGAGCACCGCCGCACCCAGGCCAAGGGCAGGGCGCAGATCTTTGCCGATTATCACCTGCGCATCGCCAGTGTGGTCAGGGACTACGGCATGAATGATCGCGAGCAGGCGCCGAAGGACAGCCGGGCGGTGCACGACGCGCATTAGGCTGTCGGGCCCGCTCTGGCACTGCCGGCTCGGTGCCCCTATGTGTGCGCGGCCAACAAGGGAGAAGAAACATGCATGTGACAACCGCTGACAAGCGCGCGACCTTCAGGAAGATGCACGAGAGCGGGTGCTTCATCCTGCCCAATCCGGTCGACGTCGGCAGCGCCAAGGCACTGCAGCATCTCGGTTTCAAGGCGATCGCCTCGTCGAGCGCCGGCTTTGCCTGGACCATCGGCAAGGCCGACAATCACGTCACCGTTGAGGACGTCTGTCAGCATCTGGCAGCATTGAGCTCGGCCGTCGACATTCCCGTCAACGCCGATTTCGAGGGCGGCTTTGCGGTCGAGCCGGACAAGGTCGCCGAAAACGTCGAGCGCTGCGTGCGCACCGGCGTTGCTGGCCTGTCGATCGAGGATTCCACCGGCGACAAGGACAAGCCGATCTACGAGCGCACGCTCGCGGTCGAGCGCATCAAGGCCTCGCGCAAGGCGATCGGCGACAGCGGCACGTTGCTGGTCGGCCGCTGCGAGGCTTATCTCTGGGGCGTCACCGATCTCAAGCTCGTCATCGACCGGCTCACCGCTTATGCGGACGCCGGGGCCGATTGCCTTTATGCGCCGGGCCTCAAGAGCCGCGAGGACATCACTGCCGTGGTGAAGGCCGTCGCGCCCAAGCCGTTCAACCTCCTGATCGGTGCTTCGGGCCTGTCGCTGAAGGAAGCGGAAGACCTCGGCGTGCGCCGCATCAGTGTCGGCGGCTCGCTGGCCCGCGTCGCCTGGGGCGGCTTCATGCGCGCGGCAAAGGAGATGGCGGAGAAGGGCACATTCACCGAGCTCGGCAGCGGCTATCCGGGTGGCGAGCTCAACAAGATGTTCGGCTAGCAGCACAACGAAAAGCGGCGGGACTGGATCAGTCCCGCCGCTCTCACGCGCTGTTGCTAAGTGTTACTTCGCGCCGTCAGACGGTGTCTGGGCATCCGGCGCCGGCTTGCTCGGCGCTGCGCCCGTGGTCACGCCGGGTCCCGTGTTGTTGCGCGGCGTCACGTCGCGCATGCCGGGAGGCGCGGCCGGATTGGTGGGCTGCGTCTGTGCCGTCTGCGAGGTCGGAGCGTTGCTGGCCTGGTTGGTCGTGCTGCTGTTGTTCAGGCCGTAGAACACGGCGCCCAGCACCAGTGCGATCGCAACGGCGAACAATGCAACCTTGCCGCTGGAGGCGGGGCCTTCGCCGAGCTCGGGGTCGGCTTGCAGATCGGCATCCCGGCGGGCCGCGCGAAGATACTCATCGTCGGCGAGGTTCGGGCGGTACGGATCGTTGGGAAAACGGTCGTCAGCCATCGATTGGATCTCCTCGGTTATGACGCCGAGACAACCCTCAGATGCGAGATTCCGTTCCGCGCTCCCTAATGCTTTCGTCGCATGTTGCTCCGCCCCAGGAATTGGGAACCTGTTGACGCCGGAACTGGACGCGAGTTCCTTGGCCTTGACGAAGGAACAACCCCGATGTGGAGCCTGCCGCCGACCGACAGCGTGCTGCATTTCCTGTCCCTGGTTGCGGTGGCCGCACAGGGCATGACGGCCGCGCTTGCTGCCGGGCGCCGCAGCATGGACTGGTTGGGGGTCTGCTTTCTCGGCTGCATCACCGCGCTCGGCGGCGGCACGTTGCGGGATCTCTTCCTCGGCCATTATCCGCTGGCCTGGGTGCAAAACCCGGTCTATCTCGCGCTCGCCGGCGGCGCGGCCTTCGTCACCATCCTGATGGCGCATCTGGTGCACCGGCTGAAGGTCGCCTTCATCGTGCTCGACGCCATCGGGCTCGTCGTCTTCACCATGACGGGCTGCGACGTCGCCTGGCAGATGGACGCCTCGCTGCCGATCGTCATCGTCTCCGGCATGGTGACCGGTTGCGCCGGCGGCGTGTTGCGCGACGTGCTCTGCAACGACGTGCCGCTGCTGTTCCGCTCCGAGCTCTATGCCAGCGTGTCGGTGGTCACCGGCCTGTTCTATGCGACGGCCTTCGGGCTGCAGCTCAACGCCGAGCTCTGGACCATTCTAACCTTCGCCCTCGGCATCAGCTTCCGCCTGCTCGCGGTCCGCTACAAATGGGAGATGCCGAAATTCGTGTTCACGGGAGACGAGGAGCGGGAGCGGTGATTTCGCTCCGCTCTATCGCCGTCATTGCGGAGAGGCAGCGGTGAGCTACTCCTCCTTCCTTGCCTTCGCCACCTGCGCCGGTGTCACCAGCAGGCCGGCATTGCCCCAGGAATTGCGGATGTAGTTCGTCACCGCCGCGATCTCCTCATTGGACAGCTGCTTGGCATAGCCCGGCATCTCGCCGGTGTTGGGGGCGCGCGGCGTCGTCACGGTGTGGGCGCCGTCGAGGATGATGCGCAAGGTGGAGGACGGATTGATCGATTGCAGCAGCGCGTTGCCGGGCAGCGGCGGATAGATGCGCGGGCTGCCCGTGCCGTCGGCTTCATGGCACGCGATGCAGAGTTTTGCGTAGACCGCCTGGCCCGCCTTCATCTCGGCCTCGTCGGGCGGCGTCACGATCGTCTCGCGCCGCGCCGGCGGCAGGCTCTTCAGATACAGCGCAATCGCGTGCACGTCGGCATCGCTCATCTTCGAGGTCGAGTTGACGATGACCTGCGCCATCGGTCCACCGGCATGGCTCTTCGCATTGCGGCCGCTTTGCAGATATTCGGCGATGTCATCCGCGCTCCACGACTGCAACCCCGTGCGTGCGGCGCCATCGAGGCGCGGGGCAAACCAGCCGTCGACCGCGTTGCCGGAGAGCGCTTGCGTGTCCCGGTCCGCGCCGAAATAGGTCTTCGGCGTGTGGCACGCGCCGCAATGGCCGAGCCCGCTGACGAGATAGCCGCCTCTGTTCCAGGCCGCGCTCTTGCTCTGGTCCGGCTCGAACAGGCCTGGCTTGAAATACACGGCGTTCCAGATCCGCATCAGGCCGCGATAGCCGAATGGCCAGCGCAGCTCCGGCGGCTTGTTGCGGCTCACGACAGGCGCGAGCGTGCCGAGATAGGCGCGGATCGCCAGCGTGTCGTCCTTCGTCATCTTCGTGAAGTAGGGATAGGGAAAGGCCGGGTAATAGTTCGATCCATCAGGGGCGATGCCGGTGCGCAGCGCGCGGGTGAAATCGGCATCCAGCCAGGCGCCGATCCCGGTGTCGCGGTCGGGGGTGAGGTTGGGCGCATAGATCGCACCGAACGGGGTGTCGATGCGCTTGCCACCCGCGAACGGCCTCGCGGGATCGGCGGTGTGGCAGCCCGCGCAGTCGCCGGCCTCGACCAGCGTCTTCCCGTAGGCGATCAGCTCCGGCGACGGCTCGGCCGCGCCTGCAACCGCACTGCACAATGCCACGCCCGCCAGAGCCAGGCCGGTCAGAATCGTCCGCATCGAAAGCTTCTCCTGCGACCAATCGACGTCGCCCGCATAGGTGCAGCGTCGATTCATTTCGCGGTGCCGGGGGTATGGTGACACAAATTGAAAATGCCTGGCGTGTTTCGGGCCACGAAATTGCGATTTTTAATTAGGTCTCCCTTTGGTCCAGATTTGTGATGCGGATCGTGAAATATCCGACATAGAGTGGCGCAATTGGTCGGCGCGCCCTAGCTAAAAACAACGGGAAGGCAACGGCTTAAGTCAGCAAGACCTGAACAGGGCGGCAAAAGAGGACAGCATGGGCATCAACCAGGGTCTGATCAGCCTCGATCAAAAATATACCCAGGAGACCGGGCACGTCTTCACCACGGGCATCCAGGCCCTGGTCCGCCTGCCGATGGCCCAGATCCGGCGCGACCGCGCCAGCGGCCTCAACACCGCGGGCTTCATCTCCGGCTATCGCGGCTCGCCGCTCGGCGGTTATGACCAGCAGCTGTTCGCCGCCCGCAAGCACCTCGAGCAGTACAACATCAAGTTCCAGCCCGGCGTAAACGAGGACCTGGCGGCCACCGCCGTCTGGGGCTCGCAGCAGCTCAACCTCTCGCCCGGCGCCAAATACGACGGCGTGGTCGGGATCTGGTACGGCAAGGGCCCGGGCGTCGACCGCTGCGGCGACGTGTTCCGCCACGGCAATGCTGCGGGCTCCGCCAAGAACGGCGGCGTGCTGTGCCTTGCCGGCGACGACCACGGCGCGAAATCCTCCACCGTCCCGCATCAGTCCGACCATGCCTTCATGTCGGCCTTGATGCCGTATCTCTATCCTTCGAGCATCCACGAGATGATCGAGATGGGCCTGCTCGGCATCGCGATGTCGCGCTATTCGGGCTGCTGGGTCGGCATGAAGGTGATCACGGAGACGGTGGAGACCACCGCCGAGATCGATCTCACCGACGAGATGAAGCCGTTCATCATCCCCACCGATTTCGAGCTGCCGCCCGGCGGCCTCAATCTGCGCTGGCCCGACGACCGCTTCGAGCAGGATCGCCGGCTGCAGGACTACAAGGGCTTTGCCGCGATCGCCTTTGCGCGCGCCAACAAGGTCAACCGCATCACCATGGATTCGCCGAATGCCCGTTTCGGCATCATGGCCTCGGGCAAGAGCTACGAGGACGTGCGCCAGGCGCTGCGCGAGCTCGGCATTACGGAGGAGGTCGCCGCAAAGATCGGCCTGCGCCTCTACAAGATCGGCATGCCCTGGCCGCTGGAGCCGGAAGGCGTGCATCAATTCGCCGTCGGCCTCGAAGAGATCTTCATCGTCGAGGAGCGCCGCGAGATCGTCGAGAACCAGGTCAAGCAGGTCTTGTTCAACTGGCGCGACGATGTCCGTCCGCGCATCGTCGGCAAGATGGACGAGCACGACAAGCGCTTCCTGACCTTCGCCGCCGAGCTCAGCGTCGCCTCGCTGGCGACCTCGCTGACCGAGCGGCTGCTTCGACTTGATCTCAACCCTGAGATCGCGCAGATGCTCCGCGCCAAGGCCGACTGGTTCAACGGCCGCCAGGCGACCCAGATGCAGGCGGTCGCCCCTGTCTCCCGAACCCCTTATTTCTGCTCCGGCTGCCCCCACAACACTTCGACGAAGGTCCCCGAGGGCAGCCGCGCGCTTGCCGGTATCGGCTGCCACTTCATGGCGCTGTGGATGGACCGCTCGACCGAGACGTTTACGCATATGGGCGGCGAGGGCGTACCCTGGGTCGGCATCGCGCCCTTCACCAACGAGAACCACATCTTCGCCAATCTCGGCGACGGCACTTACTTCCACTCCGGCATTCTCGCCATCCGCCAGGCGGTCGCGTCCAAGGCCAACATCACCTACAAGATCCTCTACAACGACGCGGTGGCCATGACCGGCGGCCAGCGCCACGATGGCGATCTCTCGCCGCAGCAGATCACCTTTCAGCTCCATGCTGAAGGCATTCGCGAGATCTATCTGGTTTCGGAAGCGCCCGACGCCTATCCGGCCGACACCATTGCGCCCGGCGTGAAGAAGTACCATCGCGACGAGCTTCAGAACGTCATGAAGATGTGCCGCGAGTTCAAGGGCACCTCCGCGATCGTGTTCGTGCAGACCTGCGCGGCCGAGAAGCGCCGCCGCCGCAAGCGCGGCCTGATGGAGGATCCGGCGCGCCGCGTCATGATCAACCCGGCGGTCTGCGAAGGCTGCGGCGACTGCTCGGTGCAGTCGAACTGCATCTCGGTCGAGCCGCTGGAGACCGAGTTCGGCCGCAAGCGCGCCATCAACCAGTCCTCCTGCAACAAGGACTATTCCTGCCTGAAAGGCTTCTGCCCGTCCTTCGTCACGGTCGACGGCGGCAAGCCGCGCCACCGCGCGCCTAGCGAGCTTGCCGACATCGGCGAATTGCCCGAGCCGGCGTCGCGTCCGACGCTCGACAAGCCCTATAACATCGCGGTCGGCGGTGTCGGCGGCACCGGCGTTCTGACCATCGGCGCGCTGCTCGGCATGGCTGCCCATATCGAGGGCAAGGCCTCGATGATCCTCGACATGTCGGGCCTTGCGCAGAAGGGCGGGGCGGTGCTCAGCCATGTCCGCCTGTCGGATCATCCGGCCGAAGTGACCTGCTCGCGCATCGTCACCGGCACGGCCGATCTCGTGCTAGCCGCCGACGAGGTGGTCGCCGTCGCCAAGGACACGATCACCCTTTGTGATACCAGCCGCACCCGGGGCATCATCAACAGCCACGTCATTCCCACCGCCGACTTCATCCTCAACCGCGATTTCAACTTCCAGACCCGCAAGCTGAACGGGCTGTTGGAAACCGCGCTGCACAAGGACTCCGTGTTCTTCGATTTCACCAAGCCCGCCGAGCAACTGCTCGGCGATGCCATCGCCACCAACATGATGATGATGGGTTATGCCTATCAGAAGGGCCTGTTGCCGCTCTCCGCAGAAGCGATCGAGCAGGCGATCGAGGTCAACGGCGTCTCGATCAAGATGAACAAGGAAGCCTTCCGGCTCGGCCGTCTCGCGGTCGCGGATCCCAAGCGTCTTGCCGACATGCTGAAGGGAACGGACGAGGTGATTGCGCCGAAGACTCTCGACGCGATGAGCCTCGACGAGGTCATCGAGCATCGCGCCAAGCATCTGACCGCCTATCAGAACGGTCGCCTGGCCAAGCGCTATCGCAAGCTGGTCGACCAGGTGCGCGATGCCGCGGCGAAGGGCGGCTATGGCGATGCGCTGCCGCGCGCCGTCGCGATCAACTACGCCAAGCTGCTCGCCTACAAGGACGAGTACGAAGTCGCGCGCCTCTATACCGATGGAGCCTTCGAGCAGCAGCTCCGCGATCAGTTCGAAGGCGACTTCACGTTCAACTTCAATCTGGCCCCGCCGATCTTGGCGAGCGGTGTCGACGCCCTGGGCCGCCCAAAGAAGCGTGCCTTCGGACCGTGGATGTTGAAGGCCTTCCGCGTGCTGTCCAAGTTCAAATTCCTGCGCGGCACCCCGTTCGACATCTTTGGGCGCAGCGCCGACCGCAAGCTCGAGCGCGACCTGATCGCCGGCTACGAGAAGGACGTCTCGACCGTGCTCGGCCTGCTGTCGCCGGTCACGATCGATACCGCGGTCGAACTCCTGTCACTGCCCGACCGCATCCGCGGCTACGGCCCGGTGAAGGAGAAGGCGGTTCAGGACGCCAAAGTGCGTTATGCCCAGCTCGCCGCGGATCTTGCCAATCCGCCGCCCGCGCCAAGGCAGATCGCGGCGGAGTAGGGCAGTCTCGCGGGGTGGGCAAAGCGAAGCGTGCCCACGTCTTCGGGAATGATCTCGGAGAGATGGTGGGCACGGCGCGGTGCGCCTTTGCCCACCGTACGGCACCACCCGTTGTGCTGCCAGTCGGGCAAAACACCCACGCCATGGGTCAATCTACCGGCGTAAAAACATTCCGCTTTACCGAAATTCGGAATTGTCGTATCGCTTCCCCACCTCATCCCTCTCAGAGGGGCGTATCGCGATCGTCACGAAACGCGGGGTGAGCGGCGGTGGACGCGGGCGGCGTCGCGCGAGCGATTGTCTCGTGCACGACGGACGCAGTCTCGCGTACGGCAAAATCGTGTGGTCCTGACGCCCGGGGTCTGTGCGTCAAGTCTTGCGGGTCTCTCGCAAGGCGACGGGGGCAATAGTGCATCGCTCCCCGAGGAGAGCGCGACATAAGCCGTAAAGCCACTGCGCAGGGAAGGCCGGATGTTTGGCTCCACCTGTATGCCGCTGTGCATCTGTTCTTCGCGCAATTCGCGCACAGCGGACCGTGGGTGCCCAGCCGGCACCCGGTCTTCCCTGCGCCCTCTGTTTCCGAGGGAGCAAGACGGGAGCAAAACTCGGGCGAGATGCGCCGCGAGGATGCGGGACTGTGTCTGCGAACGCGTTTTGAGTTGAAGGAGCGCTGTAAGCGACCCGAACTCCGTCATTGCGAGCCAACGGGTCCGCGAAGCGCGGCCCGATGACAGGCTCCGCGAAGCAATCCAGAATCTCTCCGCGGTGGGATTCTGGATTGCTTCGTCGCAAGGGCTCCTCGCAACGACGACGCGGCAGGCAGCGTCGCGTCCTATCCTCGGCCCGATTTTGGATGCGGACCCCTTGCGCCACCCGCCGCCCTCTCGCAGGGCGGAATATTTCCGCGCTTGCCAATCCGCCCGGTGCGGTTCAGAAAAACGGGGCAATAAGAAACGCGAGCGGAGACCTGAAGTTTGACCATCAAGGGCAAGGCCTACATTGCCGGGATCTACGAACACCCGACCCGGCATGCGCCGGACAAATCCACCGCCCAGCTCCATGCCGAGGTCGCCAAGGGCGCGATCGAGGATGCCGGGATCAGCAAGGACGACGTCGACGGCTATTTCTGCGCGGGCGATGCCCCGGGTGGTGCCTGGCCGATGGTCGATTATCTCGGCCTCAACACCAAGAAGCTCCGTCACGTCGATTCCACCGAGACCGGCGGCTGTTCCTACATCATCCATCTCGGCCATGCCGCCGAAGCGATCGCCGCGGGCAAGTGCTCGATCGCGCTGATCACGCTAGCCGGCAAGCCGCGCACCGGCGTGATGCCGCCGCGTGCGGCCGGCGCGGAGGTCGATTTTGAATCTGCCTACGGCGCGACCACGCACAATGCCTATGGCATGTGTGCCATGCGCCACATGCACGACTATGGCACCACGAGCGAGCAGCTCGCCTGGATCAAGGTCGCGGCCTCGCATCATGCGCAGTACAATCCGCATGCGATGCTCAAGGATGTCGTGACCGTCGAGGACGTCCTGAACTCGCCGATGATCTCCGATCCCCTGCATCGCATGGATTGCTGCGTCGTCTCCGACGGCGGCGGTGCGATGATCGTGACGACGCCCGAAATTGCCAAGAGCCTGAAGAAGCCTCTAGTGCGCCTGATCGGCCATGGCGAAGCCATGAAGGGCCCGCGCGGCGGCAAGGATCTCGACCTCACTTACTCCGCCGGCGTGTGGTCGGGCCCGCGCGCGTTCGAGGAAGCCGGCATCACGCCGAAGGACATCAAATACGCCTCGATCTATGACAGCTTCACCATCACGGTGCTGATGCAGCTGGAAGACCTCGGCTTCTGCAAGAAGGGCGAGGGCGGCAAGTTCGTCGCCGACGGCAATTTGATCTCGGGCGTCGGCAACCTGCCGTTCAACACCGACGGCGGCGGCCTCTGCAGCAACCATCCCGTCAACCGCGGCGGCATGACCAAGATCCTCGAAGCCGTGCGCCAGCTGCGCGGCGAGGCGCATCCGAAGGTGCAGGTCAAGAATTGCGATCTCGCCATCGCCCACGGCACCGGCGGCCTCCTCGGCGTCCGCCACGCCGCCTCGACGGCTATCCTGGAGCGCGTGTGATGAGTGAAGCAAAGAAATACCCGGCCCCCATCACGAACCCCGAGACCTCAGCGTTCTGGGACGCGGCGAAGCAGGGCAAGTTCATGATCAAGCGCTGCACCGCCTGCGGGGAAGCGCATTACTTCCCGCGCTCGATCTGCCCGTTCTGCTACTCCGACAAGACGGTGTGGGAGGAAGCGTCGGGCGAGGGCACGATCTACACCTACAGCCTGATGCGGAAATCACCGACCGGCCCTTACGCCATCGGCTACGTCACGCTCAAGGAGGGACCGTCGGTGCAGACCAACTTCGTCGACTGCGATCTTGCGACGCTCAAGATCGGCCAGAAGGTGAAGGTGGTGTTCAAGCCGACGGATGGCGCGCCGCTGCCGTTTTTCACGCCGGCTTGACGCGAAGCAAGATGTAACCCTCTCCTCTTGTGGGAGAGGGTGGCAGCCGAAGGCTGCCGGGTGAGGGGTCTCTCTCGACACGAGAAGTGTCATCGAGCAGCCAACCCCTCACCCAAACGAGTTTGTTGCTCCGGCGGAGTAGCCCTCTCCCACAAGGGGAGAGGGCAAATTGACGAGCGCCGGCGCTCGCTGAGACAAATGCCGGAGAGGAAACCAGAAAAAATGTCCGCCAGATACGAAGAGCTCAAAGGCCTCAAGAACCTCGGCCAGAAATATGCCTACACCGACCGCGAGGTCATGCTCTACGCTTACGGCATCGGCCTCGGCGCCGACCCCATGGACGAGAAGGAGCTCGCCTTCGTCAACGAGGGCACGTTCACGCCGCGGCCGCTCAAGGTGGTGCCGACCTTCGCCTCTGTCGCGGCGTGGGGGGCCGGTCCCGGCGAGATGAATCTCAACCGCGTCATGGTAGTCGACGGCGAGCGCGATATTACCTTTCACCAGCCGCTGCCGGTGGCCGCGAACATCACCGCCGACTCCTCCGTGCTCGAAGTCTACGACAAGGGCAAGGACAAGGGCGTCGTCATCGTGCACCAGACCGTGCTGAAGAATGAGAAGGGCGAGAAGCTGGCAACGCTGGTCGCCTCACGCTTCGCCCGCGGCGACGGCGGCTTTGGCGGGCCGAGCCTGACGCAGCCCGATCCGCACAAGATCCCATCGCGCGGGCCCGACAAGACCATCGACATCACGACGCGTCCCGATCAAGCGCTGGTCTATCGCCTCTGCGGCGACCGCAACCCGCTGCACTCTGATCCCGAGTTCGCCAAGAAAGCCGGCTTCCCGCGTCCGATCCTGCACGGCATGTGCACCTACGGCATCACTTGCCGCGGCGTGCTGCAGACTTATGCCGACTACGACGCGAGCGCATTCCGCCAGCACGTCGCGCGGTTCTCCTCGCCGGTCTATCCCGGCGAGACCGTGACCATGGACCTCTGGAAGGACGGCCACGTGATCTCGTTCGAAGCCAAGGTGAAGTCGCGCGGCGTGACGGTGATCAAGAACGGCAAGACGGTGCTGGGTTAGGCAGGCACGGGCCGTCGTCTCCCTCGTCCCGCTCTTGCGGGGAGAGGGTGGGGTGAGGGGCTCTCACCACGAGTCGGGACGGTATTGAGACCTGTACCCCCTCACCCGGATCGCAAGAGCGATCCGACCTCTCCCCGCAGGCGGGGAGAGGTTAGCAAAGAAACAAAAACAGGGAGGAGCCACCATGGGACTACTCGATGGCAAGGTTGCGCTGATCACCGGCGCGGGCGGGGGGCTCGGTGAGGCCTATGCGAAGCTGTTCGCGCGGGAAGGGGCCGCGGTCGTCGTCAATGATCTCGGCGGACCTCGCGACGGCTCAGGTGCCGACAAGTCCATGGCCCAGCAGGTGGTCGACGCCATCAAGGCCGAGGGCGGCAAGGCGGTCGCCAACGGCGCCGACATCTCCACCATGGAGGGCGGCCAGTCGGTGTTCGACGACGCCATCAAGCACTTCGGTCGCGCCGACATCCTGGTCAACAATGCCGGCATCCTGCGCGACCAGACCTTTCACAAGGCCAGCGAGGCCGACTGGGACAAGGTCATCAAGGTCCATTTGAAGGGCACTTTTTGTTGCACCATGCCGGTGTTTCGCTGGATGCGGGAAAACGGCGGCGGCGTCATCGTCAACACCTCCTCGACATCGGGGCTGATCGGCAATTTCGGCCAGACCAATTACGGCGCGGCCAAGGGCGGCATCTGGGGCCTGTCCAACGTGCTCGCGATCGAGGGCCGGAAGTACAACATCCGGATCTGGACGCTCGCCCCGGGCGCCCTGACCCGCATGACCGCAGACCTGCCCCGCTACAAGGAGAACCCCGGCGCGGCGCTGGGGCCGGACGGCATCGCGCCGGCCGTGCTATACATGGTCAGCGACTTGTCGGGCGACCAGACCGGCAAGGTGCTGGGCGTGTCCGGGCCCCGCGGCGTGCGCGAGATGCGGATGATGGAAATGGAAGGCTGGAAACCGCCGCATTCGGGCTGGAAGGCCCAGGACATCGTCGATCACGCCAAGGAGATCTTCTTCTCCGAGGAGCAGATCAAGATGGGGGCGCGGCGGTTCTGATTTACTGTCGTTCCGGGGCACCGCCTAGCGTGAACCCGGAACCTCGAGATTCCGGGTTCGATGCTGCGCATCGCCCCGGAATGACGAACAAGAGGATATTGGACTCATGAAACTCACCGCCGACGCCAAGGGCACTTTCGCAATCGCGCCGACGCCGTTCCACGACGACGGCCGGATCGACGAGCGCTCGATCGACCGCCTGACCGATTTCTACGAGGAGGTCGGCTGCGACGGCGTCACGGTGCTGGGCATTCTCGGCGAAGCCCCGAAGCTCGATGCCACTGAAGCCGAGCAGGTGGCGGTGCGCTACGTCAAGCGCGCCAAGAAGATGCAGGTGATCGTCGGCGTCTCCGCCCCGGGCTTTGCCACCATGCGCTCGCTGGCGAGGGCCTCGATGGATGCGGGTGCGGCCGGCGTCATGATCGCGCCGCCGCCATCCTTGCGGACCGACGACCAGATCATCGGCTATTTCAAGCAGGCGGCCGAAGCGATCGGTCCGGACGTGCCCTGGGTGCTGCAGGACTATCCGCTGACCTTGCAGGTGGTGTTCACCCCGTCCGTGATCCGCAAGATCGTCATGGACAATCCGAACTGCGTGATGCTCAAGCACGAGGACTGGCCGGGCCTGGAGAAGATCTCGACCCTGCGTGGCTTCCAGAAGGACGGCTCGCTGCGTCCGCTTTCGATCCTGTGCGGCAATGGCGGCACGTTCCTCGACTTCGAGATGGAGCGCGGCGCAGACGGTGCCATGACCGGTTACGCCTTCCCCGAGCTCCTGATCGACGTCGTGAACCTCTCCAAGGCCGGCAAGCGCGATGCCGCGCATGACCTGTTCGACGCGCATCTGCCGCTGATCCGCTACGAGCAGCAGCCCGGCGTCGGCCTGACCGTGCGCAAATACGTGCTGCAGAAGCGCGGCGTCATCGCCTCCAGCGCGCAGCGCAAGCCGGGCGCAGTGATGACGGCGACGGCGAAGGCCGAGGTCGATTATCTCTTGTCGCGGGTCGCCCGTTTCGACAAGCGCGCCAATCTCGGCCCGCAATCCAGCGCCGCGGGCTAGTTGAATGGCCGAAACATCAGCATCACGCCCGGCCTCGACGATCCTCCTGCTGCGTGACGGCGGGAAGGAGCTGGAGGTCTTCATGATGGTTCGCCATCATCAGATCGAGTTCAATTCGGGCGCGCTGGTGTTTCCTGGCGGCAGCGTCGATGCCGGCGACAAGGAAATCGTTGCCCGCACCGACCTGTATTCGGGCGGCGAGGGCCTCAGCGCAGCGGATCGCGGTTTCCGTATCGCCGCGATCCGCGAGACGTTCGAGGAGAGCGGCATCCTGCTGGCTCGCTCAAAGGAGACGGGTGCGCCGGTCGACGCCAGGCGTGCCGGCGAGATCGCCGACAAGCATCGCGTTGCGCTCAACGAGCACAAGGTCAGCTTCCTGGACATCCTGGCCGACAACAACCTCCAGCTCGCGCTCGACACCTTGGTGCCCTACGCGCACTGGATCACGCCGGAGGGCATGCCGAAACGGTTCGACACCTGGTTCTTCCTTGCCGCCGCGCCGCCCGACCAGCTCGGCGCCCATGATGGCCGGGAATCGACGGATTCGATCTGGGTCTCGCCGCGCGAAGCGGTGGAGGGCGGCGAGAGCGGCCGTTTCAAGCTGCCGTTCCCCACCACGCGCAACCTCATCAGGCTCGCCAAGCAGAACAGCGTGAGTGCCGCACTGGAGCACGCCCGCAGCCTGTCGATTGTCACCGTGATGCCGGTCATGACCAAGACCGAAACGGGCCGCCAGCTCCGCATTCCCCGCGAGGCCGGCTATGACGGCGAGGTCTTCGAGGTGGGAGCCGTGGGCTAGTACACTTCGACGCCGGACGAAGTATTGGGGCCCGCGGTCGCGCTAGATTCCGTCAATCGTGGAGAGGACGGAACGGTCATGGACGTCAGGCAGGACACCAATCTCGCCGTCGAGCTGGCGCTGCTGGTCGCGCTCGCGACGCTGTGGGGCGGCTCCTACACCTTCATCAAGCTCGGCGTCGCCACCATTCCCCCGATCACGCTGATCGCTGCACGCACCGCCATCGCGGGCCTGCTACTGCTCGTCGTGATGCGGGCGCGCGGCATCAGGATGCCCAGAGACGCCGCGACGTGGCAGCGCTTCGCCTTCCAGGCCGTGCTCAACAGCGTCATTCCCTGGATCTTGATCGCCTGGGGCGAGCGTCATGTCGATGCCGCGCTCGCCACCATCCTCAACTCGGCCGGCCCGATTTTCACCTTCCTGCTCACGGCAATCGTCACCCGCCACGAAGCAACGTCCCCCAGGAAACTTTTCGGTGTGGTCGCCGGCATGGCCGGCATCTGCCTCATTGTCGGAACCGACGCCTTCGATGGCATCGGTCGCGGCCTCCCCGCGGAGGCGGCCATCGTTGCCGCCACCCTATGCTATGCCTGCGCCGCGATCTTCGGCCGCAGCTTCAAGGGCCTCGATCCCATGGCCCCGGCCGCCGGCTCGCTGCTGGCGGGGGCGGCGGCCCTGATCCCGGCCTCGCTCGTGGTCGAGCAGCCCTGGACGCTGTCGCCGTCGCTGAGCTCCGTGCTGGCGTTGCTCGCGCTCGCCGTGTTCTCGACCGCCGCGGCGTTTGCGATCTACTTCCGCCTGATCCAGACTCTGGGTTCGGTCGGCACCACGGCGCAGGCCTATCTCCGCGTGCCCATTGGCGTGGCCATCAGCGTCGCCTTCCTTGGCGAGAGCCTCAGCCGGACCGCCTGGATCGGGCTTGCCTGCGTCGTCCTCGGCGTCGCCGCCATGACGATCCCGGCCCGGCAGCCGGCGCGCCTTAAGCCGTCATAGATTGGAGAAAGGAGGCTACAGGACCACCATATTAAGGATAATGGGCGTTCGGAGGCATGTTCCCCCCGGGCGGCAATACGTCGTATATTGGGCCCCCGATAGCCCGGTCCTCTCATCGCCAATGTCCGCCGAATTGACGCCGACTCTTGAGAAAAAGCGAGCCTTTTCGCTCTCCATCGGCCAGCTCACCTTCGGCAGCTTCCTGTTGGTGCTGGCGGTGATCATCGTCACCTCGACCGCGAGCGTGATCGCGATCCGGCACATCGACACGACCTTCGCCGAGCTGCAGCGGCTGCAGAGCGTCGGCGACCTTGCCGAGGACATCGACCGCCGCATGAACGAATTGCGCCTCGCCGCGCGCGACTTTGTCACCGATCCCGGCGCCGGCATCCAGTTCAAGCAGGTGGGCGAGGCGGCTGCGACCCTGAGCGACGTCCTGAAGAAGACCCGCATCGAGCTCGCGCCCGAGCAGCAGGACATGATCGACGGGGTGACCGAGCGGCTTGCGACCTATCGCAACGGCCTCGAGCGGATCTCGACGCTGATCGACCGCCGCGCCCAGCTGCTCGCGGGCTTGCCGCCGTTGCGCGACCAGTTCGATGCGGCGGTGTCCGGCACCGCCGACCGCGAGCTGGCCTCGCGCCTATCGGAGGCGCAGAGCCGCATCGCGCTCGGGCTGCTCGCACGCAACCCGTCCGCGGCCGAGCAGGCCGCGCAGACCATGCGGGCCCTGAACATCGGCGATGCCAAGCTGAAGGCGGCGGTGAATGATTACGCCGAGGCGATCATCGCCGTGGCTGTCCGCGAGCGGCAGATCGCCGACATCGACCGCGAGGTGCTGGGAACCGAGGGCCGGCTGATCGGCCGCGTCACCGAATTGCTGCGCGAAGTCAGTGCCCGGCGGGGCCACGTGCTGTCGCGCGACTTCGCCCGGACCCTGACGGAAGCGCGATGGCAGAGCATCGTGCTCGGCACCATCGGCGTCCTGATCGGTATCGGCGCTGCGCTGTTCGTGGTGCGCCGGACGGTCCGCCCGCTCGCCCAGATCGCGCGCTCCATCCGCGCGCTTGCGGCGGGCCAGAAGGACACCTTGATCCCGTCGGCGGATGTCGACAACGAGATCGGCGACATCGCGCGTGCAGCCGAAGTGTTCCGCCGCGCGCTGGAGGAGGCGGACACGGCGCGCGAGGCGGCGGTGCGCGCGCTCACAGAGCAGCGCCTTGCCGAAGAGAGCTACCGGAAGCTGTTCGAGGGCTCGATCGACGGCATCTACGTGACGACGCCGGCCGGCGATCTCCTCAATGCCAATCCGGCGCTGGCGCGGATGATGGGCTACGACAGCCCGCAGCAGCTGATCGACAGCATCAGCGACATCGCGCACACCATCTACGTCCATCCGGAGGCGCGCGCCGAATACCAGCGGTTGATGGCCCGCGACGGCATGGTCCGCGAGTTCGAGTATCAGGTGCGCCAGCGCAGCGGCAACATCCTGTGGCTCTCCGACAGCGCCACCGGCGTGCGGGACGAAGCGGGTAACATCGTCCGCTACGAGGGCACGCTGCGCGACATCACCGACCAGAAGCGGGCGGAAGACGCCATCGCCGAAGGCCGGCGCCTGCTCCAGCAGGTCATCGACACCGTGCCGGCGGTGATCAACGTCAAGGATCGTAACCTGCGCTATGTGCTGATGAACCGCTACATGGCGGGCATCTTTGGCATCGAACCCGCTGACGCACTCGGCCGAACCACGGCCGACCTGATGTCGCGCTATGGCGCGGCAAAGACCGACGAGAACGACAAGCGAGTGCTCAGCCTCCGCAAGGGGCTCGGCTTTTACGAGGAGGAATACAAGGACGCCTCCGGCAACATGCGGCAATGGCTGGTCAACAAGCTGCCGCTGCTCGATGCCGACGGCGAGATCGAGCGGATCGTCACCGTCGCGCTCGACATCGGCGAGCGCAAGCGCGGCGAGCAGGAGATGCGCAAGGCCAAGGAAGCCGCCGAGACGGCGCTGCGCAATCTGCGCGAGACGCAGGCCTCGCTGATCGAGGCCGAGAAGCTCGCCGCGCTCGGACGCCTGGTTGCCGGCGTCGCCCACGAGGTCAACAACCCCGTCGGCATCAGCCTCACGGTCGCTTCCGCGCTGGAGCGCAAGACCGCGATATTCACCGCCGAGGTCGAGCGCGGCGAGCTCCGCCGCTCCACGCTCAACGACTTCCTCAGCACCAGCCGCGACGCATCCTCGCAGCTCGTGTCCAATCTCAACCGCGCCGCCGAGCTGATCCAGTCGTTCAAGCAGGTTGCCGCGGATCGCAACTATTCGGACCAGCGCACCTTCGATCTTGGCGACCTCACCGAGCAGGTGGTGATGAGCCTGCGGCCGGGCCTGCGCAAGCACAACCTGACGCTCAACGTCGAGTGCCAGCCCGATCTCACCATGAACAGCTATCCGGGTCCGTACGGCCAGGTGCTGACCAATCTGTTTCTCAATTCGGTGGCGCATGCCTTCCCGGACGGCCGGCCGGGGACCATCGAGATTCAGGTGCGCGAGTCCGGCAAGGACAATGTCGAGATCATCTTCTCCGACAATGGCTGCGGCATGTCGCTCGACGTCCGCCGCCGCGCCTTCGATCCGTTCTTCACGACCCGGCGCGACCAGGGCGGCACCGGCCTCGGGCTGCACATCGTCTACAGCATCGTCACCAACCGGCTCGGTGGACGGCTCGATCTCGATTCCGAACCGGGCAAAGGCACGCGCATCCAGATCATCCTGCCGCGCACGGCGCCGTTGGAGCAGGCGGCGGAGTGATCGGTGACTCGAACGCGTGGATGCCTATTGGTGTCGTCACCCACGAACAAGAGCCGCGCCCAGGACGAGACACAGGACCCCCAACGCGCGCGTCAGCGTGATCGGATGCTGCGGTAGGCCGAACATGCCGGCCTGGTCGAGCGCCAACGAACCGACCAACTGGCCCACAACGACCAGCGTGAGCACGGTCGCCACGCCGAGACGTGGCACCATCAAGATGCTGGTCGCGATGAAGATCGCACCGAAGCCTCCTCCGGTCCAGGCGATCCAGGGAGCTCGCCCGGCGAGGGCGGCCGTCGGCATCGGCTCCCGCGCGACGACGAGAGCCAGCAGCAGCGCGATCGTTCCGCCAAGATAGCTCACGAACGCCGCCCATTTCGCGGATTGCATGGCGCTGCCCAGGCTGGCGTTCAGCACCTGCTGAAAGGCGAGGCTCAGGCCCGCAGACAGGACCAGGAGAGGTGCGAGAAGATTCATGCGCGGCTCGCAATGGCATGGAGAGATGCTGCCAGCGTAGCGCCCGGGTCAATTCACGTCTGGAACGAAATCGACGGCTTCAGTCTGCGAACGCCGACCGATAGGCGGCCGGCGTTGCGCCATAAGCGCGCCGAAACAGACGACCAAGGTGGCTCTGGTCGGAGAACAGACCGGCATAGGCGACGTCGGCAACCGCATCGCCGCACTTCAGCTGCGAGCGCGCCGACGCCAGTCGCCGCGCGAGACGATAGGCGGCTGGCGTCATGCCAACCTCTCGCTTGAACAGCCGAATGAAGCCGTCGGTGGATCGGCCCTCCCGTGCCGCCATTCTGCGGATGTCGAGATCGTCACCCGAAACCAGTTCCACCAGCGCGGCACCTCGCTCCGGCCGCACGGGATCTCGCGGCCACGGACCGTGCGAGCCGATCGCATCGAGTACCTCGTCGGGCAGGATTGCCCGCGAGTGGCGGATGCGGAGCGGCCTCGAGATCTCTCTCACGGCTGCATGATCGCTCGGTACATAGAGATGGGTGATGATGGAGCCGGCGCCGCCGCGCGAGGCATGTGGTACGCCCTTCGGAATCACGACGATGTCGCCGGCGACAGCGCGGAACTCGCCGAACACGCTCGTGTACGTCCGCCATCCTTCCGTGACGGTGGCGATTTGAACGTCCGGGTGAATGTGACACGCAAGCACGGTTGCCGAGGCCGCAGTGAGACGGCCCAGCTCGATCGCCGAGCCGCGAGCCAACGGACCATATGTCCACGCTCCAGGCATCTTCACCGCCTGCAACCTCTTGCTCAGGATGTCAGGGGCCATGTTTCGGCCGCGCATCTAATCGACGTCAGCGAGCTTGTGCAGGGTGGCGCCGAAGATCAGGCTGGCCTTGCCGACCAGCGCCGTGCCGATCATCTCCGCGCGCGTGTCCGTGTAGGTGCCGCTGACGCCGATGCCAACCGGGGCAGGGCCGCCGAACAGCGGATTGTCATCGCCCCGTGGCGAGGTGTGCCGTTGCACCAGCACCTCGCCTTTGAAGTTCGTGCTGTCCTTCACCACGTAGCTGCCGGTGTAATAGAGATAGGCATCGCCGCCAAGGATCTTGCCGTCGCGGAAAAGAATGACACCGCTGCCCTTGCCGACTCGACCATCGAGCAGGGTCACATGAATCGAATAGAGGCCGTTCTTCATAACGTCCCGTCGGCCGGCCGCCATCGCCCAATGGCGTAGACCGGTCCTGCTTTTATGCCAAAGCGCATCCGCTCGCGCAACGCGGCAGTTTGGCGGCCAGCCGCAAGTGCCTGCCGCCGCGAGCCGTAATTGTCCCGGCTTGCGTGTGGCGCCTCATGACGGCCTGATGACGAGACGGGGCCGGTCGCTGCGAATCGGACTTGGCCCGTGAAATGCATAGCCATTTGTTGCACTGGCCGCGGGGTGCTGGAGCAAGACGATGAGGAACTGGATCAAATCCGGCGGCGATGAGTCGCGTCTGTACAGTGCGCGTTCCAAGACATGCTACGGCGCCAGCTCGACACGCTGGCGAGGCGTCGCAAGCTTCGCTTGCGTCCTGGCGTTGATGGCGCTTGCAGCCCCGTTCGGACATGCGCGCGACCGCGGCCAGTTCGCCAACACCAATCCCGATTTGAAAGCCTGGTTTGACGGCCTGCGCAGCGGCAAGGGGCCGTGCTGCTCCGATGCCGACGGCTCGGCGCTCTCGGATAGCGACTGGGACAGCAAAGACGGGCATTATCGCGTCCGTGTGCCACGCTACGGCTACGCGATCGACGGCCAGCAGCAGGAACTGGTCTGGGTCGATGTGCCCGAGGAAGCCGTGATCGCGGAGCCGAACCGTGTCGGGCGCACAATGGTCTGGCCGATCTACGGCTATATGGGCGTCACGATCCGCTGCTTTATGCCCGGTAGCATGACTTGAGCCGCACCGGGCGGTACCTTGCCCGGTGGCCCGATGTACGGCGCGGCAAGCGCCGCGTCAGGTATATTTCTTGTCTCGCTCGAGCAGCTCGATCGAGATGCCTTCGGGGCCGCGAATGAAGCAGATGCGCACGCCGGGCCGGATCGTGGTCGGCTCGCGCGTGAAGGTGACACCCTTGGCCTTGATCTCGGCCGCGACGGCGTCGATGTCCTTCACCGTCAGGCCGAAATGGTCGAGGCCTTGGTGCGGGTGCGGGGGCGGCGGGTTGACGGTGTTGTCGCCCTCGAGCGGCGCGATGAAGATCCTGGCGCCACCGAGATTCACGTCGATCCGTCCCGGCGCGCGCACGACCTCGCCGCCGAGGATGTCCCGCAGCCAGCCCGCCGTGGCCTCCGGATCGGGGCTGCGCAGATGGACGTGATCCCAAGTGACGGCGATTGGCATTTCATGTTCTCCCGCGAGGGCTTTGATGTTGCAGCGCATGTTAGCGGCCGTAACCGGCAACCGCCACCGTCCTTGCCGATTCGCAACCGCGCGGAACCTTAGGTCGTCTTCCGGATTGAAATGAGCTTGTAGCCGAATCCGTCGTCCGACGTGCTTCGGCCGCTATCGGGATGTCATGAACGCGCGGCTTGACCGGACCAGGTTGGGGCGTTTCGCCGGAACAAGCGGCGAGCGACTGGCGCGGGCCGTGACGATCGCGAGCGTCTCGTTTGGCCGAAGTCTGCTGTGGCTGCTGGCAGCCATCATCCTCGGATGCGGTGTGTGGATGCTGCTGCCGCTGTCCAAAGGCAACAGTACCGAGCCGGTGAAGTCGGAGGTGGCTGCCGCCGGGACGGCTCCTCCTGATGATGCGGCGGTAACGGTACCTTCGGCTCCCGAGGCGGAAGTGCCGGCGATGGCGGAGCTCGCTCGCTTGCGCATTTCATCGCAGACCTGGCGCCGCGGCGGCCTCGGATCAAAAGCCCTGGTGACGTTCACGCTGCGAAACGACAATGACTATGCCGTAAAGGATGTCGAGATCGTCTGCGCCTTTGCGCGGCGTGACGGCAGCCATCTCACCGATCGCAGTCGCGTGCTGGCAGATCCGGTCAGCATGAGGAGCCGCAAGACCTTTGCGCGGATTCCCGTCGGCTTCGTCAACGTTAATGCCGATCAGGCAAAATGCTCGCTGGTTGCGGCGCGCCGCGCGTGAAGGCGACATGTTCCGGTAGCGGAAAAGTTACCTTGCGCGACCCTTGGCCAAAAAACCTCACGTCGCCATTTGAACCGAACGGCTGGGCCAGGAACCAATTGAGAGATCGCCTGTTGAGGCGGAGAGCCCACGCGGGGATGCGGGGGGCGGAGCGCGGCCAATGCCCATCTTTCGGTATTTCATGTTTGTCGGTGGGGCTCTACTCGCACTGCTATTCGCAGCTGACTTTGTTCTGCCATCGCAACCGGTTGTGCAGGCCACCGCCACGGTAGGCAATGATCAGCCGCTGATCCGGATTCGCTCCGACCGCCACCTGCCCGAGCGTGTCGTGCTCGACACCACCCAGCCCACGATCATACCGCCTGCGGTGAAGACCGCCGCCGTCGTTCCGCCTCAGCCGCCGGTTCAGGACGCCACGTCGGCAGCTCTCGCCGAGATGTCGGCCAAGGCGCGGGTGCGCGAGACGTTCGCCCAGTTCACGCCGGCTCCCAAGACCGACGCCGCTGCGGCGAAAAAGACGGACGCCAAGCTGCAGGTTCAAACGCAGGCCCAGCCTGCTCAGGCGCAGCCGCCGAAGCGCAAGGTCGCCAGAGCGCGTTTGGTACCGCAACAGCAGGACCGGCCGATGATGGTGGCGCAGCGCCCGCAATTCGGCTTCTTCGGCAATACCTGGTAAGAACGGCACCGCCCCGCTTCGAAACGAGGCGGGAAGGGCTTTTTATTCGTCGGTCTCTCTGCTAATTCCAACCCATCCGAACACCGCTCGGTGCGCTGGCCTCAGCCGCGATGCGGTGTTGTCCCGATTGTTGCCAATCGGGCCCAGGCGCTCGTAGCTCAGCTGGATAGAGCATCGGATTTCGATTCCGAGGGTCGGAGGTTCGAATCCTTCCGAGCGCGCCAGCCTCACTGTGTTCCAGATATGTTCCGAACCGGCGCTGAGGCCGAGCAACCGTCGCAAGGGCTGGCCGCGTCAGTCAACCTGACGGCAAGCGCCTTGCCGGCCGCGTGCGAGGGTGTCGGAGGGCGCCTCGTGGAAGATCGCGCGGTAGGCTGCGGCAAACTCGCCGAGATGATGGAAGCCCTGGGCACGCGCGCACGTGGCGACGGTGGCGCCACCGCCCTTGAGCAGGCGGGCGCGGGTCGCCCACAACCTCTTGAGGCGAATGTACTGGTGCAGGCTCATGCCCCGCACCTTGCTGACCGCGCCGCCGAGCGTCCGGATCGAGACACCGAACTGAGCGGCGAGATCGGCGGTGTAGATCGGCGCGGTGGGATAGGCTGCGACGTAATCGTCGATGCGCTGCACGAGCTTGATCGCTCGCTCGCCCTGGACCGAGGCGCTCAGATCCGGCATCGGATCGACCCGAAACAAATCGTCGAGCGCGAGCAGCAGGCCCTCCTGGAGATGCGCGGCCACCTCGGTGGTCTCGAACAGGAGCGGCTGCACTGAGGCGGTGCGCAGGATGTCGAGCAGCAGCTGCCGCGTGTGGAGCAGGGCGGGCCGGTTCGCAACACGGGCTCGCAAGTCGTCGGCGCGATCGAACCAGCCCCGGTCCTTCAGCTCGGGGGAGAAGATGATCATCGCATGATGATTGGTCTGGGGCTCGACGAAATGGCATTCGTCAGTGCCGCGGAGTGTGACGAAGAAGCGCGCATCAAGGTCGAGGCCCTTGAAGTTGACCTGGAGGTCGTCGGTCATGGACAGGATCACCATCCCGCCCGGCATCCGATAGGCGGTGTCGAGGATGCGCGCGAACGATCTCATCACGATGATGCGGCACGCCGGCAGGGAGACGACAGCGCGGGCCGCGGCGAAGTTCGGGATGTCGAGCGGAATGCTTCTCGCATCTTCCACCGTCTCGACCGGCCGAAACGCATCGACGTCGGCAAAGCCGATCACCTGAAGCGCGGAGGAGGGGGCGAGGGCGTCGAACAACATGGATTGGACCGGCTGCTGAAATGTGACAATCAAATGAACGTCGATTACCGCCATCAATGGCGAAACATCGCGCTTCAGTAAATCGAATTCCAGGCCGTAGTATTGCGGACATCATGCCATGACGTTGGTCCGGTCAATGTCACCGTCAACGTTCTCGGCTCATCGGCTTTCCCGAAGCGAGGTCGATGAAGTGCAGCCGCGTGCAGGCGGGACAGGCGAAGGACGCAAAGCTCTGTCCCTCTGTCCTCTCCTGTTTCTCCAGATGCGTCTGCACGTTCATGCCCGTCTGAGGGCATCGAAAGACGATCAACTCGGCCATTGCCGTAGAATGCCGGTGAGGGCGGCTTCCGCTTTGATCTGGATCAGTTTTGGAACCGCTCTAGGCCGGTGACAACGGCGCCAGGCCTGATCTCGCAAAAGCGAAGGGGCCCGAGGGCCCCTTCAGACGTCACCAGCGGCGATAGTAGCCCGGGCCATAATAGCCGTAGTAGCGCGGCCGATAATACCGCGGGCCGTAATATGGCCGCGGACCGTAATACCCATAATAGTTCGGACGCCACCAGCAGCGCCCCCATGCATCGCAGACCATGCGGACCTGCTCGACGCCGGAGAGCTGCGGCGTCGCAGGCGCCGGCGCGATGGGCATGGCGGACGCCGGCGATGCCGCCAACGCGCCCAACATGGCACCGAACAGGCCTGCGCCGACGAGGCCGATCTTGAAAGTCATGATGTCTTCCTCCGCTTACGCAAAGCAGGATATCGAAGATGTTCTGCTCAAATTGTGGCGAAGCCGAAATGTAATGCTGATGAAGAGGCCTTTGGCCAATCGCTGCTCTGGCTGGCTGTAGCCGCGTCCGATGACGTGCCGCCAACCTTGATCCTGCGCAATTCGCAAGCCTGCGCCGGCTCATAGTGTTGGTGTGACGGCAGGCATGGTGCTTGCTGCCGGACAAGGTGAGCTGGATGCGAGTCATTCCAAATCTGTCGATCTCGCCGGAGAAAGTCTTCTTCGTCATTTCCAAATCGCGCCGGTCCGACAACGAGGCGGCCGGAGGCGGCGTCGTCCTGGACTTCGGCGACGATGACATGAGCTATGGCCGCGGAGGGCGCGGCGGGACCACCGACCGTGCGGAGCTCGCGGGCTTTATCCGCGATCTCAATGTCGACGAGCAGATCGATCTTGTGGCGCTGACCTGGCTCGGCCGCGGCGACGGTGATCTCTCCAATTGGCGCGAACTGCGGACCCAGGCCGCGCAGGCGCACAACCAGCGCACCGCGTCCTACCTGATCGGCACGCCAATGCTCGCCGACTATCTGGAGGAGGCGATGGCGCAGTTCGGCAAGTCCTTTGAGGAATTCGAAGAACATCTCTGATGCCGGCCGCGGCGTCCATAAGTTTCAAGGAGAGTGGCAATGGACAAAATGAGAATCGACAAGGGCGACTGGCTGGTCGTGTGCGACGGGCGCAAGGCGCTCATTCTGGAAAACCTCGGCGACGAGATGTTTCCGAACCTCCACACCAAGGAGGTGCACGAGCAGCCCAATCCCGCAACCAGCGCGCAAGGGAGCGACGCGCCGGGGCGAGTGCACGCCGCTGCCGGCGGCGCCCGCAGCTCGGTCGAGCAGACCGATTGGCATGACGAGGCCGAGCGCGCCTTCCTGCGAAGCTTGGCCGGCCGGCTCGATGCCGCCATCAGCTCCGGCGAGACCACGGCCCTGACCATGGTGGCCTCGCCGCGCGCGCTTGGCATGATCCGCGCCGATTACTCGGACGTCGTGCGCAAGGCACTTCAAGGAGAAGTCGGTAAGGATCTCGTCAAGCTGCCGGTCTACGAGATCGAGAAGCAATTGCTGCGCTCGGGCGCCGCCAAATAAGGGCGCCCGGTGCAGACGCGCCGGCGCGCCTCAGTAGCAGGGGTGCCGGCGGCGGTCCTGGCCGACATAGGCAGCCGAGCTCTGGTAGCAGTGATTGGTCGACGGGCCGTCGTAATAGGCGAAGGTGCCGGGGCTGATACCGGGCCCGTAATTGTGGACATAGCTGATCGGGTAGGGCAACGGGTTGGCGTAAGTGCGGTGGTGCCGGTGGTGGCCGCCCGCCTCCGCAAGGCCAGGGGCGAGGATTGCACCCGACAGGGCTGCAACCGCGGCTACAAGCTTCAACTTGCTCATCTCGATTCTCCGGAACCCGCGCGAATAGCCCCTCATCTATAGCCATTTCGAGCCTGCGAGGCACCGGTCCGATGCCCGGAAATCCGGCCTGATCCCTCAGATTTCCGGGCGGGTGTGACAGAATTGCCGGATATGCGGCCGAAGACTGCCCATTTTTGGCCTTTTCGGGATGCTTAACGAATTCCCCACACAAGTGTGACCAAAGACTATTCGGTTAAGATCCTGTCGCCGGCCCGTTGGGCTCCTTCGAGGCCGGTGTCTTTCTGAAGGCTGCCGCCGTCACCTCGCCATGCGCATCACGCTTCTGAGCCTGCTGTCGCTCTGCCTCGTCGCCGCTACGCCGGCGCGGGCCGAGCTGCATATTACCCGCGACCATGGCGGCTATGTCGAGGAATACAAGGCCAAGTACAAGCGCGTCCGCGAGAAGGGCGAGCGGGTCATCATCGACGGCATCTGCAATTCGGCCTGCACGCTGGTGCTCGGCATCGTGCCGATGAACAAGATCTGCGTGACGCCGCGCGCGAGCCTCGGCTTCCATCAGGCCTATTACGACAAGGCCTTCACCTTCGGCATCAAGGTGACCAGCTCCGAGGGGACTTCCGACCTGATGTCCTACTACCCCGATACGGTGAAGGATTGGATTCGCCGCAACGGCGGGCTCACCACGGACATGAAGAAGATCAAGAACGGCGTCGAGCTCTGGAAGATCGTCGATCCCTGTCCGGAAGAATGGTGAGCGGCTGGGCTGAGCCGCCGGCGTCCGTCGCAGCGCAGCATCGCCCGACCGAAATTCGCATTGCCGCATAGCCCCGGGTGGGGCAATGAGGGCGGCAATGAATCATAATCAAGAAGCCCTGACGGCCCGCGCCGCGCCAATCCTGTTCGTCCTGCTGTGGAGCACAGGATTCATCGGCACCAAATACGTCGTCGACAACGCCGATCCCTTGACCTATCTCGCCATCCGCATGGCGATCGTGGTCGGCCTGATGGCGATCATCGCCGGCCTCGCCCGGCCGAAATGGCCGGACCGTGCCGGCATTGCGCATAGCGCGGTCGCCGGCATCCTCGTCCATGGCTTCTATCTCGGTGGCACCGCAATCGCGATCGCCCATTCGATTCCGGCCGGGCTCTCTGCGCTGATCCCCGGCCTTCAGCCGATCCTGACCTCGACGATCGCCAATCGTTGGCTCGGCGAGCGGGTGACGCCGCTGCAATGGGCAGGGCTGGTGCTCGGCCTCGGCGGCGTGGTGATGATCCTGCACAACCGTCCCATGACCGGCGAAGCCGGGCTTGGCTGGCTCGCCTCGGTGGTCTCGCTGATCAGCATCACGCTCGGCACGCTCTATCAGCGCCGCTACTGCAATCAGATCGACTGGCGCGCCGGCAATCTCGTGCAATATGTCGCCGTCACCATTTTTTTCGCGATCGGAGCCTTCCTGTTCGAGGACCGCGTGGTGCACTGGACGCGGGAGTTCGTGCTGGCGCTCGCCTGGCTCGCCGTGGCGCTCTCGATCGGATCGATCGGGCTGCTCTACTGGCTGATCCGTCACGCCGCGGCGACCTCGGTCGCGAGCCTGTTCTATCTGGTGCCGGCCGTGACCGCGCTGATGGCTTACATGCTGTTCGGAGAGAAGCTCGATGGGCTGGCAATTGCCGGCATGGCGATGTGTGCGGCCGCGGTGTTCGTCGTCAACCGGCGCGCGTAGGCGCAGGGAGCGGCGGGAGCACGGGATCGCGGCGCTGGTCTCCGGATGCGCGCGCATCCGCAGGACCCGGCCTGATCGCTATGATCAGCGCTTCGCCTTCTTGGCCTTCTTGTTTGCCTTTGCAGCTTTCTTGGTCGAATTCTTGGCACCCTTCTTCGCGGTCTTTTTGGCCGCTTTCTTCGAGGATGTCTTGGCGGCTTTCTTTGAGCTCTTCTTCGGAGCCGTCTTGGCCTTCTTCTTCGGCGCTACTTTTTTCGCGGCCTGCCTGACTTTCTTGACGGCGGTCACTGCCGCGTCCTTGGTCGCTTCCACGGCGGTGGTGATCGTTTCAATCGCCTGCTCGGTGATCGGCTTGTCGTCGTCCATGTCGCCCCCCACGGTTTGACTGCAGTGGTGACGATAGCGGGTTTCGGAATCGTGTCAAAGCCGCGCTCAACTTCTGCGGATCGTCGCGTAAGCAGCGAGCGCGCGCTCGCGGCCTTTGGCATGATCGACGATCGGCTGCGGATAGGTCTTGCCGAGCGTGATGCCTGCGCTCGCAAGCTCGATCGGCGTTGCCTGCCAGGGCCGATGAATCAGCTTGGCCGGCATGTCCTTTAGCTCCGGCACCCAGCGCCGAACGTAGCTTCCATCCGCATCGAACTTCTCGCCTTGGAGCTGCGGATTGAACACGCGGAAATAAGGCGCGGCGTCGGCGCCGCAGCCGGCGACCCATTGCCAATTGGCGGGATTGCTGCCGGCGTCCGCATCGACCAGCGTGTCCCAGAACCAGGCTTCGCCCTCGCGCCAGTCGATCAAGAGGTGCTTGACCAGAAAGGAGGCGACCACCATCCGCACCCTGTTGTGCATCACTCCCGTGCGCCAGAGTTCGCGTAAGCCGGCATCGACGATCGGATAGCCGGTGCGGCCGCGGTGCCAGGCCGCGAGCGCCTTGGCGTCGCGCGTCCAGGGGAAGCTGTCGAAGTTCGTTTGCAGGTTTGCGATGGCGAGGTCGGGATGATCGTGGAGGAGGTGGCGGCAGAACTCGCGCCAGCCGAGCTCGCTCAGGAACTTTTCGATGCCGGGTCCGAGTGTCGGATCCTCGTCCGCGGCGAACCGCGCCGCGTGCCAGATCTGGCGCGGGCTGAGCTCCCCGAACCTCAAATGCGGCGAGAGCCTTGAGGTGCCATCGCGATCCGGGCGATCGCGATCGCCGACATAGCCGCGTAAGGTGTGGCTGAGGAAGTCGCGCAGGCGCGCTCGCGCGGAGGCCTCGCCCGGGGTCCATGCCTCGCGCAACCCGCCCGCCCAGTCCGGCGTGCTCGGCGCGAGTCGCCAGCTCTCCAGCACATCGCCGGCGATCTTCGGTCCGGGGCGCAGCTGCTTCGGGGTAGGCAACGGTTTTGGCGGATCGCCGAGCGACAGTACGCGCCGCCAGAACGGCGTGAACACGCGCAGGCCGCGGCCGTCCTTGGTGCGGATTGCCGAGGGCGGGACAAGGAGATCGCCGGCAAAGCTTTGCGAGCCGATGCCGAGCCTTGCCAGCATCGCTGCGAGCTGGCGCTCGACAGCCTGATGCGGCGCTTGCGCGATTGCATTCCAATAGACAGCGCGAGCGCCGCTCTGGTGGGCCACCTCGCCGATGACCTTGGCGGCCGGTCCCTTGCGCAGGACGAGCGACCCGCCGCGCGCGGCGATCGCGGCCCCGAGCGATCGCAGCGATTGCGCCAGCCACCAGCGCGTTGCGGCGCCGGGCGCCCGCCCGGCGCTGTCGTCGAGGACGAAGAGACAGAGCACCGGCGCACCGGTCTTCACAGCGGCGTGCAGGGCGGGATGGTCGGACAGGCGAAGGTCGTCGCGGAACCAGACGATGATGGGGGGCGCGCTCGGCGGGGTCAGGGCGTCCTCGTTTACGATTTGGAAAGCATATCGGAAGGCGGAGGTGGGAACCGTCGTTAATGCGACCGTAATCCGGCTGCACCATTATGCAGGAATTACGGGGGTCATTCCATTCATGTCAAAGGTTCTGACTGGAAAGTTCTTGCCGCAGTTCAAGCTGGGCACGAAAGCGGTGCTGTGCGCCGTGCTGCTGATCGCCGTGAACACGGCGCTTGTGGTCGGCGCCGGCTATTGGTCACTGACGTCCGCCTTCAATGACCGCGCATTGCGCGACATCGAGGTCAATTTGCGCACGCTGGCGCTAGCCTTCACCGAAACAGTCCCAGCTGCCAAGATCACGATGCGGGATGGCGCGGTGGTGCGCGCCGAAATCCCCAGGATGCCCGACTTTGGTGATCACGCCATCGTCGATCGCGCGGTGTCCTATGTCGGCGGCAATGCGACCCTGTTCGTGTTCGACGATGCGAGCGGGCAGTTCGTCCGCCGCTCCACCAACGTGAAGAAGGAAAATGGCGACCGTGCCGTCGGCACTCAGCTCGCAGCCGACCATCCGGGGCAGGCGCCGCTGCGCCGCGGCGAGGCTTACAAGGGTCCGGCGACGCTGTTCGGCAAATCGTTCATGACCGCCTATTTCCCGATCGTGGACGGCGCCGGCAAGGTCGTCGGCATTCTCTATGTCGGCATCCCCATGATGCAGTACGAGAGCATGCTGGCCCACGCGATCCAGAGCATGGCGGCGGCCGCCGGCCTTGCCGCGCTTGTGGTGCTGGTCCTGACTCTGCTGGTCGTGCGCCGCGTCACCCGTCCGCTCACCTCGGTTACCCGCTCGCTCACCGCGCTTGCCAACGGCCAGAGCGACGTCGCGATCGAGTGCGAGGATCGCGCCGATGAGATCGGCGAGATCGCCCGCACGGTTGCGGTATTCAAGAGCAATTCGCTGGAGCGGGCGCGCCTGCGCAGCGAGCAGGCGGCGGCCTCGGCCGCAGCCGCCGAGCAGCGCAAATCCGACCTGCGCAACTTCGTCGAGGAGTTTCGCGGCAGCGTCGGCGGCATCCTCGACAAGGTGCTGACCTCGTCGGGCGAGTTCGAGCGCGTGGCGCGGCAACTGACCGACGTCGCACGCTCCACCGCCGATCTGTCGGCACGATCCGCCGGCGCTTCCGAAAACGCTTCCGAGCACGTGCGTTCGGCGGCGTCGGCCTCCGACGAGCTGTCTCAATCGATCTCCGAGATCACGCGGCGAGTGCAGGAATCCAACGAGATTTCCGCCGAGGCGGTCCGCCAGGCCGAGGCAACCGACCAGCGCATCGCGCAGCTCTCCGAGGCCGGCGCGCGCATTGGCGACGTCGTCAAGCTGATCACCTCGATCGCCGAGCAGACCAACTTGTTGGCCCTGAACGCCACCATCGAGGCCGCGCGCGCGGGCGACGCCGGCCGCGGCTTTGCGGTGGTGGCCCAGGAGGTCAAGACGCTGGCCGGCCAGACCGCGAAGGCGACGGACGAGATCTCCAACCAGATCGAGAGCATGCAGCTCGCGACCGAGGAGTCGGTTGCGGCCATCAAGGCGATCAGCCAGACCATCGAGCGCATCAGCGGCATTGCGGGCTCGATCTCGGCTGCCGTCGAGCAGCAGAAGAGCGCGACGCACAACATCGTGTCCAGCGTTCGCGCCGCGGTGTCAGGCACGGCCGATGTCGCCGTCAACGTCCGCCATGCCGCCAAGGGCGCCAGCGAGACGGGCGAAACCTCGAGCCGGATGTTTGCCTCCGCCCAGGCCTTATCGAGCGAGAGCCTGCACCTGAAGGCAGAGGTCGACGGTTTCCTGGACCGCGTCCGCGCGGCGTAATCCGAACGGGGCGGTCCGCAGGACCGAGCTCTGGTGCGCAACTGCGCACCAGAGGATCTCGAGATCCCGGGTCTGGTCCTTCGGACCATCCCGGGATGACTTTTTGCAGTCGCTGTGCGCGACCGCCAAAGTCACTTCGGCTGCGGCACGATGCGGATGTAGGGCTTCGGCTCTTTCCAGCCCTGCGGGTAGATCGTCTTGGCCTCGTCGTTGGAGACCGAGCCCGCGATGATGACGTCGTCGCCTTGTGACCAGTCGGCCGGCGTCGCGACGCGATGCTTGGCAGTGAGCTGCAGCGAGTCGATGACGCGCAGGATCTCCTGGAAGTTGCGGCCCGTGGTCATCGGATAGACCAGCACCAGCTTGATCTTCTTGTCGGGGCCGATGACGAAGACGTTGCGGACGGTCTGGTTGTCGGCGGCGGTGCGCTTGAGGGGATCGCCCGAGATGGCGGCCGGCAGCATGCCGTAGAGCTTGGAGACGTTGTAATCGGTATCGCCGATCATCGGATAGTTGGGAGCTGCGCCCTGCGTCTCCTTGATGTCTTCCGACCATTTGGCGTGGTTGTCGACCGGGTCAACCGAGAGGCCCATGAGCTTAACGCCGCGCTTGTCGAATTCCGGCTTCAGCTTGGCGAGCGCGCCGAGCTCGGTCGTGCAAACCGGTGTGAAGTCCTTGGGATGAGAGAACAGGAGGGCCCAGCTGTTGCCGATCCAGTCGTGGAACTTGATCTTCCCTTCGGTGGTCTCGGCTTCGAAGTCGGGGGCGGTGGCGCCGATCGGAAGTGTCATGATTTTACCTCATCGCGTTGAATTTACTGCAGAATTCGTCTTTGGTGGCCGCCCTCATTATAGGGGGCCTACGAGTCTAAGTGAACGCCAACTGAACCGGCTCAAGTAAAATGTGAATTCCTTCCTTGAAGGGCCGATTTTCTAGCAACTTATTGTTACAGCGGCACCTGCGGCGAAACAGCCCCACCCGGGCTCACACGGTCTCGCTCGCCCCGATAATGCCTTTTATGACTTCCATCACGCTCGCCCGTCGCGAGCTAGAACCAAAATGGTCCCGACAGCGACCAATTGGCAACCATCTAGAAAAGTCGCGACCACCGTATCAAATCGTTAACCACCCCTTTACGTCAGCATGAAAATGCTGACCGGTCAGAAGAAATCTGGAAGTGAACTATGTCTGCCGCTGCGCCTAAATCTGTCGAGTCGTCGTCCCTCGAACCATCCTGCCGCGATACCGCGGCTCATGCACTCTCCATCGTGCGCGACGGCGTGATCACGGGCGAAGGTCCGACCACCAAGGGAAGGGTGCACTTCTCCCGTTCGCTCGATGCCGATGACACCGCCTGGTGCGCGCGTATCCTGACCGCCACTGCCGTCAACGACCAGCCGGTGAGCCGCGCGGAAGCTGAAGTCCTGTTCGAGATCAACGAGGCCGCGACCGAACGCACCGATGGTGGTCGCTTCGACGACCTGCTGGCGAAGGCCGTTGCCCATTATGCCGCAAGCGCCTCGGGCCTGAAGGTGCCGCCGCGCAGCGTCGCGCTGTCGCCCGACACCGACATCGAGAGCTGGGCGCCGTCCTATGCTTCCAAGGTCAACGGCGAGATGCTGGAGTGGATCGCCGGCCAGATGCGCGGCAAGCGCCACAACAACCGTCGCCTGATGGCGATGGTGGCGACCTTCCTCGGCGCCACCGCGCTGCCTCTGGCGGGCCAATTGCCGAACGTGTTCGACATCGGCATGTGAATTCGCACCTCTTGCGAGGAGCATCTGAACGGCGGGGTTATTTCCCCGCCGTTTCTTGTTTGCCGCTATCAGGCTCGAGGCCCAGCGTGCGGCCGGGGAAACCGGCGGCATCGAAATAGCGCTGGCTGCCGACGCGCTGGACGTTGAGCACGGTCTCCAGACCATTCTCGGCCTTCTTTTTCGATCTCTCGACCATCTTGAACGCCTTCGGCACGACGCCGTTGGGCAGCGCCTCCGACATCACCCGGCCGACCAGGCCGCCGTTCTGCGAGGCGCGCAGGTCCATGAGACGGGCCGCGGTCATGCCGACATCGGCATTGCTGACCGGCAGCTCGTCGACGAAGCCGGACTTGAAGTCCGGGCCGATGGCGGCCATGAAGTTCATGGTGTCGCCCCGGCTGAAGCTGCCATGCATGCCCTGGCCCTGACGCAGCACGGTGTCGGCCACCTGCACCGAGCAGTTGGTCGGCGCTTCGCCGCAATCGCTGGCATAAGAGCGGAAGTTGACCACGATCGACGGCGTCGGCGTTGCCGCCTTGCCGCGCAGGTTGACGCTCGACAGCGGCAACGTGCCCGGGAAGCGGCCGAGCGAGTCCTCGACGAACAGGCCGGAGACGTAGTCCTGTTCGAGCAGCGCCTTGATGGTCCTCGCCGCCAGCTTCTTGTCCTTGTTCGGGAGATAGACGAGGTCGGAGCCGCCATTGGTGGCGACGACGAGGTCGGGCTTGGCCGGATCGTTGCCGAGCACGCCGTTGCCGGCCTTCGGATGCTTGTTGCCTTCGATCTTGGCATTCTTGTCGTTGGGGTCGAACAGCGGCAGATCGAGCGCCTTCGCCAGGTCGAGCGCCAAGAAGCCCATCGGCAGGAAGTCCTTGGGCGTATCGTCATAGCTGACCTTGGCCGACGGGCTGGTCTTGCTCTCCTTGGAGATGGTGGAGAAGCCGTGGTCGGCCGAGATGATGATGTTGGTTGAGGCCGCGAGCCCGAGCTCGTCGAGCGCCTTGCGGAGCTGGGCGAGATTGTTGTCGGCGTTCTTGATGCCGGCCATCGAGGTCGGCCCGTTGATGCCCGGCATGATCTGATTGAGGCTGTCGCCGGTGTTGTGCTGGCTGCCGTCGGGGTCGCGCGACCAGAACACCAGCACGAACGGCTTGTTGCGCGCCTTGAACATCGGCAGCACCACCTTGGTGGCGACGTCGGCGAAATAGGCCTGCTGGGCGACGTTTGCGACCGTGGTGCCCGGCGTCTTGGCGTCGCCCGCCTTGGAATTGTCGCCGCGCGGCGGCGTGGCGGTGGGCAGGCCGGCCTTGGTCAGCGCTTCTTTCACCTCGTCCGACAGCGCCACCCCGTTCTTGCCGCCGGTGGAATCGTCGAACACGATCGAATGCTGGCCGGCCTTTTCGGGCTTGTCGGTGTGGTCGAACTGGTAGGTCGGGCCGACCTTGCCGATTGCCGCGGTGCTGAGGCCCTTGCTGCGAGCCAGCTTTAGAATCGTCTCCTCGTTGAGATAGTCGCCCTTGAAATGCTCGTCGATGTCGCCGAGCACGGCGTCGTTCTCGATGAAGGGGACCACGGTGTCGCCCGCCGGGGCCGAGGTGTAGTTGGTCCAGATCGTGTTGGAGAACACGCCGGTATCGCCGAGATAATGGCCGGTCGACATCGCCGAGCCGTTGGCCATGGTGAAGGTCGGGAAGAGCGAGTGCGGGTTCTTGAAGTTGACGCCCTTGTCGCGGACTTCCGCCATCGCGGGGGCCGTTTCGGGGGTGACCTTCAGCGCGCGCAGACCATCCGGGATGAACAGGATGAGATTGCGGGGAGTGTTGTTCTGGGCGGAAGCAAGTCCGGTGGACAACACTGTCAGTCCGGCGGACAGCAACAGCAGTGAACGGCGCATGGAGGTCTCCTGGCGGTGAGGCGGCATGGCCGCCGACCGCGGCCCCCGGTTCGTTTAGTTTCCGTGGATGACAGTTTTGTTACAAGAGCCGTTGCCGATGCAAGAGGGCCGGAAAAGGAATGGCGTTGCTCTCGCGTCCCGGACGCGACGCAGCGCGTGAATGTTGCGGCATAGAGCCAGGACCGGGTCGCGGCGACAAATGGGATTGCCGAAATTCGGCGGGACTGAATATCTTCGGCCGTATGCATTGGCGCACGGCTCGGGGTGTTTTGCCCGTCGGTCACCGCAAGGATTGTGCCGCGACGTTCAATCCGGCGCGGTCTGTACCTCCGGACCTGGTGCGGGGGCCTGAGCGGGCTTTGCGGCTGGCGGACGGCGGCCGGCCCTGGCAAGATTGCGGCGCAGCGCCAGGGGGGCCGCGTGGAGGGCAAACGCGATCGCGATCTGCGTCCGGTTCTGGAGCCGGTACTTGCGCATGATGTTGCCGATATGCGCCCGCACCGTGTTCTCCGAGATTTTGAGCTCGTAGGCGATGGTCTTGTTCTGCAGTCCCCGCGCGATCAACGTCATCAGTTCGCGCTCGCGCGGCGTCGGTGTAATCGAATCCTTCGGATCCGGGCTCATGACGGGCTCCTCCCTGGTCTTCGGGCCGAATTGACCGCCTCCAGCATCTTCTCACTCCGTCTTGAGCGCCTCGATTGGGCTAAGCTTGGATGCCTTGTGGGCGGGATAGAAACCGAAGATGAGGCCGGTGGCGATCGAGAAGGCGAGGGCAAGGCCGATCGCCTGACCGTCGATCGAGGTGATCCATCCTGCCATACGGGCGACCGTCATCGAGAGCGTGACGCCGCAGGCGACCCCGATGGCTCCGCCGAGCAGGCAGAGCACGAGGGCCTCGCAGAGGAACTGCAGACGGATGTCGCGCATCCGCCCGCCCAGCGCACGGCGAATTCCGATCTCCCGCGTGCGCTCCGTGACCGACACGATCATGACATTCATGATGCTGATACCGCCGACGAGCAGCGAGACCGAGGCGATGGCGACGAGCAGCAGCGCGACGGTCCGGATCGCACCCTGCTGCGCTTCCATGGCGGCGGCGGGATCCTGGACCTTGAAGTCGTCTTCCTGACCGGCGGGAATACGGTGGCGCTGCCGCAGCAGGTTCTCGATCTCCGCTCGCGCCCCCGCCATCTGTCCGTCGCCGGCAACCTTGGCGATGATGTAGGCGACCGAATCGCGATTGATGTTGCTTGCGCTGCCGAGAAAACGCAGCTTGGCGGTGGCGAGCGGCACGAAGGCGACATCGTCCTGGGCGGGGTCCTTGCGGTCGAGCACGCCGACCACTTCGAGCGGGACCTTCATGATCCGGATCTGCGAACCGATCGGGTCGTCGCCGGCTGGAAACAGCTCGCGTGCGACCCTGTTTCCGAGGATCACGACCTTGCCGGCGCCCGATTCTTCCGCGCTGGAAAAATAGCGGCCGGCGGCAAGCTGCCAGTCGCGCACCATGAAATGTCCCGTCGTCGTGCCGTTGATTGTCGTATTCCAGTTCCTGCCCTCGTGGATGACCTGTGCCGTTCCGGCGAGCGAGCCGGCCGCGGCCTGGATTTCCGGAATCTGCTCGAGGATGGCCTGCACGTCGCTCTCGGTCATCGTCAGCTTGCTGCCGTCCTTGAGGCGCACGCCGCCCTGATAGACCGCACCGGGGGTGATCATCAGCACGTTGGCGCCGATTGAGCGGATCTGCTCCTGCAGACGCAGCTGCGCGCCGGCCCCGATCGCGAACACCGTCACGATGGAGGCGACGCCGATGACGATGCCGAGCATGGTGAGGAAGCTGCGCAGCGGATTGAGGCGCAAGGCGTGCAGAGCGATCTGAAAACCCTGGAGCATCGTCATGGCGCAAGGCTCCGCTTCGGCAGGATCGGAGATTGCGTTTCGTCGCTGACGAGCTCGCCGTCATGCAGGCGGATGGTGCGGCGGCATTGCGTCGCGATGCCGGGATCGTGCGTGATCATCACGATGGTCTGGCCGGTGCGGTTGAGCGCGGCAAACAGGGCCAGGATCTCGGCGCCGGTACGGCTGTCGAGGGCGCCGGTCGGCTCGTCGGCGAGCACGATCAGCGGGGAGGCGATCAGTGCGCGCGCGATCGCGACGCGCTGCTGCTCGCCGCCCGAGAGCTGCCGCGGGAAATGATGGGCTCGATGCAGCATGCCAACGGCCTCAAGGCTCGCTTCCGCACGCGCCAGGCGTTCTCTGCGATTGATGCCGCAATAGACCAGCGGCAGCGCGACGTTCTCGATCGCATTGTGGCGGGCGAGCAGATTGTAGGACTGGAACACGAAGCCGATGCTGCGGGCGCGCAAGGACGACCGGCGATCTTCCGACAGGCCGGCGACGTCGGCCCCCTCGAGATAGATGGCGCCCTCGTTCGGCAGGTCGAGCAGCCCGATCATGTTCATCAGTGTCGATTTGCCCGAGCCGGACGGCCCCATCACGGCCGCGATCTCGCCTTGCGCGATGTCGAAGCTGACATTGCGCACCGCCGTTACCGCGATGCCGTCGGTGCGGTAGGTCCTGCTGACCGAGCGGAGGCTGATGAGAGGAGAGGCGGTCATGATCCGAACCTGATTCCGAGAAATTCAAAGCCCGCCGGACGGATCGCCTGGCCGACGGCCACCTGACTGCCCTCGTCGAGATCGCCGCTCTTGAGTGCGACCTGTTCGGTCCCGGCCGCGCCGACCGTCACGGCAATGCGCTGGAGCGAGCCGCTCGCGGTGCGTACCCACACCCCACTGTGGGTGCCTGCCGGCTCCGGCCGCATGCCGGAGGGCTGGAAACGCAGTGCGGCGAGCGGCACCTTCAGAACGTCATCCTGCCGCTCGATCACGATCTTCACCAAAGCGGTCATTCCTGGGAGCAGCGCGCCGTCAAGGTTGGAGGTCGCGAGCACGACGGTATAAGTGACGACATGCTGCTGAGTCTGCGGCGCCTTGCGCACCTGCCGCACCACGGCTTCGAAACGGCGATCCGGGTAGGCGTCCACGGTGAAATGAGCGCGCTGGCCGGGAGCGATGCGGCCGATATCGGCCTCGTCGACCTGCGCGTGGATCTCCATGTCTTCCAGCCGATGGGCGACCACGAAGGTGGTGCGCGACTCCAATCCCACCGCGAGCGTCTGGCCCTCGTTGACGAACCTGCCGACGACGACACCGTCGATGGGAGAGCGGATCACGGTGCGGTCGAGATCGGCCTGGGCCGCGGCGAGGACGGCCGCCTTCTCGGGCACCGTCATCCGGGCCTGCTGCAGCTCGGCCTCGATGCGGCGCACATCGGCCTGCGCGCCGTCGACGGAATAGGTGTTCAGTGAGACCAGGATCTCGGCCTCGCGCTCCTGGGCCAGCCGTGCCGTGAACTCCGTCTGCGCGTCGTCGACCGTCGTGGTCGCCACCACGTTCTGCGATTGCAGCGCGAGCTTGCGCTGCAGGGTCTTCTGAGCCGAGCTCTTGACCGCTTGGGCGCTTTCGAGCTTGGCGGCGAGCACGTCCCGGCTGCCCCTGGCGTTTTGCAGGTCGATCCTGGCGCGATCGAGCTTGGCCCTGGCGATGTCGACCATGGAATTGGCGACCGCCAGCGACGCCTTGGCTTCATCGACCTTGGCCGCAAAGCTGCGCGGGTCGATCAGGGCGAGCGGCTGATCCTTGGCGACCGTATCGTTGAAGTCGACATAGACCCGGGCGAGCTGCCCGGACAATTGGGAGCCCACCTCGATCGTCTTGACCGGCTGCAGGGCACCCGTGACGGTGACGGTCTGCTCGATGCTGCCGCGCTGGATCGAGGCGTAGCGGAACACCGGCGCCTCGGGCCCAAATGTCGAGGCCTTGTGCCCGCCGGGCACGAGCAGGCGTCGGGTCGATTCCAAGGCATGCGACGCCTTGTTCGCAGCGCCCCCGGCCGCGCCGATCACGGCCGGCCCTGCGGCATAGACCGCGGCGAGGCTGCAGGCAGTTCCAAGCAAGGCAATGACTGGCACAAATCGCATATCAAAAACCCGCCTCTTGAAATGGCTTCATGGAGGCACGGACAGTGATCGCGCTGTGGTTGTAATTCCCCAAAGCAATACCGATCGTCAGTATGTCGCTGCTGCCGGGCCGACGGTCGGGTGCGTTTGATGATCCAGTAGTAAAGTCCGCGCAGTGCTACTTTTTGTGATTTGAAGACAAGGCATACCGGGCGTATCGATATGACGCGCGCGGTATCGAACTCGGATAAGCCGATTGAACGTCCCGTCTGGTCTGGCCGAAGCGGCCAAGCCGCCGGCGTTCGAACCGGCACATGGGCGGCGATGCCATGACGCAGCCGGCGACACCACGACGTAGGATTGCCGCATTCTCGATATCGGCCCGACGCGACGCCGCCGGAAGCGAGGCCGAATCCTTTCGATCACGAAGCCCGATATGTGAACGCCTTCACTCGTCTCAGGCGCGTGTTGGCTCTAAGAGGTCGAACCGGCGGAGCGATGCGCCTCGTTCGACCTTCGCGATTCTATTTCAAGCACCTTTGTCACGCTTGCAAGAAGAATGGATGGTTCGTTGCTTTTTCATCGAGCCCCAAGCCGGGGGAGCCGCTGCTCATGAGTTCAGGTCAAGCCACAGTTTATGTCGTTGACGACGAAGTCCAGATTCGAACCGCGATCGGAAGCCTCTGCGAGGAGACCGGGCATCAGGTGAAGCTGTTTGCGTCGACCGACGCATTCCTCGCGGAGCCCATTTCGCCTGGGCCTTCTTGCCTCGTGCTCGATGTCCGCTTTCCCGGCACCTCGCCGACCGGCCTCGAGCTTCAACGGCGGCTCGCCGAGACCGGCGTGCCGATTCCGATCGTCTTCATCAGCGGCCATTCCGACGTCCGCGTCTCGGTCGAAGCCATGAAGCGCGGAGCGGTCGAGTTCCTGCCGAAACCGTTTCGCGAGCAGGAGATCCTCGACGCGATCAGGCACGGCATCGAGCGCGATCGCAGGCGGCTGGAACGCGAAGATAGCGTGCGTGAAGCCCGCCAGCGCGTCGAGACGCTGACGGCGCGAGAGCGCGAGATCATGCTGCTGATGGCCGAAGGGCTCGTCGCCAAGCAGATCGCGGCGCGACTCGGCGTGAGCGAAGTGACGGCGAAGGTCCATCGCGCCAGAATGATGCGAAAGCTGGAGCTGCGTACGCCGATCGAGGTGGTGCGGCTGATCGACAGCATGGGGCGCGAAGCGGAGACGACGCGCACCGGTGCCGGGTAGCGTCGCTTCCGAGCTTTTATCGCGCGAGATTTCGCGCAACGTCTAATCCGTACCGACTAGCATGAACTGCAGTCTGTCGCGCAGGACACGATCGGTTCAAAGTTGTCCCTACGATGTCCGCCCCTTCCAAGACGGCATCCGAACTCAGTCAGACAACTTTGCTAGAAAGGGATTCTCCATGCGCAAATTGTTTTTTGCTTCCGTTGCCGTCCTCGCCCTGTCCTCCGCAGCGCAGGCTGCCAACACGTCGACCACCACTCAGGTCGGTGCTGTCAACGTATCCAGCACGGACCAGCAGGGCCACGTGGCTGACAGCTCGACCACCACGCAGGTCGGTCTCCTGAATCTCTCGCAGACCACTCAGGGCACGACCACGGCCGGCGGGTCGACCAGCAACTTCAGCCTGACCACCCAGGTCGGCTTGGCGAACGCGCAAGCCACGGCCCAAGTTGCCACCGGCAACAACACGGCCGGCATCTTCCAGTTCTCCGGCGGCAACAACGCCTCCTCGCTTCTGCAGCTCGGCGGCGGACTCAACACCGGCGTGGTTGTGCAGCATTAAGCCAGCCCCGTACCCCCTTGGGTGCGCCACAGCCTGGTGCACCCAAGGCAGGCCTGAAGTGATCGCGATCAGTAGAAACGACGGATCGACCAGCTGCTGCTGGCGGAGGCAGTCCCATGCGGATCAGATATTTTGTTGCGGCGATCGTCACGCTCAGTGCGTTGACGTCAGTCGATGCTCAAGCTGCTAACACGAGCAGCGTGTTGCAGTTCGGCACGGTAAATCTTTCATCGACCGACCAGGCCAGCGCGGGCAACAACACCGCGACGACCCTGCAATTCGGAGCTTTCAACGCAGCCTCGAGCGTACAGTCGGGATCCCTTGGTTCATCCAATTCGGCGACGATCGGACAGGGTGGCACGACGACGACCGCGACCAACATTGCCGGGGTCGCACAGGCCGGGGGCGCCAACACGAGCTTGATCGGTCAGATTGGCCTGAACAACACGGCGGGAGTGACCCAGCTAGGGATCCTGAACGGCTCCACGGTTCTGCAGGCGGCTCCGTGACCCGAGACGGTACCGAGATCTCGGAAATAGTGTGGAGACATGTGATGACCCAGCATCTTCTAATCGCTGCTGCTGCAGCTCTCGTCGCCTGTTGCGCAGCGAACGGCCCGGCACGGGCGCAAACCGTCGACTCCAGGACGATCATCTCGATCAATGGGGCGCCGGTCGTCGTCAACCAGAATAGCCCGACCAACGCGGTCGGCATATTCATGATCGGCGGTACAACCAGCGCGACCGTCACCCAGAACGGAACCAACAACGCCACCGGCGTCCTGCAGTTCGGCGGCACCAACAGCACCGCCGTTGGTCAGAGCGGCGCGTGGAACGTCAGCTCGATTGGCCAGGTCGGGTCCGGGAATACCGGCTCGATCGCTCAGTTCGGCGGCCTCAATTTGTCGAGCATCACACAGATCGGTCATTAGTTGGTCAGTCCAGAACGCAGATCCGGGACATGTTCACATCCGGGGAGCGTAAGGTGAATGCGCGCTTGTCCGCGTCAGGAGCCGGCAGGGGGAAAAGGCGATGAAGTATACCAAGCAGCTTTTCGAGCTGTCGGTGTTGATTGCCCTGGTCAGTTTTGCGTCCGCGGCATCGGCCGGAGGGGCACCGCGATCCTACGGCTTCGGACAAGGCGGATACGGGCCAGGCGGGTTCGGACTAGGCGGGCTCTCGAACAAGAGTGTGAGTATCGAGACGGTCGTGGAGGTCGGCAACAATGTCCAGCCGGTCACGATCTTCGAGAACAGCGCCATCAACATCGCGCGGGTCATCCAGATCGGCGGGACTGGCGAGGTCGATGCGACCATTGTCCAGAACGGCACGACCAACTATGTCAGTGTGCTCCAGGTCGGCGGCACCACCAATGCGGTGGTTGGCCAGTCCGGCGTGAACAACATCGCCTCTATCACCCAGGTCGCGAATTCCACGAACGCGCTGCTGCTTCAACTTGGCAGCATGAACAGGGGAACGGTGCAGCAGTTCGGGCGCTTCAACTGGGCGGCGATCTTCCAGTTCGGCCGGTAATCCGAAAGGTGGTGCGACATGAGGTTCATCATCCTCGCAGCAGGAATTGGCATCATGGCAGCGACGACAGCCGATTTAGCCGGCGCCGGCGAGACCGGCAACGGCAATACCACCGTGATCCAGGACGAGAATGGGTCCGCCGTCATCACGCAAAGCGGCAATCCCGCGCAGGCCGAGGTCAAGATCGAGAAGGAGCCGGGCCGCACGACGGTCTATCGGCGCAGCGGCGGCAACACCGCGATCGTGTCGCAGGGCAGCGGAAATCCGCAGGACATGCAGAACCTGCTCGACTGGCTGCTCAAACAGCACCAATCGCAGTGACGCGCAAAGGCCCACCGTCCGCGAAGGGATGATGGGCCTCGCCGCGCGCCGCGTCACCAGCGATAACCGCCGGTCAGCGTGCCGTTGTTGTTGCCGTCAGGGCCGACGTCGCCCTGTGTCGAACTCGGGGTCGGATGGTTGGTGCCGTTGAGCGCGCCATAAGGTCCTCCGACATCAGGATAGTATGCCCTTGGCTGGACCGGTTCGTAGGCGGGGGCGGTGCGGTCCCAACCCCTGCGCGGACCGTTCCAGTCGTAGCCCTGCGCCGAGGCGGCTGCCGTGCCGGCGATGAGTGATGCCGTGATCAGGCAGAGGAGTTTTGACTTACTCTGCATTCGCGATGCTCCTTGCTTGTGTCGGGGGCCAACGGTTGCGCTGCGGTAGCGTTCCGGAGGTATTCGCGGCGTGCGATCAACTCCGATCAACTGGTTATGAAGACCGAGCTGGTTGGATCGAAGTCTTTGAAACGAGTCGAGAAACCCGGGCGTCTTGCCGCACCCGTTCCGCCGTTAATCCCGTGCCTTAACCAATAATTAATTATACGTTTGCGGGTGGGTGATGGCCCGGCCTAGCGTAGCTGCGGGGAGCCGCTTTCGCTTAAGCCCAACGAGTTGGTGCGTATCATGACCTATCGAATGCACGGGGCCTTGCTCGCCTCGCTCAGCGCAGCCGCGCTGCTCCTTTGCCTCGATGACAGCCTTGCCAGACCCGGCGGTGCCGCGCCGCATGGGATCACGGCTGCGCCTTCCGGCGCAATGGCGCGTCCGTCGATCGCGCCCGGCGCCCGGTTCCACCGGCGGAATAATCCCTGGGTCTATTGGCCGGGAGGCGGCGGGTTCTTCTACGACAGCGCTGGCTACAGCCAGCCCTTCGTGGATGCGGGGCAGCTGGTCTCCACCGACGTGCGCTACACCTACACCTATGATGTGCCGTGGGACTGGACGCACCGCTTCCCGCCGAACGTCGTGCCGTCCGATCGGCCCTATGTGCCGAGCTGTCCAACGGAGCAGGTGACGGTTCCCGGCCGCGGCGGCAGCGAGCACACCGTCAACATCATGCGTTGCTACTGAGTGGCGCTCTAACCCAGCTCGAAGCTGGTCACGCCGAAGACGCGCGCGATGCGCAGCGGCGGAATCGCTCCCGTGTACATCCGCGCTGTCTCGAACACCGGCTTCAGCCCGAGCGCTTCGGCGAGCGCGACGGCCTCGCGATTGACGGCGGGAACGTCGAGAAATACCTCGCCGCCATCCGTGCCGGCCAGCAGAGCCTGCACGATCGCCTCCGCGGCTGCGCAGTCGTCGGCAACCAGCGGGCCGATCTTGCAGCCGGTGCGGCAGGGCCGGATCACGCCCCATGCGGCGAGCTTGCCGTCACGCAGGAGCGCGCGGCCGACATGGCCTGACGTGTTGATCCAGGCGCGCAGGAAGGTGCTGCGCGGCGCGGGGAAGACCGTGGCGTCGTCGGCTTCCACAAGCGCAAACGGGATCGTGTCGAGCGCAACGACATCGGCAGGCGGCTTCACGGGCGCGGCGCTGACGCCGCCATAGCGGATATTGGCATAGGCAAGCTCGAAGCCCGATTTCCGGTAATTGTCCTGCTGCGCCACCACGCCATCGAGCCCGATCACGCGCGGGCCCGCATGCGCGATTGCCGCGTTCCAGATGCGCACGCCGTGGCCGGAGCCGCGAAAGCTCTTCGCCACGATGTAGAAGCCGAGGAAGGCGAAACGGTCGTCGTAATTGACGCATGAGACGGTTGCCACCGGTTCGCCGTCGATCTCGCCAACGAAAAAGCCTTGCGCGTCGGGAGCCGCGAAGCAGGCGGCATCGGAGAGGCCGGGATTCCAGCCTTCGGCCGCCGCCCAGTCGATGGCGAGGGAGATTTCCTCGGGGCGCAGATTGCGGATCAGCAAATCACTCACTGCGCGTCGCTCATGATGGATGCGCTCGGCCATGGACCTGCCGACAGGTCTCGTTGTAGAAGGCCCTCATGATAGGCCGAGCCCGCGGCTCGCTTCAACTGAAGGGTGATCAAAGATGGCAGCAGAGAAGGTCGTGCTCGTTACCGCCGGCGGCAGCGGCATGGGGGCAGGGGCTGCGCGGCGGCTGGCGGCGGACGGTTTTCGCGTCGCGATCCTGTCGTCCTCCGGCAAGGGCGAGGCGCTGGCGGCCGAGCTCGGCGGCTTCGGCGTCACCGGCTCGAACAAGTCCAATGACGACCTGAAGCGCCTCGTCGACGGTGCCATGTCGAAATGGGGACGGATCGACGTGCTCGTCAACAGCGCCGGCCACGGGCCGCGCGCGCCGATCACCGAGATCACCGATGAGCAGTGGCATGCCGGCCTCGACACGTATCTCCTGAACGTGATCCGGCCGACCCGGCTGGTGACGCCGCTCATGCAGGCGCAGAAGGGCGGCGTCATCATCAACATCTCGACCGCCTGGGCGTTCGAGCCCAGCGCGATGTTCCCGACCTCGGCGGTGTTCCGCGCAGGGCTTGCCGCCTTCACCAAGATCTTCACCGACACCCACGCGGCCGACAACATCCGCATGAACAACGTTCTGCCGGGCTGGATCGACAGCCTGCCGCAGCAGGACGCGCGGCGCGACAGCGTGCCGATGAAGCGCTACGGCAAGGTCGAGGAGATCGCGGCGACGATCGCGTTCCTGGCCTCCGACGGCGCCGCCTACATCACCGGCCAGAACATCCGCGTCGATGGCGGCCTGACCCGTTCGGTCTGAGCGACGCCTCAATGTGAGGCGACAAGCCGCGCCAGTTCCGGCAGGATCTTGTAACGGGCGATCTCGTGCGGATACTCGCCGCGATTGGCGAGCAGGACGATGCCGATCCGCCGCGCCGGCACCAGGCCGATATAGCCGGAGGCGTTGTTGAGGCCGCCGGGCTTGTCGACGATGGTAACGCCTGGGAGGCGCACGGTCTCCCAGGCCATGCCCTGCCCGAATTTTTCATCGACGCGGAAGGCCTCGCGTTGCGTCATCCGCAACGCTTCGCGCAGATGCGGATCGATCGCGCGGCCGTCGATGCAGGCCGCCGCGAAAAGGGCGAGGTCTCGGGCGGAGGCGAACATCTGGCCCGTGCCGGGAAAATCGAAATAGCTCTGCTGATTGCCGATCGGGCCAATCGCCATGCCCTGGTCGGAATAGCCCTGGACCACGCGCTGCATCCAGGCCCGGTCCATGACGGCGCGGTTGTCCGGGCCGCGCTCGGGGACGAAAGTGGATTCCATGGCGAGCGGGCGGAGAATGCGGTGCTCGATCAGCGCGTGGATCGGCAGGCCGTAGCAGCGCTCGAGCACGAGCTGAAGCAGCACGTAGCCGGCATGAGTGTAGACGCGTTGCCGACCGGGGACGACGCCGGCCGCTGCCGTGAAGGCGTTCAGCATGGCGATGAACTGCTCGCGTGTGTACTCCTCGTTCGGCCAGGGCGAATGGTCGGTCGGCAGCAGCAGGCCCGAGGTGTGCGTCGCCAACTGGCCAACAGTGACATTGCGGATGTCGTTGCCGTTCAGCTCGGGCAGGTATTTCGGCAGACGATCGTCGAGGCGCAGTTCGCCGCGCAGCACGCCGAGCGCCACGAGTGTCGCTTCGAACAGCTTTCGCAACGAGGCGAGATTGAACAGCGTGTCGGGCGTCACCTTCCGTCCGGTCAAATCGTCGGCAAAACCGTAGTTGAAGAACTCGACATGGCGCCCGGCGTAGAGGGCTGCGGCGAGGCCGCCCGCATGGTCCGGCGTCGCGGTCGGCGCCAGCTCGTCCGCGACGATGTCGCGCATCTGCGCGATCATGTCGGAATCCGCGGATGCCTGCGGGCCAAGCGCCATCGCAATCGGAATGCATGCGGCCCGTACGAAGCTTCGCCGGCTGATCGAGGATGAGGTGACAATAGGCGGCACGTGCTCTGATGAATGATGCGGATGCACCCCCGAATCCTGTTTAGCGAACAGGGCGCGATGTCCCAATTCACAATTGCGCGTTGCGGGTTCCGTTGGCCGGATGAGCGCGAAGACCTCCTTGGAACGCGCTGCGTTCCATCCGGGCCACAAAAACTGAGCCAATCGGCTAACTATCGTTGACGCCCCAGCATCCGGCGTATATAGTTAGCTTCATGGCTAACCAATCATCCGGGCTCGACCAGGTCTTCGCGGCGCTTGCCGATCCGACGCGGCGCGCGATCGTGATGCGGCTCTGCGCCGGCGAGGCCTCGGTCGGCGAGCTCGCCGATCCCTTCGACATGGCGCTGCCGAGCTTCATGAAACACATTCATGTGCTGGAGGCGAGCGGGCTCGTCCAATCCGAGAAATCCGGCCGCGTCCGCACCTGCCGCCTCAGCCCGGATGCGCTGCTCGGCGCCGAGGACTGGTTCCAGCAGCAGCGCGCGATCTGGGAGGCGCGTCTCGACCGGTTCGAAGCCTACGTGATGAAGCTGAAGAAAGAGAAGGAGAGGGCGGCCGCCAAGCGGCCGTCCCGAACAACCAAACGGAAAGGGTCCGACTGATGACGAATTCTGCCAATCCCGCTCTGTCGCAATGGTCACTCGACCGCGAGATCGTGATGTCACGCGTGATCGACGCGCCGCGCGAGCTGGTGTTCGAGGCGTGGTCCGACCCGAAGCATCTGCCGCAATGGTTTGGGCCGAAAGGCTTCAAGGTCGAGACCTTCGAGATCGACGTGCGCGTCGGCGGCGTCTGGCGCTTCAACATGATCGGCCCCGACGGCACGATCTATCCAAACCGCATGCGCTTCCGCCGCATCGAGCGGCCCTCGCTGATGGAGATGGATCACGGCGTCGACCAGGATGAAGATCCCGGCATGTTCCGCTTCACGGTCACCTTTGCCGAGCAGAGCAACGGCAAGACCGTGTTGATGATGCGTCAGCTGGCCTCGAGCACCGAGCAGCGCGACGGCATGATCGGTTTCGGTGCCGTCGAGTATGGCTATCAGACGCTGGACAAGCTCGCGGCCTATGTCGCCGGCATGAAGAGGTAAACGGAGCATCGTCATTCCGGACTCTTGGGCTCCGCTTTGCCCGGAATGACGGATCGGTCGGCGGCGCGCTCAGGTGAGCGCGTTGACAACCGGCGGTTCTAGTTTCTAGACCTTGACCAGGTCAATGAAGGCGACGGAGGTTGCGTTCCTACACGTCTCGCGCGCTCCCCGACTGGATGCGCAGTTCGAAAACGAATGCGGCCCCGGCGGGGGGAGGACTCGCCGGGGCCGCGCTCACACGCGCATCTGAGAAAGGGACCGGGTTTCGAAGAGCGCGTTCGACGATTGGCTAGCGTCGCGGCGTCACACCGTTTGAAGGCGGCGTCGTTTCGTTGCGCATGCCACGCGGACTCGAAGCGCCTTGTCCGCCGCGCTCCACATGAGTGATGCCGCCACTGCCGGAGCCGGAGCCGTCTCCCGCGCTTCCGCTGCTTCCGCCAGCGCCGCTACCTCCGGCACCCGCACCGGCACCCGCTCCGGCGCCGCCAGCACCCGCGCCCGCACCACCGGCGCCTGCACCAGCGCCGCCCCCGGCACCCCCGCCGCCACCGCCCCCTGCGCCTTGTGCGACGGCGACGCCGAATGAAGCGCCAGCCAGCATGGCTGCCGTGAAGATCGTCAGAATTGTCTTGCGCATGTTGTTTCTCCTTGAGGTTTACGACGAACCAATCACGTGCCGGGCCTGCCGTTCCTAGGCTGCACACCTTCAGCGCGTCGATGTGGCGGCACGGCAACCTCGTCGAAACGTTCGGCGAGAGCATCGAGCGCAGCGCGCATCTCCGGTCCTTGCATTGCCGCACCATGACCGGTGACGACGATCTCAGGTGCAAGCGCGGCAAGTGCGCGCACCGATGCTTTCGCGCTCCCCCAATCCGGCGTGAAGTACATTGGGGGTCCGTGCATCTCCGGCGTTTGGGTCATTGCCGCATAGACGGACTCCTGTCGTGTGGTGATGAATGCATCACCGGCGATCAGGACGCGGTCGCGCTCGCGCCAAAGCGAGACTTGTCCGGGCGTATGCCCCGGCGTGGCGATCCATCGCCAGTCCTGCATGAAGGGCAGGCTGTGATCCGACGGAAGGTCGTAAAGGTGGGCCGCGACGTTGACCGGCCGGGTCGGAAACAGCGGAGAGAGCCGGGCGAGCAGCCCGCCGCCGACGCTCGGATCGGCCGGTGGATAGCTTTGCGTACCGTCGAGATAAGGATGCTCGGCGTGATGTGCATAGACCGGTACGTCCCACTCGCTCGCCAGCGTCTCGAGCGCACCGACGTGATCGAAATGAGCATGCGTCATGACGATGCAGGCCGGGCGGCCATGTCCTCCAAACCGCGCGCCGGCGGCGGAGCGGATGGCGTAACCGGAGCCGGGAAGGCCAGCATCGACCAGCACCCAATTGCCGTCACCGGCACCTTCGATGCCAACGAAGATCACGTTGACGATGGCAAGCTGCCGGTACGCGACGTCGGCGACGATCTGTCGCGTGTCGTCGTTGCGGTCGAAATCGAGGGCGGGGTGCTCGGCTTCTGCCGTGGAGGAGAGTGGGATCTGCGTCATGTCCGACTTGTCCGATGCATGCAATTCTTGGCGTCTAACGTTCGATCGTGCCCATGCGCCGGATCTTCTGCTGAAGCAGCATCACGCCGTAGAGCAGCGCCTCGGCGGTGGGAGGACAGCCGGGCACGTAGATGTCGACCGGCACCACGCGATCGCAGCCGCGCACGACGGAATAGGAGTAGTGATAGTAGCCACCGCCGTTGGCGCAGGATCCCATCGAGATCACGTAACGCGGCTCGGGCATCTGATCGTAGATCTTGCGGAAGGCGGGGGCCATTTTGTTGGTCAAGGTGCCTGCCACGATGATCACGTCGGATTGCCGCGGCGATGCCCGCGGCGCGAAGCCGAACCGCTCGGCATCATAGCGCGGCATCGACATCTGCATCATTTCGATCGCGCAGCAGGCGAGGCCAAAGGTCATCCACATCAGTGATCCGGTGCGGGCCCACGTGATCAGCTCTTCCGAGGTGGCGGTGAAGAAGCCCTTGTCCGCGAGGTCGTCGCGGATCTGCATGAAATAGGGGTCAGAGGCGTTGTCCGGGTGTCCGTGTCCGGGACGCAAGACAGAGGGATTGCCGGCGGTAAGGGGAGTGTTTGTCATCAGGTCATCATCGTCTTTCGGCCCGCAATTCCGCGACGAGGCCGCACGCCGCTTTGAACCGTCGGTCGAGCTCGACGTTCCTGCCGCAGAAGACCTGTTTAGCGCTTTGCTATCGCAGGTTAGCGTCGGGTCCTTCGGACGGAACACGCGCCGGGACTCGGACGTCTGGTTCGGTCATCAAGCCGTTCCTCCTAGGAACAACCGCTGGTGTTCCCGGTTGCGGGAAGGAAGCCAGTCAGATGGAGGACAGGAAGATGGCTAACGAAGCCCGCGACACGTTCGTGGTCGGACTACGCAACGCGCATGCGATGGAAGTGCAGGCGCGAGAGTTGATGGAGCGCCAGTCGGAGCGGCTGGACGAATACCCGGAGGTCAAGGCGAAGGTCACCGCGCACCTGCAGGAGACCAACGAACAGCTCAGGCGGCTGGAGAAATGCCTCGAAGCCTGCGGCGAGAGCACGTCCAGCCTGAAGGATACCGCGCAGTCGGTGATGGCCAACATGATGGCGATGGCGAATTCGGTTGCCGGAGACGAGATCCTCAAGAATACCTTCGCCAACAATGCGTTCGAGAATTTCGAGATCGCTGCCTACAAGTCTCTGCTGGCGCTCTGCTCCGCCGCCGGCATGCCGGAGGCCAAGGCACCGCTGGAGACTTCGCTGAAGGAGGAGCAGCGCATGGCCGCCTGGATCGACTCCAATGTTGAGAAGGTGACGATGGAGTTCCTGTCGCATCAGCGTCAGGCGGCCTAGTTTTACGCGTTCTTCGCCGAGATCGGACCACCGGCGCGCCAAGGCGGCCGGTGGTTTTTTCACGCCCTTGGCCCGGCTCTCCGGCCGGTAGGAACGATCGCTGCGCTCCGGCTTTGGCAGTGATGACACACATCATCTTCAGCGACTATCGCAATCCCGCTGCGGAGGAGGCTTACGAGATTGCCTGGGACTTTCTCGTGCGCACCGGCGCCATCCAGGAGGAGTTCGATGCCTGCGTGTTCCTGGCGCAGCGTATCACCGTGATGGTGGAGGAGGGACAGACGAACCGGATCCGCATGGCCAATCGTGCGATCTCCGAATATCAGCGCCATGTCGACGAGACCGACGACGTCATCCGCAGCGGCGGCCGCCGTGCGGAACGGCATTGAGAGCCGCACCCGCACGACCCACGCGCCGTCGCCTCACTCCCTGGCCTCGTCCGTCACGATCTCGCCGAGTTTCTGCCAGCGCTGTCCGTCGAACTGCACCATCTGGAACTGCTTGTTGACGCGGTAGTCGGTCGGCGAAGTCGTGACGGAGATCCCGGGTAGCGTGAGGTCGAGCACGACATTGTTGAGATTGGCCGCCTGCCGCATCACGTTGTCGCGGGTGAGATCGTCGCCGCATTGCTTCAACACCTGAATCAGGAGCTGCGCGGTGATGTAGCCGTAGACGTTCAGGTTCGAGTCCTTGTCGCCGTCGGGATAGTACTTCGCCATGAAGGCGAGATAGCGCTTCATGCCAGGATCGTCTTTCCATTCGGGATCGGCGGGATCCTTGACGTAGCCGACGCTGACGACACCCTTCGAATTGTCCAGACCTGCCGGCTTCAGCACGGCGCTGAGCGAGGAGGCGTTGATATCGATGATGTGCAGCGGCTTCCAGCCGATCTCCGCGACCTTCTTGATGGCCTGGGCCGCCTGTTTCGGCGTCGTTGCGCTGAACAGCACGTCGGCACCGGCATCCCTCAACCGCAGAATCTGCGAGTCGATGGTCGGCTCGGTGATTTCGTAGGACGTCTCGGCCACGATCATCTTCGCCTTGTCGCCGAGACCGGCCTTGAGCCCGGCGAGATAATCCTTGCCGAGATCGTCGTTCTGGTAGAGCACGCCGATCCTGGCATTCGGATGGTTCTTCAGGAGGTACTGCGCGTAGATGCGGCCCTCGACGAGATAGGACGGGTTGAAGCCCATGGTCCAGGGGAAGCTCTTGGGATCGGTGAAGCGCGCCGCACCGGTCGCGGCAAACAACTGAGGGATTTTCTTGGCGTTGAGATATTTCTGCACGGCGACGTTGGGCGCGGTGCCGATGATCTGGAACGTCAGCAGCACCTCGTCGCTTTCGACCAGCCTGCGGGTCTGCTCCACGGTTTTCGGCGGCGAATAAGCGTCGTCATACTGGATCAGCTCGATCTTGCGGCCGTTCACGCCGCCCTGGTCGTTGATCATCCTCATGTAGGCGGCCTGGGTCTTGCCGATCACGGCGTAGGCCGAAGCGGGACCGCTCAGCGGAATGGTTTGCCCGACCTTGATCGCGGTATCGGAAGCCCCGGGATCGTATTTCTTCGCATGCGCTTGTACGATCGACATCGCCAGAGCGAGCGCGACGGCCGCGGCGTGTTCGAGACGACGGTATTTCATGTTGATTTCCTGCTCGCGAATGCTCATTCGCCCTTGAGGCCGGCGTCGCGGATCAGCCTGGTCCACTTCTGGGTCTCCTTATCGATGAATTGGCCGAACTCGGCGGCGGTGCCGGCGCGTACCTCGAGACCTTGAGCCGTCAGCTTGTCCCTGATCCCGGGTTCTGCGAGCGCGCGCAGGACTTCGGCCTGGAGCTTGTCGATGATCGCGCGCGGCGTCGTGGAGGGCGCCATGAAGCCGTACCAGCCGGCGGCGGCGACGTTGGGAAAGCCCTGCTCGCGCAAAGTGAGCGCCTGCGGATAGAGCGCACTGCGCTCGGGTGAAGCCACGCCGAGCACGATGAATTTGCCGCTCTGGATGTAGGGCAGCGCGGTCGGGAGCGCGGTCAGCGTGGCGTCGACGCGGCCGGCGAGCAGCTCGGTATAGGAAGCGGCATCGCCGCGGAACGGGATGTTGAGACCCTTGACGCCCGCATCGCGGAACAGCAGCTCTCCGGCAAGGTGCGGCTGCGAGCCGGCGCCGGGCGAGGCGAAAGTCAGCCCATCCGGCTTCGACTTGCCGTAGGCGATGAGCTCGGGGAGCGTCTTGAACGGCGCATCGGCGCTGATGATGAGAAACAGCGGCGCGATCACCGCCATAGCGACCGGCTGCAGATCCTTGCGGTCATAGGTCAGCTTGCCGAACAGCGCCTCGGCGGTGGCGTAGGGCGCCGCGACGTAGAGAATGGTGTAGCCGTCGCCGGGCGCATGGGCGACCATGTCGTTGGCGATGCGGGTGCCTGCGCCCGGCTTGTTCTCGACGATGAACTGCTGGCGGAGACTGCGGCCGAACTCCTCGGCGAGCAGGCGTAGCGAGATGTCGTTGGAGCCGCCGGGCCCGTAAGGCGAGATCAGCCGCACCATGCGCGAGGGCCATGCATCCTCGGCGCGTGCCGCCAGACTCGATCCGGCGACCATGCCGCCCGCGATCGTGCCCAGCAGCGTTCGGCGTGTGACTTCGAGCGATGCCACTGTTGTCTTTCTCCCGTTTTATTGTTGGTCTTGTTGTGACGTTCAGATCACCTTCCGATCGGTGAGCCGTTCAATCTCATGGTCCGAAAGGCCGAGCCAATCCCTGAACACCTCGTCATTGTCCTGGCCGACGTCGCCGGCGGCGTGACGCATTCGCGCGGGATCATTGGTGAAACGCGGGACGACATTGGTCATGGCGACGGTGCCAAAATCGCGGTCGGCAACGCGTGTGATCACCTCGCGCGCCTTCACTTGCGGATCGCCCGCGATCTGGTCGGTCGAATAGATCGGAGCGAGCGTTCCCTGTGCGGCATTGAATCTGGCGAGGACCTCGCTCAGGGGATGGGCGGCACACCAGCTGGCGAAGATGTGGTTGAGCTCGGAGGCGTGCTTGACGCGCCGGTCGTTGGTGGCAAAGCGCGGATCGTCGATGAGGTCGGGCCGTTCGATCGCCCGGCAGTTTGCTGCGAAAAGCGCGTTGGTCGAGCCTGCGAGCGTCACCCAACGGTCGTCGCTGGTGCGGAACACGGCAGCCGGAGCCGAATAGCCGTTGGCATTGCCGATGCGGCTGCGAACGACGCCGAGCTGATCGTGCTCGATCGCGAGAACGTCGAGCAGGCGGAAGGTGGCTTCGGTCAGCGAAAGATCGATCTCCTCGCCGGGCGCATCGGGATCGCGCGCCCGTTTCCACAGCGCCGCCAGCACGCCGACGGCGCCGAACAGGCCGCCGATCGAGTCTCCGATCGGATATCCGGGATGAGTTGGCTCGCCGTCCGTCTCCCCCGTGATGTAGGTGAGCCCGCCCATGGCCTCGAAGATACGGGCAAAGCCGGGCCGCTCGCGATAGGGGCCATCCTGCCCGAAGGCGGTGGCGCGCAGGATCACGAGACGCGGCTGGATCGACCACAGCACCTCCTTGGGCAAGCCCCATCGATCGAGCGTTCCCGGGCGGAAATTCTCGATCAGCACGTCGAACCGTGGAAGCAGCTGCTTGAACAGTGCAAGTCCATCCGGCGTCCGCAGGTCGAGCGTGGCGAACTTCTTGTTGCGGTTGGCCGCCTTCCACCACAGCGGCTTGCCGTCCTTGAATGGCGGAAACGAGCGTACGCCGTCGCCCTGGCCGGGCATCTCGATCTTGAGCACCTCGGCGCCGTAGTCGGCCAGCAGCGTTGCGGCAAAGGGCGCTGCGATGATCGTCGCGATGTCGAGAACCTTCAATCCCTCGAGCGGTCCGGCCATGTCACGTCCCGCCGCGTGTGATCTTCTTGGTCTTGCGTGGCAGCGGCGCGAGCTCCGTGTGTCCAACGATGGCGCGGATACTGTCGGCGAGCGCCGCGATGCGCGGGCCGATCTCGGCTTCCAGCTGGCCCGGCTGGAGGCGAAACGCGGGGATGCCGCAATTGATCGAGAACGACTGCTTCGATTCGCTCGCGTGAAACAGCGGTGCCGCGACCGCATGGATGGAGGCGATGTACTCGCCCCAGCAGGTGCAGAAGCCGCGGCTTTTGCATTGCACGAGCCCGGCCCGGTACTTGTCGCGAAAAGCCGTCCATAGCCCGGAATCTTCGGCGGCGATGTTCCGTTCGAGTCGGTCGGCATCGGCCGGCGGCAAGGTCGCCGCCGCGGCGCGTCCCATGGCGGTCAGCACTACGGGGATCGGCATGCCGATATCGGGCACGTGCGGGCCGACGTCGCCTGAGCGCGCGGTCTCGACATAGATCATCGAGGTGGCGTCGAGCAGGCCGATCGAGACGGTGCCGCGGACGCTGAGCGCGAGCTCCTGCATCATCGGCCGTGCGACCTGGCGGAATTGCATTCCGGCGAGCAGGGGATGCGCGATGCGCAGCGCTCGCGCACCGACGTGGTACTTGGACCGCTCGGCGTCGTAGCGGAGATAGCCTAGCTCAGCCAGCGTATGGGTCAGCCGCGCGACCGTCGGCCGTGGAATGCCCGTCAGCGTCGATAGCTCCATGTTGCCCAGCAGCGTGCTCCCGGCCTTGAACGCCTCGAGCACGACGAGCCCCTTGGCCAGCGTCGTTGCGAAGGCGGCGTCATCGACACTTTCCGCCAGCACGGCAGCCGCGGAGGAGGGCGGGTGTCGCGGCTTGGATGAGTCTGTCGTGGGCATTCCCAACTATCGAACGGTCGGATCAGCTCTGTCCAATAAATTCGTCGATCGCCGATAAGATGTCTAATATGTGGACAATCGACGTGCGCTGCCGGTCGTGAAAGAACGCGCTGGACCGATCCAACACGCAGATTCTTGTCGTGATTGCATGCCGTCCTGTGACAGGATTATTACGACGACATGTCAGATCGATAATTTGCGGAGCGGCTCATGTTGCAGTGGCAGGCGCGGTCAAATCCCCTCGCGTGGTGGTGGGGCTCCCTGACGCTTGTGAGCGCGGCCAACATCCTGGTCTGGTTCATGCTGTACCGCGAATTTCATCCGACGCCCTCCGGCAGCCACGGCGGCGGCTCGGATATCGGGCTGATGTTCCTGCTTTGCGCCGGCTATGTGTTCGGCTGTGCGTTCCGCTCGGTGCTGCCGCGCGCCGACGTGCAGCGCATCTGCCTGTTCGATACCTGGCTGTCGAGCGTCGTCGTCGGCCGGACGGTGGCGACCGTGGCCGAGCTCTGCTTCGTCGCGCAATGGGCGATCATCCTGCATCAGCTCGGCAAGATGACCGGCGCGGAGACCGCGGTGAACATTGCGCTCGTGATCGTGCCGATCATCATCATCGCGGAGTGTTTCTCCTGGTACGCGGTGGTGACGACCAACTTCCTCTACAACGCGATCGAGAACTCGCTGTGGGCGGTGACCTTCTTCCTGGCCGGCATCGCGCTGTGCCGCCTGATGCCCGAATTCCAGGGCATGGTGCGCTGGGCGCTGATGTCGGGCATCGTCGGCATCGCCTGCTTTCTCGCCTTCCTCATCACCGTCGACGTGCCGATGTATCTCAGCCGCTGGCGGGCCGGGCACGCCGAGGGCAATACATTCCTCGGCTTTCTCGAGGGCCTGCATGACGTCTCGACGCGCTGGGTGGTGACCCACGATATCGCGCATTGGAAGGGCGAGCTGACCTGGATGTTCCTGTATTTCAGCGCCGCCGTGTGGTCGAGCCTCGCACTCTGCGCGCTCTATGCGATGGAAGGCTATCTGGCGCTGTATCTGGCGTAAGCTTTTATTTCCCCACTAGGCTGCACTTGCTGCGGTCGAGCGGACGGAAGGCCTGGTCGGGCGGGATGGTCGCGACCAGCTTGACGAAATCCCATGGCCCCCGGGACTCCTGGGGTGTCTTGACCTGAACCAGGTAAAGATCGTGCACCATGCGCTGATCCTCCCGGATGCGGCCGTTGGGGGTGTAGGCGTCCGACACCGGTGTTGCTTTCATCTTCGCCATCACGGCAGCGGCCTCGTCGGAATCGGTGTCCTTCACGGCTTGCAGATAGTGGCGCACGGCGGAATAGACGCCGGCCTGGATCTGCGACGGCATTGCTTTCCGCCGCGCATAGAAGGCGTCGGAGAACTTCCGGGCGGCGGGGGAGACGTCCTCGAAGAAGGAGGTGACGATGAGGTCGCCGCGGGTTGCCTTCAACCCGACCGACTCGATATCGACGTTCTGGAACGACATCGGCACGATCTTGATGCCCTGATCGGCGAGGCCGAACTCCTCGGCCTGCTTGATCGCGGTGGCGTTGTCGCCGGCGACGTTGATGGCGAGGATCTTGGCGCCCGACGACTGCGCCTGAAGCAGGAACGAGCTGAAATCGGGCGTGCCGAGCTGCGCCTTGACGCTGCCGGCGACCTTGCCGCCGAGCTCGCCGATGCGGGCGCGCGCCGTCGCTTCGATCGAATGGCCGAACGCATAGTCGCCGGTGATGAAGAACCATGGCTCCTTGCTGGTCTGCATGATGCCGGAGACCACCGCGGTTGCGGTGGAATAGGCGTCCTGGGTCCACTGCACGCTGGTCGGCGCACAGGCTTCATCGGTGAGCTGGTTGGCACCGGCGCCGGAGATGAGGAAGATCCTGCCGTTGCCGCGCACCAGCTCTTGCACGGCGAGGGCGGCGCCGGAGCTGCCGCCGTCGGCGATCGCCTGGACGCCTTCGCTGAACCATTTGCGTGCGAGCGATGCCGCTAGATCCGGCTTGTTCTGATGATCGACCTGCAGGATCTCGATCGGCTTGCCGTTGATCTTTCCGCCGAACTCCTCCGCAGCCATCCGCGCCGCCTCGACCGAGCCCGGGCCCATGGCGGTCGCGAATACGCCGTTCATGTCGGTGAGCACGCCGATGCGGATGGCGTCGCCCTTTATCTCGGCGCGCGCAGGCGGGCCTGCGAGCGTCAGCGTGACCAGCAGGATGGCGGCGGATCTAGCGCGAAGGTGGCCCATGGTGTTTCCCCGTTTGTCATTTTGATTGTTCTTGATTGTTCGAAGGCGTGGTCAGGCCTGTTCGGCGATGACCGTGTTGCGTAAGGTGCCGATGCCTGAGATTTCGACCTCGACCGTGTCGCCGGGCCGCATCCACAAGGGCGGCGTGCGCTTGGCCCCGACCCCGCCCGGCGTGCCCGTAACGATCACGTCGCCGGGGACGAGTGGGCAGATGGTGGAGATGTAGGCGATCAGATCGGGAATCGCGGTGATCAGGAGGTCGGTGGTGGTGTTCTGCACGACGGTGCCGTTCAGGCGCGTCTGCAAGGTGAGCTTTGACGGATCGGGAATCTCGTCCGCCGTCACCAGCCACGGGCCGAAGCTGCCGCTCTCGGCAAAGGTTTTGCCGGCGAGGAACTGGCTGGTGTGACGCTGCCAGTCGCGGATGCTGCCTTCATTGTAACAGGAATAGCCGGCGATATGATCGAGCGCACGGCTCGCCGGGATGTGCCGGCCCTGCTTGCCGATGACGAGCGCGAGCTCGCCTTCATAGTCGAAATCCTCGCTCACCTTCGGCTTCACGATCGGCTGGAGATGGCCGACCTGGCTGCAGGCGAAGCGCGCGAACAGCGCCGGCTTCTCGGTGACGGTGCGTCCGGTCTCGGCGACATGGTCGCGGTAGTTCAAGCCGACGCAAATGATCTTGCCGGGGTCCGCAATCACGGGGGCGAAGCTGATCCTGTCGAGCGGATGATCGGGCGCGGCGGCCGCGACGAGCTTGGCCACCTCGGCAAGCCGGCCAGCTTCGAGCAACTGCCGCAGCGTCGCGCAGCCGGTCATCCGCGCACCGAGATCGACGACGCCGTTATCCTTGACGGCGCCGAAAGAGGCGCGGCCGTCGGCGATGAATGAAAGCAGCTTCATGAGATATCCTTGAGGTGTTCGCTTCAGGCCGCGGACGGCACGTGGGTTGGAGGCGTGATGGCGGCGATGAGCAGGTCGAATTCGGCCTCGTTACGGGCGATGCCGCGCACATAGCGGTCGGGGCGAACGAGTGCAGCGATAATGCCGTGCTTGCGCAGCCAGTCGCCGATGGCGCCCGCATCGTCGCTGGTCAGGATCTTCAGTCCTGCCTGTGCAAAAGCCGGGCGTGAGGAGAGGGCGGTCGCGTTTGCGACGAGCAGGACATGGCCGTAGCCGACACGATCGTCGCTGCGGCTGCCATCCCGAAGCTCGAACTGCGGCGCCAGATCTCCGGCGAGAGGCTGGTCGCGGGGCGCCAGACCAGGGCCGAGCAGAGGCTTCTTCACCTCGAGCTTCACGGGCGCGTTCTCGCGAACCTCTCCGGCAGCAAGGCCAGCTTCGATCGCCTTGGTATTGATCACGCCGCCCAGCCGAATGGCGAGCTCGATGAATTCGCGCACATGCGGTTCGCGCTCGCTCTGATAGGTGTCGAGCAGGTCCGGCCTTGCGGCGCCCCGGATGACGGCGGCGAGCTTCCAGGCGAGGTTCGCGGCATCGCGGATGCCCGCGCACATGCCCTGTCCGAGGAAGGGCGGAGTCTGGTGTGCGGAATCACCAGCAAGCAGCAATCGTCCACTTCGCCATTGCCGCGCGATGACGGAATGAAAGGTGTAGACCGCCGCACGTTCGATGTCGGCATCGTCTGGCGTGATCCAGCGCGACAGCAATTCCCAGACCTTCGCGGGTTGTGCGATCTCGTGAGAATCCTCGTCCGGAAGGATCGTGATTTCCCAGCGCCGCCGCGTGCCGGTCCCGCGCACATAGGTCGCAGGCCGCCTGGGATCGCAATGCTGGAGGCTGTAGTCGCCAAGATCGTCGCGCTCACGCTTGAGCAGCACGTCGATCACCAGCCAGCGCTCGTGGAAACCGAGATCGTCCATGCTGGAGCCGATAAAGCGCCGGACCAGCGAGCGGGCGCCGTCGCAGCCGATCACATAGCCTGCGCGCACCTCAGTGAGTTTTCCGTTCGAGAGGTCCTCATAGCGGACGCGCACGCCATGCTCGCCCTGGTCGAGCGCGAACACATCGCAGCGGTTGCGCAGGACGACGTGCGGCCAGCGGGAGAGTCCACTGATCAGGACATCTTCCAGATCCGGCTGGTGAAATCGGTAGCTGAGATGCCAACCCATCGGGGTCAATGTCTGCGGACGGGACCAGTCCAGCAGCAGGCGGCCCTCGGCATCGAGAAAGAGCATTCCAGGGCTGAGGATCACGTGCGGCAGGATGGCGTCGGCGAGACCGATGGTCTGGAACACGCGCATGCATTCGTCGTCGAAATGCACCGCGCGCGGCAGATGATAGGTCCGTGCCTCTCGCTCCAGCACCAGTGTCCGCACGCCGCAAAGGCCGAGCAAATTGGCGAGCGTGGCGCCGACCGGGCCGCGGCCGACGATCACGACGTCGAACTCTTCGGGGGTGGATTTATCTTGCATGGGGCCATCTCTTCCCCAAGCCGCGTCGCAGCATCAACGGCCGCGCGCCAAGTGTCCGCCCAGCGGACGGGCTCGCTCGTCATGGCCGGGCTTGTCCCGGCCATCCACGCCGTGCCGCGCGGCAAGATCAGCCCGGGCATGACAGCGTGAGACGGCAGTGCGTTACACCTCGACCGGAATCGCCGAAGCTGCCTCCTTAAGCTGTACTGCAAACTGCGCAATCGCCTCGTCGATTCCTAGCGCCGTCCTGATCCAGATGATTGAGATGCAGCCGAAGACGATCTCATTGCGAACGATGGGGACGGCGATCGAGGCCGTCTTGGCATTGTATTCGCCCTCGCTGCGGATCGCGTAACCGCGCGCCTTCGTCTCGGCGATCATGCGATCGAGGTGGGCTGCGTCCAGGAACGGACGATCGTCGGCCTCGTCGATGCGGCGCAGATGATTGACGATCAGGTCGCGCTCGCGTGCCGGGCAGGCGGCGAGATAGGCGCGGCCGGCGGAGGTGCGCAGCATCGGCAGGCGTTTGCCGATCATGCCGCGGTCGATCGAGAGCGGGCTGCGCGCGTGGGTGGTCTCCTGCACGACCATCGCCGCGTTCTCATACGTGGAGAGGTCGACCGGCCAGACCAGGGTCTTGCTGAGCTCGGCGAGGTAGGGCGCCGCCGCCTGGCAGATCACCACACCGGGATCGTAGCCGTCTCCGAGGCCCAGCGCCCGCCGGGTCACCCGAAATCGGTCGTCGCTGGCACTGCGCGCGACATAACCCAGTTCCTCCAAGGTTTCGAGCAGGCGGTAGACGGTGGGACGGGGCAGGTCGAGCGCGCGGGCGACGTCGCCGGCGCGGATGCCGCCGGACCGGTTGACCTCTCGCAGCACGTCGAGCCCGCGCTTGAAGGCACGGACGCCCTCGGATTGCCGCGGCGCTCCCGATCCCGTCCGCTCCTTGGACACCTCGCATTTCCTCCCTTGTGGCGCACGGTCCCGCGATTATCGTTGCGAACGCGAAGCGATTGCGGAGCGCCACGTTAAGATCGCGCGCGGTCGGTATCAAGTTGGCCGTATTCCGGCACAGGCGATGCCTTCGGGAGGAATTCAATGGAAATCACCGCACTCGGTTACATTGGGATCAACTCATCGCAGCTCGACCAGTGGGACCGGATGGCAACGGGGCTGCTCGGCATGCAGCAGGTCGATCGCGGCGGCAAGATGCGCGCCTTCCGCATGGACGATCGCAAGCAGCGGCTGATCGTCGATGGCAGCAGCGATGCCGGCCTTGCAGTGATGGGATGGGAAGTTCCATCAGGCGCCGAGCTCGATCGCCTCGCCGGCCGGCTGGAGAGCCACGGCCTCAAGGTGATCTCCGGATCGCGCGCGCTCGCCGATGAACGGCGCGTAACCCAGCTGATTTCGTTTGCGGATCCCGCGGGCAATCGGCTCGAAGCCTTCTGCAACCCTGAGCTTGCGACCGAACCCTTCAGGCCGGGTAGGCCGATCTCGGGCTTCCGCACCGGCGCGCTCGGCATGGGCCACGTCGTGCTCAACGTGGAGGATGTCGAGCTGCTCTTGCCGTTTTATCGCGACGTACTCGGCTTTCACGTCTCGGATTTCGGGCTGAAGCCCTACGGACTGTATTTCTTCCACGTCAACGGCCGCCACCACAGCTTCGCGATGGTCGGCTCCGGACGGAAGGCGCTGCACCATTTCATGATCGAGCTCGGCAGCCTCGACGATGTCGGTCAGGGCTACGACCTCGCGCAGCTCGAGGAGGGCCGCGTCGCCTACACGCTGGGCCGGCACACCAATGATCACATGACCTCGTTCTATGTGAACACCCCGTCCGGCTTCTTCATCGAATACGGCTGGGGCGGACGTGTGATCGATCCCGAGACCTGGCAACCGCACGAGACCTTTGATGGCCCGTCGCTGTGGGGCCACGAGCGGCTGCATATGCCGGAAGAACAGCGCAAGCGTCTGCGTGACATGCGCCTCGATGCGGCGGCCCGCGGCGTGCGCGCCGCCGATCCGCGCGTGCCGCCGCTCAACTGCGCGTGGCTGGACCAGGTGATCGCGCGCGAATGATCGTGGTGGCGTGAGAGCGATCAGGCCTCGCCGAGATCCAGCTCCGTCAGCAGCCCCTGCCGCAGCGCGAGGCGGACCAGCTCGATATCGGAGCCGACGCCGAGCTTGTCCTTGATCAGGGAATGCAGGTTGGCCACGGTCTTCGGGCTGACATGGAGCGTCTCGGCGATCTCGTCCGTCGTCTTCTCGGCGAGCAGCAAACGCAGCACCTCGAACTCGCGCGCGGTGAGGACGTCGGCGGCCGAGCTTTCGCCGCCGAGCCGGCTCAGCGCGAGCTCGTGGTCGATGTCGGGGCTGATGGCGATCTTACCGGCGAGCACGTCCATCACGGCCCGCACCAGCGTTTCCGGCGGGCTGGTCTTGGTGACGTAACCCCTGGCGCCGGCACGGATCGCCTGCACGGCGAAGCCCGCATTCTGGTGCATGGTGAAGACGAGGATCCTCGCGCGCTTGTCCCATTGCCTGATCCGCCTGACGGCCTCGATGCCACCGATGCCGGGCATGCTCAGGTCCATGATGACGAGGTCGGGGGTCTCGGATTTGTAAAGGCGATAGGCCTCCGCGCCGTCGGCGGCTTCGGCGACGACGCGCAGGCCCGGTTGCTTCTGGAGCACGGAGCGATAACCCTCGCGAACGACGGAATGGTCGTCGACCAGAAGGATGGACGCATCGGCCGCGCTCATGCCGCGTGCTCCAGCACCTGCCGTTCGGTGGCGGCGATCGGGATGGTGACGCGCAGCGCCGAGCCGCCGTTGCGGCCGACGTCGAAGCTCATCCGGCCGCGCAAGGCCGCAACGCGCTCCCGCATCCCGAGCAGGCCCATGCCGGACTTGCCCGATGCATCGCTCGGCCGGCCGTCATCGTCGATGGCGAGCGCGATTTCGTCTGCCTCCATCGTCAAATGCAAGCCGACCTTCATGGCGCCGGCGTGCTTGGCGGCGTTGGTGAGCGCCTCCTGCACGATACGATAGAGATTGGCGCTGATCGCGGCGGGCAGGGTCTCGAACGCGCCGTCGAACTGGATCGTGAAGCGCGTCTCACCGCGGCTGCGGCCGTTCCAGCCGGCGACGAGGCCTTCCAAACTCGCAACGAGCCCGAGCTCCTCGACGTCGGGCGGGCGCAGCCGGAACAACGCGCCGCGCAGCGTCTCCATCATGCCGGTCGCGGTGCGCGCGATCCCGTCGCATTCGGACAGCAAGGCGGGGCAATCCTGCGCGGCGGTCTGGCGCGCGGACGAGGCCAGCGCGCGGATGGCGGCCAGCGACTGGCCGAACTCGTCGTGCAGCTCGCGCGCGAGATGGCGGCGCTCGTCATCTTGCAGCGCGATCAGCTTCCGCGTCAGCTCGCTGCGTTCGGCAAGTGCGGTGTCGAGGCTCTCGGCGAGATGATTGAAGCCGTCGCGGATCGCGGAGAGCTCGGCCAGGTCGAACGGCGGCAGCCGCGCCGAGAGGTCGTTGGCCGCGATGCGCTCGAGGCCGGTGCAGATCAGGCGGGTCGGACGCAGCGCGCGTGCCAGCGCGGCGTAGACCAGCAGGCATAATAACGGCAGCGCGATCGCAAGCGCGATCATCAGGCGGCCGGCCTCGTGCCAGGCCTCCGCTGTCTGCACCGCCGGATCGACCGAGACCACAGTCTCGCCCAGCTTCGTACCGCGCACGATCACGGGCCGCGCCGCTTCGCGGCCGGGATCGAACAGGCTGCGATAGAAGGCCGCGAAGGCCTGCGGCGGTGGGCTCGCAGGGGCAGGCGCACCGCTGCAGAATCGCTGCAGCATCTCGCCGCCTGCGCCGCGGAACGCCAGGCACAGGCCGGGCGTCATCACATAGGCGGCGACGGGATCGAGATTGGGAAAGTCCGAGCGCGGACCGGCCACCCACTGGATCTTACCCTGCTGCAGCTCCAGCGACTTCGCCACGATGGCGGCTATGCCGTCGATGCGCGCATGAGCCTCACGATCGGCCGTGATCAGGAAATAAGCGGAGATCCCGGCGAAGCAGGCGGCCGATATCGCGGCCACGCGCAACGTCAGACGGACCTTGAGATCGAATCTCGGGCGGTTCCACATCGGAGGTGCCTTGCGCGAACGGGTTTGTCGCCTCCGCATTAAACGGCAGAACGCCAGCCGCGGAAAGCGTCAGGTGTTCCCGCAGTGCAACGTCGTGAGATTTTCCCGGGGCTCGCCGGGATGCTCGCCGTTGCAGCGTCTCGGGCTGCCGTCGAGATTTTCGGCCGCTCCATCTCGCGAGGTCCCGCTCATGCACCTCTCTCGGTTCACCCTTCCTGCACTTCTGCTCTTCCTCCTGCCTTCCGGGCCGGCTGCCGCGGCCGCCATCGGCGTTGCCATGGACGATTTCAGCTATACCGATACCTCGGCCGAGCCGACCAACCAGACTGCGGCCCATGAGCGGCGGCTGTCGGCGTTCATGGCCGCGCTGCGGCGCGACATCGAGGAGGGTGGGCGCTATCACGTGGTGCCCGCTGCCCAGGACGGTGCGGCGTACAAGATCATCGGCGGCATTCAGAAAACGAGCACGCTGGTGCAATGGGCCAGGGTCGCGGTGATCGACATCGGCGCCAAGAAGCTGGTCATGGACAAGCTCTACACCTTTCGCGGCGACAATGATGAATCCTGGGCGCGCGCCGAGATCTTTGTTTCGCGCGAGGTGATGGCTGCGCTCGCAACACCTGCTCCGGTCGCGCTTGCCGTGTTCGAGTTCGAGCTCGAGGATATGACGGCCGCGTCGATGGGCGGCTCAGCCGCGTCGGACGCGTCGCACCTCGCCGAGGTCACCGGCGGCGTGCGTGACGTCCTCAGCCAATCCGGGCGTTACCGAATCGTCGAGGTCGGCCGGGAGGTGGCGACGGCGGGTACGCTGCGTGACTGCGGCGGCTGTGAGGCTGCGATTGCGAGGGGGCTCGGAGCCGATCAATCGCTGATCGGCGTGGTGCGGCGGGTCAGCCGCACCGAATACACGCTCGGCTTCCAGGTTCGCGATGCCAGTACCGGCGCGGTGCTGGCGCGCGGCGACAGCGGCTTGCGCATGGGCGCGGACTATTCCTGGAAACGCGGCGCGGTTCGGCTGGTCAATGAACGGTTGATCGAGAGCCAGCAGGCCGCGGGCTCGCTCAAAAAGTAAGCTGCACTTTCATCGACTGCGAGCGGTCGCTGGCGAGTTCGAAGGCGGCGACGGCGTTCTCGAACGGCATGGTGGCCGTGATCAGCGGCTTAACGTCGATCAAGCCTTCGCCCATCAGGCGCACCGCGAGCTCGAACTCGGGGTCGAAGCGGAATGTGCCGCGTAGCTGCAATTCCTTGGCGACGATGGAATTGATCGGCAGCGTCATCTCGCCGCCGAGGCCGAGCTGCACCAGGGTTGCGCCTGGACGCAGCACGTCGAGCGCGGTGCGGAGCGCGGCCTGGTTGCCGGAGGCCTCGAACAGCGTGTCGAACACGCCCTTGCGGGCACGCCAGGGGTCGAGCGCTGCGGCATCGGCCGCGACATTGACGGCGTGCGTGGCGCCGAGCTTTCGCGCGACCGCGAGCGGCGCTTCGGCCACATCGGTCACGACGATCTCGGACGCACCTGCGAAGCGCGACACCAGGATCATCAGCGCGCCGATCGGGCCGCAGCCGGTGATCAGCACGCGCTTGCCGAGCAGGGCGCCGGCCTGCTTGCCGGCATGCAGACACACCGCCAGCGGTTCGGCGACCGCCGCTTCCGCCAGCGACAGCTTGTCCGCGATCGGCACGGCCTGCGAGGCGTCGACCGTGATGAACTCACGAAAGCCACCTTGCACATGGGGAAAGCGCATCGCGCTGCCGAGGAAGCGCATGTCGAGGCACTGGTTGCGCATGCCTTCCTGGCAATGCGGACATGCCCCGCACGGTTTGCTTGGATTAACCGCGACGCGCGTGCCCGGCTTGACGGTGGTGACGTTGTCACCAACCGCGGCGACGATCCCGGCGATCTCGTGCCCCAGTGCCATCGGCTGCTTGATGCGGACGACCCCAAAGCCGCCGTGATGGTAGTAGTGCAGGTCGGAGCCACAAATGCCGCCGTTGGCGATCTTGACGCGGACCTCGCCCGGGCCGGGCGCCGGATCGGGGTAGCTGTCGATCCGCAAATCCTTCGGGGCGTGGATGACGACGGCGCGCATGGCCTGCTCCTGGTTCGCAGTTACATCGCGGCGATCATGCCGCCGTCGACATAGATGATCTGGCCGTTGACGTAAGTGGAGGCGTCCGACGCCAGGAAGATCGCCGCGCCCACCAGCTCGTCCGGCCTGCCCCAGCGCTTGGAGGGGATGCGGCCCATCAGCCAGTTGTTGAAATCGGCGTTGTTGACGAGCGCCTCGTTCATGTCGGTCAGCATGTAGCCGGGGCCGATCGCATTGGCCTGAATGCCATGCTGCGCCCATTCCACCGCCATCGAGCGGGTGAGGTTCTTGATGCCGCCCTTGGCCGCGGTGTAGGGCGCGATGGTGGGGCGGGCGAGCTCGCTGCCCAGCGAGCCGATATTGATGATCTTGCCGTGCTTGCGCGGGATCATGCGCTTGGCCGCTTCGCGGCCAATCACGAAGGCGCTGGTGAGGTTGGTCTCGATTACCTTGCGCCATTCGTCGGTGGTGAACTCGACCAGCGGCTTGCGGTGCTGGATGCCGGCATTGTTGACGACGATGTCGACCGCAATGCCTTTTTTGTCGAAGTCGTTGAAGGCGGCGACGATCGCACCCTCGTCGGTGACGTCGAACGCGGCGCCTTCGGCCTGATGGCCCGCGGCACGAAACTCGGCGACAGCCTGCTCGACGCGCTTCGGATCGACGCCGTTGACGATGATCTTCGCGCCAGCCTTCGCCATGCCCTTGGCGATGGCGCGGCCGAGACCGCGGGACGAACCGGTCACGAGCGCCGTGCGGCCGGAGAGATCGAACAGGGAAGTGCTCATGTCAGAAAAGTCCTTAGACGTTGGAGCGGCGCACGGTGAGATCGGTGCGGTCGAACACGGCAGGCAGGAGGTCGACGCCGAGGCCAGGGCCCTCCATCGGGAAGACAAAGCCGTCCTTGATCACCGGCATCGTGGTGACGAGCTCATTGTACCAGCCCTTGTAGAAGGCGCGCACCGATTCCTGGATCAGCGTGTTGGGCTGGCTGAACGACATGTGGATGGCGGCGATGAAGCCGATCGGGCCGATGCAATCGTGCGGAGCAAAAGGCCGGTGATAGGTCTCGGCCATCGCCGCGATCTTGCGGCCTTCGGTCAGGCCGCCGGTCCAGCACAGGTCGGCCATCACCACATGCATGGCGTCGCGGTCGAGCATGTCCTTGTAGGGGAAGCGCGAGCCCAACGTCTCGCTGGCGCAGACCCAGACATCGGTCGAGCGCGCGTATTCGGCGAGCGCCTGCGGCGAGTTCATCCGGATCGGGTCCTCGTACCAGGTCGGCTTGTAGGGCTCGAGTGCGCGCGCGATCTGCTTGGCGGTCGGCAGGTTCCAGAGCGAGTGGAGCTCGACCATGATCTCCATCTTGTCGCCAACCGCTTTTCGGATCTTCTCGAACGGCTCGATCGCCTGCTTCATCTGCGCGGCGGTGATGTAGAGCCCCTTGTTCTCCTGGGCCGCCGGATCGAACGGCCAGATCTTCATCGCGGAGACGCCGCTTTCCAATAGGCTTTCGGCGAGGGCATCGGCGCGGTTCATGAATCCGTCGAGATCCTCGTAAGGCCCCTTGGACGCGCCGAGATTCCAGTTCGAGACCGGACTGATATTGGTCGAGCGGACATATTGCGTGCCGGCGCAGGTGTTGTAGATGCGCTGCTTGTCGCGGCAGAGGCCGCCGAGCATCTGGTGCACCGGCTGGCCACAGACCTTGCCGAACAGGTCCCACAGCGCAATGTCGATCGCGGAGGCCGCGCGATATTCGACGCCGGTCGAGGACTGCGCCATCGGCAGGTTCAGCATGTCGCGATGGATCGCTTCGATGTGCAGGGGATTGCGGCCAAGCAGACGACCGGCAAACGTGTCGTGGATCTGCGCCTCGACCGCGCCCGCGCCGTAGAAGGTCTCGCCGAGACCGATCATGCCCGTGTCGGTGTGGATGCGGACCCAGATGACGTTGGAAAATTCCTCGGTGCGCAGTGTCTCGATCGACGTGATCTTCACGGCAACTATCCTCCCATCGAAAGGCGCTTCGCACCCGACGTCTCATTTTGCGCTGCAGCATGTTTGCAGGCCGTGCCGACGTCTTACGCCTGCTTGTAATATATCACAACATGTTTTAAGGCTGCCACAAACAGGGCGCCATCCTGCAACGAGAGAGCGCGGGCTGACGGGAGGACGACATGGCACGACGCAAGCGCGCGCTCGAGGTGGTGAAGGACGAGGATGACGGCGGAGGCCGGCCTTCCCGTAGCAACCGTCTCAACTTTTTCGAGTTGGCCTATCAAAGGATCGAAGAGCTCCTGGTCCATTGCGAGCTCAAGCCAGGCCAGTTCATGACCATGCTGGAATTGCAGCAAATCACCGGTTTCGGCCGCACGCCCGTGCATCACGCCGTCAATCGTCTCTCCGCCGACACCCTCATCATCGTCCGCCCTCGTCATGGCCTGCACATCGCGCCAATCGATCTGGCGCGCGAACGCATGCTGCTGGCCTTGCGCCGCGACATGGAGCGCTTCGTGATCCGCCTGGCGGCCGATCGCGCCAGCCTGTCGCATCGCAATCAGGCGCTGCACATCGAGCGTCTGCTGCGCGAGCGCCGCGCCAGCCTGACGCTCGACGAATTCAATCAGCTCGACCGCCGCATCGACGCGCTGGTGCTGGAGGCGGCCGGCGAGCCCTTCCTGGTGCACACGCTACGGCCGCTGCACACGCTGTATCGCCGCATCGGCTACATCCACCACCGCTTCATGCCGGGGCAGGCGGATCTGTCAGGCACGATCAATCATCATCTCGCCATTCTGAACGCCGTCGCCAACCGCCGCGTCGAGGACGCGGTGAAGGCGAGCGATGCATTGATCGACTACATGGGCGAGATGTTCACGGGCATGGAGGCGGGGATCGACCCGCGCCTGCTCGACTGCAGGATCGAGCCGCTGCTCGGCGCGTAGCGCATGATCCGGAAAAGTGTGAAGCGGTTTTCCGAAGAGATCATGAGCAAGACAACAAGCTAAAGAGCGATGAGATCTCGATCTCATCGCTCTTTAGAAAGTTCTGAGAAAGGAAGAAGAATGTCAACGATGGCGATGCCACAACCGACCGCGAGCGAAGCCGCGGTCCGCTACCTCATCACGAACTATAGCCCCAAGGGCAACAAGGTCGGCTGGCTGATGATGGCCTCGATCCTGGTCGAAGCCTGGGATCTCTATTCGATCGCCTTCGTGCTGATCTTCATCAAGGAACAGTACAATCCCTCGGCTCTAATGCTGGGCCTCGCCGCGGCGGGAACGCAGGGCGGCGCCTTGATCGGTGCACTGCTCGGCGGCTGGCTGTCTGACAAGATCGGCCGCCGCGTGATGTTCCTGGCCACGATGGTGCTGTTCATCGTGCTGGCGCTGGCGCAGGCCTTCGTGCCTGATATCACCTGGCTCATCGTGATCCGCTTCCTGCTCGGCATTCCGCTCGGCTCGGACATTTCGACCGGCTACACCTACATCATGGAATCCATGGCCAAGGGCGAGCGCGAGGTCATGGGCAACCGCTGGCAATTCATGTTCGCGGTCGGCGAGGTCCTCACCATCGGCGTCATCGTGATCTTCCTCCTGATCGACATGAATCACGAGATGCTGTGGCGCGTGACGCTCGGACTCGGCGCGGTGCCGGCGCTGATCATCCTGATCATGCGGCACGACGTGCCGGAGACGGCGGTATGGCTGGTGCAGAAGGGCCGCTACCGGGAGGCCAAGCAGGTCGCGCGCGAGATGTTCAACGACAATCTCGATATGCTGCCGGACCACGACGTGGAGATTCCGAAGGTCTCGACCCGCGCTTTTCTCGCCGATCTCAAGAAGGATCCGATCCGCTGGCGTGCGACGATCTACGGCTGGATCGCCTGCTTCGTGCAAGCCAGCGAGTTCTCGACCTTCGCGTTCTATCTGCCGGTACTCTTCGTCATGGTCGGCGTGTCGAGCGTGCTCGGCATCAATCTGGTGACGATGGTGCTGTTCTCCTTCGCCGCACTGTCGGGGTGGGTCGGTCCGCTGCTGACGCCCAAGATCGGCCACCGCGGCATCTCGATCGCGGGCTTCTCGATCGTGCTGGCCGCGCTGCTGGTCGCGGCCTTCGCGCTCTACACCGACAACAAGATCCTGCTGCCGTTCGCGGCCGCCGCGATGTTGTGGGGCCATTACTGGGATGCGTCGAACTGCATGACGATCCCGACTATGGTCGCCAAGCCCAAATATCGCGGTACCGCCAGCGGCTTCGCCTACATGTTTGTGAAGCTGCCGTCGTTCCTGGCGATCTTCCTGTTTCCAACCGTGTTCGCCGCGATCGGGCAGGCCAATGCCACGCTGATGGTCGCGATCTTCCCGCTGATCGGATTGCTCGCCGCAATCTTCATCCTGCCGGAAGTCTACGGCTACGAGAACGACTGACGAAACGCTTCCCGGTCGCGGCCATGGCCGCGATCGGGAGATAGTTCGAAATGCTGCGCGCCGGCGACTAAGGGCTGAAGAAAACCGGATCGAGTCCCGTCCCATGGCCGAGCAGGCCGAGCGCCTGAAGCTGGGCGGTGTGGAGATCGATCTCCACGATGACGAACAGGGTGAACAACGCCACCGCGGTGACGACCAGAAGGGGATGGGCCGTCTCGACCCCGCTCTCGCTCGCTGCGGTGAGGCTCCGGATCGCGCGACGCAGGGAGAAGCTCCGCGGCAATGCTTTCGATTGGATTCGCATCATGGGCTCCTTGCCGCGCGATACCGATCTGATTTGCGCGGCAATGGAGTATCAGCCGCAGTGTCGCCTCCGGCATTGACGCACCGCAAAGAGCTTGCACCCATTTCGAAGCTGCGTCCGGCTTCTCTTACCTGATTGCCGCAGCCAGCGCCGCGATCAGGGCGGGCGGCGTCACCAGCAGGCCGAGCTTGAGGAACGGCCAGGCGCCGACCTCGATCTTTTCGCGGCGGAGCGCGACCAGCCAGAGGATGGTCGCGAGCGATCCGGTCACCGACAGATTAGGGCCGAGATCGACGCCGATCAGGATGGCGCTGACGACCGGCGCCGGCAAATGATCGCTGGCGGCGACCGATCCGGCGACGAGGCCCACCGGAAGGTTGTTGGCGATGTTGTCGGCGAGCGCGGTGGCGATGCCGACGCTCCAGGCCGCCTGCGGCACCGATTGCGCGACCGCCTGGTGCAGCAGCGCGCTGAGCTGCGCGATCAAGCCGGTCTTGATGAGCGCCTCCACCATGACGAAGAGTCCGCCGACCAGCGGCAGCACGCTCCAGGACACGCCCCGTAGCACGGGCACGGGCGACTGCCGGCTGAGCAGCAGCACGATTGCGGCCGTAACGCCGCCGCAGATGAAGGTCGGCAGGCCCAGCGGCCTGTCCAGCGCCGACGCCGTGACCAGCACGATGCCGATCGCGACGATGCCGATAGCCGTCAGCTTGCCGCCGCGGCCGAGCTTGGGATGCGGCACGGCGCGCGCAATCGTCTCCTCCTTCAGCGCGCGGTGCTGGGTCAGGCGCAGCACGATGTAGGTCAGCAGGATCGAGGCCAGCGATGGCAGGGCGAACAGGCGCAACCATTCCGTCAGCTGCGGCATGCGCGCGCCGAACACGACGAGATTGGCGGGATTGGAGATCGGCAGCACGAAGCTCGCGGCATTGGCGATGAAGGCGCAGACGAAGAGATAGGGCAGCGGTTTTGCGCCAGCCGCGCGCGTCGCGGCATAGACGGCCGGCGTCAGCACGATCGCGGTGGCATCGTTCGAGAGAAGCACCGTCACGAGCGTGCCGACGAGATAGATCAGCAGGAACAGCCGCTGCGGCGAGCCGGCTGCGTATTCCACCGCCAGCGCGGCGAGATAGTCGAACAGGCCCTCGAGCCGCGCGAGCTCGGCGATCAGCATCATGCCGATCAGGAAGAGGTAGACGTCGAGGCCCTTTTCGATGCCGGCGAGAGCGTCCCGCCACGGCAGCAAGCCTGATAGCACCAGGGCGCTCGCGCCGATCACGGCCCAGATCGCTTCAGGCAGGCGAAACGGCCGGACGATGACGCCTGCGGTCGCGACGGCGATGATGCTCCAGGCCCAAATGGCGTCAGACGGCACGGTCAGTCCTCGAGATGAAATGCGTTCATTCGGCAGCGATAGCGGATGCCGGCGCTGCTGTCTCCCCCTGTGGGCGCGAGGCGCCATGTCGTGTCTCGGGCAGGGCGAGAAAGCAGATGACGGCACCGATTGCGGCGACGATACCGAGGGTGATGAAGGCCGCGCTGTAGCCCGCGCCGACCACGACGAAACCGGCCAGCGTCGTCGACAGTGCCGCGCCAATGCTCTGGGCGGTGATGACCGCGCCTTGCGCGACGTTGAAGCGGCCGGTGTTGCGCATGAGATCGGCGACGATCACGGGGAAGATCGCACCGAAGATGCCGGCCCCGACGCCGTCGAGCAACTGCACGCCGACCAGCCAGAACGGATTGTCCGAGAGCGTGTAGAGTGCACCGCGGACCGGGAGGATCAACAGCGCGGCGAGGAAGAATCGCTTGTGGCCCCAGCGGTCGGCCCTGGCTCCGACCAGCATGGCAAACGGCACCATCACCAATTGCGCGGCGACGATGCAGGCCGACATCAGGCTGGTGCCCATGTCATTGTCCTGCAGCGCCAGCTTCTGCCCAACCAGCGGCAGCATCGCCGCATTGGAGAGGTGGAAGAGCAGGACACAGGCCGCAAAGACGAGCAGGGGGCGGCAGGTCAGGAGCACGGCGAGGCCTGACGGCGTGTCCCGCTGCGCAGCCGTGTCCGCATCGTGCAGGCCGCGGGCCAGGTCGTGATCGATGGCGCGAGCGGGGATCGCGAGGATACTGAGGAGGCTCGCGATCGCCATTGCGCCCAGAAGATAGAAGACGACGGTCGGGCCGAACCAATAGGCGGAGACGCCCGCCAGTGCGGCCGCGACGGCATTGCCGGCGTGGTTGAAGGTCTCGTTGCGGCCGATCCGTCGGGTGAAGGCGGCATGGCCGAAGATGCCGAGGGAGACGGCGGCGATCGCGGGTGGAAAGATCACGGCGGCAGCCTGCGCGATGCCTTGTGAGATCGCGACCGGCAGGAAGCGCGGAAACAATGGCAGCGACAGCGAGGCCAGCGTCACCATGACCGCGGCGATGACCATCACCAGACGCTTTGCCCGCGTCGCGTCGACCAGCGCACCGGCGGGCGTCTGTGCCACGATGCCGGCGATGGTCGCGATCGACATCACCAGGCCGATGCGCGCCTCGTCCCAGTGCTGTTCGGTGAGAAGATAGACGGCGAGATAGGGACCGAGGCCGTCGCGGACATCCGCGAGGAAGAAATTGGCCGCATCCAGCGCGCGGCCGGCCTGCCTTGCCTGATCGGGATTTTCGCTGGGCATCGGTGTCTCGATCGAGGCTGGGAAGCGCCGCGGCAAGAACCGACATCACGGCATCATTGTTCCCGCCTTCAACTTCACATCCGCGGGTTGGATCGGCGGCAATGGCGCGGCGACCCTCGGCGCCGTCATCTTCACCTTGCCACCGATAGCTTCTCCGTGATCGCCTTGCGCAGGATCCGCGACAGCGATTCGACCGAATACGGCTTCTGGATCAGTTCGAAGCCGCGATGGGCATTTTCCGCGAGCACATTGCTGTAGCCAGAGGTGAGCACCACGGGCAAGCCCGGATAGCGCTCGCGGATGATGCCGGCAAGCTCGACGCCGTTCATGCCGGGCATGATGACGTCGGAAAACACGAGGTCGACGGCAAATTCGTTCTCGCCGAGGATTGCCAGCGCCGCGTTGGCGTTGGCGACGCGGCGAACGACATAGCCGAGATCTTCCAGCAGCTCGGTGGAGAAGCGGCCGACTTCGTCGTCGTCCTCGACCACGAGCACGCGGTAGCCGCGGCCGGTGGTCGCCGTCTCGTGGGTCAGCGCCGCGACTTCCTTGTCCGTCGCCGGGCTTTGCGCCTGCGGCAGGTAGATGGTGAAGGTCGCGCCCTTGCCCGGGCTGCTCGTCACCGCGACGTCACCCTCGGACTGCTTTGCGAAACCAAAGGCTTGGCTGAGGCCGAGGCCCGTGCCCTTGCCAACCTCCTTGGTGGTGAAGAACGGCTCGAAGATCGAGTCGAGATGTTCCGGCGCGATTCCGCTGCCGGTGTCGGTGACGGAGATGGCGACGTAATCGCCGCCGCGCGCCGACTGCGCGCGCAGGCTCGGGATGCCAGAGACCTTGCGCACGGCGATGACGAGGCGGCCTTCACCGTCCATGGCGTCACGGGCGTTGATGGCGAGGTTGATCAGCGCGGTCTCGAACTGGGCGATGTCGGCAACGGTGAAGCAGTCGGAATCGTGAATCTGCACCGCGATTTCGATCCGGGCACCGACCAGCGGCCGTACCAGTTGCGCGACGGCCTCGACCTGGCTGCCGACGTTGAAGATCTGGGGTTTCAGCGGCTGGCGGCGCGCGAACGCCAGAAGCTGGGCGGTCAGCTTGGAGGCGCGCTCGACCGTCTCGGAGATGGCATCGACATAACGGCGGCGGCGCTCCTCGGGCAGCTCGCGGCGGCGCAGGAAATCGGTGGCCGAGCGGATGATGGTGAGGAGATTGTTGAAGTCGTGTGCGACGCCGCCGGTGAGCTGGCCGATCGCCTCCATCTTCTGCGACTGCCGCAATGCTTCCTCGCCGCGGCGTCGCTCGGTGATGTCGACGGCCTCGGGCACGGCGCCGGTGATGTTGCCGTGGCGGTCAAGCACGGGGCGCATGCTGAAGTCGAAATCGCGCTCGCCGATGGGAAGGCGCAGGCGCATCTCCAGGCGTACGGCCTCGCCGTTGAGCACGGTGTCGAAGGCCTCGCGCACCAGCGCGCCCATGCCCTCGGTGGCGCTGAACCAGGGCGTCTCCCACAGGGGCGTTCCGATCACATCCGAGGAGACTGCCTTGATGCCGTCCAGCGCCGTCTTGTTGGCGTAGAGCAGCTCGCCTTTGAGATTGACGAGGCCCTGATACTGGTTGCTGGTTTCGAGGATCGCGCGCAGCCGGGCCTCGTTGGACTCGAGCTCGGCGGTGCGCTCAGCGATGCGCTCCTCCAGCGTCTCGTTGAGCCGCCTGAGCTCGATCTCGGCCTGCTTGGCCACGGTGATGTCATGGGCGACGCCGATGAAGCCGATATGCTTGCCGGTCGGATCCCAGCGCGGCTGCGATTCCGAGCGCAGCCAGCGCCATTCGCCGCTGGCGTTCTTGTAACGCGCTTCGAGGACGAAGGGCTTGAGTGACGCCTCGCCCTGGACGGATTGCTGGAGCACGTGCGGCAGGTCGTCGGGATGCAGCACCTTGCGCCAATCGAAGTCGATGGCCTCATCGTAGGGCAGGCCGAGGAAGTCGACATAGGCCTGATTGGCGAAGGAACGCTTGCGATCGAGCTTGGTCACCCAGATCGGCACCGGCGCGCTGTCGGCGATCAGCCGAAAGCGCTCCTCGCTCTCGCGCAGCGTCTCGCGCGCGAGCGCCTGATCAGTGATGTCGATATGGGCGCCGACGAGGCGGATGGCGCGGCCATCCCTGTCGCGCTCGATCTTGGCGACGACCCGGATCCAGCGGGTCTCGCCGTCATTGGGGCGGATGATGCGGTATTCGGCGCTGTAGTCTTCGCTCGTGCCGGCGAGAGCTTCGAAGAAGTGCTTGACGGTGGCATCGCGGTCGTCGGGATGGATGCGATTGACCCAATCTTCGTGCGACTCCTCTGCCGCCTCCGGCGGCAGGCCGTGGATCATCAAATATTCGGGCGAACGACGGTTCTTGAAGCCTTCGCGGAAATCGACCTCGACGCCGCCGACCTTGCCGATGCGCTGGATGCGCGCCAGCTCGGCCTCGCGCTCCTGGAGCGCGCGGTAGGCGTTATCGCGCTCACGCGCGACGTCTTCGAGGTGCTGGCGCAGCCTTTCGGCGGCGATGGTCTCTGGCAAGGGATCGTTCAAGGCGTCGGCCGTTGTCATGCGGGAGCGCACGTGCCGGATCGATATTCACACAGACGGAGCGTGATGGCCATTGCCTAGAGGGAAGCGCGTGTCGGGAAAATGCGGGCGCGCGCAGACGGGAAAAAGGACGCGTTGCCAACGCCCGGCCTGGCAATTTGTTCCAGAGACTGGAACGATCCGCCGGTGAAGGCGTCTTCGCGAGGCGCAATCACCGGCTTCCATGAAGCTCCCCTTCCGAAGAGGCTAAATCTTGAAGCTCTTTGTCTGCCAGGCCTGCGGCAACGTCCTTTATTTCGAGAACCATGCCTGCGAACGCTGCGGCCATCGGGTCGCCTTTCTGCCGGAGAAGGAGACGATGTCGGCGATCGAGGCCGACGGGGAGGCCTGGAGGGTGCTCGCCGACAAGGGCGAACGCCGGATGCTGTGCCGGAATGCCGCGTACGATGCTTGCAACTGGCTGATCGACGCGGGCGATACCACCGGCTATTGCCGCGCCTGCCGCCACAATGGGACGGTGCCGAACCTCTCTGACCCGGCGCAGCTCGCCGGCTGGCGCGAGCTGGAGGTGGCGAAACACCGTCTGTTCTATTCCCTGATCCGCTGGAAACTGCCGCTCCGGACCCGGCAAGACGATCCCGAGCATGGTCTGATCTTCAATTTTCTCGCCGATGATCCGCACAGCGGCGAGAAGGTCCTGACCGGCCACGACAACGGTCTGATCACGATCGCGCTCACCGAGGCTGACGACATCGAGCGCGAGCGCCGCCGGCTCGAGATGGGCGAGCCCTATCGGACGCTGCTCGGGCATTTCCGTCACGAGGTCGGGCACTATTTCTGGGATGTGCTGGTGCGCGACGGCGGCAAGCTCGATCAATGCCGCGCGGTATTCGGCGATGATTCCGCCGATTACGGCCAGGCCTTGCAGCGTCACTACGCCGAAGGGCCGCCGCCGGATTGGCAGCAGAACTATGTCTCCGCCTATGCCACCACGCATCCCTGGGAGGACTTCGCCGAGACCTGGGCGCATTATCTCCACATCGTCGACACCCTGGAGATGGCCGCCGAGTTCGGCATGGAGGTGCGCCCCAAGGTCGACCGCGACGGGGAGTTGACGGCGCGCATTCGTTTCAACCCCTACGAGGCCAGGGACGTCCAGGCGCTCATCGACGCATGGCTGCCCTTCACCTTCGCCATGAACAGCGTCAACCGTGCCATGGGCCTGCGCGACCTCTATCCCTTCATCCTGTCGCCGGCCGTGGTGGGGAAGCTGGACTTCATTCACGGCCTGGTCCGGGACGTGGCCAGGCCTGGGAAGCCGCAGGACGCCGCCGGGCGTCCCTAGGGGCTTGTCGCGCCCGTTTCGGTCTTGCGCTGGTACGCTAAAAGCGGGCCGGATTTAGACCGTTGCCTCCGGCCCATTTTGATGTACCACGGGAGCTACACGGCCCGTCCCGATAGGCCCCAACGGCCGGGGAAGGGTCCCGCCCAAGGTCGAGACTCAAGAAAAGCATGTTCAAACGCATTCTGATCGCCAATCGCGGCGAAATCGCCTGCCGGGTCATCAAGACCGCCCGCAAGATGGGAATTCAGACGGTTGCAGTCTATTCCGAGGCCGATCGCGACGCCCTCCATGTCGAGATGGCCGACGAGGCCGTGCTGATCGGCCCGCCGGCGGCGGCCGAGAGCTATCTGGTGATCGAGAAGATCGTGGAGGCCTGCCGCAAGACGGGCGCGCAGGCCGTGCATCCCGGCTACGGCTTCCTGTCCGAACGCGAGACGTTTCCGCGCGCGCTGGAGGCCGCCGGCATCGTCTTCATCGGCCCGAACCCCGGCGCGATCGCGGCGATGGGCGACAAGATCGAATCCAAGAAGGCGGCTGCCAAGGCCAAGGTCTCGACCGTGCCGGGCTATCTCGGTGTTATCGAGGACGACAAGCACGCGGTCCGCATCGCCGATGAGATCGGCTACCCCGTGATGATCAAGGCCTCCGCGGGCGGTGGCGGCAAGGGCATGCGCATCGCGCATTCCAAGGCCGAGGTCGCCGAAGGCTTCAACCTCGCCAAGGCCGAGGCCAAGGCCTCGTTCGGCGACGACCGCGTCTTCGTCGAGAAGTTCATCGTCGATCCCCGCCACATCGAGATCCAGGTGCTGGGCGACAAGCACGGCAACGTGATCTATCTCGGCGAGCGCGAATGCTCGATCCAGCGCCGCAACCAGAAGGTCATCGAGGAGGCGCCGTCGCCGCTGCTCGACGAGGCCACGCGCCGCAAGATGGGCGAGCAGGCCGTGGCGCTGGCCAAGGCCGTGAATTACGACTCTGCCGGCACCGTCGAGTTCGTCGCCGGCCAGGACAAGAGCTTCTACTTCCTGGAGATGAACACGCGCCTCCAGGTCGAGCATCCCGTCACCGAGCTCGTCACCGGCGTCGATCTCGTCGAGCAGATGATCCGCGTTGCCGCCGGCGAGAAGCTCGCGATCGCGCAAAAGGACGTCACGCTGACCGGCTGGGCGGTGGAATCGCGCCTCTATGCCGAAGACCCGTTCCGCAACTTCCTGCCCTCGATCGGGCGGCTCGTGAAATACCGCCCACCGGCGGAAGCCAGCAAGGACGGCATCACCATCCGCAACGACACCGGCGTGCAGGAGGGCGGCGAGATCTCGATCCATTACGATCCCATGATTGCCAAGCTCGTCACGCATGCGCCGTCGCGCGCAGCGGCGATCGAGGCGCAGGCGACAGCGCTGGATTCGTTCTATGTCGACGGCATCAGGCATAACATCCCGTTCCTGTCGGCCTTGATGCATCATCCGCGCTGGCGCGAGGGCAATCTGTCGACCGGCTTCATCGCCGAGGAATTCCCGAAGGGCTTCGCGGTGCGCGTGCCTGAAGGCGAGGTTGCCCGGCGGATCGCCGCAGTCGGCGCCGCCATCGATCACGTGCTCGGGGAGCGCAAGCGGCAGATCTCCGGCCAGATGGGCGGCCGCGTCGTGCAGCGCGAGCGGCGCCGCGCGGTCTGGCTCGATCGCCAGGAGATTCCGCTCGAGGTCGCACGCGAGGGCGAGGCGATCGCGATCCGCTTCGTCGACGCCGAAGGCAAGGCCGGCAACGCGCATCTATTGCGGTCGCCGTGGAAGCCGGGCGATCCGGTCTGGCAGGGTACCATCGACGGCCATTTCATCGCGGTGCAGGCGCGCCCGATCGCCAACGGCATTCGCCTCGCGCATCAGGGCGTCGAGGTGCCGGTCTATGTCTGGACCGAGACGGAAGCCACGTCTGCGCGATTGATGCCGGTGACGGCGGCCTCCGACACCGGCAAGAAGCTGCTCTGCCCGATGCCGGGCCTCGTCGTCTCGATCGCGGTGACCGAGGGGCAGGAGGTCAAGGCCGGCGAGACGCTGGCGGTGGTCGAAGCCATGAAGATGCAGAACGTGCTGCGCGCCGAGCAGGACGGCACCGTGAAGAAGATTCATGCCAGCGCCGGCGCGACGCTTGCGGTGGACGCACTGATATTGGAGTTTGCGTAAGCGCTCCGGAGTACGACAGTAGACCCTCACCCTGAGGAGCGCGCCTATTGGCGCGCGTCTCGAAGGGCGGAGGCCACCAGCCGGGCCAGCATCCTTCGAGACGCGCGCAAGAGCGCGCTCCTCAGGATGAGGAATTGAGAATGAGGCACCCATGGCCTTTCGTTCCCGCCGCGAGAAGCTGCGCGCCGTCCTGTCGGGCGGGGCTTGCGTCCATCCCGGCTCGGTCTATGACGCTATCTCGATCCGCATCGCCGAAGACCTCGGCTTTCCGCTCGGCATGTTCGGCGGATCGGTCGCCTCGCTCGCAGTGCTGGGCGATCCCGATATCGCGCTGATCACGCTCACCGAACTTTGCGAGCAGATGCGGCGAATGTCGCGCGCCTCCGCGCTCCCCGTGCTGGTCGATGCCGATCATGGCTACGGCAATGCGCTGAACGTGCGCCGCACCGTGCAGGAGCTGGAAACGGCTGGTGCCGCCGGCCTCACCATCGAGGACACACTGCTGCCGGGCGCCTTCGGTGAAGCGAAGACGCAGCTGATCTCGCTCGAGGAAGGCGTCGGCAAGATGAAGGCGGCACTCGGTGGCCGCAGCGACGCCTCGCTGGTCATCATGGGCCGCACCGGAGCGGCCTCGATCACCTCGGTCGAAGATGCGATCAGGCGTGCCAAGGCCTATGAGGCGACGGGCGTCGATGCACTGTTCTTCACCGGCATCAAGTCGCGCGCCGAGCTCGAGGCGATCGTCGCCGCGACGCGCCTGCCGATCGTGCTTGGCGGGGCGCCGGAGGAGCTGAACGCACCCGATTACCTCGCAAGTCAACGCGTCCGGATCGCGCTGCAGGGCCATGCGCCGATCGCCGCCGCGACGCAGGCCGTGTACGAGACGCTGAAGGCGCTCCGCGAAGGCGCGTCGCCGAAGAACCTCAAAGGGCTCGCGTCGTCCGAGCTGATGGCCCGCGTCATGCGCGAGGCCGATGTCAAGGCGCGCAGCGCCGACGTCCTCGGATTGAAGCAATGAGCCGGGCGATTCTCCAGGTCATGATCCGCGGGCGCGTGCAAGGCGTCGGCTATCGTGCCTGGGTCGAGTACCAGGCGACGGCGAGCGGGCTCGAAGGCTGGGTCCGCAACCGCCGCGACGGCAGCGTGGAAGCGCTGTTCGCGGGCCCACCGAAGCACGTCGCCGACATGGTCGCACTGTGCCGCCATGGCCCGCCATCCTCGCGCGTCGACAGTGTGACGAGCGAGACCGCCGGTGCGGATGAGCTGAATTTGCGCAGGGCAGGCGAAGCGTTTTCGGTGTTGCCGACGGTGTAGGTCTGCTCCCTCGTCCCGCTTGCAGCGGGCTATCGTATATGGACTTCACGAGGACTGTCTGCGGGCTTGCTCCGCCTCTCCCGCTTGCGGGAGAGGCCGACGCGCGCAGAGCGCGGCGAGTGAGGGCTCTCGCCACGCAGGGACATCCTCCTCAATCCCTAACAATCCCGACGCGGAGAGACCCCCACCCCAGCCCTCCCCCGCAAGCGGGAGAGGGAGCCCAGCGCCGACGCCGCCGCATCGTTCACTCGATATGCGATAGCCCTGCCGCTTGCAGGGAGAGGCTAAGAGAAAGTCACCGCGGCAATTTCGCGATCGCTTCGCTCAGCTCGTGGATCTCATACGGCTTGCGCAGGATGGGGAAGTCGCCGCGCACGTGGGCGGCGACGTCGCTGTAGCCGGTGGCGAGCAGGATCGGCAAACCGGGCCGAATCTGGCGGAGATGATGGGCGAGGGTCAGGCCGTCCATCTTGCCGGGCATGACGATGTCCGAGAACACGAAGTCGACGCCGTTGGTTTCGATCTCGCGCAGAGCGGCTTCGGCGTCGGCGACCCGGCGTACGTGGTAGCCGAGTTGCTCCAGCAAGCCGATACTGACGACGGCGACGTCCGGATTGTCCTCCACCAGCAGCACCGTGCCGCTGCCCTGGAAAGCCGGCTCTCCGGCCGTGTCTTGCAACGGCGCGTCTTCTCCGCGCGGCAGGAGGACGGTGAACGTCGTGCCCTTGCCGAGCTCGCTTGCGACCCTCACCGTGCCGCCGGCCTGGTGCGCGAAGCCGTGCACCTGAGACAGGCCGAGCCCGGTGCCTTTTCCGATCGGCTTGGTCGTGAAGAATGGCTCGAAGATCTTGTCGAGGACGTCGGAGGGGATGCCGAGCCCGGTGTCGGTCACGTCGATGGCCACGAAATCGCCGGCAAGCGGCGCCTCGTCCAGCACGGCATTGCGTGCGCGGATCGTCACCGTGCCGCCGTCGGGCATCGCATCGCGGGCATTGATGACGAGGTTGAGCAGCGCGGTCTCGAGCTCGGAGACGTCGGCCTTGATCGGCCAGACGTCCCGGCCGATGTCGAAGGCCAGCCGCACGGAACTGCCGACGCCGGCGTCGAGCACCTCGCGGATCGCCGCGATGCGCTCGGCGAAATCGATCGCCTGCGGATTGACGCTCTGCCGTCGCGCGAAGGTGAGCAGCTGGTTCGTCAGCGCCGCGCCGCGCTTGGTGGCGGTCTCGATGGCCGAGATCGCGCGCTGAACCTTGGCGGCGTCGTCCGCTCCTCGCTTCAGCATATGGAGGCTGCCGCTGATGATCATCAACAGGTTGTTGAAATCGTGGGCGACCCCGCCGGTGAGCTGCCCGAGCGCATCGAACTTCTGGGACTCGGCGAGCTGCTTCTGCATCGCCTCGAGCTTGATCTGTGTGTTGCGGCGTTCAGTGATGTCGCGCGTGATCTTGGCGAATCCGACCAGCTTGCCGCCCTCGTAGATCGGATCGATCACGACGCTGGCCCAGAAGAACGTGCCGTCCTTGCGGACGCGCCAGCCTTCCTCCTCGTAGCGGCCCTTTTCCCGCGCGATGCCCAGCGCACGGGCCGGCTTGCCATTGGCGCGGTCGGTTTCGGTGTAGAAGCGGGAGAAATGCTGGCCGAGGATTTCCTCGGGGGAGTAGCCCTTGATGCGCTCGCCGCCGATGTTCCAGCTGGTGATGATCCCGTTGGGATCGAGCATGTAGAGGGCGTAGTCCGCAACTCCCTCAACCAACAGCCGGAAACTGCGTTCGCTCTCGAACAAGTCTCTCTGCTGACTGAACTTTCTGACCATTCCGGACCCCGCCTCGACGGGGACAAACGCGGCAGGCGAGGAATGGTTCCGCGAGGTGGAGCATTTTTAGGCAGGTATTCCCGTCCGGTATGCAGACAAGGGCCGCTGACGCCTCCACACGGTGGTCAGGCCGCCCCGCTGCGGAACGTCGCCGCCACGGCACGCAGCGCCGCCAGCTTGGCGGGGTCGCTGACCTTCGAATGCAGCATCACTTTGGAGCTGCCGAGTTTCGGCAGCTTGTGCGCAGGTCCGATGTCGACCAGGCCGGCAGGCGCGATCCGCCGGGCCAGCGGGGCGATCGCAAGTCCGGCCAGCGCGGCGGCGACTACCGCGGTGACGCCGCCACCGACGAAGCGCTCACGCCAGGCGATGCCGGCCTTGTCGAGCGCGCGCACGGCGACGGCACGTACGCCGCAGGGCGGGGCGAGCGTCGCAAGCGGCAGCGGCTCACCCTTGGGCAGGGCGAAGCGTCGCGCGGCGTACCAGCCGAACTCGTCTTCAGTCAGCCTCTCGCCGCCGCGGCGACTGCCTTCCTGCCGCACGATCACGGCGTCCAGCTCACCCGCGTCATAGGCATCCTGCATCTCGCGCGAGAAACCGATGGTGACGGCGAGCGTGAGATTCGCAGACATCGCGTGCAGGCGTTCCAGCAGCGGCACCAGTTCGGGGCCGGCGGCGTGATCGGAGATGCCGAGCGAGAGAGACTGCGCGGCCGGTGTCTCGCCCGAGAGTGCGCGGTCGTGCGCGGTCATCAGCGCGCGGGCGCGATCGAGGAACGCGGCGCCGTCGGCGGTGAGCCGGACCGCGCGCGGCGAGCGCTCGACGAGGCGTTTTCCCAGCAACGTCTCCAGCCGCTGCAGCTTCAGGCTGACGGCCGCCTGCGTCGTGCCGAGCGCTTCGGCGGCGCGCGTGAAGCTCTGCAAGTCGGCGACCAGCAGGAAGGCTCGAACGGTGGCGATGTCTAGGATCGGTGTCATTATAAGTTGTTATCATTGATATCAACAGAGATAAGGTATCAAAATGATGCGCGGAGGTCTAGCTTCTCACCAACGCCGCGCCACCCGCGCCTCAACTTGAGGAGAGCCACCATGCCCCTGATCACCGTGTCCTACACCACGTCGCGTCAATCACCCGCCCTGAAGATCGAGATCGCGAACGCCGTGTCCGAGCTCACCGCAAAGATCCTGCATAAGGATCCCCAGGTCACCGCCATCATCGTGAAGTCGGTGGATGCGGGCGACTGGTTTGCCGGCGGCAAATCGCTCGCCGAGCAGAAGCTTGCAAGCTACTGGATCGACATCCACGTCACCGAGGGCACCAATACCAAGGACGAGAAGGCGGCCTATCTCGCGGCCATGTTCAAGCGCATGGCCGAGATCCTGGGCCCGCTGCATCCCGAGACTTACCTGCATGTCGACGAGGTCAGGGGCGACGCCTACGGTTTCGGCGGCCTCACCCAGGAGCGGCGCTACATTGCCGGCAAGCTCGAGGTTTCGCTGCAGGCGGCGTGATGCGAGAGGCCGCGGGTGAGCGATGTCGCCCGCGGCCGATTCGCGAAGACTCGTCAGCCCACTGCGCGGAACTGAACCTCGGAATTGCCAAGGAAGCACGTCTTGTCGAACAGCTTCAGGTCCAGCGGATTCGGCAACCTGACATCGCTGAGATCAGGACAGGGCTTGACCGAGGGATCATAGGATCGATCGATCTGCGAAATGAAGACGACGATCAGCCCCTTGTCGCGCGCGAATGATTTCAGTGCGCGCACCTGCACGGCGAGATCAGGATTTTCCCGTCTCTGGTCGAGCAGTTGCAGATAGTCGATCACCACGACGGTGCCGCGCGGAGAAGCGGCCATCTGCTTGATGACGTGGTCGGCGCTGATCGCGTCGGAGCAATCGACCTCGAACAGCTTGTCGAACTGCGCCGGCTCCACGCCGATCACCCGAAGGCGGTCCAACACATCTCGCTCGGTATATTCGAGCGAGAAGAACGCGGCGCGATGGCCCGACTTCATGGCCTCCACGGCAAGTTCGAGGCTCATCAGCGTCTTGCCCTGGCCGGGACGCGCCCCGACCAGCATCAGGTCGCCTGGCCTGAATTGCGGAAACAGTCTGTTCGCCGGTGACGTTGCGGCGGCTTTCGCCGCGAGCATGCTCCAGGCGGAAAACCCTTCCGTCGTGGCGATGCGGTCAAGCGCATCGTGGAGCGGAATGCCTTTCTCGCGCGACAGGCGCTTCGCCCGTCGCTTCAGATGATAGATCGGCGCAGAGAGTCTCATCGTCCCAAACCTCCCATTGCGAGCAGAAGCGCAATCCCTCCTTATGCCTGGCGCTCGAACAGTCGGTCCGGTGGTCTCATCGCCCGACATGAGGTGTGCTTTCCCGGCGGAGGGGGGAGGCGTGGGCGGCACCGGAATTGAACATAGCCGATTCCGCGTCGGTCGAGAACGCAGACGGCAAGTCTCCACCAGGAATGCGTCAAGCGGCCGCTTCCGGCACCAGCGCGCGGGTCGGTCCGAACAGCTCCTCGAACGCCTGCCGGAGTGCGATATCGACATCGGCCATGGTCACGAGCTGGCCGAGGTCAACCAACGAGGTGACGCCGTAGCGGGGATCGACGACGCCGCAAGGCACGATGCCGGCGAAATGCGATAGCTCCGGCTCAACATTGATCGCGATGCCGTGGAAGGAAACCCAGCGCTTCAGCCGGACCCCGATCGCGGCGATCTTGTCCTCGTTCTCGGGCCCCTTGTCAGGCCGCCTGACCCAGACGCCGACCCGGTCCTCGCGCCGCTCGCCACGAACGTTGAAGGCGGCGAGCGTGCGCAGGATCAGCTCCTCCAGGCTCGCGACATAGGCCCGGACGTCCGGCCGGCGCCGCTTGAGGTCGAGCATGATGTAGGCCACCCGCTGGCCGGGTCCGTGATAGGTCAGCTGCCCGCCGCGTCCCGTGGCGAAGATCGGGAAGCGGGGATCGAGCAGATCTGTGGCCTTGCCCGAGGTGCCGGAGGTGTAGAGCGCGGGGTGCTCCAGCAGCCAGACCAGCTCCGGCGCGTCGCCCGCCGCGATCGCGGCAACCCGGGCCTCCATGGCGGCGATGGCTTCCGGATAGGGCACCGGCGCGTCCGAGATTCGCCATTCGACCGGCGCGCCGCCAGAAGCGGAAAACGGCGTCAAATCGAGCTGTTGGCGGGGGTTTTGGGCTGAATTAACCATTGGCTAACCATAACGTGGTGATCATCTCGGGAGCAAATGCCAAGTCCCTTGGCGTCAGTCCCTTTGTTGCGGCGGTCCCGACAGTGCCTACTCTCGATAAAGTCACCGTGGATCTCATGGTCGTCCTCGGGACGACCACGATGCCGATCCATCAAGTATTACGTCTTTCCCGCGGCGCCATCATCGAGCTGGACGCAACCGAGGCCGACGAGGTCAAAGTCCTCGCCAACAACCTGCCGATCGCCTCCGGCGTCGTGCTCGTCGACCGCAACCGGATCGCGGTGGAGGTCAAGCAGATGCTGCCACGCTCGCCGGGCACGCGATAGCGGGTCTGGGCACGCAGTAGCGGCCCGGACCCGGGGAAAAGGCCGATCCGGGGCAGGGCGGTGCTTTTCGGCCAAGCCTGTGGAATTCGGGATCTTTGCAGGCTTGTATCCCCCTGATGGATTTGTTAGATCGGCGCCGCTGATCCGGCCGGCCCTCAAGCCTCAGGCCGGCATCCCCAAAGCGCTCGTGGCGGAACTGGTAGACGCGCTGCCTTGAGGTGGCAGTGAGTAAAATCGTGGGGGTTCGAGTCCCTCCGAGCGCACCAAATCCTCGTTTGTCCCTGAAATAGCTAAGCTTTTCCCAAAAGCTCAACCGGACTTGGCATGGCCCTGAGCCGCGCATCATCCGTCCGCCGCTCACCTCGGGCGCGCCGCCTGGAGCTGTGGCAGTTTTGGCCGTGATCGGCCGAACCGGGCCTTCTCATTTGCCCTGACGCCATCCCGGCCTCGATTCGCCGGAGGGGTGTATCCAGGCTTTGTCCGCTGCCGATCGCCGAGCGCATGATGCGGAACGATGACCGTCGAGATCGCATTTGCAGTCGGTAGCCGCGGCCGTGCCGCAGCCGAGAGTGCGCCGGTGGAGGACAATGAGGAGCAGCACGTCAGACGTCGCCGAGATCAAGGATGCCGTTCATCTCTGCATCGATATGCAGAACATCTTCGCCCCCGGCGGTCTGTGGGCGACCCCCTGGATGGAGCGCGTGCTGCCGACGATCGTCTCGATCGTCTCGCGCAGCCAGGTTAGAACGATCTTCACCCGCTTCATCACGCCGGAAGATCCGGAAGATCGTCCCGGACAGTGGCAGCGCTATTTTCAGCGCTGGCATCAGGCGACGCGGAAGCATCTTCCGCCAACCGCCCTCGAGCTCGTGCCGGCCCTGAGCCGCTTCGTTCCGCCGGCGTCGCTGATCGACAAGCCGGCCTATTCCGCCTTCAGCAATCCGGGCCTTGCGGGCCTGCTGGTCGAAAAGAACATCGGCACGGTCGTGATCTCGGGCGCCGAGACGGATGTCTGCGTGCTTTCGACGGTCCTCAGTGCCGTCGATCTCGGCTTCAGGGTCGTCATCGTCGAGGACGCGCTGTGCAGCTCGTCCGACGTCGGGCACGACGCGCTGATGACGATGTACCGCACCCGCTTTCACGGCCAGGTCGACCTGGTGACCGCGGAGGAGCTGGCCGAGTTCTGGCGCGAGTAGGGCGGTCTGCTCAATTGACGTTGTCGGCGAACATGTTGCGGAAGGCCGTGGCGACGGCCGCAAGGCCGTCCACGCCGTGCATGAGTGCGATCTCACCCTGCTGCTCGTGGCGAATGGCATGAGCCATGATGCGCAGGCGCGGATCACCGCGGCTCCGCCACATCTGATCGGCCATCCTGACCGCGCCGGCGTGATGCCGGCTCATGGTCTCGACGAAGACCGCGTCGAACCGGTCGGATGGCGCGGCCTTGACCTGTCGCATCTCCGCTGGCGTCAGGAAGCCGGGCATGGCGGCACGTTCTTCCGCGCTGCAGTCGGGCATCTCCGTATCGAACCAGCTCAGCCAAAAGTTCTCGAAGATCCTGATCTCGCCGGCCTGGCTCGCGACCATCAGCATCGCGAGCTTGCGCAGATGCGGATCCTGGGCGTGCTCGGCGCCGATCCGCGCAAGTTCGATGCCCTGGACGTGATGCGTCGTCATGTGGCGGATATAGGTCTGGTCCGCATCCCTGTCGCGGCCCATCCACGGCGGCTCGTAGCCGTGGCTGCCGAACAGCGCGACCGCGCCGAGCAGCACCACCATAGCCAGCGCTCCGGTGATCCAGGCATAGGTGAAACGAATATCGCGCGCCGGCGCATGGCCGCGCCTCCAGCGCAGGCGGGCGAACAGGGGGTACATCACGGCCGAGGAGGCATGGACCAGCAGCCCGATCCAGTAGGGCTGTTGCAGCGTGAACAGCGGCTGCCAGAACGGAAATAGCGGCACCAGCGCAAACCATTCCGTGCTCGAGGAGAACACCGCCCAAGGCAGTGCCAGCAAGAGGATCGTTCGCGGCCGCAAGTCCGCGGTCCAGCGGCCAAGCACGCCGAAGAAGACCAGGGCCCAGGAAAAATCCGCCCATTGATGAAACGCGATGCCGGCGAGGATCGCGCCCCATGATGGCTCTGCGCCGAGCGCCCAGTCGCGCGCGGGGATGGCGGCGACCGTCATCCAGTCGACCGCGGCATCGCGGCCGATGCGGGCGGCGAAGAGCTGGCTGACGAGGGTCGAGAACGTGCTGCTGATCAGGCCGAGCTCGGCGGCGGCGATCCATCGCGAACGCCGCTGTCGCCCCGCGAACCGCGACGCACCTCCGCCAGCGTGTTGCGCTGGATCGGAAGGCGTTGGCGGTTCGGCGTTCACGTCAGCTGCTTGAGCTTCTTCAGCGGATTGAGCTCGCTCGGCTTATCCTGTTCGTCGCGGCCGCGCTCGGCTTGTGCCTTGCCATCATCGTGGAGATCCTGGTCGCCGATGATCTCGCCGACGGCCTGCCTGGTCTTGCCGACGATCCGTTGCCGCAGACCCTTCGTCTTGCTCATGAGCTGCCTCCATTGGCCTGCCACCAGGCTTCATGCCGCCAACCCCGGCGCCTGAAGGGGGGCGAGCGCCGGGGCCGCGGTTTCGTGCAGTCCGCCTCCGGCGGGGGGATGTCGGAGGCGTTGATCAGACTCCCTGATGCGCCGATGGTTCCTGCCGTCACCGCGCCTCGACCGCGATGATCACGCCTTCATTGCCGCGGAGCAGGATGGAGGCGTCCGGCAATGGCGCGGGCGGGCGATCCAGATGCGTCGACATCAGCAGGCGGCCGCGACCTTGCCAATGACATTTCCGCGGCTCGGCCGCGATGTTGAGCGCGACCAGGAGTCCGTTGCCGCCGTCGGTTCGCTTGTAGGCGAGAATATCGTTCTGAGCGCGCAGTGGCTCGTAGCCACCCTGGCGCAGGCACGCATGCTCGCGCCGCAGCGCCATCAGCGCGCGAAACAACATCAGCATCGAACGCTCGTCACGTTGCTGCGCGGCGACGTTGGCCGCGCCATCGGGACGCTCCAGCGGCAGCCACGGATCGCCCGTCGTAAAGCCGCCTTGCGGACTGTCGTCCCAGCGCATCGGTGCGCGCTCGGGATCGCGGCAAAGTCCAAAGCCAGGCACGAGCTTCTCGAAGGGATCGCGAACGCGGTCGGGCGGAATGGCAACGCGCTTGCGGCCGATCTCGTCGCCCATGTAGAGGAACGGCGTTCCTCGCAGCGTCATCAGCAGCATCGCCAGCACGCGCATCTGCGGCTGCCCGATCCTGCTGGCGATCCGCTGCTTGTCGTGGCCGCCGATCACCCAGACCGGCCATCCCCGCTCCGGAATGGCGTTGAAGTAGGCGTCGATCGCCGCTTGTAGCGACAGCGCGTTCCAGGGCGTGTCGAGCAGTGCGAAATTGAGCGGCAGATGCAGGCGCGGCTTGTCGTTGCCGTAGAAGTGCCCGATGCGGTCGGTCTTGCCCTGGACTTCACCGCAGAGCATGCGTCCCCGGTATCCGTCGATCACCTCTCGGATGAATTCGATACAGTGCATCGTCTCCGGCCGGTCATCGGTGAACACCGGGGTCTGACGCTGTGGCGGCGGCTTGCCCTCGGCGTCGGGATTTGCCGGATTGTCGCGCAGCAGCGCGTCCTTGATCAGGACCGCGCTGGCATCAACACGAAAGCCGTCGACGCCGCGGTCGAGCCAGAAGCGCATCGCATCGGCCATCGCGGCGCGGACCTGCGGATTGCGCCAGTTGAGGTCGGGCTGCTCGACCAGGAAGGAGTGATAGTAATATTGCCGCCGTGCCTCGCACCATTCCCAGCCGCTGCCGCCGAAGCGGCTCAGCCAGTTGCTGGGCGGGCCGCCATTCTCGGCCGCGTCGGCCCAGATGTACCAGTCGGCCTTGGCACTGTTGCGCGAGCTCGCGCTTTCGACGAACCAGGCGTGATCATTGGCGGTGTGATTGGGCACGAGGTCGAGGATGAGGCGGATGCCATTCCTGTGCAGCGCTTCGAGCAGGCGGTCGAAATCACCGAGGCTGCCGAAGGCGGGATCGATCGCGCAATAATCGGAGATGTCGTAGCCAAGGTCACGGAACGGGCTCTTGTAGATCGGCGTCAGCCACACCGCGTCGACGCCGAGCCATTTCAGATAGTCGATGCGCGATATCAGCCCGGCGAGATCGCCCTTGCCGTCGCCGTTGGAGTCCTGGAAGGAGATCGGTGCGATCTCGTAGATGACGGCGGATTCCCACCACGCTGCTTCGTCACGGGACTCGACGCTCATCACCTTGCTTCACCTCGTTATGCCCAGCGTGGGACGCGATCTGCCTGGCCGCCGTTCGGACGCTCTCGATGCCCTTGGGGAAACCGCTGCGGCTCGGATAGAGCTTGCGCCGTGCGTCGCGCGCCGGACGGCGCGGCTTGGTGTCCTGCGCGGCGCGGTAGTCGAGCATGGCGATGCCTCCGACCATCAGCAGCGCCAGGGCGACATTGCCCTTCCTCGGATTGTCGGCGGTCAGCCCGGACAGCAGCGCGGCGGCATCGAGGCCGTCTCCTCCCACTCGGGCCCACAGGCCGGCGTTCTTGTCGACCGACAGCGACATGATGCCGGCCATGATCTCGCGCACGCCGAAGGCGCGGACCAGCGTCTCCTGGCCTTCCATGCCGAGTGTTTCCGTGACGCGGCGCGGTGCGAACAGCTCGACGACCCCGAGGCCAATGCTGAACCAGCCGAGCGCGCGGGCGAGCTGGTCTGCCGGTTGCTTCAGGCTCGGTCCGGTCTCGACGATCTTCGGATCGCCCTTGGTGCGCACGATGTTGGAGAAGTGAAACATGGCTTGATCCTTCAGGGCTTCAGCACGACCTTGACGCAGGATTCGCGCTTGTCGCGAAATACCTGGTACATCTCGGGGCCTTGGGCGAGCGGGACGGTGTGGGTGATGACGAAGGACGGATCGATCTCGCCGTCCTCGATGCGGCGGAGCAGGTCGTCGGTCCAGCGGTTGACGTGGGTCTGGCCGGTCCGCATCGTCAGGCCCTTGTTCATGAAGGCGCCCATCGGCAGCATGTCGGACAGGCCGCTGTACACGCCCGGCACCGAGATGATGCCGCCGGGCCGGCAGACATAGATCATCTCGCGCAGCACGTGAGGCCGGTCGCTCTCTGCCATCACCATCTGCTTGGCGCGGTCGAGCAGGGTGTCGGGCAGCGAGGCCATCACATGCGATTCCATGCCGACGCAATCGATGCATTTTTCCGGGCCCCTGCCGTCGGTCAGCTCCTTGAGCCGCTCCAGCACGCTCTCGGTCTCGAAATTGATGGTGGTGGCGCCGCCGGCTTCCGCCATGCTCAGCCGCTCCGGCAGGCAGTCGATCGCGATCACCTGGTTGGCGCCGAGCAGGATGGCGCTGCGGATTGCCATCTGGCCGACCGGGCCGCAGCCCCAGATCGCGACCGTGTCGGTCGGCTCGATGTCGCATTGCACGGCGGCCTGCCAGCCGGTCGGGAAGATGTCGCTGAGGAACAGCAATTGCTCGTCGGGAATGCCCGCGGGCACCTTGATGTGGGTGGCGTCGGCAAAGGGCACGCGCAGATATTCGGCCTGGCCGCCTGGATAGCCGCCGGTCAGATGCGTGTAGCCGAACAGGCCGGCGGTGGTGTGTCCGAACACCTTGTCGGCCAGGTGTCGCTTGCGGTTGGTTGTTTCACAAACGGAGAAATTGCCGCGCTTGCACTGGTCGCATTCGCCGCAAATGATCGTGAAGGGCACGACGATGCGGTCGCCCTTCTTCAGCTTGCCATCGACGCCGGAGCCGACCTCGACCACTTCGCCCATGGTCTCGTGGCCCATGATGTCGCCGGGCAGCATGCCGGGAATGAAATTGTGAAACAGGTGCAGGTCGGAGCCGCAGATCGCGCAACTGGTGACCTTGATGATGGCGTCGCGCGGATCCTGGATCTCAGGATCTGTGACGGTGTCGCAGCGAATGTCCTCCTTGCCGTGCCAAACCAGCGCCTTCATCTTCCGTCCTTTCGGCTGAACCAGTTGGCACTTAAGTCCAGGAATGAACGATGGTTGCTAAGCGACGTGCAATTCTTCGCAAGCGCGCCTGATAGGAACGAGATGGCGGCGGCGTCATTGGGCGTCATCATCCCATCTCAAGGACCTATGCCATGCCCGCCAATCAGCTTGCCGTCGTCACCGGCGCTTCCACCGGCATCGGCCTGGAACTCGCACGATGCTGCGCCCAGGCAGGATTCAACCTCGTCATCGCCGCCGATGAACCCCAGATCGAACGCGTGGCGGTCGATCTGCGCCGGCTCGGCGGCAGCGTTGAGCCGGTCGAAGCCGATCTTTCCACCACCGAAGGCGTCGACAAGCTCTGCGCCGCGGTCGGCGACCGGCCGATCGACGCGCTGCTCGCCAATGCCGGTGTCGGCCTCGGCAAGGCGTTCCTGGATCAGGACTTCACCAGGATCAGACATCTGATCGATACCAACATCACCGGCACGCTCTATCTGATCCATCGCGTCGGGAACGAGATGCTGCGGCGCAAGTCCGGGCGCATCCTGATCACGGGCTCGATTGCCGGCTTCACGCCGGGCAGCTTCCAGGCGGCCTACAATGCCAGCAAGGCGTTTCTGGACTCGTTCTCGTTCGCGCTGCGCGAGGAGCTGCGCGACAGCGGCGTCACCGTCACTTGCCTGATGCCGGGCGCCACCGAGACCGAGTTCTTCCGCCGCGCCGACATGATGGACACCAAGGTCGGCACCGAGAAGAAGGACGGCGCCTACGATGTCGCCAAGGCCGGCTTCGATGCGATGCTGCGCGGCGAGGCCGATATCGTCATCGGGCTGAAGAACAAGATCCAGACGACGGTGGCAAATGTCACGCCGAACGAGATGCTGGCCAAGCAACACCGCAAGATGGCGGAGCCGGGCACGGCGAGATCGTGAACCGATTCCGTTGCAATCTGCGGGACGTGCTCTGCGCTAACCTGCGCACGAGCGAGCTGCGGAGGCGTCGATTCACATAGCCTAATGCGCCGCGGCCCCCAAACCGTCACATTGTACGGGCTGGAAACAGAAGGGGGCTGCTATGGCGATGGATCGCATCGAACAGGCCTTTGTCGCAACTGCCATCACCGGTTTCCTTGTGATGATGGCGGCAATCGTCTGGATGATGATGAGCTGACGCGGAAAGGTTGGCTGTCTTGCGCGTCGCGCTGCCTTATGCCGCGGTTCTGCTATGCCTGGCGGTGACCGCCTGGCTCGCTTTCGCGCATGTATTTTGATGGTCAATGAATTGGGCCTTTGCGACCTCAGGGGTCGCGGCCCGCTGCCTCGTCACGGAGCGTCGGGTTGCGACGTTCCTCCGCCAGCTCATCGCGCAGGCGTAGCCAACTCACCAGGTGATCGCTCCTGCGCAGCAGGACCATGGCTTCGCGGACCAGTTCGCGCGAATGGCTGACTATTCGCTTGTCGAGTGCGGAATTGGGGGCATAGGTCATCGAGCGCTCCTGATGATGTGTCGGGCGAAGGAGCACGCCTCGTTGCGTGTCAGGTCCTGGTCTCGGCGATCAGACTGGCGAGCTTCTGCGCCATGGCCGGCAGATCGATCGGCTTTTCCAGCAGCGGAACGTCGTGGAATTCCGGCCCGACAGCCACCTTGTCATATCCTGTGGTGAACACGAAGGGCACGCCGCGCACCTTCAATTCGCGCGCGACCGGGAAGATCATGTCGCTGCGGATGTTGACATCGAGCACCGCGGCATCCAGGACGCTGCCATCGTTCAAGATTTTGACTGCGTCCTCGAAATGACCGGCAGGACCCGCAATCTCCGCGCCGAGGGCACGGAATGCGTTGCCGATGTCGTCAGCAAGGAAATACTCGTCCTCGACGATGAAGATGCGGCGCCCCGCAAGCGGCCCGCGCGGATGTGATGACATGGACGAGGTCGCCATGGCGTCTCAGCCTCCGAACGCATAGGAACATAAGACAGCGAACCGCCTTGGTGCAAACTTCAAACGATGCAATCGAAGGCGGGTTCCATGAGAAACCGCGACATCATCGTCATCGGGGGCTCGGCCGGAGCGACTGCGCCTCTGAAGCAGATTCTGGGCCGTCTGCCCGCGGATCTGCCGGCGGCCATTTTCGTGGTCCTGCACATTCCGGCGCAGGGCATCGGCATCCTTTCGACCGTCGCCAGCAGCGCCGGGCCGCTTCCCGTGCGTCAGGCCGAGAACGGCATGAAGATCGAGCCCGGCCACATCTATCTGGGGGCGCCGGACCATCACCTCCTCGTCGCGGAAGATCGCATCGTCCTCGGCCGCGGGCCCCGCGAAAACATGGTCCGTCCCGCGATCGACGCTCTGTTCCGCTCGGCCGCGCTCTATCATGGCCCGCGGGTGATCGGCGTACTCCTGAGCGGCCTGTTGTCCGACGGGGCCGCGGGCCTCAATGCCATCAAGCGCTGCGGCGGAATGGCCGTGGTCCAGGATCCCTCGGACGCCGTGTCGGACGAGATGCCGCGGCGCGCCATGGAGGCGACCACCATCGATCTCTGCGTTCCCGGCCTTGGCATGGGCGACGTCCTCTCCGACCTCGTCAGGGAAGAGGCAGGCGCGGCGCTGCCAATCCCGCCCGAGATCAGGCTCGAGGTCGAGATTGCCGCCGGTGACCGGATCGGCAGCGACAATCTCCTCTCTCTGGCCGATCCCGTCGCGCTGACTTGTCCGGCCTGCGGCGGGGTGCTGTCGGAGGTCAAGGAGTCGCGCCCGATGCGCTTTCGCTGCCAGGTCGGCCATGGTTTCACCGCCGATGTTCTTGCCAAGGAGCAGGAAGGGCGTGTCGACGAAGCCCTGCGGGTCGCTCTCCGCATCATCGAGGAACGGGCGGAGTTGGTGCACCGCATGGCGGCCGACGGCCGGCGCAGCGGCCGCCCCGCGGTCGCTCAGATGTACGAAGCGCGTGCGGTCGAATATCGCGAATATGCCGACATGATCCGGCGTGTCGTGCTAAAGTCGCTCGATCCTCCTCCGGCTCGGAAGCGGGACACTTGATGCTCCGTCATGGCCATGTCCCTTGCCGAACGCACTGAGCAGCTCAAGGTGGAGCAGCGCCTGCTGGAGAAGGCGGATCAGGACATCGATGACGGCTGGCGGCGCATCCGCGATCAGGAGGATCGCGTACGCGAGCTGATGGCCGGCGGGCGTGATACGCGCCAGGCGCAGCGGCTGGTCGATCTGCTCAAGCAGACCTTGATCGAATGGGAGCGCCATCGCGTTCTGATCGACCAGCGCGTCAGGTATCTTCGGCAGGATGTCGAGGCGAGATCGCCTGAAGGCGGCTGATGGTGAGGCTCCCGAACTTTGTGCCGAGTGCTATCGTGTGACCAAGCTGCCGTCTCGTGCTGCGGCGCCGGCGTTCCCGCCGAGAGGCCGGTCGCTGCCGCGATGGCCTCCTCGGCGCGGTTGATCAGGGCCGCGAGTTCGTCACGCATCTGCATTCCTGGCCTTCCCAGAGCAGTACGGACCGTTCGGCCGGCCTGACGGCGCCCGGACGGGGAATTGAAGGGAGCTTCGGGACATTTTCGCCTTTGATCTGTTGGGATTATATCGATTTCTGCTATTTGCAGGAGCCGGGCCCCCGTTCGTCCCGGTCAGCGGAAGAGAGCGACCAGAGCCATGAATGAAGTCGGCGACCAGCCGGTCGATGGAGAGCGCCACAGCAAGGTCCCGCTGATCATCGGCGTCGGGGCCTCACCGGGGGCTCTGGATAGCATCGAGCGCTTCTTTGCCAAACTGACCGTAGGGGCCGACCAGGCCATCGTGCTGGCGCTTCAGCATCATGAGGCCTTCGACGAGCCGCGGCTGCGCGGCATCGTACAGGGATCCAATGGCGCCAAGGTCGCCGACATCCGCGACGGCCATGCGATCGAGGGTGGCACGATCTATCTGTGCCCGCCGGCGATGATCACCACGATCCAGGGCGACCGGTTCGCGATCCGCAAGGCCGAGCAGGCCCCGGGAGAGCGCGCCACCATCGACAGCTTCCTCGTGTCGCTGGCCGAAGAACGCGCCGAGCAGTCTATCGGCGTCATTCTCGCCGGAACCGGCGCCGACGGAACGCTCGGCACCGCGACGCTGAAGGATCACGGCGGTCTGGCCATCGCCGAAAAGAACGCCGGCACGGACGACGCCGCGCATCTGGTCGACGGCAACACGCCCGCCGCCATCGCCGACTATGTGCTGCCGCCCGAGGACATTCCCGAGCACATCCAGGTCTATGCCCGTCATCTCAGGCGGCTGGAGGAGAAGCACGGCTTCGACGAGGTTCTGGCCGCGGCGGCACCCTCGCTGTCGCGCATCGCCGACATCCTGCGCAACAAGACCGGCAACGATTTCCACGGCTACAAGCAGAACACCTTCCTGCGCCGGGTGCAGCGGCGCATGCAGGTGGTCCAGATCGACGAGATCCCGGCCTATGTCGATTTCCTGCGCAACGACAAGGACGAGGCCCAGCACCTCTTCAATGACCTCCTGATCGGCGTCACCGAGTTCTTCCGCGACAAGCGCGAATTCGAGGTGCTGGAAAACCAGGTCATTCCGAAGATATTCGAGAACAAGGGCGCAGGGCAGCAGGTGCGCGTCTGGGTGCTGGGCTGCGCCACCGGCGAGGAGGCCTATTCGATCGGCATTCTCCTGCGCGAACACATGGCACGGTTGGATTCCGCGCCGCAGGTGCAGATCTTCGCCACCGACATTGACGGACGGGCGCTTGCGACCGCGCGTGTCGGACGTTACCGTACCAATATCGAAGCGGACATGACCAGCGAGCGCCTGGCGCGCTGGTTCGTGCGCGAAGGCGACACCTATTGCGTGGTCAAGGAGCTGCGCGAAATGTGCATCTTCTCGCAGCACAACGTCATCAAGGATGCGCCGTTCTCCAAGCTCGACCTCGTCTCCTGCCGCAATCTTCTGATCTACCTCAATGCCGAGCTGCAGAACCGGGTGATCCCGCTGTTCCATTTCGCGCTACTGCCGGAGCGCTATCTGTTTCTTGGCAATTCCGAAAACGTGACGCGGCACCCGAAGCTGTTTGCGCCGGTCGATCGCCGTGCGCGCATCTTCAAGAAGCTGGAAACCGGAACGCGGCTGCCGCCGGAATTTCCGATCTCGGCCACGGCGGGGAGGGCGTCGGTCGAAGTTCCGCCGGTTCGCTCCTTCGGCCCCGACGTCGGGTTGGAGCGCCGCGCACAGCGCATCGCGGAGCGCTATGCGCCCGCCTACGTCATCATCGACGACAATTTCCAGATCCTGCACTTCTCCGGGCGAACCGGCCGCTACATCGAGCCGACGGCCGGCACGGCCTCGCTCGACCTGCTTCAGCTCGTGCACCGCGATCTCCGGCTTGAATTGCGCACTGCGCTCAGCCGTGCCGCGGAAACCAACGAGCCGGCCCATGCCGAGCAGGTGCAGCTCGGGGTCAACGGTCACCGCGTCATCGTCGACATCACGGTCGAGCCGATCCAGGAAGGCACTGGTGGCCATCGCAATTTCGTCGTGCTGTTCAAGGACGGTCCCGTCCGCGCGATCGAGCTGAACCACAACGGTCCCAACGCGCTGGTGCGCACCGAGCATGTGGAGCGGCTCGAAAGCGATCTGCGCGCCACGCGCGAGCGTCTCCAGGCCACCATCGAGGAGCTCGAGAGCACCAATGAGGAGCTGAAATCCTCCAACGAGGAATATCAGTCTCTCAACGAGGAGCTGCAGTCGGCCAATGAGGAGCTGGAAACCTCTCGCGAGGAGTTGCAGTCCGTCAACGAGGAGCTGACCACGGTCAATGGCGAGCTGGCACACCGCGTGCAGGAATTGACGCGCGCCACCAGCGACCTCAAGAACTTCCTCGAAAGCACGCAGATCGCGACCGTCTTCCTCGACAATGACCTGCGCGTGATGAACTTCACCCCGGCGATCACGCAGATCCTGCATCTTGTCGAGACCGATACCGGCCGGCCGATCGCCCACATCAAGGCCCGCGTCCCGATCGAGGAGCTCTATGAGGACGTTCGCCGCGTCCTGCGCACGCTCGCCAGTGTCGAACGCGAGCTGAGCGCGCCGGACAGCGGCAGGCGCTACATCGTACGTATCCTGCCTTATCGCAGCATCGACAATTTCATCGCCGGCGTCGTCATCACCTTCATCGACGTCACCGCGATCACCCGCGCCGAGGAGCGGCAGCGCCTGCTGCTGGCCGAGCTCCAGCACCGCGTCCGCAATACCCTGAGCGTGGTGCGCTCGATCGCGCGCCGCTCGGCGGAATCGAGCTCCACGGTCGAGGAATACGCCGCCCATCTCGATGGCCGCCTCAATGCCTTTGCCCGCACCCAGGCGCTGGTGACCCGCGATCCCGAAGGCGGCGTCGACCTTGAATATCTCGTGGTCGAGGAGCTCTCGGCCTACAACGCCCGCGAAGGCGAGCAGATGAGGGTCACCGGTCCGACTGTTCGCTTCCAGCCCAAGGCCGCCGAAAGCTTTGCGCTCGCCATCCACGAGCTTGCAACCAACGCGTTGAAATATGGCGCCCTGAGCCAGCCGGGCGGGCGCATCGAGATCACCTGGCGCCTCGACGAAAGCACGCAGCCGGCAGAGCTGGTGTTCGAATGGCGCGAGCGCGGCGGGCCGCAGGTCAAGCCGCCGCCGCGGAAGGGTTTCGGCACCGAGCTTCTGGAGCGTACACTTGCATTCGAGTTCAAGGGGCAGACCACGCTGGCTTACAACCCAGCGGGCCTGCAATGCACGATCATGATCCCGCTCAGCAAGCGCACATTTCACACACCGGTGGTGGCTGGTTGATGCCGTTGTCGATGTCCGATCGCAGCCTGGTGGAGCCGGCCATCCGCCGGCTGAATGCACTGAGGCCGCTGTCCGCGGAAGGCCGCGCCTCGCTCGAATATGCGATGCTCGAAGGGCTCCAGCGCGCCGGGGCCGGCGAGGACCTGATCTCCGAAGGCGATCCCGTCGATAGCGTTCGCGTCGTGCTGTCGGGCTGGCTCTGCCGCTACAAGACGCTCGAGGACGGCCGGCGCCAGATCGTCAATTTCATCTTTCCGGGCGAGAGCTGTGACGCGCATGCCTTCCTGCTCGCGGTCATGGATCATTCCGTCTCGACGCTGACGCCGGTCGTTTATACTGAGATCAAGCGCGCACGGTTCGAAAGCCTGGTGGCGGGCGACCGCTCGCTCGCCGAGGCATTCTTGTGCGAGACCCTCGTCAACAACGCCGTTCAGCGCGAATGGGCGATCAATCTCGGCCGCCGCACGGCCCTGGAGCGCGTGGCGCATTTGCTCTGCGAGATCTTTGAGCGGCTTCGTCCCGTCGGATTGCTGGAAGGCAATTCCTGCAGCATGCCGGTGACGCAGATGGATCTTGCCGACGCCACCGGCCTGTCGGTCGTCCATCTCAATCGGACCGTGCAGCAGCTTCGTGCGTCCGGCCTGATCGTGCTGCGGGATCGGACGCTGATCATCAACGATTTGAGCGCGCTCAGGGACGCGGCACTATACTCTCCGGGTTATCTGCAAGTGTATCGCGGGGCGGACAAGACGCGGTGAGGCCCGCGTCCTTCGCTCACAACTTTCCTCCGGTGACGTCAGGTCCGAGAAGAGCCACCCGCTCGCGATCAACCCGGTTTGCGAGGCCGCCCGTCCGGCGAAGCATCATCTTGTTCGCTTGGGAAAGGTTCGTGGGTTCGTCGGCCGAGGAACGTATCCGGCAGCGGGAGGTCCAGGGCTTTTCGTGACTCGCGCATGGCTTCGCGAATCTGCTCCATGTGCTTCTCATCCGACTGCAATGGATAGTGAGTTTGCTTCGCCATCGGGCGCTCCCCTGGTCGTGCAGGCGGGAGCACCATTGGTCTCTCAGCCACCAGCGCCTACGGGCAGAGCCTCAGCCAGTGATGAACCAACCATAGACCGACCGCCGCGCTTCGGCCAGCGGAAACGGGGTGGGCCTGTCAATTTTGCATGTCCGGCCCTTCGGCTCTGGTTGAAGAAGGGGGCGCAAAGGTTGTGAACGCTTGATCCAGGTTAGTCAGCGAAGCTTTTTGAGCGATTGGCTCGATTTGAGTAACCTATGCAAGGGAATGCTCGTGAGCTTTGAGGCATCATGGCGGATGCCTGAGGCCCTGTTTGCCCGCGCCACACGCGCTATCGAGGAAAGTCGCGCTCTTCGGGAGCAGCATAAACGGCTTGCGGGCCACTACAGCGAGACCGTGAACGATTTGCGTCTGACCATCATGGACAGCGCCATGCTCCGGTCTGAGATCAGGGCACGCCGGGACAACGAGGAACCGTAGCCGGACTTTGCGCAGGAGCACGCAACCCGGCCGCCGCTGGGACGTTGATCGTCTGCCAATTGTGCGGCCAGGCACCCACGAAGTCAGCATATGCAACGCCGCGCTCGGCCTCATGCACCAGGAGACGCCTGATGACGACGCGACAAAGGTTCAAGCAGAGAGATCCTCTGGAAGCCCGGCTCGCCGCGGAGGCGGAGCGGCTGCGCGAACAAGCAAGTTCGCTTCCGCCCGGCGCGGCTCGCGACGAAATGCTGCGCAAGGCGCGCCAGGCGGAAACCGGGTCCCAGATGAGCGAATGGCTGCGCTCGCCGGGCCTTCAGCCTCCGCATTAGGCTCGGCGGCCGTAAAACGTGGAGCGATCGAGCCGCACGCGCCGGGAACGGGTCAGATGTCGGCGCGTACCGATGCGTTGCTGTCGTGGGCAGAAACCGGAAAAATGAGCGCCACGTCCATCGTCCCCGTTGCGTCCGGTTGTCACCCGGCGGTGCCCTTCCTCAACGCCGCTTCGCGGCTTTGGTTCGCCGGTTGTAGGGTGAACGGTTGACGGGCCGCAGCGAAATCCCTTCGCGCTGCGCCTTGCTGCGAATGGCCGCGACCGGGCGCTGCAGCTTGATGCTCATGACGCCGGTCGGCGTGTTGCCCTTGGCAAGCTGCTTCAGCTTGCTCACGTCCGCAGGCGTCCACGGCTGACGTGCGCGGCGCTTGTAGGCGGGATTAGCCTTGCGCGGTCCCTTGCGGCCGATCGGTGAGCCCGGCCGTTTCCATGCTGCTTTTGCCATGATGATCCTCCTTCAAGTCGATCTTGAACATACGAATCAGCATTTCGGTTCCGCCGCAGTGCGAAGACGGATCGACCCCTTGCGCGCTCTTCCGCAAAATCACGCGGCGTTAACTTATTGAAATGCCGGAACCGCAGGTTGCAGCGGAAGCTACAAACGTTGCCGCGCTGGGCCGCCCCGGCCGGCAAGCAACTTGAGTAGCTGAGTAAAACGAGAACTCGGGCCCCGGCGCCCGATCCCCCGCCGGGGCCCATTTCCCCAATCCAATCGTCCATGAGTCCAGATGACCGCCAAACGCAACCGCAGGAAACAAACCCAGTCGCTTCAGGAACGGCTCACGACATTCGCTGAAAACGCCCGCGAGCGCGCGCGCAGCCTGCCGCCCGGCAAGGAGCGGGAGATGCTGCTGCGACGTGCCAAGCAGAACGAAGTGACCTCGAATCTGACGGACTGGCTGAGCGCACCCGTCTATCCAAGGCGAGGACAACCATAATGGGAAGCTTCAAGCATTACCGCGCGTTCCAGATCGATCCGGACGGGCATGTGTTCGGATGCATCAACCTCGTCTGCGACAACGACGAGCAGGCCAAGCGCGAAGCCGCCGGGCTCGTGCTGGTGCATCGCATCGAGCTGTGGCGGCTCGACCAGCGCATCGCGAAATTCGATGTGCCGCAGGAAATGGTTCGGCAATAGAGCTTGCGGGAACCGCACGCAGCGCCCCGGGTTGGTCGGATACCGACTTCGCCGGGAGCCAGCATGACGGACATCGAAGCTCGCAAAGGCATGCCGCCGGTCAAGCTGTCGCGCGAAGAGTTCGTGCGGCGCTACAAGAGCCAGTTCGTCGACCCCGCCTTCGCCTCGCTGCAGCGCGAGCTCGATGCCATCACCGGTGCTGCCTGGGACGCCTACAGCCATTCGCGCAAGGCGCCGTTGACGCGGAAGGCGGGCGCAGGTTTTTCCGATCCCGACTACGACATCGCCATCGACTGGCTCGATGCGCGCGCAAGGATCCTGGAAGCGCAGCGACGGCACGACGATGCGAACGAGCCGCCGCGCATCCTCGTCATCAACGGCGCGGCCCGCAGCGAGCACACCTGTCCGGGCGAGATGTCCAAGACCTGGCGCCTGGTCAAGCTCGCCGAGCCTGTCTTCACCGAGATGGGGTTTGCCGTCGATATCCTCGATCTGTCGCGCCTTGCTTCGGAGTTCGGCAAGGTGATCCATCCGTGCAAGACCTGCGTCGGCACCGCCATGCCGCTCTGCCACTGGCCGTGCAGCTGTTATCCGAACTATTCGCTGGGCCAGACCCACGACTGGATGAACGAGATCTATCCGCTCTGGGTCGCCGCCCACGGCATCCTGATCGTGACGCCCGTGAACTGGTATCACGTGCCCGCCGGACTCAAGGCGATGATGGACCGCATGGTCTGCGCCGATGGCGGCAATCCTGATCCGACCTCCACGCACGGCAAGAACGCCGCCGAAGCCAAGGCGATGGAGCTGAAGGGCTGGCCTTATCCGCGCCATCTCGCCGGCCGTCATTTCGGCCTCGTCGTGCACGGCGATGCCGTCGGGGCCGAGGGCGTGCGCCGCGCCTTGTCGGACTGGCTGACCGACATGCAGCTGATCTCGGCCGGGCGCTTCGCCGAGCTCGACGGCTATGTCGGCTACGGGGAGTCATATGCCACCTCGCATCACGAGCTCGACGAGGACGTGAAATTCCAGCGGCAGGTGCAGAATGCGGCGCGCGCGCTGGGCAATGCAGTTCGGCTGGCGAGGAGCGGGCGCCTTCAGGAGCCCGGCGCCGGCCTCGCCGACCCCAACCCCAAATGACCGGCGCGCTGCCGCTCGATTGCCTGATCGTCGGCGGCGGCCCCGCCGGACTGATGGCTGCGATCTATCTGGCGCGCTTCCGCCGCAACGTCTGCGTCGTGGACGCCGGCGCCAGCCGCGCCGCCCTGATCCCGCGCAGTCACAACGTCCCGGGTTTCGTCCATGGCGTGCCCGGCACCGAATTGATTGCGCGCATGTCGGCACAACTGGACGAGCTCGCCGTCACACGGGTGGCGGCCGAGGTCACCGCATTGCGGCGGCACGACCACGGCTTTGAAGCGATCTGGAACCATTGCGCGCATCAGGCCGCAACCGTCATTCTCGCCTGCGGCATCGTCGACACCCATCCGCCATTCGCCGAATGGCGCGCGGCGGTCGGTGAGGGGCTGTTGCGCTATTGTCCCGTCTGTGACGCCTTCGAAGCTGCTGACCGCCGCATCGGCGTTGTCGGTCCGCTGAAGCGCGCTGCCGGCAAGGCGCTCTTCCTGCGCGGCTATTCGCGCGACGTGACGCTGCTCGCAACCGGTTCGGATGACGGAGAGGCCACAACCTCAGAACTGTCCGAAGCGGGAGTCGGAATCCTGTTCGCGCCCGATCTCAACTTGACGCGACGAGATGGCGGCGTTCAGGCGGTCCTCACGGACGGCCGGACAGTGCAATTCGACATGGTCTATCCCGCGATGGGCGCGCAGGTACGCTCGCAGCTCGCGATGGCGCTGGGCGCCGAACATACCGCGGAGGGTTATCTGAAGGTCGACGACCATCAGCGTACGTCGATCGACGGGCTCTACGGCATCGGCGACATCGTCACCGACCTGCACCAGATCTCCGTCGCGTTCGGCCACGCCGCGATTGCCGCCTGCACGATCCACAACAGCCTGCCGCGCCGTCTGGCGTGACGCAGCCGAGCCGCACAATCGACCGGAACCTGGAACGAAGCGCGCCGCCCCGCTTTGGTCGAGCGGAGCGGGGCAGTGCGATGGAGAGAACGGATGGCTCAATCCGAAGACATGACCCGCTGCATCGGGCTCTGCTTGAGCTGCTACCAGACATGCCTCGGCACGGCGATGAACCATTGCCTCGAGACCGGCGGCAAGCATGTCGAGCCCAAGCACTTCCGCCTGATGATGGCCTGCGCCGAGATGTGCCGGACGGCGGCGCATTTCATGCTGATCAACACGCCACATCACAAGCACACCTGTGGTGAATGCGCCGAGATATGCGCCGAATGCGCCGAAGATTGCGAGCGGGTCGGCGGCATGGACGAATGCGTCGCGAGGTGCCGCTCGTGCGCCCAATCCTGCCGCGCAATGGCGGCGTGAAGGACCAAGCCCATGCTGGAAGAGAAGCTCAAGCAAGCCATCGTCGAGGAGTTGAAGCGCCAGGCCGCCGACCGTCCGCAAGCGCTCAAGGTCCAAGGCACCGACGAAGTGAAGGGCTCGGAGGAGCTCACCGTCAACGGCAAGGTCGACCTTGGCGCACTGGTCATGGTGATCGCGGGATCAGTCGCCGGCGGCCCGTGAGCGCGGCCGCCAGCCGGCCCCTTCAGCCGTATTCCTCGCCGATGCCGTATTCCCGGTAGATCTCCAGCGGGTCGAGGTCGGGAAACAGGCGGCACTTGGCCTGGGCGAGGTGCAGGCTCACCGCGGCCGGCTCCTTGCCGTTCGCGAGCAGCTTGCGGATGTCCTCCATATGCGCATTCGGCTGGTGCTTCGGTTCGAGCTGCTCCAGCGCGACCAGGGCGGTCGCGAGAGCCTCGGTCAGAACCCAATCGTCGTGGCCGGTGATTCCCTTCTTCGGCATCGGCAGACCCCGGATATGGCGGCGCGGCCAAGTCTATCGCGACTTCCGTCAAACCGCCATTGAGCCGTTGCGGGCGCGCTGCACGGGGCAGGGCGATAGCTTGCATTATGGCCGCGTGTGGCTAAAAGGCGGCGACTTGCTGTATCTTTGTTGAAACAAAGTTGGCATAGACCGAGGCCGCAACGGCATCCGGCCGGCCCTCCCGGTCTGGTTCCTCCGCACCCCGAATTTCGCAACACGATCCCGGTTGCGCCCGCTCAAGGCTCGAACCAGCATGGTCTTTCTCAGCTTCGTCTACCGCTTCTTCACCAACTTCGCATTCATGGCGGTGGTCTATTTCAGCCTCAACTTCATGGAGAAATATCCAAACCGGGCGATCCTTGCGATCCTGGTGCTGGTCTATGCCGCGATGCGCGCCGTCTCGACGCTGCGCGCGTTCTACTTTTTCCAGAAGATCGAGAGGCTGGAAGCCGAGACGAAGCGTCTTCAAGGCCCGATCAATGACGGCTCCGGAGGAACGAACGCGCGCAAGCAGATCATCGCCGACGTCGCGCGGCTGCGGCGCGACGGCGAGCTCAAGTCCTACATGGACCTGTTCTTCCTGGCGCTGATCGTGTTGCTCTGCGTCGCTGCCATCCTGCGGCAGTAGGGATCAAGCCCGCTTCTTCAGGCTGGCGATGCGGGTCGGGCGCGGCGTACCGCCCTTGACCTGCGCGGCATGCTTTGGTGCGGCCGGCGCCGCATGCGCGGCGTGACGAGCCTGCGGCTTGGCTGTCTTGCCCCGTGCAAGCTTGCCCTTGGCAGCCTGCGGCATCGCGGCCGCCATCGCCAGCCGCGTCGCGGCACGCCGCGACAGCGTCGTCGACAGCAACACCTCGATCGAGCCTTCCGGGATCGCAAACAGCGCGCGGCCGGGTACGGGCAGGGTGGATGCGAGATCGATCTGCCCCTTGGCCCGGTGCGGCAGCAGCGGCTGATGCTCGGCTTGCGCGTTGAGGTCGGCGAGCGAGGGTGCCGGAAGCGTCCGCGTCTCGGTGAACACGAAGTGCGGGACAGCCGGCCAGCGCGCGATCGGCACGGTCTCGGTCGGCGGATGCAGCAGCCATTCGACCGGCGTGGTCGGCGTCGCCGGTCGGTCGGCGGTCGCCGGCACCACATGCACGATGCGATAGCCGCGCGCCTTGAGGTCACGGATGATCTTCGGCAGCGCCGCCACGGTGCGGGCCTGGATGTCGTGCAGCAGCAAAATGCCCTTGCCCTTGGCCTCCAGCCGCTGGATCGCGAGCTGATAGACGCGGTCGGACGACACGTGGCGCCAATCGTCAGCCGGGAAGTCGGCGCTCCACACCTGGATGCCGCGCGAGATCAGATTTTGCTCGACGGCTTCGGCGCGCATCAGGCCGGGAATGCGGAAGAACGGCGCCAGCTTGGACGGATCGGCCATCGCGGCCGAAGTCCACTCGATACCGCCGTTGATCTCGGCCTCGAATTTCTCGGCCGGCATCCGGTCGAAGGTCAGCGGATGGTTCATGCTGTGGGTGCCGACGGTGTGACCCGCCGCCACCAGCTTGCGCACGCCTTCGGGATTGGCCTTGGCCTGGCTGCCGATGATGAAGAAGGTCGCCTTGATGCACTCGTCGTCGAGGATCTTGAGAACCTGGTTGGAATATTTCGGCAGCGGACCGTCATCGAAGGTCAGGACGACCTCGTGGTCCTTCAACGGCAGCGTCTCGCGGTATTGCATGGTGCCGATCAGCGGATGCTCGCGCGGATCGACCACCAGGGTGCGGGACGTCCCGAGCGCGTCCGGATGGCCCGGACAGTCGGCCGCACGCGCCGCCGGCGATCCGATGGTCGAAAATCCAAGGAATCCGCTGAGGCAAAGGACGATCCAGGATCGCGTCCGCGAAACAACGCTACTTCCGATCATGAACCCGGTCTGCCCTCATGCGCGATTGCCGCCATAGTAGGTCGGAGACGTCCGGAAACGGTTCAGGCGCCACGAGCCCTTCCCGGTATGAAGTCCCCGTCCATTTGGAGGGGGTAGCATGAACAGAGTGTTAATAGGGCCCAAATCACCCCATTTTGCGCCGGCGTGACATTCCGGCATCAGCGCGCGTCGGCATTCTTCTGTGACGTGCCGGGCGGTACGATGTGGACGATCCGGTAGCCGTTCTCGCGCAAATAATGCAGGAAGGCCGGCATCATTGCGGCCGTGCGCGCCTTGTTGTCGTGGAAGAGGATGATGCCTTTGCCACTCGCGGCGAGGCGCTCGGTGACGAGCTTCAATTGCTGCTCTGGCGTCATCTTCTCCCAGTCGCTGGCCCATAGATCGGCCCCGAATACCACGATGCCGCGCGACTGGAGCAGATCGAGCTGCGCTTGTGTGGACTCGAAATAGGGGAAGCGGAAGAACGGCGTCGAGGGCGTCGTCGTCGAGGTTCCGCGCAGCGCCATCTCGTCTGCGGCAATGCCCCGGTCGATGTCGGCCGTGGCCTTCTCGAACGGAATATGCCCCAAGAGCGGATGCGAGTAGGAGTGATGGCCGATGGTATGGCCCTCGCGGGCGATGCGTTTGACCATGTCGGGATGCTCGGAGGCGTGCTGGCCGATCAGGAAAAAGGTCGCGCGCACGCATTCCTGCGCCAACGCGGCCAGCACCTTCGACGTCAACGGAGGGTTCGGTCCGTCGTCGAAGGTCAGCACGACCTCGTGATCGGCCAGCGGCAGCGTCTGCGGAAAGCTCTTCAGGCCGACGCGCGGATAGGTCTTGGGATCGACGCTGATGACGCGCGAGGTGCCGAGCGCGTCCTTGCGCGGGCACTCGGCGGCCTCCGCCGCGGCGCTGCCAATGACGGTCGCGGCGAGCGCACCCGCCAGGGTCGAGGTCCACCTCAGTCGCAGCATCTTTGTCATTGCGCTCGGCTTTGCCTTATGGGTATTGCCTGAACAATCAGCCCAGATCACCCGTTCCAACCTGTCAAACGGCGAGGCGCGCCATGGATGAACATATGGACGTTGCCCGATCCGCCGCGGATTCGGTACTCGACCACGTGCCGATGCGCAATGAAGACGGCGAAATTCGTCACGAATTCGTCGAGGAGATCGCGCGCGCGATCGAGGCTGGCGACAGTGCCGTGCTGCGCGCCTGCGTTGCCGAGCTGCACGAGGCCGATCTCGGCGATCTGATCGGCGCTTTGGAACCTGACGACCGCGTCCGCCTGGTCGAGCTGACCGGGCGCGACTTCGACTTCTCCGCCCTGAACGAGGTCGACGAGGCCGTCCGTGAGGAGATTCTGGAGGAACTGCCGCCGGAGACCGTCGCCGAGGGCGTCCGCGAGCTCGAATCCGACGACGCCGTCGAGCTGCTGGAGACCCTCGACGAGGCCGAGCAGGAGGAGATCCTCGAGAAGCTGCCGCTGCGCGAGCGCGTCGCGCTCGAGCGCAGCCTGCTGTACCCGGAGAATTCCGCGGGCCGGCGCATGCAGACCGAGTTCATCGCGGTGCCCCAGGATTTCACCGTGGGCCAGGCGATCGACTACATGCGCGAGACGCCGGACCTGCCCGATCGCTTCTACGAGATCTACGTCGTCGACAAGGACCAGCACTGGCAGGGCGCAGTCCCCCTCGACGTGCTGTTGCGCGCGCGCCGGCCGGTCGCGCTGACCGAGCTGACCGACGAGGATCGCCGCCGCGTCTCCGTCCTGGAGGACCAGGAGGAGGTCGCGCGCATGTTCGGCAAGTACAATCTCGTCGCCGCGCCCGTGCTCGACACCCAGGACCGCCTGGTCGGCGTCATCACCGTCGACGACGTCGTCGACGTGATCGAGGAGGAGGCGGACGAGGACCTCAAGGCGCTCGGCGGCGTCACCAGCGACGAAGAGCTGTCCGATACCTTCCTGACCATCGCTCGCGGCCGCTTCAATTGGCTGCTGGTCAATCTCGCCACCGCCTTCCTGGCGTCCTCCGTGCTCGGCCTGTTCGAGGGCCAGCTCGAGAAGATGGTCGCGCTCGCCGTGCTGGCGCCGATCGTGGCGAGCCAGGGCGGCAATGCCGCCACCCAGACCATGACGGTGGCGGTGAGGGCGCTGGCGACGCGCGAGCTCGGCTCCTCCAATGCTTGGCGCGTGGTGATGCGCGAGGCGCTGGTCGGCCTCGTCAACGGGCTCGCCTTCGCGGTGATCACGGGGATTGCGGCGGTGGCCTGGTTCAAGATTCCCGGCCTCGGCATCGTCATCGGGCTCGCGATCATCTGCAACCTCGTCGCCGGCGCGCTCGGCGGCATCCTGATCCCGATGGCGCTCGAACGCGTCAGGGCCGATCCGGCAGTGGCTTCCGGCACCTTCGTTACCACCGTGACCGACGTCGTCGGCTTCTTCTCCTTCCTCGGAATTGCGACGCTCTGGTTCGGGTTGAGGTAGGGGGGCGCTTTGGGCCCGTGCTCTCTCCACGTCATTGCGAGGAGCTCTGCGACGAAGCAATCCAGGCTGCCTCCGCGGAGAGATTTCTGGATTGCTTCGCTGCGCTCGCAATGACGGGAGCAGACAGCGCGGCACCCTTCCTCTCGCGTCCGGGGCGCAAGAGCATCTTTAATCCGACTTTAAGCGACCTGCCGCATCATCACTGCGCTTGGGGGAATGGGCATGCGGTTGCGGCTGAAGGCGGACGGACGGATCGTCGAATTGCGGGACGGACAGGAATTTCCGGTCCAGCCGACGGCCAATGCCGCGCCGGTTGAAACCTCTTCGCTCGCGGTGCGAGATTTGCGCCGCCGCGCCTGCCTGACCCAGATGGAGTTCGCCGCCAAGCTCGGCGTTCCCGTCGAGACCATCCGGAACTGGGAGCAAGGCAAGCGTGCTCCGCGGGGACCGGCCCGCGCGCTGCTTGCGGTGATCGCGCACGCGCCGGAAACGGTGTTCCAGGCGCTCGCCAAAGCCTGACGTCGGGCGCCTGCCGGCCAGCCCTGACGCGAACCTCCCGTTAGCATTGCGCCAAATATCCGGCCGGGGCTGCCGCGGTCTGCGTTGGCAGGGTCATGGGCCGGGTCCATAATGCTGCCTGATGACGTTTGGGGCTGCCGCAGCGGAAGAGGACTCCTCATGCTGTTCGTCGAGGCCAATGGCGCAAGAATTCCGGCGATCGGGCTCGGGACCTGGGAGCTGAGCGGAAGGCCCGCCGCGCGCGTGGTCGAGCAGGCGCTGCGGCTCGGCTATCGCCACATCGACACCGCGCAGGCCTACGACAATGAACGCGAGGTCGGCGACGGCTTGCGCGCCTCGGGCGTGCGCCGTGACGACGTCTTCCTCACCACCAAGGTCTGGACCAACCATTTCGCGCCGCACGATCTGGAGCGCTCGGTCAAGGAGAGCCTGGCGCGCCTGCGGCTTCCCTCCGTCGACCTGTTGCTGCTGCATTGGCCCAATCCCCATGTCCCGCTGACCGAGACGCTCGGCGCGCTGTCGCATGCGAAGACGATGGGCCTGACCCGCCACATCGGCGTCTCCAATTTCACGGTGGCGCTGATCGAGCAGGCGGTCGCGGCTTCACCGGAGCCACTGGTCTGCAACCAGGTCGAATATCATCCTTACCTCGACCAGGCGAAGGTGAGGGCGGCCTGCGACCAGCATGGCCTTGCACTCGTCGCCTACAGCCCGATCGCCAGGGGACGCATCAAGACCGATCAGACGCTGGCCGAGATCGGACGCACCCACCGCAAGACGCCGGCTCAGGTCTGCCTGCGCTGGCTGGTGCAGCAGAATGTCGCTGCGATCCCTCGCACCTCGCGGATCGAGCGCTTGTCCGAGAACATCGAGATCTTCGATTTCGAGCTGTCGGAGGACGAGATGAGCCGGATCGCCGCGCTCGCCAGCCCCAAGGGCCGCCTGACCGACTTCGGCTTCGCTCCGAAATGGGATTGAGGGGAGACCGCGGTATGCTAACAGCAGGGCGGCAATCCAAGATCGGGCAATGGAACTGCGGTCAATCATACGGACGGACATTGCAGCGTCGGCGATCGCGCATCTGACGCTGGTGGTGCTGATCATCCTGATCAGCGAAGTCCATCCGTTTCGCAGCCAGCCGCCCGAGACCGTTGCGGTGGACATCGTCACGCCGGAGCAGGTGAAACAGGAAGAGGCCAAGGCTCAAGAGAAGGCCGAGGAGAAGGCCAGGGAAGAGGCGAAAGACAAGCCGCCGGAGCCCGACCTGAAGCTGCCGAAGCTGGATTTCACCGACAAGGAGAAGGCGGAAACAGGGCCTAAGCCCGCGGCCAAGCCGCAGGCGCCATCGCCGCAGCCTTCGCCCGAACCGCAATCGCCCCAGCAGCAGCCAGCGCAGAAGCCACGCGAGGCCAACGCGCAGCCGCAAGCCCAGCCCCAGCCGACGCCGCAACCGCCGGCCCAGACGATGCCGCAACCGGCTCAGCAACCGCCGCCACAGGCAGCACCGCCGCCGGCCTATCAGGCGCCGCAGCCTGACGTCACCATCAAATACGGTGTCATGCTGGGCCTGCCGCCAGAATTGCCGCTGCAACTGCCGAAAGACGCTCCCAAGGACGATGGCGGCGATGCCAAGGATTCGATCGCGGCCAAGCTGCCGCCCGAGATCGTCGCCGAGCTCCGCCGTCATTTGCGGAGCTGTGCGAAATTGCCCGCCGGACTAAGCCCGACCGACAACGTTCACATCAAGCTGCGCACGGTGTTCGCGACCGACGGCACGCTGGCGCGCGAGCCGATCCTGATCGAGGCCCCGCCCTCGGCGAAAGGGGTGGCGCTCGTGAAGTCCGCCATGAGCGCGGTTCAGGCCTGCCAACCGTACAAGATGCTGCCCGCCAACCTGTACGGGGAATGGAAGGTCATGGACCTGCCGTTCAGCCCGCGGGATTTCGGGTCGTAGCTGTCCCGAAGCTCCGGGCTACGCGATCGCGCCTGTGTCGCCCTCTGTCAATCCGCCAGCCCAAGAATATTCCACTTTACCGAAATTCGGATTTGTCGTATGTGTCGCCCATCCCGGCTCATCCTTGAGGGGCGATCATGTTGTCGTCACGATGCGCGAGCCGGGCTTGCGGTGGACGCGGCAGCGTCGGCACGAGATGGGGCGGGCAGGGCGGGTAGTCCCTGTGAGCCTGAATCCCGCGTGCAGACGAGCGGCGCTGTTCTATTCGTCGCGCCAACATTCTCTCGGCCATGTCGACAATGCCGGGAGACCCTGTGGCGCCAACGAATGCGCGTACGGCAAAACCGTGTGGTCCTGGCCGTCGTTGCTTCGGTCAAGCCGGATCGAAGATGCGCGCGAGCCCGACCGGGTGGACGGCATCATCCAATTCGAACGGCGAGGGAGGCCAGAACGAACTCGGCTCCCGGGAGAGCACGGCATAAGCCGTCCGACCACCGCGCAGGGAAGGCCGTGTGTTGGGCTTCACCTGTATGCTGCTGTGCGGTTCTTCCTGCGCGTGCCTTTCGCGCGGCGGACCGCGGGTGCGAGCCGGCACCCGGCCTTCCCTGCGCCCTCTTGACTTTCAGAGGGCGAAGCGACGAAGCAAAGCTCGGGCGAATTCAGCCGCGAGGCTGCGAAGGCGTGTCTGCGCACGCTGGAGAATTCCGTTGCGGCCACATACTCCGTCATTGCGAGCGCAGCGAAGCAATCCAGAAACTTTCCGCAGAGGGATTCTGGATTGCTTCGTCGCAAGGGCTCCTCGCAATGACGAGGCGGGGAGAGCGAGCGCTCAATGACCGCGCCTGATGCTCTCCTCACCATGCACCGTCTCCGGCGCCATCGCCGCCCACGCACTGGATGCGAACTGCCGCCGCCAGGTCACCACCACTACGGCCGCGGTGGTCACGAACAGAACCCAGGGGCTGACGAACCAGCCGAGATAACCGAGCGCGAAGAAGAAGGCGCGCTGGCCGCGATTGAAATGGCGGCCGGCGGATTCGAACAGGCGCGAGGTGCGGATGACATGGGCTTCCGCCTCCGGCGTGTCGCGTCGGTCGGCAGGCGGCATGCCGCCGAACAGGATCGCGACATAGTTGAACAGCCGATAGGCCCAGGCGAATTTGAAGAACGCGTAGACGCAGATCAGCACGAGGCCGACGCATTTGAGCTCCCACATGGCGGGCGAGGTGCTGAGATCGACCGGCAGCTTGCTCAGGATGGTGATGGCGTCGTTGGTGGCGTGCAGCAGCGCCAGGGCGCCGCCGAGCGCGAACAGGCTGGTCGAGGCGAAGAAGGCGGTGCCGTTCTGCAGCGAAGCCATGATCTGCATGTCCACCATGCGCGTCTCGCGGTCGAGCAGCCGGCGCACCCAGACCTCGCGATAGCGGTTCATGCGCGCCGACAGGCTGTCGCGGCCATAGCTCGAATGTTCCAGCGTCAGGGCGTAGACCAGCCATTCGATGATGAAGAAGCCGACGGCGGTGATGTCGACCCAATGCCTGCTCATGTCTGTCTCCTCGGAAGCGGCAACGATTGCCACGCATGAGGGGGGGCAGCAACGATTGATTGGCGGCAGGCGATGGCGTTAAAAGCGGCTCGTTTCAAAGCGTCTCGGGAAGGATTGATGACATGGCTGCGCTGAAACTCGCCATCGGCAACAAGAACTACTCGTCGTGGTCGATGAGGCCCTGGCTCGCGCTGCGCGCCAACGACATCCCGTTCGTGGAGACGCTGATCCCGCTCTACACCGACAACCCCGCGGACAAGGAGCAGATCCTGTCCTTCAGCCGCGCCGGCAAGGTGCCGGTGTTGGTCGACGGCGACGTCACGGTGTGGGATTCGCTCGCCATCATCGAATACATCGCCGAGCGCTATCCGGAGGTGAAGCTGTGGCCCGACGACGTCGCTGCGCGCGCGCATGCCCGGTCGGTGTGCGCCGAAATGCATTCCGGCTTCGTGGCGCTGCGCAGCGAATGCGGCATGAACCTGCATCGGCCAATCCGTCCCGTAGCGCTTTCGGCGGACGCCAAGGCCAATGTCGCGCGCATCGAGGAGATCTGGCGCGAGTGCCGCACTCGCTACGGGGCAAAGGGGCCGTTCCTGTTCGGCCGCTTCGGCGCGGCGGACGCGATGTACGCGCCGGTCGTGCACCGCCTGCGCACCTACGCGATTCCCGTCGCGCCGGAGACCAAGGCCTACATGGAGACGATGATGGCGCTGCCGGCGTTCCAGGAATGGACCCGCGACGGGCTGGCCGAAACGCTGGTCATCGCCAAGTTCGAGGACGCCTGATCGCCGGACTGACCGGGCCGCCGGCCGCGCGTCGGCCGGCGGGCGGCTGATCCGGAAATTGACCGGGGTGACGGATCGAGCAGGGGCTGCGACACCGGCTGCGACACGTCGGCCGAATGGGCGGCGCGGACGGTATCATCGGCCCGCCGGTTCCATCTCTATCGGTTTGAAAAATCTGCAAAATTTGTGCACTCACCGCGCCGCCATGGCGCTGGCCAAAACGACCGGCCGCGTGCTATACAGCGGCCCGGGTTTCCGGCCAGCCATCGCAGTGGGACACTGGGCGAGGCAGGCGCTGTTTGAGTAATGGAGAGGGTGTTGAAGCACAAATTCCCCGTGGGAACGCGCGTATTGTTCACGGCCAGCAACGTTGCGCGTCCGGCCGCCAGCGGCGCGTATGAGATCATCCGCCTGCTGCCGACCGACGGCGACGACTGCCAGTATCGCATCAAGAGCTCGACCGAAGCCTTCGAACGGGTCGCCAAGGAAAGCCAGCTCGCGCTCTCCTGAAGCTCGCGCGTTCCGCGCATTGGTGCCATCAGGGAATTGTGTCCTACCGCCGTCAAAAGGCCCGCTTCACCTTCACAAGGTGGGTAGGGGCAGCTGCCGACTCGCGGTGCTCGCTTGACCATTCGCTCTCTGCTCGCGTGAGGGGACGTCGCGCATGAACTGGGCATGGGCCACTTCGCTTGACCAAATCTGGCGCGCGCCGGCCTTTCCGATGTGGATGACGCTGGCCGCTGCCGGATTCTTCGGGTTGATTTTGCTGATCACGCTGCTGCGCGCCGAGAAGTCGGTCGCCAACGGCGCGCTCACCGTCATTACGCTGCTGTCCATTGCGATCGCCGGAGCCGCCACCGTGCGCGTCTATGACCCGGCGGGGCAGGACGCCCCGACCGAGGCGCGCGCCCAGGGTGCGCTCACCGCGAGCCTTCCGGCTTTGTCGTGCCTCGACGATCTCGCCGGTGATACCGTCGCCGCCGGCTGCGAGAAGGCGCTGTTCGGCTCGCCGGATGTCGTTGCCGCGGCCGTGTCCTACACCGCGGCCCGGATCGATCGCCTGACGGCGCTCGGTGATGCCGCGTCCGCCGAGAGGAGCCTGACGGTTGACATGAAGGTGCTGCGCAAGTCACTGGAGCGCGATCGCTATGGCCTCGTGGCACAAGTGCTGGTCGCGCGCGACGGCTGCACGCAGTTCGACTGCGCCGCCTTCCGCTCGTTGACCGACCAGCAGCAGGTCGCTTCCAATATGGATTCCCATCTCTACGACACGCTGGTTGCGCGCCATGCGCCGAGCTGGAACGCGCCCGCCATGGCGACCGCGCCGGCCGCGTTGCCGCCGACCGCGGCGGTCGCCGGTCTGCCGCCGTCGATGCCGACGGGCAAGCCGACCAATGCCGAGTTCCCCAGCGCCTCATCGACGCCGCCGGTGAGCATCATGAATCCCGAGCCCACGGCGACGACGCGGCAGGCGGCTCCGGCCGCGAACGCCGCGGCTGCGCCGGCAGCTTCGCGCGCGCCCGCGCCGACCTCGGCACAGGCAACAGCGCCAGCCGCGAAGAAGCCGCCGGCTCCGAAGGCTGCGCGCGCCCCCACAGCACCGGTTCCGCTTGCGCCCCCGCCGGCGTCGGTTGCGGCTCCTGCGGCTGCGGATAACGAGTAGATCGGCATTCCAAATGCGGTGCTGCCCGGCTAATGCTTGGGCATGCCGCTACATCTGATCAAGCTCGCCGTCGGCTGCGACTCCGTCAAGGAATTGAAGGAGTGGATCGCCGAACGGATGCAGACCGCCAAGAAGAAGGGCCTGCCGCAACATCACATCCACATCACCCGCATGGTCCCCAAGCGCGACGCCGAGATCCTTGCGGGCGGGTCGCTCTACTGGGTGATCAAGGGTGAGATCGCCGCGCGGGAAAAGATCATCGGCATCGAGCCGTTCCGCGACAAGGACGGTATCGGCCGCTGCCGGATCGTGATGCAGCCGAAGGTGATCTCGGTGTCGCCGCGGCCGATGCGGCCGTTCCAGGGCTGGCGCTATCTCACCCAGGATTCAGTGCCGCCCGATCTCGGCAAGTCCGCCGCCGGCTCGATCGCGGCGATGCCGGAGCCGATGCGGCGCGAGTTGCGCGACCTCGGTCTGCTCTAAACCCCGATATTGTCGATCAGCCGGGTGCTGCCGAGCTTGGCTGCCACCAAGATCCGCAGCGGGCCGTCCTTGCGCGAGGTGATCGGCGCCAGCGTCTCGGCATGGCGGATCTCGTAATAGTCGAGCGCAAAGCCCGCCGCCTTGACCATCTCGGCGCCGCCGGCCATCGCCGGCGCGATGGCATCGCCGGCCTTGATCCGCCGCGCGCTCTCTTTCATGGCCCGGTAGAGCACGGGGGCGGTCTGCCGCTCCTCGGGCGACAGGTAGACGTTGCGGGACGACATCGCGAGCCCGTCGCGCTCGCGCACGGTGCGGGAGCCGACGACCTTCACGCCGAGATCGAGGTCGCGCGCCATCTGCGTCACCACCCGCAACTGCTGAAAGTCCTTTTCGCCGAAGATCGCAAAGTCCGGCCGGACTTGCGTGAACAGCTTGCCCACGACGGTGGCGACGCCGCCGAAGAAATGCGAGCGGAAGCGGTCCTCGAGACCGGCCAGCGCCGGTCCCTCCGGCACGATTCGCGTGGCGAAGCCGTCCGGGTACATGGCCTCGACGCCGGGATGCCAGACGATGTCGACATCCTCGGCGGCGAGCTTGGCGATGTCGGCCTTCCAGGTGCGCGGATAGGCGCCGAAATCCTCGGTAGGGGCGAACTGGGTCGGGTTGACGAAGATCGACACCACGACGCGGCTGGCGCGCCGCTTGGCGAGGCGGACGAGGGACACATGCCCGTCATGGAGGGCCCCCATGGTCGGGACCAGCGCGATCGTGGCTTTTCGCTTGCGGAGATTGTCGACGGCGCGGCGCAAGGCTGGGACCGTGCGGGCGATCAAGGGACTTGATGACATCAGGACTCGACAGGGTTGGGAATCGGCGCGGCATCATCCAGCGCCCGGGGCGGCTAACCTTAACAAGCAGCGATCATGGACGCCATGCATCCGGATGCGGCACAGCATCCCGTGTGAGGCCGCGCACGACGTCGCGACATCGTGGACTGGTTCACAGACGAAGATTGGCGCCGCGGTTCATGAAGAAAAACGGCGCAGTGCGATTTGCATCACCTGTCACGCATTTCACTTGACCGCAGACACGGCCAACTCGAAGATATTCATCAGGGGCGTTGAGGATCACCATGCTTGTGCAGGCTAGCCAAGGCCAATCCGGGGCGGCGCACGTGGTCGTGCTCGGCAACGAGAAGGGCGGCTCCGGCAAGTCGACCACCGCCTTGCACATCGCGGTTGCGCTCCTGAAGGCTGGCCAGCGTGTCGCTACCATCGATCTCGACTGCCGTCAGCAGAGCTTTACCCGCTACATCGGCAACCGCGCCGCTTGGGCGCGCCGCACCAAGCTCGACCTCGAACTGCCCGTGCATCGCTGCATCAAGCTCGGCGAGACCATGCAGATCGCCGAGAACGAGAACTCCGAGTTCCAGCAGTTCATGGAGGCGATCTCCGCGGTCGAGAGCAGCTTCGATTTCATCGTCATCGATACGCCCGGCACCGACAGCTACCTGATGCGGCTCGCGCACTCGATGGCCGACACGCTGGTCACGCCGATCAACGACAGCTTCCTCGATTTCGACGTGCTCGGCACCGTCGATGCCGCGAGCTACGCGGTGACGGGCGAGAGCCACTACGCCGAGATGGTGCGCGACGTCAGGCGCAAGCGCCGCCAGCTCGACGGTTCGACCACCGACTGGATCGTCGTGCGCAACCGCCTGTCGATGCTCGGCTCCCGCAACAAGCAGCTTGTCGCCGACGGATTGAAGGATCTGTCGCTGCGGCTCGGCTTCCGCTACGTCGACGGCTTCGCCGAGCGCGTCGTCTATCGCGAATTTTTCCCGCGCGGCCTGACCGCCCTCGACGAGATCGACGAGGCCACGCTCGGCATGCGGCCCAATCTCGGCCATCTCACTGCACGGGAAGAGGTGACGAGTCTGCTGCGCCAGCTCAAGCTGCCGCTCGACGAGCGCGGCCGTCGCCGCGCCGCCAACCGGGCCGAGTGGTTCAACCAGGTCGACAAGCCGCTCGAAGTCCACGACATCCTGGGCGTCTGAGGTATAGCGCTACTTCCGGTTGGTTTGAGCGGCCGGCTGCCGTGGGAACCGAGCCCGCGGCCGACGCGTTTTAATCCCGCATTCACTACGAAATTGAACTCGATCGGCGTCGGTTGCATCAGAGGGTGAGATGTACCCTGAATAGCCGTCGGAAAACGCGATGCTCAGAAAACGTGTGCGCCGCACAACGAAAGGGCTGCCGGTTCACAATATTTAGCCTTCCTGTCACGCGCCTGTGACATATATTAGGGAATAGGCGACAAGGGGACGAAGAGCCCCGGAAGAACACGATTTTCAACAGGGATTCAGGCCGCCAGTGCCTGAGGCTGAGGACGAAAATGAAGCGTGGAATTGCCGTTCTGGTTTCGGTCAGTGCCCTCTGCGGTGTCGCCTATTTCACGGCGAGCAAGTGGGCGATCAAGCACGAGACCATCACCTTCTACGATGCCTCGCGCGACAACCGACCCGTGCCCGTCCAGATCGCGGTACGCCGCGATAAGGAAATGCAGGCCAACGCCGGCATGATCACGCTGCCGGTTGCGGTGATCAATCACGGCAACACCGTCAAGAACACTGAATACGGCTTCCTCGCCAACATCTTCGCTGCGCGCGGCTACATGGTCGTGAGCCCGCAGCACGACTTGCCGACCGATCCTCCGATGGTCACCAAGCCCGGTGAGCTCTATGTCGGCCGGTTGCCGCAGATCCTGCGCGGCGTCGCCAACATCCATCTCGCGATGCAGGAGATGAAGAAGGTTCAGCCCAACGCCGACTACGCCAAGGTGACGATGGTCGGCCATTCCATGGGCGGCGACATCACCATGTATTTTGCCAAGCAGTATCCGGACGAGGTCAAGAAGGTCGTCACGCTGGACAATCTGCGCGTGCCCTTCGTCACCGCCGGCAAGTTCAAGATCCTGTCGTTCCGCTCGCAGGATCCGCAGTTCAAGACCGATGCAGGCGTGATCCCGTCCGACGAGGAATGCGAGAAGGCGGGCATCCAGGTCGTGAAGACCGAATTCCAGCATAACGACATGCGCGACACTGGTCCGGATGTCGCCAAGAGCTCGATCCAAAGCATGCTCGACAAATTCCTGAGCGTGACCGACAGCGAGATCGCGCCGGTCGACACGCAATCGTCCCCGCCCAAGATCCTGGAGCCTGGGCCGGTTGCGCTGATGGCGCCGGCCAAGGGCTGACGCCTCGAGGGCTGACGCCTTCGGGTCGGCGTCCTCCGCATGGTTGATTGCAATTGTGAAAGCCTCCGCCGGCTCGGCCCGCGGGGGCTTTGCACATTGACCGGGCCGCCCGCGCCGACCACATTAGATGCCCACGCGGGGTCAAGAGATGTCGGGCGAACCCATCAAGCCGCGCCGCGGCGATGCCGTCTCGGCGCAAGCGGGCGGCACGGTGCCGCAGGCCGCAACGTCGACCGCGGATGACATTGCCGCTTTCGTCGCCAAGGCGCGGGCGCTGTCACCCCATGCACCGGGTGCGAAGGGCCGGCTGATCTTCGCCTTGGATGCGACGATGAGCCGTCAACCCACCTGGGACATGGCCTGCGCGCTTCAGGCCGACATGTTTCGCGAGACCGCGGCGCTCGGCAGTCTCGATATCCGTCTCGTCTACTATCGCGGTCTGAACGAGTGCCGCGCCACCGGGTGGATCTCCGACAGCGACAGGCTCGCGGCGTTGATGAGCAAGATCGATTGCCGCGGCGGCGATACCCAGATCGGCAAGGTGCTGACGGAAGCCCGCCGCGAGGCGGTCGCATCGGGTGTGCGCGCCGTCGTCTTCGTCGGCGATGCGATGGAGGAGAAGGTCGATGAGCTCTGCGCCAAGGCCGGCGAGCTTGGCATGCTCAACGTGCCCGTGTTCGTGTTTCAGGAAGGTCATGACGCCGTCGCCGAGCAGGCCTTTCGCGAGATCGCGCGCCTGACCGGCGGTGCCTGGTGCCGGTTCGATCCAGGCGCGGCGGCGCAGTTGCGCGAGCTGCTGCGGGCGGCGGCGGCCTATGCCGCCGGCGGCCGCGAGGCATTGTTGAAATTGGCGAAGACCGCGAGCGGCGCGGCAAAACTGATCGGCCAGATGAAATAGCGCTCGGCCGTCCTGGCCCGTGACGGGGCGCATGCGATGCATTTTGCCGCCAGGGCGACTATATTCCGGTCATGACTCTGCTTGCCGGCGCCGTCGCCGTTATCACGCTTTATCTGCTGCTCCAGATGTTCCGCGCCGCCAACCCCGCGGTGCTGGCACGCGCCCTCAGATTCGGGGGCGGCGTGCTGGCGCTGGCGATCGCAGCGTTCACCGGCTTGCGCGGCGAGCTGGCGGTGGCGATCCCGCTCGGGTTTTTCGGCGCCGGGCTCCTGGGCTGGACACCGCTGGCAAACGCTGGCTTCGGCAATGTCGGCGGGCTGTTCGGCGGCGGCGCTGCGCCCGCGTCAGGACAGACCTCACGCGTGCGCTCGCAATTCCTGGATATGCGGCTCGACCACGACACCGGCCAGCTTGACGGACAGATCGTCGCCGGCCCTCACGCCGGGCGCGATCTCGGCGAGTTCGATCTCGCGAGCCTGCTGGCCATGGTCCCGACGTTCGACGCCGAGAGCGTGGCCTTACTTGAAAGCTATCTGGACCGCCGGTTTCCCGCTTGGCGTCAGAACGCGCAGGGCGATGCGGCAGGGGGGCAGCGCCGCACGGCGACGAGCGGCAAAATGACGGCGGAGGAAGCCTATCAGATCCTTGGCCTGCAGCCGGGGGCGGGGCGTGACGACATCAGCCGGGCGCACAAATCCCTGATGAAGAAACTCCATCCCGACCAGGGGGGCTCGAACTATCTCGCTGCCCGGGTAAACGAGGCCAAGGATACTCTGCTTCGTACGCATAACGGCTAACTCCGGCACCACGCCACAAACGCCCGTACCGTGTGCGCTCCGCTTGTTCCGTTTGCCGTCGCCCCGATGCCCGCCATTTCGGCGTGGTCAATCTCTTGAGTAAAAATTTAACCGTAAATTGTTGACGAGAGGTTGTCGCGGAACAGGCTCCGCGCTGGCCGAAAACAAAAATGCCCGCGCAAGGCGCGGGCATTTTGATCGGAGCGGTGCGAACGATCAGTTGCGCACGGTGATACAAGAGATGTCGGCGCGCTTCAGGGCGCGGCAGACGGCTTCGGCCTGGTCGCGCTCGAGCCCGGCGAAACGGGCGCGGTAGAGCTTGCGATTGTCCTTGGCGACGACGGGCTCGGTGAACGGATCCGCCTTGCTGAGCAGGCCGCGGGCCGAGCTGCGCGCAGCGTCGATACGCTGCTGGGCTTCGTTCTCGCTCTCGAGCGCGCCGACCTGGACGATCCAGCCGCTGTGGGTGACGGCCGGCTTGGCGGTGGCGCTCATCTGGACCGGCGCCGGATCGGCGGAGGCGAGCTTCGGAGCCGCCGAGGCGGGCGCGGCGGCCGTTGCGGCCGGCAGCACCCCGAGGATGCCGTTGCCGGTGCCGAAGCCTGCCGGCTGCCGCGGCAACTCGGTGCGGGCGACCTCGGCCTTTGGCGTTTCCGGTTGGCTGACGACCTCGGGCTTGTTGATGACATCGGCCCGGGCGACGACGGCGCCGGAGGTCTCCGCGACGTCGGAACGGGACGGAATGGCGTTGGTGACTGGCGGGGCAACTTGTGTGGGAGCGGCGGAGGCGACCTTCACGGCGCCGGCCTTGACCTGAACCGTCTTCACCCGGACCGGTTTCATCGGCTCGGACGAGCCGGGAATGATGGAGAGCGGCTGGCTCGAGATCACGCCATTGGTCAGCGGCGCCGGCTCGATCCTGGATTCCGTTGGACGAACCTCGGGCTTGGCTTCCGGCCTGGTCGGGGCCGGCGGCACCGCGGCCGTCGCCGCGGCAAGCGTCGAGAGGCGGGCGGCGAGCCGAGACGGGGCCGACTCGGGCGCAGGGGCTGCGGCCTGGACCTGCGCAGCGGGACGGGCCGGCGGCGTATCCGAGGCGTCGGCAATCTCGGTCGTTGCGTCAGCGCCATTGCGCTCGGTGACCGCGGCAACGGTGTGGACGGTCGCCGCCTTCTCAAGATTCTCCGCAAGCAGGTTGCGCATGATGGCATCGCGCGAACCGCCGCTGCGGCCGCCGAGCACCACGCCGATCAGATGGCGGTTGCCGCGGCGCATCGAGCTGACGAGATTGAAGCCGGAGGCGCGGGTGTAGCCGGTCTTGATGCCGTCCACGCCCTCGACGCTGCCGAGCAGGTGATTGTGGTTGCGGATCGACTGTCCACGCCAGTTGAACGTGGAGGTCGCAAAATAGCGATAGTAGCGCGGGAAGCGCTCCTGGATGGCGCGCCCGAGCGTGGCCTGGTCGCGCGCAGTCGTGACCTGCTCGTCGTTCGGAAGACCGTTGGCGTTGCGGTAAACGGTCTTGGACATGCCGAGCGCGCGCGCCTTGCGCGTCATCATCTGGGCAAAGTCGTCCTCGTCGCCGGCGATCGCTTCGGCGATGACCACCGCGGCGTCGTTGGCGGAGCGGGTGACGAGACCCTTGATCGCGTCCTCGACACGGATGGTCTGGCCGGCACGGAGATTGAGCTTGGTCGGATCCTGATCGGCGGCGTGCTGGGACACCGGCATCTCGGTGTCGAGCTTCATCTTGCCGGACTCAAGGCGCTCGAACAGGAGATAGAGCGTCATGATCTTGGTCAGCGAGGCGGGGTGGCGGATTCCGTCTGGGCTCGTAGCCTGCAGCACCGCGCCGGAATTGCCGTCGACGATGATCGACGCGAATTTCGGGCTGGAGCTCTCGGAGACATCGCGCTGCACCCGGTGGTGCGCATAGTGGCGGCGATGGCGCCGCGCCTCGGCGGCATCGGTGGTGAAGATGACCGCGGTGGTGACCGTAAGAAGCCCGAAAACGCCAACCCGCGCCAAGCGCGAGGAAGACAAGTTTTTACGAAGCATGGAACCCCGTCCCCGTTTCTGACTAGATCACCGGCTCGTGAGGCGAAATTGTGCCCATCGACCCGGGATCATGACCTGCTCAGGCTGTCCCTCCGCTGGTGTTCGCCGCGGGGGACGTTGGGCCTGAGCCGCTGTTCTGGCTAAGGTGATGTTCTCAAACGGCTTTTGACCGTCTGCGGAAGCTGAACACGTCCAGGGAATCAAGGTAGGGGGCTGCGGTTTCCAAAAGCTTAAAGAACCCTTGCGGGAAACCCCGGGAATCGCTGCGAATTGCGTCGAATTTTGTGCGTCGCACAAAGATTCTTGACTTTTTTGTGCGTTGCACTAATTGTGGGCAGAGTCAGGGAGCCGGAGCTTCCGACGAGAGCCAGGGAAAAGGATTCCGAAATGTTCAAGGTTGAAGACTTTCAGAACTACGGGAAAGAGCAGTTCGAGCAGTGCGTTGCGTCCGCGACCTCGGTGCAGCACGGCCTCCAGGCGATCGCCAGTGCTTATGGCGACTATACGAAGAAGTCGTTCGAAGACACCAAGTCCTTCGTCGAGAAGCTTTCCGGCGTGAAGTCGCTGGACAAGGCCATGGAAGCGCAGACCGACTTCGCGCGCTCCGCCTACGAGACCTTCGTTGCGGAATCGCAGAAGATCGCCGGGCTCTATAGCGACCTCGCCAAGCAGGCATTCAAGCCGGTCGAGACCATCGTCTCGAAGTTCACTCCGGCTGCCCAGTAACGCTTTCGGGACATCCTGGAATCGAGAGGCCCGGCTGGACCAGCCGGGCTTTTTGTTTGCGCACGGCCGATCCGTCAGCGCTCCTCGCGCAGCTTCGACAGCGACGTGCCGGTGTCCTTGAGCACCGAGACGGTCGGGCTGGCCGACGTGGCCAGATAGAACTTGTCGGTGCTGCCGTCGCAATATTGCAGCACCCTCGGGGTCGGACCGGTGCCGGTGTTCACCTGCACCGTGTAGAGCGTGATGATGGAGGGCTGGGCCTTGGCATTGTCGCACAGCTTCGTCTGCCGCGCGTCGAACCGTCTGGCTGCGCCAAATAGCCGAGTTCCTGGTCAACATGTTCTAAGCGAATTGGGCATAAATTTTTGTCAAAACGGTCCGGATTGATTAACCTTGGTCCGGATCGCCCGGACCAGGAATCGGGACTGCCGCGGCTATCGGTCGGACCTTCGCACGCTTGCGGCGAGCCGGGGGGAGGCCCATATTGCTGGCGAACGATCCGGTCCGGACCGGATCAGTCGGGAGCGGCGATCCAATAAGACGGCGCGCCTGCGCGGAGCTCCGAAGGGCGGAGTCGCCAGGCAACCGCCATTCGCTTCCGTGGGGAATTTGAACGCCTGTGCCATGCCGCAATTGACTTCCAGACTCGACCTGTCCGCGCCAGCCGCTGCCCACGCTCCTCGCATGAGCAATGACGAGAACCGTTCGGGCAGCCCGACGGGCCCGAACACCTCGGTCATCACCAAGGTCAAGCCCAAGACCAAGCGACCGAACCTCTATCGCGTGCTGATCCTGAACGACGACTACACGCCGATGGAATTCGTCGTCCATGTGCTGGAGAAGTTCTTCAACAAGGACGTCGAGGCGGCGACCAAGATCATGCTGCACGTCCATCATCACGGCATCGGCGAGTGCGGCGTGTTCACCTACGAGATCGCCGAGACCAAGGTGACGCAGGTGATGGATTTCGCCCGCAAGCACCAGCATCCGCTGCAATGTGTGATGGAAAAGAAGTAACCTCGCGGCGCGTTTGACGCCGGCCATAGAGTAAGTCGCAGCGAACTTTGCGTGAGGCCTGTGCCCACGACGTCTGGCCGGTCGGCAAAACTACGGAATTCCGCGCTGGCGCCGCTCCCGCCCAATTCGGAACGGGTTTTGCATCAAAAAGTACCACAAGTGTGGAGACGCCGAGTCGCGGAACCGGTCTTTCGCCGCGGTCTTGTATAACTATATGTGACAAAGGTTGTTGTTGCCTGACCGGGCGATCACGACCATGATGGTGGGGGCCATAGAGGACGCGAATGCCGACTTTTTCCCAAAGCCTTGAACAATCCCTGCATCGTGCGCTGGCGATCGCAAACGAGCGTCATCACCAATACGCGACGCTCGAGCATCTCTTGCTCTCTCTGATCGACGACTCCGACGCAGCCGCGGTCATGCGCGCCTGTAGCGTCGATCTCGACAAGCTCCGTACGAGCCTCGTCAATTATCTTGAGACCGAATTCGAGAACCTGGTGACGGATGGCGCCGACGACGCCAAGCCGACCGCCGGTTTCCAGCGCGTGATCCAGCGCGCCGTGATTCACGTGCAGTCGTCCGGTCGTGAAGAGGTGACCGGCGCCAACGTGCTGATCGCGATCTTCGCCGAGCGCGAGAGCCATGCCGCGTATTTCCTGCAGGAGCAGGACATGACGCGCTATGACGCGGTCAACTACATCAGCCATGGTATTGCCAAGCGGCCGGGCGTCTCCGAGGCACGGCCGGTTCGCGGCGTCGACGAGGAGACCGAAGCCAAGGGCAACGAGGACGCCAAGAAGAAGGGCGAGGCGCTCGAGACCTATTGCGTCAACCTCAACAAGAAGGCGCGCGACGGCAAGATCGATCCGGTGATCGGACGCAACTCCGAAATCAACCGCGCGATCCAGGTGCTGTGCCGCCGGCAGAAGAACAATCCGCTGTTCGTCGGTGAAGCCGGCGTCGGCAAGACCGCGATCGCGGAGGGCCTCGCCAAGCGCATCGTCGATAGCGAGGTGCCGGAAGTGCTGGCGGCCGCAACCGTGTTCTCGCTCGACATGGGCACCCTGCTCGCGGGCACACGCTATCGCGGCGACTTCGAAGAGCGTCTGAAGCAGGTGCTGAAGGAGCTCGAGGCGCATCCCAACGCGATCCTGTTCATCGACGAGATTCACACCGTGATCGGTGCGGGCGCGACGTCGGGCGGGGCGATGGATGCTTCGAACCTGCTCAAGCCTGCGCTCGCCTCGGGCACGATCCGCTGCATGGGCTCGACCACCTACAAGGAATATCGCCAGCACTTCGAGAAGGACCGCGCGCTGGTGCGGCGCTTCCAGAAGATCGACATCAACGAGCCTACGGTCGAGGACGCGATTGCGATCCTCAAGGGTCTCAAGCCGTATTTCGAGGACTACCACCGGCTGAAGTACACCAACGAGGCGATCGAGGCGGCGGTGCAGTTGTCCTCGCGCTACATCCACGACCGCAAGCTGCCGGACAAGGCGATCGACGTGATCGACGAATCCGGCGCGGCGCAGATGCTGGTGGCCGAGAACAAGCGCAAGAAGACCATCGGCATCAAGGAGATCGAGACCACGATCGCCTCGATGGCGCGGATTCCGCCCAAGAGCGTGTCGAAGGACGATGCCGAGGTGCTCAAGCATCTCGAGCAGACTTTGAAGCGCACCGTGTTCGGCCAGGACAAGGCGATCGAGTCGCTCGCCGCTTCGATCAAGCTGGCGCGTGCCGGCCTGCGGGAGCCGGAGAAGCCGATCGGCTGCTACCTGTTCTCTGGTCCCACCGGCGTCGGCAAGACCGAAGTTGCAAAACAGCTCGCGGCGACGCTGGGCGTCGAGCTGCTGCGCTTCGACATGTCCGAGTACATGGAGCGGCACACCGTGTCGCGCCTGATCGGCGCGCCTCCCGGCTATGTCGGCTTCGACCAGGGTGGCCTGCTCACCGACGGCGTCGACCAGCATCCGCATTGCGTGGTGCTGCTCGATGAAATCGAGAAGGCGCATCCCGACCTCTACAACGTGCTGCTCCAGATCATGGATCACGGCCGGCTCACCGACCATAACGGCAAGCAGGTCAATTTCCGCAACGTGATTCTGATCATGACCACGAATGCGGGGGCGGCGGACCTTGCCAAGCAGGCGTTCGGCTTCACGCGTTCGAAGCGGGAAGGCGACGACCACGAGGCGATCAACCGGCAGTTCGCGCCGGAATTCCGCAACCGCCTCGATGCCATCGTCTCGTTCGGCCATCTCAGCGTCGAGGTGATCGGCACCGTGGTCGAGAAGTTCGTGCTTCAGCTCGAGGCTCAACTTGGCGACCGCGATGTCACGATCGAGCTGTCCGAGCCGGCCAAGACTTGGCTGGTCCAGCACGGCTACGACGAGCAGATGGGCGCGCGGCCGATGGCCCGCGTGATCCAGGAGCACATCAAGAAGCCGCTGGCGGACGAGGTGCTGTTCGGCAAGCTGAAGGGTGGCGGCCACGTCCGCGTCGTTCTGGTCAAGGACGAGGCTGACGAGACCAAGGAGAAGATCGGCTTCGAATTCGTCGAGGGCCCGGTCACGCCAAAGCAGGAGAAGCTGCCGGGCGCTCGCAAGCGTCCGCCGGGCAAGTCCAAGCCGGGCGGCCCCGGCGGCTCGAAGGGGCCGACCTCCAAGGGCCCGCTGGTCAAGGCTTGATCCAGAGCGCATCATCAATCGAAAGGCCGGCCGTGGAGCCGGCCTTTTTGTTGTCAGCCATCCGTTCCGTGAACGGCCTCAGTCGCCCCGCAGGCGCTGATCGTCCTGCACCCGGACGTGCTCGGCACCGCGCGCGCCGGCGGGAGACAGCCGCAGCATGCTCAGCAACGCCCCGCACAATGCAAATCCGACGCCTGCGAGGAGTGCCAGCCTAGTCCCATCGGTCGGATAGCGGCCGAGCAGCAGCGCCACGAGTGCAGCGCCCGTGGTCTGGCCCAGCAGGCGCGCCGTTCCCAGCATGCCGCTGGCGCCGCCGGCCCGCTCGCGCGGGGCTGCGGCGATCATGGTCCGGTTGTTGGGAGTCTGGAACAGACCGAACCCCGCGCCCGCCAGTGCCATGCGCCAGATCACCTCGAACGGAGTCGGCTCCGCGGGCAGGAAAGCGAGCGCGGCAAGGCCGCAGGCGAACAGTGTGAGCCCGATGCCGCCGAGCAGGCCGGCCGGATAACGCTCGACCAGGCGGCCGGCCAGCGGCGCCGCGAACGCCACCGCGATCGGCCATGGCGTGATCAAGAGGCCCATATGCACCGCCGAATAGCCGAAGCGGCTCTGGAGATAGAAGGGAATCGCGACGAAGGCGAGCATCTGCCCGCAGAACGAGGCAATCGAGGTCGCAATCGACAGCGCGAACACCGGGATGCGCAACAGGTCGACCGGCAAGAGCGGCGAGGTCATGTGGGTCTCGCGGTAGATCAGCAGCGCCCCCGCGACGAGAGCGACGGCGAACTGGATCAGGCAGGTGACCGCTGCCTCGCCATGACCGACGCTGTCGACGGCAGCGATACCGACGCCGAACGTGATCGCGGACAGCCCCGCGCTCTGCCAATCGAACGAATGGCTGGCGAGCTTGGTATGCGGCAGGCTGCGCAGGCCCAGCAACAACGTCGCCGCGCCCAGCGGCACGTTGATGGCGAACAGCCAGGGCCAGCTTCCGACCGCGAGGATGCCCGCAGCAAGGGTCGGGCCGATTGCAGCGGAGAACGCCACGACGAGCGCGTTGAGACCGATGCCGCGGCCGAGCTGGTTGCGCGGGTAGGTGAAGCGCACCAGCGCCGAGTTGACGCTCATGATGCCGGCGGCGCCAAAGCCCTGGATGATGCGCGCGACGGTCAGCAGCGGCAGCGTATGGGCCAGCGCGCAGAAGGCGGATGCCAGCGTGAACAGCACCAGCCCGACCAGATAGACGCGGCGATAACCGACGATCTCGCCGAGCGAGGCCAGCGGCAGCAGCGAGATCGTGATCGCGAGCTGGTAGCCGTTGACGATCCAGATCGAAAAGGCCGGACTCGCATCGAGGTCGGCCGCGATCGTCGGCAGTGCGACATTGGCAATGGCGCTGTCGACAACGGCCATGATGATGCCGAGCGCGATGGTCAGCACCGCCTGATTGCGCTGCGGCTGCGGCAGGCCGTCGGCGTGCTCGATGGGGGCGGACGACATGAGGGAGGCGCGGTTGATTCGAGCCGTGGTTCATCTCCGAATAGGAAATCGCCGGACCGACAGCAACCCGTCAGGCTACGCCCAGTTCCCGTGATGGAAGCGAACCTCCCGGCGCGGCAAACGCGGCTGGCTCACCAGCGCGCAGTCGACTTTCCGAAGATGTAAAGCGCGATGAGGCCGATCGTCACCGCCGTCGAAAAAACCAGGATGCGGCGATCCCAGTCGATCCGCGTCCGCTCGGCGCGGTTCAGACTGAGGGCGGTGAACAGGGCCTTCATCGCAAATCGGCGCATCGGGGGCCTCGCGAGGCCGCACGGTGCCACGACCGCAATGCGCCGGCTTGATGCAGCTCAAAGGAGGCCGCGCCCTATACCGCCGGCGGGTTCCGGTCGATGAAGGTCGTCCGCTGGTGCCAGTAGGGATAGGGCAGCGTCACCGTGCTCGCCGCGTCGAGCTTCGCGATCTGGTCCTTGGTCAGCGACCAGCCGACCGCGCCGAGATTCTCGCGCAGCTGCGCCTCGTTGCGCGCGCCGATGATCAGCGTCGACACCGTGGGGCGCTGCAGCAGCCAGTTCAGCGCAATCTGCGATACGCTCTTTCCGGTTTCCTTTGCGACGTCGTCGATGGCGTCGACGACACGATAGACGTGTTCGTCCGGCACGGGCGGGCCGAACTCGGCGGTCTTGGGCAGGCGGCTCACCTCGGGCCTGGGCTGACCCCGGCGGATCTTGCCGGTGAGGCGTCCCCATCCAAGCGGCGACCAGACCACCGCGCCGAGTCCCTGGTCGACGCCGAGCGGCATCAGCTCCCATTCGTAGTCGCGGCCGATCAGCGAATAATAGGTCTGGTTGGCGACGTAGCGCGGAAAGCCGTGCTTGTCGGCCACGGCGAGCGACTTCATCAGGTGCCAGCCTGAGAAATTCGAGACGCCGACATAGCGGATCTTGCCGGCGCGCACGAGCACGTCGAGGGTTGAAAGCACCTCTTCGGGCGGCGTGAAGGCGTCGAAGCCATGAAGCTGGAACAGGTCGATGTAATCGGTGCCGAGCCGGCTCAGCGAGCCGTCGATGGCGGAGAGCAGATGCTGCCGTGACGAGCCGAGGTCGTTGGGGCCCTCGCCAAAGCGGAAGGTGGCCTTGGTCGAGATCAGCACCTTGTCACGGCGGCCCTTGACGGCTTCGCCGAGAACGCGCTCGGACTCGCCGAGCGAATAGACGTCCGCGGTGTCGAACATCGACACGCCGGCCTCGAGGCAGATGTCCAAGAGGCGCCGCGCTTCGGTCGCATCCGTCGAGCCCCACGCCGCGAGGCGGCCGACGCCGCCGAAGGTGCCGGTGCCGAGGCTCAGAGCGGGCACCATGAGGCCGGACCGGCCCAAGCGTCGGTATTCCATCGATATGTTCCTCGGCTGGCTGCTGATTGATCGTTGCGGCCTTGTGCCGAAGTTAGCGCAAGCAAGCGCTTCGTCCTATCACGCGCGCACATACCCGCCTTGCTTTCGACATCCGCCTAGTCGTGCAACAGCATGTCATCGAGCGCCGCGTCGGCAACGCGCGGGCCGACCGTCTTGGCCGGATGCTGGGCCTCGCTCTGCGTTGCAGGCGCGGGGAAGCAGGCAATTTCGCCGTGGCGCACCTGCCGCGGCAAGAGCGTCAGGCCCCAGCCGACCAGAACCAGCACCGCGAGCCGGATCGCGATCACACCCAGCAGCAGCTCCGTTCCGCTTATCGTGGCGTGTGTCCTCATGCACGCCACCCTGATGCAGGCGGCAAGGCCTGACAATCTGGATTTCACGAGCCTTGCCTTCGCCCCGAGCGAAGGCTCCGGCCAATGGCTGCGTGGATCTCAGTGCCGCAACTGGCTGTGCCGGAAATCGCGCGGCGACATGCCGAAATGCTCACGGAAGACGCGGCCGAAATGCGAGAGGTCGTTGAAACCCCAGGCGAAGGCGATCTCGCTGATGTGGCGATGGACGAGCAGGGGCGAGGCGAGGTCGCGCCGGCAATGGGCGAGGCGTTCGACGAGGACGAAGCGCTGGAACGAAGTCTCTTCGTCGGCGAGGAGGTCGTTCACGTAGCGCGGCGAGATGCGGAGCGCCGCCGCAGTCTCCTGCAATGAAAGGTCGGGGTCTGCGAGATGAGCGCGGACGTGCGCCTTGAGCCGGTAGATCAGTGCGAAGCGGTGGGTCGAGGACGGCAGCGACGTCTTGCCGAGCCGTTCGCTCAGCGCCATCGCGAGCAAATCGACGGCCTGCTCGGACAACGCGGCGGCGTTGTCCGAGGGGAGGCGGTCGGCGCTTTGGCAAAGCCGGAAGACGAAGTCGTAGGCGAGCCGCTCGAGCGGAGCGTCAGCACCGAACGACATCGCGGTCAGCGTCTCGGTGCCGCCGAGCCGGCGCTGCAACATCTCGCGCGGCACCTTGAAGATGGTCTGGGTGAAAGCATCTTTGAACTTCAGCTCATAGGGGCGCGTGGTGTCGTAGAGCGCGAATTCGCCGGGATGAATCACGGTCTCGCGGCCGTCCTGCACCACGCCGCCGTCACCGCGGTGGCCGAGTGCGATCAGGACGAAATCCTGATCCGACCGCGCGATGCGCGAGGGCGTGCGGAAGACGTGCTGGCGATCGGAGCACACCTCCGAGCACACCGCCTTGCCGAGTGGGACCTGCGTCACCGAACCGCGAAAGGCGCTGCCGAGATCGGACTTGCAGTCGAGGCCGACGAAGACGTCGCAGACGATGTCCTGCCAGAGTGCGAGCCGCCGATAGCCGGGACTGCCGTCCGTCGTGAACTGGATTGGCATTGGGACAGCCTCCCTTTCACATCCCGCAATACCGCCTGACCGCAGGCAAGTTCCATACCGGGGGCGCCGGTCGCGTCCAGTCGAGTTTTTGTTCCGCTGCGGTCGAGCGCGCGGCCGCCCGGCTTGGCCAAATAGACTGCATCGGAGATGGCTTCCGATCAACCGGCAAGGGAGGCGGCAATGGGCATCGAACATCCGAAATACAAGGTGGCGGTGGTGCAGGCTGCGCCGGCCTGGCTCGACCTCGACGCCTCGATCGACAAGTCGATCGCGCTGATCAGGGAAGCCGCGGAAATGGGCGCCAAGCTGATCGCCTTTCCGGAGGCCTTCATCCCTGGTTACCCCTGGCATATCTGGCTGGACTCGCCGGCCTGGGCGATCGGCCGCGGCTTCGTGCAGCGCTATTTCGACAACTCGTTGTCCTATGACAGCCCGCAGGCCGAGCGGCTGCGCGATGCCGTGCGCAAGGCAAAGCTCACCGCCGTGATCGGCCTGTCCGAACGCGACCGCGGCAGCCTTTACTTGGCGCAATGGCTGATCGGCCCCGACGGCGAGACCATCGCAAAGCGTCGCAAGCTGCGGCCGACCCATGCCGAGCGCACGGTCTATGGCGAGGGCGACGGCAGCGATCTTGCGGTGCATGCGCGGCCCGACATCGGCCGTCTCGGCGCGCTGTGCTGCTGGGAGCATCTGCAGCCGCTATCGAAATACGCGATGTACGCCCAGAACGAGCAGGTGCATGTCGCGGCCTGGCCGAGCTTCTCGCTCTACGATCCCTTCGCGCCGGCGCTGGGGGCCGAGGTCAACAACGCCGCCTCGCGCGTCTATGCGGTGGAGGGCTCCTGCTTCGTGCTGGCGCCTTGCGCGACGGTGTCACAGGCCATGATCGACGAGCTCTGCGACCGGCCAGACAAGCATGCGCTGCTGCATGCCGGCGGCGGCTTTGCCGCGATCTACGGCCCCGACGGCAGCCAGATCGGCGACAAGCTGGCGCCGGACCAGGAAGGGCTATTGATCGCCGAGATCAATCTCGGTGCCATCGGCGTCGCCAAGAACGCGGCAGACCCGGCCGGCCATTATTCGCGTCCCGACGTGACGCGGCTGCTGCTGAACAAGAAGCGATACCAGCGCGTCGAGCAGTTCGCACTGCCGGTGGACACCGTCGAGCCGACGGACATCGCCGCGGCGGCAAGCTGATCACTGCAATCGAGGGGAGGACACGGCCATGGAATCCGCAATTCCTCGGCATCTCGAGACTCAGCGTACGCGCCACAAGCGCGTGCCGGACGATTACCAGCCGCCATATCCGTCCTTCGTGGCGCGCTACAAGCCGGGTGTGAGCCGCGTCGTGATGGCCTATTTCGGCATGCAGTATCGCGGCGCCGCACCGAATGTCGCAACGGAGGCGCTTGCCGAGATTGCGCGCCGGTTCGTTGCGGCAGGCGGCCCCTTGCATTGGGACCGCGCCCGTTACCTCGACCAGGCCGGCCATGAGACCATCGTCTCGGCCGCCTATTGGGACAATATCGCGCGTTTCGACACCTGGTTCGAACCGGCGCGCGAGGCCTGGACCGGACAGCCGCGCGAGGGCATCGGCACCTTCATCGAGGTGCTGCGTCCCACCGTGGCGCGGCACGAGACGCTGTTCTCCTCGCCCGACCGTACCGAGGGCGTCGCCGCGATCGCCGACGCCATGAGCGGCGAGGTTCAGGAGCATGCCTATTGGGGTGGCATGCGCGACCGTATCTCGCTCTCCCAAACCGACGCGATGGCGCCTAGCGGCACGCCGGAGCTGATCCGCGACGGCGACCGTCTTCGCGTCGTGGCGCACGACAATCTCTGCCTGATCCGTTCCGGACAGGATTGGAGCGACACCGAAGCATCGGAACGCAGGCTCTATCTTGACGATGTCGAGCCGGTGCTGCGCGAGGGCATGAATTTCCTGCGCGACGACGGTCTTGCGATCGGCTGCTATGCCAACCGCTACATGCAGGTGCTCTCGGCCGACGGCCGTGCGAGTGAAAAGTCCTATGGCCAGAGCTGGTGGAAAAGCCTCGCCGCGCTGGAGCGCTGGGCAGAGTCGCATCCGACCCATGTCCGGATTTTTGGCGCGGCGATGAAATACCTCTCGACGCTCGGGCCGTCAGCCAGGCTGCGGCTCTATCACGAGGTCACGGTGGCGGCCGCGGACGAGCAGTTCTTCGAATATCTGAATTGTCACCCGAAAACGGGCATGCTGGCCGCGGTGCAGACGGTCGGAGCCTGATCGGCTAGAGCGCGATGAGATTTGGATGAATCGTCATCGCGCTTTAGGTTGTTGTTTGCGCATGATCGTTCCGGAAAACCGCTTCGCACTTTTGCGGATCATGCTTTAGGCTACGCAATGGCCGAGCAGCTCGGGATGCGCGGTGCAGATGTGATGCGCGCCGGCGTCCTTGAGCTCGGCCTCGCTGCCATAGCCATAGAGCACGCCGATCGCGGTCATGCCGTTGGTGCGGGCGCCGATCACATCGTGACTGCGGTCGCCGATCATGATCGCGCTGCCTGCATCGACCTTGGTCTGGTCCAGCGCGTAGCGCAGCAGGTCGCGCTTGTCGACACGGGTGCCGTCGAGTTCGGAGCCGAACACGCGCTCGAAATACGGTTTCAGGCCGAAATGATCGACGATGCGGGTGGCATAGACGACGGGCTTGCTGGTCGCGACGAACATGCGCGGTGTCGTTGCGGCCAGCGTCGTCAGAGTGTCCACGATGCCGGCATAGGCCTCGTTCTCGAATAAGCCGACGTCGGAAAAGCGCTCGCGATAGAGCAGAAGCGCGCGGTCGGCGAGCTCGTCGGTTCCGGTGAGCTTCTTCAGGCTGGCATGCAGCGGCGGCCCGATGCACCAGGTCAGTTCGTCCTCGCTCGGCACGGTGACGTCCAGCCGCTCCAGCGCATACTGGATCGAGCGGGTGATCCCCGGCTTCGGGTCCGTGAGCGTGCCGTCGAGATCGAAGAAGATTGTCGCCATGCCGCCGGATCCTCGGTTGATGCCGTCCCGTTGCTAGTTGGATCGGCTTTCAAGTCAAGAGCGGATGCGTCATTGCTGCCGGGCCCATTCGACGATCGCGGCGGCGTCCTCACCGGCCTGCGCCTCCCAGGTGGCGACCGTGACCGATGCCGCCTTCCGGAGCGCGGCGAGGAGCGATTGCGGTGCTGGCTCGGCGATGGTGACGCCATTGTCGCGCATGCGTGCATAATTTTCGGAGGTGCGATGGGCCAAAAGCGCGAACTGGCTTTGCTCGGTCTCGGCGGCCGCTGCCATCACCTCGCGTTGCATCGGTTCAGGCAGTTCGGCAAGAACGTCGCTGCGAACGAACGCGATCGACACCGGCATCGCGTAGTTGATGGCGGTGAAGTGCGGCAGGAACTCCCAGAGCTTGCGCCCGGCGCCGCCGTCGCCGGAGGTGAGGAACGCGTTTAAACGATGCTCCTTCAGTCCCGCGAGCGCCGCGTCCATCGGCAGGAACTGCGCGTTGGCGCCGGCCGCGCGCATGACCGCGCTGGAATTGGCGTCATAGGCCCGCAAGTCCAGCTTCGGCAGATCGTCGGCGCCTGCGAGTGCATGCTCCGACCACAGGCCCGTGGCAGGCCAGATCGTCAGATAGAGCAGCTTGAGGCCGCGGGCCGCCAGCGCCTTCTCGTAGAGCGGGCGCGCCCGCAGATTGGTGGCGCGGGCGAGCTCGACCGATTGCACGAGGAAGGGCAGGGTGGACAATCCGAGCACCGGGTCGACGCCGGAGAGCGCGCCTGCGAAGGCATCGCCGCCGGCGATCCGGCCATCGAGCGCGGCGCGCGGCATCTCGCTCGAATTGATCTTGAGCTTGTTGTCGAAGGCGTTGGTCACGGTCACGAAGCCGTGGGTACGTTCGGAAACGCGGCCAGCAAAAGTCGCAAGCCCGATCCCGGAGATGTTATTCTCAGGGTATTCCGTGGTCATTTGCCAAGTGACTGGAGTGGTGACCTGGGCGAGGGCCGGCGCGACGTTCAGGATCAGCGCGATCCAGGCGGCGAAGGCGACAATGGTGCGGATCCGTTTGGCGGGGGAATGCATTGAGACAGGCAGGTCAGGCAGCATAGATTGGCAACTCATCGAACCATGGCACGGTGCCACAGCGTGGCGGATCATCTTGTCGCACGCCGCGCCGGCGGACGCCACCGCCATGCCTGCATGCAATGGGTGCAGATTGCATCTGGCATCGTCACTGCGCTGCTCGTCTCGGTGTCACAGGTCCCGGCGTCGGAGAGTTCGCCGACACAGATCGATGCCAGTCCCAGCGCCGAGACGCCTGCGAAGCCGCCGGAGAAGTCCGATGGCCGTGAGAGCGACACGCGGGAGTCGATCTGCCTGATCGTGGAGGCCGCCGCGCGCGATGCCAATCTGCCGCTGGAGTTCTTCGCCCGGGTGATCTGGCAAGAGAGCCGCTTCCAGGCCGATGCCGTCGGTCCCATGACGCGCAGCGGCGAGCACGCACAGGGGATCGCACAGTTCATGCCGGGCACGGCGAGCGAGCGCGGGCTGCTCAATCCGTTCAATCCGGTGCAGGCGCTGCCGAAGTCGGCGGAGTTCTTGAGTGAGCTGCGCAACCAGTTCGGCAATCTCGGCCTTGCCGCGGCGGCCTATAATGCCGGTCCGCGGCGCGTGCAGGAATGGCTCGCCGGGACCGGGCCTATGCCGGAGCAGACCCGCAACTACGTCTACGCCATCACCGGCACCAGCGTCGATGCCTGGGCCAAGGCGGGGAGCACCGGCAAGGGGCCGCCGAGCTCGCCGCCGACGAGCTGTCGCGATCTGATGGCGCTGCTCAAGCGCGCGCCGAATGCCTTCGTCGCTGAGCTCGAGCAGCATGTTGAGCTTGCGGCCGCCAAGGCCTGGGGCGTCCAGCTCGCCGCCGGCTTCGACCGCAACAGGGCTCTTGCGATGTACTCCCGCGCGGTGACGCGGCTTAATACGGTGATCGGCGACCGCGATCCCAGCCTGCTGTCGTCGGTGATGCGCAGCCGCGGCACGCGCGCCTTCTACCAGGTGCGCATCGGCGCCGACACGCGAGCCGAGGCTGATGAACTGTGCGGCCGTATCCGCAAAGCCGGCGGGGCGTGCTTCGTGCTGAGGAATAGGGGTGTGAGCGGGTAGGGGCGCGTCTCTCTCCGCGGGTCATTCCGGGGCGCGCCCTCTTGGCGCGAACCCGGAATGACGGCAGTGGGGTACGCGCTGTGCGCGCGCGCGCATGCCAGCCCCGCCGCGCCCTTTCTTGACGCGCGCCGCCGCATCGCCCGTTATGCGAGCACGATTCCTCATCCGGCCAAGACTTCCCGTGGCGCTCCCTCCGCTCGATTCACCGCAATGGAATAGCCGCTGGCTTGCCTTCGGCTGGGGGCTACGCTCGATCACGCAGACGATCCTCACCATCGTGCTGTTCGTGACTTATCTCGGCATCGGTGCGCTCGCCCATGATACCCATTTCAGCCTGGTCTGGGCGCTTTGCTCGACGCTGTTCGTCTGGGCAGGACCGGCGCAGATCATCCTGATCACCACGCTCGGCTCCGGTGCCACCATCATCCAGTCGGCGATTGCAGTCACCGTCAGTGCGATCAGGCTGTTTCCGATGGTGGTCTCGGTGCTGCCGCTGATGCGCACGCCGACGACCAAGCGGCGTGAGCTGGTCTTTGCCGCGCATCTCACCGCAGTGACGCTGTGGGTCGAATGTCACCGCTTCCTCCCGCAAGTGCCGCGCGAGCGGCGGATCGCTTTCGTTCATGGGCTCGGCTGCGGCCTCGTCTCGGTGTGCCTCGTCGCCAACACGGTCGGCTATCTCCTCGCCGCCAATCTGACGCAGACGCTTGGAGCGGCGATCCTGCTCTTGACGCCGCTGTCCTTCCTGTTCTCGACCGCGCGCAACAGCCGCGAGGTTGCCGATGTCGTCGCGCTCGTGCTGGGCATATTGCTGTATCCACTCGCCGCGAAGATGAGCTCCGGCCTCGATATTCTGGTCAGCGGGCTTGTGGCCGGCACGATCGCCTATGGCGTGCATTGGTGGCGGGAGGTGCGCGCATGAGCTTTGCGCAAGCGGTCGGCGACTGGCAGGCGCTCGCGGTGCTGTTCGTCGCCGGCGTCGTTCCCAACCAGATCTGGCGCATGCTGGGCCTGTGGTTCGGCGGCGGCATCGACGAAGGCTCCGAGCTGCTGGTCTGGGTGCGGGCGGTCGCGACCGCGATTCTTGCCGGCGTCATCGCCCAGATCGTGGTCGAGCCGCCGGGCGCGCTCGCCAGCGTGCCTGATGTGCTGCGCTACGGCGCGGTGGCTGCCGGCCTCGTCGTGTTCCTCTTGACCCGCCGCTCGATCTTTGCGGGTGTCGTGACCGGCGAGGTCTTCATGCTGGCCGGCAAGTGGTGGTTGGGCTAAAACCGCCGGCGAACAGCCAAGGAACAGAAAATATGGTTCGCGAACAGGAGCTCCGCGAGGGCGAGATCGCCATCGAGCTGCCGCCGACGCAAGACGCCGGTCTCGTCTTCATCGGCCGTATCCGCACCCCCTGGACGTCGCGGCTGGAGACGCCGCGGCAGGGACGTCAGGACGGTCCGATCTGCCGGCTCGAGATCTTCGAGCCGTTCGTGCCGGCCATCAAGGGCGTCGATTTCTACAGCAATCTCGAAGTGCTCTACTGGCTCGACCAGTCGCGCCGCGACATCATCCTGCAAAGCCCGAAGAACAACGAGAAGACCCGCGGCACGTTCTCACTGCGCTCGCCGGTGCGGCCCAATCCGATCGGCACGTCGATCGTGAAGCTGGTCGGCATCGAGGGCAATGCGATCCTGGTGCGGGGCCTCGATTGCATCGACAACACGCCGCTGATCGACATCAAGCCCGATCGTTGCGAATTCACGCCCCTGGCCGCGCCGCAGAAGGGCGATTTCGAGACGGAGTGAGGGGCGCACCCCTCTAAGCCCGTCATTGCGAGGAGCTCTTGCGATGAAGCAATCCAGATTGTCTCCGCGGATGCATTCCTGGATTGCTTCGCGGAGCCTGTCATCGGGCCGCGCTTCGCGCGGACCCGTTGGCTCGCAATGACGGGGTGTGTGGCGTCAGCCCGCCTGCAACGCCGCCATCAGCTTCGCCGCGTGCTCTTGCAGCACCTTGTCGTCTTCCTTGCGGCTCGCGGGCGGCAGCATGGCGACGCCGTCGTGGCGCGGCATAACATGCATGTGCAGGTGAAACACGACCTGTCCGCCGGCGGGCTCGTTGAACTGTTGCACGGTGATCCCGTCGGCCTTGAAGGCCTTCATGGCGGCGGCCGCGATCTTGTGCGCGCCGCGAGCGACATGGGCGTAATCGTCAGGCTTGATGTCGAGGATGTTGCGGGCAGGCGCCTTCGGAATCACCAGCGTGTGACCGGGCACCCGCGGCATGATGTCGAGGAAGGCGAAGACATGCTCGTCCTCGTACACCTTGTAGCAGGGCAGCTCGCCGCGCAGGATCTTTGCGAAGATGTTGTTAGTGTCGTAGGCGGTCATGGCGGCGGCTCCCAAGAAACGTTCAAGCACTTTGCGCTCAGAATTTTGCGCTTACTGTCACCAGCAACAGCAAAGCGTCAAGGCGCCTCGTCGGCGCCTTTTCGGAACGGGCCGAGCTCGGCAAGCTCCCGTCCGGCCTCGGCGATATAAGCGCGCTCGCGCTTGAGGTAATCGTCGATGGCGCGGCGCAGGCCGGGATCGGCGATGAAGTGCGCGGAATGGGTCGTACGCGGCAGGTAGCCCCGCGCGATCTTGTGCTCGCCTTGGGCGCCAGCTTCGACATGTCTGAGGCCGCGTTTGATGGCGAAGTCGATCGCCTGATAATAGCAGACCTCGAAATGCAGGAAGGGATGATGCTCGACCGCGCCCCAGTTGCGGCCGAACAGCGTGTCCGAGCCGATGAAATTGATCGCGCCTGCAATCCAGCGATTGTTGCGGCGGGCCATCACCAGCAGCACGTCCTCGCTCATGGTCTCGCCGATCAGCGAGAAGAACTCGCGTGTCAGGTAGGGGCGGCCCCATTTGCGCGAGCCGGTCTCCATGTAGAATTCGAAGAAGGCGTCCCAGGCGTGCTCGGTGATGTCCTTGCCGGTGAGCCAGTGGATGGTGATGCCGGCGGCCAGCGCATCGCGCCGCTCGCGCTTGATCGACTTGCGATGGCGCGAGTTCAGCGTCGCCAGGAAGTCGTCGAAGCTCGCAAAGCCCTCATTATGCCAGTGGAACTGCTGGTCGGTACGTTGGAGGAAGCCGTGCTGGGCGAGCAGCTTCCATTCGCTCTCCAGCGCGAAGGTGACGTGGACGGAGGAGGCCTTGCTGACGCCGCACAGCGCGATGAGGCCACTCGCCAGCGCCTCGGTGATGCGCTCGCGATCGACGCCATCGCGCACCAGCAGCCGCGGCCCGGTAGCCGGAGTGAAGGGAACCGAGACCTGGAGCTTCGGATAATAGCGCCCGCCCGCGCGCTCATAGGCGTCCGCCCAACCGCGGTCGAACACGTACTCGCCTTGGGAATGCGATTTCAGATAGCAGGGGACGAGGCCGACGACGCGGCCATCGACCTTGGCCACGAGATGCCGTGGGCCCCAGCCGGTGCGAATGGTCGCCGAACCCGATTTCTCGACCGCCGACAGAAATGCGTGCGAGACGAACGGGTTATAGGCAGGTTTTGAGAGGCCGAGGGAATCGCCTGGAAGTCCGGTTGAGGTTCCGTTGCCACCCCCAAGGCACCGGCCGCCGGGATTGGCGCAAGCGTCCCAATCCTCGGGCGAGACTTCGCCAATGGATGGGACGGCCTCGAGCGTAATTTCGGATGATGCCATTGGCCCCAAGATCGTGCATTGCAGCAGCGACTTCAAGGGGGCCGGAACATACGTAGCGGTTGGCCACCGCCCTCATTGCCGCGGAGGGAGCGATGCCCCTACGGCACGAACCCCTCAAAAATCATCTGGTCCGCATATTGGCCCACCCGCGTCCGTTGCTCCGGAGTGCGGACCGTCCAGCCGAGCAGCGCGCAGCCGAAGACGTTGCGGGCGATCCAGGGGGCGGGGGCCGGGAGATGGTCGACCTTGAAGGCGACGAAGTGCGGCTGGGTCTGGAAGCCGTGGCGCAGGTAGAGCATGCTGTCGAGCTGCTCCTGCGTGAGCTTGGCCCAATAGTCGTCCTCATAGGTGCGTTGCGCGACGATGCCGCGCGGGCGGGAGGGCAACAGCTGGCGCAGGGCCAGCACCTGGTCGGGGTCGAAGGACATGCCGACGGCCGGGCCGTCATAGGACGCCAGCACCTCGGCCATCCGCTTCACCAGCTTGCGGTCGCCGCCAAAATGGCTCTTCACCTCGATCACCAGCGGCACACGGCCGGCGACGAGGGCGCAGAGGTCTGACAGCGACATCATCCGCTCAGGCGTGTCCTTGAACCTGACGGCCTTCAGCTCGGCCGCGGTCTTCGAGATCACGTCACCGGTGGCCTCCGTGAGGCGGCCGAGGGCATGGTCGTGATGCACCATGGCCTCGCCATCGGCGGAGAGCTGGATGTCGACCTCGATCGCGAAATTGCCGGCGATCGCGGCTTGCACCGCGCCCGGCATGTTTTCGACGACGCCACGGGAGATGTCGTGCAGGCCGCGATGGGCGACCGGCCGGGCTGTCAGCCAATCGGGAGCGCGCATTTGGCGTCAGGCGACCTCGAACACGCCTTCGACCTCGACCGCCGCATCGGCGGGCAGCGAGGCGACACCGACGGTGGTGCGGGCATGGCGGCCCTTGTCACCGAAGGCGGCGACCATCAGGTCGGAGGCGCCGTTCAGCACCTTCGGCCCGTCCAGAAAGTCCGGCGCCGAGTTGATGAAGCCGCCGAGGCGCACCACGCGCACCACCTTGTCGAGATCGCCGAGCGCCGCCTTGACCTGGGCCAGCAGATTCACCGCGCAGCCGCGTGCCGCCGCGGCGCCGTCTTCGATGGAGACGCCGGCTCCCAGCTTGCCCTTGGCGATCAGCTTGCCGGCGGGATCGAAGCAGACCTGACCGGAGACGAACAGCAAATTGCCGGTGCGCACGAACGGGACGTAATTGGCGACAGGGGTGGGAGCCTCGTGCAGTTTGATGCCCTGTTCCGCCAACTTCTGCTCGACCGTGCCCGCCATGTCCGACCTCGTTGTCCAAAAATCCTTCGCCCCGGCGCGACCGCTGGCCGGGCCGGCCCTGTTTCGCCTATCAGGCCGTCACATGCAAGCAACCCGCAAGCAGATGCCTTTTTCCGAGGCGGGGCAGCAGGTTCAACGGCAGGCCGCAACTTTACGTGAAACGGCCTCAGTTGCGACGCAATGGAACGGTCATTAAAATGTTGAATCTGCGCTTCCCCAAGGATGCGTCCTCAAGGAATAGACATGGTGCACCTTTTCCGGACTTCGCTCGGTGTGATGGCGCTCGCGGCGGCCGGTTTCGGCCTTGGCGAGGGCGCCCAGGCCGCGAACGGTCCGTTCCTGCCGCACCAGGCGCTCTATGATCTCAGCCTGGTGAAATCGCGCTCCAACTCGGTCAACAGCGCGCGCGGCCGCATTCTCTACAACTTTACTGGTAGCTCGTGCGAAGGCTACACCTCCGAATTCCGCCAGGTGTCCGAGCTCGACAGCGGCGAGGGCAAGGTCACGCTCAGCGACCTGCGCTCCAATTCCTGGGAGGATGCTGCCGGCAAGAGCTATCGCTTCAAGATCGAGACGCGCATGAACGAGGCGGATGCCGGCCGGGTCGACGGCTCGGCCGAGCGTGACGGCGACCACATCAACGTCAAGCTGAAGCTGCCGGAGCCGAAGAGTTTCACCCTCGACGGCAAGATCGTGTTCCCGACCGAGCAGATCCAGCGCATCATCGCCGCCGCCAAGGACGGCAAGTCGCTGCTCGAGCTGTCGGTCTATGACGGCTCCGACGACGGCCAGAAGGTCTACAACACGCTGACCGTGATCGGCCAGCCGATCCCGGCCGACCGCACCACCTCGTCCGATCCGTCCACGTCTGACGAGCACATGAAGTCGCTCAAGCGCTGGCCGGTCACCGTCAGCTATTTCGACCGCGACGCGCAGCAGAAAGAGGGCGAGCAGACGCCGGTCTATGCGATGGCGTTCGAGCTCTACGAGAACGGTGTCTCCCGTCAGCTCGTGCTCGACTACAACGATTTCGTCATCGCCGGCGCGATGGGCAAGTTCGACGTCAAGGACAGCAAGCCCTGCAATTGAGAGGGCAGTAAGAGATATCTCTTCTTCACTTCGTTCCTTCGCAATGACGGACTAGCTCTCGTCACACTCTCCAGCTACGCTCCATCGCAACAAGAACCTCAGGGAGCCAGCCCATGCCCAAGCTCGATCATCTGCGCCCCAGCGGCCTGCATCACAATCCCGCCTATTCCCACGTCGTCACCGCCTCGGGCGCGCGCACCATCTACATCTCCGGGCAGGTCTCGGTGGACGAGGAGGGGCGGATCGTCGGCGAGGGCGATATCGCCGCGCAGACGACGCAGGTGATGCAGAATCTCGGGCTCGCGCTGAAAGCGGCCGGGGCGAGCTATTCCAACATCGTCAAGATCACGACCTTCGTGGTGAACTACAAGCCGGAGCTGCGTCCCATCATCGGCAAGGCCCGCTCCGCCTTCTTCGAGGGCATGGAGCCGCCGGCCTCGACGCTGGTCGGCGTCTCCGCGCTCGCCGCGCTGGAATGGCTGATCGAGATCGAGGCGATCGCGGTCGCGGATTGATGTCGCAGCAGCCGTAGCAATCCAGGTCGCGCTACGAGTGCTTCGTCTCTGACAGCTCTTGTAGAGTCGCCATCGCTTCGTCGGCCCGGTCAACGGGTACGAAGAGATGGTCGTGGTGGAACGCCGACACGGCATTCACGCTGATGCCGGTGTTTGCGAGGCGCACCGTGATCGCCGCCAGCAAGCCGACGGCATCGAGTGCGGAGTGAACAGTGAGGGTGATCAGGCGTGAGGCGAATGCGTAGTGCAGTCCCGCGCGTTCGGCGTCCTGGCGAGGGAGCACTAGCGTCGTTCCTTCCTGCTCGCGAAATGTCATGAGCGGATCGAGTGCTGTGGGAATAGTCTCGTCTGCCGCGATCGTGCAAAACACAAAAATACCCGGCTGCAGCTGCGGTTTCATATGCCGCAGCAGCGCGTCGAGATCGCGTTCACCGGTCATCACTCCTGCGCCTTCTCCGGCCCCTCATAGGCAATGCCGCGGATCACCACCGCGCTACCGAACTTCTTGCGCAGGCTGTCCACGGCGCGTTCCGCATGGGCGGCGCGGCGGTCGAGCATGTCGGTATCGTCGGCAGGGGAGCTCTCGCGCAGTGCGCTGACGCCGGCGCCCATCAGGCGGAAGGCGGTGCCGTCGATCTCCTTCGCCAGCATCTCGCGGCAGATCGAGAAGATCTTCGCGGCAAGCTGCGTCGGCGCTGCGATCGATTGCGAGCGCGTGCGCTGACGGAAATCGGCGGTCTTCAGCTTCAGCGTGACGGTCGAGCCGGCGAGCGCGCTGCTCTTCAGCCGTGTCGACGTCTTCTCGCACAGCCGCCACAGGATCTTCTCCAGCGTCGCGAAATCGCGGATGTCGGTGTCGAAGGTGGTCTCGCTGGAGATGGTCTTGGCGCCGCGGTCGGGCTCGACGCGGCGGTCGTCGATGCCGCGCGCAAGGCGCCACAGCCTGCGGCCATCGCTCGGGAACTGCCGCATCATCTCGATCTCGTCGGCCTTCTGCAGGTCGGCGATGATGCGGAAGCCGCGCTGCACGAGGCGCTCCTGCGTGGCGGGGCCGACGCCGAAGATGAAGCCGACCGGCCTCGAAGCCAGCATCGCACGCGCTTCCTCCTGGTCGAGCGCGGCAAAGCCGCGCGGCTTGTCGAGGTCGGACGCGATCTTGGCCAGGAACTTGTTGCAGGACAGGCCGACCGAGACGGTGATGCCGATGTCGCGCTCGACGTCGCGGGCAAAGCGCGCCAGCACCTTTGCGGGGATCATGCCGTGCACGCGCTCGGTGCCGGAAAGATCGAGGAAGGCCTCGTCGATCGAGAGCGGTTCGACCAAGGGCGTCAGCGCCTGCATGGCCTGGCGCACCTCGCGGCCGACGCGGACGTATTTGGCCATGTCCGGGCGGATCACGGTGGCGTGCGGACAGGCCTCGAGCGCCTTGAACATCGGCATGGCCGAGCGCACGCCATAGGTGCGCGCGATGTAGCAGGCGGCCGAGACCACGCCGCGCTTTCCCCCGCCGATGATGACGGGCTTGTCGGCGATGTCAGGGTTGTCCCGCTTCTCGACCGTTGCGTAGAAGGCGTCGCAGTCGATATGGGCAATGGTCAGGCTCGCCAGCGCGCGGTGGCGGACGAGGCGAGGGGAACCGCAGGCGGAGCAGCGGCGTACCCCCATATCGAGATCGGCCGAACAATCCCGGCAGAAGCAGCGAGGCCCGGCCGGGTCGAGCGCGGTCACGGCACGTCGCGCTCCCAATTGGGATCGCCGAGGGCGTCGCCCAGGACCTGCCGCGCCGCGGCAACGTTGGTGGGATGCAGTTCCGCCGAGCTGGCAAAGGCCTTCACGGTGGCATCGTCCCGCATCACGAAATCGAGCACGCTGAGGAGGAAGTTCGGGTCCGAGGCGGCGTTGCGCAGGGTCTCCGGACCGACGCCTGTCTCGGCCAGGAACAGGCCCAGCCGCTCGGGCTCGCTGGCGACGAAGGACAGCGCCTGAATCGCAACGATTTCAGCGACTTCGCGGGGGTTGTGAACAGGCTTTTTCAAGGGGACGGTTTGCCTTTCCGTTAACTTTCGGTCTCTAATTTGGAATCATCATGCCCGAGTCTCGGCCTCAAGTCTTCCGACCCCAGACAAGCAACTGGAAACCACATCGCAGAAAGTCGACCCTCGGGTTTAACGAAACTCAAGCGAATCTGAGGCTAGTTTGAATCCAGTTTTCGAAACGCCGGCGAGCGGCGTCTGAGGCGTCACATGGACCGGTCCTTCGGACCAATCAGGAGGGCGGGATGGCTAAGACCGTCCTGATCGTGGAAGACAACGAGCTCAACATGAAGCTCTTCCGCGACCTGTTGGAGGCGCACGGCTACCAGACCACCGGCACCAGCAATGGCTACGAGGCGCTCGACCTCGTTCGCAAGATGCGGCCCGACCTCGTGCTGATGGATATCCAATTGCCGCAGGTCTCCGGCCTCGAGGTGACGCGCTGGATCAAGGACGATCCGGAGCTGCGCACCATTCCCGTCGTCGCGGTCACGGCATTCGCGATGAAGGGCGACGAAGAGCGCATCCGCGAGGGCGGCTGCGAAGCCTATTTGTCCAAGCCGATCTCGGTCGGCAAATTCATTGAGACGGTCCGGCGTTTTATCGGATAGGAAGTGAGTTCACAGTGTCCGCGCGTATCCTCGTCGTCGATGACGTCCCTGCCAACGTCAAGCTGCTAGAGGCTCGCCTTTCCGCCGAATATTTCGACGTGATGACTGCCTCGAACGGCACCGAGGCGCTGGCGATCTGTCACCGGGCCGAATGCGATATCATCCTGCTCGACGTGATGATGCCCGATATGGATGGGTTCGAGGTCTGCCGCCGCCTCAAGTCCGATCCGGCCACACATCACATCCCCATCGTCATGGTGACGGCGCTCGACAGCCCCTCGGATCGCAATCGCGGGCTCGAGGCCGGCGCCGATGACTTCCTGACAAAACCGGTCTCCGACGTCGTGCTGATCGCGCGGGTGCGCTCGCTGACGCGGCTGAAGATGATGACGGACGAGCTGCGCATGCGCGCCATCACCTCGCTCGAGATCGGCATGCAGGCGCCCGAGCGCAGCGCCGTCGCGGATACCGGCAAGGGCGGCCGCATCCTCCTGGTCGACGATCGCCCGTCCTCCTACGAACGGCTGGCGACGATCCTCGCCGCCGAGCACACCGTCGACGTCGAGCCGAACCCGACGGAGGCGCTGTTCCACGCCGCCGACGGCAATTACGACCTCCTGATCGTCTCCCTCGACCTCAACGATTTCGACGGCCTTCGCCTCTGCAGCCAGGCGCGCTCGCTGGAGCGGACGCGCCACGTGCCGATCCTGGCGATCGCGGATCCCGAGAATTCGACGCGGCTGCTCCGCGGCCTCGAGATCGGCGTCAACGACTACCTGCTGCGGCCGATCGACAGGACCGAGCTCCTGGCGCGCGCCCGCACCCAGATCCGCCGCCGACGCTACACCGATCATCTGCGCGACAACGTGCAGAACTCGATCGAGATGGCGATCACCGACGCGCTCACCGGCCTGCACAATCGCCGCTACATGGAGAGCCACCTGGCGACGCTCGCCGAGCAAGCCGCGACCCGCGGCAAGCCGCTGGCGCTGATGATCCTGGACATCGACTATTTCAAGTCGATCAACGACAATTACGGCCACGACGCCGGCGATGACGTGCTGCGCGAATTCGCGGTGCGGGTGCGCAAGTCGATCCGCGGCATCGATCTGGCCTGCCGCTATGGCGGCGAGGAATTCGTCATCGTGATGCCCGAGACCGATCTCCACGTCGCCGGCATGGTCGCCGAGCGCCTGCGCCGTTCGATCGCGGGCGAGCCGTTCGCGATCCACAAAGGCGCAAAGCGCATCGAGGTCACGATCTCGATCGGCCTCACCACGCTGGAGCAGAAGGGCGAGGCGGTCGCCGACGTCCTCAAGCGCGCCGACACCGCGCTCTACCGCGCCAAGCACGACGGCCGCAACCGCGTGGTGTCGCACGCGGCGTAAGGGCCGTCCGCATAAAAACGCGAAAACAACCCCATGCACAGTAGCCGGCACTAGCCGGATCAATGGGTTAGGCGGGTAGCAAGAAGGCTTGCGCTGTCGGCAGCGCGATTTGACTCGTCGGGCAAAGCAGGAGCATGTTGGTAGGATCGCGGTAGTCCTACAAACTCCGCTGTCATTCCCCGCGCGAGCGGGGAATCCAGTACGCTGCAGCCTCTCGGTTCAATCACAACCGCCTCCGGAATACCGGATCACCCGCTTTCGCGGGTGATGACACCGAACGATACGGTGACGGCGATCATTGTGGCGTTGGCTTGCTTCGCTTCGCCGGCTTCGCATCGCCCCCCACATCCACGCCGGCATTGCGCAACAGGACCGTCGCCGCTTCCTTCGCCGCGCGCGCCATCGCCGGATCGTCGCGTACGAGATCCTGAGCGATGGAGCCATCGACCAGCAGCACGAGCTGCGTCGCAAGCGCGTCCGCCTTCGCAACGCCGAGCTCGGTCAGCCGGTCGCGAAACCAGAGGCGGCGGCTTTCCTTGAAGGCGATCGCGATCTTCTTCACGGCGCGGTCGGAGGGCCCGAGCTCGGCGACCGCGTTCACGAACGGGCAGCCGCGAAAGTCCTTCGCCGCAAAGCGCCGCTCCAGCGAATCGAAGGTGGCGAGAATCTGCTCGGCCGGCGGTTTGTCGGAGGGGGATGCGTGCACGAAACGGCGCTCCAGATAGGCCGCGATCAGCGCGTCCTTGGAGGGGAAGTGGTTGTAGAGCGTGCGCTTGGAGATGCCGATCTCGGCCGCGATGGTGTCGACGCCGATCGCGCGAATGCCTTGCAGATAGAACAGCTTGTCGGCGGTCTGAAGGATCCGCTCTTTCATCGTCTGTGGGGCGGGCGGGGGAGCCATGCAGCGGAATGCGTCCTGTTCGCTTGACAGTACCTGCTACCTATAGCCTAAGTACACAGGTCTGTGTAATCAAAATCGGCGGCAAAAGCAGACGACGGTCTTTGCGCCGTGCCCAAAAGGGAGAAGAAAATGCCCCTGCTGCAGGTCCTGCGTCCGACATTGCCGATCCTGATCGGCGCCTCGATCATGCTGACGCTCAGCATGGGGCTGCGGCAGTCGCTCGGCATTTTCATGCAGCCGCTGACGCATGACATCCACATCTCTATCTCGGATTTCACCCTGGCGCTGGCCGTGCAGAACCTCGCCTGGGGCTTTCTGCAGCCGCTCGCCGGCGCGATGACCGTGCGCTACGGCTTCCGTCCCATCATGATTGCGGGCGCTTTGATGTACATCGCTGGGCTCGCGCTGATGGCGACCGCGAACGGGCTTCCCAGCATCATGATCGGCGCCGGCGTGCTGATCGGGACGTCGCTGGCCTGCACCGCGGCCGCGATCGCGATGTCGGTGGCGGCACGCGCGGTGCCGGCAACGGTGCGCTCGACCGTGCTCGGCATCGTCTCCGGCGCGGGCTCGCTCGGTGCGCTGCTGTCGGCCCCGATCGGGCAGATGCTCAACGAGGGTTTTGGTTGGCGCGTCGGTCTTGCCGGCTTCGTCGTCATGTCGGTGCTGATGATCCCTGCGGCGTGGTATGCCGGCCGCGTCGATCAGGTCCCGCTGCCCAAGCCTGCTGCCGACGACATCGGCGATGCCAGCGCGGCGTCCGTGACGAAGGCGGCGTTCGGCAATGCCTCCTTCGTCGTGATGACCTGCGCCTATCTGGTCTGCGGCATGCAGCTGGTGTTTCTCACCACGCATCTGCCGTCGTATCTCGCGATCTGCGGCCTCGATCCGATGCTCAGCGCGCAGACGCTCGGCATGATCGGCGGCTTCAACGTGCTGGGCTCGCTGTTCTTCGGCTGGGCCGGCCAGCGCTGGAACAAGCTGGCGCTGCTCGGGGGCATCTACATCCTGCGCTCGCTGGCGCTCGCCTGGTACTTCATGCTGCCGGCCACCCCGTTCTCGACGCTGCTGTTCGGCGCCATCATGGGCTTCCTCTGGATGGGGGTCGGCCCGCTGGTCGCAGGCGCGGTCGCCGAGATGTTCGGCCTGCGCTGGCAGGCGATGATCCAGGGCCTCGCCTTCATGAGCCACCAGATCGGCAGCTTCCTCGGCGCCTACGGAGGCGGACTGCTCTACGACGCGCTCGGCTCCTACACCATGGCCTGGCGCATCGGCGTCGCGCTCGGCCTCGCCGGCGGCATCGTGCAGGTGGCGTTCGCGCTGGTCAGGCCCTCGCAGCCGCCGGCGCCGGTGTTGCGGACGGCGTAGGCGCGAGGAGAGGACTCAAAGAACGTCCGCTTCCGAGTTTGGAGCGGACGCCGCGTTGCTTCGTCGCAATCGACGGCTTGTATGACTCGAGGCGGACGCATCGCGCTCCGGTGTGCTGTCTACATCTTGCGTTGTGGCGAGGTCGATCTCACGCGGCTTGCAGGATCAACTCGGTCAGGCGATCTGGTGCATCGAGCATGACCATGTGTCCAACGTCAGGCAGTTCGAACGTGGCCCAAGACTTGTCGCTCTTGCAGTCTGCCAGTGCCTTATCAAAGGCCGGCATCGGAAACTTGGGGAGGCGGATGTATGTCTTCTTCGCCACCTTTTGGAGGGCCCCCGTAACTTGATCGGTTGAAGATAGGTGCCGATGGGGTGCGGAGTGACTTTGGACTCGGCGAAGGCCCGATCGCGTTCCGCAACGACAGCGGGCGGATACTTCGCCGATCCACGAACACCTGCCTCGCCCTTGTCGATGGCCGCTTGTATGCCTTTGCGAACCGGCTCGGCTGCGGTGTCCGCGCCCCTTTGTCCGTCGGCAGGAATGAAGGCATCAAGCCACACAACCGATGAGACGCGATCGCCGATGCTTTCGAGCGCGCCGGAACCGACATAGCCTGCAAAGGACCACGGCACGAGGCAGACGTTATCGAGACTTTCCCATTTGATCAGGTTGACGACGTCGGAGATATGGGTGTCCAGATTGACGTCCTTGCTCAGCAAATGCGAGCGATCAGCTAAACCGGTGAGTGACGGAGCAAATACCTTGTGACCGCCTTGTTCGAGCCGGTCAGCAACCCGGCGCCATATCCAGCCGCCGCAAAAGGCGCCGCTGACTAAGACGAAGGTCTTTCGCGCTGATTGGGCGCGGGCTGCACCTATTACGCCGCGTGCCGCTACTGCCGCGAGACCGCCGACTGCAGTACTACCAAGCATGTGGCGACGGGTAATTCCACTATTCGTCATGACAATTCCTATTGTTCAAGGAAGTCGGACCACCAGTGGGAATGCAACCTGAAGGATATCCGCGAATCTGTTCGGGGCCAAGGTCTGTAGTCGGCCCATTTGAGAAATGTCGACGTCCGGTAACGATGACTGTTTGTAGGGATAGAGCGGAAGTCGGCGGCACCCGGCCAAGCCGACTTGAATGATCATGGTCGGCGTGGAGCCAACGCTTCCGAAAACCGATCCCATCCTCGTTATCCAGCCGGTCTCCAATGTGCTAGTTTGAAGGCGATCGGCTACTTCCAGGCTTGGCGCACGGGCGCGGGACACGAGACTGTGGCGCAGTCTGGCGGGCGAACTGTTGGGTGAAACAGGGGAGAAGGCCCATGAAGGACCTAGCTGGACGGACCGCCTTCGTGACGGGCGCTGCCTCGGGCATTGGCCTTGGGATCGCGACCGCGCTGTCACAGGCGGGGGTGAAGGTCATGCTCTGCGACATCGAGGAAGAGGCGCTGAAAAAAGCGGTCGCGGACCTGAAGACACGGACCAACGTCGATGTCGATGGCGTGAAAGCCGACGTCTCGCTCAAAGGCGAGCTTCAGGCGGCAGCGGACGCGACGGTCACGCGGTATGGCAAGATCCACATCTTGGTCAACAATGCGGGCGTGGGCGGCGGCGGCCCGTATGGTGAGTGGACCGATGCTGGTTGGGACTGGGTCCTCGGCGTCAACCTGAGGTCGGTGATCTGGGGCTTCGAGATTTTCGGTCCGCTGATCGAAGCGCATGGCGAAGGAGGGCAGGTCGTTTCCACAGCGTCCGTCGCCGGGCTGATTCCGGGACCAAGTCCGGCCTACGACGTGAGCAAATACGGAGTGGTGGCACTGTCCGAAGGGATGCGTAAGGTCCTCGCGCCGAGGAAGATCGGAGTCTCCGTTCTGTGTCCGGGCATAGTCCGCACGCAGATCATGAACTCCCGGCGCAACGTGCCGCAGCGATTTGCCGGGGCCGTCGGCAATCCTCCGCCGACGGAAGGACCTCGCGCCGAGTTCATCAAGGCATTCCAGGAACGGATCAGCTGCGGCATTGATCCGCTCTATGTGGGCGAGCTGGTCTGCGAGGCCATCGAAAATGATTGGCCTTACATTTTCACCGATACCGAGCACGAGCCCTACATCGACGAGCGCTTCGCAGCGATCAAGCAGGGCTTCGACCGCATCCGCGGCAGAACGCCGCGACGCTAGCTCTCATGTCTGCTCCGAGGTGCCGGTCACCAAGCGACCCAGCGGATGCGGTCGCTTAGTCGATGCCGCGTCGAGAAGGTTCATGCGGCTCTTGAAAATTTCGCCGCTCCTCAGGGCTTGTATCCAGTCATAGGATCGGTTCTCCGGGCACAATGGCTTTGGCTCCATCGCTGAACGCCTGCGTTGGCGTCAGGGGCGGAGCTGCTGGTCGAATCCGGTCATTGCCGCAAACAAAAAAGCACAGGGGGGGGACGATCATGTCCGCGTTATCACGCCGCGATTTCCTGGCACTGTCGACATCCGTTGCTACTGTCGGCCTCACCGCGCCGGTGCGGGCCGCGATGGGCCCGAACGACAAGTACGATCTGGTGATCCGCGGCGGCGAGGTGCTCGACCCAAGCCAGTCACTGCGCGCCAGACGCGATATCGGCATCCGCTGGGGGGTAATCGAGACCGTGCAGGAAACGATCCCCGCCGAGCGTGCGCTGAAGAGCATCGACGCGTCAGGCAAGCTCGTGATGCCCGGCCTGGTCGATCTGCATTGTCACGTCTATCCTTACGGCTCGGCGATCGGCATTCCCGCCGACGAGCTCGTGCAGTTTCAGGCCACGACGACCGTCGTTTCGGCAGGCGATGCCGGGGTCAATAATCTGGCGGCGCTGCGCCGGTTCATCGTGGCCCAGACCCGGGCGCGGATGTACGCCTTCGTCCATATCGCCAATAACGGGCTCTCGGCGTTCCCGGCTGCCGAGCTGTACAATATCGACGTCGCACAGACCGAAGCCTGCGCAATGGCGCTCGCCGAGAACGCTGATTTCCTGCTCGGGGTCAAGGTGCGGATGTCGGAGAACGTGATCTACAAGCACGGGCTCGAGCCGCTGAAGCGCGGCATCCAGGCGTGCGAGATGTGCGGCTGGCCGGCCAAGATGATGGTGCATATCGGCGGCGTCGAAACCAAGGAGCTGATGTCGCAGATTCTCGATCTGCTGCGCCCGGGTGACGTGCTGACGCATGCCTATTCCGGCGCTCCGAACATGTCCAACGTCTTCACCAATATCGTCCAGGACGGCAAGCTGCTGCCTGCGGCGCTCGCGGCCAAGCAGCGTGGCGTCATGTTCGACGTCGGTCATGGCGGCGGCAGCTTCGACTTCACCGTGGCGGAAGTGGCGATCCCCGGCGGATGCACGCCGGACACGATCTCCTCCGACATCCACGTCTTCTCCGGCAATTCGCCGGGCATTCCGTTCCTGCCCAATGTGATGAGCAAGTTCATGACGCTCGGCTTTACGCTGGAGCAGGTGGTCGCGATGGCCACCACGGCGCCGGCGAAAATCATCAATCGCGCGCCGAAGATCGGTACCCTCCAGGTCGGTGCGCCCGGCGATGTCGCCATCATGGAGCTGGTGGAGGGGCCGGTCAGCTTCGTCGACACCCGCAACAACAAGCGGGAAGGGAAGGCCTATCTCAAGCCGATCCAGACCGTGATCAACGGGGTGCCCTTCGGCCGGCCTTATCAGGCGCCGTTCGCGGTCAGATAGAGAGGCGGCCGACGGCGCGCATCTCGGCCGTTCATCTCTCGAGCCTTCCGATGCGATGCCGTGCATCGCACGTCGCGTATCCGAGCGACGACGGCTTGTCGTCGCTCGGGGATAGCGTGTCGAAGACGCGCGAGAGCAGAGGGCTGCTGCTCAACCGCAGCAGAAGGCCTGCGGCGAGGAAGAATTAACGCGAGCGTCCTGAGCGCTTGAGATCGGCGACCTTGAACCTGTTGCCGGCCTGCAGGCTGCTGCAAAACCAGTGGGCTCTGTTTCGAAACTCGCCCAGGAACACCTTCGTCTCAACGCAATTCTCGTAGGATGAATGGGTGATGGTGTCTCGGCACGTCGGCGACAGGGGTCCATAGTTCAGGCCGCCACCCGACTCACTGCATCCAATCCAGGGCTCGTTGCCGTGCCGGAAGCTTGATGCACAGCCGCCGTTGCAGCTGCTGGCGACTTTCTCCAGGCTGGCAATCCTCCCCATCACAGAACCCGGCGCATACGAAGGCGCACGCGCGGTTGGCGTTCGAACGGTTGGAGCTGTCCGGCGGGATGCCGTTGTGCTTGCTCCCCGCTCGGAAACGTGCGGTCTTGCCACCTGTTGCGGCGCATCGACCGTGACAGGCGGAAGCGTGGCGGCGGGGCCCGTTGGGATTTGCGATGCTGCCGGGGCGCACAGCAAGACCGTCGACAAAGCAGCGATGGTTGAAGGCACGACAAGGCTCGATGACAATCTCATGACCATGTCCTTCCAATTCCGGGACGGGCATTCCGCGCCGGTGAATGCACGCTAACATACATTTCCGGCTGGGCAACTGAAGGTTGAGGGATGTCTGCTGATAGACCGTCACGTCCGCGGAGCCGTCCAAAGCACCTGCGCGGAATGATCCTGGATGCTTCGCTGCGCCCGCAATAACAGGCTGGACGGCGAGGAGCATGTCAGCTTGGGTCTCGTGCTCCCAGGACGCAGCGCAGCGTCACCCCGCGATGGGAAGCATCGTCCGGCGATGGCGCGCCGTCGCGCCGGGAGGCGAGACGGCCAAAATAAAACGGGGCCCTGGAGGACCCCGTAAAAACGCTTCGACGCTCGAGCGGATCTTACTTGATCTTGGCTTCGCGGAATTCGACGTGCTTGCGCGCAACCGGATCGTACTTCTTCTTGACCAGCTTGTCGGTCATGGTGCGCGAATTCTTCTTGGCGACGTAGTAGAAGCCGGTGTCGGCCGAGGACACGAGCTTGACCTTGATGGTGACCGCTTTGGCCATGTTCTGAACCTCAGAAGATTGGGGAATCTGGAGCCGGCCAAACGGCCCGCGTTGGCCGGCAACCTAGTCAGAAACGGCTGGAAGTCAAGGTTCGAAGCGTTTTTCAAGCGAAGTGGGGCACCGGTTGGCGTCAAGAAAACGCGTCAAAAACAACAACCTACAGCCCCGAAGGGGCTGTCGGTCCCCGAAAACTGCTCAAATCGGACCCATTATGTCTCGAAGAAGCGGTTTTTCGGCCGCGGCAGGCCCAGATTCTCCCTCAAAGTGGCCCCTTCATACTCTCTGCGGAAAATTCGGCGCTTCTGCAGCTCCGGGACGACCTTGTCGACGAAGTCGTCGAGCCCGGCGGGCAGGAACGGGAACATGATGTTGAAGCCGTCGGAGCCGCGCCCGACCAGCCATTCCTCCATCTGGTCGGCGATGGTCTTGGCGGTGCCGACGAAGGACAGTCCGCCATAGCCGCCGACGCGCTGGGCGAGCTGGCGCACCGTGAGCTTGTCGCGCTTGGCGAGATCGACCATGCGCTGGCGGCCGCTCTTGCTGGCATTGGTCTCGGGAATCTCGGGCAGGGGGCCGTCGGGATCGAAGCCGGAGGCGTCGGTGCCGAGGATGACGGAGAGCGAGGCGATGGCGCTGTCGTAGTGCACGCGGCTGTCGAGTAGGGCGCGCTTCTCCTTGGCCTCCTCCACGCTGTCGCCGACCACGACGAAGGCGCCGGGCAGAATCTTGAGGTGTTCGGGATCGCGGCCGATCTTCTCCATGCGCCCCTTGATGTCGGCATAGAGCTTCTGGCCGTCGGCGAGGCTGCCGCCGCCGGTGAACACGGCTTCCGCGGTCTCGGCCGCGAGCTGCTTGCCGTCCTCGGAGGCTCCGGCCTGCACGATCACAGGCCAGCCCTGCACGGGACGGGCGATGTTGAGGGGACCGCGCACCTTCAGATATTTGCCGTGGTGGTCGAGCGTGTGCATCTTGGCGGGATCGAAGAACAGTCCGCTCTCGACATCGCGCACGAACGCGTCGTCGGCAAAGGAATCCCACAGGCCCGTGACGACGTCGTAGAACTCGCGGGCGCGCTTGTAGCGCTCGGCGTGCTCCATGTGATCGTCGAGGCCGAAATTCAGTGCCGCGTCCGGGTTCGAGGTCGTGACGATGTTCCAGCCGGCGCGGCCGCCGCTGAGATGGTCGAGCGAGGCGAAGCGTCGCGCGACGTGATACGGCTCGTCGAACGTGGTCGAGCCCGTCGCGATCAGGCCGATGCGCTCGGTGACCGCCGAGAGTGCCGACAGCAGGGTGAACGGCTCGAACGAGGTCACGGTGTGGCTGCGCTTGAGCGCGTTGATCGGCATGTTCAACACGGCCAGGTGATCGGCCATGAAGAAGGCGTCGAACTTGCCGGCTTCGAGCTTTTTGATCAGCGTCTTGATGTGGCCGAAGTTGAAATTGGCGTCGGGCCAGGCTCCGGGATAGCGCCAGGCGCCGGTGTGGATGCTGATCGGGCGCATGAACGCGCCAAGCTTCAGTTGCCGTTGTGCCATCGCCCGGTGTCCTTCTTCATTGTCGTTCGGAAAGACATAGGTGCGGGCCGCGCCGGCGCCACGGGGATAGCGCGGAAGAATTTTTTGATTTTGGGGCGTGCCTCAGCATGTTCGTCATTCCGGGGCATCGCGCAGCGATGAACCCGGAATCTCGAGATTCCGGGTTCGCGCTACGCGCGCCCCGGAATGACGGAGGAGAGAGGTAGGCCGGATGATGACGCCGAGAGAGCCTAGCTCAAAATGTCCTTCTGCATCTTGCCGCCGTAGAAATGAAAGAACGGCACCGGCGCGTCGTGGCGGAGCGGGCCGGTGGCAAGGCGGGTGTCGAGCTCGTTGAGCACGTTGCGCGTCATCGGATGCAGATCGGCGAGCGGCTTCGAGCCGAGCTCGACCCAGACCAGTTCGACCAGTTCGGCATCGGCATGGATCACGCCCTCGACGCGGTGGGTGATCGCGGAGGCATCGGCGGTGAAGAAGCGCGTGTCGAAGCGCTTGACGCGGCCGGGCGGGGTGATCGCGCGGGCGATCAGGAACAGGCTGGACGGGTCGGGCAGCAGGCCGGCATCGGCGAACGGCTTCCAGGGCCCGTCGAGCTTTGTCACCTTGCCCTCGGTCTTGCGGCCGAGACAAAGGCCGGTCTCTTCGCAGGCCTCGCGGATCGCGGCAATGGCCAGCGACTTCGCGCGCGAGGCCGGGGTCTTCGGGCTGCCCTTGGCGAGATTGGCTTCCAGCTCGGCCGTGATGGGCGCAGCGCAGGGCACGCGATAATCGGCCTTGTCCACGCGCCCGCCGGGGAAGACGAATTTCCCGGGCATGAACACCACCTTGTCGTGGCGCTTGCCGACCAGCACTTTCGGAACGGCGCCGCTGCGATCGACGAGGATCAGTGTCGCCGCATCCTTCGGGCGGAAGTAAGGATGATGATCGGCTTCCTTCTCCTCGTGGACCTTTGCCTTTTCCGCGACCTCAGCAATATCCGTCATGTCCTCACCCAGAGCTGTTCTTGCTTCTTTTGCCTAGACCGGCGGAATACCATCCGGAGGGGTGTCGTCAAACCCGTGCATGCGCAGAGCCCATTGCAAGCCGACCACAGCTCCCTTCACCGGCTGCAGCAGCGCGAGCGAGGCGACGAAGGTGAAGGGCAGATAGGCCGCGAAGCTGATCCAGACCGGCGTGGTGTAATTGGTCTCGATCCACAAAACGGCCGGCACCACGATGTGGCCGACGATGACGATGACGAGATAGGCCGGCAGATCGTCGGCGCGGTGCGGAGTGAAGTCGAGGCCGCATGTGGCGCAATGATCTGCCGTCTTCAGGAAGGCGCGGAACAGCTTTCCCTCGCCGCAGCGCGGGCAGCGGCCGCGAAAGCCTCGCCTCATCGCGGTCCACACATCGCGCTTCTCGACGAGGCCCGTCTCGCGCGTCCAGATCTTGGAGGTCGTGCTCATCGTCACCAAGCTTTGCCCTTCTGGCCCTTGCCCTTGGTCTTTCCCTTGTTGTTTGCTTTGGGCTTCTTCCCCTTGCCGGACTTCGGCTTCGCCGGCTTGCGTTTTTTATCCGGGCTGCGTCCCGGATGGGCCTTGAACGAGGGGCGGCGTTGTGGGCCGGGCCGCCTGCGATCGCGCGGCGCGGTCTCGCTGGAGGATGACAGCAGCTCGAAGCGCAGCGCGCCCGCGATCGGCGCGGCTTCGACCAGGCGGACGTCGACGACGTCGCCGAGCTGATACATGGTGCCGCTGCGCGTACCGATCAGCGCATGGCGGCCCTCGTCATAGTTGAAATATTCCGTGCCGAGGGATCGGATGGGGATCAATCCGTCGGCGCCGGTCTCGCTCAGCTTGACGAACAGGCCGGCGCGGGTGACGCCGGAGACGCGACCCTGAAAGCTCGCGCCGATGCGGTCGGCGAGGTGATGGGCGATCAGGCGATCCACGGTCTCGCGCTCGGCCTTCATCGCGCGCCGTTCGGTCAGCGAAATATGCGCGGCGACCTCGCCAAGGCTCTCCGGCGTCTCGCTGTCGGGCAGGGCGCCTTCGCCGAGGCCGAGCGCGCGGACCAGGGCGCGGTGCACGACGAGATCGGCATAGCGGCGGATCGGCGAGGTGAAATGCGCGTAGCGGCGCAGGTTCAGGCCGAAATGGCCGTAGTTCTCGGACGAATATTCGGCCTGGGCCTGGGCGCGCAGCACCACCTCGCTGACCAGCGGGTAATAGTCGTGGCCTTCGAGCTGGGCCAGCACGCGGTTGAACAGGGTCGGGCGCAGCGCGCCGGATTTCGCGAAGGGGACGTCGAGCGTCTCCAGGAATTCGCTGAGCGCGTGGACCTTCTCCAGCGTCGGCTCGTCGTGCACGCGGTAGATCAGCGGGAGCGACTTCTTCTCCAGCATCTCGGCCGCGGCGACGTTGGCGAGGATCATGAACTCCTCGATCAGCTTGTGCGCATCGAGACGCTCGGGGACCACGACGCGATCGACCGTGCCGTCGCTCTTCAAGAGGATCTTGCGCTCGGGCAGATCGAGATTGAGCGGATCGCGCTCGTCACGCGCGCGCTTGGCGCAGGCATAGGCAGCGTAGAGCGGCCTCAGGATCGGATCGAGCAGCGGGCCGGTGGTGTCGTCGGGCCGTCCGTCGATGGCGGCCTGCGCCTGCGCGTAAGCGAGCTTGGCCGCCGAGCGCATCAGGATGCGATGAAAACTGTGCGAGCGCTTGCGGCCGTCGGGGCCGAGCACCATGCGCACCGCGAGCGCGCCGCGCGGCTCGCCCGGCACCAGCGAGCAGAGGTTGTTCGAAATCCGCTCGGGCAGCATCGGCACGACGCGGTCGGGGAAATAGACCGAGTTGCCGCGATCGAGCGCGTCGCGGTCGAGCGCCGTGCCCGGCCGGACGTAGAAGCTGACATCGGCAATGGCGACGTTGACGATGAAGCCGCCCTTGTTGTTGGGATCGTCGTCGGCTTGCGCATGCACAGCGTCGTCGTGATCCTTGGCGTCGGGCGGATCGATGGTGACGAGCGGCACGTCGCGCCAGTCCTCGCGGCCCTTCAGGTTGGCGGGCTCTGCGGCTTCCGCCTCGCGTTCCGCGGCGGAAGAGAATTGCAGGGGAATGTCGTGGGCGTAGATCGCGATCAGGCTGATCGCCTTCTCGGACTTGACCGAGCCGAGCTTCTCCTTCACGCGTCCGGAGGCAAGGCCAAAGCCGCGCGAGCGCACGATGTCGACGCTGACGAGGTCGCCGTCCTCAGCGCCGCCGGTGTCGGTCCTGGCGATGTTCAATTCGCGGTCGGCGAACTTCTTGTCGACCGGGACGAGCCGTCCGCCGCCTTCGGGAAGGCTGCGAAACACGCCGAGGATGCGGCTCTTGGCCTTGTCGATGACCTTGATGATGCGGCCGCGATAGGCGGGGCCTTCATCGTCGTCCGAGTGCTCGACCCGCAGCAGCGCGCGGTCGCCGACGCCGGCGGCGGTGCCGGGCCTGGGCCGGCGCGGCATCTCGATGAGGATTTTTGGCGGCTCGCCGCTCTCGACCTCGTCCCATTCGGCGGGGGAGGCGATCAATTCGCCGTCGGCATCGCGTCCCGTGATGTCGGCGAGCAGGGTTGGCGGCAGCGCGTCCGGCTCGGAGACCTTGTGGCGCTTCTTCTTGATGATCCCGTCGTCGGCGAGCTCGCGCAGCATGCGCTTGAGCTCGACGCGATCGGCGTTCTTCAGGCCGAACTCGCGCGCAATTTCGCGAGTTCCGACCTTTCCGTGGTTTGCCTTGATGAAGGCGACGATGGCTTGCCGGTCGGGAAAGCCACGGTCTTTCTTTGGTTTCACTTAACCTCTAATTCTTGATCTCAAGTCTTGCCGGCACTCTTCTTGGCCGGAGCCTTGGTGGCGGCAGCCTTGGTTGGCGACGGCTTTGTGGCAGAAGTCTTGGCGGTCGACGACACGGCGGCGCGCGCCTTGCTGGTGGATTCGGTTTTCGATTTGGCCGCCTTCTTCGCGGCCGGTTTCTTCGGCTTCGGCGCGGCGTCCTCGCCGTCCGCGGTCTTCTCTGCAGTCTTCTTGGCCTTGGCGGGCTTCGCCGCCTTCTTGGCTTTCGCCTTGCCGCCGCCCTTGGCCGCGCGCTCGTCGATCAGCGCGATCGCCTGAGCGAGCGTGACGGTGTCCTTCTCGAACTCGGCCGGGATCGTCGCGTTGACGCCGCCCGCGGTGACGTAGGCGCCGTAGCGGCCGCTCTTCACGGTGACGGTGCCCAGCGTCGGATGCTCGCCGAGCGCCTTGCCGGGATCGGCGCCGAAGCGGCGGCTCGGGCCCTTGGCGACCTTCTCCGCGATCAGCGTCACCGCACGGTTGAGGCCGATGTCGAACACCTCGTCGCCGGCCTCGAGGCTGGCATAGGTCTTCTCATGCTTGACGAACGGCCCGAAGCGGCCGAGGCCCGCGGTGATCGGCTGACCGGTCTCCGGGTGCTTGCCGATCTCGCGCGGCAGCGACAGCAGCTTGAGCGCGAGCTCGAGATCGACATCGCTGGGCGAGGTGCCCTTCGGGATACCGGCGCGCTTCGGCTTCTCGCCGTCCTCGTAATCCTTGGGCTCGCCGAGCTGGATATAAGGTCCGAACCGGCCGGCCTTGACCCAGACGTCGCGCCCGGTCTCGGGATCCTGCCCGAGCGAGCGGTCGGCAGTCGCCTCGCCATCCGCGGCGAGCTGACGCGTGTAGCGGCATTCCGGATAGTTCGAGCAGCCGACGAAGGCGCCGAACTTGCCGGCCTTCAGGTTGAGGCGACCGGTGCCGCAGCTCGGGCACTGCCTGACATCGCCGCCGTCGGCGCGGGGCGGATAGATGTGCGGTCCCAGCATCTCGTCGAGCACGTCGAGCACCTGCGCGACGCGCAGATCCTTGATGTCGTCGACGGCGCCGATGAAGTCGCGCCAGAAATCCTTCAGCACCTGCTGCCAGGAGATCTCGTTATTGGAGATACGGTCGAGCTGCTCCTCCAGCGCGGCGGTGAAGTCGTATTCGACGTAGCGGCTGAAGAAGCTCTCCAGGAACGCGATCACGACGCGGCCCTTGTCCTCGCCATGCAGGCGCTTCTTCTCCAGCTTGACGTAGCCGCGGTCCTTCAGCACCTGCAGGATCGAGGCATAGGTCGAGGGCCGGCCGATGCCGAGCTCTTCCATGCGCTTGACCAGCGAAGCCTCGGAGAAGCGCGGCGGCGGCTCGGTGAAGTGCTGGGTGACGGACAGGCTCTGACGCTTCACGGCCTCGCCCTGGCTCATCGCGGGCAGGCGGCGCGAATCCTCGTCCTCCTCGTCGTCGCGGCCTTCCTGATAGAGCGCGAGGAAGCCGTCGAACTTGACGACCTGGCCGGTGGCGCGCAGCTCCAGGGTGCGGGAGCCCGCCTTCGCCGCGATGTCGACGGTGGTACGCTCGAGCTCGGCCGATTCCATCTGGCTGGCGATGGTGCGCTTCCAGATCAGCTCGTAAAGCTTCGCCTGATCGGCATCGAGCTTGCGGCTCATGCTGTCGGGGCGGCGGGAGAGGTCGGTCGGGCGGATCGCTTCGTGCGCTTCCTGGGCGTTCTTGGCCTTGGCCTGGTACTGGCGGGGGGCGTCCGGCACATAGGCGTTGCCGTAATCCTCGCCGATCACCTTGCGCGCCTGGGTGATGGCCTCGGGCGCAATCTGCACGCCGTCGGTACGCATATAAGTAATGAGTCCGGTGGTCTCGCCGCCGATGTCGATGCCTTCATAGAGACGCTGGGCGATGCGCATCGTGTGCGCCGGCGCAAAGCCGTATTTACGGCTGGCTTCTTGCTGCAGCGTCGAGGTGGTGAAGGGCGCCTGCGGATTGCGCCGGGCCGGCTTGGCATCGACCGCGGTCACGGTGTAGCTGGCAGCTTCGAGCGCCTTCTTGAAGTCCTCGGCTTCGGCGCCGGTGCCGATATCGAGGCGCTGGATCTTCTTGCCGTCGGCGCCGACGAGGCGGGCTTCGAACGCCTCGCCGCGCGGGGTGAGCAGGGTCGCGATCAGCGACCAATATTCGCGCGGTACGAACTTCTCGATCTCGAGCTCACGGTCGCAGACGAGGCGCAGCGCCACCGACTGCACGCGGCCGGCCGAGCGGGCGCCCGGCAGCTTGCGCCACAGCACGGGGGAGAGCGTGAAACCGACGAGGTAGTCCAGCGCGCGGCGCGCCATATAGGCGTCGACCAGGGCGCCGTCGATCTGGCGCGGATGCTTCATGGCATCCGAGACGGCCTGCTTGGTGATGGCGTTGAACACCACGCGCTCGATCTTCTGATCCTTCAGCGCGCGCTTCTCCTTCATCACCTCCAGCACGTGCCAGGAGATGGCCTCGCCCTCACGATCAGGGTCGGTGGCGAGAATCAGGCGGTCAGCGCCCTTCAGGGACTTGGCGATGTCGTTGAGCCGGCCGGCCGCCTTGGGGTCGACCTCCCAGATCATCTTGAAATTGGCATCGGGATCGACGGAGCCGTTCTTTGCGGGCAGGTCGCGGACATGGCCAAACGAGGCCAGAACCTCATAGGACGAGCCCAAATATTTGTTGATCGTCTTGGCTTTCGCCGGCGACTCCACAATGACGATATTCATGTAGTTCCAGTAACTTACGGGAAAATCTCGGGCCGAAAACGAAAGGACTCGGGTCGGCCGTTTCGTCCCGAACATGGGTGGTGAGGCCCCCGCTGTCAAATCGGGGGGTGTTGAAAGCGCTCCAAATGGGAAAAGTTTCATATCGAGAAAGTTGCAAAATACCACCTTGGAGTTGCGGTCGATGTCGGCGTAATGTTTCCGCGGGGCATGGATTCGGGTGGGGTCGGGTGACTAAGCCGGGAAAGAAACGGGCGCGCGCCGCATCAGGCGTGCCGGGAGGCTCGCGTCACGAGGAACCGGGGGAGGGCGGCGCGGACGAGGCTGTCGCCTTCATCGCCGAGCAGGTCGGGGCCTTGCGCAAGCTTGCCGAGCGCCACAAGCTCGACGTGCTGCATTATCTGCTGGGCATGACCAAGCTCGAGGCCGACGAGCACTTGCGGCTGCGGACCAAGCGCAAGCTGTCGTGAGGCGGGGGCTGCTGGGTTCGCTGCTCTAACCCGTCATTGCGAGCCAACGGGTCCGCGCGAAGCGCGGCCCGATGACAGGCTCCGCGAAGCAATCCAGAGTCTTTCCGCAGAGGCAGTCTGGATTGCTTCCGCCTTCGCCAAGGCTTCGGCGGACAAGTCGCTGCGCTCGCAATGACGGTGTGATGCCGCTTGGGCCTATCTCGCCGACTGTCTTCGCCGCACTGGGCGTGGCTTCAGCGTGGTCTCGGCCGGCGAGAGCAGCCGTCCATCCTCCGCGCGCATTTCCAGCTTCTTCACCGGGCGGCCGTTCTCGCGATCGACCAGGATGGTCGCAATCTCCTCGGGGTGATCGTCGAACTCCTCGCTCCATTGCCGTAGCGCGACCAGGATCGGGAAGGTGCCGCGGCCCTTCGGCGTCAGTACATATTCCTGGTAGGCACTGCCGTCGGAGGCGGGGGCGGTCGCCAGGATGCCGTGATCGACCAGTGCGCGCAGTCGCGCCGACAGGATGTTCTTGGCCATGCCAAGCTTGTTCTGAAACTCGCCGAAGCGGCGCAGGCCGAACAGCGCCTCGCGAATGATCAGCAGCGACCACCAATCGCCGAGCGCGTCCAGTGACCGCGCGATCGGGCAGGCGTCGCCCTCGAAGCTGGTTCGTTTCACCATCGTCGTCCGTCCTATCGCGTTCGCACGATTGCCGTGTCGATCACGCGCTTGTGTGGTTGCATCATAAAACTATGGGCCCTAGATGGCAATCTGGTTTTATCATGCAACTACTGGAGGCGAACGTGAGACTGACGAACAAGACGGCCCTGATCACAGGCGGCAACAGCGGCATTGGCCTTGCGACCGCAAAGCTGTTCGTGGCGGAAGGAGCCAGGGTGGTGATCACCGGGCGCAACAAGGAGACGCTGGCGGCGGCCGCGCAAGAGCTCGGGCCGAACGCGCTCGCGCTCGTCGCCGATGTTACGGACATCGCAGCGACGGAAGCCGCGATCAGGCAGGGCGCCGAAAAATTCGGCAAGTTCGATATCGTGTTTGCCAATGCCGGCATTCCCGGCGCCGGCGGCACGCCGCTGGGATCTGCAAAGCTGGAGGTGTTCGAGAAGGTCATCAGGACCAACCTCACCGGCGTGTTCTTCACGGTGCAGTCGGCGCTGCCGTATCTCAACGACAATTCCTCGATCATCCTCAACGGCTCGGTGATTTCGGTGCTCGGCATTCCCGGCTACTCTGCTTACGGTGCGGCGAAGGCCGGCGTGCGCGCGATGGCGCGGATCATGGCGTCGGAGCTGTCGCCGCGCGGAATCCGCGTCAACGTCGTCGCGCCGGGCGCGATCCGCACGCCGATCTGGGGCGCGGCGATCGCAACGCCGGAAGCGGAGAAAGCGTTCGAGAAGCGCATCGGGCTGATGACGCCGCTCGGCCGCCTTGGTGAACCAGATCACGTTGCGAAGACGGTGCTGTTCCTCGCCTCCGACGACTCCGCGCATGTGCAGGGCCAGGAAATCTTCGTCGACGGAGGGGCGGTGGCCTCGCCGAGCGGTGCGCCGATCTATCGCGGTTGATCAAGTCAAGTGAAAATTGAGTCCGTCGGCCCGATCGCAAGCGGTTGCGCCGGCGGGATGTTGCGTCTTTCGAGACATGATTTCCGAACGATTGCGTGAGGTGTTGAACCTTCGCGCAGTCTGGGAAGACAGTTCTACGGGCAGGGGCAGAAGACTCGTTTTTTGAGGGAGTCCGTCATGCCGAAAGCAGCTCGTATTTTTTCGTCGATTTCAGTACCGCGCATTTCCACTGAAGATTCGGCCATCCCGGCCAAACGCTCGGACAAGTCCGAGCTGGTCGCCGTCGCATTGTTTGCCGGCCTAGGCCTGTTTGTTTCGCTCGTGGCCGTCATCCTGGGCATGCAGGGCATCTGGCTTTAGCGCTGCTGCGTTGGTCAGCCGCCGCCGGAATCCGGCAGCGGCCGATGCCAACGGCGCGCCCTTTATGCCGCGCGCAGGCTGGTGGCTGCCTGAAGCGCACCCGCCAGCGCCTTTTCGCGGTGATCCGGTCCGAGCTGGATGCCGTCGGCAGGGATGAACTCGACGTTGGTGATCCCTATGAATCCGAACACCCAGCGCAGATAGGTTTCGAGATGCTCGCCGGCCGCGTATGGCGTGCCGACGCCGTAATGGCCACCGCGCGAGATCGCGACGATCACGCGCTTGGCTCCAGCGAGACCCTCGGGACCGGTGGCGCCATATTTAAATGTCTTCCCCGCCACCAGGATACGGTCAATCCACGCCTTGAGCTGGCTCGGAATGGTGAAATTGTACATGGGTGCGCCGATCACGACGACGTCGGCGGCCAGGAACTCGTCGAGCGCGGCCGCACTCGCGACAAGGTCCGGGCCGAGTTCCGCCGGCGCGGGCGCGCCTTGCGCGGCAGCGAGATGCGGGCCGGAGAGGTGGGCAAGCGGCGTCTGGGTCAGGTCGCGATAGACCACGTCGAGCGAGGGCGTCGCCTGCTTGAGGCTGTCGACGATGGCGGCGGAGACCTGCCTGGAAATGGAGTGGGGGCCGAGGACGCTTGAGTCGATATGGAGGAGTTTCATGTGGGGTCACCCATGGTATAGATTTGTAACCCGCGCTACATGAGTGACTACCGAAAACCCCGCAAGAACGCACTTTTTTGAGCCATGGGCACATTATTGAAACCGACGCACGCCGATTTGACTGCTCCGCCGCGGTCAAATCCAGCGCCAACTCAGCGTCCCGATCCTATGCCGGACCCCAACCACGCCGACTGCCGCGGGGTTGCCTCCGTGCTGTCGCGCGTCGGCGACAAATGGAGCGTGTTCGTCATCATGATGCTGAGCGACGGGCCGAAACGCTTCAACGAGCTGAAGCGCATGATCAACGGCATCTCGCAGCGGATGCTGACCCTGACGCTGCGTGGCCTCGAGCGCGACGGCCTCGTCACGCGCACGATCTTCCCGACCATTCCGCCGCGCGTGGACTATGAGCTGACCGATCTCGGCCGCGGGCTGCAACAGCCGGTGAAGGCGCTCGGGCAGTGGGCGATCGACCATCTGATCCAGATCGAGGCGGCACGCAGCCAGTTCGATCAGCGCAACGAGGGCTAGGCTAGCGTTGCTACTCCATCCGTCATTCCGGGGCCCGAGCGAAGCGAGGGAGCCCGGAATCCATTTGGCCCCAGATCAAGCGGATGAACGGATTCCGGGCTCGCGACTTCGTCGCGCCCCGGAATGACAACCGGGAACGCTAAAGCAGCGACACCAATCCGCCGCCGTGACGCTCGAGCTTTCCGGCCAGCTCGAGCTCCAGCAGCACGGTGCGCACGATCGCAGGCGAGGCGCCGGACATCCGCACGAGGTCATCAATCGAGATCGGCGCAGGACCGAGCAGGCCGGTGATCTGGTCACGGTCGTGCGATTGCGGATCGCTCTCGAACGGCTCGCTGTCGGGCTCGCTCGCCGGAAGCATCGGCGGCCGCTCCATGATCGGCTGCACGGCGTTGACGATGTCGGCAGCTTCCGTGACCAGGGTCGCGCCCTGCTTGATCAGATCGTTGGTGCCGGCGGCGCGCGGATCGAGCGGGGAGCCCGGCACCGCAAACACCTCGCGGCCCTGTTCGGCCGCCATGCGCGCGGTGATCAGCGAGCCCGAGCGGTGCGCCGCTTCCACCACGATGACGCCGAGCGAAGCGCCGGAGATCAGCCGATTGCGGCGAGGGAAATCGCGCGCGCGGGGCTCATGGCCGAGCGGCATCTCGGAAATCGCGGCGCCCTCGTGGTCGAGGATCGCCGCGAGCAGATCGCCATGCTCGGGCGGATAGATGCAGTCATGGCCGCCGGCCAGCACCGCGATCGTGCCGCTCTCCACGCTGGTGCGATGCGCGGCCTGGTCCACGCCCCGCGCAAGGCCCGAGATGACCACGAAGCCGGCTTCGCCGAGCTCGCGCGCAAGCTGACCGGCGAATTTCAGCCCGGCGCCGGAGGCGTTGCGCGAGCCGACGATCGCGATCATCGGCCGCATCAGGGTCTTCGTGCCGCCGCGCACCGCGAGCAGCGGCGGCGCATCGTCGATCATCGCCAGCCGGGCCGGATAGCCGTCCTCGCCGGGCGCGCGCCAGGCGATGCCGAATTTGCGGCTCGCGGCGAGCTCGGCCTTCGCCTCATCCGCGCTGCAGATGCGCCCCGACCGCGCCGCGCCACCGCGACGGGCGAGATCGGGCAGCCGCTCCAGCGCGGCGCGCGCGGTGCCGAAATGATCGACCAGCGAACGGAAGGTGCGCGGGCCCACATTGTCGGAGCGGATCAGCCGCAGGCGGTCGATCCGCTCGGCCTCGGTCAGCTCCACGCTTGGATTGATGGCGTCCACGGCGTCTCCTTGTGGGCGGAGCATGGAACAACCTGAGGGCGTTGCGCAACAGGGACGTGTGCTTGCACGGCCTCGTCGCAATGCTAAAAGCGATCCCAATAAGAAGGATTTCGACATGATTTCACTCGCCGACCTCCAGCGCCGCATCGAAGCGGGGGAGCTTTCGCCCGATGCCGCCATCGCCCAGTCGCATGCGGCGATCGAGGCCAAAGAGAAGGACGTCCGTGCCTTCGTCCGTCACGACAAGGCCGCGAAGGCGCAAGGCTCGGGCCCGCTGCGTGGCATCGCCGTCGGCATCAAGGACATCATCGACACCGCGAACATGCCAACCGAGATGGGCTCGGAGATCTATCGCGGCTGGCAGCCGCGCGCGGATGCGCCCGTCGTCATGATGCTGAAGCGGGCGGGCGCCACCATCATCGGAAAGACCACGACCACGGCATTTGCCTCGCGCGATCCGACCCCGACGCTCAATCCGCACAATCTCGGCCATTCGCCGGGTGGCTCGTCCTCCGGCTCGGCCGCTGCCGTCGGCGCCGGCATGATCCCGCTGGCGCTGGGCACCCAGACCGGCGGCTCGGTGATCCGGCCCGCCGCCTATTGCGGGACCGCGGCGATCAAGCCTTCGTTCCGCATGCTGCCGACGGTCGGCGTCAAATGCTATTCGTGGGCGCTCGACACGGTCGGCCTGTTCGGTGCACGCGCAGAGGACCTCGCGCGCGGACTTTTGGCGATGACCGGCCGCACCGAGTTTTCCGGCATCGTTCCGGCCACCTCGCCGCGCATCGGCGTGGTCAGGCAGGAATTTGCCGGCGCCGTCGAGCCGGCGGCAGAAGAAGGGTTGCTGGCCGCGATCAAGGCGGCGCAGCGCGCCGGTGCCAGCGTGCAGGACGTCGATCTGCCCGAGGCAGTGCATGAGGCCTGGCGCGTCCACCCCATCGTCCAGGACTTCGAGGCGCATCGCGCGCTGGCCTGGGAGTTTTCCGAGCGTCACGACGAGATCGCGCCGATGCTGCGGGCAAGCCTCGATGCGACCGCCCATCTGACGCCGAAGGAGTATGACGAGGCGCGCCGGATCAGCCGGCGCGGCCGCCGCGAGCTCGGCGAGGTGTTCGAAGGCGTCGACGTCCTCTTGACCTATTCGGCGCCGGGCACCGCGCCGGCCAAGGAGCTCGCGACGACGGGCGACCCCCGCTACAACCGGCTCTGGACGCTGATGGGCAATCCTTGCGTCAACGTGCCGGTGCTGAAGGTGGGCGGCCTGCCGATCGGCGTGCAGGTGATCGCACGGTTCGGAAACGACGCGGGCGCGCTCGCGACGGCGTGGTTCCTCGAGCAGGCTCTGGCGAAGTCAGGTTAGCGCGGCCTCGGCTGCAACGAGGGCCTGAGCGGGCGCAGATGGGGGCGTGCCGGCCTTTGCATCTCGCCCGAGCCAGCGCTCGGCAGCTGCGCGGCCGCTCCGGTGCAGGAGCCGAATGAAGCCACGGCCGAGATCGGTCGATGAGCGCTGCGCCAGGCCGTCGACGGAGTCTTCCGCCGCGATCCTGGTGAGGCGCAGCGGAGAGGCCATGTGCGACTGCGCCCATTCGATCGCCGCGATCTCGGCGTTGAGCGCGGCGTTGGCCGCGATCTGGTCCAGCCTGCGGTCGATCGCGGCGAGGGTGATCGGAACATAGCTGTCGCGCGTCGGGGTGACCTGAACGAGCAGCAGATCCGGTGTCGCGCTTTCCTGCACGAGCCGCAGCAGCGGCGGATTGCCGCCGAAGCCGCCGTCCCAATAGGCTTCGCCCTCGATCTCGACCGCACAATGGACCAGCGGCGGGCACGTCGAGGCGAGCGCGACGTCGGTGGTGATGGCGTCATTGCCAAAAATCTGCTGCTGCCCGTCGCGGATCCGCGTCGCCGCGATCAGCAGCTTCGGGCACCGCGCATCGCGCAAGACGGAAAAGTTGATGTCGCGCGACAGCGCCTGCCGCAGCGGATCGAGGTCGAACGGATCGAACGTGCCGGAGCGCAGCGTCGGCCCGAACGCAACCGAGCTTCCCGCCGGCGAGAAACCGCCGACCAGCATCAGCGAGCGGAACGAGGCCTCGTGCATCAGGCGAAGCCAGAACCGGTTCAGCCGGTTACGCGCAGCTTCGCGGCCGCCCTCCGCGAGGCCGGAGGCGAGCAGCAGTGCATTGATGGCGCCGGCGCTGGCGCCGCTGACGGTGCCGATCTCGATGGGCTCTTCCAGCAGCCGTTCCAGCACGCCCCAGGTGAAGGCGGCAAAGGTACCGCCACCCTGAAGTGCCAGCGACAATTGTCGCGGCGGCCATTGCCCGGAGCGCGCCGGCGCGGGCGCGACCGGCACGGCCGGGGCTCGGATCTCGGCCGCGACAGGAGATGGTGCGGCGGGGGCCGGTGACGGGGAAATGCAAGCAGGCTTTGGGGGAGGGGGCAGCGCGGCCGCATCGGACCAGATGTTGGTCGTCGAGAGCAGCCGGCTCGCCGCAGTGCTCTGCGAACCAACCCCGTCATGCGTGCCGTCAATCTTCTCGCTCATTCTGAGCAACCGCGTAACGCCATCTTGCCTGTCAGGATGACAGGCATGGAACCCGCTCGCTACTGCCGGCCGCGAGCAGGCGGTGAGTTGCGAACAGGATTTGGCATATAATGCAAAAAGAGTACGGCGGTATCCGTACTTTTTACGCCTTCTCGCCGATCCGGCTTTCCTTGCCCGCTTGCAATCGCTTGATGTTCTCGCGGTGCGCGTAGAACAGCAGCAGCGTCAGCACCGCAAACAGCGCGGACAATGCGAGGTGCCCGAACCACCACAGGAACAGCGGCGTGATGAACGCGGCGACCAGCGCCGACAGCGACGAGTAGCGGGTGGTGAAGGCGGTTGCCAGCCAGAGCAGGCAGAACACCACCATGCCGGGCCAGAACAGGCCGAGCAGAATGCCGATATAGACGGCGACGCCCTTGCCGCCTTTGAACTTGAGCCAGACTGGGAAGAGATGGCCGAGGAAGGCGCCGAGCCCGGCCACCATGGCGGCATTGGGTCCTGCAATGTAACCGGCGATCACCACGGCGACGGTGCCCTTGAGCGCGTCGAACAGCAGGGTGCCCACGGCAAGGCTCTTGCGTCCGGTGCGCAGCACGTTGGTGGCGCCGATGCTGCCGGAACCGATCGACCGGATATCCTGCGTGCCGGCGAGCCTGGTCAGGATCAGCCCGAACGGAATCGAACCGAGCAGGTAGCCGATGACCAAGGCTACCGGCAAAAATGCTTCAAGCCCCATGGCGGCAGCTCCAAAGGCTGGATCTCAATGTCGCGTGATCGCGCGCGTCAAACATGCTCGTATACCGTCCGGCCGCCGACAATGGTGCGCACCACGCGGCCTGTAAAGCGGGCCTCGTCGAACGGGGTGTTCTTGCAGGGCGATTTGAGGTCGGCGGGATCGACCACCCAGGGCACGTCGGGATCGATCACGATGACGTCGGCCGGGCTGCCTGCGCGCAGGGTTCCGCCAGGCAGGCCGAGCAGCTCGGCCGGGCGGGTGGACATCGCCCGGATCAGCACCTTCAGCTCCAACTCGCCATTATGCACGAGGCGCAGGCCGGCGGGCAGCATGGTTTCCAGGCCGATGGCGCCGGGCGCCGCTTCCGCGAATGGCAGGCGCTTGACCTCGACGTCCTGCGGATTGTGGTCGGACATGATGACGTCGAGCAGGCCGGAGGCCATGGCGGCCACCAGCGCCCGGCGGTCGTTCTCGCTGCGCAGTGGAGGCGACAGCTTCAGGAAGGACCGGTAGGGGCCGATGTCGTTCTCGTTCAGCGCCAGATGGTTGATCGAGACCGAGGCGCTGACGGCGAGCCCGGCGTCGCGGGCGCGCTGGAGGATCTCGAGGGAGTCGATGCAGGTCAGCGAGGCCGCGTGATAACGCCCGCCGGTGAGCGCAACGAGGCGCATGTCGCGTTCGAGAACGACGGCCTCGGCGGCACTCGGGATGCCCATCAGGCCGAGGCGCGAGGCGAACTCGCCTTCGTTCATGACGCCTTCGCCGACGAGATCAGGATCTTCGGTGTAGTGCACGATCAGCGCGTCGAAATCGCGCCCGTAGGTCAGCGCACGGCGCATCACCTGCGCATTGGTCACGCTTCTGGCCGCGTCGCTGAAGGCGACGGCGCCAGCGGCCTTGAGCAGGCCGAATTCGGTCATCTCCTCGCCGTGCATGCCCTTGGTGAGCGCCGCCATCGGCTGGATGTTGACGATGGCGGTGTCGCGGGCGCGGCGCATGACGAAGTCGACCGTCGCCGAATTGTCGATGACCGGCAAGGTATCCGGCTGGCAGATAATGGTAGTGATGCCGCCGGTCGCGGCCGCCTGGCTCGCGGAGGCGAAGGTCTCGCGATGGCTGAAGCCGGGCTCGCCGACGAAGGCGCGCATGTCGATCAGGCCGGGCGCGACGATCTTGCCGGAGCAGTTGACGATGTCGGTGCCCTCGGGGACGCCGGCAGCGCCAATGCCGCGGCGGGTCTCGCGGATGGTGCCGTCCGCGATCAGGACGTCGCCAATACCGTCGAAATCCCTGGAGGGATCGACGACACGGGCGTTGGCGAGCAGGACGGGGCGGCGATCGGTCAACATCGGCATCACGCGTTCGGCAGGTTACGGGCGAGCGCTTCCAGCACCGCCATGCGCACGGCAACGCCCATCTCCACCTGTTCGCGGATCAGGGATTGCGCGCCGTCGGCGACCGCGGTGTCGATTTCGACGCCGCGGTTCATGGGGCCGGGATGCATCACGAGCGCGTCCGGCTTGGCGTAGGCGAGCTTCTTCTGGTCGAGCCCGAAATAGTGGAAATATTCGCTCGAGGACGGCACGAAGGAGCCGTTCATGCGCTCGCGCTGGAGCCGCAGCATCATGACGATGTCAGCGCCGTTGAGTCCCTCGCGCATGTCGCGCGCGACCTCGACGCCCATCCGCTCGATGCCGGGTGGCAAAAGCGTGGATGGTCCGACGACGCGGACGCGGGCACCCATGGTGTTGAGCAGGATGATGTTGGAGCGGGCGACGCGCGAATGCAGCACGTCGCCGCAGATCGCAACGACGAGCCCCTCGATCCGGCCCTTGTTGCGGCGGATGGTGAGCGCGTCGAGCAGGGCCTGCGTCGGATGCTCGTGCGCGCCGTCGCCGGCATTGATCACGGAACCGTCGACCTTGCGCGCCAGCAGTTCCACCGCGCCGGAGGCGTGATGGCGCATCACCAGGATGTCCGGGTGCATGGCATTCAGCGTCATCGCGGTGTCGATCAGCGTCTCGCCCTTCTTGATCGACGAGGATGCGACCGACATGTTCATGACATCCGCGCCAAGCCGCTTTCCCGCGAGCTCGAACGAGGACTGGGTCCGGGTGGAGGCCTCGAAGAAGAGGTTCACCTGCGTCCGTCCCCGCAGGACGGTGCGCTTCTTGTCAACCTGGCGGTTGAGCTCGACATATTCTTCGGACAGGTCGAGGAGGCCGGTGATGTCGGCCGCGGAAAGGCCCTCGATGCCCAGCAAATGCCGGTGGCCGAGGACGAAGGTCGATTTCGATGTCATTAAAAGCAGAGCTATAGGGGCGGACGGCGGGGGGAGCAAGGGGCAAACAGCGGGCGGGGAGTTATCCCCTGATCCTGTCGATCTGGAGGCTGCGGCCTGCCCTCCGTCATGGCCGGGCTTGTCCCGGGCATCCACGATCTTCTATCGCATTTGACGCAAAAGGACGTGGATGGCCGGGACAAACCCGGCCATGACGATCGGGGGGCATTCCGTGAAAAGAATTCTGACAGCGTTCGTGGCTGCAGTGACAGTCAGCACAGCCCACGCCCAATCGCTCCCCGGCGATTTCGTCTATCTGCGCGAGATCGATCCCAGCATCATCCAGGACATCCGCTACGCCACGTCGAACAATTTCGTCGGCCGTCCGCTCGCCGGCTACGACGCCGGCGAATGCGTGGTGAAGCGCGAGGTCGGGCTGCGGCTCAAGGCGGTGCAGCAGGAGCTGGCGGCGCAAAATCTCTCGCTCAAGATGTTCGACTGCTACCGGCCGGCGCGGGCCTCGCTCGACATGGTCAAGTGGTCGCAAAACGGTCGCGAGACCGCCGCCGAGCGGCGCTACAATCCCAAGATTCCCAAGACCGAGCTGTTCCGTCTCGGCTACATCGCAAGTCGCTCGCAGCATTCCACCGGCTCGGCACTCGATCTCACGCTGGTCGATCTCAAAGCTGACAATTCGAAGAGGTACGATCCGTCGAGGAGCTATGCCGACTGCACGGCGCCGGTCGAAGCGCGGGCGCCGGAGGGCAGTGTCGACATGGGCACCGGTTACGACTGCACCGACACCAAGGGCCATACCGCAGCACCGTCAATCACGCCGGAGCAGCGCGCCTGGCGGAAGCGGCTGGTGGCTGCGATGGCGAGGCAAGGCTTTGTGAACTATTCGAAGGAGTGGTGGCATTTTTCCCTGCCTGGGGCCGGCGGGGCGGCCTATGATTTCCCGATCCAGCCGCGGCGGAACTGATTCCGCGCCGAGGAAACCCGATGACCCAGCCGAGCTTTGCGACCCACGAGGTCTTCAACCAGTCGCCGCCGTTCGAGGATGTCGACCTGTTCAGCGTAGATCGTCCGCTGGTCGAGTCCGTGAAGGCCAATGGCGGTGCGGCGGCGGAACGCGAGCTGTCCGAATTCGGCAAGCACTGGGGCTCGGCCGCGATGGCCGATCGCGGGCGCCTCGCGAACGAGAACACACCGAAGCTGCGCACCTTCGACGCAAAAGGCAATCGCCGCGACCAGGTCGAGTTTCACCCGGCTTATCACGAGCTGATGGCGCACAGCACCCATGCCGGCGTGCACAATTCGACCTGGACCGCGAACGGCAAACCGGCGGGCGATGCCGCCGAAGTCATTCGCGCGGCCAAATTCTACATCGCCGCCCAGGTCGAGACCGGCCATCTTTGCCCGATCACGATGACGCGCGCCTCCGTCGGAGCGCTGGCGATGCAGCCGGATCTGCTTCAGAAGGTGATGCCGGTGCTCTCGACCAGGAGCTACGATCCGAGCTTCGCACCGTGGTGGGGCAAGCGCGGCATGACGCTCGGCATGGGCATGACCGAGAAGCAGGGCGGCACCGACGTGCGCTCCAACATGACGCGGGCCGTGCGCGAGGGCGGAGCCTATCGCATCACCGGCCATAAATGGTTCATGTCGGCGCCGATGTGCGATGCGTTCCTGGTGCTGGCGCAGGCCGAGGGCGGGCTGACCTGTTTCTTCATGCCGCGCTTCGCGCCGGACGGCTCGGTGAACGCCATCCAGTTCCAGCGGCTCAAGGACAAGCTCGGCAATCGCTCCAATGCCTCGTCGGAGGTCGAGTTCGTCGGGGCCTATGCGCAGGCGGTCGGCGAGGAGGGCAAGGGCATCCGCACCATCATTCAGATGGTGCAGCTGACGCGGCAGGATTGTGCGATCGCCTCCGTCGGCCTGATGCGCTCGGGGCTGGCGCATGCGCTGCATCACGCCCGACACCGCAGCGTGTTCCAGAAGCATCTGGCCGATCAGCCTCTGATGCAGGCGGTGCAGGCCGACATGGCGCTGCATGTCGAGGCCAGCACCGCGCTGGTGATGCGACTCTGCCGCGCTTTCGACCGGACGCCGCATGATGCGGCGGAGGCTGCCTATATGCGGCTGCTGACGCCCGCGATCAAATACTGGACCTGCAAGAGCGCGCCGCCGTTCCTCTATGAGGCGATGGAATGCCTCGGCGGCAATGGCTATGTCGAGGACGGCATCCTGGCGCGGCACTATCGGGAGTCGCCGGTCAACGCGATTTGGGAAGGCTCCGGCAACGTGATGTGCCTCGATGTGCTCCGCGCGCTCTCGCGCGAGCAGGATGCCGCGATGGCGGTGCTTCAGGCTCTCGCGGCCGAGACGAAGGGCCTGCCCGGGGCGGCGGAGGCGGTCAGCTTCATCGGCACGACCTTTCGGCGCGCCGACGGCGAGCGCGTCGCGCGGCTGGCGGTCGAGAAGCTGGCATTGCTGGCTGCGGCCGCGGCGCTCAATGCCGTGTCGCCACACAATGCCGAATTGTTTGCCACGACGCGTCTCGCTGCCAATCACGCCAGTATGTACGGCGCGGTCGAGCTCGACAGCGGTGAGGCTCGCGGGCTGCTGGAGCGGGCGCTGCCGTGAGTGTTTGCTGTGTCATTCCGGGGCGGTCCGAAGGATCGAACCCGGAATCTCGAGATTCCGGGTTCGATGCTGCGCATCGCCCCGGAATGACGGTGACGTTCTAACGAAAGCCTCTTGATGGACTCCCTCAATCCCGACCATCCGCCGCTGACCGAGACGCCGGCGACGCCGCGTGCCTGGAAGTTCTGGGGCACGGCGCTATGGGGCCTCTTCATCTTCGTCGCGATGTTCGTCGGCCAGATCGGCGCCGTCGTGCTGCTGGCGGTCTTGCGTGGCCTGCCGATGGACCTCGCCTCGATCCAGCTGGTCGGCCACGAGCCTCAGACCCTGGCGCTCTCGGTCATCATGGGCCTGCCGGCGACGCTTCTGGCGGTGTGGCTCGCCATCGCTATCAAGAAGGCCTCCTTCGTCGACTATCTGGCGCTGCATTGGCCGTCCTGGAAACAGCTTCTGTTCGGTGCGGTCGGGCTCATCCTGATCGTGCTGGTCTGGGAGACGATGTCGCGCGCGCTCGGCCGCGAGGCGACGCCGGGCTTCATGACCGATCTGTTGAAATCGGGGCGCGACAAGGGCGCGGCGCTGCTGCTTCTGTTCGCCTTCAGCGTGGCTGCGCCGATGTCGGAAGAGGTCCTGGCGCGCGGCTTCCTCTATCGCGGCTGGTCGGCGAGCTTCCTGCGCGTGCCCGGCGCGATCCTCTTGTCGTCGCTGGTGTGGACCATCGTCCACCTGCAATACGACATGTACTTCCTCGCCGAGGTCTTCACCATCGGTCTGTGGTTCGGCTACATGCGCCATCGCGCCGGTTCGCTCTGGCTCACCATCGTGCTCCACGGCCTGAACAATCTGACTGCGGTGGTGCTGACGATGTGGCTGGGGGGCTAGCCAGGCGGCTGCCTCACACTCCGCCATTGCGAGCGCAGCGAAGCAATCCAGAGTCCCTCCGCGGCGGCATTCTGGATTGCTTCGTCGCAAGGGCTCCTCACAATGACGAGCCGAGACAGATGTGCTCGCAATGTCGAGCTAGGCCACCAGCGCGATCGCGATCGGCATCGTGATCGCGGCCAAAATCGTCTGCAGCGTGATGATCTGCGCCAAGAGCGGTGCATCGCCGCCCATCTGGCGCGCCAGCACGTAGGCGCTGGGTGAGGTCGGCACCGCCGCGCAGATCGCGACGATCGCGAGGCTGTTGCCTGCTAGCCCGAACCAGATGGCGAGCACGAGTGCAAGGACCGGCATCAGCACCAGCTTGAACCCCACGCCGAGCGTCGCGCTCAGGCTCGGGCGGAAGAGGCCCTTGAGCTGGAGGCCGGCGCCGGTGACGAGCAGGCCGATCGCCAGCGAGGAGCGGCCGAGCGCGTCCGCCACCTCGTGCCAGATTTTCGGCAACGGCAGGTGGGTGACATTGACGAAGAGCCCGATGGCGCAGGCCCAGATCAGGGGATTGCGCACCAATGTCATCACGATGGCGCGGCCGGATTGCTTTTCGGGCGCGGCATAATGCGCGAGCACCGCGACGCTGAAGACGTTGACGAGCGGGATGATCGCGACCATGGCCACCGAGGCGAGCGCCAGGCCGACATCGCCGAACATATTGGCGGAAACGGACAGCGCGACATAGGTCTGCCAGCGCGTCGCGCCCTGGAAGATTGATGTGAAGGCGGGGCCGTCGACGTCGAGCCGCGCCAGGAGAGGGCGGAGCGCGAGGCAGAGCAGCGACATCGCCAGCGCCGACAGCAGCAGCGCGCCGCCGACACCGGCGACCGGCACCTTGGAGAGGTCGGCCTTCACCAGCGTCTGGATCAGCAGCATGGGGAAAAGCACGAAATAGGTCAGCCGCTCCAGCCCGTGCCATTGCGTGTCGAGCCGCATCAGGCTGCGCTTCAGCACCACGCCGAGCACGATGAGGATGAAGACCGGCAGCAGCGCCGCGACCACGACGGCCATCGGTCAGGCAGTCCCTGGACCGAGATTAGCGAGACGGTCGAGCGCGCCTTGCAGGATGAAGATCGCGGCATGCTCGTCGATCACCTCGGCGCGCTTGGCGCGGCTGACGTCCATGCCGATCAGCTCGCGCTCGACCGCCGCGGTCGAGAGCCGTTCGTCCCACAGGCCGATGGGCAGCGCGGTCAGGCCGGCAAGGTTGCGGGCAAAGGCGCGGGTGGATTGCGCGCGCGGGCCCTCGCTGCCGTCCATGTTGATCGGCAGGCCGAGCACGAAGCCGACGACCTTGCGCTCCGCCGCGATCGCGAGCAGACGGGCGGCATCCTGCTTGAATTGCTTGCGCTGAACCGTCTCGACGCCGGTCGCAAGCCGCCGGTCCGGGTCGGACACCGCGACGCCGATGGTCTTGGTGCCGAGATCGAGCCCGACCAGTGCGCCGCGCGCGGGCCAGTGGGTTGCAGCATCGACGAGGGGCAGGATAAGAGCCGGCATGGCTTAGCGCATATCACGCGTCGCGCCGCGGAGTGAACCCGGAACCATGGATGCGCTGACATTATTCGGCCTGTTCGCCGTCACGGCAATGCTGGTCACCTACGCCCTGGAAGATCGCAGCCATTGGTTCGTGCTGCTGTTCGCCGTTTCCTGCGCGCTTGGCTCGACCTACGGCTTTCTCCAGGGCGCCTGGCCGTTCGGTCTGGTCGAGGCGATCTGGGCGATCGTGGCGCTGCGGCGGTGGTACCTGAAGCGGTAGATCGTCCGGTGGCCGCAAGCCGCGCGCGACATCGTGATGCCCAGCTGCGTCGATCAATTGTGGGAAATCTCACACTGGTGAGGTTGCAGACCATGGCATGATGCCGCGTGGTTGCGTGGCAGTCGATATACAGGTCTAAAGTAGTGTCGGGTGCATGCCCCCGATTTCCGCAGCGACCGGCAGTCCGGCCCGCGCTGCAACTTGGCGTCAATTTTTGGGGCGCCGATCACGTCCAATATTCGCCCAGCCATTTGAGAGGTCACGATGCTCATCAAGCCAAGCCTGATCGCGGGCTCAGAAAGACGCTTCAAGCAAGCCGAGTTCTCACCCGAAGCCTTGAACCGGAAATTGGGTGACGGTCCGATCGAGATGACCGTCGAAAAGATGCGCCTGCGCCAGCGCCAGCTGCTGGCCGAGACGCAGGACGTGGAGAAAGCCGAGATCGGCCTGGAGCGGATCCTCCAGGGCAATGATCTCGACAGCATCAACTATCTCGCCAAGGGGACCGCCGCCTCGCGCTCGGTGTGCCGCATCCAGCTCAGGGATCTCAAGTCGAACCTGCTCGGTTATGGCTCGGGCTTCCTGATCGGCCCAGGCCTGTTGCTGACGAACCATCACGTCTTCGGCAAGCCGGCCGAAGCCGCCAATTCGATTGCCGATTTCAACTATGAGCTCGACGTCGCGGGGCAGGAGCGCGTGCCGGTGCGGTTCGGCTTCGAGCCGGGCAAGTTCTTCTACACCAACGACAGGCTGGACTTCTCGATCGTCGCGGTGGCGCCGACCTCGCTGTCGGGCGAAGAGCAGCTCGAGGACTTCGGATGGCTGCCGCTCAGCGGCGCGCCCGGCAAGGCAGATCCCGGCGAGTATCTCACCATCATCCAGCATCCCAGCGGGCAGATGAAGCAGGTCTGCGTCCGCGAGAACAAGCTGCTCAAATATGTCGGCGACTTCCTCTGGTACAACACTGACACGACCGCTGGGTCTTCGGGCTCGCCGGCGTTCAACCGCTTCTGGCAAGTGGTCGCGCTGCATCACAGCGGCGTTCCCCGCAAGGATTCTCAGGGCCGCACCCTGACCAAGGACGGCAAGGTGTGGAAGCCGTCGATGGACGAGACCCTGATCGACTGGATCGCCAATGAGGGCATCCGGATCAGCGCGATCGTCGCCGATATCAAAGTTGCCGTCGGCTCCCATCCGCTGATCAAGCCGGTGCTGGAGGAGGAAGAGCCGCCGAGCCGGCAAGAGGTTGCGAAGGTCGGAGCTCCGGCTGCCGCGCCTGGTTTCGGCGCCAATGTCTGGGTCGAGCAGTCGCTCGACGGCACCTCGCTGGTCGTTCCGATCCGCGTGCCGCTGCCGGTGTTCAGAAAGGACATCCCGTTCGCGCCGCCGGCACCCATGCCGGGACCTGTGGGGGGCAACGGAGGCACGACGAACGGCGGCATGCACAACGGCGGCACGCCGTTGATTCCCCCGCCGGCCGGCCTGCTGCCTCACATCAGCACCAACAACGGCCTGCCCATGGAGGCCGTGCATATCGATCAGAGCACGCTGAAATCGCGTCCCGGATACAAGGCGAACTTCCTCGGCAGCGGCAAATTCGCGGTGCCGTTGCCGAAGATTCCGGCCTCCCTCAAGCCCAAGATCGCGATGCTCAAGGGCAGCTCCAAGCAATCCGAGCTGAAATATTTCAACTACAGCGTGGTCATGAACAAGGAGCGCCGGCTCGCTTTCTTCAGCTGCGTCAACATCGACGGGGGCAAGCAGCAGGACGTCGGCAAGCGCGAGGGTGATTCCTGGCTGCGCGATCCGCGCATCGACGACGATGCCCAGATCGGCGACGAGTTCTACCGCAAGCAGGCCACCTTCGAGGCAGATCGCAGCAAGAATCCGTTCGACCGCGGTCATCTCGTGCGCCGCCTGGATGCGGCCTGGGGCGACACCGTCACTGCGGCCAAGCAGCATGGCGATGATTCTTTCCACTTCACCAATTGCTCGCCGCAGTTCTTCTCGTTCAACCAGGGCAAGCAGCTGTGGGCGGGACTGGAGGATTATACGCGTGATGTCCTGCTCGAAGGCGAGGCGAAGGGCATCGTCATGAACGGTCCGGTGTTCGACGGGCCGGACGCCGATGGATCCGATCTTCCCAATCCGGCAGGCCGGCCGCACAAGGATCCGAGCTTCGGCGGCGTTCAAATCCCGAAATATTTCTGGAAGATCCTGATCCGACGCAACGAGGATGACGACGCTCTCAAGGCGGCGGCCTTCCTCATGAGCCAGCGAAACCTGATCATGGAGATCGATCGCATCCAGGAGGTGGATCTGCGCGAGCGGATGTCCGAGGAGGATGTCAGCGTGTTCCAGGTCTCGATCGCGGACCTGACGCGGTTGACCAAGCTGGATTTCGGCACTCTCACGGAAGCGGATTCGCACGAGGCGACCTCGGTCGGCCCACGGCGGATCGAGTCCTATGAGGATATCCGGCTCTAAAGGATGCTGAAATACCGAGGTGGCGTCACCGCGTCAGGCCGCGATGACGTCCTCGTCGGTCTTCAGGCAAGCGGCAAAGCCTTGCAACGCGCTGTATTGATGTCCGGCGCGACGCTGGATGAAGAGGGTCTCGGCGCGCGCATGCGCGACGCTCAACGTGTGGATCGAAACACTGCCGTTCATCGCGCTACGTTCGACGACCGCACGCGGCAGCAGTGTCACGCCCATGTCGGCGGCGACGCAGCCGATCATGCCGTCGAGCGTGCCGAGCTCGAAGCGCGCCGCCGACGGCCAGCCGAACTCGACGAAGATCTGCTCGAGCCTTTGGCGGTAAGTGCAGCCGGTGCGGAACACCAGCGCGGTCGGTCCCGATTCCGGCGTGCCGGCGCGTAGCGCGGTCAGCGAGCTCCAGCGCCGCGCGCTGACCAGCACCAGCTCCTCGCGGAAGGCGCTCGTTGCGGTGAGGTCGGCGTGCGTGATGGGGCCTGCGACGAAGGCGCCGTCGAGCGTGCCGTCGAGCACGCCGGCGACGAGGTCGGCGGTCGGTGCGGTCCGTAAGGACAGCCGCACCGCGGGAAAGCGGCGGTGGAAGTCGGCGAGCAGCGGCGGCAGCCGCACCGCCGCTGTGGTCTCCATCGAGCCGATCGCGAGCGGTCCCTTCGGCTCGCCATCGTCACGCGCGGCCAGCATGGCTTCACGTGACAGCGCGGCCATCCGCTGTGCATAGGGCAGGAGGCGCTTGCCGGCACCGGTCAGCGTCATGCCGCGGCTGTGACGTTCGAACAGAGGCGTGCCGATCTCGGCTTCCAGCGCCTTCACCCGCTGGGTGACGTTCGACTGCACCGTGTTGAGCTCTTCGGCGGCGCGGGTGATGCCGCCGGTGCGGGCGACCACGGCGAAGGTCTGGATGTCGCTGAGTTCCATCGTATCGTTTCGCTTTTGAGATGGTAGCGTTCACAACAATTCAATTTTCGAGAATGCTAGTCGCGCTTACTGTCGCTGTCCAGATCCGGGAGGGGCCATGTCCATTGCGACGTCATTGACGAGGCTGCTGGAAATCAAGCACCCCATCCTGTTGGCGCCGATGGATGTCGTCGCGGGCAGCCGGCTCGTTGCGGCCGTGAGTAACGCCGGCGGTTTCGGCATTCTTGGCGGGGGCTATGGCGAGCGGACGTGGCTGGAGCAGGAGACTGCGAAGCTCGCTTCCCTGTCGGCGCCGTTCGGGATCGGCTTCATTACCTGGAGTCTGGCCAAACGGCCCGAGCTTCTCGACATCGCGCTCGCCGCAAAGCCGTCTGCGATCATATTGTCGTTCGGCGATCCCGCGCCCTTCGCAGCGAAGATCAAGTCGGCCGGGGCGCGTCTGATCTGCCAGGTCCAGGACGAGGCGATGGCGCGGCAGGCGCTCGAAGCCGGCGCCGAGATCCTGATCGCGCAGGGGACGGAGGCTGGCGGTCACGGCGCCTCCCGCACCACGGTCGATCTCGTGCCCGCGATCGTCGATCTTGCCGCGGGCGTGCCGGTGGTCGCGGCCGGCGGCATCGCCGACGGGCGCGGGCTAGCCGCCATGATGATGCTGGGGGCGAGCGGCGTGCTGCTCGGTACGCGCTTCTACGCAAGCCGCGAGGCTGACGGCGCGGACGAAGCCAAGCGGCGCATCTGCGCCGCAAGCAGCGGCTCCACGGTGCGCGGCATCATCTTCGATCTCTCCCGCAACAATGTCTGGCCGGCGCCGTTTACGGGACGATGCCTGATCAATGATCACGCCCGGCGCTGGATCGGCCGCGAGGTGGAGTTGATGCAGAATGTCGCCACGGTCGCGGCCGATTATGCTGCCGCGAAAGAAACCGGCAATTTCGATATCGCGGCCGTGATCGCGGGCGAGGCGGTCGGCCTGATCCATGATATTCCACCGGCGGCGGAGATCGTGGAGCGGATTGCGATCGAAGCGGAGCAGTTGCTGGACAGGCGACGCAATTCGGTAGCAGCGGCGTAGAATTCTTCACCCTCCCCTGGAGGGGGAGGGTAAGGACCAACGAGAGAGAACAACCATGTGGCCTGACCGTCGACTGATCGACCTCTTCAAGACCGAATTTCCGATCGTGCTGGCGCCGATGGCGGGCGTGATGGATGCGGAGCTGGTGATCGCTGTGGCGCAGGGCGGCGGGCTCGGCTCGCTGCCGAGTGCGATGATCTCGCCGGAGAAGGCGCGCGAGCAGGTCGGTCTGATCCGCCAGCGCGTCAAGGCGCCGGTCAACATGAACTTCTTCTGCCACACGCCGGTCGAGCTGACGAGCGAGGCCGAGGCGCGCTGGAAGCAGCGGCTCACGGGCTATTACACCGAGCACGGACTCGATCCCGCTGCGCCGATCGCTGCGGCGAACCGCGCGCCATTCGATGCGGCCTTCTGCGAGGTCGTCGAGGAGCTGAAGCCGGAAGTGGTCAGCTTCCATTTCGGCCTGCCGGAGCAGGCGCTGCTCAAGCGGGTGAAGGCAGCCGGCTGCCTCGTGATCTCGTCGGCAACGACGGTGAAGGAGGCGGTTTGGCTCGAACAGCGCGGCGTCGACGCCGTGATCGCGCAAGGGGCCGAGGCCGGCGGCCATCGCGGCATGTTCCTGACGGACAAAATCTCCGAGCAGCCCGGCACCTTCGCGTTGGTGCCGCAGGTCGCCGATGCCGTTAAAGTTCCGGTGATCGCGGCCGGCGGTATCGCCGACGGGCGCGGCATCGCGGCCGCCTTCGCGCTCGGCGCCTCCGGTGTGCAGATCGGCAGTGCCTATCTGCGCTGTCCGGAATCGAAGGTCAGCGCGGGCGGGCGCAAGGCGCTGGCCGAAGCCGGGGACGATTCCACCGTCATCACCAATGTCATGACCGGTCGTCCGGCGCGGGGCGTGCAGAACCGCCTGATGCGCGAGGCCGGCCCGATCTCGCCGGACGCGCCGCCGTTTCCCCACGCGGCGACGGCGCTGGCTCCGCTGAAGGCGGCTGCCGAAAAGCAGGGCAGGGTGGATTTTACCAACCTCTGGGCCGGCCAGGCCGTGGCCCTCGGCCGTGAGGTCCCTGCGGCCGAATTGACCCGGGATCTCGCCAAGTCGGCGCTGGCCCGCATGAAGGCCCTCGCAGGATAGGGGAAGGCGCCGGTTGCGGCGCAAAACCGGCCTCTGCTATACGGCACTCAGGTTTTACCGTGCTGGGTTTTGCCGTGAGAGGCCTTATATAATGTCCGTCGACGCCGCTACCGTCCGCCGTATCGCGCATCTGGCGCGCATTGCGGTTTCCGAGGACGAGGTTCCGCATCTGCAGGGCGAGCTCAACGCCATGCTCGCCTTCGTCGAGCAGCTCTCGGAGGTCAATGTCGAGGGCGTCGAGCCGATGACCTCGGTGACCCCGATGCAGATGAAGAAGCGGCAGGACGTGGTCGACGATGGCGAGATCGCCGACGATATCGTTGCCAACGCGCCCGCGACCGAAGGTCACTTCTTCCTGGTGCCGAAGGTCGTGGAGTAAAGTCTTCAATTCAGGACGCCGTCCGATGTGCATGCTTTGCGACGATGAGAAGGCCTATCAGGCCTACATGAACTATCTCGACAAGATGGAGCGGCAGGGCAAGGCCGCCGATCCCAACGTCGCCGTCAATGCCGTGCTCGACGAGCTCGAGGCCGCCGCAAATGCGGCCGCCAAGAAAAACGTCAGGCAAGACGACCCGGCCAACGACAAGGCCCTGTCTCCGTTCTTCTGCAGCCCGATCAATAAATGACCGATTTGACATCGCTGACGCTCGCCGAGGCCCGCAAGGGCCTCGCGGCCAAAACCTTTACGTCGCTGGAGCTGACCGACGCGCATCTTTCCGCGATCGAGGCGGCGCGCGTGCTCAACGCCTTCGTCATGGAGACGCCGGACCAGGCGCGCGCCATGGCGAAGGCCGCAGACGAGAAGATCGCCAAGGGCGAGGGCGGTCCGCTCGCCGGCATCCCGCTCGGCATCAAGGATCTGTTCGCGACCAAGGGCGTGCGCACCACGGCGTGCTCGAAGATCCTCGGCAATTTCGTGCCGACCTATGAGTCCACCGTCACCTCGCAGCTCTGGCGTGACGGCGCGGTGATGCTCGGCAAGCTCAACAACGACGAGTTCGCGATGGGCTCGGCCAACGAGACCTCGTGCTTCGGTCCCGTCGGCAATCCCTGGCGGCGCGAGGGCAGCAATACCACGCTGGTGCCGGGTGGCTCGTCCGGCGGCTCGGCGTCGGCCGTGGCCGCGCTGCTGTGCATGGGCGCCACCGCGACCGACACCGGCGGCTCGATCCGCCAGCCGGCGGCGTTCACCGCGACCGTCGGCATCAAGCCGACCTATGGTCGCTGCTCGCGCTGGGGCATCGTCGCCTTTGCCTCCTCGCTCGACCAGGCCGGCCCGATCGCCCGCAGCGTACGCGATGCCGCCATGCTGCTGCGCTCGATGGCCGGACACGATCCGAAGGACACCACGTCTGTCGATAAGCCTGTGCCCGATTACGAAGCCGCGATCGGCAAGTCCGTGAAGGGCATGAAGATCGGCATCCCCAAGGAGTATCGTCTCGACGGCATGCCGGCCGAGATCGAGAAGCTCTGGGGGGCGGGCGCTGAGTGGCTGAAGGCGGCCGGCGCCGAGCTCGTCGAGGTGTCGCTGCCGCACACCAAATACGCGCTGCCGGCCTATTACATCGTAGCCCCCGCAGAGGCGTCCTCCAATCTCGCGCGCTACGACGGCGTCCGCTATGGCCTGCGCGAGCAGGGCAGGAACATCGTCGAGCTCTACGAGAACACCCGCGCGGAAGGGTTTGGCGCGGAGGTGCGCCGCCGCGTCATGATCGGCACCTATGTGCTCTCGGCCGGCTATTACGACGCCTATTATCTGCGCGCGCAGAAGGTGCGCACGCTGATCAAGAAGGATTTTGAGGATTGCTTCGCCAGGGGCGTCGACGCGATCCTCACCCCGGCGACGCCGTCGGCCGCCTTCGGCATCGGCGAGAAGGGCGGCGCCGACCCGGTCGAGATGTATCTCAACGACATCTTCACGGTGACCGTGAACATGGCAGGCCTCCCCGGCGTCGCGGTGCCATCAGGCAAGGACGCGCAGGGGCTGCCGCTCGGCCTGCAATTGATCGGCCGGCCCTTCGACGAGGAGACGCTGTTCTCGCTCGGCGAGGTGATCGAACAGGCCGCCGGCCGCTTCACGCCGACGAGGTGGTGGTGAATGTCGCGGCCTTCATCGCGAGCCTCGACGGCGCGGCGCCTGCGCCGGATCTGAGCGCGCCGCTTCGAGGTCTCTGGTGGGCCGCCAAGGGCGACTGGGACCAGGCGCACAGGATCGTTCAGGACGACCAGGGCGGCGACGCCGCCTGGGTGCACGCTTACCTGCACCGCGTCGAAGGCGATCTCGGCAATGCCGGCTACTGGTATCGCCAGGCCGGCAAACCCGCGGCAAAGGATTCATTGGAGGCGGAGTGGGAGCGGGTCGCTGCCACGCTGCTCGGGAGCAAGACATGAGCACGGCCACGCATAAGCTTCTCAAAGGCGCCACCGGCGATTGGGAGATGGTCATCGGCATGGAGATCCATGCCCAGGTGACGTCGAACGCGAAACTGTTCTCGGGCGCGTCGACCGCGTTCGGCGGCGAGCCGAACAGCCACGTGTCGCTGGTCGATGTCGCGATGCCGGGCATGCTGCCCGTGATCAACGAGGAATGTGTCAGGCAGGCTGTCCGGACCGGGCTCGGTCTCAACGCGAAGATCAATCTGCGTTCGGTGTTCGACCGCAAGAACTATTTCTATCCCGATCTGCCGCAGGGCTACCAGATCAGCCAGTACAAATCGCCCGTGGTGGGTGAGGGCGAGGTGATCATCGACCTCGACGGTGGCAAGACGGCCACCATCGGCATCGAGCGGCTGCATCTGGAGCAGGACCCCGGCAAGATGCTGCACGACCGTTCGCAGTCGCTGTCCTACATCGATTTCAACCGTTGCGGCGTGGCGCTGATGGAGATCGTCTCCAAGCCTGATATCCGCGATGCCGAGCAGGCCAAGGCCTATGTGAGCAAGCTGCGCTCGATCATGCGCTATCTCGGCACCTGTGACGGCGACATGGAGAAGGGATCTTTGCGCGCCGACGTCAATGTGTCCGTGCGCAAGCCCGGCGCGCCGCTCGGTACCCGCTGCGAGATCAAGAACATGAACTCGATCGCCTTTATCGGCCAGGCAATCGAGTATGAAGCGCGGCGCCAGATCGAGATCCTGGAGGACGGCGGCCAGATCGAGCAGGAGACCCGTCGGTTCGACCCCAACAAGGGCGAGACCCGCTCGATGCGCTCGAAGGAAGAGGCGCACGACTATCGCTACTTCCCCGACCCCGACCTGCTGCCGCTGGAGTTCAGCCAGGCATTCGTCGACGAGCTGAAGGCGAAGCTGCCCGAGCTGCCCGATCAGAAGAAGGCGCGCTTCGTCGCCGATCTCGGCCTGTCGGCCTATGATGCGAGCGTGCTGGTCGCCGAGCGCGAGAGCGCGGTGTTCTACGAGACAGTGCTAGACAAGCTCGGCAACCGCGCGCGCGACGGCAAGATGGCGGCGAACTGGGTGATCAACGAGCTGTTCGGCCGTCTCAACAAGGAAAGCCGGGATATTACGGGCTCTCCGGTGAACGCGGAGCAGCTCGCGGCGATCGTCGATCTGATCGGCGAGGGCACGATCTCGGGCAAGATCGCCAAGGATCTGTTCGAGATCGTTTGGCAGGAAGGCGGCGATCCCCGCGCACTGGTCGAAAGCCGCGGCATGAAGCAGGTCACCGACCTTTCGGCGATCGAAAAGCTGGTCGATGACATCATCGCGGCCAATCCGGACAAGGCCGCGCAGGTCAAGGACAAGCCGCAATCGCTCGGCTGGTTCGTCGGTCAGGTGATGAAGGCATCGGGCGGCAAGGCCAACCCGCAGAGCGTCAACGATCTGCTCAAGTCCAAGCTCGGCGTCTGACGTCGCGCGTTCGAACGAGGTGACGGAGAGTGTCCGTCACCTCGCTTTCAAGTCCGCGATGCGATGCTCGCACGCGTCCCGGCGGCAAACTTCATCCCAATCACCGGCACTGCGGTGCCCGAATCGCCGTCACGCGATTCGCGCAAAACGGCGGCTCGCGCACGCTGCGGCGAGCGCTTGCGCCGTTAAGGATGAAAATATTTTCGTTGCCAAAAATCGCGACTCAGAGTCCGCAAAGCGCCTCCGCGAGAGCTTCGCGCGATTTGCCGCGCCTGTCGTCGCATCGATCGCACGCGATGCGCGTGCGCAGAAAAATACTTGCTGCATAGTGTTTTCGTGCATTCGCATCGCTCGCAAACATCGACGATGCGCCCATTCTCTGCGATCGCACCGACGTGCCGTGCGGCGCACTTGCATCGCGCCCGCCAAGCCCACGCGCGTTGCTGCGTCAACACTTCTTTAAGCGAGACGCTGTTTTTTTCTTCGTGTTGGTGTATTCGGGATGAAGTGCATTCGATCCCCGAGTGCACGCAGCGATTAAAGCCATCTCACACATCGGAGGGCAACATGGCCAAGAAAGCGAAGAAGGCGAAGAAGGCGAAGAGCGCAGTGAAGAAGACTGCGAAGAAGACCCGCAAGGTCGCGAAGAAGAAGAAGTAACTTCGCTTCTGAAGTTGCCGGCTCCTAGCAGCCGGCACGTCATCAGCGCCTCGAGGTTCTGATCGACGATAGAGGGTGTCGGCGAGACATCAGGTCAACGGTCGGACCGTTCTCTTTCACGGTCCGGCAGAAGAAACGAGTTTTCTTCGTTCGGTGCGGTTCTCCCCAGTGAGCTCCGCAATTTCACAAGCGGCCTTCGGGTCAACGTGGAATCTGGTCCTGACGTGTTCGCCGACGCCCTCGTTCTCCTGAGCCGGGGTATTGCCGGCATTCCGTATCCCCCGACATTGCTGACCTGACCGCGACGTGATCGCGCTGCCATGCCCGAGCTGCCCTTGGGGCAGTTGGAGTTGCGACCTGACGCCTGCCGCTTCCGCGGTCGCGGTGTCGTCCCCCGGTTTCTTCAGCCCGGCGACATGGTCGACGCTCGAGGCTGGTGACCCGGTCCTGCGAGGCGGGCCGTCATTGAATTGATCCGCTGCGGCGAACCCGCTTCCCATTGGAGCCCGTCAGTCATCAGGCTCGCGTGATCCGCCCCATGGATCGCACCCCCATGACACGCGCCACCGCGCGCGATGGTTATCGATGTCCTGAAATCCCAGGGTAAACCGAATCTGACGAATCGCAGAAGTGCCTGCAAATCAGGGGCTTTTCGAATTCTGCGCGCTCGCGCCCCGCGCTCGCGTTTACGTCCGCTTCATCGCGATGCTTAAACTGCCATTCAAATTTGCCCGCCATCATCGCCTCCAACAAGCCGGCAAACGGCGAGGGGAAGAGTTGAGCAGTGCATGATCCCGGGAAGGGTCATGGACACCAGAGTTGGACGGGAGCCGCGCTCGGGGGAACGAGGCGGCATAAGAAGACAGGGGATGCGTGATGTTTCAGGGGACTTTCGATCTGGAGACGGCGACGCCGATCGACGCGAGCGCGCTGTCGGATGTGCTGTTCGAGCGCGGGATCTATTGGGCGAGCGGCCGCTCCGGCCTCGTCGATCTCGTCGCCGCGCACAAATGGTTCAACCTCGCGGCGTTGAAGGGCCGCAAGGACGCGGTGGCGCTGCGCCAGGAGGTTGCCGGGCAGATGTCGGATGCCGAGATCTCGGCCGCGCAGCGTGAGGCGAGGGCTTGGATTTCCGCTCACTGAACCGAGCATCGCAGCCACACCCGTAATCGCACGGGTAGGCCTGGTTGCGCTGAATCAAGCTTGCTCGTCGTGCCGCCCCATAAGACCGGAGCGGTATGAATGATCCCGACACGAATGAACGATGGCTGCCGATTCAGATCGCGCCCGAAGAGTGCGACCTGGAACTTGGACGCCGGCACAAGACCGGGATTCTGCCCTGGCCGTTTCCGTGCCGGCGCAGGTCCGGCGTCTGGTTCAATGTCTGGGCCGACGAAGCCGTGCTGATTTCGCCCTCGCATTGGCGGATCTGGCGGTCCCACCGCTAGCAGCCGAGGCACGTATATAAAGGGGGCGCGCGAAACGAGCTGAGGTCAGCGGTGCTGGCGCCAGGCTTTCGCACGGGCCCCGCGACGCTTTCAGGTGAAAGAACGCTCAGATCCTGACCGATTCTAGCTGGGTGGCGGAGAGGGAGGGATTCGAACCCTCGATACAGCTTGAGACCGTATGACGCTTTAGCAAAGCGTTGCCTTCAGCCACTCGGCCACCTCTCCGGTGCGAGCCTTATGCATCTAATTGCTTGGGCGGGTCAATTTGGAAGCGTGTGTTTTTGCTCGAATACTCCCAGCGTTTTTCAGAGTTTGCGTTCGGGCAAGGCCGTAAGGCGGCGAGAATGAGCCCAGAGCCGGAATGTTCTGCCCAGGTTGAAGGGCGGTGCCGGGCCTGAAAACGCCTCTGCCCGTGTAAAAGCCTGAGTTTGCTGTAAAATTCGACGCGGTGGGGGGAGGAGGGCCTGTCGAAGGTCCGAATCGCCTCATCGTCGCGAGCCGATCGCAATAACCCCACCATTCATAAAGGGTGCTGATCGCGCCCACTGGCCATGCCTGCACCCGGCCGGGAGTCAGGGAGCAAGTCGATGCCTTCTCCTTGAGTCTCGCGCTGATTCCGCGATTCGAGCGCGTCAAAGCTCTTCAGAGCGAGGACTCCTCTGGCGGCGCCTCAAGTGGGGAACTTTGATGGCAAACGGAACCGTCCAAAAAATCTTAGCAATAACAATACGTTAAAACGACGCTTTGATCACATCTGCGTGTTATTTGTGCAACACCCGCTGGAAAACAAGTCCCACGCGCCCGTTTCGCAGCGTTCTCTTGTTGTGTGTGCAAGGACGTTCGGTAATTGTGACTGAGCGACGGAGGGGGGCATCCCAAGGTCGTCCCGTTTAGGTCATTCGCTTAAGTCCCTCGCGTTCATGCGGGTGTGTCCGAAGGCGCGAAGGGGGCCAAAGCGGTGATTTAGAGGGGGTTGGGGAATTGGCCGTCCGGTCAGTGACCTTCCCTGAAGAGCAACTTGGAGGTTTAACATGAAGTTGGTTAAGAGCCTTTTGCTCGGCTCAGCGGCGGGTCTGATCGCCGTGGGCGGAGCTCAAGCAGCTGATCTGCCCGTGAAGGCCAAGGCGGTCGAGTACGTGAAGATCTGCTCGCTGTACGGCGCGGGCTTCTACTACATCCCGGGCACCGACACCTGCATCAAGCTGGGTGGTTATCTGCGCGCTGAAGTCGCGCTGAACACCAACTCGGACTTCAGCGGTCAGCTCACCGGCAACAACGGTGCGCGTAACCGCCTGACGAACTACTACACCATGCGCGCTCGTGAAGATCTCAACATCGACACGCGCACCGCGACCGAGTACGGCGTCGTCCGTACCTTCTTCGACGGCGTGTTCTCCTGGACCACCGGCAACTATGCCGGCACGGGCAGCGCGACCGGCACGACCGCCTACAGCGGCACGCTGGCGCTCAACACCTCGGGTGCGACCCCGGCTCTCGTTGGTTCGTCGATCAACGGCACCGACGGCAACACCTCGGGCGGTTCGCTCGGCGTGTACTACGCCTTCATCCAGTTCGCTGGCTTCACCATGGGTAAGGCCGTCTCGCAGTTCGACGCGCCCTGGACCAACTATCCCGGCAACAACTTCGACAGCCTCGTCGGCGGTTCCGGCACGGTCACTGGTGTCAACCAGTTCACCTACACCGCTGACTTCGGTCAGGGCGTGACGGCGGCGTTCTCGGCTGAAGACGCGACGGCCTACTACCAGGCGGGCAACCTGAATATGTCCGGCGCCTCTGCGGCTGGCATGATCGGCGGTTCGTACGGCTCCAACGCCATCGGCGGTTCGCGTTCGCCGAACCTCGTCGGTATGGTCCGTGTCGACCAGGCCTGGGGCCTGTTCCAGGCGTCGGTCGCTGCGCATGACAACCACGTTGCCTACTACGGCGCCACCGAGCCGACTGGCCACCCCGACGACAAGTGGGGTTGGGCGGTTCAGCTCGCTCTGTCGATCAAGAACATCCCGACCGGCGCGGGTGACACGATCAACATCCAGGGCGTCTACACCGACGGCGCGTCCCGCTACAACTTCCAGAACCTGGCGGGCGGCAGCTACTCGATGTTCGGCAGCTCGGGCGTTGCCTACCAGAGCGTCGGCTTCGCCATCGCTCCGGACACCGTGTTCGTGACCGGTTCGGCGCAGGAGACTGTGAAGACCTGGGGCTTCCGTGGTGCTTACACCCACAACTGGGATCCCTACTGGAACACCGCGCTGTACGGTGCTTGGGCTCAGGCACAGTTCGGCTCGCTGGCCAAGACCACGCTCTGCGGCGCGACTGGCACTGGCGGCGTGTTCGGCGGCCTCGCGGGTGTCACGGGTTGTAACCCTGACTTCTCGATCGCCCAGGTCGGTATCATCACCCGCTGGACCCCGGTCAAGAACCTCACGTTCTCGGCTGACCTGAACTGGACCCATCTCGACCAGAAGTACTCCGGTACGGTTGGTTACGCTGGTTCCGGCACGACGGCCAAGCCGGCCGCTGTGTACGAGCTGAAGGATCAGGACACCATCACCCTGCTCCTCCGCGCTCAGCGCAACTGGTAAGTTCGGTCTAACGACCTCACAGAGAGCCCCGGCGGGAAACCGCCGGGGCTTTTCTTTGCCGACCACCCTCAGCTGCCGGCAATCTCTCGCCCCCGCTCGTCCGCTCCCGCTTTATGCCGCTATCGCGGAATCCGTGCGCGCTCGCCATCGATCGATTCTTTGTCGGACGCGAAGAAGGGCTGACCGCGGTGAGGGGCACCGCGTCTGCGCGTCATCCGACCGGCGCATCCGCGGACCAGCGGGCCGCCGATATTCTCCTGCAAATCCACACGGATCCGGTCTTGCCGCACCAGGCGTCTCAGCAGCCCCTCGGAATCGAGACGGAATGCGCGGCAGCAGGTTCGGCGGTCGCCGATGCCGCTTGACCTCATCCCGAGCAGACCGCTGCAAGCGGCTGTCTCGAAGGACATGGCGTCCGATCACGTCGCCGCTAGAGCATGATGAAATTAGACTCGGCGGGCTGTCGGTGATTCACCTCTCCCCGACGGGGAGAGGTCGGATTGCCTGGCGATGCGAAGCATCGTCAGCGCAATCCGGGTGAGGGGCCGCGGCACTGAGCGAGACCAAATCTCCTCACCCGGACCGTATCTTCGATGCGCTCCGACCTCTCCCTGCGGGAGAGGTGCATTGAGCCCTGAGCGCACATCGATTCAAGCTCATCCTGCTTTAGGACCCATGCCGATTGCCCTGCGTCCCAGGGAGCGCTCGCACTTCCTGCGCAACTTCGGATGTCGTCCGCAGGCGTCGCGACCAGACGACTCGCTGCCGATGCTGAGCGAGAATGCCGCTACTCGACGCTGCCGGCGCCGCGGCGCAGATCGGCCTCGATCTGCAAGCGCGAACCGCCGCCGAAGCGGGCGCGGTAGACCTGAAGGTTCTCCATGATCCGCTGCACGTAATTGCGCGTCTCCGAGAACGGAATCAGCTCGACCCAGTCGACCGCGTCGACCTTGGGATCGCGGGGATCGCCGTAGCGGTCGATCCATTTCTTCACGCTGCCGCGGCCGGCATTGTAGGCGGCAAAGGTCATGATGTAGGAGCCGCGATAGTCCTCGAGCAGGCCACCGAGCTCAGCCGAGCCAAGCGTGGCGTTGTAGACCGAATCGTTCTTCAGCCGGCCCAGATCGTAAGTCGCGCCGTGCCGCTTGCAGACATAGCGCGCAGCGTCCGGCGTCACCTGCATCAGCCCGTAGGCCTGCGCCGGCGAGACCACACGGGGGTTGAACGCGCTTTCCTGCCGCGCGATCGCGTAGACGATGCTGCGCTCGACCTCGGGGCCGATCGGAGTGAAGTGGGGAATGCCGTTGACGGGGTAAGCGTAGAAGTCGAACGGCAGGCCACGATTGAGCGCGGCCTTGCCGAGCAGCAGCATGCCGCGCGCATCGCTGTAGCGCTGGGTGAGTTCGCCGAGGCCCGCGAGCGCTTCGGGATCGCCGTTCTCGCCCATGTCGGCCAGCAGCGGCACCGCCAGCTCGCGCTCGTCCAGCTCGTAGAGCAGCTGCGCGGCGCGCACGATCTCGAGCCGTTCGGCGCCACGGCCGCGCGGCTGGCTGTTGAGCTCGATCTGCGGCAGGCCGAGTTTTGCGCGCGCGAGCTGGCCGTAATAGCTGGTGGATTGCTCGGCCGCACGGGCGTAGGCGTTGCGTGCCTCCTGTTGGCGGCCCATCGCTTCCGCGGCGCGGCCCTGCCAATAACCGGCGCGTGCCAGCGTGGTCGGATTGACGCTGCCGACGCCGATGCGGGCAAAATGCTGGGCGGCGGTGGCGGGATCGTTGAGGAAACGCAGCGCGATCCAGCCGGCGGTGAATTCCTGCTCGGTCTTGTAGATATCGCGGGAGGGCAGGGCCGCATCGCGCGCAATCAGATAGGCGCTGCGGAATTCCTCGGTGTCGATCATCTTGCGCGCCAGCAGGCGCCGCTCGATCCACCATTCGTCGAGATTGTAGAGCCGGCCCGGATCCTTCGGTGCCGACAGCATGAGCTGGGCGGCTTCAGCGAACTTCTCCTCGCGGCGCAAGAGCTGGATCTTGCTGAAGATGAAGCCGGGATCATTGTGCAGCTCGCGCGGGACCGCATCGAGCAGCGCGCGCGCGTTCGGCGCTTTCTTGACGGCGGCGATGCGGGCCTTGGCAAGCGCGACATAGCCGGCACCGAGCCGCTTGGCGGCGCGCAACGCGGCCTCGTTCTCGCTGCCGTAGAGCAGCGTGTCCATCCGCGCCTTCTGGTCGCCCGGCGTCAGCAGGGCGCCGAACTGATCGAGCGCGTTGTTCTCGGTGTCCTCCGACATCGGATCGCTGCGCCAGGCCTCGCGCACCAATCGCTCGGCATTGGCACGGTCGCCGCGCGCCAGCATTGCCTTGGCGAGGGTGAAGCGGCCCTTGGCGGAGATCGGAGATTCATTCTCGAACCATGACCACGCCACTGAATCGTCGCGCCTGTCGTCCCACATCGCAGCTTCGAGGCGCCGGCGCAGGAATGTCTGTGACGGCCAGCTCGGATTGGCGGAGAGGAAGGCGCGGTAGCGCTCGACTGTCGCGCCATTGTCCTCGCTGCGCAGGATGATCCATTCCGCGAGTTTCCGCGCGACCGGATCCGAAATGCCGGCCGCAGCATCGGTGGCGTCACCAGCCTTGCGCTTGCGCACGAGCTCGATGACGCTCTCGAGGGTTTCCTTGTCGCCCTGCGACGTCGACGAGGTCGCAGCGATCGCGGCCGGTATGACCGGCTTGCGCGGCGCGGCGTGCTGGCGGGTCGCCGGCGCGAGCACGGGGGCTGCGGCGGGGCGCGGGGCAGGGGCGGAGGGTCTGACGGTGGCGGTCACCGCCGGCGCGGGGGCCGGTTTCGGAGGCGAGCCGTTGGCGGCCGGATGTGATTTCGGCGCAGCGGCCGCCGCGGCGGGCTTGGGCTTGTCCTTCGCGGCGTCCTTACCGGCGTTCTTGCCGGCATCTTTGCCATTGTCCTTGGCCGGTTTCTTCGCCGCATCCTTGGCCGGTGCGCTCGCCGCGCCCTTGGCTGCGTCTTTCGTGGCTTCCTTGCCGATGTCCTTGCCGGTTCCCTTGGGCGAACCCTTCGCCGCGGCTGGCTTCGCCGCGTCCTTGGCAGCGTTCTTTGCGGATTCAGCGGTCGTCTCGTTGGACTTGTCGTTGGACTTGGCCAGGGCGGCGCAGCCGACCGAAAGCCCTGCCATCAGGCACACGACCAGACCGGTGGATCGCCAGGCGGCGCGAGGGAATGAGGTCACGGGTGTCGTCGCCCCGAATCAGTCAAGTGGCTCAAGATCTAGCTGTATTTGATTGAATATGCGGACAAAATACCAACAGCCGCTTACCTCGGACCGATTTGCACCACCACCGCGGCAAAATCGCGGCCTAAACGGTGCGTCACGCGGCAGCGGGCCTTTTACCGGCGGGATAGACCCGATATGAAAGGGGCTTGCTCAAGAGATAGCCGCGTACGGAGGAAGTCCATGGCAGCCAAGACGAAATTCCGGGGGTCCTTCACCGCCTTGGTCACCCCGTTCAAGAACGGCTCGCTGGACGAGGCGGCGTTCCGCTCCCTGGTCAACTGGCAGATTTCAGAGGGCACCAACGGCCTGGTCCCGGTCGGCACCACCGGCGAGAGCCCGACGCTCAGCCATGACGAGCACAAGAAGGTGGTCGAATGGTGCATCGCTGAAGCCAAGGGCCGCGTGCCCGTCATTGCGGGAGCCGGCTCGAACTCGACCAAGGAGGCGGTCGAGCTCTCCCAGCACGCCGAGAAGGCAGGCGCGGACGCTGTGCTGGTGGTGACGCCGTACTACAACAAGCCGACCCAGGAAGGCCTGTACCAGCACTTCAAGGCGATCAACGACGCGATCGGGATTCCGATCATCATCTACAACATCCCGCCGCGCTCGGTGATCGACATGTCGGTCGACACCATGAAGCGGCTGTGGGAGCTGAAGAACATCGCCGGCGTCAAGGACGCCACTGCCAGCATGGTGCGCGTGTCACAGCAGCGCGCCGCGATGGGCGAGGACTTCAACCAGCTTTCCGGCGAGGACGCCACCATCATCGGCTACATGGCCCATGGCGGCCATGGCTGCATCTCGGTGACTTCGAACGTCGCGCCGCGCCTCTGCGCCGAGTTCCACGCCGCCTGGCAGAAGGGCGACACCAAGGCGGCACTCGCGATCCACGACAAGCTGATGCCTCTGCACAACAACCTGTTCATCGAAAGCAATCCGGCGCCGATCAAATATGCGATGTCGCTGCTCGGCAAGCTGGACGAGACGCTGCGGCTGCCGATGGTGCCGGTGTCCGAGCCGACTCGCGTTGCGGTGCGCAGCGCCATGGTGCACGCTGGCCTGATCAACTGAGGTTAGGCCTTGGGGAGCTTGCAATGAGCGGGGTCGACGACAAGGGCAGGCGGATGCTCAAGGAGTTCCGCGAGTTCGCCATGAAGGGCAACGTCGTCGATCTCGCGGTCGGCGTCATCATCGGCGCGGCCTTCGGCGCCATCGTCACGTCGCTGGTCGGTGACATCATCATGCCGATCATCGGCGCCGTCACCGGCGGCCTCGACTTCTCGAACTACTTCATCCCCTTGTCGAAGGCGGTTACCGCCACCAACTTAGCGGATGCGAAAAAGCAAGGCGCCGTCCTTGCTTACGGCAGCTTCCTGACGCTGACGATCAACTTCATCATCGTCGCCTTCGTGTTGTTCCTGGTGATCCGTGCCATGAACACCCTGAAGCGCAAGGAGGAGGCGGCACCCGCCGCCCCGCCGAAGCCGTCGGCCGAGGTCGAGCTGCTGACCGAGATTCGCGACCTCCTCAAGAAGTGACGCGCGCGCTTCAACCGAACTGTTAGCTTTGCTGCGCATCTCGATCAGGTTTGTCTCTCATGGCCGATAAAAACGAACGCCCCATCAAGGTCATGGCGGAAAACCGCAAGGCCCGCTTCAACTATGCGATCGAGGATACGATCGAGGCCGGCATTGCGCTCACCGGCACGGAGGTGAAGTCGATCCGCAACGGCAAGAGCACGATCGCGGAATCCTACGCCGATTCCAAGAACGGCGAGATCTGGCTGATCAACGCCACCATTCCCGAATATCTGCAGGGCAACCGCTTCAATCACGAGCCCAAGCGGCCGCGAAAGCTGCTGCTGCATCGCCGCCAGATCAACAAGCTGATGGGCGCGGTCGACCGCGAGGGCATGACGCTGATCCCGCTCAAGCTCTATTTCAATGAGCGTGGTCGCGCCAAATTGCAGCTGGCGGTTGCGAAGGGCAAGAAGTTGCACGACAAGCGCGAGAGCGAGAAGAAGCGGGATTGGAGCCGCGAGAAGGGCCGCCTGATGCGGGCGAGAGGCTGACGAGATGATCCAACGGAACCTGCTCGAGGTCGATTGGAGCCAGATTCCCGCACCCGTCGACGACGGTGCAGCCGCGCATCTTACCGGCACGATGTTGCCGCCGATCGGCCTGCTCGCGACCAACGACACCTCGGTGACCCTGTCGGCGCTGCGCGGCCGGACCGTGGTGTTCGCCTATCCGCGAACGGGCGAGCCCGGCAAGATCGCGCTGGTGGACGATTGGGACATGATCCCGGGGGCACGCGGTTGCACGCCGCAGACCTGTGCGTTTCGCGACCTGTTCGCCGAGCTGAAGGCCGCCGGCGCCTCGCACGTGTTCGGCCTCTCGAGCCAAAGCAACGACTACCAGACCGAGATGGCCTCACGCCTGCATCTGCCGTTCCCGGTGCTGTCGGACGAGAAGCTGGCCCTCACGCGCGCGCTGAAGCTGCCGACCATGGAGGTCGCGGGCCTGACGCTGATCAAGCGCCTGGCGCTGATCATCGACGAGGCCCGCATCACGCATGTGTTCTATCCGGTGTTTCCGCCCGACCGGAACGCCGGCGACGTGCTGGACTGGCTCAAGGCCAATCCGGCCAAAAGCTGAACCTCTCCCGCTGAGGCGAGGCGAACCCAGATCACCGGCTAACCGGCCCGCATCGGGCGTCTAAGCAGGATGAGTTTTGGTTGAATCGATGTGGGCTCAAGGCTCGATTCAACCTCTCCCCGTCGGGGAGAGGTGAATCTCGGACAGGCCGCCGAATTTCATCATGCTCTAATCGAGATCCGCCTTCACCTTCGCGAACACCGACCGGAACATGTCCGGGGTCAGCACGCCGGTATTCGTGTTGTAGCGCGAGCAGTGATAGCTGTCGTAGAGCTTGAACGGGCCGGCCTGGTGCACGGCGCCGTGGCCGAAGGGGGCCTCGGAGGCCTTCAGCTTCAGCGGCTTGAGCACGCTATCGTGCGCAATTCGCCCGAGTGCGATGATCGCGCGCAGGTTCGGCATCGTCTCGAGATTGGCGACGAGAAACTGCCGGCAGGTGTTGATCTCGACCGGCAGCGGCTTGTTCTGCGGCGGCACGCAATGCACGGCATTGGCGATCCGGCAGTCGATCAGCTCCAACCCGTCATCAGGACGCGCCTGATAGGTGCCTCTGGCAAATCCGTATTCCAGCAGCGTGGCGTAGAGCAGGTCGCCGGCATAGTCGCCGGTGAACGGCCGCCCCGTGCGGTTGGCTCCCTGCATCCCCGGCGCGAGGCCGACGATCAGAAGGCGCGCCTTGATGTCACCGAAGGGAGCGACCGGCGCGTTGTGCCACAAGGGCTCGCGCGCGCGATTTGCCGCGCGAAAGGCAACCAGGCGCGGACAGAGCGGACAATCACGGTCGGGAACGACGGTGGGAGGCTGGCGGCTTGACCGAGCCGCCTCACTCCTCGAAGTCGTCATCGCCCCTCGGCGCCATCGTGGTTGCGCGCTGGAGGAACTGCGGGGCGTGGTGGCGGGCCTCGCGCTCGCCACGGTCGCGCGGGGCGGGGCGCTCGGACGGATCGCGACCGAGCTTGGACTGCAGCTCGACGAGGTCGGTGAAGACGTCAGCCTGGCGGCGCAGCTCGTCGGCGATCATCGGCGGCTGGCTGGCGATGGTGGAGATCACCGTGACCCGCACGCCGCGGCGCTGCACGGCCTCGACCAGGGAGCGGAAATCGCCGTCACCGGAGAACAGCACCATCTGGTCGATGTGCTCGGCGAGCTCCATCGCGTCCACGGCGAGCTCGATATCCATGTTGCCCTTGACCTTGCGGCGGCCGGAGGCGTCGATGAATTCCTTGGTCGCCTTGGTGACGACGGTGTAGCCATTGTAGTCCAGCCAATCGATCAGCGGGCGGATCGAGGAGTATTCCTGATCCTCGATGATCGCGGTGTAGTAGAACGCCCGCAGCAGCGTCCCGCGGCCCTGAAACTCCTTCAGCAGGCGCTTGTAGTCGATGTCGAAGCCCAGGGTCTTCGCGGTCGCGTAGAGATTGGCCCCATCGATGAAGAGCGCTATCTTGTTGGTAGGAGAAGGTGACATTCAGTTTGCTCGCGTAGTGTTCGTGATTGATCGTTTATTGTTGGCGCGGCGACAGCAGGCCGCGCATTTCTTAGAGTGCCGCTAAGACCCGTCGAAACCGCAAGTCCGGAGAAGTCGGGGCAATCAAGGTATAGTTATGGCGGACTTGCATACACCCGGCACTGCCCTCGATGGCAGCCCGGGAAATCACCCATCCCAGCCCTAATGTGGGGGTAGCAGAGCCGTTTGGCGAGGCCAAATCACAAATTGGCCTTGCGAAATCGGCCCGGTCCCTATAACTAGCCCCAATCATCCACATATTTCGTCTCACCCACAACGGAGCGACAGTCCATGGCTCGCGTCACCGTAGAAGATTGTATCGACAAGGTCGACAACCGGTTTGACCTGGTCCTGCTGGCCGCCCACCGTGCCCGCATGATTTCGTCCGGTTCACAACTAACGGTTGACCGCGATAACGACAAGAACCCTGTTGTGTCTTTGCGTGAAATTGCCGAGACGACCATTTCGCCGGAGGACCTCCGGGAGGAGCTGGTGCACTCGCTCCAGAAATTCGTCGAGGTCGACGAGCCCGAGCCGGATACGGTGCCGCTGATCGGTTCCGCGGGTGCGAGCGTCGATGCCGACGACACCGAAGTCGCGGTCGAGCGCATGACGGAAGAGGAGCTCCTGAAGGGTCTCGAAGGCCTCGCGCCGCCCGAGGAGCAGCCCGAGGAAGACGAGTAAATCGTCAGTCGCGATCGTCGATTTCTTGTGATCTTATTCAAAGGCCCGAACCGTCGTTCGGGCCTTTGCTTTTGTTGACGTTTTCGTGGTTACCATAGCGTGGTCGATTGGCGATCTGTCCTGTCACCGAATTGATCGGACACCAACGCGATCGGAGCTAAGATGTATACAACGGGCCGGCTCGGGTCCGTTTGAAGGCAGGAAGGCATGGCATATCGGCGTCGCAGCCCCTCGCAGATGCAGGCCGCAACCGAATCGGTTGCCGTGGCCCCGACTGCGCCGGTCGCGCGCCCGGCCAAGCCCCGCGCGCGGATGATGCGTCAATATGACCTTGTCGAGCGCGTCCGGTCCTACAATCCCAACACCAACGAAGACCTGCTGAACCGCGCCTATGTCTACGCCATGAAGGCGCATGGCTCGCAGACCCGCGCCTCGGGCGATCCGTATTTCTCGCACCCGCTCGAAGTGGCGGCGATTCTCACCGACCTGAAGCTGGACGACGCCACCATCGTGGCCGCGCTGCTGCACGACACGATCGAGGACACCGAGGCGACGCGTGCCGAGATCGACCAGATCTTCGGGCCGGAGATCGGCGCGCTGGTCGAGGGCCTGACCAAGCTGAAGCGGCTCGAGCTGGTCTCGCGGGAGGCCAAGCAGGCGGAGAACCTGCGCAAATTGTTGCTGGCCATTGCTGACGATGTCCGCGTGCTCCTGGTCAAGCTGGCCGACCGCCTGCACAACATGCGAACGCTCGACTTCGTCCCGACGGAATCGCGCCGGCGCATCGCCGAGGAGACGCTCGATATCTATGCGCCGCTCGCCGGGCGCATGGGCATGCAGGAGATGCGCGAGGAGCTGGAGGATCTGTCCTTTCGCACCCTCGATCCCGAAGCCTATTCGGTGGTGATGCAGCGCCTCGACGCGCTCGCCGAACGCAACCGCAATCTGATCGGCGAGATCGAGGACCAGCTGTCCAACAATCTGCGCCACCGGGGCCTGGGGGCGCGGGTCTATGGCCGCCGCAAGAAGCCGTTCTCGATCTGGACCAAGATGGAGCGCAAGTCGGTCGGCTTCGAGCAATTGTCCGACATCTTCGGCTTCCGCCTCGTCGTCAGCGACATCGAGGCCTGCTATCGCGCGCTCGGCATCGTCCACACCACCTGGCCGGTGGTGCCGGGGCGCTTCAAGGACTACATTTCGACGCCGAAGCAGAACGACTACCGCTCGATCCACACCACGGTGATCGGCCCCGGCAACCAGCGCGTCGAGCTGCAGATCCGCACCGAGGCGATGGATCAGATCGCCGAGCGCGGCATCGCTGCGCACGTCTTCTACAAGGAAGGCTTGGGCTCGCCGACCGAATTCCTCAAGCGCGAATCCAACGCGTTCGCCTGGCTGCGCCACACCATCGGGATCCTCTCGGAGAGCTCCAACCCGGAGGAATTTCTCGAGCATACCAAGCTCGAGCTGTTCCACGACCAGGTGTTCTGCTTCACCCCGAAGGGCAAGCTGATCGCGCTGCCGCGCCATGCCAACGTGATCGACTTCGCCTATGCTGTGCATACCGACGTCGGCAACAGCGCGGTCGGCTGCAAGATCAATGGCCAGTTCGCGCCGCTGTCCTCGGAGCTGCAGAACGGTGACGAGGTCGAGGTGCTGACCTCGGAAGCGCAATCGGCACCGCCCTCGGCCTGGGAAACGCTGGCCGTCACCGGCAAGGCGCGCGCCGCGATCCGCCGCGCCACGCGGACCGCCGTGCGCGATCAATATGCCGGTCTTGGCCGGCGCATCGTGGAGCGCCTGTTCGAGCGCGCCAAGATCGAATATGCCGACGACAAGCTCAAGGGCGCGCTGCCGCGGCTTGCGCGCACCTCGATCGAGGACGTGATGGCGGCTGTCGGGCGCGGCGAGATCAAGGCCTCGCACGTCGCACGCGCGATGTATCCCGACTACAAGGAGGAACGCATCGCGCGCTACGGCGTCAAGAAGGGGCTTGCCGCCAAGCTCAAGGAGAAGTCGTCGGAGTCGCCGCGCAGCCCGGTCGCCATTCCGATCCGCGGCATCAATTCCGACCTGCCGATCAAGTTCGCGCCGAATGGCGGCGCCGTGCCGGGCGACCGCATCGTCGGCATCGTCACGCCGGGCGAGGGCATCACAATCTACCCGATCCAGGCGCCGGCGCTGAAGGATTTCGAGGAGGAGCCCGAGCGCTGGCTCGACGTCCGCTGGGACATCGAGGACTCCGCACCGCAGCGCTTCCCGGCCCGCATCAAGGTCGAGAACGTCAACGAGCCCGGCGCGCTGGCGCAGATCGCAACCGTGATCGCCGAGCACGACGGCAATATCGACAACATCAGCATGCAGCGCCGCTCACCCGACTTCACGGAGACGACGATCGACCTCGAAGTCTACGATCTGAAGCACCTCAGCGCGATCCTGGCCCAGCTGCGTGCGAAGGCGGTCGTCGCCAAGGTCGAACGTGTTAATGGATAGGTGCATCTCGCATGCGCCGGTTCCTCTGATTTCGCGAGTCCTGAAATGCCCGCTTCGAAGCTTCGCCTCGGCGTCAATATCGATCACGTCGCAACCGTGCGTAACGCGCGCGGCGGCCGCCATCCCGATCCGGTGCGCGCCGCGCTGCTGGCGATCGAGGCCGGCGCCGACGGCATCACCGCGCATTTGCGCGAGGACCGCCGGCACATCCGCGACGAGGACATGGCGCGGCTGAAGGCCGAGATCTCCAAGCCGCTCAATTTCGAGATGGCGGCGACCGACGACATGATGCGCATCTCGCTCGCCACCAAGCCGCATGCGGTGTGCCTGGTGCCGGAGCGCCGGCAGGAGGTCACCACCGAAGGCGGGCTGGATGTGGTCGGCCAGCACAATGCGCTCGCGCCCTATATCGCGCGGCTGAGCGATGCCGGCATTCGGGTCTCCCTGTTCATCGCCGCCGATCCCGCCCAGATCGAGACGGCGGCGCGGCTGCGGGCGCCCGTCATCGAGATCCACACCGGCGCCTGGTGTGATGCGGTGGTCGACGGCCATGCCGACAAGGCCGAGGCCGAGTGGAAGCGGATCGTTGCCGGCGCGAAGCTGGCGACGGCGGCCGGGCTCGAGGTCCATGCCGGGCACGGGCTCGACTATGCGACCGCGGAGACGATCGCGGCGCTGCCCGAGATCATGGAGCTCAACATCGGTTACTACATGATCGGCGAAGCGCTGTTCGTCGGGCTGGCCGAGACGGTGCGGAGCATGCGCGCGGCCATGGACCGTGGCCGGAGCCGGGCATGATCATCGGCATCGGCTCCGACCTGATCGACATCACCCGCGTCGCCAAGGTGATCGAGCGCCACGGCGAGCGTTTCCTCGACCGCATCTTCACCGCGGCCGAGCGGGCCAAGGCGGAGCGGCGCGCCAAGAACGAGAAGATGGTGGTGGCAACCTACGCCAAGCGCTTCGCAGCCAAGGAGGCCTGCTCGAAGGCGCTCGGCACCGGGATCCGGCGCGGCGTCTGGTGGCGCGACATGGGGGTCGTCAACCTGCCGGGCGGGCGGCCGACCATGCAGCTGACCGGCGGCGCGCTGGCCCGGCTCCAGGCCCTGACGCCGGAAGGGTTCGAGGCGCGGATCGACCTGTCGATCACCGACGACTGGCCGCTGGCGCAGGCCTTCGTCATCATTTCCGCCGTCCCGCTGCCGAAACCCTGACACGGCTTCGGTCGTTTTATGATTTCATTGATAAATCAATATCTTACTGAGTTTTGATGCGATCCTTGATTGCGTGACCTCCGACAACCGTCTAAAAGTCCGCGGACGCAAATCAGCCTGGGCGAATTCGGCTTTACGCCGGAATTGGCCCTCACTATCAGAATCAGGACAATCTCCTTGCGCCGCGAACCGGTGGGCCGTTCGCGGGAGGAGGGCGCTCTGTGATCGCCGGCCGGAATTGAGAGAGCAATGAGCGTGACTTCAGGAACGAAAACTGAGAGCGGCGTCGGCGAAACGATCCGGGTTGTGATCCACGCTCTCCTGATCGCGCTGGTGATCCGCACGTTCCTGTTCCAGCCCTTCAACATCCCGTCCGGCTCGATGAAGGCGACGCTGCTGGTCGGCGACTATCTGTTCGTCTCGAAATATTCCTACGGCTATAGCCACTATTCGATCCCGTTCTCGCCGCCGCTGTTCTCCGGGCGGATCTGGGGCTCGGACCCGCAACGCGGCGACATCGTCGTGTTTCGCCTGCCGAAGGACGATTCCACCGATTACATCAAGCGGGTGATCGGCCTTCCCGGCGACCGGATCCAGATGCGGGACGGGCTGCTCTATATCAACGACACGCCGGTCGAACGGCAGCGGATGAGCGAGTATGTCGGCGAGGAGCCCTGCGGCTCGGAAGGTGGCGGCATCTCCCGGGTGAAGCGCTGGAAGGAAACGCTGCCGAATGGCGTGTCCTATGAGACGCTCGATTGTGCCGACAACGGCTACGTGGACAACACCAACGTCTATACCGTCCCGCCCGGCCATTTCTTCATGATGGGCGACAACCGCGACAACTCCACCGATAGCCGCTTCCTCGGCCAGGTCGGCTATGTGCCGCAGGAAAATCTGATCGGCCGCGCCCAGATGATCTTCTTCTCCATCGCCGAAGGTGAGCACGCCTGGATGTTCTGGCGCTGGCCGTGGGCGGTGCGCTGGAATCGGTTCTTCAAAATCGTCCGATGAAAGACGAAGCCAAGGACATCGCGATCCAACCGACCGAGGCGCAAGCCGCTCCCGAGAGCGAAGCTGCAGCGAAAGCGCCTGCCAAGAAGAAGCGGGCGCGGAGCAGCAAGGCCAAAGGCACGAATGCCAATGCGGCGCTCGAGGCGCGCATCGGCCATGGCTTCACGGACCCGAACCTGCTGATGCAGGCCATCACGCATGTCTCGGCGCTGAAGTCGGGGCGCAAGCGCGGCGACAGCTACCAGCGGCTGGAATTCCTCGGCGACCACGTGCTCGGGCTCGTCGTCTCCGACATGCTCTATCACGCCTTCCCGAACGCCGATGAGGGCGAGCTCTCCAAGCGTCTTGCCGAGCTCGTGCGCAAGGAAAGCTGCGCGGACGTTGCCAAGTCGCTCGGCCTGCTCGACGACATCAAGCTCGGTTCGGTCGGCTCCAGCGCCGACGCCCGCCTGCGCAAATCGATCCTCGGCGACATCTGCGAGGCCGTGATCGGCGCCATCTACCTCGACGGGGGCCATGCCGCGGCGGCCGAATTCGTCAAGCGCAACTGGACCGAGCGCATGCATAAGCCGAGGCGTCCGTTGCGCGATCCCAAGACCGTGCTGCAGGAATGGGCGCAAGGAAAGGGGCTGCCGACCCCGGTCTACCGCGAGGTCGAGCGCACCGGCCCCCATCACGATCCGCAATTCCGCGTCGCCGTCGACCTGCCGGGCCTCGCGCCGGCCGAAGGCGTTGGCGGCAGTAAGCGCGCGGCGGAGAAGGTGGCAGCTTCGGTGATGATCGAACGTGAAGGCGTCGGCGGCGGCAATGACGGCTGAAGCAAGCGGCGAGACGCCCACCGCGACGCGCTGCGGTTTCGTTGCGCTGATCGGCGCGCCGAACGTCGGCAAGTCCACGCTGGTCAATGCGCTGGTCGGCGCCAAGGTCACGATCGTCTCGCGCAAGGTGCAGACCACGCGCGCGCTGATCCGCGGCATCGTGATCGAGAACAACGCGCAAATCATCCTGGTCGACACGCCCGGCATCTTCCTGCCGAAGCGGCGGCTCGACCGCGCCATGGTCTCGACCGCCTGGAGCGGGGCGCATGATGCCGATCTCGTCTGCGTGCTGCTCGATGCCAAGACCGGAATCGACGAGGAGGCCGAGGCGATCCTCGCCAAGGCCGCCAGCGTCAATCACGACAAGATCCTGGTCATCAACAAGGTGGACCTGGTTCAGCGCGAGAAGCTCCTGGCGCTGGCGCAGGCCGCCAACGAGCGCATGAAGTTCGCACGGACCTTCATGATCTCGGCGATCTCGGGCGACGGCGTCGACGACATCCGCAGGACGCTTGCCGAAATGGTGCCACCCGGCCCGTACCTTTACCCCGAGGACCAGATGTCGGACGCGCCGATGCGGCAGCTGGCGGCCGAGATCACGCGCGAGAAGATCTATCAGAAGCTGCACCAGGAGCTGCCCTACCAGTCCACGGTCGAGACCGACAAGTGGGAGGAGCGCAAGGACAAGTCGGTGCGGATCGAGCAGACGATCTTCGTCGAGCGCGAAAGCCAGCGCAAGATCGTGCTCGGCAAGGGCGGCGCCACCATCAAGTCGATCGGGGCGGACTCGCGGAAAGAACTGATGCAGATCCTGGACGTGCCGGTGCACCTGTTCCTGTTCGTCAAGGTGCGCGAGAATTGGGGTGACGATCCCGATCGCTACCGCGAGATGGGTCTCGACTTCCCCAAGGAATAATCAAGAAACGATCGGTATCCGATGAGCGTGCCCAGCAACGTCCGGCGCTTCGAAGCGCTGCTCTATGCATCGTTGATGCTGGACGCCCTGTCCGTTGCGGTGCAGGACCGCACGCCGAATGCCGAGGTGACCGAGCAGATGATCATGACGGCGACATTGCTCGCCGGCGGCATGATCCTGCTGCTGGTCTATTTCGTCTGGCTGGCTGCACATTGGCGCAAGAGCTGGCCGCGCTTTGTGCTGGCGGCAGCCCTCGTGCTGTCGGTGATCTCGCTCGGCCAGATCATCGGGGAGAAGGGCCTGGAGCTCGACAGCGCCATCGAGATCGTCTCATGCGCGCTGACCACGATGGGCCTCTATTTCTCCTTCACCGGCGACGCGCGAGGTTGGTTCAACGCGTGAGGCAATTTTGACTCGTCATTCCGGGGCGATGCGCAGCATCGAACCCGGAACCTCGAGATTCCGGGTTCGCCTCTTCGAGGCGCCCCGGAATGACCGGAAACGGCACTGCGCTCCTCACTGATATCCTGTAGTATTCCCTCATGGAATGGACCGACGAAGGCATCGTGCTGGGCGTCCGGCGGCATGGCGAATCCAGCGCCATTGTCGAGCTGTTGACGCGCGCGCATGGCCGGCATCTCGGCCTGGTGCGCGGTGGCGCCAGTTCGCGGATGCGGCCCCTGCTGCAGCCCGGCAACAGCGTTAGCGCGGTGTGGCGGGCGCGGCTTGACGAGCATCTCGGCACCTATGCCATCGAAGGCCTGAAGCTGCGCGCGGCGACACTGCTGGGCTCCTCCCATGGCGTCTACGGCGTCACCCATCTCGCCTCGATTGCGCGCCTGCTGCCGGAGCGAGATCCGCACGAGGAGATTTTCGCGCTGCTCGAACATGCGCTCGACGATTTCGACGACATCGGCGGTGCCGCCGTGCACCTGATCCATTTCGAGCTGGCGATGCTCGCCGAACTCGGCTTCGGCCTGGCGCTGGAGAATTGCGCGGTGACCGGCGAGACCACGGACCTGATCTATGTCTCGCCGAAATCCGGCGGCGCGGTGTCGCGCGGGGCAGGCGAGCCGTGGCGTGACCGCCTGTTGCGCCTGCCGCCATTCCTGCGGCATGGCGAAGCCGCAACCGATCTCACCGAGCAGGATCTCCAGGACGGCTTTCGGCTGACCGGCCTGTTCCTGCTGCGCCATGTGCTGGAGCCGCGCGGGCAGGCCCATTCCGACGCAAGGGCCGGCTTCATCAACGCCTTGATGCGACAGCAGGCGAGGGCGGCCCTTCCGTCGCCATGACGTAGCTGCGCCTCTGCGTTGCCTGAGGACATGGAGTTCCCTGGAACGAAATCCGTCCGGGCGGAATTGGCTCGCAGGTTCCACAAGGGGGACAGCCAAATGTTGATCAGGGGATTCGCCTTGTCCGCGGCGCTGCTCACGCTCGCGCCCGATGCAATGGCTGGCGAGCCGCAACCCGGCGTTTTTCGCCGGGCATCCTGCACCGTCGTGCGGTACTATGTGGCCAAATATTCCGCTGCGGCCGCAGAGGCATGGGCGCGGTCCCACGGCGCGACCGACGCCGAGATCGAGACGGCTCGCCGTTGTGTGACCAATGCGCCGGCGCCTGCCCAACCGCCTGGTCCGGCCCAGACCCAGACCGTGACAGCCGGCTGGGCCGGCCACTAGCCGCCCACAGGGAACCAAACGATCCTTGCCCGATTCGCTTCCACGGTTTAACCGGGCGGCATGGGAAAACGAATCGTTCCGCCGGAAGAACCGGCCGAAATTCACGAGGTGCCGCTGCGTGAAGCGCTGGAAGAGCGCTATCTCGCCTATGCGCTCTCCACCATCATGCACCGTGCGCTGCCCGATGCGCGCGACGGCCTGAAGCCGGTCCACCGGCGCATCCTCTACGGCATGCGCCTGCTCAGGCTCGACCCCGGCACCGCTTTCAAGAAGTCCGCCAAGATCGTCGGCGACGTGATGGGCTCGTTCCATCCGCACGGCGACCAGGCCATCTACGACGCCATGGTGCGCCTCGCGCAGGACTTCTCCTCGCGCTATCCGCTGGTCGACGGCCAGGGCAATTTCGGCAATATCGACGGCGATAACCCCGCCGCCTACCGCTACACCGAAGCGCGCATGACCGATGTCGCGCGGCTTCTGCTCGAGGGCATCGACGAGGACGGTGTCGAGTTCCGCGCGAACTACGACGGCCAGTCCAAGGAGCCCGTCGTGCTGCCCGGCGGCTTCCCGAACCTGCTCGCCAACGGCGCGCAGGGCATCGCCGTCGGCATGGCGACCTCGATCCCGCCGCACAACGCCGCCGAGCTGTGCGATGCCGCGCTGCATCTGATCGAGAAACCCGACGCGAAGTCCAAGGCGCTGTTGAAGTGGGTGAAGGGCCCGGACTTCCCGACCGGCGGCATCATCGTCGATTCCAAGCAGGCGATCGCCGAGGCCTACACCACCGGCCGCGGCTCGTTCCGCGTCCGTGCGCGGTGGACGCAGGAGGAGGGCGCGCGCGGCACCTGGGTCGTCGTGGTCACCGAAATTCCGTTCCTGGTGCAAAAGTCGCGCCTGATCGAGAAGGTCGCCGAGCTGCTCGACCAGAAGAAGCTGCCGCTGGTCGGCGACATCAGGGACGAATCGGCCGAAGACGTCCGCATCGTGATCGAGCCGAAGTCGAAGAACGTCGATCCCGCGCTGATGATGGAATCGCTGTTCCGGCTCACCGAGCTCGAAAACAAGATTCCGCTGAACCTCAACGTGCTGGTCAAGGGCCGCGTCCCCAAGGTGGTCGGCCTTGCCGAGGCCTTGCGCGAATGGCTGGACCATCTGCGCGATGTCCTGATCCGCCGCAGCAACTATCGCAAGGCGCAGATCGAGCACCGGCTGGAAGTGCTCGGCGGCTTCCTGATCGCCTATCTGAACATCGACAAGGTGATCAGGATCATCCGCACCGAGGACGAGCCGAAGCCCGAGCTGATGAAGGCGTTCAAGCTCACCGAGGTGCAGGCGGAAGCCATCCTCAACATGCGCCTGCGCTCCTTGCGCAAGCTCGAGGAAATGGAGATCCGCACCGAGGACAAGAACCTCCGCGCCGAACTCAAGGGCATCAATGCGGTGCTCGCCTCCGAGACCGAGCAGTGGAAGAAGGTCGGCGAGCAGGTCGGCAAGGTCCGCGACATGTTCGGGCCGAAAACGCCGCTCGGCAAGCGTCGCACCACCTTTGCCGATGCCCCCGAGCACGATCTCGCCGCGATCGAGGAAGCTTTCGTCGAGCGCGAGCCGGTGACCGTCGTCGTCTCCGACAAGGGCTGGATCCGCACCATGAAGGGCCATGTCGAGGATCTCTCGGGGCTTGCCTTCAAGCAGGACGACAAGCTCGGCTTCGCCTTCTTCGCCGAGACCACCTCGAAGCTGCTGCTGTTCGCTACCAACGGCAAGTTCTACACGCTCGACGTCGCCAAGCTGCCGGGCGGCCGCGGCCATGGCGAGCCGATCCGCCTGTTCATCGACCTCGAGCAGGAGGCAGCTCCCGTCGCGCTGTTCGTCAACAAGGGCGGACGCAAGTTCCTGGTCGCCAGCCACGAGGGCCAGGGCTTTATCGTCAACGAGGACGATTGCGTCGGCACCACCAAGAAGGGCAAGCAGGTCCTCAACGTCGACATGCCGAACGAGGCGCGTGCGATCACCGAGGTCGTCGGCGACACCGTCGCGGTGATCGGCGAGAACCGCAAGATGCTGGTCTTCCCGCTCGACCAGGTGCCCGAGATGGCACGTGGCCGCGGCGTGCGCCTGCAGAAGTACAAGGACGGTGGCCTCTCGGACGTGACCGTGTTCGAGGCCAAGGCCGGCCTGACCTGGAGGGACTCTGCGGGACGCGAATTCTCCGCGACCATGAAGGAGCTCGCGGAGTGGCAAGGCACCCGTGCCGACGCCGGCCGCCTGCCGCCGAAGGGTTTCCCGAAGTCGAACAAGTTCGGCAAGGTGATCGGGTAACGCACTCTTGTCCCGGAAGCGCTGCAACGCTTTTCGCGTTGCTGCGCAGTGCCGGCACGACGCCGTGGCGCAGCGATATCGATGCCGGGATGTGACAGCATCGCTCTCCAATTCGCATACCGGAAGTGTGCGCGCTCTGATACCGTCGGCCATGCCGGTGGTCTGGAGCGTTGAGATATAGCGCGATGTACGATGTCATTGTTGTCGGCGGCGGCTCCGCCGGCGCCGCGGTTGCGGCACGGCTGTCCGAGGACACCGCGCGGCGTGTGCTGCTGCTCGAAGCCGGCCGCGACTGGCGTGCCGATGAGGCGCCCTGGGAAGTGAGGACGCCGAACCCGATCCCGATCATCCACAGGCGCGAGTACCAGGAGAAATGGCAGTGGCCTGATCTGTTGTCGCGCCGGGTGGCCGGGCAGGAGCCGCGCTTCTACTGGCGCGGCAAGGGGCTTGGCGGCTCGTCGATGATGAACGGCCAGATCGCGATCCGCGGTGTCGCGGACGCATTCGACGAATGGGCCGCCAATGGCTGCACCGGCTGGTCGGCCAGGGAGGTGATGCCGCTGTTCTCCGTGATCGAGGACGATCTCGAGCTCGGCGATGTCGAGGGCCACGGCCGCGGCGGGCCGCTGCCGGTCTATCGGGCGCCGCCCGGAAAATGGGGGCCGATCGATCGGGGCTTGCGCGATGCGGCGCTCGCGAGCGGCTATCCCTGGTGTGCCGATCTCAACGGCCCCGATGGCGAGGGTGTCGCCTGCTATCCGATCAACAGCCGCGACAGCCGCCGCATCAGCACCAATGAAGGCTATCTCGAGGCGGCGCGCGGCCGCGCCAATCTGGAGATCCGCGGCCACGCGCTGGTCGATCGTGTCCTGATCAGCGGCGGAAGGGCAACCGGCGTTCGCGTTCACATCGAAGGGCAGGGCACCCACGAGATCAGCGCGCGGCAGATCGTGCTGTGCGCCGGCGCGATCCACAGTCCGGCGATCCTGCTGCGCTCGGGCATTGGTCCTGCGGAGGAGCTGCAAGCGATGGGGATTGCTGTCGCGCGCGATCTGCCGGTCGGCCGCCACTACTTCGACCACCCGCTGTTTCGCGCCACGATCCAGCTCCGCGAGGAGCTGCGCCCCACCGATCCGGATACTCGCCACACCAATTGCTGCGTGACCTATTCCTCGGGCCTCGCCGACGGCGGCAAGCGCGACATGATCCTGATCGCCTTCAATCACCGCGGCATCGGCAATGCCGGGGCGATCGGGGCCGGGCTGTTCAACGCGTTTTCTCGTGGAACGCTCAAATTGGCCTCGACCGATCCCGCGATCGATCCCATCGTTGAGGAGAACATGCTCGCCGACCCCCGCGACATGCTGCGCATGATGGACGCTGTGAAACGGCTCGCCGTGATCACGTCGCAGCCGGCGCTTTCGGGCATTGCCGACTGGATCCTGCTCGCGGACACCGATCTGACGTTGCCGGAGGCGGCCGCCCTGCCGGACCACGAGCTCGATGCCGTGCTGCGCCGTGAGACCGGCGACATCCAGCACGCCGCCGGCAGCTGTCGCATGAGCGGCGCTGGTGACGCCAATGGCGTGGTCAACCCTGATGGCACCGTGAAGGGCATTTCCGGCCTGCGCGTCGCCGACGCCTCGATCATGCCGTCCGACTGCCGCGCCAATACGCATTTCACCACGGTGGTGATCGGCGAGGCGATTGCGCGGATGATGACGCGGTAGCCTGACAACGACGGTAGTCGTGGCACTCGCGGCTCTCTCCACGTCATTGCGAGTGGAACGAAGCAATCCAGATTCCATCCGCGGAGGCAGTGTGGATTGCTTCGTCGCATCAGCGCAAACTTGCCGCGCAATTTTGTCGCGGGCTCCTCGCAATGACGCAGCAAGGGGCGGGCCATCGCTCTTCAATCACATATCAAACAGCAGGCGCAGGTTCACCTTCCCGCGGCGCGTCTCGCCCGGGTTTTGCTTCATATGCCGCGCCCAAAAAACAAGGGCGCAGGGAAGGCCGGGCGCCGGCTGGCACCCGAGATCCGTGCGTGATAGAAGATGCACACGGGGTGGACCACAGGTGTTGCCGGTCGCCCGGCCTTCCCTGCAGAAGTGCCGTGATCACCAGTCCCCGCCTCAGCCTGTTCGCACCCCGGCAATATGGTATGAAAGCCGCGCAGCGTCTTCACCAATTCCCGACAACAACGACGACCTAAAATTGGAAAGCCACCGCAGGCCGAGAAAATACAATCCGGGCACGTTCGTCACTCCCCGGCGGTGAACGGGCTGCCCGTGTGCATTCAGTGCGGGAACATTCAGCCAATCGAAGTCGTAATTGTATCCCGTGGCCCAGACGACAGTGCTGATACGGGCGGCGCGCAGATCGAGTTGTCGCAGGGGCTCGATCACGCACGGCGGGTCAGGCCAGACCGCGCGGGCCGAACGGTCCAGTGGCGCGTCGATCGCGTGGCGTTCGACATGAGCATCCACCTTGTCCAGAAAAAGGGAATATGAAGCGTCACCGTATGCAAGCCGTTTGGCTAAATCGGGTGCAAGTTCCACAATACCTTGATGGGCCGCCTGCACGCGCCCCAAAAGTGCGACGCCCTCCGCCGCAAAACGGCGGAAATCTATAGTGTCACCTCCAAACGCGCCGGTAATTAACGGCTTTGCTCGATCCTGGCCGCCGTCTTCCGCTGGGTTTCGATCGATACCCATCTCACCCAACCAACAGATCAGATCGCGCCCACGGTATCGGCGCGGCACACGGGTGTGCCGGCCAACTGAGAGATAGACACGGCGACCAGCTCGAAAAAGCTCTTCGGTAATCTGTGCACCTGAAGCGCCGGAGCCAACCACCAGCACCGCGCCCGACGGAAGTTGGTCGGGGCTTCTGTATTGGCTCGCATGCAGCTGAAAAACGTCAGCCTCTTCCTGCAACAAAGATGGGATAAGAGGTCGCTGATAGGGGCCGGTGGCCACAACAACATTATCAGCTTCAATCGGGCCGTCCGACGTCTCGGCAACGAAGCCGGTCCCCCTTTGATTTCTATGGAGCGCATCAACGGACACTCCGCAGCGAATTGGGGCTGCGATAAAGTCAGCATACGCCGAGATGAACTCAACAATCTCGCTACTGGTTGCGAAACCGTCGGGATCTGTGTGAGCGAACGGAAAGTCCGGCAGTTGCACGGACCAGTTCGGAAATTGAAAACGCAGGCCGTCCCACCGTTCCGTTCGCCAGCGCTCGGCGATCCGGCTGCGCTCAAGCACGAGATGAGGGCAGTCGAGTTTCGTCAGCATGTGGCTCATCGCCAGCCCGGCTTGGCCACCGCCCACGACAAGTGTCTTCACACGTTCGATCGGCATCGACTGTTTCCATCGATGAAAACGAGGAGACCGCCGCTGTTAATAGCCGCCACATTCTTTTCGCAGTCAAGCCGCTACGATGACCGCTGTTGGCCCCTAGCCGAAGACCGAGGGGCCCATTGCCACGTCCGCTGTTGCGGATAACCGGACGCTGGGCTGGCGCAGGCTCGACGACCGCTTGAGACCCGTTGCAGTACTGTTTCCGAAGTGTTGAGCTCTTTACGCCTGCGGCATCAGCCACAGTTAGCAGAACCGATTGCCCGGACGAGAAGGAAAGTCACTTCGGGTTTTGGATAAGGCGGAGCAAGGTGCCGTCGGGATCAATCAGCGCTGCGATCCGTAGACCACTGTCCGCAGCCGTTGGTGGATGCAGGCGGGGTGCACCCAAATTGGTCTGAGGGACGCCAACCGCAAGACAGGTCGTATAAAATGCGTCTAAGTCATCCAATCGAAGGCAGCAGCTAAAGCCGGTACTCGCTGGGTCAATATTGGGATCCGGGAAAAACTCAAGAACAACTCCGTTGCGCTTGAGGATCATCCATCCCTCATCCCGCCAGCCCACCGTGAAGCCGAGTGCGCCATAGAAGTTCGCAGTTATGGCGAAATTCCGCGAGGGAAGATTTGGAGTTGCGTGGTCCATTAAGAGCACATTACTGGATCCGCGGCCGGTCGCAAGTTGATGACCTCGACCATCTCTCCCGTCGTCGAGAGTTCCCTTGTCCAAGTTACATCAGTAGTAGCAACGGCCGGGATTGCGGCCGCTACGTCGCCTGTTGGCCCAAGCTGCCACGCAGCCCTGTCGGCTTCGACGTCCGCCTGCCGACAGCAAGCCGAACGCGACGACATGGCCACCTTAGATCACCCCCGCCAACCTCAGCGCCACGCCCGCCGCGCAGCTGCCCGCGAGCACCGTCAGCATGCCGAGCTTGAAGCGGAAGATCGCGGTTGCCGCCGCGATCGCCAGCAGCAGCGCCGGCACATCGACGCTTCTCAGCACCGGCATATCGAAGTTCAGTGGAAACACGCGCACCGGCACGGTCTCGCGGAACAGCGTATGGAGCGCGAACCAGATCGACAGATTCAGGATGACGCCGACGACGGCGGCGGTGATTGCACTGAGCGCGCCGGCGAGCCCTGTGTTGCCGCGCAGGCGCTCGATATAGGGCGCGCCGACGAAGATCCAGAGGAAGCAGGGCGTGAAGGTCACCCAGGTTGCGAGCAGTCCGCCGAGCGTGGCCGCCAGCATCGGCGACAGCCCGCCCGGATCGCGATAGGCCGCCATGAAACCCACGAACTGCAGCACCATGATCAGCGGGCCCGGCGTGGTCTCGGCCATGCCGAGGCCGTCGAGCATCTCGTGCGGCTTCAGCCAGTGATAATGCTCGACCGCCTGTTGGGCGACATAGGCCAGCACCGCATAGGCGCCGCCGAAGGTGACGAGCGACATTTTCGAGAAGAACAGCGCGATCTGGCTGAAGACGTTGCCTTGCCCGAGAGCGAGCAGCAGGACGATCACGGGAACGAGCCAAAGAGCCAGCCACAACGCGCCGACGCGGATGGTGCGCGCCGTGTTCGGCCGCACGTGTTCTGGCGCCGTTTCGCCGAGCATGCTGTCGATCGCGGCGTCGCTGCCGCCATGGCCGTGACCGCCCGGTGCGAATTCCGGCCGGCCGCTGCGCGCGCCGGCATAGCCGATGATGCCGGCGGCGATGATGATGATCGGGAACGGCACCGCGAAGAAGAAGATGGCGACGAAGGCCGCGGCTGCGAGCGCGATCATGATGCGGTTCTTCAGCGCGCGCTTGCCGACGCGGACCACGGCCTCGACCACGATGGCGAGCACCGCGGCCTTGAGGCCGAAGAACAGCGCCTCAATGAGGCTGACGTTGCCATAGGCGGCGTAGATATAGCTGAGGCCCATGATGGCGATGATGCCGGGCAGGATGAACAGCCCGCCCGCCATCAGCCCGCCGGCGGTGCGATGCATCAGCCAGCCGACATAGGTCGCGAGCTGCTGCGCCTCCGGTCCCGGCAGCAGCATGCAATAGTTCAGCGCATGTAGGAAACGGCCTTCGGAGATCCATTTCTTCTCATCGACCAGGATGCGGTGCATCACCGCGATCTGGCCGGCGGGCCCGCCGAAACTCAAGGCGGCGACGCGGAGCCAGACGCGGAAGGCTTCGCCGAAGCTGATGCCGTGACCGGCATCAGCTCCTGCTTGGTTGGCACGTATATCCATTACGCCTTCACCTTGTTGGTCGGCCAGTTGTGGGTCTCGGCTGTCGCGTCGCGGCACCAGCGGTAGAAGGCATCATATAGCACCATGCCGGCCTCGAGCTGTTCGAGGTCGTCGTCATACATGCGCGACAGCCCGAGCGAGGCCGCGAGCAGGCCGGGCGCCTCCGGAGCGAGGTCGGGGCGCGCGGTGTCGGCGCCGCGCACCAGCGTGGCCAGCCGCAGCAGGGGCGGTGTGGCGATGCCGAACTCCTCGATCATCACATCGAAGGTACAGAGGTCGCCGCGGTGGCTCCAGAACACGTTCTCGATGTCGAAGGGGGCGGCGCCAAAGCGTTCGCCGACGGCGACGACCTCGGACGGCGCCACGTACAGGAACACCGCGTTGGGATCGACGAAGCGGCGGATCAGCCAGGGGCAGGCGATGCGGTCGACCTTGGGCCGGGCCCGCGTCACCCAGACGGTGCGCCCCTTGGCATCGCGTGGCGGCAGCTTGCGGGTGTCGACCAGCGGCAGCTTGGCCGCCTTCCAGCCCTCGAAGCCGCCTTCGAGCGTCTCGGCGGACACACCTAGCTGGCGAAGCCAGGCCGCCGTGCCCTGTGCGAGCTTCTCTCCGCGCAGGCACGAGACAATGGCCCGGCGACCGGCGAAGTCGCCGCCCCAGTCCGCCACATTGTCGTGGCTGAGCTTGATCGAGCCGGGAATCAGCCGCCGGTCGGCGGCAAAATCCTCCTCGGTGCGCACGTCGATCAAGACAGGGGCGTTCGCCGTGCCGATCAGCCGGGCCAATTTGTCAGATGATATGGTCGTGAAGGTAGACATGATGCGTCCTCGCAAGAACCGAACGGGACGCGATGCTTGGGCTTGTCGCCTCGTGGGGAGATCGCTCAAATCCCCATGGCGTAGATTACAGCGAAACTAAGAAGCACTGTCAATCCGCGGAACGATTGGACCTTAGAAAAGTGATGCCCGCCGTCTATACTGCAGCCCGACAGACCTGAATCTGCTGGAGAATTCGATGCATTCCCATTCCATCGAACAATGGACCCACGACCACGCTTTCCTGGGCGAGAAGCACGACGAGAACGAGCGGCGCACCTGGTTCGTGGTGGTGCTGACGCTGGTCATGATGGTCGGCGAGATCGTGGCCGGCTCGCTGTTCGGTTCGATGGCGCTGCTCGCCGACGGCTGGCACATGGGCACCCATGCGGCCGCGCTCGGCATCGCGGCGTTCGCCTACCGCTTCGCGCGCCGGCATCTGGGCAATGCGCATTTCACCTTCGGCACCGGCAAGTTCGGCGATCTCGCCGCCTTCGCCAGCGCGATCATCCTGGGATTGATCGCGGTCGAGATCGCCTATGAGAGCGTGCTGCGGCTGATCACGCCGGTGCCGATCGTCTATGGCGAGGCGATGGCGGTGGCCGCGCTCGGCCTCTGCGTCAATCTCGCCAGCGCGTGGCTGCTGCGCGACAGCCACGATCATCACCATCATGGGCATGAGCACGGCCATGCGCACGATGAGCATGACGATCATGACCAGGACCACCACCATGGCCATCATCACCATCATCACGACAACAATCTTCGCGCGGCCTATGTCCATGTCATGACCGATGCCGCGACCTCGGTGCTGGCGATCGCTGCGCTCGCCGTCGCCATGTATTCGGGATGGGTCTGGGCCGATCCCGCGGTCGGCCTGATCGGCAGCGTCGTCATCGCGAGCTGGGCGTTCGGCCTCGTCAAATCGTCCGGTGCGGTGCTGCTCGACGTGCGCGCCGACGAGAAGCTGGAGCGGGTGATCCGCTCGCGCATGGAGGTCGGCGAGGACCGCGTCACCGATCTGCATCTGTGGCAGGTCGGCCCCGGCCATTGTGCCGTGCTGCTCTCGGTGGTCTCGGACAAGCCGAAGCAGCCGGCCGTCTACAAGCGGCGGCTCGCCGGATTGAAGGGCCTCAGCCACGTCACGGTCGAGGTCGAGACCTGCCCGCATTGAAAGGCCTTGCGGGAATTCTGTGAACGGGCCGGGGTTGATCCTCGGTCACGGCCTGCATGGCTGTCGGGGAGGATAACAAATGCCCAGGATCACGCTCGCATTCGCCATCGCAGCACTCGCTCTGTGCGGCCCCGCGGCGCACGCGCAATCGGACAAGGCCGGGGTCGAGAAGCTCTACGTGCTCAATTGCGGGGAGGGGACCGCCGGTGACATCTCGCGCTGGACGCCGGGCCTGAACGAAGGCAAGGCCATGGATTTCGTCGACACCTGCTATCTCGTCAGGCACGCCAGGGGCTGGTTCCTGTGGGACACCGGCATCGCCGATTCCGTCGCCGCGATGCCGAACGGTCTCGTACCCGCCGATCCCAAGGCCGTCACCTGGCGCCGGCCGAAGACGTTACAAGCGCAGCTCGAGCAGCTCGGCGTCAAGCCCGACGACATCAAGGCGATGGCCGTCTCGCACACCCATCCCGACCATATCGGCAATGTCGAGCTGTTCCCCCAGTCGGTGCTCTACGTGCAGAAAGCCGAGTATGACTGGCCCGGCGCCAACAACGCGCCGCGCTTCAAGCCCTCCCATCCAGTCGAGCTGCTCAGCGGCGACAAGGATGTCTTCGGCGACGGCAGCGTGACCCTCCTGTCGACGCCCGGCCACACGCCCGGGCACCAGTCGCTTCTGGTGAAATTGCCGAAGACCGGCGCCGTGGTGCTGTCGGGCGATGCCGTGCACTTCAGGGATAATTGGGACAACCGCCGCGTGCCCAGCATGAACGTCGACAAGGACCAGAGCACGGCCTCGATGCAGAAGATCGCCGATATCCTCGCCAAGGAAAAGGCGCAGCTCTGGATCAATCACGACAAGGCGCAGCGCGACGGCCAGAAGCTGGCGCCGGAGTTTTACGACTGACGCTTCTTGCCGAAGCTGTTCCCATTATGCTGGCAGCAGACCCGTGCTAGGGCCCGCGATAGGCTCCGGAACGGGGAGGCGATTGTGGGCGAATGGTCAGGGGTCGCGATCGCGCTGGCGTCGAGCAGCATCGGCGGGACTGCTGCGGCGATCACCCGCTATCTGGTCGGCGGCGCCGATCCCATCCTGCTGGCGATCCTGCGCTGGGGCATCGGATTTTTCTGCCTGCTGCCATGCGCCCTGATGCTCGGTGTGCGCTGGCCGCAGCGGCCGGACTGGCCGGCCGTGGCTGGGCTCGGCATCTGCTTCTTCAGCCTTTTCTTCATTCTCTACAACATCGCGGTGTCCTACACGACCGCGGCACGGGCCAGCCTCGCTCTGGCAACACTGCCGCTGCACACCATGGTGGTCGGCGCACTGCTCGGCGTCGAGCGTCTCACCACACGCAAGATGATGGGTGTCGGCATCGCGGTGCTCGGCGTGGCGGCGGCGCTGGCCACGGGACTCGCGCAAAGCCCGCCGGGAGCCTGGCGCGGCGAGCTGATCATGACCGGCGCGGTGTTCTGCATGGCCTTCTGACAACGTGCTGTCGCGGCCCCTGATGGTGCGCTCCAGCGCGCTCGGCTTTCTCACGGTCGGTATGGGCGCGGGTGCCGTCGTGCTGGTGGTCGGGGGACTGCTGAAAGGCAGCTTTGCGTCGCTGGAGCAATTTACGACGGGGCAGTGGATTGCCGGCATCTATCTCGGGGTCGGTGGCGGCGCGCTCGCCTTCATCCTCTGGGTCATGGCGCTGGCTCGGGCGACGCCGACGCGGGTCGCCAATACGATGACGGTCAATCCGATCGCCGCCGCGCTGCTGGCGGCGCTGCTGATCCATGAGCCGATCACGCCAAATCTTCTGGCCGGGCTGGTTGCGGTGTTCGCGGGCATCTGGATCGCGACCAGCGAGGCCAAGACGGCTTAGGTTCGCGGTGCGCTCGCCGCCGGTGGGCTCGGTTCCGGCGCCTTCTTCGGCTTCAGCGTGCCCGCATAGAACGACAGCAGCCAGACCAGCAGGACGGCGAGCAGGTAGACGCCCCAGGCCTGCGGCGGCGTGGTTGCCCAACGCAGCAGGCCTTTGAAGGTGCGGGGCGGGGTCTCTTCGCTCATGGCCTGCTTGTGCGCGAAAGGCTTGGTCTGGTCAATCTTGGGGCTGGTCAATCCGGCCGCGGCGCGGGGCGGATCAGGAACAACGCCGCCAGCGCCGACAGGCTGAGCGCGGAGGAGACGATCAGCACCTTGGCGCCCATGAGGTCGATGAGCAGGCCGAAGGCCAGCGGCGCCACTGCCTGCGCCATGCGCGCGGGGGCGCCGATGATGCCGAGACGGTAGCCGAAATCCTTCGGGCCGAAGATCGACAGCGGCAGGGTGCCGCGTGCGATCGTCAAGATGCCGTTGCCCGAGCCGTGGAACAACGCGAATGCGCTGGCCGCGGCACCGCCGAAGATCGCCACGATCACCGCGCCGATCGGGTGGGTGAGGCTGGCGAGCCGCGTCGACCACAGCGGATGGAAGCGGCTGAGAAAGCCGGCCTCCAACATGCGTGCACCGACCTGCGCCGGGCCGATCAAGGCGCCGGCCGCGATGGCCTCGGCGGGCGTTGCGCCTGTCGTCTCCAGGATGCGCGGGAAATGCGCGGCCATGGCGCCGGTGACGGTCCAGACCGCCGCGAAAATGAAGGCCAGCAGGAGCATGGTGCGGTCGAGCGGCAGATGCGGCTTCTCGGCGGTGGCCGCCGCCTGCTTGGCGCCCTTGATCGCCGGCAGCATGAAAACGTTAAGGGGCAGGCCGATCAGGAGATTGGCGGCCGCCCAGGCAAAGCAGGTGTCGCGCCAGCCGATATGGGCAAGACCCCAGGCGGTGAGCGGCCAGCCGACTGTGGAGGCAAAGCCCGCCATCAACGTGATCCCGGTGATGGGTCTGCGGGCTTCGGTGCCGTAGATGCGCCCCAGCGCGGCGAAGGCGGCATCGTAGAGTCCCATCGCCATGCCGATGCCGAGCACGAGCCAGGCGATCGCCATCACCACGACGGACTGCGAGAGCCCGAGCAGCACGAGGCCGGCGGCGATGGTCAGGTTCGAGGCCGACAGAACCTGCCTGCCGCCGACGAGATCGATCTGCCGCCCGATGCGCGGGCCGAGCATCGCCGAGATCACCAGCGACGCCGAGAATGCGCCAAAGATCCAGTTGGAGGAGACGCCGAGGTCGCGTGCCATGGGATCGGCGAGCAGCGCCGGCAGATAATAGCTCGAGGCCCAGGCCAGCGTCTGCGTGGTGCCGAGCGCCAGGATGATCGGAAGCTGGCGCTGGCTCATTTCCCCGCATTTCTGGTGGTCTGTGTCATCGGTTGCATTTGCCCCCTGCGGCGAGAGTGCGTCAACCGCGCCTGCGGCATATTCGATCTGCTGCGGGCGGGAGCCTTGGTCGGGGTCCCGCGCGGCCTTTTGTTGGTCACGAATGCACGCCATAATGGCGCATGCAATTATCCTCGCGCCTCGAATTGATGAACTGGTTGGCCAGCCAGGGCCTGACTGGCCTGCCCGAACCCGAGCTGCTGCGCGGGTTCTGCGAGCGCTGCCGCGCCCAAGGGCTCGACCTGTCGCGCGGCCTCGTCGTCATCGACACGCTGCATCCGATCTATGAGGGCCGCGCTTTCCGCTGGAGCGACACGCCGAGCAACGAGAGCGACGTCATCGAATACGGCTCGACGGCGGAGGGCGACGCGGCCAAGAACTGGCGCCGCTCGGTGTTCTATCATTTGCTCGAGCATGGCCACGACGAGATGGTGATCGACCTCGCCGAGGCGCCGTCGCTGGATTTCTCGCAGATCGGCGACCTCGCCGAAAACGGGCATCGGCATTTTCTGGCCTTCGTGCACCGCTTCGGCGAGACCGGCGCGCTCGGGCAGATGGACTGCCTCTATTCCTATTGGACGACGCGGCGGGATGCCGGTTTTACCGAGGCCGAGCTTGCCGCGCTCCGCGATCTCGTGCCGGTGCTCGGCCTCGCGATCAAGTCGGCGCAGCAGGTCGATATCGTGCGCACGCTCGGCCGCGTCTATCTCGGCCGCGACGCCTCCGAGCAGGTCCTGCGGGGACGAATCTCGCGCGGCGTCACCGAGCGCATCAACGCGGTGCTCTGGTATTCGGATCTGCGCGGCTCGACCGCCATCAGCGAGAGCATCGGCCCCGACGAGATCATTCCGTTCCTCAACGACTATGCGCAGGCCGTGATCGATGCGATCCACGGCGCCGGCGGCGATGTGCTGAAGCTGATCGGCGACGGCGTGCTCGCGATGTTCTGGGGCGAGGACATGGCGGATGCGCGCCGTGCTGCGCTCCGTGCCGAGCATCTGTTCCGCAAGAACATCGCGGCGCTGAATGCCCGCCGGGCGGCGGAGGGCCGTCCGACGACGTCGGCCTATATCGGCCTGCATGTCGGCCAGGTTTTCTACGGCAATATCGGCAGCGATGACCGGCTCGACTTCACGGTGGTCGGCCCCACCGTCAACGAGGTCAGCCGTATCGCCGCGATGAGCCGCTCGGTCGATCGCGAATTGCTGGCGTCATCCGAATTCTACAAGGGCCTCGATGCCGCCGGACGCCGCTATCTGGTCTCAACCGGCCGCTACGCGCTGCGCGGCATCGGCCGCGCGCAGGACCTCTACACGCTGGACCCCGACGTCGATGCGAGCGAGCCGGTGACGGGGAGTTATGAGCGTTATCTGGCGAATTAGAGAGGGTGTTTCAACTTGTTCCGTCATTGCGAGCAGCGAAGCAATCCAGACCGTTTCCGCGGAGAGATCCTGGATTGCTTCGTCGCGACGAGCTCCTCGCAATGACGGTTGTGGCTAGCACCGCACCGCCGCTTCATCCCCCACCATCTCCGGCTGCCGGTCGAGCGCCACGGCCGGTGATAGCCAGATCACCAGCGCCTGCAGGCCGAACACGGCGGCCGCCAGATAGAGGCACGCTTCCGCGCTCCAGAACCCGCCGACGATTGCACCGAGGGCCGAGCCGAGCGGGCGGGCGCCGTAGCTCATGATGTTGATGGCGGAGACGCGTCCCAAGAGGCGCGGCGGCGTTACCGACTGGCGCAGCGTCGTGGTCGAGATCACCCAGAGGATCGGGCCGACGCCGAGCAGGAAGAAACTCAAGGCGGCAAGCCACGGCGAGGGGGCCGGCACCGTCAGCGCCATCACCACCGCGGCAATGAAGCCGGTGATGGGGCCGAGACCGACCACGGTGCCGAAGCTGATGCGCCGCATCACGCGGGTTGCGAACAACGCGCCAATCACCATGCCGATGCCGTACATGGTCAGCACCGTGCCGACGCCCGCGGCAGTCAGGCCGAGATGGCGCACGGCGTAGGGCACGAACACGGCAATCTGCAGGAACCAGCCGGTGTTGAAGATGAACTGGGTGATGAACACCGGCCGTAGCAGCGGATGGTGAAACACGAAGGCTGCGCCTTCGCGGATCTCCTGGAGCGGGTGGCGGCGCGGCGCGGGGGCACGCACGGGCTCGTAGATGCCGGAGAGCAGCACGACGGCGATGGCCGAGAGCGCTGCGGCGAAACCGAAGGCCGGGCTCGCGCCCCACCAGCCGACCAGCGCGCCGCCGAGCGCGGGGCCGCTGGCAAAGGCGATGGTGCGCGCAAGCTCGATCCGCGCATTTGCCGCCGGCAATAGCTCCGCGCTCACGAGCGAGGGCACCAGCGCCGGCGCGGCCACGCTGTAGACGACCGTGCCGCACACAGCAGTGAAGCCGAGCAGCGCCAGCAGCGGCAGATTGAGCGCGCCGAGCGCAAGCAGCAGCACGATTGTCCCGAGCGCCGCAGCCCGCAGCGCCTCGGCCCCCGCCATCAGCGAGCGGCGCGAGATGCGGTCGGCGAGCAGGCCGGCAGGAATTGCGAACAGCACGAAGGGCAGGGTCAGCGCGGTCTGCAACAGGCCGGTCCGGCCTTCCGCGACGCCGAGCGTGAGCACGGCGACGATGGGGGCTGCCGCCAAGGCGATCTGCTCGGCCGACTGCGCTGCGAGATTGGACCAGGCGAGCCGGCCAAAGGTGTCGGGCAGACGAGGAGGCGTTGACATGGCTCATTTCCTGCAAAGTCGATTTGGCGCCAGTATTCGGCTCTTGCGGTCCCCAAACCCACCCGCTTTCCGACAGGGCGACCAACAGCGGCCGGGACGGGAACGCATGCCGCTAGATGCAGTTGCAAATGAGTTGCAATAAGAATGAACTCGGGTATTCTGCCGGCATGGATGCCCGATCGCCCGATTTGACCCCCGACACCGCCGCCGGCTGGCGCGCTGATGCGCCCGCCACCAAGAGCCTCGCTGAGGTCAATGCCACGGTCGCCATCCCGGCCGCGGGCCGCTGGTGGCGGCGGCTGCTCGCCTTCGTCGGCCCGGGCTATCTCGTCTCGGTCGGCTACATGGACCCCGGCAATTGGGCGACCGACCTCGCCGGCGGCTCGAAGTTCGGCTACACGCTGCTCTCCGTCATCCTGCTCTCGAATTTGATGGCGATCCTGCTGCAGTCGCTGGCGGCGCGGCTCGGCATCGTCACCGACCGCGACCTCGCACAGGCGTGCCGCGCCACCTATTCGCCGGCGGTGAACTTCCTGCTCTGGCTGGCTTGTGAGGCAGCGATCATCGCCTGCGATCTCGCCGAGGTCATCGGGACTGCCATCGCGCTCAAGCTCCTGTTCGGCATTCCCCTGATCGGCGGCGCGCTGCTCGCAGCGCTCGATGCCTTCCTGCTGCTATTGCTGATGAACCGCGGCTTCCGCTTCCTCGAAGCCTTCGTCATCGCGCTGCTTGCGGTGATCGCGGTTTGTTTCGCGGTCCAGATCGCCGCCGCCGCGCCGCCGCTGGCGGCGGTCCTGCAGGGCTTCATGCCCAAGGCCGAGATCTTCACCAACCCCGAAATGCTCTACATCGCGATCGGAATCATCGGCGCGACGGTAATGCCGCACAATCTCTATCTGCATTCCTCGATCGTGCAGACGCGCGCCTATGCGCGCAACGATACGGGCCGGCGCGAAGCGATCAAATGGGCAACGACGGATTCGACCATCGCGCTGATGCTGGCGCTGTTCATCAATGCCGCCATCCTCGTCGTCGCCGCGGCGACATTCCACAAGAGCGGCCATTCGGATGTCGCCGAGATCGGCCAGGCGTTCGAGCTGTTGTCGCCGCTGCTGGGGCTCGGCATCGCCTCGACGCTGTTCGCGGTGGCGCTGCTCGCCTCCGGCCTGAACTCGACGGTGACCGCGACGCTCGCCGGCCAGATCGTGATGGAAGGGTTTCTCGACCTGCGCCTGCCGAGCTGGGCGCGTCGCCTGCTCACGCGTGGCATCGCCATCATTCCCGTGATCGTCGTCACCGCAATCTATGGCGAGCGCGGCACGGCGGATTTGCTGGTGTTCAGCCAGGTCGTGCTGTCGATGCAGTTGCCCTTCGCCGTCATCCCGCTGGTCCGCTTCGTCTCCGACCGTCGCAAGATGGGCAAGTTCGCGATACCGAGATCCGTCGCGGCGATCGCGTGGATCGTCGCAAGCGTGATTGTGATCCTGAACTTGAAGCTGTTGTTCGACATATTGTTTGGATGAGCGCAGGGCGGCCGCGTTGACCTTACAGCCCGGCCATGCACGTTTCGCGCGAACTCTGATCAGCCCTTCGGAAATCCGTGCCGCTCGGTGACCGGGGGCTTTCGTCGTGAGCCGACGAACTAGCGCTTTTCAATTGGTGTGAAGAGGGTATACTACCTTCAATTGCTGATAGGCCGCACATTGCAAATAGGCCCTGTTATGACCCTGTATTTTTCAGGTTTGATTTTTCTCCCCGCGGGATAATCGGCGGTCCCGTGCCGGAGTAAGTGCGCCGATCGCATTTTCTCCGGATACGTTTAAAGGTTGAGCGTCTAGGTCGGCGCATGGAGCCAGTGGTGAGGCCATTGGTTTGCTGAAGTGATTTGACTGCGCGTGTTCACGTCCGGGGAGGGGACGATGATCAGGCCAGGATGCGTTGATTGCTGTGTTGAAGTCATTGATGAGCGTGTGCTGCCGTGACCAAGTGTCCTGCGTGTTCAGCCCGAATTACTCGCGAGCATCGCTTCTGCTCTCAATGCGGCGCGCGCCTCGATCGCGCCGTGGAGCAGCTGTCCGCTCCGTCGCCTGCCAGCGCAGCTGACGGCGCGGCGCGGGTCATTCCGCTGCATGATCATGTCGCGGTTTGGTCACAGATGCTGACCGAAAACAAGCAGGTCAGCGTTCTGTTCGTCGACGTCTGCGACTCGACATCACTGCTCCAGCACTCCGACCCCGAGGAATCCCGCAACTATCTCGGCAGGGCGCTGAACCACTTGGCCGAGGCGGTCGGGACCTATGGCGGTACGGTCAGCCAGTTGCTGGGCGATGGGCTCGTCGCCTTGTTCGGCGCGCCCGTGGCCCAGGAGGATCACGCCCTGCGGGCGTGCCTTGCCGCTCTCAAGATGCAGAGAGCAAGCATTCCCGGCCACGAGGTTCAGGGCGTGGCCAGCCCGATGCTGCGCGTCGGCATCAATTCGGGCGAGGTCCTGGTCGGTGTCGTCGGCCAATATGGTTGGTCGCACTACGGTGCGGACGGCAAGACCATTCACCTTGCATCGCGGCTCGAAAAGATGGCTCCGCCCGGCGGCATTCTGATCAGCGCCGCAACCCAGCGCCTTGTCGCGCAACAGATCGACACGCGGCCGGTGGGGACGCGGTCGGTCCGAGGGCTGGATGATCCGGTCGAACTCCATGAGGTCATAGTCGCCACCGAAAGTTCGGCAGCGGCGCCGCTGACGCGCAAGGAGCGCTGGGCGCCTCTGATCGGCCGCGAGGAGGTGTTGCGGATCCTGGCCGGGGACGTCGATATCGCTCGCTCCGGCGCGATGCGAACGATCGGGCTGTGCGGCGATGCCGGGATCGGCAAATCCCGCTTGATCGCCGACTGGATCGCCGCGCTCGCAAGCCGCGGCATGCAGGTCTGCGTTGCGCAGGCGAGAGGTTATGCGAGCGCTCGCGCCTACAGCACCGCCGCGGACCTGATCGCGAGCCTTGCCGACCTGCCGCAAACGAGCGGGACAGACGCGGAATCCGTCAAGCAGACCCTGGCTGCCAAATGGCCCGCCGAGGGCGCCGCCCATCTCGCCGCGGTCAATGACCTCTTGGGGCTGGCAGCGCCGGACCAGGCTTGGCTGGAGCTGAACCCGGCGCAGCGGCGGCGCCGAATAGGCGACGCATTGCTGTGGCTCGTGCGCAGACGTACCGAGGCGGGCCCGTTCGTGCTCGTGCTCGAGGACGTGTTCCTGGCCGATCGCGAGAGCCGGCGGTTGTTCGAGGCTCTGCTTCCAAAGCTCCAGGGACTGCCGATCCTCGTTTGTGTCAGCTATCGCCCCGATTTCGACCATCAGTGGCGGCAGGCGCCTTGGTTTGCAGAGCGGGTGATCGAGCCTCTGCGCGACGGCGAAATGCTCAGGCTTGCGCGCGCTTTGCTGGGCGATGATCTATCCGTGCTCGGCGTCATGAACGAATTGGTCGGACGCGCCGACGGCAATCCCTTCTTTCTGGAGCAGTTGGTCATTACGCTGATCGACGACGGTTCGCTCGAGGGAACGCCGGGTGCGTACCGCCTGCAGAGGCCGCCGGGGGATCTGCGTGTGCCGGGCTCCATCGCCGCGGTGATCAGCGCGCGCGTCGACCGCCTGCCCGAAGCTGCCAAGTCCGCGCTCGAGGCCGCTGCGATCCTTGGCGATCCCATCACGCGCGAACTGATCGCGGCGATGCAGGCCGTCGATCTTGGGCGTGCCGAAGAATTGCTGGGTCTGTGCGTTGCATCCGGATTGCTCGCCGGGCCGGATCAGGCGCGCGGGCAGCTCGAGCAGCATGTGTTCGCGTTTCGCCACGCATTGGTGCGCGATGTCGTGCTCGGCGCCCTCACGCGCGCGCGACTCAAGGCGCTGCATCGACAGGCCTTCCTGGCGCTGCATGCGCAGCCGGGGGCAAGCGAAGCGGATGTTGCGCCGGCGCTGGCGCACCATGCCTTCAAAGGGGAGGAATGGGAGCAGGCGGCGAGATTCACGGTCAAGTCGATGGCGCGTGCCATCTCGCGCTCGGCCAATCAGGAAGCCCTTCAACTGTTCGACAGAGGTCTTCAGGCGGCCCGCCGTGTCGATGACGCCTCGATTGCGCAGACCCTCGAGCTCGCACTTCGGCTGGAGGCGATCGGAGCGATGCTGGCTCTCGGCCAGATCGACGACATCTTCAGCAATATGGAGCGCGCGGAAGCTATCGCTGTGCAACTGAACGATCAGCGCGCGCGGGCGGCAGTGTCGACCGAGACGGCGGTGTTCCTTTGGATGCGCGGACGCTTCGAGCAAGGTCTGCGGTATGCCTCACAGGGGCTCGATGCGGCTCGCCTGGCGCAGCGCCGTTACATGATGATGGCGGCGCACCAGACCCGCCTGATGAACCTCCATGCTCTCGGTCGATATGCCGAGGCCGCCGTGGAAGGCCGGGTTCTGCTCTCCGACTACGGACCGGAGCTGTCAGGGCATGTCGTCCAGCCCGGATGGGCCGCTATTCCCATCGTCAATCTGTATGCGTTTCATGCCAGCACGCTCTGGCGGCTGGGGGATAGCGCCACCGCCCACGCATTCTGCGCCAAGGCCTACGAGATCCTGTCGAACATCAATCATCCCTATTCCCGTCTGCTGATCGATACCGTGCAGTCGCAGATCTGGATCGAGAGCGGGGAGCTCGATCGGGCCGAGTCCGTGATGCGCACGGGCGTGCAGCAATGCATGACGCACAACGTCCTGACCATGCTTTCGGTCTGCACCGGCGTTCTGGGCAGCGCGCTGGCGCACAACGGCAAGGCCGCCGAAGCGGTGACGATGCTGGAGAAGGGGTTCGCCGATCGGATCTACGAGGCGGCCGGTCGCTACGGCAGAACGTTCATGCGCGTGAGCCTCGGGGTCGCCTATCGCAAGCTCGGTCGGTTGGACGATGCGATTGCCACCGGCCGCAAGGCCGTCGAGCAGGCCGCCGAGGAATACGGCCACCAGACCGAAGCTCTGTACGAGCTTGCGGAGACCTTGCGGCATGCCGGCGATACGGCCGGCGCCGAAGCGCATTTCAGGCGAGTCGCGGAGGCCGCGGAGCGTCTGGGCATGCCTCACTATCAAACACGGGCCGCCGCGGCCCTCGCAGATTGGCGCAAGGATGGGCATGCAGCATGAAACTTTCAGCTGGCACTCCTGATGCAATGCCGCCGGGGCTACGCCGCCTCACCTACGCGATCTTCTGTTGGGCCAATCGCCATCCGGGCGCTTTGCGCGCGGTCGGTGCGGTGCTTCGGCATTGGCCGTTCGTCGGCGGCTGGTTAGGCGTGGCGGCCCGGGCCGACGCTGTCAAAAAGGTGCTGACCAGGCCGAACAGTTTCTCCAACACCGCGCACGCGGCGAACCTGTCGGCTGGGGACTATCTGATCGGCATGGATCCCGACGCCACATACAAGGCGGACAGGCTTCTGCTGGATGGTCGGTTGGCTGTCCTGGACACGACATTGCCCGCCGCGGCCGATCTTGCGGCCCGAGACTACGTTGAGAAGCTCCGGCCGATCGGCAAGAACAAATCGTTCGATCTCATCGAGGATTACCTGATGTGGATCGTGTTTCGAGCTATGCATCCCTTGTTCGGGGAGGCGACCAACAGGGTGGCAGCGGGCGCGACCGGAAGCCTCGATGATCCCGGGCTGCAGCGGCAATATCTCCTCGAGATCCGCTATGTGGCGGGGCAACTCCTGGCTGGCAGCTCGGCGACGCTGAGGGTGCAGCGCAGGGCTGAACTCAACGCTGACGCACTGAGATCGCGTATCGCCGGCGTGGGCAACGACATTCAGCTCGCATGGGGGACGTCCTGTCCGTTTAATGTCATCAAGCGGAACGCGGTCGGCCTCGCCTGGATATCGCATCCGGTCACCGTGCAGTCGGGGGCGCTCGCCGTGCAAGAGCTGCTGGGGCGTCCCGATGTTCATAAGGCATTGCGCGAGCAGGCGCAGCAGCTCCTGAAAACGGGTTCGAACCAGATTTGGGAGGACAAGGCCTTCCGCAAGCTGGTGCAAGATCATGTCCTCGAACTTTTGCGTTTCCGCCCGATTTTTCCGCTGCTCGCGCGCGATGTGCCGCGCGACACGGAATTCGAGACGGGTGCGCGGCACAATGCCAAGTGCCCCGCCGGCGGAAAGATGGCGATCTGGGGGATCGCCGCAATGTTCGATACCGCGATAGACAAAGACATCAGCCGATTTTCTCCGGCGCGCAACTGGGGCGCGAACCAAGATCTGCGCTGGCTGATGTTCGGATATGGCACGCGTCAGTGTCCGGCCATGGTTTACGCGGTCGAGATCCTGACCAGCGCGCTGATCGGCCTGTTGATCCTGCCCGAGCTGCAGCTGGCGCGGGGTGAGGGCAAGCCCATCACCTATGACGGACCGCTGATGTCGCGAATGCGCGTGAGTTTCATCTAGCGGGCGGGAGGAGGACGGGCATGCTCAAGATGGTCCGCCAGCAGATGATCTGCATCGTAGTGCCGGGCTGGAACGGCACGACCGATCTTTCGGAAGGCAGCCCCGTTTCCAACGGGCTGTACTCTCTGTTCCGAGACGTCGAGGTGGTCCAGTTCGCCTCCCTCGCGTTGCTGCCGGCGAGGGCCGACGCAAGCGACAAGAGGCCGTGGTTGATGCTCGAGCTCGCGATCGAAGAGGGGATCGATCCCTACGATATGATCTACCGGCTCGTCTACCATTGGAGCGAGGCGATGTGGTCGCTGTACAGCTCCTTCTGGCCGGGCGATGCCACAGCGCTGCGCAGCGAACGCAACGACAAGCTCCACAAGATGTTGATGAAGCATCTCAGCATCGCTGATGGCGGCTTCATCGGCGCCCGTGACCGAACGGCCCGGCAGATCGAGAAGGAGCAGGAGCTGCTTGAATGGACGCGAGACGAGGCGCGGGCCATGAAGCAAGCCATGCTGTATGGCGATGATCGCTCTGCGTTCGCGCTGGCGCTCGCCCAACGGGCATTTCAGAATCCTCGTTTCCGCTGGGCACTGGATCCGGCGCCGCGGTCGTACTGGCGCGGCAAAGGCGCAAGCATCTCCGCAAAAATCGGCTACGTGCTGACGCTGTTCGTGTTGTGGCTGACCGCAGTGTGGCTGGTCGGCGCAGTGCCGCGCGGTGCGCTTGGGATCTACACGTGGTTGTTTGGGCCGCCTTATTCCGGCGTGACGGACGTTGTGGCCTTCATTTCAGTGGCCAGTTGCTGGGTGCTTGGCGTCAGTATCCGCAGCGTACTTGCGCTGCTCGGGCTCGGGTTCTTGGTATGGCTGTTCCTGATCGCTCTGCCAGCCCTTTCCAGGACATGGCGACGCTGGCTGGAGAGCGTCGGGCGCGAGCTCGACCGGCCGGCGGAGACTTGGTCGTCATGGCTTACCTATCGGATCGGCCTGTTGCTCAGCGTGCCGATCGCTTGTGCTCTCATCGCGCTCGCGCTCGCCTTCATCTTCTGGCCCTGGACGATCGTGCAGGCTTACCAAGCGTTGACTGCCAAATTCCTCGGATGGCAGATCATCGCCTTCATCATTCTTGCGATCGTCGTGTTGACCTGCGCGGTCGGCCTGCTGTCCCGGATCAATCAGGATCTCGCGAAAGTCGGCAACTGGTTCTTCCAACCTTATGAAGAGCCTGTGCTGCGCGCCCAACAGGTCGATCCATCGATCGACAACAGCGAAGGGCTGGTGGTGTGCGAAACCGCCCATATGGTCAGCCTGACGGATCTCCGCAGTCCGAACGGCTGGAGTGCCTGGTGGATCCGGGTGTCGCTGCGCATTGTGACGCTGTTTGGACGTGTGATCTTCACCGAGAGCCGGCTGGGTAGTGCGCCGGGCATTCATTTCGGCCATTGGCACATCATCGAGGACGGGCGCCGCTACCTGTTCTGCTCGAACTACGATGGCAGTTTCGGCGGCTATCTCGACGATTTCATCAATGGCGCCACGATCGGGACCAACCTCGCCTGGCGGTGGACCACGTTGAAGCCCCGTGGTTCGGCAGCGATCGGCCAGCCCGCCATCATCCATGCGCGCAGCTTCCCGCCAACGCGATTCATCGTGTTCCGGGGCGTGAAGTGCGAGCTGCAGTTCAAATCATATGCGCGCGACAGCATGCTTCCGCACATGTTCCGCTTCGACGCCCGCAAGGAGTCGGTCGACCAGATCAACCTCGCGACCCGACTGCGCGACGCTCTGTTTGGCGAACGCAATGACACCAACGACGACCTGATCATGAGGGCCATCGAATCATGAAAGCGCCGGCAGCGCATCTCGCGCATCATTTCGATGACATCCAGGGAATGCTGAGGAGTGGCTACGGCTGGCTGCAAGACAGTCGGTTCTGGCTGCTGACGATCAGGGACGGGCAGGAGGCGGCGGCCCGGGCGTGGCTCGCAAAATTCGTAGAGAGCGGCGTCATTGCCAACGCAAAGGAGGTCGGGAAATCGAGAACACATCCAATCGCGAAGGCTGCCGCGATTGCGTTCAGTTTTTCCGGACTAACAAAGCTCGGATGCGTGGAGGACACCCTTTATCCATTCCCGACGCCTTTCCGCAGTGGCATGGGCAGCGATGCGCGCGCGTTGCTGCTGAGGGACAATCCCCGCGCATGGCGCTGGTCGGACGTTGATGGCGACAGCGGCGATGCCGTACATGTCCTGATTGCCGAATGGACGGAGAGAGGCGTCGGGCCGATCATTTCGCGCCCGGACGAGACGATATTCAGCGCCATCCAGATTGATAACGATCCTTGCTCATTTCGAAAACTGGAAGGCGACAAAGTAGAGAAATTGCGCGAGGCGTTCGGGTTTCGCGACGGCCTGGCACAGCCCGTCATCATGGGATTGAAGCAAGACGACGGTGTCCGACTGCGCCCGTCAGAGAAAGACAAGAAGGAGCCCGATGCGCTTTATAACGACCGCGTCGTCCAGCCTGGAGAGTTCATCCTTGGATATCGTAACGAATATGATGAGCTCACTTATTGCCCGGACGTTAAGGGGTGGGGGGCCTCAGGCCTCGCCAAACATCCCGGCGGCCATTTTGCCCTGAACGGAAGCTACCTTGCCGTGCGCCAGATCGAGCAGGACGTGGCGGCGTTCGATCGTTTTCGGGAGGTGAACGGTCAGCACATCTGCAATAAGCTGATGGGACGCCAGGACAATGGCTGGCCGCTCGCGTGGAAATACGATCCGAGCACCCCAAAAACGGATTCGGAACTTGACGCGTTCCGCTATCGTGTCGACGACGCCAACGGCTTCATATGCCCGAAGGGGGCTCACATTCGACGGACGAATCCGCGGGATACGCTTGGTGTCGACGTCAAATCGAGCATCAAGTCGACCAAGCTGCACAGGCTGCTTCGTCGCGGCCGGCCGTATCGCGAGGATAGTAACGGCGAGACGCGCAAGGGCATCTTCTTCATCGCCTGCAATGCGGATCTCGAGCGGCAGTTCGAGTTCGTCCAGCAGCGTTGGGCGCGGAATCCGAGTTTCGTTAACCTTCACGCCGACGATCCGCTCGTCGGGTCGTCCGACCCACGGACCTTCCCGAAGGCCTTGTCCTTGCCTGGCCTGCCGAGCGGTGGAGAGGTCTCCCTTTCGAACTTCGCGACGACGCTCGGGGGAGGCTACTTCTTCCTGCCCGGACTTGCGGCGCTCAAATTCATCCTCGGTGAGGAGGGGGCTGCAAAGTTCGCGACATCGGAAGTGGCCGAAGCTGCGGCCCCCTGAAAGCCGCGAAGTCGGACCTCAATCCTGCGGCTCGGACGCGACGTCGCCTTGCGCGTCGATGCGCAGCCAGCCCGAGGGGGCGAGGCGCTGCTGCGGCAGGAAGCGGGCCTTGTAGTCCATCTTCTTGGAGCCCTCGATCCAGTATCCGAGATAGACGTAAGGCAACCCTTGGCGGCGGGCGCGCGCGATGTGGTCGAGGATCATGAAGGTGCCCATCGAGCGGCTGACCTGGCTCGGCTCGAAGAACGAATAGACCATCGACAGGCCGTCACTGAGCACGTCGGTGAGCGCCACCGCGATCAGCTCCTCGCCGCGGCCGGTGAGGCCGCTGTCGGGGCCGCGCTTGCGGTATTCGATGATGCGGGTCTCAACATGGCTGTCCTCGACCATCATGGCGTAGTCGAGCACGGTCATGTCGGCCATGCCGCCGTGGCGGTGGCGGGCATCGAGATAGGCGCGGAACACCGAATATTGCTCGGAGGTCGGCACCGCGCTGCGCTGCTCGCCGATGATATCGGCATTGCGCGCGATCACCTTGCGGAAATTGCGAGAGGGCCGGAACTCGTTGGCGACGACGCGGACCGAGACGCAGGCGCGGCACTGGTCGCAGGCCGGCCGGTAGGCGATCGACTGGCTGCGGCGGAAGCCGCCATGGGTCAGGAGGTCGTTGAGGTCGCCGGCGCGGTCGCCGACCAGATGCGTGAACACCTTGCGCTCATGCCGGCCCGGCAGATACGGGCAGGGCGAGGGCGCCGTGAGGTAAAATTGGGGGGTGTCGCGCGAGTGCTGGGTCAAGGGACGTCGTGGGCCTCCGAAGTGAGTATCAGCATCGCGCTACGGAAGCTCCCGGTCAATCGGTCTACTCGGCAGGTCAGATCGGCAATCAGCTTAGCGGGTCCTGGTTAGTAGGCAGTTGCTCACCAAGTCCCTGGCTTACCAAGTCCTTGGCTCACCAGGTCCTTGCCGCCTCCGAGACCGGCGCGCGGACCGAATTGTTGATCACGACCGTTCCCAGCACGAAATCGTGCAGCAGGCGCCGGCGGCCGTTGAACAGGCCGACCAGCACCACGAAAGGCGACAGGAACGATACCGTCACCCAGAACAGCACGGCATGAGTGGCGCCGAGCACGAAATAGCCGGGTGCGCCGTACCAGGTGCGCAGCTCCAGGTCCATCACGCGCATGCCGATCGTGGCCGAGGAAGGACCGCCGATGCAGGCGCCGTAATAGACGATGGCCCAGATGACGGAGGCCGGCCAGGCCAGCCAGAACAGCGCCCAGCCGATGCCGAGCGTAACCACGCCGAACAATGCGATGAAGATATAGCCGAGGATCACCGGCACCGCGATCACGACCATGTCGATCAGGAAGGCGAACGCGCGCCGCGTCGCAACGCCGCGGAACAGTTCCGGGTGCAGATCGGGGTCGTAGGCGTGCGGTTGCACCCCGCCATCATTGCGCCAGGCACCTGAATTGCCCGAGTCGTACGACATCGTCCGTCCTCCCAAGAGGAAACAGAGAGAAAACCCTCGAGGCAGGACATGGGAACAGGCCATCTCCATGCCAAGGGCGCACGGACATTAACAAGCCGAAATATTCCGGCGATTCGGGGGCGGGACAGGGCAGGGCTGTCGGTGGGGCGCCGATGTATCGCCACACCCTCGGTGTCATCCCCGCGAAAGCGGGGATCCACAACCACAGGGAGGAGTTTGGCGAAGACTTGCAGTTTGCGCTTCGCGACGGCCGTGCGTCACCGATCTATCAGGCGGTATAGGTCCCTGCGTTCGCAGGGACGACACCGAGTTACGCCAGCTTACCCTTGCGTCCGCAGCTTCTCCGCCGCTTTCGGCGCAAAGTAGCTGAGTACCCCGTCGGCGCCGGCGCGCTTGAATGCCAGCAGGCTCTCCATCATCGCGCGCTCGCCGTCGAGCCAGCCATTGTTGGCCGCAGCCGCGATCATCGCGTATTCGCCCGACACCTGATAGGCGAAGGTCGGCATCGCAAAGGTGTCCTTCACGCGGCGGACCACGTCCAGATAAGGCATGCCCGGCTTCACCATCACCATGTCGGCGCCCTCGGCGATATCGAGCTCGACCTCGCGCAGCGCCTCGTCGGTGTTGGCGCTGTCCATCTGATAGGTGCGCTTGTCGCCGGTGAGCGTCTTGGCCGAGCCGATGGCATCGCGGAACGGGCCGTAGAAGGCGGAGGCGTATTTGGCGGCATAGGCCATGATCTGCACGTCGAGCAGGCCGGAACGATCCAGCGCCTCGCGGATCGCGGCAACGCGGCCGTCCATCATGTCGGAAGGCGCGATGATGTCGCAGCCGGCTTCGGCCTGCACCAGCGCCTGGCGCACCAGCACGGCGACCGTCTCGTCGTTCAAGATCTTGCCATCTGAGATCAGGCCGTCATGTCCGTGGCTGGTGAAGGGATCGAGCGCGACGTCGCAGAGGACGCCGATCTCCGGAAACTCCTTCTTGATCGCGCGCACGGCCTGGCAGACCAGGTTATTCGGGTTGGTCGCCTCCGAGCCTTCCTCGTCGCGCAAGGACGGCTCGGTGTAGGGAAACAGCGCGATGCAGGGGATGGTGAGCTTCATCGCGCGCTCGGCCTCGCGCACGGCCTGATCGACACTGAGGCGCTCGACGCCGGGCATCGAGGCGACCTGCTCGCGCTCGTTGTTGCCGTCGATCAGAAACAGCGGCCAGATCAGATCGTCAGTGGTGAGCACGTTCTCTCGCACCATGCGCCGGGCCCATTCGGCCTTGCGGTTGCGGCGGGGGCGGACGGTCAGATCGAGGGCGTGGGGCACCGCCGTGCCTTCGCGGCGCGACACCTCGCGCAATTCGATCGGACGTCCGTATTTGATCGCCATCACTCTTCCTCCGGCTGGAATTATTCTTATACCAGCTCGCACGGTTCCCGTCACCGCGGCTTGACCTGCCGCAAGGGATGGCAGCCGATTGATTTTGCAGGGCGAAGCAGCCACAAGGGGCCCATGTCCGAGATCTCCACCCGCGATGCGGCCCGCGACGGCGCCAGGGACGCTGCTAGAGACACCGCCAGAGAGACCGCCATCTCGGTCGCTGCGCTCTCGTCGGAGCGGGTCGAGTCCGACGACAATGTCTGGACGCGCCGCCTTGTGCTGTTCCTGCGGGTGATGGCACTGCTCTCGATCCTGAAAGGTCTCTATCACTGGGCGCAAGTGACGGGCTTCGTCGGCGGCGAGGACGAGGCGTTCGAGAACCAGTCGATGGCCTGGCAGGCGGCGACCGTCTACTTCGCCGTGATCGAGCTCGTCGCTGCGGTCGGGCTGTGGCTGGCAACGCCGTGGGGCGCGGTCGTGTGGCTGACCACCGTGGTCTCGATGGCGGTGATCGAGCTGATGTTCCCGGGCATCTATGGCGGCAGCCTGATCGTCGTCGGCGTCGAGGCGTTCATGCTCGCCGCTTATCTTGCGCTCGCCTGGATGGCGGCGCGCGAACGGCCGCCGTAGGCGACAACGTCGCGATCAACAATGCTCTCGTGCTCCGGACGCAGCTCGCCTTCAGCGGTGCGCTAGAGGCGGGGGCCCATCTCTCCAACATCTCGTTTGTGGCTTCCGGGTCCGGATCTTCGCTTCGCTCGTCCAGGACACGAGAGCGGAGTTGTGCGCGTTTGGTTGACCGCTGGTTGCCTAAAATTTGCGGTAAGTTTTCGTTGACCAGAAGGTTCCGCCACAGCTGTTACGCCTGCGTTTCGAAACGGGGCGAGGCTGTTCTGGAATGCGACAGTTGCGGCGGACGGAGGGTGAACAGGACCTTGCGAAGGTCAACAGAGGCTTTCGAAAAGTGCTTGTGACACAGGCTTAATCCGCAATTCACTGTCTTAAATTCATGATCTCTTTATTCTCTTATTTAAGCCGATCTTCAAACGCGCCCCTTAAGTTGCACCTATCAGACGGGACACAAGTTTCGTCGAATAAGTGTCGATAAAAACGACTACAGGGGAAGTGTCATGATGAAAGCCGTCGCAACTGCGGCAGATACCGCAGAGCGCGTCTCCGGCCAGCAGGGTTCGGTGCAGTCGCTCTATCTGGAAGCTTTGACTCTGGTGGAGCGGCTGCATCGCCGGCTCCTCGACGTGATCAAGGACGAATTCGATCGCCGTGGCCGGGCGGACATCAACTCGGTCCAGGCGCTCTTGCTCTATAACATCGGCGACAAGGAGCTGACCGCGGGCGAGCTGCGCACGCGCGGTTACTATCTCGGCTCCAACGTCTCCTACAATCTGAAGAAGCTCGTCGAGCTCGGCTTCCTTGATCATCAGCGCTCGCGCGTCGATCGCCGCTCGGTGCGCATCCGCCTGACCCCGCAGGGACAGGAAGTCCGCCGCATCGTCGATGCGCTCTACCAGAAGCACGTCAAGACGGTGGAGCAGGTCGGCGGCATCTCGGGCGAGGAATTCTCGACCCTCAACAAGTCGCTGCACCGCCTCGAGCGGTTCTGGACCGACCAGATCCTGTATCGGCTCTGATTTTCCAAGGAATCAAGGCCAAGCCGGCCCTCAACAAGACCGGCAAGCCTCCCGAACGTGCCTGACTTCCCCAAGCGCGCCGGCCCGGAGTTGCCCCGGACCGGTGCGTTTATATTTTTGCACCTGCGAAATAATTTCGCGAATGCGAGGAACCAGGTCTGCTCTCGCGGCTTATCTCCTTCGGATCGGAGACAAGTCGATGCTGGTCGAGCGCGGGCTTCAGGCGATGAACGTGGAACTCGTGAGCGAGGCCTACGCCATCGCCGCGAACTACCTCCGCCGTTCCGGCGCGATCCCCGATACGCTCGTCACCGACGAACGCCTGCTCGGGGTCATCGTCAAGCTGCTCCAGCACGGCGAATTCAACAAGATCAGGCTCGCCAACAAGGCAATCGCCCGGTTCCTGGCGCAATCCGAGGTCCGCGCGGTTGCCTGATCAACAATCCCAAAATGCCGACGAACCAGAGGGGTGCCATGGAAGCCGCCATCGACCGCATCATGCAGACCTATGACCTGCTCGCCAACCGCACCGCCGCGGCCAGCGAGGAGGCGCGTGAAAAGGTCACGAACTATCTTACCATTCTGGTAGAGGCGGGGGAGAAAGACACTCACAGGTTGACAGTCTGCGGCCTGACCTATCTGCGCCAGCTCGACGGCAGCGTGGACCCCGTGAAGGCGGGGTACACCGGGCTGTAGATGAGAGGCCGGTTAGACCGGCGCTCCGAACGCAAGGAAAAGGGCCCAAAGCGGCCCATTTCGATGGTGCTCGCGGCAGGGCGGTTCGATAGAACCGTCCTGGTGTCGAAAGCCCTCAGTCCCCACCATATCTTGCATAAATATCGAGCCCCACCCGCAAATGCTTGGCCGGGGGCGGGGGATGTGGTAGATCGCGCGTGCTTCCGAACGCCACACCAGACCCGCCCGTAGCCCGCCAAAAGGCTGCGGCGGTGGAGATATTCGCAAGATGACCCTCGCCAAAACCGCCTCCGCGCCCGATTCGTTTTTCTCCGCCTCGCTCGAGCAGGCCGACCCGGAAATCGCAGCCGCCATCAAGGGCGAGCTCGGCCGTCAGCGCCACGAGGTCGAGCTCATCGCCTCCGAGAACATCGTCAGCCGGGCCGTGCTGGAAGCGCAGGGTTCGGTGATGACCAACAAGTACGCGGAAGGTTATCCGGGCGCGCGCTATTACGGCGGTTGTGAGTGGGTCGACGTCGCCGAGAATCTCGCGATCGATCGCGCCAAGAAGCTGTTCGGCGCCAATTTCGCCAACGTCCAGCCGAACTCCGGTAGCCAGATGAACCAGGCGGTGTTCCTGGCGCTGCTGCAGCCCGGCGACACCTTCATGGGTCTCGATCTCGCCGCCGGCGGCCATCTCACCCACGGCTCGCCCGTCAACATGAGCGGCAAATGGTTCAAGGCCGCGCACTACACCGTGCGCCGCGAGGACCAGATCATCGACATGGATGCGGTGGCCAAGCAGGCCGAACAGGTCAAGCCGAAGCTGATCGTCGCCGGTGGCTCGGCCTATTCGCGCGCCTGGGACTTCAAGCGCTTCCGCGAGATCGCCGACAGCGTCGGCGCTTATCTGCTGGTCGACATGGCGCATTTCGCAGGCCTCGTTGCCGGCGGCGTGCATGCTTCGCCCGTGCCCTACGCTCACGTCACCACCACGACGACGCACAAGTCGCTGCGCGGTCCGCGCGGCGGCCTGATGCTGTGGAATGACGAGACGCTGACCAAGAAGTTCAACTCGGCGATCTTCCCGGGCCTGCAGGGCGGCCCCCTGATGCACGTGATCGCGGCGAAGGCGGTCGCCTTCGGCGAGGCGCTGCGTCCGGACTTCAAGGTCTATGCCAAGAACGTCGTCGAGAACGCGAAGGCGCTGGCGGAAGCGATGAAGAGCCACGGCTTCGACATCGTCTCCGGCGGCACCGACAACCATCTGATGCTGGTCGATCTCAGGCCGAAGGGCTTGAAGGGCAACGTCTCGGAGAAGGCGCTGGTTCGCGCCGCCATCACCTGCAACAAGAACGGCATTCCGTTTGATCCCGAGTCGCCGTTTGTCACCTCCGGTATTCGTCTGGGCACGCCGGCGGCGACCACGCGCGGCTTCGGCGTCGCCGAATTCCAGCAGGTTGGTGGCATGATCGCCGAGGTCCTGAACGCGATCGCGCAGTCCTCCGACGGCAAGGCGCCGCTGGTGGAAGCCGCGATCAAGGAACGGGTCAAGGCGCTCACCGACCGGTTCCCGATCTACCAGTAAGGCCAAGGCAACTGATCAAGACAAGCTGATCAAGGCAAACGGATGCGCTGCCCGAACTGCAACAGTCTCGATACGCAGGTAAAGGACTCGCGTCCGACCGAGGACTCGTCCGTGATCCGCAGGCGGCGCGTGTGCGTCGCCTGCAATTTCCGCTTCACCACCTTCGAGCGCGTGCAGCTGCGCGAGCTCACGGTGATCAAGCGCAACGGCCGCCGCGTGCCGTTCGATCGCGACAAGCTGATGCGCTCGGTGCAGATCTCGTTGCGCAAGCGGCAGGTCGAGCCGGAACGGGTCGAGAAGATGGTCTCCACGATCGTGCGCGAGCTCGAGACCGGGGGAGAGGCCGAGATCTCCTCGGAGGTGATCGGCGAGACCGTGATGGAGCATCTGCGCACGCTCGACGACGTCGCCTATGTGCGTTTCGCCTCGGTCTACCGCAATTTCCGCGAAGCCAAGGATTTCGCCGAGGTGCTCGGCGAGCTCTCCGGTGAGGAGGAAGCGCGGCTCGCCGCGATCCGCAAATGATCTTCCGCATCCTGGAAGACCAGTTCGCGCAGAAGGCCCGCGAGGCCAAGGACGCCGATCTTCGTTTCATGCAGCTGGCGCTCTCGCTCGGCCGGCGGGGGCAGGGACGCACCTGGCCCAATCCGGCGGTCGGCGCCGTCGTTGTCAGGGATGGGGTGATCGTCGGCCGTGGCTGGACCCAGCCGGGGGGACGGCCGCATGCCGAGCCTGAAGCGTTACGACGGGCGGGTGACGCGGCGCGGGGCGCCACGCTCTACGTCACGCTGGAGCCTTGCTCGCATTACGGCAAGTCGCCGCCATGCGCCGATGCGGTGATCGCCGCCGGCATCAAGCGGGTGGTGGCGGCGATCGAGGATCCCAATCCGGAAGTCGCGGGGCAGGGGCATGCACGGCTGCGGGCTGCCGGCATCCATGTTGATGTGGGCCTGTGCGCGGCGGAAGCCGCCTTCGATCACGCCGGGCATTTCCGGCGCATCCGCGACAACCGCCCGCACGTGATCCTGAAGCTCGCGGTGTCGCCCGATGGCAAGATCGGCGGCGCCGGCGGCAAGCCGGTCGCGATCACCGGGGAGGCGGCGCGCAATCGCGTGCACCTCTTGCGCGCGCACAACGATGCGATCCTGGTCGGCATCGGGACGGTGCTGGCGGACGATCCGCTTCTCACCTGCCGCCTGCCGGGCATGGCGTCGCGATCGCCGGTGCGCGTGGTGCTCGATCAGAGCCTGCGCATTCCCGCTGCAAGCAGGCTTGTGGGCTCCGCGCGCGAGACGCCGCTCTGGGTGGTGGGATCTGACCTCGCGGAAGCCGCGGCCGCAACGCGGCTTGGGGCGGCAGGCGCGCAAATATTGCGTGTGCCGGCCGGTGGTGCTTTCGGGCTCGATCTGCCGGCCGTGCTGCATGCGCTGGCCGGGAAAGGCGTCACCCGCCTGATGGTCGAGGGCGGCAGCCGGGTTGCGTCCTCGTTCGTCGCGGCCGATCTGGTCGATGAGATCTGGCTGTTCCGCGGCGTGGAAGCGGTGGGCAGTGCGGGCGTCGATGCGCTCGATGCATTGCCCCTGTCGAAAATCACGCAGTCGCAGGTCTACAAGGTTCATGCTAGCGAGACATTCGGCAACGATACTCTCACCATCTACGGGCGCGCGTAATGTTCACCGGCATTGTCACCGATATCGGCGAGATCGTCAGCTTCACGCCAACGGCGCAGGGGCAGCTGCACCGGCTGCGGATTGCCTGTTGTTACGATCAGGCCACCATTGCCGACGGCGCCTCGATCGCCTGCAACGGCGTCTGCCTGACCGTGGTCGCCTCGGGCGTTGCTGACGGTCGAACCTGGTTCGATGTCGATACCGCGGCCGAGACGCTGGCGCTGACGACGGCAAAGCACTGGAGGGTCGGGACGAGGCTCAACCTCGAGCGCGCGCTGAAGATCGGCGACGAGCTCGGCGGCCATATCGTCGCCGGCCATGCCGACGGGATCGCGACCATCGTCAGCCGGGAGGACCTGCCCGACATGGCGCGCTTCGTGCTCTCGACGACACGCGAGCTGGCGCGCTTCATCGCCACCAAGGGCTCGATCACGCTCGACGGCGTCTCGCTGACGATCAATACGGTTGCAGACGTGACCTTTTCGGTGCTGATCATCCCGCACACGCTGACGGTGACGACCATCGGCGGCTGGAAGGCGGGGGACGAGGTCAATATCGAGGTCGATCTGATGGCCCGCTATGCGGCGCGGCTGACGGAAATGAAGTGACCGGCGAAGCCGGTCATTCCGGGGCGATGCGTCAGCATCGAACCCGGAATCTCGAGATTTTGGGTTCGGCTCTTCGAGCCGCCCCGGAATGACGGTATCTAACTTGGCTTACATGCTTCCGGCGACTACATAGCGCCGACCCCAGTAGAACGGATTGAACGATGGCAGACGCGCGGCGCGCACCCCTGAAGGACCAGACCGACATTTCCGGCGCGCGCGCGCTGATTGTCGAGGCAAGGTTCTATGACGATCTCCAGGACGCACTTCTGGACGGCGCAGTTGCCGAGCTGAAGGCGGCCGGTCTCACCCATGACGTCATCACCGTTCCCGGCGCACTGGAAATCCCGGCGGCAGTGGCCATCGCGGTCGATGCGGCTGCGGCGAACGGCAAGCCCTACGACGCCGTCATCGCACTCGGCTGCGTGATCCGCGGCGACACCATCCATTTCGAGATTGTGTCGCAGGAATCCTCGCGCGCGCTGATGGATCTTGCTGTGGCCCGCAAGCTGCCGCTCGGCAACGGCATTCTCACCGTCAACACCGAGGACCAGGCCTGGGCGCGGGCGCGGGCCAGCGAGCTCAACAAGGGCGGCGATGCCGCGCGCGCGGCGCTCGCGATGCTGCGCATCAAGCGCCGCCTGGCGCGGGCCTGAAGCCATGGCTGACATCAAGAAACCGGCGGCGGCAGAGAAGAAGGCGAACCGGCGCGGTGCGGCGCGGCTTGCGGCCGTGCAGGCGCTGTACCAGATGGACATTGCCGGCGCCGGCATCAACGACATCTTCGCCGAGTTCGAGAGCCATTGGCTCGGCAACGAGGTCGAGGGCGATACCTACCTGCCGGCGGAAGCCGCATTCTTCCGCGACGTCGTCTCGGGCGTGGTGCGCGACCAGAAGAAGCTCGATCCCCTGATCGACGAGGCGCTGTCGAAGGGCTGGCCACTGAAGCGGATCGAGGCGATCCTGCGCGCGGTGCTGCGAGCCGGGGCCTACGAGCTCCAGCATCGCAAGGACGTGCCGGGCCGTGTCGTCGTCTCCGAATATGTCGATGTCGCCAACGCCTTTGTCGACCGCGAGGAGACCGGCATGGTCAACGCCGTGCTCGACCAGATCGGCCGCCAGTTTCGCGGCGACGAGTTCGGGCGGGGGTAGTTGAGACATCGACTTCCGCCGTAGCCGTCACCCTGAGGTGCCGGAGCGAAGCGGAGGCCTCGAAGGGAGGCGGCGTGCCGCTGAGGTCGCACCTCGGCCGTCCATCCTTCGAGGCTCGCAAGGGCTCGCACCTCAGGATGACGGGTCGGCTATCGTGACACAGGACGGAACACTGCCCTCCGCCGAAGACTCCCTTATCGCGCGGTATTTCAAGCCGCTGGCGACCGATCCCGGCGCGTTCGGGCTGGTCGATGATGCCGCGGTGCTGTCCTCGTCCGGCGACGACATCGTCGTCACCACCGACGCCATCGTCGAAGGCGTACACTATCTTGCCAGCGATCCGCCTGAGACCATCGCGCGCAAGGCGATGCGGGTGAACCTGTCCGACCTCGCCGCCAAGGGCGCGATGCCGGCCGGCTTCGTGCTGACGCTGGCATTGCGCAGCAAGGAGGATTCCTGGCTGCGTCCCTTTGCCGACGCGGTTGGTGAAGACGCAGCAGAATTCGCCTGTCCGCTGCTCGGCGGCGATACGGTGTCGACGCCAGGCCCGCAGATGATCTCGATCACAGCCTTCGGCCGCGTGCCGAAGGGGCGGATGGTGGGCCGGACCGGCGCGCGGCCGGGTGATCGCATTCTGGTGACGGGCACGGTCGGCGATGCGGCGCTCGGCCTCGACGTGCTCAAGGGCGGCACCGCAGCGGCGGCCCTTGCGAGCGATCCCACCGCAAGGGAGGCCCTGGTCCTGCGCTATCGTGTGCCGCAGCCGCGCAACACGCTGGCACAGGCGGTGCGCGATCATGCGACCGCCGCAATGGACGTCTCCGATGGCCTCGCCGGCGATCTGGTGAAACTCTGTGCGGCCTCCGGGGTCTCGGCCACGGTCGAGGTGGCAAGCGTGCCGCTCTCGGCCCCGGCAGCAAGCCTGGTCGCTCGCAAGGTCGTTTGCGTCGAGACGCTGCTTGCGGGGGGCGACGATTACGAGGTGCTGTGCACGGTCCCGCCGACGCGAGTCGATGCGCTGATTGCCGCCGGGCGGGCGGCGGGCCTTGCCGTCACCGCGATCGGCACGGTCGTCGCGGGGAAGGAGAGGGTGCGCTTCCTGGATGGGCAGGGCCAGGAACTGGCCTTGACGCGGCTCTCCTACAGCCACTTCTAGGAATTGCTCCAAACCAGCATCTTAGTTCGCAGCACTTGGTCCTAAATACCTGCCGAGATCGGCGTTTCCGGCCCGATCCGGCGTTGCGCCCTCAATTTGATTTTGGCAAGCTCGTGGCTGACTGAAGCCGCCCCTTTTGGGCAAGGGGCGGCTTTGTTCGAAATCAAGGCGCCGCACCGCACGACGGACAACAAAAGGCGCCGGGGGTACATCAAGGAATCTGAGGCAAAAATCACATGACAGCATTATGGTTGATAGTGCTCTGCGGAGTGCTTTCCGTCGTCTACGCGATTTGGGCGACGTCTTCGGTGTTGAGCGCGGATGCGGGGTCGCCGCGCATGCAGGAGATCGCGGGAGCGGTGCGTGAGGGCGCACAGGCCTATCTGCGGCGTCAGTACACCACGATCGGTATCGTCGGCATCGTCATCTTCGTGCTGCTTGCCTATTTCCTCGGACTCTACGTCGCGATCGGCTTCGCCATCGGCGCCATCCTGTCGGGTGCCGCGGGGTTCATCGGCATGAACGTCTCGGTCCGCGCCAATGTGCGCACGGCCCAGGCCGCGACGACGTCGCTCGCCGGCGGCCTCGAGCTCGCCTTCAAGGCGGGCGCGATCACCGGCCTTCTGGTCGCAGGTCTGGCGCTGCTCGGGGTGACCCTCTATTTCGGCTTCCTGGTTCATTCGCTGAAGCTGGCGCCCGATAGCCGCACCGTGGTCGACGCCATGGTGGCCCTCGGCTTCGGCGCCTCGCTGATCTCGATCTTCGCCCGTCTCGGCGGCGGCATCTTCACCAAGGGTGCGGACGTCGGGGGCGATCTCGTCGGCAAGGTCGAGGCCGGCATTCCCGAGGACGACCCGCGCAATCCCGCGACCATCGCCGACAACGTCGGTGACAACGTCGGCGACTGCGCCGGCATGGCGGCCGACCTGTTCGAGACCTATGCGGTGACCGCGGTCGCCACCATGGTGCTGGCTGCGATCTTCTTCGCCAAGACGCCGATCCTCGTCAACATGATGACGCTGCCGCTCGCCATCGGCGGCATCTGCATCATCACCTCGATCATCGGCACCTTCTTCGTCAAGCTCGGGCCGAGCCAGTCGATCATGGGCGCGCTCTACAAGGGCCTGATCGCAACCGGCATCCTGTCGCTCATCGGCATCGCACTGGTGATCTACTACCTGATCGGCTTCGGCAAGCTCGACGGCGTCGACTATACCGGCATGGCGCTGTTCGAATGCGGCGTGGTCGGCCTCGTCGTCACCGCGCTGATCATCTGGATCACCGAATACTACACCGGCACCGACTATCGTCCGGTGAAGTCGATCGCCCAGGCCTCGGTGACCGGCCACGGCACCAACGTGATCCAGGGCCTTGCCGTCTCGATGGAAGCGACGGCGCTGCCCGCGATCGTCATCATCGCCGGCATCCTGGTCACCTACAGCCTCGCCGGGCTGTTCGGCATCGCGATCGCGACCGCCACCATGCTGGCGCTCGCCGGCATGATCGTCGCCCTCGATGCCTTCGGCCCGGTCACCGACAATGCCGGCGGCATTGCCGAGATGGCGGGCCTGCCGAAGGAGGTGCGCAAGTCGACCGACGCGCTCGACGCGGTCGGCAACACCACCAAGGCGGTCACCAAGGGCTACGCGATCGGCTCCGCCGGTCTCGGTGCCCTCGTGCTGTTCGCGGCCTACAACCAGGACCTCAAGTTCTTCGTTGGGGACAGCGCGCACCACGCCTACTTCGCCGGTGTCAATCCGGACTTCTCGCTGAACAATCCTTATGTGGTGGTGGGCCTGCTGTTCGGCGGCCTCTTGCCCTACCTGTTCGGCGCGATGGGCATGACCGCGGTGGGCCGTGCGGCCGGCGCGATCGTCGAGGAGGTCCGTCGCCAGTTCCGCGAGAAGCCGGGCATCATGCAGGGCACCGACAAGCCTGACTACGGCAAGGCCGTCGACCTGCTCACCCGGGCGGCGATCAAGGAGATGATCATCCCCTCGCTGCTGCCGGTGCTATCGCCGATCGTCGTCTACTTCGTGATCTATGCGATCGCGGGCGGCGGCGCAGCCGGCAAGTCGGCGGCGTTCTCCGCGGTGGGCGCGATGTTGCTGGGCGTGATCGTGACGGGCCTGTTCGTCGCGATCTCGATGACCTCGGGCGGCGGCGCCTGGGACAACGCCAAGAAGTATATCGAGGACGGCCATTTCGGCGGCAAGGGCTCTGATGCCCACAAGTCCGCGGTGACCGGCGACACCGTCGGCGATCCCTACAAGGACACGGCCGGACCCGCGGTGAACCCGATGATCAAGATCACCAACATCGTGGCGCTTCTACTGCTGGCGATCCTGGCGCACTGAGCGGCGCTGAAGTGAAAGACAAAACCCCGCGGTGCAAACCGCGGGTTTTTGTTTTGGTGATCCGACGCACTCACCGCGTCATTGCAATGACGGGGATGAGACCTACTGCACGTCCATCTGCAGACCTTCCTTCTGGATGATTCCGGCGAACTTCTTCGTCTCGGCGTCCACGAAGGCGGCGAATTGCTCGGGCGTGCCGTAGTCGGCGCGGGCGCCCATGGCGGCGATCTGCTTCTTGATCTCGTCGCGCTCGAGCATCGCCTTGACCTGGAGATTGAGTGCGTTCAGCACCTCGGGCGAGACGCCCTTGGGCAGGAACACCGAGAACCAGGACGAGATGTCGAAACTCGCCAGCTCCGGCGCGCTCTCGCGCATGGTTGGCAGGTTGGGTGCGAGATCGCTGCGCTCGGTCGTGGTGACGCAGAGACCGTTGAGCGTGCCGTTCTGCACCTGCGGCAGGCTGGGATAGAGATTGTCGAACAGGATCTGGATGTCGCCGGCAAGCGCGGCCTGCAGCGCCGGACCGGCGCCGCGGAACGGGATGTGGGTCATCTTCAGCCCGGTGAGCTGGAGAAACCAGGCGCCGGTGAGGTGAGGGCTCTGGCCGACGCCGGAGGAGGCGTAGCTCAGCTTGTCCGGATTGGCCTTCAGGTACGCGATCAGCTCGGGAATCGATTTGATGCCTGTCTTCGGATGCGCCGATACGATGTTCGGAATCCGGATCATGTTGGAGACCGGCTGAAGCTGGTCCGGCTTGTAGGTGAGATTCTTGAAGATGCTGTAGGCGATCGCATTCGGGCCCGGATTGCCGATCAGGATGGTGTGGCCATCGGGCTTGGCGCGGACCGCCTCGGCCGTGCCGATGGTGCCGCCGCCGCCGGAGCGGTTTTCCACGACGGCCGACTGGCCCCAGGCGATCTGCAGATGCGCGGCCAGGAGCCGGCCCATGACGTCGGTCGAGCCGCCGGCCGCCGCCGGCACGATGAGACGAACGGTCTCGGTCGGTTTCCAGTCGGCGAGGCTCGATCGCGGCAGGATCGCTGCGGCCGCGAGACCGGCAGCGCCGGTGAGCACATGACGGCGCGACAACAAGGGGGTCTGAAGTTTAGCGTTCTGAAGTTTTTTGGGCACGAATCCCTCCTCGCTTCTTGCTTTGCAGGGAGCGTAGGGAACCGAGCTTGCGACGGCAAGTCGCATGCGGCGTCAAAGGGCGCGCGCAGGGCGGCACGACGCCGCAGGCGAGAGCCGATTTATCTTCCGGCGGAATTGGAGCGGGTTTTTTGCTGCGCTTTCTCGAGGCGAAGCCGGTATCGACTTCGTTCGAGAACGCATCGCAGACTCAGTTGAAGCTGAGCAGCTTGAACAGCGGGGCGAGGTAGCTCATCTCCTGACCCGATGTCGGCGTGGTGCGGCTGATGAAGTCGAAGATCTTGCCGTCCTGCAGGCCGTAATTCGCAAGCCGTCGCACGCGCCGGTTCTTGTCGAAATAGATCGCGATCACGCGCTGGTCGATCACCTTCTGGTTCATGAAAGCGACCATGCGCTCAGAGCGCTGCGAGATGTAATAGAACACTTCGCCGTCGAGGGTCGCGACGGTGGAGGGCGTGCCCATCACGATCAGCACCTGGTCCTGGCTTGCGCCGATCGGAATCTGCTCCAGCGCGCCGGGCGGCAGGATGTAGCCCTTCTGGAATTGCTCGCCGGTGCAGCCCGCAAGAGCTGCGCCGACTACGGCCGCGGCCGCGAGCATGCGCAGGCCGCGCCAGCATGCATGAAGGCCGCGCCGCTTGTCTGCGCGCAGGCTGGTCTGGTTCGTTGTCGTCATAGCGGAACTGATTCCGTCCCCTTGCGTCGCGCGAGGCGCTGAAGTACCGGGCTGGGCGTCTGAATGCAACACGCGCGCGCCCGCTTGCGGAAACCACAATGCTTTGGCCGTTCAATCACTTCAGGAAACCCCGGCGAACCCCGGCGGGCACCATTGAAGCCATCTATGGCATGATCGTGACGCAGGCGCGAGAACCCATATTTTACCGCGACTTGGGCGTGCCCGACACGGTTAACGGACGTTTCGACCTGTTGCTGCTGCATCTGTGGCTGATGCTGCGGCGCCTGCGCACAATTGAGGGCGTAACCGGAGGCGCCACCGAGCTGTCGCAGGCGCTGTTCGATCGCTTCTGCGAGGATATGGACGACAATCTGCGCGAGATGGGGGTGGGCGATCAGACCGTGCCCAAGCGGATGCGGGCCTTCGGCGAGGCCTTTTATGGCCGCGTCCAAGCCTATGACCAGGCCATGGAGGGCCGCGGCGAGGCACTGGCAGGGGCGATCTGCAAGAATATCTTGAATGGGACCGGCCTGGATCGGGCGCAGCGGCTGGCGGCCTATGCCCGGGCCACTGAGGCCGATCTCGGCCGGACCGACGAGGCTGCGCTGCTGCGGGCCTCCTTCAGGTTTCCTCCAGCGCTTCCCGAGGATGTCACGCCATGAGCCGACCAACGACCGGATCCGAGGCCGATCCCTGGCGGGCGCCTGTCATCGTTGCGCAGATCCCCGACACGGGCCTGCATCGCCAGCTCAAGGCATCGGCTGCGGAGCGGCAGGCCATGGCGGAGGTCGCAGGCCTGCGCGAGATCCTCTCCGCTGAAGCTGACTTCGACGTGGTGCCCAGGAGCGGCGGCCGGGTTCAGGTGACCGGGACCGTGCACGCCACGGTCGGCCAGACCTGCGTCGTCACGCTCGACCCGATCGAGAGCGAGATCGAGGAGGAGGTGGACCTGATGTTCGCCCCCGAGGCGGAAGCACGGCGCCTGGCCGACCTGATTGAGGAGGGGCAGGACGATGAGGCCCCGGCTGAGGTGGCGGATCCCCCGGAGGCGATCGTGGGCGGCATCATCGACCTCGGCCGACTCGCCATCGACGCCCTGTTCCTGGCGATTGATCCCTATCCGCGCAAGGAGGGAGCCGTGTTCGAGGCAGAGGTCACCGCGCCCGACCCGGACGACCATCCGTTTGCTGCGCTGAAGGCCCTTCAGGACAACAAGAAGGGCCAGTAACCGGGCATTTCCTGAAGGGCCGCGCCTTGCAGGGCCATGTGAGGCATTTGCCGGGATGGTTTGAAAGACCTCTTTATCCCATTGTTTTCAATGTGTTTCCTGCAATTTCCGGGCTTCGCGGCCGGATCGCGCGGAAAGCAAAAGGCTGGGGGCAAGAGGTTGTTTCGGGGTAACAAAACGCTATTGTCGCGCCCCGGTCCGGGTGCGGCGTGGCGCTTGGCCGATCGCCATGTCCGTGGCGAACCCAATTTGCGGGCCCGCTAATTCAAGACCGCACCAGACCAGGTTTCCAGGACTTCTATGCCAAGCAAGGTTCGCATCGCGCTGGACGCCATGGGAGGCGATGTCGGCCCCGCCGTGGTCATTCCGGGCGCCGCCATCTCGCTTCAGAGGCATCGCGATACCGAGTTCCTGCTGGTCGGCGATCGCGCCAGGATCGAGCCCGAGCTCGAGAAGCACCCCGTGCTCAAAGCCGCTTCGAAGATCGTCCATACCGACGTCGCCGTCGGGATGGACGACAAGCCCAGCCAGGCCTTGCGGCGCGGCCGCAAGACCTCATCGATGTGGATGGCGATCGACGCCGTCAAGCGGGGCGAGGCCGATGTCGCGATCTCGGCCGGCAATACCGGCGCGCTGATGGCGATGGCCCGGTTCTGCCTGCGCACGCTGCCGGGCATCGACCGCCCCGCGATCTCCGCGATCTGGCCGACCCAGCGCGGCGAGTCCGTCGTGCTCGACCTCGGTGCCACGCTCGGCGGCGATGCCCACCATCTGGTGTCGATGGCCGTGATGGGCGCGGCGAAGGCGAGCGTGCTGTTCAACAAGCAGCGGCCCACGGTCGGTCTGCTCAATATCGGGACCGAAGAGGTCAAGGGCCACGAGGAGATCCGCGAGGCCAGCGAGATCCTGCGCGCCAGGAACCTGCCCGAGCTCGACTATATCGGCTTCGTCGAGGGCGACGGCATCGGCAAGGGGCTGGCCGACGTCATCGTGACCGAGGGATTCAGCGGCAACATCGCGCTGAAGGCCGCCGAGGGAACCGCGCGCCAGATGGCAGAGTTGCTCCGGAACGAGATGCAGCGGAGCTGGCTGACCAAGCTCGGCTATCTCTTGGCCCGCCGCGCCTTCCAGGCGCTGCGCGACAAGATGGATCCCAACAAGTCCAACGGCGGCGTGCTGCTCGGGCTGAACGGGATCGTGGTCAAGAGCCATGGCGGAACCAGCGCCGAAGGCTTTGCCTATGCGATCGATGTTGGCTATGAGATGGCTCACTACGATCTCCTGAACAAGATCAATCAGATGCTCAACCGCGAGGGTGGTGCACTCAATTCCGTGCAGGCCGCGCAGGAGGCTGTTTCGTGACTCAAATTCGTTCGGTCGTGCTGGGCTGCGGCTCCTATCTGCCGGAGCAGGTGGTGACCAACGCCCAATTGGCGGCGCGTATCGACACCTCCGACGAGTGGATCGTGCAGCGGACCGGCATTCGCGAGCGGCACATTGCGGCCGAGGGCGAGTTCACCTCGCATCTGGCGCTCAAGGCCGCGCAGGCGGCGCTCACCGATGCCGGCGTCGATGCGCAGTCGATCGACCTGATCGTGCTGGCGACCTCGACGCCGGACAACACCTTCCCCGCAACCGCCGTCGCCGTGCAGAACGGGCTCGGCATCAACCATGGCGCGGCGTTCGATCTGCAGGCGGTGTGCTCGGGCTTCGTGTTCGCGCTCGCCACCGCCGACAATTTCCTGCGCACCGGCGCCTTCAAGCGCGCGCTGGTGATCGGCGCGGAGACCTTCTCGCGCATCCTCGACTGGAACGACCGCGGCACCTGCGTGCTGTTCGGCGACGGTGCCGGTGCGGTGGTGCTGGAGGCGCAGGAGCAGCCGGGCAATGCCGCGACCGACCGCGGCGTGGTGACCACGCATCTGCGCTCCGACGGCCGCCATAAGGCAAAGCTGTTCGTCGATGGCGGCCCATCCTCGACCCAGACCGTCGGCCATCTGCGCATGGAGGGCCGCGAGGTCTTCAAGCATGCGGTCGGCATGATCACCGACGTCATCGTCGATGCCTTCCAGGCGACCGGGCTCAATGCCGACAGCATCGACTGGTTCGTGCCGCATCAGGCCAACAAGCGAATCATCGACGCCTCCGCCCACAAGCTCCATATCGCGCCGGAGAAGGTGGTGCTGACGGTGGACCGTCACGGCAACACCTCGGCCGCCTCGATCCCGCTGGCGCTGTCGGTGGCCCGCAAGGACGGCCGCATCAAGAAGGGCGACATGGTTCTGCTGGAAGCCATGGGCGGCGGCTTCACCTGGGGCTCCGCGCTGGTGCGCTGGTAGAGCCACAGTCGATAAACTTTTGCCGGATTTAGCCGCGATTATCGATGCGTCTGCATTGATGAGCGCTGTTGACCGGCGTATCGTAACCTCCTAATTTCAGACAACAATTGTTCGCCGTGATGTGGGGCAGGGCGATGACCGAGACCAGCAAAACCGTAACGCGAGTTGATCTGTGCGAAGCCGTCTACCAGAAGGTGGGCCTGTCGCGCACGGAATCGTCCGCCTTCGTGGAACTCGTGCTGAAGGAGATCACCGATTGCCTTGAGAAGGGCGAGACGGTGAAATTGTCCTCGTTCGGCTCCTTCATGGTCCGCAAGAAGGGCCAGCGCATCGGCCGCAACCCGAAGACCGGCACCGAGGTGCCGATCTCGCCGCGCCGCGTCATGGTGTTCAAGCCGTCGGCGATCCTGAAGCAGCGGATCAACGCCCAGCACCGCACCAACGGCGACGCCAGCAAGGCTCAACAAGAGGCGTAACCGCCTTTCGGAAAGGACTGGCATTGGACAAGGCGCCGGATGCGTTCCGAACCATCAGCGAAGTAGCGCAGGAGCTCGACATCCCGCAGCACGTGCTGCGGTTCTGGGAGACCCGCTTCTCCCAGATCAAGCCCATGAAGCGCAGCGGCGGCCGCCGCTATTACCGCCCCGACGACGTCGACCTGCTCAAGGGCATCCGCCGGCTGCTCTACGGGGAGGGATATACGATCCGCGGGGTGCAGCGCATCCTGAAGGAGCACGGCGTCAAATCGGTGCAGGGCCTCGCCGACAGCGCGGCCGCGGTTTCCTTCGGCGCCCTCGAGGATGCCATCGGCGCGAGCCTGATGGAGCCCGAGGACGAGGAGGCGCCGATCAAGGGCGTCGCCGATACCGACGATGACGACTACCAGGGCGACGAAGAGGAAGGCATCGACTTCCGTTTCAGCGAGATCGACGACGAGGAGATCCTCACCACCTTCCGCAAGGGCGGTGCCGCCGCCGCACCCGCCGGCCCCAGCGCGCTGGACCGGGAACGTCTGGGGCGGGCGCTCGCCGACCTCGTGGCCTGCCGCGAGATGCTGGATCAGGCGCTGAAGGACGGCTAGGGCACTTTCGGCGGCTTTGCGCGCAGTTCCGGGGACTTTGGGCTGCGGACACACCAAAATGGTGTGACCTCGCCTTGCGCAAAGCACCGATCCTAGCTAATGGAACGACGTTCGGAGCGTGGCGCAGCCCGGTTAGCGCACTAGTCTGGGAGACTAGGGGTCGGAGGTTCAAATCCTCTCGCTCCGACCATTTTTTTCATGAGATACAGCTCGTTAGGGAAATGGCCTGTGAGCTCTCAAACCATCCTCACCTCCCTTGAGGGAGGAGATCCTACGATTTTTAGGAGCCGAGAACAGGTCTTTTAGCGCCGACTTTACGACTACTCGCCCACGCCTGAGTCCCGAGCATTCATAGCTTTGATCAAATCGGCATCGGGGAACTGCGGCAATTCATACAGCTCTTTGCGCGCTCGCTGTAGCTTCGTGAGCCGCTCGACATGCTGAGGGATGATGTTCGCCTTCAGGAGATCGTCGTCGAATTCGTCAATTACGCGCGTCCTTTCATTCCACTTCCCGGGCCGCTGTGCACCGGTGATCAGGCGGAATAGCATATCGACTTCGCGCACCTCATCCAGCAACGAGCACATGAGCTTGTAGAGCGTGGTCAGAGCGTCGAGCGAAACCAAGATCTGGTGACTGTTCTTCGAGTGATCGATGAATGTGCCTATGCCCTGCGAATGGTCGTAGATGTGGTGATGGATGATGGCGTTTCGGTATTCGCGAGATTGCAAGACTGCGTCGAAGCAATCTTTGATGCAGCTTTTGGTCTTGTCATCCAGCAACGTCGATCGCTCATAGCACTGGCGCAGCAAACCAAGCTTTGCCGTCAGGCCCAGAGCGTCGTCGGTTGCGATTCGCAGCCAGAACGGTGCTTTAGCGAACAGGATTTGAGAGCCGATAAAATCGATGTGCGCCTCGATTTGGTTCGTCTTCAAAGCGATGGCGCCAATTTCAGCTAGTTGCTCGGTCGAATAAGCCTTCTTCGGGTCTGACTCGAACTTCGCCGGCCGATAGTTGATGTCGGTCGGCGGCCTGCGCTTCATGCGCTCCTGGCCAGTTGGAGGGCTCGCTTTCTTCGCCATGTCACGCAGCCCCCAAGGGCGAGGTTGCTCAGAAACAGTCCGTGTATGCGAAGGCCCTTGAGCAGGTCATGGAGGTCGCGACCCTGCGCAAGAGCGTCCGGATCATCGTCAAGTCCTAACCGGGCCCGCTCCATCGTCCCACCAAAGAAGGGCTACAATTGCCACGGCCGCAAGAATGCCGAGGCCCTTGCCGTCGAACTCGAAGAAGGGACCTTTGAAGCGCAGCGAGTGATGATCAGACATAGGCGCGGGTCTCCATCAAATGGATAAAGCCACCCGCAGCTAAGAAAGGCTCTGTGATTCTCTGTTCCCGGTCAATACGGGGCGATTCGGGTATCAGGTCATGTCCCGCTCAATCCTGGCGCTAGGGAATGAACTCTAGCGCGTCACGACCAATATCGTATTTCAGTAGTTACGGTGACAGAGCATTGCAATCGATCTAACGGCGTCTCCGACAATGTCGCAGGACTCTGCGATCATGCAATTACGGTGACAGTGCACTCAACTGACCCGGGCGCCGCGCCATATCGTGTTGCAGAGCCCATCTCAAGCCAAATGAATGCACTGTCACCGTAATTGCGCGCGGTCCGCATGAATTGCTGCTGCAATTCCTCTGGCCACGTCAGATCCGACCGGCGATGGCGGCGCTGTCGGAACTGCGCCGCGGCTTCGCGGCCGCGGTCGGCTGGCTAGCCCTGGTTTGCGCCATCGTCGCCGCCGCTCTTGCCGATGCCAAGTGTATCCTCGGGAAGCATTCAAACAGCTTGCAACCAGAGGCATACCCCTCTTATCTCTACAGCATAGGGAGCGGGAGCAAGAATCTCCTATGAATTGGAGAGTGGCGAATCTGCACAAACCTAAGGTGTATCCGCCAGTAAATAGATGCATCTACTGCGGGGCTGATGCTTCAACGGGCGAGCTCTCGAGAGAACACATCATTCCGAAGGCATTATCTGGCTCGGTCATTTTGCCCAAGTCGAGCTGTCCTGCTTGCAGCCGAATAACGTCGCAAATTGAAGGAAACATCCTGAAGAAGATTCTTATCGACTACCGCTTCTTCATGAACTTTCCGACTTATCGAAAGGTGAAAGACCGTCCTCAGCCTAAGAAGGTTGTGCGGCTGCCGCTCGTTTCGGCTCCACCACCGGGCATATTTTCAGGCCGACAAGAGAGCGATCAACCCATCGAATTGGGGCTGGGCATCTACACATTCTGGAAAGGCGACATCCAGCCCGTGCGGGAGCCGATTCCGGACCAGATGGAATTTCCGCTCTGGGATTTCTTTCGGATGATAGCTAAAATCGCTCACGGGTATGTCGTCGGCGAACTCGGCCTCTGCAACTTCGATGCAGTGCTGCCTGACCTGATTCTTCGTCGGGATCCCGATAGTAAGCTTCAACACTACATAGGTTGTGCGACGCTGAAGGAGATGATCGAAGCCAATATGCATCCCTTGGATTTGAATGAAGAAAGGAAAACTCTTCCGCTTTACACCGTTCATCGCTACCGATTGCTAATGTTTCAAGAGGATCCAACCCAAGTTATACATGCACCCCGTATTGGAATATGCGTTTACCTTCAGCTATTCCCGATACACCACACTCCAGTCTACAAAGTTTTCGTCGGCCTTTTGAAACCTAATGCTTTGCTCCCGCCAGAGTTTCAAGAAGCCGTTCTAACCCTCCGCGCCCAAACGGCGCAGTTATCAGCGCAAGCTGCCTCATGCGCACCAGTAACTTTCTCATTCAAGCCGCCGTGGCGGTGGCCGCAATGACCAACTTAGTCGCTGGAACTGACAGTCTAACACTCCATATATTGGCCAGCCCCTCGGAGTTCAAAATGAAGGATGAGCCTCAGTTTGAAGACGTGAACAAGCAGGGTGGTTGGTCGGCAACGGTAAAGACGCCTCCTTCTTTGACGCGGTACTACTATGTTTACGAGCTGGATAAGGAGACGGCGAAGAGCCTATTGAAAGCCTACGCCAATGTCGTTGAGGGCGAAACGATCGAGATCATTGCGCCGGCAAACATCCATGCTCTTATTGGAGAAGGCATGAAGCCGGGGAGGTCAAGCAATACGGTTAGCAAGCGCCGTCTTATCGCTCACCCTTAAACTAGAATTTCCGCGCCATCGCCGGATGCGTTCGGTTCTTGACTTTGATCCAGTCCTATGACCGGTCCGCGCTATAGCGCCGATCGCCCCGTTTCGAGACCAAGCCCTCGAGGCCCATGCGGCAGGCTGCCCGAAACAGATCCTGACCGATCCTCGCCCGCCTCGAACGGAGCGACGAACATCCCATCGGGGAATTACGGTGACAGTGCTGCACTGTCACCAATTTCCGTGGTCAGGCGTCGCTACCTCAAATACCCCACCACCAACCTTGTCGTCTCATCCACCAGCACCTTCACCATCTTCTCCGACAGCATCTCGGCGCCGTGCAGCACGGTGTTGTGCGCGACCGACTCGATCGCGCTGACGCAGATGAAGGTCGCGACATCGAGGTCGATCTTGCGCATCTCCCTGCGGCGGCTTTCGAGATAGGTGCGCACCAGGGTTTGGACCTCGCGGTTGAAGGCTTCGACGTCTTTGAGCTGGCCGGTGCGCGGGATCTGCTCGGCGAGGACGCGGTGCAGTTTCGGGTTGACGCGGTGGGCCTCGATCGCGACGGTGACGAGTTTGCGCACGGCCTTGTCGATCGGAAGGTCGGCGACTTCGATCAGCGTCGTGCGGACGATGGCCATGATCTCCTCGTTGTGACGATCGATCACGGCGGCGACGAGCGCCTCCTTGCTCGGAAAATATTGATAGAGCGAGCCGACGCTGACGCCGGCGACCTCGGCGATGCGGTTGGTGCTCGCTTTCTCAAAGCCTTCCTTGACCAGAATGCGAGCAGTCGCCTCGACCAGCGCGTCCACTGTCGCGCGCGATCGCTGCTGCGAGGCATTTTTCCGGGGTGTTGTGGGCGGTTTGCGGGCCACGGTGTTGTGATCTGAATGCGAGTAGGAAAAGCGAGTGAATGCTCGCATTATACCGGCAAATGGCGGCGGGTCGGCAACCCTCTTCGTCGCCGGGTCGAAACAGCCGAATGGGGATGTGGCGATGAGCGTTGCAAGACTTGTATCGGCCTTTCAATTCTGTCCTGATGGCTGCGTGTTCGGCGCCCGGGCGCCGCGCGATCCCGCACCGAGCCTGCAAAGCCGCGCCTTCAACCTGCTGCTGCGCCTGCTTCCCTTCAAGCAGCAGCTCGCATCGGCAGAAGCCGTGCGGGCGCATGTGCAGAAGCTCGCCTTGCAGCCGGCCTCGTTCGAGCCGACGGGGCTTGGCCGCGATGTCGAGGCGACGCTGACCAAGATGGGCGGATGGCCGGTGTACTACACTGCGCCGTCCTCGGGCCATGAAGGCTGCAACTACGTCATGTTCCTGCATGGCGGCGGTTACATCAACGAGATCGTGCCGGCGCATTGGCGCTTCATCGGCCAGATGACGCGACAAGCGCGCGTGTGCTGTGTGGTGCCGATCTATCCGTTGGCGCCGCGCGCGACTGCGAAGGACGTCGTGCCGGCGACGGGCGAGTTGCTGCGGATGCTGCTGGAGGATGCCGAGCCGGCAAAGGTCACGGTGGTCGGCAATTCGGCCGGCGCGGGGCTCGCGCTCGCCGCGTGCCAATGGCTGCGCGATCGCGGCCATCGGCAGCCGGACCGGATGGTGCTGATCTCGCCGGCCGCCGATGCCTCCGTCAGCCGTCCCGAGCAGATCGAGATCGCAAAGCGCGATCCGATCCAGGACATTCCTGGAATCGTCGAGGCCGGGCGGCTTTATGCGGGCGAGCTCGATATCGGCCATCCCTTCGTCAGTCCGCTCAACGGCGCCTTCCGTTTCCTCGCGCCGATGACGATCTTTTCGGGCACGCGCGATCTGCTCTACCCCGACAGCGTCGATCTCGCGGAGCGGGCGAGGGCGGTGGGCGTGCCGGTGGAGCTGCATCTGATGCGTGACCAGCCGCACAATTACGCGCTGATGCCGACGCCGGAGGGACGGCGCGCGCGGGCGATCATTTTGCGGGCAGTGGGTTAGAGAATGTGACCGTCGTCACAGGAGGCGCCGTCTGATCGGACTGGCGCTGTGCGGCCCATCGGAGGCGGCCTCCGGGGCGTTTCCTCGTCGTCTTCTATCCGTGGTCTATGTATCAGTAGTTTTGCGGGGCTTTCAGGCGTGGCCCTTGATCTCGTAGTGGCCCGGCACGCATTTGTAGCGCTCCAGGCGCCAATTGGCGTGATAGATCGGATGTTCGCCCATCCATTTCGCCAATGGTGCCTGTGCGCCGACCGCACACTGCATCATCGAAATCTCGGGCGTCATGTTGCTGTCGGTCACGATTTCCTCGACGCAACTGCCTGAGCTAGCTGCGCTAAGCCGGCAGAGCACGGCTACGACGGTCACGAACATTCCTGTCACCTCATCAGTCGTTGCAGACCACGAAGAGGATGCAAGCGGAGTGCCAGAGCCTGTGACACGCAAACAACAGCTGGCCTGGTCGACTCGACCCAGCGTCCGGGTCCATTTGATGATTCGGATTGTAAAAAATTTGCCCCTAAACCGAAGCCGGACAAATACGGGAACCGGACCGTTGTGCCCGACTGTGGCGCCGGTGCCGCGAGCGCTCGCTTGCATAGGCGGGCTAGTGCACGTGCTTCCCGCGGCGACGGAGCAAGCGCCTCGTCCTTCGAGACGACCGCTTTCAGCGGTCCCTCAGGATGAGGCTATTGGGCATCGGTGCTCGCGAAAAACGACGGCCACTGACTCCGTCCTCATCCTGAGGGCCCGCCAGCGGTGGGCGTCTCGAAGGATGTGGCGCGGGCGAAGCTGTCTCACGTGCGCGCGCGTGGTGACCGCGCCGGAGGTGCCAATAGTCCGCGCGCCGAAATAATCGATGCCGACGATGACGTCGCCGATCCGCTTTCATTTGCGGATGCGGCGCTGCTACATTTCGCGCGCGCGCCCCGAGAGCGGCGCGGCATGAAGAAACATACCGACAAGGGAGGGGCCGAAAGTCCCATGAAGGATTTCGCAGGAAAGATCGCAGTCATCACCGGCGGCGGCACGGGAATGGGGCGCGAGCTCGCGCGGCAACTCGTGGCCGAGGGCTGCAACGTCGCGATGTGCGACGTCTCGGAAGCCGCGATGGCCGAGACCAAGCGGCTGTGCGAGACCGAGAAGTTGCCGCAAGGCGCCCGCGTGACGACCCATGTCGCCGACGTCGCGATCGAGGATCATCTGAAGCGCTTCCGGGACGAGCTTGCGGAGCAGCAGAAGACCGACAAGATCCATCTGCTGTTCAACAATGCCGGCATCGGCGGCGGCGGCAGCCTGTTCACCAACACGCGCGAACAGTGGGAGCGCACCTTCAACATCTGCTGGGGCGGCGTTTATCTCGGCGTGCGCACCTTCCTGCCGATGCTGGTGGCGGCGGACGAGGCCCACATCGTCAACACCGCGAGCGTCAACGGCTTCTGGGCCTCGATCGGCATGAACCAGGCGCACACCGCCTACAGCTCGGCGAAGTTCGCGGTGAAGGGATTTACCGAAGCGCTGATCAACGATCTCCGCCTGCACGCGCCGCACGTCAAATGCTCGGTGGTGATGCCCGGCCACATCGGCACCTCGATCGTCTCCAACTCGCGCAAGGTGCAGAGCGCCGATGGATCGGAGCGGCTCAACGCCGACGAGGTCGCGCTGACCCGCAAGCGCATGGTCGCGGCCGGCGTGCCGGATGCTGACAAGATGTCGGACGAGGATATCCAGGCGGCGTTCGCCGAACGCGCCCGCAGCTTCCTGGAGGATGCGCCGACCACGGCGGCTGAGGCCGCCAAGATCATCCTTGATGGTGTCAAGGCGGAGCGATGGCGCATTCTCGTCGGCGAGGACGCAAAGCGTCTCGACGAGCGCGTGCGCGCCACGCCGGAGCAGGCCTATGACCGTGCCTTCTACGAAAGTTTTACACAGGAGGTCGGCTGGCGGCTCGGTTGAGGTCGCCGGGCCGAGACGGCCAGCGAGCGCGCGTATCTAAGTATGATAATCATCATGACAAGAGGTGCGCGTGCGATAATGCGTGCCACCTCTTGCCAATGCGCGGCCCCTCATGCCGAATTGGAATATCACGCATGCGGCGACCGTTCGTTCAAGCGATGTTGATCTCAAACATCTGTAATGCCAGGCGCGACGCCTTGGTTGAGCAAGTGAAATAGTTTACTCAATCGGGAATAACGCGACGATAGAGCGTAGCTCCCGATGATGCCCGCATGCCTCTCCGACGACTGGACCCTTTGCCCGGAGCGAGAGGACATCTCCGCTGAATTCACGCGGCTGCTCACCGCGGCCCAGGAGGGCGGCGCCACCATCGCCGAATGCCTGATGATCGCGCGGCAGCTGAAGCGGGGCGACGACCGCTCATGGCATCGCGAATGGAAGCGGCTGGCGCAAGCCAATCGACAGCGTGCTGAGGCCGCCTTCGCCGAAGGCCACATGGCGAGCGCACAGCGCAACTGGCTTCGCGCCATGAACTATTATGGCGCGGCGGCGATGCCGCTCGAGCAGGACGACGAGCGCCGCTGGGTCGCGGTGCTGGCGATGCAGGAATGCGCGCGCCGCTATCTTTCGGCGCGCAGCCCGGCCGGCGAAGTCGTCAGGATTCCCTGGCTCGAGGGGCATGCGCTGCAGGGCTACTTTCTCCCCGCGCCCGCGGCGAGCGGACGGGCACCGACCGTGATCTGCATCGGCGAGCCCGGCCACCGCAAGGAGGAGTTTCTGTTCAAGCTCGTGCCGCATGCGCGCGAGCGTGGATTCTCGATGCTGGCGCTGGACCTGTTGGGCGACCAGCGCGACGATTATGTCGACGCGCTGTTGCGGCGGAGCGATCTCGAGAGCGCAATTCCCTGCGTCATGGACTATCTGGAGACGCGCAGCGACGTCGATTTCGCACGGGTCGGCATCATCGCCGACGGCTGGGGCTCTTCCTTCGTAGCGCGCGCAGTGCTGCAGGAGTCCCGGCTTGCCGCCGCCGTCTGCGACGGCGGCCTGTGGGACCTGCACGAGCGCGCCTTCTTTGCCAGCCGATTCGCACTGAGCGACGTCAGCATCGTGCCGGTGCCGCATGCGCCGCTGATGGCCTCCAGCGCCGAATGCCCGGTGCTGATCACGCTCGGCGAAGACGGCTGGCTCAAGGCCGACCGCGCGCGTCAGATCGTCCAGAGCTCCCGGCTCGTCAGTTCGGACATCGAGTTGAAGGTGTTCACGGCGGCCGAGACCGGCGCGGCGCAGGCCCACGCGGACAATCCGAGCCTTGCCAACGAATACATCTTCGACTGGCTCGAATCGCGGCTCGGCGCTGCCAATCTGCGGATTTGAGCGCCGTCGCAAGCTCATCGCGCTTGAGGTTGTTGTTCAAGCATGATCTTTCGGAAAACGGCTGCGCACTTTCCGGATCATGCTTTAGAAGTCGAGCGAGATCCGGACGCAGGCCTTCTCGAGGCGGTTCTTCAACGTCGCGAGTTTGGCGGTGAATTCCGTCAGCTCGTCCTCGTCGAATTCCTGGAAGACGAACTCGCGGATCGTCTTGTACTGCTCGTTGAGGCTTGCGATGTGCTTCTGTGTCTTCTCGACCAGCGACAAGCGGACCACGCGGGCGTCCGTCGGGGACGGACGCCGGCGCAGCAGACCCTTCTTCTCGAGCAGCTTGGACTGGGTGGTGACGAAGGACGGATCCACGTGGAGGAGCTTGGAGACGACGTTGACCGGGACGCCGTCGTCCTTGTCGAGGTCGGAGATGGCCATCAGGATCAGCCATTGCGGGCCGCTGATGCCGAGCGTCTTCGCCCAGAACTGACGCAGCTCCTCCAGATACATGTTGATCGACGATATCTCCCAGGTGAAGCGCCTGATGATATCGAGATTGCCGATCGCGCGCAGGCGCGCCCCTTCTTTCCTCGTCGCGGACACAGCGTCACTCTCCAGTGAACCGATTGTTCGGGCCGGTGTTCGTGGCAGGCCATAGTCCACGCAAGCCTGCTCTGACGCAAGTGCAGAGCAGGATAATTTGTCACGAAAACTACAAAGATGATCAGCTCAGTGATCGGCCCCTGCGGTGTTGCCTGCGGGGCACAGGTTTAGCAAAACCGAAAAGCTTATCTAATAAACTATTTTGATTACGGAACGGCGCAGGCATAGTGGTCGTCGACGGTGGGGGGTACTCGATCGTCCCGTTGCAGGTGGTTCGCTCACGTTCCCGGCGTCGAAAGCCGGAGTGTCCGAAAGCGGCCGAGCGGATTTGAGAGACGGAGACCTTGGGGGACCTCACGGTCCGGTCTCCGTAAATGAGCAACTTGGAGGTTTTAATGAAAGTGGTGAAGAGCCTTTTGCTCGGCACTGCGGCGGGTTTGATCGCCGTCGGTGGAGCTCAGGCGGCCGATCTTCCGGTCAAGGCCAAAGCGGTCGAGTACGTCAAGATCTGCACGCTCTACGGCGCGGGCTTCTACTACATCCCGGGCAGCGACACCTGCATCAAGCTCGGCGGCTATCTGCGTGCCGAAGTGGCGCTCAATGCCGGCGGCAACTACAGCGCCCAGTACAACGGCGTGTTCGCGGCCAACAACCGCCTGACCAACTACTACTCGATGCGCGCTCGTGAAGACCTCAACATCGACACGCGCACCGCGACCGAGTACGGCGTGGTCCGCACCTATTTCGATGCGGTCTTCACCTGGACGACCGGCAGCTATGGCGGGACCGGCTCGGGGACGGGTGCGACCCAGTACAGCGGCACGATCGGCCTCAACGCGGCCGGCACCGGCCTCACCGGCTCGAGCGGCGGCAACATCAACGGCACCGACGGCAACCTCTCGGGCGGCGCGCTCGGCGTCTACTACGCCTTCATCCAGTTCGCCGGCTTCACGATGGGTAAGGCCGTGTCGCAGTTCGACGCGCCCTGGATCAACTATCCCGGCAACAATTTCGACCAGCTCGTCGGCGGCAGCGGCTCCACCAACTGCGTGACCCAGTTCACCTACACCGCCGATTTCGGCCAGGGCGTGACGGCATCGTTCTCGGCGCAGGATCAGACCCAGGTGTTCCAGACCAACATCTGGAACACGGCGGGCATGTCCACCACCGGCGTGCTCGGTGGCGCCTATGGCTCCAACGACCTCGGCGGCACCCGCTCGCCCGATCTCGTTGCCATGGTTCGCGTCGACCAGGCCTGGGGCCTGTTCCAGGCGTCGGTCGCCGCGCACGACAACCATGTCGGCTATTACGGTGCGACCGAAACCACCGGTCATCCCGAGGACAAGTGGGGTTGGGCCGTTCAGCTCGCGTTGGGCATCAAGAACATCCCGACCGGCGCAGGCGACGTGATCAACATCTCGGGCGTCTACACCGAGGGCGCGAGCCGCTACAACTTCCAGGAGCTGGCTGCGACCAGCTACTCGATGTTCGGCAGCTCGAACGCCGCGTATCAGAGCATCGGCTTCGCCGGCGTGTCCGACGCGGTGTTCGGTCCGGGCGGCCAGCTCGAGCTGACCAAGACCTACGGCTTCCGCGGTGCCTACACCCACAATTGGAGCCCGTACTGGAACACGGCGCTCTACGGCGCGTGGGCTGCGGTCAACTACAGCGGCACCGCAAAGGGCCTGATCTGCGGCAGCGCCGCGTTCGCCACCCTGACCGGCACCTGCAACCCGGACTTCAACATCGGCCAGGTCGGCGTCATCACCCGCTGGACGCCGGTGAAGAACCTGACCTTCTCGGCTGACTTCACCTACAGCCACCTCGATCAGAAGTATTCGGGCGCGATCACGACCGGAGCGCTGACGGGCGTCGCCAAGCCGGCGGCGACCTATGAGCTGAAGGACCAGGACACCTACAGCCTGCTGCTGCGCGCCCAGCGCAACTGGTAAGGCTTCGAGATCCTTCAATCCGACACAGCCCCGGCGGGACACCGCCGGGGCTTTTTTGTCAGGTTTTTCGGACCACCATGCCCTTGCATCACACGAAGACGAGCCATGCGATTCAAATGGCTCAGATTAATTTACTTACCTGAGTTACTAAGCTATATAGTGTTCAGCCAAATACGAAAGTTGCGGCTCTTAGCTTCACGCTAAGCCTCCAGGAACCTCCGGCGATGCCCCGCCGGAGGTTTTTTCACGTCTGCGCAGGCTTCAGCCGCGCATCACACGGGCGCGCGCGTTCGGCCGGTAGGCGAGGCGGCTGTGGCCGGCACAATAGGGCTGACCGTCAGGCGCGGAATTGCCGCAGAAGCAGAAGTCTTCGGCGCCGGGCGTCGAGATCGGCCAGCGGCAGCGGTTCTCGGCCAGCTCCAGCAGCGAGCAGCGATTGGCATCGTCGATGGGACCTGCGGCCACGGGAGCTTCGGTGTCGCCATAGATCGTCGCGAGCATCTCGTATTGCAGCCGCGGCACGGCCCTCGGCGCCCGCGCAAGGCCTCTGTCCTGAACCTTGCGATCCTCGTGGGTCCGGCCGCGCGTCAGATTGAGACGGGACAGCTTGCCGATCACCGCGTTCCGGCTCACGCCGATGTCGGCGGCGATCTCGCGGCAGGAGAGGCCGGCTTCGAAGTGCTGCTTCAGAAGTTCAATTCGTTCGTCGGTCCAGGTGGGTGAGAGAACAGGCATTTGTAAACGGTCCCAGGTTGCAGATGTCGGCCATCCGCCCGAGATCCGTCCGCCTCACGTTCGGCGCGCGCTCACGTCCTGCCATTGTCGCGAATCGACAAAAGCCCGTCCTTGATGGCGAGACGGATGCCTTCCTCGATCAATGTCCGTGCGACGCCGGGAACGCTGGTGCCGTGGGTGCCCTGTCTCACCAGCTTCTCCAGATAGGTGATGGTCGAGAGCGCCAAAGTTACGGGAATGCGGTCAGTCTCGGCTTTTTCGGTGGCCATGGCCGAACGCTAGCCTCTTACTCAGGTACATAAAAGTAACGATTAAGACTCTATTTAGGTTCAGGGGCGGAAGTCAAATGCGGGCTTTGCGTAGTGCTCAGCACGTTGGAATCGCAGGGGAAATCACCCACGACCCAGCGCGCCGCGCGGGCAGCCGGGCGGCGGGGGGCGTCAACAGGTCGGGGAAGGGGCGGCCGGTTCAGCCGTGCACGATCGCCTTTTCGATCATGCAATGGATGCCTTTGGCACCGTTGACGGTCTGGGTCACCCTGAGATCGGCGGCCAGGCTGCACAGCGTGTAGGCATCCTCGCGCGACAGGTTTCGGGTCTCGCCGAGCAGCGCGATCATGTCCCGCAGCGCGCGCACCACGCACTGGTCGAGGTCAGGATCCATCGCCATGGTCATGTAGTGGGTCGGCGTCTCGGCGCGGGGATAGTCGAACTTGAGGTCCTTGCGCAGCGTCAGGCGGAAGCGGCCCTGCAGCGCGGTCTCGATCGCGGTGACGCAGACCTCGCCGTCACCTTGCACGCCGTGGCCGTCGCCGCAGGAGAACATCGCGCCCGGCACGAACACCGGCAGATAGAGCGTCGCACCGGCACCCAGCTCCTTGTTGTCGAGATTGCCGCCCATCGCGCGCGGGATCAGCGAGGAGATGCGGCCCCAGCTGGGCGGCGGCGACACGCCCATCACGCCGAAGAACGGCTTGAGCGGCAGGTCGAGACCCCACGGCATGCGGCCGACCATCCGTGTCCGGTCGAGCGGGATGTTGAGGATGCGGGTCTCGTGGAAATCGTCGGGCAGGGTGCCGGACAGCGGCTTGATCATGTTCCAGCCCCAATCCTGCCGAAGCTGGACGTCGAGGATCTCGACCGCGAGCACGTCGCCGGGCGAGGCGCCTTCGACCGCGATCGGCCCGGTGAGGATGTGGCCGGGCAGCATGCGCTCGTTGTTGGCATGAACCTCGTACATCTCGGGCGGAATGTGAAACTTGTTGCGGTCGGGCAGCATGTCCGGTCCGCCGCTGATGGTATCGACCGTCACCTCATCGCCGCTGGCGATGGTGAGGACCGGCTTGAGCGCGGCTTCGAAGAAGCCCCAATGGCAGGTGCTGGGGCTGGAATGCAGGTGGTGATGGGCCATGTGTCGCGTCCGGTCGCTTTCATCAGGCCGGGCTTGACCCGGCGATCGATCCTCTTCCAAGAAGATTTCTGAAGATCGCCGGGCAGGTCAAGCCCTGCGCAGACCGGCGAGATCATTCCTGCGAGGCTCCCCTGTTTTTCGTTCTGTCCAAGACCATCGGCACCGCGCTCCTGCCGATCAACCTCCTGGTCGAGCTCGGTATCGTCTCGCTGGTGCTGATGGCGACGCGCTTTGCCGCGCTCGGCCGCAAGCTGGCCGTGACCACGCTGGTGCTGCTGGCGCTGGCGGCGTTCTCGCCGCTCGGCAATCTCCTGATCTATCCGCTTGAATCACGCTTTCCAGCGTGGGACGCCTCGCGCGGCGCGCCCGACGGCATCATCGTGCTCGGCGGCTCGGTCGACACCGATCTGTCGGCGGCGCATCGCACGCCTGTCGTCGCGCATGCCGCCGATCGTCTGTTTGCGCCGGCCGAGCTCGCGCGCCGCTATCCGAATGCGCGCATCGTGTTTACCGGGGGAAGCGCGAACCTGGTCTCCACCGACGCCAGGGAAGCCGACTATTCCGCGCCGATCCTGGAGAATCTCGGCATACCCAGAGAGCGCCTGATCCTCGAGCGCAATTCGCGCAACACCTGGGAGAATGCGATCTTCACGAAACGGCTGGTGATGCCGAAGCCGGGCGAGCGTTGGCTCCTGGTGACGTCGGCCTTCCACATGCCGCGCTCGATGGGCATCTTCCGCGCGGCCGGATTCAACGTCGAGGCCTATCCGGTGGACTGGCGGATGGGCGGACGCGACGATCTGTTTTCCTTCACCAATATCGGCGCGGACGGCCTGGGCCGAACCGAAGTTGCGGTGCGCGAGTGGATCGGTCTTACCGCTTATCGCCTGATGGGCAGGACCGCCGAGTTGCTTCCGGGACCTGCCAAGGACTAGAACGAGGCTGCAAAACAAGAAGAGGCGTGCAATCGCCGATCCGGAGGAAGCCATGCAACAGCACAATGCAGACAGCATCGACCTTGCCGGCCTCGTCGCCGATCTCAACACCCTGCTGCGGCTGAAGACGAACGTGATCGGCATGAAGCTGTTCGCGAGCGTCGCAGAGATGGAGGCGATCCCGAAGATCCGGCGGCCGAATGCGATTCACACCACGGACCAGATCGTCAGCATGGCCGCGCGTCTCGGCTGGACCGTCGGCATCACTGCCGATGATCTCGTAGGCAGCCAGTGCCGCGCAGTGATCGGGCTTGCGCCACAGGACGAGACATGGCTCGCCGGTGAGAATTATGTCGGGGTCTGGCACGGCACGGCTGAGGACGCGCGCAAGCGCCAGGAGGCGCTGGATGTCGTTCCATTCGGACAATATCAGGCGCTCGTCGTCAGCCCGCTCGCGAGCGGCCGGCTCGATCCGCCCGATATCTGCCTCGTCTATGCGACGCCCGGGCAGATGATCATCCTGATCAACGGGCTGCAATATACCGGCTACAAGAAGTTCGAATGGGGTGTGGTCGGCGAGACCGCCTGCGCCGATTCCTGGGGGCGCGCGCTCAAGACCGGAGAGCCCAGCCTGTCCTTGCCATGCTATGCCGAACGGCGCTATGGCGGCGTGCCGGACGAGGAGATGCTGATGGCCCTGAAGCCTTCGCATCTCGCCAAGGCGGTCCAGGGCATGAAGGCGCTGGCCAAGAACGGCCTGCGCTATCCGATCCCGCCCTATGGCATTCAAAGTGACGTCCGTGCCGGCATGGGCGTGAGTTACGTGAAAAAGTAAAGGCCGATCATGAGCTCTGCGAAATTCGACATCGTCGTCTACGGTGCGACTGGTTTCACCGGCCAGCTCGTCGCCGAATATCTGGCGTCGCATTACAAGGACGACAAGGCGCTGAAATGGGCGATGGCGGGCCGCAGCCTCGACAAGCTGACATCGGTGCGCGATGCGATCGGCGCGCCCGCGGAGACACCGCTGATCGTGGCGGACGCCTCGGATGCTGCATCGCTGAAGGCGATGGTGGAACAAACCAGGTCGGTGATCACGACGGTCGGTCCGTATCAGCTCTATGGCGAGGGGCTGCTCGCGGCCTGCGTCGCTGCGGGTGTGGATTATTTCGACCTCTGCGGCGAGCCGATCTGGATGCGGCAGATGATAGACAAGTACGAGGCGGCTGCGAAAGAGAGCGGCGCGCGCATCGTGTTCTCCTGCGGCTTCGACTCCGTGCCGTTCGAGCTTGGTACCTTCTTCGTGCAGGAAGAGGCCAAGCGCGTGTTCGGCGCACCCGCCGCGCGCGTCAAGGGCCGTGTGCGCGACATGCGCGGCACACTCTCGGGCGGCACCGCGGCGAGCGCGAAGGCGACTTTCGACGCCGTCGCCAGGGACACCAGCCTGATCACGATCCTGAACGATCCGTTCGCGTTGACGCCGGGCTTCACCGGCCCGAAGCAGCCGAAGGGCAACAGGTCGGTGCTCGAGGAGGACCTGCAATCCTGGGCCGCGCCGTTCATGATGGCGCTGATCAACACACGCAACATCCATCGCTCCAACATGCTGATGGGCTTTCCCTACGGCCAGGACTTCGTCTACGACGAGATGGTTCTGACCGGCCCCGGCGAGAAGGGTGAAGCCAACGCCAAGCGCGTGATGGCCGCCAATGCCGAGAAGACCGGTCCGAACGCGCCGAAGCCGGGAGAGGGGCCCTCGAAGGAGGAGCGCGAGAACGGCCTGTTCGATCTGCTCTATGTCGCGATCGCACCCGACGGCCGCATGGTCCGCGCCGGCGTCACCGGCGACCGCGATCCCGGCTACGGCTCGACCTCGAAGATGATCTCCGAATGCGCGATCTGCCTGCTGCGCGAGGCGACGGAGGTTCCGGCCGGCTTCTGGACGCCGGGTGCAGCGATGCAGCACAGGCTGATCAAGCGGCTGCAGGATCATGCGGGGCTGACGTTCAAGGTGGAAGCATGAAGTCCAGGGTGCTGCAGGAAGTGTGATCCGTGCCCGCGAAGTTCGACATCGTCGTCTACGGCTCAACCGGATACACCGGCCAGCTCGTCGCCGAGTATCTCGCCGCGCATTATGTCGGCGACGGTGCGCCGACCTGGGCGATGGCGGGGCGCAGCAAAGACAAGCTCACCTCGGTGCGTGACGCGATCGGCGCGCCCAAGGACACGCCGCTCATCGTTGCGGACGCAGCCGATCCCGCGTCGTTGCGAGCGATGGTCGAGCAGGCGAAGGTGGTCATCACCACCGTCGGTCCGTACCAGCTTTATGGGACCGATCTGCTTGCGGCCTGCGTTGCGTCGGGCACCGACTACATGGATCTCTGCGGCGAGCCGATCTGGCTGAAGCAGATGATCGACAGGCACGAGGCGGCAGCCAAAAAGAGTGGCGCCCGCATCATGTTCTCCTGTGGTTTCGATTCCGTGCCGTTCGAGCTCGGTGCGTTCTTCGTGCAGGAAGAAGCGAGGCGCGTGTTCGGCGCCGCGGCGCCGCGCGTCAAAGGGCGCGTTCGCGACATCAGCTGGAAGTTCTCCGGCGGCACCTCGGCGAGTGCAAGGGTCACCTTTGAGGCGGTTGCGCAGGACCTCAGCCTGGTCTCGATCCTCAAGGACCCATTTGCCTTCACGCCGGGCTTCGAGGGACCTAAGCAGCCGCGCGGCAACAAGCCGATCTTTGAGGACGATCTGCAATCCTGGTCCGCGCCGTTCGCGATGGCGACGCTCAACACCCGCAACGTGCATCGCTCCAACATGCTGATGGGATTCCCGTACGGTAGGGACTTCGTCTACGACGAGATGGTGCTGACGGGAGCGGGAGACGACGGGCAGGCCAATGCCAGGCGCGTCATGGCCGCCAACAGCGAGAAGACCGGTCCTGAAGCGCTGAAGCCGGGCGAGGGACCGTCGAAGGAGGAGCGCGAGAACGGTCATTACGACCTGCTCTATGTCGCGATCGCGCCCGATGGTCGTCAGGTTCGCGCAGCGGTGAAGGGCGATCTCGATCCGGGCTATGCGTCGACGGCGAAGATCATCTCGGAATGCGCGATCTGCCTGCTGCGCGACACGCCTGACGTTCCGGCCGGTCTCTGGACGCCGGGCGCCGCGATGCGGCACCGGCTGATCGAACGGCTGCGGGACAATGCCGGGGTGAGGTTCGAGGTGGAGGGCTAAAGCGGGATGAGATTTGATTGAATCGGTGTGCGCTCAGGGCTCGACCTAGCTCTCCCCGTCGGGGAGATGTGAATCACCAAGAGCCTCCGCCAAACCTAATCTCATCGCGCTTTAAGGCACTTTTCGCTCGCTACACCGCCCGCGCGTCATACGCGTACATGAACTCCATGCCTTTCGCCCCGAGCGGCAGCAGCCATTTCAGCATCTGATTGCGCATCCAGGCGCCCGCGGCGCTGAACTCGCGCTTGCTGTTGCCGTTGCGGCGCGCCATGGCGACGATCTTCTCGGTGCGCGGGCGCCGCTCGGCCTCGAAGGCCTGGAAGGTGGCGCTGAGCTCCTGTCCCTCCTGCATCAAGCGGGCGAGCCGCATCGCATCCTCCAGCGCGAGTGAGGCGCCCTGGCCGGCATGGGGACTGGTGGCGTGTGCGGCATCGCCGATCAGCAGCGAACGCTTGCGCGACCACGCCGGCAGGGTCGCGACATCGAGCGTATCGGTGACGACGATGTTCTCGGCTGCCTCGATGATATCAGGGATCGGATGGTGCCAGCCGCGGTGGAAGTCGCGCAGATGCTGTTTCAGCGTCGCCGGATCGAGCGCGCGGAACATCGCTGCGTCCATGCCGTGTGCGGGCTGCGTGCTCCACCACATCACGCCGTTGTTCGGATCCGGGCTGCAATGGCCGTAGCCGAAGAAGCCGCTCTGGCCGAACGTGGTCTCGACGTGCCGGCCGATCGACCTTCCGGCGAGGACGGCGTGCGGCACGAAGCCGCCGAAGCCGATCAGTCCGGTGTTGAAGGGTTGCGGGCCGTCCGGCACCACCTGGCGCCGCGTCACGGAGTGGACGCCGTCGGCGCCGATCAGGAAGTCGCCTTCGGCGGTGGTGCCATCGGCGAAATAGGCGATGATCGGCTGGTCGCCGCGGTCCTCGACCTTGATCAGGCGCTTCTCGAAATAGAGCGAGACACAGGCGCACCAAGCCTTGTCGATCAGGATCTCGTTCAATGTCGCACGGCAGACGTTGACGGCCGGCTGGCCGAAGCGGCGTGCCATGTCGCGGTTGATCGAGCCGAGCTTCGCGCCGCCTTGCGAATAGAAGTCAAAGGAATCCGCGATCGAGCCGCGGCTGATCAACTCGTTCGCCAGCCCGATCTCGTCCATCACATGCATGCCGTTCGGCGCGATCTGAAGGCCGCCGCCGATGCCCTTCGAATATGGCCAGGCCTCGTAGATCGCGGACTCGATGCCGGCGCGGCGCAGCAGGATCGCAGCCACCGGTCCGGCGATGCCGGCGCCGATGATCAGAGCCTTGCGGGGACGGTAGGACATGGCTTGCTCCCGACGTTTGCATGGTGGTAGGAGAAATCACGGTCACTAAATCTCTTAGTGACTAAGATATATATCGACTAAGATATGAGGTCGGCCTTGTCAAGGACGAAGGCGCGCGCTGCGCTGCTGCAGGAGCTCGAAGAGGCGATGCGCCGATCGTCCGCGCAGGGCGTGCTCTATGGGCAAACCGTTGCCAACGTTGCCGGAATTGCCAATTCCGACCTCGAATGCATGGACATCCTCTATCTCGAGGGCCGCGTCACCGCAGGCAGGCTCGCCGAGGTCACGGGCCTCACGACCGGCGCCATCACCGGGGTGGTCGACCGGCTCGAAAAGGCAGGCCTGGTTCGCCGCGAACGGGACGAGAAGGACCGTCGCAAGGTTTTCATCGCGGTCGTGCCGGAGGCGATTGCCGGTCTCGGCCAATATTATGTGCCGATGCAGCAGGCGATGGAGAAGATCTGCAACGGTTATTCCGACGAGGAGTTGCGGCTGTTGCTGCGCTTCGCCAATGAAGCCTACAAGGGAGTGCTCGCGGCGACAGAGGCCCTGAAGAGCGTGCTCGACACGCCGCCGGAGAAGCGGCCCAATCTCAAGCTGAAGAAGCGTCCTCGTCAGCCGTAATCTTGTAGGCTTGCGAGGCCGCGATCATGCCCCACATCGCGCCCAGCATCATCCAGAAGTGTCGCCAGTGGTCGGTGTCGATCACGAAGCTTTCGCCGACGGTGCCGACGAAGGCCGAGAAGATCGCAAGATAAGCGCGCTGCCAGGGCACACGGACGAAGATGTGCCGGAAGCCCATGACGACGGTGGTGAAGACCAGCGCGGGATAGCACACGCCGGACAGCCAACCGCCCGACATGAAGGCGTTGAGGTAGGAGTTGTGGGTGTCCTCGGGGAAGAAGCGGTGGAATTGCAGGGGACCAATGCCGAACGGCAGATCCAGTGCCATCTCGGCGCCGAGGATGTGGCGGCCGAACCGGCCGAACCGGCCTTCGTCGTAGCTCTGATCGAAGCTCGCGCGCTGCTTGAACATCTCGGCGGTGGAATCGAACGACAGCAGCACCGCGATCAGCGCCAGCCCCAGCACCGCAGCGACGATCGCCATGATGATGATGCGCGAGCGCTGCGCGTTGGTGCGGCTGGTCAGCACCATCAGTGCCAGCATGAAGGCGGAGGTCAGCACCAGGCCACCCCAGGCGGCGCGCGAGAAGGCGAGCAGGATCGCCAGCGACATGATGCCGAAGGCGATGACGTTGCGGAACGCCTTGGCCAGCTTGTCCGAAACCACGCTCTGAAGTGCGAACAGCGCCGGCAGGATCAGGAAGGCGCCGAGCACGTTCGGGTCCTTGAACGTGCCGCGCGCGCGTCCGTAGAGCGTGAGCAGGTCGCTGCCTCCGGGCACGAGGTGGAAGTACCCGGCGACCGCCAGGAGCGAGGCGATCATGGCGCCGACCACGAGCCCGCGGCGCAGCATGTCGAGCCGGGCCGCCGTGTCTTCCGACGTGACCATGGCGAAGAACACCACCGTCACCGCCATGTACCAGGAGGTCGCAATCCAGCTCGCCACCTCGGACTGCTCGAACAGCGGGATCGCGCTGATGGTGTAGCCGACATTGAGCAGGACCAGCAGCGCGACCAGCGGCATCAGAACGAGCTTCAGCCGCAGGCCGGTGGCAAAAAAGGTGACGGTCGCGAGCAGCGTCGCGATCTCGTACGGGCTCGGCTCGATGAACACGATCGCGCCGGAGGCGCCGACCAGCCACACCAGCGCGCGCTGCAGCGCCAGCACGCCGGGCGCGGCACGGACCGCTGCATTCATCTCCCCGGCTGTCGCCGCATACGCCATCACACGCTCATACCCTTACGCAAAACTGGTCCACACAACTTCCGCCGTCATGCCCCGCGAAGGCGGGGCATCCAGTACGCCGAGCCGTTTGTGGCAGTTCTCGCTGCCGGTGATTACTGGATCGCCCGGTCAAGCCCGGCGATGACAGCGTGACTCGGGGGTAGCAAGCTCAATACGCGTTCTCGTTCTTGGTCAGCAGCGAGATCGGCGTTTTCAGGAGAATGACGAGGTCGAACAGCACCGACCAGTTCTCGATGTAATAGAGGTCGAACTCGACGCGCTTCTGGATCTTCTCTTCGTTGTCGATCTCACCGCGCCAGCCGTTGATCTGGGCCCAGCCGGTGATGCCAGGCTTGACGCGGTGGCGGGCGAAATAGCCGTCGACGGCCTCGTCGAACAGGCGGCTCTGGAGCTTGCCCTGCACCGCATGCGGTCGCGGGCCGACCAGGGAGAGGTTGCCGGCGAAAACCACGTTGAAGAGCTGCGGCAGCTCGTCGAGGCTGGTTTTGCGGATGAAGCGGCCGACGCGGGTGACGCGCGGATCGTTCTTGGTCACGACTTTCGAGGCGGTCGGATCCGCCTCATGGTGGTACATCGAGCGGAACTTGTAGACGTCGATGCGCTCGTTGTTGAAGCCGAAACGCTTCTGACGGAACAGCACGGGACCGGGACTGTCGAGCTTCACGGCCAGGGCCACCAGTCCCATCACCGGCAGGGCCGCGAGCAGCGCAAGGCTGCCGACCACGCGATCGAACAGCCACTTCATCACCAGGTCCCAGTCGGTGATCGGCGCCTCGAACACGTCCAGCGTCGGTACCTTGCCGAGATAGGAATAGGAGCGGGGACGGAAGCGCAGCTTGTTGGTGTGCGCGGACAGACGAATGTCGACCGGCAGCACCCAGAGCTTCTTCAACATCTCAAGAATACGCGTCTCCGCCGAGATCGGCAGGGCGAACAGCACGAGGTCGACGCGGGTGCGGCGGGCGAATTCGACGATGTCGTCGACCTTGCCGAGCTTGCGGGCGCCGGCGCACGTGTCCAGCGCGCGGCTGTCGTTGCGATCGTCGAACACGCCCAGCACGTGGATGTCGGAATCCTCCTGCGCCTTCAGTGCCTCGACCAGCTGCTCGCCGTTGCTGTCGGAGCCGACGATGATGGTCCGGCGGTCGAGCCGGCCCTCGCGCGCCCATCTGCGTACCAGCGAGCGCAGCATCAGACGCTCGGCGATCAGGGCGGCCAGCCCGAGAGAGTAGAAGGCGGCAAGCCACAGCCGCGAGATTTCGCTGCCGTATTTGGCGAAGAAGGAGATGCCGATGAACAGCAGGAAGACGAACGACCAGGACGAGATCATCCGCGTCATCTGCCGAAGCTGACCGCGGAACAGTTGCACCTGATAGATGTCGGCCGCCTGGAAGCAGACGACGGCGGCGATCGCGACCGCAATGACTTCCACAGGATAGATCCAGCTGAACGTACCGGCGAGCGGCATGACATAGCCGAGATAGACCGCGGTACCGACGCTGCTCAGCAGCGCGAAGTCGGCCAGGCGTACGAAGCCGGCGATGACGATCGGCGAATAGGCACGGGCGACCTTCTCGTTGACGACGTCAAGGGCGGCCGGCGAGAGCCTGCGGCGGCGTTCGACGAATGGCTGGTCAGAAGGCCTCGCCGCAGCGCTGGTCGCGGCTTCGAGCATCGAGCGAGCGTTGAGCGGTTCCACGAGCGTCCACGTCCATTCCAGACCCGCGGCACGGCTTTGCGCGCCGGGGCAAGCATCCCCTGCCTCTCCGATTATCCAACAAATCGGAAGATTCTCTAAAGCGGGCTTAAGGATGGTTAATGATTGGCAAATGCGTCGCGATAGCCGGCGAGAACGCCGTCGACCATCGCGGCTTGCGAGAAATGCGCCGAGATGCGTTCACGCAAGGTGACTGCGCGCTGGGCCGTCGCTTGGGGATCGTCGAGCGCGGCCGCGATCGCCTCGGCCATGGCCTCGGGATTGCTCGGCGCGAACAGGGCCGGGCTCTCCGCCCCGAAGATCTCGGGAATGCCGCCGATGCGCGATGCGATCATGGGAATGCCGGCAGCGCCCGCCTCGATCACGACATAGGGCATGGAATCGCCGCGCGAGGGGACGACGAGGAGCCGTCCCTTGGAGAAGCCGTGGCGCGCCTTGACGTGACCGATGAAGCGGATGGCGTCGGACAGGCCGAGCTTCTCGACCTGCGCCTTCAGTGCCGCCGTTTCCTCGCCGTCGCCGCCAAGCGTCAGCGTGACCTTCTTGCCGCCTTCGTGCAGGCGCGCCACGGCATCGACCAGGAGATCCGCGCCCTTGATGCGCCTGAACTCGCCGACATAGCAGAGGTCGGTGGCATCATCAGCAGTGACGACAGGCTCGAACTCCTCGCGCGTGACGCCGTTGAAGACGCAACGCACCACGCCCTTCGGCGTACCGACGATCCGTTGATAGGTGTCGCGGGCGAAGGCGCTTTCGAACAGGAACAGGTCCGTCGAATCCATCAGCGCGCGCTCGAGCCGCGCGTAGAACTCGCCCTTGAAGGTGTTGAGGGGATAATGCAGCGAGCCGCCATGCGGCGTGTAGATGCGGATGGTGTCGCCGGAGCGCCGCCGCATGCGGATGAAGGCGCCGGCCTTGGCGCCGTGGCCGTGCATGACGTCGGGCTTGAGCTCCGCGATCAGGCGCCGAATCCGCAGCCACACCAGGATGTCGTCGAGCGAGGGTTCGCGGCGGATCGCCAGGCGATGCACGCCGAGCTTCAGCCGTGGCGCGAGCTCGGCAAGCGCCTTGTCGGCACGCTCGCCGCCGGTGAGGCTGTCGGCGAGGATGCCGACGTGATGCCCGCGGTCGACCTGGCCGTTGGCGACGTCGAGGATGTGGCGGAAGATGCCGCCGACAGGTGCTCGCACGGCGTGCAGGATGCGGAGCGGCTGGTCGGGAGAGGGGGGCATGAATTAGGACCAGCGCTCGGCGGCGATTGCCAACAATTCCACGAAATATCGAGACGGATTAAGGGCCCTCGTGGTTAACAAACGGTGACGAGCGCACGGGTGGCGCGATGGCCGAATGCGTCCGATTAACCCAGCGGCAACCTTAATGGAGTGTAATCGCTGCGGGTGAGGTAGCTTGGTGGCGTTGCCCCCGCGGGAGTGTTCGATGCGTTTAGCGTTCTGGCGTGCCGGCAAGGACAAGGCGGTGGTCGCGCGGGCCGTTGCGAAGTCCAAAGCCGAAGTCGCGCCCAAGGCCGAGGTCAAGGCTGACATCAAGACTGAGCTCAAGGTCGACCCCAAGATTGACGTCAAGCCTGCATCCGTCCTCACCAAGCAGGCGCAAGTCGAAGCCGGCGATATCGACCTGCACGCGCTCGGTGCGGCCTTGGCGCGCAAGCGCAGCTGGATCATCGTGCCGACAGTGCTGGCGCTCGTCGCATCGATTGCCGCGGTCAATCTCGTTACACCGCGCTACAAATCCGAAGCGCGCATCCTGATCGACGGCCGCGAGAACGTATTCCTGCGCCCGAACAGCGACCGTACCGAGGAACGGCAGGCGCTCGATGCCGAGGCCGTTACCAGCCAGGTGCAGCTCGTGCTGTCGCGCGATCTCGCGCGCGAGATCATCAAGAAGAACAAGCTTGCGGAGCGCCCTGAATTCGATCCGGTGCTGCAGGGCGTGTCGCCGCTGAAGTCGCTGGCCGCGCTGATCGGTATCGGGCGCGACCCGTTCTCGATGACGCCGGAGGAACGCGTGCTCGATGCCTATTACGAGCGCCTCCAGGCCTACGCCGTCGACAAGTCGCGCGTGATCGTCGTCGAATTCCAGTCCGCCGATCCCGAGCTTGCCGCCCGCGTCGCCAATTCGATCGCCGACGGCTATCTCGTGCTCCAGCAGGCCGCCCGCCAGGAGCAGGCCAAGAGCGCCAGCCAGTGGCTCGCCGGCGAAATCGAGAGCCTGCGCAAGAAGGTGTCGGACGCCGAGGCGAGGGTAGAGGACTTCCGGTCCAAGTCGAGCCTGTTCGTCGGCACCAACAACACCACGCTGTCGAACCAGCAGATGGGCGAGGTCAACACGCAGCTCAACAATGCGCGCTCGATGAAGGCGGATGCGGAATCCAAGGCGAGGCTGATCAAGGAGATGCTCCAGAGCGGCAAGCCGATCGAGGCGTCCGAGGTCGTGAACTCCGAACTGATGCGCCGGTTGTCGGAGCAAAGGGTGACGCTGCGCGCGCAGCTGGCCGAACAGTCATCCACGCTGCTCGGCAATCATCCGCGGATCAAGGAGCTGAAGGCGCAGCTTGGCGACCTCGACAACCAGATCCGCGACGAGGCGGCCAAGATCTCGCGCTCGCTTGAAAACGACGCAAGGATCGCCAGTGGCCGGGTCGATGGCCTGACCGCGAGCCTCGAGCAGCTCAAGAAGCAGGCGGCCTCGACCAACGGTCAGGACGTCCAGCTCCGCGCACTGGAGCGCGAGGCCAAGGCGCAGCGCGATCTGCTCGAGACTTACCTGGCCAAGTACCGCGAGGCCAACACCCGCGAAACCATCGACACCGCGCCGACCGACGGCCGCATCATCTCGCGCGCCATCGTCTCGAACACGCCGGCCTATCCGAAGAAGCTGCCAATCGTGCTGATCGCGACGATCGCGACGCTGCTGCTCTCCTCCGGCGTGGTCGTCACCGGCGAGCTGCTGCGCCAGACCGCGCCGCGAGTGGCGGCGGCGGTGCTCCCGGCGCAGGCGCCGGTGCGCCAGGCGGTGCGGGTCGAGCCGGCTGTCGAGCCGATCGCCGAGTCCGACATCGGTCCAGCTTTGGAAGAGCCTGCGCCGCTCCAGCCGGAGATGGCGACCGAAGCGGACGTCACCGAATTCACCGAGATCGAACGCCTGGCCGACAATTTGCGCGCGGCCGGCGCTGCGGCGAAGAAGGTCACCGTGCTCGGCACCGCCTCGGGCGAGGCCATCACGCTGTCGACGCTGACGCTGGCACGGCATCTGGCGCGCGAGGCGCGCGTCGTCGTGGTCGATCTCGCCGCGTCCTCGCCGACGATTGCCGCGGTGTCGGTCGATGCCTCGGCGCCCGGTCTTGCCGAGCTGATGCAGGGTGAGGCCTCGTTTGCGCAAATCATCACCCGGGACAAGCTGTCGCGGCTGCATCTGGTCATGGCCGGCCGTCCCGGCTTCGACCGCAGCCTGCTGCAATCGCCGCGGGTGACGCTCGCCATCGATGCGCTGCTGCGCGCCTATGATCACGTCCTGATCGACGCCGGCAGCGCCTCGGACCTCCCGGCGGAGCTGCTGACGGCGCATGCCCGCGCGGTGGTGGTGCCCGATGCCTCGATGGCGCCGGATGCGCGCACGCTGATGTGTGAGCAGCTGAGAGCGGTCGGCTTCAGCGAGGTGACGATGCTGAACAAGCCCGTGCAGCCGACGGTGGAAGCCCCACGCGTCGTGGCGGCGTAGGCCTTGACCCTCTCCGCTTGCGGGAGAGGATGGCTCGCTACCCGAACGCCTGCCGCAGCCGTCGGGCTAGATCGAACAGCATCTGGTTCTGCTTCACCAGCCGCTTGCCATGGCTGAGCGACGACATCGCCATGGCCGCGAGCTTGCCGCGCGAGGTCAGCGGAACAAAGCTGTCGAAGATCTCCTCGTCGTCCTTGCAGAACATCCGCTTGTAGTCGTCCGAGCCGATGCCGAGATCGAGCGCGCGGTAGCCGCGCTCGCCGTAGCGGTCGATGATATAGCGCATCAGGATCAGGCCGGGGCTGTAGCGGGCGTGCTCGGACATCGTGTAGGTGTTGAACATCATCGAGAAGCGCTCGCCGTCGGCGACCCCGGCGAAGATCGCGATCACCTCGTCATCGCATTCGAGTGCGTGGATGTCGATGACGCGGCCTTCGCCTCGCGGCGCAAGGCAGGCGCTGCGGACGAACTGTTCGACGCCGGGTTCGGCGAAGACGTTCGGGAGCTTTTGTTCCGCCATCCGGGCCGGCTTGACGCGGAAGAACCAGTCGAGCAGGCGAACGATGTCGGCATCGGTGGTGGCGAGGTGATAGCGATAGCCAGCGAGGGACTGGAGCTTCTTTTCCTTGCTCTTGAGGCGACGGCGAAGGGAATTGCTGATCCGCGATGCCGGCGGCCCGCCCGGCTGCATCACCAGCTGCGGACAGCCGTTGATTGCGCTCTGTCGCGGCAATAGCGCAAACGGGTTCTGCTGGTCGCGCCAGCGCAGCGGCTGCTGCGTCAGCGCCAGCACGTCGACATGCTCGCGCAGCGGCGCCAGCAACACCTCGAGATCGGTGACGGCGGTCTGCGCGGCACACGCGGCGTCCCACATGCCCATGTTGAAGGTCGTATGCTTGCCGCCCATGAAGCAGGCCGTGCGCACGCCGTGGCTTTGCCGCAATGAGAGCGGCAGCAGCAGCAGCGGCTTGTGATCGGCGTCGCGGCCGATCACGACGAAGGCACGCGCGCCCTCGCGCTCGCCGACCATTCGTTGCCAGGGGCAGAGCAGATCAAAGCGCTGATAGGGCGTGAAGAGATGGCCGGGCTCCTCGAAAGCGCGCCAGACCGCCTCGGCGGCGCCGAGATCGCTGACGATGTCGACATGCGCGATACGGCTCGCTTTCGACCGCGCTGGCGCTTCTGCCGTCCGGCTTTGCATCGCCGCAGCCATGGTCATCCGCGAAACCTGTCGAGAAATCAGAAAGTGACGTCAATCGGCCTGTGGCCGACCTTTGCAAAGAATTGTCAACAAAGGGTAAGGACAATGGCAGCGGGAACGGGCGCCTCGCGGGCGTAAGGGTGGGATATTGGCATCCGACGTCAGATGGCTGGAACGGCTGCGGCATGAGCTGGCCTGGTTCACGGGCCGGGCCGCGCTGCGCAGTCGCGGTGCCGGCGCCATCCTGCGCTTTCAACGGGTGTGCCCGCGGCGGCGCGGCGGGTTTCAGCCGCTGCGCGCGAATGAGATCACGCCGCAGTTTCTCGACCGCGCCATTCGCGCGCTGAAGCGCTGGCAGTACGATTTCCTTGGCATGGACGAGGTCTGCCGGCGCGCGGTGACGCTGCCGGAGAAGCGGCGCTTCGCGGCGCTCACCTTCGACGGTGCGACCAAGGATCTCATCGAGTTTGCCTATCCGGTGCTGGCGCAACACGCCGTGCCTTTCACGATCTACGTGCCCACCGCGTTTCCCGATGGCGCCGGACAGGCCTGGTGGCTCGGGCTCGAACAGGTGATCGCGCGGCAGAGCCGGATCAGCCTGATGATGGGCGAGAAGGAGCAGCGCTTCGTCGTCAGCGATCCCGCCGAGAAGCAGGCGCTGTTTTCGCATCTGGAAAGCTGGCTGCGCTCGCTGTCGCCGGCGGACCTGTCGGCGGCCATCGCCGATCTCTGCACACGGTACCGCATCGATCTTGCCGCGCTCTCGCGCGAGGCGTCGATGGATTGGGAGGATCTGGCGAAGCTCGCCGCCGATCCGCTCGTCACGATCGGCAGCGCGACCGTGAACTATCCCGCTCTCGCCAACATGAAGGATGCTGCGGCGCTGCGCGAGATCACGATGGGCAAGGCCGTCGCGGAAGCCGCCTTCGGCCGCGATGTCCGGCATTTCGCCTTTCCGTTCGGCGACCGCGCCTCATTCCGGCGCAGCCACGTCTTGATGGCCGCGGAGGCAGGCTTTGCCAGCGCGGTGTCGACGATCCCCGGCATCGTGGATGCGGAGGGACGGACCAACCTGCGCGCGCTGCCGCGGATTTCCTGGGACGGCCGCGTGCGTTCGTTGCGCATGCTGCGTGTGCTGGTATCGGGCGTTGCCTTTGCGCCGGTGAAACCGACCGCTACGAGCCAGACTTGACGCGGTCCGGCCGCTGCATCCAGCTCACGATCGGCATTGCCGGCAGCACCCAGCCCATGCCGACCACGACGTAATAGATCGCCTGCCGCCAGCCGGATTCGGCGATCCAGGGCATCTGTGCCGCCGCCATGCCGAGCAGGGCCCAGATCGTGGCCAGCACCAGCAGCAGGATGGCGCCGAGGAACTTGCGGGTGCGGATCGTCATGGTGGAATATCGTGGCTTTCGCGTAACTTGCGCTGCGGGAGCGGGGGACTATAAGGGGCACGCAGTCCGGTTCAAGTCTCTTCGGCACAGGCTCGGTTTTGTCCTTGAAATGACGATGATTTCCACTCCGTCCGAGCCGCATCGCGCCGTGCGCTGGTGGCTGATCTCCGTGGCCGCGCTGATCGCGCTGATGGTGCTGGTCGGCGGCGCGACGCGGCTCACGGAATCCGGGCTCTCGATCGTCGAATGGAAGCCGGTCACGGGCAGCGTGCCGCCGCTGTCGGAGGCGCAGTGGACCGAGGCGTTCGAGGCCTACAAGAAGATCCCGCAATACCGCGAGCTCAATGCGGGCATGAGCCTATCGGAGTTCAAGGAGATCTTCTGGTGGGAATGGAGCCACCGGCTGCTCGGCCGCTTCATCGGCGTCGCCTATCTGCTGCCGTTCCTGTTCTTCCTGTGGCGCGGCGGCCTGTCCGGTGAATTGAAGCGGCGGCTGTGGCTGCTGTTCGCGCTTGGTGGCCTCCAGGGCGCGGTCGGCTGGTGGATGGTCGCCTCCGGCCTTAGCGAACGGGTCGAGGTGTCGCAATATCGGCTGGCGACGCATCTGCTGCTCGCGCTTCTGATCTTTGCCGGCATCGTCTGGACGGTGCGGCGGCTCAAGGAGCGGCCGCAAATCGCAGCATCGGCGCGGCTGCGGATCACGAGTGCGCTGCTGCTCGTGGTGACGTTGGTGCAGATCTATTTCGGCGCGCTGGTTGCGGGCCTGCGCGCGGGCCGCGCCTACAACACCTGGCCGCAGATTGACGGCGCGTTCATTCCCTCGGCCGAGCGGCTGTGGTTCGAAACGCCGTGGTGGCGCAACATGTTCGACAATGTCCTGACGGTGCAGTTCGAGCACCGCATGACCGCCTACGCCCTGTTCGGGCTGGCGCTGCTGCATGCAGTCGATGCGGTACGGTCGCGCGCAGGCTCGGCGGCGGGCGGGGCGCTGTGGCTGTTCGCCGCGATCAGCCTGCAGGCCGTGCTCGGCATCCTCACGCTGCTCAACCAGGTGCCGATCGGTCTCGCGCTGGCTCACCAGGCGGTTGCGATCGTGGTGCTGACGCTAGCCGTGATGCAGGTGGAACGGCTCGCTTCGCGCCAGCAGACGCACCCGCAGCCGCGCGCGGTTCCGGTCGGTCAGGCCGGCTGATCACCATCAGCCGGCTGATCAGCAATAGCCGTAAACGCCGCAGGCATAGGGCAGGCGCCAGAAATAATCGACCTGCTTCCCGCCGTAATACGGCCCCTGATAGTCGTAATCCCAGGGCCGGCCGTAATAGCCGGGCAGGGTGTGCGAGCCCGGCAACAGGGGCGTGCCCGGCAGGTTGCTGATGTAGCTGCCGATGCCATAGGCCGGCGAGATCAACGCGTCCGGGTCCGTTTCGACGTAGACTTTTGCCGGCTCCTGTCGAGAAGCTGCGGCCCGCCGCTTCGGCGTGGCCGGCAGGTCTGCGGCGAGCGCGCTTGAGACCGTCAGCGTCACGGCTAGGGCAGGCATCATCCAGCGCAGCATCGTCGGCTCCGAATCAAGGGGGCGATCCAAAGACGATGTATGGGGCCGACATGGTTAACGACTGTTAACTGGCGGCGGCCGAAGCGACCGTCATTCCGGGGCGGCGCGAAGCACCGAACCCGGAATCTCGAGATTCCGGGTCTGGTCCTTCGGACCATCCCGGAATGACAATGAGGACTACGTCCCCAGCGCCTGTTCCAGATCGGCGATCAGGTCTTCCTTGTCCTCGATGCCGATCGAGAGGCGCACCACGTCGGGACCGGCGCCGGACTTGATCTTGGCGGCGTCGTCGAGCTGGCTGTGCGTGGTCGAGGCGGGGTGGATGACGAGCGAGCGGGTGTCGCCGACATTGGCGAGGTGCGAGAACAGCTGCAGCTTCGACACCAGATTGACGCCGGCGTCATAGCCGCCCTTCAAGCTGAAGGTGAACACGGCGCCTGCGCCCTTCGGCGCGTATTTGCGGGCGAGCTGGTTGTACTTGTCGTTTGGAAGGCCCGCATAGCTGACCGAGGCCACCGCCGGATGGCCGGCGAGGAATTCGGCAACCGCCTTGGCGTTGTCGCAGTGCTTCTGCATGCGCAGCGGCAAGGTCTCGATGCCGGTCAGGATCATGAACGCGTTGAAGGGCGACAGCGCGGGGCCGAGGTCGCGCAGACCGAGCACGCGGCAGGCGATCGCGAAGGCGAAATTGCCAAAGGTCTCCTGCAGGCGGATGCCGTGATATTCGGGGCGCGGCTCCGACAGCATCGGATATTTGCCGCCGGTGGACCAGTCGAAGGTGCCAGCATCGACGATGATGCCGCCGAGCGAATTGCCGTGACCGCCGAGGAACTTCGTCAGCGAGTGCACGACGATGTCGGCGCCGTGATCGATCGGGCGAATGAGGTAGGGGGAGGCCAGCGTGTTGTCGACGATCAGCGGCACGCCCGCCTTGCGCGCCACCGTCGAGACCGCCTCGATGTCGGTGATGCTGCCGGCGGGATTGGCGATCGACTCGATGAAGATCGCCTTGGTGCGCGGCGTCACCGCGCGCTCGAAGCTCGCGATGTCATCGGGATCGGCCCACACCACGTTCCAGCCAAAGCTCTTGAAGGCGTGCGTGAACTGGTTGATCGAGCCGCCATAGAGTTTTCGCGCCGCGATGAATTCGTCGCCGGGCTGCAGCAGCTGTTGCAACACCACGACCTGTGCGGCATGGCCGGAAGCCACCGCGAGCGCGGCGGTGCCGCCTTCGAGCGCGGCGACGCGCTCTTCAAGCACCGCGTTGGTGGGATTGCCGATGCGGGTGTAGATATTGCCGAACGCCTGCAGGCCGAACAGCGAGGCGGCGTGATCGGCGTCGTTGAAGACGAAAGAGGTCGTTTGATAAATCGGGGTCGCGCGCGCGCCCGTGGTGGGATCGGGTTGTGCACCGGCATGCACGGCGAGGGTTGAAAATCCCGGAAGGCGATCGCTCATTGATGGCGTCCTGTTCTTGTGGCCTGAAAATCGCGCGGCATGCTGATGGGCGCGGCGTTCCGCGTCAAGGCGCCGCTTCACATCGGAACGATCTTGCTACGCATTGTCGCGTTCGCGGAATGAATCCTTCGCGATTGCGTCAGCCTTGCTCGGTCTTGTTTTTCGCAGCGCGATCCGACGCGGCAGTGTTGCCGCCGCCGACACTCATCCGATTGAGGGATAGCCGCATGCCCTGCGTCGGTGCCGGCGCGCGCTTGGAACTCAGCGTGCGCGAATTGACGCCCATCCAGGAGATCTCGGACGACAGACGGCCATATTCGATCTTGGGGCAGCGGTTCATCACCACCTTGATACCGACCGCTTCCGCCTTCGCCGCCGCGGCGTCATCGCGTGCGCCGAGCTGCATCCAGATCACCTTCGGCAGCGGATCGAGCGTAAGCGCCTCTTCGACGACGGGCATGATGTGGCTGGAATTGCGGAAGATGTCGATCATGTCGACGGGGCGGCCGATGTCGGAAAGCGAGGCGACAAACGGCTTGCCGAGCAGCTCCTTGCCGACATGGCCGGGATTGACCGGGATCATGTCATAGCCGCGCTGCGCCAGATATTTGAACGCGAAATAGCTCGGACGCACGTTGACAGGCGAGGCGCCGACCATTGCGATCGACTTCACGCTGTTGAGGATGCCTCGGATGTAATTGTCGGGATAGGCGTCGTGGTTCATGTGATCCTTCATTCGTCATTCCGGGCGGCTCGAAGAGCCGACCCGGAATCTCGAGATTCCGGGTTCGATGCTTCGCATCGCCCCGGAATGACGGCGTAAGAAATACAGTTACTCATCCCGCCAGCTCGGCGCGCGCTTCTCGATGAAGGCGCCGATGCCTTCCTCGGCGTCGCGCGCCATCATGTTCTCGGTCATCACCTCTGCCGCATAGCGATAGGCGTCGGCAAGGCTCATCTCGGCCTGGCGGTAGAATGCTTGCTTGCCGAGCTTGATGGTGTAGGCGGATTTCAGCGCGACCTGTTGCGCGAGCTCGATCGCGGCGCCGAGCTCGAGGCCGGCGGGCACCACGCGGTTGATGAGGCCGATCTCGCGGGCGCGGTCGGCGGAGATCGGCTCGCCGGTCAGCAGCATTTCCATCGCCTGCTTGCGTGGCACGTTGCGCGACAATGCCACCATCGGTGTCGAGCAGAACAGGCCGATGTCGACGCCGGGCGTGGCGAACTTCGCCTTTTTCGAGGCGATCGCAAGATCGCAGCTGGCGACGAGCTGGCAGCCGGCCGCGGTCGCGATGCCCTGGACGGACGCGACCACGGGTTTCGGCAGATGCACGATCGCCTGCATCATCGCGCTGCAGGCGGTCATCATCTCGGCGAAGAAGGCGCGGCCGCGGTCGGGATCAGTGCGGCGCGCGGTGAGCTCCTTCATGTCGTGGCCGGCGGAGAAGGCCGGGCCGTTGGCAGCGAGGACGACGCCGCGCACCGCCTTGTCCTCGCGGATCTCGTTGAGCTCGGCATGCAGGGTCGCGATCATCGCTGCCGACAGGCTGTTGCGGGCAGCCGGGCGGTTCAAGGTCAGGACTGCGATGGAGCCGGCGGTCTCGCGCAGCAGGATCGGCGGTTGCGGGGAGGGGGCGCGGGCGGCCTGGCCGGACATCGAAGCGTTTCCGTTGGATTATTGCATTTGAATGACGCAGATAACTTAATGTAACAGGGCAGGCGAAGCGAGGGTGGGGAACAGCATGGCGGCAGCGAAAATGGGCGTGGCGGAGGTCGAGCAGTTTCTCCGTGTCGAGTTTCCCCAGGCCTTCAGTGGCGACGACATCACCATCGAGAGCGCGGACGGCCAGACCTGCCTTTTGCGCCAGCGTTTCAGCGAGAAGATGCTGCGGCCCGGCGGAACCGTGTCCGGGCCGACGCTGATGGCGCTGGCCGATTTTGCAATGTACGTGGTGCTGCTATCGGCAATCGGGCCGATCGGGCTCGCCGTCACCACCAATCTCAACATCAATTTCCTCCGCAAGGGTCAGCCCGGGCAGGACGTGCTGGCGGAAGCCCGGCTGCTCAAGCTCGGCAAGCGGCTGGCGGTCGGGGAGGTGAAGCTCTTGTCCGGCACCTCGCCGGATCCGATCGCCCATGTCACCTCGACCTATTCCATTCCAAATGTTTGAGCTTTTTGCAGGTAATATAACACCATATTTATAAGTAATTGATTTCACATATAAAATTTACGCTGTCGGGCATTGACCGTCGCGCATCTCTTCTCTAGAAACCCGCGCAGTCCGGCGCGGTGTTCGCGCCGATATCTCCCGTCCACGGAAACTCCGACATGAAAACCTTTTCGGCAAAGCCGGCTGAGGTGACGAAGAAGTGGGTGCTGATCGACGCCAAGGGTCTGGTCGTCGGCCGCCTCGCCACCATTGTCGCCATGCGCCTGCGCGGCAAGCATCTCCCGACCTACACTCCGCACGTCGATTGCGGCGACAACGTCATCATCATCAACGCGCAGCATGCGGTCCTCACCGGCCGCAAGCGCGAGCAGAAGACCTACTACAAGCACACCGGCTATGTCGGCCACGTCAAGGAGCGCACCGCGCGCCAGATCCTCGAGGGCAAGCATCCGGAGCGCGTGCTGGAGAAGGCCGTCGAGCGCATGATCCCGCGCGGTCCGCTCGGTCGCGTGCAGATGGGCAACCTCCGTGTCTACGGCGGGGCCGATCATCCGCACGAGGCGCAGCAGCCCGAGAAGATCGACATCGCCAAGTTGAACCGCAAGAACACGAGGGCCGCATAACATGGCCGAATCCATCCAGTCGCTCGACCAGCTCTCGCAGCTCAAGACGGCGGCGGCGCCCGAGGCGCCCAAGCACGAGAAGAAGGTCGACAAGTTCAATCGCGCCTATGCCACCGGCAAGCGCAAGGACGCTGTCGCCCGCGTGTGGATCAAGCCGGGCGCCGGAAAGGTCACCGTCAACTCGCGCGAGGTCGAGGTCTATTTCGCCCGTCCCGTTCTGCGCATGATGATCGAGCAGCCGTTCTCCGTGGCCCAGCGTTCGGGCCAGTACGACGTGATCTGCACGGTTGCCGGCGGCGGCCTGTCCGGCCAGGCCGGTGCGGTCCGTCACGGCATCTCCAAGGCGCTCACCTATTTCGAGCCGGAGCTGCGCGGCGTGCTCAAGAAGGGCGGCTTCCTGACCCGCGACTCGCGCGTGGTCGAGCGCAAGAAGTACGGCAAGGCCAAGGCCCGCCGGTCCTTCCAGTTCTCGAAGCGTTAATCGCTTTTGTCACATTCGCCGCGAAAGCGGCTTCAATGAGATGCAAAAGGGCGCTGAATTCAGCGCCCTTTTTGTTGTTCGTTTGTACGCAAATTGATGGCGTGTTTCCGGAAAACTTAGGTCTGCGTGAAAACCTGAATGGAACCCGGCCCCCCCTAGCGTCGCCTTCGGAAGGGCGCGCAAATCGGATGTACCGATCGCGTAACTGCTATGATCTAGAGGGGGCCGACATGATGTCGCTCGATAGCATCACGCTCTATTTGGTCGCCACGATGGTTGCCGCACTGCTCGGCGCCATGATGGTTTTTTTCGGCAGGCAGGAGAACAGCCCTGCACTGAAATGGTGGGGCACCGCCTACCTGCTCGGCGCGGCTTCCGTCGCGCTGTGGACCGCGGCCGGCGACAGGCTGGGCCCGCATCTTTACCTCGCGCTGAACGCAGTCGGCTTCGTCGCCTGCGGCATGGTCTGGAACGCGGCGCGCGTCTTCCATGGCCGCAAGCCGAACTGGCCGGGGCTCTTGCTCGGCGCGCTGGCCTGGGTCGCCGCCGTCACGCTGATCGCTCCCGAGGCATCGATGCTGCGGATGATCATCGGCGCCGGCATCGTCTCGGTCTATGCGGCACTGACCGCCAGCGAGCTCTGGACCGAGCGGCGCAAGAGCGTGCAGCGACGCTGGCCGGCCTTCGTGATGCCCGTGATGCACGGCTGCGTGTTGATGCTGCCGATCGTGATCGGCAGCTTCCTGCGTCCGCACGATGCCGGCTTCTCGTCGAGCATCTGGGTCACCGTGTTCGCGGTCGAGCTGATCCTCTACGCCGTCGGCACCGTATTCGTGATCTTCATGCTGGTATCCGAGCGCACCGTCACGGCACACCGGACCGCCGCCTCGACCGATCCCCTGACCGGCATGCTCAACCGGCGCGGCTTCTCGGAAGCTTGCGGCCGCGTGATCGAGCGCGAGGCCAAGGCCGGACGTCCCGTGACCGTGATGATCTTCGACATCGATCATTTCAAGTCGATCAACGACCGCTTCGGCCACCCCGCCGGCGACGAGATGCTGAGACTGTTCTCCACCGTCGTCGTCAGCAATTTGCGCATCACCGACCTGTCGGGCCGCATCGGTGGCGAGGAATTCGCAGCGCTCCTGCCGTGTTCGCTGGAGGAGGGTGTGCTGGTCGCCGAGCGCGTGCGCGAGGCATTCGAAACCTCCGGCGTCGTGGTCGATGAGGGCCCGGTCGACACGACAGTCAGCATCGGCGTGGCCGGCGGGCCTGCCGGCACCGAGCTCGAGGTGCTGCTGGCGTCGGCCGACACTGCGCTCTACCAGGCCAAGCGCGGCGGCCGTAACCGCGTCGAGGCGGCGGAGGAGCTGCCGCTGTCACTCGAGAACTGGCGCCGCCAGAGCGCCGCGCGGGTCGGCGCGCCGCAGGCGCGGCCGGCGACCGCTTAAGACACGAGGTGGCGTTGCGGTAAGCTTCTGTTTACCATTCGATCCCTACCATTGCGGTCATGGAATCGATCCGTCGACAGAATCCGCAAGTCACTCTGATGTCGCTCGAAGCCGCTGCCGCATCGGCACGCAGCGGCTTCGCCTGCCTGTTCTCCACCGCGGATGAATATGAGCGCGCGTTGATCAGCGAGCGCCGCGCGCAGGGGCGCTACACGCAAAGCCGCCGCAGCTACTGGCCCGTCGGACTGTTCGTCGGTTGCGCCCTCATCGTGGCAGGCACGGTCCTGCTGCTGGCCTGAGAGATCTGCATTTTTCGGCCGAGCAGGGCGCCGTTTCGGCGCCTTTTTCTTTTTCGCCGGCTGCGGTAGAGACGCTGATCGAACAAGAAGGGTGGAAACCGATGATCACAGAGATCGCGCAAATCGACGTCAAGCCGGGCAGCGAGAAGGATTTCGAGGCCGCCGTCGCCAAGGCCAAGGCCGCCTTCGGCCGCTCCAAGGGGTTTCACGGCTTCGAGTTGCACAGATCGATCGAGAAGCCGCAGCGCTACCGGCTGATGGTGAAGTGGGCGACGCTGGAGAACCACACCGTCGATTTCCGCGGCTCGGAGAATTTTACCGAATGGCGTGGCCTCGTCGGCCACTATTTTGCGGCGCCCCCGGAGGTCGAGCACACCGAAACCGTGCTGACGACCTGAGCTGGATCAGGCCGCTTCCACGAGCGGCGGCGCTTGATAGGTCTTGAAATGGTCGATCATCACCTTGGCGATGGCGACCAGCGGTAGCGCCAGTGCGAGGCCCCAGATGCCGAACACGACGCCGAGCAGGATCTGGAACGCGAACAGCGTGGCCGGCGGAATGTCGAGCGCCTGCCGCTGCAGGATCGGCGTCAGCACGTAGCTCTCCATGGCGTGCACGCCCATGAAGAGCAGAAACGCCGAGAGCGCCGGGATCCAGCCCGAGGCAAGGCTCGCCAGCACCACGATGACGCCGGCGATGATGGCCCCGACCGTCGGGATGAAGGCGAGCAGGCCGGCCTGGATCCCCAGGATGAACGAGCCGGGGATGCCGATGAGGGCGAGCCCGATCCAGGTCACCACGCCGACAGCGAGCATGACGATGATCTGCGCGATCAGCCAGCGCTCCAGGGTCTCAGCGATGCGGTCGATGATGAGGGTGACGCGGGTGCGGTGCCGGGCCGGCGCCAGGAACAACAGGCCGTCATGATAGACGGCGGGCTGGGCGGCGAAGGCGAAGCCCAGGAACAGCACGATGAAGATGTTGCCCACACCGTGGATGGTGCCGAGCAGCAGTTTGAAGGTCTGGCTCACGATCGCGCCGCCGCTGGAGGCGAGCGCGCCGGCGCTGGGCAGGGGGCCGCGCGGGGACGCGGCCGGCGGTGGTGACGTCGCGTCCGACGGCGCATTGCTCGAGGCGTCAGCCGGGCCGTTGCCGAGATCGAAGAAGCTGGTGTCGATGCCGTGGCTGTCGAGGAACGACCTGACGTTGGCAAGCTGCGACTTCAGGGTCTTGCTCAGCAGCGAAGCCTGCTCGGCAATGGTGGCGCCGCCGAGATAGGCGATGCCGGCGAGCATCAAGGCGAGCGCGACGCAGACGATCGCGAGCCGCACCGCATGCGGCAGCGGCACGTGGCGGCCGAGAGCGCCTGTCAGCGCGTTGAGACCGAGGCCGAGCAGCATGCCGGTGAAGATCAGCAGCAGGGTGGCGGCGAAATACCAGGTGAAGGCGAGCAGCGCGGTGAACAGCACGACGCCGATGCCTCCGACCGAGATCGCCCAAGCGAGGTCGCCGCGGGCCCGGGAGCGTTCATCTATTTTGGACATGGTCACATCGGATCCTGTTCAGCGCAATTGCGCGCCGCACTTTCTCGACAAACGCGCTTCCGATCAAGACCGCGCCAACGCGCTGGTTTGACGCCCGCACGCCGACGGTGCGGTCCGCTGCAGACGGCGGTTTGAGCTTCATCAGCAAATGGGCGGGTCTGCTCGGGCTCCTGGCCGCGCCGGGCGATCCGGCCGCAACCGCCCCTGACGGCGGCCGGCCTGCCGCCGGGGGGCGAGGCCGGGGCGGCATTTGCCCGAAAATAGCATTGCCGTCCCGCGATCCCTTCGGTTGAATTTGTTCCATTGGAGGGGCATGTTTGGAGAATCTTCTTCACGGAGAGGCGCGGAACGACAGATGAGAAAGCCGGTCGTCGGCGTGATCGGGAATTCCCATCGCGTCGAAAATCGATTTCAGGTCCAGATGGTAGGCGAGCGCAATTTGCGCGCCGTGGCCGAGGTCTCCGGCGGCTTGCCGGTGATGTTCGCTGGAGCCCCCGACATCACCGATATCGCCGCGCTGCTCGACACCGTGGACGGGATCATCCTCACCGGCGCGCGGGCCAACGTGCACCCGACCCGTTTCAACGTCGATCCCTGCGAGAAGCACGAACCCTACGACATCCATCGCGACGAGGTGGCGCTGGCGCTCTCGGTCGCCTGCGTCGCTCGCGGCATCCCGCTGTTCGGCATCTGCCGCGGCCTGCAGGAGATGAACGTCGCCTTCGGCGGCTCGTTGCATCCCGAAATCCGCGAAATTCCCGGCCGCATGAATCATCGCATGCCCCGGCTCGAGAACGGCGAGATCCATCCCGACCCGACCGTGGTGTTTGCCGACCGTCACGATGTCGACCTGACGCCCGGCGGGGCCTTCGCAAGGATCCTCGGCTGCGAGAAGATCAGGGTCAACTCACTGCACGGCCAGGGCATCCTCGATCCCGGCAAGCGCGTGCTGATCGAGGGCGTCGCCGAGGACGGCACCATCGAGGCGATCCGCATCGCCGAAGCCCCGACCTTTGCGCTCGGCGTGCAGTGGCACGCCGAATACGATCCCCAGCACAATCCGATCAACCGCAAGCTGTTCGAAGCCTTCGGCGAAGCGCTGGTCGCGCGGCAGAAGGCGGCGGCGTAGGGCACGCGCGCGTGGCGCTCGCTCTCTCCACGTCATTGCGAGCGCCAGCGAAGCAATCCAGTATGTCTCTGCTGCGGCAGACTGGATTGCTTCGCGGAGCCTGTCATCGTGCCGCGCCTTGCGCGGACCCGTTGGCTCGCAATGACGGAGCATGAGGCAACTGGATCGCACTTCATCGGCATTCGTAATTGCAGACACGCCTTTTCAATCTCGCGGCGCATTTCGCCCGAGGCTTGCAGGTCGTTGGCGCGCTTTGAAAGGCCAAAGGGCGCAGGGAAGGCCGGGCGCCGGCGGCACCCGCAAGTCCGTGCGCTTTGGAAGATGCACACGGGGTGGACCACAGGTGATGCCGGTCGCCCGGCCTTCCCTGCGCGGCTGGTTTTAACGGTGTCCTTCGTGCTCTCCCCGGGGAGCGATGCACTATTGCCCCCGTCACCTTGCGGATGGCTGATGCGCGTGCCCGGTTGGGCCGCCACATCACCGCAAGCCTTGACGCACAGACCCCGGGCGTCAGGACCACACGACTTCTCCGTCCGCGGACGGTCTCGCCGAACTGCCGGGAGGCTCGCGTGTGCTCGCCCCAAGGCACCGACGAAACCGCTGTGACCGCGCCGGGTCGTATCGCGTCGCCTGATGCCTCACGGTTGCCCGCCCTGTCATCACGCAAGCCGCGCCGGCGCTACCTCGTCCACCGCCACCCGGCCCGCATCTCGTGACGATCGCGAAGCGCCCCTTTGGCAGGGCCGGGATGGCGCGTGTATGCCATACTTCCGAAATTCGGGAAAGCGGAATATTTTAGGAGGAGGGGCTTGACCGGGGTGTTTTGCCCGACGCCTCGCGAGGACCTTGAACGCCCATTACCGGCACAGGCGCCCTCGGAACGGCTTGCGCTACCCCAATGCCGGGAGCCAACTTATCGGACAAATTGGTTTGATGGGGCTGGGCAGGTGCACCTAAATTTCTGTTCCAAGACGGAGGATTACCTTCATGAGCAGACCTGTGAAGACCGAGAGCGAACTCATCGCCATGGCGAAGGCCGAGTTGAAGGTTCACGCCGACTGCCCCGACGGAATGACGATATCCATCCTTCGCGACGGGAATTCCTGGGAGTTTCGGGCCAGCGCAGATCGGGCCACCTCAGATCGGCCCGGCTACCCCGAATGCGTCGCCATGCTTGTTCAGATCGGCGATCACCTCTGCAAGCAGTACGACGTCAAGGTTTAGGCGCGCCCCGACGCTTCGAGCGGGGAAAGACAGGGCGACCTGCAGCGGAGCAAGAGCCGCGACTCTATTCAAACCTTGCTGCGGCCAACTGTCCATTTTCCTGTTGACCCGGAATTGGCGGACGGTAAAGCTGCCCTTGCTTCACGCGGCGGGCGAGACCTGAAAAGGTCTTGCCAAAAACCGACAACAAGAACGGGCGGAAGCATCAGGAGGGGTGGACTAGCTCCCGCGCAGGAATGGAAGGCTGCTGACGCAGCGCCATGCTCATGCTCGTTTGGGCTCAGCACCCAGCGAGCGGGGAAAAGCGATCGATGCGCCCATTGTTGGCGGTAAGTACAGCTATCGACTGGCTGAATGAAAAAGTCGGCAACGTCTGCAACATTCTGGTGCTCGCGGCCTGTGTGGTCAGCGCTGTCAATGCGATGATCCGGTACGCCTTCAGCTACAGCTCCAACAGCTGGCTCGAGGCGCAGTGGTACATGTTCGCCGTCATCGTGATGTTCGGCTCTTCCTACACCTTCAAGCGCAACGAGCACGTCCGCGTCGAGATCGTCTACCTCATGCTGTCCGAACGCGGCCAGCTGTGGCTGGACCTGATCGGGACCTTTGTTTTCCTCGTCCCGGCGTGCCTGCTTCTCAGCTACCTGTCTTGGGCGATGTTCTACAACTCGTTCATCATCGGCGAAATGTCGAACAATGCCGGTGGTCTCCTGCGGTGGCCGATCAAGTTTGTCCTGCCGGCAGGCTTCTTCATGGTGGCATTGCAAGGCGTTTCGGAAGCCATCAAGCGAGCGGCGGCCTTGCGCGGTGAAGTCACCATCGATGCGAAATACGAGCGGCCGACCCAATGATCACGATTGAGATGATGCCGCCGCTGATGTTCGGCGGACTCGTTCTGGCGATGCTGATCGGATATCCGGTCGCCTTCACGCTGGCCGCTCTCGGCCTGTCGTTCGGATTTCTCGCGATCCACGAAGGGTTCTTCGGCTTCAGCTTCCTCCAGGCGATCCCGGAGCGCATTTACGGCAGCGTTCTCGCAAACGAGCTGCTGCTCGCCATCCCGTTCTTCACGTTCATGGGGTCGATCCTCGAACGGTGCGGCCTCGCTGAGGACATGCTGGACTCGATGGGGCAGTTGTTCGGCCCCATTCGCGGCGGTCTCGGCTATTCCGTGATCATCGTCGGCTTTATCCTCGGTGCCATCACAGGCACCGTGGCGGCGCAGGTGATCGCGATGGCGCTGATCTCGATGCCGGTGATGATCCGCTATGGCTACAACATGCGCTACATCACCGGCGTGCTCGCGGCATCCGGCACCATCACCCAGCTGGTGCCGCCCTCGCTGGTTCTGATCGTGCTGGCGGACCAGCTCGGGAAGTCGGTCGGCGACATGTATCTAGGCGCCTGGGGCCCATCGATCCTCCAGATCGCACTCTTTGCCGGCTACACGTTTGCTCTGAGCGTGATCAAGCCGAGCCACGTTCCGGCGGTGCCCAAGGAAGCAAGGACGCTCAAGGGCTGGGCGCTCTGGCGCAAGTGCCTTTTGGGCATCATCCCGTCCGCCGTCCTGATCTTCGTGGTGCTCGGCACGATGATGCTCGGCCTTGCCACTCCGACCGAGGCAGGTGCGATGGGCGCAGTCGGCGCGATCGTCCTCGCGGTCATCCATCACAAGGATTTCAGCTCGGCCGGCCACAAGGTGCTGCTCGTCGGCGTCGCAGCGGCCGGTGTCGGCACCATCATCGGCATCTACTTCACGCCGAATCTGGCGTTCAAGATCGCCTTCGCGATCGCCTATCTCGCGGTTGCCTGGGTCTGCCTCGAGGCGGTCAGGATTCCGGACCTCCGTAACTTGGTCAAGCAGGGCTACGAGACCACCATGCGCATCACCTGCATGGTGACGTTCATCCTGATCGGATCGACCTGCTTTTCGATCGTCTTTCTCGGTTGCAACGGCGGTGTCTGGCTGGAGCACATGCTGACATCGCTCCCCGGCGGCGTCTGGGGCTTCCTGATCTTCATGAACCTGTTCATCTTCTTCATTGCCTTCTTCCTCGATTTCTTCGAGATCGCCTTCATCATCATTCCGATGATCGCACCGATCGCACAGAAGCTGCTCGCACCCGTCGTCGGGGCGGACGCTGCTTTGATCTGGTTCGGTGTCATGCTCTGCGTCAACATGCAGACCTCCTTCCTGCATCCTCCCTTCGGCTTCGCCCTGTTCTATCTGCGGGGTGTGGCGCCGAAGGAGGTCAAGAGCTCGGACATCTATTGGGGCGCGATGCCCTGGATCGGCCTGCAGGCGATCATGGTCGCGATTGTCATCGCATTCCCGATAACCGTCACCGGGCTGCTGGACGCCCCCAGGAAGGTGGATCTGGACAAGATCAAGATCGAAATTCCTGACGTCGAGCTGCCGCCGCCGCTTGATTTCGGTCAGCCGAAGAATTGAGGATTTGTGCTGGGACAGATCCAGAGATCCTGAAGAGTTGCCGGTCAGCTGCAAACGCGTGCTCTTGCGGAGAGAGCCGCAGGCCGCGACGGCGACGTCGCGCCTGATCAAGGGACTCTTTTAGTTGCCTTTTTCGGAAGATGGGCGGCAAGCCTCCCTTATCCTCGAAGCTTGACTGATCGGGCTCGGTTGGCCGATCCCAAACGCTGGCGGTGCGGCCGGCGTTGTTCGCGACCGGTCTCTTCGACGGCAGAGCCTCGTCCCGTGGGGAGAAGCATCGTCAGGCGGTAGTCGTGCCAGCCCGCGAGAGACAAGGACACCTGCTGATAGCGCAGCTGTCCCATCGCTGGATGGTTGAACGCACGTTCGCCGCCTTCGCGTGCCAGCACCCCTTGTGACTGCCAGCAGCGCTCAAAGTCCGGGCTTCCAATTCTCAGTTCGTCGACGAGCCGGCAAATATCCGGATCATCGGCGTAAGCCGTCACCGCGGCGCGGAACTCTGCTACGACGCGATGCGCGCGGGACGTCCAGTCGCGGATGAGCGTGCGCGCCTCAGGCCTGAGGAAGATGTAGCGCAGCAGGTTCTTGTCGCCGTCCGTATCGAGCCATCCTGCGAACAGCCGGGATGCTTTCGTGTTCCAGCGGCGCGCGCCCCATGTGCGATCGAGAATGTAAGCAGGACCATCGATCGCATCGACGCAGGCCAGCACCGCCTCCGGCGGGGCATCCCTGTTGTCCGGCCGCTCGGGATCGCGCTTGCCAGCGACTTCGAACAAATAGCTGCGCTCGGCGCGTGAGAGGCGCAATCCGCGTGCGAGCCGGGCAAGTGTCGACGCAGAGACGGACACGTCGCGACCCTGCTCGATCCACGTGTACCAGGTGGCGCTCAATCCGCAGAGCTGCGCAACCTCCTCGCGCCGGAGGCCCGGCGTGCGTCGGCGTGATCCGGCGGCGAGACCGAATTCCGCTGGAGACTGGCGCTCGCGAAGCGCCCGTAAGAATGCACTAAGGGAGAGAGCGCGGGTGATCGAATCCTGTCCTTTCATAGTGATCCTTATACCAGGATAAAGTCCATCCTTAAACCGGTACAGCTACCATGCTAGTCTCCATCTCCACTTGACCTCTGCGCAGAGGAGGGACGGGCATGGGCAAGCAATTCGCAAAGATCGAACCGGAGCACGTGGCCTTCATTGCGCGGCAGAAGCTCTTCTTCGTCGCCAGCGCTCCACCGAAGGGGCGTATCAACGTCTCGCCCAAGGGCCTGTCCTCGTTTCGGGTGCTCGGAGAGAATGACGTCGCCTATGTCGATTGCACCGGCAGCGGCAGCGAGACCCGCGCGCATCTGGTCGCCTCGGCCGACAAGCGGTTGACCATCATGTTCTGCGCCTTCGATGGTCCTCCGATGATCCTGCGGCTCTACGGCCAGGGCCGATCGCTGATGCGCGGCACGCCGGAATACGCCGATCTCATGCCGAACTTCGAGGACATCGCCGGAGCGCGCCAGATCGTGCGGCTCGCGGTGGACCTCGTGCAGACGTCATGTGGCATGGGTGTGCCGCTGTTCGACTACAAGCAGGAGCGCGGCAGCCTCGTGCGCTACTGGACGGCGCAGGGCATCGACAACTTGCGAAAATATTGGGGCCTGAAGAACATGAAGAGCATCGACGGCCTGCCGACCGACTTTGTCCCTGACGGCATGGTGCCGCCACCGTGACCGAGCAAGACTCGCGCTCCATGTCGGAGCCTCCGGCCTGCGAACCAAGGGACGAGGAACACAGGAGCATTTTCAGGCGCAGGGCTGTCGGGTGACGCTGCGCTGATGAAGTGGGCTCCGGTAGTCACCGAGATCTATTCCCAATTTCGGACGAGATAAACCAATCAGTAGGAATTGGTCCGCTCGGATTTTCTCGGCTCTGATTTGTTCTTCGAGAACGAAGTGGAGTCGGATGCGGAACGAAAGCGAACGGCTCGAAGGCGCCTCACATCGTCCGCTCCATCCGCGGCGCGCGATAGGGGTCCTGCGACGGCAGATAGCCGACCGGCATGAAGATCGATTGGCTGCGCTGCGCGATGCCCATGACGACGTAGTTCGTGCATAGAGCGGAGCAGGGCTCATTGCGATGCGATCCTGCGACGCTCTACCCGTCCTGCGTGCGGCCGCCCATCTTCGGCCCCATTGCGCGGTTTCGAATAGCTCGCCCGGGCAGCAGGAGGATATTCGATGATCAGCGACGCCGTCAGATCAGCACATCACCAGCCCGGCCGGGTCTCGAGACTTGCCATTGCACTGATGTCTTTCGCGCTGTGGTCCGGCAGCATCGGCGTCTCGGCGCAGGCCGCAGAGCCGGGCAAGGATGCCTCCACCGCCAATCTGCCGCGCATTCTCGTGCTTGCGACCGGCGGCACCATCGCAGGCCAGGCCGACGCGCGTGCGACCGGCGCCTACAAATCCGGCCAGATCACCGGCGAGCAGTTGGTGCAGTCGGTGCCGGGCCTAGACAAGCTGGCGAAGCTGAACGCCGAGCAGATCTCGTCGATCGGGTCACAGGACATGAACGACAAGGTCTGGTTTGCGCTGGCCCGCCGCATCCAGGAGGCCTTCGACAAGAACGAGGCCGACGGGGTCGTCATCACCCACGGCACCGACACGCTCGAGGAGACCGCGTTCTTTCTCGACAACGTGGTGCGCGGCGACAAGCCGGTGGTGATCGTCGGCTCGATGCGGCCGGCGACGGCGGTCAGCGCTGACGGCCCCGGCAATCTCTACGAAGCCGTGCAGGTCGCGGCCGATCCGCGCTCGCGCGGGCGCGGCGTGATGGCCGTGCTGAACGACAAGATTCAAGGCGCGCGCTCCGTCACCAAGACCAACACCACCAGCATCGAGACGTTCAGCTCCGCCAATGACGGGCCTGTCGGCTATGTCGATACCGCCGGCGGCATTCGTTTCATGGCGCAGGCTCCCGGTTTCAAGCGCGCGACCTATCAGCTCCCGGCGGGCGAGCAATTGCCGCGCGTCGAGATCGTCTACTCGCACGCCAACATGGACGCCGTTCCGATCGAGGACGCCATTTCGCACGGTGCCAAGGGCATCGTGCTGGCCGGCGTCGGCGACGGCAACACGTCGAAGGCTGCGCTCGATGCGCTCGAAGCGGCCGCGAAGAAGGGCATCATGGTCGTGCGCTCGACACGGGTCCGGTCCGGCTTCGTGACGCGCAACGTCGAGGTCGACGACGACAAGAACGGTTTCGTCGTGTCCGAGGATCTCAATCCGCAGAAGGCGCGCGTGCTCACCCAATTGCTGATCGCAAGCGGCGTCACGGCGCCGGCCGAACTGCAGAAGGCATTTACGGCGACGTGGTAGCGGCCGGCTTGCCAAAACGAAAAGGCGCCTCCATCGGAAGCGCCTCTTGCTTGTTGCAGAGCGTTCGGGCCGTTTAGCCCGAATAGTACATCTCGAACTCGACCGGGTGCGGGGTCATTTCGAAGCGGGCGACTTCGGTCATCTTCAGCTCGATATAGGCGTCGATGAAGTCGTCGTCGAACACGCCGCCGGCCTTGAGGAAGCCGCGGTCCTTGTCGAGATTTTCGAGCGCCTCGCGCAGCGAACCGCACACGGTCGGGATCTGCTTCAGCTCTTCCTTGGGCAGGTCGTAGAGGTCCTTGTCCATCGCCGGACCCGGATCGATCTTGTTCTTGATGCCGTCGAGGCCGGCCATCAGCATCGCGGCGAAGCCGAGATAGGGGTTGGCCATCGGATCGGGGAAGCGCACCTCGACGCGCTTGGCCTTCGGCGAAGCGGTGTAGGGGATGCGGCAGGAGGCCGAGCGGTTGCGCGCGGAGTAGGCGAGCAGCACGGGAGCCTCATAGCCCGGGACCAGACGCTTGTAGGAATTGGTCGACGGGTTGGTGAAGGCGTTGATCGCCTTGGCGTGCTTGATGATGCCGCCGATGTAATGCAGGCAGGTCTCCGAGAGGTCGGCGTATTTGTTGCCGGCGAACACCGGCTTGCCGTCCTTCCAGATCGACTGGTGCACGTGCATGCCCGAGCCGTTGTCGCCATAGACCGGCTTCGGCATGAAGGTAGCGGTCTTGCCGTAGATATGGGCGACCTGGTGGATGCAGTACTTGTAGATCTGCATGTGGTCGGCCATCAGCGTCAGCGTGTCGAACTTCATGCCGAGCTCGTGCTGGGCGGAAGCGACCTCGTGATGGTGCTTCTCGACCTTGACGCCCATCTTGGCCATGGCGCCAAGCATCTCCGAGCGCATGTCCTGCACCGAATCCTGCGGCGGAACCGGGAAGTAGCCGCCCTTGGTGCGGATGCGGTGGCCGAGATTGCCGCCTTCATATTCGGTGTCGGAATTGGTCGGCAACTCGGAGGAGTCGAGGCGGAAACCGGTCTTGTAGGGGTCGGACGAATAGCGCACGTCGTCGAACACGAAGAACTCGGCTTCGGGGCCGACGAACACGCTGTCGCCCACGCCCATCGACTTCACCATGGCCTCGGCCTTCTTGGCGATGCCGCGGGGGTCGCGGTTGTAGGGCTCGCCGGTGGTCGGCTCGAGCACGTCGCAGGTGATGACCATGGTGGTCTCGGCGAAGAACGGGTCGATCGTCGCGGTGACCGGGTCCGGCATCAGGCACATGTCGGACTCGTTGATCGCCTTCCAGCCGGCAATCGAGGAGCCGTCGAACATCGTTCCTTCGGCGAAGATGTCTTCATCGATCATGCTGACGTCGAACGTCACATGCTGCCACTTGCCGCGCGGATCGGTGAAGCGCAGGTCGACGTACTTGACGTCGTTGTCCTTGATCGATTTCAGGACGTCTTTGGCGGTCTTCATGCATACCCCTTTTGGCTCTGCGGGTCGGTTTCCAGATGAGCAAAATTATTCTCGCTCGGGCGAGTTTTGCGCGACCGCACAAACGAAATCAGGCCGCCGAAGCAGCCTTCTTTCTAGTCGGAGTGTCGCAAAATGCGGGATAGCACCCGGCTCAGATAGCGTCCAGCCCGGATTCGCCGGTTCGGATGCGGATCGCCTCTTCGATGTTGGAGACGAAGATCTTACCGTCGCCGATGCGCCCGGTTTGCGCGGCGCGGCGAATCGCGTCGATGGCACGCTCGACCAGATCGTCGCCGATCACGATCTCGATCTTCACCTTGGGCAGGAAGTCGACGATGTATTCTGCGCCGCGGTACAGTTCGGCGTGACCCTTCTGCCGGCCAAAGCCCTTGGCCTCGGTGACGGTGATGCCCTGAAGGCCGACTTCCTGAAGCGCTTCCTTCACCTCGTCGAGCTTGAATGGCTTGATGATGGCTTCGATTTTCTTCACTGCGCGCCTCCCGGCCTTTCGATCAAATAGCAACGTCTTCGTCAGGATGCGCTTTTCTTCACGCACGATTTTGTCTTCGCTATGCCGGGAGTCCTGACCTGTCCGGCAACAACGGCCGGCGACACCCTGATAAACGCCAGTGAGCACGACGAACCGAAGCGGCTTCCTCGAAAGCAGGGTCTATGCCAAGTTGCAAATGCCCTGATTATTGGAGCGTTATCAGCCTTTTAACGAGCATCTCTGACGGCGACGCCGACCTGCACAAAATACCGAAGACTACGAAATAGGCAAACGGTTCAATATATGTGCAGATCGTCGTTCCACGCGCCGCGCCGGCGCTGAAGCTGCCTGTTGAAAAGGCGATTGTACTAGGGAAGTGGCATGGAAGTTCTGACCAACGCCGAAATGCAGCGGGCGGATCAGCTCACCATCGCGGCCGGCACGCCCGGTTTCAAGCTGATGCTGAGCGCGGGCCAGGCGGTCGCCGAGGCCGCCCAGGCGCTGGTGGAGGAGGGGCCGATCCTGATCGTGGCAGGCCCCGGCAACAATGGCGGCGATGGTTTTGTCGCAGCCGCCGAGCTCGCCGCCCAGGGGCGGGAGGTCTCGGTGATCCTGATGTGCGAGCGCGAGCAGCTGCAGGGCGATGCGGCGTCCGCCGCGCGCGGCTGGAAGTACCCGGTGCTTCCGTTCAATCCGCAGGCGATCGGAAGACCTGCGCTGATCATCGATGCGTTGTTCGGCGCGGGCCTCAGCCGCCCCGTCGAGGGCGAGGCGCGGGAGATGATCGAGGCGATCAACGCCAACGGCGCGCCGGTGCTCGCGGTCGACCTGCCGAGCGGCATCAACGGCACCAGCGCGGCGGTGATGGGCGTGGCCGTGAATGCGACCGAGACCGTCACCTTCTTTCGCAAGAAGCCGGCGCATTTGCTGCTGCCGGGCCGGATGCATTGCGGCCGCGTGCACGTCGCCGACATCGGCATCGAGGCGCAGGTGCTGGACGAGATCGCGCCGCAGACCTTCGAGAACGATCCGGATGTCTGGGGCGCCGCCTTCCCGGTGCCGCGCATCGACGGCCACAAATATGCGCGCGGCCATGTGCTGGCGGTCTCCGGCGATGCGGCGGCGACCGGTGCCGCGCGGCTTGCCGCACGCGGCGCGCTGCGCGCCGGGGCGGGTCTTGTGACATTGGCGAGCCCACGCGATGCGCTCGCGATCAATGCGAGCGCACTGACTGCGGTGATGGTGCGCGCCGTCGACACCGCGATCGAGTTTGGCGACCTGCTCGGCGACAAGCGCTACAACACCTGCATGATCGGCCCCGGCGCCGGCGTCGGTGAACGCACCTGCGACTTCGTCCACACCGCGCTGTCGGCGCAGCGGCATCTGGTGCTGGATGCGGATGCGCTGACCAGCTTTGCCGCAAAGCCCGAACGGCTGTTCGAATCGATCAAGTCGTCACAGGACAATGCAGTCGTGCTGACGCCGCATGAGGGCGAGTTTCCGCGCCTGTTCTCCGACCTCAGCAACAAGCATCCCGGCCGTTCCAAGCTCGAGCGCGTGCGGGCCGCCGCCGAGCGTTCCGGCGCGGTCGTGCTCCTGAAGGGGCCGGATACCACCATCGCCGCGCCCGACGGTCGCGCCACCATCGCCGCCAATGCGCCGCCCTGGCTCGCCACCGCCGGCGCCGGCGATGTGCTCTCAGGCATCATCGCAGGCCTTCTGGCGCAGGGCGTGCCGGCGTTCGAAGCCGCCTGCATCGGCGTGTGGATGCACGGCGAGGCGGCAAGCGAAGCCGGGCCGGGACTGATTGCGGAGGATCTCACCGAGACCCTGCCGGCGGTGCACCGGCGGATCTATGATGCGCTGGGAGTAGAGTATTAGTGCTCAGGCAGCTCGCACTTGCCGACATGGGCGCGGCCGCGCGGGTGCATCGGATTGCGTTCGACCAGGCGATGCCGTGGCTCGCCGGGCTGCATACGCCGGACGAGGATCGCTGGTTCTATCGCGAGCGTGTCTTTCCGACGTGCCGCGTGTGGGGGCGTTTCGACGGTAATGAGCTTTGCGGGATCATCGCGTTTCGCGACGGCTGGATCGAACAGCTCTACGTGCTTCCGGTCGCGCAAGGCCGCGGCGTCGGCAGCGAGCTCCTCGACATCGCCAAAAGCGCAGTCGATCGGCTGGAACTCTGGACCTTCCAGCGCAATGCGGCGGCGCGCCGCTTCTATGAGGCGCGCGGGTTCGCGCTGGTGGAGCAGACTGACGGGGCGCGGAACGAGGAGAAGGAGCCAGACGCTCGCTATGTTTGGAGGCGCCGGTAGCAGCCTCACTCCACCGCGTACCACCGCACCAGCCGCGGCGCGGCCCAGTCGGTCGCGACGGATTCGATCAACCATCGTCCGGGCGCGATCGCCGCGAAGGCGATGCGCTGGGTCTGGCCGGGCTCGATGGCGAGCGTGTCGAGCCAATAGGGCTTCCAGCCGTCGTCGAGCTTGTCGAGCAGGCGGAAAGGGTGACCGTGCAGGTGGAACACGGTCGTGATGGGACCGGGGTTCTTCAGGGCGAGCACGACGGTGCGGCCGGCCTTGGCGCGGAAGGCGGGGGCGGAGACCGTGGAAAAGCTTGCGGGCCGGGCCCAGCTGGAATCGGACGCGCCGAGCGCGACATCGAACCGCAGGGCACCTTTCAGTTCGAGTTTCTCAGGCAGGTCGTTCGAGGGGAGTGGTTGCGGCGGCGCGAGCGGCGCACGCCGTTCCAGCTGGCCCGACACTTTGAGGCTGCCCACCTGGCGGGCCTCCTTGCCGTCATGCAGCAGAATTGCGGCCGATATGGCCGCATCCACAAAGGCGTCGGCGCGTGCGCCAGGCGCCAGCACCAGCGCGCCGTTGCGCGCCGGGAACGGCTCGGCGGGCTGGCCGTCGAGGGCCATCACTTGAACTTCGTGGCTCTCCAATTTGATCGCCAGAACAGTGCGTTGGGAGCCGTTGATGAAGCGCAGCCGCAGCCGCTGATGGCCCAAGGCTGAGAGTTCGAATGAAGTCTGCCCGTTCACGGTATAGAGCGGGGTCGTGCCCGTGGGGTCCTGGCCCGGCGGGACGGCGGTGCCATCCGGCCGCAGGCGCCATTCCTCGATCAGCAGCACCTCGTCCCGGTCGACGACAACCGGGCCGGTCTCAGCCGCGATGATCGGGAGCGGGCGCGCAGGCTGCTTCAGGCCGTCGTCGAACAGGCGGAAGTCGGTCAGCAGGGTTCCGGCGTTAGGTATTGAAATGACTGATGTTTCGACCGCATTTGGAGGGGCGGGCGCGCGCCCCCGCAACGGGTCGACCGAGGCCGCGCCATTCAGCCCGTACCAGACTGGCGCAAGCGGGACAGGAAGGTCGTTCCGAAACACCATTTCGCAGCGGTCACCGCGCTTGAGGCGGACGTCCTTGAGATGGCTTACGGCGGCGAGCTCCCAGATTGGTGTAGCTGGTTGACCGGACCTCAGAGCCAGCGTTGCTGCTCTGGCCTGAAGAGCGAGCTGGGCGGTCACGAGCGGGCCCGCGCCGCCCGCGATCAGCCCGGCCGCCGAGGCTCCAAGCCCGGCCAGAACCTCGCGCCGATGAGGGTCAAAGATCCGCGATTTCATGGGACGATCCGGACCACGCCGCGCTGGATAAGTCCAGCCGCCGTGCCTACTTGAAGCCTGCCTCCATCAGGCCATTTTTTTGCTGCGAACAGTCAGGCACATGCTATAAGCCCGGCCGCCCGCGGCATCGCGGCCGGTCTAGATGCAACTTCACGCGGGCGTGGCGGAACTGGTAGACGCGCTGGATTTAGGTTCCAGTGACGAAAGTTGTGGGGGTTCGAGTCCCTCCGCCCGCACCAAGCGCTTATCGCGTTTGCACGGATTACGAGGACCTGCTTCTGCGCGGATTGTTGTCCGCACGAAGCCGGTTCGATGAACCACCGGCGGTGAGGCGTTTGCCTCGCGCCGGATCGATTAACGACAGCGTCCCGACGCATGCGCGCCGGGACCGAACGAAAAGAAGATTGGACGCCATGCAGGTCACAGAAACCCTCTCGGAAGGTTTGAAGCACGAGTTCAAGATCAGCGTTCCCGCGTCTGATCTCGACGCCAAGGCCGGTGCCAAGCTCGTTGACCTCAAGGACAAGGTTCGCATCAACGGCTTCCGTCCCGGCAAGGTGCCGGTCTCGCACCTGAAGAAGGTCTATGGCCGCTCGGTGATGGCCGAGACCATCGACCAGACCATCCGCGACACCAACACGCAGCTGTTCTCCGAGCGCGGCTTCCGCCTTGCGACCGAGCCGAAGATCACCATGCCGAGCGAGCAGGCCGAGGTCGAGGAGCTGCTGAGCGGCAAGACCGATCTGACCTACACGGTCGCGATCGAGGTGGTGCCGGCGATCGCGCTCGCAGACTTCAAGTCGTTACAGGTCGAGAAGCCTGTTGCCGACGTCACCGACGCGGATGTCGACGAGGCGATCAAGCGTATCGCCGACACCAACCGCACCTATGCCGCGAAGGCCGAGGGCGCGAAGGCCGCCTCCGGCGACCGCGTCACCATCAACTTCAAGGGCAGCATCAACGGCGAAGTCTTCGAGGGCGGTACCGGCGAAGGCATCCAGGTCGTGATCGGCTCCAACACCTTCATTCCGGGTTTCGAGGAGCAGCTGATCGGCATCGGCGCCAATGAGACCCGCACGCTGAAAGTGTCGTTCCCCAAGAACTACATGAACGACAAGCTCGCCGGCCAGCCCGCCGAGTTCGAGACCACTGCAACGCTGATCGAGGCGCCGCAGGATCTTGCAATCGACGACGAGTTCGCCAAGACGCTCGGTCTGGAATCCCTGGACAAGCTGAAGGAAGCCGCGCGCGAGCGTCTGTCCGCCGAGTTCGCCACTGCGACGCGCCAGCGCGTCAAGCGCGCGCTGCTCGATCGTCTCGACGAGGCGCATCGCTTCGAGGCGCCGCCGTCGCTGGTCGACGAGGAGTTCAATCTGATGTGGAACTCGGTCAAGGCCGAGATGGACTCCGCCGGCAAGACCTTTGCCGACGAGGACACCACTGAGGACAAGGCCAAGGAAGAGTACCGCAAGATCGCTGACCGCCGCGTGCGCCTCGGCCTCGTGCTCTCCGAGATCGGCGAGAAGAACAAGATCACCGTGACCGACGACGAGGTCGGTCGCGCCGTGATCGAGCGCGCCCGCTCGATGCCTGGCCGCGAGAAGGAGGTCTGGGATTATTACCGTAACAACGCCCAGGCGTTGGCCCAGCTTCGTGCACCGATCTATGAGGACAAGGTCGTCGACTTCATCCTCGAGCTCGCCAACGTGACCGAGAAGAAGGTCTCGCGCGAGGACCTCTACAAGGACGACGAAGCGGAAAAGACCGCAGCCTGAGGGCTCCAGAAGGGTCTTCGAGCGAAGGAGGCCTGTTCCGATTGCATCGGAATGGGGCTCTGGGGCAGCCATCCATTAAGGATGATCAGCGAACAGGCCCAGCTAGCCAGATGGCCGGCTGGGCCTCTTTGTGCGAATCAGCTTCAACTGCCCGAGGGATTAAGCCTGAATGCGCTCCGCACTTGTCAGAAGCGAATTGGGCTATATCTGTCGCTACGCCTTCTACCTCTTACCCAAGTTCCTGCATCACAGGACGTCCATTCGCCTCCCGGCCAACCAGCCAAACTGGCAAGCCCGCGCGGCGATGTCCGTCTCCGAAACCCTAGGTGACTCATGCGCGATCCGGTTGAAACTTACATGAACCTCGTGCCCATGGTGGTCGAGCAGACCAACCGTGGCGAGCGCGCCTACGACATTTTCTCGCGCCTTCTGAAGGAGCGCATCATCTTCGTGACCGGTCCGGTCGAGGACGGCATGTCGACGCTGATCGTCGCGCAGCTGTTGTTCCTCGAGGCGGAAAATCCGAAGAAGGAAATCTCGATGTACATCAACTCGCCGGGCGGCGTGGTGACGTCGGGCCTTGCGATCTACGACACCATGCAGTTCATCCGCCCGCCGGTTTCCACGCTGTGCACGGGGCAGGCCGCCTCGATGGGCTCGCTGCTGCTCGCCGCCGGCGAGAAGGACATGCGCTTCTCGCTGCCGAACGCGCGCATCATGGTGCACCAGCCCTCCGGCGGCTTCCAGGGCCAGGCCACCGACATCATGCTGCATGCTCAGGAAATCCTGAACCTGAAGAAGCGGCTCAACGAGATCTACGTGAAGCACACCGGCCAGACCTATAAGTCGATCGAGGACGCGCTGGAACGCGACAAGTTCCTGACCGCGAACGACGCCAAGGAGTTCGGCCTGGTCGACAAGGTCATCGACAAGCGTGCTGAGGAAGCCGCGCCGGCGAAGGCTCCGTAACACTACTGGAGTGTGACGGCGATCCCTGGGTCCCTTGCGATCGTCCGTCGCGCCATTCAGGTGGCGTTCACGCTATGGACGCGTGCGCGCTGCAAAACGCCAGTTTTGCGCCCTGCGGCAGGCTGAAAGTTCCGCTTTCGTGCTTGTTTTTCGTGGCAATCCAGCAACGCCGTCGTGATTTCGGTCACTTCGCCCGTGCCAAGGCCGGAAATCACGGTATTGTCACGGGTAGCCGGCGACCCCCGATTAGCGAATTCTTGATAGTCGGGTGACAGCATGGTTGGCTACGATTGATCGGCTATGATCGCGGAGAATCGAGTGACCGTGATTCGCACGGGATGTAACGCGTAGGGTCTTTTTTGGTACAGAATTTGCTCTACTTAAGCTTCATGCCGACCATCGTGTCGGAATGGAGTGATCGAGCGGAACGGGATCGAACCGCGGACGGAGACATGAATGAGTAAGGTCGGCACGAGCGACTCCAAGAACACGCTATATTGCTCGTTCTGCGGCAAGAGCCAGCACGAAGTCCGCAAACTGATCGCGGGTCCCACGGTCTTCATCTGCGACGAGTGCGTCGAGCTCTGCATGGACATCATCCGTGAGGAGAACAAGTCCTCGCTGGTCAAGTCGCGCGACGGCATTCCGACGCCGAAGGAAATCTGCAAGGTCCTGGACGACTACGTGATCGGCCAGAGCCATGCGAAGAAGGTCCTGTCGGTCGCGGTGCACAACCACTACAAGCGCCTCAACCACCAGACCAAGCACAACGACGTCGAGCTCGCGAAGTCGAACATCCTGCTGATCGGTCCGACCGGCTCGGGTAAGACGCTGCTCGCGCAGACGCTCGCCCGCATCCTGGACGTGCCGTTCACCATGGCCGATGCGACGACGCTGACCGAGGCCGGCTATGTCGGTGAGGACGTCGAGAACATCATCCTGAAGCTGCTCCAGGCCGCCGACTACAATGTCGAGCGCGCCCAGCGTGGCATTGTCTACATCGACGAAATCGACAAGATCAGCCGCAAGTCCGACAATCCCTCGATCACGCGCGACGTGTCGGGTGAGGGCGTGCAGCAGGCGCTGCTCAAGATCATGGAAGGCACGGTGGCTTCGGTCCCGCCGCAGGGCGGCCGCAAGCATCCGCAGCAGGAGTTCCTGCAGGTGGATACCACCAATATCCTGTTCATCTGCGGCGGTGCGTTCGCCGGCCTCGAGAAGATCATCTCGGCGCGCGGCCGGTCGACCTCGATCGGTTTCGCCGCCCAGGTGATGGCGCCGGAGGATCGCCGCACCGGCGAGATCTTCCGTCACGTCGAGCCTGAGGACCTTCTGAAGTACGGCCTGATCCCCGAATTCGTCGGCCGTCTGCCGGTCGTGGCGACGCTCGAGGATTTGGACGAGAACTCGCTGAAGAAGATCCTCACCGAGCCGAAGAACGCACTGGTGAAACAGTACCAGCGGCTGTTCGAGATGGAGAACATCGAGCTGACCTTCGCCGACGAAGCGCTTGGGGCGGTCGCCCGCAAGGCAATCGAGCGCAAGACCGGCGCGCGCGGCCTGCGTTCGATCCTCGAGGCGATCCTGCTCGAGACCATGTTCGACCTGCCGGGCCTGGAAGGTGTGGAAGAAGTCGTGATTTCCCGCGAAGTCGTGGAAGGAACGGCGCGTCCGCTCTACATCTACGCCGATCGGTCCGATCGCGCCGTCGAGAACGCCAGCGCTTGATCCGGCGGCGCCGGAACGCTCCAATTGTCTCCTCAAAACGGGCTGCGGAAGTTTATCTCCGCAGCCGGTGTTGCGTCGCTTGTCGCGTTGCGTAAGCGCCTGATGGCGCGCGTTTTTCAATGACTTGACACCCCCCGGGTCGATAGCCACCTAATGTCGGCGGCGAGCGAAAATTCTCTTCCAGATTCGCCTCAGTTCCGATCCGGCGAGCCGGTCCAACTTGCAAAGGGACCGATCGGTCTTGCGGATCACCTCGGCACCTTGTGGCGGTTGCGCATGAGCATGGCGGGCTGCGTGCAAGGGGGCAAAGCAAAAGGAAAAGGCCATGACTAATCCGAAACCCCGGCCAACCATCGTCCATGGCGAAGCGCACGCCTATCCAGTGCTGCCGCTGCGCGACATCGTCGTCTTCCCGCACATGATCGTTCCGCTCTTCGTCGGCCGCGAGAAGTCGATCCGCGCGCTGGAAGAGGTGATGAAGAACGATGCGTTGATCATGCTCGCGACGCAGAAGAACGCGTCCGACGATGATCCGGCACCCGATGCCATTTACGAGACCGGTACGCTCGCCAGCGTGCTGCAGCTCTTGAAGCTCCCTGACGGCACCGTGAAGGTGCTGGTCGAAGGGCTCGAGCGTGCGCGCGTGTCGAAGTACACCGATCGCGCCGACTATTATGAGGCGACCGCCGTCGCCCTCGCCGACACCGATGCGAAGTCGGTCGAGGCGGAAGCACTGGCGCGCTCGGTCGTGTCCGACTTCGAGAGCTATGTGAAGCTCAACAAGAAGATCTCGGCCGAGGTGGTCGGCGTCGTGCAGGCGATCACCGATTTCGCCAAGCTCGCGGACACCGTTGCCTCCCATCTTGCCGTCAAGATCGCCGATCGCCAGGGCATCCTGGAGACGCTGTCCGTCACCACGCGCCTGGAGAAGGTGCTGGGCCTGATGGAGAGCGAGATCTCGGTGCTGCAGGTCGAGAAGCGGATTCGTTCTCGGGTCAAACGACAAATGGAGAAGACCCAGCGCGAGTATTATCTCAACGAGCAGATGAAGGCGATCCAGAAGGAACTCGGCGACGACGACGGTCGCGACGAGCTCGCCGATCTCGAAGAGAAGATCTCCAAGACCAAGCTCTCCAAGGAAGCGCGCGAGAAGGCGCAGCATGAATTGAAGAAGCTGCGCCAGATGTCGCCGATGTCCGCGGAAGCGACCGTCGTGCGCAACTATCTGGATTGGCTGCTGTCGATCCCGTGGAACAAGAAGTCCAAGGTGAAGAAGGATCTGGAGCAGGCGCAAGCCATCCTGGACTCCGATCACTATGGACTTGAGAAGGTCAAGGAACGCATCGTCGAGTATCTCGCCGTGCAGTCCCGCGCCAACAAGCTGACGGGACCGATCCTGTGCCTGGTCGGGCCTCCCGGCGTCGGCAAGACCTCGCTCGGCAAGTCGATCGCGAAGGCCACGGGCCGCGAATTCGTTCGCGTGTCGCTCGGCGGCGTGCGCGACGAGGCCGAGATCCGCGGTCACCGCCGCACCTATATCGGCTCGATGCCCGGCAAGATCATCCAGTCGATGCGCAAGGCGAAGTCGTCCAATCCGCTGTTCCTCCTGGACGAGATCGACAAGATGGGCGCCGATTTCCGCGGCGATCCGTCGTCGGCCCTGCTCGAGGTGCTGGACCCCGAGCAGAACGGGACCTTCAACGACCACTATCTCGAGGTCGACTACGATCTATCCAACGTGATGTTCATCACGACCGCGAATACGCTCAATATTCCGGGTCCGCTGATGGACCGCATGGAGATCATCCGGATCGCGGGCTACACCGAGAACGAGAAGGTCGAGATCTCGCGCAAGCATCTGATCCCGAACGCGGTGTCCAAGCACGGTCTGGACTCCAAGGAGTTCTCGATCGACGACGACGCGCTGCTGCTGTTGATCCGCCGCTACACCCGCGAAGCGGGCGTGCGTAATCTGGAGCGTGAGCTCTCCACACTCGCCCGCAAGGCGGTGAAGGAGCTGATGATCTCCAAGAAGAAGGCGGTCAAGGTCACCGAGAAGACTCTGGAAGAGCTGCTCGGCGTGCCGAAGTACCGCTTCGGCGAGATCGAGAGCGAGCCGCAGGTCGGCATCGTCACCGGCCTTGCCTGGACCGACGTCGGCGGCGAGCTGCTGACGATCGAAGGCGTCATGATGCCCGGCAAGGGCAAGATGACGGTCACGGGCAATCTGCGTGACGTGATGAAGGAGTCGATCTCGGCGGCGGCGTCCTACGTCCGCTCGCGCGCGATCAACTACGGCATCGAGCCGCCGATGTTCGACCGCCGCGACATCCACGTGCACGTGCCGGAAGGCGCGACGCCGAAGGATGGTCCGTCCGCGGGCGTCGCCATGGCCACCGCGATCATCTCGGTCATGACCGGCATCCCGGTCCGCCACGATGTCGCGATGACCGGCGAGATCACGCTGCGCGGCCGCGTGCTGCCGATCGGCGGCCTCAAGGAGAAGCTGCTGGCTGCGGCCCGTGGCGGCATCAAGACGGTGCTGATCCCCGAGGACAACGCCAAGGATCTCACGGAGATTTCCGATGCGATCAAGGGCGGCATGGAGATCATCCCGGTCTCCCGTCTCGACGACGTCATCGCCAAGGCGCTGGTGAAGAAGCCGACGCCGATCGTCTGGGAAGAGGACACCAAGGTGACAGTGAAGCCGGACGGCGACGAGGCCGCCGGCGGCCTGACCGCTCACTGAGATTGCAGCTCGAAAAGATGATAAAACGGCGCCTTCGGGCGCCGTTTTTGTTTGGGCAAGGGGAGCAGGCAATGCACATCGATGGGCAATGCCATTGCGGAAAGATTACGTTCGAGGCCGAGATCGACCCGGAGGAGGTCTCGGTCTGTCACTGCACCGACTGCCAGACGTTGACAGGCTCGCCGTTCCGGGTAACCGCGATCTGCGGCGCTGCGGACGTCAGGCTCAGCGCCGGCACGCCCAAGGTCTACGGCAAGCGCGGCGACAACGGCCGGATGCGCTTCCAGCATTTCTGCGGCGATTGCGGTTCCCCGCTGTTCACGAGCGGCGAGGGCGACCAAGCCGACGATTGGGGCATCCGCTGGGGCGCGATCCGCCAGCGCAATGCGCTGAGGCCGGTGCGGCAGATCTGGTGCCAATCCGCAGCAGTCTGGATCGATGCGGTGCCGCTGTTGCCGGGGCGGCCGCAGGATTAAGCTTGGTCCAGGGGGTACTTGCCCGGTCGGGCCGCGAGAGGCTAAAGAGGCGGCGAGGGCGGTTAGCTCAGCTGGTTAGAGCATCTCGTTTACACCGAGAGGGTCCGCGGTTCGAATCCGTGACCGCCCACCAGTCTTGCCCCTGCGGCACTACGGATGGCTTCGCAGAGCGGGGCCCCTGTCCGTGTGCTGCAATCCCTCTGCCGCGCGCAAGCCTGACGAAAGGACCTTTGACACGACGAAACCTCCCCCTTTATCGTGCGCGCTGGGTTGAGACGTAATCATATTGCACGTGCAAGACGCGATGTTGGGGGCTGAGAGTGCAGACCATCGAAGGACTAAGGGGCGCCACAGCCCAGGCATTGCGGCGACTTAACGTTGCCGCTCGGGTCGCGGTCATTATTCTCGCGTGTCTGCTTTTCGGTGGTCTCATCCTTTGGCTCTGCAATGAGCTGGTCTATTTCTATTTGGCGCGCAGCTATACCGAGGAACTTGCAGACGCCTATGACCTAAATCCGGGGATCACAAGAGCGATCCTGTGGGCCAGTTTCGCTGCGATTGTCATCTTGGCCGGCTATTCATTCTCGTTTTCGAAATACAAGCGTTGGATCGGGTACGGCGGTCTGCTCAGCCTTATCATCACGCACTCGCTGCTGCTGGGCCGTATTGAAGCGAATTTCCGAAAGAACGGGGTTGCCCAAAAATGCTACGTGATGACGCGCACCGCCATCAAGACCTTGAATCGAGTAGGGACGGATCCCGAGACCGGGCGTGAGTGCCGACCGCTGACGCCTCAGATCGTCGAGAAGATCGAGGAATATAAGCGCGGGCATCGACCGAAGCAGATCACATCGACCGACCCGACTTTCTTCGATCCTACTACGGGCGAGCCGATAGTCTGGTACTCCAGGAGTGATCGCGGTCAGCTCGAACTCTTCGATCTGATGGGTTTCCACCCGCAGAGCGGCGAGGAGCTTCTTCCAATTACCCGGGACATTATCGAGACCTGGAAACAGCAGGCGGCGAAGGTCGTTCGCCGAGTTCCGGTCCGGGTAGAAGACCCCGAGAAGTTCGGTTTCTTCGATCCCACAAACGGCTCCGCGAAGGTGTGGTATTCGCGGAATGACCGTGGTGAATATGAATTCTACGATGGGCCCGGTTTTCATCCGCGCACCGGAGACCAGTTCAAGCTCGTTACCCGCGACATCATCAAGGAGTGGCGAGAGCAGCAGGAGGCCTTCGCGTCGAAGAAGAGGGCTGAGCAGGAGCAGCGAGAAAAGGAGGCGCGCGAGCGCGCTGAGCGAGACGCTCAGCAGGCGCGCGAAGTTGCCGAGCGCGAACGCCAGGCGAGGGAAGCTGCAGCCGAGGAATTCAGGCAACGCCAGCAAAGTGCAAACGATTGTGACCGGCTTGCTGCTAACCCGACCGATGCCAAGAGGGCAGCTGAAGGTGTACCGTTCGACGTCCTGAAACGGCAGGCCGACCAGGCCTATGAGGCTTGTACTAGGGCCATTGGGTTATTCCCGACGGAATTGAGGTATCAATACCAGCTTGGACGTGCCGCTCAGTTCAAGGACAAGAAGCAGGCATTTGAGATTTTCACGCGGCTGGTTCAGGCAAACTACGCCGCGGCTTTCGATAACCTCGGCGGAATGTACCTTTACGAGCGGAAGGACGCTATGTCGGCAATTGCCCTGTTCAAGCGAGGCAGCGCACTCGACGACGCCGATTCCATGGTCAGCCTGGTTGATCTCATCGACAGGGGGTTGCTGCCTACCCCCAGTCCTGACCAAACCAAACTGGCCCTGTTGCACCGGGCGGCAGAACTCGGACATCCCGGTGCGCAGCGCGGCTACGAGCAAGAGGTCCAAAAGGCTGAACAGGCTCGGATCAATCAGATGAACCAGCAGCAGATGATGCAACTGTTTGGCTCGTTCATTCAAGGAGTGGCCAGGCGCTAGCGAACGTTGTCAATCAAGTCGGTATTTCTCGACGCCAAGCGTGGCCGTCTCCGCCACGCGAGCTAGTGTAAGGCAGTGACCAGCTGAGAGGACACGATGCAACAACCGAGCGGACACGAGCAAAATGCCGACCAGATCGCCTATTGGAACGGGCCGAGCGGGCAGCGCTGGGCCGATCGGCATGCGGCGCAGGAGAACCTGCTTGGCCCGATCGCCGACGTGCTGATCGACCGCGCAAAGCCGAAGCCGGGCGAGCGCGTTCTCGATGTCGGTTGCGGCTCCGGCGCGACGACCTTTGCCTTTGCGAAGGCGGTGGCGCCGAATGGATTTGCGCTCGGCCTCGACGTGTCCGAGCCGATGCTGTCGCAGGCCCGCGCGTTTGCGCCAAAGGGGCTGCCGCTTGATTTCGTGCTGGCGGACGCGACGGTGTATCCGTTCGAGCCGGCGAGCTTCGATCTCTTGGCCTCGCGCTTCGGCGTGATGTTCTTCGCCGATCCCGTTGCCTCCTTCACCAATCTGCGGCGCGCACTGAAGCCGACAGGGCGGCTCGCCTTCGCCTGCTGGCGCGAGCCGAAGCAAAATCCGTGGATGATGGCGCCGCTGATGGCGGTCTACAAGCATGTGCCGAAGATGCCGCCGGTTGGTCCCGAAGAGCCGGGCCCGTTCGCCTTTGCTTCGGAAGAGCGCGTGACGCGCATCCTCAAAGGCGCGGGCTTCGTCGACGTGGCGATGGAGCCCTATGATCTTCCGATGGACGTCGCGATCGGCGGCGGGCTCGATGCCGCCGTCGACGGCGCGCTTCAGATCGGACCGGCCAGCCGTGCGCTCCAGGGCCATCCGCCGGAGACCTACGCGGCCGCCAAGGCGTCGATCCGCGAGACGCTCGCGCCGTTTTTGAAGGGGCAAAGCGTGGCGCTGCAGGGCGCGATCTGGATCGTGACGGCGAAGGCGGAGTAGGTTCGCTGCTCCGCGAGGTTGTGGGGCGAGCGGCTACGCAACACCCTCACACCACATCATCCGGCGCCAGCGCGCAGCCGTTGTCGGGATGCGTCTCGATCTGAAGCGTGGTGTGGCCGATGCGGAAGGAAGCCTTCAGCATCTGGGCGGTCTCCATCAGGAACGCATCGGCACTGCCTGCGGGCATCACGAGATGGCAGGTCAGCGCCGTCTCGGTGGTCGAGATCGGCCAGACGTGGAGATCGTGAATCCCCGAGACGCCCGGCCGCGCCAACAGGAACGCCCTGATCGCGTTGAGATCGGTGCCCTTGGGGGCGGCCGCCATCGACATGTCGATGGAGCCGCGCAAGAGGCTGGTCGTGCTCCAGAGGATGGTGGCGCAGATGACGAGGCTGGTGATGGGATCGAGCCAGAGCCAGCCGGTCCAGATGATCAGCGCGGCCGAGATGACGACGCCAAGCGAGACCGCGGCGTCGGCTGCCATGTGCAGATAAGCGCCTTCGATGTTGATGTCGTCCTTGCGTCCGCTGGCGAACAGCAGCGCGGTAAAACCGTTGATGAGGATGCCGATGCCGGCGACCACCATCACGGTGACGCCGGCGACCGGCTCGGGCTCGCGCAGGCGCAGGATCGCCTCCCAGCCGATCGCGCCGGTCGCGACCAGCAGGAACACCGCATTGGCCAGCGCCGCCAGGATGGTGGAGGCGCGAAAACCGTAGGTGAAACGGCCACTGGGCGCGCGCCGGGCTGCGATCGAGGCGCCCCAGGCGATGACGAGGCCGAGCACGTCGGACAGGTTATGGCCGGCATCGGCGAGCAGGGCGGTGGAGTTGCCGAGATAGCCGTAAACCGCCTCGGCCGCGACCAGCGCGGTGTTGAGCGTGATGCCGAGCGCGAACGCCTTGCCGAAATCGGCGGGTGCGTGGACATGGCCCGGCCCATGATCATGATGGTCCTGGCCATGATTGTGCCCGTGACCGTGGCCATGCGCATGCGAGTGGCCCGCATGATCATGATGACCGTGGTGGTCGTGGCTACCCAATTCTAGCGCTCCCCGGACGCCGCCAATTCAGGCGTCATTGTAGGCGTTTCGTCTGCCACGTCACGGCGGAACAGCACGTAGAGCGCCGGCAGCACCAGCAGCGTCAGCACGGTCGAGGAGATGATGCCACCGATCACGACCGTCGCGAGGGGCCGCTGCACCTCGGCGCCGGCGCCGGTGGCGAGCGCCATCGGCACGAAACCGAGCGAGGCGACCAGCGCCGTCATCAGCACCGGGCGCAGCCGCGTCAGCGCGCCTTCGCGCACCGCCTCCGCGATGGCGCGTCCTTCGCGGCGCAGACGCTCGATGAAGGCGATGATGACGAGGCCATTGAGAACGGCGACGCCGGACAGCGCGATGAAGCCGACCCCGGCGCTGATCGAGAGCGGGATGTCGCGCAGCAGCAGCGCCGCAACCCCGCCGGTCAGCGCCAGCGGCACGCCGGAGAACACCAGCGCCGCATCCGCAGCCGATCCCATGCCCATGAACAGCAGCAGGAACACCAGGAGCAGCGCCACCGGCACCACGATCGTCAGCCGCCTGGTGGCCGAGACCAGCTGCTCGAACTGGCCGCCCCAGCCGATGAAGTAACCCGGCGGCAGCTTGACCTTCTCGGCCACCGCAGCCTCGGCCTCGGCCACGAACGAGCCGAGGTCGCGGGCGCGGACATTGGCGGTGACGACGATCCGTCGCTTGCCGTTCTCGCGGCTGATCTGGTTCGGCCCCGGCGTCGCGTCGACGGTGGCGACCGACGACAGCGGCACGTAGCGCATCTGGGCGAGGGGGGAACTCGCCAGCGTTGTTCGGACGGCGGCCCCGGTTGCAGTGTCCTCGCCGGGCGGCAGCGGGATCGGGATCGCCCGGATCGCCTCGAGATTGCCGCGCAGGTGTTCCGGCAGGCGCACGACGATGTCGAAACGGCGATCGCCTTCGAACAGCTTGCCGGCTGACTTGCCGCCGACCGCGATCTCGACGATGCCCTGCACCTCGCCGACGCTGAGGCCGTAGCGGGCGAGCGCCTGGCGGTCGAGGCGGACGGTGAGGATCGGCAGGCCCGCGACCTGCTCGATCTTGACGTCGCTGGCGCCGCGGATGCCGCGGATCGCGGCCTCCACCTGCTTCGCTGCGCCCTGCAGGATGTCGAGATCGTCACCGAAGATCTTGACGCCGACGTCGGTGCGCACCCCGGAGATCAGCTCGTTGACGCGGAACTGGATCGGCTGGGAGATTTCGTAGGCGCTGCCGGGAATTTCGTCAGCGGCATGCGCGATGGCCTCGATCACCTCCGATTTCCGCTTGCCCGGGTCGGGCCACTCGGTGCGCGGCTTGAGCATGACGTAGCCGTCGGTCTGCGCCGGTGACATCGGATCGGTCGCGATCTCGGCGGTGCCGATGCGGGTGAAGAACTCCTTCACCTCAGGGATCTGCTTGATGCGCCTTTCCAGCGCCTTCTGCAGGTCGAGCGATTGCGAGAGGCTGGTGCCGGGAATCCGGATCGAGGCCAGCGCGACGTCGCCTTCGTCCAGGCTCGGAATGAATTCGCCGCCCATCCGCGCGGCGGCGATGCCGCTTGCGATCACGATGAGTCCGGCCATGAAGGCGACGGCGAGCCGGTTGTCGATGGCAAGGCGGAGCAGGGGGAGATAGGCGCGCTTGGCCATCCGCATGAACAGGTTTTCGTGCTCGGATACCTTGCCGGTGACAAAGATCGCGACGGCTGCCGGCACGAAGGTGATGGAGAACAGCACGGCCGCGCCCAGCGCCATCAACACGGTCAGCGCCATCGGCGTGAACATCTTGCCCTCGACGCCGGTCAGCGTCAGCACGGGCAGGTAAACCACGGCGATGATCAGCGTTCCGAACAGGCTCGGCTTGATCACCTCGCTCGACCCGCGCAGGATCGCGCGCAGCCGCTCAGTGGTCGTGAGCAGACCGCCTTTCTCGCGCTGGGCCGCGGCCAGCATGCGCAGGCAATTCTCGACGATGATCACGGCGCCGTCGACGATGATGCCGAAATCGATCGCGCCCAGGCTCATCAAATTGGCGCTCACTTTCGTCTCGACCATGCCTGAGATCGTCATGGCCATGGACAGCGGGATGACGCAGGCCACCACCAGCGCCGCGCGGATGTTGCCGAGGATCAGAAACAGCACGGCCACCACCAGGGCCGCGCCTTCCAGCAGGTTGTTCTTGACGGTGCGAATGGTGGCTTCGACGAGATCAGTGCGATCGTACACGGTCCGCGTCACGACGCCGTCGGGGAGCGACCTGGCGATCTCCTCGAGACGGGCCGCGACGCTGCGGGCGACGCTGCGGCTGTTCTCGCCGATCAGCAGCATGGCGGTGCCGAGCACGGTCTCCTCGCCGTTGCGCGTCGCAGCGCCCGTGCGCAGATCGCGTCCTTCCGTGACGGTCGCGACGTCCCTGATCCTGACGGGATTGCCGCCGCGCGAGCCGATGACGATGTCCTGGATTTCGCTGACATTGCCGACCTGACCCGGCGAACGAACCAGGTATTGCTCGCCGTTGCGCTCGATATAGCCGGCGCCGACATTGGCGTTGTTGGCGGCGAGCGCCGTCATCACGTCGCGAAAGCCGAGCCGATAGGCCATCAACTTGCCGGGATCCGGCAGCACGTGGAACTGCCGCTCGAAGCCGCCGATGGTGTTGACCTCGATCACGCCAGGCACGTTGCGGAGCTGCGGCCGGATGATCCAGTCCTGCACGGTGCGCAAATCGGTCAGCGAATAGTCGCGTCCGCCTTGCGTCTTTGCGCCCGCCTTCGCCTCGACGGTGTACATGAAGATCTCGCCAAGGCCGGTCGAGACCGGACCCATCGCGACCTCGACGCCAACAGGCAGTTGGTCCTTCACCTGCTGGATGCGCTCGCCGACGAGCTGCCGGGCGAAGTAGATGTCGGTGCCATCCTTGAATACGACCGTGACCTGGCTGAGGCCGTAGCGCGACAGCGAGCGGGTGTAGTCGAGCTTGGGCAGGCCGCCCATGGCGGTCTCGACCGGGAAGGTGATGCGCTGCTCGGTCTCGAGCGGCGAATAACCGGGCGCGCGCGTGTTGATCTGGACCTGGACGTTGGTGATGTCAGGCACCGCGTCGATCGGCAGGCGCTGGAAATTCCAAGCTCCGAACGCGACGGCGCCGAGCGCGAGCAGGAGGACCAGCCAGCGCTGGTGCAGCGAGACGGCGATCAGGCGCTCAATCATGCTCGGCCTCGCCCTTGCCCATCTCCGCCTTCACGACGAAGCTGTTCTCCGCGACGTAATGCTCGCCGGCCGAAAGGCCAGCCTTGATCTCGACATGGCGTGGATCGGAATCACCGAGCTCGACCGGGCGGGCCTCGATCTTGTCGCTGTCCTCGCGCACGAACACGATGGTCTTGTTCTCCAGTGTCTGGATCGCGCTCCGGCGCACCGCGACCGCGACGTCGCGGGCGGCGAGGATCAGCCGTGCCGTGACGAACAGGCCGGGACGCAGGCGCCCGTCCGGATTGGGCAGCACCACGCGCGCCAGCGCGGTCTGGGTTTCGCTCGAGCCGATCGGCGCCATGTAGGAGATCGTGCCCTTGATCTCGCCGCGGCCGTCGTCGGGATCGATCAGCACCTCGTCGTTGAGACGGACGCGGCGGAGATCCTGCCGGTAGATCGACAGGTCGACCCAGATGGTGGAGAGGTCGGCGACCACGAAGGCCGGCTTCTGCTCGGAGGCGTATTCGCCGAGCGAGATCTGCCGCTCGATGACGGTGCCGGCAATGGGCGCCTTCAGCTCGTAGACGGTGAGGCTCTGGTTGCTCTCGATCGCGGCCAGCAGATCGTCCTTGCCGACCTTGTCGCCGATGCGCTTCTGGATGGATTTGGCGAGACCCGGAAAGCGAGGCGTCACCTGCACCACGGCTTCCTGGTTCGCGCGCAGAATGCCGTTGAAGGCCAGCGTGTCGGTCAGCGTCGCGCCCGCGGCTTCCGCCAGCGTGACGCCTGCGGCCGCCAGCTTCACGTCGGAGATGCGGATGCGGTCGGCGCCGTGCTCGTCCTGCTCGACATGGTCGTTCGGCTTCTTCGGCTCGGAATGCTCGGCATGCTCGTTGTGCGCAGGCTTCGCCGGCGCCAGCAGGGAATAGCCGTAAGCGCCGAGCCCGGCGGCAATGACGGCCACGAGAATGGTGGAGGAAATCTTCATCGTGCGCTCTCCCGCGCCAGCGTGAAGGGATCGCCGACGAGACCTTCGATGGTCGCAACGCCGGCGTGGAAGTTCTGCAGCGCCTCCTGCTCGCGCAGCCGCGCCTGGGTCACGCTCGCCTGGGCGTCGAGCACCTCCAGCAGGGTAAAACGGCCCTGGCCGTAGCCTTGCGAGATCGCCTCAGACGCCTCAACAGCCTTGGGGATTGCGGTCTCGCGCAGCACCGCGAGCTCGCGCAGCGAGCCCTGGACCGAATCGTAGGCGCGTCCGGCGATCACGATCAGCGCGCTGCGGTTGGCCTCGCGCTCGGCCTTGGTCTTGGCGAGGCTTTCCTGCGCCGAGAGGATGTTGCCCTGGTTCTGGTCGAACACGGGAATCGGCACCGAGAGGGAGAGCCGCACCGCATCGTCATTGGTCTCGTTGTAGTGACGCCAGCCCGCCGCGATCCGCACGTCGGGATAGGGCTTGAGCCGCGCCAGCAAGAGCTCGGCATTGCGCTGGGCATAGACCGCGGTCCAGCGCATCAGCTGCGGGTTGGCGTCGATGGCGGCGACGACCGACTGGAACGTCGGCGGCTTGCCCATGGTGTCGAACCGGCCGGAGACCTCGCCGAATTTCGCGGACGCATCGCCCATCAGCACCGCAAGCTCGCGTCGGGCGCTCGCCAGCGTTGCCTTGAAGCGCTCGCGGTCGGCCTTCACCAGGGCGGAGGCCACCTCGGCGCGGCCCGTTTCGGCCGGCGAGGACGCCCCAGCTTCGACCCGGCGGCGCAGCAGCGGCGTCAGGCGGTCGATGGCGGCGATCTGCTGGTCGAGGATCTGGATGCGCCGCTGCGCGCCGAGCACGCTGAGAAAGGCGATCGCCGTCTCCGACAGCACCTCGAGCCTGATGGCCTTGCGCTGGATCGCGGCGATCTCGACGCCGGCGGCTCCGGCCGCAATCCGCGCGTCGCGCTTGCCGAACAGCTCGAACGCCTGGCTGATCTGGAGCGTGGTCTCGGCCGATCGCGTCCCGCGATATCTGCCTGAACCGAATGAATCGTCCTGTTCGTAGGATAGTTCAGGATTGATCAGGGCGCCCGCCTGGAGGCGCTGGCCCGTGGCGATGCCGACGTCGCGCTCGGCCGCCGTCAGGCGCGGGCTCGCAGACAGTGCGCGTGACAGCGCGCTTCGCATCGTCAAGGTCTGGGCCTGCGACGGTGTGAGCGCCGAGCCTGCAATCAGGCACACTGCCGCGCACGCCAGGCGCGCGGCCATTCCGTTACGAAACATGAAACCGACCTGTGAAGGATGAACCTAATGGGCGTGGAACGCCCGACCAATCCGTTCAGGCAACAGGTCTGGGAGGGGGAGAGTCGGTATCGGGAACAATTCCGGCGAGCCGGGGGGCCGGTTGCGGGGTCGGCGCCGCCAGGATCGCAGTCGCGGCGGTCGATGGGGCCGGCTGTGCCACTGTCAGCGAGAAGCAGCCATGACAATGATGTCCGCCGATGGCCTTGTGGTCGCCATGGCCGCTGGCGCCATCCAGGACCGCGGCGATCTCTGAACCGTCGCCGGGCGTGGTGACGTCGATATGGTGCGCGCCGTGCAGTGCGCTCGCGAGCAGATAGACGACTGCCATCAGCACGGACAGCAGCCCGCGCCAGTTGCGCGGACGGCAGGTTCGTGAAGGTTGGCAATGCGCGGGCACGACATCACTCTGATTGCGGTCGGTGCCCGGCCTAGCATGGCGGCGGGAACAGTGTCGACCCGCAACATTGTTACGTCCGTGGAACAATTGCCGCAGCAGCGTGTCCGCCGCTCACTGGCGGGCGATGACGCGTCGTTGCGGGGCAATGGTTTCGACGATGGCCGTGCGGGTCGGCTCGGGAATGTCGTCGCTGCCATTGCCGGCCTCGACGGTGACGGCAGCGCGACAACTCGCCTCCATCGCCCGTTCCAGCCATTTAATGGCTTCATCGATCCACTGGTCGTGGTGCTCGGGATCGGCGAGGGCCTTCTCCCGGAATGCGTCGGCTTGATGCAGGCACGCCGTTCTGCGATCCACGGGCCTCTCCCGATCTGGAGGTCCCGCCCCGACCGCATCTTTGATGATCCCGGAGCCGGCGTCGTTAACATAGGACAGGCGAGGGGGCGATCAGGTCTTAGCAAATGCGGAAGGGCCCCAGCCGGGAATGACCGGCTGAGGCCCCTTGTGCTCACAATCTTCATCCTCGGGACTCCCGCGGATAATTCGCATCTCGCCGGTTCGTTCCCGCGCATCGCTGGAATTTGGAACGTTCCTCATACGTCGCGATTAGCGACCAGAAGAAACTGAGGAGGACGGACAATGGACGGACTGATTTATCTGATCGGCCTGATCGTCGTGATCATGGCGATCCTGTCGTTCTTCGGCCTGCGCTGAGAGAACGACAATGGAAACTCTCGTACGGGAAGACGTGATGGAGGGCGGCGCAGCGACTGCCGACAACCGCCGGACCATCCAGTGGAGCTCGGTATTCGCCGGCGCTCTCGCCGCTGGCGCAATGTCGTTCATCCTGATCGGCTTTGGCGTGGCCATCGGCCTCGGGGTCAGTTCGGCCTCGCCGACATGGCGCGATGCCTCGGCAGCCCTGGCGCTGCTGTCCGGCTTGTACCTGATCATCCAGGCGATCATCAGCTTCGGCTTCGGTGGTTACATCGCCGGCCGGACGACGCGTCCGGCGCCCGCGCTCGCGACGATCGAAGACGATGGCGAGCGGCGGGACGGCCTGCACGGCCTGACCTCCTGGGCCCTGGCCGTGCTGGCCGGCGCGGCTCTGCTCGCGCTTCTCGGCGCTGCCACGATCGACCGTTCGCCGATGCGCAGCTCGGCCGGCAATTCGTCCACGGCCGAGCCTCTGCTGAGCTATGAGCTCGACAAGCTGTTCCGCGCGCCGCGTCGCGCGCCAAATGTCGACCTGAGGGAAGCACGGGCTGAAGCGGGACGGATTCTGATGACCTCGTCCAGCCATAGCGGTATCAGCACCGATGACCGCGCCTATCTGGTGCAGCAGGTTGCCGCGCTCACGGGTCTGGCGGCCCCGGACGCCGAACGGCGCGTCGATGCGTTGATCGCGGACTCCAAGACGGCCATCAACCGCGCGCGGCGCAACTCCATCATCGTGGCGTTCTCGATCGCCGCCGCGACCCTGATTGGCGCTGCGGTGGCATGGGCTGCGGCCGTGGCCGGCGGACGGCATCGTGACGGAGAGCCGTTGCCGAACTGGATGGCGAGCTCAAATCGCTTCCATCGCAATCCGCGCGCAATGCCGGTGCCGTAAGCTCGAAACAGATGGCCGGGCGCAAGCCGCCCGGCCATAACGAACGCCTGAAGCCTCAGGCCTTCTCTTCCCAGATCATCGCCAGATGCACGATGGTCTCCACCGCCTTTTCCATGTCCTGCCGGCTGACCCATTCGAGCCGCGAATGGAACGCGTGCTCGCCGGCGAAGATGTTGGGGCAGGGCAGTCCCATGAAGGACAGGCGGGAGCCGTCGGTGCCGCCGCGGATGGCGGTGCGCATCGGGCGCAGGCCGGCGCGGCGGATCGCCTCGATGGCGTATTCGAGCACGTGCGGGTGACGGTCGATCACCTGCTTCATGTTGCGGTACTGCTCCTTGACCTCGAACGTGTAGGTCGAGCGCGGATAGTCCTTCATCACGTCCTTGACGATGCCCTCGAGCAGGACCTCCTTCTCCTTCAGCCCTTCCTCGGTGAAGTCGCGGACGATGAAGGAGAGCGTTGCCTGCTCCAGTGCGCCCTCGATGCTGATCGGATGCAGAAAGCCCTGCTTGCCCGAGGTCGTCTCCGGCGAGCAGCCTTCCTTCGGCAAGCGCTCGACGATAGCGGCTGCGATCTTGATGGCGTGCTCCATCTTGCCCTTGGCATAGCCGGGATGGGCGCTGACGCCGTTGATGGTGATGGTGGCGCCGTCGGCCGAGAAGGTCTCGTCCTCGACGCATCCGGCACTCTCGCCGTCCATGGTGTAGCCGAAATCGGCGCCCAGCTTCTTCAGGTCGACATTGTCGACGCCGCGGCCGATCTCTTCGTCCGGTGTGAACAGGATCTTGATGGTGCCGTGCTTCACATCGGGATTGTTGATGAAGAAATGCGCGGCATCCATGATCTCGGCGACGCCAGCCTTGTTGTCGGCCCCCAATAGCGTCGTGCCGTCGGTGGTGATGATGTCGTTGCCGATCTGGTGCTTCAGCGCCGGATGCTCGTTGAAGCGGATCACCTGGCTGGTGTCGCCCGGCAGGGTGATGTCGCCGCCGCGATAGTTCTTCACGATTTGCGGCTTGACGTCCTTGCCGGTGACGTCGGGCGAGGTGTCCATATGCGAGCAGAAGCAGATCACCGGCACCTTCTTCGCTGTATTGGCCGGGATCGTTCCGTAGACGTAGCCGTAATCGTCGAGATGCGCATCCGCAACGCCCATGGCCTTCAGCTCGGCGGCGAGCACGCGGCCGAGATCCTTCTGCTTCTCGGTCGAGGGCGAGCGAGGAGAGGCCGGATCGGACTGGGTATCGATGGTGACGTAGCGCAGGAAGCGCTCGGTCACGGTGTGCGAGAAGGTGAGGGAGGACATTTCTGATCAAACCGCCGGGTCAGGAGATAGAGGCGGTATAGCAGAAAGCGGGCCGCGTTGCGGCCGGAACGAGAAATGCGGTCAGGCTTAACGAAACCTTGGCTCAGATCGCCTCTTTCAGTTCCTTGACCGGCCGGAAGGTGACCTTCTTGCTGGCCTTGATGTGGATCGGCTCGCCCGTGGTAGGATTGCGGCCGGTGCGGGCGGCGCGCTTGCGGACCTGGAGGATGCCGAGCCCGACGATGCGGACGCGGTCGCCCTTCCTGAGGTGCTTGGCGATCAGGTCGACCATGTCGGTGAGGACGGCCTCGGCGCGCTTCTTCGACAGGTCCTGGCTTTCGGCGATATCGGCGGCGAGGTGCTTAAGCGTGACAGTGGCCGCCTTCTTTGCCGAATCCTTCTTGGCTGAATCCTTCTTCGCCATGTCTGGCCTCCTCGATTCCAATGAAAGGGAAGCCCCGGAAAAGCGGGAAACGCGTGGGGATCCCTCTAAGTCCCGGAAGGCGTAGACGATTCGGGCGCGGGCTGACTACGCCGAGAGTTCCCGCCGGACATCGTCAAAAGCTGGCGCCGATGCGATAGGCGTCGAGAAGTTCGGGCTAAGACTATGATGGGATTGCCAAAATGGCGCGAGAGACGGGGCTCGAACCCGCGACCTCCGGCGTGACAGGCCGGCGCTCTAACCAACTGAGCTACTCCCGCGTGGTTCGCTGGACGCGCGCGGAACGAGGGGGGACTTAAAGGCGGGGCTGGGTGAAGTCAAGGACGTTGCGCGGCGCCGGTGCATCCGGGCTAAGCATTGCTCTGGAAAACGAAAACGGCCGCCCGGAGGCGGCCATGGATCAGCCCAAAGGTGGACGCCTCAGCGAATCTCCGACGTCCCCGCGCTTGTCACCACCACCGGCTTGCCGGCCTTGATCACGTGGGTGGACTGGGCGGTCTGGCTGTCATCGGAATGGGTCCGCGCTGCGATCCCGAAACCGGCCACCATGATGCCTGCCACCAGCGCCACCACCACGATCTTCAGGTGGGTCGCACGATCAGCAGAGTGAATTGAGTGGTTCATTTGAGCCTCCCGACGGGCTTTGCCGCCGTCTACGGGCTCATGTCTTAATGACCATCTGTTTCCGGATGGTTTCGCGGGTTCCGCAAAATGGTTTCATCCTTACGCCCGGTTGGTTGCGCCAGGCTGGCGGACGGAAGGGCCTTCAGGCCGCGGCATGCTGGCGAGCGAGCAGAGCTCGCGGTGATTCCTCAGCAATCTCCGGACATGTTGGATCGCTTCTAAGAGTCCCTCTAAGAAGTTTTCAATTAGGGAATTCGCACGCTCTCCCATAAGCGTCACCGCCAAGCGCAAGCCGTCCGGGGACAGGCGGCATGATGTATCGAACATTGCAGCTTTGGGGTGGCGCGTTGAACAATCTTGGAATGCTGCGGTCGGCCGTGTTGGCGACCGCATCCGCTTGGGTTTTGATGCCGCAGGCATCGCTCGCACAATCTTCGGCGCAGAGTGGCGCACAGAATCTACCGTCGGTGACGGTCACCGCGCCGGAAGCGCGTCGCCGCGCGGCGGCGACGCCTCAGCGCCGAGCGCCGCGGTCGGTGCAGACCGCCAGCAGGAGCAAGCCTCAGCCCCAACGCAATGTCGGCTTCGTCGAGACGCCGCGCGGTCCGGTGAACGGCTACGTCGCCGGCCGCAGCTCGTCCGGCACCAAAGCCAACACGCCGATCATGGAGACGCCGCAATCGGTGTCCGTCATCGGTGCCGAGCAGATCCGTGATCAGAAGCCGAACAAGCTCGACGAGGTCTTGCGCTACACCGCCGGCGTGCGCGCAGGGACTTTCGGCACGGACACCCGCAACGACTGGTGGCTGATCCGCGGCTTCAAGTCCGAGGATATCGGCCTGTTCCTCGACGGCATGCAGCTGTTCTACACGTCCTATGCCAGCTGGAAGCTGCAGACCCCCAACATGGAGCGGGTCGAGGTTTTGCGCGGTCCGTCGGCTGTGCTGTACGGGGGATCAAGCCCGAGCGGCATCGTCAACGTCATCAGCAAGATGCCGCCGGCCGAGCCGATCCGCTACGTCGAGGCGGGCGTCAACAATTTCGGTAACGCCTATGTCAGCTTCGACATGGGTGGCCCGGTCGCGACCAGCCTCGAGAACGGCAAGCTGTTCGCGCGCGTGGTCGGCCAGGTCCAGAACGGCGGCACGCAGGTCAACTTCACGCCGGATAACAACTACTTCATCGCGCCGTCGTTCACGTGGAAGCCGGATGCCGACACGAGCTTCACGGTGCTTGCGTCTGCCTCAAAGCAGGACACCCGCGGCATCAACTTCCTGCCCTATCAGGGCACGGTGACGAACGCGCCGTTCGGCAAGATTCCGATCAGCTTCTTCGTCGGCGATCCCAGCGTGGACAAGTTCACGCGCGAGCAGGAGATGCTGGGCTATCAGTTCGAGCGCAACCTCACCGACGATTTGACCTTCCGGCAGAACGCTCGCTTCGCGCATGTCGACATCAGCTACCGCGGCTATGTCGGCAACGGTTGGGACAATATCAACACCGCCACGATGGGGCGATATAACTGGTACGCGAAGAACACCGCCAACCAGGCCAATCTCGACAATCAGCTCGAGTATCGCTTCAACACTGGCCCGGTCAGGCACACGATGCTGTTCGGTGTCGACCTGCGGGGCTATCAGATCGACGATTACCAGGCCTTCGGCTTCGGTGTGCCCTCCGTCAACGTCTTCAATCCGGCCTATGGGGGAGCCGAGGTTCCGTTGCCGGGCACGCCGTTCCGCAACTACCTGATCACGCAGAAGCAGGCCGGCACCTATCTGCAGGACCAGATGAAGCTCGGCAATTTCACGCTGGTGCTGAGCGGCCGCAATGACTGGGTCGAGACGACGCAGGAAGCCCGCGATACCGGGGCGACCATCGCCAGCCGCGACGACAGCAGGTTCAGCGGTCGCGCCGGACTGATCTACAATTTCGACAACGGCATTGCGCCCTATGTGTCCTACTCGACGAGCTACAATCCGATCATCGGCCTCAACGCGTCGAACCAGCTGCTCCTGCCGGAGACCGGCAAGCAGACCGAAATCGGCGTGAAGGTCGCGCCGGTCGGATTCGACGGCTATTTCACCGTGTCGGTTTTCGATCTGGTTCGCCAGAACGTGACGACGACCACGGGGGCGGGCATCGTTCCGGTGCTGCAGAACCAGACCGGAGAGGTGACGTCGCGGGGCATCGAGCTGGAAGCGGTGGCCAACGTCACGCGTGAGCTGAAGCTGATCGGCGCCTTCACGTCCTATCATCTCTTCACGAGCAAGGACCTCGATCCGGCCCTCGTCGGCAAGACACTGACCAACACCCCCCAGCTTCTGGCCTCGGGTTGGGCCGACTACACCTTCAAGGAGGGACCGCTGACGGGGTTCGGCTTCGGCGGGGGCTTGCGTTACATCGGCTCGTCCTGGGCCGACCAGGCCAACACGCTCCAGGTTCCCTCGGTGCTGCTCGGCGATCTCGCGCTCCACTACGAATGGCAGAACTGGCGTACGGCTCTCAACGTGATCAACCTGACCGACAAGATCTATGTCGCCAGCTGCGCCTCGGCCACGTCCTGCTTCTACGGCGATCGCCGGCGCGTCACCGCCAGCGTCTCCTACAAATGGTGAGGAAAGGCGAGGGACGACACCGGGGCCGCATTTGACGAGATCGATGAGCTCGCGGGTCATGCCCCCGGCCTGAAGCTCATCCGAGCGCGGCATGTGCGATGACCTGGTCGCCGCCGTCGCCGCGCTCGCGGCTGGGCCGGTCGGACCGCAATATATCGCAGGGCGATGCCGTTCCCGCAGGAGGCAGGCCGCTCCCGCCGCGATGCATGGCTCGTCTGACGACCTGCGTCTGTGGATAGGTGGCTTTGCTGCAACTTGTCGTGTCTTGCGGCCGCGACAATCAAAGACTGATCGGGCGGCGCCGCTCGCGGACACCGCCGGCAAAGACCTCGCCGCATGACGGTCGGAGCCCCGGCGGTGGGTGCATCCTGAATTGGGGTGCCGCGGTGCCGGAAAACCGGGTGTTTTTCTTGGACGAACCGCGGCCAAACGCGGCGGTGGCCCGGGCGTCGCCATCTGCGAAAAGCTGCCCTGCAAACCGGCGGTCGCACTTGCTGGGCCCGGCGATCTGCTCCATACCAGCGCGGGGCGATTCCGGGATTTTCACCGTTCTGGGGGCGGCAAAGGGCCTAAAACGAGCGTGTCTTGCGCCCATTGGTGCACTGCGCTAAGGCTCAGAATAATTCCAAATCGGACGAATCCGTGGCTGCCCCGAGGCCGCGGGAAAAAGGGCTCGCCAATGAGCGGCATTCTGCAGAACTATCTTCCACTCGTGGTCTTTATAGGTGTAGCGGGCCTCATCGGCCTCGTGCTGCTGATCGCGCCCTTCATCGTGGCGTTCCAGCAACCGGATCCGGAAAAGCTGTCGGCGTATGAGTGCGGTTTCAACGCCTTCGACGATGCGCGCATGAAGTTCGACGTCCGCTTCTATCTGGTCGCCATCCTCTTCATCATCTTCGACCTCGAGGTGGCGTTCCTGTTTCCCTGGGCGGTGGCGTTCGGCAAGCTTGGTGCGACCGGCTTCTGGTCCATGGTGGTGTTCCTCGCCGTGCTGACGGTCGGGTTCGCCTATGAATGGAAGAAGGGAGCTCTGGAATGGGATTGAACCCTGCATCGTCCACGGGTCCGGTCATCGCGCCGGCCGCCAAGGGCATTCTGGACCCGTCGACCGGCAAGCCGGTCGGGGCCAATGATCCGTTCTTCCTCGAGGTCAACTCCGAGCTGTCCGACAAGGGCTTCTTCGTGGCCGCGACCGACGACCTCATCACCTGGGCGCGCACAGGCTCCTTGATGTGGATGACGTTCGGTCTCGCCTGCTGCGCGGTCGAGATGATGCAGGTGTCGATGCCGCGCTACGACGTCGAGCGCTTCGGCTTTGCCCCGCGTGCCTCGCCGCGCCAGTCCGACGTGATGATCGTCGCGGGAACCCTGACCAACAAGATGGCGCCCGCACTGCGCAAGGTCTACGACCAGATGCCGGAGCCGCGCTACGTCATCTCGATGGGCTCCTGCGCCAATGGCGGCGGCTACTATCACTATTCCTACTCGGTCGTGCGCGGCTGCGACCGCATCGTGCCGATCGACATCTACGTGCCGGGCTGCCCGCCCACGGCGGAAGCGCTGCTCTACGGCGTGCTGCTGCTGCAGAAGAAGATCCGGCGCACCGGCACCATCGAACGCTAAGGTTTTACGTCATGGACGACGCCAAGCTCGACGCCCTGGGGCAGACGATCGTTAGCGCGCTTCCGGGCGCCGCCACCGGTCATTCGGTGGCCTTCAACCAGCTCACGGTTGATGTCGAGGCCAGCAAGATCGTCGAGGTGGTCAAGTACCTCCGCGACGACCCGAACTGCCGTTTCGTCAACATCACCGACATCACGGCGGCGGACTATCCGTCGCGCGAGAAGCGCTTCGACGTGATCTACCACTTTCTGTCGCCGACGCTGAACGCGCGCATCCGCCTCAAGGCGCAAGCCGACGAGACCACCCAGGTGCCGTCGCTGATCGATGTGTTCCCCGGCGCCGACTGGTTCGAGCGCGAGGCCTACGATCTCTACGGCGTGTTCTTCGTCGGCCATCCCGACATGCGCCGCATCCTGACCGACTACGGGTTCGAGGGGCATCCGCTACGCAAGGATTTCCCGCTCACCGGCTTCGTCGAGGTCCGCTACGACGACCAGGAGAAGCGGGTGGTGTACGAGCCCGTCCGGCTCAACCAGGAATTCCGCAAGTTCGATTTCCTCTCGCCGTGGGAAGGGGCTGACTATCCGCTGCCGGGGGATGAAAAAGCGGGGCCGAAGGTCTGATCATGAACGAGCAACCTGAGAACCTCCGAAACTTCACCATCAACTTTGGACCGCAGCATCCTGCGGCCCACGGTGTGTTGCGTCTCGTGCTCGAATTAGACGGCGAAGTCGTCGCGCGCGTCGACCCGCACATCGGTCTCTTGCATCGCGGCACCGAGAAGCTGATCGAGCAGAAGACCTATCTCCAGGCGATCCCGTATTTCGACCGGCTCGACTACGTCGCGCCGATGAACCAGGAGCACGCCTTCTGCCTCGCCGCCGAGAAGCTGCTCGGCATCGAGGTGCCGCGCCGCGGCCAGCTGATCCGCGTGCTCTATTGCGAGATCGGCCGCATCCTGTCGCATCTGCTCAACGTCACCACGCAGGCGATGGACGTCGGCGCGCTGACCCCGCCGCTGTGGGGGTTCGAAGAGCGCGAGAAGCTGATGGTGTTCTACGAGCGCGCCTCGGGCAGCCGCATGCACGCAGCCTTCTTCCGCATCGGCGGGGTGCACCAGGATCTGCCGCAGAAGCTGATCGACGACATCGAGGCTTGGTGCGATCCGTTCCTGAAGGTCGTGGACGACCTCGACCGGCTGCTCACCGCCAACCGCATCTTCAAGCAGCGTAACGTCGATATCGGCGTGGTGCCGCTGAAGGAAGCCTGGGAGTGGGGTTTCTCCGGCGTGATGGTGCGCGGCTCGGGCGCAGCCTGGGATTTGCGCAAGTCGCAGCCCTATGAGTGCTACGCCGAGATGGATTTCGACATCCCGATCGGCAAGAACGGCGACTGCTACGACCGCTACCTGATCCGCATGGAAGAGATGCGCCAGGCCGTGCGCATCATGAAGCAGTGCATCCAGAAGCTGAACGCGCCTGAGGGCAAGGGCCCCGTCGTCGTCGCCGACAACAAGGTGGCGCCGCCGCGCCGTGGCGAGATGAAGCGCTCGATGGAAGCCTTGATCCACCACTTCAAGCTCTACACCGAAGGCGTGCACGTGCCGGCCGGCGAAATCTATGCCGCGGTGGAGGCACCCAAGGGCGAATTCGGCGTCTATCTCGTCGCCGACGGCACCAACAAGCCCTACAAGTGCAAGATCCGCGCGCCGGGCTTTGCCCATCTGCAGGCCATGGACCACATCTGCCGTGGCCATCTGCTCGCCGACGTCTCGGCGATCCTCGGCTCGCTCGACATCGTGTTCGGAGAGGTCGATCGGTGATGGCGCAGGCGCCAATCCAGTTTGACCGCGCCTCGGGGGTCCTTCAAGGGGCCAACCTGTGGGAGCGGACGGCTGCCTTGGCGCTGGTGACGGGGTCCAAGATCTCCTCGCACTTCTCGCATATGGGCTACATCGCCTGCGCGAATTTGCTGCGGAAGACGCTGCCCGAGCGCAACATCGCGATCAGGCTCAATCCAGACGCCGTGTTCGAATTTCCCTATGGCGACGGCTATTGGAGCAAGCTGCTCAACCGCTCGTACAATTACGAGGACGAGCTCGAGCTTCTGTTCGCCGACTCCATCGATGTCGACTACACGCTGCTCGATTGCGGCGCCAATTACGGCTATTGGTCGGTGCTGGTCTCGAGCAAGCCGTTCGGCGCACACAAGGCGATCGCGATCGAGCCGTCGGGGCAGAACTATCCGAAGCTCGCCAACAATGCGCGCGTCAACGGCAACCGCTTCGAGACCATGAAATGCGCGATCGGCGCCACCCGGGGCACCGCGCGGCTGTCCGGCACCAAGCACGAAGCCTTCAGCATCGCGGGCGATCCTTCGGCGGGCGGTGAGGACGTGCCGGTCATCTCGCTCGACAATCTGATCGAGGACGGCAAGGTCGCGGCCACCGGCAAGTACCTGGTCAAGCTCGACGTCGAGGGCGTCGAGATCGAGGCGATCAAGGGCGGGGCACGACTGCTCCAGGCCGACAGCGTCATCATGTGCGAGGAGCACGGCAGCGACCGCTCTCATGCCGTGTCGCGCTACATCCTCGAGCAGACCCCGCTGAAGCTGATCGTGTTCGATCCGCGCAGCAACCGGATGGAGACCGTGACCGAGCTGTCGATCCTCGACCGCATCAAGGTCTCGACCCATGTCGGCTACAACGTTTTCGGCACCGCAAGCGCATTCTGGCAGGACAGGATCGAAGCCATGAACGCCAAGAACTTGAATGCCAAGACCTTGAGTGCGAAGTCCGCGCGCCGCATGCAGTGAGAGATAACAGATGTCCGTTCGCCGATTAGCACCGAAGGAAGTCCAGCCCGCGAGCTTTGCGTTCACGGAGGAGAACCTCGCATTCGCCAGGCAGCAGATCGCGAAATATCCGGCCGGCCGGCAGGCTTCCGCCGTCATCGCCATCCTCTGGCGCGCGCAGGAGCAGAACGAGGGCTGGGTGTCGGAAGCCGCGATCCGCGTCATCGCCGACATGCTCGACATGCCCTATATCCGCGTGCTGGAGGTCGCGACCTTCTACACCATGTTCCAGCTGGCGCCGGTCGGCAAGAAGGCTCACGTCCAGGTCTGCGGCACCACGCCGTGCCGGCTGCGCGGCGCCGAGGATCTGATCCACGTCTGCGAGCATCGCATCCATCACGAGCCCTTCCATCTGTCCAAGGACGGCAATTTCAGCTGGGAAGAGGTGGAGTGCCTGGGCGCGTGCGTGAACGCGCCGATGGTGCTGATCGGCAAGGACACCTATGAGGACCTGACCAAGGAAAGCTTCGGCAAGGTGCTCGACGGCTTCGCCTCGGGCAATCCGCCCAAGCCCGGTCCGCAGAACGGCCGCCAGTTCTCGGCGCCGATCACCGGGCCGACCACGCTGAAGGAGACCACCTGATGCGTGATCTTTCGTCGGTTGCAGGGCAGGGGAGCGGTGCCATGAAGAAGTGGGGCTTCATCGCGATGCACGCCGCTGTCGCGGCCACCTTCATCTTCCTGCTGCAGCGCTTCAGCCTGAACGCGTCGCTGGAATCCAGCCTGCTCTGGGCGCTGACCTTCGCCGTCTGCGCCGCCGGACTTGCCTACAAGCAGTCCAATCGTTGATCGGAAAGCACTGATATGCTCGAGGACAAGGACCGCATCTTCAAGAACCTTTACGGCCTCCATGACTGGGGGCTCGAGGGTGCGCGGCGCCGTGGCGCCTGGGATGGCACCAAGAATATCATCGACAAGGGCCGCGACTGGATCATCAACGAGATGAAGGCGTCGGGCCTGCGCGGCCGCGGCGGCGCCGGCTTCCCGACCGGCCTCAAATGGTCCTTCATGCCGAAGGAATCGACCGATGGCCGGCCGAGCTATCTGGTCGTCAACGCCGACGAGTCCGAGCCCGGCACCTGCAAGGACCGCGAGATCATGCGGCACGATCCGCATCTCCTGGTCGAGGGCTGCTTGATCGCCAGCTTCGCGATGAATGCGCATGCCTGCTACATCTATGTCCGCGGCGAGTTCATCCGCGAGCGCGAACGCCTCCAAGCCGCGATCGACCAGGCCTATGAGGCCAAGCTGATCGGCAAGGACAATATCAACGGCTGGCCGTTCGACCTCTACGTCGCACACGGCGCCGGCGCGTATATCTGCGGCGAGGAGACTGCGCTGCTCGAGAGTCTCGAAGGCAAGAAGGGCCAGCCGCGTTTGAAGCCGCCGTTCCCGGCCAATGTCGGCCTGTTCGGCTGCCCGACCACCGTCAACAACGTCGAGTCGATCGCCGTCGCGCCCGACATTCTGCGCCGCGGCGCAGCCTGGTTCGCCGGTATCGGCCGTCCGAACAATGTCGGCACCAAGCTCTTCTGCATCTCCGGCCATGTCGAGCGGCCTTGCAACGTCGAAGAGGCCATGGGCATCCCGTTCCGTGAGCTGATCGACAAGCATTGCGGCGGCATTCGCGGCGGCTGGGACAACCTCAAGGCCGTGATCCCCGGCGGCTCGTCGGTGCGCATGGTGCCGGCCGAGCAGATCATCGACACGCCGATGGATTTCGATAGCTTGAGCAAGCTGCGCTCGGGCCTCGGCACCGCGGCCGTGATCGTGATGGACAAGTCGACCGACCTGATCCGCGCCATCGCCCGCATTTCGTACTTCTACAAGCACGAGAGCTGCGGCCAGTGCACGCCGTGCCGCGAGGGCACGGGCTGGATGTGGCGCGTGCTCACCCGCATGGCCGAAGGCCGTGCCCACAAGCGCGAAATCGACATGCTGCTGGAAGTCACCAAGCAGGTCGAAGGTCACACCATCTGCGCGCTCGGCGACGCGGCGGCCTGGCCGATCCAGGGCCTGATCACGCACTTCCGTCACGAGATCGAAGCGCGCATCGATCAATATTCGCACAGGGCCGATGTCGACGATATCGGCGTCCGCGATCCCGTGAACATGGTCGCGGCGGAGTAAGAGACATGACCAAGCTCATCATCGACGGCAAAGAGATCGATGTGCCCGCCGAGTACACGCTGCTTCAGGCGTGCGAGGCGGCCGGCGCCGAGATTCCGCGCTTCTGCTATCACGAGCGGCTGTCGATCGCCGGCAATTGCCGGATGTGCCTCGTCGAGGTGAAGGGCGGCCCGAAGCCGGTCGCGAGCTGCGCCTGGGGCGTGCGCGACTGCCGTCCGGGCCCCAAGGGCGAGCCGCCGGAGATCTCCACCCGTTCGCCGATGGTGAAGAAGGCGCGCGAAGGCGTGATGGAATTCCTTCTGATCAACCATCCGCTGGACTGCCCGATCTGCGACCAGGGCGGCGAGTGCGACCTGCAGGACCAGGCGATGGGCTATGGTGTCGACACCAGCCGCTTTGCCGAGAACAAGCGCGCGGTCGAGGACAAGTATCTCGGCGCGCTGGTCAAGACCTCGATGAACCGCTGCATCCAGTGCACGCGCTGCGTCCGCTTCTCGGCGGAAGTGGCCGGCGCGCCCGAGATGGGGGCCACCGGCCGCGGCGAGGACATGGAGATCACCACTTATCTCGAGCACGCGCTGACCTCGGAGTTGCAAGGCAACCTCGTCGACATCTGCCCGGTCGGTGCGCTGACCTCGAAGCCCTATGCGTTCGCGGCGCGGCCGTGGGAGCTCGGCAAGACCCAGTCGATCGACGTCATGGACGGTCTTGGCTCAGCAATCCGCGTCGACACTCGCGGCCGTGAGGTGATGCGGATCCTGCCGCGCATCAACGAGGCCGTGAACGAGGAGTGGATCTCGGACAAGACCCGGCACGTGGTCGACGGCCTGCGCACCCAGCGCCTCGACCGGCCCTACATCCGCGAGGCCGGCAAGCTGCGCGCGGCGAGCTGGCAGGAGGCCTTTGCGGCGATCGCCTCGAAGGCGGCGCGCACCGACGGCAAGCGCATCGGCGCGATCGCCGGCGACCTCGCCGGCGTCGAGGAGATGTTTGCGCTGAAGGACCTCTTGGCCAAGTACGGCTCGTCCAATCTGGCGGTGCAGGGCGGCGACGCCTTCGATCCCGCGCTCGGCCGTGGCTCCTACATCTTCAACCCGACGCTCGCCGGCGTCGAGCAGGCCGACGCGCTGCTCATCATCGGCGCCAATCCGCGGAAAGAGGCGGCCGTGTTCAACGCCCGCATCCGCAAGCGCTGGCGCGCCGGCGGCTTCAAGGTCGGCGTGATCGGTGCCAAGGCCGACCTGACCTACGACTACGATCACCTCGGCGCGGGCACCGAGACGCTCGGCGAGCTTTCGGCCGGCAAGCACTCCTTCATGGACGTGCTGAAGAACGCCAAGAACCCGATCATTATGGTTGGCGCCGGCCCGGCCGCTCGTCACGACGGCGCTGCCATTCTCGCCGCCTGCGCCAAGCTCGCGATCGATGTCGGTGCGGTCAAGGACGGCTGGAACGGCTTTGGCGTGCTGCATGAGACCGCCTCGCGCGTCGGCGCGCTCGATATCGGCTTTGCCGCAACCGGCGGCGGCTTGAACGCCGCGCAGATGACGACCTTCGGCACGCTCGACCTCCTGTTCCTGCTCGGAGCCGACGAGATCAACGCGCCGGACGGCACCTTCGTCGTCTATATCGGCACCCATGGCGACCGCGGCGCGCACCGCGCCGACGTGATCCTGCCGGCGGCCGCCTACACCGAGAAGTCCGCGATCTATGTCAACACCGAAGGCCGCGTGCAGATGACGGGCCGCGCCGCGTTCCCGCCGGGCGAAGCCCGCGAGGATTGGGCGATCGTCCGCGCACTGTCCGAGGCACTTGGCAAGAAGCTCGGCTACGACTCGCTTAGCGCTCTGCGCCAGACGATCTTCAAGGCCGTGCCGCATCTGATCCGTCTCGATCAGATCGAGGCCGGCTCGGCCGACCAGATCAAGAAGCTGGCGGGGAAGGGCGGCTCGCCGGAGAAGGCGCCGTTCAAGCCGCTGGTCGAGGACTTCTATTTGACCAACCCAATCGCGCGTGCCTCCGCCGTGATGGCGGAATGCTCGCGCCTGGCCTCCGGGCACATGCTGACCGCAGCGGAGTGAGCGTGATCTGATGGAATTCTTCGAAAGCGCATTCTGGACCGGTTTTCTCTGGCCGCTGATCATCATGGTCGCCGAGAGCGTCTTGGTGCTCGTGGTCCTGCTGGTCGCGATCGCCTACATCCTGCTCGCCGACCGCAAGATCTGGGCGGCGGTGCAGATCCGGCGCGGCCCCAACGTGGTCGGCCCCTGGGGCCTGCTGCAATCCTTCGCCGACCTGCTCAAGTTCGTGCTCAAGGAGCCGATCATCCCGGCCGGCGCCAACAAGGGCGTGTTCCTGCTGGCACCGCTGGTGTCGTGCGTGCTCGCGCTCGCCGCCTGGGCGGTGATCCCGACCAATCTCGGCTGGGTGATCTCCGACATCAATGTCGGCATCCTCTTCATCTTCGCGATCTCGTCGCTGTCGATCTACGGCATCATCATGGCCGGCTGGTCGTCGAACTCGAAATACCCGTTCCTGGCGGCGCTGCGCTCGGCGGCGCAGATGGTGTCTTATGAAGTCTCGATCGGCTTCGTCATCATCACGGTGCTGCTCTGCGCCGGCACGCTGAACCTCTCGGCCGTGGTCGAGGCCCAGCATGCCCGCGGCCTTGCCAGCCTGATCGGGCTGCCGCAGCTGACCATCCTGAACTGGTACGTCTGGCCGCTGTTCCCGATGTTCGTGGTGTTCTACGTCTCGGCGCTGGCGGAGACCAACCGTCCGCCCTTCGACCTCGTCGAAGCGGAATCCGAGCTCGTCGCCGGCTTCATGGTCGAGTACGGCTCGACGCCGTACCTGCTGTTCATGCTCGGCGAGTACGTCGCGATCGTCACGATGTGCGCGATGGCCACGATCCTGTTCCTCGGGGGCTGGCTGCCGCCGGTGGACCTGCCGCCCTTCAACTGGGTGCCGGGGATCATCTGGTTCTCGCTGAAGCTGTTCTTCATGTTCTTCCTGTTCGCGATGGCAAAGGCGATCGTGCCGCGCTACCGCTACGACCAACTGATGCGCCTCGGCTGGAAGGTGTTCCTGCCGCTGTCGCTGGCGATGGTGATCGTGGTGGCGGGCGTGCTGCACTTCGCCGGCATCGCGCCGAAGTGAGGGCCGTCATGGGTATCAACGTCAACGCCACTGCACGCTCGCTTCTGCTGTCGGAATTCGTCTCGGCGTTCTTCCTCGCCATGCGCTATTTCTTCCAGCCGAAGCCGACGCTGAACTATCCGTTCGAGAAGGGCCCGATCTCGCCGCGCTTCCGCGGCGAGCACGCGCTGCGCCGCTATCCGAACGGCGAAGAGCGCTGCATCGCCTGCAAGCTGTGCGAGGCGATCTGTCCGGCGCAGGCCATTACGATCGAGGCCGGCCCGCGCCGCAACGACGGAACGCGCCGGACGGTCCGCTACGACATCGACATGGTGAAATGCATCTATTGCGGCCTCTGCCAGGAGGCCTGTCCGGTCGACGCCATCGTCGAGGGCCCGAACTTCGAGTTCGCGACCGAGACCCGCGAGGAGCTCTATTATGACAAGGCCAAGCTGCTCGCCAATGGCGACCGCTGGGAACGCGAGATCGCGAAAGCGATCGAGCTCGACGCGCCGTACCGGTGAGGTGAGGGCATGATCCAGATTTCTAAGTCATTCCGGGATGGTCCGAAGGACCAGACCCGGAATCTCGAGATTCCGGGTTCACGCTTCGCGCGCCCCGGAATGACGGGAGTTTCTCGATGATCCTTCCCGCGCTGTTCTTCTACCTCTTCGCCAGCGTCTGCGTTGCCTCGGCCGTGATGGTGATTGTCTCGCGCAATCCCGTGCACTCCGTGCTGTACCTGATCCTGGCCTTCGTCAACGCCTCCGGCCTGTTCGTGCTGATGGGCGCCGAGTTCCTCGGCATGATGCTGATCGTCGTCTATGTCGGCGCGGTCGCGGTGCTGTTCCTGTTCGTGATCATGATGCTCGATGTCGACTTCCTCGAGCTGCGCGAGGGCTTCATCGAGTACCTGCCGGTCGGCCTCGTGATCGGCGGCATCTTCCTGTTCGAGCTGCTGCTCACCGTCGGCTTCTGGGTCATCAATCCCGGCGTGTCCAAGACGATCACGGCGGCGATCCCGGCCAACGTCTCCAACACCGAGGCGCTCGGGCTCGTGCTCTATACGAAGTACATCCACTACTTCCAGCTCTCGGGCATGGTGCTGCTGGTCGCCATGATCGGCGCCATCGTGCTGACGCTGCGCCACAAGGCCAGCGTGAAGCGGCAGGACATCAATGTTCAGAACGCACGCACGCCCGACATGGCGATGGCGATGCGCAAGGTGGCCCCGGGGCAGGGCCTTTCGGATGCCGATGCGGCGGAGTGGGTGAAATGACGATCGGGCTCGGACATTATCTGGCGGTCGGCGCGATCCTGTTCACGCTCGGGATCCTCGGCATCTTCCTGAACCGCAAGAACATCATCGTCATCCTGATGTCGATCGAGCTGATCCTGCTCTCGGTCAACATCAACCTCGTGGCATTCTCGACCTTCCTCGGCGATATCGTCGGCCAGGTCTTCGCGCTGCTGGTGCTCACCGTCGCGGCGGCCGAAGCCGCGATCGGTCTCGCCATCCTGGTGGTCTATTTCCGCAACCGCGGCTCGATCGCGGTTGAGGACGTCAATCTGATGAAGGGCTGAGCTCTCAAATGGTTCAGGCAATCGTTTTCCTGCCGCTCCTGGGCGCCATTCTGGCTGGCCTGATCGCGCTGTTCGGCGCGCATGCCCGCAACCCCTCGGGCGACGAGGTCGAGCATCACGGCGACCACGGCCACGGCGTCCATGCGCATGCGTCCGACACGATCAACGAGGACGCGTCCGTCATCCACGAGACCCATCACGAGCCCGGCGACGGGCACGACGGTCACGGTCCGGCCGAGCCGCCCGCGGCGGGCTCGCGCGCTGCCGAGCTGATCACCACCGGGCTGCTGTTCGTCTCGGCCGCGCTGTCCTGGATGACGCTGGTCGATGTCGGCTTCATGCACCATGACATGAGGATCCAGCTGCTGCCCTGGATCTTCTCCGGCGACCTTCAGGTCTGGTGGACGCTGCGGGTCGACACGCTGACGGCCGTGATGCTGGTGGTGGTGACGACCGTCTCCTCGCTCGTGCACCTCTATTCAATCGGCTACATGGACGAGGACCCGAACCGTCCGCGCTTCTTCGGCTATCTCTCGCTGTTCACCTTCGCCATGCTGATGCTGGTGACGGCGGACAACCTGGTGCAGCTGTTCTTCGGCTGGGAAGGCGTGGGTCTCGCCAGCTATTTGCTGATCGGCTTCTGGTACCAGAAGCCCTCGGCGAACGCCGCCGCGATCAAGGCATTCGTGGTCAACCGCGTCGGCGACTTCGGCTTCGCGCTCGGCATTTTCGCGGTCTTCATGCTGGTCGGCTCGACCGATTTCGAGACCATCTTCCATGCCGCACCTGGGCTGACCGGCAAGACCATCAACTTCCTGGGCTGGCACGCCGACGCACTGACCCTGACCTGCCTGTTGCTGTTCATGGGCGCGATGGGCAAGTCGGCGCAGTTCCTGCTGCACACCTGGTTGCCGGACGCGATGGAAGGCCCGACTCCCGTGTCGGCACTGATCCACGCCGCGACCATGGTCACCGCGGGCGTGTTCATGGTGGCGCGCCTGTCGCCGCTGTTCGAGCTCGCTCCGACCGCCCAGGCCGTCGTGATGTTCTTCGGCGCCACCACCGCGTTCTTCGCGGCCACGATTGGCCTCGTCCAGAACGACATCAAGCGAATCGTCGCCTACTCGACCTGTTCGCAGCTCGGCTACATGTTCGTGGCGATGGGAGCAGGGGCCTATTCCGTCGGCATGTTCCACCTGTTCACGCACGCCTTCTTCAAGGCGCTGCTGTTCCTAGGCTCCGGCTCGGTGATCTACGCGATGCACCACGAGCAGGACATCCGCAACATGGGCGGCCTCTGGCGCAAGATCCCCTACACCTACGCGGTGATGGTGGTCGGCACGCTGGCTTTGACCGGCTTCCCGCTCACGGCCGGCTATTTCTCCAAGGACGCGATCATCGAGTCCGCCTATGCCTCGCACAATCCGTTCGCGGTGTACGGCTTCCTGATGACGATCGTCGCCGCCGGCCTGACCTCGTTCTACTCCTGGCGCCTGATCTTCAAGACCTTCCACGGCGAGCCGCATGACGAGCATCACTACGAGGCCGCGCATGAGGCTCCGCTCTGGATCCTGATCCCGATCGGCGTGCTTGCGGTCGGCTCGTTCGTCGCCGGCTTGCCGTTCAAGGAGCTGTTCGCCGGCCACGGCGTCGAGGAGTTCTTCCGCGAGTCCGTGAAGATGAACCCGCACATCATCGAGGAGATGCACCACATCCCCGAGACCATCGCTTTCCTGCCGACGGTGATGATGGTGCTGGGCTTCCTCGTCTCGTACCTGTTCTACATCCGCCGGCCCTACCTGCCGGTCGAGCTCGCGAAGACGCAGCCGATGCTGTACCAGTTCCTGCTCAACAAATGGTACTTCGACGAGCTCTACGACATCATCTTCGTCCGTCCGGCGAAGTGGATCGGTTACCAGCTCTGGAAGAAGGGTGACGGCTTCATCATCGACGGCTTCGGTCCCGACGGCGTCTCGGCCCGCGTGCTGGACGTCACCCGCAACGTCGTGAAGATCCAGACCGGCTATCTCTATCACTATGCATTCGCCATGCTGATCGGTGCCGCCGGCCTGATCACCTGGTTCATGTTCGGCTTTGGAGGCCAGTAAATGACAACCTGGCCCATCCTTTCGGTCACGACGTTCCTGCCGCTGGTCGGTGCGCTGATCGTTTACTTGAGCCGCGGCGATGACGAGGCGGCCAAGCGCAACTCGCGCTGGATCGCGCTGTGGACCACGCTGATCACTTTCGCGGTGTCCGTGATCCTGGTCATGCGCTTCGACCCCAGCAATCCCGACTTCCAGTTCGTCGAGAAGGCGGCCTGGCTCGCGACCGGCATCACCTATCACATGGGGGTCGACGGCATCTCGCTGCCGCTGGTGATCCTGACCACTGCCGTGATGCCGTTCTGCATCATCGCCAGCTGGAAGGCGATTTCGAACCGCGTCCGCGAATACATGATGGCGTTCCTGATCCTGGAAACGCTGATGATCGGCACCTTCTCGGCGCTCGATCTCGTGCTGTTCTACCTGTTCTTCGAAGGCGGCCTGATCCCGATGTTCCTGATCATCGGCGTCTGGGGCGGGCCGCGCCGGGTCTATGCGTCTTTCAAGTTCTTCCTCTACACGCTGCTCGGCTCGGTGCTGATGCTGCTCGCCATCATGGCGCTGTACTGGAACGGCGGCACCACTGACATCCCGACCCTGATGCACACCGCCGTGCCGCGGTCCTTGCAGACCTGGGCATGGCTGGCCTTCTTCGCCTCCTTTGCGGTGAAGATGCCGATGTGGCCGGTGCACACCTGGCTGCCCGACGCCCACGTCGAGGCGCCGACCGCGGGCTCGGTGGTTCTGGCCGCGATCCTGCTGAAGATGGGCGGCTACGGGTTTCTGCGCTTCTCGCTGCCGATGTTCCCGCTGGCCTCGCACGACTTCGCGCCGCTGATCTTCACGCTCTCGGCCATCGCCATCATCTACACCTCGCTGGTGGCGTTGATGCAGGAGGACATGAAGAAGCTGATCGCGTACTCGTCAGTGGCGCATATGGGCTTCGTCACCATGGGCATCTTCGCCGGAACCATGCAGGGCGTCGCCGGCGGCGTGTTCCAGATGATCTCGCACGGCATCGTGTCCGGGGCGCTGTTCCTCTGCGTCGGCGTCGTCTACGACCGCCTGCACACCCGCGAGATCGCGGCCTATGGCGGCCTCGTCAACCGGATGCCGCTCTATGCGATGACCTTCATGGTCTTCACCATGGCCAATGTCGGTCTGCCCGGCACCAGCGGCTTCGTCGGCGAATTCATGACGCTGCTCGGCACCTTCAAGGTCTCGATCCCGACGGCGTTCTTCGCCAGCTTCGGCGTGATCCTGTCGGCGGCCTATGCGCTGTGGCTCTATCGCAAGGTCGTGTTCGGTGCGCTGGTCAAGCCGTCGCTGGCGAGCATGAAGGACCTCACCTTGCGGGAGTGCGTGATTCTGTTTCCGATGATCGCGCTGACGATCCTGTTCGGCGTCTGGCCGAAGCCGGTGCTCGACATGTCGGCCGCCTCGGTCCAGCAACTCGTCAACAACTACAACACCGCTGTGACGGCCGTGAAAGCCGCCGCACTGCTCCAGTGATCGGGCAGGTCAGGATATCGCCATGAGCTTTGTGACTGCAGGTTATCAACTGGCGCCGGTGCTGCCCGAGATCGTGCTCGCGATCGGCGCCATGGCTCTGCTGATGCTGGGTGCCTATCGCGGGCAGGGGACGACCGGTGCGGTCACCTCGCTGGCGGTCGTGCTCCTGGTCGTGGTCGGCGTGCTCGAATACATGCTGCCTGCGGGCAAGCAGGTGACTTTCGGCGGCAGCTTCATCGTCGACGACTTTGCTCGCTTCATGAAGATCCTGGCCCTGATCGGCTCGGCGGTGACGCTGATCCTGTCGACCGAATTCCTGTCCGACCCATCGCGCCGCATCTTCGAATATTCCATCCTGGTGCTGCTCTCGACGCTCGGCATGATGGTGCTGATCTCGGCCGGCGATTTGATCTCGCTCTATCTCGGCCTCGAGCTGATGTCGCTGGCGCTCTATGTCGTCGCCGCCTCCAACCGCGACAACGCCAAATCGACCGAAGCCGGCCTGAAGTACTTCGTGCTCGGCGCGCTGTCCTCTGGCATGCTGCTCTACGGCGCATCGCTGGTCTATGGCTTCACCGGCACCGTCAGCTTCACCGGCATCGCCGCCGCCGCGACGGTCTCGAATGTCGGCCTCGTCTTCGGCCTGGTCTTCCTGCTTGTCGGCCTCTGCTTCAAGGTTTCGGCCGTGCCGTTCCACATGTGGACGCCTGACGTCTACGAGGGCGCGCCGACCCCGGTCACCGCCTTTTTCGCCTCGGCACCGAAGGTGGCTGCGCTCGCCGTGTTCACCCGCGTGACGCTGACCGCATTCCCCGGCATCGTCTCGCAGTGGCAGCAGATCCTGGTGTTCGTGTCGATCGCCTCGATGGCGCTCGGCTCCTTCGCCGCGATCGGCCAGAGCAACATCAAGCGCCTGATGGCCTATTCCTCGATCGGTCATATGGGTTTTGCGCTGGTCGGCCTTGCCTCCGGCACGGTCGAGGGCGCGCAGGGCGTCTTGATGTACATCGTGATCTATGTCGCGATGACGCTGGGCTCGTTCTCGATCATCCTCGCCATGCGCCGCAACGGCCAGGCCGTCGAGCAGATCAGTGATTTCGCCGGCCTGTCGCGCACCAATCCGCTGCTCGCCTTCATGTTCGCGATGCTGCTGTTCTCGCTCGCCGGCATCCCGCCGCTCGCCGGCTTCTTCGCGAAGTGGTACGTGTTCGTCGCCGCCATCAAGGCCAATTTGTTCACGCTCGCCGTCATCGGCGTGCTGACCAGCGTGGTCGGCGCCTACTACTATCTCGCCATCGTCAAGACGATGTATTTCGACGAGCCGGCCGGCCGGGTCGATCCGGTGCGCGTCGAGGTGCGGACGGTGCTGGCCGTGGCGGGCCTGTTCAACATCCTGTTTGCGCTGTTCGCGGGTCCGGTGGTGAGCGTCGCCTCCGCCGCGGCAAAGTCGCTGTTCTAGGATGGCGTTCGCGCTCGGTCCTCGCGCGTCGGCTGCGGGCTACAAGCTCGCGGCGTTCGAACGGACCGGCTCGACCAACACCGAGGCGATCGAACGCGCCAGGGCCGGCGAACGTGGCCCGATGTGGTTCGTCACATCCGAGCAGACTGCCGGCCGCGGCCGGCGCCAGCGCCCCTGGATCGCGCCGAAGGGCAATCTCGCCGCCAGCGTCCTCGAAGTTCTGGACGTGGCTCCGGCGGTTGCCGCCACCATCGGCTTTGCCGCCGGGCTTGCCGAGGAGGCCGCGCTCGAGAAGGTCAGCCTGGAGGCCATCCTGCGCCTCGGCGAGGGCCGGCCGCGCTACGCCCTGAAATGGCCCAACGACGTGCTGGCCAACGGCCAGAAGCTCGTCGGCATCGGCCTGGAGGCGGAGGCCGTCGGCGACCGCCTTGCCATCGTCGTCGGCATCGGCACCAATGTCGTCGCCGCGCCCGAGGGCACCCCGACGCCCGCGGTGTCGCTGGCCGGGCTCGGCGTCCAGATCAGCGCGGAGGAGCTGTTTGCGGCCCTGTCGGACGCGTGGGTCGAGTTCCGTGGCATTTGGGACAATGGAAACGGCTTTGCCGAGATCCGTAAACTGTGGCTGGCGCGCGCCGCCGGGCTCGGCGAGCGGGTCGCGATCCACACAGGAACGATGGCGCTGGAAGGCATTTTTGACACCATCGACGACACCGGCTGCCTGATCGTCCGCACCGCGGAGGGCCGCCGTGTGCCGGTGGCGGCCGGCGAGGTGTTCTTCGGCCCGGTCCGCTCGGTGGGAGCTGCGTGATGGCAAAGCCCGACGAACTGGTGTTCGCGCCGCTCGGCGGTGTCGGCGAGATCGGCATGAACCTGTCGATCTACGGCCTCGGCAACCGCCAGCAGCGCGCCTGGCTCGCAGTCGATCTCGGCGTCTCCTTCGGCGACGAGGAGCATCTGCCGGGCATCGACCTGATCATGCCCGACATCAGCTTCCTGGAGAAGGAGCGCAAGAACCTGATGGGCCTGGTGCTGACCCACGCCCATGAGGACCATTTCGGCGCCATCATCGACCTTTGGCCGAAGCTGAAATGCCCGATCTATGCGACGCAGTTCAGCGCCGCGCTGTTCGAAGCCAAATGCGCCGCCGAGCGCAACGCGCCGCAGATTCCGGTCACGGTGGTACCGTCGGGCGGCCGCATCGATGTCGGCCCGTTCAATGTCGAGTTCATCCCGGTTGCGCATTCGATTCCGGAAGCGCACGCGCTGGCGATCCACACCTCGGCCGGCATCGTGCTGCACACCGGCGACTGGAAGATCGACCCGACGCCGACGCTGGGCGCGCCGACCGACGAGAAGCGGCTGCGCGAGCTCGGCGAGGAGGGCGTGCTCGCTTTGATCGGCGATTCCACCAATGCGGTGCGCGACGGCCGCTCGCCCTCGGAAGCCGAGGTCGCCCGGACCATCATCGATCTCGTGAAGGCCGCCAAGGGCCGCGTCGCCGTGACAACGTTCGCCTCCAACGTCGCCCGCATCAAGGCGGTCGCCGCCGCCGCGAAGGCTGCCGACCGCGAGGTCGTGGTGGTCGGCCGCGCCATGGAGCGCGTGGTGCAGGTTGCGCGCGAGACCGGCTATCTCGACGGCGTGCAGAACTTCCGCTCGCCCGAGATCTACGGCCACCTGCCGCAGGACAAGGTGCTGGCGCTGTGCACCGGCAGCCAGGGCGAGCCGCGCGCCGCGCTGGCGCGCATCGCCAATGACGACCATCCTGAAATTACGCTCAACCGCGGCGACAGCGTAATCTTCTCCTCGCGCACCATTCCCGGCAACGAGAAGGCGGTCGGCTCGATCATCAACAATCTGGTGCTGCAGGGCGTCGAGATCATCACCGACCGCGAGGCACTGGTCCACGTCTCCGGCCATCCCCGCCGCGACGAGCTGCGCGACCTCATCTCCTGGGTGAAGCCGCAGCTGCTGATCCCGGTCCATGGCGAGGCCCTGCATCTGCATGAGCACGCCAAGCTGGCGCGCGCTGCCGGCGTGCCGCGCGTGTTGGTCTGCCGCAACGGCGACCTCGTCAAGCTCGGCCCCGGCGATCCCGGCATCGTCGGCGAGGTGCCCTCGGGCCGGCTCTACAAGGACGGCACGATCCTCGAGGATTCCAAGTCCCGCGCCGTGGTCGAGCGCCGCCGCATGGCCTTTTCAGGCTGTGCCTTTGTCGCCATTGCCATGACCGCGCAGGGCGAGCTCGCCGACGAACCCGAGGTCGATCTGGTCGGCATCCCCGAGAAGAACAGGGCGGGCGAGACTTTTGACGACCTGGTCTTCGATGCCGTCATGTCGACGATCGAGGGGCTGCCCAAGCCGCGCCGCCGCGATCCGGATGCGCTGGCCGAGTCGGTGCGACGCGCCGTCCGGGCGGTCATCAACGAACATTGGGGCAAAAAGCCCCCCTGTCTGGTACACGTACTGACAGTCTGATAATTTGAGCATGATCTCTTTCGGAAAACCGCTTCACACTTTTCCGGATCATGCTCCGAGGGAGAGAACCATGCTGGGCCGGCTCAACCATGTCGCGATCGCGACCAAGGATGCGGTCAAGGCCGCGAGGATCTACGGCACCGCGTTCGGCGCAGAGATCTCGGAGCCCGTGCCGCTGCCCGAGCACGGCGTCATCACCGTGTTCGCGACGCTGCCCAACACCAAGATCGAGTTTATCGAGCCGCTCGGCGAGGCCTCGCCGATCGCAAAATTCGTCGAGCGTAACCCGGACGGCGGCATTCACCATGTCTGCTATGAGGTCGTCGACATCATCGCCTCGCGCGACACGCTGGTGAAGGAGGGCGCGCGCGTGCTCGGCGACGGCGTGCCGAAGATCGGCGCCCACGGCAAGCCGGTGCTGTTTCTGCATCCGAAGGACTTTTCCGGCGCGCTCGTCGAGATCGAGCAGGCGTAAGGCCGTCCCATGGCCATCCAGATCTCGACTGCGCTTGCTATCTACTTCGTCATCTGGTGGATCGCGCTGTTCCTGACGCTGCCCTTCGGCGTGCGCAGCCAGCACGAGGACGGCGTCGGCGCGCCCGGCACCGACCCCGGCGCGCCGATCCTGACCCGGATGGGCCGCAAGCTGATCTGGACCACGATCATCTCGGCCATCGTCTACGGCCTCGGCATGGTCGCCTATCAGGCCGGCTATCTCTCGATCGAGCGCCTGTCGAAGCTGATGGGGATGCCGTTTTAGGTTTTTTGGTGCGGCGCATCCTTCGAGACGCCCGCTTTTCGCGGGCTCCTCAGGATGAGGACAGAGTGCGCGGCAGCAGTTTCAACGGGCGCCGATGTCCGTTAGCCTCATCCTGAGGAGACCGCGAAGCGGTCGTCTCGAAGGACGAGGCGTGCGCGCTTCGTCTCGCCTTGAGTTTTGTAACTCTTTTGATTTGGGGCCATCAATGACTTTTCAGCGGATCGTCGTCGGCCTTCTGGTGCTGATCGTCGCCGGTCTCGGCGCCATCGGCTATGTCGAGTGGAGGACGGCGGTGCAGGTGCGAACGCTGAAGGCGTTCGTCGAGGGCTACGTCTTCAATGAGGCCGTGATGGCCTGCGAGCAGGCCAAGAGCTCGACGCCGTTCAAATGGAACGGCGGCAAGAGCACCTCGGTGATCGGACTGAACTCGGTCAAGCTGGACAAATACAATGTCAGCGCCAGCTACACGCTGGTGGCGGACCTTGTTTATTGTGATTACGATCCGATCAAAAGAAAGGCCGAGATCGGCTCGAGCTTCCTGGAGCGGGAGTAACGATCCGGCCCACAGAGATGGGGTGGGATCGTCATGGCGCAGGCGCAGGGGGACTACCGGATCCTGCATGAGGCGGCCTTGCGGGATTATCTCGTGGGTCTGCCAGACCTGACGGCGCGCCTCGGCGGCGACCCGGCCGGCTGGGGGATCACCGAGGTCGGCGACGGCAATCTCAATCTCGTCTTCATCGTCAAGGGCGCGCGCGGCGGCATCGCGGTCAAGCAGGCGCTGCCTTATGTCCGCCTCGTCGGCGAAAGCTGGCCGCTGCCGCTGTCGCGGGCTCATTACGAATATCTCGCGCTGACCCGGCAGGGCCAGCTCGCACCCGGCCTCGTGCCGGCCGTGCTGCATCACAACGAGACGCTGGCGCTGACGGTGATGGAGCTGCTCGAGCCCCACATCATCATGCGCAGGGGGCTGGTTTCGGGCACGCAATATCCGGGCTTTGCCGGCGACATCACCACTTTCATGGCGCGCACCCTGTTTCTCACCTCCGACCTCGCCCTGTCCGCGGCCGAGAAGAAGGAGGGCATTGCCGCCTTCGCCGGCAACCACGCGCTCTGCAAGATCACCGAGGATCTGATCTTCACCGATCCCTACCGCATCGCCGAGCAGAACCGCTGGACCGCGCCCTATCTCGACGGCCTTGCCGCTGAGTTGCGCGACGACATGGACCTGCACATCGCCATCTCCCGGCTCAAGCTGAAGTTCATGGCCAGCCCCGAGGCGCTGCTCCACGGCGATCTCCACACCGGCTCGATCATGGTGACGGCCAGCCAGACGCGGGTGATCGACCCCGAATTCGCCTTCTATGGCCCGATGGGGTTCGACGTCGGCGCCGTGCTCGCCAATCTCCTGATGGCCTATTTCGCCTCCGCCGGCCACGAGCGCGCGCCGGGCGAGCGGGCTTTGTTCGAAGACTGGGTGCTGGAGACGGTCGAGCAGGTCTGGAACGAGTTTGCCCGCAAGTTCCTGGAGCTCTGGCGGGCCGGCGCGGCAGGCGATGCCTATCCCGCCTCGCTCTTTGCCGGAGAGAAGGGCGCTGCCCGGCTGGAGGCCGAGCGCCAGACTTATATGCAGCGCCTGTTCATCGATGTGGTCGGCTTCGCCGCCGCGAAGATCATTCGCCGGATCTTCGGTCTCGCCCACAACATCGATTTCGAGCTGATCGAAGATGCGAGGAGGCGGGCGGTGACCGAAGCCCGCGCGGTGCAACTGGCGCGCGCGATGATGGTGGAGACGGAGGCTTTTCCCGCCGTCGCCGATGTCACCCGTGCAGCGCGGAAACTGCGGGACTGGCTGCCGGAATTGCCGGGCTAAAAACGTCGCGAAGGACGGACGACGCACACTCCGTCATTGCGAGGAGCTCGTGACAAAATTGCGTAGCAATTTTGCGCTGATGCGACGAAGCAATCCAGAGTGCCGCCATGGAAAGATTCTGGATTGCTTCGCTGTGCTCGCAATGACGGGGAGGCAGAAGCGCGCCTCGAGAAATCCACACGGGAGCTGCCGGCCGGCGCATGACGCACCGCGCCAATCGGCCGCTTGCATCGCTGGGCGGATGCAACCCGACCTCCGGGGTCCCTCGTCCGAGGGCCGCACTATCCGAACTGACATTGGGGCCCATCGAAAACGAAGCTTGCATTCGACGGGCTGCGAATGATCAAATCTCTGCTCGGAATGCACCTGCGTTGTTGGGGGACTCATGATGTTCAGGATGATTGCGATCGTCGCGGGGCTGGGGCTGGCGCTCGCCGCCACGGCGGAGGCCCAGACTCCGCGCAAGGGCGGAACCATCCGCATGACTGCGCCCTATGGCTCGAGCTTCACCAGCCTGGACATTCACACCACGCAGCGCGCCCAAGACGAGATCTACGCCAAGGCCCTGCATCGCTCGCTCTACATCTGGAATTCCGCGGAAGGCAAACCGGTTCTGGAACTCGCCAAGGAGGACGTGGTCTCGGGCGGCGGTCTCGTTCACACCTTCAAGCTGCGCGACGACGCCTATTTCCACAATGGCCGCAAGATGACGGCCGACGACGTCATCTGGTCCTATAACCGCATCATGGACGGCACCAAGGCGTTCCCCGGCGCGCGTTATGTTCGTGTGATCGAGGGCGCCGCCGCGGTCGAAAAGGGGCAGGCCAAGGAAATCTCCGGCCTGAAGAAGATCGACGACTTCACCATAGAGATGAAGCTGACCGAGAAGGTCGATCCCGGCTTCTACTTCTTCACCGCGCTGACCTCGATCTATCCCGCCGACGAGGGCGCGAAGGAAAGCTTCATTCAGAAGCCGATCGGCCTCGGGCCGTTCAAATTCGTCGAGCACGTGCCGGGATCGCGCATCGTCCTGGAGCGGTGGGACCGGTTCTACAAGCCCGGCAAGCCCTATGCCGACAAGGTGGTGGTCTCGATCATGGCCGAGGCCGCGGCGCGCGACGTCGCCTTCCGCAACAAGGAGATCGACACCTCGGTGCTCGGACCCGCGCAATATGTCGCCTACCAGTCCGACGCCGCCCTCAAGGGCACCATCGTCGAGGTCGCCGAGGTGTTCACGCGCTATATGGGCATGAATCCCGCATTCAAGCCGTTTTCCGACAAGCGCGTGAGGCAGGCGATCAACTACGCGATCGATACCGATTTGATCATCAACAAGCTGGTCAAGGGCAAGGCCTATCGCGCCACCAGCTGGCTGCCGCTGACCTCGACGGCCTACGACAAGGCCATGAAGCCTTACCCCTATGATCCCGCCAAGGCCAAGCAGCTGCTCACTGAGGCTGGCTATCCCCAGGGTTTCGAGTTCGAATGGACCACCAGCCCGAATGAAAGCTGGGGCCTGCCGATCGTCTCGGCCGTCATCCCGATGCTGGACAAGGTCGGCATCAAGGCCAAGGTCAAGCAGGTCGAGACCGCGGTGCTGGCAGAGGTGGTTCGCACCGGCGACTATCAGGCCTTCATCTATTCCCAGGCGAGCGGCCCGGATCCGCTGTCTGCCCTCAAATGCTTCCATTCGTCGACGCCGCAGCCAGCCTGCAACTACATGAACTACAAGAACGCCGATTTCGACAAGATCGTCGATGAGGCAGGGCAGGCCGACGATTCCGCCAAGCGCACCCAATTGCTGCAGAAGGCCAATGCGCTGCTCTACGAGGAGGCGCCGGTCTGGTTCTTCAACTACAACAAGGCGGTCATGGCGGTGCAGCCGTGGCTCAAGGGCGTCCAGCTGAACGCGACGGAGCTGACCCATCAGAACGTCGAAGACCTCTGGGTCGACGAGACCTCGCCCGCGAAGTGACGTACGCGCTCGCGCTCCCTTTATCGCTTCGAACGATGGAGGGAGAGAGGAACAGTGCCGATGCTCTCCTTCCTGATCCGTCGTCTGCTGCAGACTATTCCGACCGTGCTCGCGGTCGTGCTGCTGGTGTTCGTGCTGTTCAGCGTCGTCCCCGGCAGCATCGTGACGTCGATGAGCGACGACAGCGATCCGCAGGTCGAGCTGCGCATGAAGCAGCAGCTCGGCCTCGACCAGCCCGTCCATGTGCGTTTCGGCAGCTACATCGCCCAACTTGCGGTCGGTGATTTCGGCACCTCGTTCCGGACGCGGGAGCCTGTAACGGCCATGATCGCCAAGCGGGCGTGGCCGACACTGCAACTCATCTTTGCAGCCATGGCGTTTTCCGTCGTGATCGGTGTTCCGCTTGGCTTTATCGCAGCGCTCAAGCCCGGCGGCATCGTCGACACCACCGCCATGATGGTGGCGGTGTCGGGCCTGTCGATTGCCAAGTTCTGGCTTGGGTTGGTGCTGATGTATCTGTTCGCGTTGAAGCTCGGCCGGCTGCCGAGTTTCGGCTATGGCGATGGGGGACTGAAATACCTGCTGCTGCCGGCCGTGACGCTCGGCGTCTCGCCGATGGCGCTGTTTGCCCGGACGACCCGCGCCGCGGTCCTGGAGATCATGACGGCTGACTTCGTCCGCACCGCGCGCTCCAAGGGCATGAGCGAGACGAGGGTCGTGAAATGGCATGTGATGCGCAATGCGCTCGTCATCATTCTCACGACCGTCGGCCTGCAATTCGGCGGGTTGATGGGGCAGGCGGTGGTCGTCGAGAAATTGTTCTCCTGGCCGGGCATCGGCTCGCTGCTGGTCGACAGCGTCCTGCAGCGCGACATTCCGGCCGTCCAGGGCTCCATTCTCGTGGTGGTCCTCGCCTTTCTCGCGATCAATCTGCTGATCGACGTACTTTACGGCGTGATCGATCCCAGGATCAGATACGCATGAGTGCTGGCCCGCTTCATTGCGCTTGTACGCGTTTGATCGGATCGCACCGTGCTGCGGAAGAGCAATCACGTGTGAGCAGCACGATGCTGCGGCATTGGCGGTGGGCTCCCTCTCCCGCTTGCGGGCAGGGCAATCGCATATGGTGTGCACGATGCGGCGGCAGTGGCAGTCGGCTCCCTCTCCCGCTTGCGGGGGAGGGCTGGGGTGGGGGCTGTCTCCGCATTGGGATTTTCGAGAATTGGGGAAAATGCCCCCGAGTGGCGAAAGCCCTCACCCGCCGCGCTCTGCGAGCGCGTCGGCCTCTCCCGCAAGCGGGAGAGGCGAAGCCAGGCCGCGGCCAGTTCTGGGTAACCTCACCCGTGACTGCCCTTGCTGAGAGGGAGCACTCGCGATGAAGCTCCGCGCCAATCTCGTCATCGGTGGGGCGCTGTTCGCGCTGGCGATCCTGGTCGGCCTGCTCGCGCCGTGGCTGGCGCACACCGATCCGGTCATGGATGCCAATCTGATGAACGCGGAGGAGCCGCCGAGCTGGACCTGGTGGTTCGGCACCGACGACCAGGGCCGCGACATCTATTCCCGCGTCGTCTACGGCGCGCGGGTCTCGCTGACGGTCGGCATCATCTCTCAGCTGATCAACAGCGTCATCGGCGTGGCCTTGGGCCTGAGCGCCGGTTATTTTGGCGGCTGGTGGGACGATGTCGTCAACGCCCTGACCAATCTCATGCTCGCGATCCCGTCGTTGATCTTTGCGCTGGCCATCATGGCCGTGCTGGGGCCGGGCCTGACCAGTCTCTTGATCGCCCTCGGGCTGACCAACTGGTCCTTCACGTGCCGGATCGCGCGCGCCTCGGCGCTGTCGCTGAGGAGCCAGGGCTATGTCCAGGCGGCGACCGTGCTCGGCTACGGCGATCTGCGCATCATGATCACGCAGCTGCTGCCGAACATGCTCGGGCCGCTCATCGTCATCGGCACACTGGGCATGGGCAGCGCGGTCCTGTCGGAAGCCGCGTTGTCGTTCCTCGGCCTCGGCGTCCGTCCGCCCTTTCCAAGCTGGGGCAGCATGTTGTCGGAAGCCCGCGAGCAGATCACGACGGCGCCGTGGCTGTCGGTGTTTCCGGGCCTGGCCATCTTCCTGACGGTGCTGGGCCTCAATTTGCTCGGTGATGGCCTGCGCGACATCCTCGATCCCCAATCGCGGAGCCGGCGGACATGACAGACGTGCCGCTGATCGAAGTCGAGAATCTCCGGCTTGATCTCGATAATGGATCGCGGCGCGTCGCCGCCGCCGAGGGCATTTCCTTCCGGATCGATCGCGGCGAGACGTTCGGGCTCGTCGGCGAATCCGGTTGCGGCAAGAGCATCACGGCCCTCGCCTTGATCGGCCTACTGCGGCCACCCTTGTCGATCGGGGGTGGCGTCATCCGCTTCCAGGGCAGGGAGATTCAGCACCTGTCCGCCGCGCAGCAGCGGGAATTGCGGGGCGACCGGATCGCCATGATCTTCCAGGAGCCGATGACGGCGCTGAACCCGGTCTCGCCGGTCGGCCGGCAAATCGCCGAGATGTTCGTGCTGCACAAGGGCAAGAGCTGGCGCGAAGCCAACCGACTGGCGGTCGAGGCGCTGGCCAGCGTCCGCGTTCCCGCGCCGGAGCGCCGCGTGAAGGACTATCCGCACCAGCTCTCGGGCGGCATGCGCCAGCGCGTCATGATCGCCATTGCCCTGGCCTGCGCTCCGGATCTGCTGATCGCCGACGAGCCGACCACCGCGCTCGACGTCACTGTGCAGGCCGAGATCATCGAGTTGATGCGGAATCTGTGCGCCGAGCGAGGAACGGCGATCCTGATGATCAGCCACGATCTCGGACTCGTCGCCAATGTCTGCCGCCGCGTTGCCGTGATGTATGCCGGACGGATCGTCGAGGAACGCGGCTCGGCCGATATCTTTCGCTCGCCCTCGCATCCCTATACGCAAGGCCTGGTCGCCTCGCTGCCGCGGCTCGGCAGCCGCGCTGCGCTCGGCCGCACCCGGCTCAAGGAGATCGCGGGCGTCGTCCCGGCCATCACGAGCTTCCCGGACGGTTGCCGGTTCAATCCGCGCTGCGCGCAGGCGACCGATATCTGCCGGACGGTCGTCCCGGAAACCGATTGGCTGGAAGCCGGCGGGTTGGTGAGGTGTCACCACCATGCATGAGCCGCACAACATGCAGGGTGAGCGCAGGCCGGACGACGATCTCATCCTCAGCGTCGAGGATCTCGCTGTTCATTTTCCGCTCGGCGGCGGCCTGCTGGGCCGCGGCCGTCGGCTGCTTCGTGCCGTGGATGGTGTGGATCTCAGCTTGAGGCGTGGCGAATGCCTCGGCCTCGTCGGCGAGTCCGGCTCGGGCAAGTCGACGGTCGCATTGTCCATCCTTGGCCTGGTGGCGCCGACGCGCGGCCGCGTCGTGCTGGACGGGCAGGTCGTCAAGCCCCGGCAATCGGGCGATCGCAAGGCGTTGGCGCGCACGGTGCAGATGGTGTTTCAGGACCCTTATGCCTCCCTCAACCCTCGCCAGACGGTGCGCCGCACGCTCGAGGATCCGCTGCGGGTGCACGGCGTGACCGCCAGGAGTGAGATCGAGGACCGCGTTGCGACCATGCTGCGGCATGTCGGCCTGCGGCCCGAGCAGTCCGGCCGTTACCCCCATGAATTCTCCGGCGGCCAGCGCCAGCGCATTGGCATCGCCCGTGCCCTGATCCTCAATCCCAAGATCGTCATCTGTGACGAGCCTGTCTCGGCGCTCGATGTCTCGATCCGTGCCCAGATCATCAATCTGCTGCTGGAGCTGAAGGAGACGCTCGGTCTGTCCTACATCATGATCAGCCACGATCTCGGCGTCGTCGAGCACATGAGCGACCGCGTCGCCGTGATGTATCTCGGCCGCATCGTCGAGAACGGCCATTGGCGCGAGATCTTCGAACGGCCGGCGCACCCCTATACGCAAGCCCTGATCGCCGCCATCCCGGATCCCTTGCACCATGCGCCGCTGGCGACGACCGGCGGCGATCTTCCCAACCCGCTCAATCCGCCGAACGGCTGCGCCTTCAGCCCGCGGTGTCGTTACGCGGAAGCGGTGTGCCGGAGCGAGCCTGGGCCGGTGCTGGAGACGCGGCTTGACGGGCATGCGGTGCGGTGCTGGCGGAGCGAGGAGATTGCTGCAGAGAGGCTCGCTCTATCTCCGACACCCTGAGGTGGCCGCTCCTTCAGCGGCCCTCGAAGGGCAACGGCCCGGTCGTATCGTGGCCGACCTGCCTAACAAGGTCGAGAAAAGTCGCTGAGTGAATTCCCTTCTGGCGTTCATTCAATTCAACGACCTGAACGGCGACCAGATGTTTCTCCGGCACGATCACGATCAACTGTCCTCCGTAGCCGGACGCGAAGATTGCATCTCTTCCCCAGGCGCCGGCATCGAGAGTCCACCATAGATAGCCATACCCCCGGTCCTTTCGATCGGTCTCCGAATAGGCCTTCGTCGATTCCGTCGTCCATTGGGATGGAACGACGGAAACGTTGTTCCATCGCCCCTTGTTGAGGAACAGCAGTCCAAACCGTGCGAGATCGCGCGCACTCATACTGAAAACATAGGCACGATAAAGGGACGAACCATCTCCAATGAATGTGCCGTCACGGGCCGTGTAATCCTGCATCCCCAAGGGGCGTGCAATCAGCTTCTCGAAGCTGTCGAATACGTTCGAGCCCGTCGCCTTCTCATAAATTGCTCCAAGCGCGTTGAAGTCCCAATTGTTGTAGTACCAGAACGTCCCAGGCGAATGAGCGCCGCGCGGCGGGCGCCTCAATTTCTGATCACTCGTCTCGTAAGCCGCCGGGTGATAGACCCCGGAGCGGGCCATGAGCAGTTGGCGAATCGTTGCATGCTTCTCGTCAGCCGTCAGCGATGGGGCGGTGTCGTCGATGCCCAGCTGCCCGAGTGTGCTTTCGATATTGATCTGGCCGCGTTCGACGGCGACGCCGAACAGAGCACTCAAGAAGCTTTTTCGAACAGAGCGAACATTGACCTTGCGGCTGACGTCTCCCGATGTGGCGATCACGAGACCGTCTCGCACGATCATGATCGCCATCGGCTTGTATTTTCGGGCGTAGCTCTGGACCGCGTCTCGAATGGACGACACCTGCGCTGCGCCCTTCGAATCCAGGGCCTGCCATTCGGATCCGGGCTCTGCACTTGCCCACCCCGACCAGAGCAGCAAGGTCGCGAGCAGCGCAAGATACCGCATGACAATGGCCTCGCTCTGAGGGTCGGGAGGATCGGGGAGGGGAAGACGAACCGCGGGTCGCGCCACGAGCATGCGCACCAGCCGGGTGCTCACGCTATCATAACATCCTGCGCCTGTTTTGCCCGACGGGTCAAATCTGAGCACTCGCCCACGCCGTTGCGCGGTTGGCAAGCACCTGAATTTCCTCACAGTTTCTACTGTGCATGGGGTTGTTTTCGCGTTTTCTTGTTGTGCGCGCTGTCTATTCCGCCGCCTTTTCCCTCAGGCGCTGCGCATAGACGTTGATGACCAATGCCGCCAGGAGGATCAGGCCGCGGATCAGGATTTTCAGGAAGCTGTCGATGTTGACGTGGTCGAGACCGTTGTTGAGAACACCGAGGACGAAAAGCCCGACGATGGTGTTGCCGATGCCGCCGCGGCCGCCGAACAGGCTGGTGCCGCCGACCACGACGGCGGCGATGGAGTCGAGCAGGTAGGTGTCGAACTCGTTCTGCTGCGCGCTGCCGAAATGGGCGACGCCGAGCATGCCGCCGATGCCGGAGCACACCGCTGAGATCACCATGACGCTGCCCAGGATGAGCTTGACGTTGAGGCCGGAATATTCGGCTGCCTCGCGATTGCCTCCGACCATGTAGACGTAGCGGCCGAAGCGCGTGTAGGTCAGCACCAGATGGCCGCCGAGCAGCATGATGGCGGCGACGATGACGATCCAGGGGATGCCACTGATCGAGCCGGAGCCGAGCGTCGTGATCAGGCTCGGCACCTTGTAGGCGATCTGACCGCGCACCAGCAGCGCCGAGATGCCGGCGGCGATCTGCATCATGGCGAGCGTCATGATGAAGGAGGGGATGCCGATCACGGTCAGCCCCAGCGCGTTGACGAGCCCGAGCAGGGCGCAGAGCAGGATCGAGAGGATGATCGCGACGGCGCCGGGCAGAGGGATATTGGCGATGTTGACGTAAGATTCCTGCAGCGTGAAATAGGCCACCGCGATGCCGGTGACATTGGCGATGCTGGCGATCGACAGGTCAATCTCGGCGCAGAGGATCACGAAGGTGAGGCCGACCGCGATGATGCCGGTGACCGACACCTGGGTCAGGATGTTGCCGAGATTGTCGAGCGTCGCGAAGGAGGGGCTGGCAAAGGCGAAGAAGCCGGACAGGAAGATCAGGGTGAGGAATGGCGCGATGTTGCGCATCTGCGAGCGCAGGAAGGGCGCAAGGCCCCGTGTCCGCTGCTGCGCCGCCAGGGCCGTTTCGCTGCTCATGTGCTTCTCCGTCACGCCGCTTCCAGCAGGCGGTCCTTGCTGACCGGCTCGTTCTTGAATTCCCGCACCACGGCGCCGCGCTTGAGCACCAGGATGCGGTCGGCCAGCGACAGCACCGTTTCCGGCTCGGTCGATAGCACCATGATCGCAAGCCCCTTAGCGCGGAGGTCGCGGATGATGTTGATGACGTCGTTCTTCGCGCCGACATCCATGCCGCGGGTCGGCTCGCAGAGGACGAGCAGCTTGGGCGGATAGGTCAGCCATTTGGCCAGCGCAACCTTCTGCTGGTTGCCGCCGGAGAGCATGCCGAGATCCAGACCGACCACCGGGGGCCGGATCTGCAACTGCTCGACCTGGCGCTTTGCGATGTCGCGCTCCTGCGCCGGCTTGAGCAGCAGAGACGAGATTCGGTCAAGGATGCTGATCGAGACGTTCTTGTAGACCGGCTCCTGGTGGAACAGCATGTCGCGCCGGCTCTCCGGCACCAGCGCCACGCCGGCGCGCCGCGCTGCCGCCGTGCTCGCGAAGGTTCTTGGCCTGCCGTCAACGGCGAGCGTGCCGCTGTCCGGCTTCAGCTTGCCGAACAGGATGCGCGACAGCTCCTGCTGGCCGCAGCCCATGAAGCCGTAGATGCCGAGCACTTCGCCGGCGCGCGCCTCGAAGGAGATGTCCCTCAGGCTGCGGGCCAGCGACAGCCGGTCGACCTTGAGGACGACCGAGCTGTCGCACGGCCGGGGCAGCATCAGATCGTCGGTGTAGCTGTGCTCGAGCGCTTCGCCGCCGCGGCCGATCATCGCCTCGATCAATGCGCCCTTGCTGGTCGCAGCGCTTGCGGTCTCCGCGATCTTCCGCCCGTTGCGGAACACGGTGACCGTGTCGGACACGCGCAGGATGTCCTCGATGAAATGCGAGATGAAGACGATCGCAGTGCCTTCCTCGCGCAGGCGACGCAGGGTCGCGAACAGCCGCTCGACCTCGGGCGGGGAGAGCGCGGAGGTCGGCTCGTCCAGGATGACGATGCGAGCGCCGGAGAACAGCACGCGGGCGATCTCGATCAGCTGCTGCAGCCCGATCGGAAGGTCTCCGAGCCGCGTCATCGGATCGACGTCGATGCCGAAGCGGGCGAGCTGCTCGCCGGCCTCGCGCGCCATGCGCCGCCATTGCACCAGGCCGAGCCGATTGGTCGGCTGGTTGCCCAGGAAGACGTTCTCGGCGACCGTGAGATCGGGCGCGACGCTGAGCTCCTGATGCACCATGGCGATGCCGGCCGCATGCGCATCGCGCGCCGAGCGGAAATGCCTCTCCTGGCCGTCGACGAGGAAGCGGCCGGAGAACTCGGTGTGCACGCCGGCGATGATCTTCATCAGCGTGCTTTTTCCCGCGCCGTTCTCGCCGACGAGCCCGTGGATTTCGCCGCGATGGAGCGCGAAGTCGACACCACGAAGCGCCTCGACGCCGCCGAAGCTCTTCGTGATGCCCTGCAGTTCAAGGATGGGCGAACGCAGCTCAGGCATGAAGGCTCAGATCAGGAAGTGATCCTGCATCCACTGCATTCCGGCGGCGTTGGCCTTGGTCACGACCGGGCCGTCGGTGACGACGTTCTTGGGAATGCCCTGGCCGCTCTTCTCGCCGCCGACCACGGCGGAGACGCCCGCGATGATCGCGCCGCCATGGATCCGGCAGGAGGGATTGCGGACGGTCGCGAACATGCGGCCTTCGCTCACCGCCTGGATCGCCGGAGGCATGGCATCGACGCCGCCGATCAGGATGTTGGTGCGTCCGCGGGCCTTCATGATGTTGGCGGCGGCGAGCGCCATGTCATCGTTGTGGAAGAACGCCGCGTCGATCTGCGGATATTTGGTCAGGTAGGTTTCCCACAGGCGGGCGGTCTTCGAGACGTCCCAGTCGGCCGGCTGGGTGTCGAGCACTTCGATGCCGGGGAACTGCTTGACGACCGAGTTGAAGCCCTTGGCCCGTCCTTGCGCGCCCGTATGCCCGAGCGCGCCCTGTGTCATGATGATCTTGCCCTTGCCGCCCATCGCGTTGCACAGCGCCTGGGTGACCGAGGCGCCCATGAACTCGTTGTCGGGAGCGAGGAAGGAGTGGACGTTGATCTGGTCGAGCGGTGCGATCAGCGTGTCCATGTCGATCACGGGCGTGCCGGCATCGATCATCTTCTGCACGGGCTGGGTGAGGGTGCCGATGCCGAAGGCCTGGATCGCGACGAAGTCCCATTTCTGCGAGGCCATGTTGTCGATCGCCGCGCGCTGCTTCACGGCATCGAGCTGGCCGTCGAACCAGGTGACCTCGACGTTGAACAGCTTGCCCCAGAATTCGGCGGCCTGCTTGCCTTGCGCGCACCAGGTCGCCTGCAGGCCCGCATTGGAGAATGCCGCCTTCAGCGGCTTCTCGCTGCGTCCGACCTCGGCAGCCAATGCGGGGTTTATGCCCATGCTGCCGAGGAGGGCAGCTCCGGCGCCGGCGGTCGCTGCCGCCTGAAGAAGATCGCGCCTCGTCGTCGAGAAATCTTTCGTCCCGGACATCGCTCGCTCCCATATATCTTGTCGTCGGCGCGTCATTGCTTGCGCGACCGATGCCCGAAAGTGTCTCACAAGAGTTGGCGCCACTCAATCTGCAATCACTCGCTGGGATTGCAGCAAGCCGTGTTGGTGCAGCGCAAAGTATCAAGCCGCCGCACCGGCGAATGTTTCGATGTCGACGAGCAGTGCGCCCCAGGCTCGCGCGATCTCGGATGACCATTCATCATCGAGCAGATCGCGCAGCGTATCCCTGATGACCGCGAAGAAGGTCATGAACAGTTGGCGCGATGTGCCATAGGCGTCGTGGGATGCGAGCTCGCAGGCAATCAGCCGGAAATGCCCGCGACGCGGCCCGGCGAAATCGAGGATGGCCTCGATCGCCAGCGCGAGCATCGAGCCCTTCACGAGGTCACTGCCCTCCGAGCGGAACATCGTGCGTGTCTCGGGATGTGCGTCGAACAGGCGTCGGTAGACGAGGGGCGTGAGATCCGTACAGCGCGAGGCTGCGCGCTCGAAGCTGATCGCGATCGGATTGGACGAGGCATTCATCGGCGGTTCAGCCGCGCGGACAAAAAAAGAGCGGGGCCCTGGCCCCGCTCAAAAATTGTGTCGACCCTATTATCCCCGATTCTAAGATTTGCTCTTGATTGACGGGGCGACGCTGCATTTTGCGCGCCAGGGGCTCCTCCCGAGACTTGGACCACCAGACTTGGACCTCGCGGCCAGCCTGAGCGAGAGGGATGCTAGATCAACTTTTCTCACTTGTCATCATTTTCGGCAACGAATGTTCAAAATTCGGTCAGTAGACGAAACGATCGGGTCCGCATCCCTGCAAGTATATGACAAATATAAGAAATTTGTGGAGGGTTGGGCCGCTTGACGTGCCTCAATTGGCCCACCCCGGTGTCGTGCTGGGTTACCCGGCCACCGTTTTCGCTAATTTGCGCTGGGCCAAGCAGGCGGCCGAACTGACCTCGACTTCAGGACGGCACAGTGTTTAGTTAGTGGACGAACGAACGGTTCGGCGGATGCGCGCGCGGCTTCAAAAATTCTTACCCCTGGTCCTGCTCGCCCTGGCGATGCAGGTGCTGGCGCCGATTGCCGCCTGCTGGGCGACGGGCCTCGCCATTGCCGATCCGCTGTCCGCGGGCGTCATCTGCCACAATGCGAGCGAGCAGGGGGACCTGAACGATCAGACCGGCACGCCGACCGCGCATGCCGGAGCCTGCGCCTTGTGCTGCCTGGCCCAGGCCAACGCCTCACTCGACTCGCCAACCTACGCGACATTCGCGATTCCCGTCCGCCATGTCGAGCGGGTGCTGTGGCATCCAGCGGATGCGTTCGCCATCGCCTCTCCTGAGAGGGCGATCGCTCAGGCGCGCGCCCCGCCTCAATTTTCCTGACCTAACGACAAGCCGAGCCGTTGGCGCGCGCCGTTGCTGCGCCGGCGGCGTGCTCAATGGACCGGCCAACGCGCCGGATGTCAGGAATTCAATTGATGTTACGCATTCGTGCGATCGGCTGCGCGGGCTTGCCTGTGCTCTTCGGACTGCTGTCCTCGATCGGTTCAGACGCGCGCGCCCAGGCTGCCTCGGAAGCGCTTCCCGCGGTGACTGTTGAGGCGCCGCAGACGTCCCGTCCCAAACCAATCACGCGGCCATCCCGATTGCGCTCCGCTTCGGCCGCCCGCACGGCGAGGCCGGCCGCGCGGAACGCGCCCGATGGTCTTCAGGGGCAAAAAGACACGAACGACGCCGGCGCAGTGCGGGCCGATCTCAACCAGTCGCCGGCCGGACAGACCGCGACGACCATCGATCGCAGCCAGTTCGACAATCGCCCGTCCTTCTCGGTCGGCGACGTCTTGCGGGATAGTCCGGGCATCTCGATCAAGCAAGGCAACGGCCCCCGGGATTTCGGCATCTCGATTCGGGGCTCCAACGCGAGGAACGGTTTCGCCATCCGCAATCTCGTGATCTTCGACGACGGCTTCCCGGTAACGCAGCCGGACGGCCTCTCGCGCAGCGACCTGATCGATCCCCACGCCTATGGCGCGATCGACGTGATCCGGGGACCATCATCGGCGCTCTACGGCAACTATGCGACCGGCGGCGCGCTCAATTTTCGAACGCGGCCGGGCGGTACAATCGACGGCGTCGAGTACGGCGTGGACGGGGGCAGCTACGGTTACCTCAACAACTATCTGGCGGCCGGCAAGAAGGTCGGGAATTTCGAGGGCTCGCTGTTCGCAAGCGATACCCGTGGCGACGGCTATATCGGCAACAGCTGGTTCAACACGCAGACCGTCAATTTTCTCGGCACCCTGAAGGCGACGCCGGACGACCGCTTCACGGTCAAGATCATCAACAACGACCTCAGCGCGCGGCTGCCGATCCGCTCCTCGCTGAACCAATTTTATCAAAACCCTTTCCAGCAGGGATGTACGACCGGTGCCACAGCCGCGCCGGGATGCGGGACAGTTAGACTGTTCAACAATGGCTTCAACGCGACCGGCGGGACCGACACCGAGACGGCCGTGCAGGCCGGGCTCGGCCGCAACGACCGACGGACGATCGTCGGCAGCCGGTGGGAGCACGATTTCGACAACACCACGACCTGGCGCAACCAGTTCGTATTCGACGATCGGAACATCAGTCAGCCGACCGGCTCGACGAGCGCGATCGGAGATTTTCCATCGTACAACTTCATGAGCGATGTCACCAAGCGGGGTGAGATCGTCGGGCTGGAATCGACGACATTCTTCGGCGCATTCTACAACACGCTGGCGGCGTCGAGCGATACACGGAACGTGATGCCGGGAGGAAACGCGGCGCTCGGCCGATTGTCGAGCAATCTCCAGAGCGAAACGACCAACTATGGGGTTCGTGCCAGGGAAGAGCTCAAGCTTACATCGGCACTGACGGCGGTCGCCGGCATCGGCTGGGAGACGACGCTCCTGAAGGGAGCCAACACGGCGTATGCCTATGCCGGCCCCAGCGGCATCACGACCACCACGCTGACCACCGCGGACCGGCAGTTTCAAAATGCTGCGCCAGAACTAGCGCTGCTCTACAATCTCAACAACGAATGGCTGTTCCGCGGACGAGTCGCCACGGGCTATGGCACTCCGCAGGTTTCGAACCTCTTCGTCCTTCCGACCGGGTTGTCGGGAAACAACACCCAGCTCCAGGCTCAGAAGAATCTGGGCTATGATCTTGGTTTCGACTGGACTCCGAACCAGACGCTCAAGCTGAGCGCGACCGGCTTTTACGAGTTCTTCCGCAACGAGATCGTTAGTCAGGCGACACCGATCTCCGGCATATCCTACACCTTCAACGCGCCGCGATCGGAGCATCGGGGTATCGAGCTCGCCGCCGACTGGAAGTTCTATCCAGGCTGGCGGTTCGTGGCGGCGTATACTTATCTCGATGAGGTCTACACCGAATATGTCGAGAATATCACTAATGGCGCGGTGTTCAGCTTCAACCGGGCAGGCAACAAGATTCCCGGGATCTCGCCCAACGAGCTAACCGCTCGACTTGGCTACGACGCGTTCGCCGGGCCGCTGGCCGGCCTCGGTGGCTTCGTCGAGGTTCAATGGAAGGACTCCTTCTACATGGACAATGCGAACTTGCTGAAGGCGCCGGGCTATGAGCTGGTCAACGTCAACGTCCACTACAAGGCTGATCTGGTATCCGATACCTTCAGGTCTTTGAACCTGTTTCTTGAAGTTCGAAACGTATTCGACCGCACCTATGTCGCGTCGGCGAACAACATCGCCAACACCGTCACAGGGGCAGGCCTTCAAAACCCGGCGAGTGTGCTCGCAAACACAACCGGATCGATTTATGCGGGCTCGCCGCGCACATTCGTTGCGGGTATGAAGGTGGCGTTCAAATGATCCGGGCTCTCGAAGGGAGTTGGGCCGTGATCCCAAGAGGCTTGCTCGGCATCGTTGCTCTCGTGTTCCTGCAAGGCGCGGCGCCCGGGCAGATGCGTGCCCCGCCTGCCTCCGAAGCGGCGTGTGAGGAGCCGACGCTGCGCTGTGCGACCAAGGCGACACCTGCATTCGGTCCGGATGGCACGCTATGGCTGGTCTGGATGGCCGGAGGGCAGGTCTCTGTCGCAAGTTCGCAGGATGCGGGCCACAGTTTTTCGTCACCCATCCAGGTCACGACCAAGCGGCTGAACCTCGATTGGGGGCCGGATGCGCGGCCCAAGATCGTGGTCGATCGCAAGGGCGGCATCGCGCTCGCGTTCTCGACCTTCAGAGACGAGGCCTTCAACGGTCAGGTGCTCTACACGCGCTCGGCCGAGGGCGGGAGGAGCTTTGCCGAGCTGAGGCCGATCACCGCTAACAACGAGAGCCAGCGGTTTGAGGCGCTGGCACTCGATCAAGATGGAACCGTGTTTGCGGCCTGGCTCGACAAGCGCAATCGTGTCCCTGCGAGAGAGGCAGGGCGGAAGTACGAGGGGGCGGCGCTCTTCTTTGCCTCGTCGCGTGATGGCGGTGCCACCTACACGGAGGCCGCTCTTGCGCGTGACGGCACCTGCGAGTGCTGCCGATTGGGATTGACGTTCGCTGCCCCCGGGCGGCCGGCCGTGATCTTCAGGAACCTCTTTGACGGCGGCGTGCGCGATCACGCCGTCATGACCTTCGCCGACCTTTCGACACCGGGTGAGATCCGTCGGGTCAGCAATGACGATTGGCAGATCAACGCCTGTCCGCACCACGGCCCGAGCCTCAGCGTCGCGCCGAATGGGACTTTTCATGTGGTCTGGTACACCAACGGGAAGGCGCGAAAGGGACTGTTCTATGCGCATTCCCGCGACGAAGGCCGCACGTTCTCGGTGCCGATGGCGCTGGGGCGGCCTGATCGCAATCCAACGCGCCCCTTCGTGCTCGCAGGCGCGGCGGGAACGGCGATGGTCTGGAAGGAGTTCGATGGCGAGAAGACGTCGGTCCAGATCACGGCTTCCCGCGACGATGGCGAGACCTGGTCGTCGCCGCGAGCGATATCGAGCACCACCGACACCTCCGACCACCCCTTGCTCGTTGCCGATGGCGGGCGGATCTACCTGTCTTGGATGACGAAGGCGGATGGCTACCGTCTTATTGCGATCGAGGACCAACCATGAGACATCGACTTGCAGTGATTCTGGGCCTGGGCGCCCTGATCGCATCGGCCTCGGCGCTTGGAGCGCCGCCCGGCCTCAAACCGTTCGAACGCGGAACCTGGCAAAGCGTCCTGCGCGAGCATTCCGGGCGCCCGACGCTCGTGCACTTCTGGGGCGTGACCTGCGGGCCCTGCAAGGTCGAGCTACCCTTGCTCGGGCGGTTTGCAAAGGACCATCCGGAGATCGATGTCGTCACGATCAGCGCCGGTCTGGTGCCCAATCTGCCGGCCGCCACGCAATCGATGCTCGACAAAGCCGGGCTGTCGTCGACCGATAACTTCGTTTTCAACGACGGCTTCGCCGAGCGATTGCGGTTCGAGATCGACCCCACGTGGCAGGGCGAGATTCCGAGGACCATGCTCATCTCTCCGGAAGGGACCATCGCCACGATCGAAGGCTCGGCCGAAATGGCCGACCTCGAAAAGTGGTCGGCGCAACAACTCTCGAAACACTGAAGCTCAATCTGCAAAGGAACTACCGATATGAAGACAATCTCGAAGAACGTGTTGCTCGCTGCGTTCGCTCTCGCAATCAGCACGGCGCAAGCGCTCGCCGACGACGTCAAGGCCGGCGACCTCGTCATCTCGCAGGCGTGGAGCCGCGCAACGCCAGGCGGCGCAAAGGTTGCCGGCGGCTATCTCGTCATCGAGAACAAGGGGACGGCGCCGGACAGGCTGGTCGGCGCGTCCGCCGATATCGCGGGGAAGGCCGAGATCCACGAAATGGCGATGGATAACGGCGTGATGAAGATGCGTCCGCTCGACAAGGGACTCGCGATCGATCCGGGCAAGACGGTGAAGCTCGCGCCCGGTGGCAATCATCTGATGCTCCAGGAGCTGAAGGGCCCGTTCAAGCAGGGCGACAAGGTGCCGGTGACGCTGCAATTCGAGAAGGCCGGCAAGGTCAACGTCTCCCTCGACGTCCAGGGCGTCGGCGCACAGGCGCCCGGCGATGCCGGGCATTCGGGTCACATGGACATGAAGAAAATGCCGGACCATTCGGGAATGAAGATGAAGTGAGACTGATCTCGACTCTCGGGAGGCCGAACATGTCGAAACGATCCAGCCTGTTCCTCATCACTGCGCTCGCCGCCTCGCCGGCGGCGGCGCACGTCTCGCTCGAAACCAAGCAGGCAACGATTGGCGCGCCCTACAAGGCCGTCTTCACCGTGCCACATGGCTGCGCGGGCTCGCCGACGGTGAAGATCCGGGTGCAGATCCCTGAAGGGGTGATCGCGGTGAAGCCGATGCCGAAGGCAGGCTGGAGTGCCGACGTCGTCGAGGGCAAATATGCCGGAGAGTACGACTATCACGGCAACAAGCTTTCCTCCGGCGTCAAGGAGGTGACGTGGTCCGGTGGCAGGCTGCTGGACAAGAACTACGACGAGTTCGTTATGCACACGGTCCTGACCGACCAGCTCAAGCCGAACTCGACCCTGTACTTCCCCGTCGTCCAGGAATGCGAAACCGGCGTCAGCCGCTGGATCGAAATTCCAGTCGAGGGGGCAGCGCATTCGCATGATGGCAAGTCAGAGGGCAAGTCGCCTGCGCCGGGCGTGAAGCTGTTGCCCAAACCGTGATGCGGCTGCTGGCTGCGCTCGCGACGCTGTTTCTCGCCGTCGGCCTTGCGAGCGCGGCGTGGGCCCATGCGGCCCTCATCTCGGTCGAGCCCGCGAGCGGGAGTGTTCTCGCGGCTGCGCCCAAGGCGGTGCAGCTGCGCTTCAACGAGACGGTCACGCCGGGTGCGATCCGGCTGATCGACGGAGCAGGCAGGGCGCGGAGCGACACACGGCTTAGCGTGTCGGGCGAAACCATTTCGATCGCGATGCCGGCGGATCTGCCCGAGGGGACCGCGGTCGTCAGCTATCGGGTGATCTCGCAGGATGGCCATCCGGTCACCGGATCGGTGATCTTCTCGGTCGGCACGCCGACGGCGACGAAGCCTGCGGCCGCCGTGGACGGCAGCTTGAACGCGTTGATCTGGCTGGCGCGGGTTGGTCTCTATATCGGGCTGTTCGCTGGCGTTGGCGGCGTGTTCTTCGCGCGTTGGATCGCGAGGTCGATGGTCGGCATGGCTGTTCCGCGGACGGCCCTGGTCCTCGGCCTTCTGAGCGCAGTGACGTCGTTTGGTGCGTTGGGCCTCGATCTGCTCGGGTTGCCCCTAGCTGCTCTCCCGACGGCTGGTCCGTGGAAGGTCGCATTCGCGACCAGTGCAGGCCCTGCCTTGTTGGTTGGCTTCACAGCGATGCTGTTCGCATTGATGGCATTGCGTGGCGAATGGCACGCGCGCGCCCTTGCGTTGATCGCATTCATCGGTGCCGGTTTGTCGCTCGCGATGACCGGGCACGCCGCGACGGCACCGCCTCGAGCGCTGATGCAGCCGGCGATCTTTCTCCATGGCCTCGGTGTTGCTTTCTGGATGGGCGCGTTCGCTCCGCTTGTCGTCCTGGTGTCGAAGCCGACGAAGGCGACGTTGCCCATCGTGAACCGCTTTTCTCGCAGCGCCATGCCGGCGGTCGGAGTTCTGGCGTTGACCGGACTTGGACTTGCGATCGTTCAGGTCGAAAAGCCGGCCGCGCTGATCGAGACCGGCTATGGCCTCATCCTTATGGTCAAGCTCGTGCTGGTCCTTGTGCTGCTGGCAATGGCCGCGCTCAATCGCTATCGACTGACCCCGGCGCTCGCAACAGCTCGCGAGGCCGCGCCCGGCCTCAAGCGCTCGATCCTGCTCGAGAGCGTCGTCGCTCTCGCCATCCTCGCCCTGGTCGCCGGCTGGCGCTTCACACCGCCGCCGCGGACCATTGTTCCCGAGACTCCGCTGGCAGTCCACATCCACAGCGACAAGGCGATGTTCCAGGTGCTGGTCTCGCCGGGCAACGCTGGCTCCAACGACTTCGTGCTCCAGCTCATGACCGGCGAGGGGACGCCGCTGGCGGCCAAGGAGGCGACGCTGACGCTGAGCCTGCCCGAGCGCGGCATCGAACCGATGGAGCGGAAGGCTTCGCTTGGCCCGGACGGCTATTGGCACGTGCGCAAGGTCGAGCTTCCCTTTGCCGGCCGCTGGCATGTGCGGATCGGTGCGCTGGTGACCGACTTCGAGCAAATCACGCTCGAAGATGAACTCGAGGTCACGTCGCCGTAAGGCGCAGCTCAAGCTGAACCTGAAGTCCGACGGAAAAATGACAGGAATTCCGTTGCCTTAGCGGCTTTTCCTCATTCCCGGTCTTGTATTTTCTCTCTCAATCCGGTTTCACTGCAGGCGATCACTGATTCCCAGAGTGTTGCCATGCGGTTGTCGCGGTTCTTTCTGCCCATCCTGAAGGAAAATCCGAAAGAGGCGGAGATCGTCTCGCATCGGCTGATGCTGCGCGCCGGCATGATCCGGCAGGAGGCGGCGGGCATCTATGCCTGGCTGCCGCTCGGTTTTCGCGTGCTGAAGAAGATCGAACAGATCGTGCGCGAGGAGCAGGATCGCTCTGGCGCGATCGAGGTGCTGATGCCGACGCTCCAGCTCGCCGATCTCTGGCGCGAGAGCGGCCGCTACGATGCCTATGGCCCGGAGATGCTGCGCATCGCCGATCGCCACAAGCGCGAGCTTCTGTACGGGCCGACCAACGAGGAAATGATCACCGAGATCTTCCGCGCCTATGTGAAGTCCTACAAGAACCTGCCGCTGAATCTCTATCATATCCAATGGAAATTCCGCGACGAGCAGCGTCCGCGTTTCGGCGTGATGCGTGGCCGCGAGTTCCTGATGAAGGACGCCTATTCGTTCGACCTCAACGAGGCCGCGGCGCGCGTTGCCTATAACAAGATGTTCGTCGCGTATTTGCGTACCTTCGCGCGGATGGGGCTGAAGGCGATCCCGATGCGCGCCGAGACCGGCCCGATCGGCGGCGACCTCAGCCACGAGTTCATCGTGCTGGCGGAAACCGGGGAATCCGGCGTCTTCATCAATCGCGACGTGCTGGATCTGCCGGTGCCCGGCGAGAACGTGGATTATGAGAGCGACCTGACGCCGATCATCAAGCAGTGGACCTCGCTCTATGCCGCGACCGAAGACGTCCACGACGCCGCCCGCTTCGAGCAGGAAGTGCCCGCCGACAAGCGGGTGAACACCCGCGGCATCGAGGTCGGCCAGATCTTCTACTTCGGCACCAAATATTCCGAGCCGATGAAGGCGCTGGTGGCGGGGCCGGACGGCGTCGACGTGCCGATCCATGGCGGCTCCTACGGCGTCGGCGTCTCGCGCCTGCTTGGTGCGATCATCGAAGCCTGCCATGACGATGCCGGCATCAAATGGCCGGAGGCCGTGGCGCCGTTCCGCGTGTCGATCCTCAACCTGAAACAGGGCGATGCCGCCGTCGATGCGGCCTGCGAGAAGCTTTATGCCGAGCTCACGGCCAAGGGCGTCGACGTGCTCTACGACGACACCGACCAGCGCGCCGGCGCCAAATTCGCGGCCGCCGACCTGATCGGTATCCCCTGGCAGATCATGATCGGCCCGAAGGGCCTCGCCGACGGCAAGGTCGAGATCAAGCGGCGAAGCGACGGCTCCCGCGAGACCATGTCGCCTGCCGACGCAGTCGCAAGACTTGTGGGCTGATAAGGCTGGTCGGCTGAATATTGTTCATCGCGCGATATCGCGGCCGCCAATCCGGCCACAATTGACCCCGAATCATGGGATTATCGAGCGATGGATGAAACCATGACCGAAACCGTGCAGACCGCGCCTTTTGCGCCATTCGAGTGGATGCTGTCGGCGCGCTATTTGCGGGCGCGCCGCAAGGAGGGATTCATCTCGGTCATCGCCGGGTTCTCCTTTCTCGGCATCATGCTGGGCGTGGCGACGCTGATCATCGTCATGGCCGTGATGAACGGCTTCCGCAAGGAACTGCTCGACAAGATCCTGGGCCTCAACGGCCACATCCTGGTCCAGCCGTTGGAATCGCCGCTGACCGACTGGAAGGACGTTGCCGACCGCCTCAGCCAGGTCGACGGCATCCGGCTCGCGGCGCCGGTGGTGGACGGTCAGGCGCTGGCGTCGTCGCCCTGGAACGCCTCCGGCGTGCTGGTGCGCGGCATCCGCTCCGACGACCTCAACAACCTCACCTCGATCGCCAAGAACATCAAGCAAGGCTCGCTCGAGGGGTTTGACGAAGGGCAGGGCGTCGCGATCGGCCGGCGCCTCGCCGACCAGCTCTCGCTGCATGCCGGCGACAGCATCACGCTGGTGGCGCCGAAGGGCGCGGTGACCCCGATGGGCACGACGCCGCGCATCAAACCGTACAAGATCGTCGCGGTGTTCGAGATCGGCATGTCCGAATACGATCTCGGCTTCGTGTTCATGCCGCTCGCCGAAGCGCAGGCTTATTTCAACCGCAGCAACGACGTCACCTCGATCGAGGTGTTCACCACCAACCCCGACAGGATCGACGCCTTCCGCAAGGCGGTGACGGAGGCCGCCGGCCGGCCGGTGTTCCTGGTCGATTGGCGGCAGCGCAACTCGACCTTCTTCAACGCGCTCCAGGTCGAGCGCAACGTGATGTTCCTGATCCTGACCATGATCGTGCTGGTCGCAGCGCTGAACATCGTGTCGGGCCTGATCATGCTGGTGAAGGACAAGGGCAGCGACATCGCGATCCTGCGCACGATGGGCGCCTCGCAGGGATCGATCATGCGGATCTTCCTGATCACGGGCGCTTCGATCGGCGTGGTCGGGACGCTGGTCGGCTTCTGCGTCGGCCTCGTGATCTGCCTCAACATCGAATCGATCAGGCAATTCCTGTCCTGGCTGACCTCGACCGAGCTGTTCTCGCCGGAGCTCTATTTCCTGTCGAAACTGCCCGCCGAGATCGACATCGGCGAGACCACGGCGGTGGTCATCATGGCGCTGACGCTGTCGTTCCTGGCGACGCTGTATCCGTCGTGGCGCGCCGCGCGCCTCGATCCGGTCGAAGCGCTCCGGTACGAGTGAGGGGCTGATGGAGCAGCAGCAGGGGGCTGACGATGTACCGGTCATTTATCTCCACGAGATAAAGCGGCAGTACTTGCAGGGCGAGGTGCCGCTGACGATCCTGGACGGCGCCAAGCTGGCGCTGTGGGCCGGCCAATCGGTCGCGCTGGTCGCGCCATCCGGCTCGGGCAAGTCGACGCTGCTGCACATTGCAGGACTCTTGGAGGCGCCCGATTCCGGCGAGGTCTATGTCAACGGCGCGCCGACCTCGCAGCTGCCCGACATCGAGCGTACCCAGCTGCGCCGCACCGATATCGGCTTCGTCTACCAGTCGCACCGGTTGCTGCCGGAGTTCTCGGCGCTGGAGAACGTCATGCTGCCGCAGATGATCCGCGGCCTGAAGAAGTCCGAGAGCGTCAAGCGCGCCAAGGAGATCCTCGGCTATCTCGGCCTCGGCGACCGCATCACCCATCGCCCCGCCGAGCTGTCGGGCGGCGAGCAGCAGCGCGTCGCGATCGCCCGCGCGGTCGCCAACGCACCGCGGGTGCTGCTGGCCGACGAGCCGACCGGCAACCTCGACCCGCACACCGCCGATCACGTGTTCCAGGCCCTGATGCAGCTGGTCAAGGCGACCAAGGTGTCGATGCTGATCGCCACCCACAACATGGAGCTCGCCGGCCGCATGGACCGGCGTGTGTCGCTGTCGAACGGCCAGGTGGTCGAGCTCGACTAAAAATCCCGAAAACAACCCCATGCACAGTAGCCAAGTGCTTGGCGGGACTTGCGAAAAAATCGGCTCTCCGTCGCCTCCTGAGGCTCAAGGCCGGATCACCGTCAATCTGAACGGCCCGCCATTGGCCGCGGCATGCGCCACGGCCGCGTTGGCATGGTCGAGGTCGAAGGCCGTTGCCTCATACTCCTCCAGCCTGAGCAGCCCGGCACGCACCAGCGCGATCAGGCGGCTTGCGGCATCGGGCGGGTACATCCAGACGCCGTGAATGCTGATGCAGTTGCGCATGATCCAGGGGTAGGGCAGCTCGAGCCCCGCGCCGCCCGCCATGCCGACGCCGCCCATCAGCACGACCCGGCCATAGGGACGCACCGTCATCACAGCCGCGCGCACCACGGTGGTGCTCACCGAGGGCGGCATGATGTCGAACACGCAATCGATCGGCCCTGGCGCTGCGCGCTTCATTGCCTCGCGGTCGTGGTCTTCGTTGCCTGTGAGCTTGACCGGTTTCACGCGGCTGCCGAAGCGGCGGCCGAGGTCGGCCAGGATCTTCTCGTTGCGGCCCGGCGTGACCACGCAGGCGGCGCCCATCGCCAGCGCCACCGAGACGGCCGCGCTGCCGAAATTGCCGGTGGCCCCACTCACCAGCACGGTCTCGCCGGGTTGCAGGTTCGCCGCGAGGAAGCCGCCGTAAGGCACGAGCAGCGTCCCCAGCGCGCACCATCGGGTCGCGTCCTCTGACGTGATTGCGCCCAGCGGCTTCACATTCTCGGTCGGCACGCGCATCTGCTCGGCAAATGATCCGTGGCGAAAATGCCGTTGCAGGCGCATGCCGCCGGCACCGGCGGCGGTCAGGCCCTGCAGCGCGATGTCGGGCGCGACGGCGTCGTCGCGCGAACGCACCGTCGGATCGCAGAACACCCAGTCGCCGATGGCAAGCTTGGTTGCGTCCGGTCCGATCGCGCGCACCCGGCCGATGCCGCCGGGGCCCGGGATGATCGGCAACTCGAGTGCATAATTGCGCTCTCCGCTGAAGACCTCGTTCATGTAGGACAGCACGCGCGTGGCGACGATTTCGACGATGACCTCGCCAGTGCCGAGCACCGGTTCCGGGACATTTTCGATCACCAGCGGCGAGCCGAAGGATTTGAGCACGGCAGCTTTCATGATGTTCACCTCAAAGTCGGGTGAAGCCGATATGCGCCGCCTTGGAGAGGGTAAGAAGGCCTGGTATTATCCTAGTATTCCAGAAGCCCTCCATGCAGGAGCGACGGCAATGGCCGACCCACGCCGCGTCGAATTCGGTGATTTCCTCAGGTCCCGCCGCGAGAAGCTGTCGCCGAAGACCGTCGGGCTTCCGATGGGCCGCCGGCGCCGCACCGCGGGCCTGCGGCGCGAGGAGGTCGCCCAGCTCGCCGGCATCGGCGTCGACTGGTACATCCGCCTCGAGCAGGGGCGCACGGTCAGCCCGTCCGTCACCACCATTGACGCGCTGGCCCGCGCACTCCGTCTCAGCAAGACCGAGCACGCGCATCTGAAGGCGCTGGCGCGCGACGGCGCCAGAGGTGCGTTCACGCGCGAGATCGTGCCACCGCCCATCCGGCGGATGATCGCGAGCCTGCACCAGCCGGCCTATGTCACCGGACGACGCTGGGATGTGCTGGCCTGGAACGAGGCGGCCGAGGACATCTTTGGCTTCGGGAAATTGCCGGAGCAGGATCGCAACACGCTGCTGCTGGTCCTGACCAACAAGCACACCCGAAAATTCTACGGCGCGAGCTGGACCGATGTCGCCAGGAGCATGGTTGCAATGTTTCGCGCCGATCACGATGTCTGGGCCGGCGATCCCGCCTTCACGGAGCTGCTGACCCGACTGCGCGAGGGCAGTCCGGAATTCGTCAGATGGTGGGAAACGCACGACATCCGCAGCACCGCCTCGGGCCTCAAGACCATGAACCATCCGACCAGGGGCCTGCTCAGGTTCGAGCACACCAGCTTCCAGGCCAACGACGATCCCGCGTTGAAGCTGGTGATTTACACGCCGGTCGACGGCGCGGATTGACGGACGGGCAGGCTTCAGCTTCTGGAAGTTGACTGGCAAGCCTGCTCATTGCTCGCCGTGCACTTACGGCACGGGTGCGGCCAAAGGCTTCGCGCTGACGTTCGTGCCTGCTGTCCATGGAGTGTCCGTCCAAGGCGTCGGCTGCAGAGGATTCGCCGGCCAGGGTTTTGCCGGACCTGCCGCCGCGGAGGTGCACGACGTTCCAAGCTGCGTCCACACCGACGCCAGGCCTGTCGTGTCGATGCTGAAGCTTGTGACGTCAGCCTTTCCTTCCGAGTCCGGCGTCGTTTCTCGAACCTGCAGGGCGTGCGAGGCCAGCACCGCCTTGACCATGTCGGGATCGACGGCGCCGCTCCAGACCTCGTACTTTCCGAACCGCATCGGAGGCCCTCCCGCTTCCTTGCTGGTGTCGGCGCTGGCCGCCATCAGGATGGTCTTCTTTCCCGTGGCCGATGCGTCGATCTCGCCTGCGAACATCAGCGGCACGCGTTTCTTGGTTTCGCAGTAGAGGCGCCATTCCATGGTCCGGAACGAGGCATCGCTCTCCTTCTTCACAGTGGCGACCTTGCTGATGAACGGCCGTGTTCCTTTCTCGAGTCGCCACATCGTCTCGGCCAGCGGGCGCGTGTCGATTCCGAACCGGTAGAGCTCGGGCCGCGTCAGCACGTGCAGGCTTTCGAACTTCACGCTATGGATCAGCGCATCGAGCTCGCGGCTGATGCCCATCGCCGCAATGAAGGCGGCGCGGTCGCGGTCGGCGCTCGCGATCCGGCGCCGCCGCGCCTCTGCGACCACTTCCGGAGGCGGATTGCCGTGGAGCTGGAGGATCAGCCTGGAATTATGGACCGCCAGCGCGGCATCGGGGGCAACCTCGCGCGAGCTCGCTCCGAGAAACAGGTAACCGCAGGCCGAGTTGCACATCGCGTGGTAGGTGGTGAGTTCGGCCTCGACCTCGCCGGTCGCGTTCTTGATCTTGAGGCACGCGGCGTCAATCTGCGTGCCTGCAGCGCACGCCGTGGCGATGGTCCGGCCAACTCGGGCGATCGCCTTGCGGCTGCGCAGCAGCCGGGCGATCACATAGGACTGCTCCACATTTCCACCGGGCGAATGAAGGTAGATCGGCCGCTGCAGGTCCTTGACGCCGGCGAGGAAGCGGCGAACCCGCGAGGCTGCGTCCTGATCGATCTGGCCCTCGATGGCGATCCAGCGGTCGCAACCCGGGCCGCACGCGTCGGGAGCGCCCTTGGCGAGATAGATCGTCAGCTTGGTGGCAAACCCGGCTTTCTCGGCCGGCGGTCCTTCTGCGCGCAATGCTCCCGAAATCGACAGGAACGTCAGGAGAAGCAGGACTCGGACAAGCATCAATTGCGCGACCACGAGGTGAATGTCGATGACTGACGCTATACGAGGGCCGCTGTCTTCACAACTTGGAGTCGCGCACCAGTTTGTGTTTGTTCGGAATCGGCCACCATGCCTTCCCGACATTGCTGAACGCCTCAGCCGCGATTCGATCGTCCGGAACCTTAGCCCATTCATGAGGTTATCAGGGGCGCCGGTGCCGATCTCTCGCTGGCGAGTCGATGCCGCCAGGTTGCTTAAACGATATTCGGTGAAGCGAACAAATTGACGGGGAAGTCAGATGACAACGGCGGCCGGGGAGAACTCGACCGATCGCAATGCCGTCTTGGCTGCCCTTGGGGAGTACATCCGGGAGATCGCCAACCCTGACGATCTCGCTTATGCGGCGGCAGAGTTGCTCGGCCGCAGCCTCAAGGTCAGCCGGGCGGGCTACGGGACCGTCGATACGTCGGCCGAGACCATCTCCATCGCTCGCGACTGGAACGCGCCGGGCATTTCGAGCCTGGCAGGAGTGCTGCACTTCCGCGACTATGGCGACTATATCGAAGACCTGAAGCGAGGGGAGACCGTCATCTGTGCCGACGCGGAGAAAGATCCTCGCGTCGGCGACCGCGCCCGTGCGCTCGAAGCGATCTCCGCTCGCGCGCTCGTCAACATGCCCATCCTGGAGCCCGACGGGGTCGTCGCGCTCCTGTATCTCAACAACGCAACGCCGCGGGACTGGAGTCCGGAGGAGCTCGAACTCATCCACGACGTCGCCGAGCGCACGCGCACTGCCGTCGAGCGGCGACGAGCCGAGGCGGCAGTGCGGGAGAACGAGAGCCGCCTGCTGTTCCTGGATGCTCTCAGCAGGGAGACGGCCAAGACCCGCGATGCCGATAGCGTGATGGCGGTGACGACTAGGATGGTCGGTGAGCATCTCGGAGTATCGAACTGCGCCTATGCCGACATGGATCCCGATCAGGACGGGTTCACCATCCGCGGGGACTGGGCGGCTCCTGGCGCGATGCATATCCTCGGTCACTACAGCCTGGCTGATTTCGGTCAGAAGGCCGTGCGCGAGCTCAGCGCCGGCAGGCCTCTCATCATCAACGACAATTTGAAGGAGATCGCGCCGGAGGAAGCGGCGACTTTTCAGAACATCGGGATCGGTTCGACCATTTGCATGCCCTTGGTCAAAGCAGGGCAGCTCACGGCGTTGATGGCCATACATCACCGCGGCCCGCATCAGTGGACGCAGCGCGAATTGGCGTTGCTCGCGGAAGTCACGGAGAGGTCGTGGGCGCACATCGAGCGCGTTCGATCCGAGCAGGCCGCACGAGAAGCCGCCGAACGACTGAGCCTTGCGAACAGGGCAGCAGGGATCGGCACCTGGGACTACGATCCCGTGAACAATATCCTCGGATGGGATAACCGCTGCAAGGAGGTGTTCGGTCTATCGCCGAGCGCCGATGTGACCTACGAAGGCGCCTTCCTGAAAGGCATCCATCCGGACGACAGGCAGCGAGTTCACAAGGCCGTATCCGAGGCCCTGATGCCGGACTCCCCGAAAAGCTACAACATCGAATTCCGAACCGTCGGGATCGAAGATGGTGTCGAACGCTGGATTGCTGCGACGGGACAGGCGCTCTTTTTCAATCGGCAGGCCGTCCGCTTCATCGGAACAGCTCTGGATATTTCGGCGCAGAAAAAGACCGAGCGGCAACTGCGAATCCTGAACGATACAGGCGCATCGGTCGCTCGCGAGCGGGACCTCGAGAAGATCGTGCAGATCGTGACGGATGCCGGCGTCGAGCTGACTGGCGCCCAGTTCGGAGCCTTCTTCTACAACGTTCTGGCGCCGGACGGCGGCAGCTACATGCTCTATTCGTTGTCAGGAGTGCCGCGATCCGCCTTCGAGAAGTTTCCTATGCCGCGCAACACGGCCGTGTTCGAGCCGACGTTCAAGGGCACCGTGGTGAGGTCTGACGACATTCTGCAGGACCCGCGCTATGGCAAGAACGCGCCACGTCAAGGCATGCCCGAAGGACACCTTCCAGTCCGATCGTACCTCGCGGTCCCCGTCATCTCGCGGACGGGCGAAGTCCTCGGCGGGCTGTTCTTTGGCCATGCAGAGACGGGTAAATTCCAGGTCGAGCACGAAACGGCGCTGCTCGGCATTGCCGGTCATGCCGCCAGTGCCATCGACAACGCGCGGCTCCTGACGCGGCTCGAGGCGCTCAACGCCGAATTGGAGCAGCGTGTCGACGACGAGATCGCCGAACGAATGAAAGCCGAAGAGCAATTGCGGCAATCGCAGAAGATGGAAGCCGTTGGTCAATTGACCGGAGGTATCGCCCACGACTTCAACAACATGCTGGCCGTGATTCTCGGCAGCTTGAATCTCGCCAAACGACGGCTCGGGAAGGGAGAGGTCAATATCGATCGCTTCATAGAAGGGGCAATCGATGGCGCAAATCGCGCTGCCACTTTGACGCAAAGGCTCTTGGCATTCTCGCGCCAGCAGCCCCTGGCGCCGGAAGTGTTGGACGTCAACAGGATGATCGGCGGGATGAGCGAACTGCTCGAGCGGTCGCTCGGAGAGCTCGTCCGCCTCGAGACGCTGCTTGCGGCCGGCCTTTGGCGCGCCAAGGCGGATCCGGCCCAGCTGGAAAGCGCCCTCCTCAATCTTGCAGTCAATGCGCGCGATGCGATGCCGAAGGGCGGCCGGCTGACGATCGAAACCAGCAACGCCTCGATCGACAGGACGTATGCTCGCGAATTTGCACTCTCACCCGGACAGTATGTTCTCATCGCCGTGACGGACAACGGCACCGGAATTCCAGCCGATGTGTTGGGAAAGGTGTTCGATCCCTTTTTCACGACCAAGGTCGTAGGGAAAGGCACTGGCCTTGGCCTCAGTCAGGTCTACGGCTTCGTGCGGCAGTCGGGTGGCCATGTCAAAATCTATTCGGAAATCGATGTCGGCACGACCGTGAAGATCTATCTTCCACGCTTCGTCGGAGAGGAGGCCGCCGCGCCATGGTCCCAAGGCATGACGCATCCGGGTGCAAGCCTTCAGAGCGAGACCATCCTCGTTGTCGAGGATGATGAGCGGGTTCGCGGCATCTCGTCCGAAAGCCTGCGCGAGCTCGGTTATACCGTCATCGAAGCTGCCAGCGCCAAGGAGGCGATCAGGACGATCGAAGATGGTCTCGTTCCCGACCTGTTGTTTACCGACGTGGTCATGCCCGATATGACCGGTGCCGAACTTGCCGCCGTGCTGTCGCGGCAATACCCGAAGCTGAAGGTGCTGTTCACCACCGGCTACACGCGCAACGCAATCGTTCACAATGGCATGCTCGATGCCGGCAAACATCTGCTGTCCAAACCCTTTGCGATCGAAGACCTGGCCGCCAAGGTCCGTGCCTTGCTGGACGAAATTTGATCGTCTATTCGGTCCGACCGATCCAGTCGGTCGGCGCTGTCCGGCCTCCGCAGCCGGCTGGCAAAACCGCCAGCCCGGCTGCGGCACCGGATTCCCGGAATTTGGCGGATGTTCGTCGCCTAGAAGCGTATCAAGGATTTGAGCGTAACCATTCCGAAAAGGCACGGATGGTTCTCGCGCGCGGATGGCCTGGCTTGCTGACCACGTGGAAGCCGTAGCCGGGCAAGCTCAACTTGAACGCTTTCACGAGCGTTCCGGCAGCGAGGTCGCGTGCCGTCAGCACATCACTGAACACGCCTATTCCTTGTCCGGCGATCACCGCCTCGATGGCGTGCAGTTCCTCCCGGAAGCTCAGATGCTGCAGGTCCTTGAATGCGGGGACCTCGCGCCATCTGCGCTGAGCCGCGGCGAGCCATCGCTGCCAGGTGGGCGGCTCGCGATCGGCGGGCGACCAATAGGAGTGGATCAGGACGTGATTTGCGAGATCGACTGGTCGCTTCAGGCGTCCCGTTGCAAGCAGGCGCGGACTGCAGATGGCCCAGAACGTGTCGCTGAAGAGATCTTCGACGATGCCGTCTGCCGGCCGTACTCGGCTGGTCGCGTAGCGAATGGCAACATCGCCGTCACCGGCCTGCAGATCGAGCACGGTGTCAGTGCCGATGACGTCCAGCGGCACGTCGGGATGCAACTTCCGCCACAGGGGCAGGCGGGGCACCAGCCAGCGGCTGGCGAATGCGTTGGTCGTCGTCACGCGAAGCGGCTGTTGGGCGCCGTCCTGCTTGACGGTTGCAATGGCCGCAGCAAACACCTCGAGCCCACCGCTTATGGCGGGGAAAAGCCGCGCTCCGGCATCGGTCAGCGAGAGTGGCCGTGGCCTGCGGCGGAATAGAGCGCGACCGCAATACTGCTCGAGCAGCCCGATCTGGTGGCTGATCGCCGTTGGCGTCACGCCGAGTTCTGCCGCGGCTTTCTTGAAGCTCAGATGGCGGGCGGCGGCTTCAAAAGCGCGAAGCTCGATCAGCGGCGGCAGCTTGTGCATGCCTCCCAGTCTAGGTGAAATTAATTCATCGTCACCTGAATTCTTCGGATTTGCTCCGGGGTAATCCACGGTCGAGGATATGGCGGGTCAAGCTGAGGAGACCATGTCATGACGTCCATCGCATCCGTCGCCAGCGCTGCCGCTGATCTTGGCGCCTCTTTCGGAGGACAACTCCTCAAACCCGCGGACCAAGGCTACGAGGAGGCGAGAAAGGTCCACAACGGGCTGGTCGACAAACGGCCGGCATTGATTGCCAGGTGCCGCAGCGTGGCCGATGTCGTCGATGCCGTCGCCCTTGCGACCAAGCTCGGCCTTGAGGTTGCGGTTCGCGGCGGCGGCCATAATGTCGCAGGTCGCGCAACCATCGACGGCGGGATCATGATCGACCTCTCGCCCATGAAGGGGGTGCGGGTCGACCCTGCCGGTAGGACCGTCTGGGCGCAGGGCGGGGTCACCTGGGGCGAGCTCAATCGCGAGACGCAGCTTCACGGGCTTGCGGTCACCGGCGGGGTGGTCTCGAGCACCGGGATTGCCGGCCTGACTCTCGGCGGAGGATTGGGCTGGTTGATGGGCAAGTATGGCCTCGCCCTGGACAATCTACGGGCCGTCGAACTCGTCACCGCCGATGGCAAAGTTTTGCGGGCCAGCAGGCAAGAGGAGCCCGATCTGTTCTGGGCCGTCCGCGGCGGCGGCGGAAACTTCGGGATCGCCACCAGTCTCGAATACGATCTTCATACGGTCGGGCCGATCGTCACCGGCGGTCCCATCATCCATCCCATCGAACGCTCCCGCGACGTGCTCGAATTCTTCCGGACCAGCACGCGGTCGCTCGCGGACGAGCACATGCTGTTCGCCTCCCTGACGCATGCGCCAGACGGCTCCGGTACGGAAGTCGCCGCCCTGGTCACCAGCCACTGCGGATCCGTGACGGATGCCGAACGCGCGGTGCGGCCCCTGAAACAGTTCGGAACTCCGATCCTGGATGCCGTCGGGCCGATACCCTATTGCGAGCTCAACCGCATGCTTGACGCCAATTATCCGAAAGGCGCCTTCAACTATTGGAAATCGAACTTTCTCGCGGATCTCAGTGATGGCGCGATCGCGACCATGATCGAATGCTTCGCGCGCTGCCCGACTCCCATGGGGCAGTTTCTCGTCGAACACATTCACGGCGCGGCGGTCCGCGTCGATACGAACGATACGGCATTTCCGCACCGGCAGGAGGGCTACAATTTCTCGATCCTGGCGCAGTGGACGCAGGCCAGCGATACCAGCCGCTGCGTGTCCTGGGCGCGCGATACTTACGAAAAGATGCGGCCCTTCTTTGCCTCCGGCCGCTATGTCAACTATCTCGATGATGACGAGACAGGCGATCCTGTCGCGGCCGCCTATGGACCGAACTACCGGCGCCTGCAACGGATCAAGGCGAAATACGACCCGACGAACTTCTTCCGTATGAACCAGAATATCCGGCCGTTTCCCTGATCCTCGGCTGAGGAGTCGTTGCTGTCATGGCTGTCGTGTGCCGACCCGCTCGCATCGATGACTTGGCCAGAGCCGACGAGATCGTGGTTGCGAGCATCAATGAACTCACGCAACGGCGGGGCTTCGGCAAGATGGCATCCTCCCGCCCCCAGAATTTTCAAGCCTTCTCGCTCATGGACGATCCCGAAGGCCTCTGGGTTGCCGATGACGGGGCGGACATTGTCGGCTTCGCGTGGAGTTGGGTTTGTGGCGAGCTTTGGTTTCTGGCGCAGCTGTTCGTGGCGCCTGACCGGCAGAGTGACGGCGTCGGCAATCAACTCATCAGCAAGGCGTTCGCGCACGCAGAGGCGCGCGGCGCATCGATCAAGGCGCTGATCACTTTCACCTTCAACAACGTGTCGCAGGGTCTCTACATCCGCCACGGACTATTCCCACGCTTTCCGATCTACATGGTCAGCGTGCCTCGTGACCGTCTGGCGTCACGGCTGGCTGGGCCGCGGCTCCATCTCGAACCCCTTGCTGCTGCTGCGCCCCGGTTCGAGGACCTGGTTCCCATTGATGTCGGCGCTCTCGGCGTTTCCAGAGCAAAGCATCATCGATATCTCCTCGGCGACAGCACGACGAACGGGTTCACCATTCATGCCGGCCGTGAATGCGAAGGGTATGTCTATATCTCGGACGGACACATTGGCCCGCTCGCCGTGCGCCGGCCCGATCTCGTTGGGCCCGCCTTTGCGGCTGCGCTTTCGTTCGCGGCACGGAGCGATGTCCCAATCATTTCGGCCTTTGTGCCGGGTGCGAGCGAGCCGGCGCTCAAGGTGGCGATCGACCACGGCATGCATCTGACGTTCCCGATGCTGCTGATGTCCGATCGACAGTTCGGGGATTGGGCCAGCTACCTCCCTCGTAATCCCGGCTTCATGTAGCTTCATGTAGGCCAATTCAAAGAATTGAGGGCAACCTCATAAGTCGGAAATCGGGCGGCGCCATGACAGCGCCGCCATGCGGTCCACGCATTGAGCAGCTCAACGCAACGACCTGAATGCCGACCGCATTTCCGCGGCGAAGAGCTGCGGCTGCTCCCATGCTGCGAAGTGGCCGCCCTTGTCGACCTCGTTGAAGTAATGGAGCGTCGGATAGGCGCGCTCGGTCCATGACTTCGGGGCACGATAGATCTCGGCGGGGAACACGGTCACCGCGACCGGGATCGTGATTTCCGTGGTCTTCTGCGCGGCCGAGCTGAAGTTGTTGTTGTTGTTCTCCCAATAGAACCGGCTGGCCGACGCGCCGGTCTCCGTGAGCCAGTACAGCGAGATGGCATCCAGGATCTCGTCCCGGGTCAGCACGCGCTCGGGCTCGCCGCCGCTGTCGGTCCACTCGGCGATCTTCTCGTACATGAAGGCAGCGAGCGTCGCGGGCGAGTCGCACAGCCCGTAGCCGATCGTCTGCGGGCGCGTCACCATCATCGCGCCGTAGGCTGCGCTGCGGGCGAAGAACTTGCTCAGGGTTTCGAAGGCCACGCGTTCGGGTTCTGGAAGGCCGGCAGGTGGCGGGTCGCCGGCATTGATGCCCCTGACGTACTCCGGAGGCACGGTCGGCGGCATGTTGACGTGGATACCCAAGAGGCCGGTAGGCTTTTGACGGGCGAGCGCGTCGGAAATCACGGAGCCATGGTCGCCGCCCTGCGAGACGTACCTGACATACCCGAGCCGCTTCATGAGTACGTCCCAGGCGCGCGCCACACGATCCGGGCCCCATCCGAGCTCGCGCGGTTTCGCTGAGAAGCCGTAACCGGGAATCGATGGGATGACGACGTGGAAAGCGTCCTCCGCGCGCGCGCCGTGCGCCGCCGGATCGGTTAGCGGCCCGATGGTCTTGAGCATCTCGAGGATCGAACCCGGCCAACCGTGCGTGATGATGATGGGCAGCGCGTCGGGATTGCGCGACCGGACGTGAATGAAATGGATATCGAGGCCATCGATCTCGGTGATGAACTGCGGCAGCGCGTTGAGCTGCTTCTCGACCTTGCGCCAGTCATAGGACCTCGCCCAGTAGTCGCAAAGCGCCTGCAGCCGTGCGAGCTGCACGCCCTGCGAATTGTCAGGCACCGTCTCGCGGTCCGGCCAACGCGTTGCGCCGATGCGCTGGCGCAAATCGTCGAGGGCAGAGGCGGGAATGTCGATGTTGAATTTGCGAATGCTGGCGTCGCCGGCGGAGCTCGCCGCGCTTTCCGACGGCTGCGCGGGTGATGCGCTCGTTGTGAACGGAAGGTTGAGGCCAATGGCACCGATCAGCGAGGATGCGATGAAGTCCCGCCGGCCGATTCCAATGTTCGCGACAGACATAACAATTCTCCAGTTCTCCCGTTTCTTCTTGCCGAGAGTGGGGCGCGAGATAGCACCGGTGAGATGTCGTATGAATAGTGATTGCGATGTCGGAGTCGTGACGTCGTGCTTTCTCGAAATATGGGCGCGGAGTGGGCGGAGAATGGCGATGAGCCATGGACACTCTACAGCAGTCCCGGAGCGCCGACGGTGCGGTACGAGCACATTGTTGTCGCGACACGGCACGGACCGTTGCTCATGACGATGTCCGGTTAGGGCCAGCGGGATTGGCGTCGGATCACGTCAAGCGGTCGATGATCCGAAGGAGCCGTTCGCATGATGCCTCGATCCTCTTGAGTGGAGACGTTGCGACGCCCAGCAACAGTCCGGGATGCGCGGAAGCCGCCGATGCATACCAGAGCGATAGCGGTGTCGGCGCCAGTCCGAACGATGCGGCCTCTTTCGCGACCGCAAGATCAGGTGCTCCGTCCGGCAATCGCAGGGTCGCGGCCAGTCCTGCTATCGCAACGTTCGTCCGCGGGCAAAGCTCCTTGAGCAAGGCATCGGCCTGCGCGGCATAGGCGCGCTTCGTGCGTCGCAGATGCCGCAGATAATGGCCCTCGCGCATGAAGTCGGCCGTGGCGAGCTGCACCGCGGGGCCGGGGGCCGGCGCGAGGCAGGCGGCCGTCTCGGCAAATCGCGACGCCAGAGCTGGCGGTGCAACGACGAAGCCCAGCCGCAAGGCAGGGCTTATGGTCTTGCTGAAGGAGCCAACGTGAATGACGCGGCCGGCGCGGTCGAGCGAGGCGAGCGCCGGCGTGGCGCGGCCCTTGAGCTGAAGTTCGCTGAGATAGTCGTCCTCGATCACCCATGCCTTGGCTCGCATCGCCCAGTCGAGAAGGCGCGTGCGGCGTGCCAGGGACAATGTGGACCCGAGCGGCGCCTGCTGCCCTGGCGTCACGACAGCCAGCGCGGCATCGGGTGCACGCTGCAGACCGTCATCGACATCGATGCCGTCGGCGTCGACCGCGATCGGCACGATCGACAATCTCGCAAGCCCGAGGCCGTGCCGGGTGAAGGGAAAGCCGGGCTCCTCCATCCAGACTTTCCTTCTTGGCTCGAGACCGAGGACTTGGAGCGCCAGGCCGAGGCCGCCGCTGAAGCCGCTGGTGATGATGATCTGGGACGGCGTGCACTCGATCCCGCGCGCCAGCGCAAGGTAGGCTGCGATCTCGCGCCGCAAGTCCAACTCGCCGCGGGGATCCGGGTAGATCGCAGGTCGGCTCGCTTCGGCCCGTACCGCCCGCGCTCGCATTCGCGCGAGCAACGTCGCAGGAAAGGTCTCTCGCGACGGCACGCCCATCTGGAAGATCGCCGGGCCCGCCGTGAGCTCCTGGTACATCTCCATGAACGAGCCGGGGGCGGGGGCCTTGTCCCGTCGCGCGGGCAAGGACGGTCGATCGGAGACATGGGTGCCTGTCGCACGGGCCGCGACGATCAGCTGGGCGGATGAGAGCTTCTCATAGGCTGAGCGCACGGTGCCGCGCGCAACACCAAGCTGAGCCGCCAAATCCTGCCATGAAGGCAGGCGTGCGCCTGGGGCGAGAACGCCATTCTCGATGGCGGTCCTGATCCCGTGGTGGATCTGCTCTGCGAGCGGCGTCTTCGCGGACCGATCGAGCTTCAGCCGCAGCGGTTTGACCATGATCCCTAGTACACGATTTTAGTGCATTCTTGGTGCTTTTTTATGGACCAGGGGAGGGGCATCTGAGGCAGCAAAGGGGAGAGCTTTGCTCCCTCGATCAGCAAGGAAAATCCGGATGAGTGAACGCCTCAACTACAACCACATTGCCCCGGCAGGCGCGAAGGCACTGGGCGGCGTCTATGGCTATGTCATGCAGAGCGGGCTTCCCGCGACGCTGGTGACGCTCGCTTACCTGCGGGTCTCGCAGATCAACAATTGCGCCTATTGTCTCGACATGCACGCACGCGACCTGCTCAAGAGCGGGATGAAAATCGAAAAGCTCGCGCTGGTCCAAGCTTGGGCCGAGGCCGGCAATCTCTTCGACGAGCGTGAACGCGCCGCTCTCGCATGGGCCGAGACGGTCACCCGCGTCGCCGAGACCAATGTTCCGGATGAAGCGTATCAAGCCGCCCGCAAGGTCTTCGGCGAGCGCGAACTTGTCGACCTCACGATCGCCATCAGCGTGATGAATGCGTACAATCGCATGTCGATCAGCTTCCGAAATACGCCGCAGGCCGCGCTCGAGAGGGCGGCGTGACGGTTCGCGCGGCACCAACCGACATGCATTGCAGGAGCTTGACAATGACGAGCGTGATTTCCGGCGTCAAAATTCCCGATAGTCAATTGGCGCGCGAGGCGGCTGAGCTGGTGCGCAGCTACGAAGACGAGATGCTGTTCAACCATTCCGTCCGCGTCTATGTGTTCGGCGCCATGAAAGGGCTGCGGCAGAAGCTGAAATTCGACGCCGAGCTGCTCTATGTCGCGGCGCTGTTTCACGACATCGGCCTCGTCGATCACTATCACAGCGAAACGAAGCGATTTGAGGTCGACGGCGCCGATGCTGCGCGCGAGTTCTTGCGGGCGCGCGGAATCGCCGAGCCGCAAGCCGACCTGGTTTGGGAGGCAATCGCCCTGCACACCACACCCGGCATTCCGCAATATATGCGGCCGGAGATCGCGCTCACCAACGCGGGCGTTCTGGTGGACGTCGTCGGGGTCGGATATGACGACTACACGCCGGAGCAGCGCGATCAGGTGATCTCCGCGTTTCCTCGCGGTGATTTCAAGAACGAGTTCCTGAAGGTGCAGACTTGTTCGGCCCTGAAGAAGCCGCAGACGACGTTTGGGACCGTGAACTTTGACTACATCGAAGATCACGATCCCACGTTCCGCAAGCCGAACGCGTGCACACGGATCCGCAATACGCCCTGGCAAAGCTGAGCCGCCAGGCGGTGTGAACGCGTCCGCCACCCCGATCCCCGCCGAAATCGAAGCCGCTAGGATCGGTGGCGAGGCGGCGCGCTCGAGCGGCGAGCGCGCGCAGGCTGCGTCGTTGGAAAGTACGGGTTCACGGTGCAACTCGCCGAACGTCCGACGGCGAGATATCTGCACTGCTCGAGCGAGCCGTAGCGGCAATCGAAATAGCCGACAGGGCCGTAGATCTGCATGCAGACCGGATAGCGCGGATCGTAGGTCTGCGCGCGTGCAGGTCCGCCCGGGAGAAGCAGGCCCATGGCGGCGAGCGCGAGACAGGCGGTGCGCATCTCAGCGCGGCAGGTAGATGCCGGGCGAATAGCCGGGCGTCTGTACGCGCGGACGATTCTGATAGGCGTAGGGGTCGTCGCTCTGTCCGGCGAAATACGGATTGGCGATGCAGGTCAGCGCGCGTCCCGATGCGCTCGCCTGGCACTGCGCGTAGGTGTCGAACCTGCAATTGCTCAGCCCGGGCCATTCATCGCCGGTGAGACAGAACGGATGATGCGTGCCGAATGCGTGCGCGGGCGTGCTTGCACTCGATGCGACGGCGAATGTGACGAATGCGAGCAAAAATGTGGCAGCAATGCGATGTGTAGCGCGACGACGCATTTCGATTCTCCAATCACAGGAATGTGCGCGCGACGATGTTACGCGCGCCTGCACTTTACGTCGTGTAGTCGACATTGGAACCGCAGAAAACACTTGTTCCAAAGGGTTTCCACGCACGCGCTGATAAACATTCGTTAATGAGCACGCTCCTTTCGACAGCACTGTTGCGTGGCGGTTACAGCAATTCCGTTGATCGCTGATATGACCACAGCACGGCCGGGGGGCCTTCGAAGAAACTGGAACGGGAATCAAGATGAAGAGAAATGTGTTGCTCGCCGCTGTCAGCCTCGTCGCGCTCAGCGCGGCTGCGCCGGCGCTGGCTGCCGACCTCGCGGCACGGCCCTACACCAAGGCGCCGCCGGCGGCGATCGCCGCCGTTTACGACTGGAGCGGCTTCTACATCGGTATCAACGGTGGCGGCGGTTCGGCCGACACCTCGTGGAACCTGGTTGGCTTCGGCCCCGAAGGTTCGCACAACTCGACCGGCGGCACGGTCGGTGGTCAGATCGGTTATCGCTGGCAGTCGGGTCAGTTCGTGTTCGGCCTCGAAGGCCAGGGCAACTGGGCGGACTTCTCGGGTGACAACGTCAGCGGCATCACCGGTTTCCGCAACCGTACCCGCGTCGATTCGTTCGGTCTGATCACGGGCCAGGTTGGCTACGCCTGGAACAACGTCCTGCTCTACGCGAAGGGCGGTGCGGCCGTCGTCGGCAACAAGTACGACGTCTACAGCACTGTCACCGGTGCGAACCTCGACCGGGCCAGCGAGACCCGTTGGGGCGGGACGGTTGGTGCGGGCCTGGAGTTTGGCTTCGCTCCGAACTGGTCGGTTGGCGTCGAGTACAACCACATCTTCCTCGGCGACCACAACGTCACCTTTGCCAGCGGCGCTGTCGACCGCATCGGGCAGGACATCGACATGGGCCTCGTCCGCCTGAACTACAAGTTCGGTGGCCCGATCCTCGGCCGTTACTGATCCAGATCGCTCGGCTGCGAGCGCTCGTCGAAAGCCCCGGCCTCGGCCGGGGCTTTTTTATTGCTTGAATTCAGCGAGTTAACCATCGGCTTTGGAGGTTGTCCGCCGCGCTTGACTCCCGAGAACGAAATGAGAACAATGTTCTTCATACGTTCTAGCAAGGGAGCGAGACATGTTCAGGGTTTTCGTCGAAGAGGCCGCCGCACTGGCCTCGATCACGCTGTTCGTCGGGATGATCGCGATCTGGGCCCAGGTCATCCCCCAGCTCTGAGTCCCGGGGTTCAAGCATGTCTGGTTGGGGAAAAGCAGGACGACGTGGCGAAGCGGCCGCTCCGGCGTGGACTCTCGCGGCGCGGCACCCCACCATTGTGCTGCGAGTCGGCCGGACAGGCGCATGATGCCTTGAGGAGCCGGCACCCGCTCCATCCCATTTGCCAGAGGCCATCACGCGACCATGCCGAGCGCCGGATTTGTTCACCTTCACGTTCACTCGGCCTATTCGCTGCTCAAGGGCTCGATCAAGATCGCCAAGCTCGCCGAGCTTGCCAAGAAGGACCACCAGCCGGCGCTGGCGCTGACCGACACCGACAATCTGTTCGGCGCGCTGGAGTTCTCCGACAAGATGGCGGGCTCCGGCATCCAGCCGATCGTCGGTTGCGAGCTGGCGATCGATTTCGGCGACCAGGATCCGAATGCGCGCAACGCGATGGGGCCCTCGCGCGTGGTGCTGCTGGCGGCGCAGGAGCGCGGCTATCGCAGCCTGATGCGGCTGAACTCCCGCGCATTCCTGGAATCGCCGGACAGCCACGCTCCATTCATCAAGTTCGACTGGTTCGAGGGCGAGACCGAGGGGCTGATTGCGCTGACAGGCGGACCGGACGGGCCGATCTCGCTGGCGCTTGCCGGCGGGCATGCCGAGCTCGCCGCGACGCGCTGCGAGCGGCTGGCGGGCCTGTTCGGCGATCGCCTCTACATCGAGTTGCAGCGCCACAACACCGAAAAGGAACGGCGCGTCGAAAGCGGCCTCATCGACCTCGCCTATGCCAAGGGACTACCGCTGGTCGCGACCAACGAGCCGTATTTCGCCTCGACCGACGATTACGAGGCGCATGACGCGCTGCTCTGCATCGCCGGCGGCAGGCTGATCGCCGAGACCGAGCGCGAGCAGCTCACGCCCGATCATCGCTTCAAGACCCGCGCCGAGATGGCGGTGCTGTTCGCCGACATTCCGGAGGCGCTGGCCTCGACGGTGGAGATCGCCGAGCGCTGCTCGTTCCGCCCGATGACGCGCAAGCCGATCCTGCCGTTCTTCACCGTCGGTGCCGCGCAGAGCTCGGACGCCGCCGCAGTCGAGGCGGCGGAACTGAAGCGCCAGGCCGAGGAGGGGCTCGCCCGGCGCCTCAGCGTCCACGGCCTGTCCCAGGGCACGACAGAAGAGACCTACGCCAAACGGCTCGCCTTCGAGCTCGACGTCATCACCCGCATGAAATACGCGGGCTACTTCCTGATCGTGTCCGATTTCATCAAATGGGCGAAGAGCCAGGGCATTCCGGTCGGGCCGGGCCGCGGCTCCGGCGCGGGCTCGCTGGTCGCCTGGGCGCTGACCATCACCGATCTCGATCCGATCAAGTTCGGCCTGCTGTTCGAGCGCTTCCTCAATCCCGAGCGCGTCTCGATGCCGGACTTCGACATCGACTTCTGCCAGGACCGCCGCGGCGAGGTGATCCAATACGTGCAGCAGCGCTACGGCCGTGACCAGGTGGCGCAGATCATCACCTTCGGAACGCTGCAGGCGCGCGGCGTGCTGCGCGACGTCGGTCGCGTGCTGCAGATGCCCTATGGCCAGGTCGACAAGCTGACCAAGCTGGTGCCGCAGAATCCGGCGGCGCCGGTGACGCTGGCGGCCGCGATCGAGAGCGAGCCGAAGCTGCAGGCGTTCCGCGATGAAGATCCGGTGGTGGCGCGCGCTTTCGACATCGCCCAGCGCCTCGAAGGCCTGACGCGACATGCCTCGACCCATGCGGCCGGCATCGTGATCGGCGATCGTCCGCTGAGCGAGCTCGTGCCGCTCTACCGCGATCCCAAATCCGACATGCCGGTGACCCAGTTCAACATGAAGTGGGTCGAGCCCGCCGGCCTCGTCAAATTCGACTTCCTCGGCCTGAAGACGCTGACGGTGCTCGACGTCGCGGTGAAGCTCTTGAAGCCGCGCAACATCCACGTCGATCTCGCCACGCTGCCGATCGACGATGCCGAGAGTTACGCGATGCTGGCTCGGGGCGAGGTGGTCGGCGTGTTCCAGGTTGAAAGCCAGGGTATGCGGCGCGCGCTGGTCGACATGCGCCCGGACCGCTTCGAGGACATCATCGCGCTGGTGGCGCTGTATCGCCCGGGCCCGATGGCGAACATCCCGACCTATTGTGCGCGCAAGCACGGCGACGAGGAGCCGGAATATCTGCATCCCGTGCTGGAGCCGATCCTCAAAGAGACCTTCGGCGTCATCATCTACCAGGAACAGGTGATGCAGATCGCACAGGTGATGTCGGGCTATTCGCTCGGCGATGCCGACCTGTTGCGCCGCGCCATGGGCAAGAAGATCCGCGCCGAGATGGACAAGCAGCGCGACATCTTCGTCGCGGGTGCTGTGAAGAACGGCGTGCCGAAAGGGCAGGCCGAAACCATCTTCGAGCTCCTGGCGAAATTCGCCGACTACGGCTTCAACAAGAGCCACGCGGCGGCTTATGCGCTGGTGTCCTACCACACCGCCTACATGAAGGCGCATTACCCGGTGGAGTTCATCGCGGCGTCGATGACGCTCGATCTCAACAACACCGACAAGCTGTCCGAATTCCGCTCCGAGGCGCAGCGCCTCGGCATCAAGGTCGAGCCGCCGAACATCAACCGGTCGGGCGCGACCTTCGAGGTCGGCGAGAAGACGATTTACTACGCGCTCGCTGCGCTGAAGGGCGTCGGCATTCAGGCGATCGAGCAGATCATCGAGGAGCGCACGAAGCGGGGCTTGTTCACCTCGCTCGCCGACTTCGCCGCGCGGGTCAATCCGCGTGCGATCAACAAGCGCATCATCGAAAGTCTCGCCGCCGCCGGCGCCTTCGACACGCTCGAGCCGAACCGGGCGCGCGTCTTCGCCGGCGCGGATTCGATCCTGGCCGCCTGCCAGCGCGCGCATCAGGCCGAGACCGTCGGCCAGAACGACATGTTCGGCATGTCGGCGGACGCCCCGACCATCATGCTGCCGCAGATCGAGCCGTGGCTGCCGGCCGAAAAGCTTCGCCGCGAATACGACGCCGTCGGCTTCTTCCTGTCCGGTCATCCGCTCGACGATTACGCCACCGTGCTGAAGCGGCTGCGGGTCCAGAGCTGGGCGGAATTCTCCCGCGCCGTGAAGACCGGCGCCACCGCCGGCAAGGTCGCGGCCACCGTGGTCTCGCGCATGGAGCGGCGCACCAAGACCGGCAACAAGATGGGCATCATGGGGCTCTCCGATCCCACCGGCCATTTCGAGGCGGTGCTGTTCTCCGAAGGCCTTGCGCAATATCGCGACGTGCTGGAGCCGGGCGCCGCCGTGCTGCTGCAGCTGGGGGCCGAGCTGCAGGGCGAGGACGTGCGCGCCCGTGTGCTGCATGCCGAGCCGCTCGATGATGCCGCCGCCAAGACGCAGAGGGGCCTGCGCATCTTCCTGCGCGACACCAAGCCGCTGGACTCGATCGCCAAGCGCTTGGCCGGCCCCGACTTGGCCGCATCGAATGGTGCTGCGCCAAAGATCGGCAGCCCGGGCATCGCGCCGCGCTCCAATGGCGACGGCGAGGTGTCGCTGGTGATGATGCTCGACCTCGAGACCGAGGTCGAGATGAAGCTGCCCGGCCGCTTCAAGGTCTCGCCGCAGATCGCCGGCGCCATCAAGGCGGTCGCGGGCGTGGTGGACGTGCAGCAGATCTGACGCTTGCACACTTTGCCGCAAACCAAAGCTTAACTAACAAGCTCACGCATGGTTTCGAAGCCTTGCGGGCACAGCTATCAGTTGTCGCCCGGCGCGCAACCAAGGAAGAACAACCATGTGTGACAAATGCTCTGAAAATCTGCATCAATCGATCGCTCCGTGCCGCCGTTCGATGATGCTTTTCGCCGCCTCGGCGCTCGGGGCCGCGGCGTTTGGCGGGGCCGCCTCAGCCAAGGAAGCCAAGGCGCCGCCGAAACCTCAGAACGTGCTCTCGCCCGATGCGGCCCTCAAGCGGCTGATGGAGGGCAATTCGCGTTACGTCTCGGGCGTATCGCGCCGCCACGACTTCACGCATGAGCGCGAGGCTCTGGTCGGCGGCCAGAATCCCTACGCGGCCGTGCTGAGCTGCGCCGATTCACGGATCGCGCCCGAATATGCCTTCGACAGCGGACGCGGCGATCTCTTCGTGTGCCGCGTCGCCGGAAATTTCGCCGGCGATGAGACGGTGGCGAGCATGGAGTACACCGTCGCGGTGCTCGGCACGCCGCTGATCCTGGTGCTCGGCCACGACAATTGCGGCGCCGTCGACGCGACGATCAAGTCGCTGAAGGACGACAAGCCGCTGCCGGGGCACATCCCCTCACTGGTCGCCGCGATTGCGCCGGCGGTGAAGATGGCGGCCCAGCAGGGCGGCAACGCGCTCGACAACGCCATTCGCCAGAACGTCATCGACAACGTCGCCAAGCTGAAATCGGCGGCGCCGCTCCTCAACGCAGCGGTCGAGCAGGGCAAGCTCAAGGTGGTCGGCGGCATCTATCGGCTGAGCACTGGGACGGTTGATCTGATCACCCAAAGCTAAGTCAACTCGGGTGAGCTTGCGCCGCAGTGCGGTCGTGAGACTTACGCGAGCCTGACGTGGAGGTTCGACGCAAAGGTTTGACTGGGCGGCGGCGCCATGCCGCCGCCTCAATCCGCGCTTTTCGTTCAAGAGCCATTCAGCTGGACGCGCGTCTGATGCGTGGTGGCCACCTCTAGAACAAAAGCGGGCACAAGCCATGCGTGGGACGCTCAAAGTTTTCATCTGCCTTCTCCTGCCGTTGGTCCTTGCCACAGGCGCACCGCATCAGGCGCGTGCACAGCAGCAGGAAAAGCGCATCGCGCTGGTTGTCGGCAACGGCGCTTATGCCAAGTCGCCGCTGGCAACCACCGCGAACGATGCCGGGCTGATCGCGCAGACGCTGCAGGCGGCCGGCTTCGATGTCGTCGGCGCGCGCGATCTCGACGGCGACACGCTGCGCAAGAGTTTTCGCGATTTCATCCAGAAGGCCCAGGCTTCCGGGCCGGGAACAGTCGCGATGATCTATCTTGCCGGCTACGGCGTGCAGCTTGCCGGCGAGAACTATTTCATCCCGGTCGATTCCAACATCAATCGTGACACCGACATTCCGACCGAGGCCTTGCGCATCAGCGACTATGTGCGACAGCTCGCGGCCATTCCGCTCAAGGCGAACATCGTCGTGCTCGACGCAGCGCGCGCGCAGCCCTTCATCGCGGGCGGCCAGCCGATCGCAAGTGGCCTGGCGCTGGTCGAGCCGGAGGCGAATATGCTGATCGCCTTCAATGCGGCGCCCGGCACGGTGGCGCCCGAGGAGCCGGGGCCGTACGGCATCTATGCGCAATCGCTGGCGGAGATGATCCGCACCGGCGGTCTGCCGCTAGCCGAGGTATTCGACCGCGTCCGCCTGCGCGTCAACGAAGCCAGCAAGGGCGCGCAGGTGCCCTGGAATGAGCAGAAGATCTCGGCGCCATTCTCGTTCTTCGAGCGCGCGCCCGACGCGCCGCCGCCGGCGGCTGCGCCTGACCAGGTTGCCGCCATCCGCAACAAGCCGATCCGCGATCTAGGCGTGCAGGATGCCTATGCTGCCGCACTCGAGCGCGACGCGCTGCCGGCCTATGAGGAATTTCTGGCGGCCTATCCGAATGATCCGCTTGCAAAGCGCGTGATCGCGATCGTGGCGGCGCGCCGCGAAGCCATCACCTGGCGGCGGACCTACCGGACCGATACGCCGGAGGCCTATTGGTCGTATCTGCGCCGCTATCCGCGCGGGCCGCACGCCGCGGATGCGCGCCGGCGCCTGGCGATCCTCACCGCGCCGCCCGAGCCGCCGCCGAGCTTTGCGATGATCGACTACGACGTGCCGCCGCCGCCGCCCGAGGAGGTGGTCTATGTCGACCGTCCGGTGCTGTATTTCAGCGATCCCGATTTCGACTTCGCGCCGCCGCCGCCACCACCGGTCTATTATCTACCGCCGCCGCCGCCGGATTTCGTCGTGCTGCCACCGCCGCTGCCCGTGGTCGGCCTGTTCGTGCTGCCGCAGCCGGTGTTCGTGCCGATCCCGGTGTACGTCAGGCCGCCGGTCTACGTCGCGCCGCCGCCCAACAACATCATCTACCAGAACATCCACAATACGACGGTGATCAACACCGTGATCAACCAACCGCCCGCACCTGCGCCGGGCGTCGGGCCGGGCGCCGGTCCGGCCGCTTTGGCTCCGGCGATTGCCGGCCGCGCCAACCCGGCCGGCCCGGCCGTGCCGCAGGCGGTCGCGCAGCGCGCCGCCCTGATCCAGCAGGGCAAGGCACCTATGCCTCCGAGCGCGACGATCCAGCCGACGGCAAGGACTGCAACGCCTCCGACGACGCCGACCGCCGTCGCGCCGACCGCAGCACCAGCCATTTCGCCACAGACCAGGCTGCCACAGGCCAACACGCTGCCGGTCCCTGGTGCCCAGGGCGGGCCGCCAGCGCCGGCTGCGGGGGCAGGGAACCTGCCGGGCAGGCCCGCTCCGACAGCGACTGCTCCCACGAGCTCGCCGACCCGCCAGGGAGCGCCGAGCACCGCGTCTCCCGGTGCGCCGCCGCCGGCTCATCCCAATACGCCAACGGCTGCCGCGCCGGCGACCGTCTCGCCCAACGCCCCCGCCACTGCGACCGGCCAGGCGCCGAAGCCCCCGGGTGCGCAAATACCGTCCGGGACCGCTCCCGTCGACCGCGCCAAGTCTGCAATCCGCGAGCCGGCCGGCGCGCCGCCGCCGGCAGCAGCCGGCAAGCCGGGCACCGCTCCCGGGGCTGCGGGAAGGCCCGTTCCACCATCGCCGTCGGCCGCGCGCGAGCCGATCAGGCCGCAAAGTCAGCCGTCTGCCGCGCCGGCGCAGGCGATCCGGCCATCCGCCCCACCAGCGCGCCCCCAAGCCGTGGCGCGACCGACGCCTCCGCCGCCCACGGCCATCGCACGTCCGGCACCACCGCCGCCGCCGCGTGTCGCGCCGCCTCCGCCGGCACGGGTGGCTCCGCCCGTGGCGGCTGCGCGGCCGGCGCCTCCTCCGCCTATGGCGCGGCCCGCGCCGCCCCCGCCGGTTGCCCGGCCGGCACCTCCGCCGCCTCCCCCGCGGATGGCTGTCGCGCCGCCGCCGCGCCCGGCGCCACCACCCCCGCCGCGACCTGCGGCACCGCCTCCGGCGGCTGCGAAGAAGTGCCCGCCCAACCAGCCGAAATGCTAGCCGGGTCCCGATCGAGCGGCAGGGTATTGCGGGGGTCTTTAGGGAAGGGGCCTTGGGCGGGCGAAAACCGCCCGCGAGGCCCTTATTTCCTTGCTTCTGGCCGAAATTGCGCTATAGAGCGCGCCATCTCACACGGAAACATGGCTCACAAGGCCGTCCGGTGGCAACCGGGGCGAGAACGCTCCGTTTTGCTCACACGTTTCCGGAGGAACCAACCGGAGAATTAGAACGATGGCACTACCCGATTTCACTATGCGTCAGCTGCTCGAAGCTGGCGTGCACTTTGGTCACCAGTCTCACCGCTGGAATCCGAAAATGGCTCCGTTCATTTTCGGCACCCGAAACAACATCCACATCGTCGATCTCGCCCAGACCGTGCCGATGCTGCACCAGGCGCTCCAGGCCGTCAGCGACACGGTGGCCAAGGGCGGCCGCATCCTGTTCGTCGGCACCAAGCGCCAGGCGCAGGACGGCGTTGCCGATGCGGCCAAGCGCTGCGCGCAATATTTCGTCAATTCGCGCTGGCTCGGCGGCACGCTGACCAATTGGAAGACGATCTCGGCCTCGATCAAGCGCCTGCGTCACCTCGACGACGTGCTGTCGGGCGGCGAAGCCAATTCCTACACGAAGAAGGAGCGCCTGACGCTTCAGCGCGAGCGCGACAAGCTCGACCGTTCGCTCGGCGGCATCAAGGACATGGGCGGTCTGCCCGACCTGATCTTCGTGATCGACACCAACAAGGAAGACATCGCGATCCAAGAAGCCCAGCGGCTCAACATCCCGGTCGCCGCGATCGTCGACACCAATTCGGACCCGAAGGGCATCACCTATGTGGTGCCGGGCAATGACGACGCCGGTCGCGCCATTTCGCTGTACTGCGACCTGATTGCGCGTGCGGCGATCGACGGCATCTCGCGTGCCCAGGGCGATTCGGGCGTCGACGTCGGCGCTGCGGCCGTGCCGGTCGCCGAAGAGCTGCCGGCTCCGTCGTCGAGCGGCTTCCAGGGCCTTGCAGGTCCGCGCGGCACCGCCGACGACCTCAAGAAGCTCCCGGGCGTGTCGGGTGCGATCGAGAAGAAGTTCAACGACCTCGGCATCTTCCACTACTGGCAGCTCGCCGAGCTCGACCACGACACCGCGCACACGATCGGCGAAGAAGTCGGTCTTCCGAGCCGCGCGGATGCCTGGGTCGCCAAGGCCAAGGCGCTGACCGCGGAAGCGGAATAGTCAAAAAGAGCGATGGGTTGGCCGGATAGGGTCCGGCCACCATTTCAGTTGACGCGAATACCTGAGATGGACCGCGGCGGGGCAGTTGGGTGCCGTGCCGCGGCAAACCGGCAGGCACAAAGGATTTTCAACAATGGCAATGATCACAGCTGCGATGGTCAAGGATCTGCGCGAGTCCACCGGCGCAGGCATGATGGACTGCAAGGCCGCGCTGACCGAGAATGACGGCAACATGGAAGCGGCGCAGGATTGGCTGCGCAAGAAGGGCCTGTCCAAGGCCGCCAAGAAGTCCGGCCGCGTCGCGGCGGAAGGTCTGATCGGCGCGCTCACCAAGGGCACCAAGGGCGTCGTGGTCGAGGTCAACTCCGAGACCGACTTCGTCGCGCGCAATGGCCAGTTCCAGGGGCTGGTCAAGATGATCGCCCAGGTCGCGTTCGACACCGGTGCCGACGTCGAGAAGATCAAGGCCGCCAAGGTCGGTGACGTCACGGTCGAAGCCGCGATCAACGACGCGATCGCCACCATCGGCGAGAACATGACGCTGCGTCGTGCCGCTTCGCTCGAAGTGAGCCAGGGCGTCGTGGCGCACTACATCCACGGTGCCGTCGTCGACGGCGCCGGCAAGATGGGCGTGATCGTGGCGCTGGAATCGCCGGGCAAGGCCGACGAGCTCGCGGCCCTCGGCCGCCAGATCGCGATGCATGTCGCGGCCGCCAACCCGCTGGCGCTCGATCCGTCCGGCCTCGATCCGGCGGTCGTCAAGCGCGAGAAGGACGTGCTCGCCGACAAGTATCGCCAGCAGGGCAAGCCCGAGAACGTGATCGAGAAGATCGTCGAGTCCGGCCTCAAGACCTACTACAAGGAAGTCTGCCTGCTGGAGCAGGCCTTCATCCACGACACCGGCAAGTCGGTGGCGCAGGCGGTGAAGGAGGCCGAGGGCAAGGTCGGCGGCGCTGTGAAGATCGCCGGCTTTGTGCGCTATGCTCTCGGCGAGGGAATCGAGAAGCAGGAAAGCGACTTCGCAGCCGAGGTCGCCGCGGCCAGCGGCAAGAAGTAAGCGCCGGAAAGTTCCTTCCGGCGCGCCGCCGGAAGCGGCGCCCGGACAAGGAAATTGCTCATGACAGATCCGGTCTATCGTCGCGTCGTGATCAAGCTGTCCGGCGAATATCTCGCGGGACAGCAGGGGTTTGGCATTGATCAGCCGACCGTCGACCGGGTTGCGGACGATCTGATCGCCGCCCGCCATCTCGGCACCGAGGTTGCGGTCGTGATCGGCGGCGGCAACATGGTCCGCGGCGTCGAGGTCTCCTCCCGCGGGGTCTCGCGCACCACCGGCGATACTATGGGCATGCTCGCCACCATGATGAACTGCCTCGCGCTGGAGGCGGCGATCGAGCGCAAGGGCACGCCGGCGCGTACGCTGTCGGCCTTCGTCATGCCCGAGATCTCCGAGCTGTTCACCCGCACTGCGGCGCACAAATATCTCGCCGAAGGCCGGATCGTGCTGCTCGGCGGCGGCACCGGCAATCCGTTCTTCACCACCGATACGACCGCGGTGCTGCGCGCTGCGGAGATCGGCGCACAGGCGGTCCTGAAGGCGACCAATGTCGATGGCGTCTACTCGGCCGACCCGAAGACGGATCCGAGCGCAACCCGGTTCGACCGGCTGACGCATTCGCAGGCGATCGAGGGCGGCTACAAGGTGATGGATGCGACCGCCTTCGCGCTTGCCCGCGAGACGTCGCTGCCTATCATCGTGTTCTCGATCGCGGAGCCGGGCTCGATCGGCGCGATTCTGCGTGGCGTCGGCCACGGAACCATCGTCGCCGGCTGACGGCTCGACTGCCGCGCCCTGAAGCGAGGGGCGCGGGAGCAGTCGCCGGGATTTTGAAGGAGAAACGAGATGGCCACGGGTAATTTCGACCTCAACGAAGTGAAGCGCCGCATGCAGGGCGCCGTCCAGTCGCTCAAGCACGAGCTCGGCGGCCTGCGGACGGGGCGCGCCTCCGCCTCGATGCTCGATCCGGTGCAGGTCGACGCCTATGGCAGTCACATGCCGCTCAACCAGCTCGCCACCGTCAGCGTGCCGGAGCCGCGCCTGATCTCGGTGCAGGTCTGGGACAAGTCGATGGTCAAGGCGGTGGAGAAGGCCATCGTCGATTCCAATCTCGGCCTGTCGCCCGCGACCGAGGGGCAGGTGCTGCGTCTGCGCATCCCCGAGCTCAACGAGGAGCGGCGCAAGGAGCTGGTGAAGGTCGCGCACAAATACGCGGAAGCCGCCAAGGTCGCCGCGCGTCACGTCCGCCGCGACGGCCTCGACGTCCTCAAGAAGCTCGAGAAGAACCACGAGATGTCGGAGGACGATCAGAAGCGTCATGCCGACGAGGTGCAGAAGGCGACCGACGGCACGATCGCCGAGATCGACCAGCTGCTGGCTGCCAAGGAAAAAGAAATCCTGACCGTTTAAGGCTGCCATCATGTCCAACGCCGCCGCGCCAGCAACGGAAGGATCCGATCGGTCCGACGCGCCTGCGCATGTCGCCATCATCATGGATGGCAACGGGCGTTGGGCCGCCGCGCGCGGCCTGCCGCGTGCGGAGGGGCATCGCCGCGGCGTCGAGGCACTGCGCCGCGTCGTGCGTGCCTCGCACGAGCTCGGCATCCGCTACCTCACCATCTTCTCCTTCTCATCGGAGAACTGGTCACGCCCGGCGAGCGAGATCGGCGACCTCTTCGGCCTGCTGCGCCGCTTCATCCGCAACGACCTGGCGAGCCTGCACCGCGACGGCGTCAAGGTTCGCATCATCGGCGAGCGCGAGGGGCTCGATAGCGACATCTGCGCGCTCTTGAACGAGGCCGAGGAGCTGACGCGCGACAACACGCGCCTCACGCTGGTCGTCGCCTTCAATTACGGATCGCGGCAGGAGATCGCGAAGGCGGCGCAGAAGCTCGCCCGCGAAGTTGCGGAAGGCAAGCGCGACCCCGATACGATCGATGCCGAGACGCTCGGGGCGCATCTCGATGCGCCCGACATTCCCGATCCCGATCTCATCATCCGCACGAGCGGCGAGCAGCGCCTGTCCAATTTCCTGATGTGGCAGGCCGCCTATAGCGAACTCGTGTTCGTGCCGATTCACTGGCCCGATTTCGACAAGGCGGCGCTGGAAAGCGCGATCGCCGAATTCGCCAGGCGCGAGCGCCGTTTTGGCGGTCTGGTCGCGAAAACCGCCTCGTGAGCGAACAAGACGCCGCACCGGCGGGCGCCAAGCCTGCCCCGAGCAATCTGGTGATGCGAGTGCTCGCAGCGCTGGTGCTGGCACCGCTGACCATTGCGATCGCCTACGTCGGTGGCTGGCTGTGGGTGCTGCTCGTCACCCTGGTCTCGATCGGGCTGTTCGCCGAATGGCTGACGGTGGTCGGCGCAGGCTCCGCCGCGCTGACCGGGGCGGGGACGGTCGTCATCGCCATGATGGGAGCTGCGGTCGCCTTTGGCGGGCTCAAGACCTCCGTCGTCGTCGGCCTCGTTGGCGGCGCGATCGTGACGCTGATCGCGCGCGGCAAGTTCGTCTGGGCGGCCACGGGGTTTGCCTACGCAGCCGCAGCGCTGCTGGCCTCGATCCTGGTCCGGAAGGATCTCGTCAACGGCTTCTCCGCGCTGATGTTCGTGCTGCTCGTGGTTTGGGCGACGGATATCGGCGGCTACTTCGCCGGCCGCAACATCGGCGGGCCGAAGCTGTGGCCGCGCGTGAGCCCGAAGAAGACCTGGGCCGGAGCGTTCGGCGGCTTCGTGGCGAGCCTTGCGGTGGCCGGAGGTTTCGCCGCTTGCGGGATCGGGAAGCCGGTTCCGCTGCTGCTGGTCAGCGCCGTCCTATCGGTAGTCTCGCAGGCGGGCGATCTGTTCGAATCCGCGGTGAAGCGGCGCTTCGGTGTCAAGGATTCCAGTCACTTAATTCCGGGCCATGGCGGGCTTATGGACCGCCTGGACGGTTTTGTCGCCGCCATCCTGGCGGCCTGGTTTATCGGCTTTCTCCGCCATGGTGTGCATAGCGCCGGAAGCGGTCTTATGGTTTGGTGAGGATATGAGCGCGGTCCCATTGCGAAACAACAAGGCTGTGGCGTCCGACGTCCGCAGCGTCACGGTTCTCGGCGCCACCGGCTCGATCGGCGACAGCACGATGGATTTGCTGCGCGCCTCGCCCGAGCGCTACCGCGTCGAGGCGCTGACGGCGAACGGCAATGTCGAAGCACTGGCGAAGCTCGCCAAGGAATTTTCCGCGCGTTACGTCGCGATCGCTGACACCTCCAAGCTCGGCGAGCTCAAGGCTGCGCTCGCAGGGACCAGCACCGAATGCGGTGCCGGCGAAAGCGCAGTGATCGAAGCCGGCGCGCGTCCGGCCGATTGGGTGATGGCCGCCGTGAGCGGCGCTGCCGGACTGAAGCCGGCGCTCGCGGCGGTCGATCGCGGCGCGCATGTCGCACTGGCCAACAAGGAATGTCTGGTCTGCGCCGGTGATTTCTTCATGCAGCGCGCGGCCAAGGCGGGCGCCTGCATCCTGCCGGCCGATTCCGAGCACAATGCGCTGTTTCAGGCGCTGAGCTCGGGCAATCGCGACGAGCTCGTCCGCGTCATCATCACCGCCTCAGGCGGCCCGTTCCGCACCTGGAAGGTGGCGGACATCGAGCAGGCGACCCTCGCGCAGGCCCTGAAGCATCCGAACTGGAGCATGGGCCAGAAGATCACGATCGATTCCGCCTCGATGATGAACAAGGGGCTCGAGGTGATCGAGGCCTCCTATCTGTTCGCGCTCACGCCCGATGAGATCGATGTGCTGGTCCATCCGCAGTCGATCATCCACGGCATGGTGGAGTTTTCCGACTGCTCGGTGGTGGCCCAGCTCGGTGCGCCCGACATGCGCACCCCGATCGCGCACTGCCTCGGCTGGCCCGACCGCATCAAGGGGCCGGCGGCCAAGCTGGACCTCGCCAAGATCGGCCAGCTGACCTTCGAGGCGCCCGATTTCGAGCGCTTCCCCGGACTGCGGCTGGCTTACGATTCGCTCCGGACCGGGAAGGGGGCGACCACCGTCTACAACGCCGCCAATGAGGTCGCGGTCGCCGCGTTCATTGCTGGCAAGATCCGGTTTGGCGCGATTGCCCGGCTGGTGGAGGCGACGCTGGATGACTGGATCCGCAGCGGGAACCAGGCACCTCTGACGTCCGCCGATGATGCAATCTCTGTTGACCATGTTGCGCGAAATAGAGCTGCCGCCCTATTGCCTCAAATTGCCTTAAAGGCATCCTAGATGGTTCGGGGCCAGGGCCTTGCGGCGCTGGATGAGGGAATTCGATGATCGACTTTTTTGCCCATAGTTTCAATACGTTGAGCCATGGGATCCTGGGTTATGCCGTTCCCTTCCTGTTCGTCCTGACGATCGTCGTGTTCTTCCATGAGCTCGGCCATTTTCTGGTCGCGCGGTGGGCGGGCGTTCGCGTCCTGACCTTTTCGCTCGGCTTCGGACCGGAGCTGGTCGGCTTCAACGACCGCCATGGCACGCGCTGGAAGATCTCGGCGATCCCGCTCGGCGGCTACGTCAAGTTCTTCGGCGACGAGAGCGAGGCCTCGACCCCATCGGCCCAGGCGCTCGCGGCCATGACGGCCGAGGAGCGCGCCGGCAGCTTCCACCACAAGAAGGTGGCCCCGCGCGCTGCCATCGTCGCGGCCGGCCCGATCGCCAATTTCATCCTGGGTGCGCTGATCTTCGCGGGCATGGCGCTGTACTACGGCAAGCCGAGCACGATCGCGCGCGTTGACGGTGTCGTTGCCGACGGCGCTGCGGCCGCGGCCGGCTTCAAGGTCGGAGACGTCGTCGTCCAGATCGACGGCAAGCCGATCGAGAGCTTTGCCGACATGCAGCGAATCGTTGCGATGAACGCCGGTTCGGCGCTTGCGTTCCAGGTGAAGCGGGACGGCGCCATCGTGTCGCTGACGGCAACGCCGGCGCTGCTCGAGCGCAAGGATCCGTTCGGCAACAGCCATCGTCTCGGTGTGCTCGGCGTCGAGCACAAGGCGCAGGCCGGCGAGGCCTCGACCGCCCCGGTCGGCGTCGGCGAGGCGCTCAAGATCGGCGTCGAGCAGGTTTGGTTCATCATCACCAGCACCTTCAAGTTCCTGGGCTCGCTGTTCGTGGGGCAAGGCAATCCCAACGAGGTCAGTGGCGTCCTGGGAATCGCGAAGATGTCGGGGCAGGCGGCCAGCGCCGGGTTCCAGTTCGTGATCAATCTGTGCGCGGTGCTGTCGGTGTCGATCGGCCTGTTGAACCTGTTCCCGATCCCGCTGCTCGATGGCGGCCACCTTATGTTCTATGCGGCGGAGGTGGTCCGTGGCCGGCCCTTGTCCGAGCGGACTCAGGAGATGGGGTTCCGAATCGGGCTCGGTTTGGTGCTGATGTTGATGGTGTTTGCGACCTACAACGACATCCTGCGAATGGCCGCATCCTGATGGAGGCTTTTTTGTGGCGTTGCTGTTGAGCAACGTCTTGGAATGAATTTGAAATTACGACGCTTTCGGCCGTTTGCGGCGTCGGGGAAATTAGCTACAAGCGGCCTCGACTTGGGGAATCTTCCAGACCGGCGTTGGGGTTGGGTCTGGCTCGGAATGATAAGGGCGCGTTGCGCATGAAGTTTGGACTGCGACTCCGGGGGGGCTTGCTCGCAACCCTGATCATGTTCGGCGCGCCGGTGGTTGCCCCGGTCGGGGCTGTTTTCGTCTCTTCGTCTGCGCTCGCTCAGACCGTCCAGTCGATTTCCGTCGAAGGAAATCGTCGTGTCGAGGTGGAGACGATCCGCTCCTATTTCAAGCCGGGTCCGGGCGGCCGCCTCGATCAGGCCGCCATCGACGACGGCCTCAAGGCGTTGATCGAGACCGGCCTGTTCCAGGACGTGAGGATCAACCGCGGCCCCGGCGGCCAGATCATCGTCTCGGTGGTGGAAAACCCGGTGATTGGCCGGATCGCCTTCGAGGGCAACAAGAAGATCAAGGACGAGCAGCTCACCGCCGAGGTCCAGTCCAAGGCCCGCGGCACCTTCTCCCGCGCCATGGTGCAGTCCGACACGCTGCGAATCGCCGAAATCTATCGCCGGTCCGGCCGCTACGACGTGCGGGTCACGCCCGAGATCATCGAGCAGCCGAACAACCGCGTCGACCTGATCTTCACGATCGAGGAGGGCGCCAAGACCGGCGTCAAGTCGATCGAGTTCGTCGGCAACAATGCCTTCTCGTCCTACCGTCTGCGCGACGTCATCAAGACGCGCGAATCGAACCTGCTGAGCTTCCTCGCCAGCGGTGACATCTACGATCCCGACCGTGTCGAGGCCGACCGCGACCTGATCCGCCGCTTCTACCTCAAGAACGGTTTCGCCGACGTCCAGGTCGTGGCCGCGCTGACCGAATACGATCCGGAGAAGAAGGGCTTCAACGTCACCTTCAAGATCGAGGAAGGATCTCAGTACCGCGTCGGCACGGTCGACTTCCGCTCCAGCATTCCGAACTTCGATCCGTCGTCGATGCGGACTTATTCCCGCGTCCATGCCGGCTCGCTCTACAACGTCGAATCGGTCGAGAAGTCGGTCGAGGAGATGCAGATCGAGGCCTCGCGCCGCGGCTATGCCTTCGCCGTGGTCCGGCCGGGCGGCGACCGCAATTTCGAGGCGCACACCGTCTCCGTCGTGTTCAACATCGATGAAGGCCCGCGCACCTATATCGAGCGCATCAACCTGCGCGGCAACACCCGTACGCGCGACTACGTGATCCGCCGCGAGTTCGACATCTCGGAAGGCGATGCCTACAACCGCGCCCTGGTCGACCGCGCCGAGCGACGCCTGAAGAACCTCGACTACTTCAAGAGCGTGAAGATCACGACCGAGCCCGGCTCGTCGAGCGACCGCGTCATCCTGATCGTCGACATGGAAGAGAAATCGACCGGCGACTTCTCGATCTCGGGCGGTTACTCCACCACCGACGGCGCGCTGGCCGAAGTCTCGATCTCCGAGCGCAATCTGCTCGGCCGCGGCCTGTTCGCCAAGGCGTCGGTGACCTATGGCCAGTATGCGCGCGGCTACTCGCTGTCGTTCGTCGAACCCTATCTGCTCGACTACCGCGTCGCGCTCGGCCTCGACCTCTATCAGCGCCAGCAACTGTCCAACAGCTACATCTCCTACGGCACCAAGACGCTCGGCTTCTCGCCGCGCCTCGGTTTCTCCTTGCGCGAAGATCTGTCGCTGCAACTGCGCTACTCGATCTACCAGCAGGAAATCACGCTGCCGAGCTACCTGGCGAATTGTAACAACGTGCAGTTCCTGCCCGATGGCAGTGCCAATCCATTGTTCAATCCAAGCCCGGCTTTCGCCGCCGCCAATGGTATTAGTCTGGCGTCCTCGAACGGCCTCGGCTGCTACAGCGACGGTGAGGCCTCGCTGCCGGTACGCAAGGAACTCGCCAACGGCAAGACCCTGACCTCGGCGCTCGGCTACACGCTGACCTACAACACGCTCGACAACAACAAGAACCCCACCGACGGTCTGCTCGTCGACTTCCGCCAGGATTTCGCCGGCGTCGGCGGCGACGTCTCCTACCTGAAGTCGGTGATCGATGCGAAGTACTACACTCCGCTGGTGTCCGACATCGTCGGCCTGATCCGACTGCAGGGCGGCATGCTGAACAAGATGGGCAGCGATCTGCGCATGCTCGATCACTTCCAGATGGGTTCGAACCTCGTCCGCGGCTTTGCCCCGAACGGCATCGGCCCGCGCGACCTGAATCCGTTCGGCACGCAGGACGCGCTCGGCGGCACCAAGTACTGGGGCGCTTCGCTCGAACTGCAGATGCCGTTCTGGTTCCTGCCGAAGGAAGTGGGTCTGAAGGGCGCGGTCTATGCCGATGCCGGCGGTCTCTACGACTACAGGGGACCGACGAGCTGGACCACGACCAACGAAGTCAACGTGCCGGGCTGTATCCCATCGACGATCAATCCGTCGAGCGCCGGCACCTGTACCGGCCTGGTCTATGACGATAGCAAGGTCGTCCGCTCATCGGTTGGTGTCGGCCTGATCTGGCAGTCGCCGTTCGGTCCGCTGCGCTTCGACTACGCCGTGCCGCTCACCAAGGGCAAATACGATCGCGTGCAGGAGTTCCGGTTCGGCGGCGGCACGACGTTCTAGTTCGATCAGCACGGCACGATCCGGATCACTGGAGCCGGTTTCCGAAAGGGATCGTGCCATTCCAAGAGATGGGGCATGATGCGGCCTGATCCGCTTCATGCCGAAGCCGGACCGCGACGGGGTGGAATGGCGCAGCCGAACTTCTTCACAAAGCCGCCGGCCTCAGCGCTGGCCGACATCGCCGCGATGGCCAAGGCGGAACTGGTCGATCCCGGCCGGGGTGGCCACGTCATCACGGGCCTTGCCTCGCTCGACGAAGCGGGCCCGATGCATCTGGCGTTCTTCGATAACCTCAAATATGCCGGCGAACTCAAGGCGACCAAGGCCGGCGCCTGCCTGGTCAGCCCGCGCTTCGAGGCGCAGGTGCCCGCCCATGTGGCCGTGCTGCGGGTGGCGCAGCCGTTCCGGGCCTTCGTCAGGATCGCCCGGGAATGGCATGGCGACACGCTGCGGCCGCAATCCTGGGTCGGCAATGACGGTATTGCCCCGTCCGCGATCATCGACCCCTCGGCCCGGCTCGAGGACGGCGTGATCGTCGATCCGCTGGCGGTGATTGGGCCGGACGTGGAGATCGGCACCGGCACCGTGATCGGCGTCGGGGCGGTGATCGGCCCTGGGGTCAAGATCGGCCGGGACTGCAATGTCGGGGCCCGCACCGCGATCCAGTGCACCCTGATCGGCAACAACGTGCTGATCCATCCCGGCTGCTCGATCGGCCAGGACGGCTACGGCTTCATCTTCTTCGGCCCGGAAGGCCATGTGAAGGTGCCACAGACCGGCCGGGTGCTGATCCAGAACGACGTCGAGGTCGGCGCCAACACCACGATCGACCGCGGGTCCTTGCGGGATACCGTGATCGGCGAGGGGACTAAAATCGACAATCAGGTCCAGATCGGCCACAATGTGACGATCGGCCGGCACTGTCTGCTGGCGGCGCAGATCGGCCTCGCCGGCAGCCTGACCATTGGCGACAACGTGGCGCTCGGAGCGAAGGTTGGCATCAACAACCACCTCAAGATCGGCGACGGGGCTCAGGTGACCGCCATGAGTGCCGTCAAGGACGACATCCCGCCGGGCGGCCGCTGGGGCGGGCATTTCGCCAAGCCGACCAAACAGTGGTTCAAGGAGATTATCGCGGTGGAGCGCCTGGTACGCGACAGCAAGGCCGATCCGAAGGACGAGGGACGCGAATGACGGAGGAATCACCTGTTAAGTTCGAGCTGGTGGATATCAATGCCATCCTCCAGACCCTGCCGCACCGCTTCCCGATGCTGCTGATCGATCGCGTGATCAACATCCGCGCCGACTACAGCGGCATCGGCATCAAGAACGTCACCTTCAACGAGCCGGCCTTCCAGGGGCATTTCCCGGAGCGGCCGGTCTATCCCGGCGTCATGATGATCGAGGCGATGGCGCAGACCGCGGGCGTGATCGGCATCAAGTCAGTCGAAGGCACCGAGAAGCCGCGGGCGGTCTATTTCCTCACCATCGACAAGTGCAAGTTCCGCAAGCCGGTGCTGCCCGGCGACACCATCGAGTACCACATGCGCTCGCTCGGCCGTCGCAAGGCGATGTGGTGGTTTCACGGCGACGCCAAGGTCAACGGGCAGGTGGTCGCGGAAGCCGATGTCGGCGCCATGCTGACGGACTGAGCGGCATCCCCGCACGGACAGGATTCACGCGCTGCAATCGTAGCGGCCGCCGGCGGCCTCGCGTCTGATATGCCGGTTGAAGAACTGGCCCATGGACGGTGCGCCCAGAAGGCGGTCGACGGTCTCGGCCGTGACGCCGCAATAGCGCGCATAGAAGCCGCCGGTCGCAACCACGAGGTCGTGCTGCGCGCGGTCGTAACAGACACGCTGAAGCACCGTGCTGCGACTGATGTCGCGGCATTCGAATGTCGCGAGGTCGATGGGATGGCGATCACCGGTCTGGACCGTCTCCGACACGATCGGTGCGGCCGCCAGTTGTGCGAGCAGAACTGCCAAGGCCCTGACCACGAGTATTGAAGCTCCACATGAACTTGCCGACGGACGGGCGGTCGCCTCATCCGATACTTGAAACACGGCGAGATGATACGTCACTGGACAGATCGGGCATAGTCGCGCTAACCACCGGAAAATCGAGTGACTTCAACACATAATCAGAGCTTCCTAACGAGTAAGATTGCTTGATGAGCAAGATTGATCCCACCGCACGGATCGCGGACGGCGCCGTGATCGGCGAGGGCGCCGAGATCGGACCCTATTGCATCATCGGCCCGAATGTTGTGATCGGCGCCAACTGCAAGCTGATCGGGCAGGTCACCGTCATCGGCCACACCTCGCTCGGCGATGGCTGCGTGATCTCGCCCTTCGCGGTGCTCGGTGGCGCCCCGCAGGATCTCAGTTACAAAGGTGAGCCGACCCGGCTCGAGATCGGCTCGGGTTGCACCATCCGGGAAGGTGCGACGATGAATGTCGGCACCATCAAGGGTGGAGGGCTGACGCGCGTCGGCAACGGCGGCTATTTCATGAACAATAGCCATGTCGGCCATGACTGCATGGTCGGCGACAACGTGATCTTCGCGACGTCGGCGACGCTTGGCGGGCATTGCGAGATCGGCGACGCCGTCTACATCGGCGGCCTCTCTGCGGTGCATCAGTTCACGCGCATCGGCCCATATGTGATGGTGGGCGGGGTCTGTGGCGTGCGTGACGATGTCATCCCGTACGGGCTGGTCAATGGTCAGTACGCGGTGCTGGAGAGCCTCAATCTGATCGGCATGAAGCGCCGCAAGTTCACCAAGCAGCGGCTTGCGACGGTGCGGGCGTTCTACCAAAAGCTCTTCCACGGGCCCGGCACCTTTGCCGAGCGGTTGGAGGCATCGAGGCCGCTTGCAAGCGAAGATCCGGCGATTGCCGAGATCCTCGACTTCATCGGCAAGGGCAAGCGCCCGCTCTGTCTTCCCGCCATCGCGAAGTGATCTCGGCATGGCCGCAGGCATGACATCGGCGGCTTCGCAGGTTTCATCGCCGGTCGGGATCGTCGCCGGCGGCGGCGCAATGCCGTTCGCGGTCGCGGACTCGCTCGCCGCCCGCGGCATTACGCCAGTGCTGTTTCCCCTTCGCGGGGCGTGCGATCCGGCCCGGGTGGAAAAATTCCGCCATCGCTGGATTTCGGTTGGCCAGCTCGGCCGCGCGATGCGGCTGTTTCGCGAGGAAGGCTGCCGCGACCTGATCTTCATCGGCACCTTGGTGCGCCCCTCGCTCGCGGAGATCCGGTTCGACGTCAAGACGCTGCGCCTGCTCGGAAACGTCATCCGCGCCTTTCGCGGCGGCGACGATCATCTCTTGTCCGGCGTCGGCCGCATCCTCGAGCAGGACGGATTTCGCATGGTCGGCATCAAGGACGTCGCGCCCGACTTGCTGATGCCGGAGGGCTGCATCAGTCGGGCCTGGCCGAATGACAACGCCAAGGCCGACATCGCGTGCGGCCGTGCGGTGCTGACCGCGCTCGGTCCGTTCGATATCGGCCAGGCTGCGGTGGTGATCGACGGCCATGTGGTTGCTGTCGAGGACATCGAGGGCACCGACGCGCTGCTCGCGCGCGTCGCGCGGCTGCGCGAGGAGGGCCGGATTCGCGCGGCCGCGGGACGCGGCGTGCTGGTGAAGGCGCCGAAGAGCGGCCAGGATCTACGCTTCGACCTGCCGACGATCGGCCCGCGCACCATCGAGGGGGTCGCCGCAGCCGGCCTTTCCGGCATCGCCGTCATCGCCGGCAACACCATCGCGGCCGAGCCGCAGGCGATGATTGGGCTGGCCGACGCCAAATATCTCTTCGTCATCGGTCTGCCGGCGTGATGCAGTCGCGCGATCCCAAGCGCAAGATCTTCCTGATCGCCACCGAGGAATCCGGCGACCGGCTCGGCAGCGCCTTGATGAAGGTGCTGCGCCAGCGCCTCGGCGACGCTGTGGAGTTCGTCGGCGTCGGCGGCCGTACCATGGCGCGCGAGGGGCTCGAATCGCTGTTTCCGATCGAGGAGCTGTCGATCGTCGGCTTCGCCGCGGTGGTGCAGCAATTGCCGAAAATCCTGCGGTTGATCCGCAACACCGCGGAGGCCGTGGCTGAAGCCGCGCCGGACGTGCTCGTCATCATCGACAGTCCCGATTTCACCCATCGCGTCGCCCGCCGCGTGCGCGCGAAGAATTCAGCGATCCCGGTCGTCGACTACGTCTCGCCGCAGCTCTGGGCCTGGCGGCCGGGACGGGCGCGGACCATGCTCGGCTATGTCGACCATGTTCTCGGTCTGCTGCCGTTCGAGCCGGAGGAATACCGCAAGCTCGGCGGGCCGCCATGCAGCTATGTCGGCCATCCCCTGATCGAGCAATTGTCGTCGCTGCGGCCCAACGCGGCGGAGCAGGCACGCCGCGACCGCGAGCCGCCGGTGCTGCTGGTGCTGCCGGGCAGCCGCCGCAGCGAGGTCAGGCACCATCTCGAAATATTCGGCGCAACCCTCGGCCGCTTGCAGGCAGAAGGCCGTGCCTTCGATCTGATACTGCCGACCATGCCGCACCTCGAAGCCACCATCCGCGAAGGCATCGCGAACTGGCCGGTGAAGCCGCAAATCGTCATCGGCGAGAACGAGAGGCGCGCCGCGTTCCGTATCGCGTGCGCGGCGCTGGCAAAGTCCGGCACGGTGACGCTCGAGCTTGCGCTGTCGGGGATTCCGATGGTGACGGCCTATCGCGTCGGAGCGATCGAGGCCTTCATCCTGCGCCGGGCGATCCGCGTCTCCTCGGTGATCCTCGCCAATCTCGTGATCGGCAAGGACGTGATTCCGGAGTTCCTGCAGGAGGAGTGCACGCCGGAGAAGCTGGCACCCGCGCTTCACGATGTGCTGACGGATTCCCCGCTGCGGCGGCAGCAGGTCGCGGCCTTCGCCCAGCTCGATCAGATCATGTCGACCGGCAACAAATCGCCGAGCGCGCTCGCCGCCGACATCGTGCTGGCCACGATGCGCAAAGGCAGGGGAGTGAGCTAGGACGTGTCCTCTGCAGCCGGTGGAAGTCGGAGTCACAAGCCAAGCGCGATCTCGGCCCATTGCACCATGCGGTCGCTATTGAGGAATGCCAGCACCGCCGGCTCCAGCACCGCCGGCGTGTCCGATCCGACCAAAGCCACCGCAGCCACCATGTCGCAGCGCTGATTGAATGCGAGTGAGAGCGCGGCTTTGCCATTCCCCTCGATGCGATAGGCTCGACTGCGGCCGCGCATCGGACCGACCATGATCTCGCGGCCGGCTCCGATCGGGGTTGCCTTCCCGATCAGCGCGAGGTCGCCCATCTGCTCCAGGTCACCATCATCGGCGACCCCGGTGGCGCAATTGCAAAAGCCCAGCTTGGCGCGAACGTAGAGCCGGACCTCGGTGCCGCAATCAGCGGCCTTGCAGCGGAACGCCCTTCCCTTTCCCCAGGGGTCGGGCGCAAAAGGCCATTCGGCGTCCGACCACGCCGGTCGAATCTCGGCCGGTGCCGTCGCACGTGCCGGTTCGCCGGGTCGCAATATCCAGACCACAGCGGCTGCGCAGAGCAGTGCCATGGCTGCACAGATCGCGACGAGTTTGCTTGTCAGGCGCATGGAACCTGCCGCGCACTCGCTAATTCTGGGCCATGAACCTTCGCGCGGCCGCGAGCTCCTCCCGCGAGGAGTCGCCATTCCGCGCCATGTCGACAATTTTCGCGTAATACTGGCGTGCCTTTACGGCGTCGCCCGATTTCTCGGCGGCGTGAGCTGCGCCGATCGTCGCGCCGAAGCGGTTCGGCTCCTTGCGCATGGTGCTTTCGAACGCAGCCAATGCCTCCGTCGCCATGCCGCGCTCGAGCAGCATGGTGCCATAAAGCTCGCGTGCCGGAGCAAGCGGCCCAGGCGTCACGATGGATTTTTCGGTCTTGTCTTCGGCATCGGCCGCAAGGCGCATCGCTTCCAATGCGTCGGTCTGTTTTCCCTGGGCGTTGAGCTGCCAGGCCGTCGCGACCTGCCGCTGAATGTCGACGATCTCAGCCCAATAGGCGTCCTTGTCCTGCTGCAACTTGTCTCGCAGCTCTGCCAGCTTGGCGATGTCCGCCGTTGCGGCGTCTGCATTGCCGGTCCGTGCGGCGCCAAGGGCGCGGGCGAAATAGGTAATCGCATCGACATACGCGAATCGGCTCGGCTCGACCTTCAGTGCGGCAGCACCCTGCCAATCGCCGCGTTCGACCATATACCGCGCCTGACTGGCTGCTATCGCGTAAGGACCGGCCCGGACGGCCGGCGCATAGCCGGTGGTCGCGAGCATGTCCGCGATGACATCGCGGGCCCGGCTGTCCTGCGCAAGCTGAAGCAGGGCGTAAACCATATAGTCGTCGGCATGCAGCTGCTCGCTGGGATCTCTGCCCTCCTTGGCAGCTTTGGCGGAACGGCTGTTGGCGTCGATGGATTCGTTCCAGTAGCCGACGCGCGTGAAGATGTGCGAGGGCATGTGCAAAGCGTGCGGCGCGGCGGGCGCGATCTCGGAATAGCGCTTGGCAGCATCGAGCCCTTGCTCTGCTATCGCCGGATAGTCGTAGAGGTGGATCAAGTAATGCGCGACTCCGGGGTGCCGCGGCTGCCGCTTGAAGATCGGCTCCAGGATGGCCGCGCCCTTGAGCTGGTTGGCATAGGTCTTGTCGTTTGGTGACGCCGTGACATTCAGCGTGATGGCGTAGGCGATCTGCGCCTCGTCATCGTCGGGGTAGCGGGCGGCGACCGCTTCGGTTGCCTTGAGATAGGCCTGCGCCCGCTGACCAAAGGTCGTCTTGTCGTCGCCCGAATAGAAGGCCAGCAGCGCGTCGATATAGTCTCGTTCGCGTTCGCTCTTGGCACCGAGGGCCTTGGCCTTCTGCAGCGCAGCGAGGCCTTCGGTGAGATTTTCCTTCGGCGCCGGGAAATGCGGATTGTAGAGCAGGCTCAGGGCAATGCCCCAATAGGCGATCGCGCATTCCGGATCGGCCTGCAACGTCTCCTCGAAAATCTCTTTCGCCGGCCGATACCAGAACGAGTGCTGATAGCGCATGCCGCGGTCAAAGCGGCGCTGCGCGACCTCGTTGCAAGTGGTCTGGAAGTGCACCTTGCCAAACTGCTCGTCGGTCCCGTCCTCCGCGCGGGCTGCAGAAACGGTTGGGATCGAGGCCATCATGGTCAGGGCAATAAGAGAGACGGTTCTCAAGGCGAGCGCGCGCATCGGGACCTCCGTATCTGTCCGGAAAACTTTGGTTATATGACGCCGATAAGGCCGGGGGCGCCGAAGTTCGTAATGCTGAAATAAGCGATGACAATCTCGTTGTCGGGAGGATTTGCCCATTCGCGACGCGAGTCAATAGGAACAGCAGCTTGTGTTAGGCAAACAAGCCTGCCAGACCCCTCCGGCCGCATCGCTTCGCAAAACCTCGAGCAAGTCTCGATCTACGTGAGTGCCTTGCTCGGCCCAGGATTGTGACTCCGCTCACCAGTACCTCGGACGTTGCTGCGGCTGGCCTGCCATGGAGCTAACTTCGGGCCTCGCACCAAGTCCCTGTCAGATGACGGCTTTCTATCAGTCAAACGCTGCCTTAAACTGCGAGAACATGTTCGCGATGGGGAATGGGGCCAACATGAAACGGCGCAAGTTCATTGCTCTGCTGAGCGGATCAGCGGTGACTTGGCCGCTGCTGGCTCACGCGCAACAGCGCGAGCGAACACGACGGATTGGCGTTATGTTCAGCAGTGTCGAGGGTGACGCCCAATCGGCCAGGGATCTGGGGGCGTTTAAACTCGGGTTGCAAGCTTTAGGCTGGACAGAGGGCGCCAACTTGCAGATCGAGTACCGCTGGGGAGGCGGGGATCCCGGACGCGCGCGATCGTCGGCAGCAGAACTGGTGAGCCTCTCACCCGCCGTGATCGTGGGAAGCGGGACGGTCGCGATGACGGCCTTGCATAATGCGACAGATAAAATACCGATCGTGTTTCTGAACGTGACGGATCCGGTGGCAGGCGGCTTTGTCGCCAGTCTTTCTCGACCTTCCGGAAACATTACGGGCTTCACGCCATTCGAGTATGATATCGGCGGGAAATGGCTGGAGTTGCTTAAGGAGATCGCACCGCACTTGACGCGGGTCGCGTTACTCGGTGATCCCAACAATCATAACTTCAAAGGTTTTCAAAGATCCTTCGAGGCAGCGGCAAAAACGTTCTCGGTAGAGCCGACATCCGTTCAAGTCCGCAGTCTTGACGATATTGAAAGCGGAATTTCGGCACTGGCTGAGACGCCGAACAGCGGGCTGATCGTGACGGCCGCGACGTTCTCGATCGTCTATCGCAAGCAGATCGTGCAGTTGGCAATCAAGCACAAGTTGCCGGCAATCTTCTGGAACCGCTCTCAGGTGTCTGAAGGTGGCTTGCTCTCGCTCGGACCAAATTCACCTGATATGCATCGACGTTCGGCAAGTTATGTCGATCGCATTTTGAAAGGCGAGAAGCCAGGCGATCTGCCGGTGCAAGAACCGACCAAGGTCGAACTCATTATCAACGCGAAGACCGCAAAGGAAATTGGCCTCGCGGTGCCACCGTCACTCCTGGCTCGTGCGGACGAGGTTATCGAATAGATGGGCGAGTGCTATTGGGTCCGCTGTTGGCCCTTGGCGTATCCCTCGGAGAGCAAAGCTGATCGGACGGTCTCTGAGTGCAAGCGTTAGGCAACTCCGCCGTCGACTCGAAAACACTGGCTGGTGATGCGCTGGCTTTCGTCGGAGGCGAGGAACAGCGCCATGTTGGCAATATCCTCGGGCGTCACCGCATCCGGAATGGCCTGGCGCAAGCGCATCTCGGCGATGACCTGCTCGTTCGGGTACCACAGCCGGCGCTGGCGTTCGGTGACGACCATGCCGGGCGCGATCGCGTTGACGCGGATGCGGTCGGGGCCAACCAGCCGGGCCAGCGAATTGGTGAAGCCGACGATCGCCGCCTTGGTCCCGGCGTAGACCGGCAGCGCCGGCGCACCGCGCATCCAGGCGATCGAGGACATGTTGATGATCGAGCCGCCGCCGCGCGCCTGCATCTGCGGCACCACCGCTTGCGCGGCAAAGAAGACGTGCTTGAGATTGACGCCGACCATCCAATCGAACTCGGCCGGCGTCACCTCCGCCAGCACGTGGCGCTGATCGTTGGCGGCGTTGTTGACGAGCACCGCGGCGTCGCCGAGCGATCGCTGGACCTCCGCCATGGCGGCGCGCAAGGCGTTGATGTCGAGGAGATCGCAGGACACGAACAGCGGCGCCGTTCCGGCCTCTGCAGCGACCTCATCGACCAGCGCGCGACCGGCCGTCTGGTCGATATCGAGGAAAGCAACGCGGGCGCGCTGGGCGGCGAAGGCGCGCACAAAGGCGGCGCCGATGCCGCTGGCGCCGCCGGTGATCAGCACCACGCGGTCGGCGAGACCGGCATAGCTTGTCTTTGTCATGCGATCAGTCGCTCCGTCTCGGGGTCGAACAGGCAGATGCGCCGGGTGTCGAGCGCAAAGGGGGCTGGGCTGCCCGGCGTCGGGCGAACGTCTGGCGAGATGCGTGCCTGCGCCGGCTCGCCGCCGAGCCGGAGCAGGACGATGGTCTCGGCCCCGGTGGGCTCGACCATCTCCACCGGCGCGGTGAGGACGATCGGCGGATCGCCGGAGAACACGCGGTTACCCTCGGCGATACACTCCGGCCTGATCCCGAACACCACCTCGCGGCCGAGATAGGGGGCGGCTGCATCGTATCCCTGCAGACGAAGACGAACTTCGTCCGGCCGCCCGGCGCCGATCACGACGACCGGGCGATCGTCATCCGCCTCGAGCCGCGCCGGCAGCGTGTTCATCGGCGGCGAACCCATGAAGCGCGCGACGAACAGGTTGGCGGGGTAGCGGTACACGGTGTCGGGGTCGGCGAATTGCTGCACGCGGCCCTGATGCATCACGGCGATTCGCGTCGCCATCGTCATGGCCTCGATCTGATCGTGGGTGACATAGACAATGGTGGCGCCGATGCGCTGGTGCAGCCGCTTGATCTCCATCCGCATCTCCACGCGTAGCTTGGCGTCGAGATTGGAAAGCGGCTCGTCGAACAAGAAGAGCAGGGGATCGCGCACCAGCGCGCGTCCCATCGCCACGCGCTGGCGCTGGCCGCCGGACAATTGGGCCGGTTTGCGGCCGAGTAGCGGCTCGATCTGGAGCAGTTTTGCAACGTTGGCGACCGCCTTGTCCTGCTCGGCCCTCGGCACATGGCGGCATTCCATGCCGAAGGTGATGTTCTGGCGGACCGTCATCGAAGGATAGAGCGCATAGGACTGGAACACCATGGCGATGTCGCGATCCTTGGGCGGAATGTCGTTGACCACGCGTCCGCCGATCTCGACTGTCCCGGCGCTCGGATGATCGAGCCCGGCAACGATGTTGAGCAGCGTGGATTTGCCGCAACCGGACGGCCCGACCAGAACCGTGAACTCGCCGCTTTCGATGTCGAGGTCGACAGCCTTCAGCACCTCCAGATTGGCGTAGCGCTTCGACAGGGTTCGAATGCTCAGGGCTGCCATGACGGCCTCATCATTTCACGGCTCCGGCGGTGAGGCCTCGCACGAAGTACCGGCCACCGAAGACGTAGATCAACAAAGTGGGCAGCGCGGCGATGATCACCGCGGCGCTCTGCACGCCGTGCTGCGGAATGTCTGCGACCGCAGCCGACAGCGCGATGAGAGCGGCCGTGACGGGTTGCTGCTGGCCGCTCGTGAACGTCACGCCATAGAGGAATTCGTTCCAGATATGCGTGAATTGCCAGATCACGGTGACGATCAGGATGGGAGGCGAGAGCGGGAGGATGATGCGCCAGAAGATGCGAAAGAATCCCGCGCCGTCGATGCGCGCGGCCCTGATCAATTCATGGGGAATGGCGACATAGTAGTTTCGGCAGAACAGCGTGGTGAAGGAGAGCCCCTGGATCGTGTGGATCAGCACGAGGCCCGCCAGCGTGTTGATGAGGCCGATGTCCCGCAGCACGATAGTCCAGGGCAGCAAACGCATCTGCTGAGGCAGGAAGAGGCCAAGGGTCACGATTCCATAGATCCAGGTGTCGCCGCGAAAGCGCCAGAGCGACACGGCGTATCCGGCGATCGCACCGAGCAGGGTCGAGAAGATCGTCGCGGGGATCGTGACCAGTGCGGAGTTCAGCATGTAGGGCCGAATCCCGGAACAGGTCTCGGCGACGCAGAAGCCGCTCCAGGCTGCGGCGTAATTGCTCCAGGCCAGGTGCTGCGGCCAGCCGATCATCGAGCCCTGCGCGATCTCCTCGTTGGTCCGGAGCGAGTTCAGGACGACGACGGCGAGCGGCGCGAGCCATGCTGCGGCGATCAGCAGAACGACGACATAGACCAGAATGCGGCTTGGGACGAAGCTGCGCTCAAGCATGGGCGGCCCGCCGTCCCCGGACATAGCGCCACGCCGCATACGGCAGCAGCACCACGAGCAGAATGAGCAGCATGAGGACGGCCGCCGCGGCCCCGCGGCCGAGCAGGCTGCGCTGGAACATCAGGTCGTAGACGACGAGCGCCGGCAGTTGGGTCGCTATTCCCGGCCCGCCATTGGTGAGCGCGCGCACGAGGTCGAAAGCCGAAATCGCGAATTGCAACTGAACGACGACGACGGTGATGGTGATCGGCCAAAGCGTCGGCAGAATGATGCGCCGATACATGCGGATCGGGCCCGCGCCGTCGATCTGCGCAGCCTTGATGATGTCGGAATCGACGGAGCGGAGGCCGGCAAGGAACAGCGCCATGGCAAAGCCCGAAGATTGCCAGATCGCAGCGATGACGATGGTCCAGATCGCCATGTCCCGGTCGATCAGCCAGTCGAACTTGAAGGAGGTCCAACCGAGATCGTGCACCAGCTTCTGGATTCCAAGGCCAGGATTGAGCAGCCAGCTCCAGACCGTGCCGGTGACCACGAACGATACCGCAAGGGGGTAGAGGAAGATGGATCGCAGCAGGTTTTCGCCGCGAAGGCGCTGATCGAGCAGGATCGCAAGGACGAGGCCGGTCGCCAGGCTCAGCAGCACGAAGGCGCAGCCGAACAGCAGCAGATTGTCGAACGCGATCTGCCAGTTTCGCGATGCAGCGACCGCCGTGTAGTTGCGCAACCCCACCCAGCCGGTAACGGGGACCAGCGTTGAGGGCGTGAACGAGATCCAGATCGTCCACGCCGAGAACGACACGAGGTGCGCGGCGGACAGCAGCAGCGGCACCCAGATCATCAGATATTCGGGCAGCCGGCGGATCACGTCAGGAACCGCCGGACCGTCCGGTCTCGCTGCGACCGCCTTAGTCAACGCGCGCCCTCGACGGCCTCGGCGAGGCGGGTGGCTGCCTGCTCCGGCTTGATCGTCTTGTTCTTCACGTACTCAGTGATCACGTCGATCATCGCGGCGGTCATGCCGTTTTCCTGCGCCATGTTGTGCGCAAGGCTCAGGACCGCCTGATTGCTGGCAATGGCGTCCTTGAGAGCCGCAGCGGTTCGACGTTGCCCTTCCGACCAGCCTTCACCGGACAGGTCGACATCGGTGCGCACGGGGATCGACCCCGTGATCTGCGAGTACATCGTCTGGATCGCCGGATCCATGACGAGCTGAGCCATCAGCGTCTGGCCGGCCTGCAGGTCGGGCTCCTTGCGCTGCCAGAAAATGAAGGCATCGGCGTTCAGCAGGAAGACCGGCTTGCCATTGTCGCTCGGACCTGGGGCGATCATGAAGTCCTCGAACTTGAAGCCGGCGTTGCGCAACACGCCTTGCGCCCATCCGCCCATGATCATCATGCCCATGTCGCCGTCGACGAAGCGCTTCAGGTTGGTGGAGAAGTGCTGGGCGCCGACATTGGGGTCCATCCAATCGGCGATCTTGCGCACCTGCGCGAATGCAGCCTTGATTTCGGGACCTTCCAGAGCCTTCTTCTCGAGATTCATGATGGCCGCGCGATAGGCGAGGGGACTGATGCCGGCGAGAGCGGCCTCGAATTTCTGCCCGTCGTCCGGGCGGGTGCCGCCGTTGGCGACGGGATAGGCGACGCCGCCCGCTTTCATCTTCTCGGCGAGGTCGTTGAAGTCGGCCCAGGTGACGGGGACCTTGTCGGCCTTGGCCTTGTCCATCGCGCGCTTCGACAGGAACAGCATGTTGGTGCTGTAGATCTGCAGCGGCAGGGCAATCCATTTGCCCTCGGGCTTGTGCAGTTTCGCAAGGTCCGGAGCGACGACCTTTTCGTAGCCGGCGGCGGCGACCAGGGCGTCGAGATTGACGGTGGGGGCAATCTTGGACCAGGCAGCAATCTCGGGCCCTTTGAGCTGTGAACAGGCTGGCGGATCACCGGCCATGATCTGCGCCCGCAACTTGTTCATCATCTCGGTGGTGAAGCCGGGAACGGGAGAGTGCTGCCAAACCCCGCCTTTCTCCTCGAATTTCTTGCCGAGCGCCGTGATTGCCGCCCCGTCACTGCCTGCGGACCATTGCGAGATCGCAGTCAAGCGCGGCTTGACTGCGCCTTGCGCGCGGGCAAATGCCGGCATCGCGAGGGCGGCAACGGATCCAGCGAGCAGACGACGCCTTGTTGTGGTGATCGGCATGGCAGTTCCTCCCGGTGTGAAATCTCGGCGCTTGTGGGCCGTACAGGCTCAGCGCATGTCAGGCCGCCTCCGTCGATGCCGCGGGCATGCCGCCACGGCTGGCGAGACAGAAGGCGGCGAAGGTGAGCGCAGCCTGCGGATCGTTGCCGGTCGACGGCGGCACGAAGGCGAGGGAGACCTGTGCCAATTCGCGTCCACCCAGGAGACAGGCATCGATCCCATCGACCACCGCCTTGCGATCGTCGGCAGCCAGAAGCGACGGCCAGCCGCTGATTGCGACGCCGCCGCACGGCTTCACGTTCAGCGTGTTGCCGATGGCGAGCCCGAGCCGGAACAGCCGCCGGCGCAACTCCTGCCGCACGCGCGATGAGATCGGGACCGTGTTCACCCATTCGTTGCCGAGCTGGAGCAGCTCGGTTTCGGAAACGCCGAGAAGCTCGGCCAGCGCCGGAATCGATGCGTAGGCCTCGACGCAGCCGTGATGTCCGCAGCGGCAGCGCGGTCCGTCGGGGCCGAACACCATGTGGCCGAGCTCGATCGGTTGCAGGGCGTCAGCCTCCGCCGGATCATCCATCCAGGCGCCTGCGACACCGTGGCTGACGAGTACGAACAGATGCGTGTCCTCGAACGGATAGTTTTCGGTGCGGCAGCGGTGAAAGGTGGCATGCGCGACGACCGAATTGGTGAATTCGAGCGGCACGTCGGCGAACATCTCGCCGAACATGGCGCTGATGCGCGCGACGTCGCAGGGGATGATCGGATTGGCCGACATGGTGAGACGGCCGAGGCCGGGAATGGAGACGCCGATCTGGGAGAGGGTGATACGGCGGCGGCGGGTCCAGTTTCGCAACAACGTCATCGCTTCGCGAAACGCCCGGCCGACAGTCTCGACGGTTGGCGTCTTCGGCAGCGGCACGCGCTCGGTGTAGTGCAGCTCGCCCGACAAGCCGCCGACGCCGACGCTGAGCCGCTGAGCGGTCAGTTCGAAGGCTGCGAGCGCGACCGAGCCATCGAGCGACACGAGGCCGGTCGGGCCGCCGACGTAAGGGGCAGGGCGTCGCACTTCCTCGATCAGGCCTTCGGCCTTCAGGTCGAGCAGGATGCGCGACAGGCTCGCTTCGGACAGGCGCACGGCCTTGGCCAGAGGCGGACGGAACGAGCCGCCCGACTGAAGCAGATGAGTCAAAATGGCAGCGCGCGTCTGCCGCCGACTTCTCGGCTGCTCCGGCATTTCCATCCCTGTCGTCATTCTTACTTAGTGTAAGAATTTGCGCGTGAAGCCGTTCGACTGTCAAGCGGCTGTCGGCGTAGGGCATGGACTTGTTGTTGTGCGCGGCAGCAAGATCGGGAGGGGTTCCGGTTGGGTCTTGCAGGGATCGGTGGAGGCGCAGCGCGTCCATGACTTCGCACCCGTCGCGGAGAGGGGGCAGGGACGCTGCGCTTCGCCCTATCCACAGGAACGGCACAAACGAAAACGGCGCCGTCTTGCGATGGCGCCGTTTCAAGAGCCGTATCGGCTGACGTCTTACTTGCGATCTTTCATCGGGACGTAATCGCGGCGGGTGACGCCGGTGTAGAGCTGGCGCGGACGGCCGATCTTCTGCTGCGGGTCCTCGATCATCTCGCTCCACTGGCTGATCCAGCCGACGGTGCGTGCGACCGCGAACAGCACGGTAAACATCGAGACCGGGAAGCCCATCGCCTTCAGCGTGATGCCCGAATAGAAGTCGACGTTCGGGTAGAGCTTGCGGTCGATGAAGTACTGGTCGCTGAGCGCGATCTTCTCCAGCTCCATCGCCACCTTCAGCATCGGATCGTCGCCATGGCCGGTCTCCTTGAGCACGGCGTGACACATCTTCTGCATGATCTTGGCGCGCGGATCGTAGTTCTTGTAGACGCGGTGACCAAAGCCCATCAGGCGGACTTCGGAGTTCTTGTCCTTCACCTTGGCGATGAATTCGGGAATCTTGTCCACGGTGCCGATCTCGGCCAGCATCGCGAGCGCAGCTTCGTTGGCGCCGCCATGCGCCGGGCCCCAGAGGCAGGCGATGCCGGCAGCGATGCAGGCGAACGGGTTGGCACCGGACGAGCCGGCGATGCGCACCGTCGAGGTCGAGGCGTTCTGCTCGTGATCGGCGTGCAGGATGAAGATCTTGTCCAGCGCGTCAGCCAGCACCGGGTTGATCTTGTAGTCCTCGCACGGGACGGCGAAGCACATGTTGAGGAAGTTCTCGGAGAACGACAGCGCGTTCTTCGGATAGATGAAGGGCTGGCCGACCGTGTACTTGTAGGCCATCGCCGCGAGCGTCGGGATCTTCGCGATCATGCGCATGGATGCGATCATGCGCTGCTTCGGATCGTTGATGTCGGTGCTGTCGTGATAGAACGCGGCGAGCGCGCCGACGGCTGCGACCATGATCGCCATCGGATGGGCGTCGCGGCGGAAGCCCTGGAAGAAGCGGGCCATCTGCTCGTGCACCATCGTGTGATGGGTCACGCGGTCGTCGAAATCCTTCTTCTGCGCGGCGGTCGGCAGGTTCCCGTAAAGCAGGAGGTAGCAGGTCTCGAGGAAGTCGCCGTGCTCGGCGAGCTGCTCGATCGGATAGCCGCGGTATTCCAGCACGCCCGCGTCGCCGTCGATATAGGTGATCTTGGACTGGCAGCTCGCGGTGGAGGTGAAGCCGGGATCGTAGGTGAACAGCCCGGACTGGCCGTAGAGCTTGCCGATATCGATGACATCAGGCCCGACGCTGCCGCTGTGGATCGGGAGATCGTAGTTCTTGTTTCCGACCGTCAGCGTAGCGGTCTTTGGGCTTGGTTTTGCGTCCATCAGAGGTCCCCGATGTATGGTGAAACGGGCCGGAGCCGGAGCCCCCGAGGCGGATAATGGGGGCAGACCGGATGTTCCAGAAGGTACGGGGGAGATGGGTATATTATTGCTATGTGCGCTGCAAGATCGCCGCGCGCATGGTCGACTTACGTCGTAGATTGGTCCTTAAGCCGGCCGAGGCTCTCCTGGCGTCCAAGAACGTCCAAAACCTCAAATATACCAGGCGACGTCGTCCGTCCGGTCAGCGCCGCCCGCAGGGGCTGGGCGACCGCGCCGAGCTTGAGACTATTTTCCTCGGCAAAACTGCGCAATGCGGCTTCGGTGGCGGCGCCGCTCCATGTCTCGACTTTCTCCAGCGCGGAATGAAGCTGGCCGATCAGCTTGCGGTTCTCTGCCGTCAACAGCGCCTGCGCCTTGGGATCGAGCTGCAGCGGCCGGTCGGCGAAGATGAAATAGGCGCCGTCGATCAGTTCGATCAGCGTCTTGGCGCGCTCTTTCAGGGCCGGCATGGCCTTGAGGAGCTGGGCGCGCGTGGTGTCGTTTAATTTCGCCTTAATCTCGTCGCGGCTGGGCACGACGTGATCCAAGACGTCCTCGAACATCTTCACGAGTGATTGATTGTCGGCCTGTCGGATGTAGTGGCCGTTGAGGTTTTCCAGCTTGGCGAAATCGAAGCGGGCGGCGGCGCGGCCGACGCTGGCGAGGTCGAAGGCTGCGATCATCTCCTCGGTCGAGAAGATCTCCTGGTCGCCATGGCTCCAGCCGAGCCGGACGAGGTAGTTGCGCAGCGCCGCGGGGAGGTATCCCATGGCACGGTAGGCATCGACGCCGAGGGCGCCGTGGCGCTTCGAGAGCTTCGAGCCGTCCGGGCCGTGGATCAGGGGAATGTGGGACATGCTCGGCAGGGTCCAGCCCATCGCGTCGTAGATCTGCTTCTGGCGAGCGGCGTTGATCAGGTGGTCGTCGCCGCGGATCACATGGGTGACGCCCATGTCGTGGTCGTCGACCACCACGGCGAGCATGTAGGTCGGGTTGCCGTCGCCCCGCAGCAGCACGAGGTCGTCGAGGTTCTCGTTCTGCCAGACCACGCGGCCCTGAACCTGATCCTCGATCACGGTCTCGCCAGTCTGCGGCGCGCGCAGGCGGATGGTCGGCTTGACGTCGCTTGGGGCGGTCGCAGGATCACGATCGCGCCACATGCCGTCATAGAGGCGGGTGCGCCCCTCTGCGCGCGCCTTCTCGCGCATGGCGGCGAGCTCCTCGGCGGTGGCGTAGCAGCGATAGGCCTTGCCGTCGGCGAGCAACTGCTCGGCGACCTCGCGGTGGCGCGCGGCGCGGGCGAACTGGTAGATGACCTCGCCGTCCCAGCCGAGCTCGAGCCATTTCAGCCCGTCGAGGATGGCGCCGATCGCGGCCTCCGTGGAGCGCTCCCGGTCGGTGTCCTCGATCCGCAGCAGCATCTTGCCGCCGTGCTTCTTCGCATAGAGCCAGTTGAACAGCGCCGTGCGGGCGCCGCCGATATGGAGGAAGCCGGTCGGCGAGGGGGCGAAGCGGGTGACGACGGAATCGGTCATTCTTGGCAGGGCCTATGCGTTGGAGGCGGTGGTGTATAGCAGGAACGGGACATAACTAAAGCCCGACGGCGGCCCTGCCGGGCCTTGCTTGAGCTGTTGCTTAAGCTCTTGGCTCAGCCTCCCGAATTTGGCAGAAGGACCGCTGATTTCCCGACAGGATTTTCGTAATGACAGAACCGGTGGCAGCTGAGGTTGGGCGCGATTTCATTCGTGACATCATCCAGGCCGACCTCGATCAGGGCAAGTACAGGGAGATCGTGACCCGGTTCCCGCCGGAGCCGAACGGCTACCTGCATATCGGCCACGCCAAGTCGATCGCACTCAACTTCGGCATCGCCCAGGAGTTTCCGGGCCGCTGCCATTTGCGCTTCGACGACACCAATCCGGTCAAGGAAGAGCAGGAATATATCGATTCCATCCAGGCCGACGTGCGATGGCTCGGCTTCGATTGGGGCAAGAACCTGTTCTTTGCCTCCGACTATTTCGATCGCCTGTACGAATGGGCGGAGCAGCTGATCCGCGACGGGCTCGCCTATGTCGACGACCAAACCCAGGAGGAGATCCGCGCCTCGCGCGGCACGCTGACGGAGCCGGGCAAGAACTCGCCGTTCCGCGACCGCAGCGTGGAGGAGAACCTCGACCTGTTCCGCCGCATGAAGGCGGGCGAATTCCCCAACGGCGCACGCGTGCTGCGGGCCAAGATCGACATGGCCGCCGGCAACATCAACCTGCGCGATCCCGTGCTGTACCGCATCCTGCACGCGCACCATCCGCGCACGGGGACCAAGTGGCACATTTATCCGAGTTACGATTACGCGCACGGCCAGTCGGATGCGATCGAGGGCATCACGCACTCGATCTGCACGCTGGAGTTCGAGGACCATCGGCCGCTCTATGACTGGTTCATCGAGAAGCTGCCGGTGCCGTCACAGCCGCACCAGTACGAGTTCGCGCGGCTCAATTTGACTTACACGCTGCTGTCCAAGCGCGTGCTGACCCAGCTCGTCCGCGACGGCCACGTCGCCGGCTGGGACGATCCGCGGATGCCGACCATGGCGGGCATGCGTCGCCGCGGTGTGCCGCCGGCGGCTCTTCGCGAATTCGTCAAGCGCATCGGCGTTGCGAAAGCCAACAGCGTGGTCGATGTCGGCATGCTCGAATTCTGCATCCGCGAGGAGCTGAACCGCACCGCGCAGCGACGCATGGCGGTCTTGAAGCCGCTCAAGGTCGTGATCGAGAACTATCCGGAAGGGCAGACCGAGGAGCTCGAGGCGATCAACCACCCCGACGATCCCTCGGCGGGCACGCGAAAGATCACGTTCGGCCGCGAGCTCTATATCGAGCAGGACGACTTCATGGAGAACCCGCCCAAGAAGTTCTTCCGCCTGTCGCCGGGCAACGAGGTGCGGCTGCGCTACGCCTATTTCGTCAAGTGCACGGGCGTGATCAAGAACGACAAGGGCGAGGTGGTGGAGCTGCGCTGCACCTACGACCCCGCGACCAAGGGCGGCAATGCGCCCGACGGCCGCAAGGTGAAGGCGACCATGCACTGGCTGCCGGCGGCGACGTCGAAGCCGGCGGAGATCCGCATCTACAACCAGCTGTTCGCCAATCCAAGCCCGGACGCTCAAAACTTCGCGGCCGATCTCAATCCGAACTCGCTGGAGATCCTCGCCGATGCGCGGGTCGAGGCCTCGGTTGCGGAGAGCAATTCCACCGAGCCGATGCAGTTCGAGCGCCAGGGCTATTTCGTGCGCGACAAGGATTCGACGCCCGGCAAGCCGGTGTTCTCGCGCACCATTGGTCTTCGCGACACCTTCGCGAAGGAAGTCGCAAAGGGCTGACAGGCGACAATGAGCAACGAAGCCGACGCCATCGTTTCCGCCATCATCGCGAAATGGTGCGCCGGCTTCGCAACACTCGACGCAGCGGCACTGTCATCGCTGTACTCCAGGACCGCGTTCTTCTTCGGCTCGAACCCAAAGCTCTATCGGGGCAGGGGCGGCGTCGCCGACTATTTCAACGGCCTGCCGCGCTGGCGCAGGCCGAGTGCCGTGTTCTCCGACGTGAACGCAGTGCAGGTCGGCCCTGATCTCATCAACATGGCCGCGACCATCTCGTTCGACCTCGCCGGCGAGCGGGACGATCTCATCGTCAAGATGAGCTGGGTCATCATCCGCGAGGACGGCGACTGGAAGATCGTCAATCATCATGCCTCCTCGCAAGCGCCGCTCATCTAAATCTAAAGCATGATCCGGAAACGTGCGAAGCGGTTCTCCGGAAAGATCATGCGCAAACAACAACCCAAAGCGCGATGACGATTCATCTAAATCTCATCGCGCTCTAGGCAGCACACGGCATCGTCATTGCCGTGTGCGAGAACGAACCTCGTTCCTGCGCGTTGGGGTGGGTCCAACAAGGAGCCCACCATGCAGAACATCGCAGAGCATATGGAAGTCATCGGCGCCGACGGCGTCCATGTCGGCACCGTCGATCGGGTCGAGGGCAATCGCATCAAGCTGACCAAGAAGGACAGCGGCGAGGGCAGCCACAAGGGTCACCATCATTTCATCGACAAGGGCCTGGTTGCCGATGTCGAAGGCAACAAGGTGCGGCTGTCCGCCAAGGCGGATGTTGCCGTGACGATGGAAGAGGAAAAGTAGGGCGCTCCCTCTTCGTTCCTGATTTGTGCCGCTATTCGTCCGCCTGCACGTTCCGGTAGCCTCGGCGTTGATCACGTCGCGTAAGGTGCAGAGGAATGAGGCAGCCGGGCCGGCCACTACGCTCCCAGGGAGTTGCCGGGACGTGGCCGGCCGGCCGCGCTGTGCCAACCGGCGGCCTTGCGCCGGCGGGCTTCGGCATCTGGCCGGCGATCGTCGAGACGCTGCGCCAATGGGTCCGCGCCGAGGCCGGCCCCGGGCGGCTGTTGCCGTGGGTGCCGGTCGCCTTCGGCGGCGGCATCGCGCTCTATTTTGCCGCCGATCATGAGCCGGTGCTGTGGGTTGTCGCGACGACGGCGGCCGCGCTCCTGCTCGGCGCGATCCTGTTGCGGCGGAGCCGGCTGTTTGCGCCGGCGATCATGATCGCGGCGGTCGCGGCGGGCTTTGCCGTGGCGACCTGGAAGACCGCGCGCATCGCACACACCGTGCTGGCCAAGCCGCTCTATTCGGTGTCGCTGTCCGGCTTCGTCGAGACGCGCGACATCCGCGAGCGCACCGATCGCTTCGTGCTGCGCGTCACCGCCATGGAGGCGCAGCGCAGCGACGTCAAGCTCGATCGCGTCCGCCTGTCCGTGCGCAAGGGCACCGCGCCGGAGGTCGGCAGCTTCGTGCAGCTCAAGGCGCGGCTGATGCCGCCGCTCTCGCCAGTCCGCCCCGGCAGCTACGACTTTTCACGCGATCTGTACTTTCAGGGCATCGGCGCCTCCGGATTCGTGATGGGCGCGATCACAGCTGCGGTGCCGCCGGATGCCGGCGGCCTGCGGCTGCGCTATGCCGCCTTCATGCAGGGCCTGCGCGATGCGATCGATGCCCGCATCCGCGCCACGCTCGAGGGCGATAACCGCGCGATCGCGACAGCGCTGCTCACCGGACGACGCGATGCGATTTCCACGCCTGTCAACGACGCGATGTTCGTCTCGGGGCTCGGCCACGTGCTTTCGATCTCCGGCTATCACATGGCGGTGGTCGCGGGCGTCGTGTTCTTCGCGGTGCGCGCGCTGCTGGCATTGATCCCGGGTCTCGCCGTCGGCTTTCCCATCAAGAAATGGTCGGCGGCCGCGGCGCTGGTTGCGGCGGCGTTCTATCTTCTGCTCTCGGGCGCGGAGGTCGCAACGCAACGATCGTTCTTCATGACGGCGGTGGTGCTGATCGCGGTCATGGTCGATCGCCGCGCCATCACCTTCCGCACACTGGCCGTGGCAGCGCTGATCGTGCTCGCGGTCGCGCCGGAGGCGCTGGTGCATCCGAGCTTCCAGATGTCGTTTGCGGCAACGCTCGGGCTGGTGGCGCTGGTGCAGATCGGCATGCCGAACCTGCTTGCCTCGCCTGACCATTCGGCGACTGCGCGTGTCGCGCTGTGGGGCGGCCGCGAGATCGCGATGTTGTTTCTGGCCTCGCTGATCGCGGGGCTTGCGACCACGCCCTATGCCGCCTTTCACTTCCATCGCGTCACGCCCTACGGCGTGCTCGCCAATCTGGGGGCGATGCCGGTGGTCTCAGCACTGGTGATGCCGGCCGGGTTGTTGGGATTGCTGGCTGCTCCGTTCGGGCTCGACGGCGTGTTCTGGTGGCTGATGGGACTGGGCATCGACTGGATGGTTGCGGTCTCCCGCTGGGTGGCCGCCTTGCCGGGCGCGGTCGGCCGCATCCCGGCGTTCGGTATGGCGCCGCTGGTCGGAGCGAGCCTCGGCATCATCGTGATGGGCTTGTTGCGTACCCCCTTGCGCTGGGCCGGTGCAGTGGTGCTGCTGGCTTCGATCGCCTGGGGTCTGTCGGTGCAGCAGCCCGATATCCTGATTGCCGGGGACGGCGCGAGTGTCGCGGTGCGGGGCAGGGACGGGCGTTTGCACCTGATCAGGGCGGGGAAGGACAATTTCATGCTGAGGGAGTGGTTGGCGGCCGACGCCGATCCGCGCGATGCCGGCAGTAGCGCGCTGGCCGACGGCATATCGTGCGACGAGGCCGGCTGCGTCACGCCGCTCGCCGACGGACGGCTGGTCGCGCTGGCCTTGCGCATCGACGCGTTGGCTGACGATTGCAGCCGTGCCACATTGGTGGTGACGCCACGGCCCGCGCCGCCCGATTGTGCGGCGATGGTGGTGGATCGGCAGCGGCTGGTTCGCCAGGGCGCGCTGGCGCTCACGCAGCGTGGTGACGGATTTTCCGTCCAAGCAGTGAGGGCGAGAGGCTCCAACCGCCCGTGGTTGCCTGCCGGCGCCGGCGAAGGCGATTTCGACGGCAGTCTTGCGCCGAAGGCGGCTCCCCGCAACCGCGACGCAACGCCATCGGAGACCGACTTGCAGGCCGACGATTGAGGATGGAGGGGAAGTGGACGGTCCGATGGGATTCCGTGAGACGCAAACCATACCATCTCGCCGGCCGCGGCCGGCGATGGCATTTCCTTAGCCTCGACCTGGCGGCCGGGGCGGCGTCAGCCGATCGGCAGGCGCGTCACCGGCGGCCGGCTGTCGGCGATGATCTGCGGCTTGTGCTCGCGCTCGCCGACCGGTTGGGTCACGGGCAGTTGCAGCACGGTCGCGCGCTGGCCTTCGACGAGCTGCGTCACCAGCACGTATTTGCCGTCAGGGAATTCGATCGCGTCGTGATGGCGGTCGGGAATGTGCGGATCGATCTTGCCGAATTTTCCGACGCGGGAATTGACGGTGCGCGTCCAGATCCAGCGGTTGTCGTAGCGGACGTTGTCGGCGAAGGCGAGCTCCGTTCCCGGAAGCAGGCAGACCGCGACGGAGAGATCGGCTTCGGAGGCGAAGCCGCGCGTCGACGTGCCGCGGAACGTGGTCGTGACGATCGTCTCGCCGACTTCCGCGGGGCGCGTCGCGACGGCATGCAGGCTGTAGTCACACATCGGGTGCTCCTCATGCGAAGAATAGCGACCCGTACCTCTCTTGGAGGCACAGGCCTCTGTCAGAGTAAGCACGCAAGACTCTGCTTGGTTGAAGGCGAATCTGCGGCTGGGACCTCAGCGCCGCGATCACATTATCTTTCCCGAATTCGCTAGGAACAAAGCGGGCTGCCGTGCATTTGGCCGGCACGTCTCAACGGCTGGCAAACGCGACGCCTGCATCGCCAGCACGATTGCGATGCGGCGCAATTGCACTGCGCCAGGCGTTGCGGACATGATGACGCGATTGCGCGGCAACCGCGTGCGATGCCCAGTGCTGCCATCAGCGCCGACACTCGAGCGATACGCGCTTGCCTATCCCCTCGAACGCGGGACGCTGTGACGCGATGCTGCCTCTGGCGGTACGCCGAGGACCTGGCCGTGGAGAAGGGGCCGGATAATCTGTGCAGAACCAGAAAGACTATCCAGCCGGAGCGGACATCCGTCCGCTCCAATCTCTGATCGGCATCCCGAACGAAGGCGCGTGAGGCGCCGGATATTCGCGTGCCGAGTACGTCCGCAATCAGTACTTCCGGTAAAGCCCGATCAGCTTGCCCTGAATCTTGACGCGGTTCGGCGGCAGGATGCGCACCTCATAGGCGGCATTGGCGGGCTCGAGGGCGATCGAGGCGCCGCGGCGGCGGAAGCGCTTGAGCGTGGCCTCTTCGTCGTCGATCAGCGCCACTACGATGTCGCCGGTGTCGGCGCTCTCGTTGCGTTGGATCAGCGCCATGTCACCATCGAGGATACCGGCCTCGACCATGGAATCGCCGCGCACTTCGAGTGCGTAATGCTCGCCCGAGCCGAGCATGTCAGGCGGCACGCTGATGGTGTGGCTGCGGGTCTGCAACGCCTCGATCGGCGTACCGGCCGCGATGCGGCCCATCACCGGCACTGCCACGGGCCGCTCGCCCTCGTCCGCGGGCGGGCTGGAGCTCGCGCGGACCTTGCCGAGATTGCCTTCGATGACGCTCGGCGTGAAGCCGCGTCGGTTGCCGGCCGCGGCCTGGAGCTCCGGCAGCTTGATCACTTCGATGGCGCGGGCGCGGTTGGGCAGGCGGCGGATGAAGCCGCGCTCCTCGAGCGCGGTGATCAGGCGGTGGATGCCTGACTTCGAGCGCAGGTCGAGCGCATCCTTCATCTCGTCGAAGGAGGGCGGCACGCCGCTTTCCTTCAAGCGTTCGCTGATGAACCGCAGAAGCTCGTATTGTTTGCGCGTTAACATCTCGACCAAAGTCCCCCGGTTGATGTCGTTCGATTCCGAGACGGTGAATTCAGCGACAAGGCGCTACATGCTCGAAACAAATCATGAACGGACACTATATGTTCGATATGTGTTCCGCAACTGCTTAATTTACGGTGAACGGAGCGAAACTCGCGGAATGCGTGTGGCCGCGCGGTTCAAACCGGTAGCCGCAGCACCTCGCACGGGCTGCCGGCCTCGACCTTCGGCGCGAAGGGCGCGCGGACGAGAAGTACCTGTGCCGCAGCGAGATTCGCAAGCAGAGAGGAGTCCTGATGGCTGACGGGAACGGCGACTTGCGCGCCGTCGTCGCGCAGCTCCAGGCGCGCGCGCAAGTAATCCTCGCGCTGGTCGTTGGCAGCGAGATCGCGGCCCAGCACGGCGCGCTCGCGCTGATGATGAATCACTTGTCGGCCCGAGAGGGCACGAATCAGCGGCACCATGAACAGGAAGGCGCACACGTAGGACGACACCGGATTGCCGGGCAGGCCGATCACGCGCATGGCGCCGAGCCGCCCGTGCATCATCGGCTTGCCCGGCCGCATCGCGATCTTCCAGAAGGCCATCGCGATGCCTTCGTCCTTGAGCGCCTGCTGGACCAGATCGTGGTCGCCGACGGACGCGCCGCCGGTGGTGATCAGGATGTCGGCACCGCTGTCGCGGGCGCGGCGGATTCCGGCGGAGGTCGCCTCCAGCGTATCGGCGGCGACACCGAGGTCGATGGTCTCCGCGCCCTCGCTGCGGGCGAGTGCATGCAGGGCGTAACCGTTGGAATAGACGATCTGGCCGGGGCCGGGCGTGGTGCCGGGCATCACCAGCTCATCGCCGGTGGCGAGGATCGCAACCTTCGGACGGCGGCGGACGGGCAGGCGCGGGTGATTCATGCCGGCGGCCAGTGCGAGATCGCGCTCGGTCAGCCGGGTTCCCTTGCGCAGCAGCACGTCACCCTCGCGGAAATCGACGCCGGCCGGGCGAATGTGCCGTCCGGCGATCGCCGCTTCCTTGATGGTGACGCTGTTGCCGTCCGCAACCGTGTCCTCCTGGATCACCACCGCGTCCGCGCCGTCTGGAACGACGCCGCCGGTGAAGATCCGCACGGCTTCGCCGGCCCCGACCGTTCCGTCAAAGGGACGTCCCGCGGCGACCTCGCCGATCACCGTCAGCCTGGAATTGATCGTTGCCGCATCGACCGTGCGCACGGCATAGCCGTCCATCGCCGACATGGCTTGCGGCGGCTGCGTGCGCCGCGCCGCGAGGTCATGGGCGAGCACGCGGTGGTAGGCTTCGTCGAGCGAAACCATCTGTTCAGGCAGCGGCTCTGCAGCCGCCAGCACCGCAGCGAGGGCGTCGGAAACCGGCATCAAGGCCACGGCTGAACTCCTGCTGAGCACATCGATAAAATGGCGGAGAGTTCTAGCCGAGTGCAGGCGCGAGGCAAAGCAGCACGCAGAATGATTTATCCTGCGTGATCTCCGTGCAGAGGAAGGAAGCTCACATCCGCCGGGGCATGATCCGGAAGGCAAGGCAAACCGGCATGAGGATAGCCATGGCAAGAACGAGAAAAACAAGCGCCACGGCCAGCATCGGTCAGCTCCCAGTCGGTCCGTCCGTACCGAGGCCGAACGCGACGTCTGGAGCTTTGGGCCCTTGATCCTTGTCGGGGAGCGGGTCGGCCTGCGATTTCAGGTCGGCCGCCTTGCTGATCAGCTTGGCGGAAAGGTCCGAATCCGAGGTGTTTCTTGCGAATTCAAGCAGGAGAGAGGCTTGCTTGGTGAGGTAGGTTTTGCCCAGCACGTCGATCAGTCCGGTGTAGAAGTCCCAACGGACTCAAGAGTCCGGAGGGTGGTATTCCGTTCCCGGAACTCTGTATAAAAATGCACAAAGTGATCAGGTTCCACATTCGCTGCAAATTTAGTTCGGGAAGCGCTTCCGCCGTGGGCTGTGCGGAACGAAGGGATTTGGGTCAGATACCCAATGCCTTCAATGCGTTCCCGACATCACGCGGCGAGGTCACATGCACTGCCGTCAGGCCGCGCGCCCGTGCCCCCTCGACGTTCTCGGCGAGGTCGTCGAAGAACACGATGCGCTCAGCGGGTACGCCGATCGCGGCCACGACATGGTCGAAAGCCTCCGCATCCGGTTTGCGCAGGCCGATGCTTGACGACAGGTACAGCTCGCGGAAATGGCCGAGCAGGTCGGCATATTCCTTCGAGAAATAGTCGACATGCGGCCGGTTGGTGTTGGAAAAGGCGTAGAGCGGCATCTTCTTCGCCGCGCGCGGCAGCAACTCGGCGATATCAGGCATCTCGCCGGCGAAGACCGCGTTCCAGCCCTCCAGGAACTGGGCGTCCGAAATGCCTATTCCCAGTGAAGCGCGCAGCGAGGCGAAATAATCCTCGTCACTGATCTTGCCGACCTCGTGCAGCCGATAGGCCTCGTCGCGTACGTAGCGGGCGACGATCGACTCGGGCTCGCACCCGGCATGTCCAGCCCAGCAGGCGATCGCCTTGGAGAAGTCGATGTCGAGCACCACGCGCCCGAGATCGAACAAAAGCGCGTCCGCGCTGCCGGGAGAGAGCGATGTCACATGGATCCTTTCACTCTAGGGTCTGCCAATCAGTACCGATAAGGCTCGTGGTCGAACAGCGGGAACGCGCTGAACACGCTCGGCGCGTTGGTGGCGGTCGCCGGATGCAGGCAGGATTTGTCGACCTCGGCAAACGAGGTGGCGCCGAGCAGGCCGAGGCAGCGCAGCACCTCGTCCTCCAACAGCTCCAGCATCCGCGTGACGCCGGCTTCGCCGGCCGCCGCCAGCGCCCAGCATTGCAGCCGGCCGATGCCGACGAGGTCTGCGCCTGCCGCGATCGCCTTGACGATGTCGGTGCCGCGACAGATGCCGCCGTCGACCATGATCTTGGCGCGGCCCTTCACGGCCTCGACGATCTCGGGCAGCACATGCATCGCACCCCGGCCATGGTCGAGCTGGCGGCCGCCATGATTGGAGACGTAGATCCATTCGACGCCGTGATCGACCGCGATCAGGGCATCCTCGGCAGTGGCGATGCCCTTCAGGATCAGCGGGATCTTGAACTTGTCTTTGATCATCTTCACGGTCCGCCACTCCAGTCCCTTCTGGAAATCGCCCCCGGTGGCGCGCAGGCGGCTTTCGCGAACATAGCGCTTGGCGATGTCACGTTCGCGACGGCTGTAATGAGCGGTGTCGACGGTCAGGCAGAAGGCGGCGTAGCCGTTCTTCTCGCTTCGGCTGACGACATCGGCGACGAAGGCGTCGTCCCCGCGGACATAGAGCTGATAGAGCCGGAGCGCATCGGGCGCGGCTTCCGCGGTCTTCTCCAGGCCCGGCTCCGATACCGAGCTCAGCATGTGGGCGGCACCGAAGGCGCCGGCACCGCGCGCGACGCTCGCCGCGCCATCGGGATCGAAGATCTCGAGCGCACCGACGGGAGCGAGCACCACCGGCAGGCGCATCTGGCGGCCGAATTGCTGAACCGAGCCGTCCACCCTGCGGACGTCGCGCAGCACGCGCGGCCGAAAGGCGATCTCGTCCAGAGCCATGCGGTTGCGACGCATTGTGGTTTCGGTCTCGGCAGCACCGACGATGTAGTCCCAGGCGTTCTGGTTCAGGTTGGCCCGCGCCTTCCGGATGAATTCGTGCAGGTTCTGGAACGGCTCGTTGCTGGCGCCGAGTTCGACGTTCCGTTCCGGCCGGATGCGGGGTGCTTCGTTCATTGTTTTCCTCCCGAGAATTTGAAGCCTTATGTCATCGCCTAACCCGTCCAGCCCTCCAAAACTATCCTAAAATCGCATAGCTGCGAGGCGTGGACCGGCCCACCGATTCCCCTTGCGGGCGGACCAGTCCTGCAACGTTGCCAAAAGTTTAGGCTCGAACGAAGCGATTTCTGCGGAGTACCCGCCGGCGTGGCATCCCGGCCTTGAAGAAACCAGAATGGTATTGTGAGAAGCGAACTGGATCGCCAATTGCATGGCGCCTCCCAAGTCTTGAGAGCAAGCTCAAAGCGAACCGCCAAAGCAAAAAGGCCAGCCCATCCATGCGGAAGTCCCTGCTGTTCCCTCTCGGCACGCTCACCGGAGCGTGTCTGACCCTTCTGGTAGCGAGCCCGCACGGCGGCGTATGGGCGGCGCGGGCGGCAGCGAGCGCAGATGATGCCTATTCCCAGCTCAACCTGTTCGGCACCGTGTTCGAGCGGGTGAAGGCGAGCTATGTCGAGAAGCCCGACAATGCCAAGATGATCGAAGGCGCGATCACGGGCATGGTGACCTCGCTCGATCCGCATTCGCGCTACATGAACGACAAGGCCTGGACCGAGATGCAGGAGACCACCTCCGGCGAGTTCGGCGGCCTCGGCATCGAGGTCACGATGGAAGACGGCTTGGTCAAGGTCGTCTCGCCGATCGACGATACACCGGCCTCGAAGGCGGGCCTGATGTCCGGCGACCTCATCAGCAAGATCGACGGCGAGGCCGTGCAGGGCATGACGCTCGAGCAGGCCGTCAACAAGATGAAGGGCCCGGTCGACACCAAGACCAAGCTCACCATCGTGCGCAAGGGCGCGGATGCGCCGCTCGACGTTGCGATCACGCGTGAGATCATCCATGTGCGCCCGGTACGCTTCCACGTCGAGAACGGCGACATCGGCTATATCCGCGTCACCTCGTTCAACGAGCAGACCACCGACGGCTTGAAGAAGGCGATCGCGGCGATCTCAAAGCAGGTCCCGCAGGAGAAGCTCACCGGCTACGTGCTCGACCTGCGCAACAATCCGGGCGGGCTGCTCGACCAGGCCGTATCGGTGTCGAGCGCCTTCCTGCAGCGCGGCGAGGTCGTCTCGACCCGCGGCCGCAATCCGGAAGAGACCCAGCGCTTCACCGCGCATGGCGGCGACCTCACCAAGGGCAAGCCGCTGGTGGTCCTGATCAACGGCGGTTCGGCCTCGGCCTCGGAGATCGTGTCCGGCGCGCTGCATGACCACAAGCGTGCGACGCTGATCGGCACGCGCTCGTTCGGCAAGGGATCGGTGCAGACGATCATTCCGCTCGGCGCGGGCAATGGCGCGCTGGCGCTGACGACGGCGCGCTACTACACCCCGTCGGGCCGCTCGATCCAGGCCCAGGGCATCGCGCCCGACATCGAGATCCTGCAGGACGTGCCGCCCGAGCTGAAGGGCCGCATGGATACTATGGCGGAGTCCCAGATGCGCGGCCATCTGCAAGCCGCCGACGGCACCGAGCAGACCGGATCGCAATCCTACGTCCCGCCGGAAGAGAAGGACGACAAGGCTTTGCATGCGGCCTATGACTTCCTGCACGGCGTCACTGCGAATGCGGTTGCCGCCAAGCCCGCGCCGAAGGCTGCGGTGCCGAACTAAATTTTCCGACTTTCTCGGTATCGCCCGGGAGCGGATTGCCGCTCCCGGGCGATTTCGTTTGAGCGACGTCTCGTTGGACCGGCTACATGCGGGCTAGCTAGCCTCGCGCCGACGGCTCTCGCTGCCGCCGCGCTGGGCCAGCCGGCTGCGATGCAGAGCGAACAGCTCCAGCACCTTGGCGGCGGGCTTTGCGGCGCTGAACAGATAGCCCTGCATCTCGGAACAGCCGAGCGCGCGCAGCAGGCGCTGCTGCTCCTCGGTTTCGACGCCCTCGGCCGTGGTGGTCATGCGGCGCGCCGCTGCCAGATTGACGACGGCCTGGACGATGCTGGCGGAGCCGTCGGGACGGGCGATATCGTCGACGAAACAGCGGTCGATCTTGATCTTGTCGAACGGGAAGCGGTGCAGATAGCTCAGCGACGAGTAGCCGGTGCCGAAATCGTCGAGCGCGATGCGCACGCCGATGGCGCGGAGCTGGTGCAGGATCGTGAGCGCGACGTCGTCGTCGCGGATCAGCACCGCCTCGGTGATCTCGAGCTCCAGCCGGCTCGCCGGCAGGTTCGAAGCGGCGAGCGCTGACATGATCTTCAGCGCCAGCGTGCCGCTCTTGAATTGCACCGGGGAGACGTTGACCGCGAGGCGGATATCGTCCGGCCAGCCCGCGGCGTCCCGGCAGGCGGTCGCCAGCACCCATTCGCCGATCTCGTTGATCAGGCCGGTATCTTCGGCGATCGGGATGAACTCCGCCGGCGAGACCATGCCGCGCTCGGGGTGGCGCCAGCGCACCAGGGCCTCGCAGCCGGTGATGCGATCATCCTTCAGGCTGAGGCAGGGCTGGTAGTAGACCTCGAGCCCGCCTTCGAGATCCCCCTGGGCGATGGCGTGGCGCAGGTCGCTCTCGAGCTGCCGGCGCTCGCGCACCTTGGCGTCCATCTCCGGCTCGAAGAAGCGATAGGTGCGGCGTCCGGCGGATTTGGCGGCGTACATCGCCATGTCCGCGTTCTTCAGGATCTGGTCGAGCGCCGTGCCGTGTTCCGGTGCGAGCGCGATGCCGATGCTGGCGTCGGTGGTGAGATGATGGCCCATGCAGTTGAACGGGGCGCGGATGGCCGCGAAGACCCGCGCGACGAGGTCGTCGACCTGGTCCCGCGACGTCACCGCGCTCTGGACGATGGCGAATTCGTCGCCGCCGAGCCGCGCCACGAAATCCGCCGGGCCCGTACAGCGCCGCAGGCTCGCGGCAACCGATTTCAACAGCTCGTCGCCGACGAGGTGGCCGAGCGCGTCGTTGACGCCCTTGAACTCGTCGATATCGATGTAATGCACCGCGATCTCTTCGCCGTTGCCGACCGCGGCCAGCTCCACGCGCAGATGCTCGTGGAACATGGCGCGGTTCGGCAGGTCTGTCAGCGCATCGTAATGGGCGAGATGGGTGATGCGCTCCTCGATGCGGCGGCGCTCGGTAATGTCCTCATGGGTCGCCACCCAGCCGCCGTCGGCGAGCGGTTCGTTGAGAATGTGGATGGAGCGGCCGTCGGCGGTGTCGATCACCATGGAATTGCGGACGTGGATGTCCTTCAGAACGAGCGCGACATAAGCGTCGACGTCTCCTGTGAACGAACCGGTCGCCTTGCGATGGGTGATGATGTCATGGAAGCTGCAGCCTGGCTTCACGACGTCGGCCGACAACCCGTACATCTCGATGTAACGATGGTTGCAGACCACCATCCGTCGCTCGGCGTCGAACAGCAGGAGGCCCTGCGTCATGTTGTTGACGGCGCGGTCGAGCCGCTGCTTCTCCAGCGTCAGCCGTTCGCGCGACGCGCGGTGCTGCTCCAGCAGCTTGCGCACGACCGCAATCAGCACGCCTGCGATGGCGAGCGCGGAGGCGGTGGCGACCGAGATCAGCATGCCGATCTGTTCGCGCCAGTCGGTCAGGGCCGCCGCGCGCGTCGTGGTCGCCATCATCAGGATCGGGAAATGGGGCAGCGCGCGCGAGGAGATCAGTCGGTCCTCGCCGTCGACGGGGCTCGTGAACCGGCCGGCGAAGTGATCGAGGCCGAAAACCCTCTGCTGCTCGAATGGGCCAGTCTTGAAGTTCCGTCCCATCAATTCGCTGGCGTGCGGATAACGGGCGAGCAGCGTGCCGTCGCGATGCAGCATCGAGATCGTCGCGCCTTCGCCGAGCACCACGGATGCGAAGAACTTCTCGAAATTGGCGGGCTCGATGCCGCGTCCGACGACGCCCAGGAACTCGCCATTGGGCCCGACGATCCTCCGGGCCACCAGGATGGTCCATGCGCCGGAGATCCGGCTGTGCAACGGCTCGATCAGGACATCGGGCGAATTGGGATCGTACTTGAAGGTGCGAAAATAGGCGCGGTCGGCCATGTTGACCTTGGGTACCGGCCAAGCCGTCGACGAATTGATCAGATTGCCTTCGGCATCGATGATGTTGACGCCGCCGATATAAGGCAGCGCCTCGATCTTCGATCGAAGCATCTGGTGGATGTCCCGACCAGAGAGGCGAGCGCGGAGGTCTGCAGCGCTGGCGATGCCGATCGAACGCGCGTGATCGACGAAGTCTCGCTGGATGACTGCGAAATCCTGCAATTGCTGGTCGAAATGATGGGCGAGCATCAGCACGGTGTTTTCCAGCTCGCGGCTGGAGTTGCGCAGCGCCCGTTCGCGGAAATTCTGCGCCATCAGCACGGAGCCTATCGCGATAGCCGCGATCAGCAGCGTGCCGCCCATCACCAGCCAGCGGATCGGCCCGCCGCGCACGAAGGCTTGGTCAAAGAGGCGACTGCCGAATCTCGTCATCATGCTGGATCATTGCCGTGCACACGTCAGGATCAATTCTTGGCCCCGAAAACATCCGTTGGTTTACGGGAACGGTGTGGAGGCGAAGTTAGGAAGCGCGGTTAACGGAGCATGAATGGTCGCGCGGAAAAGCAATCGATGCGCACGATGCAAGGGGTGGGTCGCCGAAATGAGCGCGTCAGGCGCGGTAATGGCCGGACTTGCCGCCGAGCTTCTCGACCAGGTGGATGCCTTCGATCCGCACGCCGCGCTCGACCGCCTTGATCATGTCGTAGATGGTGAGGCAGGCGACAGACACCGCGGTGAGTGCCTCCATCTCGACGCCGGTCGGTCCCGTCACTTTCACGCTCGCCCGTACCACGCAGCCCGGCAGCTTTGCGTCAGGCTCGATGTCGACAATGACCTTCGACAGCGCGAGCGGATGACAGAGCGGGATCAGCTCCGAGGTGCGCTTGGCGGCCATGATGCCGGCGATGCGGGCAGTGCCGAGCACGTCGCCTTTCTTCGCGTTGCCGGACACGATCAGGTCGAGCGTCGCCCTGGTCATGACGACGCGGCCTTCCGCTACCGCGAGCCGCTCGGTGGCCGGCTTGTCCGACACGTCGACCATTCGGGCCTCGCCGGAGGCACCGATATGGGTGAGGGCGGGGCCGGCCCCGGTTTTCAAGGGCTTGGCCTTCGGCCTGGTCGCAGCAGCCTTGCGCGCCATGTTAGCGCGTACCGGCCGCGCGCGCGGCCGTCTCTCGCGCAAGCAGCGTACGCGTCGCCGCCGTGACGTCGGCCTGCCGCATCAGGCTCTCGCCGACCAGGAAGGTCGACATGCCGACGCGCTCGAGCCGGGCGAGATCGGCGGGCGTGAAGATGCCGCTCTCGCCGACCATCAGCCGGTCCGAAGGGATCAGCGGCGCCAAGCCCTCGCTGGTCGCGAGCGTGGTTTCGAAGGTCCGAAGATTGCGGTTGTTGACCCCGATCATCGGCGAGCGAAGTTTCAGCGCCCGGTCAAGCTCGGCGCGGTCATGGATCTCGATCAGCACGTCCATGCCGTAGGCAGTCGCGGCGTCTTCGAGGTCTCTTGCCGTGGCGTCGTCGAGTGCCGCCATGATGATCAGGATGCAATCGGCACCGTGCGCGCGGGCCTCGGCCACCTGATAGGTGTCAAACATGAAATCCTTGCGCAGCACCGGCAGGGACGTCGCCGCGCGCGCCGCCACCAAGAAGTCGAGATGGCCCTGGAACGAGGGCGTGTCGGTCAGCACCGACAGGCAGGCTGCGCCGCCCGCCTCATAGGCCTTGGCAAGCCGGGGCGGATCGAAATCGGCACGGATCAGCCCCTTCGACGGCGAGGCTTTCTTCACCTCCGCGATCAGAGCGAAATCGCCCTTGGCGTGCTTGGCCCGGATCGCGCGCACGAAGCCGCGCGGCGCGGCTTGCGCCTTGGCTGTCGCCTCGACGGCCGAGAGCGGCTGCGCGCGCTTGGCGGCAGCGATCTCCTCGCGCTTGTAGGCTTCGATCTTGGTCAGGATGTCCGACATGCCGGGCTCAGCCGTTCGAGATCGCGATGAGGTGCTTCAGCTTCGCATTGGCTGCGCCGCTGTCGATCGACTTCACGCCGAGCGCGACGCCTTCCTTGAGGTCCTTGGCGCGTCCGGCCACCACCAGCGCGGCCGCGGCATTCACCAGGGCGACGTCGCGGTAGGCGCTCGGCTTGCCGTCGAGCACGCTTTGCAGTGCGATCGCGTTGGCCTCGGCATCGCCGCCCCTCAGTGCGCCGGCCTCGCAGCGCGACAGGCCGGCGTCCTCCGGCGTCACCTCGAAATTGCGGATCTCGCCATTGTGGAGCGCGGAGACGAAGGTCGGGCCGGTGAGGGTGATTTCATCGAGACCATCGGAGCCGTGCACGACCCAGGCGGATTCGGAGCCGAGGTTCTTCAGCACCTGCGCCAGCGGCTGCACCCATTGCCGGGAGAACACGCCGACCATCTGCCGCTTCACGCCGGCGGGGTTGGACAAGGGACCGAGCAGGTTGAAGATCGTGCGCGTCGCAAGCTCGACCCGGGTCGGACCGACGTTCTTCATGGCGGGATGGTGGGCAGGGGCGAACATGAAGCCGATGCCGCATTCACGCACGCAGCGGCCGACCTGTTCGGGCCTGAGGTCGATCTTCACTCCGAGCGAGGCCAGCACGTCGGCCGCGCCCGAACGCGACGAAAGTGCGCGGTTGCCGTGCTTGGCCACCGGCACGCCGGCGCCGGAGACGATGAACGAGGCGCAGGTCGAGACGTTGACCGAGCCGGAGCCGTCGCCGCCGGTGCCGACGATGTCGACGGCATCAGGCGGTGCCGTCACGGTCAGCATCTTGGAGCGCATCGCCGCAACGGCGCCGGTGATCTCCTCCACGGTCTCGCCGCGCACCCTGAGCGCCATCAACAGGCCCCCCATCTGCGAGGGCGTGGCCTCGCCGCTCATCATGGCGTCGAAGGCGGAGGCGGCTTCGTCACGCGACAGGCTGGCGCCGGTCGCCACTTTTCCAATGATCGATTTCAGGTCGTCCATCGCGTGCTTTCAACTCACTGGTTCGCGCCGGTCACCTGCGCGAAGGCGGCCTGATTAATGGTGGTCCCGATGTCGGTTTCAAGCTTGTTGACGTAGGACGCGACCTGCTCCTCGGTCTGGGCACGGTCGAGGCTGTCCTTCAGCTTCTTGACCGCGTCGGAAGCGGCGTCGACCGCGGGATCGACGATGTCGGTGACGCGGAAGACGATCACCTCGGCGCCGCCGGTCACCGGCGTCTGTCCGACACCGTCCTTGGCGGCGCGGAAGGCGGCGGCAACGACGGCTGCGGGCACACTGGCGGGCGTATCATCGCGCTTGAAGCCGGTAGCGGTCTCGACCTTGGCGCCGATCGCCGCGGCTTCATCGGCGAGCTTGCCGCCCGCTTCGAGCTTCTGCACCATCTCGGTCGCCTTGGCCTTCAACTTGGTCGCGATCTGGTCCTGGCGCCAACGCGCCTCGACCTGATCGCGGACCTCGTCGAGATTGCGGTCGCGCGAGGGCGTGATGGCGAGCACATCGTACCAGACATAGCCGCCCTTGAACGAGATCGAGTCGTTGTCGACGCCGACATCGGTGTTGAAAGCCTGCGACACCACGTCGAGCCCCTGCGGGATGTTGGTGACTGGCTGGCCGTTCGGGGCCCGGCCGGAACGATCGACGGCATCGATGGTCACGGCGGTGAGGCCGAGCTTCTGCGCCGCGTCGATCACGCTGGAGCCGCCGCCGCGCTCGTCCTCCATCTTGTCGCGGAGCTCGTTGACCTTGACGCGCGCGCGCTCGGTCGCGATCTCGCGCTTGAGGTCGCCGGCAAGGCTGGCGTAATCCGCCTCCTTGCCCGGCTCGATCTTGTCGACCTTGACGATCGACGTGCCGAGCGGCCCCTGGATCGGCTGGCTGATCTCGCCGGCGGGAAGCGCGAAGGCCGCATCGCCCACCGCGGGGGCGAGCGCGGATTTGGTCACGAGCCCAAGATCGACGTCGGAGGTGCTCAGCCCGCGCTCCTTGCCGAGGTCCTCGAACGACATGCCGCCAACGAGACGTTCCCGTGCAGCCTGGGCCTCGGCAGCGTTGGGAAATACGATCTGCTGGATCTGACGCTTCTCGGGCGTGCCGAGCCGGTCCTTGCGCTGCTCGAACACCTTCTTGGCGTCCTCGTCCGACACCTCGCTCCACTTGCCGATCTCTTCCGGCGAGACCACCACGAAGGCGATCTTGCGATATTCGGGCGCGCGGAACTGGACCTTGTGATCTTCGAAATAGGCCGCCAGCGCCTCGGGCGAGGGCGGGTCGATCTGGCCTGCCTGGGCGGCGTCGAGCCTGACGAACTCGATAGAGCGCTGCTCGTTCTGATAGCGCGTCAGCGCATCGATCATGGCCTTCGGCGGCTCGAGACCCGCCCCGATCGTGCCGGTGATCTGCCGGCGCAGCGAGACCTTGCGCTGCTCGGCGACGTAGCGCTGCTCGGTATAGCCGAAATTGCGGATCACAGCCTGGAAGCGGTTCGCGTCGAAATTGCCGCCGACGCCCTTGAAGTTGGGGTCGTTCATGATGACCTGGCGGATCTGCTCGTCGGACTGGCCGAGCCCGAGCCGGCGTGCCTCTTCGTCGAGCGCGGCTTCCGCGATGGTCTGCTGCAGCACCTGCCGGTCGAGACCAAAGGCGCGCGCCTGGTCGGGTGTCAGCGGACGGCCGAACTGGCGGCTGATCTGCTGCAGGCGGTCGGTGTAGATCTGGCGGAACTCGTTCAGCGAGATCTCGGTGCGGCCGACCTTGGCCACCGTGGACTGCCCGAAGCCGCGAAAGATGTCGGCGATCCCCCAAATGCCGAAACTGATGATCAACACGCCCATCACCACGGCCATAATGGTCTTGCCGAGCCAGTTTGATGAGGCCTTGCGCATTCCTCGAAGCATTTGGTCCAACTTGTTTGGTCAGGAGGGGAACGGGAGCGCGTCTTAATGCAGATTCCGCAAAAGCGCGTCACCAAATTGATAGATCATCATAAAGTGGCGGCTTTCCCCCCGCAACCTCAGGTCAGGGGACTGCTTGAAGCTGCGGTTGAACGCCCCAAAGCGTTTTCCAGCGAAGTGGCCCCGGTTCGCGTCAGAAAACGCGTCAAAACAAGAATCTGGAACTGCAGCAGGTCCTCTGCTAGCGCATGCGCAAACCTCATTTTGCTGGAAATGGACATGACCGACGCCATCCGCCCCCTGATCGCCGGCAATTGGAAAATGAACGGCCTGAAGGCCCAGGCTGCCGAATTCGACGCCATGCTCAGCGGCGCGGCAGATGTGGCGGCCAGGGCCGATCTGCTGGTCTGCCCACCGGCGACCCTGGTCGCAGCCTTTGCCGACAAGGCGCGCGGCAAGAAAGTCGCGGTCGGGGCCCAGGATTGCCATCCCAAGGCATCCGGTGCCCACACCGGCGATATCTCCGCCGAAATGCTGGCGGATGCGGGCGCAACGGCCATCATCGTCGGCCATTCCGAGCGCCGCGCCGACCACGGCGAGGGCGATGCCCTGATCCGCCAGAAGGCTGAAGCCGCCTGGCGGGCCGGGACGACCGCGATCGTCTGCGTCGGGGAAACGCAAACCCAGCGCGACGCCGGCCAGACCCTGGACATCCTGCGCGGCCAGCTCGCCGGCTCGTTGCCAGATGGCTCGACCGCCGCCAACCTGATCGTGGCCTATGAGCCGGTCTGGGCGATCGGCACCGGCCTGACCCCGACTGCCAAGGATGTCGAGCAGATTCATGGGTTTATCCGGGAGGTCCTGACCGTCAGGTTCAAGGCCGAAGGTGCCAGGATGCGGATCCTCTACGGCGGCTCGGTCAAGCCCTCGAATGCGGCCGAGCTGATGGCGGTCAAGAACGTCAATGGCGCGCTGGTCGGCGGCGCCAGCCTGAAGGCGACCGATTTCCTTGCGATCGCCAAAGGCTGCCCTAATTAAGGGCTGCCCCCGGCTGACCCGAAGCTTTGGTTCGGGACCGATCGGGGGTGGCAATACCCCCTCTGATCGTGTAACACCGCGCAACTTCAGGAAAACCCGCGAAGCGCGATCGGCCGCCGTCAGGCGCCGCCCGCTTGTGACGGAAGGATACTATGCAGACCGTTGTCATCGTCATCCACCTCATGATCGTTGCCGTCATGATCGGCGCCGTCCTGCTCCAGAAGTCGGAAGGCGGCGGCCTCGGCATGGGAGGAGGCGCGGGCTTCATGTCGAGCCGCGGCACGGCGAATCTGTTGACGCGGACCACTGCGATCCTGGCCGTGGGCTTCTTCCTCACCAGCCTGTTCCTGTCCTGGTACGCAGGTTACGATCGCAAGCCGTCCTCGATCATCGGCCAGCCGTCGCAGACCCAGCCGGCCGGCGGATCGCCGGTCGCGCCGCCGACCTCGGGCGGCATCCTGGATTCCCTGAAGAAGGCCGACGAGCAGCAGCAGAACCAGGCGCCGGCAGGCCCGCAGGTGCCGCGTTCGCAATAAAGCAGGGGGGCCATGCAGGGCGGCTTCTACCGTCCTGCATCAACAATCCCCATCAAGGCACTGTCACCACTCTTAGTTTTGGCTCACCCACAGGCCCGCAAAATCTTTGGGGCGGAAGACGAATCGCTTTGGCGAATCGAATTCGAGGGATTAGAGGTTAAGTCCCATGGCGCGGTACATATTCATCACCGGCGGCGTGGTTTCCTCGCTCGGCAAGGGTCTGGCTTCAGCGGCACTCGGTGCGCTGTTGCAAGCCCGGGGCTACAAGGTCCGCCTCCGCAAGCTCGACCCCTATCTCAATCTCGATCCCGGAACGATGTCGCCGTATCAGCACGGCGAAGTGTTCGTGACCGATGACGGCGCGGAGACCGATCTCGATCTCGGTCACTACGAGCGCTTCACGGGTCGGCCTGCGACCAAGGCCGACAACATCACGACCGGGCGCATCTACCAGGACATCATCTCCAAGGAGCGCCGCGGCGATTATCTCGGCGCGACCATCCAGGTCGTCCCGCACGTCACCAACGCCATCAAGGAATTCGTCCTCGACGGCAATGACGACTACGATTTCGTGCTGGTCGAGATCGGCGGCACTGTCGGCGACATCGAAGGCCTGCCGTTCTTCGAAGCGATCCGCCAGCTCAAGAACGAGCTGCCGCGCGATCACGCCGTCTACATCCATCTGACCCTGCTGCCCTACATTCCCAGCGCCGGCGAATTGAAGACCAAGCCGACGCAGCACTCGGTGAAAGAGCTGCGCTCGATCGGCATCCAGCCGGACATCCTGCTCTGCCGCACCGACCGCGAGATCCCGAAGGAGGAGCGGCGCAAGCTCGGGCTGTTCTGCAACGTGCGCGAAAGCGCCGTGATCGAGGCGCGCGACGTCGACAACATCTACGCGGTGCCCGAGGCCTACCACAATGCAGGCCTCGACGACGAAGTGCTCGCCGCCTTCGGCATCGGCTCGCGGATTCCGCCGGCGCTGCAGAGCTGGCAGCAGATCAACGAGCGCATCCGCAACCCCGAAGGCAACGTCACCATCGCCATCGTCGGCAAGTACACCGGCATGAAGGATGCGTATAAGTCGCTGATCGAGGCGCTCTCGCACGGCGGCATCGCCAACAAGGTCAAGGTCAATCTCGACTGGATCGAGAGCGAGATCTTCGAGAAGGAAGATCCGGCGCCGTTCCTCGAGCACGTCAACGGCATCCTGGTGCCCGGCGGATTCGGCCAGCGCGGCGCGGAAGGCAAGATCAAGGCGGCTCAGTTCGCGCGCGAGCGCGACGTGCCGTATTTCGGCATCTGCTTTGGCATGCAGATGGCGGTGATCGAGGCCGCGCGTAACCTCGTCGGCATCGAGGAAGCCAATTCCACCGAGTTCGGTCCCACCAAGGAGCCGCTGGTCGGCCTGATGACGGAATGGCTGCGCGGCAACGAGCTCGAGAAGCGCTCGCAGGCCGGCGATCTCGGCGGCACGATGCGCCTTGGCGCGTATCCCGCTGCGCTCAACCGCGGCAGCCGTGTCTCCGAGGTCTATGGCGGCGCCACCGAGATCTCCGAGCGTCACCGCCATCGCTACGAGGTCAACACCGCCTACAAGGATCGCCTCGAGCAGCACGGGCTGAAATTCTCAGGACTCTCGCCCGACGGCGTGCTGCCCGAGATCGTCGAGTACGAGGATCACCCTTGGTTCATCGGCGTCCAGTTCCACCCCGAGCTGAAGTCGCGTCCCTTCGAGCCGCATCCGCTGTTCGCCTCGTTCATCGCAGCGGCGGCGAAGCAGAGCCGGCTCGTCTAGAGCATGATCCGGAAAAGTGCGCAGCGGTTTCCGAAAAGATCATGCTTAAACAACAACCCAAAGCGCGATGACGTTTCATCCTGGTCGCATCGCGCTTTAATGGCTCAGCGCGCGGCGGAGTAGTCGCGCGCGTGCTGCATCGGCGCCGGCGCGACCCGCGCTGATGGTTGAGGCGCCAGCGATCCCGCGATCAACTTCATCTGGGGCCGCCGCGTCAGCCTGTAGACCGCGGCGGGCGGCACGTTCAGCAGAGCGCGATCCACGAGCTTTGCGCGCAAGCCGAGCCGGTCGAGCACCGGCCGCGGCACCGGGCAGCTCATGCCGTAGGTGAACTGGTAGAAGGCGCCGCCAGGGCGGACATAGCTGAATGCGCCGTTGAGGATCGCCATCACCTTGCGCCTGGACATGTTGAGCAGCGGCAGGCCGCTCACGACCGCGCCGACGGGGGCGCCGTCATAGAGGCGCTCGGTCGCAAGCCGTGCCGCGTCCATCCACAGCACACGCGATCCGGGAAAGCGCATCTGCAGGACCTTCATGAAGTCGGAGCCGTATTCGATCAGCGTGAGATCTTGCGGCCGGACGCCGCGTTTGAGCAGCTTGTAGGTGAACGCGCCGGTGCCGGGACCGAGCTCGAGAATCGGTCCCGTCGTCGCGCTGATCTCGCGCGTGATGAGATCGGCGAGCGCCGCACCCGATGGGGCGATCGCGCCGACCCGACGCGGGGACGACATCCAGGACAGGAAAAAGGAGAGGAAATCGTTGGGCATGCGCACTCCAGCATCTTGATTTGCACCTCAAGCGAGGTGCGACCGATGCAGTGTCGCGGTAGCGCATTGCGCCGGCATTGCGCGATGGGGCGCAAATGTGAATTGAATCAGCTCTGCCGCACGTCCGGCAGCGTCATCCGGAAACAGGCGCCGCCGTGGGGCCCGTCCGTCACCGAGACGTGACCGCCATGCAGCTGCACGATCTCGCGGACCATGTTGAGGCCGAGGCCGGCACCGCGATCGAGCGGCGTCAGCCGATAGAACGGCTCGAAGATCTGCTCGCGCTGATCGGCGGGAATACCGGTGCCTTCATCCGTGACCTCGATGCTCGCTGGTCTGTCGACGCGAATCCCGATCGTGCCGCGGCGCGGGCCGTGCTGGATCGCATTCTGCACGAGGTTGGTCAGCGCGCGCTCGAGCGCAGCCGTATCGCCGATCGTCTCGACCGGTGTCTCCGGCGCATCGAGGGCAAGCGCGTAGCCAGCGGCAATCGCCAGGGGAGCGAGGTCGGCGGCGACGCTTTGCGCAACGGCGGCGAGATTGACGCGCGCGAACGGATGGCCGCAGCGATCGAGCCGCTGGATATCGAGCAATTGCTCGGCAAGCGTCGCCAGCCGCGCTGCATCCTCCAGCAGGCGGGCCTTGTCCGGCCCGGGGCTGAGCGACTCCAGCCGCGTGTTCAGGATGGCGATGGGCGTGCGCAGCTCGTGGGCGGCATCCGCAACGAAGCGCTTGTGGCGGGCATAGCCTTGGTCGAGCCGCGCCAGCGCGTCGTTGATTGCGGTCACCAGCGGCATGACCTCCAGTGGAATACCCTCCACCGGCAGCCGCGCGCCACGCTGATGAATATCGATGCGCCGGGCCTCGTCCGCCGCGCTATCGAGCCCTCTGAACGCGCGCCGCACGATCATTGGCGTGGCAATGAATGTCGCTGTTCCCATCAGCAGCAAGCCGGGGAGGGCAATGCCGAGGAATGCAAGGGATGTCGTGAACAGTGCCTTGGCGCCGGTCAGGCGTCCTTGTGTCGCGGTGATGACCTGGACATTGCCCGCATCGGTGTCGACCCGCTTCATCCGCGCCGCCGGCTTGCGCGGATCGTCCTCGAACATCTGCCAGCCGAGCCGCGCCTGGCTGATCTGGTCGAGGCCGCTGCCGATCGCGGCGAATTCGGCCGGCACGGTGCCTTCGCTCAGGAAACGACCCTGCCGGTCGCGCACGAGGAACCAGAGGTCTGGCGTCTCGCTGCGCAATTGCTGCAGCTCGGCCGTCGGCCGCAAGCTCAAGGCGCCTTGTGCGTCGCGCGTGAGCGCGCGCCGGACGACATCGATGACGCGGTCTTCGTCGCGCTCGGCGAGCACGAAGCCGGAGGCGCAAAGCCCGGCGAGGACGACGGCAACCAGCGCGACCAGGATCGCGGCCTGCAGCCAGAGCAGGCGCCAGCTCAGCCGCGAGCGCAGGCAATAGGGATCGTCGTGTTTGCTCATATCGGCTTCTTCAGGCTGGCAGCTTCTTGAGGAGATAGCCGACGCCGCGGATGCCGTGGATCTCGATGCCTGCGTCGGCGTCCGCGAGCTTTCGCCGCAGCCGCGAGACGTGCGTGTCGAGCGCATTGGACTGAATCTCGTCGTCGAAATTGTAGACCGCCTCTTCCAGTGCCGAACGCAGCACGGTCCGGCCGATGCGGCGGACCAATGTTTCGAGCACCAGCAGCTCGCGGCGGGGCAGCTCGAACGGGGTGCCGTCGATGCTGGCCTCGCGATGACTGAGGTCGAAGGCGAGCCGGCCGGCACGGACGACGTCGGGAGAGAGGCCAGCCGGCCGCCGCAGCACGGCGCGCAGCCGCGCGAGCAGCTCCTCGACCGCAAACGGCTTGGCCAGATAATCGTCGGCACCGCCGTCGAGCCCGGCGATGCGGTCGGCGAGCTCGCCGCGCGCGGTCAGGACGATGATCGGCACGCCATCGGCGCGCGCGCGGAGCTTGGGGATCAAAGCGAGGCCATCGCCGTCGGGAAGCTGGCGGTCGAGCAGGACGGCGGCATGGACGTCGGCCGAAATGGCCTCTTCCGCCTCGGCCAGCGTCGGGGCATGGTCCACCACCATGTCGTAGCGCTTCAGCGCCGAGGCCAGCGCGCAGGCCATTTCCGCTTCATCCTCGACCAGCAAAATCCGCATGTGACAGGCACCTGAACCCCAACCGAGCCTTTCTAGCGGCCCGATCATTGCGGCAGCATTGCGGGAGTCTGGCGCAGCGGTGAGCTCAAGCCATGCGCAGAACGCCACATGGGGCGGCCCGGCGGGGCTCAAGACACCGTCGGGACCAGCCGCTATAACCGCCGGACCTGTTCAGGGAGGACCATGAATGATCTACGAAATGCGCGTCTATCGCTGCGTGCCCGGCCGCCTGCCCGCGCTCTTGAAGCGGTTCGAGACCGCCACGCTGAAGATCTGGGAGAAGCACGGCATCAAGCAGGCCGGCTTCTTCACCACGCTGATCGGCGAATCCAACCAGGAGCTGACCTATTTCCTGGCCTGGGAGTCGCTTGCCGAGCGCGAGACGAAGTGGGGCAAGTTCATGACCGATCCGGACTGGATCAAAGCGCGCGCCGAGAGTGAAGCGGACGGCCAGATCGTCGGCAATATCGTCAGCCAGATCCTGACGCCGACCGCCTTCTCGGCGGTGAAGTAGGAACCTGCCGCTGTAAGGGTGGCGCCGGCAGGCCCGGCGCAACCCTGATATTCGGATGGTCCGGACCGAATAGGGTTGATCCGACCTTCGTGGCGGCTATGGTCGCGGCAAAACGAGGGATTTGCCTTGAGCTCTTCGCATTCCGCGGCGCCGGTCGTCACCATTGGCACGGTCAGATTCGGCAATGATCTGCCGATCTCGATCATTGCGGGACCCTGCCAGCTCGAAAGCCGCCAGCATGCGCTGGAGGTTGCCTCCGCGCTGAAGGAGATCGCGGCGCGGCTGAACATCGGCCTTGTCTACAAGACCTCGTTCGACAAGGCCAACCGCACCAGCGCTTCGGCGGCGCGCGGGTTAGGCCTTGCGCAGTCGCTGCCGATCTTCGCCGAGATCCGGGCCTCGTTGGGCCTGCCCGTCCTGACCGACGTGCACGAGGCCACGCAATGCGCCGAGGTGGAGCAGGCCGTGGACGTCCTGCAGATACCCGCCTTCCTGTGCCGGCAGACTGATCTGCTGCTTGCCGCGGCCGCGACTGGCAAGGTCGTCAACGTCAAGAAGGGGCAGTTCCTGGCGCCGTGGGATATGGCGAACGTGGTCGCGAAGATCACCAGCGCTGACAATCCTAACGTGCTCGTCACCGAGCGGGGGGCATCGTTCGGCTACAACACACTGGTCTCCGACATGCGCGCGCTGCCGATCCTGGCGCGCACCACCGGCGCGCCCATCATCTTCGATGCCACCCATTCGGTGCAGCAGCCGGGCGGGAAGGGGACCTCCTCGGGCGGCGAGCGCGAGTTCGTCCCGGTGCTCGCACGCGCCGCGGTCGCAGTCGGCGTCGCGGGCGTCTTCATCGAGACCCATCCCGATCCCGACCGCGCGCCCTCGGACGGCCCCAACATGGTGCCGTTGCGCGAGTTCGAGGGGCTGATCGCCAGGCTGATGGCGTTCGACGCGCTGGCAAAGAACCCGCGCTGATGCAGCAAGGCGAGGCGCGGCCGCACGATCACGGCTTGCCGACGGCGCTCTACGTTATATCAGGCGCAAGTTTTGCCGCTGCCTTGTCGGCGCGCGCGCTCGATCCGGTGCTGCCGCACGTCGCCGAGGATTTTGGCGTCAGCATCACGACTGCCGCGGGCTTTGCCGCGGTGTTCGCCTTCACCTTCTCGATCATCCAGCCGATCATCGGCGCTGCCGCGGATCTGTTCGGCAAGACGCGGCTGATGATCGGCTGCCTCGCGCTGCTCGGCCTCGCCAACATCCTGGGTGCATTCTCGACCTCGTTCTCGGTCCTGTTTGCAACCCGCATTCTCGCCGGTATCGGATCGGGCGGGGTGTTCCCGGTGGCGCTTAGCCTCACCAGCGACCTGGTCGGGCCCGAGAAGCGGCAGGTCGCGATCAGCCGGACGCTTGCCGGCGCCATGACCGGCAATCTGCTCGGCGCCTCGGCCTCCGGCCTGATCGGCGACTTTCTCGGGTGGCGCGGCGTGCTCGCGGTGCTCGGCGGGCTCGTGATCGTGGCCTCGATCGCGGTCGCCGCCGGCTTTCGCGGCGCCAGGGTCAAGCATCCGCCGAAGACGAGCCTGTCGGCACTGAAGGCCGGCTATCGCACCATCTTCACCAATCCGAACGCCTATGTCTGCTATTCGGCGGTGTTCATCGAAGGCTGCTGCGTGCTCGGCCTGTTTCCCTACATCGCCTCGTTCCTGTTCGAGCTCGGCCAGACCTCGCTCTCGATCGCCGGCCTGGTCATCGCGGGCTTTGCCGTCGGCGGCCTGTTCTACACGCTGACAGTGTCGCGGCTGCTGCCGTGGCTCGGCGTCAAGGGCATGATGATCGCAGGGATGACGCTGGTGGCCTCGCAGCTCGTCGCGGTCGCCTTCGGGCCTCGCTGGGAGGTGCAGGCGCTGAATCTGGTCGTGATGGGCTGGGGCTTCTACATCGCCCATGGCTGTCTCCAGGTCTTCGCCAGCGAACTGTCGATCGGGGCGCGGGCGACGGCGATGTCGCTGCATTCCTTCTTCTTCTTCATGGGGCAGACCGTGGGGCCAATCGCCTATGGCCTTGGTCTCCAGCATGGCGGCAAGGTGCCGACGCTGCTCGTGAGCGCCGCAATCATGGTCGTGCTGGGCCTGGTCTGCGCGGGGCTGCTCAGGCAGCGGGCACCGTCCGATGCGCTGGTCTGACGGACGGCGACACGATGCATGTCCGGCTGGATCGCAGGACTCGGTGAAGGAGGACTAGCTCACGCAGCTCTTGCGATACTCGGCCGGCGTGACGTTCATGTGTCTCCGGAAAATCCGATTGAGATGGCTTTGATCGGAAAATCCGCTCAAGAGCGCAATTTCCTTCAGGGCGAGCCGATCCTTGCGCAGATGTTGGCGGGCGCGCTCCACCTTGCGGCTCAGGACGTAGGCATGCGGCCGCATGCCATAGTGCACCTGGAACTTGCGCGCGAACTGCACCGGCGAGCAGTTGCAGATATTGGCCAGCTCCTCGAGCGTAATGTTCCTGGAGATGTTTTGTTCGACATAGTCCTCGATCAGCCTGGCATGCGCCGGCCTGAAGCGCCCCTGCGGACAGGGCAGCTTGAATTCCACGGAGGCATATCTTCGCAAGATGTGCACACTCGCCTGAAGTGCCAGCGCATCGTAGCAGAGCCGGCCGCCCGGACCGCCTTCGGACACTTCCTGCACCATCCGGTCGCCGATCCAGGTCAGCACCGGATCTTCGATCCTGAGCAGATCGTGGAGCTCGACGCTTCCTGAGTCGCGGTCGAATGCCTCGCTCGCGGTCTTCGTCATCAGGCTCGGCGAGATGTAGAAATGGCTGACCTCGAGGTCATTGCTCCAGCGCCAGCTCGAAGGCTCCGCACGTGTCAGCAGGGTTGTGACGCCACGTCCGACGTGATCCTGCTTCCAGCTGCCGGTCACACGGCGGTTCATCGACGTTGCGCCTTCGCGATAGACGACGATCAGGAAATTCTCGGAAGGCGGCACCCAGATGTCGGACGGCGCATAGCGGAAGACGCGCAACCGAAAGTCAGTCTTGCCCACCGCGGAGCTGTCCAGCATCAATTGGCCGGGAGCGTAGCGTGGCAGCTCCTCGACCGTGATGAATTGGCCCATCGCGCGAGACTCCTTCCCTGTGTTCTACGGCGCGGTTGACCGCTTCTGCTTCTCATTGGCCGAACGGCGGAGACGAGCATAAGCCGGTTTTGCCATTTGCCAAGCGAGCCGTCTTGCCGAACCACCGTACCGGCAAGGGAGCGTGCTGCTTCGTTCAAAGAATTGTCCGTTTCGTTCAAGCTCCAGCCGCCCGAACACTCATAGCTTTCCCCATCCCGCACGGGCGGGATCAACAATGACGCGCTGCACCACCATCCGATCGCATGACGGGTGGGAAAGGTCGTGCGCACTCAAAAATCACCGAGGAGGAAAAATGGCGGAAGCCCTGACCAAATCCAATGGAAGCAACGGTTCGCAGGCAACAGCGAGGTTCGATGCCGTGGTTATCGGAGCCGGCGTCGCCGGGCTCTATCAACTCTATCGTCTGCGCGAGCAGGGGTTGAGCGTCAGGGGGATCGACGCCGCGTCAGGCGTCGGCGGCACCTGGTATTGGAATCGATATCCCGGCGCGCGCTTCGACTCCGAGGCCTACATCTATCAGTATCTTTTCTCCGAGGAACTCTACAAGGGTTGGAGCTGGAGCGAGAAGTTTCCGGGCCAGCCCGAAATCGAACGCTGGATGAACTACGTCGCCGACCGTCTAGATCTGCGCAAGGACATCCAGTTCAGCACGACGGTCAAGAGCGCGCATTTCAACGAGGCCACGCAGCGCTGGCTGGTCACGACCGATCGAGGCGACGTGATCGACACCCAGTTTCTGGTCACCTGCTGCGGCATGCTGTCGGCTCCCTACGTCTCATTTCCGGGGCAGGAGACCTTCAAGGGGCAGTTGTTCCATACGGCGCGCTGGCCGAAGCAGCCTGTCGACCTCGCGGGCAAACGCGTCGGGATCATCGGCAACGGTGCGACCGGCATCCAGGTCATCCAGACGATCGGGGGCGATGTCGGCCATCTCAAGGTGTTCATCCGCACGCCTCAATACATCATCCCGATGAAGAATCCGAAATTTGGAGCTGCGGATGTCGAGGACTACAAGTCGAGGTTCAAGTCGCTGACGGAACGCCTGCCGCGCACTTTCACCGGCTTTGAATACGATTTCGAGCACGCCTGGGCAGACCTCACGCCGGAGCGCCGCCGCGCGGTGATCGAGGCTTGCTGGAATGACGGTTCCCTGAAGCTATGGATATCCTCGTTCGCCGAGCTGTTCTTCGACCCGGATGTCAATGCCGAGATCTCCGAATTCGTGCGCGGCAAGATGCGCGAGCGGCTCGGAGACCCGAAACTGTGCGATGCGTTGATTCCCGCCGACTATGGGTTCGGAACGCACCGTGTACCGCTGGAGCAGAACTTCCTCGAGGTCTTCCATCGTCCCAACGTCGAGATCGTCAGCGTCAAGAGCAATCCGATCGATCGCGTGACGCCCACGGGTATTCAGACCGCTGATGGTACGGTTCATGAGTTGGACATCATTATCCTTGCAACCGGATTCGACGCCGGCACCGGTGCCTTGACGCGCATCGATATCAGGGGCCGCGGCGGTCGATCGCTGAACGAGGAGTGGGGCAGGGACATCCGCACCACTATGGGCCTGCAGGTTCACGGCTATCCCAACCTTTTCACGACCGCCGTTCCGCTCGCTCCGTCGGCCGCGCTGTGCAACATGACCACCTGCCTGCAGCAGCAGGTCGAATGGATCGATGACTGCATCAAGTACATGCGCAGCAACGATCTGAAGGTGGTCGAGCCGACAAAGGACGCCCAGGACAGTTGGGTGGCCCATCACGACGAGATCGCGAACGCGACGCTGATCGCGAAAACCAATTCCTGGTACCTCGGCTCGAACGTCGAAGGCAAGCCGCGCCGTGTCTTGTCGTACTGCGGCGGCGTCGGCGCCTATCGGCAAAAGTGCGACGAGGTCGCGATGAATGGTTACGAGGGCTTCGCGATGCAATGAGCGCTCGCGACGCGAGCATCGATCAAACCAATCAATCCAGCACGGAAGGACGATCATGATCATGAATTTTGGCGCAACGGCAGATGCCGTTCTCGACGGCGTCGTCACATCCACGCCGCGCGTGCCCGGCGTTGTCGCAATGGTGACAGACCGCCGGCGTAACATCTATGAAGGCGCTGCCGGCAAACGCCGTCTCGATCAGCCGGCGGCCATGACCACCGACAGTGTCTTTGCCATTTTCTCCACGACCAAGGCGATTACCGGCACGGCCGTTCTGCAACTCGTCGAGGAGGGCAGGCTCGATCTCGATGCGCCCGCGAAGCGCTACGAGAAGGAGATCGGAAAGCTGCAGGTGATCGAGGGCTTCGATGCGGCGGGCGAGCCGATCCTGCGTGCACCGAAGCGCGATATTACCACGCGCATGCTGATGACCCACACGGCGGGCCTGAGCTACGATTTCATCAATCACACCTATAATCGACTGGCCCAGGAGAAGGGGCAGCCCAGCGTGATCACCGCGACCAAGGCCTGCCTGATGACCCCGCTGCTGTTCGATCCTGGCGAGCGCTGGGACTATGGGACAAATCTCGACTGGTGCGGCCAGATCGTTGAGGCCATCACGGGCAAGCGACTCGGTGAAGTCTTCAAGACGCGCATCTTCGAACCGCTCGGGATCAAGGACATGAGCTTCGAGCTGACCGACGCGATGCGCCAGAAACTGGCCGGCATCCACGCGCGAAACGCCGACGGGTCGCTGACGCCGATGGATTTCGAGCTTCCGGCAAAGCCCGAAGTCCATATGGGCGGCCACGGCCTGTACGGCACGGTCGGCGACTACATGCGTTTTATCCGCATGTGGTTGAATGACGGGGCCGGTGAGCACGGCCGCGTGCTGAAACCTGAAACTGTCCGGATGGCGGAAAAGAACCATCTGGGCGACAGGAAGGTGACGCCGATCACGGGTGTCATCCCGTCGTTGTGCAATGACGCGGAGTTCTTTCCGGGCCAATCCAAATCCTGGGCGTTGAGCTTCATGGTCAACGACGAGGAAGCCCCGACGGGACGTCCCGCCGGCGCGCTGGGCTGGGCCGGTCTTGCCAACCTGTTCTACTGGATCGATCGGCAGAATGGCGTCGGCGGGTTCTGGGCCACCCAGATTCTGCCCTTCGGCGATCCGACATCCTTCATCGGCTATATGAATTTCGAGACGGCGTTCTACCAAAGCCTGAGGCAGCGCCTGGCGAGCTAAGACCATGATGCGAGAGCGGCCTCGTCGCTGTCGCGCGAGGCCGGTTTCTCTCGATGGTCCAGCTTGACCGAGCTATGTCTTAGGCCCGGTCCCTCAGCATGACACCGCGACGGTCGTATACATTGCACACGAATTGCTTTTATTCAGGGCAACTCGAGGTGTGACGCGGTGGACGCCCAGTCGAACCGTTTGCTCGGCCCAGCCGAAGCGCGGCGGCTCGTCGCTGCCAACGCCAAGGTCGATTTGCTGAGCGCGTATTAGCCCCGCCCGCGGTAGGGCGCGACACCTTGCTCAGGCACCCACAGGCCTTTCGGCACGCGGCCGGTCTGCCAGAACACGTCGATCGGGATGCCGCCGCGCGGATACCAGTAGCCGCCGATGCGCAAGAATTTCGGCTTGATCTCCGAGGCGATGCGTTTGCCGATCATCACGGTGCAATCCTCGTGGAAGGCGCCGTGATTGCGGAAGCTGGCGATGTAGAGCTTGAGCGACTTCGATTCCAGCAACCATGCACCGGGGGCGTAGTCGATCATCAGGTGGGCGAAATCCGGCTGGCCGGTGACCGGGCAAAGCGAGGTGAATTCCGGCACGGTGAAGCGCACCAGATAGTCGGTGCCCTTTTGCGGATTGGGCACGCGGTCGAGCTGGGCCTCTTCCGGAGTGTGCGGCCACTCGACCGCACGGCCGAGCTGGAGGGATTTTTTCGCCATCGTCCTTGCATCCTGTTTCGGACGCCGGGATGGACGCAAACGGGCTCCTCGTCAACCGGCCGCAATCGTCTGGATCATGACAATGCGGTCGTTGCCGGACTCGCATCCCCAAACCTCGCCTGGACGGCCGTCGAGCTGGCGGACATTGGCGTTGGTCTTGTCGCTGGCGAAGACGTTGAACGTCTCAGTGGCGGGATCGAACCGCACGATGGCGTTGGCGGAGAAATCGCTCAGCCAGACCTTGTCCTTGTCGTCGACGTATACGGCATAAGCGCGGGGACGCTCGCCCGGCAGCTTCCAGGTCTTCCACGAGCCGTCGGCGGGATCAGGCACCGAGACATGGCCACTGTTCCACTCGCTGACCCAGATCCGGCCCCTCGAATCCGACCAGACGCGGCGTGAACCCTGGTTCGGGGTTGGCGGCTCGACCACGGTCGCATTGCCGCCTGCGCGGTCGATCTTCGCGATATGGCTGCCGGCGAGGGAGGCGTACCAGACATCGCCCTTGGGCGTGACCGTGATGCCGTAGGGGCCGACCCCCTTCGGCGCCCTGAACACATTCATCTCCCCGGTCTTCGGAGACAGCCGGCCGTAATAGCCGGATTGCCCGGTGAACCAATAGGTGCCGTTCTTGTCGAACACGCCGGTATTGAGATTGGCGGACGCGAACTTTTCCGGCAGGCGGAACAGCGTGACCTTGAGATCGGCGGGGTCGACCCGCGCGATCGCGTTCTGGCCGCCCTCGGTGATCCAGGGCGCGCCATCGGGGCCAATGGTCACGCCATGCGGAGCGGCGCCCTGACCGAGACTGACCGTCTTGAAACTGCCATCCCGGGGATCGAGTCTGCCGAGCAGGCCCTTGCCCTGCGCCGTGAACCAGATCGAACCGTCGGGGGCGGGCGTGAGATCGTGCAGGCCCATACCGGCGCTGATCGGGAAGTATTTTGTCCGGAACGGGCCCTCCTGGGCCAAACCTGGGCGGACCGCGAACAGGGCAGTACTGGAGGCAAGAAACTGGCGGCGATTCATGGCGTTACCCCGACTGCTTGGGATTGAGGATGCACGCGCAGACCCGGTGTATCGAGCTTAGTCCTGGCGACTTCAGGCGTCAGTCGAAGTGCCACCCTCAAGCGTTCACATTTGCTTGCGGCCCGTGTAAGACCCGCGGCGAACCGATCAGCTCCAACGAACGGAAGTGCACATCATGACCGCCATCATTGACATCATCGGCCGCGAAATCCTCGATAGCCGGGGCAATCCCACCGTCGAGGTCGATGTCGTGCTGGAAGATGGCGCGCTCGGCCGCGCCGCCGTGCCGTCCGGCGCCTCGACCGGCGCGCATGAGGCCGTTGAGCTACGCGACGGCGACAAGGCCCGCTATCTCGGCAAGGGTGTCACTAAAGCGGTCGGCGCCGTCAACGGCGAGATCTTCGAGGCCCTCAGCGGCCTCGATGTCGAGCAGCAGGCGCAGATCGACCAGATCATGATCGACCTTGACGGTACGCCGAACAAGAGTCGGCTGGGCGCCAACGCCATCCTCGGCGTGTCGCTGGCCTGCGCCAAGGCGGCCGCGAACTCGCTCGACATGCCGCTCTATCGTTACGTGGGCGGCACCTCGGCCCGCCTCCTGCCGGTGCCGATGATGAACATCATCAATGGCGGGGTGCATGCCGACAATCCGATCGACTTCCAGGAATTCATGATCCTGCCCGTCGGCGCATCCTCCTTCGCCGAGGGCCTGCGCTACGGCGCCGAAGTCTTTCACACGCTGAAGTCGGAGCTGAAGAAGGCCGGCCACAACACCAATGTCGGCGACGAGGGCGGCTTCGCCCCGAACCTGCCGTCGGCGGATGCCGCGCTCGACTTCGTCATGAATGCGATCGGCAAGGCCGGCTTCAAGGCGGGCAACGACATCATGCTCGGCCTCGACTGCGCCTCGACCGAGTTCTTCAAGGACGGTAAGTACGTCTACGAGGGCGAGGGCAAGACCCGCTCGATCTCCGAGCAGGCCAAGTACCTTGCCGACCTCGTCTCGCGCTATCCGATCGTGACCATCGAGGACGGCATGTCGGAAGACGACATGGACGGCTGGAAGGAGCTCACCGACCTGATCGGCAAGAAGTGCCAGCTGGTCGGCGACGACCTGTTCGTCACCAACGTCAAGCGCCTCGCCGACGGTATCAAGACCGGCCGCGCCAACTCGATCCTGATCAAGGTCAACCAGATCGGCACGCTGACCGAGACGCTCGCCGCCGTCGAGATGGCGCACAAGGCTGGCTATACCTCGGTGATGTCGCACCGCTCCGGCGAGACCGAGGATTCCACCATCGCCGACCTCGCGGTCGCCACCAATTGCGGTCAGATCAAGACCGGCTCCCTTGCACGTTCCGACCGCACCGCCAAATACAATCAGCTCCTGCGCATCGAGCAGCAACTCGGCAAGCAGGCACTCTACGGCGGCAAGGCGGCATTGAAGGCGCTGGCATAAAGCCAGCGCTCGGGCTCGCGACAAGGCGCACAGGGGAGAATCGACATGAGCGACGGCACGTCCGGACTGCAACTGCGTTCACTGCTCAAGAAGAGCGGCGAGCTGGAATTGTCCCTTGTGAACGTCCCGACGCCGGAGCCGGCCGAAGATGAGGTCGTGGTCCGCGTCGAGGCGACGCCGATCAACCCGTCCGACCTCGGCCTCCTGATCGGCCCCGCCGACATGTCCGCCGCCAAGGCCTCCGGCACCAAGGAGATGCCGGTCATCACCGCGACAATGCCTGAGGCTGCGATGCGGATGATGGCGGCCAGGTTCGATCAGTCGCTGCCGGTCGGCAACGAGGGCGCCGGCACGGTGATCCGGACCGGATCGTCGGACGCGGCGAAGGCCCTGATGGGCAAGACGGTGTCGATGATCGGCGGCGCGATGTACACGCAGTACCGCGTGCTGAAGGTCCGCGACGTCATGGAGCTGCCGGCGGGCACCACGGCCGCCGACGGCGCGTCCTGGTTCGTCAATCCGCTGACCGCGCTCGGCATGACCGAGACGATGCGGCGGGAGAACCACAAGGCGCTCGTGCATACGGCCGCCGCGTCCAATCTCGGCCAGATGCTCAACAAGATCTGCATCAAGGACGGCATCGGCCTCGTCAACATCGTCAGGAGCAAGGAGCAGGCCGATATTCTGCACAAGATCGGCGCCAAGTACGTCGTGGATTCCAGCGCGCCTGATTTCACCGACGATCTCACCAATGCGCTGGTCGAGACCGGCGCCACGATCGCGTTCGATGCCATCGGCGGCGGCAAGCTGGCCAGCCAGATTCTGACCGCCATGGAAGTTGCGGCCAACAAGACCGCGAAGGAATACAGCCGGTACGGCTCCAACGTGTACAAGCAGGTCTATATCTACGGCAGCCTGGACAACCGTCCGACCGAGTTGAGCCGGTCGTTCGGCCTCAGCTGGGGCGTCGGCGGCTGGCTGCTGACCCCGTTCCTGCAGAAGATCGGTCCCGCCGAGATCGGCCGCCTGCGTCAGCGCGTCGCGTCCGAGCTCAAGACCACCTTCGCTAGCCACTACACCAAGGTGCTATCGCTGGCAGAGGTGCTCGATCCCGCCAACATCGCGGTGTACGCCAAACGCGCCACCGGCGAAAAATTCCTCATCAACCCAAATAAATAATCGTGATCTGCGGCGGCAGGCCACCGAGGGAAGGTCTTGCCTTCTGAGCGAAGCGGGGGATTATTCCGCAGCCATTGAATGCGGAAAACCGCAAGGGCTCAGAAGGGGACCTTTCCATGACCGATCTCAATCGCCGTCATCTGCTCGCAGGTGTTGCCGCCGTCGGCGCGGCCGCCGCTACCGGACTTCGTCCGACCATTGCCGATGCCGCAGTGCCGCAAGCCGGGACGCAGGCGCCGGGCTTCTATCGCTACAAGGTCGGCAGCTTCGAGTGCACCTCGATCAACGACGGTGCGCGCACCTTCCCGATGCCCGACAAGTTCGTCGCCAACAAGCCGAAGGAGGAAGCGCTGGCCGCCGGCGAGGCGGCCTACATGCCGAAGGGCATGGTCACGGTGCCGTTCAATCCGCAGCTCATCAACACCGGCTCCAAGCTCGTTCTGATCGATACTGGCAACGGCGTCGCCAATCTCGAGCCGAGCAAAGGCGCAGTCGGCCGCACGCTGCAGAACCTCCAGGCCGCCGGCGTCGATCCGAAAGCCATCGACATCGTTCTGCTCTCGCATCTGCATCCCGATCACACCAACGGTATTCGCCTCGCCGACGGCGCGCTGGCATTCCCCAATGCCGAAATCATGGTGCCGGGCAAGGATTGGGAGTTCTGGACCAGCGAGGACAACGCCGGCAAGGCCGAGTCCAATCCGATGATGAAGAACTACTTCGCCAACGTGAAGAAGACCTTCGCTGGCCTGGAGTCCAAGGTCACCAAATACGAGTGGGGGAAGGAGGTCGCGCCGGGCATCACCTCGATCGCGACCCCGGGCCACACGCCGGGCCACACCTCGTTCGCGGTCGCCTCCGGCGATGCCAAGGTGCTGATCCAGTCCGACGTCACCAACATTCCGGAATTCTTCCTGCGTAATCCGGACTGGCATGTGATGTTCGACAACGATGCCGCGATGGCGCAGGAGACGCGCCACAAATTCTACGACATGGCGGCGGCGGAGAAGGCGACCGTGATCGGCTTCCACTTCACGTTCCCGTCGATCGGCCATGTCGAGAAGGACGGCGCCAAATATCGCCTGATCCCATCGGCGTGGAATCCGACGATCTGATCTGAGCTGGACATTTGCGTGAAGGTCGGGCCGCCGCTTGGCGGCCCGATTGTTTTGGGGCGACCATCTGCTTTCGCGAAACGCTGCGTTTCCAAATCAATCCGGTTCATGCACTTGCATCAAATGGTCCGGATCGCTTAAGTGCCGCCGGGCACTTCCCCTCAAGGTTTCAAGGACAATCATGGCCTACAACATCGTCGTTATCGCCGGCAGCCTGCGCAAGGAGAGCTTCTCGCTCAAGATCGCCAACGCGCTCGCCAAGCTCGCGCCTGATACGCTCAAGCTCGAGGTCATCACGCCGGCGGGCATCTCGTTCTTCAATCAGGATCTCGAGGGGGCGCCGCCCGCGGACTGGCTGGCCTTCCGCGACAAGCTGCAGAAGTCGAACGGCGTGCTATTCGTCACTCCCGAATATAATCGCTCGATCCCGGGTGTTCTCAAGAACGCGATCGATGTCGCTTCGCGCCCTTACGGCAAGAGCTCGTTCCTCGGCAAGCCGGTCGGCATCATCTCGAACTCGCCGGGTCCGCTCGGCGGCGTTAGCGCGGCCAAGCATCTGCAGAACATCCTGCCGGGCATTTCCGGTCCGTTGCTCCAGCAGCCGGAGATCTACCTCAACGGCGTCGGCGATGCCTTCGATGCCGAGGGCAACCTGACCAAGGATTCCCTGAAGACGGTGCTGCAGCAATACATCGACGCCTTCGCCGCGCACGTGGCGAAGAACCAGGGCTAAGAGGGCGCTGTCATTCCGGGGCGATGCGCAGCATCGAACCCGGAATCTCGAGATTCCGGGTTCGGCTCTCCGAGCCGCCCCGGAACGACCACTTTGATTAAATTAGCACTCCCTTAACCAATCTGTCCCATCTTCCCAGGATGGTCTCTCGCGCGCGCCTGAAATCGATCCTGACCGGACTTGCCCTCTACGCGATGGCGGCCGCCATCGTCGGCTATTTCGGCGTGAACGCCTATACCGGCAAATACGGCCTCAATGCCCGCCAGGAACTCGACCAGGAGATCATCGCGCTGACCAGCGAGCTGGCCCAGCTCAAGCGTGAGCGGGCCAGGAGCGAGCAGCGGGTGTCGCTGCTGCGGTCCGAGCGGATCGACCCCGACATGTTGGATGAGCGGGCACGCTTCCAGCTCGACTACGTCAATCCGCGCGATCTCGTCCGGATGATCCCGGCGAACTAGCGCTTTCCGCAGTTTTCGAAACCGTCACCGAAAGCCGCCGCCGAAATCCGATCGGCGCACTGTTGCCTCCTGCGAAGGTCGTAATCCCGCAGCCGGCCGGCCGCCTTGACGACGGCCCCCCGGCGGGCCCATGGCTTCGGTGGCAGTCGCCGAAGTTGACGCAGATCAAACGGGCGGCACCGGCACGTTCTAGTCTGCTATCCGGAGGAAACCGTGATGAATGGGCCAATGCCCCGGCATCACGCGGCCCGTGTCGAGGCCGCGATCGCGTCAGGCCAGGCGGCACGATCTGCGCTTGTGGCCTCGTGGTGTCGTTCGTCCAGACTGCATCATCTCGATCCTGTCGGCCGCACCTCGCCGATGCGGCTGACCGAAGCCGAGCTCCACCATGCGCGCGAACGGATCGCGCCGCTGCTGGTCGCCGCGCAAGGCGCGATGGACCGGCTCTATCAGGCCGTCGGCGCGAGCGGCTGCTGCGTGCTGCTCGCCGACGGCGAGGGCGTGCCGGTCGATCGCCGCGGCACGGCGGCGGATGACGCAACGTTTCAGTCCTGGGGGCTGTGGACCGGTGCGCTCTGGAGCGAAGAGCACGAAGGCACCAACGGCATCGGCACCTGCCTCGTTGAGCAGCGTCCGCTGACGATCGATCGCGACCAGCATTTTTTCGCCCGCAACACGCTTCTGAGCTGCACCGCCGTTCCGATCTACGACCATGAGGCGGCGCTGGCGGGCGTGCTCGACGTCTCCTCCTGCCGCGCCGATCGGACTGATGCGTTTTCCAGCCTGATCGCGCTTGCGACCGGGGAGGCCGCCAAGCGTATCGAAGCCGATCTGTTCCGCAGGGCCTTCGCCCATGCCCGCATCGTGCTCACGCAAAGCGCAGACGGCCAATGCGGAGGTCTGGTCGCGGTCGATGCGGACGATCTCGTCATCGGCGCAACCCGCTCCGCCCGGCTGGCGCTTGGAATTGCCCCGGGCCGGCCGTTGCAGCCGGTGCCCGCAGCCGATCTGCTCGGCGGCGATACCGCGCGCGACCATCTTGCCAGTGGGCAGCGCGCGGTTGTGCAGCGGGCGCTGCTGCGCGCCGGCGGCAATGTCTCGGCGGCCGCCAAGGCCCTCGGCGTCAGCCGCGCCACGCTGCACAGAAAGCTGAAGCGGTTCGAGCTGAACCACTAGATTTCCGTCATTGCGAGCCAACGGGTCCCGCGAAGCGCGGCCCCGTTGGCTCGCAATGACGATGTGGAAGCTGCTGGCGCCCGATTTGCTTGCTCCTCATAGGAGGCAACGACATTGTCGCAGAACTGCGACAGGTCAGCCCAGCCATCGCTCCCCTCAGGGCTGACAGAAATCGCCTCCCGCATCATCGTCCGCGCAAGTCGCGGATCACGCGACGGCTTGCGCAAACAGCAAACATCGGGAGTGATCAATGAACAAGGTGGAATTCCTCAGCGTCACCAAAGTTCCCTTTGCCGAACGTTATGACAATTTCATCGGCGGCAAATTCGTCGCGCCGATCTCCGGCAAATATTTCGACAATGCCTCGCCGCTGAACGGCCAGATCGTCTGCAAGATCGCACGGTCCGACGCGCAGGACGTCGAGCTGGCGCTCGATGCGGCGCATGCCGCGAAAGCGGCCTGGGGCCGCACCAGCGCCGCCGAGCGCGCCGCGATCCTGAACCGGATCGCCGATCGCATGGAAGACAATCTCGAGCGTCTCGCCATCGCCGAGACCTGGGACAACGGCAAGCCGATCCGCGAGACCCGCGCCGCCGACGTCCCGCTCGCCATCGATCACTTCCGCTATTTCGCCGGCGTCGTGCGCGCCCAGGAAGGCTCGATCGGCGAGATCGACCACGATACCATCGCCTATCATTTCCACGAGCCGCTCGGTGTGGTCGGTCAGATCATTCCCTGGAACTTCCCGTTGCTGATGGCTTGCTGGAAGCTCGCGCCTGCGCTCGCGGCCGGCAATTGCGTCGTGCTCAAGCCCGCCGAGCAGACCCCGGCCTCGATCATGGTCTGGGCCGAGATCATTGCCGATATCCTGCCGCCCGGCGTGCTCAACATCGTCAACGGCTTCGGCCTGGAGGCCGGCAAGCCGCTGGCCTCGAGCCCGCGCATCGCCAAGATCGCCTTCACCGGCGAGACCACGACGGGCCGGCTGATCATGCAATATGCCAGCCAAAACCTTATCCCGGTGACGCTGGAGCTGGGCGGCAAGTCGCCGAACATCTTCTTCAAGGACGTCACCGACGAGGACGACGATTTCCTGGACAAGGCGATCGAAGGCTTCGTCATGTTCGCGCTGAACCAGGGTGAGGTCTGCACCTGTCCGAGCCGGGCACTGGTCCACGCCGACATCTATGACCGCTTCATGGAGCGGTCGCTGAAGCGTGTCGCGGCGATCAAGCAGGGTGACCCGCGCGATGCCACCACCATGATCGGAGCCCAGGCCTCCAGCGAGCAATTGGCGAAGATCCTGTCCTACATCGAGATCGGCAAGCAGGAGGGCGCCAAGGTGCTCGCGGGCGGCGGACGCGCCGATCTCGGCGGCGATCTCGCCGGCGGCTTCTACGTGCAGCCGACCGTGTTCGAGGGGCACAACAAGATGCGGATCTTCCAGGAGGAGATCTTCGGCCCGGTGGTCTCGGTCACGACCTTCAAGACCGACGAGGAGGCGCTCGAGATCGCCAACGACACACTGTACGGCCTGGGTGCCGGCGTCTGGAGCCGCGATGCCAACCGCTGCTATCGCTTCGGCCGGGCGATCCAGGCCGGGCGGGTCTGGACCAACTGCTATCATGCCTATCCCGCGCACGCGGCGTTCGGCGGCTACAAGCAGTCGGGCGTCGGTCGCGAGACCCACAAGATGATGCTCGATCATTACCAGCAGACCAAGAACCTGCTGGTCAGCTACAGCCCGAAGAAGCTCGGCTTCTTCTGATCGGCGGAGGGAGAGGGCGGCGCCGTTTAGGCGCCGTCCGCTCCAAAGGCCGCAATCGCATGCTCCATAGTTCTTGATCCGGCCCGGAAGCAGCACACGTAGATTTGTTGCCCGATCGGCGCCAAAGATTTTCCAATATTTCGATCACGTTGCAGTGCGGCATAATGAAAATCGTGGCATGTCGCCGCGGTGCTTTCCAAGGGCGTTTGACTTGGGTTAGAGAGGGCGAAAGTTTTCTCTGACCCGGAATTCCCATGGCCGCACCCAAGAAAGCCGCCGCAAGCACTGCACAGGACAAGACCGACGGCGGCTCGCCTCCGGAATTCACGAGGGAACAGGAGCTCAAGGCGCTCCGCGACATGCTCCTGATCCGGCGGTTCGAGGAAAAGGCCGGCCAGCTCTATGGCATGGGTGCGATCGGCGGCTTCTGCCACCTCTATATCGGCCAGGAAGCCGTGGTTGTCGGCATGCAGATGGCCCTGAAGCCGGGCGATCAGGTTATCACCGGCTATCGTGATCACGGCCATATGCTCGCGACCGGCATGGACGCCAACGGCGTCATGGCCGAGCTCACGGGCCGTCGCGGTGGCTATTCCAAGGGCAAGGGCGGCTCCATGCACATGTTCAGCAAGGAGAAGCACTTCTACGGCGGTCACGGCATCGTCGGCGCCCAGGTCTCGCTCGGCACCGGTCTCGCCTTCGCCAATCACTATCGCGGCAACGACAATGTCAGCGTCACCTATTTCGGCGACGGCGCGGCCAATCAGGGCCAGGTCTATGAGAGCTTCAACATGGCGGAGCTCTGGAAGCTGCCGGTGATCTACGTCATCGAGAACAACCGCTACGCCATGGGTACCGCGGTCTCCCGCGCCTCGGCCCAGCAGGACTTCTCCAAGCGCGGCGTGTCCTTCAATATTCCGGGCAAGCAGGTCGACGGCATGGACGTTCGCGCCGTCAAGGCTGCGGGCGAGGAGGCGGCGGCCTGGTGCCGCGCCGGCAAGGGTCCGTACATCCTGGAGATGCAGACCTACCGCTATCGCGGCCACTCGATGTCCGACCCTGCAAAATATCGCACACGCGAGGAGGTCGAGAAGGTCCGCCATGACCAGGACCCGATCGAGCAGGTGCGTAACCGCCTCTTGGCCGCAAAGGTCAGCGAGCAGGATTTGAAGGCGATCGACGCCGAGGTGCGCGACATCGTCAACGCGTCTGCCGATTTCGCCCAGCATGATCCCGAGCCGGAGGCCGCCGAGCTCTGGACCGACGTGTACCGCTGAACGCGCGCTAGCTTTCTTTTGGAGAAGATATGCCAATTCAAGTGCTGATGCCCGCGTTGTCGCCCACGATGGAGAAGGGCAACCTCGCCAAATGGCTGAAGAAAGAGGGCGAGACGATCAAATCCGGCGACGTCATCGCCGAGATCGAGACCGACAAGGCGACCATGGAGGTCGAGGCGACCGACGAGGGCACCCTCGGCAAGATCCTGATCCCCGAGGGGACCGCCGATGTCGCCGTGAACACGCCGATCGCGACCATTTTGGCGGATGGCGAAAGCGCTGCCGACCTCGCGAAAGCGCCGGCCGCGCAGAAGGCGGCCGAGTCAGCGCCGCCCGCCGCGGCAAAGGCCGAGGCGCCAGCCCCGAAGGCTGCCCCTGCGCCGCAAGCCGCCGCCGAGCCCGACCCGGAAGTGCCTGAAGGCACCGAGATGGTGACGCAGACCATCCGCGAAGCCTTGCGCGACGCCATGGCCGAGGAGATGCGCCGCGACGCCGACGTCTTCGTGATGGGCGAAGAGGTTGCCGAATATCAGGGCGCCTACAAGGTGACCCAGGGCCTGCTGCAGGAGTTCGGCGCCAAGCGCGTCATCGACACCCCGATCACCGAGCACGGCTTTGCCGGCGTCGGCGTCGGCGCCGCGATGACGGGGCTCAAGCCCGTCGTGGAGTTCATGACCTTCAACTTCGCCATGCAGGCGATCGACCAGATCATCAACTCGGCGGCGAAGACGCTCTACATGTCCGGCGGCCAGATGGGCTGCTCGATCGTGTTCCGCGGGCCCAACGGCGCTGCGGCACGTGTCGCCGCCCAGCACAGCCAGGACTATTCGTCCTGGTACTCGCACATTCCCGGCCTCAAGGTCGTCGCGCCGTATTCGGCGGCTGACGCCAAGGGGCTTTTGAAGGCCGCGATCCGCGATCCCAATCCGGTGATCTTCCTCGAGAACGAGGTGCTCTACGGCCACACCGGCGAAGTGCCCAAGCTCGACGACTTCATCATCCCGATCGGCAAGGCCCGCATCGTGCGCTCCGGTAGCCATGTCACGATCATCTCCTGGTCGAACGGTATGACCTACGCGCTGAAGGCGGCCGACGAGCTCGCCAAGGACGGGATCGAGGCCGAGGTGATCGACCTGCGGACGCTGCGGCCGATGGACACCGAGACCATCATCAACTCGGTCAAGAAGACCGGGCGCGCCGTCACCGTGGAAGAGGGCTGGGCCCAGAGCGGTGTCGGTGCCGAGATCGCCGCGCGCATCATGGAGAACGCCTTCGATTATCTCGACGCGCCGGTTGCGCGCGTGTCCGGCAAGGACGTGCCGATGCCCTATGCCGCCAACCTGGAGAAGCTCGCGCTGCCCTCGGCGGCGGAAGTCGTCGAGGCCGCCAAAGCCGTCTGCTACAGGTAGACCATGGCGGGCCCCAAGGAGCAGCCACTGCCCCCCGACGTCATGACCCGCGACGACGCGGTCGAGATCCTGCGCGTCTTCGTTCTGGACGGCGGCCTGTCGATGGCGTTCCAGCGCGCCTTCGAGGAGCCCGACATGTGGGGCCTGTTGCTGGTCGATCTCGCCCGCCACGCCGCGCGCGCCTATGCACGCGAGAGCGATTACACCGAGGAGGACGCCCTGAACCGGATCCTGGAGATGTTCCAGGCCGAGATCGAGCGCCCCACCGACACCGGCACGACGACGCCGAGCGGCAAGGGACACTGACGTGGCAATCGAAGCCCATCATTACGATCTGATGCTCGAAGCGATCCGCGAGGCCGAGGCCTCGATCGCGCAAGGCGGCCTGCCAATCGGTGCGGTGCTGACGCGCGACAACAAGATCATCGCCCGCGGTCACAACAACCGCGTGCAAGAGAACAATCCGATCCTTCATGGCGAGATGAGCTGCCTGCGCGAGGCGGGCGCGATCTCGTTCCACGACACGGTCATGTACACCACGCTGTCGCCATGCTCGATGTGTGCTGGCGCGCTCGCGCTGTTCAAGGTCAAGCTCGTGGTGATCGGAGAGTCCGTCACCTTCGAGGGCTCCAGGGACATCCTCGACAAGTTCGGCATTCCCTGGATCGACCTTGCCGACCAGCGCTCCATCACCATGATGAAGAATTGGCGTTCCATCCCTGCCAATGAGCGCCTGTGGCAGGGCGACATCGGCAACTAAACCTGGTCTGTTCGTCTTCGGCTGTCGAAGACGACGTTTTGAGAAGTTCTTCGTGAGGTCAGCATGCCCATCAACATCCTGATGCCCGCTCTCTCGCCGACGATGGAGAAGGGCAACCTCGCCAAGTGGCTGAAGAAGGAAGGCGACAAGGTCAAATCCGGCGACGTCATCGCCGAGATCGAGACCGACAAGGCGACCATGGAGGTCGAGGCGATCGACGAGGGCACGATCGCCAAGATCCTGGTGCCCGAGGGCACGCAGGATGTCCCGGTCAACGACGTGATCGCCGTGCTTGCCGGCGAGGGCGAGGATGTGAAGGCCGCAAGCAGCGCCAAGCCCAGCGCTTCGGCCGCGCCGCCGAAAGCTGCTGAAGCGCCCACTGCTGCCCCGGCGGCCGCACCAGCGCCTGCTGCACCCAAGGCCCCGCCGCCTGCCGCAGCACCCGCGCCGCAGGCTGCCGCTCCGACCGCGCAGGCCAATGGCCATGGCGGCCGCGTGTTCTCATCGCCGCTGGCGCGACGCCTCGCCAAGGAAGCCGGCATCGATGTCGGCATGGTCACCGGCACCGGCCCGCATGGGCGCGTGGTCGCGCGCGACGTCGAGCAGGCCAAATCCGGCAAGGGCCTCAAAGCCCCCGCCGCGGCCCCGTCGGGCGCGCCCGCGATCGCGCCGACCATGTCGGACAAGCAGATCCTGTCGCTGTTCGAGCCGGGCTCCTACGACATCGTCCCGCATGACGGCATGCGCCGCACCATCGCGCAGCGCCTGACCGCGTCGATCCAGAATATCCCGCACTTCTACCTGACCATCGACTGCGATATCGGCAAGCTGCTCGCCGCCCGCGAGGAGATCAACGCCGCCGCGCCGAAGGACAAGGAGAAGAAGCCGCTCTACAAGATCTCGGTCAACGACTTCGTCATCAAGGCGATGGCGGTGGCGTTGCAGAAGATCCCGAACTGCAATGTGAGCTGGACCGAAAGCGGCATGGTCAAGCACCACCATTCCGACGTCGGCGTCGCGGTGGCGATGCCGGGCGGCCTGATCACGCCGATCATCCGCAAGGCCGAGACCAAGACGCTGTCGACCATCTCCAACGAGATGAAGGATTTTGCCGCGCGCGCGCGATCCCGCAAATTGAAGCCCGAGGAATATCAGGGCGGCACCACGGCCGTCTCCAACCTCGGCATGTACGGCATCAGCCACTTCACCGCCGTGATCAACCCGCCGCATGCGACCATCCTCGCGGTCGGCACCAGCGAGGAACGTCCCGTCGTGCGCGGCGGCAAGATCGAGATCGCGCACATGATGAGCGTGACCCTGTCCTGCGATCATCGCGCCATCGACGGCGCGCTCGGAGCCGAGCTGATCGGCGCCTTCAAGCAGTTGATCGAAAATCCTGTGATGATGATGGTCTGACGCAGCGGGAGAGGGGGCAACCTTGCATGTCCGGACCCGCTGGCCATGGATATCGCTGCTGCTCGGCGCCGTCGTCGCGCTCAACCCGATTGGGCTCGACTTTCTTCACTCTGCCTTCTTTGCCGGAGAGCAACTGGCACGGAACATCGCTCAGCCGATCGTGCTCACCACGCTGGCCGTTATGGTCCTGGTGGCGGTACTCGAATGGCTGATGAGATCTTTTCTGGTCAAGCGCCGCGCTCGCGGCGCCTCTTGAATTGAACGGGAGCCGCCATGGCCGATACATCCTTCGACGTCATCATCATCGGCTCCGGTCCCGGCGGCTACGTCACGGCGATCCGTGCCGCCCAGCTCGGCTTCAAGACCGCGATCGTCGAGAAATCCTACCTCGGCGGCATCTGCCTGAACTGGGGCTGCATTCCGACCAAGGCGCTGCTGCGCTCGGCCGAAATCTACCATTACATGCAGCACGCCGGGGATTACGGCCTGTCGGCGGAGAAGGTCTCGTTCGATCCGAAGGCCGTGGTGCAGCGTTCGCGCGGTGTCTCGAAGCAGCTGAACACCGGCGTCGGCTTCCTGATGAAGAAGAACAAGGTCAGCGTGATCTGGGGCGCAGCCTCGATCGATGCGCCCGGCAAGATCACGGTGAAGAAGTCCGATGTCGAGGCGCCCAAGGGATCGCTGGGCGAGGGGACTTACCAGGCCAAGCACATCATCGTCGCGACCGGCGCACGGCCGCGCGTGCTGCCCGGGCTCGAGCCCGACAAGAAGCTGGTCTGGACCTATTTCGAGGCGATGGTGCCGGAGCGGATGCCGAAGTCGCTGCTGGTGGTCGGCTCCGGCGCGATCGGAATCGAGTTTGCCTCGTTCTTCCACACCATGGGAAGCGATGTGACCGTGGTCGAGGTGCTGCCGCAGATCCTCCCGGTCGAGGACGCCGAGATCGCGGGTTTCGCGCGCAAGCGGCTGGAGAAGCAGGGCATCAAGATCATGTCCTCGACCAAGGTGACGAAGCTGGAGAAGAAGGCCGACAGCGTCGTCGCCACCATCGACGACGGCAAGGGCAAGCCTGTCACGACCGAGTTCGAGCGCGTGATCTCGGCGGTCGGTGTCGTCGGCAACATCGAGAATCTCGGCCTGGAAAAACTCGGCGTGAAGACCGACCGCGGCATCATCGTGGTCGACGGTCACTGCAAGACCAACGTCCCCGGAATCTACGCCATCGGCGATGTCGCAGGTCCCCCGATGCTCGCGCACAAGGCCGAGCATGAGGGCGTGATCTGCGTCGAGGCGATCAAGGGCCTCAATCCGCACCCGATGGACAAGAACATGATCCCGGGCTGCACCTATTGCCATCCCCAGGTCGCCTCGGTTGGCCTCACAGAAGCCAAGGCCAAGGAGAGCGGCCGCGAGATCCGCGTCGGCCGCTTCCCCTTCGTCGGCAACGGCAAGGCGATCGCGCTAGGCGAGGATCAGGGCCTGGTCAAGGTCATCTTCGACAAGAAAACCGGCCAGCTGCTGGGGGCCCACATGGTCGGCGCCGAGGTCACCGAGCTGATCCAGGGCTACGTGGTCGCCATGAACCTGGAGACCACCGAAGAAGAGCTGATGCACACGGTCTTCCCGCATCCGACCCTGTCGGAGATGATGAAGGAGGCCGTGCTGGATGCGTATGGACGGGTGTTGAATATTTGACGGACGAGGGCGTCGCCCGCCGCGGTCATTGCGAGCGCAGCGAAGCAATCCAGACTGCCTCTGCGGAAAGATTCTGGATTGCTTCGCTGCGCTCGCAATGACGAGCAGAGAGAGCTGTTTGCAAAACAAGAAGGAAATCACCCCATGCACGACAACGACAACCTCACCATCGAGCGCCCGACCTTCGTCACGCATCTCGAATGCGCGATGGAGGGCGATCATTACGCGGCCGACCAGGTCCATAATCTCTCCAAGGCCGGCAAGCCGCTGCTGGTGCGCTACGACCTTGCGGGCGTGAAGAAGGCGCTGACCAAGGATGCGCTCAAGGAGCGGCCCGGCGACATGTGGCGCTACCGCGAGCTGCTGCCGGTGCGCAAATGCAAGGACATCGTCTCGCTCGGCGAGGTCACGACGCCGCTGATCCGGCTGCCCAAGCTCGGGAAGAAGCTCGGCGGTGGCGAGATCATCGTGAAGGACGAGGGGCGGCTGCCGACCGGCTCGTTCAAGGCGCGCGGCCTCGTGATGGCTGTGTCGATGGGCAAGGCACTCGGCATCCAGCACATGGCGATGCCGACCAACGGCAATGCCGGCGCAGCGCTCGCCGCCTACGCCACCTCGTGCGGCATCAAGACCACGATCTTCTGCCCGGCCGACACGCCGGAAGTGAATGTCAGCGAGATCGAGCTGCAGGGCGCGACCGTCTACCGCGTCAACGGCTATATCGACGATTGCGGCAAGATCGTCGGCGAGGGCAAGGCCAAGGTCGGCTGGTTCGACACCTCCACGCTGAAGGAGCCGTACCGCATCGAGGGCAAGAAGACGATGGGCCTGGAGCTCGCCGAGCAGCTCGGCTGGGACGTGCCGGACGTGATCTTCTATCCGACCGGCGGCGGCACCGGCCTGATCGGCATGTGGAAGGCGTTCGACGAGCTCGAGAAGATCGGCTTCATCGGCTCGAAGCGCCCGCGCATGGTCGCGGTGCAGGCCTCAGGCTGCGCGCCGATGGTGCGCGCTTACGAGGCCGGCACCGAGCACGCGACGCGCTGGGAGGACGCCCACACCATTGCCTCGGGCATCCGCGTGCCGCAGGCGATCGGCGATTTCCTGATCCTGCGTGCGGTGCGCGAGAGCAAGGGCTTTGCGATTGCGGTCGATGACGACAAGATCTCGGCGGCGCTGAACGAGGTCGCGCGCGAGGAGGGGCTCTTGCTGTGCCCCGAGGGAGCTGCCACCTATGCGGCCTACAAGGACAGCCTCGCCGACGGCCGCGTCAGCAAGTCCGATCGCGTGATGTTGTTCAACTGCGCCACCGGCCTGAAATATCCGCTGCCGCCGGTCACCCGCACGCTCGACCGTCACAAGCCGATCGACTATTCGCAGTTCTAGTTTTAGCGCGGCACCACGCCACGAATGATCCCTCTTCCCGTACGCGGGAAGAGCAAAAATAACAATGACATCGCTGGGGAGAAGACAATGACGAAGGCCGTCTGGGCTGCGCTGTTTGCTATTCTCGCTGTGACCGGTGCCGTGCGCGCCGATGAATTTCCCTCCCATCCCGTGACCATCATCGTGCCGTTCGCGGCCGGCGGCCCGTCGGATGCGATGGCGCGCGTGCTTGCCGAGCGCATGCGCGTGTCGCTTGGTCAGCCCGTCGTGGTCGAGAACGTCACCGGCGCGGGTGGCTCGATCGGCGTTGCCCGTGCGGTGCAGTCGCCGCCGGACGGCTACACCATCTCGTTCGGCCATCTCGGCACCCACGTCGCCAACGGCGCCGTCTACAAGCTCAAATACGACCTCCTCGCCGATCTCGAGCCGGTGGTGCTCTTGCCCAGCAATCCCATGATCGTGGTCAGCAAGACCGCGGTGCCTGCGACCTCGCTGAAGGAGCTGATCGAATGGCTGAAATCGCGACCGTCGCCGCCCACGGCCGGCACCGCAGGGGCCGGCTCCGGCAGCCACATCGCCGGCGTCTATTTCGAGAGCGTCTCCGGCATCAAGCTCCAATATGTGCCGTATCGCGGCACTGCGCCGGCCCTGAACGATCTCATCGCCGGCCAGATCGACATCATCGTCGACCAGACCTCCAACTCGATCGGCCAGGTTCGCGCCGGCACCATCCGCGCCTACGCCATCACCGACAGCAAGCGCCTGTCCTCGGCGCCTGACATCCCGACCGCGGAGGAGGCGGGCCTGAAAGGCTTCAACATGACGCTGTGGTCAGGCATGTGGGTGCCGAAGGGCACGCCGAAGGAGATCGTGACGAAGCTCAATGCCGCAGCTGTAGAGGCGCTGAACGATCCCGCTGTAAAGAAGCAGCTCGAAAGCCAGGGCCTGGAGATGACGCCGAAGGACCAGCTCACCCCCGAAGCGCTCGGCACCCGTCAGAAGGCCGAGATCGCAAAATGGTGGCCGATCATCAAGGCGGCGAACATCAAGGTGGATTAGGCGGGGCCTCGTAGGTGGATTAGCCGAAAGGCGTAATCCACCTCTTCTTGTGCTGCGACAAAATGGGTGGATTAGCGCTAATCCACCCAAGGAAGCTGCGCCGCTCGGAGATTACTCCGTCCCCGTCAATCCCGCCGGCATCGCCTTGGCGCTGGCGTCCTTCGTCACCACCCGTTCGTCGCTCTTGCCGGCGAGCATGCTGCTGCCCTCGAACCGGGCGCGATAGACCAGCACGTTCTCCATCACGCGTTGGACGTAGTTGCGCGTCTCCGACAGCGGGATGCGCTCGACCCAGTCGACCGGATCGACATTGGGATCGCGCGGATCGCCGCGAGCTTGCACCCATTCGCGCACGCGGCCGCGGCCGGCATTATAGCCGGCGAAGGTCATGATCTGGTTGCCGCGATATTCCGACAGCAACGCGCTGAGCTCGGCCGCACCCATCTGGGTGTTATAGACGGGATCGGAGACCATCTTGTCCCAATCGTAGGTCAGGCCGAAGCGCTTTGCCGTATCGCGGCCCGCTTCAGGCGTCACCTGCATGAGGCCGACCGCATTGGCCGACGACTTGTCGCGCTGGTCGAATGAGCTTTCGGTGCGGGCCACCGAATAGATCACGCTGGTCTCGATGGCGGGCGCCACCTGCTTATGCTCGGGGATGCCGATGGTCGGGAACGCGTAATGGTCGAGGGCAAGCCCGCGCGCCAGCGCCGATTTGCCAACCTCCAGCATCACGCGCGCATCGTTGCGCCTTCCGGCGAGCTCGCCGAGCGCTTCGAGCGCTGCGACGTCGGTGCTCTCCTTGGCAAAGTCCTCGGCGAAATAGAACACGATGTCGCGCTCGCCGATACCGTAAAGCATGTCGGCAGCGCGCACGCGCTCGTCCGCGGGCGGCGCATCGGCGGCGGCCAGCACCGGTGAGGGCGGCCGCAGCTCGATGCGCTCGAGACCGAGCTTTGCACGCGCCAGCTGGCCGTAATAGGCGGTCGAATAGCGCGAGGCCGCCCGGTAGCTCATGCGTGCATCGGCGGTGGCACCCATCGCCTCGGCGGCACGGCCGCGCCAGTAATGGGCGCGCGACAGCGCGATCGGATTGGCCGAGCCTTCGTCGATCGCGGCGAAGTGCACCATCGCGGTCTTGGGATCGTTCAGAAAGCGCAGCGCGATCCAGCCGCACATGAAGTGATAATCGACGCGATAGACTTCCTTTTCAGGCACCGCGGCCGTGCGTACCACGTCGTAGGCGGTTTTGAACTTGCCCTGGTCGAGCAGCTTGCGCGCCAGCAGGCGGCGCTCGCGCCACCAGGCATCGGTGTCCTGTGCGGCCATGGTGCCGGGTGCGGCGGCCAGGATCGCCTCGGCGGCGTCGTCGATACGGTCGTTCTGCAGGTGCCATTGCGCGCGGCAGAGCACATAGCCGAGATCGCGGCGTTCTTGGGCCGCCACGTCGTCGAGATAATCCTTGGCCTTGCTGGCCTTGCCGGTTACGGCGGCGCAGGCCTTGACGATCGCAAGCGCATCCTCGCCGAGCCGCTTTGCGGCGCGCCGCGCACCCGCATAGTCCTTGGCGCCGAGCCGCTTGTCCATGCGGGCGCGATGATCATCTCCGGTGAGGAGATCGCGGAACGCCTCATAGGCGTCCTCCTCGCTGCGCTCTGACAATTCGTCCGTACGCCAGGCCTCGCGCACCAGCTGCGCAGCCCTGTCCGTGTCGCCTTCGCTCAGCAGCACGCGGGCGAGCGCGAACTTGCCCTTGGCGCTGGTCGGACGATCCATGGTGAATTTGTGCACGGTGGTGGCGTCGCTCTTCTCCTGCCACAGCCGCGCCTCGGCGCGCCGGCGCAGCAGCGCGCTGCTCGGCCAGTCCGGATTGGCGGCGAGGAAGCCGGCATAGCGCTTGAAGTTCGCGGTGCTCTCGGAATGGCGCAGCATGAACCAGTCGGCGAGCTTCTGTCCCGCGGGATCGGCAATGCGGTCGCGCGCGGCGTTCGCGTCCTCCGTCTTGCCCTTGCGCGCAAGGTCGATGGCGTCCTTCAGCGCGGCGAGGTCGCCGGTCAGTGCCGGCGCGGCCGGCTTGTCCGCAGGCTCGTCGTCGTGCTTCTTCGACTTGCGCTTGGCCTCGGCATGCTTGCCGTGACGCGGCTTTGCTGAGGACTTGGCCGCCGCATGACGCTGCTTGCCGGCTTTCGCCTCATGCGTCTTCTTCGGCGCGGATGATTTGTGACTGCTCTTTGCCGCGAGCTCGGTAGGCAGGAAAGCCATTGCGGCCACGGCAACGACACACGCGAGCGAGCGTAGGCACTGGTTCATTCGATGGTCCCCCTGCGAAACCACTACAAACCAAGGTCCGCGACGACATGCGGCTTGAGAATCAAAGACGACACCAAACGATGCCGCGGCATCGTTTCGCATTCCTCACGCTCATGCAACAATGCGGCAAAATACGGATTGGAACTCGGGAACTTCTCTAGGGGCAGAAAGGGCAGCTTCCTTAACCTTTGTTAACGCTTGGGCTTGCGCGTCGCTTCGCAGCGGCTCACGGCGCCATGGACGGACAGATCCGCGTGTTCCCGGGGCCAAATCCGGTGTATTGAGTTCCCCGTTCCGTCCTTCCAGCCTTTGCCCTGCACCTATGCCGATTTTCAATCAGTCGATCCGGCGCAAGATCGTCGGCATCGCCCTCGGCTTGATCGTCCTGATGCTGGTCACCTCGATCCTGTCGATGGTGATGTCGAGCCAGGTCGGCGTCCTGCTCGACGAGCTGACCAACCGCTATATCCCGGCCTATAGCCATTTGGCCCGCGCCAATATCCGCTCGCTGGAGCGGGCGCTGGCGCTGCGGCGAATGATCATGACCAGGATGGGATCGCCGACCGACGAAGAGGCCTATACGACGCGGCTCCGAGACTTCGAGGCCCTGGACCGCAAGTTCGAGGAGGAGGCCGAGGCCGCGCGCAAGCTCATCAACGCGATCATCGACGATCCCAGGACGTATTCCGACAATGCCGCGTTGGCGCGGCTCGACGTCCGGATCGAAAGCGCCGTCACCGAGCTGCGGCGCGATCTGGACCAGGGCAATGCGAGGCTGCTCAGGCAGGTCGAGGCCAAGGACATGGTCGAGGCCCGCGGCACGCTCGAACAGCTCGACACCCTGCGTGATGCGTTCAACCAGAAGGTCGATGCGATCCGCGCCGACATGCTGACGCAGGTCTTCTTCTCGACGGCGCAGGTGATCAGCCGCCAGCATCAGGCGATCGTCATTTCTGGCATCGTGACCTTGCTCGCGGCGATCGTCGGATTTGTGTTTGCGCTCCTGGTGTCCAGCGGCATCACGCGCCCGGTGCGGCTGCTGCTCGCCGGCACCCGCGAGGTCGAGGCGGGCCGCTTCGACAAGACCATCACCGTCTCCACACAGGACGAGATCGGCGAGCTCGCGGCGGCCTTCAACCGCATGACCGAGCAGCTCAGGCACAACGAGCGCATCCGCGAGACCTTCGGCCGCTACATCGATCCCAAGGTGGTGCAGGGGCTGATCGACCGGCCGGAGGTCGCGATCGACGGCGAGCGCCGGGTCATGACCATCATGTTCTGCGACATGAGCGGCTTCACCTCGATGAGCGAGGGCATGACCCCGCGCGGCCTCGTCAAGGTGATGAACCACTATTTCACTGTCATGTCCGCTCCGATCAGGAACAATCGCGGCATCATCGACAAGTATATCGGTGATGCCATCATGTCCTATTGGGGCCCGCCCTTTATCGCGGAGGACGAGCAGGCGCCGCTCGCGGGGCTCGCCGCCATCGAGATGACCGACCAGGTGCCCGCGCTCCAGAGGCAACTGCCGGACCTGCTCGGCATCCGCGCCATGCCGGCGCCATGCGATCTGCGGATCGGCATTGCCACCGGCGAGGTCCTGACCGGCAGCATCGGCTCGGAATTGATGATGAGCTTCACCGTGATGGGCGATGCCGTGAATCTCGCCTCGCGCCTGGAGGCCGCCAACAAGATCTACGGCACCCGCATCCTGGTCTCGCAGGCCACCGCGGAGGCGATCGGATCGCGGCTCGAGCTGCGCGAGATCGATCGCCTGGCGGTCGCGGGCCAGCGCGCGCCGCAGCCGATCTTCGAGGTGATGGCGAAAGCGGGTGCACTCACCGGCGCGCAAGCGAGCTTGCGCGCCCACTATGCCGAAGCGCTCGCCGCCTATCGCGCCCGGCGGTTCGATGCGGCGCGCGCGGCCTTCAACGCGGCGCTTGAAGCCGTCCCGGGCGATGGTCCCTCGCGCATGATGCTCGGCCGCATCGCGCAGTTCGAGACGAGCCCGCCGGACGAGGGATGGGATGGCGCCTGGCGGCTCGACAGCAAATAGGCCGCGCATCGGAAAAATTGATTGCACTCGATAACGATGTTCGCCGTGACCTATTTCCCGGGCTTAGGTTGGATGTCCTTGAGGCGTTTGATGGGGACACGCCGATGACAGACCTTCACGACAGGCTGGAACGGTTCGAGACGCTCACCGCCGAATGCGAGCTGATCGCCAAGCTCGCCACCGACAGCGCCAAGCGCGAGTTCTATCTGAAGCTTTCGGAGCAGTACCGTCAGCTGGCGGTGGACATGCGGCAGGCGATCGCGACCAAGGCTGCGGCCTGAGGCCGGCGGCAATCAATCCGTTCTTAATGTTTGGCGCGCATCCTTGACGGTACGCGAGCGTCGGTGATCGGCGCTCGCGGTGGGAAGACCGGGGTTCGTTGCGGTGCAGCGCGTCCCGTGAGCGTCATTGTGCCGTGCCTGACAGGGCAATCCCATGCGCCTCGTTGCAGTGATTATATTTGCGCTCATGACGGCGGCCTGCGATCAGGAGCAGGACATCACCGGCTCGACGACGCCCGCCTGCCCGATGCGGAACTACAGTTACAATCCCCGCGACCTGAACCAGTGCGTCAGTGCCTGCAAATCCTGTGATCGCGGTACCACGGTCACCTGCACGACCTCCTGCACCCTCAAGGGCGCGCGCTGAGCGCACGCCTGCTGTCTTGCAAAGGGCGCAACCGCGCAACTGGCGGTGCTCGGGCACCGGAACGATTCACTTGGATTAATCATTGGAGGAGCGGGCAGGACGCGGAGTCCGATGGAAATGGGTATGCTGGATCCCGGTCGATTTCTGGTGTCGTGCTCGCATTGCGATGCGTGGCCGATGGCGGCCAATGTGAAGCGGTCGAGCTGGTCGGCGTCCCCGCACGAGGTCCGCTTCGTCTGCACACGCTGCCGCCGCGAGGAAACCGCGATCGTCTCGGCCTCCGGCGAATTGACCCCGATCAAGCGCGTCGATGTTCCGCCGCGCGATGTCGCCGTCGCCTGGGCCCAGGCCCAGCGTTTGCGAGGGCGGGGCTGAACGGCGGCTCGCTTCGTCTTCTCCGCATGCAATTTGGCCTCGCCGTCTTCCTGGCGGGCTCCGGCCGGCCAGAACTTTTCCTTGGCACGACCGGTCGATTGACTCTCCGGCGCAACGACACGTAAATGATCGGCGACGGTTCTCCTCATGGAGATCAAAAGGGAATGTGGTGCGGGATCGTCCCAACGCCGGGATTTGTCTCAACGCCACGGCTGCCCCCGCAACTGTAAGCGGTGAATCTTTCGTCCTGTGCCACTGGGAATCTCGGTCCTGGGAAGGCGACGTTAAGGTCATGACCCGCGAGCCAGGAGACCTGCCGTCAGCCGTGGTCACACGCGAAGATGTCGGTCGGGGAGTACAGGCATTAGCTGCACCGGAGCAACCGATTGCTCTGCCGTGAAGCCTCGTTCGCTGTGACGTGCCACTGACGTCATACCGAGGTTACAATCGTGTCCCGTCTCGTCCCTGCCGCCTGGCGTCTCAGCGCCGGCCTGTTCGCGTCCGTCTCCCTCCATTCGCTCAGTCCATCCTCGGCCTTCGCCCAGCAGGCGCTCGCCGAGCAGTTGCCGCCGATCGAAGTGAGCAAGACTGACGATCAGAACCGCACGCGTGCCAGGGCGACAGGTGACGGCGAGGCGACGAGACACCGGGCAACCGCGCGTGTCGCGCCGGCAGGAAGTGGCGCCGGCTCAACTGGCGCTGAAGCCGTGGCCAGCAACGGCGGTATCGTCGGGGCCACCACGACGGTCGTCACGGCCGCGGATATCGCGCATTCGCCATCGCAGACGCTGGCCGAGATCATCGCGACGCAGACCCCCGGAGCCCAGATCACGACGTTCTATGGCGGCCCGATCGGCGCCAAGACCAGCGTGGACCTGCGCGGCTTCGGCGCCTTTGCCACCGCCAACACGCTGGTGCTGGTCAACGGCCGGCGGCTGAACGACGTCGACATGGCGCAGGTGGACCTCTCCACCATCCCGCTCAATTCCATCGAACGTATCGAGATCACACGCGGCAACTCCGGTGCGGTGCTCTACGGCGACAACGCTGTCGGCGGCGTGATCAACATCGTCACGAAGACTGGCGTCGGAGGGCCGCCCGCGTCCGCGCGCATCGAAGCGGGTTTCGGCTCATTCAACACAGGGCTCGGCAACGTCTCGACCTCGGTCAATTCCGGTCCGTGGTCGACCTCGTTCTACGGCAATGCCGTCAGGACCGATGGCTATCGCGACAACAATCGCTACGCCCAGCAGAACGGCATCGGCAATCTCAATTATACCACGCCCGGTCTGACCGCGTTTCTCACTGTCGCCGGCGACAATCAGGAGCTGCGACTGCCGGGCGGCCGCACCGTCGATCCCTCCATCGGCCTCGACGAGCTCACCACCAACCGGAGAGGAACCAGCACGCCGTTCAACTACGCCAACCAGCAAGGCTTTAGCGCGACAGCGGGCTTCACCAAGACCCTGATCAACGGCGTCGATCTGATCGTCGATGGCGGCGTGCGCGACAAGAAACAGCAGAGTGCGTTCTTCTCCAGCCCGACGCCGGTTCCGGCCTTCTTCACGTCGACTTACGTCGATTCCAATCTGACCAATTGGTCGATCACGCCGCGGCTCAGCGTGAAGAGCCTGCTGCTCGGCATGCCGTCGCAGCTCCTCACCGGCATCGACTATTACGATGCTAGCTTTCAGCAGAACCGCGGCGCGGGGCAGGGGTTCGCCGCCTGGCACAATTACGACCTCAGGCAGCAGACGGTCGCGGGCTATTTCCAGCACACAATGGGTGTGGCGCCCATCACCGACATCTCCTATGGCGCGCGGGTGCAGACCGTCAGTCTTGCAGCACGCGACCGTTTCGCCCCGGCCGCGCCATTCAACGCCGACATCGGCGCGCTGCCGCTGACGAGCAACGAGACCCAATATGCGCTGCATCTTGGAGCCGAGCATCGCTTCAATGACACGGTCGCGCTGTTCGGCCGCGCCGCGCGCGCTTTCCGCACGCCTGATGTCGACGAGCGCTTGTCCTCGGGTCCGTCCTTCGATCCCTTGACCTTCGCCGCGATCCCGCAAACCTTTCAGCTCAAGACCCAGACCTCTTGGGATATCGAGGGCGGCCTGCGCATCGAAGGCGGCGGGCTGCAGCTGCAGAGCAGTCTCTATCTGATGGAGCTCACCAACGAGATCCATTTCAGCCCGGTCCTGTTCTACAACACTAATCTTGATCCGACCCGGCGCTACGGTTCGGAGACCAGCCTGTCCTATCGAGTCAGCGACGCTCTGCTGTTGCGCTCCGGCATGGCCTATACGCGGGCGGTTTTCCGCGAAGGCATCTGGGCGGGCAACGACGTGCCGCTGGTATCGCGCTACACGGCGAGTGCCGGCGTCACCTGGAACATCTGGCAGAATTATCTGGTGCTCGATGCCACTGTGCGCTTCTGGAGCGAGCGGCGCGTGGACAACGATCAGGCGAGCACCCAGAAGCCAATCCCTGCCAATGGCACGATCGACCTCAAGCTCGGCGGCCAGGTTGAGCGCTACTTCTGGTCACTTAGCGTCAACAATGTGCTGAATGCGCTCTATTACGACTACGCCATCGCGAGCACCTTCACCGATGGCCGATTCAGCGCCTATCCGTTGCCCGGACGCACCTATCTGCTCAAGGTCGGCGCAACGTTCTGACCTCTGACATCCAAAGCAGAAGGAAATCACCCATGTGCCCTGACGTCGTGGCTCGCAGTATCCAGCCGTCTCACGGCGGCCGTTCTGGGCTTCACCCAGTCGCGCCGCGCCTTGCACCGATGTTCTGCTTGGCGCTTCTGACGGCGTCATGCACGCTCGCAAGCTTCGCGTTCGCCTGCGCAACGCCGTTCGCGGCCTTCGCCGTCGTCGCCGCGGCGATGCTGCCGCTGCGCACGGCGCTGCGCGTCGTTGCCGGCGCCTGGCTCGTGAATCAGGGCATCGATTTCGGCGTGCTGCATTATCCCGTTGACGCCAGCAGCATCGCCTGGGGCTTCGTCATCGGCGTGGCCGCGCTGCTGGCGACCGCGGCCTCGTCGATGGTGATTGGCCTCCTGTCGCAGGGCCGCACGCTGCTGCTGCTGCTCGCGATCGCGCTCGTCGTCGCCTATGGGACCTACGAGCTCGCGCTGCTCGCCGGGACGCCGCTGCTTGGCGGCGAGGGCGCCTTCACGGCCGAGATCGTGATGCGCATCGGATTGACCTGCGCGGTCTGGCTCGCCGGCCTCGTCGCCGTCTGCGAGATCGTCCGTCTGGTCGGTCCGGCCAGGCACAAAGGAGCGATGTCAGCCTGAGCCGTGCAATTGAAGCTGGCAGAGGGCCGACTCACTTGCGTGCATCTCCTCCAAGCTGAATCTCAGGCGCGCGCCACGCATCGTGAAATCTGAGGTTGTGAGCTGTCATCTTCTTGATGGTATCTTGGTAGCTCCACCCGTGTCTTCCCGGTAACGATTGTGATGTCTCCGCAACACTCGGTTCCGATTTAACCGTCATCACTGGTGGTTCGCATCGCCGCCGCTTTTTGGCCACAGCCGAACATGAATAAAATCACTCTAATGTTTTAAGGGCAGCGGCGGTCCTCGAGGCGACGGAAAAATCCCAAGGTCGATTCAAATCTTGGCTCTGATTTTTCGGGTCTGAAAGGGTCGACCGAGGAAACTGGTTTGCGATGGACGCGAAGACCGACATCAAGCAGAGGCTGCCGAGCCGTCACGTGACGGAAGGTCCTGCGCGCGCGCCGCACCGGTCGTATTTCTACGCCATGGGTCTGACCACCGAGCAGATCCACCAGCCTTTCGTCGGCGTCGCCTCGTGCTGGAATGAAGCCGCTCCCTGCAACATCGCTTTGATGCGCCAGGCGCAAGCGGTGAAGAAGGGCGTGGCGTCGGCCGGCGGCACCCCGCGCGAGTTCTGCACCATCACCGTGACCGACGGCATCGCCATGGGGCACGACGGCATGCGCTCCTCGCTGCCGTCGCGCGAATGCATCGCCGATTCCGTCGAGCTCACTGTTCGCGGCCATGCCTATGACGCCCTGGTCGGGCTCGCCGGCTGCGACAAGTCGTTGCCCGGCATGATGATGGCGATGGTCCGTCTCAACGTGCCCTCGATCTTCATCTATGGCGGCTCGATCCTGCCCGGCAATTTCCGCGGACAGCAGGTCACCGTGCAGGACATGTTCGAGGCCGTCGGCAAGCACTCGGTCGGCGCCATGTCGGACGAGGACCTGGACGAGATCGAGCGCGTGGCATGCCCCTCGGCCGGCGCCTGCGGCGCGCAGTTCACCGCCAACACCATGGCGACCGTCTCCGAGGCGATCGGTCTCGCGTTGCCTTACTCGGCCGGTGCCCCGGCACCGTATGAAATCCGCGATGCCTTCTGCATGACAGCGGGCGAGAAGGTGATGGACTTGATCGCGTCCAACATTCGGCCGCGCGACATCGTGACCCGCAAGGCGCTCGAGAACGCGGCTGCCGTGGTCGCCGCCTCCGGCGGCTCCACCAATGCTGCGCTGCACCTGCCGGCGATCGCGCACGAGGCCGGCATCAAGTTCGACCTGTTCGACGTCGCCGAAATCTTCAAAAAGACACCATATGTCGCGGATTTGAAGCCGGGCGGCCGTTATGTCGCCAAAGACATGTTTGAAGTAGGTGGCATACCGCTTCTGATGAAGACGCTGCTCGACAACGGCTTCCTGCACGGTGATTGCCTTACCGTCACGGGCCGCACGATCGCCGAAAACCTCAAGAGCGTGAATTGGAATCCGCACCAGGACGTGGTGCACCCGGCGGACAAGCCCATCACCGTGACAGGCGGTGTGGTCGGTCTGAAGGGCAATTTGGCGCCAGAAGGTGCGATCGTGAAAGTCGCGGGAATGTCCAACCTCCAGTTCACCGGTCCGGCCAGGTGCTTCGACCGTGAGGAGGATGCTTTCGAGGCGGTCCAGAAGCGCACCTACCGCGAAGGCGAAGTCATCGTGATCCGCTACGAGGGGCCGAAGGGTGGTCCCGGCATGCGGGAAATGCTCCAGACCACCGCGGCGCTGACCGGCCAGGGCATGGGCGGCAAGATCGCGCTCATCACCGATGGCCGCTTCTCCGGCGCCACCCGCGGCTTCTGCATCGGCCATGTCGGGCCGGAAGCCGCCGTCGGCGGCCCGATCGGGCTGCTCGAGGACGGCGACATCATCGAGATCGATGCGGTCGCCGGTACCCTTAACGTAAAATTGAGCGACGCCGAGCTCGCCCAGCGCAAGACCAAATGGAGCGCTCGCGCGACTAACCACACGTCGGGTGCGCTCTGGAAATATGCTCAGCAGGTTGGACCAGCGGTCGGGGGGGCAGTGACCCATCCGGGCGGCGCGCACGAGAAACAGTGTTATGCGGACATCTAGGCGTGCCATAGTTGCGTTTGTGTTGGGAGCCGGTGCGCTGGCCGCGCCGGCGCTCGCCTTCGACGGCGCACCGGTCAACAAGGATGCGACCATCCCTGTCGTGACCACCTTGCCGGGGACCGCCGCGACCGTGCGCAGCAAGGTCGCGCCGGCGACAGTGCCCCAGGAAACCTCGCTCAGCGCCCTGCAATATGCCGCCGAGGGCGGCCATCCGATCGCGCAGTGGAAGCTCGGCCGCATGTACGCCAATGGCGACGGCGTCGCCCAGGACGATCTGCGCGCCTTCGAATATTTCAGCCGGATTGCCAATGCGCATGCCGAGGACAGCCCGTCGGCACCGCAGGCGCAGGTTGTCGCCAACGCCTTCGTCGCGCTCGGCCGCTATTATCTCAGTGGCATCCCGAACTCGAAGGTCAAGTCGGATCCCGAGCGGGCGCGGGAGATGTTCTCTTATGCGGCGTCCTATTTCGGCAATGCCGACGCGCAATACGATCTCGCACGGCTCTACCTGAAGACGCCGGACGCCTCGCGTGAGGATTTCCGCTACGGCGCGCGCTGGCTCGGCCTTGCCGCGCAGAAGGGCCAGCACGAGGCACAGGCGCTGCTTGGCCAGATGCTGTTCAATGGCGACCGTCTGCCGCGGCAGGCCGCGCGCGGCCTGATGTGGCTGACCCTGGCGCGCGACAGCGCCGGGGCTGAAGAGACCTGGATCAAGGAAAGCTACAACCGCGCCTTTGCCAAGGCCTCCGACGACGACCGCGCCATGGCCTTGCAAATGCTGGAGCAATGGGTGCAGGGCCGTAGGGAGTAATCACGACACGCAGTCATTCCGGGGCGGCTCGAAGAGCCGAACCCGGAATCTCGAGATTCCGGGTTCGATGCTTCGCGTCGCTCCGGAATGACCAATCTGAAGTCTACGCCGCTTCCATATCCAGGTCGGCCCAGACCGGCACGTGGTCCGACGGCTTCTCCCAACCGCGCACATAGCTGTCGATCCCGACATTGGCGAGCTTGTCACTCGCCTGCGGCGACAGCAGCAAATGGTCGATCCGTAAGCCCTGGTTCTTCTGCCAGGCGCCGGCCTGATAGTCCCAGAAGGTGTACAGCCCGCCCTCGTCGGTGACGGCCCGCAAGGCGTCAGTGAGGCCGAGACCGAGCAGGGACTGAAAGCTCTCCCGCGTCTCGGCCTTGAACAGCGCGTCCTCGGTCCAGGCGGCCGGATTGTGCACGTCGCGAGCGTGCGGGATGACGTTGAAGTCGCCGGCGAGGATCAGCGGCTCCTCGGCCTTGAGACGCTCCTTCGAATATTCAAGAAGCCGCGACATCCATTTGAGCTTGTAGGGATATTTCTCGGTGCCCACCGGGTTGCCGTTGGGCAAATAAAGGCAGGCGATGCGGAGGACGCCGCGCTTGAGCGTCACCACGCCCTCGAGGAAGCGGGCGTGGGCGTCCTCATCGTCGCCGGCGAGCCCCGACTTGGTCTCGTCGAAGCGGAGCTTGGAGAGCAGGGCGACGCCGTTGAACGTCTTCTGGCCGTGCGTCACGACATTGTAGCCGAGCGCCTCGATCTCCAGCCGCGGAAAGGCCTCGTCGACGCATTTGATCTCCTGCAGGCAGACGATGTCCGGCTGGCACTCCTTCAGCCACGTCAGCAGCAGGTCGATCCGCTGCCGGACCGAGTTCACGTTCCAGGTGGCAACTCTGATGGGCATTGGGAGGGCTCCAGGCGGCGGGCCATGGTTAGAACAAACTGCCAACGCGCCCGTCAAGGATGCCGCAAAATCTCCCACAAAATTAACCCGGCTTAAGCAGGCGGCAGGCCATTGATCGACAAAAGGTTCCACGGATGGGATGGCCGCACAAATCCATAATGCGAATTGAGCCGCGCGACGGCGTGGTCGGCGTGTTGCTGCATTGGCTCGGCGGCTTCGAGATCGAGGACGGCCTGACCGCTGGACTCAGCGAGCGCGAGCTGCGGCGCATCCGCGCCAAGCAGATCGACGCGGTCACGCAGCTGATTCCGGTGACGATGGCGGTCACCATGCTCAACGTCGCCATCGTCCTGATCCTGTTCTGGGGCAGGGGCTGGAACGACTTCCTGGCGATCTGGGGCCTGACGCTGGCCGCCACCGCCTCGCTCGCGGTCCGCTCGTGGCGGCGGTCGCACCAGAACCCGCCGCAGGAGGCCTCACCTCGCGCCGCGCAGCAGATGCTGCGACAGGCCTTTTTCCTCGCCGCGATCTGGGGCACGCTGCCGCTTGCTTTGTTCAGCCGCATCGAGCCGACCAGCCAGTTGATCCTGGCCTGCCTCATGGTCGGCATGATGTCCGGCGGCGCCTTCACGCTCTCGACGTTCCCGCGCGCCGGCCTGGTCTATCTCGCCACCATGACGGTCGCCTGCGCCGGCGCGCTGCTGCTCTGCGGTACCGGGCCGTACCTCGTGACCTCGGTGTTCCTGCTGCTGTTCGCGTTTTTCATGGCGCGCAACATCGTCTCGCAGGGCAATCTCTTCCTTGGCAATCTCAAGGCCCAGCTCGAGCTGGAGCGGCAGACCGAGATCATCTCGCTGCTGCTGAAGGATTTTCAGGAGAACGCCAGCGATTGGCTGTGGCAGACCGATGCCGACGGGCATCTGCTCGACGTCCCCGAGCGCTTTGCCGCAGTCGCGCAGATGCCGCTGCCGCTGCTGAAGGGGGCATATTTCGCCGACGTGCTCGACATGCTCTGCCCAGAGGACAAGTCCGCCGCCTACAACATCGTCGGCCTGATGGAGCAGGCCGAGCCGCTGCACGAGATGAACGTCAAGGTCGTCGCCGGCGGCGAGGCGCGGCTGTGGTCGCTGACGGCAAAGCCGGCCTATGACCGCGAGGGACAGTTCCTCGGCTATCGCGGCTTCGGGCGCGACGTGACCGAGCGCTGGCGCGCGGAAAAGGCCGAGGCCGAGAGCCGCGCCAAGTCGGATTTCCTCGCAGTGATGAGCCACGAGATCCGCACGCCCATGAATGGCGTGCTCGGGCTTGCCAGCATGCTGCTCGAAACCAAGCTCGATCCGGAGCAGCGCGAGGCGGTCACCACGATCCGCGAGTCCGGCGACAATCTCCAGCGCATCCTCAACGACATCCTCGACCTCTCCAAGCTCGAGGCTGGACGCTTTCAATTCGAGGCAATCGACTTCGCCCCGCAGGCGCTGGTCGAGACAGTCGCGAACGTGGCGCGCGCCAGCGCCAAGACCAAGGGGCTCGCAATCAAGGTCGCGCTCGATCCGAATCTGCCGCCGACGCTGCGCGGCGACGTCGCCCGCATCCGCCAGGTCCTGCTCAACCTCGCTTCGAACGCCGTGAAGTTCACCGACGAAGGCGAGGTGAGGATATCGGCCACCTGCCAGGCCCGCCGCGACCTGCTGGCGACGGTCGAATGGACGGTGACCGACAGCGGCATCGGCATCGCCCCGGAAAAGCTCGGTCAGCTCTTCAGCGACTTCGCGCAGGCCGACGCCTCGATCAGCCGCCGCTTCGGCGGCACCGGTCTCGGGCTTGCGATTTCCCGGCGCATCATCGAGCAGATGGGCGGCACCATCGGCGTCACCTCGACGCCCGGGGAGGGCTCGACCTTCCGTTTCACGCTGGTGCTGCCCTGGAGCCAGGCGCAGGCATCGGAGCAGACGGCCGGCCGCGACGAGGCCGATGAACTCAATGCCCGTATCGCCAGCCTCGATCGGCCGCTGAAGGTGCTGGTCGCGGAGGACGATGCGGTCAACCGCATGGTCGTGAGCAAGATGTTAGGGGCCTTCGACGTCGAGCTGCGGGTCGTCACTGACGGGACCGAGGCGGTCGCAGCAGCCTCCGAAGGCGAATACGATGTCGTGCTGATGGACGTGCGCATGCCCGATATGGACGGGCTCGCCGCCACCCGCGCGATCCGCGCCCAAGGCGGACGCTTCGCGGCCTTGCCGATCATCGCGCTGACTGCCAACGCCTTCCCCGAGGACGTCAGGATCTGCCGCGAGGCCGGCATGTCGGACTTCATCGCCAAGCCATTGCGCAAGCCGGCGCTGGTCGCAGCCTTGCTGCGCGCGCTGGACGGCCACACGATGTCGGAGGACGCGCCGCTCCAGCCGGAACTGGCGCCGGTCGACATGGAGTGGACGGAGGAGGAAAGGCAGATGACCGGCGCATAAGCGCGCTAAAGCATGATCCGGAAAAGTGCGAAGCGGTTTTCCGGAAAGATCATCGCAAACAACAACCTAAAGCCCGATGACGATTCATCTGAATCGCGCTTTAGACCGAGAAACTGGTCCCGCAGCCGCAGGACGCCGTCGCGTTGGGGTTGTTCACGCGGAACGAGGCGCCGATCAGGTCGTCGACGAAATCCACCTGCGAGCCCGCCAGGAACGGTTGCGAGGCGGAATCGACCAGCACCACAGCATTGTCCTGCTCGATCACGAGGTCGTCGTCGGTGCGAGCACGGTCGATATCGAACTTGTACTGGAAGCCGGAGCAGCCGCCGCCCTCGACCGAGATGCGCAGCATCGCGCCAGATCCTTCGCCCTTGAGGATCTCCCCAATGCGGCGTGCGGCGCGGTCGCTGATGGTCACGGCAGTCGTCATGGTCGGTCTCCGATCGTCCCGCGGTCACACAAGGGTCTTGCCCATTTCATTTGGTATCCCGCGTCCGGCATAGTTAAGTGCAAGAATACGCAGAATCAAATGGATAGGGACTAAATTCGTCGTGTCCGTCGGAATGGCAGCCCCCCGCGCGCCCTATGCCTGCGATCCCGACCGCAGCCGTGGCCGGCTGGTCGCCGAGCCGCCGAGCCGGACCCGCAGCCCGTTCCGGCGGGATTGCGACCGCGTCATCCATTCCACCGCCTTTCGCCGCCTGAAGTACAAGACCCAGGTGTTCGTGTTCCACGAGGGCGATCACTACCGCACTAGGCTGACCCATTCGCTGGAGGTGGCACAGATCGCCCGTGCGCTGGCCCGGCAGCTCGGGCTGGACGAGGACCTCACCGAAACCCTGGCGCTGGCCCACGATCTCGGCCACCCCCCGTTCGGCCATGCCGGCGAGCGGGCGCTGGACGCCTGCCTGAAGGATTTCGGCGGTTTCGACCACAACGCTCAGACGCTCCGCGTCGTCGCCTCGCTTGAGCATCGCTACCCCGAGTTCGACGGGCTCAATCTGACCTGGGAATCGCTCGAGGGGATCGTCAAGCACAACGGTCCGCTGACCGATCGCAGCGGCGCGCCGGTCGGGCGCTATCGCGAGCACGGCATTCCCGTCGGCATCGCCGACTATATCAAGACCTACGATCTCGAATTGTGGAGCTTCGCCTCGCTGGAGGCGCAGGTCGCAGCGCTTGCCGACGATATCGCATACGACGCGCACGACATCGACGACGGCCTGCGCGCCGGCCTGTTCCATCTCGACGATCTCAAGGTGATGCCCTTGACGGCGGAGATCATCGCCGGGATCGCCGCCCATTATCCCGATCTCGAAGATGTCCGGCGCGGTGCCGAGTTGGTGCGTGAGCTGATCTCCCACCTGATCAGTGCCGTGTTTGAGGAAGCGCAGAAGAACCTCGCTGCGGTGAAGCCGCGATCGGCCCAGGACGTGCGCCAGCAGAGCCGGGCGCTGGTCGCGTTCCCGGCCGAGGTCGCTGAGGAAGAGGCCGCCATCAAGACCTTCCTCTACCAGCACATGTATCGCCACAAGCGGGTGATGCGGGTGATGGGGGAAGCGGAGCAGATCCTGTTCGACCTGTTCGCGAAATACCTGAAATCCCCTGGCGAGCTGCCGCCGGAATGGCTGCTCGGGGCAGAGGCGGATGACGAGGGCGACCGGGCCCGCCGGATCGGCAATTTCATTGCCGGGATGACCGACCGTTTCGCCTTGACCGAGCACCAGCGGCTCTTTGACTCGACCCCGGATTTGCGTTAGGCGGCGGCCATGCCCCAGACCTCCTCATCCCTGCATCTGTTCGCCGACGTGCTCGCACGCGTGCACGCCGCCTGCCGCGCGCTTGCGAAGGACGGCAACTGGCCCGAGGGCATCGATTTCTCGCGCGTGGTGGTCGAGCCGCCGCGCGACGCCTCCCATGGCGACATGGCGACCAATGCCGCCATGGTGCTGGCGAAGGAGGCCAAGGCAAAGCCGCGCGATCTCGCCGAGCAGATCGCCGAGCGGCTGCGCGCCGATGCGCTGATCGCCAAGGTCGACGTCGCCGGCCCCGGCTTCATCAATCTGACGCTGAGGCCGACCGCCTGGGCCGAGGCTCTGCGCACCGTACTGCGTGAAGGGGCCGACTACGGCCGTGTCCGCGGCGGCTCCAAGGTGAACGTCGAATACGTCTCGGCCAATCCGACCGGGCCGATGCATGTGGGCCATTGCCGCGGCGCCGTGTTCGGCGACGCGCTGGCGAGCCTGCTCCAGTTTGCAGGCCACGACGTCACGCGTGAATATTACATCAACGACGCCGGCGCCCAGGTCGACGTGCTCGCGCGGTCTGCCTTCCTGCGATATCGCGAGGCGCTCGGTGAGGACATCGGCGCGATCCCGGAAGGGCTCTATCCCGGAGACTATCTGAAACCGGTCGGGCAGGCCCTTGCGAAGGAGCACGGCGACAATCTGCTCGCCAAGAGCGAAGCCGAGTGGCTGCCAACCGTGCGCGCCAAGGCGATCACCATGATGATGGACGAGATCAAGGACGATCTCGCCGCCCTCAACATCCGCCACGACGTGTTCTTCTCGGAGCGCTCGCTGATCGAGACCGGCAACAACAAGGTTGCCGAGACCATCGATTTCCTGAAAGCCAAGGGCGATATCTATGAAGGCCGCCTGCCGCCACCGAAGGGCGCGCCGGTCGAGGATTGGGAAGACCGCGAGCAGCTGCTGTTCAAGGCGACGGCTTACGGCGATGACGTCGATCGTCCCCTGATCAAGTCGGACAATTCCTACACCTACTTCGCCTCCGACATCGCCTACCACAAGAACAAGTTCGACCGTGGCTTTGCCGAGATGATCGACGTCTGGGGCGCCGACCATGGCGGCTACATCAAGCGCATGCAGGCGGCGGTGAAGGCGACGACGTCGGGCAAGGGGTCGCTCGACGTCAAAATCGTCCAGCTCGTCAAGCTGCTGCGCAATGGCGAGCCGGTGAAAATGTCGAAGCGGAGCGGGGACTTCGTCACCTTGCGTGAGGTGGTGGATGAAGTCGGCCAGGACGCCGTCCGCTTCATGATGCTCTACCGCAAGAACGATGCGGTGCTCGACTTCGACCTCGCAAAGGTCATGGAACAGTCGCGCGACAACCCGGTGTTCTACGTCCAATATGGTCACGCCCGTGGCCACTCGATCTTCCGCAACGCCCGGGCGGAGGTGTTCCCGGAGCTGCCGGAGGACGCCGGTCAGCGCATCGCATGGCTCGCTGAGTCGGCGGTGGAACGGCTCTCGGACCCTGTCGAGCTCGACCTTCTTAAGCGACTCGCAATTTATCCGCGCATGCTGGAGGCCGCCGCCGCGGCCCATGAGCCGCATCGAATTGCCTTTTATCTCTATGATTTAGCCAGCGAATTTCACGCACTTTGGACGAAAGGGCGGGATTTGCCCTATTTACGCTTCATTATCAATAATGATGCAGATCTTACAAAGGCGCGACTGGCCATGGTCCAGGGCGTCGTCTCGGTTCTGGCATCGGGCCTCGCCATCCTCGGCGTCCATGCTCCGAACGAGATGCGGTAGTTTGGGGCGAACTACTTAAGGGGATTTGTTGGGGGTACCGGCAGAAGCCGGATCGCTGAGACTTGGTTGAATGCCTTGTGGGTCGAAAGCCGTGCCTTGGTCGAGGGGCGCGCGGCTTTCCCGAAGGGACGCATCATCACGATGGCCGAACGATATCAGGACAGACCGTTTCCTTCCGATGACTATGGTCGCGGCGGCGACCAGCATGGCAGGACGGAAAGCGATCCCTTAGCTGAGCTTGCCCGCCTGATCGGACAGACCGATCCGTTCGCCGCGCAGTCGCGGCCCGGTGTGCGTCCGCCGGCTGCTCTTGCGCCGGCGCAGAGCTATCACGACGACGGCTATCGCCAGGACGATTATCAGCAGGACGATGCCGAGCCGGCCCCGCTGCCACCGCCCGGGCCGCCCTCATGGATGCGGCGCGCCAATGTGCAGCCGCAGCCGGCGCCAGCCTCCGAGCCCGACTATCCGGTCTCCGTCAACCCGATCCATCCGTTGCATCGCTATTCAGCCCAACCCGCGGCGCCGGCGCCTGAACCGCGTCAGTCGCAGGCCTATCCGGACCACGCTTATCAGGATCAGGCTTACCAGCCGGATCAGGCCTACCAGCAGCAAGCCTACCAGGAGCCGCATCAACAGCCGGATCCGTCGCGCTACGACGATGCGCTCTATGGCCGGCTCGAGGCGGGCGAGCAGGACTATCAGCGCGATCCGGCCTATCCCGACGATCCCTACGCGTATCAGAGCGACTATCCCGACGCAGAGGCCGACGACGAGCCCAAGAAGCAACGCGGCGGCATGATGACGGTCGCGGCGATCCTGGCGCTGGCCGTGGTCGGCACCGGCGCGGCCTTCGCCTACAAGACTTACGTCGGCTCGCCCCGCAGCGGCGAGCCGCCGATCATCAAGGCCGACAACACGCCGACCAAGATCGTGCCGACGCCGACGGATTCCTCGGCCAAGGTGCCGGATCGCATGGTGAGCGGCGACGGCACCGAAAAGATCGTGCCGCGCGAAGAGGCGCCGGTGGACGTCAACGCCAAGGCAGGTGGTCCTCGCGTCGTGTTCCCGCCGCTGAACCAGAATGCGAACCCGCCGTCGGTTGCGAGCGTGTCGCCGTCTGCGGTGCCGCCGCCGAGCGCGACCGCGAGCAATGGCACGCTGCCGAACAATTCGCCGCGCCCGATCAGGACTGTCGCGGTGAAGGGCGATCAGACCGATAGCGGCACGCCGCAATCGGCCGCTGCCGCCAAACCTGCGGCTGCACCCAAGCCTGTTGCTGCGCCCGCCGCACCGGCCGCGCCGCGCAATCCGCCGACCTCGGCCAATGCCAGCGCGAACCAGCCGATGTCGCTGGCACCGCAATCGGCTCCGGCCACCGAACCCCCGCAGCGGATGGCGGCGACGGCTCCGACCCAGCTGGCACCCGCCAGCAGCGGTGGCGGCTACATCGTGCAGGTCTCCTCGCAGCAGAGCGAGGAGAGCGCCGCCGCGTCGTACCGCGTGCTTCAGAGCAAGTATGGCAGCGTGCTCGGCTCCCGTTCGCCGGTGATCAAGCGCGTCGACCTGACCGACAAGGGCAAGGGAGTCGTCTACCGCGCCTTTGCTGGGCCCTACGGCTCGGCGGAGGAGGCGACGCACGCCTGCAACAGCCTGAAGTCCGCCGGCTTGTCAGCCTGCTTCGTCCAGAGGAATTAACGGCCGTTTCCTTGACCCCCTCGCGGGTCAGGGTTAATCGGCCGTTATGAGCACGCGGGCCTTCATTACCGGCGTATCCGGAACGGAACTGACCGCCGTCGAGCGGGAGTTTATCCGCGACCAGCGCCCATGGGGCTTCATCCTGTTCAAGCGTAATGTCGCAACGCCAGCCCAAGTCGCTGCACTGGTTGCGGAATTGCGGACAGTGGCCGGCGTCGCTGACGCTCCCGTGCTGATCGACCAGGAAGGCGGACGGGTGCAGCGGCTGGGCCCGCCGCACTGGCCGGTCTATCCCCCGGGTGCCGTTTTCTCGACTTTGTACGACACTGATTCGGCCCTCGGGCTCGCCGCGGCGCGCCTCTCCGCCCGCCTGATCGCAGCCGATCTCGCCGATCTCGGCATTACCGTGGACTGCCTGCCGCTGGCCGACGTTCCGGTGCCGGGCGCCGATGCCGTCATCGGCAACCGGGCTTACGGCACCGAGCCAGCGAAGGTTGCGGCCATCGCGCGCGCCGTCACCGAAGGGCTGGAGCAGGGCGGCGTGCTGCCGGTGCTCAAGCACATTCCCGGCCATGGCCGGGCTACCGCCGACACCCATTTCAAGCTGCCGACGGTCGATACGCCGAGGGATGAGCTGGAGCGGACCGACTTTGCCGCGTTCAAGCCGCTCTCGGACCTGCCGATGGCCATGACTGCACATGTTGTGTTTAGCGCGGTCGACCCCGCCCATCCGGCGACGACATCTGCGACAATGATTGCTGACGTGATTCGCGGCGCAATCGGGTTCCAGGGTTTGTTAATGAGTGATGACGTGTCGATGAACGCGCTGTCGGGGAATATCGCCGAGCGGACCCGCGCCATCTTCGCGGCCGGCTGCGACGTGGCCCTGCATTGCAACGGCAATATCGACGAGATGCGTGCGGTAGCCGGTCAGACCCCTGAGCTGTCGGGCCGGGCGCTGGAGCGGGCGAATGCCGCGCTCGCTGCGCGCAGGGCGCCGCAGCCGCTCGACCGCGCCGCCGCGCGCGCTGAGCTGGACGCATTGATCGCACGGGCAAATACGGCATTCGCATGACCGCAGAAATTCTATCTTTCGAGACCGGGCGGCCCGCAGAGCTTGCCGAGGGTGAGCCGGCGTTGGTGGTGGACGTCGAGGGCTATGAGGGCCCGCTCGACCTGCTGCTCGCGCTGGCGCGGCAGCAGAAGGTCGACCTCGCCAAGATCTCGATCCTGGCGCTGGCCGACCAGTATCTTCACTTCATCGAGGCGGCGCGGAAGATCCGGCTCGAGCTTGCCGCTGACTATCTCGTCATGGCGGCATGGCTCGCCTTCCTGAAGTCGCGCCTGCTACTGCCCGAGCCGCCGAGCGCGGAAGGCCCGAGCGCCGAGCAGATGGCCACCGCGCTCGCCAACCGCCTGCGCCGGCTGGAGGCCATTCGCGAGGCCGCCAACCGCCTGATGAACAGGCCGCAATTGCAGCGCGACATCTTCGCGCGCGGCGAGCCCGAGCAGATCGCCGAGATCAAGCATCCGAAATACACGGCGACGCTGTACGACCTGCTCACCGCCTATGCCGCGCAGCGGCAGTCGCGCGTGCTGGCGAGCGTGCATCTGGCCAAGCGTACGGTGTGGTCGCTCGCCGAAGCACGCGCCACGCTGGAGCGGCTGGTCGGCAGCATCAGTGAACAGGATGATTGGGGCGTGCTCGACGACTTCCTGATCCGGCATGTCGCCGATCCCTCGCAGCGCGCGACCGTGTTCGCTTCGAGCTTTGCCGCGGCGCTCGAACTGGTGCGCGAAGGTCAGCTGGAGCTGAACCAGAAAGAGGCGTTTGCGCCCATCTATTTCCGGAAGGGGCGTCCTAAACCGGTTCCGGACGCAGCTCCTGCGCCTGATGCGCCGGTCGGTTAAGTGCAAGAAGGAGAATCTGCCATGGCAAGCCTGGCTGAAGTGCGGGTAGAAGAGGCCGAGCCGATGGAGAACGAAACCCAGGCACGTCCCGAGGAATTGCGGCTGCTGGAAGCCCTGCTCTTCGCCTCGAGTGAACCGCTGGATACCGCGACGCTGGCCAAACGCATGCCCGAGGGCGTCGACGTCAAGGCCGCGCTCGAACAGCTCCAGGCCGACTACGCCTTGCGTGGGGTCAATCTCGTCCGCGTGGCCAACAAATGGACGTTCCGCACGGCCGGCGATCTCGCCTGGCTGATGACGCGGGAGAGCACCGAGACCCGCCGCCTGTCGCGCGCTGCCATCGAGGTGCTGGCGATCATCGCCTATCACCAGCCGGTGACGCGCGCGGAGATCGAGGAGATCCGTGGTGTCGTCACCTCGAAGGGCACGCTCGACGTGCTGCTGGAGACCGGATGGATCAAGCCGCGTGGCCGGCGCAAGACGCCCGGCCGTCCGCTGACCTTCGGCACCACCGAGGAGTTCCTGTCGCAGTTCACCCTGGAACAGCTCGGCGATCTGCCGGGCCTCGAGGAGCTCAAAGGTACGGGATTGCTGGATTCGCGCCTGCCGACCGGATTCAGCGTGCCGACACCGTCGGATGATCCGGCCCTGCGGGAGGATGAGGATCCGCTGGAACCGGGTGACGACCTCGATCTCGCGCTCGCGCCTGCGGTCGAGCCCGAGAGCCCGCCGGAAGGCGGCAATGAGGGTGGCGGCGAGGGCGGCACTGAGGAGTGACGTGCCGGCGAAGTACGGGCCCTGCGACAGTTAACACTAGCAAGATTGCGTAGCGCCCACAGCGAATTGGCGCTGCCTTGGTCCTTGTTTTTGAGGCCTGCCAAGCCTAGGTTTCGGTGAAGATCGGCCGGGTCCCCGGCCATGCGCGTTTGGAGGGTTGCAGGATGGGTTCACTCAGCATTTGGCACTGGATCCTGGTGATCGCAGTGGTCCTGCTGCTGTTCGGTCGCGGCAAGATTTCGGATCTGATGGGCGACGTGGCGCAGGGCATCAAGGCGTTCAAGAAGGGCATGCAGGACGACGACAAGCCTGCCGAGAAGCCCGAGCCCGCCAAGTCGATCGAGCACAATGGTGCGCCGACCGCGGCGCGGTCCGACGTCGGCAGCAAGGCCGTCTGAGCCGGAAGAAGCACGCGAGACGCGGGTAGCGGCCCCGATCCTGCGCGCAAGGGATTGGGCCGGTTGCGGCTTCGCGTGAACGGAAGACCTCATGTTCGACATCGGGTGGAGTGAACTGGTCCTCATCGGGGTCGTGGCCCTGATCGCCATCGGCCCGAAAGAGCTGCCGGGCGTGCTGCGCACGGTCGGACAGTGGATGGGCAAGGCGCGCAAGATGGCCGCCGAATTCCAGGGCCAGTTCCAGGAAGCGATGCGCGAGGCCGAAATGGCCGACCTCAAGAAGAGCTTCGACGAGGTCAAGGAGGCCGCCACAGGGTTCAATCCGCTGACCTCGCTGCAGAAGGACGTCAGCGACGCGCTCCGTGTCGATGCGCTGGACAAGCCGGCCGAGACATCCGCAACGGCCGCTGTCGAACCGCCTGCGACGCCCACGACGCCGGAAGCGCCGACGCCTGCGACCTTCATGGAGGCCGAGGCGCACGCGGCTGCCAACGAGCCGCTCGCGATCACCCGTGAGGTCGAACAGGCAAAGGTTGCGCAGGACACCGCGCCATCCGAAGCGATCAAGGACGCCAAAGCGTCATGACCGACGCCGATATCGAGGCCAGCAAAGCCCCGCTGATGGACCATCTGATCGAGCTGCGCTCGCGGCTGATCAAGGCGCTGCTCGGCTTTGGCGTGGCCTTCATCTTCTGCTTCTTCTTCGCCAAGCAGATCTACAACGTGCTGGTCTGGCCGTTCGTGTGGGTCGCAGGTCCCGAGAACTCGAAATTCATCTACACGGCGCTGCTGGAATATTTCATCACCCAGCTCAAGCTCGCGCTGTTTGGGGCCGGCTTCATCTCGTTCCCGATCGTTGCGACGCAGATCTATAAATTCGTCGCGCCCGGCCTCTACAAGCACGAGAAGCAGGCCTTCCTGCCGTACCTGGTTGCGACGCCGTTCTTCTTCGTGCTCGGCGCGGCGCTGGTCTATTTCGTCGTGCTGCCGATGCTGGTGCGCTTCTCGCTCGGCATGCAGCAGGCCGGCAGCGACGAGACCGCGCAGATCCAGCTGTTGCCCAAGGTCGGCGAATATCTGTCGCTGATGATGTCGCTGATCTTCGCCTTCGGCATCGCCTTCCAGCTTCCGGTGATCCTGACTCTGCTCGGCCGGATCGGAATCGTCACCTCGAAAATGCTGCGCGAGAAGCGCCGTTATTTCATTGTCATCGCCTTCGTCATCGCGGCCGTGCTGACCCCGCCCGACGTGCTCAGCCAGTGCTCGCTCGCGATCCCCCTGCTGGCGCTCTACGAAGGCTCGATCATCGCGGTGGCGATGGTGGAGAAGAAGGCGGCGGCCGCGCAGGCCACCACCGGCACCGATGTGTCGACGCCGGCCAAGCCGGCGGAGTAGGGCGGCCCACGTCCTCCACCGTCATTCCCCGCCGATGCGGGGGAATCCAGTACGCCGCGGCCCCTCGAGGAATCACCGCCGTCTCTGGAATACTGGATCATCCGCCTTCGCGGATGATGGCAGCTGTGCTAGGACGCGCGCCAATGCAAACTGACGACATTCGACGTTGATTGTTTACGCGCCGATCCAGGACCACCGCCATGCACGACATCAAATCGATCCGCGACAATCCGCAAGCCTTCGATGCCGGCCTCGCGCGGCGCGGCCTGAAGCCGATGTCGGCCTCCCTGCTCGCGATCGACGAGAAGCGGCGCGCGGCGATCCTGGCCTCCGAGCAGGCGCAGGCGCGGCGCAACGCGGCCTCCAAGGAGATCGGTGACGCCAAGAAGGCCAAGGACGAGGCGCGCGCGGCCAAGCTGATGGCCGAGGTCGCCGAGCTCAAGACCACGATGCCGGAGCTCGAAGCTGCCGCCAAGGCTGCCGACGAGGAGCTCGCCAGGGAGCTGTCGGCAATCCCGAACATTCCGTTCGACGAGGTGCCCGATGGTGTCGACGAGCACGGCAACGTGCAGCTCCATGTGTTCGGCAACAAGCGCAATTACAGCTTTGCGCCGAAACTGCATGACGATCTTGGCACCGCGCTCGGCTACATGGATTTCGAGGCGGCGGCAAAACTCTCCGGTGCGCGCTTCGTGGTCCTGAAAAAGGGCTTGGCGCGACTCGAACGCGCAATCGGCCAATTCATGCTCGACCTGCATACGACCGAGCACGGCTACACCGAGATCAATCCGCCGCTGCTGGTGCGCAACGAGGTGATGTTCGGCACCGGACAATTGCCGAAATTCGAGGATGATCAGTTCTGGGCGATCAAGGGCGAGCTTCTCGCTGCGCCCGACCAGGAGCGATTGAGGACCGAGCGTCTCGGTCTCATTCCGACCGCGGAAGTCTCGCTTACCAACCTCGTGCGCGAATCCATCCTCGACGAGAGGCAGCTGCCGATGCGCCTGACCGCGCTGACGCCCTGCTTCCGCGCCGAGGCGGGTGCTGCGGGGCGCGACACCCGTGGCATGATCCGCCAGCACCAGTTCACCAAGGTCGAGCTGGTCTCGATCACGACGCCCGAAACCAGCAAGGACGAGCTGGAGCGGATGCTGTCCTGCGCCGAGCAGGTGCTGCAGCGTCTCGGTCTGCATTACCGCGTGATGACGCTCTGCGCAGGGGACATGGGCTTCTCGTCGCAAAAAACCTATGACATCGAAGTCTGGATGCCCGGGCAGGGCGAGGGCGGCATGTTCCGCGAGATCTCCAGCTGCTCGGTCTGCGGTGATTTTCAGGCCCGGCGCATGGATGCGCGCTCGCGCGGCCCCGACGGCAAGCCGCGCTTCGTGCACACGCTGAACGGCTCCGGCACCGCAGTCGGCCGCGCACTGATCGCCGTGATGGAGACTTATCAGCAGGAGGACGGCTCGATCGCGGTCCCCGATGTGCTGCAGCCTTATATGGGCGGCGCGAAGGTGATCGGGCGCGACTAAAGCGTTTTCGAGCGAAGTGGGTACCGGTTTCGCGTCAAGAAAACGCGGCATCACGAGAATCGCGTTGCGCAGATCGGGCGGCCGGCTATCCTGCCGCCACCTCAACGCGAACCCTCGGTCATGGCCTTGCACCGCGACATCTTCTGGGTCGGCCGACAATGGGCGGTGACGGGTGCCGGCATCCAGGCCGTGGATCAGCGCCTACGCGGCGTGCTCGACATCGAGATCGCGCGGCTCTGGGACGACGATCTCGTGCAGAGCCGGCGGGCCAAGCCCGGTGTCAATGCGTCCGACTTCGACAAGGCGTTGACGGTGGCACGCGAACGCTTTCCGCAGCCGCCGGAGTTAAATCCGCTCGTCGCGCAACTGGAGGCGCTCGGCGTCGTCGAGGCTCCGATCATCAGTCCGGCCGTGCCGGCGATGAAGCTGCGTGCGGAGGGGCGGCTGGCGCGCTTCCTGCCGCAATGGCGCATCCGAAGGTAGCAGGATTACGCCGGGAACCCGCCGCCCCAGCCCGGAGCGACCGGTTTGCCTGATCGGCCAGAGCCGGATAAGACGGCTTAGACCCTGCTCTTCTGGAATCGACCCTTCGCATGCGCATTCTCTGCACCAACGACGACGGCATCCACGCCCCCGGCCTCAAGGTCGTGGAGGAGATCGCGCGTGCCTTGTCCGACGACGTCTGGGTGGTTGCACCAGAGCTCGACCAATCCGGCGTGTCGCATTCGCTGTCGCTGAACGATCCCTTGCGCTTGCGCGAAGTCGGGCCACGGCACTTTGCCGTGCGCGGCACGCCGACCGACTGCGTCATCATGGGCGCGCGCCATATCCTGGGGCCTAAGCTGCCCGACGTCGTGCTGTCCGGGGTCAACAAGGGCCGCAACGTCGCCGAGGACGTGGTCTATTCCGGCACCATCGCCGGCGCGTTGGAGGGCACCATCCTTGGATTGCCGTCGTTTGCGCTGTCGCAGGAGTTCAGCGTCGAGACCGGCGAGCGCCCGCCGTGGGACACCGCGCGCAAATTTGGGCCAGACATCCTGCGCAAGGTGATTGCTGCGGGCATCCCGAAGGACACCGTCATCAACGTCAACTTCCCGTCCTGCGCGCCGGAAGATGTGCTGGGCATCCGCGTCACCCGTCAGGGCAAGCGCAATCTTGGTTTCCTCAGGATCGACGAGCGCAAGGACGGCCGGGGCAATCCCTATTTCTGGATCGGCTTCGAGCGCGCTGCGATGATGGACACGCCGGCCGATGGCACTGATCTGGCGGCGCTTCGCGAGCGCTATGTGTCGGTGACGCCGCTCAGGCTCGACCGCACCAACGAAGCCTTTTCGGAAGAGCTGAGCGCAATGCTGAAATAGCGGCCCGCGATGGGCCTGTTGCCCGGATGGGGCGCAGGAAATCCGGGATACGGAAATCTCCTAGCCGCCGCGGAGCGCGGCTTCGATGGTCTTGCCGAGCGCTTCGAGCTGAAACGGCTTCTGGAGCGCCGGCCGGTCGCGGTACTGCTCGGGCAGGCCGGAGGAGCCGTAGCCGGTGGCGAAGATGAACGGGCAGCCTTTCGCCTTGATCACGTCGGCAACCGGGGAGATGACCTTGCCGTTGACGTTGACGTCGAGAATGGCGATGTCGAATTCGGTCGCCTGGGCGAGCCGCATGGCCTCGGTGATGTCGCCCGCCTCGGCCGCGACCTTGTAGCCGAGCTCTTCGAGCATGTCCGCGACCATCATCCTGATCATCACCTCGTCCTCGACGAGGAATACAGAGCGGCCGGAAAGCCCTGTCGCGGTCATGGTTGAGTCCTTGCCCATCGCCAAAAACGTTCGCAGATAACACGAATCGACGCAATGCGCGTTTCGACGAACGGATGTGTGAAAATGGTCATCGCCGCTCGCCCGCGGCAAGCCAATTTGTGGTCAAATGCTCCGCTCGAAGACTATCATGAGTTCCTGAGCAGGAACAGATTCTCGCGCCCGGCCCTGACGCGCAGCGGGCCCGGGCAAGGCAGCAAAAGCAGGCAATGAGCTCCCATCAGCACCCGCCGGAAAAGATGATGTTTCAGCTCACGCTGAGGCGTCGAGGCATCAGCGACCAGGCCGTGCTGCGAACCATGGAGGAGGTGCCGCGCGAGCTTTTCGTCGACGAGGCCGATCGCGAGGGCGCTTACCGCGACAGTGCGCTGCCGATTGCCTGCGGGCAGACCATCAGCCAGCCCTTCGTCGTGGCCTACATGACCGAGCAGCTTCATCTCCAGAAGCAGCACCGCGTGCTCGAGATCGGGACCGGATCCGGCTATCAGGCGGCCGTGCTGTCGCGGCTCGCTGGCCAGGTCCTGACGGTCGAGCGCTATCGCAAGCTTGCGGACACGGCACGCGCCAGGCTCGAAAAGCTCGGTTGTCACAATGTCGAGGTGATGCTGGGCGACGGTCTCAACCTCCCGCCCAATATCGGCCCGTTCGACCGCATCATCGTCACCGCCGCGATGGAGCAGATTCCGGACAATTTGGTCGACCGGCTTGAGATTGGCGGCATCCTGATCGCACCGGTCGGCCCGCACCAGGGTGTGCAGACGCTGATCCGCCTGACCCGTAGCGAAGCCGGGATCGAACGCAAGGAACTCGTCGAGGTCCGCTTCGTGCCGGCACTGCCCGGAGTGGCGCGGGAGCTGTAGATTCCCGGATTGGCTGCGCCGCCAACATCTTATTGGGAGGGTTAAGCCGTTATTTACTCGGCGCGTGTTTACTTAAAACACCAGTTCAGTTGCGTACGAGTGAGTAACCATGTCCGCTGTCGCCGAGTTGCTTTACTCGCGCCGCGTGCCGCAGGTCGCGGTGCTGGCGCTGATCTCCTTCAGCTTCGCAGGGTGCAGCGCCGACATGTCGTCGCGGCTGTCCCAGTCGAACTTCTCCAATCCCTTTTCGTCCGAAGCGACCGGTTCGGTGCAGCAGGCACCGCCGCCGCAGCGTGAGCTGCCGCAATATGCGCGGCCGCAGACGCAGCCCGGTTATTATCAGTCGCAGCCGCTGCCGCCGCCGGCGGTGTCCGCACCGCAATCCTATCCCGTCGCTTCGGGGGGCGGGGTGTCCGGTGGCGGACGCGGCGTCGGCTCCTACGCACCCCCGGCGCAGCCGCATCTGGAGACCACGGCCACCGTGCCGCCGCGCTCCGTTGCCGCCGCTCAGCCGGCCGGCGGGACCAAGATCATCGTCGGCACCAGCGACACGCTCGATGTGCTCGCCAAGCGCTATCACGTCACGCCGCAGGCGATCCTTGCCGCCAACGGCTACAAGGGGCCGCGCTCACTCTCGCCCGGCCAGCAGCTGATCATTCCGCATCCGGCCACGGCCGCCGCACCCGCGCCGGCGCCGACTGCGGTCGCGGCAGCTCCCGCTGCGAAGCCGGTTGCGGCCGTGGCGGCGCCGCCGAGCACCCACTACGTCAATCATGGCGACACGCTCGCCAGCATTGCCCGCAAGAACCATATTTCGGCGGCGGAGCTCGCCCGCGCCAACGGCCTCGATCCGTCGGCCAAGCTCAAGCTCGGCACCAAGCTGACGATGCCGGGTGCCAAAACCGCCGCCGCCGGAGCTCCGGTCGCTGCGGCGCCCGTCGGGGCCGCTCCCGTTGCCGGGACCCTGCAGCCCGTTGCCGCCGCTCCGGCGCCCGCAACGAAGATGGCGGCCGCTGCGCCCGTGCAGAGCGCGCGCCTGGCGCAGGCCACGACCAATATCGAGGAGAAGCCCGCCGAAGCTCCGGCCAAGGCTGCGGAGACCACCAGCGCGCTGCCGACCTTCCGCTGGCCGGTGCGCGGCAAGGTGGTCACGAGCTACGGCGCCAAGACCAACGGCAAGTCCAATGACGGCATCAATCTCGCGGTGCCCGAAGGCACGCCGGTCAAGGCGGCCGAGGACGGCGTCGTTGCCTATTCCGGCAACGAGCTGAAAGGTTACGGCAATCTGGTCCTGGTTCGGCACTCCAATGGCTACGTCACCGCATATGCCCATGCGAGTGAGCTGCTGGTGAAGCGCGGCGATACCATCAAGCGCGGCCAGGTCATTGCCAAGTCGGGTCAATCCGGGGAGGTGGCGTCGCCGCAACTCCACTTCGAGATCCGCAAGGGATCGAGCCCGGTTGACCCGCTTCAATTCCTGAACGGGGCGTGAGGCGCGGGTCTCAGTCGCCACAACAACGGTGTCGTCGCCCGGCTTGACCGGGCGACCCGGTACGCCGCGGCCTCTCGGTCGATCACAAGAGTCTCTGGAATACTGGATCGCCCGCCTTCGCGGGCGATGACGGTTGGCGGCGGCGCGATACTGTGCGCTACTTCGCCGTCAGCTTCACGCCGAGCCGTCCGGCCAGCTCCTGCACGAACTGCCACGCGACGCGGCCCGAGCGTGAGCCGCGCGTCGTGGACCATTCCAGTGCCTCGCGCTCCAGCGCCTCGTCGTCGATCTTGATACCGAAATGGCTGCAATAGCCGCGTACCATGGCGAGGTATTCGTCCTGGCTGCAGCGATGGAAGCCGAGCCAGAGGCCGAAGCGATCCGACAGCGACACTTTTTCCTCCACGGCTTCGCCGGGATTGATGGCGGTCGAGCGTTCATTCTCGATCATGTCGCGCGCCAGCAAATGACGGCGGTTCGAGGTGGCGTAGAGGATCACGTTTTCGGGCCGGCCCTCGATGCCGCCTTCGAGCACCGCCTTGAGTGACTTATACGACGCGTCATTGCCGTCGAAGGAGAGGTCATCGATGAACACGATGAAGCGGAAGCTGGCGTCGCGGAGCTTCTCCATCAGCATCGGCAGTGTTTCGATATCCTCGCGATGGATCTCGATCAGCTTCAGCTTCTCGGCCGGTTTGCGCTCCGCATTGATGCTGGCATGCGCGGCTTTCACCAGCGACGACTTGCCCATGCCGCGTGCGCCCCAGAGCAGGGCGTTGTTGGCGGGCAGGCCATTGGCGAAACGCTCGGTGTTCTCCATCAGGATGTCGCGCATCCGGTCGACGCCCTTCAGCAGGAACAGCTCGACGCGGCTGACTCGCGGCACCGCCGCAAGGCGGCCGTCGGGGTGCCAGACATAGGCGTCCGCTCGCTCGAACGACTCAGCGGCAACGATCGGCTTGCCCTGGGCTGCGAGGTGCGCCGCAATGGTCTCCAGCGCACGGACGATGCGCTCCTGGGAGAAGTCCGCGACGGCCTCGCGGGGCGCCTTGGCGGCCCCCTTGGAAATCCCCTTGGGGCGTTTTGCCGCGACGCGGGCGGGCATTCGGGCAGGGGTGCGGGGGCCTTTGCCGGCCGGGCTTTTGCTGAGGTTTTTGGGCATGTCCGAAGTTCCTGAGAACGCAGCCTTATCGGGCCTGAGGAGCCGCCGCAAGGTGGCTAAATGAGCGGTCTGGCAGCGTTGCAATTGGGGCAATGGCCGCTATAGTCCGCGCGAATTTGACCGAACCGGTCGCCTTTGAGGGCCTGACCGGCTTTCCCCCGTTCTCACGAGGATCGTCCGAATGCTGATTACCCCTGCGTATGCCCAGGCCGCGGGCGCCGGTGACACCAACAGCATGTTGATGTCGCTGCTGCCGTTCGCCCTGATCTTCGTGATCATGTACTTCCTGATTCTGCGCCCGCAGCAGAAGAAGGTCCGGGACCACGCCGAACTCGTGAAGAACATCCGCCGCGGCGACACCGTCGTGACCTCGGGCGGCCTCGTCGGCAAGGTCACCAAGGTCGTCGACGACGACCAGATCGAGTTCGAGATTTCCGACGGCGTGCGGGTGCGGCAGATGCGCCAGATGATCTCCGGCGTGCGCGCCAAGGGCGAGCCGGCCAAGGAATCCAAGGATAGCAAGGAAGCTGCCAAGGACGACGCCGCGTCGAAGTGAGCGCGTCCGCGAGCATTTCAAGTCTCCTGATCTGACAGGTCCAGTCGATGTTGTATTTCACGCGGTGGAAGGCGCTCGGGATCATCCTGACGGCGCTGATCGTGTGCCTCTGCGCGGTCCCGAACTTCTTCCCGGAGGCCCAGGTCAAGACCTGGCCCGCCTGGGCGCAGCGCCGGCTCGTGCTCGGGCTCGACCTCCAGGGCGGCTCCTATCTGCTGCTCGAGGTCGATTCCAACTACGTGAAGAAGGAGCGGCTCGACCAGGTCCGTGACGATGTTCGCCGCATCCTGCGCGATGCCAAGATCGGCTTCACCGGCGGTGTGGTCGTGCGCAACGACGCGGCCGAAGTGCGCATCACCAAGGAATCCGACGTTCAGGCCGCGCTCGCCAAGCTGCGCGAATTGTCTCAGCCGCTGGGCGGCCTGATGGGATCCGGCGGCCAGCGCGACCTCGAGGTCACCGATGCCGGCGGCGGGGTGATCCGTCTGAGCGTCCCGCAGGCCGCGATGCTCGATCGCCTGCGCAAGACCATCGAGCAGTCGATTCAGATCGTCGAACGCCGCGTCAACGAGCTCGGCACCGTCGAGCCCGTGATCCAGCGCCAGGGCAATGACCGCATCCTGGTGCAGGTCCCCGGCCTTCAGGACCCGACCCGCCTGAAGGAGCTGCTGGGCAGGACCGCGAAGATGGAATTCCGCATGGTCGACACCTCCGTGCCGCCGGATCAGGCGCAAGCGGGAAGGGTGCCGCCGGAATCCGAGCTGCTGATGAGCGCCTCGCCGCCGCCGACGCCCTATGTGGTCAAGAAGCAGGTGCTGGTCGCCGGCGGCGATTTGACCGATGCACAGGCGAGCTTCGACCAGCGCACCGGTGAGCCGGTCGTCAGCTTCAAGTTCAACACCTCGGGCGCGCGGAAATTCTCGCAGGCCACGCAGGAGAACGTGGGGCTGCCGTTCGCCATCGTGCTCGACAACAAGGTGATCTCGGCGCCCGTCATCCGCGAGCCCATCACCGGCGGCCAAGGCCAGATCTCCGGCAGCTTCACCGTGCAATCGGCCAACGATCTCGCGATCCTGCTGCGTGCCGGCGCATTGCCGGCACCGCTCACGGTGGTCGAGGAACGCACCGTCGGTCCGGGCCTCGGCCAGGATTCGATCGAGAAGGGCGAGCTGGCGGCCTATGTCGGCTCGATCCTCGTCGTCGTCTTCATGCTGCTGACCTACCGGCTGTTCGGCGTGTTCGCCAACATCGCGGTGGTCATCAACGTCGCCATGATCTTCGGCCTGTTGTCGCTGCTCAACGCCACGCTGACGCTGCCCGGCATTGCCGGCATCGTGCTCACCGTCGGCATCGCGGTGGACTCCAACGTGCTGATCTACGAGCGCATCCGTGAGGAGCTGCGTGGCGGCCGCAATGCGATTTCCGCGATCGACGCCGGCTTCAAGCGGGCGCTGGCGACCATCCTCGATTCCAACATCACCACCTTCATTGCCGCTGCGGTGCTGTTCTATATCGGCACCGGCCCGGTGCGCGGCTTCGCCGTGACGCTCGGCATCGGCATCATCACCACGGTGTTCACCGCCTTCACCATGACGCGGCTGATCGTCGCCGGGTGGGTACGGTGGAAGCGGCCGCAGAGCGTGCCGATCTAGGAGCTAAGACCGTGACTCAGACCGTTCTCATCGGGCTTGGCATCCTGATTGCCGTCCTTACCGTGGTCGCAGCGCTCGGCGTGCTGCCGTCCCTGCGGATCGTCCCGGACAACACGCATTTCGACTTCACGCGATTCCGCCGCATCAGCTTCCCGATCTCGGCGGCGCTCTCGATCGTCGCCATCACGCTGTTCTTCACCCACGGGCTGAACCTCGGCATCGACTTCAAGGGCGGCACGCTGCTCGAGGTGAAGGCCAGGTCCGGCACTGCCGATATCGCGGCGATGCGTACCTCGCTCGACGCGCTGGGTCTCGGCGAAGTCCAGCTGCAGCAGTTCGGCGGGCCCGAGAACGTCCTGATCCGTGTTGCGGAACAGCCGGGCGGCGATGCCGCACAGCAGGCCGCTCTGCAGAAGCTTCGTGGCGCGCTCGGCGACAGCGTCGACATTCAGCGCACCGAGGTGCTCGGCCCGCGCGTCGCCGGCGAACTGCTCGCCTATGGCATGCTGGGCCTGATGCTCGCGATCGTCTCGATCCTGATTTATCTCTGGTTCCGGTTCGAATGGCAGTTCGCGCTTGGCGCCATGATCGCGAACGTGCACGACATCGTGCTGACGATCGGTTTCATGTCGATCAGCCAGGTCGATTTCGACCTCACCAGCATCGCCGCGCTTCTGACCATTCTCGGCTATTCGCTCAACGACACCGTCGTCATCTACGACCGTATCCGTGAAATGCTGCGTCGCTACAAGAAGATGCCGATGCCGCAGCTGCTCAACGAGTCCATCAACTCGACGCTGTCGCGCTCGATCATCACCCACTTCACGGTGACGCTGGCGCTGCTCGCCCTGCTGCTGTTCGGCGGTCATGCCATCCACAGCTTCACCGCTGTAATGATGTTCGGCGTGGTGCTGGTCGGCACCTATACGTCGATCTTCATCGCGGCGCCGATCCTGATCTATCTGGGCGTCGGCGAGCATCGCGAGGATGCGCCCGATACGGCTACGCCGGCGAAGAAAAACAAGGCATGATCCGAACCGCGTGCCCTCGCGCGAGTTGGCGGGGGCAGTAAGCTCATTCGGAGCCCGCTCATGGCCGGCGATCCCAACGCACCCCATTTCCCGCGCTCGGCGCCGATCGAGGCCTATGGCAAGGGCGGCTTTGCCTTTGCCGGCATGTCGCACCGGGGATCGCTGCTGTGCCTGCCCGAGGCGATCTGGGCGTGGGACGTGACCGATCCGGCCAAGATCGACCGCTATTCGCTGGATCGGGTGTTCGCGGCGGCCAACGGCATCGACACGCTCCTGATCGGCACCGGAACCGGGCTCTGGCTGCCGCCGCCGGAGTTGCGCCAGGCGCTCAAGGCAGTGAGGGTGGTGCTGGACACGATGCAGACCGGCCCCGCCGTGCGCACCTACAACATTATGATCGGCGAGCGACGCCGCGTCGCGGCTGCGCTGATCGCCGTTCCATGAACAGTCCCGCGCCGCCGCCTGATTCCGCTGCTTTCTGCGCCGATCTCGTGCGGAGCCACGACTTTCCGCGTTATGCCGCGACGCTGTTCGTGCCGGCCGCCGAGCGCCGCGCGCTGCTGGCGCTCTACGCCTTCAACGTCGAGATCGTTCGTGTCCGCGACCAGGTCAGCCAGCCCTTGCCCGGCGAGATCCGCTTTCAGTGGTGGACCGACCTGTTCTCGGGTCTCGTCCACGGTAGTGCCGAGGGTAATCCGGTCGCGGCCGAGCTATTGCGCGCGATTCGCGATTCCGACCTGCCGGTCGAACCGTTCTCGCAACTCATCGACGAGCACCAGTTCGACCTCTACAACGACCCGATGCCGACCATGGCGGCGCTGGAGGGCTATCTGGCCGCGACCTCATCGGCATTGTTCGGTTTGGCCGCGCAGGTCCTGGCGCCGCCGTCGGAAGCGGTCGAACATCTCGCCCGTCATGCCGGGCTGGCGCAGGGCATCGTGCAGGTCATCACGAACCTGCCGCGCGATGCCTCGCACCGGCAGCTGTTTCTGCCGCAGCAGGTGCTGGCGAGCCATGGCTGCCAGATGGAGGACGTGTTCGCCGGCAAGGAGACGCCGAGCCTGCGGGCCGTGCTGGAGCAGCTCGCAGCCGAGGCGCAGCAGCATTTGACCACGGCCTTGTCGCTGCTGGTGGACGTGCCGGCGGCGGTGCGTCCGGCGTTTCTGCCGCTGAGCCAGGTCAGCGTCGATCTCAAGCGCCTGTCGCAAGCCGGCCGCAATCCATTCCTGCCGCAGCCGACGTCGCGGCTGCGCACGCTGTGGACGCTGTGGCGAGCTTCACGTTCCCGCGAATTTACCAAATAGCGGCTGGCTTGTCGCCTCGAACCGCCGGATGCTCTATGCTGTCCCATGGCTGAGTTGTCCCAAACCACATCGCCCGACCTGAGCGACTTTCCCGTCGCACCCAGCGACATTCGTGCTGCCGCCGAGACGATCAAGGGCGCTGTCGTCGAGACGCCCTGCAGCTACAGCCGCACGCTGAGCAGCATCTGCGGCTGCGAGATCTGGCTCAAGTTCGAGAACCTCCAGTTCACCTCCTCCTTCAAGGAGCGTGGCGCGCTCAACCGCCTCACGGCGCTGACGCCGGAGGAGCGTGCGCGTGGCGTGATCGCCATGTCCGCCGGAAACCACGCACAGGGCGTTGCCTATCACGCCAAGAGGCTCGGCATTCCCGCTACCATCGTGATGCCGGTCGGCACGCCGATGGTGAAGATCGAGAACACACGGCACCACGGCGCGGAAGTGGTCGTCACCGGCGCGACGCTAGAGGAGGCGGCCGCGTTCGCGCGCAGCCACGGCGAAGCCAGGGGCATGATCTTCGTCCACCCCTACGACGATCCGCTCGTGATCGCGGGGCAGGGCACCGTCGGGCTGGAGATGATGAGAGCCGTGCCGGAGCTCGATACGCTGGTTGTTCCGATCGGCGGCGGCGGCCTGATCAGCGGCATCGCCATTGCCGCGAAATCGATCAAGCCGTCGCTGCGAATCCTGGGCGTCGAGGCCTGGCTCTATCCCTCGATGTACAACGCCATTCATGACGGCAATCTGCCGGCGCGCGGTGATACGCTGGCCGAAGGCATCGCCGTGAAGTCACCCGGCAAGATCACCACCGAAATCGTCCGCCGCCTCGTCGACGACATCGCGCTCGTCAACGAGGCCGAGCTCGAGCGGGCGGTGGCGACCCTGATCTCGATCGAGAAGACGGTGGTCGAGGGCGCCGGCGCCGCCGGCCTCGCCGCGCTGATGTCCGATCGGACTCGCTTTGCCGGCCAGAAGGTCGGCCTCGTCCTGAGCGGCGGCAATATCGACACGCGGCTGATCGCTTCCGTCCTGACGCGCGAGCTCGCGCGCGAAGGGCGGCTGACCCAGCTCTCGCTCGATATTCCTGACAGACCCGGGCAATTGGCGGCCGTGGCGGCGCTGCTCGCCGAGGCCGGCGCCAACATCATCGAGGTCTCGCACCAGCGGACCTTCTCGGACTTGCCGGCCAAGGCCACGCTGCTGCAGCTCGTCATCGAGACCCGCGATGCCGCCCATCTCGACGAGGTGATGGCGAGGCTCAATGCATCCGGCCTGAGCGCGCGCTGCACGTGAGCGACAGGCCACGCCGAGCACTACTCGGGGAGGCCTGCAACGCGGAGGGCATCGCCAAGCGAGGAGGCGAGCGCCGGCGCGCAGTTGACCCCCTGGAATTGGCGGCCGTAGCGGAACGTCGGGTGAAGCTCCAGCACCCGCGCGGCCGCAGCTTTCGCCTCCTGCAATCGTCCAAGTTTTGCCAGTGCTGCGGCCAATTGCACATGCGTGATGCTGTGGCGAGGATTGGCCTGAACCGAGCGGTACGCGGCGCGGCACGCCTCCTCATATCGCCCGCGATGGAAGTGCCCGAGCGCCTGGGCGTCGAATGCGGCGAAAGCCCAGGAATCGAACGGGCTGAGCCGCAGGCCTTGCTCGCTCCATTCGATGGCGCGGTCGGAATCTCCGCTCCAGCCGAGCACGACACTGCCGAGGATGTAGGTCAGCGCCGATGATGGGCTGATGGCGAGCGCAGCCTCGAACGCAGTGAATGCTGCGGAACGATCGTGCCCGTCCATACCGATCGAGAAACCCGCGAGCGTGAGAGCGAGCGCATCATCCTGGCCGTGGGCAATGGCCGAGCGCGCGTGGCGGATCGAGGCCTCGCGATTGGCGTCCTGCAGACCGGCCCGGAGGAACAAGCAATGATGGCACATCGCTGCATTGCCGTGTGCGAGCGCGTACGCAGGTTCGAGCGCGATCGCCCGTTCGAGCAACACGAGCGCCTGGGCGACCTGGGCTGGCATGCCGGAATCGACGTCCGGTTGGGCGCGCAGCACGAGATCATAGGCGTCCAGGTTCTCCGGCCGCTTGCGCTTGACCCTGTTGATCTCGGCGCGCCGCAGGCTGGGCGCGATGGCACCGACGGTCGACAATGCGATGTCATCCTGGAGGGCGAAGACGTCTTCGGACCGGCGGTCAAATCGCTGGGCCCATACGTGCATTCCAGTCGATGCATCGATCAACTGGCCAGTGATGCGGACGAGCGTGCCTGTCCTGCGGACACTGCCTTCCAGCACGTAGCGCACACCAAGCTCGCGGCCGACCTGCTTCACGTCCACCGCGCGGCCCTTGTAGGCGAATGTGGAATTCCGCGCGATCACGAACAGCCAGTTGATGCGCGAAAGTCCGGTGATGATGTCATCGACCATCCCGTCGGCAAAATAGTCCTGGCCCGCATCACCGCTCAGGTTCGTGAAAGGCAACACCGCGATCGACGGCCTGTCGGGCAATGTCAGCGTCGGCCCTTGCGGTGTTGCCTGTGCGCGATCCGGATCGGACGTCGTCGCGGTGGGGCCGACATAGCGATAGCCGCGGCGCGGCAGCGTTTCGATCCAATGCCCCTCGCCGGACAGGTCCGCCAGCGTGCGCCGCACCGCAGCAATCTGGACGGTCAGATTGCTGTCCTCAACGGCCTGGGCGGGCCAGGCCGCCTCGATCAAGGCATCTTTCGAAACCGGCGCTCCGGCGTGCCGGACGAGGAGGGCCAGGAGCAGCACGGCGCGCTTGCCGAGTCCGGTCGGCTCGACACCGTGAAACAGGATCCCCGCCTCGCCATCGAGCCGAAAGGGACCAAATGCAAGGATCGCGGCCATGCCAAAGAAGGGCACATTTCGCAGGTTTTTTGCAACGTTTTCCGAACGGCTTCACCACTTTCGGGGCTAGATCGGACCATTATCGCGCGAGCTGTGAGGAACGCTGCAACAAGCCATGGAGGAGGACATGACCGCGAAACACGTGATCCGCAGGCCCGGCGAGACCGAAGGGGTCATGCTGCGTGGCCAACCAATGGCCTTCCTGGTGACCGGAGAGGACACCAGGCACACCAGCATATTCGACTGGACAGTTCCGGCAGGATTTGCCACCGGCCGGCACGTTCATCGTGTTCAGGAAGAGACTTTCTACATGCTCGACGGCACGTGTGAATGGCACGTCGGGGACGAGGTTGTCCGGGCAACCCCAGGGACGTTCCTCTTCATTCCGCCCGGCGTTCCTCACAACATCACCAACACGAGCGAGAAGCCCGCGCGCGTGCTCATGACCGTATCTCCGCCGGGACACGAGCATTACTTCGAGGAACTGGCCAAGTTGACGGCAAGTGGAGCGCCGGATGCGAAAGCCATCAGCGCGTTACGCGCTCGCTTCGATACCGATCAACTCTCGGCGCTGACCACAAGAGCCTGAGGTCCAGATGGCGCGCCGGCTTCACAGTCGACCTCGTCGCGCCGGCTCCTGTTGCTACCCCGACGCCAGATCCGTCAGATGCGCGATCAGCCGATCGACCTCGGCTTCCCTGTTGTAATAATGCGGAGACGCCCGCACGACATGCGGCAATGAGCGAAGCTCGGCATCGATACGCGTGCTCGACGGATCCGAAGCGCCGATCGTGATACCGGCTGCCGCGGCACTTGCGACAATCGCGGCCGCCTCGTGCCCGTTCATCGTGAAGCTGACGATGGCGCCCGGCGCACGCCCGAGGTCGCGAATGGTGACGCCGGGAAGGGCGGCAAGGCCGCTGCGGAGGCGGCCGGCAAGCAGGCGGCAGCGTTGTTCGATCGGAGCGATTCCGATCTCGAGAGCGTAATCGACAGCCGCGCCCAGCCCAAGCCGGGCCGCGTAGTTGTTTTCCCAGGTCTCGAAGCGGCGCGCATCGTCGCGGAGCCGGTATTCATCGCGCGCGACCCAAGGCGCCGCGAAGTGGTCGATCATCGGCGGCTCGAGCTGTTGCAGCCTCTCGCGGCGAACGTAGAGAAAGCCGGTGCCGCGTGGGCCCCGCAGGAATTTGCGCCCCGTGGCCGACAGCATGTCGCAGCCGATGGCCTCGACGTCGACCGCCATCTGGCCGACCGCCTGGCAGGCGTCGAGCAAATAGGGAATGCCATGCGCCCGCGCGATCCTGCCGATTGCCGCTGCCGGATTGACCAGCCCGCCATTGGTCGGCACCCAGGTGATCGCGATCAATTTCGCCCGCCCGTCGATCATCCGTTCGAGCGCGTCGAGGTCGAGCTCACCGCTGGCATCGCTCGGCACCACGTCGATGACCGCGCCGGTTCGCTTGGCGACCTGAAGGAAGGCGACATAATTGGCCGCATATTCTGCTTCGGCAGTCAGGATCCGGTCGCCCTTGCGAAACGGAAGCGAATAGAATGCCATCTGCCAGGCAACGGTCGCGTTCTCCACGAGCGCGATCTCGTCCGGCGCGGCATTCAACAGGCGCGCAACCGAGCCGTAGACCGCCTCGAGCCGATCGGACTCGCGGTCGGCCGCGGCATAACCGCCGATCTCGCTTTCCAGATCGATATGCTGCTTCATCGCCGCGGCAACGGAGGCTGGCATGAGCGCCGCGCCGGCGTTGTGGAGATAGGCGAGCCGGTCAGTCGCTGGCGTGTCGGCACGTATTCGGTCGAGGTCGATCATTCACGCCCTCCGCTTCTGGCGATCTCGCGCATGAATTAGGCGCGTTGCCGAGCGCGAGCAAGATGGGCGAGCCCGCGTCAGATGCAGAGGCCGAGCAGCTTGACGTGGCAGTTGCCGGACTTTGGCTTGCTGGCCGGAACGACTTCGCGTTTCACGGCAACGACCGGCTCCTTGTCCTTTTTCTTGCCTTTGCCCTTCGGCTCGTAGTCGCCGGCAATCACCATGGCCCAGTAGGTACGCTTGCCGCTGGCGTTCTTGGCGCTGGCAATGCCGACGCGGGAGGCGTTGTGCAGCAACAGGTTCTTGCGGTGCCCGGACGAGTCGATCCACTGTCCGAGGGTCTTCTCGAAATTGTCGTAGCCGTAGGCGATGTTCTCGGCTGCGCGGCCCGCCCCGGCCGGTGCGACACGGCGATTGAAGGGCCCCAGCGCATCGTGGCTGAGGTCGTCCTTGGCGGCCATCGCCCGGGCCTGGTCCATGGCGATGCGATCCAGGGTAGCATCGCGGACGACACGGGCCTCACCGTGCTTGAGGCGGAAACTGGAGATCAACTCGGCCGGAGAGTCCGCCATCGCGGGCGTGCCCGCCAGCAGCAGAAGGCCGGCGATCATTCCGCCAACCCCACGACGCATCATCCTCCACCGCGTGCTCATGACCCCCACCCGAGCCCAAGTTCTCCGACCGCTTCTCTATCGCCAATGTGGACGCTTCAAGGCGCGGGCAGCCCGTCAGCCCGTCGGCAGGTCCGCCTCGAAGTTGAAGCGATCACGCAGGTTCTTCCGTTGTTCGAGGATGTCCTTGAGAAAGGCGCGATCCTGGTCGTTCTTCATCATCGGCTCGATCAGGTCGAGCTGGTTCATGGCCACCAGTTGCAGGATCTCGGTGCGCGGCTTGCCGCTGGTGTCGCGCGGCAGCGCGTGCACGACCTGGATGTGTTCCGGCGGTTTCGGCCCCTGCGCGGCTGTGAGCTCGTTCCGCAACTGGCCTTCGAGCGTGGCCTGATCGGCTTCGACGAAGGCATAGAGGCCGACGCCGGACCGGCGGTCGGCGAAAGCGACGATGGCGGTGTCGCGCACGGCCGGATTCTTGCGGATCAGCGCGGTCAGCACCGGCGCATCATTCACCAGCCTGCGGCCGCCGCCCTCGCGGTCGGTGAAGTTGAACAGGCCGCGCGTGATGGCGCGATAGACCTTCTTGCCGGTCGCGAGCCACAGGCTTGCCGCGAACGACTTCTTGGCGAGGATCTTTCGCTCCCGCGGGGTCAGCGCGTCGGGCGCGTAGGAGCGCTTGTGCTTGAGCAGGTGCCGGAGGTCTTCATAGGCGAGGATGCGATAGAGCCGGCTGCGGCGGTCAAAGCAGGCCGCGAGCTGGAAGTCGGTCACATAAGCGCGGCCGTCACGGCCGACCAGCCAGTTCTGCTCCTTGGCGAGGTCGTTGTGGCAGATGCCGGCGCGGCGCAGGCGGCGCAGCACCGCCTTGGCCGAACGGAAATAAGCGAGGTCGCCATGCGGCTTGGCCAGATGCAGCGCGGCGCCGTCGACGAAGCCGCGCACCAGCGCGCGCTGCCCGGCCCACAGCAGCTCGGGACCGACATTGAGACCCTTGGCGCGCGCCAGCGCGTGCTTCTCGCGGGCGAACAGATGACGCGCCAGCAGGAACGACCACCATGGCACCTCGTCGAGCCGGCGCAGCACGGCGTCGACCTCGCCGGTCTCACCGCGGAAGCGCCCGCGCTCGACGGTCGAGAACACGTCGCGCTTGAGCAGCACGCCCTCGGTCCAGCGCGCCGAGAGCTCTGCGGCGTCGTCTTTGGGGAGGCTCATCGAAGACTCACGCGGCGGCGGCAATGCGCAGGTGATCGGCGATCCAGCGATCGAGATCGGCGAGCGCCCGTGCGCTCAACGCCTGCTTCTTGGCCACCGTCTTCTCGTTGCCGCGCAGCCGCGTGCCGTCGGGCTTCTTGGTCGGCACGCTCGCAAGCGGCGGGAACAGGCCGAAATTGATGTTCATCGGCTGGAACGAGCGGGTGCCCGGCTCGATGGTTTCGATATGGCCGCCGGTGATGTGGCCGAGCAGCGATCCGAGCGCGGTCGTGCCGGGCGGGCTGACAAGCGCCTCGCCACGCGCATCCGCGGCGGCATAGAGACCGGCGATCAGGCCGACGCTGGCCGATTCCACATAGCCCTCGCAGCCCGTCATCTGGCCGGCAAAGCGTAGCCGTGGCTGTGCACGCAGGCGCAACTGACCGTCGAGCAGCTTTGGCGAGTTCAGGAAGGTGTTGCGATGCAGGCCGCCGAGGCGGGCGAATTCGGCGTTCTCCAGCCCCGGAATGGTCCGGAAGATGCGCTGCTGTTCGCCGTACTTCAGCTTCGTCTGGAAGCCGACGATGTTGTAGAGCGTGCCGAGCTTGTTGTCCTGGCGCAGCTGTACGATCGCGTAGGCCTTGGTGGTGGGATCGTGCGGATTGGTGAGGCCGACCGGCTTCATCGGACCGTGGCGCAGCGTCTCGAGGCCACGTTCCGCCATCACCTCAATCGGCAGACAGCCGTCGAAATAGGGCGTGTTGGTCTCCCACTCCTTGAATTCGGTTTTCTCGCCGGCGATCAGTGCGGCGACGAAGCCGTCATACTGCTCCTTGGTCATCGGGCAGTTGATGTAATCCGCGCCGTTGCCGCCTGGGCCGACCTTGTCATAGCGTGACTGAAACCAAGCCACCGACATGTCGATCGACTCGCGGTGCACGATCGGCGCGATCGCGTCGAAGAAGGCGAGCGCGTTCTCGTCCGTCAGCTCGCGGATGGCATCGGCCAGGGGGGCCGACGTGAGGGGGCCAGTGGCAACGATCACGTTGCTCCACTCGGCCGGCGGCAGGCCTGAGACTTCGCCGCGGGCAATCTCGATCAGGGGATGGTCGTTGAGGGCCTTGGTTACGGCCGCCGAGAAGCCGTCGCGATCGACGGCCAGCGCGCCACCGGCGGGCACCTGGTTGGCATCGGCCGCACGCATGATCAGCGAGCCGAGCCGGCGCATCTCCGCATGCAGGAGGCCGACGGCATTGTTGGCGGCATCGTCCGAGCGGAACGAATTGGAGCAGACCAGCTCGGCGAGGCCGTCAGTGCGGTGCGCTTCGGTCATGCGGGTCGGCCGCATCTCGTGCAGCATCACGGGCACGCCGGCTTTTGCCACCTGCCAAGCGGCTTCAGAGCCGGCGAGGCCGGCGCCGATCACGTGGACGATGTTGGATTGGGGTCCTGTCATGGGGCGGACAGGTAGCGCTTTTCGGCCGGGAGTGGAATCGCCGAGATCGAGTTTTCTGCCTTCAGAAACGACGACGCCCGCACGAGGCGGGCGCTATCGGTTGGTCCGGTTGAGGACTGAACGATATCAGCCCTGATACTGACCGGCGGCAACGCGCGGGATGTCCGAGCGATCGAGGCCGATATCGGCCAGCTCGCGATCGCTGAGCTGGGACAGCTCGGCAACATTGCGCTGATAGTCCCGGAAGGCCTGGATCATGCGGATGAGCGAGAGCAGCATTGGTAGTCTCCTGTAGTTCGATTCAGCCCTTGCTTCGGGCCTCATCGTTGAAATGAATATAGGTGAGAGTGGTGCAGTGCGAAAGTTCCGATGTTGCGATGCAGCTAAGCGAGAAGCGCATAACGGCGGTAACGGAGGATTAACTCGAAGGCGCTCCTGCCCAAAGCCTGCTCAAGATCGTCTGCGGCCTGCAATAAGTGCCCGTGAAATCACGGGTTTAACGCAAGTCCCTTGATCTCGGTCATCCCGGAAATAAGTTGCGCGGTCATTGGCGGCAAGCGGTCGTTCAGCTTCTAGACCCAAGTCCGGCATGCGCGAATCGCATGATGAGGCATGAGGCGATCTGAATTTATATTCATTACTTTAGTGGGCCATACGGCGTCCTGGTGAGTTCCAGCGTTTCGCCGCGTGAATTCTGGGGTGGGGTAGGCGGCGGGCCTTAGTCAGAGGTCGCATTCCCGTCGCGCCAGCGTGCGATTCGACGACCACCATGAGGTGGAGAACAGAATTTCTGCATGCCCCTCTGCGCGACCCGCAACATCACGCAATTCTCGCGATGAATTTATTGCGGCAAGTTGCCGCACTCGGGGGAAAGTCATGTCGCAGAATCCGGCAATGCCGCCAGGTCTGTCTCAAGAAGAACAAGAGAAGGAAAGTAACGTCATGACGAAGTTACTCGGGGTTATCGCAATTGCTACCGCCGCGCTCGCCATCGCGCCCGCCCAGGCCGCCAAGCACGCCATGGGCGGCTGCAGCTCGGCCAATCTGGAGAAGACGGAAACCGCGATCGAGAACATGGCTGACGGCGACAGCAAGTTCGTCGCACAGAAGGAGATCGCGGCGGCACAGGATTCGCTGCTCAACGGCAAGATGGCTGCGTGCGGCGCACATCTGAACAAGGCGATGCACGCCACCATGGCCAAGTAAATAGGCAGGTAAACGCGACCCAAGAGAGGGCCGGTCGCTGGGCGATCGGCCCTACGCGTTACGTGATTGCGATTTAGGGCGCGCGTGCGAGTTGGGTGGCGAAATAAGCGACGGTCTTGGAATAGACCTCGCTCTTGTTCCACTGCTGGAGCACCGCAAAATTAGGACTGCCGGGCTGCCAATCCTTGCCTTTCTGCCAGCCATAGCCGGCGAGATAATTGGCGGTGGAGGCGAGCACGTCGGGCGCGTTGTGCAGGAGATCGCGCTTGCCATTGCCGTCGAAATCGACGGCGTATTTCATCCACGATGACGGCATGAACTGGGTCTGGCCGAGCTCACCGGCCCAGGCGCCCTTCATCTCGGCTGGCGCGAGATCGCCGCGCTGGACGATGCGCAGCGCATCCATCAGTTCGGCGCGAAACTGCTCGGCCCGCCGGCAGTCGTAGGCCAGCGTTGCGAGTGAGCGGATCGTGGCGAACTTGCCGGTGTTGACGCCGAAATCGGTCTCCAAGCCCCAGATTGCGACCAGGATCTCGCCGGGAACGCCATAGGCCTGCTCGATGCGCGACAGCACCGAGCCGTATTGCTTCATCTTGTCGGAGCCGCGTTGCAAACGCGGCGGGACCATGCGGCCGGAAAACTCCTCGAAGGTCTGGGTGAAAACCTTTTGCGAGCGGTCGCGGTTGAGCACGCTCTGATCCAGCGTCACGCCGGCGAGAGCCGATGTTATGGCCTGTTGCGAGATGCCCTTGGCCGCAGCGTCGGTCTTGAAGTCCGCAAGCCAGGCATCGAAATTGCCAGAACCGCAGGCAACCGCGGCGAACGCTGGCTGGACGGAAAGGATTGACGCGGAGAGGGCGAAGGCTGCGAGAGCGAGACGAGAAATCGTCGAGGTCATTCGAGGTAATGAATTCCGTGAAGCGATCTGGCCGGCAGGAAGCAATCTCGGTCGGAACCGCGGCCAAAGCAAGGCGCGTGGCAGTGCGATCCTGCCCGAGCCGGGGCAGGATCGCATGTCACGATACCGTCAGGCGTCGGTCCTGTTACGCCAAGGGAAGAGATTGGCCGGGAAGTCGGCTGCGGGTTTGCGCGGACGATGTGGCGGGGGCGGCACCGGACGTGCACCGGGCTCCGAGACGATCACCTTGCGGTAGAGATGCCAGGTGGCATGGCCGAGCAGGGGGATCACCACGGCCAGACCGAGGAAGGCCGGAACGGTGCCGAGCGCGAGCAGCACCGCGACGATCAGGCCCCAGGCCGCCATCGGCATCGGGTTCGTCGCGACAACGCGCAGCGACGTGCTCATCGCCTCGAACGCGCCGGCATGACGGTCCAGCATTAGCGGGAACGACACGGCGCTGAGGCAGAGCGCAGCGAGCGCGAACAGGAAGCCGGTGCCGCAGCCGACCACGATCAGCCACCAGCCTTGCCGCGTTGTCAGCACGCGCGTTACGAAGTCTGATATCCCGGTCACGCCCTCATAGCCGAATGCCGCGATATAGATCGCCTGCGCGGTCGCAACCCAGGTCACGAACAGAGCGAGCAGCAACGTGCCGAGGCCAAGCATCGCTCCGAACGAGGGCGAGCGCAGCACCTCCATGGCATCCCAGGCGCTCGCTTCTTCATAGCGTTCGCGCCGACTGGAAAGCTCGTAGAGGCCGAGGGCCGCGAAGGGGCCGATCAGCGCGAAGCCGGCGGCAAGCGGAAACAGCAGCGGCAGCACCGAATAGCCCATCACCACGCGCGCGAGCACGAGGCCGAGCACCGGGTAGATCGCGCAGAGGATGATGGCGTGGCTCGGAACGGCCTTGAAATCATCCCAGCCGCGCCGGAGCGCATCGTGCAGATCGGAGAGTTGGATGGTTCGGATCACTGGGCCTGCCGCATCTGCGGTCCGGCCCATCGGGGGGACATTGCCCTGGTAGAGTGTGGCCATGGTCGCTAGCTCCCTTGCCGCGCGGCCGAGTTCGGCGCCGGCAAACGGCGCGATCGGCCGCCATTTTCGAGTTTCGCGAGTCCGACCAGACGCGAATTCCGGAAGGCATCGCGAGCTGAGCACGAAGCGTACGCCTATTTCCGAGTCCTGTCCCTCACGCTTGGGTGAAATTCGATGCCGCAGCGCAACTTCGGCAGCGTCATTCGGTCGTCATTTCGCCGCAGATAAGCTGATGCTGCGCGATGGTTCGCGGAACTTCGCGGGCGCCACGCAGTAACTTGGTCTATAAGTGTGCCACTCAGGCCCTTCCAACGGATCCTTTTCGGGGAGCAGACATGAGCATTTTCGGGAAAATCATGAGCGCGATCTTCGGCAGCCAGACGGCCTCCGCTGCGCCCGCCGGTGGCACAGCGCCGAGCAGTGCGCCCGCAGGGACTGCGTCGGGCGCATCGGCGCCAGCCGCCGCGCCCATGGCCGCGGTCGACGTGGCGGCGGTCGTCGACAAGGCGGCGGCTGCGCACAAGGGCGAGAAGCTCGAATGGCGCACCTCGATCGTCGACCTGATGAAGGCCCTCGACATCGATTCCAGCCTCGCCGCGCGCAAGGACCTCGCCAAGGAGCTCGGCTACAGCGGCGACATGAACGACTCCGCCAGCATGAACGTCTGGCTGCACAAGCAGGTGATGTCCAAGCTCGCCGCCAATGGCGGCAAGCTGCCGCCCGAGATCAAGCACTGACCGAACAGCGGTCGTGCCGGAAGGGCTCGCGCTCTCGCGGGCCCTTTTGCCGTCAGGCGACCAGATCCGCATCCTCCGGATGCCTGTCGAGATAGTCGACGACGAAGCCGCAGCCGGCGATCACTTTCCTTCCATCGCGGCGGATCAGATCGAGCGCGCCCTTGACCAGCTCGGAGCCGATGCCGCGGCCGCGCAATGCGCGGGGTGTCTCCGTATGGGTGATGATGACAGCCGTCGGTGTCAGCCGGTAATTGGCGAAGGCGATGTCGCTGCCGACATCGAGCTCGAAGCGGCTCCTGTCCTTGTTGTCCCGTACCGATGCGGCCATGCAAGATCCTTCCAACGTGCTGTCTTCCTGATCTAGGCGCCTGAACCGGTGCTTGCCAAGGTGCGACCAAGGAAGGTTGCCGCAGGGGAGATATCCGTAAAATGCGTGTCCCGCTCAGTCTCATGGCGTTGCTTGCGGCGCTGATCTCGACGGCGCCGGTTGCGGCTGAAGGCGGTCCAGCCTGGGATGTCTGCGTGGGGCTGACCAGCACGCCGGACCAGCGGGTCAAGGCCTGCTCCACCGTCATCGACACCAAGAGCGAGAGCGGCCGCCGGCTCGCCGGCGCCTATTGCAATCGCGGCCATGGTCTCACCGAGAAGCACGAGCTCGATGCCGCGCTGTCCGATCTCGACGAAGCGATCAGGCTCGCGCCGGATTATGCTTGTCCCCACAACAATCGCGGCCGCGTCTATTCGTTCAAGCACGACTACGATCGCGCCATTGCCGAATACGACGAGGCCATCAAGCTCGATCCGTCGCTGGCGCTGGCCTACAGCAATCGCGGGCAGGCTCGCTTCAACAAGGACGACCTCGACGGCGCCTTCGCCGATTTCGACGCTGCGATCAAGCGCAACCCCAACTATGCCATGGCCTACGGCAATCGCGCTCTTGTGTACTACCGCAAGCATGACATGGCGCACGCCATCGCCGATTACACCACGCAGATCAAGCTTGCACCCGATCTGCTCGCCTATATCGATCGCGGCAACGTCTATCGCGACAGCGAACAGCTCGACCGTGCCGCGGCCGACTATGGCGAGGCCATCCGCCTTGCACCCACCGACGCCCGCGGCTGGCGCAATCGCGGCCTGATGCGCCTCTTCCAGGGCGACTACAAGCGCGGCGTTTCGGACTACGACAAGGCGTTGCAATACGATCCGTCCGACGCGTTCTCGTGGAATAATCGCGGGCAGGCCCGCTTGCGGCTCGGCGACAAGCAGGGCGCCATCGCCGATCTCAGGAAGGCGCTGGAGTTGAAGCCCGACTTGGCGAGCGCGCAGGAATCGCTGAGCAAGCTCGGGGCGCTCTAGCTGCGGTGCGGCATGAGCTCATGACCGGCCAACGTCGTGCGGCGACCCGAAATAATCCCGACATCCGCTCTTGCGCGGTCGCCGGCGGTTCCCACGTCTTTTGGAGGACATACGTCCGAATGCGGCCGGCAGGGTCGCTAAGATGTTCGGAAGTCGTGACCGCCAGCCGCCGACGTGTGCCTCTGTCATAGGAGGGTACGATGTCGGACTTTGGTTTCTTGAAGACTCATCGAACATGGGAAGACTGGTGCGGGATGCTGCTCGGCGCGGTGATCGTGGCGTCACCATGGTTTCCGATCCAGGATCCGGCGATCGCCGGACATCAGACGGCAATCCTGAACACGGTCGCAATCGGTCTGGTCGTCTTTGGCATCAGCCAGCTCGAATATGTCGCCTTGCAGCGCTGGCAGGAGGTGACGACGATCCTCATCGGGCTGTGGCTGATCGCCTCGCCCTACGTCGTCGGCTATTCCGCTGATGGCTTTCTCCGCGTCTATCACACCGGTCTCGGCGCTGTGCTCGTGCTGCTCGGCGTGCTCCAGCTATGGCAGGACTGGGATCTGACCGATCAGGACATGCTCAAGCATGGACAATAGGCGATAGATGTCGGCAGGCCCGCCAGTTGCAGCCGGCGGGCCTGTGCCTTATCCCGCCACGAGATCTGCGTAGTCTGGGTGCTTCTCGATCCATGCCTTCACGAACGGACATTGCGGGACGACCTTCAATCCCGCCGCGCGGACCTGGTCGAGCGCGCCTTGCACCAGTTTCGAGCCGACCCCCTTGCCGCCAAGCTCCTTCGGCACGTCCGTGTGCTCGAAGGTGATCACATTGCCCTCGAGCCTGTAGTGCTCGGTTGCGAGGTGTCCTTCGACCTGGAGCTCGTAACGGTGCTCTGGCTCGTTGTTGATCACGTCGCTCATATGATCTCCGGCCAGCTCTTCGCGCACGCAGCCGTAACGCACGATCTGCCCAGCGGGTTTCTGGCGTAGGTTCAATCGGTCGCTTTGGCGAGCCTGGAATCTTCAGGCTGCTGCGCCGGGCGCAGGCACCCCTGGCAGATGACCAGGGAGCGATTGACCCTGGCATCCTGCTCGGCCTCGCTGCCGTCCTGCGCTTGCCACCACTCGTTCGAACGGGACTGAAGCCCGGCTCGCGACCCGTTGCGATCGGATCGAGCCGCGGCGTGCGTCGGTTGCGCGGCGGCATGCGGCCGATTGGGATCCTCGCCGGCGCCATCCCAGGCATAGCGTGCAGGCTTGAACGCGGGATCAGACGCCAGATGCGCCTGTGGCGTCACGGCACATCCGGCGAGCGCCAGCGACAGCATGAGGAGGGCGGGCGCTTTGATCATGGTGCGGCACTCTGCAGGCGAGAACTGAGCGAGGGTGCGCTGATCATGTTTAAGATTTCCTGAACGGTTTCGGCTGCGCCCGCGACCAACGTCCATGCGCCATCTGCTGCTTCTGCTTGTCCTGATCTCCGCCGCGCGTGCCGACGATGCCAGGTCGTTCGATCCGTCCAACTATCCGCCGGGCGTGCAGAAGGCGCTGCGTTACGCCAACGAGGAATGCACCAGCCAGGACGGCGGCGAGGTGAGCTTCGCGCCTGACACGGTGCGCAAGATCGACCTGACCGGCGACGGCCGCGACGACTACATCGTCGATTTCCGCGACACCAAATGCGGGGATCGCGAGGCCATCTATTGCGGAACCGGTGGCTGCGTCATGAAGATCCTGGTGACGCTGCCCGATGGCGGTGTGCGTGAGGTGTTCGACGGCTATGTCCGCAGCTATACGATCATGGCACCGCCGGTGAAGCGCGGCGGCGCGCGGAGCATCCGCTTCGATCTGCATGGCAGCTTCTGCGGCGGCTTTGGTGCGCAGGCCTGCGTCAAGAAGCAGACGATCACGGCGACCCCGTTCGCGTTCAGACAGCCGTAGGGCAGGTGTGCGGCCGGCGGCCTTGCAGGGGCGCGGGCGATGGCGATAAATGAGCCGCAATGAGCGGGCGGCTCGCGTGCCGTCCGCCGCTGAAGAGGAATCCCCATGCAGCCCCTGCGCATGTCCCGCCGCGTCATGAATCTCGCCCACATGCTGACCCAGAATGCGCGGCGGCATGGCGCGCGTCCCGGTTTCGTCTGGGGAGACAAATCCTGGACCTGGCGCGAGATCGATACGCGGGTCTCCGCGCTGGCGGCGGCGCTTGCCGCGCGGGGCATCGCCAAGGGCGACCGCATCCTGGTCCATTCCAAGAATGGCGACGAGATGTTCTTCTCGATGTTCGCCGCCTTCCGGCTCGGCGCGGTCTGGGTCCCCACCAATTTTCGCTTGATGCCGGATGAGGTGACCTATCTCGCCCAAGCGTCCGGTGCGAAGGCGTTTCTGTGTCACGTCGATTTCCCCGAGCACGCGGCGGCCGTGAACGGCGGCGCGCTGGAGTTCACCTGGAGCGTCGACGGCAAGGGCGCGTTCGGCGAGACCTCGGTTGCGGAGGCCATCACCTCGCGCGCCGGAGCGGTGGTCGAGAACGTTGCCGTCGAGCATGACGATCCCTGCTGGTTCTTCTTCACCTCGGGCACCACCGGACGCTCCAAGGCCGCGGTGCTGACCCATGGCCAGATGGGCTTTGTCGTCACCAACCATCTCGCCGATCTGACGCCCGGCGTCACGGAGAACGACGCCTCGCTGGTGGTGGCCCCGCTGTCGCATGGCGCCGGCGTGCATCAGCTGGTGCAGACCGCGCGCGGTGTGTGCACCGTCTTGTTGCCGACCGAAAAGTTCGACATCAACGAGGCGTTCCGCCTGATCGAGAAGCATCGGGTCGCCAATCTCTTCACCGTGCCGACGATCCTCAAGATGATGGTCGAGCATCCCGCCGTCGACAAGTATGACCACTCCTCGCTGCGCCACGTGATCTATGCGGGCGCGCCGATGTATCGCGAGGATCAGAAGACCGCACTGAAGAAGCTCGGCAAGGTCATCGTGCAGTATTTCGGCCTCGGCGAGGTCACCGGCAACATCACCGTGCTTCCGGCGGCGCTGCACGACCCCGAGGATGGTCCGCATGCGAAGATCGGCACCTGCGGCTTCGAGCGCACCGGCATGCAGGTCTCGATCCAGGACGACGAGGGGCGCGAGCTCGCGGCCAATCAGAGCGGCGAGATCTGCGTGATCGGACCGGCCGTGCTCGCCGGCTATTACGACAATCCCGAAGCCAATGCGAAGGCATTCCGCAATGGCTGGTTCCGCACCGGCGATCTCGGCCACATGGACGAGGAGGGCTTCGTCTACATCACGGGGCGCGCCTCCGACATGTACATCTCCGGCGGCTCCAACATCTATCCGCGCGAGATCGAGGAGAAGATCCTGACCCATCCCGCGATCGGCGAGGTCGCCGTGCTCGGCGTGCCCGATGCGACCTGGGGCGAGGTCGGCATCGCCGTCTGCGTTCCGCGCGAAGGTGCGGCCGCGGTGAGCGAGGCCGAGATGGCGGCGTTCCTCGGTCCCAAAGTGCCGCGCTATAAGATGCCGAAACGCTTCTTTTTCTGGGAGGCTTTGCCGAAATCCGGCTATGGCAAGGTGCCGAAGCGCATGGTGCGCGACGAGCTCGAGGCGCGCGGCCTGCTCGATCTCGACAAGACGAAGGCAGGCTGAGCGCAGGCGATGCGGAGTATCAGGCAGCCGGGCGCGCCGATCGCAGAACGCATCCAATGGGTGGAGGCGAGGGGACGCGCCTTCTCGTTCACGCTTGAGGCAGGCGTGCCGCTGCTCGATGCCGCGCGACGCGGCTTTGCCGCAGCGGGTTTTGCCGGCGGCGTGCTGAATTTCCGGCGCGGCGCGCTTGGGCCGTTCGCCTATGTCATGCCGGCGCTGTCGAAGACCGGCGAGAACGCCGCGTTCTACAGCGACACGTACCGGCCCAGCGGCGTGACCCGCACGAAGCTCGGCAGCATGACACTCGGCACGCGCGACGGGGCGCCGTTCTTTCATTGCCATGGGCTGTGGACGGAGACGGACGGCAAGGCTGGCGGCGGCCACATGATGCCGGACGAGACTGTCGTCGCCGAACCGTTCGAGGTCGACGCTTTCGGCATTGACGGTGCGACGTTCATCGCCGAGCCCGATCCCGAGACCAATTTCAAGCTGTTTGGGCCGGTCGCGGCCGCGCGCAGCGGCGCGCGCACGACGAGCCGCGCCTTCGCGCTGCGGCTGCGGCCCAACCAGGATTTTGCCGGCGCGCTCGAAGCGTTCTGCCGTGCGTGCGGCATCGCGCGCGCGAAGATCCATGGCGGCGTCGGCTCGACCATCGGTGCCCGCTTCACCCATGGCGGGGTCACCGAGCCGTTCGCGACTGAGCTTGCGATCACAGCCGGGACGATTGCGCCAGATGCCGCCGGCGCGCTGGAAGCGGCGCTCGACGTCGCTCTGATCGACTACACCGGCGGTATCGCCGAGGGGCGCCTGGTCCGCGGCGACAACCCGGTGCTGATGACCATGGAGCTGGTGCTGGAGGTTTGGGATTAGATTGCAGCCTGGGCTTGTCTTTGGTCGCTGAAACCACTTCCTCAGGATGAATGTTCCTGATACGTTCCCATGACAAGGCGTTCTCGGATAGGGCAGGGAGTGGTGAGCATGCGAGGGCGACAGCGCAACATCAGGCTGCCTGCTCCCTATCTTCGGCGCGTCTGGATCGATCGCGCGCTGGTGCCGGACTGGGAAACCTATCCGTACTGTCTTCCGATCTTCCGCGAAGAGTTCGATCTGAGCTTCGACACCGCGATCACCATCATCGTCGGCGAGAACGGCACGGGCAAATCGACCATTTTGGAAGGCATTGCAGCGCTCGCCGGTTATGACGACGCCGGCGGCGGCAAGGGCTATCGCGCGGTCGATCATTCCAATGCGCGCGAGATCATGGGGGGCGAACTGTCGGCGGCGCTTCGCGCCGGCTGGGTGCCGAAGATCACCAACGGCTGGTTCTTCCGCGCCGAGACGTTCTTCTCCGTCGCAAGATATCTCGACGAAGTTTCGGACATGCCGCCGGATTTTCTGTCCTACTCCCATGGCGAGGGCTTTCTGCGCTTCTTCCAGGAGCGATGTCAGAAGCAGGGCATCTTCATCTTCGACGAACCGGAATCGGCGCTGTCGCCGGCGCGCCAGATGGAGTTCTTGAAGCTGCTGCACCGCATGGATTCCTCCCGGAATTGCCAGGTCATCATGGCGACCCATTCGCCGATGCTGATGGCCTATCCCAACGCGCGGCTGCTGCGGCTGACAAAATACGGTCTCGAGCCCGTGACGGTGGAGGAGACGGATCATTACCGGGTGATGCGCGAATTCTGCAATGACCCGCGCGGATTCGTGGAGGCGACGCTGGGGCAGTAGTCGACACGCGCTCGCAACGACGGAGTGTGGCCGAATGCTTGCTCTTTCAACCAGCGCTTGAAGCACAGACACGCCTTCGCTACCTCGCAGCGTATTTCCGCCCGAGCTTTGCCACTACATTCGCCCCCGAGAATGCCGAGGGCGCAGGGAAGGCCGGGTGCCGGCTGGCACCCGCGGTCCACTGTGCGAAGCGCGTGCCTGAAAAAGCTGCACAGCGGCATACAGGTGAAGCCAAACATCCGGCCTTCCCTGCGCAGTGGGTTTACGGCTTATGTCGTGCTCTCCTCGGGGAGCGATGCACTATTGCCCCCGTCGCCTTGCGGATGGCTGATGCGCGCGCCCGGTCGGGCCGCCACATCCGCCGCAAGGCTTGGCGCACAGACCCCGGGCGCCAGGACCACACGATTTTGCCGTACGCAGGCTGCTCCGGTCGTGTGCGCGATAGGCTTGCTCACGGAGTGACCCGCCCTGCAAACCACTGTCGCGCCGGCGCAGCCAGCGTCCACCACGTCCCATCCCGCGTGTCGTGACGATCGCGATGCGCCCCTCGGCCGGGACGGGATGGGTGTCGTATACGATAATCCGAAATTCTGATAAAGAGAATTATTTCGGCCGGAGGCGATTGACCCTCCCGTGGGTGTTTCGCCCGCCGGGCCGCGCAAGAGCTTGTGGGTTGCGACGAGCTTCGCCGCAAGGGCGCCATGAACCGGTCTCCCCTCGGCCCTAAAATACGCTAGGATGATCGGAGCGCGCCCAAAGTCGCGCGATCAACGGGATGCATGAGGAAACGAGATGAGGGTGACGATCGGACGGCGCACGGCCGTGGCTGCAGTGCTGACTGTGGCAGGGGCGGCGGCTTTGACGGTGGCTTTCGCGCCGGCTTTTTCACCAGCCTGGGCTCACGGACCGACCCGGCAGAAGGTACGGGAATCCATCGAGATCAACGCACCGCAGGAGAAGGTGTGGGCGGCGATCCGCAATTTCCAGGACATGAGCTGGCTTCCGCCAGTCACCAAGACCACGGGCGAGAAGGGCAATGAGATCGGTGCGACGCGCCAATTGACGCTGACGGGCGGAGCGACCGTCGACGAGGAGCTCTACAAATACGAGCCCGACATGATGAGCTATTCGTACCGGATCACCAAGGTCGACGTGAAGGTGCTGCCGGTGACCAATTATTCCTCGACGCTGACGGTGTCGCCAGCGCCGGACGGCAAGGCGAAGCTGGAATGGGCCGGCGCATTCTATCGCGGCTATCCCAACAACGATCCGCCGCCGGAGCTGAGCGACGAGGCCGCGGTGAAAGCGGTGAGCGGGCTCTACAAGACCGGGCTCGAGGCGCTGAAGAAGAAGATCGAGAGCGGAAGCTGATCGTGCGGGCACTGGGCTTGCGGGCGCTGGTCTTGGCGGCGCTCGCCGCCGGCCTTTGCCATGCGGACCCCGGCAGCGCAGCTGCCGAGGAGGCGTTCGTCACCAATCAGCTCAGCGACGATCTGATGGTCGTCGATCTCGGCAACCTGCGCAGCGTCGCGACCATCCCGATCGGTGGCAAGCCGGCCGGCATCGCCGTCAGCGCCGACGGGCGCTTTGCCTATGTGACGAGCCCCGACGCCAAGGCGGTGACGGTGGTGGACGCCGCAATGCGGCGGGTGGTGGAGCGGATCGAGGTCGGCGGCGGGCCGCTCGGCATTGCGGTCGCGCCTGATGGCAACACGGTCTATGTCGCGGACTGGTACGCGGCGGCGGTGCGGGTGATCGATACGGCCTCACGCAGCGTCACGGCCAGCATCGCGGTCGGCGCCTCGCCGTCGGGACTGGCGGTGACGCCTGACGGCAGACTGCTGCTCTCGGCGGACCGCGATGACGACAGCGTTTCGGTGGTGAACACCACGACGCGCCAGCGCAAGGCGACCATCAAGGTCGGCACCCGCCCATTCGGCGTCACCATCGATGCCGAGGGCAAGCGCGCCTACACAGCCAATGTCGGCTCTGACGACGTCTCGGTGATCGATCTTGCGGAGGGTCGCGAGATCGGCCGCGTGCCGGTGGGCATGCGCCCTTATGCGGTGGCGCTGACGCTAGGGCGCGGCTTCGTCACCGACCAATATGGCGGCACCATCAGCGTGTTCGATGTTGCGAGCCTGAAGCCGGTCAAGCGCATCAATGTCGGCGACTATCCCGAGGGCATCAACGCCACCGCCGACGGCAAGCGCGTCATCGTCGCCTGCTGGGAGAGCAACACGCTCAGCATCATCGATGCGGCCGAGCTGAAGGTGATCGGCGAGATCAAGACCGGCGACGGCCCAAGGGCGTTCGGGGCCTTCTTGAGGAGGACTGAGTAGGGGATTGCGTAGGGTGGCTTAGCGCAGCGTAACCCTTTGGCTTCCGCGGCGCCAGAAGTGGTGGGTTGCGCTGCGCTAACCCACCCTACGAATTCGGCACACGACATCCGTAATCTCATCCATCCGCTCGAACATATGATCCGGCTCCAGCGCCCGTAGCGCGAGTGGGGCCGCATATCCCCAGCACACCGCGCCGCAGGCAATGCCGACAGCTCGCGCCGCCTCGATGTCGCGCACCTCGTCGCCGATCGCAATCACCTGGGCAGGGTCCACGCCCGCGCGCCGCACGACCCGGCGGAATTTCGTGGGCTTGCCGAAGATCGACGCTGCGCAGTCGAAATACGAAAACAGCGCCGCGGAGTCCCCCAGCTTCTCGCGCGCATTGGCCTCGCTGTCGGACGTCACCAGCGCCAGCTGCACGCCGTTGTCCGCCAGCGTCCGCAGCATCGCCTCGACGCCCCCGAACAGCGAAATCTCAGCTGCTGCCTCCGCCTTCAGCCGCCGTGCATGCCGCGCGATCGCCGGCAGCTTCCACGAGGGGACTTCGAGCCGGGTGAGGATCTCGCGCGTCGAGGCATGCCGCAGTCCCTCGATGTCCTCATCGGCGACGCGGCGAAAGCCAAAACGATCGGCGATGTCGTTGATGGTGCGCAGGAACCAGGGGAAGCTGTCGGCCAGTGTGCCGTCGAGATCGAAGATGGCGAGGGCGTAGGACAGAGATCTCGAGCCAACGGCAGCCGGATTCGCTGCGCGGCTCCAAGCTCTAGTCATAGTTCAGTCGACGGCCGGGTTGATTTGGCACCGCCTCATTGACGTCCAGATAAACTTTATCGACGCAGCGTTGTACCGTGCGGTGATAGCTGCCGCCGCGCCATTCTCCTTCACAGACTTCGACATCGCTGACTTGTGCAACCGTGAGGCAGCGCCACTCACCGCCGGCCGGCAACTTAGATCGGCTTGAGCCGCCAAACTGAAAGACCAATGCTCTTTCTTGTCCGTTGGTATGCCCGAGGATGTAGGGACACACCTCACGTCGAACGCCATTGTAGTTCAGAGATACAGGTAAGCGCTTCAATATCGCTTCTGCGAGCATTTCGTAGGCTGCGCTATGACTAGATCGAACGATCTCAAATGCCCTGTCGCGGGCGCGACCATAACGGTATATCGAGAAATCCTCGTCGAAACTCGCTGCGCGGGTAATCCCAAGTCGCTCCATTACGGCGAAGCTTGTTCGGTCTACCAGTGAAAAATCCTGATCTCGAAACGAAGTTCCGATTGCCCAAGCCGCCTCTAAGTCGGCGGCAACGACAGGTTCGAGGCGTACAGCGCTGTTGCGAATACGATCCCAGAACGTCTCGGCCACATTCCGATTGAATCGGCTTCTGAGCAAGAGCCAAGTCTCGGCAAGAACATGATCGGTCATCACCGGATCGGGAAAGCTTTGAAGGATAGCCTTGGCCACGGCGTTGTTTCGGTCACGTTTTGCGACCGCTGCAAACCAAACAGAAGTGTCTACAAAGACACTCAACGGCGACGAGACTTTAGCTTGAGCTTGGTTGTCTTGCGTCCTCGTTTAGAGGAATGCACATCCAAAATCGCTTCTGCGATCATTTCGTCTTTATGACTCGCGACGTCCGTTTCTTCCCCGTCGTCTACAAGATCGAAAACCGTAGAGATATCCAGCTTCCTTTCCACTTCGCCCAAATCGGTGACGACAAGCCGCCTCAGATATTCGGCGAAAGATAACTTTTGCTCAGCGGCCTTCGCTTGTGCTCGCCGCCGAGTTTCGGGATCGAGCGTGACTTGCGTTCTGGCACTCATAGGCTGCTCCTGACCGGCCCTGCGACATCATGCCATCACACCCCCGGATCGGCAATACTAAGACGAAACGGATTCTGGTCCTACCAGCCTTCACTCCGCGGCCTCGCTCGTGCTCCTTCGCTTCGGCTTCCGCGCCTTCTTCAGCACCGGCTCCAGGAACTTGCCCGTATAGCTCCGCGGCGCCTTGGCGATGTCCTCCGGCGGGCCCCAGGCGACGATCTCGCCGCCGCCGTCGCCGCCTTCGGGGCCGAGGTCGATGACCCAGTCGGCGGTCTTGATGACTTCGAGATTGTGCTCGATGACGACCACCGTGTTGCCCTGCGCGACCAGCTCGTGCAGCACTTCCAAGAGCTTCTTGACGTCGTGGAAGTGCAGGCCGGTGGTGGGCTCGTCCAGGATGTAGAGCGTGCGGCCGGTGGCGCGCTTCGACAATTCCTTGGCCAGCTTGACGCGCTGGGCTTCGCCGCCCGAGAGCGTCGTCGCCTGCTGGCCGACATGGATGTAATCGAGCCCGACGCGGTGCAGGGTCTGGAAGGTTTCGCGCACGCGCGGCACCGCCTTGAAGAACTCGGCGGCTTCCTCGACGGTCATGTCGAGCACGTCGGCAATGCTCTTGCCCTTGAACAGCACCTCCAGCGTCTCGCGGTTGTAGCGCTTGCCCTTGCAGACGTCACAGGTGACGTAGACGTCGGGCAGGAAGTGCATCTCGATCTTGATGACGCCGTCCCCTTGGCAGGCCTCGCAGCGGCCGCCCTTGACGTTGAAGGAGAAGCGGCCGGGCTCGTAGCCGCGCGCTTTCGCCTCCGGCAAGCCGGCGAACCATTCGCGGATCGGCGTGAAGGCACCGGTGTAGGTCGCAGGATTGGAGCGCGGGGTGCGGCCGATCGGCGACTGGTCGATGTCGATGATCTTGTCGATGTGCTCGAGGCCCTCGATCCGATCGTGCGGCGCTGCGCCCTCGCTCGCATTGTTCAGCTTGCGGGCGATGGCGCGGTAGAGCGTGTCGATCAAGAGCGTCGACTTGCCGCCGCCGGAGACGCCGGTGACGCAGGTGAACAGGCCGAGCGGAATCTCGGCGGTGACGTTCTTGAGGTTATTGCCGCGCGCGTTCACCACCTTGATGGTGCGGCGATGGTTCGGCGGGCGCCGCTCCGGCACCTCGACCTCGAGCTCGCCGGTCAGGTACTTGCCGGTGAGCGATTTCGGGTTGCGCATGATCTCGGCGGGCGTGCCTTCGGCGACGATGTGGCCGCCATGCATGCCGGCGCCGGGGCCGATGTCGAGCACATAATCCGCCAAACGGATCGCGTCCTCGTCATGCTCGACCACTACCACGGTGTTGCCGAGGTCGCGCAGCCGCTTCAGCGTGTCGAGCAGGCGGGCATTGTCGCGCTGGTGCAGGCCGATCGAGGGCTCGTCGAGCACGTAGAGCACGCCCGTCAGGCCCGAGCCGATCTGCGAGGCGAGGCGGATGCGCTGGCTCTCGCCGCCGGACAGCGTGCCGGAGGAGCGGGACAGCGTGAGGTAGTTGAGGCCGACGTCGAGCAGGAAGGTGAGGCGCTCGCGGATCTCCTTCAGGATGCGCCCAGCGATCTCGTTCTGCTGCGCGTTCAGCGCATCGGGCACGGTCTCGAACCACTCGCCGGCCTTCTTGACCGACAGCTCCGAAATCTCGCCGATGTGCTTGCCGCCGATCTTGACGCAGAGCGCCTCGGGCTTGAGCCGGAAGCCGCGGCACGCCTCGCAAGGCACGTCGTGGAAGTATTTCGCCAGCTCCTCGCGGGCCCACTCGCTTTCGGTCTCGCGATAGCGCCGGTTGATGTTGGTGATGACACCCTCGAACGGCTTCTTGGTGTCGTAGGAGCGCACCCCGTCCTCGTAGGAGAACTTGATCTCGTCATCGCCGGAGCCATGGAGGATCGCGTTCTGCGTCTTCTTCGGCAAATCCTTCCACTTGGTGGTCAGCGTGAACTTGTAGTGCTTGCCGAGCGCGGTCAGCGTCTGCACGTAATAGGGTGAGGACGACTTGGCCCAGGGCGCGATCGCGCCCTTGCCGATGGCGAGCTCCTTGTCGGGGATGACGAGATCTTCGTCGACATGCTGCTCGACGCCGAGGCCGCCGCAGGCGGGACAGGCGCCATAGGGATTGTTGAAGGAGAACAGGCGCGGCTCGACCTCTGGAATCGTGAAGCCGGAGACCGGGCAGGCGAACTTTTCCGAGAACAGGATGCGCTCGGGTCCGCTCTTGTCGTGGATTTTTGCGGTCTTCTTCTTCTCCTCGGTGGGGGCTGCCGCCGGCGCGTCGGCGAACTCGACGACGGCAAGGCCTTCGGCGAGCTTCAGCGCGGTCTCAAAACTCTCGGCGAGGCGCTGGCCGATGTCGGCGCGCACCACGATGCGGTCGACGACAACGTCGATGTCGTGCGGGAATTTCTTGTCGAGAACAGGCGCTTCCGCCAGCTCATAGAAGGTGCCGTCGATCTTGACGCGCTGAAAACCCTTCTTGAGCCATTCGGCGAGCTCCTTGCGGTATTCACCCTTGCGGCCGCGCACGACAGGCGCGAGCAGATACAGGCGGGTGCCCTCGGGCAGCGCCAGCACGCGGTCGACCATCTGCGAGACAGTCTGGCTTTCGATCGGCAGGCCGGTGGCCGGTGAATAGGGCACACCGACTCGAGCCCAGAGCAGGCGCATGTAATCGTAGATCTCGGTGACGGTGCCGACGGTCGAGCGCGGGTTCTTCGAGGTCGTCTTCTGCTCGATCGAGATCGCCGGCGACAGGCCGTCGATCTGGTCGACGTCCGGCTTCTGCATCATCTCCAGGAACTGGCGCGCATAGGCCGAGAGCGACTCGACGTAGCGGCGCTGGCCCTCGGCGTAGATCGTGTCGAAGGCGAGCGAGGATTTGCCGGAGCCTGACAGGCCGGTGAACACCACCAGCTTGTCGCGGGGAATCTCGACGTCGATGTTCTTGAGGTTGTGCTCGCGCGCGCCACGGATCGTAATTGCGCGCAGGTGTGAACCCGCGTTCTGTTGTTGGCGCTTCGCCTTGATCACTTCATCCATCCGAGTTGCCCTCAAGGAAGCCCATGGGTGCGCGACCGCGCCTGGAAAAAAGAGGCGCGCTGCGCCCGGAACCGGGATCGGCGCCGATGGGTATGGCAGCGAACGTAGGAAGAACGGAGACGGATTTCCAGAGGGAGTTGCGAATCGTCAACGGAATGTTGGCGCGCTGGCGGCACTTGGCAGCAGGAGGACGCGGGGCTGCGCCGGAGCGTGTCGCAAAAACAAAAAGGCCGGCGCGAGGCCGGCCTTTCGCAACGCTGATAGCGTTGAAGCTTAGTACTTCGCGACGATCGGGCCGCCGAAGTGATAGTTCACGCCGACCTGCACGGTGTGGAAGTTGAGCGTGCCGGTGGGGAGAGCGCCCGAGAAGTAGGTCTCGCCGCCGAGGCTGCGATAGAGATACTCGCCCTTGACCGTCCAGTTCGGCGCGAAGAACGCTTCGACGCCCGCACCGACGGTCCAGCCCGAGTGGAACTTGCTATCCGACACGGACACGCCGAGGGCGGAGAGGGTGATCTTGTTGTCGATCCAGGCGTAACCACCGGTGCCGTAGAACAGCACGTTGTTGACGGCCCAGCCGAGGCGGCCGCGCACGGTGCCCATCGCATCGGTCTTGGAGCTCGCGGTCGCAGTCTAAACACCGAAGCCGGGAACGACGGTGGCGCCGGTCACGGAGGCGCTGACGTCAGCCCAGGAGCCATCGGCCTCGACGCCGAACACGACGTTGCCGGTCTGCCAGTTGTAGCCGGCAGTGCCGCCGACGAAGCCACCCTGCATCTTCGGGTCGCCCGACGAGGCTTCCCAGGCGCCGCCACCAACGATACCGAGATAGAAACCGGTCCAGTTGTAGACGGCCGCAACCGGAGCGACGGGCGCCTTGGTGTAGGGGCGAGCCGCGAGATCAGCAGCCGAAGCGGGGGCCGCCAGAGCGAACAAACAGGCCGAAGCCAACAAAACCTTCTTCATTTTCAATTTACCCAGTCCCAGTTTCTGTTGTTGCCTTCCGTGGCCGGAAGGGGAGCGGACTCATTCGGCCCAACTGACGCCGTGCTTACACCACCAAAGCTGCAAGTTGTGTCTCTCAAAAGCCACACGGTCGCCTAAAAGCGAGCGTGGCTGCTACATTCGGCGAGGCACCAACAAAAAGGCCGGCGCGAGGCCGGCCTTGGATCTTAACGATATCAGTGAGATATCAATATCGCGTGGTGCCCCCTCCGCCCCAATTGAAGTGATAGTTCACGCCGGCCTTGACCGTATGGACCGTGTCGGTCCACTCGGAGCGATTGGTGGCGACGGCAGAGTACTGGATCGTGCTGCGGCCGAAGTCGATGTAGTTGTATTCGACCTTGGCCGACCAGTTCGGAGCGAACATGTATTCCGCGCCGGCGCCGACCGTCCAACCCCAGCGGGTGTTGTTCTGGACGAAGACGTTTCCAGGCACGCCGTCATAGCGGTGTTGCATGTCGCCGACCGCGGCACCACCGCTGACGAACAAGAGGGCGGGGCCGGTCGAATAGCCCAGCCGGCCCTTGATATCGCCGAAGCCACGGATTCGCGTAAAGTAGGTGTCGCCGAGGCCGGCATTGATCTCTGCCGAACGCCCGTGAATGTCAGCCCAATGGTAGTCGCCCTCAATGCCGAACACGACCGGACCCGACTGCCAGTTGTAGCCGAACACACCGCCGACGAACCCGCCGGTGGTGTCATAATTCTGGGTTCCAGCGAAGATCGCCGTATTCGGAGCGCCAAAGAAGGTCTCGTTGCTGCGACCCCAGGCGCCGCCGCCCTGCACACCGACGTAGAATCCGGTCCAGGTGTAGATCGGAGCGGGGGGCGCGACCGGCGCCTTTGTATAGGGTCGGGCTGCGAGGTCGGCAGCACCGGCCGGAGCCGAAAGGGACAGCACAAATGCGCCAGCAAGGCCGATCAGGATTTTCTTCATTGCAATCTCCCCATTTGTAACCGCCTCTTGCGTTCCCCGAGGCGGGACAATTCAGGCGCGAGGCCCATCTGCATCAAATCGAGGCAACGATAGCCGCGTGCGGCGGCAGAGTCCGTGCCCGGCGCGCAACAGTCCGGTCCAATCGGGTCGCGCTCAACTTAATGAATGTTAAGTGGTTTTTGCCGTTCACGGGAACCCGATTTGGTTCCATTCCTCGCGGCCATCGCGCCGCCGTTTAGAAGGGACCTGCCCTCACATTTTGCGCCCAGGGCTGCAGGAACAAATCTGGAACAAATCCGGCGTCGATGCTATATGTGGGGATAACCTTTGGCGGTGGCGGGCTGAGCGGTCCCGGCAAGCGTATAGGTCGCCTCAGCAGGGCGCAGATGAGCGCGGGCAGTGCGCGGCCTTTCAGATGCGGCCTTTCAGATTCAGTGGCATTCGGAGTGGAGAGCGGCGATGGCGGGAAGCGTCAACAAGGTCATTCTGGTTGGAAATCTCGGCAAGGATCCGGAAATCCGCCGCACCCAGGACGGGCGGCCGATCGCGAATTTGAGCATCGCCACCTCCGAGACCTGGCGCGACAAGAATACCGGCGAGCGCAAGGAGAAGACCGAGTGGCATCGCGTCGTGATCTTCAATGAGGGGCTCTGCAAGGTCGCCGAGCAATATTTGAAGAAGGGCGCAAAGGTTTACATCGAGGGCGCCCTCCAGACCCGCAAATGGACCGACCAGAGCGGCGTCGAGAAGTATTCGACCGAGGTCGTGCTCCAGGGCTTCAACTCGACGCTGACGATGCTTGACGGCCGTGGCGGCGGAGGCGGCGGCGGCAGCTTCGGCGACGAGCCGGGTGGCGATTTCGGCTCCTCCGGTCCCATCAGCAGCGCGCCACGCCGCCCCGTGGCCGCTGGCGGCGGTGGCCGCAACAGCGACATGGACGACGACATCCCGTTCTGAGCGGGCGGAGCGCGCGACGCGGAGGTGGCGGCCGGCCGGTGCTTTCCATTTTGTGTCAGCAAATCCTACTAATCGACGGGGCGGGCTCGGGATTTCCGGGCCCGCTTCACGTTTGAGATGAGGTCATTGAAGGCGGGCGGGCTGGCCGGCCGAGCTGCCCTTGCGGTGCGATCGCTGTGCGCGTGACGGACGTTCCGAAAGGGCTCATTCCAAGCTGTCCGAGGTGTCGGGTTCCCGACCGTAAGTAGTTGGAAAAATAGGCGGAAAAACCGCCTTACGGCGGCCTGCAAGGGTGGTTATCCGACCCCCGATGCGCTATATGATTCCCAGACAAAAACTCACCGGATTCCCCCTTGGCTGACGACGACAACAAGCCCGGCGACCAGCCGGCGCAACCCTCGGACATTCGCCCCGTCTCCATCTACGAGGAGATGAAGAAGTCCTATCTCGACTACGCCATGAGCGTGATCGTCTCGCGTGCGCTGCCTGACGCGCGCGACGGGTTGAAGCCGGTGCACCGCCGGATCCTGTTCGCGATGAACAATCGCGGCGACACCCCGGACAAGAAGCACAAGAAGTCCGCCGGTGCTGTCGGTGAGGTCATGGGTAAGTACCACCCCCATGGCGACCAGGCGATCTACGACGCCTTGGTGCGCATGGCGCAGGACTTCTCGATGCGCGCGCCCCTGATCGACGGGCAGGGCAATTTCGGCTCGGTCGACGGCGATCCGGCGGCGGCGATGCGCTACACAGAGTCCCGCCTCACCAAGATCGCGCTGAAGCTGCTCGAGGACATCGACGACGACACGGTCGACTTCCAGGACAATTACGACGGCTCCGAGAAGGAGCCGGTGGTTCTGCCGGCCCGGTTCCCGAACCTCCTCGTCAACGGCGCCGGCGGCATCGCCGTCGGCATGGCCACCAACATCCCGCCGCACAATCTCGGCGAGGTGATCGACGCCTGCGTGGCGCTGATCGACAATCCCTCGCTCACGATCGACGAGCTCATCAACATCGTCCCGGGCCCGGATTTCCCGACCGGCGGCATCATCCTCGGACGCCAGGGCATCCGCAGCGCCTATCATCTCGGCCGCGGCTCGATCGTGATGCGCGGCAAGGTCACCTTCGAGACGATCCGCAAGGAGCGCGAGGCGATCGTCATCACCGAGATCCCGTATCAGGTGAACAAGGCGACGATGGTCGAGCGCATCGCCGAGCTCTACAAGGAGAAGAAGATCGAGGGCATCTCCGATCTGCGCGACGAATCCGACCGCGACGGCTACCGCGTCGTGGTCGAGCTCAAGCGCGATGCCGTGCCCGACGTGGTGCTGAACCAGCTCTACAAGTTCACGCCGCTGCAGACCTCATTCGGCGTCAACGCCGTCGCGCTCGATAGCGGCCGTCCGCAGACGATGAACCTGAAGGACATGCTGACGATCTTCGTCGGCTTCCGCGAGCAGGTCGTCACCCGCCGGACCAAATACAAGCTGCGCAAGGCGCGCGAGCGCGCGCATGAGCAGGTCGGCCTCGCCATCGCGGTCGCCAATATCGACGAGATCATCCGCGTGATCCGGCATTCGCCGACGCCGGCCGCCGCGCGCGAGACCCTGATGACGCGTGACTGGCCCGCGCGCGACGTCGAGGACATCATCACGCTGATCGACGATCCCCGCCACCGCATCAACGAGGACGGCACCATCCGCCTGTCGCTGGAGCAGGCGAGGGCGATCCTGGAACTGCGCCTCGCACGCCTCACCGCACTCGGCCGCGACGAGATCGGCGAAGAGCTCGCAAAGCTCGCTGGCGAGATCGAGGACTATCTCGCGATCCTGCGCTCGCGCGCCCGCATCCTCGACATCATCAAGACCGAGCTTGCCGAGGTGAAGGCGGAGTTCGCGACGCCGCGCCGCACCGTGATCATGGAGCAGGAGGGCGAGGTCGAGGACGAGGACCTGATCCAGCGCGAGGACATGGTCGTGACCGTCTCGCACGCCGGCTACGTCAAGCGCGTGCCGCTATCGGCCTACCGGGCGCAGCGCCGCGGCGGCAAGGGCCGCTCCGGCATGCAGACCCGCGATGAGGATTTCGTCAGCCGATTGTTCGTGGCCTCCACACACACGCCGGTACTGTTCTTCTCCTCGCGGGGCCAGGTCTACAAGGAGAAGGTCTGGCGGCTGCCGATGGCCGCGCCGAACGCGCGCGGCAAGGCGCTGATCAACATCCTGCCGCTGGAGCAGGGTGAGCGCATCACCACCATCATGCCGCTGCCGGAGGACGAATCCACCTGGGGCGAGCTCGACGTGATGTTCGCCACCACCGGCGGCAACGTCCGCCGCAACAAGCTGTCCGACTTCGTCGATGTCCGCCGCTCCGGCATCATTGCCATGAAGCTCGAGGATGGCGAGTCGATCGTCGACGTGCAGATCTGCACCGAGCGCGACGACGTGCTGCTGACCGCTGCCGGGGGCCAGTGCATCCGCTTCCCGGTGCCCGATGTGCGCGTGTTCACCGGGCGCACCTCGATGGGCGTGCGCGGCATCGCGCTCGGCGAAGGCGACAAGGTGATTTCGCTGGCGATCCTGCGTCATGTCGAGACGACCTCGGACGAGCGCTCGGCGTATCTGAAGATGCGCCGCGCGGTCGCCGGCGAATCCGTCGCGGAAGAAGCCCCTGGGGATACCGAGGCCGAAGAGACCTCCGGCAGCTTCCAGCTCCCGCAGGAGCGCTATGTCGAGATGTCGGCGGCCGAGCAGGTCGTGCTGACGGTCTCCGTCAATGGCTATGGCAAGCGGACCTCGTCCTACGAGTACCGCACCACCGGCCGCGGCGGCAAAGGCATCGTCGCCATGAGCGTCAACAACCGCAACGGCAACCTGGTGGCATCCTTCCCCGTGGAGGAGGCCGATCAGATCATGCTGGTCACCGACAAGGGCCAGCTGATCCGTTGCCCGGTCGAAGGCATCCGCATCGCCGGCCGCTCGACGCAAGGCGTGATCGTGTTCGACACCGCCGAGGACGAGCACGTCGTCTCGGTCGAGCACATCACCGAAGAGGCGGAGAGCGGCGACGGAGCGAACGGAGAATAGCGGGCCGCCCTGCGGCCCGGATTGCGCTTCGCTCCCTCCGGGCTACGACGTGGCCTGCGAAAGCTCCGCCGTGAGATCGGCAAGCGCCTCGTGCTTGCCGATCTGTGCCATCCAGCACCATAGCTCCAGCGTGCAATACACGCGGTAGAGACGAAGCGTCTCCTGCCAATGGGGACGCTCGATCTTGCCATAGCCCGCGAGCAGTCCGTCTCGCTTCGGCGCATCCTTCGGCGTGAAGTAGTACAGCGCCTTCGCGATATCCATCAGCGGATCGCCTGACGTTGCGTTCTCGAAATCGACGATGCCCGTCAGGTGCGGCTCGCCCTGAGAGGTCACCAGGATATTTCCGGCATGGAAATCGTAGTGACACAGGCGAGGGATAGTTGCGGCATCCAACAGATGCTGGCGCGCCACAACGCTGTTCCGGAGCCGCGCGGCAAGCGCGGGATCACCGCCCCGCGCGCAAAACTCCTTCAGCTTCCTCTCGAGCTGCGCGGACATGTAGGCCTGATTGCTCGGATATGCCGTCCACACCCCGTTGGGGCCGATATAGCCAAAACTATCGAGGGTAATGTCGTTGATTCCACGGAGCGCCGCGCCCATCGCGGCATAGATCGCAAACAGCTCCGTCTCGGACAGCGTTGCCTCGCGTCGGCCAAGCACGACGCCGTCCAACTTGGTCATGAGCACATAGTTCAGCTCGATCACCGATCGCGTGTCATCGGCGAGCAGGACCGTCGGGATGGCCGCGCCGACATCCCGCAAGAGCCCCAGCACATGGATCTCCTTGGCCATCTTCCACGGCAGCGATTCCGGGTAGACCTTGAGGATGCAGGCTGGCGCATCCGCCAGCGTGATCTCCAGGACGGTCCCGATTTCGCCGCCATGCAGTTCGGTGACGCCGAGGACCGACGCGTGCGGAGTGATGCGGTGGACGATCGCCTGGGCCTGATCGCGCGAGATCGCCAGCCGTGGTTTCAACATGAGAGACATCTCGTCGCTTGTTGTGGGCGGCCCCGTGGCTCTAGATCTCCAGCTCCGTCCCGAACTCCACGACCTGCTTGGTCGGCACGCCGAAGAACGCCGCCGAACGCTCTGCGTTACGCTGGAGGAAGGCGAACACGCCTTCGCGCCAGACCCACATGCCGGGAACGTCCTCGCGCGGGATGATGGTCTCGCGGCCGACGTAATAGGTGATCTCGGAGAGGTCGATGCCGGGCAGCTTGCCCTGGCGGCAGGTGACCTTCAGGCCTTCGTAGATCGTCGGGTTCTGCATGAACCCGTAATGCAGGATCACGCGGGTGATGCCGGGGATGATCTCATGCACCTCGGCACGTTCCTCGTCGGGGACATGCGGGGATTCCTCGATCAGCACGGTGACGATCAGCACGCGCTCATGCAGCACGCGGTTGTGCCTGACGAACTGGGTCAGCGCGAGCGGCACGCCACGCGGTGCGGCGGCCAGGAATACGGCGGTTCCGGGCAGCCTCGCGTGGCATTTGTTGACCGCGGTCTCGATCAGGTCCTCCTCGGGTTGGCGCAGCCGGGCGCGTGCCGCTTCGACCAGCTTCACGCCGGCACGCCAGGTCAGCATCAGGAAGGCGACAAGGCCGGCGAGCAGCAGCGGAAACCAGCCGCCCTCGAACAGCTTGATCGAATTGGCCGAGAAGAAGATCAGGTCGATCGCAAAGAAGCCGCCGTTCACGACGGCCACGAGCCACGGCGAATAGCCCCATTGGATCGCAACGAGGGCGGCCAGCAGCGTGGTGATCGCCATCAGCAGCGAGACCGCGATGCCATAGGCACCCGCAAGCGCGTCAGAGGTGCCGAAGCTCAGCACCGCCCCGAGCGTTGCGGCGGCGAGCAGCCAGTTCACCAGCGGCACGTAGATCTGGCCGATCGCATCGCTGGTGGTGTGGCGGATCTGCATGCGCGGCAGGAAGCCGAGCTGGATCGATTGCTGGGTCAGCGAGAACACGCCGGAGATGATCGCCTGCGAAGCGATCACGGTCGCGACCGTCGAGAAGGCGACGAGGACATAGTGCAGGGCGTCGGGGCAAAGCTGGAAGAACGGGTTTTCGATCGTCGTGGGATCGGTGATCAGCAGCGCGGCCTGGCCGAAATAGTTCAGCACCAGAGCGGGCAGGCAGACGGCGAACCAGGCGAGCCGGATCGGCAGGCGGCCGAAATGACCCATGTCGGCATACATGGCCTCGCCCCCGGTGACGGCGAGAAAGGCCGCGCCGAGAATTCCGAACGAGATGTGGAAATCCTGGTGGATCAGGAAGTCGAAGGCATAGAGCGGGCTCAGCGCTGCCAGCACCGCCGGCGCCTTGACGATGCCGTGGATGCCGAGCGCGGCGAGTACGGCGAACCAGGCCAGCATCACCGGTCCGAAGATGCGGCCGATGAAGCCGGTGCCCTGCTTCTGCATGATGAACAGGCCGATCAGGATGGCGACGGTCAGGGGCACGACAGCGGGCGCCAGCGAAGGCGCATCGACCTTGAGTCCCTCGATGGCGCTGAGCACGGAGATGGCCGGCGTGATCGCGCCGTCGCCATAGAGCAGGGCGGCGCCGATCAGGCCGACCACGAGCAAATGGGCGCGCCAGGTGTCGGGTTGGGCGTGACGGGCGTGCAGCAACGCCAGCAGCGCGACGATGCCGCCTTCACCGCGATTGTCGGCGCGCAGGATCAACAGCGCATATTTTAGCGAGATGATCAGCAGCAGCGCCCAGAGGATCAGCGAGGCAACCCCGAGGACAGCCTCGTGACTTAGGGAGCCGCCATGCGCAGCCGCCTTGGCGGCTTCCTTCAGGGCGTAGAGGGGGCTGGTGCCGATATCGCCATAGACCACCCCGAGGGCGCCCATGGTCATGGTCAGCGGCAGGGGATCGGGACGGTGGCCGGAAGCGGTTGCTTGTGTCGTGGACAACGGTGCCCCCAATGGGATCGCGCCCGACGGGCCATTCCGACGGGCGCGAGCATCACACAGTCTGCGACGAGACGTCGCAAATATCCATGGGGTTTAGCTTGAGGTTCAGCTCGGGGGAGCTGACGCGAGACTGACAGACCCGACTACGGGCTGCGGTCGGCAGTCACGAGGCGCGCCTCGCGGATGGCCGCCTTGGTTCCGGCACGGCGCAGACAGGACGCTTCGAAATTCGGCCATGCCTGCCCCGAGCAGTCCTTGCCGATGCTGCGGATGTCGAGCCGGTCGCTCTTGGCCAGCGGCTGCGGTACGCTGGCTTCGACCGTCGGGGCAAAACCGGGCAGCAGGGTGAGAGCGGCCGCAACGCATGCGGAGATGGCAATCGCCGAGATCGTCTTGATCATTGACAGTCCCCTGTGATGCGGCCGCCTGCGCCTTGATGCGGCCCGTCATTCGTTGACCGGATTAGTAACCATGGCCAGTTTCCGGACGTCTTCGCCGCCCCTGGAAATGGTTTCGTGTCCACGCCGCTTTGTTTCGTGGGCGCTCTCAGGACGAAACAAACCGGCCCTCGCCGACAGGGCCGCGGGATATTCGCCGGAAACGGCCAGGGAACCAGCCCGGCTTGCCGGGCCGGGCAGGGCGCGGTAGGAGGGAGCCATGCCGCGCATTGCCTTTTATCCCGGTTCCTTCGACCCCATCACCAACGGCCATCTGGACGTGGTCCGGCACAGCGCGTCGCTGTGCGACAGGCTCGTGGTCGCGATCGGGGTCCATCCCGGCAAGAAGCCGCTGTTCTCGACCGAGGAGCGGCTCAAGATGCTCCACGACGTTTGCGGGCCGGTGGCGGCCAAGGCCGGCTGCGTGCTCGAAGCCGTGACCTTTGACGATCTGTCGGTGACGGCGGCGCGCAAGCACGGTGCGACGATCATGATTCGGGGTCTGCGTGACGGTACCGATCTCGACTACGAGATGCAGCTCGCCGGCATGAACGAGGCGATGGCGCCCGAGGTGCACACCGTGTTCCTTCCGGCATCTCCCATGGTTCGCCCGATCACCGCCACTTTGGTGCGCCAGATCGCCGGCATGGGCGGGGACGTCTCGGCCTTCGTCCCGCCGATTGTAGCCAGCCAGCTCAAGGCAAAATTCGCCGGATAACGGCGCTTCCTCTCTTCTCTGATCCGGAGTTGTCATGATCCGAATTCTCGCAGTTCTTGCCGCGCTTCTGTTCGCGGTGCCGGCGCTGGCGCAGCAATTGCCGGCCAATCTCGACAAGGCCAACGCTATCGTCATCGACAGCACCAAGGGCCGCATCGTCATCAAGCTCAGGACCGATATCGCGCCCCAGCATGCCGAGCGCATCAAGCAGCTCGCACGCGAAGGCTATTACAACAACGTGCCGTTCCATCGCGTCATGGACGGCTTCATGGCGCAGACCGGCGACGGCCAGAACTTCAACGGCACCGGTGGTTCGAAATATCCGAACCTGAAGCAGGAATTCTCCAAGGTGCATTTTGCCCGCGGCATCGTCGGCATGGCCCGGCGCGGCGACAGCGTCGATAGCGCCAACTCGCAGTTCTTCATCATGTTCGCCGATGGCGGCAGCCTCGATGGCCAGTACACCGTGATCGGCGAGGTGGTGCAGGGTATGGACGTCGTCGACAAGCTGAAGAAGGCCGCGCCCGGCTCCCCCGGCGGCGCCGTGACCGATCCCGACAAGATGGTCAAGGTGCAGGTCGCTTCCGACATCAAGTAGGAAAACGCGATGGCGCGCTGCGGCAACAGGCTTCTGCTCGCTGCCGCAGTGCTGCTGCTCGGTGTCTCCAGCGCGAAGGCCGAGGACGCGCAGGTCAACACCATTCAGGACGTCTTCCGGCACTTGCGTACCTGCTGGAGACCGCCGCCGCCCGCCAAGGCCCGCCCCCTCGACATCACCGTCGTCGTGAGCTTTAACCGGGCCGGAAACATTCTGGGCCATCCGAGGATTACCTATGAATCCGTGGAGGCCTCCGACAATGACCGGCTGCAATACCGGATCGCGGTGATGGAGGCGTTGCAACGCTGCACGCCGGTGCCATTTACCGATGCAATGGCCGGCGCCGCCGCGGGACGTCCATTCGCGATCCAGTTCCGCAGCCGCAAGACGTCACCTGACAAGACTTCACCCCCAACGCAAGAGAGACGAGCATGAGCGTCACCGAAAACACCCTGATCCTCGAAACCACGCAGGGTCCCGTCACCATCGAGATGCGCCCCGACCTCGCGCCCGGCCATGTCGCGCGCATCAAGGAGCTGGTCCGTGAGGGCTTCTACGACGGCATCGTATTCCACCGCGTGATCGAGGGCTTCATGGCGCAGACCGGCTGCCCGCACGGCACCGGCACCGGCGGCTCCGGCAAGAAGCTGAAGGCCGAGTTCAACAAGGAGCCGCATGTTCGCGGCACCGCCTCGATGGCGCGCGCCGCCAATCCCGATTCCGGCGACAGCCAGTTCTTCATCTGCTTCGACGACGCCCGCTTCCTCGACAACCAGTACACGGTGTGGGGCAAGGTCACCGAAGGCATGGAGAACGTCGACAAGATCAAGCGCGGCGAGCCCGTGATGAATCCGGACAAGATCATCAAGGCGCGGATGGCCGCGGACAAAGAATGACCGCGTAGCGGTCATTCCGGGGCGCGCGAAGCGCGAACCCGGAATCTCGAGATTCCGGGTTCGATGCTCCGCATCGCCCCGGAATGACACGAACTAAGGCGCGACAGCGCTCATGCGCACCGATCTGTTCGATTTCGACCTGCCCGCCGAGCGCATTGCGTTGCGCCCGGCGAGCCCCCGCGACTCCGCCAGGATGCTGGTGGTGGAGAACCGCGGCTTGCGCGACCAGACCATCGCCGACCTGCCGCAATGGCTGAAGGCGGGCGACCAGCTCGTCGTCAATGATACCAAGGTGATCGCGGCGCAATTGAAGGGCCGCCGCATCGGCCGCGAGACCGAGCCGAAGATCGAGGCGACGCTGATCAAGCGCCTCGACAGCTCGCGCTGGCAGGCGCTGGTGAAGCCGGCGAAGAAGCTGGTTGCGGGCGATCGCATCCGCTTCGGCAACGAAGGCAAGGTCTGCCTGCTCGGTCATCTCGATGCCGAGGTCGAGGCCAAGGGCACCGAGGGCGAGGTCACGCTGTCGTTCTCGTTCCACGGCCCGGCGCTGGACCAGGCCATCGCCGATCTCGGCAGTCCGCCGCTGCCGCCCTACATCGCCTCCAAGCGCACGCCTGACGAGCAGGACCTCGCCGATTACCAGACCATGTTCGCCGCGAACGAAGGTGCGGTCGCGGCGCCCACGGCGGGCCTGCATTTCACCCCGGCGCTGGAGCAGGCGCTGCGCGCGCGCGATGTCGGCCTCAGCCGTATCACGCTGCATGTCGGGGCAGGGACGTTCCTGCCGGTGAAGGTGGACGACACCGAAGCCCACAAGATGCATGCCGAGTGGGGCACGATCTCGGCCGAGGTCGCGGAGCGGCTCAACACCGCGCGCAAAAATGGCGGGCGGATCGTCGCGGTCGGCACCACGTCATTGCGTCTGCTCGAAAGCGCGGCAGGCGAGGACGGAACGATCCAGCCCTTCGCGGCGGAGACCTCGATCTTCATCACCCCCGGCTATCGCTTCCGCGCGGTCGATATTTTGATGACGAATTTCCACCTGCCGAAGTCGACGCTGTTCATGCTGGTCTCGGCATTCTCCGGGCTGGAGACGATGAAGCAGGCCTATGCGCATGCGATCGCGAAAGGCTACAGGTTCTATTCGTATGGCGATGCGTGTTTGCTGTTTCGGGCACAAGAGCCAACGGCAAGCGCAGATCCTTCCCCGTCACCCTGAGGCGCTCGCCTCTTCGGCGAGCCTCGAAGGGCGACGGCCCAGTTGCTGCACCTCGGCCGTTCATCCTTCCAGGCTCGCGGCACGATGCTAAACGCATCGCGCCACTCGCACCTCAGGATGACGGATCGACTACGCCATCACCCGCTGCGGCAACAGCTCCGCAATCTGCACCGCGTTGAGCGCCGCACCCTTGAGCAACTGATCCGCCGCGACGAACATCGAGATCGAATGGCCGGATGCGTCGCTGAGGTCCTTGCGGATGCGGCCGACCAGCACGTCGTCCTGGCCGGAGGCGTCGATCGGCATCGGGAAGTAGTTCTTGGCGCGGTCGTCGACCACCTTCACGCCGGGCGCCTGCGCCATGATGGCGCGGACCTGGTCCTCGGTGATCGGCTTCTCGCATTCGAAGGTGATGGCCTCGCAATGGGCGCGCAGCACCGGCACGCGGACGCAGGTGACGCCGACGGCGATGCTGTCGTCCTCGAAGATCTTGCGGGTTTCCTTGATGACCTTGGTCTCTTCGTCGTTGTAGCCGGTGTCAGGGTCGATCGCCGTGTTGTGGCTGAAGAGGTTGAAGGCGTAGGGATGCGGCATCACCTTGGGCGTATAGACCTGCCCGTTGAGATTGGCGCGGGTCGATTCGACCAGCTCCTCCATCGCCGCTGCACCGGCGCCGGAAGCGGCCTGATAGGTCGAGATGATGACGCGCTTGATGCGGTTCTTCTGATGGATCGGCCACAGCGGCACCAGCGCCGTGATCGCGGCGCAGTTCGGGTTGGCGATGATGCCCTTATGGTCGCGGATGCGGTTCGCGTTGATCTCGGGGATCACCAGCGGCACGTTCGGGTCCATGCGGAAGGCGGAGGAGTTGTCGACCACGACGGCACCGGATTTGACCGCGATCGGCGCGTACTTCCTTGAGATGCTGCCGCCGGCGGAGAACAGGGCGATATCGACGCCCTCGAAGGAGCGCTCGGTGAGCTCCTCGATCACGATATCCTTGCCGCGGAACGATACCGTCTTGCCGGCGGAGCGGGCGCTGGCGAGCGCCTTGAGCTTGCCGACGCGAAAGCCGCGCTTGTCCATGGTGGCGATGAATTCGGCGCCCACCGCACCGGTGACGCCGACAATCGCGACGACGGGATCGTTACTCACTTTGTCCTCCATTGCATTGAGATTGAGACAACAAAAAAGCCCCGGACCATCGAGGGCGGGGCTTGCCGTAGAGCTGATGCGTTTAAGTCGACGACCTACGCGCGCACGCCTCCCCGGGCCCCTGGGGCCGTGGTGGTTTTGGTCGTGCGTTTGGTGGTCGTGAACATGGCGGCGACTTATGCGGGAGAGTCTTGGGCCCGTCAATGGCTTTTCGCCCCGGTCGGTGCCGGGGTGCCGAACCTGCCCTGGGGACGCTGCTAGCGGGGTCGCGCCCCCGGCGGCTCCAGGGTGACCTCCTTCAGGTCGTCGCCGCTGACGACGACGATCGAAAAGTTCAGCCGGCCGCGTTCGCGCACCAGCCCGCCGCTGATCGCCTTGCCCGAGGCCGCGCGCTCGGCGACGCGCACGGCGTCGGCGAGCCGATGCCTGATCACGCCCAAGGCTGCGAGATTGCTGCGATCGTCGTGGTCAAGCTCGGTCAGGGGCAGGGCGGCTTCCCCGCCGACGAGCTCGCCGGTCGCAGCGTTGATGGTGTGGCGCCAGATCCGGTCGTTGTGCACGGTCTTCACTCGATACACCGGCACGCCGGAGCCGCCGTCGAAGCTCACATCGGCGGTGGTGGCGCCGGCATGGCGGGCTTCGGCAATCGCCATGGCCTGGCTGATCGAGATCGACGAGCTGCGGAATCGTTCGATCTCGCGGCTGACGGCCTGGCGGTCAGCCTCGGCACTACCATCTGTATCGCTGTGAAGAGCGGTCGGCGTGCCCGTGGTCACGGTGGCCTCTGCCGGTGCGGCGATGAGCAGCACGGGCAAGGCGGTCGCAAGCAGTTGCGAGATCCATCGTTTGGCAATCGTCATGCTCGAACCCTCGGCCAGCGAGTGTGCCGGATGATCGTAAAGAATTCGCGGCCGACCTCGGGCAAAGGCCGGCCGCGGAGCGCCGTGGCGGGCTGTACCCGCTACGGCGATCTCGGTGATACGGGCCGCCCTTGGGGCTGGTGAAAAAAGCGGTCCGCATCGCCTTATAACTAAACCATACCGTATCGTTTTATTTCGGTCAATGCCGCGGCGACCATCCACATGGGGATAGAGCGGGTGCTCACGGAATTGTCAGCGCGAGGAGCGGCGGCGTTGCGTGCCCTTGGCGGCGTCCTGGACGCGGTCGGCAGGTCCCAGCGCGCCGGCCAGGAACAGCTTGATCGCCGCGCGCATGCGCTTTTCGGCGGCTTTCATCTCGAGCGCCGTTCCGAAGGTCGCCATGCGGTGGGTGTGACCGACCACCACGTCGAGAAACACCTCGGCGGCAATGGCGGTGTCCTCGACGTCCAGCGCGCCCTGCGCCACCAGGTGGTCGAAGAAGCGCGCCGTGGTGGCGACCGCCTTGAGCCAGCCTTCCTCCTTGCCGAGCTTGGCGACATCGGGGAAGTTGATGGCCTGCGCCGTCATCATGCGGCTGAAGGCGACCGCATCGGGACCGCAGGTGAAGGTCAGCATCTCGCGCCCGATCTCGACCAGCCGCTGCTCGACCGAGATGTCCGAGGGGCTGCTGAGCTGCGTCTCTGCCGCGGCAGACAGCGGCGCAAGCCAACGCGCGATCTCGCGCCTCAATACGGCGGCAAACAGGCCGCGCTTGTCGCCATAGCGGGAATAGACGGTGGGCTTGCTGACCCGCGCCGCTTCCGCGACCGCATCGAGCGAGGTGGCCTCGAAGCCGCGGTCCAGGAACAGGCGGGTGGCGACCTCGATCAGCCGCTGGTCGCGCTCGATGGCAGCTGACTTCGTCGGCCGGCCGCCGCGGGATTTCGGCACCTCGCGCCGCGGCGCTGCCGCTCTCGTCTTGGTCGCAGTCAATCCCATGCCCAATGATTCCTGCGCGTTTCGGACAGTCGTCATTCGTTCTATATCGCGCAGGAGCCGAGGCGTCATCGCGAATCCGGCCGAATTGGCCGTATCGTCAACGGTTTCGGCCGGGCCTCGTTCCTCCATGCGAGCTCACGGCACCGTGGAGGTCCAGGCCTGACCGGACGCGGCCTTGTCATATCCGTATTGATAGAGCGCCCGCATATAGGCGGTATCGAACCCTTCCGACGGCGGCGCCGGATAGTCGCGCGCGATGTAGGACAGATGAAAGCCGAGACCGTTGCGCCTGGCGAAATCATAGGTCGAGAAGATGATCGAGCGAGTCTGTGACTGGGTGATCGCCGACAGGCTGCGCGAGGCGACATCGATGGTGCCGTTGGAGACGAGCTCGAAATTGCGTTCGATCTTCTTGTTGACGAGGATGTAGATGTCCATCTTCGCCGTGCCCGGCAACCGACCGCCCTGGAACAGCAGGGCTTCGGGCAGCGTCAGCACCGGGGCGGTGACGCCGCCATCGACATGCATCTCCTGAAACTTGCGGCCGGCGCCTTCGGCGTCGATCATGATCGGCGGAAACACCAGAGGAATGCTGGCGGAGGCCGCCATCACGTCGCGGAACAGCTTGAGCGCTTCGGGCGTTCCGACCGCGGCGATCTTGCCCATGTCCCAGATCGCAGTGCGCTGGGTGTCGAGATCGGTCGTCACGATCAGCAGCTTTCGCCCCTTGGCGTTCTCGCGCGCGACCTGCGCCATGATCTCCGGCCCGACATAGCGGGCGACGAGCTCCCGCAGGCGGGTGTTGCCGAACAGGCCGGACCCGAACAGCACGCGCATGATGCTGGGATCGTTCAACAGGCTTTCGGCGATGCCGCTGGTGTAGACCTCCTTCAGCGTGTCGTCATATTGCGATCCAAGAAACGCGAACGGCGCGATCAGGCCGCCGGTGCTCACGCCCGAGACGACCGAGAAGGCGGGGCGGGTTCTGGCCGCGGTCCAGCCGTTGAGAACGCCGACACCGTAAGCGCCATCGGCGCCGCCACCGGAAAGCGCCAGATAGGACTTCGTCGCGGTGCTGGTGTCCTTCTCGAAGCTGAATTTCGTGACGGGTTCGTCGGCGTAGCGCCTGAGGCCATCGATATCGAGCACACGCGATGCGCGGGCTTCAGCGGCCGAGTAGGGCGTACGGGGCAGGGAGGTGCAGGCGGCGAGCGCCAGGCCGCAGGTCAGGGCCAGAAGTCCGGTCAGGCGGGTGCCTGCCTGCCTGATCCAGTCACGGGAGCGGCTGGATACGTCAGTCGAACACGAAGGAAGAGGCATTGTCGGTGGCTGGCGATCACAGATTGGCGCCGCCGGCGAACCCCGCCGCAGCGTCTCGTCCAGCCCCCACCATAAAACTACACGGTATCGTTTTGTTTAGCAAGGGCGCCGGCATCAATATCCGCGCCGATTGTGTCCCAGTCTGAGGCATCCGCTGCGGGTTGATCGGCCTGCTCCGACACGCAATAAGCACGGCCATGAATCCCGACGATGATCTTCCCAATCACTTCGAGCTGCTCGCCACCGCCGGCGCCGCGCGCACCGGCCGCCTGACCACACCGCATGGCGTGGTGCGCACTCCGGCCTTCATGCCGGTCGGCACCGCCGGCGCCATGAAGGGCATGCACTGGCGCGAGGTGCGCGACGCCGGCGCCGACATCGTGCTCGGCAACACCTATCATCTGATGCTGCGTCCGACCGCCGAGCGGATCGCAGCGCTCGGCGGCTTGCAGAGGTTCACCGGCTGGAACGGACCGATGCTGACGGATTCCGGCGGCTTCCAGGTGATGTCGCTGGCAGACCTGCGCAAGGTCACGGAAAACGCCGTCACCTTCCGGTCGCATATCGACGGCGCCAAGGTCGAGCTGTCGCCGGAGCGCTCGATCGAGGTGCAGCGCCTGCTCGGCTCCGACATCGCCATGCAGATGGACGAATGCGTGCGGCTGCCGGCCGAGCGGGCCGATATCGAGCGCGCGATGCAATTGTCGCTGCGCTGGGCGGAGCGCTCAAAGCGCGCCTTCGAGAGCGCTCCCGAGGGCTACATGCTGTTCGGCATCGTGCAGGGCGGCGACGTGCCCGAGCTTCGTCATGCGAGTGCCAGAGGCCTGGTCGCGACCGGCTTCCACGGTTATGCGATCGGCGGCCTTGCCGTCGGCGAGCCGCAGGAGGTGATGCTGGCGATGATCGACGAGACCGCGCCGCTGCTGCCGAAGGAGCGCCCGCGCTACCTGATGGGGGTCGGCACGCCCGACGACATCCTCGAGGCCGTGAAGCGCGGCATCGACATGTTCGACTGCGTGATGCCGACGCGCAATGGCCGGCACGGCGTTGCCTTCACGCGCTTCGGCCAGGTGAATTTGCGCAATGCACGCCACGCCGAAGATCCGCGCCCGCTGGACGAGGAGAGCTCGTGGCCGTCGACGCGGAGCTGCGCGCGCGCCTATCTGCATCATCTCGTCAAGGCGGGCGAGACGCTGGGCGCGATGCTGCTGTCTGAAATCAATATCGCCTACTACCAGTCCCTGATGCAGGGCATCAGGGACGCGATCGCACACGGAACGTTCGACGATTTCTATCAGCGCACACGCGAGGGCTGGGCGAGGGGCGATATCGCCCCGCGCTGATCAACGTCAATTGCAGACGATCCGCTGCTTGACGGCGTGTTTGGTCACGAAGCCGTAGCCGCAATTATCGCAGGTCCAGAGATAGCTGATCATGTGGTCCGAGACGTAGGCGGAAGCTTCGGCGGCGACCATGGAGTCGGCGCAAACGGGACACGTGGGCAACTCGCTGCAACGCGGATCGCGGTTCGGCGCGACGGTCGACATCACTTCAGCAACTGCTGACATCGTGGTGACCTCCCTGCTTTGAGACGTAAGTCTAACATAAGCAGAAGCAGTTGACGAGGTCGCAACACAAATGCGTTGGTTTTCTGATAATTACAGCTCACGTGATTTTGCGATGCAGCGTATTTAACATGTGCTGCATTGCCGCTTGCGTGTCGCCGCAAGCTGTCGGTAACTGCGAGCATGGCCGCGACGGGCGTGCTGATCGTCGCCACAGGGAGTTCAACATGGACGCATCGTCCAACACCGGTGCAGCGCACCAACCCGGCCGCGGCCGGATCTATGACTCGATCGTCGAGGCCTTCGGCAACACGCCCATCGTGCGCTTGCGCCGGCTTCCCGGCATGCACGGCGTGAATGCGACCATTTTGGCAAAACTTGAATATTTCAATCCCGCCACAAGCGTGAAGGACCGCATCGGTGCGGCCATGATCGTCGCGATGGAGAAGGCCGGCATCGTCAAGCCCGACACCGTGCTGATCGAGCCGACCTCCGGCAATACCGGCATCGCGCTCGCCTTCGTGGCAGCCTCACGCGGCTACCGCCTCAAGCTGGTGATGCCGGAATCGATGTCGATCGAGCGGCGCAAGATGCTGGCTTTTCTCGGCGCCGAGCTGGTGCTCACGCCGGCGGCGCAAGGCATGAAGGGCGCGATCGCCGCGGCCGAGGAGCTGTTGAAGACGACGCCGAACGCGGTGATGCCGCAGCAGTTCAAGAACCTCGCCAATCCCGAGGTGCACCGCCGCACGACGGCGGAGGAGATCTGGAACGATACCGGCGGCAATATCGATTTCTTCGTGGCCGGCGTCGGTACCGGCGGCACGATCACCGGCGTCGGTCAGGTGCTCAAGCCGCGCAAGTCCGATTTGCGCGTCGTCGCGGTGGAGCCGGAGGAGAGCCCGGTGCTGTCGGGGGGACAGCATTCGCCGCACAAGATTCAGGGCATCGGCGCCGGCTTCGTTCCTGACATCCTCGACCGCGCCGTGATCGACGAGATCGTGAAGATCAACTCGACGACGGCGATCGAGACCTCGCGCGCGCTGGCGCGGCATGAGGGGATTCCCGGCGGCATCTCCTCGGGCGCTGCGATCGCGGCCGCGCTTCAGATCGGCAAGCGTCCGGAAGCTGCGGGAAAGACCATTCTCGCAATCGTGCCGTCCTTCTCCGAGCGGTACCTTTCGACGGCTCTGTTTGAAGGAATCTAGCATATGGCGGATCAACCGAGGCGGCCGCGCACGCTTGGCGATGCCAGGACGGAAGCCGAGGCGGCGTTCAAGAAGGTGACCGCCAAGGTCGCCGCGGCGCCGCCGAAGCAGAATGCCGTTCCCGGCATCAAGGAGCAGGTCACGCTGCGCATCGACCAGGACGTGCTCGAGTTCTTCCAGGAGGGCGGCCCGGGCTGGCAGGACCGCATCAATGAGGCGCTACGAAAGGCGGCGGGGAAGTAGGCTACGCCGAGCGCTTCTCAGGATGAGGAGCTGCGACTGAAAAAGCCCGGCGCGAGCCGGGCTTTGTCTTGAAGCTGTCATGCTGCCTCAGCGGCGGAACATGCCGCCCATCATGCCGCCGACGACACCGCCAACGAAAGCCGCACCGGCCGCATCTCCGGGGCTGCTGCGCTGGGGAGCCGGGGCCGGCGCGCTGCTCTGAGCCGGGGCGCTGGAGGCGCGCCGGGCTGCCTTCTGGCTGCTGTCGCTGGCGGTCGCCGGGGCGGCCACGATCTCCGAGAGCAGGGCCTTGTGCTGGTGCTTGTTCAGATAGCCGGACGACGGGTACCCGCGGGCGGCCTGCCACCGCTTGATCACCGCGCGGGTCTCTTCGCTGAACACGCCAGTCTGCTTGGTGTCGAAGCCGAGGCCAGTGAGGCGGCGCTGCACATCGCGCCGCTGGGTCTTGTCGAGGCCGATCTGGTCCTCAGTGAGCTGGGTGGCCTCGTCGGTGAAGGTTGCGGGATCGACGCCGGCGTTCAGCGTGCGGGTCGCGGTCGAAGGGCCGCTCTTGATCGCCGCGAGCCGTGCCAGCGCCAGCGCCTTGAACTGACCGTTCGGATAGGCGGAGAGATAGGCGTTGAGCTCCTCCGGCTTGTTGGACTCCTTCACCGAGCGCCAGTATTCGAGCTCGACACCGTCCGAGCTTCCGGCCGCCGCCGGCACGATGCCGGACGCGGTCGGAGCCGCGTTGGCGACCTGCGTGGTCGGGGCCTGGTTGAGATAGACGGAGCCCGTCAGGTTGGTGTGGCCCCAGGGCAGCTGGCCCTTGCGCGTCTCTTCATTGACCTGAGCGCGCACCGCCGTCATCGCCTGCTGGATCTCGACGCCGGGCTTGGTGATGTTGTCGATCAGGGCGCGCGTGAACGGGCTGTTGTTGCCCTCCTGGCCGTCGAGCGCGGTCTGGCCGGGGCCGGTGGCGAATGCGATCAGCGTGCCTTCGCCGGACTTCATCTCGGCAAGGCCGCTCTGGACGTTGACGCTGCGGGTCGCCGAGTTCGACTTGATCTTGGCGGCGAACGGATTGTCGCGGCAGGCATCGAGGAAGACGAGCTTGACCTTGGCATCGCCCATGGTCTGCTCCAGCGTCAGGTCGATGTTGATGGCGGCGCCGAGCTTGACGTCCATCTCCGACTTGATGTCGGCATCGACGGGCAGCAGGTAGTTGGTGCCGCTCACGGCGATGCCGTGACCGGCATAATAAAACAGCGCGATGTCGGAGCCCTGCGCCTTGCGGCCGAAGTCGAGCAGCTTCTCGGTCATCTGGTCGCGGGTGAGATTGGAGCCTTCGATCACCTCGAAGCCGACATTGCGCAGCGTCGAGGCCATCGCCTTGGCGTCGATCGGCGGGTTCGGCAATTGCGCGACGTTCTTGTAGGAGCCGTTGCCGACGACAAAGGCGACGCGGCGGTCAGCCTTCGCGGCACCGACCGACAGTGCCATGCACATCAGCGAAGCGAGGAGGGTGAGATAGCGCATTCTGAAATCCCCAGAATCGAATTGCAGGCAGCAACAAATTGGCAACGAACCTACACGAAGTGCCCGACTTCGTGCCACCAAAACGGCAGTCCGCGCGTTCAACCCGCTGCTGTGTGGCCGAATGTGCACGGTGGAATCATTTCCCAACGTGATCCAAATCACACGGCCACTTGGTTTTGTCGCGCAGCGCGGCGGAAGGTTCAGCGCGCGCGGGCGGGGACCGCTGGAGCCGGCTTCAAATTCAGCAGATTGCCAAACAGGATCAGCGCTGCGCCGAGCACTGTCCAGGCGTCGAGCCGCTCCGAATACAGCAGCCAACCAGCGGTTGCGGTCAGCGGAACCCGGAGGAAGTCCATGGGAACCACGATCGTCGCATCGGCATAGCGCATCGCGCTGGCGAGGCAGTAGTGTGAGAACGTGCCGCAGACGGCGATCACGCCGACCCAAGCCCAGGCATAGGCCGAGGGCCAGGTCCAGACCAGCAGCGTCGGCACGAGGCCCGCGACCGACTGCACCACCAGCATCCAGAACAGGATCGACAACGCGCTTTCGGTGCGGGTCAGCGATTTCACCAGCGCCATCGACACGCCGAACCCCATGGCGGCCCCGAGCGCGATGAGCTGGCCCGGATTGATCTCGCCGGTGGCGGGGCGAACGATCACGATCACGCCGACGAGGCCGAGCACGATGGCGGCGATTTTCCACGGCGTCATGCGCTCGGAGAGGAAGCTCGCCGCGAGGATCGCGGTCCAGATCGGCATGGTGAACTCGATCGCCACGACCTGGCCGATCGGAATCAGCGTCAGCGCAAAGAACCAGCCGAGCTGGGCGACATAGTGCACGAAGTTGCGCGCGACGTGCTGTTGCAGGCGCGACGTCCTGAGCACCCTGAAGCCGCCGGCACGAGAGATCATCGGTGCCAGCAGGACGAAGCCAGCCAGCGAACGGATCTCCATGATCTCGAAAACATTGAGCTCGCGCGTGGTCTCGCGCCCGGCCACCGCCATGACCAGCATCAGCGACAGCCAGCCGGCCATCCACAGGGCAGCCATCGTTTTGGACGGTGTCGTGCTCATTGCAGCGGATGCGGAAGGGTGGAATCCGAAGGGCAGGCCGGTATCGGCAACATCGTTGCCGTTTGCAACGGTCAATTCTGCGGATGCAGCAATGCAGGACGACGTGTTAAGGCATCAGCGAACGACAAGAAAATCGGGAGATCTCGCTCATGCGCATCTTGCAGCCGGCCGAATGGAAGAAACCGCGCGGCTTTTCTCACGGCGTCGTGGTCGAGGGGCCGGGGCGCTGGGTGGTCCTCGCCGGCCAGACCGGCGGCGATGAGGCCGGCAATTACGCGCCCGACATGGCGGCGCAGGTCGGAGCCGCGCTGAAGCGGATCATCAAGCTTCTCGGCGAGGCCGGCGCAGGCCCGGAGCACATCGTCCGACTGACCTGGTACCTGACCAGCCGCAGCGAATACGAGGCGGCCGGCAGCGGCATTGGTGCGGCCTGGAAGGAAACGCTCGGACGCAATTTCCCGCCTTCGACGCTGCTCTATATCGGCGGCCTCGTGGACGAGCGGGCCAAGGTCGAGATCGAGGTCACGGCGTTCGTGCCGGACGCGTAAAAAAAGCGATCCGGCGAGGTCGCCGGATCGCTTGCCGTCAAGCCGTAATGGCTTAGCGCGACATCGAGATGTTGGCGCCGCGGAACTGGCTGTCGGCGCGCATCGTGACAGTCTGCTTGTTGCCGCTTGTCCGCAGCCCAATGTTGGCGTTGAAGCCGGCGGCGGAGGCGACCACCTCAAAATTCCCGCCGCCGCCACGGCCCTGGAGCGAGCCGGAGATGTTGCGGCTGGCCTCGGACCAGTTGCCGGTGATGGCGCTGCCCTCAGCCCTGACACTGGCCGCCAGGTTGAACTTGTAGGCGTCGCTGGCGCAGGTCAGCGACATCTCCATGGTTGGTCCGATCGGGGCGTACTTGGCGCGGCAACGGATTCGTTCGGTCGAGCCGTCGTCCAGGGTGACGGTGCCGCTGCCGCTCCAGCTGCCCGCCAGCGGGCCGAACGGGCCGGACTGCGCCTTGCCTTCGGAGCTGGCGATTCCTGCCGCAAACAAAACGGCGGCCGCGATCAGCAGCCGCCGGTTCCAGGCGCGAGCCGCGTTAGGTTTATTGGCGCGATGCTTCCCACCGCCCGCTGCACGGTATGCCTGCAGATGCTCCATTCCACTTCCCCGATCCGGCGTTGCCGTTGAGTTGACCGTTGGCATATGCACCATTGATCGAAACTTTCACAAGTCCCCCGCTACCGATGGTGCCGGAAACGTTAGCGCCAGGGGCGGTGATCCTGCCATCGGCAACCGTCAGCATGGAGCTCGCGGTCGGCTCGCAGGAGCCGCTCTTGGTCACAATCGTGACCTGCCAATTGCCGTCGTAGGGGCTCTGGGCGAGGGCGGGAGCGGCGAGGGTGCCGGCGACAACTGAAGCGGCACAAATCACCGCAATGCGATCAAAACGCATAAATTCCGTCCTTGAATGTGTCTGATATACTGACGCTTATTCGGGCGAAATGTGACGGAAATTTGTTGCAATGCCAAACCGAAAATTGTTCCTGTGCAAACAATGGTTTATTTGCGTTTCCGGATACAATTTTCGAAGCAGATTCAATGCGGCTTCACGTTAAAGGTAAACGTGAGGAGCGGGGCCTTACGATAGGCTCGGCGCCGAGGTCGCGAACTGCTCGTCCTGAGTTTTGGCGGGCAGCGCCTTGTGGACCTTGGCGTAGTCGATCACGTCGGCCAGCAGCTTGAGGCCAAGAGGCGCCAGCGCGCGCTCCCAGAGCTCCCGCGCCGTCTCGCCCTTCTTGACGAAGCACCAGTCCTGGGCGGCGATGGCGCCGGCGTCCATGCGGTCGGCGAGATGGTAGATCGTGCCGCCGGCGATCGGATCGCCTTCCTTGATGGTCCATTCCACCGCGGCCTTGCCGCGATGGCGCGGCAGCAGAGAGGGGTGATAGCCGATCCCGCCAAGCTTGGCGGCAGCGAGCGCGTCCCTGCCGATTCGGGCGTGGCTGTGCGCCGTGATGATCAGGTCGGTATCGGGGGCAATCTCGGAGGCCACCACCAGCTTCGGATTGGCCTGCACCACGACCTCGATGCCGGCCGCCTTGGCGGTCGCGGCGAGGCGATCCTCGGCATCGGCCACCACGACCCGGACCACCGAGACGCCGTGCTCCCGGAGCATGTTCAGGGTGGTCACGCCGAAATGGCGGGAGCCGACGAGGGTAATGCGCATGGGTGTCCGATCCGGTCTCGCAACTGCGTTATCCCCCGATAACACGTCCGGACGCCCTGTCACCACCCGCGCGGCGTTTGCCTGGGTTATCAACAATGCGCAGCGGTGCCGGGTGCGACGAACGCCATGCGCGCGGGGCCGGTGAGCAGTTTTGATCATCGCGCCTAGTCCGGCGTGCGCGTCCTTCTGCGTCGCCGACCGGCGTTGCCGCGCGGCCACGGCCCCGGCCGCCAACAAGCCGGTTCCTGTGTTTCGTTCTTAACAGAGGTAACCTTGGTGGGCTGATAAGAAGGTGCCGACCGGGGCTGGCGACATTTCACCCCGCATCCGTTTTCGAACCCGGTTTTGGCCGCTGACGTGATCGTCAGCGGCTTTTTCATGCGGGCGTCGCGAAAAATCATCGTATGGTAACACGATCTCAACCAGCTTGGCGTATCGACGAACCCGTCGCGGATTTGTATTGCGTACCGCGACACTGATATTGTCCCGCCGGCGTCGCGTGCGCCGCGCGGTCTTTTTCGCCGGGACCCGATTTCATGCCGCGCGCGATTGAGCAGATCGTCGACAGTTATGTCCGACTGAAGAACCGGCGCGGCCTTGACGAGCTGATGATGCACAGGCAGCGGCTCGCGGTCGATCTGAAGAGCAGGGCCGGCTATGATTTCAGCCTGCCGATCGGTCAGATCGACGAGGAGATCGCCATCATCGAAGCAGGCCTTGCCCGGCTCAAGGCTGAGAATTCCACGCCGAGCTAGCAGGCCCTCGAGCTTGGCGCCGTTGCCCAGCTATCCGAGCGCCGAGCTCGCGCCCCCGACGTGCTTGTCGTTCAATCGCGCCGGCCGCCGTCGATCACCGTGAACAGCGGCCGCGCGGGAGTTGGCTCGACCAGAAGCTCTTCCACCAGCGCGGTGGCTGCATCGACATATTTGCGTGTCGGCTTGTCGAGGGGCCGCTTGGCCTCGTCGTCGAGCGCGACCTTGGCGGCTTCGACCAGCTTGCGCATGCGCGCTGCATGGTCGTCGCCCGCCGTCAGCGTCGCGCGCGCCAGCGAGCGCAGCACGAACAACTCGCCTTCGAGGCGGAGCAGGCGGTCGTTGAGCCTGGTGAGGACGGCGTTGAGGTCGGCCATGATTGCAGGTTCGGCGCGAAGGATCCGTCCTGATCTAGCGGCGATCGGTGAACGGAATCCAAACGGCATCGACGCAATTGGGGCGATTTCTCATCATGCCGCGGTCCGCGCCAGATAGTCGCGCGCGAAGGCCAGATACCAATCGAGGCAGGCGGGATTGGCCATCGCCTCCTTGTTGATGACCTTCTCGACGGGATGGCCGAGCAAGAGCTTCTTGATCGGCAACTCCTGCTTCTTGCCGGAGAGTGTGCGCGGGATCTCGGCAACGGCGAAGATCTCGTTCGGCAAGAAGCGGCGCGACAGACCAGCTTCGATCGCCTTGTTGATCTTGGCCTGCATCGCGCCGTCGAGCACCACGCCCTCGCGCAGCACCACGAACAGCGGCATGTAGCTGTCGCGGCCGAGATATTCGAGATCGACGACGAGGGAATCGAGCACCTCCGGCAGCGCCTCGATCGCGGAATAGAGCTCGCTGGTGCCCATGCGCAGGCCATGGCGGTTGATGGTGGCATCGCTGCGGCCGTAGATGATGCACGAACCGTCCGGATTGATCTTGAGCCAGTCGCCGTGCCGCCACACTGGGCCACGGCCGCTGCCGTCAAAATTGTCCGGATAGGTCTCGAAATAGCTGGCACGATAGCGCGTGCCGTCCTTGTCGTTCCAGAAATAGAGCGGCATCGACGGCATCGGTTCGGTGCAGACGAGCTCGCCGACCTCGCCCATGACCGCGCGGCCTTGCTCGCTGAAGGCTTCGACGGCCGCGCCGAGCAGGCGGCACTGCATCGCGCCTGGCGTCTGCGGCAGCTCGCGATTGCCGCCGATGAAGGCGCCTGCGAAATCGGTGCCGCCGGAGATGTTCGCCCACCAGATGTCGGCCTGTGCCTTGCTGCCGTTCGCCTTCGACAGCGCCGCGAAGCGGTCGTTGAACCAGGCTTGTGTGTCGGCGCTGAGCGGGGAGCCGGTCGAGCCGAGACAGCGCAGCCGCGACAGATCGCCGGCGGCGACGAGGTCGACCTCGGCCTTGGCGCAGTTGGCGAAGAACGCCGCGCCCGCGCCGAAGAAGGTCGCCTTCGACCGCGCGACGAAGCGCCACAGCGTGGACCAGTCCGGCTTGTCCTTGGTGCCGCCGGGGCTGCCGTCGAAGATGCAGCAGGTGGTGCCGCTGAGCAGGCCGCCGACTTGCGAGTTCCACATGATCCAGCCGGTCGACGAGTACCAATGATAACGCTCGCCGAACGAGTTCGGGTGATAGGAGCAGCCGATGTCGTTGTGCAGCCCGAGCAGCGCCAGCACCACGATGACGATGCCGCCATGCCCGTGCACGATCGGTTTCGGCAGGCCGGTGGTGCCGCTGGAATAGACGATCCAGAGCGGATGATCGAACGGCAGCCACATCGGCTCGAACCTGTCGATCGCATCGCCGGTTCGCGCCGTGATCTCGGAGAGCAAGGCATCGGGCGTAGCGGCCGCGTCGGTCTCACCGTGCAGGATGACATGCGCGACGGTCGGCAGCGATCGCCGGAGCTCGGCGACCACATCGCGCCGATCGTGCCGCCGGCCGGCATAGGTGACGGCATCGCAGGCGATCAGCACCTTCGGCTCGATCTGCTTGAAGCGGTCGATCACGGCGGGCGCGGCCATGTCGGGCGCACAGACGCTCCACACCGCGCCGATGCTGACGCTTGCGAGAAACGCGATGATGGTCTCGGGAATGTTGGGCAGATAGGCCGCGACGCGGTCGCCCGGCTTGATGCCTACGTCTTTCAGGTGCAGTGCCAGCGCGGCCGCCTTGCGGCGCAACTCGGGCCAGCTCGTCTCCGTGATCCTGCCATCCTCGCCGCTGCTGACGATCGCGGGCAGGCCGGCGGCATCGGCCGCCTCGACATGCCGGAAGACCTGGCGGGCATAATTGACTTGCGCACCCGGAAACCAGACCGCGCTGGGCATCTTGCGCTCGGTGAGCACAGCCTCGAACGGCGTCGGCGATTGCAGATCGTAATAGTCCCAGATGCTGCGCCAGAAACCGTCGAGATCACGCACCGACCATTGCCGCATCTCCTCGTAATTGGCGAAGGAGAGACCGCGCTGCGCTGCGAGCCAATTGCGGTAGAGGGCGATCTGGGGAATGAAGGGGGCGGTCATCGGCTTCGACGTCGGTTTGCGGGGAGGGGAATCTAACCCGCGCCGCAGAATAGCAGAAGCGGCAGTTCGCGCAGGCTGCAATGACGGGAGTGAAGGAGCCCCTGCCTCAGCCTACCAGCCGGCGCCGGCCCAGCGCCGTCCGAACACCGCCGGTTTGGTCTTCACCGCCTGCCAGCCGAAGAAGTGATGCTTGCCGGACCAGCTGTGCACCACGCCGCTGCAGATGGTGCACTTGAAGCAGCCGGAATGTGTCTCGCTATGCTCCTCCCTGGTCGCGGTGTAGTTCATGCTGCAACCGCTGCAGGTGAATTCTTCGATCGTCCAAATGCTGTTGGCCATTGCACGGAATGCTTGTTGGTGACCCCGGTCCACGGTACGCACCGGCGTTTGCGGCGACGTAAATTGACGGACGAGAATCCGGTTAACGCGCGTTAGCCAAGCCCGGCTGCAACCGCAGGCCGTGCGCGATCGGCGGCCCTTGGACCTGGATCAGTCGCGGTTTCGCATGTCCCGGTCGATGCGCATCTGCACGCGCCGGATCGCCAGCAGCGGCAACCGGCCCTGCACCCGTCCGGAACGGACCTTGTCGTCGATCGTGTAGGCGTAGCGCCAATAGCCCTTTGCCGCATTCTGTTTGAGCGAAAAATGAACGCCGCGGTGTGTCCCTGCATGCTGGTCGGGCTCTCCGGGGTGGCGCGGCATCGCAAGGGAATGCTTTTTCGATCGATACGTTCCTAATCCGGCGGCTGGTGCGTCCTTGTGGGAAGGCCGGTCGTCTTGACGGCGGATGCGCCGCTGGCAATAACGGCCTGGCCGTGCAAGTGCCGGAACCCGCGTCGATGCCGCAAGGAAGGTCGTGCCCGTGAAAAGTCTCCGTCAGCTCCTGACGGGAGAGGACGTCATCCAGCTCGTGATCCGGCTCGGCCTGCTCGCCCTGCTGATCATCTGGACCTTCCTGATCATCCGCCCGTTCGTGCCGATTTTGGCCTGGAGCGGCGTGCTCGCGGTTGCGTTCTATCCGGCCTTCAGCTGGGTCGCCAAAGCCATCGGTGGCCGGCCCAAGACCGCAGCAGCGATCCTGACCATGGTCACGCTCGGCATCGTCATCGGTCCGGCGACCTGGCTCGGCATCAGTGCGGTGGACGGCGTGCGTGAGCTGGCGCATCAGCTCGGCACCGGTGATCTGGCGCTTCAGGCTGCGCCCGAGCAGATCAAGTCTTGGCCGCTCGTCGGTCCCTGGCTCTACGACCTCTGGGATCAGGCCTACAATAACGTTCGCGCGGTGGTGCGTGAGGTGGCGCCGTATCTCCAGCCGCTGGCGGGTCCGCTGCTTTCGCTCGCGGGCGATGCCGGCGTCGGCACGCTGCAGTTTCTGGTCTCGGTGTTCGTGGCCGGCTTCCTGTTTCCGCACGGGCCGCGGCTGGTCGCCGCCGGCCGCAGCTTCCTGTTTCGCATCGTACCCGAGCAGAGCGAGCATTTCCTGTCGCTCGCGGGCGCGACCATTCGCGCCGTGGCGCAGGGCGTGATCGGCGTTGCGATCGTGCAGGCGCTGCTCGCCGGCATCGGTTTCAAGCTCGCGGCGGTGCCGAGCGCCGGCCTTCTCGCCTTTATCGTGCTGCTGCTCTCGATCGTGCAGATCGGTGCCTTCCTGGTGCTGCTGCCGGTGATCATCTGGATCTGGACCGCCAAGGACGTCACCACGGCACTGCTGCTCACCGTATTTCTCGTCCTGGTCGGTTTCATCGACACCATGTTGAAGCCGCTCGTGATGGGACGTGGCCTGACGACGCCGACCATCGTGATCTTCGTCGGCGTGATCGGCGGCACGCTCGCCCACGGCATCGTCGGCCTGTTCATCGGACCGATCATCCTGTCGGTGGCCTGGGAGATGATGATGGCCTGGATCAGGACCGAGGACCGGGCAGGGACGGGTAAGGACTGAGCTCGCCGCGCGCGGTGCGATCCGCCGCCGGTGTCGCGCCGGATCGCGGCAGCCCGCGGCCTGTGATCAGGCAAGGCCGCGAACTTGTCTATTCGACTAGACAAGTTACGATTGGAACGATTCTGTTTCAATGACGGCAGCGATGGCGAAGTCTTCCAAGCTGGTTGCCGCAAGGCGCGGCAAGGTATTGTTGGTCAGACGCCGGTCGGATGGCCTGTGGATGTTTCCGGGCGGCCGCAAGCGCGGGCGCGAGTCCGCGAAGGACTGCCTGCGGCGCGAGATCAGGGAGGAGCTGCCCAAGCTGAAGCTCGGCAGGATCAGTCTCTGGAAGGAAGTGAAGGCGAGGAACAAGCGCTCCGGCCGCAAGATGAGCGATGCGATCTTCATTGCCAAGACAGCCAAGGGCCGGCTGGCCATCGGCGACAAGAAGGAGATCGACCGCGCCGCCTGGCAGAAGCCGCGCGGCATCCGCCTGACCGCGACCTCGCGCTATATCCGCGACCGCCTGTTTCCGAGGAAGCAAAAGCGCAGGTGAGCTAGTCCTCGCGTTCGCCCGATCGCGCCCGCCCGGCAAATCTCCTCGATTGCGCCGCGCGCGGTTCGGGTGCAGCGAGCCTCGCGGCCACGGCCTCCCGCATCTCCTTGCGGGCGTTGCGCGCATTGCGCATCGCGCGTTTGATGAAAGGATGTTGGGAATCCTCGGCGAAGAACAGCACCACTTCGCAACTCGGACATTGCCTGGAATAGCCGTCCTGCAACCGCCCGGCGCGATCGCGAAACACGTTCTTGCACCGCGTGCACTGAATCTGGATCGAACCCATGCGCGGACGACAATGACTTTGAATATGGAACTTCAGCTCATCCCAAATGTCTGAAGAAAGCTTGAATGGCTTGGCGGTTGGTTATCGCAAGGACGGGCGCAGCCAAGCGCCATCGGCGGGCCGCGGCTGGCAACGGAAAGAAAAAGTCTGGTTCGACCAGCTCCTCGGCCGCTATTGCTTGGCCGCCATCGCGTCCAGGCAGTGGTTGAGGAAGGCGGTGCGATCCCTGGGCAGCACCTTCTCGAGATCAGCCTTCAGCGCGCATTCGCGCTGACGCATCTGCTCGGCCCGGCGCTTCTCGGCCGCCTCGCGATATTCGGGAGCAACCTTGCTGGGATCGACCAGCGTCTGCGCGCGGGCGGGAGCCGTTGCAAGCACTGCGATGGCGGCAATGAAAATGAATGGTTTCAAATGAGCCTCCTAAAAGTGATTATCGTAGCGCGCGGCGGGTGCGCACTCAATCCGCGAGCGCGGTATCCTGCTCCGGCCTGATGGGCGGCTGGACCATTCTGACCACCCGGCGCACCTTTCAGGCGACGGTTTTGGAACCACTGCGTCTGGCCGGCGTCGAATCCTTGCTCTCGGCCCAACCCCCAAGCCCCCAAAGCCGCGGGCCGCGAGAAAACCTTCCCCACAAAGGTTGGCGACCTCAGGGCTCCCCCGCACTGAGGTCGTTTGTTTGGCGGAGGTGTGAACCAGTTCACACGCCTGCGCTGAAATCGCTGCTACGAAGATGCCATTGCTTGACCAATTCATTTAGTTCGAAACGCCCCAGCGTGCCTCCAAGCGCTGGGGTTTTTCGTGTCTTCCTGTGCGCAGAACGTCTACAATCGCGCCAGGCGTCGCATCGACCGACGCAGATCCCGCGCCGCGCTAGTCCCGACCCACGTGTCGGGATCACGGCGTCGAGCCGAACGTTGCCACCAGGCGTGCGTTCACGGGGCAAATCCCATATGCATGGCGCGAAGTCGCCGAATCGGAAATGCGGGCGGCTGGCGTTCAGTTGACGACGGTTTACGACCAGAAACGGATTCAAGTGAGGCTTACCAAGAAGGCGCGGGTGGCCAAGAGGTCGCCGAAGACGACGTTGCCGACCAGGACGTCGACAAGTAGGGCGTTGCCGGGCAAGAGGTCGCCAAGGACGGGCAAGGCGGCGCAGCGCGCCACGATCTCGTCTTCGTCGCCGCTCGGGGGGCTGGCGCTGCATCTGCTTGCGCAATGGAAACAGTCCGGACGCAGCGGCATCGTGTTTCTCGCCGAGAACGAGAACAGGGCGGAGCGGCTGGGCAGCGTCATTCACGCGCTCGATCCCGCTTGCGAGGTCCTGGTGTTTCCGCGCTTGAACACCCTGCCGTTCGACCAGCTCGAGCCCTCGCACGAGCTCGCGGGGCGCAGAGCCTCCGTCCTGAGGCGCATCGCAAAATCCAAGAAGCCGCTGTTTCTCGTCTCGACGGCGGAAGCCGTGATGGAGCGCCTGCCGCTGCCGGCGAGCCTGTCGCGCCTCAGCGTGAGCCTGAAGGTGGGCGGCACGTTCTCCGAACGGGATCTCGAGACGCGCCTCGAAGCCCTCGGATACGATCTCGACGACGAGCCGGATTATCCGGGCGGGGCGCTGTTCCACGGCCAGACCTTCGAGATATTTCCGGCGGGCGCGCTGGGCCCGTTCCGGATCGAGCATTCCGATCGCGCGATCAAGCGTATCGTGGCGTTCGACCCGAACGAGCACAGGATCATCTTCGAGACCAAGGAGCTGCTCGTCGATCCCATGTCGGAGCGGCTCGGCCTTGCCGGCCAACGCGGCAAGCGCGCCAGCCTGTTCGACTATTGCGGGCGCGCCAAATGGATCGCCGATGCGGGGGTCCCGGCGCATGCCGAGAGCTGGATCGATACGATCGAGGAGGCCGCGCCGCGCGCCGAGCGCGAGCGCGAATATCTCGGCCGGCGCGACTGGAAGCAACTCTCCAAGGACATGAAGGTGCTGCCGCGCGCCTCGTCCTTTCCGACCGTCCCGGAGTTTTCGAAGCTGACATCTGCCAGGAAGGCGCTGCGTGCCTTCGTCGAGGACACACGGCGGGCTGGATCGCGGCTGATCCTCGTCGCGGCGCAGGAGGACGATCTGCGCCTGATGGAGCGGATGAGCGGCCTCAAGGCGCAGCGCTGCGCAGACTGGAACGAGGCAACAAACGGTCGGAACGGCGAGGCGGCGCTGCTGGCCGATCTCGATGCCGGCTTCGTCGTGCCGGGCAAGAAGCCTCTCGTCGTCGTGACGGCCTCCGACGTGCTTGGCAGCCGGGCGCATCATGCCCAGCCGATGGCGCGCGCCTGGAGCGCGGCGTTCGACCATCCCGACGTGCCCGAGCAAGGCACGGTGGTGATCCATCTCCAGCGCGGCCTCGGCGTGCTCGACGGCTTGCAGACCGTAAACACCGGCGGCGGCGCGCTGCGCGAGATGATCCGCCTGAAGTTCGCCGGCGACAACGCGGTGCTGGTGCCGCCGACCGATCTCGCCTTGATGTGGCCCTACGCTGCCGAACTCGGCAAGCTCTCGCTCGACAAGGCGGACGGCAGCACATGGTGGGCGCGCCGCACCGAAGCCGAGCGCGAGATCCAGGTCGCCGGCAAGGCGCTGGCCAAGCACATCAGCCAGCGCCGCAAGCGGCGCGGCGAAAAGCTGGTTCCGCCGGGATCGGCCTACGAGAAGTTCGTCGCGCGCTTCCCTTATTTCACCACGATCGACCAGGCCAAGGCGATCCGCGACGTGCTGGACGATCTTGCCTCCGGTCATGCGATGGACCGGGTGATCTGCGGCGATGTCGGCTTTGGCAAGACCGAGGTGGCGCTGCGTGCGGCGGCCGCCGTGGTGCTGTCGGGCAAGCAGGTGGCGGTCGCGGTGCCGACGACCGTGCTGGCCCGGCAGCATGTCGCAACGTTCCAGAAGCGGTTTGCACCGTTCGGCATCGAGGTGGGCAGCCTGTCGCGGGCAACCTCGGGCGCGGAGCTGCGGGAGACGAAAGAAGGCTTGCGCAGCGGCCGGATCAAGGTCGTGATCGGCACCCAGGCGCTCACGGCCAAGGACGTCAGGTTCGACGATCTCGGCCTCGTCATCATCGACGAAGAGCAGCATTTTGGTGCGGCCGAGAAGGCAAAGCTGTCCGGCCTTGTCAAGAACGTCCATGTGCTGATGATGAGCGCGACGCCGATCCCGCGCACGCTCGCCGCGGGCCTTGCCGGCTTCCGCGACCTCAGCGTGATTGCCTCGCCCCCGGTGCACCGGCTGCCGGTCGCAACGCGGATCGCGCCGCTGTCGGACGCGGCGATTGCCTCGGCGCTGCTGCGCGAGCAGCGCCGCCATGGCCAGAGCTTCCTGATCTGCCCGCGCATCCAGGATCTCGATCCGATGCTGGCGCGGGTGCAGGCCGTGGCGCCGGACCTGCGCATCGTCTGCCTGCACGGCAGACTGGCGGCGGACGAGATCGATGACCGCATGATGAGCTTCGTCGAGGGCAGGGCCGACGTCCTGCTCGCGACCAACATCGTCGAGAGCGGCCTCGACATTCCCCGTGCCAACACCATCGTGGTGTGCTGGCCGGAGAAGTTCGGCCTCGCCCAATTGCACCAGCTGCGCGGGCGCGTCGGCCGCGGCGGCATCCGCGCCTTCGCTCATCTGCTGACCGAGACCGAGTCCGGCCAATCCGAGAAGCGGCTCGCCGTGCTCGAGGAGTTCAGCCGGCCGGGCGCCGGCTTTGCCATCAGCGAGCGCGACCTCGACCTCAGGGGCGCGGGCGATCTGTTCTCGGAGCAGCAATCCGGCCACGTCCAGGTGTTCGGGCCCGTGCTCTACAGCCACCTCCTGAAGATGGCCTCGGAAAAGCCGGGCGAGGGGCAGGCGGTGTGGGTGCCGGACCTGAATCTGCCGGTCGGCGACATGCTGCCCGAGACCTATGTGCAGTCCGAGCCGGTGCGGCTCGAGCTCTATGCGCGCGCAGCAAGATGCACCGAAGAGGACGACCTCGAAGACCTCGAGGAGGAAACCGCCCGCCGCTTCGGCCCGCTGCCGAAGGTCGCGCGGGACTTCTTTGCCGCAGCCAGGCTCAGGCTCGAATGCAAGCGAAGAGGCATCATCCGCCTCGACGTCGGCCCCGAGGCTGCGGCCGCAACCTTCCTGCCCGGACGCCTGCGCAAGTCGCGCGGCAAGTCGCTGCAACGCGACGGCGATCGCGTCGTCTACCACGCCAAGATGCAGGACGCGCCGTTCGAGCGGGTGGAGGAGCTGTTCGAGCTGCTGGATGAAGGCTAGGGCGGCTATTCGAAAACGCGAAAACAACCCCATGCACCGTAGCTAAGTGGTGCTGGCACAAGGCTTTTTGAATCCGCGGAAGGGGGCGTTTGCTCCGTCGGGCAAAACGCGCTTCCACGTGCCACCGCCTCCGTAATCGGGCGGGGTCACCGGGCCCATGGGACGGCCCGGCCGCTAACGTGGAATTAATTCAAAATGCTCACAATTTTGGACAGTTGGAGTTGGGTGCTGCGTACAAGGACTCGTCGCGAGGACGTTCCAGGGGCGGCTTCCTGTTGCTCGCTCATTGAGGTCCATGCACGTGACCACGACTTTCGAAACAGCAAGCTTCGCCGAAGAGCTCGACGCCGCAGCACTTGCAGCCGCCGCAGCGGCGCAAGAACCCGAAATTCCTGAAGCTCCGGAGCCGATCAAGCGGTCCCGCCGGACATCGATCCTGGCCTTCTCGGTGTGTGCCCTGGCCATCAACGGCGCGGCGGCGATCTATACATCGCCATCTGATTTATTGTCGCTGGGTGTCAGCCGCCTGGCTGAACTGCTTCCGCGCCAAGGTGCGCCCGAGCCAAAGCCGGATCCCGTTATCGCCGTGTTGAAGGATATTCAGGCGGCCCAGCAGCAACACACCGCCTTGCTGCAGCAGAACAATCAGGCAGCGGATCAGAACTCGGTTCTGCTGCAGCAGGATTCAATGGTGCTGCTGTCGCTGCGACAGAGCATCACGGACGAGCGGGTCGATGTGAGGAAGATCTCCTCGCAGCTCTCCACGCTGATGGCGAAGATCGACGCACTGCAAACAACGATGATGCCGGACGTCACGTCGTCCATCCGAAGAGCGCATGCGCGCTACGGACTGTCCGCCGCGATGCGCAAGCGGTTGGTTCGGGACTCCAAACCCGTGGGGCCGGTCTCGGTTGGCGGCGCGCCGCTGAGTGTGCCGGTGGCGCCGGCCGCGCCGGAGAGCTGAAAGTACGCCAAGTGCATCGCGCCTTGGCGCGTGCGACCGCTGGCGGGGTCTGAGAGGCCTGCAGCGAAGCCTAGCTCTTTTTGAAGCTGAGACATCTTATCGACTGATTGGCGCGCGCGGTGCACTGGCGGAGGGCCGGCCACAGGCTTGTGCCGCGCGAGTTTCGCGATCGCACGTCCATCGCCGGACTGTGATGCCACGTCGGATTGCGGCGGGACCGCTGGCGCATCACATCACTCCAGTTGTTCGACAGGAGCTGATGCGATGCGCGCTATCCTCGCCATGGGCCTCGTGATCGTCCTGTGCACCGCTGCGAGTGCCGCGCCAGCACATCGCGCCCGTGCACATCACCCGAATGATCCCGCGGTCGATCGTTCCGGCGCCGAGGTCAATCCGCGGGTGCAGTTCGCAGTCCCCGGCTGGAGCGACGAAGCAACGCAGCGATGGCTGAACAGTGCCTCGTCCAATGTCGGCCGAGGGGGATAGCCGACCGGTTGCGTTGTCCGCCCGCGCTGGCTAGCGAACTGATGGGGCCGGCTTCCAGATGGCGAGGAGTGTAGCGGTTAGGCGGCCTGCTCTTCAAACGAGGTGTAGATGCGGCCGGCGGGATCAACGACCTGAACGTCCCAGCAGCCGTCCTCGACCAGCTCTCGGGCCTTCTTGAGGGCCGCGGCGAGCGAAGGCCGCTTGAGGCTGACGACACCCGCCGTGTCGAAACCGTTGATTTCAAACATGCCGTTTTCCTCCGGTTTTGGTGAAATCCTACACGTTTGCGGCGCCTTGTCAGCGGGTTTTTGGCAAGGGCGGGGAAGGGCTGGCTCAGCGCGCAGGATGGGGTGAGCTCTTGCGAACCGCATCGCCGGCAATGCCGCCGGCAGGCTGCTCGATGGGCGGGGCCGGTCCCGCACAGCCCATCGCCGCCAGCGGTGACTTGCCCGTCTCGAAATCTGGTCTGACGTCGGCTCCGCGCCTGCCGCAAGCCGTGCAGACCAAGCGGGGCTCGACGTCCGATAGCCGCAGATCATCCGGCCAGCGATCCGCGCTCAAGGCCATGTGGTGACCGCAGCAGCAATAGACCAGGACGCGGCGGATGCCCATCTCGCGCATCTCGCCCAGCGTGATCTTGACCGGGCGACCATCGGGGCGGGTCGGCGTGATGCGTCTGGTCGGAGGAGGCATCCCGCCAAGAATGGCGCTGAATGCGCGGAGTCAAATTATCGATTCCGGGTAGGCCGGAACAACGCCGAGCTACTGCCTGTCGTGGCTGTGGACAACAACGCCGCGTCGCCGCGCCTACGCCAGCGGAATGCTGTCGACGCGCAGACAGGGGCGGCACTGGAAGGCGTGGACCGCGGGCAGATTGAGGATGGCGGGGAGCGTGGCCAGAAACGTCATCGGCCGTCTGCACTTGGAGCAGATCAGAACGGGCGGGCTGTCTTTCGCTGTGCAGATCATCGCCAAGATGCTCAGGGAGGAAGGCACACTAGGCGGATGCCGCGGATGGTTCATCCCGGGGGGACTACGGGGCTCTATCGGAATCTGGCGGGTTCTTGCGACGGAGGCGCTGTCGAGGATTGCTGCGAAAGTCGACCACGATCGCAGCGGCGCTGGTTGAAACGCGCGATGGGTGTCGCAGGAGCTCACCCATCCCACGCGTCGAAATTCGGGTTTTCAGATCAAGAGCCCCGCCGGTTCACGCCGGCGGGTCATCGTGCTACGATTGATGAGCGATCGGCAATTTTTGGCTTCACGTTGGTTGTTTTGACGCCGGGCGTGAGACATCCGCCTCAAGACGGACGCTCATGCCATTCCTCTCCTCGTTGGACTTGGGAGATTGGGAATGATCAGGCTTGTTTTAATTGTTTCCATTGCTGTGGTTGTGACTGCCGGCGCCGTACTGGCCCAACAGGGCACGTCCCGTAAAGGCTTTGTCCGAAGCCTGGACAGCTGCCGGCAACTCGCCAGCGAACGTGGTTTCTCCAGTGCGGGGGGAATTATGAAAGGACAAGGTCGCTCAAAGCGTGAGTTTGTCCGCAACTGCATGCGCGGCAAGCAAACCTGAGCAAGCGGTTTCGTTCAGGGGGCACTCCGGACAGCGCCGGTTTACGGCGGTGGGCCCGTTGTTCTCCGGTCAAGAACATCTCGTGCGAATACTCAGTCCTGTTTCGTTCTCTGGGCGTGTATTTATAAGCGGAACACTTATAAGGAGAGCCCTCGAGTTTTTGGCGCCCCCGCGGTTTGGCTGGCCGCCCAAACATTTATTTCTAGCGGCGTTCAAGATTCGGGAACAAATGGCAATTCGGTGCGTTGCTTCTGTGCTCCGGTGTCCCCAACGCCCCCCTGAAACCGGAGCAGACCCCAACGGCCCCGGCAGCCGCCCTGCTGGGGCCGCTCCTTCTAAATCTCGGTCGGCCAATCGATCGGTGCGCAGAACAGCCCGCGGCGCTCGATTTCCTGTTTGAGCCTCTCCGCCCGCTCGCGCGCGGGTTCACCGAGCAGACGAACGCCTGATGTGACGTCGGCGCGCGCTTGATCGCGAATGCTTTCGTACATGCGGATGATGAAGTGATCGGAGAGATTTTCGAACGGCAATGGTGATCCTCCCGCGAGGGTGGGCCGCCAGGCTTGGGGCGGTATCGCTGGCGGCCCGTACCGGACGATTGAAATTGCGGTCTTGGGGTTTCGACCTGGGGGAAGACCAGCCTCGTCCGGTGCCGCGATCATGCCGGCAGCGGGACCCGCATCAAGCGGATGTTCGGATTAACCTCACCTCTCAAGGTTAAGGAGCGCCTTCGCGCTTTGGCCACCTCTTCCAGCACGAGGCGGCCAATTATTGGGCTCAAAACATCGCCAGCCCCAATAACAAGAATGATTTCTTCAACGCCACATCGAAGAGCGTCTTGGTGGGAGTGCATTTTCGGGAATGGCGGCCATAGCAACGGGCTCCGTGCTCACCAGCGCGCAATCGTCACATCTGAATATTCGACAGTGGGCTTGCTCGCCCAGAAACTTCATCGGGATCAGGCAAAACTCGCAAGTCCTGGCAGGAGCGCGACCGCTGGTAAGAAGGACTTTCATTATGCTCTCCGCGGAAATGCGGACATAAGAATCCGATTCGATGCGAAGCCAAAGACCCTTGTTCGCTCAATCTGGCTTCAGAGACGCAAAAGGGCCGTAGCAGGTACGCTGCTACGGCCCGTGCGATGGTCAAAAATAAGCCGGGTGAAAGATTGAAGTGAAACAATGCGCCAGCCCCGGCCCCGCGACTAAATCACTGGATTGTTTCTGGCGTGTTTCGTCGCAAAAGAAATTGCTGTTCCTTTTGAGGAACTTAGGCTGTGGGCGTTCCTGCGCGGTGTGACGGGAGGCCCGCCGGGGCTGGCGAGCTGACGGGCCTCCGCCTCTGTGCGAAGCCGCGTATTCGCGAGACGAAGACGCCGACTGGCAGTAGGCTTATGACCGCGGTCTCGAACTTGCCGAAGAAGCTGACGAGCTCAGTGCGTGGGCACTAGGCCCGAGCGGCTCGCTCGTCGACATAGCACGCGCCTGTGAAAGCACTCAGGCGCTTTGGTCTAACATGCGATTCATGGCAGCAGTGCGGTCAGAGACAGAGGTGAGCGGCAGCTATTTCATGGGATGTGGGCGCAGGAGGAAGCTCGATCACTAACCGCGTTCATTGCGAGAGCTGATGATTTAGCTTCCAGTGTGATGCGTTTCCGGCCGGCAGCCCCTTCATCACAATCGGCGATTCCACCCCGCATGTCGCCTGCTTCGGCAACCGCATCTCCGACATCGATATTTCGGTGTCGTACTCCGCTGTTGGCACCTCGCAAATGTACGCGCTGTACACAAAATGCGCGCAGCAGGGCGAACTCATCAACAATGTTGCGATCGATCCTGGTCCGAGGGGCTGCCGGGATCTTGAGACGGGATATGGCGGCGCGGCTGCCGTCTACATCAAGGGCCTGTTCTGCACGCTGGCGAACAGCCCCTCATCGGAAGGCATCCGGATCAATTACAGCACGACCCTGATCCATTGATCGATACGATCGTTGAAGCGTCTTCAACTCCGAGTGCAACAGGGCATCAATGCGCTCGGTGGCGTGATCACGCCGGACAATTACCATTCCGAGGGCATCGGCACGCCGCTGTTCGTCAACATGACGACTGCGAACCATTCGCTCATTCTGTTCAACTCGACGGGCGGCAACGGCTGCATCGACTTCGTGAACCTCACTAGCACCAATACCGCCGGTAACGTCTCATTGTGCAACGCCCAGAAGAACGGCTGCCCCACCAATCTGGTGCAGGACGGGCAACCCAGCGCGACCAGCCGGGCCGCCGATGCGCGGCCGTCGGCAGGCTAGGTAATCATTCAACCCGTGATGCGAAGAAGCGGCATTGCGACAGCTGCGACGAAGGACCAGGTCAATATGCGTCGTAGTAGCGGCGATGATGGAGCCCTTGCTGGAACCGACGCGGCACCGTTCCTGTCGGATAGCACCTTCCGTCGCGGCTATCTACGTCCGCACCGTTGCCGCACGGAACGGGACCAGCATAAGCGCCGTATCGTCCCTCTCGATGATATCGGCGTGCGGCCTGATACTCCGGCGGTATCACCCCGTTCGGGTAACAGCGGCCATAGACGTCGATGTCATAGCCGTTTCCGCAGTACCCCACCTGCACGATCGGGACGTCGCCTTGGATTGCGGATCCTTCGCTAGCGACCGCTGCGGGTGTCCCGAGTTGAAGGGCAAGGATTGTTGCGGCGGCTGCGCTGGTCAGTGGCATGTTCAGTTCCTCCCGTGGCTTGTAGGAACTAAACGCCACAAGCCCGCGCGGTTTCCCCGGAAGGAATGAATTTCACAACTGGCTGAGCGGCATTCATCGTCTATTCATCTACGGAATCGGCGACGGTCAGCACCCGCTCGCCGGCTTGCTCATTTTCATGATGGTCGGTCGTCGGCAGGATGCGGTGCTTATTCGATTAGGCCAGCGGGGGCTTCGGTTGTTGGAATCGAATGTTGCATTTCTTTTGAATGGAAGCCTGCTCGAGTGCAACCATCTGACCTTTCGTCTGACCGAGCTCGGCAGCGGTCTGCTTATCTCATCCGATAAGGAACGCTGCCGGCCAGAACACAAGGATTGCAACGCCCGCTGCCACCTGATCCTTGGTGGCGTTGGCTATTCTGCGTGCCTGAGAGAGCGGCCGCGCGCGCGGAAACTGACTGCGCTTCCAGCGCAAGCTGCTACGGTTGTACGGCTGGTATTGAAAGAGGCGAGACATAGGCCGGCGTGATCTCGGATGATGAAGACGCGCAGCGCAGCGCCGAGCGCCACGGCTCCCAAAATCCGCATGAAGTAAGCTCCGGCTGTGTTTAAAGCGTCATTCCAAGTGCAACCGAAGGGCGAGCCCAAGAGGCTCCCCTGATTCTTGGATATTCGATGGCGCTGGCTGACATGTGGACGCCGCGACTCAGGAGCTTATCTGGCGCAATCACGCGCTCGATGGAGCTGTGCATGCCCGCCCCAGTGCTGACGAACTGTGCCGCCTGTCCACACCAGATCGATTGTCAGAGGGTGGGATCTTGTCTCGACGAGATCAACGCCGCGTAGATTGCGAAACGAAGAAGCTGCCCCTATCCAACCTTAATGACGTCCACACAGGTAATGGAGTCCATGGAGGCGCTTCGGCGCGGGCTGACCCTCCGGCGCGTCACCGGGGGCGGGGGCGCGGCCGGCAAAATGATCGTCTCTCTCGCAAAGTTCAAAGCTCACTGCGCCGCCTATCCGGAGTGGGGAGGCGAGGCGATGAAGCTGGCGGCAGCCAATGCAAAAGCTGCGAACCATGGCAAAGGGCACAACCGCAACAAGACTCATTGCAAGTTCGGCCATCCCTTCGCCGTGCATCAGCGGCTGAACTTCGATAGGGCAGCGTCATCCGGAAATGCAACATGTGCCACTTCCTCCGATACAAGGAAGGCGGCCTCGTTAAGCCTCAGGTGCTGATAAAGGTGAAAGCAGCTCTGGAGCGAGGAGCCACGATCAGTTCTTTGACGTCGTCCGGGAGACCAACGCGGCTTCTGGCCCATCACGCTCTTAAGCGGGCTAGGCGAGAAAATCCTGTAATAGAAGCGCTCGCTGCGAAGGTTATCCAAGGCTGCCGATCGCGCGCGCTGAGGACCCATTGGACTCGCGTCCACAATGAGACCGAGCGCGAGCAGAACAACGACTACTTCTGAATGCGCAGCAATGCGGTTGCTGAAATCGTCATTGCGGGCACGCGCGAGCGCAAGGACCCGCGTTGCGCAGGCTGACGCGGCTGATCGCTAAGGCGGAAACAGTCCGAACGATTGAGCTTTGGTCTCTCGCCAGCCTCGCGAAGATCGTTATGAACAACTCGGCGACGGCCAGTCGGGCGAAAACCTCGAGCCCTTCGAAGTCGCCTTTCTGCAGGCGCTCTTCGGCCTGATCGAACGGGATTGCGAACGGCGAGAGCGGACATGAAGCGATGGCGCAAACTGCACATGAAGCGCGACCGGCAGCATCTGATGACGCACCGCCAATTTTTGAAACGGTAAAAACAACGGCCCCCGGCCGCCCAAGATCGGCGGGCGTATTCGATATCTCCTATAGGGTTTACATCTGCGCTTCTCTGCTCCAGCAGCTGGTGATCAATCGCGGCACTGGAAACTTCTGGATCGGTATGATGCTAACTGCCCTTCTAACCACTGTTGCGGCCCTGTTGTCATTCAACTCGTCGAGAAGCGCTTTCTTGGAGAGACGTCACGTGCAAGATGCGCCGCCGCGAGATCTAGCACTGACCGCCGCTAGCAGCTTTAGTTCGCGGCTGTATACTCCTGCTGCTCGCAATTCTCCATAATGACGGATTGTCTCGAAAACTTGTAAACCCCATCGAAAAACACGGAAAAATTGAGGCGCGGTCTATCGAGAGATTGGTTCGCCTCTCGCAAGCAGACGAAATAACCTCCCAGCCCGTGATCAGCCTTTCTAAGGGTAGAGATTTCGATCGGCCGGGCTAATTTTGCCTCTGCCGCTGCAATCTGAACGCCCTTTCCTATTTCTTGCTGGCTAGGCGGCTCCACTCCCCGGCTGGCCGGCAAGGGGGCGGGCGTGTCTGCCCAGATTGAGGAGCAGGCAGTCAAGAGCAGGCACATCAAAGGAGAATAACGCATTACTGGTCGAGTTCAATCAGGGCAACCATAGGCAGATCTTCTTTAGCGCCTCACAATCGGAATGATCAATGGCCATGATCGGGGGGATGCAACGGGAACGATCCATAAAATCGACCGGCGAGCGCATTGTTCGTGTTTGGCTTCTGGCTCTTGCCACGCGTTGTTTTATTCCACTGCTTGCGGCGGGGCAGGATACTTTCGGGCTAGATTGGCGAGCGGTTCGCCCGCCTCTGCATTCCGTGAGCTCACGCAAGCCGAGGATCTGGTCCTCTGATTGACGTCGGTAGATCTCGACTTTTTGTCGCCAAATCTGAGCGGTCGGCCCGCGCGCGGCTCAAAGCCATACAAACCAGGCGGACATCACAACCCGCATCCATCACAGGATGCGTGCGGTTCTTCACCTTGACCCAGAACTTCTGCGGGCCGCCTCGGTAAGGCGGGTCCTGGTGCTTGGACACGAGACCTTCCAGGCCCATCCGGCACGCTGCGCGGAATAGATCGGGCCAATTTCACCACGCTCGAAAGGCGCAACGGTATGCCGTCTGGACGGCGCGCCAGCAACTGCGCGAGATTTGCTTTGCGCATATGCAAGGGGAGTGAGCGCAAATCATCTCCGCCTATGGCCAAAATGTCAACGCGTAAAGCTGCACCTCATAGTCGTGCTTGCGAAAGTGAAGGGCGTTGAAATCGGAGATGCCGTTGGCGCCAAGGATCACCGGTCAAGACGAAGTGCTTCTGTCGGTTCTTTAAGGCGGCCTCGGTGATCCAGGGATAGAACTTGGTCCAGTCGGTGCCATTGCGGGATAGCAGGCGCACGCGATTGTCCTTCCGAGTGACCAGCATCCGGTAGCCGTCGTGCTTCACTTCGTGGGTCCAGTCTGGCCCATCTGGGACCTGCTTGCCGGCGGTCGCGAGGCAGAGCTCGTCGCCATACGCATGGACCGGAGATAAGATTTCGCGCCGCGTTTGGAAGTCGGGAACAAGTGGTAATTTGGCGAATTGCTTCGCTACTCCGGTGCCCCGAAAGGGCCCCCCGACGCCGGAGCAGACGCTGCCCAGCTGAGGCCGCCCTTTTGTGAAGCAATCTCAGCTGCGCTATAACGCGTCTTGAGCTTGCAAATTGCGGCGGCGTACCGCTGTCGAAATCCGGCCTGATCTCCGCGCCACGGTTGCCGCCTCCGACGCAGACAAACTGCGGCTCGATAGCAGAGAAGCGAACATCGTCAGGCCAGTGATCGGCGCTCAGGACTACTGCCGGCCGTGGGTGTGGCGCCACTCGGAACAAGGCAAGGCGGGGCGAGGCTTCGGTGCGGCGTTCAGAAGCCCCTGCCGGTTCACACTGGCGAGATTCCATTTTGGGACGTCGGCACAATTTGCGCATAGCTCAGGCAGGCTTCGTGAAGAACCTCCGGTGAGGAAATTGCATCCGGAAAATGGAATGATCCCAGTTGATCGTGTTCATGCACGTAACGCCGGTCAGAAGGCGGTCCTGTGCTGGCGAAGCAATCTCCGCAAACCGTCTGTATTTCTAATGTTGCTTCGCCAACGATTGACCGGTGCAAGTTGAGTTAGCTTTTGATCTATCGATTGAAGGCCGCCGGCGGGTATTTTCTTGAAGAGCCAGTCGAGTTCGTGCCCCTGCAAAACCTTCCCATTAACAAGAGCGATTGCTTTTAGGTAGATCTCGGTGGCGAAGCACGAGTTCACAATGAAAGGCACGGCGCTATGGCCGTTATTTACAGGCGAGCCCGAGAGATCGCGTTCGTAGATGAGCGTGGCTGTGCTTGGAACGCGAGAGTCTGATTGAATATTATCCGCTCTTTGCTAGCGGGGACCCAAAGGCCTCGCTGCTTCAAAATATCTCGACATAGCAAAACCTCTGCCTGTTGATCGCAGGCGCCTCAGTTTGCCATTAAAGAAAAGTGTTTTCTTCGCCATCACTACCCCCGTTCCGCACGCTTCGTTCGTGCCTCTACGGCTTCACGTGCTCCCACTCACCCGGCTCGCAATGAAAGTAGCTTGGCGCAACCGCTGCCGTGGGAGCGCACCAGGTTAGGCGGTCGGTCCAGCGGCCCAAGCGGACGACACGTCCGGAGATATCTGCAATGCTCGATGGCGAAGGAGCATGATAGTTTCGGCCAAGATGACGGCACCAAGCACGACGGCCGCCGCAGTAGCTAACCGCTCAACTTGCAAACGATCCTCCCGAATCAACGGGCACAATTATAGCCGCTCGACTTCAAGTCGTTCTTGACCCACCGCGCGCCGCAGTCTGACAAATCATAGAGCTCAAGCGGTTCGAGCGGCTTTGCCCGTGGCCAACGACAGCACCATGCCAGCGCTGCGTGCCGGCTTGCTCGTGATGGCGAACAACTATCGTGCCGAGATATTCGACCGCGAGCGCGACAATTGATTTGCCAACACAGTGCCCACTCAAGACTTTTTCGGATGGTTGCTGATTCGCCTAAGCTATTAAAATTACTTTGGTGAGCGCGCTGGGGCTCGAACCCAGGACCCCGTGATTAAAAGTCACGTGCTCTACCGGCTGAGCTACGCGCTCCCATGGCCGCTGATGGCTTTGAAGAGATGGCCATCGTTGTCGGACATTCGAGAAGCATGTCTTGCCGCTACGCCCAATTTGCGTTGCGGGGAAAACCGGCTGTTTCCGGATCATGCTTTCGGCCCGGGCTGTGTAGGGGGAGTGGCTGCGGAGGTCAATAGCGGGCGTGGCTGCCGAAAGTCTTGGCAGGGGCGGGGATTTGATCGTTGCCTCCGCGGGTTACGCCGGGAATCTCAACCTAATTGGCGGGCCGTCATCCACGCTGAACTGCAGAGGGACGCCGACGGAGCTCGGCCTTTATGGTTCGAGACGCCCGCTTTGGCGGGCTCCTCACCACGAAGGTCTAAGGGCTTGCCGCAGACACGTCATACCTCATCCTGAGGGCCCGCCGGCGGCGGGCGTCTCGAAGGATGGCCGCTAGGCGAGCTTTCGTCGGTCAGTTCGTCTCCCGCCGCACCTCGCTCGGCACAGCCTGCGGTGCGCCCACTGGGGGCAGCGCGACCGGGCGCAGGCCGATCAGCTCGGCGGTGCGGATCGCGCTGTCATGCCAGAACTGGAACGAGTTGATGCGGCTGAGCTCGAGGATGGCGATGGCGACAGCCGCCAGGAACGGCAGGCTCTGCAGCACGAGGACGCCGGCGAAGATGTAGATCTCGGTGATCTGGCGGAAGCTGTTGGAGGCGATCAGGACGCCGGCGCCGACCAGGAGCAGGGTGCCGATCACGGCCTCCCAGAACGCCTGGAACTCGATCGACATCCTGGACAGACCGCCCTTGGAGGTGCGGGCAAACGCGATGTGCTCGGTGATGAGGCCCTGTGCCACCGCGCGCGACACCGTCCACTGCACGCTCATTGCCGCGATCATGGCGCCTAGCATCTGGCCCGGCTTGATGGCGACGCGGGCGCGGTACATCGACAGGAAGTGTACCAGCGAGACGACGAAGGCGCCGATGATCGGCAGCGTCAGGATCTTGTCGGGGATGGCAATGTCGGCGAAGGCGACGATCGGCACCCAGACGAGGTTGAGCAGCGCCACCACCACGCCGAGGCTTTCGGCGCCCAGCCAGTTCAGCCAGCCGAGTCCGTATTCGCGCTTCTGGTCGGCGGTCAGCCGGCTCGCGCCCGGCAGGAAGCGGCGCCAGTGCTTCTTCACGATCTGCAGGCCGCCATAGGCCCAGCGATGCCGCTGCTTCTTGAAGGCCTCGTAGGTGTCCGGCAGCAGGCCCGCGCCGTAGCGGGTGTTGGTGTAGTGAGTGGTCCAGCCGAGCTCCTGGATCGCAAGGCCGAGATCTGAGTCCTCGCAGATCGTGTCGGACGACCAGCCGCCCGCCATGTCCATCGCGGCGCGGCGGATCAGGCACATCGTGCCGTGCACGATGACGGCGTTGAGCTCGTTGCGCTGGACCATGCCGATGTCGAAGAAGCCGGCATATTCGCCGTTCATGATGTAGTGCATGATCGACTGATCGCCGTCGCGGTGCTCCTGCGGCGCCTGCACGAGGCCAACGCGCGGATCGGCGAAGGCGGGCACGAGGTCCTTCAGCCAGTCGGGCTCGACGACATAGTCGGCATCGAGGATGCCGATGATCTCGGCATCGGCCGCGGTCCGATCCATCGCGATCCGCAGCGCGCCGGCCTTGAAGCCCTGCACCTTCTCGGCGTTGATGAACTTGAAGCGCTCACCGAGCGCGCGGCAATGGTCCTGGATCGGCTGCCAGAAGGCGGGATCGGGCGTGTTGTTGATGATGACCACGCATTCGTAGTTCGGGTAGTTCAGCCGCGACAGCGCATCCAGCGTCTGCTTGAGCATGTCGACCGGCTCGAAATAAGCGGGGATGTGGATCGAGACCTTCGGGCAGTAGCCCTCGGGCACGTTCGCGACCGGCTTGTCCTTGGTGATCAGCCGCTGTGGCGGCCGGCCGAAGGCGACCGCGGCGATCTCGTCGATGCGCGCCATTGCGATCAGGACGAGGGGAACGAGGAGGATCATGCCGAGCGTCAGCGCGAAGGCCGAGCCGAAGATGAAGTAATGGCTGTTCCAGAATGCGAACACGGTCGCGGCCCAGGCGCCGACGCCATTGGCGGTCGCCGACAGCAGGAAGGCCTGCTTCGCGGTCGCTTTCTCGATCCGCAGGATCGGCAGCGACAGCAGGACGCCGACCAGCAGCGCGATGCCCATCAGCTTCCAATAGTCGGGGTTCTCGACTGGGCCGGTCCAGGCGAATTTCGGCTCGCGGTTGGCGTTGAGGATGCCCCAGTACGGACCGACGCCGCCTTCGAAGTACTTCCAGGGCTGATCGATGGCTTCGACGATGTTGTATTCCATGCCGATGGCTTCGGCGCGGGTGACGAAGTTGCGCAGGATCAGGGCCTGCTGGAACGGGCCCGGATCGGCGTTACGCAAGTTGTAGCCCTGGCTCGGCCAGCCGAACTCGGCGATCACGATGCGCTTGCCGGGGAACAGGTTGCGCAACAGATTGTAGCGATCGACGGCCTGGTCGACCGCCTGGTCGGAGCGGAAGTTTTCCCAATAGGGCAGCACGTGGGCGGCGATGAAATCGACGCTGGAGCCGAGGTCGGGATTGTCGCGCCAGATGTTCCAGATCTCGCCGGTGGTGACGGGCACGCGGACTGAGCCCTTCACCTTCTTGATCATGTCGATGAGGTCTTCGACCTTCTGCTCGCCGCGGTAGATCACCTCGTTGCCGACGACGACGCCGACGACGTTGCTGTTCTTGCGGGCGAGCTCGATGGCGGCCTTGATCTCGCGCTCGTTGCGATCCTTGTCCTTGTCGATCCAGGCGCCGACGGTGACCTTGAGGCCGAACTCGGCCGCGATCGGCGGCACCAGCTCCACACCGCCGGTGGACGAATAGAGGCGGATCGCGCGCGTCATGGTCGACAGCGTCTTCAGGTCGGCGCGGATTTTCTCGACGGTCGGGATGTTGTCGATGTCGGGGTGGGCCGAGCCCTCGAACGGCGCGTAGGAGACGCTGGGCAAGAGGCCCTTGAAGTCGGGCGCGGGTTCCCTGTCGCGCAAGACTCCCCAGATGCCGGCGTGAAGCGCGGACACGAGCAATAGAACGGCGGCGACAACGCGCATCGCGGCTAAACCAATAGGGGCTGAGGTGGCAGGGAAGCGGATCCGACCCCGAGATCCGACCGTGTCCGCGGCAAAGGAAGCATACCTCCGCCGCGCGGTTTCACAACTGTCATGGGCTCATGTCCTTATGAGGGCATGGCCTTTTCTGGAAGACGCGCGGCAGTGCCAACCGCGTCTATGGCCGATCGTTCCTGAACGACAGCTGAAACGATCGCGGCTATTTCGGGGGCGCCGGGCTCGGGCTTGCCGCCGGCGCGGGGCTCGCGGCGGGCTGCGGTGCCGGCGGATTGCCCGGCGCCGGTGCCGCGGGCTGGGCCGCGCTCGCGGCCGCCTGCTGCGGCTGGGCCGCCGGGTTGATCCAGCAGGCGTGCACGCGGCTGTCCAGCGTCTCGGCGACCTTGGGATCGATCTGGCCGCCGAAGCGGGTCAGGCAGCGGAACGCGGCCTGGATGTGGCCGCCGGGGCAGCCGAAGCGGTCGTAGAGGTCGAGATGGCGGAACGCGGTATCGAGGTCGTCCCGCCACATCAGCCGTACCACGCGCCGGCCGAGCCAGACGCATTCGGGATTGCCGGCCGGGCCGTTGATGACCTGGGCCGCTTCGGCGAACTCGTCGGTGCGGCGCTGATTCTGGGCCGCATCCTTGGCGGCGTCGGCGGGCTGGGCGGCGGCCTTGCCCTGGTCGGGTGCGGGCGTGCCGCTCTGGGCGACGGCGCCACCGAGACCGGCGAAAACGAGAAGGGAGGAGACGGCCAAGGTGGCGGCGAACTGCCGCAGGACCGCATTTCGTAACTCGAACACCCGTTGCCGCATGAATTCCCCAATGTATTCGCTGGCCGTCCGCGTCAGGATCCCGCGGACGCGCCCGGTGATGGCGTCCAAATGGGTCTCCAATGCGGCGGAAAAGTCTTTCGGAGTCCATGACCTGTATTTGGAATTTTGTCCAGCAAAGTCACGATGCTAGGCCTCGGTCGAACGGCCGCAGGCTGATTCCTCCGAGGCGAGACGGGGATCAGCGCAGTGCGATCGGCATTTGGACACCCCCTTGGCAGACGGCGTCCAAGCAGGTAATCGACGGACCCTTCGCGGAGGACGGAACCGATTTCTCTTCGTACGCCACTGGCGCTTCTGCTCGTTTCATTGGGTGCGATTGCTGCCTTGTGGTGGTGGTTGGCGACGCCGATCACGCTCGCGCGCGCCCCGATCGATCCCGCCGAGAAGGTCCAATGCGTCTCCTACGCGCCGTTCCGCGGCGAGCAGACGCCGCTGGACGCGTGGACGCATATCGAGGCCGAGCAGATCGAGCAGGATCTGCGTCAGCTCAAGGAGATCACCGGCTGCATCCGCACCTATTCGATGGAGAATGGGCTCGACCAGGTGCCGGCGGTCGCGGCCAAGGTCGGCGGGCTGAAAGTGCTGCAGGGCATCTGGCTCTCCAGCAACCGCACCAAGAACTTCGAGCAGGCCGCGCTGGCGGTCCGCCTCACCAAGGAATTCCCCGACGTCATCACCACGCTCATCGTCGGCAACGAGGTGCTGCTGCGCGGTGAGATGACGACGGCGGATCTCGTCTCCATCATCCGCATGGTGAAGGCGCAAGTTGGCGTGCCGGTCACCTATGCCGACGTCTGGGAATACTGGCTGAAGAACCGCGAGGTCTATGACAGCGTGGACTTCGTCACCATTCACATCCTGCCTTATTGGGAGGATTTTCCGGTCAAGGCGAAATTCGCCGCGGCCCATGTCGAACAGATCCGCGAGCGCATGGCGGTGGCCTTTCCCGGCAAGGAGATCCTGATCGGCGAAACCGGCTGGCCGAGCGAGGGGCGCATGCGCGACGCGGCGTTGCCCTCGCGCACCAATCAGGCGCGGGTGGTCTCGGAAATCCTGAGCCTGGCAAAGGCGCAGAAGTTCCGCGTCAATCTGATCGAATCCTACGACCAGCCGTGGAAGCGCAGGCTGGAAGGCACGGTGGGCGGCTATTGGGGCCTGTATGACGGGGGTCGCCGGAGCCTGAAATACCCGCCGGGTCAGCCGATCAGCAATTTCCCGTACTGGAAATGGTACATGGGCGCGGGCATGGGCCTTTCCGTGCTGGTGTTCGCGGTCGCCCTCATCACGCTGCGCCGGCGGCCGTGGACGCCGCGCTCCTCGGCCTGGCTCGGCGTTGCCATCTCGGCGACGACGGCGGGGAGCCTGCTCGGGATCGGCGCCGACAAGATGTATTACGAGAGCTACGGCATCGGCGGCTGGCTGCTCTGGGGCGCGCTGCTGCTGGCCGGCATCCTGTCGCCGATCTTCTGCGCCCAGGCCATGGTGATCGGCCGCAGCCTTCCGACCTTCCTCGATCTGCTCGGACCGCGCGAGGGGCGGAAATGGTCGAAGCTGACCGCCGTGCTCGGCCTGACGCTCGCGGTGACCGCGGTGATCGCGGCCGCGACCGCGCTCGGCTTCGTGTTCGACCCGCGCTACAAGGATTTTCCCTACGCCGCGCTGACGATGGCGGTGGTGCCGTTCGCGCTTCTGATGCTGAACCGGCCGCAGATCGGCCAGCGTCCGATCGCCGAAGCGGTGTTCGCCGGCGTGCTGGCGCTGTCGGCCGTGTTCGTGCTCGTCAACGAAGGCCGCGACAATTGGCAGTCGCTGTGGACCTGCACGATCTATCTGTTGTTCGCGCTCACGCTGTGGCGGGCGCGGGCCGAGCAAACCCGAGAATGAACAAGCCGATCGCAAGGCCCGACAGCACGACATTATAGAGCACGATGCCGAGGCCGGCCGCGACGAGGCCGACCGTGAGCAGCACGATCGAGGGCCGCATCAGGTTCAGCGTCGCAACCACCAGCGCGACGATGCCGAACACCGAGTTCTTGAACAGCACGGTCGAGACCGAACGCGACTTGCAGATCAGCGTCTGCAGGCCGGCGTCGCAGGCGAGCGCGACCTGCGAAAACTCGATCGCGAGATAGCGCACGTAGAGCGCGCAGCCGACGGTGACGAATCCGACGACGAGCAGGAACTGCACCTGGTAGGGCGTGAGGCGGAAGGGCTTCTTTGTCATGCGGGCAATATGGTCGGGATGGCGCGGGCAGGCAACAGGGCAGGCGATGTTTCCGGCGATTTGGCTCGACCCGGGGCCCCGCGAGGAACAGGCGAGGATCCGGCTCGTTCTGGACGGTGTGATGCCTGGTGCATCTTCCGGTCAAGGAGCGAGCATGGACAAGCCGACGCAGGAGCAGCTCAACGAGCTCAAAAGGCTAAGCAAGGAGGCGCGGGTCGAGGACTGGTCGGAGATCGTCCAGTCCAGAGACGAAGCCGAGATGCGGATTCGCGATCTCAAGGAGAAGGCACGCATCGAGTAGGTCGCGTGCGCGCACGAGCCGTCAAGGTCGAGGAGGAATCTTTCGATTCTGCTCCGCAAGGCGGCGCTCGTATTTCTCGGCCAATGCGAGCAGTCGTTTCCTGATATGGGGATCGGCCTGATCGGCAAGCTCGCGGATCAACGCGAGTTGCTCCCGCAAGAAATTCGCGTCCGTCATCTCCGCTCCGAATCACATTCGTCGCGGATAGTGCCTTCTTGAGCCGAGCTCTTCGCTATCATTTGGTATGTTCGGCCGACCAGCATGCTGGCGATTTCGATCCGAGCCGGCGCTCGGCCCGGCCGAGAACGAACAGCACGAGCAACGTGAAGGCAGCTCAGGTCCAAGCGTCCGATCGCCGCACGCAAGCGGCTGCTGCCACGGATGGCGCGTGCTACCGCCTGAAGAACGACGACAGCGTCGATGTCGTGGTTGCCGACGCCGATGCGGTTTCCGGTTTGGCCGGCGCCGGCTGCGCGGCAGGCGCGGGCGCCGGCTCCTCGCGCTTGGTGCGTTTGGAGGAGTAGCTGCGGCGGCGTTGCGGCTTCTCGGGCTTTGCGCTCGGCGCGGGCGCGGTCTCGGCTTGCGGAGCCGCGTCCTGGGTCTTCTCCGGGCTCTTCTCCTGAACCCTGTCCTGAGACTTCTCTTGTCCCTTTTCCGAGCCGCGCATCGACAGGCGCTGGCCGTCGAAGACGGTGGTCTCGCAGTGACGATCGTTCTCGGCGAGGGTCGCGCAGAATTTTGCGGCGGCGGCCGCGTTGACCAGCGGGCCGGCCCCGAGGCGGAGCTGCATGCCGAGCCCGCTGGTGCCTTCCTTGATCATGATGATCGGGCGCAGCGTTGCGATTTCCGGATTGGACTTGGTCACGCCGCGCCAGAGCGCGCGCAGGCCATCGATCGAATTGGCGCCGCCGAGATCGATTGCGAAACGCGTCTGCTGAACCGCGATCGCGGGTGACTCGCCCTCGGCCGCATCTGGCGCCTTGGCGGCCGTCGCGACTTCGGTCGGGGCGGGCGCCGGCTCGCCCTTCTTCTCGGCGGCCTTCTCGTTGGCCTCGGGCTGCACCAGTTTCGACGCGGCCGGATCGGGCGGTGCCATGATCGACTTGGACGGCAGCAGCGGCAGCGTCGGCAATGCCGAAGTCGTCGCCGGCGAGTGCTGCACGACCGAGGCGGCCGCCGCAGTCTGCGGCGGCGGGCTCGGCGGCTCCTTGGCTATTTCCTTCGCCGTTTCTTTGGGCGTGTCCTTGGCCGCATCCGCGCGCGGCTTGTCCGTGGCGGGGGCAGGCATCGAGGCGACCGGCGCGACACTGGGGATCGCGGGCACAGCATCCTGCGGCTTGCCGGCCTGCGGGGGCGGGCTGGCCTGCTTGGCGATGGCGCCGGTGACGGACTCGAGCCCTTGCTCCAGCACGGTGACGCGCGAATAGAGCCGGTCGCGATCCGTGTTCAGCGTCTCGATGGCGGCTGCGAGCCGGCGGGCCTCGTTCTGGCTTTCCCTGGTCAGCACCTGGAGCCGGTCGGCCTGGCGCGCAAGGTCGGCGGAGGCGACCTGATCACGCCGCCAGCCGAGCTGGGCCTGATTGGCCATCACCGCGATGGTGACCGCGCCGACGGCGGCCACGCCCCACGAGCCAAGCCGCCACATCAGGCGGCGATCGAGCGCGCTTTCCTCGGCGACAAGTCCGGAGAACAGCCCGCCGGTCTCCTTGGTGCCGAAGGCATCCGCCAGTGGGTCGGAATCCTTTGCCATGAACGTTAAGTGCCCGCCCTGTCCGGCTTCCCCGAATCAATCAGGGAACATTAACAGGAAATGCGTGTCGCACTTGAATTCCGGGCGTTTGCGGGGGTAGCAAGGCAAGCCCTTTTTTGAGGGTGGCTTGCCGCCCGTCGCAAATCGATTCGGCCATATCTGACAGGATTTCGATGACCGCCCGTTCCAGCCTCACGATCGTGCTCGCCGCCGGCGAAGGCACGCGCATGCGATCGAGCCTGCCGAAAGTGCTGCATCCGGTCGCAAGTCAGACGTTGCTTGCCCATGTGCTCGCCGCTGCTCCCAAGGGAACCGGTAGTGCGCTTGCGGTCGTGATCGGTCCCGACCATCAGGCGGTCGCCGATGAGGCAAAGCGCATCAGGCCCGACGCGCTCACCTTCGTGCAGGCCGAGCGGCTCGGCACCGCGCATGCGGTGCTGGCGGCGCGCGAGGCCATCGCGCGCGGCGTCGACGATCTCCTGATCGCCTTCGGCGATACGCCGCTGATCTCGGCCGAGACCTTCGCGCGGCTGCGCGCGCCGCTCGCGAAGGGCGCCGCGCTCGCCGCGCTCGGTTTTCGCGCCGCTGACCCTACCGGTTACGGCCGCTTCATCGTCGCGGGCGACCGTCTGGTCGCGATCCGCGAGCAGGCCGATGCCAGCGCCGAGGAGCGCAAGATCGACCTGTGCAATGCGGGCGTGATGGCGATCGACGGCCGCCGGGCGCTCGAGATCCTCGGGCAGATCGGCAATGCCAATTCCAAGGGCGAATATTATCTGACGGACGCGGTCGAGATCGTCCGCAAGCAGGGATGGGAGTCCGTGGTGATCGAGACCGGCGAGGACGAGGTGCGCGGCATCAACACCAAGGCGCAGCTCGCCGAAGCCGAAGCGGTGATGCAGGCGCGCCTGCGCAAGGCGGCGATGGAGGCCGGCGTCACGCTGATCGCGCCGGAGACCGTCTATCTCGCCGCAGACACCGTGTTCGGCAAGGACGTCACCATCGAGCCGTTCGTGGTGATCGGCCCCGGCGTCTCGATCGCCGACGGCACGGTGATCCATTCCTTCTCGCACATCGTGCAGACGACGCTCGGCAAGAACGTCTCGATCGGGCCCTATGCGCGGCTCCGCCCGGGCACCTCGCTCGGCGACGGCGCGCGCATCGGCAATTTCGTGGAGACCAAGGCGGCGACGCTGGAGGCCGGCGTCAAGGTCAATCATCTCTCCTATATCGGCGATGCCACCGTCGGCGCCAATTCCAACATCGGCGCCGGCACCATCACCTGCAACTACGACGGCTTCAAGAAGCACAAGACGGTGATCGGGCAGGGCGCCTTCGTCGGCACCAACTCCTCGCTGGTGGCACCGGTCAGAATAGGCAACGGCGCCTATATCGGCTCGGGCTCGGTGATCACGAAGGACGTACCCGACGACGCGATGGCGCTGGAGCGGAGCCCGCAGACCATCCGGGACGGCGGCGCGGCGCGCTATCGCGAGATGAAGACGGGCGGCAAGAAGCGGGAGAAATGAGCTCCGCTATTCTGTTGTGTCGCAACAGTCTCCGCCCTCATCCTGAGGGCCCGCTGCAAGCGGGCATCTCGAAGTATGGCTGCGGGCTAGAGGTGGGCCTTCATGGTTCGAGACGCGCTTCGCGCTCCTCACCATCAGGGATTCCTTCCGCTGCACTGTTATTCGTCGTCGGCGAATTCGGAGAAGATCGCGCGGGTCAGGCGCCAGCCGCGCGGCTTGGCGCGCTTGACCGGCTCGCCTTCCGGATGCTTCATGAAGACGGGCTTGCTTTCCTTGCCGCGCTGGGGCGGTGGCCAATGCGCCAGATGCGTGCCCGTGGTCTCGCTGGCGCGCAAATACATCGATGACAGACCTTTGCGGTCGGACGAGCCCTTCATGGCCTTACCCTCCTGGACCGGAATCGTTGGTCAAACATGTTGACAACGAGTTAACGCGCGAGGTTTAAGGCCGGCCAATTCGACGCAGGCGAAGCTCAGGTTGCGGTCCACGCTGTCTCAATCCGCAATAATTATTGAGTATATGGTTCCCTGGGAATTTCGCTAAAAACCGAACGCGTCGTTTAGGCGATTTTTCGACGATTTGGGGGATAGTGGTCCGCATGTGCGGGATTGTCGGCATTCTCGGGCGCGAGCCGGTTGCAGAGCAGCTGGTGGATTCGCTCAAACGTCTTGAATATCGCGGTTACGACTCGGCGGGCGTTGCCACGCTCGAAGGCAAGCACCTCGAGCGCCGCCGCGCCGAAGGCAAGCTGAAGAATCTCGAGAAGCGGCTGGAAGCCGAGCCGCTCAAGGGCACGACCGGCATCGGCCACACCCGCTGGGCCACCCACGGCAAGCCGACCGTCAACAACGCCCATCCGCACGCGACCGAGCGCGTCGCCGTGGTCCATAACGGCATCATCGAGAATTTCCGCGAGCTGCGCGAGGAGCTCGAGAAGAAGGGCACGGTGTTCAACACCGAGACCGACACCGAGATCGTGCTGCACCTCGTCGACGACCTGCTGACGCGCGGCAACAAGCCGGTCGAAGCCGTCAAGCTGGCGCTGGCGCGCTTGCGCGGCGCCTTCGCGCTCGGCTTCATCTTCGCCGGCGACGACGACCTCATGATCGGCGCCCGCAACGGCCCGCCGCTGGCGATCGGCTATGGCAACGGCGAGATGTATCTCGGCTCGGATGCGATCGCGCTCGGCCCGTTCACCGATACGGTCAGCTATCTCGAGGACGGCGACTGGGTGGTGCTCACCCGCAAGAGCGCGACGATTTTCGACAAGGACGGCAACGCCGTCCAGCGCGACAAGATCAAGCACGCCGCCTCGACCTCGCTGGTCGACAAGGCGAACTATCGCCATTTCATGGCCAAGGAGATCCACGAGCAGCCGGAGGTGGTCGGTCACACGCTGGCGCGCTACGTCGACATGGCGACCGAGCGCGTCGCGCTGCCCGTCGATCTTCCCTTCGACTTCAAGACCATCCAGCGCATCAATATCACCGCGTGCGGCACCGCGAGCTATGCGGGATTCGTCGCAAAATACTGGTTCGAGCGCTTTGCGCGCCTGCCGGTCGAGGTCGATGTCGCCTCCGAATTCCGCTACCGCGAGGCGCCCTTGCGCAAGGGCGATCTCGCCATCTTCATCTCGCAGTCAGGCGAGACGGCCGACACGCTGGCGGCCTTGCGCTATGCCAAGGCCGAGGGCGTGCACACGGTCGCCGTCGTCAACGTGCCGACCTCGACCATCGCACGCGAGAGCGAGACCGTGCTGCAGACGCTAGCCGGCCCCGAAATCGGCGTCGCCTCGACCAAGGCTTTCACCTGCCAGCTGATGGTGCTGGCCAACCTTGCGATCGCGGCTGGCAAGGCGCGCGGCGAATTGTCCGACGAGGACGAGACCAAGCTGGTCCACGGCCTCGTGGAGGTGCCCCGCCTGATGGCGGCTGCGCTCACCACCGAGCTCCAGATCGAGAAGCTGGCGCACCGGATCGCCAAGTCGCGCGACGTGCTCTATCTCGGCCGCGGCACCAGCTTCCCGCTCGCGCTCGAAGGCGCGCTGAAGCTGAAGGAGATCTCCTACATCCACGCCGAGGGTTATGCCGCCGGCGAGCTCAAGCACGGGCCGATCGCTCTGATCGACGAGACCATGCCGGTCGTCGTTATCGCGCCCTACGACCGGGTGTTCGAAAAGACCGTCTCCAACATGCAGGAGGTCGCCGCCCGCGGCGGCAACATCATCCTGATGACGGACGCCAAGGGCGCGGAAGAGGCCACGGTCGAGTCCCTCGTCACCATCGTCATGCCTGACATGGCGGCGGCTTTCACGCCGATGGTCTACGCTGTGCCCGTGCAGCTGCTCGCCTATCACACCGCCGTCGTCATGGGCACCGACGTCGACCAGCCGCGCAACCTCGCGAAATCGGTGACTGTGGAATAGGCAGACGGGATATCGATCGGTCGCGGCCTTCCAAAACCTGCTAGAAGACCCTAGCTTGTGTGCTGCGACCGATCTGGAACCCGAATGACCCCCCGCGACGACGCGCCTGCGCCTCTTGATCCCGTCCCGGAACCGCATACCGGCCTGATGGGCCGCTTCCGCAATTATTTTCTGACCGGCCTCGTCGTGACGGGGCCGATCGCGATCACGCTGTATCTGGTCTGGTGGTTCGTCACCTGGGTCGATGGCGTGGTGCGACCCTTTGTGCCGTTGGCCTATCGGCCCGAGACCTATCTGCCCTATGGCGTGCCCGGCTGGGGACTGATTGTCGCATTCTTCACGCTGACTCTGGTCGGATTCCTCGCCGCCAACCTGATCGGCAAGACGCTGGTCGACGTCGGCGAGACCTTCCTCGGCCGGATCCCGGCCGTGCGGGCGATCTATCGCGGCCTGAAGCAGGTGTTCGAGACGCTGTTCTCGGGCAAGGGATCGAGCTTCCGGAAAGTGGGTCTGGTCGAATTTCCGTCGCCGGGCATGTGGTCGATCGTGCTGATCTCGCAATCGCCGAACGAGGACATCGCGCGCAACCTGCCGGGGCAGGAGGAGCATGTCTCGGTCTTCCTGCCGTGCTCGCCGAACCCGACCACCGGCTTCTTCTTCTATGTCCCGAAGAGCAAGATCATCGAGGTCGATCTCACGGCAGAGGATGCGGCGACGCTGATCATGTCGGCCGGCGTGGTGCAGCCGGGCTCGGCACCCGATCCGAAGAAGGCGGCGGCGCTTGCCGGCGTGGCGAATGCCGCGCGGATCGCCAATGCGTCGGCGCTGCAGCCCGAGCCTGCGAAGGTGGAGTAGGGCCATTCCCTCGCGGGATGGCCGCGTTCACGCAAGCATTCGCATCCTCTGCTAATGTCCCGGTTGACCTGAGCGCCTCGCTCGGAATCGACCTGGAGTGCACGATGTCCAAGACCATTGCGTCCAAGACCATTGCGATCCTCGCACCCGGCGCCATGGGCAGCGCCGTCGCCCGTCGCCTCAGCGAGAACGGCGCGCGCGTGCTGACCTCCCTGAAAGGCCGCAGCGAGGCGACGCTGAAGCGCGCAGCAGACGCCGGCATGGTCGGCGCCGATGACGATGCGATCGCCGCCGCCGACATCATTCTCTCGATCGTGCCGCCAGGCGAAGCCGTTGCGCTGGCCGAACGGTTGGCTGCGCTGATCGTCAGGCGTGAGGACAAGCCGATCGTGGTCGATTGCAACGCGGTCAATGTCGACACCGTGCAAAGGATCGAGGAGATCATCGGCTCGGCCCAGGCGCCGTTCGTCGATGCCGGCATCATCGGGTTTCCGCCGCAGCCCGGCGGCAAGAGCCCGGCCTTCTACATGTCTGGCGAGTACGCCAAGGACGTTGCGGTGCTCAGGGATTTCGGCCTCGACGTGCGGATCGTCGAAGGCCCGGTCGGCGCGGCATCCGCTCTGAAGATGTCCTATGCCGGCATCGTCAAGGGCCTCGCCGGCATCGGCTCGGCCATGGTGGTCGCGGCAACGAAAGCGGGCGCGGCCGACGCGCTGCGCGACGAGCTGGCTTTGAGCCAGCCCGCGATCCTGGCACGGCTCGAGATCGCGCTGCCGGACATGATCCCGAAGGCCTATCGCTGGGTCGCCGAGATGCGGGAGATTTCAGGTTTCCTCGGGCCCGGTCATCCCGCCAGCCAGATCTATGAGGGCTTTGCACGGTGGTTTGAACATCTCGCAGCGGATGCGAATGGCGAGGCGGCGGATGCTGCGCTGATGAAGACGTTTGCCGCGGGCATCGCGCAGAAGAAGACCTGATCGGTTCGCGCTCAGTCGGCGAAGGCGCAATTGTTCTGAAGTTGCTCTATCCACGGCGTCATTGCGAGCGCAGCGAAGCAATCCAGAATTTTTCCGCGGAGGGACTCTGGATTGCTTCGCTGCGCTCGCAATGACGGGGAGGAGACGTCGCGATCCCCATCTGTTACTATTCTGCGGAAGCAGGCGCATGGGAGTTCGAATGAGAGTGCTGGTGATCGGCGCGGGGGCTCTGGGCGGCTATTACGGAGCCTGCCTCGTCCGAGCGGGCCGAGACGTGACCTTTCTGGTGCGCGGGAAGCGGGCCGAGCAATTGCGGCTGAATGGCCTGCAGGTCGTGAGCCCGCACGGCGATTTCGCCGTGCAGCCGACGCTTCTTGTGGCCGGTGAACTCAAGGAGCCGTTCGACGTCGTGCTCGTCGGGGTGAAGGCCTATTCGCTGGATGACGCGATGAGCCAGTTTGCGCCCGCCCTCGGTCCCGACACGATGATCCTGCCGATCCTGAACGGGCTGAAACATCTCGACGCTCTCACCGCGAGGTTCGGCGCGGCCCGCGTCCTCGGCGGGCTCGCGAATGTCAGCGCCGGGCTCGATGCGGAGGGCCGGGTGGTTCACTTCATGGCCAATCAGACCATCGTCTTCGGCGAGATCGATGGCGCACTGAGCGAACGTGTGCTCGCGCTGGAAAAGCTGCTCCAGGTCCCCGGTATCGACGTGCGCGCCAGCGAAGCGATCATGCAGGACATGTGGGAGAAGTTCGTCCAGCTCTCGACGCTCGCCGGCATCACCTGCCTGATGCGGGCGAGCATCGGAGACATCCTGGCCGTGCCGAACGGTGAGCAGTCCATCTTCCGCCTGTTCGCCGAATGCTGCGCCGTTGCGACAGCCTCCGGTTTCGAGCCGCGCGCACCGTTCATTGAGTTTGACCGAAAATTGTTCACCACGCTGGATTCGCCGCTGAAGGCCTCGATGCTGCGCGACATCGAGCGCGGCTCGATCACCGAGGCGGAGCATATTCTGGGCGATATGGCCAATCGCGCGCGGACGCTCGGCATCGACACGCCGCTACTGGACCTCGCCCGCGCGCATGTGGCGGCCTACGAGGTCGGGCGACAGAGGGCCGAGCGTCAACCCGCCCCGATCAGCGGGATCGCTTCATCGCGTTCGTAGAGATACAGCAGGCAGCGCAGCGCTTCGCCGCGCTCGCCCTTCAGTTTCGGGTCGTCCTTGAGGATGCGCAGCGCTTCGTCTCTCGCCTGGGTGATGAGCTGGCCGTGGACCTCCGAGCGCGCGATGCGGTAGCCGGGCAGGCCGCTCTGGCGCACGCCGAGCACGTCGCCTTCGCCGCGCAGCTTCAAATCTTCCTCGGCGATGCGGAAGCCGTCGGTGGTCTCGCGGATCACCTTCAACCGTGCCTTCGACATCTCGCCGAGCGGCTCGCCATAGAGCAGGATACAGGTCGAGGCCTCCGAGCCGCGGCCGATGCGGCCGCGCAGCTGGTGCAACTGGGCAAGGCCGAACCGTTCGGCATTCTCGATCACCATGATGGTGGCGGCCGGCACATCGACGCCGACCTCGACCACGGTGGTCGCGACCAACAGCCCGATCTCGTGGGCGGCGAACTGGCCCATCACGCGGTCCTTCTCGGTGCCCTTCATCTGGCCGTGGACGAGGCCGACGCGGTCGCCGAACCGCTTCTGCAGGCTCTCGAAACGCTTTGTCGCATTGGTGAGATGCTCGGTTCCTTCCGCCTCGGATTCCTCGACCAGCGGGCAGATCCAGTAGACCAGCTTGCCGGCTTCGAGCGCGCGGCCGACACCCTCCATGACCTCGCTGATCCGGCTCACCGGCACCGCGCGCGTGTCGATCGGCTGGCGGCCGGCGGGTTTCTCGCGCAGCTCTGAGATGTCCATGTCGCCGAAATAGGTCAGCACCAGTGTGCGCGGGATCGGCGTTGCGCTGAGCACCAGCACGTCGACCGCTTCGCCCTTCGAGGTCAGCGCCAGCCGCTCGCGCACGCCAAAGCGGTGCTGCTCGTCGACGATGGCAAGCGCGAGGTCACGGAAGATCACGTCGTCCTGGATCAGGGCATGGGTGCCGACGAGGAGGTCGATCTCGCCTGCGGCGAGCTGCGTGATGATCTCGCGCCGTTCCTTGCCCCTCTCGCGGCCGGTGAGGATCGCAACCCGCATGCCGGCCCGCTCGGCAAGCGGAGCGATGGTCTTGATGTGCTGGCGCGCCAAAATCTCCGTCGGCGCCATCAGTGCGGCCTGCTTGCCGACTTCGGCGACGGCGGCAGCCGCGAGCAGCGCCACCACGGTCTTGCCGGAGCCGACATCGCCCTGGAGCAGCCGCAGCATGCGCACCGGCTGTTGCAGATCCTCGGCGATGGCGGCCGCGGCGTTGCGCTGCGACGGCGTGAGCGCATAAGGAAGGGCGTCGATGATCTTGCTGCGCAGGTGCCCGTCACCGGCATTGCGCACGCCGGCCGGGCGGCGCAGCTGTGCGCGGATCAGGGCGAGGGCGAGCTGGCCGGCCAGGAGCTCATCGAAGGCGAGCCGCGACCAGAACGGCCGGTCCGGCAGGATGTCCGTCAGCTCGACCGGCTGGTGCACGCGCATGAGCGCTTCCGCGATCGGCGGGAAGTGGCAGCGGCGCATCACCTCCGGGCTGATCCATTCCGGCAGGGCCGGCAGCTTCTGCAGCGCCTGTGCGATCGCGCGGCGGAGCGAGCCGAGCGCAAGGCCTTCCGTCAGCGGATAGACCGGGTCTATGCCAGAGAGTTTCGAGATCGCCGCCTCGTCGAGCACGCGGTCGGGATGCACGATCTGCGGGATGCCGTCATACATCTGCAGCGTGCCGGAGACGAAGCGCTTCTCGCCGACCGGCAAGAGCTTTTCGACATAGCCCGGCTTGGCGCGGAAGAAAGTCAGCACGACGTCGCCGGTGTCGTCGCTGGCATAGACCAGATACGGCGCGCGCGAATTGCGCGGCGGGGGTGGGCGGTGACGATCGACGGTGACCTCCAGCGTCACCATGGTTCCCTGCGCCGCGTCGCGGATCTTCGGACGCGCCCGGCGGTCGATCACCTGGCTCGGCAGATGCAGCAAGAGATCGACCAGCCGCGGCGTCTCATTGCGGCTGAGCAGGTACTGCAGCAGCTTGTCCTGCTTCGGACCGACGCCGGGCAGGCTGGTCACGGGAGCAAACAGCGGATTGAGCAGGCTGGGGCGCATTCTTGCAACATTCGTCATGCGCGGGCTTGACCCGCGCATCCATCTTTTCAAGGACGATGGATTGCCGGGGCTCGGCGCCGCAAACGGCTTCGCCGGGCTCTCGATATCAGGCCGGCGAAGCTTTGCGAAGACGGCAAGCCCGGCAATGACGCCCCCAAACAATTGCAATAACAAAGGGCTGACATCACCGGTCCGAGTGGCTATATCACCCCCGCCCGGCACGTCCGGGCTTTCTGCGTTTGATTGGATTTGAGACATGACGGGAACGACACGATCGAGCAGCGGGCTGGACGACCGCCGCAAGCGGCTCTTGTTCCGCTGCTGGCACCGCGGCACGCGCGAGATGGACCTGATCCTCGGCCGCTTCGCGGATGCCGAGATCGGCAATCTGTCGGATGACGAGCTGACGCAGCTCGAGACGCTGCTCGAGGTCAATGATCCCGATCTCTATGCCGCCATCACCGGCGACAAGGTGCTGCCGGCCGCGGTCACCGGCGCGCTGTTTGCCCGCATCAAGGCCTATCCGATCGCGGACGGCGGCGTATGAAGCAGGGGATGAAATCTCCGGCCGAGCTGCTTGCGCCCGGCCGAGCCCTGACGATTGCCAATGTCGCGGAAGGCGCCGAAGGCCTCGTCGTGTCCGATCTGGCGCGCGCCATCGCGGCGCGGCCGAAGAAGCCCGCGGTCAGCCTTGCCGTGGTCTGCCGCGACGGCCCGCGCATGCAGCAGCTGGAGCGCGCGCTGCAATTCTTCGCACCCGATCTGCCGGTGCTGACCTTTCCCGCCTGGGATTGCCAGCCCTATGACCGTGTCTCGCCACATGGCGGCATCCTGGCGCAGCGCCTGACCACGCTGGCACGGCTGGCGGCGCTCACCGGCAGCGACAAGCCGCTGATCGTGCTGACCACGGTGAACGCGGTGGTGCAGCGCGTGCCGGCGCGCGAGCTCGTGGCGGCGCAGGCGCTGTCGGTCGCGCCGGGCAACGTGGTGCCGATGGACACCATTGTCGCCTGGCTCGAGCACAACGGCTATAACCGCTCCTCGACCGTGCGCGAGCCCGGCGAATACGCCGTGCGGGGCGGCATCCTCGACCTGTTTCCGGCCGGCCTCGAGCAGCCGGTCCGCTTCGATTTCTTCGGCGACAGCCTGGAATCGATCCGCACCTTCGACGCGGAGACCCAGCGCACGCTGCTCGACATGCGCTCGCTCGATCTGGTGCCGGTCTCGGAATTCCAGCTCGTCACCGACACCATCCGCCGCTTCCGCATGGGCTACGTCGCCGAGTTCGGAGCGCCCGAGCGTGACGATGCGCTGTACGAGGCCGTCAGCGAGGGCCGCCGCCATCCCGGCATGGAGCACTGGTTGCCGCTGTTCCAGGACCGGATGGACACGCTGTTCGACTATCTGCAGGGCGCGGCAATCGCGATCGAGCCGCAGGCCGAGGACGCCGTCCGCGAGCGCTTCAAGCAGATCCTCGATTACTACCAGGCCCGTCGCGAGGCGATGGAGCATCCCGGCGGCGGTGCGATCTACAAGCCGCTGCCGCCGGATCGGCTCTATCTGACCGAGGAGGAGTGGACCAGGCGCCTCGGCGATATCCCGCTGGCGCGGCTGACGCCGTTTTCGGTGCCGACAGATGGGACGAGCGTGGTGGACGCCGGCGCGCGCAAGGGCCGCGATTTCGCGCCAGAGCGCAACGACAGCAATGTCAACGTGTTCGAATCCGTCGTCAGCCACGTGATGGCGTTGCAGGCGCAGCGCAAGAAGGTCGTGATCGCGCTGTGGACCGAGGGCTCGCGCGACCGCATGACCTCGATGCTGCGCGACCACAAGCTGGCCCACACCACCAGCGTCAACTCCTGGCGCACGGTGCAGGCCACCCCGCGCAACGAGACCATGCTGGCCGTGCTCGGCCTCGAGAGCGGTTTCGAGACCGACGAGATCGCGCTGATCAGCGAGCAGGACATCCTCGGCGACCGCCTGGTGCGGCCGCGCAAGGCCAGCCGGAAGCTCGACAATTTCATTTCGGAGGTGACGAGCCTTGCCGCCGGCGACATCGTCGTCCATGTCGAGCACGGCATCGGCCGCTTCGTCGGCCTGCAGACGCTGGACGTCGCCGGCGCGCCGCATGACTGCCTCGAGCTGCATTACGCCGCCGAGACCAAGCTGTTCCTCCCGGTCGAGAACATCGAGCTGCTGTCGCGCTACGGCTCGGATCAAACCAGCGTCGAGCTGGATAAGCTCGGCGGCTCGGGCTGGCAGACCCGCAAGGCGAAGCTGAAGAACCGCATCCGCGAGATCGCGGGCGAGCTGATCAAGATCGCCGCCGAACGCATGCTGCACGAGGCGCCGAAGCTGCCGGTGCAGCAGGGCCTTTACGACGAGTTCTGCGCACGCTTCCCCTATGACGAGACCGAAGATCAGCTCGGTGCGATCGAGTCCACGCTGAAGGACCTCGAAAAGGGCCGCCCGATGGACCGGCTGATCTGCGGCGACGTCGGCTTCGGCAAGACCGAGGTGGCGCTGCGCGCCGCGTTTGCGGTTGCGCTCGATGGCAAGCAGGTCGCCGTTGTGGTGCCGACCACACTGCTAGCGCGCCAGCACTACCGGACCTTCAGCGAGCGCTTCAAGGGCTTCCCCGTCAACGTCGCGCAGGCCTCGCGCCTGATCCCGACCAAGCAGCTCAACGAGGTCAAGAAGGGCCTCGCCGACGGCTCCGTCGACATCGTCGTCGGCACCCACGCGCTGCTCGGCAAGGCCATCAAATTCCGCGACCTTGGCCTGCTCATCGTCGATGAGGAGCAGCATTTCGGCGTCAGCCACAAGGAGCGGCTGAAGGCCCTGCGTGCCGAGGTGCACGTGCTGACCCTGTCGGCGACGCCGATTCCGCGTACCCTGCAGCTGGCGCTGACCGGGGTGCGCGAGCTCTCGATCATCGCTTCGCCCCCGGTCGATCGCCTTGCGGTGCGCACCTTCGTCGCTCCGCACGATCCCCTGATGATCCGCGAGGCGCTCTTGCGTGAGCGCTATCGCGGCGGCCAGGCGTTTTACGTGGTGCCGCGCATCGACGACCTCGCCGAGGTCAAGGACTTCCTCGACAAGAACGTGCCCGAGATGAAGGTCGCGGTCGCGCACGGCCAGATGCCGCCCGCCGTGATCGAGGACATCATGACCGCGTTCTACGACGGCAAATTCGACATCCTGCTGTCCACCACGATCGTGGAATCCGGCCTCGACATTCCCAACGCCAACACGCTGATCGTGCACCGTGCCGACATGTTCGGTCTCGCGCAGCTCTATCAGCTCCGCGGCCGCGTCGGCCGCTCCAAGCTGCGGGCCTACGCGCTGTTCACGCTGCCGGCACAGCAGAAGATCACCGCGCAGGCCGAGCGCCGGCTCACCGTGCTGCAATCGCTCGAGACGCTGGGCGCCGGCTTCCAGCTCGCTTCCCACGACCTCGACATCCGCGGCGCCGGCAATCTGCTCGGCGAGGAGCAGTCCGGCCACATCAAGGAGGTCGGCTTCGAGCTCTATCAATCGATGCTGGAGGAGGCGATCGTCAACCTCAAGGCCGGCGTCTCCGAGCCCGCCGCGGACCGCTGGTCGCCACAGATCACCATCGGCATGCCCGTGCTGATTCCGGAGGATTACGTCAGCGACCTCTCGGTGCGGCTGTCGCTGTACCGGCGTCTTGCCGATCTCGACACCGAGGAGGAGATCGAGAATTTTGGCGCCGAGATGCGCGACCGCTTCGGCGTGCTGCCGGACGAGGTGCGCTATCTGTTCAAGGTCGCCGCGATCAAGGCGTTCTGCCGCAGGGCCAATGTCGAGAAGATCGACGCCGGCCCGAAGGGCGCCGTCATAGTCTTCCGCGACAATTCCTTCGCCTATCCCGATCGCCTCGTGACCTTCATCCGCAGCTATGGCCAGGCCGCCAAGGTGCGGCCCGACATGAAGGTGGTGTTCCTGCAGGATTGGGAGACGCCGGAAGAGCGTCTGGCCGGCACCACGGAGATCATGCGGCAACTGGCCCAACTCGCCGAGAGCAAGAAGGCGGCGTAGGCCCGGCTCTCACCACGTCATTGCGAGGAGCCTTTGCGACGAAGCAATCCAGAATCTTTCTGCAGAGAGAGCCTGGATTGCTTCGCCGCGCTCGCAATGGCGGTGCTGGTTGCTGTAGCTCGCGCGAAAAGTTAGGACGCCGCCCTTGACGCGTCCGCCGACAGCCGGGCCAGCAAGGACCTCGCCGTATCCGACGGCGACAGCGAATCCACGCTGACCACGGGCTCGCTGCGCATCTCGTGCTTGCCGTTGGAGGTGTGCCGCATCACGGCCGACAAGCGCCGCGCGATCATGTGCGCGGTGCGGAAGTCGGTTTCCGCGAAAACGACGATCACCGAGCCGTCCTTCTGCGCCGCGCCGAAATCCATCTGCCGCATCAGGCGGCTCAGGATGCGGGCAGCATCGAGCTGGGCGCGGGAATTGGCGGGATCGAAGGCGAAGCGCGCCACCGACAAACCGCCGCCGCGGACGTGAGCCTGTTCGACCGCCTTGGCGAAATCGCGAGCGAAGGCTTCCACCGTCAGCAGACCGCTGCGCGGGTCGAGCCAGCCGCCGGCATCGATCGAGCGCAAGGTGCGGCTCAGCTGCGCTTCCATCGCGTGCTGGCGGATCAGGGGCAACGCGTTCGCGGCGACCCTTGCGGGCTCGCCAGGGATCAGCTCGAGATTGGGCAGGTCGTAAGTCTGCGTCAGCTGGTGCGCGGTGACGACGACGGGCAGGCTGCGGAAGCGGGTGTCCTCGGCGAGCACGGTGAGGAAGGCATCGGTCACGCGCGCGGTGAAACCTTCGGCGAGCACGACGCCGTCGAGATCGCGGGTGTTGAGGTGCTTGGCGGCGGCTTCGATCGAGAGCGCACCGACGACGCCGACGCGCTCGCCGAGCGCGACGGAGAGCGCAGGGTAAGCCGCGCCGCGGCCGATCAGGAGGACGGTGGCGTCGCGCGCGGGATCGCCGTCCGGCACCGCGACCTTCACTTCGGGCAATCGGCGCAGCACCGTGGCATGGAGCGTGCGCACGCGCAGCGCGGCGCGAAGCCTCGCGATCAGGCGGTCGGGATTGCCGCCGCGCGAGAAGGGCAGGGCGTTGTGAGGCAGCGTGCCGGCGGCATCCACGGCCACGAAGGGAAGGTAAGGCGATTGGTCGGCGATCTTCTTTGCGAGCGGCGCGATATACGGCTCGTGTCCACCATGCATCGCAGCGAGAATTGCAGCCGGCTGCACCTCCTCGACCGCGCGTGCCGCGCTGGCCCAGTCGATATCCACCACGGGAAACAGCCGGGCTTCGTCCAGCGCCCCGATAAAGGGCGGCCGCTCGGCATCGGACACAAACAGGATCGGGCCCGCCTGGGACATTAGAGAACTCTGATCGCGCAACAATCTGCCGCGCAATCTAGTTCGGCCGCCTTAATGCAGCGTCAACGGAGATGGCGAAACTGCGCCTAGACCGGCCCGGAGCGGTCGCGAAAAGCCTCGACCATCAGGGGGTTAAGCCCGAGTTCGCTGAGCGCCTCGCGGGCGCGGGCATTGTCCTGGGCGCGACCGGCGAGCCGGTGCCCCGAGAGCCGGTCGGGCAGCGCGGTGAGCAGCGCGCCCTGGCCGAGCCGGCGGGCCCATTCCTGCAAATCGTTGGAGAGGAAGCGGTAGCCGCCGACGGCCATGATGCCGGAGGGCGGCGCGGTGATGCAGATCGCGCCGCTCGGACGGTCGAGCCGTGCGGCATAACCGGTGTCGACATAGTCGCGCGGCGGCTGTGCCGTCAGCGTCTCGCCGACCGGCTGCGGGGGGGCATAGGCCGCGATCGGCACCATCGCGCCGCGCAGGCCAAGCATGCCCTTCGGCGTCAGCAGGATTTCGCCGGCGATGGACGAGCCCGCTTGCTCGCGCGGGGCGCCGTGCGGCCCGGGCATCACCGGGACGGGCATGCCGTCCTCGCCGCGGCGGGCGCCGAACAAGCCTGCCTCACCGAACAGATAGACGTCGGTCAGCGGGGCATGGGGAGCGATCCAGGCATCGCTCGCCGCCACTTGCTCGGGCGCGCGCCACAGGCCGATCACGTTGCGCAAGGTCGGCATTCGTGCCGCCAGATCGGCATCGCCGAGCCGCAAGGCAAGCTGCGCTGGTGCGATCAGCACCTCGCATTCATGCTCGTTGATCTGCTGCTCCAGCACCTCGTGCTCGAACGGATGATGCAGCGCGAGCGCGCCGCCGGAGAGCAGCCACACCGCGAGCGAGGAGGCGAGGCCGGCGAACGACATTGGCGCGAACGCCGCCATCACGGTCGCGCCCTGCCTGATGTCGGCTTCCAGCGACATCGCCAGTCCGCCGGCGATCAGGCTGAAATGCGGCCGCGGCACCGGCCGAAAGCCTTCTGCCGTGACGTCGAAGGAGATCATGGCCGCCTTGCGGCCGTCCTGGATCACGGCCCGCGTGGTCCCCGGCGGCCGTGCCAGCACCTCGTCGAGCGGCGCCATGCCTTCGGGCAGACCGGTGCCGAAGCCGCAGACATGTCGGATCGAGAAGGCTTCGGCCGCCGCATGCATCGCGAGATCCGCATAGCCGACGCCGTCGACCGTGCTCATCGTGACGATCGCGCGCGCCGCGGTACGGTTCAGCGCAGCGGTCAGTTCCGCGTGCCGCCACAGCAGCGGCAGCACGGCGACGACGAGGCCGGCGCGATGGGCGGCGAGCACGGTGAGCACGAACTCGACCGTGTTCGGCAATTGGACCGCGATGACGGAATTGGCCGGCAGGCCCGATTCGACGAAGAAGGCCGACAGCGCCTCGATGGCCGTGTCGGCCTCGGCATAGGTCATGCGCCGCGGCTGGTGCCCGGTGATGCGCGCCTTGTTGAGGGGATCGAGCAGGGCGGTCGCATGCGGCTGCCGCATCAGCGTGCGCTGAAACAGTGTGTCGAGCGTCGGCGATACGGCTGGCTGGTTCACGGCGTTACTTCGCTTGCGTCGCTGGAGGCTCACCCTTCGACCACCAGGTCTCCGGCAAATAGCCCGAGAGCGAGGTGTCCTTGGGCCGTTCTATCCGATTCCAGCGCGCGATCCATTGCTCGGATACGTTAAACAGCGGGATTGTATAGAAGCCTGCCATCAAGGCGCGGTCGAGCGCCCGCACCGACGAGACGAAATCCGTATGTTCACGGGCCTCGAGCAGCGCGGCGATCATGGCATCGATCGCCGGATCCTTGGCGCCCATGTAGTTGCGGGTGCCCGGATTGTCCGCGGCAGCGCTGCCCCAGTAGAAATATTGCTCGTTGCCGGGCGACAGCGACTCGTCCCAGCGGTTCTGGATCATGTCGAACTCGAAGGCAAGCCGGCGCTGGTCGAACTGCACGGGATCGACCGACCGCACGCTCGGCTCGATGCCGGCGCGCTTGAGGTCGCGCTGGAACGCGAGGGCGATCCGCTCCTGGTCGCGGGTCGTGACCATGATCTCGAAGGTGAACGGCGCCTTGGTCGCGCGGTTGCGCAGCACGTTGCCGTTGAGCTCGTAGCCGGCCTCCGACAACAATTTCAGCGCCGCGCGCAGCGTGGTGCGGTCGTGGCCCGAGCCGTCGGTGACCGGCAGGCGGTAGCTGCCATCCATGATGTCGGCCGGAATACGCGCCGCGAACGGCGTCAGCAGCTCACGCTCGCGCGCGTCCGCGGGCCGGCCATAGGCCGACAGGTCCGAGCCGGCGAAATAGCCGGCGGCCCGCGAATAGAGCCCGAAGAAGTAGTTGCGATTGACCAGCTCGAAATCGAACAGCAGCGTCAGCGCCCGGCGCACGCGGATGTCGGCGAAGATCGGGCGGCGCGTGTTGAAGACCAGGAATTCGGACGGCTGCGGCACTCCGGGCCTGACAGTGTCGCGGATCACCTCGCCGCTCCTTGCAGCCGGAAAATCGTAGCCGTCGTGCCATCGCAGCGGCTCGTGCTCGATGCGGAAATCGTAGAGCCCGCGCTTGAAGGCTTCGAACTGGCCGTTGGCCTCGCGAAAATAGTCGAGCCGGATCTCGTCGAAATTGTAGAGCCCGCGGTTGATGGGCAGGTCGCGGCCCCAATAATCGGGATTGCGGGTCAGCGTGACGCTGGCGCCGGGCTTGACCGCCGTGACGCGATAGGGGCCGGAGCCGATCGGGCTCGTCAGCGTCGTTTCCTCGAAGGTCGCGACGTCGATGGCGTGCTTGGGCAGGATCGGCATCAGGCCGAGAATCAGCGGCAGCTCACGATCGTTGGCGCCTGCGAGATCGAAGCGGACGGTGAGGGGATCGGGCGCCTCAGCCTTGGCGACCTTGGCGTAGTATTGCCGGTGGTTCGGCCGGCCGTGGTCGCGCAGCAATTGCCAGGAAAACAGCACGTCTTCGGCCGTTACCGGCTTGCCGTCGGAGAAACGGGCGCGCGGATCGAGGCGGAAGGTGACGAAGCTTCGCTCGTCGTCGGTCTCGACGCTTCTGGCGAGCAGGCCATAGAGCGTGAACGGCTCGTCATTGCCGCGCGCGAGCAGGCTCTCGACCACGTAGCTCCGCATCTGCTGCACGGCCAGTCCCTTGACGATGAAGGGATTGAGGCTGTCGAAGGTCCCGAGAACACCCCAGGTCAGGCGGCCGCCCTTGGGAGCATCCGGATTGACGTAGGGCATGTGGGCGAAATCGGCCGGCATCGCCGGCTTGCCGTGCATGGCAATGGCATGGGCCTCCTCGGCCCACGCGGCGCCTGATGGCAGTCCGCCAGCAAGGACCGAGACAATGGCCGAGGCCAGGACGCAAAGGCGGATACCGAGGCCCTCGAAAAGGCGTGGGAACATGAACATCAGGACACGTTGATTCGAGGATCGGCGCGCATGAATCCTATCACAGGGAATTTCACCGGGCGCAGCTGCGGATGTGGTCAAAGGCGCTTGTCGGCATTGATCTTTTCGTCGGCCACGTTAAGAAGGCACCCGATCGCGCAAGAGCGTCGAGCCCGTCACTTATCCGCCTCAATCGACGGGGAGAGAACCGCGCCCAACGCGGCCAGGTTCGGCGCTTCGGAGCGGTTCGGGCGCTTCCCGTTCAGAAAGGGTTTTCCGCAATGAATTTCCGTTACTTGGCCGCGTCCGTCCGGCCGCGCGGGCGACTTCTCGCCTTGTTGACGGCGACGGCGTTGGCCGTTCCGTTTGCTGCCGAGGCCCAGAACCCGGCGCCAGCCCCCGGCGCGCCCAAGGCCGCCCCGGCCCCGAAAGCGGCGGCTCCGAAGGCCGCCCCCAAGGCGCCGGCCCAGGCGCAGCCGGCCCAGCAAGCTCCCGCCCAGGGCGCTCCGGCACAGCAGGGTGCGGCTCAGCCGGCTGATCAGCAGATCCAGCTGATCTACGCCCCCTGGACCAAGTTCTGCCTGAAGGGCCAGGACGCCAACGCCAAGCAGGTCTGCTTCACCGGCAAGGACGGCCGCATCGAATCGGGCCAGCCGGTCATCGCGGCCGTCATCATCGAGCCGGAAGGCGAGCCCAAGAAGATCCTGCGCGTGACGCTGCCGCTCGGCATGCAGCTCGTGCACGGCACCCGCATCATCGTCGACAGCAACGCGCCGCTGCAGAGCCCGTATGTGATCTGCTTCCAGAACGGCTGCATGTCCGACTACGAGGCGACGCCCGAGCTCATCAACAACATGAAGAAGGGCCAGAACCTCGTCGTCCAGGCGATCAACGCCAACGGCGCACCGCTGACCCTGCCGCTGCCGCTCGCCGGCGAGTTCCAGAAGGCCTATGACGGACCGCCGACCGATCCGAAGGTGTTCGAGGAAACCCAGAAGAAGCTGCAGGAAGAGCTTCAGAAGAAAGCCGAAGAGCAGCGCAAGAAGCTCGAGCAGCAGGGTGCTGCTCCCGGGGCACCGCCGGCAGGTCAGAAGTAATCGGGACCCGATCCCGGACATGGAAAAGGCGCTCATCTCGAGCGCCTTTTTTGCTGGCCGCACTTCGAGAGATCGACACCCGAAGGGAGAGATGAACGAAGCGTTCGCCCGCGTTCTAGTTCAGCGAGGGATTGCGCGGGCGGTAGCCGCCATCCTTGTTCTTGATGAAGATCTCGGCGACCTGGGAATGCCGGATCGGCTCGCCGGACTCGTCGGGCAACAGGTTCTGCTCGGACACGTAGGCGACGTACTCGGACTCCGCGTTCTCCGCGAGCAGGTGGTAGAACGGCTGATCCTTGTGGGGCCGCACCTCCTCGGGGATCGACAGCCACCACTCCTCGGTGTTGTTGAATTCCGGATCGATGTCGAAGATCACGCCCCGGAACGAGAAGATCCGGTGGCGCACGACCTGTCCGATCTGGAATTTGGCGGTCCGCGCTTTAATCATCCCTCGTCGATAGACCAGGATTGTGGCCGATGCTAGTGCCCTGATCTGGAATTAACCTGCGGCTGCTGGGCGGATAGCCCCAAAATCTTCAGAAAACACTTCATCAATGGTCGATATCCTCAACTTGGCACTACCTTATTTCGGCTTGATCTTCGTCGGCTTCGCGTGTGGCAAGGTCAAATCGTTGCCGGAATCGGGCCTCGCCTGGATGAACTTCTTCCTGCTCTACGTGTCGCTGCCGGCGCTGCTGTTCGCGATCATGTCCAAGACGCCGTTCTCGGAACTGAACAACCCGCCGTTCCTGGTCGCGACCACGCTGTCCACCGTCGCCGCATTCACCCTGGCACTGGTGGTGGCCAAGGTTTTCGGCCGGCTGACACTGCGCGAGGCGACGCTCGCCGGCCTCTCGGGTGGCTACGGCAATATCGGCTACATGGGGCCCGGGCTGGCGCTCGCCGTGCTCGGCACCAAGGCTGCGGCGCCGACCGCGCTGATCTTCTGCTGCGACAGCATCTTCCTGTTCACCATCGTGCCGCTGCTGATCGAGCTGTCCGACCGCGATCATCCCTCGATCGTGCACGCCTTCGGCGTCGTGCTGAAGCAGATCGTGCTCAATCCGCTGATCATGTCGGCCTGCTTTGGTGCGGCGGTCGCCGCGCTCCATATCGAAATGCCCGTCGCACTCGACCGCACCATCACCTTCCTGCAGAACGCCGCGGCCCCGACCGCGCTGTTCGTGCTCGGCGTGACCGTGGCGCTGCGCCCGTTCGACCGGGTCCCATGGGAGGTGCCGGGCGTGATCACGGTCAAGCTGCTGTTCCACCCGCTCGCTGCATTCGGCCTGATGCTGGCGTTCGGGCCGTTCGCGCAGCCCTGGGCCGCCACCGCGGTGTTGATGGCCTCGCTGCCCCCGGCGCTGAACGTGTTCGTGATCGCCCGGCAGAACGATGCCTGGATCGAATCCGCGTCCGTCGCAGTGCTGCTCGGGACCTTCGCGTCGGTGGTCACGCTGACCAGCGTGATGTGGGCGATCCAGACGGGACGGCTGGCGTTTCCGTGAGTGCTGACGGGATGTCCACCTCTCCCCGACGGGGAGAGGTGTTCGAACGCTCCGGCCGACAGCCAGTTCGCGGCTACCGTCGCCAGGTCGGCGTCAGGCCCTCGCGCATCGCAAAGCGGCGAAGCGGGCCGATGGCGCCGAGCAGGTGCATGCCGACGGCGCGGACCGGCTGCAGCGGCAGGAAATCATTGAGGAGGGAGCGGTTGGCGATGTCGATGGCAAAGGTCCGGCTGAGGATGTCCGGGCGCCGGGCACGATCGTAGCGCTTGAGCACCTCGTCCGCGCCGGGATCCTGGCCCGTGGCGACGGCTTCGCCGGCAAGCCGCGCAATGTCGGCGGCATCGCGCAGGCCAAGATTGAGGCCCTGAGCGCCGATCGGCGGAACCACGTGAGCCGCTTCGCCGACGAGCGCGATGCGGTCGCGGCCGAAGGATTTTGGACGTTCGATCGCGAGCGGGAACAAGTTGCGCCCGGGCTCCACCGTCATGCGTCCCAGGATCGAATGTGACTGCTTCTCGACCGCCGCCGACAGCTCCGCGTCGTCAAGGCTCCGCAGCCGCTCGGCTTCCGCCGGTGCCGAGACCCAGACGACACTGGAACGGTCACCGCACAGGGGCACGAACACGCAAGGCCCGTGCGGGGTGTGGAACTCGGTCGAGACGTTGCGATGCGGCCGCGCGTGCCCGACGTTGAAGGTCAGCGCCGTCTGGTTCAGCTCGCGCCGCGTCACCTCGATGCCGGCGGCCTCACGGCACAGCGAATGCCGGCCGTCGGCGCCGACCACGAGGCGGGCCGAGAGAAACTGTGCGGTGGTCGTGCGGATCGCGACGTCGTCGGCTCCGACGATGACGCTTTCGGCCTCGTCGTCGAAACGGACGAGATTGGGCAGCTCGGCCGCACGCTCTTCCAACGCCAGCATCAGCGAGCGATTGTCGATATTGTAGCCGAAGGCGTCGAGCGCGATTTCGTGACAGGAGAACCGGACTTCCGGTGCGCGGAACAGCCGGCCGGTGTCGTCGACGAGGCGCATGACCTCGAGCGCGGCCGCCTTGTCCTTGCAGTGCGACCAGACGTCGAGCGTCTCCAGGAGGTCGACGGAGGCGCCGAGCAATGCGGTGGTGCGATTGTCGGCATAAGGAAGACGGCGCGCCACGAGTGCGGTCCGGGCCCCCGCCTGCGCCAGCGCGATCGCCGCGGCAAGGCCCGCCGGTCCGCCGCCGATCACGGCGGTGTCATGGAGTGTCGATGCGTCTGTCATGGAACGACAAATGACACGCTCCGCGGCAAATTCAAGTCCACTGATTTTGCCCGATTTTTCGACGAATTGTGCGGTCGGGCGACGCCATGGCGGATGTGCAAATCGGCCTCGTTCTGATAGCAGAAGCCATGGATAGCCAAGAGGATTCCCTGAAGCCCACGCCCGCGATCCGCGCCGCGGCCTTCTCGGTGCACATCTTCACCGCGTTCGGCGCGGCGATCGCGCTGCTGGCGATGATGGAAGCCGTGCGCGAGCACTGGGCGGCGATGTTTCAATGGCTGGGCGTCGCCCTGATCATCGACGCGATCGACGGACCGATCGCGCGCCGGCTCGACGTCAAGAACGTGCAGCCGAACTGGTCGGGGGACGTGCTCGATCTCGTGGTCGACTTCGTCACTTATGTCTTCGTGCCGGCCTATGCGATCGTGGCCAGCGGGCTGTTGCTGCCCGTCGCAGCTCCCTTGCTCGGCGTCGCCATCATCGTCACCAGCGCATTATATTTCGCCGATCTGCGCATGAAGGCGGACGACAATCATTTCCGCGGCTTCCCGGCGCTGTGGAATGCGGCGGCGTTCTATCTGTTCCTGCTGCATTGGCCCCCGCTGTGGTCGACGCTGCTGGTGGCCGCGCTGGTCGTGCTGACCTTCGTGCCGTTCCACGTGCTGCATCCGGTCCGCGTCGTGCGGCTGCGCTGGCTGACGCTGTCGCTGATCGCGATCTGGGCGGTGCTCGGCCTCTACGTGCTGGAGATGGACTTCCACGTCGGCACTTCCGTCACCATCGTGCTGTGCGCCATCGCGCTCTGGATCAGCTTCAGCGACGCCTTGATCCGCCTGGCAAGATCGTTCGCATGATGCAGCTGCTGACCAGCCCCGAAGCCTGGGCGGCGCTGCTTACCTTGACGTCGCTCGAGATCGTGCTCGGCATCGACAACGTCATCTTCCTGTCGGTGATCGTCTCGCGCATCCCGGAGCAGCAGGCGCATCGCGCCCGCCAGATCGGCCTTGCGCTGGCGCTGATGTTCCGCATCATCCTGCTCAGCCTGCTGGTCTGGCTGATCGGGCTGACCGCGCCGCTGTTCGCTTTCAACGACTACGACTTCTCCTGGCGCGACCTCATCCTGATCGGCGGCGGCCTGTTCCTGATCGCCAAGGCGACGCACGAGATTCACGGCGAGGTCGAAGCCGACGACGGTGAGGGCGAGAGCAAATCCGGCGGCAGCGCCTTCTTCTGGGTGATCGTCCAGATCGTGATCATCGACATCGTGTTCTCGCTAGATTCGATCATCACCGCGATCGGCATGGCGCAGGACATCGAGATCATGATCGCGGCGGTCGTGATCGCCTGCCTGATCATGTACATTTCGGCAGGGCCGGTGGCGCGCTTCGTCGCGGAGCACCCGACGACGAAAATGCTGGCGCTGGCCTTCCTGGTTCTGATCGGCGTCGCGCTGGTCGCGAACGGATTCCAATTCCACATTCCGCGCGGCTATATCTATTTCGCAATTGCGTTCTCCGCGGCGGTCGAATTCTTCAACGTGCTGGCAAAGCGCAACCGCAGGAAAACCGGCAAGCCCGCCGCTTAGCGGCTGCGGCCAGCGTCGAGTTGACAAGGCGGGCGCGATGTCTTTCGCTCAAGCCCGGGAGAAGAGGAGGTCAGGTGATGACCAAAGCGGTCCGTGTGCACAAGGTCGGAGGCCCCGAGGCCCTGGTCTATGAGAGTGTCGACGTGCCGGCACCCGGTCCCGGCGAGGTGCGCATTCGTCAGCATGCGGTCGGCCTGAACTTCATCGACGTCTACTATCGCACCGGTCTCTACAAGGCACCGGGGCTGCCCTTCATCGCCGGCAACGAGGCCTCGGGCGAGGTCACTGCGGTCGGGCCCGGCGTGACGAATTTCCATCCCGGCGACCGCGTCGCCTACTATCACAATCTCGGCGCCTATACCGGCGAGCGCACCATCCCCTGGGAGAAGCTGGTCAAGCTGCCCGACCACATCACCCACGAGCAGGGTGCCGTGCTGATGCTGAAGGGGCTGACCGTCTGGTATCTCCTGCACAAGACCTTCAAGGTCGAGCCGCATCACCGCGTGCTGATCCATGCCGCCGCCGGCGGCATCGGCCTGCTCGCCTGCCAATGGGCGAGGGCGCTCGGCGCGCACGTCATCGGCACGGTCGGCTCGCGCGAGAAGGCCGAGCTCGCCGAGGCCAATGGCTGCGACCACGTCATCCTCTACAACGAGGAGGACTTCGTCGCGCGCGTCAAGCAGATCAGTCGCAATGAAGGCTGCGACGTCGTCTATGACGGCGTCGGTAAGGCGACCTTCCCGGGGTCGCTGTCCTGCCTGAAGCCGCGCGGCATGTTCGTCTCGTTCGGCAACGCCTCGGGTCCGGTGCCGCCGTTCTCGATCGCCGAGCTCAACAGTCACGGCTCGCTGTTCGCGACCCGACCGAAGCTCAACGACTACATCGGCACGCGCAAGGAGCTGCTGGAAGGCGCCGACACGCTGTTCGCCGCCGTCATCAACGGCAAGCTGCACGTGCCCATCAACCATGCCTACGCGCTCAAGGACGCCGCGAAGGCCCATATCGATCTCGAAAGCCGCAAGACCACCGGCGCCTCGATCTTGAAGCCGTAGCCCGCCGTCGTTCCGGGGCGATGCGAAGCATCGAACCCGGAACCTCGAGATTCTCAGGTGCGCAATTGCGCACCATGGTTCGGTCCTGCGGACCGCCCGGGAATGACAAGGATGGACCTACGCCACCCGTCGTGCCGCGCCGGCCTTGGTCAGGATCGCGTCGAGACATGCGATCATCTCGGCGATCTCTGCTTTCGTGACATTCAGTGCCGGCATGAAGCGCAAGGTGTCGACCTGTGGGGCGTTGAGCAGCACGCCCGCCTCGAACGCCTGCGCGACGATGCCCGGCGCCATCGGCAGCTTGAGGTCGAGCGCGAGCAGCAGGCCGCGCCCCCGCACGCCGCCGAGCCCATGCCGGGCGGAGACCTTCTGCAACTCGCTTTCGAGCAGGAGGCCGGTCTCGGTGACCTGTTTCAGGAAGTCGGGCCCGCTGACCTGTTCGAGCACCGCAAGCCCCGCCGCGCACATGATCGGGTTGCCGTTGAACGTGCCGCCCTGGTCGCCGTGCTCGAAGCATGATGCGCGTTCCGTTGCGAGCAGGGCCGCGAGCGGCACGCCGCCGCCGATGCCCTTGCCGAGCGTCATGATGTCCGGCGCAATCCCCGTATGCTCATGATGGAACAGCTTTCCGGTCCGGCCCATGCCGGTCTGGATCTCGTCGAAAATGAGCAGGAGGCCGTGCGCATCGGTCAGCGCGCGCAGCTCCTGCAGGAACTGATCGGTCGCAGGCCACACGCCGGATTCACCCTGGATCGGCTCGAGCATCACGGCGACGGTGTTGGCGTTGATCAGCTTCTCGACCGAGGCGATGTCGTTGAGCTTGGCCTTCTTGAAGCCCGCGACCTTCGGCTCGAACAGCGGCTCGAATGCCTTCTTGCCCGAGGCCGACATGGTCGCCAGCGTCCGGCCGTGGAAGCCGCCTTCGAAGCTGATGATCTCGAATGCGCCGCCCTTGTGCAGGCTGCCATATTTCCGCGCGAGCTTGATCGCGCCCTCATTGGCTTCCGCGCCCGAATTGGCAAAGAACACCTGGTCGAACGCGCTGTGCTCGACCAGCGCCTGCGCCAGCTTCAGGCTCGGCTCGTTGTAGAAGGCCGGACTCGGCGTCAAGAGCCGCTTGGCTTGAGCTGCGAGAGCATCGGCGATCGCGGGCGGGGAGTGGCCGAGGCAGTTCACGGCCCAGCCCTGCACGAAGTCGAGATAGCGCTTGCGGCTGTCGTCCCAGAGGTAGGAGCCGGCGCCACGGACGAACACGGCCTTCGGCCGTGCAGTGATGTCCATCAGCGCGTCATACGGATGCGTGGTCATGTCGTACTCCTCTGGAGGCGGGTGGAAAACGGGCGCAAAAAGCAGAAAGGCCGCACCTTGCGGGTGCGGCCTTCTCGAAAACTTCAGCTGAATTCAGTGGTTCAGCGGCGTCCTCGGACATGGCGCACCCTCTCGTCGTCGCGGGAGCGACGGCGGAGCATGTCGGTGCGCTGGTTGGTCCGGGCGTTGATCATGGGGCGCGTCCGTACAGCCGAATAGCAGGGCTTGTCAAGAAGGCTTTTGCAGGATGCTCGCCGAGCGTGCATCGGTCAGGTCGGGTGCGCGGCTTCCTCGGCCTCTTCACAGCCCCAATCCGCGTCCGCAATCGCCGTGTCGATCAGCTCACCGCGCAGCAGCTTGAGCGGCGAATTCCAGTACAGCGCGATGTTGTGGAAGGGGTCGGTCAGCACCTTGAACACCCAGACGAGGCCCGTCGTGACATCGCGCGTCGCGAACAGCTGCAGCATGCGCGCAAGTCCGCCGCCGATGCCGATGGCGAGCCAGAGCGTGCCGACATGCCGGATGAAATCGAGGCGGTCAGCCGGCGCATCGAACAACCCGAACAGCGTCGGAAAGGCGTACAGCGCAAGCGGCGCGCTGCCCCAGACCAGCAGCAGGATGATCTTGCGGGTCTGATTGTAGCCGACCTTGACCGCTTCCTTGTGCTCGTTGCTGACGTCGTTGACGGAATCATAGCCGTTCGGCTCGAAGAAGAAATGCCCGGTCTGCCGCGTCAGCATCGCGAGCCAGCCAATGATGCCGGCGAGGGCGGAGTCCTTGAACAGCAGGGCGTAGCAGCCGAGGAAGATCACGGCACTGATCAGGTGCAGCGTCTGGTTGACGGTGCTCTGGTGGTAGAAGCGGTAATCGTCGAAGCGCTGCGTGCGCAGCATGTCCGAGAGGTGGCTCATCCTCGTTCCTCGCTCGCGTTGAAAACGCGGGCAGAGTTAGGCCGAGTCCGTGACCCCTGCGTGAATGCATTATAGTGTCATATTGCGGTGCGCTGGCCGTCTCGCCGTGGCACGCCCTGCAGCAACCCTTGGGGCACTGGCGCGTTTGTGATCATGGGACGCGATTTGGTTCGAACCGGCTTCACGACGGTTCAGACCAAGCAAGACGGGACCCATCAGACCAGTTTTCAGCCTTGTCCGACACGCCTTACCCAATTGACCTCGACAGCATTCGCGGTGCGTTTCCGCCGGGTATTGAGGCGCCATCGCTGTTGGTCGACTTCGCCGGCTGGCTGAAGGGGCGACCCTGGGGCAGCGTCGGCTGCTTCTCGCTGCAAGGCCAGTTCTCCGATTCAGCGCCAATCGTCGACGGCAGTCCCTTGCGCGACAGGTTCTCGCTGTTCATGCGGCTGCCTGACGGCTCGGCCGTCGGCGGCTGGTATGGCGCGGGTCTCGATCGCGACGACCCGCCGATCGTCGGACTGGGATCGGAGGGCGATTACGAGCTGCTGGCGCCGTCTCTCGACGCGCTGCTGACGAGGCTGACATCGCAGCAATTCGACCGGGCCTGGAGCGATCTGAAGCCGCATGAGGACGTCGAGCCTCAGACAGTGGAGCTGGCGCAATGGCTCGCCGGACAACCGGTCGGCGACAAGGCGGCGTGTGACGATGGCGCGGCGGATCTGCCCGACTTCCGCGGCTTCGTGGAGAAATGGAGCCGGGATCGCGAGTACTATTGGGCCCATCACCGCCTGATGGCCGAGCTCGGCTGGCGGCTGGCCGCACATCTGCCCAAGGGCAGAAATCCCTGGGACAAGACGCGCTTCGAAGTCGCGATCGTCGGCAAGCAGTACGAGGCGCGCGTGCTCTCGCGCGGGCCGCAACCTTTCGAGGAAGCTGCTTCGATCGAATCCCTGTTGCGCGATCTCCGCGAGGAAATGCGGCGTGCGCAGCCCGGGCTCGGGCTTTGGTATGCGATGAAATTCGGCCTCTATGCCGACGGCCGGGTCATGCCGAACTTCGAATACGATGTGCGCCCGACCATCGACGGCGAGCCGGCGAAATTATCCGAGGCACAGGCCGATCTCGCCCGCGCCCCTCGTCCGGAGCGCTGGGTGCCGAAATGGCTGGCGTGATGGGAGTGCGTCAGAACCCCGCGACGCTGCCGTGCAGGTCGTACGCATCGGCGCGCTCGATCTTGGCCGTGACGATCTCGCCGACGCGCAAGGGGCGGCGGCTCGACAGATACACTGCGCCGTCGATCTCCGGCGCATCGGCCTTGGAGCGGCCCTTGGCGACGGTCGGACCGATCTCGTCGATGATGATCTGCTGGCGCGTGCCGACCTTGCGCTTCAGGCGACGCGTGGAGATCTTCTGCTGGCGGGCCATCAGCGCGTTGTAGCGCTCCTGCTTGATCTCTTCGGGGACGGGATTTGCGATCGCGTTCGAGGTGGCGCCGGCGACCGGCTCGTATTTGAAGCAGCCGACGCGGTCGATCTCCGCCTCGTCTAGCCAGTCGAGCAGATAGGCGAAATCGGCATCGGTCTCGCCGGGGAAGCCGACGATGAAGGTCGAGCGCAAGGCGAGGTCGGGGCAGTCCTCGCGCCAGCGCTTGATCCGCGCCAGCGTCTTGTCCTGCGCGGCGGGACGCTTCATCGCCTTCAGCACCTCGGGGCTCGCATGCTGGAACGGGATGTCGAGATAGGGCAGCACCTTGCCCTCGTTCATCAGCGCGATGACCTCGTCGACATGCGGGTAGGGGTAGACATATTGCAGCCGGACCCAGGCTCCCAACTCGCCGAGCTCGCGCGCGAGGTCGAGGAATTTGGCGCGGACCTGGCGATCCTTCCACGGGCTCTCGGCATATTTGAGATCGACGCCATAGGCCGAGGTGTCCTGCGAGATCACCAGGAGCTCCTTGACGCCGGCGCCGACCAGGCGCTCGGCCTCGCGCAGCACGTCATTGGCCGGGCGCGAGACCAGGTCGCCGCGCAGCTTCGGAATGATGCAGAAGGTGCAGCGGTTGTTGCAGCCCTCGGAGATCTTCAAATAGGCGTAGTGCCGCGGCGTCAGCTTGATGCCCTGCGGCGGCACCAGGTCGAGATGCGGATTGTGCGCCGGCGGCAGCGCGCGATGCACGGCGTCGAGCACGCTCTCATATTGCTGCGGGCCGGTGATGGAGAGCACGCCGGGATAGGCCTGCTCGATCTGTTCGGGCTCCGCGCCCATGCAACCGGTCACGATCACCTTGCCGTTCTCGGCCATGGCCTCGCCGATCGCTGACAGCGATTCCTGCTTGGCGCTGTCGAGGAAGCCGCAGGTGTTGACGATGACGATGTCCGCCCCGTCATGCTTGCGGGCGAGCTCGTAGCCCTCGGCGCGCAGGCGCGTGATGATGCGCTCGGAATCCACCAATGCCTTGGGACACCCGAGCGACACGAAGCTGACCTTGGGCGCAGCCGTCTGATCCATATCTGAACTGCCTGATTGACCGGCCTGAGCTAGTCCCAATTGCCCATAATTACAACCCTTTGCAGGGCGTTCGGCCGTGCTATGGATGAATCACCTGCCGTGAGTGAGCCATGAGCGCCGAACAGTCGCCCAAAATCGTGATCGTCGACGAAAGCCCGATCCGGGCCGCGATCCTGGAGGAGGGATTGCGCGAGGCCGGGTTCACGCAGGTCGTCCATATCCGCGAGATGCAGAGCCTGCTTGCCCGTATTTATGCGGTGGACCCCGACATCATCCTGATCGACCTGGAGAACCCCAGCCGCGACGTGCTCGAGGCGATGTTCCAGGTCAGCCGCGCCGTGAAGCGGCCGATTGCGATGTTCGTGGACCAGAGCGATTCCGCTTCGATCCAGGCCTCGGTCGAGGCGGGGGTGTCAGCCTATATCGTCGACGGCCTGAAGAAGGAGCGCATCAAGCCGATCCTCGACCTCTGCGTGTCCCGCTTCAACGCCTTCGCCAAGCTCCAGGAGGAACTCGAGCGGACCAAGTCGCAGCTCGAGGACCGCAAGGTCATCGAGCGGGCCAAGGGCATCCTGATGAAGGTCAAGGGCCTGACCGAGGACGAGGCCTATGTGCTGCTGCGCTCTACCGCGATGCGCGAGAAGAAGAAAATCGGCGAGATCGCGCAGTCGATCATCACCGCGTCGGAGATGCTGAAATGACCGCCACCCTTCGCATCGGGTTCATTCCGCTGGTCGATGCCGCCGCGCTGATCGTCGCCGTCGACAAGGGATTTACCGCCGCCGAAGGGCTCGATGTCGAGCTCGTGCGCGAGGTCTCCTGGTCCAACGTTCGCGACAAGCTCAATATCGGCCTGTTCGACGCCGCGCATCTGCTTGCGCCGGTGGCGATCGCGTCCTCGCTCGGGCTCGGTCACGTCAAGGTGCCGATCGCCGCGCCCTTCAATCTCGGCATCAACGGCAATGCCATCACGGTCTCGCCGGCGCTTCACGCCGCGCTGATGGAGGCGATCGACGGCGACCGCTTCGATCCGATGGCGACGGCGAAAGCGCTGGCGAAGGTCGTTGCCATCAGGCGCAAGGCAGGGGCCGAGCCGCTGACCTTCGGCATGACGTTCCCGTTCTCGACCCACAATTACCAATTGCGGTTCTGGATGGCGGCGGCCGGCGTCGATCCCGACGAGGACGTGCGCCTCGTGGTGCTGCCGCCGCCTTATATGGTCGACAGCCTCAAGAACGGCCATGTCGATGCGTTCTGCGTCGGCGCGCCCTGGAACTCGCTCGCGGTCGATCTCGGCATCGGTCACATCCTGCACTTCGTCTCCGACATCCTGGTCCGTGCGGCGGAGAAGGTGCTGGCGGTCCGCCAGACCTGGGCCGACAAGAACCCTGATGTGGTCGCAGCCCTGGTGCGGGCAGCCGTGAAGGCCGCCGAGTTCATCGAGCATCCCGAGAACCGGACCGAGGCGGCGCAAATCCTGGCGCAGCCGGAACGGATCGGCGTCCACGCCGAGGTCATCCAGCGCACCCTGACGGGGCGCCTGAAGATCTCGCCCGATGGCACCTTCCGCGAAAGCGGCCGCTACCTGCTGGTCGGACGCGAAGGGGCAGGGCGGCCCGATCCGGTCCAGGCCGCCTGGCTCTATGCGCAGATGGTGCGCTGGGGGCAGACGGCGCTCACCCCGGATGGCGTCAAGACGGCGATCGCGGTGTTCAGGCCCGATCTTTACGACGCGGCGCTCGGCAACAGGGCGCCCGAGCAAGCTCCTGCAGCGTTCGGGGCCTTCGCCGGCCCGGTGTTCGATCCCGACAACATCCGGGGGCATCTCGAGGCCTTCGAGGTCGGGCGCTGGAAGGCCTGATTCGGCCTTGCATCATTTTTGAGCAAACGCGTTCGTCGGCTAAAATTTGAGCGTCCTGCTCGAATTTCGTGAGCCGCGGGTCGTCCGGGATGTTCCGGGCAGGTCCTTAATTATCTGAAATCCCTGCAATTCCTCTTTAGTGAAAGCTGGCACGCAACTTGAATGTTGCACTGCGGCCAGCTTGTCACAGGTGACTGCTGAGCCAAGTCCCGCAGCAACGAAGCTGATCGGACCGTTGGGTAATGAGGCCGGCTCGTGAGCCAGCCAAGTTCCTCGCGGGTCGCACCAATTCCGTCGATGCCACCCATTCGTGGCCGCAGGAGCTTCGTTACCGACAATGAAAATCGATACGGTCTCAGTCGACTTTACCGACGAGCAGAAGCGCTATCTCGAAGGCTTCACGACCGGCCTGCAAATCAGCCGCGTCGGTCGCGGCCTTGGCGGCGGCGGCAAGGCCAATGCCGAGCCTGTTGGTCCCGATGCCGTGCACATCAAGGCGCAGGACAAGGTGATCGCGTCGGGCAAGAAGCTCGCCGACCAGGAGAAGTTCAAGCGCGACGAGCATCCCTTCGATGCCTATCCGCGACTGCGCCAGCAGGCGCGCGACAACACCCCGCCAAGCCCTGCGGACAATTTCCGCTGGCGCTATTACGGCATCTTCTACGTCGCACCGACGCAGGATTCCTACATGTGCCGCCTGCGCATCCCGAACGGCATCATGAAGCACTGGCAGCTGTCCGGTCTTGCCGATCTCGCCGACGAGCTCTGCGGCCCCTACAGCCACGTCACGACGCGCGCCAATCTGCAGCTGCGCGAGATCCCGCCGAAGCATGCGGTGAAGCTGCTCGAGGGCATCCAGGAGCTCGGCCTGTGCTCGCGCGGCTCCGGCGCCGACAACATCCGCAACGTCACGGGGACGCCGACGGCCGGCATCGATCCGCAGGAAATCATCGACACGCGGCCCTACGCGCGCGAGTGGCACTACCACATCCTCAACGACCGCTCGCTCTACGGCCTGCCGCGCAAGTTCAACGTCGCCTTCGACGGCGCGGGGAAGGTCGCGGTGCTGGAAGAGACCAACGACATCGCCTTCACCGCCTATGAGGTGAAGGACGGGTTCGGGGTCGAGCCCGGGGTCTGGTTCCGCCTCGGCCTCGGCGGCATCACCGGCCACAAGGATTTTGCAAAATACTCCGGCATCATCATCAAGCCGGAGCAGGCGACCGCCGTTGCCGACGCCATCGTGCGGGTGTTCATCGACCATGGCGACCGCACCAACCGCAACAAGGCGCGGCTGAAATACGTGCTCGACGCCATGGGCCATGACGGCTTCCTTAAGCTGGTCGAGGAACGGCTGAAGGCGCCGTTCACGCGCGTGCCGGAGGAGGCGTTTTCCCCGCGGCCCGCGGCGGACCGCATGGCCCATGTCGGCGTGCACAAGCAGAAGCAGGACGGCCTCAACTGGATCGGCGTAGCGCTGACGCTCGGCAAGCTCGGCTCGGATCAGATGCGGGGCCTTGCCAAGGTTTCGCGTGACCTCGGCGACGGCGAGATCCGCCTCACGGTCTGGCAGAACCTGCTGATCTCGGGCGTGCGCGACGAGAATGTCGAACTCGCCATTGCCGCGATCAAGCAGATCGGGCTCGCGGTCGAGGCCTCGCACATCCGCGCAGGCCTGATCGCCTGCACCGGCAATGCCGGCTGCCGCTTCGCGGCCGCCAATACCAAGCGCCACGCCGCCGAGATCGGCGACTGGTGCGAGCCGCGCGTTGCGGTGGACAAGCCGGTCAACATCCACGTCACCGGCTGTCACCATTCCTGCGCGCAACACTACATCAGCGACATCGGCCTGATCGGGGCCCGCGTGCCTGTGGGCGAGGAGGACACGGTCGAGGGCTATCACCTCTTCACCGGGGGTGGGTTCGGTCCCGACGCGGATGTCGGGCAGGAGGTCTATCACGACCTCAGGGCCGAGGACGCGCCGAAGACGGTCGAAAAACTGCTGAAGGCCTACATCGCCCATCGGTCGTCGCACGACGAAACCTTCCTCTCCTTTGCGCGCCGCCACGACGGTGAAACGCTGCGCAAGCTTGCAGATGCCGAGGTGTCCTCATGAACCAGATCACCCCTCCGCCCAGGCTCGACATCATTCCCGCCAGCGCACCGTTCTCCGATGCGCAGCGCTCCTGGCTGAACGGCTTCTTTGCCGGGCTGCTGTCGCCCGACGTCGCCGCGCCGCTGTCGGCGGAGCAGGGCGCCGCCGTCATGCAAGGCGCCGCCGGCGACGGTGACGACGGCGAAGCCCCCTGGCATGACCAGACCATGCCGATCGCCGAGCGGATGAAGCTCGCCGAGGGGCGCCCCGTCCGCCGCAAGATGATGGCTGCGATGGCGCAGCAGGATTGCGGCCAGTGCGGCTACAATTGCCACGACTATTCGGAGGCGATCGCCAGCCGCAGCGAAGCGCGGCTCAACCTCTGCGTCCCCGGTGGCAAGGAAACCGCGCGGATGCTGAAGTCGCTCTATGAGGAGCTGGACAAGGCGCCGGCCGCCAAAGCGCCCGACAAGGCGGATGCGGTGGCCGCGCCCGCCGTGACGGTGACGATCGCAGAGCCGGGCCGCTCGCGCGACAATCCCGCCTTGGCGACCTTCCTGTCGCGCCGCCTCCTCAACAAGGGGAAGTCGGAGAAGGAGACCTATCACGTCGAGTTCGATCTCTCCGAGAGCAAGCTCGACTACGTGGTCGGTGACTCCTTCGGCGTGTTCGCGCGTAACGATGTCGGCCTCGTCGACCAGATCATCGCGCTGCTCGGCGCCTCCCACACCACTGAGGTCAGCGGCAAGACGCTGCGCGAGGTGCTGATCGACGATGTCTCGCTGTCGCCGGCGCCGGATTCGCTGTTCGAGCTGATCTCCTTCATCACCGGCGGCGCGCAGCGCGAGAAGGCGCGGGCGCTGGCGCAGGGCGAGGATCCCGATGGCGATGGCGCCACCCTCGACGTGATGGCGGCGCTGCAGAAGTTTTCGGGCACGCGGCCGCATCCGGAAGCGTTCGTGGAGGCGCTGGAGCCGCTGCAGCCGCGGCTCTATTCGATCTCGTCCTCGCACAATGCGACGCCGGGGAAATTGTCGCTGACCGTTGATTCCGTGCGCTACGTGATCGGCAAGCGCAAGCGGCTCGGCGTCGCCTCGACCTTCCTCGGCGAGCGCATCAACGAGGGCGAGAAGCTCAAGGTCTACGTGCAGAAGGCGCACAATTTCGGCCTGCCGCAGGATCCGAAGACGCCGATCATCATGGTCGGCCCCGGTACTGGCATCGCGCCGTTCCGCGCCTTCCTGCTCGATCGCAAGGCCACCGGCGCGCCCGGCAAGAACTGGCTGTTCTTCGGCCACCAGCGCAGCGATTGCGATTTCTTCTACCAGGACGAACTCAATGCGATGAAGACCTCAGGCCAATTGACGCGGCTGTCGCTGGCCTGGTCGCGTGACGGCGAGAAGAAGTTTTACGTGCAGGACCGCATGCGCGAGGTCGGTCGCGAATTATGGACCTGGCTCGCCGAGGGCGCACATTTCTACATCTGCGGCGATGCTAAGCGCATGGCCAAGGACGTCGAGCGCGCGCTGGTCGATATCGTTGCGCAGTTCGGCGCCCGTTCGACGGACGAGGCCGTCAGCTTTGTCGCCGAACTCAAGAAGACCGGCCGCTTCCAGGCGGACGTCTATTGACGATTGTCACTCCACTGTCATCCGAGCCGGTTCCAACTGGCTCGGATTTGAACGAATAAGATTCTCGGAACCCGCCCTTGCGAAGAATTTGAACCTGCGATCGGGGCTCGAAAGAGAACCCCCATCGCTATTTGCTCCACCATCTTGCCTCCCGCCCTGGTTGATCCCTCATAATCCCGCAAATGGGGCGTTGGAGATCGACCATGCGCGAACTATCGGCGGAAGCCAGACTGCACTTCTACGCGCGTTCGCTCTCGCGGCAGCCCCGGGCGAGCATGCATCACTTCGCGCTGTACAGCGCGTTTGCGGTCATCGCGGCGATCGTGTTCGGCACGCTGTCGGTGCATCCCTTCTAAGTTGTCGTTCCGGGGCGGCGAAGCCGAACCCGGAACCTCGAGATTCCGGGTCTGATGCTTCGCATCATTCCGGAATGACAGACGGCCTCACGCCCCCCGCTTGAACGGCGCGACCTCGATCCCTGCTTCCTTCAACGCCTGACGCAAGGTCCGTGCGATCTCGACGGCGCCGTGCGTATCGCCATGGATGCACACCGTGTCCGTGCGCATCTTGATGACCTTGCCGGTCACCGAGACCACTGCGCCGTCCTGCACCATGCGCACCACCCGGTCGGCGATCGCCTTGGCATCGTGCAGCACCGCGCCGGGCTTCTTGCGCGAGACGAGATTGCCGTCGTCCTCATAGGCGCGGTCGGCGAACACCTCGTGCACCATCGGCAGGTTGGCCTCTTCGCCTGCTTTCACCAATTTGGAATTGGCGAGCACGACGAAGATCAGGCTGGGATCGACCGCCTTGATGCCGGCGGCGATGGCCTTCGCCGTCATGTCGTCCTCGCAGGCGACGTTGGAGAGCGCGCCATGCGCCTTCACATGCGTGACCTTGTGGCCGGCGGCCGTCGCAATCGCCTGAAGCGCGCCGATCTGGTAGGCGACGAGGTTCTCGATCTCGGAGGCCTTCAGCCCCGCGATCGGATGCCGGCCGAAGCCGTGCAGGTCACGATAGCCGGGATGGGCGCCGACCGAGACGCCGCGCGCCTTCGCCAGCTCGACGGTTCGCCGCATGATGTCGGGGTCGCCAGCATGGAAGCCGCAGGCGACGTTGACCGAGCTTGCCAGCTCGATCATCGCGGCATCGTTGCCCATCTCCCACGCGCCGAAACCTTCGCCGAGGTCGCAGTTCAGATCGATCGTCTTCATGGGGTGCTCTCCGCCTCTGGTCTAGTTGTTGCCTTAAGGCTCCGCGGTGACGTGCCAGGTGCCGGCATCGACCGCGTTCACCGCATGGCCGGCAACGTTGGCATCGCTGAGGGCCTCGATGTTCAGTGCGACGGTGTCAGAGGACCGCAGGCGATCGGGCAGGCTGCGGATCGCTTGCGCGAACTTCCTCGCCTCGTCCTGTGCCTCGGCCATGCTGACCGCCTTGAAGCGAAACGCCGTTCCCGCCGAGGTCTGGGCGAGGCGACCGATGTCGGCCGTGATCACGGTTGCGATCTTCGGATAACCGCCGGACGTGCCACGGTCCATCATCAGTGCGATCGGCGCGCCGTTGCCCGGCACCTGGATGCTGCCATTGACGGTGCCGTCGGAGACGATGTTGTGGCCGTAGAGATGCTTGATGGCGGGACCTTCGAGCCGGTAGCCCATGCGGTCGGAGGTCGCGGAAATCTTCCACTCGCTGTTCAGGAACAGCGCCTTGTTGGCCTCGTCGAACTCGTCGTCCTGCGGCCCCAGCAAGACCCGAATGGGACCGCTCACGGGCTTCGGCAATTCGATGCGCATCTCGCTCGCGCCGCTTGCGGCGTCGACAGTGAATTCGTCTCCGGCCTGGAGCGGGCGCGGGTAGGGGCTGCCGAGACCTGCGCGTGCATTCACCGCGAGACTGCCGAACACCAGCTCGCCGGTGATGGCGCCCTCGATCGCGAGATAGGTGAAGGCGCCGCCGCGGGCAAAGCCCAGCGTCAGCGTCTCGCCGTCCTTCAGCGTCACCGAGCTGTCCATGGCGACCGGTTGTCCGGCGACGTCCGCGTTGCGCGGCGCGCCTGAAATCGCCACACGCACGGCACCGTCACGGGCAGTGAAGGCGGCTCCGAACGGGCCGATCTCGACGGCGGCTGCGAACGGCGCGTTGCCGACCAGCGTGTTCGCCGCGGCCAGCGACAGGCGGTCCATCGCACCGCTCACCGTCAGGCCATAGCGCTGCGCGCCGTGGCGGCCGCCGTCCTGGACAGAGCTTGCCGGGCCGATGCTGGCGACGACGAGCCGGCTCATGCGGCCACCTGCTCGGCGACGAGCTCGCCGGCTTCGGCGGCGCGGTCCAGCTCCTCGAAGGTCTTGTGGTCGATGGCGAAAAACGTCACGCGATCGCCGGGCTCGGTCAGGAAGGTCGGATTGCGGTGGAGCTGATAGGTCCGCACCGGCGTGCGGCCGAGCAGATGCCAGCCGCTGGGGGCGGCGAGGCACTGGATCCCGGCCTGGATGCCGCCGATCGAGATCGTGCCCGCAGGCGTCAGCAGCCGCGGATTTTGCCGGCGCGACATGTGCAGGGATTTGTCGAGACCGCTGAGATAGGACCACCCCGGCGTGAACCCGATCATGGCCACCTTGTAGTCGCCGCCGGCATGGCGGGCGACGATGTCGTCCGGCGTTGTGTTCAGCGCCTTGGCGACATCCTGGAGGTCGATGCCGTGCTCGCCGCCATAGGCGACGGGAATGCGCCAGCGGCGCGCCTTCGTCACCGGCGGCGGCGGCTGGATCGCGATCGGCAGCAGCTTTTCGCCGAGTGCATCGAAGCCGATTGTGCCGGGGTCGTAATGCACCAGCAGCGAGCGATAAGTCGGCACGGTCTCGGTGATGCCGTCGATCGGGTTTGCGGCTAGTGCCTTGTCGAGCGCCAGCACGCGCTGGTTGGCGGCGTCGTCGATGGTGCGGCTGAACTCGACCGTGACGGCGCTATCGCCACTGGGCAGAAGGCGGGGCGGAGGAAGCGTCGCGGCCATGAGCTGTCGAAATCGGGCTTCTCGGGAAATGCGCGGGCTCGACCTTGAGTTCCGCTGTCTCCCTGCTTCGCGTAAATGCGTCCGCAAGTCCAATAAATTAATGCAAGGGGACGTGATAAAGCCTTGTTATCGCATCGCATAACAGCCCGGCGGACCTGCGTTATTGCTGGCCTTTTGCCCTTGACGCAAAGGCTGCGGCTCGCAAGATGCGCGCGTTCCTTCCCGCTTATCCGGAGCTCGTTCTCGTCCATGTCGCTGTCCCCCGAAGCCCGCAAGACCCTCGCCGGCATCACCACCGCCACCATCACCACGGTCCTGCTGAAGAAGGGCCTGCGCAATGTGTGGATGCGCGGCGCGCGGCCGTTGCGGCCCGGGCTGCCGCGCCTGGTTGGACCGGCCTTCACGCTGCGCTTCGTGCCGGCGCGTGAGGATCTGGCGACGCCGGAATCCTGGTCCTCGCCGATCTCGACCCGCACCGCGATCGAGGCGATGCCGGAAGGCTGCATCGCCGTGGTCGACGCCATGGGCATTACCGATGCCGGCATCTTCGGCGACATTCTCTGCGCCCGCATGGTGAAGCGCGGCGTCACCGCGCTCGTCACCGACGGCGTCGTCCGCGACGTCGAGGGCGTGCTCGGCACCAATCTTCCGGTGTGGTGCGATGGCTATGCCGCGCCGCCCTCGGTCGCGGGCCTGACCTTCGTCGGCTGGGGCGAACCGATCGGCTGCGGCGGCGTTGCGGTGTTCCCGAACGACATCGTAGTCGCCGACCAGGACGGCTGCGTCTTGATCCCGCAGGCGATGCTCGACCACGTGCTGGCCGAGGGCGTCGAGCAGGAGCGCATGGAAGCCTGGATCGTGGGCGAGGTGAACAACGGCGCCGCGCTGCCGGGCCTCTATCCCATGAACGCCGAAACCAAGGCGCGCTATGCCGCCAGCAAGAAGTAACGGACAAAGGAAACGAGGTATCGCATGGACATCACGCTCGCCGGCACGCGGCCGACCCGCCGCGCCCCGAAGGAACACTTCACCGGCACCGTGTTGCAGGACCCCATCAACACGGCTCCGGCACCTGCAAGGCTGAACGTCTCGCGCGTCGCATTCGAGCCGGGTGCGCGCACCAACTGGCACCACCATCCGCTCGGCCAGACGCTCTACGTGATCTCGGGCGTCGGCCGCGTTCAGACCAAGGGTGGGCCGGTCAAGGAAATCCGCCCCGGAGACACCGTCTGGATTCCGCCGGGTGAAGTGCACTGGCACGGCGCATCGCCAACCAACGCCATGTGCCACATCGCCATGCAGGAAGCGCTCGACGGCGTCTACTCGACCTGGCTGGAGCCGGTCACGGACGCGGAGTACGGCGCGCCGCTCGGCTAATTCGCGTAGCCCGGACAAGGCGCATCGCCGGTGGCGATGCGTCGCCGAGACGGCCGAAGCCGTCACCGCGGCGCTTGTCGATGCGATCTGAGCATGCGGTCCGGCGGTGCCGTCTCACAGCCAGGCCGAGGCGTGAACCTGCTCGTTCGCGCCATCACTTTGTTGCCGCAGCGCGATCGATCACGCGCGCCAGCGCGACGGCGGAGTCGGTGTCGACGAGGGGAGCTTTGCCGACCGTCGTTCGCAATGCGAAGGCCTCTGACGCAAACAGCTTGTCGGGATCCTCCGGGGCATCCTTGATGAGCAGGCGGATTTGCATGCCTTTCAGGACGTCTGTCACGCCCGGCTTGATGATCGTCTTGTCGTTGGGATCGGGCAGAAGGGCCTTCTCCCAGCCGCGGTGAGCATTTCTTGGGGTGACGCGCTCCACCAGCTTGTCGTAGCTGGTCTGGTAGGCGCCGATCGCCACGAGACGGTCGTTCTCGGCAAGTTCGGGCGAGGTAATCACCTCGGCACGCAGCGTCAGCATCTGCTCATCCGCGTGCTCCAACTCCCGCTTCATGATGCTGCTTGCGACATCCTGCCAGCGTCGATGAAATCCGAGCTGCGTGAGAGGATTGATCGTGTCCGGCCCGTCGGGCAGCAGGCTGGCCGTGAACTCGATGGCCAGCAGGCAATAATCCAGTCCCGACACCCGCTGGCCGTCCAGCAGCAATCGGTCGTCGGTCACCACCAGCCGCTTGGCCACCGTTTCCTCGAGGTCGGAACCCGCAACCAGCAGATAGCCGCTGCGGCCAAGCGCATTGCCGTCGGCATAGGAGAACAGCGGCGTGACGATGTTGAGTCCGAACAGGCCAGCGACCCGGTCGTAGATCTTTTCAGCCACACGCAGTCCGTCGGAGACACCCGGCGCGAGCCCAGTCTGCGTGGTGAGATCGGCGGCCAATTGGAGAACCTGCTGGGCGACGTCGTGGAACGGAAGACGAAAGAGCCCGACGAACAGAGACAGATTGTCCTGCTTCATCGGCGCGCGCCGGACCGCGTAGATATTCTTGAAGTCGACATAGCCCGGAGCGGCACCGGCTCCTTTCAGCTGAGCGGCGATCTCGTCGTTGCTCAAGATCGTGGGCCGGCGCTGCCGCCCGTCGCCGAAGCTGAACTCCGTGAGCACGACGCCAAGCGGGAGGAACGAGCTGAAGAACTTGCCGCCCTCGCGCAAGCCCATCTCGACCATGCGCACGCCGAAATAGCTCGCTTCGGGCACGAAGGCCTGGCCCGCCGTCGCCGCATTGCCGCCGGTCGAAGCGACATAGCCGACATAAGGGCGCCGCAGCTCGCGGCTCGCCCAGTGCTCGACGACGTTCTTCAGTGTAGCCCAGACTGTCATGACGTTCTCCGCCCCGAGCTGCTTACTGGCGGCGTGCCGCCCAATCGGTCGACTGTGCCAGCAGGATCGGTGAGAGCCAGATCGGGCTTTCATCGTCGTATTTCAGGCTTTCCCAGGATGCGCGACACGCTTTGCGGAACGCCAGGCATACGGACCGCGTCTTGTAGAGTTCGTCATAGAATTCCCTCGCGAACTGCGGCGCGCGTTCGTCCTCAACGTTCCATCGGAAGCCCAGCGCATAGGGGATCCCGTTCATCACCAGTTGCTGTACGCAGCCCTTCGAGATGCCACGGCAGGCCGAGAGGTAAACCAGCGTCGTCGCCGACAGGCCGTCCGATGCCGCAACCCTGTCGAGTTTCAGGCCGACCGCTTGCTCCGGTCGCATTCCCGGCAGGATGAGGGTCGCGGTTTTCTGGCCGTCGCTCCAGGCGTGCCCGGCATAGTGGAGAATGGTCGGCCGAAACGCGTCGAGCTGCTTCAGCAGATAGGGGGCGGCCTCGCCCGGAGGGGCGTCCGACAGGTTGACGATCCTCAGATCGAAATGGCCCTCGGCGCCCAGCGTCTTCACGTAATCCAGCTCGATATCGATATTGCCGAGCTTGTCGAACTTCTTGCCGTCGCAGATCGCGCTGTCGAGCTTCAGGTCGGGATGTTCGCCGATCTGAGAGCGCACGAACATCAGTTTCGCGCCCGGTCTGATCCGCGCCCGCTCACTGGCCCTTCCACGGACGAAGGACGGAATGCGCCGGACAATCGGCGCATAGAGCAGCACGAACGGCCCATTTTCCTCCGAGAGATAACGCACGCTCGCCTCGAAGGGCACCGAATAGAAGCCGGCATCGCTAATGACGAACCGGAACGACAGTCCCACAAGTCCGCCGGCTGACTTCTCGATCTGCGAGAAAAAATGCTCGCCGATCGCCTTGACGACGAAGCTCTTGAACAGGCGTGTTCCGACATCCCGCGTCTGGCCGAGCCAATTGGTCGGCGGCATCTCATCGCGCGCATAGGCTTGAGCAGCGGATTTGAGGTCATCGAGATCGCTGATGGTGTTCCAGCGAAGCATCGGGGAACCGTCTTCACCCGTTCCGAGCCGGCATTCCACCTTGGCGCTTTGGATTTCGATCTCGATCACGCGAAACGCGCCCGGAATGGCGTCCGTCTCGTCGGGACGACCGGTGAGCGTCGCAATGAACGGCCGCAAGATCCGATGCCGGTGCAGCTGCAGCACGTCCATCGGCAGGATCAACGCATTGCCGACTGCTCTGCAATCTTCGTCGAGGTCCACGCAGGTCCCGAACGAGGGGGCCATGACCAGCACGGACGTGTGTGGGTCCTGAGCCAGCACGGTGTTGAGAACGCGCTTCGCGCCATACGTCGTGCGTGAATCGTAGGCGGTGTTCGGGTCGGTCGGCAACCGGGCATCGAGCACGAGCAATTCGGTTTCATTCGCGACGAGCCACTCGCTCGTCTGGTCCGGGGTCACCAGAGGCTTGTCATACAAGTCCTCCACGGCCACTCCGGCCGCGAGCAGATGCGTCCGCAGCGTTTCGAACATGCTTGGCTCGGCGGTGGCGATGGCGATCTTCGCTGTCATACTGGGGTCTCCTGCGCGCACAATGGCAGGTCGAACGCAAAGCCGGCGCCGTCCAAATCGGTCAGAGTGCCGTCGTGCTGCTCGGCAGCCTTGCGGATTGCTTCGACCGCGATGCTGGCCATCTCCCGTGCCCGGTGCTGGCTCTGCTCGATCGGATCCGCCGCCGCGGCCAGCGTGTCGGCGATGGTCGCGGGCAGGCGCATGGACACCGAGAGGTGATGCGGCGGCCGTTCCGCGATGGTCACGGTCAACTTGTCGCTTGGCGTGATGCGCAACAACAGCAGGGAGCTGAGGGCGGAGCGAAACGCAAAGCTCAATCGCTTCGTCCAACCATTGACCAGCAAGGGGCGGCGGGTGGCAATCTCGTCGATGAGGTGGATTGCGTCGCGATCTTCGATCGGAAGGCTCTCGATCTCATGGTGGAGCACATCCAGAACGTCGAATTGCTCGGGAGCCTCCTGCGGCGTTTGCTGCACAGTGAGACGCTCGGACAGGCGCTCGAACGTGAGATCGGCGCGGAGCAGGTGATTGGCGGCCTGCTCGAGCAGATCGGTGCATTTTCTCGTCAGCTCCGGGTTGTTCAAGAGCGAGGAGGCGGCCCGCAGCAAGCCATCGGCCATCAGCAACGGAGCGCGCGTCTCGCGCGCGACGGCCGTGACGGTCTCCTCCAGAAAGCCCCAGTCGCTCTCCCGGCTTTGATCGGCAAGGCTGGTGAAAAGCCAGAGCTGATGACCATAATCGTCGTTCAGCGGCTCACGATTTGCCAGAACCGTCAGCTCGGTGCGCGGTGCATCGCCGATCGACAAATGGAGGCGAAGACGGTGCTGGATTCCGGATTCCGACAGTTGTCTCAAATCCTCGTCCCGGGCGCCAAATGACGAGAGCCTCTTGTCGCGCGCCTGGCCGAACATGCTCGTCGCTGCACCGTTCATGTGGCAGATCGTCCCGACGGCGTCGACGATGACGGCCGCCTGCTCGATCCTGTTCATGAGCGCGTGCTCGATCGCTTCGTGCCAGCGCGCCGCAAAGATCTGTTCGCAATCGGCGGCGAGGCCACTTGCCGCGTCGCGATCGGGTCCACGGAACGCGTTCAGCTCCGACGATTCCATGTCCAGGATCAGTTCGATCTTGCCGTTCACGAACAGGGGCACCGTCATGGCCGACTGTTGATCGGGTGCGGTCTTGATGAAGCCGTAATTGCTCTCGGTATCACTGACATCGGGAACGACGAGGATGTCCCGTGCGGCCAGGCAGCTGCCGAGCATGCCGCTGGACAGCTCCTGGGTGTATTCGGCCTTGCGGTCGGCTGCTTTCACAAGCAGGTTGCGGCCGTTCTTGACGTGCTCGGCGACCAGTACGAACTTGCCGCGCAGACGATCGACCCGGAACACGCCGACATATTCCCAGCCCAGGCATTTCGTGGCGCCCGTGGCGAGCAGCTCGGCGATAGCGCGCGCACTCGGAGCCTTGTTCAGATCATCCTTGAGTTTGCGCAAGGCGCGCGCCTGAGCCTGTTCCATCGCGGCGTCTGCGGCCTGCAATATCTCCTCGACGCCGAGATTTTGCAGCGTGCGCAGATCCGCGCCCGTGTATTTTTGCGTGCGGGACAGCAGAGCCAGCGAGCTTCCAAACTGGCCCCCCGCCTTGCGGATAGGCAATACGAGCATCGACTCGAACTTGTCGGCGATGATGGCCTTGCTGACCGGGTTGTCCTTTTCCTCGGGATTGCGGCTCTCGACGAATGCGGCCAGATTGTTGTCCCACGTCTTGCCCTGCTCGAGCCATTCGATCACGACCGGCGGCACCTTGAACCAACGCGTGCTCCAGTCCCAGTCGGGTTTTGGAAAGATCGTGAGCGCGCGCCAATAGTCGTTGAGGTCGTTGTAAACCCCGAACATGCTCATTTCGAACGGGATGACCTTGCCGATCGCCTGAAGCGTCGCTTCGATGATCTCTTGCGGATCGTCGTGCTCGGCGAGAATCGTCTTGAGCTCCTGGCGCGCGCGATCTTCGGCAAGAGGAGCGAACAGCACCAATAACCCCGCCGAGCTGTTCGTCGCTTCCATGTAGGGCGTTCCGCTCACCCTTGCCAGAATGGAGCGCCCGTCTTTTGGGCGCAGCCGGACGAAGCTGGAGAAGCCCGTTTGCCTGGTGATCCATTCGGCGAACAGGTTTGTCGCTCCCTCGTCGTCGGGTCCGAAGACCTCGGAGAGCGGCATCTCCTTGAGCTCTGATTCCGAGAATCCCAGAACCTGCGCCGCGCGCTCGTTCGCGAACCGGATCTTGCCGGTCAGGTCGGTTCGGAGCACGCCATCCTGCAGGGCATCGAGGCGGCTCTGCTCGGCGCTCTGGTCGAGAAGCAGTGCATAATTGCCCGGCTTGCCATCTTCGTCGCGCAGTGGGCCAATCTCGACCCTGACCTGACGAACCGTTTCGTTGGTCTGGATGTCTGCCCGCAAGCTCGTGTTGTGATTTGCCCGGAGCGCCATCCACACATCGGCTGCGCGGGATCCAAACAGACCGGAGAAGGGAGCGCCGCGCCGGCCGGGAATGAGCTTGTCGAATGCCGCGTTCGAATAGACGATGCGGCCATCATGCGCCAGCTCGACGAAGGGGATCTCGCTGTAATGCGCGGCTTCATCGAGCGCGTCATACCGATCCGACAGGACGTTCAGCACGGTGTTTTGCGATTGCAGGATCTTGCCGACGGTCCTGGCGTCGAAGCCGAATTCCGAAACGAGCATCCGCGCTTGCTCTGTAATCAGCGGCTGCAGCGCGGTCGTCAGGCTTGTCTGCCGGCTTCGGAGTGCGCCGATGACGTGGCGCCGTATGCGTTCTTCCGACATCAGCGAGCCGGGGCCCCAGTCACCTGAGACTAGCGATGGCGTCGCACGGAGTTCCTCCATAACAACCTCGCTCGCTTACGCAACGACCGTCGCCGAAAGGATGTCTGGGAAATGACTCGTTTCGGTCTACTCGTCTCGGCGAAACGGTGCCGACTGCGTCGTATAAAGGTGGCAAATAATCTGGCGATCAATCCAGACTAGAAGCAACATCCGCGGGCGGAGTATGAAGTGGTTCACAGTGGGGCGCTTGAATCGCGCGCGCAGCGACTGCCATTTCGGCAGTCGCGTCGTCGATGGCGGGTTGTGCCGCGAAAACGTCAGCTGAGCTGCGCCATGTTGGCCTAAGGTGCAGCCGCTCAGTTCAAGCGTGTCCAGGTCTGGCCGCCGCAGAACATGCCGCCGAAGGCGCAGCCCTGCACGCGCAGACGGTCCGTGCCTTTCATCGCGATCGTCGAATCGTAGGTCGAGCCGGAGTTCGGATCGAGGATTCGGCCGGACCACTTCTGGTCCTTGCCCGGCTTCATGTTGATCAAGACCTGCTCGCCGTTCTGGTTCGATTTGCTGTCTACCGAATAGCCGCACAGATTGGCGCCGCATTGCTCGATACGGACCTTGCCTTCCTTCTCCTCGGTGAGCCAGACGCCGAGCGGTGAGTTGAGATCGCGCGTGGGCGCGGCTGCCGGGGCCGGTGAGGCGACGGCGGCGGCCTGAGCGGGGGCAGGCGGTGCGGGTGGCGGAGACGGGGCCGCAACCGGGGGTGCCGCAGCAACCGTCGCGGCCGGCGGCGCAGCGGGCGCCGCCTGCTGCTCGATCGGCGCAGCTGCCGCGGGGGGCGCAGGTGGTGGCAAAACGGCGGTTGCGGCCGGTGCGTTGCTGGCGCTCGCAGGCGGCGCCGGAGGAGATGCTGCTGCGGCAGCGGCCGCAGGCGCCTGCACGGCGGCGGGTGGCGTGGTGGCCTGGGTAGGGGCCGACGCAGCCGGCGTTTGCGGTTCGATCGTGGCTTGCTGCGGCGGCTGCTGGCTCGGAGATGTCTCGTTCTTCTTGGCCTTCTTGGGCTTGGCCTGGCCGGTGTTGTCGTACACGCCGGGGATCTGCACCGTGCCGCGGTCCGGGTCGATGCGGATGGTGCGCCCGCCATATTCGAAAGTGTACTGCGCTTGCGCAGCCGTGCTCGCCAAAAGGAATGCGGCCGTGGCCAACAGCTTCCTCATTTCCATCTCCTGAACAGGTGGTCCCCGGACCGACGCTTACGCACCAGTTTGAATGCAGAAAGTGATCTAGATCACTGTCTCGGTATGAGTCGTCGTCCCGCTGTCCCGGGTTCAAAAGGCCGGGGACCGGTCCAAAGTTGGGCCAGAGCGGGCGACAGGAGGACGCGGCCTGGAGCGCCATTCCAGCCGATCGGAACGGAATTCCAGCGTCTGGACGTCTTGGGAGCAGGCGCCAGTGCGGCGCGAAAACGCTTCTAAAGCAGGGTGAGCTTCGGTTGAAATCGATGTGCGCTCAGGGCTCGATTCACCTCTCCCGCAGGGAGAGGTCGGAGCGCATCGAAGAGGCGGTCCGGGTGAGGGGATCTGGTCTCGCTGAGTGCCGAAGCCCCTCACCCGGATTGCGCTGGACGATCCTTCGCATCGCCAGGGCAATCCGACCTCTTCCCGTCGGGGAGAGGTGGATCATCGACAGTCCACAGAATCTAATTTGATCATCCTCTAGTCGAACCAGGCGGCGTAGATCTTCCGGTAGCTGCCGTCTTCCATGGAAATGTGCAGCCATTGGTCGACGAAGGCCTTCAGTGCCACGTCGCGCTGGAGCCAATAGGCCTTCTCGGAGAAGTCGAACGGCTTTTCCGGATGCACAGCGCAGAGCACGCCGGCGTGCTGCTTCTGCTGGTAGCGCGTCTCGGAGGCGTCCGTCATCATCAGATCAGCATTGCCCTTGGCGATCTCGTCGAAGATCACGGTGTTGTCGGCGAACACGGTGATCTCGGCGTCCTTGATGTTGGCACGCGCGAAGCGCTCGTTGGTGCCGCCGGGATTGACGATCACGCGGGTGCCCTTCTTGTCGATGTCGGCGATGCTCTGGTACTTGCCGACATCCGCGCAGCGGGCGATCGGCGTCTTGCCTTCGCGCATGATCGGCATCGAGAAGAAGCCCTTCTTCTGCCGGTCCAGCGTGACCGAGACGCCGCCCATGGCGATGTCGAACTGGTCGGCCTCGAAATCCTTCATCAGCTTCGGCCAGGCCGTGGGGATGAACTCGACCTTGACCCCGAGCGCCTTGCCGAGCGCTTCCGCCATGTCGACATCGAAGCCGCTGAATGTCTGCGTCGCCTTGTCCAGATAGGTGAAGGGCTTGTAATCGCCTGTCATCCCGACGCGCAGGGTGCCGCGCTTGACGATCTCGTCGAGCCGCGAGGGCCCCTGCTGCGCGTAGGCCGAAAGGTTTGCCAGCAGCGCCACGGCCAAAGTGGCCAGGATCCGAACAGCCATTCGAACGATCATCTCTTCTCCACCCCTGCGCGAGCTGTCATTGTGCAGCTCTTCGGACGTGGATTTAGACCAGATGCCCGTCGTTGGCGAGGCGGAATTGAATGGACTCTCGACGTGACGATCTCGATGTACGAGGCCTCGGTAGGCCTCTTCGTGCCGTACTTGCGTAATCTGTCGGTCCTTCTCGACAAGGGCGTCGCTTATGCCGAGGTCCGCAAGTTCAATCCTGCGGTCCTGCTCGGAATGCGCCTCGCGCCGAACATGTATGACCTGGCGCAGCAGGTCGGCGAGGCCTGTCGGCATGCCGTGGTCGCCCCGGCCTTGCTGGCGGAGTGCGAGCCGGTGGCGCTGCCGGCGCTGGAGCACGACATGGCCGGGCTCCAGGCGCGCATCGCGACCTCGATCGAGTTCATCGAAAGCCTGCCGCGTGCGGATATCGACGCGGCGGCGGAGCGCAATGTCTTCTTCAAGCTGAAGAACGGGACCGAGCTGCCCTTCACCGGGCGGACGCTACTGCTGACGTTCAGCGTCCCGCAGTTCTTCTTTCACGTCACGACGTCCTACGACCTGTTGCGGCACGCAGGCGTCGAGCTGGTGAAGAAGGATTATCTGGGAAGAAAATAGGAGCTCGCCGTTTACCTCTCCCCAACGGGGAGAGGTCGGATTGCCCTGGCGATGCGAAGCATCGTCCAGCGCAATCCGGGTGAGGGGCCGCAACGCACAGTAAGACCTTAGCCCCTCACCCGGATCGCATCTTCGATGCGCTCCGACCTCTCCCTACGGGAGAGGTGAAGCGAGACCTGGTCTGAAAGCCAGCTGCCTTATGCTTCGCCCTTGCGCTCGTAATCAGCGAGCGAGCTGCGGCCGGCGATCTCGCTGCGCAGCAGCTCGAAGCGCCGATGCGCCTCGTGCTCCTGGGCATCGACGAAATGCACCGCAGCCTCGCTGGTCATGGGGCCGCTGACCACGGGTGCGGATTGTTCGCCGATGGTCTCGTGGACGTAATACTGGTCGTCATCGCCGCGATGGACCGTCCATTTGAGACGGATCGCCACCATCGGCCCGGGCCCGACCTTGCTGTAGCCGTCGGCATCGGTGTGCTCCGGCACCAGCGGCTGCTCCTCGACCACGGGATGCTCGTCGACCACCGGCTGCTCGTCGATGACCGGTGCCTCGTCGGAAGCAACGTGCTCACGCTCTCCGGCGACCACGATTTCGGTCTCGGTCTGGCGAACGACGAGGACGGGCTCGGGGTGCTCCAGGATACTGGCGATGGTCGCCAGCGCGTGGTCGGTCGGGTCGATCTCTGCCAAGGTCCATCCTCCAGCTCGACGCGGCCGGCAAGTCTGTCCCACTGCCGCCGCGGCCGGGAACATTACGCGCGTTTGATTAAGGCTGAGTTGGGGCCAGATCTGCACCAAAATGGGACGCATTCTGGCCATCCGAAGGCGGCGGATGTCTCCGCCCGCCTTTGGCCCGTTCAGGCCAGCACGTCCTGATTGATGACGTTCTGCCGGATCGGATCGCCGTCCAGCACACTCAGGATGTTGCGCGCGGTCTGCTCGCTCATGCGCTGGACCGCCTCAACCGTGACGCCGGCGACATGCGGGGCGATGATGACGTTGGGCAGGGCGAACAACGCGTTGCTGACCGGCGGCGGCTCCACCTCGAACACGTCGATGCCGGCGCCGGCGAGCTTGCCCGAGACCAGGGCGTCGTAGAGCGCGGCTTCCTTCACGATGCCGCCGCGGGCGGTGTTGATGAGATAGGATTTCGGCTTCATCCGGCTGATCCGCGCCGCATCGAATAGGCCGACCGTCTCCGGGGTCTTCGGGCAGTGAATGGTGACGAAATCGGCGTTCGGCAGCGCCGCATCGAGGTCGGCGACGGGTTCGCAGCCGGCGGCCTTGATCTCGGCGGCCGGCTTGTAGGGATCGTAGACCTGCACGTTCATTTCCATCGCCAGGCACCGCTTGGCGGTGCGGCTGCCGATGCGGCCGAAGCCGATGATCAGCACGGTCTTGCCGTAGAGGTCGAACGGCAGCATGCCGAGCCGGTCGGCCCATTTGCCGTCCTTGACGCAGGCGTGCAGTTCATTGGCCCGTTTCGCCAACGTCAGCATCATGAACAGCGCCTGTTCGGCAACCGAGGGTGAGTTGGCGCTGCCCGCGACCATCAGCGGCACTTTGCGGCGGGAGAGGGCGGGCACGTCGACGGCGTCGTAGCCCACGCCGATCCGCGTCACCACTTTCATATCGCGGGCCGCCTCGAGCTCGGTCTCGCCGAAGGCGGTGGCGCCGAGCGCAACGCCGTGGACCGGGGCATGGCTCTTCAGCAGCGCCTCGAAGTCCCTGGCCGAGATCAGGTTGGAAAATTCGACGAGCTCGATATCTTCCCGCTGGGTGAGGAGGGCGCGTGCCGCTGGCGACAAAGTCTGCGTAACGAAAATCTTCTTCTTGTTGGTCGCCATCGTCCCCTTCCTGCACGAGTTTCTTGGACCGGCATCACAACACGACGCCGGTCGCCTCGTTTAGCAGGTGCATATTGTTGAGGTCCATCGCCAAACGCATGGGTGCCCCGTCCTTGGCGCCGGCATTGGGATTGACGCGGCCGCAGACCGGCGTGCCGTCGAGCCCGAAATAGACCAGCGTCTCCATTCCCATCGGTTCGGTGACGTCGAGCACGGTGTCGAAGGTCTCGACGCCGGGCTCCAGATGCGCGTGCGACTCGGTGAGATGCTCGGGGCGGATGCCGAGCAGCAGCTTGTCGGTGCGCGGCAGCGCGTTGTAGCGCGCGGCACGGGCCGGCGGCAGCGCGAAGGCGATGCGGTCGGTGAGGCGGATCTGCAGCGTGCCGCCGACATCCTCGAGCCGGCACGGGATGAAGTTCATCGCGGGCGAGCCGATGAAGCCGGCGACGAAGCGCGTTGCCGGCTTGTGATAGAGCTCGTTCGGCGTGCCGATCTGCTCGATGCGCCCCTTGTTCATCACCACGACCCGGTCGGCCAGGGTCATCGCCTCGACCTGGTCGTGGGTGACGTAGACCGTGGTGGTGCGCACCTTCTGATGCACCTTCTTGATCTCGATCCGCATCTGCACGCGGAGTTTCGCGTCGAGATTGGACAGCGGCTCGTCGAACAAAAAGACTTTTGGGTTGCGCACGATGGCCCGGCCCATGGCGACGCGCTGGCGCTGGCCGCCGGAGAGCTGCTTCGGCTTGCGGTCGATCAGGTCGGTGATGTCGAGCAGGCGGGCGGCTTCCGTCACCCGCGCCTTGATCTCGGCCTTGGGATAGTGCTTCAGACGCAGTCCGAACGACATGTTCTCCGCGACCGTCATGTGCGGATAGAGCGCGTAGTTCTGGAACACCATCGCGATGTCGCGGTCCTTCGGCGGCACGTCGTTGACGACGTCGCCGCCGATCATGATGTCGCCGTCGCTGATGTCCTCGAGGCCTGCGATCATCCGCAGCGTCGTCGACTTGCCGCAGCCGGAGGGGCCGACCAGCACGATGAACTCGTGGTCGGCGATGTCGAGGTCGATGCCGCGCACGGCTTCGACATCGTCGTAACGCTTGACTACCTTCCGCAAAGCAACGTCAGCCATCGAACTTCAGCTCCTCGTCATCAACCCTTTGTCGCGCCGGCGGTCAGGCCGGCAATGTAGTAGTCCATCAGGAAGGCGTAGATGATCAGCGGCGGCGCCGCGCCGAGCAGCGCGCCGGTCATGATCTGTCCCCAGTTGAAGACGTCGCCCTTGATCAGCGTGGTGATGATGCCGACCGGTAGCACAAGTTGGTCCGTGGACGTGGTGAACACGAGCGGATAGAGGAATTGCGCCCAGGACACGGTAAAGGCGAAGATGGTCGCGGCGATCAGCCCCGGCAGCGCCACCGGAATGAAGATCCGGGTCAGTGTCTGGAACCAGGATGCTCCATCGATGATGGCGGCCTCGTCGAGCTCCTTGGGGATCGAGGCGAAGTAGCCGATCATGATCCAGGTGCAGAACGGCACCGTCAGGGTCGGATAGATGAAGAGCAGCACGTACCAGCGGTTGATGAGCTGGATGCCCGTCCAGTCGCCGAACAGCGCAAACACCTTGAACAGCGGAATGAACAACAGGCTGTCCGGGATCAGATAGGTCAGGAACACGCCGGTCGCCAGCGTGGCCGAACCCCAGAACCGCATCCGCGCAAGGGCAAATGCCGCAGGCACGCTGATCAGCATCGTAATGGTGACCACGAAGATCGAGACCAGCGCGGAATTCCAGAAGAACCGCAAGAACTGGTTTGACGTCAGCAGCCCGATATAGTTTTCCAGCGTGGGCTGGAAAACCCACCATGGATTGGTCGCCGCCGAGATCTCGGCGCTGCTCTTCAGCGAGGTGATCAGCATGTAAATGGGCGGAAGCAGCGAGAAGACCGCAAACAGGGTCAGAAAGAAATACGACCATCGCAGCGCCCATTTGCGGTCGCGGCTCATGCTTCCATACTTGACCGTGCGGGTCGGCGCGGCCTTGTCGATCGTGACTGAGCTCATCAGGCTTCGTTCCCGCGCTTGTTGACATCCCGCAGGATGAATATCGCTGCGATCGCCAGGATTGGCACCATGAACAGGGAGACGCTGGCACCGAGCGGAATGTCGCTCCCTTCGATGCCGATCCTGAAGGCCCAGGTGGCGAAGATGTGGGTGTGGTCGAGAGGGCCGCCGGCGGTCAGGATGCGTACGATGTCGAAATTGGCAAAGGTGACGATCAGCGAGAACAGCGTCGTGATCGCGATGATGTTGCGCATCATCGGCAGCGTCACGTACCAGATCCGTTGCCACCAATTGGCGCCGTCGATCGCTGCCGCTTCATAGAGCTGATCGGGCACCGATTTCAGGGAGGCCAGATACATGATCATGAAGAACGGCGCGCCGTACCAGACGTTGACCAGAATGACGGAGAAGCGCGCCCAGGCCGCATCGCCGGTCCACGGGATCGGGCCGATTCCGAAGAATGACAGCGTATAGTTGAATGCACTGTAGGACGGATCGAACAGCCACAGCCAGGCCAGCGTGCTCATGGCGGGCGGGATCACCCAGGGCACCAGCAGCATGCCGCGCCATTTGCGCTGACCCTTGGCGGGAATGTTGTGGACGAAGTGCGCGACGATGAACCCGATCAGCGCCTTGAACAGCACGGCTGTGATCGCGAAGATGCACGATTGCTTGACCACCAGCCAGAAAGTGTCGCGCTTGAACAGGAATTCAAAGTTGCCGAGACCGATGAATCTCTGCATCGACTTGTTGAGGGTCGCCAGGTGAAGCGAATAGAACGCGGGATAGATCACCAGAAGTGCGATCAGGATGATCAGCGGTAGCGTCATCAGGAACGCGGCGGTGGATTTGCGCTTGAGCGCCTTCTGCAGACTGGAGCGTTTTCGCGCCGGTTGCGCTGCGCCAACCCTGTCCGGCTGCAATGCGACATCCGCCATGATGCATTTTCCTCGCGCGGTTTAATTCAAGAGCTCGATTTCGGAGCGTTCTCGGCTTGCGCCGAGGCGGGAGGAGGGTCGCCGCAAGACGGCTCGCGGCCGCTTGCGGCGACGCCTCGCCGTCTCAGCTCCGCATGAAGCCTTCGCACTCGCCTTCGGCCCAGGCGAGCGTCTTTTCCATCGCTTCACCCTGATGATAGCGCAGACACATCTTGGTCAGCGTGGCCTGCGCGTAGATTTGCTGTGCAATCTTCGGCGGCGCCGGCGAGGCCGCAATCGACAGCGTCTGATGCTTATAGGGGTTCGGATAGTGATAGAGCGTGCCTTTCGGCGGCCCTTCCTCCTGCCAAACCTTCAACGTCGTCAGCTTGTCATAGGCGGGCAGATCGTAGCCGCCGCTGGCCACCACCATCTTCTCGATGGCTGCCGGCTTCGACAAATGGACCAGGAGGCTCTTCGCCGCCTCCTTGTTCTTGGAGAAATTCCATATGCTCCAGAAGTACGGCAGGTAGGGAGCAAAACGCCCCTTGGGTCCGGCCGGGAAGCCGTGGGTCCAGCATTGCTCTGCAACCTGCGGCGCATCGCGCTTGGCAACGGCCCAGGCGCTCGGCGGGTTCATGATCATCGCCCCCCTGCCGGAGACCAGCCATTTGTTGTTGGATGCGTCATCCCAGGCTGCGACGTCGGGCGGCAGGAAGTTGATCAGCTTCTTGTAGAAGTCGAGGGCCTGACGAACCGCATCGGTCTTGACGGTGAGATTGCCCTTAGCGTCGACGAGCTGGGCGCCGAACGACAGGAAGATCGCGCCCGCGGTATCGACGTTGTCGGTGGTCTCGCCGAGGCCGATGCCGAACGGGAAGCCCGCCTTGTGACAGGCTTCGGCAGCCTTCAGGAATGTTTCGAGCGTCCAGTCATCCGCTTTTGGTTCAGAACCGGCCGGATACATCGCCTGCACGTCGATGCCGGCATGCTTCTTCATCAGATCGATGCGGGAGCAGGGGCCCTTGATTTGACTGCCGACGCAGGCCGGGACTCCAAGCCATTTGGTCCCGACCGTGCCGAGATATTTGGCGGTGCCGTTGACCTCGCCATTCTCGGCGATGATCGGTCCCATGATGTCGCTGACGTTTTCCAACTGCTCGGCATTGGCGTGGGCCCACCACGTTGGCATGGCGAAAATGTCGTGGCCCGACTTCGCCTGCGCTTCGGCGGCAATGGTGAGCAGGTTCTTGTTGCCCTGACTTGGGATGTAGTCGATCGTGACCTCGACCTTCTCCTTCGCCGCCCATTCATTGACGAGGTCGGTCGAGGCCTTGTTGGCGCCGGGCACCCAATGGTCCCAGAAGCCGATCGAGAGCTTGCCGGCGGCGTAAGCGCCGCGGACATAGGGCGCCGTGATCAGCGCCGTGGAGGACAATGCAGTGGCAGCCACAAATTGACGTCGCGTCAGTGCCTTGCGTGACATCTCGTTTCCTCGCTTGGGTGTTGTTGTTGGAGTTTCCTCTACGACTTCTTTTCCGAGTTCCTGTTGTTCGATTTTCTTATTGATGCCGTCGGCCTCCATGAGCAATTCGCGAAGGCCGCAGCGAATTGGTAGCGCGATCAGATCATGATTGATCGCGTCTGTCGAGAAAACCGAACGGCTCGCGCATAGAACTAATGTTGCGTCCCGTGGCGTGGGCAGCCGTGCGGGCGCTTGCCTGTTTTTGCGACGCACACTTCGCGCGAGCCGGTCGGGAACGCTCCGTGCGCAATTACGCCGCAGTTCCGAATAAGCCTGCATAACCGCTTCGCGCGAAAGACTTTTCGGGCGTGGACAGCGATCGGCGGCGTCTGGACCACGAAGCGGCGGAAACGATAGAGTTGCGGCGGGCAGGGGCTCAACGCCCAACAGGTCAGTCAGATCGACGATGGAGACGAGAATGATCAACCCGGCGCCGTCAGCGCGGCTTCACATGCGGCGATGTTTCGCGCTCGGGGCCGTGCTTGCGTTGCTGCTCGGTGCCGCCGCAGTGGCCAATGCTCAAGGCCTGGTCAAAGGCGTGCAGGAAGGCGCGGCGGCCGGAAACAAGGCGGCAGGCCCGGTCGGTGGCGTGCTCGGCGGCGCGATCGGCGGCGTGGTCGGCGTCTTCACCGGCGTGCTCGGCGTCGGCAACAACAATGGCGGCAATCCGCCGCCGCCGGCCGCCAAGGAATCCGGCAAGGACGCCAAGCAGCCAAGCGCGGCCAAGGACAAGGACGCCAAGAGCGCCAACAAGGCGGGCAAGGGTGCCAAGGCCACCAAGGAGGCGAAGAACGCAGCGCAGGGCAAGGACAGCAGGGACGTCACCGTCCTCACCCAGCCCGGCGCGCCGCAGCAGACCGCCGAGCAGATCGTTGCCAACAGCGATGCCTATATCGAGCGGATCAAGACCGAGCTGAACCTCACGCCCGATCAGGAGAAGCACTGGTACGGCTTCTCCAGCGCGATGCACTACTTGGGGCATAATGGTGCAGAGCGGCTCAACTTGCGGGTTGCGCGCGCCAAGCGAGACCCGCCCGACGACATTATCGAGCAGATGCGCAACGAGGCGCAGTTCCTGATCGACCGCGCTGCCGACCAGCGCAATGTCGCCGATGCCGCCGAGCCCCTTTATTCAAGCCTCGATGACAAGCAGAAACAGGTCTTCATCCAGGAGATGGTGCGTCTGAGCCACGAGCGCGGATTGGATTGATCAAGTTGAATCGGATCAGGCGCGTCTGAATTAACGGAGCCCGCTACGAATTCGTGAATCCTCTCGAAATTTGAGGTATGATCATCTTCGCAAGCTGACTGCGGGGTTGATATGGCGGACGGACTCTCCGTTTTCCTGGTCGAAGACGAGGCGTTGATCCGGATGATGATCGCCGACATGGTGGTGGAACTCGGCCATCACGTCGTCGCGGAAGCGGATAATGTTCGGGACGCCAGCGCGTTCGCCATGACCGCGCAATATGATCTGGCCATCCTCGACATCAACCTCATGGGCGTCTACGTCGATCCCGTCGCTGACTTGATCGAACGCCGCGGAAAGCCGTTTCTGTTCGCCACCGGCTATGGGCCGGAATTGCTGCCGTCCTTGCTCCGGCGCCGGCCGATCCTGCGCAAGCCGATCGCAATGGACCAGCTCAAGGCGATGATCGATTCGATGTTTCCGGAAGGCGCAGTCGAGGCGCCGCACTGAAACGAAGATGGCCGCCCGATAGGGGCGGCCATCTGGCGACAGAGGCTATCGCAGTCTCAGATCAGGCCGGCGCCGAGGTCGATGCCGGACGCCATCAGGCCGAACGAGGCGACAAGGCCCGCGCAGCAGAACAGCAAGATGGTCTTGAAGGATGAATCGGCGGAACGCGTTTCGGCGCCGGCCGGCATAGCGGCCAGCGAAATCATGCTCATGGTCATTCCCCCTGTTGTTGATCCTGAATTGCATCAGGTGAGGGAGCTCTTAGAGCAAAAAGTTTGACGTGAGATTGCGAGGCGTCGTTAACGAGTTCGCAAAGGACTCCCGCGTTCGCACCGCCACGAGCGGAGTGCAAGCCTCAGTTGCGGCCGTTCTTCAGCACCGTGGCAATGGTATGGGCGGTCATGGCCGCGCGGTCCGACGCGCGCTGGGCGGCCAGCCGGTCTCGCGCCTTTTCCTCGATCAGGAGGTCGATCAACGCCAGCCGCTTGGCCTCGTCATCCGCCTCGCTCAGCAGACGGTGATAGCGGTGATAGTCGAAACCCAAATCTTGCTTACGCATGCTACGCCCCCGCAACTACGCCACACACGGTGTGATTGTTTCTCATCGGGAACATGCAGGCAAGCACGTTGACACATGGAACCGGGCCCATTGCAAATCAGCGGTGAATTGTGGAACCCGCGAGCGGCGAACGGCCGCGTCTCAATCCACGTTGTGGTCGGCAAACATCTTGAGGCCGACGAAGCTCGCATCAGGCTTGATCACGAGCCTGGTCGGGATATTGCGCAGATAATCCTGGAACCGGCCCTTGGCTTCGAACCGGTCTCGGAATGCGGAGGCCATCAGGAATTCGCGAAAGCGAGGCACGATTCCGCCGGCGATATAGACGCCGCCGCGGGCACCGAATGTCACCGCGAGATTGCCGGCAACGGAGCCGAGAATGGCGCAGAACATCTCCAACGTTGCACGGCTGACCGGACAACTGCCCTCCAGCGCCGCCTTGGTGATGGCGGCGGCGTCGCGATGCGGAACCTGAGCGCCGTCAATCTCAGCCAAGGCTTCGTAGAGGTTTTGCAGTCCGGAACCCGAGAGCGCGCCACGCTCGATCGAGACGTGGCCGAGGCGCCTGCGCAAGCACGCGATCACGCGTTCCTCGCGCTCGTTCTCCGCCGGCAGGGTCGCGTGCCCGGCTTCGGTGACGACGGCCAGTCGCGCGCCATGGCGTTCGACCAGGCAGGAGACGCCAAAGCCGGTTCCGGGGCCGACCACCAGCAGCGGCTCGCCGGGCAGGCCGTCCTGTCCGCCGAGCGGAATCAGATCGGCAGGCTGCAAGGCGGGCAGGGACCAGGCGACCACCTCGAAGTCGTTGAGCACATGGACGCTGTCGAAGCCCAGCGCCGGTTGCAGCTCGTTACCGTCGATGACCCAGGGACTGTTCGTCATGACGCAGCGGTTGTTGGTGACGGGACCGGCGACCGCCAGCACCGCCCGTTGCGGCTGCTCGCCGCCGGACCGGCGCGCCAGGACGTCGGCGATGGCTTCCCGGACGGTCGGGAAGTCGGCGACCTTCACATATTCGATCGGTCCGATCTCTTCGAGGCCGCCTTGGCCCGATTCGCTCCGGCTCAGCGCGAAGCGCGCGTTGGTGCCGCCGATATCGGCGAGAAGAATCTGTCCTGTCTTGCCGATATTCATGGCCTCGCGGCTGCCGCTGCCTTCCGGCGCAGCAACCCTGTCCTCCGCTCCTTCGCCCCGATCCGCCCGTCGCGAACGGTGCGAGAATCCGCCCTTGGGTGCGCCTAGTCAACACGCACGGGGGCAAACCGTTGCATCCTGGCGGCCATCCGGTCACCAATTCGCGCAGGGCTTCGCACGGTGTCGGCGGTTGCGAAGCTGCGCGGGAAGACCGACACTGAGGTGGCTTGTCCGGCGCCGGCGCGCCGGAGGTCCATCGAATGGGACTGGCGATGAAGATTTCCGACCACGACGTGCTGCTGGCGATCGACGTGCAGAACGACTTCTGCACCGGCGGAGCGCTCGCCGTTCCCGGCGGCGAGAAGGTCGTCCCCGCCATCAACCGCATCGCCCAAAAGTTCGCCAATGTGGTGCTGACCCAGGACTGGCATCCGCGCGACCACGTCTCGTTCGCGTCGAACCATGCGGGCAAGCAGCCGTTCCAGACCATCGAGCTGGACTACGGCACCCAGGTGCTCTGGCCGGCGCATTGCGTCCAGGGCACCTCCGGCGCCGAATTCCATCGCGATCTCGATGTCGCCCGGGCGAGCCTCGTGGTGCGCAAGGGCTTTCGCCGCGGCATCGATTCCTATTCGGCATTGTTCGAGAACGACCATCGGACGGCGACGGGCCTGCTCGGGTATTTGCGCGAACGCGAGCTGAAGACCGTCTTTGTCGCCGGTCTCGCGCTGGACTTCTGCGTCCGCTTCTCGGCGGAGGATGCGTGCAAGGCGGGATTGGAGGTGGCCGTCATCGAGGACGCCTGTCGCGGCATCGATCTCGACGGCTCGATCGCTGCGACGCATCGGAGTTTTCGCGACCTCGGCATTTCCGTCGTCAGCCTCGAGGCGTTTCTGTAAGGACTCTGGGGACGTCATGGTGGACAAGTCCGATAAACGGCCGGGTGGACCGGGTCATGCTCCCGACGAGCCGCTGCTATGGCCTTTTACGGCGGCGCGGCTCGCCATGGATGCTTGCTTCTGGTGGGTCGAGCGCGGCCGGGCCGAGCAGGACGAGAGCAACCTGCCGTGGACGACGCCGAACCGCGTTGCGCTGGAGCTTGGGACGATGCGCCTGCGCGATTGCTCGCGGACCCGGTCGGGCCAGCCGGTGCTGGTCTGCGCGCCCTATGCGCTGCATCGGGCCCTGATCGCCGATTTCGCGCCCGGCCACAGCGTTGTGCAGTCTCTGCAAGGCGGCGGCATCGACCGGGTCTATCTCACCGATTGGCGGTCAGCGACCCCCAGCATGCGTTATCTCTCGATCGACAGCTATCTCAGCGATCTCAACGTCGCCGTCGACGAGATCGGCGCGCCGGTCGATCTGGTCGGCCTGTGCCAGGGTGGTTGGCTGTCGCTGCTCTATGCGGCGCGCTTTCCGGCCAAGGTACGGCGGCTGGTGCTGGTCGGCGCTCCCGTCGATCTGTCGATCGAGTCCTCGTTGCGCCAGCTCACCCGCAACGCGCCGGAGATGGTCTACGACCAGCTCGTCGCGCGCGGTGGCGGCAATGTCAGCGGCGGGGAGATGCTCCGCTTGTGGTCCAAGGCGCCAAACCGCGATGATATCGTCGCGTCCTTGCAGACAGACCTGTCGGACGAGGAGGGCGCGGCGCTGCTCGCGCGCTTTGAGCGCTGGAATGCGGAGACGCTCGATCTGCCGGGCAAGTATTATCTGGAGATCGTCAACCGGATCTTCCGGGAGAACCAGATCGCCGCCTGCAGTTTCGTGGCGCTCGGCCGCACGGTGGATCTGAAGGTCGTCAAGGCGCCGGTCTTCCTGCTGGCCGGGCTCGACGACGATGTCGTGCCGGCCGTGCAGGCGCTCGCCACCGCCAAGCTGGTCGGCACGCCGCCGGCCTTCATTGCAGCCGCCTCCGAGCCGAGCAATCACCTCGGCCTGTTCATGGGGGCGCGCACCCACGCCCATGCCTGGCCGCGGATCGCCCAATGGCTGCACGACGATCTGTCGGGCGTGCTGGCCCGCAGCGCCTGAGCTGGCCAGGCACCGAACCGGCGGCCCTGCAAATCCGTTATGCATGACGGCGGATGGCCTGCACGGGACCGGGCCGATGGGCTACATATGGTCCGGAGCTGACGGCTTCGGCAGCGAAGAGATCAAGGGTACTGCGCTCGATGACTTTCCACTCGATCTACGCCCACGGATTTGCGCGCGTGGCGGCCTGTGTCACCACGTCCCATGTCGCCGATCCCTCGGCCAATGCCAAGGCGGTACTGGCGGCGGCCAATGCCTGCCACGAGCAATCGGTCGCGGTCGCCGTGTTTCCCGAGCTGTGCCTGTCCGGCTATGCGATCGAAGATCTGGTCAAGCAGGATCCGCTGCTCGATGCCGTCGAGCGCGGCCTCGTGGGCCTCGTCGAAGCCTCCGCGGCACTGATGCCGGTCCTGATCGTCGGCGCGCCGCTGCGCTTTGGTCTTCGCATCTACAATTGCGCCGTCGTCATTCATCGCGGCAGCGTTCTCGGCGTAGTGCCGAAAAGCTACCTGCCGACCTACCGCGAATTCTACGAGGGCCGGCATTTCGCCTCCGGCGCCGGCATCGCCGGAGAAACGATCGCCTTCGGCGGGCTGCATGCGCCGTTCGGCGTCGACCTGTTGTTTTCGGCCGAGGACGTGCCGGGCCTCACCATCGGCGTCGAGATCTGCGAGGACATGTGGATCCCGGTGACGCCGGCCTCGGAGCTCGCGTTGGCGGGTGCGAGCGTGCTGATCAATCTCTCGGGCAGCCCGATCACGATCGGCCGTGCACGTTCGCGCGCGCTGCTTTGCCAATCGACATCGGCGCGCTGCCTCGCAGCCTACGTCTATTCCGCCGCGGGAGCCGGAGAATCGACCACCGATCTGTCCTGGGACGGCCAGACCTCGATCTACGAGAACGGCGTGCTGCTGGCCGAGGGCGAGCGATTCCGCCAGGGCGGCCAGATCACGCTGGCCGACGTCGATCTTGATCTGCTGCGGCAGGAACGCGCGCTGATGGGCACGTTCGACGACAACCGGCGGCAGCGCGAGGCGTTCTATCGCAAGGTGACGTTCGCGCTGAAGCCGCCATCCGCGGATATCGGATTCCTGCGAAAGGTCGAGCGCTTCCCCTTCGTGCCGAGCGACGAAAGCCTGCTCGAGCAGGATTGCTACGAGGCCTACAACATCCAGGTCGCCGGCCTCGTGCAGCGCATGCGCGCCACGGGCACCAAGCGCGTCGTGATCGGCGTCTCGGGAGGACTCGATTCCACCCATGCCCTGATCGTCGCCGCCAAGGCAGTCGACCTGCTCGGCCTGCCGCGCGAGAACATCCTGGCCTACACCATGCCGGGCTTCGCCACCGGCAGCGAGAGCAAGACCCACGCGCTGGCGCTGATGCAGGCGCTGCACACGAGCTGGCAGGAGCTCGACATCCGCACCACCGCGACGCAGATGCTGAAGGATATCGGCCATCCCTTCGGCAAGGGCGAGAAGGTCTACGACGTCACCTTCGAGAACGTGCAGGCAGGCCTGCGCACGGATTATTTGTTCCGGCTCGCCAACCATCACGGCGGCATCGTGATCGGAACCGGTGATCTCTCCGAGCTCGCGCTCGGTTGGTGCACCTATGGCGTCGGCGACCAGATGGCGCATTACAACGTCAACGCCGGCGTGCCGAAGACGCTGATCCAGCACCTGATCCGCTGGGTGATCTCGTCGAAGCAGTTCAGCGACGACGTCAACCGCACGCTTGGCGCGATCCTGTCCGCCGAGATCTCGCCCGAGCTGGTGCCGGTGGAGCCCGGCCAGAAGCCGCAGAGCACGGAAGCCTCGGTCGGGCCGTACGAGCTGCAGGATTTCAACCTGTTCTACACGCTGCGTTTCGGCATGCGCCCCTCCAAGATTGCCTTCATGGCGCTGCAGGCGTGGAAAGACGTTGCCAAGGGTGAATGGCCGCCGGCCTTCCCGAACGATCGGCGCAGGGCTTACGACCTCAAGGAGATCCGCCGCTGGCTCGAAGTGTTCCTGCGCCGCTTCTTCGCCTTCAGCCAGTTCAAGCGGTCGGCGATGCCGAACGGCCCGAAAGTCTCGGCGGGCGGCTCGCTGTCGCCCCGCGGCGACTGGCGGGCGCCATCGGATTCGAGCGCGGCGGCATGGCTCGAGGATCTCGAGCGGAACGTGCCGAACTGATCGGGGCCGCGGGATCGATGGGGGATGATCGGATGCCTGCTGGCAGCGAGGCAGAAGCGGAGGCCAAGGTCGTCAATGGCCTCTACATCTTCGACATCGAGATGCGGGACGGCAAGCGCGGCCAGGCCAGGGGCGTGGTCGTGCTCTGCGACGGACGCATCATGGGCGGCGACAGCTATTTCTACTACACCGGCAGCTACACCTTTCGGAACGGCAAGTGGCGCGGCGACATGATCGTCAACCAGCACACGGAAGCTGTCGGCAAGACCCTCGTCTTCGGGGGCAGGGAGGTGACCTGCGGTTTCTCCGGTGACTACTACCCAGGTGGCGCCGAAGTCGAGGGAATGGCGCTGGTCGGCAAGATCAGCGTGACGTTCACGGCGCGGCTCGCTCTGAAAGACGCAATGTGAGCCCGATCTGATCCTCGGCCAGGGAAGTGACTGGCGTTCCCCCTCAGGAACATTCGGAGCGACAGAACGTTCGCGTCTGTCGTTACGAATTGTCGAGGAGAGGGACCATGCGTCAACACTTGATGTTATCGACTGCGGCCATCGGGCTCATGCTCGCGTCCGGCATCGCCTATGCCCAGGCGCCCGGCGAGCGCAGAGACGAGCCGAAACGGACCGAGGAACCGGCGAAAGGTGCCGCGCCCCAGCACGGTGGGGCAGCAGCTCAGGAACGTGGTCAGGAGCGCGCGCAGGGCGCCCAGGAGCGACTGCAGGGCGCCGGCCGCGAGGAGAAGGGCGGCGCAGCCAAGCACGAGGCGAACGAGGACAAGCGTCAACCGGCCACGGCTTCCGAGCGCAATCAGCCGAAGGTGAAGGACCAGGCACAAGAATCCCGCGAGCCTGCGCGCGATCGCAACCGCGAGGCCGAGACTGCGAAACCGGGCCGCGACAGCGGTAAGAGCAGCGCGGAGACGAAGCAGGACAAGTCTGCGCCGCAGAAATCAACGGCCGAGACTGAGAAATCAAAGACCGGTCCCGCCAGCCAGCAGAACGAGCGGACAGGCGCTGCAGCCAACCAGAACGAGCGCAATCAGACGCAGCCTCCGCGCAACGCCGCCGAGCAGCAGCAGCCGGCGCAACAGAACAACCGGCCGGCCACCGCGACCGATACGAACCGGACGGCGCCGACTAACAACGCGCAGACCGCGCCTGGCACCTCGGGCACGCAGACCAATCAAGCCAATCAAACCACCCAGACCAACACGCAGGTCAATCAGCAGGCCCAGATGACGCCCGAGAAGCAGGTGCGGATCTCCGAAACGGTGAGCCGGGCACGCCTGGCCCAGCCGGAGCGCAATCTGAACATCTCGATCCGCGTCGGCGAGACGATCCCGTCGCGCGTCCGTCTCTACCGGCTTCCGCCCGAAATCGTGTCGATCGAGCCGGAATATCGGGACTACGAGTATTTTGCCACGGATGACGACGTCGTCATCGTGGAGCCGCGCACGCACCGCATCGTCAGCCAGGTGCCGCGCGATCCCTCCCGCGCCCGGGCGCAAATGGGCGGCAGTGCTCCCTCGTCGAGTATGGCAGCTGCCGGCCCCGCGGCGAGCAATAACGTGAACTGTCAGATCATGCGGCGTGACGCGTCAGGCCAAGTTGCCCAGGCTGAACCGTCAACCGTCGGCTCGACCGCGCGCAACGATACCATGAGCGTGATCGTCCAGATGCCTGGTGGCGGCGCGTCCGCACCGATCGCTCTCGGCGCGCCCGCGGGCAATATCGTGGTGGCAACGCAAGGGCAGGGCGACTGCACGGTGACTCTGGAGCCGCAGACGCGCTGAGCCCGACGATCGTCTCGTTAAGACGAGGCCGAAACGACAACGCGCCGCCCGGATGCCCCAGCCGGACGGCGCGAAGTCGCGTCAGTTCAGAAAAGCTTCGAGGTCCGGAGTGCCTAGGAGTCCGGACCTCGTCACCTTGCCCCAGCCTTAGATCCCCCGCCCCATGTGGTCCCCCAACCCCATGTCGCGCGATCAGAGGGTGATGCCCGTGGAAGTGGCCGCCGATCGATGTCCCGCGATGTACGCGAAGGCAGGTTAGGATTCCATTCCGGGTCACTACGGACACAGATATCGCTTGCCATGTGTTGGTTCGGCATCGGCCTTCCGATCGCGGTCGTGGGATCCGCAAGGCGCGGTCGACACGATGTCCACATCTGTCCGACACTGAGAAACCTCGGTTTCACGGGCCTGTCATTGAACTGGTCTAGCGCTGCTCCCGTCATCGCTGACGGCCAAGGAGCAAGCCATGTCGAAGCCGGTGCTGGGCGCCGCATTGTCCATCAAATCGATCCCTGCGCATCGCGACTGGCTTCTCGAGCGGCAGCGCGATCTCGAAATCCAGGACTTCTTCCGCGCCGATCTGCTTGACAGCGACTGGCGCAGCACCGCCGGCGAAATCAAGCAGATGCTGTCCGGCCATACCGGTCGGCTCGGCATCCACGGCCCGTTCTGGGGCTTCAAAATCGACAGTCACGATCCCATGATCCGCCAGGCGGTGACCAAGCGCCTGCTGCAGGGCCTCGATGCCGCCGAGTTCCTCGGCGCCACGCAGATGGTGATCCACTCGCCATTCACGACCTGGGACCACAACAATCTCGATCTCTATCCTGACAACCGCGGCAATCTCGTCGAACGCGTCAAGGCGACGCTCGCCGAGGTGATCGCGCGCGCCGAAACCATCGGCTGCGAGATCGTCATCGAGAACATCGAGGACAAGGATCCGCGCGACCGCGTCCGTCTCGCCAAGGCGCTCGAAAGTGCCAAGGTCCGCGTCTCGCTCGACACCGGGCACGCCAATTACGCCCACATCTCCACCGGGGCGCCGCCGGTCGATTACTATGTCGAGACCGCCGGCGACATGCTGACGCATGTGCATCTGCAGGACAGCGACGGCTTTGCCGATCGGCACTGGGCGCCGGGCGAAGGCAACATCCCCTGGTTCGCCGTGTTCCGCGCCCTTGGCCGGCTGAATTCCAACCCGCGCCTGATCCTCGAACTCCGCAACCACGACGACGTCCGCGCCGGCGCAGCCCATCTCGCCGCGCTCGGTCTCGCCGAATAACTGAAATCACCAGAGGGCAGGGCTTACCGCCATGAGTAAATTCACCCGTCGCACCATCCTGAAGTCCGGCGGCGCGGCCGCCGGCGCCCTGCTGCTGCCGCGCTTTGCCATCGCGCAAGGCGACAACCGTCCGTCGGTGACGATCGCCGTGCAGAAGGTCACCAATTCGAACGTGCTCGACGTGCTGCGCGAGCAGTCCAATGTCGGCGAACGCGTGTTCTTCTCCTCGATCTGGGAAGGCCTGATCTCCAAGAACTGGCGCGGCAATCTCGAAGCCGTGCCCGGCCTTGCCACCGAGTGGCGCCGCATTGACGACCAGACCGTCGAGCTGAAGCTGCGCCAGGGTGTCAAGTTCCACAATGGCGACGAGCTGACGGCGGAAGACGTCGTCTTCACCTTCAGCCGCGAGCGCATGTTCGGCGAGAGCGAGGCCAAGAGCCGCTCGACCATCCAGGCGTTCGAAAAGATCCCGACGCCGCGCCCGGGCAAGGAGCTGCCGCCGGATGTGCCGGCCGTCGCGCGCCGCATCTGGCCGGACCTGGTGCGGGTCGATGCCGTCGACAAGTACACGGTGCGGTTCTACAACGCGACGCCCGACGTCACCATCGAGGGCCGGCTGTCGCGCTACGGCTCCGACATCATGAACCGCCGTGCGTGGGAGGAGTCCGCCAGCTATCTCGACTGGGCGCGCAAGCCGATCACCACGGGTCCGTACAAGGTCGTCGAGCTCAAGCCCGACGTGTCGCTGACGCTGGAAGCGCATGACGAATATTGGGGCGGTCGTCCGCCGCTCAAGCGTATCCGCTTCCTCGAAGTGCCTGAGGTCGCGAGCCGCATCAACGGCCTGTTGTCGGGCGAGTACCAGTTCGCCTGCGACATCCCGCCGGACCAGATCGCCGGCATCGAGAAGAATTCGGCGTTCGAAGTGCAGGGCGGCACCATCCTCAATCACCGCCTTACCGTGTTCGACAAGAACCACGCCGTGCTCGCCAATCCGCTGGTGCGGCGCGCCTTCACCCACGCGATCGACCGCCAGGCCATCGTTGACAGCCTGTGGGCGGGCCGCACCCGCGTGCCGAAGGGGCTGCAGTGGGAATTCTACGGCGACATGTTCAACGCCGACTGGAGCGTGCCGGCCTACGATCCCAAGCTCGCGCAGGATCTCCTCAAGCAGGCCAATTACAAGGGCGATCCAATTCCCTATCGCCTGCTCAACAATTACTACACCAACCAGGTCGCGACTGCGCAGGTGCTGGTCGAGATGTGGAAGTCGGTCGGCCTCAACGTGCAGATCGAGACCAAGGAGAACTGGTCGCAGATCATGGAGCGGGCGCCGACCCGCGCGGTGCGCGATTGGTCCAACTCGGCCGCCTTCAACGACCCCGTGTCCTCGCTGGTTGCCCAGCATGGGCCGAACGGCCAGCAGCAGCAGATCGGCGAATGGACCAATGCCGAGCTGAACACGCTCTCGGAGTTCCTGGAGACCTCGACCGACCGGCCCGCGCGTAAGAAGGCGTTCCGCCGCATGCTGGAGATCGCCGAGCGCGAGGATCCCGCCTACACGGTGCTGCACCAGAACGCGACCTTCACAGCCAAGCCGAAATCGATCAAATGGAAGGCCGCGCCCGCCTTCGCGATGGATTTCCGCGCCGGCAATTTCGAGGCCTAAAGGTGTCGCCACTGGTCAGCATCCGGGACTTGCGCGTTGCCTTCAGTGGCGTGCCGGTCCTGCGCGGGGTCGATCTCGCCCTTGGCAAGGGCGAGGCTGTCGGCCTCGTCGGCGAGTCCGGCTCGGGCAAGTCGGTGACGTGGCTCGCCGCGCTCGGTCTGCTGCCGCGGCAGGCGCATGTCTCGGGCTCGGTCCAGCTCGAGGGCCGCGAACTGCTCGGGGCGCCAACGGCCGAGCTCGACCGCGTCAGGGGCGGGCGCATCGCCATGATCTTCCAGGATCCGGCCAGCGCGCTCAACCCGGTGCTGACCATCCGCAAGCAGCTTTGCGAAGCCCTGGCCCTGCATCGTGGTCTCCAAGGCAACGTGGCGAAGGCGGAAGCGCGTCGGCTGCTCGACCTCGTCGGCATCCCCGATGCGGTGCGGCGGCTCGAGGCCTATCCGCACGAATTCTCCGGCGGCCAGGTCCAGCGCATCATGATCGCGATGGCGCTTGCCGGAAATCCGGACCTGCTGATCGCGGACGAGCCGACCACCGCGCTCGATGCCACCATCCAGGCGCAGATCCTGGAGCTGCTCTCGACCGTACGCCGCGAGATGAGCATGGCCATGGTGCTGATCAGCCACGATCTCGGCGTCGTTGCGGAGAACTGCGACCGCGTCGCGGTGATGTATGCCGGCCGCATCGTCGAGCAGGCCCCCAGCAACCAGCTCTTCGCCGATCCCGTGCATCCCTATGCGCAGGGCCTGATCGGCGCGCTGCCGCCGCTCGATGGCCCGCGCCGTCGGCTCACGGCCATTCCCGGCACCGTCCCGGATCCCGCGATGATGCCAAGCGGATGCGCCTTCGCGCCGCGTTGCGCGATTGCGGCCGAGCCGTGCGGTCACGCCGCCCCGACCCTGGCGCCGATCTCGGACGGCCGCACCGTGGCGTGCATCCGCGCCGAGGCGTCGCGCCGCGCGCTGCTCGGGATCGCGGCCGAATGAGCCCGCCGCTCGTCGAGGTGTCCGCGATCTCGCGCAGCTATGCGATGCGCTTTGGCATGTTCGGCCGCAGCACCGCCGTTCACGCCGTCGACGGGGTGTCGCTGGCCATCCGCAAGGGCGAGACGCTCGGCCTCGTCGGCGAGTCCGGCTCGGGCAAGTCCACGACGGGGCGCATCGTGCTCGGCCTCGAGCCGCCCGATCGCGGTGAGGTCAGGTTCGACGGCAAGCCGATGGCGGCACCGGGCACGCCGGCTTGGCGCGCGCAGCGTGCGCGCATGCAGATGATCTTCCAGGATCCGCTCGGGGCGCTCGACCGGCGGCTGCCGGTCGCGACCCAGATCCGCGAGCCCCTCGACATTCACGGCATCGGCACGCCGGCGATGCGCGAGGACCGGGTGCGCGAATTGCTGCGCGCCGTCGAGCTGACGCCGGCGCATGGCGAGCGCTATCCGGGCGCGCTCTCCGGCGGCCAGCGGCAGCGCGTCGTGATGGCGCGAGCGCTCGCGACGAAGCCGGATTTCCTCGTCTGCGACGAGCCGGTCAGCGCGCTCGACGTCTCGATCCAGGCGCAGGTCGTGAACCTGCTTTGCGATCTCCAGGCGCAGCTGTCACTGACGCTGCTGTTCATCAGCCACGATCTGCGCGTGGTCAGGCAGATCAGCAATATCGTCGCCGTGATGTATCTCGGCCGCATCGTCGAGATCGGCAGCGCCGATGATTTATTCGCGCGGCCCGAGCATCCCTATACCCAGGCGCTGGTCTCGGCCTCGCCCGCGCCGGGCCGCCGCAGCGCAGGCCGCATCGTGCTGTCGGGCGATCCGCCGAACCCGGCCGCGCGCCCCAAAGGCTGCGCCTTCCATCCGCGCTGCCCGCGCGCGATCGCGCGCTGTGCGAGCGAGGTGCCGGCGCTGTCGGCGGTCGGCGGCGACCGGCAGGTCGCCTGCCATCTCGTCACGGGCAGGCAGGCGCAGGACGCGGCGTGATGGGACGCTATTTCGCCATTCGGATCGGACGCGCCGCGCTCACGATCGTGCTCGTCGTCACCTTCGCCTTCATCGTGCTGCGGCTGTCGGGCGATCCCGCGCTGATGATCCTGGGGCCCGAGGCGCCGCCCGAGGTGCTTGCGGCGTTCCGCAAGGCCTGGGGCCTCGATGATCCCATCTGGTTCCAATATCTGGATTACTTCGGCGCCATCGCAAAAGGCGAGCTCGGCCGCTCCATGCGCGACGGACGGCCGGCGATCGAGCTGGTCCTGGAGCGCATCCCGGCGACGCTGGCGCTGACGCTGCCGGCGTTCTTTTTCAAGGTCGCGCTCGGCGTTCCCGCCGGCATTTACGCCGCGCTGCATCGGGGCTCCGCAATCGATCGCGCCGTGATGATGACGGCGGTCGCCGGCTTCACCGTGCCGAGCTTCGTGCTGGCGCTGATCCTCGTTCTCGTCTTCGCCGTGCAGCTCGGCTGGCTGCCCTCGGGCGGGCAGGACAGCTGGCGCCACGCGATCCTTCCCATCGCCACGCTGAGCCTCGGCGGCGCCGCCGTGCTGGCGCGCTTCACCCGCAGCGCCATGCTGGAGGTGCTCGGCCAGCCCTATATCCGCACCGCCTCGGCCAAGGGCGTGCCGTGGCGCAAGGTGGTGACGTCGCACGCGCTGCCGAATGCGGCGATTCCGACCGTCACCATTTTGGGCTTCATGGTGGGCACTCTGATTGCCGGCGCAGTCGTGGTCGAGAGCGTGTTCGCCTGGCCGGGAGTCGGGCGGCTGCTCGTCGTTGCGGTTGCCAACCGCGATCTCGCAGTCGTCCAATGCATCCTGCTGTTGGTCGCAATGACCATGGTGACGTCCAATTTGATCGTCGACTTCCTGTACGGCTTCCTCGATCCGCGCCTGCGCAGCAAGGGAGCGCACGCATGACCGACGCGACGCTGAAGGACTCCAAAGCGTTTTCACGCCGCATCAGCCTGCCGGCGATCCCAGTCTCGGTCGCGCTCGCGATCGCCTGGATCGTGGCGATGCTGGTGATCGCGGCTTTCGCCGAGAAGATCGCGCCCTACGGTTTCACCCAGCTCGATCTGCGCAACCGGCTTGCTGTGCCCGGCAATGCCGCGCACTGGCTCGGCACCGACGAGCTCGGCCGCGACGTGCTGTCGCGGCTCCTCGTCTCGGTCCGTATCTCGCTGCTGATCGCCTTCGGCGCCACCGCGATCTCCGCGGTGGTCGGCACCATGCTCGGCTTCCTCGCCGCGCACTTTCGCGGCGCCGTCGAGCAGCTCGTGCTGATGCTGTCGGACTTCCAGGCCAGCATGCCGTTCCTGATCATGGCGCTCGCCGTGCTCGCCTTCTTCGGCAATTCGCTGCCGCTCCTGATCGGCCTGATGGGCCTGTTCGGCTGGGAGCGCTACGCCCGCATCGCCCGCGGCCTTACCATCTCCGCCAACGCGCAAGGATACGCCGCCGCGGTCCGTCAACTGGGCGCGACGCCGTCGCGGATCTACCTCCGGCACATCCTGCCCAATATCGCCTCGACCCTGATCGTCTCGACCACGCTGGTGTTCCCCGAGGTGATCCTGATGGAGTCCGGCCTGTCCTTCCTCGGCCTCGGCGTGCAGCCGCCGATGACCAGCCTCGGCAACATGGTCGGCTACGGCCGCGAATATCTGACCCGGGCCCCCTGGATCATGCTGGCGCCGGCGACCACCATCGTCGTCACCACGCTGGCAGTGTCCGTGATCGGCGACTGGCTGCGCGACCGGCTCGATCCGACGCTGCAATAGGGGCTCCGATGCCCCCCGCGTCATTCCGGGGCGCGCCGAAAGGCGCGAACCCGGAATCCATCGTCCCGCGCGGGCTGCCGCCCGATGGATTCCGGGTTCGATGCTGCGCATCGCCCCGGAATGACCGACGAGATAAGACGGGCGACAAAACCCCGCGCCGGGAGCAGGGGAGCCCTGCCGGACCCAAGTTCCCGTTGCGCCCGCCGGGTCCGTGCGCTATCCGGCCCGAAAGGCCTGAGGCGGCTCCATATTTTCCCGCCAGCCCCCAAACCCGAGGACGGAAACCGCCATGCCAGCCTATCGCTCCCGCACCACCACCCACGGCCGCAACATGGCGGGCGCCCGCGGCCTTTGGCGCGCGACCGGCATGAAGGACGCCGACTTCGGCAAGCCGATCATCGCGGTGGTCAATTCCTTCACCCAGTTCGTGCCCGGCCACGTCCACCTGAAGGACCTCGGCCAGCTCGTCGCCCGCGAGATCGAGCAGGCCGGCGGCGTCGCCAAGGAGTTCAACACCATCGCGGTGGATGACGGCATCGCCATGGGCCATGACGGCATGCTCTACAGCCTGCCGTCGCGCGAGCTGATCGCCGACAGCGTCGAGTACATGGCCAACGCGCATTGCGCCGACGGCCTCGTCTGCATCTCCAATTGCGACAAGATCACGCCCGGCATGCTGATGGCCGCGCTCAGGCTCAACATCCCCGCCGTGTTCGTCTCGGGCGGGCCGATGGAGGCCGGCAAGGTCAAGCTGGCCGGCAAGACCAAGGCCGTCGACCTCATCGATGCCATGGTCGCCGCGGCCGATAGCAAGGTCAGCGACGAGGACGTCAAGGTGATCGAGCGCTCGGCGTGCCCGACTTGCGGCTCCTGCTCGGGCATGTTCACGGCCAATTCCATGAACTGCCTGACCGAGGCGCTGGGCCTGGCGCTGCCCGGCAACGGCTCGGTGGTCGCAACCCATGCCGACCGCAAGCGGCTGTTCGTCGAGGCCGGCCACACCATTGTCGATCTGGTCCGCCGCTATTACGAGCAGGACGACGCCTCCGTGCTGCCGCGCAACATCGCCAACTTCAAGGCGTTCGAGAACGCGATGACGCTCGACATCGCGATGGGCGGCTCGACCAACACCGTGCTGCATCTGCTCGCGGCGGCCCATGAAGGGCAGGTCGCCTTCACCATGAAGGACATCGACCGCCTGTCGCGCCGCGTGCCCGTGCTCTGCAAGGTCGCGCCGTCGGTCGCCGACGTGCATGTCGAGGACGTGCATCGTGCCGGCGGCATCATGGGCATCCTTGGCGAGCTCGATCGCGCCGGGCTGATCGACACCTCGGTCTCGACCGTGCACGCGCCGACCATGAACGAGGCGCTGGAGCGCTGGGACATCAAGCGCACAAAGAGCGACACGGTGCGCACCTTCTATCGCGCCTCGCCCGGCGGCATCCCGACGCAGGTCGCCTTCAGCCAGGAGCGCCGCTACGACGAGCTCGACGCCGACCGCGAGAAGGGCGTCGTGCGCGACCTCGCGCATGCCTTCAGCAAGGACGGCGGCCTCGCCGTGCTCTACGGCAATCTCGCGCAGGACGGCTGCATCGTGAAGACCGCCGGCGTCGATGCCTCGATCCTGAAATTCTCCGGCCCCGCGCGCGTGTTCGAAAGCCAGGATGCGGCGGTCGAGGGCATTCTCGGCGGCAAGGTCGTCGCCGGCGAGGTCGTGGTCATCATCTATGAAGGCCCGCGCGGCGGCCCGGGCATGCAGGAGATGCTGTATCCGACCAGCTATTTGAAATCGATGGGCCTCGGCAAGGTCTGCGCGCTCGTCACCGACGGACGCTTCTCCGGCGGCTCGTCCGGCCTGTCGATCGGCCATCTTTCGCCGGAAGCCGCCGAAGGCGGCAACATCGGGCTGGTTCGCACCGGCGACATCATCGCCATCGACATCCCGAACCGCAGCATCAGCCTCGAAGTCTCCGACGACGAGCTCGCCAAGCGCCGCGCCGCGGAGGAGGCGAAGGGCGATGCCGCCTGGCAGGCGACGGGCCGCAAGCGCAACGTCTCGACCGCGCTGCAGGCTTACGCTGCGCTCACCACCAGCGCTGCGCGCGGCGCGGTGCGCGAGGTGAAGCGGCGTTCGAAATAGGCTTCGTGCCGTCCGCAGACGCGCGAATGGTCAACGAGTCCTTAGCGGCCGGCGCAAGCCGGCCGTTTGCATTAAGGATGCCCCGATGAACTTCAGCGGCCCAGGATTTTGCGGCGTATAATGCGGCCACCTTCGCAAATCCATTTCGGGCAACTGGGGCACCACGCACAATGTCTCGTACTCTTGCTGTCTTTTTCTCGACTACCGTCGCCGCGATTTCCATGACGGGTGCAGCCTCCGCCGGTTGCTACAATTGCTACGCACCGCCGCCCTGCACGACCTGCTATCAGCAGCAATACGTGCCGCCGCAATACCGCACCGTCGACGAGACCGTGATGGTCTCGCCGGGCTCCGTGGTCGCCCACCGCACGCCCGCGCAGTACCGCACCGTGATGGTGCCGCAGACCGTGATGGTGGCGCCGCCCAGCGTCCAGTACGAGCGCATCCCACCGCAATACGCCACGCGCCAGCGCGTCGAGATGGTCTCGCCCGGCTATTCCTATTACGCCCCGGTGCAGATGGGCTGCGCGTCCTGCGGGTACTGACGCCGATTGACGAGATCGGATTTGCGCGGCGCTCCCTCGAGGGCGCCGTTTGCATTTGCGAGCCGCAAAACGAGGCCCGGGTATGGAGACCGATCCAGCCGGGCCTCGCAACCAGCGACGCCCTGGGAGATGTCGCCGGTGTCCGAGATTTGCGCAGACGCAGGCTAAGCGAACTGGCTGACGCTGGCCTGACAGCGGACAAGCCGATGGGCCCGAGGCGAGGGCGCCCAACTTCGCGTTGCCTTGCGTGGTCGACTGGGCTAAGCGACAGCCATTCAGGCTCAGGAAGGGTGGCCGAGTGGTTTAAGGCACCGGTCTTGGAAACCAAATAGCAACTATCTGCCACTTGTAAATACAAACAACGTCCCTAGTAATCCGTGAAGAGCGCCCCTTCGCAGCACCTCCTTCATGGTTGTCTGTCATCTGTCCAAACGCTCCTCGTTGACAAGTATGCTTTCCGCACCGAACCCTGTTAAGCCGTCGCTCACGGAAGAAGAGAGGGCGCACCTCCGCGCGCTCTATCGCGCCCTGGAGCCCTTCTGGGACTTAGAGCACTCGGTGATGCCTGCGTCCTACATCAGGGCCGCGCTTCTAGTCGCGATGAATGAGGGCTTAAGCGTTTCTGAGTACGCCGAACAGGCAGGCACTGGCGCCACGGTCATGACCCGCAATCTGCTCGACATTGGCGAACGCAATCGCCAGCGAGAAAAGGGCTTGGAACTGATCACCCAAGTTCGCGACGCCTTCGACCTGCGGAAACATCGTGCCATGCTGACCCCGAAGGGTCGCAAGCTAATGCAAGACGTCATCACCGCGCTTAGGGCAGTGCCGAAGTCAGTTGCAAGAGAATGAAATGCGACTGGGCGAATTCAAATCCGGGCGTGATGCTGCGGGGGACCGGCAAAAACCCGCTCGCTTCTATCGCCCGGACATGCACGCAACACGCGATCTACGTGAAAGGCCGTCCAGAAATTTATCCAAGGGTGCTTTGACTTAACGCCCCATCACGAGGGGTCACGATTACAAAGAGAGGCAGGTTCAATCTGAGGTGACAATAGAGGAATTCCAAAAGTGCGGGGGACCTGCATCTAACAAGATTGTAGACATTAAGAAAATCTTTGATAAATCAATGGCCTGTCAGGGAAGGGTGGCCGAGTGGTTTAAGGCACCGGTCTTGAAAACCGGCGTGCCCGCAAGGGTACCGTGGGTTCGAATCCCACCCCTTCCGCCAGCTGCGTCCGATGGTGATCTGTCCTTCCGGGCCGAACACGTGCTTGATCTAAAAGCACTTTCCAACGTTTCTCTTCGATGTTGTCCGACACCGCACGGATCATATCCGAGCCTGAGCCGTGGGTTTAGGTGGACACGATGTCAATGCGGCCGATTACTTCTCCGCAAACGGCACCATAATCACCTCGGGATCCTTGACCACGATCCTCGCCGCCCTGTAGTCGACGCACTTATGTGTCGGCGTAGCACCGACCGTCGTAGCAAATCTTTGGGCCAGCGCTTCGCATTGGGCTTCTGATTCAATCGCCGGTACTGAAATCGTCGACGTTCCGATGGTAATGACGAGTAACCACGCAATCATGATACTTCGAACCCACTAATTGGCGAGGAGTCTCGCAGCGACGATGGTCGGGCCGGGGGCAGCTGAAATGTCTAGACCCTCGACCGGGAGTGATGCGTTCAAAAACCGAACCCGGGTTGGTAACGAATATTCGGGCTGCGACAGCACGAGTGGGTTCGCCATCGGCGCGACTGCGAACACGATCCGCTCTGCTGGGATGCCGTCATATTTGGAGCCGAGAAAAGAACAGCGCCGAAGTTTTTGGACGGCTTCTCAATCTGCAAAAAATACTCGGTACACTTCGTCACGTTAAAGCGCTTATCCATTGGAGACGAAGCGCTTAAAGAATGGCCCGTCCCGGACGAGCCGAAATACGATCCGCTAGACCATGCCCCCGAAGTCGATGCCTTCCTTGGCAAGCTTCTCGGCTTCCTCGCCCGACGAGGTGGGCTTCGTGTCGAGATAGGGATGCTCGGATGCCGGCAGGATGGTACGGATGTTCTTGCCGTCGGTCCGTGTAATACGGGCAACCCAGCGCTTCGGGCCGTGCTCGAGGCGCTCGATGTGGTACTGCTTGTACGTGATCATGACTGTTGAACGCTACTGACACGGGGAGGTTACCTTGTATCGAAGGGAACCCGGCCGCACAACAGGCAGGCCTAAGATGAGGTTAATTTCCCGGCGGGGCCTGTTCACTTTTGACCCACCGTGAATTGAACCGAGCCGTCTGGCGGCGTTGTAACGGCTCGGCCGGAGTTCTGCCGGAAGCCGGCCCGCGCGCTCCTTCGCTTGCGGATAGCCAGCTTTACCGAACTGAAAACCTCAGCTCTTCGGGCCTGCGCCCTTCAGCGCGTCCCAAGCGGCCTGGTTGGCGTGGTCGAACGCCTTGCGGGATTCGGCGAGCGCGGCGCTCAGGACCGACCAGGATTCGCTGCCAGCCTGCTTCAGCTTCTGCAGGCGCGCTTCGGCTTCGGACGCGTCGGATTTCATCTGCTTGAGCGCGGCATCGACGTCGACGGTATGGGCTGCAGCCACCTTGCCGGCGGCCTCGCGGAATTTGTCCGCCGCGTCGCGCCAAGCCTTGGCCTGTGCCGCTGCGACGTTCTTGAACGTGGCCTGCTGCTGCTCGAACTGCTTGCTCGCACCTTCGAAGTAGGTCTTCACCTGGGCTTCGAATCCTGCCCACTGCTTTTCCAGGTCCGCCTTGGCCTTGGTCCAGGCGACTTCACCGGCTTCCGCCTGGGTCTTGAGCATGGCCCGAAATTCGTCACGGCGCTTGGTCAGGTCGGACAGGAGTTCATCCGTCTTGACCTTCGACTCGGCTTTGGCTTGGCCGGCCTTGACCTCGAAAGAGGCCAGCGCGGCATCCATTTCGTCGATCCGCTCCTTGGCCCAATTGAGGTAGAAATGCATGCTGCTCTGCTCTGACATGGCCCTCTCCATTGTTTGCCGGAGGCAGAATTCCAAAACTTGGGCTGGTTCATATTGACTTGCCTCAACAACGTCGTGGTCTCACGAATTTGCGTTGCGGCGCCGCACCGCTCCTGTTCGGGGATGCTCCGGGTCCGACTTTCAGGAACCTGGCCCTTGCTGACTTGTTGTTCGCACTCTCGTCCAGTCACGGAGAGCGCATTTGGAAAGTACCATCATCGGTGAATTCGACACGCGCCGCGGCGCCGAGCTTGCGGTCGAGCATGTCGTGCAGGAATGCGGCGTGCCGCGCAGCGACGTCTTCGTCCAGGCCGCTGGCGGCGCCAACACCGTCGGGACACGTCCGGCAGGGAGCGACGTCAAGGTCGCGCCTGCGCCAGATGGCCGGCAGAAGCTGGACGGTCTGATCGAGGTCTCCGTGGATTTTCACGGCGATGCCCCCGAGAAGATTGCAGACGTCTTGAGGAGCGCCGGCGCCAAGACGGTCCGCACCAAATGACGGCGATTTGCGGTGTGCCGAGCAAGCTCCGCGACTTCGGCATTCGCGCGGGCTGAACCGCAATCCCGGCTCTTGAAGACGTGGAACCCCTTGAGCGTTCAGCGCGTTTAGACGCGAATGCGAATTGCGAGGTCCAGCTGCTTCAGAGTTCATCGACCCTGATCCCCGGCGAGACCGTCTGGCGGCGCTGCGAAGCGCGGCGTGTGGCGGTTCTCAACGATGGTGCCGCTTATTTCGCAGCCCTGCGGGAGGCGCTGCTGGAGGCGCAGGATCTCGTCTACATCATCGGATGGGATATCCATAGCGAGACCAGGTTGGTCGGAGCATCCGGACACGCCGATGACGGCCTGCCGGAACAGCTCGGCCCGTTCCTGCGCGCGCTGGTTCAACGCCGTCCCGCCTTGCAGATCAACGTTCTGGTCTGGGACTTCGTCTCGTTCTACGCCTCGGAAAGGGAGTGGAATTCCGCGGCCAAATTCACCGCAGGCACGGACGGCCGGGTGCGATTTCATCTGGATTCCACGCTTCCGTTCGGCTCGGCGCAGCACCAGAAGATCGTCTGTATCGACGGTTCGCTGGCGTTCGTCGGCGGTCTCGATCTGACGATCCGGCGCTGGGACACCAGCGACCATCGCGCCGATCACGAATTGCGCTGCGACCCCGAGGGTAAGCCATACCCGCCGTTTCATGATGTTCAATGCCTGGTCGATGGGGATGCTGCAGTCTCGCTGTTCGACCTCGCGGAGGAACGCTGGCGTGCGGCAGGCCAGCAGACGCACGAGCGGCGCGCGCTGAAGCGCATGCGGTGGCCGGCGCATGTTCCGGTGGAGGCCGAGCATGTGCGGGTGGGGATCGCCAGGACCGAGGTGATCTGCCCGGCAGGTTCGACCATCAGGGAGGTCGAACGCTCGTTGATTGCCGCGATCCGGTCGGCGACCAGTTTCGTCTATATCGAGAACCAGTTCACCAGCGCCATCAAGATTGCGCGCGAATTGGCGGAGCAGATGCGCCGCGTGCCTACGCTCCGGGTTCTGGTCGTTGCCCCCAAGCTGCATTCCTCGTGGCTGGAATCCCAGGCCATGCAGAACGGCCGTGGCGCCTTCATCGCCTGCTTCGATGAGGCGGGCGTGGCCGATCGGATCCGCTTCGTCTATCCGGTCTCACGCGCGGGCGATACGGAAGCGGCTGTGATGGTGCACAGCAAGCTCATGATCGTCGATGACAGGATCCTGAGGATCGGCTCGGCCAATCTGAACAACCGGTCGATGGGCGCCGACAGCGAATGCGATCTCATCCTCGAAGCCACGACCGACGAGCATCGGGACTTCATCGCATCGGTCCGCCGCCGCCTGATCGCCCATTTCTGCGGCCTCGACGAACAGGCCATCGCGCAAAACGAGGATCGCCTTCCTGCTCTGCTGGACGAGGCGTCGCAAGCCGGTGGCGCAAAGATGTTGCGGGACGTGGAGTTCTCGGTTCTGACCAGCACTCTGGCCACGATGGTTCAGCCGGTGGCGGACCCCGAGCGGCCGCTTCATCTCGAGCGGGCGGCATCGCGCATGTGGAGCACCAAGACCATCCTCGGGATCGCAGCGATCGCCGTGGCACTTTTCGGCCTGGCGATGGCATGGTCCTACACATCCTTGGGCGATTTCGCCGACGCCAATCATATTTCGACGTTCCTGTCCGCCTACGCGCACTCCGTCTGGGGGCCGCCATTCGCGGTCGCAGCCTTTGTAGTGGGCGGGCTGGTCGTGTTTCCGGTGCTCGTGCTCATTGCCGCAACGGCCGCCGCGCTTGGGCCGTGGCTGGGTTTTGCCACCGCAATGACGGGTGTCCTGCTCAGCGCCTTCGTCCTTTTTGCGATCGGTCGGGTGCTCGGTCGCGAGCGCCTCCAACAACTGCTCGGACGACGCGCCGCGCGCATCCAGCAACGCGTCGTCGGCAAGGGGATTCTCGCCGTCGTCGTCATCCGGATGATTCCGATCGCGCCGTTCTCGCTGGTGAATGTCGTGGCGGGCGCGAGCACGCTGCCGCTTCGTGACTTCCTGGTCGGAACCTTGCTCGGCATGATGCCGGGCATTCTCGCCATGGCCGTCCTGGGCGCCCAGATCGCAGATCTGGCCAGGAATGCGTCATGGGGCAATCTGTTGCTGTTGGCGCTGGCGTTCCTGGGCTGGCTCGGGGCCTGCGCCGGCGCACAATTCGTCGCGACCTGGCTCGCCGGGAGACGGTGATGGCGCCGATGCGCTTCATGACGTGGAACGTGCACGGCACGTTCAATCTCAATCCGACGTTCGACCTGGAAGGTGTCTGCTCGATCGTCCGCAAATGGGCGCCCGATGTCGTCGCGCTTCAGGAGGTGGATTCGCGATCGAGGTCCGACGATCCCTTTGCGAAGCTGGCGGGCGTCATCGGCGATCACCGCGTCCACGCCAAGTCGATCGTCACCGAGGATGGCGACTACGGGCAGATGCTCCTGAGCCGGTTTCCGTTCTCCGCTGTGCCAGAGATCGTCGACGTGTCCTATCGTGAGCGGGAGCCGCGCAGAGCGATTGCGGCGGGATTGCTGGCGCCTTCGGGCGACGTGCGCGTGGTCGCCACGCATCTCGGCCTGAGCATCCACGAGCGCTATGCGCAGGCCCAGACTCTGGTGAGCCTGGTGAAACCCGGGCGGACCGTCGTCCTCGGCGATTTCAACGACTGGTTTTGGGTCAAGTCGGTGCGACGCGTGCTCGCGCAGGCCTGCCCAAACCGCACGCGACTGCGGACCTTCCCGTCGCGCCTCCCGCTTCTGCGGCTCGACCGGATCTATGCAACGTCCGACAGCCGCATCGTGAAAGTCTGGACCGACGCGGAGGCGAGAGCCTACTCGGACCATCTGCCCGTCATCGCCGAGATCGAGATCTAGGGGCCTTCGGGGCTTACAGAAAAGCTTTGTTCTCCAACAGCATAGCTACTGTGCATGGGGTTGTTTTTCGATATTTTGCGCAAGGCGCGTTCGCAAGGTGTGAGGAACTCTTTCCTCATACCCGCGTTATCTCGGCATGACTGAAGACCTTTCATTCCGACGCAAACCCCTGACCCCCGAGCAGCGCCAGGCCCGCGATGCGGCACGCCGGATCGAGGCCGAAAAAGCCATGCGCGACCATGAGGCGGCGCAGAAGGCGTTCTACGCCAACAAGGAGCGGCTCAGAGCCGAACGCCTTGCGCGCGAAGCTGCAGCCAAGGACTGACGCAGGCAAGGGCTGAGCGCTCTCGCCAGCCCAGCGATCTCTTGAAGCCAATCCAGAGCGCCCACCGGCCTTCGTGCCGGTGGGCGCTTTCGCGTTTGGGTGCTGCGACGTGCCGGATGGCTTGACGGCATTCGCCGTCCGGGAGGAAGCTTGAGGACAATCCTGAACCGACCTGAACCTGCGGAGACGTTCGCCCCCGACCAGTCCGACCCTCATCAGCGAAAGCGCAATGGAGCTGACCATGACCACGTTCGACAAGCGCGAGCAGGGCTTTGAGGCCAAATTCGTCCACGACGAGGAGCTCATGTTTAAGGCCACGGCCCGGTCCAACAAGCTGCTCGGTCTCTGGGCCGCCGGCCGGCTCGGTCTGAGCGGCGATGCCGCCGCGAGCTACGCAACGACGCTGGTCGCGGACCATCTGGAAGACCGGACGATGGACGAGGTGCTGGACAAGGTGTCGGGCGATCTCGCCGGCACCGGCGTTGCCCGCGAACAGGTCGCGGCCAAGCTCCAAGAATGCCTGCATCAGGCCATGCAGCAGCTCGAAGCCGACAGGTGAGGCGGGTCGCCGGTGCTAATCGGCCTGCTTGCGCGCGCCGGAGTCGCCAAGCCTGTCGACATAGGCAATGCCGATCGCCGAGACGACGAAGGTGAGGTGGATCAGCACCTGCCACATCACGCCGTTCTCGGTGTAGCCGGCGCGGTTCGAGCCGAGATTGCCGGCCTCGATGAAGGTGCGCAGCAGCGCGATCGAGGAGATGCCGATGATGGCCATGGCGAGCTTGATCTTGAGCACGCTCGCATTGACATGGCCGAGCCATTCCGGCTCGTCGGGGTGCCCCTGCAGATCGAGCCGGGAGACGAAGGTCTCGTAGCCGCCGACGATCACCATCACGAGCAGATTGGAGATCATCACGACGTCGATCAGCGCGAGCACGCTCATCATGATCTGTTGTTCGGTGAGGTCGAGCGCGTGCCAGGACAGGTGCCAGAGCTCCTTGAGGAACAGCGCGATGTAGACGCATTGCGCCACGATCAGTCCGAGATAGAGCGGCAGCTGCAGCCAGCGCGAACCGAAGATGATCATCGGCAGCAGACCCAGGCGCGGCGTGGGCGGGCGGCGTTCGGTGCCAAGTTCGGATCCGGGTCCAGGCTCAACCGACATTCAGGCCGCATCCTCGCAATCGCAGGCGATCCCGCTTTTCTCTAGCCCGACAAGATGGCCGGCGGAAGACGCCGCGCCTCCCGCCTTCTGCGGATCGCGCCGTTTCGTGCTAGCGTGCTGCTGGGCCGTCGCGCGACGGCGGGATGGGGAGGCGGGACGTGACGGGGAGCGGCTTCGGCAGATGGGCCGGCGGGATGTTGCTCACCGGCGCGATCATGGTGGGCGCCGGCGCCGGAGTTGCCTTGGCAACGCCGCTGACGCCGTTTCGCTACGAGGCGCAGGCGCAGCGTCACTGTCCGCACGACAAGGTGGTCTGGCTCGATTTCAGAAAAGGCGTCTACTATCGCAAGGGTCAGAAGCGTTACGGCCAGGGCTTCGACGGCAGCTTCGTCTGCCAGAGCGAGGCGCGTGGCGGCCTTTATCGCCGCTCCCTGCTGGGCCTGCGCTGAGCGCTGGTGCGAAGGAGCCGGCTATGGCCGCGCCGGCGGCACCTTCACCGGTACGTGCGGAGAGGTGCTGATGACCCGGGGGCTTCCGTCCGGATAGGTGCGGTCGCCGCGGAGCAGTGATTCCAGGACCAGGAAGAATTTCTCGGCAAGCATGTGCGTCACCCCAATCGGTGATGGCCTCTTGAAACTTAGTCGAGGCGCCGCACGCGGAAATTCAATCAACTCAATGAGAGCGGGACAGGGCAGGTCAGGGGCGTGCCGGGGTTGCCGCGTTTGAAAATCGGAAGGAGGGTGGCGCTCAGGCGAAGGCCAGTGCCACGAGGCTCGAGCAGAGCAGGACCAAGCCGCCGGCGGTCAATGCCAGGAAGCCGTCAGATACCAGGTCATGGTTGCGCATGGGACACCTGCCGCTCTCGTCTTCGATGCTCGGTCGGATCGATTGAAACTGCCCGAACGTGCCGTCTTGAAAGAGGTGATGCTTGCCGTTGCGCGCGAGTGCCTTCAGGCCCTCGTGCGGTAGCCTTCAAACGCATGGGCCAGGAAGATCCCCGCGCTTACCAGACCCATCAGTGCCGAAACCGTCTCGATCATCGTTAAATTCCAAATCCCGCCCTTGCGTCCGAGAGAACGCGTGCGGCCTTGCACAGTCAAAAGAATTCCGGTGAAGGCAGCGACAATGGGGGTGGAGTGAGGATTTGGCGCAACAGAATGTCCAGCCCTGGCACAGCGCCGGCGCCATCGGCCCGTACAACAACGGAAAAATGCGAACGTCCCGTTTACCATCCCGGCGGGATCGCTGTGGGCTCCCCATTTCCGCCGCGTTCCGGTTGCGTTATCCTTACCAAGTCCGAGACGGTGGTGGGCCGCCTTCGGATCAGATGACCGGACGGCGCTCCCCGTAGCCAAGCGGGTGGGATACGCCTCTGGCAAAGTGGTATTTGGGGCGAATGGGGATCCGACGGTCAGATTCGGTTTTGCGGGCCGCGCGCGGTGTTGCGGCGGTCGCGACCTGCGTTGCGCTTGCCAATTGCGCCTCCTCCAACAAATTCGCCAGCCGCGTCGATCCCAAATACGGCGTGTCCTCGAGCCCCCGGGTGGTGGCCTGGGGCGATCCGGTCCCGAAGGGCGGCGGCACCTATCGCGTCGGCAAGCCCTATGTCGTGGCAGGCAGGACCTACGTGCCGGAGGAGGACGTCAACTATCGCGCCGAGGGCATGGCGTCCTGGTACGGCGACGATTTCCACGGCCGCCTGACCGCCAACGGCGAAGTGTTCGACATGGCCTCGCTGACGGCGGCGCATCCGACCCTGCCGATGCCGTCCTATGCGCGGGTGACCAACATCTCGAACGGCAAGTCGCTGATCGTTCGCGTCAACGACCGCGGACCCTATCACGGCAACCGCCTCATCGACGTCTCGAACAAGGCCGCCGAACTCCTTGAATTCAAAGGCAACGGCGTCGCCAGGGTCAGGGTCGAATATGTCGGCCGGGCGCCGCTTGAAGGCTCGGACGACCGCCAGCTTCTGGCGACCCTGCGCACCGGCGTTCCGGCGCCGTCGCCCTCGATGGTCCGGGTCGCCTCGGCAAAGCCCTTCGTGCCGGAATTGCCGTCCTCGGGCCGCGGCGCCATTCGCGGCGACGTGCCGATGCCGGAAGGGCGGCCCTACAATCTCGGCAACACCTCTGCCGACATGGCCTCGCTCAATGCGACTTCGGAAATTTCGGCCTCGAGCCGCAGCCGGGGCCGGGCGCTTCAGAATGCCCGCGCGGTGTCCTACGACGAGGACGGCCGCTACGCCGCCGAGAGCGCGGCCTCATCGAGCGACGGCGCCGCCGAGGCCCGCAGCATCCTGAGCGGTCGCGGCCTCTACTGAGCCGCGCTTTCCTTCAGGAACGTCACCAGCGCCGCGTTGACCTCGTCGGGCCGCTCCTGCTGCACCCAGTGGCCGGCGCCCTCGATGATCAGCTTGCGCTTCAGGTTGGGCAACACCCGTTCGAGCTCGTTGATGCGCTTGGCCCCGATCAGGCCGGTGATGACGGCGTCCCTGGAGCCGGCGACGAACAGCGAGGGTTGATGGATCTGCGCGTCCTGCCAGGGCGCCGTCAGCTCCCAATTGCGGTCGATGTTGCGGTACCAGTTCAGCCCGCCGCGAAAGCCGGACTTGCGGAAGCTTTCGGTGAAATAAGCAAGATCCGCCTCGCTGAGCCAGCCGGGCAGCGGTTCCTCGGCGGTCGCGTGGCTGAGAAATCCCTTGCCTTCCTGCACGAACATGGCGGCGGTGGGATCGGCAAGGCCGCGTCCTCCCAGCACGATGCGCATGGTGCGGGCGACGTCGCGCTCGAGCTCGGCCTCGGCGACACCCGGCGCCTGGAAATACTGCCAGTAGAAATTGGTGACGCCGCCCTGGCGCAACAGGTCGAGCGGCTTGCCGCGGCCGCGGAACGGGGGCGGCACGCTGAGGCCAACGACCGCCGTGAAGATGTCGGGCCGGAACAGCGCCGCGTGCCAGGCGACCGGCGCACCCCAATCGTGGCCGACCACCATCGCCCTGGTCTCGCCGAGCGCCTGCACGAGGCCGACCACGTCACCCACCGTATCGAAGATCGAATAGGCGGCAATCTCAGGCGGCGCCGCGCTCTGGCCGTAGCCGCGCATGTCGGGGGCGACGACGTGAAACCCGGCCGCCGCGAGCGCGGGGATCTGGTGGCGCCAGGAATAGGACAGTTCCGGCCAGCCATGACAGAGCACGACCAGCGGACCCTGCCCGGCTTCGCGGATGAAGAGATCGATGCCGTTGGCGTTGATCACGCGGGTTGAGGACATCGCTTTTCCGCCTTGTTTCAGGGGTTTGGTCGAAAAACATGAGGCGTCACGATAGGGGCGCGGCGAGAATCGTGCAATCTCCCGGCAGGCGTCCAACCTCGTGTTGTTCGCACCGGTTCCAGCTGTTAGAACGCCGCTCTCAGGACTTGGCCATGGCATTTCGTCCTTCTTCGCTTCGTCGCACCCGCTTCACCACGAGGGCGCTGGCGCGCGGGTTGCTCGCGATTGGTCTGGTTGTGGGCATGAGCTGGGGCGGGGCCCTGCTGGCCGCCAACCAGAGCGTCCAGGGCGCCAAGAAAGCGGACGATACGGGCTTTGACGGCGATGCCCCGACCGCGATCCTGATCGAAGCCTCCAGTGGCAGCGTGCTGTTCGAGAAGAACGCCGACGAGCTGCGCGCGCCGTCCAGCATGATGAAGCTGATGACGGCGGAGGTCGTCTTCAACGCGATCAAGAAGGGCGACATCAAGCTGACCGACGAGTACCGGATTAGCGAGAACGCCTGGCGCCGGGGCGGGGCGCCGTCGGGCGGCTCGACCATGTTCGCCGCCATCAACAGCAAGGTCTCGGTCGACGATCTCCTGCACGGCGCGATCATCCAGAGCGGCAACGATGCCTGCATCGCGCTCGCGGAAGCCATGGCGGGCAACGAGAAGATCTTCGCCGCCGACTTCATGACCAAGCGCGCCCGCGAGCTCGGCATGACGAAGTCGACCTTCGGGAATTCCAACGGTCTGCCCGATCCCGGCAACAAGATGACGGTGCGCGAGCTCGCCATCCTCGCCCGGCACATCATCCTGGACTTCCCCGAATTCTACAAACTGTTCGGCGAGAAGGAGTTCACCTGGAACAAGATCCGCCAGCCCAACCGCAATCCGCTGCTCAACTCGATGGAAGGCGCCGACGGCCTGAAGACCGGCTATACCAAGGAAGGCGGCTACGGCATGGTCGGCTCGGCCGTGCAGAATGGCACGCGGCTGATCGTGGTCGTCAACGGGCTCGAAGATCCCGAGGATCGCGCGACGGAAGCCAAGAAGATGCTGGAATGGGGCTTCCGCAATTTCGAGACCCGCACGCTGATCGCGGCCGAGCAGCCGGTCGGCTATGCCAAGGTGTTCGGCGGCGAGAGCCGCTCGGTCAAGCTCGTCGCCAAGACCCCGGTGAAGGTGATGGTGCACAAGAACGGCAGCGACAAGCTGATCGCGCGCGTCGTCTATAGCGGCCCGGTGCGGGCGCCGGTCGAGGCCGGCCAGCAGGTCGGCGTGGTCAGGGTCTGGCGCAGCGGCAATATCGCGGTCGAGACGCCGGTCTATGCCGGCGAGACGATCGGCACCGGCTCGACCATGCGCCGCGCGATCGATGGTGCCAGCGAACTCGTGATCGGCATGTTCCGCGCGGGCGCCGAGAAGCTCTGATCATGAGCGAGAGCGCGGCACAGCGGCCGTCCGGACGCGGACGCTTCATCACCTTCGAAGGCGGCGAGGGCGCGGGCAAGTCGACCCAGATCAAGAAGCTCGCCGATCGCCTCAAGGCGGCAAAGCTCCGCATCCGCGTCACGCGCGAGCCGGGTGGCTCGCCGGGCGCCGAGATCATGCGCCATCTGGTGCTATCGGGCATGGGCAAGCTGCTCGGTCCCGAGGCGGAGACGCTGCTGTTTGCCGCCGCGCGCGATGACCACGTTCGTACCGTGATCCTGCCTGCGCTCAACCAGGGCACCTGGGTGCTGTGCGACCGCTTCGCCGACTCGACGCGGGCCTATCAGGGCAGCCTCGGCCGCGTGCCCGATGGCCTGATCAACGCCATGCAGCGGGTCACGATCGGCGATCTCAAGCCGGACCTCACCATCATCCTCGATTTGCCGGTCGAGATCGGCCTGCAGCGTGCGGCTGCGCGCCGCGGCAGCGGCACGCCGGACAGGTTCGAGGCCGAGACGCTCAGCTTTCACCAGGGCCTGCGCGAGGCCTACCGCAAGATCGCCGCGGACGAGCCGGCGCGCTGCGTGCTGATCGACGCCAATTCCGATCCTGACACGGTCGCTGCCCGGGTCTGGACGGCGTTGCGCGATCGTCTTCTTCCCACACCGGCTTCGGTGATATCCGCATGAGCCCGCGTCAGACCGAGCGCGAGACCGCCATTCCGCATCCGCGCGAGACAACGAGGCTGTTCGGCCATCGCGAGGCCGAGACGGCGCTGCTGACGGCCTATCGCAGCGGGCGGATTCCGCATGCCTGGCTGATCGGCGGGCCGCAAGGGATCGGCAAGGCGACCCTGGCCTATCGCATGGCGCGCTTCGTGCTTGCCCATGGCCAGCCGCTGGCGCCCGCCGTGCAGCGCGCCGAGGATCTTGCGATCGATCCTGACGACGCCGTCGCGCGGCAGGTGGCGGCCGGCTCGCATGGCGGCCTGCTGACGCTGGAGCGCACGGCCAACGACCGCGGCGTGATGCGCACCGTGATCACCGTGGACGAGACGCGCGAGACGATCGGTTTCTTCGGCTCGACGGCGGCAGCGGAAGGCTGGCGTGTCTGCGTCGTCGACACCGTCGACGAGCTCAATCCAAACGCTGCCAACGCGCTGCTGAAGATCTTGGAGGAGCCGCCGCAGCAATCGCTGTTCCTTCTGGTGAGCCATGCGCCGGCGCGCGTGCTCGCCACGATCCAGTCGCGCTGCCGCAAGCTGCGCCTGCGACCGCTGGCCACGGACAACGTGATAGCAGCAGCGGCTGCGGCGGCCGAGCTCGATCCGAACGATCCGGCGCTGCGCGAGGCGGCAGAGGCCTCCGAGGGCAGCGTTGCACGGGCCCTGACGCTGCTCGGTGGCGACGCGCTGAAACTTCAGCAGCGTACCGCGGCGCTGCTGGCGCGCCTGCCTCAGGTCGATCCGCGCGAATTGCACACGCTCGGCGACTCGCTTGGCACCAGCGACCGCGTCGCGCTTGCGGCTTTCGTCGATGGCATCGACCGCTGGATCGCAGAACGCCTGCATGCAGACGAGGCCAATGCCAACCAGAACCTGCCGCGCCTTGCGCGCCTAGCCGAGGTATGGGAAAAGATCGTCCGCGCTGCGCGCGACACCGAAACCTACAATCTGGAGCGCAAGCCCTTGGTTTTCTCGGTGTTCGGCTGGCTCGCGGACGCAACGCGCTAAAGCATGATCCGGAAAGGTGCGCGGCGGTTTTCCGAAAGGATCATGCGCAGATCAACAATCGAACTCAGGTTCGTTTCCAGTTTTTGAGAAGCCGGTAGAGGAATTCGTCGTGGCAACCCGAGCTAAGAAAACCGCCAAGGGCAAGAAGGCTACGAAGAAGGCCGGCAAGAAAGCCGCGAAGAAGGCCGTGAAGACGCTTGCGCGCAAAGCTGCCAAGAAGGTCAAGAAGACCAAGAAGCCTGCCGGCAAGAAGGGCGGAACGAAGAGCGCAGCGAAGACGGCAAAGAGATCCGGCAAGAAGGCTGCGAAGAAGCAGGTCGTCGCCAAGAAGGCAGCAAAGAACGCGGCCAAAAGGCAAGCCGAGAAAACAGCCAAGAAAACGGCCAAGAAAACAGCGAAGGCTCCGGAGCAAGTCGCCAAGAAGGCCAAGGTCGCTGCGCCCGCTGCGATCGCAGCCTCGACTGCCGTCATTGCTCCGCCGAAGGCTGCCAAGCCGAAGACGCCGCGGTCGCCGAAGCCGGCCTCAGCTCCGCAAGCCGCAGCACCCGTTGCCGCCCCGGCACGCGACAACATCTTCTACATCACGACCGCCATCGCCTATCCCAACGGCAGCCCGCATATCGGCCACGCCTATGAGGCGATCGCGACCGACGTGCTGGCGCGTTTTGCGCGGCTCGACGGCAAGGACGTATTCTTCCTGACAGGCACCGACGAGCATGGTCAGAAGATGGTTCAGACGGCGGCCGGTGAGGGCATGTCCGCAGCAGCCCTCGCAACCCGCAATGCCGGCCGCTTCAAGCAGATGGACGAGCGTCTGAACGTGTCGTTCGACCGCTTCATCCGCACCACCGAGGAGCAGCATCACCGCTCCAGCCAGGAGATCTGGCGGCGCATGGAGGCGAACGGCGACATTTATGCCGACACCTATTCGGGCTGGTACTCGGTCCGTGACGAGGCCTATTACGCCGAGGACGAGACGCGCCTGAATGACGAGGGCGTGCGCTTGGGGCCGCAGGGCACGCCGGTCGATTGGGTTGAGGAGAAGAGCTACTTCTTCCGCCTGTCGGCGTACCAGGACAGGCTGCTCAAGCTGTATGCGGATCATCCCGATTTCATCGGGCCGGATTCCCGCAAGAACGAGGTCGTCAGCTTCGTCAAGGGCGGACTGCGCGATCTCTCGATCTCGCGCACCACGTTCGATTGGGGCGTGAAGGTGCCCGGCGACGAAGACCACGTGATGTATGTCTGGGTCGATGCGCTGACCAATTACATCACCGGCGTCGGCTTCCCCGACGAGAGCGACAAAAACTGGCGCTATTGGCCGGCCGACGTGCACATCATCGGCAAGGACATCATCCGTTTCCACGCCGTGTACTGGCCGGCATTCCTGATGTCGGCCGGAATTCCGCTGCCGAAGCGGGTCTACGCCCATGGCTTCCTGTTCAACAGGGGCGAGAAGATGTCGAAGTCGGTCGGCAATGTCGTCGATCCCTTCAACCTCGCCGACCAATACGGCGTCGACCAGATGCGCTATTTCTTCCTGCGCGAGGTGCCGTTCGGCCAGGACGGCAACTACAACCACGAAGCCATCGTCGCGCGCATCAATGCCGACCTCGCCAACGATCTCGGCAATCTGGCGCAGCGTTCACTGTCGATGATCGCCAAGCAGTTGGGCGGCGTGCTGCCCGAGCCCGGCGAATTCAGCGACAACGACAAGGCGATTTTGGCGATGGCCGACGGCATGGTCGCGGCCTCGCGCGAGGCCATGGCGACGCAGCAGATCCATCAATGGCTCAACGCGGTCTGGGCCGTAGTCGCGGAGGCCAATCGCTATTTCGCCGGCGAGGCGCCGTGGGCGCTCGCCAAGACCGATCCTGCCAGGCAGAGGACCGTGCTCTACGTCACCGCGGAAGTCGTGCGCCAGATCGCGATCCTGGCTCAGCCGGCGATGCCGACCGCTTCCAGCAAGCTGCTCGACAGTCTCGGTATCCCCGAGGCCGAGCGCAGCTTCGCCATGCTCGGCGGAGCCAAGCGCATCGCGCCCGGCTCGACCCTGCCGGCACCGACCCCGGCGTTCCCGCGCTACATCGAGCCGGCGGCCTGAAGGCGTTCGCGCGATGCTGGTCGACAGCCACTGCCATCTGGATTTCCCCGACTTTGCGGACGATCTCGACGGGATCGTGTCGCGGGCGCGCGCCGCCGGCATCGGGCGCATGGTCACGATCTCGACGCGGGTGCGGCGGTTGAAGGACCTGCTCGCGATCGCCGAACGCTATGACGACGTCTATTGCTCGGTCGGCACCCATCCGCACAACGCCGATGAGGAGGACGGCATCGGGCCCGACGAGCTCGTGGCCTTGACGGAGCATCCCAAGGTCGTGGCGCTCGGCGAGGCCGGGCTCGATTATTTCTACGATAACGGCTCGCCGGAGGCGCAGGCGAGGGGCTTTCGTGCCCACATCGCCGCCGCACGCGCCACCGGCCTGCCGTTGGTGATCCACACCCGCGAAGCCGACGAGGATTGCGCGCGCATCCTGGAAGACGAGGTCGCAAAGGGATCGTTTCGCGCCGTGCTGCATTGTTACACTGGCGGGCGCGAGCTGGCGTTGAAGGCGGTGTCGCTCGGGCTCTATATCGGTTTCACGGGAATCGTGACATTCAAGAAATCGGACACCTTGCGCGCGCTCGCAGCCGAACTGCCGTCCGACCGTATCCTGGTCGAAACCGACTCGCCTTATCTTGCGCCCGGCAAGTTCCGGGGCAAACGCAACGAGCCGGCTTATGTGGTCGAGGTCGCAAAGGTGCTGGCCGAGACTCGCGGTGTGTCGCTTGAGGAGATCTCGCGCCAGACCAGCGAGAATTTCTTCCGCCTGTTCTCGAAAGTGAAAGCTTGAAACCGGGGACCCCATGACGCTGACGCTGACGATCCTGGGCTGCGGCTCTTCCGCCGGCGTGCCGCGCCCGGCGCTCGGCTGGGGCGCCTGCGATCCCAACAATCCCAAGAACCGCCGTCGCCGCTGCTCGCTGCTGGTCGAGCGGACTTCCGAGCACGGCACCACGCGCATCGTGATCGACACCTCGCCGGACCTGCGCGAGCAATTGCTTTCGACCAATGTCGATCACATCGACGCGGTGTTCTTGACGCATGAGCATGCCGACCAGACCCACGGCATGGACGATCTACGTTCGGTCGTGATGCACATGCGCCGCCGGATCCCAACCTACTTCAACCAGTCGACCGCCAAGGACATCCTGTCGCGGTTCTCCTATTGCTTCATCTCGCCTGAAGGCAGCGACTATCCGCCGATCCTGACCCGGCATTCGATCGAGGCGGGCGAAAGCCAGACCATCCTGGGGAAGGGCGGCGCGGTGACCCTGACCGCCTTTCTGGTGCAGCACGGCAATATTCCCGCGCTCGGCTACCGCATCGGGGATGCGGCCTACACGCCCGACCTCAACGACATCCCGCGCGAGAGCTGGGGCGCGCTGGAAAACCTGGACCTCTGGATCGTCGACGGCCTGCGCTACACAAGCCATGTCAGCCATTTCAGCATCAACGACGCGCTGTCCTGGATCGAGCGCTTCAAGCCGAAGCGCGCGGTGATAACCAACATGACCGCCGAGGTCGATTACGAGGTCATCCGGCAATCGCTGCCCCCTGGCGTGGTGCCGGCCTATGACGGGCTGCGGCTGGAGACGCACTAAACCCGCGGTGGAAATTCTGCTCCCAGCCGGCACAGACCTTGCTTGCGCCGGCCCCATCATGTTGATCTAACGTCTGAAAGACAGGCGTTGGGCAGGGCGATATTCAAACGGGACCGGCACCACACAAGTGCAATCGGTCGGTCGAATTGCCTCGTGTGAGGATGGGGATCGCGTTGGCAGAGGACGATGTAGCGACTCAAGGACCGGTGCGCCGCGCTCTGGACCTCCTTTATCTCGGCGCAGGCTACGCCGCCGGCATCTTCCTGGTTGCGATCTTTGCAATCATGATGATCATGTCGGTCGGCCGCCAGTTTGCGATCAACATTCCCGCCGGCGACGATTTCGCGTCCTGGTGCATGGCCGCGATGGCTTTCCTCGGTCTCGCGCACACCTTCAAGCGCGGCGAGATGATCCGCGTCGGCCTGCTGCTGGAGAAGTTGCACGGACGCACGAAGCAAGTCGCCGAGATCCTGGCCCTCGGCATTGCGGCAGCCTTCATTCTCTACTTCACCCGGCATGCCGTGCAGATGACCTATGACTCCTGGCGCTTCAACGACGTGGCACAGGGCGTTGTCGCGCTTCCGCTCTGGATTCCTCAGCTCGGCTTTGTCGGCGGCCTGGTAATCCTGTCGATCGCCTTGCTCGACGAGATGGTCAATGTCGTCAGCGGTAACCGGCCGAGCTACGAGAAGGGCTCGCCGGACGAGACGCCGGAAGAGTTCGTCGAACGCATCTCGCAGGGCGGCGGAGGTTGACCATGGCCAATCTCGGCATGATCGAGCTGTCCTTCATCTTGCTCGGCGTCATGATCCTGCTGCTCGGCAGCGGGGTCTGGATTGCCGTCTCGCTCGGGCTGGTCGGCTTCGTGGCGATGGCGCTGACCACCAGCCTGCCGCTTGGCTCGGTGCTCGCGACGACCACCTGGAGTGCAAGCTCGTCCTGGACGCTGGCCGCTTTGCCGCTGTTCATCTGGATGGGCGAGATCCTGTTCCGCACCAAATTGTCGGAAGAGATGTTCCGCGGCTTGTCGCCTTGGGTCCAATGGCTGCCCGGGCGCCTGACCCATGTCAACGTGATCGGCTGCGGCATCTTCGCGGCGGTGTCGGGCTCGTCCGCGGCGACATGCGCGACCATCGGCAAGATCGCCCTGCCGGAGCTCGACAAGCGCGGCTACGACAAGGGCCTGAGCCTTGGCTCGCTCGCGGGCTCCGGCACCCTCGGCCTCTTGATCCCGCCGTCGATTCCGATGGTGGTCTACGCGGTGACGGCGAACGTCTCCGTGCTCCAGGTATTCCTGGGCGGCTTCCTGCCGGGTGCGCTCGTGATGGTGCTTTACTCCGGCTACATCATCATCTGGTCGCTGCTCAATCCGGACAAGATCCCGCCGCGCGATCCGCCGATGCCGTTCCAGCAGAAGCTGCGCGAGTCCGCAAAGCTCGTGCCGTGCCTGCTGCTGATCCTGGCGGTGTTCCTCTCGTTGGTCCTCGGCTTTGCGACAGCCACGGAATGCGCGGCATGGGGCGTCGCGGGCGCACTGCTGCTGGCCTGGTGGAGCGGCACGCTGACGCGGAAGAACTTCCTCGAGAGCATCATGAGCGCGACGCGCCTGACCTGCATGATCATGCTGATCCTGGCAGGCGCGGCCTACACCACCGCCGCGATGGCCTATACGGGCATTCCGGCCGCGCTCGCGACCTGGGTGCAAGGGCAACAGCTCACGCCTGGCATGCTCGCGCTGTATCTCAGCATCATGTACATCATCCTGGGATGCCTGATCGATGGCATCTCGATGATCGTGCTGACGGCCGTCATCGTGCTGCCGATGGTGAAGCAGGCTGGGCTCGACCTGGTCTGGTTCGGCGTCTACCTCATCATCCACGTCGAGATGGCGCAGATCACGCCGCCGGTCGGCTTCAATCTCTTCGTGCTTCAGAACATGAGCGGGCGCGATACGTTCACCGTCGCGCGGGCGGCGTTTCCGTTCTTCGTGCTGCTGCTCGCCTCCGTGTTCATCATCACGGAATATCCGCAGATCGTCATGTTCTTGCCCAAGCTCGCCTTCCCAGACTGAGCGTATTCAAATCGACTGTGAGGAGAAGCCCGATGAGGTCACGTTTATTTCGCGCATTCCTGGCCGCCGGCATACTGGCGGCCGCGACGCCCGCCTTGGCGCAAACCAAATGGAATCTGCCGGCCGCATACCCCGCGGACAATCCGCACTCCGAAAACCTGGTCGCTTTCGCCAAGGACGTCGAAGCCGCCACATCGGGAAAACTCCAGATCACGGTTCATCCCGGCGCTTCGCTGTTCAAGGCGCCCGACATCAAGCGCGCGGTGGTGACCGGGCAGGCGCAGATGGGCGAGGTGCTGCTTTCGATCCACGAGAACGAGGATCCGCTGTTCGGCGTCGATGTCGTGCCGTTCCTCGCCACCAGCTTCCCGGAGGCGATGAAGCTGTATCAGGCCTCCAAGCCGGCGATCGCCAAGAAGCTCGATGCACAGGGTCTCAAGCTGCTGTTCGTCGTGCCGTGGGCGCCGCAGGGCGTCTATGTCAACAAGCCGCTCGCCACGATCGAGGACATGAAGGGCCTGAAATGGCGGGCCTATAACGTCGGGACCGCGCGCATCGGCGAGCTGGTCGGCGCGCAGTCGGTCACGATCCAGGCTGCGGAGCTGCCCCAGGCGCTGGCGACCGGCGTGGTGAATTCCTTCATGTCGTCGGGCGGCACGGGCTACGACGCGAAGGCCTGGGAGTCGCTCAAATACTTCTATGACGTGCAGGCCTGGATTCCCAAGGATTACACCTTCGTCAACAAGGCCGCGTTCGACGCGCTCGACAAGCCGACCCAGGAGGCGATCCTCAAGGCAGCCGCAACGGCGGAAACGCGCGGCTGGAAGGCCTGGCAGGACAAGAGCACCTGGTACCTCGATCAGCTCAAGGCGAAAGGCATGACCGTCGAGCCGCCGAGCCCGGCGTTGAAGGCCGGCTTCCAGAAGATCGGCGAACAGCTCACGGCCGACTGGCTGAAGAAGGCGGGGGCGGACGGCCAGGCGGTCGTCGACGCCTACAAGAAGATGTGAGGACGGAGCGCCTCCGCCCGCCGCCTTATGGTGTGCGGGCGGCCGGTATCGTGCCGTCGGCTCAGCTCGAGATCGCCTTTGCTGATCCGACCTCGTTGCGCAGCAGGAATTTCTGGATCTTGCCGGTTGACGTCTTCGGGATCGGTCCGAACACGACCGCCTTCGGCGTCTTGAATCCGCTCATATGCGAGCGGCAGAAGGCAATGATGTCGGCTTCGCTGGCGCTTGCGCCGTCCTTCAGTTCGACGAAAGCGCAAGGCACTTCGCCCCATTTCGGATCGGGCCTGGCGACCACGGCGGCGAACAGCACGGCCGGGTGCTTGTAGAGAATGTCCTCGACCTCGACGGAGGAAATGTTCTCGCCGCCGGAAATGATGATGTCCTTGGAGCGGTCCTTGATGATGACGTAGCCGTGCTCGTCGAGCACGCCGAGATCGCCGGTGTGAAACCAGCCGCCCTCGAAGGCTTCCGTCGTCGCCTTCTCGTTCTTCAGGTAGCCCTTCATCACGATGTTGCCGCGGAACATGACCTCGCCGATCGTCTCGCCGTCGCGCGGCACCTCCTGCATGGTCTGCGGATTGATGACGGTGACGCTTTCCTGGAGCGGGTAGGGCACGCCCTGCCGGCGCTTCATGCGGGCACGCTCGGGCGCGGGAAGCTGGTCCCAGCCGGGTTGCTCGGCACAGACGGAGGCGGGGCCGTAGACCTCGGTCAGGCCGTAGACATGGGTCAGCTTGATGCCGATGCTCTCGGCCCCTTCCAGCACCGCAACCGGCGGTGCGGCGCCGGCGATCAGGCCGACGACGCGGTGCGCCGCATTACCCCTGGGCGCATCGGGTGCGTTGATCAGCGTGTTGTACACGATCGGCGCGCCGCACATATGGGTGACGCCGTGGCTCTTGATCAGCTCGAAGATCTTGGTCGGCTCGACCTTGCGCAGGCAGACATTGATGCCGGCGGCGGCTGCCATGGTCCAGGGAAAGCACCAGCCGTTGCAATGGAACATCGGCAGCGTCCAGAGATACACCGGATGCTGGCCGAGATTGCCGGCGAGGATGTTGCTGACGGCGTTCAGATAGGCGCCGCGATGATGGGTGACGACGCCCTTGGGATTACCTGTCGTGCCCGAGGTGTAGCTCAGCGCGATCGCATCCCATTCATCGCTCGGCATGATCGCTGCGAAGCCGGGATCGCCTTGCGCAACGGCTGCCTCATACTCGATCTCGCCGATGCGCTTGCCGCCCTTGAACGATGCGTCGTCGACGTCGACAACGAGCGGCTTGGGGCCCTTCATCTGCGCGAGCGCATCGGTGATCACGCTGGAGAACTCGGGGTCGACCAGGATGATCTTGGCGCCGCCATGGTCGAGCTGGAATGCAATCGATGGCGCATCGAGGCGGATGTTCAGCGCGTTGAGCACGGCGCCGGTCATCGGCACGGCGAAATGCGCCTCGTTCATCGCCGGGATGTTCGGCAGCATCGCCGCAACGGTGTCGCCGACGCCGATGCCGTTGCGCGCGAGCCAGGACGCAAAGCGCTTGCAGCGCTCGAAGGTCTGCGCCCAGGTGAAGCTGCGCCCCTCATAGACCGTGCTGACATGATCGGGATAAACGGCGGCGCTGCGCGCGAGGAAGCTCAACGGGCTCAGCGGCACGTAGTTGGCGGGCGTCCTGTCGAGGCCGATATTGTACTGGTTCTGCCGCTCACTCATCGACAACCCTCCTAAACCAAACTCAAAGGAATCCGATCGAAATCCAGGGGAAGATCGCGACGACGATCAATCCCACCAGCAGCGCCAGCAGATAGCCCCAGATCGGCCGGATGCCTTCAGCCGGATCGACGCGTCCGATCGCGCAGGCGGCATAATAGCCGACGCCGAAGGGCGGGGCGAATAGCCCGATACCCATGGCGAGAATGATCACCATGGCGTAGTGCACCTCGTGCACGCCGACGGCCCGGGCGATCGGAAACAGCAACGGCCCGAACAGCACGATCGCCGGGATTCCCTCCAGCACGCTGCCGAGGATGGTGAAGGCCAGGATCGAGACGGCGATGAAGGTCGCCGCGCCTCCGGGCAATCCGGTCATGGCCGCGGCCAGCGAGCGCGAGAAGCCGGACTGGGTGAGGCCCCAGGCCATGCCGGTCGCCGTGCCGATGATGAGAAGGATCGCGCCCGACAAGGCCGCGGTCTCGACCAGCATCGGAAACAGCCGCCGCCAGTCGAAGCGGCGATAGACGAGGAGGCCGACCAGCGCGCCATAGACGATGCCGATGGTGGAGACTTCGGTCGCGGTTGCGATGCCCTCGACCACGGCGTAGCGGATCACGAAGGGCAGTGCGAGCGCGGGAAGGGCGACGACGAAGGTCTTGCCGATCTCGGAGGCCGTGGCGCGCCTGACATGGCTCATGTCCTCGTGGCGGTAGCGCCACCACACCAGCATGCAGAGCGTGATCGCGAGCACGACGCCGGGCAAGAGCCCGCCGGTGAATAGCGCCGCAATGGAGACGCCCGTCACCGAGCCGATCGTGATCAGCACGAGGCTCGGCGGAATGGTCTCGGTCTGGGCACCGGTGGCCGCGAGCAGCGCGACGAGATCGCCGGGCTTGGCGCCACGCTGTTTCATCTCCGGAAACAGCACGGGCGCAACGGCCGCCATGTCTGCGGCCTTGGCACCGGAAATGCCGGAAACCAGGTACATGGCGCCGACCAGCACATAGTTCAGGCCGCCGCGGACATGACCGAGCAGGCTGGCCAGGAACGCCACCATGGCCCGCGCCATGCCGGTCATCTCGATCAGCAACCCCAAGAACACGAACAGCGGCACCGAGAGCAGGATCAGATGGCTCATGCCCTCGTCCATTCGCCCGACCAGCACCATCACGGGCGTCCGCGTGGTCAGCGCGAGATAGCCGAAGATCGCAAGGCCAAAACCGAACGCAATGGGAACGCCGGCGAACACGCAGAAGCCGGCAACGCCGACGAAGAAGATGACGAGGTTGAGGTTGCCGAGCGGCCGCAGCGACGGCTCCGCCAGCCAGAACAGCCCGATCACGACGGCAACGCTGAGGACCGCGGCCGCGACCATCCGCCAATCGGCCGCGCGCAGCAGCCGCAGCAAGGCGAAGGCCGCCATCAGGCCGATGCCGGCCGGCAGTGCGGCGGCGCGCCACATGTTGGAGATCTGCAGCGCCGGTGTCGTGATGTAGCTTTCCTCATAGGCGTAGTCGCAGGCCGGCCACACGATCAGGATCAAAAACCCCAGCGCAGCACAGGTCGCGACCAGATCGAGATAGGCCCGCAGCGCCGGCCGCGCGCTGGCGACGACCGCGGTCATGCGCATGTGCTCGGAGCGGCGGAACGCGACCGCCGCGCCCAGCATGGCGAGCCACAGGAACAGGATCGAAGCGAGCTCGTCCGACCAGATCAGCGGCCGGTGCAGCCCGTAGCGCGCGACCACGCCGGCAAACAGGATCACGATCTCGGCGACGACCAGGATCGCCGCCGGGATCTCGACGACGAGACCGAGCACGCGCTCGAGCGAAGTCAGCAACGAAGGTCGGCGAGGGGACTGAATGGTCGCCTCGCCCACCACTTCGATCACCTCGATCTCGGCATGAGCCATGACGGCCCCACCAGGTTACGACAGCTTACCGACCGCCTTTTCCAGGAGGTCCCAGGCCTGATCGCCGTACTTGCCCTTCCACTCGGCATAGAAGCCGGCGGTGCGCAGCTTGTCGCGGAACGGCGTCACGGCGGGCTGGTTGAAGGTCAGGCCCTTGGTGGCGAGCTCCTGTTGCAGGTTGGCATTGAGCTTGGCGGTATCGGCGCGCTCGTTGACCGCGGCGGCGTTGATGTGCTTGGCAACGACCGTGCGCACGTCCTGCGGCAGCTTTTCCCAGGCGCGCCGGTTGGCCAGGAACCAGAAGCCGTCCCACATGTGGTTGGTCAGCGAACAGTATTTCTGCACCTCGTAGAGCTTGGCGGTCGAGATGATTGCCAGCGGGTTCTCCTGGCCCTCGACGATCTTGGTCTGCAGCGCCGAATAGACCTCGCTGAAATTGATCGAGGCGGGCGCGGCGTCGAACGCCTTGAACATGGAGGTCCACAGCGGCGACACCGGCACGCGGATCTTGAAGCCCTTGAAGTCGTCCGGACCGGTGATCGGCTTGGTCGACGACGTGGTCTGGCGGAAGCCGTTGTCCCAGATCTTGTCCATGACCTCGAGGCCGGCCTTCTTGATCTCGCCCCGGACATAGGCGCCGAGATCGCCATCCATGGCCTTCCAGACCGTGTCGTAGTCCGGGAAAGCGAAGCCGATGCCGTTGATGGACGCTGCCGGCACCAGGGTCGACAGAATCAGGCCGGACAGCGTGAAGAACTCGACGCCGCCGGAGCGGATCTGGCTCAGCATGTCGGTATCGGAACCCAGCTGGTTGTTCGGGAAGATCTGCAGGTCGAACTTACCACCTGTCTCGCTCTTGATCGCCGCCGCCATCTCCTTGGCGCGCACGTTCAGCGGATGGGAGTCGGGCAGGTTGTTGGCATATTTGTAGGTGAACTCGGCGCTCTGGGCGCGGGCCACATGCGGCGCGCCGAGGCCTCCCAAGACCGCGGTCGCGGCGGAGGCCTTGAGAAGCGTGCGTCGGGAAAAGCGCGTCGAAAAGACCATGGGTCTGCTTCCTCGGAAGGTTTGTTGTTGTTCTGAGACGCAAACCTATACGGACCTCGGGTCAGAAGGTCATCTGCGATCTCGCGAGGCCTCGCTTATTGCAGCCGGACAAGGTCACGGCAATATCGGCTTTCGCCACATGCGCCTGATTCAAAAAACGCGAAAACAACCCCATGCACAGGAGCCGTCAAGGACTGGGACGACAGTCAAGAGCCACACCGGAAATCGCGTCGGAGCGAAGGTGCTACAGCAGGAATTTCAGCTAAATAACTGATCCAATTGTATATAAAAATATTCCATAATATACCTTATGCGAATCGTGGATAGGGCTGTGACCGCATGCGGGCCGCCAAGAGATATCGCCAGGCCTGAGCCGCTCTCGTCCGCCTTGCGCCTGCTCTGCTGCCGACGACCTGCGGTCACGGCCCGGCAGACCCGTCATGCGCGAGGTGTCCCGGCTCTGAAGGTCGTGGCGAGCGTGTCAGGCGGCCGATAGCGATCGCAGCCAAGCCAGGCGTGAGATCGCTTGCTCGGCCAGGTGCTGCAGGCGATCGAGGCGGGCCGGATCGGTGGCCCGCTCGGCGCCGTCGAGATAACCGTCGACCAGAGCCTCGGCGATCTCCAGCGGTTCCTTGCCTTCCATGGCCGCCGGAAAGCTCCCGAGCCCTGCGGCAGCGTCCGCCATCTCGATGGCCTGTTGGCGCAGGTCCCGGGTCCGGCCGGCGGCTGGTCCGCTCATGCGTTGCTCGATGTCGCCCAGCTGCGCGACCAGGCGAAGCTCGAGTCGCTGCGCATCAATGTGCCGCAGAGGCTCCGTTGCCATTTCGGCGCTGCTCCGATCGTGCTCGCGGTGATAGGCGCGGCGCCTCTCCTTCCGCAGCGTGGCGACATGGCCGAGCTCTTCCCTGGCCATCGCCTCGGACGCCTTCTTGACCTCGGGATCATGCGAGTAGGCCGCCAGATAGGACCAGAAGGCGAAGGCGCGCTCCTCATTGCGAACCGCCATGGCGAGCGCGCGGTACGGCGTCATCAGACGTGATGTCTTCACCTCCGCGGCAGCTTCCGGGGCGAGTGCTTCTGGCGCCTCCCAGCGCACCATGGCGGGTTCCGGGCGCTTGCCGCGGCGCGATTGCGACCATTGCGTCACACTGTCCACGTGTTCGCGCTCGGCCGCAGCGAGCCGCGTGAACACCTCCGCCAGATCATCCTTGCCCTGCCCGCGCATATCTTCGGCAAGAGAATCGTACTTGTTGGCCGCCTCCTGCTCCATTGCATGCGCTAGCGCAAAGAGCTCGTCGAGAGACTCCAATACACCGGCGGGCTCAGCACTGAGCAATGAGGTGCGCAGGAGCTGCATGGTGAGGGTTCCCAATGCAAACGTGTGAGTTGGTTCCGCGAGAGCACAAATTTTGTGGCTCAGCTTGACAGATGTCGACGTGCGCGAGGAGTGTGGCACGTCAGCGGCGACAAATCACCGAAGAAGAATCTCAAAGCACGCGCGGCCCGGTTGGTCGCGCAGATGGCATTTGAATCCATGTCGAAGCGACCGGATGAAGATACCGCCTTCGCAAGGCGTGCAGCGCTAACGCTGGCCGGCTTGCTGCTGATGTGTCTGACTTATATTTCGCCCGCGTACGCCGCCGGTGATTTGCCGACATATTTGCCGAAGATTGCGCCTGCGGATTTCTTCCCGGGAGCGGACCGTTTCGGCCCGCCACAAGGCGATCCGCCGATCGTGCCGGTCTATCGCGGCGACCAGCTCCAGGGATTCGTCTTCCTCAACTCCGATTTCGCGAATTCGGTCGGCTACTCCGGCAAACCGATCCACCTCTTGGCCGGGATTGATCCGAAAGGCGTCATCACCGGCATCAAGCTCGTCGATCACAAGGAGCCGATCGTGCTGGTCGGCATTCCAGAGGCGCGCATCATTGCCGCCGTGAATTCGCTGATCGGCAAGGACATGAAGCCTGTCGCAAGCGGGGCCGAGAAACCGCCGCAGGTCGACATCGTGAGCGGCGCAACCGTCACCGTGCTGGTGATGGGCGACAGTATCGTCCGCGCGGCGTCCAAGATCATTCGTAGCGGCCGCGTCGGCGGCGGCGACGGTGCCGCGGTTTCGGCAGCCCTGCCCCCCGTCGTCAAGACGCTCGATCTCGAACGCAGCGAAGTCCGCGACTGGGAGAGTCTCGTCGGCGACGGTTCGATCCGAAGGCTTCATCTGAGCATCGGCGACATCAACGAGGCTTTTGCAAAATCCGGCAGCGCGGCGGCGACCCAGTATCCTGAGCCAGGCGAGGACAGCGAGACCTTCATCGACCTTTATGTCGCACTCGTGAGCGCGCCGACGATCGGCCGCAGCCTGCTCGGCGAGGACGGCTATCGGCGGTTGAAGGACGGGCTGAAGCCAGGACAGCAGGCGATCGTCGTCGCCGGCAACGGGCCCTACTCCTTCAAGGGCTCGGCCTATGTCCGCGGCGGCATCTTCGATCGCATCGAGATCCTGCAGGAAGGCAACAGCACCCGCTTCCGCGACCGCAACCATACCCGGCTCGGGGCGCTGGACGCGGTCGGCGCGCCAGAGTTCAGAGAGGTCGGCCTGTTCGTCACGCCTCCCGAATTCACCCTGGATCCGACGCAGCCGTGGCAGCTTCAGCTGTTGGTGCAGCGGAGCCTCGGCGGCCGCGACAAGGCATTCCTGACCTTCGACCTCAGCTACGGCCTGCCCGACGCCTATATGCGCCGCGAGCAGCGTACGGTGACGGTCCCCGAGAGTGCGGCCCCTCCGGCGTCGCAGGCGACCGCCGCGACCACACCGTCCGCGCCCGCGGAGGCCGACGAGCCGCTTTGGATGCGGATCTGGCGGACGAGCACCGTCTCGATCGGCATCACAGCGTTCATGCTGGCCGCCCTCACCGGCATCTTCTTCTTCCAGAACCTGCTTGTGCGCCGGCCGGTGTTATACACCTGGGTGCGACGAAGCTATCTCGCCTTCGTTCTGCTCTGGCTCGGCTGGTACGCGAACGCGCAGCTCTCCGTCGTCAACGTGGTCACATTCACGAATGCGCTGGTGACGGGCTTCCGTTGGGAATTCTTTCTCGCCGCACCCCTGATCTTCATTCTCTGGGCCGCCACGGCCGGCGGGCTCCTGTTCTGGGGCCGGGGCCCGTTCTGCGGCTGGTTGTGTCCTTTCGGCGCACTCCAGGAGCTCACCAACACGGCCGCGAAATGGCTGAAGGTGCCGCAGATCACGGTGCCGTGGGGACTGCACGAACGGCTATGGCCGATCAAGTACATCATCTTCCTCGGTCTGTTCGGCCTTTCGCTCTACTCCGTCGACATGGCCGAACGGTTCGCCGAGGTCGAACCGTTCAAGACGGCAATTATCCTGAAATTCTCGCGCGGCTGGCCCTTCGTGGCCTATGCGGTCGCCCTGCTCGTCATCGGCCTCTTCATCGAGCGCTTCTTCTGCCGCTACCTGTGCCCGCTCGGCGCGGCACTTGCCATTCCCGGCCGCATCCGGACCTTCGAATGGTTGCGACGCTGGCAGGAATGCGGCTCGCCCTGCCAGCGATGCGCCAAGGAATGCCCGGTGCAGTCGATCCATCCCGAGGGGCACATCAACGTCAATGAGTGCATCTACTGCATGCACTGTCAGGAACTCTATTACGACGATCACCGCTGCCCGCACATGATTCAGGTGCGGCTCAAGCGGGAGAAGTTCGCGGCCATGTCCTCGCCCACGATGCGCTCGGGCGGCAAGGGTCCTGCGACTGTCATCACCGCCGGCGGCAAACCTGTCGGCGCTCCAGCCACCATCTCTCCACCACCAAACTGAACCGGAAGCCGAGGAGGCAATCATGAGTGAGAACGATAAGACCAAGAGCATCAGCCGACGAACAGTGCTGGGAACGACCGCGGCTGCGGCCGGCGTGGGCCTTGCCGGCGGCGTGGCGCTGACCGACGGCGGCTTCGTCTCGTCTGCGGACGCCCAGACCAAGAATGCCGCTCCGAAGGCACCGGCCGCCCGCCCCGCCGTGCAGAAGACCGAGGTCGCGCCCGGCGAGCTCGACGAATATTACGTGTTCTTCTCGAGCGGCCAGTCCGGCGAGATGCGGGTCGTCGGCCTTCCCTCGATGCGCGAGCTGATGCGGGTGCCGGTGTTCAACCGCTGCAGCGCGACCGGTTGGGGCCAGACCAATGAGAGTCTCAAGATTCTGACCGAGGGGCTGCAGCCCGCGACCCGCGAATTCCTGAAGAATCGCGGCGGCACCTTCCTGAACGGCGACCTCCATCACCCGCACATCTCGTTCACGGACGGCACTTATGACGGCCGCTATGCCTTCATGAACGACAAGGCCAACAGCCGCGTCGCGCGGGTGCGTCTCGACATCATGAAGTGCGACAAGATCATCGAGCTGCCGAACCAGCACACCGTCCACGGCCTGCGCGTGCAGAAATATCCGCGCACGGGCTACGTCTTCGCCAACGGCGAGGATGGCGTGCCGCTGCCCAACGACGGCAAGGTCCTCGACGATCCCAAGCAGTATCGCTCGATCTTCACCGCGATCGACGGTGACACCATGAAGGTGGCCTGGCAGGTGATCGTCAGCGGCAACCTCGACAATGTCGACGCGGACTATCAGGGCAAGTACTGCTTTGCGACCTGCTACAACAGTGAGGAAGGCGTCACGCTCGCGGAGATGACCGCCAGCGAACAGGACTGGGTCGTCATCTTCAACATCAAGCGGATCGAGGAGGCGCTGAAGAAGGGCGACTTCAAGGAAATGAACGGCGTGCCCGTCATCGACGGCCGGAAGGGCTCGGCCTACACCCGCTACGTGCCGGTCTCGAACAATCCGCACGGCATGAACACGGCTCCGGACGGCATCCACATCGTGGCGGCCGGAAAGCTCTCGCCGACCGTGACCGTGATGGACGTGCGCAAATTCGACGATCTGTTCGACGACAAGATCAAGCCGCGCGACGTCGTCGTCGCAGAGCCCGAGCTCGGCCTCGGCCCGTTGCACACCGCCTATGACGGCAAGGGCAACGCCTACACCACCCTCTTCCTCGACAGCCAGGTCTGCAAGTGGAACATCGATCTCGCCAAGCGGGCCTTCAAGGGTGAGAAGGTCAATCCCATCCTTCAGAAGCTCGACGTGCACTATCAGCCCGGCCACAACCACTCCTCCATGGGCCAGACCAAGGAGGCGGATGGAAAATGGCTCATCTCGCTGAACAAGTTCTCGAAGGACCGCTTCCTGAATGTCGGGCCGCTCAAGCCCGAGAACGATCAGCTAATCGACATTTCGGGCGATCAAATGAAGCTGGTGCATGACGGCCCGAGCTTCGCCGAGCCGCATGATGCGACCATCGTCCACCGCTCCAAGATCAACCCGATCTCGATCTACGACCGCGCGGATCCGATGTTCGCCGACGCGGTCAAGCAGGCCAAGGCCGACGGCATCAACCTCGAGGCGGATTCGAAGGTCATTCGCGACGGCAACAAGGTGCGCGTCTACATGACATCCACCGCCCCCGCCTACGGCCTCGATCAGTTCCAGGTCAAGCAGGGCGACGAGGTGACGGTCTTCGTCACTAATATCGACGCCGTCGAAGACCTGACGCACGGCTTCTGCATCGTGAACTACGGCATCCAGATGGAGATCGGGCCAATGGCGACGGCGTCCGTGACGTTCACGGCCGACAAGGCGGGCGTCTATTGGTACTATTGCTCCTGGTTCTGTCACGCCATGCACATGGAGATGAAGGGCCGAATGTTCGTCGAGCCGAAATCGGTCTGAAGTCGGTCTGATCGGAGCGACCTCGTGGGTCTATTATTACGCATGTTTCCGGCGGCGCTCGTCGCCGCCGGATTGTCCGGCTCCGCCGATGCGGCGACTGTGACGGCTGTGCCCGGACAGCCGCTGCAGGCGATGCTGGATGGCGCCAGTGCCGGCGACGTCGTCGAACTCGCTCCGGGAGAATATCACGGCGCGGTCCGGATCGACCGTCCCCTGCAGCTGGTCGGGAGCCGCGGCGCGGTACTCGACGGCGACGGCTCCGGCAACGTCATCACCGTCAGCGCGCCCGACGTTACCATTCGCGGTCTGACCATCCGGGCCTCCGGCCGCGATCTGCAGGCGATGAACTCAGGAATCTTCCTGCAGAAGACGGCCGAGCGCGCCAAGGTCGAGGACAACCGACTGGTTGGGAATCTGTTCGGGGTCTATGTGCACGGCGCCAGGGGCTCCCTCGTCGTCCGCAATGAGATCGAGGGCCTGCGCGGGGTGCGTCTCAGCGAGGCCGGCAACGGCGTCTCGCTGTGGAATGCGCCCGACGTCATTATTGCGAACAATATTTTCCGCTATGGCCGTGACGGCATCTTCTCTATTTCCAGCAGCAAGGACCGCTTCGTCGACAACCGCTTCGAGCAGGTTCGCTTCGCCGTCCACTACATGTACACCAACGACAGCGAGATCAGCGGCAACGTCTCGATCGGCAACCATGTCGGTTACGCCATCATGTATTCGAACCGCCTTGCGATCCGCGGCAACTCCTCCGACCATGATCGCGACTATGGATTTCTCTTCAATTACGCCAACTATGCCCAAATCGAGGACAACCGGGTCACCGGCGGCTCGCTCGGCGCGATGATGCAGAAGACGGAAGACGGTCCCGACGACGAGCGAGGCATGCTGCCGCAACAGAAGCGGGAGAGCACGCTTCGGAGCGGCCCGGAGAAATGCGTGTTCATCTACAACACCAATCACAACAAATTCCGCAACAACTGGTTCGAACGCTGTGCCATCGGCGTGCACTTCACGGCCGGCTCCGAGGGCAACGAGATCACGGGCAACGCCTTCGTCAGCAATGCCAACCAGGTGAAATATGTCGGCACCCGGCACCTCGACTGGTCGACCGGTGGGCGCGGCAATTACTGGAGCGATAATCCGGCATTCGACTTGAACGGCGACGGAATTGCCGACACGGCGTACCGACCGAACGATCTCATCGATCGCGTGCTGTGGACCGCGCCGGCCGCGAAGATCCTGATCAACAGCCCGGCCGTCCAGGTGATCCGCTGGGCGCAGGCGCAGTTTCCGGCGCTGCTGCCGGGCGGCGTGGTCGACAGCCATCCGCTGGTGTCGCCGCCGCGCAGCGCTGCGCCGAAGGAGCCGCGATGACCAGCACAGTACGCGTCAGCGATGTCACCAAGGCATATGGCCGGGTCGAGGCCGTGCGCGATGCTTCGTTCACGCTCGATCAAGGCGAGCTGGTCGCCTTGATCGGCCACAACGGCGCCGGCAAGACCACGCTCATGAAGCTCATGCTCGGGTTGATCCGGCCGACCCGCGGCGCCATCGAGGTTCTCGGAGACAACCCCGCCGCCGGCGAATTCGCCGGCCGGAGGCAGCTCGGCTACCTCCCGGAAAATGTTTCCTTCGACCCTGCCCTGACCGGCCGCGAGACGCAGGCCTTCTACGCCCGCCTGAAACGGGAGCCGGTAGCCAAGGCGCTGGAGCTGCTCGACGCCGTCGGACTGGGTGCCGCCAGCCGCCGCCGGGTGAGCACCTATTCGAAGGGCATGCGTCAGCGGCTCGGGCTCGCGCAGGCGCTGCTTGGCGAGCCGCGCGTGCTGCTGCTGGACGAGCCGACCACCGGTCTCGATCCCGAGCTGCGGCAGACCTTCTATGACATCATCGAGCGGCTCGCCGCTGCGGGCGCGACGGTGCTGCTGTCGTCGCATGCGCTGACCGAGCTCGAGGAGCGCGCCGGCCGGGTCATCATCATGAACCGCGGCATCAAGGTTGCGGACGGATCAATCGACGAGCTGCGCCGTCTCGCCAGGCTCCCCACCCGGATCCGTCTCAAAGTGGCTGGCCTCGCGCCGAGCGAGATGCCGGGCTGGGCTCCGCAGGACGCGACCTGCCGCCGTCTCAACGGCCACATCGTCGAGATCGACGCCGCGCCGGAGCGGAAGATCGAGCTGCTGCACCGTGCGACCGCCGCCGGCAATTCCGTCCAGGACGTCGACGTGGTCCCGCCGACCCTCGATGAGCTCTATGCGCATTTCCTCCGGCAATCGGAGCAGGCCTCATGAATGTCGTGATCATCGCTGCCAAGGAAGTTCACCAGGCCATCCGCAATCGCTGGGTGCTTGCCGCAACGCTCCTGCTCGCTGGACTTGCTTTGTCATTGACCTTTCTCGGCAGCGCACCGACCGGAAACGTTGGCGTTCGCGCGCTGGACGTGGTCGTCGTCAGCTTGTCCAGCCTGACGATCTTTCTGGTTCCGCTCATCGCGCTTCTGATCTCACACGATGCCATCGTCGGCGAGATGGAACGGGGCACGATGCTGTTGCTGCTGAGCTATCCGGTCGCACGATGCCAGGTGCTACTCGGCAAGTTCGTGGGCCATCTCGCCGTTCTCGCTTTTGCGACCTGCCTCGGCTATGGCGCGGCCGTCGGCGCGCTGGCGGCGACGGGCAGCCAGATGGATGGCGATAGTCTCCTGGCCTTCGCGGCGATGGTGGGCTCCTCGGTGCTGCTCGGCGCAGCTTTCGTCGCGATCGGATATCTGGTCAGCGCGCTCGTGCGCGATCGCGGAACGGCTGCCGGCCTCTGCATCGGGCTGTGGCTGCTGCTGGTGCTGATCTACGACATGGCGCTGCTGGGCGTGCTTGCGCTCGACCAGGGACGCAACATCTCGGCACCCGTGCTCAACGCCATGCTGCTGGTGAATCCGACCGACGCCTACCGGCTGATCAACCTGACCGGCTTTGCCAATGTCAGCACCTTCGCCGGCATGGCCGGCCTTGCCCAAAGTACATCCCTGACGGTACCGGTCCTGCTGACCGCCCTGCTCGGCTGGACGCTGCTGCCGCTGGGGCTGGCCGCGCTCGCGTTCTCGCGGAGGGAGCTATGAGGCGCCGAACGCTGCTGCTCGCTTTGCTCGTGCCGCTCGCGCTCGCGGGCTGCAACGACAAGCAGGCCATGAAAATCCCGCCGCCGCATCCGATGACCGCGGAAGATATCGGCCATTACTGCGGCATGAACGTGCTCGAGCATCCCGGACCGAAGGGCCATATCTTCGCGGCGAGCCTGATCGAGCCCGTGTGGTTCTCGTCGGTGCGGGACACCATCGCCTTCACCATGTTGCCGGACGAACCCAAGGACATCCAGGCGATCTACGTGTCCGACATGGGCAAGGCACCCGACTGGGACAAGCCCGGCGCCGACAACTGGATCGACGCGCGCAAGGCCTTGTTCGTGATCGAGAGCCGGGCCAAGAGCGGGATGGGCGGCGACGAGGCCGTTCCGTTCTCGGACCGGGCTGCAGCGGAGAAGTTCGCCGCTGACAACGGGGGCAGGATCGTCGGTTTCGAGGCGGTGCCCCGGGACTATGTCCTGACGTCGTCGGCAAATGCCGCCGGCGCCGCTGCGCCCGACGATGCGCTCGAAGCCCCGCCGGGCGAACGATCGAGGAGAACGCCATGACGCGAACCCTGACGCGCCGACGCTTCATCCGGATCAGTGCCGCGGCAGCGGGCCTCGGCGCGCTGTCGCCGGGACTCCCCGTCCGTGCAGAGGTCGCGCCCGTGACCTGGCGCGGCACGATGCTGGGTGCCGCCGCGACGATGCAGATCCACGACGAAGACCGCATCCGGGCGGAGCGGCTGATCTCGCTGGCCTGCGCCGAGGCGCGGCGGCTCGAGCGGCTGTTCAGCCTTTACCGGGACGATTCCGCCCTGGTCGCGTTGAACCGGACCGGCATCCTGGTCGATCCTGACGCCGACATGGTCGATCTGCTGTCGATCTCGCAGCGCTATTCCGCGCTGACCGGCGGTCTGTTCGACGTCACGGTGCAGCCGCTGTGGGAGCTCTATGCCAGCCATTTCTCGCGCGATGGCGCTGATCCGGCCGGCCCTGCGGCCGTCGAGATTCAAAGCGTGCTGGCGCGCATCGGCAGCGGCCGGCTGTCGATCAGCCGCGACCGGATCGCCATGTCTCGCGGCATGGCCGTCACCCTGAACGGGATCGCCCAGGGCTACGTCACGGACAAGGTGGTCGATCTCCTGCGCGCGAACGGCGTTTCTCACAGCCTGGTCGACATGGGCGAGGCCCGGGCGATCGGCTCGCGTCCGGACGGACGCGCCTGGGACGTCGGCATCGCCGATCCGGACATGGTGAGCCGGACGAAAGCGGTGCTGCCGATCGTCGATCGCGCCGTGTCCACCTCGGGCGGCTACGGCTTCCAGTTCGATCCCGCGGCACGCTTCAACCATCTGTTCGATCCCCGATCGGGCGGCTGCGCGCGCCGTTATCGCAGCGTGACCACCGTGTCCCGCAGCGCGACCGCCGCGGACGCCTTGTCGACGGCGTTCAGCCTGATGCGCGAAGACGAAATTCGCGCATTGTTGCCGCGTCTCGACATCGAGCGCGTGCATCTGATCGATGGCGCCGGCAATCCGGTCGAATTGTCGGCATAGGGAGAAAAGCGCGTCAGCGGCGCGCTATCGCGATAGCAGCAGCTCCAACTGGCTCTGCGCTTTCTTCACGGCCGCTGCGAACCAGCTCTGGCTGGGCGCTTCCTTTGCGAAGCATCTGGTGTAGGCGTCCATGGCCCGGTCTTCCCTCGCCATTGCGTCCTGGGGCACCTTCTTCGCCATCATCTGCTTCCAGATCTTCTCGCAGGCTGGAATCTCAGCCGTCTTCACGGCGTCGGTCGCGGCGAGGAAGAAGACCTGGTCGCCCTGGATGGCGACGACGTCGATCTCACGCGGCGGCGCTTTCAGATCGCCATTGCCGCGCACACCCAGCACCGCGGCTGCGGCACGCGCGGATGCCGGCTTGGTGACCGGCAGCTCCGCATATTTGGCAAAAGCCGAGTCCTGGATCGCTTGATAGTAGAAGCGATCTGACTTGAAGGCCGCGCCGATCTCCTGCGGCATGCCGTCCTCGCGGTGCTCGCGCAGCCAGTGCTTGAGCAGCCCCGTGGTGGTCACCACGGCTTGGATCTTGTCGCCTTCGGAGGCGAAACCGAGCCCGTCGAGATGGCCGAAGCCCGAATCGCCCTTGAACAGCGTGTCGGCGTTCGACTTGCCGTCTGCTGGAAGGCCCTTGATCCCGACCGGTCCTACCAGGCTGCGCAACACGCCTGCCAGCTCCTTCAAGGCCGCATCATGCTGCCTGTAGATCTCGTCGCTCTCCGTGGCCTTCGAGAATTTTTCGATGTAGCGATCGCGCAGGTCGAGATAGCGCTGCTCGGGCGTGGCGGCATGGACGGGCGTCGCCAGGACGAGCAGGCAGAGCAAGGCAAGCGATTTCATGGACGTTTCCGGACAGACTGGGGCCACCAGTCTTTGTGGCGTCGCCCGGCTGGAAGGTTCATCCGCAGCCGCCGGGCGCGCCCTACTCCGCCGGCGTCAGCTGCCGGTTCAAGCGAACGGCCGAGGTCTCGCGGACGCGGACACGGGCGCGGCGCTTGCGCCACCAGATCACGACGCCGGTGACCGACAGCGCCGCCACCACGAGCCCCATGATCGAGATCAGGATGCGGCCGAACAGGCCGACGATGCGGCCCGAATGCAGCGGGAACTGGGCCTGGACGAAGATGTCGGCGGCGGTGCCGACCCACGGCAGCCGCTCGCCGATGGGACGACCGTCCTCGCTGTCGTAGTAGAGCTGCGCCGGACCAACGCCGCCGGCGCCGTGATCGTCGCCGGGGTGGAAGAAAGCCGCGGCATAGACGCCATGCGCCGGGCCGTAATTGATCGAGCCGACCGGGACCGTCCACCCGCGCGCCTTGCCGTCGGCCGCCGCGCGCGCGGCGATGTCGGCGAAGCTGACCTTTGGCTCGATGGGATCGTCGAGATCGCGATACGGCCGCTGCTCATAGGGTGTCGGCGTATAGTTCGACACCATCTTCATCAGCGGCGAGAACACCTCGAAATAGAGGTTCAGCGAGAACGCCGTGAAGGCGATGATGAACAGCACGCCCCAGGTCCACAGGCTGAAGGCGCGATGGATATCGAAGTTGATCCGGTAGGCACTGCCCGAGGTCTTGATGGTCCAGGCCGGCGCCCAGCGCGCCCAGAAACCGCGTTCGAGCTGGCGTGTGACCGCAGGCGCGCGCGCCGCCCTGGTGCGCCGGCGCGAGGGCAGCGTCAGGTAGAAGCCGACGAAGCAATCGATGGTCCAGATGATGGCGATCACGCCGAGCACGCGCATGCCCCAGCGGTCGCTGCCCCAGAACTCCGGAATGTGCATGGTGTAGTGCAGCTTGTAGAGGAAGGAGACGAAATTCTCCCGCGTGACCGGCCAGACCGCGCCCCAATAGCGCCGCCCGAGCTCCGCACCCGTGTTGGGATCGAGAAAGACCTGATTGTAGTCGAGCGGGTAGCGCTTGCCGGTTGCGGGATCGATCCGCGGCATGACGAAGAACCACAGCGAGTGCCCCTGCTCCGGCGTCATGAAGAGATGGGTCACACGCGCGCGCGGATCGCGCTGCTCGATCATCCTGGCGAGTTCGATCGACGGGATCGCCGCGCCCTTGCTGCTGACGTCGAACAGATGGCTGTTCAGGACGTCGTCGATCTCGTGGTCCCACGAGATGATCGCACCCGTGATGCCGGAGAAGAACAGGAATCCGGCCGTGAGCAGTCCCGCCCAGCGATGCAGCCTGCCGAATATCGCTCTCATCGTCTCGCACTCTCATCAGCAGGTCCGGCTGATTGCCGGACCGTCTTCGATTCACCAGCGATAGGTCAGCTTGCCGATAGCTTTCCGTCCCTCGGCATACATGCAGCCCGAGAGGCTATAGCAAGCGGCGACATAGCGCGTGTCCGCCAGGTTGGTGACGTTCAGCGACAGCCGCCAATTGTCCCTGGTGTAGGCAAGGAGCGCGTCCAGCACCGTGGCTGATCCCACCTTGAACGTGTTGGCAGCATCACCCCAGGTCGCGCCGACATAGCGAACGCCGCCGCCGAACTGCAAGCCCGCCAGTATGCCGTTCTGAAGCGTGTAGTCGCTCCACAACGAAGCGCGGTTGAGCGGCACGGTGACCGGCGCCTTCCCGACATTGACCGGGTCCTGCGTGACCATGGCGTCGACATAGGCATAGGCCGCCCGCAGGTTCCAGCCGTCGGCAAGTGACATCGTGCCCTCGAGCTCAATGCCGCGCGATTTCACCTGCCCGATCTGCTCGTAAGAGGTGGTTGCAGGCACGTACACAGCGACGTTGTCACGCGTCAGGTCGAAGGCGGCGAAGGTGAACAGCGCGTTCCAGCCCAGCGGTTGATATTTGACGCCCACCTCGTACTGCACGCCGGTCTCGGGATCGAGCATCTGTCCGGAAGGACGGGTCGCGAGCTGCGGCAGAAACGACTCGGAATAGCTGAAATAGGGAGCGATGCCGTTGTCGAAATTGTACATCACGGCGGCGCGGCCGGTGAACGCGGAGGAGTCCTTCGAGGTGGAAGTATCGGCCGGCGGTAGATTGGTGTCGAGCTGCGTCGTCACGAAGTCCTGGCGGCCGCTGAGCTGGAACGAGAGCCGGCCGAGCTTCATCTGGTCCTGCGCATAGAGGCCGAGCTGCGACTGCTTGATGCCCTTGTTGTCGTACAGGCCGCCGAGAGCCCAGTCGTAGCTGTAGACCGGGTTGAAGACGTTGATCTCCGGCGCCGACGTCGTGACGGCAAACGCCGTATCGCGGAACGTGGTGTTGCGATAGTCGAGCCCGACCAGGGTGGTATGGCTGACGATGCCGGTGGTGAACTTGCCCTGGAGCTGATTATCGACTGCGAAGGAGTTGATGTAGGAATTGCTGTAGCTGCCGAAACGCCCCAGCTGCCCCGCCGCCTCGTCGGTGTATCCGGTGCCGTAGAAGGTCTTTTCCTCGTTGTGCTGATAGGCGTAGCGCAGGTTCTGCCGGAACGTGATGTTGTCGGTGAAATTGTGCGACAGCTGATAGCCGGCCGTCGCAATCTCGGTGTTGAACGCGTTGAAGCTCGGCACGCCCGCGAAGAACGAGACCGGGATGGTGCGGCCGTTGTTCGGCCACACCGTGCCCGAGGCCGGCAGGAACTGCAGGCCCCACCCGGCCCGGTCCCGCTGGTAGTTGGCGAGCAGCGTGATCGACGTGTCCTCGTTCGGCTTGAACGTGACCGCGGGCGCGATGAAGACGCGGTTGTCCTTGGTGAAGTCGACCTGGGTCTCGCCATCACGGACGACGCCGGTCAGGCGCCACAGCACGGTGCCTTCCTTGTTGGCGGGGCCGCCCATGTCGAACTGGCCCTGATAGCGGTTGAAGCTGCCGCCGGAGATCGAGATTTCCCCGAACTGCTGCGCGGTCGGCAGCTTGGTCACGTAATTGAGGATGCCGCCGGTGCCGCTGCCGCCATACATCGCCGAGGACGGCCCCTTGAGAATCTCGAGCCGCTCGGCGCCATAGGGATCGAGGCCGTTGAAATGCACGTAGTTGCTGGAGGGAATCCGCAAACCGTCGATGTAGAGGCCCGACATGGTCGTGTCGAAGCCGCGAATCTGGAGAGCGCCGAAACGGGTATCCGATCCCCCATTGACGTCGCCGCTGACACCGGCGGTGTAGCGCAGCGCCTCGCCGATCGAGACCGCGCCCTGGTTCCTGACCTGGTCGGTGGTGACGACGGACACCGACTGCGGGGTTTCGATCAACGGGGTGTCGGTCTTGCTGGCGGTGCCGCTCCACGTCGCGACGAAACCGCGCACCGGACCGTTGGCGCGTTCCGTCGCGCCGCTCGATGCCGATTGGACCGGCGCGGCCTGCTGCGCGGCGGCGCGACGGTTGGCGCGAGAGGTCCGTGTCGCCGCTCCCCGCGAGGCAGCAGCCGCCGCGGGACGGGCGCGCTGCGCCGGGGCATCGACGGTAACAGCGGGAATCTGCGTCTGCGCCTCCACGGACCCGAAGGGAATGACGAGGGAGAGTGTACTGACCGCCCCCAGAAGCAGCACGCGAATCTGTCGACGACGCGTGTCCTCACGCGAAGAAAGTTGGAAGTTGGTCACGTCTTTGAGGCCCCACGCACTGCCGGCTTCGCCGGTACCGTTTTTGATGTCCGGGCCTAACTCAGGCGGTCTCGGAGTGCGAGAGAGGTGGCGTTAGAATTTATCGAGACTAGGGAATAGACTCTGCGACCAATGCGCCCAGCATCACCGATTTGGAATTGGAATATTTCCAGACTGAAACGTTGCGATCCTTTCGGAGCCCAAAGCGCATGCGATCGCCGCATCGAGCTGGCGGAGATCGCTCACTCTCGCTGCTGGAGGTCCGCAAGGCAGTCGGCGCCAGCCCGCGCAAGCCCGGCTATTGCTTTGAGGAGGTGTTGGGCACAAGCCCGATGCGCGATTGGCGCGCGATGCGGCCGAACCGCGACCTGACGCTCGCCGCCATCCAGTTTGGGGATCGTGATATCAGCGATGCCGCAGCCGGCGATTGACCCGGCGCGCCAGATAGTCGCCGGCGCTCTGCACGAGTTGGACCAGCGCGATCAGCACGATCACGACGGCCAGCATCATCTCCGGCATGAAGCGTTGATAGCCGTAGCGGATGCCGAGATCGCCCAAGCCGCCGCCGCCGACCGCACCCACCATGGCGGAGTAGCCGAGCAGGCTGACCACCGCGAGCGTCAGCGCCAGCAGGAGCCCCGGCAGCGCCTCCGGGATCAGCACCTTGAACACGATCTGAAGTGGCGAGGCGCCGAACGAGGATGCGGTCTCGATCAGGCCGCCGTCGACCTCGCGGATCGCAGCTTCGACCAGACGCGCGATGAACGGCGTCGATGCGATGGTCAGCGGCACGATCGCCGCCGTCGAGCCGATCGAGGTGCCGGCAACGAGCCGCGTGAACGGGATGATGGCGACCACCAGGATGATGAAGGGCGTCGACCGCGTTGCATTGACGACGATGCCGAGCACGCGGTTGACGACGGGAGCCGCGAACAGCTCACCCTTCCGGCTGGTGGCGAGGAAGACGCCGAGCGGCAGGCCGAACGCGGTGCCGAGCAGCGCCGCGATGCCGACCATGTACAGGCTCTCGCCCGTGGCCTGGATGATCAGCTTGATGAGTTCAGGCGACATAGCCGAGATGCTCCGCCGAGAATTGATATTGAGAGAGCCAGGCGAGCGTGCGCGTCACCGCGCCCTCGCCGCCAGAAATGCCGAGAGGAATGCCCAAGGTCAGCGAGCCCACATGCTGGCCGCCGATCTCGTCGATGCGGGCCGACAGCAGCGACACGTCGAGGCCGAGCTCGCGGGCGAGCCGCGCCACCACGGTGTCGCCGGCCCCTGCCCCGCGCACCTGGACGCGGATCACGGTCTGTCCGCCGGCTGGCCGCTCCGAAACGATCCGGCTCGCCAGCGAGACCGGCAGGCTGTCGCCGATCACTTCGGCGAGAAAGGACTGCGTGATCGGATGCTTGGGATGGGTGAAGATATCGGCGACGTGGCCGCTCTCGACCACGCGGCCGGCATCGAGCACGACGACGTCCTGGGCAAGCTGGCGCACCACGGACATCTCGTGGGTGATCAGCACGATGGTCACGCCCAGCTCGCGGTTGATGTTGGCGAGCAGATCGAGGATCGCGCGCGTGGTCTGCGGATCGAGCGCGGAGGTCGCCTCGTCCGACAAGAGCACGCTCGGCCGCGTCGCCAGCGCGCGGGCAATCCCGACGCGCTGCTTCTGCCCGCCGGACAGCTCCGAAGGGTAGCGGTCGTGCTTGTCGGCGATGCCGACCAGCGCGAGCAGCTCAGTGACGCGGGCCTTGATGTCGGCTTTCGACCAGCCGGCGATCTCCAGCGGCAGCGCGATATTGTCGGCCGCGGTGCGCGACGACAGCAGGTTGAAATGCTGGAAGATCATGCCGATCGAGCGCTGCGCCAGCCGCAGCTCGCGGCCCGCGAGCGCCGAGATATCGCGCCCGTCCACGATCACGCGGCCCCTGGTCGGCTTCTCCAGGCCGTTAATGAGCCGCACCAGGCTCGACTTGCCGGCGCCGGAGCGACCGATCACGCCGGTGATGGAACCGCGCGGAATCGCGAAGTCGATGTCCTGCAGCGCATTGACGCCGGGCTTGCCGCGATAGGCCGGATAGGTCTTGGAGATCCCGGCGAAACTGACCATCGCGTCCGCCTCGGCCGCGGCAGGTGAAATCGCTTCAGGCGGCGCAATGGGGTGTCCGACGGCGAGCGATGGGTGAGCGTTCATGGAGACGGCCTTCATGCATCATCGTTCTCTTGCCTGCCCGAAAAGGCAAACGGGAACGGGTCGCTGCAGCGACTAGGGTGGAACAGCAGCAAACGCCTCAGAGGGCAGCGCGCTGCACCGCAGCACGCACCATCGTCTTTTTCGGTCTTTCTCGCAATTTCAGATATTTGCGAGGAGATGGACGAAGATTCTCCGATCGCCCCCAGGAGAAGAATATTCCTTCACCCCGGGGGTATCGGCCTCCGGCGGGGATCACCGCATTTGCAGCCAGGGGAGCACGATCAGCAGAAGCCCGGCGAAATAGAGCACTCCGAAGATCAGCCCGAATCCCCAGAATTGCCCTTTCCCGATATAGCCGCTGCCAAAATACATAGGCGCCGGCCCCGTCGCGTAAGGCGAGATCACGCCCATCAGGCCGAGCGAATACATGCAGAGCATGGCGAGCGTCGTGACCGGCAGCCCGGGGATGCCGGAGCCGACCGCGAGCACGACCGGCAGCACGGCGGCGGCATGCGAGGTGGTGCTCGAGAAGAAATAGTGGATCCAGAAGAACAGCGCGACCAGGAGCAGCATCGCCGTCGCCGGCGACAGCCCGGCGAGCGGTTTTGCGTATTCGGTCGCGAACCATTTGATGAAGCCGATCTCGTTGAGGCCCGAGGCCAGCGTCAGCAGCGAGGTAAAGTAGAAGAACACCTCCCAGGCGCTTTTCTCGGCGACGATGTCGGCGAACTCGATGACCCCGGTCACCAGCATCAAGGAGATCACGATGAACACGACCGTGGTGGCATTGACGAAGTTCGAGCCGAGCACGGGCACGTGGATGTCCGGGCTCGAGCCCGCAATCCACAGGAACATCGCCAGCGCGATCAGGCCGAGCATGATCCATTCGTTGCGCGACATCGGGCCCATCGCCTGGATCTCCTTGGCCGCCCATGCGGAGATCTCCGGGCTGCGCTTCACCTCGGGGCGACAGACTGCGTAGCTGAGCAGCGGCACGAGAACCATCAGCAGGATGCCGAGCGGCGCGAAGCCGAGAAACCACTGGCCCCAGCTCACCTCGACGCCTGCGGTCTTCTTGGCGATCGCCAGCGCCGCCGCATTGGGCGCCAGCGCCGTGAAGAACAGCGAGCTCGTGACGGCGGTCGCAGCAAAGGCCGTCCACATCACATAGGTGCCGATCCTGCCGGCGGTCGGCCCCGGCTCGGAGCCATAGATGCGCGGGATGTTGCTGATGATGGGATAGACGATGCCGCCGCTGCGCGCGGTGTTCGACGGCGTCGCCGGCGCGAGCAGGAAGTCCGACATTGCCACTGCATAGCCAAGGCCGAGCGTGTTGCGGCCGAGCCGCTGCACCAGCACCAACGCAATGCGCCGGCCGAGCTGGCTCTTGCGATAGCCGATCGAGAACACGAAGGCGCCGACAATCAGCCAAACCGTGCTCTCGGCGAAGCCGGCCAGCATCCACCGCAGCGATTTGGACGGATCGGGGTCGATATAGCCGCTGATGCCGGCGACCGTGAGCCCGATCAGCCCGACTGCGCCGACCGGCATGGATTCCAGGATGAGCCCGGTGATGACGGCCGCGAACACGGCGAAATAGTGCCATTGATTGACGTTGAGGCCAGTCGGCACCGGCCACAGATAGATCGCCAGCCACACCACCAGCGGCGCGACCAGTTTCCAGCGAAACCCTTTTGCTTCAGGCGCCTGCGAACCAGCGGCCATGAATCCTCCCCTCGATTGCCGTCACATCGTGGACCCGTTGGCCGGGCCACTTTTGTCCCAGCGCGGCGTATACGGACTGTCGATGATGCGATCAATGGCCTGGCACAACTCTACCGTCCCTTGAAGCGCGGCTTGCGGCGGGCGAGGAACGCCTCGACGCCCTCCTTGTGATCCTCGCTGAGGCTGGCGAGCGCGAACTGATCGACGTCCATGTGGCTGGCGAGATCGTCCAGCGCATGCGCGAGCCGGTTGACCGTCAGCTTCGTCATTGCAACCGAGAGCGGCGGCTGCGCGGCAATCTTGCGCGCGAGGTCCATGGCGGCATCGAAGGCGTGGCCGGGATCGACGACCTGCTCCACCAGGTGCCATTCATGGGCCTCATCCGCCGAGATGCGCTGATCGGCCAGGATCACCGCCTGCTTGGTGCGGGCCGGCCCCATTAGATGCAGCATGCGCGGGATGCTCTGCCAGCTCATGTTCATGCCGAGCCCGATCTCGGGCACGCGCAGATGCGCATCCCGCCCCATGATGCGGAAATCGAGCGCGACGGCGAGGGCTACGCCACCACCGACGCAGAAGCCCTCGATCGCCGCGATCGTGATCTGCTCCATCTCCTGCCAAGCGCGCGTCAGACGCGGTCCGAGCTTGAGATGCCGCCGCAGCGTGCCGAGATCCATCTCCTTGCGCGAGCGTCCCTCGGCATCCTTGAGGTCGAAGCCGGCGCTGAAGGCGCCCGAGCTGCCGGTCAACACGACGACCGAGGTCGCAGCGTCGTCCTCGAAGCTGCGTGCCGTCGCCGTCAGCTGCCGCAACGCCTCGGGTGACAAGGCATTGATGCCGTCGCCTCGGTCGAAACGCACCACGGCAATCCGCCCCTCCGGCCCGAGGCCCTTTTCGATCTTCACGTAGTCCGTCACCGCCGTCTCCCGATCTGCTTTGCAGCGATCCTAGCCTACATCGGACCTCACGAATATGGGACCCGGTCGGCCCACAACGCATACTCGACAGGCCCGGGCCATTGCGCCTATCCTCGCCGCCATGAGCCACGATCACGAACATCATCACGATCACGATCATTCCGAGCTGTCGGAGACCGAGCTGCGGGTACGCGCGCTCGAGACGATCTTGACGGAAAAAGGCTATGTCGAGCCGGCCGCGCTCGATGCCATTATCCAGGCCTATGAGACCAAGATCGGCCCGCACAACGGCGCGCGCGTTGTCGCCAAGGCCTGGACCGATCCCGCCTTCAAGAAGGCGTTGCTGGAGGACGGCAGCAAGGCCATCGGCACGCTCGGCCACGTCAGCCGCGTCGGCGACCATCTCGTCGTGGTCGAGAACACGCCAGAGCGCCACAACATGGTCGTGTGCACGCTGTGCTCCTGCTACCCCTGGGAAATGCTGGGACTGCCGCCGGTCTGGTACAAGGCCGCGCCCTACCGCTCCCGCGCCGTGAAGGATCCCCGCGGCGTGCTCGCCGATTTCGGCGTCAGCCTGGCCAAGGACGTCGAGATCCGGGTGTGGGATTCCACCGCCGAGACGCGCTTCCTGGTTCTGCCGATGCGCCCCGCGGGCACCGAGGGGTGGAGCGAGGCACAGCTCGCCGAGATCGTCACGCGCGACTCCATGATCGGCACCGGCTTCCCGAGCAAGCCCGGAGCGCCGTCATGAACGGCGTGCACGACATGGGCGGCATGGACGGGTTCGGCAAGGTTGAGCCCGAGCCGAACGAGCCGGTGTTTCATGCCGAGTGGGAATCACGCGTCCTCGCCATGGTGCGCGCGATGGGCGCGGCCGGCGCCTTTAACATCGACACCTCGCGCTATTACCGCGAGACGCTGCCGGCGCACGTCTATCTGTCGAGCTCCTACTACAAGAAATGGTTTCTGGGGCTCGAGGAGATGCTGATCGAGAAGGGCTACCTCACCCGCGAGGAGGTCGCCGCGGGCCATGCGATGCAGCCCGGAAAGGCGCTCAAGCACGGCAAGTTCGATCTCACTCAGGTCGAGCGCGTCATGGTGCGCGGCAAGTTCGCCCGCCCCGCCCCGGCCCCGGCTAAATTCAACATCGGCGATCGCGTGCGCGCAAAGAACATGCATCCGGCGACGCACACAAGGCTGCCACGCTACGTGCGCGGCCATGTCGGCGTGGTCGAGCTGAACCATGGTTGCCACGTGTTTCCGGATTCGGCCGCGATGGAGCTCGGCGAAAACCCGCAATGGCTTTACACGGTCGTGTTCGAAGGGCGTGATCTCTGGGGCGAGGATGGCGATCCCACGCTGAAGGTTTCGATCGACGCGTTCGAGCCGTATCTGGATCCTGCATGATGACCGTCAGCGCTGCGGCCGCCGCGACGGCAGCCATTCCAAGCATTCCGCGCGATGACGACGGCCCGGTATTTCGTGCGCCCTGGGAGGCGCATGCGTTTGCGATGGCCCTGACGCTGCACGACCGCGGCGTGTTCACATGGCCGGAATGGGCCGCGGCCCTCGCCGACGAGATCAAGCGCGCGCAGGCCGCCGGCGATCCCGACACCGGCGAAACCTACTATCTGCACTGGCTGGCCACGCTGGAAGGCCTCGTCGCACGCAAGGGCGTCGCGTCGCTGGAGACGCTGCACCGCTATCGCGACGCCTGGGACCACGCCGCCGATCGCACGCCGCATGGCAAGCCGATCGAGCTGCGGCCGGAGGATTTCGGCTAGCTCGCGCCGCATACTCCGTCATTGCGAGCCAACGGGTCCGCGCGAAGCGCGGCCCGATGACAGGCTCCGCGAAGCAATCCAGAATCTCTCCGCGGAGGTAGTCTGGATTGCTTCGTCGCAAGGCTCCTCGCAATGACAGCGGAGAGAGTCCCGCTATCTCTGCGCCACGTACTCCCGCCACCCCTTCGCCCGCAGGCTGCATGCCGGGCACTCGCCGCAGCCGTAGCCCCAATCGTGCTGTGCGCCGCGTTCGCCGAGATAGCAGGTGTGGGAGTGCTCGCGGATGAGATCGACCAGTCCCTCGCCGCCGAGATCCTGCGCGAGCTTCCACGTCGCGGCCTTGTCGATCCACATCAAGGGCGTATGCAGCTCGAACGTCTTGGCCATGCCGAGCGAGAGTGCGGCCTGCATGGCGCGGATGGTCTCGTCGCGGCAATCGGGATAGCCCGAATAGTCGGTCTCGCACATGCCGCCGACGATGTGGCTGATGCCGCGCCGATAGGCCAGAGCCGCGGCGAAAGTCAGGAACACGAGGTTGCGGCCCGGCACGAACGTATTCGGCAGCCCGTCGGCGCCCATCGCGATCGCGACGTCGCGCGTCAGCGCGGTTTCGGAGACGGCGGCCAGCGTCGGGATGGACAGCGTGTGGCTCTCGCCGAGCTTTGCGGCCCAATCGGCACGCAACGCCTTCACACCGGCGAACAGCCGGTCGCGGCAGGCCAGCTCGATGGCATGACGCTGGCCGTACTCGAACCCCAGCGTCTCCACGCGCGCGAAACGGCTCAGCGCCCAGGCCAGGCAGGTGGTGGAATCCTGACCGCCCGAAAACAGCACCAGCGCGGTTTCTGATGAAAATGTGTCGCTCATCGCCGCGCTTTAGCATTGTGGCGCGTATCAGCCAATCGGTGGAAATCGGCCCGTTCCGCACGGCTGTGCTGGGAACGGCGGCCCGCTTTTGGCATAACGCTGGGAGCTAGGAGAATGGCCCCGCAATGACCCCTTCCCGCGACATTTCCCGCCTGATCGAGATCATGGCGGCGCTGCGCACGCCAGTGACCGGCTGCCCTTGGGACCTCGAGCAGAACTTTGCGACGATCGCGCCTTATACGATCGAGGAGGCCTATGAGGTGGTCGACGCCATCACCCGCGGCGATCTCGATGATCTCCGCGAGGAGCTCGGCGACCTCCTGCTCCAGGTGGTGTTCCATGCCCAGATGGCATCCGAGCAGAACGCCTTTGCTTTCGGCGACGTCGTCGAGGCCATCACCCGCAAGATGATCCGCCGTCACCCCCATGTGTTTGCCGACAAGGACGGCAATCTCGCCTCCTCCCACGTCAAGGAGGTCTGGGATCGCATCAAGGCGGAGGAAAAGGCCGAGCGCGCCGCACGCCGTCCGCCGGAGGAGACTCCGACGCACAAATCGCTGCTGTCAGGCGTGAAGGCCGGCCAGCCCGCGCTGACCCGCGCCATGGAGCTGCAGCGCAAAGCCTCCAGCGTCGGCTTCGACTGGAACGACCCGCGCGCGGTCCTGCAGAAGATCCGCGAGGAAGCCGACGAGATCGAGGCCGCACTGGATCGTAATGACAAGCAGGAGATCGCCGAAGAGACCGGCGACCTGATGTTTGCCTTGGTCAACCTCGCCCGCCATGTCGACGCGGATCCGGAAGCCGCGCTGCGCGCAACGAATGCGAAATTCGAGCGGCGCTTTGCGTATATCGAGCGTGCGCTGGAAGCACAGGGCCGGACGCTGGAACAAGCCTCGCTGGCGGAGATGGACGCGCTGTGGAACGCGGCGAAAGCCGAGACGAACCCGCCGTCAGAGGAACGCGAGAAAGCACGCCGCTGAAGCATGATCCGGAAAAGTGCGAAGCGATTTTCCGGAAATCATGCGCAGAGACGAGACCGGTTAAGTGGCGTGATGCGGCACGGCGTCGAACCTCGACACCACGATATCCCGCTTGGTCTCGTCCACCCGCACGGTCATGTCGAAGCGGCCGTCGTGCAGCTCTTTCGCCAGCACCTCGGCATTGCGATGCAGCCAGCTGATGCCGGCGCCGTCGGCGGCGTCGATGGAGAGGTCGAGCGTGGTGCGCTTGGCCGCCAACCGCTCCTCGATCGCGGCGAGCAGTGCATCGATGCCCTCGCCCGTGACGGCAGAGACCAGCATCGCCGGATGATCCTCCGGCCGGCGCGCTGCGATATTCAACAGCTCTTCGCGCTGCTCTGCATCGTAACGGTCAATTTTGTTCCAGACCTCGATGATGCGGCCTGAATCATCGGGATTGATGCCGAGCTGGCGCAGCACCGCGTCGACGTCGCTCTGCTGCGCCTCCGCATCCTCATGCGAGATGTCGCGCACATGCAGGATGACGTCCGCTTCCAGCACCTCCTCCAGCGTGGCACGGAAGGCCGCGACGAGCTGGGTCGGCAGGTTGGAGATGAAGCCGACCGTGTCCGACAGCATCGCCTTGCCGCCATGCGGCAGGTTGAGTGCGCGCAAGGTCGGGTCGAGCGTGGCGAACAGCATGTCGGCCGCCTGCACGTCGGCGCGCGTCAGGCGGTTGAACAGCGTCGACTTGCCGGCATTGGTGTAACCGACCAGTGCGACCACCCGATACGGCACGCGCTGGCGCCCCGCACGGTGCAGGCGCCGCGTCGCCTGAACCTTCTTCAGTTCGCTCTCGAGCTTGGAGATGCGCTCCTGGATCAGGCGGCGGTCGGCCTCGATCTGTGTCTCGCCGGGACCGCCCATGAAGCCGAAGCCGCCGCGCTGGCGCTCCAGATGGGTCCATGAGCGCACCAGGCGCGAGCGCTGGTAGTTGAGATGCGCGAGCTCGACCTGGAGCGAACCTTCCCGCGTCTTGGCACGGCGGCCGAAGATCTCCAGGATGAGCCCGGTGCGGTCCAGCACCTTCGCGTGCAGCTCCTTCTCGAGATTGCGCTGCTGGATCGGCGCCAGCGCGCAATCCATCACGACGAGCTCGACATCGAGGCTCTTGATCAGCCCGGCAATCTCCTCGACCTTGCCCTTGCCGATATAGGTGGCGGGGCGGATCTGGCTGATCGGCGCGATGATGGCGTCGGCAACGACAAGGTCAATCGCGCGCGCGAGGCCTGCGGCTTCATCGAGCCGGGCCTCGGCGTCCCGCACGACATGGCTCTCCGACTGCGCGTCGGCAGCTCCCGCGCGCACTCGCAGATAGGGGCCGATGACAAGCACCCGCCCCGTCTGTTTAGCCCCTGCCGACCGTAGACGGTCGGCATCCCCGTCGAAATTCCGGGGTTCCAATCAGATCACTCTCAAGCCGGCTGGTCCTCGCCGCCTTCGAACAGCTGGATCGGCGCACCCGGCATGATAGTCGAGATCGCATGCTTGTAGACGAGCTGCGAATGACCGTCGCGCCGAAGCAGCAAACAGAAATTGTCGAACCAGGTCACGATGCCCTGGAGCTTCACTCCGTTGACCAGAAAGATCGTTAGTGGCGTCTTGGTTTTGCGAACGTGATTGAGGAAGGTGTCCTGTAGGTTTTGTGCGCGGTCTGCCGCCATTGTTCTTTTCTCGCTTTGAGTTTCTTTTTATTGCGCCGGTTGCGGCTCTCTTTGTGATGTCCGGAGCCTCTCCCGGTTGCCGGTCCTTCATGAGATCCCCCTCGGAAGGAACGGCCATGCGATTAGAGGCTAGGTGGGCCTATTAGGCAAGCCGCTTCACGCGCCAGCCGACGCCGTATTGCCCCGAAAAACTACGGAAATCTATGATTTTCCTCGCTTATCCCCGAGCTGTGGCCGCAGCGTCGGAATCCGGCTCCCGTCGCGCCAACGAGTCCTCCGAGCCCTGCAAATGATGCGTGTTCTGTATGCTGGTCGGTATCCACTTGGCCCCGCAGACGTTTAGCCGACCCCGAGCGCTTTCAACTTCCGGTGCAAGGCCGAACGCTCCATGCCAACGAACTCAGCCGTACGAGAAATATTTCCTGAAAAACGGCTGATCTGGGCAATCAAATAGTCGCGCTCGAACACTTCGCGCGCCTCACGCAGCGGTAGGCCCATGATGTGCTCGCCATTGTTGCTGGTCGGCATCGCCGGCACCATGGAGCCGACATCCTGCGGCAACATGTCGGCCGTGATGATGACCTCCGGCCCGCCCGCGGCGAGAATCATGACTCTTTCAACGTTATTGCGCAGCTGTCGCACATTGCCCGGCCAGACATGCGATTGCAGCACTGCCATCGCGTCCTGTCCGATCTGCCGCTTCGGCAGGCCGCTGCCGGCCGAGATCTGCTCCATGAAATAGTCGATCAACTCCGGGATGTCCTCGCGCCGCTCCGAGAGCGCCGGCACGCGGATCGGCACCACCGAGAGCCGATGATAGAGGTCCTCGCGGAAATGGCCGGCCGCGATCTCCTCTTCGAGATTGCGCGCGGTCGACGAGATGATACGGACGTCGACCTGCACCTTGGCCGTGCCGCCGACGCGCTGGAACGACTGCTCGACCAGCACGCGCAGAATCTTGTTCTGGGTCTCACGCGGCATGTCCGCGATCTCGTCGATGAACAACGTGCCGCCATGGGCTTCCTCGAGCGCACCGGGCTTGCGCGGATGCTCGCCGTTGGACTGCTCGACACCGAACAGCTCGTGCTCCATGCGCTCGGGCGTGATCGCGGCGGCGTTGATGACGACGAAGGGACCGTCGGCGCGGCCCGAGGCCGCGTGCAGCGTGCGCGCGGTCAATTCCTTGCCGGCGCCGGCGGGACCGACGATCAGGATGCGGCTGTTGGCCTTGGCGGCGCGTTCGATGGTCTGGCGCAGCTGGTTCATACTGGGCGAACGGCCGACGAGCTGGCTGGCGCTCGGCGCGAGCTGCTTCAGCTCCTTGACCTCGCGCTTCAGCCGCGAGTTCTCCAGCGCGCGGTTGGCGACCAGAATCAGGCGATCGGCCTTGAACGGTTTCTCGATGAAGTCATAGGCACCGCGCTTGATCGCGGCGACCGCGGTCTCGATGTTGCCGTGGCCGGAGATCATCACGACCGGAAGGTCGGCATTGTCCTTCTTGACCTGCTCCAGCAGCTGCAGGCCGTCCAGCTTGGAGCCCTGCAGCCAGATGTCGAGGAACACCAAATGCGGCCTGCGGTTGGCGATCTCGGCGAGTGCCGTATCGCTGTCGCGCGCGGTCCGGGTCACGAAGCCCTCGTCCTCGAGAATGCCCGCAACGAGATCCCGAATATCGGCCTCATCATCGACAATCAGAATTTCACTTGCCATGGGTCGCGCCTGTCTTGTCAGCTGCCTGTTGAGGCTTCGATTTTCGTTGAATCATTGGTCTTTTCAGCGGGCTCTTTGGTTTCGGCCGGCGGTTGTTTTGTTTCCGGCGCCGTGTCCTTCGACGCCTCAGTCCCAACGTCCCCGGTGATGTCCTTGGCTACCGGCGCCGGCTCGGCTCCGTCGGATTTCGCGGGCCGCCCGGAGATCGCAAAGCGCATCCGCATCCAGGCACCGCGCTGGCCCGCGCGGAAGTCGGAAGCATCCTTCAGCTCGATCCGTCCGCCATGGTCTTCCAGCACGCGGCCGACGATCGCAAGGCCGAGGCCGGTGCCCTTGGCCCGCGTCGTGACGTAGGGTTCGAGCAGCCGCGAGCGCGCGACCTTGGGCAGGCCGATGCCGTTATCGATGACGTCGATCAGCACGTCCTCACCCTCGCGCGACACTACGACGTCGATACGGCCCTTGCCGAGCTCTTCCGGCGGGACTTGCTCGATCGCCTCCGTGGCGTTCTTGACGATGTTGGTCACCGCCTGGGAGATCAGCCGCCGGTCGAACTGGGCGCGCAGCGGATCCTGCTTGAATTCGGCCTCGATATCGATCTCGGGATGGGCGACCTTCATCAGGAATACCGCCTGCCGCACGGTGTCGGCGACGTCCTCGCCTTCCATCACCGGCTTCGGCATCCGCGCGAACCGCGAGAATTCGTCGACCATGCGCCTGATGTCGTCGACCTGGCGCACGATGGTGTCGGTGCACTGGTCGAAGATCTGCTTGTCCTTGTCCTCGGTGATGGTCTTGCCGAACTTGCGGCGGATTCGCTCGGCGGAGAGCTGGATCGGCGTCAGGGGATTCTTGATCTCGTGGGCAATGCGGCGCGCCACGTCACCCCAGGCCGAGGTGCGCTGTGCCGAGACCAGCTCGGTGATGTCGTCGAGCGTGATGATGTAGCTGTCGTGCGGCTGGTTCTTCTCAGCGCTGACGCGGACCGACAGATTACGTTCCTGCCCGTCGCGGGTGATCGTGATCTGGCCCTGCACCAGGCGTTGGGTCCCTTCCCGCGCCGTCTTCATCATCTCGTCGAGCTCGGGCAGCACCTCGGAGAGCGGATGGCCGAGGGTCTCGGATTCGGCGTGCCCGATCAGCTTCTCGGCGGAGCGGTTCAGGATGCCGACGCTGCCGGAGGCATCGACGCCGATGATGCCGGCGCTGGCCGAGGACAGCACGGCCTCGATGAAGCGGCGGCGGCTGTCGATGAGGTCGCTGGCATTGACGAGCTCATCGCGCTGGCTGCGCAATTCCTGCGTCATCTTGTTGAAGGTCTGACCCAACTGGGCGAGATCGCCTTCCGACTGGTGCACCGGCACCTGGACATGGAGATCGCCGGTCGAGACGGTGTGAGCCGCATTCATCAGCCGCCGGATCGGCGAAACCAGCGAATTGGCGAAGTTGAGGCCGATCAGCACCGAGGCCATCAGGATGGTCAGCGCGATCACCGCGAACATCAGCGCGAAGGCAACCTGGATGCCGAGCCGGCGCGATTCGATCTGGGCGTATTCGGCGACGCTGACCTCGGTCTGCTTGAGCTGATTGACGACATTCGGATCAAGCGGACGGGCGACGTAGAGGAAGGTGTCGTTGAAGGCGCGCAAGCGGATCACCGCAGCAACATAGCTCGCGTCCGGCAGCACCGCGATCTCGGGTTCGTTCTCGTTGACGTTGCTGAGGAAGTCAGGCGCGGGCGGCGAATAAGCGAGCCGCATGCCGGTCTCGGCGGATTCCAGGATGTTGGTGTTCTTGTCGATGATCATCGCGCCCGGCAGGTTCCGGGAGCCGGCGCTGGCGGTGAGCATCTCGCGGAACGAGCGGCGATCCTGGTCGAACAGCGGCCGGGCATGCGCGATGTCGTTGGCCATGCCGAGAATGTCGCCGCGGATCAGCTGGGCATGGTCCTGCATATAGGCCCGCGCGATCGTCAGCGAGTTCTGGATCACCTCCTTGGTCGGCCCGGAGAACAACCGGTCGAGGCCCCGCTCGATGGTGACGTTGGCGACGACGGCGACCAGCACCGCCGGCAGCACCGCCACGATCGAGAACAGGCTGACGATCTGGACATGAAGGCGCGCAGCCGCCCTGCCCCGCCGCCGCGCCAGGATCAGCTGCCAGAGCTCGCGGACGATGATCCCGACCAGGAGCAGGATCGTGGCCGCATTGATCAGGTAGAACGAGCGAACAACTTCGGGCGTGGGCTCGATCTTGGTCAGGCCGGTCAGGACCAGGAAGGTGAGGAAAGCCGACAGCAGGGCCAGCGCCACGGCAAACGGCGCCAGCCAGCGTCGTACCGACCAACGCCGGGGCTCTTCCGCTGGGGCCGTGTCAAAGTGTGCGGCCGAGGTCTCTGCGCTGGTCATTCCGGCAATGGTGGTGATGAAAAACAGGTCCGCGACGGGCGGATACTGATGTATTCGTACCACATTGTTGCCGAATTGCGACAATTCCGCGGCGCCCTTTCCGCCTGGAATCGGCGCGTCCACAAGGATATGCCGACGGACGGGAACGGATTCCCCCTATCCCGGCTTGATTCCGGCATGGATAGATTTTTTCTCGCGATGATGGTGTCGGCCGTGCTGGTCCTGATCGTGGCCTCGGACCTGCTGGTCAATGGGCCCGGCCTGCAGGAGGCGCCGGCCAATGTCGCCAGCCTCATGCCGGCAGGCCATATGGTCCGCTAACGCATGATCCGGACAAGTGCGAAGCGGTTTTCCGGAAAGATCATGCGCAAACAACAAGCTAGAGCGCGATGACGACTTATCTAAATCTCGTCGCGCTTTAGGTGCGACGCCGCGCCACGCGGCGGCGTGGCCGATTAGAAAGGGTCCGACGGAACATTTCAGCCTCACCGCGACTTCTGCTCACCGCGTCAGCCACAACGGCCAGCGCGATCCGGACAGGCTCAGCTCTGCCTTGGTAGGGGGAGCTGAGCCACCGGCCGATCCGCCTAGCCCCCGCTGCGATAGACCTGGATGTCGAGATCTCGGATCTTCTTGCGCAACGTGTTGCGGTTGAGGCCGAGCAGGTCGGCGGCGCGGATCTGGTTGCCGCGGGTGGCGGCGAGCGCGGCCGTGAGCAGCGGCACCTCGATCTCCTTGAGGATGCGGTGATAGAGGCCGGGCGGCGGCACGCCGTTCGGGAAGCCCTGGAAGTGCGAGGACAGATACGCCTCCACGGCGCCACCGAGATTGTCGACGCCCTGCTGGACTGCGGCGCCCGGGCTGACCGACGGCGGCGCGAGCTCGCCGTCGATGACGGATGCCGTGATCACGTCCTGCGGATAGAGCGCGGCGAGACGGCGGGCGAGATTCTCCAGCTCGCGCACGTTGCCGGGCCAGCGGTGCTGCTTCAGCCGCTCCAGCGCCAGCGCGTCGAGCTTCTTCGGCGGCAGGCCGTCCTTCTCGGCCAGCGCGAAGAAGTGACGCACGAGATCCGGCAGGTCCTCGATGCGCTCGCGCAGCGGCGGCAGCCGCAACGGCACGACGTTGAGGCGGAAGAACAGATCCTCGCGGAACAGGCCCTGCTGGATCAGCACGCGCAGATCCTTGTTGGAGGCCGCGACGATGCGCACGTCGGTCTTGATCGGGGTGCGGCCGCCGACGGTGGTGTATTCGCCCTGCTGCAGCACGCGCAGCAACCGCGTCTGCGCCTCCATCGGCATGTCGCCGATCTCGTCGAGGAACAGCGTGCCGCCCTCGGCCTGCTCGAACCGGCCCGAGGCGCGGGTGTTGGCACCGGTGAAGGCGCCGCGCTCGTGGCCGAACAGCTCGGATTCGATGAGGTCGCGCGGGATCGCCGCCATGTTGACCGCGACGAACGGTCCGTTGCGGCGCTTGCCGTAATCATGCAGCGCGCGCGCCACCAGCTCCTTGCCGGTGCCGGATTCGCCGGTGATCATCACGGTGAGGTCAGTCTGCATCAGCCGCGCGAGCACGCGGTAGATTTCCTGCATCGCCGGCGAACGGCCGACCAGCGGGATCGCCTCCATCTCGGCGTCCTCGTCCGGCGTCGAGGTGCGCTCCTTCGGCTCGGCGAGCGCGCGGCCGACGATGGCGATCAGCTCCTTGAGGTCGAAGGGCTTCGGCAGGTACTCGTACGCGCCGCGCTCGGAGGCGCGGATCGCCGTCATGAACGTGTTCTGCGCGCTCATGACGATGACCGGCAGATTCGGCCGCATCTTCTTGATCCGCGGCAGCAGGTCGAAGGCGTTTTCGTCCGGCATCACCACGTCGGTGATGACGAGGTCGCCCTCCCCCTGGCTGACCCAGCGCCACAGCGTTGCCGCGTTGCCGGTGAGCCTGACTTCGTAGCCGGCGCGGGACAGTGCCTGATTGAGAACGGTGCGGATGGCGGTATCGTCATCTGCTACGAGAATGCTACCTGCGGGCATCGTTAATCCTCATTTTGCCCCCTGTGACGCAGGCGACGACTTCCCGGCAGAGTCGGCGCGACTGCTGTGATCGGCATGTTTCACCGATGTGGAATACATCGGCATCAGCACGCGGAAGGTGGTCTTGCGCGGCTGAGATTCGCATTCGATGATGCCCCCGTGATCGCCGACGATCTTGGCGACCAGCGCAAGGCCCAGACCCGAGCCGGTCTGCTTGGTGGTCACGAAGGGGTCGAACAGGTTGGGCAGAAGATCGTCCGGCACGCCTGGTCCGTTGTCCTTCACGCAGAATTCGAGCGGCAACGATACCCGGGATTTTTGACCGGGGACTGACAGGCGCACGCCGGGGCGGAACGCGGTGGTGAGCTGGATCTCGGCATCGGGCACATCGATCAGCGCCTCTGCGGCGTTCTTCACGAGGTTGAGGAACACCTGGATCAACTGGTCCTGGTTCGCCAGCACCGGGGGCAGCGAAGGATCGTAATCCTCGATGAAGCGGATATTGCGGGCAAAGCCGGACTGCGCCAGCCGCTTCACGTGGTCGAGCACCGAATGGATGTTGACGGGGCCACGCACCACGGGACGTTCGTCGCCGAACACCTCCATGCGGTCGACCAACGTCACGATGCGGTCGGCCTCGTCGCAGATCAGGCGCGTCAGCATGCGGTCCTCGGACGAGGCCTGCTGTTCCAGAAGCTGCGCCGCACCGCGGATGCCGGAGAGCGGGTTCTTGATCTCGTGCGCCAGCATCGCAGCCAGCGCGATCACCGAGCGCGCCGCGCTGCGATGGGTGAGTTGGCGGTCCATCTTGTCGGCGATGGTGCGCTCCTGCAGCATCACCACGATATGTCCGGGCCGCTCGGTGAGTGGGGCGACATGCAGGTCGACCTGGCGGTCGCCGCCCATGCGCGGCGTGCCGAGATCGACCTTGTATTCATTGACCGGCGAGTTCGACGAGCGCACCTGGTCGATCAGCGCCAGCAAGGGGCTGCCGAACGGCACCAGCTCTTTCAACGACTGCCGCTTCAGGAACTGCGTCGAGATCTCGAAGAAGGCCTCGGTGGCGATGTTGGCGGCGACGATCTTGCCGTCCGGCCCGATCATGAGCACGGGATTGGGAAGCGCGTCCAGGATCGCCTCGCTGTCGGACAGCAGCGGCCGACGATGTTCAGCGGCTGAGCTCATGCAGCAGCGCTCCATGCGAAGTCGTCGAAGGCATCTTGCAGTGAACTGTGAACGAGGCGCGGATCCTCGGAGGTGAGGATCTTCTGGCGCCAGCCCTTCAGCGTCTCCGCCGGCGCGCGGCTCGCCTGCGCCGCGACGTCGAGCGCCCAGCCGAGATGCTTGCGGGCGTGCCTGAGGCCGATGCGCAGGCCATAGAGCGCGCAGACGCCCTCGTAGAGCGTGCGGACATAATGCAGCTGCGTTTCGAGCGAGGGCACAGCTTCCTCTGCCCCTCCCTTCAGGCGGCGGCCGATCTGGCCGGGAAGCCAGGGCTGGCCCTGCGCGCCGCGGCCGATCATCACGGCATCGGCGCCGGAAGCCTCGAGCGCCGCAAGCGCCTTCTCGTAAGACGTGATGTCGCCATTGACGACGAGCGGAATGGCGACGGCTTCGCGCACGGCGCGGATTGCATCCCAATCAGCCTCGCCCTTGTAGAACTGGCTGCGGGTGCGGCCGTGCACCGTGACGAGCTTGACGCCGGCGGCTTCCGCGCGCCGCGCCAGCTCCGGCGCGTTGCGCGTCCGATCGTCCCAGCCGAGCCGCATCTTCAGCGTCACCGGCACCTTCACCGCCGCGATCGTCGCATCGATCAGGCTGACGGCGTGGTCGAGGTCGCGCATCAAGGCCGAGCCGGATTGACCGCCGGTGACGTGGCGTGCCGGACAGCCCATGTTGATGTCGATGATATCGGCGCCTTCGGCCTCGGCGATCCGGGCGCCCTCGGCCATCCAGCGTGCCTCGCAGCCGGCGAGCTGGACCACGTGCGGGCCTACCCCCGTGGCTTCGCAGCGCAACCGGGACATCCGGTGGCCATTGGCGAGCTCATCGCTGGCGGTCATTTCGGACACGACGAGACCGGCCCCCAGCTCGGCGGCCAGCCGGCGGACGGGCGAGTCGGTCACCCCCGACATCGGTGCCAGGAAGACCGGGGTAGCGACATCAATATCGCCTATTTTCAACGGCTTAGAGCCGGACACTGCCGAACCGGTCACAGGGGTCTCGTCGACTGGGCAGGGGCCTCATCGCGCCTGCCATGACCTATCTTGCGCACAATTCTTGTGCAGTCAAGCGCCATGCCTACAGTTTAGACAATTCTGCAGATCTTTCAAGTGCAGTGCAGCAAAATGCTGTTTCCCACAATCCGGGGAAACCCCCTTTTTTTGCGGGCCTGCCGTGCTAGAGGCATGCGGCAATCACCCCACTCCCCGACTCTCTCCATCACCAACTGAGTATTTGAATCCTATGGCGAAATCACAGCGCACTGCAGTCGTTCTCGTCGCAGCCGGGCGTGGACTGCGTGCAGGCGCCGGCGGGCCGAAGCAATATCGCGAGATCGGTGGCGTGCCGGTGATCTATCGCGCCATGGAGGCCTTCAGCCGCCACGCCGGCGTGTTTGCGGTGCAGCCGGTGGTGAACCCCGATGACAGCGCCATGTTCACGGCCGCGGTCGCTGGCCTCAAGCACGAGCCGCCCGTTAACGGCGGCGCGACGCGGCAGGCTTCGGTGCTCGCCGGCCTCGAGGCGCTCGTCAAGCACAAGCCCGATATCGTCCTGATTCACGACGCCGCGCGTCCCTTCGTCTCGGAAGGATTGATCTCGCGTGCGATCGAGGCGGCGGATCGCGCCGGCGCTGCGATCCCCGCCATTCCCGTTACTGACACCATCAAGCTCACCGGCGAGGCCGGCCATGTCGAGGGCACGCCGGATCGCGCGCGCCTGCGAATCGCGCAAACGCCGCAATCCTTTCGTTTCGACGTCATCCTCGAAGCGCATCGTCGCGCGGCGAAGGACGGGCGCTCTGATTTCACCGACGATGCCGCGATTGCCGAATGGGCGGGATTGACGGTTGCGACCTTTGAAGGCGATGTTGCCAACATGAAGCTCACCACTCCCGAGGATTTCGTGCGCGAGGAAGCGCGCCTGGCTGCCCAGCTCGGCGATATCAGGACAGGCACCGGCTACGACGTGCACGCCTTCGGCGAGGGCGACCACGTCATGCTCTGCGGCGTGCGCGTGCCGCACAGCAAGGGCTTTCTCGCCCATTCCGATGGCGATGTCGGCCTGCACGCGCTGGTCGATGCCATCCTCGGCGCGCTCGCCGACGGCGACATCGGCTCGCATTTTCCGCCGAGCGATGCGAAGTGGAAAGGCGCCTCCTCCGACCAGTTCCTGAAATACGCCATCGAGCGCGTCACAGCGCGTGGCGGCCGCGTTGCCAATCTCGAGGTCACCATGATCTGCGAGCGGCCGAAGATCGGCCCGTTGCGCGATGTCATGCGCGCGCGCATCGCCGAGATCTCCGGCGTCGACATCTCGCGCGTCGCGGTGAAGGCCACGACCAGCGAGCGGCTCGGCTTCACCGGCCGTGAGGAAGGCATCGCGGCCACCGCGAGCGCCACCATCCGTCTTCCCTGGAGCGTCTAGGCCATGGGCGGCAGCGACGCACGCGCCCTCTCCCGCTCGCTGCTCGATCTGTGCCGGATGCGCAAGCTGACGATCGCGACCGCCGAATCCTGCACCGGCGGACTCGTCGCCGGCGCGCTGACCGACATTCCCGGCTCCTCCGACGTGATCGATCGCGGCTTCGTCACCTATTCCAATGACGCCAAGCGCGCGATGTTGGGGGTCGAAGCCGGCACGCTCGCCAATTTCGGCGCGGTCAGCAAGGAAACCGCAACCGCGATGGCGGTCGGTGCGCTGGAGCGCGCCGGCGTCGATCTCGCCGTCGCCATCACCGGCATTGCCGGCCCCGGCGGCGCTACGCCGGGCAAGCCGGTCGGCCTGGTGCATTTCGCTGCGGCCGCCCGCGACGGCCGCATCATCCACCGCGAGCACCGCTTCGGCGCGATCGGCCGCAGCGCAGTCCGCGCCCGCTCGGTGGTCGAGGCGCTGCGCATGCTGATGGATCTGGCCCGCGGCCCGCAAGCCCAGGCCAAGCCGCGGCGCGAAGCCGCGAGCCGCCTGCGTCCCCGCGTGACGCGCTCGCCGCGCCGGCATGCGGTCAAACGACGGACGCCACGCTCGCCAAGGGGCTGAGGTCCTTAGCCCGGGAGAGCGCAACACGCGCGGAAGAGCCCCGCATATCGCTGCGCCCATGCAGGCTACGGCCGCGCCACATCGTCATGGACCGCTTCACGCCGCAAGCAGCGCGCTCGCATGGTCCAGCACACACTGCTTGACCGCACCGGCCTCCGAGGGTTTCGCCTTCGCGCTGACCGTCAATTCCAGGATCGGTGCCGCGGGATTGCCGACATCGAGAACCTTCGTCACGGAGACGGTCGGTTGCGCCTGTGAATCGATGCGGGAATCGTTGCGCAGCTCTTTCAGGATGCGATCCGCCAGCGTATTGGCCGCGCCGGCCGGGACCGGAAACGCCACCTTGACCTCGCCGGTGCCGGGATAGGCGCTGTGGTTGATGATGGCCGCGCCCCACACCTGGCCGTTCGGCAGCAGGATCTGCGTGTTGTCGGCCGCGACCAGCTCGGTCATGAACAGCGACAACGACTGCACCTTGCCCGCCTTGCCGGCGACCTCGACGTCGTTACCGATATGAAACGGCCGGAACAACAATAGCATCACGCCGGCGGCGAGATTTGAGAGCGTACCCTGTAATGCCAGACCAATAGCCAGTGATGTCGCGCCCAGCACGGCAACGAGGCTCGCAGTCTGAATGCCGAACAGCTGAAGCACGGCGATGCCGACCACCGCCAGCACGCCATAGCGCGCAAGGCTGCCGACGAACAGCGTCACCAGCGGGTCGACGCGGTGCGTGACGCTCAACAGGCGCGTGACGAAGCGCTGCATGGCGCCGGACAGATACCAGCCGATCGCGAGCAGCAGGATCGCGTAGATGGCGTTGAGGCCATAGAGGACGAGCGAGGCTTTCAGCGTGTCGAAATTGATGGTCATGGCGGCTCCAACCCGAACAATCCGTTGAGAACGCAGCGCGATGCGAAATGATCCCCGCGGCGGTCGAGGCGGAACACGGTCGCGTTGCCAGGGTGAGCGAAGCGAAACCCGGAATCACCGTCAGCGCAGGTCGGGGATGGCGCTGTGCTCATCCCAAGCCTACAAGCCGTTGCGTTGCCCGACGGGCGAAACACACAACTGTCCGGTCAATCACCAGAAACAAAAATATTCGTCTTTACAGAATTTCGGCTTTGTCGCACTCTTTGGCCACCTCATCCCTTGTCAGAGGGGCGTATCGCGATCGTCACGAACGTGGGGTGAGCTGCGGTGGACGCTCGTCACATCGGCGCGAAAGGTTCGCAGGGCGGTTAGCCGTGAGCGAAAACCGTCGCGCATACGACCGGTGTGAGTTGCGTACGGCAAAACCGTGTCGTCCTGACGCCCGGGGTCTGTGCGTCAAGTCTTGTAGTGGTGTGTGGTGCCCGACCGGGTGCGCATGTCAGCGAACTGCAAGGCGACGGGGGCAATAGTGCATCGCTCCCCGGGGAGAGCTCGGCATAAGCCGTCAAACCACTGCGCAGGGAAGGCCGTGTGTTGGGCTTCACCTGTATGCCGCTGTGCAGCCTTCTCTAGCGCAACCTTCGCACAGTGGACCGTGGGTGTCAGCCGGCACCCGGCCTTCCCTGCGCCCTCTGACAAACAGAGGGTGGCATAATAAAGCAAAGCTCGGGCAGGAACTGTCGCGAGACCGCGGCGTTATGTTCAGTTTTCAAAAAGCACGCAAGTCTTATCGAATCCGATCGGGACCGCACATGCGAAGGCCGCGAGCAAACGTCATCGCGCGTGCCCGACCTTGCGCGGGAGCATATTGTCGCAATAATGCACCGCTACGTTGTGATCCGGAATCAACCGGTCCTGCTTTCTGGAGGGTGACGAGAGTGTTCGCTCGCACCGCTGCTCTGGCCATCGCCATTGCCGCCTTGGCCGCGTTTGATGGTGCGGCCGCACAAACCGCCAATCAGCCGCCGGACACGATGGCGGCGCGGGTCGAAGCCTGCACGCCCTGTCACGGCAATCAAGGCGAAGGCACCAACGACGTCTATTTCCCGCGGCTTGCGGGCAAGCCGGCCGGCTATCTCTACAATCAGCTTCTCGCCTTCAAGAATGGCCGGCGAAAATATCCGCCGATGAACTATCTGCTGGAATTCCTGCCGGATCCGTACCTGCAGCAGATGGCGGACTATTTTGCGGATCAGCACCCGCCTCTGCCCCCCGTCACGGCAAGCGATGCAAGCAAGGAGGTGCTGCAGCACGGCCGGTCGCTGGTGACGCGCGGCGATCCGCAACGCCACATTCCGGCCTGTGGAAGCTGCCATGGCCCGGCCCTGACCGGCATGGAGCCCGGAATTCCAGGCCTGCTTGGACTGCGGCCGGCCTACGTCAGCGCGCAATTGGGTGCATGGCGTTATGGCACACGAACCGCGAAAGCACCGGACTGCATGCAGCAGGTCGCAGCCCGGCTCACCGAGGAGGACGTGACTGCGGTCGCAGCGTGGCTCGCGAGCCGCCCCGCCCCTGTGAACATCGCGCCGGCGCCGAAAGGCACATATGTGCTGCCGTTCGCCTGCGGCAGTGAACCGGATTGAGGAGACGGAATTGCGATCGTGTTCACCAATCCTTGCCGTGTGGCTGTTGCTCGTGGCCGGCTCGTCCGCCGGGGCGCAGCCGAAGTCTGGCTCCGACCGGGATAGCCTGGTTGCACGCGGCGAATATCTGGCGCGCGCCGGCGACTGCATTGCCTGCCACACGGCGCCCGAGGGGCGCACCTTCGCCGGCGGACGCGCCATGCCGACGCCTTTCGGCACCTTGTATTCCTCCAACATCACGCCGGACCGCGACACCGGGATCGGCAAATGGACGGCCGAGGACTTTTACAAGGCGATGCACTACGGCCGCTTTCCGGATGGCGGCTTGATGTATCCGGCCATGCCGTTCGCGTCCTACACCAAGGTCACGCGCACCGATACTGAGGCGATCTTTGCCTATCTGAAGTCAATCCCGGCCGTGAGTCAGCGCAATCGTGAGCACGATCTCCGCTTCCCCTATTCCAACCGCCAGCTGATCCTCGGCTGGCGCACGCTGTATTTCTCGGAGGGCGAGTTCAAGCCGGACCCGACCAAATCCGCGGAATGGAATCGCGGCGCCTACCTCGTCGAGGGCCTCGGCCATTGCGGCATGTGCCATTCGCCGATCAACGCGCTTGGCGGCACCTCGCAATCGGACGCCTTCAAGGGCGGCCTGATCCCGATGCAGAACTGGTACGCGCCCTCGCTCACATCCAACCGCGAGGCCGGCCTCGGCGACTGGAGCATCAGGGACATCACCGACCTGCTCCAGACCGGCGTTTCCATGCGCGGCGTGGTCTACGGCCCGATGGCCGAGGTGGTGCACAACAGCCTGCAATATCTCAATGACGAGGACACGCGTGCCATGGCGGTGTATCTCAAGGGCATTGCGGAGCCCTCGCCTCCTCCACCGGCCAGCTCGACGCTGCCGAGCACCGAGAGCAGCCTGCTGATCAGCCTCGGCAAGACCGTCTATGACAAGAGTTGCGCGAGCTGTCACGGCACACAGGGCGAAGGCAAGCCGCCGCACTGGCCGCCACTCGCCAACAACCAGTCGATCGAGATGCAATCGGCGGTCAACCCGATCCGCATGGTGCTCAATGGCGGCTATCCGCCGGGCACCAAGGGCAACCCCATGCCCTACGGCATGCCGCCCTTTGCAGGTCTGCTCTCGGACAACGAGATCGCCGCCGTCGTCTCCTACATCCGCACCGCCTGGGGCAATCGCGGCACGCCGGTCTCGGCGCGCGAGGCCAACGAGCTGCGCTCCGCACCGCTGAACTGAGGCCATCATGATCAATTCCGATCCGCCGACCAGCCCAGCCGCCGCCGACCAGGCCGTCGAGGAGATCGTCGCGCAAGGGCCATCCGGTGCGATCGTGCTTGCCGGCATCGCCACGGCCTGCGTTGTCGCGATGTGGCTTGCCTTCTATCTATTCGTGTTCTTGCCGCGCGGACCGCTGCAATGAGCGCACAAGACACGCATGACAGCGCCAGCGCCGAGGTCGCGGCCCGTGTCGAGCGGCGCTGGGTCACCGTTGCCGTGATCATCATCGTAATGATGGCCCTGCTCGCGGCCTTCGCCGGCATCCATCGCGCGACCATGCCGCAGCCGCGCGTCGAGATCACCGATCCATCCCGCCTGCATCTGTCCGGCGAGTTCGTCGAGAGCAATCTCGGCAGCGTGCTCGAAGCCAACGGCAACGTGACGGTGCGCGCGATCGGCCAGCAATATTCCTTTACGCCGGCCTGCATCCTGGTGCCCGCGGACACGCAGATCACGCTGCGCGCCACCAGCGCCGACGTCGTGCACGGCATCCTGATCCAGGGCACCAACGTCAACACCATGCTGGTGCCGGGCTACATTTCCGAGCAGCTGATGCGCTTCACCAGAACCGGCGACTATCCGATGCCCTGCCAGGAGTTCTGCTCCTTCGGCCACGAGGGCATGTGGGGCAAGGTCAGGGTGATCGACAGGAACGAATTCGCGAACCGCGCAAAAGGCGGCGGGAGGCTGAGCTGTGTTGGTCAATAGGAAGCTCATCCTCGCCCATTTCTGGCTCGCCTTCGCCGTGTTCGGCATCGCGCTCACGCTCGGCGCCTGGCAGATGTTCATCCGCAGCCCGATCGGGACCTGGCTGTCCAATCCGGAGCTCTACTACCGCTCCCTGACTGCACATGGCACGGTGATGGGCTACGTGTTCCCGACGCTGGTCGCGATGGGTTTTGGCTATGCCATCAGCGAATCCGCACTGGAGCAGCGCCTGGTCGGCGTGCGCTGGGCCTGGACCGGCTTCTGGCTGATCGTCGCCGGCAGCGTCATGGCGGTGATCCCGATCTCGCTTGGCCGCGCCTCGGTGCTCTACACGTTCTACCCGCCGCTGATCGGCAATGTCTTCTACTACCTCGGCGTGGTCCTGGTCGTGGTCGGCTCCTGGATCTGGGTCGCGCTGATGTCGATCAATTTGCGCGTCTGGCGCAAGGCCCATCCCGGCGCGCCGGTGCCGCTGGCGATGTTCGCCAATGTCGCAGGATCCTACCTGTGGGCCTGGACCGCTGTCGGCGCCGCGCTCGAGCTGCTGCTCCAGATCATCCCGGTCGCGGCGGGCCTGAAGGCCACGATCGACGCGGGCCTCGCCCGCGTGTTCTTCTCCTGGACCCTGCACGCCATCGTCTATTTCTGGCTGATGCCGACCTACATCGCCTATTACACCATCGTGCCGCGCGCGATCGGTGGCCGGGTTTATTCCGACTCGATGGCTCGGATCTCCTTTATCCTGTTCCTGGTGGTGGCGATGCCCATCGGCATGCACCACACTTTCGCCGATCCCATGGTCGGCGCCGGCTTCAAGTTCATCCATTCGGCCTTCACCGCCCTGGTCGCGCTGCCGACGCTGCTCACCGTGTTCACGATCTGCGCCTCGGTCGAGATCGCCGCGCGCCTGCGCGGCGGCCGCGGCATGTTCGGCTGGATCAGGACCTTGCCCTGGGACAATCCGATGATGCTGGCGCTGGCGTTCTCGTTCGTCATGCTGGGCTTCGGCGGCGCCGGCGGCCTCATCAACATGAGCTATCAGCTCGATGCCTCCATTCACAACACGCAGTGGATCACCGGCCATTTCCACCTGATCTTCGGCGGCGCCATCGTGATCATGTACTTTGCGATCGCTTATGATCTGTGGCCGCATCTGACCGGGCGCGAGCTGATCGACCTCCGCCTGATCCGTACCCAGCTCTGGCTGTGGTTCATCGGCATGATCGTGACGACCTTCCCGTGGCACTGGGTCGGCATTCTGGGGATGCCACGCCGCATGGCCTATTTCGACTTCGGCGATCCCGCGATCGCTCCGCAGGCCCTGTCGGTCATTCTGTCGGCGATCGGCGGCTTCATCCTGCTGGCCTCGGGCATCATGTTCATCGTCATCCTCGCGCGCGGCATGCGTGCGCCGCAGGCCGACGCCGGCCCGTATCGCTTTGCGCTCGCCGTGCATGAACCAAAGACGGTCCCGGTCGCGCTCAACACGCATGCGCTGTGGGTGATGCTGATGATTGCGCTGACCCTCACCAATTACGGCTATCCGATCCTGAATCTGGCACTGAGTTCGGGGACCTCGGTGCCCGCCGTCTATGTGGGAGCGCAGTGATGAGCACGCGCGAGCTCTTCACCCTCCGTAACAGGCATTTCCGGACTGGCGTCGGCCTCACCGCCGGGATCCTGATCGCGACCGCGATTGCCGGCTTCATCGTGCTGCCCTTCGCGCAGCCTTGGGTGCAGTTTGCCAACGTATGGGACGCGATCTGCAGCGCCGCCGGCCTGCCGCAGCGCGCGGCAACCGTCACGGCGCCGGAGCAGACCAAGCGATTGTCGGAGGTCGTGCTCACCTCGAACACACTGGCGCGCCCGAGCCAAGAGGCGATCGGCCGTGGCGCAACGCTGGCGCAGCGCTGCGCGATCTGCCACGGCCCGACCGGCGTCAGCCGCGCGGATTCGCCCAATCTCGCCGGCCAATACGCCGCCGTGATCTACAAGCAGCTACACGATTTTCGCTCGGGCGCGCGCAGCAATGCCGTAATGTCGCCGTTTGCCGTCAACCTGACCGACCAGGAGATCGCCGATCTCTCGCACTATTACGCCTATCTGCCGCGGCTGCCGGCGTATCATCCGACGCCGCAACTGCCGAAGCCCAACATCGTCATCTACGGCGCGCCGATGCGCGGGATCGCGCCTTGCGGCTCCTGCCATGGCAGCCTCGACAACAAGACCGGCAGCCCGTGGCTCGAAGGACAGTCGGAGGCCTATATGAAGGCGCAGCTCCAGGCCTTCGCGTCAGGCGAGCGCCGCAACGACATCAGTCAGCAGATGCGCAACATCGCCCGCGCGATGACGCCGCAGGAGGTCGAGCAGGCCGCAGCGTACTATGCCTCGCAGCCCCCTGATGTCGTGAAGGCGGTGGATTGAGCGCTCGACGCACCTCTCCACCGTCATTGCGAGGAGCCCTTCCGATGAAGCAATCCAGAATCCCTCCATGGAGAGACTCTGGATTGCTTCGCGGAGCCTGTCATCGGGCCGCGCTTCGCGGACCCGTTGGCTCGCAATGACGGGGGAAAGAGTCTGCCTATGTCGGCGCCAGCTTAGGCCGGCCGTAGATCGCATCGGCCCGCTTTTCGAACGCGGTCGAGAACCGCGCGAAGGCGGCATCGAACATCGAGCCCATCAGCATGGCCAGCATGCGGCTCTTGAATTCGTAGGACAGGAAAAATCCGACATCGCAGACGCCCTCACCTTTGGGCTCGAACGTCCAGCGGTTTTCGAGATTGCTGAAAGGACCTTGCAGATACTCGACGAGGATCTTCAAGTTGGTGCGGTCGAGCGTCACCCGGCTGGTGAAGGATTCCTTGACCAGCTTGAACGACACCGTCATGTCGGCCACCAGCACCTCGGTGCCGTCGGGCTTGGCCATGCGCTGGCGCACCTTCAGCGCGCTGCAGAGCGGCACGAATTCCGGGTACCGCTCGACGTCGGCGACCAGGTCGAACATCTCGGATGCGCTGTGATTGACACGGCGCTTGCTCGAAAATTTGGGCATGGCGGTTCAGCGGGCGCTAGCTGCCCGCGCGGCCTTCAGTCTCGCGAAGTCTTCGCCGGCATGATGCGACGAGCGGGTCAGCGGGCTCGCCGACACCATCAGGAATCCCTTGGTGTAGGCGATCTTCTCGTAGGACGAAAACTCGTCCGGCGGCACGTAGCGCATCACGGCATGGTGCTTGCGGGTCGGCTGCAGATACTGGCCGATGGTCAGGAAATCGACGTCGGCGGAGCGCAAATCGTCCATCACCTGCTGCACCTCGTGGCGTTCCTCGCCGAGGCCGACCATGATGCCGGATTTGGTGAAGATGGTGGGATCGAGCTCCTTGACCCGCTGCAACAGCCGGATCGAATGGAAATAGCGCGCGCCGGGCCGCACCGTCAGATAGCGCGAGGGCACGGTCTCGAGATTGTGGTTGAAGACGTCGGGCTTTGCAGCAACGACGATTTCGAGCGCGACCTCCTTGCGCAGGAAGTCCGGCGTCAGGATCTCGATCGTGGTCGAGGGACATGCGGCCCGGATGGCGCGGATGGTCTGGGCGAAATGCTCGGCGCCGCCATCGGCGAGGTCGTCCCGATCGACCGAGGTGATGACGACATGGGCGAGGCCCAGCTTGGCAGTCGCCTCGGCGACGTTCTCCGGCTCCGCCGCATCCAGCGCATTCGGCAGGCCGGTCTTGACGTTGCAGAATGCGCAGGCGCGGGTGCAGGTGTCACCCATGATCATGAAGGTGGCGTGCTTCTTGTCCCAGCACTCGCCGATATTCGGACAGCCCGCCTCCTCGCACACCGTATGCAGCCCGTTGGAGCGCACGATGTTGCGGGTGTCGGCATAGCCGCGGGTATTGGGGGCGCGCACGCGGATCCAGTCCGGCTTCGGCGGCGAAGCGGAGTCAGGGCGATTCACCTTTTCGGGGTGGCGCGGGCGCAGCGGGTTCGAGATGGTATCGACAATAACGACCATGGTCTGTCCGGTCTGTTCAGGTCCTACCTAGTCGGTCTGGGCTGGCATCGCAACCCGGCTCGCCCCGCTTCAGGGAACATGGCAGATATGGGCAATATCCTGCTCTGTTCTCAAGCGATTCTCACCTCGAATGGCTCCAAGCTCGAAACCCTCACCCCCACGGCTCGGCAAGCCGTTGAAGCGCGCCTTTTTCGCCCGCAGCGTCCACGAGGTCGCGCCCGAGCTGATCGGCGCAACGATGCTGGTCGATGGGGTCGGCGGCATCATCGTCGAGGTCGAGGCCTATCATCATACCGACCCCGCGGCGCACTCCTACAACGGGCCGACGCCGCGGAACCAGGTGATGTTCGGCCCGCCCGGCTTCGCCTATGTCTATCGCTCCTACGGCATCCACTGGTGCGTCAATTTCGTCTGCGAAGAGGAAGGCTCGGCCAGCGCCGTGCTGATCCGTGCGCTGGAGCCGACGCACGGCTTGGCTGCGATGCGTCGCCGCCGCCATCTGCAGGATCTGCATGCACTGTGCTCGGGCCCTGGCAAGCTGACCGAAGCGCTCGGGATCACCATCGCGCACAACACCCTGCCGCTGGACCGGCGGCCGTTCGCACTGCATGCGCGGACCGGGCACGTCGAGGTCGCAACAGGCATCCGGATCGGCATCACCAAGGCCGTCGAGCTGCCCTGGCGCTATGGCATCAGGGGCTCGAAGTTTTTGAGCAAGCCGTTCCCGAAGTGATCGTCATTCCGGGACGGTCCGAAGGACCAGACCCGGAATCTCGAGATTCCGGGTTCGGCTCTTTGAGCCGCCCCGGAATGACACCGTGGCTACGACGCCTGCTTCAGCCGCTCCATGGCTTCGAGCAGCTTGGCCTTGCGCGCCAGAGCGGCCTCGCGCTTCTCGCGCTCCTCCTCGACGACCTCCTCGGCCGCGTTGGCGACGAACTTCTCGTTCGCCAGCTTGGACTCGGCGCGCTTGATGTCGGCGTCGGCCTTGGCGATTTCCTTGTCGAGGCGCGTGCGCTCGGCGGCGACGTCGATCACGCCCTTGAGCGGCAGCGCGGCCACCTCGCCGCGCACGAGCAGCTGGACCGCACCGTCGGGCGCGCGGTCGGCGAAGGAGATGTCCGACAGGCGTGCCATGCGCTTGATGACGTCGGTCCAGCGCGGCGCGCGCTCCTTGGTTTCAGCCGAGGCGCCCGCGAGCACCAACGCGGTCAGCGTCGCCGGCGGGATGTTCATCTCGGCACGCACCGAACGGATCTGCGTGATCAGGTCGATCACCCAGCCGATCTCGGCCTCGGCCGCAGGGTCCGTGAAATCGGCGTGATCGAAGATCGGCAGCACCCAGGCCGGCGAGACCAGCGCATCGGTCGGTCCCGTCGTCGCCGCGAGCATCGCGAGCTGTTCCGGCGTCGGCTCGGCCGGCTTCAGCGGCCATTGCGCCAATGCGAGCAAGCCGTCACGCTTGGCCGTCACCTCCCACAGCTCTTCGGTGATGAAGGGCATGAAGGGGTGCAGCAGCTTCAGGATCTCATCGCGTGCCCAGGCGACCATGGCCCGGGTCTCGTCCTTGGCCGGGCTGTCCGGCCCCAGCAGCACGGGCTTGGCGAGCTCGACATACCAATCGCAATAGACGTTCCAGACGAAGCGATAGATGCTGCCGGCGGCATCGTTGAAGCGATAGGCCTCGATCGCCTCCGTCACCTCGCGTGTGGTGTGCGCGGTCTCATGGGCGATCCAGCGGCTCAGCGTCTCCTTCGCCTTCGCCGGCTCGAAGCCGTCGGGAACCGCACATTGGTTCATTTCGGCGAAGCGGCAGGCGTTCCAGAGCTTGGTCGCGAAATTGCGGTAGCCCTCGACGCGGCTGGTGGCGAGCTTGATGTCGCGCCCCTGCGCCGCCATCGCCGCCAGCGTGAAGCGCAGCGCGTCCGCACCGTACTCGTCGATCAGGTTGAGCGGGTCGATGACGTTGCCCTTCGACTTCGACATCTTGGCGCCCTTCTCGTCGCGGACGAGGGCGTGGATGTAGACGGTCGAGAACGGCACCTCCTTCATGAAATGCAGCCCCATCATCATCATGCGGGCGACCCAGAAGAAGATGATGTCGAAGCCGGTGACCAGCGCGTTGGTCGGGTAATAGCGCTGCACCTCCGGCGTGTCGTCGGGCCAGCCGAGCGTCGAGAACGGCCACAGCGCCGAGGAGAACCAGGTGTCGAGCACGTCCTCGTCGCGGGTGATGAAGCCTTCGCGCTTGTTGCGGTCGAGCGCCATCTCGCGGCCCTGCTCAGGCGTGATCACGTCCTGCTCGACGTAATAGCCGAGCGCGTGGCTGATCGCCTCTTCCTCGGTCTCGGCGACGAAGACCTTGCCGTCGGGCCCGTACCAGGCCGGGATCTGGTGGCCCCACCAGAGCTGGCGCGAGATGCACCAGGGCTGGATGTTCTCCATCCAATCGAAATAGGTCTTTTCCCAGTTTTTCGGCACGAAGGTGGTTTCGCCCGAGCGCACCGCGGCGATCGCAGGTCTCGCCAGCGTCTTGGCGTCGACGTACCACTGGTCGGTCAGGTAGGGCTCGATCACCGTCCCGGAGCGGTCGCCATGCGGCACCATGTGGGTGTGGGGCTCGATGCGCTCGACGAAGCCGAACGATTCCAGCCGCTCGACGATGCGCTTGCGCGCGGCGAAGCGGTCGACCTTGTGGAATTCCTCGGCAAATTGCGCGGCGCCTTCCGGCAGGTCGTGCAGATAGTCCTCGTTGTCGACGAGATCGAGACACCCCTCGCGGTCGATCACGCTGATGCGGCGGAGGCCGTGGCGGTTGCCGACCTCGAAATCGTTGAAGTCGTGCGCCGGCGTCACCTTGACCGCGCCCGATCCCTTCTCCGGATCGGAATAGTCGTCGGCAACGATTTTGATCTTGCGGCCGACCAGGGGCAGGATCACGTTTTTGCCGACCAGATTCTGATAGCGCTCGTCCTCGGGGTGCACGGCCACGCCCGTATCGCCGAGCATGGTCTCGGGACGCGTGGTGGCGACGACGATGAAGCTCGAGGGATCCTCGGGGCTGAACGTCTTGCCCTCGATCGGATAGCGCAGATACCAGAGGTGACCCTTGACCTCGGTCTGCTGCACTTCGAGATCGGAGATCGCGGTGAGCAGCTTGGTGTCCCAGTTCACCAGCCGCTTGTCCTTGTAGATCAGCCCCTCGCGGTGCAGTTCGACGAACACTTTGACGACAGCCTTCGACAGGCCTTCGTCCATGGTGAAGCGCTCGCGCGACCAGTCGCAGGAGGCTCCGAGCCGCTTGAGCTGGTTGATGATGGTGTCGCCGCTCTCGGCCTTCCACTGCCAGACCCGCTCGAGGAACTTCTCGCGGCCCATTTCGCGGCGGCCGGGCTGCTGGCGCTCCATCAGCTGCCGCTCGACCACCATCTGGGTGGCGATGCCGGCGTGATCGGTGCCGGGCTGCCACAGCACGTCGCGGCCGCGCATGCGCTCGAACCGGCACAGGATGTCCTGGAGCGTGTTGTTGAGGGCGTGGCCCATGTGCAGCGAACCGGTCACGTTCGGCGGCGGGATCACGATGGTAAAGGGCGCTGCGTCGCGGCGGTCGGGGCGGCCGGCCTTGAAGGCAAGGCTGTCCTCCCACACCACGGACATGCGGGCTTCGATATCGGCGGGCTGGTAATTTTTCTCGATCATGGGGCTGCTAGAAAGCCGCGTGGGCGGGCCAAGTCAACGGAAAGCTCAGCGGCAAAAGGGCTGTCGAGCCCGGTCCGCAGGCCGAATATGCCCTGGGAGCAGGGCTTTATCGCGGCCATACCGCCCGCATCAGCGGCCGCCGCGCGAGACCCGCTCGATTTCGGCCTTCACGATGCGTTCAACGAGGCCCGGCAGGTTGTCGTCGAGCCAGGATTTCAGCATCGGCCGCAGCATCTCTTTGACCAGATCCTCCAGCGTCCGCGCATTGCTGCTGAGCACGGTGTGGGCCAGCGAGTTGAAGGCGGATTCGACTGCCGAGACCGTCGACTGCGCGAGGATCGGCTGCTGTGGCGGCAGCGGCGGCGCATCGAAGTCCACCGGCGCGTAGGACGGTGGCGGCGTCGGACGCGGCGGCGATTCGGAGAATTCGAGGTCGTCGCGCGGCTCGACCTTGCGGAAGCTCGGCGGCGGCGGGGGCGGCGTCGGATCAACCGCCATCTCGTCGGTTAATTCGAGCACGTCGGGTTCTGGTTCTGGCTCCGGCTCGGGCGCACGGACCTCGGGCGCGGGCGTGGCCGCATCGAGACCCGCGAGCAGCGCGTCGATGTCGTCCTGGCTGTTCGATGCCTCAGCTGCAGGTGCAGGTGGCGGGACCGGTGCCGGCTTTGCGGCCGGGGGTGGAGCGGGCTTCTCGGCGGCCGGTTTGGCTGGCGCGACCTTGGACGGCGGAATGTCGTTCATCGCCTGTGGCTTCGGCGGCGCGGCGGGGGCTGCAGCTTTCTCAGGCTTGGCGGCCTCGGCCGGCGGCGGCTTGGCCTCGTCGTCGGCAATGATGCGCCGGATCGAGGCCAGAATCTCCTCCATCGAGGGTTCTGTGACCTTTGCAGGCTGCGTCATCTCCGACTCCACATCATCAACGCCCTCGCATGCGTTGTTTTACACCAAGCACGGCAGGATTGGCCGGTTCCGCACCAAGTGGCCTGACATTTTCGTCGCGGCAGCCTGACTTGTCCCCAGATCACGGCTCAACGTGCGGCGGTGCGCCCCTGCCCCCGGCACTCAAGCTTTACGCACACGGTATCAATGCGAGCCGAATCGACCCGCATTGTCTTGGCAAGGCTATGTCAGGGAATTTGACGATTGCAAGCAAAGCGCCGGTCGGCTTCAGCCATTGGCGAGGCCGACCGGACGACCACGGGACTTTAGCGCCCGTCAGGCGTGCGCACACCGGCCCAGCTGTCGCGGACCTGATGATAGTGAACGCTGGGGTCGTAGACAGTGGTGTTGAGACCGAGCACCTGCGGCGCAAGACGGCCGACAGCGGCGAGGACGTTGTACGACGCGACGACCCGGTCGTGCTGCGCAGTCACGAGCGCAACGCGCGCATTGACCAGCGCCTGCTGAGCGTTGAGGACGTCGAGGGTCGTGCGCTGACCGGCCTTGGCTTCTTCGCGTACGCCGTTGAGCGCGATCTCGGACGCCGTCACCTGGGCCTGCGCCGATTGCACCTGCGCCTTGCCGGCCTGCAGCGAACCCCACCACTGAACGATGGTCGCGCGGGTCTGATCCCGCGTGTTTTCGAGGTTGAGACGTTGCTGCGCCAGGTTTTCCTTGGACTGACGGATCAACGAATATTCGCCACCGCCCTGATAAATCGGCACTGAGATCTGCGCGAGCGCGGCAGCGTTGAACGAGCGATACTGGATCAGGGATTGCTCGTAGGCCTGGGTCGCGCTCGCCTGCAGGGTGACCGTCGGCAGCAGAGCGCCCTCGGCGACCTTGACCTGCAAGAAATTGACGTCGATGCCGAACATTGCGGCCGTGACGTTGGGATGCTCGACGAGGCCGAGCTCGACGGCCGCAGCGAGCGTCGCGGGCAGGAAACGGTCGACCGGCGAGCCGGGCGCCAGATTCGTCGGCTCGTTGCCGATGATCCGGCGAAAGTTCGCGCGAGTCGTGGTGAGGTTCGCCTCCGCGGTCAGAGCCTGCGTCCTGCCGGCCGCCAGCTGTGCTTCGGATTGCGCCACGTCGGTGCGGGTCACTTCGCCGACATTGAAGCGGTCCCGCGTCTGCTTGAGTGTCTGCTCGAGCACCCGCACGTTGCTGCGTTGGACTTCGAGCGTCGCCGCGTCGCGCAGATAATCCATGTAGGTCGTGGCCGCCTGAAGCAGCACGCTTTGATCGAGACTGCGCAGCGCTTCCCGAGCGCCGGAAACCTGGCTCTCCGCCGCGCGCGTCCTGTTGGCAGTCTGGTTGCCATTGTACAGCGTCTGGGAGGCGGTCAGTCCCACGCTTCGCGGAATGCCCGTGCCGTTAACGGGATCGCTGGTCGAAGAACTCTTGAAGTCCGAGTACTGGTAACCACCGCTGGCGGTCAGTGAGACCTTCGGGCGATAGCCCGACAAGGCCTGAGGCACATTCTCGTCAGTCGAGCGCACCTGGGCACGCTGTGCGTTGAGCTGCGGATTGTTCTGATAGGCGCGCACCAGTGCCGCCTCGATCGTGTCCGCCAAGGCAGGCGTCGGCCCGGCTAGCGCCAGCAGCAGGACCGAAACCGCAGCTCCGGTGAAGAGCTTCACCCCATGCATCCCAAAAATTCCGTTCATTCTAACGCCCACCTCGTGCCCGCGAGCTGGGTTACCGTCTACCAAGTGGAGTCGTTGCCCCGCCGCAACATAGGATGCGGATTGGCGCGACGGAACTACCTCAGGCGAGTTCTCGGTGGAAACTCTTCACGTGCAGCATCCCGGCCACACTTCTGATTCAGAACGGGATTTTATCGGGTTTGCGCCGTCAGAAGACGAAAGCGGCAGCCCGTTCCAGCCCGGGAAGGACCGGGGCAGCCGCGTCGAACAGGGTCCGATGGCCGAATTCGCCGTGGGTGCGGGTGACGATCATGGCCCGCGGCGGCCTGGATGCGGCGGAGACCCCGACCAGACGCCCGCCCTCCTTCAGCTGCCCGAGCACGGCTTCGGGCGTTACCTCGGCTGCGCCGTTGAGGATGATCACGTCATACGGCGCGGCGGAAGGATCGCCCTCGGTGCAGGCCGCGGCCTTGCAGGTGACATTGACAAGCCCCAAGGCTGCGACGGCATCCTTGGCCTTCGCGGCCAGGGCCGTATCGCATTCCGTTGCGGTGACCTGACGGGCCAGCTTGGCGGCCAGCGCAGCGAGGTACCCCGTGGCGCAGCCCACCACCAGCACGTTGTCGTTCTCACCGATTTCGGCGGCCTGCAACAGCTTGCCGGTCAGCTGTGGTTTGATCAGGAAGCGCTTGGCTGCGCCCTCGCTGACGTCGAGGTCGAGATCGAGGTAAGCCAACGCCTGCCTGGTGGCCGGCACGAAGGCCTCGCGCGGAACCGTGAGCATGGCATCGAGAACACGACGGTCGGTGACGTCATTGGTGCGCACCTGGCCATCGACCATTTTAAGGCGCGCGGTCGAGAAACCGGACATTTGCGGACCCTGCAATGCGGACCATGCCGCTGAGATGATTTGGCGGCATCTTTGGAACATGCTCGGCCAAAACGCAACACGGCCGTTGGCCGGCGCGACTAAGGCTTCCGCATCTTACCGCATCAGGAGCCGGACCGGATTATTCGATCGCCACCGCAAGGCGGCCGATCAGAGCCGCGACCTCGTCCAGCCGCGCCGAATCGGGCGTCTCGACCGCTCGCGCCAGACAGGCGAGGCATTCATCGTCACTGAGCTCGGGAACGTCGGCCGGCAGAAGCGAGGGGGCCATATGAGAACCGTCGACCTGGATGTCTGGCATGGGGAATCAGCTCCGTAACAATCCGGCAGCCGCGAAGCTCGATTTCAATTGAGTCGATTTGGCGCCGTCCGCATGGCGCGAGGGCGCCCATGCACACATCTGGTTGAAAGCGATTCCAGACAGCGATCGCGGAGGGACCGCTCAGAAAATAATGCAGCGATATCGCGCGCCACATGAAGGCGCGATCATAACATGTTGAATTTGCGATAAGATTTGGCTCCCCGGGCTGGATTCGAACCAGCGACCATCCGATTAACAGTCGGATGCTCTACCGCTGAGCTACCGAGGAAAAGGCGAACCAGTCGTTCGCGCGGGGTGCGTATAACAAAGCCGCTTGCGCTTGCAAAGGACGAATTCGTCATCATCCGAACGTCCTTGAGGATGGGCCTGAACCGCCCCTCCTCCGGGCCATGTCAGCCGGCCGTTATTCCGTGAGGAACGAGGTGGTCTTGGCGCCAAGGTCGGGGCGCGATCGAAAGATTCAAGGCCCATCGATCTGCACTCCGGACCGCTTGCGCAACGCCCGGGGGGAGCGGTGCACTATTGCCCCCGTCGCCCTGCAGATGACTGATGCGCATGCCCGGTCGGGCAATAAGCATCACTCACCCTGCGAGACCATCACGACCGCCGACACACCAGATCAATTTCGATCAGCGCGTCATAGGCGAGGCCGGTGACGCCGACGCAGGTACGGGCCGGCAGGCGGTCCGGTGCGAAGAACGTGCGGTAGGTCTCGTTCATGGCCGCATAGTCATCCTTGAACCGCGTCAGATAGACGCGCGCCATCACGACGTGCTCGAGGCCGAGATAGAGACCGGCGAGAACCACCTTCAAATTCTCCATCACGGCGCGGGTCTGCGCGACGATGCCGTCGGGCAACACGCCCGGCGTCTGCGGCGTGTCCGGCATCTGGCCGGTGACGAACACAAAGCCATCGGTCTCCACCGCGTGGCTGAAGGGCGCGACCGGCTTCGGTCCGCCGCTGATCATGTGGAATTTCACTTGGCTGTCCTTGTTAAGGTGCGTCCTGAAACAGGCGCTTGCTGAGGATGGCGTGTACGCCCCAATTGCCGTCGACGACTTGCGTCACGCCAAAATCGACCGCCGCCGACATCAGCGCGATCGCCTCGTCCTCGCTGAGGCCTTTGACGTTCATCAGGAAGCGCCGCATCTTCCGGAACGCATCCTTCATGGCGAGGTCGAGCGAGGATTTTGCGTAGACTTCGCTCTGCCCCTGCGCGCCGAATTCGGCGAGATAGTTGGGGTGGCTGAAGCCGGTCAGCACCCAGTCGCTCTCGGTCTCGATCAGGGGATAAGACAGATCCGCGAAGGGACGGCCGGCGAGATCGGCCTTCTTGTGCAGGATTACCTCGAAGGTGCCGGTCATCGAGCATTCGATCGCGGTACCGCTGAGCTCGCCGTCGCCCTGCGCTGCATGGGGATCGCCGACCGACAGCAGCGCGCCAGGCACGGAGACCGGAAGATAGATGGTCGCCCCCTTCCCCAGCCGCCAATTGTCGAGATTGCCACCGAAATAGGACGGCGGCACGGAATCGACGAAGTCGACCTCGCGCGGCGCCAGCGCGATCACGCCGAAATGCGGCCGCAGAGGAATCTTGATGCCGTCGAGCACGGCGTGCCGGCGCTTGATCGTGGCGGGTGCAACGGGAACGCCGGGATAGTCGTAGGTGGTGTGCACGACGCCGAAGGGATCGGTCTGCGGCTCCCAGCGATAGGAATAGAGCGCGCGGGCATGCGGCGCGTCCACATCGTCAAAGATCTCGTAAATGGTCACGGCCTCGCGCGGCTTGGGGCCGCCGAGAAACTCATTGTAGTGATAGCCCCACCAGGCCGCCACCGAGGAGCCGAACACGCGGCCGGCATGGTTCGGGCTCCGGCTCGCCCGCGGCACGATGTCGAGGATACGCACCTCCAGCACATCGCCGGGCTGGGCGTCCTTCACAGCGACGGGCCCGGTGCAGATGTGCACGCCAAACCCCTCGCCGGCACCGCGGCCGAACACGCTGGCATCCATCGGTCCTGCGCCGCGGCGGTCCACGTTCTTCTTGTTCCGCGTCCAGCCGAACACGCTTTCGGCGGCGACATCGCCGGCGATCATCATATCAGGAGCGTCAGAGGCGTGCTGTGTCAGCGTCTCGATGGTGATGGTGTCGCCCGATGCGATCTCGATCTGCGGCGGCAGCGAGCGGCTGAAATAGCCCCAATGGACGCGGCTGGCCTCGACCGGAAGGTGGTGATGTCTGCGCTCGGTGGTCGTGCGCTCCTCGGCGCCGGCACAGGCGAGGTTGCTGCGAGCCTCCAGGCTCTGATGCGCGCGCAATTGCGCCAGCGCCTCCTGTGGCCAGCCGCGCTGGCCGGCGACGCCGTGCTGTGCGGCCGCTCGCTCCGCCTCCTGCTGGCGCAACTCGCGCGGCGGCAGGCCGAAGCGATGCCGGAAGGCGCGGCTGAAATGCGCGGAGTCGCCAAAGCCATAGGCGTAGGCGATCTCCGAGATCGAGCGATGCGCCTCGGTCGGGTTGGAGAGATCCGCCCAGGCGCGCTGGAGACGACGCTCGCGAACGTAGTGGGTGAAATTGTCGCCGACCGTCTCGAACAGCTTCTGCAAATACCGCTCGGAAATGCCCTCGGCTTGCGCGACGCGCGCCGGCACCAGATCGGGATCGTCGAGGCGACGTTCGATGGTCTGGCAGATCCGGTGCAGCAGCGCAGCCTGCGTCGCACTCGATCCGGCATCGGAGCTCGAGGCCGCCAACTGATGCGCGAGCGTCAACAGCAGATCGACCAGCGACTGCGCGAGCGAATTCCATTCGGAATCGCTCAAACTATCCAGCGTGCGCGCGGTCGCGTCCAGCAGGCGCGAGAACGCATCGGCAAAGCCGCCGGACGGAACGACACAGGGCTCGCCGAGCCGCGGCTTGCCCGAGAGGCGTCCGTGCAGCGCCTCCGACGTGACCGACAGCACGATGGCGCGCATGTCGCGCTGGAACACGATGCTCCAGTCACCGCTGCGGGGCAGGAGCACGAGATAGCCGACGGGAACGATGCGGTGACCGCCGGCGCTTCTGAGCACCATGCCATCCTCGACCGGTATCAGCGCGATCGGAAGGTCATCGTTCGCTCGCGAGAGCGGACCGACGCTCTGCGCGCCCGCGGCCATGCGGGTCAGCGCAACACCTGCGGCCTGGCGATGCGAGGCGGTCGCGTGCCCGTCAAAGAAGGAGTGACCGCCTGCCGGCTGCAGGCCGACCGCCGCCAGCACGTCCCGCCAGGCGTCGAGGCGGTCGTGTTGCGCGTAGGACTCGCTCGTGAACGGCCGGAAGCTCATCGGATCGACCCAGATTGCGGTCGATCGAAGCAACCTCTGTGCCAGACGTACGCGGTCATCCGTCGCGGCAACGGGCCGCAAATGGGGATCGTTGGTCAAGTGTTCATCCGGGAACTGGAAGATTCCTCAAAGTGTTGGAGTATGGCGTGCCCTATTCGTCATTCCGGGTTCGACGCGTTGCGTCCCCCGGAATACCGAATTTGGGAGATTCAGTCGCATCGAAACATGTTCTTTCGGATCGTGCCGTGGACGCCCCAATTGGCATCGACCACCTGGGTGACGCCGAAATCGGCGCCGACCGACATCAACGAGATCGCCTCGTCTTCGCTGAGGCGATGCACGGTCATCAGGAAACGGCGAAGTTTTCTGAATGCATCGCGCATCGCACGGTCGAGACTACTGTGATTGGCAATCTCCGTTTGCGCCTCGGTGCCGAGCGCGGCGAGATAGTTCGGATAGGTGAAGCCGTAGAACGACCACGCGTGGTCGGTCTCGAGCATGGGATGGTCGAGGCCTTCGAGGCTGGTGCCGGCAAGGTCGGCCTTCTTGTGCAGGATGAATTCGAAATCGCCGGTCAGCGAGGTCTCGATCGCCGTGCCACCGAGCTCGCTGTCGCCTTGCGCGGCATGGGGATCGCCGACAGAAAAATAGGCGCCGGGGACGGCGACCGGATAGAACATCCGCGCGCCCTTGCCGATACGCCAGTCATCGATATTGCCGCCGGTATAGCTCGGCGGAATCGAGCTGACGAAGTCGGCTTCCGACGGCGCAAGGCCCATGGTGCCGAAGTGCAAGCGTGCGGGCACTTTCACGCTGGAGAGGATGTTCTCGCGTTTCCTGATGGTGGCGTGATCGACGCGGACGCCGGGATAGTCGATGGTCGAATGCACGATGCCGTCAGGGTCGGTCTGCGGCGTCCAGACATAGTTGTAGACGGCCTTTGCAAAGGGCTCGCCGGAGGTGTCGAGCTCGAAGATGGTGATGACCTCGCGTGGCTTCGGCTCTTCGATCAGGTCGTGATAGTGAAAGCCCCAGTTGGCGGCGACATTGGAGCCGAAGCAGCGGCCGGCATGACAATCACTGCAGCTCGGTCGCGGCCTGATATCGAGGATGCGCACCTCCAGAATGTCGCCGGGCTCGGCCCCCTCGATCGCGACGGGGCCGGTGAGCAAATGCACGCCGATCCCCTCGCCTGCGCCGCGGATGAAGGGGCCTTCGACCGGGCCCGAGCCGCGGCGCGCGACCGCCTTGTGCTCGCGCGTCCACCGGAACACGCTCTCGGCGCCGGGATCGCCCTGAATCATGCGCTCATAGTCGTCGTTGGCATGATGGGTCAGCGTCTCGATGGTCGCGCGATCCCCGGAGCGCAGCGTCAAGGCTGGCGTGACTGTCTTGGAGAAATAGCCCCAGTGGACGGTTTTGGGCGAAACCGGCAGCGTGACATGCTTCATGAGGTGGCCTCTTAGGGAGTCTTGAGCTTGTGGAGGCGCCGCTCATCGCAGCGTCTCCAGCGTCTTGTCGGCTTCCATCACACTGAGGAAACGCGCCGTCAGCGGATTGCGGGGATTGGAGAGCACCTCGTGCGCGGGCCCCTCCTCGATGATCGCGCCACCGCTCAGGAAAGCGACGCGGTCGGCGACCTCATCGGCGAAGCGGATCTGGTGTGTCGAGATGATCATGGTGAGGCCGTCGTCGATGGCGAGGCGGCGGATCACCTCCAGCACCTCGTTGACCAATTCGGGATCGAGCGCGGAGGTCGGCTCGTCCAGCAGCAACACACTTGGATTGGGTGCGAGCGCGCGGGCGATGGCAACGCGTTGCTGCTGGCCGCCGGAGAGATGCCGCGGCAGCGCATCGGCGCGATGCGATAGGCCGACGCGGTCGAGCAGCTCGGTGGCGCGGCGATCGGCATCGATCCGGGTCATGCTGTGGACCCAGCGTAAAGGGCCCGCGATGTTCTCCTTCGCCGACAGATGAGCGAACAAATTGAACTGCTGGAACACCATGCCGACGCCGACACTGGCACGCTCGTTGGCAATGGCGCGCGGCGACAGTGGCTTGCCGTCTTCGCCAAAGCCGAGACGGCGGCCGCCGACGCGCACGGTGCCGGCGTCCCAGTTTTCGAGATGGTTGATGCAGCGGAGCAGCGTGCTCTTGCCTGAGCCGCTCGGCCCGAGCAGTGCGACAACCTCGCCGACCCGCACCGTGAGGTCGAGGCCGTCGAGCACTTTCTGCGGGGGGTAGCTCTTGGTGAGATCCTTGACCTCGACAGCGATGTTGTTGCGCGCGATGGTCGCGGCACGGCGGGCGCGCTCCTCGCGGGTCAAGGCCAGCGGCGGCGTATCGGTCAACCCTGCTGGTGCGGCCCCGGGATCGGCGACGGTCGCATCGGCGAGTTCGAGCTTGGCGACGAGATCGACGCGCCGCCACGGCAGATAATCGGCGAGCTTGCGCTCGCGGCCCTTGGCACGATCGAGATCGAGCAACCATTCGATGAAGAGCTGGATGACGCTGATGGTCGCGGTCAGCACCAGATAGAGCAGACCCGAAGCGAAGAAGATCGAGAAGAAGTCGAAGGTCGAGGACGCCAGCTGGGTCGAGCGCAAGGTCAGCTCCTGCACCGCGACGACGGAGGCGAGCGAGGAATTCTTCAGCGCGCTCACTGCCTCATTGCCGAAGGCCGGGATCATGGTGCGGATGGCCTGCGGCGCGATGACCCTGCGCATCAGCACTGACGGCGTCATGCCGAGCGCCTGCCCCGCAGTCAGCTGTCCGCGGTCGACGCCGAGCACGCCGGCGCGCAGCATCTCCGCGATGAAGGGCGCCTCGTTGCAGGCGAGCGCGAGACCGGCGGCCACCACCGCCGGCAGCTTGATGCCGATATGCGGCAGCGCGTCGTAGGCGAACACCATTTGCAGGATCAGCGGCGTGCCGCGGAAGATCACGGTGTAGGCCCTGGCGATCGCCGAGAGCAGCCAGAAGCGCGAGAGCTGCATGCCGGCGAGGATCAGTCCGAGGACCAATCCGCCGCCGAGCCCGAGGGCGGTCACCTCCAGGGTGAGCTCGATGCCCTCGAGCAGGTACGGCATGCTCAGATAGTGAAGGAACAGCGACATCAGTCAGCCGTCAGAATGTCCGGCTCCTTGAAGTTGTTCACATCGAGCCCATGCTTCTTCAGAAGCTCCATATGCGTGCCGGCCTTCTGCACCTCGATGAGGGCGGCGAGCACGGCGTCGCGGAATTTCGGCTTGTCCTTGGGAACGGCGATGCCGACCGAATATGGGATCGTCACCGCGATCGCCTTCTCCAGCTTGTCCGGATAGGCCTTCACCGCGCTGTCGACGGTGTTGACGTCGTTGACATAGGTGTCGGCACGGCCGGCGAGGATCGCCTGGATACAGTTGGCGTTGTTGTCGTAGAGCTGGATCGTCGGCTCCGCCTTGCCGGCCTTCTTGCACTCCGGGATCAAGGCCTGAATCAGGGGCACCTCGACATAGCCGGTGTTCTCGGCGGCAGCCGCGCCGCACATCGACATGTTGATTCCGTTGATGCCCTTCGGATTGCCCTTGGCGACCAGCACGCCGTCGAACACTTTCGAATAGGTGATGAAGTCGGCCGCCTTGGCGCGCTCCTTGGTGGCGTAGATGTCGGAGATCACGATGTCGGCCTGGCCGGCTGCGAGCGTGGTCAGGAGTGCCGCAAACACGACGGGCTTGTAGGTCAGCTTGAAGCCGAGGCATTCGCCGATGGCTTCACCGAGATCGATATCGAATCCAATGTACTTGCTGGGGTCCTTGGGATCGATCGTCTCATAGCCCGGCGTGTGTGGGTTGATGGCGTTGACGAGCGTCTTGCCCTTCCAGTCCGGGTATTTCTCCTGAAGCGTGGTGCAGGCGGCGGGCGCAGCGGCCTGCGCGCTCAGCGGCGCGGCGACGACGAAGCCGAGAGCAATGGCGGCACCGAGCATGAGCTTGCGCCGTGGCAATGATGCGCGCGCCATTCCCCGCCGCGCCCGGGGCCAAACCGATTTCTCCATCTCGCCAATTCCTCCGAAATGTCATGGCGCCTGCCATGGTCCAGTGATCGGAAGCGTGCGGGAGCGCGGCGCGAAAAGCTTGTCCGCGGGCGTACAAAAAATTGGATAGGGCGCGCCCGACATTTGGGCAAACGGCTGCACAAAAACTGTTCGCAGGCCACGACGGCGCGGATACGCGATTCCGAATCGGGATAGCCACATGATCTCCGCCGACGCCGCGATCTGCTCCGTCATCGGGTCATTCGGTGAGCCTGTTTGATCGAATTCGCCGATTGAGACCTGACGCCGAAACGAAGCGCCTCCGGCATCCGCAGCAAATTCACTGGTCTTCCACAGCATATCCACAGGCCGACCATGGCGGATTCGCGAGCCCGTGCGAGGTACTTGCTGCGCACAAACCCACAAGTAGGGCCGTTTAGCCACCGTGATCGAACACGCCGCGGCAAGCCGCGCTTAGGCTTGCGCGGTTACGGCGCAGGCGAGCGGTGTTGGCACGGACATTGGGATTTCGCCGGTGCAGAGCCGATAAACATCGGGCGTGCAGACCCGGCGCTGCTCGGCCGTTCCCTGCGCATGGGCGGCCGAGGCAAACAGCGTCAGGAGCAGTCCGACCGTCGAGGCGCGACGCGCCCGGCTCTTCACGCCTGCAGCCCGCAAGACCCTCGCCTTCATGACCCGTGTCCTCTCTGCCCTGCCCGCCTCGCGGCTTTCCCAACCGGTGTCGTGCAGAGAGGTAGGAGAAATAAATCGCGCGGGATGTGATCCCTTTCACACCGGGCGTGAGCGGTCGGAACGTACGGTCCCCAAGGGGATTATTTAGACATCGCTAACCAATCGAGCCACGATCGCCGGATCGTTAAAATGCGAACGATCGGCTCAATCGGGTAACAAACCGGCTTTGCGACATTGCGCCATCCGCGTTTTGCGAGGGTGCGATGAGAAGCGAAGCCGAATTCAACTTGCTGCTGGATGCCGTCCGGGACGCCATGCTCATTGAAGATTTCGCTTCCGCTCCGGCGCAGCAATTCGTGCCGCGGGCCTGGAATTTTGACGCGATGTCCAGGACAACTCCGATGGCCGCCAACGACAATGATGGCGCCTGGCCTCTTTTGCCATTCCCCGACGGCTGGTACGCGGCCTCCTGAGCCCTGCTTTCAACGTGAGCCGACCGCCTATCTTGCGGGCGTGTTGCCGCGCGGCCTGCGCCGGAAACCCGGCCCGGCAATGATCAATTTTTGACGCGATCCTCGCCATCCTGCGGCGCTCGGTCCGGTGGGGCCGATGGAAAGATGCTGTCGTAGATCGCGCGGGCCTCACGAATGAGACGGGCCCGCTCCAGCTCGGATTTCGGAACGAATCGGACGATGTCGCCCACTTGTGGCTCCAGGGCTCGGGATGACGAGATGCTTCACTTCGCAGATGCGAACTCTATGCCAGCGGGCCTGAATCGGGGGTTTCCGGCCGGCCCCCGGGCAAACCCGGTGGCCGCGCCACCCCGCCCCTCGGCGGAGTGTCGCGCGCAGCATCGGCGGAACCACCGCAAAATCGAATTGTGCTGGGAAATCAGAGTGTTGTGATGGAGGCCACGACCAGAATTGAACTGGTGTACACGGTTTTGCAGACCGTTGCGTAACCACTCCGCCACGTGGCCCCGTAAGGGCGGACCAATATAGGGGATCAATGGCTTAGGCAACTGCCTTCGTCTGAGTTTGGCTCGTCGCCCCCGGCGCGGTCGTTATGGGATCGCAACCGTGCCGATCATGTCGGCAAAGTCAGGCTCGTTTGCGACGACGGAAGTCGCGGCGGCCCTTCGGGGCGGGTTTGGGCGCCAGTTCCGGCATCTCGGCCTGGACCTCGCGGTAGCGTGTGAGCAGTCGTTCGAAACTCGCATGCAGCGTGTCGGCGATGTCGGGACGTCGCTCGAGGCCGGCGAGGACCGTCGCCGCGGCTTCGATGGTCGAGAGCCCCTCACGGCGCGGCTCTCGGCGCAGGCGCCCATAGCGCGAGGGATGCGCCGGGTTGAGGATCACGCGCTGGCATTTGAGCATCCAGGGATTGCGCCACCACAGCGCCTTGGCCTGGCTCCAGGTGCCGTCGAGCAGCACGACCCCTTCCAGCTTGCCGAGGATCGCGCGCTGGTTCTCCGCGATCTCACCCTTGCGGTTGAGCGCGATGATCTCGCCTTCGGCGTCGAGATCGGCGGCGCGCGCCGAGCCGAGATAGAGCACGGCCCAGCGCGCAGCATTCTCGACCGGCCGTCCCAGCGCCTTGGACAAGCTCGGCCAGGACAGACCGACGCGCACCGTTGCATCGGCGAAATGCCTGGCCAGCAGGCGCGCGGTGCCGAGCGCCCTGTCCTGCTCCTGCGGATGCTGCAGGATCAGGAGCGACAACCGATTTTCGATCGGCGTGACGCTGTCGCAGATGCACAGCGGCATCGGCTTCTGGCAATGCGGGCACTCTGGGATCGGATCGGCGGCGGCCGTATCGGGCGGGTTCGACATGGGCGCGGCTATACGCTTGAAGCGGGGCTTCAACAACCTATTCCGCGGGCGCAGGCACCGGACGCGGTTCGGACCGCCGCCGCAGGCGGTCGATCAAGAGGTAGATCACGGGCGTGGTGTAGAGCGTCAGGATCTGCGAGACGAACAGGCCACCGATGATGGTGATGCCGAGCGGACGGCGCAGCTCCGTGCCGGGCCCGGTGGCGATCACCAGCGGGATGCCGGCGAACAGCGCCGCCATCGTCGTCATCAGGATCGGGCGGAAGCGCGCCTGGCAGGCCTCGAAGATCGCCTCCGCCGAGGACAGGCCGCGCTGGCGCTCGGCGTCGAGCGCGAAATCCACCATCATGATGCCATTCTTCTTCACGATGCCGATCAAGAGGATGATGCCGACGAAGGCGATCACCGTCAGCGGCGTATTGGTGAGCTGTAGGGCGAGCAGCGCACCGAGCCCGGCCGAGGGCAGCGTCGAGATGATCGTGAGCGGATGGGCGAGGCTCTCGTAGAGCACCCCGAGAACGATGTACATCGCCACCAGCGCAGCGAGGATCAGAAGCGGCTGGCGGCCGCTGGTCCTGGCGAAGTCGCCGGCATTGCCGTCGAAGCTGCCGCGGATACCTTCCGGCATGTGCAGCTCTTCCACCGCCCGCTGGATGTTTTGCGTCGCCGCCTGGAGCTGCACGTCCGGCAGGAGGTTGAACGACACCGTGGTCGAGGGAAAGGACTGGGAGTGATAGACCGCGAGCGCGGCAAGCCCGCGCGTGGCATGCACCACGGCCGACAGCGGCACCTGCGCGTCGCCCGCGCCGGCGACATAGATGCGATCGAGGTTGGAAGGATCGACCTGGAATTTCGGATCGATCTCCAGCACGGTGATGTACTGGTTGCGCTGGGTGTAGATGATCGAGATCTGCCGCTGCGAGAAGGCGTTGTTCAGCGCGTTGTCGATGTCCTGGACCCTGACGCCGAGCGCCGAAGCCTTCTGCCGATCGATCGCGAGCGTGAGCTGAAGCCCGCCGGGGTCGCGATCGCTGGAGATGTCGGTGATGCCTTCGACGCTCTCCATGCGCTTGGCCACGATCGGCGCCCACTTCTGCAGCAGACTGAGGTCGGTGCTGGTCAGCGTGTACTGGTAGTCGGAATCGCTCTGCCGGCCGCCGGCACGAACGTCCTGGGCGGCAAACATGAAGAGGCGGATGCCTGGCACGGGGTAGAGCGCGCGCCTCAGGCGGTCGATCACGGTCTGCGTCGAGACGTGATCGCGCTGCTCCGGCGGCTTCAGGCTGATGTACATGACGCCGCGGTTCGAGGTCGCTCCCCCTGGCCCGCCTCCGGCGCCGACGGTCGAACCGATGCCCGCCACGGCCGGATCCTGCATCACGATGTCGGCGAGCCGCTGCTGGAGGCCAAGCATCGACTGGAACGAGATGTCGGCCGAGGCCCGCGTCGCTCCGATGACGAAGCCGGAATCGTCGGTCGGGAAGTAGCCCTTGGGGACCTTGATGTAGAGCGTCACGGTGAGGCCGATGGTGGCGAAGAACACCAGCAGGGTCGCCAGCGGGTAATCCAGCACGGCGCGCAGGGTTCGGGCGTAAAAGGCGACGATGCGCGACAGCGAGCCCTCGATCAGCCGATCGAACAGGGTGGCCGTGCCGGAGGTAGTCTGCCGGATGTAATGGGCGCAGATCATCGGCGTGACCGTGAGGGACACGAGCGTCGAGACCAGGATGGCGAAGGTCAGCGTCAGCGAGAATTCGCGCAGCAGGCGGCCGACGATGCCGTCCATGAAGATCAGCGGCGTGAACGCCGCGATCAGCGACAGGCTGATCGAGACCACCGTGAAGCCGATCTGCCTCGCGCCCTCCTGCGCCGCACGGAATGGCCGCATGCCGTGCTCGAGATTGCGATACATGTTCTCGATCATGACGATGGCGTCGTCGACCACGAAGCCGACCGAGATCGCGAGCGCCATCAGCGACAGATTGTCGATCGAAAAGCCGGCCACCCACATGCCGGCACAGGTACCGGCCAGTGCCAGCGGCACCGAGATGCCGGCCGCGATCGTCGGCGTCAGCCGCCGCAGGAACAAGAACACCACGAGCATCACCAGGACCGCGGTCGCCAGCAATGTCCATTGCATGTCGAGCACGCTGGCGCGGATCGTGCCGGTGCGGTCGACCAGGGTCGAGATCTCGACGCCGGCGGGAATCCACTGCTTCAGCTGGGGAACCAGCGCCTTCACCCTATCGACGGTATCGATGACATTGGCATCACCCTGCTTGGTGATCTGGATCAGCACCGCCGGTTGCTTGTTGAACCAGGCGATCGACCGGGCGTTGCGGACGGAATCCTCGATGTCGGCGACGTCGGACAGTCGCACGAAATTGCCGTTGGAGCTCTTGATGACGATGTCGCGGAATTCCTTCGCCGTGCGCATCTGCCGATTGAGCGCCAGCGTCTCGCTCTGGCGCTCACCGTTGAAGATGCCGACAGGACCCAGCGGGTTGGCGTTGACGATCGCGGTCCGCACGTCGTCGGTAGCGATGCCGGCATTCGACAGCGCGACCGGATTGAGCTGGACCCGCACGGCTGGCTGGTCGGCGCCGGATACCGTGACGTCGCCGACACCCGGAACCTGCGAGATGCGCTGCGCCAGCACCGTGTCGGCGACGTCGTAGATTGCACTGGCCGACAACGTCTTCGAGGTCAGCGCCAGCACGAAGACGGGCGCGCCGGCCGTGTTGGCCTTGCGGAATCGCGGCAGCGTCGGCAGGTCGCTCGGCAGGTCGACCATCGCGGCGTTGATCGCCGCCTGCACGTCGCGCGCAGCCTTGTCGATGCTGCGGCCGATGTCGAACTGGAGCTGGATGCTGGTGTTGCCGAGCGTCGAGGTCGAGGTGATCTGGTTGATGCCGGCGATCTCACCGAGCCGCCGCTCCAATGGAGACGCCACCGTCGCCGCCATCACCGACGGGTCGGCGCCGGGCCGGCTGGCCGAGACGAAGATGGCGGGGAAGTCGACATTCGGGACCGAGGCGACGGGAAGGAACTCGTAGGCGACCACACCCAGCAGGAACAACCCGATCGACAGCAGCGTGGTGGCGACCGGGCGGCGGATGAAGGGCTCCGAGATCGACGCCATCACTGCATCCCCTCGGTCGCGCCCGCGACCGGCGGGCCGCCGGATTCAGCGGGCGGCAGCGCCTGCTCGAGGCGGCGGTTGATGCGGTCGAGCGCAAGGTAGATCACCGGCGTCGTGTAGAGCGTCAGGAGCTGGCTCAGCAGCAGGCCGCCGATGATGGAGATACCGAGCGGAAAGCGCAGCTCGGCGCCGGTGCCGCTCTCGATCGCGAGCGGCAGCGCGCCGAACAGCGCGGCCAGCGTCGTCATCATGATCGGGCGGAAGCGCAAGAGGCAGGCCTGCACGATGGCTTCGTTGGGCGACATGCCCTGCCCGCGCTCGGCCTCGAGCGCGAAGTCGATCATCATGATCGCGTTCTTCTTGACGATGCCCATCAAGAGAATGATGCCGATCAGGCCGATGACCGAGAGGTCCTGCCCGCACAGCACCAGCGCGAGGATCGCGCCGACGCCGGCCGAGGGCAGCGTCGACAGGATCGTGATCGGGTGGATGTAGCTCTCGTAGAGCACGCCGAGCACGATGTAGATGGTGATCACGGCGGCAAGAAGCAGCCAGGGCTGCCCCGCAAGCGCCTTGGCGAATTCGGCGGCATCGCCGGCATAGACGCCGACGATGCTGTTGGGCATGCCGATCCGGGTCTCGATCGTCTTCACGGCCTCGACCGCATCGCCGAGCGCGGCGCCCGGCGCGAGGTTAAAGCTGAGCGACACGGAAGGGAATTGCGCCTGGTGCGAGATCGCGAGCGGCGCAGTCGTGCGCTTCAGCGTCGCCACGGCCGACAGCGGCACCTGAGCGCTCGGCGCGCCGGCGGTGGTGCTCGCCGCGCCCGGCAGATAGAGCTTCGACAGGATCGAGGGATCGCGCTGGTACATCGGCAGCGCCTCCAGCACCACGCGGTACTGGTTGGCCTGACCGTAAATGGTCGAGATCTGGCGCTGCGCGAACGCGTCGTTGAGCGTATCGGTGATTCCTTGCAGGCTCACGCCGAGCTGGCCCGCGCGGGTACGGTCGACGTCGAGCTGCGCCCGCAGGCCGCCTTCCTGCGCCTCGGAGGAAACGTCGCGGAACAAGGGATCGCGGCGCATCTCCGTGACCAGCTTGCGCGCCCATTCCGACACCAGCGTCGCATCGGTCCCGGTCAGCGTGTACTGGTATTGCGAGCGGCTCGACTGGGTCGAAATCTGCACGTCCTGCACCGGCTGGAAATAGACGGTCATTCCGGGGATACCCGCCACCCTATCCTTCAACCGAGTGATGACGACCGCGACATCGTCGCGCCGCTCGCCGCGCGGCCTTAAGCTCATGACGAGCCGGCCGACATTGGTGGTCGGGTTGACCGAGCCTGCACCGATCACCGAGACCACGCCGACCACGTCCGGGTCGCTCTTGATCGCTTCGGCCGCCTCGGCCTGCCGCTTCTGCATCTCCGCAAACGACACGTCTGCTCCGGCCTCTGTGACTGCCGTGATCGAGGCGGTGTCCTGCAGCGGCAGGAAGCCTTTTGGCGCGACGATGTAGAGGACCAGGGTCGCGATCAGCGTGGCGAATGTCACGACCAGCGTGGCGCGCTGGCGCTCCAGCACCCACAGAAGCGAGCCATGATAGGCCTCGACAGTGCGGTCGATGAAGCGGCTGATCGCGGCCAATCCCGGCACCGCCAGCTCCTCATGGGCGTGCTTGAGCAGGCGTGAGCACATCATCGGGGTCAGCGTCAGCGAGACTACGGCCGAGGTCACGACCGCGATCGTCAAGGTCAGCGCGAATTCGCGGAACATGCGCCCGACGAGGCCTGACATGAACAGGAGCGGGATGAACACCGCGATCAGGGAGACCGTCAGCGAGATCACGGTGAAGCCGATTTCGCTGGCGCCCTTGAGCGAAGCCTCCATCGCGCCGTCGCCGTTCTCCATGTGGCGCACGATGTTCTCGATCATGACGATGGCGTCGTCGACGACGAATCCGGTGCCGATCGTCAGCGCCATCAGGGACAAATTGTCGAGACTGAACCCGGCGAAATACATGATGCCGAAGCTCGTAATCAGGGACAGCGGTAGTGCCACGCCAGCGATTATGGTCGCGCGCAGCGAACGCAGGAAGAGCAGCACCACAAGGGTCACCAGCACGACCGCAAGGACCAGCGTGAACTGCACGTCGCGCACCGAGGCTCGGATGGTGACGGTGCGATCGGAGACGATGGTGAGGTTCACCCCGGCCGGGATCGCGCGCTGCACTTTGGGGATTTCGGCGCGGATCTGGCTGACGACGTCGATCACGTTGGCGCCGGGCTGGCGCTGGATGTCGATGATGACGGCCGGCGTGCCCTGGTACCAGCCACCGGTGCGGTCGTTCTCCAGACCGTCCACGATCTGCGCGACATCGGCGATGGTGACGGGCGAGCCGTTGCGATAGGCGATGATGACGGGCTTGTAGGCGTCGGCCGCAGCGATCTGGTCGTTGGCCGCGATGATGTAGGATTGCTGCGCGCCATCGAGCGAGCCTTTCGGCCCCGAGACATTGGCGTTGGCGATGGCGGTGCGCAGATCCTCCATCGCAATGCCATAGGCAGCGAGGCGTGCCAGATCGGCCTGGATGCGCACGGCCGGTTTCAATCCGCCAAGCACCGAGACGCGTCCGACACCGGAAATCTGGCTCAAACGTTGCGCCAATATGGTGTCGGCAATGTCGCTCATCGCGCGCAGCGAGATGGTGTCCGAGCGCAGCGCCAGCGTCATGACAGGCGCGTCCGCCGGGTTCACCTTGGCGTAGGTCGGTGGATAAGGCAGCGTCTTGGGCAGCACGCCGGCTGCGGCGTTGATCGCGGCCTGCACGTCCTGCGTCGCGCCATCGATGTCGCGGTTGAGATCGAACTGGAGCGAGATCTGGCTGACACCGAACGAGCTCGTCGAGTTCATCGCCGACAGCGACGGGATCTGCCCGAGCTGCCGCTCCAGCGGCGCGGTGATCAGCGAGGCGATCACGTCGGGGCTCGCGCCCGGCAGCTGCGTCGTCACCTGCACGGTCGGGAAGTCGACCTGCGGCAGCGCCGAGACTGGCAGCGCGAAATAGCCCAGCAGCCCGCCGATCAGAAGCGCGATGCCGAGCAGCGAGGTCGCAATCGGCCGGCGAATGAAGGGTTCGGAGACACCCATGGGATCTGCCTGCCGCTTCAGGCGGCTGTTGATGGGATCATGGCTGCTTGGCTCCAGATCCCGATGCTCCCGGCCCCGGTGCCGGCCCGGTCTGTCCCTTCTGGTCGCCCTCGCTGCTCTTGCGCTTGGCGCGGAACTCGCCGTCCTTGCCTTGTCCGTCCTTCTGCCCTTCGTTCTGACTCTCCTTGGCGCCATCCTTCTTCTGGGCGTCGGCGCCGCGCGAGCGCTTGCGCGGGGCGAGATCGGCCGACGGGGTCTGGTCGTCGCGGCCGACGATCACCTTGGAGCCGTCGGACAGATTGGCAAAGCCCGTGGTGACGACCCTGTCATTCGCCGACAGGCCACTGGCGATCACGGCGTCATGCTCGTTCTGCTGGGTCACCGTCACGGGCTTGGCCGAGACGATATTGTCCTGGCCGATGACGTAGCTGAAGGTCCCGATCGGGCCGCGCTGCACCGCAGACGTCGGCACCACCAGCGCCTGGGTCAACGTCTCGACCTTGAGGCGGACATTGACGAACTGGCCGGGCCAGAGCTGGTAATTGGCGTTGGGAAATTCCGCCTTGAGCTTGAGCGTGCCGGTGGTCTGGTCGACCTGATTGTCGATGCCGGTGAGCTTGCCGGTGTCAATCACGGTGATGCCGTCATTGCCGAACACGTCGACTGCGAGCGGGCCCTTCGCGGCGGCCGCATTGACGCGCATGATCTGTTGCTGCGGCAGGCTGAACCACACCGCGATCGGCTGCAATTGCGTGATCACCACGAGCCCCGTGGTGTCGGAGGCATGGATGATGTTGCCCTGGTCGACCTGGCGCAAGCCGGCGCGCCCCGAGATCGGCGCCACGATCTTGGTATAGCTCAGCGTCGCCGCCGCGTTGTCGATCGCGGCCTGATCCGCCTTCACCAATGCCTCGGTCTGCGCGACCAGCGCGCGCTGGGTGTCGGCCTGCTGCTTGGAGCCGGCGTTGGAGGCGGCGAGCTGCTCGTAGCGGGTCAGGTCGATCCGCTGGTTGGCGAGTTGCGCCTGATCCTGCGCCTTCTTGGCGACCGCCTGGTCGTAAGTGGCCTGATAGAGCGCGGGATCGATCTCGCCGAGCACGTCGCCCTTCTTGACGTCTTGGCCCTCGGTAAAGTTCACCGCAATCAACTTGCCATCGACCTGCGACCGCACGGTCACGGTGTTGAGCGCGCGGATCGCACCGACGCCGTCGAGATAAACCGGAACGTCCTGCACCCGCGGGCTTGCCGCCAGCACCGGCACCGGCAGATCGAGCCGCTGATTGTTGCGATTATTGGCCTGCTGCTGATGCGTGGCGGTCCAGCCGAGATAACCGAGGCCGCCGAGGATCGCGAGCGTGACCAGGGTCATGATGAAACCGCGGCCGCGCGACCTTCTCGCCGTCCCTTCCTCCGCGCCTTGCCTGCCATCCGGCTTAAAGAGCATTGACCGGTTTCTCCATTCGCGGCTCCCAGCCGCCGCCGAGCGCCTGATACAGGCTGACGATGGCGAGCAGGCGGGCCAGTTGCGCCTGTGACAGCGCGTCTTCCGCCTGGAACAGGGTCAGCTGAGTATTGAGCACGGTCACGATGTCGGCGGTGCCGGCGCGCAATTGTTGCTCGGACAGATCGAAGGCGCGGCGCGAAGCGGCGACGACGTCGCGCTGCAATTGCAGCTTGATCGTGGTCTGCTTGATCGAGAACAGCGCGTTGTCGACGTCGGCAAAGGCCTGGACGATGGTCTTGCGGTAGGTCTGCAGCAGCTCGTCCTGCCGCGCCTTGGCCAATTCGAAATTGCCGAGGATCTTGCCGCCGTCGAAGATCGGCTGCGTGGCGCTGCCGACGAGCTGGAAGAACGCCGCATGCGGCTGGAACAGCGAGACCAGCGCTGAACTCTGATAGCCGCCATTGCCGGTCAGCTGGATGGTCGGAAAGAACTGGGCCCGGGCATTGCCGACGTTGGCGGTCGCAGACGCAAGCTGCGCCTCCTGCCGGCGGATGTCCGGCCGCTGCGTCAGCAGCTCCGACGGCAGGCCGGGCGCCACGCGCGGGATCGCGATCCGATCCAGCGAGCCGCCGTGCACACGCACGCTCTCTGGCGGGCGCGAGACCAGCACGGCGAGCGCGTTGACATTCTGGTCTAGCGTCTGGCGCAGCGGCGGCACCAGGGCCTTCTGATTGGCAAGCACGCTCTCCTGCTGGGCGACATCGAGATCCGTGCCCGTGCCGGCCTTGCGCCGCTCCCTCACGGCATCGAGGATGCGCTGCGCGCTCGCGATGTTGCGCTGTGAGGTCCTAATGCGGTCCTGCGAGGCCAGCACCTGGAAATAGGCGTTAGCGACGGCCGCCAGCGTCGTCAGCGCGACGGTGTCGCGGTCGAAACGGTTGGCGTTCGCCGTCTCCTCGGCCGATTGCAGCGCATCGCGGTTCTGGCCCCAGAAGTCGAGCTGATAGCTCGCGCTCAGCGAAGCCGAATAATTGACGACCTCGCGTCCGCCGATGGACAGGCCGGACGCGCTCGAGCCCGAGGTGCGCGAATAGGTTTCCGACCCGCTCGTCGACACGCTCGGCAGCAGCGCCGCGCCCGCCTGCCGCGCCTGAGCATCCGCCTGAACGATGCGCGCGACGGCGGCGGCGATGTCGAGGTTGACGGTCTGGGCCTCTTCCATCAGCTGGGTCAGCTCCGCGGAGCGGAAGCCGCGCCACCAATCGAGTGACGGCGGCGCATCGCCCTTGCCGGCGTATTTGTACTGCGCGGGAACGTCGAGGGCGGGGTCGGGAAGGTCCTGGGTCAGCACGCAAGCACCCGAGGCGGCAGCGAGGCTCAGCGCCGCAAACCAGCGCGCCGCGCGCCACGCCCGGGATGTAGCACCTTCGGACCGCCGCATGGCGATCGCCGGAACATCCTGTGTCACATCCACCCCCCGCCGGGCAGATCATGCCGCCGCGCAACCGGAGTAACCGATTCGCGGCGGGACGGTCGGGAGGCTTTGGACAACTCGTTCACAGGGGTGATGCTTTCTGCGGAACCTCGACATTGATACTAGCCGGGCGCTGAACTGGCGGACAGTCCCGCAGTTGCGAGATAGCCGCGCCAACGTGCCGGAGGCCAACCGGTGAAAATGCAGAACATGCCTGTCCTGCAGAGACTTCTCTCATTCTCGAAACCGGAGAAGGCGAGATCAAGCTTACCAAGATTTCATGTGATATTGCTGCCACACCGGCACCTGAGCCTTTCCGTCCGGCCGTGCCCTGCCCGCCGCGCGGCGTCGGTTCAGTTTCGCGCTCCAATCGAGCCAGGTCTCAAGGCCGTCAATGGCCGAAACGGATGCCCGCTTCTGGAGGGAGATATGACTTGGGACATCCAAGCGCCATCCGCACCCGCGATGGCTGCTCGGTTCGGCCTTGGAAGAAAGCGGTCGTGAAATGGCTGGCGGCGACCGTCATCTTTCGTGCTGCGGCGGAGTTCAGCCATTTCGTCCTACCGATATCGCCTCGCGCCCAAGCCCATCGTCGCAGGTCACACCGCTCGAGAAAATCATTGTTTGGACAGGCGTTTCAGCCGGTTTCGCCGCAGCGCAAAAGCCTTCCCCTTTGGTCCTCCAAGCACTAGGTTCGGGTCAACCAGATCAACCCGATAGCGATTTCCCTGACATGACCATTCGAAACGACGTTGTCGAAGCCATCGGCAACACCCCGCTGATCAAGCTGAAGCGCGCCTCGGAACTGACCGGCTGCACCATTCTCGGCAAGGCCGAATTCATGAACCCCGGCCAGTCGGTCAAGGATCGCGCCGGCAAATGGATGATCCTGGAGGCCGAGAAGCGCGGCGAACTCAAGCCCGGCGGTCTCGTGGTGGAAGCAACCGCCGGCAATACAGGCATTGGCCTTGCGGTCGTCGCGAGCGCCCGTGGCTACCGCACCCTGATCGTGATTCCGGAAACGCAGAGCCAGGAGAAGAAGGACTTCTTGAAGCTGTGCGGCGCCGAGCTGATCGAGGTCCCGGCCCTTCCTTACGCCAATCCCAACAACTACCAGCATGTCGGTCGCCGTCTTGCCGACGAGCTGCGCAAGACCGAGCCGAACGGCGTGCTGTTCGCCGACCAGTGGAACAACCTCGACAACGCCAAGGCACACTACGAATCCACAGGACCGGAGATCTGGGAGCAGACTGGCGGCAAGGTTGACGGCTTCGTCTGCTCGGTCGGCAGCGGCGGCACGCTCGCCGGCACCAGCCGCTATCTGAAGGAGAAGAACAAGAACGTGCGGATCGCCTGCGCCGATCCCCACGGCGCCGGCATGTACGAATATTTCCGAACCGGCGACGCCAAGGCGACGCCCGGTGGCTCGATCACCGAAGGCATCGGCCTCAACCGCGCGACCGCCATCGTCGAGACCGCGAAGGTGGATGACGCCTATCTCATTCCCGACGCTGAAGCTGTCAGCATGATCTACGAGCTGCTCCAGCATGAAGGTCTCTGCCTTGGCGGCTCGACCGGCATCAACATTGTTGGTGCGATGCGCCTCGCCAAGCAGCTCGGGCCCGGCAAGACGATCGTCACCGTGCTGTGCGATTCCGGCAGCCGCTACCAGTCGAAGCTGTTCAACGCAGATTTCATGCGCGCCAAGAACCTTCCGGTGCCGGAGTGGCTGGAGAAGCGCAGCAACATCAAGCCGCCCTTCGTGTGATCGTCACGCTCCTCGGGGCGAGAGCGCACGTCCACAAGCTCTGCGCGGTTCGGCTGGTTAGGCGACCTCCCCGCTTTCCGGGGCCGCGGCGCAATAGTCGCGCCAGAATTGACGATACCCCTGCTCGACCTTGCGCGTGTAGGTTTCTACATTGCCCGCGGACGAAGCTGCGATCCGGGCCGGTAATTCCGCGCGCAACTTCGCCAGATATTCGGGCTGCGCCGCAAACTTCCGGACAATCTCGACATAGCCCTCGTCATCCTCGGCGACCCAGTCGTCAAGACCGACGGCCGCCACGATGGAGCCGCCGGCGCGCGACGAGGCGCCGTGACCGAGCTTGGCCACGACGGGAACGCCCGCATAGAGGGATTCCCAGGTGCTGACGCCGCCGTTCTGCGGGAACGGATCGAGCGAAATATCGACTTCGGCGAACGCCCGCAGATGCTCGGCACGCTCCGACGTGCCGAGGCAGGTGATGTTCTCTTCCGCAATCCCCTGCGCCACAAATCGAGCGAGGAGGCCGTCGCGCACCAGCGGATCGTCAAGCAAGGTATGCTTGATGATGATCTTCGATCCGGTCACCTCGCGCATCAGTTTCGACCATACGCGGATCGCCTCATCCGAGATCTTGTTGACGCGGTTGAACACGCCGAAGGTGACGTAGCCGTTGCGGAGCATGGGAAGCTCCGAAGGCGGCACATCCAGGATCGGATCGATCGTGATCAGGCACGGCAGGTCGTAGACCTTTTCGGCCAGCAGATGCCGCGCCGACTGCGGAATGAAGACTGGGTCCGCGAGCACGTAGTCCATGGTCCGAAGGCCCGTACCGGTCGCATGTCCGAAGCCCGTGACCTGGATGGGAGCCGGTTTGCGGGCGAAGACCTGGAGCCTGTTGCCCGACGAATGCCCGGACACGTCGATCAGGATGTCGACCTTGTCGGCCTCAATACGATCAGCGAGTTGGTCGTCGAGCATCTGCCAGGCGTCGACCCAGACGTCTGCCGCCGACCTGAATTCGGCCGTCACCGCATCTCGCGTCGGCGAGCACGAATAACAGACGACCTCGAAATTGACATGATCATGATGGCGCAGCACTGGCAGCAGGCCGAATGCCGCCGAGTGGTACCAGAACTCGGAAGACACATAACCGATCACGAGCCGCCTGTCGGGGTCGAGCTGCCGGCGTGCGAGCTTCCTTTGCGGCACGCGGGCGCCGATCACTTCGCCCCAAGACTTTCGCGTGGCCTGCTGGACCGTGAAATCGGCGTCAGGGAGAAAGTCCAGGAAGTAGATCTTCCGCGCCATCAAGTCTGGATCCGGCGCGATCGCCAGTGCCGCGTCGAGATGTTCGATTGCGGATGCGATCTCTCCCTGGTTTGCAAAGCAGGAACTCAGCAGCGCCAACGCGATCGTGGAACGCGGATTCTGCTCAAGCAAGGTCGTGCAGGCCAGGATCGCCTGTGCGGTATTTCCCATGCCGAGCGCGACCTCTGCCTTTCCCCGCAAGGCCACTTCGAACCGGGGCGAAAGTGCAAGTGCCGCATCGAAGTCCGCCGCCGCCTGCTCCAGCCGCGACAGTGCCGCGTTGAGGCGTCCGCGTTGCGCCAGAACCTTCGCCGAATCGGGCTTGATCGCGAACGCCGCTGCGAGCGCAGCTTCCGCCTCGTCATAGCGCCTGAGCTCGATGCTGACCGCGCCCTTGCCGATGAGCGCTTCGACGTGGCGCGGCTGAAACAACAACGCGCGATCGAAGCTCTCCCTGGCGCGGTCGAACCGGTACAGCGCCATCTCCGCCACGCCGCGATTGCAAAGCGCGTCGGCATAGTCGGGCTTCAGCTTGACGGCGCGATCGTACGCCTCGATGGCCTGTTCGGGCAGGTTCATCTGGAGCAAGATGTTGCCGAGGCCGGCCAGGGCCGGCGTGAAATTCGGCTTCAGCGCGATCGCCTTCTCCTGGCAGACGCGGGCCGCTTCCAATTTCTGAACAACGAAGTAGACGGTCGCGAGATTGCTCTGCGCCTCGTGCGAACGCGGATCGATCGAGATCGCGCGTTCGAGTAGCTGTTGCGCCTCTTCAAGGCGCCCACCCTGTTGCGCGCACACGCCGAGCAGGTGCGTGGCGTCAAAATGATCCGGAATGGCCTGCAGGATCTGGCGGCAGAGCGCATCGGTCTCGGCATACCGGCCTTGGCCGAAGGCGCTTGCCGCCGCGGAGATGATGGCGTCGGCCTGCTTCTTCAATTTCTTCTGCAATCGCGCATTCTGGAATGCGCGCGCGCCGGCGCTGTTCTGCAAGGTGTCTCTCCGGAGGATGGCCCGTCGCGAGTCTAACTGATTCGCCTACCGGCCCGGCCGGTCGGCAGAATCGGAATCTCCCCCGGGATATCCCGGGGGCTTGCCCTAAGATCTGCTTGGCTCAGGAACCGCTTGGTGCGTCTGACCTGCTTCCCGCAGCGTCGCCGCGTTCCGAGGCCACAGCACAATAATCGCGCCAGAACTTGCGGTAGCCCGCTTCGAGCTCGCGCGTGTAGATCTCGACATTGCCGGCGGGCGAGGCTGCGATCTGAGCCGGCAGACCCGCGCGCAACTTCGCCAGGTGTTCAGGCTGCGAGACAAATTTGCGTGCGATCTCGACATAGCCGTCGTCATCCTCGGCGACCCAGTCGCCGAGACCGACGGCCGCCACGATCGAGGCGCCGGCACGCGAGGAGGCGCCATTGCCGAGTTTGGCGACGACCGGAACGCCCTTGTAGAGGGATTCCCAGGTGCTGATGCCGCCGTTTTGCGGGAACGTGTCGAGGGAAATATCAACCTGATCGAAGGCCCTCAGATGGTCGTCGCGCGAAGTGGTGCCGAGGCACGTGATGTTCTCCTCGGCGATGCCCTGCGCGATGAAGCGTGCAACCAAGCTGTCGCGCAGCAAAGGATCATCGAGCAAACCATGCTTGAGGACGATCTTCGATCCCGGCAGCTCCCGCATGATGCGCGACCACACACCGATCGCGTCATCCGAGATCTTGTAGATGCGGTTGAACACACCGAAGGTGACATAGCCGTTGCGGAGCATCGGCAGCTCGGAAGGCTGCAAATTGGTGACGGGCTCCATCGTGATCAGGCACGGCAGATCGTAGATCCTTTCCGGGAACAGATGCCGCGCCGTTGGCGGAATGAAAATCGGATCCGCGAGCACATAGTCCATAGTCTGCATGCCCGTGCCCGTCGCGTGCCCGAAACCGGTGGCCTGGATCGGGGCGGGCTTCCGCGCGAAGACCGGGAGCCTGTTGCCGGTCGTGTGGCCCGACACGTCGATCAGGATGTCGACGTTGTCGGCCTGAATGCGATCGGCGAGCTCATCATCCGACATCTGCCAAGCCTCGACCCAGACGTCCGCCATTTGCTTGAACTTGTCGGTGTACTCGTCCGCCCCCGGCCAGGAGTAATAGCAGATGATCTTGAACTTGGCGTGATCATGATGGCGCAACACGGGCAGCAAGGTGAGCCCCGCCGAATGCTGCCGGAATTCGGCCGCGACATATCCGACCACAATCTGCTTGTCCGGATCCAGCGGCCGCTTCGGCAGCGTCCTTTGCGGAATCTTCGAGCCGATCGCATCCCACCAGGACTTTCGCACCGCCTGCTGAACCGCGAAATCCGCCTGCGCAAGGTAGTCCAGCAAGAAGATCTTGCCCCTGATCGCGTCGCCATAGTCCGGTCGGAGCGCCAGCGCGCGATCGAGATATTCGATCGCAGCGTCCATGTCTCCCTGGTTCGAATAAGCGAAGCCCATCAGCGCCAAGCCCATCTCGGAGCGAGGATTTCGCTCGATCAAGGTCGTCGCGGCCGCCATCGCCTGCGCGGTCCTTCCCATGACGAGGCAGACCTGCGCCTTGCCCCGAAGGGCCAGCTCGAGCTTGGGCGAAATCGCGAGCGCCGCATCGAAATCCGCCAGCGCCTCGTCCAGGCGCTGCAGTTCGTAACTGAGCCGTCCGCGCTGGGCCAGGATCCGTGGCGCGCCCGGCTTGATTGCCAGTGCCTGGGCAAACTTGGCTGCGGCCTCCTCGTGGTGCCGCAACTCCATGCTGACCATGCCGCTGCCGACGATGGCCTCGGCGTGACGCGGCTGAAACAGCAGGGCGCGATCGAAACTCTCCTTGGCGCGCATGGTCTGCCCAAGCACGATCTCGATCATGCCGCGATTGCAGAGCGCGTCGGCATAATCCGGTTTGATCTTGATAGCGCGCTCGTGCATCTCGAGTGCCTGCTCGTATAGCCCCAGATGCATGAGCGTGTTGCCGAGATTGGTCAGCGCGACGGTGAAATTCGGCTTCAGCGCGATAGCCCTCTCCTGGCACCGCCGCGCCTCCTCGTAATTGCCGAGGTCGAAATGCACGGTCGCGAGGTTGTTATGAGCGTCGTGCAGGCGCGGATCGAGCGCAATCACGCGCTCCAGCAGCTGCTGTGCCTCCTCGAGGCGCCGACCGTCATGGGCGCACATGCCGAGCAGGTGGATGGCGTCGACATGATCCGGAAGGGCTTTCAGGATCTCACGGCACAGCGCCTCGGTCTCGGCATATCGGCCCTGGCCATAGGCATTCGCTGCAGCGGCAATCACGGCGTCGGCCTGCTTCATCAACTTCTTCTGCAATCGCGCATTCTGGAATGCGCGCGCGCCGCCGCCGCTCTTCTGCAAGGTGTCTCTCCGGAGGATGCCCTAGGACGACTCTAACTGATTCGCGGACCCGGCCGGCCGGTCAGCGGACCGGCGTCGGCTCCGGGATGTCCCGGGGCTCGGCGTAAGGGCTGCCTACGCCATCTCGCCGCGTTCCGAGGCCACGGCACAATGATCGCGCCAGAACCGGCGATAGGCCGCTTCGACCTCACGCGTATAACGTTCGACGTTGCCGGCCGGCGAGGCTGCGATCCGGGCCGTCAGCTCCGCCCGTAACTTAGCAAGATGCGCGTGCTGCGCTGCGTATCTGCAAGCGATCGCGGCATAGTCGTCGTCATTCTCGGCGACCCAGTCGTCGAGGCCAACGGCGGTCACGATCGAGGCTCCGGCGCGCGCGGAGGCGCCGAGGCCGAGCTTGGCGACGACCGGAACGCCCGCATAGAGCGACTCCCAGGTGCTGATGCCGCCGTTCTGCGGAAATGGGTCGAGGGAGATATCGACCTTCGCAAAGGCCAGCAGATGCTCATGGCGCGAGGTCGAGCCGAGGCAAGTGATACTCTCCTTGGCAATGCCCTGGTTCATGAACCGCGCGATCAAGCCGTCGCGCAGCAAGGGATCGTCGAGCAGGCCGTGCTTGATGATGATCTTCGAGCCCGTCACCTCACGCATCACCTTCGACCAGACCCGGATCGCCTCATCCGAGATCTTGTAGATGCGGTTGAAGACGCCGAAGGTGACATGGCCGTTGCGGAGCATGGGAAGCTCCGAAGGCGGGACATCCTGGATCGGATCGATCGTGATCAGGCACGGCAGATCGTGGACCTTCTCGGCCAGCAGATGGCGGGCCGATTGCGGAATGAAGACCGGATCCGCGAGCACATAGTCCATGGTCTGAAGACCGGTTCCCGTAGCGTGTCCAAAGCCTGTCACCTGGATCGGGGCCGGCTTGCGGGCGAAGACTCCGAGCCTATTGCCGGCCGTATGTCCCGACACGTCGATCAGAATGTCGATCTTGTCTGCCTGGATGCGGTCGGCCAGCTCGTCGTCCGATAGCTGCGCGGCCTCGACCCAGACGTCGGCGAGAGGCTTGAACCGCTCGGTGATCTCGTCCCGCAACGGCCAGCAGGAATAGCAGACGATCTCGAACCTCGAGTGATCGTGATGGCGCAGCACCGGCAACAGGGCAAACGCTGCCGAGTGGTTCCTGAATTCCGAGGCGACATATCCGACGACGATCCGCCTGTCCGGATCGAGCTGCCGCGGCGGCAATGTCCGTTGCAGCAGTTTGGCGCCGACCGCATCCCACCATGATTTCCGCACCGCTTGCTGGACGGCGAAATCGGCCTCCGACAGATAATCCAGGATGAAGATCTTGCGTGCAATGGCATCCGCATAATCCGGCGAGATCGCGAGAGCTGCGTCGAGATGCGCGAGTGCCGTCGCAACATCTCCCTGGTTGGCATAGCAGGCGCCGAGCAGCACGAGTGCGTAATCAGACCGCGGATTGTCCTCGAGCAGGGTCTTGACGGCCGCAATCGCCTGCGTCGTGTTTCCTAACAGAAGGTTGACTTGCGCCTTCCCACGCAGCGCGAGCTCGAGCCGCGGCGATTGCGTCAGCGCCGCGTCGAAGTCCGCCGCCGCCTGCTCCAGCCGGTACAGATCGAAGTTCAGCCGTCCGCGCTGCGCCAGAATCCGTGGTGAACCCGGCTTGATCGCAAGTCCTGCCGCAAGGGCGGCCTCGGCCTCCTCGTAGTGCCGGAGCTCGATGCACACCATGCCCTTGCCGGCGAGCGCTTCCGCATGACGCGGCTGAAACACGAGGGCGCGGTCGAAACTCTGCTTGGCGCGCTCGAGGCGGCCGATCATCAGCTCGGCCATGCCTCGGTTACAAATTGCATCGGCATAGTCCGGCCGCAGCTTGATCGCGCGTTCGTGCAGTCCGATGGCCTGCTCGCCAAGCCCGATGTTGAGCAGCGTATTGCCGAGATTGGTCAGGGTGATCGGACAATTCGGCTTCAGCGCAATGGCCTTCTCCTGACATAGGCGGGCGTCCTGAAACCTCTGCAGATCGAAATAGACCGCCCCAAGATTGCCGTGGGCATCCGGCGAGCGCGGATCGAGCGCAATCGCGCGCTCTAACAGCTGTTGCGCCTCCTCGAGCCGCCCACCCTCGTACGCCCGCAGGCCGAGCAGGTGCGTGGCGTGGAAATGATCTGGCACTTCCTTCAGAATCTCGCGGCAGAGTGCCTCGGTCTCCGCAAACCGGCCCTGCCCCAACGCCTCGATTGCGAAGGACAACACGGCATCCGCCTGCTTCCTCAACTTCTTCTGCAATCGCGCATTCTGGTAGGCGCGCGCGCCGACACTGCTTTGCAAGGTCTCTCTCCGGGGATGGCCCGAAAGGAGGCAAAGCCGATTCGGATGGTGCCAAGCTGGCGGGTCAGTCAGGCCGGCACGGCCATGGAATGCCGGGTGGTGCTCAGCGCAGAATCTGGCTCAGGAACAGTTTCGTCCGGGCGTGCTGAGGCGCCGCGAAGAATTCGTTCGGGGTGTTGGCCTCGATGATCTGGCCGGCATCCATGAACACCACGCGGTTGGCGACCTCGCGGGCAAAGCCCATCTCGTGGGTGACGACCAGCATGGTCATGCCCTCCTCGGCGAGGTCGACCATGGTGTCCAGCACCTCCTTGACCATCTCGGGGTCGAGCGCCGAGGTCGGCTCGTCGAACAGCATGACCTTCGGGTTCATGGTCAGGGCGCGGGCGATGGCGACGCGCTGCTGCTGGCCGCCGGACATCTGGCCCGGAAACTTGTTGGCCTGATGCGGGATCTTGACCCGCTCCAGGAATTTCATCGCCGTCGCCTCGGCGTCCCTCTTCGGGATGTTACGCACCCAGATCGGCGCCAGTGTGCAATTGTCGAGCACCGTGAGATGCGGGAACAGGTTGAAGCTCTGGAACACCATGCCGACTTCGCGGCGCACCGCGTCGATGTGCTTCAGGTTCGGCCCGAGTTCGATGCCATCGACGACGATCTCGCCCTCCTGGAATTCCTCGAGCGCATTGATGCAGCGGATCAACGTCGACTTACCGGAGCCCGAGGGCCCGCAGATCACGATGCGCTCGCCCTTTTGCACCGAAAGGTCGATGTCGCGCAGCACGTGAAAGTCGCCGTACCATTTGTTGAGGCCGGAAATCTTGACGATGGGGTCTGACATGGTGACCTCGATCAGTTGCGACGGTGGGCGTTGAGGCGGTGCTCGACAAACAGCGAGTAGCGCGACATTCCAAAGCAGAAGATGAAGTAGATGATCCCGGCGAAGGCGAAGCCAGTGAACGCAGTCGAAGGCGTCGACCATTTCGGATCCGAGAACGAGGCCCTCAGCGAGCCCAGCAGATCGAACAGCGCCACGATCGAGACCAGCGACGTGTCCTTCAACAGCGAGATGAAGCTGTTGACGAGGTTCGGAATGACGTGGCGCAGTGCCTGCGGCAGCACGATCAGCGAGGTGGTCTTCCACCACGACAGGCCCAGGGCCGCCGCAGCCTCGCCCTGCCCGCGCGGAATCGCCGCGAGCCCACCGCGGACGTTCTCGGCCTGATAGGCGCCCGTGAACAGCGCAATGCCGATCAGTGCGCGGACGAGGCCGTCGACCGTGAAATTGCCCGGCAGGAACAGCGGCAGCATGTAGGTGGCGAAGAACAGCACGGTGATCAGGGGCACGCCGCGCCAGAACTCGATGAAGGCGATCGAGAAGATCCGGATCAGCGGAATGGTGGAACGCCGCCCCAGTGCCAGCGCGATGCCGATCGGCAGCGAGGTGACGATGCCGGTGACTGAGACCACAAGCGTCACCAGCAGCCCGCCCCACAGATTAGTGGTCACAATGGGCAGCCCGCCGTGATCGAGCCCCATCAGCTTGATGACGACGGCGACCGCGGCGAAGGTGGCGACGCTCGACAGGAGCGCGTGCCATCCCGTCCGCGGGCCGCCGCCGACAACAAACGCGATCAGGGATACGACGAGGGACGTGATGGCGAAATCGGTCCAGACTGACTGGCCGGTGCCCTGAATCTGGTCGCGCAGCCAAATCAGTGGGAAGATGAGCCAGGAGATCATCGTTCCGACCACCACGATGAGTTGGCCCGTGGCCCAAAGCAGTGGCCCGAGGGCCGATGTCTTGCTGAGAGTGAGCAGAGCCTGGCCGGCGCCGATGATGCTGTCGTCGAACAACTCCAGCAGGCCGGCCGTCCAGCTGAGGCCAAAACCCTTGATGCCGCCGCCGTGCAGCAGGAAGAATGCGACCACCGGAAAGGCGACGAAGAACAGACCGGCGTTGAGCCCCTTCGCCGGCAGACGCGGCACGAGCAACGGTATCAGCAGGATCACCGCGAGGACGAATGTCAGGTTGACCCGCCAGCGCTCGGCTTCAGGGTAAAAGCCGTAGATCAGTTGCGGCAACTTGGCCTGGATGTAGGGCCAGCAGGCGCCGACCGCAAAGCCGGCGTTCTCGGTCAGGCATGCCGTGCGATCCTCGCCGCTCCACACCGCATCGACCAGCAGGAACTTGACCGAGGGGACGATGGTGAACCACAGCAGCAGGGCGCCCACGATCGTGAGCAGAATGTTGGTCGGCGAGTTGAGCAGGCGGGTGCGCATCAATCCGACAAAGCCGGTGGTCTTCACCGGCGCGGGACGTTCGGTGAGCAAGTCCTGGCGGACGAAGCTGCTCGAGGCGATATCGCTCATGCGCCCAGACTCCGGCTGACGCGCCAACCATAGACGCTCATGATCGCGCTGGTGAGGAGCGAGATCAGCAGATAGATGCCCATCGTCATCGCGATGATCTCGATCGCCTGTCCGGTCTGGCTCAGCGCGGTGCCGGCGAACACCGAGACCAGGTCGGGATAGCCGATCGCGACAGCCAGCGACGAGTTTTTGGTGAGGTTGAGGTACTGGTTGGTCAATGGCGGCACGATGACGCGCATGGCCTGGGGCACCACGATCAGACGTAGCGTATTGCCCCGGCTGAGGCCCAGCGACGATCCGGCCTCCATCTGCCCCTTGTGGACCGACAGGATGCCGGCGCGCACGATTTCGGCGATGAAGGCGGCGGTATAGGTCGACAGTGCCAGTGCCAGCGCCACGAACTCCGGAATGATCCGCGAACCGCCTGCGAAGTTGAACCCCCTGAGCTGCGGCAGCTCGAAGGTGAACGGCAAACCGAACACCAGCATGGTGGCGAGCGGCAGCCCGAACAATAGGCTGAGCACATAGGGCCAGATCCGGATCATCCGCCCTTCCTCAAACAGCGCGCGCCGCGCATAGATGCGCAAGGCCAGCGCCGCGACGATGCCGAGCGCCAGCATCGCCAGGAATGGCACGAGACCTCTCTCTCCGATCGGGCTGGGAACCACGAAGCCGCGATTGCTGAGGAAGGCAATGCCGAGCAGCGAGATGCTCTGCCGCGGATTGGGCAACGCCGCCAGCACCGCGAGGTACCAGAACAGCATCTGGAACAGCAGCGGCAGGTTGCGGATGACCTCGACATAGATCCCGCCCACGCGCGACAGGAGCCAGTTCGGCGACAGCCGGCACAGCGCGATGATGAAGCCGATCAGGGTGGCAAAGACAATGCCGACCACCGAGACCATGAGCGTGTTCAAGAGCCCGACGACGAACACGCGCAAGAATGTATCGGATCCGGTGTAGGGGATCAGGGTCTGATTGACGTCGAAGCCGGCATTGTTGCGGAGGAAGCCGAAACCGGCGGCGATGTGCTGGTTTTCCAGGTTGGCGCGGGCATTTGAAATGATCTCGTAGCCAATCCAGCCCAGGATCGCCGCGAAGGCGAGCTGGACGGCGACGCCGTTCCAGCCGGCCTTGCCGCCCAGCGCGCGCCGGATCTTCAGCGCGATCTGGGGCGGCGGTTTACGGGCCTCGGTGCTCATCGCCGCGAGCCGCCGATCGGGATCAACGGATCGGTGGCGCGTACTGAAGACCGCCCTTGTTCCAGAGATTGTTGAGACCGCGGTTGATGGCGAGCGGCGAGCCCGTGCCGACGTTGCGCTCGAACACCTCACCGTAGTTGCCGACCGCCTTCACGATCCGCACCACCCAGTCCTTGGTCACACCAAGCTGTTCGCCGAAATTGCCATCCGTGCCGAGCACGCGTTTCAGCTCCGGGTTTTCCAGCTTTGCCTTCTCGTCGACGTTCTTCGAGGTCACGCCGAGCTCTTCAGCCGTGATCATCGCAAACAGCGTCCATTTCACGAGATCGAACCATTGGTCGTCGCCGTGGCGCACCATCGGCCCGAGCGGCTCCTTGGAGATGATCTCCGGCAGCACCATGTGGTCGGCGGGATTGGCGAACTTCAAACGATAGGCGTAGAGCCCGGACTGGTCCGTGGTGAAGACGTCGCAACGACCGGATTCATAAGCCTTGATAGTCTCATCCGCGCCGGCGAACGCGATCACCTCGTACTTCATGTTGTTAGCCTTGAAGTAGTCGGCGAGATTCTGTTCCGTCGTGGTGCCGGTCTGCACACAGACCGAGGCACTGTTCAATTCGAGCGCGGAATTGACCTTCAGCGACTTCTTCACCATGAAGCCCTGGCCGTCGTAATAGGTCACGCCGGTGAAGTTGGCACCGAGCGAGGTGTCGCGCGAGATGGTCCAGGTGGTGTTGCGCGAGAGCACGTCGATCTCGCCGGATTGCAGCGCCGTGAAGCGGTCTTTGGCGGACAGCGGCACGTACTTGACCTTAGTCGGGTCATTGAAAATCGCCGCCGCAATTGCGCGGCAGACATCGACGTCGATTCCCGTCCAGTTGCCTTTGTCATCCGGATTCGAGAAGCCCGGCAGGCCCTGGCTGACGCCGCAGGACAGCATGCCCCGGTCCTTGACGGTCTTGAGCGTTTGCGCATCGGCGGCTTGGGCGGAGAGGCCGGTGGCGAGAGCAAGGGTGAGAGCCAGGGTTACGCGTTTCATGGGCTTTGGGCCTTTCAAGGTCGTCTCAAGGTCAGGAACGTTGTCGCAGGATCATCTCCGCCAGGCAGGGCCTTGCAAGAGTCATGCTGGAAGATCAAGCCGAACACTCGCCGATACCGGGAGCCCATACCTTCATCTCCGCCGCTGGCGCCCGCCATTTTTGGCTGTGACGCAAGGTCCGGTCAGACGATGGATCGAAGGTCGCGGCAGGCCCCTCAACATGCGGCGACTGAATAGCACCTGCGCATCACAGAACGACTGGCGTGCCGGGTCAAGGGGTTGACGGGACTCTTCTGTGTTCTGTTATTAACGACAGCGGCCTTTCGGCCAGCCCGCTCGGCGCCAAGCCCGAGCGGAAACGCGGTTTTGAAAGCAGACGCATGGATTCCTCGCACCCGCAAGAGCAGCACGCCGAGACCCGGCTGGTCACCTCCGGCCGCGACACCAAGGCGCAGAAGGGGTTCGTCAATCCGCCGGTCTTTCACGGCTCGACCGTGCTCTATCCGACCGCCGAGGACCTGCACGCCCATCGCGGTGAGTTCACCTATGGCCGCCACGGTTCCCCCACCACCAAGGCGTTCCAGGAGACGCTGATGGCACTGGAGGGGCCGCAATGCGCCGGCGTCGGCATCGTCCCGTCGGGGCTATCGGCAATCTCTACCACCCTGCTCGCGGTGCTGAAGGCCGGCGACCACATTCTGGTCTGCGACAACGTCTACCGGCCCTCGCGCAATTTCTGCAACGGCATGCTCACCCGCTACGGCGTCGAGACCACCTATTTCGATCCGCTGATCGGCGCCGGCATCGACAAGCTGTTCAAGCCCAACACCCGCGCGGTGCTGGTGGAGGCGCCGGGCTCGCAATCGTTCGAGATGCCGGATATCCGCGCCATCGCCGAGGTCGCCCATGCGCGCGGCGCGCTGGTCATCGACGACAACACCTGGGCCACCCCGCTCTATCACCGCTCGCTCGAACAGGGCGTCGACATCAGCATGCAGGCCGCGACGAAATATATCGGCGGCCATTCCGATATCATGTTCGGCACGATCTCGGCCAATGCCAAGGCCTGGCCGATGGTTGCCGAAGGCATCCGCCTGCTCGGCGTCTGCGCCGGTCCCGATGACGTCTTTCTCGCACTGCGCGGCCTGCGCACGTTGTCGGTGCGCCTGGCCCAACATCATCGCTCCGGGCTCGAGATGGCGCGCTGGCTCGCTGCCCGACCCGAGGTCGCGCGCGTGCTGCATCCGGGACTCGAGACCGATCCGGGTCACGCGATCTGGAAGCGCGACTTCAGCGGCGCCTCGGGCCTGTTCAGCATTGTGCTGAAGCCGGCGCCGCAGAAGGCGGTCGACACCATGCTGAACACGCTCAGGCTCTTCGGCATGGGATTCTCCTGGGGCGGCTTCGAGAGCCTGGCGATTCCCTTCGATTGCGACGCCTATCGCACCGCGACCAAATGGGCGCCCGGCGGGCCGACTCTGCGTCTGCACATCGGGCTCGAAAGCACCGACGATCTCAAGGCCGATCTCGATCGCGGCTTCGCTGCCCTCAAGGCAGCAATGTGAGCCTGCACACAGGGCATTGCGCCTGAGAACGCGCCAATCGCGCGGGCGGAGGCGCAACGCGCGCCGGCGGACGCGCAACGCGGGAACGCGCACGTGTCGTAAACGTTAACGCTGACGCGCCAAGAAATGGTTTGATCCTCAAGCATTTGGCGCTAGCCTCACCAATCGACTCCAATCCGGACACGGAGAATGGGAACGTTGGTTCTGCTCGACCTGATGGGCGGGGTGGCGCTGTTGCTGTGGGGCCTGCACATGGTCCACAGCGGGATTCTGCGCGCCTTCGGTCCTGACCTCAGGCGCCTGCTCGGCAAGGCGCTGAGCAACCGCGTCAGCGCCTTCGCCGCCGGCCTCGGGCTCACCGCACTGCTCCAGAGCAGCACGGCGACCGCCTTGATCACAAGCTCGTTTGCAGCCGAAGGCCTCGTCAGCCTCGCTGCCGCGCTTGCCATCATGCTCGGGGCCAATGTCGGCACGACGCTGATCGTACAGGTGCTGTCGTTCAACATCGCAGCCGTTGCGCCCGTCCTGTTCGTGCTTGGTCTCGTCGCGTTCCGCTCCGGCCCGCGCTCGCGGATCAAGGACATCGGCCGCGTCTGCATCGGCCTCGGCCTGATGCTGCTCTCGCTGCACATCCTGCTCGACACGCTGGCGCCGGCCGAGAACGCGCCCGGCGTCCGCGTCGTGATGTCGGCCATCACGGGCGATCCGATCCTGTGCATCGTCATCGCCGCCCTCATCACCTGGGCGGTGCATTCGAGCGTCGCCAGCGTGCTCTTGATCATGTCCCTGGCCTACTCACAGTTCATCACGCCTTACGCCGCGATGGCGCTGGTGCTCGGGGCCAATCTCGGCAGTGCCATCAATCCGGTGTTCGAGGGCGCCAGGCGCGAGGATGCCGCGAGCTACCGCCTGCCGGTCGGCAATCTCGTCAACCGTGTGGTCGGGATCGCCCTCGTCCTGCCCTTCCTGGGCACGATCGCCGAGCACATGCACGCCTGGCAGCCCGATCTCGCCAAGATGACGGCGGCTTTCCATATCGCCTTCAATGTCGGCACGGCCGTCGTCTTCATTGGCCTGCTCGACGCCATGTCGCGCCTGCTGACCCGCCTCTTGCCGGATCGCGCCCAGGAGGCCGACCCGGCGCGGCCGCGTTATCTCGACGAGACCGCGCTGGAGACGCCGTCGCTGGCGCTCGCCGACGCCGCCCGGGAGACGTTGCGCATGGGCGATCTCGTCGAGGTCATGCTGCGCCAGGTGATGGCCGCGATGATGACGGGCGACCGTGCGCTGGTCGATCAGGTCTCCAAGATGGACAATTTGGTCGACGGTCTCGACGAGGCCATCAAGCTCTACGTGACTAAGCTGATGCGGGGCAGCCTCGACGAGAGCGAAGGACGGCGCGCGATGGAGATCATCTCCTTCGCCATCAACCTCGAACATATCGGCGACATCATCGACAAGAGCCTGAGCGAGCTCGCCACCAAGAAGATCAAGCGGCGCTTCCAGTTCTCAGCGGAAGGCGCCGACGAGCTCGCCGCCTTCCACAAGCGCACCATGGACTCGCTGCGGATCGCCTTCGGCGTTTTCATGTCGGGCGACGCCAACGAGGCGCGGAAGCTGCTGGTCGAGAAGACGGCGCTGCGCAACACCGAGCTTGCGGCCGTCGAGCGGCATCTCGACCGCCTGCGCGAGGGCCGCCCCGAAACCATCGAAACGACGTCGCTGCATCTCGACGTGCTGCGCGACCTGCGTCGCATCCATTCGCATATCTGCTCGGTTGCCTACCCTGTGCTGGATGCCGCCGGCGAGCCCTATCGCAGCACCTCGGCGGAGACGGCCACCCTGCCCGCCTCAGGCGCGGCCTCGGCGTTGCCGCGTTAGGACAGCGGCTTACCGATCCAGCGTCTTCGAGGCGCTGCCGCGGTTCTTGATGATCAGCATGATGTTGCGGACATAGATGACCGTCGCCATCGATTGTCCGAGGATTATGACCGGCTCGCGCTTCACGATGCCGTAGACCAAAGTCATCAGGCCGCCACCCATCGAGCAGAACCAGAACGCCATCGGCACCACGCTGTTGCCGGCGCGCTCGCTCGCGATCCATTGCACCAGGAAGCGCGCGGTGAAGAACAGCTGCGCGACGAGGCCGAATGCCAGCCAGAAATCGAACTTGGCGACGAAGACGTCGTAGAGGTAGTTGCTCAGCGCCTGACCGTACTGGATGATCATGCGGTCACCTCGGTCACTTCTGGCGTCGGCTTCTTGCGGCGGATCAGCCACCACACGCCGGCGAGATCCATGATTCCGATCCAAAGCCGGTCGAAGAAGCCGTAGTTCGACACGCCGGAATGGCGCGGCCGGTCGATCACGTCGACATAGGCGATGTCGTAGCCTTCGCGGCGAACCAGCGCCGGCAGGAAGCGATGCAGTCCGTCGAAATAGGGCAAACTCAGGAAGACCTCGCGCTGGAATGCCTTCAGTCCGCAACCGGTGTCCCGCGTGCCATCCTTCAGGATGGCGTTGCGGATGCCGTTCGCCACACGCGATTGGAATTTCTTGAAGCCGGTATCCTTGCGTCCGACACGCTGACCGGCAGCGAGGCCGATACGCCCTGCTCCCTTCTCGACCGCTGAGATCAGGTCGGGCAGGAAGGCCGGATTGTTCTGGCCGTCGCCGTCCAGCGTCGCCACGATCACCCCGCGCGCCGCGCGCACGCCGCTGCGCACGGCCGCCGATTGGCCGCCTGATCTGGCATGGCGAAGCTGACGCAGATTGTCCCGCTGTGCCATGATCGCGGCGATCCGTTCGCCGGTTGCATCGGTCGAGCCGTCGTTGACGTAGATGATCTCATAGGACCAGCGGCCATCGAGCGCCGCGCCGATCTCCGCGATCAGCGGCGCGATGTTGTCGGCTTCGTTGCGCACGGGAACGATGATGGAAACCGAAGGCTGGGACGTCGACAAATCAAAGCTCGTGGTTGGCATTGGCCCGCGACCCGGGAACCGAGGGCCCCGGCAGGCAGCCGCTTTTATGGGGCGGATGCCCGGTGGGCAACCCTTTTGAGGCGGCCCGAGACCGCCCCCGCAAGAGGCACGATGGTGCCATCGCCCCGGATGGCAAAGCCCAGCCTTCGCGCCGCGAACCAGTAGCGCACCGCCATGGCCCCGACCGTGCCGACCAGGGCGCCGGCGACGACGTCGCTCGGGTGATGCGCGAGCAGCACCAACCGCGTCAACAAGATCACGATTGCGTAAGTGAACATGAAGACGCGCAGGCGCGGCCACAATGCGGACACGGCAAACGCCAGGGCGAATGCCGCTACGGCGTGGCCCGACGGCAGGCTGGCATAGGCACCGGTCCCCTCGAACGGCACGAAGTTGAAGGGATTGGCCTTGCCCCCGACAAACGGACGTCCGCGCCCGATGACAAATTTCAGGACCTCGGCAACGAGCGCCGACACGGCAACGGACAGAAACATGAACTGGAGGCGCGTGCCGAATCCGAGCAACAGCGCGCGGCGTGTGCCGTGAAGCGCCGCTGCAACGAACGCCAAAGCGACCAGCGCAGCTCCCATTACCCACAGCAGATACTCGTCCTTGCCGAAATCGGTGAGGATGCGGATCGGCCACAAGCCGGGCGTGCCGCGCGCCGGCATCAGCTGGATCTCGGTCTGGTCGAACGCGACCATCAGCACGATGACGAGAGCTGCGCCCGCCGTGGCGAGCCACAGCGAATGACGCGCCAGTTTTCGCGCGGCTTCCGCGCGGCGCGAATGTGAGGGCGTGCGAACGAGCTGCGCCAGCGCGCGCCTCGACACGGCGAACAATTGCGCGGGATAGCCCGAACGCGGCGCGGTGCTGGTCGGGGCCGACATCCTATTCGGTACCTTCCGAGCGGAAGATCGAGATCGAGATCGCGCGGCCTTGCGAGAAGTTGTAGCCGTCGATGCGGGTACCGACCTTGTAGCGCAGCCCGATTGCTTCGGCGCGCTGCACGAAGCTGCGCTCCGAGCGCTGCTCGATCAGCGCAAAACGACAGCTTCCTTGCCGCAGGAAGTCCGCCGCGCCCGAACCGTCGGTGAGCAGCGTCTGGGTCCCCGTCAGGAAGACGAGACTGGGCTCGTGATAGCCGGCCGCCGCCGCCTTCGGCCCGATGCAGGTGACGTTGCGGAGCGCGCGCGCGATCTCGATGCTCGGAAACAGCGGCGTCAGCGACGGCAGCACGATGCCGTACACTGTCACCGCGAGCATCAGGGCTGCGACCAGCGCGTTGAGCAGCGAGCGCTCGGCACGATTGTTGTCGTAGAGCCACCAGGCGAACAGGCCGAAGATCAGCGACGCCGCGATGAACGGCCAGGCGACGAAGGCCGGCTGCCGTGTCAGCATCACCGCGCCGACCACCGCGATGATCGAGGCGGCCGCGGGGATGGCGAACCACCAGGCCGAACCGCGCATCAGCCAGGAGCGCGACAGCACGCGCCGCTCCACCGCGCCGGCGGTGAGAATGGCGATCGCCGGATAGAGCGGCAGCACGTAATGCGGAAGCTTGGTCAGCACCGCCTCGAACACGATCCAGGACGGGATCAGCCAGGCCAGCAGAAACTGCGCACCGGGTTCACGCCGCGCCCGCCACACCGCGGGCGCGGCCATCGCCGCGAGCGGCGCACCCGGCCAGAACGTGATCCAGAACAGCGCCAGGTAAAGTCCGGGCGGTGCGCCATGGGATTCCTGGGCGCCGATCTTGCTCAGCATGTCGCCGCCGACGGAATCGGCGAAAAAGGCGTCTCCCGCGCGCCAGAAGATCGCGACGAACCAGGGCAGCACCAGCACCAGCATCCACATCAGGCCCCAGACCGGGCGCAGCCGCCACAACCAGGAGGAATCGCGGTCCTGGATCGCGAGCGCAACGATGGTCAGCCCTGCGAACATCAGGATCAGCGGGCCCTTGATCAGGATGCCGACCGCAAGCGCGCTCCAGAAGATCGCAGGCCAGCTCCAGGGCGGGTGCGTCTCGTCCTCGGCGCGCTGCCAGGACAGATAGGCTCGCGCCATCGCCCCCATCGCGGCGACCACGCAGAACAGCAGCATGGCATCGGTCTTGGCAAGCCGCGCCTCGACGCCGAGCAGCACCGAGGCGCACATCATCAGCGCCGCCAGCACCGCTCCCCGCCGCGTGACGAAGCCGAGCGCGGCCCAATAGGTCATGAGCACGGCGCCGATCGCCCCGAACAGCGACGGCAGCCGATAGACCCAGATCCGCAATTCGGCCTTCGGCAGCTTGAGCATCGAGGCGGCTTCCACCGTCGCCGATTGCAGCCAGTAGATGCCGACCGGCTTCTTGTAGCGGACGTCCTCCTGGAAGCGGATATCGACATAGTCGCCGCTCTCGACCATCTGCTTGGTGGCCTGGGCGAACCGCGCCTCGTCGCGATCGATCGGCGGAATCGTGAAGAAACCCGGCAGGAACAACAGCAGCGCGCACAGCAGCAGGAAGGCGACGGCTCGGGCGTGGCTGGCCGTGACGATGTCGAGCATGCTCACGAGCCCGCTGCCCGGGTTTGCAGGCGATTTCGGCTCGCGGGGCGCTCCAAAACGGGGGGATGGGTAGGTCTCGGCCATTGGTTCCGCTTACGCTGAAACCGCCATCGCCACAACCGCTTAAGGCAGGCTCATTGAATTCGAATGACGACTGTGTCCGCGGCGCCCGTGGCATCGATCACGGTGAGCCGTGCAAAGCCCGGGCCTGGCGGATCGATCAGGCGCTGGCGCCGGCCGTCGATCTCGCCAAGCGCCGTGCCGTTAACCATCACGGTCATCGGCAGAACACCGCCAGCGACCTTGACCGGCATCGCCGCGCTCTCCTGTCCGCCGGAACGATCGACATCGATGCGCGAGCCATTCAGCGGAAATTGGATATGCAGTGCCTGCTCGCGGCCGGTCCGCACCAGTTCTCCCACCGGGCGGAACCGCTTCAACGGCAACGGCAGCTTGGCGTTGCTGGCAACCAGAGTTCCCCTCGGCGGCTTCGGCAATGGAGCGAGCGTCTTGCCGGTGCGGGCAAAGGCGTCGAACAGGATCGGTGCGGCGGCAACGCGCCCGATCAGGCCCGGAACCGGGGCGCCGTCGGGCCGGCCGACCCAGACCCCAATGGTCATCCGGCCGTCGAACCCGACCGACCAGGCGTCGCGATAGCCGTAGGAGGTCCCAGTCTTGAACGCGATGCGGTTGTGAGCGGCATTCTCCGGCGGCGGCGTTCCCAGCAGCACGTTGCCGACCTGCCAGGCTGCGACCTGATCCAGCAGCCGGAGCGGCTCGCGGTCGTCGTCCTTGTCCGACATGACCTCACGCAGCGGCTTGGTAGTGCCGAGCCGGGCGAAGCCCGCATAGAGCTGGGCGAGATCCTGCAACGTCACGCCGACGCCGCCGAGGCCCATGGCGAGTCCCGGCGCTTCGTCCTTGGGCAGAACCAGATGGCCGCCGGCCTGCCGCAGCCGCGCCGCGAGCCGGCTGGAGCCGACGCGGTCGAGCAGCACGATCGCCGGCACGTTCAGCGACAGTTGCAGCGCCTTCCTCACGGGCACCGTGCCCTGGAAGGTCATGTCGAAATTTTCCGGCGCGTAGGAGCCGAAGCGAACCGGCCGGTCGTCAATCAGGCTTTCCGGATGGACGAAACCGTCCTCGAAGGCGAGCCCGTAGATGAAGGGCTTCAGCGTCGAACCCGGCGAGCGCACCGCGCGGGTCATGTCGACCTGCCCTGCCCGGCTCTCGTCGAAATAATCGGCCGAGCCGACGCGGGCGAGCACGTCGCCGCTCTCGTTGTCGACCACGATGATCCCGACCGAGATGTTCGGCCCGAGCGCAATGGCGCGGTCGCGCGCCAGTGGCTCCAGCACCTTCTGCAAGTTCGCATCGAGCGTGAGCTTGACGGTCGGCGTGTCCTTGATCGTCGACAGCGCGGTGTCGGAAGCGTGCGGGGCCAGGATCGGCATCGGCTTGCGCAGTTTCGGCACGGGCACGGCCTTGGCCTGCCTGGCATCCTCTGCGCTGACCACGTGCTCTTCGACCATGCGGTCGAGCACGCGGTCGCGCGCCTTGCTCGCGGCCTCGGGATGGCGGTCGAGCCGGCGCGTTTCCGGCGATTGCGGCAGCGCGACCAGCAGCGCGGCTTCGGCCAGCGACAGGCGCTTCGGCTCCTTGCCGAGATAGCCGATCGAGGCGGCGCGGATGCCTTCGAGATTGCCGCCATAAGGGGCCAGCGCAAGATAAAGATCGAGGATCTGCTCCTTGCTCAAGCTTCGCTCGATCTCGATCGCGCGCACCATCTGCCGCAGCTTGGCATAAAGCGAGCGCTGCCGCCGCGGCTCCATCAGCCGCGCCAGCTGCATGGTGATGGTCGAGCCGCCCGAGACGATGTGGCCGCGCGTTCCGAGCTGCAGCGCAGCGCGCCCCAGCGCCAACGGGTCGATGCCGTCATGGGCGTAGAAGCGCTGGTCCTCATAGGCGAGCAGCAGCTTCAGATAGGTCGGGTCGACGTTCGACGCGGCATCGACCGGCAGCCTCCAGCGGCCATCCGCCATCGCATAGGCCCGCAGCAGCTTGCCGTTGCGATCGACGATGGTGGTGGAGACCTGCCGCGCTTCGTCGAGTGGGAGAGGACCGAGGGAGTAGACCCAGGCAACGAAGCCGATGATGGCAAGGATGAGGGTGAAGGCGACTGCGGAGAGGAGACGATAGCCACCGCCCCTCGCTCCACTGCCGTCATTCCGGGATGGTCCGAAGGACCAGACCCGGAATCTCGAGATTCCGGGTTCGGCTCTTCGAGCCGCCCCGGAATGACGAGTTTCACTGTCAGCCTCAGCCATCGACATGTTCACTTCGCCGCCCGCACCTCGACGGAGCCCGTGCCCGTCCGCCCGTAGCGCGAGGGATTGTACATGTCCTCGACATAGGCCTGCGGCAGCACGTATTTGCCGGGTGAGACGGCGCGTACGATGTAGGCCACGGTGAAGACCGATTTGGAATCCGAGGCCCGATCGACCGCCGCGGTGAAGCGGTCGTCGCGGAACTCGGTATTTTCGGGCTCTTCGCCGTCCTCGATCCAATCCAGCGTGCCGCTGTCGCCGGACGAGACCAGCTGCGGATTGTCGATCTCGAGGCCGGCGGGCAGATAGTCGGACACCATGATGTGGCCGTACTCGGGCTTGGCCTCGGTGATCTTCAGCACCACCGCGAAGCGCTGGTTCTGCTTGACCTTGCTGATGTCGGCGGGCTTGCCGTCGAGCGTGAAGTAGCTGCGCTCGATCTTGAAGCCGTTCGATGCAGCCGGCTCCGGCGTCACCGGCGAGCCCGACACCGAGACCACCGCCTGCACCGGCGCATCGCCGGTGTTGGTGATCTTCAGCGGCTTGCCGTCCAGCGTCGTGGCCTTGTAGCTGCGATAGAGCGCGGTCTTGACTGATTGGCCGTCCACTTCCATGGACAGGTTCTCCCTGGCGAGCGCCCGCGCCGCCAGCACCAGCCACGCATTCTCCTGCGTGGAGGTGTAGGGCGTCAGCCCGCGCGCGGTCTCGACCCGCGACACCGCTTGCGTCAGCGTCGCCTTGGGCGCGTTGCCTTCGCTGGCCAGCGAGACCAGCGCTGCGGCATCGCGGAGCTGCGAGCCGTAGTCGGTGCGGCCGAACTCCAGCACGGGCTTGGGTGCAAGGCTGTCCAGCGCAGCACCATAGACGCGCTCCGCGCGGTTACGGTCGCCAACCAGCGCCAGCGCGGCCGCGAGCTGCGATTTCGCAATCGGCGTTGCGAGATTGGCGAGCTTGGTGTCGGCGAGATAGCGGAGATCGCCGATCGGCGCCGCGCCGTTGCGGGCGAGCACGTAGAGGCCGTAAGCGAGATCACGCCCGCCATCCTTCTCCGGCTCGTTCGCGTTGACCACGGAGTTGCGGATGCGGTCGAGCGCATTTTTGAACAGCACGTCCGGTACCGCAAAGCCCTTCTCGCGGGCCCGAGTCAGGAAGTCCATGACATAGGCATCGAGCCAAGCATCATCGCCACCGGCCGACCACAGGCCGAACGAGCCGTTCGAGCCCTGGCGCGCCAACAGCCGCTCGATCGCGTCGCGGATGCGCTGGTCGACCTCGCTATCCATGGCGAGGTGCGCGCCGGCCGCGAGTTCGTTGACATAGAGCAACGGCATCGCGCGGCTCGTGATCTGTTCCGAGCAGCCATAGGGATAGCGGTCGAGTGCTTTCAGGATCGTCGCGGCGTCGAGCGCGGTCGACAGGCTCGCCGAGACCGAGACACTGCCGGTGCCCGGCACGAGGTCGGAGAACATGTCCGAGGTCAGCGTCAGGCTCTCGCCCTTCGCCAGGGTGCGGATCGAACGCCGTGCCAGCACCTGCGTCGCCGCCTTGACGTCGAACGCGTAATGCCGCGCCAACGCCAGCCCGTTCGGTCCCTTGATGTCGACGTCGAGCGTCGCCTGCCCCGCCGCGGTCGCGTCGAGCGCGAGCGAGAATGCGTTGCGTTGCTTGGCGGCGAGCTTGACCGTGGTGGCGGGATTACCCGTCATCTTCACCGGACCGCCGGTCTTGACGTTGATGACGTAGTCGCCGGCCTGACCCTCGACATTGTCGATCTCGAGGTTGACCGTGCCGCGGTCGCCGTTGAGCAGAAAGCGCGGCAGCGTCGTCGTCAACACCACGGGATCGCGGATCACGACATCGGTGTTGGCGCGGCCGAGCTTGGTCGCGGTCCACGCCACCGCCATCACGCGAGCGGTGCCGGCGAACTCCGGAATGTCGAAGCTGACGTCCGCAGTGCCGTCGGAGGCGACGGTGACGATGCCGGAATAGAGCGCGAGCGGCTTCTGCGTGGGCGGCGAGCCCTGCAGCTCGGCCGCACCGGCGTCACCGCCGGACTTGATCTGGCCGCGCGTGCCGGACATGCCGTCGATCAGCTGGCCGTAGAGATCGCGGATCTCCGCACTCAGCCGGCGCTGGCCGAGATAGTAATCGTCAGGCGCCGGCGGCTTGTAATTGGTGAGGTTGAGGATGCCGACGTCGACCGCGGCGATCACGATCTTGGCGTCCTCGCCCGGATTGAGCCCGTCGAGCTTGACCGGGATCCTCAATGCCGAGTTCGGCCGCACCAGCGCCGGCGGCGACAGCTTCACCTGCAAGGTGCGGGTCTGCTTGTCGATGCCGAACCATTTCAGCCCGATCGCCCGGCCCGGCATGCGCTGGGCCGCGGCATCGAGCGGACGGCGCAGCGTCGCCACCACATAGGCACCGGTGCCCCAATCCTTGCCGACCGGGAGCTTCACCTGCGCGGTGCCTTCCTTGACGTCGATGGTCTGCGTCGTCAGCAGGCGGTCGCCGAGCACGTTGATGGTGAGCTTGCCAGCGCTGCGGACATTGACCGACACGGTCATGGTGTCGCCGGAAGCGTATTGCGGCTTGTCGATCGAGGTCTCCAGGAGATCCGGCGTGTCGGCGCTGCCGTCGGAATACCAGCCGACGTCGAACTGCACCGAGGTCACCGGGCCATCGGCATCGTTCGACTTCACATCGAGCCGGTAGCGGCCGGGCTGAGGGCTGAGCGAAATCCGCGCGGGCTTGTCGGCCGCGACCGCCACATCACCGTCGGCGACGCGCGAGGTCGACTTGACCGGCTCATACTCCCAGTAATTGTTCTGGCGATACCATTGGTACCGGGACTCCACCTTCAGAAGCTCGTAGTGCAGCCCGTCGCGGCGCAGCTTCTCGCCCTCAGGCGAGACGAACACGACATCGAACTCGGCCTTGTCGCCCTCGGCGACATTCTTGTCGCCGAACAGCGGCTTGACGCCGATCTGCGCCGCCGCGGGCGCGACCGGGAGCACGATCTTGCGCTCGACGGCACGGCCACCGGTCTCGACCATGCGGACGAAGATCTGGGCCTCCTGCGGCCGGGTCGAGGCCGGCTGCTTGTCCAGCGCCACCGGGAAGGTCGCAACACCGTTGGCGTCGGCCTCGGGCAGGTTCTCCAGCGGCGTTCGCTCGTTCGAGGTCGTCTCCTCGTCGGCGACGCCGAACTGGTAGCCGGCAAAGCCCGGACGCTCGGCCGCGGGCGCGACCAGCAGGTCCCCTTCGAGCGCGAGGCCCGAGGCCGGCGCGCCGTAGAGGAAATGGCCGTCCGCCTTAAGCTCTACTGGAGTGTTAGCCTTGATCAGCTTGTCCTTGGCGGACAGGTCGAATTCGATCCGATCAGGAACGTAATCCTCGACCATGAAGGTGGTCTCGCCGACCGAGGAGCCCTTCGGATCGGTGAAGGCGCGCGCCCGCCAGGTGCCTGTCGGCACGGCCGCGTTGAGCGGCACGGCCAGCGTGCGGCCGCCGGCGCCCTGGTCGGACAGCACGGCCCGGCGGAATTCGACGCCGTCGGGGCGTTCGATCACCAGCGTCAGCGGCCCGCCGGTGACGGCATTGCCCTGCCCATCGCGCAAGAGCGCGGTGAGATAGACGGTCTCGCTGGAGCGGTAGACGCCGCGCTCGGCATAGACGAAGGCATCGGCGCCGGCGGGCACGGCGCGCCCCGCAACGCCGCGGTCGGACAGGTCGAAGGCCGACGTCTTCAGGCTCAGGAAGGCATAGTCTGCCTTCTCGCCGGTGACCGTGAGCATCGCCGGGGACAAGCCGCCCTCGCCGCGCGCAAGGCCCGCCTCGAACAGCACGTGGCCAGAGTCGTCGGTCTTGCGGGTCGCCAGGATCTCGTTGTTACGGGCCACCAGCCGCACCTCGGCCTTGCCCACCGGATCGGTCGAAGCCAGCGAGTTGACGAACACATGGATACCGTCATTGCCGGAATAGGCCGACACGCCGAGATCGGAGACGATGAACCATTGCGTGGCGAGCTGATAATCGTCGTCCGAGCCCGGGCCCTTGGCCGCAGCGGTCATGACGTAAACGCCGGGCTGGAGCTCGCCGAGCGCCTCCTCGACCGGGAATGCCGTGGTGACGTCCTGGTTCAGCGTCATCGCGGTCGCGAGCTCGCCGGACCAGACCTTGACGCCGCGCTCGTCGCCGAGATCGGAGAGCTGGTACTTGGACAGCGTCTTCTGGAAATCGCTGTCGACCACCGTGTTGATCAGATTGCGGTCGCCGATCCGGAATACGTTGATGTTGACCGCGGGCGTGTTGACGCTGACCACGGGAATGCCGCGCTGACCGGTCTTCGGAAGCACATAGGCCCGGCTGGTGAAGCGCACGAAGGGCTTGCGGTCGCGCACATAGACGTTGAACTCGGCCGATTTCGGCAGACCTTCCTTCACCGTGGACGGCAGGCCGGCGCGCAGGTTGATGTTGTAACGCTCCCCGTGCTTCAGCCCGTCGGCGCAGAGCTGCTTGCCCTCGGCCGACAGCGCGGGCTTGTCCTGCCCGGCCAGCGCCAGGAACGGCGCGAAATCGGTGCGTTTTGCCAATTCCTCGGAGAACTGGAAGCAGACGCGCGGGCTCGCCGAGTCCGAATCCACGGTATAGTCGAGCAGGCGGAAGCCGTGCTCGTCGCGCATCTTCTCATATTGGCCGCGGACGTCGGCGACCTCGCGCATGTCGAGCGACAGCCGCAGCGCATCCAGCGCCGGCCGCCACAGCTTGCGCTCGGCCAGGGCCTTGCCGAGCACGGCGAGCGCGTCGGCCTCCTCGCCCGCATTGCCGGCGCGCTGATAGGCGATGTAAGCCGCGGTCGAGGCGCGCTCCAGCAGGAAAGTCTGCTCGCTCGAGCTCTTCGGCGAGATCTGGAAGATGACCTTGGCGAGCCGCAGCCAGTTGCCGGTATCTTCCGGCGTGGTGGCCGCGATCTGGCCGAGCACCGACAGTCCCGTGCGGTAGTCGTTGCGCCGGAAGGCGGCGTCGGCGTCCGTCTTCAGCGTCGCATTGGTCTTGGCGACCGGTCCCGCCTCGCTCTTGATCTGCGCCTCCAGCTTGATCGCGGCATCGCCGAGGTCGTCGCGTCGGAAGGCCTTGTCGGCAGCCTGGGCTGCGCTGAGGCCGAGCGCCAGCGTGGCGCAGATTGTGACGGCGCGAACAAGACCGATCATGATGGACTCCCGGAAATCGCGGCCAGCTGCCCGCTGGCCGCATGAAGTGCGCGGAAAGGTGACGGACTCAAGGCGATGGAACCAAAGCTGCAAATCGTCGCATTCGCCATGAAAAGACAAGCCCGGAGGAGACCGATCAAGGTACCGACGCGCACGCCGTCCTGTTGGCGCAGCAATACCAGATCCGTCGACCGGCGGCCGCATCCCGGAAGCTGGCCAGCGTTGCCGGCGATGTGAACCATCGTCCAGTCCGCTGCCGCTCACCCCGGCACCCTGACACGCCACCGTCTCGCTTTGTCGCGGCATCGAGGAAAACGGTTCGGTTCAGGCTTGGCGAAACACCCAATTTTTCATAATGGCATGGTAGACGTACAGCCAGGCCCCACCCCGGGGCGGCTGAAGACGGTCCCGTAGCTCAACTGGATAGAGTAGCGGATTTCTACTCCGCGGGTTGCAGGTTCGAGTCCTGCCGGGATCGCCAGTCTCTACCTTGTCCAGCCCGGACACATAGGCAACAGACCGTACCTGAGACACGGGTGACAACCTCGTGCCGAGCGGATTGTCGAGGGTTGCAGGTACTCCACGCACTCATGGCGTCGACCATTATTTGCTCGGCACGCACACAGCCCCGTGCGCCAAGCGCGCGCCCCTGGTGGGCTTCGGGGTTGACCGCTCGGCGCGGCCAAGCAAGGAGGCTGCCATGCCAAGCAAAAAGCTATCAATCAAAGCCTTTCACGAACGCGTGGGGTAGCATCCCGCAGCCTTTGAACCACGCCGATCAGCCCTATGTAAGCGCCGGGCGGGATGCGCCCGACAGGTTTTTTGATGCAGCTATCCGAGTTGACGAGAATGGCGATTGCATCCGCGGTAGCGGTCGTCGCGATGTCGTATTTGGCAATCGACGCAGGTGTCGTGAACACCAATGTGGTCACAAAGCCCATCAAGGTGGCTCAGGCCACGATCGTCGGCGCCGCGATGGGCCAGCATCATCTTGCCTTCGCCGTTCAGGAGTGGGCGCGTCGCGGCCAAGACAAGCCGCAGCTGGAGCATTGCCTGGCGGTCGACTGATCGAGGCGCCCTCCTGGGCTGTCGACACATTCATCCTCGACCACCTGTCGACTGATAGGCCCGCCACCACCGTGCAATCGCCACGGCGAGATCATCCCAAAGCTCGCTTGGCAAATCCGGGACCGCCACCCGGACGCTATACTGCTCCGTGGTCGCGTCGTGAAACCATTCGGTCGCCGCGAAATCGAAACCGAAGCTGCCGGCATGGCGGATGGGAAATCCAGCCTCGCGCAGTTCGTTGCTCATGTCCTCGGCGGCCTGCCGCGCGCTCGCTTCGTCGAGGGGACGCCTGCCCCGCAAGGTGACGTAGAGACCGTGAGCGAAATGGAGCTCGCCCGAGAGCGCCGGGAGCTTCGCCGCAAAACATCGCGCCGTGCTTCGGCCGTTGCGCAAGATCGCCGCAACGCGCCGTTTTGTGAGGGCCCAATATGCCGCGCTGCCGACGAAAGGCGGGAAGTGTGCCGGCAATGCCGCGCCGCCGAGCAGTCGCACCGCGTTGCGGGTTTCGGACGCGAGATGTGTCCAGTCAGGATGGCACGCCCGCTGCTGATGCTCGTTGTCGCGGACGAACACGGCCGAGCCGAGCCGGCCATATTCCGCCCCGAGCGAATCGAGCTTGTTGTGGCTTCGCACCAGGACCAGCGGAATTCCGTTTCGCCGGGCCCACCGCAGCACGCGCCTGATCCGGCCTGACCTGCCGGCGAAGCAGGTCGTGTCGAACACGAGGAGATCGAGACCCGAGCCGTCACGTCCGAGCACCGCCTCGAAGGCTCCGGCGAAGGAGCAGGAATCCAGCAGAAGAATCCGCGGCGAATTTGCCGATGCAAGCGCATCGCCCAACGGCAGACTCAAAGCCACGGGCCGCAGATGAGGAACAAGGCTCCGGATCAGCTCCAGCGTCTCGCCGTAGGAGCCTGGTAGCACCAGGATATCGGCCTTCTCGACGATTTGCGCGGAGGCCAGCAGCACGGCGGAGATCGCAGCCATGCCCGAGGCCATATAAAGCGCCGTGCTCGTGCAGCCGAGGTCGAGCTCATAGAACGACGGACCGCGCACCGACAGATCGGCCCGCTGGTAGTCGTAACTGAACGCGAAAGGCCCGCTGACGGGAGCACTGGTATGCGACCAGGCCGTCTCCGTCGCCTTCCACTCGTGCAGTTCGTGCTCTGCCCTCAGCGCCGCCGTGAGCTGGAATTTGGACCTGACGACCTCGTCGACTGATTGCGGACGCGTCACATCGAGCCGATGTCTCAGGCAGTCGTTCAACAGCCCGAGTTCCTCATGCTTCCGGTCCAGATAGGCCTGAATGCTCTCCATGCGCGTCTTGGCAGATCCGATCGGATTTCAACGTTCCGAGGGCGTCTCGGATCCAACGCGCGCCTGGTGCAACGAACGCCGATGTTCGCAGTTGAGACCAGAGCAAGGAGGACGAGATGGCTGATATCAGAGAGCACATGAAAATCATCGGCAAGGACGGCGCTCATGTCGGCACCGTCGACCGCGTGGAGGGCAACCGGATCAAGCTGACGCGCAAGGACAGCCCGGAGGGTCACAAGGACCATCATCACTATATCGACACGAAATATGTCGGTGCCGTCGAAGGCGACGTCGTCAAGCTTTCGGTGAATGCCGACGCGGTACCGAAGACGGAAGCCGCCTGAGACACTGAGCCCCTTCGGGGGCTTTTTCTTTGTTCACGATCCGACTCCGCTTCGTTCCAAGGCACGAATCGGGACCGGAACGATCAGCGCGGCACATTTCTTAATGCGGCGTTTCACCCGGCCGGTTGTCCGCGTTCAGCGCCACGAGCACCGGCCGCAAGCGGTACGCATCGATCGCAGCATTCGACAGCAGCAGCCTGCGCCGCTCGCCTCGCAGCATCATGCGATCGATCCTGTTCAGGATGAAGCGGGCTGACTCCCGCTGCTCTCCCGTCAGCAGGCCGGATCGGTCGAGATATTTCCAGGCAATCTCGAAAGACTGTGCGCGTAACTCAGGGTCGGTCATAGCCGCCCAACGTCCGCAAGGAACGAATGTTCCTCCTTCAAGCCGCGTGAAACGCGCCCGCCAGCCAAGTCGAGCGACGGCGCAACAAAATGCGAAGGCAATGGGGAACGAGATCACGGCCGGCACGTTGATGCGTGAAATTGAGTGGTGCCGATCTTCCAGCCCCGATCGGCTTTGAAGGACCCCGTGCTTGTCCCCCGAGCACGGGGCTTTCTCATGCAGGCCGGCGCCTGACCGGCCCCGCGCCGTCCCGCCGAATTCCGTCCGAGAATGCTCTCAGTCCGCCCGCTCGTCGCGCCGATCGCGCGCGAGTTCGTGCCAGGCCAAAGCGAGCTGGATCAGGCGCTGCCGGTCGGCGCCTTCCGATGCCGCGGCACGCTTCATTGCGGCCTCGGCCTCACGCTGTGGGTCGAACTTGGTAAACATGCGTGGACCCTAGCCGGCCATCTGGACAAGCGCATGGCAATTTCGTCCGTATGATTGCGGAGTGACGCCCCCACCTCCCGGACCGGGCAAGCGTCGGCCCTGTCGCCGCTTTGCATGCGCTGATTACGAAGCCATGGGGCCGGGCTTCTTTCAGGCGATCTGTGAATGGCGTCACAGTCTTGGGCTGCCATCTCGGTTAAACAACACCTTGACGCTTCAGCGGCGCGCGACGGCATCGATGGTGTTTTCCGTCATGACACAAGAAGCAGCAGCTTCAGCCAACGCCTCGGCGCAACGGCAAAAGAGCGACCTGCTCCGCTTCGCCTATCTCGGGAGCATCGGCATCGTGACGCTGGCCTGGATCGCCGGCCTGGTCTGGGGCGCGATCGCGTTCTTCAACTGGCTGGTGTCTTGACGCAGGCCGGTCGGTCGCGCGCAAGCTCTTTCGCGAACGAGGCTCGCTGCCGGATCATGCGATAAAGCAGGATGAGTTTTGGTTGAATCGATGTGCGCTCAGGGGTCGATTCACCTCTCCGCAGGGAGAGGTCGGAGCGCATCGAAGATGCGGTCCGGGTGAGGAGATATGGTCTCGCTCAGTGCCGCGGCCCCTCACCCGGATTGCGCTGGACGATGCTTCGCATCGCCAGGGCAATCCGACCTCTCCCCGTCGGGGAGATGTGAATTACCGGCAGCCCGCCGAATCCAATTTCATCATGCGCTAGAGCAGCCGGTGCAGAACCCAGCTCGATACGACCGCAAACGATCATAACCCAAAGCGCCGGGCAGCCATCCGGACCACCGCGCGAGAGGGCAAAAAAGAGGCGGGCCTTTTGCCCGCCAATTTCTGATCAGGATACGGGCCAGTGCCTCAACGGCACGCCCGCGGATCGGTCGCCACGTACTGACCATCCGGGTAGCGGTAATAGCAATTGCCTTGCGCCCAGTAATAGCCGGGCTGGGATGCGGCGGTGGCGCCCGCAATGGCGCCGGTTGCACCGCCGAGAACCGCGCCGGCGGCAGCTCCTGTGGCATTGCCCGAGATCAGTCCACCCAGCACGCCGCCGACGATGGCGCCGCCAAGCGCGCTTACGCCGGGATCAGCCGGTGGCGGGGGCGGAGGTGGCGGCGCATAGGTGACCGGAGGCGGCGGCGGAGCATAGGCCACCGGCACGTCGTCATAGTACTCCTCCGAGATATAGGCGGGCGGGCCGGCCATGCGCTGCGGATAATAATACCAGACGCCGCCAACGTCCCACCACCAGCCCGAGCGGCCATTGCGGACCTCGTGGCGCCAACGCCCACCGTCCCAAGCGCGGTTGCCGCGATAGGCGTGTCCGTCCCAGTCGCGCGTCGGCGCGGGGCCCCTGGCATAATTGCGTGCGGGCGGCGAGCCGCCCGCGTTGCGCGGCCGGCTATCCGGCTGCGGCGCGGGCTGGACCGCCTGGCGCGGCTGCGGGCCCCTGTGCATGTCTTGATTGGTCGGAGACGGCGCTCCCGCACTCGGACGCGCCGCGGGCTGGCCAGCGTCCCTCGATGGCCTGGCGTCCTGAGCCTGGGCCGAAGCCGCGAGCAGCGACATGGCCGAAACCAAGGGAATGATGATCTTCATGCGGCTGGACGCACTCATGCGTGCTTGCCCCCTACTCTCTCGATTGCCGTGGTGCCTGGCGCCATAGATGATTCGGCTCGCCCCAGACTTGATGCCGGCTGACATAGCTGACCTGCTTTGGTCGGCGAAGTCCCGTTACAAATGATTAAGATCAGGGCTTTTTTCGGCCCGAGGGGCCAGCTGGAGCACCTCTAGCGGGCGGGCTCGATCACGTTGCAATTGCTCCGACCCGACATCAGGCAGTCCTGCATCTTGCTGGCCGCGGTGAGGTCCCGTGCGAGCCACCAGCCGATCCCAAGGATCACGACCGCAATGACCAGGCCGGCGATCGCGCCACGGTGGTTGTCACCGGATGGCGGCTTAGGCCGGGCTTTCGGCTTCTCGCCCGGTTCGGGCTTGGACGTGGACATGGCTACCTGATCGCACGGACGACCCCGGCTTATCACCTCTGCGACGTCCCGTCACATCCCGATCAGCCGCTTCGGCCAAGCTCCCTTCCGGGCTCAGCCTCGGGTCGCCCGGATCGCTTCCTTGCGCAAGGTTTCGACTGCCGGAATCGCCTGCTGGGCCCGCGGTGCGCAGGTTGTGAGCACGAACGCGGTCTGGGTGCACTCCCAGCCGGCCCCCAGGACGGCGCTTTCGATGGGCTGCGGGCGCGCAAGCAGCAGCATGGCACCGGTCACGGCCACCAAGGCGACGGCAATTGCGAGTGCCTTCAGGCTGAATCTTGAGATCGTCATGCCCGTGCTCCGTATCGGGGCGGACGCTAGGCGTCGCCCTCGCGGTCCCTTATGAGGGACATCACAATTCGGCAGTTTTTCCGGGCTACGAGAGATCGTCGGGGATGGCGATTTTCGTTGACCTGATCGGCTGCGATTATGGGTGGCTTCGCGACGCGCAGCGATGTACACGCTTCTGCGTCGCGCGGCGCCTGCTATGCCCAGCCGACGTACCAACAGGCAGTGATGTAGGATCGAAAGCGAGGAAGACAAGGCTCGTCGATGAGTGGATTCAGGGAACCCGGCTTCGCAGACCGGCAAAAGGCGGCACAGGATGCCCGCAAAAACCTTTTGAACAAATTTAAATCGCAGCCGGGCCCCGACGACCCGGCGGTTGTCGCGCGTCGCGCTGAGCGCGAGGCACTCGCAGCCAAGCGCGCCGAGGCCAAGGCTGCGCGCGAGGCCGAAAAGGCCGAGCAGAAGCGCCTCGAGGAAGAGGCCAAGGCCGCTGAAGCCGCGCGGATCGCGCGCGAGGCGCAGGAAGCCGCCGAAAGACAGGCAGCGCTCGAAGCCGAACAGAAGGCCAAGCGCGACGCGCGCTACGCGGCCCGCAAGGCCAAGCGCAAGTAATCCGACGCGAGACCTGCGCAGGTCGCGTTCAATTCAAATTGAAGCAGGACGGAATTCGGGGCGGTCCAGGTGACCGCCCCGAATGTGCGTACGTGCGCCCTTTGCCAGGCGCCGCGATCGCGAATGGACGAAGATCAGTTCTTCTTCATCATCCCGTCGTCTTTCTTCATGCCGTCCTTCGACATGTGATCCTTCTTCATGCCGTCGTCCTTGGACATGCTGTCCTTCTTCATCATGCCGTCCTTGGACATCGTGTCCTTCTTCATCATGCCGTCGTCCTTGCCCATCTTGTCCTGGGCCAAAGCGGCCGGCGACAGCGCAAGGCCAAGCGAGAGAGCGGCAGCCGAAACGCCGAGCACGATACGGGTGCGAATGGTCATGGTTCATGTTCCCTTCGAGATGGTGTTTGTCAGCGACGGACGCCGCTATCCAAGCTCGACGGATTGCCAGCCGGCGTTGTTACGCGGCCTCCGATAAATTATCGCGAGCCCTCCACCCTCCGCCGTTCGGCGTCGTCTCGCGCACACACCCGAGATCGGATGTGTGCAGCGCAGCATGCCCGGCACTTGCCGCGGCATTCGGTCTCGAACTATCAGATGAGAGAATATCGGGTGAAAGACCGGCTAGGATGGGCCAACGCACCGGTCACCCACGACCCGCCCAATCACGCAAAGCAAGAACCGTCCAAAGAAACGCCAAGGGAATCACACCATGCTCACGCGCCGCCATCTGCTCGCGACCGCCGTCGCCGCACCCGCCATCCTCCGCTTTGGCACCGGCACCGCGCTGGCCGCGACCACGCTGAAGATCTCGCACCAATTCCCGGGCGGCACCGTCGACAAGGGCGACTTCCGCGACCGGCTCTGCCGCGTGTTCGCGGCGGAAGTCGCCAAGCGCAGCAACGGCGACATCGCTGCCGAGATCTATCCGAACTCCTCACTGATCAAGACCAACGCCCAGTTCTCCGCCATGCGCAAGGGCGCGCTCGACATCAGCCTCTATCCGATGCCCTATGCCGGCGGCGAGCTGCCGGAGACCAATATCGGCCTGATGCCGGGCCTCGTGACCACCTACGACCAGGGCCTGCGCTGGAAGAAGGAGCCGGTCGGCAAGGCGCTGACCGACTTCCTCGCCGACAAGGGCATCATCCTGCTCACCTGGGTCTGGCAGGCCGGCGGCGTCGCCAGCCGCTCCAAGCCGATCGTCGCGCCCGAAGATGCCAAAGGCATGAAGGTGCGCGGCGGTTCGCGCGAGATGGACATGGTGCTGCAAACCGCCGGCGCCTCGGTGCTGTCGGTTCCTTCCAACGAAATCTACGCCGCGATGCAGACCGGCGCCTGCGATGCCGGTATCACGTCCTCGACCAGCCTGATCTCGTTCCGTCTGGAAGAGGTCGCGAAGTCGCTGACCTCCGGCGCGGGCGCCTCCTACTGGTTCATGCTCGAGCCGCTGATGATGTCGAAGGCCATCTTCGACAAGCTGCCGAAGAACCATCAGGACATCCTGCTCACCGTCGGCACCGAGCTCGAAGCCTTCGGCCGCAAGGGCGCGCAGGATGACGACGTCGAGGTGGCCAAGGTCTACGAGAAGGCCGGTGCCAAGGTCTCTGCGCTCGATGCCGCCACGGTCGGCAAGTGGCGTGACATCGCCCGCGACACCGCCTGGAAGGACTACAGCGCCAAGACTGCGACCGCGGCTAACCTGCTCAAGCTCGCCACCGACGTCGCCGCATGAGCCATGGTCCGCTTCCGGATCGTGACGACACGGCCAACACTGTCGCAAGGTCAGGTCTTGCGGCAGCGGTCGATCGCGGTCTTGCCATCGTCAACGGCATCATCGTGGTGTTCGCCGCGATCGCCCTCGTCGCCGCTTGCGTGATCCTGAGCTACAGCGTGCTCAGCCGCGCGCTGTTCAAGGCCGCAAATTACTGGCAGGACGAGGCCGCTGTGTTCCTCCTGGTCGGCGCGACCTTCATGACGGCGGCCTATGTGCAGCAGAACCGCGGTCATATCGGCATCGAAGCCTTCGTCGGCCTGCTGTCGCCATTCGCGAACAAGGTTCGCCTCTGGCTGGTCGACGCCGCCACGTTCCTGTTCTGCGCCTTCTTCACCTGGAAGTCCTGGACACTGGCCCATGAGGCCTATGTCGACGGCCAGGTCTCCAACTCGATGTGGTCGCCGCCGCTCGCTATCCCCTACGCGCTGATGGCGCTCGGGATGAGCCTGCTGTGCCTCCAGATCCTCGTGCAGCTTGCGCTGCCCTTCGCCGGAGCCAAGCGTCCATGAGCGTCTTCGGTATTGGCCTCGCCTACGGCATTGCGACCCTGCTGGTGATGTTCTCAGGGATGCCGATCGCCTTCGCGCTCGGTGCGGTCGCGGTCGTGTTCATGGGCATCTACATGCCCTCAGCCTCTCTCGATACGGTGACGCAGAACGTCTACGAGGAGATGGCCTCGATCACGCTATTGTCGATCCCGCTCTTCATCCTGAAGGGCGCGGCGATCGGCAAGTCGCGCGCGGGCCAGGATCTCTATTCGGCTCTGCATGCCTGGCTGCATCGCGTGCCCGGCGGGCTCGGCGTTGCCAACGTGTTCGCCTGCGCATTGTTCGCGGCCATGGCGGGCTCGAGCCCGGCGACCTGCTCGGCGATCGGCTCGGCCGGCATCCCCGAGATGCGCAAGCGCGGCTATTCCGGCGGCTTTGCCGCCGGAATCATTGCCGCCGGCGGCACCCTCGGCATCCTGTTGCCGCCCTCGATCACCATGATCCTGTTCGCGGTCGCCGCCGAAAAGTCGCTGGGGCGTCTGTTCCTCGCCGGCATCGGGCCGGGCCTGCTGCTGGTCACGCTGTTCGGGGCTTACGCGGTGATCCGTTTTCGCCGGGAATATGCGGCGGCCGAAGCGATCTACAAGAACGGCGGCGCCGAGGCCGCGATCCTGACCCGCGACGAGTACACGCTGGCCGAACGCTTCAGCGTGCTGCCGCGGGTGATCCCGTTCGTGCTGCTGCTCACCGGCGTCATGATCGCGCTCTATGGCGGCTACGCCACGCCGTCGGAGACGGCGGGCCTCGGCGGCCTCCTCGCGCTGGCACTGATCGCGGCGATCTACAGCGTCTGGCGGCCGAGCGACCTCGCCCCGATCATGAAATCGACGATCCGGGAATCCACCATGCTGATGATGATCATCGGCATGTCGCTGCTCTATTCCTACGTGATGAGCTATTTGCACATCTCGCAATCGGTCGCCGAATCCATCGTCGCGATGCACTTGCCGCGCTGGGAGCTCCTGTTCGCGATCCTCGTCATGGTCGTCGTGCTCGGCTTCTTCCTGCCGCCGGTCTCGATCATCCTGATGACGGCGCCGATCATCTTGCCGCCGCTGCGCGCCGCCAACTTCGATATTATCTGGTTCGGCGTGGTCATGACCATCGTGATGGAGATGGGGCTGATCCACCCCCCGGTCGGCCTCAACATCTTCGTCATCCGCAACGTCGCGCCGGACATCCCGCTGCGCGAGGTGATATGGGGCACCCTGCCCTTCGTGCTGCTGATGATGTTCGCAGTGCTGCTGCTGTGCTTCGTGCCGGGGATTTCGACCTGGCTGCCGGATCTCGTGATGGGACCGGACGGGAGCAGGTAGCGGCCCGACACCGTCATTGCGAGGAGCAAAGCGACGAAGCAATCCAGACTGCTTCAACGGAAAGACTCTGGATTGCTTCCGCCTTCGCCAAGGCTGCGGCGGACAAGTCGCTGCGCTCGCGATGACGGAGAACTAGGAAGCCGCTCGCTTCCTCTTCGCGTTCAACGCGGAAGCGGCACGGCTCACCGGCGGCTTGCCGAGCACGCCGCTCATCGCGTTGGTGGCGGCCAGCAGCTTGTTCATGTCGACGCCGGTCCTGATCCCCATGCCCTCCAGCATGTAGACGACATCCTCGGTCGCGACATTGCCGGTCGCGCCTGGCGCGTAAGGACAGCCGCCAAGGCCGCCGGCGGCGGCGTCGATGACGCGGACGCCCTCTTCCATCCCCGCATAGAGGTTGACGAGCGCCTGGCCATAGGTGTCGTGGAAATGCATCGCGAGCCTGGCTGAAGGAACGTTGGCGGCGACCGCGCGCAGCATCTCCTTGGCCTTGGCTGGCGTGCCGACGCCGATCGTGTCGCCGAGCGAGATCTCGTAGCAGCCGAGATCGAACAGCGTGCTTGCGAGATCGGCCACCGCCTTCGGCTTGATCTCGCCATCGAACGGACAGCCGAGCACGCAGGAGATATAGCCGCGCACCTTGACGCCATCGGCGTTGGCGCGCGACAGCACCGGCTTGAAGCGCTCGATGGATTCCGCGACCGTGCAGTTGATGTTGGCGCGCGAGAAGCCTTCGGAAGCCGCTGCGAACACCGAGACCACCTTGGCGCCCGCGGCGCGCGCGGCGTCATAGCCCTTCTCGTTCGGCACCAGCACGTGGAATTCCACCCCCGTCACGTGGCTGACGCCGCGCAGCACGGCATCCGAGCTCGCCATCTGCGGGATCGCCTTGGGCGACACGAAGGCGCCGACCTCGACCGTATCGAGCCCGGCCCCGACCAGCGCCTCGATGAAGGCGATACGGGCCTCGACGCTGACCGGAACCTTCTCGTTCTGGAGGCCGTCGCGCGGCCCCATTTCGATGATGCGGACCTGATCGCTCATGTCACTCTCCTGCAGGCTCGACCACGGCGAGCTCGACGCCCTCCTGCACGATGTCCCCGACCTTGCATTTGATGGACTTCAGCACGCCGGCATAGGGCGCACGCAGCGTCTGCTCCATCTTCATCACTTCAAGGGTGAGGATCGGCGCGCCCTTGTCGAGCTTGGCACCCTCCTCGGCCAGCACGGCGACGACCGTGCCCGGCAAGGGGGCCGCGATCTTGTCTTCACCGACATGCTCCTCGCTCTCGCCGCCGAACGGATCAACCCAATGCAGGTCGAAGCGACCGTTGCGGGTGCGCAGGTACAGCTCGTGACCGTCGATCACCGCAGCGACCGACGACTTGACGCCGTCGAGGGTCAGATCGAACCCGCCGTCGCGCGGCGCGATTGCGAACGCAAGCTCGCGCTCGCCGATCACCAGCGTCGACGGCCCGCTGCCATAGTTCAGCGCAATCTTCTGCTCGGACCCGTGGCCGACGCGGAAGGCAAAGCTGCGCTGGCGGCGGCCGACCGGCTGCCAACCGAAGGTCTGCCAGGGCGAGTTCGCCTGCGCCTGCGAAGTCTGTCGCTCCAAGTCGACGATTGCAGCGACTGCGGCGCATAGCTCCAGTTCCCCTGGGGCCGGCGCGGCCTGTGTCAGAACGGCCAGCTCGCGCTCGATGAAACCGGTGTCGATCGCATTCGCCCGGACCTTCGGATGCGTCATCAGCGCCGAGAGGAACGGGATGTTGGTGACGATGCCGCGAACGTCGGACTCTTCCAGCCCGCGGTTCAGCCGCTCGATCGCAACGTCCCGCGTCGGCGCCCACGCAATCATCTTGGCGAGCATGGCGTCGTAATAGGGCGAGACCGTATCACCCTCGCGATAGCCGGCGTCGATACGAAGGCCTCCCATCTCGGCCGGCATGCGCCAGGTCGAGATCCTGCCGACCGATGGCATGAAGTTCTTGGTCGGGTTTTCCGCATAGACCCGCGCCTCGACGGCGTGGCCGTTGAGCTTGATCTCGCCCTGCTTGAGCGGCAGCGGCTCGCCGAAAGCGACGCGGAGCTGCCATTCGACCAAGTCAATCCCGGTGATCAGCTCGGTCACGGGATGCTCGACCTGCAGACGCGTGTTCATCTCGATGAAGAACACGTCCTTGCCGTCGGAGACGAACTCGATGGTGCCGGCGCCGACATAGTTCACCGCACCCGCCGCCTTTCGCGCGGCGGCGCAAACCGTCTCGCGCTGGGCAGGATTGAGCGTCGGCGACGGCGCCTCCTCGATCACCTTCTGGTGGCGGCGCTGCAAGGTGCACTCGCGCTCGAACAACGAGAGCAAGTTGCCGTGGCTGTCGCCGATGATCTGCACCTCGATGTGGCGGGGATTGTCGACGTACTTCTCGATCAGCATGCGGTCGTCGCCGAACGCCGCCTTGGCCTCACGCTTGGCACTGACGATCGCGGGCGCAAGCTCGTCAGCCGACCGCACGATGCGCATGCCACGGCCGCCACCGCCGGCGGAGGCCTTCACCAGAATGGGAAATCCGATCTTGTCCGCGGCCTTCGCAAGCGTCGCCTCGTCCTGGGCTTCGCCGTGATAGCCTGGCACCAGCGGCACGCCGGCTCTCTCCATCAGCGCTTTCGAGCCCGATTTCGAGCCCATCGCATTCATCATCTCGGCGGTCGGGCCGACGAAGACGAGCCCGGCGTCATAGCAAGCCTGCGCGAATTCGGCGTTCTCCGACAGGAAGCCGTAGCCGGGGTGAACGGCCTCGGCGCCGGTCTTGCGGGCGGCCTCGATCAGCCGCTCGACGTCGAGATAGCTGTCGCGGGCCCGTGCCGGCCCGAGCAGCACGGCCTCATCCGCGAGCGCGACATGCATCGCGTCGCGGTCAGCCTCGGAATAGACCGCGACCGTGCGCAGGCCCATGGCACGGGCGGTGCGGATGACCCGGCAGGCGATCTCACCGCGATTGGCGATCAGGAGCGTGCGAAAACGCCGGTAGAGCTTTGAGCGGTCCATCGCATCACATCCTGAACAGGCCGAATTTCGTCGTTTCGATCGGCGCATTCGAGGCCGCCGACAGGCCGAGGCCGAGCACGAGGCGCGTGTCAGCCGGGTCGATGACGCCGTCGTCCCACAGGCGCGCGGTCGCGTAATATGGGTGCCCCTGGCTCTCATATTGCGCGCGGATCGGCTCGCGGAACTTGTCTTCCTCCTCCTTCGACCAGCTATCGCCCTTGGCCTCGATATTGTCTCGGCGGACCTGGCTCAACACCATCGACGCCTGCTCGCCGCCCATCACCGAGATCCGCGCATTCGGCCACATCCACAGGAATCGCGGCGAGTAGGCCCGGCCGCACATGCCGTAATTGCCGGCGCCGTAGGAGCCGCCGATCACGACCGTGAATTTCGGCACCGACGCGGTCGCGACCGCCGTCACCAGCTTGGCGCCGTCGCGCGCGATGCCGCCGGCCTCGTACTTCTTGCCGACCATGAAGCCGGTGATGTTCTGCAGGAACACCAGCGGAATGCCGCGCTGGCAGCACAGCTCGATGAAATGCGCGCCCTTCAGCGAGCTTTCGCTGAACAGGATGCCGTTGTTGGCGATGATGCCGACCGGATAGCCCCAGATATGAGCGAAGCCGCACACCAGCGTCGTGCCGTAGAGCTTCTTGAACTCGTCGAACTCCGAGCCGTCCACGACACGGGCTATGATGTCGCGCACATCGAACGGCTTTCTGCCGTCGACCGGCACGACGCCATAGATCTCCTCTGCCGCAAACAGCGGATCGCGCGGCGGACGCATGTTCAGGTTCGGCCGCGCCGGCGGTTTCAACGTGCCGACGATGCGGCGCGCAATCCCGATCGCATGGGCATCGTTCTGGGCGTAATGATCGGTCACGCCGGATTGCCGCGAATGCACGTCGGCGCCGCCAAGCTCTTCGGCGCTCACGACCTCGCCGGTCGCCGCCTTCACCAGCGGCGGACCGCCAAGGAAGATCGTGCCCTGGTTGCGCACGATGATGCTCTCGTCCGACATCGCCGGCACATAGGCGCCGCCGGCAGTGCAGGAGCCCATCACGATCGCGATCTGCGGAATGCCCTGTGAGGACATCTGCGCCTGATTGTAGAAGATGCGCCCGAAATGCCGCTCGTCGGGAAAGATCTCGTCCTGGAGCGGCAGGAAGGCGCCGCCGGAATCCACCATGTAGACGCAGGGCAGATTATTCTGCCGCGCGATGTCCTGCGCGCGCAGATGCTTCTTCACCGTCATCGGGTAGTAGGTGCCGCCCTTGATGGTGGCGTCGTTGGCAACGATCACGCATTCGCGGCCCGAGATGCGCCCTACCCCCGTGACGACGCTGGCCGAGTGCACATCGCCGCCATAGAGGCCGTAGGCCGCGAGCGGCGACAGCTCCAGGAACGAGGTGCCGGGATCGACCAACAGGTCGACGCGCTCACGCGCCAGCATCTTGCCACGCGCGGTGTGGCGCTTGCGCGAGGCTTCGCCGCCGCCGCCGGCGACCTGGCTGAGCTTTTCGCGCAGGTCCGCAACGAGGCCGCGCATGGCCTCGGAATTGCGCGCAAAATCCTGGGAGGACGGATCGATGCTCGAATGAAGCAGCATGGTGATTCCAATGGAGTAAAGGTCTAAGCCGTCTCGGCCATCAGCTCGCGGCCGATCAGCATGCGCCGAACTTCGGAGGTGCCCGCGCCGATCTCGTAGAGCTTGGCGTCGCGCCACAGACGCCCCACGGGGAATTCGGATGTGTAGCCGACCCCGCCGAGCGCCTGGATCGCCTCGCCGGCCATCCATGTCGCCTTCTCCGCGGAATAGAGGATCGCGGCAGCAGCGTCCTTGCGCAGCGTGCGCGCGTGGTCGGCGCGGTCGCAGGCGCGCCCGACGGCATAGACATAGGCGCGCGTGGCCTGCCAGGTCGCATACATGTCGGCGAGCTTGCCCTGCATCAGCTGGAAGTCGCCGATCGGCTGGCCGAACTGTTTTCGTTCGTGCATGTAGGGCACCACCGCGTCCATGCAGGCCGCCATGATGCCGAGCGGGCCACCCGAGAGCACCGCACGCTCATAGTCGAGGCCGGACATCAGCACCTTGACGCCCTCGCCCACCTTGCCCATCACGTTCTCTTCCGGCACCTCGCAATCGTCGAAGAACAAGGGATAGGTGTTGGAGCCGCGCATGCCGAGCTTGTCGAGATGCTGGCCATGGGTGAAGCCCTTGAAACCCTTCTCGATCAGGAACGCAGTCATGCCGCGCGGGCCGGCCTCCGGATCCGTCTTGGCATAGACCACCAGCACGTCGGCATCGCCGCCATTGGTGATCCACATCTTGGAGCCGTTGAGCACGTAGCGGTCGCCGCGCTTGTCGGCGCGCAGCTTCATCGAGACGACGTCGGAGCCGGCGCCTGGCTCTGACATCGCGAGCGCACCGACATATTCGCCCGAGATCAGCTTCGGCAGATAGCGCTGGCGCTGCGCGTCATTGCCATTGCGGCGGATCTGGTTGACGCAGAGGTTGGAATGGGCGCCATAGGACAGCCCGACGGCCGCGGACCCGCGCGAAATCTCCTCCATGGCGACGATATGGGCGAGATAGCCCATGTTGGAGCCGCCATATTGCTCCGGCGCGGTCATGCCGAGCAGGCCGAGGTCGCCGAGGCGCTTCCAGAGGTCGGCAGGAAACAGATTGGCCTTCTCGATCTCGGCGGCCCGCGGGGTGATCTCCGCTTCGACGAAGGCGCGCACGGTGTTGCGCAGCAGGCTGATGTCTTCGCCCAGATCGAAATCGATGCTCGGGATATTCAAGGCGATTCCTCCGTATTTTGGGCACCAAACCTAGCGGGGTCGGAGCCCTTCTGCGGTCGAAAAGGTTGCATTTTCCGCCAAACTTGGCGAGGCTTTTCCGGAGGGATGCCCCGCAGGTTCCAATGCCTTTTCAAACCGCAACCGCGCTTCCGCGCCGCGCCGTGACCCCCGCCGCCTTCGTCCGCGGCGTGATGGCCGCCTATGAACGATATGGCTGCGACCCGGCGGAAGCGCTGAGCCGGGGCCAGATCGCGCCGGACCTCGTCAATTCGCCGGACGGGCGGATCACGGCCGCCCAGTTCGAGGCGCTGGCCGGCCACGCCATGCGCGAGCTCGACGACGAGGCGCTGGGCTGGTTCTCGCGCCGCCTGCCCTACGGCACCTATGGCATGCTGTGCCGCGCCTCGATAACGGCGCCGACGCTGGAGGTGGCGCTCAAGCGCTGGTGCCGGCACCATCGCCTGGTCACCGAGGATGTGCTGCTCGATCTCGAGGTCGGCGAGGAGACCGCGGTCATTTCGATCCGGGAGCTGCGCGATCTCGGTTCGTTACGCGAATTCTGCCTGGTCACGCTGTTCCGCTACGTGCTCGGTTTCTCCTGTTGGGCCGCCGACTCCCGGATCGCGCTCCGCGCAGCGGAATTCCCGCACGCGGAGCCCGGCCATGTCTCGGTCTATCCGACCATCTTTTGCCGAAACATCCGCTTCGGTGCGGACCGCGCCCGCATCGTGTTCGACAAGCATTATCTCTCGCTGCCGCTCACGCGCAGTGCCGTCGATCTCGACAACATGCTCAAGGGCGCGCTCAGGCTGACCGTGCTGCCCTATCGGCGCGACAGGTTGCTGGTCGAACGTGTCCGCCGCGTGCTCCGCAATGCGCGCGGACGCAGTCTCGGCGCGGAGGACGTCGCAAGCGAGCTGGCGCTCTCCACCCGCACCATGCATCGGCGCCTGCGCGAGGAGTCCACATCGCTGCGCGATCTCAAGGAGGAAGCAAAATTCGAGCTCGCCAAGCAAGAGCTGATGCGCGGCCGCACGCCGATCAAGCGGATCGCCGAAATTGCCGGCTTTCGCAATGAGAAGAGTTTCTCCCGCGCCTTCCGCAGCTGGACCGGAGCGAGCCCACGCGAATTTCGCGGCAGGTATCGCTAACGCGCGCTGGAGCCGTCACCCGGCCGCCAAAAACCAACGGCCTCCGGGCTCGATCCCGAAGGCCGCAACGTCGCAAAACGAGTGTCGAATTCCACGTCAGTTCGAGTTGGTCTGCCCGCCCGAGCGAAGCTTGGCGCGCGGCTGCGCGTGCTTGGGCTGATAGGCGAGCGCGTCGTTCGAGGTCTTCGCGCCGCCGCTCTGCGAGCAGGTGCCGCCGATGCCGCCGGCCGCCTGACGACAGGCTTCCATGGTCGGATAGCCGCAGCCATGAGCGGCCTGCGCACCGTTGGTGATGCAGTATTCTTCCGCCTGCGCAGCCGGCGCGGTCATCATCAGAAACGCGGACGCGAACAGCGTCGCGGCGGAGGCGACGAACGTCTTCGAGATCGAGGTCATGGTGTCTTTTCCAGCTTAGGGTCCCACAAAAGAGGCCTCGGCATGCGATGCAGGCTGAGGTTTCACACCTCGCATCTAGGCCGCGCGGCGGAACCGACAATCACGGTCCAGCGCAACGCAGGACTTCGCAAATCACATGTCACAGTTAGGTGAGTGAGTCATATTATAGTTCGGATTACATGAAATTGCAACGAGCCGTATGGAGGCCGACGGTTTCCCTATCCCGCCGGCGCCGCCGCTGCGACCTCCTGCAACGGCAGCGGCACGTCCTTCGCGACACCCAGCACCGGGAAGCTGCGGACGTTCCTCACGTCAGGCATGGCCGCGAAATGCAGCAGCTGCTGGCGCATGCTCCCGACGCTCGGCGCCACACACTTCAGGAGATAGTCGGTATCGCCTGAAATCCGCCAGCATTGCTGGATGCGCGGGATCGCAGCGATCGAGCTCTCGAACGCTTCCAGCACCGGCTGCGCCTGGCTGCCGAGCTGGATCGAGACGAAGGAGACCACTTCATAACCGAGCCGCCGCTCGTCGAGGACCGCCCGCACAGCCCGGATCACCCCGCGGCTGAACAGCGATTTCAGCCGCCGCAGGCAGTTCGGCGCGGACACGCCGACGCGCAACGCCAGCTCGTTGTTGCGCACCCGTCCGTCCAGCTGCAGCTCTGAAAGTATCTTCAGATCGACGCCGTCGAGCTGGTCACGCCCCGCCATCCCCTCACCTCGTCATGATCGTGTCATGCGGGAAGCGAAGCACGGCGGGAAATCGCTGCCAAGGCTAGAAGAGCTCGGCAGAAAGCTTGCCTGCGGCCCGTCCTTCGAGACGCCCGCCTTCAGGCCGCCCTCAGGATGAGGTCAGGTCTGACGGCAAGATATCAAACCCCAATGGTGAGGAGCCGGCCAAAGCGGGGGCGTCTCGAACCACGCAGCCCGTGCTCGGGCCACCCGAAAACGCCGATGCCCGGGACAGGCCCGGGCATGACAACACGTCCGATGAAGATGGCCCCTTAATGCGTCCAGGGCTCACCGCGCCGGAATGAGAAATTGTCGGCGTAGGCGACCGGGCGGCGGATCGAATCCTGGGGCTCGATGACCTGGTAGGCGATGCCCTTGCGCTCGCAATAGGCGATCGCCTCTTCCTTGGAGTGGAAACGGAGCGTGATCTGCTGCTTCATGTCACCGGACGAGGTCCAGCCCATCAGCGGCTCGACCGAACGCGGCTGCTCCGGCTCGTAATCGAGTTGCCATTCCTTGGTCTTGGACCGGCCGGATTGCATCGCGTTCTTGGCGGGCTTGAAAATGCGTGCGGTCATGGGTGGTCCAGGCCTCGTTTGCGTCTTTCGTTCGATTTCGATGCGGCAGGGTGGCAGTTGGTGCAAACCTCAGGGATAGTATAGAGACACCGGTTGGGAACTGATGGTGATTCCGGCCGCCCGTAGCCTCTGCGACGGTATAGTCATTATGCTGCACCGTGACAATTGCGTACCCGCCTTCCGCGCCGGGATCCCGCCCGGCGGCACTGCCTCCCCGACCTCAGCCTGTCCGTCCCCTTCGAGAGCTCCCTTCGCATGGCATTCCTGAACATCAACGCCACGCTCCCCGAAAAAGGCCGCGACCTCCGGCTTGACCTGTTTCGCGGTGTCGCGAACTGGGCGATCTTCCTCGACCACATCCCCGACAACGTCGTGAACTGGATCACGACGCGGAATTACGGCTTTTCCGACGCCGCCGACCTGTTCGTCTTCATCTCCGGCTATACCGCCTCGTTCGTCTATGCCCGCATGATGCTGGAGCGCGGCTTCATCGTCGGCGCCACCCGGCTGACCAAGCGGGTCTGGCAGCTCTACGTCGCCCACATCATCCTGTTCGTGATCTACATCGCCTCGATCAGCTATCTGGCGCTGCGCTTCGGCGACTCCGAGATGATCAACGAGTTCAACGTCGCGGGTCTCGTCGACAACGCCACCGAGACGCTGCGCCAGGGCCTGTTCCTGCGCTTCAAGCCGCTCAATCTCGACGTGCTGCCGCTCTACATCGTGCTGATGGGCCTGTTCCCACCGGTGCTGTGGTTCATGCTGCGCAAGCCCGACCTGACCATGGTGCTGGCGATCGTGCTGTGGCTGGCGGCGCGCCACTTCGGCTGGAATCTGAACGCCTATCCGGCCGGCCAGTGGTACTTCAACCCCTATTGCTGGCAGGTGCTGTTCGTGTTCGGCGCCTGGTGTGCGATGGGCGGCGCGCGGCGCTCGATGACGCTGATCAATTCGCCGATCACGCTGTGGCTCTGCTTCGGCTATCTGCTGTTCGCGTTGGTGATGACCATGGCCGGCCGCTTCCCCGCCTTCGGCGGCTTGTTCCCGGAATGGCTGTTCTCGGCGTTCAACCCGAACGACAAGACCAACCTCGCCCCCTACCGCTTCATCCATTTCGTCGTGATCGTGATCCTGGTGATCCGCTTCGTGCCGAAGGAATGGCCCGGGCTCGAATGGAAGGTGTTCGATCCCCTGATCGTCTGCGGCCAGCAGTCGCTCGCGGTGTTCTGCGTCGGTGTGTTCCTGTCCTTCGTCGGCCATTTCGAGCTGTCGATGAGCTCGGGCTCGCTGCTCGCGCAGATCTTCGTCAGCGTCGCCGGCATCGCGATCATGACGACGGTGGCCTATTACATCTCGTGGTCGAAGAAGCAGGACAAGCCGCTGAAGCCGCCGCCGGCTAAGCCGGCAGCAAGCGCGGCGAAGGCAGCCTGAGCCGCGAACGCCTGCCGTTCGGGGTGCCCCATTCGGAAAGCGAGCCGTCGGTCGCCCTGACGGCTCGAGCCGAGCTCGATTGACCTGGGTCAACCAGGGGCGGTGCCGGTCGGCATAATGTCGTCACGACACGCGCCGCGGCACTGATCTCGGCGGCCTCCCCTCGGACAAGGCTCAAGCACATGCCCTCTCATTTTCACGCCGTGGTATGGATCGACCATTCGCAGGCCAGGATCTTCCATCTCGGCCTGAGCGGCTCTGACGAAATCACGTTGCATCCGCAACTTGCGACGCGTCATCTTCATCACAAGGCCAACGCGATCGGCAGCGGCCATGCCGCCCCTGACAAGGCGTTCTACGCCGACGTGAGCAAAGCCATCGCCGAGGCCGGTGAGATCCTCATCATCGGTCCGGCGAGCGCGAAGACGGAACTTGCCAATTACATTCGCGCGAACGCGCCCGAGATCGCCAAGCGGATTGCCGCGGTGGAAGCGGCCGATCATCCCTCGGACGCCGAAATCGTCGCCTATGCGAAACGTCACTTCAAGCTGCCGCTGCCGCGCGTGCAGGCACGGGGATAGGCCGCGGAAACGGCAACGCGGGCCAGGGCCACACACGGCCTCTAGCTCAGGCGCGACGAGTCTTCGTTTTCGACTGATCGCGCGTCAGGCCACTTCCTCGCCATCAAACTCGGTGAATTTCTTGTAGATCCAATCGCGGCCGTCATGGCGGCGCCAGACCTTGCCGTAGACGAGCTGCCCGTTGATCGAGCGGCGGGGCACGATCACGGTCCAGAGGTGCCAGATCTCGCTCCAGCTCGATTGCGGACCGGCAGTTCGGAAGTTGCGGTCGAAAGACATGAATCGATCTGATCATGATCGCCGCGGCGGCCGCAACAACCGCTCATCCTTAACCTAACCCATCAACCTTACTCCCCGCGGCTGACGGCCCGCGAGCGGTTGAAAGCTGGCGCCGGTTTATCTAGACTGGGTGCGTGATTTGAGAATGACCGCACCATGTTGGGCGCGGGATTATTGATTGAGCCGACGTTCAATTTTCTAACTGAATTTCGAGAAGATCGTCAGGGCGACCACCATGAATCTGCAATTTGCACGTCTGCGCCTGGCGCTGCGATCGACGCCGCCTGCGCCAGTCGCGGGGACCCCGGCGCAAGAGCTGCCGAAAGCCGCCAATGACAACCAGATGGCCTGGCCATTCGTCCCGTTTCCGCCGGGCTGGCACGCGTCCGGCTGTTGAGCCGGATCTGACAGGAATGACGCCTGAAAAACGCAACGCCGCGCAAGCGGAATATTATCGCTTGGCGGCGTCCGTTTAGACATTGGGCGCTGAAATCCCCAACACTGATTATGTCTATGGCGGCGTCCAAAGGTTCGACGAAGCCGCGGGCATTCCGATCGGATTTACTCAGACACCGTGCCGGTGCCGGACGCCGCCTGGCCATTGGCCTGAAGCGCGCCTTGCGCGTTGTAGGTCTGTCCCGACTGACTCCCCTGTTCACTCGCCGAGGTCTGCACCTCCGTGGTGCCGTCGGAATAGGTGATCGTCGTGGTGGTGACGCCGTCGATGGTGATGGAGACCTCGCTGACGATGGTCTTGGCTGAGCTGCCGCCCGATCCCCCGCTCCCACCCGCCGATTGCGAGGATGACGTCTCCGACGTCGCGGAGGCCGCCGTCGTCGATGATGCCGCGGATGACGCCGTCGTCGCAGTCGATGCGGAAGCGGTCACGGCTGCGCCGGTAGAAGCAATCGCACTGATCGACATGAGGACCTCGCCTGCAGGAATGGCGGGCGCAGCAGCAGTTGCTCGCCCTCTCCTTCAACGCAGCGAGCGGGCGAAGCAGGCGCAGGATTTGCGCCCTCGGATATTTCAACATGCCTGCTACTGCCCGAAGCCCCGGGTAGGGATCGTAAGATCTCGCCTGGACTCCCGGACGCAATGTCCATGCTTCTGCAACAGACGGTCGGGCCGCACGCCGAGATCACGAGAAGAATGAAGGAGACTGACCTCGGGACTGGTCGGGGCAGCTGGATTCGAACCAACGACCTGCAGTACCCAAAACTGCCGCGCTACCAGGCTGCGCTATACCCCGAATGTCCGGCGAGCCCCGTCGATACACGCTTCCCAGGGCGCCAGCAAGCTTCCAGGCGCCGGTAAGGCGCCCAGATCCAAGTGCCCGCCCGGCCTATTTGCTGCCGAACAGGGGGTGGCCGACGCGGTCGCCGGGACGGATGCCGTATTTTTGAGCCGTTCCCGCCACCACCTCCAGCACGGCCCGGGCGGGGCCCCTGGATGAGATGATCTTGGTCGACAGCGGCTCGGTGTTCTCGGCGATGCGCAGGATGCGGCCGTTGGCGCCGATGAAGATCATGTCAAGCGAGACATAGGTGTTCTTCATCCACATCGACACCTCCTGCTCGGGACTGAAGTCGAACAGCATGCCTTTGCCGTCCGCCAGCTCCTTGCGGTACATCAGGCCGGTCTGCTTCTCCTCCTCGGTCGTCGCCATCTCCACCGAGAACACCTGCACCCCGTTCTTGGTGACGATCTCCAGCGGCTGGAAGCTGGCGGCGCCGGCGGGGGCGCTGGCCACGGCACAGCCGAGGATGACGAGGATGGCGGCAAGCCAGCCTTTCAGGGCGGACCAGACGGCCTTTCGATCAGGATTCATGGGAAACACTCGAGGCGTGGGACTGGAACGAGTCCTTAACCGGCGATCGCCGGAAAAGCCAGAGACGCCCCGGCCGGCCGGAGCGCCTCAATTGCTCACGATTGCGGGAATTGAAAGCTCGCGTGTCTTTCCGGAAAACCGCTTCGCAACTTTCCGGATCATGCCTTAGTGCGATTGCAATCCCGGCGATCCGGTCTCGGGATGAATCTCGGCCGCCATCATGCCTTTGGAGCCGGGCCCGAAGCGGACCAGGACATACTGACCGGGGCGGAGCTCGGTCATGCCGAAGCGGCGCAGCGTCTCCATGTGCACGAAGATGTCGGGCGTGCCCTCGCCGCAGGTCAGGAAGCCGAAGCCGCGCAGCCGGTTGAACCATTTGACTTGGGCCCGTTCCAGCCCGCTGGTCGGGGTGACCGTGACATGGGTACGCGGCGGCAGCATCTGGGCCGGATGGATCGCGGTCGACTCGTCCATCGAGACCACACGGAACGCCTGGTAACCCTTGGCGCGCTGGATGCACTCGACGACGATGCGGGCGCCCTCGTAAGCGGTCTGGAAGCCGTCGCGCCTCAGCACGGTGACGTGCAGCAGCACGTCGGGCCAGCCATTGTCCGGAACGATGAAGCCGTAGCCTTTGGAGGCATCGAACCATTTGATGACGCCGTGGACTTCAACGAGATTGGCGCTCGCCTCACCCAACCCGCTGAAGGGATTGAGCCCGCTTTCCCGACCGGCACCGCCGTGCTCGCCCGGCGTCATCCGCCCGGGCGATACTCCCTGCCCGGGAACCCCGAGCTTCTTGGACTCAAATCCGTCCGACGACCCCATAACCCCGGACCCCACACTGTCATGCGACCCGCCTCAGCAGCGGCGTCGAATCACGCGTCTTTCGAGAACCTTCTCAACTGGACGCGACGCGAATCTTTCGACTCAAAAGATAACACTCCCGGTTGCGAGGCATAGATAAAAAAGAGATTCGCCGGAACCTATGAACAGCTTGCACAGCCGCGAATCAAATTGATGCCTCAATTGCCGACAAAGGGCCCGAGCGCTTCGCCGATATCGTGGTGGATGACGAGATCGGCAATGTCGTCCTGCTCGGTCGGCTCGCGATTGATGATCACCAAACGTGCACCGGCGTTCTTTGCCATCATCGGAAAGCCCGCCGCCGGCCAGACCACAAGCGAGGAACCGATCGCGATGAAGAGATCGCAGGCGCGCGACAGTGCGGTCGCGCGCTGCATTTCATCATCCGGCATCATCTGCCCGAACGAGATCGTGGCGGTCTTCACCGGCTCGTCGCAGGCGGTGCAATTCGGCGCACCGTCATCCTCGAAGCGGCGCTTCACCCAGTCGAGGGAATAAACCTGCCCGCATCCGATGCAGCGCGCGTAAGTTGTATTGCCGTGCAGTTCAATCACGTGCTCGGCGGCGAAGCCGGAGGCCTGGTGCAGATTATCGATGTTCTGGGTGATGACGGCGGGAACCTTGCCGGCGCGGTAGAGCGAGGCCAGCGCGCGATGGCCGCGGCCGGGCTTCGCCGCCGCGAAGACCTCGTCCATCGCAAAACGGCGACGCCAGGATTCCTCCCGCGCCTCCTGGCTTGCGACAAATTCGCCGAACTCGATCGGACGATAGCGCGTCCAAATTCCGCCCGGCGAGCGGAAGTCGGGAATGCCGCACTCGGTCGAGATGCCGGCGCCGGTGAACGGGACGATCACCCGCGCTTCGGCGATCATGTTACCGAGCTGTTCAACGCCGCTCTGAAGATTCGATGCAATCAATTGCGGCCTCCCGATTCGATCTGCCGTTGCAGCAACATACGCAAGCGGCAAGATTGTTGACGCAGTTATCAAGCGCTCACGCGATGCGCTCGGCAATTTCTTCCGACCCTCGCATATCACAATCCTGCAATGCCTCCTCCCCATTGACGCCCCATTCGGGAGCATCAATGGATATGTGAATGCGACTCAAGACGATGCGGCGGCAGTGCTTGAGTTCACCAGTAGACTCGAGGGGATGGCCATGACCGAAGACGAAGAACGCAAAGCCCGTGAGCGCGACGAGATCGCCGCCCGTGTCGCCGCCTTCCGTGCCACGCAGGAAAAATTTAAGCGCGAGCGCGAAGAGTATTTCGTGTCGACGTTGGAGAACGCCCGCAAGGTCGAACGGCCCTCGCTTTGGCCGTAAGACGCGCCTGATGAATGCGCGTGAAAAAAGCCCGGAGCATCGCTCCGGGCTTTTCGCTTGTCAGGCGGTCGTTACCAATGGCTCCAGTAGTGGTGGTGCCGGTAGTACGGTCCGCCGTAATAGGCGTAAGGGCCCGGCCCGTAGTAATAGTCGGGGCCGTCATAATAGCCGTAGCGGGGTCCGTAATAGCCGTAGGGGTGGGACGCAGCGACCGCGCCCGCGGTGATCGCGCCGGCGGCGAGGCCAAATGCGAGTCCCGGGCCGATGCCACGCCCGCGTGCCTCGGCAGGCGCAGGGGCCGCGACCGCGGTCACACCGACGGCTGCGACGGTGGCGAGAACTGCCAGTGTCTTCTTCATGCTCTCCTCCTTCGCGTCTTGCAGAGACAACGACGAGCGTCCGCGATAGTTGCGCGCAGGGTGCGGAACTGCCGGCGGTAAAAAAGCCGATGCAGCCGGAACGAAATCACCGGCTGCGCATTGGTTCTTCAAGTGCGGGAGCCTCCGCCATCCGGGTTGAGGCAACGGCACGAAGACCCCGTCAGCATCTCCGCGATGCTGGCGGGGTTTTTCAGTTTCACGGGAGCAAATGGCAGCAGAGCACAATGACTGCCAGCGGGGCGACGATCGAGGAGGAAGGTTTGCCGTTATCCGCTTTGCTGGCCCGTATTCGTAAATTGGTTCCCAGATCCAATGATCAGCATTACGACGAGATCGTGCGTAGCTTCGGTGTCGGCACGCTGCACCCGCCGCCGACACCGATGAGTGACCGCGAGTTGGCACAGGCCATCGCCGAGTTCCTGAAAGAGCAGCCGTCGAGCGAATCCGTCGCCACCCTCGGCCGCCGGCTCGACCCCTCCTCCCCGGTCTGAGATCCTCCGCGGGCGCAGGGAACCAGGATTGCGCGCGGACGTTGAATCCTTCTTCGCAGAAAAAGAGGCCGACATGCCCGCTTGGCTCGAAGTCCTGCTTAACCTGTCCGGCTATGCCGGTTTCGTGGTGCTCGCCTCGCGCGGCACCGCGGGCCCGCAGGCGCAGGCCGACGACAGGATCTGCCGCGACCAGCGCTAATTGGCGCGCGCCGGCTGGCCTGCCGTACGCACCAGCCGGTCGGCCTTGACCAAAACGCGGCTATCCTCGACCTGCGACCGCAGCGAAAAGCTGATCAGCACGAACGTGACACAGAACAGCGTGCCGACGATGGCGACACGCCGGTAGGTGTGCCGGTCGCCCTGAAAAAAGGACGGCTGTGAAAAAGGGGTCATGACAAATTGCTTCTTGGCAAAGTCGTTTCTTGCTTGTCTTTGCCAGACACCTACTCCACGCAGCGGCAGGTGCAACGCGATTGGGCTTTTAACCTAACCGAATAGGGTTATCGGCTTTCGGGCAAAGGATCGTTAGGAGTTTGCCGAGCGCCTCCCACCGCGGCGAGCCGCTGTCTCTATCGCGCCGAGCCCGGCTGCGACGGCTCGCGGCTTTGCCGACCGGCTTTGTTCCAGCTTCGACACCATTTCGTTCTCGAAGAACGAATCGGAATCGAAGAAATCGGCGCGGAGCAGCTCTTAACAAAACGTGCAGGTCGCACGCACGACGATCCGATCATGGCGCATCAGACGACGGCACATCGGAAGAGGTGCATCAGGAGCCGTCGAGGCCGGCGGGGCATTGCGGCACCGAAGGCCTGCCTTTGCGCAAGCGCGGATGCCGAACACTTTTGCGATCTCGACGTGAGACCAGGACGCGTCCATGTCGCTCTCCCTCGCCTCACTTCTTACGAAGGAGACGCGAAGGTGACTGTGCGAGACCTCACGCTGTCTCGTTCTGACACGCGTGATCGCAGCACCGCCGAGCGGACCCAGCTTGTTCTGCATCCGACTCCATTTCGTTCTCGAAGAACGAATCGGAGTCGCGAAAATCAGCGCGAAGCGATTCCTAACGATCGATGAAAGCGTGCGAGGTGATGTCTGTTGCGGCGGGGCTCATCGCCGGCGTCGGCATAATCATCGACGGTAGGAACTTCGAGACGCCCGCAAACACGATCACGATCTCGCGGCAAGGTTCGCATCGAAAACTGTTGGCGGAATTCGCCATCATCGGCTTGGCGCATCGGGGGCACGTCATGCAGGCCGAACGCCGACGGCACATTTTCGTTCCCACATGTTCGTATACGAGCCATCAGGAGCGAATGTTCGCGGGGTACCACGACACCTGCCAGGGCGAACTCCAGGTCGGCATGTTGTCGCCTCCGCGCACGCTGCAAGGTCCCATCAAGCGCGGACCACCTGACGGAGGCCGCGCTTGCCGGTGGCGGATCGCGTGTCGCGTCCGCCAACACGAATCAAGCCGCCCGTTTCGCTTTCTCCTCTTTCGAGAAGCATTCCAGGATCTGAATGCGGAGCTCTTCTGCGGCCGGGCCCTCCAGCTTCCTGAGCTCGTTCCACAGCCTGATCACTTCGCGCTGTTTTTCGACGGTCATGAGTCACCTCCCAAGCGATCCACCAAGGCAGGCTCACTAGAACAAAATGAGAACAAAAAGTCCAGCCCCTCGCGCGCAATTTCCCTTGCACGTCGTTGAACCTTTTCGGCGCAGCGCGCACCCATGGAAGCTGGGGATTTCAGCGCCCAGTCATATGGCAGCGCCGCGATCGACGATCATACTCCGTCACCGCGGCGCTGTTGCTTTTTGGATTTTCAACTTTAAGTTAGCACTACGGCTGGCGGCCAGGCGCTGAAATCCCAACGCCGCCGGCCAGAAGAGCCCCGTGCGAAAGCGCGGGGTTTTTCATCGCCGCAGCTCGCGGCCGGCGCAGTCGTGGCGCTCGGGAACGAACTTTCGCTTCGTCGCATTGATCCGCCAAAACGGTGCTGCCCACCGCGCGATGCGGCAGTTGCCGAGACGCGCACCGCGTCCTTGCCTTCGAGGTAGCAATTGATCTGCGAGTTCTGTGAGACCGACATCCCGATCGGACTTGCGGTCTGCCCGGCTTGCGGAAAGCCGCAGAGCGCGCCCGGACAGGCCGGCCGCAGCTCTCTGTGGCTTGTCCTGATCGTCGTGGTGATGTTCGGCATCGCGGTTGCCGAGCACCACCTTGTGTTCAGCCCTTGATGGTTGCGCCGTCTTGCGAGGGTGTTAGCCGCAACGAGGTCGCTGGCGCGTCAGACGGCGTCCTTGGCCACCTTCAGCGGCGAGGCCTTCACCGACTTGCTCGCGGGCTTGGCCGCAAACTGCATCGGCTCTTTGGTGAAGGGATTGATGCCCATGCGGGCCTCGGTCGCCGGCTTGTTCACGACCGACATCTTCACGAAGCCGGGGATGACGAACTCGCCGGACTCGTTGAGCTCCTTGTAGCCGACCGTCGCCATGTACTCGATCACCGACTTCACGTCGTTCTTCGAAAGCTGCGTGCCCTCGGCAATTGCATCAATCAATTGGGTTTTCGTCATCTTCGCCATGTCTGAATTCCTTGTGTGCGCGCGAGCATCTGCTTGCCCGCGGCCTGAAGCGCGGGGGACGCGCTGCTGATGTCATGCCAGAGGCCATGAAGTGACGGGGCTTAGAACCCATCGAGGCCGAAAACGCAAGCTTGGGTTCTGCCGGGTTCCCGACTTCCTGTGAAAGACGCTGTAGGGGCTTGCAATTTCGTTTGAACCATTTCGCCGCTGGCGCGTCTTATCAACGAAGTCCCTAAGCTTCACCCACCAGAGAGCCCCGCTTCCCCCAGGCGGGGTTTTCGCTTTTGCGTGCCTGGCAGAACGCCCGCGGCTGCTATAAGCCGCGACAAGGTTTCTCGCGGGGAGCTCATGAAGGTCGCTATCGTCGTCGCAGGTTTGATCGTCGTTGCCGTTGCAGCCCTCGTTGCGATCCAGCCGAGCTTCCTGAAGCCGGCGTCCCTCGCCCTCGTCAAGAAGTCCGACATCTTCGGCTTCTCGCCCGGCATGACATCTGACGAGACCAGCAAGCTCGTCAGTCAACGCCATTATCTCTGCCGCCAGGGCCCCGGCTCGTACACCCTCGAATGCGACATCAACGGCGCCAAGGTCTTGGTCGAGAGCGACGCGGCCGACGCGAGGCATCCGATCTGGCGTGTCAGCGCGACACTGAACAAGCCGGGATCGCAGGAAGCTGCCGTCCAATCGATCTCCGAGCAGTTCAATGCGCAAGCCATCAAGGACCGGGATGGGTGGACATGGATCGTCGGGCGCGGGTTCAAGCTGGGCTACGATGGCCGCGCCTTGAATCTTATGGACGAGGCGGCGGAGGCCCGGCTCCGCAAGGACGAAGCAAAGCGCTAAAGCATGATCCGGAGGGCCGCGTTAGCGCAAGCTGCGAAGCGATTTTCGGAACAATCATGCACAATCTAAAGCGCGATGATGATTGGTCTGAATCTCATCGCGCTTTAGAGTCACCTCGTCGTGAAACTTGTGTCTTCGGCCGGCTTGTTGACACTTCAGTAACCCAACGCCGCCAAGCTCCATGCAGTCTCGTTGCGTTGGAGTATCCCCACAGTGCTGGATTTTGACGAGCTGCGTGAACTCGCAGCCGATGTTCGTGTCTTCGTTGAACTCGCCGAAGACAAGGCCGAAGCGCTCAGAGCCGTCATCGCGGCCTATGACGTGGTGCTGGCGATCTTCCCCACCGCCGAGGGCATGGGCCTGCACGTCATCAAGGGCGGCCAGATCCTGGACGAGATTGCAAGATCACGGAGCCATGCACTCTACAGTCATACGGCCGTTGCAGTCCCCGACCTGCAACATGCACAAGCGCTCAAGCTGCTGACGGCCCCGGTCGCACAACGGATGGCGGCCTAAGCCTAAGCCGGATCTCACAACGCCCCGCGGCGCGATGACGCTTCATTCTCATCGCGTTGCGCTCGCGTTGGAACCTGCTCTACGAATATCGTCCTCCTGAACGCCTCCTCTGGAACATGCCTTCCGCGCTCCCGTTGGCTTTGCGGCATGAGCAATGACGGCATGAGCAGGGGCGGAATGATGAGGCCCGATGCCTCCGGTCAGGGCGGCTCCGACCCGGGCAGCGACCAGGGCGGCACCAAGGCTCGCAGCAACATGAAGTAGGCCACGCCTTCTGCACAGCTTACCTTTGGCCGCGTCGCTTCCCATGGAACGGCGCGGCCATCTCATGTTTAGGCCGCCTCACTCCTCCGATGACGGCTAAAGCATGATCCGGACCCGCAGGGCCGCGTTAGCGCAAAGTACGAAGCGGTGTTCCGGAAACATCATGCGCAAACGACAAGCTTAAGCGCGATTGACGATTCATCTAGATCGCATCGCGCTTAGTCCCGGAGCTGGTTGACGATCCCGCGCGGGATCCATGATCCCAGCGCAGCGCCGAGGTTCGGCGGCAAAGCCGACAGCCCCTCACCGAACATCCCCGGCCTTCCGGCTGTCACCGATCGAGACCGGCTTGTTCAGGAAATACTCGCGGTTGCCGGTCGCGGCTTCCGCGTACTGGTCGATGGCGACGATGATGGCCTGGACGTGGGCATAGCACCAGCCTTCCCGCGTCGCCCGCCGACGAACGTCCTCGAGCGCGGTCAGGAAGGGCGACAGCTCTCGCTCGTCGTCGAACCACCGCCTGCTCACCACGTCCTCCCGCCGAGCACCCTGCCCTTGGTCTGGCGCGGCTCTGCTGCCTTCAACGCGTCGCGCTCCGCGCACAGGCTCTCGACCTTCGCCTCCATCCGCGACAGCAGCGCTTCGGCCGAGGCTGTGCCGATCCCCGCCCGTTGCAGCTGGAGGATCTCCTTCCTCTGCCTGCCCATCTGGATGCGCATCCGTTCGATTTCCCGCCTGAGAAAGTCCAGGTCCGGCATTGTTCCGCCTCGCGAATTCTAGATATGACAGCATGAGAACAAAAACGGAACGAAGAGTCGAGTCCGACGTTCTACGGAAAGCGGAAAAGGAGATTTGCAATGGCCGACAACACCCAGAAGGACCCGAAGGACTGGGTTTCCGGCGACGACCCGATGACCGGAGCCCAGGAATCCTATCTCAAGACCCTCGCCGAGCAGGCGCACGAGAGCCCGCCCGAGGGCGAGCTGACCAAGGCCGAAGCCTCGGAGCTGATCGACAAGATGCGGCAAAAGGCCGGGTTGGAGCAGTGAGCCGTCCGATTGCCGGAACTCGGCTCCGTGCGTATGCAAACGAAATTGGGAATCGAGAATGCCTTATTTCGTTTGTGCCCGCGACGGAGCGGGCCAGATCATCTTGAAGAGAGACACAAGGGAAGCGGCCGAGAAAAAGGCCGCCGAGCTCCGCGACATGGGCTATTTCGAAGTCGAGATCGTTGCGAAGGGTGACGAGGAGACGGCGTGAGGGAGTGGCACGGTCGATGGGGTTAGCCGCGCACAATAGCACAATCGCTCCCGCACTAGCTGCTATCAGGGCCCAGCCAATCTGCCCGCGGCCCCCACGGCCAATGCGACGACGAGTTGGGTCCGCACGGAGTGCATCAAAGACCCAGCAAGCCGGTGATCGCAGGCACGAGGAAAAAGGCGGCGATCCCGAGAAGAAGGCCGACGACAATGCGTGCAGTGCGGCCGTGAATCATCGTATCGAGCCACGCACAGATGGCCACCGCAGCCTGTCTCAGCCAGCTGCCCACGAGGGCTCTGACGAGATCGAGCAAAAGCTCTGCAAGGAATGCGACCATGGCCTTTGGTCGGCGCCACCTCTGGCGGGGTTCATCAGCCGGTCATCGCGGTGTCTACAAGCGATCACGCAATCAGCACAAAACCGGGCTTGAATGAAAACCGCATTGGTCTTCGGCGCAACCGGCTTCATCGGCTCGCATCTGCTACGCGACCTGTTGGACAGTCCGGACTATTCGCGGGTGGTGGCGGTGGCCCGCAAGCCGCTGACGGTGAGCCATCCGAAGCTCCCAGTGCTGATCGGCGATCTCGCGTCCCTGCCCGCACTCAAGCCGCAATTGGTTGCGGACGAGATCTTCATTGCGCTGGGGACGACGCGCAAGCACACGCCTGAGGAGGCCGAGTACTACAAGATCGATCATGACTATCCGCTGCTCGCGGCCGAGATCGCCAGGGCGAACGGCGCACGGTCGGTGTTTCTGGTCACGGCCGTCGGCGCTAACGCCGCTTCCAGCGTGTTCTATCTCAGGACCAAGGGCGAGGTGGAGCAGGACATTCTCGCGCTCGATTTCGAGCACACGCATATTTTCCGCCCGTCGATGATCCTCGGCGCGCGCGACGAAGACCGCCCGCGTGAACGCCTCATCATCGCGTTATGGAGCGTGCTCAATCCGCTGCTCGTCGGTCCGGCCGACCGGTATCGCGGCCTCACCGGGAACGACATCGCGCACGCCATCGCCAAAGCTGCGCGGCACCAAACGGAGAAGGTTCGAATCTATCATTGGAAAGAGATGGCGGCCCTGCTTCGGACGTGATGCGGTGCGTAAGATGGGTTGAGCCCTTGCTGTAACCGACGTCTGCAGGCGGCGTAGCATTCGCCGTCCTATTCGATCGGCGTCATCGGCAAGCGCGAAGGCCGGTAGCGGTTGAAAGCTTGCGCCGCTGGACTGCACCTCCCGAATAACACAAGATAGTTGCAGTATCGGTGCACCAGATCGTCCGGGGCCAGGGTGAGCTGCGTGCACCACAGTAAAATCAAAAAACGGCAGGGAAGAACGATGCAGGGAAAGAGAAATCTGGCGCTTGATGGTGCCATGGCTTGCCTGGCTCCAGTCGCAGCCATCATGGTCATTGCGATCTCGCCGGCAAGCGCCGACGATTCAGCCAACATACCACCTGCGCTCAAATGCGCTGACTTGACCGGCTGGACAATGCCGGGATCGACGGCAACAGTCACCAAGGCCGAAATGGTGCCGGAGGCGCCGCCGGGAACCGTGCAGCCGTCGCCGCCGGCGCCGGCCACCGTATCGGTGGCGCTGCCGCCGAACTGCCGCGCGGATGGCGTGATCGATCAGCGCGTGGGGGTCGAGGGCAAGTCCTACGCGATCGGCTTTGCCGTTGCCCTGCCCGATCGCTGGAACGGCCGGTTTTTGTTTCAGGGCGGCGGCGGTTTGAACGGCTCGATCCGGCCGCCGCTGGGTTACCAGGCGGCCGGCGAGGTGCCGGCGTTGGCGCGCGGCTTTGCCGTGGTCTCGACCGATAGCGGTCATCAGGGCGCGGTGTTCGATGCCTCGTTCCTGAAGGACCAGGAAGCCGCGCTCAACTTCGCCAATGCATCGCTCGGCAAGGTGACGATGGCCGCCAAGGCGATCGTCGCGCATTATTATGGCCAGCCCGCAAAACGTTCCTATTTCACGGGGTGCTCGACCGGGGGCCGCGAAGGCATGCTGGCGTCGGCGCGCTATCCCGAACAATTCGACGGCATCGTCGCCGGCGCGCCTGCGATGCGCACCGGCAATTCCAACATCGGCCTCGCCTGGGCCAACGCTGCCTTCAGCCAGATCGCGCCGAAAGATGCGTCCGGCAAGCCGGAGCCCGCCAAGACTTTTTCCGCAGGCGAGCGAAAGCTGATTGCGAACGCGATCCTCGATGCCTGCGACGCCAAGGACGGCGTCAAGGATGGCCTGATCTTCGACAGCAAGGCCTGTCAATTTGATCCCGCGGTCCTCACCTGCAACGGCGACAAGACAGATAACAAGACGGATTCTTGCCTGGCGCCGCCGCAGGTCGACGCCTTGAAGAAAGCTTTCGCTGGACCGAAGAATTCACGCGGCGCGCAGGTCTATCCGCCGTTCCCGTGGGACAGCGGCGTCGCAGCCGAAGGCGTTGCCATTCCCGGCATCCTGACCACTGGCGCACGCAGTCCGGTGGGCCCCCCTGTTTGGGAAAGCATCAACGTCGATCAGCTCGAAGACCGGGTCAACGCGAGCGGGATGGATCGCCTCACCAACACCGCCTACTGGACCAACCTTTCGAGCTACTTCGGCCATGGCGGCAAGCTGCTGTTTTACCACGGTGTCAGCGATCCCTGGTTCTCGGCGCTCGACACCGTGAATTACTATGAGCGCATGGCGGCGGATTCCGGCGGCATGGAATTGGTGCGGGAGACATCGAGCCGGGCTTTCCTGGTGCCAGGCATGGGCCACTGCTCGAGCGGCGCCACGCTCGATCGTTTCGATTTGCTCACCGCCGTCGTGAACTGGGTCGAAGACGGCAAGGCGCCCGATCTGGTGGTCGCGACGGGACCAGCCTTTCCCGGCCGCAGTCGGCCGCTTTGCGCCTATCCGCAACATGCGCACTACAAGGGCCAAGGCGATCCGGAGAGCGCGGCGAGCTTTGAGTGCAAGTAGGGGGTGTGCGCGGTGCTTAGGATGGGTTGAGCCCCTTGCGAAACCCATCTCTTCTCGATCGCCGCCCTCCGTACGTCCGACATAACCCGTCCGCAACGTCAGCTTCCGCTGCGCCAGATTGGCGATGAAGAAGCCTCCAATGCGATCTCAACGTCATCGCTCCCTCACCTCAGGAACGAGTGCGACAGTCCGCGGGCATGCCGCGAGTAAGCAGCAAGAGCGATGGGTTTCGCAAGAGCTCAACCCATCCTACGGGCTACGGCCGCGCTTAGCCCGGCTTGAGGACGCGCCCAGCAGGAAGCCGAAGCCCAAGAACCAGGATTTGCCTCTCCACGCGAGGGCGTGAACTTAGACACGGCTGAAAATAGGCGCAGTAAGGGTCTCGCCGCAGCGGCCACAGGAACGAGTTCGACAAGCCGGAATTCAGTGAAAAGCCGTGCCGGCATGCTTCCCCGCATATCGGCGCTGAAAGCCTGTGGCGGCGCCGCCGCAGGGCTTTTCTTCAGGAGATCGACATGAGTGATCGCACAGGCAATGAACCCGCACCTTTGTTGCTTTTCGGTGTGGCGGTTCTCCCCGTCATCGCGGTGCTAGCTTGGTTCGCGTTCTGAACATCACGCGCGACATTGCCAATTCGGGTTAAGCAAGCAGAGCACGCCGCTGGGCGAACTATTGGATGGCGATGGAATCGAGCCGCATGAGATCTCTTGAGTCCAGGAAAACCTCACGCAATTGAGAGCGCTAGGACATAAGGCGGCACGCAATTGTCGCGCACCCCCTGCACCGTGACGGATTTTGCTGCTATTTGTTGCGCCGTCGTGCCGAAACGGGCGGAAATTCCTACAAGGCTCTGAGAAGGAAAAAGAAACATGCGATACCTCCACACCATGCTGCGCGTGCGCAATCTCGATGTCGCGCTCAAGTTCTACCAGGATGCGCTGGGCTTGAAGGAGGTGCGGCGGATCGAGAACGACAAGGGGCGGTTCACGCTGGTCTTCTTGTGCTCGGCGGACGACCTCGAAGCGCTGAAGAAGCAGCCGCCGACGCGCGGGGCGCCGCTGGTCGAGCTCACCTACAATTGGGACGAGGAGAAGTACGGCGAGGATCGCTTCTTCGGCCATCTCGCCTACGAGGTCGACGATATCTACGCCACCTGCGAGAAGCTGCAAAAGGCCGGCGTCATCATCAACCGGCCGCCGCGCGACGGCAACATGGCCTTCGTCCGCTCGCCGGACCTGCACTCGATCGAGCTGCTCCAAAAGGGCGATCCGAAGCCGCCGCAGGAGCCCTGGGCGTCGATGCCCAACACCGGTCATTGGTAGGCTCCAGCCGCTGGAACAAGGCCTCACCGCCCGCGTTCACCCTCCGACAATGCGATTGGAGGAGGAAATTATGGGACGCGGAATTCTGCTGTGGCTGCTTGGCGTGCCGATCCCGGTGATCATTCTGTTGTGGCTGTTCTTCGGCCGCTGAGCGACAGGTTCGACGTTGCAATGAAAGCTCCGCCGCGTGCGGAGCTTTTTGCATGAGAGGCGCGCCGCAATCGCACATCGCGCGTTTCGGCAAATTCCGCTATCACCCGCGACAAGCGACAACACCGCGGGGAGACGCCTGATGCCCGACGCCAAGCTGACAATCTGGGGCCGCGCCAATTCGGTCAACGTGCAGAAAGTGCTGTGGTGCCTCACCGAGCTCGGCCTCGCTTACGAGCGCATCGACGCCGGCATGAGCTACGGCAGGACGCGCGAGGCCGAGTATCTGGCGATGAATCCCAATGCGCGGATCCCGACCCTGGTCGAGGGCGATTTCGTGCTGTGGGAATCCAATTCGATTCTGCGCTATCTCTGCCTCGCGCATGGCCACGGCACGCCGATCTATCCCGAAGCGCCGAAGCAACGCGCCTCGATCGATCGCTGGCTCGACTGGACGCTGTCGACGGTGCAGCCGGTCGACCGCCCGGTGTTCTGGGGCATCGTGCGCACGGCGCCCGCCGAGCGCGACATGATCCAGGTGCAGCGCGATGCCGACGCCGCCGCAGAGGTCTGGGCGATCGCCGACCGCCTGCTCTCCTCGCGCCGCTTCATGGAGGGCGATGCGTTCACGCTCGCCGACATCGCGCTCGGCGCCTATGCGCGGCGCTGGCTCGGGGTCGAGGGCATCAGCCGGCCGGCGCAGCCGCACCTGACGCGCTGGCTCGCCGAGCTCGGCAAACGGCCCGGATTTGCGCAATATGTCGCACCGCCGATGTCGTGAGCCGGCGGCGCCGCCTAGGCTGCGGTGAGAGCACGAGGAATCGGCGTTTTGGCGCACGCCTCCGGCGGCAACTTTTTGACTTGACGCTACGGTGCATGGGGTTGTTTTCGCGTTTTTGTTTCTTGGCCTAGCGCCAGCCGCGCTCGACCAGCAGCACGCAGATGATCAGCACCAGCGTCACCACAGCGGTCGCCAGCCGTGCCGTCCAGCTGAGGCCGCGGCCGACCCACCACAGCAGCGCGCAATACATCAAGACGGGAACGATGAGGTCGAGGCGCAGCAGATCCGGCGGCATCGGCCTTCAGCGCCTGACGGTGGTGTCGATGCCGATCGAGCCGCCGATCTTCACGCAGGTCCCGGTGCCCTCGACCATGACGAAGCGCGGGCCGTAGGTGGTGCAGGACCCCGCCCGTGCCTTGCCGGCCGCGCCCTTCAGCGGCACGGTCGTGCCCGCCTGGGGCCGCTCGGCAGGCGGCAGACGCAGCGCCTCCGCGGCGGCGGCGGATGTGGCGAGCAACGGGATCACGATGAAGAGCTTCGTAGGCATGGCCGCGTTCTACCCCGAAACGGGCATCGCATGCCAATGGGCGCGGCCCGCGCGCGCGATCAGATGAACTTGATGCCGGCCGATTTGCCGCGGCGCCACACCACCTGGCAGCTCCGCCCGGTGCGCGCATCGCGTGCGAAGGCGAGCCGGATCACGCCCGGGAGCTGGCTCGCGTCCTCGTCCATCGTGATCTTGGCGCCGGAGTCGGAGATGTCCTGGACCAGGCAATGCCGCGCGGCGAAGCCGCCGTCGAGCGTGATCCAGGCGTGCTGCGACAGCAGCTTTCGGGCTGCGCGCTTTTTCGGCAGTGGCATTGGCGAGAGATCTCCCGCTCCAGCGCTACTCAGGGAACCCTAAGAAACCGTTGAAATCGCCCCCTGATCATCCCCCGGCCGGCGCTGTCCACCGGGGGCAAAAGACCGGTCCCGAACGGCTTGCCCGGAGGCAGAAAGGCCACTATACGTTCGCCCGCTGCAAGCCGCCGGGCCCTCTTCGGCCGGCCAGTGGCCGTGCCGGCAAAAACGGCGGGGCCCTGCGTTTGCTCCCTTCGTCTATCGGTTAGGACGCCACCCTTTCACGGTGGAGAGAGCGGTTCGATTCCGCTAGGGAGCGCCAGTGCCGTCAGACCGGAGCGCCCGGGATCTGATCGGCGATGCCAGCGGCCACGCGATCCTAATTCCGCATCCTCTCCCTGCTTTTCCCGTCGCGCATTCCTCTCTATCTCGGCGCGTTCGTCTTTCTGACCGACGGCAGGCGCATTGAAAGCGCGCTGGCAGGGATCAGTATCCGCCTCGAGCCCGCAACGATCGGCGAAGACATCGTCAAGCGCTTCGCATTCTGGTTCGGTCGGATTTCATTAGACATCGCGTCGCGCGGTTGCGCCCACCGCTTCCTCAATGACGACGTTGTGAGCTGGCCCGCAGCAAAACGGGACCTTATGCCGCGCTTTTCGCGACGCGACCGAGGCCGGCATTAACCGGAGATTTACCCCCGCTTTTGAGCGACAGTATCATTTGCTTAGAAGTTCACCGCTACCGTGAAACTACGGAAGCGATCCCCGAACATCATTGGCAGCTCATGTCCGTCGCAGAGTTCCTCAGGCAGCGTGCAGTGGACCTCACCGTGAACGGCAGCTACTCGCTGTCGCGCTGGTACGATTGCGAGGGCAAGCTGCGCAGCTTTGCCTGCCGCACCAAACGCGTCTCGCCCTTCCGCATGATCGTGGACGTGCCCGTTGTCGGCAAGGTCGGTGACCGCCTGACCTCCTACTTCCAGGATTTCGGCGAATTCCAGTGCACCATCAGCGCGACGCTGAAATCAGGCTTCCTGATGGAGCTCGACATGACCCGGGCGCGGCGCGCCTGGATGTCGGAAAAGCTCACCTGGCTCGAAAAGAAGCAGAAGGACGACAGCATCAAGGAATTGCGGCGCGACGCGCGTTTCGTCCCGCAGGTCTCGCACACTGTCCTGACGCTCGCCGACGGCAGCATCCATCCCTGCTTCATCATCGACGTCTCCACTGCGGGGGTCGCGATATCCTGCGAGTACGATCCACCGGTGGGAACGGCGCTTGCCGTCGGCGCCTGCGTCGGGCGGGTCATCCGCAAATTCGACCACGGCTTTGCGGTCAAATTCGCCGAAAAGCAGTCCCGGGACGACCTCGTCCGCCTCGTTGTGCGCTCGCCGCTGCAGCAGTCGGCCTGAGCCGGACCGGCCGTCTTGCCTCCGCATCGCTGCCCTATCGCGGCCCCATTGCGGGATCAGCTTTTGTCGGTCCGGGCCTCGCGCCGGACTTCATTTGCGGACTTGCGATCGGGGGACCGGATGCCAGTCAACAAGATCACCTGGGACAGGGTCGGCCGGGTCACCGAGCCCGGACGCTACATGTACACGTTCGGCTGGCTCACCATCACCGCCGGCGATCTCGAGATCTGGAAGCTCTACCCCCGGGCCGCCTTCACGTTGCTGGCGCAACCCGTCGAGTCCGACGCGTCCCCTGGCGAGGAATTCCATCTCGGCGCTTTCGACATCGCCCCCGACGCGCCGCCGCCGTTCACCACCCATTGACGGCGAAGGCGCCGGCCGTTGCGGGAACGCATGGCATGGCCGTTGCTTTATCATCGCCATGATGCACATCCCCGCCGTCGACCAAACCTTCCTGCTGTTGCTTATCGTGCTCTGTCTCGGCACATGTCTGGTCCGCGTCTTCTGGGAGCTGGAGCAGGTGCGCACGCGCCGGATCGTGCCGCCGCCCCTTGGGCGCACAACGGAGCGCGATTAGCCGGTCAGTCGCGCACGCGCTGCCCGGCAGAAGCCGTCCCGTCGCTTCGCCAGAACATGCCGAGACAGCTGCGCAGTGAATCGAGAAAATCTGCGCATTCCCTTGATCTGACTTGCCAATCGCATCTTGAGCCGGACAGCGAGACCGTTACCACGGATGACGAACAGGCTCCATCATGTCGTTGATTGCGCTTGTACTCTACAGCTTTGCGGGCGAAGACCGATGAATGGAAGCTGCCGCGCTCGTTAAGCGAGCCGATAGCGAGCACATGACACATGGTCGCATCGGTGAATGTAGATAAGCGGACCAAGGGAACCTATTTTCGGCGCCGATGTACCTGATTGAAGCGTTGCCCACCGTCATCGGAACTGCCGCCGTCGCCCCGGCGCTGCTGATGCTGTGGCTCGTCATCGCCGCTGAAGAGCGCCCTGGCCCGCCCACCCAGGTCTGGACCGCCTTCCTGTTGGGGGCGGCCAGCATCTCCCTGCTCGGCCTTGCCCGGGCCCCCTTTGCCAAGATGGTCGCAGCCCCAGACGATCCCTGGGCGGCGCTGGCTATGCATTCGATCTTCGGCGTCGCGCTGCCGGAGGAAGCGGTCAAGGTGATCGCCATCGTCCTGGTCTCCTCGACCAAGCGACGGACCTTTGCCAATCCGATGGACACCGTGGTCTACGGCGCCGCGGTCGGCCTCGGCTTCGCCGCTTACGAGAATCTGGCCTATCTGGTTCAGCACGCCGAGATGTGGCGCTCGCTGGCCGCCTTGCGCAGCGTGCTGACCGTGCCGTTCCACGGCGCGCTCGGCATCATCGCGGGCGCCTACCTGACGATCGCGCGCGCCGGCACCGCGCTCGGCGCCAACCGCCACCACCGCGACTGGGCCCGGCTCTCCAGCCGCCTCCTGTTGCTGGCCGGCCCGCTCGCGCTGCATTCGGCCTTCGATTTCCCCCTGCTCACCCTCCAGCGCATGCCGGACCTCGATCCGACGCTGCGGATCTGGCTCGGCGCCGCGAGCCTGTTGATCGGATTCAGCTCGATCGCCTTCGCGATCCGCCTGGTCCGGCGCGTCGCCCGCCACCATGCCCCCCGGACCGATGTCGCGCGCGAGCGGCTCAGCCAGCTCCGCCGGATGTGGGCGCTGCTGCTTGCCGGCGGCGGCTTCGGCTTCATCGGGCTCGCCTTCGTGCTGACCTCGATCCATCACTGGCTCATCAACCCCGAGCGCAATCTGACGCTGGCCCTGATCCCGATCGGCTTCGTCTCGATCCTGCTCGGCCTTGCACTTCTGATTGTCACAACGGCCATCTACATTCTCGGCCGCAACCGCATCCGCACCAGCGCGGAGGGCTTTTCCTCGGCGCCCGGGGGCGGGTGAGCCTTGCGGGATGGCGAGCGCACCGCGCCTAGATTAGATTGAGCGCTGACCCTCCCGATCTGGAGCCTGCCGATGACATCGCCTGAGGATTTTTCACGGCTGCAATCCGTCATGAACCGGACGGTCAAGGCGCATTGGAAGGCCTTCCTGTTCGAAGGCATCCTGCTTGCCGTGCTCGGCCTCGCCGCCCTGATCCTGCCGCCGCTCGCGAGCCTTGCGATTGCGATCTTCCTCGGCTGGATGTTCCTGATCAGCGGCATAGGCGGGCTGATCGTGACCTATTGGGCGCGCAGCATGCCGGGCTTCTGGTGGTCGCTGGTCTCGGCGGCGCTCGCCGTGCTCGCCGGCATGCTGCTGCTCGCCCGGCCGATGCAGGCCGTGCTGACGCTCACCATCGTGCTTGGCGCCTACTTCCTCGCCGAGGGCGTCGCCACCATTATGTACGCGCTGGAGCACCGCCGCGAGTTGAGCAGCCGCTGGTCGTGGCTGCTGATCTCGGGCCTCCTCGACATCGCGATCTCGTTCATGGTGATCACGGGCCTGCCGAGCTCGGCGGAATGGGCGATCGGCATCCTCGTCGGTATCAACCTGCTGTTCGGCGGCGCCAGCCTGATCGGCATGGCGCTGGCGGCGCGCAATAGCAACACCTGACCCGCCTCGTCGCCCGCGTCGCCGATTGGGGGGTGACAAGGTGCCATTGGCGCGCTATATGGCCTGCCATGATCACCGTCGCCGCCAGCTATTTTTGGTACTTTAGCTACGACAGCTCGCTGGCGGCAGGAGGATCGCGCTCAATCTGAAATATTGCAGCAAACGTCCGAACAAGCCGCCAGACCTGGCGGCTTTTTTGTTGGCCGGCAGGTTCTCAAAACGACAGGAGCCCGCCGTGCTGAGCACGACCGACGATCTTCGCATCCGCGAACTGAAAGAACTGAGCACCCCGGAAGAGGTGATGCGGGAGGTCCCGCGCACGCTCACCGCCACCCGCGTGGTGATGGCCGCGCGCAACGCCATCCACGCCATCCTTAACAGCCAGGACGACCGCCTTCTGGTCGTGGTCGGCCCCTGCTCGGTGCATGATCCCAGGGCCGCGCTCGATTACGCCGAGCGCCTCGCGAAGTTGCGCGAGGATCTCGCCGATCAGCTCGAGATCGTGATGCGGGTCTATTTCGAGAAGCCGCGCACCACGGTCGGCTGGAAGGGCCTGATCAACGATCCCGATCTCGACGGCAGCTTCGACATTAACAAGGGTCTGCGGCTGGCGCGCAACGTACTGTCGGCGGTGAATAATCTCGGCCTGCCCGCCGGCACCGAATTCCTCGACATGACGACGCCGCAATACATCGCCGACCTCGTGTCCTGGGCCGCGATCGGCGCGCGCACGACCGAGAGTCAGATCCACCGCGAGCTGGCTTCGGGGCTGTCGTGTCCCGTCGGCTTCAAGAACGGGACCGACGGCAATGTTCGCATTGCCGCCGATGCGGTGAAATCGGCCTCGCATCCGCATCATTTCATGGCTGTCACAAAACTCGGCCGCTCGGCGATCGCCTCGACCGCCGGCAACGAGGACTGTCACATCATCCTGCGCGGTGGAGCTGAGCCGAACTATGACGCGGCCAGTGTCGCGGCCGCCTGCAACGAGCTGACCAGATCCGGCGTCGCGCCGCTCGTGATGGTCGATGCGAGTCACGCCAATTCGAGCAAGAAGCCGGAGAACCAGCCGCTGGTCACGGCCGACATCGCCGGTCAGATCGCCGGCGGCGAGAATCGCATCATGGGCGTGATGATCGAGAGCAATTTCGTCGCCGGTCGCCAGGACGTGGTGCCTGGCAAACCGCTCGCCTACGGCCAGAGCATCACCGATGGCTGCATCGACTGGGCGACCACGGCAACCGTGCTCGAGCAGCTCGCCGACGCAGTCGAGGTCCGCCGCAACACCCGCCGCGCCGGACTGCACGAGCGGTCGGCGTAGGAGAGGCTGACGAAGTGTCAAGGCTCGGTACCTCTCCCCGTCGGGGAGAGGTACGCTCATCAGCAGCCGCGGCAGATGCTCTTGATCTTCTTGTCGAGGGCTTGGTTTTCCTTGCTCAGTGGATCGTTCGGATCGGTCAAATTCTTCTCGTTCGGCACGTCCGAGACGCGCGGCTGGCGATGACCGACCGGCGCCGGCGGCAGCGATCCCGAGGTCGCGCCACTCGATGGCGATCCCTTGGCCCCGGTCTGCGCAATCCCCGGGCCGCCCAGCAAGACCACGAGCGATGCGGCCAGCATGATCTTCTTCATCTCCGATCCTCCATTCTCCAACCGACGCTTCTCACCGCTCAGATCTCAGGCGGATAGAGATGAACGTCGCCGCAATAATCAACGATACGATAGCTCGTTTTCGTTTCCGCTTCACGTACACCGGCCGCGGTATTTTGCTCCGCCAACACATAGTTCGGTCCCACCGGCGATTTGCCCGCGCCGCCGGGAAGATCGATGACATAGTCCGGCTGACACAGCCCTGACACCCGTCCGCGCAACTGCCGCATCAACTCCTGCCCCTCCGCCAGCGTCGTCCGCAGATGCGCAGTGCCCGGCGCGAGATCGCCGTGATGCAGATAATAAGGCTTGATCCTGCATTCGACGAAAGCTCGCATCAAATCCGACAGAGCGGCGATGTTGTCGTTGATCCCGCGCAAGAGCACGGACTGGCTGACCAGCGGGATTCCGGAATCGACGAGCCGCGCGCAGGCGGCGCGCGCCGGCCCGGTCAATTCGCGCGCGTGGTTGGCATGTAAGGCGACCCAGGTGGTCGCGCCCTCGACCTTGAGCGCTGCAACCAACTCGTCGCTGATGCGCGCGGGCTCGGCCACGGGTACGCGGGTGTGAAGCCGGATGATCTTGACGTGATCGATGGCGGCGAGGTCGGCCATGATCTCACCCAACCGCCGCGGCGACAGCATCAGGGGATCGCCGCCGGTCAGGATCACCTCCCAGATCTCGTGATGCGATCGGATGTAATCGATCGCCGCACGATAGGCGTCCTCCGACAGCGCGTTCTCCTTGCCGGGCCCCACCATCTCGCGGCGGAAGCAGAAGCGGCAATAGACCGCGCAAACGTGAACCAGCTTGAACAGAACGCGATCGGGATAGCGGTGCACGATGCCCTGCACCGGCGAGTGCGGGTGATCGCCGATCGGATCGGCGTGCTCCCCCGGCTGCATCTCCAGCTCCGCGGCCGTCGGAACGAACTGACGCGCGATGGGATCGGCGGGGTCGGACGTGTCGATCAGCTCGATTAGCGCCGGGGTGATCGCGACCGCATAGCGCGCAGCAACCCGCTCGAGCGCAGGCAGCGCCGCGGCCGGCGCCAGGCCTTCAGCAACGAGCTCGGCCGGCTCGCGCAATGTCCGTGCAAGACTGCTTTTTGTCATCGCTCGCTTAACGTCTCATTTGCAGGCGGCGTCCACACCACCTGATCAATTCGCGATGCGCCGCTTGCCAGCATCACCAGCCGGTCGAAGCCGAGCGCAACGCCGCTCGCCTCCGGCATTGCCGCAACGGCGGCCAGGAAGTCCTCGTCCAGCGGATAGGCCTCGCCGTAGCGGCGCTGCTTCTCCGCCATCGATTCCATGAAGCGTTTGCGCTGCTCCTCGGCATCGGTCAGTTCCCCGAAGCCATTGGCGAGCTCGACGCCGCAGGCATAGACCTCGAAACGTTCGGCGACCCTGGGATCCCCAGTCTTCACCCGTGCCAGCGCTGCCTCTGGAGATGGGTATTCGAACAGAATGGTCAAACGCCCCAGCCCCAGATGCGGCTCGACATGCTCGACCAGAACCTTGCTGAAAATATCGGACCAGGTGTCGTCCCCGGCCACGCGGACCTTGCCGCCGGCGGCCGCGGCGAGCGCGGCACGGTTACCCTCGCTGCCCGAGATTGTCGAGAGCAGGTCGATGCCGGCAAATCGCGCGAAGGCGCCCGCGACCGTCAGGAGTTCGGGCTCGGCGAAAGGATCGGCGGTGCGGCCGCGGAATGAGAAGGTCCCGATGCCGGTCGCCCGCGCCGCATGGGCGATGACGACGACGCAATCGGCCATGATGGCATCATAGGGGGCGCTTGCCCGGTACCATTCCAGCATGGTGAATTCGGGCAGATGCAGGTCGCCCCGTTCCCGATCCCGAAACACCCGGGCGAACTCGAAAATCCGCGCCTCCCCTGCCGCCAGCAGCTTCTTGCAGGCGAATTCCGGCGAGGTCCGCAAGTAACGGGTGACGCGGCTGCCGTCGGGCCGCATGATCTCGGTCCGGGGGGCGTGCAGATGGGTCTCATTGCCGGGCGAGACCTGGAGAACCGAGGTTTCGACCTCCACAAACCCCTGTTCGGCGAAAAAGCCCCGTAAAGCTCCGATCACGGCGCCCCTGGCCTGCAGGAACGGCCGCCGGTCGAGGTGCCGCGAGGGCGACCAGAACGGCGAGATGGGCTTGTCCCCAGCCATTAACCGACCGCCCCGCGTCTCAGCAAAACGCTGGCATCCACCGGCAAAATCAGTATGTTGCGGCCCGAAACGGGCGCCAAGGTCCGATTTGAGGCCCCAAGTCCCCCATCAATTTGACCACGTCCTGGCCGGTGCCGGGCCAAGCAAGCAGGAAATACAGCTTTGAGAGTCATCGCCAGTTCTATTCGCAAGGGCAACGTGATCGAGCAAGACGGCAAGCTTTATGTCGTCGTGAGCGCCGAGAACATCCATCCCGGCAAGGGTACCCCGGTCAGCCAGATCGAAATGCGCCGAATCTCGGACGGGGTAAAGATCTCGGAACGCTACAAGACCACCGACCAGGTCGAAAAGGCCACGATCGAAGAGCGCAACTACACCTACCTCTATGAGGATGGCGACGGCTACCACTTCATGAACCCGGAGACCTACGATCAGGTCCAGGTCTCGAAGGACGTGGTCGGCGACGCCGCCGCGTATCTGCAGGAGAGCATGACGGTCAAGCTGTCCATGCACGACACCAACCCGGTGGCAATCGCGCTGCCACAGCGCGTGACGCTGGAAGTGGTCGAGACTGAGCCAGTGACCAAGGGCCAGACCGCCTCCTCCTCCTACAAGCCGGCGGTGCTCTCCAACGGCGTGCGAACCACCGTGCCGCCGCACATCACGGTCGGCACCCGAGTCGTGGTGATGACCGAAGACGGCTCCTACGCCGAGCGCGCCAAGGACTGACGGGGAACAGGGCGGTCGCAGCAGTTGGCGCCGGGGGGCGAGACAGTGGTTGGGAAGAATTTCCGCTTCGTCTCGCACCTTCTGGCGTCGCTTTCGCTCTTCATTGCCTCCCCGCTGGCTGCGGACGAATTCCGCAGCCGCTCGCTCACGGCTCTGCGCGTCGACTGGCGCGCAGCGCTCGACCAGCTCCGCGCCGAGATCAACAGCCGCCCCCGGGTCGCGGAGGATTTCATCTTCGCACCTCGCCGTTCGGTGCCGCGCTACGATCCGCGCGCGACGCCTGCACTGGTGCAGCTCAACGCGGTCTCCTCGCGATTTTTTACCGGCATCACCCGCAGTCCCGTGCCCGTGCTGCTGCCGTTCGACGCCGCCGCCTATCTCGAGGCACAGCGCAGCGGCGCGCCGGCGACGCTCACGCTCGCGCGCTACCAGGCGGACTTCAATCCCGTCGACATGTTCGATGCCGGTCCTGCCGGCTACAGCGCGACTTTCTCGCTCGAGCCGGGCGCCGGCGACGGCATGCCGAGCCGGGCGTACGCAAGGCCCGTCGAGGTGCAGATCACGGGCTCGGCGCTCATCTACGACATCGCCGATCCCGCGGGCGGCAAGGGCGAGCCGGTCAAGCCGCTCGCGACGATCTACCCGGACCTGCGCAGGTTCATCCGGGAAGGCTATGTCCGCTACGCCTTCACCCGTTTCGGCGTCGCCTATGTCGTGTCGATCCAGTGTCTCGACAGCGCCGCCAAGCCGCGCCGGCTCGCCTGCAAGGAAGCCTATCCCGTCGCTGAGCGCTTCCTGAAGGCCCTGCGTGTCGCCGGCGGCCAGCGCATGCGGCCATTGACGGACATTGCCTCCACCGTCCTCGATCGGCCGGCGGACCGTTCACCGGACTTCAGCTACCGGCCGAGCGGCGACATCATCCCGAATACCGGCTACCGCAAGCAGGGCGGCCATCCCGACATGATGGCCTATGCCCAGATCCGCTTTCCCCTCGAAAAGGCGCCCGCCTTCGTGCGTTCGCAATCCCACGGCAGGCGCGACAGGAACGAAGGTCTGACCACCTATCCCTGGCGCGACAATTTCTGCGAGTCGCGCAGCTTCGAGGTTTGGCAATGCGGCGGTGGTTACGGCCATCAGGGCGAGGACATTCGCGCCGCCGACTGCCCGCCGCCAGGTGAAGGCCGCGAGCCCTGCGATCCCAAGCAGCGCGGCGTCGTCGCCGTGCGTGATGCCATCGTGATCCGCGGAGCCAGGGACCAGGCCGCGACGCTTCAGGTCAACAGCCGCACCGAGCATATCCGTTTCCGCTACATGCACATGAATCCGCACGCGATGAACGCAGATGGCGTGCTCAACGGCCGTATCGTCACCGAGGGCGAGAAGATCGGCGTGATCTCGAACTATCTCGACCATCCCGCGGGAACATCGCTGCATCTGCATTTCGATGTGCAGGTGTTCACACGCGACGGGTGGATCTGGGTCAGCCCCTACGTCACCCTGATCTCCGCCTATGAACGCCTGATCCGTGGCCGCGGCCGTGAGATCGGGCCGGAGATCGCGGTCACGGCACAGCCGGTCGCTCATGCCTTGCCGGAGGACGTGAACAAGCCGGATCTGCGCGAGGGATCGAGCGGCGAGGAGAACTAAGGACGTCCTCGTTCCAATGCCAGGCGGTTGCAAGAACATGCTGTCGCTCGCAACGCCCGCTCGAACGAAGAAGGAATAGTCTTGATGAGCGTCGGACTGATCGGCCTTCTCGACGACATCGCGGCGATTGCAAAGGTGGCAGCAGCCTCGCTCGATGACGTCGCCGGCCAGGCCGCCAAGGCGGGCACGAAGGCAGCTGGCGTGGTCATCGACGACGCAGCCGTCACGCCGAATTACGTCATCGGATTTGCCTCCAAGCGCGAACTGCCGATCGTCGGCAAGATCGCGGCCGGATCGCTGCGCAACAAATTGCTGATTCTGCTGCCGATCGCCCTGTTGCTTGGTTATTTCCTTCCCGCGGCGGTCACGCCGCTGCTCATGCTGGGCGGTGCCTTTCTCTGCTATGAAGGTGCCGAGAAGGTGCTCGAAGCGGTGATGCCGCAGCACGCGCACGACCACGAAGCTCAACTCGAACCGATCGCGTCGATTGGCCGGTCGGTCGAGGACGAGAAGGTCGCGAGCGCCATCAAGACGGATTTCATCCTGTCGGCCGAGATCATGGCGATCACGCTGGCTGCGATCCCGGCGGGTAACATCTGGACACAAGCGCTGGTGTTGGCGCTGGTCGGCTTCGGCATCACGGTCGGGGTCTACGGCGTGGTGGCCCTGATCGTGAAGGCGGACGATGTCGGCCTGGCGCTGGCGCGCTACGGCGGCGGCTCGATCATTGGCGGGACGATCCGCTTGCTTGGACGCGCGCTCGTCCGCGGCATGCCCACCTTCTTGTCGGTGCTGAGCACCATCGGCACTGCCGCCATGATCTGGGTCGGCGGCGGCATCATTCTGCACGGCATCGAAAAATACGGGCCGCCGATGGTTGGCCACACGGTCCATGCCATAAGCGGGGCTGCCGCCCATCTCCTTCCATCGGTCGCCGGCCTCATCGAATGGTCGGTCGAGGCAGCTATCTCGGGCGTGCTTGGCCTGCTTGTGGGCGCAATCGCAATTCCAACAGTCGAATACGGTCTCGCACCGGCATGGAAGCGGTTGAGACGATGGCGGTCGACCTGACGGCAACCGCCATGCAGCCCGAATGGAGCGAAGCGCAATCCGGGCTAACGATCATTCAAGGAACGTCGTCAGCTGCGCGCCCTCGTCCGCAACGAAGACCGCGATCAATTCGGCCGGCTCCGTCACGCTCGCATTGGCCGAGACCAGATGGGTCGAGCCCGGCGGCTCGAAGAAGGATTGGCCGACGCCGAATGTCTCGACCGGGCCGCCCCCGAGCTGAGAGCGGATCTCGCCCTTGGTGATGTAGGCGGTCACCGAGCCTGCGTGGCGATGCGGCCGCGAAAACCCGCCGGGACCGTAGGACACGCGCACGATGGTGACGCGCTTGCCCGGGACGTTGGGCAGTGCGTAGGAGCCGATCGGCTCGACCTTGTCGAGCGAAGAGCCATCCGCAGCGGCGGCGCACAACGGCGCGAGCACGCCCGAGACAGCGTCCATCGTCACCGGGAGCCTCTTGCCGACCGCTACCGCGCAGACCAACCCTGCGACGACGGCAAATGCCGTCGAACGTGACAGCGCCGGATGCGGCACCAAACTCATGACTGTCATCGTGACCTCCTCTCGTGACGATCAGGATGCCGCAGCATTCGCGGCCACCGGCCGCGGCGCCGGCGTCCAGCGGAATGCGGCACCAAACCGGTTCCAGACGTTGATCGAGGCGACCGCCGAGGTCAGGTACATCAACTCGGTCTCGGAGAATTCGCGGGCAGCTTCGGCGTAGACCTCCTCGCCGACGCCGTCCGGCAGGAGGGTCAGCGCCTCGGCCCAGGCCAGCGCCGCGCGCTCGCGCGGCGAAAAGATCGGCGCCTCGCGCCAGACCGCGACCAAATTGAGCTTGTCCACGGGGACGCCGATGCGTTCGGAGAGGAGAATGTGATGCTGCACGCAAAAGGCGCAGCCATTGATCTGCGAGGCGCGCAGCTTGACGAGCTCGAGAAGATGCTTGTCGAGGCCGGCCTTGGCCGCGAGCTGGCCCAGCGCAAGCACCACGTCATACGCATCCGGTGCAATCCGCTTGAAATCCTCGTATTCGCTGCGGGCATGCGACATTGCCGTTCACCTCGTCTTATTGTAAGAGTGCTTATATCTTATAAGAGCACTTACATGATGCGCAAGTCCGCCGACACCACGAGATCGAAAACGGTTCGAAAGCCGCCAGCGCCTGCCTTGGACGGTGCCGTTCGCGTGCCCGCACCCGGCGAAGGCAAACGCGGCGAGCAAGGCTACCTCGGCTATCTGATGCGGCAGGCTCATGCCGCGGTCCGGCTGACGATGGAACGAGCGCTCGCCGATCTCGGCGTGACATCGCCGCAATTCGCCGTGCTGACGATGCTGAATGCCTATCCGGGCCTGTCCGGTGCCGACGTCGCCCGCCTCACCTTCCTCACTCCCCAGACCGTCGGCGTCATCATCCGCAATCTCGAACGTGACGGCGCAATCGCGATGACGCGCCATCCCGTTCACGGCCGCATCCAGCAATGGACGTTGACGCCGCGCGGCGCGACGCTCTTGAAGGCGTGCCGGGAACGGGTGATCGCGCTCGACAAACGCCTAGCGCGGGGGTTGGACAGCAAAACCGAAACCGCGATCCGGCGTTGGCTTGCCGGAATCGCGGCTGATCTACAGGAGGATTGACCGACCGGCGTCCGTCTGCGGCGGGTCCTACCCGTCCTTCAACGCTTTCTTGACTTCACCGTCGTGCCAGACATCGTCCGCCGCGATCACCCGCACGCGGCTTTGGTCGGCGGCATTCACCAGCACGTGCGAGCCGACCCGGTCGCTGCTCTGTTCGAGATGCAAGTCGGTTTCGGGCTTCCAGCTCAGCGTGGTCGCGAGATCGCCGGGAAAGATCTGCCATTGCGATCCGTCGTCGAGTTCGACGACATGGCTCTCCGCATGCGTGCGTATCTTCATTCCACCCCGAATTCTCGATGAACAGAAGCGGCCCCGGCGCTCGGGCCGGGGCCCATTCCGTCAATCGTTGTCGTGATGAATCACCGTCTTGCTGCGATTGCCGAATTCATCTTCCTTCTTGATGACCGTGGTGCGGTCCGACGGCTCGCGCTCCTTGATGACCGTCGTGCGATCACGTTCCCGCACGCGATAATCCGGCGACTGGCCAACCGTCACGCCGGCACCAACCGGGCCGACGTGAACGCCGACTTCATCGGCGAACGCAGGGACCGTAACGGTGCTGACCATGGCAGCGGCAAGAAGATACTTCCTCATCCTGTCCTCCTCATTGTGCTGCGGAGGGAATGCAAGACTGCGACCATTTGTTCCGGGCAAATGCCTGTTCCGGACGTTCCAGGAACCGGCTCACAGGAGCGCTGTTTCGCGTTAGAATAAGTTCATGAAACACGCTGATTCCTCGATCGATCACACCCGCCGCAGCCTGCTGAAATCCGCGATTGGCGTGGGGGCCCTGCTCGCCGCACCCGCCGACGTTTTCGCTTCGCCGCCAGGCTTTGACGAATGGCGCGAGGCTTTTCGCGCCCGGGCGATGGCCAAGGGCATTTCAGCCGCGACATGGCAGCGCGCGATGGGGCAGGTCGAGCCCGACATGAGCGTGTTCAAGCAGATGCGAAACCAGCCCGAATTCCACGAGCAGGTGTGGCAATATATCAACCGCCGCGTCTCCGATTGGCGCATCGTCAACGGCAAGATCGCGCTGAAGAACAACGAAGCGCTGTTTGCACGCATCGAGCGCGATTTCGGCGTCGAGCGCGGCACGCTGCTGGCGCTGTGGGGCGTCGAATCCGCCTATGGCGATCCGTTGGTGCAGCAGAACCACATGAGGCCGGTGTTTCCCTCGCTCGCGGCGCTCGCCTGGAATGAGCCGCGCCGCAAGGCCTATTGGGAGACCGAGCTGATCAACGCGCTGCGTATCGTCGACAAGGGCTGGAGCACACCGGAGCAGATGCAGGGCTCATGGGCCGGTGCGATGGGGCATTCGCAATGGATGCCGGAGGTCTGGCTCAATGTCGGCATCGACTATGACGGCGACGGCAAGGTCTCGCCATTCGGTAAGCCTGACGATGCGCTGGGCTCGACCGCAAAATACCTCGTCAATCGCGGCAAATGGCACCGCGGCGAACATTGGGGTTACGAGGTGCGCGCGGCAGGCAATATGAGCGGCAGCCGCACCTATGCGGCTTGGCAGGCGGCCGGCGTCACCCGCGCCGACGGCCAGCCGTTCCCGCAGCCCAACGCATCCGCGCAGATGTGGACACCGGTCGCGGGCGGGCCGACGTTCCTGCTTGGACCGAACTTCTATTCGGTGAAGAGCTACAATCCTTCAATGAACTATGCGCTCGCGATCTGCCATCTCGGCGACCGCTGCCTCGGCGCACCGCCCTTCATCCAGCCGTTCCCCGGCTCGGAACGGGCCTTGACGCTGGCCGAGGTGCAGGAGATGCAGGCGCGCCTGACCAAGGCCGGCTTCGACACCGGCGGCACCGACGGGCGCGTCGGCAACGACACGATGAAGGCGGTCAAGGATTTCCAGCAGCGTGTGGGGATCACGCCAGCCGACGGCTATGGCGGCCTGAAGGTTCTGGCGAAGCTGCGGCAGGGAACGTAGGTACCCAGTCATTTCCGGGGCTCGCGCAGCGAGAACCTGGAATCTCGCGCCCCATCTCTGGATTCCGGGTTCGAGGCGTTGCCTCGCCCCGGAATGACACTGCGGTCAGTGTCTATACTGCGGCTCCTCCGCATCGAGCTGTCTGCGGATCGCGGCGAGATGCAGCCGGGCGGATTCGGAATCGCCCTCGCGCATCTGCCTGTAGGTCTCGGCGGCAACCGCCGGATCGACCGGCAGCACTTTTCGTCCCGTCGACATCGCCAGCACCTGCACCTCGGCGGCGCGTTCGAGGTAGTAGAGATCGTCCCAGGCCTCCGCGATGGTCGGTGCCAGCACCATTACGCCGTGGTGCTTCATGAACACGATATCGGCATCACCCACGGCCGAGGCGATGCGGGCGCCTTCGCGGCTGTCGAGCGCGAGGCCGTTGTAGTCGCGGTCGACTGCCGTGCGACCATAGAATTTCAGTGCGGTCTGGCCGGCCCAGATCAGCGGATCGCCCTCGGTCATCGACAGCGCCGTCGCATAGGGCATGTGGGTGTGGAAGGCGACCTTGGCGCGCGGCAGCAGCCTGTGCATCTCGGCATGGATGTAGAAGGCGGTCGCCTCGGGCGCGCCCTCGCGGTCGAGCACGTTGCCATGGAAATCGCAAATCAGCAGCTTTGATGCGGTCAGCTCGCGAAAGGCATAGCCATAGGGATTGACCAGGAACAGATCGTCGTGGCCGGGCACGACGGCCGAGAAATGGTTGCAGATGCCCTCTTCAAAGCCGTTGCGCGCGGCCATGCGGAAGCAGGCGGCCAGATCCTCGCGCGCGGTGCGGATCGCATCGGTCGCAAGGTCCGGCCGGTTGGAGCGGAAGGGCGCGGGTGAGGAAGCGTGAAGGCTGTGCGCCATGGCGAAGGACACCTCTGTCGGTCGGGAGCTCTTCGCGTTCTACAGGGGCGGCGCCTGTGCGTCAGCCCCTCCGCGTGCCACCCTGCCCTGCGCCGCTCAGGCCCGCCGCGGCACGCCGCCGGCGTTCATCCCGCCGTCGATCACGAGCTCGCTGCCGGTGACGTAGCGCGACGCGTCGGAGGCCAGATACAGCACGCCGGAGGCGATCTCCGCGGCCTGCCCGGCGCGGCCGAGCGGCGTTACGATCTTGGCCCGCTCCTCCGGATCGATCGGCGCGTTCTGGCCGGCGCCGGTCGCCCCGGTCGGAATCTTGCCCCAGATCGGGGTGTCGATGATGCCGGGGTGCACGGAGTTGACGCGGATGCCGTCGCCTGCCGCAGCACACTCCATCGCGATCGACTTGGCGAACAGCCGTACGCCGCCTTTGGTCAGCGAATAGGCCGACAGGCCCGGCGCGCCGCGCAGGCCGGCGAGCGAGGACATCATGACGATCGAGCCGCCGCCGGTTTTGCGCATCAACGGCAGGCAATGTTTGACCGATAGAAACACGCCGTCGAGATTGATCGCGTTCTGCTTGCGCCAGTCAGCGAGGGTCATGTCGACGATCGAGGGCACGGAAATGCCGATGCCTGCATTGGAGACGAGCACGTCGAGCCGGCCGTAGCGCTTGCCGATTTCGGCGACGATCTCGATCCAGCGCTCCTCGCTGGTGACGTCCTGCTCCAGGAAGATTGCCTTGCCGCCGGCTTTTGCGACGCGCTTGGCGAGCTCGGGCCCGCGCAGCTCGTCGATGTCGGTTGCGATGACCGTGGCGCCTTCGCGCGCGAACAATTCGACGATGGCCTCGCCAATACCGGACGCACCGCCCGTCACCAGCGCGACCTTGCCTTCAACCTGCCCTGCCATGTTCACTCCCCTTTTTGTTATTTGAGCGAGTTATCTTTTACGCATGATCTCCGCGCAAACGCGTACCGCGTTTGTCGCTGGCGATCTTGCGTTATCTGATCACGGATGGCCCCTGGTCCGGTAGCGCGATGTCGACGACGCGGAATTGCACGCGCTCGGCGCCCTGGTAGCGATCGACCGAGAGCGAGCCGGCAACATGCAGTTGCTGGCCGCGATTGGCGAGCAGCGCATTGCCGAGCTTCTGGCCGACCGAGCGGAAAGCGATGCCGTTGACGATGGCGCCGTCGCCCGACTTGAAGCGCAGGCGCAGATGCGCCTGGCCAACCTCGTCGGCAAAGACGAGCTGATGCGCCGGCAGCGCCAGCACCGGCTCCGGATTGCCGGTGCCGAAAGGACCTGCACGGTTGAGCGTCGCGGCAAGCTCCGCCGTCACGGCGCGCGCGGACACGGCGCCGTCGATATAGAGCTCATTGACATGGCGCGCCTCGGCGACGTCCTGCGCCAGCGCATTTTCGAGATAAGCCCGAAACTCGGCGAGCTTCTCTTTCCGCAACGTCACGCCCGCGGCCATCGCGTGCCCGCCACCTTTCAGCAGGATGCCGTCGGCGACCGCCTGCCGCACCGCCTTGCCGAGATCGACACCGGCAATCGACCGGCCCGAGCCGGTGCCGATGCCGCCCGGTTCCAACGCGATGGCAAAGGCCGGCCGCGAGAATTTTTCCTTCAGCCGAGAGGCCACGAGGCCGACCACGCCGGGATGCCAGCCCTCGGACGCCGTCACGATGACGCCGAGCTTGTCCTCCAACCCGATCGAGGCCAGCGCCTCGGCTTCGGCCTGCGCTTCGGCGGCCTGCTCGATGACGCGGCGCTCGCTGTTGAGGCGATCGAGCTCGGCGGCGATCCGCGCTGCCTCGACGCTGTCGCCTTCCAGCAGCAGCCGCACGCCGAGATCGGCACGGCCGATGCGGCCGCCGGCGTTGATGCGGGGCCCCAGCATGAAGCCGAGATGCCAGGCCTCCGGCGGCCCGTTGAGCCGCGCCACGTCCATCAGCGCGGTATGGCCGACATGGTCGCGCCGCCGCATCGCGATCAGCCCCTTGGCAACGAAGGCGCGGTTGAGACCGATCAGCGGCGCCACGTCGGCGACCGTGCCGAGCGCGACGTGATGCAGCATGCCGAGCAGATCGGGCTCGGGCATCTCGGCACGCCAGAAGCCGCGCTGGCGCAGCTCGCGGTTGACGGCAACCAGGGTCACCAGCACGAGTCCGACAGCGGCGAGATGGCCAAGGCCGGAGAGATCGTCCGGCCGGTTCGGATTGACCAGCGCATCGACCTCGGGGAGATCGAGGCCGCATTGGTGGTGGTCGATCACCACGACGGACATGCCGAGGCGTTTGGCTTCGGCGAGCGGCTCGATGCTGGTGGTGCCGCAATCGACGGTGACGAGCAGTGTGGCGCCCTTCGCTGCCAGCCCACGCACGGCTTCCAAATTGGGGCCGTAGCCCTCGAAAATGCGGTCGGGAATGTGGATCAACGGATCGAGCGCGCAATGCCGCAGGTGCCAGGCGAGCAGCGCCGCCGAGGTCGCACCGTCGACGTCGTAATCGCCGAAGATCGCAACCTTCTCGCCCCTCGCCGCCGCATCCGCGATCCGCTTGGCGGCGGACTCCATCTCGGTCACCGTGAACGGATCCGGCAGCAGCTTGCGGATGGTCGGATCGAGGAAGTCGGGCACGGCGTCGATATCGACCCCGCGGCCCGCCAGCACCCGTGCCAACAGCTCCGGCAATTGGTGCCGCTGCACGATAGCGAGCGCCTGAGCTGCCCCGCGCGGGTCCAGCCGATCGCGCCAGAGCTTGTCGGTGAGCGAGCGCGTGACTCCCAGGAACGCCTGGGGCGCTTCGACAGGGAGTGCGGATGCGGGCGGCGTCATGAGGCGGCTATCGATTGGGAACTCGGGTCCGGGCGATCACGCGGCCGGCCGGGGCCGGCTTGAAACGATTGGCCGGGAAACCCCGCCGATTTGCAACGGTCGGGACACACAAAGCGGTGGATGGTCGTCAGGCAGGCCGGAGTGACTATCATTTAGGCACCCCGCCAAACAGCAAATTAAGCAGGCGTTAGGCGGAATCTTCGAAAAAGACTCGTATTCGATCTGTAATTTGTAGTTCCGGGTTTCATTGCAGATCAGACCTCATTGCCAAGGGAAATCCCCGATGTCTGCTGCGCTGGCTCTGAAAGCCAAGCCGATTGCCGCCGAACCCGCGGACGATGATTCCGACATCTCGGCGCTGATCAACCGCCTGACTGCGGAGGTCAACCAGATCGCGGTCGACAAGACCAAGTCGATCCAGCAGATCACCAACCAGATGAAGATGCTGGCGCTGAACGCGCTGATCGAGAGCTCGCGCGCCGGCGCGCAAGGCGCGGGCTTTGCGGTGGTGGCGCAGGAGGTCCGCGGCGTCGGCCAGCAGGTCGAGACCATCGCACGCGAGCTCGAGACACAGTTGACGAAGCGGACCGGCGATCTCGTCTCCTCGATCGAGCGCATGAGCCAGCGTTCGCGTGGCGAGCGCATGATGGACCTGTCCCTGAACGCGATCGAGCTGATCGACCGCAACCTCTATGAACGCACCTGTGACGTGCGCTGGTGGGCGACCGATTCCGCCGTGGTCGATTGCGCGGCTTCGCCGGGTGCGGCCGCCGTCTCCCATGCCTCGCAACGCCTCGGCGTGATCCTCGGGGCCTATACCGTCTATCTCGACCTCTGGCTCTGCGACCTCGACGGCAACGTCATTGCCAACGGCCGCGCCGACCGCTTCCGCGTGGTCGGCCAGAACGTCGCCCACACCAAATGGTTTCGCGAGGCCAAGGGCCTGCGCTCCGGTGACGACTATGTCGCCGGCGACGTCGAGAACCAGCCGCTGCTCGGCAACGCGCAGGTTGCCACCTATTGCGCCAGCGTCCGCGCCGGCGGCCAGGCGAGCGGCGCACCGATCGGCGTGCTCGCGATCCATTTCGACTGGGAGCCGCAGGCCCGCGCCATCGTGCAAGGCGTGCGCGTCGGCGACAGCGACAAGGCCCGCGTGCTGCTGGTCGACTCGAATCTGCGCGTCATCGCGGCGTCCGACGGCCAGGGCATCCTCAGCGAGCGCATCGCGATCTCGCTCAACGGTCAGCGCTCGGGCTTCTATCGCGACCACACCGGCGCGCTGGTCGCCTTCCATGCCACCCCGGGCTACGAGACCTATCGAGGGCTCGGCTGGTACGGCGTGATCATCTGCGGCGCGTGAGGCGAGCGGGTCCGCCTCCGATCAAAACCCACAAAACAACCCCATGCACAGTAGCCTGGGGGTTGTTTTCATTGGTCTTTTGCGATCGCTAACAACGCCCCAGTGGAGCGTTTTGACACGTCGGGCAAAGCACCGGCGTTCTGCGACCACGGTATTCTGTTCGCGTGCTTCGAGCGGATCAAATGACGGACGAGCTATTTGGTTCACTCCACCTTCGCGTGGAATTCTCAAGCTGCAGCGGCAACCAGCTTGCCATACACATCTTCGTATTGCCTCGCCATCCGACGTGCGGTGAAGCGTTCCTCGAAGCGCGCGCGCACCCGCCTTCGGTCCAGCTTGCCCAAGTCACCGACCGCCTTGACGGCCTGATCCTCGCTCTCGACGATGAAACCGGTCACGCCGTGCTCGACGACCTCTGGCACGGAGCCAGCGGGGTAGGCGATCACGGGCGTTCCACACGCCATCGCCTCGATCATGACCAACCCGAAAGGTTCAGGCCATGCGATTGGAAACAGCAGTGCGGCGGCCTGGCGAAGGAAGGACTGCTTCTTCACGTCGTCGACCTCGCCGACAAGCTGGATTTTATCGCTGTCAATCCGGGGCGCGAGGTGTTTTCGGAAGTAGGCAGTCTCGGCGCGCGGAATCTTTGCGGCGATGCGAAGGGGCATCCGGGTTGCGTGCGCGATGCGGATCGCGTCCTCGGGTCCCTTCTCCGCCGTGAGACGTCCGAGAAATGCCAGATAGGTCCCTTCCTCGTAGGAAGGCTGCAACAACTCCGACGGCAATCCGTGTTGAATCGTTCCGATCCATCTTGCCTCAGGGAGTGGCAGGCGCTGATGATCGGAAATCGACACGAAGCCCGCTTCTGAAAACTGCTGCACGACGTGGGGCAAGCCAGGCAGGTCGAGGCGACCATGCGTGGTCGTCAGGAACGGCACGCCAAGTCGACTGAGCAAGGGTAGTGGCAGCCAGTCGACATGTGAGTGAATCACGTCGAAATCACCGGCTCGTCGCGCGATCGCTTCAAGCAGCATGGCGTTGGCGGCACTTGGATCGGCGCCCTTCCGGCCGAGACGCAGCGCCGCTGGCCATACCGGGTGAAGTTCGCCTGTCGTTCGAGAGTCGCCGCTGGCAAACAGCGTGACGTCATGACCGAGCGCGACAAGTTCATCCACAAGCCAGGCCACCACCCGTTCGGTGCCGCCGTAAAGCTTCGGAGGGACGCTTTCGGCCAGGGGAGCGAGCTGAGCAATACGCATGGCGGCTCGCTATAATGCCGAACGCACGATCAGCACGACGGTCGCGGAAAGAAGGTTCGAAATCGCAAGCAAGGTCCAATTCGGCCGCGCGCTGGCGCTCGCTATGCGACAGGCGAAGCTCTCCGCGAGCTTCAACATTCGTCACCGGAAAGACGCTCGAGATAGGCAAGCCCGAATGCTGCGAGTTCCTGGGCATCACCGTTACTCTCGCGCGCTTCCCGCCTTCCTTGCAGATGACGCTCAAGGAGGCTGCGACGGCCGTCGGCAGCGTCGACACTGCGATGCTTGGCGCGGTACACGCACCAAGCGGTATCGACCGCTGTTCGTAGCGGACCGTCGTCGACCATGTTCCCACTCCGACGTGGAGATGTTCATGTGACGCCAACTCGTCGCGCGGGCGGAAGTTTCCGGTTTTTCCCTAAAGTCTAAGTCTGCACGCAAGGAGGGCACGATCAGTGCTCGCTCTCGGTGCGTGCAAGGTCAGCCAAGCCGACGTGCCGACATCTCGGCTGCCAGCAGCAACGCGGTGCGGCTGGCGCCGATCGAAGCGATGCCCTGCCCTGCGATGTCGTAGGCGGTCCCGTGCGCAGGCGTGCAGATCGGAAACGGAAAGCCGCCAAGCAAGGTCACGCCACGGTCGAAGCCCATCAACTTCACCGCGGAGGTCGACAACAAGGAACGGGTCCATCGGCGCTTGGATATCAAGCGCCCTTTGAGTTCGAAATCGCGATCGCGCAAAACAAGCTCCGGTAACGCATCGTGGCAACCCAACTGCCACCGCAATTACCGTGTCTCACTTCTGGGTGCAGTCCAGCGCTGTCACCGTAACTGGTCCCGCCGTTCGCCCGATCCATTCGAACTTGCGACTCGTCCTCGGCGAGGGACACGGCCGCCGTGTTGGCTCATCGTCACGAACGAGCTGCAGCTGAGGCGGGTGAGCGATCGATCCGATGATCGAATATTGCAGTCCTTGACGGCGAGCATACGCCATCGCGGCCTCCGCCGAGGGGAAAGTCAATTCCACCTGTGCCAAAGGATCATCATCTTCCGTCCATCCCATGAGCGGCTCGCAGCGCAACGGCGACCGCCGCTCGAACCGGAGCTTCCATTGCTCCTTCCGTGGTCGCGCCGTCGTCAGCGTCGACGGACTCGCGCGAGAAATGATGGCATGAGCGTCGGCCGGCAACACCGATGTGGTGATCGGACGCAGCGCGCCGCTCTCTGGTGCGGACGGATGGAGCTGACGCACGACATTCATCGAAACCTCCATAGGACATTGGCGGGTTCACCTTGCCCCTACACCTGCTCTCGCAAGCGAACGCGCCCCGCGACGCAGGCGGCGTCGCGGGCCATGGGCTCGGCAGGCGTGCGGCTGATGCCTCAGCCCGTCTGCTTCTGCTCGAGCTTCTGGTTGTCGTTGCCGGCTTGAATCGGAATCCGACGCGGCTTGAGCGCCTCCGGCACCTTGCGCACCAGATCGATCGTCAGCATGCCATTCTCGAAACTGGCCCCCTCCACCTGCACGTAGTCAGCGAGGTTGTACTGACGCCGGAACGGACGGGCCGAGATGCCCTGGTAGAGGTACTGGTGCGCTCCCTTGTCGGCCTTGCGGCCTTCAATGGTCAGCACGCTCTGCTCTGCAGTGACGGTCACCTCGTCGGGAGAGAATCCAGCTAGAGCAAGCGATATCTGATAGTGATCTTGATCCGTCCGCTCGATGTTGTAGGGCGGATAATTGTTGCCGGTCCACTGGACCGAATCCTCAAGCAGGTCGACGAGGCGATCGAAACCAACGGTCGAACGCCAAAGTGGGGTGTAGTCAAAGGTGGTCATAGCCACATCCTCCTCCTCGAGCAACATGGTTACGAATGCGCCGGGCGAACGTCCGGCGCCGATCCGCCGGCCCCTGAAAAGGCGGCCGGTCCGGCGCAGTGCTGCGCTTGCGCCGATCAACTTAGAGCGGGCAACGCTCGTTTCAAGGGCCCGTCGTCGCCGCGCCGGCACTAACGCGATGGCCTTGTGATTTGGTCGAAGGTAAGCGGAACGAATTTCGCCGATCGAACTTGCTAGCACGGCCGCCTGGCGGCGGCCGGTTGGGCAGAATCCGGGAGCGCAAGGGGCGCGGGGACACCACCATCGCCGGCTCGAGCGCAGGCCACCAATCCAACAAGAAGACTGGAGAAGAACGATGAAAATTGCGCAGATCGCGCCGCTGTTCGAAAGCGTGCCGCCGAGACTTTACGGGGGAACGGAGCGGGTCGTCTCCTATCTCACGGAAGAGCTGGTCAAGCAGGGACACGACGTTACGCTGTTCGCCAGCGGCGATTCCATGACCTCAGCCGAGCTCGTCCCTTGTACCCCGCGGGCCCTTCGCCTGGATCCTGATGTACGCGACCCGATCCCGCACATGATGGTCATGCTCGACAAGGTACGCGAGCGCGCCGACGGTTTTGACATCCTGCATTTCCACATCGACTACCTGCATTTCCCGCTCTTCAGGTCCTCTACCGGGCGCAGCCTCACGACCCTGCACGGCCGGCAGGATCTGCCCGACCACCTTCCGCTCTATCTTCGTTTTCCTCAGATGCCGCTGGTTTCGATCTCGGATGCGCAGCGAAATCCGCTGCCGAGCGGCAATTTCATCGGGACGGTGTATCACGGCCTCCCGCTCGAGCTGCACAAGCCGACCTTGGACCCGGGCGGCGGTTACCTCGCCTTCCTCGGCCGCATCTCGCCCGAGAAGCGTCCGGACCGGGCCATCGAGATCGCCCGCAGGGCGGGCCTCCCGCTCAAGATCGCGGCCAAGGTCGACAAGGTCGACGAAGCCTATTTCCGCGAGGTGATCGAGCCGATGATCGACGGTCAGCAAATCGAGTTCGTCGGCGAGATCAACGAAAGCACCAAGGACCGATTCCTGGGTCAGGCCGCCGCCCTGCTCTTTCCGATCGATTGGCCCGAACCGTTCGGGCTGGTGATGATCGAGGCCATGGCCTGCGGCACGCCGGTGCTCGCCTTCCGCTGCGGATCGGTCCCGGAGATCATCGACGACGGGGTGACCGGGCGCATCGTCTCCAGCGTGGACGAAGCGGTGGCGGCGCTTCCCGACGTGCTCGCGCTCGATCGCAGGGCGGTTCGCGCGAGGTTTGAGGAGCGGTTCTCGTCGGCCCAGATGGCGAAACAATACGTCAAGCTCTACCAGAAGCTCGGTCGCGGGACCGCGCCGGCGAAGCTGGTTTCGCCTGTCGTGGCTGCGCACGCCGCAGCCGTCAACGGGCATGGCCCGGATTCGATCGCATTCCCAGCAGGGCGCGAGCTTTCCTGAGAATCCAAGCGGACCGCGCCCAAGTCTGCGCGCAAGGCGAGCGCAATCAGCACTCGTTCATTGCGGCGTGCAGAATCAGCCGAGACGGCGCTCAGCCATCTCGGCTGCCAGCAGCAACGCGGTGCGGCTGGCGCCGATCGAAGCGATGCCCTGCCCTGCGATGTCGTAGGCGGTCCCGTGCGCAGGCGTGCAGATCGGAAACGGAAAGCCGCCAAGCAAGGTCACGCCACGGTCGAAGCCCATCAGCTTCATCGCGATCTGGCCCTGGTCGTGATACATCGTCAGCACCGCATCGAAGGCGCCGGCCTTGGCGCGGAGAAACACGGTGTCGGCGGGAAACGGACCCTCTGCAGCGATGCCCTCGCGCTGGCCGGCCGCGACCACGGGTGCGATGACGTCGATCTCCTCACGGCCGAAATTTCCGCCATCGCCGGCATGCGGATTGAGGCCAGCCACGGCGATGCGCGGCCGCGCGAAGCCGGCCTTGCGCATGCAGGCATCGGTCAGTGTGAGTGCGCGATGGATGCGTTCGCCGGTCAGCCTTGCGGCGACGTCCCTGAGCGGGATGTGCGACGTGACGCGCGCGTTCCAGAGCCGGTCGAGCACGTTGAATTCGCTGGCCGGCGTTGCGAGCCCAACCACCTCGGCCGAAAACGCGATCTCGTCGTCGTACTCGGCGCGGGCAAGCCGCATGGCCTGCTTGTTGAAGGGCGTGAAACAGACGGCATCGACGCGTCGGTCGCGGCCGAGCTCCAGTGCAAGCCGATAGTTCGCCAGCGCGAATTTCCCGCCGGCAAGGGTCGCTGTCTTCGGCTCGACTTCGCTGGGGTCGAGGTGACGGAGATCGACGAATAGCACATCGCCCTTCGCCGCGCGAAGATCTGCGCCCTGCTCCACCGTCGACAACTCCGGCTGGACGCCAGCGACGCGCGCGCCCTCGTCGAAGATGCGGCGATCGCCGATCACGACGAGCCGGCTTCGCTCCCGGATGTCGCCCTGCACCACCAGCTTGGCCGTCAGTTCGGGGCTGATGCCGGCGGGATCTCCCATGGCCAGCGCAATCAGCGGCTTTGCGGTCATATGATCACCTTCTCCTGGGCCGTGGTCTCGGCCGTGGGGGATGCCGGTTTGCGCCTGAGGTGCGCAAGCTGCAAGGCGAGCGGCAGCAGCAACAGCGCGATGCCGGCCACGATCAGGCATGTCACGAGCTTGTTGGCGAAGAAGATGCCGAGCGACCCCTTGGATATCAGCATCGACTGCCGGAACGCATCCTCGGCCTTGTCGCCGATGACGATCGCGAGCACGAGCGGGGCCAGCGGATAGAACAGCTTCTTGAAGAGATAGCCGACGACGCCGAAGCCGAGCATCATCACCACGTCGAGATAAGAGTTCGAGACCGAATAGGCGCCGACAACGCAGATGATCACGATCAGCGGTGCGATGACCACGAAAGGAATCCGCATCAAGGCGGCAAAGACCGGAACGGTCAGCAACACCAGCGCGACGGCGACGATGTTGCCGACATACATCGAGGCGATCAGGCCCCACACGAAGTCCTTGCTGTCGACAAAGAGCATCGGCCCGGGATTGAGGCCCCAGATCATCAGCCCGCCCATCATCACGGCCGCGGTCGCCGAGCCGGGGATGCCGAGCGAGAGCATCGGCAGAAGCGCGCTGGTGCCGGCGGCATGGTCGGCCGTCTCCGGCGAGATGATGCCTTCGACCTCGCCGGTGCCGAAGTGGCGGCCGCGGCGCGAGAAGCGGCGCGCAATGCCGTAGCTCATGAAGGACGCCGCGGTCGGGCCGCCCGGTGTGATCCCCATCCAGCACCCGATCGCGGCGCTACGCAGCAATGCCACGCCGTGCCGTGGCAGGCGGCCGACGGCGCGGAACACCTCGGCCCAGTCGATCTTCGAGGAGACGGCGCGGGCATGAAACTCCTCTTCGACGGCAACCAGCAGTTCGCCGATGCCGAACAGGCCCATGACCGCGACGACGAAGCTGACGCCCTTGACCAGTTCGTCGACGCCCATCGTGAGGCGGACGCTGCCGGACACGGTGTCGATGCCGATGGCTGCGATGGCAAAGCCGATCGCGAGCGCCACCACGGTCTTGATCGGGGCCGCGCCGCCCATGCCGACGAAGCTGGCGAAAGCCAGGAAATAGACCGCAAAATATTCGGCCGGCCCGAAGGCGAGCGCGACCTGCGCCACCCAGGAGGCGAGGAACGTAATCAGGATGACACCGACCAGAGCACCGAACGCCGCCGAACCGAATGCGGTCGCGAGCGCCGTGGTCGGCCGGCCGTCGCGCGCCATGGGATAACCGTCGAAAGTGGTCGCAACCGACGACGGTTCGCCCGGGATGTTGAACAGGATCGAGGTCACGGAGCCGCCGAACAGCGCCCCCCAATACATGCTGGAGAGCAGGATGATTGCGGACACCGGCTGCATGCCGAAGGTCAGCGGCAAGAGCAGCGACACCCCGTTCGGCGCGCCGAGCCCCGGCAGCACGCCGACGAGAATGCCGAGCAGCACGCCGACGACCATCAGAGCCAGATGGGGCACGGTGACCGCGATGGTGAAACCGTGCAGGAGCTCCGCGAGATTGTCCATCAGCCTCGCCCTTAGAATCCAAGTGCTGCGGCCAACGCGCCGTGCGGCAAGCTGACCTGGAACATGCGCTCGAACACGACGTAGAGCGCGGCTGCCGTCGCCCCCGCCGTGGCGAGCGCAGAAGGCACAGATTGGTGCCGAGGGATCGCCAGCACCGCAAAGACGTAAAGCGCAGCGGCGACGTACATCCCGAGCAACGGGATGGCGGCCACGAAGATCGCAGCCGGAACGAACAGGCCGGCAAGCCGGCGCAGCTCGAGCGGCGTGATGGCGATGCGAACATTTGCCAGCGTCGTGGCCGGCAGCACGCCACGCACCAGATTGTAGAGGCTCCCGAGCACGATGATGATGCCGGTCAGGAACGGGAACGTGCCGGCGTCGACGCCCGCGCTCGACCAGCCGATGCCGTTGTCGAGACTGGAGACGACGACGGCGACGCCGAAGCCACCGGTGAGCACGGCGGTCGCAAGTTCAAGGACGCGGCGGGAGATCATGGGGGGCTCCGCTCTGGCGCGGGACAAGGGCCGGTTGGCGTACAGGCGTCTTTGCCCCACATTCCTCCCTGCCGTCCCTGCGAACGCAGCGACCCATAACCACAGGGAGACGTTTGACGAAGACGAGAAGTGAACTCTTCGTCGGTACGACGACCGACACGCATGGAGAGATCACGCGGTGTGGGCCCCTGCGTTCGCAGGGACGGCAGGGAGTTGTTGGGCAGGCCCGGCGCATATCCAAGCTGGCCCCGCCTCACTTGACCAGCCAGCCCTGCTCGCCCGCGACCTGCTTGACGCGTTCGAGATCCTCCTTGATGAACTTGTCGAACTCGGCGCCGGTCAGGAACGTGTCGACCTGCGAGGTCTTCTCGATATAGTCCTTCCATTCCGGCGTCGCCTGCACCTTCTTCATGAGGTCGACATAGAATGCGGCCTGCTCCGGCGTGACCTTGCCGGGCAGCCAGACGGTGCGCGGCTGCTCATATTGCTTGATGTCGAGGCCCTGCTCGACGCAGGTCGGAACGTCGCCCCAGCCTTCGGTCGCCGTGATCTTGGCGCCCTGCGGCAACCGCTTGGGGCTGAAGACACACAGCGGACGCTGCGTGCCGCCGCGCCATTGCCCGAGGCTTTCGCTGGGATTGTTGACGTGGGAGTCGAGATGGCCGCCGGCGAGCTGTACGGCGGTCTCGGCTCCGCTCTTGAAGGGGATATAGGTCAGCTTGACCTTGCCGACCTTCTCGATCATGCGCGTCAGCACCTCATCGGTGTCCTTCGATTGCGCACCTCCCATCTTGAACTCGCCCGATGCGGCTGCCTTCAGATAGTCGCCCGCATTCTTGTAGGGCGCATCCTGCTTGACCCAGAGCAGGAACTCGTCCTGCGCCATGGCCGCGATCGGGGTGAGATCGGTGTAGTTGAACGCGACCTTGGAGACGAGCGGCTGCTGCCAGGCGTTCGAGGTGCCGAAGATCACCTTGTAGGGATCGCCCGCGGAGGCCTTGCCGTAGACATAGCCTTCGGCGCCGCTGCCGCCGCCCTTGTTGACGACGACGATCGGCTGATCCGTCAGCTTGTGCTTGGTGATGATGTTCTGCACCGCACGGGCGAGATTGTCGGTGCCGCCGCCCGGTCCGGCGGTCGCCACGAACTCGATCGGCTTTTGCGGTTGCCACGCGCTGAGCGCCGGCATCGTGCCGGCGAGCACGGCTACGGCTGCAGAGAGCAGAAATATTGACGTCCGACCCATGATCTCCTCCAGATGATTTTTGTCTTTTTGTATTTTTGTTTGGTCTTGTCGTATCAACGTCCGGTCAGGCGACGCGTTCTTCGCGCCGTTCCAGGGCCGAGACAATTGCGCCTTCCTTTTCGAGCGCCTCGATCTGCGCCTGATCGAAGCCGTGCTCGGCCAGCACTTCGCGCGTATGCTCACCATAGACCGGTGCGCCTGACAGCACTTTGCCCGGGGTCTCCGAAAATTTGAGGGGAAGGCCGATCGTCTTCACGGGACCGAGCGTGGAGTGCTCGACCTCGACAACCATCTCCCTGGCCAGCGTCTGCGGATCGCTCAGCGCCTCCAGCATGTCGTGCACGGGGCCGCACGGCACGCCCTTCTCGTCCAACGCCGCCAGCCAATGCGCTCGTGACTTCGTGCGAAAGCGCTCGCTGAGGACGGCTTCGAGCTGTTTCAGGTTCGCCATGCGATCGGCACCGGTGAGGAAGCGCGGATCATCAGCGAGTTCGCTCGCGCCGAGCGCTTCCAGCATCAACAGCCAGTGCTTCTTGTTGGCGCCGCCGACCACGAGCCAACCGTCGGAGGCTTCGAACGCCTGATACGGCGCGTTGAGCGGATGCGCCGACCCCATCGCGCGCGGTGCGGTGCCCGCGGCGAGCGCAATGGTCGACTGCCAATAGGTCTGTACCAGGGCGGCTTCATAGAGCGAGGTCTCGACCCATTGCCCCTCCCCGGTCTTGAGGCGATGCGTGTAGGCGGCGAGGATGCCCATGCAAGCGAGCAGGCCGGCGGTGATGTCGGACAATGGCGGGCCGCATTTGACGGGCGGACCGTCGGGGCGTTCGCCGGTAAAGCTCATGATGCCGCTCATGGCCTGCGCGACGAGGTCGAATCCCCTGCGGTGCTTGTAGGGACCTGTGCGGCCGAAGCCCGACAGCGAGCAATAGATCAGCGCCGGGAATTGCGCGTGCAGCGCCTCATAGCCGAATCCGAGACGCTCCATCGCGCCCGGCGCAAAATTCTCGACCAGCACATCGGCGTCTGCGATCAGCCGCCGCAGCACTTCTTTTCCGCCATCGGTCTTGAGATCCAGCACGATGCCGCGCTTGTTGCGGTTCATCATCAGGAAGGACGCTGCCTCGTCGCCGATCTTGGGCGGCACCGAGTGGCGGGTGTCGTCGCCGTTCGGCGATTTCTCGATCTTGATGACGTCGGCGCCCATGTCGGCGAGCATCAGGGTGCAGGTCGGCCCGGCCATGACATGTGTGAGATCGATGACCTTGAGGCCGGCGAGCGGTCCCGAACGGCGGGAGGTGGATGGCGAGCTTTGCATCGGGGCGTCCTATTGGCCGCGCCATTGCGGCGCGCGCTTGTTGAGGAAAGCATCGAGCCCTTCGCGAAAATCCTGGCTCGTGTAGCACATCAGGATGAGGTCCTCGCCCTCGTCCCGCGTCAGCCGCCGCTGCAGACGCGCCACCGCCTGCTTGGTCGCATTCAGCGTCAGCGGCGCGTGACTGGCGACCAGCCGGGCGACCTCGTCGGCCCGCTTGTCCAGCGCGGCGATGTCCTCGACGACCTCGCCGAGCAGCCCGATGCTTGCGGCTTCCGCGGCGTCGATCAGGCGCGCGGTGAAGATCAGGTCCTTGACTCGCGCGGCGCCGACCAACGCGGTGAGACGACTGACATTGGACATCGACAGGCAATTGCCGAGCGTCCGCGCGATCGGAAATCCGATCTTCGCAGCTTTCGTGCCGATGCGCAGGTCGCAGGCCGCGGCGATGCCCGCCCCGCCGCCAGTGCAGAACCCGTTGATCGCCGCGATGGTCGGCACCCGGCACTGCTCGAGCGTGGTCAGAACACGGTCGATCCGGTTCTCGTAGTCGATCGCGTCCTGGGGCGTCTTGAATTCGCGGAACTGGTTGATGTCGGTGCCTGAGGCGAAGGCCTTGTCGCCGGCCCCGCGCAGCACCAGCACCTTGATGTCATGATCGCGATTAGCCTCCTCGCAGATGGCGGCGAGCCGCTCATACATGGCGAAGGTGAAGGCATTGCGGGCCTGCGGGCGATTGAAGGTGATCTGCCCGATGCCGTCTTTGCATTCAAAAACCAGCTCGTCCGCCTGTACCGCCAGGTCCATTTCCTCATGTCCTCTTGTTTTTTACATTTTTGAATGCAAAATCTGGGATTAGCAAGCTGGAACTTCGGGACTTCCATCAGTTTCTTCAGTTTTGCATTCAAACTCGGGCTGGCCCCATGCTTCACGAAGACGTCGTCGGCCGTATCCGCGCCATTCTTCTCGACGGCGAAATCCCGCCGGGCGCCCGCATTCCCGAGCGCGAGCTGTGCGAGCGGCTCGGGATCTCGCGCACGCCGCTGCGTGAGGCCCTCAAGGTGCTCGCCGCCGAAGGCCTCGTGCAGCTTCTGCCGCATCGCGGCTCGCGCGCCGCAAAACTGACCGACAAGGACATGCGCGACCTGTTCGAGGTCTGCCAGGGTCTGGAGGCCCTTGCCGGCGAGCTCGCCTGCGAGCGCATCACCGACGCCGGGATCGACGAGATCGCCGCGGTGCACGCCGCCATGGTGCAGCATTATCGCGACGGCGACCTGATCCAGTACTACCGCGGCAACCGCGCCATTCACGAGGCCATCGTGACCGCGGCCGGAAACCCCGCGCTCGCGGGGCTCTACACGTCGGTGACGGCGCGCATCCGCCGCGCGCGCTATGTCACGCCGATGACGCCGCAGCGCTGGGCGCTCGCCGTGAAGGAGCACGAGGCCATCCTGAACGCGCTGCAGCGGCGCGACGGCGCCGGCCTCTCGCATATTCTGCGCGCGCATCTCCGCCACAAGCGTGAAGAGGTGTTGCAGGCGGGTTTTGCCGAGACCGAAGGACATGATCTCACGCTGAGAATTGCGTAAGGCGGACAGCGGATCCACACGCGGCCTTCGACACTCCTCGGCGCGTTCCCGCTCTACGTGAATCTGCTCACTGATTCCACTTGCTAGCTTGTAGCGGCGGGCGCAGCATACTCGTCTGCCGACTTGCGGCCGACTGGCCGATCTGGGCGGCCCCAACGCGCGAACAATCGCGCAAAGCAAAAGACAAAAGCGGAGGAAACGCATGACAATCGATGTCTCACGTCGATCCCTACTCGCACTTGGAGCTGGCCTTGGAGCGAGCGCGATGCTCGGCAGCAGCGCGTTGGCGCGGGCTCCCAAGCTCGGCACCCAGACGCCGTACTGGCACCGCTTCGTTCTCGGCGATGCCGAGGTCACCGTCGTGTCCGACGGGCCACTGCCGCTCGGCGATCCCTCCGGAACCTTCACAGGCGTTCCCAAGGAAGAGGTCAAGAAGATGCTGGCGGACAATTTCCTGTCGCCGGACAATGTCGTGCTCGAACAGAATTCGCCGATCGTGAACACCGGCGACAAGCTCATCCTGTTCGACACCGGCATGGGCACATCGAAGATGTTCGGCGCCAGCACCGGCCGGCAGCAGAAGAGCATGATGGAGGCCGGCATCAAGCCGGAGGACATCGACGCCGTGGTCTGCTCGCATGCCCATATCGACCACATCGGCGGCATCGTGGATGCCAACGACAAGCCGCTGTTCCCGAACGCGCAAGTCTACATTTCCCAGAGCGATTTCGACTTCTGGACCGACGAGGGCAAGCTCGGCAGCCCGGCCAAGGACTTCGTCGTTCACGCCCGCAAGAATCTGCTGCCGGTCCGCGAGCGGATCAAGTTCTTTAGGGATGGCGAGGAATTCCTACCCGGCGTGCAGGCGATCGCGGCGCCCGGCCACACCGTCGGCCACACCATCTTCATGGTGTCGTCGGCGGGCAAATCCTTCGCGTTCCTCGGCGACCTCTCGCACCATTCGGTGCTGCTGCTGGAGAAGCCGCGGATGGAATTCTCGTACGATACCGATCCGAAGCAGGCGGCGGACTCGCGGGTGAAGTTGCTGACGATGCTCGCCGCCAACAAGGTCCCGGTGATGTCGTATCACTTCGCCTGGCCGGGCTACGGCCATGTCGCCAAGGCCGGTGACGGCTTCCACTACTATCCGGAGCCGATGAAGATGACGTTGTAGTTTCTCCGCAATCAGGTCCGGGCGGCGGGCATGTCGCCCGGATCATTGGGGAGCGCACTTCCGGTCGAAGACGCCGCTAGCAACCAAGCCTGTCGGCGATCCCGCCAAAATCCTTGGCGACGATGTCCCAATTGCCAGTGGCCTCGAAATCGACCTTCTGAAGGGGACCGTATTCGGTCGGCCGCGCCACGAAGGCGGTCTTCAATCCGTTCTTCTGAGCGGCCGCGAGATCGCCGTTGTGGGCGGCGACCATCATCACCTCTTCCGGCTTGAGACAGAGCAGCTTCGCGGCGCCGAGATAGGTCTCGGGATCCGGCTTGTAATGCTCGAACAGCTCGGCCGACATGATGAGGTCCCACGGCAGGCCGGCGAACTTGGCCATGTTGGTGAGCAGCGCGACGTTGCCGTTCGAAAGCGGCGCGATCACGAATTTCCGCTTCAGCCGGGTCAGGCCGGCGACGCTGTCGGGCCAGGGGTGCAGGCGGTGCCAGCCCTTGGTGAGATGATCGAGATCGGCGTCCGTGAGGCCCTTGATCGCGAACTTCTCGACCAGCTTCTCGAGCGAGCGGCGATGCAGATCATCGAGCATGATATAGCCGCGCGCAGGGTTCTTGCGCACGTCGTCCATGGAGGCGACGTACATGCCGCGCCAGCCGTCGACGAGCGCAGTCCAATCAGCAGTGATGCCGCGCTGCTTGCTCCACCACATGAAGTCGGTGATGAGGCTGGTGCGCCAGTCCACGACCGTGCCGAACACGTCGAAGACGAGGGCTTTGACTGCGGAGAGATCGGACATGTGCGCTTCCTTTTTGTTCTTATCGTCGTCATTCCGGGGCGCGCAGAGCGCGAACCCGGAGTTTCGCGCTACAATCTCTGGATTCCGGGTTCTCCGGGCCGCGCGCTTTGCGCGGTCCCGTCGCCCCGGAATGACGCTTCACGTCAATCCAGATGGAACTTGGCCAGCTCGCGATGCTCGGCCTTGATGTAGCGCACGGTGCCGGTGACCGAGCGCATCACCACCGTCTCGGTCTCGATCACGCCGTCCTTGCGGAACTTGACGCCCGACAGCAGCGAGCCGGTGGTGACGCCGGTGGCGGCGAACAGGCAGTCGCCGCGCGCCATGTCCTCGATGCCATAGATCATCTTGGGATCGTTGACGCCCATCTTGGCGGCGCGCTCGATCTTCTCGCCGGAATCGAGGATCAGGCGGCACTGCATCTGGCCGCCGATGCAGCGCAGCGCCACGGCTGCGAGCACGCCTTCCGGCGCACCGCCGGTGCCGAGATACATGTCGACGCCGGTGTTATCGGGGTCAGCGCAGTGAATGACGCCGGCGACGTCGCCGTCGGTGATCAGGCGCACGGCAGCGCCCGTGGAGCGCACGCTTGCGATGATGTCGGCATGGCGCGGACGGTCGAGCACCAGGACCGTGATGCCGTCCGGCTTGACGCCCTTCGCCTTGGCGAGGCGGCGGACATTGTCGGCCGGCGAGGCATCGAGATCGACCACGCCCTTGTCGTAGCCGGGGCCGATCGCGAGCTTCTGCATGTAGACGTCGGGAGCGTGCAGCAGCGTGCCGCCGTCTGCCATCGCCATGGTGGCGATCGAGCCCGGCATGTTCTTGGCGCACAGCGTGGTGCCCTCGAGCGGGTCGACCGCGATATCGACCTCGGGGCCGGCCTTCAGGCCGACCTGCTCGCCGATATAGAGCATCGGCGCCTCGTCGCGCTCGCCCTCGCCGATCACGATGGTGCCCTGGATCGGCAGCTTGTTGAGCTCGCGTCGCATCGCGTCGACCGCGGCCTGGTCGGCTGCCTTCTCGTTGCCGTGTCCGCGCAGGCGCGCCGACGACACCGCCGCCCGCTCCGTCACACGCACGATCTCCAGCGTGAGAATACGCTCGAGCAACGCCTGCGGCGGCACTGAAATATGGGTCGACATCGGCTTACTCCTTAAACGGTTTGGGACGGAAATCTCCGTCCGCATCAACTCACAACGCCCACGGTTCGTTCGACCGAACGACCGCCTCAGTTCTTCTCGATCCGGATCACTTGCGGCCGTCCGCTGATCACCTTGTCCTTCTGCACGGCCGCGAGCGCGCGGCGCACGGCGTCCTCATGCGTGGCGTAGGTGATCAGGATGACCGGCACGGGGACCGCCTTGCCGTTGGCAGGCGCAGCGCTGCCATTGGGATGACGCTGCACGATCGACTCGATCGAAATCTTCTGCTCTGCAAGCCGGGTCGCGATCGCGGCCGCGGTGCCGGGGAAATCGCGCGCGAGCAGGCGAATGTAATAACCGCCCTCATGCCGCTCCATCGGCGCCTTCTCGGTGTCGCGCAGCTGCGCGATCGGCCGGCCGAACGGATTGGCGCGGATGCCGCGCGCGACATCGGCGATGTCGGCGACGACGGCCGATGCGGTCGCAGCGCCACCCGCGCCGGGCCCGACCAGCGTGATCGGCGGAATGCCCTCGCCATCGATCGTGACCGCATTGGTGACGCCCATCACCTGCGCGATCGAGGAGGATCTTGGAACCATGGTCGGATGCACGCGCTGCTCGATGCCCTTGGCGGTGCGCACCGCAACGCCGAGCAGCTTGACGCGGTAGCCGAGATCGGACGCGGCACGCAGATCTTCCGGCGCGATGGATGAGATGCCTTCGACATACACCGCGCTTTGAGCAACTTTCGTGCCGAAGGCGAGGCTGGCAAGGATCGCGAGCTTCTGCGCGGTGTCATGGCCGTCGACGTCGAAGGACGGGTTGGCCTCGGCATAGCCCAGCCGCTGCGCGTCCTTGAGGCATTCGGCGAAGGACAGCCCCTCCTGCTCCATCCGCGTCAGGATGTAGTTGCAGGTGCCGTTGAGGATGCCGTAGACGCGGCTGATGCCGGTGCCGGCAAGCCCCTCCCGCAACGTCTTGATGACGGGGATCGCGGCGCCGACCGCTGCCTCGAAATTCAGCGCGCCGCCGTGCTTTTCGGCTGCCTTGGCGAGCTTGATGCCGTGCTTGGCCAGCAGCGCCTTGTTGGCCGTGACGACCGACTTGCCGGCGTTGAGCGCCGCCTCCACCGCCGACAAGGCGGGATCGCCGGCGCCGCCCATCAGCTCGACGAAGCAATCGATACCGGGATGCGTGGCCAGCGCCATCGGATCCTTGGCCCATTCCACGCCGCGCAGATCGATGCCGCGCTTCTTCGCTTTCGAGCGCGCGGTAACGGCAACGACGCGGATGCCGCGGCCGCTGCGGGCCGCCAGCACGCGGGCCTGCGTTTCGATCAAACGGACCACTTCGGCGCCCACGGTGCCGAGCCCCGCTATGCCCACTTTCAGGGGTGCAACCATGATGTCTTAGAAAACCTGCCGAAGAGAACTTAACGCCGATTGGCGAGCGGAACGACGTTGTGCAACGTTTCGATGCCGCTTTCAAGGAAGCGTCGCACGCCGCGCGCGGCCTGCCGGATCCGTTGCTCGTTTTCCACCATGGCGATGCGGACATATCCTTCACCATGCTCGCCGAAGCCGACGCCGGGCGAGACCGCGACGCCGGATTTCTCGACCATCAGGGTCGCGAACTGCATGCTGCCGACGCCGCGGAAGGCTTCCGGCAGCGGCACCCAGGCGAACATCGAGGCCTCCGGCGGCGGAATCTCCCAGCCGGCACGACCGAACGATTCCACCAGCGCATCGCGGCGCTTGCGATAGGTGTCGCGCATCTCCTTGATGCAATCGTCCGGGCCGTTGAGCGCGGCGGTCGCCGCAACCTGCACCGGTGTGAACGCACCGTAGTCGAGATAGGATTTGACGCGCGCGAGCGCGGCGATCACGCGCTCATTGCCGACCGCAAAGCCCATGCGCCAGCCGGCCATCGAATAGGTCTTCGACATCGAGGTGAACTCGACGGTGCAGTCCATCGCGCCCGGCACCTGCAGCACCGATGGCGGCGGGTTGGCTTCGTCGAAATAGACCTCGGCATAAGCGAGATCGGACAGGATCAGGATCTCGTGCTTCTTGGCGAAGGCAACGAGGTCCTTGTAGAAGTCGAGGCTCGCGACATAGGCGGTCGGGTTGGAGGGATAGCAGACGACCAGCGCGAGCGGCTTCGGGATCGAATGGATGATCGCCCGCTCGGCCGCCTCGAAGAACTGCGGCGTCGGCTCGGAAGGCACCGAGCGGATGACGCCGCCCGCCATCAAAAAGCCGAAGGCGTGAATCGGGTAGCTCGGGTTCGGACACAGGATGACGTCGCCCGGCGCCGTGATCGCCTGCGCCACGTTGGCAAAGCCTTCCTTCGAACCCAGCGTCGCCACCACCTGGGTGTCGGGGTTGAGCTTCACGCCGAAGCGGCGGGCATAATAGGCCGCCTGAGCGCGGCGCAGCCCGGGGATGCCGCGTGAGGCCGAGTAGCGATCGGTGCGCGGCTTGCCGAGCGTCTCCTTCAGCTTCTCCAGCACATGTGCCGGGGCCGGCAGATCCGGATTGCCCATGCCGAGGTCGATGATGTCGGCGCCGGCATTCCGCGCGGCCGCCTTGGCCCGGTTGACCTGCTCGAACACGTAAGGCGGAAGGCGGCGGATGCGGTAAAATTCTTCCATGGCTCTCTGGGCTCCGGGCAACCGGTCAGGACAGAATCGACGGGACAGAACAGCGGCTCGAAAAGGGCTCAGTCTGGTCTCAAAAATCGCTCAAAATCAAAAGCTTAGAGCAATCATCGACAACGAAGACTGAAGTCGTTCGCCCTGACTCTCGGCTGAACCGGGATCTTTTAGCACGGCAAGGCCGGGGCGCCACCCGTTGGACGGCCTTATTTCGCGTCCTTGGCGGCCGCGGCCTGGCGATCGCGCGCAGCTGCCAGCTCGGCCTCGATCTTGGCGCGCTGTTCCGGGGGGATGATCGCTTGGTCGCGATCCGGCGGCAGGTCGTGCACGGGCAGATAGGTCCCCGGCTCCTTCGGATGCGCTTGCGCGTCTGCAGGCGTTAAATCCGCGAGCTGGCTCGAGCAACCACCCAGCGCAAATGTCACGCTCAGGAGCGCGCCATAGATCAGCAGCGATCTTTGGACCCTCAACGCCAACACTTGGGAAATCCTCTACTCGTCCCAATGCAAGCTGCCGCACATTAATCCGACAACCTGCCCAAGCTCAAACCAATGCTGCCCACAAATGGTACGAGCGAGAAAACATCTAAGGCCCACGGCCCGAGAGTTGCACCGCGAATGTGACAAAACCAAGAAAATTTGTCGCAGTGCAGCACATCTTGCAGCGTGTTTAACGTCAAACATGCGAGCTTCGCGGTGACGAATACGGAATGAATCGTTACTGTTCTGCTCATGAGTATGGCCACCACCGACACGCCCAAGCCCGACACAAAGTTCGATGCGGAAGCCTTCGCGATGAATGTCGCGCGGGCGATGGAAAGCGGCGGCAAGGCGCTCGCTGCCTATCTCAAGCCGCGCGAGAGCGGCGAGGTGCAGGACCGCCCGCCGGCCGAGCTTGTTGAAGTGGTCAAGACCTTCACGTCGGTCGCCGAATATTGGTTGTCGGATACGTCCCGCTCGTCCGATCTGCAGACCAAGCTCGCCAAGGATTATCTCGACCTCTGGGGCTCGGCGGCGCGCCGCCTCGCCGGCCAGGACGCTCCGCCCGCGATCGCGCCCTCGCCGCGCGACAAGCGCTTTGCCGATCCGGAATGGAAGTCGAACCAGTTCTTCGATTTCGTGATGCAGCTCTATCTGCTCACGACCAAATGGGCGCAGGAGCTGGTGCGCGATGCCGAAGGGCTCGATCCGCACACCCGCCGCAAGGCCGAGTTCTACGTCCAGCAGCTCACCAACGCGCTGTCGCCGTCCAATTTCGTGCTGACCAATCCGGAGGTGTTGCGCGAGACGGTGACCAGCAGCGGCGAGAACCTCGCGCGCGGACTGACGATGCTGGCCGAGGACATCGCGGCCGGCAAGGGCATGCTGAAGATTCGCCAGTCCAATCCGGACAATCTCGTCGTCGGCGTCAACATGGCGACGACGCCGGGCAAGGTGATCTATCAGAACGAGATGATGCAGCTGATCCAGTATTCGCCGACCACGGAAACGGTGCTGCGCACCCCGCTCCTGATCGTGCCGCCCTGGATCAACAAATTCTACATCCTCGATCTGAAGCCGGAGAAATCCTACATCAAGTGGTGCGTCGACCAGGGCATCACCGTGTTCGTGATCTCATGGGTCAATCCCGACAAGCGGCTCGGCAACAAGAGCTGGGAAGACTACATGAAGGAAGGCCCGCTCACGGCGATGGACGTGATCGAGAAGGTCACCGGCGAGATGAAGGTCCACACCGCCGGCTATTGCGTCGGCGGCACCATGCTCGCGACCACGCTGGCCTGGCTCGCCGAGAAACGCCGCCAGCGCGTCTCGTCCGCGACGTTCTTCGCCGCGCAGGTCGACTTCACCCATGCTGGCGATCTCCTCGTGTTCGTCGACGAGGAGCAGATCGCCGCGCTCGAGCAGGACATGAAGGCGGCCGGCGTGCTCGAAGGCTCGAAGATGGCGATGGCCTTCAACATGCTCCGCTCCAACGATTTGATCTGGTCCTATGTCGTCAGCAACTACCTGAAGGGCCAGCAGCCGAGCGCGTTCGACCTGTTGCACTGGAACTCGGATGCGACGCGGATGACGCAGGCGAACCATTCCTATTACCTGCGCAATTGCTACCTGGAGAACCGCCTCTCGACCGGCACGATGGTGCTCGACAACACGCTGCTCGATCTCTCCAAGGTCAAGGTGCCCGTCTACAATCTCGCCACCCGCGAGGACCACATCGCGCCCGCTGAATCGGTGCTGTACGGCTCCCAATTCTTCGGCGGTCCTGTGAAGTATGTGCTGTCGGGCTCGGGCCATATTGCGGGCGTCGTCAATCCGCCCGCCTCGAACAAGTACCAGTACTGGACCAACGACAACATCAAGGACGTCAATGTCGCGCAGTGGATGAAGGGTGCCGTCGAGCACAAGGGTTCGTGGTGGCCGGACTGGCGGCAGTGGCTGGGCGAGATCGATCCGGAGCAGGTTCCGGCGCGCCTACCGGGGAGCGAAGCATTCCCACCCATCGAAGACGCGCCCGGCAGCTATGTCAGGGTTCGTGCATAGCGGAATCGCCTGCGCTTTCGTATAGACTGGCGCTCATCGCAGCGACGACAGAGGGGACCGGACTATGACGCGCGAATTGTTCTGGCTGACATTGACGGTGATCCTGACCGGCATCCTCTGGATCCCCTACATCATCAACCGCTGTCAGGTTCGCGGTCTCTCCGGAGCCATGGCCAATCCCTCGCGCGGCGACAAGCCGCAGGCCGAATGGGCCAACCGGCTGATGTTCGCCCATGACAACGCGGTCGAGAACCTCGTGATCTTCGCGCCGCTGGTGCTGATCCTGAACGCGATCGACTATTCGACGAAATGGACCGTGCTGGCCTGCGCCGTCTACTTCTGGTCCCGCGTCGCGCATCTGATCGTCTACGCGCTGGGAATCCCGGTGTTCCGCACGCTCGCCTTCACCGTCGGCTTCCTCGCCCAGGCCGTGCTGGCATTGGCGATCTTCGGATGGGCTTGAGCGCGCGCCGCGCTCAGCCGCTCTTCTGCGCGACGACGAACAGCATCGATGCGGCCTTACCGTCGAAGCCCTTGACCTCGCCGGTATCGATCGTCACCCCGCTCCAGCTGCCCGCCTCGGCGTAGGTGGCCCGCAGCCAGTCCGGCGAGGGATAATTGTAATAGCGGTTCAGCGTGTCGCGGCCGTCAGCCTCGCCGGCCTTGTAGCTGGCGTAGAAGAAGCCGGCCGGTTTCAGCGCGCCATATCCGCGCAAGAACCCCGGCGAGTTCAGGTCTCGGCACATGCAGCAGGCACGCATTGGCCCAGACGGCGTCGTAGGCCTCGGTCTCGTCGAGCTGCTCGAACAGCAGGGTCTCGACGGGGCGGCCGAGACGGCGCGAGGCGATCTCGGCCATTTCCGGCGATCCGTCGGTCGCGCGAACCGCGAAGCCGCGCGCCAGTATGTCCGCGGTATCGCCGCCGGCGCCGCATCCGAGTTCGAGAATGGAAGCACCTGGTGCGAGCCGGGTGAGAAACGCCGTCAGGCGCGCCTGGCGCGAGGTGATCTCGCGCCTGGCATAGGCCTCGGCGTTGCCGCGGTAGAATTGCAGCGTCTCTTCGTCCACCGTCGCACCTTACGTCACGGGAACAGCGCGATCTGCTCCAGCCCCATCGTTTCGGGCAATCCGAACATCAGGTTCATGTTCTGGATCGCCTGCCCGGCCGAGCCCTTCACCAGATTATCGAGCGTGGAAATGACGATCGCCCGGTTCTTGATGCGGTCGGCGACGACACCGAGCTGCACGTAGTTGGAACCGCGTACATTCTGCGTCTGCGGCAGCACGCCCTTTTTGGCGACATGCACGAAGGGTTCGTTGACGTAAGCCTTCTCGAGCGCGTCCCGCAAATCGTCGGGCGTCGCGCCGTTGAGCTTTACATAGGATGTACAGAGTTCGCCGCGCGCCATCGGGATCAGATGCGGGGTAAAGTTCACCGTCACCGCAGAGCCGGCGGCGAGGCTGATCTCCTGCTCGATCTCGGGCGCATGCCGGTGGGTGCCGACCGAATAGGGCGACAGCCCCTCGCCCGCCTCGCTGAACAACGTGCTCTGTTTCAGCCCGCGTCCGGCGCCGGTGACGCCCGATTTTGCGTCGATGACGATGTCATCGACGTCGATCAGTTTGGCCTTCGCGAGCGGTATCAGCGCGAGCAGCGCCGCCGTGGGATAGCAGCCGGGACAGGCGACCAGCCGCGCCGACGTGATCTTCTCGCGATAGAATTCGGTCAGACCGTAGACCGCCTCGCCTTGCAATTCGAGCGCCCGATGCTCATGGCCGTACCATTGCGCATAGGTGCTCTTGTCCCGCAGCCGGAAATCGGCGGACATGTCGAGGACCTTGATCCTGGGATTCGCCTTAAGGACCGCGGCGATGATTTCCTGCGTGGTCCCGTGGGGCAGTCCGCAGAACACCGCATCGAGCTTGCTCCAATCGACCTTTTCCCATTCCACAAGTTTAGGCAGGTCCAGCATGAAGAAATGCGGAAACACCTCGCTCATCGCTTTGCCGGCATGAGTATTGGCAGTGAGTGCAGTGATCTCGGCATTCGGATGCCGCGCCAACAGGCGCACCGCGTCGGCGCCGGTGTAGCCGGACGCGCCGAGAACGCCAATCTTCTTCGTGCTCATCACACACTCCCCTGGATCGGTCACGTCTCTGCCAGCCCCAGCATCAGCCGCATGTTCTGCACGGCCGCGCCAGATGCGCCCTTGCCGAGATTGTCGAGCCGGGCGACCAGCACCGCCTGGTGATATTTGTCGCTGGCGAAGACGTAGAGCTCGAGCTGATTGGTCTCGTTGAGCGCTTCCGGTTCGAGCCGGCCGCCCTTCGAGGCTTCGTTCTGAAGCGGCATCACCGAGACGTATTTCGAGCCGGCATAGCGCTTGGCGAGCGCGGCCTGCAGATCGGCACCGCTCGGCTTGCCGGGCAGCGTGTCGAGCTGCAGCGGCACCGAGACCAGCATGCCCTGCCGGTAGTTGCCGACCGAGGGAATGAAGATCGGCCGCCGCGTCAGGTTGGAATAGAGCTGCATCTCCGGCAGATGCTTGTGCTCGAAGCCGAGGCCGTAGAGCTCGAAGGACGGCGCGCTGCCGTCTTCGAAGCTTGCGATCATCGACTTGCCGCCGCCGGAATAGCCGCTCACCGCATTGACTGTGACGGGATAATCTGACGGCAACAGGCCGGCATCGACGATCGGCCGGAGCAGCGCGATCGCGCCGGTCGGATAGCAGCCGGGATTGGAGACCTTCCTGGCAGCCTTGATCTTGCCGGACTGGTCCGGCGTCAGCTCCGGAAAGCCGTAGGCCCAATCGGGCGCGACCCGGTAGGCGGTCGAGGCATCCAGCACCTTCGGTCCCGCCGCACCCATGCTGTCGACGAGAGCAACCGTTTCCCTGGCGGCATCGTCGGGGAGGCAGAGGATGACGAGATCCACCTCCTCCATCAGCGCCTTCTTGGCGGCGGGATCCTTGCGCTTGTCGTCGGCAATGGTCTTCACGACGACGTCGTTCTGGAGCTTCAGCCGCTCGTTGATGCCGAGCCCCGTAGTGCCGGAGCCGCCGTCGACGAAGACGGTGGCCGGCTTTTTGGCCGAGCTGGTGGCCGGAGCTTGGGTAGTGTCGGCGAGGGTCATGGCGCGCTCCCTTCGAGCATGTTCGTGTCGTCTGCGAAAAGCTGCGGCCTTGCCTGCCGCATCAAATGTGAGATCTGCTTGGCGGCGGCGTCGCCGGCACTGAGCGCATTGGCGATCGCTGCATAATCGGCCTCGGACTTGTGCTGGTTCAGCTTGAAGCTGCCCTCGACCTCCTCGACCGTCATCATCAGGCCCACGATCGCCTTCTTCATGGTCTCCAGCCGGCCCGCCGTCATCTTGCCTGAGGTCCACGGCTTCTTCGGCAGCAGCCAGCTCTCGAACTTGTCGCTGAGCGTGTCGATCTGCACCGACAATTCCTCATCCGTCAGGAGGCGCACCGGCCCGCTGAGATGCACCGACTGGTAGAGCCAGGTCGGCACCTGATCCGGCGACACGTACCAGTCCGGCGATACATAGGCATCGGGGCCGTTGACCGCGAGCAGCCAGGACGCAGTGCCGTCCGCAAGCCTTAGCAGCGGATTGTGACGGGCGACATGAAAGGAGGCCTGCGGCGTGCCGTCGGCGGCGTAAGTCAGATAAAACGGCAGCGGGGATGCGACCGGCCTCTTGCCGTCAAAGGCACACATGGTGCCGAAGCCGCGCTCCTCGGCGAACTTCAGGCTCGCGGCGCGGTCCTGCTTGAAAAAGGGTGGCGTGTACATCGTGGTCTCCTGCTGGGCCTCCTTGTAGGAGCCGCCGGATCAGATCGCGCTGACAGGAGAGAGAATGCCGCGGATCGTATCCAGCGGCAAAGACGATGATCTCAAACGCGATCGACCGCCCAAACCGCAAGACTGCGGCGGCGGCGACGGGCGAACAGGATGGTCGCGGCGTTGATCATGGCGCGGGGCTATAGAGCGAGATCCGGTTCCCGTCAAGGTTCCGGCGTCAGACCACCCGCCAGATCCATTCCATGATCTTGGCGAGCACGTCACCGAACAGCAGGAGCACGGCGGACCAGACCAGGGCCGAGACGAAATTGGCGACCTGGAAGCTCCAATAGGGCATCTCGAAGATGCCCGCCGCGAGCGGCACCGAGGCGCGCAAGGGACCGAAGAAGCGGCCGATGAAGATGCTGGGGATGCCCCAGCTGCGGACGAACGCCTCGCCTCTGGGCAGCAATCCCGGATAGCGCGAGAGCGGCCACATCTCGGCGACCTTCTCCTTGTAGCGGTAGCCGAACCAATAGGAGACCCAGTCGCCGAGCGCCGCGCCGATGGCGCCGGCGATCCAGACCGGATAGAAGCTGATGCCGCTCACCCCGATCAGTGCGCCGATCGCCACCAGCGCGCCCCAGGCCGGAACCAGCAGCGAGATGAAGGCGAGCGACTCCCCGAAGGCGAGCAGGAACACGATCGGCGCCGCCCAGGCCTGGTGAACGCGCACGAAATCGGCGAGGGCGTGCGCAAACTGCTCCATCAAAAATAGCCTTCCCGCCCCGTCTCAAGGTGCTGCTCGATGAAAAAGACTGGTAAGCCAAGGGGTTGTGTGACATCAAGTCACAAAAGCCGGCCCAGCGAGGATGGGGACGTCAAATTGCCGGGATTTGGCTGGCCGGCGGCGTAAAATCGCCGGGATTGGCTCCCAACCACGCGGCCCGGCCGGCCCTGCGGTAACCTTTCCAAGTCAGAAGTGGCATAGTCGGCCTAACCGATTCGCCGCTGACGCGGCCCCTGAAGCACATCAAGACATATGTCCAAGCAATTGAAGCCTAAAGCAAAAGACGACTTTTTCGGTGGCGACGAGCCGAAGTCCCGCGCGCCCGCCAAGGCGGCGCCGCGCGGCGGCGGGGAAGCCGATTACACCGCGGCCGATATCGAGGTGCTCGAAGGTCTGGAACCAGTGCGGCGCCGGCCGGGCATGTATATCGGCGGCACCGACGAGAAGGCGTTGCATCATCTGTTCGCCGAAGTCATCGACAACTCGATGGACGAGGCGCTGGCCGGGCACGCGACCTTCATCGGAGTCGAGCTCAGTGCGGACGGCTTCCTGACCGTCACCGACAACGGCCGCGGCATCCCGATCGACCCGCATCCGAAGTTCCCGAAGAAGTCGGCGCTCGAAGTCATCATGTGCACGCTGCATTCGGGCGGCAAGTTCGACAGCAAGGTCTACGAGACCTCGGGCGGTCTGCACGGCGTCGGCATCTCCGTGGTCAACGCCCTCTCCTCGCGGCTCGAGGTCGAGGTCGCGCGCAGCCAGAAGCTCTACCGCATGTCGTTCGAGCGCGGCCACCCCAAGGGCAAGCTCGAGGATCTCGGCAAGGTCAACAACCGCCGCGGCACCCGCGTGCGCTTCAAGCCCGACACCGACATCTTCGGGCAAAAGGCCGCGTTCAAGCCGCAGCGCCTGTTCAAGATGACGCGCTCGAAGGCCTATCTGTTCGGCGGCGTCGAGATCCGCTGGAACTGCGCGCCCGAGCTGCTCAAGGGCATCGAGGACGTGCCGGCGGAGGCCACGTTCCACTTCCCCGGCGGTCTCAAGGATTATCTGGCGGCGGCGATTCACGCCGACACGCTGGTGCATCCCGACATCTTCTCCGGCAAGTCGGGCCGCAACGGCGCGCACGGCGCCTGCGAATGGGCGGTCGCCTGGACCGCAGATGCCGACGGCTTCCTCTCCTCCTACACCAACACCGTGCCGACGCCTGACGGCGGCACGCACGAATCCGGCCTGCGCAGCGCTCTGCTGCGCGGCCTGAAGGATCACGCCGAGCGCGTCGGCCAGGGCAAGCGCGCCGCCTCCGTCACGTCAGAAGACGTCATGGTGGGCGCGGCCGTGATGCTGTCGGTGTTCGTGCGCGAGCCTGAATTCCAGGGCCAGACCAAGGATCGTCTCGCCACCGCCGAGGCGCAGCGCATCGTCGAGCAGGCGATGAAGGATCCGTTCGACCATTGGCTGTCCGGCAATCCGAACATGGCCAACCGGCTGCTCGACTTCGTGATCGACCGCGCCGAGGAGCGGCTGCGACGCCGGCAGGAGAAAGAAACCGCGCGGAAAACCGCCGGCAAGAAGCTGCGCCTGCCCGGCAAGCTCGCCGACTGCACCGACGCCGGCACCGAAGGCTCCGAGCTCTTCATCGTCGAGGGCGACTCGGCAGGCGGCAGCGCCAAGCAGGCGCGCGACCGCAAGACGCAAGCGGTGCTGCCGCTGCGCGGCAAGATCCTCAACGTCGCCTCCGCCGGCAAGGACAAGCTGACGGCGAACGCGCAGCTCTCGGATCTCGTGCAGGCGATCGGCTGCGGCCAGCTCGCGCAATATCGCGAAGAGGACCTGCGCTATCAGCGCATCATCATCATGACCGACGCCGACGTCGACGGCGCCCACATCGCCTCGCTCCTGATCACCTTCTTCTACCGGCAGATGCCGCGGCTGATCGACGAGGGCCATCTCTTCCTCGCGGTGCCGCCGCTCTACAAGCTGACCCACGGCTCGAAATCGGTCTACGCCCGCGACGACGCCCACAAGGACGCGCTGCTCAAGAGCGAGTTCAACGCCAATGCCAAGGTCGAGGTGAACCGCTTCAAAGGCCTCGGCGAGATGATGCCGGCACAGCTCAAGGAAACCACCATGGATCCGAGCAAGCGCACGCTGCTCAAGGTGGTGCTGCTCGCCGACGACCGCGACACCACGGCGGATTCGGTGGAGCGCCTGATGGGCACCAAGGCCGAGGCGCGCTTTGCCTTCATCTCGGACAAGGCCGAGTTCGCCAGCGAAGAGCTGCTGGACGTCTGACTTGCGAGAGGGATGACAACCCTTTGGGCGCTACCGCGCCCAATCAAGAGCCCCGGCCTGACCGCCGGGGCTCTTTCGTTTCTGGAGCCGGCATCACCTTCGCGGCGATCGAGTCCCACTCCATCACGCGGCGACTCGGCCAGCGACTCACGGGGGCTAACGGGCGCAAAGAAGGCCTAGGACTGAGGCAGGATTGCCTCCATCTCGAACAAAGCCGAATTCTCTAACGAGAAGCCACCAAAAACGACCCCTTCAAAATCTGGAACAATCAATTGATTTATATGGATTATCTGGATTTTTGGTAACGAGGGGCCCAATCCCCGCTTACCGGCGTTTTCCGGCGACTGTGCCTGCCCGGCAACAGCATTTCGGCTGGAAACGTCTATAGTCCGGTCCATCAGATGACACGAACTTCAGTGCGCTCGCGCCTGTTACGACAGACCAAGGTTGGGGATTTTGACATGAAGAAGGTTTTGTTCGCTCTGGCCGCGGTTGCCGCGATGACCGGTTCGGCTTCGGCCGCTGACCTGGCTGCCCGTCCCTACGTGAAGGCGCCGATGCCGGCCCCCGTCGCGAACTGGACCGGCTTCTACATCTTCGGTGGCGCCGGCGGCGGCGTCTGGGATGCGGACACTCACACCAACTTCGTTGGCGTCCCCGTGACGATCGATCAGCGCGTCGGCGGCGACGGCTGGTTCGGAACGGTCGGTCTCGGCTACGACTGGCAGTTCAGCGGCACCTGGGTCGCCGGCGTGTTCGCCGACGGTCAGTTCGGCAGCCTGCGTGGCAGCATCAACGACGAGTTCGCTGCGCTGACCGGCCGCATCAAGATGCAGGACGCTTGGGCCGCGGGCGTTCGCCTCGGCTATCTGGTCGCTCCGAACGTTCTCTCCTACGTCAATGCCGGTTACTCCGGGTCGCACTGGTCGGGCGCTGGCTTGACCAACCTCGCCGGAACGGCTTCGGGCTTCCACACCGACTCGTTCAACCGCAACGGCTGGTTCGTCGGCGGTGGCGTCGAGAACAACCTGAACATCTTCGGCATCTCGGCGCCGGGCTGGTTCATGAAGACCGAATATCGCGCTGCCTACTACGATCGTAAGGACATTGCCGTCCGCACCGACGCCGGCAACGTCGCGACCACCGACTCGATCAGCTTCAAGCCCTTGGTGCAGACCATCAGCACCTCGCTGGTCTACCGCTTCAACTGGACCGGTCCGGTCGTCGCGAAGTACTGATCCGAACGCAAGTTCAGAACGTCAAAGCCCCGGCATCGTCCGGGGCTTTTTCGTTGTCCGCGCCTACCGGCCGATTCTTGCCTTCAGTGACCCGCACGCCTCCCCGAGCTGCGCCTCGATCTTCGTCCAGTCGGTGTCGGTGAATGCCTTGCCGCGCGCATCGCGAAACGCCAGAGCTTCCGCCCGGGCGATGCCGAACCGCCTGATTCCGGCATCATCGGCGCTCCTGCCGTCGGTCAGCAGCGGCAATGCCCGCGGGATGACCTTCACGGACATGCGTCCTCCCCATTGTATCCCAACCGAAGCTACGGCTAGTCTGGCGCCAAGTTTTCGCGAGAACGGCGATCTTTTGCGCCGAACACCGCGACAGAAGCAAACCGACGGGGAGGAATGCATGCGCAGATTTCTGCTGGTCGCAGGCCTGCTTGCGACGGCCGTCGGGCTGCTCTGGATCGGACAAGGGACCGGCACGGTGCCCTGGCCGCGATCGAGCTTCATGGTCAACCAGCTGCAATGGGCCGGCTATGGCGCTGCCATGGCCGCTTTCGGGCTGGTGCTGATCTGGCAGAGCAACCAATAGAAGAAACCAGGGAATACAAGCATGACATCCAGCCGGTTCGATCTCCGCGGCAAGGTCGCGATCGTGACAGGAGGCAATGGCGGCATCGGCCTCGGCATGGCGCGCGGCCTTGCCGATGCAGGTGCCGACATCGCCGTGGTCGGACGCAACGAGACCAAGTCCAAAGCGGCGGTCGACGATCTCAGGCAGCGCGGCGCCAGGGCGATCGCGGTCGCAACCGACGTCACCGACAGGGCAGCGATCGAAGCCATGATCGCGCGCGTGGTGAAGGATCTCGGCCGCATCGACATTCTCATCAACAATGCCGGCATGAGCATCCGCAAGCCGCCGCACGAGCTCGAGCTCGACGAGTGGAACAAGGTGATCGACACCAATCTCACCAGCGCCTTCCTGTGCTCGAAGCTCGCCTACCCGGCCTTGAAGGCGTCAGGCAACGGCAAGGTGATCAACATCGGCTCGATGATGTCGATCTTCGGTGCGAGCTTCGCCACCGCCTATGCGGCAAGCAAGGGCGGCATCGTGCAGTACACCCGCGCCTGCGCCAATGCCTGGGCGCCCGACAACATCCAGGTCAATGCGATCCTGCCGGGCTGGATCGATACCGATCTCACCCGCGGCGCGCGGCAGCAGGTGTCGGGGCTGCACGAGCGGGTGCTGGCGCGCACGCCTGCGGGGCGCTGGGGCGACATCGACGACTTCGCCGGCATCGCCGTGTTCCTGGCATCGCCCGCGTCGAACTTCGTCACGGGCACCGCCATCCCGGTCGACGGCGGCTTCTCCGTGATGGCCTGAGGCGGACGCGGGCCGCAAATACAACGATTCAAAAAAGAAGCCCCGGTCCGAACCGGGGCTTTTGAACTTGGCAGTGCTTTTCTTGATCGTTGGTCGCGTTGCGTCGACGTGCTCAGTAACGGGCGATGGTCGGGGCGTCGAACTTGTAGCTCGCGCGCACCACGGCCCATTGGATGTCGCGCGGCTTGGTATCGAAGGTGTAGTTACCCGAGGTGCCGCCGAGCTGATAGGTCTGGCTGGCGAAGGCCGCGTAATTGTATTCGAGGCCGACGATCCAGTTGCGGGTGATGCCGTATTCCCAGCCTGCGCCGATGGTCCAGCCGTTGTGCCAGTGGGTCTGGCCGCCCGAACCCGACACACCGACGGTGTCGCTGACCGACAGACGGTTGTTCACGCCGGCATAGCCGCCCTTGATATAGAAGAGGTTGTTCTGCACGGCGAAGCCGGCGCGGCCGACCACGGTGGCGAGCACGTTGGCACGCCAGGAGAACACGTCGTCTCCGGCGCCGAACACCGTGTTCGTGAACGTGCCCTTGTTGTCGAGGCCGGAGATCGTGCCCTCCATGCCGAACACGTAGTTGTTGGCCTGCCAGTTATAGCCGATCTGGGCGCCGCCCATGACGCCCGAATTGCGCTGACGGAAGCCCTGGCCAACCGAAAGATCGCCGAACGGCGCGCCGGTCCCGTTGTTGATGAACTGCTCGTTGGTCCACGCGCCGCCGATATGGCCGCCGACATAGAAACCGGTCCAGTTGAACAGCGGCTCGACATAAGCGGGCGCCTTCGTGTAGCGCGCGCCGAGATCGGCGGCGGAGGCGGCACCGGTCGAAACCAGAGCGGTCGTGCAGGCGAAGGCGGCAATCAATTTATTACGCATGGTACACCCCGTGTCCTTTGATCGGCGCACGGTCACAGACGGCTCTTACTAAAATTGAAATCAACACGGTTAACGTGGCCGACGAGCCCGCATCGGGCTGCAAATCGATCGGTGCTGTTGCAGGCGCGCAACGCCTCGCGCGCCATTTAGCCCGCGTTATCCCTACCGAAATCCTAGTTGCGATCCCGGCGCGGCCTTCGAGTGCACGTGCTCGGGCCGCACGCCGAGTGCAAGCAAGCGCGCTGGAATGCCCTGCAGCCAAGGCAGCGCGGTGATGAGGCGGACGATCAGCGGCACCTTCAGTGGCCGATCGCCGCCCTGCAAAGCGCCGCTGATGATGTTGTTCTGCACCACCACCTGCATTCGCTGCGTCATCTTCACCGGGAACTCGCGGCGGCGGCGCACGGCATCGAGTTCATCCTCGGGCGGGCAGCCGTGCTGCAGCTTGTCGGCCAACAGATTGGCGGTCGCCACCGCGTCCTGCACGGCGAGATTGACGCCGACGCCGCCGACCGGCGACATCGCATGGGCGGCATCGCCGATGCAAAGCAGGCCCGGCCGCGTCCAGCGCGCCATGCGGTTGATGGCGACGGTCAGCAGCTTGACGTCGTCGAAGCTTTTGACGTCGGCGATGCCGGACCTGAGGATCGGCGCCATGCGCACGACCTCGTCGAGCAGCGCCTGCAATCCCCTCGCCTTCACCGCCTCGTGCTGTCCCTTGGCGATGACATAGGCGCATTGCCAATAGTCGCCGCGGTCGAAGGTGATCATCATCTTGCCGGGCTCGACCCGCGCGAACACGTTCTCGGTCTCGTCGGGTCTGCGGCCGGCGCGAAACCACAGCACGTCCATCGGCGCGCCGATCTCCTCGACGGCAAGGCCTGCTCGCTCGCGCACCGTCGAATGCCGGCCATCGCAGGCGATGGTGAGATCGGCTTCGATGTCGATGGTGCCGTCTGGCGTCTTCGCCCGAACGCCGGCGATCGTCTCGCCGCGGCGGATCAGATCGACCGCCTCCGTGCTCATCATAACCTCGAGCGAGACGAAGCGCCGGCCGGCCTCGCGCAGGAAATTCAAGAAGTCCCATTGCGGCATGAAGGCGATGAAGGGGTATTTGGTGTGGAGCCGACTGAGATCGGCGATGCGTACCGGCGTGCCGCCGAACAGTCCATCCATTTTCTGCAGGCGCTGGTGCGGCAGCTTCAGGAAGCCGTCGATCAGGCCGAGCTCGTCCATCACCTGAAGCGTCGAAGGATGCACGGTGTCGCCGCGGAAGTCGCGGAAGAAATCCGCATGCTTCTCCAGCACCACGACCTCGATGCCGGCCCGCCCCAGGAGATAACCAAGCATCATGCCGGCCGGCCCGCCGCCAACGATGCAGCAGCGGACTTTTCTCGTCCGGTTCGATTGCTGGTCGGATATCATTGCCGCCACGATCCGCGATGCGAGTATCGATCAAGAATGCCAGATAAAGACAACACTTGAATTCGACTGGTCGACTTCAGACTAGGCAGCGTTCTGATCTCCGGGATTCATTTGGCGGCATCGGACTTCGTCGGCATCTCGCCGCCATTCTCGACACACTTTTTATAGAATGCCGCTTGGTCGCTCCCGGAGCCTTTTGCGCTGCCCGCCGCAGGATTGCCGGGAACACGCGGCGGGAAGGTCTTCGCAACAGCTGCATTGCATTTCTTCGCGACCTCGGCAGTTATTGCAGGAGCAATGCTTGTCGAGAGGACGAGGAAAAATGCGGCTGTGGCAAGTCTTTTCATGAAGTTGTTTCCTTCTCATCGAAGCGGCTGCGGCAGCCCAAATGCCCCTTTATAGTCCACTCCCTTCAAAGGGACAGCGCCTTTGCTCCTAAGAAGGCCGACCTTCTGCGCCGAACTCCGATGAACTGTTCGATAGCTCCGATAACGATTTGCAAAAGGCGCGAGTTCCACCTGCAAGGACCCGGGTCACGCCGGCTCAATTGTTACTCCGGTTCGCGCTCCTAAAGCTCTTGATCTCGGAGACGCTGCCGTCGCGATAGGTCAGCTCCACTGAGACGAACTGCGTGCTCGGGGCAAGCTTCATGTAGAGCGGCATGCCGGCGGTGATCGCGCTGGGGTCGCGCATGTCGCAAGGCGGCATCTTCAGCACCTGGTTGGGCACGGCGGTGTCGATGCCGATGCGCACCTCGCGGATGGCGCAGCGATAGGAGACGAGGTGCGTGTAGTAGACCAGGAGCCCGTTGAACTCGCGGAACGACAGCCAGCTCGTCGCGGTCATGTCGAGGATCTTGCGCTGGTCGCGGATCAGCGCGGCCTCGGGATCGAACTTGATCGGGAACGGGCCCTGCAGGTCGCCGGCCTGATCGACATAGCGGACCTCGATGGTGCCGGCCTGCGCATCCGGCGGCAATTCGATCGACGGGTTCGGCATCCGCTTGCGCGTGCGCGGATCGAGCGTGTCGATGAAGCCGGTCTCGCGGAAATCGCCCTTGCCGGCCATGCGCCAGGAGATGCCGAGCGTCGGATCGGCGAACGAGAACACCACGCTCCAGCCGCCATTGTGCCGCGAGAAACTCGCGATCGGTGCATTGGTGGCCTCCTCTTTCGGCAATTGCGGCACCGACACCGGCGGCAGCGCCGCGAGCTTCTGCGGCGGCGGATCGTCGGAACGCGCCGCCGCATCCTTCGCCATGCCGCTGAGGAAGACGTCATCCACCATCTGGTCAAAATAGACCGGCACCTGCCTGTGCTTGACGGTATCTGCCATCTCGCTGACGGCGCGGCGGGTGCGCTGCGCCACCTGCACGAGGTTCTCGCCGGGTTTGAGCAGCTCCCTGGCAAAGGTGCGCGTGAACACCGAATTGGGATTGGTGTCGTCGTTGGACAGACGGTCGAGCGCGGTCTGGCGCGGACCGGCCGAGAACACCGAGAACACGCCTTCGGGCAGTTGCGTCATCGGCGCAAGTCCGCCGCCGCCGGCGACGGCGCGGGTGCCCTTGCGCTCGAACGGATTGTTGCGGCAGGCGTCGAACACCAGGATGGACGTCCGCGCCTTCTTGTTCTGCAGGCGCTCGATGATGCGATCGGCCAGGATGGAGGCATCGCGCACCAGCTCTTCCTGCCCCTCCGTCGCCGCGGGCACATCGGTCGGCAGCAGATAGTTCTGGCCCGCGATCTCGAAGCCGTGGCCGGCGTAGAAGAAGAACGCGGTATCGCCCGGCTCGATCGCCTTGTCGAAGGCGAGCAGCGTCTCGGAGAATTGCTGCCGGTTCTGGTTCTCCGCCACCATCACCGAGAAGCCGAGCTGCTTCAGCGTGTCGCCCATGGTGCGGGCGTCGTTGACCGCCTTGAGCAGCTTGGGGACGTTGCTGTAGTCGTTGTTGCCGACGACGAGCGCGACGCGCTTCTCGGCATGCGCCGGAAGCGCAAGGCCACTGAGGCTAGCTGCCAGGCCAAGGGCCGCCAGAATTCTGAAAAGCCGACGCGTCATCGCACGATTCCCGTTGCAGGACGGCGCCAGGCCGCTTCCTTCAAACGGCAGTTCATGGGACCCTCTGCCGCTGTGTGATAGTCGGCCGAGATGCGAGGCCGGTTCAAGGACCAGGGCGCCGATTCCTTGATCCGGCTATGGCAGATTCCCGCGGAATCTGCTCTTTCTGGGGCAATTGCGCTGCAAGCGGGGGCCTGCCGTGTTGACGTGGTGTACCGACGAGGTCGAGCCGAACGATCGCTTCGACTATTGGCGCGAGGTGCGCTCCAAGGGATTGTTTGGCGTCACCGCCGAGCTCGAGCGCGAACGGCGCGCGGATTTCTTCGGCGAATTCTCGTTGCGCAAGCTTGGCGGCGCCGGTCTCGTCGAGCTGAAGGCCTCGGCCTACACGGTCGAGCGCAGCACGTCCGATATCGCCAACGCGCCGGGCGATGCCATCTGCGTTTATCAGCAGCTCGGCAGCGGCGGCTGGTTCGGCGGCATGCGCGGAAGCGACTTTGCGATCGGCAACGGCAGCTTCGCCACCAGCCACACCGACCTGCCCTACCGCACCACGCCGCTCGGCGCAGGCGGCTTTCATCTGCGCATCCTGAAGATCCCGGTGAGCAGCATCCCGGCGCAGGACAAGCGCATGCGCGAACTTTCGCCGAGGACATTCGATGATCCCACCCTGTCGCCCCTGCTCGGCGCCTGCTTTGCCGAGCTCGACGCGGCGTCTACCGACGAAGGCGCCGAGGACGCGACCTCCCTGGTTCAGGCTTTGGCCCATCTGGCGCTGATCGAGCGCGGCATCGTGCGGCCCGGCAGCCGGCGCGGACAGGCCGCGCTGCGGACCGCCCGCCTCTCGCAGGCCAGGCGCCTGATCGCACGCCATTTGCAAAATCCGGATCTGACGCCGACGATGGTGGCCGACGAGCTCGCGGTGTCGGTGCGCCACCTGCACATATTGTTCGAGACGGCAGCGAAGAGCTTCTCGCAGACCGTGACGGACGAACGGCTGAAGCAGAGCCGCCGCCTGATGCGCGAGGCGCCGGACCGGCTGATCGCCGATATCGCGACCGCCTGCGGGTTCGAAAGCCTGGCGACCTATTACCGGGTCTTCAACGCCGCCTATGGCATGGCCCCCGGCGACTTCCGGGCGAAGGGCTCGGAGGAGCGCTAGCTAGCCGCCGCCTCGGCCGCGCCGGCAGCGGCGCGGGGCTGAGCCGAAAACCCCAGCCGCGCCCGAGATTTGGGCAAAAACCTCAGGTTTTTTAGGGTCTTCCCGCGCCCGCTCCATTGACTTTGGCGGATTCCGCCCTATGTTCCGTGGCGACGCGGCTCAGATCGAACATCGATTCCCGAGCCTGGCGCTTTGTTCGCGTGAGTCAGCACCCCCAGCTTCTTTGAGAGCGCGCCGTTTCGGGGTGGAACGCGACAGCCTTATTACCCTCGATTCCGAACGGCGGTTTCGACCAGAGGCTCAATGTCCTTTTCAAATCTCGGACTGTCCGAAAAAGTCCTCGCCGCAGTGGCGGCCACCGGTTACACCAATCCCACCCCCATCCAGGAACAGGCGATCCCCCACGTCCTCGCACGCAAGGACGTGCTCGGCATCGCCCAGACCGGCACCGGCAAGACCGCGGCCTTCGTGCTGCCGATGCTCACGATCCTCGAAAAAGGGCGCGCCCGGGCACGCATGCCGCGCACGCTGATCCTCGAGCCGACCCGCGAGCTCGCGGCCCAGGTCAAGGAGAACTTCGACCGCTACGGCGCCGGCCAGAAGCTCAACGTCGCCCTGCTGATCGGCGGCGTCTCTTTCGGCGACCAGGACGCCAAGCTGATGCGCGGCGTCGACGTGCTGATCGCAACGCCCGGCCGCCTGCTCGACCACACCGAGCGCGGCGGCCTCTTGCTCACCGGCGTCGAGCTGCTCGTCATCGACGAAGCCGACCGCATGCTCGACATGGGCTTCATTCCCGACATCGAGCGCATCTGCAAGCTGGTTCCGTTCACGCGACAGACCCTGTTCTTCACCGCGACCATGCCGCCGGAAATCCGGCGCATCACCGAAGCCTTCCTGCACAATCCCCAGAAGGTCGAGGTCTCCAAGCCCGCCACCACCGCCGTCACCGTGACCCAGGCCCAGGTGCCTGCCGGGCGCGAGGCGCACGAGAAGCGTGAGTTGCTGCGCCGCCTGCTGCGCGAAGCCAAGGACCTCAAGAACGCGATCATCTTCTGCAACCGCAAGCGCGAGGTCGCGATCGTTCACAAGTCGCTGCAGAAGCACGGCTTCAGCGTCGGCGCCCTGCACGGCGACATGGACCAGCCGGCCCGCATGGCCGCGCTCGACCAGTTCCGCAAGGGCGAGCTGCCGCTGCTCGTCGCCTCCGACGTTGCCGCCCGTGGCCTCGACATCCCTGAGGTCAGCCACGTCTTCAATTTCGACGTCCCCCATCACCCCGACGACTACGTCCACCGCATCGGCCGCACCGGCCGCGCGGGCCGCACCGGCACTGCGATCTCGATCGTGACGCCGCTCGACCAGAAGTCGATGGCGGCCATCGAGAAGCTGATCGGCCAGAGCATTCCGCGCGCCGAGGGCGATTACGAAGTCCACACCGAAGCCGGCGACGGGGCTGAGCAGCCGCGCGGCCGCGATCGTTCACGCGGCGGACGCGGTAAGCCGCAGCGCGGCCGTGATCGTGAGCGCAGCCATGAGCCGCGCGAGTCCCGTGGCGAGGCAAGACATTCTTCCGAGACAAGACATTCTTCAGAGAGCCGGCACGCTTCGGACGCACGACAGCCCTCCGAAGGCCGGCATCGGTCGGACGACAAGCGCAGGGCGGAGCCGCGGCGCGACGCGCGCCCGCAGGCGAATCATGGGCATGTGCCGTCGATCGGCCGTCCCGAGCCGCGCCGCCAACGCGAGGTCGACACCGAGCCGGGCGATCACTCCCATCTGCCGGCGTTTCTGCTGCGGCCCGTGCGCTCCCCCGCCGGGGCCTGAAGCGCACCGGCGGTCCAGATTTCGGTTGAAAACCGTCGATTTGCAATTTTTTGGATACGCCCGTGAACGTATATTTACGGGGCGTTCACGATCGTCCGTTAGCCTGCGAACATAATTTAGGGATTGCTGCGGTCGTGGGCGCACCGACCGCTGTGGGGTATGTTCTGTGGTCAAGGTGCTCGACGAACACGAACGCACGATGGCGTTCGCCGAGGTAGCGCTCGGTCAGATCCGGTCGCTGCGGCAGACGGCAATTCCCCGCAATTACGAGATCTGGTACGTCTACGCCACCGGCTACAACGCGCCCCTCAACAAGATCATCAACGAGACTCTGGCACGAAGCGGCAAGCTGACCGAGGCCGATCTCGAGCAGATCTACGAGACCTATCTTTCCCATATCAAGACCACCGACCGCATCGACAAGGTCGGCGCGCGCGTCATCGGCGAGATCGACGACGTGATGAAGGTCTTGAGCGATGCACTGGGCATGACCAGCTCCTACGATGCCAGCCTGTCGGGGGCGACCGAGAAGCTGTCGTCGGCCAAGAGCCGTGACCAGATCAAGGCGATCGTCGAAACGCTGCTGCGTTCGACCAGCGAGATGCGCGAGGCCAATAAGGCGCTGGAAGATCGCCTGACGCTGTCGAAGAACGAGATCAGCAATCTCCAGCAGAGTCTGGAGGCGATCCGCGCCGAGAGCCTGACCGATCCGCTCACCGGCCTCGGAAATCGCAAATATTTCGACCGCATGATCGGCATGGCCGTGCAGAGCGCGCTGGCCTCGGGCGAGCCGCTGTGCCTGCTGCTGTTCGACATCGATCACTTCAAGTCGTTCAACGATTCCTACGGCCATCTCACTGGCGATCAGGTGCTGCGGCTCGTCGGCCTTTCGCTGAAGCAGACCATCAAGGGCCAGGACATCACCGCCCGCTATGGCGGCGAGGAATTCGCGGTCGTGCTGCCCAACACGGCGCTGCGCCAGGCTCTCACGGTAGCCGACCATATCCGCCGCGCCGTGATGGCGAAGGAATTGAAGAAGAAGTCGACCGGCGAGATCCTCGGCCGCGTCACCATCTCCGTCGGCGTATCCATGCTCAAGGAAGGCGACGATACGGACGCGCTGATCGAGCGTGCCGATGCCTGCCTCTACGCCGCCAAGCGCAACGGCCGCAACCGCGTGATCTGCGAAGCGGATCCGGAATACGCGGTCGAGACCCACGGCCGGGTGGCGTGAGCACCATCTCTTTCCACAAATCAGTTTCGAACTGAAACCTCGCAACCGAGGACGCCAGCGTCCCCGGTCCGTATGTCTCGGCGAGGTCAGGTCTGGTTGATGAATTCCACGATCAGACGATTGACGGCCCCGGGCGCATCCTCGAGGCAGTAATGGCCCGCTCCAGTGAGATGATGGACGCTCGCACCCGGGAAGACCGCTTCGAAGAGCGGCAAGAAGTGCGCCGCGTGAAGCGTGCGGTCCGCCTCGCCCCAGATCGCCAGCGCTGGCCTGCCGCGGATGATGCGATCTGCCGCGGCATCAGGCGCCGCGAACTGGTGTGCACCGATCGCAAAACCCTTCGCCCAGCCGATCGCCCCGAGGCATTCGGCCGGATTGGCGAACGGCGCGCCATAGGCCTCAAGCCAATCATCGCTGATGATCGCGTTGTTCTCGAAACCATTCAGCTTCAGCGTGCTCAAGATGTTGAAGCCGAGTTGTCCAAGCACCGCTTCGAGAGTGCCGTCTGCTTCCGCTTGCGCAATCCACCGAAACCACGGTGAAACGGCGGCATTTGCAGTCACGCGCTCCAGCAGATCGACTTGGCCGAATGGTGTCGGGCCGTTGGTCGAGACGAGCCGACGGATGCGGTCCGGGTGCCGCGCCGCCAGTCCCATGCCGACCGGGCCGCCGAAATCGTGCATCACGAGCGTGATGTCAGTCAGGTCGAGTGCAAGGACGAATTTCTCAAGATTGTCGATGTGGTCCTGCAGCCAATAACTGCGTGCCGCCGGCGTCTCGCTCTTTCCGAATCCCATGTGGTCCGGGACGATGACGCGATGCGTCGCGCTCAACACCGGAATCAGGTGACGGAACAGATAGCCCCAGGTCGGCTCGCCATGCAGGCAAAGGACGATCTCGCCGCGGCGCGGGCCTTCATCGACGAAATGCATCTTGAAAGCTGCAGCATCGGTGAAATGCGGCGTGAAGGCGAAGGTGCCACCGAACGTGGCGTCGGGCTGGATCATGGGGTCCTCGAATTCTGTGGTTTCAGCTTGAAACCATTTTTGCATATCCCTTGAGGTTTCACATTGCAACCATTATAGGCGTTGCAGCGCGTTCGAATGGCAGCGCGCGGGCGGGAGAGCGTTCAGGATGGGCAAGAGAATTAGTCACAAGGATTCGCTGTGCGGCGTGGCGCGTCCTCTGGACGCCATCGGCGACTGGTGGTCGCTTCTCATCGTGCGTGACGCCTTCGATGGCTTGCGCCGGTTCGGAGAATTTCAGAGGAGTCTCGGCCTTGCCAAGAACATCCTATCGGCCCGGCTGCGCAATCTCGTGGCGCACGGCATCATGGACCTGGTGCCATCGGCAGAGGGCGGCCCCTATCAGGAATACGAGTTGACGGAAAAAGGGCGCGGGCTGTTTCTGGTTCTTGCTGCACTCAGACAATGGGGCGAGGACTTTTTCTTCGCGCCTGAAGAGGCCCACGTGCTGCTGGTCGACAAGAAATCCGGCCTTCCCGTGCGCAGGCTCGAGCTACGGGCTCGGGATGGACGCATCCTTGGCCCGACTGACACCGTTGTGCGGCACGCGGCAACCACGGCCGGTCCCGACACCACAAACCGACAGGTCCGGACCAGTGCAAAGCGTCGGCTGTCGAAGTCTCGCGCCCTCAGGTAGCAGCCTCCGGCGTGCGACCTTGCGCTGAGCGTCGAACCAGCTCTGCTTGACATTGCGGCCCGACCAACGACATTTCCCTCGCCGCCTGCCCGCGAGGACTTGTCATCTTGCCCAACCCTCACGATTTCCACGCGCCGCAACCGTCCTACTCAAGAGACGAGCTGCTGAGATCGAGCGAAGGCGGCTATTTCGGCCCCGGCAACGCGCAATTGCCGGCACCGCCGATGCTGATGATGGACCGCATCACGGAAATCAGCATGGACGGCGGCGCGTTCGGCAAGGGCCATATCGTCGGCGAGCTCGACATCGCGCCAAACCATTGGTTCTTCAACTGCCATTATCGCGGCGATGCGTTGCTGCCGCCGACGCTGGGGCTCGATGCCATGTGGCAGATGGTCGGCTATTGGCTCGGCTGGTCGGGCTCACCGGGCAAGGGCCGCGCCATCGGGGTCGGCGAGGTGGAGTGCACCGGCGAGATCACACCAAACACACGAGGCGTGCGCTACGAGGTCGCGATGCGCATGGTCCGCCGCGGCAAGCTGGTGCTCGGCATCGCCGATGAGCGCGTGCTGGCGGATGGCATCTTCGTGTTCACGGCGAAGGACATGAGGGTCGGCCTGACGAAGGCCGTGGATTGAGCCTCACGCTCTTCGCTTGGTACGCTTGCGCGCCAGGCTTTTGTTGCCTGCCTCTCTCGTCGCCTTTGCGGACTTGGCGATCTTCTTTGGCGGCTTCAGAGCAACCTTCTTGCTGGCCGCCGTCTTCCCCTTCGGCCGCTTCTTCACCTTGGCGCGCTGGGCGGCGGCGAGCGCCGCCCTTGCCCATTGTGCGAACTCCTCGGAATCGTCGAACAGGCGTGCCGGCACCTCCCAATAGGAGTTCACCACCACCGTCTTGGCGCGGGTCGAATATTGAAACGGCTTTGAGCCTTCCGTCTCGAAATCCGGGATGGTCACATCATCGGCCCGGAAGAACAGGCCTGCTCGCAGCGACAGCGCGAAGTTGATGCCATCGGCGGAGATGCCGTAGCCGGAGAACATCTTGCGGATGGTGACGGGGCCGAAATCGGCGAACAGGTCGGTCAGGAATTCGCGGTCCATCGGAGGCTTCCCTGCGCAAGCAAGTGAGCCTTCATAGCATTTCCGTCATTGCGCGCGAAGCGAAGCAATCCGGACTTCCGCCGCTGCGACAGTCTGGATTGCTTGGTCGCCTTGCGCAAAATTGCTTCGCAGTTTTGTCGCGGGCTCCTCGCAATGATGCTGGAGAGACTACCCGTCGATCTTGGCCGGCCGCAGCTCGACCGACTCGCCGCAGCCGCAGGCGGAGATCTGGTTGGGATTGTTGAAGACGAACTGGGCCTGCATCTTGTCGGCCTTGTAGTCCATCTCGGTACCGAGCAGGAACAGCACGGCCTTGGGGTCGACCAGGATCTTGACGCCCTTGTCCTCGACCACCTCGTCGGTCGGCCGGATCTCGTGGGCATATTCGACCGTGTAGGACTGACCGGCGCAGCCGCCGTTCTTCACGCCGACGCGCAGACCCACGATCTCGGAATCGGCGCGCTGGGTCAGCTCGGTGATGCGCTGGGCAGCCGCATCCGTCAGCCGCATCACCTGCGGACGAGGACGCCGCGGCTTCGGAGCGGATGCTGGGGTCGAACCTGACGAAATCTGGGTCATCTTATCTATCTGGTCCGTTGCGGAGCGAATTCAATGCCGGCCTTAAGCGTCACCACATGTTGAGGACGAGACGCGCCTCGTCGCTCATGCGCTCGGGCGACCACGGCGGCTCCCAGACCACCTTGACGTCGACCACGCCCACTCCGGGGACGCTGGCAACCGCGTTCTCGACCATGGTCGGCAGCTCGCCGGCGGCCGGGCAGTTCGGCGTCGTCAGCGTCATCTGGACGTCGACCGAACGGTCGTCCTTGATCTCGACCTTGTAGATCAGGCCGAGCTCGTAAATGTCGGCCGGGATTTCCGGGTCGAACACGGTCTTGAGCCCGGCGATGATCTCGCGGGTCAGCCGCTCGGTCTCCTCCGGCGGCAGCGCCGAATGGGTCTCCATCGGATTGGCTTTGATTTCGGCCGTGTCACTCATGCGAACAAATCCCGCGCCTTCAAGAGCGCCTGTGCCAGATGATCGACTTCTTCCCGCGTATTATACATGCCGAACGAGGCCCGGCAGGTGGCCGTCACGTTGAACCGCTCTAAAAGCGGCATCACGCAATGGGTGCCGGCCCGCACCGCGATGCCCTGGCGATCGATCACGGTCGCGACGTCGTGCGCGTGCGCGCCCCCAAGCTCGAAGGAGATCACGGGGCCCTTGCCCCGCGCCGTGCCGATCAGCCGCAGCGAGTTGATCTCGCGCAGGCGCTCCTGGGCGTAGGCCGTGAGGTCGGCCTCGTGGGCGGCGATGCGCTCCTTGCCGATCGAGTTGACGTAGTCGATGGCCGCGCCAAGCCCGACCGCCTCGATGATCGCCGGCGTGCCCGCCTCGAATTTGTGCGGGGGATCGCCATAGGTGACGACGTCGCGCGTGACCTCGCGGATCATCTCGCCGCCGCCGTTGAAGGGGCGCATCGCGACGAGGTGGTCGTACTTGGCCCAGAGCACGCCGATGCCGGTCGGGCCGTAGACCTTGTGGCCGGTGAAGACGTAGAAGTCGCAGCCGAGATCCTGGACGTCGACCGGCAGATGCACCGCACCCTGGCTGCCGTCCACCAGCACGGGAATGCCGCGTGCATGCGCGATCTTCACCACGTCCTTGACCGGCACGATGGTGCCGAGCGCGTTCGACATCTGTGTGATCGCGACCAGCTTGGTCTTCGGGCTCAGGAGCTTCTCGAACTCCTCGATGAGGAAATTGCCCTCGTCGTCGACAGGCGCCCACTTGATCACCGCACCTTGGCGTTCCCTCAGGAAATGCCAGGGCACGATGTTGGAGTGGTGCTCCATGATCGAGATGACGATCTCGTCGCCTTCCCCGATATTGGGAGCACCCCACGAGGATGCGACCAGGTTGATTGCCTCGGTCGCATTGCGGGTGAAGATCACTTCTTCCGTAAGCGGCGCGTTGATGAACTGCGCCACCTTGGTGCGACCGCCCTCATAGGCTTCGGTCGCCGCATTGGCGAGGTAATGCAGGCCGCGATGCACGTTGGCGTATTCGGACGTATAGGCCTGCGTCATGCGCTCGAGCACGGCGCTCGGCTTCTGCGCCGAGGCGGCGTTGTCGAGATAGACCAGCTTCTTGCCGTAGACCTGCAGGCTAAGCGCCGGAAAATCCTGACGCACCCGCGCAACGTCATAGGCTCCGTTCTTGACCGCGGGATGCGTGCTCATTGGCGACGCTCCAGCCAGCGTTCGGCGACGCCGATCACGTGCTCGCGCAAGCCATCATCGGCGATCTGCTCGATCGCTTCGCCGACGAAGGCCTGGATCAGCAGCGCCTGGGCCTGCTTCTCGGGCAGGCCGCGGGCCTTCAGATAGAACAGCAGGCTGTCGTCGAGCGCGCCGGCGGTGGCGCCATGGCCGCAGGAGACGTCATCGGCGAAGATCTCGAGCTCGGGCTTGTTGTCGGCCTCGGCCTCGTCCGACAGTAGCAGCGCACGGGTCATCATCTTGCCGTCGGTCTTCTGTGCGTCGGGACGGACGATGATGCGGCCCTGGAACACCGAGTGGCCGCGCTCGTCGATCACCGCGCGGAAGGTCTCGCGGCTGACGCAGTTCGGCACGGCATGATCGACCACCAGCGTGGTGTCGCCATGTTCGGTCTTCTTCAACAGGTTGACACCGTTGGCCGAGAGCTCACTGCCCTCGCCGGCCAGCGTGATGAAGCCCTGAAGACGGCTCACCGCAGCGCCGGTGGTCATGTTGAAGAAATTGAACTTCACGTTGGCGCCGATGGTGACGAACTGCGAGGTGACGTTCACTGCGTCAGGCGCGTCGTCCATCAGGCGGATGTGCGCGACATCGGCGCTGTCGCCGACGGAGACGACGACGGCGTCATTGACCTGATAGGCCTTGGCTTCCGCCGCAACAAAAGTCTCGACGATGGTGACGCGAGCGCCCTTCCCGACCGTCACCTGCGAGCGGGTGAATGCCGAGGTCGACGCGGCGGTCGCGATGTGGATGATCTGGATCGGCGCGGACAGCTGCGCGCCGTCCGCAATCGACAAGACCACGCCGTCGGTCGCCATGGCCGCGTTGAGTGCGATCACGGCGTCGGTGGTTGCGGTTGTCAGGAGGCTGGCATCCTTCTCCAGCGCCTCACGCGACGTCTTGAAGCCCGCCTCGGCGGCAAGCGCCTTCACATCGGACAGATCGGCCGCGAACACGCCATCGACCAGCACCAGCTTGCGGGCGCCGTCGATCGCATGGACCTTGACCGCCTCCGCAGCGCGCTTCAGCGCGGCGGCATCGGGCGCTGCTGCCAACGGCAGCACCTCGCCGACCAGCGCACGCAGGTCGGTGTATTTCCATTCCTCGATCCGACGGTGCGGCAGGCCGAGGCGCTCATAGGTCTCGAATGCCTCGCGGCGCACGGCCGTGACCGCAGGCGAACCCGGCAGCCGGCCCTCGGCGCTGGCGAAAAGATCGCTTACCGCGCGGCCGTTTCCGGTCTTTGCCACAGCAACGTTCATCGCAAACAATCCTTACGCGGCATCCTCGAACTGGGCGTAGCCGGACGCTTCCAGCTCCAGCGCCAGTTCCTTGCCGCCGCTCTTCACGACGCGGCCCTTCGACATCACATGCACGACGTCGGGCACGATGTAGTTGAGCAGTCGCTGGTAGTGGGTGATGACGACCATCGCGCGCCCCGGCGAGCGCAGCGCGTTGACGCCGTCGGCCGCGATCCGCAGCGCGTCGATGTCGAGGCCGGAATCCATCTCGTCGAGGATGCACAGGCTGGGCTCGAACAGCGCCATCTGCAGCACCTCGTTGCGCTTCTTCTCGCCGCCGGAGAAGCCGACATTGACGCCGCGCTTGAGCATGTCCTGCGGGATGTTCAGCGACTTCGAGACCTCGCGGACCTTCTTCAGGAAATCCGGGGTCGAGAATTCAGCCTCGCCGCGCGCCTTGCGCTGGGCGTTCAGCGCCGTGCGCAGAAAATTCATGGTGGCGACGCCGGGAATCTCGACCGGGTACTGGAACGCCAGGAACACGCCTTTGGCGGCGCGCTCGTCCGGCTCCATCTCCAGCAGGTCCTCGCCCTTGAACAGGATCTGGCCGTCGGTGACCTCATAGCCGGGCTTGCCGGCGATGACGTGGGAGAGCGTCGATTTGCCGGAGCCGTTCGGCCCCATGATCGCGTGCACCTCGCCCTCGTTCACGGTCAGCGTCAGCCCGTGGAGGATCTCACGCTCCTCGACACGAACCTTGAGGTCTTTCACTTCAAGCAAAGCCATAATGTTTTTCCATCTATCCCCTCATCCTGAGGAGCGCCGAAGGCGCGTCTCGAAGGATTGAGGCCACCAATCTTTCCGGTATCCATCCTTCGAGACATCCGCTTGCGCGGCCTCCTCGGGATGAGGTCCGAGCTAGCCGACCGACCCTTCGAGCGAGATCGAGATCAGCTTCTGCGCTTCCACCGCGAACTCCATCGGCAGCTGCTGCAGCACGTCCTTGACGAAGCCGTTGACGACGAGGCCGACCGCCTCCTCCTGGCTGAGCCCGCGCTGGATGCAGTAGAACAGCACGTCCTCGGAGATCTTCGAGGTCGTCGCCTCGTGCTCGAACGTCGCCGAGGAGTTCTTCGCCTCGATGTACGGCACGGTGTGCGCGCCGCATTTGTCGCCGATCAGCAGCGAGTCGCAGGCGGTGAAGTTGCGCGCGCCGGTGGCTTTCCGGTGCGCGGTGACGAGGCCGCGATAGGTGTTCTGCGACTTGCCGGCGGCGATGCCCTTGGAGATGATGCGGCTCGACGTGTTCTTGCCGAGATGGATCATCTTGGTGCCGCTATCGACCTGCTGGAAGCCGTTCGAGATCGCGATTGAATAGAACTCGCCGCGGGAATTGTCGCCGCGCAGAATGCAGCTCGGATATTTCCAGGTGATCGCCGAACCCGTCTCGACCTGGGTCCAGGAGATCTTGGAGTTGGCGCCGCGGCAGTCGCCACGCTTGGTGACGAAATTGTAGATGCCGCCCTTGCCTTCCGAATTGCCGGGATACCAGTTCTGCACGGTCGAATATTTGATCTCGGCATCGTCGAGCGCGACCAGCTCGACCACGGCGGCATGCAGCTGATTCTCGTCGCGCTGCGGCGCGGTGCAGCCTTCGAGATAGGAGACGTAGGCCCCCTTGTCGGCGATGATCAGCGTGCGCTCGAACTGGCCGGTGTTGCGCTCGTTGATGCGGAAATAGGTCGACAGCTCCATCGGGCAGCGCACGCCCGGCGGCACGTAGACGAACGAGCCGTCGGAGAACACCGCCGAGTTCAGCGTCGCATAGAAATTGTCCGAGGTCGGAACCACCGAACCGAGATATTTCTGCACCAGTTCGGGATGCTCGCGGATCGCCTCGGAGATCGGCATGAAGATCACGCCGGCCTTCTTCAGCTCCGCCTTGAACGTGGTCGCAACCGAGACCGAATCGAACACCGCATCGACCGCGATCTTGCGCCGCGCCGGATCGTCCTCGCCCACCTTCGGCTCGACGCCTTCGAGCATGGCGACCTCCCGCAAGGGGATGCCGAGCTTCTCGTAGGTCTTCAGAATCTCCGGATCGATCTCGTCCAGCGACGAGACCGTCTTCTTCGGCTTCGGCGCCGCGTAGTAATAGAGGTCCTGGAAGTCGATTTTGGGATAATCGACGCGCGCCCAGGTCGGCTCCTGCATGGTCAGCCAGCGCCGATAGGCCTCTAGCCGCCACTGCAGCATCCAGGCGGGTTCGTTCTTCTTCTGCGAGATGAACTTGACGATTTCCTCCGACAGCCCCTTGGGGGCCTTCTCGGAGTCGATCAGGGTCTCAAACCCATAACGATACTGGTCGACGTCGATGCGCTTCACGCGCTCGACCGTCTCTTGTACGGCTGGCATTCCATCCTCCGCTCGCGGTTTCAAGGACCGCGGTGGATCAAACTCGGACGAGTATTACGATATTTCTCCGCGGAAAGCACGGGCTTAGAACCGTTCAAGCCGTGTTTCGTCGCTCAGGTCTTAAGTAGGGTATTACCAAGCTTTCGCCAAGCCTCTAACGCCCTATTGATGTCCTCAGGTTCGGTGGACCAGCCCAGACTGAGGCGCACCGCTCCCTGGGCGACCGCCGGGTCAAATCCCATAGCTGAAAGAACGTGAGACGGCTGGACCTTGCCCGAGGAGCAGGCCGAACCGGAGGAGACGGCGACGCCTTCAAGATCGAAACCGATCACGGCGGTTTCGGCCTTGAGACCGGGCGCCGTGAAGAGCACGGTATTTGGCAACCGCGCAGCATCCTCAGAGAAGATCGTCGCGCCTGCGATCCCTCGGATGCCATTTTCCAAGCAATTCCTGACGGTTGCCATGCGTTCCGCATCCTCCGGGAGAGCCTGAAGCGCGGCTTTCACCGCCGCGCCGAAGCCCGCGATGCCGGCGACATTCTCGGTTCCGGCGCGACGGTTGAGCTCCTGCCCGCCGCCCCGCAGCACCGGCTCGAGGCCGGCGATCCCCTCCGCCGCGACCAGTGCGCCGACCCCCTTGGGGCCGCCGATCTTGTGCGCGGAAAAGGTCGCAAGGTCTGCGCCGATGGCCTTGATGTCAAAAGGGATTTTACCCAGCGCCTGGACTGCATCGACGTGCAGGAGGCCGCCGGCCTCATGGACCATCCTCGCCGCCTCGGCGACGGGCTGGAGTGCACCCGTCTCATTGTTGGCGGCCATGATGGAAACCAGCGCCGGCGGGCCGTCCCTGAGCTGGACCTTGAGGTGCTCAAGATCGACCACGCCGGAACGCGTGACCCGGATCAAACCGATCGCGGCACCCGGAAACCGGCCACCGGCCAGCACCGAGGCGTGCTCGACCGCGGAGACCAGCAGCCGCTCGACAGGTCCGCCGGACAGGCCCCGCAGCCCCGGCGACAGCGCCAGCGCATTGGCCTCGGTTCCGGCGGAGGTGAAGACAACGTTCCGCGGCAAAGCGCCCACGGCCGTCGCAAGCGCGGCGCGGGCGTCCTCGACCAGCCGCCGCGCCTCCCGCCCCTCGGCATGGACAGACGATGGATTGCCGACCAGATCGAAGGCCGCGGCCATCGCCGCCCGCGCCTCGAGGCGCAGCGGCGTGGTCGCATTCCAGTCGAGATAGACACGGTTCGGCATCTGGCCCTCTTAGCACCTTTTGTCGTCCGGCCAACCGCACGGCGGGACCTCGTCAGGCCGGCTGATGCTGCTCCATTTTTGCGAGCCTTCGCGGCACCGCGCGCAATCCGAACAGCGGCCTCAGCCAGGACATGCGCCGAACGATTTCATAGGTCGCCACACATGTGAGCGCGGTCCCCAGGATGACAATGCAGGCCTCGATCCCGGCCGACAGACCGCTGTCGCGCAATCGGTGCGCGATCACGATGATCGCGGTCTGATGCACGATGTAGTACGGGAAGACCGCCTCGGTCAGGTAGCGCCGCGCGGGGCTGTCGGCTGTGAAGTGATGTCGCGCAAAGCCCAGCACGGCGGAAATCGCGAGCCATTGATAGCAGCCATAGGCCGAAGCAGCGGCCCATTTCAGTGCGGGCGACGGCGCAAACAGGCCGGCGCGAACCAGGATGAAGGCCAAGAAGCAGGCGGCTGCCGCCAGCAGGGCCACCCAACGCTGGCGCTCGACTTCACGCCAGATCCCCTCCTGCCTGGCCAGCAGGAAACCGATCAGGAAAGCCGTTGCATGGTCCGCATGGTTGTACCAGTCGCCGAACAGCGCATGCGTCGAGGGAAAAGCCGGAAACAGCACCAGGCGCCAGGCCGCAAACAGCAGGCAGAGCACGATCAGGAGCCGTGGCCCGGCCAGCATGCCAGCCAGCTTCCGGCCAAGCCAGTCAGCCCCGGCCGGCCATAGCGCGAGCACGCCAATCAAGGCCATCGTGTAGACCCACAGGTAAACCACGAACCAGAGATGGTTCCAGGTCGGCAACACGATGCACGGGTTCGGACAGAACTGTGCGCCGAAGGCAAAGTAGTGCCTGGTGTAAAAATCGAGGAAGCCGGCGGGATAGCCGAGGCTTTCGACGATCTGGAGATAGGACTGCGGCGGCACGATCACGAGCATGCCGAAGACGAGCGGGATCAGGAGCCGCGCCGACCGCGCGCCGGCGAGCGAGGCGAGGCCCGACTTGCCGAGCATGAAACGGGTGGCAACCCCTGACACCAGGAACAGCAGCGACAGCCGCCAGGGATTGAGGAATAGCATCACCGGTTCCAGCCAGGTCAGCCGGTGCACGCTCTTGATGTGGAATCCCCAGGACACGTAGAGCATGCCGACGTGGTAGAAGATCAAGAGCCCGAAGGCTAAAATCCGCACCCAGTCCAGATCGATACGTCTGTCCGAGCTCTGGAATTGCTGTGGTGTTGTAATGGTTTTCTGCTCCTTGACGGGACGACAAACGCGGTTTTGGGGCCATGGCTGACACCGAAAATGCTCCGCCTGCGGCGCGCGTCGAGCCGGTTTGGGATCAGGCACGGGCGCGAGGGGATGAGCCGCCGGCGGTTGGGACGAATCGCGGGTCTTTTGGGATCAGCGGTGGCGACCGGATGATGTTCGCCGCGATTGCGGCCGTCGCGCTCGCGATCGGAGTAGTCAATGCGTTCTCGGGCGCGCAGGACGCGGCCTGGCGCGGCGACAGCTACGACATCGGCCGGCGGCTGTTTTGGGAGATGTCGAGCATCGCCGTCATCGTGCTGTTGCTGCCGATCCTGGTCTTGGCGGTGCGCCGCATGCGCCGGACACCTGGCCTCGGGGCTCAGGCTGCCATCGGAGCGATCGCCCTGCTCGGCTTCTCCACCCTTCACATCGCCGGCATGGTCTGGGTGCGGAAGCTCGCGCTGTGGCTCGCGGGTGGCACCTACGATTTCCGTTTCTCGCTCGCGACGGTTCTGTACGAATTCCGGAAAGACGCCGTGGCCGTCGTCCTGATCGCCGCCACGATCTGGCTGCTCGAAAGCCGGCGTGAGCTGAAGAGCGCCGCCGTCGCCCTGTCGGCGGCGCCCACTCCAGCGCAGCCGCCGTCACCCGATCTGATCTGGCTGCGCGACGGCACGAGCCGCATCCGCGTGGTGCCGCGCGAGATCCTCTGGGTCGCGTCCGCCGGCAACTACATCGAATACAGCCTCGCCAACGGCACCCGGCACCTGATCCGGGGCACGCTCGCGGCCGCGGAAAGCGAGCTGGCGCACTTTTCCATCGTTCGCGTTCACCGGACCAAGCTTGCCAATCTCGACCGGGTGCGCAGCGTCGACCTCAAGCCATCAGGAGATTTCGAACTCGCCTTCGACAACGGCCAGACGCTCGGCGGCAGCCGGCGATACCGGCCGGCCGTCGCCTCGCTCGGAAGCCGAACCGCCCCAGCGGGAATCGCCGCCGTCGATCAACCGGCAATCCATAAACAGTCGTAATTCCAATCGGTTGAGCGCTACCCTCCGGCAAAGCGGCCGGCGCTTGCCGCGCTCCGGCCAATTTCAGGCAGGTCCAGGTGCTGCGAGGCAAGCTAGAGATGACACTGCGATGACCGGCTAAGCTCTTGAGCTGATTGAGAGATGTCGAAGAAGCTTGCTTTTTGACCCTGGCCTCGTGTTAGAAGCGCGCGTCAGTTCACCTGCGCGCCACTCGCGCATCATCCGAGGGCGCGCCTCTCCACCTTTCATCCGCGCTCTTGTCGGCGGCAACGCGGGCAGAGCCAGAATCGGACGATTGCGCAGGGATCACCTCAAGGGACTCAAATCAGAGATCATCGATGCCTGAAGTTATTTTCACTGGCCCCGCCGGCCGCCTCGAGGGCCGCTATCACCCGGCGAAGCAGAAGAACGCGCCGATCGCGATGATCCTGCATCCGCACCCGCAGTTTCACGGCACGATGAACCATCAGATCGTGTACCAGTGCTACTACGCCTTCGCCCATCGCGGTTTCTCGGTGCTGCGCTTCAACTTCCGCGGCGTCGGCCGCAGCCAGGGTTCGTTCGACCACGGCACCGGCGAATTGTCGGATGCGGCCGCCGCGCTCGACTGGGCACAGACCATCAATCCCGAGGCGCGCGCCTGCTGGGTCGCCGGCTTCTCCTTCGGCGCCTGGATCGGCATGCAGCTTCTGATGCGCCGCCCCGAGGTCGAGGGCTTCATCTCGATCGCGCCGCCCGCCAATCTCTACGACTTCTCGTTCCTCGCGCCCTGCCCGTCATCGGGTCTGATCGTTCACGGCGAGAAGGACGCGGTGGTGCCGCCCAAGGACGTCAATACGCTGGTCGAGAAGCTGAAGACGCAGAAGGGCATCGTGATCGACCAGCAGATCATCCCCGGCGCCAACCACTTCTTCGATGCCAAGCTCGAGCCGCTGATGGAAACCATCACGGCGTACCTGGACATGCGTCTCGCCAACGTGCGCTAAAGTCCGCAGCTTTGTAGCCCGGATGGAAGCGAAGCCTCATCCGGGCTCCGAATTCAAGCCAGCTTGAGCGCGACGATCCCCAGCAAGACGAGTGCGATGCCCGCCAGCTTCATCGCGCTCAGAGTCTCCCCGAACAGCACGACACCCATGATGAAGGTGCCGGCAGCGCCAATGCCGGTCCAGACCGAATAGGCGACGCCGACCTCGAGCACCTTCAAGGAGCGTCCGAGCAGCACGACGAAGGCGGCGAGCAGCACCAGCGAGGCGATGCTCCAGCCGACGCGCGTGTAGCCTTCCGCATACTTCATCGCGATGGCCCAACCGACATCGAGCAGGCCGGCAATCACCAGCATCAGCCAGGCCACGGACTGCGACATTGCGCTGCGCTCAGGCCGCGAGCTTGAGCAGGTGCGCGTCGTGACGAACAAGGAAAGCGCGCAGCAATTGCGGATAGTCTTCGCCGACGGCAGTGCGGACACTTCGACGCTTCGCCAGCGCGGCGCGCCAGGCTCGGACCTTCGGAACATCCGTGAAGATGCCGTGCTCGGTCAGTTCGTCAAACAGGTCGAAGTAACGGAACACAGGCGCGAACACCGCATCGACCAGGCTGAACGCCTCGCCTGCGAAGTACGGGCCCGCGCCAAGCGCTGCCTCGACGCGCGCGAATTTCGCCGCGAGCGCCTGGCGCTTGCTCTCGAAGGTCGCCGGATCCGTCGTGGTCTCCAGGCCCCAGAGATCGCCGAGGATCGCCGAGCCGAACTCCATCCAGGCGCGGTGCTCGGCCCGCTTCAAGGCATCCGCCGGATGCAGCTTCGCGCCGCCTTGGGTTTCCTCGATGTACTCGCAGATCACATTGCTCTCGAACACCGCGACCTCGCCCTGCTCCGTCGTCACCACCAGCACCGGCACCTTGCCGAGCGGCGAGAGCTTCAAGAACCAGTCCGGCTTGTTGGCCAGATCGATGTCAATCCGCTCGAACGGAACGCCCTTCTCCTTCAGCGCGATCACCGCGCGCTGCACATAGGGGCAAAGCTTGTGGCTGATCAATTTCAGTGACGCGGTCATGGCGCGGATCCCGACGGTTAGATGCAATTGCATCCATATAGATGCATTTGCATCTAGTCGTCAAGTTGGATGCGTCTGCATCAACCGGCCGTGATCTGAGGCCGCCGCCTCAGGGCCTGGCAATTACCCCGCCCGTCATCGGCATCGGCACGCCCGTGGTGGCGGGATAGGACAGCGGCAGCCCCTTCAACCCGCGGGCGGCGAGGAAGCCGAAGGCCTGCGCCTCGATGGCATCGGAGGCCCAGCCGAGCGTCTCGGCCGCCTCGACGGTGGCCGAGCCGACCCGCTCCCGCAGCATCCGCAGCATGGTGAGGTTGCGGGCGCCGCCGCCGCAGACGATCCAGCTGCGCGGCCGCCGCGGCAGCAGCGGAATGACGCGGGCGATCGCTGCTGCGGTGAAAGCGGTCAGGGTCGCCGCGCCGTCGGCCGGCGCGACGTCGCCGAGCCTGAGGCCAGCGAAGTCGTTGCGGTCGAGCGATTTCGGCGGCGGCAACGCGAAGAACGGCAGCTCCAGCGCGCGGGCGATCCAGGCCTCGTCTGCCTTGCCAAGCGCTGCGAACTTGCCTTCGGCATCGAACGCCTGGTTCATGGTGCGGTACATGAAATCGTCGAGCAGCGCGTTGCCGGGGCCGGTATCGCAGGCGATCAGCGTCTCATTGCCGTCGATATAGGTGATGTTGGAGACGCCGCCGATATTGACCACGACGATCGGGCCCTCGCGCTCCAGCGACTGCGCCAGCGCCCGATGGTAGACCGGTACGAGCGGCGCACCCTGCCCGCCCGCCTCGACATCAGCGGCGCGGAAATCGTACATCACGGGAATATGGATCGCCCTGGCCAGCGCCGGCGCGTCGCCGATCTGCACCGTCAGCCGCCGTTCAGGCCGGTGCAGCACGGTCTGACCGTGGAAGCCGACGATGTCGATTTCCTCGGGCTTCATGCGGTTCTGGGCGATGAAGGCGGCAACCGCCTCGGCGTGGGCCAGCGTCACCACGCGCTCGGCCTCGGCCAGAATGCCCGGCCGGTCGTCACGTCGCTGCAGATGCACCGCCTCGTTCAGCGCCTGGCGCAGCAGATTGCGCTCCGCCGGGGTATAGGCCCGGTAGCTCGACGGCCCGAATGCCTTCACCTGTCTTCCATCGGTTTCGATCAGCGCGACATCCACCCCGTCCAGCGAGGTGCCGCTCATCAAACCGAGTGCCGTCAACATCATGGATCAGCATCCTCAAGACCCCGCTCCGGCATGCCGATCTTGTGCCAGAGGGACACATCTTATAATGCCACAGCGCCAAAGCGGCGGGCAGCAGTCGGGTTCCCCCGAAATACCCTTAAATTGCTCCCGAAACAGTAAACCAAGAATTGTTGGGCATGCCGACAGATGACTGCATTTAAATCGGATTTTCTCAATATCCTGCAGGAACGCGGTTTCATCCACCAGTGCTCCGATTTCGAGGGGCTGGACGCGCTCGCCGCCAAGGGCGAAGCGACCGCCTATGTCGGCTACGATTGCACCGCCCGCTCGCTGCATATCGGCAACTACCTGACCATGATGATGCTGCATTGGCTGCAGCAGTCCGGCAACAAGCCGATCACCCTGATGGGCGGCGGCACCACCATGGTGGGCGATCCCTCCGGCAAGGACGAGACGCGCGCGATGCGCACCGTCGCCGAGATCGAGGCCAACAAGGAATCGATCCGCGGCGTGTTCGCCAAGGTGCTGCGCTATGGCGAGGGCAAGAGTGACGCCGTCATGCTCGACAATGCGGAGTGGCTGACCAAGCTGAACTGGATCGAGATGCTGCGCGACGTCGGACGGCACTTCTCGGTCAACCGCATGCTGACCATGGACTCCGTGCGCCTGCGCCTCGAGCGCGAGCAGGAGATGAGCTTCATCGAGTTCAACTACATGGTCTGCCAGGCCTACGACTTCGTCGAGCTCGCCAAGCGCACCGGTTGCAAATTGCAGATGGGCGGCTCGGACCAGTGGGGCAACATCATCATGGGTGTCGATCTCGGCCGCCGGATGGGCACCCATCAGCTGTTCGCGCTGACGACGCCGCTCCTGACCACGGCCTCGGGCGCCAAGATGGGCAAGACCGCGCAAGGCGCGGTGTGGCTCAATGCCGACCAGTTCTCGCCTTACGATTTCTGGCAGTACTGGCGCAACACCGAGGATGCCGACGTCGGCAAGTTCCTGAAGCTGTTCACGACGCTGCCGATGGCCGAGATCAAGAAGCTCGAGGCGCTCGGCGGCTCGGAGATCAACGAGGCCAAGAAGGTGCTCGCCACCGAAGCGACCGCGCTGCTGCACGGCCGCGATGCCGCGAACGAAGCCGCCGAGACCGCGCGCCGCACCTTCGAGGAAGGCGCGCTCGCCGAGAGCCTGCCGACGGTGGAAATTCCGCACCGCGAGCTCGACGCCGGCCTCGGCGTGCTCAACGCCTTCGTCAGGGCGGGCCTGGTTGCCTCCAACGGCGAGGCGCGGCGGCAGATCAAGGGCGGCGGCCTGCGTGTCAACGACGAGCCCGTCACCGACGAGAAGATGGCGCTCTCGGCGGCCAATCTCACGCCCGAAGGCGTGATCAAGCTGTCCTTCGGCAAGAAGAAGCACATCCTGATCAAGCCTGCATAGGCGTATGAGCTTTTCGCTGCTTGTCAGGTTGCGCCGAAGCGCGCTCCCTGACCGGCAATGGATCAGAACACGCCCAGAAAAGCATCCAAGGAAGCATCCAAGGAAGCGTCCAGCGGAGCGACCACGGAACCACGGCGCTCGCAGCGAGGCGCTGTGCGCACCGCACTCGTTGTGCTCGCGCTGTGCTTCACGCTGGCGGTTCTAGGCCGCGGCCTCAGCGAGAGCTTCACCGTCTTCCTCAAGCCGATCTCTGAAAGCTTCGGCTGGGACCGCGCGCAGGTCGTCTCGATCTATTCACTGACCTGGCTGATCAGCGGGCTGACAGCACCGCTGGTCGGACGCCTGTTCGACCATTCCGGACCACGCGTCGTCTACGCGCTCGGACTGTTCCTGCTCGGCTCCGCCTTCCTGATCGCCAGCCGGGCGCAAGCGCTCTGGCAATTCCAGCTCTCGATCGGGCTCTGCGTCGGCATCGGCGTTGCATTCATCGGCAACGTGCCGAACTCGATCCTGCTCGGCCGCTGGTTCGGCCCCAAGCTGCCGACCGCGATGGCGGTGGTGTATTCGGCGATGGGTGGCGGCGTGCTGGCGCTGCTGCCGGCCTCGCAGCTCCTGATCGACCACCTCGGCTGGCGTGAGACGTATCAGCTGTTCGGCCTCGCCGCGCTGGCCTTGCTGGTGCCGCTGATGCTCCTGCCCTGGCGGATGTTTTCGGCCGGCTCGCCGCATGTGACCAAGAGGAGCGATCCTGACTTCGTCGACAACGGCTGGACGCTTGCGAGCGCGATGCGTCATCACGCGTTCTGGGCGCTGTTCTCGACCTTCTTCTTCACTGCGGTCGGCATGTATTCCATTGCAGCGCAGATCGTGGCCTATCTGATCGACGCCGGCTTTCCGCCGCTGCAGGCCGCGACGGCCTGGGGCTTTTCGGGAGTCGTCCTGGTGTTCGGCATGTTGGGAGTCTCCGCGCTCGACGGCATGATCGGGCGGCGACCATCGGTGCTGCTCAGCTACGCGATCTCGATTCTCGGCATCGTCCTGCTCTGGCTACTGCAGTATTATCCGAACGTCATCCTGCTCACCGGCTTCGTCATCTGCTTCGGCAGCATGATGGGGTCCCGCGGCCCGCTGATCACGGCCACCGCGATGAAGATCTTTCGCGGCAAGCGCGTCGGCACGATCTTCGGCACCATCTCGATCGGCAGCGGCCTCGGCTCGGCCTTCGGCTCATGGAGCGGCGGCCTCATCCACGACGTCACGCACGGCTACAATCTCCTGCTCGCCTTCGCACTTGCGAGCGTGATCCTCGGAATGATTCCATTCCTGATCGTCCCCGCCTTGCGGGAGTAAGTCTCCCCGACGTAACCTGCATCCCTCGATGTCACCGGGGAATTACGGACGACACGCGCGCATCGTACGCAAAAAAATCCGGCGCAACCGGCGTAAGCGGACGCGTTGCGGTGTTTTGTCCGACATGACGAAAATGTCAGCGCGGAATCGATCCGGGATGGCTTGCGAGGCGCAGCTGAATACGATCCTAGTCGCGCATTGGATGGAGGGCACAAACCAATGAACTTTCCCTATCTCACCCGCTTTCAACCGGTTCTCTTGAGCCTGTTTCGCTTCATCACCGGCCTCTTGCTGTTCCAGTACGGCGTTGCGAAGCTCTTCAAGTTTCCGGTGCTTCCCTACTTCGCGAACATCCCGCCTCTGATCTGGACCGCCGGCGCGATTGAGCTCGTGCTCGGTGCGCTCCTGATGCTCGGCCTGTTCACCCGCCTCGCCGCCTTCATCCTCTCCGGTGAAATGGCCTTCGCCTATTTCATGGGCCACATGTTCAAGGGCGAAACGCCGGTGTTCCTGCCGCTGCTCAATGGCGGCACCGCGGCGATCCTGTTCTGCTTCGCCTGCCTCTATTTGTCGGCAGCCGGCGGCGGCTCGGTCAGCGCCGATGCGGCGATGGGCAAGGACTAGCGGCGAGTTCGCGCGGCGCTGCAGCGCCCCTCTTAGACCCGCAAGCAAGACGGCTCCGGCGAATCGGCCGGGCCGTCTCAGCGCGCCCCCAGCACGTTCCAGATCAGAACGAGGGCCGCAACCAGCAGCACGGACATGATGATGCGGTGGGCGAATCGGCTCATTGCAGGTCCGGTCGACCTGCGCAGCTTCTCACGTCCAATATCAATTCCCCGCCCCTGAGCCTGTCGGCAAGGCGATTTGCCTGCACGATTGCGCATGAGCCTGCGGACGCTGCGCGCGCGGCACGCCGCCGCATGCCTACGTTCATGATTGGTAAGAACTTCATGCTACCCATGCGAGCAATAACAACCATCCCTAGAGGCTGTGATGAAGCTGCTGAGCCACCTGAAGATCCGCACCAAGCTTGCCAGCATGGTCTGCCTTGCGGCCCTCACAGTCACGGCCATCATCGGCGTCTCGTCCGTTCTCAGCAAGAGCCGGATGATGGAGGACCGCGTCCAGCAGATGCGGACCGCCGTCGAGCTGCTCTACAATTACGCCCAATCGCTTCAGGACGAGGTTACCGCCGGCAAGCTGACGCTGGCCGATGCCAAGGCCCAGTTCCACCAGCGCGGTCGCCGCATGAACTTCAACGGCAACCAGGGCTATCCGGTGGTTTACAATCCGGACGGCTCCCTCGTCGTGAACGGCGCCAATCAACAGCTCGAAGGCAAGATCACCGGCGCCAAGGATTCCAACGGCGTGCTGATCGCCGACGCCATCATCAAGGCCGGCACCGACACCGCGCAGGGCGGCGTCACCTCCTATCTCTATCCCCGCCCCGGCCAGACCGAGCCGGTCCGCAAGCTGGTGTTCGCGCGCTACTTTGCACCCTGGAACGTAACTCTCAGCTATGGCCTCTATGTCGACGACATCGACGCCGACGTGCGCGCACTGACGCTGGAGCTCGCTGCGATCGGCATCGGCCTGATGCTGCTGATGGCGGCGCTGTCCTGGCTGATCGCCCGCGACGTGCTCGGTGCGCTCGATCGCCAGAAGAACCGCATGCAGGCCATTTCCGAAGGCGCCATCGACAAGCCGGTCGAGGAGACCGACCGCGGCGACGAGATCGGCCGCATGGCCGAGACCCTCGAAGTGCTCAGGCAAACATCCTTGACGGCGCGCGCGCTGGAGGCCGAGCAGGCCGCCACCAAGACGCGCACCGAGCAGGAGAAGCGCGACGCCCTGATCGCGCTGGCCGACCGCTTCGATGCCTCCGTCGGCCAGCTCGTCGGGCTGATGGCCTCCGGCTCCGGTGAGCTCGAGACCACCGCCAAGTCGATGTCCTCGACCGCCGAAGGCACCAACCGCCGCGCCGCATTGGTCGGTTCGGCCGCGACCGAAGCCAGCCAGCGCGTGCAGACGGTCGCAGCAGCCGCCGAGGAGCTTTCCTCCTCCATCACCGAGATCAGCCGCCAGGTTGCCCAGTCCGCGGAAGTCACCGGCCGCGCCGTCGACAGCGCCCGCCGCACCGACACCATCGTGCGCGCGCTCTCGGACGGCGCCCAGCAGATCGAGCACGTCGCCGAGCTGATCTCCAACATCGCCGCCCAGACCAACCTGCTCGCACTCAACGCCACCATCGAGGCTGCACGTGCCGGCGAAGCCGGCCGCGGCTTTGCCGTCGTCGCCTCCGAGGTGAAGTCGCTGGCGAGCCAGACCGCCGAAGCCACCCGCGAGATCGGCGACAAGATCGCCCAGATCCAGGGCGCGACCAAGGAAGCCGTGGACGCCATCGGCGGCATCACCGCCACCATCGAGGAGGTCAGCCGCATCGCCACCTCGATCGGAGCTGCGATCGAGGAGCAAGGCGCCGCCACCGCCGAGATCGCCCGCAGCGTCTCGCAGACCGCGGAGGCGACCAAGGAAGTCACCACCAATATTGGCGGCGTCTCCACGGCCGCGAACGAGACCGGCAATGCCGCCGGCATCGTGCTGGCCGCAGCCAGCAACCTCTCCAAGCAGGCCGAGCAGCTCTCCGGCGAAGTCGGCACATTCCTGAAGGGCGTGCGCGCGGCGTAGGCTACAGGCGGTAAAGGCTCACAGCGCGATGCCGGGCGGGGCGCTTGAGCCCCGCTCCTAGCGCCGCGCGAGGCTGCAGCCGCTGGAGAGCTGACGCGTCGCGCCGGTCGAACCGTCATTCGACTGCGACGGGAATTCCTCGAAGGGCGAGTTCTGCTTGCCGGTGTTGAACTCGAAGATCTTGCGGAACAGGCCGGGGGCCATCGCCGAGATTGGATTGACGCGCATCACGGGTGCCGCCGGCGTGCCGACCACCTCATAGGTCACGCCGATCAACCCTTCATTGTTGCCGCCGCCGAGAAAGATGCCGAACAACGGGATCTGGCCGAAGATGTTGTTGACGCCGTACATCGGCACGAAGGTGCCGCTCATGCAGACCTGGTTGCCGGGATAGTCGATCGAACCCTCGATGGTCGCGCCGATCATCGGGCCCTTGACCACGCCGTCGCGGATCGTCAACGCGCCATTCTGGCGGGTGAACTCGGCCCGCAACGCGCTGAAGGAGACGCCGTTGCCGGTGCCATTGGGCGCGCCGGCGGCCACCCGCTCGAGCTGCGCCTCGCCCTTCACGGTGAAATCGCGCACGTTGATGAGGCCTTCGCGCACCGTGTTCGGCTCGGAGGTCGGCGGCTCCATCGCCACCACCATCTGGCCGCCGACCGCCTTGGTGTAGGTGTCGGTGAAGCGCAGCAGCGCGCCGGCATCGTTGGTCTGGAGATAGATCACCTCGCGATTGCCCTGCGCACGGCCACCGCGCAGATCGGCGGCCACCGGCGTGTCCTTGCCGATCCTGCCGCTCAGCGTGAAGGCCTTGATGGCGCCATTGCGTTTCGACACCTTGGCATCGACGCTGCGCATGGCCTCGCCGTTGAAACCCATGACGGCGCCGAGCTTCAGGTCGATATCGAAATCAACGTTCTTGATCTTGCTCTTGTCGTCCTTGGAATTGCCCGAGATCGCCGATTTCAGGAACCCGCGGCCATCGAACACGTCGCCGCGCATCGTGCCCTTGACCACGCCGTCCTGGCTGCGCTCCACCTTCAGCGAAGCCTTGTCGCCGTCGGACGGCGAATAGGCCGGGAAGCTCGCATTCATCAGGTCGCCGTTCGCGTCGATCTCGAGCGAGCCCTTGATCGAGGCGCCGCTGCCTTCGATGACGATGTCCTCGAAACGCGTCGATTGCGCCGTCGGAACGACCTTGAAGCTGGCCTTGCCCGGTTTGCCCGACAGCTTGACCCAGCCGGGCAGAATGTTGTCGAGCCGCACCGAGGTCAGATCGGCCTCGACGCCGAGCTTCGTGGTCTGGTCGGGACCGCCGGCGATCTTGCCTGACAGCTTGATCGGCAACGATCCGCTGACGGCTGGGCTCAGATCGAATCCCAGGCGCGCCCGGCTCGCATCGTCCAGCGTCGCCTGCAGCCTGACATCCGCGTCGCCTTCGGTCAGCTTGCGGTAGTCGAGCGAAGCCGCCTGCCCATTGATCTTGACGTCGCCCTTGACCTGGTAGCCCTGGTTGTTGGCTGATATCTTGAGGTTGTTGGCTTCCAGCTTCTGATTCATCACCAGCTTGTCGGCGGCAAAACCGTTGAGATCGGCGGTAACGGCGTAGGTGGTGTCAGCCTTGGTCAGCTCGCCCTTGACCGGCATGCCGAGCTGGATGTTGGCCGAGAAGGTCCCCTTGCTGGTGTTGGGATCGACGACCGTCGACGACAAATCGCTCAGGCGATCATTGGCCAGCATCTCGGCCGCCGCGGGCACCGGTCCCTCGACGCGAAACCTCGTGCGCGACGGCGACGGCTTGGGCGCCATATCCGGCACCTCGAAGCTAAAGTCGGAGATCGTGATCTTGCGCCCGGCGGGCGTATCGGCAATGCCCTGCCCGATGTTCACGGTCGCGGTGCGGCCGGTCACGCGCGCTTTCAGGTCGGCATCGTGCACGACGGGCATGCCGTCCACGGGACGCACCGCGACGCCGCTCGCCACGATGTTCACCGACAGGCCGTCGTCCGGAATCGGCGGTCCCTTGCGCGGAAGGTTTTTCACCGGCGAGTTGATGCCGATCTCGATGCGCTGAAGCGTGCCGCGCTCGATCCGCTCGATCACCCATTCGCGCAATTCGGGAACGACCAATGTCGGCCACATCCGCTTCAGCGCCGAGGCCGACATCGGCGTTCCCGCAAAGCCCAGCGTCAGCCGCGGCTCGCCGGAATAGTCGATCGCACCGGTGCCGGCGACGCCGATCTCGCCGTTGCTGATGTCGGCCTGCGTCAGCAGGAAGCGCTTGTGGTCGGTGTCGAAGCGGAAGCCGATCGCGATGCGGTTGAAGACGAGCGGCGGCTCGTTGTCGATGCCGCCGAGCAGGATCGAGCCGCCGCTGAAGCCGAGCTGCCAGTCGTTGACGGTGCCGTTGGGCGGCTCGAGATGGGCCAGAAGCGTCAGGCGGTTCGCGCCCGACAGCACCTTGAACGGCGCAACCAGCACCCGCCGATTGGCGTCCCACTCGACATTGATCTCGGCCTGGTCGATCGCCATCGGATAGTCGGGCGTATCGGTATCGATGATATTGCCCGCGCCGATGGCAATCTTGCCACGGAAGAAGGTCGGCACGCCGTCGCGGCCGAGCTCGCCCTTGAGCTCCCCGGTCAGCGGCAAGTCGGCGGTGTAGGTGAGGTCCTTGACCCGCAGCGCCAGCAGGATGTTGGAGGTCGAGACCTTGTCGGCCTTGATGTCGACCGAGCGGACGCCGTTCTCGGCCGGTCCGATCGTGGCCCGCAGCATCCACGGGCGCGCGCCCTCCTCGCCGAGGCTGAGCGTGACGCCACCGCGGCTCGGCCGGCGCAGGCTGAGCGTGATGTTCTCAAACGACCATTTGCTGCCGCGCTGCTGATCGTCGACGATCAGATTGCCGTTCTTCAGGCCGATCTCGTTGAGGTTCTGGCCGTCGAGGCCGGTCATGCTGAGACTGTCGAGCCAGTCGAGCCCCTGAAGGATGCCGCTCTGTGCGGTCCCCTGCGGCGCGGCCTGCGCGGCGGCTTGAGACGGATCCTGGTTCGCCGGCACTGTCGCGAATGGCGGCGGCGGGACGCCGTTGCGCGGAAATGTCGGCGGCAGGCCCGCGTCCTTCTTCGAGGCGACACCGGTTGCCAGCGGCTTTGCCGTGTCGCCGGCGGATACGGTGACGGTGCCGTCGGGCGCGATGCGGATCGCGAGTTCGGCGTCGACGAGATTGAGGCTCTCGGCGCGCAGGTGCCCCATCAATAGGCCCGCCCCCGAGAGTTTCACCTCGGCCTTCGGCGCGCTGGCGACGACAGCGTGATCGCGATCGCGGACGATGATGTCGCGGATGCGGACGGCGATGCGGACGCGCCCGGCCCGCTCGATCTGGGTGCCTCCGATCTCGACCGTATTGCCGTGACCGATATTGTCCTCGATTGCGGCCGCCAGCCACGGCGTTGCGATGTCGAGATTGATGGGACCGGCGCCGAGCCGCCACCACAGCGCACCGAAACAGCCGACGAAGATCACGGCGAGCGTGCCGACGACCAGGACGAGGCGCTTCAGCCAGCGATCGGCGACCAGCCAACGGCGCAACGCGCCAAACCCGTCACCGAAGCGATGAAAGCCCGAGCTGGAACGCGACAACAGTCGGCGCGCGCGATGGCCCGCGGCCGCCTCCTGATCCGGATCCCAATCGGCGTCGTCCCATTCCTGCGGTTGTTGCTGACCGCCGCGCCGATCGAAGTCCCGATTGTAATCCTGGGGCGACTTATTCCTTGCCATTGCCTCTCGATACAGGCGCCCGTCATAGGACTGTGCGCCGCCGGGACCGCAGCCATCCACGGGAAGCGAAGCTCCCTGCGCCGGCACTGCAGCCATACCTCGAATATTCCTGCTGTTCGTCATTTCGCCCCGGGAGCGCGTTCAACGAGCAGTGGGGTGGTGCGTGGAATTCCTTGTAACCATACTCCGGCGTCGTCAGACTTGCCCAGCCGAGGGCGCGATTCCGGCACGCCGGACGAGAGCTGCAATACCGTTTCGGTTGACCCGCCGAAAGCGTCGAAAGGAAGGCGTATGTCCAAGAAATCCCGAAAGAAATCGTCCAAGGCACCCTCCGGAAGTCCGACGGCTAAGAAGAAACCCCTGAAAACGCGGGCAGCGACTCAAACAGGATCCGCAAAGACGCGGGCACCGGCGCGCAAATCAGCCGGGACCTCGGCTCAAGCAGGATCACACAAGGCCGCATCGAAACAGTTAAATTCCTCCAAATCTGCATCCACCCCCGCGGCGGCGAAGTCCGCCCTGGCCGAGGGCCACAAGGCCCCCGCCTTCCGCCTGCCCCGCGACGGCGGCGACGTGGTCACATTGGCGGACTTTGCCGGCCAAAAGCTCGTCCTGTTCTTCTATCCCCGCGCCGACACGCCCGGCTGCACGAGGGAGGCGGTCGACTTCACCCGCCTCGCCGGCGACTTTGCGGCTGCCGGGACCGCCGTTCTCGGGATTTCCGCCGATTCGTTAAAGGCCCAGGAGAAGTTCCGCGACAAGCATGGCCTGACCGTCCCCCTCATCTCGGACGAGCAACACAAGATGCTGGAAGCCTATGGCGCCTGGGGCGAAAAGTCCATGTATGGCAAGACCTTCCTCGGAATTCTTCGCACCACGGTCCTGGTCGGGGCGGATGGGAAGGTGGCCAAGGTCTGGCGCAATGTCCGGGTCGACGGCCATGCCGATGCCGTGCTGGAAGCGGCAAGAAGCCTTTAACCAGCCCTTTAAATTCGCCCGTTCCCGTTTCCGGAAAATTAACCATGACCGGCCCAGATTGCTGCGGCAATTAGGGCCGTACGGACTCATCCGACCGGCGCGGGAGTGCCGATGTCGAAAAGTTCTGCCCAATACTCGCAGTACCCCCAACATCATCCTCACGACCACGGACGGTCCTTCCAACGCCGTCCCACCGCCGCGGTCGCCGCGGCGATCCCCCTTCCCCCGACCGACGACGCCTACACCATCGTCCATGCCGGCAAGCAGGTCCGCTTCGGGCCGGTGGTGTTCTGGATCGTGGTCGGAACGGTGGTGCTGCTCGGTCTCTGGTCGGCGGCGACCGCTACCTATTTTGCGTTCCGTGATGACGTCCTGACCCGGCTGATCGCCCGCCAGGCCGAGATGCAATACGCCTATGAGGATCGTATCGCCGAGCTGCGTGCCAGGGTCGACCGCACCACCAGCCGCCAGTTGCTCGACCAGGAACAGTTCGACCAGAAGCTCGACCAGATCATGAAGCGCCAGACGGCGCTGGAGTCCCGGGCGACGGCGCTCGGGGCCATGCCCGACGTAACCGGCTCGATTCCGCGCGCGGCCCCCCAGCGCGGTGATGCCAGCCAGGTCACGCCAAAACCCTCGCCGATCAGCGACACCGTCATCTTCGTGGCACCGCCGGATCGTGAGGCACGCCTGGAATCCCGCGCGCCGGCCGTCGCGGCGCCGCCGACCAACCAATTCGCCAAGCACCAGGGTTTTGACAACGTCCTGGTCCGGCTCACAAACTCGCTTGACCAGGTCGAGCGTCGTCAGATGGCAACGCTCAGCGCTGTCGAGGAAAGCATGGATTCGCGCATGCGCCGGATGCGCGGTGTGGTCAGCGATCTCGGTCTCAATCTCGCCAATCTCGAAGCCGCCGTGCCGCGCAGCGCAATGGGTGGGCCGTTCGTTCCCGTCAAGCTGAGCGCCAATGCCGGGCCGTTCGAGAAGCAGCTCAATCGCATCAACGTCACCCGCGCCGAGATGGACCGTCTCAACCGCACGCTGGCGCTGGTGCCCTACCGCAAGCCCGTCATCGGCGAGGTCGAGTTCACCTCCGGCTTCGGCGTGCGCAGCGATCCCTTCCTGGGCCGGCCCGCGATGCATACCGGGCTCGACTTCCGCGCCGCCACCGGCGATCCGGTTCGCGTCACGGCCAACGGCAAGGTGGTTTCCGCCGGCTGGTCCGGCGGTTACGGCCGCATGGTCGAGGTCGACCACGGCAACGGGCTTTCGACCCGCTACGGCCATCTCTCCGAGATCAGTGTCAAGGTCGGCGAGTTCGTGAAGATCGGCCAGGTCGTCGGCCTGGTCGGCTCGACCGGCCGCTCCACCGGTCCGCATCTGCATTACGAGACCCGCATCGAGGGCGAAGCGGTCGATCCGCAGAAATTCCTGCGCGCCGGCGTGCGGCTCAGCGCGGGCTGAGCTTCAATCTTCAGCCGTGACTATTGGCTGCGCTCGTGGCCGACCTCGCCGGTGATGAAGTCACCGAACAGCTCCCAGGCCTGCCCGTTGAAGCGCATCAGCTGCATCTGCTCGATCGGGAAATAATCGTCCGCCGAGGTGTTGACCATGATGCCCGGCAGCATCAGGTCGGTGTGGAAGTTCTTCAGATTGGCCGCCTGCTTCATCACGTTCTCGCGCGTTAGGTTGTCGCCGCACTGCCTCAGCACCTGCGCCATGGCTTCGGCCTGCACATAGCCGTAGATGTTGTTGGCATTGGCCTGGTCGCCGTCGGGGTAATATTTGTCCATGAACGCGCGCCATTGCACCACGGCGGGATCCTTGTCCCAGGTCGGGTCGGTGGGGTCCTTCAGATAGGCCGTCGAAATGATGTCTTTGGAATATTCGAGCCCGGCGGGCTTGAGCACCGAGGCGACCGAGGTCGCGGTGTTGGCCAAGAAGAACTTCGGCTTCCAGCCGAGCTCGCCGACTTTCCGGATCGCCTGCGCCGAGCCTTTCGGCGCCGCCCATGAGAAGAAGATGTCGGCGCCGGAATCGTGCAAGGCCACGATCTGCGAGTCGATCGAGGGATCGCTGACCTCGTAGGATTTGTCCGCGATGATCATGCTCGCCCTATCGCCGAGCCCGTCTTTCAGGCCCTTGAACTGATCCTTGCCAGCGTCGTCGTTTTGCCAGAACACCGCGATCTTGCCGTTCGGAAAATTGTCGCGAATGTACTTTGCGTAGATCCTGCCCTCGCTCTGGTAGTTGGGCTGAAAGCCCATGGTCCAGGGGAAGTTCTTGGGATCACCGAACTTGGTGCCGCCGGAGGCGACGAAGAGCTGCGGCACCTTCTTGGCATTCATGTATTTCATGATCGCGGAGTTCGAGGGCGTGCCGAGCGCCTGGAAGATCAGCAGCACCTCGTCGCTCTCGACCAGCTTGCGCGCCTGCTCGATCGCCTTCGGTGGCGAATAGGCATCGTCATAGCTGATGAAGTTGATCCTGCGTCCGTTGATGCCGCCCTGGTCGTTGATCATCTTGAAATAGGCCGCCTCGGTCTTGCCGATCACGCCATAGGAGGACGCCGGCCCGCTATAGGGCATGATGTTGCCGATCTTGATCTCGGTGTCGCTGGCGCCGGGGTCATATTTCTTCTGCGCCAAAGCCGGTAGCGAGGCGAGCGCTCCGGCAACAAGCATGGCGAGGGCAGCGAGATTCTTGCGACGACCCGGCATTGGTCTCTCCCCTGTTTGTAGTCTTGTTTTGCTGGAGTGTCGCAAGGAGGATGCCGGCTGGCAAGCATCACGATTTTCCGCGCGGTGAAACGGCGGAAAGGAACTACACGCCGCGCCGCAGCAGATGCAAAGCGCGCCCGTCGATCACGAGCAGCGCACTGCCGACGACGATGGCTCCTGCAATCTCGCGCGTCGAGATCGACTCGCCCAGCACCAGCCAGCCCAGCAGGATGGCGGTGACGGGAATGAGCAGCGTCACCAGCATGACATTGCTCGCGCCCGAGCGCCGAATGATCTGAAAGAAGACGATATAGGCGAGCGCCGTCGACAGAGCGGCGAGGCCGAGCACTGCGAGCCACGTCGCCACGCCGGGCGCTGCAAGGCGCCATGGCTGCTCCACCGCGCCGGCGACGACCGCCATCATCACCGTCGACGCCATCAGCTGAAACGTCGCCGTGCCCAGCGGGGCTGCGTCCTTCAGCAGTCGCCGCGCCGCCAGCGCCGCAAAGCCATAGCTCAGTGCCCCGCCAAGGCAGAGCAGGATGCCTAGCCCCTGCCCCGGCCTCGTCTCGATGCCCCATCCGCGCAGGATGACGACGCCGAGAACACCCAGCGCCACACCGGCAAGGCGCCGCATCTGCAAGGCCTCCTCGCCAGCGGCGGCCATGACGATGACCGTGAACAGCGGCGTGGTGGCATTGAGGATCGACGCGAGTCCGCTCGGGATGAAGGTCTGGCCGATCACGATCAGCGAGAACGGGATGACGTTGTTGAGCAGCCCGATCAAGACGAACGGCCTCCAGCCCGTCATCCCCTTGGGCAGGCTGATCCTCTGCGCACGAAGCAGCGGCAGCAGAATGGCTGCGCCGAGCACAACGCGAAGAAGCACCAGCGTCAGCGGCGGCAAGTCCCGCAAGGCAGCTCCGTTGAAGAAGAACGAGCCACCCCAGAGAATTGAGAGCACGGCGAGCAGCGACCAGCCTCGCGCGTCGATCCTGTTGTCATTCGGGGGCATGCGTTTCGCCTAGACAGCCAAGTCTGTCCGCCTAAGGCGGCACGATCGACGGCGCCACCCGAATTCCGATGAACTACAGGTTTACAGAACCGATGTTCGGAATGAATGAGGCGATCGAGACTGCCCCATGTCAATGCATCTACGAGGACGGCTTCTTCGGCCGCGACACCAGCTCGATCATCTTGCCTTCGTCGTCATCCGGCATCGCGGCCCTCGCCTGCGCGTAAGCCTCGACGGCAGCGCGCGAGACCAGCGGGTTGTCCGCCAACAGGCTCTCGGCGAGCTTCACGGCGTAGGCGGCATCCTTGTGCCGCAGTGCTGCGGTGAAGGTCGCGCCGCTGAAATCGCGGGCGACCATGCGCTTGGAATGACGCATGACCTGCGGGCTTGCGGCGACGCCGGCCTGGATCGATTCCAGCACGAGGTTCATGTCGAGCCCGGCCTGCTCGGCGATCGCAAGGCCCTCGGCGAGGCCGGCGATCTGGATCGCGCCCATCAGATTGTTGATGAGCTTGTAGACCGTGCCGGAGCCGACGGCGCCGAAATGACGGATGGTCGCGCCGATCGGCTCGAGATAGGGCCGCGCGCGTTCGAGATCGGCGGCGTCGGCGCCGACCAGCAGCGTCAGTTTCCCGGCCGCCGCCGCGTCGGGCAACCCTGTCACGGGACAATCGATATAGATCAGCCCGCGCGCGTTGAGCTCGCGGCCCATCGCGCGGGCGTGGTCATAGGAGACGGTCGAGCATTCGATCGCGATGGTGCCGGCTTTCGCGGTCTTGGCGGCGCCCTTCGGCCCGAGCCAGACCGCGCGTGAGGCCTCGTCGTCGGCGACCATGGTCACGACCGCATCGGCGTCGATCGCGGCGTCCTCGGGCGAGGTCGCCCATAGCGCACCGCGCGCGATCAGATCTTCGGCCTTCGCCCTGCTGCGATTCCACAGCGTCACCGTGAAGCCGGCATCGAGATAACGGCCGGCCATGCCGTGGCCCATTCGCCCCAATCCGATGAAGGCGACGCGGGGCATGCTCAGTCCACGTCCTCGACATCGCCGGCAGTGGTGCCGAAGGCGCGTTGCGCCAGGGTCGCGGCCATGAAGTCGTCGAGCTCCCCGTTGAGCACGCCAGCAGTGTCGGAGGTCTGCACGCCTGTGCGCAGATCCTTCACCATCTGATAGGGCTGCAGCACGTAGGAGCGGATCTGATGGCCCCAGCCGATGTCGGTCTTGGCGGCCTGGTCGGCGGCGGCTTTCTCCTCGCGCTTCTTCAGCTCGATCTCGTAAAGGCGCGCACGCAGCATGTCCCAGGCCTGCGCCCGGTTCTTGTGCTGGGAGCGGCCGGCCTGGCAGACCACCGCGACGCCGGTCGGGATATGCGTGAGGCGCACCGCGGATTCGGTCTTGTTGACGTGCTGGCCGCCGGCGCCGCCCGAACGCATGGTGTCGGTGCGGACGTCGGATTCCTTGATGTCGATCTTGATGCTGTCGTCGATGACCGGGAACACCTGCACGCTCGAGAACGAGGTGTGCCGACGCGCGTTGGAATCGAACGGCGAGATGCGGACCAGGCGATGCACCCCCGCTTCGGTCTTCAGCCAGCCATAGGCGTTGTGGCCGGAGATCTGGATGGTCGCCGACTTGATGCCGGCTTCTTCGCCCTCGGACTCTTCGAGGTACTCGACCTTGAAGCCGTGGTTCTCGGCCCAGCGGGTGTACATGCGCAAGAGCATCTGCGCCCAGTCCTGGCTCTCGGTGCCGCCGGCGCCGGCATGAACCTCGAGATAGGAATCGAACCGATCGGCCTCGCCCGAGAGCAGCGCCTCGAGCTCGCGCCGCGCCACTTCCTTCTTGAGATTCTTCAGCGCAGCTTCGGCTTCTGCCACGACACCGTCATCGCCCTCGGCCTCGCCGAGCTCGATCATGCCGATATCGTCTTCGAGCTCCTGCTCGACCTTGCCGATGCCGGTGAGCGAATCCTCGAGCGAGGTTCGCTCCTGCATCAGCTTCTGGGCCTTCTGGGGATCGTTCCAGAGGTTGGGATCTTCTGCGAGCTTGTTCAGCTCAGCGAGGCGCGCCGTCGATTTCTCGACGTCAAAGATGCCTCCTCAGCAGCCCGACTGACTGCTTGATCTCTTCTACCAACCGTTCGATTTCGGCGCGCATGTCGTTCTCTGATCGGGCGCATGATCCGGGAAAGTGTGCAGCGGTTTCCCGAAAAGATCATGCGCAAAACAAAATCCATGGTCGATGACGCATCATCGTGCAGTTGGGATGTAGCGGCGGCGGCTGCAAAGCGCAACCGCCGCCGCGACAAAGGTCGGTCTTGTCCTGAGCCTTAATACAGTCCGCCGGTGCCCGGCCGCATGAAAAAGCCGGAATCCGGCTGCTGCTGCTGCGAGGCCGGCATGCGACCGTCGGCGTCGGCGACACCGATGACCGAATAATTGTCCGGCGGCGCGGTGCCCGGCTTGAAGGCTTCGAGGATGGTTCCGCCGGTCTCACCCGGACCGGCGCGCATGCCGGTCTTGGCGACAACGCGCACCAGCTTGATGCCGGCCGGCACCTTGAACGGAACCGCGGGCTTGTCGGCGAGTGCAAGCTTGAGGAAATCGCGCGCGATCGGAGCTGCCAGATGGCCACCGGTGGCGGCATTGCCCTTACCCAACGGACGCGGCTTGTCGTAGCCCATATAGATGGCGACGGCGACGTCAGGCGAGAAGCCGACGAACCACGCGTCCTTGGCCTCGTTGGTGGTGCCGGTCTTGCCGGCGATCGGCTTGCCGACCTCCTTGACCACAGTCGCGGTGCCGGCCTGGACCACGCCTTCCATCAACTCGGTGATCTGGTAGGCGGTCATGGAGTCCAGCACCTGCTCGCGGCGATCAATCAGCTGCGGCTCGGCCTGGTTCTTCCAGCCGCCGGGCGCATCGCAGCCGCGACATTCGCGCTGGTCGTGCTTGAAGATGGTGTGGCCGTAGCGGTCCTGGATCCGGTCGATCAGGGTCGGCTTCACGCGGCGGCCGCCATTGGCGAGCATCGAGTAAGCCGTGACCATGCGCATCGCCGTGGTCTCGCCGGCGCCGAGTGCGTAGGAGAGATAGTTCGGCAGTTCGTCATAGACACCGAAACGGCGGGCATATTCGCCGATCAGCGGCATGCCGATGTCCTGCGCGAGGCGCACCGTCACCGTGTTGAGGGATTGGCGCAGCGCGTTGCGCAGCGTCACCGGTCCCTGGAACTTGCCCGAGGAGAAGTTTTCGGGCCGCCACACGCCGGCGCCCTGCCCCTGATCGATTTCGATGGGAGCATCGAGCACGACGGTCGAGGGCGTGTAGCCGTTGTCGAGCGCGGCCGAATACACGATCGGCTTGAACGACGAGCCCGGCTGCCGGTAGGCCTGCGTGGCGCGATTGAACTGGCTCTGATCGAACGAGAAGCCGCCGACCATTGCGAGCACGCGGCCGGTCCAGGGATCCATCACCACCATCGCGCCGGAGACTTCGGGGATCTGGCGCAGCCGGTACTGGCCCTCGACCGGCTGGCCGTCCTTGTAGAGCGGATCGGCATAGATCACGTCGCCGGGCTGGAGCACCTGCGACACTGCCGTCGGCGTCTTGCCCCTGCTTCCGCCCTGCGCAGCCCGCGCCCACTTGACGCCGTCGACCGTGACGATGCCGGTCTCGCGCTGCTTGCTGATCGCGCCGCCGAGCTCGCGGCTCGGCTGGAAGCCGATGCGCGCCGACTGGTCGCTGGTCTCCAGCACCACCGCCATGCGCCATGGCGAGATGTCGGAAAGCGATTTGATCTCGGCGAGCTTCACCCCCCAATCGCCGGAAACATCGAGCTTGCTGATGGCGCCGCGATAGCCCTGCTGCTCGTCATAGTTCACGAGGCCCGTGACCATGGCCTTGCGCGCCATCACCTGGATCTTCGGATCCAGCGTGGTGCGGACCGAGAGGCCGCCTTCATACAGCTTCTTCTCGCCATAGCGCTCGAAGATGTCGCGGCGAACTTCCTCGGCGAAATATTCGCCGGCGAAGGTGTGGGCTCCGTTGGACCGGCTGGTGACGGCGAGCGGCTCCTTGCGCGCCTTGTCGGCGTCGGCCTGCTTGATCCAGCCGTTCTCCAAGAGGCGATCGATCACATAGTTGCGGCGCTCGATGGCGCGGTCGCGGTTACGGACGGGATGCAGGGTCGCGGGCATTTTCGGCAGCGCAGCCAGATAGGACGCTTCAGCCACCGTCAGCTCGTTCACGGATTTGTCGAAATAGACCAGCGAGGCCGCCGCGATGCCGTAGGCGCCGAGACCGAGATAGATCTCGTTCAGATACAGCTCGAGGATCTTGTCCTTCGAGTAGGTCTTCTCAATTCGCATCGCCAGCAAGGCTTCCTTGATCTTGCGTGCGAAGGAGACCTCGTTGGTGAGGAGGAAGTTCTTGGCAACCTGCTGGGTGATCGTGGAGGCGCCCTGCGGACGCCGGTTCGAGCCGTAGTTCTGGATGTAGAGCAGGCCTGCGCGCGCCATGCCGGTGTAGTCGATGCCGCCATGCTCGTAGAAATTCTTGTCTTCGGCCGCCAGGAAGGCGTTGATCACGAGCTTGGGCACGGCCTGGATCGGCAGATACAGCCGCCGCTCCTTGGCATATTCGCCGACCAGCGAACCATCGACCGCGTGCACGCGGGTCATCACCGGTGGCTCGTAATCCTGGAGCTGAGAGTAGTCCGGCAAGTCCTTGGAGAAATGCCAGATCAGGCCTGCCACGGCCCCGACACCGACAAGGAACACCACCGTTCCCGCGGCGAACAGGAAGCCCATGAACCGCACCAGCAAGCGCATTATGTGTTTATCCGTTCAAAATTCTGGATCAGCCCAGTAAAAGCCCAGTATCGGTCCTCTGGCACCCCAGACTGGCGCCAACCTCACGTCGCGAATTCGCCGGCCTACACAATACCATCAGTGCCGGACTTAAGACGCTTGCCGAATGGGATTCTCGCCGATTCCGGAACCCCCTGCGGCGTTTTTATAAAGCGCCCGCTGTGGCCAAACTAGGGCTTTTGCGGCGGGACGGAAAAACCGTTTCAGCTCGAAGCCCCCCGGGTCCTCAATTCGACGATCCCCGGGTCGTCAATTTGACGATCCCCGGGTCGTCAATTGACGATCCCCCCGGGATCGTTAATTCGACGATCCCGCCGTGGCCATCCGTTTGGCCAGAAACCCGTCGATCGCCTGCGCCATGGAGCCCACGGCACGGGACCGCCAGCCCTCGGAGATCAGATGCTCGAGGTCGCCCTTGTTGGAGACGTAGCCGATCTCGACCAGCACCGAGGGCACGTCAGGCGCCTTCAGGACCCGGAAGCCGGCGGACTTCAGGGGATGCTTGTGCATTCGTACCGTCGACTTCATTTCTCCCATCAGGAGACGGGCGAAACGATTTGAAAAAGTGCGGGTTTCCCGCTGCGTGAGGTCGATCAGGATATCGGCGACGTCGGTCGGCTCCTCCGCAAGGTTGAAGCCCGCGATCGCATCGGCTCGGTTTTCCGCATCCGCCAGGCGCTGGGCTTCGGCGTCGGAAGCCTTGTCGGACAGCGTGTAGATGGTGGCGCCCTGCGCATCGCCCTCGGCACGCGGCAGCGCATCGGCATGAATCGAGACGAACAAGGCGGCCTTGAGGTTGCGCGCGATCTTGGTCCGGTCATTGAGGGGAATGAAGGTGTCGTCGTCCCGCGTCATCACCACGCGGTACTTGCCGGCCTTCTCCAGCTTATCGCGGAGCGCTAACCCGAAGGCCAGGACCAGGTTCTTCTCGCTCTCGCCGCTCGACTGCGTGCCGTTGTCGATGCCGCCATGGCCAGGATCGATCACGACCACCGGGCGGCCATCGGCCTTCTGCTGCGCTGCGTCCGGCGCTGTGGTCGCGGGCGCTGTAGCAGGCTGCGCCTCGGCGATCGTCGGCCGCAGCTCGGGGCGGTTTTGGGGCGCGAGCGCCTGCACGAAGGCGGCCCGATCGACCTCCTCCAGCTCCAGCACCAGGCGGGCCGGCTGGTCGTTGGCCGCCTCGAGCACATAGGATTTGGCGATCCTGGCCGGTCCCGTCAGGTCGAACACGATTCGCGAGCCGCCGGGCATGACAAGCCCGTAGCGGAAGGCCTTGACCAGCCCGCGTCCCCCGGTTCCCGTGCCTGCGGGCAGCCGAAAATTGACCTGCGGCACGTCGACGACGACCCGGTAAGGGTCGGCCAGCGTGACGGCACGGAAGGTGACGGCCTGGTCGAGGTCGAGAATGAAGCGGGTCTGCTTGCCGTCGCCGGCCAGCCTGGCGGCCGAGGCGATCGGAAAATTCGCGGCCGCAACAGCGGGTTGCGGCTGGCTTTCGGCCGCGCTCAGGCGCGAGGAATCAGTGCACGGCAACGCCGCAGCGCACAACAGCGCGCACCCCAGCAAAACCCGTTGATTTGTGCGGCTCGCCACCGATTCCGTGCCTCCGAGCTGCCCTCTTAACGCAATAGAACCACAGGGTTAATCGCTCCTTAATGACGGAAACGCGAAACTCGCCGACTGTGACCGCCGTGCGACGCTCCCTTGCACCGGTGGCTCATTCCTCGTATGTACGGAATGCTGACGGCCGATATTTTCGGTTGTGTCGCATTCAGCCTCCCGGTGCAGCGCCGGAACTCTCAAGGTTTGGGAATTCCAGCGTTTTCCGTTTCCCTCTAAGACCAGCGCGGTGCGCGGCAGCGAGGTGGAACGGGTCGAGCGCCGGCGGCGGACGGTCCCGGGTTACCACTCACGTAGCCGGGGCGGTTTTGACAGCGACGTAACCCATTACCCGGTCTCTTGATCCTCAAGGGAACGGTTCGTGATCCCCAAGGCGAGCGCGCTCGCGCCATGCCTGGCCAGCAGCAACTGATTGAAGGGTGGCCTCGCCGCCCAATGTTTCATACGGGCCGACGCTTGATGCGCCAGACTGTGCCGACGAATTCTGAAGGACCATTCGCGACGCTGCGGAGTGAAAATCCCGCGCGCCGCCCTGGTCCTGAAGCTTCCGGTCCGGCAAGGCGCGAGAAACGGCGTTTCGGCCTTCCCCTCACCCCCGAATCAGGTGGACCGTCGCGTCACCCGGCGGCGCGATACGCGCCCACGGTGAATCGCGCCCGCCGCCGCCAAGAGCCAAGACATGCCCAACAAGATGTTGATCGATGCCACCCACCCGGAAGAGACCCGGGTCGTCGTGGTCCGCGGCAATCGCGTCGAAGAGTTTGATTTCGAGACCGCACAACGCAAGCAACTGCGCGGGAACATTTATCTCGCCAAGGTCACGAGGGTCGAACCCTCTCTCCAGGCAGCCTTCGTCGAATATGGCGGCAACCGCCACGGCTTCCTCGCCTTCAGCGAAATCCATCCCGACTACTATCAGATCCCGGTTGCCGACCGGCAGGCGCTGATCGAGGCCGAGGAACAGGCCCATCGCGAGGCCGAGGAGGAGAGCGAGAACCGCTCCCACGGGCGCCGCCGCTCGCGCCACCGTAACGCCCGCCGCCGCGGTCATGGCGAGCGCGTGCGTAGCGACATCGTCGAAGGCCTCGAAGCCGGTGCCGATCCCGCCGCCCAGCCGATCGAGGGTGCGGCGCTGCCGGAGCATGCCGAGGGCGCCCTGCCCGAAGCCGAGCATCTGCACGCCGATGCGGAGCACCACGGCGAGCACGAAGCCCATGATCACCATGACCACGATCACGGCGAACATGCTCACGACGAGCATGATCACGACGATCATCATGGCCACGACGACGAGCACGCCGGTGATCACGACGACGATCACGATCATCACGACCATGAGCATGCCGACGAGACGCCCGCGCCTGTCGCGGCGATCGGCGCCGAGCCGGTGGTCGCAACCGAGCCCGTTGCCGCGCCGCAGGATGCGGAAGCCTCCGAAGCGCACGCTTCCGAAGCCCATGCGGACGCTCTGGCCGAGGCGGTGACATCGGCCGCCGAGCCGGCCGATGCGGTGTACGCCGCCGGCGAGACTGCCGAGACCTCGCCCGCCGAGGCCGCGGAAGCAAACGGCGACGACGACGAGGATGAGGACGAGGACGGCGAGGAAGCCGAAGAGGAGGTCGTCGAATCCGTCGGCGGCGACGACGTGCTGGAGGAAGTACCGGAGCGCACCTTCCGCCCGCGCCGCCAGTACAAGATCCAGGAAGTCATCAAGCGCCGCCAGGTGATGCTGGTGCAGGTCGTCAAGGAAGAGCGCGGCAACAAGGGCGCTGCGCTGACGACCTATCTGTCGCTCGCCGGCCGCTACGCCGTGCTGATGCCGAACACCGCGCGCGGCGGTGGCATCAGCCGCAAGATCACCAGCGCCCAGGACCGCTCGCGCCTGAAGGAAGTGGTGCAGGATCTCGACGTGCCCGAGGGCATGGGCATCATCCTGCGCACCGCCGGCGCCGCCCGGACCAAGCCCGAGATCAAGCGCGACTTCGAATATCTGATCCGGATGTGGGAGACGGTGCGCGACCTCACGTTGAAATCGCAGGCCCCGACCCTGGTCTACGAGGAAGGCTCGCTGATCAAGCGCTCGCTGCGCGATCTCTACAACAAGGAGATCGACGAGATTCAGGTCGCCGGCGAAGCGGGTTACCGCGAAGCGCGCGACTTCATGAAGATGCTGATGCCCGCCAATGTCAGCGCGGTGAAGCAGTATCGCGACGGCCAGCCGCTGTTCTCGCGCATGGGCGTCGAGAGTCAGCTCGACGCAATGTTCTCGCCGACCGTGCAGCTGCGCTCCGGCGGCTACATCGTGATCAACCAGACCGAGGCGCTGGTCTCGATCGACGTCAACTCCGGACGGTCGACGCGCGAGCACCATATCGAGGATACCGCGCTCAAGACCAATCTGGAGGCGGCCGAAGAGGTCGCCCGCCAGCTCCGCCTGCGCGACCTCGCCGGCCTGATCGTGATCGATTTCATCGACATGGACGAGAAGCGCAACAACCGTGCGGTCGAGCGCAAATTGTCCGATTGCCTCAGGCAGGATCGCGCGCGCATCCAGGTCGGCCGCATCTCGCATTTCGGCCTGCTGGAGATGTCACGCCAGCGCATCCGTGCCAGCGTGCTCGAGAGCTCGACCGATCCGTGCCCGCATTGCGGCGGCACCGGCCATGTTCGCTCGGTGTCCTCGGTGGCGCTGCAGCTGCTGCGCGGCCTCGAAGAGATCCTGATGAAGGGCGCGACTCACAATCTCGTGGTCCGCACCCGCACCGACGTCGCGCTCTATGTGCTGAACCACAAGCGCGGCCACCTGCGCGACCTCGAGAACGGCTTCAAGGTCACCCTCTCGGTGATCGCAGATCCCAGCGTCAGCGGACCGCAGGCCTATCTCATCGATCGCGGCGAGCAGGTGCATACGCTGGAAGCCGCCAAGGCGCTGCTTGCGGCGCAGGCGGCCGCAAGCCCGCCGCCGCTGGCCGAAGACGCCTATGACGACGAGGAGTTCGATCCGGAGCTGGAATCCGAGGTCGAAACCGAGGAGACCGAAGGGCTTACCGAAGAGGCCGCCGGCGAGGCATCCCCCGAGCAGGACGGCCAGCGTCGCAAGCGCCGCCGGCGCCGGCGCGGCCGCGGTGGCCAGCGCGAAGGCGAGTTGCGCGAGGATAGTCCCCCCACTCTTCCCGAGGCGGCCGTGGCGGCCGGCGAAGGCGAGGAGGATGCCGAGTCCGAGCAGGACGGCGAGGAAGGCGAGGAACAAGCAGCTCGTGGCGAGCAGCAGGGCGGCGGCGAGCGCCGGCGCCGGCGTGGTCGCCGCGGCGGACGCCGCCGTCGTGGTGGCGGCGAGGACGGTCTCGCCGGATCCATCGGTGACGAGCTCGGCACCAACCAGCCATCGGAAGCTGCCGACGCGGTTGCCGATTTCGACGGCAGCGAAACTGCGCCCCCGATTGCGCAAGCCGAGCACACCGCCGAGCCGCAAGTCTCGCAGCCCGAGCCGCGCGCCGAGGTCCAGCCCGAAGCGCCGGCCCAGCCCGAGACCGTTGCGGCGGAGGACGAGCGCGCCGACGACAAGGCGACGCGGCGCCGCTCCACCGTCCGCGAAAAGGTGAGCTTCCTGTCGAGCAGCCCGAGCGAGCCGGCAGCGCCGGTGGTGCAGGCGGCCGAGCCGGTCGCCCCGCCCGCGCCGGCGGCTGAGCCCGCGCCAGAGCCGGCCAGCCAAACGCCGGCCGCGCCGCGCCGCGCCGGCTGGTGGTCCCGCCGCTTCGGCGGCGGCGAGTAAAACGATCATCCAGATGAAACCGCCCGGCCAAACCGGGCGGTTTTGATTTGGCGAGGTGAGTTGGAATGCAAAGTGCAATCGTTCTCGGCGGCGGCATGATCGGTGTCAGCGCGGCGCTGCATCTGCGACAGCGCGGCTGGGCCGCCACGCTCGTCGACCGCAGGGAGCCGGGTCGCGAGACCAGCTACGGCAATGCCGGGATGATCCAGGCCGAAGCGGTCCGTCCCTATCCGATGCCGCGCGACCTCGCCTCGCTTCTGAAGATCGCGACCGGCCGTACCAACGACGTGCGCTATAGCCTGTCGTCGCTTCACCTCCATATCGAGCCCCTGCTCCGCTACTGGTGGCACTCGGCGCCGAAACGGCATCGCGAGGCGATCGAGGCCTGGGCGCGCCTGATCGGCTACGCGACGGCAGAGCACGACATCCTCATTCGCGAGGCCCATGCGGACAATCTGATCCGCCGCGCCGGCTATCGGGCGCTGTACCGCAACGCCGCGGACCTGGATCTCTCGATCAAGGCCGCAAAGGAAGACCAGCGCGAATTCGGCATCAATTTCCGTGTGCTGTCCGGCAGCGAGCTTGCCAAGGCCGAGCCGATCCTGCGCGACGATCTTCCCGGCGCCATCCACTGGCTCGATACCTGGACCGTGTCCGATCCCGGCGCGCTGGTCACGGCCTATGCCGAGCTGTTCGAGCGCCGCGGCGGCACCATCGTGCTCGGCGATGCGCAATCGCTGCAGCAAACCGCAACCGGCTGGTCGGTCGACACGGATCAGGGGCGCCTCGACGCCGCCCACGCCGTCGTGACGCTCGGACCGTGGTCGCCAGATCTCCTCACCAAGTTCGGCTATCGCATTCCTCTGGTGCGCAAGCGCGGCTACCACATGCACTATAGCGGCGGCGCATCGCTCGACCTGCCTCTCGTCGACAAGGCCGGCGGCTACGCCATGGGCCCGATGGCGAAGGGAATCCGCATTACCACCGGCGCGGAATTGACCGGCATGGATGCGCTCGCCACGCCCGTGCAGCTCGCCAGCGCGGAAGCCTCCGCACGCGAGTTGATCGACCTCGGCAAGCGCGTCGAGCCGGATCCGTGGTTCGGCACCCGCCCCTGCACGCCCGACATGCTACCGGTGCTCGGGCAAGCTCCGCGTCATCCGGGCCTCTGGATGAATTTCGGCCACGGCCATCAGGGCTTCACCCTGGGCCCCGCCACGGGCCGCCTGCTCGCCGAGATCATGAGCGGCGAGACGCCCGCGATCGATCCCGCGCCGTACCGGCCGGGACGGTTCTAGTCGTTGCCGTTCGCGGCGCGCACCGCGAGCGCGGCCGACAGGCGCAGCAGCGGATCGTCCCATTGGCGGGGACTGCGCTGGCGGAACAGCCGCATGGTCGGATACCAGGGACTGTCCTCGCGGTCGCGGAGCCAGCGCCAGTCGAGCGCATAAGGTGTGAGCATCCACACCGGGCGGCCGAGCGCGCCGGCGAGATGGGCGACCGAGGTGTCGACGGCAATCACGAGATCGAGCGCAGCGACCGCTGCGGCGATGTCGGCGAAATCGGAAAGCGCGGGCGCAAGATCGACAATGTCGTTGCCGAGCGCCGCCAGAACCGGCGCATCCTCGGGCCGCGGCTCCTTTTGCAAGGAGTAGAGCTGCACGCCCGGCATCACGAGGCGCGGCAGCACGGCCTCCGCCGGTAGCGAACGCTGCCGGTCGCCCCGGTGCCTGGCATTGCCGGCCCAGACCACGCCGACCTTCAGCGCCGTCACATCCGCCAGCGCCGCGCGCCAGCGTAATAGTTTTGCGGGATAGGCCTGCAGATAGGGAACGTCGGCCGGAATGGTGTCGAGCGTCGTTCCGAAGATCCGCGGTAGGTTCATCAGCGGCACCTGCAGATCGAACGCCGGCAGCGCCTCGCCGCGTGCGATCACGGTAACATCGGGCAGTTGCCGCAGCAGCGAGCCGAGCGCCGGCTGAACTTGGAGGATGAGCTTGCCGCCCATCGCCGCCACCAGCGGAACGTAGCGCACGAAATGCAGGGCATCGCCGAGCCCGTATTCGGCGAACAGCAGCAAGGTGCGGCCATCAAGCGGCTCGCCCTGCCACTCAGGCTCGCCGAAGCAGGGATCGCCGTCCGACAGCATCTTGCATTTGCGCCGCCAGCGATAAGCCTCGAAGCCGTCAGCGAAGTCGCCGTTCATCAGCAGGAAATGTGCATGGTTGTACTGCGCGAGCGGCTGCTCCGGATCGAGCGCGATCGCGCGATGCGAGACCGCCAGCGCCTCGTCGATCTCGCCCCGGTTGCGCAGCGCGACCGCGAGATTGGCATGGCCCTTGGCGTAGGCGGGATCGGCCACGACCGCGCAGCGATGCGCGGCGACGGCGTCCTCGACGCGGTCCTGCTTCTCGAAGACGATGCCGAGATTGGTCCAGGCCGGCGCGTGGTCGGGCCTCAGCAGCAGCGCCTGCTCGCAGGATGCGATCGCCTCGTCGAGCGCGCCGAGCTCGGAAAGGCACGCACCGAGATTGCTCGCGACGACATGATCCGATGCATCCAGCGCGATGATCCGCCGGTAGATCTCGGCGCCTTCGTGCAGCTGTCCGGCTTCGTGCAGGACGAGGCCGAGCAGGCGCAGCGCCGCCAAATGATCCGGCGCGCAAAGGATGGCGCGGCGGTACAGCAGGATGGCGTCGTCGAGCGATCCCTGCCGGTAGAGCACGGCGGCGAGATTGCAGAGCAGCGGCGCATCATCCGGATCGGCATCGAGCGCGCGGCGATAGGCGGCCTCGGCGTCGCCGAGCCGGTTCTGGTCGGCAAGGACGTTGTCGAGATTGAGCCAGACGCCGCGATATTCGGGCTCCCTGGCGATGACGGCGCGGTAGGCTTGCTCCGCTTCGGTCAATCGCCCCTGCTCCGCGAGCACGACGGCGAGATTGAAGCAGGCCCGGGTGAGATGCGCATCGAGCGCGAGCGCGCGTCGGTAGGCCGCTTCCGCCTCGTCGAAGCAGGAGAGCTCTCCGAGCGCCACGCCGAGCTTGTTGTGCAGCCCGGCATCGTCGGGCCGTCGCACCAGCGCGCGCCGGAATGCGGCCACCGCCGCCTCCTGCTCGCCCTTCACCGCGAGCGCATCGCCGAGCGTGACGAGCGCCGGCGCGTGGTCCGGATCGACGCTGAAGATGCGACCAAGCAGAGCCGCGCCATCGCTCGCGCGGTCGGTGACGAAGGCGGCGACGGCGGCGAGGTGCAGCGCCGGCACATGATCCGGATCGGCCTTCAGGACCTCCGCGCAGAGCGCATCCGCCCGGTCTGGCCGCCCCGCCGCAAAGTGCTCCGCCGCCTGCGCCACGATCTGATTTGCCGCCGCCTTGCCCACAATACCGCCCGCCCCTTCGACGTCCGAGATGCGGATTGAACGCGCGAGCTCGCAAATTCCGTCAGTCGGCGCGTTCGGCCAGCAAATGCCTGATGCGATCGGCATCATCAGGCGTCGCCGGATTGTAGACGATCATGCTGAGATCCGGCCTGCCCTCGACGTTGAAGCTCGAATATTCGAACGACATGGTGCCGTGAACGGGGTGGCGCAGCCGCTTGGTGCCGTCGCCGTGATGACGCACGTCGTTGTCGCGCCAGAGCGCCGCGAATTCCGGACTGGTCCGGCAGAGCTCGTCGACGAAATCGGCGACATGCGAGACGGCGCCCGCCCTTGCTGCGTCGGCCCTGAACGCGGCCACCACGAAGCGGGCCACGCTGTCCCAGTCGTATTGGGCGGCGCGCACGCGCGGATCGCAGAAGATGAAGCGGAGGATGTTGCGCTGGCCCGGCGGGATCGTGCCGTAATCCGTCAGCACCACGCTGGCGGCCTTGTTCCAGGCGACCACGTCCCAGGTCGCGGTGCGCACCAGGGCCGGGCTGAATGCGAGCGCATCGAGCACGCGCTGCAGCCGCGGCGAGACGCCCTCACTCGCCTGGTAACGCACCTCGGGCGGGCGGCCGAGGCCGATCAGGAACAGATGCTCGCGCTCGACATCGGTCAGCATCAGCGCGCGGGCGATGCGGTCGAGCACGTCGGCCGAAGGCGCCCCGCCCCGGCCCTGCTCCAGCCATGTGTACCAGGTCGGGCTGATATTGGCGCGCTGGGCCACCTCCTCGCGGCGAAGGCCGGGCGTGCGCCTGCGGCTGCCGGCGAAGCCGAACGCTGCGGCATCGAGCCGGGTGCGGCGGTCCTTCAGATAGGTCCCGAGCAGGTTCTCGGCTGCGGCGGTCTCGCTCATCCTGTTAGCTATTATACCCTGATAACGTCACCACTTTACCCGAATAACTCTAGCGCGGATGGTCCTCTCCACCAATCCTCTGGAGAATGCTCATGCGTGTTTTCGTCACCGGTGGCAGTGGCTTTGTCGGCTCAGCCGTGGTTCGGGACCTGATCGCCGCCGGCCACCGCGTCACCGGCCTTGCTCGCTCTGACGCGGCCGCCGCAACGCTCTCGGCGCTTGGCGCCGAGGTCCATCGCGGATCGCTCGAAGATCATACGTCCCTGCGCAGCGGCGCGGCCGCCTCCGACGGCGTGCTCCACCTCGGCTTCAACCACGACTTCTCGAAATTCCTGGACAATTGCGAGCTCGACCGCCGCGCCATTCTCGCACTCGGCGAGGAGCTCAAGGGCTCCGATCGTCCGTTGATCGTCACGGGCGGGGTCGCGCTGCTCGCGCCCGGACGGCTTGCGACCGAGGACGATCCGTCCGCGCGTCGCTTTCCGCGCGTATCAGAAGCCGTCGCGGAGGACCTTGCCGCGCAGGGTCTGCGCACGGCGGTGGTGCGTCTGCCGCCTTCCACCCATGGTGAAGGCGACCACGGATTCGCCCCGATCCTGATCAACATCGCGCGCGAGAAAGGCGTGTCGGCCTATGTCGGCGAGGGGATGAACCGCTGGCCTGCCGCGCATCGCTTCGATGCCGCGCGCGTCTATCGGCTCGCGCTCGAGCAAGGTGCAACTGCCCCGCGCTATCATGCGATCGCCGAGGAAGGCGTGCCTTTCAAGGCCATTGCCGAGGTGATCGGCAGGAGGCTCGGCGTGCCCGTGATCTCGAAATCACCGGAGGAAGCGGCCGGCCATTTCGGCTGGTTCGCGCAATTCACCGGCATCGACGTGCCGACATCGAGCGCAAAGACCCGCGCCCTGCTCGGCTGGACGCCGAAAGAAATCGGGCTGATCGAGGATCTCGACCAGCCCTATTACTTCAAGGTGTGACAGCGCAGCTCGCGCTGTCTGGTCCAGCTCAGTCGGTCGTGATCGCCGTCTCCATGTCGGTCGGATCGATCTGCTTGGCAAGGTTGGCGGTGAGCTTGCCGCGGTCGAGCTCGCCTTCCCACCAGGCGACGATCACACAGGCAACGCCGTTACCGCACAGATTGGTCAGCGCGCGGCACTCGCTCATGAACTTGTCGATGCCGAGCACGATCGCCATGCCCGGCACGAGGCGCGGATCGACCACGGCGAGCGTCGCCGCCAGCGTGATGAAGCCCGCGCCGGTGATGCCGGAGGCGCCCTTCGAGGTCAGCATCGCCACGACCAGGATGGTCAATTGCTGGCTGAAGCTGAGATCGACGCCGAGCGCCTGCGCGATGAAGAGCGTTGCCAGCGTCATGTAGATGTTGGTGCCGTCGAGGTTGAACGAGTAACCCGTGGGCACCACCAGCCCGACCACCGATTTCGAGCAGCCGAGCCGCTCCAGCTTCTCCATCAGGGACGGCAGCGCGCTCTCCGAGGAGGAGGTGCCGAGCACGATCAGCAGCTCGTCCTTGATATAGGCCAGGAACTTGAAGATCGAGAAGCCGGCCAGGCGCGCGATGATGCCGAGCACGACGAACACGAACAGCGCCGCGGTGACGTAGAACGTCGCGATCAGGCCGATCAGGTTGAGGATCGCACCGGTCCCGAACTTGCCGATGGTGTAGGCCATCGCGCCGAACGCACCGATCGGCGCGGCGCGCATCACGATGGAGATGACGCCGAACACCGCGTGCGCGGCGTCATCGATGAAGCTGCGGATGGTATGACCGCGCTCGCCGAGGCTCATGATGGCGAAGCCGAACAGCACCGAGAACAGCAACACCTGCAGGATCTCGCCTTGCGCAAAGGCGCCGACCACGGTGTCCGGAATGATGTGCAGCACGAAGTCGACGGACTTCTGGCCGGCGGCCTGCTTGGCGTAGTTCGCGACGGCAGCCTCGCTCGCCGCGGCATTGCCGAAGCCCGCCCCCGGCTTGACGAGATTGCCGACCACGAGACCGATCAGCAGGGCGAAGGTCGAGACGACCTCGAAATAGACCAGCGCCTTGACGCCGATGCGCCCGACCTTCTTCGCATCCTGGATGTGGGAGATGCCGGAGACGACGGTGCAGAAGATGATCGGCGCGATCACCATCTTGATCAGCTTGATGAAGCCGTCGCCGAGCGCCTTGATCCATTCATTGGTGGCAACCGTCGGCCACAGCCAGCCGACGATGGCGCCGAGCACGATGGCGATCAGCACCTGGATGTAGAGAACCCTGTACCACGGCTTTGCCGCGGGCGGCGCGACCGGCGCCCCCGCCATCGTTGTCGTCGTCATCGTTTCACTCCCCCTCAAAACGCTGGGCCAGCCAAGATCAACTTGGCCGGCCCTGTCAATCGGAACCGCGAACTCTTTGCGCGCTTTATCGGCGGCGCTCGATCAGTTTGCGCGCTGCCGGCATCAACGTCGCCCCGAGCGCGTTCTTGACCAGCGAAGCTGCGATGAACGGTACGATGCCGACCTGCCAGGCCTTCGCAACGCCGAGGCCAAGGCCGAACGCCAGCCAGCCGAACCCGGCGGCCAGAATGACAATATGACCAATGGCCATTGCCACGAACAGCAGCGCCACGCTGCGATCCCAGCCGCGCTCAGCGAGCCAGCCGGTTACGAAAGCGGCCGCAACGAAACCGAACAGATAGCCCGCGGTCGGGCCCAGCAAAGGTGCAATTCCACCCACCGGTCCGGCAAATACCGGCGCGCCCAGCGCGCCCTCGGCGAGGTAGGCGATCATGGTTGCGCTGCCAAGACGCCAGCCATAAGCAGCGCCGATCATCAGCACCACCAGCGTCTGCAACGTCATGGGCACGTAAGGCAGCGGCAGGTTGACCTTGGCGGACAGCGCCATCAATGCGGTGCCGAGCGCAACCAGCACGACGGCGCGCATAGCACCAACGCTTTCGCCCGGCCGGGTCGGCCACATCAAGGTGGCGAGGGAAAAGTGCGGCGCAGCGGCGGTCGGGACGGATCGGTCAGACAAGATGAACTCCGGAGATGGTCGAAAACTGGCGGCTATTTAAGCCAGTGAGCGATCCGGTCAACTGCCTCGCGCATCTCTTCTGCCGAACGGGCATAAGAGAACCGGATGAACGAACGGCCATGGACCGGATCGAAATCGAGGCCGGGCGTCGCCGCAACCCTCGCCTGCTCCAGCATCTGCTTGGCGAACTCGAAACTGTCGGACGTGAAGTCCGAGACGTCGGCATAGAGATAAAATGCACCATCGGCCGGCAAGAACTTGCTGAGGCCCGCCTTCGGTAATCCCTCGATCAAGATCCGCCGATTTTCCTGATATCCGTGCTTGATCGCCTCCATCTCGGCAGCGCCGTCGAAGGCAGCCTCTGCCGCGATCTGCGAGAGCGCCGGCACCGAGATCGAGAGGTTCTGCTGCAGCCGCTCGATCGGCCGCACCAGGATGTCGGGCACGACCATCCAGCCGACGCGCCAGCCGGTCATGCAGAAATATTTGGAGAACGAGTTGATCACGAGTGCGTGCTCGGAAAGCGCAGCCGCGGTGACGGCCGGAAACGCATAGTCGAGCCCGTGATAGATCTCGTCCGAGATGAAGCGGATGCCCGCCTCTTCGGCGGCCGCCATCAAGCCGGCGAGCGCTTCGCGGGACATCATCGTCCCCGTCGGATTGGCGGGGCTGCCGACCAGCACGCCCTTCAGCGGGGCCTTGCGATGGGCCGCGAGCAACGCCTCGCCGGTGAGCGCATGGCGCGTCTCGTTCGTGGTCTCGATCAGCACCGGGTCGCAGCCGAGCGCGGTGAGAATATGACGATAAGGCGGATAGCCCGGCACCGTCACGGCGACCCGGTCGCCCGGCTCGAACATCGACAGGAAGGCCAGAATGAACCCGCCGGAGGAGCCAGTCGTCACCACGATCCGCTCGGGGCTGACGTTGCAGCCATAGACATCGCGATAATGGCGCGCGATGCGCTCGCGCAACGAGGGGATCCCGAGCGCGGAGGTATAATCGATCCGCCCGACCTCAAGCGCCGCATGGGCGGCCGCAATCGCCGTTCTGGGCGCCCCGGCGGCGGGCTGGCCGACCTCCATGTGGATGACATGGCCTCCCGCGGCCTCGATTCGGGCCGCCGCGGCCATGACGTCCATCACCATGAACGGGGGAACATCGCTACGGCGGGAGGGCTCGAGCCACTGCCCCAACCGGTTCCTCAATGTCGCGTCGTGCATCGATTTCTGCTATTTCGCTGGCGGACCGGTGCATCCGGCCCGGAAAACAGGGCGCTTGCGCCCCAGACTGGCCGCATTGTACGGCTCATAAGGGGTAAGGCTCATAAGGGCATATCGCGTATCCGGTCCGCCGCCAATCGCCAAAACCAATCACGAAACTGCTTCCAGACCGTTTGACCAAGACCGTTTGATGTCGTTCCACATCGCATTGCGCAAGAAGGCTTCCGCCCTCACCGCCCTCGTCACGGCTGCGGCGATCGCGTTGACTCCGTTCTCGACGGCGCACGCGCAAGCCAAGGGGCCGCCGGTCCTGCGCGACACCGAGACCGAGCAGCTGCTGCGCGAATACACGCGCCCGATCCTGCGCGTCGCGGGTTTGGAGAAGCAGAACATCCAGATGGTGATCCTCAACGACAGCACGTTCAACGCGTTCGTCGCCGACGGCCGCCGCATCTTCGTCAATTGGGGCGCGATCCTACAATCGGAGACGCCGAACCAGATCATCGGTGTCCTCGCGCACGAGACCGGGCATCTGGCCGGCGGCCATCTGTCCAAGCTGCGCGAGCAGCTCGCCAACGCCCAGACCCAGATGATCATCGCGATGCTGCTCGGCGCCGGCGCGATCGCCGCGGGCAGCACCCAGCGCAGCAGCGCAGGCAACAACGGGCTCGCCAACGCGGGCGCCGCCGCCATCGCCGCGCCGCAGGAGGTGATCCGGCGGTCGCTGCTGTCCTATCAGCGCCAGCAGGAGGAGAACGCCGACCGCGCCGGCGTGAAATTCCTGACCGCGACCCAGCAGTCGCCGAAGGGCATGTACGAGACCTTCAAGCGCTTCACCAGCGAGAGCCTGTTCGCCGCGCGCGGCGCCGATCCCTACCTGCAGTCGCATCCGATGCCGGCCGAGCGCGTCGCCGCATTGCAGGAGTTTGCAAGCTCCAGCCCCTACTGGAACAAGAAGGACGATCCCGCGCTCCAACTGCGCCACGACATGGTGCGCGCCAAGATATCGGCCTTCATGGAACGACCCGAGACGGTCTACCGCCGCTATCCCCAGACCAATGACAGCCTGCCGGCGCGCTATGCCCGCGCCATCAGCACCTATCTGCACGGAGATTTGCGCAGCGCGCTCGCCCAGATCGACGCGCTGATCCAGGTCCAGCCGAACAACCCGTACTTCTACGAGGTGCGCGGCCAGGCCCTGCTGGAAAGCGGCAAGCCGGCCGAAGCGATCCCGGCCCTGCGCAAGGCTGTCGCACTCTCGAACAATTCACCCCTCATCGAGATGTTACTTGGGCAGGCTCTGGTCGGATCCGATAATAAGGCCTACACCGACGAGGCCGTTCGGATTCTCCGCGCCGCGGTGGCACGGGAGCCCGAGGCCATCCTCGGTTATAGCCAGCTCGCGATGGCCTATGGCCGGAAGGGAGATTATGCCGAGGCCGATCTCGCCTCGGCGCAGGCCGCTTATCTGCGCGGCGACAACAAGACCGCCCGCGAGCTCGCCACGCGCGCGAAAACCCGTTTTGCCGTCGGCACGCCCGGATGGGTCAAGGCTGACGACATCGTGGCGGCCAAGCCGCCGCGCAACTGACGAGAACGACGCCTGGACCACGACGTCACGACACCGAGCTTTGAGTCCGCCGGACGTATCCCGAAACCTGCTTTGGATAAGAGGATTTGCCTATGCCTTCGCTGCGCCTGCTTGCTCCTGCGTTGATCGCGTTCGCCCTGTTCGGCGCAGCGGGGACCGCCTCGGCCGACAGTTTCTCAGACAGCCAACGCACCGACATCGAGAAGATCATCAAGAATTATCTCGTCAGCCATCCCGAGGTGCTCGAGGAGGCCATGGCCGAGCTGACCAAGCGCCAGGCCGCGGCCGAGGCGCAGAAGCACGAGGCCAGCGTCGCGCAGAACGCCGAGGCGATCTTCAACTCGCCCCGCCAGGTCGTGCTCGGCAACAAGGACGGCGACGTCACCTTCGTCGAGTTCTTCGACTACAATTGCGGCTACTGCAAGCGCGCGATGGACGACATGCTGACGCTGATGAAGAGCGATCCGAAGCTGAAGGTTGTGCTGAAGGAGTTTCCGGTGCTGAGCCAGGGCTCGGTGGAAGCGGCGCAGGTCGCGGTCGCTGTGCGCATGCAGGATCCCTCCGGCAAGAAATATCTCGACTTCCACCAGAAGCTGCTCGGCGGCCGCGGCGCCGCCGACAAGGCACGCGCGCTTCAGGCGGCCAAGGAAGCCGGCCTCGACACCGCGAGGATCGAGAAGGACATCAACAGCCCCGAGGTGCGCGCCACCATCGAGGAGAACTTCAAGCTCGCCGAAGCGATGGGCATGAACGGCACGCCGAGCTACGTCATCGGCAAGCAGATCGTGGTCGGCGCCGTCGGCGTCGAAGGCCTGAGGGAAAAGATCGGCATTGCACGCTGCGGCAAGGCAACCTGCTGACCGCACGTTTTGCGATACTGAAAACACGAAAAGGCCGGCGGGAACGCCGGCCTTTTTCTTGCGCGAAGCCTGGCGTCATCGTGCAAGGTCATTCATCTGGCATTCAAGAAACAAATGCCGCGGAACAGGCGAAGTTCCGGAACAACTGAAATCTCCTTTCGTTGTCGGCGCGGGCAATGACGCGAATGAAACACGTGAGGAGAATTCGATGTTGAACCGCTTTATGATCTCGGTTGCGGCCGTCGCACTCGTCGCGGGCGCCGGTCTGGCGAACGCACAGGATAAGGGCCGCGACACTGGCGCTAGCTCGCAGCAGATGCAGCATTCACAGCCGTCCGGCGGCGCCGAGCGCGGCGCGATGGGCCGCGATTCCACGAGCCATGAGAAGGGCACCGTTGGCCAGGCCGGCGGCTCCAGCAGCATGAAGTCCGATCGGACGTCCGACGACAAGTCCGGCGCGATGAAGGACGAGCAATCCGGCGGCGCAATGCACAAGAACGCGGCCGAGGACAAGTCTGGCGCGACCAAGGGCCAGCGCACCGACGAGCGCGCGCAGGGCCAGATGGACAAGTCCCAGCAGGACAAGTCCAAGAGCATGAGCCAGGACACCAGCAAGTCCGGAGCTAAGGACCAGAAGGACATGAAGGCTGAGGGCAGCAAGAGCGGCACCTCGACCAACAACGCCGAGAACCAGAAGGGCACCGGCACGAGCACCAACCAGAACGCTCAGGGCCAGACCGGCACCAGCAGCACCCAGAACGCGCAGGGCGGCACCTCGTCCTCGACGACGGTGGGCCAGGCCGGCGCCGCCGCCAAGCTCTCGACCGAGCAGCGGACCCAGATCACCTCTGTGATCCGTGAGGAGCACGTCCGGCCGGTGACCAACGTGAACTTCTCGATCTCGGTCGGCACCCGCATCCCGCGTGAGGGCATCGAGCTGCACGCCCTGCCGTCTCGGGTCGTAACGATCTATCCGGAGTGGCGGACCTACAAGTACGTCCTGGTCAAGGATGAGATCGTGATCATCAATCCGGACACCTACGAAATCGTGGCGGTCCTGAACGCCTAAGCTCCGGAATACCGGCAACCTTTGGGGCGGGCAGCAATGCCCGCCCCCTTGCTGTTTGCCGGCAGCCACGCTTCGGGCTGGTTAACAAGCAATTTCCGTGGTTTCCACACAGGTTTTTGCGCACTGGATGAGGTCCTTGAACCCGCCCCTGAGGCCCTTCAAGGCTTCCCCTCACGCGCTTTGTTACCTATAACCCGGCCACGCCGAAGCACCTCTTTGCGGGATTGGAATGGCCGAACCAGCAACCGACACGATCCTGGTCCTGAACGGGCCGAACCTCAACATGTTGGGAACGCGCGAGCCGGAAAAGTACGGCCACGCGACATTGGCCGATGTCGAGGTGCTGTGCCGGGAGACGGCGGCGACGTTCGGCCTAAAGGCCGATTGCCGGCAGTCCAACCGCGAGGGCGAGTTGATCGACTTCATCCACGAGGCGCACCGGCGCAAGATGAAGGGCATCATCATCAATGCCGGCGGCTATTCGCACACCTCCATCGCGCTGCACGACGCCTTGCTCGCGGTGCAGCTCCCGGCAGTCGAGGTGCATGTGACCAACATCCACGCCCGCGAGAGCTTTCGTCACCACTCCTACACCGCGCGCGCAGCCTTCGCCTCGCTCTGCGGTTTCGGCATCGAGGGCTACCGCCTCGCCATCCAGGGCCTTGCCGCCAAGCTTGCCATCAAGCCCAAAGCCTGAAGCCCTCCATCAACAAGAACATTCGGATCAAAAAACATGGCGCGCCAGCCAGACGACAAAGCAGCCGCAAAGTTTTCCAGCGAGGATTCCGCGCTCGTCCGCGAGCTTGCCTTGCTGCTCGACGAGACCAGCCTGACTGAAATCGAGATCGAACGCGCTGGCCTGCGCCTGCGCGTCGCCCGCAACGTCAGCGTTGCCGCCACCATGCCGATGCCGGTCGCGGCTGTTCCCGCCGCCCTGCCGGCCGCCCCCGCCGCGCCTGCTGCCGCCGGGCCCGACCTGTCGAAGCATCCCGGCGCTGTCACGTCGCCGATGGTCGGCACCGCCTATTGGGCGCCGGAGCCCGGCGCCAAGCCGTTCATCGAGGTCGGAGCCAAGGTCTCGGTCGGCCAGACGCTGCTGATCATCGAAGCCATGAAGACCATGAACCAGATCCCCTCGCCGCGCGCCGGCACGGTGACGCAGATCCTGGTCGAGGACGGCCAGCCGGTCGAGTACGGCGAGCCGCTCGTGATTATTGAGTGACGCGGCTGGGGAATAGCGGATAGCGAATGGCGTCAGCCTTCCCTACTCGCCATTCGCCACTCGCCACTCGCCATTCGCTGCAGGACAACATGTTCGACAAGATCCTCATAGCCAACCGCGGCGAGATCGCCCTTCGCATCCTCAGGGCCTGCAAGGAGCTCGGGATCGCCACGGTCGCCGTGCACTCCACCGCCGACGCCGATGCCATGCATGTGCGCCTGTCGGACGAGAGCGTCTGCATCGGGCCGCCGTCGTCCAAGGACAGCTATCTCAACGTGCCCGCGCTGCTCGCGGCCTGCGAGATCACCGGCGCCGACGCGGTGCATCCGGGTTACGGCTTCCTGTCGGAGAATGCGCGCTTCGCGGAAATCCTGTCCGAGCACAATCTGCATTTCATCGGCCCCAAGGCCGAGCACATCCGCCTGATGGGCGACAAGATCGAGGCCAAGAAGACTGCCAAGCGCCTGGGCATCCCCGTGGTGCCCGGCTCCGACGGTGCCGTCGGCCCTGATGACGACGCTATGGCGATCGCCAGGAAGATCGGCTTTCCGGTGCTGGTGAAGGCGGCGGCCGGCGGCGGCGGCCGCGGCATGAAGGTCGCGCACAGCGAGGCCGACCTGCAGCTGGCGCTGTCGACGGCGGCCAACGAGGCCAAGTCCGCCTTCGGCGACGCTTCGGTCTATCTGGAGAAATATCTCCAGAAGCCGCGCCATATCGAGATCCAGATCCTCGGCGACGGCCGCGGCGGCGCGATCCATCTCGGCGAGCGCGATTGCTCGCTGCAACGCCGCCACCAGAAGGTCTGGGAGGAAGGCCCCTCGCCGGTGCTCGCCGCCGCCGCGCGCGCCAAGATCGGCGAGACCTGCGCGAAGGCGATGCGCGAGATGAAATATCTCGGCGTCGGCACCATCGAATTCCTGTTCGAGGACGGCGAATTCTACTTCATCGAGATGAACACCCGCATCCAGGTGGAGCATCCCGTCACCGAGAGCATCACGGACATCGACCTCGTGCTGGAGCAGATCCGCATCGCCGCCGGCGGCGATCTGCCGGCCAAGCAGGATGAGATCCAGGTCATCGGTCACGCGATCGAGTGCCGCATCAACGCCGAGAATCCCCAGACCTTCCGTCCCTCGCCCGGCCGGATCCTGCAATACCATCCGCCCGGCGGGCTGGGGGTGCGGATCGATTCCGCGGTCTATCAGGGCTACACCATCCCGCCCTATTACGATTCGCTGGTCGGCAAGCTGATCGTGCACGGCAAGACCCGCGCCGAGTGCCTGATGCGGCTGCGGCGGGCACTGGACGAGATGGTCGTGGAGGGCATCGAGACCACGCTGCCGCTGTTCCGCGCGCTGGTGCGTGAAGACGATATCATCAATGGCGACTACCACATCCACTGGCTGGAGCAGTATCTGGCCGGCAAGCAACCCGCCTCGCAATAAGTCCGCCCTTGTCGTGGAACCCTTTGGCCCCGATCGCGTTCTCGACGTCGGGGTAGTTCCAAGGGGGCGTTTTGAGTTCCGCAAATTGTAGCAGAGCGAGGCCGTCGTGACGGCCGAGGCCCAACGACGGCGCGCATTTTGGCAGGTCCTGCTGATTTCGGCGGGACTCCTGGTCCTGACCGTGATCAGCGCCGGCTCGGTCTATCTCGTCAACAAGGCGCGGGAGGACAGCAACTGGGTGCTCCACACCATCGAGGTGGAGAACCAGATCAATGCCCTGCTGCTCGAAGTCCGGCGGGCCGAGAGCAGCGCCCGGGGCTTTCTGCTGACCCAGGGACCGGATTTCCAGTCGGATCATGAGAAAGCCGTCGCGGCGATCGTGCCGGCGCTCGACAAGCTCACGCGCCAGATCGGCGACAATCCGGCGCAACGCGAGAGCATCGAGAAGCTGAGCGCGGCGATCGAGATCCGCCTCGACCAGTTCTCGCGCGAGATGAAATTCGTGAAGGACGGGCGGCCGGACCTGGCCACGGAGCTCGTCCGTGAGGCGGCCCGCAGCAACACCACGACCACGATCGGCAACCAGGCCAATGCGATGATCCGCGAGGAGGAGCGGCTGTTCCGGCTGCGCACCGCAAACTCCGACCGGAGCCAGACCCTCGCGGCATCCATGACCGGCATCGGCTCCGGCCTCGTCGTGCTGCTGGCCCTGATCTCGACCTGGCTGGTGCGGCGCTCGGCCGGCGCCCGTGACGAGGCCGAGGCGCGCCTGCGCGATGCCAATGTCAATCTGGAGTCCGTCGTCGACGAACGCACGGCGGACCTGCGCGAGGCCAACGACGAGATCCAGCGCTTTGCCTATATCGTCAGTCACGATCTGCGCTCGCCGCTCGTCAACATCATGGGCTTCACCAGCGAACTCGAAGAGCTCGGAGGCGACATCTTCCGCCGCATCGGCAGCCTCACCCACGTTCCCGCCGACGGGCCGCCGCTGGCGCCCGGCCCTGCCGGCGAGATCGCGCTCGAAGGCCCCGACAAGCAGCTCTCGGAGGATTTTTCCGAAGCGCTCGGCTTCATCAAGACCTCGATCGCGAAGATGGACCGGCTGATCTCGGCCATCCTCAACCTCACCCGCGAGGGCCGGCGGGAATTTCAGCCCGTGAAGATCGACACGACCGAGCTGATCGAGGCCATCGTGTCGACGCTCGCGCACCAGGCGGCCGAGGCGCAGGCCGAGATCCATCTCGAGCCGCTGCCGAACATCGTCAGCGACCGCCTCGCACTCGAACAGATCTTCTCCAATCTGATCGACAACGCCATCAAGTACCTGAAAAACGGCGTCCCCGGCGAGATCCGAATCCGCGGGCGGACCAAGCTCGGCTACGCCATCTTCGAGATCAGCGACAATGGCCGCGGCATCGACGCTAGGGATCACCAGCGGATATTTGACTTGTTCCGCCGCGCGGGAACTCAGGACAAGCCGGGCCAGGGCATCGGTCTTGCGCATGTGCGTGCACTTGTGCGTCGCCTTGGCGGCACCATGTCGGTATCATCGGAACTGAACGCGGGCAGTACCTTCACCATCACACTGCCGATCGCCTGGAACGTGAGCAACCGGAACTGAGATCGATGACCCAGCCAGTCACCATCATCATGATCGAGGACGACGAGGGCCACGCCCGCCTGATCGAGCGCAACATCCGCCGCTCCGGGGTCAACAACGAGATCGTCTCGTTCGCCAATGGCACGGACGCGATGCGGCATTTGTTCGGCGCCGACGGCTCCGGGTTCGTGCAGAAAGGCAACGCGCTGCTGATCCTGCTCGACCTCAACCTCCCCGATATGACCGGGATCGACATCCTGAGACAGATCAAGGAGAACAAATACCTGAAGGCCTCGCCCGTGGTGGTGCTGACCACCACCGACGACTCCCAGGAAATCAAGCGCTGCTACGAGCTCGGCTGCAACGTCTACATCACCAAGCCCGTCAACTACGAGAATTTCGCCAATGCCATCCGGCAGCTCGGCTTGTTCTTCTCGGTCATCCAGGTCCCGCCCGCCGCCCCATGAACCAGCGCACGCCAACACTGCTCTACATCGACGATGACGGTGCGCTGGCGCGCCTGGTCGAACGCGGCCTGACGCGGCGCGGCTACAGGGTCATCCATGCCGCCAGCGGCGAGGAAGGCCTGGAGCGCATCCGCCGCGCGGGTGCCCAAGGCGATGGTGCCATCGACGTCGTGGCGCTCGACCAGTACATGCCCGGCCTCGACGGGCTGGAGACCCTCGAGCAGATCATGGCGATCCCGGACGCGCCGCCGGTCGTGTTCGTCACCGCGTCGCAGGATTCCAACATCGCCGTCACCGCGCTGAAGGCCGGCGCGGCCGATTATCTCGTCAAGGACGTCACCGGCGATTTCATCCCCCTGCTCCATGTCGCGACCGAGGGCGCGCTGCGCCAGGCCGAATTGCAGAAGGCGCGCGAGGAAGCCGAAGCCGAGATCCATGCCTCGCGCGACCGCTACGCAGCCCTTGCCGCCGAACGCGAGCTGCTGCTGCGCGAAGTCAACCACCGCGTCGGCAACTCGCTCCAGATCATCGCCTCTCTGCTCCACCTCCAGGCAAGCTCCGCCGCGCAGGACGAGGTCAAGGCGGCGCTCACCAATGCGATGGGCCGCGTCGCGGCGGTCGCGCAGGTGCACCGCCGCCTCTACACCTCGCAGGACCTGAAGAGCGTGGTCCTGAACCAATATCTGGACTCGCTGCTCGAGGATCTTCGCCGCTCGGCCGAAGGCAACCGGATGTCGCGCCTGACGCTGAAGGCCGAGCCGATCGAGATCGATCCGGACCGCGCGGTTGCCGTCGGCATCATCGTCAACGAGCTGGTGATGAATGCGGTGAAATACGCCTATCCCGACGGCGCCGGCCCGATCCATGTCGAGCTGACCTCGCAAGGCGACGATCTCCTGCTGTCGATCACCGACGATGGCGTCGGCGACAACGTCAAGGCCGATCCGCGCTCCACCGGCATGGGCCAGCGCATCGTCGCGGCCATGGCCGCCAAGCTCGACGCCTCGGTCGAGCGCGATCCCGCGCATTCCGGAACCCGGATCGTGCTGAAGTTCAGTCGCACGCCCGCAGTTCCCGGCAAGACCAGCACCGCCGCCGCGGGCTGAGCCGCGCCGAGCGGCCCCCATCGCAACCGCGCCGCGATCCTGCTATGGTCGCGGACCATGACTTCACGCGACTCCGCTCCGTCTGAAATCACCCCGGCCGTCCTGCTGCGCGCCTATGCCTGCGGCATCTTCCCGATGGCGGAAAGTGCCGACGATCCGACCCTGTTCTGGGTTGAGCCGGAAATGCGCGGCGTCATCCCGCTCGACGGATTCCGCGTCGCCTCGCGCCTTGCGCGCACCGTGCGCTCGGATGCGTTTCGCGTGACCGTCAACACCGCGTTCAAGGCGACGATCGCCGGCTGCGCGGCGCCGCAGGCCGGACGCGAGGACACCTGGATCAACAAGCGCATCCGCGACCTCTATGGCGGCCTGCATCAGCTCGGCCATTGCCACAGCGTCGAGGCCTGGCAGGGCGAGGATCTCGTCGGCGGGCTGTACGGCGTCAGCCTGGGACGCGCCTTCTTCGGCGAGAGCATGTTCCACACCGCGCGCGATGCCTCGAAGGTCGCGCTGGTGCATCTGGTCGCGCGGCTCATTTACGGCGGCTTCGAGCTGCTCGACACGCAATATGTCACCGAACATCTGAAGAGCTTCGGCGCAGTCGAGATCCCGCGGCGGCGCTACACCGCGCTGCTCGACAAGGCGCTCGCCGGCGCGCCCGGCGATTTCCTGAAGCTCTCCGCCGGCGAAGCGATCCCGGGCGCACGCGCGCTCGAGATCATCGCCTCGCGACAATAGTGGGGGACCTGGACTGCCGCGGTCATTCACCTCTCCCGTAGGGAGAGGTGTAGAGCTCGGCGAGGCTCTAGCGGCCAAACCCGGGGATGCCGAACAGGCCCGGCCGCTGCTCGGGCGGCGGAGGCGGCGGCGGTGCCGGTTGCTGCTGCTGGATCGGCGGCAGGGGCTGCGGCGGACGCTGCTGCACCTGCTTGGGCGCCGCCTTCTTCTGCGCGGGCGGCGGCGGAGGCGCGGGCTTGGTCGCGGGATCCGGCGCAGCGGTTGCAATGGCCTGCTGCGGCTCTTTGCAGTCGGTGAGCCAGATGTCGTAGATCGGGTGCTCGACGCCGTGCAGGCCCGGGCTTGCCGCGTACATCCAGCCCGAGAAGATGCGCTTCACCTCGCCTTGCAGGGTGATCTCGTCGACCTCGACGAAGGCGTCGGTATTGGCCGCCTCTGTTGCCGGCCGCGTGTAGCAGGCGTCGGTCTTGACCCTGAGCGCGCCGAACTGGACGGTTTCGCCGATCTCCTCGTCGAAATTGATGATACGCCCGGTGATCTTGTCGAGCCCGGAGAAGGTCGCCTTCTTGTTCACGATCTTCTGCGCCGGCGGTTCGGTCACGACCTCGTCGCCCGGCTGCAGGCTTGCGGGCGTCTGCGGCACGGCGCCCGGAGCGCCCTTCTGCTGCGGCTGACGACCGGGCGCGCCCTGCGGACCGGGCGGCGCGATGGCGGCGGATGGCGGCTGGTTCGGCGGCGCGACGGTGGAGCCCGGCGGCGGCGCCAGCGGCTGGCTCTCGACCGGCCCCGGCATCACGTTCCCCTGCCGCCCCGGCGGCGGCGGCAGCGGGCGCGACGGCAGCACGCGGCCCTGTGGCGGCAGCTCCGGCACCTCTTCGTCGTCATCGGGGATCTGCTGCGGCTGCGGTTGGCCGCGGGGAATGTTCCCGGGCGGCCGCAGCGGCGGCGGATCGGAGAAGATCGTGCCGATCTGCGCCTGAGCCGGCGTCGCAACCGTCAGTGCGGTGGCGGCCAGAAGCGCCGCAAGACCTGTCAGAGGAATGGTTCGAAACATCTCGCGCGGCTTCAACAGCGAATCGGGCTTGTTGGACATTTTACAGGGGGTTACCGCCGCTCGCAGGCCATCGGGTTAACACGGCGAATACGGCGGGGGAAGGGCGGCATCCCTGCCCTTCCCGGCCCGATCTGGCCAGACCGGCTCCCGAATGGGATAGTCGAGCACCCCTCCTTGGGGGGCGCGAGGCGGGCATCGCCTTCCGAAAACGACATCCACCCCTCAACCGGAAACACCCCGAGGCCGCCCATGCCCGTTGTGCTCGATCCCGACGCCGCCGCCGTCTACAAGGCCTTCCAGGAGGCCGGTCGCCCCGCCTACGAGACCCTGACCGCAGACGAAGCCCGCGCCTATTATTCGCAGGCGCGCTTTGCCACCAATCCCGACGCGCCGGAGCTTGCCCGCGTCGCACAGCTCGCGATCCCGGCGCCCCACGGCGCGATTCTCGCCCGCCTCTATGTTCCCAAGGAGCCGCGCCGGCATGAGGGCCTGTCGCCGGCGCTGGTGTTCTTCCATGGCGGTGGCTGGGTGATCGGCGATCTCGACTCCCACGATGTCGTCTGTCGCCAGCTCGCGGTCGAAGCTGCGCTGATCGTGATCTCGGTCGACTACCGTCTCGCGCCGGAGCACAAATTTCCCGCCGCCGCCGATGATGCCATCGCCGCAACCAGATGGGTCGCCGCCAACGCGCGCGAGCTCGGCATCGATGCCGCGCGTCTTGCGATCGGCGGCGACAGTGCCGGCGGCAATCTCGCCGCCGTCGTCGCGCTCGCCGCGCGTGATGCCGGCGGCCCGGCCCTCGCGGGCCAGGTGCTGATCTATCCGGCGACCGATTTCGCCATGACCCACAGCTCCCATAGCGAGCCCGACACCAGCGTGCTGCTGACGCATTCGGTGATCCGCTGGTTCCGCGACCATTACCTGAACGGCGCCGCCGACATCCACGACTGGCGTGCCTCGCCTGCGCGCGCGCAAGACCTTGCGGGCCTGCCGCCCGCCTATGTGCTGACCGCCGGCGCCGATCCGCTGCGCGACGAAGGCAATGAATATGCCGCGCGCCTGAAGCAGGCCGGCGTGCCCGTGGCCTACAAGCACTATCCCGGCCAATTCCACGGCTTCTTCACCATGGGCAAGCTGTTGCGACAGGCCAATGTCGCGGTCGGCGAGATCGGCGCGTGGCTGAAGGGGCTGGGCTGACACGCCGTTCCGCATGGCTTCTGATCTTCGAACCATCTGCACGATTCCGCTGCGTGTCCTGACCTGGCTCGGCAGCCAGGGCACCCGCGCGGTGGCCGCTGTCGTGTTCATCGCAGCCGCGGTGCCGCCGCTCGGCGCAGTGCTGCGCCCCTATCTCACCGAGGCGATCCTCTGCCTGCTCTGCATCTCCTTCATGCGGGTCGATCTGGCCGCCCTCTACAGCCATCTGCGCCGCCCGGCGCTGGTTGCAACAGCCACGGCCTGGACCACGATCGGCGTGCCGCTGATCATGGGAGTGATCGCGCACGCAACCGGGCTCACGGCGCGCGCGCCCGGGCTTTCGCTCGCATTGATGCTCCAGAGCATGGCCTCGCCGATGATGGCCTCCCCGGCGCTGGCCGCGCTGATGGGTCTCGACGCCACGCTCGTGCTGATCACGCTGGTGACCTCGACCGCGCTGGTGCCGTTCACTGCCTCGCTGTTCGCGGGCCTTTTCCTCGGCGACATGCTCAGCGTCACGCCGCTGACGCTGGGCCTGAAACTGCTCGGCATTCTCGCAACATCGCTGCTGGCCGCCACAGTCATCCGCTGGATCTTCGGCGCCGCGGCGATCCAGCGTCACAAGGCGCCGATCGACGGTTTCAACATCATCATCCTCTTCGTCTTCGCTGCGGCGATCATGGGCGATGTCGTCAGCGACCTCCTCGCCCAGCCGCTCTTCACCATCAGCCTCGCAGCCCTGTCCTTTGCGATCTATTTCACGCTGCTCGCGATCACCACGCTGCTGTTCCGCCGCATCGGCACCGAGCGCGCGCTGGCGCTCGGGCTGATGGTGTCACAGCGCAATCTGGGCCTGATGCTGGCGGCAACGGCCGGCGCGCTGCCGCCCACCACCTGGCTCTATTTTGCGATGACGCAGTTTCCGATCCACCTTGCGCCGTACCTGCTGATGCCGATCGCGCGGCGGCTGACGGCGCGCGCGGATATGTCGAGCGAAGCGGCGGCACCAAAGCCGGGCTGACCGACCATTACAGCATTGATGGATTATGAGGTGTTTCTGTCCTGCGCGAAGCGCTCGACAAGATCGGACCAGAACGGGATGTATTTGATCTGCGTAGGCCAGGGCTTAGCATTCCAGCCCGTGAACTCTCGTGAGATGGAGCGGATATGACGTTGACATACGCACACTGGACTTGCGAGTGCTCGCCCTACCCCGCCCGGGCCGCGCGCCGCAGTGCCTGCGGCGGCTGGCCGAAGGCGCGGATGAAGGCGCGCCGCATGCGCTCGGGATCGCCGAAGCCCGTCGTCTCCGCGACGAGCTCGATCGCCTCGCGCGAGGACTGCACGCGCTCGCGTGCGACCTCGAGCCGGAGCCGCTCGATCGCCTTGGACGGGGTGGCGCCGGTCTCGGCGGCGAAGGCGCGCGCGAAGTGCCGCGCGCTCATGCCGGCGCGATCGGCGAGGTCTTCGACGGTCAGCCTGGTGTCGAGATTTTCCCGCGCCCAGGACAGCAGCGGCCCGAAGCGGCCGTTCGGCGCCTTCAATTCCAGCAGCGAGGAGAACTGCGACTGGCCGCCACTGCGGCGATGATACAGTACGAGGTGACGCGCGGCGTGCTGCGCGATCTCCTCGCCGTGATCTTCGGTCACCATCGCGAGCGCGAGGTCGATACCCGCCGTGATGCCCGCCGACGTCCACACATTGCCGTCGCGGGTGAAGATCTGGTCCGGCTCGAACTTCACCTTGGGATAGCGCGCGACGAAATCCCGTGTGCGTCCCCAATGCGTGGTGGCGCGGCGTCCGTCCAGCAATCCTGCCTCGGCCAGCACGTAGGCGCCCGAGCAGACGCTCGCGACCCGCACGCCGCGTTTAGCCAGCCGTTGCACGAAGGCGCGCGTTGCCTCGCAGCGCGCCGCATCCGTCACGCCTGTGCCGCCCGCGATGACCAGCGTCGTGATCGCGTTCGCCGACTTGAAGTCGCGCGCCATCATCTCTGCGCCCGACGAGCTGCGCACGGGCCCTGCGTTCAGCGCCAGCACGCGGAGCGGCAGCGGCTTGCCGGCGCAGCGCGCCGCGACCTCGAATACCGAGATGGGACCGGCCGCATCGAGCAGCTGGAAATCCGGAAAGATCAAAATGCCAATCATGACAGGATGTCCGAAAGAGAGGGAATTACGCCATTTTGGACATAAAGGCATCATGCCAATGTCCCGGCGTCAAGCGTTTCATTGGAGGTTCTCATGTCGGCGCCGCTCCAGATCGGTCTCTTGGTATTCCCGCGCGTCACCCAGCTCGACTTCACCGGGCCCCTGCAGGTGTTCGCCATGCTTCCCGACGCAAAACTGCACCTGATCTGGAAGCGGATCGAGCCGGTGCCGAGCGACTCCGTGATGACGTTGACGCCGACCACGACATTCGCGGACTGCCCACAGCTCGACGTGATCTGCGTGCCCGGCGGCGGCGGCACCAACGATCTGCTCAACGACCCGGACGTGCTGGATTTCCTGCGCAAGCAGGCCGAAGGCGCGAAGTACGTCACCTCGGTTTGCACGGGGTCACTGGCGCTCGGCGCCGCCGGCCTCTTGAAAGGCTACCGCGCCGCCACGCATTGGAGCGCGATGGAGATGCTCACCCAGTTCGGCGCGATCCCGACCAAGACACGCGTCTGCATCGATCGCAACCGTATCACCGGTGGCGGCGTCACGGCAGGTATCGACTTCGCGCTGACGCTGGTGTCGATCCTGCGCGACCGCACCACGGCGGAAGCGATCCAGCTCCAGATGGAATACAACCCTGCCCCGCCGTTCAACTCCGGCTCGCCCGACACCGCCCCGGCCGAAGTGATGGCCCTGCTGAGGGAGCGTGGCGCGCAGAACCAGGCGCGGCGGCTCGAGGCCGTGAAGCGCGCGGCTGAAAGGGTGAACCAGCGCCTTCACTCATAAACTCGCGGATGTCCGGTCTTGATAGCGAGGCAGAATTGTTGCCCTCATTCAGAACACTACCGCTTATGACCCAGACCGGAAATTCTCGGTCACTTGCCATGTTGTCGAAAGCATAGCGAGATCGAGCTTCCATAGGCGAAAATGGTGAGCAGCGCGATGCAACGAGCAGATCAAAAAGACGGCCGCTCCGTCAAAAGGGGCCGGCCGTAGAGCGTGCGCTGCGGCGATCACCGCGGTCTAGACGTCCAACGCTTTCAGCCTGGCGTCATTCCCTTCGCTTTAATGATGGCGCTTGCTTCTGGCGACTTGAGATACCCTAGCAGCTCCTTTGCGGCATCTCCTTGCTTTGTGTCCGCGGCAACAGCACCCGTAAAGACGACTTCTTGCTGCAGGTCCGCAGGGAATGGGCCGACGACGTCTAGTCCAGGGGCGGTGAGCACATTGAGCAAGAACACGCCCAGCTCCGCTTCGCCCTTTGCAACCGCCGTAACGATCTCGGCTGGTGCCGCTTTTGCCTGAACCTTGCCTTTGATTGCCTCGGTGACACCAAGTCGCTCGAATGCTTTCGTCACTTGCGCACCTGCAGCGCTTGCCGGTAGCGTCGCGATCGACTGTGCTTTGAGCAGCGCAGCCTTAAATCCGTCAGCTGTGCCGATGTCGGGCTTCGGAGCGCCAGCTCGCACCGCAACTCCGAGGCCGACCCGCGCAACATCGGATGTCGTGCCGGAGGCGAACTTTGCACGTGCTGCTGCGTCCTGCATCACCTCGACCGGCACGACGCCGACGTCAAACGACTTCCCCGAGGTTGCCTCCTTGATCAAATTTGGCGTGGTGCCGAAGAAGATGTCGAGCTTGTGTCCAGAGACCTGCTCGAACTTTGGTTTCACCTCCGCCCACACCGCGGTCATCGCGCCGCCCGCCAGAACGCGCAGCTCGGCCGCCTGACCGTTCTCGACCAGAAATGCAACAAAGACCGAAGCGAGGAATGCCGCGCGCGCAAAGCTCAACGCTGTCATGATGTGCTCCCCACACTAGTCCATGCAGCTTAGCAGTTCCAACTGCTCAGCGCCAATTGCCTGCGTGCATGCGGTGCGTCGCCCCGAGGTCCGGAAATGGCCCATCTGCGGAGTTGCGCCGGGTCTGGCCGAGGTCCGCCTGTCGAGCCAGAGCGGACCAGATTTGCTCAACCTGAGTTCTTCGCTTTTTGACCCCATTGCGGACCTGAGTTGGGTTGAGGTCCCTCGCGACATATTGCAGTTCGGCGACATCGGTCGCTAACGGGTGACTGGCCCGGCCGGTCGCGTTTGACCCAATGTATTTCCGCAGGGCCTTCAATCGGACGAGTGGAAACAGTACGATGAGGGGCGAGAGGCTCGTAATGAGGCGCTGCGATCATCGAATGGCATGTCAGCCTGCCAAGGAGGGGCCATGCGACCCGCGATCGTGTCATCACCAAAAGGACCGCTATTTTATTGGAACGTCGATCAAGCCGTCGGCAAGAACGGCGCGAACAAGTTCGACGACGTGCTGTTCGTAAAGTGGTGCTTCTACAAACTCGGAAAATTTCACGGGACGGCGCCCGAAGTGCGAGCGGCAATCGACAAGATGACCGTGAATGAGTATTGCAACGGCCGCGACGGCGATCCGTTGGTTGAAGCGATCAAGACACTGCAGCGCTTCTTGAACCATCCGCTCGTGGATGGCCGCGTCAGTCCGGCCAGGACCGGCGAAGCCAACTACTACTATGCCGGCACGCGCAGCACCTTTCTCATTCTATATCCGCTGAACGCGGTCCTGCAGCAGATGTATCCGGCGCAATTCCCCCGCATCGATCTCATGCCGGAGTTCGTGTGGCGAATCAGAGACAAGGCGACAGCGCCGTTTGCGTGGTGACCGGAGTTCCGCTGCAAAAGTTGAGTGCCGCCAAATCGCATGAGCCCGCTTATGGCCCGTTGCTGAAAACCGCACGGTCTATCCGTAGGTCGGCTCGCTGGGGTCAACCGGACATAGCCCGGCCTGAGGCAGAACAGCCGCTTGTGACCCACTGCGGACCTTGGGCGAAGCAATGAGTTGCAAGCGTCTTTGTTACAACTTTCGGCGCGGAAATGGGCTTTATTCGATCACCTGGTCGGCGGCCCCCTGTTGCAGGTCTCGCGCCGCCTTCTTCCCTTCGTCAGTTTGGTCTGAGCCGATGGTGGCTACAATCATGAGCGCGTCACCGCCGCCGCGTCGATACGAATCGAGATCGTCAGCAAAATCGCTGGTCAATCCGGCTTCGTCGTGTTGCCGCGACGTGGATCGTCGAACCTTTCCTCGCCGGGATCAATCGCAACCGCCGCCTCACCAAGGACGTCGAGGCCTCGATAAAATCCGCCGCATTCCTCTACGCCGCCGCGGCCATGCTCATGATCCGCCGCATCGCACGCATCAGCTTCCACCGCCCGACAGCCGCATCCGGGCCATAGTCGGCCGGAGCCCGATCCAACTCGACACATTTAAATCGCCAAGGTCCGAACCGTCGTGGTTTGACCGGCATTCGCCATAACCGTCCAAATGAGCAATCTAAGCACAAGCGCGGTGAGGAGCGACAACAATCCTCCTTCCGCGCCTGTCATGTCCTTCAGCGCGAGTTCATCGCGCGCAATTCAAACCGCGAGGCAGTGTCCGGTAATGAGGGGACGGGAACAATCGGCGTTTTTGATCCCACTCTCGCCCGTCATTGCTTGACGACGAGCGAATCGCGCACGACGCCGCCCGTCTTGTTCTCACCGGTCACAAATTGCCCAGGACCGGCCTCCGGGAATCGGTCGAAGCCGCCGCCTTTCCAATCTATGACGATCGTTCCTCCGTCCTGCCGCCATGCGCCGACGCCGAATTGTCCGGGGTTTCTCGTATCAACCCAGCGCGCGGTGGAATCGCTGAACAGGTCGAAACGCCACTTCCAGTTCTGCGTGGCGACCTCGGCGATGAACACGGTCTTTGAGACGTCGCGAGTGAACGATGCGAACGGGTTGAAGCTCGCGGCCTGGTTCTTGAAGAAACCGAACAGTTCGCGGTTGTTATCGAACCCCTTCTCGTAGTTTTCGCGGTACAGGATCATATGCTCGCGCGCATCGGTCGCGTAACGGCCAGGCAAAACCTGGAAGCCCCTGTGGTCCTTTCGCGGGGAGCGGGCGATCGACGTCGAATAGACATTGGTTCCATTGACGGTAAGAAAATCCGCGTCGTCGAAAATCAGGGAACCGTCCGCTGCATTGTCATACTGGCGGAAGTTATGCTCCCAAAAATGAATCAACTCGTGCAGCAGAACCTCGTCGGCCCTGGCGCCGGCTTGGCTTGCCGACGTCGCGAAAATATCTGGGCTGAACTCAATATGCCAGCCGCGTATGAACGCGACCCGTCCGTCAGTCAGGGCATTCACATCCGTTTCCAAGTAGGGCTTCACGACGAGGTTCTCGCGTACCGACTCGACGAGCTTCCGGCCCAGTGGATTGGCACAGATAGTGTCGAAGGTCGCCAGCGTATCGTTGACGTAAACCACAGGGTTCAAGGGCACTGTGCGTTTGACCGCGTCCGTTCCATCGATGAAGATCTTGGTGTTCTGCCGACAGAACGCGAAGGGACGATTGACTGGCTCCGGCGGCAGGGGGCCGGGGGGCGGAGGTTTGGGCGGGGGGACCGGCCGCAAACGCAGGTTCTTCAACTCTTCGTCCAGACGGCTGATCGTCATGCGGCCGACGATGTCGTCGAGCGGCTGCCCGGTGCGTTGGATGGCGTTGACTTCCTTGTACTTCCGCACGGCGGCGACCGTCGTTGGTCCGTATTCGCCCGCCTTGTCGGTGATCTCGGGCATCTTCATTTCAGCGGGCCAAGTCGCGTTGATCTTCTTGAGCGCCTGCTGAATTGCCTCAACCTCCTTACCGTCCCTTCCGCCTCGGTATTTTGGCAGGATGTGTTGGGGGTCGGAACGCAGGCAACTTAGCAACCGTGATCGAATCCCGGGCGTCACATCGGTGGTGAACTCCGCGGATTCAAGCGTAATCTTGATCGGCGGCTCGGCCATCTACAACCCTCCAATTCGAAAAAACAAGGGCTTCCAGCCACTTCCAGAAGTGGCCCAACTTCCAAAATTGTTCACCGGTTTTGAGTAGGCCGAAGGAGTAAGTCGGTTCGTTCACTTATTGCGGAGCGGGGCCCCCTCGGCAGTGCAAAGAACCTGCGGACGTGTGGTGTAATTCACGAATAAACTGCATCTTCGAGTGGGTCTTTGTACCGCATGAGTCCGGTTATGCCTTTGAGAGATCGCTGCATGTCTCTCCCCGTGACAACTCGCAGGGCAGTAGAAAGGAACGGGGCCGCCGACGAGCGACCCCGTAGATTGTCCTAACGGCAGGGCTTCCCAGACATCTGAGCCGCGCGGCTGTGACAGCCGTCATGCATTCTGGGCTTCGCCTTTGCCGTAGTCGATGACTTAGTCGCCGGCGGCTGTGTTTGCGCGAAAGCCGTCAGTGGTGATGCGAAGAGAATAAGTGCTAAGGCAGCTTTCAAAATCGACTTCATGTTAATCACCCGTCATCTTGGATACAAACGCGTGCAGCATAACGATCACTGATGGTTGTGTCAGCTGCCTCCGTCGCGCGGTCCGCCAGATCGGATTAGCCATCGCTAGTTAAGCGATTGGACTGAAGGAGGTCAGCTTGTGACCCGCCCCGGCAGGGCAATCTCCGCTTTTGCGCTGCTATCGGGGAGAAGCGGACATTGCCCCGATAGGCGCTTCATGAGTCCGCGCCCTAGTCCCGACACTCTCGCGTCCTGGACGCGATGCGGCGCGCGTGACGCTCCGCAGAGCCGGGAGTCACGCCACAGGGGTGCTCTTGGATAGATGGGTCCCGGCTCAGCGGCGCAGCGTTACACGCCGCACCGCGTCCGGGAAACGAACGCGGCCCAACAGAAAAAGGCCGCTCGGTTTCCCGAGCGGCCTTTCCTGTCTTACGATGGCTGCACATTCCATCGGGCGATTTCGGAGCTTCCAGACCGGGGGCCTATCTCCCGATCGAGTCCTTTGTCGGCAGCCGCTGCATTTCGGGACAGTCGCGAACTGTTGCCCGAACCGAACGCGATGGTCTCCCATCTCCGTAAGATGGGATCATTGAGCCGCATCGCTGGCTTTGGCGCAACGGCCATGCGGGCGCCGTCCCCGCTGTTCCCGTTGTCCACAGCGGCGGGCGGCGGATGCGGGCGCATCCAATTAAAGGATGAAAACGGCGGGAGCTCGAAGCCTAGCCAGGTGTCCAGGGCTGATAGTCGCCGGTCGCCTTCGGACGCTTGCCGCTGGCGAGGGTCGATCCCGAGGGGCGATAGGCCTTTGCCGTGCCGGTGAGATTCGGCTGGTGCGGCTTTTCCCACTCACGCGGCTGATAGTTGGCCTCGGTCGGCGGCAGATCGACGACATGATGAATCCAGCCGTGCCATGATGGCGGAATCCGGCTCGCCTCGGCGTAGCCGTTATAGACCACCCAGCGCCGCTCGAAGCCGAGGGTCGGATCGACCGCCCCGCCGCGGGTGCGATAGTAGAGATTGCCCTGCTCGTCCTGGCCGACCAGCTCCCCGTACCGCTTGGTCCAGAGTTGGGTGCCAAAGGTCTGGCCATTCCACCAGGTGAAGAACTTGAGGAAGAACTGTTTCATGCGGCAAGGGCCCTGCTTCGTCGGGCCCTGATGCCATCCGGGCGGTGAAATGTCCAGTTCGGCGTGGGCGCCGATGCTCTCCGAAATGTGCAGCGCTGCCGCAAATCGGACGTGATCCGTTCATGGCGGGTACAGGAGACGTGGGAGAGGCTTCCATTCGCACGCAAACCGGCGTGATCCCAGGAACTCCAGCCCATCCTTGAGGTTTGGCTTCCGGGAAAGGAGTTTAAAACCATGAACAGTCTGAGAGTTTTGAGTGCCGCCGCAGCGCTGGCGCTTGTTGTACCCATGACCTCACCGAGCTTCGCGCAAGGGCCCGGTGCCCGCGTGAGCGGCACCCCCCAGGTCAGCGGCGGTGGCGGCGCCCGCATGGGCGGCGGCGGCGGCTTCGGTGGCGGAGCACGGATGGGCGGCGGCGGCAATTTCGCAGCCGGCCCGGCAGCGCGGCCGAGCGGCGGCAATTTCACAGCCAGCCCGTCGCCCCGTACGGCCTTCGCGCCATCGGTCAGCGGTGACCGCAGCGTTGCAACGGCAGGCAACTGGCAAGGCGGAAGCAATTGGAGCGGTCGCCACTGGCACCGTCATGGCGGCGGCTTCTGGCCCGGCTTCGCGGCGGGAGCGGCGATCGGCGGCATCGGCTCGTACGCCTATTACGGCGGCGGCTATTACGATGACCCCTACTATTATGGCGACAGCTACTACTACGACGAGCCGTCAGTGGCGGTGGTCCCCGACAGCGGCGGCGACTCCGCAGCCTATTGCGCGCAGCGCTACAGATCGTATGACCCGGCTTCGGGCACCTATCTCGGTTATGACGGCCAGCGGCATCCCTGTCCGTAAGCCATCCGCGCATGGTTGCAAGAAAGGCGTCGCAGTCCCGCGGCGCCTTTCTTCGCGCATCATACCCCTCAGCGAGGCCGCCCTTTGTGGCCGGCGCTCGCGACGATGCGTACAAAGTCTAACTAAACGGACCTGTATTCACCGCACCGTGCATATCTACCCTGATCCAATCCAAAATTGACCGGACCCACGATTCGCGGATATCACCAATCACAATGGGGACTTCGATCTGCTGGGAAGTGTCATGCCGCGTATTCTCGTGGTTGATGACGATCCGATGGTCGGCGCGACCATCGAGGTCCTCCTTCAACGTCAGGGCTTCGACGTCACGCTGACCGACGGTGGCGAAACGGGACTGGCTGCGCTCGAAGCGCAGGCCTTTGACGTGATGCTGGTTGACATCTTCATGCCGCATATGCGCGGCTTCGAGTCCATTCGCATCTTTCACGAGAGAGCGCCGGCGACTCCTTTGATTGCGATGTCTGGCTACGCCTTCGCCTCGTCCGCCTCGCCCTCTCCCGATTTCCTGCGCATGGCGCTGGAGCTCGGCGCAACGCGCTGCCTGCGCAAGCCGTTCACGCCGGAAGCCTTGCTGACCACGATCCGGGAATGCCTCGGCAGCGAGAGCGCGCTGGCGAAGGACAAGAAAGAAGCCCCTTGATTCCAACGCAGCGCGTCATTCTCGGTGCTGGACTTGCCATCCTCCTGATCATCACTGCGGCCTCGACCGCCCTCGACTTCAAATCGCGGTCCGATGCGGCGTGGGTTAATCATACGATCCAGGTGCAGAAGAAGATCTCCGATCTGCGCGTGCTGCTGCGCCGCGCCGAGAGCGCCGCGCGCGGCTACGAGCTGTACCGCAGCCCGGGCTTCAGCGCCGAGTTCGACGCTGTGCATGCCCAGATCGCACCGGCCCTCGGCGAGCTCAAGCGCAGCGTGCGCGACAATCCCGATCAGGTCGCGCTGCTGGAGGGCACCGAATCGCTGGCGCTGCGCCGGGTCGAGATCGCCGCCGAAGCCATGCGCCTGCGCGCCGCCAACGACCAGGCCGGCATTGCCGCGCTCAACGGCAAGGCCGAGGGCCGCGGCCTCATGGACACGGTCATGGGCAATCTCGACCGGTTGAGCGCCGACGAGGAGCGCCTGCTCAGCATTCGTTCGCAGGATTCCCGCCGCACCGGCATCGTGCTGCTCGGCATCGATGTCGCGGGCGCGCTCGTGATCCTGCTGCTTGTCGTGATGGTGATGCGCGAAAGCCGGCGCACCGAGGTCGCGCTCAAGAGCACTCTGATGGAGACCACGGCCGCCAAGGAAGCGCTTGCGGAGGCGGTGGCGGAGCGCACGCAGCATCTGGTGGACGCGCATGACGAGCTGCGCCTGTCGGTCAACGTGCTCCAGAGCACGTTCCACAGCATGGCCGAGGCGGTGCTGGTCATCGACGCCGAAGGCAATGTCCTGCTGTCCAATCCTGCCGCCGAGCGCATGCTGCTGCATCGCACCGGCATGAACCTGCGCAATCTGCGCGCGCTCTCGGACGTGTTTCACGGCGACGGCGTCACGCCGATGGGACCCGACGAGCTGCCCTCAGCACGCGTGCTGCGCGGCGAGCCGTTCGAGGATCTGGAGATGATCGTCCGCCCCCACAGCGGCAATCCTCCGCGGCATCTCATGGTCAGCGGCCGGCCGATGCTGGACGGGCAAGGCAACATTTCCGGCGCGGTGCTGGTCTATCACGACGCGACCACCTCGCGGGAGACCGAGCGGCAGCTGTATCAGTCGCAGAAGCTGGACGCGATCGGCAAGCTGACCGGCGGCGTCGCGCACGACTTCAACAACATGCTGACGGTGATCTCCGGCAACACCGAGACTTTGGTGGAGAGCCTGAAGCAACAGCCGGAGCTGCAGCGCGTGGCGCGGCTGATCGACGACGCCGCCGAGCGCTGCGCCGAGCTGATCCAGCATCTGCTCGCGTTTGCGCGGCGGCAGCCGCTGCAACCGCGCAACGTGGAGATCAACGGTGCCATCGCGGACATCGCAAAGCTGTTGCGCCCCACCCTCGGCGAACAGATTCAGATCGAGACCGTGCTGGAACAGGGGCCGATGACCGCGCATATCGATCCGTCCCGGCTTACCAATGCCGTGCTCAACATGGCGATCAACGCGCGTGACGCCATGCCGAACGGCGGCAAGCTGCTGCTCGAGACCCGCCGCGTCGTGCTCGACGAAGCCTACGCGCAGGCCAATGCGGACGTGGTCGCCGGCCCCTACGTGATGCTCGCCGTCAGCGACACCGGCACCGGCATGTCGCCCGACGTCCAGCTCAAGGCGTTCGAGCCTTTCTTCACCACCAAGGAGATCGGCAAGGGCAGCGGCCTCGGCCTCTCCATGGTCTACGGCTTCGTCAAGCAGTCCGGCGGCCACATCAAGATCTACAGCGAGGAAGGCCACGGCACCACGATCAAGCTCTATCTGCCGCCCGGCGACGGCACGACGGACGCCGCTGCCGCCGCCACTCCGCAGGCCGAGGGCGGCGCCGAGACCATCTTCGTCGTCGAGGATGACGCCCTGGTGCGCAACTTCGTCACCGCGCAGCTGCAGAGCCTCGGCTACAAGACCGTGGCAGCGCCCGACGGCAAGGCCGCGCTGGAATTGATCGACGCCGGCCAGCCGTTCGACCTGCTATTTACCGATGTCGTCATGCCCGGCGGGATGAGCGGGCGCGAGCTCGCCGACGAGGTCGCCAAGCGCCGGCCGGGTGTGAGGGTGCTCTACACCTCCGGCTATACCGACAACGCCATCGTCCATCACGGCAAGCTCGATGACGGCGTGCTGCTGCTGACCAAGCCCTATCGGCGCAACCAGCTCGCCGAGATGATCCGAAAGGCGCTGGGCGCGAGAGCCTAGCGCGTCGCCAGCCCCACCGCCGCGAGCGTGAAGACCAGCCCGGCGATCTGCCCGGCCCCGAGCGGCTCGTCAAGGGCGAGCGCGGAGGCGACGACGCCGATCACGGGCACCGCCATGGTGCCGATCGCCGCGACCGAGGCCGGCAGCCGCGCCAGCGCCGCGAACCAGCTGACATAGGCGATGCAGAACTGCACCACGGTCGAATAGACCAGCAGCCACCAGCCGACCGGCGTCACCTTATCCAGATGCGAGGTCTCGACCAGGAGGCCGATGATCGAGATCGGCAGGCAGCCGATACCGATCTGCCAGGCTGCGGCCGTGATCGGCGGCAGATGGATCGGGTACTTCTTCGAGAACACCGTGCCGACGGCAAAGCCGAGCGCGCCCGCGAGCGCCATGATGATTCCCGGCAGCTTCTCGGCGCTGGCGGCAATGCCGTTGCCGCCCATGATCGAGGCAAGGCCGGCAAAGGCCATCACCAGCCCCAGCGTGCGCAGCACGGTCGGCCGCTCGCCCAGCACCGGCCAGGCGATGATCGAGGCCCAGACCGGCATGGTATAGGCGATCAGCGCCGCCTCGCTCGCCGGCAGCCAGAGCAGCGCGAGGCCCATCAGCACCATCCAGCCGGTGACGTTGAGCATGGCGGCGGTGACGAGGCGCGACCAGATCCCCGGCCCCACCTTCAGGCTCTGCCTGCGGACCAGCGCCAGCGCCGCGAGCAGCACTGCGCCCAGCACTCCGGTCACGCCTCGGAGCGTCAGCGGCGGCAGCTCGGCGAGCAGGAATTTCGTCACCGGCCAATTAAAACCCCAGCCGATCGAGGTGATCGCGAGGAACATCAGGCCGGCCGGGGCGATGCGCGCTCGCGCATCCCGACGAGTCGAATCAAGCATGTGGGTAGTCCGGCAAAATCGGGCTCAGCTTGGCCCGGATTCGCCGCTGTCACCACCACCTCGGCGGGCATGCCTGCCCTCACCTTCCGTAGGGCTACGTGAGTCCTGCTGACGCAATCCCGTTGCTCAAAAATATACCTGCCCTGTGAACAGCGGGATGAAGCACCTGCAGCATCACCGGATGCAAATTTTTTCAGTTGGGAATCCCTGAGGACTCACTGATACTTGCCTCCACAACAGGCGCGGCCAAGACCCCTGTTATCCCCCGCAATCCACCATATTTAGTATTTGATTCAGGAACTCGCACTAGTTCTTGACGGGCGCAACGGAGAGTCCTAGCTTTCGGTCCGTTCGGCGCGAGTGAGTTTGCGTCCCGCCGGCACTCCCCCCAAAGGGTCTCGCAAATCGACACTCCGCCAGCCAGCCAAAGGCGCGGAATGAGGGCTTGTCTGCCCGCGATAAGCGGACTTTTCGGGCGCCAGAACGGGCCGGCAACAGGCTCGGAAGGCAGGCTTCACGGCGGTGCGAAGTGACACCTGCGTGAAGTCAGAGAAGTCGTGACGTTGTGGGGCGTTGAACGCATGTCGGGCCCATCCCCTTGGGGGCGGATGGGTGTGGACATGCCGGCGAGATGATCAGGTGCATGCACCGGGCCGTCGCGTCGGGAGAACAAGGGCCGGGTCCACCGGCTGAACTGCGGTGCCTTCCGGCCCAGGGCCAAGGGGCGCCGCGAAACGAAATGTCGACCCGGCACGTCCTCAACGAGGGACGGGACCGGTCAAAGATAAGGACGGGGCAAGACCATGCGGATTGAGCGGCGCCACACCACTGCGGGACAATCACCTTACGCCGGGATCGACTTCCGGCTGACCACGTCGGAGATCAGGAATCCCGACGGCTCGGTCGTGTTCAAGCTGGACAATGTCGAGGTGCCCACGGAGTGGTCGCAGGTCGCCTCCGACGTGCTGGCCCAGAAATACTTCCGCAAAGCCGGCGTCGCCGCGCGCCTGAAGAAGGTCGAGGAGGAATCCGTCCCCTCCTTCCTGTGGCGCTCCGTGCCTGACACCGAGGCCCTCGCCGAGCTGCCTGAGAAGGAGCGCTATGTCAGCGAGCTCTCGGCCAAGCAGGTGTTCGACCGCCTCGCCGGCTGCTGGACCTATTGGGGCTGGAAGGGCAAGTACTTCACCACCGACGAGGACGCCCAGGCCTTCTACGACGAGCTCCGCTACATGCTCGCCATGCAGATGGTCGCGCCGAACTCGCCGCAATGGTTCAACACCGGCCTGCACTGGGCCTATGGCATCGACGGCCCCGGCCAGGGCCACTATTACGTCGACCCCTTCACCGGCAAGCTGACCAAGTCGAAGTCGGCCTACGAGCACCCGCAGCCGCACGCCTGCTTCATCCAGGGCGTCGGTGACGACCTCGTCAACGAGGGCGGCATCATGGACCTCTGGGTCCGCGAGGCGCGCCTGTTCAAATACGGCTCCGGCACCGGCTCCAACTTCTCGCGCCTGCGCGGCGAAGGCGAAAAGCTCTCCGGCGGCGGCCGCTCGTCCGGCCTGATGAGCTTCCTCAAGATCGGCGACCGCGCCGCCGGCGCGATCAAGTCGGGCGGCACCACCCGCCGCGCCGCCAAGATGGTCGTCGTCGACGTCGATCACCCCGACATCGAGACCTATATCGACTGGAAGGTGAAGGAGGAGCAGAAGGTCGCCGCCCTCGTCACCGGCTCCAAGATCAACCAGAAGCACCTCAAGGCGGTGCTGAAGGCCTGCGTCAACTGCGAAGGCTCGGGCGATGATTGCTTCGACCCCGAGAAGAACCCGGCGCTCCGCCGCGAGATCAAGCTGGCGCGCCGCAGCCTGGTGCCCGACAATTACATCAAGCGCGTCATCCAGTTCGCCAAGCAGGGCTACAAGGACATCCAGTTCGACACCTACGACACCGACTGGGACAGCGAAGCCTATCTCACCGTCTCCGGGCAGAACTCCAACAACTCGGTCTCGCTGAAGGACGACTTCCTGCGCGCGGTCGAGACCGACGGCGACTGGAATCTGAACGCCCGCACCTCCAAGAAGGTGACCAAGACGCTGAAGGCGCGCGACCTCTGGGAGAAGATCGGCTACGCCGCCTGGGCCTCCGCCGATCCGGGCCTGCACTTCAACACCACGATGAACGACTGGCACACCTGCAAGGCGTCCGGCGACATCCGCGCGTCCAATCCGTGCTCGGAATACATGTTCCTGGACGACACGGCGTGCAACCTCGCCTCCGCCAATCTGCTGACGTTCTACAACACCGAGACCAAGCAGTTCGACGTCAGGGGTTTTGAGCACCTCTGCCAGCTCTGGACCATCGTGCTCGAAATCTCGGTGATGATGGCGCAATTCCCGTCGAAGGCGATCGCCGAGCTCTCCTACGAGTTCCGCACGCTCGGCCTCGGCTACGCCAATATCGGCGGCCTGCTGATGACCATGGGCCTCTCCTACGATTCCAAGGAAGGCCGCGCGCTCTGCGGTGCGCTGACCGCCGTGATGACCGGCATCACCTACAAGACCTCGGCCGAGATGGCGGCCGAGCTCGGCACCTTCCCGGGCTACAAGAAGAACGCGGCGCACATGCTGCGCGTGATCCGCAACCACCGCCGCGCCGCCCATGGCGAGGCCAGTGGCTACGAGGCGCTCTCGGTCAACCCGGTGCCGCTCGACCACGCCTCGTGCCCGCAGGCTGACCTCGTCACCCACGCCAAGGCGGCCTGGGATGCGGCGCTCGCGCTCGGCGAGCAGCACGGCTATCGCAACGCCCAGACCACGGTGATCGCGCCGACCGGCACGATCGGCCTCGTCATGGATTGCGACACCACCGGCATCGAGCCCGACTTCGCGCTGGTGAAGTTCAAGAAGCTCGCCGGCGGCGGCTACTTCAAGATCATCAACCGTGCGGTGCCCGCCGCGCTGCGCGCGCTCGGCTATCGCGAGAGCGAGATCGCCGAGATCGAGGCCTATGCCGTCGGCCACGGCTCGCTGGCCAACGCCCCCGGCATCAACGTCACCACGCTGAAGGCCAAGGGCTTCACGGATGAAGCCATCGCCAAGGTCGAAAAGGCCCTGCCGACCGCCTTCGACATCAAGTTCGCCTTCAACAAGTGGACCTTTGGCGAAGACTTCATCCGCGACCAGCTGGGCATCGGCGCTGAAGCCATTGCGGCTCCGGGCTTCGATCTGCTCCAGGCCGTCGGCTTCACCAAGCGCGAGATCGAGGCGGCCAACGTCCACATCTGCGGCGCGATGACCGTGGAAGGCGCCCCGCACCTCAAGGCCGAGCACTATCCGGTGTTCGACTGCGCCAATCCCTGCGGCAAGATCGGCAAGCGCTATCTGTCGGTCGAGAGCCACATCCGCATGATGGCCGCTGCGCAGCCCTTCATCTCGGGTGCGATCTCCAAGACCATCAACATGCCGAACGACGCCACGGTGGAGGACTGCAAGTCCGCCTACATGCTGTCGTGGAAGCTCGCGCTGAAGGCCAACGCGCTCTATCGCGACGGCTCCAAGCTCAGCCAGCCGCTCAACTCGCAGCTCATCAGCGACGATGAGGACGAGGACGATGCGGTCGAGCTGCTGCACGAGAAGCCGATGGCGGCGCGGACCACGCAGGTGGCCGAGAAGGTCGTCGAGAAGCTGGTCGAGCGCATCATCGTGATGCGCGAGCGCGAGAAGATGCCGGATCGCCGCAAGGGCTACACCCAGAAGGCGGTCGTCGGCGGCCACAAGGTCTACTTGCGGACCGGCGAGTATGACGACGGCCGTCTCGGCGAGATCTTCATCGACATGCACAAGGAAGGCGCGGCGCTGCGCTCCTTCATCAACAACTTCGCCATCGCGGTGTCGCTGGGCCTGCAATACGGCGTGCCGCTCGACGAATATGTCGATGCCTTCACCTTCACCCGCTTCGAGCCGGCGGGCCCCGTGCAGGGCAACGACAGCATCAAGTATGCGACCTCGATCCTCGACTACGTCTTCCGCGAGCTCGCGGTGAGCTATATGTCGCGCTTCGACCTCGCCCATGTCGATCCCAACGAGACGGGTTTTGACGCGCTCGGCAAGGGCGTCGAGGAAGGCAAGGAGCCGGACGAGGACGGCGGCCACCACGCCACCCGCCTGGTCTCGCGCGGCCTCACCCGCTCGCGGACCGACAACCTCGTCGTCATGCGCGGCGGCTCGACCGCGGTCGCGCAAGGCAACGACAGCGCGCCCTCCGGCGGCAACAAGGTCACCGCGCTCGCCTCCCACGGTGCCTCAGCCCGTGTCGGCGATGCCCTCGAAGGCGCCGTCGCCCTGAAGCAGGACGTCCAGCACGACCTCTCCCCCACGGAGAAGCTCGAGCAGCTGCAGTGGAGCAAGGCCGGCAGCGCCGCGACCGCCGCCCCCAGCAAGGCCGAGCGCCGCGCCGAAGCCAAGGCCAAAGGCTACGAGGGCGAGATGTGCAGCGAGTGCGGCAACTTCACGCTGGTGCGGAATGGCACCTGCATGAAGTGCGATACGTGCGGCAGCACGACCGGCTGTTCGTAGGGGCGGTAGCCCGCTGATGAAACGGAAAGGCCGCTCGAAAGAGCGGCCTTTCTTACGATCCGAAACACTACTTCTGCGAGCAACGCATGAAAAGTGATAACCACAATCGGGGATGGCCGTTACAAATCTTGGGTAGTTTCGAGCAACCATCATCGAAACTTTCTGTACCTATCGCCGTCTTTGGGACGGTCTTTTTTGTAGCGCTGCTTATCATTGGTTTCTTAGCAGTTGCATGGCTTTTGGCTGATCTATTAAGCGGCGATCAAAAACGCGCCGCAGAGGCCACCAAAGCGGCGTTGCCGGTGCTCGCCGGTGTAGTCGGCCTGCCTCTGATTATCTGGCGGCTTCTTATTCTCGATCGACAAACGCGCATCAGCGAGGACAAGACTCAAATTGATCGAGAAACGCATTACACTTCCATCTTTTCTCGAAGCATCGATCAGCTAGGTCAGACGAGGGAGCTGAAAAGAAATTCGACAACTGACGATGGCGATACCGTCGAATCCACCCAGACTGTTCCGAACGTAGAGGTGAGACTGGGAGGCATCCATTCGCTAGCCCGGCTAGCGGAGGAAAGCAGTCGAGATCGCGAAAAGATCCAAAACATGCTGCGCTCGTACATTCGAGAGAATTCTTGGTCGGATCGCGCCGGCCACGTCACCGAGAAGCTCTCCTGGCCGCGCTTTAACTGGAATTGGGCTTACACACTGTCATTTGATCCACGCAATGCAGATGCCCTTGAACAAAAGCGAAAGTGGATCTCCGAACTCGACGCAAAGATCAAGAGTGTAAGCACCTGGGCGCAGCCGCTTCCAGAAACACGCGTAGATGTCAACGAAGCGACGGATGCACTCGAAGTACAAAAGAGCCAGGCGACGCTCACCTCCAAGCCCGTTCTTTACGAATGTCTGTTTGTCGATCGCCACTTCAACGGACAATTCCTCGCCAAGATTCAGTTTCGGAGATGCACGTTCGTACGATGCAACTTCGATGCTCAAGACCAGAGCATTACAATCTCTAATTCGTTTTTGATCGGATGTTCGATCACTGGAGAAAACTCAATAATAGATATTTACAATTCCCTCTTAGGAGCAATCGCATTCCGCAAAACGAGCGGCGGAGCGATCAAGCTTCGATCATGCCAGACTTACTCGGTGCATTTCGAGGGGCCTTTAGACAATTTGGAAATGCCTGCGAGTCTACTCTACAAATTCTCTTTTGCCGGCAATCATCAGCCAATTGTAACGTCCACAATTGACATGCCAGGCTGCCTACTCCTGCAAGGAAGCTTTCGGAATCTGAAATTTTCGGCCGCGTCCAATCTCAATGTCGCAGCCATTATCGAAACCACGTCCAAAAACGTGGACCTTTCCGAGGTAACTGACTTTACAGCCGAGGATGTACAAGCGCTGAAAGCCGACAACAAGACAATAGAGCCCAAAGGGATGGCTCGCCCTAAGGCGTGGCCTGCCTACAATCCAGCAACGATTGATGATGATGACATACCGTTCTAACTTATAAGACGAGGTGAGAATTACCGGTGACACTGCAATTGAGTCACTCGCTCCGATCTGCGCTTCGGCCTTTGCGGTCGAGCTCTTTCCCCTTAAGCTCCCACCTCCATCGGCATCGGTTCCGACGGGCCCGGTAGAAGCGGATCAAACTATGCCCAAACCGGAAAGCTTCCCCATCGAGAAGATTTTCGTTCCCACCAAGCAGAGGAAAGCCCTCAAGCCCGAGACCGTCGCGGATATCGCGGAAAGTATTCTGGACATCGGACAACAGGCTCCCATTTCTGTTCGGCGCGACGGAGACCGCCTGGTTCTGGTCGAGGGACTCCATCGGTAAGAGGCCTGCAAGGCGCTCGGGTATTACAGTGACAGTGCACTAAAAATTCCCTGTCGCCCCGTCCTCCACGACCGCGGCAGGATGGCATCGACTCAGTGCACCGTCACCGCAACATTGGCTAAGCGGCGCTGCTGCGCTGCATGTGACGCCCTTCCTTCAGCTCTTCGATGATCTTCGCGCTGAACGCCTTGAGGTCACCGGGATTGCGCGAGGTGATGAGGCCCTGGTCGACGACGACCTCCGAATCTTCCCACTTCGCCCCGGCATTGGCGACGTCGGTCTTGATCGATTTGTACGATGTCATCCGGCGGCCCTTCGCGATCCCCGTCTCGACCAGCAGCCAGGGCGCATGGCAGACCGCGGCGACGACCTTCTTGGCATCGAAGACGCTCTTGATGAATTGAAGCGCTTTCGGCTCGACACGCAGCAGGTCGGGGTTGATCTGCCCGCCGGGCAGCACGAGCGCGTCATAGTCGGCAGCGGCGGCCTGATCGAGGGTCTTGTCGACCTTGACGGGGCGGCCCCAATCCTTCTTGTCCCAGCCCTTGATCTCGCCGGCTTGCGGCGAAATGATCTCCACGGTCGCACCGGCCGCCTTGAGTGTGTCACGCGGCACTTCGAGTTCCGATTGCTCGAAGCCATTGGTGGCCAGAATCGCGATCTTCTTTCCGGACAGTTCCATCCGTGTCTCCTTTGGGCGTGTGGTGATGCCAATCAATCGAACGCTTTCGCATTTCGTTCCTCACGCCGTGCCGTGGAAATTGCCTTTGCGGTCGAGCCCTTCCCTCCTAAAATCGCAACCCCGTCGGCATAGGTTCCGGTGCGTCCGGTAGAAGCGGAGTTGAGTTATGCCCAAACCGGAAAGCTTCCCGATCGAGACAATCTTCGTTCCGACGAAGCAGAAGAGAGCCCTCAAGCCCGAGACCGTTGCGGAAATCGCGGAAAGCATTCTGGATATCGGACAACAGGCGCCCATTTCCGTTCGGCGAGACGGAGACCGCCTGGTGCTGGTCGAGGGACTGCATCGATTGGAGGCCTGCAAGGCGCTCGGCGAGACGACCATACTCGGGGTCGTCGTGACGGCAGAGTTTGCCGAGCACAAGCCGCTTCTCGCCGAACGACCCGAAGTCGAGGCCGAGCGCATCAAGATGGCGCGATTGAAACAGTTGCGCCTGGAGAAGGAAGCCGCAGAGGCATCGATGGCTGCCTTGAAGGGCGCCGGCGCAACGCAAGCGCCGCGCAGCCATGCGATCAAAGGCGGCCGCGACAATCCGAAGGCATCGCCGGGCCGAACTGCGAAAGCGCCACCCAAAACATTATCGGAGTGGATCACGCAGCAAAAGGGTAGCGGCGGCCGCTATTGATGGCCGACGCCGTCATTCCGGGGCGCGCCCGCTTGGGCGCGAGCCCGGAATCCATCAGGCGGCACGACGAGCTGCGCAATGGATTCCGCGTTCGCGCTTCGCGTGCCCCGGAATGTCAGCAGGGCTATCGCCTATGGATTGCGCGAGGGCCGCGGGCTTGCTCCGCCTCGCCCGCTTGCGGGAGAGGCCGACGCGCTCGCTGAGCGCGGCGGGTGAGGGTTTTCGCCACGCGGGGGCATCTTCCGCAATTTCTAGCAATCCCAATGCGGAGACAGCCCCCACCCCAGCCCTCCCCCGCAAGCGGGAGAGGGAGCCGACTGCCACTGCCGCCGCATCGTGCACACCATATGCGATTGCCCTGGGAATGACGGCGGGGTTTGCGGCGCGCCACTTCGCGAAGCTGCCAGTACCTGACGGCCGCAATCCCAGCGATCGCGGCCGCCTCTCTCACCGATCAACCAGATCGTCTCACGCCGCCTTCGCCTGCTCCGGCGAGGCCGTCTCCATCGCGCGCATGTAGAGATCGAGCAGGCTTTCGCGCTCGTCGCGCTCGTTCTTGTCTTCCTTGCGCAGCTTGATGATCTCCTTGAGGATCTTCACGTCAAAACCCTCGCCCTTGGCTTCCGCGAAGACTTCCTTCTTCTGCTCGCTCAACTCCTGCATTTCGCTGTCGAGGTTCTCGATCCGCTCGACGAAGGACCGGATCTTGCCGCCTGGAATGGTGATGTCGGACATGGTGCCTCTTTGCTGACTGAGGTCGCGAAAATGACCGCAAAGAAATAACCAATGTGTTAACCTCGCCGCCCGCGCATTTGCCTTGTGGAAAAGCCGAGGGAGCCGTTGCATGGCCGAGCTTCGCTTCGATGACGGTGCCGCCTATGAGCAGATGATGGGCGTGTGGAGCCGTTCGGTCGGCGAGGTCTTTCTCGACTGGCTGAAGCCGGCGAAGGGCTTGCGCTGGATCGATGTCGGCTGCGGCAGCGGCGCCTTCACCGAGCTCATCGTTGCGCGCTGCGCCCCCAGCGAGGTGCAGGGCATCGATCCCTCCGAGGGCCAGCTCGCCTTTGCCCGAGCGCGTCCCGGCGCGCGCGGCGCGATGTTTCAAACCGGCGATGCCATGGCGTTGCCCTTTCCGGCGGGAAGCTTCGATGTCGCGGTGATGGCATTGGTTCTCGTGTTCGTGCCGGATGCATCCAAGAGCGTCGCGGAATTGGCGCGGGTCGTTCGTCCCGGTGGCCTCGTCGCCACCTATATGTGGGACATGCTGGGCAGCGGCTTTCCGCTCGACCCGATCCTCAATGAGATGCGCGCAATGGGGCTTTCGCCGACGCGGCCGCCGCATATGGACGTGTCCACCCTCGCCGCGCTTCGAGACTTCTGGAGCGCGGCCGGCCTGCTAGAGATCGAGACTCGCGAGATCACCGTGCAGCGGAGGTTTACCGATTTCGACGAGTTCTGGAACGTGGAGACGAAGGCGCCGTCCACCGCGCCCGTGCTGGCAGCCATGACGGAAGCGGATGTCACCGCGCTCGTGCAGCGCGTGAGGGCGCGGCTGCCGGCCGATGCCGAGGGCCGCATCACCTACAGCGCCCGCGCGCACGCGATCAGCGGACGCAAGCCGGGATGATGAGGTGGCGAGGCACGTCGTCGTGTCCGCGGCAACAGAAGGGGTGGGTCACGCCTGCGGCTAACCCACCCCATCAGTCTTGTTCGGGCGGCTTGCATCTCACCGCCCATCCTTCGGCATCGCATCGCGCTGTGCCCGTCTCGCAGCTTGCCGAGCCGCTCTCCTCGCAACCCAGCACGCGCGAAACTGCTTTGCCGCACGAAGGCTACGTGGCGCCACGACCTGAACTGCCAAAGAGGCTATTCCGGCGACCACGCCCTTCATCACGTCGAACGCGAAATCGGGTCCAAAATACTCCCACATGACCCGGCCTCCTTCTCGCGAAGGCTCCGCCGGGCGGGAATGGGCAGATTGCAAACATGAAAAAGCCCCGTCCGTCACCGGCGGGGCCTCGGGAATTCTCTGTGCGCCCAGTTCAGCGCACGCGAAATCTCTCGGTACACCCGCTCAAGGTGGACTCGATGAACCAGCCGCAAAGCGTGGCGGTGCGATGAAAAACGCCCATAGCGATCATCCCATGATTTCGAAATGCGAAGGCGCCGGATGCGCGATGCCAAACGCGCGCACCAGCAGCCAGTCGGCGACAGATAAACAGACAGGACGGCCGCCGTCTGTGGGGCAATTCACATGACGGCATGACTTTTTTGGGGCGGAGCGATTGATCCTGCCGCTCCACGGTGGGCGGTTGTCGGCCCCTTGGAGCGCCAATCGCTACCACCAATACGGCCAGCGCCATCCCTCGTAGCGGATATAGGACGGCACCAGCGGCGGGCCGTAGGGATCGACCTTGTCGTCCTCGGGGCGATAGCGATAGCGCGGCACCACATTGTAATCCCATGGCGTCGGCCGCAGCACGGGCGCGGTGACGACGAGCCGCTCTTGTGGCGCACGAACGACAACGGCTTTGCGCGCCCTCGCCTCAGCGCCTGATGTTGCAAGGCTGCACAGCACCAGGGCGGTTCCGAGCGCGCAGGCGGCGGTGATTTTTGTCATGCATTGATCTCCTTCGCGCGAAGAGTGCAAAAGGATGCCAGGCAAGGCAAGCAAATTTCGCGCGATCTTGCGGGGGTGCGTGCTGGTGGCTTTGACGCTCCGCCCTCTCCACCGTCATTGCGAGGAGCTCTTGCGACGAAGCAATCCAGACTTTCGCCGCGGAGACAGACTGGATTGCTTCCGCCTTCGCCAAGGCTTCGGCGGACAAGTCGCTTCGCCCATTCGGGCTACGACTTCCTCCGCCGCATCAAACCTCCTCCGGCACCGGCCCCGCCACGAGGCGGTCGAGACCGACCATCAGGAGATCGGCGATCCGCATCAATTGGTACAGCGGAATGTCCACCTCGCCCTGCTCGGCCGCGGCCACGAAGGCCGGCGTGACGCTGAGGCGCTCGGCGAGCTGGGCTTGCGTGTAGCCGCGCATTTCACGCGCGGCCCTGACGCGCACGCCGATGCCGAGGCGGTGCCGAGCCTGCTCGTCCGCGGTCATCATGGCGGCCTGCTCGTCGGCGCTGGCATAGCCGTCCGCAAACGCGCTGCCGATCAGCCGCTCCTTGCGCCAGGCGACGCGGCAGGTCTTGCGCAGGCCGCTTGCGAAAACCAGCGTGAACGCCTCGGCGATCCAGGCCGAGCTGTTGAGCGAAAGCCGCGCGCCGGTGGCGGAGACATCGCGGATCGTGCAGGGCACGCTGACGGTGCTGCCGGCGCCGTTGTCGAATTCGACGATGCCGGTGCGCAAGGTCTGGTGCCTGACGGCGGCGCGATGATCGCTCATGACAGCTCCCGTAAGCTTGCGGCGGCGTCGAAAGACGCATCCGAAAGACTGAAGCGTCTCTAGCTCAGGATTTTTGCCGAACCGCTAAACTTCCGCCGCTTCGGCCCCGCGACGGCAGCCATGGTAAAGGAAGGTTCAACCACCCTTCCCAGCGCGCTGCGCCAAGCGCTTTGGCCACGCGCTTCCATGGGCTCTACTCCCGCGCCCGGCGCAGCGCCTCCTGCAGCTTGATCCGCTGCTTGTCCCAGCGGCTCTGCTCCGCCTCGGCGCGCGCGTCGAGCGCAGCCCGCTCGGCTTCGATCTCCTCCAGCCTGGCGTCGTGCTCCCGCCTCGCCTTCTCCAGCGCCGCCTCGGCGGCGGCGACCGCCTTGTCGCGGCGTGCACGCTCTCTGGCGCGGGCGGCCTCCTCCTTGGCACGCGCGGCCTCGCGCCGTCGCTCCTCCTTCTCGAACGCCGCGGCGGCCTTGCGGGCCGCCTGATCATCGGCCTTGCCGGATGTCTTTGCGGCTTTGGCCGGACGCTGCGGCGATCGCGTCTTGCTCTTGGGCTTGGCCTTGCTCTTGGTTTTGCTTTTGGGCGTGGTCTCGTCATCGACGAGATCGGTGGGCAGCGCGGCGCTTTCGGTGAACGGCCCGTCCGATCCCACCGGGCGCCTGAGCACGACCCCCGGCTTCGCCATGGTCGCCGCGACGATATCGGGGTCGTCTGTCTCTTTCGCGGCACCCTGGTGGAACAGGTTGGAGCTGGCGCCCCAGGCCTCCAGCGCCGCCTTCATCGAGGGCGCGGCGATCGCCTGGTCAAAGAACCCGAGCGAGGTCTGGTAGGTCTTCAGCTTGCGTTTCGGCTTTGCCGGCATGTCGTCCCGATTGTAGCTTGCTGTCGCTGGCGATCGTAGCCCGGATTACGAACTCCCCAACAATGCATCGTATCCCTTGTCGCTGAACGCCAGCAGACAAAAGCCGTGCCCGAACGGATCGGCCAGCATCGCGATCCGGCCATAGGGCGCATCGCTCGCCGGCACCTCCAGCATCGCGCCGGCGCGCAGCGCGCGCTCGACGGCGGCATCGACATCGTCGACGACGACGTCGACATGCACGGGCGTCCAGTGCCGCTCGTAGCGGCGGCGGTCGCCGCCGGCACCCAATGTGCCGGCCCGCTTGGTCAGGAGATAGACCGGCGCGGGCCAGCCGAGCAGCTCGACGAAGTCGGTGCCGAAGCGGCGGCCGACCGTGAGGCCGAAAGCGGCGGTGTAGAAGCGCGTGGCTTGCGCCACATCTGGAACGTCGATGTTGAGCAGGAAGGACATGGCGGGCTCGTCTCGCGAATTGCGGCGCGAACCTAGCCCGAATGCTGCGCGAGCGTCATCCGGGATGATGCCGCACGCGGCTGGCGCCGACGATGCCCCGCAACACGCCACAATGCCAATATACCCCCGTTTTGCCCGACGCCGCAAATCTCATTCGGACAAACCGAAAAAGCGAGACTTATCAAGGCCCGCTCTACTGTGCATGGGGTTGTTTTCGCGAAATCGTGCCGGCGACGGCCTCACTTGCCGCGCAGGCTCAGGATATAGGCCGACAGCACATCCGCCTGCTCGGGCGAGATCACAAGGTTCGGCATGTTCTGATGACTGGTCCGCCAGAACACCTTGAGCGACAGCGCGGTGGTGCCGCTCCTGTCCGCGATGGCCTGGAAACTCGGGGCCTCGTCGAAGAACCCGGCCATGTGCGGCTCGATGGCGTGACAGCTCTGGCACCACGCCTGCGCCAGGCGATGTCCTTCAGCAACCGCACGCGGGCCGGATCTCTGGGCCCCCGCCGCGGTGTGGACGACGCCGAGCAGAAACAGCACCGACAATGCGATCAGGAGAGCGAGGCCGAGATAGATTCGAGCACTGTGCGACATCGCTATTTCCCAGTCGTTGCTTCGCTGAAATGAAGCCTAGGGCGGGGCGCGCGGATCAGGTTGATTTGCATCAAGCGATGCGTCTCCGCCGGCTCACCGCGATCTTCGTCGCATCGTTTCGGTGATATCGCACCACCAGGCGATCGCGGCCTGCCGCAGTCGACAGCTTTCGCTTGCTTTCCTGTTCCCGGCCCCTACGGTCGCGCCGCGAACGAAGCGTGAGACCCCGAGAAGAGCTGGACGAGACTGCCATGACCGACGCGATGAAATGCCCCGCCTGCAGCTCCGAGCATGCCTATCAGGATCGCGATCTCTGGGTCTGCCCGGAATGCGGCCATGAATGGAGCGGTGCGGCGGAAGCGGCCGTGGATGCCGCGTCGGAGGCCGGCGTGCGCGATGCCAACGGCAATGCGCTCGCAGATGGCGACAGCGTCATCGTGATCAAGGATCTGAAGATCAAGGGCTCCTCCTCGGTGGTCAAGGGCGGCACCAAGGTGCGCAACATCCGCCTCCAGGACGCCAGCGACGGCCACAACATCGCCTGCAAGATCGACGGCATCGGCGCGATGAACCTGAAGTCGGAATTCGTCAGGAAAGCCTGACCGCGCGAGCCTGCGGCCTGCCGCGCCCGCGGTAACACTAATGCCCAGTTCCAGCTCCGGAACCCATATTCCTTCTTATCCCTGTCGTAAATCGGTGTAAGCTTACAGATGCCGGGGCGTGGCGTTTGCAGCGCGTATCTATTTTCTCAACCCGGGGCTGGCTTGCAGGGTTACCTGTTCGATTGCATCACATCTTCAGACTTGAGTGGGCCGCCCCTTGGGCGGCCTTCCTGTTTTACGGGCGATAGAGACTATCGCTGCCGCTGCGCCAAATAGAATCCGCACAGCACCGTCACGAGGCCCGCGGTCTGCAGCAGCGTCGGCGGCTCGCCCAGCAGCAGCCAGCCGGTGAGCAGCGTCAGCGCCGGCACGCAGGCCGGAAACACCGCTGCGCGGGCAACGCCGAGGCGCTGCACCGAGACGGCAAACAGATAGAGCGCGGCGGGACCTGCGAGCACGCCCTGCGCCAGCGCCTGGATCGCGTTTTCGGTGACGCCGATCGCCGCAACATGAGCGAGCCCGACGGTTGCGACGTAGACCGGCAGCAGCAACAGCGACAGCACGTTGATGACAAGCGCGGCCGAGACCGCGGACACGCGCCAGCGCCGCAGCGCGGCGCCGAAGCCGGCGAACATCAAGCCGGTCAGCACGAAGATCAGATCGCCCTGCACGCCGGTGGCGCCGATATGGCCGATCGATTCCGCACCGATTACGCCGAGGCCGCCGACGATGACGAGGGCGCCGACGAGACGCGAGACCGTGATCCGCTCTTTCAGGACCAGGGCCGCGAGCAACAGGCCGCCGAGCGTGGCACAGGAGGGCTGGATCACGCTGCCATGGCCGAGCGGCACGAACAGGAAGCCGGTGTAGGAGATCAGCGACATCACGGGGCCGCCGAGCACCATCAGCACGAGACCCCTGCCCCAGCCGATGCCGCAGAGATCCTTGACGCCGGCGCGCAACACCAGCGGCAGGAATGCGATCCCCGACCAGACGTAGCGATGCACGAGCAGATCGACCGGCGTGAAGCCGACCTTGAGTCCATGCCGCGTGCCGGCAAAGCCGAGCGCCCAGAACAGCGCCGCGGCAAGGCCGCAGGCCACGCCGAGCAGTGCCGGCGCCGCATCGTAGTTCTGAGAGAGAGCCTCGGCGCCGCTCGTCCGCTGGTCCATGGAGCAAGCCTTAGGTCAGCTCGCCAATGGCCTCAACCCACGCGGCCGCAGGGCTGGGACGCGCAGAGCTTCGCGCGTTGCGCGAGATCGCTCAGAAAAATCAGGGGCTGAGACCGAGCCCTTAGGTCAGGCTCAGTACCAAGATAACAAGGGAGGTAGCGTCGACGTCAAAGGCGTGAGGTGAGGCAGCGGATCCCGCCTCTCCGCGGGACCCACCAGCCATCAACCGATAGAGCTCAGCGGGCAGCGCCCGTGGTGACGTCGGCGGTCTTCAGCTTGCGGGGGCTGAGCACTTTCGTCTGGTGAACCGAGGCGACGGTGATCGGCGCAGCGGCCTGTTGCTCGACATGCGCGGCACCGAGGACGCGAACCTGCAAGGGCGAGACCGGAAATCCGTTGATCTCGTAAGTCGGCAGTTCGGCGGCGAAAGCCGCAGTGCTGCCCGCGATCGTCAGGATGGCGGCGGCGATCGACAGAGTGTTCTTGTTCATTGGTGATGCTCCTGAGTGGAAGAGTCGGAGCATATTTAGGCCCGCCTTGCTGCAACGCGACATATTTTGTTGCATTGCACAAGCGCACGTCGTGCATGGCAATATATTTAACTTAGGACTTTGGCCGAGTCACGCGAGCCGCGCCATGGCCGCTCTCAGGGTGGTGCTCAGCCACCGAGCACGTTGCCCCAGCCGTCAAACAGATAGGCCTTCCAAGCCACCGTTCCATCGCTGCCCGGCCGGCTGGCCCGCCGGTAATCATCGGCTTGGTCGGCAGTCCAGGTGATGATCGTGTCCGTGAGACGATCGTGCAGGATGGCGGGTTCGGTGGGATCGAAGGCGTCCATAGGACGAAGCGAGGTATGCGTCATGGGCGACCAAACGCGCCAGCCGCAACAAAGTTGCCGCAAGGCTCCGCGCAAAAAGCAGCGCCGTCAAGCGTGCAAACGCGTGATGCCGGCGCAGCGACGTCCTATTTCAACGCCGTGGCCAGCGATTGCAGCTTTGCGACGAGGTTGGTTCCGAGCGCATAGATGATCTCGATGATCGCGAGCGCAATGCCGGCTGCGATCAGGCCGTATTCAATCGCGGTCGCGCCGGATTCATCGGCCGCGAATTCCGCCCACTTGCATTTCAACTTCACAACCGCATCCTTCTCAACTCTACCGGAAATTGCCGGCGAGAGACAAATGCATCGCCACAATCCAAAATTGAGTAAACACGATCGTTCAAGTTGACGACAACGACGCTGCTCCCAGCGAACCGCCGTGGAACCCACGTTGCAACTCGGCAACACTCGGTCGAAAAGCCCATTTTCGCCGATCTGCGCCATTGCGCTGCCACATGGTCCTCCAAACAATCGACGCACTGCGTGCCTTTCCGTGCAAGACTGTTTTCGTCAAACTGTTTGCATCATGACTGTCCGGGCAAGGCGGGTTCGGGCAGAACCGTTTGGAGGCAGGGATCATGAACGATCGACGGTCTCTTCTGGTGGCGATCGCGTGCCCCTCGGCCGTGCTCGCCGGCTGGCTGGCGCTTTCCCTCTCCGCCTATGCCCCTGCCCTGATCGAGAACAGCGGTGCCAATGCGGCTGCCGTCTCGCGCGCCAAGAATCTCACCAAGGATCTCACCAAGGATCTCAGCAAGGATCTCAGCCGGCTCGACCTCGCCGACGTGCCACACGCTGCGACGATCGAGGACGCCATCGCCTTGACCGCCGACATCGCGGCCGCGGTGGCCGCAGCACCGGCCCCGGCAATCGCTGAGGCGGCGCCTGAGCCTGCCGCACCCGCCCTCAAGCTCGCCTCGGCCGATCCGGCCCTGATCCTGCCGGCAGAGCCGCCGCCTGCACCGCAGATCTCGCCCGAACCAGAGCCGGAGTCGTTTGTCAGCGAGGCAGCCCCAGTTGCGGCGCCGGAGCCCATCAAGCTCGCATCTGCCGATCCCACCGAGATCGTGACGACCGATGCGCTGTCCCCTGCAGCGATCGCAGGCGGCCCTGTCGCGCCCGTGAGCAAGGCATCGCCGCCGGCCGACACCGTTGCCGTGCTCGACGAATGCTTCGTCATGGATGCGTGCATCGACCGCTATCTCTGGACGCTCTACCAGCGCACCGCAAAGGAAGACTCCATCAAGGTCCAGGAGCGCCGCGCCGTCACCGTCAAGCGCAAGGGCAAGACGGTCACGGTAATGCGCACCTTCACGAAGCTGGTCGATGAGGATTTCGGCTGGAAGGATCCGAAGGCAGCCGAGCACGCCAACATGTCGATGATGGACTACGTCATCGGCGGCATGGACAAGAGCTTCAAGCGGAAGCTGTTCCGCACGCTGCTCGCCGCAGAAGCCGCCGGTCTCTCGCCCGGCATCACCAGCGCGTTCCGCGACGACTATCGCCAGTCGATCGCGAGCGGCCTGAAAGCGGCCTCCGACCGTTCCTATCATGGCGGCAGCTCGCGCGGCGGCTACGGCCACGGCATGGCGGCCGACATTGTCAGCACTCAGGGCAACAACCGCGCGCAGCGCTGGGTCTCGACCGAAATCCTGTGGAAGTGGGTCGACGCCAACGGCAAGGCATATGGCATCGGCCGGCCCTATCTCGGCCGTGATCCGCCGCATGTCGGCCCCATTGATGGCCCGGAATACATCTCGCGCCGCGGCACGGGGGACCGCAAGGAAGCCGCCGTCAACGTCAAGCCGAAGAAGACGCGCAGTGTTGCCGCCGCCAAGCCGCCGAAGGCGCAGGCGGCGCGCGAGCAGAAGAGCCCGGCCAAGCCACAGAAATCGGCGCAATCGGCCGGCAAGCGCGCGACCTGAGCCGTTACGGCTTACGTCCCACTGAGGGCAGCGGCACGAGCCGCATCTCGGCCGTGCCGGCCTCCTGGGTGCGCACCAGCACCGCAAAGATGGTCTCGACGGCAAGCCGCACCGCAGCCTCGGTCGCTTCGCCCTTGGCCAAATGTGCTGCGATCAGGCCCGTGAGGAGATCGCCGGTGCCGTAGGGGCGGATCGGCAAGCGCGGCGTTGCAAAGCGCGACACCTCTCCGCCGGCGCACAGGATCGTCTCCACCTGCCCTTCCGCCGTATCGCTGAGCGTGCAGCCGGTGGCGACGACGTCGCTGCGGCCGCTGCCTGCCAGCGCGGCGCATGCCGCGCGCAGACCCTGCGCATCCGCGATCGCAAGGCCTGAGAGCAGCTCGAGCTCGAACTGGTTCGGCGTCGTCAGCTTTGCGGCCGGCAGCAGCCGGTGCCGCACCACGTCCAAGATGCCGTCGGCGACATAGACGCGGCCGTCATCTCCGATCACGGGATCGCAGAGATAGACGAGCTTCCTATTCCGCGTCAGCGCCTGCTCGACGAAATCGGCGATCACGGCGGCATTGCCCGGCGAGCCGAGATAGCCGGTCACGAGCACGGCCGCCTCGTCGACGAGCCCGCGCTCCTCGACGCCTTTGAGGAGATCGGCGACGAGCTCGGTCTCCAGCACCCGCCCGCGCAGGGTCGGATAGCGCGGATGGTTGGACAGCAGCGTCGTCGGCACCGCCGCGACGTTCACGCCCTCCGCCTGGATGGCATAGGCGGCCGCGCTGTTGCCGACATGGCCGTGGACCACCTGGCTTTGAATGGAGATGACGAGCATGAGAGAGGTCCGTACGGACAAACGTCAGGCGATGCAAGAGCAGCCCGGATTTCGCGCTTCAGCGTCGCGCCAATTCCCCGAGATAAGCACAGAACATGTCGGCCAGCCCGTCGGCATGACGCGCGATCTCGGCCTCGCTGCGCGGCGTCTCCGAAAACCGCTTGCCGACCTCGCTCAGCGTCGTCTTGATCAACTCGCCGGCAAGCGCGCACGTCGCTTCGGAGGCCTTGGGCAGCGCTTCCCGCATGAACACGGCGATGATCTCCTTGCCGGCTGCCCGCGCGTCCTGCGCCTCTGGCGCGTCGCGATAGAGCGGCGCGGCATCGCTGAGCGCGATGCGAATTGCGGCCTCCGCGCACTCGGAGCGGATGAAGGCATGGACCAGCGCGCGGAGCCGCGCTGGCGGCGGTTTCGCCCGGTCCGCGAGGATGCCGCGCAAGAGCTCGCTGGTGCTCCGCCACTCGTCGCTCTGGAGACGAAACAGGATCGCGGCCTTGTTGGGAAAATATTGATAGAGCGATCCGACGCTGACCCCGGCCCGCTCCGCCACCCGCGCCGTGGTGAAACGTTGCGCGCCTTCCTTCGCCAGGACCTGAACAGCGGCATCGAGAATGGCCGCTACCAGGCCGGTCGAGCGGGCCTGTTGCGGCTGTTTTCGTGAGGAAACTGAACGGCTTCGACGATCGGCCATGGCGCACCCGAGGAATGCGAATAGGAAATGCGACGAATTAGTCGTATTTCCACGCCGCACGCAAGCACGCGTTTTTTCGTCACCTCTGGAGACCTCGAATGACCACCCCAATCATCACATCGCTTGCGCCGCTGCTGGATCGCCTGTTCGACGAAGCCGAGGCGGCAAGCGGCGCAACGCGAGCCGCCGTCGCCGATTTGTCCGATATGGACCGCGCGCGGATGATGCGGAGCAAGACCGATTACCGCGACCTCTACGGACGCCTGAAGGACGCGCCGCTCGCAGTCTCGCGCGAGACTGGAGCACTGCTTTACATGCTGACGCGCAGCTCCGGCGCTAGGACGATCGTCGAATTCGGCACCTCGTTCGGCATCTCGACGCTGCACCTTGCCGCAGGGCTGCGTGACAATGGCGGCGGCCGCCTCATCACCAGCGAGTTCGAGCCGTCCAAGGCGGCGCGCGCGCGGGAAAACCTCTCGGCCGGCGGCTTGATCGATCTCGTCGAAATCCGTGAGGGCGATGCGCTCGAGACGCTTAGCGCCGATCTGCCCGATACGATCGATCTCGTGCTGCTCGATGGTGCCAAGGCGCTCTACCCTGATATCCTCGATCTGCTCGAAGGCCATCTCGGGCCGGGCGCGATCCTCGTCGCCGACAATGCCGACGACAGCCCGGACTATCTGGCGCGCGTACGAAGGCCCGGCAGCGGCTACATGTCGACGCCCTTCGCCGACGACGTCGAACTCTCCGTGCGGATCAACTGACGCCGGACGAGCCTCAATGAAATGATGGAGCCGCTGCGCGATTCATCGTGCGGCGGCTTCATGCCGCATTCCGCCAATGTCGCAGGCTCGTCACCGACATGTGATACTTGCTGCGGGGCAAAGCCAAGACGCCGCGTGGTAAACATACCTACCGCGCGGTATCTTTCTGGGGCCTCCGAGTGACCATGACTTCCACCTTCAATGCCTATGCGGCGCTTGCCCTCGCCATCACCTTCGAGGCCACGGCATCGGCCTTCCTGCAGCAATCCGCGCAATTCACCCGCCCGTGGCCGACGCTGGCCATGGTGCTGTTCTACGTCGCCTCGTTCTACGCGCTGTCGGTGGCGATCCGCGTCATCCCCTTGAGCATCGCCTATGCGATCTGGGGCGGGGTCGGCATCATCCTGACCGCCACCGTCTCCTTCGTGCTGTTCCGCCAGATGCTGGATGCCGCGGCCTTCGTCGGCATCACGCTGATCGTATCAGGCGTCGTGATCATCAACCTGTTCTCGCAGACCACGGTGCACTGATGCCGACGAGCGCCTACACCCGCGCCAAGCAGCCGGAGCAGGTCCGGCGCGCCCTGCTCGACCATGCCGCGGCCATTGCGATGGATCATGGCGTCGCCGGTGTCACCGTGCAGGCGGTCGCCGCTGCGGCCGGCGTCACCAAAGGTGGGCTGTTCCACCATTTCGGCAGCAAGCAGGCGCTGATCGAGGGCCTGTTTGCCGACCTGCTCGGTCGCGTCGACGCCGAGATCGACGCCGCCATCGAAGCTGACCCGAAGCCACGCGGCAGCTTCACCCGGGCCTATGTGAATGCCGTGTTCACCGGCAGAACCTTCGGCTTTGCGACCCCGTGGGCGGCGCTGAGCATGGTGGTCGTCACCGATCCTCCGCTGCGCCGGCTCTGGAACGATTGGATCAAGGCACGCCTGAGGCGCCACCGCTCGACCGACGGCACGCCGGATCTGCAGATCGTTCGTCTTGCTGCCGACGGCGCCTGGCTTTCCTACGTCACGACTGGACAGACGCGCATGAGCGCCGAGCTGCGCGCCGTGCACGCACGGCTGCTCGCGCAGACCCATCGGCGCGGTTAGCGAAAGGCCGAGCGGCCTATTGGCTCTGCGTCGGCTTCGGCGGACGCGGTGCGGATCGCGCGGGCTTCTTGGCAGGCTTGGCCGCATCGCGCGGCGGCGGCTCGTCGACCGACTGAAGATAGGCGGCGAGCGCCTTGGCCGAGTCGGAGCTGGTGGCGTAATGGTCCTTCAGAAACCAGGACAGTGTCAGGCTGATGCGGCCCTTGGCGAGGCCGCGCGGACTGCGATGGCAGGTCGCACAGCCGTCCGCAAACAGCTTGGCCGGTGACTTGCCGGCATCGAGATTTTGCGCGGCCGCAACCGTCGTCGTCAGAACGGCGGCGGCTGCAAGTCCAACCAGGGGCACGATCCGGTCGCGCCCCAGTCCACACAGCGATGTCAAATGTCGTCCCCCCAGAGCGTTTTCGAGCGAAACGGACAACCGGTCCGCGGACAGAAAACGCGTCCAGATGTCGAGTTCCGCCCGTCGGTTCACGCCGCCAACAGCTGATCGAATTCGGGCGGCGCGTAGGCCTTGCCGTCCTGGTCCGTGATGACGACCCGCCACCCCTCGCTCGCCCACACCTTCGCCTTCGCCACGATCACCAGCCGGCTCTCGCGGGCGAAACTATACTTCTCGTTGTCGCGTTCTGCGACCATCTTGTAGGCCAATTCGCGTCCCCTTGCGTCGCCCTGCACCGGCCTCCTCGTGGCAGCGGGCTTTGGCGGCAATTCGCCGGGAGCATGGCAATTTGGTGCCGTCCGCTGGCATGGCGCCGCGTTCGGCTTCGCGCTTGCCCGTCGGGACGCAATTCCATCCGTCGCAGGCTTGCCCCGCGACGGCGCGGGGCCGTCTTCATGTCGTGCTGGATCGACCGCCGGGAGCCGGCCCGTGCATCGGCAACGGAGCCGATCCTCCCTATCCGAGCCCGCTAATGCACGCGGATGATGTGGGGGCGGCCTAGATCGATCAGCCCCTGCACCGCCGAGAGGCGGTCGTCGAGAGCCGCGATGGTGAGCAACAGATTGTTGCGGCGTTCGTCGAGCATGCCCATCTCGGCGCCGGTGAGCTTAGCGCTCCTCCGTTCCTTGTGGATGCTTTCGAGGGATTCGCGCAGTCCGGCGATCAGGTTGGCTAGCTGCTTGGCCTCCTTGGTCATCGACCGCTTCGCGACATTTTGGCGGCGCGTCTCCGCCTGGCTCTGTCTCATCGTCATCCTCCCGTGCCCCGCTGCCCCGAGTGGATGCCTGCATCTTTGGATACACATATTACGATCGATGAAATCTGCCCGCGAAGAACCTCCATAAATTGTACGCGCCGGGAACCCGGTCCATCCCGCAGAAAACCCGGCGCGAGGGCCGGGTTTTCCTTGAGAATGTCAGTGCTTCCGGTGGTCGCCGCCGGGACCGCCGGCCGGAGCACCGCCGCCACGCGGCGCGGCATTGATTTGCGGAGCGCCGCCACCGCCGTGCGGCATTGCAGGCGCAGCAGCACGAGGCGCAGGCATCTGCGCATGAGCATTCATCGGCGAACCGTGGCTCACATTCGGCTGCGCGACATGCGGCATCGCGGGCCGCGCGGCGGGTGCGGCGGACACTCGCGGTGCTTCATGCGCGCGTGTCATCGGCTGGGCGCGCACCGCAGCGCGGCTCGTGGCCTGTTCGTGCATCATGCGCGCCTGCGCATCGCGCGGGTTGCGGCTCTGCACATTGGTCCTCTCATGCGCGATGCGCTCGCTTTGTCCGGCACGTGTCCGATCGGCGGCAACAGTAGCGTCGCGTTTTGTGATGGCCGCGTCGCGCGTCGCGATCGCAGCGTCGCGCTTGGTAATCGCGGCATCGGGCCGCAGGGTCGCGGCGTTGCGTCCAGAGATCGCAGCGGCGCCTCCGCTTCGCACACCTTCCCGTTCCAAGGCGACCGTTGCATCGCGCGTCGCTGCGCGGCCGATGCGGGCCGCACGCGGATCAATCGTCATTCGCGTCGCGACACTCTGATGCGAGGTCCAGTAACTATTCCAGTAGGCGTAGCGGTGGTACCAGGGACGCCCCGTGTAATAGCTGGACCAGTACGAGGTCAGCACGAAGGGAACGACGGGCACGTCGATCTCATCGACATAGTCCGGCAGATAGACGTAGTGGTTGCGATAGAGATATTCGAGATATTGCGACGACACCCAGCCGCGATCGTCCGAGAAGCTGACGTCGCACCAGGCATTGCCGCGCAGGCAGCCATGGATGTTGACGCGAGCGCCTCCGGGGATGCGATCGACCAGGGGGAAGCCCGCGCCCGGACCGGCGCGCAAGCCTGTGGAGACCGTGACGATGCCCGGCGCGGCCAGTGCGGCTGTCGGCGCGAGCAGTAATGCGGCAATCAGAACGCTCTTGAATTTCATGGCATGTTCCTCCTCTTTCGAGTCGGAACGCGCGAACGGAACGCGCGTTCCGTGCGAAGCATGCGATGGATCGAAAGATTGAAACGCCAGCCGTGCGCGGTTCAATATTCATCCGTCGTTCATCGGCACAACGCGTAAGCGGCGCTGCCGGACCGTCAATTGGCCGGCAGCATGAACGCGTCGAAGTACGCGGCGAGCCCGGCAAAGTCATCAAGCGGCAGAACGCTTGCGACATACTGGTCGGGCCGCACCACGACCATGCAGCCGGCCTTCCGATCGATGCCGCGCATTGCGAACACATCGTGACCGCTCTTGACGTCCGGACAGAACATTTTCTCGTAGTCGAGCAAGCCATAACGACCTTTGCTCGGCAGCAGCAGCGGCGGCATGGCCGCGATGTCGAGCTCGCGGTGATCCTGCTGAAACACCGCGCGCAGATCGATCACGCTGTCGATGTCTGAGCTTCTTCGCGTGTATCGCCGGATCGGGGATTTCGTGGACTCCGCGAGAAAGTTGCACAACACACGAATGGCCGAGTCGGACGCCACCGGATTCTCCGCCGGCGAAAACGCATAGATGCGGAAGCGACCGTCAGCCTGTGCGGCATGACCAAGATGTACCGGCTTTGCGTCCGCCAGCCGGATCACCGGGGCGGAATGGAAGCGCTTGCCGATGACGAGGCCTTGCGCGAGATGCTGATGCGAGGCCGTGCCGGTGAGAATCGACGGCCCGTAATGCGTGGCCGTGCCCGCGGTATAGCGGCCGTGCCGGACGAAATAGTCCTGCGTCCTGGCGGCATCGGCGCCGCCGGCCTTGGCGGCGGAGGCGAGAATTCCCGCCCACTCGCGGTCGAAATCGATCAGCTCTTTCGCGACCGCCTGGCGCTCCGCCGAATAGGAATGCAGCAGCTGTGGGGCGCACTGCTTCCGCAGCACCGCGGCGAGCTTCCAGCCGAGATTGAAGGCGTCCTGCATCGAGACGTTCATGCCCTGCCCCGCTTTTGGACTGTGGGTGTGGCAGGCATCGCCGGCGATAAAGATGCGTGGCAGGCGCGTTGCGACCGCGGCCTCCGGCACATCGTCGAACTTGTCGGTGAGACGCTGGCCGATCTCGTAGACCGACCACCAGGCGATCTCCTTCACCTCGAGCTTATGCGGCTTCAGGATCCGCTGCGCTTTCGCGATCACGTCGTCGGCGGTGATGTTGCGGTTGACAACGCGCTCGCCGACCTCGAGCTTGGCGAGTTCGACATAGATGCGGACCATGTAGCCGCCTTCACGGGGAATGATCAGCAGGCTGCCGTCCTTCGCCGACTGGATCAGCGACTTGAATCGGATGTCCGGAAAATCCGTCACAGCAAGCACGTCCATCACGCCCCAGGCGTGGTTGGCGGAATCGCCGTGCAGCTCGCGCCCGATCGCCTTCCGCACCGCGCTGCGCGCGCCGTCGCAGCCGACGACGTAGCGCGCCTTGACCGTCTCGACCTTGCCTTCGTTCGCGGCATCGACCCGTTCGAGCCGCACGGTGACGGCTTGGTCGGCGGGCCCTGCGGCCGGATCGACCTCGAGGTCGACCAGGCGCCGGCTGTAATGGGGTTCGAGCTTGGCCGGCGATTTGCGCATAACATCGAGAAAGCCGTCATGGATGCGCGCCTGGTTGAGGATGACGTGCGGGAATTCCGACAACCCGTCCTCGACGTCCTGGACCCTGCCGCTGCGGATGATCGTCTCGGGCTGCCGCTCGTTCGGCTTCCAGAACGTCGTCTCGTTGACCCAATAGGCCTCCTTCAGCACGCGCTCGCTGAAGCCATAGGCGTGAAACATCTCCATGGTCCGGCATGCGATACCATCGGCCTGCCCGACCAGCAGGCGGTCCGCCTTCTGCTCGACGATACAGGTCTTGATATCGGGAAATTGCGCGAGTTGAGCTGCGAGCGTCAGGCCCGCGGGGCCGCAGCCGACAATGAGGACATCGACCTTGTCGGGCACGGCGCCCATGGCGCCCGAAACCTGAACGCGCTCGGCAGGATCGGCAATCTCGGGATCGCCCGGCTGGAATCCGTTGAGATGGAATTGCATGAGCCTCTCTCCCGCCAAATGTCTTTTGGATATTGCTCAGTATGCTGACTATCAGTATACTTGTCAACGATGCGCACCGTCGCTGTCGCAAATGGAGAATTCGGTGAAAGACAACAACGACATGCCCGGGCATCTGGCGCGCCGGTTCCAGCAGATCGCGGTCGCAGTTTTCCTGGCTGAGGTCAGCGATGCCGGCTTCGACCTCACGCCGGTGCAATACGCCGCGCTCGCCACCATCAAGGCCAATCCGGGGCTCGACCAGGTGACGCTTGCGGGATTGATCGCCTATGACCGCACCACCATCACCGGCGTGATCGATCGCCTGGTGCAAAAGGGACTTGCCGAACGCCGCGCCTCCAGCCGCGACCGCCGCGCCCGCGAGCTCGTGATCACCGACGAGGGCCGGCGCACACTGCGCAAGATCACACCTGCGGTGGAATCAGCGCAGCGCATCATGCTGCGCGGCCTCAGCGCCAAGGAAGGCGAGGAGCTGATGCGGCTGCTGCGCAAGGCGATTGCCGCCGGCAACGATCTGAGCCGCGCGCCGCTGCGCGACATCTCGGCATGATCCGGTATTTTTATCCGCAATTGTCGCAGCGCAACGAAACCTGGAACTAACCTTCGGCTGCTAGGGTCGGCAACATCCTGCGCTTAACGCGCGATTAACTTTGCGGTTCAGGGGTTTCGGATGTTCAGGTTTCTCATCGCGGCCACGGCCATCGCGCTCTCGGCCGCTCCTGCACTCGCGAACGGCCATGGCGGCGGCGATGCCCCTCCTCCGCCGAAGCCCGAGGCGACGACCGCGCCGGCGAAGGTGGTCCTGACCAAGCAGGGCCCCAAGCTCGTCGACCTCAAGGGCATGACGCTCTACTATTATGAGCGCGACACCACCGGAAAGACATCGAACTGCAACGGCAAGTGCACCGAGAGCTGGGTGCCGCTGCCCGCAACCGCCGACGCCAAGGCCGTCGGCGACTTCACCGTGATCAGCCGCAACGACGGCAGCAAGATGTGGGCATATCGCTATCGCCCGCTCTACACCTCACCCGCCGACAAGGCGCCAGGCGATGCCAATGGCAACGCCACGACGCTGCAATGGCGGATCGCGCGGCCCGAGAATTAAGGCGGGATCGGCTTGCGCGTGCGCACCCGAGCGCGCGCGACCGTCCTTAACTTCGCCAGGGTGCGCCGGCCTCGGCCTGCGCGCTCTGTCCGGGCGGCAGCACCACGACCGTCGAATTGAGCTTGACCCGGTCGTATAGATCGATCACGTCCTCGTTGCGCATCCGGATGCAGCCGGACGAGATCGCCTGCCCGATATATTCAGGCTGGTTGGTGCCGTGGATGCGGTAGAGCGTGTCCTTGTTGCCGACATAGAGATAGATGCCCCGCGCACCCAGCGGATTGGCCGGACCGCCGGGAACGCGCGCCGGATACGGTCCGAGCCGCGCCTGGATGTCGGCTGTCGGAACCCAGTCCGGCCATTCCGCGAGGCGGCCGACCCGCGCAACGCCGGAGAACGCCATGGCCTCCTCGCCGACCGCAACGCCGTAGCGGATCGCCTTGCCGTCAGGCAGCACGTAATAAAGGTAGCGCGCGTCGGTATCGACCAGGATGGTGCCCGGCTGCTCCTTGCGGTGATAATCGACGATGTGACGGAGATATTGCTCCGGCACGTTGGCCTGCGCGTAAGGCGTATGCGCGAGCAACTGCCGGTCGCGCGGCGTCATGCTCGCGTCGGTCGACGGCGAAAGCGTGGTCTGCATGCAGCCGCCCAGCGGCAGCAAGGCAGCAGCAAATAAAGCGATCAGAAATCTTGGCACCGCCGGCCCCCCGATAGCGCGGATAGCAGCGCCCCCAGCACCGCAAGATGCCGTCAAAATCGTGCTGAAAACAAGGCAGTGCGGAACACGTGCGCGTGTTCAACAAATTGGGTTCCATCACCACAAACGGCGGAAGAGCGTCGCATCATCTCCATCCGCTCGCCTTGCTTTGGTCAAACCCGGCTGGACTCGTGCGTCATTGAGCCGGGCCCATTGGATTTGGAGTCCGCCTAAACAGATCGGCTTGCGCCAATGCAGGCGATGAGTACTCAACACCTGGGCTTCAAACACCTGGGCTTCAAAGGAGCTGCGATGCTCGCGACGCTGAACCCCAAGCAAATCGTCGATGAGATCGTGAAGGACACGGTCAAGGACAACGATCCGCACGACGCGATTCAGATTTCGCCCGACATTGTGCTGGCCTCGCGCCCCATCAGCGTTGCACCGGCATTGGCGCCCGACATGGCCAGCCGCCCGGAGCCGAAATTTGCACCGCCGCCCAAGATCACTCTGGAGCCCAAGCCCTCCGTGGAGCCCAAGTTCAGTCCTGTCTCGGAGCCGCAGGCGGCAGCACCACCCGCGGTCGACACTGGCGTACGCGTCGCAGTGGGCGATGATCACCGCCGACAGAAGCGATCGTCCGTGGGCAAATGGCTGCGCGGTGCGTTCGTCACGTTTCTGTTTGCGGGAGCGAGCGCAGCCGCCACGATCGCCTGGGAGCGGCACGGCGATACGGCCAAACAGATGCTCGCCGGATGGACCCCTGCGTTGGCGTCGCTGACGTCGCTGCTGCCTTCCACGTCGCAGACCACGCCGGTCGCCCCCGCAGAGGCCGCAGCACCGGCGGAGCAAGCTGCGGCGGCCCCAGCGCAAGCGGCAACCGATCAAGCCGCCGATCAATCGGCCGCGCCGCCTGCCGCGCAGGTTGCAACAGCCGCGCCCGCGGCCACACCGTCCGATGCAGCGCAGTCCGTGCAATCGATGACGCGCGACCTTGCAGCGATGGCGCAGCAGATCGAGCAGCTCAAGGCCAACATCGCCGAGTTGAAGGCCGGGCAGGAGCAAATGGCGCGCGAGATGGCAAAGCCGCCTGCGCTCAAACCGGTGACCGAGGCCAAGCCTGTCGATCCGCGCGCACGCGCTGCTGCGGTCACGCCGCGAGCTCCGTCACCGCCGCCGGTTCGCAAGCCGAAGCCGGTCGTGTCGCACACTTACATGCCGGCTTATTCGCCCCCGCCGCTCGCGCCTCCCCCGCCGCCGTCGCAGGCAACCGCGACGCCGCCAGCGGCCGCACCGGTGACCACGACCCAGGCCGTCGCCGATGACGACGGACCGGTGGTGCGTCCGCCGATGCCGTTGCGCTAGAACAGGACCGCGCAGCAGCACCAAGCGCTGCGACGGCAGCACATACGCTGTCCGAGTCGACGTGCTGCGTTGAGTCCGGGCAATTACGGGAAGCGATGCTTCGATCGTCTTCCAAGAGAAAAGGCCGTCGGGATCTATGCCGCCGGCCTTCTCTTGCAGCTGCCGGTTCCCGGAGCCCGGTTCTGCTGCAATCCCATGCCTTATGATCACGCCGACATGTTTAATTAAATGTTAACGCGGTCACACACTGCACATCATTTCTGCGCCATAAGCACAGAGATTGCGCGGCCCGTTCATTCGGTAGATATCGACTCAGTGGTAGCATCCAGCATGTGTTGAGCCTTCCACCGAAGCTCAGCGCGTCACATCGGGGAATTCGGATGCCTTACTACTCCTTCGATCTTGTGGTTGGTGAAGAGTTCAGGAACCAGGGCGGAATCATTCTCGAAGACATCGAGGTCGCCTCGGATCGTGCCGATCAACTGGCGACCGAGCTGTCGCAGGTCAAGCCGGAGCTGCAGCAGAAGGGTTGCGCGGTGCGCGTCACCGATCGCGATCACAACGAGCTCTATCGCACGCCGCTCGATCCGGTACCGGCCTGGCGACGCTGACTAGTCGTCGAGCGCCGGCGGCTCGAACCAGTTGGTCAGCGACAATCCGCCGTCGACGGCGAAGGAAGCGCCGGTGACGTAACCGGACAGCTTGTTCGACAGTACCGCGAGCGCCATCGGTGCGAGGTCGCTGGCCTCGCCGAGCCGCCCGAGCGGAATGTGCCGCGCCAGCGCGGGATCCGCAACGAACCCGCCCGCCGCGATCGCACCAGGCACCAGCGCGTTGACGCGGATGCCGTAGCGGCCAAACGTCTTGGCCAGCTCCTTCACCAGCATCGCCATCGCCGCCTTCGCCGTCGAATAATGCGGTAGGTTGCGCGGCGTGCCGGCATGCAGCGAGGTGAGAAACAGGAACGAGCCTGGTCGTTTCGCCGCGATCAGCTGCTTTGCGAGTTCGCGCGCCAGATGAAAGCTGGCATCGAGATTGACGGCATGCATCTCTTGCCAGACCCTGCGATCGACCGCGAGTGCATGATCGGCCTCCCGCCGCGGCGGCGATGCGCTGTGCACGAAATGCGTGATCCCGCCCAGCGCCGCGTTCGCGGCAGCGAGCAGCGCGTCGCACGCATCGAGATCGGCGAGATCGCCGACCCAGGGCACTGCCAGTTCAGGGTTCTTGCTGGCGCCGATCGCGGCCGTCACCCGCTCGGCATTCACATCGGCGAACACGGTGCGGACGCCCTCGCCGACCAGGGCTTGCGCGATCGCGCGGCCGATGCCGTTGCCGGCGCCGGTGACCAGCGCCGTGTCACGGGCAGGATCGAACGGCGTGCTGAACAGGCTCATGTCGTTCTCCGAGGCTGGGTTGCATTCACGATAGCGCACCGCAGCAGGAAGCGACAATTCGCATCTGGCACCATTGCGGAGCAGGCGGCCGGACGTTAGCCTTCCAAAAAAACGTAGGAGATACCAAGGATGCGCTACGGTTTCCTGATGGCCGGCCTATTGCTGATCGCGGCTCCCGCCCAAGCCGAGGACCATCCCCGCTCGACCTATGTGACCCTGGTCTTGCAGGCCTTCGCCGCCAAGGTCGAATGCCCGGGCACGGACGTCGTCTACCAGGACCTCGTGCAGAAAGCGCAGCAGATGCATCTGCCCGACGGCACCACCGAGAAAGTGCGCAAGGCGATCGCCTGGATGCACACCGGCGGCAAGATGGGCGAGAAGCAGGACGACGACCTGATGGCCGAGGTCGCGGTGGCCACCCAGGCGACCGATCTCAACCAGCGTCGCCTCGGCATGTCCAGCTGGTGCGAGGCCCAGAAGACCAACCTCGCCGGGCTGATCCGCAGCAAGGGCGGCTAGCAAGCCGCTCGCGCGGCATTAAGCACATCGCTGGGAACCGCAAGGGCCGGCCAACAATCGTCACATTCCTCGCCAGCATGCGGGCTTTTTCGAACAGGAGAAGCCCCATGCGGATTGCCCGTCTCGTTTTCGGCGCCGTGCTTGCCGCCAGCGCGGTGCTGGCTGCCCCGGCCCTGGCGAAGAACTCCGAGACCCAGAAGGGCGACGACAAGTCGACCTCGCCGTCGTGCAGCGCCTATCAGCAGGCGCCGGACGGATCCTGGGAACAACTCCCGTGCAAGGAGGCAGGCGAGCGCAGCCAGCCGCAAACGCAGCATAAGTCCGGTGCACAAGGTGCTGATCAAGGCGGGCGCTGAGCCCGCCGCGACCACCGCACGTCTCAGCTCTGGTGCGGTCCCCGGATGATCTTCATAGCGTCGGCAATGTGGCGCCACTCCCGGGCCTCGTCGGCCTCGCCGCGGCCCTCGCAGGCCTGGGCCTGCTCGGCGGCTTTCGCGATCGCAGCAAAGCCGTGCTGTTCGAGCATCTGCCGCGCAACGGTATGGACCTGGACCTCGGACATCATGAGCGCTCTCCCGGTTGGTGGAACCGCGGTGCAGCGCGCGACTGGTCCCGCGGGTCGTTCACAACGATCTCGCTGTAGGTCCCGTTCCGCCGCTCCAAGACAAAGGCGGCCCGCTATGCCCAGCGGACCGCCTTTCACTCACCCCAAACCGGACGTCGTCGGCCGCGTCCCCTACGCGACTGCCACTTTCTTGCGCTCGAAATCGTTGGGCACTTCGATATCGACCTCCAGGGTCGAGACCTCGTCGCCGCGTTCGAGCCGGACGATGACCTTGGTCGGGTCCAGCGTCACGTGCTTGGAGACCACGGCAAGGATTTCCTCACGCAGCACGCCGAGCAGATCGGGCTGGCCACGCATTCCGCGTTCATGGGCAAGCAGGATCTGCAGCCGCTCGCGAGCGACGGGTGCAGAGGCCTTGTTGCCGCGGAGAAGCCGGAGCAGACCCATGCTCATGCAGCCCTCCGTCGCAGCAGGCGATCCATGAAGCCCTTGCGCTCGGTCGGCACCTGCATCGGCACGGTGTCGCCGCACAGGCGGCGCGCCGCGTCGATATAGGCCCGCGCCGGTGCGCCGTCCGCGTTCGACAGCGTCACGGGTGTACCGACATTCGAGGCGCGCAGCACGTCCTGGCTCTCGGGGATGATGCCGAGCAAGGGCGTTGCGAGGATCTCGAGGATGTCGTCGATCGTCAGCATCTCGCCGCGCGCGGCGCGGGAAGGATCGTAGCGTGTGATCAGGATGTGCTTCTCGACGCGCTCGCCCTTCTCGGCCCGCACGGTCTTGGAATCAAGCATGCCGATGATGCGGTCGGAATCGCGCACCGAGGAGACTTCCGGATTGGTCACGATCACGGCCTCGTCGGCGAAGCGCATCGCCATGGAGGCGCCGCGCTCGATGCCGGCCGGGCTGTCGCAGATCACCCAGTCGAAACGGCTGCGCAGCTCGGCGATGACCTTGCCGACGCCCTCTTCCGTGAGCGCGTCCTTGTCGCGGGTCTGCGAGGCCGGCAGCAGCCAGAGGTTCTCCAGCCGCTTGTCGCGGATCAGCGCCTGCGGCAGCTTTGCCACGCCCTGCACCACATTGATGAGGTCGAACACGACGCGGCGCTCGGCGCCCATCACGAGGTCCAGGTTGCGCAGGCCGACGTCGAAGTCGACGACGACGACCTTGTCGCCGCGCTGCGCCAGCGCGGCTCCTAGGGCGGCGGTGGTCGTGGTCTTGCCGACCCCGCCCTTGCCTGATGTCACGACCAGTACTTTGGCCATTTCTGAAATCTCCTTCTGGTCAGTTCAGCGCGGTAATTCGCATGGTGTTGCCCTGCAGGAAGGCCTGGGCCGGCCTGCCGCGCAGGGCGGCGTCGATGTCGTCGGCGGTCTGATAAAATCCATCGATCGCAAGCAGTTCGGCCTCGATCTTCTGACAATAGATGCGCGCGCTCGTGTGACCGTTCACGCCCGCCATGGCGCGGCCGCGCAGTGCGCCGTAGACGTGGATCGAGCCGCCGGCGACCACCTCGGCCCCGGAGCCGACCGAGCCGAGGATGGTGATGTCGCCTTCGGGGAAGATCACGGTCTGGCCCGAGCGCACCGGGCTTTCGAGCAACAGCGAGGTCGGCTTGGCCTCGGTTTTCGTCTCCGGCTTCTTCGGCGCGCTCGGCTCGACCACGCAGCTGCGTCCGCCCGACAGCAGCGGCGGCATCATTGGGGTCAGCCTTGCCTCCTCCACGCCCTCGATGCCGAGCACGCGGATGTTGCGGTCCTGCAGGCTGGTGAGCAGATGGCCGATGCCGGCCTGGCTGAGGTCGACCGAGGATAGGTCGATCACCACGGGCCGGCCGGCAAAGAAGCCCGGCGAACGCGCGATGGTGGCGTCGATCTCCTGCAGCCAGTCCTGGACCGGAACCGTCGGCGTAAACACGAAGGCCACGTAGGAGCGCCCGCGCAGGCGCACCATTTGGCGTTGGACTTTTGCTGCAGCCTCCATGGCGGCCGACTCGTTCCCTGTTATTGAATGGTTAACGATGCGGCGGATATGGTTAACGGCCGGTTAACTCTCCGTGGGATTACGTGGGCTGGGGCTCGGCTTGTGCCGCTGTCGTGTCCGAGAAGGAGAGCAAGGAACACTCCTCTCACAACGTCATTGCGAGGAGCCCTTGCGACGAAGCAATCCAGACTGACTCCTCGGAAAGATTCTGGATTGCTTCGCTGCGTTCGCAATGACGGAGAAGGCCCCCTACTTCTTCACCTTGCTCGCATCCATCTTGATGTTCGGATCGAGCATCTTGGTCGTGAAGGCGGTCGTGACGTCGAACGGCTTCTCCATGCCGAGATAGGTCTGGACCAGCTCGTAGTCCTTTTTCATCCGCTCGCCGTCGATCCAGCCGAGACCCTTGGTGGTGGTGAACTCATCGGTCATCAGGAATTTGATCCGCTCCCACTGGCGCTCCTGGTTCTCCTTGTCGAGACCCGAGACCTGGTCGAGCAGCGCCTTCAGGCACGGCGCGGCGTCAGCGACGCAGGCCGCAAAGGCCTTCTGGGTGACGCGCACGAAGTCCTCGACGAGTTTCGGGTTCTTCTGCAGATAGGCGCCGTTGACGATCAGCGAGTTGCCGTAAGGGTTGAGCCCGATGTCCTTCCAGTTGACATAGCCGAGGTCTGGTCCGAACTCGATCACCTTCAGATCGTGCTCGTTATAGAAATCGCTGATGATGTCGACGGTGTGGCTCTTCAGCGCCGCGATCTTCGCGGTCGGCCCGACATTTACGAAGCCGACGGCGTCGGGCGCTAGCCCTGCGGCCTTGGCGAAGGCCGGCCACATCACGCGCGAAGCATCGCCCGGGGGATTGCCGATCTTGTGGCCGGCAAAGTCCTTCACCCCGTTCACGCCGTAGCTCTTCAGCCAGTAGAAGGTCTGCCCGGTGTTGGCATAGACGCTCATCACGGCAACGGTATCGGCGCCCTTGCTCTTGGCCACCAGCATGGTGGCGAGATCGGCGACGCCGAACGGCGAGCCGCCAGAGCCGACCTTGGCGGCGGAGACGCCGGAGCCCTTGCCGGTCTCGATCGTGAGGTCGATGCCGGCCTTCTCGTACCAGCCCTGCGCCTTGGCGTAGTAATAGGGCGAGTGATCGGCTGTCGGCGTCCAGTTGAGGATCAGGTTCACCGCCTCGCCCGCGCTGGCCGGCACCGCCGGCAAACCGAGCATCAGGGCCACAACAGCCGCCTGCAAACGCTTCATCGCATCTCTCCTCATGCCAGCGACCCGGCTTGTCGCTCTCCCCTTGTGAGGATACCAATGCAACAAGCCCGCCCTCAACTTGTCAACTGTTTGGTTGGAAATGCCCGCAAAACGATCTGGCGACACCGTGCCGCAGCGCCGCGACCCCGTCGCCACCCGCAACAAGCTGCTCACCGCGGCACGCCTGGAGTTCTCCCGGCACGGTTTTGCGGGCGCCCGCGTCGACGAGATCGCCGAGCGCGCGGGCGTCAACAAGCAGCTCGTCTACCATTATTTCGGCGACAAGGACGCGCTCTACCTCGCCGTACTCGAATGGGTCTATGAGGACATCCGCGAGCAGGAGCGCAAGCTCAATCTGGAAGGCCTGCCGCCGGAGAAGGCGATCCGCAAGCTAATCGAGGCCTCGTTCGACCATTTGGCCGCAAACCCCGATTTCATCGTGCTCTTGAACGACGAGAACCGCGGCGGCGCCCCCCACGTCCGCGGCTCCACGCGGCTGGAGGCGATGCATTCCCCGCTGGTCAGGAGCGTGTCGCACATCCTCAACGAGGGCGTGCGCGCGGGCGTATTCCGCAAGGGGATCGATCCGGTCCAACTCTATATCTCCATTGCCGGCCTCAGCTATTTTTTCTTCTCCAACACACCGACGCTGTCGGCGATCTTCGGCAAGGACCTATCGAGCCGCAGTGCAAAGCGGGCCCGCCGCCGCCACGTCGCCGACCTGGTGCTGCAGTCGCTCCGGCCGTAATCAACCAACTGGTTGAAACTTCCCCTGGGGACGGCTAAGCTGGCGGCCTGCGGCATCGTTGCCGCGCCAACAGGGAGCAAGCGGTGGCAGGAGACAGGGCAAGCAGCTCGCGCAGCTTCGCGGTCATCCTGATCGTGCACCTCGCCGTGCTCGTGCTCTGGCAGGTCGCGGTCGATGCCTTCCACGTACCGAAATTCATCCTGCCCTCGCCGCTCGCGACGGTGCAGACGCTGGGAACCGCGAGCTATGCCTGGGGCGCCAACACGCTGGTGACCGCAATCGAGATTCTCGGCGGCTTCGCGCTCGGTGCCTTCGTCGGCGTCGCGCTCGCCGTGATCTTCAGCTGGGCGCCGCTGCTGAGCCTCGTGCTGCTGCCGCTGTTCGTGACTCTGAACATGATCCCGAAGGTCGCGCTCGGCCCGCTCTTCATCGTCTGGTTCTCCTACGGCATCGTCCCGAACATCCTGATCGCTTTCAGCATCTGCTTCTTCCCGATCCTGCTCACCACCGCGCGCGGCTTGCGCGAGGTCGAGCCGGACCTGCTCGACCTCGTCAAATCGCTGCGCGGGTCGCGCTGGACCCTGTTCCGCAAGATTCAGCTGCCGGGATCGCTGCCTTACGTCTTCTCCGGCATGAAGGTCGGCGCCATTCTCGCGGTCGCCGGCGCCATCGTCGGCGAGTTCATCGCCTCCGAGCGCGGGCTCGGCTACCTCATGATCCAGGTGCAGTCCTCACTCGACACGCCCGCAATGGTGATGGCGGTCGTGCTGTTGACGCTGCTCGGGGTCGCTCTGTACGGCCTCGTCCTTGCCCTCGAGCGCATGTTCGTGGTCGGCGACGCCAGACAGACATGACAATGGCAACCTAGGACCGGCCGACTTGAAGGATAGAACCATGCTGCTCACCCGCGAGAACCTGCCGAAAACCATCCCCGATGTCGCAGCTCTCGACGATCTCCTGTGCCGGCCGAGCCAGGCGCTGATCGACGACCTCGGCAAGGTCGACGGCGACATCATGATCCTCGGCGTCGCCGGCAAGATGGGGCCGACGCTGGCGGGGCTTGCTAAGGCCGCCGCGCCCGATCGTCGCATCATCGGCGTCGCCCGCTTCAGCGACGCGAGCGTCAAAGACTGGCTGCACGCGCGCGGGGTCGACACCATCAACTGCGACCTGATGGACGAGAAGGCGATCGCAGCGCTGCCGAAGGCACCGAACATCGTCTTCATGGCCGGCCGCAAGTTCGGCGCCGAGGGCGATCTGTCGCTGACTTGGGCGATGAACGCGCACGTGCCCGCCCTGGTGGCACAGGCCTTCCCGTCCTCGCGCATCGTCGCATTCTCGACCGGCTGCATCTATCCCTTCGTCGCTGTCGACGGCAAAGGCTCGACCGAGGACATGGCGCCGAACCCGCCTGGCGAATACGCGCAATCCTGCGTCGGTCGCGAGCGGATGTTCGAGTATTTCTCGCGCAAGTTTGGAACGCCCGGGCGCCTGTTCCGCCTCAACTATGCGATCGACATGCGCTACGGCGTGCTGCACGACATCGCGGCGAAGGTGCTCTCGGGCACGCCGATCGACGTCAGCCTCGGCCATGTCAATTTCATCTGGCAGGGCGATGCATCGGCCCAGGCGCTACGCTGCCTCGCCCATTGCACGACGCCGACAACGCCGATCAATGTCAGCGGCCACGAGATCCTCGCCGTGCGCGATCTCGCTCAAAAATTCGGCGCAAGGTTCGGCCGCGCGCCGGTGCTGACCGGCACGGAAGAGCCAACGGCCTGGCTGACCGACACGTCGAAGGCGGTCGAACTGTTCGGCCATCCCGTGGTCGACACCGAGCAGCTGATCGCCTGGACCGCGGATTGGGTCGCGCGCGCCATGCCGAACCTCGGCAAGCCCACCAAATACGAGGTGCGTGATGGACGCTACTGACGCTCCACCCGTCCTCAAGCTCGGCGTGCAGGACGCGATCGCGGGGCTGGCGCTCTCGACGGAAGCGCACTGGAACCAGACCGAGGAAGACTGGCGCATCTTCCTGCGCGAAGGCATCGTGTTCGGCATCCGTGACGGCGCGCGATTGGTTGCGACCGCGGCACTGCTGCCCTATTCCGGCAACAATGCCTGGATCAGCATGGTGCTGGTCTCGGCCACGCATCGCCGCCGCGGCCTTGCCACCCGTCTCGTCGACGCCTGCCTGGAAACCGCACGAAAGAACGGCCTGACGAGCTGGCTCGACGCCACGCCCGACGGCGCTGCCGTCTACGGGCCGCTCGGGTTCACGCCGACGCTGCAACTGCGTCGCCTGAAGCTGGTGAAGCCTGCGCGCGCCGATGCGCCGCCAGCGTCCTCCGCAACACTCGATGCGCTCAGTGCGCGGGACCGGCGGGCCACCGGTTTCGACCGGGCCGCGCTTCTCTCCGCCTTCGTACAACGCCCCGGCTCGCGTATCGTCGCCGTGAGCGGCGCCATCGCGCTGGTGCGCGACGGCCGGACCGCGCGCCACATCGGCCCGCTCTTGGCCGACGATGCCGCGGCAGCTCTGGCTCTGGTCGACGCGATCACATGCTCCGAGACCGGCCCGCTGCTGCTCGACGCCGTCGCGTCGCAATCAGCATTTCTGGAAGGCTTGACCGCCTCCGGCTGGACCATTGAGCGGCCGTTTCAGCGTATGCGTTTCGGCCCCGCCACCGTCGCCACCGAAGAAATGCCATTCGCCGTCGCCGGCCCCGAATTCGGATAGGACATCATGCACCACAGCCAGATCAACAGCGACATCCGCAAGCTGATCGCCGACGGCACCGTGCTGCCGGCGCATCCCCTCGCGCTTACCGCCGAGCGCCAGCTCGACAAAACCCATCAGCGCGCGCTGACGCGCTATTACATCGATGCAGGCTCGGGCGGCCTTGCGGTCGGCGTGCACACCACGCAGTTCGCGATCCGCGATGTCGGCCTCTACCGTCCTGTGCTCGAGCTCGCCGCCGAGACCGCGGCCAACTGGACCAAGCGCCCGCTGGCGATGGTCGCGGGCCTCGCCGGTCCGACGAAGCAGGCGGTCGCCGAGGCCCGCACCGCGCGCGACATCGGCTATCACGCCGGCCTGCTCAGCCTCGCCGCGATGAAGAGCGCCTCCGAGGACGAGATCATCGCCCACTGCACCTCCGTCGCCGCCGAAATCCCGCTGGTCGGCTTCTATCTCCAGCCGGCGGTCGGCGGCGTCGTCCTGTCGAGCCGCTTCTGGCAGCGCTTTGCCTCGATCGACAATGTCATCGCGATCAAGATTGCGCCGTTCAACCGCTATCGGACACTCGACGTGCTGCGCGGCGTCGCAGCCGCAGGTGCGCTCGACCGCGTCGCGCTCTACACCGGCAATGACGATCACATCCTGCTCGATCTCACCCTGCCCTTCGACCTGCGCGACAACGGCGTCACGACCCGCACCTACTTCAAGGGGGGCCTGCTCGGCCACTGGTCGGTATGGACGGCGAGCGCGATCAAGCAGTTCGACCGCTGCAAGGCGGCTCGGCACAAGGACAGCGTGCCGGCCGACCTGCTCGCGCTCGATGCCCGCGTCACCGACTGCAACAGCGCCTTCTTCGATGTCGCCAACAATTTTCACGGCTGCATCGCCGGCTGCCACGAGATCCTGCGCCGCCAGGGCCTGATGAAAGGCTTGTGGTGCCTCGATCCGGACGAGGGCCTCAGCCCCGGCCAGAAAGAGGAGATCGACCGCGTCACGCGCGAGCACGCTGACCTCAGCGACGATGCCTTCGTCGCCGCCAATCTGAACAAATGGCTGGCATGAGCTCTGCCCCCTTCATCAGCCTGCAGGGCGTCCGCAAGGTCTATCGCAGCGGCGGCGCCGAATTCCTGGCGGTCTCCGACGTCACGATGGACGTGCAGGAAGGTGAGCTGGTCTCGCTGGTCGGCCCGTCCGGCTGCGGCAAGACGACCGTGATGAAGATTTTGGCCGGGCTGCACGGCGCCGACGGCGGCACCGTGCGGATCGGCAACGCCAACAGCCCGTTCGATCCGACCCGCGACATCGGCATGGTGTTCCAGCAGGCCCTGCTCTTGAAATGGCGCACCATCCTGGACAACGTGCTGCTGCCCGCCGAAATCGTCGGCCTGCCGCTCAAAGCCGCGCGCGAGCGGGCGCGCGACCTGCTCAACCTGGTCGGGCTCGCCGGCTTCGAGCAGAAATATCCGCAGCAGCTCTCCGGCGGCATGCAGCAGCGCACCGCGATCGCGCGCGCCTTCGTTCACGATCCAAAGCTGATCCTGATGGACGAGCCGTTCGGCGCGCTGGACGCACTGACGCGCGAGCAGATGAATCTGGAGATGCTGCGGATCTGGCGGGAGAGCGGCAAGACCATCATCTTCGTTACCCACTCGATCCAGGAAGCGGTGTTCCTGTCCTCGCATTGCGCCGTGCTGACGGCGGGACCTGCGAAGATGGCCGATTATTTCCCGATCGAGCTGCCCTTCCCGCGCGATCTGCCGCTGAAAACGACGGATGCGTTCGGCGCCTATGCGCGAAGGATCTACGCCAAGCTGGGCCTGGGAACGGCGTAAGACGCTGCAATTCCCCCTCTTGCCGCCATTCCGGGGCGCGATGCAGTCGCGAGCGCGGAATCCATCGGACAGCAGGTCACGCGGTGAAATGGATTCCGGGTTCGCGCCAAGAGGCGCGCCCCGGAATGACGAGTTTCCGGGGCACGTCCCAACGACCATGCCTGCCGCGCTCAACTCCTGTTGCGCGCCTTGCTGAGCAGATAGTTGTCGTAAAAATTCTCCGCGATCTGGGTATAGAACAGCAGTTCCTTCATATACGCGTCGTGGCTTTCCTTGGTCCGCTTGAACAAGTCGCTCTTGGCAGCGAGCTCGTTCAGATGGTCCTGGGTCGCGTTATAGCAGGCCTCCAGCACCGGTTGCGGGAACGCCTTCAGCTCGGCGCCATTGGCGATCAGCCGCTTCAGTGCCGCCGGATTCACGCTGTCGTATTTCTCCAACATCCAGGCGCCGGCCGCCGCGCCCGCCTGGTTGACGATCGCCTGGTAGTGCTTGGGCAGCGAGGCCCATTTCTCGTCGTTGACGATCATGTGCAGCATGGCGCCGCCTTCCCACCAGCCGGGGAAGTAGTAATATTTGGCAACCTTCTGGAAGCCGAGCTTCTCGTCGTCATAAGGGCCGACGAACTCGACCGCGTCGATGGTGCCCTTCTCCAGCGCCGGATAGATGTCGCCGCCTGCGATCTGCTGCGGCACGACGCCGAGCCTTGCCAGCACGTGGCCGCCCATGCCGGCGATGCGGAATTTGAGTCCCTTGAGATCGTCGACGGTCTTGATCTCCTTGCGGAACCAGCCGCCCATCTGGGTGCCGGAATTGCCGCAGAGGATCGCATGCGCCTTGAACGGCTTCAGCGCCTCGTTGGTGAGATCGGCGCCGCCGCCGAAGTGCCACCACGATTCCTGGTGGCGATGGTTCATCCCGAAGGGCGCGCCGGTGGCATAGGCGAGCGCCGGCTCCTTGCCGATGTAGAAATAGAGCGGGGTCTGCGCCATCTCCACCGAGGCGGTGCTGACGGCGTCCAGCGCCTGCAAGCCCGGAACGATCTCGCCGGCGGCAAAGGTCTGGATCTGGAATTTGTTGTCGGTGGCCTCGGCAACATATTTGGCGAAGGTCTGCGCCGTGCCGTAGATGGTGTCGAGCGACTTCGGGAAGCTCGAGGTCAGGCGCCATTTGATCTCGGGCGCGCTCTGCGCGATCGCAGGTGCAGCAACCAGCGTGGCAGCGCCGGCGACTGCGCCACCCCTGAGGAATGTACGGCGTTTCATGATGGGCTCTCCCGTGAATTCAGTTTTCAAACACATGAGTTTTGCGGCGACGATCTTCGCGGACCGTTTGCCCGTTCCCAAAGCAGAGTTCAAGATGCGACAGAACGGCCGGTCGCCCGCTTCAGAGCAGCTTCGCGCTGACGAACAGCGCGCGCACGGCGTTGGTGGCCTGCACCGCCAGCATCGCGTTACCGGCAGCACCTTCCAGAGCTGCGACGGCCTCCTCATGCAGAGAGCGGAATTCCATCCACTCGACCGACTTGAAGTTGGTGAGGAATTGATAGGCTTGGCCGACCGTCGCGATCGCCAGCGTGTCACCGTTCAACTTGATCTTGAACGTCGTACGCAGTGGGGTGTCGGAACTTGATGGATCACTCATAGGCTGCTTCTGGACGATGACGGCTTAACGAAGGGGAAACGGCAGCCCCGGCCGGAGCAGGCGAATGATCAGGAGTCGGTGCTCGCGCGCTGCGAGGCGGTCGCCGCCCCGCTCAGGCTCGGCACCACGACAAGACGGTTGAACTCGCCATTGTCGTAAGCCTTGAGGAAACGATCATAGTCCTTGATCGAGACGCAGCCGTTGGAATCGCCGCGCGGGCCCAGCATGTAGCTGTGGGTCAACAGGCCGACGCGGCCGAGCGCGCTGGTACCCTCGGTCGGCGTCAAGCGCAGCGCGCGAACGCCGTGAAACAGTTTTTCGCGCGGCTTCAGGTCGTAGATCGCCGGCGGGGTCGCCCCCACCATGCGCTGATCGACATGATCGGGATCGTCCATCAGCGCGCCCATGCCTGAATGGGCTTCCAGCGCGACGCCGCTCGGCAGGTAAAGCGCCTTGGCCTTGATGTCGTAGACCGCCGTGCGCGAATCATAGCCGAGCGCGGCTAGATCCGGTGCCTTGCTGAACAGGCCATCGCCGGGTGTCAGCGAGGCCAGCCTGATCTTGTCGGTGAATTTCTCGAAGAAATTGCGGTTGTCGGCCCTGGTACTGGTGTCGGCATAGGCCTGGCTGGAGGCGATCTGGGCGGAGAAGTCGGCCTGGACAGGGCGCGAGCGCGGCATCGGGATGGCGTCGGCGCGCTGCGAGGGCCTCGGCTCTTCGGTCACGGAGCGGTCGTCGTCGGTCAGCGTCGAGCGCCAGTCGTCGCCCTGGAGCTTCTGGGCCAGCATCGCCTTGGCGTCGCGAAGCTTGAGCTGGACCGCATTGACGGCAGAACGCTCCAGCTGTCGCAGGCCGAGGGCGGACGACGTCCCGGACGCCGAAGCGAAACGGTCCTCGAAGGAAGGGGTATTGGCCGGCGGCAGCGCGGCGGAGATCAGCGGGGTCGATTCGCCGAAATTCGAAGTCCCGATGTCCGAGACCCAGGCGGCGGCGCCCAGCGCCAGCGCGACCGCAGCCAGCGACAGCATAACGTGCTCGGCCCGCCCAATACGGCGGCGCGACAACAGCCTCTCGGCGTGCGCTGCGTCGGAAACCATCAGATCCCCAAATCGACCCCCGGGGGGCCCAACCCCCGCCCGGAGACTCTATACCAGCTACCACATTGGGAGCCAAAAGTTAGGCATAATCGCGGCCGGTTAGGCAGATCTGAGGTATCCGATGGCCGATCCTTTCGATCTGGAGCGCTTCGTCCGGGCCCAAAACCCGGTTTTTCGCGCCGTCGAGGCCGAGCTGGCCCGGGGCCGGAAGCAGACTCACTGGATGTGGTTCATTTTCCCGCAGGTCGCAGGCCTCGGCTTCAGCGCCATGTCGCAGCGCTACGCCATCGGCTCCCGTGCCGAGGCCGAAGCCTATCTCGCCCATCCCGTGCTCGGGAGGCGCCTGATCCAATGCACCAGGCTCGTGCTCGCCGTCCAGGGACGGAGCATCAACGCGATTCTTGGCGCGCCGGATGACGCCAAATTCCGCTCGTCCATGACCCTGTTCGGCGCGGTGTCCGATGAGCCCGTCTTCGACGAGGCCCTCGCCCGCTATTTCGCCGGCGAGCGCGACGCTGCCACCCTGGAGGTTCTTGCCAGGTTCGACCGAGTATCCGGCCAGGATCCAGGCGAATAGCGTAAACCCAGGATTAAGACGGGCCATCTATCGTCCGCGCAAAATAATTCGACCTGCGCAATTGCCGGACAGACCATGAAAATCGGTACGCTCCTGACCACCGCCATCGTCTCGTTGTCGACCGTGGGCGGCGGCCTCGCCGTCTACGTCGCCGTGACCAAGTACCAGACCATGGAGCGGATCACCGAAGCGGAGGGCCGGCTCGCGATCGTCCGCGCCGTCAGCGACATCCCGCGCTACCTCAATCCCGAGCGCGGCTTCTCCACCAACATCCTCTACGGGCCCGCAACCATCGATCCCGCACTGCTCGCCGAGCAGGACAAGCTGCGCAAGCAGACCGACGGGGCCCGCGACAAGATGAACGCGCTGCGCAAGCAACTGCCCGGGCCGTTCGACGACGGCACCAGCATCGGCAGCAACATCGACGGCATCAATGCCAAGTTCACCGCGCTGCGCGAGGCGATCGACAAGGCGCTGGCCGGGCCGGCCGAGGCGCGCAAGGACGCCGCCAAGAAGATCGTCGCCGACAATGCCGTGCTCAACGGCGGCGTGACTGCGCTGCTCAACGAGCAGGTCCGCCGCATGGCGATCCTCAACGGCGACGCCTACCGGCAGGCGAGCTACGCCAACACCGCCATGACATTGCGTGACGTCGGCGGCTTCAATTCGAGCCTGCACAAGAACCTGGTCGGCGGCAAGAAGCCGGCGACCGACGCCGAGAAGGCCGACATCAGCCGTTCGCAGGGCCGCAACGACCAGCTCGTGATGGCGCTGCTCGAATTGCGCGGCAATCCGGCAACTTCGGCGAACGTCGCCGCTGCGCTCGATAAGTTCAATTCGATCTATGTCGAGGAGTTCGGCCGCGAGCTCAAGCTCGTCAAGGACGGTGCCGTCAGTGGCAAGTACGAACACGACATGGAGACCTATTACGCCGCCACGCAGCGCGGGCTCGGCACCATCATCGAGGTTCGCGACGCGTTCTATGACAACGCCGAGCAGATCCTTGCCGGGGCCTCCTCCGCCGCGCGCACCAGCTTCATCATCGCGCTTGCAGGCCTTGCCGCGGTGCTGGTCGCGAGCGTCGGTCTCATCGTGATGGTTCGCCGCCGCGTCTGCGCCCCGATCGTCAACCTGACGACGCGGATGTCGCGGCTCGCCGAGGGTGAGATTGCGGACAGCATTCCTGGCGCCGAGCGCTCGGACGAGATCGGAGCGATGGCTGCAGCCGTTCAGGTCTTCAAGGACAACATGATCCGGGCCGATCGGCTCGCGGCCGAGAAGCAGGCCGAGAACGACGGCAAGATGCGCCGCGCCCAGGCACTCGACGAGCTCACCCGCGCGTTCGAGGCGAAGGTCACCGAGCTCGTCGGCGGCCTGTCCAAGGCCTCCGCGGCCATGGAAAGCACCGCCCAGTCGATGACCTCGACGGCGGTGCAGACCAACAGCCAGGCCGCGATCGTCGCCGCCGCCTCCGAGCAGACCTCGACCAATGTGCAGACCGTCGCCAGCGCCACCGAAGAGCTGACCTCCTCGATCACGGAGATCGGCCGCCAGGTCGCGCAGAGCACCGAGATCGCGGCCCGCGCGGTCGACAACGCCCGCCGCACCGGCGACACCGCCCGTGCGCTCGCCGAGGGCGCGCAGAAGATCGGTGACGTCGTCACGCTGATCCAGAGCATTGCCGAGCAGACCAATCTTCTCGCTCTCAACGCCACGATCGAGGCCGCCCGCGCCGGCGATGCCGGCCGCGGCTTTGCCGTGGTCGCCTCCGAGGTGAAGTCGCTGGCGGGCCAGACCGCCAAGGCGACGACCGAGATCTCCGAGCAGATCGCGGCGATCCAGACTGCGAGCGACGAGACCGTGGCCGCGATCCGCAACGTTGCCGACGTCATCGGCGAGATCGACCAGATCGGCACCGCGATTGCCGCCGCAATCGAGGAACAGGGCTCGGCCACCAAGGAGATCGCGCGCAGCGTCCAGGAGGCCGCCCGCGGCACCCAGGAGGTCAACACCAACATTTCCGGCGTGCAGCGCGCCGCCGACGACACCGGAGCTGCTGCACGGGAAGTGCTCGGCGCAGCCGAGCAGCTCTCGACCCAGTCGCGCGAGCTCGCCGGACAATTCGACCGCTTCCTCGGCGAGGTCAGGGCGGCTTAATAAGGCGGCGCCTTGCGCGCCCGCTGCGCTTTCGCCGCCTCCATCCACCAGGTGAGGTCGTCGGCAAAGCGCGGAAACGAGCGCTCCAAGGCCTGGCCGCCCTCGCCGATCGGCTCGCCCTCGGCCGATAGCGTTTGCCCGATCGGGCCGACGCCGATGGTGCTCGACACCACCACCATGCCCATTTCAGACAGCGTGCCGTGCCAGGCGGTTGCGGCGCGCGCGCCGGACAGGCGGCCGGCCGAATAGCTCACGATCGCAGCCGGACGCCAGAACCACTCTTCGAGGAAATGGTCGGTGAGATTTTTCAGGCCGGGCTGGATGCCCCAATTGTATTCGCCGGTGACGAAGACGAAGCCGTCGGCGCCGCGGATCTGGCCGGCCAGCGTCTCCAGCACTTCCGGCGCCGCGCCCTTCGGATACTCCTTGTACATGCGGTCCAGCATCGGCAGGCCGATCGCCTTGGCGTCGATGAAGGTGACGTCGTCGCCGCGGCCACGCAGCCGGTTGATGACGAAATTCGCAAGGCGGATGCCCATGCGGTCGGAACGATAGGAACCGTAGAGGACGAGAATGCGATTGCTCATGACCTGACGGTAGCACGAAACCGGCGGCCAGCTCTACGCCATTTGTCGGACTATCGCCCGCGCCCGCGCTCCAGGGTTTGCGACGGCGTCTCACCGAACCGGTCGCGGTAACTTCGGGAGAAGTCGCTGAGATGCCAGAAGCCGAAGGCGAGCGCCACCGCCTTGACGCTGTCGGCGCCGGCGAGCAGCCGCCGGCGCACCAGCCACAGCCGGCGCAGGCGCAAGTAACGGTGCAAGCTCATGCCGCGATAGCGGCGGACGATGTCGTGCATGGTGCGGACGGACAGGCCGAGCTTGCGCGCAATCTCGTCGCTGTAGATCGGCTGCGAGAGATCATCGGCCAGAAGCGCGCTGATCTCCCGGAATATCCTGAAGTTTCGCTCGTCATTGGGACGCAGGGTCCAGCGGACCGAAACGACGTCCTCCAGCGCGTGGTCGACGGCTGCGAGCAGAGATTCCTTCATTGCTCTGGCTTTCAAGGGAATATCCGCCGCCTCGACGGGCTCTGAAGCCGCGGCCATGACCTCACGCACCACACGGCGCAACCTGCCGAGGCCCGCCGCGCTCGTTTCGAAGATCTTGAAGGTCTGGGAAGCGCTTGGCCAGCCGCGGTCCGTCACCTCCGGCCTGAAAATCACCGACGCGATTTGCCGCTGCACCTCCTCGATGAGGGTGTAGGCCGCGCCGCCGCTGCCGATGACGATGGCCGGACGCGCACGCTGCGAGCCGTTGAAACGTATGGGCACGTCGAGGTCGTCCATGTTGAACCCGACCGCCGTGCAATTCTCGACGAGCTGCGCGTCGACCACGCGCGGAAATGCGGTCGTCAGATTCACGTCACAGCCGGGCAACGACAGAATGATCTGCTCGGCCGAAATGCTCCGCACGAACGGCGTGAATTCTAAATCCAGGCCTCGGATGGCATACCGAAATTCATCGACGTCCGAAAAGCGAAATACTCTGGGTGCCAACCCGGGCACGTCATCAATGCTGTTCATGGCGGTACGAAACGCTGCGCCGCAATTGACGCGCGTCCGGCGGCGGTGCCGGGTCCCCTTTCCCCTTCGCCCGTGGCGTCAAACCTAGAGAATCAATCTTAACGTGTCTTGGCCAATTGGCGAAGGCACGGCTGCAAGAACAAGCCGGGACGTCCGATCTCGCCAAATTTCGATAGCGTTTTACCGGTATTGCGGCGCTGCGGAGTACCCGAATACTCGTGATCTAAAATTCAAATTAACGCCCTTAGCGTGCAATAGCGCCTGTTGGATCGTCAAGTTATTTCAATTTCAGGCTCCTGCCATGATGGCAAATTCGCCTGCTGATATTTTGGTTGAGTTGGAAGATGCGGTCGCAACGTGTCCGCTGGACCGTTGCGCCCGCATCCTCGAAGGCATTTTGCAGTTGCTCACGGGCAGCCGCGACCGGTCTCAGGAATTGCTGGCCAATGTGGTCGACGGCGTCCTGCTGCGATTGACGGAGCGGGTCGAGGCCGGCGCGTTGGTTCGACTCGGCGTGGCGCTTGCCGAGCTCAAAGTGGCTCCGCCACAGACCTTGCGACGTCTCGCCTCGCACGACGATCCCGACGTGGCCTGCCCCGTTCTGCTCAAATCGCAGGCGCTGTCCACGTCCGATCTCGAAACACTCGCGATTTCGAGCGGCGAACCGCAGCATCTCGCGATCGCGACCCGCGCCTCGATCGAGCCGCCATTGGCAGAGACGCTCATCAGGCGCGGCAGCCGCGCCGTCCACCTCGCGCTGATCGGCAATGCAGGGACGCAGTTCTCCGATGCCGCCTACGCTGCGCTCGTTGAGAAGTGCGTGAACGATGACGAACTCACGAAGGCTCTGGCGCTCAGACCGGGCACGCCCGATGCGGTGCTGCGCAAGTTGCTATCGACCTCACCGAGCCCCAACGCTCGCGCGGAGAAGGCTCATGCCGTCTCTCCTCCTCCAGCGGCGTCGCCGACTGTGCCCAAGCTGCCCAGCGCGGCCGACTATGCAAGCGCGCGGCCGGAGATCGTCGCGCTCAACCGCATCGGCAAGCTGAACGATTCCACGGTGAACCGCTTTGCGATCCGCGCCGAGACGGCCAATCTGTTCACGGCCTTGTCTGTACTTTCGGGGACTCCCATCGAGATTGTCGAGCACGTCATGACCGACGCCGATTGCGAGGGCCTCGTCATGGCCTGCCGGGCTTCGCGGCTGAACTGGCAAACCACGCTTGCGATCCTGAGCAACCGCAGCGGCACCAGGCTTTCCTTTGCCGAGCGTGAACGCGCGCAACACCTGTTCGAGACACTGCTTCTGTCGACCAGCCAGTGGACGGTGCGATGGGGGGAAATCGCCGCCAATGCCCGGGGCAATGGCTGCGGAAAACATGGCGCAAGAGCGGGGGCTAGCCGATGAGATTTGACGGCCGCAAGGCAGCGCGCGTGCGGATGGACCACAGGCAGCCGATCAATCTGATGGGCTCCGACGGCACATGGCGGCGCAGCTGCGTTCTGCTCGACGTGTCGCAGACAGGCGCGAAGGTCGAGGTCGAGGGCACGCTGGACGTCCTGCAGGCCAAGGAATTCTTTATGCTGCTGTCATCGACCGGACTGGCCTATCGGCGCTGCGAGCTGGTCTGGATCGACGGCACCACAGCCGGCATTCACTTCGTGACTGCGGACGGCAAGAAGAAGCAGGCCAGCGCACCGTCGGCCGCTCCGCAGTCCATGGTGCGGAGCAAATAGGCCGAGCATTCAACCAACGCATTGCAATCCGCAACAGGCCAGGTCAAAGCCGTGCAGAACGCGCGAACCATCCTCAACCGCACCGATCGAGACGGCATCCGCGGACAGGAAGCGGCCCGCCCGTTCGTGCACGTGCTGGCCGACAGATCCGAGAAGCTGGCCGGCGTCTGCGCGATGCTCGAGGAGCGTTTCGCCGTCGCGGGCGAGCGGCTGGATGCCGAAGCCAAGCTCTCGCAGGTCCCCTCCGCCATCGTCATCCGCGCGGACCTGCGCGATCTCGACAATATCGCGGCCATCAAGAAGCGGGCTGGCAAGCTCGCCAAGGCGAAGAAGCGGATATTTCTCCTCGAGCACAGCTCCCACGTCGGTATCTCGCAAGCCTACGCGCTCGGGGCGACGCTCGTCCTGCCCGGTCCGGTCAACCGACCCAGACTGCTGGCGGCCCTGTCTGATCCGGCGGATCCGTCTTCGCCGTCGTCGAGCGAGACTGCACCGACCGATACCGCGGTCGAGGCCGCGGCAACCGCGATCGCCTCGATGTTCACGGCGGTCACCCTTGACCAGCCCCTCGACGTCGACGGCACCAAGGAGGCCGGCCGCCAGATCGCCGATCGCATCACCGAGCGAGGCCTTTCGGAATGGCTGACCACGGTACGGCGACACCACGAGGGAACCTACCAGCACTGCCTGCTCGTGACCGGCGTCGCCATCGACTTCGGCCTGAGCCTCGGCGTCGGCCGGGCCGATCTGGAACGTCTCTACTCGGCCGCCATGTTCCACGACATCGGCAAGGCGCAGATCCCGCTCGCCATTCTCGACAAGCCGGGCCGCCTGGATGCGGAGGAACGGGCCCTGATCGAGACCCATCCGGTTTCGGGCTACGAGTTCTTGAGGGGGCACGACAAGATTTCACCGGAAGTTCTCGATGCCGTTCGCCATCATCACGAGTACCTCGACGGCAGCGGCTATCCGGATGCGCTCTCTGCCGAGAGCATCGGCGACATCGTGCGGATCCTGACCATCTCGGACGTTTTCGCGGCGCTGATCGAGCACCGGCACTACAAGCCGACCATGCCGCGCGCGGAGGCCTACAACGTCTTGTGCGGGATGAATGGGAAGCTGGAAAAGGCTTTGGTCCATTCATTCAAGCCGGTCGCGCTCACGCGGTGAGCGCAACAGAGCCATCTCGAACACACCCTAATGGGTCGCGCGATAGCTGGCGCGGCGCGGGATGGACCGGCAGGCCAGCCCCTCCGCGAGCAGCTTCATGTCCTCATGCCGGCCGCTGCGGATCAGCCGGCCGAACTCCTCGGGTGTGAAAGGAAGAGATGGATCATTATCGATCGGACGCCGCATCCGCGGACCGAAGAACCGCCGAACCAGGCTAGCCAGCCGCCGCATGTCAATTCCCTCGCGCCAGCAACAAACCTCTCACGAGGCATATTGTTCCTCCTGCGTCTTCGAGATTGCAAGAGGTTGCCGACGACTCCGCACCAAAAAAATTGCGGCAGAATAATCGCCTCCTCGTTGTGCTAGTCGGCAAAACCCACGTAGCGCACGAACTCCTGATTGTGCTCCCGATCCGAGCGCACTGCGTTCGCGGCAAAGCCGTCGTCGGGATAGCCCATCGCAACGCAAGTCATGATGACCTCGTCCTCCGGAATCTTCGCAACTTCGCGCACGATATCGGATCGCATGATGCCCTGCCCGTTGATCACCGAGCCGAGACCGCGGTCCCACGCCGCGAGCACGATGCCGTAGCAGAGCGCGCCGAGATCGAAATGACAGACCGCGCCGGGATCGAGCACGCGGTCGTAGGTCAGCACCAGTGAGACCGGCGCGTCGAACTGGCGGAAGCCGCGCAGCACCCAGTCCTGTCGCATCGGCTTGTCATCGCGCGCGATTCCCATCGCGCCAAACAGCTTCTTGGCGATGTCGACCTGCCGCGTGCGATGCACGCCCTGATACTCGCCATGGCTGATGATGTCGCGCTTGACCTTGGCGCCGCCGACCATCTCCTCCATGTTGCGGCGGCGCACCTCCTCGAGTGGCGCGCCGGTGAGCACATGGACGTGCCAGGGCTGAGTGTTCATCGACGACGGCGCACGCTTGGCACTCTCCATGATCGCCTCGATCACCGCGCGCGGCACCGGCTCCTTCTTGAAACCACGCACGCTGCGGCGCGACTGGACCAGCGTTTCAAATTCCACCTCTTAGAACCTCCCTGCCCGTTCATTCCGCAGCACCGCAACCGGTTGCCGATGCGGCGCGCGAAATCTATGCTAACCCGCAAGCAAGACCAAGAACCCTGGAGGACCTGCCATGGCCGCGCCGCTCGACCCCGTCATCGCCCAGATCATTCCGCTCATGCCGATGCGCGATCCCACGGTCATGACGCCACAGAGCGCCCGCGATTCCTTGCGCGCACTGGCTGCCTCGCGCGCCGCCATCCCGCCCCCGCCCGTCGATAGCGTCGAGGATATCAAGGTGAAGGGCGGCGCCGGTCCACTTCCCGCGCGCGTCTATCGGGCCGGCACCACGCCGGCGCCGACCGTGGTCTTCTTCCACGGCGGCGGCTGGGTTGCAGGCGACCTCGAAACCCACGACCGGCAGGCGCGCAACCTTGCGATCGAGACCGGCGCCGTCGTCGTCTCCGTCGACTATCGGCGGCCGCCGGAAACGCGCTTTCCCGGCGCCTTCGAAGACGCCTTCGCCGCGGTGAGCGACGTGTTTGGCCGCGTTGCGGAATTTGGCAAGGACGACAGACGCCTCGGCGTTGCCGGCGACAGCGCCGGCGGCAACCTCGCGGCGACTACTGCAATCGCCTGCCGTGATGCCGGCATCAAGCTCGCCGCACAACTGTTGGTCTATCCCGTGACGGACGTCCTCGGCGGCTACGCCGATGTGCGCGAGAACGCGCGCTATCCCTCCCGCGCCGAGAATGCCGACGGCTACTTCCTGACGCGCGCGACGATGGAATGGTTCTGCGGCCATTATCTCTCCGATCCCTCTCACGCCAGCGACTGGCGCGTCTCGCCGCTACGCGCAGCATCGCTCGCCGGTGTCGCCCCCGCGGTCGTGACCACCGCCTGGTTCGATCCCCTGCGCGATGAGGGCGCGGCCTATGCGCGGGCGCTGGAGGCGGCGGGCGTGAAGGTCAAGCACCATGAGGGCCCTGGCCTGATCCACGGCTATTTCGGCATGGGCGACGCCTCAGAGGTGGCGCGCGCCGAGGCCCAGCGCGCGCGGGCCGACTTCAAGGCGCTGCTCGCGCGAGGCGTGTGAGGGCGGTCAGGCCCGCTGCACGCCGGTATGCCCCCAGGTTTCATCCCAATCCTGGCCGGCCGCGTCGACGACGCGGCCGTCGGCCTCAAAGAACTTGTTCGGCACCTGGAAGATCGCCAGGATCAGCGCGCCCTCCGGACACCAGGCCGCGTGCCGGCTACCCGCCTCGCGCCAGATGAATTCGCCAGCCCTGCAGGCGATGCCCTGAGCGGGCCCCTCCTTGTCGACGAGCGCGCCTTCGATCACCCAGCTTTGCTCGATGCCGACATGCTCGTGATCCGGCAGCACCGATCCCGGCGCAAACCGCATCAAAGCGGTCATCAGCCCGGTGCGACGATCGAACAGCAGCGTCTTGGCCTCGCACCCCGGAAAGCGCGTCGTCTGCCATTCCATGTCTTGAGGCCGAACCAGGTGAGAATGCTGATCGGCGGCTCCCTGGTGTTTCGGGATCATTGCGTCCATCACGATGCTCCGTCCAGCTAAGCTGACCGAGCCTAGCAGGCTCGCCGGCCGGGGTCAGCGAGCAGTGCAGCAGAGCGCGCGCCGGCCGGACTCCTGCTCAAAAACGCTGGGCGCACCGGACGACAGGCCGCCATCCAGCTTGATTGCGCCACGATTTCCGGCTCCAATCTCTCCGCCATTTCTGGTTTACGGAGAACCCCCCATGATGAAACGGATTTTCCTGGCTGCGATCGTTGCCACTTTTGCCGCGGGCTCGGCCTTCGCCCAAGAAACCTGCGAGAGCAAGGCCGTCGGCAAGGACGGCAAGCCGCTGGCCGGCGCCGCCAAGACCTCGTTCCTGAAGAAGTGCAAGGCCGACGCCTGCACGCCCAAGGCCGTCGGCTCCGACGGCAAGCCGCTCGCCGGCGCCGCCAAGAACAGCTTCATGAAGAAGTGCGAGACCAGCGCGTAAGAGCGCGGTGCAATCTACCCCCTCGCCCCGGTTGCGGCAGGGCTATCGCATATGGCTTTGTGGCGGGGCCCCGAGCAAGCGCCTCTCCTTCGAGACGCCCGCTTTCAGCGGTCTCCTCAGGATGAGGCTGAACTGTATCGGCGTCCGTTGAAAGTGCTGCCGCGCACTCTGTCCTCATCCTGAGGGCCCGCCAAGGGCGGGCGTCTCGAAGGATGCGCCACAGGCAACCGCACTCATATGCGATAACCCTGCCGCAAGCGGGGCGAGGTGAAGCGTATCACGTCACGCCCGCCTGAACCGATAATCGAACGCATCTCCCAGCGGCCTGATCAGCCCCACCGTCGGCGCCGGGAAATGCACCGGCAGAATCAGCGTGTCGGTGTCGGCCACGGACGCAAAGAACTTCCGCCGCGAGAGCACCGACTGCTTTGGATCCCAATCCGGCTTCGCCGACCAGTCCGGCTCGCGGCATTGGATCTGGTGATGCATGAGGTCGCCGGCGACCACCGCGCGCTGCCCCTTCGAGAAGATGTTCACGCAGCAATGGCAGGGCGAGTGCCCCGGCGTCGGCGTCAGCGTGACGGTGTCGTCAAGCGCGTAGTCGTCATCGACCAATAGCGCCTGTCCCGCCTCGACGATCGGCAGGCAATTGTCGCGAAAAACGGTGCCGGGCGGATTGCTGCCCTTGGCATGCTCGGCCTCCCAGGCCGCGTATTCGCCTTTGTGGAAGACGTATTTCGCATTCGGGAAGGTCGGCACCCAGCGACCGTCGCGCAGGATCGTATTCCAGCCGGTGTGGTCGATATGCAGATGGGTGCAGAACACGTAGTCGATCTGCTCGAAAGAGATGCCGGGCGCGAACAGCTCGTTGCGCCAGCGCTCCTTGCCAGGAAAGTCGAACGGCGGCGGATGGCCCTTGTCTTCGCCGGTGCAGGTGTCGACCAGAATGGTGTAACGCGGCGTGCGCACGACAAAGGTCTGATACGTGATCACCATCATGCCGCGCGCAGCGTCGAACACCTCGGGCTCCATCGTCGGCAGATGGCGGGCGAACACGCCCTCGTCATAGGCCGGGAAGAAATCCTGCGGCCGCCGCCACGGCCCTTCTCGTTCGATCACCGCATCGATGGTGATGTCGCCGATCCGAAGTTGCTGCATGGTGTTCGCTCCCTTTTTTGAGAGAGCGTAACAGCCTTGCTGAGGTGTTCAAGCCAGTCGCGCCGCACAGGACGCTTGCCGGCGGATTGGAGCCTGCATTCTCAACATCGTCATTGCGAGCGCAGCGAAGCAATCCAGAATCTTTCCGCAGAGGCAGTCTGGATTGCTTCGCGGAGCCTGTCATCGGGCCGCGCTACGCGCGGACCCGTTGGCTCGCAATGACGAATGACGCAACACGGCCGCCATCCTCGCGCTCCCGCAACCCGCGGGGGGCTACGACCGCAACCCCGGCGCCTCCTGCCCGGTGCGCGCGACATATTCCGTGTAGCCGCCACCGAACTGGTGGATGCCCTCCGGCGTCAGTTCCAGCACGCGGTTCGAGAGCGTGGCCAGAAAATGCCGGTCGTGCGAGACGAACAGCATGGTGCCCTCGAAATCGGCCAGCGCCGCGATCAGCATTTCCTTGGTGGCGAGGTCGAGATGGTTGGTCGGCTCGTCCAGCACCAGAAAGTTCGGCGGGTCGAACAGCATCTTGGCCATCACGAGGCGCGCCTTCTCGCCGCCCGAGAGCACGCGGCAGCGCTTCTCGACGTCATCGCCGGAGAAGCCGAAGCAGCCGGCGAGCGCGCGCAACGATCCCTGCCCCGCGGTCGGAAATGCATCTTCCAGCGACTGGAACACGGTGCGCTCGCCGTCGAGCAGGTCCATGGCGTGCTGGGCGAAATAGCCCATTTTGACGCTGCCGCCGAGTGCCACCGTGCCCTGGTCCGGCTCGCTTGCGCCCGCGACCAGCTTGAGCAGCGTCGACTTGCCGGCGCCGTTGACGCCCATCACGCACCAGCGCTCCCTGCGGCGGATCATGAAGTCGAGCCCGTCATAGATGCGCTTCGAGCCGTAGCCCTTGTGCACGCTCTTGAGCGCGACGACGTCTTCGCCCGAGCGCGGCGCCGGGGGAAAGTCGAACGCCACGCTCTGGCGGCGGCGCGGCGGCTCGACCCGCTCGATCTTGTCGAGCTTCTTCACCCGGCTCTGCACCTGCGCCGCATGCGAGGCGCGCGCCTTGAAGCGCTCGATGAACTTGATCTCCTTGGCGAGCATCGCCTGCTGGCGCTCGAACTGCGCCTGCTGCTGCTTCTCGTTCTGCGCGCGCTGCTGCTCGTAGAACTCGTAGTCGCCGGTGTAGGTGGTGAGCGAGCCGCTATCGATCTCGATCACCTTGGAGATCACGCGGTTGATGAACTCGCGGTCGTGCGAGGTCATCAGCAGCGTGCCTTCGTAATCGTGCAGGAATTTTTCCAGCCAGATCAGGCTTTCGAGGTCGAGATGGTTGCTCGGCTCGTCGAGCAGCATGACGTCGGGCCGCATCAGGAGGATTCGCGCCAGCGCCACACGCATCTTCCAGCCACCGGAGAGCTTGCCGACGTCCCCGTCCATCATCTCCTGGCTGAAACCGAGGCCGGCCAGCGCTTCGCGCGCGCGGCCGTCGAGCGCGTAGCCGTCGAGCTCCTCGAAACGGTGCTGCACCTCGCCGTAGCGGGCGATGATCTCGTCCATCTGGTCGGCCTTGTCGGGGTCGGCCATCGCAGTCTCGAGCTCGCGCAGCTCGGCCGCGACCTCGCTGACGGGACCGGCACCATCCATCACCTCGGCCACCGCGCTGCGGCCAGACATCTCGCCGACATCCTGGTTGAAATAGCCGATGGTGATGCCCCGATCGATCGAGACCTGGCCCTCGTCAGGCAGCTCCTCGCCGGCGATCATCCGGAACAGGGTGCTCTTGCCGGCGCCGTTGGGGCCGACCAGCCCGATCTTCTCGCCCTTATTGAGGGCGGCGGAGGCTTCGATGAACAGGATCTGGTGGCCGGCTTGCTTGCTGACGTTGTCGAGGCGGATCATGGGGTCTTTTGGGGGGATTTTTGCGTTGCAACGTCATAGGCCATGCGGGCCGCGAGGGGAAGCCCGGGACAGGCCGGGATTGAGCCTATCGCGTCCGAATACCCCGTCATCCCTGAGCTTAAGACCTGGACCTCGGCCTAGATCTCAGCGGTAACAGCCGGCGCGCGGGCTCCACCGCCTCGGCGCGCAGGAAGCGATCGGCCACGCTCCACGTGATCCATCACCCTCCTGCGATCACCCGCGAGCCTGCCTTATGATGATTACTTCTTGAGGATGCCCGGATCGGTATTTCCAAGCTGCTGGACGGCAGCGTTCGCGGCTGGCGTGTTGTAACTCGGTCGAGATCCGCCGCCGTCCTGACCGGAAGGCGTCACACCCAGTCTCTCGCCTGTGGTTCCCTGGCCTTTTGCATTGGACGCGTTGGGGCCTGGCGAGCCGCCAGTCCCGCTCAGCGTCGTTCCGTTCGAGAGCGTCGAACCGCCCCCGCCGCTCGAACCCGCCGCACTTGCGCCGCCGCTGGTTGAACCGCCTGAAGCGCCGCCTGAGCTCTGTGCCATGGAGAACGAAACCGTGCCCAGCAGGATGATCGCCGCGATCCCTGGAAGCCTCATCTCTGTCTCTCCTTCACCAGCAAGCTCCAAATCGCGGCTTCCCCGTCGCGAAGCGCGCAGCTCCTAACGCCGGCGGGCGATCCACACTCCAGCCAGAAAGGCGACGAACAGCGAGCGCAGGGGCGCTTTCGTTGTTACCTCGCGCAACTGGTCAACCCATCGCCCGGCGGAATCCAGCGAAGGCACCTCGCGCCGCGGATTAGCCGTGCCTCTTCGCTCTTCGGAACCCGACCGCAGCGTTGAGCCCTGGTCCATGCTGCCCTGATCGTCCGTCAAGCCGGAGGCTTCTGTCATTGCCGCGGCTTCCTTGATGTCCATGCGCGCGCTCCAATCCTGCTGCGGTTGCCGCACGACAGCTCGAACCCAGGCGCCGGTCCGGCTCTGGTGGCAAGGTCGTTCGGAACCAATGGCCTATGGCGGCGGCATTCCTGTGAACTATATGGCTTGTTAAACGCGCCCGCCTTACCGCTCCCTTGAAGAAGCCCTTGCTCGTCTTTCTGTTCCTCGTCTTCGCACCGCTTGCCGCCTCGGCGGCGAGATATGTCTGGCTGGGTGACGGCCGCGGAAATTGGCAAACCGCCGATCGATCGAGCGCTGGTCTTCTGGCCCCTGCTGCCGATCATCCCGAAGCCGTGATACGGGTGTTCGGCGCGAGAACGGTGAGATGGCGCAGCATCTTCGCCGTCCACACATGGATCGTGATCAAAGAGAAAAATGCGCCGACCTACACCCGGTATGACTACACGGCATGGGGCGAGCCGATCCGCACCAATGGCTTCGCTCCGGACGGTCGATGGTTCGGCGCGGCACCAGAAATCATTGTCGCCGTCGATGGCGAGCGCGCGGAGGCGCTGATCCCCAAAATCCGGCAGGTGGTCGAAAACTACAAGTTTCGATCCTATGGAGATTACAGCGTCTGGCCGGGTCCCAATTCGAACACCTTCGTGCAGGCCACACTCGACGCCGTCCCCGAACTCCGCGCCGTCCTGCCGCCGACAGCGATCGGCAAGGACTTCCCGTACACCGGCAGATGGTTCGGCGCGACGGCGTCCGGCACCGGCATCTATGCTTCGCTTGCCGGATATGTCGGCTTTTCGGTTGGCTGGGTCGAAGGCCTGGAGATCAATTTCTTCGGCGCCGTGCTCGGCCTCGATATCCGGCGGCCCGCTCTCAAGCTACCGGGACTCGGCCGCTTCGGGGTGACGCCCGGCCCGTAAGAGCCGTCATGCGAGTTCGGTCGTTGGTCTCTTCGCCCGGCACGGGCTGTTGAAAGTCCTGTGGTAGCTGGATCGGGTTGGTGGCTTCCGCAAGACGTGGCAACTTTTCTGAAACGCTACACGTCGGATTTCTTGCAGCGAGGGCCACGGCCTTGAATGCTGCTGACAGACATTTAAGGGAGGGGCATCATGAACAAGCTGATCGCATCTGTCGCAGGTATCTCGCTGGCCACATTGGTTGCTATCTCTTCGGCACACGCCGTCTCATGCACGCAGCAAGCGGCCAAGTGCCGTGAGTGGGCCGCCGGCCAAGGATCGCAAGCCGCGCGCTACGCCGCCAAATGCAATGCCGAGATCCCGCAATGCGTCGCGCGTTGCAAGGGCGGTAACAAGGTCTTTGTTGGCGTCTATGAAGGAACTGGCGGCGGTCAACCCTATCCGATTGACGCGTGCAAATAGCGCCGCATCGGAAGTGCATCCGGCCCATTGTCTCGCACCGCACTAAGAAGCGGGACAGTCGCATTCGAACGCACACAATGCAGTCTGCTGCTGAATCGATAGTGCCCCTGGGTTGCGGAATATCAGCAAATGCTTTCGTGCCGACGGGTTTCCCTGCGCGTGATCGGCTGCTACCATTCGCCGTTTCGAAGGAGGCATTCATGCGAGCTATTCTTTCAGCAGCAGCCTTGGTCGCGTCGCTCTCACTCGCGCATGCGGGACCAAAGGAAGATGCTTACCAGGTCGTTCAGAAGTGGGGCAGGGCATTCACCGATGCGGACGTGGACGCAATCAGCAAGCTGTATGCGCCAGACGCTTTGATGATTGGGACTTTCGGCAAGCAGGTGCTCACCAAGCCGGAGCAGATCCGCAGATATTTCGATGCAGCGCTAAACAACGACAAACCCCGGACTGCCACCCTCGACAGTTCGGAAATTCTAATGGTCAGTGACGAAGTGGTGGTTATTGCCGGATTTGATACCATCACCGGAACGAAGGACGGCCAACAAACAGTCGGCAGGGGGCGCGTCACTTTCGTCATCGCGAAACGTGGCTCGGACTGGATGATCGTCCATCTGCACCGCTCCCCCCTGCCCGCAATATAGCTCAACGGGCCAATGGATCAGTGGATCATGCGGGCGAGGCTTCGTGCCAACGCGCAGTCGCATCCGCAGCGAGTCATCCCGTCATTGGCGAGGACGACGCGCGGGTTCGCGCGTGCCGGTACGGCGCCAGTTGCTGAGATTGACGAGGACGAGGCGCAAAGATTGCTATAGACCACGGGCGTCCAACGTTCTGAATTCCGCGCTCTACGCCCGCCGCATCAGCTTGAGCGAAGCCAGAAGCCGCAAGCTCCGCTTCCCCGCCAGCGCAATGCCTTCGAGCTCGCCACTGGCCTCCGTGCACGTCCCGGAAAAACCGATCCCGACCTCGAAGCCGCCGAACACGGGGTTTTCGCCTTTCGCCGGCGTATGCTCCTGGTTCAGCATCTCGCCCTTCCAGCGGCCGTCCGCCGAGGAATAGGAGCCGAGATAATAGAAGAACGCGTCGCCGCCGAGGATGCGGCCGTCGATCAGCAACATCACGCCGGAGAGGCCGGCCTCGACGCCATCGAGCGCGCGCAGGCTCATTCCATAGAGCCCGTTGGCGATGCCGCCCTGCCCGATCGTGCCACGCGGCGGCAGCGCGCCATCATCGAGCCGCGTGAGATTGGCCCAGAAATGGGCGCCCGGCATCGTGTCGGCGCCGCCCTGCAGACGGATCTCGTTGCCGATCAGCCTGCCGCGCGCTGCGATCCTGGCGACATCGGCACCCATCAGCGGCTTATAGTTGGGATCGAGATTATGCCGCTCGGTGATCACCTCGGCGCAGACCTCGCCGTCGCGCTCGACATAGCTGCCAAGATGCGCAAAGCCCGAATTGCCGCCCAGCATCTTGCCGTCATGCAGGCACATGATGCTGCGGCCGAACGCATCGTTGACGCCGTATTCAACTTTGTAGAGTCCATCCAGCAACGCACTAAGCCCGTAAAATCAAGAAAAGGATCGCGGGCTACCTAGCACTGCCGCCGCAGCCGGGCCATCCTGCTTTTCCGCGCAGGAGCAGTTGCCGAACGGCCCCCTGCCACGAGGCCATCATGCCCCTGTCTTGCCTGGTCGGGTCAGGACCAATGTCGTCCAATCCGCGGCATCTAATTCTTCTGCGATTTCAGGGCCTCGCCTACTGTGCATGGGGTTGTTTTCGACATTCTTGTTGGGCCGGGCGTCCTGCAGGCGTCAGTGACGCTTGAAATACTGCACCTCGCGCTCGTGCTTCTCGGCCGCCGCACGGCTCTTGAACGTGCCGAGATTACGGCGCTTGCCGGTCTTGGGATTCACCTTGCGCGAATAGAGACGATATTCGCCGGATGCCAATTTGCGGATCATGGTCGCGCCTCCATCTTGTCGCGATATCAACGGCATAGGCGCGACAGAGGTTCCGCCGCGGACGGGTCTGCTCAGAAGCACAGCGTGGTGACGAGCTTGCCCTGCTTGTCCTTGATCGCATAGGGGCAGCGCAGCCGCTCCAGCGCCTTCTTCGCGTCCTCATCACCGAGCGCGGCGGCGCGCTCGTAATAGGCCTTCGCGGCGTCCTTGTCCTTGGGCCCGCCGCGGCCCTCTTGCACGAAGGCGCCCATCCGCTCCAGCGCGCCGGGATGATTTTGCGCGGCCGCCTTCTCGAACAGCGCACGCGCCGCAACGTCGTCCTTGGCACCTCCCGTGCCTTCGGAAAGCATCAGGCCGAGCTGGTACTGCGCTTCCGCGTTGGTCTCGGCGGCCTTGCCGAGCAACGCGCGCGCCTGCGCGGGATCGGCCGGCGCAGCGCCACCGGCACTGCCGAGCGCAGCGAGATTGCTGACGCCGCGGGGATTGCCTGATTGCGCCGCCTTCTCGAACAGTTTGCGCGCCTGGGCTTCGTCCTTGGCAACACCCGAGCCGGTCGCGTAGGCGACCCCGAGCTCGACCATGGCCGCGCTTGATCCCTTGTCGGCCGCCTTGCGCCAGGCGGCGAGCGCCTCACCGATCTGCCGATTGGCGGCATAGGCACGGCCGAGCGCGAACATGGCTCTGCGCGAGGACGGCGCGGCCTGCTTGCAGAACTTGATCGCGGTCGCGACGTCGGAGGACGCGATTTCGCCGACGCCCCTCACATCGGCCGGCTTGTCGGGATCGCTGGGATCGGCTGCCACGCGATCACACAGAACGAGGTCGGCCGATTGCGCATGCACGGCCGAGGGCGCCGCGAGCGCGAGCAGGATGGCAAGGAGAAAAGTCCGCATGGACACCACGCTGCGTCTTCGCTCCGGCAAATTCAAGGCTCCAGTCCCGATTGGCGCAGCACCGGAACGACCTCCGGCGATGCCAGATAACGCAGCAGCCGGTCGGCGGCGGCGGCGTGCGACGCCTTCGCCATGCGGCCGGCGGAGAACACGGCAGGCGTTTGCAGATCATGCGGGATCGGGCCGACCACCTCGATGCCGCCGACCTGCTTCAACTCGCTGATCTGCTGCACGGCGAGATCGGCCTCGCCGCTGACGAGGCGCTGCGCCGTGAAGCCCTGCTCGACGACGGTGGCCTTGGCGTTGATCGCGGCTGCGATCCCCATCCGCGCGATCAACTCGGCGAAGTAGACGCCGCTGGCGCCCAGCCGCGAATAGGCAACGGACCGGGCCGCCAGCAGCGACTTGCGCAGCGCCGCTTCGCTTCCGATGTCGGGGTGCGCCTGCCCCGCCCGCACGGCAATGCCGACATAGGAGCGCGCCAGATCGGCTGCGCTGTCGGCGAGCACGCGGCCCTCCGCAATCGCCTCGTCCAGCCCCTCGCGCGTGAGGATCACGAGATCGGCGGCCTCGCCGTCGCGCAAGCGCTTCAGCAGCGCCAGGGTCGGCGCGAAGTCGGCGTCGACCTGGATGCCAGTTTCGGTCTCGAAGGCGGAGGACAGGCTCCGCATCGCGCCCATCAGGCCGAGCGTCGAAAGCATGCGAATTTTTTCCATGAGCTGTTCCCGCAACGATCAGGGGCGATGCATCAGCTTGAGCGCGGCGGTCAGGCGCAGGCTGCGCTTGCCGGCAAGCGCGGTCGCCTCCAACACCGCCTCTTCCGCATCGTAGCGGCCGGAGAAGCCGATGCCGACCTCGTGGCCGCCGAAGATCGGATCATCCTTGGCCGGCGTATGCTCCTGGTTGAGGATCTGGCCTTTCCAGCGGCCGTTCGCGGCGGTGTAGCTGCCGAGATAGTAGAACGACGCATCGCCGCCGAGAATGCGCCCACCCTTGAGCAGCATCACGCCGGTGAGGCCGCGGTCGAGACCGTCGAGCATCTGCAGATGGATGGAGTAGAGGCCGTCGGTGATGCCGGCTTCGCCGATGCCGCCGGCGATCGGCGTCTCGTCGTCCCTGATCGGCGTCATTACCGACTGGAACGGAACGCCCGGCAGCTCCTTCAGTTCGCCCTTGAATCGGTAGAGATCGCCATCCGGCCAGCCCTTGGCGAGCAGAGTGGCGTCGTCGGTGCCCGCCATGGCGCGGTAGCTTGGATCGGGATTGTGGCGGACGGTGTTGATCACGACGTCGACACCGCTGTCAGTCTTCTCGTAGGTGCCGATATGGGCGAAGGCCGAGTTGCCGCCCAGCATCTTGCCATTGCCGGCATGCATCACGCTGCGGCCGACGGCGTCGCCGAGCTGAAACCTCACCTTGTAAAAGCCTTCAAACACCAGCCGTGTCCCCGGCCCTGCGCGCGTCCCTGGACACTCTATCCCGCTTTCGGAGGCGATGGACAAGTGTGGCGCGGTCAGGTGCGCAAGAGACCCCGGGACCGGCCGTCATCAAAACGCAAAAAATCCGCCGGAGCCTTGCAGCTCCGGCGGATCGTGAGCCAACCCGGGCCAGCCCCCCAGCCCGAGCCGGGAGGATCTTAGGCCGCGGCCTTCTTGTCGGTCGGCACGGACGCGATCGTCTTCAGGATCTGCGAAGCGATCTGGTAGGGGTCGCCCTGCGAGTTCGGACGGCGGTCTTCCAGATATCCCTTGTAGCCGTTGTTGATGAAGGAGTGCGGAACGCGGATCGAGGCGCCACGATCGGCAACGCCATAGCTGAACTTGTTCCAGGGCGCGGTCTCGTGCTTGCCGGTCAGACGCTTGTCGTTGTCCGGGCCGTAGACGGCGATGTGGTCCATCAGGTTCTTCTCGAAGGCAGCCATCAGCGCCTCGAAATATTCCTTGCCGCCGACTTCGCGCATATAGGCGGTCGAGAAGTTGGCGTGCATGCCGGAGCCGTTCCAGTCGGTATCGCCGAGCGGCTTGCAGTGGAATTCGATGTCGATGCCGTACTTCTCGGTAAGGCGCAGCATCAGGTAGCGGGCCATCCACATCTGGTCAGCAGCGGTCTTGGAGCCCTTGCCGAAGATCTGGAATTCCCACTGGCCCTTCGCGACTTCCGCGTTGATGCCTTCGTGGTTGATGCCGGCCGCGAGGCAGAGGTCGAGATGCTCTTCGACGATCTTGCGGGCGACGTCGCCGACGAACTTGTAGCCGACGCCGGTGTAGTACGGCCCCTGCGGCGCGGGGTAGCCGTATTCCGGGAAGCCGAGCGGACGGCCGTCCTTGTAGAAGAAGTATTCCTGCTCGAAGCCGAACCAGGCGCCAGCGTCGTCGAGAATGGTGGCGCGCTTGTTGGAGGGATGCGGGGTCTTGCCGTCGGGCATCATGACTTCGCACATCACCAGCACACCGTTGGTGCGCGCGCCGTCCGGGAACACGGCGACCGGCTTCAGCACGCAATCGGAGCTGTGGCCCTCAGCCTGCTGGGTGGAGGAGCCATCGAAGCCCCAGAGCGGAAGCTGCTCGAGCGTCGGGAACGACGCGAATTCCTTGATCTGGGTTTTGCCGCGCAAATTCGGAGTCGGCGTATATCCGTCGAGCCAGATGTACTCGAGCTTATACTTGGTCATTGAGCCTCTCTGTAGATGATGCGAAAGGTGGGGTTGAGAGCCCCGCACGTTTGTACCCGGCCATCATCGGCCGGCCCCTTACAAGCATTTTGCGTGCCAAAAGGCCGCAGGTTGCCTGATTTTCCACCGCAGCCGGCGTCTCCCTGCCGCGGGCAGATCGCCCCCGGAGACATGCGTCATAGCCGCGCACCTTCGCGTGAAGCTGCAACGCAAAAATCCCGAGAAAATCGCCTGATTCTGAAGCAGGCAGACCGGTCGTGGAAGTTGCCGATGAAACGCGCATCAACGTCCGGAAATTTTCGCAAAGCCCTACGCCCCTGTTCAGCAACCTTTGGAATGGCCTACGCGTTACCCACCGACAGGGTGCCTTCGGGGATGCAGAGCTTCAACTGCCTACAAATTGGGCGGCAACTGATCTCCTTTTCAGCACTTTCCAATCCGGGCGACGCGGCCGATATGGGGATTCCGGTAACCACAATCGAACGAGTCGGGCGCACCATGGAGGCCAAGGCGCTTCGACCAAGGAGAATCGTAATGATGAACAATGGTCTGAGTCACGGATCGGCAACGATCTATCAATTCCCGGTCGGGGGCCGCGCGGCTCTCGCCGGACGGCGCTATGGCGAGACCCGCCTTCCTGCCGATCACACTTCGCTGCCCGCGAACGTCTCGATCTGCAGCGAGAGCTGGTATCACCAGGACGCGGTCGACGAGGCCAAGCCGAAATGGGATCGCTGATGCCTGTGCTTGGTTCGAAGCCGCTGCGCTTGTGCCAGCGGCTGGCGACGGTCGAAAGAGGGTCGAAACAACGGTGTTTCGGCCCTTTTTGATTCCAGCTGGCCTCGCTGCTAGATCCCTGGCCGTTCGACCACCGCGCAGGCCGTGACCGGCCGCCTCAGGTGCTTCACCGTGGTGAGCCCCGCCTTGGGAATTCTTAGCGTGACCCCAGCTCCCGAATAACGTGCGCCCGAGACCGACAGCCGCTTGGCGAGCGTCACCGGCTCGCCGTCGATCTGGAGAAAGGCGCGCTTGTCGTGCTCATAGAATCCCAAGATGAATTGCGTCCCATCCGCGCATCGATAGGTCCGGAACGTCTGCGCATCAGCCTGCGGTGCACTGCAAATTCCACCCGCCAGCATGGTGATCGTCAAAACAATGGCCTTGTGCCGGCCCATGATCGCCCCCTGTAATAGATCTCAAGGACGCCCGCCGTGCGCCCGCTGGAACCATAACGCAAGCCGATCCCATGCAAGACCCCTCCCTAAAGGACTCCCCTGCCCGCCACCTCGCCCTCCAGGGCGCCAGCAATTTTCGCGATCTCGGCGGCTATCCGACCGCCGATGGCCGGACCACACGCTGGCGACACATCTTCCGCTCCAACCATCTCGGCCAGCTCACCCCTGACGATGTCGAGATCGTCCGCGCGCTGGGCGTCAGAAGCGCATTCGATTTTCGCGGGCTGGAGGAGCGCGCGGCCGGCGTCTGCGTCGTGAGGGAGATCACGGTGCATTCGCTGCCGATCGAGCCAACCGTCGTCGCGGCGCTGCGCGCTGAGCTCGCGAAGGGCACGCTGACCGCGGTGGTCGCGCTCGAGCTGATGCGGGAGTCCTATCGCAACTACGTCCGCCACAACACGCACAGCTTTCGCAGCCTGTTCGCCCATCTCCTGGAGGACAGGGCGCCGCTGGTGATTCACTGCACCGCCGGCAAGGACCGCACCGGCTTTGCCAGCGCGCTGATCCTGCATGCGCTCGGCGTGCCCGAGGACGTCATCGCTGAGGACTATCTCCTGACCAACCGGCACTACAAGCGCGACGCATCAAGCGCCTCCGAGCTTCCTGCCGATGTGCTCGACGCCATCGGCAGAGTCGAGGCATCGTATCTCGCGGCCGCCTTTGAGGCTGTCGGTCGCGAATATGGCGATCTCGAAACCTATTTGCGCGAGGGGCTCAAGCTCGGCGAAACTGAGCGCGCCGCGCTGAAAGAGCGCTATCTGCAATCATAGGCCACAGCGCCGGGAGACGATGATGCAAGACAAGGTCCTGGTCGTAACGGGCGCGCGAGGCGCGCTCGGCAAGGTGGTTGCGGAGATCGCACGATCGCGCGGCGCGCGCGTTGCTGGCATCGACTACGCGCCTTCACAGAGCGCCGCGATGCCCGACCACATCGAGATCGGCGGCGTCGACCTGTCGGACGCGGCCCAGGCGAAGACGGCGGTCGATGCGGCGGCAAGGCATTTCGGCCGGCTCGATGCCTTGATCAACATCGCCGGCGGCTTCGCGTTCGAAACCGTCGGCGACGGCGACATCAAGACCTGGCAGCGCATGCACGCGCTGAATGTCCTGACCGCGCTCAACACCTCGCGCGCGGCGCTGCCGCATCTCGCAGCATCCCGGGCTGGTCGCATCGTCAATATCGGCGCCATGGGCGCCCTTCAGGCGGGCTCCGGCATGGGCCCCTATGCGGCGTCGAAAGCCGGCGTGCACCGGCTCACCGAGGCGCTCGCCAACGAATGGAAAGGCAAGGTCACGGTCAACGCGGTGCTGCCGTCGATCATCGACACCGCCGCCAACCGCGCCGACATGCCGAAGGCCGACTTCTCCAAATGGGTGACGCCGCAGGAACTCGCCGAAGTCATCCTGTTCCTCGCCAGCGATGCCGCGAGCGGCATCACCGGCGCGCTGATCCCAGTGTGCGGACGGGTGTAAAGGCCTTAACGCCTCGTCTTGCGCGGCAGCTCTGATTCAATCGGACCACAGAAGGCTCTAAGCTGCCCGCAACTGATTCTTAGATCGAAGCATCGCCTCCGGAACCTTCCCGTGGAAACCGCGCTTTATCTGCCCGTCAAACGCTTCCTCGAACAGCTCGGCTTCACCGTGAAGGGCGAGATCGGTGGCTGCGATCTCGTCGGCCTCAGCGCCGGCGATCCGCCGGTCGTCGTGATCGGCGAGCTCAAGCTCGCCTTCAACCTCGAGCTCATTCTTCAGGCCGTCGACCGCGCGCCGGCCGGCGATGAGGTCTGGATCGCAGCGAAGATGTCGATCCGCGGCAAGGGACGCGAGAGCGATGCACGCTATCGCAATCTCTGCCGCCGGCTCGGCTTCGGCATGCTCGGCGTCACCGATCGCGGCCAGGTCGAGGTGCTGGTGAAGCCGCCGACCGCGGCGCCGCGCCGCGAGCCGAAGCTGCGGTCGCGCCTCGTCGCCGAGCACCAGCGCCGCCAGGGCGATCCCGCGCTCGGCGGCAGCACCCGCGCGCCGATCATGACGGCCTATCGGCAGCAGGCGCTGGCCTGCGCCTCCGCGCTCGCGGACGGGCCGCGGCGCGTGCGCGACTTGCGCGAGCGCTGTCCTGATGCCGGCAAGATCTTGCTTAACAATGTGTATGGCTGGTTCGAACGGGCCGACCGGGGGATCTACGGGCTCACCGAGGCCGGACATGCCGCCCTGAAGCGCTGGCCGCAGCAGCGGATCGAGGTCGAAGCAGGTGCTCCATCACCGCCTGACGGGAGATCGATGCAAGCGGTGAATAGCTGAGATGCCACACCAATTTCATATTGCAATGCAACATAGGCGGCACTAGGTATCCAGAATCGAAACGAGGCCCCCATGAGCGCAGACTGGAATACTAAGTACGGCACGCGGCGCGTCCGCCACGATCCGCCCACCCTGGACGAGGCGATCTTTGCCGCCATCGGCATCACCGACGATCAGGCGCAGCAGGCCGAGATCGCCGCAGCCTTGATGGGGATGCCGCTCGATGTCGTGCAGGCCGAGGTGAAGAAGCAGGCGCGCAGCAACAGCCGCATCACCGCGACGCGCGTGATCGCCGGCGAACAGGGTGCGCAGCGCTCCGTCGTGGTCGAACGCCGCGTCGTCCGCCGTTTCGGCAACGACAAGCGCACCGGTACCTGAAGGGTTCGTTTCACGCCCTGAAATAGCAAAGCGGACCGGCCAGGCCGGTCCGCTTTTTGATTCAAGGCGCGATGTGATGTCAGGCCGCGCGGCTGTCGTACATGCTGGAGATGATCTTCCAGCAGGTCGAGTTGAGGCTCAGAAGCGCGCGCCCGGCCGCGAAGGGCGAGGCCGCGAGATCGGCGAGCTCGGCTTCGGGCGTCTTGGCGAGATCGATCGTGCCGGTCGATTCGCCATGACGGAAAGCCAGATGCGCCCCGAACTTTCTGGCGAGCGCCCGCATCGCGTGATTCTCCGCACCCGTGGTGATGCGCAGGCGCTTGTAGCCTTTCCAGCGCGCCTCCGCGATCAGACGGCGGAATAGCGCGGTGCCGACACCCTGGCGCCGCGCGGAGCCTTCCACGCTGAAGGCGACTTCAGGCAAAGCCTCTTCTTCCGGCGGATGCAGTTCGGCGGCACCGCGGACCACGCCGTCGACGATGTAGGCGACGATCACGGTGCCGTCGTCGGCGCAGCGGGCGGCGTAACGCTCGATAAAGCTGTCGTCGAGAAAGCCGTTGAAACGATCGTGCCGGCTTCCGGCATCGAGCCTCAGCAGATGATCGCGCAGGAGCGGCAATTCTTCCTGCTGGATCAGGGTCCGCACGTAGCCCGGAACGGTGCGAACGGTCTCTTCAAGTACCACGTCAAAACTCCTCTTGGTGTCCCTCGAGGAGGCGTTCGAATCCCTAGGCCCCCTATATTGTGCATCGCAGCATGTTTTGCAAGGCGAGGACCTGCCCAAGTTAGAGGCACAGAGGACGACTAATTCGTTAACAAAATCAAAGCCCCGTGGTCTTACAGGACCAGCTGGGTCTGGGTGACGACGGCCACCAGCTTGCCGTCCGCGGTCTCCAGCCTGGTGGTCCAGACCTGGGTCCGCCGGCCGCGATGGACCGGGGTCGCGGTGGCGATGATGGTGGTTCCCTCCTTGGCCCCGCCGATGAAATTGGTCTTGCTCTCCAGCGTGGTCGTCCCCTTGGCGTCGTCAGGCAAATTGATCACGGTCGCAGCCGCACCGACGGAATCGGCCAGCGCCATCACTGCCCCGCCATGGATGGTGTGCTGCAGCGTGCAGAGATCGGGCCGAACCGTCATCCGCGCCACCACGCGGTCCTTCTCGGCCTCGATGAACTCGACGCCCTTGAGCTCGGCAAACGGCATCTTCATCGCTTTAAGTTTCTCAAGCGGCGTCATCAGACGTTCTCCCAATTCCTTGTCGTCTCAGCGTGAATTGCTTTGCGCAGCAAGGCAATGACGTCCGAGGTAATGGCCGTGCTGACATCGGCGCGCCCCCAAGATCCCTGCGCTAGAACCGACACGGTCCTCACGTCACCGCGTTCACGACCTGGTATTCCGGCCGTCGCCACACCTCGCCCGCGATCACCTCCTCGATGATCCCGGCTGCACGGATGATCTCGCTCTCGCCGATGTAGAGCGGCGTGATCCCGAAGCGCATGATGTCAGGCGCGCGGAAATCACCGATGAGACCGCGGGCGATCAGCGCCTGCATCGCGGCGTAACCGCCCTCGAAGGCGAAGGAGACTTGCGAACCGCGGTGCGCGTAGGCTCGTGGTGTCACCAGCTTCAGCGACGGGCAGCGGCGTTCGACCTCCGCAATGAGGAGATCGCCGAGCGCCAGCGAGCGCGCGCGGACTTCGCCGATATCCACCCGGTCCCAGATGTCGAGCGAGGCCTCCAGCGCCGCCATGGCCAGCACCGGCGGCGTGCCGACGCGCATGCGCTCGACGCCGCCCGCGGCGGCATAGCCAAGCTCGAATGCGAAGGGCTTGGCGTGGCCCATCCATCCCGACAGCGCAGCGCGCGCGCCGTCGGCGTGGCGCGGCGCAACGTAGAGGAAGGCCGGCGCGCCCGGGCCGGCGTTCAGATATTTGTAGGTACACCCGGCCGCGAAATCGGCGCCGCAGCCGGCGAGATCGACCGGCAGCGCGCCGGCGGAATGGGCGAGATCCCAGACGGTGACGATGCCGAGCGCATGGGCCTTCGCGGTCAGATCCGCCATGTCGTGGCGGCGGCCCGTGCGATAATCGACCTCGGTGATGTAGAGGACCGCGACCTCCTCCGACAGCGCGGACTCGATCTCCTGCGGCGCCACCAGGTGCAACTGGTGGCCGCGCCCCAGCGTCGCGATCAGGCCTTCGGCCATGTAGAGGTCGGTCGGGAAATTGCCGGTGTCCGACAGCACGACCTTGCGCGACGCGTTCATGTCGAGCGCGGCAGCGAGCGCCTGATAGACCTTGAGCGACAGCGTGTCTCCGACCATCACCGAGCCGGCTTCCGCGCCGATCAGCCGCGCGATGCGATTGCCGAGATGGCGCGGCTGGGCGTACCAGCCGGCGGTGTTCCAGGCGCGGATCAGCTCATTGCCCCACTCCGCCGTGATGACGCGGTTGACGCGCTCGGCAACGCCAAGGGGCAGCGCGCCAAGCGAGTTGCCGTCGAGGTAGATCACGCCGTCTGGCAAATGGAACAGAGCTTTGGTGTCGTCATAGACGCGATATCTGGTCATAGCCATTTCTACAGGATCGTTCGCACGCGCCAGAGCTCGGGGAACAGCTCCACCTCCAGCATGCGTTTGAGATAGCTGACTCCACCGGTGCCGCCGGTGCCACGCTTGAAGCCAATGACGCGCTCGACCGTCGTCACGTGGTTGAAGCGCCAGCGGCGGAAATAGTCCTCGAAGTCGACCAGCTTTTCGGCGAGCTCGTACAGCATCCAGTGCGTTTCCGGCGCCTCGTAGACGACACGCCAGGCCTGCAGCACGCCTTCGTTGAAGCTGTGGGTCTCGCGAACATCGCGGGCCAGCACTGCGGGTGGCATCTTGAGCCCGTTGCGGTCGGCGAGCCTGAGCACCTCGTCATAGAGGCTTGGCGTTGCGAGTTCGGCCTCGAGCAGCTTCGTCGTCTCCACGTCGTGCGCGTGCGGCTTGAGCATGGCGTGGTTTCGGTTGCCGAGCAGGAATTCGATCAGCCGGTACTGGCGGGACTGAAAGCCCGAGGACTGTCCGAGCTGTGAGCGAAAGCGCGTGTATTCGCTCGGCGTCATCGTGCGCAGCACGTCCCAGGCGTTGTTGAGCTGCTCGAAGATGCGGGACATTCGCGCCAGCATCTTCATCGCAGGCGACACTTCGTCTCGCGCGATGGCGCGCCGCGCGGCGCTGAGCTCGTGGATGGCGAGGCGCATCCACAGCTCCGTGGTCTGATGCTGGATGATGAACAGCATCTCGTCATGCGCTTCCGACAGCGGATGTTGCGCGCCGAGGATCGCATCCAGCGCGAGGTAGTCGCCGTAGGACATGCGGCGGGCGAAATCGGTCTCGGCGCCTTCGCTGGCGGGATCGTAATCGCTGGACGTCATGGGCAGGCCCTTTCGATCGATCGTCCCCGGCTTGGATCAGTCGAGGCCGATCAGGCGTGCGGTGATCGGCGAGGCCGGATCCTTCAGTCCGTCGATCACGGTAAAATGGTTCAGTCCGGGATCGACGACGAGGCGGGTCGCCACGTCGAAGCCGGTCCAGATATTGGCCATCAGATCCGACTGGCGGATGAATTCGGGCCGCTCGCCGCCCCCGACCCAGGCGGTCAGAGGCGAATGCCCGCGCGGCAGATGCAGCGCCGGGCTTTCGAGCGCCGCCTCCTCCATCGTCATGCGTAGCGTCTCGTTCATCTTGGTCTTGAGCAGCGGACGCAGATCGTGCAGGCCGCTGATCGAGAGCGTGCCGGCGATCCGGCTGTAGACGGACGGCTCCAGCCGGCTGTCGTCGCACAGCATCCGCGTGACGAGATGGCCGCCGGCGGAATGACCAGCAAGCCGGATCGGCCCTGCGACGAGTGAAGCCGCCTTGGCGATCGCAACGGCAATTTCGGCGGTGATGTCGGAGATGCGCGCGACAGGCGCCAACGTGTAGCTCGGCAACGCCACCGTCCAGCCGTGCTGCCGCGCGCCATCGGCGAGATCAGTCCATGTCGACTTATCGAACCGCATCCAGTAGCCGCCGTGCACGAAGACGACGAGACCTTTGCTGTCGCCATCGGGCGAGATCAGGTCGAGCTTCTGGCGCTCACCGGTGCCATAGGCGATATCACCGCGAAAATTTGTCAGGCCGGCCCTGTAGGCCGCAGCCCGCTCCGCCCATTGCGCCGGCATTTTGTCCGAGCCCGGGATATGGGCCGAATTGGCATAAGCGTCATCCCAATCGCGCATGGTTGCTCCCGAGGACTCGTTCGACGAACCGGACGCCAGTCTGCCACCGGGACGCGCGCCATCCTAGTCTTTCTTTTAAGCTTAAAGGAGTTGGCGAAGCCCGTGTTTCGGGCACAGGGCGGCGAGATGTTCCCCCTCCGTCATTGCGACGAGCGCAGCGACGAAGCAATCCAGGCTGCCACCGCCGAGAGATGCTGGATTGCTTCACTGCGCTCGCAATAACGGTGGAGAGGCCTACGCCTTCTCCAGCCCGCACCATTCCGCGATGAACAGCGCCATCGCCTTGGTCGTCTTCTTCAACGACTCCAGCTCGACATATTCGTTGAAGCCGTGCATCTCGCCGCCGCTGGCGCCGAAGCACAGGCTCGGGATGCCCTCGTTGAGGCCGTAGAAGCGAGTGTCGGTGAGCGCGGTGAAGACGAGGTCTTCGACTGCACCGCCATAGACCTTGTTGAAGGCCTTGCCGAAAGCGGCCTCGGCCGCAGCGGCGTCAGTCAGTTCGTAGCCTTCCGACAGGAAGCCCGACCATTCGACAACAGGCGGATTGTTGGCGAGGAAGCGGTGATTGCGCGCCGCGGCCGCCACGCAGGCCATGATCTCCTTTTGGTGATCGGCGATCGACCAGCCCGGCAACACTGCGATCCGGCAGTCGACATCACACCAGGCCGGCACGCTGGAAGCCCAGTCGCCGCCCTTGATGATGCCGGGGTTGAAGTTGATGGGATGGTTGAGCGTCTTGAAGTGCCGATCGGCCTTGGCACGCTCGTTCCATTCGATCTCGAGCTTTTGCAGCGCCTGGATCAGGTGATAGGCGGCCATGATCGCATTGGCCCCGGAGCCGGCGAAGGCCACATGTGTCGGATGTCCCTTCACGCGCAGGCGAAACCAGATCACGCCGACCTGTGAGCGCACCATCTTGCCACCGGTCGGCTCCGGAATGAAGCAGGCGTCCGCACGATAGCCACGCTGGAGCGTGGAGAGCGCGCCGACGCCGGTGCTCTCCTCCTCGATCACGGACTGAAAGTGAATTCGCGCCGTCGGCTTGAAGCCGGCGGCCTTGATCGCATCCAGCGCATAAAGCGCGCCGATGGTGCCCGACTTCATGTCGCAGGCGCCGCGGCCGAACATCTTGCCGTCCTTGATGACGGGCGAGAACGGCGGCGTCTCCCACAATTCCAGGGGGCCTGCAGGTACCACATCGCAGTGGCCTTGTAGGATCAGCGACTTGCCGCCGTTCGTTTGCGGACGGTAGGTGCCCACCACCGAGCGCGCCTTCGAAAAATCATGCTCGATCGGGCCGAATCCACGCAGGTCCTTGAGATCGTCGACATTGATGTGCCAGTCGTCGACCTCGTAGCCGCGCTCGCGCAGGAGGTCGCCGATCATGTCCTGGCACGGCCCCTCCGCCCCGCGGGTCGACGGGATCGCGACGAAGTCGCGCGTGGTTGCGAGCTGGGCTTCGAAGCCGGCATCGACGGCGTCGAGAATCCTCTGCTGCGTTTCGGCATTCATCAGGCAACTCCAGGCATTTCCAATGGTCCCAAGGAGTGCGCAAGCTAGCCGATTTCAGCCGTTCGGGTACTCCACAAAATATGCATCCCGCAATGCATCTTCGAGCAGTCGGCCTTCGGAGTAGCCATCGAGCGTCGCAGGGCGCGTCACCCCATCCAGCAGGCGCGGACACGGCTCGGGCGCGCCGAGCACTGTGCGCACCGGGATGCGCTCGGCATAGATCGGCAACGCATAGTCCTCGTCGTCGTCGGCGACACCCTTGGCGCGTATCTTGGCCGAGGCTTCCTCGATCTCCATCGCGATGAACGACGTCGCCTTGATCTCCTGCGTGTTGCTGGCCCTGAGGCTCGCGGTGCGATCCGGGAAGAAGCGGTCGACCATCGCGATCACCGCGCGCTCCTTTTCGTCCGCATCAGTGACGAGATAGGCCGTGCCGAACGCCATCACGGCACGATAATCGGCGGAGTGATTGAAGCCGCAGCGCGCCAGCACGAGGCTGTCGAGATGGGCGACGGTAAGACACACGCGCTCGCCTTTGGTCTGGTTGCGCAGCATCCGGCTGGCGCTCGAGCCGTGCCAGTAGAGCTTGGTGCCCTCACGCCAGAAAAAGGTCGGCGTGCAATAGGGCTGGCCGTCGATGACGTAGGAGACATGGCACAGCATCGAGGAATCCAGGATGCGATGAACCGTCTCGTGGTCGTAGAAGCCGCGATCGTGGCGGCGCTTCACCTGGTTGCGCGCCGATGTCGGATAGGAATTGGTCTCGGTCTGACTCACGGCCGCTCCTGCTGTGGCTGGAAGGATCAGGGGCAGTTGTAGCGGCGCATTTGGTCTGCGATAGTTCCAATTCTATGCAAAAAATTCCGACCAATTCCGGCCCCTCGCCGGCCAAGACCGAGCTGCCGCTCGACCTCACCGGCCCGCACGTCACGGCGGGCGCCTCCGCCGCGCACCGGCTCTATCAGGCCTTGTGCGAGATGATCGTCTCCGGCCTCATCAAGCCCGGCGAGCCGCTGCCGCCGTCACGCACGCTGGCCAAGCAGACCGGCTTTCGGCGCAACGCCGTCGTGACCGCCTATGAGCGCCTGATCGCCGACGGCTTTGCCGAGGCCACCGTCGGCTCCGGAACGTTCGTCGCTGCGCGCATCCCTGCGCGCGCGGCCGAGCCGAACAAGCCCAAGGCGGTGGTCGAAACGCCGAGGCAAGGCGCGTTTTCGCTCGGCTGCACCCACATCGACGAGCGCGCCGTGCAGCGCTTCCGCGCCTTCGTCGGCCGGCGCATGCGCGCCTTCGGGACCGAACACCTGCATTACGGCGATCCGCGCGGCAGCCGCGAGCTGCGCGCGGCGATTGCTGATCATTTGCTGTCGGCGCGCGGACTGCGCTGCGATCCCGATCAGATCATGCTGACATCAGGCACCCTGCACGCGCTGCGCATCGTGTTGAGCGCGATCCTGAAGGCGGGCGACCAGGTCTGGTGCGAGGACCCGGGTTATCCCGCCGCGCGACAGACCATTGCGCATTGCGGCTATCGCGCCGTGCCCGTTCCCGTCGACGAGCACGGCATGCGTGTTGCCAAGGGCCGCACCGCGGCATCCGACGCACGCGCGGCCTATGTCACGCCGTCGCACCAGTTTCCGCTCGGCGTTCAAATGTCGATGTCGCGGCGCCTCGAGCTGCTCGACTGGGCCAAGCAAGCCAGCGCCTTCGTGCTGGAGGACGACTACGACAGCGAGTTCCGCTACGACGGCGCACCGCTGATGTCGCTTGCCGGGATCGATCGTCTGCAGCGCGTGATCTATCTCGGCACGTTCGCCAAGACGCTGTTTCCAGGCCTGCGTATCGGCTATTGCGCCCTGCCCGAACGGCTCATCGCGGACGTGACAGCTGCGCGGGCCGCGCTCGACCGCTTCCCCGGCACGCTGATGGAAGGCGCGGTCGCCGACATGCTCAATTCCGGTGCCTTCGCCGCAAACCTCAAGCGCGTGCGGAAACTCTATCGCGAGGCGCGCGATGCGCTGGCCGAAACGCTGGAAGCCGAATCCGATGGCGCGCTTTCGGTGCCGGTCCCCTCGCAGGGCCTGCATCTCGTCGCCCGGTTCGATCCGTCGGTCGACCCGGCGGTGGCCGCGCTTGTCAGGCAAACGGCCGGCGCGGAAGGCTGGCTGTTGGCCGACACTTATGCGCGCGCCCGCCCACTAGCCGGTTTCGTGCTGGGATTTTCCGGCCATGCGGTTCCGCAGCTCGTCGCCTCCGCCGAACGGCTGGCGCGAGAATCCCGCGCAGCCCTACGCACGAGAGTCAGGGCGACCCGGCGCGCGTGACGAATGTTCACTATGAGAATCGCCGGCCAGTCCCTACATTGTGGCTCGATGCCGAGGCCCTTCACCATGCCGTTCCGCCGCGCGACCTGCCTTTCCCTCCTGATCTCCATCGCGCTTGCCGCGACGGCGCACGCCGCGACGGTCGGACGCGAGCAGGACATCGTCGATCTCAAGCTCGGTCAGCGCGTGCAAGTGGATGACGGAACCTGTCCCGCCGGACAGGTCAAGGAAGTGCGCGGGGCGAAGATGTCCGACAAAGGCGTCGTGCGCAGCACGACTTGCGTGCAACGCTACGGTCCGAAAACGAAATAACTACTGCTTCGCCGGATCGAACATGCACTGCAACGTCGGCTTTGCAATCTTGGTGAAGGTCTCGCCGATCTCGCCTTGCTTGGAAGCCGGCACCCAGTCGGTCTCGATGGTGGGCACACCCGTCTCGCTGATGCCACGCAACAGCGCTTCGCGCAGGTCGCGGTCCTCGACGGCGGCCGCAGCGTGGTCGTGCAGGCAGCCGCAGACCTCCTCCGGATGTTCCCACCGCCCAAGCATGCGCGGCGCACACTGCCGGACGAACTCACTGCGGGGATCCGGCAACCTGGAGGGCGCACGTACCTGCGCCTGGGCGGCGCTGATCGCCAGAACAGATACGAACGCAGCAGCGCAAATTCGAAAGAGCATGACGGCCTTTATCGGCTGATCTTCTTGTTATCGATCAGAACTGCGCGGCGACCACGATCGGCTGGGACGTCGTGGTGTTGATCGGCGAGCCGCTGTACTGGAAGGTACCAACGCCGGGGAGATTGCCATCCGGCGAGCCCGCGAAGGAGGAACTGGCGATCACGAACCCGAACGCGAGGATGAAGCTGAGCGCGCGCATGGACTTGTCTCCGAATTCCGTGGCAGGCGGTACCGCCGTTCGTTGTTGGGAAGCTGATAACCATGAGCGGTTTCGCGCGTGATGCGCGAAAAGCGCAAAATGGTTTCATCCTGCGGGAGAATTGTTTCGTCCGGTCCGGGACGACGACACAATTCCCGAAAATTGCCAATCATTTCAGGTCGGTCGCGCAGGAGTTCAAAGTAGGCTGGCAGGTTCCTGTTCCGCTGCGCAAACGCGTCCGCGCCGCCGCCGTCATGGTCCCGCCTCACGCGCTTCACACGCATTTTACGTTTTTCTGCTGAAGAGGCGGACAAACGAAGGTTGGGTCCTGTCGAACCGAGGGCGCTTCTGCTGCGACCCAAGCCATCGAAATCAAGACGCGCAGCTCACGAGGCGCGTTCAGTCGAGGGATGGCATTGATGGTGCAAGATCGCGCAACGCCGCGCGAGGCGGACCAACGGACGGACGGCGGAAATCAACGACCCAGCCGCGTCGCTTCGGCTGGCGCGATGTCACTGCAGTCCGGCCGCGGCTTCGAGGCCGCGCCGCAAGCATTTGTACGGCTGACCGGCTCGCATCTCGTCAAATCGCAGGCGAGCCGCGCCCTTGTCGCCGAGTGACGCAACGCGTCATTGCGTGAAGAACTCCCCGCACTTCTCGACATTTGCGTCCGCCGGTCCCCACGGCATGATCGGCACCGTCGAGGTCGAGTTCTTCGGCGAGCCCTCGATCAGCTTGTCCGAATAGACCATGTAGACCAGCACGTTGCGCTTGGCGTCACAGCCGCGCACGATCTGCATCTTCTTGAAGAACAGCGAACGGCGCCGGCGGAACATATCGTCGCCCTGCTCCATCTTGTTCTTGAACTTGATCGGGCCGACCTGGCGGCAGGCCAGCGAAATATCCGAGACCTCCTCGGCAAGACCCAACCAGCCCTTGAAGCCGCCCTTCTCCGGTACCGTGAAATGGCAGGCGACGCCCTCGACCTCGGGATCGTCGAGACCATAGGTCGCGAGCTTGTCGTTCGGGCTCATCCATTTGAACACGGTGGAGCGACGGAAGATCAGATCAGGCTCGTCGGCGGCCTGAGCGGACGCGGCCGGCACAGCCAGCGCCAGCAGGAAGAAAGCGAATCCTTTCAAGCGGATGCCGGAAAGGCCGAGGAAACGAGATGACATGAAGGTCTCCGGTAACAAGTCCCCGCAATGTAGGCATGCGGCGGCCGCTCAGGAAGACGACGGACAGCCGGACGCGGCCGCCGTTTACCGCTCCGTGAGGCTTTTTTGCTACGTCTTGAACAAATGTAGCTGACGGCAGAACCGCCTTGCTGGTGAACGCGTATCCCCTCTGCGACACTAACGCCTGATTGGATGATGGATTCGAGGATGAACAGCGTGAACGGGTCGGGTTTTCCTGCCAAGCCGGCGCGGCTTTGGCAGGTCGCCATCTTGACGGCGGCGAGTGCGATCGGCGCGACCAGCCAGGCAGACGCGGCATTCTATTATTGGACGGATTATTCCGACGGATCCTATTACGCCCGGCAGGAGCGGCATCCCGAGATACCGCGCCAGAAGCCGCAGAAGCGCAGCGCGACCGGAAGGAAAGGGGTCGTCGCCGAAAAGGAAGCAGGTGCGAAGCCACAAGGGCCGCTGGTCATCGTCGTCTCGATCGACCGGCAGAAGGTCACGATCTACGACAGCAACGGCGTGTTCGCGGAATCACCGGTGTCGACAGGCATGAAGGGCCATTCGACCCCGATGGGCGTTTTCAGCGTCATCCAGAAACACAAATTCCACCACTCCAACATCTATAGCGGCGCGCCAATGCCGTACATGCAGCGGATCACCTGGTCCGGCGTCGCCATGCATGCCGGCGTGCTGCCGGGCTATCCGGCCTCGCATGGCTGCATCCGCATGCCGATGGCGTTCGCCGTGAAGATGTGGAATTGGACCAAGATGGGTGCGCGCGTGATCGTTGCGCCCGGCGAGATGAGCCCGCACAGCTTCTCCCATCCCCTGCTCGCCTCCGTCCGCGTGCCCCCGCAGCCCACCGCCAACCTCGAGCCGCAGACGAATGCCGGCGACAAGGCGGACAAGGGCGCGGCGCCGACCAAAGCCGCCGAGACCAAGCCCGCCGAGACCAAGACGGCCAGCGCCGACGGCGTGCTCGAGCTGCGCGCCTCCGTCGGCCACATCGTGATGTCGGATGTGACGACGGGCAATGCGGCGCCCCACGAAGAAGCCGCTGCCCCGGTCGACAAGACAATGACGGCCGAAGCATCCGACGCCGTCACGCCGGCGAACGAGAACAAGCCCGCCGACAAGGTCGAGACCGTCAAGCCCGAGCCGGTCAAGACGGAAGCCGCGAAGGCACCCGATGCATCGGCGCCTGCGCCCGCCGCCTCGCCCGAGGCGAAGAAGGACGAGAGCCGCATGGCCGACCCAGCCCCGGCCGCAAAGCCGGAAGCGCCCAAGCGGGCCGGCCAGATCGCCGTCTTCATCAGCCGCAAGGATTCCAAGCTCTACGTGCGGCAGAATTTTGCGCCGCTGTTCGAAGTGCCGGTCACCATTGCCACGGACGACCGTCCGCTCGGCACGCACATCTTCACCGCGGAGCTCGACAAGACCGATTCCAACGCGCTGCGTTGGTCGGTGGTGTCGCTGCCCGTCTCTGCCCGTTCCGCGGCACGCGAGGACGACGGCCGCCTCACCGGCCGCCAGCGCGGCGCCGCCGTGATCCCCGTCGCGGCCAAGCCTCTTGCCACCAAGGCCGTGGTCGCCCCCGATAGTCCGGCCGAAGCCCTCGACCGCATCTCCATCCCCGCCGACACCATGGCAAAGATCAACGAGATGCTGACCTCAGGCAGCTCCATCATCGTTTCCGACCAGGGCATCAACCAGGGCGAGACCGGCGAAGGCACCGACTTCATCGTCCGTCTGTACTAAAGCGTTTTTGAGCGAAGCGGATTCCGATAACGCGGTGTTGACGAGGCAGGTTGCACCGGCGGAGTAACATCCGGCCGGATCATTTCGGGGGATACCGTCATGATGAACCGCAGGGCCATGCTCACCGCGGCACTGGCCGGCATGCTAACGCCGGCGACGCGCGCGTTCGCTGATGGCGGCATGAGCCGGATCGCGGCCTACGCCTTCTCCTTCCCCGCTCTGTCTGGCGACGACATCCGCCTCGCCGCTTTCACCGGCAAGCCGCTACTGGTGGTCAACACGGCCTCGCTCTGTGGCTACACGCCGCAATATGCCGGCCTGCAGGAGCTCTGGAACGAGTTTCGCGCCCGCGGGCTCACCGTGATCGGTGTGCCCTCCAACGATTTCGGCGGCCAGGAGCCCGGTGGCAGCAGCGAGATCATGGAGACCGCGCATCACCAATATGGTGTTACCTTCCCGGTCGCTGCCAAGACCATCGTGGTGGGAGCAAAGGCGCATCCGTTCTACAAATGGGCCGCCGAAGCGCGACCGCGGGAAGTTCCGCGCTGGAACTTCCACAAATATCTGATCGGCCGCGACGGCTATATCGCCGAGGTCTTTCCGTCCGCGGTCGAACCGGCTGATACGCGAGTCAAGACGGCCATTGCCCGGGCGCTGGCCGACAGTTGACGCGAGGCGTGCCCAAGCAGGCTGGGCACAATTGTGGCGAGGTGCCAAACAGCCGTTGCAATGGCGATGGCCCACCATCTAGGCTAGGATGGTTTGGGGCAGGATGGTTTTGCCGCAGGTGAAAAGCGGCGGCGGAACAACGGGATCAATCTCGAGGACAACACCATGCGTGTCGCGGCAGGACTGATTTTGGCAAGTGCAATGTCGGTTGCGATGACCGGCGCAGCATGGTCGCAGACGCCGGCCGCAAAGCCCGCAGCCGCGACACAGGCCGCACCGGCGGCGACTGCGGCCGCGGCGCCCGCTGCGGCTCCGCCGGCAGCCGCCGCGCCAGCCGGCTTCGTCAATCCGCCTCCGCCCAAGCAGGCGCCGCAGCCGGCCCGCGCGGCCTGCAACACGCCGGGCGCGCTCGGCGTCGCCCGGACCGTCGAGATCGACACCACCGGCGGTCCCGGCTTCGGCTTCGAGCATTTCAAGGAGCTCGACTTCCTGCGCGACAAGGAGGTGGTGCTGACCTTCGACGACGGCCCCTGGCCGAAGAACACGCCCGCGGTGCTGAAGGCGCTTGCCGATGAATGCACCACCGGCATCTTCTTCTCGATCGGCAAGCATGCGACCTACGAGCCGGAGATTCTGAAGCAGGTCTACAACGCCGGCCACACCGTGGGCACCCACACCTGGTCGCACGCCAATCTCAACAACAAGAAGCTCAACGAAGCGCAGCGCAAGGAAGAGATCGAGAAGGGACTGTCCGCGGTGAAATGGGCGCTCGGCGGCATCTCGCCCTCACCGTTCTTCCGCTTCCCGGCGCTCCAGCATCCGCCTGAGATGGTCACCTATCTCGGCAACCGCAACACCGCGATCTTCTCCTGCGATATCGACTCGTTCGACTTCAAGGCCTCCAAGCCCGAGAAGGTGATCGAGACCGTGATGAAGAAGCTCGACGCCAAGGGCAAGGGCATCATCCTGATGCACGACTTCCAGAAGCACACGGCGGAGGCCCTGCCCGAGTTGCTCAAGCGGCTGAAGGCGGGCGGCTACAAGGTGGTGGCGATGCGTGCCAAATTCCCGGCATCGACGCTGCCCGAATACGACCAGGAGCTGCTCAAGGACGTCAAGCTGCCGACGGTGAGCCAGCGCCCGGTCAATTCCGTGGTGACGACAGTTTCCGAATAGACGGCCGTTGTCTTTCCGCATCGAAGGCTATGTCATCGTCTCGGCGGACGGCATGCTCGCCGACGCGGGTCGCGTCATGCCCGACAGCCTGAAGTTCGAGGGCGACAAGCTGTTCTTCGAGCAGGCGCTCGATCGTGCCGCGCTGATCGTGCACGGCCGCAACTCGCATGAGCAGCAGCCGAACTCACCGAAGCGCAAGCGGTTGATCCTAACCCGCAAGATCAAGGCGCTGACTGTCGATCCGGAGCTGCCGAACGCGACGTTGTGGAATCCGCAGCATGCGAGCTTCGAGGAGGCCTGCGCCTTTGCGGATGTCGCCTCCGGCATGGTCGCCATCATCGGCGGTCCCGTCGTGTTCGACCTGTTCATGGACCGCTACGACACGTTCTGGCTATCGGAAGCCCCGCAGGTGCGCCTGCCCGGCGGCGAAGGCTGCTTCGTCGGCGTGCCGGCGCGGACCCCGCATGAGGTGTTGGCGTCGCACGGACTGAAGCCGGGCGCCTCCTATCTGCTCGACGCGGCCCATGGGGTGACCGTGACGCCCTGGAGCCCGGCCAGGGGCTCAAACTAAAACTCGAAAATCAACCCCATGCACAGTACCGGTGGCTAGGTACCATCGAGTATGTTTCTCGCCTGTCACGGCAAATTGGTCCCGCCGCCGGCCAGCACAAAGCCGGCTAGCATATTGGCCGAGAACCGGTAATCGGCCCCGACGGCGGTCGTGGCGCTATAACCAACGTCGGTGGCGCTGCGTCAAGACGAGCCGGCGCGCGAGAAACACCGCATCAAAAGACTGAGACAAAAGCTCAAGTCGAGGCGGCTTTACACCGTGGCGGATAGCCTCACCGGCCGCCGACCGCCCCGAGACGGCGGGATTTGTGCGCGAACGAACCGACTTTCCCTCTGCGGGAGATCCCCCTATACCCCACGGACCCGGGACCCCTGCTCCAGCCCTTTACGACGATCGAGACACGACCACGCCACCATGAGCGACGACTGCCCGACGGCGGGTCCGAAAGCCGCCTCCGGACTGACAGGCGATGCAGCTTCGATTTCATCCTTGTTGCCGGCCTTCGGCTTCACTGCCGATCAGATGGAATCCGATGCGAATGTCGCGGCGTGGCGGGAAGCCGTCGCCACATTATTCGACGTCGACCAGCTCGCCGCCGGCGAACCGGGCCCGTTCCGTGCCGACATCAGCTCCTACGCCATGGGGCCGGTGCTGATCGGACTGAGCCGGGCCAGCGGCCAGCGCTTCCGCCGCACGCCGGAGACGATCGCGCGCAGCGGCGTCGACCACATCATCCTCCAGCTCTATCTCAGGGGTGGCTTCGATGGTCTCGCAGGCGACCGTCCGGTCCGTGTGCACGCCGGCGACATCTGCCTATTCGACCTGGCCCAGACCCTGGAGACCAGAGCAACCGCGTTCGAGAATGTCACGCTGGTCGTACCGCGCCCGATGTTCGGCAGTCATCTGCTGCGGGTCGATGATTTGCATGGCCTGGTGCTGCCGGGCAGCAGCGTGATCGCACGACTTCTGGCGGGGCATCTCACGGCTCTCTTTGAATTTGCGCCGCGCATGAGCCTCGACGAATGCCAATCGGTGGTCGAGGGCACGGTCTCGCTGCTGGCCGCCTGCCTGCGCAACGAGCTCGATCGTGGCGAGGCTGATAGCGACCATGCCGTCGCCGCAAGCCCGTCCTTGATGCGGATCCGGCAATATATCGAGGCTGGCCTCGCCAGCGAGGATCTGTCGGCGACCTCGATCGCCGCCCATTTCGGCCTGTCCCGCGCCTCGCTGTACCGGCTGTTTGCGCCGGTCGGAGGTATCGCGGAGTACATCCGCAGCCGGCGGCTGCACCGCGCCTTCTTCGACCTCGCCAATTCGGGAGCGCGCGGCCCGCGGATCAGCGAGGTCGCGCGGCGCTGGCAGCTCGGCACCGACGCGCATTTCGCGCGTTCCTTCAAGGCAGCCTATGGCATCACGCCGCGCGCCGCCCGCGAGGCCGCATTGCTTGGCATGCAGCGTGGCACTGATCCAACGAACGGTGCGACGATCTCCCGATGGATGCGCGAGATCGCGCCCCCGAGCACCGATTGATCGCTACACGTCGCCGTAGGCTGCCTCGGCCGGACGCGTGATGCGGCCGTAGCCCATGAGCATGAACAAGGCGCCGATGATCGAGAGGTTCTTCAGCGCGTCGACCACCATCGTCGCATTCTCGGGCGGCGTCTGGTTCCAGAAGTCGTCGAACAGCACGGTCGCAACCGCGACGTAGATGATCATCAGCATCGCGAAGAACCGCGCACCGAAATTCAGCGCGATCATCAGCCCGGCAATGATCTCGAGCCCGCCGACCGCGATCGCCAGCAGCTGCGGCGTGGTCATCGCGGTCGCGGTCTCGACCTGCTTGGCGTAGGGCGCGACGATTTCGGGCACCACGACCTTGCTGGCGATGAAGTCGGCCGTCGCCTGGATGGCAAAGAGCTTGGTCGCGCCCGTGTAGATGAACAGCACGGCGAACAGAATTCGCCCAAAAGTCACGAACGCTGGCATGATCGGCCTCTTGGCAAGCGCAGAGCGCGGAACGCGCCTCCGGATTATGAAGAGTCGTGCGCCGGTTTACAAACGTGGAAATGGAGAACTGAAAGTAATTCAAAGATTGGCACTCCCTGGCGGAATCGAACCAGGGCAGTGTGATGGTCGCAACTCTCTCGGCGCCATGGCCGGGCTTGACCCGGCCATCCAGGACTTGCCTCGCGAGAGGACGTGGATGCCCGGGTCAAGCCCGGGCATGACGAGTTTGCGGTGCGAGCGCCTCCGAAAGACGTCGAGGGAGTGCGGAGCAACTAGGTAAAAAGCGTCGGCTGTTGCCGGGCCGCGCGCTCCTGCGCTTCGACCACCGCGACGGCGGTCATGTTGAGGATGCCGCGCGCCGTCACCGATGGGGTGAGGATGTGTGCGGGGCGCGCCGGGCCGACCAGGATCGGGCCGACGGGCAACGCGTCCGCCAGCGACTTGATCATCTGATAGGCGACGTTGGCGGTGTCCAGGGTCGGCATGATCAGGATGTTGGCCTCGCCTTCCAGCTTGGAATGCGGCAGCACCATCCGTCGCGCAGTTGCGGAGAGTGCGGTGTCGCCCTGCATTTCGCCGTCGGCCTCGATCTCCGGATGCTTATCCTTCAGAAGCTGGGTCGCCAGGCGCATCTTGCGTGAGGAATCGGTGTCGTAGCTGCCGAAATCCGAATGCGAGACGAAGGCGATCTTTGGCTTGATGTTGAAGCGCTGGACGTGGACCGCGGCGAGCGAGGCGATCTCGGCGAGCTCTTCCGCGCTCGGATTGGGGCGAACCTGCGTGTCGGCGATGAAGAAGGCACCCTTGCTGGTGATCAGCAGAGCCAGCGCCGCATAGTCGCTGATGCCGGGCGAGAAACCGACGATCTCGCGAACATGGCGCAGGTGGCTCATGTAGCGTCCTTCGACGCCGCAGAGCATGGCGTCCGCTTCCCCGCGCGTGACCGCGAGCGCGGCGATCACCGTGTTGTTGGTGCGCACCACGGTGCGGGCCGCATCGGGCGTCACGCCGCGGCGACCAGCGACCTCGACATAGGACTGCACGTAGGAACGGTAGCGCGGATCGTCCTCGGGATTGACGAGGTCAAAGTCCTTGCCGGCGCGGATCGAGAGGCCGAAGCGCTTGATGCGCGCCTCCACGACCGACGGACGGCCGACCAGGATCGGGCGCGCCAGGTTTTCCTCCAGCACCACTTGCGTGGCGCGCAGCACACGCTCGTCCTCGCCTTCGGCATAGATCACGCGCACCGGCTGGGTCTTGGCCTTGGCAAACATCGGCTTCATGACGAGGCCGGAGCGGAAGGCGAAGCGCTCGAGCAGCGCTGTGTATTCGTCGAAATTGGTGATGGGCCGCGTCGCGACGCCGGACTCCATCGCAGCCTTGGCCACCGCCGGCGCGATGCGCAGGATCAGCCTGGGATCAAATGGGCTCGGGATCAGCGAGCCCGGACCGAACCCTTGCGTCTCGCCGGTGTCGAAACCCTGCGCGACCGCATCCGACGGCGCCTCGCGTGCGAGTTGCGCGATGGCCTCGACGGCGGCGTGCTTCATCTCCTCGTTGATGGCGGTGGCGCCGACGTCGAGCGCGCCGCGGAAGATGAAGGGAAAGCACAGGACGTTGTTGACCTGGTTCGGGTAGTCGGAACGGCCGGTGCAGATCATGGCATCGGGGCGCGCCTTGCGCGCCTCTTCCGGCATGATCTCCGGCACCGGATTGGCGAGCGCCATGATCAAAGGCTTGTCGCCCATCGCCTTGGCCATCTCAGGCTTGAGCACGCCCGGCGCCGAGAGCCCGATGAAGATGTCGGCGCCGCCGATGACATCGGCGAGCGTGCGCTTGTCGGTCTTCTGCGCATAGACCGCCTTCCAGCGGTCCATTGAAGTGTTGCGGCCCTCGTGCACGAGCCCGTCGATGTCGCAGACCCAGATGTTCTTGCGCTGCGCGCCCATCGACACCAGGAGATTGAGCGTCGCGATCGCCGCGGCTCCTGCCCCCGACGCCACGATCTTGACCTCGGAGAGCTTCTTGCCGTTCAGCCTCAGACCGTTGCTGATGGCGGCGGCAACGATGATGGCAGTGCCGTGCTGGTCGTCATGGAAGACCGGGATCTTCATGCGCTCCTTCAAGCGCGTCTCGATCTCGAAACACTCCGGTCCGCGGATGTCCTCGAGATTGATGCCGCCGAAGGTCGGCTCGAGCGCCGCCACGGTCTCGACCACGCGGTCGATGGTGTCGGCGGCGATCTCGATGTCGAAGACGTCGATGCCGGCGAATTTCTTGAACAGGACCGCCTTGCCTTCCATCACCGGCTTGGAGGCCAGCGGGCCGATATTACCGAGGCCGAGCACCGCGGTGCCGTTGGAGACCACGGCCACCAGATTGGCGCGCGTGGTCAGCGTGGCGGCTTCCGCCGGGTTCTTGGCGATCTCGGTGCAGGCCGCGGCGACGCCCGGCGAATAGGCCAGCGCGAGATCGCGCTGGTTGGCAAGCGGCTTGCTTGCCTGGATCTCGAGCTTCCCGGGGCGCGGCAGACGATGGTAGGCGAGCGCCGCCTGGTGGAGATCATCAGAATAGGACGACATGCGGTGTCTCGCTTCGCGTTACCGGCCTCAAAAATGCACGATCCGGAGCGGCTGTCCAAGCGGACCGAATTTCCGGGTCATGGAAACGGGATGAAGCACGCCGGGTGCCCCGGTGGCAACATCCGATTGCGCGCCCATCAACAGGGCGCGCGGTCAAATATTTGAAAACCATAGCTTTCCCTGGACCCCGCGGCGTTTCGCGAATATGGCAGGTTGCGTCGTTCGAAACGAGCAACTGGGGCACGGAAATGAAGCGAATCCTGATCGGCCTGATCGCAGTCCTCGTGCTCGGCGCGGGCGGATGGTTTGGCTTCAACCTCTACGCCCAGCATCGGGCCTCAGCCGAGGTCGAGGCGGCGTTCGAGCAGCTGCGCGCAGGCGGCGGCAAGGCGAGCCACGGCAAGGTCGAATTCAAGCTCGCGACGCGAACACTGACGGTGGAGGACATCAATGTCGAGCCCGCCCCGCCACAGCTCGCCACCGTCAAGATCGCCAAGGTCACCGCCATTGGTGTGCGCCAACCCGACGAGGCCCATTTCTCGGCGGACAGCATTGAAGTATCGGGCGTCGAGGTCGCTGTCACATATGCCGAGCGGGCGAAACTGACAGCCAACTACAAGATCCCGCAGATCAGCCTCCGCGAGTTTTCCGGTCCGACCGGTCCAGCCGGTGTGCCGCCGTCCGGCTCCATCATCGACATGTACCGCTTCATGCTCGCGCAATACGCAGCAGTCTCCGCGTCCTCGATCGCGGTGCCGACCGTCGTAGTCAACGTGGATGCGGGCACCGGCAATCCCGGCAGCGGCGATTATGTCTATTCGGGCCTGTCGATCCAGAATGTCGACCGCGGCAAGATCGAAACGGCGAAGACGGACCGCGTCACCTATTCGATCGACCTGGCCCAGCCGGGCAAGCCCGCGAAAATGACCGGCGAGCTATCCGGCCTGACCATCGACAACTTCGACGCAACCGCTGTACGCGCCGCGCTCGATCAGCAAGGGTCGAGCGACGACAGTTTCCACCGCCTCTATCGACGCATCTCGGTCAACTCATATGTGGTGACGACGGCACCGGGCGCGCGCATCCAGGTCGATGGCATCAGCTTCGACGACATCGCCATCCGACCCTCGAAATTCCGCCCGGCCGAGATCATCGCGCTGGTGCCAAACGGCGGCTCGATCCCGACGCCGGCCCAGTCGCGCGACATGCTCGAGAAGGTGGCCGATTTCTTCGAGGGTCTTCGGATCGGCAAGGTCGAAATCGGCAAGCAGACGGTCGAGACGCCGCAAGGAACGGGACGGCTCAACGCCGTCACATACGATCAGGACAAGATCGCGCTGGAAGGCCTCGACATGCCCCTGCCGCAGGGCCAGCTCAAGATGGAGCGCTTCGCGCTGAAATCTTTCAGCGCGGCAAACCTGTTGCGCTGGGCGGCAAGCCTTCGAACGCCCGGACAGCCCCCCTCGCCCGATCAGATGCTCGGCCTGTTCCGCGTACTCGAAGGCGCCGAGATCAAGGGCGTCGTTGCGCCCTTCAAGAATACGCGGCAGCTCGTCACCATCGATACGATCAGCCTGAACTGGGGCGAGCTGATTGGGTCGATCCCGAGCAAGGCGCATGTTGTCGCCAGATTTGTCACGCCGACCGATCCGTCCGATCCGAAGCAGCTCCAGTTGGTCCTCAGCGGGATCGACAAGCTCGCGATCGACCTCGATCTCGGCGCGGCATGGACCGAGGCGTCCGGCAGCTTCGCTGTGACGCCGGCGACCCTCGCCATCGGAGGGATCGGAAAAGCGCAATTGCGCGTCGCTCTCGGCAACGTCGCGCGCGAGGTGTTTTCAGCCGACCCCGCCCAGCTGATGGGCCAGGCGGCGCGGATCGAGGCCGGCGCGATCGAGTTCTCGCTGCGCGACAATGGCGGCGTGGATTCCCTGGTGGCGCAGAATGCCCGGGGACGAAATGTCAGCCGCGACGCGGCGCGCCAGACTCTCGTCGACATCGTGAGGGCCCAGCGCGCGGAGATCGCGACTGCCAATCCCGAGGCCGGCGCGGCGGTGGATGCAATCGCAAGCTTCGTCGAGACGCCGGGCCAGACGCTCGTCATCAGGCTCACCCCGCGCGCCAAGGTGCCGCTGATGCAATTGATGCAGCTGATCCAGGCCGACCCGCAAAGCGCACTGGCGCAGTTCAGGATCGAGGCATCGACAGGGCTGTGAGGCCGCTGCGAAGGCGGTGGCCGTTGAACTTACGAAATCCCTCCCGTCATTGCGAGCGTAGCGAAGCAATCCAGAGTCCCTCCGCGGAAAGATCCTGGGTTGCTTCGCTTCGCTCGCTATGACGGCGTGGAGAGAGCCTTCCCCGCGTCCGCCTTCGCTGAAGCTTCGGCGGGACAAGCGCGGAGAGAGGCAAGAGCCTCACTTCTGCGGCAGGTTCACCCGCACGTGCAGCTCGCGGAGCTGCTTGGTGGTGGCTTCCGACGGCGCGCCCATTAGGAGGTCCATGGCCTGCTGGTTCATCGGGAACAGCGAGATCTCGCGCAGATTGGTGGTGCCGCAGAGCAGCATCACGATGCGGTCGACGCCTGCCGCCATGCCGCCGTGGGGCGGCGCGCCGTACTGGAAGGCGCGGTACATGCCGCCAAAGCGCTCGACCACTTCCTGCTCGCCGTAACCTGCGATCTCGAACGCCTTCACCATCGCTTCCGGCACGTGGTTGCGGATGCCGCCCGAGGCGATCTCGTAGCCGTTGCAGGTGATGTCGTACTGGAACGCCTTGATGGTCAGCGGGTCCTGGCCCTTCAGCGCCTCGAGACCACCCTGTGGCATGGAGAATGGGTTGTGCGAGAAGTCGACCTTCTTGTCGTCCTCGTTGTACTCGTACATCGGGAAGTCGACGATCCAGGCGAGCTCGAACCGCTCCTTGTCGGTGAGGTTCAGCTCCTCGCCGACCTTGTTGCGGGCAAGACCTGAGAACTTCCAGAACTTGTCGGGATCGCCGGCGACGAAGAAGGCAGCATCGCCCTCCTTGGTGCCGAGTTGCGCGCGGATCGCAGCGGTGCGCTCAGGCCCGATGTTGTTCGCGAGCGGACCTGCGCCCTCGCCGCCCTCGCGCCACATGATGTAGCCGAGGCCGGGCTGGCCCTCGCCCTGCGCCCACGAGTTCATGCGGTCGCAGAAGGCGCGAGAGCCGCCGCCAGGCGCCGGGATCGCCCAGACCTGGTTCTTGGGGTCTTCGAGCATGCGCGCAAAGACCTTGAAGCCGGAGCCGCGGAAGTGCTCGGAGACGTCCTGCATCTCGATGGGGTTGCGCAGGTCCGGCTTGTCGCTGCCGTATTTGCGCAAGGCTTCGGCGAACGGAATGCGGCGCCAACCCTTCGTCACCGGCTTGCCCTTGGCAAACTCTTCAAACACGCCGGTGATCACAGGCTCCATCGCCGCGAACACGTCTTCCTGCGTCACAAAGCTCATCTCGACGTCGAGCTGGTAGAACTCGCCCGGCAGACGGTCGGCGCGCGGGTCCTCATCGCGGAAACAGGGCGCGATCTGGAAGTAGCGGTCGAAGCCGCTCATCATCAAGAGCTGCTTGTACTGCTGCGGCGCCTGCGGCAGCGCGTAGAACTTGCCGGGATGGATGCGCGATGGCACCAGGAAGTCGCGCGCGCCTTCCGGCGAGGACGCGGTCAGGATCGGGGTGTTGAACTCGAAGAAGCCCTGCTCCTCCATGCGCCGGCGCATCGACTTGATGATCGCGACGCGCGTCATGATGTTCTGGTGCAGCTTCTCGCGACGCAGGTCGAGGAAGCGGTACTTCAGGCGGATGTCTTCGGGATAGTCCTGGTCGCCGAACACCGGCAACGGCAGGTCGCCGGCCGGGCCCAGCACCTCGATCTCGTTGATATAGACCTCGACCTTGCCGGTCGGCAGGTCGTCATTGTCGGTGCCTTCGGGGCGGCGGCGGGCCTTGCCGTCCATCCGCACCACGAATTCCGAGCGCAGCTTCTCGGCCAGCGAGAACGCCGGCGAATCCGGGTCGACCACGCATTGGGTCAGGCCGTAATGGTCGCGCAGGTCGATGAACAGCACGCCTCCATGATCGCGAACGCGATGGACCCAGCCCGACAGGCGGACCGTCTCGCCGATGTTGCTCTCGCGGAGCGCGCCGCATGTATGTGACCGGTAGCGATGCATGGTCGTCCCAAAAATCAATGTCTGAGGAAGCGAATCGAACCGCCTGTCATGGCCGGTCCGAGATTGCGGCAGGGTTTACCCCGGCAGGACGGGGGCGGCAACCAACGGAACGGCCTGTTTTGGACCTCAGATGCCCATTTTTGGCTTATCCGAGGTCGAACCTTTGCCGATTGACGTTCCAGCCCTATCTTGAGGTCATGACGGTGCATTTCCCCTTCCAGAACTCCTATTCGGCGCTGCCGGACAGCTTCTTCGCCCGCGTCGCACCGACCCCGGTCGCGGCCCCCCGGCTGATCAAGCTGAACCGGCCGCTGGCGGTCCAGCTCGGGCTCGATCCCGATCTGCTGGAGACGGCGGAAGGCGCGGCGATCTTGGCCGGCAAGACGGTTCCCGCCGGGGCCGATCCCATTGCCATGGCTTATGCCGGCCACCAGTTCGGGCATTTCGTGCCGCAGCTCGGCGACGGCCGGGCCATCCTGCTCGGTGAGGTCATCGACAGAGAGGGCGTCCGCCGCGACATCCAGCTCAAGGGTTCGGGTCCCACCCCGTTCTCCCGCCGCGGCGACGGCCGTGCCGCGCTCGGGCCGGTGTTGCGCGAATACATCGTCAGCGAAGCGATGTTCGCGCTCGGCATCCCCACCACGCGCTCGCTCGCCGCCGTCGTCACCGGCGAGCATGTCATCCGCGAGACCGCGCTGCCCGGCGCGGTACTGACGCGTGTCGCCTCCAGCCACATCCGGGTCGGCACTTTCCAGTTCTTCGCCGTCCGCCGCGACACCGATGCGATCCGCCGGCTCGCCGATCACGTCATCATCAGGCACTATCCGGAGCTGGTGCAGGCCGAGCGGCCCTATCATGCCCTGCTCGCCGCCATCGTCGCGCGCCAGGCCGCGCTGATCGCGCGCTGGCTGCTGGTCGGCTTCATCCATGGCGTGATGAACACCGACAACACGTCGATTTCAGGCGAGACCATCGATTACGGCCCCTGCGCCTTCATGGATGCCTACAATCCCGCCCAGGTCTTTTCCTCGATCGACGAGATGGGCCGCTACGCCTATGCCAACCAGCCGCGCATCGGCTTGTGGAATCTGACGCGCCTTGCCGAATGCCTGCTGCCGCTGTTCTCGGACGACCAGGAGAAGGCGGTCGCCGAGGCGCAGGAGATCCTCGGCGCGTTCTCCGATCAGTTCAGCGATGCCTATCAGGCGGGCCTGCGCAAGAAGGTCGGCCTGTTCACGATGCGCGACGGCGACGAGGCCCTGATCCAGGACCTGCTCGACGCCATGGCCAAGAACCAGGCCGACTTCACCCTCACCTTCCGCAAGCTCGGCGAGGCCGCGGGCGATGAGGCCGCCGACGTTCGGGCGCAGTTCATGGAGCCCGCAGCCTTCGACGAATGGGCCGCCCGCTGGCGCGCACGCATCGCGCTGGAGCCGCAGTCTGCTGCCGAGCGGCAGGCCGCCATGCACGCCGTCAATCCCATGTTCATCCCGCGCAACCACCGCGTCGAGGCCGTGATCCAGGCCGCGGTGAACGACGACAATTACGCCCCCTTCGAGGAGCTGGTGCAGGTGCTGGCGAGGCCGTTCGAAGACCAGCCGGAGTATGCGGCCTATGCCGATCCACCGCTGCCGGACCAGCGCGTGTTGCAGACGTTCTGCGGGACCTGAGGCGGGTTCGACGCGCACCACCATCTCTAATTGATGCACGGCATGGATTGCGCCTTGCGCGGCGCATTCCTGTCCCGCCGCGCCTTGTGGACACGTCCCGCCCGCTGGAATCGCTGTCATCAAACTGAAACACACCGGCTCTAACCGCCTGTCAGGGTCGTCTTGCCGGAGGCGTCCATCTCCTCCAATAGTCCTGACAGGCGCGCATGCCCTTCAAATTCATTCACCTCACCGACACGCATCTGGCGAACCCCGGCGCGACGCTCTATGGACTCGATCCGCGCGCCCGGCTGGATGCGGCGATTGCGGACATCAACAAGCACCAGTCCGACGCTGCGTTTGCGGTGGTGACCGGCGACCTCACTCATTGGGGCGAGGCTGACTCCTACGCCAACTTCGCCGAAGCGATGGCCGCGCTGAAGATGCCTTACATCGCCATGGTCGGCAATCACGACCGCCGCGTGACCTGCCTCGACGCGCTGAAAGCAGCGCCGCGCGATTCCAACGGCTTCGTGCAGGGCACCCGCACCACCGAGCACGGCCTGTTCGTCTTCCTCGACACGCTGGACGAGACCAGCCATGCCGGCGAGATGTGCGCAAGGCGGCTCGGCTGGCTTGCCAGCACGCTTGCCGCCGCGCCCGCCGACCAGGAGTTCGTCGTCTTCATGCATCATCCGCCCTTTCCCGTGGGCGTCCACGCAATGGACGAGATCGGGCTGAAGCAGAGCGCCGAATTCGCCGAAGTCATCGCGCCCTATCGCGCGCGTATCCGTCATCTGTTCTTCGGCCATGTGCACCGGCCGATCTTCGGCAGCTACGGCAAGATTCCGTTCTCGACGTTGCGCGGCACCAATCACCAGGTCTGGTTTGAGCTCGATGCAAACGCGCCGCACCTCGCGAGCCACGAGCCGCCGGCCTTTGGCGTCGTGCTGATCGACGGCGACAATCTCGTGGTGCACAGCCACGACTTCCTCGACGAGAGTCTGCGCTTCCCCTTCGAGCCGCCCGCGGGAATGGACGGGCGCGATTATGCGCTCAACTTCGCGGCGCGGTGAGATGAGCCTCGCCGAACCCGCGGCTCTCCCGGTCGCGACCTCCGCGGCGGCGCGGCCGGATGTCCTGAAACGCCTGATCGTCCGTTTCAAAGCCTCGCTGCCGGCCTATCTGCTGCTGTTGCCCTCGCTGGTCTTCCTCGCGCTGTTCACCTATGGCGCGATGGGACGCGTGCTCGTCGATGCGCTCTATCAGCGCACGACGCCGAAAGCGCCCGTCCGCTTCGTCGGTCTCGACAATGTCCGCGCGGTGCTCGCCGACCCCGCATTTGCGGGCGCCGTCGTCAACAATCTCGTCTACGCGGTCGGCACCGCGATCCCGAGCATCGCCCTGGCGCTGTTGTTTGCGCTGGCGCTGTCGCGCACCCATGCCGTGAATAGCGCGCTGCGCGCCGCGCTGTTCCTGCCGGTGCTGATCCCGATGGTCGCGGCATCGGCGCTGTTCCTGTTCATCTTCCTGCCCAATGTCGGCCTGCTCGACTATTACATCGGTCGGCTGCTTCCGGTGCTGCCGAACTGGCTCGGCGACCCCGACATCGCGCTTTACGCGATCATGGTCATCACGATCTGGAAGAACGCCGGCTATTACATGCTGTTCTTCCTTGCCGGCCTCCAGGCCGTGCCAGAGGACGTGATGGAGGCAGCCCATCTCGACGGCGCCGGCCCTTACATGCGCCTGCGCCACATCATCCTGCCGGAGCTCAAGCCCACCTTCCTGTTCGTCACCGTCATCGCCATCCTCAACGCGGTGACGCAGGTCGACCACGTCTTCGTCATGACCCAGGGCGGGCCGTCCAACGCGACCAATCTCGTGCTGTTCTACATCTACCAGCAGGCGGTCGAGCATTACGACATCGGCAAGGCCTCGGCGGCGACGCTGCTGACGCTGGCCGCGCTGATGGGCCTCACCGCACTGTCCTTCCGCACCATGGCGAACCGCGAGGGCGGGCCATGAAGCTGTTCGACCGGCTCTACAAGGACGCCCCGCTGGCCACAAGGGGCGAGATCACGCCGAAGCTCGGCTTTGCGCTGACCGTGCTGCTCGCGATCGTCTGGCTCATCCCCTTTCTGTGGATGGTCGTGGCGACGCTGCGCCCGGCCTCCGACGGCATCAACGCCATGACCGAGCTGATGCCGAGCCTCAAGCCCACGCTCGACAACATCAGGGATGCCTGGGAGATCGGCGACTTCCCGCGCTATACGCTCAACACCACGATCATCTGCGCCGGCATCTTGCTGGTGCAGTTCGTCACCATCACGCTGGCGGGCTTTGCCTTCGCGCGCCTCGCCTTCGTCGGCAAGACGCTGATCTTCTACCTGTTCCTGATGCAGCTGATGCTGGTACCGGTGCTGCTGATCGTGCCGAACCTCAAGCTCGTGGCGCAGCTCGGCCTCTACGACACGCTCACTGGGGTGATGATGCCGTTCTTCGCCTCGGCCTTCGGCACCTTCCTGATGCGCCAGGCGTTCGAAGCCATTCCGACCGAACTGGAAGATGCCGCCCTGATCGACGGCGCCAGCCTGTTCCAGCGCATCCGCCACATCTACGTGCCGCTGTCGATGCCGAGCTTCTCGGCCTTCGCCATCATCTCGGTGACCAGCCACTGGAACGACTTCCTTTGGCCGCTGATGGTGATCAACTCGCCGGACAAACGGCCGCTCACGGTCGGCCTCTCCGTGTTCACCAAGACCGCCGAAGGCACCCAGGCCTGGGGCACCATCGCGGCGGGCACGTTGATGGTGATTGCGCCGCTGCTCGTCACCTTCCTGATCTTCCAGAAGCGCTTCATCAGCTCTTTCGTCACCTCAGGCATCAAATAGGAGATTTTCCGATGCTGTTTTCCCGCAGGCTCGTCCTCGGCCTTGCCATGGTAGGCACACTGGCCGGCGCGCTCGCCTTCCCGGCCCTCGCCGGCGAAGGTCCGACCGAGGTCGATTTGTTCTTCCCCGTCCCCGTCGACGGCAAGCTCGCCCGCGACATGGGCACCTTGATCAAGGAGTTCAACGAGACCCATCCCGACGTCAAGGCGACCGCGGTCTACACCGGCTCCTATGACGACACGCTGATCAAGACGCGGGCCGCGATCAAGGCCGGCAAGCCGCCGGCCGCCGTGATCATGTCCGCCAACTTCCTGCTCGACATGCAGATCGAGAACGAGCTCACCAATCTCGATGCGCTGATCAAGGCTGACGGCACCACCAAGGAGCAGTTCCTCGGCCAGTTCTTCCCGGCGCTGCAGGGCAATGCGGTGATCAACCGCTCGGTCTACGGCGTGCCCTTCCACAATTCGACGCCGCTGCTCTACATCAATGCCGACAAGGCCAAGGAAGCCGGCCTCGATCCGAACAAGCCGCCGCAGACCTGGGCCGAGCTCACCGACTGGGCCAAGAAGCTGACCAAGCGCGAGGGCGACAAAGTGACCCAATGGGGCATCGCGATCCCCTGCGCCTACGACTATTGCGGCTGGATGATGGAAACGCTCACCATGAGCAATGGCGGGCGCTACTATAACGAGGAGTTCGGCGGCGAGGTCTATTACGACACGCCCTCGATGCTGGGCGCGCTCTCCTGGTGGAACGACCTCATCTACAAGCACAAGGTCCACACGCCCGGCGCCACGCCAGGTCCTGCCGTCAGCACCTCCTTCATATCGGGCAATGCCGCGATGATGATGCTGTCGACGGGCTCGCTCACTTATGTGCGCGACAACGCCAAGTTCGCGTATAAGGTCGCCTTCATTCCGCGCAACGTCCGCAACGCCGTGCCGATCGGCGGCGCCTCCCTGATCATTCCGGCCGGCCTCGAGGCCGACAAGCAGAAGGCCGCCTGGACTCTGATCAAGTGGATGACCTCGCCCGAGAAGAGCGCCTGGTGGAGCCGCGCCACCGGCTATTTCGCGCCCAACATGGCCGCCTACAAGACGCCCGAGATGGTCGAATTCCTCAACAAGAACCCGGACGCCAAGACCGCCGTCGAGCAGCTCGACGTCGCCAAGCCCTGGCTCGCGACCTACAAGACCGTGCCGGTGCGCAAGAATCTCGAGGACGAGGTGATGCTGGTGCTCAACGGCAAGAAGCAGCCCAAGGAAGCCCTCATCGCCGCGCAGAAAGCTGCCGACGAGACGCTCAAGCCTTACAATGCGGAGACCTCGCTGAAGCTGCCGTAAGACCGACGGTTCATCGCACGAACATCATTCGGCGTTCCGCCAAGCGGAGCGCCGAAATCGTTTGGGGCGCCCGAATCCCATTAACCCCGCGTCCACCATGCGGCCGTGCCTGCCGCCGGTAACCATTGCCATTAACAGACCCTCAACGCACCCCCGACAAATCTATCAATGTTTCTGGAGATTTCGCCGTGGATCTGTTGGTTTTCGAGTTCCTGGGACTGGCGCTGGTTGCCATGTGCGTGGTCGTGGTGGCGCTGCCTTGCGCCCGCAAATCCTCGCACCGGATCCGTTACGAATAGGAATTTCGTCGGAAAAAGCGATTCCGGACCGAATGCAAGGCTCGAATTCGCATCGAGCCCCTTGACATCACAGCACTTTCGGCAGAACGGCTGATACCAAGTGTCATGGGCCGTTCATGGATTTGATTACCACCACCGCTGACCTCGCGGCTGCCTGCAGCCGGCTGGCCAAGCACCCCGTCATTACCGTCGATACCGAGTTTCTGCGCGAAACCACCTACTACCCGCTGCTGTGCGTGGTGCAGATGGCCAGCGCCGAGGAAGCCGTTGTCATCGACACCCTGGCCGCCGGCATCGACCTCAAGCCGTTCTTCGAGCTGATGGCCAATGAGAGCGTGCTGAAGGTGTTCCACGCCGCCCGCCAGGACATCGAGATCATCTGGCACCAGGCGGGCATCATCCCGCATCCGGTGTTCGACACCCAGGTCGCCGCGATGGTGCTCGGTTACGGCGACAGCATCGCCTATGACGCCCTCGTCGAGAAGGTCACCGGCCACCGCCCGGACAAGACCCACCGCTTCACCGATTGGTCGCGCCGGCCGCTGACCAAGGAGCAGATGCATTACGCGGTGTCCGACGTCACGCATCTGCGCGACGTGTTCGCAGCGCTCGACGCCGATCTGAAGAAGCGCCGCCGCAGCGAATGGGTCTCGATCGAGATGGAGGTCCTGACCTCGCCCAGGACCTACGACTTCCATCCCGAGCGCGCCTGGGAACGGCTGAAGACGCGGGTGCGCAAGCCGAAGGATCTCGCGGTGCTGATGGAGGTGGCGGCCTGGCGCGAGCAGGAGGCGCAGAGCCGTGACGTGCCGCGCGGCCGCGTGCTGCGCGACGAGGCGGTCACCGACATTGCGACCCACGCGCCGACCACGCTGGAAAAGCTCGCCCATCTGCGCTCGGTGCCGAAGGGGTTCGAGAAGTCGAAATGGGGCGCGGACATCGTCGCCGCAGTCGAGCGCGGGCTGGCGCGGGATTTTTCCACGCTGCCGAAGCTGGAGAAGCCGCGCAACAATTCCAATGGCGCGGCCATCGTCGAGCTCTTGAAGGTGTTGCTGCGCATGACCGCCGAGCGCCACGCGGTCGCCAGCAAGGTGATCGCGACGGTCGACGATCTCGAGGAGATCGCGGCCGATGATGAGGCCGACGTCCCCGCCTTGCGCGGCTGGCGCCGCGAGCTGTTCGGCGATGCCGCCTTGAAGCTGAAACGCGGCGAGCTGGCCCTGGCGATCGAGAAAGGCCGTGTGATCGGGGTGCAGCGGGCGTAGGGCTCTCTGCTTCCACATCGTCATTGCGAGCGCAGCGAAGCAATCCAGTCTTTCCGAGGAGACAGTCTGGATTGCTTCGTCGCAAGGGCTCCTCGCAATGACGAGGAGAGATCGCGCTCCTACGCCGGCGTCAGCTTCGCCACTTCGCTTTTCATGTCGTTCAGCACGCCCGAGATCGACGTGACCAGGTCGTCGATCTGGGTCTTGTCGACGATCAGCGGCGGGCAGATGGCGATGGCGTCCAGCATGTTGCGCGAAATCACTCCGCGCTCCTGGAGCATGCGGCTGGCGATGCCGCCGACCGCGCCGGGCGTCGCGGCCGCTGTCTTGCGGCCCTTGTCGAGCACCAGCTCGATCGCAGCGATCATGCCGACACCGCGGACCTCGCCGACCAGCGGGTGGCTTGCGAGCTCGCGCAAGCGGCCCTGCATATAGCCGCCGAGCTCGGCGGCATGCGCGACCAAGCCACGCTCCTCGATGATCTTGAGGTTTTCGAGTGCGATGGCCGAGCCGACCGGATGGCCGCCGGCGGTGAAGCCGTGGCCGAGCACGCCGATCTTGTTGCTCTCGTCGGCGATCGGCTCGAACATGCGCTCGTTCAGCATGATCGCCGACAACGGGAAATAGCTCGAGGTGATCTGCTTGGAGACCACCATCGCATCCGGCTTGATGCCGTAGGTCTCGCAGCCGAACATCTTGCCGGTGCGGCCGAAACCGCAGATCACCTCGTCGGCGACCAGCAGGATGTCGTACTTCTTGAGCACCTTCTGAATCTTGTCCCAATAGGTCGCCGGCGGCACGATGACGCCGCCCGCCCCCATCACGGGCTCGCCGAAGAAGGCCGCGATGGTGTCGGGCCCCTCCTTCTGGATCAGCGCGTCGAGCTCCTCGGCCCGGCGCGTTGCGAACGCCTCCTCGCTCTCGCCCGGCGCGCCGTCCTTGTAGAAATGCGGCGAGCCGGTGTGCAGGATGTTCGGCAGCGGCAGGTCGAACGAGCGGTGATTATTGGGCAGCCCGGTGAGACTGGCCGAGGCGATAGTGACGCCGTGATAGGCGCGCAGGCGGCTGATCACCTTCTTGCGCTGCGGCTGGCCGAGCGCGTTGGAGCGATAGGCGATCAGCTTCAGCACGGTGTCGTTGGCTTCCGAGCCGGAATTGGTGAAGAACACCTTGCTCATCGGCACCGGCGCGAGCGCAACCAGCTTCTCGGCGAGGTCGATCGAGGGCCCGTGCGACTTGGCGGAGAACGTGTGATAGAATGGCAGCGCCTGCATCTGCTTGTGGGCGGCCTCGACCAGCCGCTTCTCGTTGAAGCCGAGCCCGACGCTCCACAGGCCGGCCATCGCCTCGAAATAGCGCTTGCCGGACGCGTCGAAGACGTAGGGACCGTCGCCGCGTTCGATCACCAGAGGGCCAGCCTGCTGATGCGTGCGCGCGTTGGTGTAGGGATGGAGCTGGTAGGCCACATCCCGGGCCTCTTGCGAATTGGGCAGCATGGACATTTGCGAAGATCCTTGAAAGCGTCATGTCGCGAGCGTAGCCGGCGTCATCACTCGATGATCAGCTACCTTGGCTATTGCGACAGCGCAGAACTTGCAACGCCAATTCGTCGGCAGCAAGCGCTCAGCAGCGTTGCACAAGGCCGCAGATGACATAGCCGCAGATAGCACAGCCGCGCAGACCGCAGCCGCACGTGACATGACCGCACCGGACAGAGCCGAATTCGAGGCAGCTCTCACGCCGCGTCGTCGTCATGCCCATCGTCGGCGCCGGCGGCGGCCTCCCTCACCTCCACCAGCGCCATCGAGAGTAGGTAGACCGTCGTCGGCAGGCCAAGCCTGCGCGCCTTCTCGGCGGCATGCGACAGATCGCTCGCCAGCTCCTTGAGCTCGTCTCCCCGTGACAATCTCTCACCCCGTCCACCGGTCGCAGCCGCTTACGCTGCAACGACGCCGCTGGTTCTGATCAGCTCGGCGCTGGACTGGATTGTAGCAAAATTCCCGATGACATTCACTACCGCGTGCTTATAGGCGGCGGCATCGCCCGCTCCCGGCTGCCGGCAAGCCACGGCATCAGCGACCACCTGGAAGCGATGGCTGCGATGAAACCCGTCGACGGCGGTGGCCAAAATGGTTTCGTCCAGGGAAAAACCAATCAGAATACTGCGCACACTGCGGATATTGGACATGTAGTCCACAAACCGCGACGAGCTGTATGCAGACGGCAGCGGGTGCTCGAATGTCAGCTCTCCCGGCCGCGGCTTGGTCTCCGCGATCCAATCGGTCAGCCTGGATGCCGGATTGAACCAGGCCGCCTGCGCGATGCGCTTCAGATGCATCACTGGCCACAGATTGCCGCGCCACAGCGTCAGGAGTTCCAGGCAGCGCGCCGTTGCGGCGTCGCCGTCGAGGATGACGTGACGACGCCCGGGGGTCAGATATTCGATCTGGAGATCCGCGCAGACCAGGATCGGCGGATCATCGTGGATGGAATCCAGCATTGTCTTGCGCAGGGCTGCACCAATTTCAGCGGTCGGCGAGCGCGAGGTCGCGCAGCGGTGAGGTCACCGCACGTCCTGCCGAGGCGTCGAGCACGCCCGGCCGGTCCCAATCGCCCTCGGGACGAATGATCACATAGGGATCGCTGTCCAGCGTGATCGCATCCGGGCCCGGCTCGATCTCCAGCAGCATCTCCGTGTAGGAAAAGTCCGAGAAAGTGATCTTGCGATTGTGGCCGAGCGGCTTGGCGCCAAAATGTGCCCAGAAATCGACCAGCCTGTCCTGCGCCTGACCGTAGATCTTGCGAAAGCCCTTGCGCTTCACATAGTCGACGCTCGCCTGCACCAGCTTGAACGAGACGCGCGAGCGCCGATATTGGTGTCGCACCGCAAGCCGCTCCACCTTGGCGAAATCGCCGAAGAAGCGCACCCGCAAGCAGCCCGCAGGCTCGTTGCCGACGAAGCCGATGAAATGCGCCGCTACCATGTCGTTGCCGTCGAATTCCTCCTCGAACGGACAATCCTGCTCGGCGAGATAGACCGCGGAGCGGATGGCGGTGACCAGCATGAGATCGCTTGGATCGCGCGCAAGCCGGATCGTGATGGCGCGGGAACAGGGCTTGGCGACAGGAATCCTAGTACCGTGCATCTGCAAAACTCCTTGCTTGGATGATCGCGCCCGGCATGCGCATCGGCTGCCGATGCCAGGGGCGCTCGTAGCACCAGAGGTCGGGCTGGAAGCTCGGGACCGGCACGAAGCCGGTCGCCTTCATGATGTCCCGTCCGGCCTCCGTTGACGGCTGCGCATAGCAATCCGCGCCGCGAAACCTTAGCTGTCTCAGATGCGCCGCAGCCTTGCCGAGACCAGCGATGCCACGCCCCGTCGTCGCGATCGCCCAGATATAGATGGCGGCGACATCTTCCTTCGCGGAAGCCAGATAATGCGCCTCTGGCGCCGTGAGGCAGATCTCATCGAGCAGCAGCGCATCGTGCCCGCGGTCGTTGAGAAACAGGAACGCCATGCCGCCGACGAGCCGGCCCTTCCGGCTGAACGTCAGGATGCTCTGCGGATCGAACGCGAAGTATCGCGCAAGCTCGTCTGCCCCGATCCGCACGCCCGGCACCAGCCGGTGCGCCATTTCCGCAAGTGCGGCAATTTCGGCAAATTGCGCGCAGCGCACATCGACATCCGAGCTCAGCGGCAAGGCATCGAAATCATGCCTTGCGGCAAACGAGCCCCTTTCCATACACATATCACGCCTCTATCGTTCGAGGCTTTCGTGCCCCGCTATGCCGATGAGCTTAGCGGCTGGGGATCAGGAGTATGCAGCAGTTATTGCACCGGGGTGCTGCGGTGACGCAGCACCGTGAAGAAATCCTGGACGCGTCCTGGGACGATTTGAAGCTGTTTTTAGCTTGCGCAAAATATAAAAGTTTTCGCAACGCCGCCGAGGAGCTCGGGCTGACCTCCACCACGTTGATGCGGCGGATCGACCGGCTCGAAGAGAGCATCGGCTGCAAGCTGTTCCTGCGCGACCAGAGCGGGCTCACGCTTAGCGATGAAGGCACCGCGATGATCGCGGACGTTGCGCATATGGAGCGTCATGCGTTCAACGTCTTCCGCCGCGCCGCGCGATCGTCCAACGACACGGCGGGCACCGTGCGCGTCGCGGTGACGGAGGGGCCTGGCAATTTCTGGATCCTGCCGCGACTGATCGACTTCCAGAAAACCTACCGCAGGATCACCGTCGATCTGCGCTGCGCGATGGAGCAGGCCGACGTCGCACGGCTTGAATCGGACATCGCGATCCAGCTCGAGCCGCCGACCAATCCCGACCTGATCGTCGCCAAGCTCGGCCGTCTCCACATCTACCCCTTCGTCTCCAAGGAGTACGAGAACCTCTACGGCGTGCCGGCGACGCTGGCGGAGCTGAAGAACCACCGCATCATCAAGCAGAGTGCGCCGCAGGTCGACGACGGCGCCTATGCCCGCGTGCTGGGACTGAAGTCGCTCGAGGGCGTCGTCGGGATCAAGACCAATTCCTCTGTCGGCGTGCTCTATGCCGTCGAGCGCGGCGCCGGCATCGGTTTCCTACCGACGGTCTCGATCGCGCTCGGCGCACCGCTGATCGCCGTCGATCTCGGCGTCAGCCACCACGCCGATCTCTGGCTGACCTATCACCGGGAGTTCCGGACCTCCGAGCGCCACAAGATCGTGGTGGACTGGCTGAAGAAGATCTTCGATCCCAGGACCTATCCCTGCTTCCGCGACGAGTTCATCCACCCGAACGCGCTGGTGCCAATGATGACGGCCGCGCGCGAGGGGTTTGGGGTCGCAGGATATGTCGCGGCGACCCCGACATAGGCGCGGGGCGAGAGCGTTTTCGAGCGAAGTGGATCCGGTTCGCCTGAAGAAAACGCGTCGAACAAGAATGTAGAGCCCCGCCCCGATCGCATCGGAGCGGAAATGGCGCTAGAGCATGATGAAATTGGATTCCGCGGGCTCTCGGTACTTCACCTCTCCCTGCGGGAGAGGTGAAGCAAGCCCTGAGCGCACATCGATTCCACCAAAACTCATCCTGCTTTAGCCTCCGCTCACCACCGATATTCGAAGCCGACCGTGCCCTGGTGCGACGTCAGCTGGCTGCGGAACTTGCCGTCGTAATTGACGTAGAGCCGCGCCACGTTGGTCAGGCTGAGCGAAGCCGAGGCGCCCGCATCCGCGCCGTAACGGCTCTCACCGATGCCGGGAACGACGATGCTCTGGGTCCCCAGGCTGACCTGGATCGATCCGAGGTCCTGGTGGAAATTGTCGACGAACTTGCCGTAGGCGGAGAGGTCCAGGATCCTCTGGTCGATGATGAAGTAGCGGCCGATCTCCGCCCCGATCATGACGCGTGCGCGCGACAGCGTCGTCGAGCCGACATTGAGCGGATCGAGGCCGCCCGTCTCCTGGAACGCCGCACTGGTGGCGCGCACATATTCCAGTGCGCCCTTGGGCACGATGCGCATCTGGTCCTTGGTCCAGTAATAGCTGATCTCGGTCAGCGCCCCGTCGATTGCGGCACGATAGCCCGCAGTCGCAAGGCCGAGGCCGGTGTCGCGACTGGAGCGGACCTTGCCCAAGCCGTGCACCAGGGCGAAGGCCGAGGTCCACGGCCCTTTGTCGACCGAGCCGTTGAAGCCGATTTGCGTCAAGTCGAGCGTGGCCGACTGCAGCGCCAGCGGCACATCGACGTCGGTGTGGCTCTGGTCGACGGAGAAGCCAAGATTGACGCCCGGAGCCACGCGCACGCCAAAGCCGGCGACGCCGCCAACCGTCTTGCGCTTGTCGCCGACGAAATCCCCTTGCGGATCGGCTCGGACCGAGATGCCGTAGCCCTCGAACCAGGTGCGGTAGCGCGGATCTTCGGTGCTCGCCGATGCACCGCCGCCGCCGGGATTGGTCCGGAACGCCCGGTTGACACCGCCGGATGCTTGGTTGCCGAGCCGCTCCAGGAAATTGGAGCCGAGATCGAGCGCGCTGTTGCCGATCGACTGGTCGTAATTGGTCGGCGATGGCATCGGGATCGGGGTCGGTGACGGCGTGGGCGTCGGGGTCGGGGTGGGCGTCGGGCTTTGCGCCAGGACCGGCGATGCGGCCGCCATCGTCACGACGATCGCAAACGCCATTGCGATCGCTGCGGCGACCCGGCGGACGCGATCGAGCCTGATCGTCGGCCGTGTCCCGGAAGGCTGCGAGCTGCAGCGCATGACGACAAATCCCGAAGCCAATGGCGGTCCGCAAAAATGCAACACGCGCCGCGCACGTGTGCGGCGATTTGTGCCGAACTGCCACGGAGGGTCAACCGCTTGGCGCGCTGCCACCGAGCCTATTGCCCACCATTGTGGTTCCCCGGCCACAGGTCGCAAATAGCAGACGATGGTACCCGCCCAGGTTCTTGAAAATCGGGCGCGGCTTGCTAACGCGCGATTTTCATGTTGCAATATCGGACACAATCGGAATTGGCCGCTTGGCTGTGCGTTTCGTGACGTTGAGATCTGAACAGACTTCCGAAAGCCCGTTTGTGGCGTGGCACGCGAAAAAGCGGCCGCGTCTTTTTTCTATCTAGTGGAGGAGACTAGCGATGCCGCAAAAGGGCACCGTCAAATGGTTCAACCCGACCAAGGGCTATGGGTTCATCAAGCCGAACGGCGGCGACAAGGACGTGTTCGTCCATATCTCCGCAGTCGAGCGTGCCGGACTCTCCACCCTCAACGAGAACCAGGTGGTTGAATTCGACCTCGTGGAGAACCGCGGCAAAACATCCGCGGAGAATCTCAAGGTCTCCTGATATCCCTCACGACATGTGGGAAATCATGATGTTGCCCCCGGCTCTGCCGGGGGATTTTGTTTGGCAAGACCGGCCGCGAGGCTACGCGCTTCAGCTCACCACCGGCGCAATCAGAAAATTCTCCGACGCCGCGCTCCCCTCCGTCCTGCAGACATCGCCCTCGATGCGGACCTTGCCGGTGGCGAGCAGCCGCAGCGCTTCGGGATAGATGCGGTGCTCGACTTCGAGGATGCGCTCCGACAGTGTGTCGGCGGTATCGTGGTCGCCGACGGGAACTGCGCCCTGCATCACAATCGGGCCGGCATCGGTCTCGGGGATCACGAAATGCACCGTTGCGCCGGACAGCTTTACGCCGGCACGCAAGGCCTGGCCGTGCGGGTCGAGGCCCGGAAAGGATGGCAGCAGCGAGGGATGGATGTTGAGCATCCGTCCATACCAGGCCTTGGTGAACTCGGCCGTGAACAGACGCATGAAGCCGCCGAGGCAAATCAGCTCGATGCCATGCTGGTCGAGCGCGGCCTGCAGCACTTTCTCGAAACCGGCCCGATCCTTGCCGAACGGCTTGCTCTCGATCACCCGCGTATTGACGCCGCTCGCCTTGGCCCGCTCGAGCCCGAGCGCATCAGTCCTGTTCGAAATGACGAGCGAGATCTCGGCCGGAAAATCCGCAGCGCTTGCGGCCTTGATCAGCGCGGCCATGTTGGAGCCGCGACCGGAGATCAGAATGGCGACGCGGCGCTTCATCACGGCGCCGGTCATCACAGCGCCATGTCGAGGTGGCCGTTATAGACGACGCGGTGCTCGCCCTCGGCCGGGATCACGGTGCCGAGCTGCGCCACGGTCTCGCCGGCATTGGTGAAGACCTCGACCACCTTGTCGACCTTGTCCGGCTCGACGATCGCGATCATGCCGATGCCGCAGTTGAAGGTGCGCAGCATTTCCAGCTCGGCGATGCCGGCCTGCGCGGCCAGCCATTTGAACACCGGCAGCACCGGCAGGCGCGCCAGATCGATGCCGACGCCGAGGTTGTTCGGCAGCACCCGCGGAATGTTGTCGGTGAAACCGCCGCCGGTGATGTGGGCGAGCCCCTTCACCGCGCCGGTCTCCCGGATCGCGCGCAGGCAGGATTTGACATAGAGCCTGGTCGGCGTCAGCAGCGCACCGCCGAGCGTCATCACCGGCGCGAACGGCGCCTGCGCCTCGAAGCTGAGGCCCGACTGCTCGACGATCTTGCGCACCAGCGAGAAGCCGTTGGAATGCACGCCTGACGAGGCGAGGCCGATCACCGCGTCACCCACCGCAATGTCCTTGCGCGGCAACAGCGTACCGCGCTCGGCGGCGCCGACGGCAAAGCCGCCGAGGTCGTAATCGCCGTCCTTGTAGAGGCCGGGCATCTCGGCGGTCTCGCCGCCGATCAGAGCGCAGCCGGACTCCCGGCAACCCTCCGCGACGCCCGCGACGATCGCCGCCGTGGCCTCCGGGTCGAGCTTGCCGCAGGCGAAATAGTCCAGGAAGAACAGCGGCTCGGCGCCCTGCACCACGAGGTCATTGACGCTCATGGCGACGAGGTCGATGCCGATCCCGCCGTGCAGCCCCGTCTCGATCGCGATCTTGACCTTGGTGCCGACGCCGTCGGTCGCGGCGACCAGGATGGGGTCCTTGAAACCGGCCGCCTTGAGGTCGAACAGGCCGCCGAAGCCGCCGATTTCGGCGGCGGCGCCGGGACGCGCGGTGGCCCGCACCATCGGCTTGATCAAATCGACCAGGCGGTTGCCGGCGTCGATATCGACGCCTGAATCGGCGTAAGTGAGGCCGTTTTTGCGGTCGGTCATGCCCGATTTCCAGTGGGTTTGCGGCTGGTTACGTCGAATTCCGGGGACGCGCAATGGCTCGCATGGCGCACCGCCCTATACTATGTAGATATCAACCGGTTCAGCCTCCCAGGGGGCCGGATTCGAGGTCAGACCGGGTGCCGGGAAGCGCTTTCGTGAGTATTCCGAATATCATTACGCTGGGCCGCATCATGCTGGTCCCGATCATCGTCTGGGCCATCGTGTCGAGCCAAATGGAGGTCGCGTTCGCCGTCTTCCTGATCGCCGGTATCAGCGACGCCGTGGACGGCTTCCTGGCCAAGCGCTTCAACATGACGAGCGAGCTCGGGGCCCTGCTCGACCCGCTTGCGGACAAGGCCCTGCTGGTCTCGATCTACATGGCGCTCGGGATCTGGGGCGCGATTCCGCGTTGGATCGTGATCCTGGTGGTCTCGCGCGACATCATGATCGTCGCCGCCGTGATCGTATCCTGGCTGTTCGACCGCCCCGTCGAAATGAAGCCGTCGAAAGTGTCCAAGCTCAACACGGTCGCACAAGTGGCGTTCGCGGCCCTGGTGCTGGCCGCGCTTGCCTTCGGCTTCAAGCCGGCCCCTTATGATATCATCCTGATGGGCCTCGTCACGGTCTTCACGCTCTCCTCGGTGTCGCTCTATCTCGTCGAGTGGCTGCGGCACATGAGCACGATCGAGGCCAAATGAGCGGGGAAGCGCCTTGCAAAGGGCCAACTCCGCTCGATTAAGTCGAATTCTCTTCAAACGGGCCGGCGCGCCGGCATGGAGCAAAGCAAGCGTGGCAGGCCGCGTCCATCCCCGACAATTGGCGTTTGCGCTTCCGCATGCGGAGAGCCTCAGCCGGGACAACTTCCTCGAGGGCCCCGCCAACGCGGCCGGTCTCGCCCTGATCGACAGCTGGCCGGAATGGCCGAACCGGATCATGTGGCTGGCGGGCCCGGAGGGCAGCGGCAAGAGCCACCTCGCCGCGATCTGGGCTGAAATGGCAGGCGCCCGCTCGACCGCGGCCAATGGGCTAACCGCCGCAAGCGTTCCAGGCGCGCTCGCCACCGGTGCGCTGGTGGTCGAGGATCTCAGGGCCGGGAATTTCGACGAACGCGCCCTCTTCCACCTGATGAATCTCGCCCGCGAGGACGGCGCCTACGTGCTCTTCACCGGACGCGAGGTCCCGGCTTCGCTCCAGATCGAGCTGCGCGACCTGCGCTCGCGTCTGCGCGCCGTGCCCGTCGTCACGCTGCTGCCGCCCGACGACCAGCTCTTCCGCGGCCTGATCGTCAAATTCTGCGCCGACCGCCAGCTCACCGTGGACGAGAGCGTGGTCGGTTATCTCGCCAACCGGCTGGAGCGGTCCTCGGCCGCCGCCCGCCAGGCCGTGGAACTGCTCGACAGCGAGGCCCTCCGGCTCGGCCGCCCCGTCACCAGGGCGCTCGCCGCCGAGCTGCTCCGGGATGCCTGAGCCCCGCCCCGCCGGCGCCAAGGGGGCCTGCGCGAACGCCGCTTGACGCCGAGAGGCCGCGGAACATCAATGTCATCGAAACGTCATCGCTCTAACACATGCTCCCGCGGGTTTTGCGCGTAGGTCGCAAGGTGAGGCGAGACAGGATGGACCGACTTCTGATGGACTCTGCGCAAGCTGTTGAAACTAAAGAAAAAGCTCCGGAAGCCGAGGGTCTGCCGGCAATCGCATCGAGCCCCGAGCGGTTCATCAACCGCGAGCTGTCGTGGCTGCATTTCAACCGCCGCGTCCTCGAGGAATCGGTCAATCCCAGCCACCCCATGCTGGAGCGGGTGCGATTCCTGTCGATTTCCGCGAATAACCTCGACGAGTTCTTCATGGTCCGCGTCGCCGGCATCAAGGCCCAGGTGCGCGAGGGCATTGCCGAACGCAGCCCCGATGGCCTGACCCCGTCCGAGCAGCTCGCGCTGATCAACCGCACCGTCTCCGAACTGGCCTCCGACCAGCAGGCGATCTGGCGCGACCTTCGCGGCACGCTGGCCGATGTCGGCATCGTGCTGGTCGATGGCAAGGACGTCACCAAGGCGGAACGGACCTGGATCGAGGACTACTTCCTCAACAACGTGTTCCCGCTGCTGACCCCGCTGGCGATCGACCCGGCCCACCCCTTCCCGTTCATCCCGAGCCTCGGCTTCACCATCGCGCTCCAGCTCACGCGTGCGGCTGACGGCAAGCAGATGAACGCGCTGATCCGCATGCCCGGCAAGATCGACCGCTTCATACGCCTGCCGGCCGACAGCAAGATCGTTCGCCTGATCTCGCTGGAACAGGCGACCTCCCTGTTCATCAACCGCCTGTTCCCCGGCTACAATCTGCACGGCCAGGGCGCCTTCCGGATCATCCGCGACTCCGAGCTCGAAATCGAGGAAGAGGCGGAAGACCTCGTCCGCCTGTTCGAGACGGCGCTCAAGCGCCGCCGGCGCGGATCGGTGATCCGGCTCGAGATCGACGCCAAGATGCCGGAGGAGCTGCGCAGCTTCGTTCAGCACGCGCTGTCGGCCGCCGATGACGAGGTCTTCCTGGTCGACGGCGTGCAGGCGATGAACGAGCTCTCGCAGCTCACCCGCCTCGACCGTCCCGACCTCGAATTCACGCCTTACGTGCCGCGCCACCCGGAGCGCGTGCGCGAGCACGGCGGCGACATCTTTGCCGCGATCCGTCAGAAGGATCTCGTCGTCCATCACCCCTACGAATCCTTCGACGTGGTCGTGCAGTTCCTGCAGCAGGCCGCGCGCGACCCCGATGTTGTCGCGATCAAGCAGACGCTCTACCGCACCTCCAACAACTCGCCGATCGTGCGCGCGCTCGCGGAAGCGGCCGAAGCCGGCAAATCCGTCACGGCGCTGATCGAGCTGAAGGCGCGCTTCGACGAGGAAGCCAACATCCGCTGGGCGCGCGATCTCGAACGCGCCGGCGTGCAGGTCGTCTACGGCTTCCTCGAACTGAAGACGCATGCGAAGCTCTCGATGGTGGTGCGCCGCGAGGGCGGCAGCCTTACCACCTATGTCCATACCGGCACCGGCAACTATCACCCGGTCACGGCACGCATCTATACCGACCTCTCCTACTTCACCTCTGATCCGACCATTGGCCGCGATGCCGCACGCGTGTTCAATTTCATCACCGGCTACGCCGCGCCGAGCGATCTGGAAAAGATGGCGGTGTCGCCCTTGACCCTGCGCAAGCGCATCATCGAGCACATCCAGGGCGAGACCGCGCATGCGCGGCACGGCCGGCACGGTGCGGTCTGGATGAAGATGAATGCGCTGGTCGACCCTGACATCATCGACGCGCTGTACGAGGCGTCCCAGGCCGGCGTGCAGGTCGAGCTCGTGGTGCGCGGTATCTGTTGCCTGCGTCCCGGCATTCCCGGCCTGTCCGAGAACATCCGCGTCAAGTCGATCATCGGACGCTTCCTGGAACACGGCCGAATCTACTGCTTCGGCATGGGCCAGGGTCTGCCGAGTGCCAAAGCGGCTGTGTATATCTCGTCCGCCGACATGATGCCACGCAACCTCGATCGCCGCGTCGAGGTGCTGTGTCCGCTGCAAAATCCCACGGTGCATCAGCAGGTTCTCGAACAGATCATGGTCGCCAACCTGAAAGACAATGAGCAGAGCTGGCAATTGTTGCCGGACGGGTCCTCAACGCGTATGAAGGCCGCGAAGGGCGAGGAGCCTTTCAACGTCCACAACTACTTCATGACAAATCCGAGTCTGTCTGGCCGTGGAAAGTCGCTCAAGGAATCCTCTCCGCGTCGTCTCACGCGCCGGAACGAACGCCATCAATCCTGATCGGGGATTTCCGACGTGAAGCGGCCGCGCAAGCGCGGCTCCAGCGTCGCGGTCATCGACATCGGCTCCAACTCGGTCCGTCTCGTGGTCTACGAGGGACTGACGCGGAGTCTCATTCCGATCTTCAACGAGAAGACGCTGTGCGGCCTCGGGCGTGAGGTGCAGAGCACCGGCCTGCTCGCGCCCGATGCCGTCGACAAGGCGCTGACTTCGCTCAAGCGCTTTCGCGCGCTGTGTCGCGTGATGCAGGTCGGACGCGTGTTCGCGATCGCCACTGCCGCCTGCCGCGACGCCTCCAACGGCCCGGATTTCATCGCCAAGGCCGAACGCATCTGCGCCGTCAAGATCGAGATCCTGTCGGGTCCGCGCGAGGCGCGGCTGTCGGCGCTCGGCGTCATCTCCGGCATTCATCATCCCGACGGCATCGTCGGGGACCTCGGCGGCGGCTCGCTCGAATTGATCGATGTGCGCAAGAACAGCGTGCGCAGCGGCGTGACGCTGCCGCTCGGCGGACTCGCGCTCCAGGATCTCGCGCACAAATCGCTCAAGCGCGCCGACCGCATCGTGCGCGAGGAGCTCGACGAGGTGCCGCAGCTCACTGCGGGCCGCGGCCGCACCTTCTACGCGGTCGGCGGCACCTGGCGCGCGCTCGCGCGCATTCACATCATCCAGAGCGGCTATCCGCTGCAGGTGATGCATGGCTATTCGCTGTCCGCGGCCGAAGCACTCGACTTTTCCCGCAGGCTGCGGCGCTTGGCGGCCGCGAACATGCTCGCCGACATCGAGATCGTCGCCGATGCGCGCCGCCCGCTCCTCACCTATGCGGCGCTGGTGCTCGAGCACATCATCCGCGTGGCGAAGCCGAAGACCATCGTGTTCTCGACCTTCGGCGTGCGCGAGGGCCTGCTGCACGAGAAGCTGGCGGAGGCGGAACGCAACAAGGACGGCCTGATCTGCGCAGCGGAAGAGCTGAACCAGCTGCTGTCACGATCGGCGAAGCATGCCCACGAGCTGATCGCCTGGACCGATCGCCTCGCGCGCGTGGTGAAGCTGCGCGAGACCGAGGAGGATCGCCGCTTGCGTCACACCGCGTGCCTGCTCTCCGACATCGGCTGGCGCGTGCATCCCGATCACCGCGGCGAGCAGACGCTCAGTCTCGTCGTCAATGGCAATTTCGGCGCGATCACCCACACCGAGCGCGCCTTCGTCGGCCTCTCAGTGTTCTATCGCTATGCGGGCCTCAGCGAGGAAAACCAGCCACCGACCACCATGCAGGGCCTGCTGACGCCGACACAGCTCGAACGCGCCCGTCTGCTCGGCGCGGCATTCCGTGTCGCGCATCTGATCTCGGCGGCCCGCCCGGGCGTCTTGCCCGCCACGCATTTCCGCAGCCAGGGCCGCAAATTGATGCTGGTGTTCGAGCATCGGCTGGTCGACCTCGTCGCCGACCGCGTCGGCAGCCGCTTCCGCCAGCTCGCCCGGTTGATCGGCCGCGCCGGCTCGATCGTGCGGCGCTAACGCACGCTGCAAACGACAGGCATCTGCACCGGCCACGACCTTGCCCCAAGTATTCGGAACCGCGTTGGGCAACCGCAGTCATCTCCACCACGCTTGACACAAAATATGCTCCTCGAGGGGGCGCGCTTGATTCACATCAACCCACCGACATCTCGCCGGCGTAAGCGAGGGGATCGAATGCGGCGCTGCGGACCACTTTTGCCATGCCATTGTACCAGGGGATTTCCCTTCTGAGCCTCGCTCGGAACATGAGCGCCCGCGTCCTGCTTGCGCTCGCATTGATCTCCTGGCCTTCCGCACCGAACGCACAGGATGAAGTCAAGCTGAGCGATGCGCAGGCGCGCAATCTCGGCGTGCGCGTGACCCATCCGGTCGCGAGCCGAACCGATCTGACGCTGCCCTATCCCGTTCAAATCGTGATCCCCACGCAGCAATTGTGGGTCGTCAGCGCGCCCGTCGCCGGCATGGTCGCCAATCTCCTGGTCGGGCGCGGTGATCGCGCCTCGGCCGGCCAGCCGCTGGTCACCCTGGAGAGTCCAAGCTTCGTCTCCCAGCAGCGCGACTATTTGCACGCGATTGCGCAGGAACATCTCGCCAATCAGCAGCTCAATCGCAACGTCGATCTGTTCGAGGGCAAGGCCGTGCCGCAACGCGTGCTGGAGGCCAGTCAGGCGGAAGCGCGCCAGGCCGCTCTCGTCGTCGCCGAACGGCGCCAGATGCTGCGTCTGAGCGGGATGTCAGACGATGCGATCTCCCGGCTAGCTCAGGAGGCCGCGATCAGCGGCACGCTCACGGTCAATGCGCCGCAAACCGCATCCGTGGTCGAGGTCGCGGTATCGCCGGGGCAACGGCTCGAACAGTCCGCCCCGCTCGTCAAGCTGGCGCGGCTCTCACCGCTGTGGGCCGAAATCGCGGTGCCTGCCGCCAATATTCGAGTGGTCCACACGGGCGCCAAAGTCGAGATCGAAGGCTATGCCATTCCCGGCAAGGTCGTCCTGGTCTCCGAGACCGTCGACGCTGCCACCCAGACGATTCTGGTTCGCGCGGAGGTCCCCAATGACGGCGAACTGCATCCCGGTCAGACCACTGCTGCCCGCATCGGCTTCCTCTCCGCCGGCGAAAGCGCCTTTGAGATTCCCTATAGTGGGCTGATCCGGCGAGGCGAGCAGACGTCAGTCTTCGTCGCCATCGAGGGCGGCTTCCGCCTGGTCCCGGTCAAGCTGCTTGCGGAAGATCAGGACCATGTCGTCGTGTCGGGCCCTATCACCGAACGGGATGCGATCGCGATTGGCGGCGTGTCGGCACTTCGCGGCATTCTCTCCGGACTGGGGCAATAGATGCTTCGGCGCCTGGTTGCGTTCGCGCTCTCCCAGCGACTGTTCGTTGTGCTGGGTGTGCTGCTGGTGATCGGCGCCGGAGCTGTCCTTCTGCCCGGCCTTCCAATCGACGCCTTTCCCGACGTCTCGCCGGTTCAGGTCAAGATCATCATGAAGGCGCCGGGTCTCACCCCCGAAGAGGTCGAGCAGCGCATCACCGTTCCGATCGAGCTCGAGCTGCTTGGATTGCCGAACAAGAAGATGCTTCGTTCGACCACGAAATATGCGCTGGCCGACATTACCGTCGATTTCGAGGACGGCACCGACATCTACTGGGCGCGCAACCAGGTCTCGGAGCGGCTGTCGAACATCTCGCGCGATTTCCCAGACGGGGTGAGCGGCGGCCTTGCGCCGATCACGAGTCCGCTCGGCGAGATGTTCATGTTCACGATCGACAGTCCCGAGCTCTCGCTCGCCGAGCGCCGGACCCTGCTCGATTGGGTGATCCGCCCTGCCCTGCGCACAGTCCCCGGGGTTGCGGACGTCAACGCGCTCGGCGGTTATGTCCGCGCGTTCGAGATCGTACCGCGCAACGATGCGCTTGCTGCGCGCGGCATCTCCTACGACCTGTTTCGCCGGGCCATCGAAGCCAACAGCCGCAACGACGGTGCCGGACGGGTGAACCAGGGCGAGGACAGCGCCCTGGTTCGGATCGAAGGCAGCATCCGCTCGATCGAGGACATCAAGGCCATCGTCGTCGACACTCGCGAAGGCGTGCCGATCCTGGTCAACGACGTGGCGAGCGTCAAGGTCGGCACGCTGACGCGCTATGGCGCCGTCACTGCGGACGGCCGCGGCGAAACCGTCGAGGGGTTGGTCCTCGGCTTGCGCGGCGCCAACGCGGGCCAGCTGATCCGCGACGTGCGCGCCCGGCTCGCCGAGCTGCAGGGCGCGCTACCGAAGAGCGTGTCGATCAACGTGTTCTATGATCGCAGCCGCCTGGTCAACCGAGCGGTCGGCACCGTCGTGCGGGCCCTCGGCGAGGCCACCGCCCTCGTCATCGTTCTTCTGCTGCTTTTCCTCGGCAACTGGCGGGCCTCACTGGTGATCGCCCTCAGCCTGCCGCTCGCCATTGTGATCGCCTTGATCGTCATGCGTCTGGTCGGAATGTCGGCCAACCTGATGAGCCTCGGCGGGCTTGCGATCGCAATCGGCATGCTGATCGACGCACTGGTGGTCGTGGTCGAGAACATCGTCGGCAACCTCGGCAAGCACGAGGCGGGCAAGTCCGCGCCGTTGATCCACCTGGTTTACCGTTCGGTTTGCGAAGTGCTGGAGCCGGTCGCCTCTGGCGTGCTCATCATCATCATCGTGTTCGTGCCCCTGCTGACCTTGCAGGGTTTGGAGGGGAAGCTGTTCATCCCGGTCGCGCTCGCGATCATTTTCGCGCTGGCCGGCTCGCTGCTGCTGGCGCTCACCGTGATCCCGGTCGCGACGTCGTTCGTGCTCAAATCCGCATCGCATCGCGATCCCGTGCTGGTGCGCACGGCACAACGGGTCTACGCGCCGGCATTGAATTGGGCCTTGAACAACGAGCGCAAGGTGATGGCTGCGGCGCTGATCGGGTTGGTCGCGGCGGGCTTCGCCTACACCAAGCTCGGCAAGACCTTCATGCCGACGATGGACGAGGGCGACGTCATCGTCAGCGTGGAGACGCTTCCGTCCGTCAACCTCGACGAATCGCTTGCGCTGAATGCAAGGCTGCAAGCCGCGCTGCTGACCGTACCTGATATTGCCGGCATCGTCGCCCGAACCGGGTCGGACGAGCTCGGCCTCGATCCGATGGGCCCCAACCAGACTGACACCTTCCTGGTGCTCAAGCCGGCCGCCGAGAGAACGACCGACAATCGCGAGGTCCTGCTGCAGAAGCTTCGCGAGATCCTGAGCGGCTTTCCCGGCATCTCGCTCAGCTTCACCCAGCCGATCGACATGCGCGTGCAGGAGATGATCAGCGGCGTGCGCGGCGACGTCGCGGTCAAGATCTTCGGCCCCGACATCGCCAAGCTGAACGAAACCGCGGCAAAACTGTCGGCGATCCTCTCCAGCATCGAGGGTGCCGAGGACGTCTACACCACGCTGAACGAGGGCGCCCAATATTACACGGTCGCGGTCAATCGCATGGAGGCCGGCCGCCTCGGCCTGACCGTGGACTCCATCGTCAACTCGCTCCGAACCCAGATCGAGGGCCGAACGATCGGGACCGCGCTGGAGGAAGGACGCCGCACGCCGATACTGGTCCGAGGCAGCGAGACGACACGGGAGGCGCCGACGCTGCTGGCGAGCCTGCCGCTGACGCTCGCGTCCGGACGGCACGTCGCGCTGTCGCAGGTCGCCCGCATCCAGCGCGTGGACGGCCCCGTAAAGATCGATCGCGAGGACGGCGCTCGCATGAGCGTGGTGCGCGCCAACATTCGCGGTCGCGACATGGTCGGCTTCGTCGACGCCGCCCGCCTGAAGGTGATGAACGAACTCCCGCTTCCAAACGGCTACCGGCTGACCTGGGGCGGGCAGTTCGAGAACCAGCAACGCGCCGCCGCGCGCCTGTCGGTGGTGGTGCCCGTCGCGATCGGCCTGATCTTCGTGCTGCTCTTCACCACGTTCGGTGCCATCCGGCAGGCCTTGCTGGTGCTCGTCAACATTCCCTTCGCCCTGATCGGCGGCGTCTTCGCGCTGGTCGTGACGGGTGAGTATCTGTCGGTGCCGGCCTCCGTCGGCTTCATCGCGCTGCTCGGCATCGCCGTGCTCAACGGCGTCGTCCTGGTGTCCTACTTCAATCAGCTCCGCGCCCACGGTCTTCCCGAGGATCGTATCGTCGTCGAAGGCGCCATGCGCAGGCTTCGGCCGGTGCTGATGACCGCGAGCATCACGGCGCTGGGCCTGATCCCGCTTCTGTTCGCTTCCGGTCCAGGATCCGAAGTGCAGCGGCCGCTCGCCGTGGTCGTGATCGGAGGGCTGCTGTCCTCCACCCTGCTCACGCTGATTCTCCTGCCGATCCTGTATCGCCGCTATGGCGGGACATCGAAGGTGGCGAAATGACCGACCAGCCCGTCTGTCTCACCCTGATCGTGCCGCATCAGCTCCGCGACGAGGTGTTCGACGATCTCGCAGAACAGACCGATCTGGTTTCGGGATTCACGGCCTCTCAGGGCTCAGGTCACGGCACTGAGGTCCGATTGCTGACGGCCGCCGAACGCGTGAAGGGCCATGCCGACCAGACCGTCGTGCAAGTGGTGCTGGCAAGGAACGATGCCAGCCGCCTGCTCGACCGGCTGCGGGTTTCGTTCGCCGGAACCAGGATGGTCTACTGGACGATGCCGGTGACGGAATTCGGTACGATCGACTGAACCGACTACTCGGCCGACGCCCTGGCGTGGCGCTCGGACGATTCCAGCGCGGCAGCGGTCAAGCTGCGCCGACGCCAGATGGTGCCGACCACCAGCACGACGACCACGCCGAGCGCGGCGCAGAAATATTCGCCGCCGGCGCCGCCATGGCCGAACTGCAGCGGGACACGCAAGGCACCGAACATCGAGTCGAGCGAGGCGCCGAACGGGCCGTCGAACAGCGTATGCAGCTTAGGCGCGATGCCGGGGTCGGTCGCGATCACCTCGCCCGCGATCCAGCCGAGCAGCGCCGCACCGGCCCAGACCAGCACCGGCAGTCTTGCCAGCAGCGCCATGATCAGCGCCGCACCGGCGACGATCAGCGGCACGCTGATGGCAAGGCCGAGGATCAGGAGCGGCGCGCTGCCATTGGCAGCGGCGGCCACCGCGATGACGTTGTCGAGACTCATGACGATGTCGGCGACCACGACGATCTGAATGGCCTGCCACAGATGCGAGGCGGACTCGACGTCGTCCTCGTCCTCGTTTTCCGGCACCAGGAGCTTGGCCGCGATCACGATCAGCGCAAGACCGCCGACGAGCTTGAGATACGGCAGCTCCATAAGGCTCGCGACGATGCCGGTGAAGATGATGCGCAGCATCACCGCCGCGCCGGCACCGAAGATCATGCCCCACAGCCGGTGCCGCGGCGACAGGCCGCGGCAGGCGAGCGCGATCACCAGCGCGTTGTCGCCGGACAGCAGAATATTGATCCAGATGATCTTGCCGACCGCGATCCAGAAGGTCGGTTCGGCCATCTCATTGCGGAACTGGGTGAAGAATGCCCCGATCGTAGCGGGATCGAAGATCTGCCAGAGCCAGTTCACAATGAGTCCTTTCGCCCCGTCGTCCTAACCTGTCGGCTAATCGATCAGCCGACGATCTCGTTGCCGGAGAAGAACTGCGCGATCTCGATCGCCGCGGTCTCCGGCGCGTCCGAGCCATGCACCGAGTTCTCGCCGATCGACTTTGCGTAGAGCTTGCGGACGGTGCCCTCGGCGGCCTTGGCCGGATCGGTCGCGCCCATCACCTCGCGATACTTGGCGATCGCACCCTCGCCTTCCAGCACCTGCACGACGACCGGACCGGAGGTCATGAAGTCGACCAGTTCGCCGAAGAACGGGCGCGCCTTGTGGACGGCATAGAAGGTCTCGGCCTGTTCCTTGGTCATGCGGATGCGCTTCTGCGCGACGATGCGCAGGCCCGCCTTCTCGATCACGGCGTTGACCGCACCGGTCAGGTTACGCTCGGTCGCGTCGGGCTTGATGATCGAGAAAGTGCGTTCGATGGCCATAATCTTGTCCTTAGGGAAGAAAAGCGGTGGTTGTCGAGTTGCGGGGCTTATATCGGCGCCTTTGCCCGACGGCAAGCGACCGCCCAAACCCGCTCACGGGCGCTTCGCCGCAGGCTGCCCGGGGATATATCCACCAGGTGGATTACCGAGATTTCACCCAGATGAACCGAATCTGAAGCCTCCATTCAGGGTTTGGTTCAGCCTCATCGGCGTAAGGTCAGCCTATCGAAACCGAAGCCTTAAGTTGCAGGCGGAACGTTTCGGCGGCCTTTTTCATCGACGCGGATTGCCCCCGCGCCGGCAGTTTTGAGGAGATCACCATGTTGAGGAAACTTTCGCTTGCCGCTGTCGCTGCGGTTGCGCTCGGTGCCGCGCTGGCGCCGACCTCGGCCTCCGCTCACTGGCATGGCGGCGGCTGGGGCTGGCACGGCGGCTGGCACCATGGCTACGGCTGGGGTGGGCCGCGCTTCTATGCCCCCGTCTCCTACGGCTATGGCGGCTGCTATGTGCGCCGGCTGGTCCCGACCCCCTGGGGACCCCGCTGGCGGCTGATCAACCGCTGCTACTGAGCCCGACAGCACCTTCCAAGACCGACAGGTATCTGCGCCCCCACAGGTACCTTCCGAGAGGAGCCCCGGCGATCCCCCCGCCGGGGCTCCGCATTTTCGGCGGACATGGCGGGATTCATACAATTTTGACGAGAATGCCCAACATCCCCGGGAATCGCGAAACCATTTTGGGGGCCAATGACTTGGTACGGCGTCGATAGTTTGAGAACACGGAACCTGCGCGATGGCTGGCCTTTTTGCCGATGACAGCGAACAGATCGACCGGCGCACCAGCCGATCGATTTGCGATGCCGTGGGCGAACGGCTCCAGCAGAGCCTGCGTCCCGAACCTCGGCTCCCGACCTATCTCGAGCAGCTCCTGAACGAGCTGCAGCGGCGGGACCGCGAGCCGCACTGAGCTGCGGGCGCGGAAAAACGGGTTGCGTTTGATCCCGCCTGCGGTGACAAGGCCGCATGCTTGTCATCTCCGACCTCTCCATCCGCCTCGCCGGACGCCTTCTGATTGACCAGAGTTCCGTGCAGATCGCGCCGGGATCGCGCGTCGGCCTGGTCGGACGCAACGGCACCGGCAAGTCGACGCTGTTCAAGGTGATCCGCGGTGAGCTCGCCGCCGAGCACGGCTCGGTGACCCTGCCGCCGCGCTGGCGCATCGGCAGCCTGGCGCAGGAGGCCCCGAACGGGCCCGAGAGCCTGATCTCCGTCGTGCTCAAGGCCGACCTCGAGCGCGACGCGTTGCTGCACGAGGCCGAGAGCGCGACCGATCCGCATCGGATCGCCGAGATCCAGACTCGCCTGGTCGACATCGATGCGCATTCGGCCCCGAGCCGCGCCGCCGCGATCCTGTCCGGCCTCGGCTTCTCCGCCGCCGACCAGCTCCGTCCCTGCGCCGAATTCTCCGGCGGCTGGCGCATGCGCGTCGCGCTCGCTGCGACGCTGTTCCCGGCCCCAGACCTTCTGCTGCTCGACGAGCCCACCAACTATCTCGATCTCGAAGGCACGCTGTGGCTGGAGGATCACCTCGCGCATTATCCGCGCACGGTGATCGTGATCAGCCACGACCGCGACCTCCTGGAAAGCTCGGTCGACCAGATCCTGCATCTGGAGCGGGGCAAGCTCACGCTCTACAAGGGCAGCTACTCCTCCTTCGAGGAGCAGCGCGCCGCGCGCGAGCTGCTCGATGCCAAGGCGGTCAAGCGCCAGGAGGCGGAACGCGCGCGGCTGCAGGCGTTCGTCGACCGCTTCAAGGCCAAGGCATCGAAAGCCCGGCAGGCGCAGTCCCGCGTGAAAATGCTGGAGCGGCTGAAGCCGATCACGGCACTGGTCACCGAGGACGTGCGCGAGATCAGCTTTCCCGCGCCGGAAAAAATCCTGTCGCCGCCGATCATCGCCGTGGACAACGCGTCGGTCGGCTACGATCCGGCGAGCCCGGTGCTGAGCCGCGTCACCTTGCGCATCGACAATGACGACCGCATCGCGCTGCTCGGCGCCAACGGCAACGGCAAGTCGACGCTGGTGAAGCTGCTCGCCGGGCGCCTCGCGCCCTTCTCGGGAAAGGTGACGCGCGCGGACAAGTTGTCGATCGCCTATTTCGCGCAGCACCAGCTCGACGAGCTCAACGAGGACGCCTCCGCCTACGACCATGTCCGCAAGCTGATGGGCGATGCGCCCGAAGCAAAAGTGCGGGCGCGCGCCGGCGCGATCGGCTTCTCCGGCAAGGCGGCCGACACCAAGGCCGGCAAATTGTCGGGCGGCGAGAAGGCGCGGCTGCTCCTGGGCCTTGCGACCTTCTTCGGCCCCAACATGATCATCCTGGACGAGCCGACCAACCATCTCGATATCGACAGCCGCGGCGCCTTGGCCGAAGCGATCAACGAATTTCCCGGCGCGGTGATCATGGTCTCGCACGACCGCTATCTGATCGAGGCCTGCGCCGATCGTCTCTGGATCGTCGCCGATCGCACCGTGACCAGTTACGACGGCGACCTCGATGAATATCGCCGCCTGGTGCTGTCCACGCGCAACGCCGACGCCCCGCGCGAGCGCAGCGCGCCAAGCGAGAAACCGCAGCGGGCGAAAGCGGACAATCGCGGAGGCTTGAAGAAGCGCATCGCGGAGGCCGAGGCCGAGATCGCCCGCGTCAGCGAGATCATCACCAAGATCGACACCGCGCTCGCTTTGCCCGACATTTTTACACGCGATCCCAAGCAGGCCGCGCAACTGTCGAAAGCGCGCGCCAATGCTGCCGACGCGCTGGCGCGGGCCGAAGAGCAATGGCTCGAGGCGAGCTCGCAATATGACGAGGCGGCGGGGTAGCGCCTCGGCGGCGAGGCCGCCTGATCAAAACCTGCAAAACAACCCCATGCACCGTACCGGCATTATAATACCGAACGCTTAGCTATTGAACGGGCTGCGCTTTACCCGCTCGATCGGCCGCCTGCAGCGTGGCTCGCGCGCGCCGGACTCGCTCAATCCGCGTATTGCCCGGCGGCCTTGATGATCGGCGCCCAGCGATCGATTTCACTCGTCAGCATCGCGCCCAACGCCTCCGGCGTCGCCTTGTCCTGCGGCACCGGCTCGGTGTTGATGTCGTTGAACCGCGCGATCAGGGCGGGATCCTTCAGCGCGGTCTGCAGCGCTGCCGTCAGCTTCTGAACGACCGCCGGCGGCGTGCCCTTGGGCGCATAGAGGCCGTGCCAGACGCCGAGCTCGAACCCCTTGAGGCCGGCCTCGTCGGCGGTCGGCAGATCAGGCAGGCTCTTCAGCCGCTCCTCCGGAGCGCGCGGCAAAGGGAGCCCTCTCAGCGCTTTCGAACCGCCGAGTTTGCTGACGCGGGTTCTGGCGGAGCCGGCGAAACCGCGAAGGTCACCCATGTGCTCCAAGTGCTCGCACGGTTCTCGACCTCCAGATCCTTGTAGCCCTTAATGTTCAGATATCCCTGATAGCCGTCCGACATCGGAATGATGAAACCTATCTGCGGTCCGATGCCAATCGCACGCCCGCGGAAGCCGCCGAGCTTGGCGCCCGGACCGGAATCATCGGTGATCTGCTGGTAAAAGTAACCGGCTACGCCGACCTGGAGGTGCTTGCTGAGGAATTGCGACGCCGCCCAATCGACGTGGAAGTCGAGGCCGTTCTGATACTGCAGATAGGGATTGGGCAGGCTGTAGGTCAGCCCGCCGACGACCGAGAATTCGTGACCGGTCTTCGGGTCGAAATAGGTGTAGCCGGCACCTGCATCCCAGGCGACGAAGCCAAGATTGAGGTTTGCCAGACGGGTCGGATCGTAGGTGCCGCTCGGGATGTTGCTGGTGATGTAGACCATCTCATTGTGGACGCCCTGATTCCATTTGAGCGTGCCTTGATAGAACACATCGGAGACCGTGGTCCGATTGTCAGTTCTGCCTCCTGAAATGACGTTTCCGGCGGGGCCGGTCAGCGTGGCGTCGATCCCGAGACCGACATTGCCCGGCGCAGCGATCAACGAGATCGCGGCTTGCCCGCCAAGCACGGGGGTCGGTGAGACGTAGGTGATGCCAAGGGCGAGCGCATCGGCGTGCGCGTTCAGCCCGGTGACGACGGACCCGCTTGCGCCGCCGCTCGTGACGAAATTCTTGGTGGCTCCCGCATCGGCCTGCAGGTGTAGATAGATCGACGCGTAGGCCCAGCCCGGCACCGTCGGCGCAGCGGCAAGGCTGCCGAAGATGCCCGGCAGCCAAAAGCCGACACCGCCGGCATCGGCGCGGGCCGTATCGACCTCGATCATTGATGTTGTTGCGCCAAGCAAGAGCGCGCAGAGCACTGTACATCGCTTCATGGCTTTCCTTCGCCATTCATTGTCCCCGCTTTCAGAGCATGGTGACGGCAGCGTCCGGGCGGAGGACGTTTTTCGACGTGTCTTGATGGTCATGGCTTTACCCCCTCACTGGTTGCTGCAAAGCTCGTCAGGACGTTCTGCGCGTCATTGAACGTGAGCACGATTCCCGTGAAGTAGACCGCGAAGAACAAGGCCTGGCCGAGCAGCCATATGTTCTTCCCGGTGATGCTGGGCAGATAGTAGAAATTCACCCAGACCCCATTTTGCGAATCTTGCGCCTGCCGCCGTGGCATCACCTATTGCGCAGCGACTTTCTCGACGTCCGGCAGCGACCATTGCTTTTCGAAGAACTCCTTCTTAGGCCCGTAGGCGCGAAACATCAGCTCGAACTCGCGCTCGGGATCGGTCGGCACCCAGTTCGATTCCTTTCCAACCGGCGCTTTGGGTCCAAAATAGATGTCGATCGAGCCGTCCGGATTCTTCTTCACGTCGGTGCTGTTGGAAGCGCGGCTGGCACGGCTCATGTTGCGAACGAGCGCGTGGGTCTGTCGGTCGTAGACGGTCACGGACCAGTATTGATCGATCGGGACGTTCGGCGGCACGGTCAACTTATAGGCGTTGCCGCCGTCGAGGGTCTGCCCGTCTTTGGATTTAGGTGTCAGCAGGTAGAACTGGCCGACACCGAGGCGCTTGATGCCGATAAAGCCGAGCGTATAGATCATGCCGCGCCAATCGAGCGGATATGACTCGAGCTCTGCATAACGGGCGGACATGGCTTTCGCGAGCTCCGGCACGCCGCCCGGGCGCCAGTTCGTCCCGGGATAGAAGGTTTCCCAACCGGCTTCGTAGCGCGCATCGAGCCAGGCTTTGGCGTCGACTGCAGCTTCATCGAGGATGACGCGCAGGTGGGCATCTGGCTTGTACGGCTTGCCTTTCTCGATGCCGAGCGTCCGAAGCGTGTCGATCATCGCCCTGTCGCGCTCGAGCCAGGTGTCTCGCTGGATGACCCTGTTCAGATTCTCGAAATAGGTGGAGTCGAACCGGATGGTGGAATCGAACAGGATATCCTGCGCGTCGGTGAACACGGTGGGCGGCGGGTTGGCTGCCGCAGCGAGCGGGTAGATCTTGATCTTCTTGCCATAAGCGATCGACTTCGCCACGTCGGCGTCGCTGTGACTATTCATGTTCGAGCGAATGAGCGCATATCCCTCATACGTATCGGATTGGAGCGGCGTGTAGCCGGTCGGCGGCGCCGCCGTATGACCGGGCGGCAAGATGACGAATTTTCCTCCTGCACCTTTGTCGACGCCAAGCAAGCCGGCATCTTCGAGCGGCATCTGCCAGATCGTCACCATGTTGACGTTGAGCGAACCGCTCTGGTCGGCGGGTGGAACATCGATGACAACAGGGCCAGCATGCGTATCGAAAAAAGTCATGAAGTAGATGGTGTCGGGGTTCGGCGTCAGCGTCTGATTCATCCAGTCCAGCGCGCGTCCCCAATAGACGACTTCGCCCACCTTGGCTTTCGTCTTGGTCAGCATCTCCTGCCGCATCAGTTCGTAGTTCACGACGGGCATGCCCCAGATCACGGCTTCGACCGCGCGGCTTCTGACGAGACGATCTTGCAGCGGCGACGTCTGCGCGGCGGGAGCGCCGGCAAGACAGAACAGCGAAAACGCGGCAAGTAATGCTCTTCTCATTTCGTGCTCCTCCCTCCAGCTCAAAACGGATTTACGTAGTCGAGAATTGCGACCTGCCTCAGCAGGATCCGGCGAATGACATGGCTGATCTTGACGCGATCGGTGAATATCGCGGCCGTGCCGGTCGCGCCGGCGGGCAGCCGTTGCGCAAACATGGCGTCGTCCAGCACGACGCGGACGACGAACGGAACGGACGTGATCGTCTTGGGCATCACGGCCGCTCCGGAAATTTGCGCCTGTCCCGTCGCAACCGCCTGAAGGACGCTGTCGACCTTCCCACTGACGACTTGTCCCGGCGCGAACTTGAACGCGATCTCCACCTCCTGACCAGCAGCTACATAACGCGCATCGATCTGGTCGACTTCGACCACCACGTGGGTTGCAGACGTGTCGATGAACGCCATCACCGGTGAGACGGAAAGATTGCTCACTCGCGCTCCCGTGCGCAGCGCCAGATTGGTGACATACCCCTCGGCCGGCGCTCTGACGGTGGTCTTGTCCAGGTTCCACCGGGCCCCCTCCAATTGCGCCTTTAACTGGTCGACCTCGGACTGTCGTTGCTCGACGTCGAAGGCGCGGCCCGCGTCTCGTTCGTAGAGCCTGGTCATCTGGTCTAGCCGGGTGCTCGATAATTTGAGCTGCGCCTCGATCGCTTTGACTTGGGCTTCGAATGGAACGGGATCGATCCGAAACAACACGTCGCCCTGCTTGAGGGGCGTATTTGGCTGGACGGGGACGTCGACGACTTCGCCGGCCACGTCGGGGACGATGGCCACGGCGTTCCGGTAGACCAGCGCTTTGCCTTGCGGCGCGCCCCACCCCATCGGAATGAACAGCAACACGTTCAGGAGCAGCAGCACGATGAGAGGCGAGGACTTCCAGAACGTGGTGAAGCGGATGAGCCCCAGCCAGACCAACGTGAACAGCAGCGCCAGATAGAGCGCCATCAGTGCGATCATCATGGCTGCGGCTCCGCCGGCCGCCTCGCCGGCACATCCACATAGGCCCAGATCAAGGCGACCGGCCACAGCGCGAAGCCGAAGATCAGCGTGATCCAGCCGGCGACTGCGACGGCTTCGGCCCAGGGGTGCCCTCGGCGCCTTGCGACGTGACCGGGAGTCGAACCCATCAGCCATAGCACAAGGATGATCACGGCGATCAGGATGCCGAGGAGGATCCATGCGAGGATGTCATAGGCCGTCACCGATCTTCGCTCCCTCAGTTGCTCTGAATCGCCTCGAAGCTCTTCTGCATCTTCTCCACGATCTGATCGATACTGAAGCTCTGCGGGCGCTGGCTGGGCGGAAACTCCTTGAAGGTGGCGAGGAACTTGGCGACGACGGGTGGTCCGAACAGAACCGGCGCTGGATTGCTCAGAATCCAGTCGTAGTAGCTGTTCGAGGTGATGTCCGCCCTTTCGTATGGGTCCGATCGCAGGTCGAAGAACTTGGGCATGCGCAGCTTGGTGAAGGGTTCGGCCCAAATACGGAGAGTTCCGTTCGCGCGCTGCTCCTCGAATACGATCTTCCAGTTCTCGACGCGCAGCGCGACCAAGTCGCCGTCGTCGTTGAAATAGACGTACTCCTTGCGCGCGCCGCGCTCCTGCTGACCGGTGATGTACGGAAGCTGGTTGAACCCGTCGAGGTGGACCTTGAACGTCCGCTCGCCGATCTTATGCCCGGTGAGCAGCTTCTGCGTGATGTCGGGATCACCGGCTGCGGCAAGGAGGGTGGGCATCCAATCCAGGCCGCTGACGATCTCGTTCGAGACCGAGCCCGCCTGAATGCGGCCCGGCCAGCGGATCATGCAAGGCACCCTGAAAGCTCCCTCCCAATTCGTGTTCTTCTCGCTCCTGAAGGGCGTAGTCCCCGCGTCGGGCCAGGAGTTCTGATGCGGGCCGTTGTCGGTCGTGTAGAGCACGATCGTGTCGTTGGCGATTCCGAGATCATCGATTGCCTTGAGGATGCGTCCGACCGTGTCGTCGTGCTCGATCATGCCGTCGGCATATTCCGTCCGTGCTGTCAGGCCCGGCTTGTCGCGGTGATCTGCGCGAACGTGGGTGCGAAAATGCATGCGCGTCGCGTTGTACCAGCAGAAGAACGGCATATTCGAGCGAGACTGACGCTGGATGAAATCGATCGCAGCCGCAGAGGTCTCGTCGTCGATCGTCTCCATCCGCTTCTTCGTGAGTGGGCCGGTGTCCTCGATCGTCTGTTTGCCGACTTTGCCCCAGCGCGGATGCGTGGTGGGATCGTCGCGGTCGGAGGCCTTGCACTTCAGCACGCCTCGAGGCGCGATCTGGGCCTTTACAGCGGGGTCCTGCGGATAGGTGAAGGACTCCGGATCCTCCTCTGCGTTCAGGTGGTAGAGGTTGCCGAAAAATTCGTCGAAGCCGTGGACGGTCGGCAAGAACTCGTTGCGATCGCCGAGGTGATTCTTGCCGAACTGGCCCGTGGCATAGCCCATAGGCTTCAAGAGCTCCGCGATCGTGACATCCCGCGGCTGGAGGCCGATCGTGGATCCGGGAATGCCGACTTTCGAGAGGCCGGTGCGCAACGTGCATTGTCCCGTAATGAAGGACGAGCGCCCCGCCGTGCAGCTCTGCTCGGCATAGTAGTCCGTGAACATCATGCCTTCTTTGGCGATGCGGTCGATGTTCGGAGTGCGATATCCCATCAGGCCGAGGGAGTAGGCCGAGAGATTCGTCTGTCCGATGTCGTCGCCGAATATGACGAGGACGTTCGGCTTACGACCTGACGAAACGGCGGGCGTAGTGGGCGCGGCTGACGTGCCGGCCTTAGGAGCTTGCGCAAGAGCGGGCCCGGCCAACGTGGCTGCCGTGACCAGGGACGTCCCCAGCAACAAATCGCGGCGACCGATGTCCAGACGGCGCTGTTGCTCGCCGCGACCTCTGCTAGATGTCACGTCCCTGCTCATACTGCCTCCTCACCTGCAAAGTTTGAATCCTTTGTACGGTCCCGACGCGGCCTCATCACGCATCGGAAGCCGACGTGACTCGTCGACGTGTCCACGGCCTCGGCGTGTCGTGCTGCTGGTCGGTATCGTCTGCAGTAGTTGGGCGCGCAAAGGTGCGAGCCGCCCTTCAGCACTTTGCGTGGAATACGGATATTCGGTTGCTGCGGATCGTAGCTCGCCGCTTCGGGACCACCCCGCGGGTTCTGCGGAATACAGCAGGACTTCGGTTCATCCGCCTGATGTCCAGAGGACCACCAATCGGACGTCCACTCCCAGACGTTGCCGATCATGTCGTAGAGGCCGAAGCCGTTCGGCGGGAAGGCCTTCACGGGCGATGTTCGCTCGAAGCCGTCCTCGCAGCGGTTCTCCAAGGGAAAGATCCCTTGCCAGGTGTTCGCCATGTGGCGACCCGACGGCGTGAAGGCATTGCCCCAGGCGTACTCCTCGCCGTCGAGCCCGCCCCTTGCGGCGAACTCCCATTCCGCCTCGGTGGCAAGCTCCTTTCCCGCCCAATTCGCGTAGGCGAGCGCATCCGCATACGACACGTGGACCACGGGATGATCTTGCAGATCCCTGATGTTGCTGCCGGGACCGCTCGGACGCCGCCAGTTCGCGTCCTTCTTGAAGGTCCACCACTGGCTCCAGTCAGCTGTGTCCCGGATGTGCTGCGGCGGCGAGAACACCAAGGATCCTGCGTACAGCATGCTCGGCAGTGCGCCGGGGTAGTCTTTGGGGTCGGGCGCGATCTGTGCCGTCGTGATGTGACCTGTGGCGTTGACGAACTCTTTGAACTGTCGGTTCGTCACCGGAGTGAGATCAATCCAGAAGCCGTCGACCTGCACATTGTGAGAAGGAGCTTCCTCCGGGTAGTGCCGGTCCGAGCCCATGCGGAAAGTGCCGCCTGGAATCCAGACCATGTCGCCAGTGTTTCGCCTTGCCTGCCGGGATTGAAGCTCGGGCTGCAGCACTGTCATTCCCCCTGCCGCCTCGCTACTGAGGGCAGTAATCCCAAAAGCCCTGGGTCCTGGAGGGATCGGTGTAGTACCAGCACATGCCGGGTGCCGGCGCCGCGCCCGCCCAAGCCGCCGCTGTCGCCGCGGTCACGAAGCCGATCGCAGCACCAGCTGCGATGGCGCCGCCGACCGGCCATCGATACCAGCCGGGTCGCGCCCAGCGAACGCCGCCGCCGTGATAGCCAGGCCGAACGACCGTCGTTCGGCGCACGGCGACGTTGCCGCGTGGCCCGACCACCGCCGTGCCGCGGCGGACCACGGCGCCTCCGCGCGGACCAACCACAGCGCCTCCGCGATGTGCGATGGCGCGGACCGGTGTGACATCGTCTTCGAATTGGAAGCTTGCTGCGTGAGGCGCCATGGGCGCCGCCCCAAGCGTGCCTGGGGTGGCAAGGCAGACCGCTACGGCGAGGAGGATCGAAGGCGCACTACGGAAAGCAATTCCAGGCAGACGATCGAAATTGGGGCGACCAAACGGCATTGTCAGGCTCCAGACTTTTCTTGTTTCGCGCGCGAACGATACAGGCGCCTATATCAGCCTCACGGTGATGGGGATTGGGGTCTCCTGTCGGTGCGCTGCTTCGGCGGGGTCATCGCGTAGTGATTGCATACCAACGATAACTCACCTTGCGCCTCCTGTGATGCGCGGTTTGTGCCATTGCGACGCCCTGCCGCGTTCGACCGAAAAACGATTGGCTTTCAAATGGATGGAACGCGTGCAATTCGACACGAATTGGCCACGCCGCTTTTTCGTCGCAATGACGGCGGACGTTGAGATGCGGACCAGAGGATCAGAGATGCCGGGCGTCGTCAGGATGATCGAGCGGGGTCATGGCGGCAGCACCATCAGCTGCGGCGAGATCACGATCGACGGGTTCGAACAGCTTCGAGCCGCGACCCCGACCAGCAACGCCGAGATCATCCAGATCCAGCCCGGTCGCATGCAGGGCCATTTGAAGCATGCGAGTGTCGCGGGACTATCGCTTGGCTTCGGCACGTTCTCGCACGGGGTTATCTCCCGCGGCGTCTACAGCGACGACCGCATCACGATCGGTTTCCTGACGGAGACCGGCAGGCAGACAGCGCGCTCGCGGAGCATCGGCGGCATTCGGATCTGGTCTCCCGGCGTGGAACATCAAAGCCGCTACGTCGCGGGCGTATCGTTCGGCGCACTCTCAGTCTCGACCGGAGACATGGCACGCTTCTTCGGACCCGACAGCCGGTTCAGCGAGCCGACCGTGTGGCTGGTAAAGAGTGCGTTTCGCACCAATCCTGAAACAGGCCAGGCTTCGACCCACGTGCTGAGAAGCATCATGGCCGGCTTCGAGCGATGCGCCGGCAAGTTGGGACCGTCCGAGGCCGAGTACTGGAAGCGCGCCATCATCGAAAGCGCATGCTACGCGATTGCAAACTCGGAACGATCGGAAATCTTCGTCTCTTCACCCCAACGGCTGGTGCGGAGAGCGCAGGACTATCTCGATGGTTCGGGCGATGCTCCGGTCCACATCTCGGAGCTTCTCTCCTATTTGCGCGTGTCCCGGCGCGCGCTGCACCGAGCCTTCGACGAGGTCCTCGGCATCCCACCGATGAGATATCTGCGGCAAAAGCGGTTGTGCGAGGCGCGGCTGCTCCTGCAACAAGGGGTTGCGACCGGGATCACGGTGGCGGAGGTCGCCTTCAAGCAAGGCTTCTCCGATTTCAGCCGGTTCTCGGCTTACTACCGCGCCCTGTTCGGCGAAAATCCATCCGAGACATTGGGCAGACATCCAACCCGGAGCTGAAGGCAGCCCGCCGACATTCCTTGTCCGCACGGGCACTCAGGCGTGCTTCTTCTTCGGCTTCGCCGCCTTCGGCACCGGCTGCGGCTCGGGATTGCCTTCGATCGAGGACAGGCGTCCCGAGGTGAAGGTGTAGATGCCGGCGCGCGGGCCGGTGGTCCAGGTCACTACGGCGACACGGCGGCCGGCGGCATCGTTGGAGAGATTGACGCTCGAGGGCGCGCCGATGCCGCGCACCACATCGCATTCGGTATGGCCGAGCGCGACCGTGCCGCCCATCGGCGCCGGCGCCGTCGTCGATGCATTGGCATCGGCCGGCCCGGGCGGTGGCGCCATGCCGGGACAGGCGCCGTCGGCGCTGACGAGATCCTCAGCTCCGACCGGCTTGTCCGGGGTCAGCGGCGGCGACTCGATCGAGATGTTCTTGATGAAGAGACGGCCGGGCCTCTGGAACCATTCGGCGTCCTTCGACAGCAGATCGGTCCCGCTCGAACAGCCCGCGACCAGCGGTGCTACGGCGGCCAACGCAATGATGAGCGAGCCGGGAAGCTTTTGATGTCGCACGATAAACCAAATTCCCCAGGTGAAGGACCAGCCCTAAGCGTTTGTCCCAACATCACTTTGCGGCACGAAGGTGGCCAAGACCAGCATCGCCCGAAAAGTGCAAATTATCATTAATTGCCAAGGATGATTGCCAAGGACGCTAATTCCGACGCTGCCATCGACCCCGCTCGTCGGCCTGCCAATAGGTGACATCAAATCCCCGCGCCTTGCAATCCGTCCAGGCGCTGCGGGCGAGTGCCAGCGCGTCCGGATCGTCGCCGTTGAACAGCAGCACCATGCGCTCATAGCCCTGCGCATCCTCCGGGAGGGCTGCGTTATCGACCAGGAAGCGGACATGGGCGCCGTTGGGGTTGCCCTCCTCGACAGCCAGCACGATCGGCTGATCGGCGGCATCGCTCACGCGCCATGTCGCGTGCGGCAGGAAGGAATCGTCGCGATAGGTCCACAGGTGCGCGTCGAGCGCGTCGGCCCGTTCTTCCGAGGTCGACTGCACCACGACCCGCCAGCCGCGCTCGAGCGATTTCTCGAGAAGCGGCGGCAACACGTTCTCCACCGTCATGTTTTGCAGATGATAGAACAGGACTTCGGTCATCACAGGATCATTTGCGCTCGTAATGGTCGGCGACCAGGCGATCCAGCAAGCGGACACCGTAGCCGCTGCCCCAGCTCTGGTTGACGTCGGTCTTGGGCGCGCCCATGGCGGTGCCGGCGATGTCGAGATGGGCCCAGGGCACACCGTCGACGAAGCGCTGCAGGAACTGCGCCGCCGTGATCGAGCCGCCATGACGGCCGCCGGTGTTCTTCATGTCGGCGAACTGGGAATCGATCAGCTTGTCGTATTCGGGACCGAGCGGCATGCGCCAGACCTTCTCCCCGCATTCGATGCCGGCCGTCAGCAGGCGCTCGGCAAGCTCGTCATTGTTGGAAAACATGCCGGCATGCTCGGTGCCGAGCGCGACCACGATCGCGCCGGTCAGCGTAGCCAGGTCCACCATGAATTTCGGCTTCACCTTCTTGGCGACGTACCAGAGCACGTCGGCCAGCACGAGGCGGCCCTCCGCATCGGTGTTGATGATCTCGATGGTCTGGCCCGACATCGAGGTGACGATATCGCCCGGCCGCTGCGCATTGCCGTCGGGCATGTTCTCGACGAGGCCGATGGCGCCGACCACGTTGGCCTTGGCCTTGCGCGCCGCCAGCGCGTGCATCAGGCCGACGACGCAGGCCGCACCCCCCATGTCGCCCTTCATGTCCTCCATGCTGCCGGCCGGCTTGATCGAGATGCCGCCGGTGTCGAAGCAGACGCCCTTGCCGATGAAGCTGACCGGCGCCTCGCCCTTCTTGCCGCCGTCCCAGCGCATGATCACGGTGCGGCTCGGCCGCGCCGAGCCCTGGCCGACGCCGAGCAGCGCGCCCATGCCGAGCTTCTGCATCGCCTTGACGTCGAGCACCTCGACCTTGACGCCGAGCTTGCGGAGCTGGCTGGCGCGGCGCGCGAACTCCTCGGGGAACAGCACGTTCGGCGGCTCGTTGACGAGGTCGCGCGCGATCATCACGCCGTCGACGACATGGCTGGCCGCGACAAACGCCTTCTTCGCAGCAGCGGCATCGCCGACCGCAAGCGAGACATCGGCGCGCGAGCCGCCCTCCTCGCCGTCCTTCTTCTTGGTCTTGTAACGGTCGAATTTGTAGGCGCGCAGCCGCAGGCCGGAGGCGATCGCCACCGCCTGCTCGCTCGTCATGGCGCCATCCGGCAGCTCCGCCATGATGGTCATGGCGGCGCTGCCGGCGGAAAGCTTGCTCGCCGCCACACCGCCGAATTTGAGGAAATCGTTCGCCTTGAGACCGGCCGCCTTGCCGGCGCCGATCACGAGCAGGCGGGTGGCCTTGACCCCTTCCGGCGCCAGGATGTCCAGCGCGGCCCCACTTTTGCCCTTGAAGGCAGCGGCGGCCGCCGCGCGCTTCACGAGATCGACAGCGCCGCCCAGCGCCTTGGCGGTCGCTGGGCCGACCTTCAAGTTGTCGTCGCAGAACACGACCAGGATGCCACGGGCGGCTGATGATAATGGGACGAAGCCGACCTTGATGGCATCGGACATGGGTAACTCCTTCAAAAGACTTGATCTTCTTGTCATTCAGGCTGCTGGCCGGGGCCATACCTGAACGACGATTCACTGCGCCATACGCACTATGGGGCAGCGGCCCGGCAGATGCCAAGCACCCCCCGTGGCCTCCACGCCACAACGAGGGAATTATTAACCATATGTTGAGGGTGCCATGGGGCAGCCATTTTGTTGACGGATCAAAGGGATGGTAGTGAGAGAGTAAGCTGGCGGAAGAGCTGTTGGCCAACCTTGGGGATCCCCGATCGGGGATTGGTTGGGCAGCCGGACTTCCGGCCTGGAATTGGGGTCTTGGTGGGGATTCGTGCGGTAGCGCATGGGGTCGATCGATAGGTATATTTTCCGCACGACGCTGGCGTCGTTTGCGCTGGTCCTGGTCAGCCTTACCGGCGTGATCTGGATTACGCAGGCGTTGCGCGGCATCGACCTGATGACGAGCCACGGTCAGACCATCCTCACCTTCCTCGGCATCACCAGCCTCGTCATCCCGGCGCTGGTCCTGATCATCTCGCCGATCGCGCTGATGATCGCGATCTCGCACACGCTCAACAAGCTCGCGACCGATTCCGAGATCATCGTGATGAATGCCGCCGGCTTCTCGCCGTTCCGGCTGTTCTATCCGTTCTTCTATGCCACCTGCGTGGTGGCGCTGCTGGTCGCCTTCATCGCGGCGTATCTCGCCCCCGACGGCATGCGGCGGATCAAGCAGTGGGATGCCGAGATCACCGCGGACGTGCTCACCAACATCCTGCAGCCCGGCCGCTTCGCCCAGCTCGACAAGAACCTCACGATCCGGATTCGCGAACGCCTGCCCGGCGGCATCCTTGCCGGCATCTTCATCGACGACCGCCGCGATCCCAACGAGCGCGTCTCGATCGTCGCCGAACGCGGCGAGGTCGTGAAGAACGACACCGGCTCGTTCCTGGTGCTGGAGACGGGCAATCTCCAGCGCTTCGAGGCGGGCAAGCGCGATCCGGCGCTGGTGGCGTTCGGCCGCTACGGCTTCGACATGTCGAAATTCTCCAACCAGGGTCGCGACGTCACCCTCGGCATCCGCGAGCGCTACCTCTGGGAGCTGTTCTCGCCGTCGGAGGATGATCCCGTCTACAAGCAGATTCCCGGCCAGTTCCGCTCCGCCCTGCACGACAGCCTGCTCGCGCCGATCTATCCCTTCGCCTTTGCGGTGCTGACCTTCGCCTTCCTCGGCGCGCCGCGCACCACCCGCCAGAGCCGCAACTTCTCGATCGGCTCCTCGATCTTCGCGGTGTTCGGCCTGCGCATGGCGGGCTTTGCCTGCTCGGTGATGGCGGTGAAGTCGTCAAGCCCGGTGCTGGTGCAATACGCGATGGTTTTCGGCGCCATCGGCCTCGGGCTGTGGATGATCATCGGCGGCGTCGTGGTCGAGCCGCCGCCTGGCCTAATGGAGGCCATCAACAGGTCGAACGCGCGCATCGCGCGGCTATTCGGACGTCCGGCCACCGCATGAGCATGCTCACCAACACACTCGGCCGCTATTTCGCCGGCCGCTTCGTGGTCGCCGCGCTCGGCGTGTTCGCCAGCATCTTCCTGCTGCTGGTGCTGGTCGACTACATCGAGATGGTGCGCAAGACATCAGGGCTGGCATCCGCCTCCGCGCTCATGGTGGCTGAGACCTCGCTGTTCCGGGTGCCGCAGCTGCTGGAGAAGCTGACGCCGTTCTGCATGCTGATCGGCGCCATGACCTGCTATCTCGCGCTCTCCCGCCGATTAGAGCTCGTGGTCGCGCGCGCCGCCGGCATCTCGGCCTGGCAGTTCATCTCGCCGGCGCTCGGCAGCGCGCTGCTGATCGGCGTGATCGCCACCGTCGCCTACAATCCGATGTCGGCGAACTTGCGCGAGCTGTCCAAGCGCATGGAGGCCGAGCTGTTCGGCTCGGCGCCCGGCGGCGGCATCCAGGATGCCTCCGGCTTCTGGCTCAATCAGGTGACGAGCGACGGCCAGACCATCATCAATGCGGCGCGCAGCGAGCAGCAGGGCATCCGGCTGACCGGGCTCACGCTGTTCCGATTCGATCCGGACCAGCACTTCAAGGAACGGGTCGAGGCGCGCGAGGCGACGCTCGAGGCCGGCCGCTGGCTGTTCAAGGGCGTCCGCCGCTTCTCGCTCGACGCGCCGCCGATCGACCAGGCCAGCCTGGAGATTCCGACGACGCTGACCGAGGCACAGGTCCGCAACAGCTTTTCCACCCCCGAGACTGTGTCCTTTTGGCAACTACCGAGCTACATCCGCTCCTCCGAAAGCTCGGGCTTCGCGACAGCCGGATACCGACTCCAGTATCAGAAGCTTCTGGCTCAGCCGTTTTTGCTAGCGGCCATGGTGATGCTCGCGGCCTCCGTGTCGTTGCGCTTCTTCCGGATGGGCGGCGTGCAAAAGATGGTTTTGAGTGGCGTGGGCGCAGGCTTTCTGCTCTACGTTCTGTCGAAAGTAACTGAGGACTTGAGCAAGGCTGAGTTAATGCATCCGATCGCTGCGGCGTGGTTGCCCGTTGTAGTGGGCGGCCTCACCGGCTTTTTGGCCTTGCTCTATCAGGAGGACGGTTAGTGACTGCCGTCCAACGAGGGCTCGTGTCTCGTTTGACGCGGCGTACCTTGGTGCGCGCGAACGGGATCGGCGTGTCCGTCCGCAGGCTGCTGCTTGCCGTCGTCGCCGCTGCCTCGCTCGGCGGGCTGATGGACGCTGCGTTCGTGGCCCCCGCCTCCGCCCAGAGCTTCACCTACAATCCGCTGCCGCCGCGCCCCAAGCCGCCGAAGGCCGCCAACGACAACCAGATGCTGGTTCAGGCGACCGAGGTCGACTACGACTACAACAATTCGCGCGTCTCCGCGGTCGGCAACGTTCAGCTGTTCTACAACGGCACCAGCGTCGAAGCCGACAGGGTCATCTACGACCAGAAGACCAAGCGGCTGCATGCCGAAGGCAACATCCGCATGACGGATGCCGACGGCAAGATCACCTATGCCGAGATCATGGATCTCTCCGACGATTACCGCGACGGTTTCGTCGATTCGCTGCGCGTGGACACCGCCGACCAGACCCGCATGGCCGCGAGCCGCGCCGACCGCTCCAGCGGCAACTACACGGTGTTCGAGAACGGCGTCTACACGGCGTGCGCGCCGTGTAAGGACGATCCGAAGAAGCCGCCGCTATGGCAGGTCAAGGGTGCGCGCATCATCCACGACCAGCAGGAGAAGATGCTGTATTTCGAGACGGCACAGCTGGAATTCTTCGGCGTGCCGCTCGCCTACATGCCCTATTTCTCGACGCCCGACCCGACCGTGAAGCGCAAGAGCGGCTTCCTGATGCCGGGCTATGTTGCCGGCACGACGAACACCGGCTACGGCGTCGAAGTTCCCTATTATTGGGCGATCGCGCCCGATATGGATGCCACCATCACCCCCCGCTTCTTGTCGCGGCAGGGCGTGCTGCTGCAGGGCGAGTTCCGGCAGCGCCTGATCGACGGCGCCTACCAGATCCGCGCCTATGGCATCGACCAGCTCGATCCCGGCGCGTTTGCCGGCCAGCCCGGCGACCGCCAGTTCCGCGGCGCCGTCGACACCAAGGGTCAGTTCGCGCTCAACGACAAATGGGTCTGGGGCTGGGACGGCGTCCTGATGTCCGACTATTATTTCTTCTCGGACTACCGCCTCTATCAATACCGCGATCCGCTCGGCTCGTTCCTGCTGCTGCCGACGGAGGCACTGTCGCAGCTCTATCTGACCGGTGTCGGCAACCGCAGCTTCTTCGACGCGCGCACGATGTACTGGCTGAGCTATTCGGGCAATCAGAGCCAGGTGCCGATCGTCTATCCGGTGATCGACTACTCCAACGTGCTCAACTATCCCGTCTTCGGCGGCGAGTTCAGCTACAAGACCAATTTCGTGAACCTGACGCGTGACCAGGCGGTGTTCGATCCGATCACGACGCTCGCCAACACCAACAGCCTGTGCACGACGGCGTCGGCCGATCCGCTCGCCCGCATGCCGTCGCAGTGTCTGTTGCGCGGCTTCCCCGGCACCTACACCCGCCTCACGGCGGAAGCGCAGTGGCGCAAGTCCTACACCGATCCGTTCGGCCAGATCTGGACGCCGTTCGCCAGTCTGCGCGCCGACGCGATCAACTCCTCGGTCTCGAACCAGCCGGGCGTGTCGAACTATCTTCCGGTCGGCGATACCCAGGCGTTCCGCCTGATGCCGACCGTTGGCCTCGAATACCGCTATCCGTTCATCAACATTCAGCCCTGGGGATCGACCACGGTCGAGCCGATCGCGCAGATCATCATCCGACCCAACGAGTCCTATGCCGGCAAGCTCCCGAACGAGGACGCCCAGAGCATGGTGTTCGACACCTCGAACCTGTTCAGCGTCGACAAGTTCTCCGGCTACGATCGCGTCGAGGGCGGCGGCCGCGCCAATGTCGGCGTGCAGTCCACCACGCAGTTCGACAAGGGCGGCGCCGTCAAGGTGCTGTTCGGCCAGTCCTACCAGCTGTTCGGCATGAACTCCTTCGCGGTCCAGGACTCCATCAACACGGGCATCGATTCCGGCCTGGACAAGCCGCGTTCCGATTACGTCGCGAGCGCCAGCTACTCGCCCAACAGCACCTACACCTTCAGCGTCCGCTCCCGCATGGACGAGCAGACCTGGAACGTGCAGCGCTTCGAGGCGGAAGGCCGCGCCAACTTCAATCGCTGGTCGGTCAGCGTGCTGTACGGCAATTACGCAGCGCAGCCGGAACTCGGCTATCTGACCCGCCGCGAGGGCATCCTGACCTCGGGATCGCTGAAGGTCGCGAACAACTGGGTGGTGTCGGGCTCGGCGCGCTGGGACCTCGAGGCCAACAAGATCAACCAATATGTGCTCGGTGCCGGCTATGTCGACGATTGCTTCGTGCTGGCGGCGAACTATGTAACTTCGTATAGCTATTCTGCGGGCACCACGCCGCCCGTGCTGAGCCATGCGTTCATGTTCCAGATCGGCCTGCGCACGCTGGCGACCACGTCGACGACCAGCAGTTCCTCCGGCCTCCAGTGAACGGTTTGAAGTGCCGGCCGCGCTTGCCCCATCACAGGCTCGACGCGGCTGACCTGCGAGCGACAATCATGACGATCTCATTGCCCGCCTTCCGCCTCCTGCTGACCATCGGTGCGGCTCTGGTCCTCACCGGATTGCCCTCGCCGTCGCGCGCGCAGAACATCGTCGTCATGGTCAACGGCGATCCGATCACCGATTTCGACATCGAGCAGCGCTCCAAGCTCGACCAGCTGACGACGCAGAAGACCCCGGGCCGGCAGGAGGTCATCAACGAGCTGATCGACGACAAGGTGAAGCTCAAGGAGGGCAAGAAGTACGGGGTCGACCCCGGCGTCACCGACGTCAACCAGTCCTACGAGGGCATGGCGCAGCGCATGCGCATCACGCCGGAGCAGCTCACCAAATCGCTCGAATCCAAAGGCGTGCGCCCCGAGACGCTGAAGGGCCGCATGAAGGCCGAGATGGTCTGGACCAGCCTGGTGCGCGGCCGCTTCAAGGAGAAGCTGCTGGTCGGTGAGCGCGACGTCGCGCAGGCCGTACAGGCGCAGACCGGCGACAAGCTGCAGATCGAAGGCACCGAATACAAGATGCAGCCGATCGTGCTGATCGTGCCGCGCGGCTCGTCCGCGGCGTTCCTGGAGACAAGGAAGAAGGAAGCCGAGGCTTACCGCGCGCGCGTCGGAAGCTGCGAGGAAGCCAATTCGCTGTTCCGCTCGACGCCGAACGCCACCATTCGCGACAGCGTCACCAAGACCACCGCCGAATTGCCCGAGGCGCTGCGCAAGGTGCTCGACGATACCCCGATCGGCCACCTGACCGCACCCGAGATGACCAAGAACGGCATCGAGATGGTGGTGCTGTGCTCGCGCAAGCCGACCATGATCGATACGCCGAAGAAGCGCGAGGTTCGCGAGAAGATGTATCAGGAGAAATACGAGAAGACCCAGAAGGCCTATCTCGACGAGCTCCGCAAGGCGGCGATGATCGAATATCGCAATCGCTGATGGCCAATCGCGCAGCAAAGCCGTTTGCCCTTCCCCTAGCCCTGACCCTGGGAGAGCCGGCCGGCATCGGCCCAGACATCACGATCGCAGCCTGGCTGAGGCGCCGTGAGCTGAACCTGCCCGCCTTCTATCTGCTCGGCGACGAGGCGCTGATCGCACGGCGCGCCAGGGCGCTCGCCGCCACGCTGGGGACCGATATCAGAACCGCGGCGGTGAGCCCCGGCGAGGCGGCTTCCGCCTTCACCAATGCCCTGCCCGTGGTTGCCACCGGCGAGCACGCGACCGCCGAGCCCGGCAAGCCCGATGCCTCGAGCGCACCGGCCGCGCTTGCCTCGATCCGCCAGGCGGTCACCGATGTCCGCGAGGGCCGCGCCGGCGCGGTCGTCACCAATCCGATCGCCAAGAGCGTGCTCTACCGCGCAGGCTTCCGTCATCCCGGCCACACCGAATTCCTCGCCGAGCTCGCCGCGGAGAACGGGCGCGTGCCGCAGCCGGTGATGATGCTGTGGTCGCCGCGGCTCGCCGTGGTGCCCGTGACCATCCACGTCTCGATGCGCGATGCCCTGGCCCAGCTCACCAGCGAGCTGATCGTCTCAACCGTGCGCATCGTCGCAACCGAGCTGACATCCCGCTTCAGAATCGCGCGGCCGCGCATCGCGATCTCCGGCCTCAATCCGCATGCCGGCGAAGACGGCTCGCTCGGCCATGAGGAGCAGACCGTCATCGCTCCGGCGCTGAGGACGCTGCGCGCCGACGGCATCGAGGCGAAGGGCCCGCTGCCCGCCGACACCATGTTCCACGAGGCTGCACGCAGCACCTATGACTGCGCCGTCTGCATGTATCACGACCAGGCGCTGATCCCGATCAAGACCATCGCCTTCGACGACGCGGTGAACGTCACGCTCGGCCTGCCCTTCATCCGCACCTCGCCCGATCACGGCACCGCCTTCGACATCGCCGGCACCGGCAAGGCGAATCCGGCGAGCCTGATCGCGGCGCTTCAGCTTGCCAGCCGCATGGCGGCTTCGCAAAATTGATGAGCGCGATCGACGATCTCCCGCCGCTGCGCGAGGTCATTCGCCAGCACGCGCTGTCGGCGCGCAAATCGCTCGGTCAGAACTTTCTGCTCGATCTCAATCTCACCGCCCGCATCGCCCGGGCGGCGGCACCGCTGGAAGACACCACCATCGTCGAGATCGGCCCGGGCCCCGGCGGGCTGACGCGCGCGCTGCTCGCACTCGGCGCACGGCGCGTGATCGCCATCGAGCATGACGAGCGCGCGATCCCTGCCTTGCAGGATATTTCCGCGCGCTATCCTGGCAGGCTCGAGATCGTGCATGGCGATGCCATGAGCTTCGACCTGCGCCCGCTGCTCAACGGAGAAAGAGCAAAGATCGTCGCCAACCTGCCCTACAACATCGCGACCCAGCTCCTGATCAACTGGCTGACCACCGAGCCCTGGCCGCCCTGGTACGACATGATGGTGCTGATGTTCCAACGCGAGGTCGGCGAGCGCATCGTAGCGCACGAAGACGAGGAGGCCTATGGCCGGCTCGGCGTGCTCGCCAACTGGCGCTGCGAGACCAAGATCCTGTTCGACATCGCGCCGTCGGCCTTCGTGCCGCCGCCGAAGGTCACCTCCTCCGTCGTGCGCCTCAAGCCGCGCGCAGAGCCGCTGCCGTGCGATCGCAGGCTGCTCGAGCAGGTCGCAGCCGCCGCCTTCGGCCAGCGCCGCAAGATGCTGCGGCAAAGCCTGAAGTCGCTCGGCGTCGATCCGGCGCGGCTTGCGCAAGCCGCCGGCGTCGAGGCGACGCGACGCGCCGAGACCATTCCGATCTCGGGCTTTGTTGCCATGGCGCGTGAATTGGCGAATATACGCAGCGAAGCCGAGTAACCAAGAATTCCGGAGGAAGAAAAATGGCGCTGATGCGCAGGCAGTCCCTGGTCAAGTTCGACGCACCCTTGTGCGAGACCATCGTCGACACGCCGAAGCCGAAAGGCGCCGAGGTTCTGGTGCGCATCGAGCGCTGTGGCCTCTGCCATTCCGACCTGCACATCCAGGACGGCTATGCCGATCTCGGCGGCGGCAAGAAGCTCGACACCACGCGCGGTATGACATTGCCCTTCACGCTGGGCCACGAGATCGCGGGCGTGGTCGACGAGGTCGGCCCGGACGTTCCCGCCGGCCTCGTCGGCGCCAAGAAGGCGGTGTTTCCCTGGATCGGCTGCGGCCAGTGCCGCGATTGCGCCAATGGCGATGAGAACCTTTGCGTGAAGCAGCGCTTCCTCGGCGTCTCCATCGACGGCGGCTTTGCCACCCACGTGCTGGTGCCCGACGCAAAATACCTGCTCGACTACGATCCCCTGCCCGTCAACCAGGCCGCGACGCTGATGTGCTCCGGCGTCACCGCCTACGGCGCGCTCAAGCGCCTGGTCGACCGTCCGCGCCAGCGCAACCTCCTGCTGATCGGCCTTGGCGGCGTCGGCATGATGGGTCTGTCGTTCGCGCAGGCGATGTTCAAGCAGCCGATCACGGTCGCCGACCTTTCGCCGGCCGCCCGCGATACCGCGCTGAAGAACGGCGCCGCGGTCGCCTACGACCCGTCCGAGCCGGACGTGATCAAGCGCATCCTGAAGGAGACCGAAGGCGGCTTCGACGAGATCGTCGATTTCGCCGGCAATGAGAAGTCGATGGCCTTTGCGGTCGCGGTCGCCGCGCGCGGCGGCAAGATCGTGGTCTCCGGCCTGATGGGCGGCCAGTTCACCCTGCCGATGGTGCAATGGGTCTACAAGCGCATGACCATCGAGGGCTTCATGGTCGGCACGCTCGCGGAAGCCCACGAGCTGATGGCGCTGGCGCGTGCGGGCAAGATCAAGCCGACGCCGATGCGCGAGGAGCCGATGGGCGACGTTCAGAAATGGATCGACGAGCTTCGCGCCGGCAAGGTCGTCGGTCGAATCGTGCTGAAGAACTGACTTCATCGTTGCGGCGGGCCCGACGCAAGTTGCGCTCGCCGCACGGAACGCCTACGGCGTCGCCGCGTTGGCAGCGCATGTCCATTCGCTGCACCGTCGAAAGCGCATTCTTCATCGCCTGGAGCTGCCTGGAGCAGAGCGGCGAGCTCGGCCCGCCGGACGAGACCGCGAACTTCCTTCTCGACGCCATCGAAGCCCAGCTCCGGACCGGCGAACGCCGGCAGCTGATGCTCGCCAACAAGGCGATCGACGCCTGGCGCGCGCACGCGGCGCTGCGCCGATCTTCATGGGCCCGCGAAACACGCGTCGGGTGACGACCCTCGCCGCCTCGGGACCGCCGGCCCGGCGGCATTCTCGGGCGGATCACGGCCGGCGGTCCGTCGGGCGAAGCGCACGGGGCACGACGCTCGGCGCCGGATGCTACGCCAATCCGCGATCCCGCAATGTTCACTCCTGAACAGTCCCTGCCCCAATCAACGCGGCCGCCCAGCACAGGCCGGGCGGGCGTCACGTCTTCCGGAATTCCGCAATAGAACACAGGCGAACTTTTCGGCTGCCGCCGAGCTCTTGTGTGCACTTTGGAACCGTTGGTTCCGCCGCGGAAACGTAGGGTTCTGGCTGGCGCCGATTCCCGGCCAGCGAAGAGAAGAAACTGTGACCGGTCGGCCCCAGAACGATCTGCTCCGGCAGCTCACCTCCAAGGATTTCGAACTTCTCGCACCTGCCCTGCAGCCGATCGACGTCGAGGCGGGCCACATCCTGCATCACGCCGGCGACGCCGTGGCGGCGCTTCATTTCCCGTGCGGTCCTACGCTCGTGTCCTTTGCCGTGCCGGTCGAGGATGATCGCGAGGTCGAGAGCCTGCTGGTCGGGCGCGAGGGTGCGGTGGGCGTTGCCGCGGGCTGCAATCCTTCGCTGGCTTATTCCCGCGTCGTCGTGAAGCTGGGCGGCACGCTGGTCCGGCTGCCGCTGCGCGCGCTCGAGCAGGCGCAGCAGAGGTCGATCGCGCTGCAGGAGATCTTCTCGCGCTATGCCGACTGCCAGTTCGCGCAGTTGCTGCAGACCGCGGCCTGCAACGCCACGCATTCGATCGAGCAGCGCGCCGCCAAGTGGATCATCTCCACGCAGGAACGTATCGGCCGGGCCGAGATTCCCCTCACCCACGAGCAGCTCGCCGGCATGCTGGGCGTCTCCCGCAGCTATGCCAGCCGCGTCATCCAGATGTTCAAGGCAAGGCGCATCCTCGCCACCCGCCGCGGTGCCATCCTGATCCTCGACGCGCCGGCGCTCGAGGCCAAGGCCTGCTGCTGCAACGATTGGGTAAAGAAACATTTTGACGAAGTGCTGGGCGCGCAGCGACTGCCGGCGACTGACGCATGATCGAGACGAGTGCGCGGCGGTCTTCCGACGGGATCCCGCTTCTGCAGCCCTACATCCGCGGCGACGATTGACGCTTCAGGTGCAGATAGGCCGGATTGAAATCTCCGAGCCGCTGCAATTCACGCCATTTCATCACGATCAGCTCGCCGTCGCGCAGATCCATGACGTCGCTTCGTCTCAGCTCGGCGAGCGACCGGTTCACCGTCGCGATCGCCATGCCCAGCGTCTCGCCGAGCTGCGCCAGGCTGATCGGTACGCGGCAGCGATTGCCGCGAACGAGCTGCGCGGCACGGGCGCGATAGAACAGCTCGCAGAACAGGTGCGCCATGCGCGTCTGCATCGGCCGGGCGCTGTTGTTGGTAATGGCCTCGCGAAAGATCGCGGCATCGAGCAGCGTCTCGCGCCAGACCGCCAGTCCGAAGGTCGGCCGCCGCCGAAAAGCGATGAACAACTCGCGATGCGGAATGAAGGCGACCGAGGCTGGTCCCAGCGCGCTCAATCCGTGGTCCATCTGGTCGATGAACAGGCCCTGCGCATCCGGCAGGTCGCCGGTGAGGTGAAAGGCAAGATATTGCCGCCGGCCGCTGACGAGCAGGTGGTAGCGCGCGATCATGCCGGAGACGACCAGCACCGAATGTTCGGGTTCGTCGCCTTGCCGGATGAAGTCCTCATTCGGCTCGAGATCGCGCTGGGTGAAGGTGAGCGCGCGGATTTCGGCAAGATCCTCCTCGGCGAGCGCGGTGTGCTCGCACAGGTTCCGGATCAGCACGTCGTGAGTTTTTTCCATGGCGCCGCCAAAAATCGCACCGGGTCTATCAAAAGATACACCCGGCTCGGGTTCAGCGGACTAGAACGCCGATCAGAAGCACAGGTTGCTAACCGGCTTGCGACCGGCCTGGGTCGCATCCACACCGAGCGCACCGAGCACACCCCTCTCATGAGCCCTACCACTATTCTGGAACGCATCCGCGGCCTGTTCGCATCCGAAACCAGCGCGCACCTCGACTGCATCAGCGATGCCTTCAGGGACGGCACGTTGCGCGAGCCGGTCCGGCCGATGTCCGATCAGGAACTCGCCCGCGCCATCCGCGAGTTCCGCTCTGCGCCGGTCTCCGACTGGACCCTCGCCAAGCTCTCGCGGCGCTTCGTCGAAGCATCGAGGCCGCGGGGCGACTGAGGCATCGCGCGAGCCCATGCCCCATCCGAAGTTCATCGCGCGTCTCCAGGCGATCGCGGGCCTATCCGACGACGAGCGCGGACAGGTCGCCGCCCTGCCCGCCACGCTGCGGCCCGTCGCTGACGGCGAGATCGTGCTGCGCCACGGCGAGACCGCTTCGCGCTGCGTCTTCGTCGTCAGCGGCTTTCTCTACCAGTCGCGCATCGTCGGTGACCGCAGCCAGATCCTCGCCTTCCACGTCCCCGGCGACATGCCATGCCTGCACACGCTGCTGGTGTCGCCGATGGACGCGGATCTCGTCGGCCTCGGACCGACCATCGTCGGCACCGTCGCGCACAGCCAGCTCCGTCAGCTGCTCGACGGCTCGCTCCCTTTGACCCGCGCATTCTGGCGCGAGACGCTGATCGATGCGGCGATCTCACGGCAATGGATCGCCCGCCTCGGTGCCCAGGCGGCGCTGCCGAAAGTTGCGCACCTCATCTGCGAGCTCGCTGCCAGGCTCGAGGTCGTCGGCCTTCTCAAGAACGGCTGCTTCCAGATGCCGATGACGCAGCGGCACGTCGCCGACGCCTGCGGCCTGTCGATCGTCCATGTCAATCGCACCATTCAGGAATTGAGGCATCGCGGATTGATCGCCTGGGAGGGCAGCGAGATCGAGCTGCTGCAGCCCGAGGAGCTGCGCCAGCTGGCGGATTTCACGCCGGACTATCTGACCTGAACGCAGCCGCTGCGCGCGCCGGCGTTCTCTTGGGTTAAGATCACGACCGCTCTCGCCGCCACGCATCGAGCAGCGGGCCGCTGGGTCCCAGGACCGGATCGGTCTTCGGCTTGCGGACCTTGGCGATGCGCTTGACGGCGTCGGGACGCTCGCGCGTGTCGGTGCACTCGTCATAGGTCCCGTCCTGCGGATACGCGCCGACGACCAGAAAGTCCCGGCTGGACTCGATCAGCCGGTGTCCCGTACCCGCGGGCAGGACCAGAACGTCCCCCGCCTTGACATTGAGGATGCGGCCCTTGATGCCGCCGCACTCGATCCGGGCCGTACCGCGCGCCACGCCCATGACTTCATGGATCTGCGAATGGTAATGGACGAAATCATAGACGGTATCGCGCCATGACCGGCCCCAGCCATTGGTACCGAATAGCGTGTCGATGACCACGTCAGGCGGAAAGCGCCGGCCCTTCAGCTGCACCGCGCCGCGATAGAACAGCGCCGGAAAATTCGGATTGTTCGGCACGATGCCGTCGTCGCGAAAACGGAGGGCGCGGGGTTCTCGCGCACGCACCAACGTCCGCAGCGTCGCCGCATCGGGACGGTCCTCCACCAGCTTCTTGGCAAAATTCTTGATCTGGTCCTTGATCGGCATGGCCTCTCCTCAGCCGCGAGATAACGATAGCGGAGGCGATAGGTTTCCAGATGCCCGAGAGGCTTTCCGAAGCGACTGGGCAGCGGCTTCTGAGGAAGATCGCTCAGCTTGATCTTCCTCAAGGACCGGGAGCGCTCCCTGGGCTTCCATGATCGAACCGTCGTCTCCGGCTCGTCGCGGCAGGGGAAACGCAAGAGGGGATCCGCTGACACTGATCGGAAGTGACGGCGAGCTGAACGCGTAAGGTTCGATCCGTCTCAAAGCCGCGAGGCACTCTCGCAGCAGCTGGTAGCCCTGAGGGAGAGGTTCGATGAGTGTCTTTCCGAATTGGTTCAAACAGGCTCGTCAAATTTGGAGACTTCTGCTCGGAGCGCCGCTTGTTTGCCTCCTCGGAGTCTCAGACGCCGCAGCGAGCATCATTCAACTTGATATCTCGGGGCGGGCCGAAAGCGTCCGTTTTGTTTGCGATCCGCTTGGCGGGTGTGGGCCGAGCCAGAACATTTCTTCCCAGTTCACGCTTCACCTGTCCTTCGACAGCGGGCCTGCGGACCAGCTCATCGACTTCTCTTCGGGCCAATACCAATTTCTTGGGTTTACCTCAGGTACATTCTTCGTCGATCAAGTCGGCACATTTCCAATAGCGACCGGCAACACCCTGGTGACGTGGCAGGAAGGCCTGCCGGGTGAGAACGCGATAACGGTGAGCACACCGAGCCTTTCCCAAAAAGTCTTCATCACTCAGCCGGGCGCGACGGGACGATACCAGTTCGTGGGCTGCGCCCCCGGCGATGATCCGTTCAGCGTTTGCCGCGGCGGCTTATCCCCTGACGTTGCGACCCTGACCGGTGCTCCGGGCATCGTTTCGGCCGTGCCCGGCCCGACAGTGGGAGGTGGGCTGCTGGGCATCCTGCTCGCTTGTGCCGGTCTTATCCTGAGGTCGCGGAGGCCGCAGGTCTTGACTGGGCGGTCAATGGCTTTCGTAGGCGTTCGATCATCGTAACCCTTTGATGGCCTTGCGCAGCGCGCGGCTGTGATCCGTGCGCGCTCCCTCGGCCGCAGACGCGACAGCGTCGCGCCGCTTTTCGCGCGCGCGCAGAGCTGGTAGAGTGCCGCCATTATTTTGGGGCATTTCATGCGCGCGAGGATTTTCAATCGCGTCCCGCGGCTGGCCGGGCTCATCGCGGCCGTGCTCGCGGTCACGACGCTTCACGCATCGGCCGAGAAGCGCATCGCGCTCGTGGTCGGCAACTCCGCCTACAAGAACATCACGCCGCTGGACAATCCGTCCAAGGACGCAAGCCTGATGGCGGAGACGCTCGGTGCGCTCGGCTTCACGCTGGTCGGCGGCCGCGCCCAGCTCGATCTCGACAAGGGGGCGATGGACCTCGCGGTGCAGAGCTTTGGCCGCCAGGTCCAGGGCGCCGACGTCGCGCTGTTCTATTATGCCGGCCACGGCGTGCAGGTCGCGGGCTCCAACTATCTCGTGCCGATCGGCGCCAATCCGACGCGCGAGGCCGACGTCGATTTCCAGATGACCGACGTCAATCTCGTGCTTCGCCAGATGCAGGGCTCCGGCACCCGCCTCAACCTCGTGATCCTGGATGCCTGTCGCAACAACCCGTTCGGCTCGCGCGGCTTGCGATCATCGGACGGCGGTCTTGCGCAGATGCGCGCACCCGAGGGCACGCTGATCTCCTATGCGACCCAGCCCGGCAACGTCGCCCAGGACGGCGCCGACGGTCACAGCCCCTATACCAAGGCGCTGGCGACGACCATCCGGGTCGCCGGCCTCGACGTGTTCCAGACCTTCAACCAGGTCGGCCTCGCCGTGAAGCGCGCAACTTCGGGCGCGCAGCAACCGTGGGTGTCGTCCTCGCCGATCGACGGGACGTTCTACTTCGTGCCGCCAACGCAAACCGCGCCGCCGCACGTCACGGCGATGCAGGCCGATCCGCTCCCTGCCGAGCGCCTGCGCGCCGATCCCGACCACGTGCCCTTGCGCGATGCCGCGCTGCTCAGCGAACTCAGCGAACGGCTCTACGAGCTTAATTTCGACCCGGACACGCCCGACGGCCTGACGCGGGCGATCACGAAGCTGCAGCAGCGAATCTCGATGGCTCCGAACGGGGAGCCGACCGAAGGCCTGCTGCTGCGAATGCGCAAGATGGAGGATCTGAAGCCCTGGGGCTCGATCGTCTACGGGCCTGACAGCAGCAAATGGGGCATCTCCTGGAATCACGCCTCACGGCGCGCGGCGGTGGCGGATGCGCGCGGCAATTGCGCCGGTGCCAAATGCCCGATCGAGCTGTCGTTCTACGGCAAGAGCTGCGGCGCGTTCGCGATCTCCGAAAAGTCCTGGTCGCTGGTCCAGCGCGAGGGCGTGCAGCGCGCCCGGGATGCCGCGCTTGACGAATGCGGCAAGGCTGGCAAAGCTTGCCGCATTATCGGGGCCGTCTGCGCGGACGGCTCCGGCCGCTGATTTTTTCATTGGGATGTTTGCACATGACCGTTGCCGTCATCCGTATGATTACCCTTGCCGTCCTCCTCACCGTTTCCCTCGCCCCATTTTGCGCGTTGGCCCAGTCCGGCAGCGCCGGCGGCTCGATCGGCAACTACGAGAAGTCGCTGTCGGGCTCGCGTTCGGACCGCTCGGCCGAGCCCGCTCCCTCGGCGCGACGGAGCAAGCCGGCGGAGGAATCGCGCTCGTCGTCGCGGCGCGGCGGCGGAGGTGGCGGCGGCAGCTTTGACGGCGCCTGGGTGGTCACCAGCATCGGCTGCGGCGGCACCACGTCCGGCGCAGTCGTCGTCTCCTCGGGCAAGGTCATCGGCCAGGGCGTCAGCGGCACGGTCAGCCCGAGCGGCGCAGTTGGGACCGTCGGTCAAGGCGACGGCGTGACCTTCACGGGCGCCGGCCATCTCGGCGCACGCAGCGGCTCCGGAACTTGGCGCCGCTCGGACGGCTGCGGCGGAACCTGGAATTCGACGAAACAATAACGCAGCGAAGACGCCCGATTTCGCTGCGGAACAAACGCCGCGCAGGCCCAATTCAAGCCACATCCTCTCCGGATTTGCGGCTCATTGCCACCCAAGTCTTTGATGACAAAGGGGTGGTTGAGAGTTGCGTCATGCGTAACCGGGAGACCAGGATGGGCAACCGCACCGCAAAGTTCGTATCCGCGCTGGTTGGCAGTATCATTGCCGGCGCACCACTGGCCGCCGTATCGCAGAACGCGCCCACCGCATCGAGCACCGCCAGCCCGGCTGCCGAATGCCTGGTCACGCCGAAGGGTGCCGCGCCACAGGGCCAGCACTGGTACTATCGCCTCGAACGCACGACCAAGCGGCAGTGCTGGTATCTGCGCGCTGCAGGCGACAAAGCCTCGCAGACCGCGCAAACGACGACCGACGCCTCCGAGGCGGATGCAGCACCGCCGCAGGCGGTGCAGAATGCGCGCGCCGAATATATCGCGCCGCAGACGAATGCCGCACCAAGCGCGCCGAACGTGACGGCCCCGGCTACAGCGAATGCGCCCGCGGTCGCGCCGCAGCCGCCGAGCAGCGTCGCCGAGATCAACGCGCAGCAGCCGGGCACGACCGCGCGCGGACCCGAGGTCTCGACGGCGTCCTCCGCATCAGCGCCACAGCCTGCACCCACCACGGTCGCGGTCGCCGCGCAGCCGAACGCGAAAGCGTCAAGATCGCCCGCCCCGCCCGGGCCCGCCGCCGACGGCACGAGCGACAAGTCCAGCGGCTCGCTGCAGATGTTGATGCTCGTGATCGGCGGCGCGCTGACGCTCGCAGGCATCCTCGCCAGCGTCATCTACCGCTTTGCCGGCGGACGCGTCCGCGTCCAAGCCGCCGACCGCCGCGGGCATTGGGACGATTGGTCGCCGCAGGACCATGACGGAAGCCGCGCGCCCTGGCTTGGTGCGACGGCCGGCGCCACACCGCGGGCGCAGCCGGGCCCGGTCGACTTCGACGAACTACGACCGCAGACCGCGCAACTCTCCGCGTTCACCAAGGAGATCGGCAAGATCGCGCCCCGATCCGCCGTCATTCGCAACGAGGCCGCAGAGCTCGACAAGGCTTCTATCTTCAACCGAGCCTTCGAGATCGAGGCGTCGCCGCCGCGGGTCGCGGCCAAGGAGACCGACGACGAAAAGCCGGTCGCGCTTGGTGAAGACCATCGCAATGAGGATGTGCGGACCGAGGACACCGTCGACGTCGACGTGATCACCGCGATGCTGGAGCGGCTGGCGAAGCAAGGGCCGCGGCTGCCGCAGCCTAGCCCTGAAGCTGACCTTGCAAGCCTCGCACGAAACCAACGAGGCCAATCCGCCGCTCGCGCTTGAGGCGCTCGGCCTTGAGGATCGACTGCACCTCGGCGAAGGCCTCATCGACGTCGTGATTGATCACGATGTAGTCGTACTCGGCCCAGTGGCTCATCTCGTGGCTGGCGCGGCTCATGCGCTTGCGGATGACCTCGTCGGAATCCTGCGCGCGCGAATGAAGGCGCTTTTCGAGATCGGCCGCCGAGGGCGGCAGGATGAAGACGCGAACGACATCGACGCTGGCTTTCTGATGCAGTTGCTGCGTGCCCTGCCAGTCGATGTCGAACAGCACATCCTGCCCGGCCGACAGTGCCGCCTCGACCGGCGCACGCGGCGTTCCGTAAAGATTGTCAAATACGGTGGCCCATTCAAGCAGTTCGTCCTGCTTCACCATCGTCTCGAACTGGGGCTTACTCACGAAGAAATAATCGCGCCCCTCGACTTCTCCCGGCCGCATCTGTCGCGTCGTCGCCGATACTGACATCTTCAGGCCGGGCTCCCGCTCGAGCAACATCCGTGACAGCGTCGTCTTGCCCGCGCCCGAGGGCGAGGACAGCACGAACATCAATCCGCGCCGCTCGACACCGTCAGTTCCGTGACCGCCCGTCGTCATCGATCACTCCAGATTCTGGACCTGCTCGCGGAACTGCTCGACCACGTTCTTCATGGCCAGCCCCGTATTGGTCAGCTCGATGTCGTTCGACTTCGAGCAGCAGGTGTTGACCTCGCGGTGAAACTCCTGCGCCAGGAAGTCGAGCTTGCGGCCGATCGGGCCGCCCTTGCCGATCAGCTCGCGCGCCTGCGCGATATGGGAGGCGATGCGGTCGAGCTCCTCGCGGATGTCGGCCTTGGTGGCGATCAGGATCGCCTCCTGCATCAGGCGGTCGGAATCGAAGCGGTCGGAGGTGTCGAGCAGCGTCGCGATCTGCTCGGCGAGTCTCGCCTTGATCGCCTCGGGCTTGCGACCAGGGGCGGCTTCGGCTCTTTTCGCCAGCTGCTCGATCTCGTCCACCCGCTGGGTCAGGATCTGGCCGAGCGAGATGCCCTCGCGCTTGCGCATCGCGACGAGCTCGTCGAGCGCCTTGTCGAAGGCCTCGGCGGCAGCGGCGCGCGCAGCCTTGTCCTCCTCCTCGTCGCCCTCGGGCTCGGCGACCTCGACGACGCCCTTGATGGCGAGCAGGCCGTCGATGCTCGGCGCCACTGCGTCGACCTTGCCGGAGATCAGCGCGGCGGCCTTCAGGACGGCGTTGAGCACGTCCTCATTGACGCGGACCGTAGCGGCCGCGTTGGTGCGCTTGACGTTGAGATTGGCGTACACGGTGCCGCGCGACAAAAGCTCGCCGGCACGCTTCTTGGCGTGAGCCTCGAGCTCGTCGAACCCCTGCGGCAACCGCACCCTGAGATCAAAGCCCTTGGCGTTGACCGACTTCAATTCCCATTCGAACGTGTACGGCCCGCTAGCGCCGTGGCATCTCGCAAAGCCGGTCATGGACGACAGCGCCATCAGGTCAAATTCTCCAGAAACACGGGATTCGCAAGGCATCAAGCCACGCGAATCTTAAGACTATTTTGCAGGAAAGTGGAATCCGCAAAGTCCCGCAGGCAGGTCTGCAACGCGCCTAGCGCTGGACCACCGGCGGCGAGGGTTGCACCGCGCCCTGCCGCGCCGGTGCCGGATTTGCGGGGCGCGCGGCCGGCGGCTTCTTCTGCTGATTGGGCCGGGCCGGCGTTGTCGCGGTCGGCGCATCGGTGCCCCCGGGGGCGGCGGCAGCGGGCGGCGCGGCCTCCTCGGCCGGCTCGACGGTGTCGTTCTGGATCTGCTTTTCCATCGCGCGCAGCTTGGCGACGTTTTTCTGGTGCGCGTCGTAGGTCTCGGTGAAGGCATGCCCGCCGGTGCCGTCCGCGACGAAATAGAGGTCGCGGGTGCGGGCCGGATTGGCGGCCGCCTCCAGCGAGGCGCGGCCGGGATTGGAGATCGGGCCCGGCGGCAGGCCCTCGATCACATAGGTATTGTAGGGCGAAGGCTGCGTGATCTCGCTGCGCTTGATCGGCCGGCCGAGCGTGCCCTTGCCGCCGACGAGACCATAGATGATGGTCGGATCGGACTGCAGCTTGATCCGCTGTTTCAGGCGGTTGACGAACACCGCAGCGACGCGGCTGCGCTCGTCGGGCTTGCCGGTTTCCTTTTCCACGATCGAGGCCAGCGTCACCAGCTGCTCCGGCGTCTTGACCGGAATGTCCTGGTTGCGCCGCTCCCAGATCTCGGCGAGCACACGCTTGTGCGCCTGCTGCATGCGCTGGATCACCTGCTCGCGCGGCGTGCCGCGCGGGAACTTGTAGGTCTCCGGCAACAGCGTGCCCTCGCGCGGCAGCTCGCGCACGCTGCCGGTGAAGATGTCGTTGTCGGACAGGCGCGCCACGATCTGCTCGGAGGTCAGGCCTTCCGGAATCGTGACGGCATGCTGCACCACCTTGCCCTCGACGATGGTGGCGATGACGTCGCGGAGCGAGGCGTTCTTCTGGAACGCATATTCACCCGGCTTGAGATCCGAGCTCGCCTTCAACGCGGCGACGCTGGCGATGAACACCCAGGGATTGACGTCGGTCACGCCTTCCCGGTTCAGCGTCTCGGCGATGTCACGCTTGCCCGCGCGCTGCGGAATGTTGACGATCTTGTCTTCCTTCAGCGGCCCCGGCGCCTCGAGCACCTGCCGGCCGTAATAATAGACCCCGCCGGCGCCGAGCATGGCGATCAGCAGAAGGGTGATGATGGCGTTGCCGACGACCACGAGCGGATTGCGCGCGCGGTCCGATCGCTTCGGCGGCGGCGGAAGCTGCTCGGGCTCCAGCGCGGCACGCGGACTCCGGGGCGAAATGGGCGGCCTTTCACTCATCGAAGCAACCTGAATCCTGCCGGTTCAATAGCGGCCCGACAATCGCTTGCCGGGCCAAATGCACGCCCACTTCCATGACTATCGCCGAATACGGCAAAACGGTGGATTCGTCTCAAACACAAACTAATTGGTGAAACGCCGGACGATCACCGACGCGTTGGTGCCGCCAAAACCAAAAGAGTTCGACAAGGCAACGTTGACCCCTCGCTTCTTCGCCGTGTGCGGCACCAGATCGATCGCGGTCTCGACCGACGGATTGTCGAGATTGATCGTCGGCGGCACGACATTATCGCGAATCGCGAGAATGGCGAAGATCGCCTCGATCGCACCAGCCGCGCCGAGCAGGTGACCGGTCGACGATTTGGTCGAGGACATCGCAACCTTGGAGGCGGCGTTGCCGAGCAGACGCTCGACGGCCCCGAGCTCGATCTCGTCTCCGAGCGGTGTCGAGGTGCCGTGCGCGTTGATGTAGTCGAGATCGGATGCGGTCAGGCCGGCACGCTTGAGCGCGGCCGACATGCTGCGGAAGCCGCCATCGCCATCGGGCGACGGCGACGTAATGTGATAGGCGTCACCCGACAGACCATAGCCGATCACCTCGGCATAGATTCTGGCGCCGCGACGCTGCGCGTGATCGAGCTCCTCGAGCACCAGAACGCCAGCACCCTCGCCCATCACAAAACCGTCGCGGTCCTTGTCGTAGGGACGCGAGGCCTTCTCGGGCGTCTCGTTGAAGCCGGTCGAGAGCGCGCGCGCGGCGTTGAAGCCGGCAATGCCGATGCGGCTGATCGGCGACTCGGCACCGCCCGCGACCATCACGTCGGCATCGCCGAGCGCAATCAGGCGCGCCGCATCGCCGACCGCATGCGCGCCGGTCGAGCAGGCCGTGACCACGGAATGGTTCGGTCCCTTCAGCCCGTGGGCGATCGAGACGTAGCCGGAGGCGAGATTGATCAGGCGGCCGGGAATGAAGAACGGCGACACCCGGCGCGGTCCGCGCTCCTTCAGGAGGATCGCGGTGTCGGCGATGCCGTTGAGGCCGCCGATGCCGGAGCCGATCATGGTGCCGGTAGCGCACTTGTCCTCTTCGGTCTCGGGGTGCCAGTTGGCGTCGTCGAGCGCCTGGCCGGCCGCGGCCATGCCGAAGATGATGAAGTCGTCGACCTTGCGCTGGTCCTTCGGCTCCATCCACTTGTCGGGATTGAAGGTGTCGTTGGACCCGTCGCCGCGCACGACCGTGCAGGCGATCTTGGTCTGGAGATCGGACACATCGAAGCTCTCGATCCTGCGCGCCCCGCTTTCGCCGTTGAGGATGCGCTTCCAGGTCGGCTCGACGCCGCAACCGAGTGGCGAGACCATGCCGAGACCCGTGACGACAACCCGCCTCATATCCGAAAACTCCGCATCGAAACATTCACGGCCAATAACAAGAAACCGGCTGACCGCTGGGAAGCGGCCCGTCCGGTTTCAATGTTGTCCCCGCGAAAATGAAGAGCCTTAGCTCTTCGCGTTCTTCTCGAGAAACTTCGTGGCATCGCCGACGGTGAGAATCGTTTCCGCGGCGTCGTCCGGAATCTCGCAACCGAATTCCTCTTCGAACGCCATCACCAGTTCGACGGTGTCCAGACTGTCGGCGCCGAGGTCGTCGATGAAGCTCGCGTTGTCGACAACCTTCTCGGGTTCAACACCAAGGTGTTCGACCACGATCTTCTTAACCCGCTCGCCAATGTCACTCATTGCTTAACCTCGTGTTGTTCCCTGTAGACCCGACCCCCCGGGACGATACGAGCCGTCGTGGTCGTGTTACTTTGCCTTCGCTTACGAACTTTGATTTGGCCCCATCCTAACCGATACAGGGCCCGGCGAACGACGGCCAAGGCTCCGCATCGCCAATATACAGGGTTTCAAAAACCTGCAATGGCGTTCTTTGCCCATCCGTTGAAGGTCCGGTTATCATACTTCAATTGCCTTGACTACAAGCCTCATTTCGCTCCGAAAACGGCCGTTTGCCGCATCCCGCACCGCCCATGTGGGCAGCGCGGAACGAGGGCTTCAGATCATGGCCATGCCGCCGTTGACGTGGATGGTCTGGCCGGTGACGTAGGCCGCTTCGTTCGAACTCAGGTAGACGGCGGCCGCCGCGATGTCTTCGGGCGTCCCCAGACGGGCAGCCGGAACCTTGGTCAGAATCGTTTCACGCTGCTTGTCGTTGAGCGCGTCGGTCATCGGCGTCTTGATGAAGCCGGGGGCGATGCAGTTCGCGGTCACGCCGCGCTTGGCGTATTCGGCGCCCAACGTCTTGATCATGCCGATCAGGCCCGCCTTCGACGCGGTGTAGTTGCCCTGTCCGGGGTTGCCGGTGACGCCGACCACCGAGGTGATGGCGATGATGCGGCCGAAGCGCTTGCGCATCATCAGCTTGGTGGCGGCCCGCGCCAGGCGGAAGGTCGCGGTCAGATTGACGTTGATGACCTCCTCCCAATCCTCGTCACGCAGCTGCACGAAGAGATTGTCGCGGGTGATGCCGGCATTGGCGATGAGGATGTCGACCTGGCCCATCGCGGCTTCCGCCGCCGGCACCAGCGCTTCGACCTCGTCGGCCTTGGAAAGATTGCAGGGCAACACAAAGACGCGTTCGCCAAGCTTGCCGGCGAGCTCATCCAGCACCTCCTTGCGCGTTCCGGAAATCGCAACGGTCGCGCCCTGCGCATGCAGCGCCTGCGCGATCGCGCCGCCGATGCCGCCGGTCGCGCCGGTGACGAGCGCCTTTTTGCCAGTCAGATCGAACATCGATAACTCCTCACCCCTGCTTCGCGGCGGCCAAGGCTTCTTTGGCGGCGGCAATGTCGTTGGGACCGCCGACGGCAACCCCGACGGCGCCGTCCGCAATGCGCTTGACGAGACCGGTCAGCACCTTGCCGGCACCGATCTCGAAGAAACGGGTGACGCCCTGCCCTGCCATATAGGCAACCGACTCGCGCCAGCGCACCGTTCCGGTAACCTGCTCGACCAGGCGGCGGCGGATCTCGTCGGGATCGGTGATGGCGCTGGCCAGCACGTTCGACACCAGCGGCGCGGCCGGCGCCTTGATGGTGACCTTCGACAGCGCCTCCGCCATGGCGTCGGCGGCAGGCTGCATCAGCTTGCAATGGAACGGGGCGGACACCGGCAGCAGCATCGCGCGCTTGGCGCCCTTGGTCTTGGCGATCTCGACGGCGCGATCAACCGCGGCCTTGTCGCCGGAGACGACGACCTGGCCGCCGCCATTGTCGTTGGCGGCCTGGCAGACCTGCCCCTGCGCCGCCTCGTTGGCCACCTCCATGGCGGTCTCGTAGTCGAGCCCGAGCAGCGCGGCCATTGCGCCGGCGCCAACCGGGACGGCCTTTTGCATTGCGAGACCGCGGGTGCGAAGCAGGCGGGCGGTGTCCGAAACCGTCAGGCTGCCGGCCGCGGCCAGCGCCGAATATTCACCGAGCGAATGGCCGGCGACGAAGGCCGCGTCCCGCCCCACGGAAAAACCAGCCTCGGCCTCAAGCACGCGCAGGGTGGCGACAGACACCGCCATCAGCGCTGGCTGGGCATTTTCGGTGAGCTGGAGGGTTTCGGCCGGACCATCCCAGATAACGGCCGTCAGCTTCTCGGACAGCGCGGCATCGACCTCGTCGAACACGGCGCGCGCGACCGGAAAGGCGTCAGCCAGAGCCTTGCCCATGCCGACTGCCTGGGACCCCTGCCCCGGAAATGTGAATGCTGCCGTCATCGGCGCTCCCTGCTTGTCGGGCACGATCCCTGCAAGAACCGGCAGCCGATTACGCGCGGCCTTGGGGCCTGGTTCCTTGGGCCATGGTTCCGGATCGTGCTCCAAAGGGGGCCGTAGACACTGTCCGGGGCCGGACTGTCAAGCCGAGATGGGAACCCCGGCCGGCATTCAACTGGGGATACGCCGCGTCAAAACCCGCCGGCGGTCTGGTTGGCGTCGACCTTCAGCCCAGCCTGCGCGCGCCGCGCGCTGTTCACCAACTGACCCGGCCGATCGTCGCGATCGGGCTTCGCCGTCGCCAGCCGGAGCACCGCGGCATAGCCCGGCTGCACCTCCATGCGGCCGGCATGCCGGCTTGCACTGAGCAGCCGATGCACCTTCGGCAGATTGTAGCAGGGCACGTAGAACAGCAGATGATGCTCGAGGTGATAGTTCACGTAATACGGCGCGATGAACAGGCGCTCGAGAAAGTTGGCGTGCGTGGTGCGGGTGTTGCGCAAGGGATCGCTGCTGTCGGGCACGACGGCGTGCTCGGCGATGTTGCGGATGCGGGTGATGACCATCATCCAGGTGAGCAGCGGCACCAGCCATAGCAGCGGATAGGCCCACCACACGCCGGCGGCCGCACACGCCGCGAACATCCCCGCATTGACGGTGCATTGCGGGCCGAGCTTGTCCCAGAAATGCGCGGCGCGCTGGCGCCACGGCCAGTCCTTCGAGCCGAGCGCGTTGAGCAGTTGGGCCTTGCGCTGCTGATAGCCGGTCTGCCCGGTGATGTCGCGAATGAACTTGCGGCGGTAGCTGAGTTTCGTGATCGGAAACGGCGCCGACAGCACGAGGTCGGGGTCATCCTCCTGCTGCGTGCGCGCATGGTGCTGCAGGTGATAGCGCCGGTAGCTGCGCGTCTCCGCAAACAGCGGATAGGCGCAGAACCACTGGCTCAGTGCCAGATTGGTCTTCTCGTCGGCGGACAGGCAGCCATGCGCGCCGTCATGCATCAGGATCGCGAGGCCGAGCTGGCGCGAGCCGATGATCGCGACGGCGAAGACGTAGGTGAGCGGATTGGGCCACCACGCGACCAGCGCGACGGCGGCAATGATCAGCGCCCAGGCATGCGCGATCAGCGCGACGCCTTTCCAGGTCACACGCCGGCGCACGTCGGCAAGCTGGTCGTCGGTCAGGAAATCGCGGGCACGCATGCGAAGCGCGGTCATGGCCTAATTCTCCTCGTCCGCAGTGGTCGTTGCGTCACGTTCCTCGACAAGGCGCAGCCGCGCCGTGTCGGTGGATTTCGCCTGCTCGCCGAGCACGCGCAGCATCTCGGCGCAGAGCTGCTCGGGCGAGCGGCCCATCGCATAGCCTTCGAGGATGACGCCGATGGCGACCGCCCAGAAACGCCGGGAGCTCTCGTCGGGCGCACGCAGCGAGCGCCAGCCGTGCCGCGCCACCTGGCTCGCATAGGCGCGCGCGCCTTCGCCATGCAGGCGCTCGATGGTGCGCTCGACCAGCGGCGCAAGATCCTGCCGGCGTCGCGTCAATGTCAGCGCTTCGGCGAAGAAGGCGATGGAATCGCTCGCCGTCACGGTCTCCGCCAGCGCGTGGGTGTATTCCCGTGGCGTCCGCGCCTTCAGTGCCGCCTGCTCGGTCGCGCGCGCCAGATACAAGAGGTCGCGGCAGGCGCATTCGACGAACAACGCCTCCTTGGTGCGGAAATAGTAGGTGATCTGGCTGGGAAATGCGTCCGCGGCGGCCGCGATGTCGGTGATCGCCGTGCCCGACAGCCCCCGCTCCCGGAACAGTGGGCTTGCCGCATCAAGCAGCAGGGAGCGCATCTTGCGGCCGGCTGACCGTGTGGCGCGCGCGGCGTGCTTCGGATCGCCCGCCGACGCCTCGAACGGAGCCTTGATCGATTCACCCGTCATCAGCACCTCCGACCCGTTCTTTGTATGACATACAAACAAATAGTCAAGTCGGTACGGGAGGATGGATTTGGCCGGCCCTGCCAGCGGCTGCCTGGTCGAAAACGGGCGCTCGAACCTTGCCAAGTCGGCCAAAATCCGTATAAGGCGCGCATCCGCAGACCCCGGCCGGGAGCTGAACGGACGGTCTCAGCAAATCATTCGTGATTTTGGTGTGGCAGGGCCAGTCGGCCCGTCGTCCCGTGTTTCCGCCTTCTGAGCTTAATCCCAGAGTCCTTTCTGAAGGCCTCTTAAGGGCTTGACGCCGGGCGATGCGCCAACACGAGGAAAGGACCACCATGGCTCTTTATGAGCATGTTTTTCTCGCGCGCCAGGACGCGAGCACGCAGCAGGTCGAAGAGCTGACTGCGCAGATGACCGGAATCGTCGAGAGTCTCGGCGGCAAGGTCACCAAGACCGAGAATTGGGGCGTGCGCTCCCTCACCTACCGCATGAACAAGAACCGCAAGGCGCACTTCGTGCTGCTCAACATCGACGCGCCGTCCGCGGCGATCGCCGAGATCGAGCGCCAGGAGCGCATCAGCGAAGACGTGATCCGCTATCTCAGCGTCCGCGTCGAGGAACTCGAGGAAGGCCCGTCCGCGATGATGCGCAAGGCCGATCGCGATCGCGAGCGTGACGATCGTGGCGGCGGCTTCCGCGGTGAGCGCGAGGGTGGCTTCCGCGGCGACCGCGACGGCGGTTTCCGCGGCGATCGCGGTCCGCGCCGCCCGCGCGATGAAGCTGAAACCACGGATGGGGAGTAAGAACAATGGCTGAAGCTGGTGCACGTCGCCCGTTTTTCCGTCGTCGCAAGAGCTGCCCGTTCACGGGCGCCAATGCTCCCAAGATCGACTACAAGGACTCCAAGCTGTTGATGCGTTACGTCTCCGAGCGCGGCAAGATCGTGCCGAGCCGCATCACCGCGGTGTCCGCGAAGAAGCAGCGTGAGCTCGCCCGCGCCATCAAGCGCGCGCGTTTCCTCGGCCTGCTGCCCTACGTCATTCGCTAAGACCAATTCGGCCGGCGGCCTCGCGCCGCCGGTCGCGACTTCTAGAACTCATAAGGCTTCCGGGTCGTCCGGTCGCCGATGGTTGGGGCAAGCGACGCCTCTAACCGCTCGAAGGGAGCGGGACAGCTGATGATGGCATTTGTGCTGATAGCCCTGATCGCCGGCGCTGCGTCGGCCTTGATGTTCGCCTCGATCATTTCGGGCGCGCTGATCTCGCTCGTCCTGTTCTATCTCGCTCCGCTCCCGCTGATGGTCGCCGCGATCGGCTGGGGCCCGCTTTGCGCGAGCCTCGGCGGCATCGCTGCTGCGATCGGCCTCGGTGCCCTGTTCGGCCTGCCCTATTGCATCGCCTTCGCCGTCACCGTCGCGCTGCCAGCGTGGTGGCTCGGCCATCTCGTCCTGCTCAGCCGTCCCGTGGGACCCGTCGCATCTGATGCCGTCACCGAGCCTGAGCTCGAATGGTATCCGGTCGGCCGCATCCTGCTGTGGCTCGCGGGCTTCGCCACGCTGACCACGATCGCCGCCCTGCTCACGCTCGGGACTGACGCCGAGACCATCCTCGGCACGCTCAGGCGCGGCCTGATGCGCCTCCTCCGCGCCACCGACCCGCAAAGCGCCGGCGAAGCCGGTCAGTTCGTCGACGCGCTGGTGCGCATCGCACCGGCCGGGGCCACCATCATCGCGATGATGACGCTGACCCTCAACCTCTGGCTCAGCGCCAAGGTCACGGCGACGTCGGGCCGGCTGCGGCGTCCGTGGCCGGACATGAGGACGGCCGAGCTGCCGCCGATGACCCTGGTGGCGCTCTGCATCGCGCTCGCCTTCTGCTTCACCGGCGGGCTGCTCGCGATCGTCGCTCAGATCACGGCGGCCGCTCTGATGATGGGCTACGCGCTGACCGGCTTTGCCGTGCTGCATACGCTCACGCTGGCGCTGAGGAGCCGCACGTTCTGGCTCGGCTCGACCTACGCCGTCGTGGTCGTGTTCGGATGGCCCGTGATCGCGATGGTGATCCTCGGCCTTGCGGATGCCGTGTTCGGCTTCCGCGAGCGCTTCTTGCGCAGCCGGCAGCCGCCGCCGCTGCCGACCCCTTGAGTTCAACCCCGAACCGAAACCAAAGAGAGCACTTCAAAAGGAGAACGAATATGGAAGTCATTTTGCTGGAACGCGTCAACAAGCTCGGCCAGATGGGCGAAGTCGTGAAGGTTCGCGACGGCTACGCCCGCAATTTCCTGCTCAAGCGCGGCAAGGCGCTGCGCGCCACCGCCGACAACCGGGCCAAGTATGACGGCATGAAGGCCGAGCTCGAAGCCCGCAACCTCAAAGCCAAGGGCGAAGCGTCCAAGGTCGCCGAGAAGATCGAGGGCAAGAACATCATCGTGATCCGCCAGGCGTCTGAGGCCGGCCAGCTGTTCGGCTCGGTCACGGTGCGCGATATCGTCATGGCGTTCGAAACCGACGGCGTCCATCTCGACCGCCCGCAGGTGCAGCTCGACGCGCCGATCAAGGTTATCGGCAAGCACACGGTCACGGTTGCCGTTCACCCCGAGGTCGAGGTCGAGATCACCGTCACGGTCGCGCGCAGCCAGGACGAGGCCGAGCGCATCAACCGCGGCGAGGACATCTCGACCCGCAACGAGGACCGCGACGCGGCCGCCGAGGCGATCGCTGCCGCCGGCGAGTTCTTCGATCCGGAAGCCCAGCACGACGAGGTCGAGCCGGCCCCGGCCGCAGAAGAGAAGTAAGGTCCCTGCTCGTCATTCCGGGCCGATGCGAAGCATCGAACTACGGTGCGCAATTGCGCACCTGAGAATCTCGAGATTCCGGGTCTGGCGCTTGCGCGCCATCCCGGAATGACGAACACAATAATCAGCCCGGTCGCCTCAGGCGGCCGGGCTTTTCGTTTTCGCGGCGACCTCTTCGCTCAGCATCGCGATCGAGGCCAGCGCCGTTGCCGTGTGCTTCTCGATACCGTCGCTGACGCAGAAGACGTCGGCAGCAACCACCGAGACCTGACGGCCCGGCTTGATCACCCTCGCCCGGCAGATCAGCTTCTCGCCGACCGCGGGCGACAACAAATTGAGCTTGTATTCGGCCGTCAGCGCCGGCTGGCCGCGCGAGGTCGCGGCTGCGATCGTCGTGGCGTTGTCGACCAGGAAGGCGGTGACGCCGCCATGAAAGAAGCCGTGCTGCTGCAGCAGCTCCGGGCGGCGGTCGACCGCAATCGTGCAGGTGCCGCGCGTCAATTCCGAAAGCTCGGCGCCGACCAGATTCATGAAGCCTTGCCGGCCGACATTGCTGTGGATGCGTTCGGCGATCGGTGCGAATTCGGGATCTGCGTCGTTGCGCATGTGGCCTCTCATTGTTTTTGGATGCGATCGGGCGGTACCAGCGCGCGGATGGCGCAGGCGATCAGCGTGTCGGCCTCGGCGCGCGGATCGGCGCGATCGCGTCCCGACAGGAAGGCGCGGCAGAGGATCTGCGCCGGCCCGATAAGCTGGCTGACGAACATCGCCGCCGTCATCGGCAAGAGCTCGCCGCGCGCAACCAGCGGCGCGCGCCAGCGCTCGATGCCTTCGGCAAGGCGCGCATTTTGCGCGCGCTGAGCGTCGCGAACATCCTCGCCCCACTCGCTGCGCGATATCTCGAAGAGGTAGCGCGCCTCGCGCCGGCTGGTCACGACCCAGTCGAGATGCGCCCGGATCAGACGACCGATGCCCTGCTTCGCATCCGGCACGGGATCGAGCGCGGCCAGCACCGCGGCGTGATAGTGCCGCAAGACCTCAAGGAACAGCACGCCGGCGAGCTCCTTCTTCGAGCCGAAGGCGTGAAAGAAGCTGCCGTTGGAGGCGCGCGCCCGGGTACGGATCGCGGCCACCGTCGCAGCTTCGAAACCGACGCGGTCGAACACGGCAAGGCCGGCCGCCAACAAATCGTCTCGCACGCGCGCGGTCATCGGTACCTCCTAGAGCATTACTCTAGAGTGATACTCTAATGACAGTCAAGACGATGCGAAGGCCGCGGATGGCGCGGCCTTCGCATCGTGAATGGAAAAGTTTGGGCGACTTAGCGCGAGATCGGCGGCGCCGGCGTCCCGGTGGAAGCAGGCGGCGGGGCTGCAGCAGTCGCGGGCGGCGCCTGTTCCTGCGGCTTGGGCGCCGGGGCTGGTTCGGAGCTGGCCGCAGGCTTGGGAGCAGCCTCTTCCACCGGCTTGGGCGCGGCGGGCTCAGCGGGCCCGGCAACGGCTGGCGCTGCCGGCGTCACCTGCGGGACTGGATCTGGCCGCAGCGCGGGCGTCTCGCTGTTGCGCGGCTCGGCCTTGGCGCTGCTGTCCGGCTTGGGCTCGACGGGCTTCTCGGACGCCTTGCCGCTGTCGGGCTCAGCCTTCGGGCTCTCGGTCCTCGGTTCGCTCTTCTTGTCTTCGCTCGCCGGCGCGGCGGCATCAACCTTGGGGGCTTCCTCGGTCCCGCGCTTGGCGCGGCGCTTGCTCTTGCGCCCCTCGGGCGCAGCCTGGCCTTCCGGCTTTGCACCTTCCTCGGCCCGCCGCGCGGCGCGCTTCTGGCGCACACCTTCCGCAGCGGGAGCAGCAGCCTCGCCATCCGGTCTGGCAGCGTCCTGGGCACGCGGGCGGCGGCCCTGATGCTCGGGGCTGGTGCTCGCGTCCCTCTCCTTGGCGCCGTCCTTCTTGCCGTCCTTGGCCTGGTAGCGGGTGTCGGAGGCACCATTGGAGACGAGATAGGAGGCGAGGACGCCCGCCATGTCCGGGCTCGTGGTGTAGTGCTGGCGCAGGAAGCCCGGCAGCGAGCCCGGCGCCACGGACTTCAATAATCCGCGCGGGCTCTTGTGGCAGGCATTGCAGGTCTGCGCGAAAAGCTGAGACGGGGTTTTGCCGGCCTCGAGGTTGGTCGCCTGCGCAAGAACGGTATCGGCCGCGCCGAAGCCGATCAGAAGCAATACCGTCGCGAGGCTGAGCGCTCGGCTCGACATTCCCGTCATCTCCATTGAATTTTTCGAGTGCAGCCGGCATCCGGCGCGGCGGCGGGTCACCTTTTATCCGATTGCGCCGCGAATGGAAGCAGCCTTCACGCGCAAGGATGTGATTAAGCGATTTTGGAATATCCGCTTTGATCACAGCGCAATAGCGGGTCCGGGCGACCATCTCTAGACTTGGATGCAAACGCATAGGAACCCGAGCGGGACCTGAGCGTCAGATGTGAAGGCCGGGTTAGTCGCATCTTTCGGGTTCGCTCGAAAGGAAGGTGGCGATGGACCGTTTGTTGCGTCGATTTCTGTCTCAGTTCGTTCGCCGCGGGTCATTGACGGTGACCAGCGCCAGCGGATCGACGTTCACTGTCGGCGACGGCACTGGCGTTCCGGTCGCGGTGCGCTTCGTGACCGCAGAGGCGGAACGGAAGATCCTCGTCAATCCCGAGCTCGGGCTGGGCGAAGCGTATATGGATGGCGAGTTCGTCGTCGATCACGGCACGATAGCTGATGCCCTCGCGATCCTGCTCGATCAACCCGACCTATTGCCGCAGTGGGCAAAGCCCTGGTGGCACCTGCGCTATCTGACGCGGCACCTGAAGCAGTTCAACCCTCGCTCGCGCGCTCGCCACAACGTCGCGCATCACTATGATCTCGACGCCCGGCTCTATTCGCTGTTCCTGGACGCCGACAAGCAATACAGCTGCGCCTATTTCGAGACGCAGGACGCGACGCTCGACGACGCACAGCTCGCCAAGAAACGGCACATCGCCGCCAAGCTGCTCGTCAAGCCCGGCCAGCGCGTGCTCGACATCGGCTCCGGCTGGGGCGGGCTCGGGCTTTATCTCGCCGAGATCGCGGGCGCCGATGTCACCGGCGTGACGCTGTCGACCGAGCAGCTGCACATCGCCAATGCCCGCGCGGCCGAGAAGGGCCTCTCCGCCTCGGCCAGATTCCTGCTCCAAGACTATCGCGATGTCGAAGGCCCGTTCGACCGCATCGTCTCGGTCGGCATGTTCGAGCATGTCGGCGCCCGCTTCTACGACACCTATTTCCAGCGCTGCGCCGAGCTGTTGAGCGAGGACGGCGTCATGCTGCTGCATTCGATCGGCCGTTCGCAGGGCCCGGATTCGACCAATCCCTGGATCGCCAAATACATCTTCCCCGGCGGCTACATCCCGGCCTTGTCGGAAGTGCTGCCGGCGATCGAGCGCGCCGGGCTCCTGGTCTGCGATATCGAGATCCTGCGCCTGCACTACGCTGAAACGCTGAAAGCCTGGCGGGAACGTTTCATGGCGCGCCGTGAGGAGGCCGTGCAGCTCTACGACGAGCGATTCGCGCTGATGTGGGAATTCTATCTTGCAGCGTGCGAGATGACCTTCCGCAAGCAGGCGATGATGAACTTCCAGATCCAGCTCACCCGCCGCCAGGGCGTGGTGCCGATGACCCGCGACTACGTGCCGCGCGAGGAGGCCCGGTTGCGGGGTCGCGAGGGAGCGACCTGGCCGCGGCTGAAATTGGCTGGTGAATAGGTCCTAGTGACGCAGGGTCGAGATCTGGCCGAACGAGTAAGGGGCGGTTAACGCCAGTTGCGCCCGCAGTTCGGCCAGGATTTCGGGGGCGACAGGCTCGCGACGCACTTCGGGCCGCGCGGCGTGCTCCATGGCCGCAATCAGCCCCGACAGCCAAAGCCGGCTTCCTGCCTCGCTCCGCCACATCTGGCGCTGCCATTCTGGCCGCATTGCCTGCCTCGTTCCCTGTTGACGGACCGCGGGAGACAATTCCCCGCCCTGTCCGCTGTTCCCAGTCATACCCCCGAAAGAATCCGGGAGGATGTGATCCACTTCACATAACTCCGGTCGGGCCTGGCTTAGACCGTCGCCATGAGCAAAGAGACCCAGACCTCATTTGACGTGCAGGACGACCTCCGCACTGACTACGCCCTGATCGTTACCGGCGTCGGGGCGGCTCTGGTTGCGCTGGTCTACCTCCTGCTGATCTGAAGGCGAGCCGAAGGCGGACAGTGCGTTATTTCGCGCGCCTTTTCATTAGGTCTGCGCGACCATCCCCGAGGTTCATGGTTTCCGGATCTTTCCGCGGGGGTCGCGGCCACTCCGGGCCGGAGCGAGTTCCTTGAAAATCCGTCAAGCGCGGCGCGTGCTGCGACTGCTAATCATCCACCATTTTAACTGAGCGGTTGATAGCGGTCAGCTTTCGCTTCCGCTTTGGGCCGAGCCGGCGCTTTATCCCGGCCCCGCATCCGCCCAAGAAAATTGCTAAGCACGTCCGACCATGGCCCTGACTGATTCGAACGTTCTCAAACTCGCGCCCGATGCCGGAACTCCCGCTTATCGGAGCGCGCCGCATAATATCGAGGCGGAACAGAGCCTTCTGGGCGCGATCCTGGTCAATAACGACGCCTTCTACCGCGTCTCCGACTTCCTGGAGGCGAAGCATTTCTTCGAGCCGCTGCATCAGACCATCTTTGAGACCGCCGGCAGCCTGATCCGGATGGGCAAGATCGCGACGCCCGTCACGCTGAAGACGTTCCTGCCCGCCGACACCGATGTCGGCGGCATGACCATCGGGCAATATCTTGCGCGACTCGCAGCCGAAGCGACCACCATCATCAACGCCCAGGACTATGGCCGCACCATCTACGACCTGTCGCTCAGGCGCGACCTGATCGGGATCGGCGAGGACATGGTCAACGTCGCCTACGACGCGCCGGTCGACTTTCAGCCCCGGGCGCAGATCGAGGATGCCGAGCGGCGCCTCTATGAGCTCGCCGAGTCCGGCCGCTATGACGGCGGTTTCCAGAAATTCTCGCAGGCGCTGGCGGTCGCAGTCGATCTCGCGGCCAAGGCGTTCCAGCGCGACGGAAAACTGTCCGGCATCTCGACCGGCATGCGCGACCTCGACACCAAGATGGGCGGCCTGCAGCACTCCGACCTCATCATCGTCGCGGGCCGTCCTGGCATGGGCAAGACCTCGCTCGCGACCAACATTGCCTACAATGTGGCACGAGCCTACGTTCCGGAACTCCAGGCCGACGGCACCACGAAGGCGGCCAATGGCGGCGTGATCGGCTTCTTCTCCTGCGAAATGTCGGCCGACCAGCTTGCCACGCGTATCGTGGCCGAGCGCACCGGCGTTCCCTCCTCCCACATTCGCCGCGGCGGCATCTCGGAAGCCGATTTCGAGAAGATCCGGGAGGTCTCGATCGAGCTGCAATCGCTGCCGTTTTATGTCGACGCCACCGGCGGCCTGTCGATCGCGCAGCTGATGGCGCGCGCGCGCCGGCTGAAGCGCCAGAAGGGCCTCGATCTGCTCGTGATCGACTACATCCAGCTGCTCTCGGGCTCGAGCAAGCGCGCCAGCGACAGCCGCGTGCAGGAAATCACGGAGATCACGACCAGCCTGAAGGCGCTCGCCAAGGAGCTCAACGTTCCCGTGATCGCGCTGTCGCAGCTCTCACGCCAGGTCGAATCCCGCGACGACAAACGGCCTCAGCTCTCCGACTTGCGTGAATCCGGATCAATCGAGCAGGACGCCGACGTCGTGCTGTTCGTTTACCGCGAGGAATATTACCTCGCGATGAAGGAGCCTCGCCCAGGTACGCCCGAACACGAGAAGTGGCAGCTCGACATGAGTCTTGCGCACGGAAAGGCCGAGGTCATCATCGGCAAGCAGCGCCATGGCCCGACCGGCACCGTCGATTTGGCGTTCGAAGCCTCGGTCACGCGGTTCGGCGATCTCGCGCCCGACAGTCAGCTGCCCGCTCGCAGCGACAACGACTACTGAGTTCCTTGAACCCGACCGGCCACTTGCGTAAAACGGCGCCATGACAATGGCGTCCGATCCGAAAACAATTCCGCAATCCGGCCCTCTCTCCGCGGAGGCCAATCAGGCTGCTGCGCTCGCTGCTTACGGCGGCGTGCTGACCGTCGATCTCGACGCCATCATTGCCAATTGGCGCAAGCTCGAGAAGACGGCGGTGCCGGCCGAATGCTCGGCGGTGATCAAGGCCGACGCCTATGGCTGCGGCGCCGAGCAGGTCGCGCGCGCACTGAGCAAGGCCGGCTGCAAGACCTTCTTCGTCGCAACCATCGAGGAAGCGGGCAAGGTGCGCGGGGCGGTTCCGGAGCCCACGATCTACGTGCTCGGTGGCTATTTCCAGAACACCGGCGAGCACTACGCCAAGATCAATTGCCGGCCGGTGATCGGCGATCTCAACGAGCTCGCGGAATGGGACGTGTTCTGCCGCCGCACCGGCTGGACCGGGGGCGCGGCTATTCACATCGACACCGGCATGAACCGGCTCGGCCTGACGCTCTCCGAAGCGCAGGCCATCATCCCCCGCATCAATGCCGGCGATCATGGAATCACCCTGGTGATGAGCCATCTGGTCTCGGCCGAGCAGCTCAACAACCCGGTCAATGCAAGGCAGCTCGCTTCCTTCCGCGGCATCGCCAGCGAATTCTCCGGCGTGCCGGCCGCGCTCGCCAATTCTTCCGGCATCTTCCTGGGCGCGCCGTTCCAGTTCGATTTGGTGCGGCCGGGCGCGGCCCTCTACGGCGTCAACCCGACGCCGGAGGCCGACAATCCCATGCAGCCTGTGGTCGACCTCAAGGCACGCATCGTGCAGACCCGCAACATCGAGCGCGGCGAGACCGTCGGCTATGGCGGCACCTGGACCGCGCGGCGGCCGACCAAGCTCGCGATCATCGGGGTCGGTTATGCCGACGGCTATTTCCGCGCCGCCAGCTCCAATGACGGCACCCGCGGCGCCGAGGTGATCGTCGCCGGCAAGCGCTGCCCGGTCGCGGGCCGCGTCTCCATGGATCTGATCGCAATCGACGTCACCGATCTGCCGCCGAACGCGGCGCGACGCGGCCATATGGTGACGCTGCTCGGCGAAGGCATCACCGTCGACGAGCTCGCGCATCATTTCGGCACAATCGGCTATGAGGTGCTGACCAGCCTCGGCCCCCGCTATGCCCGGCTCTACAAGGGCGGCAATGTCGAGGAGCCATTGGTGAAGCCGGCTGCCGCACCGGTGGCGCAGTAGCCGCCGTCAGCGCCCCCATCGAGCACGGCCCCGCCGCCACTGCTGTCCCAACGGAACACGCATGGCCCGGACGCAGCGCTTGCGCTTCGGCTCGTCCGGGACACGAGACTTACTTCTTCTTCCTGTTGTCCAGCGCCTCTTTGCAGGTCGCGCTGAGCTGATCGCGCTTGTCGGTGAGGCAGGCGACGACGCGGCCGCCGCCGGGCGCGATGCCGGCGCAGAATTTGTCATAGTCTGCCTTGCAGGCGCCGCGCGGGTCGGATGATTGTGCCGACGCGAGCCCGGACAATGCGACGGCGGCGACGATGACGACAAGGTTCAACTTGGACATTGTATCTCCGGGTACGGAAGGCAGGAGCCGGTAGCTCTACATGAAGATCGCGACGTTCAACATCAACAACATCAACCGCCGCCTGCCCAATCTGTTGGCATGGCTGCGCGCTGCGAAGCCCGATGTCGTCGCGCTCCAGGAATTGAAGGCAAGTGATGGCGAATTTCCGGCGGCTGCGATCGAAAAGGCCGGCTATGGCGCGGCGTGGCGCGGACAGAAGACCTGGAACGGGGTGGCCATCCTCGCCCGCAAGGCCGAGCCGATCGTCACCCGCGACCGCTTGCCTGGAAGACCCGGCGATCACGAAGCCCGTTACATCGAGGCCGCTGTGCGCGGCATCATCGTCACCAGTATCTACCTGCCGAACGGCAATCCGCAGCCGGGACCGAAATTCGACTACAAGCTCGACTGGTTCGCGCGCCTCAGGCGCCACGCCAACACTTTCATCAAGCAGGACCTGCCCGTCGTGCTCGCCGGCGACTACAACGTCGCGCCAACGGAGATCGACATCTATCCGACGCGCTCGTGGGACAAGGATGCGCTGATCCAGCCCAAGAGCCGCGCGGCCTATGCCGCGCTGGTCGCGCAGGGCTGGTGCGATGCGATCCGCGAGCTCAATCCGGACAAGCGCATCTACACGTTCTGGGACTACAAGCGGAACCGGTGGCCGCGCGATGCGGGCCTGCGGCTCGATCATCTCCTGCTCAGCCCTGCGCTGACCCCTCGCCTGATCAAGGCCGGCGTGGACAAGACGATCCGCGGCGAGGACGAGGCGTCCGATCACGCGCCGGCGTGGATCGTGTTGCGGTGAGCCTCACCACAAATTTCTGCCGTCGATCACGTTGACCGGCACCGCATCGAGATCGAAATCGTCGAACAGGCGCGCGTTCACCGCGACCTTGGGATTGTCGAAATCGGGCTTGCCGGTCGACCAATCCGGCGACTCCGAATAGGTGCCGCAGCCGCAAGCAGCGCAGAAATGGTGTTTGACCGTGCGGCTGCCCCAAAGATAGGTCGCGACATTGTCCGGCGGTGACAGCAGACGAAACTGCGCCGGCGTGTAATAGGCCCACAGCGCGCCGCGCTTGGTGCAGAGCGAACACGTGCAGCGCGTGACGCTCGAGGGCGCCTCCGCCACCTCGAACACCGTCTCACCGCAATGACAGCTTGCCTCGATCGGCATGACCCCACCTCCGTTTTGTCAGGAGGTGGTCGTAGCCAGCCCCTGCTGCCAACATGCTGTCAGCAGCGAGTTCGTCCTCGCGCTTCGCCGTGCGGGGACTGGCGGCGTCAGCGCAGAACCAACAGCAGATCCGAAAAACAACCCCATGCACAGTAGACGGCCCTAGTCGGTTCAATGCCTTAGCAAGGCGCCAGCACTGCCTCGCTGCGGGCGACCGGCCCCCTTGACCTCCACGCCTTGGTCAGCATACTGGTCTGACCACGATCAGACCAAATGGGACAGGGATGGAGCTCAAGCGGACCGCCGAAGGCGAAAAGGGGTTCGAGAAGGTGTTCGCCTTCCTGCGCGAACGCCTGCTTGCGGGCTCGCTCAAACCCGGCGACCGCCTGATTTCCGAGCGCGAATTGGCGACCCTTCTCGGCGTCAGCCGGCCGATCGTGCGCGAGGCGCTACGCGCACTCACCGTGCTCGGCATCGTCGAGATCCGCGACCGCATCGGCACCGTGGTGACGCGACCGGACGTGTCGGTGCTCAATGACTTCTTCACCTTCGCCCTCGCCCAGCAGGCGGACATGCTCGACGACGTCATGCAGGCGCGCGTCGCGATCGAATGCCAGGCGATCCGGCTCGCCTGCGAGCGCGCCAACATCGCCGATTTCGAGCGCCTGCAGCGCGCCCTCGCCAAGATCGGCGAGACGATCGACGAGGCCGATGCCGGCGGCATGGCCGATTTCGAATTCCACCGCGCCATCGTCATCGCGTCACATTCGGAAACGCTGACGGTGCTGCACTCTTCGATGGCGGGCCTCTTGACGCATTCGCATCGCAGCCGCCGCGAGCTGGTGCAGGCCTTTCCGTCGATGAAGACCTATCTGATCGACGACCACCGCCGCATCTTCGAAGCCGTCATCGCGCGTGACCCCGAGCGCGCGGATGCGACGTTGCGCAAGCATTTTGCCATCGGCGACGAGTACCGCAGACGCGCGGTCGTCGGCGACATCGACAAGGCCAGCGCCTCACGCTGATCGCCGACGAACCAAGAACCAGAGAAACGGATCGACAATATGGGACGGGACGACAAGGGCAGCGTCGGCTTCATCGGCATCGGCACGATGGGCCGCGAGATGGTGCGCAACCTGCTGAAGGCCGGGCATGCGGTGCGCGCCTTCGATCTCAACGAGGCTGCCCTGGCCGACAGCGTCAAGGAAGGCGCGAGCCGAGCCAGCAGCCCTGCGGATGCCGCTGAAGGCGCCGACATCGTCATCACCATGCTGCCCGACACGCCTCATGTCGAGGCGACCATTTACGGCGAGCACGGCCTCTTGAAATCTCCACCCCGGGGCAAGCTGATCGTCGACATGAGCACGATCTCTCCGGTCGCGGTCCGCCGTATCCATGCCGACCTGCAGACAATTGGCGTCGGCTTCCTCGACGCGCCGGTCTCGGGTGGACCGGTCGGTGCCAGGAATGCCGCGCTCTCGATCATGGCCGGCGGCGATTCCGATGCGTTCGTCAAAGCCGAGCCGTTCTTCCGCGCGATGGGCACCACCATCACCCATGTCGGTGCATCGGGCGCCGGACAGACGGTGAAGCTCTGCAATCAGCTGATCTGCGGCATCAACATCCAGGCGATCTGCGAGGCGCTGGCGCTCGGCCGTGCTTCAGGCCTCGACCTCAATCTGCTGCGCCGGGTGCTGCTCGGCGGCTCCGCCGCCTCCTGGATGCTCGACAAGCTCGGCCCCGCGATGATCGCGGGCGACGTCTCCGCCGGCTTCCGGATCGATCTGCAGCTCAAGGACCTCCGCCTCGTGCAGGAGCACGCGCAGGCTCTCAACGTGCCCCTGCCCGGCACCGCGCTCGTCACCAGCCAATATGTCGACGCCCGCGCCCATGGCGAGGGCAGCAACGGCAATCAGGCGCTATTCCGCGTCTATGACCGCATGACCAACCAGACCACCGGCTGAACCCGATACGATGAGCCTGCAACTCGACTTTCCCGCAGTGCTGGAGCGTTGGCCGAGCTTTCTCGCCGGCGCCGTGCTGACGCTGGAGCTTGCCGCCTTCGCGACGGTGCTCGGCGCCCTGCTCGGCACGCTCGCGGCAATCGGGCGCGGCACGCACAATGCGCTGATCGCGAGCGCCTGCAAGGCCTATGTCGAGACCATCCGCAACACGCCGCTCCTGGTGCAGATCTTCCTGGTCTATTTCGGCCTCGCCAGTCTGGGCCTGAAATTCTCCGCCTTCGCGGTGGCCGTGGCCGCGCTGACGATCAATGTCGGCGCCTACACCGCCGAGATCATGCGCGCCGGCTTCGAGGCGATCCCGCGCGGACAGATCGAGGCCGCCGAAGGGCTGGCGCTGTCGCGCCTCCAGATCTACTGGCACATCATCCTGCTGCCGGCGGTCGAGAAGGTCTATCCGGCGCTGACCAGCCAGTTCGTGCTGTTGATGCTGGCGTCCTCGGTCTGCTCGCAGATTTCGGCCGAAGAGCTGACCGCCGTCGCCAACTACATCCAGTCGGACACCTATCGCGCGTTCGAAACCTACATCATCGTCGCCGTTCTCTACGTCATCCTCTCCCTGGTGATGCGCGCCGGCTTCTGGGGCCTCGGCCTCCTGCTGTTTCCGCGCCGGCGCCGGCTCGGCACGCCATTGTGAGATGACCATGGGCGGACATCTCAACATCAATCATCTGATGTTTCTCGGCCAGGGCGCGCTGTGGACCATTGGCCTGTCGCTGATCGCGCTGATCGGCGGTGGCGTCGTCGGCTTCGTGATCGCGCTTGCACGGATCTCGCCGCTGAAAACCGTGCGGATCGCCAGCGCCGTCTATGTCCAGCTCATCCAGGGCACGCCGCTGCTCGTGATCCTGTTCCTCGGCTATTTCGGCCTCGCGGCCATCGGCCTCAAGGTCTCGCCGCTGGTCGCGGCCGGCGCCTCGCTCACGCTCTATGTCGCCGCCTATCTCGGTGAGATCTGGCGCGGCTGCATCCAGTCCGTGCCGAAGCCGCAATGGGAGGCTGCCGAGGGCCTGGCGCTGAGCCGGACCCAGCGCATGATCAAGGTAATCCTGCCGCAGGCGATCCGCATCGCGACACCGCCGACCGTCGGCTTCATGGTGCAGATCATCAAGAACACCTCGCTCGCCTCCGTGGTCGGCTTCGTCGAGCTGATGCGCTCGGGCCAGATCGTCAACAACTCGCTGTTCGAGCCGTTCGCCATCTACGCCATCATCGCCGTCACCTACTTCGCCATGTGCTATCCCCTGTCGCTGCTCAGCCAGAGGCTGGAACAGCGGATGGGGCGTGGCAGGTCCAACCTCGCGCCAGCCTGACATGCAGCAAAACGCCCCCTCCTCCGAACCGATCGTGTCGCTCCACAACGTGCAGAAGAGTTTTGGCGCGCTGCGCGTGCTCGACGGCGTCTCCTTTGCCGTCGCGCGCGGCGAAGTGCTGGCGCTGATCGGCCGCTCCGGCTCCGGCAAGAGCACGGCGCTGCGCTGCATCGACCGTTTCGAGAAGGTCGACGGCGGCGAGATCGTCGTGTGCGGACATCGCGTCGACCGCCCCGACGTGAACTTGCGCGCGCTGCGCCAGGACGTCGGCATCGTGTTCCAGAGCTACAACCTGTTTCCCCATCTCACGATCGAGCAGAACATCACGCTTGCGCCTTGCGCGGTGAAGGGTATGGCGGCATCCCAGGCCAGGGATCTCGCCCGAAAGGTGCTGGCGCAAGTCGGGCTCGAGGAGAAGCTGCACGCCTATCCCGAGCAGCTCTCGGGCGGCCAGCAGCAGCGCGCTGCGATCGCCCGCTCGCTCGCCATGCAACCCAAGGTGATGCTGTTCGACGAGGTCACCTCCGCGCTCGATCCCGAGCTCACCGGCGAGGTGCTGAAGGTGATCGAGCAGCTCGCGGCCGACGGCATGACCATGGTGATGGTCACCCACGAGATGGGATTCGCCAAGGGCATCGCCGACCGGATCGTGTTCATGCATCGCGGCAAGGTCCACGAGACCGGACCTGCCTCGATCCTGACGTCGCCGACCACGCCCGAACTCACGCAATTCGTGGGGACGGGAAACCTAAAATCATAACAGGGAGAGGAGAACCAGGGATGACCAAGAAAATAGTGCTGGGGACTGCCGCCGCATTGTGCGGCCTCATCATGATGGCGGCAACGCCCGCATCGGCCGACCTGCTCGACGACATCATGAAGGCGAAGAAGATCCGCATCTCGACCGACCTCGCCATTCCGCCCTCGGGCATGATGGATTCCAGCATGAAGCCGACCGGCTCCGACGTCGAGGTGGCGCAGCTGCTCGCCAAGGACTGGGGGCTCGAGCTCGAATTCATCCAGACCACCGGCGCAACCCGCATTCCCAACGTCCTGACCGGCAAGGCCGACATCATCATCTCGACCCTGTCGGTGACGCCGGACCGCGCCAAGGTGATCGACTTCACCAAACGCTATGCGACGCTGCAATCCGATGTCGGCTGCCTGAAATCCTCCACCGTCAAGGACTGGCCCGACCTGAAGGACAAATCGATCGGCGTCTCGCGCGGCACCACGCAGGACACCACCCTGTCCAACATGAAGGACAAGGACCTCAAGATCGCGCGCTATGACGACGACGCCACCATGGTGACGGCGGCGGTCTCGGGCCAGGTCGACTGCGTCGGCTCGTCCGCGACGATCATCAACCAGATCGGCGTGAAGAATCCTTCGCGCGTGTTCGAATCCAGGATTCCGCTGGCGACCTTCGATCTCGCCATCGGCTTGAAGAAAGGTGAGCAGCCGCTGATGGACAAGCTGAACGCCTGGATCACCGAGAACGTCAAGAACGGCAAGCTCAACGCGATCTACAAGAAATTCCACGGGGTCGATCTTCCGGCGGACATGCGTAGCTGAAACCAAAAAGCCGTGACAGCCGCGTGCGGCTGTCACGGCCAATGCAAGATCAAGAAGGACATTACATGCGTCTCGTCATCGGATCCGACCACGCCGGCTGGCCGCTCAAGCAGACCGTCATCGACCACATCCGCAAGCTCGGCCATGACGTCGTCGACGTCGGCTCCTATGACGACAAGCCGGTGGATTTCCCCGATATCGCGCGGGCAGTGGCACAAAAGGTCACCTCTGGCGAGGCCGCGCGCGGCATCATGGTGTGCGGCACCGGCGTCGGCGCCTCGATCGCTGCCAACAAGATGAAAGGAATTCGCGCCGCGGTCTGCCACGACGTCCATTCGGCTCACCAGAGCGTCGAGCACGACGACGTCAACGTCATGTGCATCGGCGCGCAGATCGTTGGCGCCTGGCTCGCCGTCGATCTCGTCTCCTCATACCTCGCTGCCGAATTCTCCACCGACGAAGACTTCCGTCGCCGGGTGGAGAAACTGCGCATCATGGATGAGCAAGGCTGACGGCCTACCGCCATGATCCTGGTGTTCGGATCGCTCAACATCGATCTGGTCGCGCAGGTGCCGGTCATTGCCGGCCCCGGCCGGACGGTGCTCGCACCGAGCTACCAACGCCATTTCGGCGGCAAGGGCGCCAATCAGGCCGTGGCTGCCGCGCGAATAGCGGGCCCTGACCGCGTCCGCATGGCAGGCCGCGTCGGCCGGGACGGATTTGGCGACAGCGCAATCCAGAACCTGCGCACAAACGGCGTCGATACCGCTCTCGTCGTCCGGGGCGCCGAGCCGACCGGTTGCGCGTTCATCACGGTCGATCAGGCCGGCGAAAATGCGATCACGGTGGCCAGCGGCGCCAACATGGACGCCGGAGCCGACAACCTCCCGGCCGAGCTTTTCAGCTCCGACACGGTGCTTGTGCTTCAGATGGAAGTACCGTTCGCAGAGGCGCTGAAAGCCGCGCGCCGGACCAATTCAGCCTCCGGGACCGTCATCTGGAATCTCGCGCCGGTTCCGGAGAAGATGACCCGCGAGATGGTGGCGGAGCTGCTCGCGGTGACCGACTATCTCCTCGTCAACGAGCACGAGGCGCTCGATGCCGCCAGGACCATCGGCCTAGCTCCGTCTCATTACGAGGCCGCAGCTGCGGAACTCGCGAGGGCCGGCGGGCTCACCTGCATCGTCACCGCCGGCGCGCAAGGCGCTCTGGCTGTCGCAGCGGACGGAACCCGCTTGCGCGCGCCTGCCCCACGCATCACGCCGGTGGACACCACCGGGGCCGGCGACACCTTCGTCGGCGCGTTTGCAGCCATGCTGAGCGAAGGCGTCGCGCTGCAACGCGTGCTCGCCGTGAGCTGCGAAGCGGCGGCCTTGAAGTGCCTCAAGACCGGTGCGCAGACCGGCATGCCGATGCGCAGCGCATTGGCCTCCCTCGCCTAAAGCGCATCGCTCGCATCCCTTCCCAGCGGCTACACTCTCCCGATTCGCGGAGACTGCCTTGGCCTTTCTCTTCGTCCTCAGCGTCGGCCTGCTCGCCGGCACCATCTCCGGCATCGTCGGCACCGGCTCGTCGATCATGCTGATGCCGGTGCTGGTCTATGCCTATGGGCCGAAGGAAGCCGTTCCGATCATGGCGGTCGCTTCCGTGATGGCGAATTTCTCGCGCATCCTGGCCTGGTGGCGGGAGGTCGACTGGCGCGCCTGTGCAGCCTATTCGGTCACGGGCGTTCCGGCCGCCGCGCTCGGCGCGCGGACGCTGCTGGCGCTGCCCTCGCATGCCGTCGATCTCGCCATCGGAATCTTCCTGATCGCGATGGTGCCGGTGCGGCATTGGCTGGCGCGGCATGATCTCAAGGCCAATCTCTGGCATCTCGCCATCGGCGGCGCCGTCATCGGCTATCTCACCGGCATCGTGGTCTCGACCGGCCCGCTCAGCGTGCCATTGTTCCTGTTCTACGGCCTCTCGAAGGGCGCCTTCCTCGCCACCGAAGCCGCCGCCTCGCTCGGCCTCTATTTCGCGAAATCCGTGACCTTCGAACGCTTCGGCGCGTTGACGGGCGATGTGTTCGTCAAGGGCCTGATCGCGGGTGGCTCGCTGATGTCCGGCGCCTTCATCGCCAAGCGTTTCGTGCTGCACCTGAAACCGGACATGTTCCGCCTATTGATGGACGCGATCATGATCGCAGCCGGGCTCTCGATGCTGTGGAACGCGGCGCAGACCTGAAGGTGCTCAGGCAAATTCGGGCGCGATCGAGGGGCTGTCGGCGAGGACGCGGCTTGCCGTTGTGGGCTGCCCGTCGAGCCATTGCAGCACCGCGTCGAGCGGCTGCGGCCGCTGATAGAGGTAGCCCTGCCCGAACCTCACGCCCATCTCGCGCATGGCCGCGGCCTGCTCGGCGCGCTCGATGCCTTCGGCGATCAGGGTGAGCCCCAGCGTGCCGGCGAGCGATGCGATCACGCCGACGATCGCCTTGTCCTCCGCGCTATCGGGAATCTCGCTGATGAACGCCTTGTCGATCTTGACCTTGTCGAGCGGGAAACGCCTGAGATGGGCGAGCGAGCTGTAACCGGTGCCGAAATCGTCGAGCGCGATCGTCGCGCCCAGCCGGCGCAGGCGATGCAGAGTCTCGGAGGCGCTGGCGATGTTGTTGATCAGCGAGCCCTCGGTGATCTCGAGCTCGAGCAGAGATGCCGCAACCTCGAAGCGCGCGCAGGTCGCGCGCAGCTCGGCGGCCAGCGAATGGTCGGCAAGCTCGGACGGCGGCAGGTTGATCGCGATCCGGATTTGCGGCCTGCCGGCGGCGGCCAAACGTTGCAGCGCCGAGCAGGCATCGGTCAGCACGTAGCGGGTCAGCCGTGCATTGTTGCCGCTGCGCTCGATCAGAGGCAGGAATTCGGCCGGGCCGATCACGCCGTGGTCGGGATGGCGCCAGCGGATCAGCGCTTCGAGGCCGACGACCTCGTGGCTTTCGAGGTCGACCTGGCTCTGGTACCAGACCTCGAACTGTCCCTCGGCAAACCCCGTGGGAATGGCGAGCTCGAGATCCCTGCGGCGCCGGTAGTCGCGCTGCAGCTTTTCGTCCAGCACGGCGACCGTGCCGGGCGCCTTGCTCTTGGCATGGTAGAGCGCGATGTCGGCCAGCGTCGGCAGATGCGACAGCTCCGGATCGTCAGCGTGGCGCACGGCAAGGCCGATGCTGGCGCGCGGCACGACCTGCTTGTCGTGGAGCCGGATCGGTTCGGAAATGGCGGCCAGCACCTGCTGTGCGAAGGCGTGCGCAGATGCTTCATTGCTGACTTCGGGGCGAATGACGACGAATTCGTCGCCGCCCAGCCGGGCGACGCAATCCTCCGCCTCGACCGCGGCCCGAAGACGCTCGGAGATGTGGATCAGGAACTTGTCGCCGGCCTCGTGGCCGAACGTGTCGTTGATACCCTTGAAGTCGTCGAGATCGACGAAGCAAAACGCGACCAGCGCATCCGGCCTGCCGCCATCACGGCTCGCCGCGGCGAGGCGCTCGGTCAAGGAGCGCCGGTTAGGCAGCCCCGTGAGCGGATCGTGTGCCGCCATGTATCCGAGCCGGTCGAGCGCACCCGACGTCGTATGTTGCATGGCATTGAAGGCGCGCGCGAGCTGACCGAACTCGTTCGAGGACGTGACGTCCGCCGGATAGGCGCGCCCGTCCTGCTTGCTGCGCTGGATGGCCGACATCATGGCCGCGAGCGGCCGGCCGATGAAGATGTTGGCGGAGATCCGCATGGCGATCAGGGTCGCAAACGTCGCGAGCAGGCCGACGATCAGCAGCAGCGCCAGCCGGCTGCCCGCGCCCGCGTAGAGCGCCGCATGGGAATAGGCGATCGCGATCCGACCGGCCTCAACGGCCATGTTGCCGTTGCTGTAGTGGATCGGCCGCGAGACCTCGGCGACCGATTGGACTTCGGGACGTCCCACCACGCGGGCGATCGCAGCACCCGTGTCGTCATAGACGGCCGCCGCCGCGATGGTCTCGTCGTGCATGATCTCGTTGAGCACGCCCGTGACCTGGTCGTAGCGCATCTTCCAGAGCGGCTCGGCGATCAGCTCGGCCCGGCTCTCGGCGAGGCGGGCCATGCGGGCGTCGAGCTGCTTGATCTGCGACCAGAAGCTCGACGCCTCGACGCCGGCCGACGCGAGCAATTGCACCAGCAGCAGCACGGGCACGGTGGCCCAGATCATCGCCCGGACGACCGAGCGCAGGCGCGGTGGCGGCGTCTGCTGGTCGGGATCCGGATCGGTCATCGCCTCATCCTTGCGCATCAGTCAGCGACGCCTTCGGGAAGCGGCAGGGACGAAATGAGCGCGTCGAGCGAGAAGTCGTAGTGACCGCAGCGTCCGGCCTTGGCCCGGAACCGGGTGAAGTCGATCCGGTCGAAGGCGCGCATCCTGATGAGGTCGCCCACCGAGCCGAGATTGTCGCGCGTGATCGCCGACGTCTTGACTTCGACGCGGGGTGAAACCGCCGCGAAATCGCAGCCATCGGCATAATCGCGCAGCAGGACGATGGACCAGCCGCCGAGCAGGAAATGCCCGCCGTCGGTCAGCAGCAGGCGGCCCGCCTTGATCTCGCGCAGCGCGTCCTCCGACCAGTTGAGGCCGACCAGCTGGATGTCGCGGCCGGGCACGAGGCCGGCGGCGATCACCGCGCGCAGCGCGCCGAGCGCCATCGGATCGTTTCCGGCCCAGATCCCGGCGGGCCGGATCTCCTTGCGCGAGGCCCAGCCCAGATAATTCGTCGTGACCCGCTCGGCCTCCGACTGCGTCCAGTTGGCGAACAGCAGCCGGTCCACTACGACATCAGGGGCAGTATCCACGGCGAGCTTGAGACCGGCATTGCGCGCGATCGAGGCGGGCGTGATCTCGTCGCCGCCGATGCCGAGAATGTGGATCTTGCCGTCCGCGCTCTGCCACTTCTCCGCCCGCGCGGCCGTGATCAGGGCGTTGGCCATCCGCGCGCCCGCGGTCCGAAGATCGGTCGTGATATCGCCGAGCCAGGTCTTGAGCTTCTGCCGCGGCGGCCCGAGCCGGACCGCATCCTCGCCGATCAGCGTGTTCGAGAGCAGCAGCGTCTTGACGCCGGCGGCCTCGGCCGCCTCCAGGATCGGGACGGCGGCGGATTCCTCGTTCGACAGGATGAGAAAATCGGGCTTGTCGTGACGTGCCACCACGCCGAAGCCGAGCTCCTGCATGGTGCGGTAATTGCGCTCGCTGGTCAGCACCTCGACATGCGCGTCGAGCTTGCGGCCGGCGGCCTTCATGGTCTGCGCGACCATGTCCCAGTAGACCTCGCCGGTCTTGCCGGGGCTGACGAAGACGATCTCGAGGGGCTTGGCAGCGCTCGGGCCAACGGACGCGAAAACGCCGCAGGCCGTGCCCGCCGCGAGCAATAAACGCAGGAATCCAGTCATTTCTCTTCGCCGCCCCCGATGGTTCCGAGATTGGACCTGCGTCCGCTAACACTTCGCAAAATCGACCGGGCCACTGCGGCACAGAGCTAATGAAGGGTATATCTGCCGTGCCGAATTGAGATATTCGAAGGCGGCGATCACCCGCCGTTCCATGCTATCAGCGAGCCGAAACCGCGACTCATACGTCCCATGGCCAAGAACACGCTTTCCTTCGTCTGCCAGAACTGCGGCGCGGCCTATAACCGCTGGCAGGGCAAGTGCGAGTCCTGCGGCGAGTGGAATACGCTCGCGGAAGAGGACACCAGCGGCAGCGTGCCGGTCTCGATCCGCTCGAAGCGCAAGGGGCGGACGTTCGCGCTGGAGAGCCTTGCCGGCAAGAGCCCGGATGCGCCGCGCCTGTCCTCGGGGATGACCGAGCTCGACCGCGTCACCGGCGGCGGTTTCGTCCGCGGCTCGGTGCTGCTGGTCGGGGGCGATCCCGGCATCGGCAAGTCGACGCTGCTGACGCAGGCAACCTCCATGCTGGCACGCGCCGGCCACCGCATCGTCTACATCTCCGGCGAAGAGGCGATCGCGCAGGTGCGTCTGCGCGCCGAACGGCTTGGGCTGTCGGACGCACCGGTGCAGCTCGCGGCCGAGACCTCGGTCGAGGATATCGTCTCGACGCTGTCCGAGGGCGCGGTGCCCCGGCTGATCGTGATCGACTCGATCCAGACCATGTGGACCGACACCGTGGAATCGGCGCCCGGCACCGTGACGCAGGTGCGCGCCTCGGCGCAGGCGCTGATCCGCTTTGCGAAGAAAACCGGCGCGGCCATCATCCTGGTCGGCCATGTCACCAAGGACGGCCAGATCGCAGGCCCGCGCGTGGTCGAGCACATGGTCGACGCCGTGCTGTCGTTCGAGGGCGAAGGCTCGCAGCAATTCCGCATCCTGCGCGCCGTGAAGAACCGGTTCGGGCCGACCGACGAGATCGGCGTGTTCGAGATGACCGGGCTCGGCTTGCGCGAGGTCACCAACCCCTCGGAGCTGTTCCTGTCCGAGCGCGATCTCGGCACGCCCGGCACCGCAGTCTTCGCGGGCATCGAGGGCACGCGGCCCGTTCTGGTCGAATTGCAGGCGCTGGTGGCCCCGACCTCGCTCGGCACCCCGCGCCGGGCCGTGGTTGGTTGGGATCCGAGCCGGCTCTCGATGGTGCTGGCGGTGCTGGAGGCCCATTGCGGGGTCAAGCTGTCCGGCCACGACGTCTATCTGAACGTCGCCGGCGGCCTGCGCATCCACGAGCCGGCGGCGGACCTCGCCGCCGCCGCGGCGCTGGTGTCATCCTTGGTTAATGCGCAATTGCCGACCGATGCGGTTTATTTCGGCGAGATCTCGCTGTCTGGCGTGGTGCGCCCGGTGGCACAGACCCCAGCCCGGCTGAAGGAAGCGGCAAAACTCGGCTTTCAGCGCGCTGTGCTGCCCGAATCGGCCCGCGGCGAGAGCGGCGGCGATGCCGGATTGTCGCTGAATGCGGTCAACAGCCTGACGACCCTGGTGGCGGAGATCGCCGCCCGCGGCTCCCGCCGCGGCGAATCGAACACGCCGGCAGAGAAAAATGCCACACCGGCAAGAATCCGCCGTGGAGAGGGGTAGGTGGAGGTGACGTCGGAGGCCCTCGCCGCTATACAGCCGTCACAAAAGCAGCATGGGATTGCGTGGTTGCGGCCTTGCCGGGAACGCCGTCTGCCCCTCTTTTAGGGCAGCGGCCAAGCACCGATTCGCAGAGCACCTTTGAAGTACGAGCGGACCAGACCAGCCGATGCCAGTTACCATCCTCGACCTGATCCTGCTCGGTGTGATGCTGATCTCTGGCCTGCTCGCCATGGTCCGCGGCTTCATGCGCGAAATCCTGTCGATCGCGGCTTGGGGCGCGGCGGCGATCGTGACGCTCTATTCGTTCTCGAAGCTGCTGCCGACCGCCAAGAGCTATTTCAACAACGACACCGTCGCGAGCGTGGTGGTCGTCGCCGGCGTGTTCGTCGGCACCCTGATCGTGGTCTCCGTGATCACGGTGCGGATCTCCGACATGATCCTGGATTCGCGCATCGGCGCGCTGGACCGCACCCTGGGTTTCCTGTTTGGCCTCGCTCGCGGGCTTTTGATCGTCGTGGTCGCGTTCCTGTTCTTCACCTGGCTGGTGCCGGACAAACAGCGCCCGGACTGGGTCACCGGGGCCAAATCCCGCGTGGTGCTGCAGGGAACCGGGGATTGGCTGATGGCCCTCTTGCCCGACGACCCCGAGAACACCATCTTGAAGAGATTCAAGAAAAACAAACCAGATGATGATCAAGCTGATTCCGAGCAGCAGCCTTCGGGCAGTGGCGACGGATACAGTAAACCTGCTCGTGACAGCCTGAAAAAGCTGATCGAGAAACCTGCGGCGCGTTGATTAGGCCCTAAAGAGAGGCGCGGACGAGATGCGACACCCTGACCAGGACGCCCAATTCGATCTCGATCTCGGCCCCGGCGCCGCGCTAGAGCTTCAGGACGATCTGGAAGGGGATACGCTGCGCGAGGAATGCGGCGTCTTCGGCATCTACGGCCACCCCGATGCTGCCGCCATCACCGCGCTCGGCCTGCACGCGCTTCAGCACCGCGGCCAGGAAGCCGCCGGCATCGTCTCCTACGACGGCAGCCGTTTTCACAGTGAGCGCCGGCTCGGCCTGGTCGGCGACACCTTCTCCCGCCGCGAGGTAATCGACCGCCTGCCCGGCAACATGGCCGTCGGCCATGTCCGCTATTCCACCACCGGCGCCACCATCCTGCGCAACGTGCAGCCGCTGTTCGCCGAGCTCAATGCCGGCGGCCTCGCGGTCGCCCACAACGGCAATCTCACCAACGGCCTGACGCTGCGCCGCGAGCTCGTGAAGAGCGGCGCGATGATGCAGTCGACCACCGACACCGAGGTGATCCTGCATCTGGTCGCACGCTCCAAGCGCGCCCGTTTCATCGAGCGCTATATCGACGCGCTGCGCGAGATCGAAGGCGCCTATGCGCTGGTCTCGCTGACCAACAAGAAGCTGGTCGGCGCGCGCGATCCGCGCGGCATCCGTCCGCTGGTGCTCGGCGAGCTCGACGGCTGCCCGATCCTCACCTCCGAGACCTGCGCCCTCGACATCATCGGCGCGCGCTTCGTGCGCGACATCGAGCCCGGCGAAGTCATCGTGTTCGACGAGAACGGCCAGGACATCCACAAGCCGTTCCCGCCGATGGCGCCGCGCCCCTGCATCTTCGAATACATCTACTTCTCGCGGCCGGATTCCATCGTCCACGGCCGCTCGGTCTACGAGGTCCGCAAGGCCTTCGGCGCCCAGCTCGCGCGCGAAAGCCACGTGCCGATCGACGTCGTCGTGCCGGTACCGGATTCCGGGGTGCCCGCCGCGGTCGGCTACAGCCAGTACTCCGGTGTGCCGTTCGAGCTCGGCATCATCCGCAACCACTATGTCGGCCGCACCTTCATCCAGCCGACCCAGGCGATCCGCGAATCCGGCGTGCGCATGAAGCATTCGGCCAACCGCGCCGCGATCGAAGGCAAGCGCATCATCCTGATCGACGACTCCCTGGTGCGCGGCACCACCTCCAAGAAGATCGTGCGCATGATGCGCGATGCCGGCGCCAAGGAAGTGCATTTCCGTCTCGCCTCGCCGCCGATCCTCTATCCCGATTATTACGGCATCGACCTGCCCGATCGCGGCGGCCTCCTGGCCGCGACGCATTCGCTGGAGGAGATGCGCGAGATCATCGGCGCCGACTCGCTTGCCTTCCTGTCGATCGACGGCATGTACCGCGCCATGGGCGAGCCCGGCCGCGATCCCGCCAATCCGAAATTCTCGGATCACTGTTTTACCGGCGCCTACCCGACCCACCTCACCGACCAGACCCAGACCGAGCCGCAGCCGCGGCAGCTGTCGCTGCTGGCGGAAGCGAGCTGACGGCGTAGCCGTCATCCCGGGGTGGTCCGCCAGGAGCGAGCCCGGGATCTCGAGATTCCGGGTTCGATGCTGCGCATCGCCCGGAATGACAGTCGTTGGGGCTTGTCCCGGCCGTCCACGCCTGTAAAACCCCGCCATGACCAAACCCCTCGCTGACCGTATCGCTCTCGTCACCGGCGCCTCGCGCGGCATCGGCTATGCCACCGCAATCGCGCTCGCCAAGGCCGGCGCGCACATCGTGGCGACGGCGCGGACGCAAGGCGGGCTGGAAGAGCTCGACGACGAGATCCGCAAGGACGGCGGCAGCGCCACGCTGGTGCCGCTCAACCTCACCGATTTCGACGGCATCGCGCGTCTCGGCGCCGGGCTGCATGAGCGCTACGGCAAGCTCGACATCCTCGTCGGCAATGCCGGCGTGCTCGGCCCCTCCTCGCCGATCGGCCATATCGAGCTGAAGACCTTCAACGACGTGATGGCCGTCAACGTCTCCGCAAACTTCCAGCTGATCCGCTGCATGGAGCCGCTGCTGAAGCAGTCCGACGCCGGCCGCGCCGTGTTCATCACCTCGGGCGCCGCCAACAAGGCGACCGCTTATGTCAGCCCCTACGCCGCCTCCAAGGCCGCGCTGGAGACGCTGGCCCGCGCCTGGGCGCAGGAGACCGCGAACTCCAAGCTGCGGGTCAACCTGTTCAATCCCGGCCCGGTCCGCACCCGCATGCGCGCGACGCTGATGCCGGGCGAAGATCCGGCGATGCTCGACACGCCCGAGCAGGTCGCCGAATTCATCGTGCCGATGTGCGCGCCCGACTGGACCGAGACCGGCAAATTCTACGACTACAAGACCCGCACGCTGATGAGCTTCCGCGCGCCGGCCTGATTGACTTACCTGCCTCGGCGCGATTGACTGCCCGCGCTTAAGCGGCGGTAAGCCGCGAGCCAAGAAAGGGAGGTCGCCATGGCGCCATGGCATGATCGCGCAGGCTTTGCGCGTGCGCTCGCAAATGTCTCTCACGCCCTCGCCCTCCTGATCGCCGCCAGCGCTGTCGTGCTTCCGGGCCCGGCACGAGCCGGCGACGTCCCGACCTTCACGGTCGATTCCTCGTGGCCGAAGCAGCTCCCGAACAACTGGATCCTCGGCCAGGTCGGCGGCATCACGGTCGACTGGCAGGGCCATATCTGGGTGATCCACCGCCCGCGCTCGCTCACCGACGACGAGAAAGGCGCGAGCCTCAACCCGCCGCGCTCGAAATGCTGCGTGTCGGCGCCGCCCGTGCTCGAATTCGACGTCGACGGCAATCTGCTGCGCTCCTGGGGCGGTCCGGGCCAGGGCTATGAATGGGTCGGCCGCGAGCACGGCATCGAGGTCGACGAACGCGGCTTCGTCTGGATCGGCGGCAACGCCGATAACGACAACGCCATTTTGAAGTTCACGCTCGACGGCAAGTTCGTCGCCCAGATCGGCAAGTTCGCGCCCAGCCTCGGCAGCAACGACACGACCCAGCTCGGCAAGCCGGCGGAGACCGCGCTCGACAAGGAGGCCAACGAGATCTACGTCGCCGACGGCTATGGCAACCGCCGCGTCATCGTGTTCGACGCGACCACCCTCGCCTACAAGCGGCACTGGGGCGCCTACGGCAACAAGCCTGACGATGCCAAGCAGGCTCCCTACGATCCCAAGGCGCCCGTTGCCCAGCAGTTCGGCAACCCGGTGCACTGCGTGAAGCTCGCCAATGACGGCCTCGTTTACGTCTGCGACCGCATCAACAACCGCATCCAGGTGTTCAAGAAGGACGGCAGCTTCGTGAAGGAGTTCTTCTTCGAGAAGAACACGCTCGGCAACGGCGCGATATGGGACATCGCGATCTGGCCCGACCCGAAGCAGACCTATCTGCTCAGCGCCGACGGCGAGAACAACGAGATCCGCGTGATCAAGCGCGAGGACGGCAGCGTGGTCGGCAGCTTCGGCCATAGCGGCCGCAACGCGGGTCAATTCCACTGGGTGCACGCCATGGCGGTCGACCCGCGGGGTAACGTCTATACCGCCGAGGTCGATACCGGAAAGCGCATCCAGAAATTCAAGCTGACATCGGACGCGCTCAAATAGCGTCTCAACGCATCTTGCCCAAAAGTTAACCGATGGATGTCGCTACCACGCAGCGTCATCCGGCTTTAGGCGCATTGCCGCCGGCCGTGGGACAGGCTAGAGCCATCAACCGGAACAAAGGCTCCGTCCAAGAGAGCCGTCCGCATATTTGACAATGGAGGAGACCTTTTATGACGACGACGTTCGCGCGCCGCTCCGCGGCCCTTCTGGCCTGTGCCGCCTTCGGTTTTGCCACATCCGCCTTTGCCCAGGACAAGACCGTCAAGATCGGCGTGCTCAACGATATGTCGAGCCTCTATGCCGACATCGGCGGCCCGAACTCCGTGGTCGCGATCAAGATGGCGGTCGAGGATTCCGGCCTGCTCAAGAAGGGCTGGAAGATCGAGGTTCTGAGCGGCGATCACCAGAACAAGCCTGACGTCGGCGTCAACATCGCCCGGCAGTGGATCGACAACGACAAGGTCGACGCGATCGCGGACACGCCGAGCTCGGGCGTGGCGCTCGCGGTGAGCAACCTCGTCAAGGAGAAGAACGCGGTGCTGCTCAATTCGGGCGCGGCCACCGCAGACCTCACCGGCAAGGCCTGCACGCCGAACACGGTGTCCTACACCTATGACACCTACATGCTCGCCAACGGCACCGGCAAGGCGCTGACCAAGGCCGGCGGCGACAGCTGGTTCTTCCTGACCGCCGACTACGCGTTCGGTCACGCCCTGGAGCGCGACACCAGCGCCGTGGTCACCGCCAACGGCGGCAAGCTGCTCGGTGGCGTCAAGCACCCGCTCAACACCGCGGACTTCTCCTCCTTCCTGCTCCAGGCGCAATCGTCGAAAGCCAAGATCATCGGCCTTGCCAATGCCGGCGGCGACACCACCAACGCGATCAAGCAGGCCGCCGAGTTCGGCATTGTCCAGGGAGGCCAGAAGCTCGCCGCGCTATTGCTGTTCATCAACGACGTGCACTCGCTGGGCCTCAAGACCGCGCAGGGCCTGACCTTCACCGAGTCGTTCTACTGGGACATGAACGACAAGACCCGCGAATGGTCGAAGCGCTTCTCGCAGCTTGCCAGCAAGAACGCGATGCCCTCGATGACCCAGGCCGGCAATTACGCGATGGTGCTGCATTATCTCAAGGCGATGGAAGCGCTCGGCGGCAACCCGCATGACGGCGCCAAGGTCGTGGCCAAGATGAAGGAGCTGCCAACCGACGATCCGCTGTTCGGCAACGGACCGCTGCGGCAGGACGGTCGCCGCCTCATCCCGGCCTATCTGTTCGAGGTGAAGAAGCCGGAGGAGTCGAAGGGTCCGTGGGACTATTACAAGCTGGTCGCCACGATCGCGCCGGAGGACGCGGCCAAGCCGCTCAAGGACAGCGACTGTCCGCTGGTGAAAAAATAGAATGTAGGGTGGGTTAGCATGCGGCTGCGCAAGGCGCAGTCCGCTAGCGTAACCCACCTCTTCTGCCTCCGCTGAAGTCAAAGAGGTGGGTTACGCCTCGCGGTTTGCGCTTCGCGCGACCGCGCGACTAACCCACCCTACGGCGCTACGACGCCGTCTTCGTCGCGCCCAGCGTCCGCACCGCGATCGCCACGCACACCATCATCAGCAGCGCCGCCAGCAGGAACGGCGCGCCGGGCAGATGCAGCGGGGCGCTGGCGCCGATGAAATACGAAAACGTCAGCGTGAACAGGAACGGGCCGACCAGCTGCGACACGCTCTGCACGCTCGCGGTCGCGCCCTGCAACTGGCCCTGCTGATCGGGCGCGACGAGCCGCGTCATCAGCGCTTGCGACGCGGCGCCCGAGATGCCCCAGAGCGCCAGAATGGGAATGCCGATCCAGGACAGCGGCCCGGTCGGCGCCGCGCCAAGGACCACGAAGCCGGCCGCGCCACAGCACAGCCCGAGCAACAGAGCCTTGGGTTCGCCGAGCACGCGCACGATCGCGCCGATCGCGAGCCCCTGGACCACCATGGCGCAGATGCCGACCATCGCCAGCGTCAGTCCCACGGTCTTGGAATCCCAGCCGTAGCGATAGGTCGCATAGAGCACGAAAGTCGAGGGCAGCACGACGTGCGCAACCTGCGCGATGAAATTGACGACGGACAATCCGGCGAGTCCAGCATTGGAGCGCAGCAGGCGCAGCGCCCCGAGAGGATTGGCAGTTCGCCAGCGGAACGGCGCGCGCTTGTCCGGCGCCAGCGATTCCGGCAGGACGAACAGCCCATAGAGCGCGTTGGCAAGGCTCAACGCCGCCGAGGCCCAGAACGGCAGGCGCGGATCGATGTCGCCAAGGAGGCCGCCGAGCGCCGGGCCGAGGACGAAGCCGGCACCGAAGGCAGCTCCAATCCGGCCAAAGATCGCCGCGCGCCGTTCCGGCGGCGCGACGTCGGCGATATAGGCAAAGGCGGTCGAGATGCTCGCCGAGGTGATGCCCGAGATGACGCGGCCGACGAACAGCCACACCAGCGACGGCGCCAGCGCCATCAGCACGTAGTCGGCGGCCAGGCCGAAATTCGACAGCAGCACCACGGGACGCCGCCCGAACCGATCGGACAGCGCCCCCAACAGCGGCGAGAACACGAACTGCATCAAGGCCCAGGCGGTGCCGAACAGGCCGAAGATGCGCGCCGCATGCGCGGTGTCGTTGTCGACGAAGCTTTCGATCAGCTTCGGCAGGATCGGCATGATCACGCCGAGCGCGAGCATGTCGAGCAGGATGGTGACGAAGATGAAGGCGACCGCGCCGCGCCGGACCATTGCGGCGCCCTGCACCACCGTCGCGCCGGCGCCGTCGCTCATGACGGCCGCTTGCGCTTATGCGCGAAGGGATTGGCCTTCTCGCGCAAGGTGATGCGCACCGGCGTGCCCGGCAGATCGAAAGTCTCGCGCATGGAATTGGTCAGGTATCGCAGGTAGGACTGCGGCACCGCGTCCGCACGCGAGCAGAACAGCACGAAGCTCGGCGGGCGCGCCTTGTTCTGGGTGATGTAGTTCAGCTTCAACCTGCGGCCGGACACCGCGGGCGGCGGATTGGCCTGGATCGCCTGCTCGAACCAGCGATTGAGCGCCGAGGTCGGCACGCGCCTGTTCCAGACCGCATAGGCGTCCTGGATCGCCTGCATCAGGCGGTCGATGCCCTCCCCCATCAGGCCGGAGACGGCGACGATCGGCACGCCCTTGACCTGCGGCAGCCAATGATCGGCATCGCGGCGCAGAGCCGAGATGGCGCCGCCGCCCTTGGTCTCCATCAGATCCCATTTGTTGACGGCGAGCACGATGGCGCGGCCCTCGCGCTCGATCAGATCGGCGATGCGCAGATCCTGCTCCTCGAAGCGGTTCTGCGTGTCCATCATCAGCACGACGACTTCGGCAAAGCGTACCGCGCGCAGCGCGTCCGCAACCGAGAGCTTCTCCAGCTTCTCCTCGATGCGCGAGCGCCGGCGCAGACCCGCGGTGTCGAACACGCGAAAATCGCGGCCTTTCCAGTTGATCTCGACCGCAATGGAATCGCGCGTGGTGCCGGCCTCCGGGCTCGTCAGCAGACGCTCCTCGCCGAGCAGATGGTTGATCAGCGTCGACTTGCCGGCATTGGGCCGGCCGACGATGGCGACCCGGATCGGGCGCGTCGCAGCCTCTTCCTCGGAGAGCGGCTCGTCGTCCTCGATCTCGCCTTCGCCGACGGGCTCCGGCATCAGCTTGGCGAGCGCATCGTAAAGCTCGCCCATACCCTCGCCGTGCTCGGCCGAGATCTGGATGGGATCACCGAGGCCGAGCGCGAACGCTTCCATCGCGCCGGCATCGCCGTGCTTGCCCTCGCTCTTGTTCGCGACCAGCAGCACCGGCTTGTTGGCCTTGCGGGCGAAATCGGCGAAGGCGCGATCGGTGGGCGTGAGGCCGACGCGGGCATCGATGACAAAGAACAGCGCGTCGGCTTGCGCGATCGCCGTCTCGGTCTGCTCCTGCATGCGCGCGGTCAGCGAGCCCTTGGCACCCTCGTCGAGGCCGGCGGTATCGATGATGGTGAAGTGGAGGTCGCCGAGCTTGGCCTCGCCCTCGCGGCGGTCGCGGGTGACGCCCGGCAGATCATCGACGAGCGCGAGCTTCTGTCCGACCAGGCGGTTGAACAGCGTCGATTTGCCGACATTGGGCCGGCCGATGATGGCGATCGTGAAGGACATCGGTCATTCGTGCGCTGCCGGGGCTGCGCCTGTCAATGCAGTGAAAAATATCAGCGCGAGAAGCTGCCGCTCGGCAGCGGCGCCGGGAAGGCGCTCTGCGATTGCTGCTGCGTGGTCTGGGCGGGTTGCGCCTGCTGGACCGGCTGATCCGGCGGCGGCGCGGTGGTGCGCTTGCGGACGATCTTGTGCTTGGGCGGCGGCGCGGCCGTGGGCGGCGCCGCCTCCGGCTGGGCCTCGCCGTCGACCTCGCCGGTGGGCGCCTCGGCTGGCGCGACGGCTGCGGCGGCCGGCTGCTTGGTGTGCTTCGCCTTGGCGCCCTTCGCCGGCTTGGCCGGCTCGGGCGGCGGCTCCGCAGGCAAAGCCGCCACGGCAGGCGCGTTCGGATCCGGCTGCTGCTGCGCGCCCTTGTACAGCTCCTTCGGAACGCCCTGCTCGAGGCCCGGCACGCCTTCCGGGAAGACCGGCTTGCGGTCGCCCGGCAGCTTCTTCTTGGTGTCGAGGAAGTCGAGCATGTCGCTTGGATCGAAGCTGGAGCAGCCGCCCAGAACGCCCGTGACGGCGATCAGGACAGCGGCTGCGATCAAGCGGGGCGTGCGGCGCATCTTGTGTCTCGTCTCAAGTCAGAGGACCGTCGTCAGCTGTTCTTGCTCAGCTCTTGGCGACGGGCGGCAGCAGGGCCTGGAGCGCCTCGGCGCGCGAGCGCAGGCCGGGCGGCGTTTCGCCGTCCTCGGCGATCGCGTCGAGCCATTTGCGGGCCGCGGTCATGTCGTTGTTGCGCCAGGCCGACAACGCCAGCATCTCGCGGGCGGAGTGGCGGAAGGTCGATTTGGGTGCGGCGGAGGGCTCCAGCCGCTGCTGCATGTCGGCGTAGCTGGCACTGTCGAGCACGAGGCCGGCGGCGCGGATCTTGGCCAGATCCTGCCACTCACCGCCCACGCTGCGATCGGCAGCGAGGTCGTCATACATCTTGGCCGCAGCCTTGGGATCTCGGGCGGCGGCTTCGGCCGCGGCGCGGAGCCGCGCCAGGGTGCGATAGCCCGACGGCGCCTTGGCGGCGAGCTCGGTGAAGGCAGCCTCCGCCTCGGCGTGCTTGTCCTGCTCAGACAGCTCGACCGCCTTCTCGAACGCGGCGCCGGCCGCGGCGGCCTTCTGGGCCTCGAAATATTGGTAAGCGCGCCAGCCACCAACGGCGGCCACGATCAGCACCATCAGGGCGATGAAGTAGATCGAATACTTGTCCCACAGCTTCTTGAGCTGTTCGCGACGTACTTCCTCGTCGACTTCGTCAAATAATTCAGACACTTATGCTAATCCCATGCCCGTCCGGGTACGCGCGCCAATGCGTTCGCGTCAGGAATCCCGTCCCCCGTGTGGCGGCGACGTACCCTAACGATATGGCGGTGGCAAGGCAAAGCGAGCCCGATCAAGGCGTTAACCACCCGGGACCGCCCGGATGCCCCTGCCCGGCTCAGGCGCCCAGGAGCTCCCGCAGCTGCCGTTTCAGCACCTTGCCGTTGGCGTTGCGCGGCAGCGGGTCGGCCGTGATCGCCATGGTTTCGGGAACCTTGTAGTCGGACAGCCGCTCGGCGCACCAGGCGCGCAGGTCCGTATCGGCCACCGGCTGTCGCGTCACCACCACGGCGTGGACGCGCTCGCCCAGCACCGGGCAGGCCCTGGCGATGATCGCGCTCTCGACCACGGCGGGATGGCCGGCCAGCACGGATTCGACCTCGGCCGAATAGATCTTCAGGCCACCGCGATTGATCATGTCCTTTTGCCGGTCGAACACGCGGACGAACCCTTCCGCATCGACCGAGCCGAGATCGCCCGAGTGCCAGAATCCGCCGGTGAAGCTTTCGGCGGTGGCCTTCGGGTTGTTCCAGTAGCCCTTGATGACAGAGGCGCTCTGGATCCAGAGCTCGCCGATCTCGCCGGGCGGCAGCTCGCGTCCGTCCGCTCCCATCGCGACGATGCGCGCGCCGGGACAGGGCAGGCCGACGCTGTCGATATGGCTCTCGGTCAGCTCGCCCGGCATGATCGTCGACGGCGACGTCGTCTCGGTCGCGCCGTAGCAGTTCATCAGCTTCAGGCCCGGAATCTTCGCCTTGAGCTTCTCGATGGTGGCAACCGGCATCGGCGCGCCGCCGAAGCCGCCGATGCGCCAGCTCGACAGATCGTAGCTGTCGAAATCGGGCTGGAGCAGGCAGAGATTGTACATCGCCGGCACCATCACCGTGTAGGTCACGCGCTCGCGCGCGGCGAGCTTGAGGTAATCGGCGGCCTTGAACTCGGGCATGATGATCAGCGCGCCGCCGCAGCGGATCATGGTGGTGATGTTGGCGACGACGCCGGTGACATGGCCGAGCGGCACCGCTGCAATCGAGCGATCGATTTGCGTCAATTGCAGGCAGGACACGAACACCATCGAGGAATGGATGATGTTGCAATGGGCCAGCATCGCGCCCTTCGGCTTGCCCGTGGTGCCCGAGGTGTAGAGGATCATCGCGGTGTCCTCCTCGCTCACCTCGACGGGCGCCCCGGCCGGCGGGTTGTCGGCGAGCACGGCGAAACCCGACAGAGCCGGGTCGTCATCGACGGCGATGCGATGGATCACATCGGGCACATCCTGCGCATCGGGCAGCCGCTCGGCGAGCGCGGATTCGTGGATCAGGATCCTGGCGCCGCAATCGGCAAGGACATAGGCGATCTCCGGCTTCTGCTGGCGCGTGCTGAGCAGCACCGTGACGAGCCCTTCATGCGCGGCAGCGAACAGCAGTAGCGGAAATTCGATGCGGTTGCCGAGCAGGATCGCTACGCGGTCGCCGCGCTCAAGGCCGAGCTTGCGCAAGCCCGCCGCAATCCTCGCCGCCTGCTCCACCGCCTGCCGCCAGCTCAGCCGGAGACTGCCTGCGATCAGCGCTTCGCCATCGGCATTGTGCGCGCGGGCGTCCGCGATCATCGCCCACAGGCTCGCAGGCCGCTCCGCGAACGCCGGCACCACCCGATCGCCAAACCGCGCCTCGAGCCGCATCGGCGGGATTTGAGATTGCGACCAGTCCATCGGGATGCCCTCGGCTTGTTGCTCTTGTTATCTTCCCCGCACGGTCACGCCGGCCCCGTCTTGCGCTGATTGGCTGACCTATTCTCCCGCATGATCATATCGGAAAACCGCTGCACACTTTTCCGGATCATGCGCTAGACACCCACCACGGGAACACCGATCACGACAGGATGGAACGCAAAGGCCAGGGCCAGATAGGCAACGACGCCGACCGCGACCGCGATCAGGTCATTGGTGACCCCGCCCACGGGAATCGGCGGGCCACCGGCGTCGGTGCGAGCTTTAAGCGAGATGCGGTCGTAGACCGCCCAGGCGAGGAACGAGCCGAACAGGATGATGGAGCCGAGGTCGCCGTTGGCCAAAAGATGCGCCGCAGCCCACAGCTTGATGCCGGCCAGCATCGGATGCTTCAGCGTCGCGTAGATGCGGCCGCGCAGATACGAGGCGACCACCAGGATCACCGCGGGCAGCATCAGCGCGACCGTGACGTGCTTCAGCGCCTTCGGCGGGTACCAGACGTCAATCCAGCCGGAGCTGCGGTAATGGGCAAAGCCCCAGATGATCAGCGCGAGCCCCGCGAGCGAGACCAACGCGTAGAGGATCTTGTAGGTCCCCTCGCCCAGCCTGGCGATCGCCTGCGCACGCGCCTTTCGTTTCGTCGTAAAAATGTGGGTGGCGAAGAACAGCACCAGCCCCAGGATCATGACCAGCAGACCCACGACATCCTCCCCGCAAAGCAGCCCCGGCTCTGAGGTATCATCGATCGGCTGCGGCTCGCAACTCTCTCCCCGCATGGTGAGGAGCGCGCCCTTCACGCGCGTCTCGAACCGTGCAGGCCCGGAGGCGGCATCAGCGGGGGCCTTTCATCCGTCGAGACGCGCGTGAAGGACGCGCTCCCAGCGACAACGGCTTCGCCGTTGCGCAAGGGATGAGGGGATAGAGCTATTTCCCCAGCTCGCGATTGTCGACGTAGCGGATCGCGATCGGGCGTCCTGCCAGGGCACCACCGAGGCCGCCCGTGAATTTCAGCGGCAGACAGGCCTTCAACGATGAATTGATCGCATTGAGGTAGCTGGTGCGGATATCCGCCGGCACGCCCGCTGTCGCAAAGGTCAATCGCGGCGGACCGATCAGGCCGCCCGCCTTGTTGAAGCTGAAGCGCACCGCCATCTGCATGCCCGCGCGCGCATTGTCCGATGGCGGCGACCAGCAGCTGCGCAGCTCGGCGAAGAGATCGCCGATCGTATCGAGATCATGATCGGGCTTTTGATATTTGGCGCGGTCGGCCTCTGAGGGGACGCTCTGGATGGTGAGCTGGAGGTTCTGGCCGTAGGGATAATCGATCTCCGGGATGCAGGGGCCGGGTTCGAGCGGGCTGCAATAGGACGGTGTACAAGGCCGGCCATCGAGCACGTTGCACGGCTCGTGCGCAAACGGGATCGGATTGATCTGGCGCGGCCGCGCATCGGCGGCGGTCGAGATCGTCAGCAGGAGAAGGACGAGAATGCCGCGCCACATGGAATGAGCTCGCAATGCCACGAGAAAAAGTGGCGTCGCCCATGAATGCGTCAACCCCGCGCGCATTCACATGCTCGCGCGCGAGAGGGTGTGGGCGCCCTACCCCTTCTTCTTGACGTCCTTGACGTTGGTGAACTCGATGCCCTCGGCGCGTTCTTTGGTGTAGCCGAGATAGAACTCGTTCCGGGCGAGATAGACCGGATCGCCGTCGACGTCGTCGGCGATGCTGGAGGTGTTGGCGGCGATGAAGGTGTCGAGCTTCTTGCGGTCCTCCGAGGAGACCCAGCGCGCCAGCTGGAACTCGCTGACCTCGAACTCGACCGGCAGCGAATATTCCGCCTCCAGCCGCGCCTTCAAGACGTCGAGCTGGAGTGCGCCGACCACGCCGACCAGCGCCGGCGCACCGTCGCGCGGGCGGAACACCTGCACGACGCCCTCTTCCGACATCTGCTGCAGCGCTTCCTTCAGCTTCTTCGCCTTCATCGCGTCGGTGAGACGGACGCGACGGACGATTTCCGGCGCAAAGCTCGGCACGCCAACGAAGTTGAAATCCTCGCCCTCGGTCAAGGTGTCGCCGATGCGCAGCGTGCCGTGATTGGGAATGCCGACGACGTCACCGGCGAAGGCTTCGTCCGCGACCGAACGATCCTGCGCGAAGAAGAATTGCGGGCTCGACAGCGGCATGCTCTTGCCGGTGCGCACGAGCTTGGCCTTCATGCCACGGCTGAGCTTGCCCGAGCACAGGCGCGCAAACGCGATGCGGTCGCGATGGTTCGGATCCATGTTGGCCTGGATCTTGAACACGAAGGCGCTCATGCGCGGATCGGTGGCCTCGACCTTGCGCTGGTCGCTGTCCTGCGCGCGCGGCTCGGGCGCGAACTTGCCGAGACCTTCGAGGAGGTCGCCGACGCCGAAATTGCGCAGCGCGCTGCCAAAATAGACCGGTGTCAGATGTCCCTCGCGGAATGCTTCGAGCTCGAACGGCTTCGAGGCCTCGGTGACGAGCTCGAGCTCGTCCTTCACGGCGGAGACGTCGAGATTGGCATTGAGCTTGGCCAGTTCCTCGATCGCGATCTGCTGCGCCGCGCCGGTCTTGGCGCCGCCGCCTTCGAGCAGGCGCACGCCGCCATTGACGACGTCATAGGTGCCGAGGAAGTCGCGGCCGCGCCCGACCGGCCAGGTCATCGGCGTGGTGTCGAGCGCCAGCGTCTTCTCGATCTCGTCGAGCAGCTCGAACACGTCGCGGCTCTCGCGGTCCATCTTGTTGATGAAGGTAATGATCGGGATGTCGCGCAGGCGGCACACCTCGAACAGCTTACGGGTGCGCGCCTCGATGCCCTTGGCGGCGTCGATCACCATCACGGCGGAATCAACCGCCGTCAGCGTGCGATAGGTGTCTTCCGAAAAGTCCTCGTGGCCCGGCGTGTCCAGGAGGTTGAAGACGAGGCCCTCGAACTCGAAGGTCATCACCGAGGTCACGACCGAGATGCCGCGCTCGCGCTCGATCTTCATCCAGTCCGAACGCGTGTTGCGCCGCTCGCCCTTGGCCTTGACTTGGCCGGCGAGGTTAATGGCGCCGCCGAACAGCAGCAGCTTCTCGGTCAGCGTGGTCTTGCCGGCGTCGGGATGGGAGATGATCGCAAAAGTGCGCCGCCGCGCCACTTCAGCGGCAAGCGGGGAACGGGCCGGCGATTCGGCTGTGGTGGTGGCGATGTCGGACATGGCGGGAGCGTTTGGCAGGGAAACTGGGCCTGATCAAGCCTGATTTGGTGATTGCGGGGCCATCCGGCCAGCCCCATATCGACGCTTGGATAAATCAGTCTTGGGGGAGGACGGCCTCCCTGCCCAACAGCATCTCAGTCGCGGGGACGACCCTGCCTTGATACGGAGGGTCGTCATGGCCTGGAGCATCCTGTTCGTCGCCGGGCTTCTCGAGATCACCTGGGCGATCGGCCTGAAATACACCGAGGGCTTTAGCCGGCTCGTTCCGTCGATCGTCACGCTCGCGGCCATGGCCGGTAGCGTCATCCTGCTCGGCGTCGCCCTCAAATCGCTGCCCGTGGGAACTGCCTATGCGGTCTGGACCGGGATCGGCGCAGTCGGTACCGCCATCCTCGGCATCGTCCTGTTCGGCGAGCCCGCCACGGCCGTGCGCCTTGCCAGCATCGGGCTGATCGTGGCCGGGATTGTCGGGCTGAAGCTCGTTACTTGACGAAGATCTTGACCGCCCACCAACTCAGCGCCGCGACGATGGCCGAGGCCGGGATCGTGATCACCCAGGCATAGACGATCGAGCTCGCCACGTTCCAGCGCACGGCCGAGACGCGGCGGGCGGCCCCGACGCCGACGATGGCGCCGGTGATGGTGTGCGTGGTCGAGACGGGAACCCCGAGGAAGGTCGCCATGAATAGGGTCGCGGCCCCTCCCGTCTCGGCGCAGAACCCCTGCATCGGCGTCAGTTTCGTGATGCGCAGACCCATGGTGCGGACGATGCGCCAGCCGCCCATCAAGGTGCCCAGCGCCATGGCCGCCTGGCACGACAGCACCACCCAGAACGGCACCGAGAAGTCGCTGCCGAGATGGCCCTGCGAATACAGCAGCACCGCGATGATGCCCATGGTCTTCTGCGCGTCGTTGCCGCCGTGGCCGAGCGAATAAAGCGAGGCGGAGGCGAATTGCAGGATCCGGAAGGCCCGATCGACCGCGAACGGTGTCGAGCGCACCGAGGCCCACGACACGATCGCTACCAGCATCATCGCCAGCAGGAAGCCGACCAGCGGCGACAGCACGATCGCCAGCACCGTCTTGGATAATCCGCTCCACACCGCCGCCGAGATCCCCGCCTTGGCCATGCCGCCGCCGACGAGCCCGCCGATCAGCGCGTGCGAGGACGAGGACGGGATGCCGAGCCCCCAGGTCACCAGGTTCCAGACGATGGCTCCGACCAACGCGGCGAAGATCACCTGGGCGTCGACGATCGAGGGATCGATGATGCCGGTGCCGATGGTCTGGGCGACGTGCAGCCCGAACACCATGAAGGCGACGAAATTGAAGAAGGCAGCCCAGAACACCGCGAATTGCGGCCGCAACACGCGGGTCGAGACGATGGTCGCGATCGAATTGGCGGCATCGTGCAGGCCGTTCAGAAAATCGAACAGCAGCGCGACGGCAATCAGTCCGACCAGGACGGGAAGACCCAACGCAGCATCCACGGCGGCGCCCCTGCTCTAAGCTTTGCGCATGATCTCCGCGCAAACGCGTTCCGCGTTTGGCGCGAAGGAAAACCGCTGCACACTTTTCCGGATCATGCGTTAAACTTGCTCGATAACGATGCTGTTGATCTCGTTGGCGACGTCGTCGAAGCGATCGGCCACCTTCTCGAGGTGGTCGTAGATCTCGACACCGACGATGAAGTCCATCGCGTTGCCGTCGCGATGCTTGAGGAACAGCTCCTTCAGCCCGATGTCGTGGAGGTCGTCGACACGGCCCTCCAGCTTGCCCAGCTCTTCGGTGATCGCGGTGAGCATGGCGACGTTCGGACCGATCGACTGCATCAAGGGCAGCGCGCGGCCGACCAGATTGGCGCATTCGATCAGCAGCCCGCCGATCTCGCGCATGGGAGGCTCGAAGCTGCGCACCTCGAACAGCATCACGGCCTTGGCCGTCTGCTGCATCTGGTCGATGGCATCGTCCAGCGAGGTAATCAGGTTCTTGATATCGCCGCGGTCGAACGGGGTGATGAAGGTGCGGCGCACCGCCGTCAGCACCTCACGGGTGATGTTGTCGGCGTCGTTCTCGAACTGGTTGACGCGCTGGCAGTAGACCGGCGTCTCCTCGCCCCCGTTGAGCATCCCCTGGAGCGCGATCGCCCCCTGGATCACGGTCTGGGCATGCCGGTCGAACAGGTCAAAGAACCGTTCTTCCTTGGGCAGGAAAGCGCGAAACCATCGCATCATGGGGATAGACTACCGGTTGGAAATGGCCCGGCCCGTCAGGGCCGTCATTAAACTGTCATAGACCATTTTCGATCCGCTTGCGTGTCATCTCACGCCAGCGGAGCCGGATCATCCACCGCTTTCACGCAACAAGTAAATTGACCGTGAATCAATGACTTAGAGCGATCGCCGGAAGTAATGCGCGATTTCGCCGATGACGCCGCGCCGGAAGGTGAGCACGCAGATCACGAAGATCGAACCCTGGATCACCGTCACCCACTGGCCGAATCCGGCCAGATATTGCTGCATGGCGATGATGACGAAGGCGCCGACCACGGGGCCGAAGATGGTGCCGAGGCCGCCGACCAGCGTCATCAGCACCACTTCACCGGACATCGACCAGTGGACGTCGGTGAGCGAGGCATTCTGCGCCACGAACACCTTCAGCGCGCCGGCGAAACCGGCCAGCGTGCCGGACAGGACGAAGGCCAGGAACTTGTACTGGTCGGTGCGATAGCCGAGCGAAATCGCGCGCTGCTCGTTCTCGCGGATCGACTTCAGCACCTCGCCGAACGGCGAGTTGATGATGCGGAAGATCAGCAGGAAGCCGGCGAGGAACCCGACCAGCACGACGTAATAGAGCACCGTCGGCTTGGAGAGATCGAACACCCCGAACATGTGTCCCTGCGGGATGCCCTGGATGCCGTCCTCGCCATGGGTGAACGGGGCCTGGAGGTAAATGAAATACAAGAGCTGCGACAGCGCCAGCGTGATCATCGAGAAATAGATGCCCTGGCGGCGGATCGAGATGTAGCCGGTCACGATCGAGAGCGCGAAAGCGGCGGCGACGCCGACGAGAATGCCGAGCTCCGGCGGCAATGCCCACACCTTCAGCGCATGCGCGCTGCAATAGCCGGCCGTCCCCAAGAACATCGCATGGCCGAACGACAGCAGGCCGCCATAACCGATCAGCAGGTTGAAGGCGCAGGCGAGCAGCGCAAAGCACAGCGCCTGCATCACGAAGAACGGATAGACTCCGGTGAACGGGACCGACGCCAGCAGCAGCGCCATCACCACGAACACGATCATCTCGTCGCGCATGGCGCGCGGGGTTGCCGGCAGCGTGTCGTCTGTCAGGGTTGTCATATCAGGCCGCCCTTCCCGTCAATCCCGTTGGCTTCACCAAGAGCACCAGCACCATCAGCACGAACACGACGGTGTTGGAGGCCTCGGGGTAGAAATATTTGGTCAGGCCCTCGATCACGCCGAGCGCGAAGCCGGTGATGATGGAGCCCATGATCGATCCCATGCCGCCGATCACGACCACCGCGAACACGACGATGATGAGATCCGCACCCATCAGCGGCCGCACCTGGTTGATCGGCGCCGAGAGCACGCCGGCGAGCGCGGCCAGACCGACGCCGAGACCGTAAGTGAGCGTGATCATGCGCGGCACGTTGATGCCGAAAGCGCGCACCAGGGTCGGATTTTCGGTGGCGGCGCGCAAATAGGCGCCGAGTTGCGTCTTCTCGATCAGGAACCAGGTCGCCAGACACACGACCAGCGAGAACACCACGACCCAGCCGCGATAGACGGGTAAGAACATGAAGCCGAGATTCATGCCGCCCTTGAGCTGGTCCGGAATGGCGTAAGGCAGTCCCGAGGAGCCGAAATAGTTCTGGAACACGCCCTGCACGATCAGCGCGATGCCGAAGGTCAGCAGCAGGCCGTAGAGGTGATCGAGGCCGGTCAGCCATTGCAGCATGGTCCGCTCGAGGATCATGCCGAAGATGCCGACGATGACGGGCGCAAGCAGCAGCGCCCACCAATAGTTGATGCCGCCGAGGTTCAAGAGGAAATAGGCGACGAAGGCGCCCATCATGTAGAGCGCGCCATGGGCGAAATTGATGATGTTGAGCATGCCGAAGATCACGGCAAGCCCGAGACTGAGCAGCGCGTAGAACGAGCCGTTGATCAGTCCCACCAGTAGCTGAGCGTATAGAGCCTGCATCGATTCCGCACCCGGTCCCTTCGGCGTTCCTCAAAAGTCGCCCGCAAGCCTTAAGGCCTGCGGGCGGTTATCTTACTTCTTCAAGAGCGCGCACTTGCTCTCGGACAGCGGCGTGAAAGCCTGGTCGCCCGGCACCGAGCCCACCAGCTTGTAGAAGTCCCACGGTCCCTTGGACTCGGAGGGCTTCTTCACCTCGAACAGATAGGCGCTGTGGATGGTGCGGCCGTTGGGCTGGATCTCGCCCTTGCCGAACAGATCGTCCTCGGTCGGCATCGACTTCATCTTCTCGACGACCTTGACGCCGTCATGCGGATTGCCGCCGAGCGCTTCGAGCGCCTTGAGATAGTGACGCACGCCCGCATAGACGCCGGCCTGCACCATGGTCGGCGGCGCGTTGTTCTTCATCTTCGCCGCGAAGCGCTTCGAGAACGCCCGGGTCTGGTCGTTCATGTCCCAGTAGAACGTCTCGGTGAAGTTGAGGCCCTGCGCGGTCTCAAGGCCGATTGCCTTGACGTCGGTGAGGAAGAGCAGCAACGCCGCGAGCTTCTGACCGCCCTTGCCGATGCCGAACTCGGCCGCCTGCTTGATGGTGTTGGTAGTGTCGCCGCCGGCGTTGGCGAGACCGATAATCTTGGCTTTGGACGACTGCGCCTGGAGCAGGAAGGACGAGAAGTCCGGCGTATTCAGCGGATGCTTGACGCCGCCGATCACCTTGCCGCCATTGGCGGTGACCACCGCCGTGGTGTCGCGCTCGAGAGCGGCACCGAAGGCATAATCCGCAGTCAGGAAGAACCAGGTGTCGCCACCGGCCTTGACCAGCGCCTGGCCGGTGGTGTGCGCCAGCATGTAGGTGTCGTAGGTCCAGTGCACGGTGTTGGGCGAGCACTGTGCGTTGGTGAGATCGGACGTCGCCGCCCCTGAATTGATGTAGACGCCGTTCTTTTCCTTGATGACATTATTGACGGCGAGCGCCACGCCGGAATTCGGCACGTCGACGATGACATCGACCTTGTCGACGTCGAACCATTGCCGCGCGATCGCGGTACCGATGTCTGGTTTGTTCTGGTGATCGCCGGAAATGATGTCGATCTTCCAGCCCTTTGCAGCCAGGCCGGAATCCTCAACGGCCATCTGCGCCGCGACCGTCGAACCGGGGCCGCCGAGATCGGCGTAGAGGCCGGACTGATCGGACAGCGCACCGATCTTGACGGTCTTGTCCTGCGCGGACGCGACGCCTGCCGCAGCGAAGGTCACCGCGGTGGTCAGCAGCAACGACGCAATCGACCTGGTCTTCATGCAACTTTCCTTTTTCAATTCTTCTTTGCCGTTCTAGACGCCGAGATAGGCGTGGAGCTTGTCCATGTTGGCGGCAAGCTCCGCATTTGAAAATCCGTCGATGATCTTGCCATGCTCGACCACGTAGTAGCGGTCGGCGACGGTGGACGCGAAGCGGAAATTCTGCTCGACCAGAAGGATCGTGAATCCCTCCTTCTTCAGCCGCGCAATGGTGTGGCCGATCTGCTGGATGATGACGGGCGCGAGACCCTCGGTCGGCTCGTCCAGCATCAGGAAGCTGGCGCCGGTGCGCAGGATGCGCGCGATCGCGAGCATCTGCTGCTCGCCTCCGGATAGCTTGGTGCCCTGGCTGCCCAGCCGCTCCTTCAAATTCGGGAACAGCTCGAAGATCTGATCGAGCGGCAACCCGCCCTCACGGACCACCGGCGGCAGCATCAAATTCTCACGCACGTCGAGGCTGGAGAATATGCCCCGCTCTTCCGGGCAGAACGCGATGCCCATGCGCGCGATCTTGTCGGAGGTCGCGCGGATGATCTCCTGGTTGTTGAACGTCACCGAGCCGGTACGCTTGCCGATGATGCCCATGATCGACTTCAGCGTGGTCGTCTTGCCGGCGCCGTTACGCCCGAGCAGGGTGACGACCTCGCCCGCGTTCACGTCGAAGTTGATCCCGTGCAGGATGTGGGACTCGCCGTACCAGGCCTCGAGGTTGCGGACTTGAAGGATGTTTCCGCCGGTCGCAGCCTTGGCCGGAGCCTCGGCGATTGCAGTATCAGGCATGACCGGCTCCCAGATAGGCTTCCTTGACGCGCTCGTCCTTGGTGAGCTCGCTGTAATGACCTTGCGCGAGCACCTGCCCGCGCGTCAGCACGGTGATGATGTCCGAGAGGTTGGCCACGACGCTCAAATTATGCTCCACCATCAGGATGGTGTATTTCGCGGAGATGCGCTTGATCAGCGCCGCGATCTTGTCGATGTCCTCGTGGCCCATGCCGGCCATCGGCTCGTCCAGCAGCATCATCTCCGGGTCGAGCGCGAGCGTGGTTGCGATCTCGAGTGCACGCTTGCGCCCATAGGGCATCTCGACCGCGGGCGTGTTGGCAAACTCGTTGAGGCCGACATCGTTCAACAACTCGCGCGCGCGGTCGTTGTAGCGATTGAGGACCGACTTGGACCGCCAGAAATCGAACGAAGAGCCGTGCTGGCGCTGAAGCGCGACACGGACGTTCTCCAGCGCAGTGAGATGCGGAAACACCGCCGAGATCTGGAACGACCGAACAAGTCCCATGCGGGCCACGTCGGCCGGCGCCATCGCGGTGATGTCCTGCCCCTTGTACAGGATTTTTCCGGCAGACGGTTTGAGGAACTTGGTCAGAAGATTGAAGCAGGTCGTCTTGCCGGCCCCGTTCGGGCCGATCAACGCATGAATGCTCCCACGGCGAACCTTGAGCGCAACGTCGCGGACGGCGAAAAAGCCCGCGAACTCCTTGGTCAAGCCTTCCGTTTCGAGAATGAACTCATCGGCCAAACAGTTTTCCCCCTGCCCGCGAAATACGCGTGGCTGTCCTTAGTTTACTTCGGCATTCCGGAGGTCTTGGAGCCCATCCGGAACGCCGCCTCCGGGCGCGGAATATGCCGGAGGTGACGGGGGTTAGGCAAGGCGGAAAGCTGAGCAGATCAGGCCTCCGGCTGGGATACAAATGCTCCCTAGTCGGAGAGGTTTGATGTCGTGCCTGCCCGGCCTCCCGGTTCGCAAAAGCACCGGCCATCAAGCCGTCGTTAACGGTCTTTCGTGCCGCGCGCCAGCCTTCATCAAAAATTTCCCCGCAAACGACATCATGCCTCGGGTTTATCTGCCGGGAATATTGTCTTGGATTTCGCGAGCGCCGCTCCCTCCATCGTCAAGTCGATCAGGCAGCGAGACCTGCTGAACACGTGGCTGCGACTTTATGCGCGCCAGCAGATCGCACCGGCGACCTGGGAGTACCAGCCCGCGCGGCTCGAGGACGAGCTGTCCGACCTCATCTATTATACGGTGGACATCTCCACGCCGACGCCAAGCCTGATCATCCAGAGTGAAGGCACGCGGATCTCGCGCGCCTACGGACAGACCGGCAAGGGCGTTCTGCTCCACGACTATCTCGGGCAACGCCTCGCGCCGTTCGTGATGCCGATCTATCATGAATGCGTGGCGCGCGCCCTGCCCGTCTACAGCGTTGCCGATGTCGACGACATCTACGGCCGCATCGTCGCCTACGAGAGGCTGCTGCTGCCGTTCCAGACCGACGGCAACGTCTGTCACGTCATCGCCTCGGTCAAGACCTTCTGCGAGGACGGCGGCTTCGAGATCAAGAATCTGATGCGCGGAAAGGACGCGCTGCCACGTCCGAAGCTGCGCGCCGTGATCGATCGCGAGCTTTTCCATCGCGCGCCCGGCCGCATCGCGACCGCCGACGTGGTCGAGTTCGCGGACCAGCCCAGCACCGCCACCGAGACCATCGAGCTGAACTAGCGGTCGGCGGGCGCTGGCAGCGAACCTACTTGGCCTTGACTTCCTTGGCATAGATCTCCGGCTTGAAGCCGACCAGCAGCTTGCCGCCGATCTCCAGCACCGGCCGCTTGATCATCGATGGTTGCGCTAGCATCAAGGCCAGCGCCTTCTTCTCGCTCAAGCCTTCCTTGTCGGCATCGGGCAGCTTCTTGAAGGTCGTCCCGGCGCGGTTGAGCAGCGTCGCCCAACCGACCTTGTCGCTCCATTGCTTGAGCTTGTCCTTCTCCACGCCGGCCGCCTTGTAGTCGTGAAACGCGTAAGGCACGCCATGCGTGTCGAGCCAGGCGCGCGCCTTCTTCATGGTGTCGCAGTTCTTGATGCCGTAGATGGTGGTGGGCAAGACGTTCCTCGCGCATGACGTATCGTGACATACGTGGCGTTGTACGAAACTCCGGTTCGCGCGACAATATTGCGAACGACGCCAATTCGCCGAACGGACATCCCATGCACGTCAGCCACGATCCCGCAGCCGCCGCCTCGCCGACCATCGACTTCAACAGCTTCCTCGCCGTCGATATCCGCGTCGGCACCATCGTCGACGCCAAGCCGTTTCCCGAGGCGCGCAAGCCGGCCTTTCGGCTATGGATCGACTTCGGGCCCGCCATCGGCGTGCGCAAATCTTCGGCCCAGATCACCGAAAACCATCCGCTCGAGACTTTGATGGGACAACAGGTCGCGGCCGTCGTCAATTTCCCGCCGCGCCAGATCGGACCCGTCATCTCGGAGGTGCTGACGCTCGGCTTGCCCGATGCCAATGGCAAGGTCGTGCTGGTGCAGCCGAGCAAGCCGGTGCCGAACGGCGGACGGCTATTCTAGCCGGCCCCCGGCGCAGCGGCCTCGATTCGGCCAGCGCATTCGCGGCGACGTCATCCTCCGTCTTTGCCGGCTTCCGCGCGGCCGGGCTTGACCCGCCTTCATTTTGGGACTAAAAATGACTGACTGATCGTTTTTTATTTTGGCGGTCATGTTCTTGGCGTCTGCTGTGATCCGTCAGAAACCGATCGATCTGTCAGTTATTTGGGGACCGTCGAATGCCCAAAATCAGCGACAAGCAACGCGAAAGTCGGCGGCAGCAGATTCTCGAAGCGGCCCTCGCCTGCTTCTCCGAAGACGGTTTTCACCAGACCGGCATGGCCGACATCGTCAGGCGGTCCGGACTGAGCCATGGCGCGGTCTATCTCTACTTCCAGAGCAAGGACGATCTGATCGAAGCACTCGCCGACGACCGGCATCGGCGCGAAGCCGTGCTCAATTCGGTTGCGAAAGGATCCGGCGATCCGATCGAAGGACTTCACGCGCTGATCCGGGTCTACGCGCAATGGCTGACCGATCCCGCCGGCGAAGCCCGCCGCCGTGTCGGCGTCCACGGCTGGGCCGAAGCCCTGCGCAACCGCCGCGTCCGCAGCAGCGTGGTCGAGGGAATCGACATGCCGCGCGCTCTGATCGTCGCGCTGGCCGAGCGCGCCCAGCACGATGGCCTCATCAGGCGCGACCTCGGCGCGGACGCGATCGCGCGCGTCCTGATCGCGATCTTCCAGGGGTTCGTGCTGCAAAAATGCTGGGGCGTCGAATTTGACGTCGAAGCCTGCATGGCGGCCGTGACCGGGGTGATCGACGGCTTCCGCACGATAAAGCCCGAGACCAGGCGGCGGACCCGGACGTAAGCGATGTCCTGGCTCCACGAGGTCCTCGCCGGTGGTGGGGTCGGTCTGGTCGCCGGACTGGCAGCGGGATTCTCGGGCACCAGCCCTGGCGGCGGGCTCGTGATCTTCTCCGTGCTGCTGCTCGGGGCCGAGCAGCACGTTGCCCAGGGCACCTCGCTGATCACCCAGATTCCGCCGACGGGTCTCGCCGGCATACGCCGCTACTGGCAGAGCGGCAACCGCAGCCCCTTGCCGTGGGTCATGTGGATCGGCCTCGGATTTCTGATCGGCGGCGCCGGCGGCGGCTATGCCGCAACATTGGTTTCCGATTCCGTCCTGCAATGGACCTACGTCGTCTATCTCGTCGCGCTGATGGCCCTGTTGATCCTGCGCCGCGATCGCAAGGACGGCAGCCGCGAAGCCCGGGACGAAGACAACCTGCCCTGGGTCCCCCTGCTCCTCATCGGCCTGCTCGCCGGATTTTCCTCCGGCTTCATGGGCATCGGCGGAGGTCTGGCGATCACGGTCGGCCTCGCCGCCGGCTTGCGCGTGCCGCAGCATCAGGCGCAGCTCGTCAGCCTGGTCTTCTCGATCATCCCGACCAATCTTCCGGCGGCCTGGATCTACTGGAGCAAGGGCCTCATGGTCGGCTGGCCGGCGATCATCGGCATCCTTGCCGGCCTCTGGATTGGCACCGATCTCGGCGCACGCATGGCCAACGGCGTCGGCCGATCGGTGCTCCGCGGCGCCATGATCGCCCTCGTCGCGCTGATGGCGCTCTACATGACCTACAAGGCGCTGGGCTAAAGCGCGATGATATGAATCGACATCGCGCTTTAGGTTGTTGTTTGCGCATGATCATTCCGGAAAACCGCTTCGCACTTTTCCAGATCATGCTTTAGGTTTCAGGGCCGCCGCGGAATGTTCAATCCGCGCTGCACCGCCGGACGCGCCAGCCCGCGCTCGAGCCAGGCACCGACCGACTTGAACTGCGTGAAGGCGACGAGATCGCCGGCGCCGTAGAAGCCGATGAGATTGCGCACCCAGCCGAGCATGGAGATGTCGGCAATGGTGTAGTCGTCATCCATGAACCATTGCCGGCCGGAAAGATGCGTCTCCATCACGCCGAGCAGCCGCTTTGACTCGCCCACGTAACGCTCCAGCGGCCGCTTATCCTCAAGATCCTTGCCGGCGAATTTGTGGAAGAAGCCGACCTGGCCGAACATCGGCCCGATGCCGCCCATCTGGAAGTGCAACCACTGGATGGTCTGGTAGCGTCCCGCGGCATCTTCGGGCAGGAGCTTGCTGGTCTTCTCCGCAAGGTATTGCAGGATCGCCCCGGATTCGAACAGCGGCAGCGGCCGGCCGCCGGGACCGTTGGGATCGAGAATCGCCGGGATCTTGCCGTTCGGATTGAGCGAGAGGAATTCAGCGGTCTTCTGGTCGTCTTTGCCGAAATCGACGAGATGAACTTCGTAGGGAAGCCCGATCTCCTCGAGCATGATCGAGACCTTGACGCCATTCGGCGTCGGCAGCGAGTAGAGTTGAAGCAGCTCGGGATGCTTCGCCGGCCAGCGCTTGGTGATGGGAAAGGCAGACAGATCGGACATCGGCACTCCGGCTGGTTCGTGAGATGCCGGCTAATCTAGGCGAGCCGCCGAACGGCGCAAGGCCAGTCAGCCGTCACACCACATCCAGCGGGTCACAACGGCCGCAGCAAATGGCTCGTGGCGTAAACCGCATCGCGCTGCGCACGCTGCTCGATGAAGAGCTGGCCGGTGATGAGCAGCGCTCCCGTGAAAACGAGCGCGAGCATCGCGGTCGCGAACTGACTGGCATCATTCATCGCACGAGCTTCTCTGTCCTGTGTTGGCACGGGGAACGCGGACCGGCCCGCGACAGTTCCCGCATGCCATGAATAAATTGCCGCTTTTTCCTGCCCAAGGACCGGCGGCATCACCCTCAATAATTGATCTCCATCCGCAGCCCGCGCGGATCGAATTCGTCGCCGCCGATACGCTGTGTGCTGTCGCGCGCCGCGACCGCGCAGGCGCAGGCATCGATGAGATCGTCGCGGCCGATACCGGTGCCGTGACGCCATGTCAGCCATTTCGGCAGGCGCGTGAAACCGCGTTGCGCCAGGAGTGTGATGCGCTGCTGGCGGCCTTGCTCGGTCGTTTTGTTCGCGAGCCGCACGCGTCCCGCCAGATTCCAGAACACCAATTCCGGATGCGCCTCGCCGATCGTCGCCTGCCGCGCCGGATTCATGATCTCGTCGACGTCTCGGATCTTGTCCCGGATATTCCAGAGCTGCGCCGACACGCCCCTGCCCTTGCCTTCGTGCGCCCAGTAATGGCGATTGGCCGCCGCCATGTCGGCAAAGGTCCAGAGGTCGCGGCGCGCGCCGAGAAACACGGCGGGGCCAATCAGCTCGCGTGCGCGCAGGTCGCAACCGCGATAGCCGCTCGGAGTCAATCCGATCGGCATGTCGATCATCGCGCGCGCGTGTGGCATCGCGAGCAGGCGCATCAGGCCCGGCGAGTAATCGAAGCCGTGATCGCCGCGCTCGTCGATCCACGCTGCGACCCAGCCGAAGCGAAATCCGTCCAGCCCCAGATAGTTTTGGCACGTCATGCGTCCGTCAATTTCAGTTTCCGCGCGCGTCTCGCTTGACATCCGCAAGTTGCGGGCGTATGTCCCGCGCCCTCGCAAGCCCTTCCGTTTGCGACAGACACCATGAACCGAGCGATGTCACTCCGCTACGAAAGAATTGTCCGCATGCCGAATAGCCCCGCGCTATTCGACGTCGCATGCTCGGCTCATGGGAGCGATCTTGCCTGACCGCAAGATCGATCGTCCGCTTCTCACGGACCCTCCCGAGCCTGCCGCTCCGGAGGGTTTTTTGTTGCCCACCGTGCGGCCCAATCGAACAACCCGGCAATGGCCGGAACGGGAGTCGCGTTGAGAAGGCGCGTGCCCAAGTGCGCGGGGCCTGCCGGAGGGAACGAGGCGATGAGCCGGACACCGATGGCAGAGCGAGCCCAAAAGGGTTCGCAAAGTGCGGCGCGTCAACAGCGCCGCGATCGAAATTTTTGTAACTCGGTTTGCCGCGAATGATCGCGGCTCAACCGACGCTGGTGGTGAGGATATCGAATACTTCACACGATGGAAGAGCGGGCTCGAATTTCGCCTCTGACGTACGCGCTCTGCGCTGCTGTCAGCGGTGGAAGGACACTTGGTTGCCCCGGCCTGCGGCCTTGCCATCCTCGCGCGCGAGATCTGCGACGAGGTCGAGATCTTCACCTTCAGCAATGAGGTCGTGAAGGTTCCGCTCCGCCGCGGCTTCGCGCTCAGGGACGCGATCATCAACTCGCAGCCGCACGAGGGAACGTATCTCGGCAAGGCCGTGACGGAGATCGACCGCAAGGGCGATCGCCTCATCGTCTTTACCGACGAGCAGAGCCACGACCAGGTGCCCGGACCCCAGGGCACGGGGCACCATGGTCAACGTGGCCTCGTATCAGCACGGTGTCGGTCATGGCGCCTGGACGCGCGTCAACGGCTTCTCCGAGGCCGTGGTCGCGTGGATCGCGGCGTCGGAGACGGCGTTGAACTGATGCGCGACGACAACGGCCCCGTACGCAGGAGACTGCGCCCGGGGCCTCAGAACTCTCTGAAATGATCCGCCCCGCCCGCTATGGTGCGAGCGGAATGACAAGGACCCACGACCATGCGACGACCCGATCCCTACATGGAGCGCGCCCGCGAGCTCTGCCTCGCCGCCGGTGTCGATCCCGACTCGCGCGTCGGCGAAGGACGCGGCCAGCCGGCCTGGTGCCTGTACAAGGACGCCGCGCGCAAGGAGCATCTTGCCCGCGAGGCCAATGCGACCGCGAGCTCGATCGCCGAGTTCCGGACGCAGGATACCCGCTTCCAGAATGCGCCGCTGAAGGTGTTCGGCCCGGACGAGGAGGCGACGATCGCGCAGATGCGCAATTGCATGGCCATCGGCAACGTCGTCTCCGGTGTGATCTGCGCCGACGGCCATCTCGGCTATGCGCAGCCCGTCGGCGGAGTCATCACCTATGAGAAGCAGATCAGCATCTCCGGCGTCGGCTTCGACATCGGCTGCGGCAATATGGCAGCGAAGCTCGATACGCGCTTCGACGACATCGCAGGCCTCGTGCCCACGATCATCCGCGATGTTGCCAAGACGATCTCGTTCGGTGTCGGCCGGGCCAACGCCGAACGCGCCGAGCACGATCTGTTCGACGACGGCGATGCCTGGCGCGAGAGCGACATGGAGGACTACCGTGCAAAGGCGGTGAAGCAACTCGGCACGGTCGGATCGGGCAACCATTATGTCGACCTCATGCGCGACGAGGAAGGCTTCGTCTGGATCGGCGTCCACTTCGGCAGCCGCGGTCTCGGACACACCTCCGCGACGCGCTACCTCAAGGCCGCCGGCGGCAAGGACGGCATGAACGTCCCGCCGGCCGTGGTCGACGAGGATAGCGAGCTCGGCCGCCGCTATATCGCTGCGATGCAGCTCGCCGGGCGCTATGCCTATGCGGGCCGCGAGTGGGTGGTCGAGCGCGTCCGCCAGATCATCGGCGGCAGCATCACCGAGAGCGTGCACAACCACCACAATTATGCCTGGCGGGAAACCCACGACGGCAAGGATTTATGGGTGGTTCGCAAGGGCGCCACGCCGGCGTTTCCCGGCCAGAAGGGATTCGTTGGCGGCTCGATGGGCGACGATGCCGTCATCCTCGAAGGCGTCGACAGCCCGGAAGCCAAGGCCTCGCTCTACTCGACCGTGCACGGCGCCGGCCGCCTGTTCGGACGACGGGAAGCTAGGCGGCGCTTCTCGCGCGACGAGATGGACCGTTGGCTTAACGAGCGCGGCGTCACCTTGATCGGTGCCGACCTCGACGAGAGCCCGATGGCCTATCGCCGCCTGCCCGACGTGCTGGCGCAACATGCCGGCACCGTGAAGGTGCTGCATACGCTGCGGCCGTTCGCGGTCGCCATGGCCGGCGAAGGCGAGTTCGATCCGTGGAAGGACTGACGCGAAACTGTGGGCGGGAGGCAATGTCTCCCGCCCACATCACTCCATCCTCTTCTTTGAATTCGATCGCCCCTCATCTCGTCAGATATTCGCGCATCAGGGCGCGGGCACGGTGCAGGCGCGCCTTGACGGTCTGTCTGGACGCACCGAGCGCATCGGCAATTTCATCGATGGTCATTTCCTTGACGTCGCGCATCAGCGCGACCTCGCGATAATGCGGCGGCAGCGCCTCGAAGGCCGCGGCGACGTCGAGCCGCAGATCGGCCTCGGGACGCGACAGCAGGGCCAGCTCCCCGTCATCGGCCGGCGGCGCGAGACCCGCCTTCCGCGCAAGCCGCAAACATTCGCGCCGAACCACGCTGAACAGCCAGGCGGAAAATGCCAGCAGCGAGCGGATCGTGCCGACATGGCGGAACAGGATCCAAAGCGCCTCCTGCGTCGCGTCTTCGGCGTCCGCCGAGCTGCGGCAGGTTGCACGCGCATAGCGGCGAATGTCCGGCTGTGCGGTTTCGAGCAGCGAGGCGATCGCATCGGGATCGCCAAGCCGCGCGGCTTCGAACAGGTTCGGCGAGATCGCGGCTGCACTCACGACACGCCCCCTCGCCCGATTCCCGCCATCGCGCACATCGGACAATAGCCGACGAAACCCGTCAGCGCGAATCCGGCGCCGCCGAGCGCAACCAGCCACGCCGTCGCGCCGGCGAGATAAACGAATGCCGCGACCCACACCGCGACGCCCAAGACGATCCGCACCATCTGTTGCAGGCCGCCAATGTTCTTCCTGTAAAATGCCATCGCATCCTCCGAGCCAAGTCGAGGCTGACTGCCTCGACCACGAAGAGGACGCGCCGGCCGGAAAGGATTCGCGGCGGCCGACAAATTTTTCGCGGTCAGCTTCCGACGGCCTGGTATGCCAGGCGCTTGAACTCGAAGAAGAACGGATTCCAGAACCCCATGTAGCGCTGGGCCATCAGCACGCCCGCGGTATTGGCCTCGGGGCAGATCCACCAATGGGTGCCGGCCAGGCCGCCCCACTGAAATTCACCGGTGGAGTTCGGCGGATCGAACGGCGTCGGCGCGAAGGTGACGGCGCCGCCGAGACCAAAGCCCTTGCCGGGAATCGGACCGAGATTGGCGAAGCGAATGGTCTGACCGGCGGGCAGCTGGTTCGTCATCATCGCCCGCAGCGTCTCCGGCTTCAGCAGCGCGTCCGAGCCCGGCAGCAGTGCGCGGACCAGTGCAAGCATGTCGGGCAGGGTCGAGACTAGACCGCCGCCGCCCGACAGACGCGGGAACGGCCGCCGGTAGGCTTGCGGAAACGGCAGATCGTCCGCGCGCGTCAGGCCCGGCTTCATGGGGTCAAGCACGTCGGCGCCATTATAGAGGGCGACCAGCCTGCCCTGCTGTGCCTCGGGGACGTAGAAACCAGTGTCGGTCATGCCGAGGACATCGAAGATGCGCGCCTTGAGGAAGACATCGAGCATTTGGCCGGAGACGACCTCCACCACGCGGCCGAGCACGTCCGTTGCCACCGAATATTCCCAAGCCGTGCCGGGGTGATAGGACAGCGGCAGGTCGGCGAGCCTGTCGATCATGTCGCTGAGCGGCGTCAGCGGATTGAGAACGCGCGCCTCGTTATAGCCTTTGAACAGCACCGTGCCGGGATCGAAAATGCCATAGCTGAGGCCGGAGGTGTGGGTCAGGAGCTGGCGGATCGTGATCGGGCTCTTCGCCGGCTCGACATCGGCAAGGCTCGAAGCGCCCTGCTTCAGCACCTTGCGATTGCCGAGCTGCGGCAGGATCTTTTCGACGGGGTCATCGAGCCCGATGCGGCCTTGCTCGACCAGCAGCATGATCGCGCAGGTGACGAAGATCTTGGTGTTGGAGAACGCGCGAAAGATATGGTCGGGTCGCAGCGCAGTGTTGGCCTCGCGGTCGGCAAAGCCGACGCATTGCTGATCGACCACTTCGCGGCCGCGCAGCACGGCCCAGGATACGCCGGGAATGATCTCCTGATCGACGTAGCGCTGCATCGCCGTCCGTACGGCGGAAAAATCTGTCGTTCTGGCGTCCATCTGCTCCCCCTCATTGTGGTTGCGATCGATATAGCGCGATTTGCCGGGATATGAAGCCCACCCTGCAGCTCATCCCTGCTTCATCAGCACGGTGACGTGCAGGCGACGCCGAATCCGCATGCCCTGGCGCTGATACAGCGCAATGGCAGACGTATTGTTCGCGAATACATGCAGGAACGGAATGTCCCCGCGCGCCTCGATCTGGCGCGCGATGGCGCCGAGCAGCGCCTGTGCGTAACCGCGACCGCGATGATCGGGATGCACGCAGATCGCCGTCATCTCGGTGAAATTGCCCGGCTTCATCCGCTCGCCGGCCATGGCGACAAGCTCGCCCCGAGCGCGGATGCCGAGGAAGGTGCCGAGCTCGTGCGTCCGCGCCGCGAATGGCCCAGGCTTGGTCAGCTCGGTCAGCGCCATCATCGCGGGAACATCAGCCGCGCCCAGGCGGACGATTTCAGCATCGCGCAGCGAGGTGTCGGCGGGCGAGCCGATCATCTGCTCGCCGGGCTCGGCGAGCAGCACCTTGAAGCCGGCGGGAATCTCGACCGGCTCGGGCGTGAACAGCACCGCGACTTGCGAGCCCGACATGAGATCGCCGAGCGCCGCAAAGCTCGCCGCGGACATGTCCGCCATATCGGCGAACGGCGTCATGTCCACGGGATAACGCCGCGCTAGCGGGCCGCCCTCGGCCAGATGCTTCTGGCTCGTCGTCAACGCGCTCCAGATCGGGCGATCCAGCAGGGCCTCATCGCTTCCCGACACCTGGGCTAATCCTTGTCGAAGCTGACGATCACCGCCGCATTGGCGATGAGGATGGGGTCGTTCGCGACTTCCGTGGCCGAGGGAATCTCGAGCCCGCCCTTGACCGCGGTGACGGTCACGGTGCCGTAAGGCAGTTCCTTGGCGACCGCCTCCTTGTCGACGGCTTCCGGATTCGGCACCCCGATCGTGACGTCCACGAACATGTCGTTTGCGGTCTTGCCGATCATCCGGAAGAAGCCGAGGCTGGAATGCCGGATCGCATCCGACACCGCCCGTTTCGCCGCCTTGGTGGCGTCCCTTCCATGGACGTCGACGCCCATGCCCATCTCGGTGACACAACGAATGCGGGTCATTTCATATTCCTATGGCTGGTGTGGCTGCGTTGACGCAATTATAGCACTTCGGCTGATCGGCATATTCCGTCATTGCGAGGAGCCCGCGTCAAAATTGCGAAGCAATTTTGCGCTGGCGACGAAGCAATCCAGACTGCCTCTGCGGAACGATTCTGGATTGCTTCGCTGCGCTCGCAATGACGATGTGGAAACAGTTTCGCCTCCCATCAATCACGCCTTCGCCTTCTCATGCGCGCGCAGCTCGTCCACGAGCACCCGCACGTTCTCCGAATAATCGATCGGAATCGAGACCAGATGCACGCCGCCTTCCCTGAAGGCAGCGTCGAGCGTCGGGCCAAAGCTGTCGATGCTCTCGATCCGATGCCCCTTCGCCCCGTAGGCCTTGGCGTAAAGCGCAAAGTCCGGATTGCCAAAGGTCATGCCGTAATCGGCGAAATGATCCACCGCCTGCTTCCAGCGGATCATGCCGTAGGCGTTATCCTCGAGCACCAGCACCACGAGGTTGAGCTTGAGGCGGACCGCCGTCTCCATCTCTTGGCTGTTCATCATGAAACCGCCGTCGCCGGCGACCGCAAGCACGCGACGGTCGGGATAGAGCATCGCCGCCATCATCGCCGACGGCAGGCCTGCGCCCATGGTTGCCAGCGCATTGTCGAGCAGCAGCGTGTTGGCGACGCGGGTGCGGTAGTTGCGCGCAAACCAGATCTTGTACATGCCGTTGTCGAGCGCGACGATGCCGTTCTCCGGGATCACCTGGCGGATGTCGTGCACGATGCGTTGCGGCGTCGGCGGCCAGCGCGCCTCGTTAGCGCGGTCAGCGATGTGGCCGAGAATTCCCTCCCTGAGCGGCAGCAGCGACGCGGCCTGCGGCAGCTTGCCTTCGAGCCGGTCCGCCAGCAGCTCCAGGCTCGGGCCGACATCGCCGACGACCTCGGCATCGGGGAAATAGACCTGCTCGACGCTGGCAGAGGTATAGCTGACGTGGATGACCTTCGGCCCCGACGGCCCCATGATAAAGGGCGGCTTCTCGATCGGGTCGTGGCCGATCGCAATGATCAGGTCGGCGGCATCAATGGCATCGTGCACATAGTCGCGCTCGGACAGGGCGGCGGTCCCCATGTAGAGATTGGTGCCGCCGGGCACGGTGCCCTTGCCCATTTGCGTCGTGAAGAAAGGGATGCCGGTGCGTCGCACGAAGCTTGCGATGCCATGGGTCGATCGCGGACGGCTCGTTGCCGCGCCCATCATCACCAGCGGGCGCTTTGCGGCCAAGATCATCTCGGCCGCGCGGTCGAGCGCGGCGCGATGGGCGACCGGGATCTCGATCGGATGGACCGGGATCACGGGAACGCCGGGCACCTCGTCGCCGGCGATGTCCTCGGGCAGTTCGAGATGCACCGGCCCGGGCCGCTCCTCCATCGCCACGCGAAAGGCGTCGCGCACCACGGTCGGAATGCTGGAGGCGCTGACGATCTGCCGCGACAGTTTCGTCAGCGGCTTCATGGTCGCCACCACATCCACGATCTGGAATCGCGCTTGCCGGCTGCTCATGATCGGCTTCTGGCCGGTGATCAGGATCATCGGCATCGCACCGAGATGCGCATAGGCCGCGCCCGTGGACAGGTTGAGCGCGCCAGGACCGAGCGTGGAGAGACAAACGCCGGGCTTGCCGGTCAGCCGCCCGTGGGTTGCGGCCATGAAGGCCGCGGCCTGCTCGTGCCGGGTCAGGACCAGCTCGATCCTGGAGGTGCGGAGCGATTCGACAACGTCGAGATTCTCCTCGCCGGGGACGCCGAAGATGCGGTCGACACCTTCGTTCTCAAGTGCCGCGACAAACAGGTCCGATCCCTTCACCTTGCGTTCCTGCCCGCTCATATCGCCTCCCGCTTGTAGCGCTACCGTGTTCCACAGCAGATGGAACATGGTAGCTGCCTGCCGCTCGGGCACAACTCACAAAGAGGCGCGTTACCGCTCGGTCGATCAGGCATGATTGACACCCCACAATATCTGACTAAAGTCAGACATCATGCTCGACCCCGTCTCTCGCGTCCGCCGCTTCAACCGGGCCGTCACCTCTGCCGTCGGCGCGCTCGATCATTCGTTTCTCGGGCGTGGCCGACCACTGGGTGCCGCGCGCGTGCTCAATGCGATCGGGCACGGGCGTTCGGACGTGGCGGAGATCCGCGACTATCTTGGACTCGATTCCGGGTTGATGAGCCGGCTCCTGCGCAGCCTCGAGGACGAAGGGCTGGTCGAGACCGAAGCGCATCAAGACGATGCGCGACGGCGCGTCGCAAGGCTGACGCGGACCGGCCGGCGCGAGTTCGCGGCCTACGAGGCGCTGTCGAATGCGCAGGCCGAAGGCTTCCTGGCGCAGCATTCGCAACGCGAGGCGCTGCTGGCGGCGATGGACCTGATCGCCTTCGCCCTGACGCGCGAGCGGATTGCGCTGGAGGAGATGGATCCGCGCAGCGAGGAAGCGCGCCACTGCCTCGGCGAGTACTATTCCGAGCTCGGCCGCCGCTTCAGCCAAGGCTTCGACGTCTCGCTGTCGCGCGACCCCGACGCCAAGGACATGCGCCGCCCGCGTGGCACCTTCATCGTCGCGATGTCGGACACGCTGCCGATCGGTTGCGTCGGCTTGAAGGGAACGGACCACGGCTACGCCGAGGTCAAGCGGCTTTGGGTCGCGCCTGCCGCCCGCGGGTTGCGGCTCGGCCGGCGGCTGATGGATGCGACCGAGAGCGCGGCGCGCGAGCTCGGCTTCACGCTGCTGCGGCTCGACACCAACAGCGCGCTGCCCGAGGCCGGCCAGCTCTACCGCACCACGGGCTGGCGCGAGATCCCGCGCTTCAACGACGATCCCTATCCAGACCTCTTCTTCGAAAAGCGGCTGTGACGCCGGGAGGCGAATACGCCTCCTGCTGCGTTGTCCTTGCAGCATGGGAGCTTTCCGATGAACCGCGCCGATCTCGCCGACCTCTACCGCGACTACATCGCCTGCCTGAACCGGCAGGACTGGCCGGGCCTCGGCCGGTTCGTGCATGAGATGTCGTCCACAACGCCCGGCCGCTCGGCCTGTCCGGCTATCGCGCGATGCTGGAGCGGGACTTTCGCGAAATTCCGGATCTGCGTTTTGACATCGCGCTGCTGATTTCGGATCCGCCCCGCATCGCGGCGCGGCTGCAGTTCGATTGCACACCGGTCGGGACGTTCATGGGGCTTGCCGTCAACGGCAGGCGCATCTCGTTCTGCGAGAACGTCTTCTACGAATTTGGCAACGACAGGATCCGGCAGGTCTGGTCGGTGATCGACAAGGCCGCGATCGAGGCGCAGCTCTGACGTTGCGCCTCGACACCGAGGCTCACGCCGCGGCCGGCGCCACCTCGCCTTGCGGCTTTGCGAACGGCTTGAACGTCATCGCCATCAGGAAGGCACCGAGACCCATCGCCCAGGAGGCGATATAGAGCCAGGCGTAGCTGGAGAACGCATCGTAGATCAGGCCGCCGGCGAGCGGGCCGGTGGCCATGCCGAGGCTGCCGGCCATCGCGGTGCCGCCGATCACCGTGCCCATCATCCTGAGCGGAAAATTCTCGCGGATGATCACCGCGTAGAGCGGCATGGTGCCGGCATAGATGAAACCGAAGACGGCGCCGACCGCGTAGAAGGTCGCGAGCTGATGCGCGAAGACGTAGGCGAGCGCGCCGAACGCCTGCAGCAGCAGGCCCGACACCAGCACGCGCTTGGCGCCGAACCGGTCGCCCATCAGCCCGAAGGCGATGCGGCCGCCGAGGCCGGCAAACCCCTCGATGCTGTAGATCGTCACCGCCGCGATCAGCGGGATGCCGCAGCTCACGGCGTAGCTGACGGTGTGGATGATCGGGCCGGAATGGGTGGCGCAGCAGAAGAAGTTGGTCGCGAGCAGGACCAGGAATTGCGGCGAGCGCAGCGCCTCGCCCATCGACATCTCGGCCGCCGCACCACCCTCGCCCTTCGGCGCGGCGGGGACTTGCGCGAGCGCCGGCGGACGGCGCACCAGGAACGAGACCGGGATCATGATGGCGGCGACCACCAGCGCCACAATCTGCATCGAGGTCCGCCAGTCATGGCCGGAGACGAGCCAAGCCGCGAACGGCGACATCGTCATTGGCGCCATGCCCATGCCGGCCGACACCAGCGACACCGCCAGGCTGCGATGGGTGTCGAACCAGCCGGTGACGGTCGCCATCATCGGCGCGAAGATCGCAGCGCAGGACGCGCCGGACAGCAGGCCGAACACGAACTGGAACGTAAGCAGCGAGGTGGCGTGGCTCGCCGCGAACAGGCTGAGCGCCAGCACGGTCGATCCCGTCAGCACCACCGGCCGCGGCCCGAACCTGTCGGTCAGCGTGCCCCAGGCCATGCTGGTGAACGCCATCGCCAGAAAGCCGATCGTCATCGCACTGGAAATGCCGGTCACCGACCAGCCGGTGTCCTTGGCGATCGGCTGCAGGAACACCGGCAGCGAGAACATGCCGCCGATCGCGACGCAGCCGAGCAGGCCGCCGGCGGCGACGATCACCCAGCGATAGGGGGATTGAGTCATTTGGGGTCTCCCGTGAAATCTGTCTGGGGAGAAGACGAATGGGAACTGCGCCGGCCGACAATGGAACGACATTTTTGCCGAGGGCCTTGTCACCTGCCAATAGAAAACTCGAAAAACAACCCCATGCACAGTAGGCGGCACAAGCGAGATCAAGGACTTACGAGCCCTGTTCTTTGCGAAACCAGGGGGCGATTTGACGTGTCGGGCAAAACATCGGCACGATGTCATCATCCCGCCAATCCAGTCCCGTTCAAACCTGCGTTCTCGTCCGCGATCAAGGATTCCCCCTCAAGGACGGCACGCCCTCTCCTGACAAATGAACGTCCGCAGCAGCCTCACATCGCTGCGCGGCTGCGCCACGTGCCGACCGTGAGCCACATCGCCGAGACCAGGAAGTAGAGCGCGCCGACCGCGGCATAGCCCGCGACGTTCGCGATCGAGGGGATTGCAGGCATCGTGGCCTGAAAGATGAAGAAGCCGCCCGCTAGGGCCGATTGGCCGCCGCTGAGCACCATGGCCCACTGCGCGCCGAATCGCTTCCAACGCCGCAGGGCCGTGCCGAGCTGAAGCAATCCGGACAGCATCGCCCAGGCGCCGAAGATCCCCAGCACCCAATTCATGCTCGCCTGCAAGGCCAGAGCGACCGCGACGGCGGTCACCAGACTGACCAGCACGTTCAGGCCCTGCGTGCGGTTCTGGTTCGATCCGCCGCTGCAGCGCGCGTCGAGATAATTGGCGGCGGCGTCCCATGCCGGATAGGCGACGAGCAGCGTTGCCGCGATGACCGCTGACGACGGTGCGACAGCAAAGGCGGCAATGACCCAGGCGACGGAAAACGCGGCCCGCAGGAAGTAATATTGCTTCAGCCATTGGGTATCGTCGGCGATGTCCGAACGGGTCTCACGATCTCTCATGCTCATTCTCCTTACCTACTAGTTGGTAGTTTTGTGACCCAACGATCGACGCCAGACGGCTTTGGCAGCCTTGGCGCGCGTCGTCAGTGCCTGGTGGACAGCCGGTCCAGCAACGGCCGGGTGATGGTCCCGAACATCCTGGGATCGCCATAGGCGCGCGAGGACAGCATCGCGCCGTGTACGGTCGCCATGAATGCTTCGGCCTCGACCTTGGCAGAGCTGGCGAGATGCAGCCGCCCTTTTCGCTTGCCACGCTCCAGCACCGATGTCAGCCACGACGCCAGGGCACGAAAATGCGCGCGGACTTCCAGCGCGACCTCGCCGGGGAGGATCGGAAGCTCGCTGGCAAGCAGGGCGCAGACGCAGAAGGGAGCGGTCGCATCAGTGATGCACGCCTCCCAATAAGCCACGTAGTTTTCGAGCTGGTCGCGCGGGTCCGGGATGTTGCGCTCGAGGGCCGCCAATCCGGCCTGGGCCTCCTCGCGATAGCGCGACACCAAAGTGCGGACCAGATCGACCTTGCTGGCAAAATGATGATGGATGCTCGGCTTGCGAATGCCGACCACGTCCGCAATGTCGGCGTAGCTGAAGCCGTTGTAGCCGCCGGCAATGATCAGCGAGCGCGCGCAGGACAGGATGTCATCGGCGGTTGAGGAGACGTTGCTCATACGGGTATCTACCTTCTAGTAGGTAGATCGGTCAAGACGGGATGCTTCAATGATCCGTGAATGCTAGGAGCATGATCCGGGAAAGTGCGAAGCGGTTTTCCGGAAAGATCATGCGCAAAACAACACCCCAAAGCGCGATGACGATTCATCTAAATTTCATCGCGCTTTAGGAGCACCTGCATGACCCTTCGTCCCATCGTTCGCTACCCGGACCGCCGGCTCGCGATGCCGGCACGTCCCGTGACCGTGTTCGACGACAGCTTGCGCGAGCTGGCAGCCGATCTCCTGGAAACCCTGCGCGCCGCGCCCGGCATCGGCATCACCGCGCCGCATATCGGCGTGCCCCTGCGCGTCGTCGTGCTGGAGCTCGAGGCCAGGGACGGCCCCCTCACCTACGTCAATCCCGTCATTGAATGGGCCTCACCCGAGATGATCCTGCACCGTGAGGGCAGCGTCTCGATGCCCGGGGTCAACGATGAGGTGCAACGCCACGCGCGCTTGCGGATCAGCTACCACGATCTCGACGGCAACATGCAAAGCGAGCAATCGGAGGGCTTGCGCGCGGTGTGCCACCAGCACGAGATCGACCAGCTCGACGGGATGTTCTGGATCCAGCGGCTATCGCGGCTGAAGCGGGAGCGGCTGGTGAAGAAATTCGAGAAGATGGCGCGAGGTTCATAACGCACGCGCCGCGCTTGCTGGCGATCGCATACCGCGCTTTGCGCGAGCTGAGCGCGCGCCCCATCCTTCGAGACGACCGCTTCGCGGCCTCCTCAGGATGAGGCTCAGCAGCATCGACGCTGTCGAAACGAGTGCCCGCCAGGTCCTCATCCTGAGGGCCCGCCAACGGCGGGCGTCTCGAAGGATGGCCACAGGCGAACTCGCTCCCACTCCGAGCGCCCCCCGCCCTCACGCCCGCTTCCCGCTCCTTTTGGTGATCGGCGCGTTGCGGCGCTCGCGTTTGCCGCGCGCGATCTCGGTTGCCAGCGCGTCGAGCTTCGGCTCCCAGAAATTCCGGAACTGACCGATCCACGCATCCACCGCACGAAGCCCGGCCACGTCGACCGAATAGAGGCGCCGTTGCGCTTCCGCCCGCACAGTGGCAAAGCCGCTTTCTCGCAGCACCTTGAGGTGCTGCGAGACGGCCGCCTGGGTGATCCCAAACTCGGCCCCGATGATTTCGACGACCTCACCGGACGCCAATTCGCCCGGCGCCAGCAGCTCGAGGATGCGGCGGCGGACGGGATCGGCGAGGACCTCGAAGATTTGCATCAGCTTCCTGTGCCGGGATGAGCGATGCCGGGTGGCACCTCGCCGCGATAGAAGGCGATGGTGCGGTCCGAGCGCTGCTTCGCCTCGTCGGGATCGACCCCGCTCGCGACATGCGCCGCACGCCAGGACTCGCCGCTGATCGTCATGAAGTCCTTGCCCTCCGGCGAGCCCATCCATGCCTCGGCCGTCTCATGATCGACCGATGCCCCGGTCGCAAGATATCGCTCCAGCCCCGCCAGCGCGAGATCCCAGCCGACACCTACCGCTCCCGGGCCGAACTGATTCCAATGATCTTCGATGATCGCGGTGTGCTCAAGCGTCAAACGCGCCTGGCTACGTTCGGGCGCCAGCCTGACGTCGATCCAGCTCGTGGCGCCGCCGAATTCCCATGTCGCGGCAAAATGGGTCGGCGGCGTGCACGCCGTAATGGTGCCGCCCGCATTGCCCTTGACCTGGTAGCGTCCGCCGAGCCGGAGGTCGCCATCGACCGCCGCAAACCACCGGGGAATGCGCTCCTTGCTGGTCACGGCGTCCCAGAGATCGTCGACGCTGGTGTCGTAGAGCCGCGTCAGCGTCACTGTGCTGGCGGGTTTCCCGTCCTTCTCGAAGTTCGTTACCGAACGCGTGACAAGCCCCAACACCCTGGCGACGTCGATCTGCATTGCATTCCTCCTGGTGGTCTCGTTGGAGGATGAATATCGGTCCATACTAATATAAGTCAATCCTTAAATAATCATGTGCGTCAAACCGCCTCGCGCTTACCCGCGCGTGAGTGAGACGTGATGGCGATTCCTGTGTGGCCATCCTTCGAGACGCCCGCCTGCGGCGGGCCCTCAGGATGAGGACTTGGCCGGGGCATACGGCCAATGCGGCCGAGAACGCGCGAAGCGCCCCTACCCGCCCGCCGTCAGCGCCTTTGCCAGCGCCATGTAGGCCGGCAACGTCACGGGATCGTTGGCGGCGTTGCCGGCGACGGGGTGCGAGGCGTAGCGCGCGATCACCATCTCAGCCTTGGGGTCGATGTAGATGCCCTGGCCGTAGACGCCGCGCGCCATGTAGGCGCCGTGCTCGTTGTGGGTGACCCACCATTGATTGCAATAGGACGCGCCCGGCAGCGTGGTGTAGCCGGCCGGCCTGAACTTTTCGGGGTCGCCGCCGCGCGCGATGTCCTCGACGACCTGCGACGGGACGATCTGGCGGCCGTTGAAGCGGCCGTGATTGCGCATGGTCTCGCCGAAGCGGGCGAGATCCCGCAATGTCGTGGAGAGACCGCCGCCGCCGCTCTCGGTGCCGATGCGGTCGACGTGATAATACGCGTCCTCCTCGGCCCCCATCGGTTGCCAGATCCGCTCGGACAACAGATCGGACAACGTCAGGCCGCTGGCGCGGCGGCAGACCCACGCGAGCACGTCGGTGTTGACGGTCTTGTAGGCAAAGGCCTTGCCGTGCTCGCCCTGCTTCTTCTGCGCGATCAGGAAATCAAAGATGTTGGTGGGGCCGTCATAATCCGGCGGGATCGGCGCCATCCCGTTGGCGCGCCGGAGGCCCCAGACGTCCGAATTCTTGTCGGTGTAGATTTCGGTGTAGGCGAGCCCCGTGGTCATATCCATGACCTCGTGCACGCGCGCATCGCCAAACGCACTTGTCTTTAGCTCCGCCACATAGTCCGTGACGGGCGCCTGCGGATCGATCTTGCCCTCGGCGACCAGAATGCCGGCGAGCACGCCAGTGAACGACTTCGTCACGGACATGCCGATATGCGGCTTGTGCGGCCTCAAGGCGCCGAAATAGCGCTCATAGATCAGCCGGCCCCGATGAAGCACGGCAATGCCGTCGGCATAGGTCTCGTCCAGCATCTTTGCGAAGGTCATGGGCCGGCCGTCCATCGTCGTCGAAGCGACCGCTCCGATGTCTTGCTCCGCGCGCGGCAGAGGCGACGCCGGCCCGGCCCCTCGCCAGACGTTCACGGTCGGCACCAGCTGGCGGATGTTGCTCCAGGCCCAACGCAACTCGGGGAAATTGCGGAACGAGCCGTCCTGGAAGGTGACGAGGCGGTCAGGGGACGGCGGGAAGCCGCGCATCCAGCCGAGGGTTTCGGGGTCGGTGGTGGTGGACTGGCTAGCCGTGGACGAGATTGACATGAAGGCGGGCTCCGGACGGACACTGCGAGGGTCGTAACACGACACGGCTCGGCGGAGATCCAACGTTTGCGCCGGGCGGCTACGCGATGACCGCGGCGACCACGACCGACAGCAGTTTCACTTCGACCCGCCGGGTTGCGACCAGCTCGTCGCCGAGGCGCTGGTGATCAACGTAACGTGGTTGAGCTCGCCGCTGGAAAAGGATCAACGATATCCAGAGGACGTCAGCCGCCAAACCGCTTGACGAGCTTGGAGCCCTTGGCCGTTTCAATCTGCTGCTTGGTCAGCTCGCTGCCCACGCTCAAGCCCTTCGTCATGAGGTTGCTGCGCAGTGCCGCCGCCTGTCTCTCGTTGGCGTAATCTATCTCGACGTGATCAACACTCATGAGATGGCCAAGTTCGTGAGCCCAGGCGCGTCCATTGGCGACGTCGTCGCCATACCACTGCACGAAGCTCGCCGGCTCCGGATCGCTATGAAGGTATGAGCCCCCGCCTGCTGAAAGGTTTGGAATCGGATTGACCAGATAAACGTGGATCGCATTATCGGCCGCATGGCGGAGGCTGAGAACGTCCAGCACCTGCTTGTCGTTGCCGCGGGCGCTCTTTGCCATGTCAAGCGCCCTGTCTGCCTTGCAATCATTGATCGCGAAAGTGATCGTCGCCTTTGACCAGATCTTGTTGACCACATCCAGAGCCTTTTTGGCGGCAGCATAATCCCATTTCACGGGCTCCAGAACACCCTTTTCGGCAAACGGCGTTATGTAAATTTTCACTGGAATTGGCATGAGAGTCTCCAATTAGATTCTTCGAATTCATTCCGTCAAACGCTGCATTTTGCACGCTGATGGTGCACCTTCCGAACTGGCAAGGCGTCCAGATATCATTCGATCGAATGACGACCTCCGTACCAGCAGACGGCTATTGAACGCCGTCCAAGCAAGATCGCACAAACAGCGAGGCCGCAATACCCTGCTTGCTGGCGGCCGGTCGTTTCGATGGGTTCAATTTGGAGAATTACGATGGCCGTGCAGCCGTTGCGCAACGAAAGGCGCCCCCTGAAGCCGCTGCACCCCTGGACGCAGCCGGACAACACCTCCCGGTACAAAGTGAGGACCGGAGACACCTGGATCACCCTGGCGGCCCGGAACCACCATCAGTATTCCGAGCACGACATCATCTGGGTCAATTTCCGTCTCAGCCCGCTCGACCGCTTCTACACCGACCAGGTCAATTGGTACCTGCGTGAATATGTCGGTTGCCGCCACAGCCTCGACGGAGGTCGGAACTGGGCTTTTACGGACGACGCCGACCCTGGATACATCTTTCTTCCGAACTTGACATACAACGAGGACGCGATCGCCATCACCGGCAAGAGGGGCGTGGGTGGAGTCACCGCTCCCGGATATAGCGATCAGAACGCATACGATACGATATCCAAGGCGCTGGACATCTATGGCGTTGCCGACATGGGCATCAGCATGTCGGAAATTCCGCTTGTTGCTCTTGCTGAAGGTGGAATGATCGTGACCGGCGCGCTCGCCTCCATTGTTGGACCCTTTGTTGCACTGGGCTCCCCTTATAACGACGCCCTGAAGTACAAATCGCGACAGCATTTCTTCGGTGGATTTTGCTCGTCCTTTGTCATGAGGGCCGACGGTTGGTCGGCCGCGATGGTCAGCGACTTCTATCCCCCGCTTGCCTATCCGCCGCTCGACAGCGTCTTTCCCGAGAAGCGCGAAACATTCCGCAAGCTCTACAATTTCGGACTTCAGGCCGGCCGCTTGCAGGCCTCTCGGCTGAATACTGTCGACCGGAGAAATCTCTTCGTTCTGCTGCGCAGCCGTCTTTCCGACGCGGACGCGCGCTATTGGAGCGGTGACGTCAAGGAATGGTCGGTTCGAAAGAAGAAAGATTACTACGATCTCCTTGGTGCCATTCTCTTAAAATTGATGCTGGACAACGACCTGAAGATCAAGCTGCGGTAACTTATCCATCTGTGACGCTGACGCTCTTGAACAGGGTGGCGCAGCCCAGTCGCTCCGGAGATATGGAAGCCTATTCAGTGACTAGTGACCGATGAACCGAGAGGGTCGCTTGCGACGAAGTTGTCTGTGGGAAGTCAGTTGACCACCAAGCTCGACGGAGGAGTTGCGTTTCATGTCATCAGTGGGATGGGAGGTGCTCCGGCGGTGGGGTGAAGACGCCGTTCGCGTCGAACGGCTCGCTGGTGGGGTCGCTAACGACGTGTGGAGCCTGCGTGTCAATGGGCGCCTTGCGGTCGGGCGTCTCGGGGTCAGGAGCGACGCGGATCTCGCTTGGGAGACCGAACTCCTCCAGTACCTCGACCGTGAAGGCCTGACCGTGCCGGTGCCGATCCCGACGACAGACGGCCGGCTGTTTGCGGACGGTCTGGTGGTGATGACATACGTCGAGGGCGGCCCGCCAGAGACGGAGGCGGACTGGCGTTGCGTGGCCGACGTGCTCCGCCGGCTCCATCGGTTGACTGCGAACTGGCCGCAGCGCCCTGGCTGGCGATCGTCGACCGAGCTCCTGCACGCCGACACTGGGACGAGGATCAAGCTTGGCGCAATGCCGCCCGAGGGCGTTGCTCGATGCCGAGCGGCATGGGGCCGTCTCATTGGACGTCCGACCTGCGTCATTCACGGCGACCTCAACCCCCGCAATATTCGCATGACCGCAGATCGGGTCGCACTGATCGACTGGGACGAGTCGCATGTTGACGTCCCTGACCTCGACCTGGCGCTGCCCCACAACGCTGCCGGTCTCGACAGCGTCGCGCTTGACATAGCGGCGCAGGCGTCGGCCGCGTGGCAAGCTGCCGTTTGCTGGGACGATGAGTACTCGATTAGGCGGCTTGCCGAAGTTCGAGCGGTCTGAGCAAGCGGTAGCGGCCCTTGACCAAGTCGAGCGGTTCTTCAACAGGATCAAAAGATATCGTCCGGTGGCCACACGGTACGACAGGCTGGCCGCCAACTACCTTGCCTTTGTTCAACTCGAGTTCCGGGCCGGCGGTGGGTTCCCGTCCCTTACGCGTCGCTCACCGAATGTTGCTCGAACGCCCCGCGCCGCCGCCTCCAGCAGGGGCGAGATAAGCGAGAGAAATCGACAGGTTTATCAATAGGTTATAGCTTACGCAGCCAGCGCGGCGAATTGCCCCTGTTGCACGAGCTCTCGGTCCACCAGAACTTTGAATGCGAACTTGAACGCGTTCGCTCTGAGCAACGACAACATGAGGAATGGACCAGCCTCCAAACTGTTACTGTACGCAGATGGGTGGCGGCCAGTAACGTACGAATTGGTTCGTTGAGCAAATTTTTGCGTTCTATGCTGCCGTCTTAGCGACGCGACTACTATCCTTTGGACGCCGGGTGTTTCGCCATGAGATTGTACAGGCACCTCCAGGTTTGTTTTCTTATAGCTGCTGCGCTGTTCCTGACCTCCCAGGCAGCTTGGGCAACAAAGCGGGTGGCCCTGGTGGTCGGCAATTCCAGCTACCAGAATGCCCCACTCCTGCCGAACCCTGCCAACGACGCCGCAGCCATCACCGCGACCTTGAAGAGCGCAGGTTTCGACGTGGTCGATTCCAGGCTCAACCTCGCTGCGACAGACATGCGGCGGGCTCTGAGAGAGTTCGCCGATCAGGTCCGCGACGCCGACATTGCCCTGGTCTACTATGCGGGCCACGGTATCGAGATTGACGGGACGAACTATCTGATCCCGACAGACGCCAGGCTCGAACGCGACACCGACATCTATGACGAGGCGTTCTCGCTCGACCGCGTCCTGCTCGCGATTGAGCCTGCAAGGCAGCTTCGCGTCGTGATCGTCGACGCGTGCCGGAACAATCCGTTCGCGGATTCGATGAAGCGCACCGTTGCCTCACGATCGATCAGCCGGGGGCTGGCCAGGGTCGAGCCCACCGTCTCCAACACGCTGATCGCGTTTGCCGCAAAGGCCGGGCTGACCGCGCTGGACGGCAACAGCAAGAACAGTCCGTACGCGTCAGCTCTCGTGAAATACATCGCAAAGCCGGGCCTCGACTTGCGCAGGGCCTTCGGCTTCGTGCGCGACGACGTCCTGCAAGCGACGGGCAACCGGCAGGAGCCCTATGTTTACGGCTCGCTGGGCGGCGAGGACGTTGCACTTGTTCCGGCTGCCAAGGCAGACGAGCCGACACAAGCTGCCAATCCCCAGTCCGAAATTCGCCGTGACTACGAATTGGCGTTGCAGCTGCGCAATAAGCCTGCCCTGAACGCATTCCTGAGCCAGCATCCGGACGGGTACTATGCAAACCTCGCCAAGCTGCAGCTCAACCAGCTCGATGCCGAAGAGGCACGCGTCGCCGCGACAGCGAAGGCGCAGCAGGCCGAGCAGGAACAGGCTCGCCTGATGTCCCAGGGCGCCCAGCGTGTCGACCGGGAGAAGGCTGCTGCGGATCTGAAGGCTGCGGAAGAGGCCCGTGTCGCCGCCGAGAAAGCGAAGCAAGCAGCGCTCGAGCAGGCGACTGAAGCGGAACGGAAACGAATTGCATCCGAATCCACAACAGTCGCGGGGCTTTCGGAGAATAAACCCGCTATTGGAAGCACGATTGCGGATGGTCCCGCAACAGCGATGTCCGCCGAGCCCAACAACACGACGAGGCTCGCCGCGTTGACCGCCGAGCCGCGCCCGACCGATATCGCAAAAGCCGATATCGCCAAGTCGATACAGGGCGAATTGAGCCGCGTCGGCTGCTTCACCGGTGCCGTCGATGGCCAGTGGAATGCGGCTTCACAGCGTTCGCTGGCTTTGTTCAACCGGCACGCGGGAACCAAATTTGATGCAAAGCTCGCAAGTCTCGACGCGCTTGACGCGATCAAGCTCAAGCCGGCCCGGGTCTGTCCGCTGATCTGCGATCATGGCTACAAGGCTAGCGGCGACCAGTGCGTCAGGATCACGTGTGCCGAGGGCTCGTTCCTCAACGATGACAATGAATGCGAGAAGCGGCGCGGAAAGAAGCCCGTTGCCAAGCGCAACACGGACGAAGGTACGTCACGTGCCGATCGTCCGGCCCGCGAAAGATCGGAGCCCACGGCGGACGTTCCGCGGCGACAGGCCACTGCGAAGGCAAGTGGCGGAGGCGGCAGCGGCCAGATCGTTTGCGATCAATATCTGTGCCGTCAGGTCCGTCGCGGCTGCCACCTCGACTACCGAGGCGGCGGCGGCCCCGGCGGCAACACCGGGAATGTCGAAGTCTGCAACTAGCGAGGTGCGAGTTCGCCAGCCGTCGTAGGAAGCCCTATCGAGGATCCGGCGAATATCGCATGTAACATCGGGTCGGCCCAAGTCCACGCCCGACCCGGTCGATGCGGAGCGACCCTCGTGGTGGCGTGTGAGCTCGAACAGAAAGACGCCAAGTCCTTTCCGGGGGTGACGCTCTTTACGAGGCGGCTGGCGCCCGGCATGAAGCCGACGGCGGTCTATCTTCCGCCAAAGCATGTAACGACTGCCACCAAACTGGATATCGTGATCTGGCTGCACGGCTTCTACGTCAAAGACCATGAATTCCTGTTTCACAATGATCCAGCGCGGCTCCGCGAACAGGTTCGGGATTCCGGCAAGGACGTCGTGCTCATCGCGCCGTTTCTCGGCTATGAATATGCCGATGGCGATAGCTTTGCTGGAAATTACAGCGTCAAGGATCTGGCAACGTCGAACTGGGGGGAGCGCTACCTCGAGGAAATCCTCGGAGCTTTGGCCAAGTTCCTGGGAGGCTCTTCGACGTCCATTCCTCAACTCCAGATTGGCAAGCTCATCATCGCTTGTCACTCCGGCGGTGGCAACGGCATGCGCAATCTGGTCGGAACTCTCGGAAAATATCAGGCCAAGCTGACTGCTTGTTGGGGATTTGACTGTCTTTACGGCGCCAAGGCGCGACCTGACGATGCGACCTTCTGGTACCAGTGGCTGTCTGGACAGAGCGGCGCTGCGCTGGAAATCGTGTACGGTCCATCAACGCTGCCGCAGTCCGTGAAATTGGATCTGATAGGACGCGGGCTGGCGACCTCCGACGGCAATCAAGCGCAGCCTCAGCGCCCTGCCCTCAAGAACCTGCGCGTGAGCGTAGGTCACTACGATCTGTTCCCGGCCTTCGGTCAGATGGTCAGAGTCAACGATCTGGACGAAGCTTTCGTCGATCGGTTCATGATCCCTCAGGTCGCCGACCAACCACGGTCGCACCAGAAGTCCGCATCCTCGAGTGGCGAGTTTCTCCAACGCGCGATTTCCAATGTTCGCAGCGCATTTCCCTTCCCCAACGACATTCATTACATGATCGCCCGGGGCGGCTTCTTCAGCCGCCTCAGCAAGCTTTGATGCTGGCGGCTTATCCGCACGAGTTTACTTGATGGAATAGGATTTGGCGTCGAACGACCAATTGTTCGGCAACAGCCTGCCGCTGGCGTTGTCCGGCACGCGCAGCTCACTGGTCCAGGCCGATAGATAGCTCAGTGCCGCGGCTTGATCTTGTAGCTTGCGCGGCAAGTCCGGCAAGTCGACCAGCTGGACACGTCGCTCGCTCAGGATCGCGATCATCACTGCAGATCCTGCTGGCGGTGCGACGACGTACTCAAAACCTTTCTGCCGTGCAGCCGGGCTCGGAACGACAAATTCGACGCCAGGCTTGACGAGATTGATGTCGCGGCCGTCGGACTGCGCCAGCAGCTCGGGAGTCGGAAAAATCTGGGACATCCGTCCTTCCGCATCGACATCGACCAGAATGAGATATCCGGGTTTCCTGGCGGTGACGCCAAACGAGACCTTGCTGCCGACAGTGACGGTCTGGCCTGGCATGATCTGGAGCGACACACCTGCCGCATTGGATTGGCTACGCACCGCCTGCACGGGCCAAAGCCACCATTCATGCGTGCGGGCAGACGGCGCTGGCGACGGCAGCGGTGCCGCGCAGGCGGCTCCCCCACCGACCAGCAGCGGTAGCAAAAGCATTGCGAGCCAGGGTCGCTGCCGGTGGATCAGCTGCAAAGACCGCACCGGCTGCTCTCCTCAGGGAGCACTGAAGAAGCCGATCGAGGCGATCCGGGCGTCCGCGGGCAAGTAGCGCTCGAGGCTCTTGATCATCTGGCCCGAGGCGCGGCGCCGGTTGAGCTGTATCAACGCCGTCTCGAGGTCGACCATGCGCTGTTGCGACGTCACTGCAACGATCTGTTCCGCACCAAAGGGTTCACCGACCTTCAGCGGCAGCCGCAAGCTCGCTGATCGGGCCAATGCAGGATCGGAGCCCACCGGATACAACATCTGGATGGTGCCGTCGCCGGACACGTTGAACAACAACACGGCCCTCGATGCCACATCGGACAGGTCGACCTGGACGGTTTGACCGGCACGCTGCTGGCGGTCGTCCGGCCATATGCGCATCATCTGAGGCGAGCGAACCGCGATACGCTTGAGTTCACGAATGGCCGCAGTGCGGTCAACAACGGTCGACAGACCGGCAACGTCCATCCCATACGCAACCACGTCGCCCCATGCGATCACATCGTGCGATACAGGATCCCAGATGAGGTCCGGGTTGTCCGTGGGTTGGACGGCCTGTACGGGAATATCCTTTGTCGTCACGCTCGCAAAGTAGCTCGTCTTGCCGTCGAGCGCCGCGAGCCGAATGGGCGAAGCGAGGCGAAGCGGTGGCGTTTCGCCGATCGGAAGGTCCTTGTTCGGGGCCGCGGCGAGGGTCGGCGCGGTGGATGCCTTGGCCGTAACAGCCGGCGGCGGGGATGCCTGGGCCTCGGTGGGCGCGCCGGTCCCGGCAGAGCCGGAGGCTGCTCGTGCGGCCGGCCCCTGAATCAAGACGACGCCGCGCGTCAAGCCGAAGGCAACCTCGGTCTCCGGTGCCTGTGCCGGCGACGAGATCGTCACGATGTTCTGGCGCTGGTCCGATAGCTGATAGACCACCTGCCGAACATTGCTGAAGAGCTCCTTCAGCGTCACCTTCCCATCGTGATTGATGTCCGCGCTCCCTTCCACCGCACGCGCGACTGCATAGCTGAGAGCCCCGCGAAGACCATCGACGCCGGGAATGCGGACTTCCGGCGCCTTCGTATAACGGTCCACCGCGGCCAGGAACGCCGTGCGGTCGAGGTCGAGCTCGGACTTCGGATCGTTACTATCAGAGACCGGCTTCAGTTCGTCGACCAGCAATGTATAGCGCGGCACCTGCCGGAAGCTCATTTCGGCGGCACGCGGATCGATATCGCGCACCATGCCGCCGCCATGGCAGGTGTCAGCCACGAAGATCACCTTCGCTCCGCGCAATTCGAACTGCCGGATGAAATGGTTGAACTCGCTCCCCAGAATGCGCTCGACGGAGCCGGTCGGCGTGGTTGCGAAGCCCGGCAGCAGGAACACGTTTTCCATCCCGTCCGGCTCCGAGCCCTTGATGCGCTCCGGTTCCTGGGTGCCATGACCGGCGATCGACAGGAAGATGAGGTCGTTGTTCCCGGTCCGCTCCACCAGCGCACTGATTTCGCGCAAAACGCTCGCCCTGTCGGCCTGTGCGTTCACGAGTTCGACGACGTCGCCGACCCCCATCGATTTCAAGCTGTCGACAATGTCAGTGGCGTCGGCAACCGCGCCCTTCAGCTTGCGTACGTTCTGATAGTCATCAATCCCGATGACGAGCGCGCGCACCGCCGCTCCCTCTGGGTTGCTGATCGCCAAGCCGCCGGCGGCACGCGCCTGCGGGGCCGTCAACCCGATCAACCCGGCCAGACCGATCGTTGCGCATAGCCGCCCGATCTTCCACTCGCGCCGCCTGGGCATTCGCATCGTAAGCCACCTCGACATCCTGCCTACCCATTCTGTAGCGCGAACGACACAGCCGGTTCAGCGCCTCTTGCTCGCCGTCTTGCGCCCCGCCTGTGGTTCGGTCTCGGGATAGGCGCTTGCAGAAACCGTTGCCTGGTCGTCCGCGAAGGCCTTGAAGCGGACCGGAACGTAGCCGCGCGAGAGCAGGCTCGCCAGCGGATAGACATTGCGGCAGACCCGGCCGTTGCAGCCGCCGGTCGAGGATTCCATCACCTCGGCCTTGCGATCGGGCGTGAATCGCAGGAACAACATCACGTGCGAGCCCGGCTTGTTCAATGCGTCGCCAGGCTTCAGGTCCCACGGATTTTCCACCGGGGCTGCAATCGCGGGAATTGCGGCAGTCGTGTAGTGGACGGAGAGCCCCCACGTGGCGCTGACGAAGGCCGAACAGTCGACGCCAGCCACATCCGGCCGCGGCGCGTTGCGCGTGCACACATTGCCGGCCAGCGTTCCGCTCTCGATCCGCTGCCGGAAGTTCGCAAGCGAGCCGTGGCAGCCCCAGCAATAGGGTACGCCGCGCACCTCCTGGTTCACCTTGCCCTGCAAATACCAGGGCCGCCGGACACGGCTGAAGCCGCTGCACTGGCTGTCGGGATCGCTGCCGTAGTTCGCCGGCGTGAGCTTCCACTGGATGCCCTCGAACGCAAACGCGGTCTCGATCGCCTGTTGTCGATTGGACGGCCTCACCGCAGCCGACGTGTTGACGACCACGCCGGTTTGCGGTGCCGGCGCAGCTGCCGTTCGCGACGGCCGCACGTCGATGATCGACACGTTGTTGAGAGGCCTGAAACCGACGCCGACCACGTCGATGCCGTCGGGCTTGGTCCGTAGAAAATAGACGTCGCCGTCGCCGGAGACCGTCACGAACCGTCTGGTCAACGGCGCATTTTCGAGAGGAAGCTCATAAATTCCCTCCAGACGTCCGTTCGCGGCGTAGCGCGCCACGAACGTGGAGGCGTTCTTGCCCGACGGCGGAATGTCTTCCGCCAGCACGTAAAAGCGGTCGCTGTTATCAATCTCGAGGAATTCCACCGCGCCGAGCTGGTTGCGAACCCGGAGGGCGAGTTGACCGATCGTCTCGTTGGAGACCATGGTCTGGATCTCGACCCGAACGCTCGCATTGCCCTTGTCCGGAATGATATCGGCGATCACGGAGCCCTTGCCCCGAGACGCCACATATTGCCTGTCGGGCTGCCGCGTCGTCTTGATGATGGCCGCGCGGGTGTTCTGGTCGAGCAAGTCGGCGGCGCTGCCGGGCGCCTGCGAACCCATCTGGGCAAAAGCGGAGACGGCAAGCCGATCGTCCACGCCACGGCTCGATACCTCCTCGAGCTGGATCACGTCGCCGCCCAGTCCGCGCGTGGATTGTCCCGCCGCCGCCTTCAGTGTCCGCACGCCGCCGTCCCAAACCATGATGTCATCGTTGCGGACGACGAGGTCCGTCGGCTGAACGTCCTGCGGCATTCTGAGGACGTCTGGATCAGAATTCGGCTGTTTGGGATCGAACTGGAGAATGCGGCCATTGATCTGGTCAAGCACGAACAGGTTGCCCTGACCGTCGACGCTGATCGCCTGCGGACCTCCGAGTTCCACGTCCTCGCTGGCCGGGACAATGCCGACCATCGAACCAGCTGAGCCGCTACCAAAGCTGCGTACGACAGTATCGTCAGCGCGGGCCTGGGTTCCGAGGAGCCCGGCGCCAAGGACGACGACCCTGATCCAACGCTTTGGACGAAGCATGTTCAATGCACCCCGAACCGATCGCCGCGCCGGATCGACTAATCCCATATGCCGGTAACGCGGCGCTTCAATTAGTGGTGAGTAATCTCAATCCCGTTCAATTCCATCACTGGAGGGTGATCGTCCTACCCTCTTCAGCCTGCGGTGCAAACCATGGCCCGAAACAGATTTGAGCAAGTGAATGAAATCCAGTCTGACGCAATCACGCTGGTCCTCAAGCGCGACCATGACGGTGCGTCCGGATCAATCGTGCTGCCGGCGGCAGCGACCGGGGGACGACTGACCACCGACCAGACCAGTGCTCAATTGCCGGCGCAGGACGCCTTTCGTGGCGCGATCCGACTGGCGAACGACTTGAAGCTGGCGGTGGTGGTGTGCGACCCGGAAGGGGTCTGGAAATCCGAATGGGGCGATCTCTATCAGCCGATCGAATGAGGCACACGGGCCGCAACCGGCATATGTTGCGCCGCCACATGGAGACAAGCTAGTGAACGCCTCCCCTGCCCAACCGTCTTCCCGAATATCGGCTTTGGCTTTGGCATTGGCGTTGTTCGTTGCGACGATGTGGCCGGCCCGAGCCAACGATTCGGCCGCGGAATTATCAATCGGAGGGCTCCAATTCGTACGCACCAGTGACGTGACCATGGAGAGCGAGAACCTTCGCATCGCACTCGACAGCGTCACGGTGCGCTACCAGTTCACCAATGTCACCACCAAGCCGATCACCCTGACCGTCGCCTTTCCGCTACCCGACATCGACCTCTCGGAATCCGAGAACATTGCTCTGCCGTCAAATGATCCGGTCAACTTCGTCGACTTCACGACCAGGCTCGATGGCAACCCGGCGCCACTGACCATTGATCAGCGGGCCATGGTCGGCAACAAGGATGTCAGCGCCTTGCTGCGTGAACTGAAATTGCCGCTGCTACCGATCGGCGACCGCGAAATCCGGGTGGCTGACCTGCCAGAGGCGACCCGAACTCGGCTCGTGGACGACGGCCTTCTGCTGCCTGCGGGGAGGAGTGACAACGGTCGCCAGCAATATGCGCCCGGCTGGGTTATCAAGACCTCGGCGGTCCGTCAGCAGGTGTTTCCGGCCGCCAGCACCGTCACCGTTGAACACCAGTATCGGCCGAGCGTCGGCTCCAGTCCGGACACTATCCTACGCTCTAGCCTGCGTCGCAGCAGCGCTCTCAGTCGGGAGGTTCAGCGCTACCGGAGAGAGTACTGCATTCAGGACGCGTTCCTCGCAGAGCTCGACAAGCGCGCGGGCAGCAACCCGGCCAACACCGGCAAGCTGCAGGAACGGCGCATATCATACGTGCTGAAAACCGGAGCGAATTGGGCCGGTCCGATCCGGTCGTTCAAGCTGACGATCGATCCAGGCGGCAGCGACCGTCTGGTGAGTTTCTGTCCTGGGCGGCTGAAGGCTTCCTCCACCGGCGGCACGCTTGAATATACCTCAATCGATTTCAAGCCGGATGCCGACCTGAAGATCCTGATCATCGGAACGTTTTGAGCGTGCCGATCAATTCGTGAGCAGCACGTAACGTGCGGCTGCTGTGATGGCTACCTTGTTGCGCTGAGATTCGCTGAGCGCCTGCAGGAAGAACGTGTCGGCAGCGGTCGGCTTCGGTTGGCGCAGGGAATCCAGGACCTGCGGGGTCGCCACCACCAGCAGTAGCTGCGGCCCGCTCCCGCGTGCTGGCGGGAGCGAAAAAGAAAGCGAGTCGATGCCAGGTTTCAAGAGATAGCTCAGGCTCTGGACCTCGCCGCGATCTGACACCATCAGCAGTTCCACGACGCGGTTGGCGAAGTTCTCAATCGTACCGTTGAGTGTTTCCCCGGCCTTTAACTCTGTCGCCGACAGGTTGATCCGCGGCGCTCGCGCCTGATCGCTCCCGACCTCGCTCAAGAACTTGACCGCCGGACATTGCGCCGGGGTGACCTGCCTGACGCCGACCGAAGCCTCAAAGCCTTGTTCACGCCGGAACGCCTTGTCGAAAGCATCGAACGGGGCGGTCGAGGACCCGAAGCCTTCGATGACGGCAGCATTCTGGCTTACAGCGACCGGCAGGATGAAGAAGCAGTCGCCGCCGGAATATTGCGCCACGTATTTGCGGATGCGATCGGTTCGCGCAGCCCTGTCGGGTGTGGGAGACGGCGTTACCGTCGGCGGCACCGGCAGCGCGACCGGCTCCTGGCGTCCCCCCTGCGGGGCAGCTGGCTCGGCCTTCGGCGGCCCCATTCCTCCAGCAAGCTTCGGAGGTGGCGGCAACACGGTTGCGCCCGGAGCCGACCAGATCAACTTGTAAAAGGCCCATCCTCCTCCTCCGAGCAGGAGCAAGACCGCCGCCAGGCCAGCCCCGCGCCAGAAACTCCGTTTCCACGCCGATGGTGGCCCGTCCTGCCGCGCCGGCGCCTTGCCTTCCGGGCGCGACAGCGGATCAAATCCGTACATTGGCGCGGGTGATGCCGCAGCCGAACCAGCCAGCGCCCAGTTCGCAACCTCCGCCATGCTCGGACGCAATGCCGGATCAGGCTGCAGCATCCGTTCCAGCAAGGGTCGGATGCGCATGTCCACCGCTCCGAGATCGGGTACGCGCCGGCGCTTCTCCACCAGTTGAAATTGGCTGCCGCCCATGTCGAGCTTCTGCCCGGTCAGCGCGTGGAACAGGACGAGCCCGAGGCTGTAGACATCGGATTTGGCAGTGACCTCGTTGCCGTAGAGTCCGACCTGTTCCGGCGACGCGTAATTGTCCTTTCCGGCAAAGCCCGAGCCGATAATGGTCTTGTCCCCCATCTGGGTCGATCGGGCGATGCCGAAGTCGATGAGCTTGGCCCGCCTGACGTCGTCGAGCGGCACAATGATATTGTCCGGCGAAACGTCGCGATGGATGATGCCGTGCTCATGGGCGGCATGCAGTCCCGATGCGACGCGCTGCATCAGCTTGATCAGCGCCTCGAGGGTCAACGGTCCGTCCTCGAGCATGTTCGAGAGGGAGCGGCCGTTCACGAATTCCATCGCGAGATATGGTCGCTGCAGCACCGGCTCGACCGTGAACAGGAAATAGCGAACGATGGCGTCGTGCGGCAGATTGTGGAGCGCGGCGGCCTCCCGCCGGAACAGCGCGAGAGCGGCTTCGTTCTCGACCATATCGGGCAGCAGCATTTTGACCGCAACGGGCGATCCGGTCTGGATCTCGCGGCATCTATAGACTTCACCCATGCCGCCGGCGCCGATCATCGCTTCGATCTCGTAGATGCCGTTGAGGCGGGTGCCGGTCGGCACGCCTCTGTAGGACGATCGGAACGGATCGTTCGGGGTCATCATTGTGATTTCCAATCGAGCGGCGATCTTGTTGGCTCACGTGATTGTGGCGCGAGCAGCCGCACAACTACGATGGTCACGTTGTCGAGGCCGCCGCGGTCGAGAGCCAGCGCGAGCATGTCATCGCAAGCCGCCTGTGCGCGCCGCGTCGCCGCATGCTGCAGGATCTCCTCGTCCTTCAGGTGCTTCGTCAAGCCATCGCTGCAGATCACGAAGATATCTTCCGGCGCGGCCGGGCCGGTCACCACCTCAAACTCCGGATCGTCGGCGACGCCGACAGCGCGCGTAATGGCGTTGTTCGGCCAATCCTTCACGTCTTCTCGCGACAGCGCGCCTTCGGCGATGAGCTCCTCAAGTTCGCTATGATCGTGCGACACCTGGTTGATCATCCCGCGGTTGATCAGATAGACCCGGCTGTCGCCTGCCCAAACACAGGCATAGTAACCCTCGCGAACGAGCAGAACCGCCGCCGTGGTTCCAACCGTGGCCCCCTGTCGCTCCTGGCTGAGCGCCAGGATCTGCTGGTTTGCGCTGAACAGCCGCACCTCGCATTCCGCCAGCAGATCGGCGGCGGACTCAAGCGTCCCGATCGCGTCAAGCGATTGCACCACAATGCGGCTGGCGAGATCACCGGCCTCATGACCGCCCATTCCGTCGGCCACAGCCCAGAGGCCGACATCTGTACGTACCAGGAAAGAATCTTCGTTACGCTCACGCACGCGCCCGGCGTGAGTGACACTACCGACATCGAATAAGGTTGGGACGTGTGTCATCGCGCGTCATCCCGTCCCCGGTCCGGCCGAAGCAAGATCCCCGGTCAACAGCATCGCGTAGTGAAACGGATCCGGCAATCCGCGGTAGCTCAGCGCCATTGACGGAAATCCCTCGCCTCCGGCCGTCCACCAGAAGCTGGCCGCGGCGTAGACGTCCGGGGCGGCGGCGCAAAGTGCAGCAAACGTTCCCGCGAATGCATCGGCCGCCGAACCAGTTGCGACCGCGCCGGTACCAAGCGACGTGATTGATGGGCCGCAGGCCGCGGCCTCTCGCACTCGCGGCGCCTCAAGACGATCCAGTGCATCGGATATCTGCTCGAAGGTTGCGGCCTGATCCAAGGTCGAAAGCAGAAACGCCTCCGCTTGCCCGAACCATTCATCCTGCGGATCGATGTTCGGTGGGGCCAACACCTCGCCTTCGCGCGCCACTGCATGCAGCGTCAGTGGATAGTACCGCCCGACCCCGTCGAGCGATGGCATGATCGCCCCTGTGACCGAGCTACCGCAGATCGCTGCGCCGAGCCAAAATCGCCAAACCGGTGCGGTAACGAACGCCTGCCGCCAATCCGAGCCCAGTCGGTGGCGACTTGCGGACAGCGCAGCCTGCAGCCAGGGCTCCCATGCTTCAAGGAAGCCGCGCGGGGTCGCGATTGCGATGAAGTCGCGCTTTGCGCCGATCTTGCCGAATAAACCGCAACGCATCGTCATATTCCCGTCGGGCAACGAAACTCCCGGAGCACTGACATGTTCAGCGGATTGCGCAACGATCCGGTCGAGATCTGATAGTTCAGCTCGCGCCCGGCGACGATGAAAGTCGCGCTGGCCGTCTCCGCCTTCGCCACCAGCGAACCTGCTTCCAGCATCCGGAACAACGACCAGGGACCGGTTCGCTCGAGCACGGAAGGCGGACCCGTGTCGTTGCTGACGGAAATCGCCGTTCGCGGCGACGGACCGGGCCACAAAACCGTCGTCGGCGCGTTGCTCTGCGGCTGTGGCGCAGGCGCCGGTTGCGGGCCGCCGAACAAGGATGACGTGGCCGGTCCGGGACTGGTCGGTCCCGTGATCGTGGTACCGCCGATCTCGGTCTTGACGGTCACGCCCGGTCCGGCTGAACCGGGCGGCCGGATTGCGAACGATACCGCCGGCACGGCGCCGCCTGTCTGGAAGAAGGCATCACGAATATAGGCGGCATTCTGAAATTGCTTGAGCGTATCCGGAGAAAACGATCGTCCGACGGGGCTTTCCTTCCGCCAGACCCATTCGGACCGAGACGTGTCGGCGTAGGGCGCGAGATACTGCGCAAAGAATTTATCCATGATCCCGTTCGGGCTGAAGACCTTGGCGAAGTCGGCGAGCGGAACCTCCTGGTTGCTGCTCCGGACGAACGGATAGCGGTTGGTCACCGTCTGTTGGCAGGCGGGCGTCACCTGATCACGCAGCGTCTGCAGGATCTGTCCCGCGGTCGAGGCCGCGATGCTCCCTTCGAATTCCGCAGCCGCCGCTCGCAACATGTCGGAGAACGGCGGCGGCATGCGCGAGGCATTGTTGCGAAGGGCCGCAACCTGGGACTGAAGCGCGGCGGTCGCCTGCGCGGTCAGTTGCGGATTTTCGATCATCAGCGTCAGGTTCTGTGCGATGTCGTTCAAGTTGGCGATGGTCGAATCGATCGGCCGGTGCGTGCTCTCGCCTTCGAGCACGGCGTGGTAAGGCTTGAACTGTGCCTCGATCGTCGCGCCGATGGGGCCATCCTGGGCATTGGTGAAGAGTGCCGGGGCCGGTGGAACCGCAGCAGCCGCAGGTGCCGCGGAATTCGCCGCCGTCTTCGGGCGTTCCTTTGTCAGCGTGGTTTCGTCGCGAACCGATTCCAGGATCTGCCGCATCGGCGAGGTCGGCGCGGAAAGCGCGCGCAGCACCTCGTATTTGGGCTTATCGGCGAGCAGCTTCTTCAGGCGCAGGCTTCCAAGTGCCGTTCGCCAGGTCGTCACGAAATCGTTGGAATAGATGCTGAGCAGATCGCCCGTCAGGTTGTCATATTGCTGGTCGACGGCCGACTGCTGACCGGCATCGCCCAAAACCCAGCGTTCCCGCTTCATTCGCTCCGACAATCCGGGCAACCGTGCCACGAACTTCTGATGGAAGCCGGAATAGGTGAAGAACTCGGGCACACGCAGCGCATCGAGCGGTTGCCCGGTCGTGGTTTCGAACACGACAGCCATGTCCGGACCACCGCGCCGGCTGGCGATCCAGTCGCCAGCCGAGGACGCACGCGCCTCCGATTTCAAGAATTCGTAGGCGCGTTGCGAGACGCTGAGGCGCGCCAGCGAGCTCTGGGCCTGCTTGATCAATCTGCCGTCGAGCTCAACAAGCGGCGGCTGCTCGGTCTCGAGGTCGAACATCGCAACGAGGTTCTCGTCGAGCAGACGTCGTCCTTCCGCGTTCGTCGCGCCGGGATAGAGGTTGTCCGCCCAGTCACGCTGCATCCATGAGCGGATCAGCTCGCGGTCCGGCGCCTGCAGGCCACCAAGCATCAGGTAGACCTTCAGCGCCTCGTAAACGAAGGCCGGCTCGTTGATCCGCGCGTTGAGCTGCTCCTCCAGGCGATAGAGAAGGCGCGGCCGGAACATGCGCTCGAGCGCCGTATGGTAGGCTGCCTTCGCAGGGGATAGCAGCCGGGCGTGCTGACTGAGCCCATAGCGTGCCGACAGAGGCACCGACTCGTTGCGCGATGCATAGCCCGCCGGTGCATTGCGCAACCGGTAGAGCAGAGGCAGCACCTTGTCGAGATCGCGATCGGCGATCAGCGTCTCCTTGATAACCGGCGCTCCGGCGCTCGCATATTCACTGTCCGCCTGCAGGCTCTGCTCGATCAGATCGGAGTTGCGCTTGTAGCTCGTCAGCCACGCGGCGATCAGCCCGATCGAGACCAGCCCGATCAAGGACAGCGCCGCGGTCTTCAGGATCAGCGCACGGCGTACCGCGGCACGGTCGGTCGAGACCCAATCGGCCTCGCCGATGATGACCTTGGAAATCAGATCTGCCAGGAAGTAGCTCTTGCCCGTGCCGGAATAGGATCCGGAGCCGACCTCCTCCGCGCCGAACGTGCGCGCCAACGATCCGATCAATTGATCGATCGGCGTGCCTTGCTGTGTGCCCGACGTGAAGTAGAACCCGCGCAGGTTCGCATTGACGTGATAGCGCGTCGGCTCGAAGATCTGGTTGAGGAAGTCGTGGATCTGCGGCTTGAGCCGCGCCATCTGCGCCGGGAAACCGAACAATTGCACGCGATGCTGCGGCGTCGGCTCGTCCTGCAGACGATCGAGCGTTTCCTCGCTCAGGCGCTCCAGGAGATGGTCGAACTCGACCGGGATCTGTCCGACCAGATTTTGGGTCTTGTCGGCGGTCTGGAACGTGGCACCCCAGACCTGACGGCGGCCGGCCTCGCCGAGATAGGCGAAATATTCGGTGAATCCGGCGACGAGATCGGCCTTGGTAAAGAGCGCATAGACCGGGAAGCTGACCTTGAGCCTCTGGTGCAATTCGAGCAGACGCATCCTGATGGCATCGGCGTGAAGTGCGAGCTCCTGCTTCGGTAGCGTCAGTATGTCTTCGATACTGATGGCGACGAGTACGCCATTGATCGGCTGGCGAGACCGGCTCTTCTTCAGGATGTCCAGGAAGGCCAGCCAGCTATCCTTGTCGGCCTTGCTGTTGGAATCCTGCGTGGTGTAGCGGCCGGCAGTATCGATCAGCACGGCTTCCTCGGTAAACCACCAATCGCAATAGCGGGTACCGCCGACCCCGGCGATGGCCGCAGGCGTCGCTCCACGCGCGAGCGGAAATTTCAGACCGGAATTGACCAGCGCCGTGGTCTTGCCGGCACCGGGGGGACCGATGATGATGTACCAGGGGATATCGTAGAGATAACCGGACTTGTTGCCACTGGCGATCTTCAGCGTCGCGAGCGCATCCTTCATGCGCTCCTTGAGCACCGGCTCGTCGCTGACCGGTTGATCCGCACCGGCGATACCATCGGCAATCTCTTTGGCATTCTTGCGCCGCTTGAACAGATTGAGACCGACGACAGCTGCCACGGCCGCGGTCAGCAGCAGAATAGCGATCTGGCGGACGATATGGTTCTCCAGTGGCCGCCAATCGCCGAACGCGATGAATGGACCGGCGAAGTAGATCACCGCTCCGAGAGAGCTGAGCCCGACCCCGTAGAGAATGATGCGGATAATGTCCTTGGCAAGCATCTAACCGTACCTGTCGCAAACCGCGAGAGCCCGCGGTGTCGGCCTATTCACTGCGTTCGATAAAGATCTCGACGCGCCGATTCTTGGCGCGCCCCTCGGGTGTCGTGTTGCTGGCGATCGGCGCATCGGCTCCCTTGCCCTCGATGTCGATGCGCGAACCGTCGGTCAGGCCAGGCTTGAGCGCGGCGGCAACCGCCTTGGCGCGCTCGACCGACAACTCGAAGTTCGACGGGAAGCGGACGGTGCGGATCGGCGAACTGTCGGTGTGGCCTACGACCCGGAGGCGTCCTGGCTCCTTGTCGAGCGTTGCCGCGACGCGGAGCGCGACCGGCTTGAAGCCGTCGAGGATGGTGGCTTGACCCGAGGCAAACAATGCCAGGTCGCAGACCCTGATCACGATGAAGCTCGCGGTCTGGTCGGCCGTCATGGCGCAGACGGTGTTCTCCTTCGCCAGGGCGTTCCGGATGCGCTGCAACTGGGTGATGCGGTCCGGTGGCGGCGGAGGTGGCGGCGGTGGCGGGGGAGCAACGACGCGCCGCTTTAGCTCGATCGGACCGTCCGGATGGAGTGCGTGCGCGACCTCGGCAGCATTCTCCGCCCGGCCGGCCAAGAGCGTCCGCAGGACGAAATAGGACCCGGTCAGCAGCGCTGCAGCCACCGCCGCGACCAACCAGACGGGAACGCGCAGACGCTGCCGGCGCCCCGCCAGCGCCTGCCCGCGCCAGTTAGGCGACAGGTCGCTCATCGTTTTCGGACGGACCCGGCGCAGCAATTCGTAGAGGTTCCGCTGGATCAGCTGCAGGTTGGCGAGTCCGCCTGCCGAGGTTCGGTGAATGCCCTGGAAGCCGAGCGCCAGGCAGGCGTGCTGAAGTTCGAGCACCGGATAGTTGACCAACGGATCAACTTTCAGATGGTCGAGGATCTCGAAGAAGCGCACGCCACCGACCCGTTCGCCGAAGAACCGGCTCAACATCGAATACTGCGTCCAGACGTGGCGTTCCTCGGTCGGGATGTGCTGCACGATATCGTCGGCAGTGGCGCACAGAATGTATTTCGCGGTGTTGGCCTGATACTCGGAAATGCCCGCCGAGCGGATATCCTTTTCGAAGAACTTGATAGCGTCGGCGACCTGCTCCATCAGGCTCGCGAACGACGCACGCATGAGCGCCACCCGCAAGCGGCCGAGCAATTGGAGCAATGGGCCCGCCGCGCGCATCACCGGATTGGCATTTGGCGCGACCAGATCGTCGACGCGCAGCGGCGGTCCGGGCGGCAATATGGGCTGCGGCGCCTGGTTTTGCGCAGGCGTCGAGATCCATTCCTCGGTCGGATGGCTGACAGGCGGGGCGGCGTAACTCGCGCCCTGCGGGACGGGAGAAAAGGATGATGGCGGTGCCGGCGTGTCGCGAGAGGGTACGGGCGATGGCGAATAGGCCGGACGTGCCGCAGGTAGCTCGCCCGCCGGAGGTTGAGGGGTCGGCGCCGGCGGCAACTTTCCGCCAGGGTTGGGACGAATGATCGTCCGTTCGCCCCGACCGAAAGGATTGACCGGCTTGTCCCTGTCGCTCATGGCCTGTCTTCCAGGATGGCCCAAAGGTACAGCTCGAGCTCCGGCCAATCGCCGGAAAAGTGCATTCCGATCGATGCCGCGGTGCTGAACTCAGGCCACAGCGGCGACTTGCGATCGAGATAGAAATAGACGTGATCGGTGATGGCGCGGATATGCGGCGGCGGCGTCGGCAGATGCACCAACGTCAGACCCGGCAGGTTCGCGTGCACGATCTCGTTCATCTTCGTGTTCGGCCCGACCTTGAACAGGTGCGGGAAATCGTTCTGGATTTCCACCAGCGGCCGCCGTGCGGCAACCTCCAGCACCAGGGTCGCAGTTCGGAACAGCGCCCGATCGCGGATCGGCGATACGAAGGCGTTCTGAGCGCGCTCGATGATCTCCAGGCGGATCGCCCGCCGGCCGAGCCGCGCGCTCAAGAAGTCCTGGATGTCGCTCACCAAGGGCGTGAACACGTTCTCCAGATCGTCGTGATCGTACGCCGGATAATTGCGCGCGCGGCGCTCCGCCGTCGCGAATGTCGCAAGTTCACCCGCGAATCTCAGCAACTCCTCGTACAACCGCTCGGGGTGCACGCTGCCGGACCGCTGGAAATGGGTCAGCACGGGAATGGTGCGGTTGAGCACTTGCAGCACCAGATAGTCGACGCTCTGCAGGCCGCCTCCAGATGACGGATCGACTGCATAACGTGCGAGCTCGTCGAGCTTGGTCTCGACCCAGCCGATGATGCGGTTGAGCCAACCATCGATGACCGGATGCGCGGCGCAGGCCAGCATCGGCGGCACGAATTTGTCGTCGAATAAGATGTTCTTGTCGCGCACCTCCAGAATGCGCGCGATGCCGAGACCCATGTATCCGGGCTTGCTGGTCTTGCGCAGTTCGAACGACAACCGCGGATAGGCGATGTCGATCTCCTCCTCTATGCGTAACGCCGAGGTCGAGTCGATGAAGGTCTCCGACGTCCGAACATAACGACTGGCGCTGTCGGTGCGGTCCTCATCGACCTCGCGGGTATTTGGCGCCGCCACCGGCATCATCAGCCAGACGATCTGGCCTGCGGCCGTTTCCGGCACTTCGATTGCTTCCGGGATGGGGCTATCGGCGGGAATGTCGAACGGCGTTCCGTCCGGCATGACGCCGGAGGCGTTGCGCACCGCGAACTTGCTCTGTTCGGTAAGATCCCTGTCGATCTCGAGCTGGGCGAAACCCCAGGGGTACGGCGTCGTGTAGCGAACGCGCTTTTCCAGCAAGTGTTCGATATAGCGGTCGTTCTGCTGCAAATGATGCGGTCGCAGAAACAGACCTTCTGACCAGAAAACTTTGCTGTACCAAGACATTCCCACATCCACTCAGTAATTAGTCGGCGACCGCGCGGCCGCCGTCATTCACTTTGAATCAGCCTTGTCGGCACGATCGTAATAGTCGGCGAAATACAACATAAAGGTCTCGATCGGCGCGCTGTTATCGCGGCCGAGATGCGCCTTCCAGCGCGTCAGGAATTCGTCCCAGAGCTTGCTCTTGTTCGATCCGAACCAGGAGTTTGCGCCGCGCTGAAGCTCGAGCTCGCGCGCCATCAGCGTCGGATCGATTCTGGCGATCAGCTCATGGACAGCGTGCTGCATCGCCATATACGTCCTCAATTGATGTGATTTGAGGTCGCCGAAGGCCTGCGCCAGGGCGCGTTGCGCATCGAGATAACTGCGCGTCCGCGGCCCGAACAGAATGCGCAACGCTTCTTCCGAGCTCGGTGAGAACTTCAGCGGATTGTTCTCGATGGCCTGGACGGTGGTCTGACTGGTGCTGCGTGTCAGCTGCTTGGCCTGGGTTCGCGCCTGCAGCAGCGCCATCAGATTATCGACGGTCATGCGCAAGATGATGCCAAGCTGCTCGGCGAGTTCAGCATCGCTCTGGTGAGCAAAGAAATTGTCGGGCAGCCCGGCAGCGCGCGCCACCACCTGCGTGAACTCGACACCGCCGGTTGCCATGGCCCTGACGGGTTCCTCCTCCGCCGCCGCCTGAGGCGGGTGGGACGCCTCGGCATGCCGCGATTGCGCCGGCTGGGCCGCCGCTGGTTCGTCATCGGTCCACACGGATGGCCGGCGCGGGGTTGGCACCGCGGGCGGGCGCTCGACCTGGGGGCTCGGGGTGGCAATCGGGCCGGCCGCCCAACTCATGTCGTCCTGCGCAGAGGACTGGTAGGAAGGCATAGGTGACGAACGCCGGACAGGATCCACACCCGGCGCCGGGACGCTCGCCGCCCAATCCAGAAACTCCGGATTCACGGGCCGCGCTGCCTCCCGCGGCTTCTTCAACTGCTGCGGGTCGATCGGCGGCGGCACGTCCCGATCGGGGGTCCAGAGCTCTCCGTAATCGGCGTGTTGCCGGGCGAGCGATGCTTGGTGTTGCGCCTCATGGTTTGGCGCGCGCCCGCCGGCCTCGTCCTCGAGCGAAACGGCGATGATGTAATGGCCGATCGTGAGCCGGTCACCGTCGCGCAAGCGGTGCGGCCCTCGCATGCGCTGGTCGGCGCCGTTGAGAAAAGTGCCGTTGGTGGAGACGTCGTGCAACCAATAGCCGCCGTCGCGAAAGTGCACCTCGCAATGCTTTCCGGAAATCATCCGGGCCGGATCCGGCAGCGTCCAGTCGAGGTGACGATCCCGGCCAATATCGACCGAACGCCTGCCGGTGACGGTAAATGACACAGGTCCGCCATCCGGAAGATTCGTTTCATTCTCGATATTGAAGCGAAGCACCATCACATCGTCTCGTTAGCGTGGAGGGCGCGGTTCGCCGCGTGCTAATTGAATACCATCCTTCAGGCATGCCGTCATTATCCGGTCCCGCGAGTCGCGGCTCAGCCGGCAAAGGCCGATGAGCAGGGAGGTGCGGACCGCCCGCGCTGCCTGATCGGGCTTGGCTTCGACCGGAGCAAATTCCGCGGGAACCACGCTTCCTCCGGACCAGCCGGCCGCCAGCGCGATCCACGTCGCCGGCTGCTCGGGGTCGTTGGCATTGCCGACGGCCAGCGCCTTGTTCCGTGATGGCTCATCCGATTGGTGGACCCAGGTCTCGGCAAACTCCAGCGACCTGCTGTCGTTGGCGTCGAAATGGTCGAACATCCGTCGCAGCGAGCGACACCCCCAGGCAACGGCCACGCGCCTGGGGAGCAGGTAGGCGCAGAAGGATACGGCCTGGTGCCAGTTGCGCGCGTCGGCAGCCTCCTGAAGGAAATCCAGCGATGGCTTGTCGGCGTCGGCCTTGCCAATATCGTAGCGCGCCATGGGATAGGCTTGAAGCAGATCCTGAACCGTACCAAACCGAACCTGACCCATAGCCGTCAGCCGACAACGGTTGGAGTGCCATGGGCGGCCAGCGGACCGCCGGCCGACAGCGCCATGGCGGCTTGCGCCGTCATGGCGATCGTCGGCGCGTTGATGACGATGCCGCCCGGGGTCAGGATGATCTGGCTGGGGCCCACTTGCAGAGTTATGGTCGCATTGGCCGTCAGCGTGATGCTGAGGCCTGCCGTGACGGACTGATCCATGGCCAGCGTGATGTGCTGACCGCCCAATTCGATGTCCAGCTTGTCATTGCCGTTCTTGAGCGTTGTCTTGCGGGTGTCACCGCCAAATGCAGCTTCGCCGATGGTTCTCGTCTCGGTGTCGCGCACCGTCACGTCATGGTCTTTTTCCGCATGCACCGTGATCTTCTCGGAGCCCTTCTTGTCCTCGAAGCTCCACTCGTTGAAGCCGCCGCCACCTTTGGTGGAGTCCGACTTCAGGCCGCCGATCGTCTTCTTCGACGGCAGGTCGTAAGGCAGCTTGTATTCGTCATTGTACACGGTGCCGATCACCAGCGGCCGGTCCGGATCCCCTTCCAGGAATTCGACGACGACTTCCTGTCCGACGCGCGGAATGATCTGACCGCCCCAGCGTTTGCCAGACCAGACCTGGGCCACGCGCAACCGGCACGACCGCTTCTTCTTGCGATCCCAGAAAAAGCGGACATAGATTTCGCCGAGCGACTCGACGTCGATTTCCTCGCTCGAATTGTCGTCCTTGGTCACCACTTTGGCGGTCTGGATGCCGTTGATCCTCGGCTTCGGCGTCAGCATCAACGCTCGAAACGGCCGATCGCTCGGCAGAAACTCGTAGCTGCCGAAATAGACGTGTTGCCCGGCGTCGCTGGGGCCGCCGGTGCGATAGGATTCAACCGAGAAAGAATGCGTGGACCGCACGACGAGATACTCGATATTCTGCGAATCCTTGGAGTGCTTCTCGAGCTTCGTCAGTCCGCCGGGGAACAGGTTGACGGCATCGCCGTTGCCCCGCCGCCGGCGATCCATCGCCTGCTCCGCCTGAAGCTGGATCTTCGCGTAGCGCTCGCCGTCCGATTTTTCCTTGAACTTGCCGGGATAGTCGTAGAATTCCATCTCCGACCGGGTGTAATGCTCGGTGCCCTTGGCGTCGCTGATCATCTTCGCGTTGGGCTTCTGGTAATTGTAGTCGTTGAGCTCGATCTTGCCGGTGCGAAACCGGCGCTCCGAGACCCACTCGTAGATATGCTGCTCGCCGCGACGATCGGCTCCCGTCAGTGGGATGTAGGGGATCGTGGCAAGACCGCTGACCGGGCTGTGCGAGGATTTGGAGTCCGCCAGCACGAGCGTGTGCTTGCCGCCCTCATGCTTGAAGAAATAGTAGATGCCGTGCTGCTCCATCAGCCGGGACACGAAGTTCAGGTCAGTCTCGCGATATTGAACGCAATATTCGAGCTTCGGACAAGAGCCCTCCTCGGTCAGCTTGGATTCATAATCGGTGAAGCCGCGTTCGTTGAAGACCTCCTTGATGATGTCGGGCGCCTTCTTGTCCTGAAAGATCCGGCAATCGGTGGTGCGCGACAACAGCCACAACCAGGGCCTCAGCACGATCCGATAGCTGAAATAGTCGTTCTTCACTCCGAGCCACTGGGCCTCGGTCAGAATGCCGCTGAACTCGCGCTCCTTTTCATGCAGCTTTATCGTCAACGTGCACTGCTGGCCGATCGCGCGGTCGAAGTCGAGGTCGGCGTCTTCGCTGAGACACTCGATACGATATTCGAACAATTCGCTGAGACCTTCCGAGCCCTCGAACCCGGCAAAAACCAGAACGTCCTTGCCGAGCGGTGTCTTGAGTTCGCAGAGACGGGTATCCTGACTAAGCTGGCCCATGTGGCGCCTAAACTCCATCCTCCGATCGAATGACCCGCTGCGCAGAGCTGATCAAACGCCATACGACAACCACGGGAATCCCGGGCGCGCCACTTGCCGCGCCGGCAAGTCCGCCGCGGCGCAGGTCCTCTCGCGCGTCCATCCGAATGGCCCAAAGAGCCACCCCCGCTATCAAGTAGTCGGCTACAAGAGCTTGCCGGTTCACGCAAAAATGGCATGATCTCGGAATGAACCAGGATCAGAGGGTGTCTCACTTACAAGAGATGATCGGATCATGATCCGCTGCGTGCTCCGCATGTCGTCATTGGCGGGCGGGACGTGATCGAGCGGTTGGATGGGCCCCGTATGCTTGATGTCGCTTTACTGACGCAGCCCATTTCCGCTGACGATCCCTGCGGTCCGGATCTCGACGCCATAGGAGACGTCGAATATCTCAACTTCTTCGCAGGTGCGGAATCTCTACTCCCGATGTCGTTCTTCGACGTCGTCAACGCCAATGGAGAGCGTGGGCGCTTCGATCCAAAGGCGGTCGATTTTGCCGGGCAGTTTGCCGCCGCAAAGCCCCTGCTTGCGCGCACCCGCGACCTGCGTCTGAACATGCTGCTGGCTAAATTTTCCATCCTCAATCGCGATATCGACGGTTTCCTCTGCTGCCTGAAGGCAACCAATTTACTGCTTAACGAGCAGTGGGAAGCAGTGCATCCAAGAGACGAGGACGGCGACTACGCGCTTCGCGCCGTCACGGTCGAATCGCTCGACGTCTTCCCGACGGTCATCAACCCGCTGCAGTTCCTTCCCCTGATCGAGAACCGCAGACATGGCACCCTCAACTATCGTGCCTATCAGGTTGCAATGGGCGAAATTCCCGCGGGCGCGGGCGATGCCGACGGGCCCGACGCTGCAACCATCGAGCGCATTGTCAGTGAGACTGATCTCGATACTCTCAAGGCAACCAGCGCCCGATGCTCCGCAGTCGCTGCCGAGATCTCGGGCATCAAGCAGACCTGGCACGAAAAGGTGAACGGGGGCCCTTCCGTCAGCCTGGACAGGGTTTCCGGCTTGGCGAATGGCATGGCGGCCTGGCTTGCAGGTCTGGTCGCGTTGCGCGATCCGGCCGCGGTGGTCGCGGCAAGCGGCGAGAGCGTCGAAGCTGTGGAAGCTCAGGCGCCGCTGGCCACACCCGGGGAGCTGGCTTCTTCCGCCCAAGCCTCCGCCGCGCTTGCGGCAGTGACCGACTATTTTGCCCGAATGGAACCATCCAACCCGGCGCTGCTCCTCGTGCGCCAAGCGCAGGAGATGATCGGCAAATCGTTCATCGAAGTCATGCGGATGCTCGTGCCTTCGCACGTCGAGAGCGCCGCGATCAACATCGGGCGCGATAAGGTCTTCGACTTGCCGATCGAACGGATGGCGGAACTTGCCGCCCCGCTCTCCGCGGGCGCCGATAGCAACGACCAAGACGTTGTATTTTCAGTGGAAAACCGGGCGCAGGCCCTGGGCCTGCTGGCCAAGGTGGCGTCGTTTTTCCGAAGCGCCGAGCCTTCCAGCCCCATCCCATTCTTGCTCGATCGCGCGCGAGAGCTCGCACAACGCGACTTCCTCAGCCTTTTGGATGATGTTTTGCCCGAGGGAACGCTTAAAACAATCGACAGGTCACATTGAACCGAGCTTTCGCTCGAGGGCACTAACTGGACACGAGGCTGTTTGCCGACCGCAATTCAAAGCGCCCTCGTCGATCCCGCGTCGGCGTCAAAAGCGATTTCGTAGTGAGGACACCATGGCTACAGACAGCGGTCAAAAGTTCATTCGCCGAAACCGCGCTCCGCGCGTGCACATCACATACGAAGATCCCTACGACGCGGAGCGGCTGATAGAATTGCCGTTCGTCATGGGCGTCCTCTCCGACCTCTCCGGCAACAATCCGGGCGTCGAGAAGACCAAGGTCGAGGAACGTAAATTCCTCGAGTTCGACATGGACAATTTCGACAACCGCATGGCCGCTATCCAGCCCGGTGTGACGGCGCGCGTTGCCAATCGTCTCACCGAGGGGACGGACGAAAAGCTCACGGTCAACCTGCGCTTCAACAAGATGTCGGACTTCACGCCGGTGGCAGTCGCACGCCAGGTGCCCGCGACGGCCAAACTGCTCGAGGCGCGCGAACAGCTCGCCAATCTGCTGCGCTACATGGATGGCAAGGTGGCAGCCGAGGACCAGTTGAAGAAACTTCTCGCCGATCCTCAACTGATGGCTGCGCTGCGGGAGCGCGCGAGCGCGCCTAGCGAACCTGGCACCGAGAGCTAAGGGAAGGAATGGGGACCATGGCAAAAGAAGCTGCTCATAAAGAAGCTACCACCCAGGTTGGCACCGTCGAGGCAGACGAATTTTCCGCTCTGCTGAAGCAAAGCTTCAAGCCGCGCACCGAACGCGCAGCGATCGAGGTCGAAAATGCGGTATCCACACTCGTACAAGAAGCGCTCAAGGACACGAGCGTCATCAAATCGGACGTGCTCGACACCATCGAGGAGATGATCGCGCGGATCGACGGGAAGCTGACCGCGCAGATCAACGAGATCATTCACGCACCCGAGTTCCAGGCAATCGAAAGTGCCTGGCGCGGCCTCCACTACCTCGTCTTCAATTCCGAGACGGACGCCAACCTCAAGATCCGGGTGATGAATGTCTCCAAGAACGAGCTGTATCGGAATCTGCGGCTCTACCCCGATGCGCGCTGGGACCAAAGCCCACTGTTCAAGCAGGTCTATGAGTACGAATTCGGCCAGTTGGGCGGCGAGCCGTTCGGCTGCCTGATCGGCGACTACTATTTCAGCCACCTGCCCACCGACGTGCAGTTGCTGCGCGATCTCAGCAAGATCGCAGGCGCCGCTCACGCCCCCTTCTTCAGCGGCGCCGAGCCGACGCTGATGGGAATGGATTCATGGACCGAGCTGTCCAACCCGCGCGACATCGGCAAGGTGTTCGACACGCCGGAATATGCCGCGTGGAAGGGGCTGCGCGATCAGGACGACTCGCGTTATCTCGGCCTGTGCATGCCGCGTGCCCTGGGTCGCCTCCCCTACGGCGCGAAGTCGGAGCCCGTGGAAGAGTTCGCCTTCGAGGAGGAAACCGACGGGCACACTGGCGACAAATATGGCTGGATCAACGCCGCCTATGCGATGGCCGTCAACATCAACCGCGCCTTCAAGGAGTTCGGCTGGTGCACGCGAATCCGCGGCGTTCAGTCCGGCGGCGAAGTCATCAATCTGCCGACGCACACGTTCCCGACCGACGACGGTGGCGTCGACCTGAAATGCCCGACCGAGATCGCCATCAGCGACCGACGCGAGCACGAACTTGCAAAGGCGGGCCTCATCCCGCTGATCCATCGCAAGAACACCGACAAGGCCGCCTTCATCGGTGCCCAGTCGCTCTACAAGCCGAAGAAATATTTCGGCGAGAAGGGCGTGGATGCAACTGCGTCCGACAACCTGTCGTCACGACTGCCCTATATGTTCGCTGTGTCCCGCTTTGCGCACTATCTGAAGTGCATGGTTCGCGACAAGATCGGATCCATGAAGGAGAAGGATGAGCTGACGGTCTGGCTGCAGACCTGGATCAACGAGTACGTTGATGCCAACCCAGCCCTGTCGTCAGAAGCTCAGAAGGCGCGCAAGCCGCTGGCCGCTGCGAAGGTAGAGGTCATAGCAAACGAGGAGAACCCGGGATACTACAACGCGCGCTTCTTTCTTCGTCCACACTTTCAGTTGGAGGCGATGGACGTCGGCCTCAGTCTGGTTTCGCGCCTGCCGGGCCCGAGCTCCTGACGCCGCAGCATCGCAACCTTAAACATGCAGATTTTTGAAAGGACTATGCTATGGCTGTCGACATCTTCCTGAAACTCGATCCAATCAAGGGCGAGTCGCTCGACGACAAGCACAAGGACGAAATCGAGATTTTGAGCTGGTCATTCGGTGAGAGTCAGACCGGCACTTTCCACAGCGGCTCGGGCGGCGGCGCCGGCAAGGTCAGCGTCCAGGATCTTCACTTCACGCATTTTGTCGACAAGGCAACGCCGGAACTGTTCAAAGTCTGCGCTAATGGCAAGCACATCGACACCGCGATCCTCACTGTCCGCAAGGCCGGAGAAAATCCGCTGGAATATCTCAAGATCGAGATGAAACACGTCTTGGTCAGCAGCGTATCGACGGGCGGCTCGCATGGTGAAGACCGCCTGACCGAAAACGTCAGCCTGAACTTCGCGAAGGTCAAGATGACCTACAAGACCCAGACGGAAAAAGGCGCCGCCGGAGCTTCACCGACGTTCGGCTGGGATGTTCCTGCCAATAAGGAATGGGCCTGATCGGCCCCTGCTTGGCGCCGGTTGCCAATAGCGCGAACCGGCGCCAAGCCTTACAATCTTGATTGTACCTTTCGGTCGACCGTCGTGAGCCCGTCCGCCTCCTGAGGCGGTCTCGGAGACCGGCTGGCGCCTACCGAATTGCGTCCGAGCCGGCGTCATGGGGACCGCAAATGACCATTGCACCGAAGAGGGACCGACTCTCTCCTCCATTGATGCTGGCCTTCCGGGCGGCCCATGAAGCGCGCGATGCGCGCAAGAAGCTCAATCTGCGCGATGAGTTCGGCGAGCGGGTCATTGCCGGGCGGCGCAGCGCGGGCCGCTTTCCGATCTCGGAAACGCTACTTCGGCGCGAGGTCTCCCATGACCTCGAAACGCTCCTCAATACCATTGCTTTGGAATCGACCCTGGACCTGACTGGCCGGGATTTCGTGCGAACCTCGGTCCTGAATTACGGCTTCCCAGATATCGCCCATCGATCGATCGACGAGATCACTGACGACGAACTCGCCAATGCCCTGCGCGAAACGCTAACGACTTATGAACCGAGGCTCGATCGCAAGACGATCCGGGTCCGCCGTGACGGTTCGGTCGTCCCTGAGCAGCTCAAGCTGCGCTTCATCGTTCACGCAGACCTCAAGGCCGAGCCGCTCAACGTCCCCGTGGAATTCGTCGCCGACGTCGAACTCGATAGCGGCGACATCCAGATCAACCGACTTTAACATGAATCGCGAATTCCTGGATTTTTATAACCGTGAACTCTCACTGCTCTACGAGCATGCCAGCGATTTCGCCGAAGAATATCCTGGCATCGCAGAGCGCCTCGGCGGCTTGATTCGAGATCGCTCGGACCCGATGATCACGGGGCTGCTCGAAGGCACCGCGTTTCTCGCCGCCCGTGTTCAACTCAAACTCAAACACGAGTTTCCGGAATTCACTGCCAATCTGCTTGAGCAGCTGGTTCCAAACTATCTTGCCCCCACCCCGTCAGCCATGCTGGTCGCAGCACGACCGCCTTATGCCGATCCGGCGCTGCGCGACGGCAAAAAGATCGCACGCGGCGCTTATTTCGACGCCACCTACCGCGAAAGGGAACGAAGCCTTGCCTGCCGATTCCGACTTTGCCGCGATATCGTGCTCTGGCCGTTCGACGTCACGGGCGCAGAGTATTTCTCAACGGCAGGCGCGCTGCAGGCGCTTGGGATTTCCGTCGGCAGCGACGTCATCGCCGGATTGAGGCTGTCGCTGACGCATCGGACCGCGGCCCGGCTCGATGAGGAACCGCCTGACGCGGAAGCCCGGACCAAGCCGGAAACCTGGTTTGCCGGCTGCCGCGTGAGCGAGCTCCCGATCTATCTGACCGGCGCGGAATCCGACGCCATCGCGCTCTATGAGCAGTTGATCTCGAATTGCAGGGGTGTCTACTTCCGCCATCTCGACGACTTCGGCGATCCGGTGGTGACCCCTGCACCTCATGACTGCGTGCAGCAGATTGGCTTCGACGAGAACGAGTCGCTCTTTCCCAACGACAATCGGATCTTTCGGGGCTCGGAACTGTTGCGGGAATATTTCATGTTCCCCCGCAAGTTCCTCGGCATCAATCTGATCGGACTTCGCAGCGTGATGCCACGGCTGCGCAGCAAATCGATCGACATCGTCTTCGCCTTCGATGAGAACAATTCAAGGCTCGCGGCGGCGGTGCGTCAAGATGTCTTCAAACTCTATACCGCGCCGGCGATAAACCTGTTCGAGAAGACCAGCGATCGCATTCCCGTCAAGTCGAATACGCACGAGTACCATGTCGTGCCGGATCGCAGCCGCTATCTCGAATACGAGCCGCACCAAGTGCTCGACGTCTACGCTCATTTTCCGGCAGAAAAGGACAAGCGGCCGGTGCGTCCGCTGTATTCGGCGGCCGTCGATCGGGCCAGCGGGTCTGTCGAAGGACTCTATTTCACCATCCGCCGGCTGCCTCGCCGTCGCACCGTGGAAGAAAAAACGTACGGCGCATCCTCCGACTACACGGGCACGGACATGTTCCTGTCGCTGCTCGAGCCCGGCGAACTGAGTGGCGAAGGCTCCGTCGCCGAGCTCAGCGTTCGCGCGTTGTGTTCCAATCGCCATTTGACCGAGCATTTGCCGGTCGGCCAGGGCGGCGCCGATTTCCGCCTGCTGGACGATACCTCCCTTGATCTGATTTGCGTCGCGGGGCCCACCCGGCCGCGCGAGCCCGTGGTCGCGCAGTTGCGAAGCCGCAGCGAGATCGCCAACTCCGGGATTGTCAGCTGGCGGCTGATCAACATGCTGAGCCTGAACTATCTCGGCCTCGTCGAGCGCGGTGGCGGCAAGAACGCCGGAGCGTTGCGCGAAATGCTGTCCCTGTTCGCCGACCAGTTCGACGACGCCACAGAACGCAAGATCCGCGGCGTGCGCAGCATCGAAAGCCGGCCGGTGGTGCGGCGGGTGCGCGAACGAACGGGCAGCGGCGCGGCGCGGGGTCTGGAGATCACCGTCACGCTCGACGAGAAAGCATTCGAAGGCAGCGGCGTGTTCTTGCTCGGCGCCGTGCTTGAGCGCTTCTTCGCAGATTATTCGGGCTTCAACACCTTCACCCAGACGGTCATCTCGACGCCGGAACGCGGCGAGATCATGCGGTGGCCGCCGCGCATGGGCACGCGGAGGCCGCTGTGACGCTGATCGAAGAGATGAAGGCGGAGCCCTGGAGGTTCGATTTCTTCAATACGTTGCGCCAGCTGGAGCGGGCCCGTCCGGATCGGCCGCGGATCGGTGACAGTGCCACGCGCCGCGACGAATATGTCGACCTTGGCCAAGTGCCCTATCTGGAGTTTCCCGCCTCGAATCTCGCGGCAGTCGACGACCAATCCGGCCGGCTCAGGATACTTGTCAAATTTCTCGGTCTCCTGGGGCCACAGGGCGCCCTGCCGCTCGCCACCACGGATGAAAGCCTCGGCTGGTGGCTGATGCGGGATGACGCTTTCCCGCGTTTCCTCGACCTGCTCAACGGACGCTTCCTGCAACTGTTCTTCCGCGCCTGGGCCGACGCACGACCGATCGCGCAGCATGACCGGCCAGCCGATGATCGCTTCATCGCCTATGTCGGCTCCTTCGCCGGCCTCGGCTCCGACGTTTTCGCCGATCGAGACACCGTACCGGACATGGCGAAGCTCAGCTTCGCCGGACTGGTCGCCCCCAGGGTCAAGTGTGCCTCACGCCTGACGCGATTCCTGCAGGGGTTGTTCGACGTGAGGGTCGAGATCGACGAATTTGTCGGCACCTGGCTCTCGTTCGAACCGAGTCACTGCAGCCGGCTGGGCGGGACCCATGCCAGGATCGGCCGGGACGCTCTTCTGGGCTCACGCGTCTTCAGCGTCGAGGATAAGATCAGGGTTCGAATCTTCGTCAAGAATTTCGGGCAGTACGAGCAGTTCCTGCCGACCGAAAGGCCCAATTTGTCGGAGCCATTGGCAGATGCCGTCTTCTTCTACATCGGCGACGAACTCGAATGGGAGGTGGAGCTCGCCATTCCCGCGGGAGAGGTCGTCCCGGTCAGGCTCGGACAGAGTGGACGGCTTGGTTGGACCACCTGGGTCTCGCCGAACTGGGCCTCGACGGAAGAATTTCGCCGCGATGCGCGCTTTCAGCTCGGCGAGCGCCTGAGGGCCCGTCGGGGCGCCGCGGTCGATGCAGCTGCGATTTGAACCAATCCACCGCGCCGGTCGCCATAACATTACGGGGTTTGAGCCATTTTCCGCTTGGTACTAGGCACCGCGGAGGAATTAGGCAGGAGGAGCAGCCGTGACAGACATCAGCCTTGAAGCTGTAACAGGCAAGCTGAATCGCGCCGGCTATGATGCCTTCATACAAGCGCTGCGCCATGCCAAGAGCGCCGGTAACCGCAATGTCGAGCTTGCGCATTGGCTTTTTCATATTCTGCAGCAGGAGCGCACCGACCTCAGCCTGTCCGTCGATCACTACAAGCTCGACCGGGGGCGCTTGTTGTCGGACCTCGCCCGAGTCATCAATGGATTTCGCAAGAACGAAACCGACATGCCCGGTGTCGCCAATTCGGTCATCGATCTGCTCGATCGAGGCTGGCACTATGCGACGCTATTCTTCGGCGAAACTCAGATCCGCACCGGTCATCTGCTGGTGGCGGGCCTGAAGTCGAACGATGTCCGCCGCGCCCTGAACAACCTCTCGCCAGAATTCGCAAAGATCAACGTCGATGCATTGGCCGCGGAGCACCGTGCCATCTGGGCCGGCTCCGACGAGGAGAGCATGCGGCCAATGGACGGCTCCGGGCTGGTCGGCGCCGATACGGCGGGCGCGGACCAAGCAGGTCCGAAGGGAACGACACCGCTCGCCCGATTCGCCCAGGATCTCACCGCCAAGGCCAGATCGGGCCAGATGGATCCGATCCTCGGCCGGGACGACGAAATCCGCCAACTGATCGACGTGCTCATGCGCCGACGGCAGAACAACCCAATCCTCACCGGCGAGGCCGGCGTCGGCAAGACCGCCGTCGTCGAGGGCTTCGCGCAACGTATCGCCGCCGGCGATGTGCCGCCACCGCTGCGCGATGTAACGCTCTGCGCGCTCGACATCGGCTTGATGCAGGCTGGCGCCTCGATGAAGGGCGAGTTCGAGCAACGGTTACGCTCGGTCATCGATGAGGTCCAGAGCTCACCCACTCCCATCATCCTCTTCATCGACGAAGCCCATACGCTCATCGGGGCCGGAGGCGCGGCGGGCACGGGTGACGCGGCCAATCTCCTGAAGCCTCCCCTCGCCCGTGGCACGCTGCGCACGATCGCCGCCACCACATGGGCGGAATATCGCCAATATATCGAGAAGGACCCCGCTCTCGCGCGACGCTTCCAGCCGATCCAGATCGATGAACCCGACGTCGAGACCTGTTGCATCATGCTGCGCGGACTTCTTGGTCCGATGCAAAAGCACCACAATGTTCGCATCTCCGATGCAGCGATCGTTGCAGCCGTCAACCTCTCGCACCGCTACATTCCTTCAAGACAGCTCCCGGACAAGGCAGTCAGCCTGCTCGACACCGCATCGGCACGCGTGGCCATCAGCCAGAGCGCGACCCCGGCTCTGATCGAGGACACGCGTGTTTCGATCACCGCTCGCGAGGCTGAGCGGTCCGCGCTCGTCAACGACGCCGACTTCGGGATCACGGAGAGCGACCGCATTGCCGCGATCGACAGCGACATCGCAGCTCTGAAGGACAAGCTGGCGCATCTCGAGGCCGATTGGGCGGCCGAGCAGGCGCTGGTCAAGGACATCCGCAGCATTCGCGAGATCCTGTCCGAGGCCAAGGAAGGCGAGGACCCGGCTTCCAGACGCGCGGAGCTGCGCGGCAAGTTCGAGACGCTAGAGGGCATCAATCCGGAAAAGCGGATGGTCTATGCCCATGTGGATCAGCAATCGGTCGCGTCCGTCGTGTCCGACTGGACCGGCATCCCGGTCGGCCGGATGATGCGGGACGAGATCGAAACCGTCCTGAAGCTGCCGGAGATTCTCAACCGCCGTGTCGTCGGCCAGTCCCATGGGCTGACGATGATCGCCAAGCGAATTGAAACCAGCCGAGCCAAACTGGACAACCCATCGAAGCCAATCGGCGTGTTCATGCTGGCCGGACCGTCCGGCGTGGGCAAGACGGAAACTGCCTTGGCGCTTGCCGAGACCCTCTACGGCGGCGAGCAAAACATGATCACGATCAACATGTCGGAGTTTCAGGAAGCGCACACCGTTTCGACCTTGAAGGGCGCACCTCCCGGCTATGTCGGCTATGGCGAGGGCGGTCGCCTGACCGAGGCGGTGCGGCGCAAGCCCTATAGTGTGATCCTGCTCGACGAGGTGGAAAAGGCCCATCCCGACGTTCATGAGATATTCTTTCAGGTGTTCGACAAGGGGACCATGGAAGATGGCAATGGTCGGCGGATTGACTTCAAGAACACCTTGATCATTTTGACGACCAACGTCGGCACCGATCTGATCATGGGCCTCTCGCGCGATCCCAAATATCGCAACGAGCCGGAAGAGCTCGCCAAGATGCTGAGACCGGAATTGCTGAAGGTGTTTCCCCCTGCACTTCTTGGACGCATCGTCTCGATCCCATACTTCCCGCTGTCAGACGAGATGCTCGCCGGGATCACTCGATTGCAGCTCGACCGGATCGGACGGCGGCTCCGCGACAATCATAACGCGGCCTTCAGCTACGACGATGCGGTCGTTGAGCACATTGTGTCGCGCTGCAACGATCCGGATTCCGGTGGGCGCATGATCGACAATATCATTACCAACACCTTGCTCCCGGAGCTGTCGCGCGAACTCCTCGGCAAATCGCTTGCAAAGGAGGACGTGAAGCAAGCCCGGGTCTCGATCGCGAACGACAGCTTCACCTATACCTGGAATTGAGCACGATGAATATTCAAACCGAGCATCGCCATCCGACCATTGGGTCCACGCGATATGACGAGGTCTTCTACCCCGGCCACGTCTACGGGCTCACCCATCCGAACCATCTCGCAACGATCGCTGCCGTTTACGGCATGCAACCGGCTCGGGTGGAACACTGCCGGGTGCTGGAGCTCGGCTGCGGCGTTGGCGGCAATCTGTTGCCGATGGCCTTTCAATATCCGGCCAGTGAATTCGTCGGTGTCGACCTGAGCGGGGTCACGATCGAGCGCGGTCAGCGAAATATCGCCGCATTGGGTCTGAGTAACATCAAACTCCTGCACTGCGACATCATGGACGTCGACGCGAATTTCGGAGAGTTCGACTACATCATCGCCCACGGCGTGTTTTCATGGGTGCCACCGGCGGTGCGCGACAAGATGATGACGATCTTCAAGCAGAACCTCTCGCGGCAAGGCGTCTGCTACCTCAGCTACAATGCGCACCCGTTCTCGCATCTGCGCGACATGGTCCGCGACATGATGCAGTACCACACCCGCCGCCTCACCAGCATGAAGGAAAAGGTGGGACAGGCCCGCGCAATCCTGAAGTTCTTGAGCGAGGGCTCGAAGGCCACCTCGGTTCACGGCGCGGTCATGCGCGACCAGTACAACCGCGTCCTCAAGTCTCCCGACGAGCTGTTGTTCCACGACGATCTCGACGACGGGGCCGAGGCCTTCCTGCTGCACGAGGTCGTCGAGCACGCAGGCTCCTACGGCTTGCAATATCTAAGTGACGCCGATTTCTCGCGACGCAATCTGGCGGGCTATTCCGAGGAGGTGCGCGCGACGTTGCAACGCTTCCCAGACAGCGAGTTCATGGCGCGCGACCAGTATCAGGATTTCATCGACGGGAACGGCTTTCGCCGTACCCTGCTCTGCCACGACGACGTCTCGCTGTCCCGCCAGATCGACCTCGATTTCATCACCCGCTTCCATTTGCTGAGCACGACGAGCCCGGTTGATCCGGATGGCTGCATCACCGACGATTCAGCGATGGAATTCGAGAATCAGGACGGTAGCACGATCAAGGTGACCAATCCGCTCCTGAAGGCCGCGCACCTGCGTCTCGGCCGCAGCTGGCCTCGCGCACTGTCCTTTGACGAGTTGCTCGCTGGCGCCCGGGCGCTGCTTGGCGGCCGAACGGCAGATGATGACAAAAAGGCGTTGACCGAGGCGATGTTCATCCTGGCTTGCAGCGGCGAGGTCTCCTTCCTGCTGTCGCGACCGTTCCTTTTGCAAGGCGCGTCGGATCGCCCGCAGGCGAGTCTTCTCGCCCGCAAGCAGGCGCAGACAGGTCCCCTGGTCACCAACCTCCTCCATCAGACGGTGCAGCTCGAGGACGACCGAACCCGGGACTTTCTGCAATTGCTTGACGGTACCCGGACCATCGACCAGATCACGACCGAAATGACCAAAAGATTCGGCGAGACGATCCGGATAGATCAGAAGGATAGCGCCGGATCCGCCGCCGAGCCGTTGCTGCTGTCAACACGGGAGAGCGTTGAGCGTTCGCTTGCGATGGTCGGCAAGCTGGGCTTGCTGGCCGCCTGAGGTTTTCAGCGGGTTGACCTTGCCCGAGAAAGAGGTAACGGCATGGCGGCGAGAGCTCCCGCCCTCTCACGGACACAGCTCAGGCCGATCAGCCGTCGTGGGTGTATTGCTGGCCAAGAAGCCATCCAGTGACAATGCCGGCCGGACCGCTGGTGTAGACACCATTAAGGCCAACGCCGGCGCGCAGCATCCGCCATTCGCTTTCGCCGACCCAGGGAATTCCGGGATCACCCTTCTGGTATTGCGACAGCAGCGTCCCGGCGACCGCCGCGGCATTTGCGTAGATCGGCCCGTTGGCCCAGCGAGGTCGGGGCAGGCCCGTCATGCGACAATAGAGGGCCGTGCAGACGTAGGCGGATGCCTCTTCCGCATTGGCGTCAAGGCCGGTGCGCAACAGATCGTAAGCAGCATGCAGGGCCTCGTGGACGATATAGGCCTCGTCCATCCGCCCCGTCGCGGAGACGACCTCAAGAGTATTCGCAGCAACCGCCGTACCGTCGGTTCGGGTTCGCGCGACATCGTTATATTGCGCAGCAACACCGGCCGCGAGATCGGTCGGAACCCGGACGGTGACTTGTCCCAACCGGATGGCGCGTGCGACATGATGGAATGTTTGTGGCGCAATCGTCACGTGGCTGCCGCGGATCGGAAACCGGAAGCGAATGCGTGCGACCGCTGGACCATTGAGCACGTCGAGTACCCTGCTCCGCAGTGACATTGGATTGTCCTCGCTGTCGAGACCACCCCATGTAACGTGGTCGGCGCTGCCGGTTGGGAGGTTCAAACTGCCTATGCGTCAGCGTGGCAGGAACTCGGTCACTGGAGCTGACTTAGGCGCGGCCGGCAGCACAATTGAGCGAACTGAAGTTTGAACCCGACCCGCTTGGGGCAGACCAATCAGAGATTAGTCTCGCCTCGGAGGCGGCCCTGCGATGACCAGCGACCCGACGACGACCGACACTTTCCGCAAGATCGCAGCGCGGCTGACCATGTTTCGCCCGCAGATCGATCTGACGCAATATTTCGCCGGTCCCAACCCGGATGTCCGCCTTTATGACGAAAAGCCCTACATCAGGCATCAGCTCGAGCAGTACGGCGTTGCGGCCGCAACGAACACGCTCGATGGCGTTACCTTCCTGCCGACGAACTGGAGCGACCTGATCAAGAAGCTCCGCATCGCCAAGACACCCGACGGATTCGACGCGTTCGCCGAGGGGCAGAGCCCGGAGAAATCATCGCATTGGGCCCTCGATCTGTCGATGGCTGCGACGATCGGCAAGGGTTTTCGCGAGATCTGGCGTCCGAAGCTGTCCGACAGGCCACTCTCAACGCGGGACCTGCCGGGCCGGCACGGCTTCGGGCTTGGACTCGATCGCGGGCAGTGGAGCGACGCCTACAGCTCACAATTCGGCAAGGACCCGCAGCCGCAAGACATTACCTCGCTGCATTTCGCAGTCGCGCCCGATCGGGTCAACGTCCACATCGACGAAACGGGCTTCGTATTCGAGGGCGCAGACGGCGCCCTGACGGTCGGGCCGAACTTCGCGCACCACGCTGGCAACGAACTATTCTGGAAGAGCAACCCACATCTGCCACGTTGGGCGGCCGAACATATCGACCTCATCCTGCCGAACAGTGCGAACGACTTTTCTCGCTTGGGCATTTCGGTCGACATGTACCAGCGCAAGGACTTGCGCGTTACGGTCACAGGCTCCTGCGGAATTTTCGGCGGATTCGAGTGCTCGGGAACGGTGAGCATCAGTGGGACGCACGATTTGCTCGGCTCGAAGCCCAAGGGCGCCCGCTGAAGTAGACCGCTTTGCGGACGGCCGTCAGCAGTCCGACGGACGCTCCGCACCCGCTGGATAAGCCGACTTAGCGCCGCCGTGCTACCTTACGCGCCCAATTACCCGCTGACGGTCGCGGATCGACCGCCTTGCGCCGAGTGTCCAAGAACACGCGTCCCCACGGCCCACTCATAAGCGAGCGCGCCGCTGAAGACGCCGAGCGCTCCACTGACACCGATGAGAATGGTGGTGAACAAGACGCCGCTGAATTCCAGCACGGAGTAGAGACTTGCCTGCCCGTGAAGGCGCTTACATGGTCGCCGATCAGCATCGGCGATGTCGCGTTGCTGAAAGAGTCCGAAGTGCCGATTTGCGGATCTTGCTTCGTCAACGCTTCATCCCAAACGTGGGTACCCGGGACCGGCACGATTAGCATGGCAAGCTTGGTAACCTCATCCGGCCATTGCGCCGCGTAAGCATAGGCGATCATCACGCCGATATCTCGTCCCACGAGATCAACGGTTCTGGTGCCCAGTTCGTGTGCGAGTACATACCATAACGCCGCCACTGGCGGCAATCGCGCGCGCCCATTCGAAGCTGTGAATGCGCGCCAGCAACGAGGCTAATGCCGCGGAATCGCTGCGCACGCGGAAATCATTGTCCGACATCACGCAGTCCTGAAGTCTCGAGTTTCCACAAACTCGCCACGCGATCGGAACACATTGGCGAACGGTTTGTTTCACCCGCACCGGTTCCGCACGAATCGTCCGATAGCGACCTGTCGGACATCGATGAAACGCAGTGGGGCACTCGCCGTTTCGTCTTGAGGCAATCCTGACGCCAATATCGAGGCGATATTGGCAACCGCACCGGACCGTGAGGCGGCAGAGGCCGGGGGAAAGGAGACGCGCAGGATGACAAAGATCATCGAGACGGTGCGGGTCCCCAAGCAAGCCGACGCGCTGTGGCAGCAGATCGGCGGGTTCGGCTCCGTGGGTCAATGGCATCCGGTGCTCGCGAGGCTCGACAGCGAAGGCGAACACGAAGGCTGTCGGCGCACTGCCGAGGCGAAGGACGGAAGCCAGCAGACTGAGCGGCTCCTCGAGATGGATGTCCGCCGGCACTTCTATCGGTACCACATTGAGTCCACCAAAATGCCGATTCGTGACTACGTTGCTGAATTCAGGATCAAGAATAACGGAGATAAGACCAGCACCGTCGTCTGGTCGGCGGAATTCGAACCGACGGCGGACAGCGCAGAAACCGTCGGGATTGTCAGAGGCTTTCTCAGGGCCGGACTCGACAACATCGGCACACTCACCGCAAGGAATTAACAGCATGTCCAACGCGCCTTGCACAATCGTCGATGTCGTCGCCGATGGCTTGGTTCGGCACGGAGTGGAGTTCATCCTGAGCCAGAGCGTGCCGACCGCGCTGGTGCTCGCATGCGAAGACCGCGGCATCCGCAACATCACCTATCGCCAGGAGAATATGGGCGGAGCAATGGCCGATGGCTTTGCACGCGTTTCCGGCCGCGTGCCTGTCATGATCTGCCAGAACGGCCCCGCGGCAGCGCTCGCGGTGGCGCCATTCGCCGAGGCAACGAAAGCGGGCACCCGATCGTTGCGATCATGCAGGAGGTGGATCGCTCCCACATCGGCAGGAATGCCTTTCAGGAATATGACCACAAGGCGCTGTTCGCCCCTGTGACCAAGTGGTTTCATCTTTTGGAGAGCGCCGACAACATTGACGATCATCTCGACCGCGCTTTCATTGCTGCTGCCAGCGGCAGGCCCGGTCCCGCGGTGTTGATGCTGCCGGCCGATCTGCACAGGGCGCCTGCCGGAAAATCAGGACATCGGAAAGTACAGCTCGGCGCCTGGCCAATCGATCGGCCACGTCCTGATGATGCGGCGATTGACGCGGCAGTGCGGCTTTTCGATCAAGCCAAGCTCCCGGTCGTTATTGCGGGCGGAGGCGTGCACGGATCGGGCGCGTGCGAGGCGTTGCTCCGCTTCGCCGAGAAGGCCGCCACGCCGGTCGCAACGACCAACATGGGCAAAGGCGCCATCCCGGAGACGCACCCGCTCGCCATGGGCGTGATCGGAAATCTCACCGGCCCAGGCGCGCTCGGCCGCCAGACCAAGCCGATCGTGCAGGATGCCGATCTCGTGCTGCTGGTCGGCAACCGGACCAACGAGGACGGCACCGACCGGTGGTCACTGATCCCTGACAACGCCCAACTGATCCATATCGATATCGATCCGCAGGAAATCGGACGCAATTATGAGGCGGTGCGCCTTCTTGGCGATGCGCGTGCAACGCTCGATGCGCTGACGGATGCATTAGGCGGCAACAACCGGGATCGGGGCGAGATCGAACATCGCGTCGCCGAGATGTGGGCGACGTTCGAGCGGGAACGCGCACAATTGATCTCTGATGCCGAGCCGCTCCGCGCGGAGCGTGTCCTGACGCCAATCCAGAAGCGCCTGGGGCGGGATACAATCATCGCGGCTGATACCAGCTACTCGTCAAGCTGGGTCGCGGGACAGCTTCGCACTCGGTATGCGACGACGCGCGTAATCTCGCCGCGGGGACTTGCCGGTCTGGGCTGGGGGCTACCGCTGGCACTCGGCGCCAAGCTAGCGCGCCCTGGCGCAGAGGTCATCGTCGTGGTTGGCGATGGCGGGTTCGCGCATGCTTGGGCCGAATTGGAAACTGCGGTGCGGTGCGGCATCAAGCTGACGGTAGTGGTTCTCAACAATGGTGTCCTCGGCTATCAAAAAGATGCCGAGACAGCAAAATTCGGCCGCTACACGAGTTCAGGACATCTCTGTCGTGTCGACCATGCGGCGATTGCGCGTGCCTGCGGCGGATATGGCGAGACATTGAAACATGCAGGGGACCTCGACGCCGCTTTCGATCGCGCAGCCAACACCGCCGCGGTAGCGCTCATCGACGTGCTGACCGACCCCGGCAGCCATCCCCCGATCTCGCTTTATGACGGAACGCTCGACCATCTGGAGAATGGACGGGTTGTCCAAGAACCCGTGCCGTAGCCAGACCGGAAGGACGCAGCATGTCCCAACACGCCCTGCACGCTTGCCGCACGACTGAGCTGGAAGTTGTCTACGAACTGTCGGGACCGGCGGACGGCCGCCCGCTCGTCCTTGTCCATGGCTGGCCTGACGATGTCCGCTGCTGGGACAAGGTGATCGAAAAGCTCGGCGATCGACATTTCCGGATCTACATGCCCTATCTGCGCGGCTCCGGTCCAACGAGGTTCTTGCGTACGTCGACAATGCGCAGTGGTTCGATTGCGGCGCTCGTGCTCGATCTATCGCAATTCCTGGGTGCCCTCGACCTCAACGGCGTCGTGCTCGGAGGTTACGATTGGGGCGCACGCGCGGCCTACGGCGTGGCCGCGCTATCGCCGCAGCGGCTGGTCGGTATTGTTGCGGCAGCGGCGGGCTATGCCACCGCGATTCCGGCGAGTCAGATGCCCTACGAGCTGGCGCGCACTTATTGGTACGAGTGGTATGTCAACACGGCGCACGGCGTGAAAGCCTACCGCGAGGATCGCAAGCGGCTCTGCCGGTACCTCTGGGAAAGCTGGTCACCGGCATGGCCAGACCGAGACGCCGAGTTCGAAGCGACCACCGCTTCCCTCGACAATGCCGACTGGCCCGACGTCAGCATTCATGCGTATCGGCAACGCTGGCACGATGCCAAAGGCGCTCCGGAGCACGACGAGGTCGAGCGCCGTCTGGCGGAGTCGCCCGTGATCGGCGTGCCGACGATCATGCTGCAGGGCGCCGACGATCGGGACAACTTGCCACTCACCTCGGAGCACAAGGAACGCTACTTCAGCGGCGGTTACGAGCGACGCCTTCTTCCTGGCATCGGTCACTTCGTGCCACGCGAAGCACCGCAAGCGTTCGCTGACGCGATCCTGGAAATCTCGAGCTAACCCAGCGGCCAGATTGCGTCTCGATTGGCCAAATCTATCGGCGGCCATCGCGCACCGCTTGCATAATCAAGACTGACGCAGCTCGCACCGGCACAAGCTCCAGACGCCGTCGGAAGCACCCAGATGTCGCTGCGCTACATCCGGGCTATGCTTGCCGATCCGCCGTTGCGCAAGACGATCTCAATCAAGACGCCTTGGTCGGCTCGGACATTGCTATCCGGTTCTTGACGCTAGGACGCTGCTGCATCCCCGCATACCATGCCAAAAGAGCCTCGCACTCCACCGGCACCGGCACGCTCACGAGTCCCGCGAAGATCAAGCCGCCTATGAGGGTGATATCGGCCATCGTGAACGCCTCGCCGGCGACGAACGACTGTTCTTTCAGAATGCCGTCAAAATAGTGCATCCCCCTTAGTGCCTTGTCGCGCTGGCGGAATCCCCATTCGGGGTTCTGATAGATCTCGACATGAGGCCCAAGACCCGGCGTGGCGTGGTGGAAATAGACACTGATGGCATCGAGCACTTCCAGTTCGGCGCGCTTGCTCATCATGTGAATCACCCCCTTTTCGCGCGGGGTCCTGCCGGTCAGCGTCGGCGCGCCATCGAGCGCATCAAGGTACTCGGTAATTGCCGTGCACTCGCCAATGAAGGTCCCGTCGTCGAGTTCGAGTACCGGCAGGGTGCCGGAGTAGTTCTTGGCGAGGAATTCGGGCTTCTTGTGCTCGCCCTTGTAGAGATCGACCAATACGAACTGCACGCGCGACGCCAAGTTCTTTTCGGCCAAGGCGATGCGAACGCGGGCCGGATATGGACCAGTTGGCCAATCGTAAATCTTCATCACGACTCCTATTTTGTCTACCTGTCACTTGGTAGGCCCGATATGAAGACTTTCAATTCGGCTGGTCAAGCCCTACCTGTCACTTGGTAGATAACGAAGCGGTGAGGCGACGAAATGAGTTCAAGCGCTCGGGAGGCCATCTTGGCGGCAGCAAAGCGGACCGCGCAGGCGCACGGCTATGGCGGCCTGAACTTCCGCGATCTCGCGGACGAAGTCGGGATCAAGGCCGCCAGCATCTACCACCATTTCCCAAGCAAGGCCGATCTCGGCGTGGCAGTCGCACGCCGCTACTGGGAAGACACCTCCGCCCAACTCGAGGCGATGCTCGCAGAAACCGCCGATCCTGTCCGCTGCCTGCGTCGATATCCCGATGTATTCCGCAAAGCGCTCGAGAGCGACAATCGCATGTGCCTCTGCAGCTTCATGTCCGCGGAAGTCGAGGACCTCCCGGGCGCAGTCAAGAAGGAGGTCCAGACATTTGCCGACGTCAACGTGGCGTGGCTGAGCAAGCTGTTGGTGGCTGCGGGCCTGGTCAGTTCGAGAAAGAGCGAACAGCGGGCCCGCGCCATTTTCGCCGCCATCGCCGGCGCGCAGCTCATCGCCAGAAGCCGCTCCGATATTTCGCTCTACGACTCGACGATCGACAACTATCGCGCCGTGGGTCTTCTGCCAGCATAGATGGTCCCAACATCAGACCGCAGTGAGGCGGCGACGCCCTACCCCCACTCTATGATTCAGGAAGACGTTTTCTCGTTGATTAAAGCACAAATCCTCAGAGCTGACGGTCTAATGCCGACGGTATACCCGACACAAATTTCGGTCGACGAACATGACGTACATTAAGCCGATACAGACTCCTCTTGGGCTTTGGCCGACTGTCCGACGATACCGTCAGCGGTCATTGGCCCACACCCGTTGATAGTCTGGTTTGCCATTTGTCGGTATCCAGTCTGACTGATCCGGACGTTCGGTGACGCGTCGAGCGACCGCGTCGATCTTTGCGCGCGCCTGCGGTCGGAGCATCAGAAACTTTAACTTCGGGACAAAAGCGCATCGCTGATCTTCTCGGCCGCCATGATCACGGGGATGTTGGTGTTGGCGGTCGGCAACCGGGGCATGATCGAGGCGTCTGCCACGAAGATATTTTCACTACCGATCACCAATCCTTTCGGATCGACCACCGCCAAGCGGTCGGCGGGATCGCCCATGCGGCATGTCCCCACGGGGTGCCAGACGCCGAACACGCTCTGCCGCACGAAGTCTTCGAGGGCACGATCGTCCGCCAAGGTCGCCCGGAAGGCGGTGCCGTTGAGAAGCACCAGCCGGATCAGGAGTTGCCGGAGGACCGCGGGCACGTCGAGCATTGGACCGAGGATCGAAGCAACGATGCGGTTGGCCGTGCTGTACCGGCTTAAACGCTTCATCCGCGGAGAATAGGACGCCGGGAAGAAATCACCCCCCTCCGGATTGAGCGCGGGATGGACGACAAGCTTCGCGAGCAACCGAACGGACGCGATCATGCGCTCGAGATCGCGCGGGTCGGACAGCAGGTTGAGATCGGCCACCGGATAGGTTCTGGGATCAGGCACCGCCAGGGTGAGCGAGCCGCTCGAATACGGCCGATTGCACCAGAGGAAATAAAGGCCGAGCCGCTTGCCCAGCGCGTGCCAGCCGCCGCGCGCCGAGGCCGTGATGTACATGTCGGAAGCATCGCAGCCTGGATGCCCTGAAGAGAAGCGCATCGCCGCAAAGTTTGGGCGCCGCTGGGCAAGCGGCAGCCGCATCTGCCTCGGCAGATATTGGCAGAACGTCAACGCGGGATGGTCGCGCAAATTGCGGCCGACCCCGGGCAGATCGATCGCCACGGGAATGCCCAGAGTTTGTAGCGCCGCACCGGGGCCGATGCCCGCCCGCATCAGGATCGCCGGCGATTGCAGCGCGCCTGCCGTGAGGATGACGCGGCCGGCACCGACGGTGAGCCTTTCGCCGCCGCGTGCGACCATCACATCCGTTGCACGGCGACCGTCAAGCTGAAGTTGCTCGACGCCGCTGTCGGCCCAGATGGTCAGGTTCGGCCGCGCCCGCGTTGCCGCATCGAGGTAACCGGTGGCCGTGGAGACACGCCGGTCATTGCGGTTCGAAAACGCCGGCGGAAAAATGCCGTCCTCGAACTCGCCGTTCTGGTCCTTTCGGAACGGCAGGCCCGTTGCGGACCACGCCTCGCCGACGGCATGGCCGAACGGCGGCATCGCTTCGCGCGCGATGCGGCGGATTGGGATTGGGCCATGCTTGCCGTGCAGCGGTCCGTCGAAATCGAGATCGGTCTCGAGCTTCAGGAAATACGGCAGCACGTCCGCCCAACCCCAGCCCCGCGCGCCGAGATCGCGCCATTCGTCATAGTCCCGCGGCAGGCCGCGATTGGCCGATTGCACATTGATGCTGGAGCCGCCGCCCATCACCCGCCCCTGCTCGTAGGCGCGGACGACCGGTCTGCCCTCGGCGTTGCGGCCGGCCGCCGCCGACAGACCCGGCCAGATGTATTTGTCGCCGAAGAACAGCGTCATCGGATAGCTGTCGAGGATCTCCGGCGGCGTTGCCTCAGGCGGCGTATCCATCCCGGCTTCGACAAGAAGCACGCGACGCGTTCTATCTACGGACAACCGGTTGGCGAGCACACAGCCCGCCGACCCGCCGCCGACGATCACGTCGTCGAAATGCAGCTCATCCATTCCCGTCTCGTTGTGCAATTCGGTGGACCGGCGCGGCCGCAAGGGCCGCGCCGGTTGAGCCTAGCGGAAGTCGCCCTTGGTCTCGGGAATCACGATCGCACCGATCAGGTAGATCACGAACACGCCGACCGCGAAGGAGGCCAGCGACATCGGGATTTCCGCCGGGCTGCCGCTCGCCAGCGAGACGAAGGTCGGCATCATGCCGCCGAGTGCGAAGCCGATGTTCCAGGACAGACCAGTGCCGCTCGCGCGCAGCGCGGTCGGAAAACGCTCGTTAAGGAAGATCAGCACCGGTGCGTAGCCCGCATTGCCGATGAAGGCGATAGCGAGTGCAAGAAGCGTGATCTGCGTCGTGTCCTTGGTAGCCGCAAGGTTGAGATAGCACAGCGGCAACAGCACCGCCGCCAGCACGCCGATCAGAAGGAAGGTCTTCTTGCGGCCGATGCGATCGCTGAGCGCGCCGACCAGCACGGCCGAGAAGAATGCCGACACGCTCGCACCCATCAGGATCAGCGACGAGGTCTGGTTCGGGACCGCGTTGATGACCTTCAGGAAACTCGGCAGATAGCCGGAGGTCAAATAATAGCCCGCGCCACCGCCAAAGGTGATGAGCAGGTTGACCAGGAGCACGCCGCGATATTGGCCGGAGAACACGTCCTTGACGGGCGCCTTCGAGACCTTTGCCTGCTTGTTGCCCTGCTGGCGCTTGAGCTCCTTGAAGTAAGGCGACTCCTCGAGGTTGCGGAAGATGAACCAGCCGAGCAGCGAGCTCAGCAGGCCCGAGAAGAACATGAAGCGCCAGCCCCACACGGCAAAAGCATCGCCGGGGAAGACCGAGGACGTGATCAGGAAGATGAAGGATGCAAGCAGCGCGCCGATGCCGGCACCGCCACCGCCGACCAGGCCGGACATTGCACCACGCCATTGCGGCGGAACCGATTCGGTGCCGATCGTGTGCGTGGACGCCACGACGCCGCCGACAAAGATGCCCTGCACCAGGCGGAGGATCAGGAATATGATCGGCGCAATGACGCCGACTTGGGCGATGGTCGGCAGCAGACCGAACGCCGCCGTGCTGAGGCCGACACCGACAATGGCGACCAGCATGGCCTGCTTGCGGCCGTGCACGTCGGCAAAATGGCCGAACACTGCGGAACCCAGCGGCCGCATCAAGAGCGTGACGGCGAACGAGCCGTAGACCGCGGCCAGCGACAGCGCCGCATTGCTCGACGGAAAGAACAGTGCGCCGACGACCGGCGCCACGTAGAGCAGAATGAACAAATCGAACAGATCCAGCGCCCATCCGAGCACCGAGGCGATGATCGCGTTGACCATCTGCTTGCTATCGGCCGACGCTTCTGCACCTGCGACCGGCATATCCATCTCAGCCATGTTGTTTTACCTCCCCCGTTTGAGTAGCGCCGCGGCCCGTGTCCTTGCGAACCGCGGCAGTGCGTTGCGTCGCGTCTCAGCGGCCGACGAATTTCGGCGGACGCTTGGCGTTGAAGGCCTCGACACCCTCCTTGAAGTCTTCCGACTGGCGCAGGCGGCTGTAGCAATGGCCTTCCAGCTCAATGGCGATGGCGAGCGTCGAATCCTCGGTGTCGTTGAGGAGCTTCTTGGCGGTACGCTGCGCCAGCGGCGAGAAGGTGCGGAGCTCGTCGACCAGCCTGTCGGTCGCCTTCTCCAGCTCGGCATCCGGCACGCATTCGGTGGCGATGCCCCATTCGTAGGCCTGCTTGGCCGAGATGCGCTTGGACCGCATCACGATGTCCTTGGTGCGGGTGATGCCGACCATCTTCTGCAGGCGCGCCGAACCGCCCGAGCCCGGGATCTGGCCGAGCTTCTGCTCCGGCAGCGCGTACTGCGTCGTCTCCGACGCGATGCGGAAGTCGCAGGCGAGCGACAGCTCGAAGCCAACGCCGAAGCAATAGCCGCGATTGGCGACGATCACGGGCTTGGCGCAGCGCGCGGGCGCGGCGATGTTCCAGGCGAGCTTGGAGACATGCTCGGGGCTCGCCTCCATGAAGCCGCCGATATTGCCGCCGCTGGAGAAATGCTCGCCCTCGCCGCGCAGCACGATCACGCGCACGCGCGGATCCTCGTCCAGCGTCTCGAAGGTCAGCCGCAGCTGGTCGCGCTGCGGCATCGCCACGACGTTGTAGGGCGGCCTCCCTAAGATGATGTCGGCGCGCTCATGCGCCTCGTCGATCTCGACCTTGAACCCGTCGAGCTTGGCGAGACGGGGATCGGCGAATGTATAGGGTGACGGCATCTGTACTTCCTTCTGTTTATGGGCGATTTTTCAGGCCGCGTCCGACGGCGGCAGGCGCTCGGCCTCGTATTCTCCGGCGACGAGCAATCGCCGCAGCAGTTTGCCGACCGGTGATTTCGGGATCGCGTCGACGAAGACGTAGCGGCGTGGCCGCTTGAAATTCGCAAGCCCAGAGCTCCGGCAGAACTGCTCCAGCTCTGCCTCGGACACCGCGCGGTTGCGCTTGACAAACGCAGCGACGACCTTGCCCCACTTCTCGTCGGCAACGCCGACCACCGCGACCTCGTCCACGGCAGGATGCAGCGACAGGCAGCTCTCGATCTCGACCGGCGAGACGTTCTCGCCGCCGGTGATGATCATGTCGTCGACACGGCCGGTGACGAAGAGATCGCCGTCCGGATCGACGTAGCCGGTGTCGCCGGTGAAATACCAACCCTCGCGCAGCGATTTGGCGTCGGCTTCAGGGCGCCGCCAATAGCCTTCGAAGGCCTCGTCGCCGGCGAGCGTCGCAATGATCTCGCCCTCCTCGCCGACCGCGGCAAGCTCCGTGACCGACTTTGCACCGATGCGCACGACCTTGACGTGCTGGTTCAGCCCGGCCTTTCCGGCCGATCCCGGCTTTGCCGACGCGTTCTGGTCGATCGTAAAGGTGTAGATCTCGGAGCTGCCGTAGTGGTTAACGAACAATTCCAGCCTGAAGGCCTCGTTCAGCTTCTTCAGCAGGCCATCGGTCATCGACGCGCCCGCGAAGCCGAGCTTGCGCACACTGGAGACGTCGGTCCGGGCAAAGGCCTCATGGTGAACGAGGTCGTGATAGAGCGTCGGCACCAGATAGAGGTTGGTGATCTCTTCCTGCTCGATCAACGCGAGCGCCTGACGGCTGTCATAGCGCGGCAGGCAGATGAAGGTGCCACCGATCAGCGACATCGCCAGCAGCGAGCGAACGCCCATCGTGTGATAGAGCGGCATCACGCCGAGCGTGCGTTCACCGCGGCCATAGAGATTTTGCGCGACATGGGCGATCGCCGCGGCGCGCTCGGCGCGATGCCGCCGCGGTACGCCCTTCGGCCGCGAGGTCGTGCCCGAGGTATAGAGCATGATCGACCAGGCATCGGCGCCGACGCGCGGCTCAGCGTCCGGCGCGGTCTCCTTGATCAGCGTGTCAAAGCAGGTCGCATCGCCCGTTGCGGGATCGACGGAGACGCGCAGCAGCTTGCCTGATAGCGCCGAGCCCTGCACCGCCTCGGCGGAGATGTCCTGGTAGAACACCGCGCAGGCCTCGGCATTCTCGATGCAGTAATCGAGCTCGTCGGCCTTGGCGCGCCAGTTGATTGGCGTGATCACCAGCCCTGCGAACTGGCAGGCCCAGTGCAGCGTCGCGGCCTCCCAGCGGTTCTGCAGCAGCGTGACGACGTGATCGCCGGGCTTGAGGCCGAGGCGGTCGAACGACGCTGCAAGACCAGAAATCTTGTCGTACCATTGCCGGTAGGTCAGGCGGAGATCGCCGTCAACCAGCGCGATTTTCTGAGGATCGCGCGCGGCGCTGGCTATGAAGCTGCTGGCGAGATCAAGCATCGGACGGCTCTTTGTTGGATGAAGCAAGCTCGGCGGCGGCCTCTAAGGCCGCCTGGACGATCGGGGTGTAGCCGGTGCAACGGCAGATATGCCCGCTGAGGAGATCGCGGATCTCCGCCTCGGTCGGCGCCGAGTTCTTCGCGAGATAGTGGTCGAGCGACATCAGGATGCCGGCGGTGCAGAAGCCGCACTGGAGGGCGTGGTTGCGGCGGAAGGCCTGCTGCAGCACACCCAGCCGGTCGGCCGACGGCGCGAGCCCTTCGACCGTTTTCAGCTCGCAGCCGTCGATCTGCGCTGCGAGCGTCAGGCAAGAGCGCGTCAGCATGCCGTCGACGACAATAGTGCAAGCGCCGCAGACGCCATGCTCGCAGCCGACATGGGTGCCGGTGGCACCCAGCTGATGCCGCAGGAAATCGGAGAGCAGCATGCGCGGTTCAGCCTCGCCCTCGACAGGCTTGCCGTTGAGCGAGAAGCGGACGGCATAGCGCTGATCGGCCTTGAGGCGGGTCATTGCAGCACCTCGCCGATGAGATCGCGGCCAATCATGCGGACGAGGTCGCGGCGATAGCGGGCGGTGGCATGGACGTCGTCGCGGGCCCCAAGCTCGTAGGCGAACGAATTGAGAGCATCGTCGAGCGCACTTCCCTCCAGCGGCGGCCAGTCGCGCGCGGTCGGAACGTCCGCGACGCCGCCGACGGCGAGCCGCACGCCCCCCTGCGTCTTCATCGCGGCGCAGGCGACGATGGCGAAATCGCCGTGACGGCGCGCGATCTCGCGGAAGGCGACACGAGCCCCCTTAACCACCGGCAGCGAGATGCCCTCGATCAGCTCGTCATCGGCACGCGCGGTCAGCATCATGCCGGCGAAGAAGTCTCCTGCCGCCACGCGGCGACGACGCCTGGCGTTGCGCAAAAGCACCTCGCCGCCCAGCGCGAGCAGCGCCAGCGGCAGCTCGGCGCTGGGATCGGCATGCGCGAGCGAGCCGCAAATGGTGCCGCGGCTGCGGGTTTGCACGTGCCCGACCCAGGGCAGCGCCAGCGATACCAGCGGCAGTGCTTCGGCCAGGTCGGGCCAAGCCAGCAGATCGGCCTGGCGCACGCCGGCACCGATGGCGACGCAATCGTCCTTGCGCTCGATCTGCTGCAGTTCCCTGATGCGCATGATGTCGATCAAGAGCTTCGGCTTGGCGAGCCGCATGTTCAGCATCGCCATCAGCGACTGCCCGCCGGCGAGCACGCGGGCATCGCCACCCTGCTGAGCCAGTGCATCGAGTACTTCACTGATGCTCCCGGCGCGGAGATAGTCGAATGCGGGCGGCTTCATCGACGCCCCCCGAATAGACTCGCGGCCTTCGCCAGCAGCGCGAACAGCGAGAAGCCGCCACCATCCGCCCCACCGCCGCCCGCCTTGCGGGCGAGCGCAGTGAAGAACTGGCCGATGATCACGCGCGTCGCGCCATCGAGCAGGCGGCCGCCGATGCTGGCGACCTTGCCGCCGATGGCGGCTTCGTAGCTGTAGGTCAGCTTGGTCCTGCCATTGCCGTCGGGCGCCAGCGTGATGCGGCCCTCGGCGTTGCCGAAACCCAGCGCGCCGGTAGCGCCACCGCGCAAGGTGACCGCACGCGGTGGATCGAGATCGAACAGCTCGACGTCGGCGCGATAACGGCCGGTGACGGGGCCGATGCCGAGCGTGACATCGGCGCGGAAATGCGTCTCGGTGACCCTGTCGACGCGCTGGCAGCCGGGGATAACGGATTGCAGCGTGGCGGGATCAAGCAGCATGGCCCAGACCTGCTCCGGCGCGCCCTTCACCGACGCCGCTCCCTCGCCGCGCAGCCGGCGGTCGCCCTCGCGCCCTGGCGCCGCGTTCGCGCCGCCTGCGGGCGGCGGCGGTTCGGCGCCGCGCATCAGCTCGGCCAGCCGCGCAGGCACCAGCGGCAAAGTGACATGGGCTATGCCGAGCGCATCCGCCACCGCGTTGGCGAGGCACACCGGCGTCGACATGCAATTGCCCTCGCCCACGCCCTTCGCGCCGAGCGGCGTGAACGGAGATGGCGTCTCCATGTGGAAGATTTCGGGCTCCGGCACCTCTGTCGCGGTCGGCAGCAGATAGTCGGCAAGCGTTCCCGTCAGGAAGCTGCCGTCTTCGGCGTAGGCGTATTCTTCGAGCAGCGCGGCGCCGAGCGCCTGGGCGAAGCCGCCGCGGATCTGGCCGTTGACCATGCCTGGATGCAGGATGGTGCCGCAGTCATGCATGGTGACGTAGCGGTCGATCCGCGTCTCCAGCGTGACGCGGTCGACCTCCACGCCGCAGAAGTCGAAGATGAAGCCATGGCAGAGCGAAGAATTGATTCGGTCGTCCTCGTCCGGCGGCGTCAGCTCCGGCGGCGTCCAGAACACCGTCTCGCGGATGGTCTGGCCGGCATCGTCAGGTAGCGAGCCCGGTGACCAGTGGCTGAGGGCTGCGACGCGCGAGAACGCGATCCGGTTCTCCGGATTGTGCTTCGAGGCGACAAAGCCTTTCGCGAAGACGATGTCCGCGGCATCGACATTGAGCTGGCTGGCGGCGATGCGGGCGAGCCGGCCGGCGACGCGCTCGGCCGCGATCTTCGCGGTGCCTGCCACCGCCGCCGCAAAGCGGCTGGCGTAATTCCCTGAAGCGATCGACCAGGCATCCTTGGCGGTGTCGATCTCCGTGTTGACGCGGATGTCTTTCGGCTGGAGACCAAAGACGTCGGCAACGACCTGCGACAGCACGGTGCGATGGCCCTGCCCCTGCGGCACGGATGCGACATGGACGGTGACGCTGCCAACGGGATCGAGGCCGACCGTCGCTGTTGCCTGCGCGCCATTCTTCGGACCCGCCTTGCGGCGCTCGGCCGCTGTCAGAACGGTCGTGATGTAACCCATGTTAGAGACGCTGGGCTCGACGACCGCGGTAAAGCCGATGCCGTAGAGCCGCCCCTGCGCCCGCGCCGCGTCACGCTTTGCCTTCAGCTCGGCAAGCCTGCCCTGCTCCACCGCGCGCGCGACGGCTTCCTGATAGTTGCCGGAGTCGAGCAGCGCGCCGGTCGCCGTGCGATAGGGAAAGGCGTCGGCATCGATGAGATTGCGCTTGATGACATCCAGCGGATCGAGGCCGAGGCCGATCGCGATCCGCTGCACCAGGCGCTCCAGTGCGAAATAGACCTGCGGGCCGCCAAAGCCGCGGTTGAGGCCTGTCGGCGTCTTGTTGGTGACGACGACGCGGTTGCGGATTCTGACATGGCGGATGTCGTAGGCGCCGGTCAGATTGCCATGCATACGATAGAGCGTCGCCGGCTCGGGCGCACGCAAGTGCGCGCCGCAATCCTCGACCTGGTCCCAGTCCAGCGCGAGGATCTTTCCGTCGCTTGCGACTGCCGCCGCCAGCGTCGTCGCGCGGTTGGTCGCCGACACCGAGGCGGTGAGATGCTCAAGCCGGTCCTCGATCCATTTGACCGGTCGGCCCGTGATGCGCGCCGCCGCGGCGATCAGCACGATATAGGGAAACACGCCCTGCTTGACGCCGAAGCTGCCGCCGGAATCCGGCGGCGTGCGCAGCCGCAACCGGTTGCCGGGCACTTTCAGCGCCCGCGCGATCACGGTGTGGATGCTGAAAGGGCCCTGGAAATTGGCGAGCACCTCATAGGCGTCTTCGCCCGTGTCATGCGAGGCGACGACGCCATAGGTCTCGATCGGCGTGCAGGAATTGCGGGGATAGCGGATGTCGATGGAGAACCGGTGCGACGCATCCGCGAAGGCCTTTTCCGGCTCGCCATAACGGAAGGAGCGATCGCTGGCGAGATTGCCGGGAAAGCCGTCGTGCAGCACCGGCGCCCCCGGGGCGATCGCGCCGAGCGGATCGACCACTGCGCCGCGCGGGCGATATTCGACGTTGACGAGCTCGGCCGCGTCCTCGGCGCGGGCGCGGTCGGTCGCCACGATCACGGCAACGGGCTCACCGACATAGCGCACACGGTCGATCGCGATGGGCCAGCATTCGACCGGCGCCTTCACGCCGACGACGAGGCTGGTGGTGACGGCCCTGACGTCGCTGCCGGTCAGAACCGCAGCAACGCCCGGCAGACGCTTTGCGGCGTCAGTATCGATGGAGAGAATATCGGCATGAGCATGCGGCGAGCGCAGGATGGTCGCATGCAGCGTGCCGGGCGCAACGCCGAGATCGTCGATGAAGCGTCCGCGGCCGGTGAGCAGCGCGGCATCCTCCACGCGCTCGATCGAACGCCCGACCCACGGTTCATCACCGCTCCCCGGATTTGCGGATTCGACCGCCTGCAACATGTCCCGGCATACCTCCCGACGCGCTCTTTGACGCGACGGTGACAGATGTCAGGACAGAGGGCGCGCGGGCCATACCGCCCGCTCTCACCACTTACCAAATCGTCTCATTCGAGACTGTGCAGCGCAAAATCCGCTTACGGGACTCAACCCGCAAGACGCGAAACATTGCGAAACTCGCGCGGGCTGACGCCGGCATGATCGCGGAAGAAGCGCGTGAAATGCGCCGGCTCCGGAAAGCCGAAGCGCTCGCTGAGCTCGCCGAGCGGCGTGTCCTCGCGCATGACAGCCTCGAGCGCGCGCTCCATGCGGACAACGTTGAGATAGAGCTTCGGCGAGACGCCGAGCGAGGTCTCGAACAGGCGGAAGAACTGCGCGCGCGAGAGACCTGCGCCCTTCACGAACTGGTCGACATTGGAATAGGAATCGTGGACGCGCATCGCGTCCATGGCGCGGCGGATGCGCCAGTCGCAGCCGACGGCGCTGATGCCGCGGATCGAGGTCGGAAAGCTGCGCCACGGCGTGAAGCGCTCGATCACCGCGATCATCAGGTCAGACAGCGTCTGCTCATGGGTGCGCACCGCATCCGGATTCGCCATCATTTCAGCGGCCAGATGCAGCGTGAGCTGGCGGATGCGCGGGGACACCTCGCCCGAGGGACGCTCGAAAAAGCCCGGCGCGCCGCTCGCAGCCCAACCGGGTCGAAACGCCTTCAGCCATTCCGGCTCGATATAGAGGGCCATGATCAGCGTGCGCGGCCGATTGACGTCATGCACATAGGCATGCGGCTTCCAGCCGTCGACCAGCACGGCGGCGGTGTCGGTGAGCGGCGTGACCTGGTCGCCGACCAGGAACTGCGTGTCGGCGCCCTCGACCTTGAGCAGGACGTGGCAGTGATGATGGGCATGACGGACCAGCGAACGGTCCATGTCGAGCAGCGCGACCCTGCCGAAAGCGCCGTGAGCGATGCGCAGGGCCGTCGACATCAGTTCGTTCCTCCCGGCAGCATTGCGCTGCAACACGATTGGTTCATTGGCGCGGCACTATAAGCAGCACCCGCTTCATATTCCAACCGCGCAAACCGACGCAAGCTGCTCGGAGGCGACAATCGGCTCATGCCCGCGCCTCCGCAAGCAACCGCGCGACCGCGGCGCTGGCGTCGACCTGCAGCGCGGTGGCGAGATCGACATCCTCCTCGCCCTTGACGCGGATGCGCTTGAAGGCGAGCTCGGGCGCGGTGACCGGTGCGGTCGCATCCAGGCCCATCTTGGCGCTGATGCCGTTGTCGGTGGTCGGATCAAGCTTCGAGCCGAGCGCACCTGAGACGACCATGAGATCGCGATCAGCCTGGAAGCGCGTCGCCACAGCCCATTCGATCTCGTCCGACGAGGAGATGTCGACGTCCTTGTCCACGACGACTACCTGCTTGATGTCGTAATGCGCGCCGAAGGCACACATCATGATGTTCTTGGGCTCGCCGTCATTGGCCTTGTCGATCTTGATCGCGAGATGATAGCGGCAGGTGCCGCCGCGCGTCAGGCGAAGGTCGAGCACGTTGGGGAAGCTGCGGCGCAGATGCTGGAGCAGCGTCGCCTCGCGCGGAACGCCGCCGAGGATCAGGTGCTCGAAGCCGCCGCCGACGATGGTGTGGAAGATCGGCTTCTTGCGATGCGTGATCGCGTCGACCTCGATCACCTCGCGATTGGCGCGCGGCCCGTAATATTGGGGGAATTCGCCGAACGGCCCCTCCGGCTCGCGCACGTCTTGCAGAATGCGCCCCTCGATCACGATCTCCGCATGCGCGGGAACGCGAACCGAGTTGGTCCGGCACTTCACGACATTGACGGGCGCGCCTAACAGCGCACCGGCAATCGCCATCTCGTCCTCGTCCAGTGCCGCGATTGCCTGCGAGGCCAGCATCAAGGCCGGATGCGCGCCAATCACGATCGCGACCTCCAGCGCCTGGCCCAGCTGCTCGGCGAGGCGATAATAGGAGAAAGTGTGCCGCGGCAGCAGCAGCACGCCGATGCGGTTCTTGCCGGAGATCTGGCAACGATGGATCGAGACGTTCTGCACGCCCGTCTTGGGATTTCGCGCGATCAGCAGCCCGGCAGTGATATAAGGGCCGCTGTCGCGCTCATTGTGCTTGGGAACCGGAAGCTGGCGGACCAGGTCGACATCCCTATGCACGATCTCGTGCACCGGTCCGCTCGAGATCTCGTGCGTCGGCAACGGATGGCTGGCGGCCGCCAGGAAACGCGGCAGCAACTGGTCCTCGGTCACACCGATGGACTCGGCCACCCAGTCGCGCCCGGCAAAGAGATTGGCGACCACGGGGATTTCGTGCCCGTCGGGGCGCGGAAACAGCACGGCGCTGTCGCGCTCCAGCCGCTTGGCAATGGCGGCGAGCTCGTCCGCCAGCGCAACGCCCTCGCGCGCGACCGCGAGCTTGCCGCGCTCGGCAAGATAAGCGAGCCAGGCGCGCAGATCGGCGGGCGCGTTCCTCGCAGCATTGTCCATTCGCATACGGGTCTTTCCTCAAGGTCTCAAGTCAAGGCGCGATCTTGCGCAGCGTCGGCGAGCGGCGCTTGAGCGCATCGTCCTCGCCCCAGCGGCGCACTACGCCGATGTCGATATCGAACAGGTCGAGCACCCGGCCGACGGTGTGCTCGACCATGTCTTCGAGATTTTCCGGCTTGGCGTAGAAGGCCGGCACGGGCGGCGCGATGATCGCGCCCATCTCCGACAGCGCCGTCATGGTCCTGAGGTGCCCGGTGTGCAGCGGGGTCTCGCGCACCATCAGCACCAGGCGGCGGCGCTCCTTCAGTACGACGTCGGCGGCACGGGTCAGCAATGTCGTGGTCACGCCCGAGGCAATCTCGGACATCGAGCGCATCGAGCACGGCGCCACGATCATCCCGGCAGTGCGGAACGAGCCACTGGAGATAGCGGAAGCCATGTCGTCGCTGGCATGGCAGACATTGGCGAGCGCCCTCACCTCTGCGACCTTCAAATCGGTCTCGTAGGCAAAGGTCAGCTCGGCGGTCTTCGACATCACCAAATGCGTCTCGACGCCGGCATTGCGCAGCAACTGCAGCAAGCGCACGCCATAGGTGACGCCGGAGGCGCCGGAAATACCGATGATCATCCGCTTGGGCGTGACGTCCTGCATATGCCTGGTTTCGCTCCCTGCACGCGCCCCTGAGGTTCGCGGTCCGCGACAAGACTAGGCGGTCGCATCCATCATCACAAATAATGATTGATTATATAGACGATCACTTGCGATGATCTCCGGCGAGGAAAATCAGCGACCGAAGGAACAGGCCCGTGGAACTCAGGCAGATGCAATATTTCTTGTGCCTCGCCGAGGAGAAGAACGTCACAAGGGCCGCACGCCAGCTCAACATCGTGCAGCCGGCGCTGAGCATGCAGATCGCCAAGCTCGAGGCCGAGCTCGGCCAGAAACTGTTCGACCGCAGCGTCCAGGGCATGACGCTGACCAGCGCCGGCGAGGCGCTGGTGCGGCTGACGGCGCCGATCGTGCGCGACGCCGAATATGCGCGGCAGGAGATGGCACAGCTCGGCGGGCGCATTTCGGGCCGCGTCTCGGTCGGCCTCATCACCTCGGTGGCGCAAAGCACGATGGCGAGGTCGTCGGCGACCGTCGCCAGCCGCTATCCCGAGATCACGCTCTCGGTCTGCGAGGGCTATACCGAGACGCTGGTCGACTGGGTCAACACCGGCCAGCTCGATTTCGCGTTGATCAACGTGCCGCGCCGCAAGACGCCGCTGTCGGCGCATCACGTCATGGACGAGGAGATGGTGTTCGCCTGCCGGAAGGACGGGCCGATCCGACCGCCTGCCAAACTGCGTTTCGACCAGATCGCCAAGATCGACCTGGTGCTGCCCTCCAAGCGGCACGGCCTGCGGCTGATCCTCGACGAGCACGCCGCCGCAATCGGCATCGACCTGCGTCCTAGGCTCGAGCTCGACACCCTGCCCGCGCTCTGCGACGTCATCGCGACTACCGATTTCGCGACCGTGCTGCCGACCATCGCTCTCCGGCAATCGCTCGCAAGCGGCTGCATCCGGGCGCATCGCTTCGACGAGCAGCGGATCGTCCGCTCGATCGCCTGGGTGCATCATCCACGGCGCGCCGTGTCGGTTGCGGCCAAGGCGGTGCTCGACGTCGTCAGCCATGATCTCGAGCAGGCCGCTGCCGTGGCGAGAGAGTTCGTGGAGCCCTCCTCTGGCGGCGCAACTTCATCGCCTCGCAAATCGCGCAGGAGATCGCCGCGGCCGAAAGCGAACTCCTGAATGCATAAGTTCTGCGCGGGCAAGATGTCGCGCCCATCGCAGAATGAGACGGGTTGGTAAGTATTGAGACGCGCGGGCATGACGATCGCGGCGGGCTGCTGGTTACGGTCCAGGCGCAGAAACGCGGCCTTGCTTCATCCCGACTCTTGTCCCGGACGATCCCAGGGCTCGCATCAAGAAACAGTTGGGAGCTTTGGTCCGAGATGGGACGGTTCGGTCGCACCAAGAACACGGACACCACAGCGCGGCACGTTGATGGCCGTCATCCTGATCGCCGGTCGCTGCTCGCACTCGGCGTCGGCGCCCTGCTCGCGGCCGCGAGGATGCGGGCTGCGAACGCGCAAGACTATCCCGCTCGTCCAGTCCAGGTGCTCGTGCCCTTTGCCGGCGGTAGCGCCAGCGACGTCGTCACGCGCATACTGCTCAACCGTATGTCCACATCGCTCGGGCAGGCCTTCGTGGTGGACAACCGCCCCGGCGCCGGCGGCAATATCGGCACTGCCGCGGCGGCTCATGCATCGCCTGACGGTTACACCTTGCTGATGAGCACCTCCGGTCCGCTGGCCGCGAACAAGTCGCTCTACAAGGACCTCCCCTACGATCCGCTGAAGGATCTCGCCCCAATCGGCCTGTTCGCGACGCTGCCGAATGTCATCGTGATCAACTCAAAACTGCCGCCGAAATCGTTGGCCGAGCTGATCGACTACGCCAAGGCGCATCCGCGCGAGCTGAACTACGGGACGGTCGGTGTCGGCTCCTCGCAGCACCTTGCAGCCGCCTACTTCGAGCAGCTCACCGGCGCCGAACTGACGCACGTGCCCTACCGCAATATCGCCGCCTACACGCCGGACTTTATCGCTGGACAGGTCCCGCTCGGCTTCCAGCTCCTGCCGAACGTCCTCGGTCTGATCAAAAGCGGAGACGCGCGTCCGCTCGCGGTCGCCAACGACAAACGCATGACGGCACTGGCGGATGTGCCGACCGCGGCGGAAGCCGGCCTTAATAATTACGAGAGCGCGGCCTGGCTCGCGCTGCTTGCGCCGGCCAATACCGAGAAAGCCGTCGTCGAAAAGCTATATAAGGCGATGGTCGAAGCCGTGAACGATCCGAAAGTGCGCGCCCTCTTCGTCGAGCAGGGCGCCGAGCCGCTGGTGATGGACCCGCAAGGCCTGAAGGACTTTATGGCCTCGGAAGCCACGAAATGGGCGAGGATCATCAAGAAGATTGGCATCGAGCCTATGTGACTCCGAGGCTTCGCCTCTCATGACTTTGGCTGTTCTGCACGCTACAATGCGCAACAATACTCTGCCCGCGGAAGCACGCGGAATTCACGCACCGATCGGGGTTAAGTGGGGGCAACGCTCGAATCTGAGAGGAAGTGAGAACCTCCCCACCAAACCACGCCAAATTGCGCGACAACCGCCGCCCATACTATTCCCACTCAATCGTCCCCGGCGGCTTGCTCGTCACGTCGTACACCACCCTATTCACGCCCTTCACCTCGTTGATGATGCGCGTGGCGGTCTCGCCCAAAAACTTCATGTCGAACTGGTAGAAGTCGGCGGTCATGCCATCGGTAGAGGTGACGGCGCGCAGGCCGACCACGTAATCGTAGGTACGGCCGTCGCCCATGACGCCGACGGTCTTCACCGGGAGCAGCACGGCAAAAGCCTGCCAGATCTCGTCGTAGAGGCCTGCTTTCCGGATCTGGTCGATGTAGACGGCATCCGCCTTGCGCAGGATGTCGAGCTTATCCCTGGTGATCTCGCCGGGGCAGCGGATGGCAAGGCCCGGCCCCGGGAACGGGTGGCGGCCGACGAAGATTTCGGGCAGGCCGAGCTCGCGGCCGAGCTTGCGCACCTCGTCCTTGAACAGCTCGCGCAAGGGTTCGACGAGCTTCATGTTCATGCGCTCGGGAAGGCCGCCGACATTGTGGTGCGACTTGATCGTGACCGAGGGACCGCCGGTGAAGGAGACGCTCTCGATCACGTCAGGATAGAGAGTGCCCTGCGCGAGGAAGTCCGCGCCGCCGATCTTCTTGGCTTCGGCCTCGAACACCTCGATGAAGAGGCGGCCGATGGTCTTGCGCTTCGCTTCGGGGTCGGTGACGCCTTCGAGTTCGCCGAGGAATTGCTTGGAGGCATCCACGTGCACGAGCGGGATGTTGTAGTGGTGGCGGAACAGGTCGACGACCTGCTCGGCCTCGTTGAGACGCATCAGGCCGTGATCGACGAAGACGCAGGTGAGCTGGTCGCCGATGGCTTCGTGGATCAGCACGGCCGCGACGGCTGAATCGACGCCGCCGGAGAGGCCGCAGATCACCCTGCCCTTGCCGACCTGCTGGCGGATCTTTGCGATCTCCTCTTCGCGGAAGGCGCGCATGGTCCAGTCGCCGGTGAGGCCGGCAATCTTGCGCACGAAGTTGCGGATGAGTTTCGCGCCGTCGGGCGTGTGCACCACTTCGGGGTGGAACATCAGGCCGTAATATTTGCGCTTCTCGTCCTGGATGATCGCGAACGGCGCGTTCGGCGAGGTGCCGGCGACGGAGAAGCCGGGCGGCATCTTGGTGATGCGGTCGCCATGGCTCATCCAGACCTGGTTCTTGCTACCTGACGACCAGACGTCCTCGAACAGCTTACTGTCGGCCTTGACCTCGACATCGGCGCGGCCGAACTCGCGGTGATGACCGCCCTCGACCTCGCCCCCTAACTGAGCCGCCATGGTCATCTGGCCGTAGCAGATGCCCATCACCGGCACGCCGGAGGCGAAGATCAATTGCGGGGCGCGGGGCGAGCCCGCTTCGTGCACCGACTCGGGGCCGCCGGAGAGGATCACCGCCTTCGGCTTCATCTCCTTGAAGGCCTCTTCGGCCTTGTTGAACGGGACGATCTCGCAATAGACGCCGTCCTCGCGCACGCGACGCGCGATCAGCTGCGTCACCTGGCTGCCGAAGTCGACGATGAGAATCTTGTCGTGCGCCGAGGCCACCGAGGGCGTCGACGCGGAGCGGTCGTTCTGTGCTGCTGTCATGGCCAGCAGATACGCTGGCCGCGCTCGCGCCGCAACCGCGCTCGCGGCGCGCCCACATGCTTCTTTGGGCATGGACAAATGAATATAGGTCAGTATTATTGACCTATTATGCCCCCTCTCAGACAGGGGCTTATCAGGGAGAACGCCATGCCACAGCACCATCAGCCATCAACGCTGGCCGCGCTCGGCCGGACCTGGGTCGAGGCCTGGAATGCGCGCGATCTCGAACGCGTGCTCGCGCTCTATGACGAGGCGGCATTGATGACCTCGGACCGCATCCCTATGCTGGGCTTCGACGCCAGCGGCACGGTGCGCGGCAAGGATGCCTTGCGCGCCTATTGGGGTAAGGCGCTCGGGTTGTTGCCTAACCTGCATTTCACGCTGATCGATCTGTTCGTCAGCCCCGACAGCGTCGTGGTGTTCTACGCCAACGAGCGCGGCAAGAAGATCTGCGAATATCTGCGGGTGAACGATGCCGGGCTGATCGTGCAGGGCTCGGCGAACCATCTGGCGCAGTGATCCGTCTGCGCAGAGACATCAGCGCTTCCGCGCGCTCACCTTCCGCACCTTGGTATCGGACCACGTCAGCGGCCGGCCGGTTCGCGACGGCAGCACCAGCTGCCCGACCAATTGGCCGGCCTGGTCCACCAGCTCGGAATGTGCCTCGCCGCGCGCGTAGAGATGTGCCTCGCCCCATTGGCGCAGACCGACAATGACGGGAAACAAGTCGCGTCCACGCCTCGTGAGTGCGTATTCCTGATACGCGCTGCCGTCGGAAGCCGGAACCAGTTCGAGCACATCGAGCTCTACCAGCTTGCGCAGGCGCGCGCTGAGCATGCCCTTCGCAATGCCGAGGTTCTTCTGGAAATCGCCAAACCGGCGCAGCCCATCGAAGGCATCGCGCACGATCAGCAGCGACCACCAGTCGCCGATTGCATCGAGCGCACGCGCCACCGGGCAGTCGGCGCCGGAAAAACCCGTCCGCTTCATGCTCGCACTCCAATCCAGTTCTAAAATAAGACTAGACGGCGCTGACTGCAACTGGTCTTATAATGAGACCAGATAATCGTGCCGGAGATGACGGATGACGAGCAATGATCTCGCCCCAGGCAAGCCCAAGGATAGCGCCGGGACGGCCGGGCACGGGCTTTCCCCCGCGCTGGCGCTGCTGCTTGCGCTGGCCTGCGGCCTCAGCGTCGCCAACATCTACTTCGCCCAGCCCCTGCTCGATGCGATGGCCGAGGACCTCGGAATCGCTCCCGCAGCGATCGGCATGGTCGTGACCTTCACGCAGATCGGCTACGCGTGCGGCCTGATCCTGATCGTGCCGCTCGGCGACCTCTGGGATCGCCGACGTCTGATCGCCGGCCAGATTGCACTGTCGGCGGCCGGACTCCTCGTCGTCGGCACCGCATCACACGCCGCGGTGCTGTTGGCGGGACTGACGCTGGTCGGCATGCTTGCCGTGGTCGTGCAAATCCTGGTTGTCTTTGCCGCAACCCTCGCAACACCGGGCGACCGGGGCCGCGCCATCGGGACGGTCACCAGCGGCGTCGTCGGCGGAATCCTGCTCGCGCGCTTCGCCTCGGGCGCGCTGGCCGATGTCGGCGGCTGGCGCATGGTCTACCTGGTTTCGGCCGGCCTCATGCTCGCGATGGCCGTCTTGCTGTTGCAAGTCCTGCCGCGTGGGGCGAGCGCGGCAATGGCAGGCTCCTCGTATCTGTCGCTGTTGCGCTCGACGGCGGCGCTGTTCGCGGAGGAGCCGATCCTGCGCGAGCGCGCCTTGTTTGCGTTCCTGATCTTCGCCGATCTGAACGTGTTCTGGACGTCGATCGTGCTGCCGCTCTCGGCGCCGCCTTTCGCGCTGTCGCACACAACGATTGGGCTGCTCGGGGTCGCCGGGTTCGCCGGAGCACTCGGCGCGCGCAATGCCGGCCGTTTTGCCGACCGTGGGTGGGCCCAACGCACTACCGGACTGTCATTGGTGCTCATGCTCGGCGCCTGGGCCGCGATCGCTTGCCTGCAAATTTCGCTCTGGTTCGTCGTCCTGGGCGTGATCATGCTGGATCTCGGGCTGCAGGCCGTACATGTGACCAGCCAGAGCCTGATCGTCGCTGCGCGTCCCGACGCAGCAAGCAGGCTGGTCGGGGGCTATATGGTGTTCTATTCGATCGGCAGCGCAGCCGGCGGAATCGCCGCGACCATGGTGTATGCTGCGGCGGGTTGGAGCGGCGTTTGCATGCTGGGTTCCGGCATCAGTGCCGCGGCCCTGCTGGTCTGGGTCATCAATGCAAGCAGGATGCAAGAGGCGGCCCGCTGCACGCTGACGCCCTCGCCGCCCACGTAACGCGCACCACCGCCGACGGTGCTCCCAAGACAGGCCTCCCCCCATGAAACTCCCCACCTCCCCCTTTACCGTCACCGACTGGAGCAAGGTCGAGGCAACCACCCATCCCGGCGAAACCGGAGAGGCCAAGTGGCGCACGCTCAATATCGGCGATCTTCGCGTGCGAATGGTCGAGTATTCGCCGGGCTATCTGGCCGATCATTGGTGCGATCGCGGCCATGTGCTCTACGTGCTGAAGGGCGAACTCGACAGCGAGCTGCGTGACGGGCGCACATTCAAGCTCACGGCGGGGATGAGCTACCAGGTCTCGGATTTCGGCGACGCCGCGCACCGGTCCTCGACCGCAACCGGGGCGACGCTCTTCATCGTGGACTGAGTTGCGCCGAGCGGTTAATTTGCACCGCAAAATAGCAAAGTCGCGCGAGGTTTCGAGCCACGGGTGGTGCCTTGAAGTGGCCCCAAATTCTCGCTATATTGTGATCATCGATCTTGGCCGAACGACTGGGCCGCTTCGCTTCGTTGCTGACGGGCGCGCACGCTTCAGATGAATTCTCCAAACATCGACTCATCAGGATCACGGACGCATCGAAGCGTCATGGTCCGCGTGCGTACTCTCTCTAACTAAAGGAAATTACCCATGGCTATGGGCACCGTGAAGTGGTTCAACACCCAAAAGGGTTATGGTTTTATTCAGCCGGACGACGGCCAGAAGGACGTGTTCGTGCACATCAGCGCCGTCGAGCGCGCTGGCCTCTCCTCCCTCAACGAGGGTCAGAAGGTCTCGTTCGACATCGTCGCCGACCGCCGCAGCGGCAAGTCGTCTGCTGACAATCTCCGCGTCGGCTAACGCCGGCGCAGCGTTCTGACCACGGACGTACCGGCAGAACGCCAGAGTTAGAAAGCCCCGCGACCGGGACCCGGTCTGCGGGGCTTTTGTTTTTGATGTCACTCCGGGGCGCCCGCAGGGCGAACCCGGAATCGATCGGACGCCAAGTTGCGCTGCTCGATGGATTCCGGGTTCTCGCTTCGCGAGCCCCGGAATGACTGCGGAGAGCGATTCAGCCGATTTTCCCCAACACCGAGACGAAGAACCCGTCCGTTCCGGTCCGCCGCGGCGTCATTAGCCAGCCTTCCGCGGACCGCAGCGCCGCCTCGCCAAAGGCCTCGGCCTTGTCCCACAGCACGCTCGCGGTCTGCTCGGGCGGGACGACGGCGAACTCGGGATGGCGTGCAACGAATGCCCTCACCTGCTCACCGTTCTCCTCCGACAGCACCGAGCAGGTGATGTAGGCAATGCGGCCCCCGGGCTTCACCAGGGGAACTGCCCGCTCCAGCACCTCGACCTGGTCGCGCAGGCGGATCTCCAGCGCGCCCGGGCGCATGCGCCATTTGGAATCGGGATTGCGGCGCCAGGTACCGGTTCCCGTGCAGGGCGCGTCGATCATGACGAGGTCGGCCGTCCCGCTGATATCCGAGAGCGGATCGGCCTCGCCCTTGGGCGTGCGAATATCGGCATTGTGGACGCCGGCGCGCGACAGCCGTTCGTGGATCGGAGCGAGTTGGCGCTTGTCGCGATCGGTCGCGATCAGCCGGCCCTTGCCCTGCATCAGCGCTGCGAGCGCCAGCGTCTTGCCCCCGGCGCCGGCGCAGAGATCGATCACCTGCTCGCCGGGTTTTGCCGCGGTGAACTGGGCCGCAAGCTGCGATCCCTCATCCTGCACTTCAATGGCGCCCTTGATGAAGTCCTCTTCGGCCTGGATGCCGGGGTTGCGCGCATCGGCCGAAAGCTCGATGCGCAAGCCCGTTGCCGACCACCGCGTCGGTTTCGCATGAAGATGAGAAAGCGCCTTCAGCACCTTGTCGCGACTGGATTTTAGCGTGTTGACGCGAAGGTCGAGCGGGGCCCGGCTCGCCATCGCGGCCGCCTCCGCCGCACGGTCCTCCCCGAACACCTTGGCAAGGTGCGGGTCGAGCCATTCGGGATAGTCGCCGGCGATCGCAGCCGGCGCACCCTGGAGGGAGCGCGAAGCGAGCGCGGCCTCTTCGGCCTCGGTCAGCGGCGCCGGCGCATACCGGCTGCCGTCGAACAACGCGCCCATCGTCGCCGCGTCCATGTTGCGCTCGAGGCGGAGCATGCCGATCAGCCGCGCCCGCGCGGTATCTGCGTCCATGAGCCAGGCGCTCGAGGCGTAGCGACGCAGCACGTCCCAGACCAGGCCGGCGATGGCGGCGCGGTCGCCGGAACCGGCGAAGCGGTGCGCGGTGCCCCACTCCTTCAGCGCCTTGGCCGCGGGAACGCGGTCCTTCTCGATGGTGTCGATGAGCTCGATGGCTGCGGACAGCCGGGCAGCGGGGGTCATTCTCACTTAATCTTTCAGATCAGGATTGGCGGGAATGCGCCTAGATCAGCAACAAGAGCTTGAGCGCGAAGTAGATCCACATCGCCAGCAGCACCAGCACGCCGGCGAGCCAGACCGTGGAGCGTCGGCCGAGATCGTTCGACGAGACGAAGACCCCGGCATGGGCAAAGCGCGTCACCACGAACACCCAGGACATCAGCACGATAAAGAGATCGGCGCGGCGCAGCGGCAATGCCAGCGCGATCAGGACGTAGAACAGCACCGGCAGCTCGAACTGGTTGCGGTAGCAGTTGGCGATTTGGGTGGCGCCCTTCGGCCAGTTCGGCTCGCCGAGCGCAATGTCGCGAATCCTGGTCTCGCCCGAGACCAGCGTCTTGCGGCGCGCGACGACCATGCCGATCAAGAGCGCGAAGGTGAGCCCGATCTGGACGAAGACCGGCAGCAAGACCATTTGAACGGACATCGGAACCTTCCCATCCGGCGGGGACCGCCGGACGTCCATTAGCCGCCGCTCCTCGTCCTGACAATCAACGAGTTGAACCGGCTTTCCCGATCTTGCGACCAACCACCGATAATCAAAACGATTTTGGCCCCTGTCGGGGCCCAAGGCGGCTCGTGGTGAACCTGCCGGGCAAGGGCACGTTCGAGTTCCGCCTCCGTCTGTCCGCCGAGCCGCATCGCTCCCCGGAGTTCGGCCCCTGGCACCTCGCCGACCGCATCGCCTCGCCGCTGGCCGGCCCGATCGCGCCTCAGGACGCCTACACGATCCGCTACCGCGTGCTTTAAACTTTGTTCGTCGCGATCCAGGCCCGCGCCGTCATCGTTCCGACGTGCGACAACAGCTAAGCTGGTCGCATGTCCGAATTTCGCCTGACGCAGATTTCCGACACCCATCTCGGCCGGCGCTTCCCCGGCCTGGTCGCCAACTTCCATCGCGTTTGCGAGCACATCGACACTGAGCGGCCCGATCTCGTCGTCAACACCGGCGACGTTGCGTTCGACGGACCGACCAGCCGCGACGATGTCGTCTTCGCAAAGGGCCTGCACGACGCCCTGCCCGTCGCGTGCCGCTACATTCCGGGCAATCACGACATCGGCGACAATCCGACCGCGATCGGCCCGGCGCCGAAGCCGCCCATCAGCGAGGCGCATCGCCGGCAGTTCTGCGACATCATCGGCGAAGACCATTGGGCGTTCGAAGCCGCGGGCTGGCGCTTCATCGGCCTCAATTCGCTGGTGATGAATTCAGGGCTCGGCTTCGAGGCCGAGCAGTTCGACTGGCTGGCCCAGCAGATCGCGCGCACGAACGGCAGCCCGGTCGCGCTGTTCCTGCACAAGCCCCTCTTCCTCAACCGGCCCGACGATGCCGAGACGGCGGAGACGTCGATCCGCTACGTGCCGCAGCCGGCGCGGGCACGGCTGATCGAGATGTTTGCGGGCATCGATCTGCGCCTCGTCGCCAGCGGCCATGTGCACCAGCGGCGCGACTTCACCTGGCAACACACCCGCCACGTCTGGGCGCCATCGGCCGGCTTCGTCATCAACGATGCGCGACAGGACCGGATCGCGATCAAGGAGGTCGGGCTCGTCGAATACCGCTTTCGGCCCGACAGCTTTGAGCTCCGCCACGTCAGGGCCGCCGGCCAGGTCGATGTCGATATCGAGGAGCTGTTCGCGCAGATGGGCGGCGAGCACTGACGCGCTTGTTCGCTCAGGCGACGCTCTTGAGGTCCTGCTGGATCGCGGCGAGCAGGGATTGCAGCGCTGCGCTGTTCACGGGCTTGGCCGCGAGATCATTGGCAGCCGGTTGCCTGGTAGGCGCGGCCTTGATCGGACGCTTCGGGAATGGCGGGGGCGGCGCCTGCATGGCGGGACGGGCAAAATCGCCCTTTTCATCGGCGCGGACGAACTTGCCATGGATGACATCGTCGCGGCGGCCCATGACGAACATGGTGGTCCAATAGCCGGCGGCCAGCAGGATGACGCAGAAAATACCAATCTCTAACATCGCAGCACCTAAAATATCCGCGATGATTCAACCTCTTCGCCCTGGGGTCAATAAACCGGCGGCCACACCTGCGGCTTTTGCGGGACTGGTGTGGCCGATCGGTCACTCTTCCTTAACCATATCGACCCCGCCTCGGAGGCGGCGGCGGCCGTATCAGGCCTTGTCCGGGCCGACCCGGACCAGTTGCTTGCCGAAATTGGCGCCCTTCAGCAGGCCGATGAAGGCGCCGGGCGCGCTCTCCAGGCCCTCGGTCACGAACTCCTTGTATTTGACCTTGCCCTCGCGAACCCAGCCGGACATGTCGCGCAGGAAGTCGCCATGGCGCGCGGCGAAGTCGGAGACGATGAAGCCGCGGAAGGTCAGCCGCTTGGTGAGCGTCGCGCGCATCAGGGACGCGGCCCATTTCGGCGGCTTGGCCTCGGTGTCGTTGTAGTGCGCGATCAAGCCGCACACCGGCACGCGCGCAAACGGATTGAGCAGCGGGAAAACCGCCTCGAACACCGCGCCGCCGACATTCTCGAAATCGACGTCGATGCCTTTTGGGCAGGCGTCCTTCAGCTTGGCGGCGAGATCGGGGTCGCGGTGATCGATGCAGGCGTCGAAGCCGAGCTCCTTGACCACGTAGTCGCACTTGTCCTTGCCGCCGGCGATGCCGACCGCCCGTGCGCCCTTGATCTTGGCGATTTGCCCGACCGCCGAGCCGACCGCGCCGGAAGCGCCGGCAACGACGACGGTCTCACCCGGTTGCGGCTTGCCGATGTCGAGCAGGCCCGTATAGGCGGTCATGCCGGGCATGCCGAGCACGCCAATCGAGGTCGAAATCGGACCGAGCTTGGGATCGACCTTGATCAGGCCCTTGCCGTTCGAGATCGCGTGCGTCTGCCAGCCGGAGCGGATGCGCACGATGTCGCCGACGGCGAAATCGGGATTGTTTGAGGCCGCGACCTCGCTGACCGCCTCGCCTTCCATCACGCCGCCGACGGGCACCGGAGCTGCGTAGGACGGACCCTCGCTCATGCGCCCGCGCATATAGGGATCGAGCGACAGCCATATCGTGCGCAGCAGAACTTCCCCCGCACCGGGGGTCGGCACCGCGAATTCCTCCAAGCGGAAATCAGACGGCTTGGGCTCGCCGACGGGACGCGCGGCGAGAACGATGCGTTTGGCTTGGGACATGGCTTCCTCCAATTTTTTGTCGTTGCGAGCGAAGCGAAGCAATCCAGCCGCGTCAATACAAAAGGATTGGATTGCTTCGCTGCGCTGGCAATGACGCGTTGGATGCACACGCGCGCGCCACAACTCCCTGTCATGCCCCGCGAAGACGGGGCATCCAGTACTCCGAGACGATCGTTGTTGTACCGAGAAGCCGCAGCGTACTGGATCGCCCGCCTTCGCAGGCGATGACATCGAGAGTGGGGCGAGCGAACTAGCCCCCGCCCGGATAGTTCGGGCTCTCGCGCGTGATGGTGACGTCGTGGACGTGGCTTTCGCGCAGGCCCGCGCCGGTGATGCGGACGAACTCGGCCTTGTCGTGCAGCTCCTTCATGTCGCGTGCGCCGACATAACCCATCGCGGCGCGCAAGCCGCCGGCGAGCTGATGCATAACGTTGCCGACCGGGCCCTTGTAAGGCACCTGGCCCTCGATGCCTTCGGGCACGAGCTTGAGCGTGTCCTTGATGTCCTGCTGGAAGTAACGGTCGGCCGAGCCGCGCGCCATCGCGCCGACCGAGCCCATGCCGCGATAGGCCTTGTAGGAACGGCCCTGCCACAAGAATACTTCGCCGGGCGTCTCGTCGGTGCCGGCGAGCAGCGAGCCCACCATGGCGATGTCCGCGCCGGCGGCGAGCGCCTTGGCGAGGTCGCCGGAGAATTTGATGCCGCCGTCGGCGATCACGGGGATGTCGGCCTTCTTCGCCGCCTCGACCGCATCCATGATCGCGGTGAGCTGGGGAACGCCGACGCCGGCGACGATGCGCGTGGTGCAGATCGAGCCCGGGCCGATGCCGACCTTGATGCAGTCCGCACCCGCGTCGATCAGCGCCTGCGTGCCCTCGGTGGTGGCGACGTTGCCGGCGACGACCTGCACCGAATTGGACAGGCGCTTGATGCGGTTCACCGCGTGCAGCACGTGGCGGGAATGGCCGTGCGCGGTGTCGACGACGACGAGATCGACACCGGCATCGATCAGCCGCTCGGTGCGCTCGAAGCCGTTGTCACCGACGGTGGTGGCGGCGGCGACGCGCAGACGCCCCTGCGCATCCTTGCAGGCGAGCGGATGGGCGACCGCCTTCTCCATGTCCTTGACCGTGATCAAACCGACGCAGCGATATTGATCATCGACGACAAGCAGCTTCTCGATGCGATGCTGGTGCAGCATGCGCCGGGCCTCGTCTTGGCTGACATTCTCGCGCACCGTGACGAGCCCTTCATGCGTCATCAGTTCGGAGACTTTTTGCCGGCGGTCGGTCGCAAAGCGCACGTCGCGGTTGGTGAGGATGCCAACCAACTTGCCGGGCGTATTCTTGCCCGCGCCGGTGACGACGGGAATGCCGGAGATGCCGTGGTCGCTCATCAGCTTGAGCGCATCGTCAAGCGTGGCCTCGGGGCTGATGGTGAGCGGGTTCACCACCATGCCCGACTCGAAGCGCTTGACCTGCCGCACCTGCGCGGCCTGCCCTTCGGGATCGAAATTGCGATGGATGACGCCGAGGCCGCCGGCCTGCGCCATGGCGATCGCCATGCGCGCTTCGGTGACGGTGTCCATGGCCGAGGCCATGATCGGAATGTTGAGCGGAATGGCGCGGGTGACGCGCGAGCGGATGTCGACCTCGCCCGGCATGACGTCCGACAGGCCCGGCTTCAGCAGCACATCATCGAACGTAAAGGCTTCGCGAATGCCTTGTTGCACCGTGGCCATGTGCCAACTCCTTCCGCGGCCCTGCCGCAAATAGCTATGGATGAGCGCCGCCCTCGGCGTACCTTGCGGCATCGCCTTGAGAATCGGAGCCCATCGGTGGGGTTGACGCGGGTCGATAGCATGCCCGCGTGACGAATCAAAGCAATTCGGACCGCTGGCCAGCCATGCACAGGCTTTTTTGGCCGAAATCGGCGGGCACAGCCCCCACGCCAGCCCAACCCTGACCGTCATTCCGGGGCGCGACGAAGTCGCGAACCCGGAATTCATCTCACAGCACCCTTGCAGCCCAATGGATTCCGGGTTCGGGCCGAGTGGCGCGCCCCGGAATGACCTGGAGGGTCACACCGTTGTTATGCGGGATTTAGGTGCCATGCGTCGATCCGCAATGGTCGGGAGCGGGCGGCGGTGATAAGCCGAAATCTCGCCGCTCCTTCCGATTTTCATTACCAATCCATCATGGTCGACAAGCAACGCGTCATCCCGCTGATCGTGGCCACTGCTCTCTTCATGGAGAACATGGATTCGACCGTCATCGCCACCTCGCTGCCGGCGATCGCGGCCGACATCGGCACCAGCCCGCTGACGCTGAAGCTCGCGATCACCTCCTATCTGCTGTCGCTCGCGGTGTTCATTCCGGCGAGCGGCTGGACTGCCGACCGGTTCGGCGCGCGAATGGTGTTCGCGATCGCAGTCGGCGTATTCATGGTCGGCTCGGTCGGCTGCGCGCTCTCGACCTCGGTCACCGATTTCGTGTTCGCGCGCATCCTGCAGGGCATGGGCGGGGCGATGATGACGCCGGTCGGGCGCCTCGTGCTGCTGCGCTCGGTCGACAAGAGCGCGCTGGTCAATGCCATGGCCTGGGTGACGGTCCCTGCCCTGATCGGCCCGGTGATCGGACCGCCGCTCGGCGGCTTCATCACCACCTATGCGTCCTGGCACTGGATTTTCCTGATCAACATCCCGATCGGGCTGCTCGGCATCTTCATGGCGCTGCGTTTCATCGATCCCATCAAGAGCGAGACCCAGGAGCCGTTCGATCTCTATGGCATGGTGCTCGCTGGGCTGGGGCTTGCCGGCATCGCGTTCGGCCTCTCCGTTGCCGGACTGAATCTCCTGCCCTGGAGCACGGTCGCCGCCCTGGTCGTGGGCGGTGCGATCTCCATGACACTGTATGTCCTGCACGCCCGCCGCACGGGCTCGCCGGTGCTCGACTTCTCGCTTCTGAAGCTGCCGACGCTGCGCGCGGCCGTGTTCGGCGGGTTCATGTTCCGGCTCGGCATCGGCGCGCTGCCGTTCCTGCTGCCGCTCCTGATGCAGATCGGCTTTGGACTGTCGCCGTTCCATTCCGGCCTCGTCACCTTCGCCTCCTCGCTCGGCGCGATGGGGATGAAAACACTGGCGGCCCGCCTCATCCGCACCTTCGGCTTCCGCAATCTGATGACGGTGAACGCGATCGTCAGCGCGTTCTTCCTCGCCGTCTGCGCGCTGTTCACGGTGACGACGCCGCTGCTCATCATCATGGTGATCCTGGTGGTCGGCGGCTTCTTCCGCTCGCTGGAGTTCACCGCGATCAACACGGTTGCCTATGCCGACGTCGAGACCGCGCAGATGAGCCGGGCCACCACGCTCGTCAGCGTCAACCAGCAGCTGGCGGTCTCAGCCGGCGTCGCAGTGGGCGCGGCCTGCGTGGAAACGACGATGTGGTTCCACCACGTCAGCGAGATCGACGCCACCGTGTTCGCCCCGGCCTTCGTCGTGGTCGCGCTGACCTCGGCGGCGTCGAGCTGGTTCTTCTGGCAAATGCCGGCCGATGCCGGCCACGAGATCTCCGGCCGCAAGGCGGTCGAGATCGCTAGCCGCAAGGGGGCCGGCAAGGGCGCAGAGAAGGCCGCGGTCAAGGCGGCGTCCGAGGATACGCAAAACGTGCGGGATCAGCGGCTGGGATAGCTTCGCCTCTCGTCATTGCGAGCGAAGCGAAGCAATCCATAAAATGCCTCCGCGGCAGCACTCTGGATTGCTTCGTCGCAAGGGCTCCTCGCAATGACGGAGTAGGAGGCTACGCCGCTCCCCCGCCCCGAAACCCCGTCGCCAGCACGTAGCGTTCCGACGAATCCTGCCGGCTCGCTGCCGGTTTCACATGACGTACCGTTGCGAAGTCGCGCTTGAGCTGGGCCAGCAGCTCGGCGTCGGCGCCGCTCTGGAACGTCTTTGCGAGGAACGTGCCGCCGGGCTTGAGCACATCGCAGGCAAAGGCCGCTGCGGTCTCGACCAGGCCGACGATGCGGAGCTGATCGGTCTTGCGATGGCCGGTGGTGTTGGCGGCCATGTCGGACATCACGACGTCGGCCTTGCCGCCCAGCATCGCCGTGAGCTTGTCGGGCGCGTCGTTGTCCATGAAGTCGAGCTGCGCGAAGTCGACGCCGGGAATCTCGGGCATCTCGAGCAGATCGATCGCGACGACCTTGCCCTTGCCTTCCGTCGAGCCGACCCGCTTCGCTGCGATCTGGCTCCAGCCGCCAGGCGCCGCGCCGAGATCGACCACGGCCATGCCGGGCTTCAAGAGCCGGAACTTGTCGTCCATCTCCAGGAGCTTGAACGCCGCGCGCGAGCGATAGCCCGCCGCCTTGGCCTTCGCGACATAGGGATCGTTGAGCTGCCGCTCCAGCCACAGCTTGGACGACAATTTGCGCTTGCCGCCGGTCTTGACCTGAACGTGCAAGCGGCCGGTGGTGTCTTTCGCCATCTCACCAGCTCCTGAGCGCGCCGTCCTCGCGCATCATCTCGACCAGCATGCCTTCGCGCAGGCCGCGGTCGGCGACGCGCAGGCGCGGCAGCGGAAAGGCGCGGCGGATCGCATCGAGAATGGCGCAGCCGGCGAGCACGAGATCGGCGCGTTCGACGCTGATGCAGCTGTTGTTGGCACGCTCCTCGTAGCTCATGCCGAGCAGCTTGTTGATGGTCGCCGTGATATCGGCATCGTTCATCCAGATGCTGTCGATGCGGCGGCGGTCGTAGCGCGCCAGATTGAGATGGATGCCGGCGAGCGTCGTCACCGTACCCGACGTGCCGAGCAGGTGCATGTCGGCGAGATCGCGGCCGTGCACTTCCGCGAACGGCGCGACGTGGTTTGCGACCTCTCGCTCCATCGCAGCGTAGATCTCCGGCGTGACGTCGCGTCCGCCGAACTGCTCGGCGAGCGTGACCACGCCATAGGGAATCGACATCCAGGCCTTGATGCGCGGCTCCGGATTGTCCGGGTCGCGCTCGATCCGCACCAGCTCGGTCGAGCCGCCGCCGATGTCGAACAGGATCGCGCCCCGTCCCCGCGGGTCGACCAGCGGCGAGCAGCCGAGCACGGCGAGCGAGGCCTCGGTCTCGCGGTCGATCACCTCGAGCTCGATGCCGGTCTCGGCCGCAACCCGGCTGCGGAAGCCTTCCGCGTTCGAGGCGGCGCGGCAGGCCTCGGTTGCGATCAGGCGCAACCGGCGCGCTTTCCGCAAATTGATCTTGTCGCGGCAGATGCTGAGCGCGGCGATGGCGCGCTCGATCGCGGCGTCGCTGATGCAACCGGTCGCCGAGACGCCCTCCCCGAGCCGGATGATGCGCGAGAAGGAATCGACGACGCGAAAGCCGTCCTGGGTCGGACAGGCGATCAGCAGCCTGCAATTGTTGGTGCCGAGGTCCAACGCCGCATAGACGCCGGTTCCCGGCGCCTGCGCGCCGACGGTCGGTGCAGTGGCCAACGCCACCGCTGCCATCGACCCCTCCAGCTCACCGTGCGGCGCATGGCCGTCGCGGAGCCGCGTGTGGTCATTCATACAAACTGTCTTTCCGAGGCCGGTCGGCCAGTCAGGAATTGCTTTTTCGCCTGAAACATTAGCAGCGCGGCAGGCCTGCGCAACAACGCATCACATGGGACCATGCCCATTCGTGCGTTGTCGTGAACCGGGTGGTGGGCTATCTCAGAGGTATCCGGTCCCCCGCTGCCGCAAAAATGCGCAAATGCCGGCTTTTCAGGTCAATTCCATGCAAGAACACACCAAATCGTCCACGCTCGAAAACGCTATTGCACTGCAAAAATATGGCGTCGGGCAGCCCGTCCGCCGCAAGGAGGATGACACTCTGGTGCGCGGCAAGGGCCGCTACACCGACGATTTCAACCTGCCCGGCCAGGCCTATGCCGTGGTCGTCCGTTCCACCCACGCGCACGGCATCATCCGTGGCATCGGCATTGATGCCGCCAAGGCGATGCCGGGCGTGCTGGGCGTGTGGACCGGCAAGGATCTCGACGCCGCCGGTTACGGCCCCTTCACCTGCGGTCTGCCGCTGAAGAGCCGCGACGGCTCGCCTCTGCTGCAGACCAACCGTCAGCCGCTCGCGACCGACAAGGTCCGCTTCGTCGGCGACCCCGTCGCCTTCGTTGTAGCAGAGACGCTGGCGCAGGCCCGCGATGCGGCCGAGGCGGTCGAGCTCGACATCGAGCCCCTGCCGGCGGTGACCGACCCGGAGGAAGCCGCCAAGCCCGGCGCGCCGCAGCTTTATGACCACATCCCGAACAACGTCGCGCTCGACTACCACTATGGCGACATGGACAAGGTCAACGCGGCCTTTGCCAGCGCCGCCCATGTCACCAAAATCGACATCGAGAACACCCGTGTCGCCGTGGTCTCGATGGAGCCGCGCGTGGGGCTTGCCTCCTACGACAAGAAGACCGAGCGCTATACGCTTCAGGTCCCGACGCAGGGCGTGGCCGGCAACCGCGCCAACCTCGCCAAGAACCTGAAGGTGCCGAACGAGAAGGTGCGCATCCTCACCGGCAATGTCGGCGGCTCCTTCGGCATGAAGAACATCAACTATCCCGAATACATGTGCATCCTGTATGCGGCGAAGGCGCTGGGCCGCCCGGTGAAATGGCTCGACGAGCGCTCGACCTCCTTCCTCTCCGACAGCCACGGCCGCGCGCAGAAGATCCATGCCGAGCTCGCGCTCGACGCCGAGGGACATTTCCTCGCGGCCAAGCTGTCCGGCTATGGCAATGTCGGTGCCTACATCACGGGCGTCGCGCCCGGTCCGCTGTCGCTCAACACCGGCAAGAACTTCTCCAGCGTCTACCGCACGCCGCTGATGGGCGTCGACATCAAGGTGGTGCTGACCAACACCACGCTGATGGGCGCCTATCGCGGCGCCGGCCGGCCCGAGGCGAACTATTACATGGAGCGCCTGATCGACCGCGCCGCCGACGAGATGGGCATCAACCGGCTGACCTTGCGCAAGCGCAACTTCATCAAGCCGAACCAGATCCCGTTCGCGGCCTCCTCCGGCGTGACCTATGACAGCGGCGACTTCCAGGCCGTGTTCAACAAGGCGCTCGAAATCTCGGACCACGAGAACTTCGCCAAGCGCAAGAAAGAGAGCAAGAAGGCGGGCAAGCTGCGCGGCATTGCCGTCGGCTCCTATCTCGAGGTCACCGCGCCGCCGAGCCCCGAGCTCGGCAAGATCGTGTTCGAGCCTGATGGCACCGTGCAGCTCATCACCGGCACGCTGGATTACGGCCAGGGCCATGCCACCCCGTTCGCGCAGGTCTTGAGCGCGCAGCTCGGGGTTCCCTTCGAGAGCATCAAGCTCGTCCAGGGCGACAGCGACATCGTCCACACCGGCAACGGCACCGGCGGCTCGCGCTCGATCACCGCGACCGGCCAAGCCATCGTGGGCGCAGCAAAGCTCGTCATCGAGAAGGGCAAGCGCGCCGCGGCGCATATGCTGGAGGCGTCCGAAGCCGACATCGAATTCGAAGGCGGCAGCTTCACGATCGCCGGCACCGATCGCAGCATCGACATCATGGAGCTCGCCAAGCGCCTGCACGACGCCAAGGTGCCGGAGGGCGTGCCTGACAGCCTCGATGTCGATCACACCAGCGAACCGGTGGCCTCGGCGTTTCCGAACGGCTGCCACGTCGCCGAGGTCGAGATTGATCCGGAGACCGGCGTGGTGCAGATCGTGCGCTACAGCGCGGTCAACGATTTCGGCACGGTGATCAACCCGATGCTGGTCGCAGGCCAGCTCCATGGCGGTGTGGTCCAGGGCATCGGCCAGGCGCTGATGGAACACATCCGCTACGACGAAAGCGGCCAGCCGATCACGGGCTCGCTGATGGACTACGCGCTACCGCGCGCCGAGGACGTCCCCAACATGACGATCGGCGATCACCCGGTGCCCGCCACCACCAATCCGCTCGGCAGCAAGGGCTGCGGCGAAGCCGGTTGCGCCGGCAGCCTGTCGACGGTGGTGAACGCGGTGCTCGATGCGCTCTCGGAGTACGGGATCAAGCACATCGACATGCCGCTGACCCCGGAGCGCGTCTGGCGCGCGATCCAGGAGGCCAAGGCCAAGGCGGCGTGAGGGGGCGCACACGCATTCCGCCGTCATGGCCGGACTTGTCGCCTACTCTAAGTCTCACCTCGTCATTCCGGGGCGGTCCGCAGGACCGAACACGGAATCTCGAGATTCCGGGTTCGATGCTTCGCATCGCCCCGGAATGACGTTGCCGGTGATTACGCCGCCGCCTGCTCGCGCGGCTGGTAGATCGCGGTGTGCTGGCAATGCGCGAGCGGCGTCGTGCCGTTGGCGATGACGAGGGCGTCCAGCTCGACGAAGCGGTGGCCCTTCTTCTCGTAATTGGCGATGACCTTGGCCCGCGCGGCGAGCTCGTCGCCGGCGCGTGCAGCGGACAGCAGCTGCATGCGGCTGCCGACGTGGATCCAGGGGCCCAGAATGGTGTTGTCGACCAGCACGCGGTTCATGACGCGCTGGATCAGGCCGGGATGGCCGAGCCCTTCGCGCGCAAAGATCGGATCTTTCTCCCTGACATCGGCGAGATAGTCGGCTGCGTCCTGCCCGGCCCAGCGGCGCGGCGTCGTGCCGAGCCATTTGCCCATCTCGAACGTCGCAGGACTGACCGGCTTGCGCTCGGCGACGGCGGGGACTTCGATATAGTCGCTCAACGACGCCGCTGGTGCGGCCGCCGGCAGCGAGGCCGTCCCCGTCGCGCAGAGCTCGGTGCGGCTGAAAACCTCGATGGTCAGCAGGCCGTTGTGCTCGGTCGCATCGACATCGGCGGTCTCGCCGTCATAGACCGGCTTGATGAAACGCGCCTCGATCAGCCCGCGGGACAGGAAGTCGCGGCCCCAGCGCGCGATCGGCACGTGCATCATGTAGGCAAAGACATCGACGCCGGGGACCAGCCCGCCGGAAAAGCCGAAGCGGCGCGCTACCGTGTCGTCATGCATCTTGTTTTCGGATTGTTTGGCGGTGTTGTAGGCCTCGACGCGGTAGGTTTCGAGCCGGTTCGGCATGGGGCATCTTCCCTGCATTCTTGTTGTTTCCGGGCCGATCGTAGGCTCCCGGGAACAGCGGTCAATCCCCTCGCCTTTGCCGCCCGAATGCGGTACCACGCGCGGAATGACCGACACCCCCACCCGCATCTATGTCGACGCCGACGCCTGCCCCGTGAAGGACGAGATCTACCGTGTCGCGATCCGCCATGGCGTACCCGTCAGCGTGGTCGCGGGCAATCTCATCCGCGTGCCGCAAGATCCCCTGATCGAGCGCATTGCCGCGGGTAGCGGCATGGATGCGGCCGACGACTGGATCGCAGAGCGCGCAAGACCCGGCGACGTGGTCGTGACCTCCGACATTCCGCTGGCGAGCCGCTGTGTGAAGGCGGGCGCCGACGTGATCGCACCGAACGGGAAGCCGTTCACCGAAGAGTCGATCGGGATGACGCTGGCGGTGCGCAATCTGATGACGGACCTGCGCTCGGCCGGCGAAGTCACCGGCGGCCCACGATCGTTCGCGCCGCGCGACCGCTCCGCCTTCCTGTCGACGCTCGACCAGACGTTGCGCCGGATCGCGCGGCGTCGCACCGGTGCGGCCGCAACGGGTCAGGGCTGACCATGGCGCCGCCGCTGATCCAACTCAAGGACATCCGGCTGACCTTCGGCGGCACGCCGCTGCTGTCAGGCGTCGAGCTCAATGTCGCCCCGGGTGAACGCGTCTGCCTGATCGGCCGCAACGGCTCCGGCAAGTCGACTCTTCTCAAGATCGCGGCTGGCCTCGTCGAGCCGGACGGCGGCACGCGTTTCGTGCAGCCGGGCGCAACCGTTCGCTATCTGCCGCAGGAGCCGGATTTCGGCGAGCACAAGACCACGCTCGCCTATGTCGAGTCCGGGCTCGCACCCGGCGACGACCAGCACCAGGCGCGCTATCTCCTGGAACAGCTCGGCCTGAGAGGCGAGGAGAACCCGCACGATCTCTCCGGCGGCGAGGCCCGCCGCGCGGCGCTGGCTTTTGTGCTGGCGCCCTCGCCCGACATTCTGCTGCTGGACGAGCCGACCAACCACCTCGATCTCGCCACCATCGAATGGCTGGAACAGGAGCTCGATTCCAGGCGCAGCGCGCTGGTGATCATCAGCCATGACCGCCGCTTCCTCACCAATCTGTCGCGATCCACGGCCTGGCTCGACCGCGGCAAGATCAAGCAGATCGACCGCGGCTTTGCCTCGTTCGAGAGCTGGCGCGACGAGGTGCTGGCCGAGGAAGAACGCGATCAGCACAAGCTCGACCGCAAGATCGTCGACGAGGAGCATTGGCTGCGCCACGGCGTCTCCGGCCGGCGCAAGCGCAACGTCAAGCGCCTCGCCAATCTGCACGCCCTGCGCGCCCAGCGCCGCAATTATCGCGGCACCGCCGGCAGCGCCAACCTCGCGGCCAGCGAAGCCGAGCAGTCCGGCAAGCTGGTGATCGAGGCCAAGGGCATCACGAAATCCTATGGCGAGCGCAAGATCGTCGAGAATTTCTCGACCCGCATCCAGCGTGGCGATCGGCTCGGCATCATCGGCCCGAACGGCGCCGGCAAGACCACGCTGGTCAATCTGCTGACCGGCGGCATGCCGCCGGATTCCGGCACGATACGTCTCGGCGCCAATCTGGAGATGGCGACGCTCGACCAGCATCGCGAAAGCCTCGATCCCAAATCGACGCTGGCCGAAGCGCTGACCGGCGGCCGCGGTGACCACGTCATGGTCGGCGGCAAGCCGAAGCACGTCGTCGGCTACATGAAGGACTTCCTGTTCGCGCAGGAGCAGCGTGGCACGCCGCTGGAGGTGCTCTCGGGCGGTGAGCGCGGCCGGCTGATGCTGGCGCGCGCGCTGGCCAAACCGTCGAACCTGCTGGTGCTGGACGAGCCGACCAACGATCTCGACCTCGAAACCCTCGACGTGCTCGAGGAGATGCTCGGCGACTACGAGGGCACTGTCATCCTGATCAGCCACGACCGCGACTTCCTCGACCGCGTCGTCACGTCCGTGATCGCGCCCGAAGGCAACGGCAAGTGGATCGAATATGCCGGCGGCTACAGCGACATGCTGGCTCAGCGCGGCGCGGACCTCAAGCGCGAGACGGCAAAGGCGCAAGCCCCCGCGGAGAAGAAAGAGGAGCGCGCCGCCGCTTCTTCGTCGGCGCCCAAGCGGAAGCTGAGCTTCAACGAGAAGCACGCGCTGGAAACGCTGCCGAAGAAGATGGAAACGTTGCAGGCGGATATCGCAAAGCTGCAGCGCGTGCTTGATGATCCCAACCTCTACGCTAGGGATCGCAAGAGGTTCGACGATACCTCGGCCGCCATCGCCAAGGCGCATGAGGAACTGTCCGCCGCCGAAGAGCGCTGGCTCGAACTCGAAATGCTCCGTGAAGAGATTGAACAGGCATAGCGCGTATTCCGCAAAAGTGGGCACCGGTTTTGCGATCAGAATACGCGCCAACTAAAGGACTGCCATGACGACAACACTTGCCGCCAAGATCGCCCGCGAATACGGCACGCCCTGCGCCGTCATCGACATGGACAAGGTCGAGCGCAACATCGCGCGGATCCAGAAGGCTTGCGACGATGCCGGGGTCGCCAATCGGCCGCACATTAAGACGCACAAGAATCCGACGATTGCCAAGATGCAGGTCGCGGCCGGCGCCAAGGGCATCACCTGTCAGAAGCTGGGCGAAGCCGAGATCATGGCCAATGCCGGCATGGACGATATCCTGATCAGCTACAACCTCCTTGGCGACGAGAAGATGGCGCGTCTCGGCGCGCTGCAGACCAAGGCCAACATGACCGTTGCCGCCGACAACTCCACGGTCGTCGCCGGCCTGCCCAAGGCGGCTGCGGCATCGGGCCGCCCGCTCTCGGTCGTGGTCGAATGCGACACCGGCCGCAAGCGCGCCGGCGTCGAGACGCCGGCTGAAGCGGTTGCGCTGGCCCGCGAGATCGCGGCGTCGAAGGGCCTCGAGTTCGCCGGCTTCATGCTGTATCCGACCGAGACCGGCTGGGCTGAGGCGCAGAAATTCTACGACGAGGCCTTGGCCGGCGTGCGCGCGCATGGGCTGGACGCAAAGATCGTCTCGACCGGCGGCACGCCGAACCTCGTCAACATCGGCAAGCTCAAGGGCGGCACCGAGCATCGCTTCGGCACCTATATCTATAACGACCGCATGCAGGTCGCTGCGGGCTCAGCGACGTGGGACGACTGCGCGCTGCACATCTATTCGACCGTGGTGAGCCGCGCAGCGCCCGAGCGAGGCATCCTCGACGCCGGTTCGAAGACCCTGACGACCGACACCGGCGGCCTCGAGGGCCACGGCCTGATCCTGGAGCACCCCGAAGCCAAGATCATCAAGTTCGCCGAGGAGCACGGTTTTCTCGACCTGTCCCGCAGCAACACGCGCCCCAATGTCGGCGACGTCGTCCGCATCGTGCCGAACCACGTCTGCGTCGTCGTCAACATGATGGACGAAGTTGTGATGGTCCGCGGCGAGGAGATCATCGGCACGCTGCCGGTCGCGGCGCGGGGAAAGCTAAGGTAGGGCACCTCCGCTCTCACGACCGTCATTGCGAGGAGCTCTTGCGACGAAGCAATCCAGACTGCCTCCGCGGAGACAGCCTGGCTTCCTTCGCTGCGCTCGCAATGGCGGCGGTCAGCGTTTGAGCCACGCCAGAACGCCCCTGCCCGCAGCAGCCCCGGTCGCGAAGGACGCCTGCAGCAGATAGCCGCCCGTTGGCGCCTCCCAGTCCAGCATCTCGCCGGCCGCGAATACACCCGGCAATTTGCGCAGCATGAAGTGTTCGTCGAGCTCGTCGAAAACGATTCCGCCTGCCGTCGAGATCGCCCGGTCGATCGGCGCTGTGCCGGTAAGCTGCGCTGGAATTGCGTTGATCAGATGCGCCAGCTCGGCTGGCGAGAACGTGGCCAGTGGCCGGCCGGACGCAATGGCCGCCTCCTGCATCAGGCCGATTCCGACCGGCGAAAGCTGCGCGGCCTTGCGCAGGAAATTGGCGAGCGATTGCTTGCCGCGCGTACCTGACAGCCGCGTCGTCAGCCCGGCCGTGTCGAGGTCGGGCCGCAGGGCGATCATCAACCTTGCCTGCCCGAGACCGAGCACGGCCTCCCGCAGCTCCGCCGACAGCGCGTAGACCGCGCCGCCCTCGATGCCGCTGCGGGTGATCATCGCTTCGCCGCGCACCGTGTGCACCCCGATCGTCAGCGCCACGCCCTTGAGCGGCTGGCCCTCGAAACGGTCGCGAAATACATCGGACCATGCGACGGTAAAGCCGGAATTGGCGGGCCGCAGCTTCGAGACGGCAACGCCTCGAGCGGCAAGGAGATCGACCCAGCTGCCATCGGACCCGAGCCGGGGCCAGCTCGCGCCGCCGAGCGCAAGGATCGTGGCACTGGCGGCGACCGCCGCCACGCCATCGGGCGTTCGAAACAGCAGCCGCCCGTCGCCATCCCATCCGGTCCAGCGACGGCGAAAGGCAAACCGCACGCCGCTCGCGTCAAGGCGCCGCAGCCAGGCACGCAGCAAGGGCGAAGCCTTGAATGCTTTCGGAAACACTCGACCACTGGTGCCGACGAAGGTCGGCTCACTCAATGCTTCGCTCCACGCGCGCAACGCCTCGGGCGAAAACGCCTCGATCGCCGCTTGCAGCTTCGGTGCGGCCTCGCGGTAGCGCGCCATGAACTGCGGCAGCGGCTCGCTGTGGGTGAGGTTGAGCCCGCCCCGGCCCGCCATCAGGAATTTGCGCCCCGCTGACGGCATGGCGTCGTACACGATGACGCGGGCACCGCCCCGCGCCAGCACCTCCGCCGCCATGAGGCCGGCAGGGCCGGCGCCGATGACGGCGACGTCCCTCAGAGCTTGATCCCCGCCCGCGCCGCCGCCTGCGCGACGTATTTCTGCGTCTGCTCGAACGCGCCCGTCAGCGCCTTGGCCTTCGACATGTCGCTGATCTCGGCGAAGTGCGCCGCGACCGCGTCCGGCGTCCATTCGGATTCCGGCAGGTTGATGCCTTCGCTCTCCAAAATCTTGATCACGGCGAAGGAGCCGGCGCCGGCGCCCATGATGGTGCGGGTTGGCGCATCCTCACTCAGCATGTACTCGACCGCGGGCGTGATCGCGTTCGGCTTCATCAGCTGCAGCGCCTGCGGCGGCAGCAGCTCCTCGGTCATCCGGGTTGCCGCCGTCGGCGAGATGATGTTGACGCGGATGTCGTTCTTGCGGCCTTCCTCGGCCAGCACGTTCATCAGTCCGACCATGCCGGATTTCGCCGCGCCGTAATTGGCCTGGCCGAAATTGCCGTAAAGCCCGGAGGACGACGTCGTCAGCACGATGCGGCCATAATTGCGGTCGCGCATGCCGGCCCAGGCCGCCTTGCAGCAATAGAAGGTGCCGACGAGATGCACGTCCAGCACCTTCTGGAAATCGGCGACGTCCATCTTGCCGAACGACTTGTCGCGCAGGATGCCGGCATTGGCGCACAGAAGATCGACGCTGCCCCATTCCTTGGTGGCGCGCTCCACCATGGCGGTGACCTGCTCGAAGTTCGAGACGTCGGCGCCGTCGGCCATCGCGGTGCCGCCGGCCTTGCGTATCTCTTCGACCACGGACTCGGCCGGCGACAACGAGCCGCCGGTGCCGTCGCGCGCGCCGCCGAAATCGTTGACCACGACCTTCGCGCCGCGGCTCGCCAGCCCCAGCGCATGCGCCTTGCCGAGACCATTGCCCGCGCCGGTGACGATGGCGACGCGTCCGTCGAACCTGATTGCCTATGTGCAATTCCTGCTTCTTCTTCCTTCTCCCCTTGTGGGAGAAGATGGCGCGAAGCGCCGGATGAGGGGTTGTCTCTACAAGCGAGTCCGTGGAGAGAGACCCCTCACCCGGCTTCGCTTTCGCGAAGCCACCCTCTCCCACAAGGGGAGAGGGTAAGATCGCGAGATTTGATAGCTTTTGAGCAGCGATGGATGGCCGGGTCAAGCCCGGCAACGACGCCTCAGGTCAGGCGAAATAGATCAGACCGAGCCAGTCGGCGACCAGCGCCGGCTTGTCCTCGCCCTCGATCTCCACTGTGACGTTGGTGCGGGATTGCAATTCATTCGGCTTGCGGAGCTTGGCTTCCGCCAGCACGAAGCGGCCGCGGACGCGCTTGCCCGATCGCACCGGCGAGATGAAGCGCAGCTTGTCGAAGCCGTAATTGACGCCCATCGTGGTGCCCGCAATCGCCGGCATCACCTCATAGGACATCACCGACAACATCGACATCGTCAGGAAGCCGTGCGCGATGGTGGTGCCGAACGCGGTCGCCTTGGCGCGTTCGGGATCGACATGGATGAACTGGTGATCCTCGGTCACGTCGGCATAGGTATCGATGCGGGGCTGGTCGATCAGGTGCCAGGACGACACGCCGATCTCCTTGCCGACTATGGCCTGATAGGCCTCCAGCGTGATGGGCGCCGACTTCCAGATTTGGTTCACTTAGGTCTCACTCCGTGTTTTCGGCAACTCCGGAAAATCCTCCTCGCGGAATTCCCGGCCCCGCAGCGGATCATTGCGATCATCGTCGCGTTCGAGCCGTCGTAGCTGGACGCGGCGGATTTTGCCAGAGATCGTCTTCGGCAGCTCGGTGACGATTTCGAGGCGGCGGATGCGCTTGAACGGCGCCAGGCGCGTGTGCAAGTGCTTGAAGATCGACAGCGCGGTTTCCGGCGAGCGTTCCGCGCCCGAAATCAGCAGCACGAATGCCTTGGGAATCGCGAGCCGGATCGGGTCCGGGCTCGGCACCACCGCGGCTTCGGCGACGAGCTCGTGCTCGAGCAGGACGCTCTCCAGCTCGAACGGGCTGATGCGGTAATCCGACGATTTGAAGACATCGTCGGAGCGGCCGACGAAGGTGAGATAGCCGTCCTCGTCAGCGAACACCACGTCGCCGCTGCGATAGAGCTCGCCCTCGGCGCCGGACAACTCGCCGTCGTCGCCCTGGTAGCCCTGCATCAGGCCGGCCGGGCGGTCGGTGCCGAGCACCAGCGTCACCTCACCCTCTTTCGCCGGGTTACCGTCGGCGTCGCTGATCTGCACGCAAAAGCCCGGCAGGGGACGGCCCATCGAACCGATCTTGATGGGCTGCCCCGGCGAATTGCCGGCGAGCGCAGTGGTTTCGGTCTGACCATATCCGTCACGGATGGTGAGACCCCAGGCCGCCCGCACCTGGTCGATCGCTTCGGGATTGAGCGGCTCACCGGCGCCGCAGACCTCGCGAAGCGCGACCTTGAACGAGGCCAGGTTCTCCTGGATGAACAGCCGCCACACGGTCGGCGGCGCGCACAGTGTGGTGACGCCGCAGCGGCCGATGGTGGCAAGCAGCGCCTTAGCGTCGAAGCGCGGCTGGTTGACCACGAACACGGTCGCGCCCGCATTCCACGGCGCGAAGAAGCAGCTCCAGGCATGCTTGGCCCAGCCAGGCGAGGAGATGTTGAGATGAACGTCGCCGGGCTTCAGTCCGATCCAGTACATGGTCGACAGATGGCCGACGGGATAGCTGCGCTGGCTGTGCCGGACGAGTTTTGGCTTTGCCGTCGTCCCCGAGGTGAAATAGAGCAGCATCGGGTCGTCGGCTTTGGTCGCACCGTCGGGCGTGAAGCTTTCGGAAGCCTTGGCCGCTTCGTCATAGCCAAGCCAGCCGTCGGAGGGCGCGCCGACCACGATACGAACGACATTCTCGGCACCAAGGCTTGCAAACTTTACAACCTGGTCCTCGGCAGCCACCACCGCCCTCGCCCTGCCGCGATCGAGCCGATCGCGGAGCTCGTCCGCGGTGAGCAGCGTGGTCGCGGGAATCACGACGACGCCGAGCTTCATCGCTGCCAGCATCGTCTCCCACAACGGAACCACATTGCCGAGCAGCAAGAGGAGATGATCGCCGCGCTTTAGGCCCTGGGCGCGGAGAAAGTTCGCGACCTGGTTCGAGCGCTTCGAGAGCGCCGCGAACGACAGCTTGGTCTGGCGATCCTGCGCGGCATCGACGATCCAGAGCGCCGGGCGATCCTTCGAGCCCGGCTTCGCCGCCAGCTCGGCGTCGAACCAGTCGAGCGCCCAATTGAAGGGAACCGGATCGGGCCAGCGGAAGCCTTTGACCGCGGCCTCGTAGTCCGTGCGGTGATCGAGCAGAAACGCGCGCGCTTCCTGAAATGTCGTCATGGTCCGGGCCCGTCGAAATGATGTTCGAGCGTAGCCCGGACGGAGCGAAGCGCAATCCGGAGCAGCTGTCCCGGATGTCGCTTCGCTCCATCCGGGCTGCGAAGCCCCGCTAGTTTCCAGCGAGGCTGCGAACGTGCTTGATAATCCCGGAAAAATCCACCCCGCCCTGGCCGGCTGCGTCGAAAGACTGATAGATCTCCTGCGCATGCTTGCCGAGCGGTGTGGCCGCACCCGCAGCCTTGGCGGCATCCTGCGCCAGGGTCAGGTCCTTCACCATCAGCGCCGAGGCGAAACCCGGCTTGTAGTCGTTGTTGGCGGGCGAGGTCGGCACCGGTCCGGGAACCGGGCAATAGGTCGTCAGCGACCAGCACTGGCCCGACGAGGTCGAGGCAACGTCGAACAGCGCCTGATGCGAAAGGCCGAGCTTCTCGCCGAGCGCAAAGGCCTCGCTGACCGCGATCATGGAAATGCCCAGGATCATGTTGTTGCAGATCTTGGCGGCCTGGCCGGCGCCGGCGCCGCCGCAATGCACGATCTTCTTGCCCATGTTTTCGAGCACCGGCTTGGCCGCGGCAAATGCCTTCCCCTCGCCCCCGCACATGAAAGTCAGCGTCCCGCCCTTGGCGCCGCCGGTACCGCCGGACACCGGCGCGTCGACCGACAGCACGCCATGCTTGGCGGCGAGCGCATGCGCGGCCCGCGCGCTCTCGACGTCGATGGTTGAGCTATCGATGATCAGCGTACCCTTGGTCATGGCGGGTACGACCTCGTTCCAGACGCCGAGCACGTGCTTGCCTGCGGGAAGCATGGTGACGACGACATCGGCGCCCTTCACCGCGGCGGGCGCGCTGTCGGCAATGCTGGCACCATCGGCTTTGGCCTGATTGCGCGAAGCTTCGACCAGGTCGAATGCCACCACCTTGTGGCCGGCCTTGACGAGGTTGGCCGCCATCGGGCCGCCCATGTTGCCGAGACCGATGAATGCGATCGTGGCCATTGTCGTTTCCTCCGCTACAGTGTTGTTAATTGAACTTCAGCTCGTCTGCGCCGATCTCGGCGAGATAGGGCGCGAGCATCTCCGGCGTCACATCTTCGATCCGCGGTGGCGACCAGATCGGGTTGCGGTCCTTGTCGATCACCGCCGCGCGCACACCTTCGCGAAAATCATCGCTTCGAAATACCTCCAGCGCGGCGCGGTATTCGCGCACCAGGCACTCCTCCAGGCTCGACGCTCCGCGCGCGAGCCGCAGCAGCTTCAGCGTCACCACCATGCCGCGTGGCGATTTTTCGTTCAGCGTCTTCAACGTGGCCAGCGCGAATTCGGACCCATCGCGCTTCAGTGCCGCGAAAATGTCCTCCATGCGGTCGAAGCCGAACAATGCATCGATGACCGGCTCCCTGGCGGCGACCGGCCCCGCGGTCTCGCCGGTGGCGAAACCGGTGATGAGCTTGCTCACATCGGGGGCGGTCGCGCCCGGACGCAGCTGCGTCAGCGCCTCGCGCAGCTCGGGCAATTGCGCCGCCGGCACGACCCAATCGGCAAACTTCGCATGGATCGCGTCCGGCCCGTTCATGGTCTGGCCGGTCAGACCGAAATAGGTGCCGATCTCGCCCGGCGCATGCGACAGCAGGTAGGTGCCGCCAACATCGGGGAAGAAGCCGAGACCGACTTCGGGCATCGCGAGTTTGGTGCGATCAGTGACGATGCGATGGCTGGCATGGGCCGACAAACCGACGCCCCCGCCCATCACGATGCCATCCATGAAGGCGACATACGGCTTCGGGAACTTCTTGATGCGGGCATTGAGGATGTATTCCTCGCGCCACAGGATCTTGCCGAGATCGCCGCCAGCCTTCGAGCTCTCCCAGAGCGTGCGGATGTCGCCGCCGGCGCAGAGGCCGCGCTCGCCGGCGCCCTCCAGCAGGATCACGGCGACGGCCGGATCAGATTCGAAGCGATCGAGCGCCTTGTCGATGTCGCGAAACATCTCCAGCGTCACCGCGTTGATCGCCTTGGGACGATTGAGCCTGATGATGCCCGCCGCGCCCTCGACGCGCGCGACCAGATCGCCCTCTTCCACCCCGCTCATCGCGCGCCCTCGATCAGTTTGCGCGCCACGATGAGCCGCATGATTTCATTGGTGCCTTCGAGGATCTGGTGCACGCGCAAGTCCCGCACGATCTTCTCGATGCCGTATTCGCTGAGGTAACCGTAGCCGCCGTGAAGCTGCAGCGCATGATTGGCGACCTCGAAGCCGACATCGGTGCCGAAACGTTTCGCCATCGCGCAGAGCATGGTGGCGTCAGGATCCTTGCGGTCGAGCGCCGCCGCGGCGCGCCACAGCAAGGTGCGCGCGGCCTCGAGCTCGATCGCCATGTCGGCGAGACGGAATTGCAATGCCTGGAACTCGTCCAGCCGCTTTCCGAACGCCTTGCGCTCCTTCATGTAGGTGCGCGCCTTGTCGAGTGCTGCTTGAGCGCCGCCGAGCGAGCATGCCGTGATATTGAGGCGGCCGCCGTCGAGGCCGGCCATTGCGATCTTGAAGCCTGTCCCTTCCTCGCTCAGGCGATTGGCAACCGACACGCGGGCGTTCTCGAATATGACGGCGCGGGTCGGCTGCGCGTTCCAGCCCATCTTGCGCTCATTGGCGCCGAAGGAGACGCCGGGCGTCTTGCCGTCGATGACGAGGGTCGAGATGCCGCCCGGTCCGTCGCCGCCGGTACGCACCATCGCGACCAGAAGGTCAGTGCCGCCGGCGCCGGAGATGAACTGCTTCTGGCCGTTGAGGACGTAATGGTCACCGTCGCGCACCGCGCGGGTGCGGAGCGCCGCCGCGTCCGAGCCGGCGCCCGGCTCGGTCAGGCAGTAGCTTGCGATCAGCTCCATGGTGCAGAGCTTCGGCAGCCATTGGTAGCGCTGGCTGTCGCTGCCGAAGGCATCGATCATCCAGCTCGCCATGTTATGGATGGAGATGAAGGCCGAGGTGGTCGGGCAGCCCGTCGCCAGCGCCTCGAAGATCAGCGCCGCGTCGAACCGCGTCATGGCGGAGCCGCCGACATCGTCACTGATGTAGATGCCGCCCATGCCGAGGGTGGCGGCCTCGCGCATCACGTCGACGGGGAAATGCTTCTCCTCGTCCCAGCGCAGCGCATGCGGCGCGATCTTTTCGGCCGCAAAGGTGAGCGCCATGTCGCGAATTGCGACCTGATCCTCGTTCAGAGCGAACTGCATGCCGGGCTCCTCAACTTCCTCGTCATTGCGAGGAGCGAAGCGACGAAGCAATCCAGCCGTCTCTGCGGAAAGATTCTGGATTGCTTCGCTACGCTCGCAATGACGGGCTGCGCGACAGCCCTACTTCATCAGCGGGATCGAGAACTCCGCGCCCTCCTTGACGCCCGACGGCCAGCGCGAGGTCACCGTCTTGGTCTTGGTGTAGAAGCGGACCGAGTCCGGGCCGTGCTGGTTGAGATCGCCGAAGCCCGACTTCTTCCAGCCGCCGAAGGTGTAATAGGCGATCGGCACCGGGATCGGCACGTTGATGCCGACCATGCCGACGTTGACCTTGGCCGCGAAGTCGCGCGCGGCGTCGCCGTCGCGGGTGAAGATGGCGACGCCGTTGCCGTAGTCGTGGTCGGACGGCAGCGCCAGCGCTTCCTTGTAGTCATGCGCACGCACGACCGAAAGCACCGGGCCAAAGATCTCTTCCTTGTAGATCCGCATGTCCTTGGTGACGTTGTCGAACAGCGAGCCGCCGAGATAAAAGCCGTTCTCGTAGCCCTGCATCTTGAAGCCGCGGCCGTCGACGGCCAGCGTCGCGCCTTCCTTGATGCCGATGTCGATGTAGCTCTTGACCTTCTCGACCGCCTCGCGCGTCACCAGCGGACCGTAATCGGCCGACGGATCGATCGAGGTGCCGATCTTGAGGCTTTCGACGCGCGGGATCAGCTTTTCCATCAGGCGATCGGCCGTGGACTTGCCGACGGGAACGGCGACTGAGACGGCCATGCAGCGCTCGCCGGCCGAGCCATAGCCGGCGCCGATCAGCGCGTCGACGGCCTGGTCCATGTCAGCGTCGGGCATGATGATCGCGTGGTTCTTGGCGCCGCCGAAACACTGGCAGCGCTTGCCGGTCTGGGCTGCGCGCTCATAGATGTACTGCGCGATCGGCGTCGAGCCGACGAAGCCGACGGCTTTGATATCGGGATCGTCGAGAATGGCGTCCACGGCTTCCTTGTCGCCGTTGACGACGTTGAGAACGCCGGCCGGCAGGCCCGCCTCGATCATCAGCTCGGCGAGCTTCATCGGCACGCCGGGATCGCGCTCCGAGGGCTTGAGGATGAAGGCGTTGCCGCAGGCGATCGCGGGAGCGAACTTCCACATCGGGATCATCGCCGGGAAGTTGAACGGCGTGATGCCGGCGACGACGCCGAGCGGCTGGCGCATCGAATAGATGTCGATACCGGGGCCCGCTCCTTCCGTGTACTCGCCCTTCATCAGATGCGGGATGCCGCAGGCGAACTCGACGACCTCGAGGCCGCGCTGGATGTCGCCCTTGGCGTCCGGCACGGTCTTGCCGTGCTCACGCGCGAGCAGCTCGGCGAGCTTGTCGTAGTCGCGCTGGATCAGCTCCAGGAATTTCATCATGACGCGGGCGCGGCGCTGCGGGTTGGTGGCTGCCCACTCGGGCTGCGCGGCGCGCGCGTTCTCGACGGCCGCGCGGACCTCGGCCTTCGACGCCAACGCCACCTTGGCCTGAACGTCACCGGTCATCGGCTCGAAAACGTCGGCGGTGCGGCCAGAGGTGCCCTTGACCTCCTTGCCACCGATGAAATGTCCGATTGAACGCATGGAATGGTCTCCTTCAGGCCGAGCTTAGTCGTTTTGACAAATCCTATTGACCTGCATTTTATAGGATTCAAGTCTGAGATAATGCACCATAGATGTGCGAAAATGCTGGATCAAGGCGCTATCGATTGGGACGACTTTCGCTTCGTGCTGGCCATCGTGCGGGGCGGCTCGGTATCGGCTGCGGCAAAACAGCTCGGCGTCGATCATGCCACCGTGATCCGCCGCGTCGACCGGCTGGAGAAGCACCTCTCGGCCAAGCTGTTTGACCGGCGCAAGACCGGCTATCTCCTCACCGAGGCGGGCCAGCGCGTCGCCGACAGTGCCGAAGCCATGGAATCGACCATCGTCGCCAATCAGGAGCAGGTCGGTGGCTCCGTGGCGCGGCTGACCGGCACGGTGCGGATCGGCGCGCCTGATGGGTTCGGCACCGCCTTCCTGGCGCCGCGGCTGACACCGTTCGCGGACCGGTATCCCGATCTCGACCTGCAACTTGTGGCCACCGCGCGGCTGTTCAGCCTCTCCAAGCGAGAGGCCGACATCGCCATCAGCCTGACCATGCCGAAGGAAGGCCGCATCGTCGGGCGCAAGCTGCTCGACTACCGCCTTGGCCTCTATGCCGCCCCCGCCTATCTCGACCGCTTCCCGAAAATCGGCTCGCGGCAGGATCTGACGCAGCACCGCTTCGTCGGCTACATCGAGGAGCTCTTGTTCACGCCGGAGCTCGACTATCTGCCGCAAGTGTCGCCGCGGATCTCCGCGCGCTTTCGCAGCGCCAACCTGATCGCCCAGCTCAACGCGACGCTCTCGGGCTTCGGCATCGCGGTGCTGCCCCACTTCATGGCGAGCGATTATCCGCAACTCGTTCCGGTGCTGCCCGACGAGATCTCGATCACGCGGACGTTCTGGATGCTGATGCACGCCGACAGCAAGGATCTGGCGCGGATCCGCGCGGTGGCGGATTACATCAGCGAGATCGTGGAGCGCGAGCGCGCGCTATTTGCAGGAAGGTGAGCGAGGTCTCGTAAAGGTGGGCAAGGCGCAAAGCGCCGTCCCCAATGTCTCTCTCTCCAATAGCGTCGAAGTCGCGCGTCGCTTTGGCTGCCCTACGGCGCCTCGCCCTAGCTCTTCGCCTTCTTCGCGGCCGCCGACTTTGGTTCACGCTTGGCGCCATCGAGCGCGCTGTCCCGGCCCGCCTTCAGGACCTCGTCCGAGAGCTCGCTCGACCCGGCAACGCGGGCCAGCAGCATGGTGCCGGCCATGGTCGCCAGCGTCGCGATCGCCTGCTTGCGGGCGGCCTTGCGCGGCATGTTCGGGATGAAATCGGCCAGCAACTCGATCATCTCGTCGAGCTTGCCGGCGAATGCCTTTCGCGCCTTGGGACTCTCGCGGGCGATCTCGGCGCCCAGCGCCGGGATCGAGCAGCCGTGCCCGGGATTGTCGCGATGCACGACCGACAAGTAGGCGTCCGCGATCAGCGCCAGCCGCTTTTCCGGCGAAACCTCGGCGGTGATCTTGCGCCAGTGCTCCATCGAGCGATCCATCGCATAGCCGAACGCCTCGATCACCAGCGCCTCGCGGGAATCGAAATGCGCGTAGAAGCCGCCATGGGTCAGGCCGGCCTCTTTCATGAGGTCGGCCACGCCGACGCCATGGGCTCCCTTCTCGCGCAGCCGCGTAGACGCCTTCCTCACGATGCGGTCGTGGGTTTCCTGCTTGTGTTCCCGGGAGTAGCGCATGCGGTTCTCATTGGATGTCGAGAGTCATCTCATAACACGCAAATGACGAAATGGGTGCATTAATTCATGTTAAGTTGCTTCCGATCATCGAAAACGTTGCAGTTGCGTGCACCGCAAGGGCCCCCTTGCCGTCCCGGACGAAGCCTTCGGTGTAGCTGGTCTGCCGCCCCAGCTTGATCACCTTACCTTCGGCCGAGATCAGCCCGGAACGGACCGAGAGCGGACGCAGGAAGGCCAGCTTCAGGTCGAGCGTCACCGAGCCCTGGCCGGCTTCGAGCCGGGTCGAAACGGCGCACCCCATGGCGGTATCAAGCAGCGCCGCGGCTGTCGCGCCGTGGATGAGTCCGATGGGGTTTTCGAGATCCTCGCGCGGCTCCAGTTCCATGACGATCCGCCCCGGCTCGACCACCGCCATGGTGAAGCCGATCAGCTTTGCGAAGGGCGGCGGTGGCAGCCGGCCGTCGCGGATCCCCAGCATCGCGTCCATGCCTGATAGTCCCATCGCCACCTTCGCGACCGGCGCCGGCACCTGCCAGTCCACCACACGCTCGCGCCGCTGCGCCGGCGAAAACAGGTCGAGTTGATCGTCACTTGTCATGGCCGCCCCTTTGAATGATGTTCATCATACTATGTCGCGGACTTCGCGCTGGCAACTCGGCTCGCCTGCCCGCTTGACAAGCCGGAGGTTTCGGCCCGGAAGTAATCCCCCGACCCGCGCGTTTCGCGCGTCCCCCGAGACCCTTCGAGATCCTACGATGCAAATGCTCAACAATCACTGCGGCGTGACACGTGATGCCCGCGGCGTCGTTCATGTCGCGATCTGCAATGCCGGCCCGCTCAACATCCTCAGCTCGCCCGTGACCGACGCTGTGCGCGAGGGCCTGCAGCAGCTCGCATCCGACCGCAGCATCCGCGTCCTGGTGCTGCGTGGCCAGAGCGAGAAGAGCATGATCGGCGGCGCCGACATCAAGGAGATGGCCAAGCTCGACCAGACATCGGCCGAGGCCTTCATCAGCCGTCTGCGCGATCTCTGCGAGGCCGTGCGCCAGTTCCCTGCTCCGGTCATCGCACGCATGCCGGGCTGGTGCCTCGGCGGCGGACTCGAAGTGGCGGCGGCCTGCGACTTCCGCGTCGCCGCGCATGATGCCCATTTCGGCATGCCGGAGGTCCGCGTCGGCATCCCTTCGGTGATCCATGCGGCCCTCTTGCCCCGCCTGATCGGCTGGGCCCGCGCGCGCTGGCTGGTGATGACGGCGGAGAATATCGACGCAGCCACCGCGCTCGCTTGGGGACTGGTCGACAAAGTCGCACCAGCGGGCGGCCTTGACGCGGAGATCGAACACCTGGTGAAGGCCCTGCTCGAATGCGGCCCCGAGGCGTTGCGCGCGCAGAAGGCGCTGCTGCGGCAATGGGAGGAGTTGCCGCTGATGGAGTCGGTGAACCTCAGCGTCAAGGTGTTCGGCGAGTCCTTCCTGACGGACGAGCCGAGCCGGCTGATGGGCGCATTTGTGAACCGGAAGCGGTAGTCGCGCGCCACCCCACTCCGATCGAACGACCAAATCTCATCCGAGGCACGACAATTTCTCATCCCTGCCGTGGTTGCATTTTTTGCGCCGCATCATATGATGATCGTCATCTTAAATGCTGCCCCAGGGAGCTCTCTTCATGGCCGAAGCCGCCGATCCCGTCGTCATCGTCTCCGCCGCCCGCACCCCGCTCGGCCGCTTCATGGGCGAATTGTCGCCGCTGAGCGCCCACAAGCTCGGATCGCATGTGATCGGTGCGGCGCTGGAGCGCGCCAAGCTCGCGCCCGAGAAGGTGGACGAGGTTTTCATGGGCTGCGTGCTGCCGGCCGGCCAAGGCCAGGCGCCGGCGCGCCAGGCCGCACGTGGCGCCGGTCTGCCGGATGCAACCGGTGCCACCACCGTCAACAAGGTCTGCGGCTCCGGCATGAAGGCGACCATGCTGGCCCACGACATCATCCGCGCCGGCTCGGCCGACATCGTCGTCTCCGGCGGCATGGAGAGCATGAGCAACGCGCCGTACCTGCTGGCCAAGGCGCGCGGCGGCTATCGGGTCGGCCACGACCGCATCATCGACCACATGATGATGGACGGGCTGGAGGACGCCTACGAGACCGGTCGCTCCATGGGCGATTTCGGCGAGGCCACCGCGGAAGCCTATCAGTTCACCCGCAAGGACCAGGACGCCTATGCCATGGAGACGCTCAGCCGTGCCCGCAAGGCGGTCGAGGGCGGCGCGTTCAAGGCCGAGATTGCGCCGATCACGCCGACCGAGAAGGCAGGCCCCCGCGTCATCGCCAATGACGAGCACCCGCTGAAGGTCGATCCCGCCAAGATCCCCGGCCTGAAGCCTGCCTTTCGCGCCAACGGCACGATCACGCCGGCCGCCTCCTCGGCCAATGCCGACGGCGCCGCCGCGCTGGTGCTGACGAAGCGCTCGCTGGCCGATCGCAACGGTTTGCCGGTGCTGGCCGAGATCAAGGGCCACGCCACGCACAGCCAGGAGCCGCAATGGTTCACCACGGCGCCGATCCCGGCGATCAGAAAACTGCTCGATAAGGTCGGCTGGAGCGCCTCCGATGTCGACCTGTTCGAGATCAATGAGGCCTTCGCCGTGGTGGCGATGGCCGCGCAGCGCGATCTCGGGATTCCCCGCGACAAGCTGAACGTCAACGGCGGCGCCTGCGCGCTCGGCCATCCGATCGGAGCGACCGGCGCACGGCTGATCGTGACGCTGCTGCATGCGCTGGAGGCGCAGAACCTCAAGCGCGGTATCGCGGCGCTGTGCATCGGCGGCGGCGAAGCCACCGCAATAGCGGTCGAACGCGCGGCGCGCTGAGCGCCAATGTCCGAAATTGAGGGAAGTTCGACATTTCGGACTTCCCCTATTTGTGACAGATTGGCAGGCGCGGCGATCCCGCTACTGACAAAGCGTTGGCAGCAAGCGCGCTGTAAGTAATGCCCATCCTTTCGCTCTCCAAGGGAATTCGATGATCTCGAACTGGCTCGCGGCAACCCTCAACCGCCGCAACATTCATTACGGCTGGGTGATGGTCGGCGTGACCTTCTTTGCCGCGCTGATCAGCGCCGGCACTGTCGGCGCGCCCGGCGTGTTCATCGTCCCGCTTCAGAAGGAGTTCGGCTGGAGCACAGCGCAGATCTCGTCCGCGCTATCGATCCGCTTCATCCTGTTCGGATTGATGGCGCCATTCGCGGCTGCCCTGCTCAACCGGTATGGCTTGCGCAACGTCACGCTGGCCGCGCAGCTGATCGTGGTCTCGGCGCTCGTGCTCTCGCTCGGCATGACCGAGGTCTGGCAGCTCGTGGCGCTCTGGGGCGTGGTGATCGGCATCGGCACCGGCATGACCGCGCTGGTGCTGGGCGCGACCATTGCCACCCGCTGGTTCGCAGCAAGGCGCGGGCTCGTGGTCGGCATCATGACCGCGAGCGTCGCCACCGGACAGCTCGTGTTCCTGCCGCTGCTCGCAAACCTCACCGAACGCTTCGGCTGGCGCCTTGCGCTCGGCTTCGTCTGCATCATGCTCGGCGTCTCCGCGCTGGCCGTCCTGCTCGCGATGCGCGATCGCCCCAGCGACGTTGGCCTGCGTCCATTCGGCGACGAAGGCACCACACCCCTGCCCGCTCCGCCCGCAAGCCACGGCTCGATCACGGGCGTGGCGCTCGGGACCCTGCGCGACGCTTCAAAGTCGACCGCGTTCTGGATCCTGTTTGCGACCTTCTTCGTCTGCGGCGCCTCGACCAACGGCCTCGTCCAGGTGCACCTGATCCCGATGTGCCTCGATTTCGGCATCCCGCAGGTGCAGGCGGCGAGCCTGCTCGCGGCCATGGGCATCTTCGACTTCTTCGGCACCATCATGTCGGGCTGGCTGTCGGATCGCTACGATAACCGCTGGCTGTTGTTCTGGTACTACGGCCTGCGCGGGCTCTCGCTGATCTTCCTGCCCTTCAGCGATTTCTCGTTCTACGGCCTCTCCGTCTTCGCGATGTTCTATGGCCTCGACTGGATCGCGACAGTTCCGCCCACGGTGCGCCTCACTGCGCAGAAATTCGGGCCCGAGCGCGCCAATCTGGTGTTCGGCTGGATCTTCGCCGGCCACCAGCTCGGCGCCGGCACCGCCGCATTCGGGGCAGGCTTCTCGCGCACGGTCTACCAGAGCTACCTGCCCGCGTTCTTCATCGCCGGCGCGCTCTGCGTGTTCGCCGCGCTGATCGTGCTGGCGCTATCGCGGCAGCCGAAGCCGCAGCCGCAAGCGGCGATGGCCTAGAGCATTTTCGGTTCTGATTGAATCAGAACCGAGGCTCAGATTCTTGTTTTGACGCGTTTTCTTCACGCGAACCGCTGTCCACTTCGCTCGAAAACGCTCTAGTATCTGATCGTGGTGGTGACGCCGAACACCGCGGCGTCGCCAATCCTGGAAACTCCGGTCGGATCGTTCGGATTCGGGATACCGCCGGAGGGCCGAAATACGTATTGGAAATAAGGCGCCACCAGCCAGCCCGGCTTGATATGCGCCTCGTAGATCATCTCGATCAGCGTCTCGTTGCTGCGCACTGGACTTTGGATACCGGTGAAGACCTGCGTGTCGATGTCGAGATTGCGCGCAGTGTTCGAGATCCGCATGTAGGCCATCGCCATGCCGAAGCGGTCGAACGGACGGCCCGGCGTGAAACCGACAAAGCCGATGCCGCCGTCAAGGTAAAGGTCGATCAGATTACGGTCCGGCGGGCTATAGGCGATGCGACCGAACGCCGTGACGCCCGGGAGCGAGGCCGAGGTGCTGCTCTCCTTCACCTCCGGCGGGCGATAGAGCACTTGCTCGATCACCGCGAAGATACCGTAATTGCCTCGGAGTTTCGCGGGAATGCCGCTCCCGCCGGGATCGGCGATCGATTGTCCCTCCGCAGTCAAACGCTGGCTATTGAACGAGCCGTAATGCTTCCAGGCGCCCGGCGTGAAATTTCCGGCGAGCGGGCGGCCGCCGATATCGATGTCGTAGTTGAAGCGGACCTGCCCGATCACCCAGGGCGGATCGTTGATACGGAAGACCAGGCCATGATGGTCACGCAACTGCGGATCCTGATCGCCCGGGCCTGACGGGTCGCCGTTGAACACTGCGCCATAGGCCGTGATCTGGTCCGATAGCGCCGCCTTGATGCGAATGCCGGGCACCGCGATCGGGGGCGCCGGGCCGCCGGCCGGAAGGTTGCTCGCCTTGATCGCCGGCCAGCCGAAGGTGCCGTTGATGAAGAGGTCGTCGGTCTCGCTGTCGAAGAATTCGACGTCCGCGGCCTGCTGACCAGCCCTGATGTTCACGCGGTCATTGAAGAAGCTTTGCTCAAAATAGGCATTGTAGAGCCGCTGGTCGGGCAGCGCCTCGATCTCGCTGATGGTGGCGAGGTTTTGCACGTAGTTGCGGGAGAGCCCCTGGCCATAGATCACGAAGCCGTTGGCGTAGAAGCGCCCGCCGGTCCAGCCGACCAGCTTGTCGAGATCGGCATCGACCGACAGATCGAGGCGGCCGAAATGGATGGCACCGCGCTTCACGCCGCCGGAGGTATTGGCGATGTTGTCCGCGATATAGGTGGCGCCGAAATTCAGGCCCCTGCCCGCAAGACCGTCATGCCAGGCGTTGAACCATTTCGGAAACAGCCATTCGGCCGCGCTTTCGTCCTTGGCACCGGCGAGCGCGCTCGTCGCCGTGCAGGCGAGCGCAATCGCAGCCGCACCTCGCCGCAAGGAGCTATGGGCAGTTCCGATCACGCTTGATTCCGGCTGGCATACGCTACTTGAAGATACCCGTACGCCGCATGAAGAAATAGGCCGCAGCAACCGAGGAGGCCATCAGCACCGCCGCCCAGAGGAAGCCGCTCTCGACGTCGGTGAGCGGCAGGCCCTTGGTGTTCATGCCGAAGATGCCGGTGATCAGCGTCGGCGGCAGCAACAGCGAGGTCACGATCGAGAGCGTGTGGAGATGGCGGTTGCTCTCCTCCTCGTTCTTGAAGCGCAGCTCTTCCTCGAGCAGGCGACTGCGCTCCCTGAGCTCGACGATGTCGTGATCGAGGCCGTCGAGCCGTTGCGCGAGCTTGCCGGCCTGGATCCGCAAGGCGGGGGACAGGCGATCGGTGTTCTTCTGGTCGAGCCGGTGGAACAGCACGCGCAGGCCGGTGAGTTGCCGGTGCAATCTCACGCAGGTCCGGCGCAGGCGGCCGAGATTGCGGCGCATCTCCGGTCTTGAGTCATTGGCGAGGATGCGCTCCTCGATGTCGTCGATCTCCTGACCCAATTTGTCGGCCATCCGATCCAGCGTGTCGGCGACCTCGTCGACGATCTTCTCGAGCAGATGCGCGACATTGTCGACGCGGTAGCCGCCTTCGAGCACGCGCCGCGTTGCGTCCGCCGAGCACAACGCCTGATGGCGGCCGCTGACGAGAAGGCGCTCGGTCATGGCGAAGCGCAGGAACGCGGTCTCCTCCGTCACGGAGTCGATCTCGCGCACGAGATCGGAGAACACGCCATAGACGCATTGATCGATGACGTGAAGCTGCTGGAACGTGTCGTTCGACAGCAACAGCTCGCGCGCCAGCGGCGGCAGCTGCGAAGAGGCAATCCACGGCCGTGCGCGCGCATCGGTCAGGTTGAAATGCAGCCAGAGCCGGCCGTCATGGCCGAACGCGATCGGCTGGTCGACCGGCAGCGCCTCGGCGCTGCCGTCGCTGTGCAGACGAAAGGCCCAGACCAGGCCGGCGATCGCGGGTTCGCTGTCCGATCCCGCGCTGACAAGCTTTGCCGGCTCCACCATGGTCCAAATCCCAACCGTCAACAGCCGCCGCATTCCGTAAGATGGCTGACGACATCTTCCGGACCGCGCGGGGTACTCAATTACGGCTTTGTTACAATTTGATGATGGCCCCTATTCTGCCGCCAACCCCGTCGCCTCCGCTTCAGCCTGCCTGATGTAGTCGTGCACGACGCGGCCAAACGGCAGCGTCAGGTCGGCGATGTAGTGATGCGCGCCGATACAGCGACGGACCGGGAAATCGGCGACCGGCGCGTTGACATGCGGCACCAGATGCAGCCGGCCCGGCCCCATCCAGGACCCCTTCGGCACGATATCGGTGAGGTTGATCGCGATGAGCTGGCAGACTTCGAGACGGCCATCCACGCCCGGGATCATCTTCAGATTGACTTGCGTCTTCGACAGCGTGGCACGGGTGAGATCGCCGTTGCCGGCCATGCTCTCGTGCTTGTAGCCCATCGTGCCCATGGCGACGAGCTGGCCGGCATATTCCAGCGTGCCCGTCAGGGTGTCCTTGACGATCTCGAGCTTGGGATGGGCGTATTTCTTGGGAAAGCCCCAGATCTCGCGGCCGGCAGCGATCGGCGGATCATCGTCCAGATACATTTGCGAGACGAAGTTGACCTCCTCGCCGTTGAGGCGCGCCGGGATGACGAGGCCGGACTCCGTGTAGCTGCCGAAGCCCGAAGAATCCGGCATCTTGATCCATTCGTAGTGCACGATCGGCTGGTCGACCGGCTCCAGCGGCTCAGGCAGGCCGGCGCGGATCAGCTCCGGATCGGTCTCGTAGGTGATGACGAGGAATTCGCGGTTGACGAAGCGATAAGGTCCGGCCGGGTAGCTCGGCCCCGCGGCCGGCATGGACGGAAGTCTCAGCACGTCTTCGCTTCGCATCGCGCCTCTCCTGTGTGATGTCTGAGATGTCCGCCCGGGAAACATCTTGCTTGATGCAAATTGCTAGCCGTCGTCATTGACTGCGATGTGAAGGATTTCCGTCAACCTCACGACCCCCGCCATTCACGCGGCGGCCATCAAGCATCGAAGCGAGGCATCCGTGCCGCGCTTGTCATCACGCCGTCACCACGCAACGCAATCGTTTGGCGATACGCAGGGAGGCACGCCATGGACGCCCGCACATCGCACCCGACCTATCCGACGCATCAGCCGCCCGCGCGGAGCTGGCGGCCCGAGCGCTGCGATCGCGTCGCGCTGGTGCTGCAGGGCGGCGGCGCGCTCGGCGCCTACCAGGCCGGCGTCTATCAGGCGCTGCACGAGGCCGGCATCGAACCCGACTGGGTCTGCGGCGTTTCGATCGGTGCAATCAATTCTGCCATCATCGCCGGCAACAAGCCGGAGAAGCGACTGGAGGCGCTGCAGATCTTCTGGGAGCGCATCACCAACCGCAAGATCTGGCACTACACGCCCGATGGCGACATCTTCCGCCAGTGGCGCAATCTCTGTAGTGCATGGATGACCTCGACGATGGGACAGCCCGGCTTCTTCACCCCCCATCAGGTCAATCCCTGGTTCAGCCCGGTCGGCGCGAAGACCGCGACCAGCTATTACGACACGATGCCGCTGAAGGAGAGCCTGCTCGAGCTCGTCGACTTCGACCTCATCAACGAGAAGAAAGTCCGCTTCGCGGTCGGCGCAGTCAACGTGCTCTCCGGCAATTTCATCTATTTCGACAATGCCCATGACGAGATCGAGCCGGAGCACATCATGGCCTCCGGCGCCCTCCCTCCGGCACTGCCGATGGTGCGGATCGGCACCGACCATTTCTGGGACGGCGGCATCGTCTCCAACACCCCGCTGCAGCATCTGCTCGACCAGGAGGACGCGCTCAACTCGCTGGTGTTCCAGGTCGACCTCTTCAGCGCACGCGGCGTGCTGCCGCGCTCGATCCAGGACGTCATGGCCCGCCACAAGGACATCATGTATTCCTCGCGTACGCGCCACAACACCGACGTCTATCGCAGGACGCACAATCTCAAGGTCCTGCTCTACAAGGCCCTCGCCAAGCTGCCGGAGGAGCAGCTCTCCGACGAGGAGCGCAAGCTGAAGGCGAACCTGTGCAACATGCCGGAGATCGCGATCCTGCATCTGATCTACCAGCAGAAGGCCTATGAAGGCGACGCCAAGGACCACGAATTCTCGGGCACCTCGATGCGCGAGCACTGGACCAGCGGCTATGAGGATACCAAGCGCACATTGAAGCGCCGCGACTGGATCAAGATGCCGGACGAAGGCATGGGACTGGTGGTGCACGACGTGCACCGGGAAACCGAGAGTGCCTGAGCGCGTCGCCATCGTCATCACGAGGAGCGAAGCGAAACAATCCAGACTCCTTGCGCAGCTCCTCGCGAATTCGCCGCCGCGTCAACGACGGGACGCCGCACCGACGGGCGTGTTGCCGAAAAGGTCCGTCCCCGTCAGCCGCGTCCCATGCTGTAGAACTCCGCGTTCGGACGCATGCTGGTGACGTTGGCAATCCGGTTGGACAGGCCGAAGAAGGCCGTGATCGCGGCAATGTCCCAGATGTCCTCTTCCGTGAAGCCGTGCGATTTCAGCGTGGCGAAATCGGATTCGGAAACCTCGTAGGCCTCCATCGAGACGCGTACGGCGAAATCGAGCATCGCCTTCTGCCGATCAGTGATGTCGGCCTTGCGGTAGTTGACCGCGACCTGATCGGCAATCAGCGGATCCTTGGCGCGGATGCGCAGGATCGCGCCATGCGCGATGACGCAGTACTGGCATTGATTGAGGTTGCTGGTCGCCACCACGATCATCTCCCGCTCGGCCTTGGTGAGGTTGCCGGGCTTGTCCATGAGCGCGTCGTGATAGGCAAAGAATGCACGAAACTCGTCCGGCCGGTGCGCGAGCACGAGAAACACGTTCGGAATGAAGCCGGACTTCTCCTGGACGGCCAGGATACGGGCCCTGATGTCGTCGGGCATATTCGCGAGATCAGGAACAGGGAAGCGGCTGATGGCAAGTGCCTGGGTCATGGCCTGGGATCCTCGGATGCGGTGAATCGAAGTTGCTCGGCATCGTTTTCCTCGTGTCCTCGGCAGGGACCATCGCGAAACATCCCTCGGGGCGAACAGGTCGAGCGCATCCGGGCGTCGTTGCAGTGTCACCCGCAGCAGCGCCCCCGCCGCCGATGCACAAGAAACGGACGAGGCTGTCGCAATCAATGCCTGCTTCGATGTCGCAAAGCAATGCGGGTCGCGGTAGACCAGCCCCGCCGGCCAGGCGAGCCGAGACGGCCGGGGACGAGCCACCCGCGGGCCAACAGCCATGCTAGAAAAGATGAATTTCGCGCGGAACGCCGGAGGTGCCGTTTCGGCACCATCCCGATCAATCAACCTCGCCTGTCGCGAGGCTAACAGGTCTTCTGCTGCAGATGCTGGACGCAGGTGCAGGTGCTCGTCGCCGGATATTTCACGTCGTAATAAGGAGGGGTCAACGTGGCCGGGCCATTGGTTGAGCAGCGCGGGAACAGATAATAGCTGTCGGACAGCTTGACGGTGCCCGCGATAGTGAAGCCGAGGTTCGGCGTGTAGTCGTAGGACACCTCGCTCAGGATCAGGGAGATGTTGGCGTTGCTGGTCCCACCCGGCGCGGTAAAGGACGACAACGTCATGGCGGTCCCCGGCGTTCTCTCCGCTCCCGCCTTGGTCGACGTGCTCCATTGCACCTTCGCATTGCCGTTGCTGTCGGTCGAGACTTCCGAGACCGTGATCGTCATCAAGGAGGTGCTGCCACTCGTGATGGGATATGGCGCCATGATGGCGGTCGCGGCCGCAAGGATGCCGGTCATTTGAGTCGAAGTGACGGCCGTATTCTGCGTGATCATGTCGGCGACACTGTGCGCGGTCGCGCTGACCTTGACGTTCATGGAGAGCGCGGTTCCGAGCTCGACGCCGCCGACATAGAGCAACAGCATGAACGGCGTCACGATGGCGAACTCCGTCGCTGCAACGGCGCGGACATCGGTCACCAAGTGCCGGGCGCGAGATGACAGGGCGGAGATCATAAGGAAGCTCCTGGCTCGTTCTGGAACGCGGCGGACGACATGATCAGCCGGTTGCCATTGCTGAGGTTCGACAGGTTGAAGCCGAGCGGTCCGAGCACGACCGGCCACTCGTACATCACGCGGAGCACGACGATGTCGCCGGGATTGCCCGGATTGTACTGCCAGACATTGGAAACCTTGCCCGAGCCGTCGTAGGTCAGGGTTGGCATCGCCGTGTTCGCGGACGTCCACGAGGTCGCCACCTGCATGTCCACCATCAGGGTACTGCAATTGAACAGGATCACGATCTGGTCGCAGACCTTCTGCTTGAAGGCCGCCTGCGTCATCTGCGCGGACTGAACCTGACCGGTCATGACGAGCCGGGCCGATTGCTGCACGATCGTTTCGAGCATCTGCTGGGCGAAGAAGACGAGAAAGGTCTGGATCAGTGCGATGATGAGGGCAAGAAACGGCGCGGCAACGAGCGCGAACTCGACGGCGGTGGCTCCGCTGTCACTGGCGGCGAAAGCGGCGCAGCGATTGCGGCGTCTCCTCATTGTCGATGCGGATCCGAGCATGGCCCCTTTTCCCTACTGCACGAGGCTGGCCGTGCTCGACGCGACCTTGATGAACAGGTCCGTCAGTGCCTTGCTGATGTCGCCACCGTTCTGCACACTCGCGTACAGGCCCGGTGATGCGCAGGATTGCAGCCGTTGCGCGATCGTGCCGGTCGACGAAGTCGGATTGTTGAACTGCGAAATACGGCTGGTGTACCAGCTGTCAGCCGGCAGCTGCAGGTACTCGGTGTAGAGGATCGCGATGCGGATGTTCCGCTTCTTGATGGTATCGCATATCGCCGTATCAAGCGGTTGCTGGCATCGCGCGGTCGTGGAGTTGGCTGACGGAAGCGCATAGGTGGCATTGGGGTCGCAGCTTCCCCCGGTCTTCGGGATGAGCTTGTCCTCGACGCCGTCGGTGACGAGGAAGACCACCTCCTGCGGCGTACCGGCGGCGGTGCCGTCGCCTGGATTGGGCATGATGGTGTTGAGGTCTGTCAGCCCTTTCGAGATATCGGTGCCGTAGTCTGTGGTGTAGATGCAGGCGCCCTTGCTGTCGAGAACGGGGCAGTTCTGGTGGTCGACCGTCAGGAGCTGAATGTTGCCGACTTTCGTGCCGGCGGTGTCCGGCGTGGTCAGCGTCTGGATCGTGTTCAGGGCATAATCGAAGGTGTAGATGGCGGCCTTGTATGTCGTGTTGTTGAGCGCAGACATGCACTGCATGACGCCGCCCGACGTGCCCGATTGCGGGCACGACCAGGGTCCGACCATCAATTGCTTGACGGCGTTGGTCACGAGATCGATACGCAGCGTGATGTTGTTGGCGCGCGCGACCGTGAGATTGTCCTTGTTCGTCGAGCTGGGAGTGGCGTTGTTGGGATGCGCCTCATGGCAGGCGAATGCGCAATTCTTTGCGTAGGTGGGCTGGTTTTTGGTGGCGAGCACCATGTTGTTGATGTCGGTCTGGGTCGCCGCCAGCGCCATCGACGGGGAGTCATCCAGCAGCAGGTAGAAATTCATGTTTGGCGCGCTGGACGCCTTCGCCGTCGCCGATCCTCCCACCTGCCAGGTCTGCTTGCCGAGGATGCCAGGAAAATTATTGACGGACTCGGCCACGTAGGAAACCGTGATGGTCCGCGCCAGGCCGACATCCGTGACCGTGACCGTCGGCGTCGGCACGGCCTTCAGCCCGGGAAGATTCGCCTTCGCGGCGAAGACGGCAGCCGCCGTGTTCTCGATGGTGGTCTTGTCGGTCTGCGTCAGCATCGCGGGCCGCACGGCTGCGATCGCGGCCGCGTCGGCGGCGGCGTTCAACTGTTCGCGCTTGCGCAGGGCCAGCGTGTAGTCGAGCGTCATGCCCAGGAGAAAGATGATAGGAACCAGCGTCAGCGCGAAGATGATGGCGACGTTGGCCTTCCGGTCTGTCGCAAAACAGAGCATTGCGCGGCGGATCATGAGATTCATCCTGGCTGCCGTCGTCGTGGCAGTAGCCCTTTCCCTGACATCGATGGAAAAGGCTATCGGGTTTGATCCCGACCCTCGTCCATCACGGGCGGACTATGTCGAGCGCTCTCTTAACCAACACTTACGGAGCCTTCGCAAACAGCAGCCGTCATGGATCGAGATGTCTCATATCGAGAAGGCATCATTAACGTCCCTTAAACGCCACCGCGTAGAGTGGCGGTATTCGAGGATAGAAACCCGTAAGACCCCCGAGGAAGCGTTAGACTCCACGGCGCAAACATGGACAATGAGCCGACGCACGTAACGTGCGCAGTGCACACCAAGATGCGCCAGGGGAAACAAATGCCGGCTGCCGGTCCGTCGTCCGAACCCACCATTCCAACCGCTCCGCTCACCGCCGAAATGCGCGATTCACTGCGCGCGATCGTCGGTGGAAAGGGCCTCATCGAGGACGAGCACGGCAAGCAGCCGTTCGTGACGGATTGGCGCGGATTGCTGGTTGGGCGCGCCGGCGCCGTCGTTCGTCCTGGCAGCACCGAGGAGGTCGCGAAGGTGGTCAGGCTCTGCCATGAACATGGGGTCGCGATCGTACCGCAGGGTGGAAACACCGGCTTGATGGGCGGAGCCACGCCCTGGCCCGCCCATACGGGCATCGTGTTGTCGCTCGGCCGCATGAACCGCGTGCTGGAGGTCGATGCCACAGGCTACACCATGACGGTCGAGGCCGGCTGCGTGCTGCAAACGCTGCAGGAGACGGCGGCCAAGCATGACAGGTTCCTGCCTCTCAGCCTTGGCGCCCAGGGCTCGTGCATGATCGGCGGCAATCTGTCGACCAATGCCGGCGGCGTGCAGGTGCTCCGCTACGGCAATGCCCGCAATCTCGTCCTGGGCCTCGAAGTCGTGCTGCCGAACGGCGACGTCTGGGACGGCTTGCGTGCGCTCAAGAAGGACAACACCGGATACGATCTCAAGCACCTCTTCATGGGCGCCGAAGGAACGCTCGGCATCATCACCAAGGCCGTGCTCAAGTTATGGCCGGCCCCCAAGGATGTCTGCACGGCGTGGCTGGCGATCCGGGATCCCCGTGCGGCGCTGGAGATCCTCTCGGAAGCCCATAGCGCATCCGAGGATAATGTCGGCTCCTGCGAGCTGATGAGCCGCGCCGCCATCGACATGGTGCTTCGCCATGTTCCCGGCACGCAGGATCCGCTCAAGGCGGATACGCCCTGGTACCTGCTGCTCGAATGGTCGTCCTCGCGGGCGCGCCAGGATGGCGCCGAGGGCATCGCGGCGAAGATGGAGCAGTTTCTCAGCGATCAACTCGAGGCCGGACGCGTGCTCGACGCGGTGATCGCCCAGACTGGAAACCAGTCGCGCAACTTGTGGCACATCCGGGAGAGCGTCGCCGAGGCCTCGCGAGCCGAGGGGCCGGGGCTCAGCTACGACGTCTCGGTGGCGATCTCGAGGATTCCGGAGTTCATCGACCGGGGGCTCAAGGCCGTTCTCGACATTCTCCCGACCATCCGGCCCTATCCGCTCGGGCACATCGGCGACGGCAATCTGCATTTCTCGTTCATGGGGCCGCCCGGCATGGATCAGCAAACGCTGACGCAATACAAGGGCGCCATCACGCGGGCCGTGAACGATCTCATCACCTCCATGGACGGCTCGATCTCGGCGGAGCACGGGATCGGCATCGACAAGCTCGACGAGCTCAGCCATTACCGCTCCAAGACCGAGCTCGACATCATGCGAACCATCAAGCGCGCGCTCGATCCGCAAAACATCATGAACCCGGGCAAGGTGCTGCGGCTGTGAGCTAGAACTTCGCGCCGAAGCCTCCGGCGCCTCCCCGGCCGCCCGGACCACCCGGCCCCGGCGAATTGCCACCGCCAGGCGACGATGTGCCGCCCTTCAGCTCGGCGGCCGTAACCTTGCAGTCGGCGTTCCTGTCGTACTGGCCAATGAAGCGGCTCGGCTTGTCCACGAGCTCGGAGCGGCTGACCTTGCCGTCGCGGTTGTCGTCGAAATAGCCAAGCTCTGCCTGGGCGAAGGTCCGCTCGGCGCGACGGATAGCGGGGAATTCCGATGCGCCGAGAAAGCCATCCCGGTTCTGGTCGGCAAACCGGAACAGCTGCTCCATGTAGCGCTTCCATTCATCGCAGGTGTAGGTGCCGTCGCGGTCGTAGTCCCAGATCAGCGGCCCATCAGGCAACGGATCGACGCGCGGCGGCGTTGCGCCTTCCGCCGTCGGACCTCCTGGAGGCATTTGCGCGTGAACAGGAGAGATGAAAACGAGGGAGAATACGGCGACGACAAGACAGCTCGCGGCGCGGAGTACGGGAATCATAAGAGTGAACCAGAGATGGGAGCTTGCGTGCGGACTGAGCAACCAGCCGCCGGCGGCGACAGTGTGGCCTCCGCCCGTCCGGCAATCGACTGTTACAAATCGGGGAGAGCCCACATGGTCGACGTCACCTGGCGTCCTTGTTCAATTCGATCGCGACCTCCGACATCCACGAGCCCGGCGCTTCCATCAGGAAGGATTGATGGTTGCTTTTGGTCTGGATCGTCACCAGCGCAGCGACGGTGTTGCCCTCGATGCGCGCCTCGATCAGACCGTCCTTATTGGTGCCATAGACCTTGCCGCCCTGCCGGTACTCGCTCTCGAACCAGTTGCCTGACAGCTCCGTCCCGCTCTGCTCGATGTTGGCCGACAACACCATTTTGTACGCATCGCTGGCGCAGCGCAGGTCGAGCGTCAGGGATCGTCCGGGCCTCGTGACGTTGTACGCCACCTTGCAGCGGACTTTTTCACGCGGGCCGTCCGACGGCTTCATCGTGCCGGTGCCCGACCATGCGCCGGCCAGGCTGTCGAGCACGGCCTCCGCGTGCGACGGACTGACGACGACAAGTGCGAGGCAAATCGCGCCGGCGCAGGTTCGTGCGGCCATGGACTTCAAGAGCATCTGCCGATCCTGATTGGTCAAATCTGCGCGCGTCCTAGGCCCCGATGGCCGCAGGAAATTGACGAATATGTTTACAGATGTTGCGGAGATTGCCTGAACGTTGCCGGCCAGCGCGTCAGTCGGTGATGAAGCCGATATCGCCGCGGCGGCCGCCCGTCGGCCCGGTTCGGCCGTAGATTCGATTGATGTTGCCGATGAGAGCGGATTGCGGGTCGCTCGCGGCGACGAAGCCGTCGTCCGGCCGCGACAGCTGTCTGGGGCTCACGGCGCGGACCAGGTACGGCGTCACGAGAACGACGAGCTCGGTCTGATTGTTGACGAAATCCTGGCTCCGGAACAGCGCGCCCAGCAGCGGCACCTGCATGAGCCCGGGCAAACCGTTCACCGCCCGCTTGGTCTGGTCCTGAATCAGACCCGCGATGGCCATGGAGCCGCCGGAGGGAATCTCCAGCGTGCTCTCGGCCCGGCGCATCTTGATCGACGGCACGGTCAGCGAGTTGGTCGTGCTGTCGGTTACGGCCTGGGACAGAGTGATCGAATTCTCGTTCGACAGGTCCGACACTTCGGTCATCAAATGCAGGCTGATGCGGCCCTCCGCGAGCACGACCGGCGTGAAGCTCAGCGACATTCCGAACTTCTTGAAGCTGATCTGCGTGGTGCACACATGGGTGGTCGGATCGCAGGAATAACCCGCCGGAACCGGAAATTCGCCGCCGGAAATGAAGGTCGCCGCCTCTCCCGAGATCGCCGTCAGCGTCGGCTCCGCCAGGGTGCGCACCACCCCCGCATTCTCCATCGCCCTCAGCGTCGCGGTCGTTCCGCCCGCCGAAAGGGAGACATTGTTGCCGTCGACGAGATTCTTGCCATAGGCCGTGAACGGGTTCGCATTGGTCAGGCTGACCACCGAGGTGCCAGAGCTGAGACTCGTGCTGAGATCGACGCCGAGCTGCTTGACGATCTGGCGGGAGACCTCGGCGACCGTCACCTTCAGCATTACCTGGTCACGGCCCCGAACCGTGATCGAGTTGACGACCTTGTCGGCGCCGCCCGTGAGGCGCGCGGCGATGTCGTTGGCCTGCTGGGCCTCCACGGGTGTCGCCGCGGTACCGGTCAGGATGACGCCATCGCCGACGCCGTCGATCTGGATATTGGCGGCGGGAAGCGCCTGTTTCAACGCGGCGCGAACGCCGTTCAGGTCACGCTTGACGGCGATGTCATAGGCCCTGATCGACTGGCCGGCATCGTCGAAGAACACCACACTGGTCTGCCCGACCGACGCGCCGATGACGTAGGCGCGCTGCGCCGATCGCAGCACGACGTTGGCGATCTGGGGGTCCGCGACCAGCACGTCCTTCACATCGCGCCGAAGGTCGAGCACGAAGGATTTGCCGACGCCGAGCGCCACGAACTGGCCATCGGGCTGGCCGGTCGCATCGTGCGGTCTCGAGATACGGCGGTCGGCAGCCTCCGCGCCCGAAACTGATGGACAGGACACCGCAGCCAGAAGGATGAGCAATGGGAGCACGCGCCTGAATGCTCGCGGCAATGATCCGACTCTGCCATGCATGACGATCGCCCTCAACGTCCAGTGCCACGGAAGACGCTACGGGTCCCCGCGCAGACTGCGGGATCCAGGTGGCATCAACGCGGGTTTAACGTCACAGGTCGGCCGTTCGGTCGCCGTTACAAACAAGTGAAACAAAACAGAGAAGAGCGATACACGCGGGAAAAGAACGCCCGGCGCGCACTCTATCCGTAAGTCGCGCCACGGTGCTCCGGCCGCGACGGAGCCGGGCACCCTCAACCGTTTCTCAGCCGCGCGGGTTGACCACGGCATAGCCGCGCAGCGAGCGCGCGGGAATGCGCGTCGCGCGGCCGCCCGAATTGACATCATACGCAGGTCGCCAGCGCGAAGGATGCCGCTTCTACTGCACGATCGCAGCCGCGATCTTCTCCGCCGACATCAACACGGGAAAGTTGGTGTTGGCGCAGGGCACCACGGGGAAGATCGAGGCATCGACGACGCGCAGGCCCTGCACGCCCTTGACGCGCCCCTGATTGTCGACCACCGCCATGGGATCGTCGGCGCGGCCCATGCGGCATGAGCACGAGGCGTGCCAGACGCCGATCGTCGCCTTGCGCACGAAAGCTTCCAGCGCCTCGTCGTCGTTCATGACCTGATCGAAGGTGAAGCCTTCGACGACGAAATTGTCGATCATGTAATGACGCAGCGCCGCCGGGCCGTCCATCAGCGTCGCGGCGATCCTGGTCAAAATCCTGTTCCTGGTGTTGACCACGCCGATCTTGCGAACCTTGTCGGTGTAGGCGGCGGGGAACGGCTTGTCAGTCACCTTCCTCACGATGTCGCTCATCTGAATGGCCGCCATCTTGCGGAAGCCGCTCATCAGACGATCGAGGTCGCGCCGGTCGGACAACAGATTGAACTCGACGATCGGCTCCGCCGACGGATCGCGCGAGGCAAGCTTGACCTGTCCGGTCTCCGAATAGGTCTTGTTGACGAAGGTCAGCAGCGAGCCGATCTGCTCGCCGACCGCATGCCAGGCCGACTTCGAGAGCAGGACGACGAACATGTCGCCCTTCGGCACGCCGGGCAGCCCCGACGAGTAGCGCAGGCCCAACTGCATGTGGCGCCTGGTGTGCTCGTTCATGCGCGCGCCGCGGCGGACAAAGGATGACAGCGAGATCGAGGGATGATCCATCAGGCGCTGCCCGACGCCCGGCAATCCCATCAGAACAGGAATGCCCATATCCTTGAGGTGACCGACCGGGCCGATGCCGGCGCGCAACAGATGCGCCGGCGAATGGATCGCACCGCTCGAGAGGATGATCTCGCGCCCACGGAACTCCTGCTCGCGTCCGTCGGTGACAGCCTTGACGCCGACGCATTGCGTGCCTTCAAACAGCAGCTCGCGCACCTGCGTGTTGGTGGAGATGGCGAGGTTGGCCCGGTTGCGGGTGTCGCGGTCGAGATAGCCCATCGCGGCCGAGACGCGCTGCTCGGCCTGGTTGGAATGGGTCACCGGAAAGAAGCCGTCGACGAACTCGCCGTTCTGGTCCGGCAGGAATTGATAGCCGGCCTGCTGGAAGGCCTCGGCGAACGCCTGCGAGTGCTTGGTCCAGTGCTCGCGCGGAATGCGACGGACGGGGATCTTGCCGTCTTTGCCGTGATAGGGACCGTCGAAGTCGAGATCGCGCTCGACCTTCTTGAAGAACGGCAGCACGTCGTTCCAGGTCCACCCCTCTGCGCCGCGCGCGTCCCATTCGTCGTAGTCGGTCGGCGCGCCGCGATTGGCCATCTGGCCGTTGATCGACGAGCCGCCGCCGAGCACGCGCGCCTGCTCGTATTTGCGCAAAGGCGGACGCGATTCGTTCGGATTGTTGTGGCTGACGACCTGTGTCGTGACCTTGAGCTCGGTCCAGTGGAAGCGCGGATCGAAATAGGCGGTGCCCGGATAGCTGTCGCGAATTTCAGCGGGCTCGTTGCCGGGTGGTGTGTCCTGTCCGGCCTCGCACAGCAGGACCTTGTTGGCACTCTTGGCCGAGAGTCGGTGGGCCAGCACGGACCCCGCCGAGCCGCCGCCCACGATGATGAAGTCGTACACGATTGGCGCTTCCTCTTGTTCTTGTCCCGCGAAAGTAGCGCGTTCTTGTTTGGAGGTCACACCGCGGCTGCCCGGCAAGATGCCGCGCAGCCGCAGTGACGGCCGAACCTCAGGGCCTGATCGTCATGTTCTCCGGCGGACCCACCTTGCGCAACGGCTCGGCGAGACGAGCGAACTCGCACAGCAGAGAGCGCGTCTTGCGGGGATCGATGATCTCCTCGACCCAGAACTTCTCGGCCGATCGGAACGGCGAGCGCAGCTTGTTGAGGCGTTCCTGGATCTCCTCCAGCTTGGCCGCCTTGTCCTCGGCCGCGTCGATGTCGGCGCGATAGGCCGCCTCAATGCCGCCTTCGAGCGGCAGCGAGCCCCAATAGGCCGACGGCCAGGCGTAGCGGATCGAGAAGCGGTCGGCCGGCTGGTGCACGACGCCGGCAACACCGAAGGCGTTGCGCAGGATCACGGTGCACCACGGCACCGTTGTCTGATTCACCGCGGCCATGGCGCGCACGCCGTGGCGGATGGTGGCCGCCTTCTCGGCATCGAGACCGATCATGAAGCCGGGGCAGTCCATCAGGTAGACGATCGGCAGGTGGAAGGTCTCGGCGAAGTCGACCCAGCGCACCACCTTCTGGCAGGCATCGGCCGTCCAGGAGCCGCCATAGTGGAAGCTGTCGCTGGCGAGCACCATCACCGCCCTGCCCTCGAGCCGTGCCAGGCCGACGATAACAGGCTTGCCGTAATTCTTCCCGACCTCGAAGAACGAGCCCTTGTCGACGACGGACTCGATGATGGGGCGCACCTTGTAGACCTGCTTGCGGTTGCGCGGCACCGCGTTCATCAGCGCCTCGTCGCCGCGCTCCGGATTGTCGGTGCAGGGCAAGGTCGGCGGCAGCTCGTAGACCGACGACGGCAGATAGGACAGGAAACGCCGCGCGCAGGCGAACGCCTCTTCCTCGGTGTCGACGGCATGGTCGATCGCGCCGGCGCGGGTCTGGATGTCGGCGCCCCCGAGCTCCTCCTTCGAGAGATCCTGTCCCAGTGCCTTCACCACCGGCGGCCCCGCGACGAACATCGCGGACTTCCTGGTCATGATGGAATAGTGGCTGGCGGCAAGGCGCGCGGCACCCAGGCCCGCCACCGAGCCGAGGCCGAGTGCGACCACGGGCACGCGCGACAGGTTCTCCGTCGTGAAGCGATACCAGCGCGTGCCGCCGATGCCGCCCGGCAGGTTGGCCGCGCCCTTGGTCTCGATGGTCTTGACCGAGCCGCCGCCGCCGGAACCTTCGATAATGCGGACGATGGGCAGACGGAAGTCGTGCGCCATCTCCTCCGCCATCAGCGGCTTTGCCGAGATCGACGCATCCGCCGAGCCGCCGCGCACCGTGAAATCGTCACCGACGACCACGACGGTGCGACCGTCGACGCACGCGCGGCCGAACACGCAGTTGGCCGGCGTCAGCTTCTTCAGATCGCCGCTGGAATCGTACTCACCGATGCCGGCAACGGCACCGATCTCGTGAAAGCTGCCTTTGTCGATCAGCTTGTCGATACGCTCCCGAACAGTCAGTCGGCCCTGGTCATGCTGTCGCTTGACCTTGTCAACGCCGCCCATCTCCCGCGCGAAGGCTTCGCGCCGGGCGAGCTCGTCGAGTTCCGGCTTCCAGTTCATTCACTCCCTCCGAATTGATCGGCTTGTTATTGTTATGGACGGCCATCGCAACCGGTTTACGCGGGATGCGATTGTTGAAGACGTCGCCTTCCGCGCCCTCGACGAGGCTGCCGAGCGAGCGGCCGAGTTCGAGCATCAGCGGGGCGACTTCGGCATGCAGCCGCTCCTCGTCGTACATCGCGGACAGAAGGCCGATCGTGATGACCACGAAGGTCTGATATTGCGGCGACCAGATCGGCACCGCGAGCCCGTTGATGTGCGGGCTCCACAGGCCGCAGGCCACGACATAGCCGCGCTCGCGCAACATCTGCCTGTTAGCTTCGATGCGCGGCTTCAGGATCTTCGCAGCCTCGGGAGCTTCCCGCTCCATGTCCGCGATGAAGGCATCGCCGATCTCGGGCGCCAGCGCTGCGGTGTAGGCCGCGCCCGCGGCGGTCGAGGCCATCGAGATGCGGCTGCCGGTGCCCTCGTGCAGGCCGAGTGCCGTCGCCGAGCGTGCGAACAGGAGATAGACGAGATGGAAGCGATCCGGAACGACGAAGCCGACCGTTCCGGGCAATTGCTCGGCGACTTCCTGCAGCCGCTGCCGGATCATGCTGCGCAGCTGCGCGCCCTTCATCATCGTGGCGCTCATCGCCACCGCGCTCGGGCCGATGCGATACTTTTGATCACGCGGCAGATAGACCAACTGACCCATTCGCGTCAGGGTGTGCGTGAGCCGCGACACCGTCGAGCGCGGCAGGCCGCAGCGATTTGAGATCTCGAGATTACCGAGCCTGGCCTCGTGGCCATCGAAGCATCGCAACACGTCGAACGCGCGCGAGACCACCTGGATGACATCTCCCTCACCGGCATCACCAGCGAGCACGCCTTGCCTACTCAACCGCTCCGATCGTCGTCCCATGTTCCCTACCGTTTGTTCCGCTGTGCGGAATTAAATTCCACTTGCAGACGACGCTACCTCAGGCATTTTGCGGCGACAACAAAAAGGCGATGGCATGCCAGAAATTAAGATCGTCACGGAGGTCGCGGGGCGCATCTGCGCAACTCCCGTGCAAGTTGGAGGAACCGTCGCGGATGGCGATGACGTTGTGGTGGTCGAAGCGATGAAGATGGAGATACCGGTCCCTTCGCCGGCGAACGGCACGATCACCTCACTTCTCGTCAAGCTCGACGACGTCGTTGCCGAGGGGCAGGCGATCGCAATCGTTGCGAACTGACCGCATCATCCGTCCGTCTCCGCGACAATCTGTCAGGCGCATTCTTGCATGCGCGGTACGGCGTTGCCATCGCCTGATCGCGATGACATGATCGGTTTCAAACAAAACGTTGTTTCAAACAAAGAACGAAAATCTTCGCGACGAAGCGAGGATCATTGGAGGGAAACATGCTTCGTGGGCTGCTCATGCTCGCGCCTGCCGTGGCGAGTATTTCTTTTGCGTCTACACGCTACGCGTACGCCGAAGACATCAAGCTGCCGGCGACGTTGACGTTCACCGCCTACGACACCGGCACCGCGGGCTTCAACATCGCGGTCGGCGTCGGCAAGATGATGAAGGACAAGTACAGCACCGACGTGCGCGTGCTCCCCGCCGGCAACGACGTCGCACGTCTCGCGCCGCTGCGCGCCAAGCGCGCAGCTTCTGCGGCGATGGGATCCGGCACCTATTTCGCGCAGGAAGGCGTGTTCGAGTTCGGCTCCAAGGAATGGGGTCCGCAGCCGCTCCAGATCCTGCTCTCGACCGTCGACTGCAATTGCGGCTCGCTTGGCGTTGCCGCCGACACCGGCGTGAAGGAGCTGAAAGACCTGAAAGGCAAGCGCGTCGGCTTCGTGGTCGGCTCGCCGGCGCTGAACCAGAACTCGCTCGCGGTGCTCGCCTTCGCCGGGCTGACGCAGAAGGACGTCAAGGCGGTCGAGTTCGCCAGCTACGGTGCGATGTGGAAGGGCCTGATCAACAACGACGTCGATGCCGCCTTCGGTACCACCATCACCGGTCCCGCCAAGGAGGCCGAGACCTCGCCGCGCGGCCTCATCTGGCCGCCGCTGCCCGCCAAGGACAAGGAAGGCTGGGCAAGGATGCAGAAGGTCGGCTCATTCTTCTTCCCGCAGGTCGCCACCTGCGGCGCCGGCATCTCACCGGAGAAGCCGGTCGAGCTCGGCAACTACCCCTACCCGATCTTCGTCGCCTACGCCTCGCAGCCGGCCGATCAGGTCTACGCGATCACCAAGGCGATGATCGTCAATTACGACGCCTATAAGGACTCCGCCCCGGGCGCGGGGGGCCTTGCCGCCGACCGCCAGACCAAGAACTGGGTGGTGCCCGTGCATCCCGGCGCCGTGAAGGCGCTCAAGGAAGCCGGGCAGTGGAGCGATGCGCAGGAGGCGCACAACACCAAGCTGTTCAAACGACAAGAGGTGCTTGCCACGGCGTGGGCCGATTACGGCAAGTCCAATCCACCGTCGGACGATAAGGCCTTCCTCGACGGCTGGATGAAAGCGCGCGCTGCGGCGCTTGCGAAAGCCGACATGCCGAATGGGTTCGAGGAATAATCTTGGTGAGGGCATTTATCGTCGCAACGAGGGAGCTGCGCCCCCTCTCCCGCTTGCGGGAGAGGGTTGGGGAGAGGGTGGCTCCGCGGTGGGATTCCCTCAGAGGAGAAAGCCCTCACCCGGCGCTTCGCGCCGACCTCTCCCGCACGCGGGAGAGGTTTGAACGTCCTCGGCCCGACCGATTCAGTCAACGACCATTGCCTAGTTAGTTAGCCAGCCCACGCACGCGGGGTGCATCTGATGTCTTCTTCCACCTCCACTGCCCCGCAAGACGAGGCGAAACGGGTCGTGTTCGACGACCCGCATGGCGCGGCCGGCAATATGCAGGAGGCGGAGGTGACACGCGTGCGCGCGCTTCGCGGCGCCTGGCGCTGGACGCTGATCGTCGCGACCGCGGCGACGATCTTGCTCTGCATCAACCAGCAATTCTCGCTGCGCTTCTTCGTCGGCTACACTCAGCTCAATACGGAGTATTTTTATCTCCTGATCGCCTTGATGCTGCCGTTCACGTTCCTGATCTTTCCAGGCACGGAGCGCGCGTCGCTCGACCGCATTCCCTGGTATGACCTTGTCTTCTTCGTGGTGACGTTCGCAGCGGCATTGTTGCTGATGTCGAACGTGCGCAAGGCGGCGGAAGCCGGCTGGGAATTCGGTGGCGCGCCCAACAGCGTGATCGCCGCGGGCCTCGTGATGTGGGTGATGCTGATGGAGGCATTGCGCCGAACCGGCGGCTGGAGCCTGCTCTTCAGCGTGCTCCCCTTCACTGTCTATCCGCTGTTCGCGGAGGCCGGCTGGCTTGGACCGTTTCGCGGCACGCAATCGACGCTGGAACAGGCGACCGCCTATCACGTGCTCTCCGGCGAAAGCCTGCTCGGCATTCCGATCCAGGCCTTCGCCGACACCGTGATCGGCTTTCTCGTGTTCGGCACGGCGCTGATGATGACCGGCGCCGGAAAATTCTTCATCAACCTCGCCTTCGCGCTGTGCGGCACCTTCCGCGGCGGCGCGGCCAAGGTCTGCATCTTCGCCAGCGGCCTGCTCGGCATGATGTCGGGCTCGATCATCTCCAACGTGCTGACCGCCGGCACCATGACGATCCCTGTGATGAAGAAGAGCGGCTTCCGCGCCTCCTATGCCGGCGCGATCGAGGCCTGCGCCTCGACCGGGGCGGTGCTGGCGCCGCCCGTGATGGGCGCGACCGCCTTCGTGATCGCGCAGTTCCTCAATGTCAGCTATGCCGACGTCGCCGTCGCCGCGATCATTCCGGCCGTGCTCTACTACGTCGGCCTCTTCATGCAGGTCGACGCCTATGCCGCGCGCCACAAGCTGAAGGGGATTCCGCGCGCCGAGCTGCCGCGGATCATGGATACGATCAAGGATGGTTGGTACTACATCTTCGTGATCGCGCTTCTGATCGTGATGCTGCTCTACTTCAAGCGCGAGAGCCACGCGCCGTTCTATGCCACCGCGCTGCTGCTGGTGCTCAACCAGTTGTTCTCCAAGGACACGCGCTGGACGCTAGCGACGATCGGCAGGTTTCTCGAGGTCAATGGCCGGACCTTCGTCGAGCTCGTCGGCATCCTTGCCGGTTGCGGCCTCTTGATCGGCGCGTTCTCGATGACCGGCGTGGTCTCCAGCCTTGCCAACGATTTGCTGCATATTGCCGGCGACAATCCGTTCCTGCTGCTCGGCATGTGCGCCCTTACCAGCCTGATCCTCGGCCTCGGGCTGACGACGACAGCCTGCTACATCTTCCTCGCCATCCTGGTCGCGCCCGCGCTGGAAAAGCTCGGCCTCAACCGCATGGCCGTGCACATGTTCATCTTTTACTGGGGCATGCTGTCGTCGATCACCCCGCCGGTCGCGATCGCTTCGTTCGCCGCCGCAGGCATTGCCGGCTCGCCGGCGATGAAGACCGGTTGGGAATCGATGTGGGTCGGCAGCATCATCTATTTTCTGCCGTTCTTCTTCGTGCTCAATCCGGCGCTGGTGCTGCAAGGGCCGAGCCCGTATCTGGCCGGTCTCGGCCTGATGGGCCTCGCTGCGTTCGGCACGCTGTTCATCTGCGGCGGCATTCAGGGCTACCAGCCGTTCGTCGGCGATCTCCGCGGCACAGGCAGCCTGGAATGGCCGATCCGCGTGCTGCTGGTGATCGGCGGCTTCGTGGTGGCGACGCCCGGCGGCGGGATCATGCCGCTGTCACAGATGCAGGTCACGCTGCTCGGGCTCGCAATCCTGCTGCCCACGCTGCTGATCGCCCTCTTGCTGGTGAGGCGGCAGTCGCCCATGCCGAACGGGTTGCGCGTGCCCTGATTGCGTTGCACAAATGAGGCGATGAAACCGCTCTCGCCTCTTGCGTCCGCCTGGACCCGTTCGAAACCGCCCTTGCTGCGGTTTCTAGACAATTGCCTCAACGAATTCTCTGCCGAAACCTCGGGCAGCGTTGCCGATTACATTCCCGAGCTGAGCAAGGCCGACCCTGCCTCTTTCGGCATCAGCCTCGCAACCCTGGACGGCCATGTCTATGAAGTCGGCGACTCCAGGGTGCCCTTCACCATCCAGTCGATGTCGAAGCCGTTCGTGTTCGCGCTGGCGCTGGACCTGCTCGGCGCCGGCAGGGTCGAGAGCGCGATCGGCGTCGAGCCCTCGGGTGATCCCTTCAACTCGATCCGGCTGAATTCCGAGAACCATCCGTTCAATCCGATGGTCAACGCCGGCGCGATCGCTTGCACCGGGCTGATTTACGACAGCAAGGGCCCCGATGCCTTCGAGCAGATCCGCCGCGCACTCGGTCGTTTTGCCGGCCGCGAGCTCGATGTGGACGAGGCCGTCTACGCCTCCGAAAGCCAGACCGGCGACCGCAATCGCGCCATCGGCTATCTCCTGAAGACCAACGCGGTGATCTCGGACAACGTCGACGGCGTGCTCGACGTCTATTTCAGGCAATGCGCGGTTCTGGTGACGGCGCGCGACATCGCGGTGATGGCGGCAACGCTCGCCAATCGCGGCATCAACCCGGTCACGGGCGAGCAGGTGCTGAGCGCGTACGCGATCTCGCGCACCCTCTCGGTGATGACCTCGTCGGGCATGTACGACTATGCCGGTGAATGGATCTACCGCATCGGCATCCCCGCCAAGAGCGGCGTCGGGGGCGGCATCCTGGCCGCGCTCCCTGCCCGCCTCGGGCTCGGCAGCTATTCGCCCAAGCTCGACAAGCACGGCAACAGCGTGCGCGGCATCAAGGTCTGCGAGGCGCTGTCCTCGCATTACGATCTGCACATGCTCAACCGCAGCGGCGATGCCCGCAACGCCGTCATTGCCGACTACGACATCGGCAAGAGCCCGTCACGTCGCGTGCGCCGGCCGCAGGAGCGGGAGATTTTGGCGGCGCATGAGCAGGAGGTACGGATCATCGAGCTGGTCGGCACGCTGTCGCTCTCCGCCGTCGACTACGTCTCCCGGCGGCTCGCCGCGCGGCCCCGTCCGCAATTCGTGATCTTCGACCTCCACCGCGTCACCTCGACCACGCGCGCCGGGGCGCGGCTCGTGGCCGAAGCGTTCGAGGAGCTCGCCGCGCTCAATGTCACGGTGGTGCTGTCTGGCGTGAGACGCGCATCCAGGGAGTGGGATTCGCTCCGGGAATGGACGGCCGAGCTGAAGAATGTCCGCGACTTTTATTTGCTCGACACCGCGATCGAATGGGCCGAAGACCAGATCGTCTACCGCTACGGCGGCTCGATCGACTTCCACGAGACCACCGAGCTTGCCGAGCAGCCGTTGCTCGAGGGCCTCAATGAGGACGAGTTGACGGATCTCGCCTCGATCTGCACCATCCGCACCTATCAGTCCGGCGCGAAGATCCTCGCCACGGGTGATCCCGCCGATTCCCTGTTCTTCCTGCGCAGCGGCGCTGTGCACGTCACGCTCAGCGACGGCATCCGGCTGGCAACGCTGACCGCCGGCATGGCGTTCGGCGAGATGGCCCTGCTGGAGCCGACACGCTCGGCCGACGTCTTCGCCGACATGGCCGCGACGGCGTTCGAGGTCCCGCTGAGAGATTTCGAACGCTTCCGCCGACAGCATCCGCACGCCAGCGAGGGCATCATGCGCAACCTGGCCCAGCTCTTGGCCGATCGCCTGATCGTCGCCAACGCCAAGGTGGATATTTTGACGTCGACATAATGAACGCCGACGTTGCTCCACAGGAAGTCCTCATGCCCGGGCTTGTCCCGGGCATCCACGTTCTTTGTACCGCTTGGCAAGACGTGGATGGCCGGGACAAGCCCGGCCATGACGCCGGAATTCCAGCTCAAGCTTACATTAACGGCTCGCGGCTTCGCTGATGCGTCGCTTGATCTTGGCGGCACTGGCGTCGAGCAGCGCGGATGGCTGCTGGCCGGTGGCGGCGCACAGGCAGGCCCAGTAGTAGACGACATCGCCGAGCTCTTCGACGAGACCCGCCTTGTCGAGCCAATCGTCGCGCAAGAGCTTCTTGATGTGCTCGGCGACTTCGCCCGCCTCACCGGCAAGGCCGAGACCGAGATAGGACAGCCGCTCGTTGGTCGGATGCGCATCGACTTTGGCAATGGTTGCGGCCCAGGCCGCATATTCATCGATCGTCATCGGCATCCCCCGCGCTTGCGTCGAATTCAGCCCACCACCTCGGTGACAGGCTGAAGATCGATCTCGAAGGTCTCCAGGAATTTCGCGGTCATGATGTAGAAGCCGACCGAGAGCTGCAGCTCGACCAATGCAGCTGGGGTCAGCTTCGACGCGATCGCCTTGAAGGTCGCATCCGTCGGCTTCTTCAACTTGACGATTTCGTCGGTGAAGGCGAGTGCGGCGCGCTGCACTTCATTGAAGCAGGTTGCAGCCTGCCAGTTCTCGAGCGACTCGTTCTGTTCGTCGGTGACGCCGACATTCTTTCCGATCCGCTTGTGCGCGACGATCTCGTACGGCGCCTCGCACAAGATGCCGGTGCGCGTGATCGCGAGCTCCCGTACGATCGGATCGAGCTCGCCCTTGTGGCGGATCGCGCCCCCCAGGCGGCAGTACTGCTCAAAATAGCTCGGCGAGTGCGCCATCATGCGGAAGATGTTGGCGTTACGGTTCTTGTCGAGAATTTCGCGGGTGCGGTCGGATGCCTTGGACGGGTCGCTGTACTGAATACGGGCCATGATTTTCCTGAAGTTTTCCCTGACGTTTCTCTTGGCTTTTGATGCTTCTTGTCGCCACCGGCGAAAGTTCCCAAAGACTCTATTCGCGGCCGGACGCAGGAGCAACATTATCGAGTCAAATTGCCGCCGCATTGCTGATCGACCCTGAGACAGTCGATATTCGCCGTGTGGGGACACATTGCGGTGAATACTCGAGAAGTGGGGTGTTCCGAGTAGAACAATTGGCCGTCGGGTGCGCTAGCCGCACAACGATGAGTCACGCCCAAGTCTAGGGAGAAAAAGGCATGAAGGAAGCCATCAAGGGGGCGGCCTCGGGAGCGCTCGCGCATATGCTGGCGGTGACGGCGATGCTCGTCATCGCCAGCATCTTGTTCTACGGGCGCTAGTTCGAGTTCGGGTTTCAACGTTTTCGTCATTCCGGGGTGGCCCTCGCACAGGCCAGGCCCAGAATCCCGTTCCAGGCTCGGTCGTATGACCGCCCCCGAATGACGAAGCCCTCCCTCGGCGGCCATTGGCCGGATGACGCGAAACGCAATCCGGGACAGAGCCGCGTCAGAAGAAGCCAGGATTTCGCTTCGCTCGATCCGGGCGACATTCGCGTCTCGCTATTTGGCCTTGGCAAAGAACGGCACGAGCTTGCCGGCGAACGGCTTGAACCTCGCGGTCACCGAATCGCCGATGGCAAGATCATTCTCGCCATGCGCCATCATGCGGAAACCTTCGACGCAATCGACCAGCAGGATGTTGTAGGGCACGTGAGCCCGCGTCTCGGGCGCGGCGGCGCGGCAGACCAGCGAGGTCGCATAGACCCTGCCCTTGCCGCTGGCGCGCAGCTCGCGCGGATTCGATTCGCCGCAAGCCGCGCAGAAGGCGCGATGAAAATACTGCACATGCCCACATGAGCCGCACGTCTGGTAGGTGATGGCCTCTTCGCCCTTGGTCCAGTCTGCCAGACGCTCGCTCATCGCACTTGCTCCAGGAACATGCTGACGTGGGACGACAGCACGCCGCCGTCGCCATGCAGCAGCGCGATAGAGGCATCGCGCACCTGGCGGTTAGCCGCACGCCCCGTCATCTGTAAATGCGCCTCGACCAGATGCGCCATGGCGCCGCCGACGCCGCAATGGCCGTAGCTGAGCAGACCGCCATGGGTGTTCAGCGGCATCGCGCCGTCTCGGTCGAAATGGCCGGCGCGGACCCGTGCGGCGGCTTCGCCGCGGCCGGCAAGGCCGAGATCTTCCAGCAGCATCGCGAGCGTGATCGTAAAACTGTCGTAGATCGCGGCATAGCGCACGTCGGAGATCGCAAGGCCCGTCGCCTGCTTGGCACGCGCGATCGATATCTCGGCGCCGAGTTCGCTCAATGCCGGCGCGGCCGTGACGTGCTGATGGGTGTGCGCCTGGGCGCAGCCGCGAATGCGCACGCCCGCCTCCCCGGTTCGCTCGCGGCTGATCACGAAGGCCGCGCCGCCGTCGGACACCGGGCAACAGTCGAGCAGCTTGAGCGGCACCGCCACCGGCTTCGAGGCCATGACGTCGGCAACCGTGATGGGATCGTGAAATTGCGCGCCGGGATGGGAGCAGGCGTGCGCGCGCATCAGCACCGCGAATTCGGCGAGGTCTTGCTCGGTCACGCCGTATTCGTGCATGTAGCGCGTGGCGACGAGACCGTAATAGGCGGGAATGGTCGGCCCCAGCGGCACCTCGTAATCGGGATGGCCGACCTGCGCCAGCGCCTGGATCGAGGCATCGCGGCTCTGCCCGGTGAGGCGGTTCTCGCCGGCAACGACGAGCACGTTGCGCGCAACGCCCGAGGTGACGAGGTGATGCGCGAGCATCGTCATCGCGAGCCCCGTGGCGCCGCCGACCTGCACGGCGTGGGCATAGGACGGGCGGATGCCGAAATGCTCGGCGAAGACGGTCGCCAGCATGATGTGGGGCGAGACGGTGGAATAGCCGCAAAGAATGCCGTCGATCTCGCTCCGCCTGAGGCCGGAATCGTCGAGGGCGGCTTGCGCCGCCTTGCTCATCAGATCGAGCGAGGATGAGCCTTCATGCTTGCCGAACGACGTGAGGCCAACGCCGGTGATGAAGCTCATGGTGCGCTCCTGTCGTTCCGGGGCGATGCGTCAGCATCGAACCCGGAACCTCGAGATTCCGGGTTCGGTCCTGCGGACCGCCCCGGAATGACAGATGGAAGAGTTTGCGCCATGCTTCTCCCTACGCCAGCGCTGCGCGCGTGACGCCGTCACGGACCATGGCGTCGATTTCATCGGCCGAGTATCCGATCTCGCGAAGAATCTCCGCGCCGTGCTCGTTGAGCCGCGGCGCCAGACGCACCGGCTCGGCTTCGGTCTCGGACCAGGTCGCCGTCACCTTCATGCTGCGGATCGGACCTTCGCTCGGATGGGTCACGACCGGGAAAAAGCCGGTCGCTTCCAGATGCTCATCGTGCAGGATCGAGGCGAGGTCGTGCATCGGCATCACCGGCACGTCTGCTTTCGTCAGCAGGTCGATCCATTCGGCGGTGGTGCGCGTCTCGAAGATGCGCGCGAGCTCGGCATAGACGACGTCGATATTGGCGGCGCGGCCGGCGAAGGTTGCGAATTGGGGATCGGCGCGCAGGTCGTCGCGGCCTGTCGCCTTGAAGAAATTCTGCCACTGCTTGTCGTTGTAGACGATGACGCTGAGATAACCGTCCGAGGTCTTGTAAGGACGGCGATCGCGCGAGAGGTGGCGGGCATAGCCGCCCTTGTCGAGCGGCGGCTCATAGGTCAGCCCGCCCATGTGATCGCCCATGACGAAACCGGCCATGGTCTCGAACATCGGGATATCGACGCGCTGGCCGCGGCCGGTGCGGTCGCGGTGCACGAGGCTGGCGCAGATCGCTCCCACGGCGGTGAGACCGACGATGCGATCGACCAGCGCATTTAGCACGTAGCGCGGCACGCCGTCGCCGGTCTGCGCCATTAAGGCCGGCAGGGCCGTCGCGCCCTGGATCAGGTCGTCATAGGCGGGCTTTGCCGCATAGGGCCCGTCCTGGCCGAAGCCGAACACGCCGGCATAGACCAGGCGCGGGTTGATGGCGGAGACCACGTCGTAGCCGAGCTGGAGCCGCGCCATGGCCTGCGGACGGACGTTGTAGACGAGGACGTCGGCATCCTTCAGAAGCCGCAGCACGGCCTCGCGTCCGGCGGGCTTCTTCAGATCGAGACAGATCGAGCGCTTGCTGCGGTTGGTGTTGAGGAACACCGGACCCATGCCGGCGTGACGCATCGGGCCGATCAGGCGGGTGACGTCGCCGTCGAGCGATTCCACCTTGATGACGTCGGCGCCGTAGTCCCCGAGCATCTGGGTCGCATAGGGCCCCATCAGCACGGTGGTCATGTCGACGACCTTGATGCCCTTCAACGGCCCCATCGTTCGCTCCCGATTGCGCGAGGGCTCAAGGCTCGGCCCCGCGATTTCGGTCAGCTAAAGGCAGTGCTGGCGTGCGCGCAAGGACGGCCGGCGTATGGCCGCATGCGCCGCGCGGTGAAATCGGCGCTATTTCTTCTGGCGGGATTCGCGAATCTTGAGCAGCCGGTCGAGCTCTTCGTTCTGCTGGCTGATCCGATCGGCGATACGCGACTCGTTCTGCTCGCCCGACGCAGCCGCCGCCTGCTCGATGAGCTGGCGGATATTGTCCTCGAGGATCGCAATCCGATCGTTGAGTGCGTCCATCGATAGCGAGTCTTCGTAGTCAGTGCTCATGATGCATTCCCTGCAAACCAATCAGGAGCATTAAGGGGACCCGAGAGCGGCCCACCATGATTTAACGCAAAGAAGTGGGCACGGCATAACGCGCCCGTGCCCGCCCAAGCACCGACCTACTTCAGCGGCTCGAGCACCGAGACGTAGTTTGCGACCGCAGCACCGCCCATGTTGAAGATGCCGCCGAGCTTGGCATTCTTGAGCTGCATGCCCTCGGGGGCCTGGCCTGCGAGCTGCATCGCCGTCATCACATGCATGGAGACGCCGGTGGCGCCGATCGGATGGCCCTTGGCCTTGAGGCCGCCAGACGGATTGACCGGCAGCTTGCCGTCCTTGAGCGTCCAGCCTTCCTTGATGGCGCGGGCGCCCTGCCCCTTCGGCGTCAGGCCCATCGCTTCGTATTCGATCAGCTCGGCGACCGTGAAGCAGTCGTGGGTCTCGACGAAGGAGAGATCGTTAAGCGTCACGCCCGCCTTCTCCAGCGCGCGCTGCCAAGCGACCGTGCAGCCCTCGAACTGGAGGATGTCGCGCTTGCTCATCGGCAGGAAGTCCTGGGCATGCGCGGTGGCCCGGAAGCCGATCGACTTGCTCATGGCCTTGGCTGTCTCGGCATCAGCCAAGACAAGGGCAGCAGCGCCGTCGGAGACCAGCGAGCAGTCGGTGCGCTTCAGGGGACCGGCGACGTAAGGGTTCTTCTCGCTCTCGGCGCGGCAGAAGTCGAAGCCGAAATCCTTGCGCATCTGGGCGAAGGGATTGGCAACGCCGTTCTTGTGGTTCTTGGCCGCGATCAGCGCCAGCGCATCGGACTGGTCGCCGTATTTCTGGAAGTAGGAGCTGGCAATCTTGCCGAATACCCCGGCGAAGCCGCCGACGGTGTCGCCGTCCTCGGGCAGGTAGGACGCCTTGAGCAGGTTCTTGCCGATCTCCGCGCTGGGTGTGCGGGTCATCTGCTCGACGCCGACGACCAGGACGATCTTGGCGGCGCCTGCGGCAATCGCGCGCAGGCCCTGGTGGACGGCAGCGGAGCCGGTGGCGCAGGCGTTCTCGACCCTGGTCGCCGGCTTGAAGCGCAGCTTGGGGTCGGCCTGGAGCACCAGCGAGGCGGTAAAATCCTGCGGCGAGAAGCCGGCATTGAAATGGCCGAGCACGATCTCGTCGACGTCGGAGGCCGAAATGCCGGCATCCGCCAGCGCCTCATTGGCAACGCGGGTGACGAGGCTCTCGACGGTCTCGGTATCGAACTTGCCGAACGGCGTATGCGCCCATCCGACGATGCTGGCGGTCATGGTCTTCTCTCCCTGGAATTTCTCACCTGAGCTAAGTCTTAGCCCAGGGATGGCAAGACTTCACGCGGCTTTCAGGGCCTTGAGGGTGCGCTGGCAGATGGCAGTTATGCCGGCCCAGTTCCCGGCCCGGATCTCCGCCGTCGGGCACAGCCAGGACCCGCCGACCGCGACCACGTTGGGTTCGGCGAGCCAGCTCGCCGCATTGCCCTCGCTGATGCCGCCGGTCGGGCAGAACCGCACGTTCGGGAATGGGCCACCGAGGGCGCGCAGGCCCTTGATGCCGCCGGCCTGCTCGGCCGGGAAGAATTTTGCGACGTCGAAGCCGTGGGCCAGCGCCTGCATCAGCTCGGAGGCCGTGCCGATGCCCGGCGCGAATGGCAATGAGCTGTGGGCCGCGGCCTTGAGCAGATCGGGGGTCAGGCCCGGGCTGATGCCGAACGCGACGCCGAGCTTCTCGACCCGGGTGAAATCGGCCGGATTGAGGATCGTGCCGATGCCGACCACCGCCTCGGGCACCTCGGCCATCATCGCCCTCGCCGCCTCGATCGCGACGGGGGTGCGCAGCGTCACCTCCAGCGTGCGGACGCCCCCGGCGACCAGCGCGCGCGCCAGCGGCACGGCGTCCTGGATCCGCTCGATCGTGAGGACGGGGATGACGGTCGCGGCCTTGAACAGCGCGGCGAGGTGATTCTGTTGGGCGGTCGTGGTCATGGGGCTCGATTCACTTGATCGCGTTTACTTGGTGGCCCGGCGAGAAGCGGCCGGCCGGTGCCGCTTCTTCGGCGGCATGGCATAGCCCGGAATGATGGCGCCGGGATAGCAGATCACGACGCTGGCGAGGCGATGCCCGGCCTGGGCGGCTTCGGCCGGATCGGAACCGGCGAGCCGGGCGGCCATGTAGGCCGCGGCAAAGCTGTCGCCGGCCGCCGTGGTGTCCACCACAGGCCTGGTCATGGGCTCGGCGCGGACCTCGTGGGTCGCCCCGGGAAAGCGCAGCAGGCTGACGGGCTCGGCGAGGCGGAACACCAGCTCCGGCGTCGGGATCCGCGACATCAGTTGCTCGTTGCTGTCGCCGGGATAGAGCGCGAGCAGATCCTCGGTCGAGGTCAGCACGATGTCTGCGGCCGCGAACGCCGCGGCAAACACCTCGCGTGCGACGTCGCGGTCCGGCCATCCCCGGGCGCGAAAATTGGTGTCGAAGACGAAGCGGGTGCCGAGCAGGCGCGCGCGCTTGATCGCCGCGAACAGGCGATCGCGCCCGGGCGCATCGTAGATCGAGAGCGTGATGGCGGAGAGATAGACGATGTCGTAGCTCGTCAACGAATTGAGCAGCTCGTCGGTCTCCGGCAAGTTCATCAGCTGGCGCGCCGCCGCGCTGTCGCGCCAGTGGAAGAACTGGCGCTCGCCCCTGGCATCTAGCTGGATCATGTAGAGGCCGGGCAGCTTGCCCGCGAGCCGCACGACGCGCCGCGTGCCGACGTTCTCCGCGTTCCAGGCGGCGATCATCTCGTCGCTCAGGGCGTCGTCGCCGAGCGCGGTGAGATAGTCGACCTTGACCTCGAGCCGCGCCAGATAGATGGCGGTGTTGAGGGTGTCGCCGCCGAAGCCGCGCGAGTACAGCCCGCCGCCCTGCCCGGCAGACGCGCCGCCTTGCGCCTGCCGAAGCTCGACCATGCATTCGCCGACGCAAGCAACGCTCGCCATCACCAGGGCCCGCTCAGTCAGGGGTCAGGCGACGAAATTGCCGCCGAGCTCGTCTTCGATGTGGATGCGGATGATGTCGTCGAAGGTCTTCTCGGCAGTGGTGAAGCCGAGCTCGCGCGACCGCTTGGCGTCGAAATTGCGCGGCCAGCCGCCGACGATGCCGATGATGAAGGGATCGGGCTCCCGCTTGATGCGCGCGGCGACCTTTTCGCCGGCAACCCGCTTCAACGCGGCGATCTGCTCGCCGACGGTCGCCGACAGGCCCGGCATGGTCAGGTTGCGGCGCGGACCGACCGCGGCCAGGTCCATGGTGCCGGCATGAAGCAGGAAGCCGACCGCGGAGCGCGGCGTGGCATGCCAGTGGCGGACGTCCTCGGACACCGGCAGGATCGCCTCCTTGCCGGCGAGCGGCTCGCGCAGAATGTTGGAGAAGAAGCCCGATGCCGCCTTGTTGGGCAGGCCGGGCCGGATGCAGATGGTCGGCAGACGGATGCCGATGCCATCGAGGAAGCCGCGGCGGGAATAGTCGGCGAGCAGCAGCTCGCCGATGGCCTTCTGGGTGCCGTAGCTGAGCAGCGGGGTATGGAAGAACTCGTCGCCGATCGCATCGGGGAACGGCGCGCCGAACACCGCGATCGAGGACGTGAACACCACGCGCGGCTTGTAGCCGCTGCCGACGAGCCTGATCGCGTCGAGCAGCATCCGCGTGCCGTCGAGATTGATGCGATAGCCCTTGTCGAAATCGAGCTCGGCTTCGCCCGAGACGATCGCAGCCAGATGGAAGATCACGTCGGGGCGGCCGGCGATCAGCTTCTCGGCCGCGCCGGCGACCGCGAAATCGCCGGACACCGTCTCGACCGCGAAACCGGCCTTCTCCGGCTTCTTCGGCTCGACCACGTCATGCATGGTCAGCTTGGTGATATCGCTCTTGCCGAGCCGGCCGTCGCGCAGCAGCCGTTCACAGAGTTTGCGGCCGACCATGCCGGCGGCGCCGAGAACCAGAATGTGCAAGAGCTCAACTCCTTATTTCATTGGCCGAAGCGCGCCGCTCCTGACGCGCCCTCGGCAAGCCCCGCGATCACTCCTTCACGGCGCCGGTCATCGCCGACACATAATGCTCCACGAAGAAGGCGTAAAGGATGACGAGCGGCAGCGAGCCGGCCAGGGCTCCCGCCATCAGCGACCCCCACCGGTAGATGTCACCATCCACGAATTCGTTGACGATCGCGACCGGCACCGTCTTGTTGCTGGTCGACTGCAGGAAGGTCAACGCGTAGATGAACTCGTTCCAGCACAGCGTGAAGCAGAAGATGAAGGCCGAGATCAGGCCGGGAATCGCGAGCGGCAGCACAATCTTGATCAGGATCTGCCAGCGGCTCGCGCCGTCGATCAGCGCGCATTCCTCCAGCTCGAACGGGATGGTCTTGAAATAGCCCATCAACAGCCAGGTCGAGAACGGGATCAGGATGGTCGGATAGGTCAGGATCAGAGCCAGCGGCGAGTCGAACAGGCCGTACTGAAAGACGACGGTGGCGAGCGGAATGAACAGGATCGACGGCGGCACCAGATAGGCGAGGAAGATCAGCCCGCCGACGAGGTTGGCGCCCTTGTAGCGCAGGCGCACGATGGCGTAGGCGGCGAGCACCGATGCGATGATCGACAGCACCGTGGCGCAGATCGCCACGTACATCGTATTCCAGAGCCAGTGCGGATAGTAGCTCTCGAACAGCAGCTTGTGGAAATGCTTGAAGGTCGGATTCCAGGTCCAGAACGGGTTGTACTTGTCGAGATCGAGCAACTGCTCGTCCGGCTTCACCGAGGTCAGCGCCATCCAGTAGAACGGAAACAGCAGGACCACGACGATGATCGTGAGCGGCAGGTACAGCGTCACGATCCGGCGCGGCACCGACTGCAGATAGCTCATGCCCTCGCTGTGATCGTCCTTCGCGACTGTCGGAGCCGAGCTATGCAGCACGGCCTTGAGATCGATCCGCGAGGTGGGGAGATCAGTCATTGTTTTCTCCCTGTTGCCACTTGCGGCGCTGCAGACCAAACCAGGAGACCATGATCGCCGCAAGCAGGAACGGGATCATGGCGCTGGAGATCGCCGCGCCCTCGCCGAGCTGCCCGGCGATGATCGCCCGCTGGTACGACAGCGTCGCCATCAGATGGGTGGCGTTGACGGGGCCGCCGCGCGTCATCGCCCAGATCAGCTGGAAGTCGGTGAAGGTGAACAGCACCGAGAAGGTCATCACGACCGCGATGATCGGCGTCAGCAGTGGATAGGTGATGTAGCGGAAATTCTGCCAGCGCGTGGCACCGTCGAGCGTTGCGGCTTCATAGAGCGACGGCGATACCGTCTGCAGGCCTGCCAGCAGCGTGATCGCCACGAACGGCACGCCGCGCCAGATATTGGCGAAGATCACGCAGATGCGGGCCCAGGTCGTGTCGCCGAGGAAGTTGATGTTCTGGCTGATCAGACCGAGATGCCTCAGCGACCAGGAGATGATGGAGAATTGCGAGTCGAAGATCCACCAGAATGCCAGTGCCGATAGCACCGTCGGCACGATGAAGGGGATCAGGACCATCGCGCGCAACATCGCCTTGAATGGCATGTTCTCGTTCAGCAGCAGCGCGAGATAGAGCCCGATCGCGAATTTGAGAGCGCTGGCGACGAAGGTGTAGAGCAGCGTGTTGAACACCGACAGCCAGAAGATGGAATCGTCCCACAGCCACTCATAGTTCTCGGTGGCGACGAAATGCCCGACCCTGCCGATGCGGGTGTCGGTGAAGGACAGCCAGATGCCGAGCCCCAGCGGATAGGCCAGGAAGAAGATCAGGAAGGCCATGGCCGGCACCATGAACCAGAAGCCGAGCCAGTTGCGGTTGTGTTTGAGCTGGGTCCAGGCGCTGTCCTCGCTCATCTGAGGCTTGGCCCGGGGAATTGCGACATCAGCCATGCCCGATATCCCTGATCGAAATGTTGATGGGCGGGCGGCCGGATGGCCCCCCGCCCCGTGACCGTCAGCGATAGATTCGCTTCAGTTGGCGCTCGGCTTCCGCCATGGCGCCCTTCGCATCCTTGGCGCCGGTGCAGTAGTTGGCGAACATGTCGACGACGATGAAGTCGGCGATCGCAGTCGCCGCCTTCTCGCCGACCGTACCGATACCCGAGGCCGGCAGCGTGCGCTTGGAGGCCTGCGAGAACACGGCGTTCTTGGGATCGGCCGTCCAGATCGGCGCCGACTCATAGGCGTTCAAGGTCTGCGTCAGATAGCCCTGCGCGCCGTCCAGCCACTTCTCGTAATTCTCCTTCTCCAGCATGAAGGCGACGAAGGCCTTCGCCGCGTTCGGATATTTGGTGAAGTTGAAGGCGAGGATCGGCAGCGCAAGCTGCAGCTCGGTCGGCTTGCCGACCGGTCCGACCGGCCAGAGCGCGTGATAGGTGTCCTCGGCGAGCTCCTTTTTGCTCGCATCGGTCTTGGCGGCGACGTAGATCGAGATGCCGTTCGCGGTGCAATAGAGCTCGCCGGCGAGGAACGCCTTGTTGTTGGAGGAATCGTTCCAGGACGCCGTGCCCGGAATGAAGCTTTCATACAGCGCCTTGCAATAGTCCAGCGCCTTCGCCGTCTCCGGCGAGTTGATGATGATCTTGTCGTTCTGGTCGACCGTGTAGGCGCCATGGCCCCACAGGACCCAGTGCAGCCAGGAATTGCCGTCGCCCGAGGCGTGACCGAGTGCGAAGCCGGCCGGCGTGTTGTTCGCCTTCAGGGCCTTGCACATCTCAAGGAATCCGGGGAAGTCCTTCGGGAATTCCTTGAAGCCGGCCTTGTCGAGCGCCGACTTGCGGTAGGTCATGTAGCCGCCGTTGGTGGCGACGGGAATGCCGAGCCAGTCGTTGCCGAGCTTGCAGGTCTTGGCGGCCGCATCGGTCCAGCCGCCGTACTTCTTGCCGAGATAATCGGCGACGTCGTTCATCTTCAGCACTTTGGTGGGGAACAGCTGCGGCAGCGTGTGCAAGCCCCAGGCGAGATCGAGGCCGGAGCCGGTATTGGCTGCAACCGAGGCCTTCGGCTGCACGTCCTCGAACGACTCGCTGAATACGTTCATCTCGGTGCCGGTAGCTGCCTTGAACGCCGCGACCATCGCATTGAACGCATCGTCTTCCGCCGGCACGAAGCGCTTCCACCGCATCACGGTCAGCTTGGCACCCGGCTCCGCCTTCCAGGGCGCGCTCTGCGCCCAGGCCTTGGCGAAGTCGAACAGTGCCGGCCCGGTGAGCATGCCGGTTGCAGCCAGTGCCGTTCCGCCTTGAAGCAGAGTCCGGCGGGTAAAGTCTTTCATGTCGTCCTCCCTGTGATGCTTTTTATTGTCTAGACTTGGTCTTGTTTGCCCTATGCGTTCAGGCGTTTCCCCGTCGCTTCGTCGAACAAGTGCACCAGTGACGGGTCAGGTTTCAGCCGTACCTTGTCGCCCGGGTTAAACTGGTGACGCTCGCGGAAGACCGCGACGACCTGCTCGCCACCGACCTTGGCGAACACCTGCGTCTCCGAGCCGGTCGGCTCGACCACGATGATCTCGGCCTCGGCGCCGTCGTCGGCGATGGTGAAATGCTCGGGCCGCACGCCATAGACCGCGGGACGCCCGTCGGACGCCGCGGGCGCGGTCTTGAGCGGCAGCTTGACGCCGTTCGGCCCCTCGAAGGTCGCAACGCCGTTGACGCGCACATGCCCCTTCAGGAAGTTCATCGCGGGCGAGCCGATGAAGCCGGCGACGAACTGGTTGTCGGGCTTGTCATAGAGCTCGAGCGGCGTGCCCATCTGCTCGACGATGCCGTCATGCATGACGACGATCTTGTCGGCCATGGTCATGGCCTCGATCTGGTCGTGGGTGACGTAGACGGTCGTCGTCTTCAGCCGCTGGTGCAGCTCCTTGATCTCGGTACGCATGGCGACGCGCAGCTTGGCATCCAGGTTCGACAAGGGCTCGTCGAACAGGAAGACCTGCGGATCGCGCACGATGGCGCGGCCCATCGCGACGCGCTGGCGCTGGCCACCGGACAGCTGGCGCGGATAGCGGTCGAGCAGCGGCGACAGCGCGAGGATCTCGGCGGCGCGCTTGACGCGCTTGTTGATCTCGTCGGCACTCGCGTTCCGCAGCTTGAGCGAGAAGCCCATATTGTCGGCGACGGTCATGTGCGGATAGAGCGCGTAGTTCTGAAACACCATCGCAATGTCCCGCTCCTTGGGCTGGACATTGTTGACGACGCGGTCGCCGATCGAGATCGTGCCGGAGGTGATGTTTTCGAGACCGGCGAGCATGCGCAGAAGCGTCGACTTGCCGCAGCCGGAGGGGCCGACCAGGACCACGAACTGGCCATCCTCGATCGGAATCGTCACGCCGTGCAGGACTTCAAAATTGCCGAACGATTTCCGCACGTCGCGGATTTGCACAGACGACATCTAGCTCCCTCCTCGAAAGTCCACGACGCCCCTTGCGCCGCGACCGTCTTGTTTTTTCAGACTTCGCCGAACGAAGCCCGATCTTAGCGGGCAACATTGTCGGCAGTTTGAGCGGTTTTGGCAATTTGTCTTTGGTTAGTCGTTGCTGGTAGCGCTGTCAACGTTCCTTTGTTTGCGGGACTGACTGTGTTAAGAGCAGCAAATGGGTCGAAAACGCACCAAGTCAGGCAAAATCCGACTGGCGGAAGTCGCCGAGCTTGCCGGCGTCAGCCCGATTACGGCGTCGCGCTTCTTCCGTAATCCCGAAGCCTTGTCGGTCGCCAAGCGGACCCGGGTCGAGAGCGCCGCCAAGGAGCTCGGCTATGTCCCGAACCTTGCAGCCCGCGCGCTGGCCTCGCAGCGCACCGAGGTGATCGGTGTCCTGATCCCCTCTCTCACCAACAACGTGTTCTCGGACGTGCTGCGCGGCATCTACGACGCGTCCGAAGGCAGCCGCTACTCGATCCAGTTGTCCAACACGCGGTACAGCATTCTCCAGGAGGAGAAGCTGCTGCGCCTGTTTCTTGCGCAGAAGCCGGCCGGGCTGATCGTCACCGGCATCGACCAGACCGCGGAATCGCGCGCGATGCTGGAGGCTGCCGACTGCCCGATCGTTCAGATCATGGAGATCGGTCCCGATCCGGTCGACATGATGATCGGCTTTTCGCACTACGATGCAGCCCGCGCGGCGGTCGCGCATCTGTTCGAACAGGGCCGCCGCAGAATCGGCTTCGTCGGGGCGCGCATGGATCCGCGGGTGCAGCGGCGCCTCGACGGATATGTCTCCGCCATGAAGGACGCCGGGCTGTTCGACCAGCGCCTCGTCGTTACGACCGCGACGCCGACCTCGGTGACGCTCGGCGGCGCGCTATTCACGGATCTGTTGGCCCGGGAGCCCGAGCTTGATGCGGTGTTCTGCGCCAATGACGACCTCGCGCTCGGCGTTCTGTTCGAATGCCGGCGCCGCGAGATCGCCGTCCCCGACCAGATCGCCATCGTCGGCTTCAACGACCTCGAATTCATGGCGTCCGCCGTCCCCACCCTCACCAGTGTGCGCACCAACCGTTACGAGATGGGCAAGACCGCCGCCGCCATGTTGATCGAAGCGATCGACGGCCGGCGCCCCGAGCAGCCGGTGCTCGATCTCGGTTTCAAGGTGATCGAGCGGCAAAGCTCGTCGTCGCGCCATTCGGACAGCAGACCAGCCGTTTCGGGTGCGGCTGCGGTGAACAAAATGGTAGCGTTACCAAGTGGCCACGACTAGTATCGGATTTGTGAGGAAACGACCCGCCAGCGGGCCAGCGATCCATCATTCGCGCCGTTGGGCATCGCACAAGCCGACAGCCCAAGACTGACGTAATGGACGGAACGCCAGTGCGTTTGCATTGCAGGAGAAACCAATGACAAAAAAGCCAACCAATGGGCATGCCCCCACCGGCAACGGTACGCGACGCCACCTTCGCTCGCAGGAATGGTTCAATAACCCGCATAATCCGGGCATGACCGCGCTCTATATGGAGCGCTACCTGAATTACGGTCTCACCCGCGCCGAGCTGCAGTCCGGCAAGCCGATCATCGGCATCGCCCAGACCGGCAACGACCTCTCGCCCTGCAACCGGCACCATCTCGATCTGGCCCATCGCGTCCGCGAGGGCATCCGCGAGGCCGGCGGCATTGCGATGGAATTCCCGACCCATCCGATCCAGGAGACCGGCAAGCGGCCGACCGCGGCGCTCGACCGCAACCTCGCCTACCTCGGCCTGGTCGAGATCCTCTATGGCTATCCGCTCGACGGCGTCGTGCTCACCACCGGCTGCGACAAGACCACGCCGGCCTGCATGATGGCGGCGGCGACCGTGAACCTGCCGGCGATCGTGCTGTCGGGCGGCCCGATGCTCAACGGCTGGCACAATGGCGAGCGCACCGGCTCCGGCACCATCGTCTGGAAGTCGCGCGAGCGGCTCGCCGCGGGCGAGATCGACTATGAAGAGTTCATGGAGATCGTGGCCTCCTCCGCGCCCTCGGTCGGCCATTGCAACACCATGGGCACCGCCTCGACCATGAACGGCCTCGCCGAAGCGCTCGGCTTCTCGCTGCCGGGCTGCGCGGCGATTCCGGCACCCTATCGCGAGCGCGGCCAGATCGCCTACGAGACCGGCAAACGCATCGTCGAGATGGTGTGGGAAGACCTCAAGCCCTCGGACATCCTCACCCGCAAGGCGTTCGAGAACTGCATCGTGATCAATTCGGCGATCGGCGGCTCGACCAACGCACCGATCCACATCAACGCGCTCGCCCGCCACATCGGCGTCGAGCTCACGATCGAGGACTGGCAGAAGGTCGGCCACGACGTGCCGCTCCTGGTCAACATGCAGCCGGCCGGCTTCTATCTCGGCGAGGAATTCCACCGCGCCGGCGGCGTGCCGGCCGTGGTGCGCGAATTGATGAAGCACAAGCGCATCCATGAAGACGCCGTCACCGTCAACGGCCGCGGCATCGGCGAGAACTGCAAGAACGCGCCCGCACCCGACAACGACGTGATCTGGGCCTACGACAAGCCGCTGGTGAAGGACGCCGGCTTCCTGGTGCTGAAAGGCAATCTGTTCGACTCCGCGATCATGAAGACCTCAGTGATCTCGAAGGAATTCCGCGACCGCTACCTCAGCAACCCCAAGGACCCGAACGCCTTCGAGGGCCGCGCGATCGTGTTCGAGGGCCCGGAGGATTATCACGAGCGGATCGACGATCCCTCGCTCGATATCGACGAGCGCTGCGTGCTGTTCATCCGCGGCACCGGCCCGATCGGCTACCCTGGTGGCGCCGAGGTCGTGAACATGCAGCCGCCGGCGGCGCTGATCAAGCGCGGCATCCGGTCCCTGCCCTGCATCGGCGACGGCCGCCAGTCCGGCACCTCGGGCTCGCCCTCGATCCTGAACGCCTCGCCGGAAGCCGCCGCCAATGGCGGGCTTGCGATCCTCAAGACCGGCGACAAGGTCCGCATCGACCTCAACAAGGGCAGCGCCAACATCCTGATCTCGGACCAGGAGCTGAAGCAGCGCCACGCCGAGCTCAAGGCCAATGGCGGCTTCAAGCATCCGCCGAACCAGACCCCGTGGCAGGAAATCTATCGCAACACCGTCGGCCAGCAATCGACCGGCGCCTGCATGGAGCTCGCCACGCGCTACCAGAACGTCGCCGGCACCTTCGGCGTGGCGCGGGACAATCACTAGCCGCCACACCGTCATTGCGAGCGAAACGAAGCAATCCAGTCTTCCCGTGCGGAAAGCCTCTGGATTGCTTCGTCGCAAGAGCTCCTCGCAATGACGTGGGGGTTGGCATCGAATGACCATAGGGAGAACATGAATATGGCAGACCGCCTCAAGGGAAAGCGCGCCGTCGTCACGGCTGCCGCGGCGGGAATCGGCCGCGCATGCGCCATCGCATTCGCGCGTGAAGGCGCAACCGTCATCGCCACCGACATCAACGAAGCTGGCATCGCGAGCCTGACCAAGGAAGGCATCGCCGAGGCCGCGAAGCTCGACGTCCGCAACACCGCCGAGGTCAACGCCTTTGCCAAGCGCATCGGCAAGATCGACATCCTGCTCAACGCCGCCGGCTTCGTGCACCACGGCTCCATCCTGGAGTGCTCCGAAGAGGATTTCGACTTTTCGTTCGACCTCAACGTCAAGTCGATGCACCGGACCATCAAGGCCTTCCTGCCCGACATGATCGCGGGCGGCGGCGGCAGCATCGTGAACATCTCGTCCTGCGCGGCGCTGCGGCCGCCGGCCAACCGCTACGTCTACAGCTCGTCGAAGGCGGCGGTATCGCTGCTGTCGCGCGCGGTGGCGCTCGATTTCATCACCAAGGGCATCCGCTGCAACTCGATCTGCCCCGGCACCGTCGAGACGCCCTCGATGCTCGACCGCGCCGCCGCGCAAGGCCCGCAAGGCAAGGAGATGTTCATCTCGCGCCAGAAGATGGGCCGGCTCGGCACCGCCGAGGAGATCGCTGCCATGGCGGTCTACCTCGGCAGCGACGAAAGCGCCTTCACCACCGGCGTCGACCTCGTCGTCGACGGCGGCTACATGCTCTGACGCCAGAGGCAGCCGGCATGAACAAGATCGACCTCAACGGCCGCGTCGCAATCGTTACCGGCGGCGCGCAGGGCTTTGGCCGCGCGATCACCGAGCGCTTCGTTGCCTCCGGAGCCAAGGTCGCGATCTGGGATTTCGATGCCGCCCTGGCCGAGAAGGCCGCGAAGGAGATCGGCGACAGCGTCCGCGTCTTCAAGGTCGACGTCACCGACACCGCAGCCGTGGAGCAGGCCCGCGATGCGACGCTGGCCGCCTTCGGCAAGATCGATATCCTCGTCAACAACGCCGGCATCGCCGGCGTCAACAAGCCGGTCTGGGAGACCGACCTCGAGGAATGGCGCAAGGTGCTGCGCATCAACCTTGACGGCCCTTTCATCGTCTCCAAGGCGATCGTGCCCGTGATGCTCAAGCAGAAATACGGGCGTATCGTGAACATCGCCTCCATCGCCGGCAAGGAGGGCAATCCGAACGCCGCGCACTATTCGGCCTCCAAGGCCGGCCTGATCGCGCTGACGAAATCGCTCGGCAAGGAGCTCGCCGCGCATGACATCCTCGTCAACGCGGTGACACCTGCCGCCGCGAAGACCGCGATCTTCGACCAGATGACGCAGCAGCACATCGACTTCATGCTGTCGAAGATTCCGAAGGCGCGCTTCGTGCTGGTGGAAGAGCTCGCCGCAATGGTGGCTTGGCTCGCCTCCGAGGACTGCGCGTTCTCGACCGGCGCGGTGTTTGATATTTCCGGCGGACGGGCGACCTATTGAGGACAGCATGATCCGGGAAGGTGGATGTCTGTGCGGCGCAGTGCGGTTCAAGGCGGAGGGAGAGCCGCTCAACGTCCGCATCTGCCATTGCCGCCTTTGTCAGAAGGCGATGGGATCCCCCTTCTTCGCCCGTGCGCAGTTCGACCAGCGCGCGCTGACCGTCGAGGGTGACACGGGGCGTTATGCATCGTCCGAGAACATCGACCGCGTGTTCTGCAAGCGCTGCGGCACGCGCCTGTTCTCCTGGCGGCGCAACGGTACGCTGGCGGGCGTCGCGCTATCGGTGTTCGACGATCGCAACGCCTTCGCGCCGACCGAGCACATCTGGGTCTCGGAGAAGCCCGCCTGGCTCAAGCTCGACGACGGTCTGACGCAATATCAGGGAACGATTCCGGCCTGATGTCAGACCTGGCCTGACACCGGCGCCCTCGCCGCCTGAACGCGCCGTCCCGTCGTCGTCGCGATCCAGATTCCGGCGAACACCGCGACGATGCCGGCCGCTAGATTCCAGCGCAGCGGTTCGTTCAGCAGCCAGGCTCCGATCAGCGAGGCCGTGATCGGATTGACCGTCACCGAGATCGCAACGCGCGTCGGTGTGGTACGCTCCAGCGCGAAGGCCCAGAGATAGAAGGTCAGCGCCGCGCCGAAGCCACCGAGATAAGCAGCCGCCAACCATTGCGGCGCGCCGAAATCCGCAACCGGTGCAAAGCTGCCGCGGACATAGGAGAGCAGGATCAGGCAGATGGCGCCCGCCGCCATGCCCATGGTCGTGAAACCAATCGGGCCGGAGCGCCGGATCAGCGGCTTCGACCAGATGCCGTAGAGCGCCATGCACAGCGCCGCCGCCATCATCAGGAGATCGCCCCGCCAGGCGCCTGACGGCGCGGAGCCGAGGTCGGAAAGCAGCGCGACCGCAACGCCAGAGGTCGCGATCACGACGCCGACCGACTTGCGCCAAGTCAGGGCCTCGGCGCCGAGGGCGGCGCCGATCACGAGCGACAACAGGGGAAGCGTGGACAGGGCGAGCGCGCCGCGCGCGGCGGTCGTGAAGATCAGCGACGCGTTGAACAGGATCGGGAACAGCGCAAAGAACAGGATGCCGAGCGCGATGGCGGCGGCCCAGTCGCCTCGCTGCGGCCAGCGATCGCCGCGCAGCAGTGCGAGAGGCAACAGCAGGAGGAAGCCGATGCCGAACCGGAACGAGCCGATCGCCAGCGGATCGATGCTGCCCACCAGATAGCGCGTCGCGCCGATCGAGGTGCCGCCGAGGCCGCTCGACAGGACGGCCGCCAGAACGCCGGAGATCTCGGCCATGCTTGCTCCCGTTGGTGCCTTGAAAGCAGCATACGAGGCGCGCCCAAACGGGGAATGGAATTTCCGTCATGCCAGGATAAGTTTTCATCATGACCGCACCCGTTCTCGATCCTGATCTGCTGAAGGCCTTCGCCGCAGTCGCCGAGCATCGCTCCTTCACGCGCGCCGCCATGACGCTCAACCGGACCCAATCCGCGATCAGCGTCCAGATCAGGCGCCTGGAAGAACGGCTCGGCGCAAAACTGTTCCAACGCACCAGGGCCAGCGTTGCACTGACTCCAGCAGGCGGCCAACTGCTCGTCTACGCCAAGCGGCTGCTCGACCTCAACGCAGAGGCCGTCGATGCGCTCCGCGCGCGCAAGCACGAAGCCGTCGTTCGCCTCGGCGTGATGGACGACTACGGCACGATCGTCATTCCGCCATTGCTGGCGCAATTGGCCAGCAGCCGTCCGGAGATCCGGGTGGAGATCGAGACGGGGCTGACTGCGACGATGCCGTCCCGGCTCGGCGAGGACTATGACCTCGTCATCGCCATGCACCCTGAGGGACGCGGCGACGGCGAGTTGCTGCGACGCGAGCAGGCGGTGTGGGCCGCGGCCGCGTCATATTCAGTCGGGGCACCGCACGACGCGCTGCCCCTCGCGCTCTACCCACCCGGCTGCCTGTTCCGGCAATGGGCTGCGGCCGCGCTCGATGCCGCCGGCCGTCCCTGGCGCCTCGCCTTTATCAGCCGGACGCTTGCTGCGGTGGAGGCGATCGCAGCCCAGGGCCTTGCGATCACCGTGGTGAAAGCCGGCCTCCTGCCGCCTCGTCTGCGCGTCCTGTCGGAGCGCGACGGCCTGCCGCCGCTACCAGCCGCGGACATCCGCCTCCATTGCGCGCGCAAACTGTCGCGTCCGGCGGCACTGCTGGCTGATCATCTGCGGCGTGGCATTCCGGACGCGGCCACCCTATTTTGAGTCGAAGCGTTGCTGCACCGCCGGTTTGGCTGGAACGGCTGCAAGGCCGCGAGCGAACCGGGATCAACGAGCCGTGAACATTTCCTTCTATGACCTTTCCGTCTGGGTGCTGCCGCTGGTGCTCGCCATCACCTTTCACGAGGCTGCGCACGCCTTCGTCGCGGACCGGCTCGGTGACAACACGGCCGCGCAGCTCGGCCGCGTCAGCTTCAATCCCATCAGGCATATCGATCCGTTCGGCACCCTGATCCTGCCGGCGATGCTGCTGTTCGCGCATTCGCCGTTTCTGTTCGGTTATGCCAAGCCGGTGCCGGTGAACTTCCGCAAGCTGAACAATCCCAGGCTGGGCATGGTCTGGGTGGCCCTTGCGGGGCCTGTCACCAACATCCTGCTGGCGCTCGCCGCGGCCCTCGCCTTCCACGCCCTGCCCCTCGTGCCGGCCGGCTCGGCGAAATGGGTCGCCGACAATCTCAAGAATGCACTGATCATCAACGTCATCCTTGCCGTCTTCAACATGATGCCGATCCCGCCGCTCGACGGCGGGCGCGTCGCGGTCGGGCTGCTGCCCCGCCCGCTCGCCTTGCCGCTGGCCCGGCTCGAGCCGTTCGGGATGCTGATCCTGATCAGCCTCTTGATCCTGCTGCCGCTGGCGGGCTCGCAGTTCGGTCTAAATCTTGATGTTATTTCAGCAATACTGCGGACGTTGACCGGTCATGTGATTCAGGCTGTTCTCTTCCTGACCGGCAATGCGTAGTTGAACAGCGAAACTCGAACACAAGCCGAAGGGCCAGAGGCCGACTTGGTCAAAGCTGCCGATATGCTGATCGCGCGACGGGCCGACACCCGCGCCCGCGCCGATTTCGCCACCTGGAAGATGATGGCCAAGCTCAATGGGGCGTCCGCACTGCCCCCGGAGGCCCAGGAGTTCCTGGCGAGCTATCAGAACCTGCTGACGCAGACCAGCGAGGGCGAGGCCACCGAAGCCACCATCGGCGCAATCTACAAGGCCTATTATGCCGAAATGGGCGGCGGGGGAACCGCGCCCGACGTCCGCTCCCGTCCGCCTGAAACGGCGCGGGACAATGTTACCGCTTTTCGCCGTCCGGCACCGGCCCCGAAGAAATCAGCCTCCTTGGGGGCGGGAGCGTTCACTGGAACCCAGAAGCGGCCGCTGCCGGTGGCGCTGATCTTCGCCTGCCTGGTCGTCGTCTATGTCGCGATCCGGCTCTACTGGCGCTGAGCGGTCGTCTTCCTTTTCTTCTCGTCACGCGGCTTGAACTTGATCTCGACGGTGCGCTCGAACCGCTCCTCGGTCAGCTCGTTGGGCGGTACCGGGAACGGATCGGACTTGTGGACCATGGAGATCGCAGCGGCATCGTAAGCCGCATCTCCGGACGATTCCACGACATCGACCGAAATCACGTTGCCTCTCCGGTTGAGCGCGAAGCTCACCTTTGCCGTCTGGTCCTTGGGCTCCTTGCCCTGGGGATTGACCTTGTGCGCCGCGAGATGCGCGCTGATCTTGCGGTTCCAGTCCGCCGTCAGCTTCAGCAGGTCCTTGCCGATGCCAAGCACCGGCGCCATGGCCTTCTCGCCTTCGCGGACAGCATCTTCGAAAGTCTGCCGATCTGCTGCAACCGACTTCTGGGACGCCTCCATGGCCGGCGTTTCAACCGCGGCCAATTTCGGCTCGTCGTCCTGCTCCTTCTTCGTCTTGTTCTCGGTGACCAGACGATCGGCCTCCTCGACCTGTTGCGGCCGGTCCTGGGGAAGATCCGACTCCTTCACCTCGGTCTTCTGCTCGGGCAGCGCCGGACGCTCCTCCGATTCATCCGACTCCGTCGGCGCAAGCGGCAGATTCGATTCCTGAACCGGAGGCGAGGTCATCTCCACTGCGAATTCCGCACCAGCCGCCCCCAGGCCGTCGCCATCGTCATCGACCCGCAGATGGGCCAGCGCGAGCGCAGCACCACCCAGATGGAGCGCGAGCGCCGCCACCGCCGCCAGGATCCAGAGCTTCCGGGATGGTTTGAGTTCGTCCGACATCGCGCGTCTTCTTAAGGTTGACCGGCGCCTGCCGCGGGCGCCGCAGGGGCGCCTTCCAGCGCCACCAGCTTCACCCGCGTATAACCGCCTGAGCGCAACAGCTCCATCACACCCATCAACTCCCCATACGGTACCGACTTGTCGGCGCGCAGGAAGACGTACTTGTCCTTGCTCATATCGGACATCCCGTCGAGCGTTCCGATCAACTCGGTCCGGTGAACCGGGTTTTCCCCGATCGCAAGGGTCAGATCCGGCTTGATGCTGAGGTAGGTCGGCTTGTCCGGCTTCTTCTGCGGCGTCGCGCTCGACGTCGGCAGATCGATCGGCAGATCGACCGTGGACAGCGGAGCTGCGACCATGAAGATGATCAGCAGCACCAGGATGACGTCGATGAACGGCGTGACGTTGATGTCATGCGTTTCGGCGAAATCGTCGTCGTCATCATTGTCTGCGAGCGAAACGGCCATGATTCACTCCGCCGCGCGCGAATGCACGCTGCCGTGGCTGCGGTCGAGGTCGCGCGAGAGCAGCCGCGCCGCCGCCCCCGAGGCGCGGCTGACCAGTTCGAGATAGCTCTTCGTCACGCGCGAGAAGTGGTTGTAGATGATGACCGCAGGAATCGCCGCAACGAGGCCGATCGCGGTGGCGAGCAGCGCCTCGGCAATGCCGGGCGCGACCACAGCAAGGTTGGTGGTCTGCGATTTCGAGATGCCGATGAAACTGTTCATGATGCCCCAGACCGTGCCGAACAGGCCGACGAAGGGCGAGGTCGAGCCGATGGTCGCAAGCACGCCCATGCCGATCCGGATGCGCCGCGCCTCGGCCCGTACGATCTCGGAGAAGCTGGAGGCCGCACGCTCCTTGATGCCGGCGTCGCTGGACAGGCCGGCCGACATCCGGGCCTCGCGCAGGGCCGCCGTCAGGAAGGACGGCAGGATGCCCTCCCCGCCGCCGAGCGCCATTTGTGCTTCGGCAAGAGAGCGCGTCTCCGCAATCTTCTTCAATGCCGAACGAAGCTTGGCGGAGGCAACCGACAGCTCGATCGACTTGGCGATGAAGACGGTCCAAGTCATCAGCGATGCGAAGGCAAGCCCGATCATCACCGCCTTCACGATGACGTCGGCCGACATGAACATGACCCAGGGCGACAATTCCTTCATCGCCGGCGCAATGGCGGCCCCGTCGGGCTTTGCGGTCGTCGAGACGATGGCCGCAGGGGGTGCCGTCGGAACGGCCGGAGCGGTTGCCGTGGAAGCCGCAGGTGCCGGGGCACCAGGTGCGGTCGCTGCTGGCGTCGGGCTGCCCCCAGATGGCTGGGTGGCCGATTGCGCCGGTGCGGGCGCGGCTTGCGTCTGGGCGGCCACGGGGGATGCGAGCCAGGCGGTCGCCAACATCGCGGCTGCGGCAAGGCTTGCTTGGAAGGACATGATCTTCATACTTCGGCCCAGTAGCGAATGAGGTTGTGATAGATACCCGTCAATTTGACCGTTTCGGGATCGTCACGCCCGAGCCGTTCCACCAGCGCCTGTATCGCGGTGTCGAGGTCAAAGATCATGCTCCGGGCTTGATCGTCCCGTATCATGCTCTGAAGCCAGAAGAAAGACGCAACCCGCGTTCCCCTGGTCACGGGGGTGACGAGATGGAGGCTGGTCGAGGGATAGAGCACGCAGTCGCCGGCTGGCAACTTCACTTCGTGGGAGCCGTAAGTGTCCTCGATCACAAGTTCGCCACCGTCATAATCTTCCGGCTCGGCGAGGAACAGCGTCACCGACAGGTCTGTGCGGATGCGAAGGCCGGTCAGGCGATCGCCCCGGATCGCATTGTCGACATGCAGGCCGAAATGATGGCCGCTGCTCGCCGCATAGCGGTTGAACAGCGGCGGGAAGATCTGGAGCGGGATCGCCGCCGCGATGAAGCGCGGATTGGACGTCAGCGCCGAGATGATGCGGTTGCCGAGCCTGCGCGCGACCTCGCTATCCGCAGGCAATTGCTCGTTGCGCTTGACCATGGCCGACTGCGCACCGGCAGTCGATCGACCGTCCTCCCATTCGCTGGCGTCCATGATGCGGCGGAAATCCGCCACATCTTCCTTGCTGAGAACGCCCGGCAGACACGTCAACATGATCAGAACTTCGCCGTCGTCACGAGGTAGAAGGCCCGCCCCGGCGCGACCGCCACGAAGGGCACGTTGCTGCGGTAGAACGAGTCGTAATAGAGCTTGTTGGTCAGGTTCTGCGCGTAGAACTTCATGGTCCAGTTCTGGTCGATCTTCTTCTCGACGAACGCATCGAAGCGCCAATAGCTCGGCAGCTCGTTGGTATTGGCCGCAAACGTGCCGCCATAAACCTTCGAGCGGTACACCGCCTGCCCGCCGAGCTCCCAACCGCCGTCGAACTTGTACTTGGTCAGCATGCTGAACGACTGGTGGGCGACGTTGGCGAGCTGCAGGCCGAGGTTCGAGGCGACGCCGCTCTGCGTGACTTTGGACTGCATCAGCACCAGGCCGCCGAAGATGCTCCAGCGATCGGTGATCTTACCTTCGGCTTCGATGTCGATGCCCTGGATCCGGTAGGCCGCGCCGGAGGTCAGCAGGCCGTTGACGGTCTCGCGCGCGTTGTCCTTGGTGGTCTGGAACAGCGCACCGGTCACCAGCAGGTGGCGGTCGGCGAGCTCCCATTTGGTGCCGAGCTCGACCGCCTTGTTGCGCTCGGGCCCGAGCAAGAGGGTCGAGTTGGGGGGAACGCCGCCGTAATCGGTGCCGGTCGCGTCAAGCTCCGAACCGAACGGATTGGCCGAGGTCGCATAGGCTGCATAGATGCTGCCGATCGACATCGGCTTGTAGACCAGGCCGACATTGTAGTTCACGAGATCCGCGTTCTGCGTCACGTAGCTCGAATTGTTCGACGCGCTCTGACTGTAGCCGTCGTAGCGCACGCCGCCATTGACGATGATCGTGTCCTGCCAGTTCGCGGTATCCATGACATACACGCTGCTGGTGTTGACGCCGTAGCGCGTCGGATTTCCGAGCAGCGAGGGAATGCCGAACGGAATGTAGGTGTATTGCGGGGCATAGAGATTGACCCCCGACACGGCACCGGTGCTGGTGAAAGCGGAACCGGACAGTTCCGACGCAAGACCCGCATAGCGGTCGATCGAGATATTCTCGTTCGAATATTCGACGCCGAACACCGCGGTGTGCTTGACCCCGCCGGTGTCGAGCTTGAACGTGGCCTCGTTCTGATTGGCCCATACATCCACGTTCTGGTAGCGACTCTGCGCGCTCGCCGTCGTGGTCCAGAGCAGCGGATTGGGACTGGTCGTGTTCGGGTTCTGCGGCAGCGTGCCGATATAGTTGAGCAGCGAATGCTCGCCACGCACCTTGCTGGTCAGCGTGATGGCCTCGTTGACCTTGTACTCGATCGTGCCGGTGCCGAAATCCTGCCGCGCGGTCTGGAAGTCGCGGTTGAGGAAACCGTACCAGTTTCCGCGCGGGATGCCGGCCGACGTCACCGGCACGTTGCCCTGCTTGTAGTAGGGCACGCCGAAATCGGGATAGCCGCTGAGATCAGTATGGACGTAGTTCGTGGTGATCTTGAGGTCGGTGGTCGGGGTGTACTTGGTCGAGATGAACGTGCCCCACCGATTGTCGGTAACGTGATCGCGTCCGGCGACATTGGCGTCCTGGAACAGGCCGCCGGTGCGCACCGAGAAGGTCGGATCGATCACCTGGTTGACGTCGAGCGTGACCCGCTTGGTCCTGTCGGTGCCGAACTCGGTATCCATGCGCTTGAAATTGACGTCGCCGGCCTGCTTGGTGACGATGTTGATGGCGCCGCCGGCGGTGCCGCGGCCAGCGTAGGAGGACGCCGGACCGCGCAGAATCTCGATCTGCTCGGTGAAGAAGTTCTCGCGGATGGAAACGGCGGGATCGCGGATGCCGTCGATGAAGACGTCGTTGCGCGCGTCGAAGCCGCGGATGAAGAAGCGATCGCCGAACGCGTTGCCGCCCTCGCCCGAGCCCAGCGTCACGCCGGCGGTCGAGCGCCCGATCTCCTTCAGCGTCGTCGCGTTCTTGTCCTCGAGCACTTCCTTGCTGAGCACCGTGATGGTCTTGGGCGTGTTCAGCATCTTCTCGGGAAACTTCCCCGAGGCCTGGACGTGGTCGACCTTGTAGGGCGCGGCCGGATCGGCATAGGGATTGCCGTCGGGAGCACCCGACGGAGCAGTCGGCGCCGCCTGCTGGACCGCCTGCTCGCGCTGCGCGGCGCGACGAAGCGCGTTGCGCGCCCGGATCTGCTCCGGCGAGGGCTTCGAAGCCGTCGGACGCGGCCGCTCGACAGGCGCGTCGACCGTCACCGGCGGCAGGTTCGACTGCTGCGCCTGCGCCCCGCTCGACACCGACGCCACCGCAATCAAGCTCGCCACCGCCGAAACCTTCTTGCCGGAAACGCCCGTGAACTTTTCATCCACCAGATCGAATGCTGCGACCGAACGCAACGACTTCGGTGCGACCACCTGCCCCATTACCCAACGCCCCATCTTCCTGTTCGCTCATTCAATTCGATGAACGACGCGTTGTTGGTATCGGCCGCAAAATAGTGGGTCAATGCGAGCGGCTCGCAAGAACGCTTGAATCCATCCAGATCAAAACAATTCTAAACTGGAGTTTGAAACCGTTCTAAACAGAGATTGGACTCGTTCTAAAAGACAGCATCGAATGCTGCGCAATCCGCGGTCTCGCTCACAGCGTCAATCACTGCTCGGCGGCTTCATCAGCGAAAACAATTCGTCGACCGTTTTCTGCGCAACGGCGCGCACGCGATCGGTGCTGTCCATGCCGGCGATGTTGACGCCATTCACGACAGCCTTGATCTCGTCTCGGAAGTCGGTGAGGAAGCGCAAGGGATCACGCTGCTCGTTGGCCACACGCGCGATCAATCCAGTGATCAGAATCTGACACGCGATCAGCTTGCCGTTCAGTTCGTCCATCCTGCGCTCCATTGGTGGCGGCGCCGATATGGACGATGCCGAAATTCCTGACAACCGAAACGGCGTCGGCACGATTTAGAACCGTTCTCGTGGCCGGCATCGCACAGCGGCGCGGCGCGATGCCGGCCGGCCTTGAGCACACCGTCCGCGGGTGTCGCACAAGACTTGCCCGCCGATCGGCCCCGGCGGAAAATGCAGCACTGCACACTGCTACGCCAGACCGCTGCCCAGACCGTGCAAAGCTTTCCAATTGTTTAGGATTCTCGACGGATAGTGCTGTTTACACTGGAACTTGGCGTGTATTATACAAGCGCGCTGGAACCCTGCTATTGCCCCATAATTCGTAAGCTGAGGGCATACGAGCCGACACGAGACGACATGAAAAAGTCCCGGCCGATCCTCTGGCTTCTGATCATCGCGGCCGTGGCCTCCGCGGGTTATTATGGTTGGCAGAAGCGCGGTGCTGAAGCCGGAAAGGCCCAGACCGCCCAAAAAGGCCCACCCCGCCCCGCCGCCGTCCCGGTGAGCGTTTCGCCGGTCCAGAAGGCCGACTTCCCGGTCTACCTGACCGGTCTCGGCACAGTTCAGGGTTTCAACACCGTACAGGTCCGGACCCGCGTGGACGGCCAGATCGACAAGCTCGCCTTCAAGGAGGGCCAGATCGTCCAGCAGGGCGAGCTTCTGGTCTCGATCGACCCCCGCCCGTATCAAGCCGCGCTCGACCAAGCCAAGGCCAAGAAGGCGCAGGACGAGGCGAACCTTGCCAACGCCAATCTCGAGCTTCAGCGCGCCATGAAGCTGGGCGAATTCGCAACCGCACAGCGGGTCGATACCCAGCGTTCGACCGTCGCCCAGCTCACCGCCCAGATTGCCGCCGACGAAGCCGCGATCGCCAACGCCCAGACCCAGCTCGACTACACGCAGATCAAGGCGCCGATCACCGGCGTCGCCGGCCTGCGCCAGGTCGACATCGGCAACATCGTCAATGCCTCGACGCAGACGGGCATCGTCACGATTTCGCAGGTCGAGCCGATCGCCGTGATCTTCACGGCACCGGAAGACCAGCTTCCTTACATCAGCGAAGGCCAGAAGTCCGACGCGCTCAAGGTGATCGCTTTCACCACCGACGGCAAGAAGACGCTGGCCGAGGGCAAGCTTGCGGTCATCAACAATCAGGTCGACACGACGAGCGGGACAATCCGGCTCAAAGCCGTGTTCGACAACAAGGACCATACGCTGTGGCCGGGCCAATCGGTCTCGACGCGGCTTCTGGTGCGGACGCTGAAGGACGCGACCGTGGTTCCGGATGATGCGATCCAGCATTCCACCAACGGCCTCTATGCCTATACCGTCAATCAGGACAACAAGGCCGAGGTGCACAAGATCAAGGTCAGCTATGCCATCGATGGTCGTTCGGTCATCGAAGAAGGACTGACGCCCGGACAGCAGGTGATCACCGGCGGCCAGTTCAAGGTGCAACCCGGAAGCCTCGTCTCGACGACGGTGGCGAGCTCGAACCCGGCCCAGAACAAGGTGCGACAGGAATGACCGAGGGCGGGATTTCGGCACCTTTCATCCGGTATCCCATCGGCACCTCGCTGCTGATGGCCGGCATCCTCTTTGTCGGTCTCGTCGCCTACCCCCTGCTTCCGGTCGCACCGCTGCCGCAGGTCGACTTCCCGACCATCCAGATCACCGCCAATCTGCCGGGCGGCAGCCCCGAGACGATGGCTTCGTCGGTGGCCCAGCCGCTCGAGCGCCAGTTCGCCCAGATTCCCGGCATCGCGCAGATGACCTCGACGAGTTATCTTGGCACCGCGTCGATCACCATTCAGTTCGACCTCAACCGCAGCATCGACGGGGCCGCCAACGACGTGCAGGGCGCCATCAACGCCGCCAGCGGTCAGTTGCCGAAGAACCTGCCTTCGCCGCCGACCTACCGCAAGGTCAACCCGGCCGACGCGCCGATCCTGTTGCTCTCGGCGACATCGGAGACGCTGCCTCTGACCAGCGTCAGCGACGCGGTCGACGCCCAGCTCGCGCAGCAGATCAGTCAGCTGTCGGGCGTCGCGCAGGTTTTCATCGGCGGCCAGCAGAAACCTTCCATCCGCATCCAGGTCGATCCGGCGAAGCTGGTCGCCAAGGGCCTGTCGATGGAGGACATCCGCAGCCAGATCGCGATCACCACGGTCGACAGTCCCAAGGGCAACATCGACGGCGAGAAGCGCGCCTACACGATTTACGCCAACGACCAGCTCACGCACGCGAAGGACTGGAACGACGTCATCATCGCCTATCGCAACGGCGCCCCGTTGCGAATCCGCGACATTGGCCAGGCAGTCAGCGCCGCCGAAGACGCCAAGCAGGCGGCCTGGGCGAACGGCAAGCGCGGCGTGTTCCTGGTGATCTTCAAGCAGCCCGGCGCCAACGTCATCGAGACCGTCGACAGGATCAAGGCGACTCTGCCTCGCCTCGTGGCGGCGATCCCGCCCGCGATCAAGATCGAGCTCATCAGCGACCGCACGACGACCATCCGCGCGGCGGTCGAGGACGTCCAGTTCACGCTGCTGCTGACCATTGCCCTCGTGGTCATGGTGATTTTCATCTTCCTGCGCAGCTTCTGGGCCACCGTCATTCCGACTGTCACGGTTCCGCTGGCGCTATTGGGCGCGTGCGCGCTGATGTGGGTCGTCGGCTATTCGCTCGACAATCTGTCGCTGATGGCGCTCACCATCGCGGTCGGATTCGTGGTCGACGATGCCATCGTGATGCTCGAGAACATCACGCGCTATATCGAGGAAGGCGAATTGCCGATGGCGGCCGCCTTCCGCGGTTCCAAGGAGATCGGCTTCACCATCGTGTCGATCAGCATCTCGCTGGTTGCAGTGCTGATCCCGCTGCTCCTGATGGGCGGCATCATCGGGCGCCTGTTCCGCGAATTCGCAGTCGTGCTGGCGATGACCATCTTCGTCTCGATGTTCGTGTCGCTGACCTTGACACCGATGATGGCCTCGCGCTTCCTGCGCGCCCACGGCGAGGTGCAGCACGGCCGCTTCTATCAATGGAGCGAGCGCGCCTTCGACGCGATGTTGCGCGGCTATGAATATATACTGGACCATGCCCTCGCCTGGCGGCGCACCACCCTCACGATCTTCTTCGCCACGCTCGCCCTGTCGATCTACCTGTTCGTCCTAATCCCGAAGGGCTTCTTCCCGCAGCAGGACGTCGGCCTGATCACCGCGACCTCGGAAGCCTCACAGGACATTTCGTTCAAGGAGATGCAGCGCCGCCAGGTCGAGCTTGGCAAGATCGTGATGGAGGACCCAGACGTCGCCACGATCGCGATGAACATCGGCGGCAGCGGCCGCGCCGGCAACAACGGCAACATGTTCATCACGCTTAAGCCGCGCAACGAGCGCGAGGCCTCCGCGCAGCAGATCATCGCGCGGCTGCGTCCCAAGCTCGAGAAGGTATCCGGCGCCCGCCTCTACATGCAGGCGGCCCAGGACGTGCGGCTCGGCGGGCGGCCGACGCGCACGCAGTTCGAATTCACGCTGCAGGACGCCAATCTGGACGAGCTCAACGAATGGGCGCCCAAGATCCTCGCCAAGATGCAGACGCTGCCGGAGCTGCGTGACGTCGCGACCGACCAGCAGACCCAGGGCACCACCGTCCAGCTCAGGATCAACCGCGACACCGCCGCACGGTACGGCATCCAGCCGCAGCTGATCGACGACACGCTGTATGACGCGTTCGGACAGCGGCAGGTCACGCAGTATTTCACCCAGCTCAACACCTACAAGGTGATCCTGGAGATCCTGCCGGAGATGCAGGGCAACCTCGACAGCCTCAACAAGCTTTATCTGAAATCGCCTTTGACGGGCGATCAGGTCCCGCTGTCGACGTTCGCGACCTGGACCACCGATCCGGTCCGCCCGCTCTCGATCAGCCACCAGGGCCAATTCCCGGCAATCACGCTCAGCTTCAACTTGGCGCAGGGCGTCGCGCTCGGCCAGGCGACCGAGGCCGTTCAGAAGGCGATGGCCGATCTCGGCGCGCCGCCGACGCTCAACTCGAGCTTCCAGGGCACCGCGCAGGCGTTCCAGCAGTCGCTCGGCACCGTTCCGCTGCTGATCCTCGCCGCGCTCGTCGTGGTCTACCTGATCCTCGGCATCCTCTACGAGAGCTACATCCATCCTATCACGATTCTGTCGACACTGCCCTCGGCCGGCGTCGGCGCGCTGGCGATCCTGATGGCGGCCGGCTTCGACTTTAGCCTCATTGCCTTGATCGGCATCATCCTCCTGATCGGCATCGTGAAGAAGAACGGCATCATGATGGTCGACTTTGCGATCGCCGCCGAACGCGACGAGCACAAGACGCCGGAGGAATCGATCCGCCAGGCCGCGCTGCTGCGCTTCCGCCCCATCATGATGACGACGATGGCCGCGCTGCTCGGCGGCGTGCCCTTGATGCTCGGTCACGGCACCGGCGCCGAGATCCGCCAGCCGCTCGGCTATGCCATGGTCGGCGGCCTGATCGTCAGCCAGGCGCTGACGCTGTTCACCACGCCCGTCGTCTATCTCTATCTCGACAAGCTCAACAACTGGTTCTCCACCTGGGGCCGTTCGGATGACGAAGGCCACGAGACGTCCGAGCGCGGCACGGTCAAGCAAGCCGCCGAGTGAGCTTGCGCCGCACCTTCCGCGACGCTACAGCGAGGCCCCGGTTCACGCCAACGCGGTTTCGCCATGCTCATGCAATCCAGACTTGCCGCCTTCGCCGCTGCTGTCCTGCTGCCCTTGGGCGCCGCGCATGCCCAGCAGGCGGCCAAGAAGAGCGCCCCTGCCCCGGCGGCACAGCCTGCGCCAACACCGACGCAGCAGGCACAGGCGGACGGCGCGCCCGGGCAGCCTGGTTGGATCGTGCGCTGCACCAGCGCCAGCCGCGATGCCGCGCTCGAATGCGCGATGGAGCAGAACGCGGTGCTGACCAAGACCGGCCAGACCGTCGTCCTGATCAACATCCGCGTCGCGCCCGACACCCGCACGCCGATTGCACTGTTGCAATTGCCGCTCGGCCTCAACCTTCCCGTCGGCGCCAAGCTTCAGGTCGACGAGGGCAAGACCTTCGATCTCCAGATCCAGACCTGCGAGAGCCGCGGCTGCTACGCCTCGACCCCGGTCGCGGCGGACCTGCTCGCGGCCTTGCGGTCCGGCAAGCAGTTGAAGGTCTCCTTCCAGAACATGGCCAATGAGACGATCGCGATCCCGATGCCGCTCGGCGATTTCGCCGCAGCCTACGACAAGATCAAGTAAAGGCTGCTCTCGTTTCCCGCTGGCGTGCACGCATCCCTCACCTCGTCATTGCGCGAAGCAATCCAGCAATGTTTCCGCGGAGGCAGTCTGGATTGCTTCGCTGCGCTCGCAATGACAGCGGATGCAGCGACGCCCCTCCCTCTCACTGCCGCGCCATCTGCGCGTTGCCGACCGCATGGCCGTCGAGCTTTTGGTCGTCGTGCATGGTCACGGTGACGCGGAGCAGCCGTCCCTCGAACTCGAACGGCGCTTGGTAGTGCGACACGGGGCTGCCGCGGTCGCGGCCGATGTCGAGGCCGGACCACGAGATCAGCGTGTGGAAACCGAGCTGGGTTTGCAGCGAGCCTGCCGGCTCGCCGTCGATCAGCAGCGTGTATTCGCTGACGCCGGTGCGCGCGCCCTTCGCCGGCGGCTCCTTGCGCACGAGACGATTCACATGAACGCCGAGCCGCCGCGCGCCCGACGGCACCTTGCGATCCGACCGGACGATCTGATGACCGCCGCCGACATTGAGATCGTGCACGAGATGGCCGTCGCTGACATAGAGGCTGTAGCCCGAGGTCGCATCGCCGTGCGCGATCAGCACGCCGTCGGCGCCCGCCTCGTCGGTCTCCACATGCGCCTCGATCGTGTAGCTGCGGCTGCGCACGTCGGGCGCGACGTCGGTCGGCACGTGGCCCATGCCGGCATGGAAGACGAAACGGTGGCGCGCACCGTGGAAGCGCGCGGCATTCTCCGCAAAGCGCGGCCCAAAGCGGTCGTCGAGGGGCAGCACGTTGTGCTTCTCGGCCTCTTCCCACCAGGTCGCGATCATCCGTTCGAGGCGCTCCGGCTCCGCTGCCGCAAGGTCGTGGGTCTCGGAGAAATCCGCGTCGAGATGGAACAGCTCCCATTTGTCGTTCTCGAACGGCGTACCCGACGGATGAAACGCGACCGCCTTCCACCCCGCCTGCCACAGACCGCGATGCCCGAACATCTCGAAATATTGCGGCGAGCTCCTTGACGGGGCGGATGCATCCAGGATCGAACGCGCAAAGCTCTCGCCTTCGAGCGGCATTTGCGGGCAGCCCGCGATTGTCGCGGGCGCCTCGATGCCGATTAGCTCCAGCAATGTCGGGGTGAGATCGCAGGCGTGGACGAACTGGTGGCGCAGCTCGCCCTTGGCTGCGATCTTGTTCGGCCAGCTGATGACGAAGGGATCGCGGATGCCGCCACCATGGGTGTTCTGCTTGTAGCGGCGCAACGGCGTGTTCGACGCCATCGCCCAGCCATGCGGGAAATTGCTGTGGGTGTCCGGCCCGCCGATATCGTCGATGCGGGCGAGCTTCTCCGCGATCGGCTCCGGCTTGAAATTGAATGGTCCCATCGCGTTGACGAAGCCGAGCGGCCCGCCCTCCTGGCTCGCGCCGTTGTCGGACATCACGATGATCACGGTGTTGTCGCGGATGCCGGCCGTGTCGAGGAATGCGACCAGCCGCGCCAGATGGCGGTCGGAATGGTCGAGCATGCCGGCGAAGGCCGCCTGCAGGCGCGTGAAGACGCGGCGCTCGTCGGCCGAATGCTCCTCCCAGGCCTTCACGCCATCATTGCGCGCGGGCATCCGCGTGCTCTCAGGCACCAGCCCCATCGCCTTCTGGCGCGCCAGACGCTGCTCCCGCTCGACGTCCCAGCCATGCGCAAAGGCGGCGTGATAGCTCCTGATGATGTCGGCCGGCGCCTGATGCGGCGCGTGGCAGGCGCCGAGCGCGACCCAGGTCAGCCAGGGCATTTCGGGACGATCGGCGAGGTGATCGCCGATGAAGCGGATCGACCGGTCGATCAGGTCTTCGGTCAGGTGATAGCCGTCCGCATAAGTGCCGGGCGGATCGATATGCGTGTTGTCGGAGACGAGCTCCGGCGCGTACTGGTCGGTCTCGGCGTCGAGAAAGCCGTAGAAGCGATCAAAACCGCGCCCGAGCGGCCAGCCGTCGAACGGGCCGGTGGCGCCACTCTCGGTCAGCGGCGTGACGTGCCATTTGCCGACCATGTAGTTGCGATAGCCGTGCGCGCGCAACATCTCGGCCAGCGTCCCCGCCTCACGCGCGATCTTGCCACGATAGCCGGGATAGCCGGAATCGAAATTGGCCAGGCACCCGACCCCGACGGAATGATGGTTGCGCCCCGTAAGCAGCGCCGCGCGCGTGGTCGAGCACATCGCCGTGGTGTGGAAGCCGCTGTAGCGCAGGCCCTCCGCAGCGAGCCTGTCGATGGTCGGCGTGTGGATCGCCGAGCCGTAGCAGCCGAAATCGGAGAAGCCGACATCGTCGAACAGCACGACGAGGACGTTCGGCGCGCCCGCAGGCGGCTTCACGGCGTCCGGCCACCAGGGTTTTGAGTCCGCAACCGTCTTGCCGACGGTGCCGCGAAACGGCGTGCCGCTACCTGTGCTCATCTGTTCCTCCCTGCCGGATCGCGTTTCATTGTCTCGGCGCCCACGGTTGACCCGCGGTTCGCATCGCCCTAAATTATAATCAGAATTATGATTATGATTTTTGGCGGATGCAAGGACGGATGCGCTCACGGCCGGGACTGACGGAGCTACGCGATTTCGACCTGCCGGGTGTGGCTCCGTCGCGGCAGAAGCGCAGCCGGGAAACGACGCTGGCGCTGCTGCGCGCCGGCGCCGCGATGCTGAGGACACGCAGCCTTGCGGAGCTCTCGATCGAGGCGCTGTGCGCCGAAGTCGGCGCCACCGTGGGCGCCTTCTACAGCCGCTTCGAGAACAAGGAGACCTATTTCAACGCGCTGATGGTGCTGGCCACCCGCGACGGCGAGCAACGGCTCAGCGCGATCCAGCCGCTGTCGCGCGAGGCCGGCCTCGACGAACTCTGCCAGGTCGTCGTCAGCGGCATCATCGTCTGGATGCGCAGCCACGAGGGCGTGCTGCGTGCCGCGCTCCAGCACGACGACACGCGTCCGGACAAATGGACGCCGTTCAAGGCGCTCGCCCGGGCAACCACCGCGCGCGTCACCCCTCTCCTGCTGCCGGCCATGGGCAAGGGCCGCAAACCGGCAAAGACTCGCGCCATCGCCTTCGGCTTCCAGGTTGTGCTCGGCACGCTGGTGAACGCGATCCTCAACGATCCCGGGCCGCTATCGCTGTCGTCGAAGGAAATGGAGACGCGGCTCGCCGGCTGCCTGTTGCTGCTGCTGCAGGCGGAGGTGGGGGACGCGACGCGGAGTTAAAGCGTTTTCGAGCGAAGTGGACACCGGTTCTCGTAAAGAAAACGCGTCAAAACAAGAATCTAGAGCTTCGGTTCTGATTCAATCAGAACCGAAAATGCTCTAGGCTCTGCCCGGGCGTCAGCCAACGATATCGCTCGCCCGCAGCAGCGTCGTGAAGCCGCCATAGATCATGCGCTTGGCGTCGAACGGCATGCCTTCCATCTTCAGCCGCGGGTCCTCCATCACCTTCTTGTTGACGGCATCGCGGCTCGCCCGATCGCGGTAGACGATCCAGGCGAACACCACGACCTCGTCCTCCTTCGCCATCACCGCGCGCGGAAACGAGGTCAGCTCTCCATAGGGAACGTCGTCGGCGATGCATTCGACATAATCGAGCGCACCATGCTCCATCCAGAGCGCGCAGGCGGTCTTCGCCACCGTCTTGTAGGCCCCGATATTGTCCTTGGGCACGGCCAGAACGAAACCATCGACATAGGGCATCACGGGATCTCCTTGGGTTGTACGGCCCAAGGACGATGAAGAGCGCGGCGATCCGACGGCGAGATGCGATTTTCAGGATGAGGCAAACCGTCGCGAGCGGCGGCGCGACCAATCGACCACACGTCCCTGGCGAGCGGCGTATGGGGAGGTCGGATCCTGTGAAAAACGAGCTGGAACTGGCTGGGGAACCTGGATTCGAACCAAGACAAACAGAGTCAGAGTCTGTTGTGCTACCGTTACACCATTCCCCACCGAAGTGCTTGAAGTCCTTAAGCTTTCTTCGGAAGCTTTGCAAGCATTGCCGAAAGCTCAGCAAATCAGCGGCTCGCAGGCCGGTCATATAGCCGCCTCGGCGTTCGCGGTCTAGTCTTTCGTGAGGGGGAGGTCCACGTGCCTGCTAATGGTCACGTCGGATTACGCTGTGCCCCATTTCTGCAGCACGCAGATCAGGACAGGCCACGGAAGCCAAGCGACTCAGTCGCAGCAAAACCATCCGCGCCGACGCCGATTCGAGGCGCCACCGAGACCACTCTGTGCAGCCTCGGCGAGCGACGCTCGCCCTACCCGGAGGCGCCGGCGGACAGCCGTTCGGCATAGTCGATGGCCTCGATCAGGCTGTGCTCGTTGGCGATGCCCTTGCCCGCGATGTCGAAGGCGGTGCCGTGATCGACCGAGGTGCGGATGATCGGCAGGCCCAGCGTGATGTTGACGCCCGAGAGCTCCTGCCAGCGGCCGGTCGCAGGGTCGACCTGGAAGCCGAGCAGCTTGACCGGAATGTGTCCCTGATCGTGATACATCGCCACCGCAGCGTCGTACTGGCCGGCGCGGAGCTTGACGAAGATGGTGTCGCCCGGCACCGGGCCCACGACATCGAGGCCATCGGCAACCGCCTTGGCGATCGTCGGTGCGGACACGTCGATATCCTGCCGGCCGAACAGGCCGCCCTCGCCCGCATGCGGATTGAGCGCGGCAATCGCGATCTTCGGCCTGGCAATGCCGAGCCGGCGCAGCGCGTCGTTGGTGAGGTCGATCACCATGCGCAGGCGCTCCGGCGTCAGGCGCTTCGGCACATCCTCCAGCGCCACATGGGTCGAGACGTGGCTGACGCGCATGTTGCCATGGGCGAGCAGCATCACCGAGCCGCGCACGCCGGTGAGATGCGCCAGCATCTCGGTATGACCAGGAAAATGATAGCCGGCCTTGTTGAGCGCTTCCTTGTTGAGCGGCGCGGTGACGATCGCGGCGGTCCGGCCGGCCTGGGTCAAGCGCACGCCCTGCTCGATCGCCTTGTAGGCAAAGCGGCCGCCATCGGCGCTGAGCACGCCAGGCTTGATCGGGTCGCCTTCGGCGTCGGCCTGCAGGTAGCAGAGGTTGGGCCAGTCAGGACTGTCGGCTGTCACCTCCGGGATCGCAATATCGGCGCCGAGCGCGGCCCTGGCACCCTCGAGCGCCGTGCCGCTGCCGATGATCAGCAGGCGCAAATCGCCCTTCGCGATCCGCTCCTTCAACCCGACGCAAGCTTTGACGATGATCTCCGGCCCGATCCCGGCGGGATCGCCCATGGTTATGGCAAGATGACGAGAGGTCATGTCGGACTCTCCATTTTGAGCAAATGATTGTCCCGGAGCAGGTCGCGCCACAGCTCGCTGTTGCCGAACGCTCCGGACTTCGAAACGACCTCCACGCCGGCCCAGCGCCCGCCCTGCAGGATCGAGCGCGGCAATCCCGGCACGATGCGTCCCGTCACCTGGAGCGCGTGCGCGCCAAGGGCGACACAGGCGGCCTTCAAGGTCTCGCCGCCGGCGACGATCAGGGTGCCGGGCGGATCGAGCGCCGCGATCAATGCCGCCATTTCGCGCGCAATCCGCCGCGTCGCTTCGGGGCGTGACAGACCTTCAGCGAGAGAGAATTTGACCATCGCCACGCGGTCATCGCTCAGCTTGCGCTGAGTGCGCGATGCGCCCTCACCTTCCGCCAGCGCGATCGTCGCTTCGCCGCAGGCCGCCAGCTGCGAGGCGGCAGCGGGCTGGTCGGAGCCGAACAGCCCCAGCACCGGCACCTTCAATTGGCTCGGCGCATCGGCACGGTGGTTGCGCGCCAGCGCGCCGGCGAGACCGCCGCTGCCACACCACAGCACGGGCCCCGGCATGCGCCGCCCCATTTCGATGACGCGATCGAGGTCGAGGTCGCTCTCGGCATCGAACACCTGGACGCCGCCTTGCGCGACCGTGTCGGGCGCGCCCTGTCGTGCCTCGATGCCATCTTGCCTCAATTGATCAAGCAAATTACCGCCGACGCTTTGCCAATCGCCATGCATCGAGCGCGCGAATTGTTGGCCGCCCATGGTGCGGCGTCCCTGATAATTGAACGCGGGCGCGACCACGCAAGAAGCCCAATGGCCGCTGCGCAGGCACGCGCCGAGCTCGGCCGCCCACGCGCCGCGAAGGAGGCTATCGACCTTCTTGTAGGCGATGGTGCCGCCCTGAAGGTGCGGCACCAGTCGTTCAACGATCTCGACGCTCTCGGCTTTCGATCGCTCGCGGGTGCCGCTGTCGATTGCAAGGCTGCCGGACCCTCGCGGCGCGTGCGCTTCCGGCCAGATGACATCGAACGGTCCGCACAGGCCGACGAACTCCGCCGCAGTGTCGAGCGCACCGGTGAGGTCGTCGGCCAATAGGCGGATGCTCGTCATCGTCATGGTGCTCCCGCGCGGAAACTCTTGCCCGGGATGGCGGCAAGCCCGGCAAGCACATCTTGGAAGCAGTCGGACATTGGCGCGCCCTGTCGTCCGTACCAGAGCTAGGGGGAGGCGGTGAATGCCGCGGCATTGGCGAGCAGCACTTTCAGCTGGTCAGGCTGCAGAGACTCCAGCGGCGGACGCAGACGCTGCCATCCGGCATGCTTGGTACGATCGGCCGCCAGCGCCTTCAGCGACGCCATCTGTGGAAATTGCGAGACCAGCTCGCGCGCCTTCACGATCCGCGCCTGCGCCGCCTTGAGCGCCGGATCGTCATCGCTGTCACCGAAGTGCCTGAAGACATAGGCCAGACTGCGCGCAACGATGTTGGAGGTCGCGGTGATGCAGCCCGCCCCGCCCTTTCGCAGCAGCGGCAGCATCAACGGATCGGCGCCGCCGAGAACCGCGAATCCAGGGAAGCGCTCCACCATCGCTGTCATGTTGGCGAAGTCGCCGGACGAATCCTTGATGCCGGTGAACGTCGCCGGATAGGCCTTGCGCAGCCGCTCGATCAGCCCATGCGAGATCGGCTGCGCCGACATCTGCGGGTAGTGATAGAGAACGATTTTCAGCCGCGTATCACCAATGCGCTGCACCACTTCACTGTAGGAGGCGAAGATGCCGTCATCGCTGACATTCTTGTAGTAGAACGGCGGCAACATCACCACGGTGTCGACGCCGACCGAGAGCGCGTGACGCGTCAGCGCGACGGTCTCGGTGAGTGCGGCCACTCCTGTGCCCGGCAGAAGCCGCTGCGGCGCGATGCCCGCAGCCACGACGGCTTCGAGCAGCCCGATGCGCTCCGCGACGGAAAAGGAATTCGCCTCGCCCGTGGTGCCCAGCATCGCGATGCCGTCGCAGCCTTCGTCCAGGAGATAGCGGCAATGCTCCACGAAACGCGCGTGATCAGGCGCGAGTTCGGCATCGAGCGGCGTCAGCGCGGCGGAGAACACGCCGTGAGGGTGGAGTGATGATGTCGACAAAACTTCCTCCGATGGCCGCGACGATGTTGTTCGGAATGCGAACAATCGTTATTTGCTGACACTGCCGTAAAATCAGCCGGTCCCAGCGTCAAGGGCAATGGCTGTCATGGCCGGGCATTCGGACGTCGCCGAGGTCGAAAGGAGGGCACCGCCGCGACTAGATCACGATATGATCGAAGTCGGCGGCGATCCGGGTGTTCGGAAAGATCGTCGACGCCTCGGCCAGAATCTCGTCATCCTCGTACCGTCCCGACATATGGGTCAACATGAGCTGGCGGACGTTGTTTGCGGCAGCGAAGGCGGCCGCTTCCGCGGCGGTGAGATGGCCGTAGTCCCGCGCGGTCGCGGCGTCGCGGTCGAGGAAGGTCGCCTCGATAACCAGCATATCGGCGTCGGCAACGTAAGGCGACAGCCCCTCGGTCGTCTCGGTGTCGCCGATCACCACGAGCTTCCTGCCGCCGCTCGGCGGCCCCAGGACGTCCTCCGGATCAATCCTTCGATCGGCGATCGCGACCGGCCGCCCTGCAGCCAATTCGCCACGCACAGGACCATCCGGCACACCAAGAGCCGCGAGGCGCTCGGGCCGAAGACGGCGACGTGCAGGGCTCTGGAACACGAAACCGAAACTATCGGTGTCGCGGTGACGGACCGGAAAGCAGGCGATGGTGAAGTCACCGGCGTCGACGACCTCTCCTTCGCTCAGGGCTGCAAACTCGACCGCGATCGGCGCCCTGCCCGTACCCCACAGGCCGGCGAGCATTCGGATGACGATGTCGAGCGTGCCCGGCCCGCCGTGAACGGTCATCACCTCGGCGCTCTGCCGCAATCCCAGCGTTGAAAACAGTCCGGGAATGCCAAGCACGTGATCGAGATGAGCGTGCGTCAGGAGCACGCGATCGAGCCGCCGAAAGCCCGAACCGCTCCTCAGCAGCTGGCGCTGTGTGCCCTCGCCGCAATCGACCAGGACGCGCTTGCCCGCGGCCTCCACGAGAAGGGCCGGATGATTGCGTTCCGCGGAGGGAATGCTTGCCGAAGTGCCGAGAAATGTCAGGGCGAACATGATCGTCGCTGTCCAGCGGCCGCCCCTTTCCGCGACAGCGCGGTGGACGGTGTCACCGTCCCCAATGCCACGCGAGCAGCAGCGCGTACAGACCCATCGAGACGGCATAGAGCACAGCAAGAAGTGCGTAGCCTGCGATTTGGCGACCGATCGCCGCTTTCGGCGTGATCCACCAGTCGAGCGCCTTGAAGGCGGCGGGCACCAGCCACCAGCCGAGCAGCTGGGTGCTGACGAGATTGCCGACGAACAGCGACAGCCAGACCGGGACGCCGTGACTGTCGATGAGCGGCCGGCTGATGAAGGTGCCCCAGAGATAGACCACCGGGTAAAGCACGAGCAGAACGATCAGGTTGCTCTTCCAGATGAAGTCCCGCCCTTGTTCTGGCGCCTGCGTCTTGCCCGCTGGGAACCAGAAATTGAAGCCGTAGCTTGCCCGCTTCACATTCATGCCGGCGTTGAAGCGCTCGCCTTCCTTCAGCAGCATTTGCCGCACGGGCGAGTCCAGCCATGCATTAAGGTTGGCATCAGAATCGAACGACAGGATGATGATCCATTCCTCATGCAGGCCCGGAATAGGCCGCTCGATCTTGTGGCGCAGAAATCCCTTGAACTCCGCCTCGGCGGCCTGGATACGTTGCTGCCATTTCAGGAACGCATCCTCGAGCCCGTCGGGAACCCTGAAAGAGATGACGGCAGAGACGGCGCTGTCGCTCTGAACGCCGGTGTCGGGCAGGATATGCACATCTTCCGAACCGACGAAGAAACGCTGCACCTCTCCGATCAGCTTCGCCCGCACCTCGCTTTGAAGCCAGGCGCGCGCGGCGGCCGGACTGGCAAAACGCAGGATCGTCACCCAATCGACATGGGCCGGCGGCTGCGGCGGCACCACTTCCTGCCCCAGGAATCCGGGCCACGCCTTGAGCACCTCGCCGACCTCGCCATTCCAGCGCGCGAACGCGGCAAAGCCGTCATCGGCGATGCGGCGCTGGATGACGAGGGCGACCGGCTGACCGGCGGTGTCTGGCGATGCGCTCATGAGCTGCCGTCCGCTCAGCTCTTCTTGTAGAGACGCTTGCCCATCACCCAGGTCTCGTCGACGCAGCGATCGTCGCCGACCATCATGACCGCGAACAGCATGCTCGCCGCCTCGTCCATGTTGCGCGGGCCGGCGCCGTCGGCGATCAGCGATTGATGCCACGCTTGCGCTATCTGCCCGCCATTTGGGTCGAGCGCGACGAAATCGGCCTCCTTGCCGGGCTCGAAATTGCCGAGCTTTTCGTCGATGTAGAGGCCTTCGGCACCGCCGAGCGTGATCGACCAGAAGCCGCGATAGGGCGAGAGCTTGTTGCGCTCGGCTTCCGCGAGGTCCTTACGAGCGGGATCGATGCTGCCGTCGAGCAGCGTGTTGTTGCACATGCCGACCTTGTAGGCGTCGTCGAGCACGGAAATCATCGAGAAGCGGTTGCCGCCGCCGACGTCGGTGCCGAAGGACATCTTGACGCGATGCTCGGGATCCGTGGCGCGGCCGAGGCGGAACAGGCCGCTGCCGAGGAACAGGTTCGAGCAGGGGCAGAACACCACCGCGGCGCCCTTCTTCGACATGCGGCGGAATTCGTTGTTGGAGAGATAGACGCCGTGGCCTCCGGAGAATTTCGGACCGACCAGGTCGAACTTCTCGTAGACGCCGAGATAGTCCTGGCAGTCCGGGTGCTCGACCAGCACGCCGCTGCATTCGGCCGGGTTCTCGGAGATGTGGGTGTTGACCCAGCAGTCCGGATGCTCGTGCTTGAGGCGCTGGCACGCTTTCAGAAGTTCCGGCGAGGCACCGAAGGCGAAGCGCGGCGTGATGGCGTAGAGATTGCGGCCCTTGTTGTGATACTGCGCGATCAGCCGCTTGCTGTCGCGATAGAAGTTCTCGGGGGTATCGATGAAATCGGCCGGCGCATTACGATCGATGCCGGTGAGGCCCGCGATCACGCGCATGTTGCGGCGGGCCGCTTCCTCGAACAGTTCTTCGGTCGAGACCGGCGAGGAACTGGTAAAGGCCTGGCACGTGGTGGTGCCGGACGCCAGCAGCGCGTCGAGGAAACGCTTCACGCCCTCGCGCGCATAATTGCGATCCCGGTATTTGAGCTCTTCCGGATAGACCCACTTCTGCAGCCACGGCAGGAGCTGCTCGCCATAGGCACCGAGAACGCGGGTCTGCGGCAGATGGATGTGGCCGTCGATGAAGCCAGGGACGATGATGCGGTCCTTGATGTGGGTGACCTGCACGCCCGGATGCGCGGCGGCGATCTTGTCATGGGGACCGAACGCCTTGATCACGCCGTCCGTGACGACCATGAGGCCGTCCTGGTGAAAGCGCGCAGCGGCCTGCTCGTTGCCGATGTGCTGCCAGGGATCGTCGACGAAATCGAAGAACGTGCCGCGAATACCGACAGTGGTCATGATTTGGTTCCTTCCTTAGGATTGTGTGGCGTGGCGCGCCGAGGGCAGCGAGACCGCGAGCAGCGTCCCGGCAATGGCGCAGAGGCCGAGATAGAGCCATCCGATCGGCGCCTGCGTCGCTTCGGGCAGCACCGCCGCGATCGCCATGGCGCCGCTGACGGCGAGATAGCAGAGCGCGCTGATCAGGCCGCCGATCAGGCCGTGGTCGCGCTCGAACAGGCCGAGCGCCATGCCGTACATCATCGGGCACAGCACGCCGCAGCCGCCGAGCACCAGCGCACCGCCGATCGTGATCGAGGCAAGATCGAGTCCGATGATCATGCCTGTTACGGTCAGGGCCGCCGAGCCGGCGAGAAACAGCGCGAAGGCGCCGAAGCCCAGCATGCGGGCCGGCATGAAGCGCGCGAAATGCGCGCAGCCGAGCTCGCCGGCCAGATTGACGCCGCCAAGGCCGAGCGCGACAAGGCCGTAGATTGCCGCCGAGTAACCGAGGCCGGTCTGGTAGAAGAACGGCGCTACGACGCCAAACGCCAGCTGCGAGCTCGCGGCCGCAGCGAACACCAGCACGAAAGCGAGGAAGCCCGGGCGGACCAGCGCCTCGCGCAAGATCCCCGCCGTGCGGCGCGGATCAAACGGCGCGCGCCGCTCGGCCGGCAATGTTTCGGGCAGAAGAAAAACCACGATCGCGGCGACGAGGGCCGCGGCGATGGCAATGATGACGAAGACGCCGCGCCAGGACGTCAGCTCGACGATGAAGCCGCCGGCTGCCGGCGCAAGCACCGGCGCAAGTCCCCAGGCGGCACCTAACAGGCCGGAGATCGCGGTGAGCTCACGACCGCGAAAGCAGTCGGCCGCTACGGCATAGGCGACGACGAGGCAGGTGCAGCCGCCGATGCCTTGCAGGAAGCGCAAGCCAAGCAGCAACGATGCGCTGGTGCCGAGCGCACAGGCGATGCTCATCGCGATCAGCACCGACAGCCCCGCGAGCAGCACCTTGCGGCGGCCGAGCGTATCGGAGGCAATACCGACAGGCACCAGCGCCAGGGACATGCCGAGCATGTAGGCGGTGACGGTGTTCTGCATCGACGCCGCGTCAGCGGCGAGATCCACCACCATCTGCGGCAGGCCGGGCGTGTAGGCGTCGAGCGGAACCTGGCTGAACGGCACGACGCATAACAGGATCGGCACGATCCCACCCCTCGCGCGACCGGCGTCCGAAGCAACTGCAGTCATGGCTCACGCCCCCTCGATGCCCGCGGGTCCCTTCTTTTCGTGCGCGCAATGAGAGGCGACGATGCAGGTTGCGGGTCTTGACGCGCGGAACGTGCCAGAACTGTGTGTAGAAACTCTTAGGAGTGTTGGTCGATCCGTTTCCCGCGGCTGTTTGTCTGGCGCCGTCACCCCTCAAAACAAAAATGCGAAAACAACCCCATGCAAAGTACAAATCATTGAAGAATTTCGTCTCGTGCGATCAATCGCGATGAGCCGTTTGACACGTCGGGCAAAGCAGGGGCACGATTGTATGATCGCCTTCTCAAGGCCGCCTCCGCACCAGGGCGATTAACCGTACCGAAGGCATGGCTGCTCCGGATCGCGAGGTGGAGGTGTCGATGCAAACTGCCGCAGATGCCATTGACACGAGCTACGGCTCGATCGGCGCGCTTCTCGGTGCCCTGCACGCTCGCAAGATATCGGCATCAGAGTTGCTCGATCACACCATCGCGCGCATCGAGGCGCTCGATCCGCAGATCAACGCGATTGTCGTGCGCGATTTCGACCGCGCCAGAGATGCGGCGCGCGCTGCCGATGCCGCGCTTGCCCGCGGCGAGCGGCGGCCGCTAACCGGCATACCCGTCACCATGAAGGAGCCGTTCAACATCGCGGGTCTACCGACGACATGGGGCTTTCCGCATTTCCGGGATTTCCGGCCGGCTGACGATGCCCTTGTCGTCTCGCGGCTGAAAGCGGCGGGCGCCGTCATCATCGGCAAGACCAACATCCCGATCGGCCTCAGGGATTTCCAGAGCTACAACGAGATCCATGGGACCACGAACAATCCGTGGGACCTCGGCCGCTCGCCCGGCGGCTCCTCGGGCGGATCGGGGGCGGCGCTGGCCGCCGGGTTCGGTCCGCTCTCGATCGGCTCGGATATCGGCGGCTCGATCCGGGTCCCCGCGCATTTCTGCGGCGTGTTCGGACACAAGCCGAGCTTCGGCCTGGTGCCGCTGCGCGGATACAGCCTGCCGCCGGCGCCGCCCGTCCCCGGCCAGGGCGATCTCGCCGTCGTCGGGCCGATGGCGCGCACCGCCTCCGACCTCGCATTGTCGCTCCACGTGATTGCCGGCCCCGACGAGATGCGGGACGGGATCGGCTATCGCCTTGCACTGCCCGCCCCGCGCCATGAGCAGCTCAGGAATTTCAGGATTCTCGTCATCGATACGCATCCGCTGATGCCGACGGGCGAGGCCGTGCGTTCCGCCATCGGACGGTTGGCCGGCCGGCTCGAACGATCAGGCGCGCAGCTCGCACGTTCGAGCGCATCGCTGCCGGATCTTGCCGAATCCGCGCGGCTCTACATGAAGCTGCTCAACGCCGCGCGAAGCCCGCGCCTGACGCCGGCGGCGCTCGCAGAGGCGCAAGGACTAGCTGCGGCGCTCGCGCCCGACGATCGCAGTCTCGAGGCCGAGCGCGCCCGCGGCTGGGGCATGAGTCATCGCGAATGGCTTGCGGCCGATGCGGCGCGCCTGCAGCTGCAACAGAAATGGCATCAGCTGTTTCGCGAGTTCGACGCGGTGATCTACCCGGCCGCCGCCGTGCCGGCGTTTCCGCACGACCATTCCGAGCCGTTCGATGCGCGAAAGCTCGACATCGACGGCCAGCTCTACAACTACGCCGACGCCTGCTTCATCTGGGCGGACCCCGCCTCGACCTGCGGACTGCCGGCAACTGCCGTTCCGATCGAGCGCACGGCGATGGGACTGCCGATCGGTGTCCAGATCATCGGGCCGTACCTGGAGGACCGCACGACGATCGCGCTGGCCGGGCTGATCGAGCGCGAATTCGGCGGCTTCGTCCCGCCGCCGTCGCGTGCGAATGCTCCTTGATCCGATCCGATATCCGCCACTTGGATCCCTTCTTTCAGCGCGCGACCTCCAGCGCGACGTTGGCAGAACGGCGGGGATCGCGGCAAAGCGAGCCGGAGATCGCAAGAACCCCAGGTAGCTGATCAATTCAATATAGCGTTTAGGTAGTTACCGTGCAAAACTCGCCAGTATTTCACTAAGGAATATTGGAGGTTTTGATGCCTGCCCTAGCCTTTGCCAATAATGACATCGCACTCGTCGCCTGGACCTTCGACAAGCGCCTGCCGAACTGCCTCGGTTTTGCCGTCTATCAGCGCGACCTCGCGACGGATATCGAAATCGCGCTACCGGCGCTCGCGCGCTTCGCATCCCAGGACGTTGACACCCACTTCACCACCGAGCAGGCCCCCATTCAGAAATTCTGGTGGAAAGACCTCTATGCCCATCGGGGCCACTCCTATCGCTACCGGATCGTCGCCATGGGCGGCACGCCGGGGCAACTCAAGCCGCTCGAGGGCGTCGCAGAACTCACAAGCAACGATGTCACGCTCACTCCGGACAGGCCGCCATTCAAGGCCTACTTCAATCGTGGCATCGTTGCGTCCCAGTCGGTCATTCATGCCTTGGGCGGCAAGGCCGACATCAACGTGCTCAAGGGACATATTACCAACCCTGCGGATACGCTGCGTGCGCGTCTCATGGGTCAAATCTACGAAGGCGTCACGTCGCTGCTCGACCGAGCCGACGCGTCGAAAGGCAGAATCAACGCCGCCCTGTATGAGCTGGATGATCCCAAAGGGCTCGAAGTCCGTCTGCAGGCCGCCGACAAGGGCAACCCAACGAGCCGCACCGTGATCCTGGGCAACGAATGGATTCACGATGACGCGACGGGCCAGGATATCGAAGATGCGGACGCCAATAACCGCGCGGCTCTAAAGAAGGCCGGCGTGCCAGTCATCGACCGCATCGTCCAGAAGGGCCGCATTCCTCACAACAAGTTCATGGTGCTCACGGAGGCAGGCGAGCCGACCGCCGTGCTGACCGGATCGACCAACTGGACTAGCAGCGGTCTCTGCACGCAGACGAACAATGCCCTCGTCATCGAGTCGCACCTCGTCGCGCAGCGCTACATCGACTATTGGGGCGAGTTGAAGAAGGACATCGATCAGGCCGCCGGCAATCAGAAGGAGCTTCAGGGCGAGAAGCTGCGCACGTGGGCGCGCGAAAACAACGTCAAGAAGCCGCTCATTTTGGAGGACGGCAAGACAACGATCGAAGTGATGTTCTCGCCGAACACCGTGAAGCCGCTGGCGAGCCCTCCCAAGGAGGTACCGAACGACGTCAAGCGCATGTTCGAGTTGGTCAATGGTGCCAAGCAGGCGGTGCTGTTCCTTGCCTTCGATCCCGGCAACAACTCCATTCTCGATGCCGCAGGTCAGGCGCTCGCGAAGAACCCGGACCTCTTCCTGCGCGGAGCACTAACCAGCACGCAACGCGCAGGCAATTTCGCCGACGCGCTGCAACGTAACCAGGAGTCGGAACACGGCGACGGCGAGGACATGCACGTCGCGGTCATTGGCGAAGCCGGCAAGCCGAAGAAGAAGTCCGCCAAAGGCGCAGCGAAGACGAAGGGAAAGAAGGAGAGCACCGAACCCGACTATCGCGCGATCCCGGCGGGTTCGTTGACGAAGAACGATGCCTTCGGGGCCTGGGAAGGCGAACTCTACAAATACGGCCATGCAATCATCCACAACAAGATCGTGGTGATCGACCCCTTCAGCGATAACTGCACCGTCATCACCGGATCGCACAATCTCGGCTACCGGGCGTCGAGCAACAATGACGAGAACATGGTCATCATCCGCGGCCACCGCAGCCTGGCCCAGGCCTATGCCTGTCACGTCCTCGACCTCTACGATCACTACGCGTGGCGCTACTGGCTGCACAAATTCCCGGACAAGTTCGGCAAGCCGCTTCGCGAAGACGATCAATGGCAGGACAATTACATCGAGGGGACCGCCGAGAAGTCGTCGGAGCTCCGGTTCTGGCTGTCGTCCGCCAATAACGGCGTGGCGGATCCTGCACCGGTGGGCGGTAAGATGGGTGCCAAGATGCCGGGCGCAAAGACGACAGGTGCAAAGAAGGCGGCAAAGAAAAAGAATACGGCGAAGAAGGTCGCAAAGACCGCAAAGAAAGCCGTCAAGAAGAAAGCGGCTAAGAAAAGTAAAACCGCCAAGAAGACCGGCAAGAAATCGGCAAAGAAGACTTCGAAGAAAACTGCAAAGAAGACCAAAGCGGCCAAGAAGAAGAAAGCGGTCAAGAAGGGCTAAGCCGCTGACGTAGCACCAGAGACGATGTTCCCGACCGGGACATCGTCTCCACGACACCCAGGGCAATCGCATACGGGAGTGATCGCCAGTGGCCATCCTTCGAGACGCCCGCCGTTGGCGGCCCCTCGGGATGAGGGCGGAGTGCGTGTCGCTGGATTCCGATGCCGCCTAGCCTCAGCCTGAGGAGACCGCGAAGCGGTCGTCTCGAAGGGCGAGGCGCGCGCAAAGAGCCAAATGCGATAGCCCTCCCACGACCGGGCAGGCCAGAGACATCCCCTGGCCTGAGATTCTACTCCCGCGCCGCCTGCGACTGCGCCGCGACCGCCTGCACGGCGACATCAGCCACTTGGCGCAGCGCTTCGCGATCGGCACCCGACGATGCCATCACGCCCATGCCGACCGACACTGCCGAGACATAGCGCGCGAGCGCGGCGGGATCTGACGTCGGCTTGAGATCACCTTCGGCCTTGGCGCGGATGAAACGTTCGCGGAGCTGGTCTTCGTTCTGGGCGCGGCGGGCGGCGAGCTCGAACGGGACGTTCTCCGAGCCGGTGCCGCAGGCGATGCCGCCTTGCACGAGCAGGCAACCGGGCGGATTGGCGGGATCGGTCTGCTTGTCGGCGATCCCCATCAGCATGCGCTCGGCGACCTCGCGGGCGGTCGGGGCGGCCACCACCTCGTCCATCCAGATGCCGCGCAGCTTGCTGTAGCGGTCGAGCGCGGCCTTCAGCAGGCCTTCCTTGTTGCCGAAGCAGGCATAAAGGCTCGGTGGGTTGATGCCCATGGCCTCGGTGAGCTGGGCAATCGTGGCGCCCTCATAGCCATGGCGCCAAAACACTTCCATCGCCTGGTCCAACGCCATTTCGGCGTCGAATTCGCGGGGGCGTCCCATGCCCATGTGCCTGTCTCCTCGGATCGGCGTCCCGTTTTCAGCTTAACGCCGGATCCTATCTAATTGTTCTAGCTTTCTTTTTCTTGTGTCTTCCAATCGTCGCGGTATCGGCGTACAATTTTCTTAGTGAATGGTACATAAGTATCTTGCACTGCGGTATCCAGCTCCACATCTGTAGTGAACACTACATATCTGGAGCGCGCAAATGCCCCCGTCCCAAAGCACCTCCCGCACCGGCCGTTTCCGCCTTCTGAGTGGCGTCGCCGTCGTAGGCGCCCTTGCCGTCGCCGGCTCGATCGCCACGGGCCGCTACTTTCATGCGGCGCAAGCCACCGCACCGGCGGCCGCGGCTGAACAGGCTGTTTCCGTCACCGTCGCGATGATCGAGCCCCGGCAGACCGTGCTGTGGGACGATTTCTCCGGCCGACTCGAGGCCATCAACCGCGTCGAGCTCCGCCCGCGCGTCGCGGGTGCGATCCTGTCGACGAACTTCACCGAAGGCGCGCTGGTGAAGGCTGGCGACGTGCTGTTCAAGATCGATCCCGCGCCTTATGCGGCAGAGGTCGACAAGGCCGCCGCACAGCTCGAAGCCGCCAAGGCGCGCGTCGTCTTCACCCAGAGCGAGCTCGAGCGCGGCGCCCAGCTCGTCGGCAACGCGGTCGTCACCCGGCGCGACTACGACCAGCGCGAGAACGCCAACCGCGAAGCGATCGCTAATGTGAAGGCGGCCGAGGCGACGCTCCAGACCGCAAAGCTCAATCTCGACTATACCGAGGTGCGTGCGCCCGTGGATGGCCGGGTCGGCAAGATCGAGGTCACCGTCGGCAATCTCGTCGCCGCCGGCACCGCCTCCCCGGTGCTGACCTCGCTGGTCTCGGTCAACCCGATCTATGCGTCGTTCGATGCGGACGAGGAGGTCGTGCTGCACGCGCTGAATTCCATTGCCGATGGCTCCGGCCAGCGTGGCAAGCTCGACCAGATTCCCGTGGAGATGACGACGTCGGGCGGTCTCTCGGCGAAAGGCCACATTCAGCTCATCGACAACCAGGTCAACGGCCAGAGCGGCACGATCCGTGTCCGCGCGGTGTTCCAGAACCAGGACGGGCGCCTCATCCCGGGCCAGTTCGCCCGTGTGCGCATGGGTCAGCCGAAGCAGCAGACGCTGGTCATGATCGACGAGCGCGCGATCGGCACCGACCAGGACAAGAAGTTCGTGATGGCTGTCGGCGACGACAACCGCGCGGTCTACCGGCCGATCACGCTCGGCGGCGCAGTGGATGGATTGCGCGTCGTGACCGCGGGCCTGAAGTCCGGCGACCGCATCGTCGTCAACGGCTTGCAGCGCGTGCGTCCGGGCGCCCTGCTCAAGACCGAAGTGGCGGAGATGGGTGCGCGTGGACCGCAGCAGGCCTCGAACCACAGCAATCAGGACGTGGTGCAACGTTAGTGTTTTCCGTCATCCCGGGCGCGCGCAGCGCGAACCGGGGATCTCGAGCTTAGGAACTCCGATCATCCCACCTCCGGATTCCGGGTTCGCGGGCTTCGCCCGCGCCCCGGAATGACGGTGTGGCTGTCGGAGAATCGCAGGATATTGCCCAGGGGCAAGGCCATGAATCTCTCGAAATTTTTCATCGATCGTCCGATTTTCGCCGGCGTGCTGTCGGTCCTGATCTTCCTTGCCGGCCTGATCTCGCTGTTCGCGATGCCGATCTCGGAATATCCCGATGTCGTGCCGCCGTCGGTCGTGGTGCGCGCCACCTATCCGGGCGCCAATCCCAAGGTGATCGCGGAAACGGTGGCGACGCCGATCGAGGAGCAGATCAACGGCGTCGAGAACATGCTGTACATGTCGAGCCAGGCGACGACGGACGGCGCGATGACGCTGACGGTGACGTTCCGCCTCGGCACCGACCCCGACAAGGCGACGCAGCTGGTGCAGAACCGGGTGCAGCAGGCCGAGCCGCGCCTGCCGGCCGTGGTGCGCCAGCTCGGCATCATCACCAAGAAGTCCTCGCCCGACCTCACCATGGTGGTGCACCTGCTGTCGCCCAACGGCCGCTACGACATGACGTATTTGCGCAACTACGCGGTGCTCAACGTCAAGGACCGGCTGGCACGGATCGACGGCGTCGGCGACGTCCAGCTCTATGGCGCCGGCGACTATTCGATGCGGGTCTGGGTCGATCCGCAGAAGACCGCCGAACACGGCCTGACCGCGAGCGATATCGTCAGGGCGATCCAGGCGCAGAACGTCGAGGCCGCCGCCGGCGTGGTCGGCTCCTCCCCCAACGTCAAGGGCATCGATCTCCAGCTCTCCGTCAACGCCGAAGGCCGGCTCGCAAACGAGGATCAGTTCGGCGACATCGTGGTCAAGACCGGCACGCGCGGCGAAGTCGTGCGCTTGCGCGACCTCGCGCGCATCGAGCTTGGCGCCTCCGAATACGGCCTGCGCTCGCTGCTCGACAACAAGCAGGCGGTGGCCATCCCGATCTTCCAGGCGCCCGGCTCCAACGCGCTGCAGATCTCCGACAACGTCCGCGCCACCATGGCCGAGATCAAGAAGACCATGCCCGAGGGCGTGTCCTACCAGATCGTCTACGATCCCACCCAGTTCGTGCGGTCCTCGATCGAGGCGGTGATCCATACGCTGTTGGAAGCGATCGCGCTGGTGGTGCTGGTCGTCATCCTGTTCCTGCAGACCTGGCGCGCCTCGATCATCCCCCTGCTCGCGGTGCCGGTGTCGATTGTCGGCACGTTCGCGGTGATGCACGTGTTCGGCTTCTCGATCAACGCACTCAGCCTGTTCGGCCTCGTGCTCGCGATCGGTATCGTCGTCGACGATGCCATCGTCGTGGTCGAGAATGTCGAGCGCAATATCGAGGCCGGCCTGTCACCTCGCGATGCCACCTATCAGGCGATGCGTGAGGTTTCGGGCCCGATCATCGCGATCGCCATGGTGCTGATCGCGGTGTTCGTGCCGCTCGCCTTCATCTCCGGCCTCACCGGGCAGTTCTACAAGCAGTTCGCGTTGACGATCGCGATCTCGACCGTGATCTCCGCCGTCAACTCGCTGACGTTGTCGCCGGCGCTGTCGGCGCTGCTGCTCAAGGGACACGACGAGGCGAAGGACCGGCTGACCCTCGTCATGGAAAAGGGCCTCGGCTGGTTCTTCCGCGGCTTCAACAGGGCTTTCACCCGCTCCTCCGAGAACTACAGCGGCACCGTCACCAAGGTGATCTCGGGCAAGGCCGCCGTCATGGGCCTCTACGTGCTGCTGGTCGGCCTCACCGCCTTCCTGTTCCAGCAGGTGCCCGGTGGATTCGTGCCCGGCCAGGACAAGCAATATCTCGTCGGCTTCGCCCGCCTGCCCGACGGCGCCACGCTCGACCGCACCGAAGAGGTGATCCGCAAGATGAGCGACATCGCCCTGACCCAGCCCGGTGTCGAAAGCTCGGTGGCCTTCCCAGGCCTGTCGATCTCCGGCTTCACCAACTCGTCCAATGCCGGCATCGTGTTCTCGACGTTGAAGCCGTTCGACGAGCGCAAGGATGCAGCCCTCAGTGGCAACGCGATTGCGGCCGAGCTGAACAAGAAATATGCCGGCATCCAGGAAGCCTTCATCGCCATGTTCCCGCCGCCGCCGGTCAACGGCCTCGGCACCATCGGCGGCTTCAAGCTGCAGATCGAGGACCGCGCCGGTCTCGGCTATGACGCGCTGAATGACGCGACCAAAGCGTTCATGGCGGCGATGCAGAAGGCGCCGGAGATCGCCGGCGTGTTCTCGAGCTTCCAGGTCAACGTGCCGCAGCTGTTCGCCGACATCGACCGCACCAAGGCCCTCCAGCTCGGCGTGCCCGTGACCGAGGTGTTCAACACGCTCCAGATCTATCTGGGCTCCTACTACGTCAACGACTTCAACAAGTTCGGCCGCACCTATTCGGTCCGCGTCCAGGCCGATGCGCCGTTCCGCGCGCGTGCCGACGACATCAGGCAGCTGAAGGTGCGCTCGTCCTCCGGCGACATGGTGCCGTTGTCGGCGCTGCTCAAGATCCGCCAGAGCGCGGGGCCGGAGCGCGCGATCCGTTACAACGGATTCCTGTCCTCCGACATCAATGCGGCGGCCGCACCCGGTTTCTCCTCGGGCCAGGCGCAGGAAGCCGCGACGCGAATCGCGGCCGAAGTGCTCCCGCCCGGCTTCGCCTTCGAATGGACCGACCTGACCTACCAGGAGTTCATCGCAGGCAATTCCGGCATCTGGGTGTTCCCGTTGGCGATCCTGCTGGTGTTCCTGGTGCTGGCGGCACTCTACGAGAGCCTGACGCTGCCGCTCTCGATCATCATGATCGTGCCGATGGGCCTGCTCGCTGCGATGTTCGGCGTCTGGATCTCCAAGGGCGACAACAACGTCTTCACCCAGATCGGCCTGATCGTTCTTGTCGGACTTTCGGCCAAGAACGCGATCCTGATCGTCGAATTCGCGCGCGAGCTCGAATTCGCAGGAAGGACGCCGATCCGGGCCGCGATCGAGGCGAGTCGCTTGAGGCTGCGCCCGATCCTGATGACCTCGATGGCGTTCATCATGGGCGTGCTGCCGCTCGTGCTCTCCACCGGCGCCGGCTCGGAGATGCGGCGAGCCATGGGCGTTGCCGTGTTCTCCGGCATGATCGGCGTCACCGTGTTCGGCCTGTTCCTGACGCCGGTGTTCTATGTGCTGCTCAGAACCATCACCGGCAACAAGCCGCTGGTGCATCACGGCAACGACATCAGCGCGGCTCCGGTCCAGGGGCTTCATCACGAAGGCGCTGGTCATTAAAGCGGGTATTAGATCAGGGAAATCCCTGAGATCAGCAACAGAACGAGCACGGTCTTACGAAAGACCGTCTCGTTGACCCGGTGAAAGGCGAGCACGCCGAGCGCGGACCCCGCGAACAAAGCCGGCAGGCTGATCGCGAGGTCGACAAAGACCTTCGACGACAGATCCTGATGTCCGACCAGCAGCGCGATGGCGAACAGCTGCATGGCGGCAATGAAGGGCTGCACCAGACCGCGCTGCTCGCTCTTGGGCATGCCGCGCATGTCGCACCAGATCGTGGGGACGGCGCCTGGCATCGCTGTCAACCCGCCGACCAGTCCGCCTCCGAAGCCGATCAACGCGACCCAATGCCGGCCGACGGCCTCACCGGCCGTGACCAGCGTCGGCCGCAGCAGCATGTAGGCCGCATAGAGCGCGACGACGATGCCGAACCCACGCCGGAGCAAATGCGTGTCCGTGCTCTGCAGCAGCGACACCGCAATGGGAACGCCGATCAATCCGCCGACGATCAGCAGCAGGCTGCCCTCCCAGCGGATGCTGCGCCGGAGCGCCCACAAATTGGTCGCCTGCACGCCGATGCTGCACGCCATCATCAGCGGGACGGCTTCGAGCGGTTGAAATACGCGCAGCAGGATCGCACCTGCGACGGCCGAAATGCGAAGCCGGAAAGTCCCGAAACGAAGGCTCCGGCGAATACGGCAACACTCAGCAGAATCAGAGTCGCGACATCAGGCACGGACGAATCCTCCGGTCAATCCGTGGGAATCTGCGGAAGATCCAGATCCGGGCCGCCGGGGCAGACGGCAGCCTCGCGCGGAAGAGAAATGTGCAGGGCGTGGGCGTGAGATCGTTCCAGGATTACGAGTCCGGCCAGTTGAAGAGCGACCAGCGCCGCGGTCAGGGTGATCGCGACGACGTTGAAATTACGCGCGCTCGAAGGCCGGCTGACCGGCGGTGCGCTCGCGCGCATCAGATCCGTAGGCATGTCCTGGAATATCCTTTTCCCTGGCGACCGAAATGACTTGATTCAAAGGCAAGGTATCGTCCGGCCGAGCCAGCAAATGGCGATACCGCTGCAACGCGCGCCGCGCCTCGATCTTGCGCTGCTCGCGAAACACAGCGACGACGCGAGCGACGATGTCGCGGAACTTATTGGCCATAACAAGCGACGTCCTTGGCATGACGACTACCCTTCAACTTGCGCAAGAGAATGATGGGATCCACTCCGGCGTGCCGTGAGTTGCTTCACAGAGGTCGTCGAACTAGAAATGGTGCGGCTTATCTCTAAGAGAGAACGGACAAAGCCGCGTCGTTCGATCGAATGACGCGCGATAACTTTCCAATGATGTGGGCTGTCCAAGCTCCGCCGCGAATTGCGGCGATGACTCTCTGACGCAAGTGCGCGTCAGTGCATCAGCGGATTGGCGAAGCCCGCCGCAAGCTTGACGAGATCGGCCTGACGGGACACGCCGGTCTTGGCGAAGACGCGATGCAGATGCGTCTTCACCGTCGTCTCGGCGATTCCCAGTGCTGCCGCGGTCTCCGGCACACCGCCGACTTCGACGATCGACTGCAGCACCCGCAGTTCCGCTGGCGTCAAATCGAACGCGCGCTCGATCAGGCCGGCACAAGAGCGACTGTCGAGTTCCGCTTTCCAGACCAGCAGCGCCCCGACGGCCGATGTCCGTTCCGTCGCGCCATCGCGCAGCAGCGATGGCAGCGCAATCACGTGAGCGACGTAGTACGATCCGTCATGCGACGTCAGAGGGATCTTCCGGCCCTCGGCCGCCGCCACGGCAACCTCTCCCGGATCACGGAAGATGCTGCGCAGGCTACGATTGGCCTCGGGAGATCTCGTCACCAGCCGGCCCGCGATGCAGCGGAGCACGTCGTCGGCGGCCAGGATCGTCTCCGCGGCCGGATTGCTGTGGACGATCCGGCAAGTCGAATCGAGCAAGACGACGCCGGCATTCAGGCGGTCCACGACGTCCGCCAGCGCGCTCGCGCGTTGCTGCTTCCGTTCGATCGCGCGGTTGATCATCAGCGCCCGGCTCGCATGCGGGACCACGGACTGCATGCGCGCCCGCTGCTCGGCGTCGAGCATTTCCCTGCCGGGAATGACGGTCAACAGCATCGGGCACGGGGATTTCGATTGTTCCAGCACGACGTTGGCGACGTCGACGCAGCCCTGGGGGCGCAGCCATTCCTGATAGAAGCGCCCGCGGCGGTACGCGTCGAAATTCACGAGGTCCGGAATGTTGCGAACCTCGCCGTACCGGGGAAGCCGTGCGAGCGGATCGTAGCGGGAGTAGGTCTCGGAATAGAGCTGGATGTAGTGCGGATCGACGCCGCAATAGTAATGGGTCGCCCCTGACTTGCTGACCGTGTCCTTTGAAATCAAGCCGCAGGCCTGGCTGCCGATAAAGGCATTGAGCATGACCACGACCTCGCTCCACAACTCGGGGCGGAGCCCGGCATCATAGATGCTCTCGATCAGCTCGGAATGTCCTGGCGGTCGGGGCATCACAAGACCCAATGCTGTCTGACCCAAAGATGTGCGGAATCTTCTTCATGCCTGACGGCTTTTGTGAGTCCATCGGGGAAGCAAAAGGTTCAACGCTGACGGCGATTGACAAGTCGATGGACAAGCGGATTCGTTGGTCGTCCCCGACCTGGACGGAAAAACCGCGCTCCAGCCGAGAGCGAACCGAATGCGCTTCCCGTCGCACTGGTGCAGTCGTGCTACACTGGAGCAGCACTCACGCCTGGTCCCAGCCCTGCTTCTCGGCGCGCTCCGACCAGACCGGAGCGCGATAGATCTCGTTCCCATCGGCGTCCCTGACGCGGATCCAGGCATCGCAATCGCGCAGATCGTCTCGCCACGCGAACAGATGCCCGGCCATCTCGTCGGCAACGACGAATGTCGCCCCGGCGTGCTCGAAGATCATGCCGCCCGGATCGACCTTCACGATATTGCCGACCAGGAGGTCGAAAAAGAAACGGCGCATTCAATACTCCGGCTGCCGGTGCCGCACGCAACGATGTGGGCGCGTTTCCGCGACCAAGAATGATGTCGGCTTGCCAATTGGAATCGCAGATGACTGAATTCAGTGGCGTCCCGCTACAGCGACCCGCCGCTCCTGACGTCGCTCGGCGTCGCGTTGTAGGTGCGCCGGAAGCAGCGGTTGAAATAGGAGAGGTCGCCGAATCCGACGTCGTAGGCGATCGAGCTCACCGTCCGCTCGGCGTGCCCGGGTTCCCGCAGCATGCGATGCGCGCGCTTGACGCGCTGCTCGATCAGGAAGGAGGAGAACGTCTTGCCGTCGGCCTCGAACAGGCGCTGGAGATAGCGCGGCGTCACGCCGAGCTCCTGCGCAACCGTTGCCACCGACAGGTCCTGCCGCCAGCAATTGTTGGCAATGGAGACTTTCGCCTTCTGGAGCCGGGCCGCCTTGATTCCCCGCCGTCCCGCCAGCTCCCGCGTCTCGCTGGTGGCACCGAGCACCACCGCCAGCAGATCGTGCAGATGAGCGACGCCCAGTTGGCGCAACGCGGGCGTCGCGAATGCCGTCTCACGCACCATCGCGCTCGCGTAATCGACGAGCAGCCGAAGCCCCGCCGCGCTCTCCGGCAGAATGCGCATGACGGCATCGTCGACATCCACGATCATCGGCGCCAGCACGCGCCTCGGCACTCGCAGCGAGAAGCAGCTTCCCAGCGACAGCCGCTCGAATGTCGTGACGTCCTCCGCGCTGGTCAGGACGGCATCACCGGGGCGAAGCTGCAGATCATGTCCTCGCTCGGATATCCTGACGATGCCGGATCTGTTGACGACCAGGGCAAGGCTGTCGTCGCCGTCGGCGACCAGCTGCTTGGTACGAATGACCCGCGCTCCAAACAATCCGCCGATCAGCAATTGGGCTTCCGGCAAGGCGTGGGACGTGAAGCTCGCTGCGAAGGGCCGGCCCTCGCGCGGATCGACCTCGGCCTTCAGCACCCCTCTGCAATAGAATTCGCGGATCAGCGGAACGCGTTCGCTTTCGGGAATTTCGCTCGTTGAAACGTTGAGAACTGAAAAATCAACCATGCTGCCCACAGCAATCTCTCCAACCCTCGAGCAGGCCGGCCATACGCGTCGTTTCCTCACACGCGCGCTCGATGCCGTCGTGGCATGTCCGTGCGAGCTGCTCTTCTTTTCCGGAGCGCGATATACGAAAGCCTGAAACGACTCGCGTCCTACGTTCGGATGACCCGCACGATCGGCCCATCACAATGGATTGAGAGCGCGGCAGGTAACATCGCGGCATGTGAAAACGAACTATATCGCCCCGTCATCGCCATTCGTGCGTCGCGCGAACGGCACGGCAAAGCCGGCGGCGATCTTCACCAGATCGGCCTGCCTGCCGGCGCCCGTCTTCTCGAACAAGCGGCCAAGATGCGTCTTCACCGTCGTCTCGGCAACGCCAAGCTTTGCAGCGATGTCGGGAACCCCGCCGATCTCTATGATTGCCATCAGCACGCGCAATTCGGACGGCGTCAGCCTGAACGCCGCAGCAATCGCATCGGCCGCAAGCAATGGCAGCATGGAAGCTCTTTGAACGAAGAGCATCGTGGCTGCAGTGTCGCGCGGCAGGCTGCGATCCCGTTTCAGGGGAAAGGCATGAAGCAGATAATGCTGGCCATCGGCCGACGTCGCAAGCTCGATCCGGCGACGAGCGGCGGAACCTGCGGCCGCATCGATTTCGAATAGACCGCGGAATATTTTGTCGGTCTGGGTGTTGCGGGCCACGATCCGGTCGCCGACCATCGCGAGCAGATTGGCATCGGCAAACAACTGGCGACATGCGGCATTGGCATGGACGACCCGGCCGTCGGCGTCGAGCAGGCAGATCGCCGTGTTCAACCCGTCGAGGACGTCGGCGAGGTCTTCTACGGTGTGGGAGCGAGCCCGGATCTGCCGACCCATGATCTGCGACCGCTGGATGTGCGGGGCAAGCAACAGCATGCGCTCGCGCATCGCGGCGTCGACGATTCCGCGGGAGCGATGGCGCAACACCTGCAGGATCGTGGTGCGGGTGACCGTCCTCTCCAGCGCGACCGTCGCAAGGTCGATCGCCCCCTGCGGTTCCAGCCACTCCCGATAGAAGCTCGTCTCCAGAAAATCCGCATGAGGCATGATGTCGGTCACGCCGATCGTCTGGTCGGGCGCGAGCGTGAGATGACGGTCGAGCATTGGGTCGAGCTCGACATACCGGTCACGATAAAGCTGGCGAAAGCGGGCATCGGTTCCAAAATGCTGGTGGATCTCGAGCGAACGCCGCGCCGAATCCCTCGACAGGATCATCGCGGCACACCCGCCGACGAAATGCGAGACCTGCTCCAACGCCCCGCTGCGCAACGCGGGATCGATCGCCGCATCATAGATCTCGCCGACCAGGGACGAGAATCGGTTTGCCTGGAGGATCGTCATCGGGCGGACGCCGCAATCTGCCTGTCGCCCGCGCGAGATGGAGAACTCGCAATCGGGGGACCAATGGAGAAGACGGGCCGGCCAATTGCCGCCTTGGACGAGAAAAAAATGCAGCAGCCAGATGCTGGAATATCGAACATCGTCCTTGCGTAACGTCAAGCGCAGGGTGCGGCTTGGACGGTTTCGCCAAAGACTAGGATAAATGCGAACAGCGGACTGCGTGCGATGATCACGTGCTGCAATGACCGGCCTGCAGGCGCTTGGCCTTTGCCAGGCGGTCCATCATCGACTGGTCGTACTCGGAGATGCCGCGCACGCCCTACCCGCGCCGCGGCACGATCGCGATCGGGGTGAAGGTGTAAACCTCATCGCCGTTCTGGTTGAACATCGTCCACTTCACGAGCGCGATGCCCTGCGGCTTCGACTTCGACGGCGTCAGGCTCATGACTTCCCCGACCAGGTGCAGGCGGTCATTGGGCCGCACCGGCATCATCCAGCGCAGCCCGTCGACGCCAGCCCCGATCAGCGGATGCGGTCCAAACGGGCGGGTCTGGATCGCGAGGTTCATCGCGATGGCGGCGGTGTGCCATCCGGAGGCGGCAAGCCCCTTGAATAGCGTCGCCTTGGCGGCCTCGTGGTCGAGATGCATGGGCTGCGGATCGAACTCGGCGGCGAAGCGCTTGATGTCGGCTTCGGTGACCACCACTTCGGGCGATTTGAAGCGCATGCCAATGCTGAGATCGTCGAACCACTCGACCTGCGCCATGATTTTGCCTCGCAATGTGATTGATGGCCCCGCCGGAAGGCGCAGCTGAAGACATTAACCGAGAGCGGGATGTAGCCGCTTTGCAGCGCACAAGCCAGGCCCGGTTCCGCGCGAAACCCCATTCCGGATGCGACGAAACACGCCTGAAACAGTTGGACGTCTAAATGGTTGTCAAAACAAGTACAGGGACGGCCACCATGCAATTCCTCCTCGACCTGATCTACGAATATTCATGCTGTCAGAACCTCGTCGCCCAGCCGCTACGGGAGGACGAGCCATGATCGAGCTGATCGCGGGCCTGCTGGCCCTTTGCAGCATCGGCGTCTTCGCGGCGCATGCGGTGGATGCCTATCGCACCACGCACTTCTGACCGGCGTTCGCCGGTCTGCCTGCACTTCCCCTGAGGGAGCCGTGCACATCGAGCGCGCGTCCGCGGCCCGCGTTGCTAGAACGGCCGGCGGTAGAAATGCTCCGAATGCGTTGCCGGCGGAAACCGGTTGGCAAGCGCCAGCGCGCCCTTCTCGTCCGTCTCGAGCGCGATCTTCTGCGCCAGCATCACGTCGCCCGGCACCAGAAAGCCAGACGGGACGAAGCACCAGCCCATGGTAGCGTGCCCCGACTCGTCGATCTCGTGGACATTGGCGGCGGTACCGTAATGAATGCGGTAGGTCTTGCCGGTGTCCCCGCCGACCACGTCGAAGTACCGGTGCTGCTCGAACTGCGCGAGCTGCGCCGGTGACAACCATTCGGCCAGTAGCCGGCGGCCACGGGCATCCGGCGTGTTCTCGCCGAAGAACCGCCGGTAGAGTTCACGCAGCGCATGCAGACGCGCACGCGCCGGCGCGCGGAGCCAAACGGCCGCGATCATGTGCAGCTCAGATCAGCCGCCGACCAGGCGGGGATAGAACAGCGTTTCCTGCGCGGTCGGGTCGAACGATCTGATCCGGGTGACTTCGCCAGGTCCGCTGCGAAGAGCAGCGGTGAAGCCGGCCCCGGTCAGCTCCCGAAAGCGTCGCTCGGCCCGCGCGAGCGCTTCGGCATTGCCAGGATCAAACTCGTGGCGCGTATCGCCAGTCTGGTCCATCACGATCTGGGTAGCCATGTTGAGTCTCCTCATGCCCAGCCCTGAACTTGATCAAAGCAAACCTCGTGCCGTCTGTTCCAGATGGCAACAACTTTCTCGCGCCGGCGCATCACACATCGCTGAGCAGCAGCTCAGCGCGAGGCGGCGGCGCCGCCGCCCTCGTCGATCTGCCGGCCCATCAGCGCGATCGCCTTCTGATAGACGCCGGCGGCATTCCAGGCCTCGATCGCGGCGAAATTCGGCTCGCCCGGCTGGTACCCGGCTCCCGCACGCCAGCCATGGGCCTTGAGGAAATTCGCTGTCGAGTTCAGTGCATTGGCCGCAACATCGAGATTGCCGGTGCCGTAGGCCAGGATGTTCTTGGGCATGAACTGGGTCTGGCCGACCTCGCCATGCATGGAGCCGCGGGTCGCCGCCGACAGCGTGCCGCGATCAATCAGCTTCAGGGCGGCATAGAGCTGATCGGTGAAGAATTCGGGACGGCGGCAATCATAGGCAAGGGTCGCGATCGACGACAGCATGTTCTGGTTGCCGTGCTGGCTGCCGAAACCCGTCTCCATGCCCCAGATCGCGATCAGGGGCCCGGGCGGAACGCCATAGCGCTGCTGGATGGAGGCAAACAAGGCTGCCTGCGACTGCTTGAGCTGCCGCCCCTTGGCGACGATGGTGGTGGCGCCGCGCTTGGCGAGGAACTGGTCGAGCGTCAGCGAGAAGCTGCGCTGGCCACGGTCGGCCGCGATGGTGGCGCTGGCGTAATTGGTCTGCATCAGGGCCGCGAGCGCGGTCTGGCCGATGCCCTTGCCTTGCGCCTCCGCGCTGAACTCGCGCTTCCAGGCCTCGAACCCCGCCGCCGAGCTGCCGCATTGCGCGGCCTCGGCCGAGGGCGCCAGAGAGAGAAGCAGCGCTGTGGCGCCGATCATGGCCGTCGCAACGGTCCTGCCCTTGGTCATTCCTCGTTCCTCTCTCCTCACAATACGCGACCGGCTCGCGCAGGCGCATGATCCTACGTCGGCTTTGATCGCTCAAGCCCCGCGGGACGCAACAGGCGCCTTGACACCGGCGCGGATCACCGTCCTTCGCCGCGGCCGAGCAGGAAGTCCACCATGATGCCCTGGTGCTGCTCGTACATGTCCGTGCCCGTTCCCGTCACGCAGCCGGTCTTTCGGGCCGCCGCGATAAAGGGCGAGATTTCGGGCTTGGTGATGACGCAGCCGCAATAGGCCGACGGCGCGAGCCGAGCGACATCGACCGGCAGCGGATCGCCTTGTTTCATCCCCGCCGGTGTCGCATTGGCGACAAAGTCGAAGCCGGTGGGGTCCATGGTGCCGGCCCGCACCGGAGCCTTGCCGAGCCAGTTGAGTTGCCTGATCAGCGCGTCGCGGCGCTCGGTCGCGCTGTCGTGAATGGCGAGCTCGCTCACGCCGGCCTCGACCAGCGCAAGCGCGATGGCCGAGCCCGCACCGCCCGCGCCGACGAGCAGCGCCCTTCGACCTGCGGGGTCGACGCCTTTCGCCCGCGCGGCACCGACGAAGCCCAGGCCGTCGACCATATCGCCATGCCATGCGCCATCGGCGCGCCGGCGCATCAGGTTGACGCTCCGCAGGAAATGGGCGCGCTCCGTCGCACTGGCGCAGGCCTGATAGCAGCCGAATTTGTGCGGGATGGTCACGACGAGGCCGTCGAGATTCTTCAGCCGCGGCGCCAAGGAAAGGAAATCCGGCAGATCGGCGACCGAGACCTGGACGGGAACGAGAATGCCGTCATGGCCGCGGGCCGCAAAGGCTGCCGTCACGCCTGCCGGCGAGCGCACCTGCGCGATGGGATCGCCGACGATGACGTAGAGGCGCGTGGCACCGGTAGGCGCCGGGATCATGTCGCTCAACCCGGCACCGGGGAGCCGCCCGCCTCCGCCGCAGTCCCGTAGGTCACTTCCAGACCGTCGAGATTGCCCTCCTTGCGCCATTTGTCGAGCAGCCGCAGGAATGCCATCGGGCCACGCCAATACTGGCTGTTCTTTGCGGCGATCGGATCGAACACGCCCTCATTGTTGTAATAACCAGGCGTGCATTCGGCGAGATAGGTCTGCCGGCCGACCGCGGCCTTGACGACCTCCTCGACCCAGGCGGTCTCGGCCGCCAGCGTCGGCTCCAAGGTTCGCGCGCCCCGCTTGCGCGCCTCGGCGATCACATAAGCGATATGCCGCGACTGCTCGTCGATGATGTGCGGGAAATTGGCGCTCTGCCCGGCCTGCACCGTGACGATCAGGAAGCAGTTCGGGAAGCCGCGACTGTAGAAACCGTGCATCGTCTTGACGCCGCCCTGCCAGCGCTCGGACAGGCTCAAGCCGTCGCGGCCGTAGACCTCGAAGCCCATGCGCCGCGCGTAGTCGGTGCCGACTTCGAAACCGCTGGCGTAGATCAGGCAGTCGAGCTCGTAGGCCTTGCCGCCCGCCACGACGGCGTTCTCGGTGATGCGTTCGACACCCCGCCCTTCGGTGTCGACGAGATGCACGTTGGGACGGTTGAAAGTGTCGAGATATTCGTCGTGAAAGCACGGTCGCTTGCAGAACGCCTTGTACCAGGGCTTGAGCGCGTCCGCAGTCGCCTTGTCCTTGACGACCGCATCGACGCGGGCGCGGATCTCCTCCATCTTGCGATAGTCGGCCTGCTCGATCACCTTCAGCGCCTCCTCCATCGAGGTCACCGGATGCTCCTGCCGACGCGGCGCCAGCAGGATCTCGCCGAGCAGCCCGGTCCAGCCATCCTGCACCAGGTCCCGTTCGAACGGCTCGCCGGAGATCACCGCGGTGAAATTGTCCATGCGTTCGCGCTGCCAGCCGGGCGCGAGACTCTGCGCCCAGGCCTGATCCGTCGGCCGGTCGTCGCGCACGCCGATCGCCGACGGCGTGCGCTGGAAGACATAAAGCTCCTTCGCCGAGCGGGCGAGATGCGGCACGCATTGCACGGCGGTGGCGCCGGTGCCGATGATGCCGACGCGCTTGTCGGCAAGGCCGGTGAGACCACCATCTGCGCTGCCGCCGGTGTAGCCGTAATCCCACCGACTGGTATGGAAGCTGTGGCCTTTGAACGTCTCGATGCCGGGAATGCCCGGCAGCTTCGGCCGGCTGAGCGGACCTCCCGCGAGGATGACGAAGCGGGCGCGGATCCGGTCGCCTCGATCGGTCTCGACCAGCCAGCGCCCGTCCTGCTCCTGCCACACCATCCGCGAGATGACGGTCTGAAACAGTGCGCGCTCGTAGAGCCTGAAATGACGGCCGATGCGGCGGGAGTGCTCGTAGATCTCCGGCGCCCGCGCGTATTTGCGCACCGGCATGTAGCCGGTCTCTTCCAGCAGCGGCAGGTAGATGTAGCTCTCGGTATCACAGGCCGCGCCGGGATAACGATTCCAGTACCAGGTGCCGCCGAAATCGGCGGCCTTTTCCAGGATGCGGAAATCGTCGATGCCGGCCTCGCGCAGCCGCGCGCCACAGAGCAGCCCGCCGAAGCCGCCGCCGACGACGAGCACCTCGGTCTCTTCGGTGATTGGTGCGCGCGCAAAGCCGGGATCGGCCCAGGGGTCGTCGAGATAGCGACCGAAGTCGCCGGTCACCTCGACATACTGAGCCTTGCCCTCGGCACGCAAACGGCGATCGCGCTCGTCGCGATAGCGCGCGCGGAGCGCTGCAATATCGACCGTAGGTTCGCCGGCCGCGCCGGTCTTGTGTCTTTCCGCTGACATGCATTTCCTCCACGGCGGACGCTGCGTCGGCGGCAGCTCGGATCAATTAGCCCTGAAAAAGTGACGCATGCAATCGCGTCCAATGTTTTTTGCGTGAACGCTGCGAGAGGTTCCGCTAACCTCACGCCAAAATCACAAACGTTTCGCCGCGCAACGACGTGGCTACCGGAGGAGACCATGCAGGGATTGATGATGGACATGCCGCTTCTGATCAGCGGCTTGATCCAGTATGCCGCCGACTATCACGGCGAAGCCGAGATCGTCGCGCGCGAGATCGAGGGCGACATCCATCGCTACACCTACGCCGACGCCCATCCGCGCATCAAGCGCATGGCGCTGGCGCTGAAGCGGCTCGGCATGAGGCAAGGCGACCGCGTCGGCACGCTCGCCTGGAATACCCACCGCCATTTCGAGATGTTCTATGCCGCGCCCGGCATGGGCTATGTGCTGCACACCATCAACCCGCGGCTGTTTCCCGAGCAGCTCGTCTACATCATCAACCACGCCGAAGACCGCCTGTTGTTCATCGACCGCGCCACCTTGCCGATCATCGAGGCGATCGCCCCGCAGCTGACGACGATCGAGGCCTACGTCGTGATGTCCTCGCGCGAGCGGATGCCCGAAACCAAGCTTTCGAACGTGCATTGCTACGAGGAGCTTCTGGCACGCGAGAACGAGGCCGGCTTCGTCTGGCCGGAGTTCGACGAGAAATCGGCCTCCACCATCTGCTACACCTCGGGCACGACCGGCAATCCCAAGGGCGTGATCTATTCGCACCGCGCCGCGATCCTGCAGACCATGACCTGCTGCAATTTCGACTTTCTGCCGGGCCATGTCGAAGGCGTGCGCGAGGTGATGATGCCGATGGCGCCCCTGTTTCACGGCAATGGCTGGAACATGCCGTTCACCGCGCCCTACACCGGCTCCAAGCTGGTGCTGCCCGGCCGCAACTACGAGCCCGACAAGCTCTATGAATTGCTCGAAGGCGAGAAGGTGACGCTCTCGGCCGGCGTCCCCAGCTTCTGGCTGATCCTGCTCGACTGGCTGGGGCGCACCGGCAACAAGTTCTCCACCTTGCGCGCAACATTGTCGTCAGGCTCGGCGCCGCCGCGCGCAATGGTCGAGAAGCTCAAGCGTGACTACAACATCGACTACATCCAGGCCTGGGGCATGACGGAAGCCCTGGGCTGCTCGATGCCGGGCCTGCGACCCGGCTCGGAGCACCTCACCGAGAAGGAGAAGTTCGATCGCCGCCAGGTCTCGGGCCGCGCCTGCTTCGGCACCGCCTTGCGCATCGTTGACGACGCCGGCGTCGAGCTGCCGCGCGACGGCAAGACCGTTGGTCATCTGCGCGCCCGCGGCCCTTGGGTCGCCTCCGGCTACATGAAGCTCGACGAGGGTCTCGACCGCGACGGCTGGCTGATCACCGGCGACATGGCCGTGATCGACCCCCAAGGCCACGTCACGCTGACCGACCGCTCCAAGGACGTGATCAAGTCCGGCGGCGAGTGGATCTCCTCGATCCAGCTCGAGGACGTCGCCCTGTCGCATCCCGATGTGCTTCAGGCCGCGGTGGTCGCGATCAATCACGAGAAATGGCAGGAGCGCCCGCTCCTCCTCGTCGTCCGCAAGAAGGGCGCAAGCGTCGACGGCAAGACGCTGCTCGACCACATGCGGCCGAAGATCGCGAGCTGGTGGCTGCCCGACGCCGTCGAATTCCTCGATGAATTCCCGATGACCGGGACCGGCAAGGTGCTCAAATCGGCGCTGCGCGAAAGGTTCAGGGAATACCGCGTCACCTGAGCCGCCGCGCTCGGAAAAAATGCCGTCCATCGATAAAGGAAGTCCGAGATGCTCTACCCGATGTCGCCCAAGGTCGTCGAACTCAAGCGCAAGCTCGAGAGTTTCATGGACCGGCACATCTACCCGAACGAGGAGCAGTTCTATCGCGAGGCGGAAGAGCTGGGTCCCTGGAAAGTCTATCCCGTCGTCGAAGAGCTGAAGCCGCTGGCGCGCGCCGAGGGGCTCTGGAATCTGTTCCTTCCCGAGAGCAGTCACGGCGCGGGCCTGACCAATCTCGAATACGCCCCGCTTTGCGAGGTGATGGGCCGCTCGCATCTCGCGCCGGAGGTGTTCAACTGCTCGGCGCCCGACACCGGCAACATGGAAGTGCTGGAGCGTTACGGCTCGGAGAAGGACAAGGAGCGCTGGCTGAAGCCACTGCTCGCCGGCGAGATCCGCTCCTGCTTCGCGATGACCGAGCCGGCGGTCGCATCATCCGACGCGACCAACATCGAAAGCTCGATCGTACGCGACGGCGACCATTACGTCATCAACGGGCGCAAATGGTACACGACCAATGCGACGGATCCGCGCTGCAAGATCTGCATCTTCATGGGCAAGACCGATCCCGACAATCCCGATCGCCACAAGCAGCAATCGATGATCCTGGTGCCGATGGACACGCCCGGCATCGAGGTCAAGCGCCCCCTGCCCGTGTTCGGCTTCTACGGCGTGCCCGATCGGGCCTCCGAAGTCGTCTTCACCAATGTGCGGGTCCCCCGGGAGAACATGCTGCTCGGCGAAGGCCGCGGCTTCGAGATCGCGCAGGGCCGCCTCGGCCCCGGCCGCATCCACCACTGCATGCGGCTGATTGGCCTTGCCGAACGGACGCTGGAGAAGATGTGCCGGCGCGTTCGCAGCCGGGTCGCCTTCGGCAAGCCGGTCTCCGAGCAAACCGTGACCCAGGAGCGCATTGCGGAGGCCCGCATCATGATCGAGCAGGCCCGGCTGCTGACGCTGAACGCCGCCTATGCCATGGACACGGTCGGCAACAAGGTGGCGAAAGCCGAGATCGCGATGATCAAGGTCGCCGTGCCCAACATGGCCTGCCAGATCATCGACTGGGCGATCCAGGCCCATGGCGGCGGCGGCACCTCGAACGATTTCGGTTTGACCCAGGCTTACGCCACCGCCCGGCTGCTGCGTCTTGCCGACGGCCCGGACGAAGTGCACCGGAACCAGATCGCAAGGCTGGAGCTGAAGAAATATTCGAACGCTTAGGCGATCATCATGGTCCTTCTCGACCCCGATCTCCGCCGCACCTGGTTGTTCGGACCAGGTGCCGATCCCGCTGCCCATGCCAAGATGCTGGACAGTGGCGCCGATGCGCTCATCGTCGATCTCGAGGACTTTACCCCTCCCGCACGACGCGCCGAGGCTCGCGGACTGCTCGACCACTTCGTGAGAGAATGCCGAGAGCGGCAACGCGTTGCCGCCGTCCGCATCAATGCATTGGAGGGCGATGGGCTATTGGATCTTGCGGCAGCCATGACGGCGCGCCCCGATGTGATCGCCTATCCCATGAGCGACAGCGCCGCCCAGATGCATGCGCTGGATGCAGCGATGTCGCATTGGGAAAAGCAGCTCGATCTGGACCAGGGCGCTACGGAGATCCTTCCCGTCTGCGAAACGGCGTTGGGGGTTATCGAGGTCCGCACGATGGCCGCGGCCACCTCCCGCATTCGCTGCGCCCTGCTCGGAGCCGAGGACCTTGCCAATGACCTCTGCGCGGAGCGAGGCCCGGATGGCCTCGAGCTCGACTACGCTCGAAGGCGCTTCATCCTGGAAGCGCGTGCAGCCGGCATCGAGCCGATCGATCCTCCCTATACGTTCAGCGACGTCGAAGGCGCCATTCGCGAGGCAACGCTGTCGCGTCGCCTCGGTTACCGCAGCAAGTCCCTGGTGTTGCCCGAACATGCGCAGCGCCTCAACGAGGTGTTCACGCCTGGAGCCGACGAGATCGCACGCGCGCACGCGATCATCGCTGGTTTCGACGCGGCGCGCAGCCGCGGAGAGGATCGCGCGGTGGTGAACGGCCTTTGGGTCGAAGTGCCGACGTACCGCAATGCGCGAAGGCTGATGGAGCGGGCACGACGATTGGGCGCGCTCCCGAGCGCGACCTAATCCAGCACGTCCACCGTCGCCGAACGTCCCGCAACCAGCTGCACGCCCGCGGGCACGGGGTCGAGCGCGATGCGCACCGGAACGCGCTGCGCGAGCCGTACCCAGCTGAAGGTCGGATTGACATTGGCGAGCAGGCTGGCGCCCTCGGCACGGTCGCGATCCTCGATGGCGGCGGCGATGCTCTCGACATGACCGGACAGCGTCGTCCTCTCGCCCATCAGACGGACCTGCACCTTGTCGCCGACGCGGATGCGCGCGAGCTTCGTCTCCTCGAAATAGCCTTCGACGTGCAGCGTGTCGGTGTCCACCAGCGCCATCACGCCCTTTCCGGCCGTGACGTAAACGCCGGGACGCAAATCCATGTTGGTGATCACGCCGTTCACCGAGGCATGGACCTCGATGCGGTCGAGGTTGAGCTTTGCCAGCGCGCGATCGGCAACAGCCTGATCGAAAGCCGCCTTGGCCTGCAGCTGGGTGGCGAGAACCTGCTCCTGCTTTTGCTGCGAGACCGCGTCGGTCGTCAGCGCGCTGTAGCGCTTCAGATCGGCATTGGCCTGGTCGAGCGTTGCCTGATGACCTGCGACCGATGCATCGGCCTGCCGCAGCGCCAGCGCAAAGCGCTCCCGGTCGATCCGGAACAGCACATCGCCGCGACGGACCTTCTGGTTGTCTTTCACCAGCACCTCGGTGACGAAGCCCGACACGTCGGGCGCGACTTGCACCACGTCGGCGCGCACCCTTCCGTCGCGCGTCCAGGGCGACTCCATGTAATAGACCCAGAGCTCACGGCCGACCGCGAGCGCGGCGACGACGGCAAGCACGGTCAGAACGAAGCGGCCCAGCCAGGCGAAACTCCCCTTCATGAAAGATACTCCGAAAGATAGACGACGCCGCCGAGAAGGCAGACGAAAATCGAAAAATCGAACAGCGCGCGGTGCCAGACCAGCCGATAGAGGTCGAAGCGCTGCATCAGCCGGCGCAGAAGCGCGCTGAGGACATAGGCGACGATGATCCACAGCAGCAGCGCCGGCACGAACACGCCGTAGATGTCGATCACATATCTCATGCCGCAACGCTCTCAGTCTGGGGCCGATAGGCCGGCGCGTCCGGAAACAGGCCGCGCCGGATACCGACGAGGCCGATCAGCGCGTCTTCGCGTGCGCTGTCATTGGGGTCCTTCACCGCCCGGGCCAGCGCCCGGTCGACGCTTGCCAGCAGCTCGCTCGGCATCCCACCACCCGCATAGCCACGGCAGGCCATGGCGAGCTGGTCGAGCATGTCATCGATGACGGCAATAGTGGCGGCCGCAAGCCCGTAGCGGGCGCGACGCAGGTCGATGATGTTGATGCCGATGCGGAGCTGGACCAGGCTATCTGCATCGCGACGATCGCTCTCCGAGAGGAACGCGATGCGCTGCACCAGGAGGCCGAGCCGGTGCAGCATGAGGCCTGCGAACTCCGCACGGTCGCGCTTGCCGCGCCGCTCGGCCGCCACCGCGATCGTCTTCCAGCCGGACAGCACCAAACGATTCGCGATCCATTCGGCGCCCACTCCGCGCGCGATCCGCGTCACCAGCTCGGCGATGGCGACCCCGACGAAGAAGGCGACGGCCGAATTGGCATAGGAAGCAAAATCCGCGCTGTAGGTCGATTGCAGCGCCAGCAGCGTTGCGGTGTTCGCCGCCAGAGCCATGCCGGTGCCCGCCGTCGCCGGCCGGCTGATCAGGAAGCCATAGAGCAGGAAAGTCGGCGCCAGCGCGACGATCAGCACCTCGAGATGCGAGATCGCCGGCACCAGCGCGAACAGGTAGACCGCGACCACGACGATGGCGACCAGCGACCACAGGCCGAAGCTGCGGATGAAGCGCGCGGGCTCGTCCTGCGCAGCAAAGAACGAATAGGCGACCGCCGCCATCATCGGCGCCGACGCGCCATCCGGCCAGCCGGTACCGATCCAGAATGCGCAACAGATCAGGATCGCGATAGCTGCGCCGGCTGCCGACCAGAGCGCCAGGCCGCGATCTCTGTGGCGCACCGGCGCGGCGCCGGCCTCGGAATGGAACGCAAGCTCGAGCGCCGAGACGTTGCGGTTCTCGGCGATCGCTTGGGTCAGCTCGCGGCAGTCGTGCGAGAGATCGACGAGTTCGCGCAGCCGCAACAACAGGCTCGTGGTGATGATCCGCTCCCAGGAGGCGCTGTCATCGAGCACCGCCTGCTGCTCCGCAATCGCCGCACGGATCCGATCGGCTGATCGCCGTGCGCTATCGCCGCTCATGACCCATCGCGCCAGATCCTCCAGCAGCTGCTTCAGCGCAGGCTGCCGCCGCAGGGCTTCCTCGCCCAGTGCAGCCAATCGATCCTCGATCGAGGCGATCACCGGCAGCAGCGTCAGTATCCGGAGCCGGATTTCGCCGAGGCCCGTCACGGCATTGCGGTCGGTCAGCCGATCGTAAGCAAGATGCGTGGAGAGCGTGTCGATCTCGACAATGTCGGTCGCAAGCTTGAGGCGCTTGCCGCGACGGGTCTCACTGGTGCCCTCCCGCAGTAGCACCGACTTGCCCAGACGGCGCGCGTCCACCAGCCAGCTATCGACGCGGTGAGCGACCGCGGGTGCGACGCTGCGAGGAAACACGATGGTCGAGACCAGGCTCGCACAGATGATGCCGAGCGAGATTTCTTCGAGCCTCGATACCGCCGTGTCGAAGATCGCTCCCGGCTCGGACACCGAGGGAAAGCCGATCAGCGCCACCGTGTAGCCGGCCAGCATGAAGACGTAGCTGCGAGGCGTACCGTCGAGCAACGATAGATAAAGGCAAAGTCCGACCCAGAGCGCGATGGCGAGGCAGAGCAGTTCCGGTGCGTCGATCAGGTTCGGCACCAGCGCCACCGTCATGACGGCACCGACCAGCGTGCCCATCACGCGGAAGAACGCTTTCGAGCTGGTTGCCCCCGCCAGCGGCTGCGAGGTGATGTAGACGGTGGCCATCGCCCAATAGGGCCGCGGCAGATCCATCGCCAGCGCGATGACGAGCGCCAGTATCGACGCGGCGAACGTCTTCAAAGCAAAAATGAGGTCCGCGTGGCGGACCAGGAACGGCTCATCTGCGCGCATGGCTATTTCGGCCCGGGACCGGTCTTGGCGTCTGGCAGACGACTGGCCCGCTGTTCGATGCGCTGAAGAGTCTCGAAGGTGACAGCAAGTTCCTCGGGCCCAATATCCTTCAGGAGGTTGGCTCGAACACGGCGCAAGATCCGGTTCGTCTGCTCGACTTTGGCCTCGCCTGCCCTGGTCAGATGCAGCGTCTTGGCGCGCCGGTCGGTGGGGTCCTCGCGGCGTTCCACGAGACCTTCCGCCTGAAGCAGGTCGATCAGCCGCACCAGCGACGGCCCTTCAATGCCGAGTTCGTCCGCCAGCACGCCCTGGCGTACGTTCTCGCCCTGGCGGGACAGCACCAGAAGCGGGATTGCGGTGGCATAGGACAGCCCGTGGTCGGACAACGCCTGATCCGACTCGCGGCGCCAGACCCGGCCGAGGCGCGCGATGAGCCGGCCGAGTTCAGCATGGATATGAGCTTGTGAGGGAGCCACCGCGATTAGATAGGAGACTATCTATTAGCTCGCAATCGTACGATCGATCACGAAACGGCGACCGGACCGCGGCGCTGGCCTAGCGGGTTCCCGGTTGCCGGCGTGCCGCCCCACGCGGCAGGCCGGCGCCCTCGCCTCAGTTCACCACATACACATCGGGATCGGCGCTGGAGCTCGGCTTCTTGAAGGCGTTGCGCAGGGCCGGCGACATCGGGACGTTGTAGTTGAGGCCGTTCGGCGGCGTCGGCGATTGCAGCCACTTCTTGTAGAGGACCTCGATCTCCGGGCTCGCATAGAGCTCCGCGGTGGCGCGATCGGCGAGCGCCTTGAACGGCGCATCCTCCCGCCGCAGCATGATGCCGTAAGGCTCCGGCTTCGAGAACGCCTCCTCGCTGATCATGTACAGTTGCGGCTCCTTGGAGCGCGCGATCGCCACCGCCAGCTGCACGTCGTCAAGGGCGTAGGCCTGGGCGCGGTCGGTCTCCAGCAGCAGGAAAGCCTCAGCCTGGTCCTTGGCCGGCATGATGTTGATGCCGAGATTGCGATCGGTGTTGACCTTGGCGAGCTGCGTCAGGTTGACCGAGCCGGCCACGGCGGTGACCGCCTTGCCCTTGAGATCGTCGATGGTGTTGATCTTCGCGGCCTTCTTGGCGGCAAAGCGCGTCGCGCTGAGGAAGTGCGTGTTGGTGAAGGCGACCTGCTTCTGGCGGTCGGCGTTGTTCGTGGTCGCCGAGCAGTGCAGATCGAGCGTGCCGTTGACCATCAGGGGGATGCGGTTCGACGAGGTCACCGCGAGCGTTTCGACGGCGATGTCGGGCATGCCAAGCTGCTTCTTCACGGCATCGACGATCCTGAGGCAGATGTCCATGGCGAAGCCGACCGGCTTCTGGTTGCCGTCGAGATAGCTGAACGGGACCGACGCCTCCTGATAGCCGAGCGTGATCTTCTTGGTCTCCTTGACCTTCTGGAGCGTGCCCGTGAGATCTTCAGCCGAAGCTGCGCCTGCAAGGCATGTGACGGCCAGAAAGATGGTAGGAAGACGCATCGGGGGCTCCTTGACAGATATCGGCAGCGCTGGCGCGCGGCCCAGGGCGTGATAGCGCAGAGTCGGACCGTTCGCCAGACGAGGTTCCGCTTATCAGCTATCGCAGTTTGATATCGGCGAGACCGGCGCGGGCGTTGCGCCCCGCTCCTATTCGCAGGTGAGCTGTTGCTCGAACCAGCCGGTGACCCGCTCCGACAGCGGCGACCACATCTGCCTGAAGCTTTCGAGCTTGCCGACATTGGCGCGGTACATCGCTCGCAACTCTTGCTCGATGGCCGGCAGGTCGACACCCGCACACACGCCATCGCCGGCGATCGTCTTGCCGGCAACCACGACCTCCTTCACCAGCGAGGCGTTGCCGCGCGCAAACAGCAAGGTCATGGGATCGACCGGCATGATCCGATCCCGGTCGAGCCGATCGAGATCGATCACGACATAGTCGGCAGGGCTGCCGGCGACGAGCTCCCCACTCCCGGGCGCGCCGGTCGCACGGCGCCCATTGCGGATGGCCAGGGAGAACAGCTCGGCCGGCGTCCATGTCGCCTTGAAGCCGAGGCCGCCGTGGATCATCTGCACCAGTCGCATCTCGCGCAAGATGTCGTCATCCTCGTCCAGCGCCAGCCCATCGACACCGACCGCAATGGAGCAGCCGCATTTGTGCGCGGCGGCGATCGGGGCGAGGCCTGAGCGCAGGTGCATGTTCGAGCTGAAATTGGTGACGATGCGCGCACCCGAGGCTGCAATCATCTCGAGCTCGTCCGGACGGGCGTGAATGCAATGCGCCAGCGTCAGCCGCTCCGAGAGGAAGCCGATATCGCGCAGATAGGCAACCATGCCCGGAAAGTTCTGGTCGGCCCAGGCGCGCTGGTAGACGGTCTCCAAGAGATGCATGTGGATGCGACGGCCCGTCCGCGCCGAGTTCTCGGCCACCGCTTCCAGCAGCGGTTTCGAGCACCATTGCACGCCGGCGGGCCCGAGCTGCACGTCGACCATCGGGCCCGCGATGGAAGCGGCAATGGCGTCGGTCAGCTCGATATAGGCCGCTGGCGACAGCGGCGCGCGGACGAACAAGTCTTCGATGGTCCTGCGGTCGTCGCGCGACAGACCGGAAAGCACCGGCTCGGCATCGCCATAGACGATCGGGTTCTGGTCGCGCACCGCGATCGCAAAGGCCATGCGGATGCCGACGTCCGACGCCGCTTTCGCAACCGCCTTCGCTTCATCGAGCAAAGGCATCGTCCCGCTCGGGCGGGTGTAGTGCACCATCATGGCCGCGCAGCCGGCCCTTGCGGAACGGGCCAGTGCGGAGGCTGCAGTCAGGTAGGGATCGACCGGCGTGCCGAGCGCGGTGCGCAGGATCCAGCTTTCCAGGGGCATGCCGACCGCGCCGAATGACGACGCTGTGGCACGGGCGTGGTCGTGCGCGTTGACGAAGGCCGGAACGACGAGGGAGCGCGGGCCGCGCGCAGCCCCCGCCCCCTCCGAGACGTCGGTGATGACGCCGCCGTCGTGCCGCAGCACGACATTCTCGCTGACGCCGCGATCAGGGCCACGGAACAGGCTGGTTGCCGAAATCTCCGCGGCCATGACCATCTCTCCACATTCAGTTGGCAGTATATACCAGCTCCCGCTCAGCGCGCGGCGGCAGGAACTCGCGAGAGAACACCTCTCCCGGCGTCGGCGCGCGGGCGAGCTGATAGCCTTCGACCACGATGCCGATGGCCCGGGTCATGCGGTCATCCTTGATGTCGCCGATGCCGATCTCCTTCATCTCTGGCGAGACGATCAGCTTCTCGTAGGAATATTGCAGCCGGCGCTTCTCGACATCGGCATTGATGAGGTTGTCGTAGTTCAACGCCGCCTTCATGCCGGCATTCTGGTCCTTGGCGACCGCGATGGCGCCCTTGTTGATGGCGCGCACGAGGCCCGCGACCGCCTTCGGGTTCGACGCGATCAGCTTCTTCGAGACCATCACGCCGTTCGAATAGAGATCGAGGCCGTATTCACCGAACGAGAACCATTTGAAGTCCTTGTCCGGATCCTGGCGATTGAGCACGAGGTTGAAATAGCTGGTGATGTTGAAGACGAGCGCTCCTTCGATATCGCCCTTGATCAGCATCGGCTCCTGCAGGTTCGGCGCCATGTTGGAGATCTTGATCTTCTCGTTGTCGAGGCCATTCTTGCGCGTGAACACCGGCAACAGCCGCGTCGTCGGCGTGCCCTGCGCGCCGCCGAGGGTGTGGCCCTCGAAATCCTTGATGGTGTTGATGCCGCTGGTCTTCTTGGCGACGATCGCGAACGGCGGCTGGTTCCACATCATGTAGACCATGACGGGCGCCTCCTGCGGCTTGGTAGAGGCATTCTGGATGATGGCGTTGACGTCGCCGAAGCCGGCGTCATAGGCGCCCGACATGATGCGCGTGACGGTGGCGCCGGAGCCCTCGCCCTGGTCGATGACAACGTTCAGGCCTTCCTCTTTGAAGAAGCCGTGGTCCTTGGCATAGAAGAAAGCGGCATCGCTGCCTTGAGTCTTCCAGCCCAGCGTGAACTTGATCGTGGTCTCCTGAGCCATCGCGGCCCCCGTGGACAGGGCCAATCCCAACAGCGCTGCAGTCACTTTTCTCATCATCGAGACCTCCTCAAGCTTCGTTGCGTGACGGTTTGAAAATCAGGTGGCAATCACGTCGTTCTTGCGCGTGGCCCAGCCGGTGACCTGCCCCTCGATCAGCGAGAACACGACGTAGAGCGCGACGCCGAGGCCGGCGAGCACGAAGAGGCCGGCGAACACCAGCGGCACGTTGAAATTGGAGGACGCGGTCATCATGACGTTGCCAATGCCGCGGTTGGAGGCGACCGTTTCCGACAGCACCGCGCCGACGAAGGCGTAGGAGATCGCGACCTTCAGCGAGGCGAAGAAGAACGGCATGGTCCGGGGCAGACCGACATTCCAGAGGATGTCGAGCTTGCTGGCGCCGAGCGCCTTCAAGACGTCCTCGAGCTCGGGCTCGGTGGTCGCAAGCCCCGTCGCGATGTTGACGACGATCGGAAAGAAGCAGATCGACAGCGCGGTCAGCACCGCCGGCACGGTGCCGGAGCCAAACCACAGCACGAAGATCGGCACCACCGCGACCTTGGGGATCGATGAGAAGCCGATCAAAAGCGGATAGCAGGTGTCATAGGCCGTCTTGGAGACGCCGATGATGGCACCGAGGGCAACACCGAGCGCGACGCCGAGCACGAAGCCGAGCATGGTGGTGGCCAGCGTCTGCACGATGTGCGGCCACAGCACTGGAAAGCGCTGGACCAGCGTCACGAACACCTGCGAGGGACGCGGCAGCACCAGATCGGACATGCCCGTCATCAGGCAGAACAATTCCCAGGCGACGAAGAACAGCACGATCAGCCCCGCCGACCACGCCTTCTGCCTGACATCGATCCCGAACATCAGCCTGTCCCCTGTAGGGCTGCGCTCCGTGCGTCCTCGATGAAGGCACGCAGCTTCTGGTTCAACGCGACGAAATCCGGCTCGAAAGTCATCGGCACGGTGCGCGGCCGCGCGAAGTCCACACGGCTGTCGTCGAGGATGCGACCGGGCCGCGCGCTCATCACGCAGATGCGGCTAGCCAGGAAGCCAGCCTCGCGCAGATCGTGGGTCACCAGCAGCACGGTCGGCTTGTGCGTCATCCAGAGGGTCTGGAGGATCGCCCACAGCTCCTCGCGGGTGAACTGGTCGAGCGCGCCGAACGGCTCGTCCAGCAGCAGCATGCGCGGCTCATGGATCAGCGCGCGGCACAGATTGGCGCGCTGGAGCATGCCGCCGGAGAGCTGCCAGGGGTAGCGGCTGCCAAAGCCCTTGAGACCGACCTGCTCCAGCAGCGCATTGGCCTTGTCGCGAAACTCCGTCTTGCGCAGCTTGCGGAAGTTCGAGCGAAACGGCTCGACGATCTTCAGCGGCAGCATGATGTTCCGCTCGATCGTCATCCACGGCAGCATGGTCGGATTCTGGAACGCCATGCCGACCCGCATCGCCCGCGCCGCGACCTCGCGACCGCCGACGATGACGACGCCGCTGGTCGGCTGCACCAGGCCGCTGACGAGACGCAAAATGGTCGATTTGCCACATCCGGAAGGGCCGACCAGTGCGACAAACTCGCCGTCGGCGATCTTGAGGGTGGTCTTCGACAGAGCCGGCACGGCGCGGTCCCCGCGCCCGAAGGTCACGGAAGCCTCGGACAGCTCGATCGCGGTTGCGGCGGCGCCTTCGGGAACGGGCCGGCCGTCAAATTGAGCGTTCGGTTGCATGCGCATCACAGCCAAAGTGCATGCAAGCTGGATGCCAGCTCCCGCGCCCAGCGAATTCAATGGCCTGGCCACCTCTCCGCGCCGGAAGGCCGGATTCGATTTAGGCAATCCCGGCTCCAAACTGCATGCAATTGGAGCGCCGATTACCGTCAGGCTGTGCTAAAGAGGACCTTCGCCCTCTCCTGAAGGATTCGCCGATGGCGGCGCGCGCAAGCAGCAAGAGCTCTGAATCGTCGGACAAGGTCAGCGTGATCTGCCGCGCGCTGCGGCGCGCGATCATCGAGCAGGCGCTGGAGCCCGGCGCCAAGCTGCCCGAGGACGCGCTCGGCGAGCGCTTCGGCGTCAGCCGCACCATCGCCCGCCACGCGCTGGGGCAACTCGCCGCCGAAGGCCTGGTCGAGCTGCGCCGCAACCGCATCGCGGTGGTGGCGACGCCGAGCTGGCAGGAGGCGCGCGATGCCTTCGACATCCGCATCGAGCTCGAGCGCCTGGTCGTGCGCCAGCTCGCCGGCAAGCTGACCAAGGCTCAGATCGCCGAGCTGAACGCCCATGTCGATGCCGAGGACCGCGCCCGTGACGGCACGGACGCGGTCTCGATCCGGCTCGCGACCGAATTCCACATCCTGCTCGCGCACATGACGAACAGCCCGATCCTGGTGCGCTATGTCAGCGAAGTCGCCTATCGCTGCTGTCTGACCCTGTCACTCTACAGCCGGCCGCATTCGACCGAATGCGCCATCAACGAGCATCGCGCCATCATTGCTGCGCTTGCCAAGGGCGACGCGGCCAAGGTGATGGAGTTGATGCGCCATCACCTGGATTCAGTCGCCACTCGCGCGCTCGTGGCCCCTGCTCCGCAACGTGGCCGGGACTTACTCGATATTTTGGCGCCCTACGCCGACGAAGAGGCCGGCCATCGCGTGGTCAAGCTGCCGAAGGTGGCGCGGAGAGGTTAGGCCTCGATGCCACGCTGCACGAGGATGCGCTCGGCGCTGTCGTTCCAGACGTCCATCTTCACGATCTGGCCGTCTTTGACCACGAAGCGATCGACATAGCGATTGCCTTCGAACGGCGTGCCGTCCATCCACTCGCCATAGAGCGTGCCGACACTGTAGACCACGGTTTCGTCCTTGCCGGGACAGACATCGAACCGGTCCATCTTCTTCTTGACCCAGCGATAGCGTTTGGCGTTGAAGCCAGTCGGCCCGCGCGGATGATCGAACTCGCGTCCGCCGGTGAACGTGATCACCATGCCCGGCTTCATATAGGCCGCGGCGGCATCGGGATCTGGTATCATCGAGGCGGTGAGATAGGCTTCGACAATCTCGGCGTCGGCCATCGGACGTTCGGCTTTTGCGGGGGTGGACATCTGGGTTCTCCGGGATGCCGGCATTCTACGATCCATGGCTCAAAGTGCATGCATATTTTTTGAACAATTGCGCGGTATAACTGCACACAATCTGGAGCTGCCCGCTGCGCGAGCTTCGGCTAGGCTGTCACAGCTGAATTCGATGCCATGAACACCCAAGCCGCCTTTGACCTGATCTTCCGTAACGCGCTGTTGCGATCATCCGCCGCACCCGTCGACATCGGCGTGAAAGCCGGCCGGATCGCCGCGATCGAGCCGAAGCTCGCCTGCGAGGCGGTGGAGATCGACCTCGGCGGGAACCTCGCCCTGCCCGGCTTCGTCGACACCCACATCCATCTCGACAAGGCCTGTCTGCTCGGCCGCTGCGGGCAAAACCACGGCAGCGTCTCGGAAGCGATCCGCGCCGTCGCGGGAATGAAGAAGGATTTTACGGTCGAGGACGTCTACGCGCGCGGCGCGCGGGTGCTCGAGCGCGCCATCGTGAACGGCACGACGCGGATGCGTACGCATGTCGAGATCGACCCCCGCATCGGTTTGCGTGGCTTCGAGGCAGTCAAGGCGCTGAAGCGCGATTATGCCTGGGCGATCGACCTGTCGCTCTGCGTCTTCCCGCAGGAAGGCCTGACCAACGACCCCGGCAGCGACGAGCTGCTGGTTCAAGCGCTGCACGACGGCGGCGACGTGATCGGCGGCTGTCCCTACATGGACACCGATCCGACCGCGCATCTCGAGCGCATCTTCGACCTCGCCCAGGACTTCGACGTCGACGTCGACCTTCATCTGGATTTCGATCTCGATCCCTCCTGGTGGCATCTCGACGAGGTCTGCCGGCAGACCGAGCGGCGCGACTATGGCGGACGGGTCGCGATCGGCCATGCGACGAAACTCTCGGCCCTGCCGCCGGAACGGATGAAGGCGGCCACCGCGCAACTGACAAGAGCGGGCGTCGCCGTCACGGTGCTGCCTGCGACCGATCTCTACCTGATGGGGCGCGACGCCAGCCACAACGCGCCGCGCGGGCTGACTCTCGCCCACAAGCTCGCGGGCGACGGCGTCGTGTGCTCGGTTGCGACCAACAACGTGCTCAATCCCTTCACGCCGTTCGGCGACGCATCGCTGCTGCGGATGGCGAACTTCTACGCCAACGTCGCGCACGCCGCGGTGAGCGATTTCGACGTCTGTCTCGACCTCGTGACCGAGCAGCCGGCGCGGCTGATGAACCTTGACGATTACGGCATCAAGCCCGGCAATCCCGCCGATCTCATCGTGCTCGACACGAGGGATAGCCGCTTTGCCATCGCCGAGCTGCCTGATGTCGTCATGGGTTTCAAGAGCGGCCGGCAGACGTTTGTCCGGCCGCGACCCGCTCTGTTCCGGCCCGAGAGCTGAATGCCGTTCCACTCGGACGTCCAGCGGTAAAATCGTCGCGACAGGCAGCCGATGACCGGGTCGTTTCGCGCTGATTTCACAGCCGATTCTTGCCCGAAACCGAGCCCGGTAGAATCCCGGACCGTAGCTGTGCGCATTGCACAAGAGGCCATCAGGATCATATCAAGAGACGCTCTGAACCATCTGGCTTCAGCGAGAAAGCACTTCTATGTTCAACGCATTCAGTAGCACCGATGATCGCTCCATTCGCGCCAACACGCCTGCGGAAACGGCTGTCAAGCGATTGAACGGAATCGGCGAAGTCCTGTCGGACCTCAATATCTCGGCCATCCATACACAGGACGACATGACGCGCGCGCTCTGGACGCTCGATACTGCCGACAAGTGCATCCGCATGATCCTCGCCGAGTTCCGCACCGCGCCCGCCAAGGAGCTGGTCGTGCGCAAGGCCAAGAGCCTGGTTGATGCGATCGAGCTCGCCCGCGACGAAATCTCGAACTATCGCGACGGCAGCGAGGTCTTGAGCTGACCACAGAGGTTCGGCGTCAGCGCCTGATCTTCGCCAATATCCGGTCGGCCTCGGTCCGCCAATCAGCGCTGCGGGCGAACTCCTTGGTGCCCCGCGCGCCGAACAGACCTTCATCGGCGAGATCTGCGATCCAGGCCTGCCGCTCGGCCGTGCCCTGCGCCGACCATGGCGTCAACCCGGCGTCGCGCACGGTCTCGGCGACCTCACGCACTTCCTCGGCCCGCCGGCGACCGTGCTCGATCACGCGCTGGAAGAAGTAGGCGCCCTGCTTCTCCCAGTCGATCGCGGGGAACGTCTCTGCGAGCGAGGCCAGCACCGCATCCTCGACCGCATAGGCGCGCGCGGTCGTGAAACTCTCGATGACCATGGCCTCGAGACCCTTGATCATGATGCTGCGGCACATCTTCACCGCCGAGGACACACCTAACTTGTCGCTGGCGACCTTCGCGGCAAAGCCGATCGCGTTCAGCAGCGGCTCCAGCTCCCTCGCGCCGGGACCACCGAGCAGCAGCGGCACCTTGATGCGATAAGGCGGCACCGAGGTCATCACCGCGCCCTCGACATAGCGACCGCCTCCGCCATCGACCAGGGCCGCGGCGCGTTGCTTGGCGCCGGGAGAGGCCGAGTTGAAATCGAGAAACCAGGTGCCCTGGTTGATCGCGGCCGCGCAGGCCTTTGCCACCGGCACGGCCTGGCTGGCAGTGACAGCGGAGATGACGAAATCGCATTTCGCCGTCAGCTCCGCGTGAGAGGCCGCGAGCGCCACGCCGAATCTTGCCGCATGCTCCTTCAGCGAAGCGCCCTGCTCGGTTCCGAGCTTGATGTCATAGGCGGACACCTTGATGTCCTGCTGGCGCAAATCCTCGGCCAGAATCCGGCCGACTTCGCCATAACCGACCAGCCCGATCTGCCATCGCTTCGGATCCGCCATCAATTCAATCCTCCCGTCGTCTGGTCGAACAGCTCCTCGACCGCATACCGGCGCGGGATCAGCGCCTGCTGAAACGCATAGTCGACGATCAGCTCGAGCGGCTTCCGGTTGGCCTCGACACCGAACGGGACCAGATCGGGCGTTGCCGCAGGTCCCATCTGCTCCTTGTTCCGCTTGAGCAGATCATAGACACCCGCGACCACGTCGGGGCGCGATTTCGCCAGCTGCTCGGTCACGACTACGAGGTGATTGACCGGCACGACGCCGCGTTTGGCGTACCATCTGGCGGCTTCCGCGGCCGGATCGGCAAACAGAGGTGTGAGCCTGGGGTTGTCGGAGGTCTCGCCAAGCACGGCGTCGAGCTCGCCGTCGAGCAGCATCTGCAGGACCTTCTTGTCCTTCGGAGCGCGCTCGGTGGTGTCGACATATTCGGCCACGTGCGGGTCCTCGAAGGTGATCCAGCGGATCTTGTCGAGATTCACGCCGTAGTCGTTGGCGAGAATCCCCCTGATCCAGGCGCCGGTCGTCGTCGTGAACGAGCGGATGCCGACGCGCTTGCCTTCGAGGTCGGACGGACCGAGCCTTCCCCGCGCGGGATTGTAGAGCGCATAAGAATGCTGGAAACGGCCGAGCATGGTCGCCGGCAGCAGCACCAGCGGCTTGCCGTGAGCCTTCGCCATCAGAAAGGTGACGATCGCCATCTCGCAGACGTCGAAGGCCTCCTCCCGCACCATCGGCTTGAACGCGGTGTTGGTCGGGCTGTAGGCGATGAAGTCCAGGTCAAAAAGATCGGAGCGCAGCGCGCCACTCTTCACCGCCTGGACGTGGGGGTGATTGCCGAGCACGGCCGTCAGCTTGACACGATCCATCCGCCCGCTCCGCCTCAAACGTCCTCGGGATTATCGACATAGACGAGCCCGGCTTTCGCCAGCGCCTCACGCATGTTGTACATGTCGAGACCCAGCTCACCCGAGGCGAGGCGCGTGCGCTTGCCGCCCTCATCCGCGTTACGCTTCTTCGCCTTCTCGGCAACTTCAGCCGCATGGCGCTTCGCCACCACGACCACGCCATCGTCATCGGCCACGATGATGTCGCCGGGATCGACATTGACGCCGGCACAGACCACGGGGACGTTGACCGAGCCGAGCGTCGCCTTGACCGTGCCCTTGGCCGAGACCGCGCGCGACCACACCGGAAACTTCATCTCGTGCAGGGCTTTGACGTCGCGGCAGCCGGCATCGATGATCAGCCCCTGCACGCCCCGCGCCTGCAGCGAGGTCGCCAGCAGTTCGCCGAACATGCCGTCGGTGTTGTCGGTGGTGCAGCCGACGACGAGAATGTCGCCTTTTCTGCACTGCTCGACGGCGACATGGATCATCCAGTTGTCGCCGGGCTGCGCCAACACCGTGACGGCAGGCCCGGCAATTGCCGCGCCCGGCCAGACCGGCCGCAGGTAGGGCTTCATCAGGCCGATGCGCCCATAAGCCTCGTGCACGGTCGAGACGCCGTATTCCGCCATCGCGGCTGGATCGGCTCGCTTGATGTTGCGGACGACGACCGGCTTCATGCCAGCTCCTCCGCGACAGTCGGGAACAGACGCTGATAGGCTTCGCCATAGGTCATCGGCAAGCCGGTGTTGCGGCTGCCCTGGATGCCGCGGTTCAGCGCAACGCGCTCGTAATAGCCCCAGAGGTGCTTCTGTGCGGCCAGGATCTGGAACGCCTCGTACTTCTCCTTCCAGACCTCGTCGATCTTGAGGATCGTGTCCGGCTTGTAATTGCACTGCTCGGGCTGGTGCGGTTCGAACAGGAACACCGGGGGCGCGGAATATTTGTACTGCGCACCGGGCTTGTGGCCCATCGCCTGTGCAACCACGCGCGTCTCCTGAGCGAAATGCGCCGCGTTCGGATGGTCGAAATTATAGGGATCTTCGAGCGCATGCGTCAGCACGAAGCTTGGATTGAGCTCGCGATAGATGTCGACCATGCGATCGAAATGCGATTCGGTGAGCTTCAGGGGATAGTCGCCGCAGTCGAAGAACTCGATCTCCGCGCCCAAGAGCTTCGCCGCCCGCTCCGCTTCGTCCTTGCGGCCGGCCTTGACCGATTCCAGCGTCGCGCCCTTCTCCTTCCAGGCGAACTGGCTCTCGCCACGCTCGCCGAAGGACAGGCAGACGATCTTCATGCGATAACCCTTCTTCGCATGCAGCGCGATGGCGCCGCCTGCGCGCCAGACGAAATCGCCGGGATGGGCGGTGACCACGAGACCTGTCTTCATGGGACGAACTCCCCTCTTTCGTTCGTAAGCATAAGGCTGCCTGCCTCATGCAGGCAGCAAGTTCCTCAAGCCGCGACGGCCGCCCGTTCCTCGCCGTCGAGCACGCGTCTCAGGCGTGCGCCATCGAGCGCCCCTTCCCATCTGGCAATGGCGATGGTCGCGACCGCGTTCCCGATCAGATTTGTCGGCGTCAGTCCCTGCGACATCAGGCGGTGGATGCCGAGTACCAGCGCAACGCTCGTCACCGGAATGGTGCCGGTGGCCGACAGCGTCGCCGCCAGCACGACGAAGGCGGCCCCCGCGATCCCCGCCGCGCCCTTGGAGGTCACGAGCAGGATCAGCAAGAGCTCGATCTGCTCGGCGAGCCCGAGCGGCGTGTTGGTCGCCTGCGCCAGGAACACCGAGGCCGCGGCGAGGTAAAGGCAGGTGCCATCGAGATTGAAGGAGTAGCCGGTGGGGATCACCATTCCCACCACGCTCTTCTCGCAACCCGCCTTCTCCAGCTTGGTCAGCATCCGCGGCAACACCGTCTCGGACGACGTGGTGGCGATACAGATCAACAGCTCTTCCCAGATATAGCGGATCAGCTTGAGCAGCGAGAAGCCGCAAAGCCGCGCCACCGGCCCGAGCGCCACGATAATGAAGATGACGCAGGTGAGATAGAAACCACAGAGCAGCTTGCCGAGCGAAGCCAGCGAACCCACGCCGAACTTGCCGACCGTGAACGCGATGGCTCCGAACGCGCCGATCGGCGCCGCCCACATCACGAAGCCGACGACGGCGAACACCATTTTCCCAGCAAGGTCGAGCAGATTGATCAGCGGCACCGCGCGATCGCCGAGCTGCACCAGCGCGAAACCGCACAGCACGGAGATGAACAGCACCTGGAGGATATGGCCTTCGGCGAAAGCACCGACGAAGGTCGCGGGCACGATGTTCATCAGGAACGGGACGAAGCCGATCGCGCCGGTCTGTTTCACGTAAGGCTCGATCGCGCTGGCATTGATGCTGGCGGGATCGATGTTCATGCCGACGCCGGGCCGCATGAGGTTCACGGCGACGAGACCGATGATCAGAGCGATCGTGGTCATGATCTCGAAATAGACGATCGCTTTCACGGCGACGCGCCCGACCCGCGCCATATCCGCCATATGGGCGATGCCATGCACGACGGTGCAGAAGATGATCGGCGCGATCAGCATCCGGATCGCCTTGATGAAGGCGTCGCCAAGCGGCTGCATCTTGGCGCCCGTCTCGGGGCTGACCATCCCGAGCGCGATGCCGGCCGCCATGGCGATGAGCACCTGGATCCAGAGCTCCTTCCACCAGGCGCGCCCGCGCGGCTTGTCGATCGCCATTGCTGTCATCGATCGAACTCGAACAGACGCGCAGGGTTGGCGACGAGAATCTTCTGCTGGAGCTCCGGCTCCGGCGCGAACAGCGGGATCAGGTCGACGAGATCGCCATCGTTCGGCATCACCTTGACGTTGGGGTGCGGCCAATCAGTGCCCCACATGACACGGTCGGGCGCGGTCTCGACGATCTTTCGTGCGAACGGCACCGCATCGGTAAAGGGCGGGCCAGCCGAGGATACGCGCTCCGAACCGCAGATCTTGACCCAGCATTTCTCGTCGCGCTGCATCAGCTCGATCAGGATCCTGAACGGAAGCTGGTCGAGCCCCTCGGAAGCCTTCACACGTCCCATATGGTCGATCGTGTAGCTGAGCGGCAGCCTCGCCAGCATGTCGGCATAGTCAGGCAGGTCGATCGCGTCGAAATGCAGGTCGATATGCCAGCCGAGCGGCGCGACCATGGCGATGACGCGGTCGAACGCGCGCTTGTCGGGCACGCCGCCGAGATGGCGGACGAAATTGAACCGGCAGCCGCGGAAGCCGCCCTCGTGCAGCACGGTAAGCCCGCGCTCGGTGATGGTGTCGTCGATATTGGCGACGGCGCGGTAGGCGCCGTTGCTCTGCGCGATGGCGTCGAGTGCCACCGTGTTGTCGGTGCCGTGCACGCTGGCATTGACGATGACCGCGCGCTCGACGCCGATCTTGGCATGGAGCGTCCTGAAATCCTCAAGCGGCGCATCCGGCGGCGTGTAGGAGCGGTCAGGCGCGTAAGGATATTTCGCGCCCGGCCCGAAGATATGGCAATGCGCATCGCAGGACAATTTGGGCAGCTTGAACTTGGGCGTGCGCGTGTTCGGATCGGGCGGCGGAATGGTCGGCGTGTACATCATCGTCATCAGGTGAACTGCCGAAAGCGATGCCGCTTCTTTCAAGTTTTGCTGCTGACGACCGGCCGCCGCCGCGCCGGCGCGGCATGATCGAGCGGCGGCGCCTGGAACGATGCAACCGTCGCCTGCACCAGCTGCTCGATGGCATTGGCGGCGTCGCCGCCGTCGGCCTCGCCGCGCGACAGGCGCGAGACGCGATCCGGCGTCACCAGCGAATAATAGAGCGCGCCGAGCAGGAAATGGCTGCGCCAGACGATGTCGGTGCGCGGAATGTGCGGCAGGCTTTCGTGAATCGCATCGATGAAGGCGTGACTGGTGTCGTCGAAAGTCTGCGCGATGATCTTGCGCGCGACCTCGTTGCCTTCGGCCGACATCACCGCGCGCAGCCGCGTGAAGCGTGCTCCGCCGCCGGCAAGGTCGCTGCCCGAGGTGAAAGCAGGCACCACATAGGCGCGCACGATCGCTTCCAGCCGGTCCTGGAGATCGCGCACGCGCCGCGCGGCCGCCAGCAGTTCCGAACGGCGCAGGTTCATCGGCCCGCAATGGCGCCGATAGATCTCCAGCAGCAGACCGTCCTTGGTCTTGAAATGATAGGTCACGCTGCCGGGATTGGCCCCGGCGGCTTGCGCGATGTCGCGCACCGAGACGGCGTTGAAGCCATTGGTGGCGAACAGCTCCTCGGCCGCGGCGAGGATTGCCTCGCGCATATTCGGCTTGCGGGCCGCTTCCTTGCTGGTGGGCTTGCGTACCATGTGATTTGTACTATCGTACAAAAGATCAGGTCTCGTCAACAAAAACCGGACGGCGTCCAAGACGAGGCCTGGAGACCGCCGTTGGCGCACGAATGCCCTCAAGGAGTGCTTGGAAAATGCTGGGTTTGAACAAGGCGATCGGCGGGCTGATGCTGGGTGCCGGCCTGCTGCTGGGCTCCGCCGCGCAGGCTGCCGAAACTTATCCGAGCAAGCCGGTCCACATTCTGGTCCCTTACGCCGCCGGCGGCGCGGTCGATGTGCTCGCGCGCACCCTGGGCCAGGCGCTGGCCAAGACCTGGGGCCAGCAGCCGGTCATCGACAATCGTCCCGGCGCGGGCGGCATCGTCGCCTCGCAGGCGCTGACGCAGGCCGCGCCGGATGGTTACACGCTCATTCTTGTCGCGAGTGGCCATCCCCTGAACCAGTTCATCTATCCGAGCGTGCCCTACGACACCTTCACGGATTTCACTGCCATCACGGAGGTCGCCTCCTCTCCGCTTGCGATCGTCGTGGCCAAGGACAGTCCCTACAGGACGCTCGGTGATCTCCTCGCCGCGGCGAAGAAGGAGCCGGACAAGCTCTCCTACGGCATGTCCGGCAACGGCACCTCGGCGCATCTCGCCGGTGAACTGCTCAAGCACATGTCCGGCGCCAAGATCGTCGCGATCCCCTACAAGGGTGGCGCGCCGGCGCTGACGGCCGTGATATCGGGCGAGATCCCGCTCAGCATCAATCCGCTCGCCGAAGCGATCGGCCAGCTCGAGGGCGGCCCGGTGCGCGCGCTCGCGGTCACTTCGGCCGAGCGCTCCAAGGCGCTGCCGAACGTTCCGACGGTCGCAGAAGCCGGCGTGCCCGGCTATGACGTCTCGGTCTGGTGGGGCGTGCTTGGCCCGGCCAGGATGCCGCCCGAGATCGTCGCGAAGCTCGAAACCGACATGAAAGCGGCGCTGAAGGATCCAGGCGTGCTGTCGACGCTGGACAAGATCGGCGCAACGCCGGTCGGCTCCTCCGCCAAGGAGTTTGACGCCTACATGCACAGCGAGGCGACCAAATGGGAGCCGGTGCTGAAGGCGGCCAATATCCGCGCACAGTGAGGGTCCGTCCTCAGACGAGCGCATGCTGCAGCGAACTTTATTTCCGGTTGCTGCAAATCAACGCAACAACATGGACAAAGCGTCATTTGTGTTTTGCACGGCTCTGCGCGAGCACGGTCGAGAGAACACTGAGGACGACGAATGAGCAAGCCCGCCTTGTTGAGACTCCATCGCTGGATCACCCTGGTCTTCGCCCTCCCGCTGTTCGTGATCATCGCCACCGGCCTGGTTCTGTCATTCGAGCCCCTCGTGCAAACGCGTGGCATTGGCGGCCCTGCGATCGACCCTGGTCGCGTCATCGAGCTGGTGAAGCGGTACGATCCCGAGGGCAAGGCGCGCGGGCTCTCACTCAACGCCGGCAGCCGCAGCATGACACTGCAAGGCAGCAACGTGCCGGCGATCGATCTTGCAACCGGCGAAGTCGCCTCGGCGAGTTCGACCCTGTCGAATGTGTTCCTCTGGGCGCGATTCACGCATGAGCGTCTCATGGGGCAGGCCTGGCTGGTGACGGCCTCGACGCTCGCCATGGTGATCGTCCTGCTGCTCGGCATCGCCATGGGATTGCCTCGGCTGCGCAACACGCTCTCGGGATGGCACAAGGGGACGGCATGGTTCACGCTGCCGCTGATCCTGCTCAGCCCGCTGACCGGCCTGTGCATGGCGTTCGGCCTGACGTTTCAGAACGGAGCCGCTCCCGCGGGCGGCGGACGTCCAATTGCCCTTCCCGAGGCTGTTCGCATGGTCGCGGACCAGCACGACCTCACCCACGTGATCTCGATCGGCACGCGCGGCGGCCGCGCGATGGCGCGGATCTACGATGATGGCGAGCTGCGCGCCTACACCATCAATGCGAGCGGTGTCACGGCACTGCCGCGCAACTGGCCGCGCCTGATCCACGAGGGAAACTGGTCGGCCCTGATCGCCTCGCCGCTCAATGTCGTCACCTCGGTCGCGCTTCTGACGCTGCTGTCGACGGGTCTCTTGATCTGGGCCCGGCGGAAGCTGCGCAAGCCGCGCCCGCGCGCCGGCGGACAAGCCGCCGTGGCAGGCGCTGCCTAGCGTCGTCCCGCCACCACTCAATCAATTCCGCGCACTTGCGCGCCTCGGCTCCGGCGGAGTGGAATGCAGGAAGTGAGGATCGTCGCCGCCTGATGGGATCAGGATCGCGCGCTCGCGCGGCAGCGCTTCCGGCATCTCATCGCGAATGAAGGCTATGAGCTTTTCCCTGATCTCGCAGCGCAGGTCCCAGGATTGCGGCGCGTTCCGCGCGCTGACCAGCGCCCGCAGCTCGATGGTGCGCGCATCCGCGTCGATCACCTGAAGATTGACCACCGCCCCGTCCCAGAGCTTGGACTGCTTCACCGCCTCCTCCAGCCAGCGCCGGATGCGCGCAACGTCGGCGCGATAATCGACATGGAGCGCAATCACGCCGATCAGGGATGCGGTGTCGCGTGTCCAGTTCTGGAACGGCTTCTCGATGAAATAGGACAGCGGCACCACCATGCGGCGCCAGTCCCACAGCCGAATCACGACATAGGTCGAGGCGATGTCCTCGACCCAGCCCCACTCGTTCTCGATGATCACGGCGTCCTCGATGCGGATCGGCTGGGTGATCGCGATCTGCAGGCCCGCGATCAGGTTGCTCAGCAGCGGCCGCGCGGCAAGACCGACGATGATACCGGCGGCACCTGCGGAGGCGAACAGGCTGACGCCGTACTGTCGCACCGAATCGAACGTCATCAGCGCCGTGGACACCGTGATGATGACGATGATGGTGTCGGTGACGCGCTTGAACACGCGGACCTGCGTCACGTGCTTGCGCGCGACGAAATTCTCGGTGACATCGCGAAAATTCTGCAGGTAGCGCGCCGCGCTCATGTCGACGATCCTGATCGAGATCCAGCCGATCAGGGCGATGACGGCTAAGACGAACAGGCGCATCAGCCCCGTTCGGATCGGGTCGTCGAGCGGCGCCAGCGGCAAGACCAAAGCGACGGCTGCCAGGCATAGCGCCAGCTGAGCCGGGCCCGACGTGCGCGCGATGAATACGCTGAGCAGCGGAAGGCGGGTTCCAAAGGCGCGGTTCAGCAGCCATGTGGCGAGCCGGTAGAGCGATAGCGCGAGCAGGATCGCGCCGACGACCAGGCTGAGGCCGACGAACCAAGATGGTATCCAGCCAAACATCCTGTCGATGTCGGCCATCAGGGCCTGCCAATGCATCGCCATTCCTCGTTGTCTTGCCTCGTTGCCTTTGCGGTAGCCCGCACAACGCCTTGCGGCCGGCTTCGCTCCCCCGCCTCCTGCAACGCAGCATTCCCCTGGTGCAACCGAGACCGAACTGGGCTAGTTTGAGTCGCTCATGACCAGACGTAGCGGCAGCGCCGATCTTCCCTTGCACACCGGACGGGTTCCGCCCTGGCTGGCGAGCCGCATGGCCTCGCTCGGGTCGATCGTCACGCAGGCCATCGTGCATCATTACGGCCGCGATGCATTTCTGCAGCGGCTGTCCCATCCGTTCTGGTTCCAGTCGTTCGGCGCCGTGATGGGGATGGATTGGCATTCCTCGGGAATAACGACCTCCGTGATCGGCGCGCTGAAGCGCGGGCTCGGGCCGCTTCAGGACGAACTCGGGATCTATGTCTGCGGCGGCCGAGGCCAGCATTCGCGCAAGACACCCGATGAGTTGATGCAGCTCGGCGACCGCGTCGGATTCGATGGCGCAAAGCTGACGCGCGCCAGCCGCCTGGTGGCGAAGGTCGACAGCGCGGCCGTGCAGGATGGCTTCGACCTCTATCTCCACGGCTTCTTCGTGACCGCCGACGGCAAATGGACGGTGGTGCAGCAGGGCATGAACGGCGACAAGCGGCAGGCGCGACGCTATCACTGGCATTCCGAGGCGCTGAAGAGCTTTGTCGATACGCCGCACAGCGCGATCGACGGTCCCCAGCAGGGCGAGATCGTCAATCTCACCGACCATCGCGCCGACGTCTCACGCAGCGCGCAGCTGGATTTGCTGGGCGATCTCGGCCCCGATCGCATCGTCTGCGAATTCGAACGGCTCGTCGGGACCGCGCCCGATCCGGTACAGGCCATGCTGCCGCATCTGATCATGCCCGCACATCACGACGTCAGGCCCAAGGACGTGTTCGCGCGCCGCCTGCACGGCACGCTGGCGGCCGCAGCCGAGCGCGGCCCCGTCGATTTTCCGGACTTGCTGCTGACGCCGGGCGTTGGCGCGCGCACCGTGCGCTCGCTCGCGATGGTCGCCGAGGTCGTGCACGGCGCGCCCTATCGTTTCAAGGATCCCGCGCGTTTCTCGCTCGCTCATGGCGGCAAGGATCGGCATCCCTATCCCGTTCCGATCAAGGTCTATGACGAGACCATCCGGGTGCTGAAAGGCGCGATTCAGAGCGCGAAGCTCGGGCGCGAGGAAGAAATGCAGGCAATCAAGCGGCTCGACGATCAGGCACGCCGGCTGGAGCGGACCGCGCGCGGCCCTTCCGTGGAGGCCTACATTGCGGGCGAGCGCGCCGCCTCGCCCGATCTCGACGGCCGCTCCGTGTTCGGCTGGGAGCGTGAGCTTGCGCCCACAAAAAAGCGGACCGGCTGAACACCGGTCCGCAAGTTGGCGGGAGGAACGCCCTTCTCAGGTCTCGTCGGCCTCCGGCTTCTCGTCGAGCCGGTTTGCTGCGTGGTCCTGATATTGTTCGGTCTGGATCGACTTGCCGTCCATGCCACGAATGTCCGAATGCTGTTTCTTGTCGCGGTTGGACAGGACCATGTTGTCCCCGATCATGTCCTTCGGCACGTCGGTCAATGCGCCGGTGCCATCACCCTTGCCGTGCATGCCCGATCTGAAGTGCGTCTTGCTGCCGTGCCCAGCTGGCATCCGTCTCTCCTCTTGCAGTGACCTTCCGATGATTAGTGCTTCTGTTGCGCCGCCGTCGGTTTCGGCGGCTTGTGGCCGCTCTGGCCGGAATCGTTGTGCTTGTTGTGATCGCTCTCCTGGTTGAGGCCGCCGCGGCTCACCGGAAACTCGCTGTGTCGAGCCTCCGGGTTGGCACGATGGACGCGCGTGTCTTGCGGGTTATGACCGGCGGCCTGTTCAAGTTCTCGCGCATCAGGAAGGTCAGGCTTGCGCTCGAGGATACGCACTTGCTGCTCGTGGGTCTTCTTGCCCTGCATTCTGGGTCTCCGATCTTATCGGCCTCTTCGGGGCGAACCGCTTCGCGACATCCTTATCGATGCCGCCGCCGAGGTTCACGTCGTTCTCGACGTCGCCTTCGATCGTGTTCTCGCCGAAGGCATCCTCGAGATCGTCGGACGAGGCGCCTGCCATGTTGGCTCCCTTCGATCCGCCGATCAGGGGATTGTCGCGAATGTCCTTTTCGCTCGGCCTGTACAGTTTGGGTTGCTTGCTGCTCATGATCTACCTGCCTCCGCCCTTGCCGGCGGCGTCGTGGCGGTGATGGGAGTCATGCTCGCCGCCGCCCCCCGAGACGCGGCTATGACTGCGATGCGCGTCATCGGCCGGCGGCTTCTTGACCTCCAGCGGCGCCTTTGCGTTTTCATGCGAAGCGCCTGGTCCGCCCTGACGAATGCTGTTCGGTGTCTTGGTGGATGTCGACATGGCTGTCGTCCTCCTCAGCGATCTTGCTGATAGCCTTGATTGGTCGTGTTCTGCTTGATGTTGCCCTGCTGGCCCTGCTGATCCGGATTTTGCGCGCGCTGCTGGCCCTGTGGCGTCTGATCAGCGGACATCTGCTTGCGGTCGCCGGTTCCCTTGCGGCTCTGATTTTCCGGCGGAACAGGTGGCATCTTGCTGGTCATGATCTTGTCTCCCGTTCAGGCGACGGTCCGCGACATCGATGGCTGTGGAACCCCTTGCCGCGTCCGATGTGCCAGTGACAACAGGACGAATGGCATACCGTTCCTGATCGATCAGGACCGACGAAGATTTTCCGAAAGGATGCGCTTCAGCTCGCCGCAGTGACGGAACGATCAAGGCTCGCTTCACTGCGCGCAGTCATCCGTGTTCCACGGCCCTGGAACGTGACGGGAAGCATCGCGATCGCGCGCAAGCCTGGCCGCTTGCGCCAGTGAATCTCGGTGGGATCGACCGCCAAGCCAAGTTTCGGCCATCGCACGAACAGCGCTTCCAGCGCGCAAGCGGCCTCGATTCGCGCGAGTTGATGGCCGAGGCAAAAGTGTATCCCTGTTCCGAAAGAGATGTGACGGTTCGGCTTGCGTTCGAGATCGAGCCGCTCGGGACGATCATGCATCGCCGGATCCATGTTTGCGGCGGCGAGCATGACCATGACGCGGTCACCCTTCTTCAGGCGCACGCCCTCGACCTCGACATCCCGCCGCACGTAGCGCGGCTTGGAGAACTGCACCGGCGAGACGAAGCGCAGGAACTCCTCGACGGCGAGGCCGACCCGGCTCCAGTCCTGTTCGAGCCAATCGCGCAGGTGGGGATTCCTGAGCAGCTCGTAAGCCGAGCCGCTGATCAGGTGCGTGGTGGTCTCAGACCCCGCCGCGAGCAGTAGAAAGACCATCGAGACCATTTCATCCGGCGTGATCTGGCCACCCTCGCGCTCGACCTGGATCAGTTCGGCGATCAGCCCCTCGCCGCCCTGCTCGCGCGCGATCTGCAACTGCCGTTCGAGATAAGCGCGCATCTTGCGGAACGCGAACAGCAAGCGGAAGAAGCTGAGGACACTGGTCAGCGAGGACATCTCGTTGGCCCAGGCGATGAATCGCGGACGGTCGGCCGGCGGCAGGCCCAGGAGCTCGGAGATCACCGCGAGCGGCAGGATACGCGCATAGCGTTGGACGAGATCGGCTGGATTTCCGTTCGCAAAGAGCTCGTCGGCGAGACCATCGGCGATGGCCCGGATCCGGGGCTCCATCACGACGATGGCGCGGCGGCGAAAAGCCTCGTCCACGATGCCGCGCAACCTGGTATGGTCAGGCTCGTCCATCGTCAGCATGTTGTTGGCGATGGTCCTGACATATCTCGGCATCCACCAGCGCAAGCCGGCGACGTCGCCATCCTCCTTGCGCAATGTGAAAGTCGCGCCGTCCTTCAGGACCTGCGCGGTGGCGTCATGGGTCGTGGTGACCCAGACCTCGCCGATGAGAGGGAAGCGTGTCGCGACCACGGGGCCGGACATGCGCAACGTTGCAATTGCCTTCGGCGGATCGCGAAAGAAGGCCTCGCTGGTGAAATCGAGGCGCACAGTCATGGGATCACCGGTCTGATTGCGGACGTCTCACGCAGATGGTGCGCCGTGTCGCCGGCGCAAGTGGGCGCGACGACGCGGCTATCCGCGTCCCGGCGAACGCTGCCCCGCTTTGCGCTGCTGTTGCGTGTAGGCGTCCCAATGGCTCCAGCTGCCATTGCTGAGGCTCTGCAAGTCGGTTGCGAGCGGCCGGCGCGTGCGCTTGTCGTGATCGGCGATCGCCCGTTCGGACTGCGCGATCTTGCGCTTGAGTTCGGCGACTGCCTTCTGAGTCTGGCCGTTCCGCTTCGACGAGGCGATCTCCCCCATCGTGAAGCGCGCGGTCTCCAGCGCCTTCAACTCGGCGCGATTCTTCCTCAACTGAACCCGGTGCCAGGCGATGTTGCTGTCGCTGTCCGCAACCATGTGGGAACTCCGCTGATTCGCTCCCACAGTGTATCAAGCGCCGAATCGGCGCCGCAACGCCCGCCTGGCGGCGAAAATACGGTCTTCTCGGGCAAGAATTGCGGGCTCAGCGCTCGGCAAAGGCCTTTTCGACCACGAACTGGGCCGGCTCGCCGTGATTGCCCTCGGCGAAACCCCGCTCCGCCAGAAGCACGCGGGTGTCCGCCACCAGGGCCGGGCTGCCGCAGATCATGACGCGGTCATGGGCGGCTTCCAGCACCGGCAGGCCGATATCGGCGAACAGCTTGCCCGAGGTGATGAGGTCGGTGATGCGGCCGCGGTTGCGGAAGGGATCGCGGGTCACGGTCGGGTAGTAGATCAGCTGACCGCGGATGTATTCGCCCAGCAGTTCGTCCTTCGGCAGATGCTCGGTGATCATCTCGCCATAGGCGAGCTCCTTCACATGCCGGCAGCCGTGCAGCAGCACCACCTTCTCGAACCGCTCATAGGTCTCGGGGTCCTTGATGACGCTCAGGAACGGCGCCAGGCCGGTACCGGTGCCGATCAGGTAGAGATTGCGCCCCTCCTCCAAATTGTCGATCACGAGCGTGCCGGTGGCCTTGCGGCTGACGATGATCTCGTCGCCTTCCTTCAAGTGCTGCAGGCGCGAGGTCAGCGGGCCGTCCGGGACCTTGATCGAGAAGAACTCCAGCGTGTCCTCGTAATTGGCGCTGGCGACGCTATAGGCCCGCAGCAACGGCTTCTCGCCGACCTTGAGCCCGATCATGGTGAATTCGCCGTTGCGGAAGCGGAAGGTCGGGCTGCGGGTGGTCTTGAAGGAGAACAGCGTGTCGGTCCAGTGGTGGACGCTCAAAACGCTTTCCTGATTGAAATTGCTCATCTCACCTTCCCTGTCGCGTCATTGCGGTTGTCGAGGCGGTCCAGCTATGCGTCGTTAGTACACGATCATTCGTATACTAATGAATAATCCTGCTTGATCCCGCGGTCAAGGCTGCCCAAGATCGAAAGCCTTGCAGTTAGGAATAAGGAGCCCCTTCCATGGCGCATGACGCCCCCCAGGCCACCGGACCCTCGAAGCTCGTGATCCGCAATATCGGCCTGATCCTGTCCGGCGCTTTGGAAAAGCCGATCCTGGACGGCGACACCATCGTCGCCGAGAACGGCAGGATCACCGCGATCGGCCGCTTCAAGGACGTCGATACCGAAGGCGCGACCACGATCGTCGATGCCAACGGCACCACGGTCGCGCCGGGCCTGATCGACAGCCACGTCCACCCTGTCGCCGGCGACTGGACGCCGCGCCAGAACCAGATCAACTGGATCGACAGCTATCTCCATGGCGGCGTCACCACCATGATCTCCGCCGGCGAAGTGCACATGCCCGGCCGCCCCCGCGATGTCGTCGGCCTCAAGGCCATGGCCGTATTCGCCCAGCGCGCGTTCTGGACCCTGCGTCCGGGCGGGGTGAAGGTTCACGCGGGTGCGCCGGTGATCGAATGCGAGATGGTGGAGGAAGACTTCAAGGAGATGGCGGCGAACGGCGTCAAGCTGCTCGGCGAGGTCGGCCTCGGCGGCGTCAAGGACGGCCCGACCGCGCGCAAGATGGTGGGCTGGGCACGCAAATACGGCATCCAGAGCACGATCCACACCGGCGGCCCCTCGATCCCCGGCTCCGGCCTGATCGACAAGGACGTGGTGCTGGAGGCCGACACCGACGTCGTCGGCCACATCAATGGCGGCCACACCGCCCTGCCCGACGACCAGATCCGCTGCATCTGCGAGGGTTGCAAGCGCGGGCTCGAGCTCGTGCACAACGGCAATGAGCGCTCCGCGCTGTTCACGCTGCGCACCGCGCGCGAGATGGGCGATCTGCACCGCGTCATCCTCGGCACCGATGCGCCCGCCGGCTCCGGCGTGCAGCCGCTCGGCATCCTGCGCATGGTCTCGATGCTGTCCTCGCTCGGCGAATTGCCGGCCGAGATCGCGTTCTGTCTCGCCACCGGCAATACCGCGCGGATGCGCCAGCTCGACTGCGGCCTGATCGAAGTCGGCCGCTCCGCCGATTTCGTCATCATGGACAAGGCGCAGCACTCGCCCGGCAAGAACATCCTGGAGAGCGTGCAGCTCGGCGACCTCCCCGGCATCGGCATGACCATCATCGACGGCATCGTGCGCACCCAGCGCAGCCGCAATACGCCGCCGGCAGGGAAAGTGCCGGAGGTGGTGGCGAAGTGACGGCGCTTGTCGTCATTCCGGAGCGCGCGTTAGCGCAAACCCGGAAATCTCGCGCGACAACCTCACGATTCCGGGTTCACGCGCGATGCGCGTGCCCCGGAATGACGGAGCACATCACCTCAGCTTATTGAGCAGCGCCATCAGCATCTCGCGCTCTTTCGCGTCGAGTGGAGCCAGGGTCTCACGCGTGACGGCAAGCGCATTCGGGGCAACCTTCTCCGCAAGTTGCTGACCGGCGCGCGTCAGGCTCACCAGCAGGCGGCGTCCGTCCTCCGGATCCTGGCTGGTCTCGGTCAGCCCTCGCGCCGTCAGGCGATCGATCACGCCCTTGATGGTCGCGACGTCCATCGCGGTCAGACGCCCGAGCTGGTTCTGCGAGCACGGCCCGGTCTCGGCAAGTTTCGACAGCGCCGCCCATTGCGTCGGCGTCAGATTGGTGCCGATATCGCGGGCGAAGATCGAACTGTGGCGCTGCCAGACCTGACGCAGAATGAAGCCGACCTGCTCGTCGAGCACGTAAGACGGTTTCCCCGGTTTGACGCCCTTCCTGGCCGCAACGCTTCTCGCCATCCGCTCGCCGTCCCTTCCCTTCGCCTTCACAACGACAGATGCGCGTCGCGGATATCAGGACGCGCGTCCAGCTCGACCATGGTGCCGGCGAAGCAGATGCGGCCGCGCTCGATGATGTAGGCGCGGTCGGAGATGAGCCGCGCGAAATGCAGATTCTGCTCTGAGACGACGATGCTGACGCCCTCTTTCTTCATCGTCAGGATGGCCTCGACCATCTGCTCCACAATCTTCGGCGAAAGGCCCTCCGAGGGCTCGTCGAGCAGCACCAGCGACGGATTGCCCATCAGCGTGCGGGCAATGGTGAGCATCTGCTGCTCGCCACCGCTCATGCGGCCGCCCGGACGGTTCTTCATCTCGCCGAGATTTGGAAACAGCGCGAACAGCTTCTCACGGGTCCAGTGCGGGGCGTTCGGGCGCTTCGGCTGGCGGCCGACCTCGAGATTCTCCTCCACCGTCAGGTCGGTGAAGATGCGCCGCTCCTCCGGCACGTAGCCGAGCCCTTCGCGGACGATCTCATGCGTCGGCCTTGCCGAGACGTCCTTGCCCTCGAACATGATGCGTCCGGTCCGCTGTGCGACGAGACCGACGATCGAGCGGAACGTGGTCGACTTGCCGGCGCCGTTGCGGCCGAGCAGCGCCACCACCTCGCCCTCGCCGACCTCGAAGCCGATGTCGAACAGGATATGCGCCGGGCCGTAATGGCTGTTGAGGCCCTCGACAGTCAGCTTCACACTGATGCTCCCTCGCGATGGCGGGCATCGTAGACGAGGCCCTCGCCGAGATAGACCGCCTGCACCTGCGGATTGCCGCGCACCTCGGCCGGCGTGCCTTCGGCGATCAGCGTGCCCCGGTTGAGCACGATGATGCGGTCGGCATGCTCGAACACCACGTCCATGTCGTGCTCGGTGAAGAGCACGCCGATCGACTTTTCCCGCGCGATCTGAGCCGTCAGCCGCATCAGGTCGACGCGCTCGCGCGGCGCCATGCCGGCGGTCGGCTCGTCCATCAGCAGCAGCTTCGGCTGGTTGGCGAGCGCGACTGCGAGCTCGAGCCGCTTGAGGTCGCCATAGGCGAGCTCGCCGCAGGGGCGATCCGCATAGCCGCCCATACCGACCAGCTCGAGCAGCCGGCCGGCCTCGCCGCGGTCGAACTTCGGCGCCGAGCCGAACAGATTGAACAGCTGCTTGCCGTACGAGATCAGCGCGACCTGCACGTTCTCGCGCACGGTCATGGTGGCGAAGGTCGCCGTGATCTGGAAGGTCCGCCCGACGCCCATGCGCCAGATCTCGCGCGGCTTCTTGCCGGTGATCTCCTCGCCCGACAGGCGCACATGGCCGGAGTCGGGCTTGTTCTGACCGTTGAGCATGTCGAAGCAGGTGCTCTTGCCGGCGCCGTTCGGCCCGATCAGCGCCAGGATCTCACCGGCGCGCAGCGAGAACGACACCCCGCGCACGGCGTGGATGCCGCCATAGGATTTGGTCAGGCCTTCGGCTGCGAGAAGTATGGGCGCAACGCTCATTCGGCGGACTCGATCGGCTTGGCAAGCAAGGGGGATCCCGGCGGCGACGATTTCCGGCGGCGCTCCGCCAGCATCTCCAGCATGCCGACGATGCCCTTCGGAAAGACCACGACGATCAGCACGATGAAGCCGCCGAGCACGAGCTTGGACAGATCGGTCTGGCTGACCAGCCAGATGTTCAAAGCCTTGTAGACGATGGCGCCGATCACCGCGCCCGACACCGTCTCGACGCCGCCAAGCAGCACCATGACGAGGGCGTCGACCGACAACGAGATGCCGAGATTATCGGGGAAGACGCTGCCCTTGAGGTAGGCGAACAGCGCTCCGCCGATACCAGCGGTGGTGCCGGCGATCACGAAGGCCGTCCACTGGATGCGCTTGGCATCGATGCCAATGGCCTCGCTGCGCAGAAGCGAGTCGCGCGTGGCCCGAAGCGCATAGCCGAATGGCGAGAACACCATAGCGCGCAGCGCGATCGTCACCAGCGCCGCAACGCCGAGCGCCAGCCAATAGAAATGGGACGGGCTCGCCGCCCAACTCGACGGCCACACGCCCAGTATGCCGTTGTCGCCGCCGGTGACGCTCACCCATTGAAACGCGATGGACCAGACGATTTGAGCGAACGCAAGCGTCAGCATGGCGAAATAGACGCCGGAAAGCTGGACCGCGAAGAAGCCGAACACGGCGGCGCCCATGCAGCCGAGCAGCGGGCCGAGTAGCAGGCACACGATCATCGGCAGCCCCGCCATCTTGGCAAGGAAAGCGATGCCATACGCGCCAAGGCCGAAATAAGCGGCATGGCCGAACGAGGCGAGGCCGCCGACAGCCATCAGGAAATGCAGGCTGACGGCAAAGATCACGAAGATGGCGATCTCCGAGCCGACGGTCAGCGCGTAATTGCCGGCGAACAGCGGCAGCATCGCCGCGACGACCAGCGCCGCAAGCGCGGCCATCCGCTCGTTGGACGTCAAGGGCCGCCATGGATTGACGGTGAGCCCCGGCGTCTTGCGCGCGGGCGCCTCAGGCTTGCCGAACAGGCCCCAGGGACGAACGATCAGCACCACCGCCATCACCAGGAAGACCAGGATGATGGAGATCTTCGGGAAGATCAGGATGCCGAAGGCGTTGAGCTCGGAGACCAGCACCGCCGCGACGAAGGCGCCGATGATGCTGCCGAGGCCGCCGATCACGACGACGACGAAGACCTCGACGATGATGCGCAGGTCCATGGCGTGATGCACGGCGTCGCGCGGGATCTGGAGCGCGCCGCCGAGCGCAGCGAGGAAGACGCCGACGGCGAACACCGATGTGAAAAGCCATTTTTGATTGACGCCGAGGGCTGCGACCATGTCGCGGTCCTGCGTTGCCGCGCGCACCAGCACGCCCCAGCGCGTACGTTGAAACAGCAGCCAGAGAACGCCGAGCACGACCGGTCCGAGCACGATCAGGAACAGATCGTAGCTCGGGATGTTCTGGCCGAAGAAATCGATGGCGCCCTTGAAGCCAGGCGCGCGGCGGCCGACGAGATCGTCAGGCCCCCAGACCAGCACCACGAGATCCTCGACCATCAAGGTCAGGCCGAAGGTCGCGAGCAGCTGGAACAGTTCGGGCGCATGGTAGATGCGCCGGAGCAGCACCATCTCGACGATGACGCCGATCAGTGCCACCGCGAGCGCCGCCAGCACGATGCCGCCCCAGAAGCCGAACGCGCCCGACAGGCGTTCGGTCAGCGTGAAGGCGATGTAGGCGCCGATCATGTAGAAGGCGCCATGCGCGAAATTCACGATCCGCGTCACGCCGAAGATGATCGACAGGCCCGAGGCCACCAGAAACAGCGACGCTGCGCTGGCGAGACCGGTCAGAAACTGTACGACATAAAAGGCCATCGGCGGTCCGGGTTCGTTAAGTCTGAGAAATCGTAGGGTGGGTTAGCGAAGCGTAACCCACCTCTTCTGGTTCTACGGGTACCGACAGTGGTGGGTTACGCCTTCGGCTAACCCACCCTACGGCAGCGGCGATCAATCCTTCGGGCGCAGTTTCTCGACTTCGGCATCGGCAGGCAGATAGTCGGAGCCCTTCTTGTAGGACGAGTCCACCATGACGCCCTTGCCGTCCTTGAGCGCGGTCTTGCCGACGAAGGCGCCGAGCGTCGACTGGTGGTCGATCTTGCGGAAGGTGATCTCCCCGAACGGCGAGGGCATCGAGAGCCCTTCTGCGGCCGCGATCAGCATCTCGGGATCGCTCGAGCCGGCCTTGGCGAGGATCGCCGCTGCCGACTTGATGGTCTGATAGCCGACGATCGAACCGAGGCGCGGATAGTCGTTATACTTGGCCTGATAGGCCTTCAGGAACGCGTCATGCTCGGGCGTCTTGATCGAGTACCAGGGATAGCCGGTGACGATCCAGCCCTCGGGCGTCTCGTCCTTGAGCGGATCGAGATATTCGGGCTCGCCGGTCAGGAACGAGACGACCTCGCGTCCCTTGAACAGGCCGCGGGTGTTGCCTTCGCGCACGAGCTTGACGAGGTCAGCACCGAAGGTGACGTTGAGGATGGCTTCGGGATTGGCGGCGGCAACGGCCTGCACCACCGGACCGGCGTCGATCTTGCCTTGCGGCGGCCACTGCTCGTCGACCCATTGGATGTCCGGACGTTTCTCTGACATCAGCTTCTTGAACACCGCGACCGCCGACTGGCCGTATTCATAATTCGGCGCGATCGTCGCCCAGCGCTTGGCCGGCAGCTTGGCAGCAGCCTCCACCAGCATCGCCGCCTGCATGTAGTTGGAGGGCCGCAGGCGGAAAGTGTATTTGTTGCCCTTCGACCACGTGATCGCGTCCGTCAGCGGCTCCGCCGCGAGGAAGAACACCTTCTTCTGGTTGGCGAAGTCGCTGACCGCAAGGCCGATGTTCGACAGGAACGTGCCCGCGAGCATCGCGACGCCCTCGCTCGACACCAGCTCATTGGCCGCAGTCTGCGCATCCGCCGGCTTGCCGCCGTCGTCCTTGGAGATGACGACGAGCTTCTTGCCGTTGATGCCGCCAGCCGCGTTGACCTCCTCGACAGCGAGCTGCCAGCCCTTGCGATACGGCTCGGTGAAGGCCGGCAGCAGCGAATAGCTGTTGATCTCGCCGATCTTGATGTCTTGCGCCAGAGCCGAATGAGCCATGCCGCCTGCCAGAAGCGCGAAGGCCGCGCCCACAAAATAGTCTCTCGCTCGCATCCCAACCTCCAGTTTTGAACTCTTGACGTCTTCAGCGTGACCTTGTCGGGGAAGCTGTGCCCACCTCCCCGGTTCAAACCCTATCTCAGACCGTCTTCGCCCTTCACTTCTGCAACCGTGAGCCCGCCGACGCGCGGCAAAGGACGTCCGCTGTCGGTGACGGCGACGGCGACCATGATCTCGTTGGCACGCGGCGCGTCGTTGATCTGAACTTCCATGCCGTCGAAATGGCTGCGCACGAAGGCTGCGTCCTTGTGGCCGAGCGGAATGTCGAGCGTCGCGCCGGGCCCGCTGCGCTTCTTCGACGACGGGATCAGCGCCGCGCCCTTGGTCAGAACCTTGCGCACCGGCGCGCCCATCTTGGGGTGAAGGATCGCGGCGGCGTGCTCCAGCTCGCCGTTCTCGCCGACGGCTGCCGCCTTGCCGTAGCTCTGCACCTTGGCGCCGTCGATGCCGAGCGCAGCCACCGCGCGCTTCGCCAGCAAATCACCGAGCTCCTCGCCGATCGCGATCAGCGGCGAGAGATCCTCGACATATCTTCCGGCGAAGGGATTTTCGATCACGGCGATCGCCGCGGCACGCCGGGTCGGCGGCGAGACCTGGCGGCCCATCTCCATCTGCGTCTCTTCGACGACGGTGACGATCTTGCGGATGATCGCGCTCATGTTTCGCTTCCCTGTTCAGGCACAGACCGCGTTCTCCGGCAGACGCGGACGCGTTCTTTGCTGTTCTATATCCTTGGGCCCGATGACAAGCATATCACCACAAAGCTGCAAGACGGCACCCTCAATCAAGCCGCGATCGAACAATTGACGTGCACATTCCGCGCCAGATTCGAGGGCGGTAGCGATCTCATTTTGTGACAGTTCACCGACGTGTCGGGTGACGAGCCGTGCGCCGAGATCGCTGTCGGGCTGAAGCTCGCAGGCCGGCTGCCTGGCGATGGCAGGATGCCCCGGCAGATCGACGGCGTTGGCGATGACCGTCGCAGCGGCATCGGCCTGTGAAGCCGTCGCGGCCAACACCGTCACTGCGTCGGCAATCCCCAGCGAAAAGCTGCGGCCGTGGCGCCCGCTGGTCGCGACGCCCCTGACCCGGTCATCCGCATCGATCCGCATGGCTCGCATGACGCCGTCACGATCGGGACGATCCACCAGGCCCACAGAAAAATGCTCGTTTCTGCCCAAGTGAAGGGCAATGTCGCCGCCATTGTTGACATAGGCCCGATCGAGCCTCGCAGCGATCAACATGGCACCGAGAATCTCCTCCGCCACACTACCGGCAACGGCAGCCATCGGCGTGATGAAGCAATCGGCAACAAAGGGCGCGACCGCGGCGTGCATCCGGCGCGCCACTGCGCCCTCCAGCGAGGTCCGCGCCTCGGCAGCAGCGCGCAGCGTCGGCAGCTCCGCGCAGAGCTCGTCGAGGAGCCCCGTGAAGCGCCGCGCCGCAGCTTCATAGGCTGCATGCACCGCGTCCGCCCGCCCCTTCGCCTCAATGATCAGATCGATCGGTCCATCCTGCAAATGCAGCCGCCGGCCATCTGACAGCAATGCGATTTGCGGGAGCCTCGTCATGCCCGCGGCCCCGGAATCGGATTCTGCCAGGGCAGCTGGCGGACATCCTCACCGGCCTGCACTTCGGACAGCGGCTTCACATAATCCATGTGACCGCCGAGCGCGGCGTAGTCGGACAGCTTCATCGTGAACTCGATCGGCGCGACCAGCGCCGGCGTCGGCACATAGCCGAACGCGCCTGCCGGCATCTGCGTGACATCGACCATGTAGGTGATGCCGCCGCCGGGCCAGACATAGACCGGCGCACCACCGCTGGTGACGCGGGTCAGGGCGTCCTTCACCGAGCGCGTCAAGCGCACGGGATTGTCGGTGACGCCGGCGCGCAAGGAGCCGCCGGCGCCTGCCATGAACAGCACCGTGCACAACGCCGGCTCGCAATTCTCCTGGATGCGCTCGACCGAGAATTTCAGCTCGGCAGGCATCTCGGTCTCGACCGGCTTCAGGGACTCGTCGAGCACATAATAGGATGAATGTTCCCCGGTGGTGGAAACCATCAGCATGGTCAGACCGGGCCTTGCTTCCTTGGCATCGAACGGCCCGAGGATCGACAAGGGATCGGAAATGTTGGTGCCGCCCCAACCCGTGCCGGGATCGGCGACCTGGAAATAGCGGCCGGGCGTCGAGCGACGCCCCTTCATCTTGATGCCAGTGTCGGCGATGTCGAGCAGCTTGCCGGCCTGGTGCTCGCTCAGCACGCCGGTGATGTGGTCGTCGACCACGACGACCTCGTCGACCTTGCCGTGCCATTGCTTGGCGAACATGCCGATCGTTGCCGAGCCGCAGCCGACGCGCATGCGCTCTTCCCTCACGCCGTTGACGATCGGCGGCCGACCGGCCTGCACCACGACGGTGGCGCCGCCGTCGATGGTGAGCTCGACCGCCTTGCAATTGGCGAGGTCCATCAGCGTGTCGCAGGTGACACGGCCCTCCTTCTTGGAGCCACCAGTCAGGTGATGCACGCCGCCCAGCGACAGCATCTGCGAGCCGTATTCGCTGGTGGTGACGTGGCCCACCGCTTCGCCCTGCGCACGCACGGTCGCGGTCTCCGGGCCGAGATAGCGGTCGGTGTCGATCTTCACCTTGATACCGCAATAGGAGAAGATGCCCTCGGTGACCACCGTCACCATGTCGACGCCGTCGACCTCCGCGGAGACGATGAACGGTGCCGGCTTGTAATCGGGATAGGTCGTGCCCGCGCCGATCGCCGTAACGAAGGTCGAGGGTTCGTGGACGATCTTGCCGTCCCAATCTTCGGCGCGACTGAACGGGACCAGCTTGCCGCCATGCGAGACGGTGCGCTCCAGGATCACGTGCGGGTCGACGCGGACGAGCCTGCCGTCGTGGTTGGCGTAGCGATCGCAGGCACCTGCCGCGCCCGGCTTGATGTAGCACATCACCGGACAAGCATCGCAGCGGATCTTGTCGATGACAGCGCTCGTCATTTCAGTCACCATGTCGGAGCCAGCGGACATTGCGGTTATCATTCGTATACGAACGATGTTGCGCGCGCTCCCCTGGCGCTGTCAAGCGGCGGTGCAGTGCAAAAGGTGCGGCTGCCGCATAAACCCTCATTTGCCTATCCGCTCTGTCCACAAAGAAGGCAGTCGCGCTGCAGTGCGGCATGCACGGCTTGCACGTTTGTGTACAAACGGTATCGTCGCAATCGAGATTAGGCAGCAATTTGCCGCGGGCTTGAGAATGAGGACGACGCAGACACCGATCCGCCTCACCGTGAACGGCAGGATCCTCGAGGTCGCGGCGGCGCCAGAGACGCCGCTGCTTTACGTGCTACGCAACGATCTCGCACTCAACGGCCCGAAATATGGTTGCGGCCTCGGCGAATGCGGCACCTGCACGGTTCTGATCGACGGCGCAGCAGCGCGCTCCTGCGTGATTCCCGTCGGCGGCTGCGCTGGCCGCGACATCGTGACGCTCGAGGGGCTCGGCACGCGCGACAAGCCTGATGTCGTGCAGCAGGCCTTCATCGACGAGCAGGCCGCGCAATGCGGCTACTGTCTCAACGGCATGATCATGACCACCAAAGCATTGCTCGCGATCAACCCGAGGCCGACCGAACAGGAGGCGCTGGCGGCGCTGCGCTACAATCTCTGCCGCTGCGGCACGCATGTCGAAATCCTGCGCGCCGTGATGCGCGCCTCCGGCCAGCTCACCGAGGCCGCAGATTGATGGCCTCCCCTGTTTCGAACGGAGCTGAGCGTCCATCCGGTTCGCTCGTCGTCGTCCGCACCGTGGACGAGGTCACATCCGAGACCTTCGTGCGGATCACCGCGGACGGTTCGGTCACGGCCTATAACGGCCACGTCGATCTCGGCACCGGCATTCGCACGGCGCTCGGCCAGATCGTCGCCGAAGAGCTCGACGTGTCGTTTGCGCGCGTCGTCGTGGTGCTCGGCGACACCGCTTTGGTGCCGAACCAGGGCGCGACCATCGCGAGCGAGACCATCCAGATCACCGCCGTGCCGCTCCGCAAGGCCGCCGCACAGGCGCGTCACTTCTTGATCGCGCGCGCGGCCGAGCGGCTCGAATTGCCGGCCGCCGACCTCCGGATCGAAGACGGCCTCGTTCGCGGTCGCGACAACCGCAGCGTCAGCTATGGCGAGCTGATCGGTGGCGAAGCGATCCGGCTCGAGCTTGCCGACGACGTCACCGTGAAGCCTGTTGGCGACTACTCCATCGTCGGCCGGTCGACGCCCCGCGTCGACCTGCCCGCCAAGGCCACGGGCGAGCTGACCTTCGTGCACGACGTCCGCTTGCCCGGCATGCTGCACGGCCGCGTGGTGCGTCCACCCTATGCCGGCGTCGACGCCGGCCCGTTCGTCGGCACCAGCCTGATCGCGGTCGACGAATCCTCGGTGCGCGAGATCCCCGGCATCGTGGCCGTCGTGCGACTCGGCGATTTCGTCGGCATCGTTGCCGATCGCGAGGAGAACGCGATCCGCGCGGCGGAGCAGCTCAAGGTGAGCTGGAAGCCGACGCCGACATTGACCGATCTTTCCGACGTCGAGACCGCGCTGCGCGCCAATCCGTCGACACCGCGCACGCTGATCGACAAGGGCGATGTCGGCGCGGCGATCGCCGGTGCGGCCAAGCCGATGCAGCGCACTTACGTGTGGCCGTATCAGATGCACGCCTCGATCGGCCCGTCCTGCGCCGTGGCGGATTTTCAGGACGGGAATGTCAGGGTCTGGTCGGGCACGCAGAATCCGCATCTGTTGCGGAGCGATCTTGCGCTCCTGATCGAGCGGCCCGAGAGCGAGATTGAAATCATCAGGCTGGAGGCCGCCGGCTGCTACGGTCGCAACTGCGCCGACGACGTCACGGCCGACGCGCTGCTGCTGTCGCGCGCGGTCGGCCGGCCCGTGCGCGTGCAGCTGACGCGCGAGCAGGAGCACGCCTGGGAGCCCAAGGGCACCGCGCAGCTCATCGACGTCGATGGCGGGCTCGATGCCGACGGCGGCATCGCCGGTTACGATCTCGCCACGCGCTATCCGTCGAATGGCGCGCCGACGCTGGCGCTGTTGCTGACCGGCCGCATCTCACCGGAGCCGGCGGTGCTGCAGATGGGCGACCGCACCGCGATCCCGCCCTATGACTACGACAACATGCGTGTCGTCGCCCACGACATGCCGCCGATCGTGCGCGCCTCCTGGTTTCGCGGCGTCTCGGCCCTGCCGAACACCTTTGCGCACGAATCCTACATCGACGAAGCCGCAACCGAGGCCGGCGTCGACCCGATCGAGTACCGCCTGCGCTATCTGAAGGACCCGCGCGCCGTCGATCTCGTCAACGCAGTCGCCGAACGCGCGGGGTGGAAACCGCGCCCCGTGCGCGAGAAGAAGGACGGTGAGGTCGTGTACGGCCGCGGCTTTGCCTACGCGCTTTACGTCCACAGCAAATTTCCCGGCTATGGCGCGGCATGGTCGGCGTGGGTTGCCGACGTCGCCGTGAACAAGACGACCGGCGACGTCAGCGTCACACGGGTCGTCGCGGGGCAGGACTCGGGGTTGATGATCAATCCCGACGGCGTACGGCACCAGATCCAGGGCAACGTCATCCAATCCACCAGCCGCGCGCTGATGGAGGAGGTCTCGTTCGAGCGCGGCGCGGTGGTGGCGCGGGAATGGGGCGCCTATCCGATCATCCCCTTCCCCGACGTACCCAAGATCGACGTGCTGATGCTGCCCCGGCAGGACCAGCCGCCGCTCGGCGTCGGCGAGTCCGCGTCTGTGCCGAGCGCGGCAGCGATTGCCAATGCGATCTTCGATGCCACCGGCGTGCGCTTTCGCGAGCCGCCGTTCACGCCGGAACGCATCCTGAAGGGGTTGCACGGCGATACGGCGGTGACGCCGCAGGCGCTGCCCGCGCCGGCCGCAGCGCCGCCGTCTCGCATCTGGGCCAATCCATTCGCCAAGCGCGCAGGTATCTTCGCGACGATTGCGGCCGTCTGCACTGCGGCCGTCGGCATCGGCGCCGCGCTGCTTCCTGGGCGCGCGATTGCGCCGATCGCACGGCCCGACGCATCGGTCTATTCCGCGGCGACGATCGCGCGCGGCGCGCAGCTCGCGGCGCTCGGCAATTGCGCGGAGTGCCACACCACGCTTGGCGGCGCGCTCAATGCCGGCGGACGCGCCTTGGAAACGCCGTTCGGCACGATCCACAGCACCAACATCACGCCCGATGTCGAGACCGGCATCGGTGCCTGGTCCTACCCCGCCTTCGAACGCGCCATGCGCGATGGGCTGCACCGCGACGGACGTCAGCTCTATCCCGCCTTCCCCTACACGCATTTCGCCAAGACCAGCGACGCCGATCTGCAAGCCCTCTATGCTTACCTGATGGCGCAACCCGCCGTGCGCGCGACGACACCCGCCAACACGCTCGCCTTCCCGTTCAATCTGCGCCCGCTGCTGGCAGGCTGGAACGCACTGTTCCATCAGGCCAAGGGGTTCAAGCCCGATCCCTTGAAATCCGAGGCCTGGAATCGCGGCGCTTATCTGGTCGAGAGCCTCGGCCATTGCAGCGCCTGCCATTCGCCGCGCAACGCGCTCGGCGCCGAGCAGCGCGAGAGCTATCTTGCCGGCGGCTTTGCCGAAGGCTGGGAAGCGCCGGCGCTGACCTCGCTGTCGCGCGCACCGATCGCGTGGAGCGAGGACGAGCTGTTCGCCTATTTGCGCACCGGCCATTCCCGCTATCACGGCGTCGCGGCCGGCCCCATGGGACCCGTCGTCAGGGACCTCAAGGCCCTGCCCGACCAGGACATTCGTGCGATGGCGATCTATCTCAGCTCCTTCAATGACGCGCCGACCGCGTCGCAGGACGCACTCGCCGCGAAGCTCGAGAGCGCGACGCAAGTCACCCTCGCCGCCTCGACCGGCGCCCGCCTCTACCAGGGCGCCTGCGCGGTCTGCCACGAGGTCGGCGGCCTGCCGCTATTCGGCAGCCGCCCCTCGCTCGTGCTCAACAGCAATCTACACAGTGCGACATCGGATAATCTCGTGCAGGTGATCCTGCACGGCATCGCCGAGCCCGTGTCGAGCGATCTCGGCTATATGCCGGCGTTCAGGAACAGCATGAGCGACACGCAGATCGAAGAGCTCGTCAACTTCCTGCGCAGGCAGTTCGCACCGGACAAGCCCGCATGGTCCGGCGTGCGCGAGACGATCGCGCGGGTGCGGGCGTCCACCCGTTAAGACAAGACGAAAGAAGGCATGTCTGAAAGAGCTCGCCTGCGGCCATCCTTCGAGACGCCCGCCTGCGGCGGGCCCTCAGGATGAGGACGGAGTGCGTGGCAGCAGTTCGATAGGCGAAACTATCGCTTAGCCTCATCCTGAGGAGACCGCCACCGGGTCCGCGCAACGCGCGGCCCGATGACAGGCTCCGCGGTCGTCTCGAAGGACGAGGCGCTTGCTCAGGCCCCGCCAAGCTCACATGCTAAGGCTCACCCCTGCTTATTTTCCACCGGCGGCGTGCCGTGGGTGTGGAAGGACTCGATCGTCTTCAGACCCCAGGCCTGGCCCTTCTTGCGCTCCTCCTCGGTCCACACGATCGGCTTCCAGTCGGGCGCGAGGATCAGGCGCGCGCCGGCATTGGCGACCTCGACGCGGTTGCCGCCGGGCTCGTAGACGTAGAGGAAGAAAGTCTGCTGGATCGCGTGCTTGTGCGGACCGGTCTCGATGTGCACGCCGTTCTCGAGGAAAATATCGGCAGCGCGAAGGATCTCTTCGCGGCTGTCGAGCGCGTAGGTGACGTGATGGAAGCGGCCCGGCACGCCTGAATGATCGAGCGAATAGGCAAAGTCGTAGCTCTTGTTCGACATCGTCAGCCACATCGCCGCTTCGCGGCCGTCATTGAGCACGATCTGCTCGGTGAGACGGCAGCCAAGGTAATTCTCGAAGAACTCGCGGTTGGCCTTGATGTCGACGGCGAGACAGTTGAGATGATCGAGGCGGCGGACGTTGACGCCGCGCGCGGGAAAGCGCTGCGCCTGATTCTTCAGCGCAGGTCTCAACTCCGGCGGAGCCTGGTACCATTCGGTCTCGTAATAAAGCTCGACGACGTGACCGTCGGGATCGCGGCAGCGGAACGTCGGGCCCTGCCCCATGTCGCCGTCGATCCAGCCGATGTCGAAGCCGGATCCTTTTAGCGCGGCGACGCGCCGCTCCAGCGCCTGTTGGCTGCGCGCGCGGAGCGCCATGTGGCCCATGCCCGATGTCTCCGACGCCGTCAGCTTGAGCGAGTAGCGCTCGTAATCGTCCCAGCCGCGCAAATAGACCGACTCGCCCTTCTGGCCGCTGACCGTCATGCCCATGACGTCGACGAAGAATTTCAGGCTCTCGTCGGGCTTCGGCGTCAGTAGTTCCATATGGCCGAGATGGGCGAGATCGAGGATGGGTTCGGGCTGCATGATTTCCTCCGGGACTTGTCCAGTAAGGCGTGGCTGCTCTTCCGCCTGACCGACGGGACGATTTGGGCACAACGACGCGCGCCCCTGCACGGCAGTAATGCTATTTGTACTAATGTACAAATGATTAGGTCCCGTCAACAAATCAACCAGCACGCCCGTTGCGAATGGCTCCTCGCCTCTCGCGTGGGTCGTCCGGACCAAGGTCAGCCTGCCCGGATGGTAAAATCTTCCTTAAGACACCCCCTGCCTGGTCGCCTCGACATGCAGTATTTTCCGGGCATTTCGACCCAATCTTCTGCATTTGCGACAAAGCTCCCGACCGAATTACCGCAGATTTAACGAAGCGCCCACGCCTGCCGCTTAACCGTTTGTCCAGTGACGCCCGCGCATAGTCCGGAGCAAATCCCTTGCTCTCGCCAGGTTCATCGATCGTGACATCCTTTGGACGCGTGATTTCGGTACGTGGATCGCTCGCCCGGGTCGGGCTTTTGGCGACCGGCCAGATGCCGATCTCGGAAATTCGAGCGACCGTCGGCCGCTTCGTCAGCATTCGCTGCGCTAGCTCGGTCATCGTCGCGATGATCACCGAGGTGTCCTGCGAGAACCTGTCGGGCGCGGACAATTACATCGCGGTCGCATCGGTCGACCTGCTCGGCGAGATCCTCAACGCCAGCGACAAGCCGAAATTCCAGCGCGGCGTCACCAATTATCCGACCATCGGCGATGCGGTCGAGCTGATCACCAGCCAGGAGCTGCGCACGATCTACGCACCGACCGGGTCGGACCAGATCAATGTCGGCTTCCTGCAGCAGGACCGCTCGGTCGTCGCCTATGTCGACATCGAGGAAATGCTGTCCAAGCATTTTGCCGTGCTGGGATCGACCGGCGTCGGCAAATCCACCGGCGTGTCGCTGCTGCTCAACGAAATCCTGAAGGCGCGCCCGAACCTTCGCATCTTCCTGCTCGACGTGCACAACGAATATGGCCGCTGCTTCGGTGACCGCGCGCTGGTGCTGAATCCGCGGAACCTGAAGCTGCCGTTCTGGCTGTTCAATTTCGAGGAAATCGTCGACGTGCTGTTCGGCGGGCGCGCCGGCGTGCCGGAAGAGCTCGACATTCTCGCCGAGGTGATCCCGCTCGCCAAGGGCGTCTACACCCAGTACCAGAACGCCGACCGCATCGGTCTCAAGCGCATCGATCCCAAGCAGGTCGGCTACACCATCGATACGCCGGTGCCCTATCGTCTGGTCGACCTGCTGTCGCTGATCGACGAGCGCATGGGCAAGCTCGAGAACCGCTCATCGCGCATCATCTATCACAAGCTGATCTCGCGCATCGAGGCCGTGCGCAACGACCCGCGCTACGCGTTCATGTTCGACAACGCCAATGTCGGCGGCGACACCATGGCCGAGGTCATCAGCCATCTGTTCCGCCTTCCGGCGAACGGCAAGCCGATGACCGTGATGCAGCTCGCCGGCTTCCCGGCCGAGGTCATCGATTCCGTCGTCTCGGTGCTCTGCCGCATGGCGTTCGACTTCGGCCTGTGGAGCGACGGCGTCTCGCCGCTGCTGTTCGTGTGCGAGGAAGCGCATCGCTACGCCTCGGCCGACCGCAACATCGGCTTCGGGCCGACCCGCAAGGCGGTCTCGCGCATCGCCAAGGAAGGCCGTAAATACGGCGTCTATCTCGGTCTCATCACCCAGCGTCCGGCCGAGCTCGACGCCACCATCATCTCCCAGTGCAACACGCTGTTCACGATGCGTCTTGCCAACGACCGCGACCAGGCACTGCTGCGCGCCGCAGTGTCGGACGCCGCCGCGAACCTGCTCTCCTTCGTGCCTTCGCTCGGCACGCGTGAAGTGCTGGCCTTCGGCGAAGGCGTCGCGCTGCCGACCCGCCTGCGCTTCAAGGAAGTTCCGCCGCATCAATTGCCGCGCGGCGAAGCCACCATATCGAGCGTGCCGTCCGTCACCTCGGGCCACGACATGCATTTCGTCAGCGCCGTACTCGAGCGCTGGCGCGGTGCCACCTCGCAGCGCGACGTGCCGAACGATCCGGTGTTCTCGGCTCCGCCCGCCAAGACGATGTCCAGCGTCGAAGCTCCGATGCTGCAGCCGTCGATGGGCCTCGACCCCGACCGCTTCTCACTGCTGAAGAAGCCGCTGCGATAAGAGGCGGACACCGCTTCCGCAAAATCCAGTGTGATGCCCCGGCTTGCGCACCGCGTTGAGCCTCTCGCCCGCATCGACTATGTTTCGCCGGCGCGAACCCGGCGTCCGTTGCCACGACAAGCCGGCATACGATATCATGGGACGCAGGCGGACGAGATGACGGACAAGACATGACCGAGCTGGATTGGCCCGAAATTCTGCTGCGCCTCGGAAGCGCGACGCTCGCCGGTAGCGCGATCGGCCTGAACCGCGACCTGCATGGCAAGCCGATCGGGCTGAAGACGCTCGGCATTGTCGGGCTCTCCACCGCGACCGTCGTGCTGCTCGCGGTCCAATTCGCCGAGCCCGGCAAGATCACCGATGCGGCGAGTCGTGTGATCCAGGGCATCCTGACCGGAATCGGCTTCCTCGGGGCCGGCGTCATCGTCCACGAGAGCGACCGTTTTCGCGTGCGGGGCCTGACCAGCGCGGCCTGCACCTTTCTCGCCGCCTGTCTCGGAATTGCCTGCGGCGCCGGACAATGGAAGATCGTCCTGATCGCGCTGGCCTTCGCCTTCGTTCTGCTCACGATCGGCCGCCGGGTCGAACGCTGGCTGCATCGGATGCTTGGCGGCAAGGATGAGAGACACGACGTCGGCTACGATACCGAGGAGCCACATCCGCCGGAGCCCGATCGCCGGCCGTGACCCTCAGCGCGGATCATTTGCACGGTGCCAGCAGATGATCGTCAGAACGATCGGCAACGACAACGCCAGCCAGGAGAGTCCGTCCCACACGCCATCTCCGACCAGCGCGAGCCCCAGTCCCAGGCCGCAGATGACGCCGACCAGGAGTGGGATGCGGAAGACGCTCCATGCGCTTCTGTGAGCACGAGGCTGGTTCGGGGCGGGAGTGGCCATGGGCTAGGCGCCGACCGCCGCGGTCCGGCCGGCATCGAGCGGCTTGCGGCGGACGGACGACTTTCCCCTCGCCACCCAGAGATAGATTCCGCTGACGAGAACGATGATCGTGATGACGTCCAGCAGCGCCCAGATGATCTTGAGCGGAAGCCCACCATAGTCGCCGAAATGCAGCGGACGGGAGACCTGAAGTGTCTTCAGATACCAGGGCACCTCGGGCGCCACGATCGTCCTGCCGTCATTGGCGTGGACCAGCATGGGCTGGAGCATGCGCGCCGTGAAGGGCGTTGCGCCCTTGGTCCAGACCACGAGGTGCTGCGGACTGCCGAAGCGCGCCGATGTCGGCATCGTCACCGAGGTGACCAAACGATCGGGAAATCTGGCGCGAACGAGCTCGACGGCGGCCTGGACCGACGGGATCGGAGCCACGGGTTTGCCGAGATGCGGCGCCAGCAACACCGGGATCAACTGCGCACGCCACAAATCGAACAGCGGCGTCGCCAGCGTGTTGATCATGCCGGTGAGACCCACCACCATCGTCCAGGTCACGGTGACGATGCCGAGGAGATTGTGGGTGTCGAGCCATTTGGCGCGAGGCGACGATCGCCGGCGGATCGTGCCGAAATCGAGCCGCCGCATGAATGGCCAATACACGATCACGCCCGATATGATCGACGCGGCGAGCACAAGCCCCATCGCGCCGAGAAACAATTCGCCCGGCAGACCTGCGAACATGTCCTTGTGAATGCGCAACACGAAGTCCATGACACCCTGATGCGGCGCTTCCTCCCCGAGCACCTCGGCCGTCCTTGCATCGAGCGTGAGGCGATGGAAGTTGCCAGGCGCCGGCACAGCCGTCGGAGAAACCGCGACCGTCACCAGCGGCTCCGTCTGCTTCAGATTGAGAAACAGGACGTATTGACCGGGAAACCGGGCCTGAGCCGCGGCGATCATCCGGTCGAGCGAAAGCCGCGCCGTACCCTCCGGCATGATGGGCGCTGTAATCTCTTGCTCGAGCAGATCGTCGATCTCGTCGTGAAAGACCAGCGGAAATCCTGTCACGCACAGCATCAGCAGGAACAGCATGCACACCAGCGAGGTCCAGGTGTGAATGCGGGACCATAGGCGGATCCTGCGTGCCTGAACCATGACGATCCCTACCAGCGATAGCTGACCGTGCCCGTGATGGTGCGCGGGCTGGTGTATTGGCAGCCGCCACCCGTCGTGCAGGCAAGCGTGACGCGGTCAGCGATGTTCTTCACGTTCAGCGCAAGATTCACGCCCTTCGGCTGGCGATAATGCAGGCCGGCGTCGAACACGACGTAACCTTCGTTGACGATGGTGTTGGTGGAGTCGGCAAAGGTCGGTCCGTTGTAGCGAACGCCGCCGCCAAATCCCCAACCGTCCCACGTGCCGCCCTGGACCGTGTAGTCGAGATAGGCCGACGCCATCTGGCGGGCCACGAGCGTCGGCACCTTGCCGAGCTCAGCGGCAGTGGTGGTTTGGGTCACCTTCACATCCTGATTGGTGTAGGTGGCCACGAGGTTCAGCCCGGGCATGATCTGCGCCAGCGTCTCGAACTCGATCCCACGCGAGTTCACCTCGCCGAGCTGGACCGAGAAGCCGAGATGTGATGGATCGCTCGTGAGCGAGTTTTGACGCGTCAAGTCATACAGCGCCACCGTCATCAACAGGGTCCGCGACGGCTGGTATTTGACGCCGACCTCATGCTGCTGCGCAGTCGTCGGCTTGAACGGACTGCCCGAAAAGTCCGTGCTCGGGGTCGGCAGGAAGGATTCCGAGTAGCTGTAATAAGGTGCCACGCCGGAATCGAACACGTAGGAGACGGCGCCTCGCTTGGTGAAGGCGGTGTCCCTGGTGTCGGTGGTCTTGTTGGTCGCCAAAGCGTAGGTGTTCTGCTCGGAGACGTCGTAACGTCCGCCCAATGTAAAGATCCAGTTCTGGATCTTCATCTGGTCCTGCACATAGACTCCAACCTGGTCGATCGTCTGGTTCGCCGAGGGGCTAACGAGCGTCGTCGGAGTCGCGATGGCTTGGTCGTAGACTGGATTGATCTTGCTGAGCGACGGCGCATTTCCGGAATAGGTCCGGTCCGTCATGTTGAACGTCAGATAGTCGACGCCGGAGACCACCGTGTGCTGGAGCGGTCCCATGCTGAACTTGGTGACCAAGTGGTTGTCGGTCGACAGGGTGTCGACTTGCTCCTGGATCCGCATCGCGCGACGCGGAAAGACCGTCGTCGTATCGAGCGGAGTTCCGATGAACGTCAGATAGCGATAGTCGAGTTCGGTGTGGCCGTAGCGGGCCTTCGATTCGAAGATCAGATTGTTGCTGAAGCGATGCTCGAACTGGTAGCCGACACGCTCCTGCTCCTGGTCGAACTTGTTGTAGCTGGGGTCACCCAGGAACAGCGGCAGCGCCGTGATGCCGGTCACCTTCCCGCCGCTCAGATGAGCCATCGACAGCGGAAACGCATTGCCGGTCAGATCGTGGGTATAGTCGGCGAGAATGGTCAGCGTGGTATCGTTGGTCGGCTTCCAGGTCACCGCCGGAGCGATATAGGTCCGGTTGTCCTTCACGAAATTCGAGAAGTTGGCGATCTGCGCATCGGAATCCCTGAACACACCGGTCAACCGGTAGAGCAATGTGCCATCCTTGGTCGCGGGCCCGCCGAAATCGAATGCCCCCTGAAACCGGTCGTAATTGCCGAATTGCCCGACGATCTCGCCGAAGGCCTTGTCGGTCGGCCGCTTGCTGATGACATCGACGAGGCCGCCCGGCGCGCCCTGCCCGTACATGACCGAACTCGGCCCCTTGATGACGTCGATGCGCTCGAAGCCGTAGGGCTCGTTGCGGAACAGCGAGAGAAAGTTGGGATCGCCGACCTCGCGAAGCCCATCGCGATAAGCACCATAGCCGTTGTTGTCGAAGCCGCGGATGAAGACATTGTCGAACCGCGGATCCTTGCCGCCGGGCTGAATGGCAAGACCCGCGACGTACTGCAATCCTTCGACCAGTGTCGTGACCGAGCGGGCATCGAGCTGGTCGCGGCTGACGACGGACACGGATTGGGGCGTCTCGAGGATGGGCGTGTCGGACTTCATTGCAGCCGAGCTGACGACGGGTACAAACCCCCTGACCGGATCCGTGCCGCGTTCGGTTGCAGCGGCGGTGGGCTGGGAGCCGGCCTGGGACGGCTGTCCTCCCGTGCGCGACCGCGCGTGTCGGGCGCCCTGGGATCGCGAGGTGCGCGATATCGTGACCGGACGCTTGTTCGCGCGGCTTTGCTCGACCACGACCGGCGGAAGATCAGATGCTCCACTTGCACTCTGGGCTCGCGCGTCGCCGCCAAAGGCGATGGCCGGAGGAAGCGCGAGAAGACCGCACAGCACCGACACGCGTCCGCGCTTCGTTGCGCGTGCGTCAAACACGAATTCCAGCATTCCCAGTCCCCGAATTTACGGGGACGACCATGCAGAGACTCCGAGCGCATAATCAAAGTCTTTTGGACGCTCGTGTCTTAGAATCTATGTAGACTGGATTCATTCCAATGAAATGACGCCGGCATCTCGCATGCGTCTTCCGCCGGTTGCATGAATTCCCGACGCTGACGATGCAAGCGCTGCGCCCTGCGACGACTGAGCTGCCGCCTCGATTAGAATCGCAAGCGCTGCGCCCAGATCGGTTTCAACAATTCGAGCAGGGTGAGCACCAGCAATCCCGCGCCGAGCGTGACCATCAGATCGTCCAGATGCAGCGGGCCAAAACGAAACAGATCCGACGCCGGCGGCCAGACCAGGGCCGCAGCCAGCACGAGCGCGATCGACAGGAAGATCCAGAGCAATGCCCGGTTCGGACGGAAGAAGGCGGACAAGAAGGATGCGCTGAAGGATCGGTTGACCAGCACCAGCGCGACGATACAGACGACAAGCGCGATGAAGGCGAGCGCGCGCGCTTCGTCGGAGGGCATGCCGGAACGGAGCGCGACGAGGAAGATCACAGCGATCGATGCAAATGCCATGATGCCCTGGAGAACGCTCCAGCCGACCAAGGCCCACGAGAACAGCTCCGCATCGGCGCGCCGCGGCGGGCGCGTCATGACATCGTGCTCCTCTCGCTCGGCTTCGAACACGAGCGAGCAAACGGGGTCGATGATCAACTCCAGAAACGCAATGTGCACGGGACCGAGAACCAGAGGCAGCCCGAACACCAGCGGAAGCAGGGCAAGCCCCGCGATCGGAACGTGGACGGCGAAAATGAAGGCCATCGCCTTGCGGAGATTGTCATAGATCCGGCGTCCGAGGCGGATCGATGCAACGATGGAGCCGAAATCGTCGTCCAGCAGGACGATCGAGGAGGCCTCGCGGGCGACATCGGTGCCGCGCCCGCCCATCGCAATCCCGATATGGGCAGCCTTCAGGGATGGCGCGTCGTTGACGCCGTCGCCGGTCATCGCGACGATCTCGCCGCTGCGCTTCATCGCCTGGACGATCCGCAGCTTCTGCTCGGGGAGGACCCGCGCGAAGACGTTCACATGGCGAGCGCGCTCCGCAAGCGCCGCATCGTCCGCCTGCTTGACCTGATCGCCGGTCATGACCTCGCTGACGTCGAGCCCGGCCTGGTGCGCGATGGCGACAGCCGTTGCCGGATAGTCGCCCGTGATCATAACGACGCGGATCCCCGCCGCGCGGCATTCGCGAACCGCCTCCGGCACACGAGCCCGCAACGGATCGGCGAGCCCGACCAGGCCGACAAAGCGGAATGCAAAAGTCTCCTGGGAGGTCGGCAGTGAAGCGTCGTCGCACGCGGCAACCGCCATCCCCAGCACGCGAAGCCCGTCCTTCGCCATCGCGCCGACGGCAGCTTGCATCGCCTCCTGGTCGGCGTCGTTCAGCCTGCACAGCCGCGCGATCGCCTCCGGCGCGCCTTTGGCGCAGGCGACGAGGTCCGTCGCTGCGGGCGTCCGCCAAACCTGGGTCATGGCGAGCAGCTCGGGACGCAGACCATAGGTGCGCACCAGCGTCCGGCCGGCATCCGACGCATCACCTTCCCGCAAGGCACCGCGCGCAAACAGATGCAGAGCCTTCTCCATCGGATCGAACGGCTCCGGAGAGCTCGCCAGCGCCCCGCAGCGCGCCAGCTCGACGAATTCGGGCCCGACATGATCCTGTCCGGACGCGGCCGCACGCAGTCGTGTCCCATCGAGCAGCCGCAGCTCGGCAACCGACATCTGGTTCTGCGTCAGCGTTCCGGTCTTGTCGGTGCACAAAACGGTCGCCGAGCCGAGGACCTCGATGGCGGCGGCGCGCCGCGTCAGGACGCGGGCTTGCGAGATCCGCCACGCGCCCATCGCCATGAACACCGTCAGCACGACACCGAATTCCTCCGGAAGCATCGACATGCCGATGGCGACGCCTGCCAGCAGCGCTTGCAGCCAGTCGCCGCGCAACGCGCCGTAGAGCGCAACGGCGGCAAGGCTGATCACGACGCCGCCGAGAAAGCAGAGCCGCACCAGCCTTGCGGTCTGTTGCTGAAGCCGCGGCGGCTCGGCCTGCAGGCCGCGCAGCGACAGCCCGATCTTCCCGATCTCGCTGCGCGGGCCGGTGGCCTCGACCAGCGCCAGCCCCTCGCCGCGCACGACGAGCGACCCTGAATAGACGTAGGGCTGATCCTCGCCGCCAGGGCGATGATCGGCCGCAGCAACCTTGTCGGCGGTCTTCTTGCGGACGGGCACAGACTCGCCGGTCAGCAGGGACTCGTCGATCTGCAAGTCGCGCGCCTCAACGAGCGCGGCGTCGGCGGGAACGCGATCGCCTTCGGCGAGGACGAGAAGATCGCCCTGCACGACCTCGCGACCGGAAATTCGCTTGCGCGCACCGTCTCGCACCACCAGTGCACGCGGGCTGGTCAGGTCGCGCAAGGCTTCCAGCACGCGCTCGGTCCGGGTCTCCTGCACCACCGTGATCACGATGGACATCGCCCCGAACGCCAGCAGGATCAGCGCCTCCTTGAGATCGCCGAGCACGAGGTAGATCAGCCCGCCGCCGAGCAACAGCAGCAGCATCGGCTCGCGCAGCACGTCCACCACGATGCGCAGCGGACTGCGTCGTTCCGGCCGGGGCAATTCGTTGGGGCCGTCCGCCGCGAGCTTCGCTTGGGCTTCTGTTTCGCTCAGCCCGGCAGAACCAGAGCGTTGCACCTTGCTCACGACTTTCGCTGCAAGCTCCAGAGGCTGCCGACACCGACGACGGCGGTGACGAGCAGGACGGCGACGAAGGTCTGGATGATGGTGAAGTTCAGCGCGTCACGTGCAACGAACAGCGCCGTGATCGCGCCGGCGAGGACAAACAGAATGCGAAAGATGACGCTCATGGCCGTGCCTCCAAAATCTGCATGAATCGATCTGCATGACTTGGAGCCCCGGGCCCTCGGCATCGGGGCGCAACGCTGTCTCTGCAACCATGCAGGCAGACGTTAGCCGCTCAGGGCGAGGCATGTTTGCGACAGGTCAAGACTGCACCGCCATCGCCGCTCGACAGGTGCGACGTGATGTCCGCCCCGGAGGGAGCAGCAGCTGCATCGCTTTGCCGCTAGCGTTTCGCCATCAAATCGAGCGCCGGAGCAAAGCGCTCCGCAAACGTCAGCGTCTTGGCGTGGTGGACCGCGGCAAAGGATGCCGAGATTCCCGCCGAAGCGACCGCGAGCACGGCAATTGCGAAAACCAGACGGCGCATGTTCGCCTCCTGTGTGAGCTCGACTACCGCATAGAAATGGGACGGCTTTGTTTCAGGACGGTTTCATGGGCGCAGAAATTGATTTCGCTCAAGCGGCTGTGATGAGAGCCGGCTTATCTGGGCGCATTCCGTAACCAACTAACAAGAGCCAACGTGTTTTGCAGCGGAGCGCGGGCCGTGTCGGGAATTTCACACCTGCAACCGCAATCCCTAGCACTGCGGCGACACGCAGCATTCGCTGGAATGGGAGTCATCGAGGACTACTCAAATGAAGATCGTGATCCAGAAGCTCAACGGCCTGTGGCACCTCATCGTCGGATCCAGCCAGATCCGAACGCCCTTCCTGGACACCCAGGATCGCGCGCTGGTGGTCACTTACGCCCGCCGCGCCTATCCCGGCGCCAGGATCTTCCAGCGCGACTAATGCCCGCGGCTGCGCGAGGTCTTGCTTGAATGAAAGCGCGCGTCCGACCGCTTCAAATCTCACGGCCCTCGGCCTGATGGCGCCACATCGCTGCGCGGCTCCCCGACAATCCTAATCATCGTCCGCCGGACCGCACCAGCCGGGCAGATAGATGGCATCCCTGCTTTTTGCCGCAGCCATCGCCTTCTCGAGCGCCTTGTCGAAATCGGCTTCCACCACCTTGCGCGAGAGCTTTCGGCGCAGGAAGTCGGCCCACAGGAATTCGGAGAACGGCGTGGTGTCCTTGGCGAAACCGCCCATGCGGCGCAGTTCGCCGGCAAGGCTGCGGAACGGATCGTCCTTGAGATCGGCGACCGATTTCGGCAGATCACGGAACGAGCGCCGCTCGCCCTTGGCGTCGTAAGGGTAGACCCAGCGCTTGTTGTCCATCACGCCCCAGAACGCCTCGCGCTCGACCATGCGGAGGTCACCGACGACGGTCACCAGCACTTCCTCGACACCTTCGTCGTGCAGTGCGCGGCCGAGATGATGATGGTCAATCACGTAATAGCGTGCGTCCGGACCGTAGACGACCGGGATCATGTGCTTGCCGAGCAGATCGGCCTGCTTCTTCCTGCCATGCTCACGCCAGCGCCTGCGCTTCTCCTTGACCTCACGCATGCCGACCGTCATCTGCGTCGGCCGGAGCGACAGTATCGGAACCGGATGTACTCTCGGCTCGCGCGCGTTGGTGGTGGTCATGGTCGAAAGGCCCTCGCATGGATCAACTGACGGGTCGGGTTCCCTCCGACTATGACATGGGTCCTGCGGCGGCAAAACGTGTTCGGAACGGCGTCGAGATCACAAGCCGATGTTGCGGGGAAAGATGGCGTGAAGTGTCGCGGTAAGGCCATGCAGTTTATTGCAGCGCAGCGCCGCCGCATCCCGATGCCGACGCGGCGGTGTTCCGCGAACGCTTCAAACCAGGCCATGCACAAATAGTACGGCGCCTCGAATACACGCGGGCATTGAAAAGATTTTCTGCAACGCGTTCGTCACGTGTGCTATCTAAAATCGCTGCTTCGGAGTGTTCCCCGCCCCATGAATAACCAGCGGCCCATAAGCTCTGACGACGAGCACCGGGTGCTCCAGTTCAGGCCGCGCACCTCGTCCGCCCCGAAGGTCCACCGCGGCAACGGTACCGTGCAGCCGCTGCGCGCTGCGCCCGAACCGCTCGACCTGTCACGGTATGAGCAGCCTCGCAGCGAGCCGGACCATTTCCGTCACCGCATGCTCGCCAACATCGCGGCGCTGGCCTTCACCATCGCGCTGACGGCCATCGGAATTTGGCTCGCGGTCAGCATTGCGGATCTGCGCCGGACCCAGGATTGCGTGCTGATGGGCCGCCGCGACTGCGTCAAGATCACGACGCCGCATATCTAAGCCCGATCCGCCGCGGCCTGCGGCGGAAGCGGCTCAGGCGGGGCATCCCCAGCCCGCTCTCCCCACCGGCCCGGCTCCATTGAACTCAGGGCGGCGCTCCGATATACGGGCTTTCGACCCGGCCAGAGGGGGGTTTGCGGGCGTCATCAGGGGCGCGATGCCCACCCACCGTGCCACTCTGGACAATCTGACAAATACCCGCAATATATCAAAGGCTTAGTGATGTCTTCCACATTCGATCAGGTCGCAACGATCATCGCTGAAACCTGCGACATCCCGCGCGACACGATCACGCCGGATAGCCATGCCATCGACGATCTCGGCATCGACAGCCTCGATTTCCTGGACATCGCGTTCGCGATCGACAAGCAGTTCGGCATCAAGCTGCCGCTGGAAAAGTGGACCCAGGAGGTCAACGACGGCAAGGCGACCACCGAGCAGTATTTCGTGCTGAAGAACCTGTGCGCCCGCATCGACGAACTGGTTGCGGCCAAGGGCGCGAGCGCCTAAGCGCGCGGTCATGCAACTCGAATACTTCCACATGATCGATCGCATCGTCGACCTCAAGGTCGACGAGAAGACGATCGTCGTCGAAGCCCAGGTCCCGAAGGAAAGCACCGTCTTCGAGGGACACTTCCCGGGTTACCCCTTGATGCCCGGCGTGCTCCTGATCGAATCGATGGCGCAGGCCTCGGGCTGGCTCCAACTCGGCGTGTTCAAGTTCGAGCGCATGCCGATCCTGGCCGCCGTGAAGGAGGCCAAGGTCCGCGGCTCGGTCTTCCCGGGCGATCTCATGAGCATCGAGGCGAGCCTCGTCCATGAGGGCTCGGGCTATGCCATGACCGAAGCCAAGATCAGGGTCGGCGGCAAGCTGCGCGCCAATTCCGCGCTCACCTTCACGTTGATCCCCTTCCCCAATGCGGACATGCGCGGATACATGGCGAAGGTCGCCGAGCGCGTCGGCTTCCCGCAACAGGTCGTATCACCATGACTGACACTGCTTCGAAGCCCGGCCAGACAGAAGTCTGGATCACCGGCATTGGACTCGCGACTTCGCTGGGCGAGGGCCTCGAGGCCAACTGGGCCGCGCTCCAGGAGAAGCGCATCAACGTCGACGAAAAGGGTTTTGCGCCCTACATCGTGCATCCCCTGATGCCGGTCAGCTTCGACGCCCAGATCCCGAAAAAGGGCGACCAGCGCCAGATGGAAGCCTGGCAGCGTATCGGCACCTATGCCGCGGGCCTCGCGCTCGATTCGGCCGGGATCAAGGGCAACAAGGACATCCTGTCGAAGATCGACATGGTGGTTGCCGCCGGCGGCGGCGAGCGCGACCTCAACGTCGACACCGGCGTCCTGACGGCGGAAGCCAAGGGGGCGAACGCGCCCGGCTTCCTCAACGAACGGCTGATGAGCGATTTGCGCCCCACCTTGTTCCTGGCGCAGCTCTCCAATCTGCTCGCCGGCAATATCGCCATCGTGCATGGCCTTGGCGGCACCTCGCGCACCTTCATGGGCGAGGAAGTCGCCGGCGCCGACGCCGCGCGCATTGCGCTGGCGCGCATCGCCTCGGGCGAGAGCGACATCGCCCTCATCGGCGGCTCCCACAATGGCGAGCGCAAGGACCTGATGGTCCTCTATGAATTCGGCGACTTCAACCTCAAGGACAAGTTCGCTCCGGTATGGGCGCGCAAGGACCACCCCGGCTTCGCGCTCGGCTCGGCCGGCGCGTTCCTGGTGCTGGAATCGAAGGCGCATGCCGAGGCGCGCGGCGCCAAGCCGTTCGCAAAGCTCACCAGCGTCGTTGCCGACCTCGCCCGGCGCAAGCAGCCCGGCGATATGGCCGCAACGCTGGAGCAGCTGTGGGCCAAGCTGCCCAAGCGCGAGGGCAAGGGCGCGATCATCACGGGCGCGACCGGCGCGGAGCCGGCGACCTCGGAAGAGCGCGGCTTCCTGAAAGGCCATGCCGATTTCCCGGTGCGCTCGACCGGCACGATGTTCGGTCACACCATGGAGACGCAATTCCCGCTCGGCATTGCACTTGCTGCGCTGTCGATTTCGCGTGGCGCGCTGTTCCCGCCGAACGATTCCACGGGGACCGAGATTGAAATGCAGGGGGCGCCCACCCAGATTGTGGTGGTGGGGGCCGGACACTGGCGCGGCGAAGGCATGGCGCTGGTTGAAGCTGTCGGCTGAGGCGCGGCGCGCCTTGGCCGGATGACGCTCTAGCTCTATCGGGGGATCGACATGACTGCACCACGCGACAAACTCGGGCGCCCCGTCGTCGTCGTCACCGGCATGGGCATCATGACCTCGCTCGGTGCCGGCAAGGCCGACAATTGGGCGAAGCTCGTCGCCGGCGAATCCGGCATCCGCACCATCACGCGCTTTCCGGTCGATGGCCTGAAGACCACGATGGCCGGCACCGTCGATTTCGTCAGCGTCGATCCGTTCTCGTCCACCGGCCTGTCCGAGCGGATGGCCGAGCTGGTGACGCAGGAAGCGCTGGAGCAGGCCGGCATCGGCGCCAAGGCGGATTTCCCGGGCCCCCTCTTCCTGGCGGTTGCGCCGGTCGAGGTCGAATGGCCGCAGCGCCGCGAGCTCGGTCGCGCCGTCGGCAAGGCGGACTTCACCTATGACGATTTGCTGCGCATCTCCGGCGGCGGCAAGTACAGCGCCTATCATCACCGCTTCATGTTCGGCTCGGTGGCCGCGCATCTCGCCGAGACCTTCGGGACCAAGGGTTCGCCGATCTCGTTGTCGACGGCCTGCGCGTCCGGAGCGACCTCGATCCAGCTCGGTGTCGAGGCGATCCGCCGCGGCGAGACCGATGCCGCGCTGTGCGTCGCGACCGACGGCACGGTGAATCCCGAAGCGATGGTGCGCTTCTCGCTGCTCTCGGCGCTGTCGACGCAGAACGATCCGCCGCAGGCGGCCTCCCGCCCCTTCTCCAAGAATCGCGACGGCTTCGTCATGGCCGAAGGTGCCGGCGCGCTGGTGCTGGAGAGCTACGAGGCAGCGACCGCGCGCGGCGCAAAGATTCTCGGCGTGATCGCCGGCTGCGGCGAGCTCACCGATTCCTTCCATCGCACCCGCTCCTCGCCCGACGGCAAGCCGATCATCGGCTGCATGAACAAGACGCTGGCCGATGCCGGCATGACGCCGGACCAGATCGACCACATCAACGCGCACGGCACCGCGACGCCCGAGAACGACAAGATGGAGTTCAACACGACGTCGGCCGTGTTCGGCGAGCTCGCGCAGAAGATTCCGGTCACCTCGAACAAGTCGATGGTCGGCCACACCATCTCGGCGGCCGGCGCGGTCGAGGCGATCTTCTCGCTGCTCACGCTCGAACATCAGCGCATCCCGCCGACGATCAATTACGAGACCCCGGATCCCACGATCCTGTTCAACGTGGTCGGCAACAAGGCGCGCGACGCCCGCGTCACCGCGGTGATGTCGAACTCGTTCGGCTTCGGCGGCCAGAACGCCTCGCTGATTCTGACCCGCGAACCGGCCTGACCGGACGTATGGCGCTGATCTCTCTCGGCACGAAGATTCGCGCGCGGAATGCAGTCAAATCGATCAGCGGAGGCCTGATCGGCGCCGCCACGGTCGGCATGCTGCGCACCACGCGCTATTTCGATCCGATCAAGACCTCGGATTTCTTCGCGCGCGTCACCAGGACGATCGGCCCGCGCCTGCGCGAGCACCGCATCGGGCGCGCCAATCTGACTGCGGCGTTTCCCGAGAAGTCGCCGGAGGAGATCGAACAGATCCTGATGGGCGTGTGGGACAATCTCGGCCGCGTCGGCGCCGAATTCGCCCACATGGACCACGTCTGGGACTATGACCGCGAGCATCCGGAGAAGAGCCGCATCCAGCTGTCCCAGCGCAGCATCGAGCTGTTCGACCACATCCGCGACGACGGCAAGCCGGCGCTGATCTTCGCCGCGCATCTCGCCAATTGGGAGTTGCCGGCGCTGGCCGCCGTGGCGCATGGGCTGGACGCCGCGATCCTCTATCGCCGGCCGAACATCGCCTCCGCCGACCGCATCATCCAGGAGATGCGCCAGGTCAACATGGGCACGCTGATCCCCGCGGGGCGCGATGCGCCCGTACGCCTTGCGCAGGCGCTGAAGGACGGCAAGCACGTCGCCATGCTGATCGACCAGTACCTGACCGGCGGCGTCGAGGTCACCTTCTTCGGCCGCAAGACCCGCGCCAACCCGATGCTGGCGCGCCTCCTGCGCCAGGTCGAATGCCCGATCCACGGTGTGCGCATCATCCGCCTGCCCGGCTTTCGTTTCCGCGCCGAGCTGACAGAGGAAATTCCACCGGTGCGCGACGCCGACGGCAAGATCGACATCCAGGGCACCACACAGGCCGTCACCAATGTGGTGGAAAGCTGGGTGCGCGAGCATCCCGAGCAATGGTTGTGGCTGCACAGAAGGTGGCGGTAGCAGCCCCGCTGCCGTCATTCCGGAGCGGTCTGAAGGACCGAACTAAGGTGCGCGGTTGCGCACCTGAGAATCTCGAGATTCCGGGTTCGATGCTTCGCATCACCCCGGAATGACGGTCATCGTCACCGCCCCGTCTTCACCTTGGTCCAGAGCCGGTTGATGATGCGCTGCGTCGCCGGCTCGCGCGCCGTGATGACGAACAGTTTTGCCAGCGTTGCCTCGTCCGGATAGATATTCTTGTCGTTCAGGATCTTCGGATCGATCAGCTTCTGGCTGGCGAGGTTGCCGTTGGCGTAGGACAGGAAGTCCGAGTTCTTGGCGGCGACGTCCGGACGGTAGAGATAGTTGATCAACTCGTGGGCTTCCCTAACGTTCTTGGCGTCGGCGGGGATCGCGAGATTGTCGAAAAACATCTGCGCGCCCTCCTTCGGGATGGTGTAGCCGATCTCGATGCCGCTCTTGGCCTCCGCCGCGCGGGCGCGGGCCTGCATGATGTCGCCGGACCAGCCGACCACGAAGCAGATCTCGCCGGTCGCGAGCGCGCTGAGGTATTCGGACGAGTGAAATTTTCGTACCGATGGGCGGACCTTGGCGACGGCATCGGCGGCCTTCTCGAGGTCGGCCTGCTTGGTCGAGTTCGGGTCGAGCCCAAGGTAACTTAACGCCGCAGGGAAGATGTCGTCGGCGGAGTCGAGCATGTGGACGCCGCAATCCCTGAACTTCGCCAAATTCTCCGGCTTGAAGACGATGTCCCAGCTGTCGATCTTGGCGTCGGGGCCGAGGATCTGCTTCACCTTGGCGACGTTGTAGCCGATGCCGGTCGTGCCCCACATGTAGTTGGCGGCGTAGACGTTGCCGGGGTCGTAGGTCGCAAGGCGCTGGGTCACCACCGGCCAGGCGTTGGCGAGGTTCGGCAGCTTCGACTTGTCGAGCTTCTGGAAGATGTTGGCCTTGATCTGCCGCTGCAGGAAATAGGCCGTGGGGACCACGACGTCGTAGCCGGACTTGCCGGCCATCAGGCGCGTTTCCAGCGTCTCGTTGGCGTCGAAGGTGTCGTAGACCACCTTGATGCCGGTCTCCTTGGTAAAGTTCTCAAGGACATCCGGCGCCATGTAGTTCGACCAGTTGTAGAAGTTGACGACGCGCTCCTCGGCCGTGGCGGGAGGCGAAAGCAACGTCAGCGCGGCAGCAATGGCAAGACCCAGATGAAACCCCGAGCGGCCGACGTTCGTCATCTTCCTTCTACCTCTTGCGTCCACGCACAGCGTCCGACAGCCGCTCCAGTGCGGTGTCGAGCGTCTCGTCCTTCTTGGCAAAGCAGAAGCGAACCACCGATGTCACCGGATCCTGCTCGTAGAACGCCGACACCGGGATCGCCGCCACCTTGTAGTCTTTCACGATCCGCCAGCAGAACTCGGTGTCGCTCTCGTTGAGCCCGAGCGGCGAGAGGTCGACGGTGAGGAAGTAGGTTCCCTGCGACTTCAGCACGGGAAAGCCGAGGCTCTCCAGCCCCTTGGTCAGCCGGTCCCTGCTCCGCGTCAAATCCTTGCGCATCGACAGGAAGTAGTCGTCGGATTTGCCGAGACCGTAGGCGACGGCGGCCTGCAGGTTCGGCGCGGTGGTGAAGGTCAGGAATTGATGCACCTTGGCGGCGACGCGCAAGAGCTGTGGCGCGGCGCAGACGAAACCGATCTTCCAGCCTGTCAGCGAGAAGATCTTGCCGGCCGAGCCGACCTTGATGGTGCGCTCGCGCATGCCGGGGATGGTGATCAGTGGGATGTGCTTGTGCTCGTCGAAGGTGACGTGCTCCCAGACCTCGTCGCAGATCGCGATGACGTCGAACTCCTGGCAGTAGCGCGCAAGCAACTCGAGGTCCTCGCGCGGATACACCACCGCCGACGGATTCAGGGGATTATTGAACAGCACCGCCTTGGTCTTTGAATTGAACACGCTTTTCAGCATGTCCTCATTCAGCCGCCAATGCGGCGGCTCGAGGCGGACCAGGCGCGGAATGCCGCCGGCCTGGCGGATGATCGGCAGATAGGAATCGTAAACCGGCTGGAAGCAGACCACTTCGTCGCCGGGCTGGACCACGGCGAGGATTGCCGAGGTCAGTGCCTCGGTGCCGCCGGAGGTCACCATCACCTCGCTCATGGGATCGAGCTTGAGGCCGTGCCAGTGGCCGTAATGGGTCGCGATCGCCTGGCGCAGCTCCGGCACGCCCATCATCGAGGGGTACTGGTTGTAGCCGTTCAGCGACGCCTCGGCCGCGGCGCGGCGGATGTCCTCCGGGCCGGGATCGTCGGGAAAGCCCTGGCCGAGATTGATGGCATTGTTGTCGCGCGCGGCCTGCGACATCGCCTCGAAGATGGTGACGGGAAGGTCGGCGAAGACCTTGTTCAGCGAAGAGCTCTTGGTCATTGGCCGGGTCAGCCACCGACCTTGCTGGGAAGACCTGCCGCCTTCCAGCCGAGCATGCCGCCGGCCAGATGCTTGTCGTAAGGCAGGCCCGCCGCCTGCGCCGCAAGCGAGGCCGTCACCGAGCGCTTGCCCGAGCGGCAGGCGAACACGACCTGCTTGCCCTGGGGATCGGGGATTGCCTTGGGATCGAAGGTCGAGAGCGGCACCACGACGCCGTAAGGATAGGCCTCGGCCTGCACCTCGTTCGGCTCGCGAACATCGACCAGCAGATAGCGCCCTTCCGCGACACCTTTGGAGACCTCGTCCGGGGTCAGATCCTGTACCTGGTTTGCCACATCATCCTCCAACGTCGCAGGGCCGTATGCCGGGGCGTCCCGGCCGGCGGCAACCTCGCCTCTCGGGCGACGAAAATCAAGCGCTACAATGGCTTGAGCCGCGCGGCGCAAGTTAAAGCTAAATCGCAGCGCCTTGAAGTGCGGCTTTCAGGGCAAAGCCGGGCATGACAGCGGGGGAGCTAGATCGCCACCTGGGTGCCGACTTCGACGACGCGGCCAGAGGGAATCTGGAAATAATCCGTGGCGTCGTTGGCGGAGCGGCTGAGCGAGATGAACAGCCGGTCCTGCCAGCGCGGCATGCCCGAATGGGCGGCTGGCTTGAGCGCCCTCCGCGACAGGAAGAACGAGGTCGACATGATGTCGAACTGCCAGCCGAGCTTGCGGGCGATCGCCAGCGCCTTCGGCACGTTGGGCGATTCCATGAAGCCGAACTTCAGCGTCACCTTGGAGAAGGTCGGTGAGATCTGCTCCAGCCGTACTCGCTCGGCGGGGTCGATCCGCGGCGTCTGCGCCGTCTCGATGGTGAGAATGACGTTCTTCTCGTGCAGCACCTTGTAGTGTTTCAGACTATGCATCAGCGCGGTCGGCGCGCTGAGCGGGTCTGAGGTCAGGAACACCGCGGTACCGGGCACGCGTTGTGGCGGGCGCTTCTCCAGCATCGCCACGAGATCGGCAAGCGGGAACTCGAGCTTGCGCGACTTCTCGAACAGCAGCCGGCTGCCGCGCCGCCACGTGTACATCAGGATGATCATGACCGCGCCGAGCGCCAGCGGCACCCAGCCGCCCTCGAACACCTTGAGCAGGTTGGCGGTCAGGAAGGTCAGATCGAGGAACAGGAACGGCGCAATCAGCGCGCCGGCAGCCAGCGCCGACCACCGCCAGCCCTTCCAGATCACGACAAAGCCCATCATCGCGGTGACCACCATGGTGCCCGTGACGGAGATGCCGTAGGCCGAGGCCAGCGCACTGGAGGAGCGGAACAGCAGCACCAGCAGCACCACCGAGACCAGCAGCAACTGGTTGATGCGCGGGATGAAGATCTGGCCGGAATGGGCTTCCGACGTATGGCGAATTTCGAAGCGCGGCAGCAGCCCGAGCTGGATCGCCTGCCGCGTCAGCGAATAGGCACCGGTGATCACCGCCTGGCTGGCGATGACGGTCGCCATGGTCGCCAGCACGACCATGCTGCCGCGAACAAAGCCCTGCGGGAAGAGCTGGAAGAACGGGCTGACGATCGCGCCGGGGTCGCCGAGCACGAGTGCACCCTGCCCCAGGTAGTTCAGCGCGAGCGACGGCAGCACGATGACCAGCCAGGCGGTCTGGATCGGCCGCTTGCCGAAATGGCCGAGGTCGGCATAGAGCGCCTCGGCGCCGGTGACCGCCAGGAACACCGCGCCCAGCGTCACGAAGCCGATGATGCCGTGGTGGAGCATGAAGGACACCGCGTAGAGCGGGTTCAGCGCGGATAGCACCTGCGGCTGCTGGAGGATCGGATGGATCGCCGCTGCCGCAAGGACCGCAAACCAGACGCACATGATCGGGCCGAAGAAGGCCGCGACGCGGGCGGTTCCCCGCGACTGCACCGCGAACAGGCAGACCAGGATCACCACGGTCAGCGGCACGATGTAAGGCTCGAAGGTCAAGGTGACGTCCTTCATGCCCTCGATCGCCGACAGCACCGAGAGCGCCGGCGTGATCACGGCGTCGCCATAGAACAGTGCGCCGGAAATGATGCCGAGCAGCACGATGGTCGCGCCGCCGGTGCCGACCGCGCGCTGGGCCAGCGCCATCAATGCAAGCGTGCCGCCCTCGCCATTATTGTCGGCGCGGAGCAGGATCACGACGTATTTGAGCGTCACCACGATGATCAGCGCCCACAGGATCAACGAGAGCACGCCGAGCACTGCTGCCGGCGTCGGCACCCCCTCGACGCTCGAGGCGGCCATCACCGCCTCGCGGAACGCGTAGAGCGGACTGGTGCCGATATCGCCATAGACCACGCCGATGCTGCCGAGCGTCAGCGCGCCGAAACCGGCGGTGGTGTGGGCCTCGCCATGCCCATTGGCCGCCGCCGTTGCCGGGGCGGGAGCTGCTACGTCGCTTGTCATGGGAGAGCCTGGTGGCCTCTAAAATGCTTCACTGCACAACGGCGGAAGAGCGCGCGGCTTATAGTCCTGCGCTGCCGGCATAGCCTAGGCCGATTCCGGGCCCTGACCATGCAAATTTGCATGGGTTTGCCAGTTGCGCTTCAAATAGTGACCTGGGTTCCAACTTCAACCACCCGTCCGGTGGGAATTTGGAAATAGTCGGTGGCATCGTTGGCGGACCGGCTGAGCGCAATGAAAAGATGGTCCTGCCACAGCGGCATGCCGGACTGCGCCGATGCCTTCAGCGACCGTCGCGACACGAAGAACGACGTCGACATGATGTCGAACTGCCAGCCCTGCTTGCGCGCGATCGCGAGCGCCTTGGGTACGTTCGGCTGCTCCATGAATCCGAAGCGCAGACGGACCTTGGAGAACTTGTCGCTGACCTTCTCCATGCGGAACCGCTCCGCGAGATCGACCCGCGGCGTCTGCGCGGTCTCGATGGTCAGGATCACGTTGTGCTCATGCAGCACCTTGTTGTGCTTGAGATTATGCAGCAGCGCGGTCGGCACGAATGCGGGATCGCTGGTCAGAAACACCGCGGTGCCCTTGACGACGTGCGGAGGCCGCTTCTCGAGGCTGCGGATCAAATCGTCCAGCGGCACCTCGATCCGGCGCGTCTTCTGGATCAGGATCCCCGAGCCCTTGCGCCAGGTCCAGATCGTTCCCGCCATGGCCACGCCGAACAGCAGCGGCACCCAGGCGCCCTCGAACAACTTCAGGAGATTGGCGCTGAAGAAGCTCAAGTCGACGACGACGAAGGGTATGATCACAGCGGCAGCGGCGGCAGCGCGCCAGTTCCACAATTTCCAGATCACGACGAAGCCCATGATGCCGTCGGCGACCATGGTGGTGGAAACTGCGATGCCGTAGGCCGAGGCCAGATTGCTGGGGGTGTGGAAGAGCAGCACCAGCAGCATCACGCCGATCAGCAGCAGCCGGTTCACCCGCGGCAGATAGATCTGGCCGGCATGGGCCTCGGAGGTATAGCGGACCTCGAAGCGCGGCAGCAGGCCGAGCTGCACCGCCTGATAGACCAGCGAATAGGCACCTGTGATCACCGCCTGGCTCGCGATCACGGTCGCGGCGGTCGCAAGCCCGACCAACGGCAGCACGAGGCGCTCAGGGACCATGCGGTAGAACGAGTGCTCGATCGCGCTGGGGTCGGACAGCACCAGCGCGCCCTGCCCGAAATAGTTGATCAGCAGCGCCGGCAGCACGAAGAACATCCAGGCCGACTGGATCGGCTTGCGCCCGAAATGGCCAAGATCGGCGTAGAGCGCCTCGCCCCCCGTCACCGCCAGGAACACGGCGCCGAGCGTCACGAGGCCGACCGTGCCATGCGACAGCACGAACTGCACCGCGTAATAGGGATTGATTGCCGCCAGCACGGAGGGGTCATCGACGATGTGGACCGCGCCCATCACCGCGATGACGGTGAACCAGACCACCATCACCGGCCCGAAGGCCGAGGCGACCAGCGCGGTCCCCTTGCTCTGGACCGCGAACAGCAGCGCGAGGATGAGGACTGTGAGCGGCACGACGTAGTGCTCGAACGCGGGGGTTGCGAGCTTCAGGCCTTCGACCGCCGATAGCACCGAGATCGCCGGCGTGATCATGGAGTCGCCGATGAACATGGAGGCACCGATCACGCCGAGGGCAAGCAGGAACCAGCTTCGCCGCCCGAGCGCGCGCTGGCCGAGCGCCATCAGCGAGAGCGTGCCGCCCTCCCCGTTATTGTCGGCGCGCAGCAGCAGCAGAACGTATTTGGCGGTGACGACGATCAAGAGCGCCCACAGGATCAGCGAGAGCACGCCGAGCACGATGACCCGCGAGACCGGCTCGCCATGGGCCGCGCCCCTGACGGCCTCGTGGAATGCGTAGAGCGGCGAGGTGCCGATATCGCCGAAGACGACGCCGATGCTCCCGAGCGTAAGGGCCCAAAAACCTGATTTGACCGGCCCTTCGTGGGTCTCGGCCTGTGTGATGCTCGCCGTCATGAATTTGGAAAACGCTTCGTCCCTGGAATTGATCCGGCGCCTTTTGACGCTTCCCGTGCGCCTGTCAATCGGCGCACCACACCATAGCAGGCGCCGAGCCTGATGCTGTGACGCCGCAGCCACGCTCATCGCCAGCGCGACGACATGCCTCAGGTAGGATGGTAGCGCAAGAGGCCCTCTTGTCCGGCCATGATCTCGCCGGAAAAACGGCGCCCACGTTGCGCCAATGCGCCGCCTCGGGCCCGGATCTTGCTCACGGCTTCAGATTCGGCGGCAGCGGCGGATCTTCGCGCATCAGGGTGATGGTCACCCGCCGGTTGGCCGCGAGCGAAGGATCGTCCGGAAACAGCGGCTGGGTGTCCGCCTTGCCGGACACGGCGAAGATGTGCGACGGCGGCAGGCCCTCGCGTTCGAGGATCTGGCGCACGGCATTGGCGCGGTCGGCCGACAGATCGAAGGCGCCGTAGTCGCTGCGGTTCGGCACGAAGCCGGCCGCGGTGTGGCCGGCGATGGAGACGCGCAGCGGCGTCGCCTTGAGCGGGATTGCGAGCTTCTCGACCAGGCGACGGGTGCGGTCATAGGGCACCTTGGAGCCGTCGGCGAACATCGAGCGGCCGTCCTGGTCGACGATCTCCAGGTTGAGACCCTGCTTGGTCTCCTCGAACATGATGTGCTTGGACATCTCGGTCAGCTCCGGCATGTCCTGCAGCGCCTGGCGCAGCGAGGCTGCGGCGAGCGCGAAATTGCGGTCGACCTTGATCTTCGCACCGGACGTCTTGTCGCGGTCTTCCTGGTCCGGGGTCGGGGTGTTGGAGGCGTCCTCGGGCTGGATGTGATCAACGTTCTTCAGCCGCGGGCGTGTCGGCAGGCCGTCGGACTCGACGATGCCGGCATAGCGCGCCTCGCTCTGCACGCCGAAGGCGTCGCGCATCGAGCCGGCGACGATCTTCAGCTTGTTGGCGTCCTGCGTCGAGAACGCCACGAGCATGACGAAGAAGCTCATCATCAGGCCCATGAGGTCGGCGAAGGTCACGAACCAGCCGTGACCGCCACCATGCGCATCGCCGCGTTTCTTCTTGGCCATGGCTGAAAATCCCGGCGGGCGGGCTTACGCCGGCACCGGCTCGCCCTCGGCGTGACGATGCTTCTCCGGCAGGTAGGCCAGCAGCATTTCGCGCACGAGCGTCGGGCTCTTGGAATCGCGGATCATGAGGATGCCGTCGATGATCAGGGTGCGGTTGGTCTCCTCGTCGAGCAGCTTGCCGTGCAGCTTGTCGGCGATCGGCAGACAGAACAGGTTCGCGACCAGCGCGCCGTAGAGCGTCGCGAGCAGCGCGGTCGCCATGAACGGGCCGAGCTTGGAGGGGTCGGTCATGTTGGCGAACATCTGCACCATGCCGATCAGGGTGCCGATCATGCCGAAGGCCGGGGCGCAGTCGCCGATGGCGCGGTAGATCTTGCTGCCCTCGTCGAGGTGCATCAGGAAGTTGTCGCGGTCGCGCTCGAGATTGTCGCGGATGAAATCGAGGTCGTAACCGTCGGCGACGTAGCGGATGCCCTTGGCGAGGAACGGCTCGTCGGTCTCGACCTTTTCGAGGCCGACCGGGCCCTGCTTGCGGGCGATCTCGGCGATGCGGGCGAGTTCGTCGACGAGGTCGTGCGCCGACAGCCGGCTCATGGTGAAGGCGAACTTGGCGCCGAGCGGCAGGCCATGCAGGAGCGCCGAGAGCGGAAAGCGGATCATGGTAGCGGAGATCGAGCCGCCGAAAATGATGATCATCGCATGTTCGGAGATGAACATGTGGAGATCGCCACCCATGAGAATCATCGCCGTGATGACGATGATGCCGGCCGTGAGCCCAACGCCCGTCATGATGTCCATGGGATACTCCAACGCGTACGCCACAACGGCCGTCCTGGCCGCTGGCGCGGCCCAACCCCGAACCGCATCGGAAACCCTAGAGCGCCGCCCTTAAAGCCGCGTAAAGGTTAAGTTGAGGCGGCGCGCCGGACCGGCGCAACGCGGTCGGAGGATGCCGGCCTTGCCGCTTGCCGACACGAATCTCAACGCTTTGCTAACCATGACTGCGGCCCCGCGCCACATCCGCGACGGGCGACGATGCAGTATCATCCCATGGGCTGCGACATGCTCGATCGCGGGAGCGATTTGCAATGTTGACGCTGTTCAGTCTTCTCACGGCGTTGCCGGCGGTGCTGGCGCTTCATCTGCTCGAGCCGGAGCTCGTCCTGCCGGTGTTCAGCGCCGTGCTGTTTGTCGAAGCCGCCTTCGCCGTCATGGCCGCGCGATTGATTCACAACACCGGCAGCGCGGACGAGATCACCCTGTGGGATCTTGCAGGCGGCTTCACCTTGATCGGATGCGCCGCCGCAATGTTCGGAGAACCGGATCAGGCTGCCCTGTTCCTGACCGAACAAGGCAGCTCGCGACCGGCCTCATCGCCGTAAGCCTTAGTGAATCTCCGCCGAGCGCTTCAGCGCGGCCTTCAGCTTCTCGAGCGAGAAGTCGGGACTGCGGGCGATCTCCAGGATCGGCGTCTCGCGCCGGCCGCAGAGCTCGGCAGCCTCGGGCAGCTTGGCGGCGACATCGAGCGGGATCACGATGGCGCCGTGCCGGTCGGCGTGGATCAGGTCGTCCGATCTCACGGTCATGCCGGCGACGCGAACCTCCCCGCCAAAGCTTTCCGCGTGCACCCAGGCGTGCGAGGGGCCGATCGAGCCGGCGAGCGCCTGGAAGCCGGGCGCCCATTGCGGGATGTCGCGGATCGAGCCGTCGGTGATGACGCCGAGACAGCCGAGCGCCTTGTGCACATTGCTCTGCACCTCGCCCCAGAACGCGCCGTAGCCGACGTCGGGGCCGTCGATGTCCTGGATCACTGAAATGCGCGGGCCATGGCCGGTGCCGACATATTCGTAATATTCGATGCGGCGCTTCGACTGCTCCTCGGCCGGAAGCGAGGACTTCAGCACCGAGCGGATCGCAACCGTGCGGGCATAGCCGACGATCGGCGGCAGGTCGGGGAACGGGCAGACCAATTGCTTGGTGGTGTAGCCGATCAGCCGGCGCTCGGGCGCCACGATCTCCATGGCATTGCAGATCGTCGGCGTATCGTAGCGGCCCAGCGCTTCGAGGACGGCAGCGGGCAGCGGCCCGGTCGCGGAATTGGTCACGGCGTTCTCTCCCAGATTGGCGGCGGTTGATTGCGCGATGCCGCCGGCATCAGGGCGATATAGCCGAGATCGGGTCTCGACCCAACTCAGCGCGCCATCATGGCAGATATCCGCGCGTCGCCGCTCAGTGCAGCCGCTCGGGCCGGTCGTCCTGGGGCGGCTCCGACAAATTCGCCAGCGTCGGCGCCGAGGGCGTTGCCGACACCTCACCTCCCGCGGGCGCGGCGGCCTCCATCGCGCGTGCCTGGTCGCGGTAGGATTTGTAGCCGAGCGGCAAAGCGAGAAGATACAGCGCCGTGCCGATCGACAGCACGTGCCAGGGATAGGCGATCAGCAGCGCGATGAAGACGATCACCGCGACGAAGGCGGGCAGCACCAGCTCCGGCGGCACGCGCATGCGCTTGGTCTTACCGGAGAACACCGGCAGGCGCGACACCATCAGGAAGGCGATCAGAAGCGTGTAGGCCGCCGTCACCGCCGCAGGCGTGCGGCCAAGCTCGAGGAAGGCAACATAGATCGGCAGCAGCACGGTGATCGCGCCGGCCGGCGCCGGCACACCGGTGAAGAAATTGGCCGCGAAGGCCGGCTTGTTCGGATCGTCCATCGTGGCATTGAAGCGGGCCAGGCGCAGGCCGCCTGAAATCGCGAACACCATGGCCGCGATCCAGCCGGCATTGCCGAGCTCGTGCAGCTGCCAGAAATACAGCATCAGGCCGGGTGCCACGCCGAAATTGACGAAATCGGCAAGGCTGTCGAGCTCGGCGCCGAACTTGGACTGCCCCTTGATCATGCGCGCGATGCGCCCGTCGATACCGTCGAGCGCAGCCGCGAACACGATGGCATAAACGGCGAGCGAGATCCGCCCTTCGATCGAAAGGCGGATCGAGGTCAGGCCGGCGCAGATCGCCAGCAACGTGATGACGTTGGGCACCAGCATCCGCACCGGTATCGGGCGGAACCGCCGGCGGCGCGTATCGGGGTATTTGAAGTCATAGGGCGTCATGGCTGTCCTCACCTCAAGGCGAGATATAGCAAGCCGCATCCCCCTCCGCCATTGCGGCGGAAGGCCCCTCGGGCCGACTTTCGTTAACTGGCGCGGTAGGCGCGGCTCGGGTCGTCGCCGGCGAGGTCCGCCAGGATGGTCTCGCCGGCGATGGCGATCTGCCCTTCCGAGACCAGCGCCTTGGTGCCGAGCGGCAGATAGACGTCGAGCCGCGAGCCGAAGCGGATCAGGCCGAAGCGCTCGCCGGCGCCGATCGCCTGGCCTTCCCTGACGAAGCAGACGATCCGCTTGGCGACGAGGCCCGCGATCTGGATCACGCCGATGCGCGCCGTCGGCGTCGAGATGACCAGCGAGTTGCGCTCATTGTCCTCGCTCGCCTTGTCGAGCTCGGCATTGATGAAGAGGCCGGGCCGGTAGGCGATGCGGTCCACCCGACCCGCGATCGGACTGCGGTTCACGTGGCAGTTGAACACGCTCATGAACACCGAGATGCGCGGTAACGGCCGGTCGCCGAGACCGAGCTCGGCCGGCGGCAGCGCCATGGTGATCATCGAAACGCGGCCATCGGCCGGCGACACCACCAGCCCCTCGCGCACCGGCGTCACGCGCACGGGATCGCGGAAAAACAGCGCGCACCATACCGTCAGGATCGTGCCGATCCAGCCCAAAGGCGACCACAGCCAGAACAGGATCAGGCTCGCCAGCGCAAAGCCGCCGATGAAGGGATAGCCCTCCTTGTGGATCGGCGGGATCTGACGCTGGATCGAATCGAGAATGGACATCGCTATCTGCCGCTCGGGGTTAATGGCACGGGTCGTCGCGCGGGCCTGTTTAGGCCAGAGTTGGGACCGGAGACAAGGTCACTCCGCCGCCGCAGGCGCGGTCAGGGCATCGTTGACCGGCGGCGGCTCCCGGTTGGGCATCTCGCTGGTATCGGCCATCTTGGCCAGCTTCTCCCGCGCCGCCTCGGCCTCGCGCTGCCTGTTCCACATGCTGGCATAAAGGCCGCCATGGGCGAGCAGCTTGGCGTGAGTCCCCCGCTCGGCGATGCGCCCCTGATCCAGCACGATGATCTCGTCGGCCCCGACGATGGTCGAAAGCCGGTGCGCGATCACCAGCGAGGTGCGGTTCTTCGCCACGCGGTCGAGCGCGCCCTGAATCTCGTGCTCGGTATGGGTATCGAGCGCCGAGGTCGCCTCGTCCAGCACCAGGATCGGCGGCGCCTTCAGCACGGTGCGCGCGATCGCAACGCGCTGCTTCTCGCCGCCGGACAGTTTGAGTCCGCGCTCGCCGACTTGGGTCTCGTAACCCTTGGGCGCCATGCGGATGAAATGATCAATCTGTGCGAGGCTCGCTGCCTCTTCGACTTCCGCATCGCTGGCGTCCCAGCGGCCGTAGCGGATGTTGTAGCGGATCGTGTCGTTGAACAGCACGGTGTCCTGCGGCACCATGCCGATGGCCGCGCGAAGGGAATCCTGCGTCACCGCGCGGATGTCCTGGCCGTCGATCAGGATCTTGCCTCCCGAAACGTCATAGAGGCGGAACAGCAGGCGCGAAATGGTCGACTTGCCTGCGCCGGACGGGCCGACGATGGCGACCGTCTTGCCGGCCGGCACCTCGAAGCTGATGCCCTTGAGGATCGGGCGCGTCGGCTCATAGGCAAAGCGCACGTCCTCAAAGCGCACGGTGCCGGAGGAAATGACCAGCGGCTTGGCATCGGGCGCGTCCTTGATCTCGGCCTCGCGGCCCAGCACATTGAACATCTTCTCGATGTCGATGATCGCCTGCTTGATCTCGCGATAGACCATGCCCATGAAGTTCAGGGGCTGGTAGAGCTGGATCATCATGGCGTTGACCAGCACGAAATCGCCGACCGTGTTGGTGCCGTTGCGCACGCCGATGGCGCACATCAACATGGTCGCGGTCAGGCCTAGCGTGAAAATCACGGCCTGTCCGGTGTTGAGCACCGCGAGCGAGGTGTAAGTCTGAATGCTCGCTTCCTCGTAGCGCGCGACCGATTTGTCGTAGCGCTGCGCCTCCCGCGCCTCGGCGCCGAAATATTTCACGGTCTCGTAATTGAGCAGCGAGTCGATCGCCTTGGTGTTCGCCTCGGTGTCGGAATCGTTCATCTTGCGGCGAATGCCGATCCGCCATTCGGTCGCGATGTAGGTGTAGTACATGTAGACCGCGACCGTGATCAGGGTCGCGACCACGTAGCGCCAGTCGAACTGCCAGAGCAGCACGGCCATCAGCAGCGAGACCTCGACGATGGTCGGGATCAGCTGCAGGATCACCATGCGGACGATGACCTCGATGCCCGAACGGCCACGCTCGAGCACCCGCGTCAGCCCGCCGGTCTTGCGCTCCAGATGAAAGCGCAACGACAGCTCGTGCATGTGGATGAAGGTGATGGTGGCGAGCTTGCGCACCGCGTGCATGGCGACGCGCGCGAAGATGCCGTCGCGCCATTGCGTCAGCAGCGCCATCAGGATGCGCATCACGCCGTAGCTCGCGGTCAGCATGAGCGGCGAGGCGATCACCCAGAGCTGCCAATTGTCGGCCGCGAGCGGCGCCGAGTTGGCGCCCGTCAGCGCGTCCGTCGCCCATTTGAAGCTGAAGGGTACCGCGAGCGTGATCAGCTTGGCGGCGAGCAGCAGCACCAGCGACCATACCACCCGCATCTTCAGGTCGAAGCGGTCGCCCGGCCAGATATAGGGCCACAGATGCGCGAGCGTGCCCATCAGCGTGGCCCGCTCCGGCGGGCCGCCGGCAGCGTTGGGAACGTCGGCGCCGTCGAACGATTGAGGTTGGTCCATCAAGAAGCCTGAAAGCCCGCCGGATGCGAGCGCCACTGCGATTTAGGATTTTCGCTTGTCATATAGAGCCTTCCCGACCTCAGCGCACCCCGCCAGATGGCGAATCTTCGATTGTTTATCGCCATTTACCGGTAAATTTCCGCAAGTATCGAATCACCGATTGGGCTTGACGCCTCCTCGCTGCAATGCATCATGGCACCAATGAGCACGATCAAAACCGTCTGTGTCTATTGCGGCTCCGGCCCAGGAACAAATCCCAATTTCATCGAAGCGGCGAAAGCCCTCGGCAAGGCGCTGGCGGAGAGCAAGATCCGCCTCGTCTATGGCGGCGGCTCGCTCGGACTGATGGGGGCGGTGGCAACCTCCGTGCTGGATCACGGCGGCACCGTCACCGGCATCATCCCCGACTTTCTCCGGATGCGCGAGAACGCGCTGACGCGCGTGCAGGAGATGGTCGTCACGCCCGACATGCACGAGCGCAAGCGGCTGATGTTCGAGCGCTCCGACGCCTTCGTCGCCCTGCCCGGCGGGCTCGGCACGCTCGAGGAGCTGGTCGAACAGCTGACCTGGCAGCAGCTCGGCCGTCACGCCAAGCCGGTGCTGCTCGCCAACATCGACAATTTCTGGGAGCCGCTGTTCTCTCTGGTAGCCCACATGCGCCAAACGGAGTTCATCCGCGCCGGTCTTTCCGTCGATATCCTGAAGGCGGACAAGGTCGAGGAGATCATCCCACGACTGCGCGCCGCGGCTGCACAGATTCCCGACAGCCAGCGCGATCTCGCCCCTGAAGTGGCGCGCAAGCTGTAGCGCCTAAGAAGCGGGATGAGATTTGATTGTATGGATGTGCGCTCAGGGCTCGATTACCTCTCCCGTAGGGAGAGGTCGGAGCGCATCGAAGATGCGATCCGGGCGAGGGGATCTGGTCTCGCTGAGTGCCGCAGCCCCTCACCCGGATTGCTGCGCAATCCGACCTCTCCCCGTCGGGGAGAGGTGAATCACCAAGAGTCCCGCCGAACCTAATTTCATCACGCTTTAATCTGCCGGAAACGTCACTGCCTCGATACGGTTGCCGTCGGGATCGGTGACGAAAGCCGCATAATAGCGCACGCGGTCGTGCGGACGGATGCCGGGCGCGCCGTCGGAAGCGCCGCCAGCGGACAGCGCGGCGGCGTGAAACGCATCGACCTCGTCCGTCGTCCTCGCCCGCAGGCAGATATGCACGCCGCTCTCCGCCGGCACACGCGGCATGGCCTCGCGCAGATTGATCCAGAACTCGGGATAGGCCTTGCCGAAGCCCACCGTCCGGGGACGTGTGACAAGGCGCGTGAGGCCGAGGGCTGCGAGCGTGGCCTCGTAGAATCTTGCGGCGCGCTCGAGATCGCTGACGCCGACGGAAATGTGGTCGATCATGTGCCGTGCTCCCTCCCCTCGTCATTGCGAGCGAAGCGAAGCAATCCAGAGTCTTTCCGCCGAGGCAGTCTGGATTGCTTCGCTTCGCTCGCAATGACGGCGCTTGTGGTGTCGCCGTTCCCTACGTCATCAACTCACGCCGGCGCCCCCGCCTTCACCAGCTTGTAGATCACCGAATCCATCAGGGCCTGGAACGAGGCGTCGATGATGTTCGGGGAGACACCGACCGTGGTCCAGCTGTCGCCGTTCTCGTCCTCGCTCTCGATCAGCACGCGCGTGACCGCGCCGGTACCGCCATTGAGGATACGCACCCGGTAATCGATCAGCTTCAAGCCCTCGATGTATTTCTGGTACTTGCCGAGGTCCTTGCGCATGGCGACGTCGAGCGCGTTGACGGGACCGTTGCCTTCGGCTGCTGAGATCAGGTGCTCGCCGGCAACATCGACCTTGACCACCGCGAGCGCCACGGTGACGCGCTCGCCGAGCGCGTTGTAGCGCTGCTCGACATTGACGTCGAACTGCTCGACTTCGAAATAATGCGGCACCTTGCCGAGGGTGCGGCGCGCCAGAAGCTCGAAGGAGGCGTTGGCGGACTCATAGGCGTAGCCGGCAGCCTCACGCTCCTTCAACTCCTCGACGAGGCGCGTCAGCTTTGGATCGCTCTTCTCATAGGGAATGCCGGCTCGGTCGAGCTCGGCGATGACGTTGGAACGTCCGGCCTGGTCCGAAACCAGGACCTTGCGGTGATTGCCGACCGACTCCGGCAGCACGTGCTCGTAGGTCTGCGGGTCCTTCAGCACCGCGGACGCGTGGATGCCCGTCTTGGTGACGAAGGCACTCTCGCCGACGTAAGGAGCGTGCCGGTTCGGCACGCGATTGAGCATGTCGTCGAGCGTGCGCGACACCTTGACCAGCGTTGCCAGCTTCTCCGCCGTCACGCTGATCTCGAAGGCGTCCGCAAACTCCTTCTTCAATTTCAGCGTCGGGATCAGCGAGCACAGATTGGCGTTGCCGCAGCGCTCGCCGAGGCCGTTCAGCGTGCCCTGGATCTGCCGCGCGCCGGCACGCACCGCGGCGAGCGAATTGGCCACCGCCTGCTCGGTGTCGTTATGGGCGTGGATGCCGACATGATCGCCGGGGATGTGTTTCGTCACTTCGGTGACGATGGCCTCGACCTCGTTCGGCATGGTGCCGCCATTGGTGTCGCACAGCACCACCCAGCGCGCGCCGGCATCGAAGGCAGCTTTCGCGCAAGCGAGCGCAAAACTCGAATCTTCCTTGTAGCCGTCGAAGAAATGCTCACAGTCCAGCATGACCTCGCGACCGGCGGCCTTCGCGGCCGCGACGCTGTCGCGGATAGAGGCGAGGTTTTCCTCCTTCGTCGTCTCCAGCGCGACGCGCACCTGATAGGCCGAGGACTTTGCCACGAAGCAGATCGCATCCGCTTTCGCCTCCAACAATCCGACCACGCCGGGATCGTTCGAGACCGAGCGGCCGGCCCGGCGCGTCATGCCGAAGGCCGTGAAGCGCGCATGGGCGAGCTTGGGCTTAGCGCCGAAGAACTCGGTATCGAGCGGGTTGGCGCCGGGATAGCCGCCTTCGACATAGTCGATGCCGAGATCATCTAACATCGCGGCGATGACCTGCTTGTCGGCCAGCGTGAAATCGACGCCGTTGGTCTGCGCGCCGTCGCGCAGCGTGGTGTCGAACAGATAAAGGCGCTCTTTCCTTGCCGAATTCATCGCGAGCGTCCGTTCTTGTTACCTCCCCCCTTGTGGGGGAGGTCGGCGTCACACAGTGACGCCGGGAGGGGGGTGCTACACGGGCGGTCTGAGCGCGGGGCTACCCCCCTCCCCAACCCTCCCCCACAAGGGGGGAGGGAGCGGAGAGAGGATCGCGTGAGGCCAAGGTGCTCCTTGCTCATTGCGCCGCTCCGAGCGTCTTCTTCATGGTGGTGTTGGCGAGCCATTCGTCGTTGATGGTGACGCTGTTGCGCTGCTGGGCGATGTAGCCGCGCTTGGCGAAGAAGCCCTGCGCGTTGTCGCTGGCATCGACCGACAGGCTCGTCGCGCCGCGGCCGCCGGCGAGTTTCTCTAGCGCGTCGACCAGCATGGTCGCGATGCCCTGCCCGGCCACGGCCGGATGCACATAGAGCATGCGGATGTGGTCGGTGCCGCGCAGCGAGGCGAAGCCCACGGGCGAGCCCTCCAGCGTTGCAATCAGCGTCAAGTCGGCCGCGAGCCGCTTGCCGAACTCCTCGCCTTCCGCCACCTCCATCCAGGCCTGCTGCTGCGCTTCGCTATAATCGTCGCCGGTCAGCTCCTCGATGCTGGCGGCGAAGATCGCGGCGAGCACCGGCACATCCGCCGGCAGGAAGGGCCTAAGTGCGGGCTTTGGCAAACTCTGTCCCATCGTCCTCACCACATCCCATAGAGCTTGAGCACCAGCGCCACGGCTCCCGCCAGCAGCCCGATCTTCAGCGCGATGTAATAGAGCCAGTGCCGCGGGAAAGGCGTGTCGGGTCGTTTCATCGCGCGACCTCCCAGGTGGTTCCTTCCTTGGAGTCCTTGATCGCAACGCCCATCGCGGCGAGCAGATCACGGATGCGGTCGGACTCGCCAAAGTCCTTCCGCGCACGCGCAGCTGTCCGCTCGGCGATCAGGCGCTCGACCTCCTTGGCATCGACCCCGCTCGCCTGCTGCTTGCGCCCTTCCCACTGCGCAGCGCTCTCGGACAGGAAGCCGAGCAGCCGCAATGAGCCCGCCAGGGCACTCGCGTCGCCGCCGCGCAGGCCATGCAACGCCGCGATCGCCAGCGGCGTGTTAAGATCGTCGTACAGCGGATCGACCACAGACGCGGCCGGTTTGCCGGGCGCGACGTCGGCCGCAACCCGATACCAGTCATCGAGCGTCTTGGCGCTCTCCTCCAGCGACTTCATGGTCCAGTCGATCGGCGAACGGTAATGCGTCTTCAGCATGTTGAGGCGCAGCACCTCACCCGGCCAATCCCTGAGCAGCTCGTGAATGGTGATGAAGTTGCCGAGGCTCTTCGACATCTTCTCGCTCTCCACCTGCAGGAAGCCGTTGTGCATCCAATAATTCGCCATCCGCTCGCGGTGGAACGCGCAGCAGGTCTGCGCGACCTCGTTCTCGTGGTGCGGAAACACCAGATCGATGCCGCCGCCATGGATGTCGAAATGTTCGCCGAGATGCTTCCAGGCCATCGCCGAGCACTCGATGTGCCAGCCCGGACGCCCCTCGGCCGTGATGCCGGCCGGCGACGGCCATGACGGCTCGCCAGGCTTGGACGGCTTCCACAGCACGAAGTCGGTCGCATCACGCTTGTAGGGCGCCACATCGACACGCGCGCCCGCGATCATCTCGTCGAGCGAGCGCTTGGACAGCGCGCCGTAGCGCGGCAGCGCGGAATTGGCCGCGTTCATCGCCTGCGGAGAGAACAGCACGTGATCCTCGGCGACATAGGCAAAGCCGCCTTTGATCAGGCGCTCGATGATCTCGCGCATCTCGCCGATATGCTCGGTCGCGCGCGGCTCGACGCTCGGCCGCAAGCAGCCCAGCGCATCGACATCGGCGTGAAACTGCTTGCCGGTCTGTTCGGTAACCTTCCGGATCGCCTCGTTCAGCGGCAGGCCGGGAAAATCGCGCGCGGCACGGTCGTTGATCTTGTCATCGACGTCGGTGATGTTGCGGACATATTTGACATGCGCCTCGCCGTAGGTGTGGCGCAGCAAGCGAAACAGCACGTCGAACACGATCACCGGCCGCGCATTGCCGATATGGGCATAGTCGTAGACCGTCGGTCCGCAGACATACATGCGGACGTTGTTCGCATCGAGCGGCACAAAGGTGCGCTTTTCCCTGCTCAACGTATCGTAAAGGCGCAATTCCATGACAACCCATCCCTCTCGGCCGGGCGTCCAAGGCTCTCAATGTGTTTGAGAAAAGACGGCTCCAGCCAGCGAATCGCTAGCTCGTAATCTCGCGGCAAATGGCGCAAATGGCGAGGAGACCGTTCATGCGGAACATATGGGCTATAAGGCGCCCCTGCGTCAAGAGAGCCACGAAAACGCCGTCTTGCCCCGGACATGGCGCGCGTCATGACGGTTCATGATGCCCTAACCATTTGAGCCCATTCTGGAACCGGCAGTTCCCCTTTTTGCCTGGTGCCTTTTCATGCGATTGTTGCCCGCGCTCATTTTCGGCGCCTTCATCTTTGCGGCATCCAGCGCTTTCGCCGAGAGCCGTGTCTTCATTATCGCCGACCAAGCGGGCGGCTACGACATCCAACAGTGCCTGGTCAAAGGTGACAAATGCGGCGCTTCGGCCGCGCGTACCTATTGCCGGTCACGCGATTTTGCCCAGGCATCGAGCTACCGGCGGGCCGATCCCGACGAAATTACCGGCTCTGTCCCCAAATCCGGCACAAATTGCTCCCATGGCCATTGCGACGAATATGTCGCAATCACCTGCCAGCGCTGAATTTGCTCGGAGCTGGCGTAGCTTAGGCCGGTCCTTGGCCCCCGAAACGACGTGACGATGCCGCAGGAAGCGGCTATTGGGAGGGCGCTTCGGCCCACCAAGGTCACGTGGAAAGTCACATCGGGCCGTGACCTCGCTAGAATGGCGGATATGCCTGAATTCCTGTCTCTCTCCCCTGCTCGCCTTCGCCTTGCCTGCACCGTGCTCTTGAGCACGGCCGTGCTCGCCACCGGCGCTTTCGCTCAGGCTGGTCCGCCCGGCCCGCCGCCTCAGCCCGGCCAAAATGGCCTCGGGCCGAATCCGATGTGCGTGCGGCTGGAGGGCCAGCTCGCCGCGCTGGACCGCGGCGGCGGTGGTGATCCCGCGCGCGAGGAGCAGATCCGCCGCTACCAGGATTCCCAGACCCGTCAGCAGGCCGAGCTCGACCGCGTCACCATGCAGGCCAAGCGCATGGGCTGCGATTCCTCCGGCTTCTTCTCGCTGTTCAACGGCCAGTCGGCCCAATGCGGCCCGGTCAACACCCAGATCCAGCAGATGCGCGCCAATCTGGACCAGATCACCGGCAATCTCGAGCGTCTGCGCGGCGGCGGCTCCAGCCCGGAGCGCGACAGCCAGCGCCGCTCGGTGCTGATGGCGCTGGCGCAGAACAATTGCGGTCCGCAATATGCCAACGCCGCGCAATCGCAAGGCGGCAATTTCCTGAGCAATCTGTTCGGCGGCAACAACACAGGCAATCCGCAGGGCGCGCCGCCGCCGTCGGATCTCGCGCCGCAATCCGGCACCTATCGCACCGTATGCGTGCGCACCTGCGACGGCGCCTATTTCCCGATTTCATTTGCCACGGTGCCGGCGCGCTTCCCCGACGACGAGAAGACCTGCAAGGCGCTGTGCCCGGCCGCGGAGGCCGTGCTCTACACCCATCGCAATCCCGGCGAAGACATGAACTCGGCGGTCTCGATCAGCGGACAGCCCTACACGGCGCTGCCGACCGCGTTCAAATTCCGCAGCGAGTTCAACCCGTCCTGCTCCTGCAAGGCCGCAGGCCAGACCTGGGCGGACGCGCTGAAATCCGCCGACGACAAGGCGAGCGTCGAGCAGCAGGGCGACATCATCGTCACCGAGGAAAGCGCCAGGAAGATGCAGCAGCAGCGGCTCAACAAGGGCGCGCCTGCGAACGCCAAGAAGGGCGTGAGCCCCGCACCGACGACCGCGACCGCACCGGCCGCGGCACCGCCGGCAGACACAGCCCCGCCTGCCAGCTCCGAGAACAAGCCGATCCGCTCGGTTGGCCCGACCTTCCTGCCGCAGCAGCAGAAGTAAGGTAACGCGCCAGCTCCAATCTCAACTGTCATGCCCCGCGGAGGCGGGGCATCCAGTACTCCGCGGCGGTCATTTGGTTTCACAATGTCCGCCGCGGAGTGCTGGATCATCCGCCTTCGCGGATGATGACAGCGTCTTATGTGGCAAGAGCGTTCGTACAACCGGCCGAGCTGGCTTCTCACCCCTCGAATGCGTCGATCGACGCCTTGCTGCCGCGCGACACCAGCGCCTCGTCGGGCGCGGGCTGCTTCTCGCCCTTGTCGCGAAAGCGGTTGGTGATGGGATAGCGGCGGTCGCGGCCGAAAATCCTGGGCGTCACCTTCACGCCGGGCGCGGCCTGGCGGCGCTTGTATTCGGCGACGTTGAGCAGATGGTCGATGCGGATGACGGTCTCGCGGTCGAAGCCGGCGGCGATGATCTGCTCGAGCGGCTGCTCGCGCTCGACCAGACGCTCCAGGATGGCATCGAGCACGTCGTAGGGCGGCAATGAATCCTGGTCGGTCTGGTTCTCGCGCAGCTCCGCCGTCGGCGGACGCGTGATGATATCGGACGGGATCACCTCGCCCGCGGGCCCGAGCGCGCCATCCGGCTTCCAGCCGTTACGCAGGCTCGCCAAGCGAAACACCTGCGTCTTGTAGATGTCCTTGATCGGGTTGAAGCCGCCGTTCATGTCGCCATAGAGCGTGGCGTAGCCAACCGACATCTCGGACTTGTTGCCCGTCGTCACCACCATCAGCCCGGTCTTGTTGGAGATCGCCATCAAGAGCGTGCCGCGAGTGCGGGCCTGGAGATTCTCCTCGGTGATGTCAGGCGGCAGATTCTTGAACAGGCCCGACAGGATGGTCTCGAACCCGTTCACGGCTTCCGCGATCGGCAAGACCTCGTAGCGGATGCCGAGATGGCCGGCGAGCTCGCCGGCGTCCGCGATCGAGTGTGCGGCGGTGTAGCGATAGGGCAGCATGACGCCATGCACCTGGTCGGCGCCGAGCGCATCGACCGCGATGGCTGCGCACAGCGCGGAATCGATGCCGCCGGAGATGCCGAGCAGCGCGCCGGGAAAGCCGTTCTTGCCGACATAGTCGCGCAAGCCCAGCACGCAGGCGGCGTAGTCGGCCTTGTCGCCCTCCGGCTGCTCTGCAATCGGCCCCGCGCAGCGCCAATCGTCGCCATTGCGGGTGAAGCGCAGCGTGACGGTGCTTTCTTCAAATGCCGGCAATTGCGCTGCGAGCGAGAGATCGCCGTTAAGGGCGAAGGACGCGCCGTCGAACACCAGCTCGTCCTGGCCGCCGATCTGGTTGAGATAGACCAGCGGCAGCCCGCTCTCGGTGACGCGAGCCACCGCGACCGACAGGCGCACGTCGTTCTTGTCGCGGGCGTATGGCGAGCCGTTCGGGACCAGGATGATCTCGGCGCCGGTCTCGGCCAGCGTCTCGACCACGTTCTCGTAGTCCTCGGACTCCTCCAGCCAGATGTCCTCGCAGATCGGCACGCCGATGCGCACGCCGCGCACGGTCACCGGGCCTGCGGCAGGGCCGCGCGCAAACAGCCGCTTCTCGTCGAACACGCCGTAATTCGGCAGATTGCATTTGAACCGCAAGCTCGCGATGCGGCCGCCGTCGAGCAGCGCGCAGGCATTGTAGAGCCGGCCGTCCTCGACCCAGGGCGTGCCGACCAGCATCGCCGGCCCGCCATCGGCCGTCTCGCGCGCCAGGGCTTCGATCGCGGCGCGGCAGGCCGCCTGGAAGGCCGGCTTCTGTACGAGGTCTTCCGGCGGGTAACCGGCGATGAACAATTCCGGAAACAACACGAGATCGGCGCCGTCGGACTTTGCCTGCGCCCGCGCCGCACGCGCTCGAGCGGCATTGCCCTCCACGTCGCCCACGGTGGGATTGAGCTGGGCGAGCGTGACCGCGAATGTGTCGAGACGTTCGGTCATGCGCCGTCCGCTTTCACCTCTCCCGGAGGGAGAGGTCGAATTGCATCGGAGATGCAATTCGGGTGAGGGGTTACGACCTCTCGTAGGACCTGAGCCCCCTCACCCGATTTGCGCTCGACGATGCTACGCATCGCGAGATGCAAATCGACCTCTCCCCGATGGGGAGAGGTGAAGAAGTCTCGGACATCCACGCTCAATGGATCATCTCCGAATGCTAGACGAACCCCAATCGCTCGATGACGGCAATGATCCAGAACGCGCCGGCCATCAACAGCGCCACGCCGACCGCGGCCGAGCCCATGTCCTTGACCCGCCCGATCTGCTTGTCGTGGTCCATGGTCAGGCGGTCGGCGAGCTTCTCGATCGCGGTGTTGAGCAGCTCGACGACGAGCACGAACGCAACGGCACAGACCAGCTCGACCGCGCGCATCGCAGTCGCACCGATAAACCAGGCGAGCGGCACCGACAGCAGGAGCGCAAAGATCTCCTCGCGGACGGCCTGCTCCGATCCGAACGCAAAGGCCAGCCCGTTACGGGAATTGATCGTGGCCTTCCAGATCCGCAGCAAGATTTTAGAGCCCCGCTGCGACCGGCATCGGCTGGGCTTTGCCGGCACGCTCCTGCTTGAGGAGTTCTGCGACCAGGAAAGCCATGTCGATGGATTGCTCGGCGTTGAGGCGGGGATCGCAGACCGTGTGGTAGCGATCGTTGAGATCCTCGTCCGTGATCGCGCGGGCGCCGCCGAGACATTCGGTGACGTCCTGGCCGGTCATCTCCAGATGCACGCCGCCGGCATGGGTGCCCTCGGCGGCATGGATCGCGAAGAACGACTTCACCTCGGACAGGATCCGGTCGAACGGGCGCGTCTTGTAGCCCGACGTCGAGGTGATGGTGTTGCCGTGCATGGGATCGCAGGACCAGACCACCACCCGGCCCTCGCGCTTCACGGCGCGGATCATGTTCGGCAGATGCTCGCCGATCTTGTCCGAGCCGAAGCGGCCGATCAGCGTCAGCCGACCGGGCTCGTTGTCGGGGTTGAGCACGTCGATCAGCTTCAACAGCTCGTCGGGCTTCAGCGACGGGCCGCATTTCAGCCCGATCGGGTTCTTGATGCCGCGGAAATATTCGACATGGCCGTGATCGAGCTGACGGGTGCGGTCGCCGATCCAGATCATGTGGCCCGAGGTCGCGTACCAGTCGCCGGTGGTGGAATCGACGCGGGTCATGGCCTGCTCGTAGCCGAGCAGCAGCGCCTCGTGGCTGGTGTAGAAATCGGTGGCGCGAAGCTCGGGATGGCTCTCGAGGTCAAGGCCACAGGCGCGCATGAAGTTGAGCGCGTCCGAGATGCGGTCGGCCAGCTCCTTGTACCTCCGGGACTGCGGAGAATCCTTGAGGAAGCCGAGCATCCATTGATGCACGCTGCCGAGATTGGCGAAGCCGCCGGTGGCGAACGCGCGCAGCAGGTTCAGCGTCGCGGCCGACTGGCGATAGGCCATCAGCTGGCGCTGCGGATCGGGGATGCGCGCTTCCCTGGTGAAGGCGATGTCGTTGACGATGTCGCCGCGATAGCTCGGCAGCTCGACGCCGTTCACCTTCTCGGTCGGCGAGGATCGCGGTTTTGCGAACTGGCCGGCGATGCGGCCGACCTTCACCACCGGCACCGCGCCGGCATAGGTCAGCACCACCGCCATCTGCAGCAGCACGCGGAAGAAATCGCGGATGTTGTTGGCGCCGTGCTCGGCGAAGCTCTCGGCGCAGTCGCCGCCCTGAAGCAGGAAGGCCTCGCCGGCCGCAACGCGGCCCAAGGCCTTCTTCAGATTGCGGGCCTCACCCGCGAACACCAGCGGCGGAAAGGTCGCAAGCTGCGCCTCGACGTCGGCCAAAGCCTTGGCGTCGGGATATTCGGGCACCTGTAGCACCGGCTTGCTGCGCCAGGACTCGGGCGTCCACCGCTCGGACATCGCAATCTCTCCGTGAAGCAAAAAGCACAACCTGATCTAGGGGTTGCGAGGGCCGCCTTATACACAGGCTGGCACGACATCGCCAGTTGTAAATCCACTTCGCACTGCAAACCCTTGCAGGGAAAGCCAAATTCGCATTTGCTGGGAAACAACGAAGAAACCGGCAGGATACCTTCTGCCCATGGACGCAGCACGGGACGACGTTTTCATCGACGAGATCAGCTTCCCGGCGACCGACGGGTATGCGCTCACCGGCACCCTGTTCCTGCCGCGGGGCGCCAAGCGCCATGCCGTGCTGATCAACTCGGCGACCGCCGTGCCGCGAAAGATCTATCGCGGCTTTGCCTCCTATCTCGCCCATCGCGGCTGTGCGGTCCTGACCTACGATTATCGCGGCATCGGCGATTCCCGGCTGCCGGCGATGGTGGGCTACAACCGGCCGAAATCCCTGGTCGGCTTCAAGGCCTCGATGTCGGACTGGGCCGCGCTCGACGTCACCGCCGCGGTGCGCTGGATGCGCGAGCGCTATCATGGGCTGCCCCTTGCCTATGTCGGCCATTCCTTCGGCGGCCAGGCGCTCGGCCTGATCGAAAACAACAGCGAAATTTCACGGGCCGCATTCGTGGCCTCGCAGGCCGCGACCTGGCGGCTGATGACCGCGCCGGAAAAATACCGTGTCTTCGCCTTCATGAATTTGGTCGGCGTGCCGCTCACCCACGCGCTCGGCTATGCGCCGGGCTGGGCGGGCGTCGGCGAGGATCTGCCCAAGGGCGTCTTCCTGCAATGGGCCGAGTGGGTTTCCAGCCCCCGCTATCTCTTCGATTCCAAGCTGCCCGCGCTGGACAATTTCACGAAGTTCAAAGGCGAGCTGCGGGCGCTGTGCTTCTCCGACGATCCCTGGGCGACGCGGCCGGCGGTCGAGCTGCTCGCGAGTGGATTCTCCGCGATCAAGCCGGAGGTGCTAACGGTGAGGCCGTCCGACGTCGGTGCCAAGGGAATCGGCCATTTCGGCTTCTTCCGCCCCGCGCACCGCGACACGCTGTGGCGCGGCCTTGCGGAATGGATTCAAGGCGAGTGAGCGGGCGTTAGCGGATGATGGTGGCCAGCGACGAGTAGCGCCTGTTCGGCTTTGCATCGCTCGGCGCAAACTGCGCGAACGCCTCGCTGACGCGAACCGCTGGCGGCGTGTCGCTCGCAAACCGAAACTCCTTCGGCCGCGGCGCATAGAAGCTGGCGCTATAATAGTTGTCGTCGAAGCGCGTTTCGCCGACGCCGAACAATGCGTCGCAGACGAGCAGGAGCGCGTAAACTCCCGCAACCGCCACGACGATCTCCCTGAAAATTGACATGATAATGCCCTGCCCTTTTGCGAGCAGGATGCAGGTCGGTTCCAAAGCTCTGGTTTAAGGCGCCGTGCTTCTTGCCGAGAGGGTTTGCGGCCGCTGAGCCGAATACAGACGATTTTATCGATCTCGAAAAAGGGCCCGCCTGACCGAACGATCAGGCGGGCTCAGGATTGGCCGCTCGGGAGGTGTTTGACGCGGCCGGGTTGCTCAGCCGTGGCCGGCCTCCTTGCGAGGGCCATTGTCGCTGAGACGATCGACCCAGGCGATGCCGATCGCCGAGATGATGAAGGTCAGGTGGATCAGCACCTGCCACATCACGCCGGTCTCGGTGAAATTACTGCGCGTGGTGCCGAGATTGCCGGCCTCGATGAAGGTCCTCAGCAACGAGATCGAGGAGATGCCGATGATCGCCATCGCGAGCTTGATCTTGAGCACGCTGGCGTTGACATGGCTGAGCCATTCGGGCTCGTCGGGATGGCCGGTCAGGTTCAGGCGCGACACGAAGGTCTCGTAGCCCCCGACGATCACCATGATCAGAAGGTTCGAGATCATCACGACGTCGATCAGCCCGAGCACGACGAGCATGATCTGCTGCTCGCTGGCGTCGAACGAGTGCGCCACCAGATGCCAGAGCTCTTTCAGGAACAGCAGCACATAGACGGCCTGCGCTACGATCAGGCCGACATAGAGCGGTACCTGCAGCCAACGCGAGCCAAAGATGAGCTGGGCAAACGGGCCGAGGCGCGGCGGAGTGGCCTGCGCCGAAGGTGCTTTGGGTTCGGACGTCATGAATTACTCCGGATTGCGGAAGGAGTCGTTGCCTCAAAGACTCGCGATGACAGGCGCAAGTTCGAGGGAGCCCCGATAGATCATCTCGAAGGCGACGTAAATGATGATGGCGAGACCGATATAGGCGATCCAGCGCTGCTTCTGCAGCACGCGGCCGAGCAGATCGGCGGCGACGCCCATCATCGCGACCGACAGCAACAGGCCGAAGGCGAGGATGTAGGGATGCTCGCGTGCGGCGCCCGCGACCGCGAGCACGTTGTCGAGCGACATCGACACGTCGGCTGCGACGATCTGCACCGCAGCCTGGCCGAAGGTCTTTCGCTGCACCGGCGCAGCATCCGTGCCGCCGCCATGGCTGAACGCCAGCTGCCTCGAATGCGCCGCCTGCTCGCGCAGTTCGCGCCACATCTTCCAGCACACCCAGAGCAGCAGCACGCCGCCGGCGAGCAGCAGGCCGATGACCTGCAGCAGCTGGGTCGCGATGCCGGCGAAGACGATTCGCAGTGCCGTGGCGGCAGCAATGCCGACGATGATGGCGCGGCGGCGCTGCTCGAGCGGCAGTCCCGCTGCGGCGAGGCCGATGACGACGGCATTGTCGCCGGCGAGAACGAGGTCGATCAGGACGACCTGAAGCAGCGCAGTCAGCGCGTCGGGCGTGATGAATTCAGTCATGTTTGATCATTTTTCGATGCAGACGGATCGAGCCAATGCGGCTTGCGGCGTTCGATCCAGTCGAAGACCTTGGAACGGGACGACCGCAGCGCAGGCACGTCCTCGGCGAGCAGCGCGAGGCCGAGCGGCAGCATCCAGATGCCGAGCACCGGCAGGATGGAGAGCACACCGCCGACCACCAAGAGCGTACCCGAGGGGATCCTCACCCAGCGGCTGGATGGCTTGAGCAGATAGGCGACGGTGTCGCCCATGCGCGGCGGCAGGCGGTGGACGAGCTTGTCGAGACGCGGGTCCCCGCCGGCCATCTGGCCGGTGCTGCCCTCGGTTTTCGTCGTCCGCTCGTCCGAAACTGCGCTCATGCTTACTCCTTCAAGGCGGCCTGCCGTGCGGCGCCCGCCGCAGTCGCCACGACCGGCTTCGCGCGCGGCAGCACCAGCGTCAGCAGGCGCAACAATTTGATCGCCTGCACTTCATGGGGATGGACGTCCTCGTCGGCGGCCGCGACCCGCTCCGACAGTTCCACCAGATGCGAGGACAACGGCATGTCCGCGACCGGCCGCAGCGTGTCGATCACGACATTGGCAAAATCCGGCTCCTCCAGCCGTTCGGCGAGGGCGTCGAACATCGCAAACAGCCGCTCGTCGTCGAGATGTGGCGCCAATCCGCGATCCCTGATGAATCGGATCACCTCGTCGCGCTCGACCGGCGAGACCTGCCGGTCGGCCACGGCGACGAGCGCGCCGGCAATCACCAGCGCGGCCGCAGCCTGCTCGTTCAGCGTGGATGGCTCCGCGATCTCGATCTCGATCTCGATGGGATTTGAATGCATGGCGTCAGTCATCGTTGCTCCTCAATATTGCGAAATGGCCGCACGGAGCTGCGATGGGGACGATGGGGTCGGAGAGAACATCGAAGGGCCCGACGATCGGCCGATCCATCGCATTCGCGCGGGACAGGTCATCCGACATCACGAGGTTTGCCGACATCGTCGGCGTCCTCGCCAGAGGGGCCCGGATTCTTGTTCGTGCCAGAGATAAAGGCGGCTCTGTCGGAATCAAGGCGGCAGGTCTGCGACCAGCCGCCGCATCGGTTCCACCGTTGCCGGGCGACTTGATCCAGCCTCGTGTTTGCGGCTCTGCGCTACCCCTCGGGAGCGCCGACCGTCGCCGGCCGGTCGTCTCGCAACGTCTAACAACCACTAACGGGCCAACCATCCGATTTGGGTGCAGATTACCCTGCGCACCCCGCCAGGTCGGGGGATATGCATCCACGATCGAGGAACCGATGGCGCGTCTGCTCTCCCTCAATGTCGGCTTGCCGCGCGACGTCGCCTGGCAAGGCAGGACCGTCCATACTGGAATCTGGAAGACCCCCGTCACGGGCGCGCGCCGGGCTCGCCGGCTCAACATCGACGGCGACGGCCAGGGTGATACGGCGGGTCACGGCGGCGAGCAGCGCGCCGTCTTCGTCTACCAGGACGAATCCTATCGATACTGGCAGAAACATCTCGGCCGGTCGGACCTCGTTCATGGTCAATTCGGCGAGAACTTCACCGTCGAGGGCCTGGCCGACGCCGTGGTCTGCATCGGTGATCGCTACAGGATCGGCACCGCCCTGTTCGAGGTCACGCAGCCGCGCGTCACCTGCTACCGGCTTGGCATTCGGATGGAAGAGCCGGATATGCCCGCGCTGCTCGTCAAGCACGGCCGGCCGGGCTTCTACTTCCGTGTCATCGAGGAGGGCGACGTCCAGGCCGGCGACGAGATCACGCAGGTTGAAAGCGGCGTTGAAGGCATGAGCGTAGCCGAGATCAATGCGCTGCTTTACTTGCCCCCGCATCCGCGCGAACGCCTCTCGCGCGCGCTGAAGATTCCGGCGCTGAGTCGCGGCTGGAATCACTCCTTTGCAGCGCTGCTCGCGCAGAAGGACAACCCCACCGCGGGAAACGCCGGGCTCGGCCCAGCCGCTGGCCCGTCGCCGGCCTGGCGCGGCTTCCGCCCCTTCCGTGTGACGCGCAAGATCACCGAAAGCGCCAGCGTGACCTCGCTGGTGCTCGAGCCCGCCGATGGACAGAAATTGGCAGCCGCCCTTCCCGGTCAGTTCGTCGTCGTGCGGCTGGGGCCATCCGCGATGACGCGCAGCTACTCGCTGTCGAGCCGTGCTGACGCGGCATCCTATCGCATCAGCATCAAGCGAGAGGCGCACGGCGCGGCGAGCATCTACGTCGCCGAGACGATCAAGGCCGGCGATATCGTGCCGCTCGGTGCGCCGCGCGGCAGTTTCACGCTCCACCGCGCTGAGCAGCCGGTGGTACTGCTGAGCGCGGGCATCGGCGTGACGCCGGTGCTCGCCATGCTGCACGCCCTCGCCGCGGAACGCACGACGCGGGACGTCTGGTGGCTGCATGGCACACGCAACGGCCGCGAGCATCCGTTCGCGGCCGAGGTGCGCGGGCTTCTTGCAGGATTGGCTCACCATCATAGTCATATCTGCTTCAGCGCACCCGATCCGGCCGACCGTGCAGGAGCCGACTTCGACAGCGAAGGTCGTCTGGATCGACAGCGGCTCCAGATGCTCGACGTTCCCAGGGATGGCCATTTCTATCTCTGCGGACCGGCGGCCTTCATGAGCGATCTCACCACCGGCCTCGCCGCGCTCGGTGTCGCACCCGATCGCATCCACACCGAGCTGTTCGGCAGCAAGCCCTCGCTGACACCGGGTATCGGCGCCGCGCCGAAGATGCCCGTACACAAGCCGCCGGGAGCACCGGGGCCAGGTCCGATGGTGACGTTCACCCGCAGCGGCCTCAACGTCTGCTGGGGCCCCTCCTATGCCAGCCTGCTCGAACTCGCCGAAGCCTGCGATGTCCCGGTGCGCTGGTCGTGCCGAACAGGGGTTTGCCACAATTGCGAGAGCGGGCTCGTCGCCGGAGAGGTCAGCTACGCGCCGGATCCGCTCGACCCGCCCGCGGAGGGGAATCTGCTGATCTGCTGCGCACGACCACAAGGCGATGTCGTGATCGATCTCTAGAGATCAAATCGGCGCAGGACACAGGAGACTTCGATGCGAACTGACATCATGCCGGGCGTGACCTTCCCGGATTACGAACTCAGCGATCACACCGCAAAGCACCGCAAGCTCTCGGAGCTGCAGGGGGACGATCCCATGATCGTCGTGCTCGGCCGCGGCGGGTTCTGCCCGAAGGATCGTCGCCAGACCGAAGGGCTGGTTCAGCTCCATCGCGAGATGGAGGTCGGCTATTGCCGGCTGGTCACGATCACCACCGACACCATCACCGAGACCAACGAATATCGCAGCGGCGCCGGCGCGCACTGGCCCTTCCTCTCGGACCCCAGGCGGATCGTCCAGAAGGACCTCGACATCGCCGAATACACCGACCCCGTCCACAATCCCATGATCCCGCATGTCATCGTGCTGGAGCCCCGCCTGGTCGTTCACAAGATTTACAACGGCTACTGGTTCTTCGGGCGTCCGACGGTCGAGGAATTGCGCCAGGACCTGAGGGCCGTCAGCATGAAGTGCCGGCCGGATTGGGACATCACCGCACCCGGATTCAAGGCGCTCTGGGACCAAGGCCGCAAGGAGCACTTTTATCCTTATGGCAAGACTTATCGCGAAACGCTCGGCGGCGAGGACTAGCGGCACCAGCGACCGGATCTCGCCGGGAACACAGCCCGGGCAGATTGGTTGGTGCCGTCAGGACACATCCCCGACAGGATTCCTCATGTGCCGCTGGATCGCATACCGGGGCGAGACGACGTCTTTCGAGCCCTATGTCACCGAGCCCGAGCATTCGCTGGTCGCGCAGAGCATCCGCTCGCTGCAATCCACGGCGGGCTCGAACGGCGACGGCTTTGGTCTCGGCTGGTACGGCGAACATCCGGAGCCCGGCCTCTATCGCGAGACGCGGCCGGCCTGGTCGGACGAAAACCTGCGCTATCTCTGCCGCCATCTGCGGTCGCATTTGTTCTTTGCCCATGTGCGCGCCGCCACCGGCACGGCGGTGACGCGGCAGAATTGCCATCCCTTTGCCTGCGGCCACTGGATGTTCATGCACAACGGATTCGTCGGCAGCTGGAATCGGCTGCGGCGCAAGGTCGAGGCGCTGATTCCCGATGCCTATTACCCTTCGCGCTTGGGCACGACCGACTCGGAAGCCGTGTTCCTGGCGATGATGGGCGCCGGTCTCGACGCGATCCGCTTGAAGCGACGCGGCGCGTGCTGCAAGCCCTCGTCGGTCTCGTCAATGAAGGACACTTGCGCGAACGGCTGCGCTTCACCAGTGCGATCGCCAACGGCCGGGATCTCTACGCCTTCCGCGTCGCGGTCAACGATGCCGCGAACACGCTCTACTTTCGGGAGGACGCCGGCCAGGTGGTCGTCGTGTCCGAGCCGTTCGACAAGGAAGAGAACTGGACCGAAGTGCCGCCCAATCACGCATTGATCGCGCGCGCGTCAGAAAACGTGAAAATTGTTCCGTTCGACGCGACAATTTGCAGTAGCAACGAACGGGAACCCGCCCCTGCCAGAAGGATTAGTGCCGGCAGGTGATTTCTGCCGGGTGGGACATGACCTTTGCTTCGGACGTCTTGAAACTGCTTCGCCTCGATTCCTCTGAAGACAAGCAGCATCTCGTCATTCGCTCCGCTGGCGGTGCCGGCAAGGCGGCCGAATATTCCTTCGGCATCGAGGAGGAATACTTCCTGGCTGACTCGCGCAGCTTCGAGGTCGCGATCGAGACCCCCAACGCGCTGTTCGAATCGGCGAGCTGGTCGACCGGCGGTCAGGCCATGCGCGAGATGCTGCAATCGCAGCTCGAGGTCGCCACCAACGTTCACGTCGACGTCAACGACGCCCGCGAAGAGCTTCGCTTCCTGCGGCGCGAGGTCGCGAACGTGGCCGCGCAATATGGTTTCGTGATCATGGCCTGCGGCACGCACCCGGCCGCGGTCTGGCGCATGTCGCAGCCGAGCCCGAAGCCGCGCTACGAGGAGATGATCGAGGACCTGCGCAGCATCGGCCATCGCAACATGATGTGCGGCATGCACGTGCATGTCCAGTTGCCCGATCCTGAGAAGCGCATGGCGGTGATGCGGGCGATGCTGCCGCATCTGCCGCTGTTCATCGCGCTGTCGACGTCCTCTCCGTTCTGGAATTCGCACAAGACCGGATTGAAGGGTTACCGGCTCGCCGCCTATTCCGAGCTGCCGCGCACCGGCCTGCCCGAACTGTTCGAGAGCCGGCGGGACTACGACGAATATGTCGGCGCCCTGCAGCGCTCGGGCGTCATTCCCGACGAGAGCCACATCTGGTGGGCGATGCGCCCTTCGATGCGCCACCCGACGCTCGAGCTCCGAGCGCCCGACACCTGCACCTTCGTCGAGGACGCCGTTGCCATCGCCTCGCTCTATCGCTGCCTGACGCGGCACCTCTATCTCCGGCCTGATATGTCCAGGGCGGTTACGGCAGTCGAACGCGCAATTGCGGTGGAGAACAAATGGCGCGCCCAGCGCTACGGAACCGATTGTATCTTTGCCTCCAGAGACGGGCCGGTCACGATCTCGGAAATGCTCTCCCGAATCATCGATGACCTCGCCGAGGATGCGGACGCGCTGGGCTGCGCCGCCGAGATCGAGCATTGCCGCATCATTGTGGACCGGGGCAGCTCGGCCGAATTCCAGCTTCGCGCCTATCGCGACAACGGCAGCGACATCGCAGCCGTGTCACGATGGATTGCTACATCGACGATCTCGGGAACGAGTGCCCCGATCGGGCAGAGCGCTTCAGCGCCGTCATAGCGCCCGCGCAAGCTTCCCGAACGAGAACGTCATCTCCGAATTTTTCGCCGTAGGGGAATGCATGACTGACATCGCCTGGTGCGCAGGTTGCGGCCACAGCCTGGTCCCGATCCTGTCCGAAAACGGCCGCGCACGGCCGAGCTGCTTCTGGTGCGAGGGCCTCGACGCACGGGCCATGGAGATGGCAAAGTGGGCGGACAGCCCGGCCGGCAAGCCGGACCGGGCCGCGCGTCACGCCTTGGAGTGAGCCAGCCTCCGCGTCAAACCCGCGCCACCACGCGCGGGCGGAACACGGACTCGGCGGTCGGGGCAAGCGCCGCGACCGGCTTTCGCGTCGGCCGGCGCCGCGGGATGAAGAAGCTGTTCACGATGATCGGCTCCTGATCGCCGAGCGCGATCCGCTCCTTCGCGAGCAGGCTCATGACCGAACGCATCTTCATGACCTCCTGCGCAACAAAGCTGCAATCCTCACCGCGATCGATCTGCTCATGCATGATCGCCTCGGCTTCGCGCATGCTGACGCGGAGCGCTCTGATGGTCTTACGAATTTCGTTGATGCGGTTGTCCATGGCTGCCTCCATCTCGGTCGCACAGCATAAGAACAAAACATGAACAATCTGTCAATCGCCGCCTGTCCGATCGCGATGTTATCGCCGAGCGCAAGGGCAGCATCGCGCCGAACCCGGCAACAGCGCTGCACGCGCCTGATGAGACTTGCTGATAAATTGGACAGGTCTCGTCGCCGGCCTGGAAGGAGACGCCCCTCGCGCGGCGTCTCACGGTCAGAACGAGCGGTCGACTAACGTCCCGTGCAACCTCCGGATTTTTCCCGCAACGGTGCGTCCGCATCACGCCGCGGGCTCGCCTTCTGCTTTGCAAACCAACTGGCCCAAAATTCGCAATGACGTTGTCAACGAAGCAACGGCGCAGAGCGGAGAACGTCATGAACGTGCATGCTGCGGGCGATCTCAAGACGACCGGCCTCACCCATCCGAACGGCGCGCCGCTCCGCCTCAACACGCAAGACTTCGTCGCCATCGACCGCGACCGGAATGCGAAGTTCGAGGCGACCTATCGTCCGCAAGCGCTCTACAACCGCGCCAACGAAGGGTTTCACGCCAACAACGAAGCCTTCCTGCTGCACGAAGTCGCGACGAACTTGCCGATCTACCGTCCCGACACCGGTCCCACCGACTTTCATCTGCATCTTCCGCCGGGCGGCTTTCAGCTGGTGCTGGTCACCTCGGGCGCCTTCACCTTCGACTATGATGGCCGCTGGTACAACGTTGGCCCCGGCGCGGTGATGCTGCAAAGCGCGATCGTGCACCGCCAGCTGTTCTACACATGGTCGGGCCTATCGACCGAAGAGAATCTGAAGACGCCGCAGACGGTGGTGCCGGATCCGATCTCGATGGGCTATTCCGGCAAATTCCTCGAAGCCTTCATCACCGATCCCACCACCTTTCCGAACCCGACCATCGTCGGTCCCGCGCAGATCAACGAGGACGAAACCCCGCGCGTGGCCTGGAGCCATCCGCTGCATGACCGCCCGGCCGATGCCGGCTTCTGGCTTCAGGATCCCCTGTCGCTGGACGCGCTGTTCAAGCCGCTCACCGATGGTTCGGTCAAATCGGCAGAGCCCGTTTACGTGCGCGACATCGGCATCGAGATTCCGAGCGGGCATCTCGTCACCGGCCACATCATCGCGACCGACCCGCATGGCCACGCGCTCCTGCCGAAGAGCACGTCGAGCGCCGCGGACCCGACCTGCTTTGCCAAGGGCGACGTCGTGATCTACCGCGTCATTCGCGGCACTGCCGAATTCAAACGAAAGGCCGGTGAGAGCTTCGAGCTTTCCGCCGGCGATGTCGTGACGGCGGGCAAGGAGTCGATCAGCCTCATTGGCGTCAGTGAAAACACCCAGGTCCTCCGCCTCGGCCTGCTCAAGGGCATGAACGAGCTGCGCAGCTGGACGCCGACGCAGCGTGACGAGATCGACGGACTCGCCGGCCAGATCATCACGCAGAAGGAGCTTCGTCCGCTGCGCACCGAAGGCAGGCCGGTGGGATATCTGTACGCTTAGGAGGCGCCCTATTCCGCCGCCTGGCGCACGTGCCGCGCGGTCGGCGTGCGCATGGTGACGAGCTCTTCCGCCGCCGTTGGATGCAGCGCGATCGTCGCGTCGAAATCGGCCTTGGTCGCCTTCATCTTCACCGCGATCGCGACTGCTTGCGTGATCTCGGCAGCGGCGTCGCCGACGATGTGGCAGCCGAGCACGCGATCGGTCGTGCCGTCGACCACAAGCTTCATCAGCACGCGCGTATCGCGGCCGGACATCGTCGCCTTGATCGGACGGAACGTCGTCTTGTAGATGTCGACATGGCTGAACTGGGCGCGCGCCTCGGTTTCCGTCAAGCCGACCGTGCCGACCTCCGGCTGCGAGAACACCGCGGTCGGGATGTTGGTGTGATCAACCGTCACCTCGCGCTTGCCGAACACGGTGTCGGCGAAGGCGTGCCCCTCGCGGATGGCGACCGGGGTCAGGTTGAAACGATGGGTGACATCGCCGATCGCGTAGATGCTCTCGACCGAGCTCCTGGAGAACTGATCGACCGCGATGCCGCCGTTCTTGGGGTTGATGGCAACGCCGGCCTTCTCCAGCCCGAGATTGGCCACCGCCGGATGCCGGCCGATCGCGAACATCACCTGGTCGGAGGCGAGGCTCGATCCGTTCGACAGATGCGTGGTGAACTCCTCGCCGTGCCGATCGACCTTCGCCACCGTGCAGCCGGTGAGAATGGTGATGCCCTGCTTCTCCATCTCGGCTCGGACGTGGGCCCGGACGTCCTCGTCGAAACCGCGAAGGATGTTGTCGCCGCGATAGATCACGGTGACGTCGGAGCCGAAGCCGGCGAAGATGCCGGCGAATTCCAGCGCGATGTAGCCGCCGCCCTGGATCACGATCCGCCTCGGCAGCTTCTTGAGGTGAAATGCCTCGTTGGACGAGATCACGTGCTCGATGCCGGGAATCGCCGCGCCATGATTGGGCGCGCCGCCGGTGGCGATCAGGATGTATCTTGCGGTAATCTTCTTGTCGTTCTCGAGCAGACGGACAGTGTGCTTGTCCTCGAGCACCGCGCGGCTCTTGACGATCTGCGCGCCCGACTTCTCGACGTTTGCGGTATAAGCCGCCTCCAGCCGCGCGATCTCCTTGTCCTTGTTGGCGATCAGCGTCGGCCAGTCGAAGGTCGCAGGCGGCACGGTCCAGCCGAAGCCTGCGGCGTCCTCGAGCTCCTGACGGACATGCGAGCCGATCACGAGCAGCTTCTTCGGCACGCAGCCGCGGATCACGCAGGTCCCGCCCATGCGGTACTCTTCCGCGATCATCACGCGGGCGCCGTGACCGGCCGCGATGCGGGCGGCACGCACGCCGCCCGAACCACCACCGATGACGAAGAGGTCGACGTCGAATTCAGCCATTGTCCACTCCGACCTCCGTCAGGAACCCCCTGTCAGATAGTGTCTGTCAGATTTCCTTGCCACGCTTGCGCATCTCGGCGCGGAAGGCTCCCATCACGGTCTCGGAGAAGTTCTGGGCCCAGGAGTTCATGAAGGCCATGCTGAGCCCGATGGCGCGCGGCTCGGCCTCGATCAGCTTCTTGCCCAGCGGCGACTTGTAAAAGGTGACGAGATCCTTCAGCTCCTGCTCGGTGAACTCGCTGGCATAGATTTGCGCCATGCCTTCGCCGATCTCGTTCTGGCGGCCGGCGAGCTGCTGGGCCACGACTGTCGCGACCTCGTTGAGGTCCTTCTGGTAGTTGAGGTTCTGCTGGATCAGCGCGATCTTGGTCTTCTCGACGAGGCCGGGCACGGCGCCCGTATACATCGCGTTGGCGTTCTTGATCTGCAGGATCTCCTTGGCTGCGGCAATCGCTGCGGGCGAGGCCTTCGGCTGCGCCGGCGCCGCGGGAGCCTTCTGGGCCGGCTGCTGCGCCACGGCCGGGACGGCCGCAACAGCCAATCCCGCAGCGAGGGTCGCGGCCGGCAAGAATTTCAAAACGCTCTTCATTCCTAGTCTCCTTTCGGCTTGCGCCGTTCAATCACGCGGATTCCCCCGCCACCCGCCAGAACGGCAGAGCTGGCCAAGCCGATGAACAGCCCGTGCTCGACCACGCCCGGAATCGCGCTCAACGCCTTGGCGAGACCGGCTGGATCCTGGATCCGTCCGAGCTGGGCATCGACGATCCAGTGGCCGCCGTCGGTGACGAAAACGTGGCCGTCCTTGGCCTTGCGGACCGCCATTTGCCCGGAAACGCCGCATTCGGCAAATGCCTTCTCGATCGCGCGGCGCGTGGCGCCAAGCCCGAACGGAATGACCTCGACCGGCAGCGGAAACTTGCCGAGGGTCGGCACCCATTTGGTGTCGTCGGCAATCACGATCATGCGATCCGAAGCCGCCGCCACGATCTTCTCGCGCAAGAGCGCGCCGCCGCCGCCCTTGATCAGGTTGAGCTCGGGATCGATCTCGTCGGCGCCGTCGACCGTAATGTCGAGATGGTCGATCTCATCGAGCGTGGTCAACGGCACGCCGCAGCGCTCCGCGTCGGCCTGCGTCGCCTCGGAGGTCGGCACGCCGATCACCTTGAGCCCGGCGGCGACGCGCTCCCCGAGCAGCTCGACGAAATGCTTGGCGGTCGAGCCGGTGCCGAGCCCGAGCTGCATGCCGTCCCGCACCTCCTCGAGCGCGCGCGCGGCCGCCTGCCGCTTCAACTGGTCCATGTTCACGTCTGCGCCCGCCTCTGAATCCCGGAGATGTGCCGCCAATGGCGGCCGCTTTCGGCGGCCTATGTAGCCTCGTTTGCCGCGCGGGAACAGACCTATAAGGTGATCTTATGGGCCTGCCCCTTGCGTGGAAACGACCGGGCCGGTAGCGCTGGGATCATGACCTCCCTTCACACCATCGTCTTCGATCTCGACGGCACGCTTGTGGATACGGCGCCCGACCTGATCACCGCGCTCAATTACGTGCTCGACCGCGAAGGCCTGCCGCCGGTGCCGATGGCCTCGGCCCGCAACATGATCGGCGCCGGCGCCCGCAAGCTGATCGAGCGGGGGCTGGAAGCGGAGGGCCGCACCGTCACCCCTGCCGACATGGACCGCATGACCGCAGATTTCATCGCCTATTATGCCGACCATATCGCGGTCGAATCCCGCCCCTTCGAGGGGCTCGAAGCCGCGCTCGACCAGTTCTCGGCGCAAGGCCATCGCCTCGCGGTCTGCACCAACAAGCTGGAATGGCTGTCCAAGCGCCTGCTGGACCAGCTCGACCTCAGCCGCCGGTTCGCGGCGATCTGCGGCGCCGATACCTTCGGCGTCCAGAAGCCCGATCCGACCATTTTCCGGGAAACCGTGGCGCGGGCCGGCGGAGAGGTCAAAGCCAGCATCATGGTCGGCGATGCCGGAACCGATGTCGGCGTCGCCCGCCGGGCCGGGGTGCCGGTGATCGGGGTCAGCTTCGGCTATACGGACGTGCCGATCGCCGAGCTGAAGCCGGACCGGCTGATCCATCACATGCGCGACCTGCCGGCCGCCGCCAGCAGCCTGATGACGGCATAGCGCCGTCAAGCCATTCAAACTACTATACTTTTCCGCAGCGCCCTCCGCATTAACCATTCATTAACTATGCGTGCCCCGCCGGTTGCCTGCCCCCAGCGACGCTCCTAAGGTCCGTGTGGGGTTATGTGGCGGTTCGTCGCAGTTGAAGTGGATGGGTCATGCGTGGTTTTAGCGCGGTTGTGTTAGTGGGAGCGAGCGTCCTGGGAGCGGCAAGCCTTGGCGGCTGCTCCTCGATGTCCTGGGACACGTTCAAATCGGCGCCGCCGACCGTCCAGGTCCGGCTCGAATCCAATCCCCCGGGCGCCGACGCCACGACCTCGCTCGGCCCGGGCTGCAAGACGCCCTGCTCCGTCTCGGTTCCCGCCCCTGACGCCCCCTTCACGGTCGCTTTCGCGCTGCCGAAGTACCAGCCGGCAAGTGTCCCGGTGAACGTGATCAAGACTCCCGGCGATTTCACAACGCCCGCCTCGGTCACCACGGACCCGAATCCGGTCTTTGCGGAACTTCAGCCGGCGACCCCGGCCAAGCCGGTTCGCAAGCCGCACCGGCCCCGCAAGCCTAGGCCGGCCGCGGCGGCACCTGCCGCCGCACCGGCTGAGGCGGCACCGACCGCGGCCTCGCCGTTCCCCGATCCGAATGCCGGCAGGCGCTGAACTTACGTATACCCCCCGATTGTCCTCGTCGCGTCCGATGCTTAGATTGCGTCCCCGAGCACCGCTGAAGCAAAGGTGCGCCCGTCGCCGTAAGTGACAAGGCCTCTTCCATGAACGGATTCGCCGCGCTGTCGACCCCCATGACCGATCCGTTCGGGCGGACCATCAGCTATTTGCGGGTTTCCGTCACCGACCGCTGCGACCTGCGCTGCTTCTACTGCATGTCGGAAGACATGACGTTCCTGCCCAAGGCCGACCTGTTGACGCTGGAGGAGCTCGACCGGCTCTGCTCGGCCTTCATCGCCAAGGGAGTCAAGAAGCTGCGGCTCACCGGCGGCGAGCCGCTGGTCCGGCGCAACGTGATGACGCTGGTCCGCTCGCTGTCGCGGCATCTGTCGAGCGGCGCGCTCAATGAGCTGACGCTGACCACCAATGGCACCCAGCTGGCGAAATACGCCAGCGAGCTTGCCGATTGCGGGGTCCGCCGCATCAACGTCTCGCTCGACACGCTCGATCCCAAGAAGTTTCGCGAGATCACCCGCTGGGGCGAGATCGACAAGGTGCTGGAAGGCATCGAGGCCGCGCGCGCCGCGGGACTTGCCGTGAAGATCAACGCGGTGGCGCTGAAGAATCTCAACGAGGATGAGCTTCCTGACCTGATGCGCTGGGCCCACGGCAAGGGCATGGGCCTGACGCTGATCGAGGTCATGCCGATGGGCGAGATCGGCTCGGGACGGATCGACCAATATCTGCCGCTCTCGCTGGTGCGTGCGCGCCTCGCCCAGCAATTCACGCTGACGGATCTGGCCGAGAGCACCGGAGGCCCCGCCCGCTATGTCAGCGTCGCCGAGACCGGCGGCAAGCTCGGCTTCATCACGCCGATGACGCATAATTTCTGCGAATCCTGCAACCGGGTTCGCATTACCTGCACGGGAACGCTGCACACCTGCCTCGGCCACGAGGATGCTTCGGACTTGCGCAAACCTCTGCGTGCATCTGACGACGACATGCTGCTTGCGGATGCGATCGACCGCGCCATCGGCCTCAAGCCCAAGGGCCACGATTTCATCATCGACCGCCGCCACGACCGTCCCAGCGTGTCCAGGCACATGAGCGTCACGGGCGGCTGAGACCGTCGGACTACGGTCTTATTCCCCTTAACTATCAACAAACTTCCGATTGACTGGCGCCACGCCCGCTGATTTGGTGCGGCTGCCTCATGCCTGCGCGGCGAGATAAGCCACGCGCCCGCTCGGCGCAGTCAAGACGGCCGGGGCACATCGGGGAGGACCTATCGTTGCAAGCGCTCTTGAAGCTGAGCCAAGGGATCGACGCGTTCACACGCTGGACGGGCAAACGCCTGGCTTGGCTGATCCTGGCCGCCGTCGTCATTTCCGCGGTCAATGCGATCATCCGCAAGACCTTCGACACCTCCTCCAACTCGTGGCTCGAGCTGCAATGGGTGCTGTTCAGCATCGTGTTCCTGCTGTGCTCGCCCTGGACGCTGCTCGACAACGAGCACATCCGCATCGATATCGTGAACAACGCCCTGCCGAAGACGGTTCGCAACGTGATCGACGTGATCGGTCACCTGTTCTTCCTCATCCCGCTGTGCATCGTCATGATCATCACGGGCGTGCCGTTCTTCCAGCGCTCCTTCCACATCAACGAGCAATCCGGCAATGCCGGAGGCCTGCCGCAATGGCCAGCCAAAGCCCTGATCATGATCGGGTTCGCTCTGCTGCTCGTTCAAGGCATCTCCGAGCTGATCAAGCGGATTGGGGTCATGCGCGGATTGATGCCGGATCCGCATGAATCCCAGGTGTCCGCGCTCGAGGCGGAAGTCGAGCACCTCGTCGAAGCGATCGAGAAGAAGTAGCCGTTGGCGACGGTTTAGGGGGAATCATGACCGCGTTTATCATCGCCAATATGGCGCCCATCATGTTCGCGTCACTGGTGGTCGTGCTGCTGCTCGGCTATCCCGCGGCATTCTCGCTCGGCGCTGTCGGCCTGTTCTACGCCATCATCGGCGTCGAGCTCGGCCAATTTCACCCCGACTTCCTCCAGGCGCTGCCGGAGCGGGTCTACGGCGTGATGAACAACGACACGCTGCTTGCCATTCCCTTCTTCACCTTCATGGGGCTGGTGCTGGAGCGATCGGGCATGGCCGAGGACCTGCTCGACACCATCGGCCAGTTGTTCGGGACCATCCGCGGCGGCCTTGCCTATGCCGTGATCTTCGTCGGCGCGCTGCTTGCCGCGACGACCGGCGTGGTCGCAGCCTCCGTGATCTCGATGGGCCTGATCTCGCTGCCGATCATGCTGCGCTACGGCTATGACCGCCGCGTGGCATCGGGCGTCATCGCCGCATCCGGCACGCTCGCGCAGATCATTCCGCCCTCGCTCGTCCTAATCGTGATGGCCGACCAGCTCGGCAAATCCGTCGGCGACATGTACGAGGGCGCCTTCATTCCGGGCCTCGTGCTCGCCGGCCTCTACGCCGCCTACGCCTTCCTCGTCAGCATGATCTTCCCGGCGGCGACGCCCGGCCTGCCGAAGGAGGCCATCGGCTTCCGCGAAGACAGCGGCAGCCGCGGCCTGGCCTCGCTCGGCGTGCTGTTCCTCGCCAGCTGCGTGTTCGGCTGGTTCATGATGCGCAATTCGAGCGTTCATGGCGCCGATTACGTCGTGCTCAGCATGTTCTACGGCATCATCTTCGCCTTCGTTGTCGCCGTGCTGAACTGGGTCATCGACAAGCTCACCGGCTTCCGCTTCCTGTCCAAGATGGCGCAGCAGACCACTTTCGTCATGGTGCCGCCGCTGTTCCTGATCTTCCTGGTGCTCGGCACGATCTTCATCGGCATCGCGACGCCCACCGAAGGTGGCGCGATGGGTGCCGCCGGCGCCCTCATCCTCGGAGCCGCGAAGCGGCGGCTGAGCTGGGATCTGATCCGGCAAGCCACCGAATCCACCGCCAAGCTGTCGGCCTTCGTCGTGTTCATCCTGGTCGGCGCCCGCGTGTTCTCGCTGACCTTCTACGGCGTCAACGGCCACGTCTGGGTCGAGCACCTTCTCACGTCGCTTCCCGGCGGCCAGATCGGCTTCCTGGTCTTCGTCAACGCGTTCGTGTTCGTGCTGGCCTTCTTCCTCGACTTCTTCGAGCTGGCCTTCATCGTCATCCCGCTGCTCGGACCTGCGGCGGAGCATCTCGGCATCGACCTGATCTGGTTCGGCGTGATCCTCGGCGTCAACATGCAGACCTCGTTCATGCATCCGCCGTTCGGCTTCGCCCTGTTCTATCTCCGGTCGGTCGCGCCGAAGGAACGCTACACCGATCGCGTCACCGGCAAGCGGATGGAGCCCGTCACCACCGGCCAGATCTATTGGGGCGCGGTGCCGTTCGTCGTCATCCAGATCATCATGGTCGGCCTGGTGATCGCGTTCCCCGCGATGGTCATGCACTACAAGGGCGTGCAGTCGAACATCGATCCCAGCACCATCAAGATCGAGGTGCCGCAGATCGAGCTGCCGCCGCTGGATCTCGGACCGCCGTCGAAGTAGCGAGAACGACACGCGCCATCATGCGCCGCGCCCGCGGCGCATGAGGCGCGATCGCGGGGGCGTGACAAGCCGCGGAAACGCAGGCATACCGGGCCATCCTCAGCTCCGTGGATGGCCGCTCATGCCCCGACCGCACCCTGCTTCATCACTCATCGGCCCGTTGATCGCCTCGCTCTGGCTGGCCTGCGCCGCAACGATGGTGCACGCCGAGCCGATCGCCGACGTCCAAATGCTGGCGCAAAAGGAGCAGCAGCCGCTGCTCGACACGCTGCGCGATCTCGTCAACATCGAATCCGGCAGCAGGGACATCGAAGGTCTGAACCAGATCGCCGAGCGCGTTGCCGGTCAGCTCAAGCAGCTCGGCGGCACGGTAGAGATCCTGCAACCGACCGACATCTATCGCCTCGACGATACCCCTGAGAAGATCGGGCCCGCCGTCCACGCCGTGTTCAAGGGCACGGGAGCCAAGAAGATCATGCTGATCGCCCACATGGATACGGTGTACCTGAAGGGCATGCTGAAGGACCAGCCGTTCCGCATCGACGGCGACAAGGCCTACGGTCTCGGGATTGCCGACGACAAGCAGGGCGTCGCGCTCATTCTCCATACCGTGGCGCTGCTGCAGAAGCTGAACTTCAGGGATTACGGCACGCTCACGGTGCTCACGAATGGCGACGAGGAGATCTCCTCGCCCGGTTGGCGCAGCACCATCACCCGCCTCGCCTCGGACGAGGACGTGGTGTTCTCGTTCGAAGGCGGCGGCACCGACGGCACGCTGCGCCTCGCCACCAGCGGCATCGGCTCGGCGTATCTCAGCGTACAGGGTAAGTCGTCACATGCCGGCGCAAGGCCCGAGGGCGGCGTGAATGCGCTGTACGAGCTCTCGCACCAGGTGCTGCAGATGAAGGACCTGTCCAAACCCGAGCGGGGCCTGAAGCTGAACTGGACCGTCTCCAAGTCCGGCACCAACCGCAATGTGATCCCTGCGGACGCTACCGCCCAGGCCGATGCGCGTGCGCTCAAGGTGTCCGATTTCGACGAGCTGGAGAAGGAGTTGCAGGACAAGATCAAGAATCGCCTGCTGCCCGGCTCCAAGGTCGACCTCAAGTTCGAGGTGCGTCGCCCGCCGCTCGAGGCCAACGAGGCCTCGCGCCGCGTTGCGGCCTACGGCAAGACGATCTACGGGGAGATCGGGCTGACCCTCAAGGTCGACGAGAAGGCGACCGGCGGCGGCACCGACGCCGCGTTTGCCGCGCTCAAGACCAGCGGGGCTGTGGTGGAAGGCATGGGCCTGTCAGGCTTCGGCGCGCACTCCAACGATGCCGAATATGTGCAGGTGGGCAGCATCGTGCCGCGGCTGTATCTGGCGACACGCATGATCATGGACCTGTCCACCGGCAAGCTGAAATAGCGGCGGGCTTTCTTCCTTCCCCCCTCATGTCCGCCGAAGCCTTGGCGAAGGCGGATGTGGGAGAAGGTGGCATAGGCGGCCTTCGGCCGCCGTTCTTAAGAACGCCGAAGCGCAGCTTCGGCTATGGCGCCGGATGAGGTGCTGTCTCAGCGCGCCCAACTGAAAGAGGGACGCGCGGAAAGAACCCCTCAGCCGTCTCGCCGCCAATGCGGCGAGCCATCCTCTCCCACAGGGGGCGAAGGTGCAGCGTCAATACGGCGCGAGCTTTGGCACACCGTCACCGCCTTCTCCGCCAGCCGAAAACGCAGCGTGAACTCGGCCCCGCCGCCCGGAAGATTCTCCACCGCCACCGTGGCCGCATGATCATCCGCCACGGCGCGCACGATCGAGAGTCCCAGTCCCGCACCATCGCTGCGCCGGCGATCGGCGCGCCAGAAGCGCTGGAAGATCAGCTCGCGCTCGGCCTCCGCGATTCCCGGGCCGGAATCGCGCACGCGCACCGACCCGTCCTCGCCCACCTCGACGTCGACGGTGGTGCCCTCCGCCGTGAACTTGATGGCGTTTTCGGCGAGGTTGAAGATCGCGCGCTGGAGCATCTCCGAATTGCCGTGGATCCTGACCGGCGCGTCGGCGCCGCGCAGCGCGATGTCCTTGTGCTGAGCGATCGCGAACGGGGCGATCGAGGCGACCACCTCGGCGCAAACGGCGCGCAGATCCGCGGTCTCGGCGGGATCGAGTACGAGGGTGTCGAGCTCGGCGATCTCCAGGAGCTGGGTGACGAGGCGGCTCATGGTTTCGATGTCGGCATGCAGGGCCTTCCGTGCCGCACGATCGTCAAGCGTCTCGATGCGCGTGCGCAGGATGGCGAGCGGCGTGCGCAGCTGGTGCGCGGCATCTGCCGTGAACTGCCGCTGCACCCGAAAGCCGCCTTCGAGGCGGTCGAGCGCCTGGTTGACGGCGGTGACGAGCGGCAGGATCTCGCGCGGGATCTGCTCCGTCGGCAGGCGGATGTCGGTGCGCGCCGGACCGATATTGCTGGCCTCCTGGGAAGCCTTCCACAGCGGCGCGATCGCACGGCGGAAGATGATGATGTCGGCGGCGAGCAGGATCAGGAGGCTCGGGATCGTGATCCATCCCACGCGGCGGAAGAAGTTGGAAACGATGTCGTCGATGATGACGTCGCGGTGCGCGAGGTCCTCGGCGACCTGGATGCGCACCGTCTTGCCGTCGATGTCGCGGGTGACCGTGGCGCCTGAAATGCTGTCCGATGCGCGCGGTGCAGTCGCGGCGGGGCGCCGGTGCGAGGAGAACAGCAAGCGGCCATCGGCGTCGCGAATGTCGTACTGATAGCGGCCATACGCATCCGAATAGAGGCCCTTGAGACTGTCCGGCAGATTGAACGTCAACAGGCCGTCCGGCTGCGCTACGATGCGCTCCGCCAGCGCTTCGGCCTGGGCGCGCATGGCATCGCGATGCAGCTGGTCGATCTCGGAATTGAGCAGCCAGAACAGCACCAGCGGCAGGAAGATCGCGACCACCGCGACGGCCAGGATGTGCAGGAACACGATGCGCCAGATCAGCGATTTGAACGTCGGCGACCTGCCATAGGACCCGATCCGGGCCACGCTATTTCTCCACGTCCATGAGATAGCCGACGCCGCGGATGGTGTGGATCACGACCTTGGCGCCGTGTTCTGCGAGCTGCTTGCGCAGCCGCGAGACATAGACTTCGACCGCGTTGGAGGCGACCTCGCCGTCCAGCCCGAAGATGTGATCCTCGACGTTCTTCTTCGGCACCACCCGCCCCTGGCGGCGCAGCAGGATCTCGAGCACCGAAGTCTCGCGCGCGGAGATGATCCGCGGCTGGTCGTCGACGAAGATCTGGCGGCTCTCGGTGTCGTAGACGAGGTTGGCGAGACTGAGCGAGCGGCCGAGCAATTGGCCCGGCCGGCGCAGGATCGCCTCCAGCCGCGCGACCAGCTCCTCCATCGCGAACGGCTTGACGAGATAGTCGTCGGCGCCGCTGCGCAGGCCGCTGACGCGGTCCTGCAGCCCGCCGCGTGCCGTCAGCACCAGCACGGGCAACGGCTCCATCTTGAGGCGTAGCTCGCGTAACACCGACAGGCCGTCCCCGTCGGGCAGCCCGAGGTCGAGGATCATCGCAGCATAGCTGACGCTGCTCACCGCCTCGCGCGCCTCGGCCGCACTGCCCACGATGTCGCTTTGATAGCCGGCCGCCGCCAGCCCGCCCGCGACCAGCCGCGACAGCTCGGCATTGTCCTCGACGATCAAAAGGCGCATCGCATATCCGCCGGATCCTCAGGTCGCCGCACGGCCCGCGCGGCATCTCCGCTCTCTTCCACCATTCGGGACGCCTCGGCCAGCGGAAAATATCAAACGGTCCGGCACCCGTCAGCTTCGTGTAAGCCGCTCGGAGTCCAGGCAATCGCAGCCGCTTCATGGTCCAGCGCGAGGCGGCTGAGCTCCCTAGCTCCGCGCCTCAAAATGGGTGCAGAGCAAGGTTGTCTCATTCTGCGCTATGGATTTCCGAAAAAGCCGGCACTTGAACTGACGGTCTTGGTCCGCCCCACTCTCGATAAGAAACATGCATTGACTGCAAACGTCGGTATGATGACGGCGCTCGGCAACATCGAGCCCGACCAAGACGCGACGAAGTGTATCACGCAGCCGTGATCGATCGGAGCCATCGAGTGTCATGAGCTGATCCCGCAGGACGTTGATCGGATCGCTCTGCAGGAACTGCTCTCCCTCACGCGTGACACATAGCGTAATCGAGCGCTTATCCTCCGCAGAAGGCTTACGAACCACCAATCCCTTCTCCAGGAGAACGCCGGCAATCTGGGACGCGACGCCGCGGGTGGTCCCCAGAAAGCCCGCCAGAGCGGTCGGCGTCTTGGAAAATCTGTTTGCAAGGGCGAGAAAGCGCAAAGCCATCCATTCGCGATCGCTCAGTCCCGAACGATGACCTTCAAAAAGCCACGTGCCGGCCGACTGCACAAGAAGGTGCACGATTTCGCTCGCCATTCTCATTGACAAGTCCCCGAAGGAAACGGTCTCCCCGGCCCTCGATCAAGAACGAGTGCCGCCGTATCTGATGAAAGCTGGATTCCGTCGGGATTGGTTGAGTCCGGTATACCGTACCGTGAAGCCTGCTTGGCCGTAACGATGCCGCGGCTTCAGCCCGATTGCCGAATTCCGATAGCCTGATCGTTCCGTAAAAGGAACACCGAAAAACTACGTGATACGCTCGCGCCAAGATTGCCGACACGCAACCTCTGCGCGCCTCAACGATATCGCCCTCTGAGGTAACGGCACTCGTTGTGCTCGGCGGCCTTGCGGCACTGGCAAGAGACGATTGCTCGCGATCTGATTGCCCAAGATGGATGCCACCAAGCGGCGGTCACGTCGGCCATCGATCTTAGCCCGGCCTCGTCGGATCCTCCTGAAACGAGACTCTCAGTGCGGCCAGTTGATCGCGTGTTGCTCCCAGCTCCGCCTCGGCCCGGCTGGCCGGCAAATCCACATAGGCGATCGGTCGATCGAACTGGCTTGCCGTGAAGTCGTATCTTTTGCCTTCGATCCGATTATAGAAATGATCGCCGGCCGGCAGCGGCGTCTTCAACAGCTCGCCGCCGAACAGTTCATGAATAAGTAGCGACGTGACGTTGCATTGTCCGGCCGCCGGATTGCTGGCGGTCCATTGGCTTGCGGTCGACAGCGACCATGCCTTCTGGAGCGATCTTTGTACGCCTTCGGGATCGAAGCTCATCGTCATCTCCAGCCAGGCATCGACGCACCTGATTTCGAATAATCCCATGATTGCGTCCTACGCCTGTTTTGCCCGACAGGTCAACTACAGCACTGCTCCGGCTCTCCGCCAGTGCCGGTGGGGACCGCAGATTCTTCGCTGACTTATCAACCCGTTGGCTACTGTGCATGGGGTTGTTTTTCGCTTTTTTAGGTCCTGGCCCTTCCAGATGCGACAACGCCCCGGAGCTTCCGCTCCGGGGCGCGGGCTGCGAAAGCCGACGCGGTCAGCTCTGCGAGCGCCGTGCCATGAAGATGTCGTAGCCGACCTCGGCGACCTGGAACCAGGCGTAGCCGTCGCTGGTGAACTTGGTGAGCGAGTCGTGCACCTTCTTGAAGCTCGGGTTGGTCGCAGCGACCTCGGCGTGCAGCTCCTTGGCCGCCTTGTGGCAGGCATCCATGATCGACGGCGAGAACGGGTGCAGCTTGGTGCCGCCCGCGAGCAGCTTCTTCAGCGCCAGCGGATTGGCGGTGTCGTAGCGCGCCATCATGTAGTTGTTGGCGTAGTGGCCGGCCTGCTCCAGCACGCTCTGGTAATATTTCGGCAGCGCGTTCCACTTGTCGAGGTTGACGAAGGCGAGCAGCATCGGCCCGCCTTCCCACCAGCCGGGATAGTAGTAGTGCGGCGCGATCTTGTAGAAGCCGAGCTTCTCGTCGTCATAGGGGCCGACCCATTCGGCGGCGTCGATGGTGCCCTTCTCCAGCGCCGGATAGATATCGCCGCCGGCGAGCTGCTGCGGCACCACGCCGAGCTTCTGGAGCACGCGGCCGGCGAAACCGCCGATGCGGAATTTCATGCCCTTGAGATCGTCGGGCGTATTGACCTCCTTCCTGAACCAGCCGCCCATCTGGCAGCCGGTGTTGCCCGCGAGCAGCGAGACGACGTTGTAGCCCTTGTAGAACTCGTTGAGCACGTCGCGGCCGCCGCCCTGCATGTACCAGGCCTGGTTGATGCGCATGTTGGGGCCGAACGGCACGGCCGAACCGAAGGTGAAGGTCGGGTCCTTGCCGAAATAATAATATGAGGCGGTGTGACCGATCTCGCAGGTGCCGTTCTGCACGGCGTCGAGCACCTGAAGCCCCGGCACGATCTCGCCTGCGGCGAAGATCTGGATCTGGAATTTGTTGTCGGTCGCCTCCGCGACCATCTTGCACATCATCTCGGCGCCGCCAAACAGCGTATCGAGCGATTTCGGCCAGCTCGTCGGCATGCGCCATTTGATTTCCGGCATCGACTGCGCGATCGCGGGAGCCGCGAGCGTAGCGGCGCCGGCCGCACCAAGTCCGGTGACCTTGATGAAGTCTCTTCTCTTCATGATTTCCTGCCCTGATGTACCAGTGATTGTGAGCCTTCTTGCCGAGGCTTGGCACCAGCATGACGCAAGCTGCGGCCTAATTCCATCCCGATCGCACTGCGGCAAAGAAAAAGCCCGACCTCCACGGAGGCCGGGCTTTCCGGTCTTGCGACTTTAAGACTAGGCGATCAGCCGCGCGTGCGCGAGCGGATCATGAAGCTGTCGTAGGTATATTCGGCAACCTGCCACCACAGATATTCGTCGGAGCGGTAGGCCTGCATCGCATCGATCGACTTCTTGAAGTCGGCGTTCTTGGCCGAGATATCCGCCCACAGCTCGTTGGTCGCCTTGAGGCAGGCTTCCAGCACCTCGTTGGTGAAGGGACGAAGCTGGGTGCCGCCGGCAACCAGGCGCTTCAGTGCCGCCGGGTTCTGGAGGTCGTAGCGCGCGGCCATCCAGGTGTTGGCGTTGGCCGTCGCGTTGGTGAGGATCGCCTGATAGCTCTTCGGCAGCGAATTCCACTTCTCCAGATTGGCGAAGGCGTGGACGGTCGGACCACCTTCCCAGAAGCCCGGGTAGTAGTAGTACTTGGCGACCTTGGCGAAGCCGAGCTTCTCGTCATCGTAGGGACCGACCCACTCGGCGGCGTCGATGGTGCCCTTTTCCAGTGCCGGATAGATGTCGCCGCCGGCGAGCTGCTGCGGCACCACGCCGACCTTCTGAAGCACCTGACCGGCGATGCCGCCGATGCGCATCTTGAGGCCGGAGAGGTCGGCGACGGTCTTGATCTCCTTGCGGAACCAGCCGCCCATCTGGGTGCCGGTATTGCCGCAGGGGAAGCCGATCACGTTCGACTTCTTGAAGAACTCGTTGCCGAGCTCCATGCCGCCGCCCTGATACCACCAGGAGTTCTGCTGCCGCGCGTTGAGGCCGAACGGCACCGAGGCATAGATCGCCCAGGTCGGGTCCTTGCCGACATAGTAGTACGAGACAGTGTGGCACATCTCGACGGTGCCGTTGGAGGTGGCATCGAGCGCCTGGAGAGCCGGAACGATCTCGCCGCCGGCGAACACCTGGATCTGGAATCTGTTGTCGGTCATCTCGGCGACGTATTTCGCCAGCTGCTCGGCGCCGCCATAGATGGTGTCCAGCGACTTCGGGAAGCTCGAAGTCAGGCGCCACTTGATCTCGGGCGAGGACTGCGCGATCGCCGGCGAGGCCACTGCGGTCGCCGCCGCGCCTGCTGCCGACACTTTCAGAAAATCACGACGCTTCATCTTCAGGTCTCTCCTTGCTGGGGCGTTTCCCCTTAAACTTCTCTTTGTGCCGCCGCTGATTCCGGAAACGCGCCAGGGGCGCGTCGAACCGAAGGGGCTTGACTGCGCTGGGCCTTTAACACGGAAGGCCCGGTTTCGGAACGCGACAATGGCATGATGGGGCTCTACGAAAGTCGCATGTCCCTCCAATAACGAGCAGGCGTGCCGCGGGTGGCCTCAGGCCGCCGCGATGACCCCCTTGAGCTGGTCCCGAACCTGCCCTGCAATGGCGCGGTAGATCGCCGCATGAGGACCGTCGGGCTCGCTGTCGACGACGGGATTGCCGGCATCCGAGGTGGCGCGAATCGCCATGTGCAGCGGGATCTCGCCGAGGAACGGCACTCCGAGCTTCTCGGCCTCGTGCCGGGCGCCGCCATGGCCGAAAATGTCCGAGCGCGTGCCGCAATGCGGGCACTGGAAATAGCTCATGTTCTCGACGATGCCGAGCACGGGCACGTTGACCTTCTTGAACATGGCAAGGCCCCGCCGCGCATCGATCAGGGACAGGTCCTGCGGCGTCGAGACGATCACCGCACCCTTGAGCGGCACGTTCTGCGCCAGGGTGAGCTGGGCATCGCCGGTGCCCGGCGGCATGTCGACGACCAGCACATCGAGCTTGCCCCATTCGACATCGCGGAGCATCTGCGTCACCGCCGACATCACCATGGGGCCGCGCCAGATCATCGCGGTCTCCTCTTCGACCAGGAAGCCGATCGACATGATGGCGAGGCCGAAGCGCCGGAGCGGAATCATCTTGCGCTCGTCGTTCAGCTCCGGCTTGTCGCGCAGGCCCGTCAGGCGCGGCACCGAGGGGCCGTAGATGTCGGCATCGAGCAACCCGACCTTGAGGCCGAGGTCGCGCAGGCCCAGCGCCAGGTTGAGCGCGGTGGTCGACTTGCCGACGCCTCCCTTGCCGGAGGCGACCGCGATCACGGCGGCGATGCCCGGGATCTCCGACTGCCGCGCCATGGGGGATCCACCGCCCTGTGGCGGCTTGTGGGCGTGGACCGGCTGCACGCCCGGCGCGCCGCGGCTCGGCTGCGGAGGCGGCGGTGGCGCGGAGCCCGGCTTGCGCTCGGCGGTCAGCGCCACCATGACGGTGGTGACGCCGGGAATGGTGCGCACCGCGGCCTCGGCCTCGGCCCGGATGGATTCCCAGGCCCTGGCCTCGGCGGCATCGACATTGATCGAGAAGAACACCTTGCCGTCCGACGCGCTGATCGCACTCAGCACATTGGCATTGGTGAGCGCGACCCCGCGGGGTGACTTGATCCTGGCGAGGCTGTCGAGAACCTGTTGCTGCGTCACGCTCAAAGTGCATCTCCTGAACGGAGCCTGATCCGGACCCGGCGGGCCGCGCCGCGCAAGGCGTGGAGCGGCTCTTCGGCAAGGTCAGGCTCGAGACTTTAGGATGCCCCATTAGAGCGGAAACGCCCAAAAGGCTACTGCCTGCCGATATCGTCAGCCATCTCGGCGGGCGCGGCCCCCTGCTCCCTGGCGGCCTCGTAATTCAGCTCGATCATGACGCCGTTGGGGTCGTGAACGAAGATCTGCCAGAGCTCGCCGCCGGGCACCTGGCGGGAGTCGAACTTCATCCCCTTGGACGCCAGCCGCTGCTTCATGCCGTCGAAACCGCGACTGACGAAGGCGACATGATGGACGACGCCGGAATCCGGCTTTTGTGCCTCGGCCGTGGCAGAAATATCGACGAGATGCACCACCGCCTTGCCCTCGCTGTACATCCAGGCGCCGGGGAAGGCGAAATTCGGCCGGGCACCTTTTTCCAGGCCCAGCACGTCTTCATAGAAGCGGACGGTCTCGGCCAGATTCCGGGTCCGGATGTTGAAATGATCGAGGACGCCAACGCTCACGCCACCCATGCTTTCGCTCCCTTTTTCGAAGTCCTTAGGTTCGCCATCCTAGCACAGGGGGCCGCCAAACGAAGCCGTTGCCCTCCCGGCTTAACGGTTTATGGTGCCCCTCCGGTCCGCCCTCGCAGCGGAACTTCGAGGACGCCGCCCGGCGCCCCCGCCCGGCTACAACCGTAAAACTCAAAAACTACGGACAAGGTACCACACATGGCTAAAGTCGCTTTCCTCGGTCTCGGCGTCATGGGCTTCCCCATGGCCGGACACCTCGTGAAAAAAGGGGGCCATGAGGTCACCGTCTACAACCGCACCGCGGCCAAGGCGAAGGAATGGGCCGACAAGTTCGGCGGCAAGACCGCACCGACCCCGAAGGCCGCCGCCGAAGGCCAGGATTTCGTGATGTGCTGCGTCGGCAACGACAACGATCTGCGCGCGGTCACGATCGGCGCGGACGGGGCCTTCGCCGGCATGAAGAAGGGCGCGACCTTCGTCGACCACACCACCGCCTCCGCCGAGGTCGCCCGTGAGCTGGACGCAGCCGCCACCAAGGCCGGCTTCAAGTTCGTCGATGCGCCGGTCTCCGGCGGCCAGGCCGGCGCCGAGAACGGCGTTCTGACGGTGATGTGCGGCGGGACGCAGGATGCCTATTCCGGCGCCGAGCCGATCATCACCGGCGCCTATGCGCGGATGTGCAAGCTGCTCGGCCCCGCCGGAAGCGGCCAGCTGACCAAGATGGTCAACCAGATCTGCATCGCCGGTCTGGTGCAGGGTCTGTCCGAGGGCATCCATTTCGCCAAGAAGAGCGGCCTCGACGTCGCCGCGGTGATCGAGACCATCTCGAAAGGGGCCGCGCAGTCCTGGCAGATGGAGAATCGCTACAAGACCATGAACGAGGGCAAGTACGATTTCGGCTTCGCGGTCGAATGGATGCGCAAGGACCTCTCGATCGCGCTGGCTGAAGCCCGCCGCAACGGCGCCAACCTGCCCGTCACCGCGCTGGTCGATCAATTCTATTCCGAGGTCGAGAAGATGGGCGGCAAGCGCTGGGACACGTCGAGCCTGCTCGCGCGGCTGCAACGCTGAGGAGCGCGAGGCGGTCGCTGCCGGGCAGCGGCGACCGTCACCGGCCTTGACGCTGCGCCGGCGCCGCCTCAAGGCCTGACAAGCGCATTGAGTCGAAGAACGAATTCCGGGGGGACTGACTTGCTGAGCGTGATAGCCGCCGTTTTCATCGTTGCGTATGCTGCCATCGCGCTTGAACATCCGCTCGGCGTCAACAAGAGCGCCTCGGCCTTGCTGGGAGCGGGCCTGCTCTGGACCATCTACGCGTTGTCCGTGGGCGATGCCTCGCTCGTCAGCCACCAGCTCGACGAATCCGTCGCCTCGACCGCGCAGATCGTCTTCTTCCTGATCGGCGCCATGACGATCGTCGAGGTGATCGACGCCCACAACGGCTTCGAAGTCATCACCTCGATCATCCGCACCACGAAGCAGACCACCTTGATGTGGATCATCGGCTTCGTGACGTTCTTCCTGAGCGCGATCCTCGACAATCTGACCACCACCATCGTGATGATCTCGCTGATCCAGAAGCTGATCGGCAACAAGAGCGATCGCCTGCTGTTTGCGTCCATCATCGTCATCGCCGCCAACGCCGGCGGCGCCTGGACCGTGATCGGCGACGTCACCACGACCATGCTCTGGATCGGAGGTCAGATCACTCCCGTCAGCATCATGAAGTCGGTGTTCCTGCCGTCACTGCTCAACCTGCTGATACCGCTGCTCATCATCGGCTATTCGCTCAAGGGCAAGGAGATCGTGCCCCCGCTGCAGCAACAAGCGAAGGCTCTCAGGGTCGAGCTGTTCGAGCGGAATTTGATGTTCTATCTCGGCCTCGGCACCTTGGTCGCCGTTCCGGTCTTCAAGGCCGTGACCCACCTTGCGCCCTTCATGGGTATCCTGTTCGGGCTGGGCATCCTCTGGCTGGTCGGCGAGATCGTCCACCGCCACAAGGACGAGGATGTGCGCCGCCCCCTCACCCTCGTCCATGCGCTGACGCGCATCGACATGAGCTCGATCGTGTTCTTCGTCGGCATCCTCATGGCCGTCGCATGCCTGGAGCACGCCCGCGTCCTCGAGCTGCTGGCGAAATGGCTCGACGCGACGGTCGGTCGCCTCGATATCATCGTCATCCTGCTCGGCCTCCTCAGCGCCATCATTGACAACGTGCCGCTCGTCGCGGCCACGATGGGCATGTACAATCTGGTGCAGTACCCGCCGGACAGCTTCATCTGGGAGTTCATCGCCTATTGCGCCGGCACCGGCGGCTCGATCCTGATCATCGGCTCGGCTGCTGGCGTCGCCGCCATGGGTCTCGAGAAGATCGAGTTCTTCTGGTACGCCCGCCGCATCGCGGGGCCCGCGCTTGTGGGCTATCTGGCGGGAGCGATGGTCTACATCGCCCAGCACGCCGCGCTGCATTGAACGGAACCGGCGAGGTCCAAATTAACGCCGGGTTAACGTAATTCTTTAGCTCCTTAAGTCACCTCTTAAGGATTTCTTGCCAGAGATAGACAATGCAGAAGGCCCGCGTCCGGCGCGGGCAGGAATCGTGTTGCTTGATGAGTAACCCCGCTGAAAAGCCTGAGGTTGTGCAGCTTCCGGCCGAGCCGGTGAGCGCTCCATCGGCGAGCAGCCGAAGGGCTGCGGCGCAGCGGGTGCGCGAGGCGCGCGACAAGTTAACGTCGACCAGCGGAACCCGGCCGGCCTTCGACGCCGAGATGCTGCGCCAATATGCCCAGACGCGGCTGTCGGCTTCCTATGTCGTGATGCTGCTGGTGGTGGCGACTGGCGTGCTGTTCGGCCTGTGGATGCAGCCGATTCCGGCCGCCGCCTGGACCGCCGGCATGCTCTGCATCCACGGCGCCATGATCCGCAGTTGCCGGCGCTTCCTCGCCGAGCCCGCCTCACCCACGGCGACCCGGACATGGCGGACACGCTTCGTCGTGCTCGACCTGCTCTACGGCTTGTGCTGGATGGCGATCCTGATCCATCCCGTGCTCGACATGGTCACGGAAACGCTGATGATGTTCCTGATGCTGCTGGTGATCGCAGTATCGAGCATGCTTGCCGCCAACCTGCCGATCGCAGCCCTTGCCGCCACCGCGCCGGTCGCGGTCGCCATGGCGCTGAGCTTTGCGATAACGGGCTCGCTGGACAATTACATCCTGGCCGCGCTCGCGCTTGCCGCTGAAGGCTATTTCGTGCTGCTGGCGCATCGTCTGCATTCCTCCACCTTCGCCACGCTGGAGGCGCGCGCCGAAAAGGATGCGCTGATCGGCGAGCTCGAACAGGCCAAGGCGATCTCGGACGAGGCCCGCCACCGCGCCGAATCCGCCAACGTCGCCAAGTCGCGCTTCCTCGCGCAGATGAGTCACGAGCTGCGCACGCCGCTGAATGCGATCCTCGGCTTCTCCGAGGTGATGAAGAGCGAGATCTTCGGCGCACATGCCGTGCCCGTGTATAAGGAATATTCCGCCGACATCCATAATTCCGGCGTTCACCTCCTCAACCTGATCAACGAGATCCTCGACCTGTCGCGGATCGAGGCCGGCCGCTACGAGCTGAACGAGGAAGCGGTATCGCTGGTCGGCATCGTCGCCGACTGCCATCATCTGATGAAGCTGCGTGCCTCCAGTCGCGGCATCACCATCCACGAAGTGTTCGAGCAGGCCATGCCGCGGCTCTGGGCCGACGAGCGCGCGATCCGTCAGGTCGTGCTCAACCTGATCTCCAACTCGATCAAGTTCACCCCGCAGGGCGGCGAGATCTGGCTCAAGGCCGGCTGGACCGCTTCGGGCGGGCAATATCTTTCGGTGAAGGATACCGGCTCCGGCATTCCCGAGGACGAGATCCCGGTCGTGCTCGCCTCGTTCGGCCAGGGGTCCAACTCGATCAAGTCGGCCGAACAGGGCGCCGGTCTCGGCCTGCCGATCGCCAAGAATCTGATCGACCTGCATGGCGGCACGTTCACGCTGAAATCGAAGCTGCGCATCGGCACCGAGGTGATCGTCACCTTCCCGCCGGAGCGCGTGATGAGCGCGCTTGCGCCGCTGTCAGATGATTCTCCACCGCTCCAGCCGGAGAGTTCCGTACTGCCCGACGAGAAGCGCCGGCCGCGCCATAAGCCGATCATGAGCGCAGGCACGGGCTCCTAACCAGATGCTTGCAGACATGCCCGACAATCCCCCACTATGTCCGAATGAGCAAAGAAACCCCGTGCGTCGCCGTCTGCATGATCGATCCCAGGACCAAGCTGTGCTTCGGCTGCGGCCGGACCTTGCCCGAAATCGCGCGCTGGCACGCCATGGACAGCGCGGAACGGCTCGCGCTCATGGCCCTGTTGCCGGCACGCATGACCGAAGCCGGATTGGCGCCGATCGGGCCATCGCCGAAGCGCAGCTGACCGGCCTGCGCGCCTTGGGAGGCGCGCGATGATCCGCTTCCTGCTCGTTCTCGTCATGCTCGCCGGCACGGCAGGCGCGGTCGTCGCCTATGGCGATCCCGAACAAATCGCGCGCGCCGGCCACAAGGTCTCGCATATCTTCCGCGCGCAGACGGTGGCGCCTGCCCCCGCCGTGCAGATCCCGCGCGGCCAAGGCGGCGAATTCGCACTGCGTGCGAAGATCAACGGTGTCGCGGCTCCGATGGTGATCGATACGGGTGCGACCTCGGTGGTGCTGACCTGGGAAACAGCGAAAGCCATCGGGTTGCCGATTGAGATGCTCGAATACGATGTCGACCTCGAAACCGCGGGGGGCCATACCAAGGCGGCCCGTCTCACGCTCGACCGTCTCTCCGTCGGCCATCTCGTCGAGAAATCGGTGCCGGCCCTCGTCGTCCAGCGCGGACAGATGAAGACCAACCTGCTCGGCATGAGCTTCCTCGATCGCCTGGAGAGCTGGGGCGTGCGCGCCGACAAGCTGATGCTGACCGGCTATCCCGAGCTTCAGAGCAGCCACCGACGCTCGCGCACCGCGATCGATTAGCTCGCGGCGGAACTGCGGCAGCACGGTGCAGGCTAGACCAGCGGGGGGCCCTGCCGCAGGTTCATGTGCCGGTTGACGTCCTTGTAGAGAAGGTAGCGAAACCGGCCGGGGCCTCCTGCGTAGCAGGCCTGCGGGCAGAAGGCACGCAGCCACATATAGTCTCCGGCTTCGACCTCGACCCAGTCCCGATTGAGACGGTAAACCGCCTTGCCCTCGAGCACGTACAAGCCGTGCTCCATGACGTGCGTCTCCGCAAAGGGAATCGTCGCACCCGGCTCGAACGTCACGATATTGATGTGCATGTCATGGCGCATGTCGGCCGGATCGATGAAGCGGGTGGTTGCCCATCTGCCTTCCGTGCCCGGCATCGGTACAGGGTCGAGCGAATCTTCGTTGACCACGATTGCCTCGGGCTCGGCCAGCCCCGGCATGCGCTGGTACAGCTTGCGGATCCAGTGAACCTGCGCCGCAGCCGGGCCGCGGTTGCGAATGCTCCAGGCGCAGCCAGGCGGGACGTAAGCGAAGCTGCCGGGCCTCAGCTCGAATTCTTGATCGGCCAAAGCGAGACTGAGCCGGCCGCCCACGACGAACAACGCCCCCTCGGCATCCCTGTTCGGCTCCGGCCTCTCGCTGCCTCCGGCCGGCGCGATCTCCATGAGATAGTGAGAGAACGTCTCTGCAAAGCCGGAGAGCGGCCGCGCCAACACCCACACCCGCGTGTCGTCCCAGTGCGGCAGGTGACTGACGACGATGTCGCGCTGTACGCTGCTCGGGATGACGGCGTAGGCGTTCGTGAAGACCGCGCGGCCGCTCAGCAGGTCCGTCTGAGGCGGAAGGCCGCCCTGCGGTATGTGATAGCTGCGCGATGACATCATCAAGCCTCGTGAAGGTTACCGATAGAGCGTGTCAGCCTGCGGCCGACCGGAGAGCGAGCTGCATCTTCTCGCTCAGCCAGAATTCTTCGAGATTGTCGCCATCCCCCTTGCGGTCGACGACGAGGAACGCGCTTGCGTCCTGGAGAACCAGGAGCGGATGATGCCAGCAGTTTCGGGCATAATTCACGCCCTGGTGGCCTTTTGCCGCAAACGCCCGATAGCTCGCGGAGATGGCGGGGTCCGTGCAGACGACGACCAGCCAGTCCGCTCCGTTGAGGGGCATGAACATCTGGCTGCCAAGCGGATGGCGCTCCATCAGGCTGATCGCGATCGGTGCCGGGCGTGCCGAGGCGACGAACCAGCTGATATTGACCTGCCCGCCTTCCGCGGCGACGTCGATCGTGGCGAGCTCGTTGTAGCGCGCGGCATAGCCCTGGTTGATCGACAGCGGCGTCTTTCCTTGCGTCTCGACGACCTCGCCGAACGGGGCGAACGCCTGCTTCGTCAAGGGCTCGATCGAGAGTGTCACCATCGCCAACCTCAAGCACTCCCCGCGTCTAGAGGGTCTGCAGGCCCGCGACCGGAGCATCCGCGCCGGCTGGATCGACCCGCAGATTCTCGGCTGAGGGGTCAATCTCGCCGTCCAGGATGCGACGCGCCTTGGCGTGATCGAGATCTCCCTCCCATGAGGCGACCACGACTGCCGCAACGCAGTTTCCGACATAATTGCCGAGCGCGCGGGCAATGCCAATGAACCAGTCCACTGACAGGATCAGCACCAGTCCGATCGCCGGAATGGCCGGAATGGCGGACAGCGTCGCGGCGAGAACGACGATGGCCGAGCCCGGCACGCCATGGGCACCTTTGGAGGTGAGCAGCGCGACGCCGAGGATCGCCAGGAGGTCGCCCGTCGCAAGCGGCGTATTCGTCGCCTGTGCAATGAAGACGGCCGCCAAGGTCAAGTAAATCGAGAACGCATCCAGATTGAACGAGTATCCGGTCGGGATCACCAGACCCACGGTCGATCGCTTGATCCCGAGCAGCTCGAGCTTTCGCATGGTCTGTGGCAGCACGCTGTCGCCGGCGGCCGTGCCGAGGACGATCATCAGCTCTTCGCGCAGGTAGGCCAACAACTTGAACAGGCTGAAGCCGGACAGCCGCATGATCGCGCCGAGAACGACGATCACGAACAGAGCTACAGCGAGATAGAACAGGGCAACGAGGCCACCAAGCTGCTTGAGCGAACCGATGCCGTATTTGCCGACGGTGAAGGCGATCGCGCCGAACACCCCGAGCGGGGCGAGCCGGACGACGAAGTTCATCATCTTGAAGGTGATCTCGTTCACGCGCTCGACGAAATCGACGACCGGCTTGGCGCGCTCGCCGCACAGCGACACGGCACATCCGAACATGATCGAGACGATCAGGACCTGCAGGACGTCGCCGGAGCTGAAAGCGCCGACCAGCGTCGAGGGAATGAGCTTCATCAGGAATTCGGAGACGCCGCCGCCGGCGACTTGGGCCGCCGTCTGGCTGAACCCGCTGAGCGCCTTGGCGTCCAACGCCTTCGGGTCGATGTTCATTCCGGTGCCAGGCTGGAAATAATAGGCGAGCGCGAGGCCAAACACCAAGGCAATGGTGGTGACGATCTCGAAGTAGAGAAGCGAGCGAATGCCGACCCTTCCAACCTTCGAAAGGTCGCCGGCCGCCGAAATCCCCTGCACGACGACGCAGAACACGATCACCGGCACCAGCATCTTGATGAGCTTGATGAAGCCGTCACCCAGCGGCTTCATCTGTAATGCGGTGTCCGGATAGGCCATGCCGACAGCAATGCCGACGGCGAGTGCGACGACGACCTGGAAGAAGAGTGACTTGAAGATCTTGGGCATGGCCTTCCTCGCTCGCTGGGACTTCCATCTGGCTTGGTCGGCTGGAGCCTTCGCCATTCTTGTCGTTGGCGGCGAGGTGCAATCGCCGCGGACGCAGCCTGTCGTCGCGGCAGGACGGAGGCTGCACCGTCCATTCGTTGACCAGGTGCGACATCAAGTCCAATATATAGAACGACACGATTGATAGGGTCTCGCTATGGATCTCCGCCAGCTCCGGTACTTCATCGCGGTTGCCGAGGAGCGCAGCTTCACCCTCGCCGCCCGACGGCTGAACCTGTCGCAGCCGCCGCTCAGTCAGCATGTTCAGAGCCTCGAGGCGGAGCTCGGAACCCAGCTGCTCTACAGGACCAGCCGCCGGGTCGAGCTGACGCAGGCGGGTGAGGCCATGCTGGTGCGCGGACGCGCGATCCTGCAACAGGTCAAGGCAGCCGAAGACGAGGCTCGGTCGATCGGAGCCGGCCTGATCGGAACGCTTGACGTTGGAGCGACTGGCTCGATTCTGCGCGGCCGTCTCGCAGAGCTGCTCGCGGCCTATCGACAGGTCGCTCCAATGGTCAAGATGACGGTGCACGAGCAGGCCCCGGCGCTGCAGATCGCGGCGCTCCTCGGCCGCACGACCAACATCTGTCTCATTCGCGGCATTCCGGCCGAGCGCGGCCTGACCAGCAAGCTCGCATGGCGAGAAGAGGTCGTCCTCGCAATGCCCCGCACCCATCGGCTGGCGCGCCGCAAGCGCATCGCGCTCGGTGACCTCGCATCCGAGGATCATGTCGTCCTCGATCCGGATAGCTCCGATTTCGCACGATACGTGCAGTCGTGCTGTGTCGATGCCGGCTTCCTGCCGAAGGTGTCCCAGCAGGTCGTCGACGCCCAGTCGATTCCAAGCTTGATCGCCGCAGGTTTCGGCGTGGCGCTCGTGCCGCAGTCGATTGCGCGCTTCACGACCGACGACATCGTATTCCGTCCGATCAGGCCGTCGCCGCCGACAGCCGACGTGTTTCTGGTCTTCAGAGAGGAAGAGACGTCGATGGTGGTGCACAATTTCATCAAGCTGGCGCTTCGCTACCTCAATCATCGGAAGGGTCCGGGCTAGGACTGGCGATGGCGTTATTGGCCCGCGTAACGTGGTTGGCACGAGAGCGAGGTCATGGCAGGTGCTCTCTCAACATCGTCATTGCGAGCGCAGCGAAGCAATCCAGAGTTTTTCGGCGGATGGATTCTGGATTGCCTCGTCGCAACGGCTCGTCGCAATGACGGAGTATGAGGCAGCCGTGTGGTTCTCCAAGTACCGCTTGCATTCCCGGGAAAGCCGGGAATTCAGTACGCCGCGGCCTCTCGATTCAACCACGGCCATCTCGGAGTACTGGATCAACCGATGAAGTCGGGCGATGACACTTATTGTGTGGCTGCAGACACGCCTTCTCGTTCTCGCGGCTCATCTCGCCCGAGCTTTGCTTCGTCGCTTCGTCCTCTGAAAGTCAAGAGGGCGCAGGGAAGGCCGGGTGCCGACTGGCACCCGCGGTCTGCTGCGCAAAAGACACGCGCAGGAAGAACCGCACAGCAGCATACAGGTGGTGCCGAACACTCGGCCTTCCCTGCGCGATGGTCGGACGGCTTATGCCGTGCTCTCCCGGGAGCCGAGTTCGTTCTGGCCTCCTCGCCGTTCGAATTGGATGATGCCGTCTGCCCGGTTGGGCTCGCGCACATCTTCGATCCGGCTTGACCGTAGCAACGACGGCCAGGACCACACGGTTTTGCCGTACGCACGGCCCGCCATGTCGCCGCAGTTTTCCCGGCCCTGTCGACGAAGCCGGAAACTTACCAGCGAGACGAAGCCTAGCAGCGCCGTTCGTCTGCACGCGGGTTTCGGACTCACAGGGACTACCCGCCCCGCCCGTCCCATCTCGTGCCAACGCTGCCGCGTCCACCGCAAGCCCGGCTCGCGAAAATGACGACTCAAGATCGCCCCTCTTGATGAACCGGGATGGGCGACACATACGCCCTTTCCGAATTTCGGTAAAGTGGAATATTTTCGGCGAAACGGATTGACAGGGGGCGAAACAGGCAAGGTTCGGCAGTCCGGGTGACGGGTCATCCGATCTCTTTGGCCAATTGAACGGCTCCAGCGCCGACTTCAGGTTCAATTCGACGCGAGACCAACCTTTCCAAGATTTCACGGAGCTCAAATGCAGTTGACTTGCTTCTGCTGCTCGCCCAGCGAAACTTCCCCCGCACCGGCGGCCTGATTTGGGGCCCCGGACACCGCGATGGATGGAGCCGTATCAATGCCGCAATTCGATCCTGAGCTCGTGTGCACCATGAGGACGGCCCTCGAGGACGCAATGTCCAAGGTGCCTTCCGACCTGGTGACGATATCAACCAAGGCATTCCTCGCCGAGCGCATTCTCAAGGCGGCTGCCCAAGGCCACACCAGCTATGCCGATCTCGTCGCCGCGGCGACCGACCATATACAGACGATCGCCTCGATGTTTTCGTGACAGGCCCGCCGCGAGGATTCGGCAGTCTCAAATTCCCGCTGCTGGAGCGACTCCTTGTTGCAGGGGCGACCGCACGAGGTGTCTTGCCCGACAGGCAATGCGGAGCTCATGCGCGAGGCGAGTGCCGGCCGCCTATGCCGCCGGCAACGCGAACGAGAATGTCGCGCCGCCCTCCGGACCATACCCGGCGACCAGCTCACCGCCATGCTCGCGCACGATGCCGTAGCTGATCCAGAGGCCAAGCCCCGTCCCCTCGCCGACCCGCTTGGTCGTGAAAAACGGCTCGAAGATGTGGCTGATGTGATCCTTGTCGATCCCCGGGCCGTTGTCCGAGATCCGGAACAGGATTTCGTTTCCCTTGCGCGCCGCAGACACGACCAGCCGCGGCGCTTCGGTGCCGCGCATCGCGTCGATCGCGTTCTCGACGAGATTGACGATCACCTGATGCAACTGCCCTTCATTGCCGGAGATCCAGAGCTCCGGCTCGACCTCCACCTGCAGGTCGATGCGCACCTGCTTGGTGCGCACGGCCCACAGCACCGCGGTGTTGATGAGCCGCTCGATGTTGACGCGCTCGACTTCACCGAGCTTGCTGAAGGACAGCCGGCGCAGATTCTTCACGATTTCGCTGATGCGGACCGCGCCTTCCAGGGTGCCTTCGATCAGCGGACCGAAATCCTCCAGGATCTCATCGATGCGGAGGCTCCGCCGCTGAGCCGCGAGATCGCCCTCCTCGGCCTCGCCGTGAACCGCGTCGAGATAGGCGGCGATCGCGGTGCGATAGCGCATCAGGGTGTGGACATTGCCATAGACGAAGCTGATGGGGTTGTTCAGCTCGTGCGCGACGCCTGCAACGAGGCGGCCGAGGCTTGCCATCTTCTCCTGTTCAACCAATTGCCGCTGGGCGCGCTGCAACTCGTGATGCGCCTTGTGCAGCTCCTCATAGGCACGGCGCAGCTCTCCGATCGGCCGGCCCGTCAGCACCACGCCGATGAAGCGGCCCCGATGGTCGTGGCGGGGGGATGCGTTGATCCCGAACAGATCCGAGCTGCCGCTCTCGCGCGAAAACCGCAGCTCGCCGTCGACGACGTCGGAGGCGCTGCGCGGCTTCAGGAGCGGGACCAGCTTGGCCTTGTCCTTGGCATCGATGACGTCGGCAATGTTCTTGCCGACGATATCCGCGACGCTGCAGCCGAGCGTGTGCTGGAACGCGGAATTGACCTGCTGCACCAGCCCTTTGGCATCGCAGACGATGAGGATGTCGGAGACGGATTCGATGACGTTGGTGACGAAGGCCTGAGCCTCCTCCAGCTCCGCATTCTTGTGCTCGAGGTCGACTTCATAGCGCAGGAGGTCCGAATAGACCTCGTCCATCTTGCGGATGACCTCGATCCAGGCGCCCTCGCGCTCCTGATCGAGCTCCATCGCGCCGCGCTTGGTGATCAATTTGAGCAGCGTTTCCGGCTCGCCCGTTTCAGGAGAGTGCGTCACCTCAGGCATTCTTTCTCAAATCATACCTGGCCAGCTTGTTCCTGAGACCGACCCGCGATAGCCCGAGCTCGCTCGCGACCCGGCTGATATTGCCTTCGTAGCGCTCCAGACAGCTGATGATAACCGCTTTCTCCAGATCCTCCACCTTGTCCTTGAGGGTCGCCGAGCCGTTCAGCTTGCCGTGGACCGGGGCCGCGGGAGGCTTGCCATTGCGGCGGCCCAGCAGCGGCGGGGCCTGCAATTCATCCGCGTCCGCCAACACCGCCATGCGCTGGATCTCGTTCTGCAGCTCGCGGACATTACCGGGCCAATGATACCTGGCAAATGCCTCGAGCGCGGCAGCCGCAAAGCGCAGGCCAGGCCGGTTGAAGGAAGTCTTTACCGATGACAGCACTCCTTCCGCGATCAGTGAGATGTCCATCGGGCGGTCGCGCAAGGCCGGCATGTGGACGGGAAACGCTGCCAGGCGATAATAGAGATCGCGCCGGAAGCGGCCGGCCTCGACCTCGGCTTCAAGATCCCGGTTGGTCGCGGCCACGACGCGGACGTCGACCTTGCGCACGCGCTGCGCGCCGAGCGGGCGGATCTCGCTCTCCTGCAGGACGCGCAGCAACTTGACCTGGAATGCCGGCGAGGTCTCGCCGATCTCGTCGAGGAAGATGGTGCCGCCGTCGGCGACCTCGAACAGGCCGATCCGATCCTGATAGGCACCGGTGAAGGCGCCCTTCTTGCAGCCGAACAGCTCGCTTTCGAGCAACTCGTCCGGCAACGCGCCGCAATTCTCGACGACGAACGCCTTGCTGGCGCGCGCCGAGCCGTAGTGAATGGCGCGTGCGAGCAGCTCCTTTCCGGTCCCGGACTCACCGGTGATCAGCACGGAGATGTCGTAATCTGCGGCGCGCTTGCCGAGCTCGATCACCTTGTGCATGGGACTTTCGGAGGAATGCACGATGCGATCGAAATCGTAGAGCTGCTTGGCGACACCTCGCTTGACCGAAACGACCTTCTTGATATGCCCAGGCGTCGCCTTGACGTCGACGCCGGCCGTTTCCGTCTCCTTCTGAAGACGATAGAGTTGCACCGCCTCCTTGACGATATCGACCAGCCGGTCCGGCTGCCACGGCTTGGTGACGTATTGATAGATGCCGGCCTCGTTGAGGCCGGCGATGATATCCTCGGAATCGGAATAGCCCGAGATGATCATCCGCACCGGATCGGGCCACAGCTCCCGCACACGCTTCAGGAAGCTCACGCCTGATTCCTGCGGCATGCGCTGGTCGCAGAGGATGGCGTGGACGATCTCGCCCTCCAGCAACTTTTCCGCTTCGGCGGCATTGCCCGCGCAAAGCACCTCGAAATCCTCCCTGAGAACGCGCCGCAGCGCTTCCTGCGACCGGACTTCGTCGTCGACGACGAGAATGGTTCCCCGAACGCTCATGAGGGCACCACCATGGGCCTGGGCCGCTCGGCCGGCCGCCGCGACCGATGATTGGCGATGGTCAGCGGCGTGCGCGACTTCGGCACTTTGTGGATGAAGTTGTAGCGGGCGACGTGGTAGCTCGGATCGAAGCCGTAGAAAGTGAGCCTCATCCGCCGCAGCTCCTCGTCGCGATAGGCTTGCAGCGGCTTCTTGGCCTCGTCCGCCGCGCGGCAGCTCTTCTTGTCGGCGAGGCGCGCCGCAAGGCCTGGATCCGCCCCCGCAGCAGCAGCAAGTGCCACGAGACTTTCGCGCGCGAGCTCGCGCCTTGCGAGGATGCGATCGACGAGCCCGAGGCGCTGTGCCTCGACAACGCCCATCGGCAGCCGGCACTGCGTGATCCTGGTCGCGTTCTCAGCGCCCGCCCGGCGCGGCAACAGATAGGTCCAGTATTCGGAGCCGAACAGATTGCCCATGTCCTTGTAATGCGGATTGAGCACGACCTGATCGCTGGCCCAGACCTCGTCGGCAGCCAGGCTCAAGAACACGCCGCCCGCTCCTGCATTGCCGCGAATGACCGATATCACCAGCCGGTCCGTGGTCTCGATGATCGCGCGTGCCAGATCGTCGATGGCATTGATGTTGCGCCAGGATTCATCGGCGGCGCTGTCGGCGGCCTCGATCTCGGCCAGATGAATGCCGTTCGACCAATAGTCGGAACCGCCGGTCAGAAGCAGCACCTTTGTCGGGCGCGCCAGCGCGGCCTGGTAAGCATGCAGCAGCGCTTCGCAGTCGCAACTCGCCATCGCGCCATTGTAGAAGGAGAACTGCAACTCGCCGACCTCGCCATGCTCGCGGTACTGAATAGGAGCATAGCCGCAACCCGGCCGCCGCGGCAGGCCAGCTGCTTGCTCGGCAAAGACCTTCGCTGCAGAGCGCTTCAGGCTCTTCGGTGCAAGCTGCCGCACATGGCCGATCCAGACCGCTCCATCGACGGTCGCACGGGCCAAGGCACCATCGCATTGCGCGACGATCGTGCCGGGAATGCCGGAAATATCTCGCGCTTCATGGGCGTCGAACAGTCGCACGTCCTGGAAGAACAGGCTGTCGAGGAGGCCCGGCATGCCGTCGGCGCTGTTGATCTTGCGCAGAACGGTCTCGGTCGTGTCGCGCTGCCAGTCGATGGCGCGGTCCGATTGGCGGCAGGGCCCGCGTACGCGAATGCGCGCGTCGCCCTCGCGCATCGGCTGCGGTGTCGGCCGTCCCGACGCGATCGCATCGATCGCCTCCAGCACCGCTTCGACGGCGCATGAGGTCACCTCGTTGCGGTAGATGCTGGATTTTGCAGCGCGCCGCATCGGGAAGGTGCGGAAGGCCCAGACCGGACCGGCGTCGAACTCGCCGTCCGCCTGCAACACGGTGACGCCCCACTCGGTTGCTCCCTCGAGAATGGCCCAGTCGAGCGCGGCCGGGCCGCGGTCGCCGGGCGGGCCGGGATGCACCACCAGGCAGCGCACATTGCGCCAGACATCTTCGGGGATCGCCCGCTTCAGGAACGGGGCGATCACCAGATCTGGCCGGTACAGCGCGACGCTTTCGCGCGTGACGTCGGCATGGATGTCGAGCTCGACCGACACCTCGTGGCCGCGCTCGCGCAGCTCGACATGCAGCCGCTGCGTCAGGCTGTTGAAGGAATGCGATAGCAGCAGGATGCGCATCATGATCGCTCAACAAATCCGCGGCAATTGCTCGCCCGACAACCAGTCGACGATCCGGCCGCCGCCAAAGCTCGTCGCCATCTGCACGAAATGATGGTCATCGGCGACGGCTTCGCCGATGTCGGCGGCATCGCGGCCGAGCGGATGCCCCCGCATGGCGGCAAGCACCACGCCGGCAATCTCGGGCGCGACGATCGCGACCAGCTTGCCTTCATTGGCGACATGGAGCGGATCGAGCCCGAGCAGCTCACAAGCTGCCGCCACGCCCGGCTTGACCGGGATCTCCTCCTCGAGCAGGTGAAAGCCGAGGCTGGATTGCTGGGCGATCTCATTCAGCGTGGCGGCGAGCCCGCCGCGCGTGGGATCGCGCATCAGGCGGATGCCTGCGCCACCGGCCTCGACCATCCTGGCGACGAGATCGTTGAGTGCCGCCGAATCCGACACGATCTCGGTCTCGAAGGCCAGATTCTGCCGCTTCGACATGATGGCAACGCCGTGATCGCCGAGGGTGCCCGAGATCAGGACGCGATCGCCGACGCGCGCGTTCTCAGCCGAGAGATCGAGCCCATCAGGCACCACGCCGACGCCTGATGTCGAGATGAACAGCCCGTCGGCCTTGCCGCGCTCGACCACCTTGGTGTCGCCGGTGATGATGTGGACGCCGGCCGAGCGGGCCGCCTCCCCCATCGATTCCGCAATCGTCTTGAGATCGGCGAAGCGGAACCCCTCCTCGATGATGAAGCTCGCCGAGAGATAGAGCGGCTTTGCCCCGGCCATGGCGATGTCGTTGACCGTGCCGTGGACCGCGAGCGAGCCGATATTGCCGCCGGGAAAGAACAGCGGCGAGACCACATAGCCGTCGGTCGTCATCACCATGCGCCCGGCGCCGACATCGAAGGCCGACTGGTCGTTACCGCGCGCCAGCCATTCGTTGCCGAACGCTTCGTGGAACAGCCCGGAAATCAGCTGCGCCATGGCGCGGCCGCCCGAGCCGTGGGACAGGTCGACGCAGCCGTTCTTGATGTCGAGCTTGCGCTGATAGGCCTTCATGACGCCCGCCTCTGCTGATGGTCGCGGAAGCGGCCATAGGTCCAATGCGCGGCGCAGGCACCTTCGGAGGAGACCATGCAGGAGCCCATCGGGGTCTCCGGCGTGCAGACGGTGCCGAACAGCTTGCAGTCGACCGGCTTCTTCACCCCGCGCAGGATGGCACCGCATTCGCACGCGGGATTGTCGTCGACGCGAAGCTCGTTCATGCCGAAGCGGATTTCGGCGTCATATTTCGCGTATGCGCGCTTCAGCTTCAGCCCGCTATAGGGTACCTGGCCGAGCCCGCGCCATTCGAACTGGTCACGCAGCTCGAAGATGTCGGAGACCTCCTCCTTGGCGCGCAAATTGCCGTCGCGCGTGACCGCCCGGCTATACTGGTTCTCGACCTCGTGCCTGCTCTCGTTGACCTGGCGCACCAGCATCAGAATCGCCTGCATCATGTCGAGCGGCTCGAATCCCGAGATCACCACCGGCTTGCCGAACTCTTCGGCGAAGAACTCGTAAGGCGCGGTGCCGATGATGGTCGAGACATGCGCCGGCCCGACGAAGCCGTCGATCTCGACCCGGCCGATATTGCGGATATCGGGGCTCTCCAGGATGTTCTGCATCGCCGGCGGGGTCAGCAGGTGATTGCAGAACACGCTGAAATTCGAAAGCCGCTTCTTCTCGGCCAGCCGGATCATCACCGCGGTCGGCGGCGTCGTGGTCTCGAAGCCAATGGCGAAGAACACGATTTCGCGCTCGGGATTTTCCTCCGCGATCCGGATCGCGTCGATGGTGGAATAGACCATGCGGATATCGGCGCCGCGCGCCTTTGCCTTCAGGAGCGAGGCGCCCTGCGAGCCGGGGACGCGCATCAGGTCGCCATAGACGCACAGGATGATCTCGCTTCGCTCCGCAAGCCGGATCGCCATATCGATGCGTCCGGCCGGCAGCACGCAGACCGGACATCCAGGGCCATGGATCATCCGCAAATTGTTCGGCAGCATGTCCTCCAGACCGTAACGCGAGATCGCATGGGTGTGGCCGCCGCAGAATTCCATGAAACGATACGGCCGCTTCGGGTCGGTCTCGCTGCGAATTGTCTTCGCAAGCCCCAGTGCGATCTCCTTGTCGCGAAACTCGTCGGCATATTTCATGACGCCACTCCCTGCCCCTCGACGCTCAGCTCGCGCAGCAATTCGAGCGTCCGCCGCGCCTCCTCCGGATCGATCTTGGTCAGGGCATAGCCGACATGGATGATCACGTAGTCCCCCACCGCGAGATTCTCGATCAAGGCGACCGAGATCTCCTTGCTGACGCCGTCGATCGAGACGATGGCCATCTCATCGGGCAGGAGTTTTGTGACCTCTGCCGGTATCGCGAGACACATCAGGCGGTTCCTTCCAGATCTTGCTGTTCGAGGAGGCTTAGCGCGGCGACCCAGGCCTGGCCCAGGCTGAGACCGCCGTCATTGGGCGGCATCTGGCGTGGCAGCAGGGGCGAGAGCCCGGCCGCGATGCAGCCGCGCGCGATCGTGTCCGACAAGATGGCGTTGAGGAAGCAGCCGCCGCTGAGGGCAACCGTGGTGATACCGGTCATCCGCGCCGCCTGCCCGATCCAGTCGATGCAAGCGGCGGCAAACGTGCCGTGGAACAGCTCGGCACCTTCGATCGGATCGATGGCCCCGGTTGCCAGGCGCGCGAACAATGGAGCCATGGACAGCTCGCCGCTCTCGATGATCCAGCCGTCCTGCGCGATGCGCGGCGCGCGCACCAGCGCCTCCAGCTTCATCGCAGCTTCCCCCTCGTAGCTCTGCAGCGGACAGAGCCCCAACAGTCCTGCCGCTGCATCGAACAGGCGGCCGGCGCTGGTCGTCGTCGGCACGCCCGGCTGATCGAGCAGAGCGCCGAGGCGCGAGGCTTGCGGCCGTGTACCGAACCGCGTCGCGATCTCATCGCCTCGCCCAAGGCCATGCAGCGCGCTCGCGCCCATGCGCCACGGCTCGCGCGCGGCACGATCGCCGCCCGGCATTTTCATCGGCGCGAGGTGTCCGAGTCGCCGGAAGCGGGCACCGTCGCAGGCGAGCAGCTCGCCGCCCCAATTGCCACCATCACTGCCGTGGCCGAAGCCGTCGAGCACCAGGGCCAGCGCCGGTCCTGCAATGCCATGTTCCGCCATCACGGCGGCCGCGTGGGCGTGATGATGCTGAACCGCGATCAACCGCTTGCCGCTGGCTTCAGCGAAGCGGGTCGAGGCCATGTTCGGATGCAAATCATGGGCAACGACGACTGGATCGACATCGAGGGTCGACAGCAAATGGTCGACCGTCTCTTCGAAGAAGCGGATGCCTTCCGCACTGTCGAGGTCGCCGATATGCTGGGAGACGAACGCCTCATTGCCGCGCGTGACCGTCACCGTCGACTTCAATGCACCACCGACCGCCAGGATCGGCGGCACGGGCCGCGCGAGGCGAACCGGCTCGGGCACGTAGCCCCGGGCGCGGCGGATGAATTGCGTCCGGCCCGCGACGACTGCCGCCACGGAATCGTCGGCCCGGGTGACGATGTCGCGGTCATGGGTGACGACGAGGTCGGCAATGCCGGCGAGGCGTTGCTCGGCTTCGCGATTGTCGATCAGGAGCGGCTCGCCGCCGGCGTTGGCACTGGTGGCAACGATCGCCCAGCTTTCGCGGGCCCGCGCGTGCGCTATGTCCAGTGCATCGAAGATCAGGTGATGGAGCGGCGCGACCGGCAGCATGACGCCGAGACGCGACAGGCCCGGCGCGATCGCTGGCGCGAGCCGATCGCGCGATCTCATCAGCACGATGGGCCGTGGCGCGGTCTCGAGCAGCGCAAGCTCGGCGGCATCGGCATCAGCGAAGTCCGCAACCGCGTCGATCGATCCGACCATGACGGCGAAGGGCTTCTGGTCGCGCTGCTTGCGCTGCCGCAGCTGCCGCACGACGCCATCGTCGCGGGCATCGCAGAGCAGCTGATAGCCGCCGAGACCCTTGATCGCGACGATCCTGCCCGCGGCAATCGCGGCGGCAATATCCGCGATGTCATGGCTGAGCCTTGGGCCGCAAGCCGGGCAGGCAATCGCCTCGGCATGGAAACGGCGGCTGCCCGGATTGCCATAGTCGTCCGCGCAGGCACTGCACATGACAAAGCCCTTCATCGCCGTGGTCGGCCGGTCATAGGGCAGCCGCTCGGCAATGGTGTAGCGCGGGCCGCAATGGGTGCAGTTGATGAAGGGATAGCCATAAAATCGGCTGCCGGGATCGAACAACTCGCGCAGGCATTGCTTGCAGGTCGCGGCGTCGGCGACGATGCGGGTCGACACGCGGCCCTGCTCGCTGGCACGGATGCAAAATCCCTCGCTCGCCACGGCCCCGATCGGATGCACCGAGATGTCGTCGATGCGGGCAAGCGGTGGCTTTTCCAGCGGGAGCGCCGCCACGAAGTCGCCGGCGCGATCACCCTCCACCTCGATGATAACCCCGTGGGGATCGTTGGCAACGAAGCCGCCGAGACGATAGCGCGTGGCGAGGCCGTAGACATAGGGGCGAAATCCGACACCCTGTACCGCGCCGCGCACATGCAGACGCAGTCTCTTCGCCTCCGGCACGCTCGTCCCACCGGTCATCGTCATCCCTGCATCGCCATCTCGGCCTGCTTCGTCTTTGCCCAGCGCCTGCGGATCCAGGCATAGAAAGCCGGAAAGCCCTCGCCGGTGCGCGCCGACACCGTCATCACCTCGATGTCAGGATTGACCCGCCGCGCATATTCGACGGTCTTGGCAAGGTCGAAATCAAGCACCGGCGCGAGATCGATCTTGTTGATCAGCATCAAGGACGCCGCCGCAAACATGTCGGGGTATTTGAGCGGCTTGTCCTCGCCCTCGGTGGTCGAGAACACCACGATCTTGCAGGATTCGCCGAGATCGAACGCCGCCGGACAAACGAGGTTGCCGACATTCTCGATGAAGAGAATGCCGCCGTTCAGCCAGGGCAGCCTGTCATAGGCCTGGCCGACCATGGCGGCGTCGAGGTGACAGCCTTTTCCGGTGTTGACCTGGATCGCCGCCACGCCGGTGCCGCGGATCCGCTCGGCATCATTGGAGGTCTGCTGGTCGCCCTCGATCACGCCAATCGGGAAGCTGTCCTTCAATTCCGAGACCGCGCGGACCAGCAGCGAGGTCTTTCCGGCGCCCGGGCTCGACACCAGGTTGAAGGCAAGCACCTCGTCGGCGCGGAAGCGCGCGCGATTGTCGGCGGCGAGCCTGTCGTTCTTGCCGAGAATGTCGCGCTCGACCTGGATGATGCGATCGCTGCTCATGCCGGCGATCTCTTGACCCGCCGGATTGGCACCGCAATCAAGCACGCCCGCCTCGTCAGGACCGTGATCATGGTGATGATGGTGAACATGGTCGTGGCTGTGCCCATGACCGTGATGATGATGGTGTCCGCCGTGACCATGATCATGGCCATGGTCATGATGATCATGCGCATGTTCGATGGACGCCTTGGCGTCGCTGCAGCCGCAGACCGTACACATCAGTCGACCTCCAATTCCCTTACGCGCATCTCTTCGCCGCCCGTCACCTGCAATTGATAGCCGCCGCAACAGGGGCACGGCTCGTAACGCTGCTTGATCTCGACACTCTCCGAGCAAGCCATGCACCAGGCGATTCCCGGAGTCTCGACGATCTCGAGCCTTGCGCCTCGCGCGATGGTCTGCGCTGCGACCGCCTCGAAGCAGAATTTCATCGCTTCCGGCGCGACATGGCTGAGCGCACCGATCTCGAGGCAGACGACGTTCACCTTGCTGAAGGAGCGCTTGCGCGCTTCCTCCTCGACGATACCGATGATGCCCTCGCACAGTGCCATCTCATGCATGGCCTACCTCGCGAAAGTCGAGCTTGAAACCGACACAGGGGTCGAACGCGGCGATCAGCGCGCGAACCGCGTCCTGGCCGCGCCGGCCAGCGGCCAGTTTCGCTCCCTTAAGGCTCCGGACCAGCGGCCCCCGGGCGTGAAAATTCCACTCGGTCGGCGCCAGGAATTCGAAATTGACGATGCGGCGTTCCTCGTCGAGCGCAACCGCATGGTAGAGCCGGCCCCGCGCGCATTCGACGGCGGCCGCCCCGTGGCTCGCGCCGAGCCGATAGCTTGCGACGACGCCATTATCGAGATCTTGCTCGCCGTGGTCGAGCCAGGCGCAGAGCCGCGCGACCTCGGCGATGCGCGCTCCGAGGCGCGCAGCCGGCCCCGCCGTCGACAGGACGGGTTCGCGCCGCGCCCACCGCGCCCAGACACCGGTTTCCGGAATTTTGCCGCAGAGCTCCGGCGCGTCGGAATAGGCTGCCCCGCCCGCCGCCAAGCGCGTAACGACGTCGAGGTCGTCAGCCCCCGTCAGGAATGATGGCTCGACCGACGGCGGCGACAAATCCTCACCCTCGCAGCGCTCAAGGTAGGCAGCGAGCGCGCTGCCCGGCAGCAGAGCCTGGCCTTCGCCGGCAATGCCGAGCGCTGCGAGCGCGGCCTTGATCTTTGCCAGGGCTCCGCGCCGCAACGCTTCCGATACACCTTCATTGGCCCCACCGAGGACGGTGGTCGCCTGCATCATGGCGCGCACCGCGGCAGCGCTCGCGCCGTCGAGCGCCAGCCGCCCGACGAACAGGCTGCGCAGCAATTCGGTGAGCCGCTCGGCAACGACAGCCGTGACGCGACTGCGTGTTGTCGCTTGCGTCGGCTGCTGCCCTTGCGCGGCCTCGACTGCCGAGAGGAACGCCACCTGATGGGCGACCGAGCAGAGCGAGAACAACCGCGGCAGCACCGGAAGCAGGGATTCCGCCGGCTTTCCCGCAAACAGCCGTGTCAACGGCGGCCGGCTGCGCGGCTGGATCGCGACGTCGGCGATCGTCGCGCCGCCAAGCCACACCGTGATCTCGATCTCGTTGCGGAAGGCCAGGGTCATCCGCGCCGCTCCGTCAAAGTACCGCGCAGGAAGTTACGCCGATCGATCGGGGTCGTCGCGGGCTCGCGGCGGCGAACCGCCTCCTCGCTGTCTGCCGGCAGCATCAGCTCGGCAAGTGCGGCCTCGGCCGTCACCCGCGCAGCGGCCATGTCGGCGAACTGGAACATCGGCGAGAACAGCGAGCAGCTTGCGATGCGGCCCATCAGTCCGACCTCGCTGAGCGTGAACTCGATATTGCCGGCAGGAAAACGGATCTGCAACGTCGTTCCCGAATCCTCCCGCGCTGCGCTCGCCGGCATCACCACGTTCATGAACCATGGAGTGACCATGATGCCGACCATCGTGCCGGCGAACCGACGGAAGCCCACCGCCTCGACGCCGAGCGCATCGTTGTAGATCGGCAGATCGCGCATCGCGCGCTCGCCGATCTCCCGATAGCTCCCGGCCAGGAGCTCGCCCCACGCCACGGCATCGGCCTCAAGATTTGGCGCGCTCCCGGTCATACCTCGATCGCCATGAACTTGGACTTCGGAGCGTCGCAGTTCGGGCAGTGCCAATCCTCCGGCAGCGCCGCGAATGGCGTGCCGGGCGCGATCTGCGCCACCTCGTCACCGTCGGCGGGATCGTAGACGGTCCAGCAGATGCCGCATTCCAACCGCGTGGCCTCAGTGACGTCCTGACGAACGCCAAAATTCTCGAAGGCGCTCATGTGAAATAGGCCTCGATGATTTCCTGCAGCCGTTCGGCGGAATCCTCGAAATCCTCGTCCGCGGCAAGCGCAACGGTCGGCACGCCGCCGACCTCGAGCGTATCGAGGATGATGGTGTCCATGGCGTTGAAGAACTGCACCGACCAGACATTGCGGATGCCCGTCGACAGCACCCGGCAGGTGCCATAACCGCGCGACACGAGCTGGATCGGTCCGTTGCCGATGGTGTCCTGCAGAAAGCTCATGTCCACCGGGCTCATCGGCAGCAGCGTGAAGTTGATGATCTGCGAGCGGATCCCCGGCCGCCAGGCCTGCGCGCGTTCGCGGATTTCGGCGAGCACCGGCAACACATTCATGGCGCCGTCCGGCACCGGCCCGATCTCGAAATCGGCCGACGTGAGGTCGGCGGCCGCGCGCTTGACGATCTCCGGAATGGCGCCGATCTCGAGATATTCGGATGTGGCGTCGGTTTCGAGCCGCACGCGCCAGATCCCCGCCAAGACCGATTCCTGGATCTGGGCCAGCGATCCGTCGGGCAACGCGACGACCCCGCCGACCTCGCCTTCGCCGAGCACGTCGGCGACGAGCTTGCTTTCGAGATCGTTCAGGTCGACGAGCCGGAACAGCTGCGTCGGCGCATCCGCCTTTTGGCCGGCGATGGCCTGCGCGATCTTCGAGAGCAGCGCGACTGCGTTCGGACAGCTCTTGGCAAGCTCGGCGCTGTCGAGCGTTGCAAGCTTCGCCAACGCTCCGGCCGCCGTCAGGCTGCCGCTCGATGCATTGAGACTTTCCTCTCCGATCGGAAACACGCTGACCGGTTGCTCGGCGCCTTCGGGCGCATCCCAGAATCCGACCTTCATAGCTCGGCCCCTTGCGCGCGATGCTGGGGAACGAGGGTGACGGCGACCGCGGCGGTCTGGCCGCGCGGACGGTCGATCAGCTTGGTGATGCGGTCGATATAGACCGACCAGTCCTGGATCTTGGCGATCAGCCCCAGCGTCTCGCCCTTGGCAATGAGGATCAGCGTCGGCTGCACCCTCACGCCGAAACGCTGGCCAAGCGTGCTCTCGTCGCCGCGGGCGATGATCGCGCCGCGCAAGCGGCCATTGAACGCAGTGATCAACTCCGGCAGCACCACGGCGACGTCGATCGCCTCCGGAAACCGGTTCGGATCGCCCGCCGACAGCAGCACCGCGATCGCGCCGGCCTCATCGGCCGCGCCAAGAAAATGATCGACCGTCGCGGCACCGACTTCTGGCAGGCCGTGCCGCGTCAGATCCTTCTTCCCCACCTGGAATTCCATCAGACCTCCCCTGACAAGCTTATGATTTCGCTCGGGACAGGATTAGCAAGGCACATGCCAGGACATTCCAGCAGCCCTCTGCCGCTACCTCATTGATCTAAATCATATAATTTTGGGCACCCGGAACGGCGCATCCACATACGGTAAGATACTTTCCAAGTCGTGTGGAAAATATCTTTGCGGATAGAAAGATAGCTTGCACCCTGCCGTGGGTCGGTGCGGCGGGGGCAGCGATGTCAGCTGCAGGAGGCGGTCTATTCGGACCGCAGATGGGCGGGCAATTGCGGCTCGCGGTCGATCAGGTCGGCGAAGAAGCGATCGCAATCCTCGCCATCGAGCGCAGCACCAAGCCCGTCGATCGCAGCAGCAATCAGCCGCGCCTCGTCCTGGTCCAGAAGCCGGATCGCCGTATCGATGTAGACCAGCACGTGGGCGCCGACCGGCGGGTTGGAGAGCAGCAGCATGGAGACGCGGCGTTGCTCACCGCGAAATTCGCATAGCGCCGACATTCCGTCAGTCTCGACGATCGTCATCGGCAAGCCGAGGCACATCGCGCTTTCTCCAAAGCAGGCCGCGCCGGTCAGGCCGGCCGCATCTCGTAATTGGCGTGGTCGATGTCATTGGCGAGCAACCGCTCGGTGTCCGCCAAAGGCTCGCTGCGGCGGCTCATCGTAACGCCCCACTCGGTCAATATCTGGCAGGCCAGATCGATCGCGGGCGCGATCTGGTCGCGCACCGGCGGCGTCAACGGTCCGCCCCAGTCTTCAAGGTCGAGCGGCTGGCAGCCGATCAGCACGAGATGCTTCGGGCATCTGCCGAGCAGGTCGGCTGCACTGATCACCTCCTGGAAGCCGGTCTGGTGCAGGCTCATCTTCTTGGCGCCGGTGAAACGCGGCACCTCGTCGTCGCGCACCAGCTTCAACTCGCCGGGCTCGAGGCCGTAGTCGATGGCGTCGAACACGATCAGGCGATCGGCCTCTTCCAGATAGTTCACGAGGTAGAGGCCCTGCGTGCCGCCGTCGAGAATAGTGACGTTGTCAGGCACGGCATAGCGCCGGTGGAACTCCTCCACCGTGCGCACGCCAAAGCCTTCGTCGGCCCACAGGATGTTGCCGATGCCGAGCACCAGGATGCGATTGTCTTGCAGGGATGTCGGCATCGGTCACGTTCCCGTTTTCAATCGCGGAATTGCCGCTCGCCGGAGACCATCGACGAGATGATGCTCTGGCGCGACATGATGTCCTCGCGGATCGCCGCATAGATGTGCACCGTCACGAACGTCACCAGCGCCCACATGCCCAGATGATGCCAGGTATGGACGTCCTGACTGTTCGGCCAGATCGCGAACACCCAGCCGAACAGCTTGTGCTGCCAGCTGTCGATGCCCATTCCTTCCGAATAGAGCGCAAAGCCGGTGACGATCATAAAGGCCACGAACAACGTGAAGCCCGTGAACATCGCGGTTTGCGCCAGCGGGTTGTGGCCGACATACATCTTCGGCTCGCGCTCCAGGAAGGCGTACCAGCGGATCTCGTGCAGTACCTCCTTCCAGAACTGCTTGCGATGAACCGGGATGTAGAAGATCTGCCGGGAGTGGTGATTGCCGACGAAGGCCCACAGGATGCGCGTGAGGAAGAACACCGCGAGCACCTGTCCGGCGGCGAAATGGGCAAAGCGAATGTAGCCCATCACGAAGTGTTCGGAGGCCTCGCCGGCGACCGTCGGCAGCGGCGATGCGATGAAATAGCCGGTCACCATCAGCACGAGAATCGAGAACGCGTTCACCCAGTGGCAGATCCGCACCGGCGCTTCGTAGACGTAAACGGTGGGGCGGCCCACCGCACGTTCCCCGGATGCATCGGCTGCGATCGCCGCGAGGTCCGGCCTGGAGTCCGAGCCGGGAGCAATGGCATCCATCATGACGGCCTCCTACCTGACCTTGACCTTGGCGAGTTCCTGACCGTCCGGACTCATGACGTGGGTCGAACAGGCCAGGCAAGGATCGAAGGAATGGATGGTGCGCAGGATCTCCAGGGGCTGCTCGGGATTGACCATCGGCGTGTTCATCAACGACGCCTCGAAAGCGCCGATGTTGCCCTTGGGATCGCGTGGCGAGCCGTTCCAAGTGGTCGGCACCACGCACTGGTAATTGTCGATCTTGGTGTCCTTGATCTTGATCCAGTGCGCGAGCGCCCCGCGCGGCGCCTCGGTGAAACCAACGCCCTTTGCCTCCTTGGGCCAGCTCTCCGGCTTCCACTTGTCGACATTGGCGGTCGAACTGTCGCCGGCCTTGATGTTGGCGACGAGCTTGTCCTGGAAGTAGCGCATCTGGCGTCCGGCCCAGACCGATTCGAGCGCACGGGCCGCGGTGCGGCCGAGCGTCGAGAACAGCGCCGAGGTCGGCAGGTTCAGATCCTTCAGGAACTTGTCGACGGGATCCTTGAACTCGGCCTTGTTCTGCGCGTACCCGACGATCCAGCGCGCCAGGGGGCCGACCTCCATGGCGTGCCCGCGCCAGCGCGGCGCCTTGATCCAGGAATATTTGCCGGCCTCGTCGAGCTGCTCGATCGCGGTCTTCGTTCCCTTCGCGTTGGCACCCAGCACGTAGTTCGGCTCGGTGACGCCGTCCCAGGGATGCAGGCCTTTGGTCTCGTCGGGATATTTGTACCAGGAGTGCACCACGAACTCCTGGATCTCGTCGGGATTGGCGTGATCGACCGGAAACACCTCGGATAGATTGCCGTTGATGATGGCGCCGCGCGGCAGCTTCAGGCTCTTGGCGGAATAGTCGTTGGCATGCTCGGGCACATCGCCATAGGAGAGGACGCTCTGGCCCGACAGCCCGCCGCCATAGAGCCAGTCCTTGTAGAATGAGCCGATCGCCGCCACGTCGGGCAGGTAGACCTGTTCGTTGAACTCGATCAGGCGGTCGATGATCGAGGAGATCAGGTTGAGCCGCTCCATGTTGATGGCGCCGACCGCGCCGGTGCCGTCGACATTGATCGGACAGGGCACCCCGCCGACGAGCCAGTTCGGATGCGGGTTCTTGCCGCCGAAGATGGTGTGGACCTTGACGATGTCCTTCTGGAAGTCGAGCGCTTCGAGATAATGCGCCACCGCCATCAGATTGGCTTCGGGCGGCAGCTTGTAGGCCTTGCTGCCCCAATAACCGTTCTTGAAGGGACCGAGCTGTCCGGACTCGACGAACTTCTTCAGACGGGTCTGGAGGTCCTTGAAGTAGCCCGGCGAGGACAACGGCCAGCTCGAGATCGACTGCGCCAGCGTCGAGGTCGCCCGCGGATCCGCCGACAGCGCGGAGACCACGTCGACCCAGTCCAGCGCATGAAGGTGATAGAAGTGGACGATGTGGTCATGCACCTGCAAGGCAAGCTGCATCAAATTGCGGATCGAGTTGGCGTTCTCCGGAATGGTGATTCCGAGCGCGTTCTCCACCGCACGCACCGACGTCAGCGCGTGCGTGCCGGTGCAGACACCGCAGATCCGTTCGGTGAACGCCCAGGCGTCGCGCGGATCGCGGTTCTTCAGGATCACCTCGATGCCGCGCCACATCGTGCCGGTCGAGACCGCGTTGCGGATGACGTTGTCGGCGTCGACATTGACCTCGACCCGCATGTGACCTTCGATACGGGTCACGGGATCGACGACGATGCGCTTGCCGGAATTGTCGAGTTTGAAGCCGTTGGGAGTCTGGATGCCCATGGTTGCCCTACCCTAATCTGTCGCTTGGCGCTTAGCTGTTGTGGTCGACGTCTTCGCGCTTGGACGCGAGCCGCTTCACCGCCGTCACGGCCGCATGAGCAGCCACCGCGGCACCGACGGCGCCGGCCGCCGCCATGCCGATCTGATCGGCGTTCTTCTCGATGCCGAACTGCTTGATGTTCGTGAGACGATCGTAGAACGAGCCCTTGTCCCAGAAGCCGTCCTCCGAGCAGCCGATACAGCCATGGCCGGACTGGATCGGGAACGAGACGCCGCCGTTCCAGCGCACGGTCGAGCAGGCGTTGTAGGTGGTCGGGCCCTTGCAGCCCATCTTGTAGAGGCAGTAGCCCTTGCGTGCCGCCTCATCGTCCCACTCCTCGACGAACTGGCCGGCATCGAAATGCGGCCGCCGATAGCACTTGTCGTGAATGCGCTGCGAGTAGAACATCTTCGGCCGGCCCTGGCGGTCGAGCTCGGGCAATTTGCCGAAAGTGGTGATGAAGGTGACGACGCCGGTCATCACCTCGGCGATCGGGGGGCATCCCGGCACCTTGATGATGGGCTTGCCCGTGATGACCTTGTCGATCGGGGTTGCCTGCGTCGGATTGGGCTTGGCCGCCTGCACGCAGCCCCAGGACGCGCAGGCGCCCCAGGCGATGACCGCCATCGCATCCTCGGCCATCATCTTCAGCTTCTCGACGAACGGCTTGCCGCCGTCGATGCAGAACATGCCGCCCTCGTTCAGTGGCGGATTGCCTTCCACCGCGAGGATGTACTGACCTTTGTGCTTGGCGCGGGTCTCATCGAGAATGGCTTCCGCCTGGTGGCCCGCAGCCGCCATGATGGTATCGTCGTAGTCGAGTGAGATCATCGACAGCACCGCGTCCTTGACGAGCGGATGCGCCGACCGGATGAAGCTCTCCGAACAGCAGGTGCATTCGAGCCCATGCATCCAGATCACCGGCACGCGCGGCTTGGTTTCGAGCGCGTTGGCGATGCGGCTTGCCGCCAGCGGTCCGAGTCCGAGGCTCGTCGCCGTCAGGCTGCAGAACTTGTGAAAGCTCCGACGCGTGATGCCTTGCCGCCTGATCACGCTGTAAAACGTTTCCGTCGCCGTGCCCATGAATCCTCCCGTCGTCGGCTTTGACTTTTCGATGACGCCAAAGACAGCAAGAAGCAGGCCAACAACCTGGAGCGATTCAAATGTAGAGAGATTCCAAAACGTTACGTCTTTGAATTGCTCTCATGAAGCGCGGCGGGAACAGCAAAAGGAGGAGAAGCGGAAACAACGCGATTTGCAGTCGGCAACGAAGTTTCCGGCTGTTTGAGCATGATCTTTCCGGAAAACCGCGTCGCACTTTTCCGGATCATGTCTTAGTGCGCAGTGCACACCATGCAGGGATCGAACGAGCGCACGATGTGCTGGATCGCAACCGCGCGCGCGCCAGCGTCGCCGACATCGGTGCCGACCAGCGCCTGCTCCAGCGGCCCCCCGACGTCGAAGGAATCGCGCGGCGAGAAATTCCACGTCGTTGGTGCGATGATCTGGTAGCGCTCGATCCTGCCGCCCCGTACCGCCATCCAGTGCCCGAGACTGCCGCGCGCGGCTTCGACCAGTCCGACATAGCTGCCATCGGGGATGTCGCGCGAATTGTGGCAGAACGGCTCCGACAGGCGAAGTGCACGCGTCCACTGCTCCATGGCAAGGGCGATGCGCGCGGTCTCGATCAGCCGCGCGATCACGCGGTTGCGCACGTTGGTCCCGCCGATCGACACGAGATTTGCAATCAACGCCTGCCCCGCCACCGTCTGGCGCGCGATTGCGCCGACTTCGATCGGCTGACCGGACAGTCGCGGCGCCTTGCACCAGCTATAGGCGGCCGGCTTGTCGGGATCCGGGATCGTGCTGCTGTGAGCGGGGTCGGCGGAGGAATCTCGCATCCAGGCGTGCGAGACATCCTCCGTGATCTGCGTCAACGGCAGCGGCTCGATCGCAGCGCGCGGGCCGAACAGGCCGCGCGGAAACAACTCGCCGTCGGTGCCATGATAGGCGCCGTAGCTCATCATCAAGCCGGTGCCCCTGCCGAGCCTGCCCAGCACGAGACTGTCGGCGAGCCGCAGGAAATGGGCGAAGTCGCCACCGCGGCCGTCACGCCAGCGATCGAGCTCGTCCGCGGTGGTAATCGCCAGCACATTCTCCAGCGCATCCGCGAAGACGATGCGCTCGAGGAAGCTGCGAAACGCCGTCGCGATCGACAGCAGGCGGACGCGCTCGCCGAGATCGATGGCACGCGTCGTACCACCGGGCTGGAACGCGAGGCTGTGCGGCCATTTCCCGGCGATGATGCCCATGGTCTCGAGCAGCCGCGCCCGCGCCGGCAATGCGTCGCGCGCCGCACTGCCGCGGGTCGCGGCAAAGCGCTTGTGCGTCGCCGCGTGCCAGTCGTGCGCGGCATAGGCCTCGCGGGCAAAGTCGGGCATGAAGAAGATGTAGAAATGGGTGAGATGGTCAGCCGCGTTCTCTGCGGCATGCGCGATGTTGGTGGCGAGCAGTCCGTTCGGCGCCGCCTCGATCGCCATGGCATCGCGCAGAGCCGCGGCCGCGGCAACCGATTGCGAGACCGAGCAGATGCCGCAAATCCGTGGCGCCAGCGCCAGCGCGTCGAGCGGGGGGCGCCCCTCCAGGATCTGCTCGAACCCGCGGTAGAGCGGCGCCGTCACCTCGGCGCGCGTGACGCGCCCGCTCTCGACGTCCAGGCGCACTTCGAGATCGCCCTCGACGCGGTTGAACGGGCCGATCGTGATCCGCGTCATGGCTTGGTCTTGGTCATGGTGCGGCCCGGCGGCACGACAACATGATCGGCGGTTGCGTTCAGCCGGACGCGTCGCGGCGTCGCGGATTTCGACAATGCAGCGAGCGCGACGAACCAGGCCTTCGGCATGTCGGTCGGCAGGCCGACCGGAATGCCGGCGAGTTTTGCCGTCTCCAGGAAGTTCTGGGCACCCTCGAATCCCGGCGAGGTGCAGGCGATGCAGGCATAACCGCCCTTGGTGCAGGAGCCGCCGCCATTCCAGGAGCGCTGGTTGCAGTCGCCCACCGCCTGCGTCGCCTTGCAGCCGAGATGCTCCATCAGGCAGCCGCGCTCCGACATGGTCTCGGCACTGGCCTTGAACTCGTAGAACTCGTTGCGGGAGCAGCCATGATGGGCAAGATGGTTGGCGACGAACTTCGGCCGCCCGTATCCGTCGAGATCGCTCGCTGCGATATCCTTGGTGGTCAGTGCCAAGATGGTTTCCATCATCCAGCCCGGGTGCGGCGCGCAGCCCGCGACGTTGATGACGGGAAGACCGAGCCGCGAGCGGAAAGCCGCGCCCAGCGCGCCACCGCTATCGGAGCCCTCGAACTGCAGGCCGACGGCATCGGTCGGATTCGATCCGGCGGCCGGCACGCCGCCATAGGCCGCGCAGCTTCCGACCGCGATCACATAGCCCGCGTGCGGCGCAAGATCGAGCATCCAGCGATAGACGGACCGGTTGGTGCCCGCGAGCATGTTGAAGCGCCCGGTGTCATTCGGTCCGCGGGCGACGGAACCTTCTAGCAGGAGAAGGTCGAGCCTCACCTTGCCGTCGAGCACCGACTGCAGGATCTCGACCGCCTCCTCACCCGTCTCCTCGCTCACGGACGGATGCCACAGCAGGTTGACGCCGAACTGACGCAGCTCGTCGAACCAGCCGGAGGCGCCGCTTTCGAGGATCGACATGGTGCAGCCGCCGCAGCTGGCGCCCTGCAGCCAGAGCACATTGGTCATCGCATCGGATCGGCTCATCTCGTGTCTCCCGGTCGCCCCAGCTTCGACCGCTCACGGGCGAAGCGCAAGAGGCTCGTTGGCGTCCTCAGTCGTGAGCGCCCGACATTTCGTCGTGCTTCAAGTGCCGCCTGCGGATATTGCGGGTGACGATCCAGATCACGGCCACGGCGACCGGCACGAAGATTGCGGTTGCCAGCGAAGGCTCGACATGCAGGCCGCCATCATGGGCGCCCTTGGCCAGATAGCCGAACAGGCTGACGACGTAATAGCCAATCGCCGCCACCGACAGCCCCTCGACCGTGCTCTGAAGTCTCAACTGAAGCCGGGTGCGGTCGTTCATCGAGCGCAGCAGATCGCGATTTTGCTCTTCCAGCTCGACATCGACGCGCGTGCGCAACAAATCGGCCGCGCGCGCGAGCTTGATCGACAGATCGGCCTGCCGGTCCTCCATCGTCGCACAGGTGCGCATCGCAGGTGCCATGCGGCGAGCGAGGAAGGAGGACCAAGTCGGATAGCCCGCGATCTCGCCACCCTCGATCACCGCAAGGCGGGCCTGCACGATGTCGTTGTAAGCCCGGCTGGCGCCGAAACGAAACGAGCTGGCGGCAGCTCCCTTTTCGAGCGAAGCTGCGAGCGCGGTCAGTTCCGTCAAGAGATGATTGTTGAGCTTGAGGTCTTCGGCGCGTTGCATCTCCTCGAGCACTTCGACGAGCCGCCGGCCGATATGATCGACTGAGGGCGCAAGCTCGAGCGCAGCGGGCAGGCCGAGCAGCGCCAGCGTGCGGTAGGTCTCGATCTCCAGCACGCGCTGCACGAGGGCGCCGAGACGGCCCGGCGACAGACCGTCGTTGCAAACAAGGATGCGAATGAAGCCCTGATCGTCGGTGCGAAAGTCCGATGCAACGACGGCGGGCCCGCTGCGGACCGCTGCGATGGCGAGGCTGCTCCTTTCGAAAAGCTGCTGTGCACGCTCCAGCGCCGCCGAGGTCTGCTCGACCTCGAGCTTGACCGCGACCAGCAATTGACCGGACTGATGCAGGGACCGGACCAGCGCTGCGGACTCTGCGTCGATCTCACCGAACCGGCGGACGGAGGTCTCGGAGCCGCCCAGGATCCAGGTGAAGGTGCTGAATTCCGAGTGCTGCTCCCAGCGGAGCTGCGTGGCGCCGATCGTCACCTGGTGATGTTTGGTCCCGTCCTCCGGCGGAGTCTGCCCGTGCGCCATACAGAACGCCACGAACTTCTGCCGGTCCGCTGCAGCGGCCTCGCCCTGACCGAGAAAAGCCAGGCGGAGCACCGTGACCGGCGCCGTCAACCGGGTGAATGGGCGAGCATGCACCTCGGCCAGCACCGCACCACGCTGCGGATGCAGTTCAAAGTCGGCGAGATCGAGGTCACGGTTCATCGACGGTCCCCTGCTGCGCTGTCAGGCCGCGATGTGCCGCCACCTGGCGGTTCACTACCATAAGACACCCATGCTCTAGCAATCCCGGATGGCAGAAGTGTCAAGCGCCGCTTCATTCTATTCGCGACCGGAGCGAGCCTAGAACGCTCCGGCGATGGTGAGGCGGAACGTCAACGGCTCCACGGGGTGCAGCACATAGTCCATCACGCCATTCTGACAGACTGCCAGCGGCGCAGTGCCCGACGTGCAGAGGTTATAGAGCGTGTCGGTCTTGAGCATCGAGCCATAGGCATAGGTGATCTGGTTCGCCCTCGCATTGAAGAGATTGAGGACGTCGAGCTGGAGCCGCCAGCCATTGTCGATGCGGTAGCCAAGCCGCCCGTTGAAGATGCTGGTCGCAGAGGAGCGGAATGCGTTGTCCTCCGTCAGCGGGCTCGACGCCAGATAGCGCCAGCGCAAGGTCCCGAACCATCCGGTCTTCTCGCCCAGCGTGACGCCGGCCGATGCCACCATCGCCGGCGCGTTCGGAATGTAGTTGCCGGGCGCCTTGCCGATCTGTGCCTCGGGATAGCCGGCGAGCGAGGCATAGACCTCCGCCTGCTCGCTGTCATAGCCGCGAAAGCGCGCATGAGTCATCGCGAGATCGGCGTCGATGTCGATCCAGGAACTGGGCCGGTAATGGTTGGTCCATTCAAAGCCATAGCGGCGGCTGGCCCGGGTCGCCGAGGTGTCGCCGGCGTCGCCTGCGAACAGGATCTCGGAATCCTGATCGAGGATGAAGACGCTGAGCGAAGTGTCGAGGCCAGGCACGATCCTGCTGCGCACGCCGACCTCCGCACCCCTGGTCCGCACCAGCAGCGGTGACGGCGTGAGCCTCTTCGTGGGATCGCTCGGGTCCTCCGTCGTCGTCGCACCGCGGGCGTCATTGGAATGCATGCCGTAGCCGGCGCCGAAGAAGAGCTCGGTTTGGTTGAACGGGCCAAGCACCACGCGGAATTTGGGGCTGCCGAGCGCAGCGTCTACCCGGCCGGAATTGTTGGTGCTGAACCGCGACGTGACGTCGGCGGCATAGTAATCGCCGCGCCATCCGACCGTCGTCCTCAGCCAATCGGTCCAACGCACGGTATTTTCGGCATAGACGCCGACGCTGCCCTCGCCGACCTTGTCGCTGCGGATGTTCGACAGGAAGCCACGCCGGAATGTGTTGGCGAGCGCCAGATCAATCGAGTCGTAGCGCGATTGCAGGCCGAAGGTGGTCTGCATCGGCAACCCCGCCAACGAACCGTTCAGCGTGCGCGAGGTGTTGGCCCCCAGCATCAGGCGGTCGTCATGCTGGTGAAACTGGTCGCCGAGCACGGGATCGCTGAGGAAGTAGGTGAAGTTGTTGAAGAGATCGAGCTGGCTCTTCACCACATAGGCGTTGGCTTTCCACGCGCCGAGATCGTCGCTCTGCGCGATGCGGCCCGAGAGCGCAAAGCGGTTGGTGTTGCCGCCATCGCTTGGATCTTCCGAGCCGAAGCGGCCGAGAAAACCGGCCGCGATCGCACGCTGCGGCACCTGGTCGGTCGAATTCCATCTGTTGGCATAGGCCATGCCGGTGACGGACACGCCGTCGGTCACGGTGCCCTGGCTGTAGCGCACGAGACCGTTGAGCTTTCGCACATTGTCCGGATTGTCCCACGGGCCATTGTAAGTGCCGATCTCGCCGGCCATGAGCAACGCACCGTCACCGATCTTCGCGGAATCCATACCGAGCAGGCGGCGATAGCCGAAGCTGCCGGCGGTGACCTGCGCCAGCCCCCTGGTGCGGTCGAGCAGGCCGATGTGCACGCTTCCGACCGAGGCGAAGTCGCCTTCGTCGGCGAAGTACGGCCCCTTGCGCACGTCCACCGCGGCGACGGTTTCCGGGATCAGCCAGTTGAGGTCGGCATAGCCCTGGCCGTGCGCGTGGGTGCGCATATTGACCGGAATGCCGTCGACGGTGATGGCGAGGTCGGTGCCATGGTCGAGATTATAGCCGCGCAAGAAATATTGGTTGGCTTTGCCCTCGCCGGAATGCTGCGTGACGATGAGACCCGGCACGGCCTCGAGCGCCTCGCCCGGCCGCGTGAAAGGGCGGGCGTTGAGCTCTTCGCCGGAGATGGTGATCTCGCTGGCCATGCTGGGCTGACCGTTTGCACGCGAGGTGGCGCTGTGCCCATCCGAGGTCTGCGTCGCCGCTGGATACACGAGGATGCGATGGCCTGCGGCGGAGGGCTTGCCGGTGCGGCGCGATCCGACCGGCCGTTTGCGCTCCGACGTCGCGTCACCGCCGACCTCGATGGGCGGCAATTCGCGCTGGCCGCTGTTGCTCTGCGCGAGAGCACGACCGCCATCCGCGAGCAGCACCAGGACCGAAAGTGCCGTCAATGCGCCGCCGCCACGACAGGGCTCACGCCGCTTCGGTCGCATCGGCGCATTCCAGCGCTTTCGTTGCGGCCCGGTGCCGGCTGCCCTCGAAGATGCGACGATAAAGCACGACCGAGACAAGCCATGCGATCGCAAACAGCGCGATCACGGCGAAGCCGACATTGGCGAGCGACTCGTTGAGACCGTCGACCAGCGTCCATATCGTCCCGGACAGGCCGAGCCGGTCGGCGGCCAAACCGAGCGCCTCGACACCGCCGATGAACAGCGCGACCGCGACGGACGCGCCGGTGATCGTGAGGTTATACCAGAGCTTTCGCAAGGGATCGACGAAGGCCCATCGGTAAGCGCTCACCATCAGCGCGGAGTCGGCCGTGTCGACCAGCGCCATGCCGGATGCGAACAGAGCAGGGAAAACCAGCACGTCTGCGACCGAAGCGCCGCGCGCGGCTTCGCTCGCAGAGATGCTGAGCAGGCTGATCTCGGTCGCCGTGTCGAAGCCGAGCCCAAACAGGAAGCCGAGCGGATACATGTGCCAGGGCTTTGTGACCATGCGGAAGAGCGGTCCGAGCAGGCGCGCGAGGAAGCCGCGCTTGGCCAGCAGCGCCTCGAGCCCTTCGGCATCGTGAACGCCCTGCTCCCGTGCGGCCCGAACCGTTCGCCACAGGCCGACGAAGATGACGAGATTGATGGCCGCGATCACGAGCAGGAACAGCGCCGACACCGACGTGCCGATGAGGCTGCCGATCTCCTTGAGCAGGCTGTCGCCGCCAAGGCTCACCACGCCGAGCGCAAGCAATATGGTCGCGACCACAACGACGGTGGAATGGCCGAGCGCAAAATAGAGACCGACGCTGTGCGGGGCGCCGCCCGCCTGCATCAGTTTGCGCACCACGTTGTCGATGGCGGCGATGTGGTCGGCATCGACGGCATGGCGCAGACCGAACACCCAGGCCAGCAGCGCGGTCGCCAGCACCGTCGGCCGGTCGCCGAACAGCGCGAAGGCCCAGGCCCACGCGGCGATGTTGGCGGCGATGAGCGCCCCGAACAGCACCACTGTCCCGGATTCAATCGCCCGCAAAGTCCGCCTCACCGCTTGCTCCATCCACTCGATCCCGCAGTATGAGGTTTATCAAGAACTCTCATACTGACAAGAGCAAGAGCCGCGCCAGTTTCGGCCGCGCCGCCGTAGAGCACCCAGGAATAGAGCTCATCGCATTGATTTAGCGGAGCATTTTCTGCGCAGCCCATGACCGCCGCAGAACGGGCGGCGGCGCGTCTATTGGCAAGCGACTATCCACCTCGACCGTCAACTTGACGGTCGGCAGAGCCGCGCTGACGCCGACGGTTCCCACGACCGCGCCGTCACGCGCCCGGCAGCACTTCACGCAATTGCAAGGGCCGCGATCACATGTCGACGGTCATCGACAGCAGATATGTGCGTGGTGCGCCCAGGAAGAATGTTCCAAAGGAAGCCACGCTGGACCAGTAACTCTCGCCGGTCACATTCTGGATGTTGGCGCGGAAGACCGTCTTCCTGCCGTTGATCGCGGTGGTATAGCGGGCACCGAGGTCGAGCCGCGTCCATTCGGGGATCGGCTGCTTGTTCGCGCTATCGACGAACTGCCTGCCGGTGTAGATGACGGCTCCGTTCAAGGTGAGATCCCGCATCCACGGGAGGTCCCACTCCGCCCCGATATTGGCCTGAATGTTCGGCACGCCGATCGGGGTGTTGCCCACATTGGCTGCGACGGCGGTCTTCGTCAGGGTGCCGTCCAGCAGCGAGATGCCTCCGAGGACACGCACATCCGGCATGATCTCGCCGTAGACGTTGAATTCGAGCCCACGGACCTGTTGCTCGGCGGTCGCAGCGAAACGCCCGGCGGACAGTTCGCCGCTCGCCTTCGATATCTCGAAAGCGCTGAAGGTGGTTGCGATCCGACCGAACTCCACCTTGATGCCGGCCTCGTACTGCTTGGCGACGTAAGGCTGCAGCACTTCACCGAAATTGGATGCGTTCTGGGGAGCCACGTCGCCCCGGGCGAGACCTTCGACGTAGTTTGCGTACAGGGAGATGTTGTCCAGGGGCCTGACGACGAGGCCGACCACCGGCGTGACCGCGCTCTTGTCATAGGACGAGCTCAGCGTCCCGACGTTGGAGAGGTAGTTGTGCGCCTCGATACCCTGGCGCCGAACACCCAAGGTCAGCAGGACATGCTCGTCGAGCACGGACAAGGTGTCGGCAACCGAAAACCCCGTGAGCTCGCTGTCCGAAAGCCGAGGGCGATCGCTGATCTCGTTGGCGAACTGAGTCGGCGCAACGGTCGGATTGTAGATGTTCGACGTCACCAGGCTGCCGTTGGTCAGCCGCCGGTACAGTGCGTCGCGATAGACCGAGGCCTGGAAGGCGACGGAATGATGAACGAAGGCTGTATCGAAGCGGGCGCGAACGCCACCATCATATGTGGTTCGGTCGATGCTGAGGCCGAAGAACTGTGGAGTCGAGGTCGTGTCACCGCTCGTATTGATGATCGTCGGAACGCCGAAGAACCGCTCGACATTGGTCTTGGAGCCGCCGACATCTGCAAACAGCGTGACCTGATCGCTAACGTCGTACTCGGTTCGCAGCAAAGCAGATTGGTCGTTGATGCGTGACCATTCCCAAGGCTGGGTCACGTTCAGCTTGCCGTCCGGCGCCTTCGGCACCTGCAGGCCGGGAGCCATCAGAAATGGACGTGACGGCGCATCGAACCGATCGGTTTGTGCGATGAGATAGAGCCAGGACCTGAACCGTTCGCCCTGATAGTCGAGGGCCAGCGATCCGACGCCGGTCGTTTCGGATTGGCGGTTGATGGGTGTGTCGCCGTCACGCACGCTCCCGCTGGCCCGCACGCCCCACTCCCTGCCATCCCCGTAGCGCCTCGCAACATCCCAGTGACCGCCGAAGCGTGCGGTCGAGCCGTAACTTGCGGTCAAGCGGGTCAAATCCTCCTCGGCACGCTTGGGCACGACATTGATGACGCCGCCAACGCCGCCATTGGGCGCCATGCCCGAGAGCGCCGCCGAGGGACCTTTGAGCACTTCGATGCGCTCGACGTAATCCGTGAAGATGCGATATGTCGGCGCGATTCCGTAAAGACCCTCGAAGGCGAATTCGCCATTGTTGCCTTCGTTGATCGGGAATCCGCGAATGTTGAAGGAGTCCACCACGCCGCCCGTCGGATGGGAGCTTCGCACCGACGGATCGAGGATCAAGGCGTCCGCCCCCGTTGCCGCCTGCTGGTCCTGAATGAACCTGTCCGTGTAGCTCGTCACGTTGAACGGTGACTTCATGGTGCTGGTATTTCCGAGCACTCCCAGCCGCGCCCCTTGAGCGACCTGGCCGCCAGCAAAGGCGGGCACGACACCCGGTTGCGATCGCGCTGCGACAGTCTGGGCGGTTTGAGCTTGCGGCGGGCGCCGCGACGCCGATCGGGCCCGGACCTCGTTTCGCCTGGTCGGCGCGCGACGGGCCGATTGTTGCGCCGGAGCTTCGACAGTCACCGGTGGAAGTGAGCTGCCGCCCTGCGGCGTTTGGGATCGAGCAGGTAGTTCGAACCACGTGAGCAACGCCACTCCACCCAGCAGCGCCGCAGCAAAGCGCGCTAGCGTCCCAACCCCACCCCGACGTCGCATTCCCAGGAAGTCCTTCTTCAATGGCGCGCAACCCGCAGTAACGCGGCAATGCGCTCAATCCGCAGCGACCGTGGATCGAAAATGCCCTTGTCTCCGAACTCGGCCGGCACGCATCGCCTCTTTAAGAAGACGCCATCGTGACGACAACGCAAATGCGCGCGCCGCGACTTAGAATGCCTCGATCATTGCCGACCGTGAGGCAAACGTCTGGAACGATTCAAAACGCGCTTGGATGATTCCAAATCGGTGCGGTCGCATGCCGCAGCAATGCCCACACGGCGTGCGCTTATCGCTGTCAGTCGCGCTTGAGCCCGATCGACTTGACGATGGGAGCCATGTGGACCAGCTCGTCTTCGACCAGTCGCTGAAACTTGTCGGGACCCGAATCGATGTCCGGCTCCAGACCTTGGGAACGATAGCTTTCCTGCAATCGAGGATCGGCCATCACGGTGCGGGTCGCCGCAGCGATCCGTTCCACGATCGCATCCGGGGTCGCTCTTGGCGCGAACAAGCCAAACCAGCCGGCATAGCTGAGGCCGGGCATGCCGGATTCGATCACCGTCGGAATTTCCGGCGCGCCGCTCAAGCGTCGATCGCTCGTCACGGCGATCAGCCGCAGCTTGCCAGCATGATGCAGTTGCAGGAGCTGGCTCGAGACCACCGCAATCACCGCGGAGATCTGTCCGCTCACCAGATCATTGGTCGCCGACGCCATGCCCCGATAGGGCACGTGGACGAAATCCGCTGCGAGGCCGGATTGCAGCTTGAACATCTCCCCCACGAGATGGTTGCCGGTGCCGACGCCCGGGGTGCCGTAGGAAAGCTTGCCCGGATTAGCCTTGGCAAAATCTACGAGCTCCCGCAGATCCTTCACCGGCAAGGAAGGATGAACCGCGAATGCAAGCGTGCTGGTGATCAAGCGATAGATGGCGCGGAAATCACGGACCGCGTCATAGGCGGGCTGCGCCGAAGACAACGGAATCATCACCTGGGTGCTGCCATTGCCGAGCAGAAGGGAATAGCCGTCGGGTGCGCTCTGCGCCACCGCGGCGGTGCCGATCGCACCGCCAGCGCCACCGACATTTTCGATGTAGATCGGTCCCAGCAGCGAGGCAGTCCTTTCGGCCCAGGGACGGCCGATCTGATCGCCCGCGGCGCCGGCCGTATAGGGAATGACCAGCCTTATGGGCCGGGACGGGTAATCATCAGCGGCAGCGCCAGCGGGCCAGGCGGCGAGCGCCGCGACCCGCGCCGCCATATCGAGCAGTTCTCGTCGTGAGAAGAGGGACATCGTCTCGCATTCAGGACCGTGCGACCATGTTACACGACTGGGAATATCTGAAAATCCGCGCGGGAAGATCGCTGCCCTGCACTGCCGAGGCAACGGGCGCACGCCGGTGGCGGCCCGAATCCCCGCGCCTGACAGATCGTTTAAGAAATTGGTAACGATACGAACCGCGTTGAGCGCATTAATGCAAAGCGCCCGCCGCCGGTGTCGAGCTCGTAACGACGCTGCTATAAAGCGCGGCCGGGGCTCGATCGATCCTCGCGAATTGTTGATTGCGCATGACCAAGCTGAGCAACACATTCGACGTCGCCATTGAGCCGTCATTCGACTTTCTGTCTGCGGAATATACGGAGCTGTTCGAGCACTCGGCCGCCACCGCGTTCCAGCATCCGATCTGGCTGCACAGCCTCTATACCAGGCTCGCCTCCGACGCGGGTGCGACACCTCTGGTCGTCGTGGTCCGCCACCGCGCCACGCGAGCCCTTGCGATGGTGTTGCCCTTGCTCCGCATCCGGCGCGGCCCGATCCGAACGGTCGAATTCGCCGACCTGCGCGTCTCCGACTATCTGGCCCCGGTTTGTAGCCCGGACGTGTTTTCGCAGCTGCTCGACGACGCGGGGGCATGCGCGGAGATTCGGCGCCTCGTTCGTCCCTTCGATCTGTTCCGAATGACCAAGCTGCCCGACGGGCGGCTTCCGATCGAAAACCTTCTGGCTGCGCCCCGCCGCGTGGCGATGGATACCAATGCCTACGCCACGGTTCTCGTCGCGCCGTTCGAGCAGTGGCGGAGCAGTGCGATCGATCGCTCCTATCAGAAGGAGCTCGCAAAGAAATACCGCCAGCTCCAGAAGAAGGGCACGCTGAGCTTCTCGTGCTGCAACGACAGCGCCTCCGTCCTCGAGGCGCTGGAGGTGATGAAGAGATTTCGCGGTCCTAGCTTTCAGGCGCAAGGCGACGGCGATCTGCTCCAGCGTCCCGAATATTTCCGCTTCTATTCCGACGTGGCGCTTCGTGGTCTCGGCAGCTTTGTGCGCCTCTACGCCATGAAGATGGACGGCGAGGTGATTGCTGCCGTGCTCGGACTATGTCATCGGGGCAGCTTTCTCGTCATCATGAGCGCCTTCGACATTGCCGGATACAAGAGCCAGTCTCTCGGCGCGCTGATGTTCGAGCAAGTGACACGGGCTTGCATCGAGCGCGGAGATCAGATGCTCGATTTCACCATTGGTGACGAGCCGTACAAGAGATTGTTCGGCGCACGGCCTTCGCCGATGTGGGCGGTCACACAGGTAGGCAGCACCGCGGGCGCCATCGCTCTGTTCGCGCTGAAGCAGGCTCCGTGGCTGAAGCTGGCAGCCAAGCGACTAGCCGATTGGCGGCTCCTGCTCGCCCGCACCCCGACGCTCACGCGCTGATCCGGCGGGGGGCGATGCGCCGCAACGCTCAGGCGCGCAGCGCCCCGCGAACGCGTCCAAGCCAGCCCGGATGCATTTGATCGACACGGTGCGTCAGGCTGCGCCGCAGGAAGTGCAGCCGGCGCCGGACATCCCAGCCGATATCGTTGCGGGAGGTCAGGGCCTGGCGGAAGCGCGCCATCTTCAGGGACTGCTGGTCCGCCACGACCTTGTCGCGATCGGAATAGAACTGCGAAATCTTATCCCGGCCCATGCCTGATGTCGTGAGCCATCGCGGCGCGTATTCGGTGCAAAGACGATCGACGTCCACCAGCAGACGCGCAACGCCCGTGCCGGCCGCGGGGCAATTGGTCTGGAACGCATCGCCGATGAGCACGACGCCGGGCTGGAGGTGTCCTTCAACCACGGTCAGGTCCATCACCCAGTTCTGGACCCGGTCGATGACGCTGAAATCGCCGAGATAGGGCTGCAATCCCGGCAGCAGACGCAAGACGGTCGCTTCCGGCTCGCGGCGCAGCTCGCGCATGATCGGATCGGTCGGGTCTCGGAACATGAAGAGATTGGCGCGCATGCCGGCCCGGACGGGAAACAGGCTGAGATAGTCGATGCCGTCCGCCGTCCGCTCGCCATAGCAGGTCAGCGCCTCGAAATCGAACGGGCGACCGTCCCGGCGGGCAATCGTGAAGCCGAACGAAACAGAGTGCCGCTCCGCCAGCACGCGACGCCTGATGCCCAGCCTGTAGCCGAGAACTCCCGCCATTCCCGTGGCGAGCACGACGAGGCGCGCCGTCACGCCTCGTCCGGACGCCAGCTCGATATGCTGGAGGTCGTCGCTGCAGCTGATCGCGATGACCTCGTCGACGATCAGGCTGGATGGATCGGGTATCTGGCTGCGCGCCATGGCCACCAGATCGGCATAGGGAAATCCGTAAGCCTGGCCGACGCTGACATCGACCACCTTGCCTTCCCGGATATTGAGCACCTGATCGTATCGACAGGCGGCATTCTCGAGCGCGTCGAGAAAGCCCAGCTTGCGCAGCATCGCCAGCTGATGCCCGCCGATCTTTTCGACCCGGAACTCGTCCGGATAGACCGCCCGCTTGTCGATCAGGGCAATGCGGTGCCCTGCCCGCGCCAGCATGGCCGCCGCGAGCGATCCGGCAAGGCCGCCGCCGACGATTGCGATATCCGCAACGGTTCTCGAACTGTCGGCTGCGGCAAGCGGCTCGCTCTCAGTTCTGTCCGCCGTCATGATCCAGGCTCCCACGTCAACCAAAGTCGTACCTGCAATTCCCCGGCCTGATGTCGCATCACAGGACCAAACGCGATCATTTCTCGATATCGAGGTTAACGGAGCAAAGTGCGGCCATCCCGACGAGGGCGGCACGCTCCTTGCTCGGGACTCCCCGTAAATTGCGGTTGCGGGCAGCGCAGGCGCGTCGCGGCGGCATGCCGTCACATGGTTCGAGCCGGCCTTGCTCGATCCGGGACAATGAGGACGACGATGTTCCACAGTGAAGCAACGGACCTCGCGACCATATCGTCGCTGCCAGGATTCTGGGCCTCGCGCATTAACCCTCGCGATTTTCCGACATGCTAGGTTGTCGTCAACATCGGAACTTGTCTCCGCGGGAGAGAGCGGCTCCTTAAACTTCCATGATCGAATCCATCCTCCAGTTGTTGCGGCGTGACGTCACGCGCGGTGTTGTCGGGACCATCCTCCTCAAGGTCGGCAGCGGCGCGCTTGCGTTTGCGTTGTTCTCGCTGGCGGCACGAACGATGTCGCCCGACGGCTTCGGTATCTTTGCGACCTGGCTTTCGGTTGCCCAGATCGCCGCCGTCGTGGGACTGGTCGGCCAGGAATCGTTGCTGGTGCGCTTCCTGAACGAGTATCAGGTCGGCGGCAGACCGGATCTCACCAAAGGCGTCCTCCTGTCGAGCCTCAAGATTGTCTCACTCGCCATGCTGACCGTGACCGTTGGCATCGCTCTGGTGGCGAACATGAGAGGCGACGGTTGGCTCCTCATACTCGCGGCTTGTGCCTACACGGCCGTGAACGCAGGCGTGATGCTCGGCAGCCAAATTGCACGATCGTTGGTCAGCATTCTCATGGGCGAGGGAAATCGCGAGTTTTTCTGGCGGGTCATCGTTGTTCTTTTCCTGGTCGTGATGCTGCTCGCGCACCGGCAACTCGATCCCGCCGAGTTGTTCGCGGTAATGACCATTGCCATGTCGGTCGGACTGACCGCGCAGATCGTTTCAACGGCGCGCGCGCTGCCCAATTTGCGCGGCACCGCAGCCCGTTCCGAAACGTCCCGCTGGCGGTCGAGCACCCTTCATTTCTGGCTCGCATCCATTCTCGAGGTCGCGAACCAGTATTTCGACGTGATCCTGGTCTATTGGATGCTGGATCCGACGACGGCCGGAATCTACTTTGCCGCCTCGCGCCTCGCCAACATCTTCGCCATGGTGTCCGCCGCGCTATACACTTTCGGCGCGCGCCGGCTGCCATCGCTGTATTTCAGCAAGAACCATCTGGAGTTCGAGCGAACGCTGCGGCTGATGGCGGAAGTAACCGCGCTTTGCGTGGCCGCCGGGCTTGCCACGATCTGGATCGGCGGCCCTTATCTCCTCAACCTGTTCGGACCTCATTTTACCGAACAGCATTCGGTGCTGATCGTGCTCGCTATCGGAACGGCCATCCAGGCTGCGGGCGGCCCGTCCGCTGCGATCCTGCAGCTGACCGGCCATGAACGAATCTATGTTCCTGTCGTGGCCGCCAACGTCGCACTGCGGCTCGCGGGATTTCTCGTCCTCATTCCCTGGCTTGGCGTGCTAGGCGCCGCGATCTCGGCCACAGTGTCGCTTGCACTCGCGACCATTGCCCTGAACGTGCTCTGCCGCCGGCGATCGGGGGTCGATCCTTCAATTCTAGTGCTGCTGCGCTTCACCGCCATGAAACGCGGCAACTATGCGGTCCGCGGCGCCGACTCCGCTGAGTAGCCGGCGTTCACGCATCGGCGGCGCGCAAGACCGATTGGTTAACGCGCTCCCCGATCATCGTTCGGGAACCAGCGAAAAAACGGCACGAACGATGTCGACGGGCAAGCCGCGCATTAACTTCGTTTGTTTCGAGTCGGTGTCCGCGCGATACCCGCGTGATAGGTACGGAGTTAAGAAGGTGAAGATTTCGTTTCTAACGGGTCGGGGATCCGTGCTCCACTATCAGCCGAACAAAGAACTGGGCGAGACCACCGCGACCGACCTCGCGCGGTCGAACGGCGGCGGACGAAAACTCCACGTGCTTCTCGCGCAAACCCAGGCCGAGAACGCCGGTGCGCAAGAGATCTCCCGGCTGCTCGGCGCCGGGCTGACCGCGCGCGGCCACCGCGTCACCAACCTCTTCTTCTTCCGCAAATCGGATTCTTTCGACGAGCCGCCCGATACGCTCTATTGCACGCCGAGGCGGCCGGGCAACCCGATAGCGCTGTTGCAGATGCTGTGGACGCTCGGCCGTCACGTCCGCACGGTCAAGCCTGACGCCGTCCTGACCTTCCAGCATTTCGGCAACATCATCGGCGGCGGCGTGACGCGCCTCGTCAGTCGCGCACCGGTCGTCGCCAATCAGGTTTCCTCCGCGCTGGCGATGAGCTGGCCGCTTCGCACTGCCGACATCGCCATGGGCAGCCTCGGCTTCTTCGACCGCATCACGCTCAATTCGCAGGACATGGAGCGCGAATATTCGCGCTATCCCGCGGCCTACCGGTCGCGCATGGTGCATGTGCCGCACGGCTTCGATGACAAGGCCCTCACCCTGTCGAAGGAGGCGGCCCGACGAGAGTTCAACTTGCCGGCCGACCGCGTCCTGCTCGGCTGCGCCGCAAGGCTGCATCCGCACAAGCGGCTCGATGCGGCGATCCGTCTGCTGCCGGATGAACCTTCCTGGCACCTCGCGCTCGCCGGCCAGGGCGCCGACGAGGCCCGGCTGAGACAGCTGGCGGATGACCTGAAGGTGTCGGACAGGCTGCATTTGCTCGGGGAAATTCCTCCCAGCCGGATGGCGGACTTTCTCGCCTGTCTGGATGTGTTCGTATTCCCGACAAAGGCCGAGACTTTCGGTCTGGCTGCGGTCGAGGCTGCCAACGCCGGTGTGCCGTCGGTCGTCACCGATCTTCCGGTCCTGCGCGAGGTGTTGTCCTATGAGGGCAAGCCGGCTGCCCTCTTCGTCGATGCCGCCGATCATGCGAAGCTCTCGGCGGCCGTTTCCACGCTGCTGACGGACCACCGTTTGCGCGACGAGCTGCGACAAAACGCCAAAGGCCTGAGGCTGCGCTATTCGGTAGATGCCATGGTGGAGGAATACGTTCGAATTCTCGGCCAGGTCATTTGACCTGATACCATGGAAACGGGCTCGACATGATCATCGAGTTTCGCTGTGAACGCGCGTACGCGCGGCGGTGGATGAACCGCGAGACGCTGTCGGTCAACGGCCGGGATGTTCCGGTCCAAATCGCGTGGGCTGCAACGGCCGAGCCGCGACCCGCGGGCCTCGACGCCCTGTTCGAGCTCGAACGCGTGGTGTTGCACAAGGGCAAGCCGAGCGGCGCCAACCGGCTGACCAACATTCCGGAACCGATGCGGGCTCGCACCGCGACTGCTGACGTGATCGTCGATTTCACCGGTGGCGCGCGCGATCCGAACTGCTCCGCCCGGCTCTATCTCCGTCCGCTGTTCAATGGAGTTGCAGGCGAAAATGCCGCGCTCGCCGCCATTCTGGCCGGCGACCTGCCGGTGATCGACATCGTCAACGAGGTCGATGGCTCGGTCGTCGATCGCGGTCATCCATCCAGCGAAATTGCCGCAGGCCTCAGCGGCGCGCTCGAAACCGTCATGGCGCGAACACTGACCATGGTGGCGGCGATCCTGTCGGGAAGGCCGCGGATTGTGCCGCAGCTGGCGCGCCCCGCCGGAAACGGCTCGCGCCACGGCCCCATTGGCTACGTCGCGCGCGGCCTTGCCGCCTCGATCGCCAAGGAGATCTATCGCCTCTGCTGCTATGCCCCCCATTGGCATATCGGATGGCGCTTCAATGACAATGCGGGCGTCTGGCAGACCGGAGATCTCTCTGGGCCAAGCTGGAACGTTCTGGCAGATCCGGGCAACCACTTTTACGCGGACCCGTTCCCGATCACCTGGCAGGGGCGGACATTCGTCTTCTTCGAGGACCTCGACCATCGCGTCGGCAAGGGCATGATCTCGGCGATCGAGTTCGGTGCCGACGGGCCGACCGGCGATGTCGTGCCGGTGCTGGAAGAGCCCTGGCACCTCTCCTATCCGTTTCTGATCGAAGACGGTGGCGAGTTGTGGATGATCCCGGAGAGCTCGATCCACGCCGACGTTGCTCTCTACAGATGCGTGCGATTCCCTGACAAATGGGAGCGGCACGCGACGCTGCTGTCAGGGCTGGAGCTGGCTGACGTCACGATCACGCGGCACAACGGCCTGCATTATTTGTTCGGAGCCTGGCGCGACGGAACTGGCGGCTACTCGGACTCGCTGGCGATCTATTATGCCGATCACCTCCTGGGGCCCTGGTTGCCCCACGCCAGCAATCCGGTCCTGATCGACCGCGCGAGCACGCGGCCGGCGGGGAATTTCGTCACGATCAATGACAAATTGTGGCGCCCGGTCCAGAACTGCACCGACGGATACGGCGCGGCGCTCGCGCTGGCGGAGGTGGTCGAACTGTCGCCAACGACCTTCAAGCAAGTCGTTCGCCATTCTTTGAAACCGGGACCGCTGTGGCCCGGCAGGAAGCTCCACACCCTGAACCGCTGCGGCCGGCTCGAGGTGATCGACGGATCGCACATCCAACCCAAGACCCGCGCCTTCGCGAGCAGATTGCCATCGATCGTGTCACCTGCGCGAACCAGCCCCTATACCGCCGGCTGAAGCGGCGGCCGTCCCTGCCCTCCTTGGCCAAGACGGCCGCCGCGCTGACCCATTGTCAGCGCAGCGGCGAGGCCACGGTCGATCACCTTGTCGTTCGAATGTCGCCGGGAGCCGCGACCTATTGAGAGCGATCCGAGGTCCAGCCCTTGTACTCGGCGACGTTGTCCCTGGTCACCAGCTTCGAAGGCAGCAGCTCGACGGTCGAGGCCGGCTTCTGGCCATTGAGAATGCCGACCCCGACCTGCACGGCCCGCCGCGCCATGAAGAACGGGTCCTGCGAAGCAGAGGCCTGGATCTGCGGCGACTGCGGGTCCTTCAGCGCCGCCTCGATATCGGGCGCGCCGTCGACCGCCGTGATGACAATGCCCGTGCGGTTCTGCTGGCGCGCCGCAAGATCGGTGCCGATCGCCTGCGGATCGTTGATGGCGAAGATGGCGTCGATCTTGGGAAAGCGGGTCAGATAGCCCTGCGCGACGGTGAGACCGCCCTCGCGCGAGCCCTTGCCGTCCTGATCGCTCGACAACACCTTGATGCCGGGATTCTTCGCGAAGACGTTCTTGCAGCCGACGACGCGGTCGATCACGGCAGAGACCTGCGGCCCGTTCTCGATGACGACGTCGCCCTTGCCGCCGAGCTTGTCGACGATGTACTGGCAGGAGATCTCACCGGCTTGCACGTTGTTCGTGGTCACGGTGGCATCGGCGCCTTCGGCCGCTGTGTCGACCGCGACGACGACGATGCCCGCGGCTTGCGCCTTCTTGATCGCCGGCCCGATCGCCTTGGGATCACCGGGGTTGAGCAGGATCAGATCGACGCCGGCCGCGATGAAATTGTCGATCTGGGTGACCTGCTTGCCGAGATCGTATTCGAAGCCGACCGTCGTGATCTTCACGTTGGGATTGGTCTTCTTCGCCTCGAACTCGGCGCCTTTCGACAGCGCGACGAAGAACGGGTTGCCCATTGATCCCAGCGAGACGCCGATCGACTTGAGCTCCTTGGCGAAGGATGGCGCGATGGTCAGGGCAAGCGCTGTCGCGGCGCCGGCAAGCATGATCGTCTTCAACATGGACTTCCTCCCTGGTCTGTCTTCGTCCCCGGCGCGGCAGACCAGTTGCCGCAACGGAATTCGCATCGCGCGGGCACGCGCCAAGGCTCTCAGGTCCTGGCCGATCCCTGCAGCCGGTAACGATCCAACGCCACGGCTCCGATGATCACGAGGCCCTTGATCACGTACTGCCAGATGTCGGACACACCGATGAGGATGAGGCCGTTCGACAGCACCGCGATGATCAGCGCGCCGACCAGCGTGCCCCAGATCGAGCCGATGCCGCCGACGAACGAGGTGCCGCCGAGGATCACGGCGGTGATCGCGTCGAGCTCGTAGGACTGGCCGAGCTGCAGGCCGTTGGCCGCGTAGAGCCGCGCTGCCTGCATGGCGCCGCCGAGCCCGGCGAAAAGTCCGGAGACACCGTAGACGAAGATCAGCACCGCCCAGACCTTGATGCCGGCCAGCCGCGCCGCGCTTTCATTGCCGCCGACCGCATAGATGTGCACGCCGAGCACGGTCCGGCGCAGCACCAGCCAAGAGACCAGGATGACGAGCAAGGCAATCACCGAGAGCCACGGGATCGAGGCGACACCGGGAACGAGTGTCAGCGAGCCGTTGCCGATGAAAGCATAGGGAATGGAGGGATTGAACACCGTGGTGTCGGCCCCGAGCAGCCGCGCCAGGCCGCGCACTGCGGTCAGCGAGCCGAGCGTGACGATGAAAGGCGGCAGGCGGAGCAGCGCAATCAGCGCGCCGTTGACAATTCCGAAACCGAGGCCGGTGAGCAGCGACGCCGGCAGCCACAGCGTTCCGAGCTCCGGCAGCTTGGAGAGCGTCAACCCGGCCATCGCGGAGGCCGCCAGGATCGAGCCGACCGACAGATCGATGCCGCCGGTGAGGATGACGAAGGTCATGCCCGCGGCGAGCACGGTGTTCACCGCGGCCTGCTGCAGCACGATGCCGAGATTTTGTCCGGTGAAGAAGCGGCCCTCGGACAGGAAATGAAAGCCGATGCAGAGAATCAGCAGCACCGGCAGCATGCCGAGCGCGCTGATCAGCACCCTGACCCGCTGGCGCCTCGTCTCGGCGGCAGCACCGTTCGTCGTCGCGGCGGGCTGGGCCTTCGCTGCACCATTGTCAGGCATCGAGATGCTCCATCCCCGTGGCAAGCGCCATGATGTCTTCCTGCGTCAGCGGCGAATTGGGACCGCGCGTCACCTCGCCGGCGATGTGCCCGCTACGCATCACGACAACGCGGTCGCAGATGCCGATGATTTCGGGCAGATCGGACGAGATGACGAGGATCGCGGTGCCGGCCTTGGCCAGATTGTCGATGATCGAATAGATCTCGGATTTGGCACCGACATCGACGCCACGCGTCGGCTCATCGAGGATCAGGACCTTCGGCGCAATGGCTAGAAGCCGCGACAGCAGCACCTTTTGCTGGTTGCCGCCGGACAGGGCCCCGGCCAGGACGCCGACATTGGCGGCGCGAATGCTGAGGCCAGCGAATGCCCTGTCGGCGCGCTCGCGTGCTTTGTCACGATCCAGGAACCAGCCGAGCTTGGCATCGCGGCCGAGCACCGCGAGGTTGATGTTGTCCAGGCACGACATGTCGAGGAACAGGCCGAGCGCCTTGCGGTCCTCGGTCAGATAAGCGATCCCGGCTTCGAGCGCCTCGCCGGGATTGCGGATCTCGACCGGCTGTCCCTCCAACTCGAGTCGGCCGGAGGTTTTGGGGGAGGCACCGATGATGAGATGCGCGAGCTCGGTGCGGCCCGCGCCGATCAGGCCGGCGAGGCCGACCACCTCGCCTGCATGCACGGTGAGCGAGCAGCCCTTGACGCGCTGATCATCGGCCATGTCGATTGCCGCGAGCACGGGATGTCCCCGCCCCGCCTCGGGATCGTGGTCCTTCTTGTAGAACGAGGAGACGTCGCGCCCGACCATCAGCCGCACGATGGTGTCGGCGCGGATCTCGGACTTTTCGAGCGAGCCGACCAGCCGCCCGTCGCGCAGCACGGTGACGCGGTCGCCAAGCGCGTAGACCTCGTCCATGCGATGCGAGATGTAGATGATGGCAAGCCCCTCGGCGCGGAGCTGGCGGATCAGCGCGAACAGCCGCTCGCTCTCGGCGGCCGACAACGCGGTGGTCGGCTCGTCCATGATCAGGATCTTCGATCTCGCGTGCAGCGCACGCGCGATCTCGACCAGTTGCCGCTGGCCCATGGAGAGATGCGCCACCAGCGTCGAGGGCAGGAAGTCCGCGCCGAGCCGTTTCAGGATCGGGCCGACACCCTCGCGCATGACGCCGCGCGCCAGCAAGCCCGAACGCGAGATCTCCCGCCCGAGATAGATATTCTCGGCGACGCTGAGATTGGGCGCGAGCGACAGCTCCTGATAGATGATGGAGATGCCCGCGCTGCGGCCGCCGAGCGGACCTTCGATCCGGACCGGATGCCCCTCGATGCGGATCTCGCCGCCGGGATCAGGCCTGTAGGCGCCGGACAGGATTTTCATCAGCGTCGACTTGCCGGCGCCGTTCTCGCCCATCAGCGCATGAATTTCGCCGGCATAGACAGTGAGATCGACAGCCCGCAGCGCCTTGATGCCGAAGAAGGTCTTGGAGACCCCACGCATCTCGAGGATCGGATCGTTCATCGTGCCTCCCGGCGCACAATGCGTTTCCTACCCGCGTCTCAATCGGTTTTGTCAGCGCGGCTCACCCATTAAACAAAACACCGCAAGCCAGGGCAATACCGAACACTGCCGAATGCAACATCGCGGCGGGGTTAGTGGCGTCGGCGATACAGTTCGCGCCAGGCGGGAAGCCGCTCGGCATAGGCATCGGTCAGCCCGGCGTCAGGTTCGAACGTCTCGATGCGTTGCGGCTGCGTGCAGACGGTGGTGATCGCCTCACCAGTGACAGCAAGTCGCCCCAATCTCGCCGCACCGAACGCTGCGCCGGTCTCGCCGCCGGCAAAGCGATGGACTGGAACATTGAGCACGCTGGCCAGCACCGAGAGCCAGAACTCCGAGCGTGAGCCACCGCCGATGACGTCGGCTTGCCCAATCGCAATGCCGGCATCCGCGAGCGCGTCGCGGCAATCGGCCAGCGCGAAGGCAACGCCTTCGAGCACCGCCTGCACGATCGCCGCGCGATCGGTGCCATGGCTCAAACCATCGAGCATGCCGCGCACGGCGGGATCGTCGTGCGGCGTACGCTCGCCCGCGAGATAAGGCAGGAAGCTTACCGGCGACGGCGCCTGCGGGCGCGAGCCAAGCGGTGCCAGCAACTCGGCTTCGGTGACGCCGAACAGACGCGCGGCCCAGGCGAGGCAGGAGGCGGCGGAGAGGATCGCGCCGGCCTGAATCCACATGCCGGGAATGGCGTGGCAGAACGTGTGCACGACGCGATCGGGGTTGGCGGCTATTGTGTTGGTCGGAGCCAGCAAGGCGCCCGAGGTTCCCAGCGATACGAACGCGGTGCCCGGCTCGATCGCGCCAATGCCGACGGCGCCGGCCGGATTGTCGCCGGCGCCACCCGCGATCACGGGCTGTCCGGCCATGCCCCAGCGCCGCGCGAGCTCACCGCGCAGCCGCGCCGCGGGCGCACATCCTTCGACCAGGCGCGGCATGTGCTGGCGCGACAGACCGGTCGCGGCCAGTGCCGCGTCCGACCAGTCCCGACGCGCTGCATCGAGCCACAGGGATCCCGACGCATCAGAGACGTCCTCGACGGCCTCGCCTGACAGCACCAGGCGCAGATAGGCCTTTGGCAGCAGCACGAGCTTGGTCGCCGCAAAGACGTCAGGCTCGTGCGTCGCGATCCAGAGCAGTTTCGGCGCGGTGAATCCCGGCATCGCCTTATTGCCCGTCGTCGCACGCAAGGCCGGCCAGCGCTGCTCCAGGACACGGCACTCTGCAGCTGCGCGCCCGTCGTTCCAGAGGATGCAGGGCCGCAGCGGCTTCGCGCTCGCATCGAGCAGCGTGGCGCCATGCATTTGGCCGGACAGCCCGATCCCTTTGACCGCCGCCAGCGCGCCGGCATGCGAGGCCTTCAGGGCATCCAGCGTGGCGAAGGCCGCATCGATCCACTGCGCCGGGTCCTGCTCGGAATAGCCCGGCTGCGGCGAGGCGATCGTCAGCGGCCGGCTCTCGCTTGCGATCACGCGCTGGGCATCGTCGACGAGAACGGTCTTGACTGCGGAGGTGCCGAGATCGATGCCGAGATACATGGGTGCTTCCCGCTCACTTCGCCGCGTCGATCCAGATCCCCGGCTCCGAATGCTCGCGGATGTGGCTGACCAGGAAGTCCGAGAAGACCCTGATCTTGGCCGGCAGCCTGACGCGGTTCTGATAGGCGATGTTCATGGTCAGTAACGGCAGCTGCCAGTCACTCAGCACGGGCACCAGCCGGCCGGCCGCGATATCGCCCTGCACGATGTAGAGCGGCTGGATCAGGATGCCCAGCCCGGCACGCGCCGCACCACAGATGATCTGGCCATCATTGCTGTCGAGCGTCGGCGCGATCCGAACCGTCTGCGTCGTGCTGCCCTGGCTCAGCCGCAGCGAATAGGGATCGTTGGCGAGGTTGTAGATCAGCATGTTGTGACGGGCGAGATCCGCCGGATGCTCAGGCCGGCCGTGCTTCTCCAGATATGACGGAGCCGCCGCCAGCACGCGGTGCATCTGGCCGATGCGGCGCACGATGATGTTGGAATCCGGCTCGTGCTCCCGGGTGCGGATCGCGACGTCGATACCAGCCTCGATGAAGTCCAGATAGCGGTTCGCGCTGATGATCTGCACGCTGAGATCAGGATAGAGCGCGCGAAAGGCGGGCAGCATCGGCGCGAGATAGATCATCGCAAAGGACAGCGAAGACGTTACGCGCAGCATCCCCTTCGGCGACAGCGCGCGGTCGGAGACGGCGTCTTCGGCCTCGGCAAGCTCGTTCAGCAGCGTGCTGCAGCGCTGCAACAACTCCTGCCCTGCTTCGGTCAGCCATTGCCGGCGCGTGTTGCGCTCGATCAGCCGGACGGCAAGGCGCTCCTCCAGCGCACTGAGATGGCGGCTGGCGGCCGCGTTCGACATCCGCAGCATTTCGGCAGCCTTGGACAGGCTGCCGAGCTCGGCTGTTTTGGAGAAGACTTCGAGTTGGAGCAGCCGGTCCATTTTTGCGGAAACAGGAAAAGAGACTTACAAATTTTGACCTTTAATTCCGATTTCTGCAAGGCAAAATACTTCCAACAAAGCACAATGGCAGGCGAGGAAATCAGGAAATGTCGGGCCCGATCAGGCACATCGTGATGTGGCGGCTGCGCGGGGAGACCCCCGCGGAGCGGTCCGCTGCCCGGCTCAAGGTCAAGACCCTGTTCGAGGGCCTCAAGGGCCGGATCGACGGCCTCACTCATATCGAAGTCGGCATGGACGTCAGCGATGTCGATTACGCTTGCGACGTGGTGCTGTTCTCCGAGTTCACCGACCAGGCAGCGCTCAGCGCCTATGCCAACCATCCGGAACATCTGCGGGTCCGCGAGGCCTTGGGCGACTTGCGGATCGGACGCTTCCAGGTCGATTATCCCATCAAAGAGACCGGCGCATGATCGGTTCGTTCACCTTTGAAAATCTGCCCTGCCGCGTCGTGTTCGGCAGCGGAACGTTGACTAGCGCCAAGGCCGAGGTCGAGCGGCTCGGCGGCAAGCGCGCGTTGGTGCTGACGACGCCCCAGCAGGAGGCGCAAGGCAAGAGCCTTGGGGCCGCGCTCGGCCCGCTCTATGCCGGTATCTTTCCAGGCGCCACCATGCACACGCCGGTCGAGGTCACCGAGCGCGCGCTCGCGGCGATGAAGGCGTGTGAGGCCGACTGCGTCGTCTCGCTCGGCGGCGGCTCGACCACGGGCCTCGGCAAGGCGCTCGCCTTGCGCACCGGCGTCAACCAGCTCTGCATTCCCACCACCTATGCCGGCTCCGAGATGACGCCGATCGTCGGCCAGACCGAGAACGGCCTGAAGACCACGGTGCGCGATGCCGCGATCCTGCCCGAGACCGTGATCTACGATGTCGATCTGACGCTGACGCTGCCGCCGAGCTTGGCTGCGACATCGGGCATCAACGCCATCGCCCATGCGGTAGAAGCGCTCTACGCACGCGACGCCAATCCCGTGACCTCGCTGATGGCGGAAGAAGGCATCCGTGCGCTGGCCCGCGCCCTGCCCGCGATTGCCGCCAGAAGCGACGACCGCGAGGCGCGCACCGAAGCGCTCTATGGCGCCTGGCTGTGCGGCGTCTGCCTCCGTACCGTCGGCATGGCGCTGCACCACAAGCTCTGTCACACGCTCGGCGGGACCTTCGACCTGCCGCACGCCGAGACCCACACCATCGTGCTGCCGCATGCGCTGGCCTACAACGCGCCTGATGTGCCCGACGCGATGGCGCGCATCTCGCGCGCGATCGGCACGACCGATGCAGCGCGGGGGCTCTATGACCTTGCCAAGCGACTAGGTGCCAAGCTGGCGCTACGTGACATCGGCATGCCCGAGGGCGGCATCGACAAGGCGGCCGATCTCGCCGTCACCAACGCCTATTGGAATCCGCGTCCGCTCGACCGAAACGCCATTCGCGAGCTGATTGCACGCGCCTGGGCCGGCGAGCCCCCGGTCGCGATCAAAGCGGCGGCTTGAGGCGATGCGCCGCACGCTGATCAGATCCGCAGCCGTCATCAGCATGGATGACGCGATCGGCGATCTCGCGACCTGCGACGTGCTGGTCGAGGGCAGCCGCATCGTCGAAATGCGCCCTTCGATCGATCTCGGCAGCGGGGCTGCTGAAACCGATATCATCGACGGCACGGGCCGTATCGTCATTCCCGGCCTCATCAACGCGCATATGCACACTTGGCAGACCGGCTTGCGCGGCTTTGCCGCGAACTGGACGCTCTTGGAATATTTCCGCCGCATGCATGCCGGGCTCGCGACCGTATTCCGGCCCGAAGACATCCACATCGCAACGCTCGTCGGCGCGCTGAACCAGATCAACCAAGGCGTCACCACGCTGGTCGACTGGTGCCACAACAATCCGACGCCCGATCACACCGACGCCGCCGTGCGCGGGCTGATCGAGAGCGGCATCCGCGCCGCCTTCTTCCACGGCTCGCCCAAGCCGGAGCCGAAACCGGGCGAGCCGCATTTCTCGGAAGTGCCGCATCCGCGCCGCGAGGTCGAGCGGCTGCTGGCAGGCCCTCTCGCCGACCGCGACGGCCTCGTCACGCTCGGGCTTGCCATTCTCGGCCCGCATTATTCGACGCTCGACGTCGCCATGCAGGATTTTCGCCTGGCGCGGGAGCTCAGGCTGACCGCATCGATGCATCAGGGTGGCGGCCCGGCCAAGACCCCCGGCGGCTGGGAAAAACTGATTGAGGCTGGTCTCGTCGGCCCGAGCGTCAACATCGTCCATGGCAACGATCTGTCCGATGATCTGCTCGATCGTCTCGTGAATCTCGGCGTCTCGTTCTCGGTCACGCCCGAGAACGAGATGATTCAGGGCCATGGCTTTCCGATCACCGGACGTCTGCTCAGGCGTGGCGTGCGGCCGACGGTTGGCATTGATCTCGAATCCGTGCTGGCCGGTGATCTCTTCTCTGCCGCACGCATCGCGCTATCGATGCAGCGGGCGCTCGACAATGCCGAGTCGCGCAAGAGCAGCGGCACCATTCCGGCGACCACGACCATCCCGGTGCGCGAGGCATTGCGCTGGATCACGACGGAAGGTGCCCGCATGCTCGGCCGCGAGCACCAGATCGGTTCGCTGACCCCGGGCAAGCAGGCCGACCTCGTCATCATCAACGCCTCCGATCTCAATCTCCATCCGGTGCATGATCCCGTCGCGACCGTGGTGATGCAGACGAGCCTTGCCAATATCGAGGCCGTGATGATCGGCGGCGCCTGGAAGAAGCGGAACGGCCGGCTGCTGGTCGAGGGACTCGAGACGAAGAAGGAACTGCTGGCGCAATCCGGCCGGCGGCTGGTGCAGAACATTGAACGACAGGAGCGCGCCGCCTGAAGGCGCCAACGGACAACAACAATGACAGACGCTTCGAAGAATGTTGCTTTCATCGGGATCGGCAAGATGGGCCTGCCGATGTCCTTGCTCGTCGCCAGGGCCGGCTACACCGTGGCCGCGTTCGATCAGAGCGCGGCGCGGATCAGCGAGGCTCGCGCGCAGGGCATTGCGATTGCCGCATCGCCCGCCGAGGCGGTGAGCGGCAAGGCCGCGGTTATCACCTCCCTGCCCGACGACGCCGCCTTGCGCGGCGCGCTGCTCGGCCCCACCGGCCTCATCGCCGCGATGGCGCCCGGTGCTGTTCTGATCGAGACCAGCACGGTGAGCGTCGAGGCCTCCACCGAAGTTGCTGCCGCCGCGCAGTCCCGCGGCATTCTCTACCTTCGCGCACCGGTCTCCGGCAACGCCAGCATCGTTCACACTGGCGCTCTGACCTGCTTCGTCTCGGGACCGAAAGACGCCTTCGATAGCGCAAAGCCGCTGTTCGCAGCTTTCACCCGCGCCCAGACCTATCTCGGCCCCGCCGAGGAAGCGCGTTATGCAAAACTCTCGGTCAATCTGATGATCGCCGTGTCGGCGGCGATGATGGCGGAGAGCCTGGCGCTGGCGCGCAAGGGCGGCATTGCCTGGCAGGACATCTTGAAGGTGCTCGACGACAGTGCGGTGGCCTCCCCCATGGTCAAGTACAAGACCGCGCCACTGAGGACACGCGACTTCGAGTCGACCTTCTCCTGCAAGCAGATGGCCAAGGACCTCGACCTGATCCTGGGTGCCGGTCACGCCGTCGGCGTCCCGCTTCAGCTCGCAGCGCAAGTGCGCGAAACCTATGGCTCGCTGGTCGCGCAGGGCGACGGCGACACCGACTTCATCGCGACGGTCAAGCATCTCGAACGGCTGTCCGGCCTCGGCGAGCCAAAACTCTGATCCACGGAGCTCCTATGCGCAACTTCAACGAGACCACGATCACGGACGCCGTGCTGGAGCGGATCGCCGGCGCGACCGACCCGCGCATCAAGCAGGTCAGCGAAGCGCTGGTTCGACACCTTCATGCCTTCGTCCGCGAGGTGCGTCCGACCCAGAAGGAATGGGAATACGGCATCGACTTCCTGACCCGCACCGGGCACATGTGCGACGACAAGCGCCAGGAGTTCATCCTGCTCTCGGACACGCTCGGCGTCTCCATGCTGGTCGATGCGATCAACCATCCAATCCCGGAAGGCGCGACCGAGACCACCGTGCTCGGGCCGTTCTTTGTCCAGGCCGCGCCGGAGAAGAACAGCGGCGACGATATCTCCGGCCCGATGGAGGGCAATCCGATGCTGGTCACCGGCTCGGTCTCGACCGTCGACGGCAAGCCGCTCGCAGGCGCCGTCGTCGACGTCTGGCACTCCGACGACGACGGCTATTACGACGTGCAGCAGCTCGACCGGATCGGCGATCTCGCCATGCGTGCCCGCTTCCACACCGACGCCAACGGCCGCTTTCATTTCTGGTCGATCAAGCCGGCCGCCTACCCCATTCCGCATGACGGGCCGGTCGGCGAGATGCTGGAGGCGCAGGGACGCCATCCATGGCGCCCGGCGCATGTGCACTTCATGATCTCAGCGCCTGGTTTCGAGCAGCTGGTGACGCACGTGTTCGTTGCCGGCGACCAATATCTCGACAGCGACGTGGTGTTTGGCGTCAAGGACAGCCTGATCCGCGAATTCGCAAGCCATCCCGCCGGCCGTGCGCCGGATGGTCGCATGGTGGAGCGCGCGTATTTTCATCTCAACTACGATTTCGGTTTGAAGCAGGTTGCGAGCAACGCAAGAGCCGCCTAAGCCGGACGGCAACGCAGCGGACCGGCAAGAGTCCGCGATCGGAGCAGACAGAGAGCTTAAGGATGGGACCGCGGGTCAGCACGAGCATATTGGCCGATCGCCTCACCGGCATGATCGGCCCGCGCGCGAGCGTCGCGCGCGGCGTGCTCGATCAGCATGGGCAGAGCGAGTCGCATTATCGGAGCCTGCCGCCCGACATCGTCGTCTTCCCCGAGACGACGCAGGAGGTCGCCGAGATCGTGAAGCTGTGCGCGGGCGCGGGCATGCCGATCGTCCCGTTCGGCGCCGGGACTTCGCTCGAAGGCAATGCGGCTGCCGTCGCCGGCGGCGTCTGCTTCGACTTCGCACGCATGAACAAGGTGCTGGCCGTGCACGACAGCGACATGGATGTCGTGGTGCAGCCCGGCATCACCCGCAAGCAGCTCAATGCCGAGCTGCGCAATACCGGACTGTTCTTCCCGATCGATCCCGGCGCCGACGCCTCGATCGGTGGCATGACCTCGACGCGTGCGTCCGGGACGATGGCGGTGCGCTATGGCACCATGAAGGACAATGTCATGGCCCTCGAGGTGGTGCTGGCCGACGGCCGCGTGATCCGCACCGCCAGGCGGGCGCGCAAATCAGCGGCCGGCTATGATTTGACGCGCATGTTCGTCGGCGCAGAAGGCACGCTCGGAATCATCACCGAGATCACGCTGAAGGTGCACCCCGTGCCGCAGGCGATCTCGGCGGCGGTCTGCAGCTTCGACAGCCTGCACGATGCCGTGGACACCGCAATCTCCGTGATCCAGTCCGCGATTCCGGTCGCGCGGATCGAGCTGCTCGACGACGTCATGATGCGCGGCATCAACGCTTACGCAAAACTCGGCTATCGCGAAGCGCCCACCCTGTTCTTCGAATTCCACGGCTCGGAGACCTCGGTCGCCGAGCAGGCCGAAGCCGCGCAGGCGATTGCCGCCGATCATGGCGGCCATGGCTTTGCCTGGGCCAAGGCACCGGAGGACCGCAGCCGGCTCTGGCACGCCCGCGACAACACGCTCTATGCAGGCCTCGGCCTGCGACCCGGCGCCCGCGCAGTGATCACCGATGTCTGCGTGCCGATCTCGCGGCTGGCGGAATGCCTGACCGAGACGCGGCGCGATGCGGACGAGCACGGCTTCACCGCGCCGATCGTCGGCCATGTCGGCGACGGCAACTTTCACATGCTGATCCTGATCGACCCGGCAAAGCCCGAGGAGAGCGAAGGCGCCAAGGCGCTGCAGGCCCGCATGGTTGCCCGTGCCATCGCCATGGACGGCACCTGCACGGGTGAGCATGGCATCGGGCTCGGCAAGATCGACTATCTCACCGATGAGCTCGGCGAGGCCGTGGACGTCATGCGATCAATCAAGACCGCCCTCGATCCGGACGGACTGATGAACCCCGGAAAGATCTTCTCAGGCGGAGCCAAGGCATGAGCGACAAGACATGAGCGACAAGGCATGAGCAAGAGGTCATGAGCGACGCGCTGCCGATCGAGGTCACCTCGCCTGCGCCGCTGCTGGAGCTGCGCGGCATCAGCAAGGAATTCCCCGGCGTCAAGGCGCTGGACGACGTGTCCTTTGCCGTCTACCCCGGCGAAGTGCACATGCTGCTCGGCGAGAACGGCGCCGGCAAGTCAAGCCTGATGAAGGTGCTGTGCGGCGCCTACCGTGCCGACGCCGGCGAGTTCTATTACAACGGCGAACCGGTCGCGATCTCCTCGACCGCCGATGCGCAGAAGCTCGGGATTGCGGTGATCTTCCAGGAATTCTCCCTGGTCCCCTATCTCGATATCGCCCAGAACATCTTTCTTGGCCGCGAGCCGAAGGGCCGCATCCCCGGCACGATCGATCGCCGCCGGATCCTGGCCGACGCCAAGCGTGTGCTGGATACGATCGGCTTCGATATCGATCCCTCCACCATCGTCGACAAGCTCGGCGTCGCCCAGCAGCAGATGGTCGAGATCGCGAAGGCGATCAGCCAGAATGCCCGCATCCTCGTGATGGACGAGCCGACCGCGGCGCTGTCCGACCGCGAGACCGAACTCCTGTTCGCGCTGATCGCGCGGCTGAAGGCCGACGGTGTCGCCATCGTCTATATCTCGCATCGCATGGCCGAGGTGTTCGCGATCGGCGATCGCATCACGGTGCTGCGCGACGGCCGCCGTATCGACGGAGTTCGCCCCACCGACGTGACGCCGGACCAGCTCGTGCGCATGATGGTCGGCCGCAATGTCGACACGACTTATCCCAGGAATTTCGCCGACAAGCCGGGCGAGGTGCTGCTGCAAGTCAAGGGTCTGACCTCCCCGACCGGCATCTCCGACATCAACATCGAGGTGCGCAGGGGCGAGATCGTCGGGCTGTGTGGCCTCGTCGGCTCCGGCCGCAGCGAAGTCGCGCGCGCCATCTTCGGCGCGGATCCCGTGACGTCGGGCGAGATCATCTTCGACGGCAAGGCGATTTTCGGCGAGCCCGATCTTGCTGCCCGCCGCGGTATCGCGCTGATCCCGGAGAGCCGCAAGAGCGAAGGCCTCGCGCTGCTGCGTTCGGTGAGTGACAACCTCGTGGTGGCGGCGTTGAAGAAGCTGTTCCCGAGTGGGCTGTTCGACCAGCGCGCGGCGCAGCGGACAGCCGACGGCCTGATCCGGCAGCTGCGCATTGCGACACCGAGTGCGCGCCAGACCGTCGGCCTGCTGTCGGGCGGCAACCAGCAGAAGGTCGTGATCGGCAAATGGCTGGCAGCCGGGTCAAAGCTCTTCATCTTCGACGAGCCGACGCGGGGCATCGACATCGGCGCCAAGTCCGAGATCTTCGCGCTGATCGACCGGCTCGTCGCCGATGGCGCCGCTGCGTTGATGATCTCGTCCGAACAGATCGAGATCTGCCATGTCTGCGACCGCGCCTATGTGATGCGCGAAGGGCGGATTGCCGGCCATCTGACCCGCAACGAACTGACCGAGGAGAACATCGTGCGATTGGGGATGCATCATGCGTGAGGCCGCAGTCGCTTCAGAGCCCAATCCGCTGCAACGCATTCCCGGCGTTGCCATCGTGCTGGTGCTGCTGATCGCCCTGTTCGGCGCGATCGCGCCGGGCTTCCTGTCGGTCGCCAACCTCTCCAACGTGCTGGTGCAGTCGACCATCCTGACCATGCTCGCGCTGCCGATGACGCTGATCATCATGACCGAGGGGCTGGACCTGTCGATGGGCGCGGTGCTGACGCTGACCTCCCTCTGTGTCGCCATCGTGTCGCTCGCGACCAAGTCGATGCTGCTGGGTCTCGGTGCCGGCCTGCTGGTCGGTGCGGCGTTCGGCGTCGCCAACGGCTGGCTGGTTGCGATCCTCGGCATCCCGCCCTTCGTCGCGACGCTCGGCACGCTCGGCATGGCGCAGGGCCTGTCGCTGATCGTCAGCGACGGCCAGAGCGTGGTCGGCATCCCCCACAGCGTGCGCGACATCTATTCGGCGACGCTGCTCGGCGTGCCCGTGCCCATCGTGATGGCACTGGTGACATACGCGGCGTTCCACGGCCTGCTCTATCACACCCGCTTCGGCACCTACATCTTCGCGCTCGGCGGCAACCGCGAGGCGCTGCGCTATGCCGGGCTCTCGCCGAACAAGCTGCTGATCGCGGTCTATGCGATCGGCGGCGCCATGGCCGGGCTCGCGGGCCTGTTGATGACGGCGCGGATGAATTCCGGCCATCCGACCGCCGGCCTCGGCCTGGAATTCGATGCCATCGCCGCGGTTGCCGTCGGCGGCACCTCGTTCGAGCGCGGCAATGGCTGGCTGCTCGGCACCCTGCTCGGCGTCCTCGCCGTCGGCGTGCTGCGCAACGGATTGAACCTGATCTCGCTGCCGTCCTCGGTGCAGGTCGCAAGCGTCGGCGTCCTCGTCATCGTTGCCCTGTTCCTCGACGGCCTCAGGAGCCGCGCATGACCGACATCACCAAAGAGGCGATGATGCCGCCCCGCTCCTTCCTGTCGCAGGATGCGATCCAGCTGTTCTATCGCCTGCTGGCGGCGTTCCTGATCTGCGCCGTGCTCGCCGTGCTCAGCGATTCCTTCCTGAGCCTCGGTAACATCCTCAATGTGCTGAGGCAGGCGAGCCTGACCTTCTTCATCGCCTCCGGCCTGACGCTGGTGGTTCTGACGGCCGGCCTCGATCTGTCCGTCGGCGCCAATGTCGCGCTGTCCGCCTGCATCGCCGGCACCGTGATCCACAAGACCGGCTCGCCGGCGCTCGGCATCGTCACCGGGCTTGCCTCCGGCGGCCTCGTCGGCCTGCTCAACGGCATCATGGTCACCGCGCTGCGTATCCCCTCCTTCATCGCCACCTATGGCATGCTCTGGGTGCTGAACGGCCTGACCTATTGGTACATGGCGGGCGAGACGCTGCACGGCTTTCCGGCCGGCTTTCGCCAGATCGGCAGCGGCTATCTGTTCGGCCTGCCGATCCCGGTCTATCTGCTCTTGGTATTCCTCGGGATCGGAACGCTGTTCGCACAGCGCACGATCTGGGGCCAGGAGATCTACGCGATCGGCGCCAACCCGGTCGCGGCTCGCCTGTCCGGCATTCCGGTCGCGCGGCGCCTGCTGCTGGTCTACGCCGTCTCCGGCATCATGGCCGGACTCGCCTCGATCATCTTCCTGTCGCGGCTCAATTCGGCCGAGGCCGACATCGGCGAGAGCCTGACCCTGCCGGCGATTGCGGCGGTGCTGATCGGCGGCACTTCGCTGTTCGGCGGCGTCGGCACCGTGTTCGGCACCTTCATCGGCGCGCTGATCCTGACGCTGGTGCTGAACGGCATGAACCTGCTCTCGGTCAGCGCCAACTGGCAGCCGCTGGTGACAGGCATCATCGTCATTCTTGCGGTCTGGCTCGACATGAAGACCCGTCGCCGCACGCAATGAGTTCTAGCAATCCAACAAGCAAAATGAGGGATGGAGGCAACATGACACGGAAACTGGCTTATCTCGCGCTGCCGCTACTGATGGCGGCCGCGTTCACGACTGGAGCGCGTGCTGACGGCGAGACCATCGCCGTCTTCACCAAGAACCAGACCAACCCGTTCTTCCAGACGGTGCGCGTCGGCGCCGACAACATGGCGAAGGCGCTGAACGCGAAGACGCTGCAGTACATCCCGACCAAGCCGGATTCGATTCCCGAGCAGCTCAGCCAGATCGAGGACGTCGTGGTGAAGAAGCCGAGCGCGATCGTGTTCACGCCGGTCGACTACAAGGCGATGGTGCCGGGCGTCGAGAAGATCAACGAAGCCAAGATCCCCGTCGTCAACATCACCGACCGTTCCGCCGGCGGCAAGTTCCTGTCCTTCGTCGGCGCCGACGACTATAGCCTCGGGCTCGAGACCGCGCGCTTCCTGCTGAAGACGCTTGGCGGCAAGGGCAACATCGTCATCATCGAGGGTGTCAAGGGTTCGCTGACCAATGTCGACCGCGTGCGCGGCTTCAACGACGCGCTGAAGGAAGCGCCCGGCGCCAAGCTGTTGGCCTCGCAGCCAGGCAACTACCAGCGGCTCCAGGCGCTCCAGGTCATGGAGAACCTGATGCAGTCGAATTCGCAGATCGACGGCGTGCTGGCCGCCAACGACGCCATGGCGGTCGGCGCGATCGAGGCGCTCGACGGTGCGAACCGCAAGGCGCAGGTGATCGGCATCAACGGCACCAAGGAGGCGATCGACGCGATCAAGTCCGGCAAGCTGCTCGCCAGCGGCGATTACAATGGCTTTGCGCAGGGCTGCCTCGGCACCATGATGGCGATCCGCGCCTTGCGCAATGAGCCTGTCATTGCCGAGATCGTGCTGAAGCCCACCGTCATCACCAAGGACAATTACCAGCCGTTTGACGTCCCGCTGGAGCAGCGCACCTGCCCGACCTTCGAGGACGCCGGCAAGCTCGGCGCCAAGTAAATCCACCCCTCACATCCGGACGGCCGCGATGCGGCCGTCCCAAGAACGAAAGCCAAGAAACGGAGATCACCATGCTGTTCGCCATTCACGCCATCGACCGCCCCGGTGCGCTGCCGACCAGGCTTGCCAATTACGATGCCCACAAGGCGTTCCTGAGCGACACCTCGCGCTTCGGCGTCAAGATCGTGATGTCCGGTCCGCTGGTGTCCGATGACGGTCAGACCATGATCGGCAGCCTGTTCCTGATCGAGTCGCCCAGCCGTAGCGAGGTCGAAGCCTTCAATCGCGCCGATCCCTTTGCCGCAGCCGGAATCTGGGACAAAGTCACGATCACCGGCTTCCTGCGCCGGCAGGGGTGAGCCCGCCCCCCGTCAAAACTGCGAAAACAACCCCATGCACAGTAGAACGGGGCTTGTTTTTGCAAACGAATTTCGAACGTCAGTTCTCCCCCTTCAAAGCAGGTTGAGTTTGGTTGAACCGATATGCGCTCAGGGGTCGATTCACCTCTCCGCAGGGAGAGGTCGGAGCGCATCGAAGATGCGGTCCGGGTGAGGGGATCTGGTCTCGTTGAGTGCCCGCGGCCCCTCACCCGGATTGCGCTGGACGATGCTTCGCATCGCCAGGGCAATCCGCCTCTCCCCGTCGGGGAGAGGTGAATCACCGACAGCCCGCCGGATCTAATTTCATCATGCTTTAGCTGCTCGTCGGCGCCGTCCCGTCTTCGAGATGGCAGGCCACCCACTGCTCGGCTCCCGCCGCGCGCAGCACCGGCTCCTCGACCCGGCAGCGGTCGAAGACGAGTGGGCAGCGGGTGTGAAAGCGGCATCCCTTCGGCGGATTGATCGGGCTCGGCACATCGCCCTTGAGGATGATCGGATTGCGCTGGGCGCCGGGCTCCGGCAGCGGCACCGCGGACAACAGCGCCTTGGTATAGGGGTGCTTCGGGGCCGCAAAGATCTCGCGGCGCGGCGCGACCTCCACGATCTTGCCGAGATACATCACGGCGACGCGGTGGGTCATGTGCTCGACGATCGCGAGGTCGTGGCTGATGAACAGGAGCGCAAGGCCGAACTCGCGCTGGAGGTCCTGCAGGAGGTTGACGATCTGCGCCTTGACCGAGACGTCGAGCGCCGAGACCGCCTCGTCGCACACAATCAGCTCGGGCTCGGCCGCGAGTGCACGTGCAATGCCGATGCGCTGGCGCTGGCCGCCGGAGAACTCGTGCGGCCTTCGGTTCAGCGCCTCGCGCGGCAGGCGCACAATGTCCATCAGCGAGGTGACGCGGACTTCGAGATCCTCCGCCGACTTGGCGAGGCCGAAATTCCGGATCGGCTCGGCCAGGATGTCGCGCACGCGCATCCGCGGATTGAGGCTCGAGAACGGATCCTGGAACACCACCTGCACGCGGCGGCGCATCTGGCGCATCGTGCCTGGCGCGGCATCATCGATGCGCTGCCCATCGAGGATCACCTGTCCCGCGGTGATGTCGAACAGCCGCAAAATGGCGCGGCCGACCGTCGACTTGCCGCAGCCGGATTCGCCGACCAGCGACAGCGTCTCGCCACGCGCGATCTCGAAGGAGACGCCGTCGACCGCATAGACGAATTCGGACTTGCGGTTGAACAGCCCGCCCTTCACCGGAAAGTGCTTCTTGAGGTCGTTGACCTGGAGCAGCGGAGGACTCATGCCGCAATGGCTCCCTTGGCGGCGTAGTGGCAGGCGGCGATGTGGCGGGGGCCCTTCTCCTCGAGACCGGGCGCGTATTGCCGGCAGAGGTCAGTCGCGAGCGCACAGCGCCCGGCAAAGACACAGCCGGTGATCGGCTTGCGCAGGTCGGGCACCTGCCCCGGGATCTCGGCGAGCCGCGTCGTGGTGCCTGATAGCGAGGAGCCGAGCTTCGGCACTGCCCCCAACAGGCCTTGCGTATAGGGATGGCGCGGGGAGCGGAACAGCTCGGCCACCGGCGCCTCCTCGACCTTGCGGCCGGCATACATCACCATGACGCGTTCGGCGATCTCGGCGACGACGCCGAGGTCGTGGGTGATCAGGATGATGGCCGCGCCCACGCGGCGCTTCAGATCCAGCATCAGCTTCAGGATCTGCGCCTGGATGGTGACGTCGAGCGCGGTGGTCGGCTCGTCCGCGATCAGGAGCTTTGGATTGCAGGCGAGCGCGATGGCGATCATCACGCGCTGGCGCATGCCGCCGGAGAGCTGGTGCGGATATTCGCGCACGCGCCGCTTCGGTTCGGGAATGCCGACCAGCGTCAGCATCTCGATCGCATGCGTCTCGGCGGCCTGCTTGTCCAGGCCCTGATGGATCATCAGCGTCTCGCGGATCTGGCGGCCGACGGTCAGAACCGGATTGAGGCTCGTCATCGGCTCCTGAAAGATCATCGAGATATCGTTGCCGCGGATCGCGCGCATTTCGCGATCCGAGAGTTGCAGCAGGTCCCTGCCAGCAAAGCGGATGGCGCCCGCGATCCTGCCCGGCGGCTCCGGGATCAGCCGCATCAATGACATCGAGGTCACCGACTTGCCGCAGCCGGATTCGCCGACGATGGCCAGTGTCTCGCCCTCATTGACATGGAAGGACACGCCGTCGACGGCCCGATTGATACCGCCGGGCGTGCGGAAGTGGGTCTGCAGGTTCTCGACTTCGAGCAGCGCCATTTCGGTCAGCCTCGATCCATCACAAGCAGCATCACAGGCACGCCATCACAGACTCTTGGCCATGCGCGGGTCGAGCGCATCGCGAAGGCCGTCGCCGAGAAGATTCACGGCGAGCACGGTGACGGATAGGAACGCCGCCGGAAAGAACACGATATAGGGCTTGACCTGCCACAGCGCGCGGCCCTCGGCCATGATGTTGCCCCAGGACGGAATGGTCGGCGGCGTACCGGCGCCGATGAAGGACAGGATCGCCTCGGTGATCATGGCGCTGGCGCAGATATAGGTCGCCTGCACCAGCATCGGCGCGACCGTGTTCGGCAGGATGTGACGCAGAATGATCATCGGCGTCCGCGTGCCGCAGGCGACCGCAGCATCCACATAGGGCTGCTCACGCAGCGACAGCACGACGCTGCGGACGAGACGCGAGACGCGCGGGATCTCGGCGACGGTGATCGCCAGGATCACGTTGCCGACGCTGCCGCGCGTCAGCGCCATCAGCGCGATCGCGAGCAGGATCGGCGGGATCGACATCAGGCCGTCCATGAAGCGCATCAGGATGCCGTCGGCCCAACGGATGAAGCCGGAGACCATGCCAATGGCCAGCCCCGCCGCGGACGCGAAGATCGCAACCGACAGGCCGACCGTGAGCGAGACCCGCGCCCCAAACAGCACGCGCGAATAGATGTCGCGGCCGAGCACGTCGGTGCCGAACCAGAAATCGGCCGAGGGTGCACGCGTACGCTTGGCGGGCGCCAGCGCGGTCGGATCGACCGTTCCGAGATAGGGCGCGAATACCGCGATCAGGACCAGCATCAGCAGCAGCACGCCGCCGATCGCGACGGTGGGATGGCCGCGCAAAAACCCGATGAAGCCGCGCCGAATCGTGACCGGCCGCAAGATTTCAGGCAGTTGCGGCGCAAGGACGAGCCCGGCCGGAAGCGATTGCGGATTGACGGTGGCGTCGGTCAATAGCGGATCCTCGGGTCAACGAGCGTGTAAATGACGTCGATCATCAGATTGACGAGGACGTAGACGAAGCTGAACAGCAGCACGATGCCCTGGATGACCGGATAGTCGCGGCGCAGGATCGCATCGATCGTGAGCCGGCCGAGGCCGGGGATCGCGAACACGCTCTCGGTCACGACCGCGCCGCCGATCAGGAGCGCGATGCCGATTCCGATCACGGTCACGATCGGCACCGCCGCGTTCTTGAGCGCGTGAATGAACAGGATGCCGCCCTGCCCGAGGCCCTTGGCCTTGGCGGTGCGGATATAGTCCTGCTGCAAGACTTCGAGCATGGCGGCGCGGGTGATGCGCGCGACCAGCGCGATGTAGACACAGCCGAGCGCGATCGCCGGCAGGATCAGATTCTCCAGCCACGGCCAGAAGCCCTGGTTGAGCGGCGTATAGCCCTGCACCGGCAGCCATTCGAGCTCGAGCGCGAAGATGTAGGCGAGCATGTAGCCGACCACGAAGACGGGCAGCGAGAAGCCGAACACGGCAAAGCCCATGATGATGCGGTCGATCAGGCTGCCGGCCTTCCAGGCCGCCACCACGCCGAGCGGCACCGCCACCATGATCGTCAGCAGCAGCGTGACGATCATCAGCGACAGCGTCGGTCCGAGACGCTGGGCGATCATCGCCGAGACCGGCAGGTTGGTGAAGATCGAGGTGCCGAGATCACCGTGTAGGATGCGCCAGACCCAGCTTCCGAACTGGACCAGGAACGGACGGTCGAGGCCGAGGCTCTGACGGATGCGCTCCACATCCTCCGGGCTCGCCTGGTCGCCCGCGATCACCACGGCGGGATCACCGGGCGCGATGTAGAGCAGGCTGAACACGAACAGCGCGACGATGGCCATGACCGGCAAGGTCGCGACGATGCGACGGAGGATGTAGGAGAGCATCTGGCCTCAACGCACCATCATGCGGACTTCGACACGCCCCAGAAGAACGGCAGCGGCCCCTTGGTGATGCCGGAAACGTTCTTGCGCCATGCGGTGTAGGTCAGGAAGAAGCCGGTCGGCGCGTAGACGACGTCCTCGAGCGCGGCCTTGTTGACCTTGCCGATCGCGGCCTTTTCCTCTTCGACATTCTTGGCCTCGAACCAGCCCGTGATCTCCTTCTCGGTGTTCGGGCTGTTGGGCCAGCCGAACCAGGCCTTCTCGCCATTGGCGCGGATGGCGGTGTAGGCGGCGGGCGTGATGCAATCGGCGCCGGCATGCCAGCTGTGGAACATGTTCCAGCCGCCCTGCCCCGGCGGCGTCTTCTGCGCCCGGCGCGAGCCGACCGTGCCCCAATCGGTCGCGACGAAGTCGACATTCATGCCGAGCCGTTTCAACAGATCCGCGGTGACGTCGCCTTGCGCCTTGGTGATCGGCTGGTCCTGCGCAACGAGGCAGGTCACCGGTTGGCCGGAATAGCCGCTCTCGGCAAGCAGCTTCTTGGCCGCGTCGAAATCGCGCTTGCCCTTGAGGATCTCGCCACCGAGCTCGTTATAAACAGGCGTGTCCGGCGTGAAGAAGCCGGGCAGCGGCTTCCACAGCGCGGTGTCGTCGCCGACGATCGCGCGCATATAGTCTTCCTGACTGAGCGCCATCAGCACCGCGCGCCGCGCCCGCACGTCGTTGAAGGGCGCGAACAGATGGTTCATGCGGAACGAGCCGATATTGCCGAGGGGATCGCCGATATCGACGCTGATGTTCTTGTTCTTCTTCAGCACGGGCACGAGGTCGGCAATCGGGTTCTCCCACCAATCGACCTCGCCGTTCTGCAACGCCGCGGCAGCGGTGGCCGGATCCGGCATCACGATCCATTCGACGCGATCGAGCTGCATCTGCTTGCCGCCCGCGAGCCAGGACGCCTTCTCCTGGCGCGGCACGTAATCGGCGAACTTCTCGAACACGGCCTTCGCGCCGGGCACCCATTCGCCCTTGGCGAATTTCATCGGGCCGGAGCCGACATATTCGGTGATCTGCTTGAACGGATCGGTCTTGGCGATACGCTCGGGCATGACGAAGGAGCACGGCGCGTTGTTCTTGGCGAGCGCGTAGAGCATTTTCGGGAAGGGCTGCTTCAGGACCCATTTGAAGGTGCGGTCGTCGACGGCGGTCAGTTCCTGCTGGATCGCGAGGATCATCAGGCCCATTGGATCGCGCGCGGCCCAGCGCGACAGGCTCGCAACGACGTCCTTGCTCAGCACCGGTTCGCCGTCATGGAATTTGAGGCCCGGGCGCAGCTTGAATGTCCAGATCTTGCCGTCGTCCGAGGTCTCCTCGGATTCGACCATCTGGCGCTGCGGCTGCAGCTGCGCGTCGATGCCGTAGAGGGTATCCCAGACCATCGCGGCGGCATTGCGCACGACATATTGCGTGCCCCAGATCGGATCGAAATTGGCGAGATTGGCCTGCGGCACGAAGCGCAGAGTCCGCGCGGATGCGCCCTGCGCGATGGCCGGAGCCGAGATGCCGGTCAATGCCAGACCGCCCGCGCCGGCCAGTCCCTTCAATACGGTCCTGCGATCCATGAAGTCCTCCCAGTAATGCCGTGATGCCGGCCATCGTTGGCCAAGAGCAGGTGAAACCAGAGCCCATTGGCCTGCAAATGGTATGCCACTAACCGGCCCTTCGCCAGCAGGATCTCATTGCAACCTGAGCCGCTTTTGAGCCTCAAGCCAGGCCTCAAAGAGCCGTCGCCAGCATTGCGCCGGTCTCGATGTGCGGGATCGCCTCGACCAGCTTGCGCGTGTAGTCGGTCTTCGGGTTGTCGAACAGCGCCCGGCTCTCGCCTTGCTCCACGATGCCGCCATTGCGCAGCACGATGGTGCGGTCGCACAGCATGCGCACCACGTTGAGATCATGGCTGACGAACAGCAGCGCGATGTCGTTCTCGCGCCTGAGGCGGTCGAGCAGTTGCAGCACCACCGCCTGCACGGAAACGTCGAGCGCGGCGGTCGGCTCGTCCAGCACCAGGAGCCGCGGCCGACAGGCGATGGCGCGGGCGATGCCGACGCGGGCCTTCTGGCCGCCTGAGAGCTGGTGCGGAAAGCGCGGCAACAGATCCAGTGGCAATCCCACCCGCTCGGCGCATTCCTCAACGCGTTTGCGCAAGCCCTCGCCTGCGCGCATGCCATCGAGCCGCATCAGGGGGTGTGCGATACAATCGAACGCCGTAAAGCGGGGGTTGAGGCTCTCGTTCGGATCCTGGAACACCATCTGGATGTCTTTTCGCAGGGGCGAACGGTGAAAGTCGCGCGAGGCCACGTGGCCGATCGAATGCCCGTCGAATACGATGTCGCCTTCGCTCGGGTCGATCAGCCGGCAGATCATCCGCGACGTCGTGCTCTTGCCGGACCCGGACTCGCCGACGAGCCCGACGCTCTCGCCGCCGGCCATCGTCATCGAGAAGTCGGCAACGGCCGCGGAGCCCTGGTCGAAGCGCTTACCAAGCTTGCGCACTTCCAATAGCGGCGGCGTGCCGTGCGCGAGCTCAGGCCGGGGCTTGCCGACGACGGCCGCATGGCGCTCCCGCTCCTCCTCCGTCACGAGATCCTCGATCCGGGACGTCGCGGTCGGCGATGCCGCCACCAGCCGTCTCGTATAGGCATGCCGGGGCGTGCTGAACAGCGTCCTGGGATCAGCCTCCTCGACGATGCGGCCGCGCTCCATCACCGCGATGCGGCGGCAATAGCGCGCCGCAAGGCCGAGATCATGCGTGATCAGGATGGTGGCCATGCCGCGCGCCGCGGCGATGTCCGCGAGCAGGTCCATCACCACTTTCTGGGTGGTGACGTCGAGGCCGGTGGTCGGCTCGTCCGCGATCAACAGCGCAGGATTGCAGGAGATCGCGATCGCGATCATGACGCGCTGGCACATGCCGCCGGAAAGCTCATGCGGATAGGCGTTCATACGCGCTTCGGGATCGCGGATCTGGACGGCGCGCAACAGGTCCAGCGCCTCGGCGCGCGCGGCGTCCTTCGATATCTTCTTGTGGGTGAGGATCGCGTCCGCGATCTGCAGGCCGATCGCGCGGATCGGGTTCAGCGCGGCCCTTGGGTTCTGGAAGATCATCGACATCGCGGCGCCCTGGAGATGACGGAGGTCATCGCCGCGCAGCTTCGTCACGTCCTGGCCGCGAAACAGGATCCTGCCGCCGGTGATGCGCCCGGCCGCATCGAGCAACCGCGTCGTGGCAAAGCCGGTGACCGACTTGCCCGAGCCGCTCTCGCCGACAAGGCCGAGCATCTCGCCTTTCGCGACCGAGAGCGTCACCCCGCGCACCGCCTCGACCATGCCGCGCCGCGTCGAGAATGTGACGTGGAGATCGTCGATCGCTAGCAATGCCTCGCTCATGTGCGCATCCGGGGATCGAGAATGTCCCGCATGCCGTCGCCGAGGAGGTTGAAGCACAGCACGGCCATCATCAGCGCGAGGCCCGGAAACGCGACCAGCCACCATCGTCCCGCCGAGATGAAGCGCGCGCCCTCCGCAACCATGATGCCCCATTCCGGCGTCGGCGGCTTGACGCCGAGACCGATGAAGGACAGACCGGCGGCATTCAGGATGGCCCAGCCGAGATTGAGCGAGATCTGCACCGCCATGGCCGGCAGGATGTTCGGCAGCAGGAAGCGCAGCACCACCGAGAAATGGCTCTCGCCGCAGGCGCGGGCCGCCTCGACCCAGCCGACATTGCGGCGCACATTGACCTCGGCGCGGGCGAAGCGAATGTAGAAGGGAAGATTGATGATCGCGGTGGCGATCACGATGTTCTCGATGCGGTTGCCGAGCGCCGCGACCATCGCCATCGCCAGCACGAACAGCGGAAAGGCCATCATGACGTCGACGAAGCGGCCGACGCCGCGATCGAGCCGGCCGCCGGCATAGCCGCAGAACGAGCCGACCACGGCTCCGATCAGGAAGGAGATGCCGACCGCGGAGACGGCGATGGCAAGGTCGAGCCGCGCGGCAATAATGAGACGGCTGAACACGTCGCGGCCGAGCTGGTCCGTGCCCGCAATGTGCGCCGCGCTTGGCGGCAGCAGGGCCTCCGAGACATTCGAGGCCACGGGATCGTAGGGCACGATCCATGGCCCGAAGATCGCGACCAGGACGAACAGGAGCACGCCGGTCGCTGCAACGGCGGTCAGCGGGTTGCCGCGCAGGATCCAGACCGAATGGCGAAGGGTTGCGCTGGTCATCCGATCGACACCCGGGGATCGGCGATGCCGTAGCAGATGTCCACGACCAGATTGACCAGCACAAACAAGCTGGCCATCAGCAGCACGAAACCCTGCACCGGCGCGTAGTCGGAGGACAGCAGCGCATCGAGCGCATAGGAGGCGACGCCCGGCCAGGAGAACACCTTCTCCACCAGCACATTGGCGCCCAGCATGGTCGAGAACACGATGCCGGCGATGGTGATGACGGGCAGGATCGCATTCCGCAGCGCGTAGGTGACGACCACCTTGCGCCAGGACAATCCGACCGAGCGCGCGGTGCGCACGAAATCGCTGCCGAGCGACACCAGCATCGAGGCCCTGGTGATGCGCGCCAGCGGCGCGATCACGAACAGCGCCATGCTCACCGCCGGCAGGATCAACTGCTTGCAGGCCGTCCACCAACCCTCGATGTCGCCGGCGAGCAGGAAATCGATCAACAGAAAGCCGGTGCGCTGTGGCGGCATCGACGTGAACACGTCGATCCGCCCGGTGGGATCGGGCGCGAGCCCGAGCAGATAGTAGAAGACGTAGATCAAGAGCAGGCCCGAAACGAAGGTCGGCACGCAGACGCCGAGCGCGCAGAACAGCCGCACGCCGTGATCGACGATCGACCCGGGCCGCAGCGCCGCGAGCACGCCGAGCGGCACTGCCGCGATGAGCGCGATCAGAAGTGCGGTGAAGGTGAGCTCGAGCGAGGCCGGCAGCCGCTCGCGCAGATCCTTCAGCACCGGCTGCCCGGTCATCATGGAGCGGCCGAGATTGCCGCGGCCGATATCGGAGAGATAGAACACCAGCTGCTCCGGCACCGATTTGTCGAGCCCCATCTGCTTGCGGATCTGCTCGATCTCCTCCTTGCCGGCATTGGGCCCCGAGGCGAAGAACACGGCGGGGTCGCCGGGCAGGACGCGCATCAGCAGAAAGGTGAAGACCAGCACGCCGAACAGCGCCGGCAGCGACGACAAGAGCCGCCTGCCCGCCCGCACCATCGTTGCGCCTAGACCGGTCATCGCCGTTCAGAGCCTCCCTCGCCTACCGATATCACTTGCGGCTGACATCGCGATAGTCGACCTGACGATGGAATTCGTAGGTGTAGCCTTCGATCGACGAGGCCATCACGGCGTCCTGGTTCGGCTGCCACAGCATGACCTGCGGCATCAGGTCGAAATGCATCGCGTTGAGCTTGCGGCCGGCTTCCTCGTATTTGGCCTTGTCCGGCTCGAAGCGGGCTTCCTGCGCGATCGCGGCAAGGTCCGGATTGTTGATCGAGCTATAATTCCAGCGCTGATTGCCGGTGTAGAAGTTGCGGTAGAAGTAATCGGTCGACGGCAGCCAGGCGACGATGCCTTCGGTGAAGAAGGGAAGCTTCTTCTCGTTGATCTGTGTCGACATCTGCGCATCCGGCAGCTTCTGGATGTCGACCTTGATCCCGATCTTGGCAAGCGACTCCTTGACCAGCGCCGCCATCGGCTCGGCCGTCGAGGCCTGGCCGACGTTGAAGCTGAAGGTGGTCGAGAAACCTTCCGGCAGGCCGGCGGCCTTGAGATATTCCCTGGCCTTATCGAGATCCAGCTGCACCGGCTGCTGGAACGGATAGACGCCATTCAACGGCTTGCCGTCCGGCCAGCTCGCGCCGAACAGCGGCGCGCCGCGGCCGAACAGGGCGGCCTTGAACATGTCGTCATACGGCAGCGCGAAGGCGACGGCGCGGCGGACGTTGACGTTGTCGAAGGGCGGGATCTGGTTGTTCATCGAGACGAAGGTGATCGAATTGTATTGCGGCGTCGAGATCACCTTGAGCTTGCCTTTGGCCTCCAGCGATTGCACGTCGCTGGCCTGCAGGTCGACGACGAGATCGGCATCGCCGCGCTCGACGAGGTTGGCGCGGGTCGCCGGCTCCGGCACCGACTGGATGATCACGCGCTTGAAGAAGGCCGGCTTGTCGGGGGAGCCGCGATTCCAGGCCTCGTTGCGCTTGACGATCACCTGCTCGCCGGGCTTGAAGCTCTCGATCACATAGGCGCCGCTGCCGGCGGTATGCTCCTTCAGCCAGGCCGTCGCCCAGGGATCGTCAGGCGTTGCGTGCTCCTTGGCGACCTTCGCGTTGATGATCATGGGATAGACGGTGGCGAGGTTGGGGAGCGCGAGCTTGTCGGGCTTGGGCAGCGTCACCTCAATGGTCAGGGGATCGATCACCTTGAACTGGTCGGCCGACGTCAGGGAGCCCGTCAGCAACTGCGCCTTGCCGAGGATCGGCGCGGTGACGCAGCGATCGAGCGACCATTTCACGTCCTCGGCGGTGACCGGCGAGCCGTCCTGGAACTTGGCGTCCTTGCGCAGGCGGAATGTGAGCTTCAAGCCGTCGGGGCTGACCTCGTAGGATTCGGCGAGTTCGCCCGTGATCTTGTCGAGATCGAACACCCATTTGCCGTTGAGCTGCTTGCGGCCGAACGCCACCAGCCGGTCGTAGGTGCTCATGCTCAGGGCGAAGGATTCGCGCGTCGAGCCGGGAATGTTGGGATCGAGCGTGTTGACGGATGCGCCGGTGACGTAACGCAGCGTCTCGGCCCGGGTTTGCGCCTGCGTAGGCGCGGTGGCGATGAGCAACAGCGCGGTGGTGGCGAGGACGGAGGACGCCGACCTGAAAGACACAAAACGCATTGGTTTTTCCCTGAATTTCGAACGAGAGCGCCAGCAAGGCAGGTTAAGAAGAAAGCAAGTTGCGCGCCAGTCTCATGGCGCGCGCTTGCGGACGCTTCGTCGCGGCGGCGCATGGGTGATCACTGCAATTCCTCCATTTTTCGCGCAGGCCGCGTGACCACCGCCTGCGGCACGTCATAGGCGCTGAGCGCGGCCCAGTGCCGCACGACATCGGCGCGAAACAGGACGCGCGTCAGGCCGTGAACCAGCTTCGGCACCGCCGTCGTCATGGCGTTGATCGAGGATCCAGACGCACCAAAGCTCATGGTGGAGGCGATGGCGAAGAGATGGATATCGGAGATCCATGGCGTCTTGCCCGGCACGCGCTCGGTGAAGGCGTAATCGTCGGCAAGGTAGGGGAAGCGGCCGAGCCGTTCGTTGCGCTCGCCTGCCGGCGGCTGGTAGCGATCGGCCCAGGTCGCAATATTGCCGGCGAAATGGCCGAGCTCGCCGCGCCCGGCGAAGTTCATGTCGATGCCGGTGCCGCAGATGACGAAATCAGCGGTGAGGCTTCCGTGCGGCGTCTGCAACTCCACCGCTTTGCCGGCCTCACGCACGGCTTCGACCGGCGCGCCCTCGTGCAGCGTGAAATTGGCGTGACTCGAGCAGCGGTCGTAGGTTGCCTGCGGAAAGCCCTCGCGCATCTCCAGGATGGTGCGCATGAAGCGCCAGCGCCAGGCATCGTCGAGATCGCTGAGATGACGCAGGAAGCCGCGGAAGGTCAGCCAGCGATAGGGCTGGATCAGCTGGATCTGCGCGCGGCGGCACAGCAGATGAACCTCGGCGGCGCCGGCTTCCAACGCAGTCGCCGCATTGTCGAAGGCGGATGCACCCGCGCCGATCACCGCGACGCGCTTGCCGCGCAAGCCTTCGAAGTCAATATCGTCCGCGACGGTTGCGACCACACTCGATGGCAGATGACGCAGCGGCTCCGGAATGATCCAGCCGCCCATACCCTCCTGCCCCGTCGCCAGCACAATCTTGCGAGCGTAGAGCGTCTCGATCGCGCTAGCCTGTGTCACGCGCGCGGCGAGCAGGCCACCAGCCGCCGGTGCAATCTCCAGAAGCTCGCAATCATTGCGCACCGGCAAGCCGACCGTGCGCCGCACCCAGAGCAGATACGCCGCCCAATGCTCGCGCTCGATCAGGCCGAGTTGTTGCCAGCTCTCCCTGCCGAAGCGGGCCTCGTGCCAGGACTGGTAGGTCAGGCTCGGAATATCGAGGTCCGGCCCCGTATAGTCCTTCGGGCTGCGCAGCGTCGGCATTCGGGCATAGGTGAGCCAAGGGCCCTCTTTCCCCTCCGCGGCCTTGTCGAGCAGCAGGACGTTGCTGACGCGCGAGCGCATCAAGCCGAAGCCGATCGCGATGCCGGATTGGCCCGCGCCGATGATGAGGACATCCAGCGCCGGCTTGCCGTCCGGCCCGGTCTTCGGCTCAAGCCACGCGGCGCCGGGATGCGCGATCCTGGCGAGATCGGCGCGAACCTGCGCCTCGAGCTGTGTCAGCGCGTCGCTCATGCCGCGAGCCAGCCTCCGTCGACCACCATCACCGTCCCGGTCGTGAACGAGGAGGCATCGCTGGCGAGATGCAGCGCGGCTTGCGCGATCTCCTCAGGCACGCCGAAACGCTTCATGGCGTGGCGGTTGCGCGAGGCTTCGCGCACCTCGTCCGGATTGGCGTGACGGGCAAAGCTGCGGCGAAGCATCGGCGTGTCGATCGCGCCCGGCGCGATCGCGTTGACGCGAATGCCGTCGGTGGCGAAATCCACCGCCATGGTCCGCGTCAGGCTGACGATCGCGCCCTTGGCGGCGATATAGGCGCTGTTGCCCTTGCCGCCGGCGATCGCAAGCTGCGAGGCCAGCGTGATGATCGAGCCGCTTTTCCGCCGCTGCATGTGAGGCACCGCCGCCCGCGCCCACAGCCAGGTGCCGCCGACATTGGCGCGGAACACCGCGTCCCAGTCGTCCACGCTCGTCGTCAGCACCGTGCCGCCGCAGGAGAAGCCGGCGGCGGTCATCAGGACATCGACCTGCCCGTGCCTCCCGACGACGTCGCTGACCACGGTTTCGGCGAGACTGGCATCGCCGACGTCGCCGACATGGATCGTTGCCTCGCTCACAAGGCTCAGCGTTTCCTGAAGGCCCGCCGCATCGCGATCGACCAGAGCGAGCCGCGCGCCCTCCTCCGCGAACAGTTTTGCGCTGGCGCGGCCGATACCCGACCCTGCTCCCGTGATGATCGCCGTGCGCCCCTGCAGCCGCATCTCAAATCCCCTCCTTGTGCTGCATCCACCAGGCGCTCATCGCGGCTGCCGACTCCGCGCAGCCGAACCGGGCGCGCCAGCCGAATTCGTCGGCCATCCGCGCGACCGACATCGGCGCACGGTCGCCGCCGTGGAGCTTGATGAAGGTCTTCTCTCCGGGCGCCGCGAGCCGGCACTGCAGCCCGGGATGCAGGGCCGCAAAGGTCTCACCCCATTGCAGCGCGGACCATGCCACGCCGCTGGAGATGTTGTAGAGACGATGCCGCGGACGCTCGGCCTCGATCAGCACGGCGACGGCTTCAGCGGCGTCGGGCGCGTAGGTCCAGTCCTTCACCCCCGGCGCGGGTAGCAGCGCCGGCTCGCCGCGCGCGAACGCCGCCAGGATCTGGTGCTGGAGGCTCGGCGTATCGCGCACCGAGCCGGGCCGCTCCCACGGACCGAACACTGCGCTCAAGCGGACGCTCAGGAAATCACCGCCAAAGAGCTCGGCATGGCGCGCCACGGAGCGCTCCGAGGTGAACTTGCTGATCGCGTAGAAGGAAACGGGATCGCAGGGCGTCTCCTCGTCCAGCACCGAAACGCGGTGACCTGCAGGGCCGTAAGCCGATGCCGACGAGAGATTGACGAGGCGGCGAACACCATGGCGGATCGCGGCTTGCAGAATCGGGATCTGGGCCATCACGTTGATCTCGAGAACGCGCGCCGGCGATGCGCGTTCAAGCTCATCGCCCGCGGTGACCGCGGCGCCCAGCACGATCGCGTCGCAGCCTTCGGCGATGAGAGCGTCGATGGCCTCGGCGTCGGTGACGTCGCCCAGCACGACCTTGAGCCGCTCGTGATGATCGGCCATGGATCGCTGCGCAGCCGGCGGCAGCGGCGCACGGTCATGCAGCGTCACCTCGTGTCCGCGCGCGAGCAGCACCTCGGCGAGATTGAGGCCGACAAAGCCGGTGCCGCCGAAGATGACGATCTTCATCGCGCGCGATCCGCCGTCACAGCAGTTTTGCCCCGAAATTCCGTTCCGGATCCATGTCGGCGACGAGCCGGCCGGTCGGCTTTGCCGCCTCGCCGCCGCTGCGCGCCAAAAACTTTCCGCTGCCGGCGGACGCGAGGCACTTGTTGCCGTCGATGATCACCCGGCCGCGCGAGAGCGTCGTCACCGGCCATCCCTTCAGCTTGCGGCCCGCGAACGGCGTGTAGCCGGCGAGGTCGTGCATCATCTCGTCGGCGATCACGGTCTCGCGGTTGGGATCCCAGATCGCGATATCGGCGTCGGCGCCGACCGCGATCGAGCCTTTGCGCGGATGCAGATTGTAGATTTTTGCCGGCGCGGTCGCGGTCAGCTCGACGAATTTTTCCAGGCCCAGCCGTCCCTTCGACACCATCGCGTCGAACAGCAGCGGCAGCCGCAGCTCAAGCCCCGGCAGCCCGTTGGCAACCTGCTTGAAGTTCGGATTGGGACCGGCGCGCAGCTTACCGGTCTCGTCATAGCGATACGGCGCGTGGTCGGAGGAAATCGTCTGGAGATCGCCGAGCGCGAGCGCCTGCCACAGTGCCTCCTGGTCCGCATGCGTGCGCGGCGGCGGGCTGCACATCCATTTCGCACCCTCGGCGCCAGGCTTGTCGAGATCGCCAGCGGTGAGGAACAGGTATTGCGGGCACGTCTCGGCGAACACCTTGAGCCCCTGCCCGCGCGCGTCGCGGATGACCTTGGCGCCTTCGGCGGTCGAGACATGGAAGATCATGATGGGCTGATCGATCAGCGCCGCCATGCCGATCAGCCGGGTGAAGGCTTCGGCCTCCGACACGCGGGCGTGGCTGACGGCGTGATATTTCGGCATGGTGTAGCCGCGCGAAAGCAAACGCTTCACCATCCAGGCGATGATGCCGTGATTTTCGGCATGGGCACAGAGCATCGCGCCGGACTGGCGCGCGGCCAGCAGAATGTCGAGCAAGGGCTCGTCGTCGACCTTGAGCCGGTCATAGGTCATGAAGATCTTGATCGAGGCATGGCCCTGCTTCACCAGCGCCGGGATGTGCTCCTCGACCGTCTCCTTGGTCGCATCCGCGATGATCATGTGAAAGGCGTAGTCGATCACCGCGCCCTTCCTGGCCAGCGCGTGATAGTCTTCCACCACCTGCGGCAGCTTCATACCCACATGCTGGGCCGCGAACGGGATCACGGTGGTGGTGCCACCGAACGCGGCGGAGACGGTCGCACTCTCGAAGGTGTCGGCATTCATGATGCCGGCGGCCGACAGCTGCTCGATATGGGCGTGGCTATCGACGCCGCCGGGCAGCACCAGCTTGCCGCGCGCATCGATCTCGCGCTTTGCCGCCGGAAGGCGCTTACCGACGGCCGCGATGGTCTCGCCTGTGATGGCGACGTCGGCCTCGAAGACGTCCGTGGTGGTGGCGATGCGGCCGCCGCGGATGATCAGGTCGTAAGCGGGTTCAGTCATGAGGCACTCCGTGATAGGCTCAAGGCACGTACTCGAAATTTCGTAAGGGAAGACCGTCATGTCCCGGCCGCGCATTCTCGTCATCAATCCGAACTCCAACCCCGCCGTCACGCAAGGGCTGGAGGATGCGCTGAAGCCGCTCGAGTTCGAGCGCGGGCCGGAGGTGGTCTGCCGGACGCTGGCGGAAGGTCCGTTCGGGATCGAGAGCCAGGCCGACGTCGACAGCGTCGCGATGCCGCTGCGCCGGCTGGTCGAAAGCGACAACAGCTCGGCGGCCTTCGTCATCGCCTGCTACAGCGACCCCGGCCTTCAGGTCTGCCGAGAAGGCACCGACCGGCCCGTGTTCGGCATTGCCGAATGCGGCGTGCTGACCGCACTCGCCCGCGCCGAGACTTTCGGCGTCATCGCGATCGCCCAGCGCTCGATCCCCCGGCACATGCGCTATCTCCGGCAGATGGGATTGACGGAGCGCCTCGCGGGCGAACGGCCGCTGAACATGAGCGTCGCCGAAACCGCGTCGGGCGAAGGAACGCTGGCCAAGATGATCGAGGTCGGCCGCGCGCTGCGCGACGAGGACGGCGCCCGGGCCATCGTGATGGGCTGCGCCGGCATGGCGCGCCACCGCCGTCCGCTGGAGGACGCGCTCGGCATTGCCGTGATCGACCCGACGCAGGCGGCCGTCACCATGGCAGTGGGTACGGTGCAATTCTCGGCTCACTAGGCGTCCTTCAGCTCTTTGGTGGCCCGCCGCGCCAGCCATTGTGCATGGCTCTCGCGGGTCAGTGAAAACGTATCTCGCTGGGTCGTGTAGAGATTGCCGAACATGCGGCCGATCGGCCGGTAGGCGTCGAGGTCGACATACATGTTGGCCTCATCGACCAGCCCGTCGCGGACATGAACCCTGAGCACCTCGCCGACCAGGAGCTCGCGATCCGGCGAGAAGGTCAACACGATCTGGCGCCGGCATTCGAGCGCGAAGGGCGCAGCGGCAAGGCGCGGCACCTTCACGTCGACGGAGGCGAGCGTGGCCAGCCCGGTCGCGGCAACCTCGCTATCGCCGGAGGGAAAGTCGACCGCGCAATCGTTCATCGCCGCCGACAAAGCCTCATCCACCATGTGAACCACGAACTCGCCATCGCGGTGGATGTTGCGGGTCGTGTCCTTGGGCGAGTGATCCGGCTTGTGCTGGAGCCCGAGCACGATCAGTGCGGGGCTTTCGGAGAACACGTTGAAGAAGCTGAACGGCGCGGCATTGACGGCCCCGTTCTCGTCGAGCGTCGTCACCAGCGCGATCGGCCGCGGCACCACCACGCCGCAGAGCAGCTTGTAGCGATCCCGGGGGTCCAGTTCGCGCAGCGATATGCTCTTGCCGGCCATCGGCGTCACCTCTCCGGCGGCGGCACCGCGCCGGTCCGGCTGGTGATCAGGCTGTAATGCTCGATGCGGCGATGCCGGGCGAAATCGAAGATCGTGGTCTTGCCGAAGACCGTCGCATCAAGGTCGCAGGCGTGGACGAGGACCTCGTCATCGTCGGTCTTGGCCTCCGCAACGATCTCGCCATTGGGATCGACGATCAGGCTGCCGCCGAACAGCGGGTGACCATCCTCATTGCCGGCCTTGGCGACCGCGACCACCCAGGTCGCGTTCTGATAAGCGCCGGCCTGCACCGACAATCGATTGTGGAACAGGCGCTTCTCGACGCCCTCCTCGCTCTTCTCCGCATTCACCGACGGCGTGTTGTAGCCGATCAGCACCATCTCGACACCCTGCAGGCCCATGACGCGATAGGTTTCCGGCCAACGCCGATCGTTGCAGATCGCCATGCCGATGATGCCGCCAAGCTCCCGCCAGACCGGGAAGCCGAGATCGCCGGGCTCGAAATAGCGTTTCTCGAGATGCTGGTGCGAACGCTTGGTGTCGTACTCGACATGGCCCGGCAGATGCACCTTGCGGTACTTGCCGACGATCTTGCCGGACTTGTCGGTGAGGATGGCGGTGTTGAAGTGATGGCCGTCGGGCGTCAGCTCCGCATAGCCGAAATTCATCGCGATGCCGTGCTGTGCCGCGCGCTCGAACAGCGGCCTCGTCGCCGCGTTCGGCATCTCGCGCTCGAACCAGATGTCGAACTCGGAACGGTCCTCCACGTACCAGCGCGGGAAGAACGTCGTCAGCGCAAGCTCGGGATAGACGATCAGGTCGGCGCCCTTGCTCTTGGCTTCGTCCATCAGGGCGATCATGCGGTTGACCACGGCCTCGCGGCTGTCGGCCTTCTGAATCGGGCCCATCTGGGCAGCGGCAACATTGACGATACGCATCAGCGATTTCCTGGTGATCTCTCGGACGAAGCCGCAGCTTCAGCGACGTGCCGGCGCGGGCAGCTTAACGCAGCCTCGCCCGGAATTTCCAGCCGGATGCCTGCGCGCCGACATGATGTGCGTGGCGTGATCCGCACTCACCCGTGCTCCTCATCGGCAACATCGAGGCCATGGTCGAGCGCGTCCAAAAGCAGCTCGGCCTCGCGCTCGGAGATGACGAGCGGCGGCGCCAGGAACAGCGAGGTCTGCTCGCCGCTGGTTCCGATCACGGCACCGGCCTCGAGCGCGCGCTCCGCAACGCGCGAGGCGATCGGCACCTCGGTGGTGTCCGCATGCCAGGAGCGCCAATCCGGTCCGTGCAGCTCCACCGTCCAATGCAACCCCTGCCCCGCGACGCGCCGCACGCTGGGATGCTTCTGCGCGATCGCGAGCAGGCGGCGGACGAACAGCTGCTCGAGGCGCCGCACGTGCTCCAGAATCTTCTCCTCGGTGACAACTTTGAGATAGGCGCTGACGGCCGCCATGCTAATCGGATGACCGCGCAGCGTGCCATAGTTCTGCCAGCTCGTGCCCTTCAACCGCTCGACGATCTCCTTCGACACCACGACGGCGGCAACGGCGGCCGCGCCCCCGCCGAGCGATTTGCCGAGAGTCACGATATCAGGGCGACTTTGTGCCCCTTGAAACGCGAACCAGCGCCCGGCACGGCCCGCGCCGGTGACGACCTCGTCGGCGATCCAGTACGAGCCCGCCTGCCGCGCGCACTTCGCCACTTCGTCCTGATAGGCGCCATCGTAGTAGATGCCGCCTTGGGTGTAGTCGATGATCGTCGCCGCCGTGTCCGACAAGAGGCGCGGCGCGGCTGCGAGATACTCGCTGGGCGACGTATTGTTGGCCGGCGCGCCGTAGATAGCGCCATCCGGTGCCGGCAGGATCCGCACCGGCGCCATGGGCGCCGGCAGCTTCGAGCCGCCGGCATGCACCGCAAGGCCGCCATGCCATTGCGGCTGCACCGTCATGCTGCGCGACAGGCCGGTGATGCCGTGATAGGCCCGCTCGCGCGTCGCGAGCGGTGCGCGCTGCGTCAATGCCTGACAGAGCGACAGCGCCATGTCGTTGGCCTCGCTGCCGCTGATGCAGAAGCGTACCGCGCCGACCCAATCCTCTTCGCCCTCGAACGCCATGGCCATTAGATCGTCCGCTGCCTGCTCGCGGCCGATCCAGGTCCAGCCTTCGTTGACGACGGGCGTATCCGCCGCCCGGCGGATCGCCTCCACCATGGCGGGATGGCGGTGCCCCAGCCCACCGCCGGTATTGCTGCCGTCGATCAGCTTGCGCCCGTCCGCAAGATGAAAATAGACGCCCTCGCCGCCGACCACGGCCATGGGCGCGCTGTCGCCGGCATTCAGCCCGGTTCGCAACAATCGGCTCATGGCAATCCCCTCATTCCGCAGCTCCAATGCCGTAGCCCCCACCGCCGCAGGTCTCGACGGTCAGGAGATCGCCTTGCTGCAACACCAGGTTCGACTTGCCGTCGATTGCGACATTTGCGCCATGTCGGATCAGCGAGATGCGGCACGGCTTGCCGGGCTTTCCGCCCTGCATGCCGAACGGCGGGATCACCATGCGCTCGATGCAGGTGGTCAGATGCATCGATGGAGCCAGAATGCGGTAGACGCGCACGACGCCATCGCCGCCGCGGTGGGCGCCAGTGCCGCCGGACTGCCGGCGAATGGATTGCTGCTCCAGGCGGATTGCGTAATTCGCCTCGATCACCTCGACCGGCGTATTCGAGGTATTGGACAGATGCACCCGCGTTGCCGAGATGCCGTCCCGGTCATGCCGCGCGCCTTCGCCGCCGCCATGGACCTCATAGAGCATCTTCCACGAGCCGTCCTGCCGCGGCTGCGCAAAGAACAGGACACCTGCGGTGGTCGCCCCGCCTGCCGACAAACGTTCGGGGATGGTGTCCTGCATCGCGCGGAAGATCGCATCGACGATGCGCATCGAGGTCTCGTGATTACCGGCGGCGACCGACGCCGACCAGCCCGGCTCCAGGATCGACCCCGGACGCGTGATGATGGTCAACGGCCGGAGCGCGCCCGCGTTCTGCTGCATGTCCCGCCCGCTCATGATGCGCGCGGCATAGGCGACGGCGGAACGCGCCATGAACGGGGTCGTGTTGCAGAAGTTCGAGACGCGGTCGCAGCTTCCGGAGAGGTCGAAGGTCGCCTCGTCGCCCGCGATCGTGATCTTCACATGGATGCGCGCGGGCGCGTTGTTGTCGCTGCCGTCGTCCAGATAGTCCTCGCCCTCGTAGACGCCGTCTGGCAGCGCGCGGAGCGCCTCCCGCATCTCGATTTCGGAGAGATCGTGCAGGCGCGACTGCGTCGCCATGAACACCGCCTTGCCGTGCTCGCGGCAGAGGTCGACGATGCGCCGCTCGCCCGCCTTGGTCGCTGCGATCTGAGCAAGCAGATCACCCTCCCCGGATTCGGCGTCACGGATGTTGGCCTTCAGCAGTTGCACGATCGGCGCATTGACACCGGCCGCGGTCGCGATCAGCACCGGCGGAATCCGCATCGCCTCCTGGAAGGTGTCGATGGCCTTGGAAAAATAGCTGCCGGGCCAGGTGCCGCCGATGTCGGGCCAATGCGCGAGGCTGACCGCGAACGCCACGATCTCGCCGTCGACAAAGACGGGCCGCACCACCTTGACGTCGTTGAGGTGATTGCCGCCGAGCGCACCGACATTGTAGATCACGACGTCACCGTCGTTCAGGCTGTCGCGCGGCATCACCTTCAGCAATTCAGGGATGGTATAGGCCATCGCGCCGAGATGGATCGGAATGTCGCGGCCCTGCCCGACCAGGCCTCCATGGCCGTCGGTGATCGCGGACGACAGGTCGCCGGCCTCACGCAGCAGCGGCGAGCGCGCCGAGCGCGTCATGACGAGACTCATCTCCTCCGCCGCCGCGGAGAGGCCGTGCCTGATGACCTCGACGACGAACGGATCGAGCGTCATGCGGCCCTCCGCGTCAGGAACAGATTGCCACCGGCATCAGGCTTCGCCTCCCAGCCGGGCGGCACCACCACGGTCGACCACGCATCCTCGATGATCGCGGGACCGCTGACGATATCGGTCATCGCGGCACGATCGACGATCGCGGTCTCGATCCCATGGAGGTCGTCGAACGAGCAGGTTCGCGTACCTGATGACACCGCCCTTATCGCCACCGCCGGCCGGCTCACGACGGTCGTGGATGGGCGGCGCGCCTGGACCCGCACGGATTCGATGACGCAAGGCTCGCTCGTCGCGTAGCCGAACAGTTCGTGATGTCGCGCCAGGAAATCTTTCTTGAGCTTCGCCACGTCCAGCGGCAGCGTAAAGGAGACCGGAATGGCATCGTTCTGCGCCGCGTAACGCATCAGCGCGACCAGCTCGACCTGGATTTCCGACCGCAAAACGGCGTTGGCGATCAGCGGCCCTGAGGCATCGTCGATCAGCGTCCCAATGCGCTCCGATACGCGCGCCAGGTCGATGCCGTCGAGCGCCGCGCGCAAGGTCTGCTGCTGCAGGAAGCTGAAATCGGCGGTGAGGCAGCCCAGCGCCGAGAACGCGCTCGATGCACTGGGCACGACGACCTCTGCAATCCCGTAGAGATCGGCAAGGCCGGCGGCGTGCATCGGGCCGCCACCGCCGAAGGCGAGCAGCGTGCAGTCGCGTCCGTCGATGCCGCGCTCGACCGTGACGCGGCGCAGCGCACGGGCCATCGTCGCGTTTGCGACCTTGATGATGCCAAGCGCCGTTCTGGTCAGGCTCATGCCCAGCGCGTGCGCGATCGGCTCGATCACGCGCCCGGCGGCTTCGAGATCGATGCCGATCCGGTCGCCGAGCTTGGTCGCGGGATTGAGATAGCCGAGCACCGCATTGGCGTCGGTGATGGTCGGCTCGAGGCCGCCCCGGCCGTAGCAGGCCGGGCCCGGCTCGGAGCCGGCGCTCTCCGGTCCGACCGTCAGGCCGCCGGGACCGTGGCGGACGATCGACCCGCCGCCCGCGCCGATCGAATGAACCGCAAGCATCGGCTGGCGCAGCGGCTTGTCGCCGAGCATGCGGCCGTCGGTCATCTCGGCCTGGCCGTTCACGATCAGGCAGACATCGGTGGTGGTGCCGCCCATGTCGAAGGTCAGCATGCGCGAGGTGCCGAGCTGGCGGGCGATGCTCACCGAGGCCGACACGCCGGCCGCCGGGCCCGACATCGCCATCACCAGCGGGCGCCGCTTCACCGCCGAGATCGGGATCATGGCACCGGCGGAATGAAACACCTGCAGGCCCGGCCCGATCGGCAGCCGCTGCTCCAGCTCGCTGAGGTATTCCACCGCGATCGGCATCGCGGCCGCATTGAACACGGTCGCCGAGGTCCGCTCATATTCGCGCGCCTCGGGATTGATCTCGTGCGACAGCGAGACATGGGCGACGACGTTCTTGAGGCGCTCGCCGAGCATCTTCTCGTGCACGGGGTTGGCATAAGCATGAAGCAGAGCCACCGCGACGCTCTGAACGCCGGTCGCCTTCAGCCAGGCGACCAGACGCTCGATCTCAGCCTGCTCCAGCGGCTTGAGGACCCGCCCCTCGTGATCGAGGCGCTCGGCCAGGCTGAAGCAGCGCTCCGGCGGCACCAGCGGCGGCGATTTCGGGGGAATGTCGAGACGGTAGAGATCGCGGCGGCGGTAGCGTGCGATTTCGAGCACATCGGCAAAGCCTTCGGTCGCGACCAGCGCCACCTTCGGCAAGCGGCCCTCGACGATGGCGTTGGTCACGCGCGTGGTGCCATGAACGAAGCGCTTGACCTCGCTCTTGCGCAGGCCCACCGCCTCGATCGCCTCCAGCATCGCCTGAACCGGAGCGTCGGGGCGCGACGGCACCTTTGCAATCCGCGCCTCGGAGGAATCGCGCCGGATCGCGATGATATCGGTGAAAGTGCCGCCGATATCCGTGCCGACTTCCCAATGATGTTCGGAGGAGCTCATGTGTGGGGTCAGCTACGTGCGACGTCCGAACCGGACGCCGGGTCGTTCCCGTTCATCGCAACCTCGCGCGCGCTTCATCATGCATTGCCTGTCATGCCACCGTCTGCGAGCGTGCGACAGAGTGATGGGTGCGGGATAGGGCCAGCGGTGTCGCAATCCACTGCGCCAGCGCGCGGTCGGCGCGGCGCGTCCTGCACGTTTTGGTGCAGCGCTGCCTGCGCAGACAGCACGCCAACGCGACCTGCGTCCCCACCGCAAAAGTGCAGCGCAGCACGGATTTCTCCGCGCAAAACGCGACGCTCGCTGCACTGCAATCCGAGGGTTGGAGATCATCTGTCTAATTTCCAGGCGGCCGGACGGCGACGCGGGACCGCTGGGCGCCCACGAGCTATGCACGGTGGTCGGCTCTGCCTCTCTTTATTGTACGATCAGTAAGCGAGCACGATGCCCGGCCCGACGACGCGTCGAAGCAACGGCGGAGCCGAACTGGTTAGAAACGATCGAGACTCGGAGGCCCTGCGTTGAAAGTGGCGATCGCGGGCCAGATATGACCTGGACCAGCCACTCCCATTCCGATCGTTCACCCTTCACTATGCCCTTCTTCACGCTCCACGACGACCATATTCGCCCCGACGATCTTGGAGATTTCGACCCTGAAACCGTGCCACGCCCCATCGCCGCCTTCGGCGGCCACATGATCACCAAGGGCATCGAGCTGGCCATGCACGAGCATCGCAAGGACGAGCTCGTCCTGACCATGCGCGGCCTCGTCAGGCTGGAGGCCGAGCGCGGCGTCTGGATCGTGCCGCCACGCTGTGCGGTGTGGATCCCCGGCCATGTACCGCACAGCGTGAGCGTCGCCGGCGACGTCGAGATGCATTGCCTGTTCATCGAGCCGGATGCGGTGCCGACATTGCCGCGGCAATGCTGCGCGCTCTCGATCTCGCCGTTGCTCGAACGTTTGCTGGTGCATGCCACCCACATGCCCGTCATGTACGATCTCGACGGAGCTGACGGCAGGATCGCGGCGGTGCTGCTCGACCAGCTGTCGCTGGCCCGCGCCGAAGAGCTGCGTTTCCCCATGCCGGCCGATGCCAGGCTGCGCCGGATCGCCGGCGCGATGATGGCCGACCCTTCCGATCGCGCGACCATCGAGGACTGGAGCCGGCGCATGGCCGTTGCTCCGCGCACCCTCACCCGCATCCTGCATCGCGAGACGGGCATGAGCTTCGGCCGCTGGCGTCGGCAACTCCATATCCTCATCGCGCTTCAGCGTCTCGACCAGGGCGTGTCGGTCCAGGCCGTGGCGCTGGATCTCGGCTATGAGGGGGCCAGCGCCTTCGTCACCATGTTCCGCAAGGTGCTGGGCAAGCCGCCGGCGCGATATCTGGCCGAACGCCGCATCGGCTCACACTGACCAGAATTCGCAATCGATTGTCGCGTTCGCGGAATGCGGTCCGAAGGACCATTTCGTATCCAGGGTCCCGTAGCGCCCGGCGGGCGCATTTTCCGGAGCCTGGAGCATGAACTCCCTGACCAACGGCCGCGTCGCCGACGTTCTCCTTCGCCTTCATCGGGAAGCCGAGGCGGCCGACGCGCCCCTGATGCAAACCCAGATGAGCGAGGCGAGCGATCACCCGAGCATGATCAGATCGTTTATCGAAAGCGAGACCAGGGACCTCGCGGGAGTCTATCGCGGGCTGGCGGGCAATTTCCTGAATGTCTCCCCCGAATTCGGGTGCTTTCTCTACCTATGCGCCCGTGCCTGCAAGGCCACGCGCATTGTGGAGTTTGGATCTTCAATGGGAATTTCCGCCATCTACATGGCCGCCGCCTTGCGCGACATGGGCGGCGGTCGCTTGATCGGGACTGATCTCGAACCCGGCAAGATCGAGCGTGCCCGCGCCAACCTCGCTGCAGCCGGGCTCGACGACCTGGTCGAATTCAGGCTTGGCGATGCCCGCGAAACGCTGAGCGCGGGCCTCGACGAGATCGACATGGTGATGCTCGACGGCGCCTTCACGCTCTATCTCCCCGTGCTCAAGGTGCTCGAACCGCATCTGAAGCAAGGCGCCGTGATCGTCGGCGAGAACGCGTTCGCGGAAGCCTCCGGCTATATCGATTACGTGCGCGATCCCGGCAACGGCTATCTCTCCCTCGCGCTGCCGTTCAATTCCGACCGCGGCAACGAACTCACGATCAAGACCAGATAGCCGGGGAGCCAGATCCTGAACGAGCCCGGTCAGACACCGCATATCTCCGGTTCGCCACAGCGACAAGGGCGCGTCACGCGGATGTTGCTGCGGTGGCTGATGCGCCCTGCGCGCGTCGCCGCCATCGAGTCCCTGTCGCCACGCTTTCGACTCATCGAGCTCGAAGGCGATGCCCTCAAGGACATCGCCTGGGCCGCCGGCCAGAAGATCCAGATCGCGATGGGCACGGGCTTGAGCGCGCGCACCTACACGCCGATGTCGTGGGACAGCGGCCGCGGCCGGACACGCCTCCTCGCCTTTATGCATGGCGACGGACCCGGCAGCCGATGGGCGGACAACTTGCGCGAAGGCGGAGCTTGCCGCCTCTTCGGTCCGCGACGCTCGCTCGATCTTGCCGGACTCGCGGCGCCTGTCGTCCTGTTCGGCGACGAGACGTCGTTCGGCCTTGCGGCGGCGCTACGCGGGACGATGCAGGCCGGCGGTTCGCTCCATATGTTCGAGGCCACGGATGTCGCAGCAGCGCGGCAGGTGCTGGATGCCATGTCGCTCGGCGAGTCGCGGCTGGTCGCGCGCAGTAGCGGCGAGGATCATCTTGCGAAAGTCGAGGCGGAAATGCTGCGCCTTGCCGCAAACCGGGCCCAGTTCGTGCTGACAGGCAAGGCGTCCTCGATCCAGCACGTCAGCCGCGCTTTGAAGGCCGCCGGCGTCGCGCCGGCACGGATCAAGGCAAAAGCGTATTGGGCGCCGGGCAAGACCGGACTGGATTAGAGCAGGATGAGCTTTGGTTGAATCGATGTGCGCTCAGCTCGATTCACCTCTCCCGCAGGGAGAGATCGGAGCGCATCGAAGATGCGGTCCGGGTGAGGGGATCTGGTCTCGCTGAGTACCGAAGCCCCTCACCCGGATTGCGCTGAGACGATGCTTCGCATCGCCAGGGCAATCCGACCTCTCCCCGTCGGGGAGAGGTTAGTCACCGGCGACCGCCGCACGCGTCGCCGAGGCGCGTTAAGCCGCAAAGGTCGAGCGCAGGCGTCGCCAGCCGATGACGATGCCGGTGACGGAGAACATCAATCCGAGGCAGCAGAGCCCGACAATCAGGATGTCGCGCAAACGCGGATGCGCCAGCAGAAACGGAAGATCGAACGTGTGGAGTGCGCTGTGGAACCAGCGATAGGCGCGCCGCGAGGCGTCCAGCCGTTGCAGCACGCGGCCGTCGGCACCATCGATATCGAACCAGAGCTCGCCGCAGCGGGCGCGGTAGACCGGAGCGCCCGGAAGTGCGGGATGCGTGCGGTAGTCCTCCTCTGCGGCAAGAACGGACGGCATATCGCATCCGGCAGCAAGTCGGCTTACGAGACCCTGAACTTCCGGCGCGCTGAGGAATTCCGCGCGTCCATCGCGTGCCGCTTCACGTCCGCCGACCAGGATCTGCCTGTCGAGGCTCACGCGCTCGCGACGGTAGAGATTGCCGTTGAAAGCGAACCATTCGACCTCGCGGGCCGCGAACGATATCGGCTCTCGATCGAGCGAGGTGACCGTCGCCCAATCCGGCGGAGCATTGATCACGGCGGCTTCGGCGTGCCTCAGCTCCCCGCGCGAGAACAAGCGGCCGTGGTCCATCGAGAGCCAGCCGCTGAAGATCCAGGTCAGCACAAACGCCGTGGCCACCAGGCCGATGAGATGATGCAGCGCGTGCCAGCCGCGATAGGGTGTCGAGATCCGGCGGCCTCGCATTTTGAGCCGTATAGTGCCGAGCACAGCGCCCAGCAAGGCTGCCAGCATGGCCAGCAGCGACAGCGTCCAGACGACGCGGTCCCACAGGGACCAGTTGCTGCGCAGGACCGTTGGATAGATCCAGTGCAGCACACTGCCCGCCCAATTCCAGCCGCGCTCGCCTCGCGTGGTATCGAGCACAACCTCGCCGGTGCGCGACGAGACATAGACTTCCGTTCCCGCGGCATCGCCGAGGGCAACACGAAACAAGGGCCGATGACGATCGAAGCCGTTCGGCACGCTCCATTGATCATGGTCGGAGCGCGCGCTGAACGCGGCTCGGCCGGCATCGAGACCACGGCGGCGGGCGTGATCCTGCGCGATCGCCAGCGCGACGCCGGACGATGCCAATCGTGCATCCTGTCCATCGGAGGCGCGAACGGCGCGCACGCCCGATGGTCCCGACACGACGTAGGCCGGTCCGTCACTCCGCTGGATCAGCCGAACGCGCGTGGCATCCTTGATCTCGCTGGCGGCCACCGCGTCGTGGACCGCCAGTCGGACCTGCCCAGGATCCACTGGGGCAAGGCCGGCAAAGCGCTCCATTTCCGTGAGCGACGGGAACGGCACGAAGTGCATCACGATTCCCGTCGCAAACCACATCGCGAACAGCAGGCAGAACGCGACGCCGAGCCAGCGGTGCAAGAGGACGATCGCGCGCATCATCCGTTCAGGCCTACCACTTGAACGCGGCGGAGAGCTCGTAGGTCCTGGGCGTGCCGAGCAGGATCTGATCGGGATAGAACGGATCGCCCCAGACCGCGTAGCGCCTGTCGGTGATGTTGCGCACGCGGAGGGTCAGGCGAGCCTGCTCGACTGCATTGAACACGGTCTTGGGAATGTCGACGAAGGCATAGACGTCAGCCACGGTGTAAGCCTTCATCGTCACCACATTGGCATCGGTGTTGTAGCGGTCGCCGACATGACGACCGGTGATGCCGAGTTCCACCGGCCACGGCGTGAAGAAGCGGTAGGCTGCGCCGGCATTGGCGACGACGCGCGGCACGTTGGGCGGCGTATTGCCGGAGAACGAGCCACCGGCGAAATTGTAGTCGGCATAGCGTGCATCGACATAGGCGATGTTGCCCCACAGCCGCAGCGGCTCGATCGGCCGCACTGCGGCGGCGAATTCCACGCCCCTCGATTCCTGCCGCCCGGCGATGTTGAGCGCCACGCCGCCGGCCGCGGCGTAGACGTTCTTACGCGCGATGTCGTAGGCCGAGAACGACCACTCTGCCCTGTTGTCCCAGAACAGATGCTTGACGCCGGTCTCGTAAGTGCGCGCGGTCGTGAGATCGAGCGGCTGGGCCGGCGACAGCAGAAAGCTGGTGTTCGCGGAGACGTCGGCGCCGGTCGCATACTGGCTGAAGAAGGTCAGGCCTGGCACCGCCTCCCAGGTGTAGCCGATACGGCCGGTCACCGGCGCCCAGTCCTTCGAGAACGGGAAGCCCGCTTTCTCCAGGCCGTTCTTGTCGGTCGAATTGCGGTCGAGCCCGATATGCTCGACGCGCAGACCGCCGACCAGGGCGAAGCTGCGCGTCAGCTTCAGCCGGTCCTCGAACGACAGTGCCTCGTTGTCGATCCGCGCGGTCTGCTGCTGCGTCGTGAGCAGGCCGTAGAAGCCGCGATTCGGATCGATCAGCGAAACGGAATTGCCAGGGAAATTCGCGGCGCCCGGCCTGACGAAATCGAGATAGCTTGACGACAGCGTCGTCACCAGCCGGTTGTCGAAACCCGCGATGTTCCCGTCCCAGATCAAGTCGGTGATGTTGCCGACGAGGCGCTGGCTGTGTGCGACGTAGAAGCGCTCACGATCGACCAGGTTCGTCCCGGAGTTGAACGCCTCGACCTCGTTGTTGAACCAGCTGCGCTCGGCGCCGTAACCATAGGCTTGGCTCTTCAGCGTCAGGTCAGGCGCAAGCTTCAGCTCGAAGCCGCCGCGCAGCCACACCTCCTGTGCGACGTTCCGGTTGTCGAGGACGTTGTAATTGGTGTTGAAGGTGCGGTCGTCGATGGTGACGGCACCGAGATCGGTTCCGTTGTAGTTCGAGACGTAATTCCCGGAGACGATGCCGCTCGTCGCATGCGAGCCGCTGAAAGCGATCGGCACCAGCGGCGCGCCCCAATAGGCTTTCGAGCGGTCCTCGCGGTACTCGATCGCGCCCCAGATCTTGAGGCTGTCGGAGATCCGGTAGTTGAGCTGGCCCGAAGCGTCGAGCATCCTGGTGTTGGTGTCGTCGGCAAAGCCGTTGAGCGAGGAGCGACTGATGTCGAAGCGGTAGTCGAGGCCCTGCACATGGGTGCTGCCGCCGGAGCCGTAATGGGCGCGGAACGAGTTCAGCGAGTCCCAGGAGAAATCGGCTTCGTTCCGGATCGCCCCTGTATGCGGCTGCCTGGTGACGAAGTTGATTGCGCCGCCGGCGGCGCCCTCGCCCGAGATCAGCGAGGCCGGGCCCTTCAGGAATTCCACCGCTTCAAGATTGGCGGTGTCCATGATCCGCGAGGTCATGTTCTGCGGGCCGATCTTGATGCCGTTATAGAGCGTGTTGATCTGGCTGTTGGTGAAACCGCGCATGGAGAAGGCGGAGGGCTCGGCGGGATTGTCGCCAGAGGTGACGCCCACTGCGCCCTGCGCCACCTCCGACGCGGTGCGATAGCCCTGTTCGCGCATGGTTTCGGCCGAGATCACCTCGACGGTCGCCGGCGTCTGCCGCACCGTCAGGCCGAGCCGCGAGGCGCTCTCGGCGACTGCATTGGAGTTGAGCGGCGTTTGCGCCGTCGCTGCCGGCACGGCCGGCTTGGGCGCGGCAGCAGGCCTGCGCACGGCCGCGCGGCGCGTGCTTTGCGCTTCCCGGAACGGCCTGGTCTGCTTGCGGGATTGGTCGGGCGAGACCTCGACCGGCGGCAGGGGTTCGCGGGCCTGCTGCGCCAGCGCCGTCGGCGGATCCGCAGCGACAATCGATGTGAGCGCCGCGAGCAGGAAACGGCGCGGCCGTACGACAGGGATGCAAGACACGGTTGTTGGACCTCGGCATGACGTCAGTGGCACGTCACAGCGAACGAGGTCTCACCTGTTGGCCTTGCAGCCGTCCGATGAAGCCGAATGTCTGTACACCCCGACCGACATCTTCGCGTGTGACCACGGCTGACGGCAGGTCTCCTGGCTCGCGGGTCATCACCGCTTCGTCGCCTTCCCGGGCCGAGGACCCAGTGGCTTGTGACGAAGGATTATCCGCTCACAGTTGCGGGGGCAGCCACGGCATTGGGGACAACGTCCCCGCACCGCATTCCCTTTTCATCCCCTTTCGGGGAAACCGTCGCGAGCATCTAGGATTACCATCAAGATGGAGTCAATGTGCCAGTTGCGGCGTTATTGCCACAGCGCCCCACTTCCTTGGAGACGAGCATGGAAGGCGAGACCTTCCTCTGGCTGATACGGCATGCGCCGGTCGACGGCGTCAAAGGAACGATCCACGCAGCCGACGCACCGGCCGATCTCGGTGATCGCGCGCAGCTGGACGTTCTGCGGCGGCATCTGCCCGCGAATGGCTCCAGCTATGCGAGCCCCTCGCGGCGCACGGTCGAGACTGCGCGCGCGCTGGGACTCGAACCGGAGCTCGTCGCTGAATTCCGCGAGCAGGACTTCGGCGAATGGACCGGCCATCGGCACGACGCGCTCTCGGCCACCGGCGGCGTTGCCTATGCGCAGTTCTGGAATGATCCCGCCGGCGGACGGCCGCCGGGCGGCGAGAGCTTTGCGGATCAGGTTGCGCGCGTCCGACTGGGTCTGGCGCGGATCGGAGCTGGACCCGCCACGCTCATCGTGCATTCCGGCACCATCCGCGCCGCGCTCTGCATCGCGCTGGATCTCACGCCGCAGGCCGCCTTGCGCTTCGTGATCGATCCGCTGTCGCTGACCCGGATCGATCGCCTCGCGAGCGGCTGGCGCGTCGTTTCGGTCAATCAGCGGATCAGCTAAAGCATGATCCGGAAAAGTGCGAAGCGGTTTTCCGGAAAGATCATGCGCAAACAACAACCTAAAGCGCGATGGCGATTCATCTAAATCTCATCGCGCTTGAGGCCGATCCGGCACATTGGCCTCTGCAAAGGTGGCCATGCCGTTGTGAAGCGCGCAGGCGATGCGCACCAGCGGCAGCGCGATCGCCGCACCCGATCCCTCACCGAGCCTGAGATCGAGGCTGATCAACGGCTGCACGTTCAGCGCGCGCAGCACCAGCCGATGGCCCTGCTCCGCCGATTGATGCGACGGCAGCAGGAACGGCCGGCACGACGGGTTGAGCCGCACGGCCGCAAGCGCGGCCACCGATACGATGAAGCCGTCGATCAACACGGGAATGCGGCGCTGCGCGGCCGCAATGATCGCACCCGAGATCGCCGCGATCTCGAGGCCGCCGACGGCGCACAGGATCTTCTCCGGCGAAGCGCCCGCGATGCCATGACGGGCGATCGCTGCATCGATCACCCGCGCCTTGTGCGCACGGCCGGCCGCATCAACCCCGGTGCCGCTGCCCGCGATCTCCTCGGCGCTCACGCCAAGCAGACTTGCGGCCATTGCCGCCGATGTCGTGGTATTGCCGATGCCCATCTCGCCGAAGATCAGCAGGTCGGGCTGCTCGATTGCCGCACGCGTAACGGCGCGCTTGCCCGCCTCGAAGGCGAACGCCAGCTCAGCAGGCAGCAGAGCGGCCTCCACGCTGAAGTCGCGGGTGCCATGGCGCGGCTTGTCGGTGACGATGCCCGGCATCGCCTCCTGCGCCAGCGTGCCGGCGTCGACCACCTCCAGGCTCGAACCCAGCTCGCGTGCCAGCACCGAGATCGCCGCGCCCCCGGTAGCGAAATTCGCCATCATCGCGATGGTCACCGCTTGCGGATAGGCCGAGACACCCTGCGCGACGATGCCGTGATCGCCGGCGAAGACGATGATCGGCACGCGTGCCGCGCGCGGCTGCTCGGTCGCCTGCAGGCCTGCGAGCTCGATCGCGAGCTGCTCCAGCCGTCCGAGCGCGCCGGTCGGCTTTGTCAGCTGCGCCTGTCGCGCAGTCGCAGCCTCGCGATGGTGCGCGGAGATCTCGGGGCAATTCTGGGGGATCCATTCGGGGAGCATGCTGCCTCGCTTAACGCATACGCTTGAGGATGTAGCTGTCCATGATCCAGCCATGCCGCGCACGCGCCTCCTGCCGTGCCGCGACGATGCGCGGACCGATCTCGGCCAGCACGCCGGACATGATGATCTGATCGGGCATGCCGAGATAGGCGCCCCAATGGATTTGAAGCCCGGCCGGATCGAGCGATTGAAACGCCGTGCCGCCGTCGAGCATCACCACCACGGTGTCGACACCTTGCGGCCAGCCGCCTTCGCGCAAGCGTCGCCCCGTCGTGACCAGAAACGGCGCGCCGATGTCGTTGAGCGGCAGCGCATGCGCCGCGCACAGCGCCTGGATCGAGGTGATGCCGGGCACGACCTCGATGCCGGGCAACGGATCCAATCTTCGCGCGATGCGCAGCGAGGAATCATAGAGCGAAGGATCGCCCCAGATCAGCAGTGCAACCCTGCCTTCGCTCCCGAGATGATCTGCGATCGCTTGCTGCCAGGTCGCGGCAACCGCATCGTGCCAATCGTCGACGCCCTTGCGGTAGTCTGCTTCACCGGCGTCCCGCACCGGAAGATCGAACTCGGCGACAACGGCCTTGTCGTTGGTCAGCACATCCGCGCAAATCGTCCGCCTGAGGTCGGCGAGATCGGACTTCGCCGTTCCCTTGCGCGGGATCAGGATGAGATCGGCGGCATTGATGGCCTGAACGGCGGCGTGCGTGAGCTGACCAGGATCGCCGCAACCGATGCCGATCAGGGAAAGCGTGAGCATCGCGCGCCTGGGGCGGCCATGACGGCCGCCCCTTGTCTCTTCAGGTCGCGTTATGCAGGCGCGGGGTGACGAAGCCCGGCGCGGTGACGCCGCGCAGCGACTTGGCCAGCGCCAGCACGGCGAGATCGGCGAGCGGCTCGATCACGATGACCAGCGCGTAGGACGCCGCGAACGTCGCGATGTTGGCGAGGTTGGTCATGGCAAAGCCGGAGCCATAGAGCGCCCAGAACGCCACCCATCCGATCACGCCGGCCTGATAGGTCGTCGACAGCGCCAGCGCCTGGCGATACCTGAGATCGACATAGGCGGTGTTGCGCGAGATGATCCGCGAGGCGATCGCCTGGATCGCGAACAGCGGCACCAGCAGCGTCGTGACGTTCATGCCGTATTGCGGCAGGTCGGCCGGCTCGAAGAACACGCCCTGAAGCAGCAGGCCGAACGCGAGGCCGAAGGCCGCAGGCGCCGCGCCGAACAGCAGGAACAAGGTCGAGCCGAGGATGAAGTGCACCTCCGACACCCCAACCGGGAAGTGCGGCAGGATCTCGAAGAAGGTGAAGACGAGAGCGGTGGTGGCGAGCGTCCGCGCCGCGAACGAGCCGATGCCCTGCTCGCGCACGGTCTCGGCCGCGAGCTTCAAGGCAACGCCGCCTGCGGCGATGCCGGTTGCGTAACTCAACACGAGCTTGGCGCCCGTCACTATACCGGGTTCGATATGCATGGCTCAGATCCTTCCTGCCGTCACACCCGACGGCCTTGGCCTCAAAACGTGCAGGGCCGGTCTCCTGGCTGGCGGCTCACTTGCGGTTCTCCGGCCTTCCCGGGCCTTGCGGCCCAGTGGCTGATCGGAGTCCCTCACCGCTTACAGTCGCGGGGGCGGCTGGGGTTTTGGGCGCCGCAACTGGGTCCGCCCACCCCCATTCCCGATTATGCTCCGGCGCTTTGCGCCGCGTTGAGCACCATGCCTCTCCTGTGTGCCCCTTTCGCCGCGCCTGCGTCAAGGGGCGAGGCGCGGCCGGGGCGATCATGACGGGTAATCCCCCGCCAGCGCACCGAACAGAATCACGGCGGCGGTCGAAGCGGCACCGCCACGGGCAAGCTGCTCGGCAAGCTCGGCAATCGTGGTGCGGACCAGCCGCTCGTCAGGTCGGCCGAGGGATTCGGCGAACAGCGCCGGGGTGGTTGGCGCGAGGCCGTGGGCAATCAATTTTGCGGCAAGCGCCGGAAAAGTGCGCCGGCCCATATAGACCACGGTGGTCGCTTCCGGATCGGCCAGCGCCGCCCAATTCAGATTTGGCGGCAGCTCGCCGGTGACGTCAGCTCCGGTCACGAACTGCACCCGGCGCGAGGTGTGACGCCGGGTCAGGGGAATGCCGGCCCGCGCCGCCGCCACGCAAGCCGAGGTGACGCCGGGAACGATCTCATAGCCGATGCCGGCCTCGCGCAGCGCTTCCAGCTCTTCCTCGAGCCGGCCGAAAATGCCGGCATCGCCCGACTTGAGCCGCACCACGCGCGCACCGGTTGCGGCATAGTCGATCAGGAGGCGGTTGACGTGATGCTGCTTGGTCGAGGGCCGCCCTGCCCGCTTTCCCACGGCGACGAGATTGGCATCGGGCCGAGCGAGATCGAGGATCGCGCCCGAGGCGAGATCGTCATAGAGCACGACGTCGGCCTCGCGCAGCCGCGCGGCGCCCTTGAGCGTGAGCAGCTCGGGGTCGCCGGGCCCGGCGGAGATGAAGGAGACGAATCCGCTCACCGATCCTCCGCGATCAGATGAAAGAACGTGCCGGTGGCACGGCCGCGGCGCGAGCCGGTCTCGGCGATGACTGCGCCCGTTGCATCATGCACAGTCGCGAGCGGCGCATCAGGCTGGGCAAGAATGGTCGAATAGTGGAACTCATGGCCGCGCAGGCGCGCACCGGAGCGGTGTCCCGGCATCGGCGCGGCGAGTGTCGCGAGGCGATAGCCCAGATGCATGCGGCGTTTGGCAAAGCTCGTCTCGAGACCAAGCAGGCCTGTCATCTCATGGCGGACACCGTCCGCGTCGGTCAACGCAGTTCCCAGCACCATATAGCCTCCGCATTCGCCGTGCACCGGCCGCGTTTCGGCGAAGCTGCGCAAGCCACCGCGAAAACGGAGATTGGACGCGATCCTGCCGGCGTGAAGCTCGGGATAGCCGCCGGGCAGCCAGCAGACATCGGCGCTGGCGTCAGGCGCCTCATCGGCCAGCGGCGAGAACGGCAAGATCTCGGCGCCCGCTGCGCGCCAGGCTTCCAGCATATGCGGATAGACGAAGGAGAAGGCGGCATCGCGCGCCAGCGCGATGCGCTGGCCGGGCGGCACCACGTTCAAGCGGCTCGCCGCCGGCTGCAGCGACCAGCCGGCCGCGGAGCGCAGCACCGCGTCCAGATCGACATGCTCGGCGATGAAGCGTGCGGCTTCCTCAATCAGCTTGCCGATCTCCGCCTGCTCCTCGGCCTGCACCAGGCCGAGATGCCGCTTCGGTAGGCTGATCTCGGCATGACGCGGCAGCGCGCCGAACACGGCAATGCCGGCATCGTCGAGCGCGCGCCGCACCAGGTCCTCGTGGCGCGGGCTGGCGACGCGATTGAGCACGACACCCGAAAGACGCACGCCGGCGCGGTAGTCGCGAAGGCCCGCGGCGATTGCGGCTGCCGTCTGCGCCTGCCCCGAGGGATCGATCACCAGCAGCACCGGCCAGCCCAGCATCTCCGCGACATCGGCGGTGGCGCCGGTGCCGGACACGCCGCGCGCGGCGACTCCATCGAACAGGCCCATCGATCCCTCGGCGAGCACGACATCGGCATCCGCACCGCGGCTAACGAGGTGTTCGATCGTGCCGCGGTCCATCGCCCAGCTATCGAGGTTGACGGAGGCGCGGCCCGTGGCGGTGGCGTGGAAGGCGGGATCGATATAGTCTGGCCCGCTCTTGAAGCACTGCACCTTCAAGCCGCGATTGCACCAGGCACGCGCGAGCGCCAGGGTCAGCGTGGTCTTGCCGACACCGGAGGCAGGCGCGGAGATGACGAGCCCTGCCGGCATCACGACGCCTCCGGAAAGCGCGGCTCCGCGCCAACCGGCCGATAACGGCGGTCATAGTCGGCAGCATAGAGGCGGCTCTCGTCGAAATCCGCATCGCCAAGCGTCTTGCCGACCAGGATCAGCGCCATGCGCTCCATTTCGGTCCCGATGGCGGCATCGAGCGTTGCCAGCGTCGCGCGCACGATGCGCTGCTCCGGCCAGCTGGCGCGCCAGACGACAGCAACCGGGCAATCCGCGCCGTAATGCGGCGTGAGCTCGCCGACGACCTGGTCGAGCAGATGGATCGAGAGGTGGATCGCGAGCACCGCGCCGGTCGCGGCGAATGCGGCCAGCTTCTCGCCTTCAGGCATGGCACTGGCGCGGCCCGGCGTGCGCGTCAAAACCACCGTCTGGGCCAACCCGGGCAGCGTCAGTTCGGCTTCCAGCGCTGCCGCAGCGGCGGAGAACGAGGGAACGCCAGGCGTGACGGTATAGGGAATGCCGAGCGCGCGCAGGCGTCGCAGCTGTTCGCCCATCGCCGACCAGATCGAGAGGTCGCCGGAATGCAGCCGCGCGATATCCTTGCCCTCGGCATGCGCGGCGGCGATCTCTGCAATGATCTCGTCGAGCGACAGCGGCGCGGTGTTGACGATGCGCGCACCGGGCGGGCAATACGCCAAGACGCCTTCGGGGATTAGCGAGCCGGCATAGAGGCAGACCGGACAGGTCGCGATCAGGTCGCGGCCGCGCAGCGTCAGCAGATCGGGCGCGCCCGGGCCGGCGCCGATGAAATGCACCGTCATGGGCCGTCTCCTTCGGCAATGGCGGCAGTCGCGGTGCGGTCCTGCGAGACCACGCGCGTCGCAATCAGACGCGCGCGAGGGCCCGCGGCCGCGAGCGCTGCGGCTTCCGCAACCGACCCGGTGCCGAACTTTTCTGCGACGAGCTTTGACCGCGTCGGCGTGTCGACCTTCGCGAGCACATCGGCCGGAACGGCCCTGATCGGTAGACTGCATTCGCGCGCGAGCTGCTTCAGCACCTCCGCATCGGCCTTGTCCTTGACAGTCGCCACCGCCGCGAGACCTGCGGCACCGCCGGCCGCCTCTAGCGCCTCGCGCAGCGAAGCCAGCGTGGCATCCCTTCTGAATCCGAGCCCGGCGACCTTCATCGGACCGCACTCCATTGCACCACCGGGCGAGACGCTTCCCAGGAGCGATAGCGGCCGAGCGGCGCGGCACGCGCGATCTCCACCCGCATCAGCTCGCCGCCGTGGCACTGGTGAAGCTCGCCGAGCAGCGTTTCCGTCTCCAGCGTGACCGAATGTGCAACCAGCCGCGCCCCCGGCGCAAGCCCGGGCCAGATCGCATCGAACATTGCGCGATCGAGGCCACCGCCCACGAAAACGGCATCCGGCGCTTCCAACCCGGCGATCGCTTCTGGTGCCCTCCCGCTGACGACCGTGATCTGATGCCCCAGTCCGAACGCTGCAGCATTCTTGCGGATGTTTTCGACGCGATCCTCGCGCGCCTCAACCGCGATCGCGGTCCCGCCGCACAGCGCCCACTCCACCGAGATCGACCCGGAGCCCGCGCCGATATCCCACAGCCGTTCGCCGGGCCGCGGTGCCAGCGCCGAGAGCGCGAGCGCGCGCACTGGCCGCTTGGTGATCTGGCCGTCATGGACGAACAGATCGTCCGAAAATCCCGAGCTGCGGGGAATGCCTTGCGTCCCCCTCGCCAGCAGCGCCACCGCGACCAGATCTCCAGCAATCTTCTCGGCAAAGAGGTCGACGCGGTGCTGGCTGATGCTTTCGCGAGGACCACCAAGCGCCACGAGCGTCCACAAGCGTGAAGCGCCCCATCCGCGATCCGTCAGCCATTTCGCGAGATCGCCCACTGCCGCTGCGTTGCGCACCAGGCAGATGATGCGAGCATCCCGCACCAGATGCGGCACGAGACGCTCGAACGGCGCCGCATGGAGGCCGATGCACGTCGTGGCCTCCAACCGCCAGCCCAGGCGCGCGGCGGCGAGCGAGAAGGTCGACGGCGCGGGGTGCGCGATCCACTCATCGCTGCCGAGCTTTTCGGCGAGCGCAGCGCCGGCGCCATGCCAGAACGGATCGCCGGAGGCCAGCACCACCGTCGGTCGGCCGCGGCAGCTCAGCACGACATTCGCATCGAAAGGCACCGGCCACGCGCGGCCACGGCTTCCAATGTCAGCAAGCGCAAGATGGCGCTCGCCGCCGAACACGATTTCCGCCGAAGCAAGCGCCTTTCGGCTTGCCTCCGACAGCCCGGCAAGGCCATCTTCGCCGATACCGATGATGGTCAGCCAGGGATCAGCCACAATTCGCGCCCTCATACTGGGTGGAACTGCCGACGCGAGCCTGCTCGCCGGGGAGATGGCGCGCGCGCGCATCGATGCCGTCTATTCCTACGCCGGTCGCACTCATGCGCCGGCCGGTCAGCCGCTGCCGACCCGCGTCGGCGGCTTCGGTGGCGCGAGCGGGCTGGCCGACTACATCCGCCGCGAAGGCATCACGCATGTGATCGATGCGACGCATCCGTTCGCGGCCGAGATGAGCCGCAACGCGGTCGGGGCGTGCGCGGACACCGATACGCCGCTGATCGCGCTGGAACGCGCACCCTGGCTGAAAACGCCTGGCGACAATTGGATAGAGGTCGCCAATGTCGGCGCCGCAGTCGCTGCGCTGCCCGAGGCGCCCGCAAACGTGTTCCTCGGCATCGGCCGCCAGCATATCGCGCCGTTTGCGACGAAGCCGCAACATGCCTACACGCTGCGTTTCGTCGACCCGCCGGAAGCCCTGCCCTTTCCAGCGGATGTGATCGTGTCGCGCGGACCGTTCAGGCTTGATAGCGAGCTCGAGATGATGCGCACACGCGGCATCGCCTGGATCGTCGCCCGCAATTCCGGCGGCGACGGCGCACGCGCGAAGATCGACGCGGCCCGCCGGCTCGGCCTGCCCGTGGTCATGATCTCGCGGCCGCAGCTGCCCGAGCGCCGGCGGGTCGAGAGCGTCACGGACGTGATGCAGTGGCTCGGTCATTCGACCCGCCTTGGCGCATAGACCCAGCGGCCGACGCGGCGTGTCCGCGAATTGCCGACGATCACCAGCGTGCGCATGTCGGCCATCTCGGGCCTCGCTTCATTCAGCGTCACTGTCGTGATCGTCTCATCAGCCGTGCTGATCGCCCGCGCAAAGATCACCAGGCGCTCGCCGCAGCCGGCCTCCTTCAGCACCGCGAGCGCGCGGCCAAATCCTTCCGGCCGGCTCGCCGAGCGCGGATTGTACAGTGCAATCGAGAAATCGGCTTCTGCGGCGAGCCGCAGCCGCTTCTCGATGGCGGTCCACGGCTTGAGATTGTCCGAGAGGTTGATCGCACAGAAATCGTGGCCGAGCGGCGCGCCGGCACGCGCGGCGGCCGCCAGCATCGCGGTGATGCCGGGCAGCACGCGGATCGGCAGGTCCTGCCATTGCGGCGCCTGTTCGAGTGCCTCGAACACGGCGGACGCCATCGCGAAGACGCCGGGATCGCCGGAGGACACGACGACGACCTGCCCGCCTTCGGATGCCAGCCGCAGGGCTTCGTTGGCGCGATGCAGCTCCTCGCGATTATCGGAAGGATGCAGGGTGAGGCCCGGTCGCGGCGGCACGCGCGAAACATAGGGCGCATAGCCCAGAATATCGGTCGCCGCGGCCAAGGCAGCGGTGACCTCCGGCGTCACCAGCGCATCGCTGCCGGGGCCGAGGCCCGCGATGGTCAAGGTGCCCGTCATTCGGCGGCGTCCAGATGCCGGCCCCTGCCGTGCACCAGCACGATCGCGAAATAGGGACAGTCCGCGCCGTCGATCTCCGCGAGCCGCACGACGCGCTCTCCCGGCATGGTGCCGCGCTCGACCAGCCAGGCATCGTCGAGCCGCCCGGCGGCTGAAAGCGCGCGGCGCACTTTTGCGAGATTGCGCCCGGTCTTCATGATGACCAGCGCATCGGAATCGCGCATGTGCCGTTCGAGCTGATCCTCGGGAAGCGTCCCCATCAGCACCGTCGTCACGTCGTCGCCGAGCGCGATCGGTTGGCCCACGCCGTTCCAGCAGCCGACCATGCCGGGAATGCCCGCGATCACCTCGATCTCGACACGCCCCTGCAGGCGTGTGTGCAGGTGCATGAAGGAGCCGTAAAAGTAAGGATCGCCCTCGCAGAGCACGACGACGTCGACCGCGCGCGACAGCCGCGCCAGACGCTCGGCCCATTCGTCGTAGAAGCCGGCGAGCAACTGGACGTATTCTGGACTGTCGAATGCGATCTCCGTCGTGACCGGATATTCCATCGGATATTCGGTGACGCCAGCCATCAGCATGTCCTCGACGATGCGCCGCGCCTGGCCCGGCCTGCCCTTCTTGCGGAAATAGGCGACGTGTTGGGCGGCACGCACGGTGCGATCGGCGCGCACGCTCATCAAATCAGGGGCGCCGGGGCCGAGACCGCAACAGATGATGCGTCCCATTGCTATTCGCTCCGGCTCGCCAGTGCGTTCACTGCGGCAACGGTGATCGCCGATCCGCCAAGGCGGCCCTCGACCGTCAGCGCCGGCGCCGGCGGATCGGCCATCAGCGCGGCCTTGGATTCGGCTGCGCCGACGAAGCCGACGGGACAGCCGATGATTGCCGCCGGCCGCGGACAGTTTGGGTCCTCCAGCATGTTGAGCAGATGAAACAGCGCGGTCGGCGCGTTGCCGATCGCGACGATCGCGCCGCCCAGATGCGGCCGCCACAGCTCGAGTGCCGCGGCCGACCGGGTGTTGTGCATGGATTGCGCCAGGGCGGGCACGGCGGCCTCACCGAGCGTGCAGATCACGGCATTGGCGGCGGGCAATCTTGCGCGCGTAATGCCTTCGGAGACCATGCGCGCGTCGCACAGGATCGGCGCGCCCTTCTGCAAGGCCGCGCGCGCGGTAATCGCCATACCTGGCGTGAAGCGGATATGCGCCTCCAGGCCGACCATGCCGGCCGCGTGGATCATCCGCACCACCACCTGCTCCTCGTCCGGCGTGAAGCGCGCAAGATCGGCCTCGGCCCGGATGGTGGCGAAGGATTGCCGATAGATCGCCGCGCCATCGGTCTCATAAGCGTGCGGCATCAGTTCCCTCCGACGAGGATCGAGGGATCGCTGACGATGTCGGCGCCGTTGAGGCCGCGCAGGACCGGCTCGTCACGCGTCGAGCCGTCACGGATGAGATCGAAGCCGGCGCGCGTCGCAACCAGCGTAACGGCGGCCGTGCCGGAATGGGCGCAGCCTTTGCCGCAGCCGGAGACGTGGAGCCGCGCGTCGGCGGCGATGCGCGGGGCGAGCGCTGCAGCGAGGGCACGCGTATCGGCATGGGCTTCGCGGCAGCGCGGCGCGCCGCTGCAGGCGATGACGCGCAGCGCGGGATCGAACGGCTCGGTGATGAGACCGGCCCCGCTCGGCATCTCCCGCTTGCCCTCGCTCAGCACCATCCGCCACGGCGTCATCCGCAGCGCGTGACCACAACCGGCGAATTGGCCGAGCGTCGTGTGCAGCATCTGCCCGAACGCGACGCCGACCATCGCGCCTTGCGGATAGTGCCCGGGCCGCGAGGCGGCCATCACCGGCGCAGGCTCGGTCTCGCCGCGCAGCGATGCAGGCAATGCCGCGCCGGAGGCGATGTGGGCGGCCATCCGCCCGCGCCCGCTCCTCGCGCCGCCGGAGACCAGGAACCAGCTCGCGAGCGCCAGCGCCGTGCTCACGGCCTCGCCGCGCGCGACGGAGCGGCCGAGCGGTGCACCGTCGGCCCGCACCAGGAGACGGCCCTCGCGGTCGCGCTCGATACGAATGTCGGCGGAATCGCCCGCCAGCACCCGCGATCGTCCATCGTCAATGGCGAAGCCGAACTTGGTGGGAAGCGCGAGGCCGCTATCGGCAAGCCCCTCCTCCAGCTCGGCGGCGAGCGACTGCGTTTCGTCGCCGCCGCTCCAGAACGGCGTCACCAGGATGTTGCGCCGGGCTTCGATATCGGCGTCGGGGTCGAGCAGCGCGAGCTGCGCAAGGCCGTCGAGCAGCGCCAGGTGGCTTTGCTCGCTGACGCCCCGGATCTGGAGATTGGCGCGGCTCGTCACATCGATCAGACCATTGCCGTGTCGCCCGGCGAGTTCGGCAAGTCCGGCGATTTGTGCGGCTTCAAGCCGCCCGCCGAACGGACGCACGCGCACCACGAGCCCGTCGCCCGACGGCATCGGGCGCAGCGCGCCGGGACACCAGCCCTTGACCGTGGCCGTGTTCATGAGGCCTCCCGGAGCGCTGCCGCGATCGAATTGCGGCGCGTTTGCCAGAGCGCGGCATCATGCAGGCGCGCAAAGCAGGTTTGCATCGCGGCGAGCGCCGACGGATTTTCACGCGCCATGAAGGCGCGAACGTCGTCATTGCCGAGCGTCGCCTCGTAGTAGAGATCGAACAGATGCGGCGGCACGGCGCCGGCGAGATGGGCGAAGGCCGCCATGTGCTCCAAGGTCGCGGTGATCTCGGCCGCCCCGCGAAAACCGTGCCGCATCATGCCGGCGATCCAGTCCGGATTGGCCGCGCGTGCGCGGACAACGCGCGAGATTTCTTCCGTCAGCGAGCGTGCGCGCGGCTGCTCGGGGCGCGTCGTGTCGAGGTGATAGAGCGATGGTCCCGTCGCGCCGAGATGCGCCGCTGCCGCCGCAACGCCGGCTTCATGCGCGGCATAATCGGCGGCGAGCAGCAGATCGGTTTCGGGCAGGTCCTGGGCGTGGACGAAGGCATCGGCCGCAGCGAGGCGCTGTTCGATGCCGGCGCGATCGTGCTGCATCTCGCCGGCAGCCGAGAACGTCCAGGACGAGGCCGACAGCCAGGCTTCGCCGGCGGCCTCGCGCGTCTCCGGCGTGAAGGCATCGGGGATCGCCGACAGGCCGACGCCGTATTGTCCGGGACGCGGCGCGAACACGCGCGAGGCGCGGTGGCGGTATGGATTCTCCTCGCCCTCGTCTTCGCGGCCCGCAAGCGCCTCGGAGGCGGCCTCGAACAATTGCGCAAGGCCTGAGAAGACGTCGCGGAACAGGCCCGATACCCGCAGCGTCACGTCGATGCGGGGCCGGCCGAGCTCGGCCGGCGCGATGATGTCGTAGCCGGTGACCCGGCCGGACGCGTGATCCCAGCGCGGCGCGAGGCCAGCCAGATGCAGCGCCATCGCGAACTCCTCGCCGGCCGTGCGCATCGTCGCCGAGCCCCAGAGGTCGACGACGAGGCCCTTCGGCCAATCGCCGTGATCCTGCAAATGACGGCGCAGCAGCTCCTCTGCGAGCTTTATCCCCTGCGCATGCGCCGATGGTGTCGGCACCGCGCGCGGATCGACCGCGAAGAGATTGCGCCCGGTCGGCAACACGTCGGTGCGGCCGCGATAGGGCGAGCCCGCCGGCCCCGGTGCGACGCGCCTGCCGGCGAGCGCGGCCCGCAGCGCATCGCGCTCCGCCTCGCCGCAGGCGCCGCGACCGAACACGTGCAGCCCATCGCCGAACTGGCTTTCCTTGAGATCGCAGACAAAGCGGTCGATGCGCGGAATCGCTTCGGCCGGTGCCGCCGCGGCGTCGAGACCGAGGTCGTCTTCGAGACCTGCCGCGCGCGCCTCGTCGCGGATCGCGGCAATCAGCCGCTGACGGCGTGCGGGATCGAGACCATCGGCGGTCGAATATTCGTCGAGCAGCCGTTCGAGCCGCCGCAATCTCTCCGGCACCGCGGATTGCGCGAGTGGCGGCGGAAGATGGCCGATCGTAACCGCGCCGATGCGCCGTTTCGCCTGCGCGGCCTCGCCGGGATCGTTGACGATGAAGGGATAGATGACGGGGAGATCGCCGATCAGGGCCTCCGGCCAGCAGGCGGACGACAACGCAACCGACTTTCCGGGCAGCCATTCCAGCGTGCCGTGCGCGCCCATATGCACCATGGCGTCACACCCCTGCTGCCGGAGCCAGAGATAGAACGCGACATAGGCGTGGCGCGGCGTGCGGGCGAGATCGTGATAATCGGCATCGCGCGTGGCAGCATCGCCACGCTCCGGCTGGACCGCAATGACCGACTTGCCGCACGCGATGGCAGCGAATTGAAACGCGCCATCGCGGCAAGCCGGATCGCTCTCGGGCGCCCCCCAGGCCTGCGCGAGATCGTCCTGCAGGGACTGCGGCAGGCGCGAGAGCGCCGCGCGGTAATCGGCAACGCTCCAGGTCAAATTCTGCCTGAGCAGCGTTTCACCGAGAGCATGCACTGGCGCGAGATCGAAACCGGTCTCACCGAGATCGGATACCAGAGCCTCCACTGAAGCCAGTGCATCGAGCCCGACCGCGTGCGCGATCTGGTGCGGACGGCCCGGATAGTTCGAGAGCACGATAGCCAGCCGCTTCTCGCCGGCCGGCTTTTCTGCGAGGCGCCGCCAGGCCAGGGCGCGCGCAGCAACAGCCCTCACGCGCTCCTCGTCGGGCGTGTGGGCCAGATGCGAAAATTGCAGATCCGGATCACGCATCGCGACCGATTTGAAACTCACCACGCCCGCGAACAGCCGGCCGTCGACCTCGGGCAGCACCACATGCATCGCAAGATCCCCGGGCGACAGACCCCGCAGCGAGGTCGCCCAGTCCTCGCGGCGCGCCGTGGAGAGCGCGACCTGAAACACGGGGCAAGGCGCAGCATCGAACGGCGTCGTGCCGTCGTAGCCGAGGGCCGAGAACGCCGTCGCATTGACGATCACGGCCGGAGGATGTTGCGCCAGATGCGCGCGCAGCCAATCGGCGACGCCTGCGGCCTTCAGCGAGGTGACGAACGCGCCGTAGGCGTCAAAGCCCTTGTCGCGCAGCGCGGCGATCAGCGCGTCGACCGGGCCGGTGTCGGCGGCGGTGAGATAGGAGCGATAGAACGTCACCAGCGCGCGGGGCCTGCCCTCGCCGGTCTCCGGCCCGGCGATGACGCCGCGCGCAGGATCGTAAAAGCCCCTCTCGGGCACGCTCATCTCGCCGATGACGGGACCTGCGTAGAGGCCCGAAGCCAGCGCGAGCTGCGCGATCGCCGCCTGCGCCGCGACTGGTCCGCCGGCATCGCAGAGCACCTTGAGCCGCCGCAGCGTCGAGACAGGCAACGTCGAATATTGATCGAGCCGCGCGTCATCGCGGCCGTCGGCCGGCAGCACGGCGAGCACGATGCCCCGGTCCTTGGCAAGCTGCTGCAGGGCCGCAAGCCCATACGTCCAGTAAGACTCCCCGCCGATCAAGCGCACCAAAATGCCACGCGCCTGCGACAGCGTGCGCTCGACATAGGTGTCGACCGACAGCGGATGGCGCAGCTCCGCGAGATTGGCGAGCCGCAGCGACGGCAGACTGCCGCGGCCACGCCGCCAGCCGGCCGCGAACGCCGCCAGGTCGGAATCCGAATACGAGAGCACCACGAGATCGGCCGGGTCCTGGCCGATGTCCCTTGGCGTCGCGGTCTCCTCCAGACCGCGGCTCTCGCGGAAGACGACGTGCATCAGATGCCTAGTCCTGACCTGATCGCTGCTTCATCGATATCGCCGTGCTCGCCGATCACGACGAGCTTCGACTGCCTGTGCCCTGCGCCCCAGGGCTTGTCGAACTGATGGCGCACGCGCTCGCCGACGGCCTGCAACAATAGTCGCATCGGCTTGCCCGCGACCGCGATATAGCCCTTGGCGCGCAGCACGTTCTGCTCGCGCGCAAGACGCTGCACGGATGCGACCAGCGCGTCGATATCGGCGACCTCCGGAAGATCGATCACGACCGAGGCGAAATCGTCGTGCTCATGCTCCTCCTCGCCGTCATGATGCGAAGGGCGCGCGGCGAGATCATTCTCGGCGGCAGCGCCGAGCCCGAGGATGACGCGCGCGTCGATCGCGCCCTCGGTGACGGGCAGCATCGGCACGCGACGCGGCATCTCGGCGGTGATCGCCGCCTTGGCTGCTTCGATGCCGGCGGCGCCGGCAAGGTCGGCCTTGGTCAGCAGCACGATATCGGCGCAGGCGATCTGATCCTCGAACACTTCGGACAGCGGCGTCTCATGATCGAGATTGTCGTCTGCCGCGCGCTGCGCCTCGACGGCGTCCGGGTCGGGCGCGAAGCGGCCCGCCGCCACGGCCTCGGCATCGGCCAGCGCGATCACGCCATCGACCGTGATGCGCGAGCGAATTTCCGGCCAATCGAACGCCTTCAAGAGCGGCTTCGGCAATGCCAATCCCGAGGTCTCGATCAGGATGTGATCGGGCCGCACCGGTCGCGCCAGCAGCCGCTCCATCGTCGGAATGAAATCATCGGCAACGGTGCAGCAGATGCAGCCATTGGCGAGCTCGACGATATTCTCCTCGGGGCAGTTCGCATCGGCGCAGGATTTCAGGATCTCGCCGTCGACGCCCTCGCTGCCGAACTCGTTGACGAGCACGGCGAGCTTCTTGCCGCCGGCGTTGCTGAGCAGATGCTGGATCAGCGTCGTCTTGCCGGAGCCGAGGAAACCGGTGACCACCGTGACCGGGACTTTTGCGAGCGAGTTCATTCGGCGGCCTCCGGCAAGGCGGGAATTGGGGGAATGCGTGCAAGCGACTGCTTGCGGAAAATTTCAGGACGGCTGCGCCAGGGCACGATCCCGTCGGGTGCGGCCGCATAGGCCGCAGCGCCCGCGACCACGTCGTGCGCATTCGCATCCGACAAGCGGCCGTAGACATAGGACCAGCGGCCGGGCGCGCTCAGCGCCACCGAGCAGCCCTGGCTGCAGGCCGACAGGCACTCCACGGGAACCAATTTGACGCCGTCGGGCACGCCGGCCTCGAGGATCGCGCCGTGCAGGCGCTTGCCGGGCGTCGTCTCGCCCTCGCCAAGCGTCTGGCCGGCACGGCAGGTGATGCAGACGTGAAGTGTGACGGTCATCGCCTCTTCCAGATAACAGCGGGAGGCGATGAGGCACACGGACCATTCTTCGGAAGGCCCGTTTCCCCGTCGCGGAACACCCCGTCCGCCGGTCCAAAACTCGTCCGCGCTGGCAGGTCTCCCGGCTTGCGGAGCAGGGTCTTGCCCTTCGATCCCCGCCTTCCCGATTCCAGAAGGAATCAGTGGCTTCGGGCATCTCTCCGGTCACGGTCGCGGGGGCGGCTGCATTTTGGACCCAAATCTTGCCGATTCGGACCCTATCGCATTCCCTCTTCGCCTGTCATAGGACAGGAACCAACGCCGGGCCACCATTTGCCGGTGGCCGCCTCTTGTCAAGCCGAAGGACCGGGTCCCATGACCTCTGAACCGGATACCCAAATAGCCGAGAATACCGACATCAGGCACGCCCAGAAGATGGCGAAGAAGAAGGCCGCCCGCGATAAGATCATGGCGACCAAGAGCGGTGAGAAGGGCCTCATTATCGTCCACACCGGCGCCGGCAAGGGTAAGTCCTCCTCGGCTTTCGGCATGATCGTCCGCTGCGTCGCCCACGGCTTCCCCTGCGCGGTGGTGCAGTTCATCAAGGGCGCGTGGGACACCGGCGAGCGGCGCCTGCTCACCGGCCATTTCGGCGAGCTCTGCCAGTTCCACGCAATGGGCGAAGGTTTCACCTGGGAGACTCAGGACCGCGCCCGCGACATCGCCGCCGCGCGCGCCGGCTGGGAGAAGGCCAAGGAGCTGATCTCCGATGCGAATTTGCGCATGGTCGTGCTCGACGAGATCAACATCGCGCTCCGCTACGACTATCTCGACATCGCCGAAATCGTCGAGTTCCTGACGAGCTCGAAGCCGCCGATGACTCACGTCGTGCTCACCGGTCGCAACGCCAAGGACGAGCTGATCGAGATCGCCGATCTCGTCACCGAGATGACGCTGGTCAAGCACCCCTTCCGCTCCGGCATCAAGGCGCAGGCCGGCGTCGAGTTCTGAATTCGATGGCACGCGCGCTGATGATCCAGGGGGCCGGCTCGGACGTGGGCAAATCGCTCATCGTCGCCGGCCTCGCCCGAGCCTTCACGCGGCGGAGCTTGCGCGTGCTTCCATTCAAGCCGCAGAACATGTCCAACAACGCGGCCGTCACGATCGATGGCGGCGAGATCGGCCGCGCGCAGGCATTGCAGGCGCTGGCCGCCGGCGCCGAGCCGCACACCGACATGAACCCGGTGCTGCTCAAGCCCGAGACCGATGTCGGCGCGCAGGTGATCGTCCAGGGCAAGCGCATCGCAACCGCACGTGCGCGCGACTACGCCGCGATGAAGCCTTCATTGATGGGCGCCGTGCTGGAGAGCTTCGAGCGCCTGAAGGCAAAGTCCGATCTGGTGCTGGTCGAAGGCGCCGGCAGCCCGGCCGAGGTCAATCTGCGCAAGGCCGACATCGCCAATATGGGATTTGCGCGCAAGGCCGACGTGCCCGTCGTGCTGGTCGGCGACATCGATCGCGGCGGCGTCATCGCCCAGCTCGTCGGCATCAAGACGGTGATCGACCCTGAGGATGCCGCGATGATCTCCGGTTTCGTCATCAACAAGTTCCGCGGCGATCCCACGCTGTTCGACGACGGCTATAGGCTGATCGCGCAAAAGACCGCCTGGCGCGGCCTTGGCGTGCTGCCCTGGTTTCCGCGCGCCGGCGAGCTGCCGGCCGAGGATGCGCTGGGCCTGAGCGATGCGCGCAAGCCCGGCCAGTGCAAGATCGCATGCCTCGTACTATCGCGGATCGCCAATTTCGACGATCTCGATCCGCTCAAGCTCGAGCCGGGTGTCGATCTCGTGATGGTGCGTCCCGGCGAAGCAATTCCTGGCGATGTCAGGCTCGTCATCATTCCCGGCTCCAAATCGACCCGCGGCGATCTCGCCTTCCTGCGTGCACAGGGCTGGGAGATCGATCTGCTTGCACATCACCGCCGGGGCGGCCATGTGCTCGGCCTCTGCGGCGGCTACCAGATGCTCGGGCGCAGCGTCGCGGACCCCGATGGCATCGAAGGCCCCGCAGGCAACACGCCGGGCCTCGGGCTGCTCGACGTGGACACGGTGATGAGCCCGCAGAAGACGCTGACGCGTGTCGCCGCCGTGCATGCCGCCACCGGGCAGCCGATCGCAGCTTACGAGATCCACATCGGCCGCACCGAAGGGCCGGATCGCGGGCGCCCCTTCGCGACCCTGAACGGCGAGCCGGAAGGCGCAATCTCGCGCGACGGCCGCGTGCAGGGCAGCTATCTGCACGGCCTCTTCACGTCGGACGACTTCCGCAAGGCGTTTTTGGCGAAGCTCGACATTCCCGCAGGCGACGAGCCCTATCATGCCAGGGTCGAGAGCGCGCTCGATGCGCTGGCCGATCACATCGAAAAGCATCTCGACGTCGAAGGCCTGCTCGCGCTAGCGCGCTAGCGCCCCGGCAAGGCGGCTCCATTCGGCTTCGCTGCCTGGAAGCCCGAGGCGCAGCCATTTCGGCTCCTTCGCGAATACACGCGACCAGATCCGGGCACGCGCGAGCATCTCCTGCGCGGCGAGCGCGTCAGGCGTCTCGTAGAGGCGAAACAGCGATGCGCCGCCGACAAGCCGCCAGCCTTGCGCCCGCGCCATCTCGTCGAGGCGAGCACAGTCCTTCGCAAGCCGCGCGGACGTAGCTTCGGCCCAGGCGTCGTCGTGCAAGGCGCGGCAGCCGATCGCGATCGCTGCGCCCGAGACCGGCCAGGGCCCGGACGACGCCGCGAGCCGGTCGATATCGGCGGCGTTCCCGATCGCAAAGCCGAGCCGCAGGCCGGCCAGGCCGTAGAACTTTCCAAAGGAGCGCAAGATCAACAATCCCGGCCGGTCCGCCTCAGGCGCGAGCGACAGTTGCGGAACGGTATCGACAAAGCTCTCGTCGATCACGAGACGACCGACGCGCGGCAGCAGCGCGAGCAGATCCTTCGGCGAATAGCATCGGCCATCGGGATTGTTGGGATTGACGACGACGGCGAGGTCCGCGCCTTCGAGCGCGTCGAGCTCGCTGGCCTCCTGCACATCCCAGCCCGCGGCCGACAGCACGCCTGCATATTCATTATAGGTCGGCGCGAGAATGCACGCGCGGCCGGGCGACGCGAGTTGCGGCAGCAACTGGATCGCGGCCTGCGCGCCGCCAAGCGCCACGATCGGCGCACTGGTGCGGTACGCGTGCCGCGCCGCCTGATGCAGGGCCTCGATCTCCGCGCGCGAAGGCAGCGCGCTCCACGCTCGCGCGCTCACCTCGCCCACGGGATAAGGCAGCCGGTTGATCCCGGTCGACAGGTCGATCCAGTCTTCGGCGCGTCCGCCAAAACGCTGCTGAGCTTGATCCAGATTTCCACCGTGCTCGCGCATGCCCCGTTCTTTCACGCGAAGGCGAGGATCGCAAGCATGCCGGCGAGCAGCAGCATGGCACGGCGGTAGACCGCCAGTCCCTCGCCAATGTCGGCGGCGCGCGGATCGCGCGCGCCCTCGTTCAGCCAAGGCTCGTTGGCGATGCTGCCATGATAGATGCGGGGTCCGCTGAGCCGCACGCCAAGCCCGCCGGCCATGGCGGCTTCCGGCCAGCCGGCGTTCGGCGAGCGATGCCGCCGCGCATCGCGCGTCATGCACGCCAGCGCCTCGGACCGATGCGGTGCCAGCAATACGAATAGAAATCCGGTCAGGCGCGCCGGAATGAAATTGGCGAGATCGTCGATACGCGCCGCCGCCCAGCCGAAGGCTTCGTGGCGCTCGTTGCGGTGACCGATCATGGAATCCAGCGTGTTGATCGCCTTGTAACCGAGAATGCCCGGCAGGCCGAACAGCGCGCCCCAGAACACCGGCGCGACGATACCGTCGGAGGCGTTCTCCGCGAGGCTCTCGATCGCCGCGCGCGCGATCCCGGCTTCATCGAGCGCTGAGGGATCGCGCCCGACGATGCGCGAGACGGCCTCACGCGCGGCGGCGATCTCGCCAGCCAGCAAGGGACGAGCGACGGCCGCGACGTGATCATGCAGCGAGCGCAGCGCGACCAGCGGCCAGGCGAGGACGCCGATCAGCACGATCTGGATCGAGCCAGCAGGAAGCAAGGCCTGAAGCAGCCAGCCGATCACGACGGAGCATGCGATCACAAAAAGCGCTGCGACGATGCCGGCCGCGCGGCGCAGCGCCGGCGGATCGGAGGCGCGATTCCAGCCGCGATCGATGGCGCCGATCAGCCGCCCAAGCCACGTCACGGGATGGCCGATCCGCGCGAACAGCCACGACGGCCAGCCCACGAGAGCATCCACCGCCATCGCCACCACCATCGCGCCCGCAAAGCCCAAGCCTGCCTGCAAAGAGCCTATCTGCAAAGCCCGCCTCCTGTCCCGCCCCTGTTGCGCAAAGCGACGGCGGAGCGCAAGCCCCTACCCGCCTGATTTCGGCTTTGTCTTTGCCCGCGATTGGTGGTTAGTCAGGCGCTTGAGGAGACCTTCATGGCCGTCATCTTGATCACGGGCGGAGCACGATCGGGCAAGAGCAAGCATGCGGAAATGCGCACACGCGCCTTTCCCGGGCTGCCGGTCTATGTCGCGACGGCCGAGGCGCTCGATGCCGAGATGGAGGCGCGCATCGCAAGGCACCGCGCGCGACGCGGAACCGACTGGATCGAACGTGAGGTCCCGCTCGATCTCGTCAAGGCGCTGGCTGCAAGCGATGGCGGCGGTGCAAGGCTGGTGGACTGCCTGACGCTATGGCTCTCCAATTTGATGCTCGCCGAGCGCGACTGGGAGCGTGAAGTGGCCGAGCTCGCCGCGGCCCTGCCCCGCGTGACCAGCCCCGTCGTCCTCGTCACCAACGAGGTCGGCCTCGGCATCGTCCCCGACAACGCACTGGCGCGCAGCTTTCGCGACGCCGCCGGGATCATGAACCAGACGATCGCTGGCGTTGCCGACGAGGTCGAGTTCGTCGTCGCCGGCCTGCCCATGAAGCTGAAATGATGGCGCGCGCCGGGCTGCTCAAAGACATCTTCGCCGATCTCAGGATGGCGGCATCGTTCGTGACGATTCTCCCGGTGGCCTCCTCGAAGCCTGCGGGCGACGGCGCCGTCGCGCGGGCGACCTGGGCCCTGCCCGTCGCTGGGCTGCTGGTCGGCCTTGCCGGTGCGTTGGTCTACAAGGTCGCCATCCGCTTCGGATTGACGCCGAACCTTGCCGCCCTGCTCGCTTTGGCCGCCACCGCGCTCATCACCGGCGCGCTGCATGAAGACGGCCTCGCCGACACCGCCGACGGGCTCGGTGGCGGCCGGACGCGCGAGCGCAAGCTCGAGATCATGCGCGACAGCCGGATCGGCACTTACGGTGTCTGCGCGCTGATCCTCTCGTTCGGCCTGCGCTGGAGCGCGCTGGCGACCATCGCCAATCCCTTCGCCGTCACGCTTGCGCTGTGCGCTGCGCACGCTGCCGCGCGTGCAGGTGTGCCGGCCTTCATGTTGCTGGTCCCGCCGGCGCGGCCGGACGGGCTTTCCGCGAGCGCCGGAGCGCCGCCGGGCCGCAGCGTCGCCATTGCATTCGCCCTTGGAACGCTCGCACTCGCCCTCATGCTCGGGCCGGGCAAGGCGCTCGTCAGCCTGATCCTGCTGTCGCTCGCCGGCCTGCTCCTGGCGCGGCTTGCAATCCGCCAGATTGGCGGACAGACCGGCGACATTCTCGGCGCGTTCGAGCAATCCGGCGAGATCCTGATCCTGCTGGTCGCCGCTGCCTTTCAGATGGGACGCTGACCTCATGGTCGATTTCGACGACAGCTTCCGCCGGCAACTGCACGAGCTGTTCGTGTGGCGCCGCGACGTGCGCCGCTTTCGCACAGATCCGCTGCCGGACGGCGCCATCGATCGTCTGATCGCGACCGCTTGCCTGTCGCCCTCGGTCGGGCTCAGCCAGCCCTGGCGCTTCGTCATCGTCGACGATACCGCGCGCCGCCGCGCTGTGGTCGACGATTTCAGGGCATGCAATGCCGAAGCGCTGAACTGCTATTCCGGCGAGCGCGCCGCACGCTATGCCACGCTGAAACTGTCGGGGCTCGAACAGGCGCCCGGCCATCTCGCCGTGTTCGCCGACAAGACCAGCGACATCGGCCACGGCCTCGGCCGCGCCACCATGCCGGAGACCACCGAATATTCCGTCGTCGCCGCCATCACGGCGATGTGGCTGGCCGCGCGCGCGGAAGGCATCGGCCTCGGCTGGGTGTCGATCCTGAACCCCGCGCGCATCCACGCCATCCTGGACGTGCCCGAGACCTGGAAATTCATCGCCTATCTCTGCATCGGTTATCCGGAAGCCGAGTGTGACCAGCCGGAGCTGGAGCAGGCGAAATGGGAGCATCGGCGCGGCGCGGATGAGTTTACGCTGCGGCGTTAGCGAGAGGCGGGGACCTCCTCCCGCCCAAACCGCTCGACGAGGAAGTCGATGAACAGCCGCACCTTCACCGATAGATGCCGCGTCGGCGGATAGACCGCATAGAGCGCGAGCGGCGGCGCGGAATAATCATCCAACACCGTCCGCAGCTCTCCCTTCTTCAACGCATCTGCCGCAATGAACTCCGGCAGCAGCGCAAGTCCCCTGCCCTTGATCGCGACGTCGCGCAGCACCTCAGCATTGTTGACGCAGAGCGACCAGGCCGGTTGGATCCAGTGGTCGCCATCGGCGCCGCTAAGCTTCCACTGATTACCGGTCAGCAGGAAGCCGTAGGTGAGCGAAGCGTGCTCGCGCAGATCCTGTGGATGTCTGGGCGTGCCGTGCCGGGCCAGATAATCCGGCGAGGCACAGATCATGCGCGGCACCGGCATGATTTTTCGCGCGATCAGGCTGGAGGATTCCAGCTCTGCGATCCGCAAGGTCACGTCAAAGCCGTCCTGAACGGGATCGAGCAGGTCGTCGCTGAGCACGATCTGAAGCTGCAGCTCGCCATAGCGCGCCATGAAATCGGCGAGCACGGGACCTAACCGCATCGTGCCGAACGACATCGGCGCGTTGACGCGGAGCAGCCCGCGCGGTGCCGACTGCGCCTGCGTCACCGCCTGGTCGGCCGCCTCGACCTCCGAAAGGATGACGAGCGCGCGCTCGAAATAACGCTGACCGTTCTCGGTCGGGCTGGCGTGTCGGGTGGTCCGGTTCAGGAGCTGGACGCCGAGGCTCTCTTCGAGGTCGGCGATATATTTGCTGATCGCCGAGCGCGACAGCCTGAGCTGCCGACCCGCCTCGGCAAAGCTGCCGCTTTCGACCACTTTCACGAAGGCCCTGAGGCTGCCGAGCTTATCCAAGGCCGGCCTCCGCGGATTGTTTCCAAATCGTAGACATAGCCGTCATATTTGCATGGATTGTCTCCAATCCAAAGCGGAACAATATTTCCGGCCAGAGCAACACACTCCCCGAACTTGGAGGACGACAATGTCTGGACTGCACCATGTCACCGCGATCGCCGGCGACCCCATCCGCAATTTCGGCTTCTACACGCGGGATCTCGGCCTGCGCTTCGTCAAGAAGACAGTCAATTTCGACGATCCCGGCACCTATCACTTCTACTATGGCGATGAGACCGGCCGGCCCGGCACCATCCTCACCTTCTTTCCCTGGGCCGGCGTTCCCGCCGGGCGCCGCGGCGTCGGCGAGACTCATCAGACCGCCTTCCGGGTGCCGCAGCGCTCGCTCGGCTATTGGACGCAGCGCTTCACCGAGAAGGGCATTGCCTATGAGGCGCTGGAGAAGCGCTTCGGCGAATCGGTGCTGCCGTTCACCGATCCTGATGGCATGGCGCTCGCGCTGGTCGGCGTGCCGGGTGCGGAGAACGAGCCCGGCTGGAGCAACGGCGACGTGCCGGCCGAGCACGCGATCCGCGGCTTCCACGGCGTGACCCTGCTGCTCGACAGCGCGGCGAAGACGGCCGCCATCCTCACCGACGTGTTGGGCTTCAAGGAGACGGGACGCGAAGGCTCGGTGATCCGCTTCAAGGCGCCCGGCGATGCAGAGGGCAGCGTCGTCGACATCTACGAGGCCAAAGGATTCCTGCGCGGCCATCAGGGCGGCGGCTCCGTCCACCACATCGCCTTCCGCGCGGCCGACGATGCCGAGCAGGGCAAGATGGCGCAAAAGCTCGTGAGCAATCACGGCCTGCATCCGACCGAGCAGCGCGACCGCAACTACTTCCGCTCGATCTATTTCCGCGAGCCCGGCGGCGTGCTGTTCGAGATCGCCACCGACATCCCCGGCTTCGCCGTCGACGAGCCCGTCGCGACGCTGGGACGTGACCTCAAGCTGCCCGCCTTCCTCGAGCAACACCGCAAGCAGATCGAAGGCGTGCTGCCGAGCCTGGAAGAGACCGCGTCATGACCGAGACTACCTTCATCCATCGCTTCGAGCCCGCAGGCGAGGCGGGCTCCCCTCCGCTGTTGCTGCTGCACGGCACCGGCGGCGACGAGAACGATCTGCTCGGGCTCGGCAGGATGATCTCGCCGACGTCAGCCCTGCTCTCGCCGCGCGGCCGTGTGCTCGAGCACGGCATGCCGCGCTTCTTCCGCCGTCTGGCCGAAGGCGTGTTCGACGAGGAGGACGTACGCCGTCGCGCGCAGGAGCTCGGCGAGTTCGTGGTGGAGGCGCGACAGAGATACGGCATCGCCGCACCCGTTGCGGTCGGCTTCTCCAACGGCGCCAATATCGCAGCCGCGCTGTTGCTGCTGAAGCCGGACGTGCTTGCCGGCGCGATCCTGCTGCGTGCGATGGTGCCGCTGTCGGTTTCGCCGAAGGCCGAGCTCAGCGGCAAGCCGGTCCTGCTGTTGTCGGGACAGGCCGATCCGATCGTGCCGGCGAGCAATTCGGCAAAGCTTGCGGCTCTGCTCTCGCAAGCCGGCGCGAGCGTGACCCACAGGGTCCTGCCGGCGGGCCATCAATTGTCGCAAGCTGACGTGACGCTCGCCCGCGACTGGATCGGCAACGTCGCCGCAGAAGCCGCATGAGAGGAGCGGCGCATCGTCTCGAAGACGGTGCGCCACTTGCCTTTCGAACCACCGGCAGCGCGAGGTGTGGCGACAGGCCAGAAGCCGACTTCCAGTCATGTTTCAATACTTGGCGGTCGGCCGCACACCGGCTTATGCAGCGTCCTTCGGCAGCTCCTTCTGCGCAACGATCCGCACCGGCGGAAAAGTGACGCAATCGATCACGTCGAAAACAACTTCGATCCGTCGGTCGAATGACTGCGCAAAGGCGATGGCGCTCTTACTGTTCCCGTCCAGGATTCGCGTGCCGAGCGTGCAATGGGGCGTCCAGGTGCCGGGCCGATAATGCGGCCGACAATGGACCGGGTCGATGGCCGCGCTGATCGAAGCGTGCCACCTTCCGAGGGTCGAGCTCGCCTCAGGCTCGGCCCATAGCACGAGAGGCGGGCCTGCGAACCATCGAATCCGTCTGAAGGCGATGGACAGCTGTGCTTCGCCTGCAGTTGCACGGAGCATTGCGTCCCACGCGATCCTCGCTTCGATGTCAGGCGAATCATAGATGGCGAATGTGAGATGTGGCCGGTAAGCCAGGACCCGCATCGATGGCTCATCCTCGAAAACCGCGACCTGATCCCACAGCCGCTCGATCTCGTCCGCGGACGCGTTATCGGCTCGAATGTTGATAGCAACCGCCATCGAGGTCCTGCTCGAGCTGAGAAACTCCGTCATCTTGATCGGCCGGTCGACGGTCCGCAATGGTCAAAGGCTCACTAGCTTCGTTCGCATCGCCCGTACGGGTCGCCTTCAGGAAACGCATCTCGGGGCGCACTGAGGTCAGGAACGGGCCAATTCGAGCCGCAAGCTGACAGTTCGCCGGTCGGCAACGCGATGGCCGATTGCCGAAGTGACGCCCCCGTCGTAGGCTCGACTGACTTTTCTTGGGCGCATTTCGATCCAGATGGAAAAGAGAAGGACGCTTCTATCCGACTTGGCCGATCGCCTCGTCGTGACCTCGCCAGATCGAACGGTCCGCGTCGCCATCGACGGCGTCGACGGGGCTGGAAAGACCACATTCGCCAACGAACTCGGAATCTTCGTAGCGACCAAGGGGCGGCCTGTGATCCGAGCATCGGTAGACGGATTCCACAATCCGAGGGCGGTGAGATATCAGCGCGGGCGGCATTCACCGGAAGGCTTTTTCGAGGACTCCTACAACTATCCGGCATTGAAGCAATACCTGCTGGACCCGCTAAGCCCCGATGGTTCTCGCCGCTATCGTCGGGCATTCTTCGATCACGTGACCGATGAAATTGTGCCAGCTGATGATCTGGAGGCCGAGCCATCGTCCATTTTGCTGATCGACGGCATCTTCCTGCACCGGCCCGAGCTGCTCGCCTATTGGGACGCTACAATCTTCCTCCGCACGGACTTTGCCGTGTCCGTTGCGCGGTGCGCTTCGCGCGACGGCTCGTCGCCCGACCCTGAGGCTCCATCGAACCGACGCTACGTTGAGGGACAGCGGCTTTATCTTCGGAGCTGCCAACCTGAAGCGAAGGCCACAATCGTAATCGATTACAACGACCTTTCAGCGCCCTCGATCGTCATCTGAGCACTCAAACGACACGGTCTGTCCGCACCGACTGCACGGAGGACGGCAAGCGGCAGTCGATCGTTCACCAGCGGGGGACCGCCTCGCGCCGATCTCGGTGCCAAGGGTCAGGGTGATGTTGTCGTTGCCGCCGAGCGCATCGCCGCCGATGGAACCGATGGGATCGCCACTAGCTGTCGCTGAGCCCTCCACGGTGTCCAGAGTGATGTCGAGCACCGACAAATCGAACCGCACTTAACTCGGGAACAAGTGGCAATCTGGAAGGTTGTGACCACGATCACGCTGAGCTTCTCGCCTTGAGGAGGCGTGCGTGCTGGCGCAGCTGTGGATGACAACGATTGCTCGACCTTTGGTACAAGAACGCGGTCATCTACAGTTTAAACGTCGCCACGTACAAGGATGGCAACGGAGACGGCATCGGCGATTTCAAGGGGCTGACGGAGCAGCTCGATCATATTGCCCAGCTGGGCGCAAACTGCCTGTGGTTACTTCCGTTCTATCCGAGCCCCGGGCTCGACCATGGCTACGATGTGACTGACTACTACAACGTCGCTCCGGCACTTGGCACGCTGGGCGACTTCGTCGAATTCAGTCACCAAGCGAGGCTGCGGGGACTGAGACTGATCGTCGATCTGCCGATCAACCATACCTCTGATCGGCATCCCTGGTTTCAGCAGGCGCGTGCCGATCCGGCATCACCCTTCCGGGAATACTACGTCTGGTCAGCCGCAGAGCCCGAAAACAGCACGGAAGGGGTCGTCTTTCCAGGGTATCAGCTGAGCGTATGGACTTACGACCTTTGCGCGAGAGCTTGGTACTATCACCGCTTCTACCAGCACCAGCCCGACCTGAACATCGGCTGCCCGGCAGTTCGCGAGGAGATCTTCAAGATCTTCGGCTTTTGGCTCGAGCTTGGCGTGTCGGGCTTCCGCATTGACGCAGCGCCGTTCGTCGTTGAAGAAGTGCGGCCCGATCATCCGCCGACGCGGCGATATGAATTTTTTGCCGAGCTTCGCAACTTTCTCTCCTGGCGGAAAGGAGACGCCGTTCTATTGGCCGAAGCCAACGTTTCTCCTGACGAGCTGAAACACTATTTCGGCGATGGATCGCGGATCCACATCCTCTTTGCGTTCTTGATCAACCAGTACCTTTTTCTTGCGCTGGCGCGCGAGAACGCCGAGTCCTTGCGGCGCTGTCTGACGTCCCTGCCGCGCTTGCCGCAGTTCGGACAATGGGCTCAGTTCCTGCGCAATCATGATGAGCTGGATCTCGGACGTTTGACCGCTGAAGAGCGCGAAGAAATCTACGCGCAGTTCGCGCCCTCGCGCAAAATGCAGCTTTACGGGCGCGGAATTCGCCGCCGCTTGGCGCCCATGCTCGGTAACGACCGCAGGCGCATAGAGTTGGCTTTCAGCCTGCTCTTCAGCCTTCCGGGCACCCCGGTCGTCTATTACGGAGACGAACTGGGAATGGGCGACGACCTCGCGCTTCCGGAACGATGGCCCGTGCGGGCCTGCATGCAATGGACCGAGGACGACAATGGCGGATTCTCCTCGCGGGCCCCGGATCGATTGCTGCATCACCTGATCCAGGATCATGCCTACTCACCGGCGAAGGTTAACGCAACCGCCCAGCAGCGCGACCCGGACTCCCTCTTCAACTGGCTTCGGCGGCTCGTGGAAATGCGCCAGTCCTGTGCCGAGATCGGTTGGGGTGAGTGGACGCTCCCCGAAGCCGATTGTCCCCCGGTTCTCGTCCAACTGTTCATCTGGGAGAGCCGATCAGTGCTCATCCTGCACAACCTGTCGCACGTCGAATGTACGACCCATATCAATGATCTTTCGAAGGGAAAGAAGCTGACGGACCTGTTCGGCAATCGGATCTATCCATCGAAGCCGGAGGCCGATGGGGCGATCGAGCTTGATGGTTACGGATACCGCTGGTTTCGCGTGGAGTAGTTTGATTGGTGCCGTCCGATGAGAATAACTCGGATCGCACCTCCGGAAAGAGCACTTCCCCAACGCCCCATGGAAATGAATGGCGCAACCTTCGTCTCGCCCCGCTGGAGGCGGAGCGAGATCGTTGCGCCGGGAGCGACTCGCTCAGACGAGGAAGTCAGTCGAGTGGAGGCTCGCGGCGTGGACGCCGTCGAGCGTGATGGTATCACTCGCCGACAGATGGATCACGGCGTCGCCGGCGGCATTGTCGCTGATCACCTTCGACAGCGCCGCCCAGTCCGCAAATCCGTAGTCCTGCACGTTGATCAGGTCGTGCTCCATCACGGTGCTGCCGACCGCCTTGTTGCCTTGATCGAAGTCGGTGATGAGGTCGTTGCCGGAGCCGACATTAAAGACGAAGATGTCGCTGTTTCCGCCGCCCGTGAGTTCGTCGTTGCCGGCGCCGCCGTTGAGGATGTCTCTGCCGCCGGTGATCGAGCCAGGCGTCGCGGGGTCATAGATCGCGGCATCACCATAGAGGTGATCGTTGGTTGCCCCGCCGGTGAGAATATCGTTGCCGCCGGCCGCGTTGCCGGACATGGTCCGCGCATCTCCGAAGAGCTCCGGGTTCGTCAGTTGGAGGGTATCGGGGCCATTGAACTCAAGTGTAATGATATCGTCTCCCCCCTTGGCATTGTCGGTCAGTGAGGTCACTGAATCTCCGTACGCAAATCCGCTGGTCCAGACGATGTCCGTGCCAAAGGTCAGAGTGATATTGTCGTTGCCGCCGAGCGCATCGCCGCCGATGGAACCGATGGCATCGCCGCTGGCTGTCGCTGAGCCCTCCATGGTGTCCACAGTGATAGCGATTGTGTCATTGCCGCCCTGCGCCGTGCCGGTCATGGAACCGCCGGCATCGCCAGCGTACAAATGGTCGTAGCTGCGCCAGCCCACCGCGCCGATGATGGTGTCACTGCCGCCGTGCGAACTCCCCGACATGTCACCGGCAACGTCGCCGAAAGCATGCACGCTGGTGTACATCGAATCGGCCAAGACACTGATCGTGTCATTGCCGCCGCTGGCGTTGTCGGTCATCGCCTGGGCGTCGCCGGTCACGAGGGCTTCGTTCCAGCCGTAATTGAAGTTGACCGTGAGCGTGTCGTTGCCGCCGTGGGACTGGCCATGCAACGTCGTGTTGTCGTCGCCGAAGATCGTGACGTCTGCCTCGGGCTGGGTGATGGTTGCCGTTACGGTGTCGTTGCCGCCCCAGGCGTCCGCGGTGGTCGGGAAGTTCGGATCGCCGTAGATGGTTTCGATTTGACCAAACTGGTCGAGCAGGACGTCGATGGTGTCGTTCGGCAGATGCTGCATGGTGTCACTCCCATTTCATTGTCGGAAGCGGGCCTGACGCTTGCAGTATTTTCTTGCAAGACGCGTTGTTGACCACGCTTCACGGAGACGAATCTAGTTTTGGTCGATGGCGAAGGTTTGCCGGAATGCGGAGCAGGCAAAATTCGTCATTGCGCCGTCGCAATCGCGACGTCGCTGCTTTTGCTCTGCGTCCTCAGATGATGAAGTCGGTCTGATGCAGGTTCGCCGCGTGAACCCCGTCCAGCGTGATCGAATCGTTGGCGGAAAGATGGATCACGGCATCGCCGGCGCTGTTGTCGCTGATCAGTTTCGACAGCGCCGTCCAGTCTGCAAAGCCGTAGTCCTGCACATCGATCAAATCCTGTTCCACCGCGGTGCTGCCGAGGGCCTTGTTGCCCTGATCGAAGTCGTTGATCGTGTCGTTGCCGGAGCCCGTGTGGAAGACGAACAAGTCGCTGTTTCCCCCGCCCCACATCTGGTCGTCGCCGGCTCCGCCGTTCAGCGTGTCGACGCCGCCAGTGATCGCACCAGGTGCGGCCGGTTCATAGCTTCCCGCATCGCCATACATGAAATCGCGGCCCGCACCGCCATTGAGCACATCGTTGCCGCCTTGGGAATGGCCGACCATGATTGGGGCATCGCCATACATCTGCGCGACGGCATTCGTGTAGAGGCCGGCGAGCTTGGCGGTGAGCACATCGTCGCCTCCTTTGGCGAAATCCATCAGGGATGTCGCCGAATTCCCGAACAAGGTTCCGCCTGAAATGGCGCTGTCACCGTTCAAGGTGATGGACAGGCTGTCGTTGCCGCCCTGCGCGAGGCCTCGCAAGGAACCGATGGCGTCTCCGCTGACGGTTGCCCCGCCGTCCATTGTGAGCACGCTGACATCGAGCGTGTCGTTGCCACCACGCGAGGTGTCCATCATGGAACCGCCGGCATCGCCGGCGAACAGATTGGCGCCGCCGCGCCAGGCGATCGAGCCGCTGATGTCGTCATGGCCGCCCTGCGCATTGCCCGACATGTCGCCCGCAACGTCCCCGAAGGCCGAGATCGTCGTGTAGACGGTGCGGCTGGCATCCGCGACGATGGTGTCGTTGCCGCCCTTGGCGTCATCGATCATCGACTGGGTATCGCCGATCACGACGGCGGTGTCCCAGCCACCGTCGATGTCGGCGATCAGCGTGTCGTTTCCGCCTTGGGAATGACCGAGCAACATCGTGTGGTCGTCGCCGAAGATCGTGAGTCTTGCATTGATCGCGTCGATATTGGCCGTCACGGTGTCGTTGCCGCCCACGACGTCGGTGGAGGCCGGAAAGCCGGGGTCTCCGTAGATGGCCGCGGTTTGGCCAAATTGGTCAAGCGTGACGTCGTAGGTATCGTTCGGCAGATGCTGCATGGCGTACTCCCATTTCATTGTCGGAAGCGAGCCTGACGCCTGCAGAATTCTCGTTTCTTGCAAGACGCGTTGTTGACCACGCTTCACCGGGAGCGAATCTACCTTTGGTAGATGGCAGAGATTTGCAGGAATTCGGGAGAGAGTTTGCGGATGGAACTTGCGGTCGCGTCGTTGCGCTCGAAATTGACATCGGGCTTGTCGGTGGGTGCGATCCGCAGCACCTGATCGCTGACAAGCGCGAGCCGTGAAGTCTCGGTCGGTCTGCTTCTCCCGACGGTCTTCCGAACCATGAGGCCGCGCGGATGATGGATTGCCGCTGTTTTGCCCGACGGATCAACCTTCGGCGCAGCCGTATCGACCATGAACTGGGCCTCGCGCAAGCCATTGAAATGACTGCGCCCGGCTACTGTGCATGGGGTTGTTTTTCAGTTTTCTGTTTTGGATGGGCGAGACGATTGGCCTCCCCCCGATGGGGAGAGGCCAAATCGAAGCGACAGGCTCGACGTGATCGAGCGTTGCTACTCCCAAGCCCAAGCTGAGAAATCGTTCTCGAACTGCGGAACTTCCTTCCAGACGCCCTTCAGCTTCTTGTTGATGACGGTGGGCCATTGCGGCTGGAACAGGTAGGCGGACACGGCATCGGTGGCCAGCATGCGCTGGGCGTCGCCGAGAAGCTTCGCGCGAGCGGCCTCATCCGGCGTCGACACGATCTGCTTGTAGAGCGCGTTGAACGCCTCGTTGTTGTAGCCGAGATAGTAGTCCGGCTCGGTGAGCTTGACGAGGTCGAACGGCTCGACATGGCTGACGATGGTGAGATCGAAATTGTGCGGACCGTTCGGCGCGAACACCTGCGACAGCCATTGCGCCCATTCGACGTTCTCGATCTTGGCGACGATGCCGACCTTGGCGAGCTGCGCCGCGACGATCTCGCCGCCCTGCCGCGCATAGGGCGGCGGCGGCAGCTTCAGCGACAGCTCGAGCGGCGTGGTGACGCCGGCTTCGGTGAGCAGCTTCTTGGCCTTGTCGGGGTCGTATGGATTGACACCGGTGGTGTCGACATAGCCGAGCGATCCGGGCGTGTAGAAGCTGCCGATCGGCGTGCCGAAGCCTTCGACCGCGCCATCGATCAACGCCTTGCGGTCGATCGCAGCGAGGATGGCGCGGCGGACGCGGACATCGTCCAGCGGCTTCTTGCGATGATTGATCGCGACGATGGTCTTGGCCCTGGATCCGCCGATCAGCACGGTGAAGCGCGGGTCGCTCTTGAACTGAGCCACGACACGGGTTGCGATGCGCGGAAATGCGTCGACGTCGCCCGACAGCAGCGCCGCCGCCTGCGCGGCCGGATCGGAGATGAAGCGGATCGTCACCTTCGAGAGCTTGATCGCGGAGGCGTTGCGGTAGTCGGCCCATTTGTTCAGCGTGATCGAGGAGCCCTTGGCCCAGGCTCCCAACTGGTAGGGTCCGGTTCCGACCGGCTGGGTAACGTTGGTCGCCGCGCTTTTCGGCTCGACGATCGAGCCGCTCGCCTGCCCGAGCAGGAACGGCAGGTTCGGCTCGGAATATTTCAGGGTGATCACGATGGTGTCGGCATCGGGGACGTCGACCTTCTCGAACGCCTGAAACAGGCTCTTGTCCTTATTGGTGCTGGTCGGTGCCGCGTTGCGTTCGAACGAAAACTTCACCGCCGCGGAATCGAACGGCTCGCCATTGTGGAATTTGACGCCCTTGCGCAGCTTGAACGTATAGGTCTTCAGATCAGGCGAAGCGGTCCAGCTCTCTGCCAGCAGCGGCGAGGTCGAGCCATCCTCGTTGATCTTGGTCAGGGTCTCGTAGATGTTGTAGAGCGTGACCTCGGCGATCGCCGCGGCAGCGGCATTGGTCGGATCGAGCCCCGGCGGCTCCAGCGTCATCGCCATGACGACGCTGTCCTTCTTGCTCTGCGCCAGCACCGGCAACGGCGCCGCGGCAAGCGCGGCGGCAAACGCGACGATCGATAATTTCCTGAACATGCGCAACTCCCCGGCCCTGTTCTGTTCTTAAGCCTACGCCAATCCTGCTCCGGACACTACTTCCATGGCCGCCGGCGGCAACGCCATCACGGCTTCCGCCCTGTGGCAGGCGGCAAGGTGCCCCTCGCCGACCTTGCGTAACGCAGGCAGGGCCTCGCGGCAATGCTGGTCGGCGAGCGGGCAGCGCGCGACATAGGGGCATCCGGCCATTGCGGCCGCTTGCGAGGCGATCGCCTGGCCTCCGCGCCGGCGCCGGGTGCCTCCGGCGCGCGCCCGCGGCACGGCCTCCAGCAGCGCCCGGGTATAGGGATGGGCGCAGCGCTCGAACAGATCCTCCGGCCGGCCCTGCTCAACGATGCGGCCGAGATACATCACCGCGACCTCGTCGCAGAGATAGTCGACCACGGCGAGGTCATGGCTGATCAGGATATAGCTGAGGCCGAACTGCTCCTGCAGATCCTGCATCAGGTTCAGCACCTGGGCCTGGACCGAGACGTCGAGGGCGGAGACCGGCTCGTCGGCGACGATCAGCTTGGGCTGGGTAATCAGCGCGCGCGCAATGGCGATGCGCTGGCGCTGGCCGCCGGAGAATTCGTGCGGGTATTTGTCCATGTCGGCATCGCGCAAGCCCACCTGGCGCAACACCGTGGCGACGCGCTCGCGTAAGGTGGCGCGGTCTGCCCCTTCGAGCACCGTCAGCGGCTCGGCGACGATGCGGGCGATGGTCTGGCGCGGATCGAGCGAGCCGTAGGGATCCTGGAACACCATCTGGAAATCGCGGCGGGCGCGGCGCAGCTCGTCGGCCGGGATACGATTGAGATCGCGCCCGAGCAGCGCCACCTGCCCCGAGGTCGGCCGCTCCAGCGCCATCACCACGCGCGCGAAGGTCGACTTGCCCGAACCGGATTCGCCGACGATGCCGAGGCTTTTTCCCGCCTCGACCTGCACGCTGACGCCGTTGAGCGCGCGCACCTGGCCCGACGGGCGAAACAGACTCTCGCGCGGCAGAGCGTAGCGCTGTTCGAGATCCCTCACGTCGAGAAGCGGTGCGGCGCTCATGCGATCAGCGCTCCGACGCGTTCTGCCATCGAAACATCGGTCCTGATGCAGCGGACGAAATGTCCGGGTCCGACGTCGACCATCGCCGGAAGCGCGGCGCGGCACCGATCGATCACGAGCGGACAGCGGTCCGAGAAGGTGCAGCCGGACGGCAAATCGGCAAGCTCCGGCACGGTCCCCGCGATCGTCTTCAGGCGTGTGCCCTTGCGCGCGCCGAGCTTCGGCCGCGCGCGGAACAGGCCCTGCGTGTAGGGATGGCCCATGCGGCGGAAGACTTCGTCGGTCGGCCCGCTTTCGACGACAGTGCCGCCATACATCACCATCATGCGCTGCACGTTCTCGGCGATGACGCCGAGGTCGTGCGAGATCAGGATCATGGACATGCCGCGCTCCTCGACGAGATCGGCGATGAGGTCGAGGATCTGGCCCTGGATGGTGACGTCGAGCGCGGTGGTCGGCTCGTCCGCGATCAACAGATCGGGCTCGCAGGCGAGCGCCATGGCGATGGTGATGCGCTGGCGCTGGCCGCCGGAAAACTGGTGCGGATAGGCATCGACGCGCTTGGCCGGATCGGGCAGTCCGACGCGGTCGAGCAAGGCGATCGCCTCTTTTCGCGCCTGCGCCGCCGAATGCTTCTTGTGGCGTCGCAGCGGCTCGGCGACCTGATGCCCGATCGTATGCATCGGATTGAGCGCGGTCATCGGCTCCTGGAAGATCATGCTGATGCGATTGCCGCGCAGGCGGCAATAATCCGCATCCGGCAGCCCCGCGAGCTCGTTGCCGTCCAACTTGATGCTGCCCGAGACCACCGCGCTCTCGGGCAGCAGCCCCATCAGGGACATCGCGGTGACCGACTTGCCGCAACCGGACTCGCCGACGAGTCCCAGCGTCTCGCCGCGCTTGAGCGAGAAGCTGACGCCGCGCACGGCTTGCGCCGGCCCGCGGCTGGTGTTGAGCCGGACGCCGAGATTGTCGACCTCGATCAGCGGCACGGCCTGTCGCTCGCCCATCGTCATCGCTCCCGCGCCAGTCGTGGATCGAGCAGGTCGCGCAAGCCGTCGCCGAGCAGATTGAGGCCCAGCACCGCGATCGCGATCGCAGCGCCCGGATAGACCGCGAGCATCGGCGACTGGAACAGCAGCGTCTGCGCATCGTTCAGCATCCGTCCCCAGGACGGCTGCGGCGGCTGCGTGCCGAGGCCGAGATAGGACAAAGCGGCTTCGGCGAGAATGGCGAGCGCGAACTGGATGGTGACCTGCACGATCAGAATCGACAGGATGTTGGGCAGCACGTGCTCGATGGTGATGCGGAAGGCGCCCTTGCCCGCGGCGCGCGCGGCCAGCACGAATTCGCGCGCCCAGATCGCATTGGCCGAGCCGCGCGTCAGTCGGGTCAACGTCGGGATCTGGAAGATTCCGATCGCGACGATCGAGGTGACCATGCCGGGTCCCACGACCGCGGCGAGCATGATCGCCGACAGCACCGCCGGAAAAGCGAAGGTGAAATCCGAGAAGCGCATGATGATCTCTTCGGTCCAGCCGCGCCGGGCCGAGGCGATCAGGCCGAGCGTGACGCCGAAGGTAAGACCGATGCTGACGGCAATGATGCCGACCATGATGGTGGAGCGGGCACCGGCGAGCAGCAGCGAGACGATGTCGCGGCCGAAGGAATCGGTGCCGAGCCAGTGAGCGGCCGATGGCGGCCGCAGCTTCGAGGCGATATCGATCTCATAGGGCGACCACGGCGTCCACACCAGCGACAGGAGCGCCGAGCTCAGCACCAGAAGGCTCAGCGTGCCACCGAGGACGAAGCTGCGGTGGCGCAGCGCACGGCCCCAGAACGTGCGCGCCGGCACACGGCGCGCGGCCATCGGCACCTCAACCGGCGTGGTCAGGGGCGCGCTCACAGGTCGTGCACCTTGATGCGGGGATCGATGAAGGCATAGAGCACGTCGACCACGAAATTGACGATGACGACCATGGTCGCCAGCAGCATCACGCAGTTGCGCACCACGATCAGGTCGCGGTTGGCGATCGACTGGAAGATCAGCCGGCCGAGACCCGGCAGGTAGAACACGTTCTCGATCACGATCGTGCCGGCCAGCAGATTGGCGAATTGCAGCCCCATCACCGTCATGACCGGAATCATCGCGTTGCGCAGCACGTGGCTCCACAGCACCTCGCGCTTGCCGAGCCCCTTCGCGCGCGCCGTTCGAACAAAATCCTCGCGCAGCACCTCCAGCACGGCCGAACGCGTGACGCGCGCGAGGATCGCGGCCTGCACCACCGCGAGCGAGATCGCCGGCAGCAGCAGCGATTTCACGCCCAGCCAGATGCCGTCCTCCCAGCCGGCAAAGCCGCCCGCCGAGAGCCATTGCAGCCGCACCGCGAACAACAGCACCAGCAGGATCGCGAACCAGAAATTCGGCAGCGCGATACCGACCTGCGTCAGCGACATCACGCCGACGTCGCCAAGCTTGTTGTGGTTGGCGGCGGTGTAGATGCCGGCCGAGAGCGCCAGCGTCACCGTGATCGTCATGGCCATGATGGCGAGCGGAACGGTCAGCGCCAGCCGCTCCGCGATCAGACTGGCGACCGGCGTGCCGTAGACATAGGAGTTGCCGAGATCGCCGACGAGAAGGCCCTTGATCCATTGCAGATAGCGAACCGCCAGCGGCTGGTCGAGCCCAAGCTTGACGGTGAGCGCGCGGACCGCATCCGCCGAGGCATCCGCGCCCATCAGCATCTGCGCGGCATTGCCGGGAAGAGCATCCAGCACCAGGAATATGATCAGGGACGCGCCGACCAGCGTCGCCAGCAAGGTCAACAGACGTCGGAGGAGAAATACGCTCATGCGCGCTCGGCTTCAGGGCTCAACCGCGGCACGAACACCATGTCCGGACGCCGGAGGCAAGCTCTTTGCTGCATGCCTATCTCCTCAAGCCGGCCAGCGGGACAGAAGGTCGCTGGACGCCTCGAACAGCGCGCTCACGCGCAGCAATTCCGCATCGCCGCGGAAGCGGCCGGCGAGTTGAAGCCCGATCGGCAGGCCGTCGCGGCCAAAGCCGCAGGGCACGCTGATGGCGGGGTGGCCGGTCATGTTGAATGGCATGGTCCAGGGGAACCAGTGCGGCCGCACGCTGTCGAAATGTCGCCCATCGATCTCGATGCTGCCGAACAGGTCCTGGCTGATCGGCAGCGCCGTGCGCGTCAGGGTCGGCATCGCCAGGACGTGCCCGCGCGCAAGCAATGATTGCACGCGACGGAACAGCGCGGTGCGCGCGAACATCGCCTCCTGGTAATCGACGCCGCTCAGCTCCGTGGCGAGCGCGAGCTGCTTGAGAAAGGCCTCGCTCAGCTCCTCGCCGTGCTCGGCAGCGAGCTTTGCAAAGCGTGTGCGCCAGACCGTGTGGTTGATGGCACGCCAGATCGGCTCGATGTCGAAGCCGTCGCCGGAGAATTCCTCCAGCTCGGCGCCGAGCCCCGCCAGCCGGTCGAGGCTCGCCTTGAAATTGCCGGCGACTTCAGCGGAGACTGGGCGGCCCGGCGGCGTCAGGCAGTACAATATCCGCTGCCCGCGCAGATCGCCGCGCGGGGCGGCGGCGCCGACGAAGTTGGGCACGGGCACGCCGATCGACCAGGGATCGCAAGGGTCTTCCCCGGCCATCGCCTGCATCATCAGAGCGGTGTCGGCGACGGTGCGGGTGGTCGGCGTGACATAGGTCTGGTTGCCGAACGCGTCCAGCGCCTGGCTGTGCGGGATGATGCCGTTGCTCTGTTTCAGGCCGACCACGCCATTGCAGGCGGCGGGAATCCGCGTCGAGCCGCCGCCGTCGGTCGCGATCGCAAGCGGCGCGATGCCGCTCGCCACTGCCACCGCCGCGCCGCCGCTGGAGCCGCCGGAGGAGCGGCAGGCGTCCCACGCATTGCGGGTACGGCCGAACAACGGGGAATCCGTCAGGCACTTGCTGCCGAACTCCGGCGTCGTGGTCTTGCCGATCAGGATCGCACCTTCGCTGCGCAACCGCGCCACCGCGACGGCATCCTCGTTCGGCACATTGTTCCTGTAGGGAATGGCGCCGAAGGTGGTCTTGACGCCCTTGGTGTTGACGATGTCCTTGACGGTGATGGGGATGCCGTGCAGCAGGCCGAGAGGCTCGCCAGCCATCACCTGGCGCTCGGCCGCGCGCGCCTGCGCCATCGCCTCCTCGCCGCAGAGCGTGATGAAGCAGTTCAACTCGGGCTGGAGCGCCTCGGCGCGCGCGAGCACGGCACTGACGATCTCGACAGGCGAAATCCGCTTGGCGGCAATGAGACCGCGCAGCTCGGTTGCGGACAGGAGACAGGGATCGCCGTTCATCGTCACATCACGCTCCGCAGCTGGTCCTCGTTGGCCCAAAGCATTGACAGCGAGAATGACAGTTTTGTTAACTCGCCGTCCAATACGATTTTGATCGCCAACCCATACGCATTCGGTATGCCAATGGATCTCCGCCGGCTCCGCTATTTCGTCGCCGTGGCCGAGGCGCGCAGCATCGGCAAGGCCGCCGAGCGGCTGCGGATGGCGCAGCCGCCGCTCTCGGTCCAGATCCGCAAGCTGGAGGCCGAGATCGGCGCGCCTCTGTTCCGCCGCGGCACCCGCGGCATGGACCTGACCGAGGCAGGCCAGGCGCTGCTGGCGCGCGCCAGCGAGGCGCTGGCGCTGGCCGCGGACGGCGCCGAGGCGGCGCGCGCGGTCGCCGCCGGCAAGCGCGGGCGGCTCTCGGTCGGCTACATGTTCGTGCTGGCGAATGCGATGCTGCCGCGGCTGATCCCCGAGCTGCGCCGCTCGGTTCCCGGCGTCGACCTCGAATTCGCAGAGCTCAGCGCTTCGACGCGCGAGGCGCGGGTGCTCGATCGCAGCGTCACAGTCGCACTGTGCATGCCGGCCATCAACCATCCCGAGATCCAGGTGGCGCGGATCGGGGTGCAACGCTTCATGCTGGCCATGCCGAGCAGCTCGCCGCTTGCCCGCCTGGGCTCAGTACCGATGGCGCGGCTGCACGGCCGTCCGCTGATCGCGCTCCCGCATCCGGACCATGGTCCCGCATCGTCCGCCGTGGTCCCCCTGCTGCGCCGGCACCAGGTGGTGATGCCGATCGCGAGCCGGGTGGAGACCGTGCATTCGGCGATGAGCCTGGTTCTGGCCGGCGAAGGCCTCGCCATCCTGCCGGCCTGCGCGCAGCTCGGCGCGCCGCGCGGCATCGTGTTCAGGCCGCTGCGCGATGCCACCGACTCCCTTGACATCGCGGTATGCTGGCGGCGGGATTCCCAGAGCCCGCTGATCGGGACCTTCATCAAATGCGCCGAGAAGGCCGTCGCGCGGATGTGAGTCGGCCCTACCAGCTCCAATTGATCTCGTGGCTCCAGGGCGGATCGGCGCCCGGGCGCGTGCAGGTCAGGCCGGCGCAATTGGCGGCAAAGGACAGCGCGCGGCGAAGCTCGTCGGCACCGATGTCCTTTAATGCTTGCCGGGCGATACGACCCTGCTTGTGCAGAGCGAACAGCAGCGCCGCCTGAAAACTGTCGCCGGCGCCGATGGTGTCGGCAACCTCGACCTTCGGAGCCTGCACCTCGATCTGCCCTGCCCCGGCGTGCCAGGCGACCGCACCATTGTTGCCGCGGGTGATGACGACGAGGCTGGTGCCCTGCCCCAGCAGAGTGCCCGCGCGCTGCTGATCGGGCTCGTCGCCATAGAGATAGGCGAAATCGACATCCGACATCTTGACGAGATCGGCGTGGCCGGCGAACTCCGCCATCCGCGCCAGATAAGACGGTTTGTCCTTGACGAGATTGGGGCGACAGTTGGGATCGAAGGAGATCGTCGAGGACGCGCGCGCACCTGCGATCAGCGCCTTGGTCTCAGCGGCGCCCTGGTCGTTCACCAGCGTGGTCGAGCCGACATGGACGGCCTCAATGTCCGCGAACGGAATGGTCCCGCGCCGATAAGTCCAGTGCCGCGCCGCGGTCTCGGCATCGTAGAAGGCGTAGTGCGACTCGCCGGCGACGATGCGGACGAAAGCGAGCGTTGTCTGGTGATCGCTGCGGGTGGCGAGGCTGAGATCGACTTGCGAGGCTACGGCGTGGTCCGCGATCATCCGCCCGAACATGTCAGTCGAGACGCCGCCGACAAAGCCGGCCGGCGCGCCGAGCCGCGCCATGCCGATCGCGACGTTGAGGCAGGAACCGCCGACCGCCGGCATCACGGCCTCGCGCCCCTCGGCGGTTCGCGTCGGCACGAAATCGATCAGCGCATCGCCGCAGGCAATCAGCATGTCCTTCACCCTCTCGCGATGCCGCCCATCGCGGCACGGCTACCGCGGTCGACCTCGCGCAGCAGCTTGTAGACCTGACGCTTGCGCGTGTGAAACGCGGCCATGTCGGGCGCGGTCGGCTCGCTCTTCCCTCCCAACGCCGACATGCTGGCCATGGTCTCGCCGATCGAAGCATAGGCGCCGCCCGCCACCGCCCCCAGCATCGCCGCACCCAGCAGCACCGGCTCTCTGGTCTGCGGCAGCGCGACCGTGAGGCCGGTCGTATCCGCCATGATCTGCCGCACCAGTGGACTGCGGCTCGCACCGCCACCCATGATCATGATGCTGGAGCGCACGCCATGCGCGGCAAAGGCCTCGATCACCTCGGCGAGCCCATAGGCGAGTCCACACAGGCCCGCGACGAACAGCCGCTCCATCGAGGCGATGTCGGTGTCGAGATCGAGGCCGGCGATCACCGCGCGGGTGTCAGGATCGGCATAAGGCGAGCGGTTGCCGATGAACTCGGGCAGCACATGGATATCGCGGGCCAAGAGCGCGGCGCGGCTGGCATTGCCGGCGCGCGCGATGATGCGGCGCTCGAGGAAATCGATGAGGTCGAGGCCCTCGCTGCGCGCTGCCGCGCTCGCCTCGGCATGAGCCGGATGCGACTTGAGGAGATGGTCGATCGCCGCGCCCGCCGCCGACTGGCCGCCCTCGTTGAGCCAGAAGTCCGGGACCATGCCGGAGTAATAAGGCCCCCATACGCCCGGCACGAAACACGGCTCCCTCGTCGTCGCCATGATACAGGCCGACGTTCCCATGATGTAGGCGAGCCGGTCACAGACGTCGCTCGCTCCGCCTGCACCATCGCGGCCGCCGATCGCCCCGATGCCGCCGGCATGGGCATCGATCAACGAGGCACCGATCGGTATGCCCGCCGGCAGGCCGAGCTCGGCCGCGGCGCTGCGGGTGAGACCGGTGCCGAGCCGCGTGCCGGGGGCGACGATCTCGGTGCCGATGCGGGCATATTTCTCGTTGACGAAGTCCGACAGGCCGATGCGCTTGAAGAATGGCGCGCTCCAGCCGCCGCCGTCATGGGCGAGGTAGTTCCATTTGCAGGTGACGGTGCAGGTCGAGCGCTGCAGCGAGCCGGTCGCGCGCCAGGTCAGATAATCCGAGAGATCGAAGAAGTGGCCAGCGGCGTCGAAGCTCTCGCGCAGGTGTCGCTTCAGCCATAACAGCTTCGGCATCTCCATCTCGGGCGAGATCGAACCGCCGACATAGCGCAGCACGGCGTCCTCGGTCTCGTTGATCAGCCGCGCCTCGGCAACGGCGCGATGATCCATCCAGACGATGACATTGCGTTGCTTGTCGCCGGATGCGCTGACGGTGAGCGGCACGCCCTGCCTGTCGAGGACAACCAGCGAGCATGTCGCATCAAAGCCGATGCCGCCGACGCTGTCGGGCAGGATTTCCGCGTCCGCCATCGCCGCACGCACCGATCTGACGCAGGCCTCCCAGATGTCCTGGGATGACTGCTCGACGATGTCTCCGGCCTCGTGCCAGATCCTGATCGGATGCCGGGCCGTGGCCAGAAGCGTGCCCGCCTCGTCAAACACACCCGCCCGCGTGCTCGTGGTCCCCACGTCGACGCCGATATACGCTCGCGGCATTTTCGCTCCCGGTCGCTTTCCGTCAGTTTTGACGGTGAGCCTACCAGCAAGTGTAACCGCCATCCACCAGCACGATGCTGCCGGTCATCAGGCTCGCGGCCTCGGACGAGAGGAACAGCACGACGGAGGCGATCTCCTCGACCTGTCCCATCCGCGCCATCGGAGTTCCACCGATCCAGGCGTCGTACATTTTCGGATTGCTCTTCACGAAAGCGTTAAGCGGCGTCTCGATATAGGTCGGCGCCACCGCGTTGACGCGGATACCGCGCGCGCCCCATTCGGCGGCGAGCGACTTGGTCAGATGATGCACTGCCGCCTTGGAGGCGTTGTAGAAGCACTGCTCCTGCGGCTTGTTGACGATGAAGCCGGACATCGAGCCGACATTGACGATGGCGCCGCTTTTCGCGTTCAGCATGTGCTTGCCGAACTCGCGGCAGCACCAGAAGGTGCCGTTGAGATTGACGTCGATGACGTTGAGCCAGTGCTCGTCGGTGACGGTCTCGGCCGGGGTTTCGCTGCGGGCGATGCCGGCGTTGTTGACGAGAATGTCGACCTTGCCATGGCGGGCGACGAGGTCGTTCGCGACCTCCGCCACCCGCTTGGTGTCGGTCACGTCCATGATCGCCGTCTCGATGTCGAATCCCTTCGCCTCCAGGCTGGCCTTGGCGCTGTCGGCGACCTTGCTGTCGCGGTCGCCGATGATGACCCTGGCGCCGGCTTCAGCCAGCGCTTCCGCGCAGCCAAGGCCGATGCCCTGTCCGCCGCCGGTGATGAACGCGGTCTTGCCGTTCAGCTTGAATTTTTCCAGGTACATGGTGGTCTTTCCGTTCTATTGCCGTTTCTTCTCAGCCTCGAAGCGCATTGCCGGCCTCGTCGAAGCGATGGATGCGCGCGGGGTCCGGCAGCAGCGAGACGCGGTCGCCGGCATGCAGACTCAATTCGCCGACATAGCGCGCCGTCAGCATGCCGAGCGGGCCGGCATCGACGTAAAGAAAGGTGTCGCTTCCGAGATGTTCGGCAACCGAAATCGTGCCCAGCCAGCCGCTGGCGCCGTCGCGTTCGATCTTCAGATGCTCCGGCCGGACTCCGATAGTGGCCGCGCCACGTTGCAGGGCATTCTCGCCGGTGACGAAATTCATCTTCGGCGAGCCGATGAAGCCGGCGACGAAAAGATTGGCGGGCCGCTCGTAGAGCTCAAGCGGCGAGCCGTATTGCTCGATCTTGCCGCCGTTGAGCACCACGATCTTGTCGGCCATGGTCATGGCTTCGACCTGGTCGTGGGTGACGTAGATTGCGGTGGTGCCGAGCTGCTTCTGCAGCCGCGTCACCTCGATGCGCATCTGCACGCGCAGCGCAGCATCGAGATTGGACAGCGGCTCGTCGAACAGAAACGCCTTGGGCTCGCGCACGATGGCGCGGCCGATCGCGACGCGCTGGCGCTGGCCGCCGGAGAGCTCGCGCGGCTTGCGGTCGAGATAGGGCGTCAGGTTCAAGGTGGCGGCGGCGGCCTCGACCTTGCGGTTGATCTCGTCCTTCGGCAGCCCCGCCATCTTCAGGCCGAAGCCGATATTGCCGCGCACGCTCATATGCGGATAGAGCGCATAGGACTGAAACACCATCGAGAGGCCGCGCTTGGCCGGCGGGGTGTCGACCACGTTCCTGCCATCGATCAGGATGCTGCCGCCGGTGACATCTTCGAGCCCGGCGATCAGCCGCAGCAGCGTGGTCTTGCCGCAGCCGGATGGGCCGACGAACACCACGAACGAGCCGTCGGCGATGTCGAGGTCGGCGCCCTTGATGATGTGCACGGGGCCAAAGGATTTTTGCACGCCCTGAAGTGTGATCTGACCCATGGCAGCCCCTCTACTTCACCGCGCCGAAGGTGAGCCCGCGCACGAGCTGCTTCTGGCTGAACCAACCGAGGACGAGAATTGGCGCGATCGCCAGCGTCGATGCCGCCGACAGCTTCGCCCAGAACAGCCCTTCCGGGCTGGAATAGGAGGCGATGAACGTGGTGAGCGGCGCAGCGTTCGAGGTCGACAGATTGAGCGTCCAGAACGCCTCGTTCCAGGCCAGGATCAGATTGAGCAGCAGCGTGGACGCCAGACCCGGGATCGCCATCGGGGTCAGCACGTAAACGAGCTCGCGGCCGATGGTGGCGCCGTCCATGCGCGCGGCTTCGAGGATGTCGCGCGGGATCTCCTTGAAATAGGTGAACAGCATCCAGATGACGATCGGCAGGTTTCCGAGGCACAGGATGAAGACGAGGCCGATGCGGGAGTCGAGCAGGCCGAAGCTCTTGTAGATCAGATAGATCGGCACCAACACGCCGACGGGCGGCATCATCTTGGTCGAGAGCATCCAGAGCAGGACGTCCTTGGTGCGCTTGGTCGGCGAGAACGCCATCGACCAGGCCGCGGGAATCGCGATCAGGAGCGCGATCAAGGTCGAGCCGCCGGCAATGATGATCGAGTTCATCGCGTGCAGGACATAGTCGCTGCGCTCCTGCACGGTCGCATAGTTTTCCGTGGTCCAGTGGAAGAACAGGAAAGACGGCGGGATGGCAAAGGCCTCGAGCTCGGTCTTGAAGCTCGCCAGCACCATCCAGAGGATCGGGAAGAAGATCAGGAAGCCGAAGAACCACGCTGCGATCGTCGAGACCACCACCCGCCGCGTCGTTGCCATTCGTGCCATGCTCTAGGCCTCCAGATTGCGGCCGACGATGCGGACGAGGAAGAAGGCGACGACGTTGGCGATCACCACGGCGACGAGGCCGCCCGCGGAGGCGCTACCGACGTCGAACTGGATCAGCGCCTGCGAATAGATCAGGAAGGCGATGTTGGTGGTCTGCAGACCCGGCCCTCCCCCTGTTGTGACGAAGATCTCGGCAAACACCGTCAGCAGGAAGATGGTCTCGATCAGGAGCACCACCGTGATGGGCCGCGCCAGATGCGGCAGCGTGATGTAGATGAAGGTCGAGACCGCACTGGCGCCGTCCATCTCGGCGGCCTCCTTCTGCTCCTCATCGAGCGATTGCAGCGCGGTGAGCAGGATCAGCGTCGCGAACGGCAGCCATTGCCATGTCACGATCAGGATGACCGCAAACAGCGGCACGTCGTTAAACCAGTCGATCGGCGTCAGGCCGAACAGCGAGGCGAGCCAGGCGAACAGGCCGGACACCGGATGCATCAACAAATTCTTCCAGACCAGTGCGCTCACCGTCGGCATCACGAAGAACGGTGCGATCACCATCAGCCGCACGAAATTGCGTCCGACCACCGGCTGGTCGAGCAACAGCGCCAGGGGAATGCCGAGCAAGATGGTCAGCGCCAGCACCGAGCCCACCAGCACTAGCGTGTTCTGGAGCGAGGCGAGGAAGGCGGGATCGGTGAGGAAGTAGCGGAAGTTTTCCAGTCCGATGAAGGACTCGGAGCCGGGATCGAGCAGGCTGTAATGCAGCGTCGAGAAGTAGATCGTCAGCGCCAGCGGGACGATCATCCAGATGAACAGCAGGCCGACGGCCGGCGTCAGGAGCGAGCGCGCAAGGAACTGCGTCTGCCGGGTTGCCATCAACGCTTCTCCGCTGGCGGGAAGAAGGCGGCCATCCATGGTGCCGGATGGCCGCAAGTCGGAGCTCAGGAGGAGGAGCTCGGGTTCATTTGATGTAGCCGGCGCGCTTCATCTCGCGCTCGGTCGCCGATTGCGCCGCAGTGAGCGCGGCATCGACCGTCATCGATCCCGCGAGCGCGGCCGAGAATTGCTGGCCGACCTGCGTGCCGATGCCCTGGAATTCGGGGATTGCGGCGTATTGCACGCCGACATAAGGCACCGGCTTCACCGTCGGCTTGTTCGGATCGGCTGCGTCGATCGAGGCGAGCGTCAACTTCGCAAACGGGGCGACCTTCAGATAGTCCTCGTTCTTGTACAGCGAGGTGCGCGTGCCCGGCGGCACGTTGGCCCAGCCCTCCTTCGACGCCACAAGCTTGGTGTAGTCCTTGCTGGTCGCCCAGGCGATGAACTTCTCGGCCGCTTCGGTCTTCTTGGAGCCGGCGGGGATCGCGAGATTCCAGGCCCACAGCCAGTTGGCGTTCTTGCCGAGCCCGGTGTTGGGCGCCAGCGCAAAGCCGACTTTGTCGGCGACCTTGGAGTCCTTGGGGTTGGTGACGAAGGACGCCGCCACCGTGGCGTCGATCCACATCGCACATTTGCCGGCGTTGAACAGCGCCAGGTTCTCGTTGAAGCCGTTGGAGCTCGCGCCGGGCGGGCCGGCTTCCTTCATCAGATTGACGTAGGTCGTCAGCGTCGTCTTCCATTCCGGCGTGTTGAATTGCGGCTGCCACTTCTCGTCGAACCAGCGCGCACCGTAGGAATTGGCCATGGCCGAGAGGAACGCCATGTTCTCGCCCCAGCCGGCCTTGCCACGGAGGCAAATGCCGTAAGTGCCGGCGCTCTTGTCGGTGAGCTTCTTGGCCGCATCGATCACGAAATCCCAAGTCGGCTTTTCCGGCATCTTCAGACCGGCCTTCTCGAACAGATCGGTGCGGTACATCACCATGGAGCTCTCGCCGTAGAACGGCGCGGCATAGAGCTTGCCGTCGGCGGAGACCGCATCCCGGATCTTCGGCAAGAGGTCAGCGACGTCGTAGTCGGCCCCTAAATTGGCGAGTGGCACCAGCCATCCCTTCTTGGCCCAGATCGGCACCTCATAGGTGCCGATGGTGAGCACGTCGAACTGGCCGCCCTTGGTGGCGATGTCGGTGGTGACGCGCTGGCGCAGGACGTTCTCCTCCAGCGTCACCCATTTCACGGTGATATCGGGGTTCTTCTTGGTGAATTCGCCGGTCAGCCCCTGCATGCGGATCATGTCGCCATTGTTGACGGTCGCGATCGTCAGGGTCGTCTCGGCCATCGCGGGGACGGCCAGCAAAAGTGCAGACGCGCCGCAGACGGCGCCCAGGACATGTTTCACGGTGACCTCCCTTGGATTCGCGCTTTTGAGCATATGCCCACGCGTTGAGCGTATGTTCAACAGAGGAACGGCCGTTGTCAAGCAGGCGCGTGGATGTTCCCGCAACTTATGAGTGCTGCGGTGCGACAATCCACTCTGTCGTGCCCCGCGAAGGCGGGACATCCAGCACTCCGTGCAATGGGTGATTTGCCGCAAGGGGAGCCGCGGCGTACTGGATCGTCCGCCCGAGTGCGCAATTGCGCACAAGGCGGACGATGACAGCAGCGCAAGTCGCGAGCTCGCCGCCCTACCGCTCCAGAATCGCCCTTGCCGTCGTCTCGTCCGTGATCAGGCCATTGATCAGGCCGCCGCTCAGCGCGGCGGCGATTGCCGTCACCTTCGCCGCCCCCACCGCGGCGCCGATCGTCGTGGCCTTTGCCGGCACTTGCGGCGGGATGCTGGTGAGGCGCTTGTTGGTGCCCGCCTTGAGCAGGCGCCCCTTGGAATCATAAGCCCAGCCGGTGATCTCGCCGATGGCGCCGAGCCGCATCATCTCGAACAATTCGTCGCGAGTGACGAAACCGTCGATGTGAACCTGCGCCTTCTGGTCCATCTGGCCGATGCCGACGAGACGCAAATCCGCCTTGGCCGCCACGGCCTTCACCCTCGCGATCGGCTCGATACGGACCATCTTGTTGCGCTCGTCCTCTGACGACATCAGGAACGGCAGCGGCATCGGATAGTGCCGCGCGCCAGTGCGGTCGGCGAGCCGGCCGACGGTGTCGTAGAAGCTCGCCGAACCGTCGGCGGAGATGTTGCCGACCAGCGAGACGATCTGGTGATTGGGACGGTCGATCGGCGTGACGCGCTCGACGGCGGCACGCACTGCCCGGCCGGTGCCGAGAGCGACGATCACGGGTGTCTCCGAACGCAGCGTCGAGTCGAGCAGATTGGCGCAGCGTTCAGCGATGCCTGCGGTGGCCTGCGGCGCGGCGGGATCGGCCGGCACGACCTCGCAATGGACAAGGTCGAAACGCTCCTTCAGGCGCGCCGCAAGCTCCATGCAGGCGACAATCGGGTGCTCGAGCCGGAACGTGATGAGGCGCTCGGCGAGACACAACGACACCAGCCGCTGCGCCGAGGCGCGCGAGACCTGCAGCATCTTCGCGATCTCGTCCTGGGTGTGACCAGCGATGAAATAAAGCCAGCCGGCACGCGCGGCGTCGTCAAGTCGCGACTTGTCGTTCTCGGCGGCCATGCGGGCCTACGCCTCCCAGAATTCGCTCATGCGCGCGAAGACCCGGTCCGCCCCCGCGCCGGACAATATAACCCGCCCGTCGCGGCTGCGGTAATGGCTGCCGCCGACAAATCCCCAGACGGTCATGCCGGCCGCCTTGCCCGCCTTGACGCCGCTGACGCTGTCCTCGATCACCAGCGTGCGCGCAGGTTGCACTCCCATCTTCTCCGCCGCGAGGAGAAAGAGGTCGGGCGCCGGCTTGCCATGCCTGACCATTTGCGCGGTGTAGATCCGCTCGCCGAAATGCGCGCGCAGGCCGGTGACATCGAGCGAAAGCGCGACGCGATCCATGTCGCTGGACGAGGCCACGCAGAACGGCACGGACAAGCCGGAGATCACGCCCGCAATGCCGGGAATCGGCTGCAGCGAAGCTGCGAAGGTCGTGAGCACTTGCGACTTCAGGCGCGGCAGAAAACCGTCCGGCACGATCTGCCCGAGGTCACGATAGTGCTGCTCGATCGCATTGGTGCTGCGCCCGAGAAACAGCTCGAGCGCCCGCTCCTCGCCGAGCGCGATGCCGAACTCGGCCAGCACCTCGGACAGGCACCGGCAGCTCAACAGCTCGCTATCGACGAGCACGCCGTCGCAATCGAAGATGATCAGATCGGGTTTCGGCCGGTCTTGGTCCATTCGGCCATTCGATCATATACTCATCGCATGAGCAATAGTTCGGCCGGGAATGGAACGATGCAACGGTCGACCGCTCCCTTGATCAATGCGCGACCTGCCGGTAGATCGCCGGCAGCGCGGCGGGCAGCCGCTTGATGTTGCCGACGATGGCGTAGCCGCCGCGACCGAACAATGTCGGGAAGTAGGATTGCGCGGTTGCGTCCACCGTGACGCCGAAGGCGGCGATGCCGAGCCGGCGCGCCTCCTGCACCGATTTGCGGGTGTCCTCGACTGCGAAGCGGCCTTCGTAATGATCGACGTCGTTCGGCTTGCCGTCGGTGAGGACGATCAGCAGCTTCTTGCGCTGAGGTTGGCGGGCGAGCTCGGCGGCGGCGTGGCGCACCGCCGCACCGATCCGGGTGTAATAGCCCGGCTTCAGCGCGCCGATGCGGCGTTCCACCAGCGCGCTCATCGGCTCGCCGAAGGCCTTGACGGTTTCGATCCGCACCCAGGATCGCCGGCGCGAGGTGAAGGTCAGGATGCTGTGGTGATCGCCGCAGGCCGAAAGCCCGTGGGCAAGCACCAGCAGCGCCTCCTTCTCGACGTCGAGCACGCGGTAGCCGTCGACCCAGGCATCGGTGGACAGCGAGACGTCGACGAGCAGCGTCACGGCGAGATCGTGCCCTTGCGGGCGCATCGCGAGATGGATGCGGTCGAGGCCGCTGCCGCCGCTGCCGGCGCGCAGGTCGCACCGCGCGCGTACCAGCGCGTCGAGATCGAGGTCGTGTCCGTCCGCCTGGGCGCGCATCAGCTCGTGGCGCGGCCGCAGCACTTCGAAGCGGCGGCGCACCTCGCGGATGTGCCGGCGCATGGCGTCGTCAGGCGTCCAGCTCTCGCCTTGCTGGGAGGCTGCAGCTGCGAGCACGCGGCAATGGTCCGGCAGATAGGAGCGACTGCGATAGTCCCATTCGGGATAGGTGAGGTCCGCGTTCAGCCGCGATGCATCGAGGGCTTCCGGCGGCAGGTCGAGATCGAACTTGAACCGGCTCGCCGGCTTGCCGGTGCGGCGGCTGAGTGTGATCTCCTCGAGATCGTCGGCCGCTTTCTGTGCATCCTCGTCCTCGCTGTCGTCGGCCGGACGGTCGACATTGACCATCTCGGCCATCGCCAGGATCTTCTCGAAGCGGTTGACCACGAAAGGATCGCGGCGGTTGGCATTGTCCTCGCGCTCCCGGACGGCAAAGCGCTTGCGATCGTCCTTCGCCGCGGCCTCCGCGCCTGGCGCACACTCGTCCTCACCGGCATGTGCAGGCGAGAGCTCGCGCGTCCAGCAATCTCCCCACAGTGGGCAGGGCAGGATCGAATGGTAGCCCGGCGGCGCCTTGTCCGGCAGCAGACCCGTGCCCATCATCGCCGGCCACAGCTTGCCCGCCGGTGCCTTGCCGGCTCCGAGCAAAGCGACGACGATCTGCTCGACCTCCTGCTCGATACGCGGCAAGGGGCGGCGGGGCCGGGCCTCGGCAGTTGCCGCGGCGAGGGCGGCGTAATCGGCGACAAGGCCGGGAAATTGCGTGAGCACGAAGACGGCCGTTTCGCTGGCCCGGCGCAACACCAGAAGATCCCGCCGCAGCGGATCGGGTTCCGTGATCGTCTCGATCGGTGCCGCCGCGAACCACGCCGCAAGCCAGCGATAGAGCGCTGCGTTCAGCGCGCGATCGGGAAAGATCGCAATGCGATCGGGAAGGAAGATGGTCGCGGCGTCGCGGCCCGGCTGCGCGAGCCGCTCGTCTCCGAGACCGATGCGCTGCCGCCAGCCGAGACGGTGCCCCGATTTCCGCGCACCTGCACTCGCGATCTGGACGCCGGTCTCACCGCCGAGCGCACGGAACATCACCGCGAGCCGTCCCCTCACCTCGGTCAGCGCGACGGCGTGCTCGTCGTGAACCGGGTAGCTCGCGGTGCCGCCGACCATCCTGTGCCAGGCGCGGCCGACCGTCTCCTCCAATTCGAGGAAATCGAGCATGGGCGCGGCCTCACCCGATGACGGCGCGTGCGACGTCCAGCAGCCCCGCCTTCACGTCGAGATCGTCGGTGAGCGGCTCGATCATGCCGGCCAGCACGGCATCGGCGACCGGCGTGCCTGCGGCAATCAGGGTCGCGCAATAGACCACGAGGCGAGTCGAGACCCCCTCCTCCAGATCGTGGCCCTTGAGCGCGCGCAGCCGCCCGGCCAGCCCGACCAGCGGCCGCACGCGCTCCGGCGACAGCCCGCTTTCGGCGGACACGACGCCGATCTCCTGCTCTGGCAGCAGGAAATCAAATTCGATGGCGACGAAGCGCTGCCGCGTCGAGGGTTTCAGCGCCTTCAGCAGCGTCTGGTAACCGGGATTGTACGAGACCACGAGCATGAAACTGTTCGGTGCCACCAGCTCCTCGCCGGTCCGCTCCAGCGGCAGGATGCGACGATCGTCGGTCAGAGGATGCAGCACGACAGTGACGTCCTTGCGCGCCTCCACGACCTCGTCGAGATAGCAGATGCCGCCCTCGCGCACGGCGCGCGTCAAAGGACCATCGGTCCACACAGTGTCACCACCCCTCAGCAGATAGCGGCCGGTGAGATCGGCGGCGGTCAGATCGTCATGACAGGCAACGGTGTGAAGCGGCAGTCCCAGCCGCGCCGCCATATGCGCGACGAAGCGCGTCTTGCCGCAGCCGGTCGGCCCCTTGAGCAGAACCGGCAGACGCCGCCGCCAGGCATGTTCGAACAGCTCGCATTCGTTTCCGGATGGAACATAGGCCGGCAACTCGGGCGCTGAGGTTACCGTGTGAAGGGCAGCTTTCATGATGTCTCTCCGGACTTTCCAGGAAGCAGGCGGCCGCGGCGAACCGCGGCCGCCCTCGCGACTACTCAGCCGGCTGCAACGCGCCGGGGATGACCGCCTGCCTGGCGCGACCGGGCACCAGCACGGCCCAGACGAACATCAGCGCGGAGATCGCCACGAACACACCGGAGCCCAGGCGGACCCAGTAGAACATCGCGAGCTGATCCTGCACGTCCATGTAACCTTGGCCGAGCACGCGCTGGAGATGGACCTGGACCACGCCGGCGAAGGTCAGCGCGAAGGTCATCACCATCATGGCCGTGCACATGATCCAGAAGCTGGTCATGGAGAGCCACTGGTTGTAGGGCGCGCGTCCCTTGAGCTGCGGGATCGCATAGGCCATCACCGACAGGTTCAGCATCACATAGGCGCCGAAGAAGGCGAGATGGCCGTGCGCAGCGGTGACCTGGGTGCCGTGGGTATAGTAGTTCACCGAGGACAACGTGTGCAGGAAGCCCCATACGCCGGCGCCGAGGAACGCCATCACCGAGCAGCCGACCGACCACAACAGCGCGGCGCGATTCGGATGCTTGCGTCCGGCCTTCCAGGTCATCTGCACCGTGAAGATCACCATGGTGAAGAACGGCGCAACCTCGAGCGTGGAGAACAACGAGCCGATCCACTGCCAGTAGCCCGGCGCACCGATCCAGTAGAAATGGTGGCCGGTGCCGAGAATGCCCGAGAACAGGGCAAGGCCGATGATGACGTAGAGCCACTTCTCGACGACCTCACGATCGATGCCGTTGAGCTTGATCATGAGATAGGCGAGCACGGAGGCCATGATCAGCTCCCAGACGCCTTCGACCCAGAGATGGACGACGTACCACCAGTACATCTTGTCGACGGCAAGGTTCGCCGGGTTGTAGAAGGCGAACAGAAAGAAGATCGCGACGCCCCACAGCCCGAACAACAGGATGTTGGTGATCGTAGTCTTGCGGCCCTTCAGCGCGGTCATCGTGACGTTGAACAGGAACATCAGGCAGACGACGACGATGCCGACCTTGATGATGAAGGGCTGTTCGAGGAACTCGCGGCCCTCGTGATAGTGGAAGAGATAGCCGACCACGGCAACGCCCGCAGCGCCAAAGAACATCCAGAACTGGATCTTCGCCAGCAGCGGGCTGTAGAGCTCGGTCTCGGTCTCTTCCGGGAGCAGGAAATAGGTTGCGCCCATGAAGCCGATCAGCGACCACACGATCAGCGCGTTGGTGTGGATCATCCTGACGATGTTGAACGGCAGGAGGGTCGACAGGGTGTTGGGCAGCACGTAGATCGTTCCGGCGAGAAGGCCGAACAGGATCTGGGCCAGGAACAGGGTCAGCGCGCCGTAGAAATACAGCATCGCGACTTTCTGAGTTTGATATTTCATCTCGGGTTCTCTCTGTCTGGAAAGAGGAAGGCGCTCAGCCGGCCTTGTTCGGCGGCCAATCCTGCCGCTTGATCTTGCTGGTCCACTGCAGGAAGTCGGCGAGATCGTCCAGCTCCTGGTTGGTGAGGTTGAACTGCGGCATCTGCCGTCGGCCCGGCGCGCCCGAGGGCTGCGATTGCATCCAGGCCTTCAGTGTCTCGCGCGCTGCGGCCGGATCCTCGTTGCCGCCCCAGCGATCCCAGACGTTACCGACCTCGGGCGCAAAATAGGCGCCTTCGCCGAGCAGGGTATGGCAGTTGATGCAGGAGTTCTTCTCCCAGACATGCTTGCCGCGGGCGACCGACGACGTCAGCATCGTCGCGTCCGTGGACGTCGTGGCCATGTAGTAATGGCTGTGCGCCGTGAGCCCTATGAAGATGGCGAAGAAAAAGGCCGAACCGCCATAGAACACATTTCGGGCGGCCGACTTGGTCAGGCGTTCAGCCATTGCCAATCCTTTCCGGTTTGCGTCGAGAAAATCTGTGATGCGATTTATTGCCGATTGAGGGGAATCGCTCTTTGTCGAAGCGCAACGAGCGCGACGATGTGCAGCGCCGCAGTCAGATCAGGGCGACGATTGCGGATGCGAGCCAGGCGAACAGCACCACGATGACGACCCAGGCGCTGACGAGGCCGCGCCAAAGCGCAGGCGCGGCGCGAAGATCGAGGAAGTCGAGCACGATCCGGCGGCCCTTGATGGCGGCAAAGGTCAGCAGCAAGCCATTGGCGAGCAAGGGGCGCGACACCAGCGGCGGGACCAGAAGGGTCGCGAGCGCGAGGCCGATCAATGTGATCCAGGCGATGTCGAGACGATCCGGAATCACGGGTGCACCAGATAGATGATGGGGAACATGACGATCCAGAGCAGATCGACCATGTGCCAGAAAGCGGTTCCGGTCTCGACGCCCGCTGCCCGGGCTCCGCGGGACACCACCGCCAGGATCACGATGCCGAGGCCGACATGCAGGAGATGGAAGCCGGTGAGGAGGAAATACAGCGTGAAGAACGGGCTGGTCTCCAGACCGTTTCCCGACGCAATCTCGCCCGCATATTCGAACAGCTTGACCGCGATGAAGACGGCGCCGAGAGCCATGGCGCCGAACAGCCAGCCACGCGCACACGCCCTTTCACCCTCCCGTGCAGCGGCCGTCGCACGCGCGGCAGCCCAGCCACTGGTCACGAGCACGATGGTGTTGATTGCCGCCAGATGCGCGTCAAGGGTGGCCTGGCCGGCGGCGAAGACCGCCGGCTGAAGCGCACGAGCGACGACGAACGCACCGAGGAACAGGCCGAAGGCGGCGAGCTCGCTGAAGATGAGCACCCAGATCATGGGATCGCCGGGAAGATCTTCCAGGATGCCCCAGCCGGTTCCCTGTTGCTCGCACTCGGCCGTCGACATCGTCTCTCCGGATCAGGACACCGGCCAGACTTAGCCCGGCCGCCGGGTTCCGAGTTTGTCGTCGGACAAACTAGGAATCGCCGGGCGCCTTGTTTGCGCCGACGCAACGTCCTGCCCACCGGATCGCGCTACGAATTGGCTCAGGATACCTAGAGCGTTTTCGAGCGAAGTGGACACCGGTTCGCGTGAAGAAAACGCGTCAAAACAAGAATCTAGAGCTTCGGTTCTGATTCAATCAGAACCGAAAATGCTCTAGTGAGCGCCGAGGGATGGCATGAGCGACGCACAAATCGGGCTAATGACGGCGACACCCATCATCATCATCTTCGCCATCGCGCTCCGGCGCATGGGGGTGTTATCGACGGTGGCGACCGTATCGGCGGTGAGCCTCTCTGTCGCCATCGCGACGGTGCTGTTTACGACGCAGTGATGCGCTGCCGTAGGTGCACCTACCGCCGCTGATTATACACGTCGATGCACACTGCTCCGAGCAGCACCAGGCCCTTGATGACCTGCTGATAGTCGATACCGATGCCCAGGATGGACATGCCGTTGTTCATCACGCCCATGATCATGGCGCCGACCACGGCACCGCCGACGCGCCCCACCCCGCCATAGGCCGAGGCACCGCCGATGAAGCAGGCGGCGATGACATCGAGCTCGAAGCCGAGGCCGGCCTTCGGCGTCGCGGTATTGAGGCGTGCTGCGAAGACGAGGCCCGCGAGCGCGGCGAGCACACCCATGTTGACGAAGGTGAAGAAGGTCAGCCGCTCAGTCTTGATGCCCGACAGTTTTGCCGCCTTCGCATTGCCACCCACCGCATAGACCTGTCGGCCAATCACGGTTCGTCTCGTGACGAAGCCATAGAGCGCGATCAGCGCGGTCATGATGACCAGCACGTTCGGCAGGCCGCGATGCGAAGCGATCAGATAAGTGAAATAGAGCACGGCGCAGGCAAGCAGAACGCTTTTGCCGAGGAAGAACGCATAAGGCTCGACCTCGATGCCATGCGATTGCTCGCGCGAGCGACCCTTGGCGCTGGCATAGACGAGACCGAGCGCGAGCACCGCGCCGATCAGCATGGAGGTCGGATGCAGCGTGCCGGCCTCGGGCAGAAGCTCCGGAATGAAGCCGGAGGACAACTTCTGGAAAGTCGGCGGGAACGGACCGAGGGACTGGCCCTGCAGCACCGCGAGCGCGAGCCCCTTGAACACCAGCATGCCCGCCAGTGTCACGATAAAGGATGGAATGCCGAAAAACGCCACCCAATAGCCCTGCGCCGCACCGATTGCCGCGCCCAGCAACAGGCAGGCGATGAAGGCGAGCGTGTAGTCGATCTTGTATGTCACCATCAGCACGGCGGCCACTGCGCCGACGAAGCCGGCGACCGAGCCGACCGAAAGGTCGATATGGCCGGTGACGATCACCAGCAGCATGCCGAGGGCCATAATGACGATGTAGCTGTTCTGCAGCACCAGGTTCGTCAGGTTGAGCGGCTGCAGCAGCGTGCCGCCGGTCATGACCTGGAAGAACAGCATGATCGCGATCAGCGACATCAGCATGCCGTAGTTGCGCAAATTGTTCTTGATGAAGCTGCCGTGCCGGCGCTCCTCGGGCAGCGAAACCGTCTTGTCGGTCATGGCTGCGATCCTCCCATCTCCGCGGCCGCGGGCGCGGCGTTGCCATTGTTTCGTTCGTTGCGCATGATCGCGCGCATGATCTTCTCCTGCGTCGCGTCCGCGCCCATGAACTCGCCGACAAAGGCGCCGTCGTTCATGACGCAGATGCGATCGCAGATGCCGAGCAGCTCGGGCATCTCCGAGGAGATCACCACGACGCCGCGGCCGGCTTCGGCCAGCTCGTTGATGATACAGTAAATCTCGTATTTGGCACCGACGTCGATGCCCCGCGTCGGCTCGTCCAGGATCAAGACCTTGGGGTCGGTCATCAGCCATTTCGACAGCACCACCTTCTGCTGGTTGCCGCCGGAGAGCTGGCCGGTCTCCTGATAGACGTCGGAGCAGCGGATGCGCATGCGGGTACGATAGTCGCTGGCGACCTTCAGCTCAGCGATGTCGTCGATCACCCGCTTGGGTGCGACCTGGTCGAGGCTGGCGAGCGTGATGTTCTTGCGGACGTCGTCGGCGAGGATCAGGCCGAGCTGCTTGCGGTCCTCGGTGACATAGGCGAGGCCGGCGTCGATCGCGGCGGCGACGCTCGGCAGCACCATGTCTCGGCCTTCGAGCCGAAGGCTGCCGCTGATATTGGTGCCCCAGGAGCGGCCGAACAGGCTCATGGCGAATTCGGTGCGGCCGGCGCCCATCAGACCGGCGATGCCCACGACCTCGCCGCGCCTGACGCCGAAATTGACGTTCTTGATCACCTGCCGCTCGGGATGGATGGGGTGATAGACCGACCAGTTCGCGACGTCGAGCACGGGCTCGCCGATCGTCACGCTGCGCTCCGGGAAACGGTGCGCCATATCGCGGTTGACCATGCTGCGGATGATGCGGTCTTCCTGGATCGGCTCGCTGCGGCAATCGATGCTGTCGACGGTGCGGCCATCGCGCAGCACCGTGATGTGGTCGGCGACCTTGGCGACCTCGTTGAGCTTGTGCGAGATCAGGATCGAGCCGATGCCCTGCTCGCGGAAGGTCATGAGGCGTTCAAGCAGCGCGGCGCTGTCGGCCTCGTTCAGGCTGGCGGTCGGCTCGTCCAGGATCAGCAGCCGAACCCGCTTGGACAGCGCCTTCGCGATCTCGACCAGCTGCTGCTTGCCGACGCCAAGATCGGTGATCAGCGTATCCGGGGACTCCTTCAGGCCGACCTGCGCGAGCAGCTCGCGCGTGCGACGGTACACCTCGTCGCGGTCGATGACACCGAGCTTCGATGGCGGATGCGACAGGAAGATGTTCTCCGCGATCGACATCAGCGGGATCAGCGCCAGCTCCTGGTGGATGATGATGATGCCGAGCGCCTCGGAGTCGTTGATGTCGCGGAAGCGCCGCTCCTCGCCTTCGAAGACGATGGTGCCGTCGTAGCTGCCATGTGGATAGACTCCGCTCAGCACCTTCATTAGCGTCGACTTGCCGGCGCCGTTCTCGCCGACAAGCGCGTGGATCTGCCCGGCGTGAACCGAGAAGTTGACGTCGCGCAGCGCCTGCACACCAGCAAAGCTCTTGCTGACGTTGCGCATCTCCAGCATGGCGGTCATGGCGTTGGTGTCCTTAGAAAACTTTCGTCAGTCTCTCCGCCGTCATTCCGGGGCGATGCGAAGCATCGAACCCGGAACGACGGCCCGAGAAATCTACTGGAACTGCGACTTCTTGTAGTAGCCGCTGTCGACCAGGACCTTCTCCCAATTGTCCTTGTAGACCACGACCGGCTTGAGCAGGTAGGACGGCACGGTCTTGATGCCGTTCTCGTAGGTCTTGGTGTCGTTGACCGGGACCTGCTTGCCGCCGAGCGCGGCGTCGACCATGTCCGCGGTCACCTTGGCGAGGTCGCGGGTGTCCTTGAAGATGGTCGAATACTGGTCGCCGCGCAGCATCGCCTTGATCGAGGGCACCTCGGCATCCTGCCCCGAGATGACCGGCATCGGCTGGTCGGCGCTGCCGTAGCCGACGCCCTTCAGCGAGGAGATGATGCCAATCGAGATGCCGTCATAGGGCGACAGCACAGCGTTGAGCTTCTTGTTGCCATAATAGGCGCTGAGCAGGTTGTCCATGCGGGCCTGAGCGGTTGCGCCGTCCCAGCGCAGCGTCGCGACCTTGTCCATGCCCATCTGGCCCGAGGCGACGACGAGCTTGCCGCTGTCGATATACGGCTTCAGCACGCTCATGGCGCCGTTGTAGAAGAAATAGGCGTTGTTGTCGTCGGGCGAGCCGCCGAACAATTCGATGTTGAACGGGCCCTTGCCCTCCTTCAGCCCCAGCCCCTGCTCGATCGACTGTGCTTGCAAAACACCGACCTGGAAATTATCGAAGGTCGCGTAGTAATCGACATTCGGCGTGCCGCGGATCAGCCGGTCATAGGCGATCACGGTGATGCCCTTTGCTTTCGCCTGTTTGAGCACGTCGGACAAGGTGGTGCCGTCGATCGCGGCGATCACCAGCGCCTTCGCACCCTTGGTCACCATGTTCTCGACCTGCGAGAGCTGGTTCGGAATGTCGTCTTCGGCATATTGCAGGTCGGTGTTGTAGCCGCGCTCCTTCAGCACCTTGACCATGTTGTTGCCGTCGTCGATCCAGCGGGCGGACGATTTGGTCGGCATGGCGATGCCGACGGTCGGCTTGTCCTGGGCGGAGGCAGGCGCGCCCGCGATCAGCGTGGCGGCGCTCGCGACAGCGAGCGCCAGGAACGTCGTCTTCAGTTTCAGCATGTTTCACTCCCTTTGGGTGTCAGACTGTTTCTTGGTTTCGTCGAGAACGTCGGTGGTGGGCTCTTTCGGGTCTCCTATGCGAGCTTGACGTCGGGCTCCACGCGACCGCGCGCGGAGGCCTCCAACAGGAACGTGCAGCCGGCCTGAGGATCGGCAGCGCGGTCCGCAGCGTCCATGTCCTGCCATGCCGAGGTGACGAGCAGGCGCGACAGGTCGGGGCCGACGAAGGCCGGGCAGCTCGCCTGCTTTGCCGGCACGCCGAGCGAGCGCAGGCGCTCGCCTTGCGGCGAGTAGACGTCGATCCGACTCGCGCCCCAGCAGGCGTTCCAGATATTCCCGTCGGCGTCGCACACCGAGCCGTCGAGCCCGCCGATGCCGGTGTGGCGCAGCAGGACCTCCGGCTCGCCGCGCGGCAGGCCGGTCGCGGGATTGAGCGGCACCGCATAGAGCACGGCACGCGGGGTGTCGGTGAAATAGCCGGTGGCGCCATCCGGCGAGAAGCAGATCGAATTGGGAATGCTGATGCCGGGAAACAGCGTCGAGATCTTGCCGCGATGGAGCGCGTAGATCGCCCCTGCTTTCGGCTCGGCCTCCTTGCCCATGGTGCCGATCCAGAACGTGCCGGACTGGTGCACGCGGCAATCATTGGAGCGCGTGGCGGGATTGTCCGCTTCGAGCGGACAGAACAGCGTCATGCCACCGTCAGCGAGCTCACGGACATAGAGACCGTCTTCCGCGACGATCAACTGCCGCCCGGCATCGATACGCCCGAGCGCGCTTGCCATGCGGCCGAGCGCATGGATGCGGATGCTGCCGCTGCCAAGCTGCGCCTCGAACAGCCGGCCCTCGCGGATGTCGAACCACCAGGCGGTGTCGGTGGTCATGTCGTAGGTCGGTCCCTCGCCGAGATGGCAGGGATCGTCAGAGAGAACGGAGGTTGGCACGTGTTCGATCATGGCGCCCTCGCTGCAAAGCGATAGACCGTGTGATGCCGATAGACTGCGCCGGGATCGAGGCGCGGGCTCGGAAAGTCGGGCCGGTTCGGCGCATCCGGCCAGATATGCGGCTCCAGGCACATCGCGTCCGACTGCCGGATCAGCTTGCCGCCCTTTCCTGAAATCGTGCCGTCGAGATAGTTGCCGGAATAGACCTGAAGCCCGGGCTGGTCGGTGAGCAGCTCCATGATGCGTCCTGAGCGGGGCGCCTCCAGCCGGGGCCGCAAGCGCGAGCTTACCGTCACGCCCGAGGCAGTAGGTGTGGTCATAGCCCCTGCCGTTGCGCAATTGCTGATCGCCTTCGCGGATGCGCTCGCCGACGGGACGGGCGGTGCGGAAATCGAACGGCGTGCCCGCCACCTCGCGCGGCGGCTCCGGCAGCGGAATGGCCGTGGGATCGATGGCGAGAAAATGCTCGGCAGCGACGGTCAAGCGATGGTCGAGAATGGGCGTGCCCGACGTCGCGCCTTCGAGATTGAAGAAGCTGTGATTGGTCAGGTTGACGACGGTCGGCCGGTCGGTCCGCGCTTCCATGAGCAGCGATAGTTCGGTCGGACCGGTGATGCGATAGGTCAGGCGCACATCGAGCTTGCCGGGATAGTTCTCCTCCCCGTGCGGGCTCGTATAGGTCAGGGTCACCGCGGGGGCAGCCCCCTCGTCGATCTCCGCGATCTCCCAGAGCTTGCGGTCGAATCCATCGAGGCCGCCATGCAGCGCATTCGGACCGTTGTTGACGGCAAGCTGCACCGTCTCGCCATCAAGCGAGAACCGTCCCTTGGCGATGCGGTTGGCGTAGCGGCCGACTGTGGCGCCGAAGAATTTTCGTTCGGCGAGATAACCGGCAAATGTGTCGTGGCCGAGCACGACATCGCCATGGCCGCCGTTCGCATCCGGCGCGATCAGTGCCTGAAGCACCGCACCATGCGTGATGACGCGCGCTTCGAACCCGCCTGCCCCTCGCAACACGATGCGCTCGACATCGCGGCCATCAGGCAGCTTTCCGAACAGGTCTCTTTGGATTCTTGAACCAGCCATGCCTAATCCACGAACGGTTCGACAATTGTGCGCCTGCCGAGCAGGAAGGCATCGGCGACGAGGCGAAGCGGTGCCAGATCGACGTCGCTCGCGCCGGTCGCCGCGAGCTCGACGAAGCGCCGGTAGAGCCCGCGATATTCCTCATCAGGCGCTTCAGCAAGCACCTTGCCGTCGACCGCCATGCGTGCGCCGCCGTTCGATAGCGTCATCCGGCCCCGATTAGTGTCGATGACAATATCCCAGCTCTGCGGCCCGGTCTGACGAAAGTCGAACTCGGCGGTCACAGGCAGTCCGCTGATGTCGGTCAGCGTCAGGTTCGCAGCGATTGGCGCCTGGCAATTGGCGGGAAAGGCAAGTTCGGCCGCGGTGACGAACACCGGCGTCGGCAGGATCCGGGTCAGGATCGAGAGCGCGTTGATGCCGGGATCGAACACGCCAAGACCGCCCGGCTCCCAGATCCAACCCTGACCGGGATGCCAGACGCGGACGTCCTCCTTCCAGCTGATGTGCACCGATTTGATGCGCCGCTCGGCGAGCCATTGCCGGGCCGGCTCGACCGCCGGAGCATGGCGCGAATGCCAGGTCGCAAACAGCGTGCGCCTCGCCGCGGCGGCCATCGCGATCAGCGGATCGAGCTCGGCAACGCCGGTGCCCGGCGGCTTCTCCAGCATGACATGCTTGCCGGCGGCGAGCGCGGCGGCAGCCTGGGCACGACGAGCCTGGGGCGGCGTGCAGAGCGAGACCGCGTCGATCGGCGGTCCCTTCTCCAGCAACTCCTCGATGGTCGCAAAATGCGGCAGCCCTGGCAGCGAGGCGTTACGGCTGGCGACGGCCGCCAGCGTCGCCCCCGGCACCGCGGCGATCGCGCCGACATGCTGGTCGCGCGCGATCTTGCCGAAACCGACAATGGCGATGCGAAGTTCGGTCACGCTTGCTCTCCCGTGTTCGCAGCTGACAGCGGGTCCACCGGCGCGGTCTCGATCACCGTGCCCTCGTGACGACTCATGCCGTTGTGAATGACATAAACCATCGCCTCCGAGGCGGCCTCGGCGTCGCCCGCCGCGATGGCATCGACGATCTTCTGGTGCCACAGCAGCACGGCGTCGCGGTCTTCCGGCTCGACCGGCGCGCTGAGCAGGAACGAGGCGCGTAGCGCCGCCTCGATGACGTGCCCGATCGAGCGCATGAAGAGGTTGCCCGAGGCGCGCGCGACGGCGACGTGAAGCGCGAGGTCTGCATCGGCGAAGCCGGCGGAGTCCGATGCTTCAAGCCGCATGCGCTCCATGCTGCGCCGAAGCTCGGCGAGATCCTCCTCCGACCGCCGCGTGGCGGCCAGCATCGCCGCGCGCGGCTCGACCGCGAGACGGATCTCGGCGAGATCATTGAGGAAACGCTTGTCGATGCCGGCGTCGAGGTGCCACGCCAGCACGTCGGCGTCGAACATGTTCCAGGCGCCGCGTTCGCGCACGACGGTGCCGACCCGCGCCTTGGTGGAGAGCAGCCCCTTGGCGACCAGCGTTTTCACGCTCTCGCGCAGCACAGGCCGCGACACGCCAAACATCGCGATCATCTCGGCATCGCCGGGCAGGCGCGTGCCTTCCGCATAGCGGCCGGCGATGATGTCGACGCCGATCGAACGGGCCACCTCCGCGTGGTTGGAATGGGCCCGTCGGGTCGGGATGACGACGATGCGCGAGGTCATGACGCCGCTCCTGCGCTCTTGGCCACCGGCCGGCGCGCCAGCGCCACCAGTCCCTGCTGCAAGGCGATGAAGGCGAACAGCAAGACGCCGGTGGCGATCTTGGTCCACCAGCTCGACAATGTCCCGTCGAAATTGATGTAGGTCTGGATCAGGCCCTGGATCAGCACGCCGAGGAAGGTCCCGATCACCGAGCCCTGCCCGCCCGTGAGCAGTGTGCCGCCGATCACAACCGCGGCGATGCTGTCGAGCTCGACGCCCACGGCGGAGAGCGAATAGCCGGCGCCGGTGTAGAAGGAGAAGACGATGCCGGCGATACCCGCAAGCAGGCTCGACAGCATGTAGATCTTCACCGTCATCTTACCGACGGCAACGCCCATCAAGCCTGCGGTCGCCCGGCTGCCGCCGAGCGCGTAGACATTGGCGCCGAACCGCGTGAGGTGCAGCAGCAAGGCGCCGCCGATCACGATCGCGATCATGATGATGGCGATCGCCGTCAGCCGCCCGCCGCCGGGCATCCGAAGCGCGAAGTCCGACACGGTCGAGTAGATCGGTGCCGTGATCGGCACAGATTCCGTCGAGAGCAGGAAGCTTGCGCCACGGGCGAGGAACATGCCGGCCAAGGTCACGATGAACGGCGGCAGATCGAAGACATGGATGACGGCGCCCATCGCCGCACCAAAGGCCGCCGATAGCGCCAGGATGGCGACAAAGGCGACCAGCGGCGGCACACCCCAGCGCTCGATTGCCAGCGCGACGAAGACAGTGGTGAAGCCGATCACCGAGCCGACCGACAGATCGATCCCGCCGGAGATGATCACGAAGGTCATGCCGGTCGCAACGATGCCGAGGAAAGCGTTGTCGGTGAGGAGATTGCCGACGACGCGGGTCGAGGCGATGTTGGGAAACTGCACCGCACAGGCCGCAAAGCTCGCGATCAGCACGATCGCCGTGATCAGGGCGGGCGGCAGGCCTCTCATGGTTTCGTCCTCCCGAACCAGGTCATCACACCGGCAACGCCCGACAGCTTGGGCGATTGCAGCAGCAGAACCGCGAGCACCACCACCGCCTTGACCAGCAGGTTGAACTCCGGGGGATAGCCGGACAGGAGAATACCAGTGTTCATGGTCTGGATGATCAGCGCGCCGAGCACCGCGAGCACGAGGCTGAAGCGCCCGCCGAACAGCGAGGTGCCGCCGATCACCACCGCGAGGATGGCGTCGAGCTCGAGCCACAGGCCGGCATTGTTGGCATCTGCGCCCATGATGTCGGCTGCCGCGATAACGCCGGCCAGCGCCGCGCAGACGCCGCACCAGACATAGACCGAAAGGACCATCGCACGGGTGCCGACGCCGGCCAGCGCGCTCGCCCGCGAATTGCCGCCGGTCGCCTCGATCAGCAGCCCGAGCGCCGAGCCGCGCACCACCGCGCCGGTGAGGATGAGCATGCCCAACGCGATCACGACCGGCACCGGCAGGCCGAGCACCGAGCCATTGCCGAGCCAGACCAGATCAGGCGAGGAGAAGGTGACGATGCGCCCTTCGGTGATGAGCTGGGCGATGCCGCGCCCGGCCACCATCAGGATCAGCGTGGCCACGATCGGCTGCATGCCGAGCACGGCGACGAGAAATCCGTTCCACAAGCCACAGGCGAGCCCCGCACCAAGCGCGGCCGCGAGCACCACCGCAAGGCCGTGGCTGTCGGCAAGGCTCGCCGCGACCGCGCCTGCGATCGCCATGACGGCGCCGACCGACAGATCGATGCCGCGCGTTGCAATCACCAGCACCATGCCGAGCGAGAGCAGCGCCACCGGCGTGCCGCGGTTAAGCACGTCGATCAGGCTGCCGAACAGCCGGCCGTCCTGGAGACGCAGATCGAAGAATTGCGGCGACACCACCCGGTCGACCACCAGGATGACGATCAGCGCCAGGATCTGCGCAAGGCCGCGGCGCGGCAGCAGCGCTGTCATGTGTGGGCCTCGAGCGCAACAGTGACGCTATCGGCGGCGATGGCGGCGAGAATGTTGCCGACGTCGATTGCCTCGCCCGCGAGTTCCTCCACATGGGCGCGGTCACGCAGCACGACGACCCGGTCGGAATAGGTCACGATCTCGTCGAGCTCGGAGGAGATCACGAGCAGCGACAGACCGTCGTCGCAGAGCTTGCGGATCAGGCGGATGATCTCGGCATGCGCGCCGACGTCGATGCCGCGGGTCGGCTCGTCCAGCACCAGGAGCCGCGGCGAGGTCGCAAGCCACCGCGCCAGCAGCACCTTTTGCTGATTGCCACCGGACAACAGGCCGACGGGACGCTCGGAATCGGCCGGACGAATGTCGAGCATCTTGACATAGCGGCGCGCGATCTCGTCCTGCTCGCGGCGTGACAGCGGCCGGTGCAGACCGCGCTTGGCCTGGAGCGCCAGCACGATGTTCTCGCGCACGGTGAGCTCGGCGACGATGCCGTCGGTTTTGCGCTCTTCCGGGCAATAGCCGAAGCCATGGCGGACGCCATCACGCGGCGAATGGAGCCGCACGGGCGCACCCTCCACCTTTGCTTGCCCGCGATCGGCGCGCTCGGCGCCGAACACCAGCCGCGCCGTCTCAGTACGGCCCGAGCCGAGCAGGCCGGCAAGGCCGACGACCTCGCCATGGCGCAGCTCGAGATCGAACGGCGCGACATAGCCGTCCTTGCCAAAATTCTCAAAGCTTGCGCAGACCTCGCGGTCCCTACGTTCGCCCGCCACCGCCCGTGCACTGGTCGTCTCCGCAAGCTCGCGCCCGAGCATCATCCGGATCAGCTCCAGCCGCGGCAAGGAGGCGGTCTCGCGCTCGCCGACCAGGCGGCCGTTGCGCAAGACGGTGATGCGGTCGGATATCTCGTAGACCTGGTCGAGAAAATGGCTGACGAAGACGATGCCGATGCCGCGCTTGGCGAGTTGGCGCATGATGCCGAACAGAATCTCGACCTCATGGCGGTCGAGGCTCGCGGTCGGCTCGTCCAGGATCAGCACGCGCGCGGAGAGATCGACGGCGCGCGCGATCGCGGTGACGTGCTGAATGGCCACGGAATAGTTGCCGAGCGGCGCGGCGACGTCGATGTCGAGGCCAAAATCCGCAAGCAGCGCCTTGGCACGGCGGCGCATCTCGCCCTCGCGCACGATGCCGAAGCGCATCGGCTGCCGGTCGAGGAACAGGTTTTGCGCCACGGAGAGGTTCGGCAGCAAATTGACTTCCTGGTAGACCGTGGCGATGCCGGCCCCGAGCGCCGCCTTGGCCGAACGCGGCGCAATTTCGTCGCCATCGATCCTGACGATGCCGGCATCGCGCGGGAACACGCCGGTCACGACCTTGATCAGCGTCGACTTGCCAGCGCCGTTCTCGCCAAGCAGCGCATGGATCTCGCCGGCGCGGAGCGTGAAATCGACCTCCTGCAGCGCGCGTACCGCGCCGAAGCTCTTGCTGACGCCGCGCACTTCCAGAAGCGGCGGAGCAGGATCGGGGCTATTCTCCATGGTGACGTCACTCCCACCGGCGCCCGCTGACGTTGCGGACACCCGGCCGATTCGTTCGCGCGGCGGTTTCGAAGGGGCGCCGGACCACCGGGGAGCGGTCCGGCGCGATCTCCTGGCTCAGTAACCAAGGCCCTTCTTGCTGTCGTAGATCTTCTGCGGATCGTCGGCGGCGGTATAGAGCTTCGACTCGGTCTGGATCCACTTCGGCGGAACGGTGCCCTTGTCCTTGAAGGCCGCAATGGCGTCGAGCGCCGGGCCCGCCATGTTCGGCGTCAGCTCCACCGTGGCGTTGGCTTCGCCGGTGGCCATCGCCTTGAAGATATCGGGCACCGCGTCGATCGAAACGGTCAGGATGTCCTTGCCGGGCTTGAGGCCGGCCTCTTTCATCGCCTGGATCGCACCGACCATCATGTCGTCATTGTGCGCGTAAACCGCGCAGATCGACTTGCCGCCGCCTTCGGCCTTGATGAAGCTCTCCATCACCTCCTTGCCCTTGGCGCGAGTGAAATCGCCGGTCTGGCTGCGCACGACCTTCAGGTTCGCGTGCTTGGCAATGGCGGTGTCAAACCCCTTCTTGCGGTTGGTAGCGACGCTCGCGCCGACCGTGCCCTGCAATTCAACGATGTTGCAGGGCTTGCTGCCAACGGTCTTGGCGAGCCAGTCACCGGCGACCTCACCTTCATGCACGCTGTCCGAGGTGACGGCGGTGAGATAGAGGTCCTTACCCGAGGGATCGATGTCGCGGTCGAGCAGCACGACCGGAATCTTGGCTTCCTTGGCTTCCTTCAGCACCGAATCCCACCCGGTCGACACGACGGGGGCGAGGAAGATCGCATCGACGTTCTGCGCGATGAAGGAGCGGATCGCTTTGATCTGGTTCTCCTGCTTCTGCTGCGCGTCGGCGATCTTGAAATTGACCTTCCGCTTGGCGGCCTCCTGCTTGGAGACCGACGTCTCGGCCGCACGCCAGCCGGATTCCGACCCGATCTGCGAGAAGCCGATGGTGAGCTGACCGGCCTGGGCCGGCAGCGCGAGCAGCAAAGCGGCCGTGGCGCTGGCCGCAAAGAGAGCTTTGAAGGTCATCAGGCGTGTCTCCCAAGATGTTTATCCGGGCGCCTATTGGTATCTTGGCACCCTCGGGCCGGCCGGTACGGCGGCGGGAGGGACTATTTCATGGAAGATTGGTTCCGACTAGTCATATTATTTGACTATTTGAAGAAATCGCGCGGTCAAGGCGATGCGCGGCTGTACGACACGCTCAGCGCGATTTTGTTCCAGCAATGCAACGGGGAGATGAAGGGCATTTGGTGAAGGTGAACTACCTCCACGTCATTGCGAGCGCAGCGAAACAATCCAGAATCCCTCCGCGGAAAGACCCTGGATTGCTTCGCTGCGCTCGCAATGACGTGGAAAGAGCTTTGGTTCGGTCGACTAAATCGACTCGCGGAGATTCCCCTCACCCGGAATGCGCGCTTCGCGCAATTCCGACCTCTCACCGCACGCGGGGAGAGGCAAAGGCCGCGCGCTAGATCAGCTTCCGCTGCGCCAGGTTCTTCATCAGCGCGCCGATGCCGAAGGTCCAGGGCTCGCACTCATCGCTGGTGCGCATGCGGTTGACGAGCTTGCCGAGCTCCGGCGCGGAGATCGTGACGATGTCGTCGCGCTTGTGGGTGAAGCCTTGCCCCGGCGCATCACGATCCTTGACCGGCGCGAACATCGTGCCGAGGAACAGCACGAAACCATCGGGGTATTGATGGACCTTGCCGATGGTCTGCGCGACCAGATCGGTCGGATCGCGGCTGATCTTGCTGATCGAGGAATGACCATCGAGGACGAAACCGTCGGTGCCCGTGACGTTCAGGCTGATGTCGAGCTTGCGCGCGTCGTCGAGCGTGAAGGTGTCGTCGAACAGGCGTAGCAACGGGCCGATCGAGCACGAGGCGTTGTTGTCCTTCGCCTTCGACAGCAGCAGCGCCGAGCGGCCCTCGAAGTCGCGCAAGTTCACGTCGTTGCCGAGCGCGCCGCCGACGATCTTGCCGCGGCTGGAGACGAACAGCACCAGCTCGGGCTCGGGGTTGTTCCAGGTCGACTTCGGATGCAGGCCCGCGTCCATGCCGGTGCCGACCGAGGACATGGTGGGGGCCTTGGTGAAGACCTCGGCATCGGGACCGATGCCGACCTCGAGATACTGGCTCCAGGCGTTCTGGTCGATCAGCACCTGCTTCAGGTGCATGGCCTGGTCCGAGCCGGGCTTGAGCTTCGACAGATCGTCGCCGATCAGCCGCGTCACCTCTTTGCGGATGGCCTCGGCCGAGGCCGGATTGCCCTTCGCCCGTTCCTCGATGACGCGTTCCAGCATCGAGATGGCAAAGGTGACGCCGGCAGCTTTCAAGGTCTGGAGATCGACCGGCGCAAGCAGCCAGGGCTTGTTGCGATCACGACCATCGGGTGCCGTGTTGGCCACGATCGCTTCGAGATCGCCGATGCGCTCACCCCTGGTCGCGGCCAGCGCGTTTGCCGGGTTTTCTTCCTCGCACAGCGCGCTGACGGTCGGAAATCTTGCGGTGACGTCAAACACCCCATCGCCGCGCACGGCGACCACGGCCGGACCCCCGACCTGCGGCAGCCAGACGCGGCCGACCAGCGTCCCCTTCGTTCCATCCTTGGGGAGAAGGTCTTGTACCGTCAATGTCGTCATGGCCGCGTCCTCGCTGTTTCCTTGGGATCGGCCGCGGCCGATCACATTGGCGACGACCAATAAACGTCTGGCGGAGGAAGTCCAGAGAGGGCGCCCCCTACTTGAACCAATGCACCAGCGCGATGCTGATCCCCAGCAGCAGCAGCAGCGACAACGTCACGGCGGCGGTCACCCTGCCGCCGACATTGGCCAGCACGCGCACATCGACGCCGAGGCCGAGCGCCGCCATCGACACCACCGTGAGAAAGCTCGTGATCTTCGTCACGGGTCCCACCACCGTGGCCGGCACGATCTCCAGGGAGCGCAGGGTGGCGAGCGCAAGGAAGCCGAGGATGAACCACGGGACCAGGCGGAAGAACCCGACATTGGCTTTCTTGGCGTTGCTCTGCCAGCGCGAGGCGACGAGCGACAGGCCGACGACCACGGGCCCGAGCATCAAGACGCGCATCAGCTTCACGAGCGTGCCGATCTGCGTCGAGACGAGCCCGGCCGGCACCGTCGCCGCCAGCACCTGCGGCACCGCATAGACGGTCAGACCCGCAAGGATGCCGTATTGCGTGGCCGACAATTGCAGCAGTGGGATCAATAGCGGCAGGCCCAGCACCATCATCACGCCGAGGATCGCGGTGAAGGAGATCGAGGATGCGATCTCGTCATTGTTGGCGCCGATGATCGGCGCCACGGCGGCGATCGCGGAATTGCCGCAGATCGAGTTGCCGCAGGCGATCAGGATCGAGAGCCGCGTCGACAGGCCCAGCATCCGGCTCAGGCCGAAGGAGACGCAAAGCGCGATGACGACGACGGCGGCGATGGAGGCCAAAAGCGCGATGCCTGAGGCGGCGATGGCCGCGAAGCTGATGGAAGCGCCCAGCAGCATCACCGCCACTTCAAGGAGCTGCTTGGCGCTGAAAGCGATGCCGGCCTGCCAGCGCGGCGCCGGCTTCCAGAAGCTGCGGAGCGCCATCCCGAGCAGGATCGCCATCACCAACGCCTCGACGTAGGGGTGCTCGAAAACGCCGAGCTCCAGGTGCTCGAGCAGGGCCGAAACACCCGCCACAGCGATACAGAGGAGAATTCCGGGAATCAGCGCGACGACGCGGCTAGTGGCTGTGGTCGGCTTGGCGTCGGCCGGGCTGGATGCTTGATTCTGCGACACAAATCTCTCCCAGAGGAGAAAGATCTATACGCATCACGATCCGATTGGGGAATAAGTTTTCGGCATATCAGAGCCGAGGGAAGTTCTATCCTCAGCCCCGAATAAAGCGGCTTAGAAGATCAGGTTCTTGGCGAGCGAGGCGACCCGGCTGAAGCCATCATAGATGCCCGGCTCGAAGAAGGCCGCACGCGCCAGCACGATGCCGGCGACCAGCGACCAGAACAGCCCGGTGCCGACCCGCAACAGGAGCTTCGAGGCGCGCGGCTTCGGCTGGGCATCCGTTGCGGACACCAACTGCTCGCCGAAGGGCTCAAATCCAGTGCGTTCCATGGCTACGCCAATCCATCAAATTCTGACGGGAATGTCGTCGTTTCCCACCCAAACGGCAATGGAAGCGATTGGCGTTTTTGCCCTCCGGAGGGGAAACTCCTTCCTCGCGGCAGGATCACGGCAACAGTTTTCTTCTTCAGGCCTATTTGGACACCGGCGGCGCGGGTTACAGGGCCAGATAACGCCGCCGGATCGCATCGTTGGCCTTCAGCTCGTCGATTCCGGCCGCATAGACGATCTGGCCCTTGTCGATGACCGTAGCGTGGCTCGCCAGCCCCAGGCAGAAATGCATGTTCTGCTCGGCGATCAAGACGGTCGATCCAATGCTTCGAAGCTGGCGCAACAGCTCGCCGATCCGCTGCACGATGATCGGCGCGAGCCCCTCGCTCGGCTCGTCCAGCAGCAACAGCGCGGGATTGCCCATCAGCGTGCGCGCGATCGCCAGCATCTGCTGCTCGCCGCCGGAGAGGCGCCCGGCGATGCGATGGCGCAGCGGCTCCAGCAGTGGGAAGACCTCATAGATGCGCTTGATCGGCCATTCGTCCTGGCCCTCCGGCCCGCGCTTCTTCCCGATGACCAGATTGTCCTCGACACTGTGCTCCGGAAAGATCTGGCGGTCCTCCGGCACGAAGCCGAGCCCGGCACGCGCGATCGTATGCGGCTTCTGGCCGGAGATCACCGCACCGCGCAGGCTCACCCTGCCCCGCCGCGGCGGCGCCAATCCCATGATCGCCTTCATCGTCGTCGACTTGCCGGCGCCGTTGCGACCGAGCAGCGCCATGGTCTCGCCCTGCCGCACCGACAGGCCGACACCGAACAGGATCTGGCTGGTGCCGTAGTAGACGTCGAGATCGGCGACTTCGATGACAACGGCGCTCATGCGGCGGCTCCCGCATGCTCGGTGCCGAGATAGGCGTCGATCACGGCGCTGTCGTTGCGGATCTCGTCGGGCGTGCCAGTGGCGAGAATCCGGCCGTAGCACAGCACGACGATCTTCGGAGCGATCTTGAACACGATGTCCATGTCGTGCTCGATGAAGACGACAGTGATCTTCTGCGTCTCCCAGAGCTCGCGCACCTTGTCGATCATGCGCCAGCGTTCTTCCGGCCCCATGCCGGCGGTCGGCTCGTCCAGCAGCAGCACCTTTGGTTCGAGCACCAGCGCCAGCGCGATGTCGAGCAGCTTCTGGTCGCCATGCGACAGCGTCGCGGCGGTGCGATGACGCTTGCCGGCAAGACCCAGCAGCTCCATCACACGTTCGGCGCGGTCACGCGTCTCCGGCAGCGGGAAGCGCTTGTGCAGCACCGCGGAGGAGCGCTGATCGGTGCTGACCGCGGCGAACATGGTCTCCTCCACCGTCAGCGACTTGAAGATGCTGGCGACCTGGAAGGCGCGGCCGATGCCGTGGCGGACGATCTCCGGCGGCGAGCGGCCGGCGAGATCGACACCATCGAGCAGCACCTGTCCGGAATCCGGCTTGAGCGCGCCGGTGATCAGGTTGAAGAACGTGCTCTTGCCGGCGCCGTTTGGTCCGATCACAGCGGTCAGCGAGCCGTCGGGGAAATCGAGCGAGACGTCGTTGGTCGCCTTCACGCCGCCAAATGATTTTGCGAGATTACGGATCTCAAGCATGGCTAGCGCCCCTCGCCTGCGTCGCGTCGGTGCGCGACCCATTCGGCGACGAAATCGAGCAGGCCTTTGCGCAGGCCCAGCGCGAAGAACAGGATGACCACGCCGAGCACGATGCCGTGATACTCGGTGAACCGCGTCACGGTGTCGTTGAGCAGTAGCAAGAGCACGGTGCCGACCATCGGCCCCAGGAAGGTCGAGACGCCGCCGAGCATGTTGATGAAGATCGCCTCGCCGGAGATGGTCCAATAGGCGAACTCGGGATAAGCGCCCGAGACGAACAGCGCCATCACTATGCCGCCCATCGCCGCGAACAGTGCCGCCAGCACGAACACGGTGAGTTTTGCGCGCCAGACGTCGATGCCGAGGAAGCTTGCGCGCGCGGCATTGTCGCGGATCATGCGCAAGGTGTAACCGAACGGCGATTGCGCGATCTGGCGCATCGCGAGCAGGCCGAGGATCAGCAGCGCGCAGCTCGCGACGTAGAGATGGACGTGGTTGGAAAGGTCGATGCCGAAAAACGCCGGGCGCGGGATGCCGCCGCGCAGGCCCTGGTCGCCGCCGGTGAAGGATGCCCAGGACAGGATGGTCGAATGGATCAGCATCTGGAAGGCGAGCGTGACGAAGGCGAAATAGATCTCCTTCAGCCGCACGCAGATCGCGCCGATGATTGCCGCAACGACCGCGGTAATCGCCAGCGTCGCCGCGAAGGCAACCGGAATCGGCACGGCGAGCTTCTGCATGATCAGGCCGAAGCTGTAGGCGCCAAGCCCGAAGAACATGCCATGGCCGAACGAGGTCAGGCCGGTGTAGCCGACCAGCAAATTGAGCGAGGTGGCGAACAGGCCGTATGCCGAGCAGCGGATGACGAAATCGAGCAGCGCCTTGCTGCCGGTGAATAGCGGCAGGCTCGCCAACACCGCGAAGGCGGTCAAGGCAATCAGGACGTCGCGATAGCGATGAAGCGCCGCCCCGCTGCGCACCGGCGCCAGCGTCTCGGCGCGTCCGGCCTCCAGCTCGGTCATGCCGCCTCCTTGCCGAACAGGCCGGTGGGTTTTGAGATCAGCACGATCACCATGAACAGGTACATCAGGCCTTCGGTAAACAGGGGGAAGCCGAGCGAGCCGAACGAGCGGATCAGGCCGAGCAGCAGCGCGCCGATCAGCGCGCCCAGGATCGAGCCCATGCCGCCGATCACCGTGACGATGAAGGATTCGATCAGCACCGAGAATCCCATCCCTGGTGTGAGCGAACGCACCGGTGCCGCCAGCGCACCGGCAAGCCCCGCCAGCATGCCCCCGAGCGCGAACACGCCACCATAGATCAGGCCGGTGTTGATGCCGAGCGCGGAGACCATGCCGGGATTGTGCGCAGCCGCGCGGATCACCTTGCCGATGCGTGTACGCGACAGGCCCGCGCCAAGCACGATGGCCGCGACCAGCGCAACGCCGATCAGCAGCAGATAATAGGGTGGCACCACTCCGCCGGCGATGAACAGCGGCATCACCTGGAATGCGGACGGCATGCCCATCGACTTGAACTCTGGTCCCCAAATAATGCGCACGACATCGTCGAAGATCAGCACGAAGGCATAGCAGACGAGCAGCTGCATCAGGACATCGGCGCCGTAGACGCGGCTCATGAAGACGCGCTCGAAGATCAGGCCGAGAATCGCGGTGCCGGCAGCCCCCGCCAGCATCGCGAGCGCGAAACTTTCCGTGAGCTGATAAGTCGTCATCGCGAAATAGGCGCCGAACATGTAGAAGGCGCCGTGGCTGAAATTGACGACCTTGAGCACGCCGAAAATCAGCGTCAGCCCGACCGCCACGAGAAACAGGAGCATGCCGATGATGAGGCCGCTGGTGGTCTGCGTCACCAGGCAGGCGGAGCTGGCAAGGCAGCCGGCAAGCGCGTCGATGTCCACGGAAGCACTTTCATTGCAGTGCGCCTGACGCGGCGCGAGGAGGCCAACGAAAACGGCGGAGACGGCCATCCGTCTCCGCCGTGGCTCGGATCAGGTGTAACCCTTGCTCTTCTTCCACTCGGCCTCGAGCTCGAAGATGGTCTTCCAGTCGCCGGCCTTGACCTCGGGCACATAGGGCTCCTGCGGGATCGTGGTGCCCCAGCCGATGGCATAGCCGACCAGCGTGTGGTCGTCGCCGCGCATCGTCACCGTGCCGTCGGCGCCGAACGGGCACTTGATGGTGAGGCCCTTCAGGACTTCCGCGATTTTCTTGCCGTCCGCCGAGTTCGCCTTCTTGGCAGCTTCGGCCAGGAACATCACGGCCGTGGCATTCTGCCATGACCAGTTGGTCGGATATTCGTTGTACTTGGCCCTGTAGGCATCACCCCAGGCGGCGTTCTCCGCCGTGGCCGGGAAGGTCTTGATGTAGCGGTTGCCGGAGTGAATGCCCTTGGGCAGGTTCTTCACCACCGTGAGCGCGGTGTAGTCGGCCATGTTGACCGCGAACACCTCCATCTGGCTGAACATCGCGTAGATGTTGGCCTGGTCGATGTAGGAAGTGAGATCGCCGCCCCACAGGCATGAGTACAGCGCCTGCGGCTTGGCCTGCAAAATCTTGGTCACCACCTCGGTGTAGTCGGGCTGGAACAGCTTTGGCCAGGACTCGCTGATGATTTCGACGTCGGGCGCGAAGCGCTTCAGATACAGCGTGAACTCGCCGGTGGTATCGCGGCCATAGGCGTAGTCAGGCGAGCACGTCGCCCACTTCTTCAGGCCCTTGGCCTTGGCGATCGAGGCGGCGTAGCTGCCGCCGACGATGGAATCGTGGATGCCCTGGCGCACGCAGCGGAAGGCATTGGGGATATGCTGCTTGGGATCGGCCGTGAGCGAGGACGCTTCCGAGCAGGTGTGAATGCAGAGCACACCGAGATCGCGCGCGACCTCGTGCACCGCGAACGATCCGGACGATGCCTCGCCGTCGAGCAGCAGCTCGCAGCCATCAGTGTTGACGAGCTCGCGCGCGACCCGGGCGGCTTCCTGCGGCTGGCCCTTGGAGTCGCGGATCACCATCTCGATCTGGCGCCCGGCGAAGCCGCCGGCAGCGTTGACCTTCTCCACCTCGAGCATCACCGCATTGCGCGAGGAGGTGCCGAGCTGCGCCACACGGCCCGACAGGATCGTCGGCATGCCGATCTTGATGGTCTTGGCTTGCGCACGCGCCACCCACGGCGCGGCAAACGTCATCGCACCGGCTCCCATCAGCGCCAGTGTTGAACGGCGACTGATGCCCGGCGTGCGGGTTCTCTTCATTTTCCCCTCCCTCTTTCGGGTCGGCGTTTCCTGATCCCTGTCGGAGATCGTCTCGTCTCCGTGTTTCCGAGGATTTCAGAGGGTGGGGGGTGACGTCAAGCCAAAGATGAATTACGAGTCAGAATTCATCGAGGGAGGAGTCGAGGCCTGCGACGGGCCCAACATCCGCGAAATGATCAATCTTTCGAGCTTCATCGCCTTTCACGCCAGGCGCTCGCCGGATCGGCCCGCGCTGAAATATCGCGGCGAGGAGATTTCCTACGCGGTGTTCGATCGACGGGTCCGAACGGTGGCGGGCTGGCTCGCCGCACAGGGTATCGGCGCCGGCGACGTCCTCGCCGTGCTCATGAAGAACAGCGCGGCGTTCCTGGAGCTCGTCTTCGCCACCAGCCATCTCGGCGCGGTGTTTCTGCCGATCAACTTCCGCCTCTCGCGCGAGGAGGTCGGCTACATCGTCGGCAATGCCGGCGCGCGGCTTCTGATCGTCGATGAGGAATTGGCTGCGAATGCCGCGGGCACAAGGATCGTCGTGCTCGACGAGACTGCTCAGCAGAGCGTCACGCATCTGGCAGGCGACGCGCCGCCCGCCTCCATGCATGTCCGTCGGCCATCCGACCTGATGCGGCTGATGTACACCTCCGGCACGACCGACCGCCCCAAGGGCGTGATGCTCTCTTACGATAATTTCTACTGGAAGTCGGCGGACCAGACCATCGCGCTCGGCCTCAGTGCCGGCACGCGCCTTCTCGTCGTCGGTCCGCTCTACCACGTCGGCGCGCTCGACCTGCCCGGCATCGCCGTGCTCTGGCATGGCGGTTTCCTCCGCATCGAGCGCAGCTTCGAGCCGGAGACCGCGCTTGCGGCAATCGCCGAGGACAAGCCCAACGCCGCTTGGTTCGCGCCGGTGATGACCACGGCGATGCTCACCTGCCCGACGCGTGACCGTTATGACGTCTCCAGCCTGCAATGGGCCATCGGCGGCGGCGAAAAGACACCGGAGGTGCGCATCCGCGCCTTCTCGGAACTCTTCCGCAACGCGCGCTACATCGATGCCTATGGCCTCACCGAGACCGTCGGCGGCGACACCTTCATGGAGGCCGGGCGCGAGATCGAGAAGATCGGCTCCACCGGCCGCGCCATCGCCCATGTCGAGATCGAGATCCGCGACGAGGACGGCAAGACCTTGCCGCCCAATGTCAACGGCGAGATCTGCCTGCGCGGACCAAAGATCACGCGCGGCTATTGGAACGACCCGGAGAAGACGGCGTCCGCCTTCTTCGGCGACTGGTTTCGCAGCGGCGATGTCGGCTATCTCGACGACGAGGGCTTCCTGTATCTGACCGACCGCAAGAAGGACATGATCATCTCCGGCGGCGAGAACATCGCCTCCTCCGAGATCGAGCGCGTCATCTATGAATTGCCCGAAGTGCGCGAAGTCGCGGTGATCGGCCTCTCCGACGCACGCTGGGGCGAGCGGCCGGTCGCCATCGTGGTCTTGGCGGAGGGTGCCGCGCTGGAGCTCCCTGCCCTCACCGAGCACTGCCGTGCTCGGCTGGCGAGCTTCAAGGTGCCGAAACAGCTGATCATCCGCGACAGCCTCCCGCGCAACCCGTCGGGAAAAATTCTCAAGCGCGTGTTGCGCGCTGAACTAGAGACCGTGGCATGACGCAAGGGCCAGCCATCGCGAAGGTCACAAAGCTCAACCGCGTCGAGCGCAACGCCTGGACCAAGCAGAAGATCTTCGACGCCGCGACCAAGGTCGTCGGCAAGCACGGCTACGCCGAAGCCTCCGTCGCCCGTATCACCGAACAGGCCGGCGTCGCGCAAGGTACCTTCTACAATCATTTCGAGAACCGCCAGGAGCTGCTCGACCAACTGCTGCCGAACATCGGCCTCGACATGGTCCGGTTCATCCGCGCCCGCACCGGTAATGCGCACGCGGCGCGGCAGGAGATCGAGCGGTTTTCCGCCTTCTTCGACTTCATCCGCGAGGTGCCGGAATTCCTGCGCATCCTCAACGAGGCCGAGTTCTTTGCGCCGATTGGCTATCAGAAGCATCTCGACAACATCTCGGTCGCCTATGTCCGCATCCTGCGCCGCGCCCGCCTCGCCGGCGCCATCGCGGATTACAACGACGATGAGTTCGAGGCGATCGTCCACATGCTGATGGGCGCGCGCGGCTATCTCAGCCGTCGCTACTCCTATTCGGCCGGCGGCGTCACGGCAGTGCCGGACCACGTGATATCCGCCTATCGCAAGCTGATGACGCGCGGCCTCTTCAATCCGCCCGAAGACCTGGACTCGCCATGAACATCGAATCTCCGCACCGGCCGCTCAATCTTGCCTCGACCATTGCCGAAGGCGACATCCGCTGTCTCCTGATGGTTCTGGTGCATATGACCGGCGACGAGAAATGGCTCGCGCCGCCATACTTGCCCAAGCGCGACATCCGCCTCATTCCGGATCCCGAGGCCGGCGTCCCCCCCAAGATCCAGGACGAAATCCGCGCGGCGGTGGTCAAGCTGTTCGCCAGTGGCACGCCGAAGCCAGTCATCACCGATCCCGGCGAAGAGCTGCTGCTGAACATGATGCGTGCCTGCCTCGGCGAGAACGTGGCACCGGAATATGCTCCTCTGATGCGCGAGGAGATGGGCTTTGTGCCGCGCGAGGCGCGCTGGACCAGCCGCCCCTCCGACAAGAAGCTCGCCGAGCAGCACGTCCTGATCGTCGGCGCTGGCGTCTGCGCCATTGCGCTTGGCGTGGCGCTCGGCCATCTCGGCATCCCCTACACCATCGTCGAGAAGAACGCCGAGCTCGGCGGCACTTGGTGGATCAATCGCTATCCCGGCTGCGGCGTCGATACGCCGAACCATTCCTATTCCTACTCGTTCGGCTCCGGCAATGCATGGACGCGCTATTTCTGCCAGCGCGAGGAATTGCTCGGCTACCTCCAGAAGGTCGCGGAGGAATACGGCATCCGCAAGCATCTGCGCGTCAACACCGAGCTGACTGGCTCGCGCTGGGACGAGGGGAGGAAGCGCTGGATTTCGACGCTGAAGACCAAGGACGGCGAAGAGACGTTTGAATCCACCGCGCTGGTCTCGGCCATCGGCCAGCTCAACGATCCCTCACGCGCTCGCTTCAAGGGCGAGGACAGCTTCAAGGGCACGGTCCTGCATTCGGCGCTGTGGTCGGACGACATCGAGCTCGACGGCAAGCATGTCGCCGTGATCGGCACCGGTGCGACCTCGATGCAGCTGGTGCCATCGATCGCCAGCCGTGTTGCCTCGGTCACGATCTATCAGCGCAGCGCGCAATGGGCGCGGCCGGTGAAGGGCTACGCGGATCCGATCAGCGATGGCGCGCGCTGGCTGCTGGCGCATCTGCCCTTCTATGTGCAGTGGTACCGCTTCAACATGTTCTGGCGCTATGGCGACGGCCTCTTGCCGTTCCTGCGCAAGGACCCGGCCTGGCCGCATCCCGAGCGCGCGGTGAACAAAGGCAACGACCGGCACCGTCAGGAGCTGACGGACTTCATCTTGTCGGAGCTGCAGGGCCGTCCCGACCTGATCGAAAAATGCGTGCCGACCTATCCGCCCTATGGCAAGCGCATCCTGCTCGACAACAATTGGTTCAAGACCTTGAGGCGGGACAATGTCGAGCTCGTCACCGACACGATCGACCATTTCGATGAGACCGGCATCGTCACTGCAGACGGCAGGCACCGTCCCGCCGACATCATCGTGGTCGCGACCGGCTTCAAGGTCACGGAAATGGCGGCCCGTCTCAACATCACTGGCCGCGACGGCAAGGATTTGCGCGAGGCCTGGGCCAACGACAATCCGACCGCGTTTCTCGGCCTCACCGTGCCCGCTTTCCCGAACTTCTTCTGCATGCTCGGACCGAACTCCGGTCCCGCCCATGGCGGCAGCGTCATCTTCCAGTCGGAATGCCAGAGCCGCTACATCTCGGCGTGCCTGGTCGAGATGATCGAGCAAGGCGTCACCGCGATCGATGTTCGCCAGGACGTGCTCGACGATTATGTCCGGAAGGTCGACGCCGAGCACGAGGCGATGATCTGGACCCACAAGGGCATGAGCACCTACTATCGCAATTCGAGTGGCCGCGTGTTTTCGGCGATGCCCTGGCGCTTCGTGGATTACTGGCGCATGACGCACGACCCGGATCTCAGTCAGTACAGACTGACGAAGGGGTGAGGTAGCTCTGACTCTGGTCGAAGCCCTTGAATCGCGCTCGCAATGACGGAGGTTGCGGCTACTCAGGCCGCCAACCCGCTCTCCACGGGAGCAAATTCCAGCCCGAGGCTCTCCGCTACCGCCTTGTTGGTGATGCGGCCGCGATGGACGTTCAGCCCGTTGCGCAGGTGCGGATTCTCCAGCACCGCGGCAAAGCCTTTGGTCGCCAGCATCAGGCCGAACGGCAGCGTGGCGTTGTTCAGTGCCTGGCTCGACGTCACCGGCACCGCGCCCGGCATGTTGGCGACGCAATAGTGCACGACGCCATCCACCTCATAGGTCGGGTCGGCATGCGTGGTCGGATGCGAGGTCTCGAAGCAGCCGCCCTGGTCGATCGCGACGTCGACCAGCACGGCACCGGGCCGCATCGATGTCAGCATGGCGCGCGTGACCAGCTTTGGTGCGCTGGCGCCCGGGACCAGCACCGCGCCGATCACGACGTCGGCGGCGAACACTTCCTCCTCAACCGACTCGATCGTCGAGAAGCGGGTGCGCACCCGTCCGGCAAAGAGATCGTCCAGTTGGCGCAGCCGAGGAAGCGAGCGATCGATCACCGTGACTTCGGCACCAAGGCCCGCGGCCATGCGGGCCGCCTGCGTTCCGACCACGCCACCGCCAAGCACGACGAGGCGGGCCGGCTGCACGCCGGGCACACCGCCCAGCAGCAGGCCACGGCCGCCGGCTGAACGTTTGAGCGCGGCGCCGGCGGCCTCGATGGCGAGGCGGCCGGCGACTTCGCTCATCGGCGCGAGCAGCGGGAGGTGACCGTTCGCGTCCGTGACGGTTTCATAGGCGATGGCGGTGCAGCCGGAGGCAAGCAAGCCCTTGGCCTGCTCCGGATCCGGCGCAAGATGAAGATAAGTAAATAGAATCTGCCCTTCTCGAAGCTGGGCCCATTCGCTTTTCTGCGGCTCCTTCACCTTCACGATCATGTCGGACTTGGCGAAGATGTCGCGGGCGCTCTCGGCAATGGTCGCCCCCGCCCGCCGATACACCTCGTCGGACGCGCCGATGCCGCCGCCGGCGCCGGTCTCGACCGTCACCTGATGCCCGGCCGCGACATATTCACGGACGGCCCCCGGGGTGAGCCCGACGCGATATTCCTGTAGCTTGATCTCCTTGGGAACACCGACGCGCATCTTGAGCTCCTTCACCAACGCATTGATTCCGCTTCTCATCGTAGCGACCGGGGCGGTTTGGTTTCGTGCAAATATCCGCTAGTTTCGCCCGCGCTGCGCCGGTTTCCGGCGCCGAACTGTCCTTTCACGCTGGAAACGAAACCTTGGCCCTCGACCGGAAAGACCTCGCGATCCTCGCGGAACTCACGACCAATGCGCGCGCCAGTCATACCGAGCTTGCCAACAAGATCGGCCTGTCGAGCACCGCCCTGGCACGGCGACAGAAGGCGCTGGAGGACGACGGCTATATCCAGGCCTACCAGGCCACGCTCGACCTCGCCCAGTTCGGCCTCACCACCACCGTGCTGGTTCGCATCGCGCTGGAGAGCCAGAGCGACGAGGCGCTCAAGGCCTTCGAGGCCGAGGTGGTGAAATGCCCCTCCGTCGTGCGGTGCTTCCTGATGTCGGGCACCGACGACTACATCCTCATCGTGCTCGCCCGCGACATCCAGGATTTCGAGCGAATCCACCGCACCGAGCTGTCCCGCTTGCCCCGCGTTGCGCGGGTGCAGTCGAGCTTCGCCCTGCGCGAGATCGTCAACCGCGCGGTGCCGACGGTGGTGTTCGGCGAGGCAAAGCGCTGACCTCCTCTGTCCGACCGAAACAATCAATCCGGAACCAAGCAACCCGTCATCCGTTGGGCGCTATCGGCCAGCGGCGGCAACGCATACTCGCGTCACTTCCCAATTTGTCCAGCTCGGCCTTTTCGCAAGGAAATAGACGATGGCCGACATTGCGATCCCCGAACGCATTCCGATCAACCTCGTCATCAATGGCGAAAGGCGTACGCTGGAGATCGTGCCGTGGACCACGCTTCTGGATGCGCTGCGAGACCGCCTGGAGTTGACCGGCACCAAAAAAGGCTGCGATCACGGCCAATGCGGCGCCTGCACCGTGCTGGTTGACGGAAGACGGGTCAATTCCTGCCTGACGCTCGCGGTCATGAAGGACGGCGCGGAGATCACGACTATTGAAGGCCTGGCCAGGGACGGCACGTTGCATCCCCTGCAACAGGCCTTCATCGACCACGACGCTTTTCAGTGCGGCTATTGCACGCCGGGACAAATCTGCTCTGCCGCGGGCCTGTTGGCCGAGGGCCGTGCGGGAGATGCCGACGAGATCCGGGAACTGATGAGCGGAAATCTCTGCCGCTGCGGCGCATATCCCAACATCGTGGCAGCGATCGAGCAAGCGATGAGCCGGTCATGAACAACTTTCATTATTCCCGCGCAAGCGACGTTGCCGACGCCATTCGCCTCCTTGCCGCCGATCCAGGCGCGAAACTGATTGCCGGCGGCACCAACCTGATCGATCTGATGAAAGAGAACGTCGAGCGGCCCTCCCGGCTCATCGACATCTCGCGCCTGCCGCTCCGCGACATCGAGGAGACGGCCGAAGGCGGCCTGCGCATCGGCGCCTTGGTGCCGAATTCGGATCTTGCCTACCATCCGTTGATCGAGCAGCGCTATCCCCTCCTCGCCAGCGCCATCCTGGCCGGCGCCTCCGCGCAACTGCGCAACATGGCCTCGGTCGGCGGCAATCTGATGCAGCGAACGCGCTGTCCGTACTTCTATGACACCGTGACTCCCTGCAACAAGCGAAGTCCCGGCACGGGCTGCTCGGCGATCGATGGCCTCAATCGCAACCACGCAATCCTCGGCACCAGCAAATCCTGCATCGCCACCAATCCATCCGACATGAGCGTGGCGCTGGCCGCGCTCGGCGCGCGGGTGCATGTCGCAGGCCCCTCGGGTCAGCGCAGCATCGCGCTGACCGATTTCCACCGGCTTCCGGGCGATACGCCGCATCTCGATACGAATCTCGGCAACGGGGAGATCATCACGGCAATCGAGCTGGCGCCGCACGGCTTTGCCCGGAACTACAGCTATCTGAAGATCCGCGACCGGCTGTCCTACGCCTTTGCCCTGGTCTCGGTCGCAGCCGCGCTCGAACTGGAGGGCAACGCGATCAGCGAAGCGCGCTTGGCGCTCGGCGGCGTGGCTCACAAACCCTGGCGAAGCCCCGAGGCCGAAGCGGCGTTGCGCGGCCAGGCGGCAACACCGGATCACTTCGGTCGCGCCGCCGACCTGCTGCTGCAGGGGGCAACGGCTCGATCTCATAATGGATTCAAGATCGAGCTGGCCCGCCGAGCGATCGTGCGTACGCTGATGCAAGCCACAAGTGCCACGCCGCAGTCACAAGCTCACAAGAAGATCGCGTGAGGACCCGATGAACGCTTATGTCGGAACACCAACGTCCCGCGTCGACGGCCGGGCCAAGGTCACCGGTGCCGCCAAATATGCCGGCGAATTTTCAGCCGACCGGCTCCTCCATGGCTTCGTCATCGAGGCCACCATTCCGCGCGGGCGCATCGCTCGCCTCGACACCAGCGAGGCGCTGAAAGTGAAGGGCGTGGTCGACGTGCTCACCCATGCGCACCGCCCGCCCCTCGCCGACAAGGACGAGGCCTGGAAGGACGAGGTGGCGCCGGAGAAGGGCTCGCCCTTCCGTCCCCTCTATGACGACAGGATCAAGTTCAACGGCCAGCCGATCGCGCTGGTTGTGGCCGAAGACTGGGAAACCGCCAATTTCGCCGCAACGCGCGTCCGCGTTGAATACGACGAGGAGGCGTTTGCGACCGATCTCGAATCCGAACGCGGCAGGGCTGCCAAAGTGGATCAGCCGCACAAGCCCCGCGGTGACGCCGCGGCAGCGCTGACGCGGGCGGCCTTCCATCACGAGGCGGACTATGTCATCCCGAGCGAGCATCACAACCCGATGGAGCTGTATGCGACGACGGCCGTCTGGGACGACAACGGCAGGCTTACTGTCTATGACAAGACCCAAGGCGTACAGAACGTCCAGAAGTTTCTCTGCAGCGTTTTCGGCAAGAAACCGGACGACATCCGCGTGATCTCGCCCTATGTCGGTGGCGCCTTCGGCTCAGGCCTGCGGCCGCAGCACCAGGTCGTCTTGGCAACGCTTGGCGCGCTCGCACTCAAGCGGTCTGTTCGCGTCATGCTGACACGGCAGCAGATGTACAGCCTGGGCTACCGGCCGATGACCATCGAGCACGTTGCGCTGGGCGCAAAGCCCGACGGCACGCTCGATGCCGTCACCCACGAAGCTACTGCCGTCACCTCGCGCTTTGAGGATTTCTCGCGCAACGATACCGGCTGGGCGGAGCAGCTCTACAAGAGTCCCAACAGCCGCCTCTCCCACAGGCTCGTCCACCTCGACGTCGCCACCCCCTGCGACATGCGCGCACCGGGCGCGGCATCGGGCGTCTGCGCGCTGGAATGCGCCATGGACGAATTAGCCGTCGCGCTCAAGCTCGATCCGATCGAGCTGCGGCTGAAATGCTACTCGGATCGCGACCAGAGCGGGAACCTGCCCTACACCAGCAAGCAGCTGCGCCAATGCTACGCCCGCGGCGCCGAAGCCTTCGGCTGGGCCAAGCGCAATCCCGCGCCGCGCTCCATGCGCGACGGCAAGGAACTGGTCGGCTGGGGCATGGCGACTGGGGTCTGGGAAGCACTGCAGATGCCGGTCGCCGTCCGCATCGTCCTGACGGCCAACGGCCATGCCGAGGTCTCCTGCGCCGCGTCCGACATCGGCACCGGCACGTACACCATCGTGGCGCAGGTGGCGGCCGATGCCCTCGGGCTGCCGATCGAGAACATCAGCGTCAGGCTCGCGGACTCGACTCTGCCGCAGGCGCCGGTGGAAGGCGGCTCGTGGATGGCCGCCTCGAGCGCACACGCGGTGCTGGGAGCGGCCGAGGAGATTCGCCGGGAGCTCGTCCGTCACGCCAAGGCGATGCCGGCCTCGCCACTTGGCGGCGTCGATGCGCCAGACATCATTCTCGTCGACGGAACCGTCGCCAAGGCCGGCGACAGGAGCCGCGCCGTCTCGATCGCCGATGCAATGCGCCATGGCAAGCTCGAGCGGATCGAAAAGGAGAAGCTCAACCAGTTCGCGGAGGATAAGTCGCATGCCCGCAACACGCATTCGGCTGTCTTTGCCGAGGTGAAGATCGACGAGGAGCTCGGCGTGATCCGCGTCACGCGGGTCGTGAGCGCGGTCGCAGCCGGGCGCATCCTGAACACCAAGACGGGCCGCAGCCAGATCATGGGCAGTGTGGTCTGGGGCATCGGAATGGCGCTGCACGAGGAGACGGTGATGGATCACCGCTTCGGTCGCATCATGAACGCTGACATCGCCGAGTACCACATTCCCGTGAATGCCGACGTTCACGATATCGACGTCATTTTCGTCGACGAGCCGGACGAGCGGATCAACAGGCTGGGTGTCAAGGGTCTCGGCGAGATCGGCATCGTCGGCGTGCCTGCGGCGATTGCGAACGCCGTCTATCATGCGACCGGCAAGCGCATCCGGCGCTTCCCGATCACGCTGGACAAGCTGCTGGCCTAAAGCGGCAGGCCAACCTCGCTGTGGCACTCGGGCCTGTCATCCAGGTGTCATCGAATGTGCAGAGAGCTGTATCTTCTGCACATTCGAGACCCGCCATGGACTATTTCAAGCGCTTCAACTTCCTGTTCGCCGCCCCCGTGTTCGATGCCGACGATCTCGAAGGCGTCCGCTTCAACCAGATCATCGAGGAGATCCAGCGCTCCGGCTTCGAGGTGGTCCGGGCCCGCAGGCTCGAAGACGCAGAGATCGCAGTGCAGACCGATGCCGCGATCGGCTGCATGGTGGTGGACTGGGGCAAGAAGGGGCTGGAAGGCAAGACCTCGGCGCTGATCAATCTGATGCGGCGCCGCGGCCTCGACTTCCCGATCATCCTCCTGATCCGGCGCAAGCGCTTCGAGGACCTGCCGGTCGAGGTGCTCGACTTCATCGACGGCTATGTCTTCCTGTCCGAGGAAACCCCGCCCTTCATCGCCAAGAACTTGATCAGCCGTCTCAAGCAATATGCCGAGACGCTGAAGACGCCGTTCTTCGGTGCGCTGGTCGACTATGCCGAGGAAGGTAATCAGCTCTGGACCTGTCCCGGTCACAATGGCGGCTCGTTCTACAGCCGCAGCCCGATCGGCCGTGTCTTCGTCGAGCATCTCGGCGAGTCCGTGTTCCGCGACGACCTCGACAATTCCGTGCTCGATCTCGGCGATCTCCTGACCCACGAAGGGCCGGCGCTCAAGGCGCAGAAGGAGGCCGCCCAGATCTTCGGCGCCGAAAAGACCTATTTCGTGCTCAACGGCACCTCCACCTCGAACAAGGTGGCGCTCGGTGCCCTCGTCACCGACGGCGATCTCGTGCTGTTCGACCGCAACAACCACAAGGCCGCCCATCATGGCGCGCTGATGATCAACGGCGGCATCCCGATCTACGTCCCGACCGTTCGCAACGCCTGGGGCCTGATCGGCCCGATGCGCTGGGACGCGCTCGACGAGAAGGCCCTGCGTGAGGCAATCCGCAACCATCCGCTGGTCAGCGACAGGGACGCCTGGCGCAAGGAGCGGCCGTTCCGCGTCGCGGTCGTCGAGCAGTGCACCTATGACGGCTCGATCCATAGCGCCGAGATGATCATCGAGCGCATCGGCCATCTCTGCGACTATATCCTGTTCGACGAGGCCTGGGCCGGCTTCATGAAGTTCCATCCGCTCTATGCCGGCCGCTTCGCCATGGGTCTTTCCAACCTTCCTCCGGAGGCGCCGGGCATCATCGCGACGCAATCGACCCACAAGCAGCTTGCCAGCTTCTCACAGGCCTCGCAGATTCACATCAAGGACCGCCACATCCGCGGCCAGAAGCGACGCGTCGAGCACCGCCGCTTCAACGAGAGCTTCATGCAGCACGCCTCGACCTCACCGTTCTATCCGCTGTTCGCCTCGCTCGACGTCGGCGCACAGATGATGAAGGGCCGCTCCGGCGAGGTGCTGTGGGACGACACGATCCGCCTTGGCATCGAGCTGCGCAAGAAGATCCGGGCGATGCGCCGGGAGTTCGAAGAGAAGGAGCAGAACCCCGATCGACGCTGGTTCTTCGAGCCCTTCGTTCCCGACCGTATCGCCATTCCCGACGTCAGCCGCCCCGGCGCCGTGCACAACGTCGCCTGGGAAACCCTCTCGACCGACGAGCTCGCCACCAATCCCACGCTCTGGCAGCTTTCCCCCGACGGCAATTGGCATGGCTTCCCCGGCCTCACCGAGGGCTTTGCCATGACCGACCCGAACAAGCTGACGCTGCTCACGCCGGGCTTCGATCGTGCCACCGGCGCCTATGCCGAGCACGGCATCCCCGCACCGGTCGTTGCGCAATATTTGCGCGAGAACCGCATCGTCCCGGAAAAGAACGACCTCAACTCCCTGCTCTTCCTGCTCACCCCCGGGGTCGAGGCGAGCAAGGCCGGCACGCTGATCTCCGGGCTCGTCGCCTTCAAGAAGCTCCACGACGACAATACGCTGTTCGAGGACGTCGTTCCCGAGTTCTACCAGCGGCGGCAAGCGCGCTATGCCGGCGTGCGCCTGCGCGATCTCTGCGGCGAGATGCATCGCTTCTTCCGCGCCGCCGACGTCAGCGCGCTCCAGGCGCGGCAGTTCATGCCCGAGCACATGCCCGAGATCGCGATGTCGCCCCGTGACGCCGCGCGGTACCTGTTCCGCAACGATGTGGATTATCTGCCGATCGAGGCGATCGCGGGCCGTATTGCCACCACGCCGTTCGTGGTCTATCCGCCCGGCATCGCCACCATCGTGCCCGGCGAGCGGCTGACGGAACGGGCCAAGCCCATGATCGATTACCTCAAGATGTTCGAGACCTGCTTCAACACATTCCCGGGCTTCGACGTCGAGATCCAGGGCGTCTACAAGGAGATCGATGCGCGGGGGCGTATCGGGCTCTATACCTACGTCGTGGCCGAGTAGGTGCGAATGAACGACACGGCAATTGTGCATCCAGACGACGAGCCGGTCCTGGTCCGCACCTCACGCGAGGGCGATGTCGAGGCGATGCTGGCGATCTACCGTCATCACGTCCGCAATGGCGTGCCGCGCGATGTCGAGGGAACCGGCGCGCCCGAGCCGGACGATCTGCGCGACCGGCGCAAGAACCTGAAGCAGACCCGCCTTCCCCACCTGGTCGCGACCTTTCGCGGCGAGGTGGTCGGCTACGCCTACGCCGTGCTGTTTCGCAAGCGGCCGGCCTATCGCTACACGGCCAAGCATTCGATCTACGTCCACCACGCGCAGCTCGGCTGCGGGGTCGGACGGCTGCTGCTGCAGGAATTGATCGACGCGTGTGCGGCGGCGGGCTTTCGCCAGATGATCGGCTATATCGACGCCGACAACGCGCCCTCGCTGGCGCTGCACGAGAAGTTTGGATTCGCGCGCGCCGGCCTGCTCTGCGGCGTCGCCTATCGCCACGGCCGCTGGTCCGACACCGTCATGGTGCAACGCTCGCTCGGCGCGGGAACGACGGCGCCCCCGCCAGCCACGGCGCCCGGGCGTTAGCCCTACGAGGGAAAGTCGGCCGGCCTCACATGGATGCGGTCGGCATGCAACGACCAGTGATGCAACGCCTGGTCCTTGCAGAACTTCGCTTTCGCCCGCTCCGTGGCCTCCTGCTCGTCGGCGGCGTCGATCTCGAGCGTACCCTGGCAAACCTCGCATTGTCGGCCGTACTCGCCGAGCACGTTCTTCATGAACCTGACGACATAAGTAGCCATGGGACCTCCTGCTGCCATCGCAGCACCTTAGTCCCATTTAGGCCGGGCGGGGAAAGGAGATTTTGACGCGGATCAAGGCCGGGCAGCTCTGACCGAAGATCCGTTGCGGAACCCGCCGCCCGGGTTTATGGGCAAACGCCGGTCGCCCATGAGGATTTTGCCTTGCACTTTGTCTCCGATACCGACGTCACGGGAGTTCTGACGTTTCCGATTCTCATTGCGGCGCTGGAAGCGGCGCATCGCCGGCCGAAGATGGAGGTGCTGGACGCCTTCCTGGGCGACGAGAAGGGACAATACGTCATCCGCAGCGCCGTCGATCCCGGCCGTTACATGGCGAGCAAGATGTTCACCAGCTTCCCCAGCAATCTGGCGGAAGGCAAGATGCCGGCGGTGCAGGCCGTGTGCGTGCTGTTCGACGGCACCAACGGACGGCCGCTGGCGGCGATGGACGGGACCGAGATCACGCACTGGCGCACGGCGGCCGATTCCGCACTCGGCACGAAATTGCTCGCCCCGCCCGCCCCCGAGACACTGCTTTGCGTCGGTGCCGGTGAGATGTCCGAATGGCTGATCCGAGGCCATCGGACGGTGAGACCGTCTCTCGAGCGCGTCCTGATCTGGAATCGAAGCCCGGAGCGGGCTGCCGACCTCGCCAGGCGGTTGGCGGAAAGAGGCGTGAAGGCGGAAACGACCTCAGATCTTGACGCCGCGACGCGCGAGGCTGACGTCATCACCACCTGCACGAGATCGCATCAGCCGCTGATCAAGGGCCTCAATTTGCGGCCGGGCGCGCATCTGGATCTCGTCGGTGGCTACACCCCGCAAACCCGTGAAGCCAATGACGATGCGGCCAGAATGTCCCGTGTGTTCGTGGACCGCCGGGAATCCGCCTTCCACGGCGTCGGCGATATCCTGCAACCGATCGCGAACGGCGCGATCAGCGAGGCGGACGTGCTGGGCGATCTCTACGATCTCGCCGGTGGCCGGGTGCAGGGACGCCTCTCACCGTCCGATGTCACCTTCTTCAAGAATGCCGGCGGCGGTCATCTCGACCTCATGACCTGCGAGGCCGTGTTCCAGCAGCTCGGCGCAAAACTGGGGTAGAGGACCTATCCCGGAGCAAGCGAGCAGGCGGCTCGCGAAGGCCAGGCCGAGATCAGGCGTCAGGCCTTGATGTCGAGCAGCGACTCTGTCGTTTCCGCGTAGGCCTGAATGACCTTCGCATTGGCAATGAAGCTGTACTTTGCGGCCGCCAGTTCGACGAATTCGCTGGCGATATCGACATTCGGCGCTGCGACCAGGCCATCCTGGTTCGCGAATGGAGCGCCTGGGTCGGATTGCGCAGTATAGCTCGGCGAAACCGTCGACACGGTCGCGATCGTGCCGCCCGGCGCCGAGCCGCTGGATTGGTCGACCTGATCGACGCGCAATGGCACGTAAGCCGCAGGAAAGGTCGGGGCAACGCTCGAACTGCCTGTAACGGCCGACGTGCCCGACGATCCGCCCGATGCTGGTAGCGGGCCCGTCGTGCGGACATTGGCAATGTTGCTCGCGGCAACGTTCGCGCGCAGGCTCGCCGCGGAAAGTCCGGATGTCGCAATCGAGAAGATGCTCATGGACTTTCAATTACCGGATAAGTGATACGCGTTCACTTACCCGCTCGATAAGATGCGACGCTTTGCCTTTCCGCCGTGGTAACCAATGATGGGAGGCGATCAGGCGGCGCGCCCCCTACCCCGGCATCACGCCGAACGTCTGCTTGAAACGCTCCGCATAGCGCGGCCAGACCTCGGGATTGATGATGCGCGGCGGACGCTTGCCGTCGAGCGTGTCCAGCACCTGCTCGGCCGCGATCCGGCCCATGTTCTGGCGCGCCTCGATCGTCACCCCCGCGGTATGCGGGCTGGCCAGCACGTTGTCGAACTGGAGCAACGGATGCTCCGGCGGCGGGGGCTCCTTGGACCAGACGTCGAGCCCGGCACCGGCGATGCGCTTGTCGCGCAGGGCCTGGAGCAGCGCATCCTCATCGTGAATGAAGCCGCGCGCCGTGGTGATGAAGTAGGCGTGCGGCTGCATCAGGGCGAACTCGCGCGTGCTGATCATGTTGCGGCTGCGCTTGTCGAGCGGACAGGAGATCGAGACGAAATCGGCGCGCCGCAACAGCTCGTCGAGCTCGACCTTCTCACCGCCTCGCTCGGCCATCACCTCGGCCGACAGATAGGGGTCATAGGCCAGCACCTTCATGCCGAGCAGGCCGCTGCACAGGGCGGCGATGCGGCGGCCGACATTGCCGAGGCCGATGATGCCGACGGTCTTGTGCTCGACCTCGTTTCCGACCAGCTCGTTGCGGTTGACGTCGCGTTCGCGACGCAGGCGCCGATCCGACTGGATGATGCGTTTGGACAGCGTCAGCATCATCGCCAGCGCGTGCTCGGCAACCGAATGGGCATTGCCGCCGGACTGATTGACGACCAGCACCCCCGCATCCGTGCAGGCCTCGACATCGACGGGGTCGAAGCCCGCACCGTTGCTGGAGACCAGCAGCAGATTAGGCGTGCGCTTCAGGAAGGCGGCATCGACATGAAAATGTGGGGCGAGCTCGTCCCTGGCCGCGCCGATCTGGTAGACATGCGCCGCGCTCAGGATCGGCGCGTAGAAATCTTCAGGGCTCTCGTTCTCGATGCGATCGAGCCGGACATCGGACCGCGCCTTCAGAATGTCGACATAGATCGGATTGGCCAGGTATTTGACGTAGAAGACGCGCTTGTTGTTGACGGACATCAGGACCCTTCCGGCTCTCTGGAGGGACACCGCAAGGTCGGCGCGATGCGCGCCCGGTCCGTGCCTCCCCCCGCTTTCTCGTTGCCGCCCTTATGACATGGCGGTGCCGACCACGGCAGGCCGTCTGGCGCAGATCACGTGCCGGCCCGGACATGTTGACAATCCCGCCCGCTCCGTCAAGCTCGACAGACCGCCGCGACGGCCACAACCAAGAAGCATGCGCGGCTCGAGGGAGAACGCAATGGCGATTGCGGACCAGCAGACTCAGGCGTCACCTGGACCCAGCGACAGGAGCTGGCACGGCATCGTCCTGCAATGCCTGAAACGAAACGAGATCAGCCTCGTCCCTTACGTGCCCGACCGCGTGCTGACCCCGCTGATCAAGAACCTGCACGCTGATCCCTTCTTCACCACCTTTGCCACGGCGCGCGAAGAGGAGGCGGTCGGCATCGTCTCAGGCGCCTGGATGGGCGGCCGGCGCGGCGCGGTGCTGATGCAGACCTCCGGCTTTGCCACGCTCGCCAACGTGCTCGCCTCGCTCGCGGTGCCCTACCAGATCCCTCTGATCATGTTCGTCTCCGAACGCGGCACGCTCGGCGAGTTCAATTACGGGCAGTCGCTGGTCTGCCGCACCATGCGCCCGGTGCTGGATTCGCTGGCGCTCGAGCACCACACCATCACCCGGATCGACGAGCTCGAATTCATCACCGACCGCTCGATCAAGCAGGCCGTCACCACGCAGGCGCCGGTCGCGCTGATCCTCAATCCGCTGCTCACCGGCGGCAAGACGTTCGACAAGTGAGGTCGCCCGTGACGATGCGCAACACCAAGGTCATGAACCGCTTCGACCTGACCTCGCGCTTGATCGGAAAGCTGAAGCATGAGGAGGCCGTGATCGGCGGCATCGGCAACACCAATTTCGACCTCTGGGCCGCCGGACACCGGCCGCAGAATTTCTACATGCTGGGCAGCATGGGACTCGCCTTCCCGATTGCGCTCGGCGTCGCGCTGGCGCAGCCCGACCGCCGCGTGTTCGCACTCGAAGGCGACGGCTCGCTGCTGATGCAGCTCGGCGCGCTCTCGACCATCGCGACGTTGAAGCCGAAGAACCTCATCATGGTCGTGATGGACAACGGCATCTACCAGATCACCGGCGCACAGCCGACACCTGCGGCAAGCGTCGCGGACATCGTTGCCATCGCCATCGGCTCCGGCCTCGCCAGCAGCGCCTGGGCCGCAGACGAGGAGGATTTCGAGCGTCTGGTCGACGCCGCGATGTCGGCTACCGAGCCCAGCCTGATCGCGGTCCGGATCGACGACAAGCCCGGCGTCGGGACCACGAGGCGAGATCCCGTGCAGATCCGCGAGCGCTTCATGCACGGGCTCGGCGTGCGCGAGCCGCTTTAACGTTTCGTCATTAACCACACGGCGATCTGATGGGAGGACGGTACCGGCTCGCTGCAAATCTGTGCTAAGCGGGCCGAATGTCCATTTTGGTTCGATCCATTGCCTGGCTGCTCGCGGCCGCCGTCACGTTCGCCACCCTCGGTCCTCCCGGCCTGCGCCCCCATTCCAACCTCGGCCAGGATGGCGAACATGCGCTCGCATTCATTCTGGTGGGGCTGACCTTCGGCCTCGCCTATCCGCGCCGGCGCCTGCTGATCGCGGCGGCCGCGGTCGTCCTGATCGGTGTCCTCGAGCTGATGCAGTTTTGGGCACCCGGACGCCACGCCCGGCTGGAGGATTTTCTGGTCGACGCGCTCACCGCCTGCATCGGCTTTGCGCTCGCGGCCGTGGCGGACTGGTTGCTCACGCGCTTTCGCGCTGGACCCGCCCTGACGAGCGAAGGCCCCGCGGAGTGACACTCCGCAGGGCCCATCTTCTCAACGCCTAGGATTGCGCTGGGTCAGTCGATGATCTTGATCACGCGACGCGTGCGCGGCTCGACGATCACGCGGCGGTCGTTCACGACTGCATAGCGGTACTCGGTGTAGTTCGGCACGGGCCGGAGCACCACGGTCGGCGGCAGCGGCTCGCCGACGACGACCCGCTCGTGGACGACCACCGAATCGTCGCGCGGAATTCCGCCCAGCACGGCATTCGGAATTTCGAGGCCGGCGCCGACGGCTGCACCGACGGTGCCGCCGACCATCGCGCCGATCGGGCCGCCGATATCGCCACCCGCACGCGCGCCATCCGCTGCGCCCTGGGCGGTCGTCGACTGAGCAAAGGCTGCGCTAGACGCCAGCAGCGAGGCGGCAGCCAACGAAATCGCAAAACGGGTCTTCATGTTGTTATGTCTCCAGTGATTGTCCTGCGGTTTCAACCGCGGGACCGGATCATTGTTCCGGTTCCCGCGCGCCGAAGAATGGAGCACAGCTGGAGAGTGTTACGGCGTAACAGTTCAGGCTGCGGCGATCTCGTGGCCGGCCATCAGTTCCAGCGCGCGCACCATCGCCGAATGATCCCAGCCCTTGCCGCCATGGGCGGTGCAGGCCGAGAACAATTGCTGCGCCACCGCCGTGCTCGGCAGCGAGAGGCCAAGCGAGCGCGCGCCTTCGAGCGCGAGATTGAGATCCTTTTGGTGCAGCTCGATACGGAAACCGGGATCGAAATTGCGCTTCACCATGCGCTCACCATGCACTTCGAGGATGCGCGAGGAAGCAAATCCGCCCATCAGCGCCTTGCGCACAAGCGCAGGGTTTGCGCCGGCTTTCGATGCAAACAGCAGCGCCTCGCTCACAGCTTCGATGGTCAGCGCGACGATGATCTGGTTGGCGACCTTCGTGGTCTGGCCGTCGCCGTTGGCGCCGACATGCGTGACGTTCTTGCCCATCTTGTCGAAGACCGGCTTCATGGTGCCAAAGGCCCGCTCCGGCCCGCCGACCATGATGGTGAGGCTCGCGGCCTTCGCCCCGACCTCCCCGCCCGAGACCGGCGCGTCGAGATAGTCCGCCCCGAGCGCCTCGATCCTCTTCGCAAACTCCTTCGTCGCCAGCGGCGAGATCGAGCTCATGTCGACAACGATCTTGCCCTTGGAAATGCCGCTGGCCACGCCATCCTCGCCGAACAGCACGGCCTCCACATGCGGCGTGTCCGGGACCATGATGATGACCGCATCGGCCTCCTCCGCGACCTGCTTGCCGGACTTGCAGGGAATGCCGCCCGCCGCAATCAGCTCCGGCGCAACCGGCGCGACGTCATGCAAGAGAACACGGTGGCCCGCGGCCAGGAGATGGCCGGCCATGGGCCGTCCCATGGTGCCAAGTCCGATGAAGCCGATGTCGATCATGATTTGATGCCTCACAGTTGGAGTAGGAAAATTCATCCGCGCGCTCGGTGCACCTCTCCCGCTCGCGGGAGAAGTCGGCGCATAGCGCCGGGTGAGGAGAGGGAGCGCACCGTCATCGCGGCTGCGTCTGGCCCCAAACCTCACGTCTCAAACGTCCGTGCCGCGTGCCAGGCCAGCCCTTCCAGCGTCGTGGTGCGCGGCTTGTATTCGCAGCCGATCCAGCCGCGATAGCCGATCGCGTCGAGATGGTGGAACAGGAAGGGATAGTTGATCTCGCCGGTGCCCGGCTCATGGCGGCCGGGATTGTCGGCAAGCTGGATGTGCGAGATCTGCGGCAGATATTCCTGCATGGTGCGGGCGAGATCACCCTCCATGATTTGCATGTGATAGATGTCGTACTGGATGAAGAGGTTGTTCGACCTCACCTCCGAGATCAGCTGCACCGCCTGCTCTGTGCCGTTGAGAAAGAAGCCGGGAATGTCGAGCGTGTTGATGGGCTCGACCAGCAGCTTGATGTTCTCACGTGCCAGCGTCGAAGCGGCAAAGCGCAAGTTTCCAACTAGCGTCTCCTGAAGCTCGCGCGGATCGGCATCGACCGGCGCGATGCCGACGAGACAGTTGAGCTGCTCGCAATCGAGCGCCTTGGCATATTCGATGGCGCGGAACACACCGTCGCGGAATTCGGCGGTTCGTTCGGGCAGAATCGCGATGCCGCGCTCGCCGCCCGCCCAGTTTCCGGCCGGCAGATTGTGCAGCACCTGCGTCAGCCCATGCGCCTCGAGCTGCTCGCGCAGCTGCGCCTTGTCGAACTCATAGGGGAAGAGATACTCGACCCCGGCAAAGCCCGCCGCCTTCGCCGCAGCGAAGCGATCGAGGAACGGCATCTCGTTGAAGAGCATGGTGAGGTTGGCGGCAAATTTCGGCATGATGTGGTCCTTCCCTAATCCGCCGGCTGCAGCACGCCAGGGCGCGCCCGCTCGACCTCGTCGAGCGGCAGATCCAGCACCTCCTCGAACTCGACGATGTTGTCGATCTCCGTGCCCATCGCGATGTTGGTGACGCGTTCGAGGATGAACTCGACCACCACAGGAACGCGATGCTTGGCCATCAGTTCGCGTGCGGTCGCGAACGCGGCCTGTGCGTCCTTCGGATCGGTGACGCGGATCGCCTTGCAGCCGAGGCCTTCGGCGACGGCGACATGGTCGACGCCGTAGACGCCGATTTCGGGCGCGTTGATGTTCTCGAAGGAGAGCTGGACGTGATAATCCATGTCGAAGCCGCGCTGGGCCTGACGGATCAGGCCGAGATAGGAGTTGTTCACGACCACGTGGATGTAGGGCAGATTGAACTGCGCCCCGACCGCGAGCTCCTCGATCAGGAACTGGAAGTCGTAGTCGCCGGAGAGCGCAACGATGTCGCGATCCGGGCATGCGGCACGTACGCCGAGCGCGGCTGGCAGCGTCCAGCCGAGCGGTCCCGCCTGCCCGGCATTGATCCAGTTGCGCGGCTTGTAAACACCGAGGAACTGCGCGCCCGCGATCTGCGACAGGCCGATCACGGTGACGTAGCAGGTGTCCCGGCCAAAGGCCTTGGTCATCTCCTCATAGACGCGCTGCGGCTTGATCGGGACGTTGTCGAAATGGCTCTTGCGCAGCATTGTCTTCTTGCGATCCCGGCAGGCCGCGGGCCACGCCTGGCGCTCGCGAAGCCTGCCTGACCGCCGCCACTCCCTGGCGACGGTGACGAACAGCGCGAGCGCGGCCTTGGCGTCCGAGACAATGCCGAGATCGGGATTGAACACGCGCCCGATCTGCGTCGGCTCGATATCGACATGCACGAAGGTGCGGCCCTTGGTGTAAGTCTCGACCGAGCCGGTGTGACGATTGGCCCAGCGATTGCCGATGCCGAGCACGAAGTCGGATTCCAGCATGGTGGCGTTGCCGTAGCGGTGGCTGGTCTGAAGGCCGACCATGCCGGCCATCAGCACGTGGTCGTCCGGGATCGCGCCCCACCCCATTAGCGTTGGCACCACAGGCAGGTTGGCAATCTCGGCAAATTCGACCAGGAGGTCCGAAGCGTCGGCATTGATGATGCCGCCGCCCGCGACGATCAGCGGACGCTCGGCGGCGTTGAGCATCTCCAGTGCCTTCTCGACCTGCTTGCGCGTGGCGGCGGGTTTGTAGACCGGCAGCGGCTCGTAGGTCTCGTCGTCGAACTCGATTTCGGCGAGCTGCACGTCGAGCGGCATGTCGATCAGCACCGGCCCCGGCCGTCCTGAGCGCATCACATGAAACGCCTGGCTGAACACGCGCGGCACCAGCGCCGGCTCGCGCACGGTGACCGCCCATTTGGTCACCGGCTTTGCGATCGATTCGATGTCGACGGCCTGGAAATCCTCCTTGTAGAGCCGCGCGCGCGGCGCCTGCCCGGTGATGCAGAGGATCGGGATGGAATCGGCGATCGCCGAGTAAAGCCCGGTGATCATGTCGGTGCCCGCCGGCCCCGAGGTTCCGATGCAGACGCCGATGTTGCCGGCCTTCGCGCGCGTATAGCCCTCGGCCATGTGCGAGGCACCCTCGACATGCCGCGCCAGGATGTGGTGGATCGAGCCGCGCTTCTTCAGCGCCGAGTAAAGCGGATTGATCGCAGCACCGGGAACGCCGAAGGCAGTCGAGATGCCTTCCTTCTCCAGGATGCGCACGGCTGCATCGACGGCTCGCATCTTCGCCATATCGGACCTCGCTTGGTTCAAGTCAGCAAGCGAGATCATCAGGTGCGCGAGATGCGATCTCAACGAGATCGATTTTATTTTCCACGATGCGGCAGCCACGAGAAAATCGCGGGCGTCTCAATCGGTTAGATCGAGAGATGCGTGAAAGCCGCTTCACTCGAACAGCGGCGCCAGCTCCATCTGCGGCACCAGAACGAGGCCCTTGTCGGTGATGCGAATTTCCGGAATGACCGATAGCGGAATCAAATTGAAGCCCATGTAGGGGATGGTGCAGCCGGCCTCCGCCCACTCCTTTTTCAGCGCCTTGACCTCTTCGGCGACTTCGGTGACGCGCTTGTCGGAGAGCAGCCCGGCGATCGGCAGCGGAACGAGTGCCCTCACCTTGCCCTCAGCGACGACGCAGACGCCGCCCTGGTGCGTCTTGATGGCGGCGATGGCGACCTGCATGTCGGCCTCGTTGGTGCCGGCCACGATGATGTTGTGGCTGTCGTGCCCAACGCTGGAGGCCACCGCGCCGCGCTTTAGGCCGAAGTCCTTCAGCAGACCGTAAGCGACATTGCCGGCCGACTTGCCGTGGCGCTCGACCACCGTCACGAAGCACAAGCCGTAGCGCGCGAACAGCGACGGCCAGTCCTTTGCGGGCTCGATCGCCACCTTCTCATGGATCAGCGTGATACCGGGCAGCGCCGTCTTGATCGTGTTGACCGTACACGCGTTTGCCGGCAACTCCGGTGTGAGCTTCACCTTCTCCGGCAGCTTCACCGTGACATAGGCCGCCTTCGGATATTGATAGCGCTGCGAGAGCGCCTGATCGAGGCGTGGCGTGATCTTGCCATGCTCGACCACGAGCTCGCCGCCATACCAGGTGCATTGCGGCTTGAGCTGATCATCCATCAGCACGAGATCGGCGCGGCGGCCGCCGCCGAGCCCACCGATGTCGCCATCCATGCCGAAGCGCGTCGCGCCATGCAGCGAGCCCATCGACCAGGACTGCTCCGGCGACATCCCCGCCTTGACAGCTTCGCGCACCACCCAGTCGAGCCCGAACAGCAGCAGATCGTCGGCGTCGCGGTCGTCGGTGCACACGGCCGTGCGCTTGTGCGAAGCGCCGAGCTCGGTGATGGTGCGGATGGCCTGCGGCAGCGAATGCCACGGCGTCGTCGGCGGTCCGCCGCGCAAGAACACCCAGACGCCGGCATCGAGCAGATCGTCGGCGATGTCGCGGTCGATTGCCTCATGGGTGTCAGTGACGCCGCTCGCCGCATAGGCCGCAACGAATTCGCGGCCGTAGACGTGGCCGGACACCGGATGGCCACGCTGCAACGCAGCCGCGAGAATCGCATGGCTGCGCTCATCGCCCATCGTGACCGGCACAAAGTCCATCTTCTCGCCGAGCGCGACCGCTTCGGGCCAGCGGTCGAACAGGCCCGCGATCTTGTCCGGCGTAAGGTCCCCGCCCGCCGTCTCGAGCTCGGCCGAGGTCGCAGGGACGGTCGAAGGCACCGTCAGGAAGATCGATAGCGGCGCCTCGCGCGCGTCCTCCAGCATCGCCTCGACGCCAGCGACGTCCATGACGTTGCCGATCTCGTGACTATCGCAGAAGATTGTCGTGGTGCCGTTGAGCAGCGCGGCCTCGGCATAGGCGCAGGCCGTCACCATCGAGGATTCGATGTGGATGTGCGGGTCGACGAGGCCCGGCGCGATGATCCCGCCGGCTGCGTCATAAATCGACACTCCGCTCCAGGCCCTCTTGGCCGCTCCTGCCGGCTTCACCGCCGCGATGCGGCCGCCGGTGATCCAGACCTCCCGCCCCGGATGGATGCGCTCCGAATAGGTCGAAAGCACCCGCGCGCCCGATATGACGAGATCCGGCGCGACGCGGGCCGAGGCGACGTCGGCGAGGCGCCGGGTCATGCTGTGCAGCGGCGCGACGGAGAAACGGGTGAGTTTGGTCATCGGGGCTCTCGCGTGGCGTTACGGGCGAGCGATGGTTACGCCCCGCGCCAAACCGGGCAAGCGCAAATATAACGGCAGGCTGTGCTTACGACTTAGGCGCTGAACTGCCTGCCGTCCCCGACCCGGCAGATCTCCGCGAGTTCCGCCGTCGCGGCGGTGCGGCAGTGGGCTTGACCCGGATTCGCATCGACCGGCCCTTTGCCTCATCGATCTCGAACGAATTGGTCTTTCGGACGAGATCGCTCAATTTGCGGAAGCCGAACGTCCTAGGATCGAAATCGGAAGCCAGATTTGCGAGCTGCCGCCCGACTTCTCCCAGCGTAACCCAACCGTCCTCACTCTCCATCTGGGTGATGACCTTCTTGATGATGGGCGTAGCAGCATCGGGCGGCTGAAGCGGTGTGGACCTTGAAGCGGCGTCCTGGGTGGTCGTCGTACCGGCAAGCAGGTTCTCCGTGTAGACGAACCTTCGGCAGGCCTGCCTGAAGCTTTCCGGCGTCTTCTGCTCGCCGAACCCAAAGACATCGATGCCCTGCTCCCGGATTCGGGCGGCCAAGCGGGTAAAGTCGCTGTCGGACGAGACGAGGCAGAAACCATCGAACCGTCCGCTGTGCAGCAGGTCCATCGCGTCGATGACAAGGGTAATATCCGACGCGTTCTTTCCTGTCGTGTATGCGAACTGCTGCTGCGGGATGATCGCATGCTTCGACAGGATGTCGGCCCAGCCCCTGGAACGGGCATTGGAGAAATCGCCGTAAATGCGGCGAACGCTGGCCTCGCCGATCTTGGCAATCTCCTCGAACAATCCGTCCGCGATCTTCGCGGAGGCATTGTCAGCATCGATCAGGACAGCGAGGCGAGGCGAGCGAACTTCCGACGGCATGGCATGTCCCCACGAAATGGACGCAGCATCAAAAAATGCGTGCGTCGGACGACTAATCCTCGTTAGCCTTGAACCGGCCGAGCCCCTTCAGTACGAAGGGCGCCAGCAGCGCGATCAGCGCGACGCCGAGCAGCGTCGCGGAGATCGGGCTCTGCAGCAGCGCCATGGGATCGCCGAGGCTGATCGCGAGCGCGCGGCGCAGCTGGCTCTCGGCGATCGGGCCGAGGATCAGGCCGACGACGACAGGCGCGATCGGAAAATCGAACCGGCGCATCAGGAAGCCGAGCACGCCGAAGCCCGCGAGCATCGACAACTCCACCACCGACGGCTTTGCCGCGATGGTGCCCATGGTCGCGAACACGAGGATGCCCGCGTAGAGCCAGGGCTGCGGGATCGCGAGCAGCCGCACCCACAGGCCAACCAGCGGCAGGTTCAGCACCAGCAGCATCACGTTGGCAATAAAGAGGCTGGCGATCAGGCCCCAGACGAGGTCCGGCCGTTCGGCGAACAGCAGCGGCCCGGGGTTGAGGCCGTATTGCTGGAAACCCGCCAGCATCATCGCGGCCGTGGCCGAGGTCGGCAGTCCCAGCGTCAGCAGCGGAACCAGCGTGCCGGCGGCGGAGGCGTTGTTGGCAGCTTCGGGGCCGGCCACGCCTTCGATCGCACCCTTGCCGAATTCCTCGGGATGTTTTGTCAGCCGCTTCTCGGTCGAATAGGACAGGAAGGTCGGAATCTCCGCACCGCCCGCCGGCAGCGCGCCGATCGGGAAGCCGAACATGGTGCCGCGCAGCCACGGCTTCCACGATCGCTTCCAGTCCTCTTTCGTCATCCACAGCGACCCGCGCACCGGCTCGAGCTTCTCCTCGCTGTGGTGGCGGCGCGATGCGACGTAGAGCGCCTCGCCGACCGCGAACAGGCCGACCGCAAGCGTCGTCACCTCGACGCCGTCGAGCAATTCAGGAACGCCGAACGCAAGCCGCGCCTGACCTGTCAGCTTGTCGATGCCCACGAGGCCGAGCGTCAGGCCGATGAACAGGCTGGTCAAGCCGCGGATCGGTGAATCGCCGAAGGTCGCCGACACCGTGACGAAGGCAACGCACATCAGCGCGAAATAGTCCTCGGGGCCGAAGCGCACGGCAAAATCGACCAGCCATGGTGCGAGGAAGGCGAGACCGATGGTGGCGATGGTTCCGGCGACGAAGGAGCCGATCGCGGAGGTCGCCAGTGCCGGCCCGCCACGGCCGGCCTTGGCCATCTTGTTGCCTTCGAGCGCGGTCGCCATCGACGCGCTCTCGCCGGGCGTGTTGATCAGGATCGCGGTGGTCGAGCCGCCGTACATGCCGCCATAATAGATGCCGGCAAACATGATCAGCGAGCCACCCGGATCGAGCTTGTAGGTCACGGGCAGCAGCAGCGCGACCGTCAGCGCCGGGCCGATGCCGGGCAGCACCCCGACGGCCGTGCCGAGGAACACGCCGATCAGCGCATAGAGCAGGTTTATCGGCTGGACGGCAACGGCCATGCCGTGGGCCAGCGCCGCAAAAGTGTCCATCACAGCAGTCGCTCCAGCGGGCCGGTCGGAAGGCTCAGCGTCAACAGCCGGTCGAACGCGAGATAGATCAGGGTCGACATCACCAGTGCGATGATGGCGTCGACGAGGATGGCGCGGCGTCCGAACGCCGCCGAAGTCGTCACGAACAGCGCCGAGGTCGCCAGGATGAAGCCGCCGCCGAAGCCGATGATGGCGATCAGCAGCGCAAGGCCGATGAGGATCAAGAGCACCGGCACGGGGTCGGCGCTCTCGCGCGCCGGCAAATTGCCGCGCAGCGCATCGATGAAATTGCCGATCGCAAGCAGCGCGAGGCCGCTCGCGACCACGATCGGCATCGCCTCCGGTCCCATTCCGTACATCGCTGCAGATTGCAGGCCGCGCGCATCCCAGACCAGCACCGCGGCGAGACCTGCGAGCAATGCAGCGATGACGAGGCCGGCGCGATCGACGCGCCGCGGCGGCTGAGCCGGATCGCCCGAGGTCATGACTTGACGAGGCCGACCGATTTCAGCACGTCGGTGACGCGCACCGTCTCCTTCTTCAGAAAGTCGGCGAAGGCGTCACCGCCGAGATAGGCATCCTCCCAGCCCTTCTGCTTGAGGATCTCCTTCCAGGCGTCCGACTTCACCATCTTCTCAACCGCATCGCTCAGGGTCTTCTTCTGCTCAGGCGTGATGCCGGGAGGCGCGACCACCGAACGCCAGTTGGCGATCACGAGGTCGATGCCCTGCTCTTTGAATGTCGGGATGTCGCTGCCGGCGATGCGCTTCTCCGAGGTCACGCCGATTGCGCGCAGCTTGCCGGACTTGATCTGGCCTTCATATTCGCTGAGGCCCGAAATGCCCGCCGTGACCTTGCCGCCGAGGATCGCCGCGAGCGACTCGCCGCCGCCCGAGAATGGGATGTAGTTGATCTTCTTGGCGTCGGCCCCGACGGCGCCGGCGAACAACGCCGCCATCACATGGTCGACGCCGCCGGCCGAGCCGCCGGCGAAGGTCACCTTGGCGATGTCGGCCTTCACCGCAGCGGCCAGATCCTGCGCGGTCTTGATCGGCGAATTCGAAGGCACCACGATCACCTGGATTTCCTCGGTGAGACGCGCGATCGGCGTCACCTGCTCGAGCGTCACCGGTGACTTGTTCATGGCGAGCGCGCCCACCATGACGAAGCCGTTGACCATCATCTGATTGCCGTCGCCCTTGGCGCCGTTGACGAACTGGGCGATCCCGACGCTGCCGCCCGCACCGGGAACGTTGGTGACCTGCACGCTGCGCGCGACACCGGAGGCGACCAGCGCCTGCTGCATCGAGCGCGCGGTCTGATCCCAGCCGCCGCCGGGAGCCGCCGGCGCCATCAGCTTGAGCTCGAGCTGCTGGGCAAAAGCCGGCGCCGCTGCCGCAAGGGTCAGCGCGACGGCTGCGCCGGCAAGGCGCGCGGAAAATTGGAACATCAGGACGCTCTCCAAGCTCATGCGGACGGTTGCCGCATTGTGTCGTTTGGCCGCTTATCAGCCAAAACGGCCCATGCTGTCCAGCGACCGCGCTCAGATTTCCCGGTCAGCGGGGCGGCATCACCCCACCCAGCGCGACAGTCAGCTCGCCCGCGACGTCGCGTACGATCTGGCCGACCTCAGGCAATCTGTCGTCGGTCAGGCGGCTGGTCATGCCCGAGACCGAGATGGCCGCGAGTGGCTCGGCGCAGTCGTTGTATACCACCGCGGCGATGCAGCGCAGGCCCATGCAGGCCTCCTCGTCATCGATCGCAAAGCCCTGCTGGCGGATCTTTTCGAGCTCCTTGAACAGGTCGCTTGGCCGCACGATCGACTTCTCGGTCAGGCGGGGCATGCCATGATGGTGAATGACGGCGCCGACATCCTCGTCGGAATAGGTCGCGAGCACCGCCTTGCCGACGCCTGACGTCACCATGGCGACGCGGCCGCCGACCTGGGTCAACGAGCGCATGATCTCGCGGCTCTCCATGCGGGTCAGCACGATGATGAATTCGTCGTCGACCACGGCGAGGTTGGCGGTCTCGCGCGTGAGGTCGCGCAGCTTGCGAAGATAGGGAATCGCCTGAGCGGAGAAATTGCGCCGGCGTGCAAAGCTCGCGCCGACCGTGAAGGCGCGCGAGCCGACGTGCCATTTGGATTCGGCGCGATCGAACTGGACGAAGCGGCGGCCTTCCAGGGTTGCGAGCAGGCGATGCACGGTCGAGGCCGACAATCCCGTGCGGATCGCCAAGTCGCTGAGGCGATAGCCCTCGTCGTCTTCGGCCAGCGTTTCCAGGATCGACAGCGCGCGGTCGACCGACTGAACGCCGCCGTCGCGGGGCTCAGGTTCGCCCTCCGACGGCGATCGAGGCTGGAGCGATTTGCGCCGGATCACGTTCTTGCTCATCGCGACCTGCCGCTTGTGCATCCGTCATTCCGGGATGGTGCGCCGGGACTGCGCGCAGCGCGGGCCTGGCGTACCAGACCCGGAATCTCGAGATCCTCAGGTGCGCGAGTGCGCACCATAGTTCGATGCTCCGCATCGCCCCGGGATAACAGGAGAGTTAGGCTCAGAGCAGCCCTGCCCCGCGCGCCCACTTGTACTTGGCGCCGAGCACCTCGACCGGCAGCTCGGTCGAATAGGCATAGGCCGGGATGCCGTTCTGGTAGAGATATTCGGCAGCCTCCTCGACCTCGACGTCGCCGGCGAGCGAGGCGACCATTGGCTTCACGAAACCTTTGGCCTCCATCTCCTTCTTCACCTCAACCATGTTGCGGGCGAACACCATCGGCGGGGTGACGATGGTGTGCCAGTAGCCGAGGATCAGCGCATGGATGCGCTCGTCCGAGAGGCCGAGCTTCACCGTGTTGACGTAGGTGATCGGCGGCTCGCCGCCGGTGATATCCACAGGATTTCCGGCCGCGCCGAACGGCGGGATGAACTTGCGGAAAGCCGCATCGAGATCCGGCGGCATCGACATCAGCGACAGGCCGTTGTCGACGCAGGAGTCCGACAGCAGCACGCCCGAGCCGCCGGCACCGGTGATGATCAGCACATTCTCGCCCTTCGGCGTCGGCAGTACCGGCACGCCACGGGCGAATTCGAGCAGCTGGCGCAGTGAGCGGGCGCGGATCACGCCGGACTGCTTGAACACATCCTCATAGATGCGGTCGTTACCGGCCAGCGCGCCGGTGTGCGAGGACGCCGCCTTGGCTCCGGCGGAGGTGCGGCCGGCCTTGAGCACGACGACCGGCTTCTTCTTGGAGACGCGCTTGGCGGCCTCCGCAAAGGCGCGGCCGTCCTTGAGGTCTTCGCAGTGCTGCGCGATCAGGTTGGTGTTCGGGTCCTGCTCGAAGAAGGCGAGCAGATCGTCCTCGTCGATATCCGACTTGTTGCCGAGGCCGACGATCGCCGAGACGCCCATTTTCGCCGAGCGCGAGAAGCCGATGATGGCCATGCCGATGCCGCCCGATTGCGACGACAGCGCCGCATGGCCCTTCACGTCGTAGGCCGTGCAGAAGGTCGCGCAGAGATTGGCCGGCGTATAGTAGAAGCCGTAGATGTTCGGCCCCATCAGGCGGATATCGTACTTCTTGCCGACCTCGACGATCTCGGCCTGCAGCTCCGGCGCGCCGGCTTCAGCGAAGCCCGACGGGATCAGCACCGCGCCCGGAATTTTCTTCTCGCCGCATTCGGTGAGCGCGCCGGCGACGAATTTCGCAGGGATCGCGAACACCGCGACGTCGATCACGCCGGGCACATCCTTGACGCTCTTGTACGCCTTGTAACCGAGAATCTCGGCGGCCTTGGGATGGATCGGAATGATCTCGCCCTTGTAGCCGCCGTTGATGAGATTCTTCATCACGGAATTGCCGATCTTGCCGTCCTCCGCGGAGGCGCCGATCACGGCGACCGCCTTGGGCTGCATGATGCGGTTCATGGCCGCGACGATCTCTTCGGTCGGACGCGGCTTCGGCTTCGGCTTGTAGGCGAAGTCGACGACGATGCGGACGTCGGCGGCGGTTGCGCTCTTCGGTGTTGCGAACACCGGATTGAGGTCGAGTTCGACGATCTCCGGGAAATCGGTGACGAGCTGCGAGACTTTGACGATGACGTCTGCGAGAGCATTGCGGTTCACCGGCTCGCCGCCGCGCACGCCCTTGAGGATCTCGTGCGCCTGGATGCCGTCGAGCATCGAGAGTGCGTCATCCTTGGTCGCCGGCGCGAGGCGGAAGGTGATGTCCTTGAGCACCTCGACCAGCACGCCGCCGAGGCCAAAGGCGACCAGCTTGCCGAACGAGCCATCGGTGATTGACCCGACGATGACCTCGGTGCCGCCGGCCAGCATCTGCTGCACCTGGACGCCTTCGATCTTGGCATCGGCCTTGTACTTCTTGGCGTTGCCGAGAATAGTCTCATAGGCCTTCTCGGCCTCTTCAGCCGTCTTGAGGCCGACGATGACGCCGCCCGCTTCGGTCTTGTGGAGAATGTCCGGCGAGACGATCTTCATCACCACCGGGAAGCCCATCGAGGAGGCCATCTTGCCGGCCTCGCCCGCCGACTTGGCCACGCCCTCCTTCGGCACCGGAATGCCGTAGGCGTCGCAGACCAGCTTGCCTTCCGGCGCCGTCAGGCTGGTGCGGTTGTCCGCCTTGACCTGGTCAAGCACCTTGCGGACGGCATCTTTGGAATTGGACATGTGGCTTCTCCCTTGACCTCAGTTCGTTCTTTTCAAAGCGCGCGCGTGTTTGCGGCTGCCCGTGATGCTTGCCATTCGCCGCGCTCTGTTCCATGTCGCGGGTCGGAGCGGCATAAAGCCTGAGACTACTCCGCCGCCTTGGATCAAAAATGGCTGGCGATGGCATTTGGTATGCCAGAAGCCAACTTGTCAAGCCGCGGCATGCCCCGGAACGCCGCAAAAAATAGGCAGCTTGACATTCTGGCATGTGGTATGCCAAAAACTTTCCCGTTAATATTCCTGTAAAAGACGACTCCCACTGGAGGAGATTCGTCGTGTCACTACGGAAACCAACCAAGGCGTTGCCGAACATGGCCGAGGCAGACATCGCAATCGTTCGTATTGCCCCGGAGAGCAGCTTCAAGAACAAGGCATATGACGCCTTGAAGGAAGCCATCCTCAAGATGGACATCTATTCGACGCCCGAGCCGGTGATGCTCGACGAGCGCGCGTTGTCCGAACGCCTCGGCGTCAGCCGCACCCCGATCCGCGAAGCCATCGCGATGCTGGAACAGGACGGCTTCGTGAAGACGGTGCCGCGCCGCGGCATCATGGTGGTGCGCCGGACCAAGAGCGAGATCGTCGACATGATCCGCGCCTGGGCGGCGCTGGAGAGCATGGCCGCGCGCCTCATCACCACCACCGCGCGGAAGAAGGACATCACGGCGCTGCGCGACTTCTTCAAGGATTTCGGCAAGGACCGCCTGCCCGAGGATCATGTCGAGGAATATTCCAAGGCCAACATCGCCTTCCACCAGGCGCTGATCTCGCTGTCGGAATCGCCGGTGCTGGTCGACCTCACCAACGACCTCTTGCTGCACGTGCGCGGCTATCGCCAGCTGACCATCGGCCGCAAAGACCGCACCGCGACCTCCCTGCCGGAGCATCTCGCCATGATCGAGGCACTGGAGGCGCGCGATACCGAGCTCGCCGAGAAGCGTGCCCGCGACCACACCCTCGGCCTTGCCGCTTACGTCGAAGCGCACGGTCAGGAACTCTTCACTTAGCAACGTTCACCAGAAGGGCGAACAACTCGCCCCACGATCTGAGACCAGGGAGACAAGGCCCATGCTGAATACCGCGACCAAGTCCGAGGCACCGGGCACCGAGCAGGAACTGACGGATGGCTTCCATCTCGTCATCGACGCGCTCAAGCTGAACGGCATCAACACCATCTATAATGTGCCGGGCATCCCGATCACGGATTTGGGCCGCATGGCGCAGGCCGCGGGTATTCGCGTGATCTCCTTCCGCCACGAGCAGAACGCCGGCTACGCCGCAGGCATCGCCGGCTATCTCACCAAGAAGCCCGGCGTCTGCCTTACGGTGTCGGCGCCCGGCTTCCTCAACGGTCTCACCGCGCTCGCGCACGCCACCACCAATTGCTATCCGATGATCCTGGTCTCCGGCTCCTCCGAGCGCGAGATCGTCGACCTGCAGCAGGGCGACTACGAGGAAATGGACCAGCTCGCGATCGCAAAGCCGCTGTGCAAGGCGGCCTATCGCGTGCTGCACGCCCAGGACATCGGCATCGGTTTCGCCCGCGCCATCCGCGCCGCGGTCTCGGGCCGTCCGGGCGGCGTCTATCTCGACCTACCGGCCAAGCTGTTCGGCCAGGTGATGAACGCCGAGGCCGGCCGGAAATCGCTGGTCAAGGTGATCGACGCGGCGCCCGCGCAGATCCCCTCGCCCGCTTCGGTCAAGCGCGCGCTCGACGTGCTCAAGAGCGCCAAGCGTCCGCTCATCATCCTCGGCAAGGGCGCGGCCTACGCGCAGGCCGATGAGGAGATCAAGAGCTTCGTCGAGAAGAGCGGCGTGCCGTTCCTGCCCATGAGCATGGCCAAGGGTCTGCTGCCCGACACCCATCCGCAGTGCGCCGGCGCGGCCCGCTCGACCGTGCTCAAGGAGTCCGACGTCGTCATGCTGATCGGCGCGCGGCTGAACTGGCTGCTGTCGCACGGCAAGGGCAAGAGCTGGGGCGAAACGCCGAAGAAGTTCATCCAGGTCGACATCGAGCCGAAGGAGATGGACTCCAACGTCGAGATCGTCGCGCCCGTCGTCGGCGACATCGGCTCGGTCGTCTCCGCCTTCAACCAGGCGATGGGATCGTCCTGGACCGCCCCGCCGGCCGACTGGACCAAGGCGGTGTCGACCAAGCGCGAAGAGAACGTCGCCAAGATGGCGCCGAAGCTCATGAACAACAAGTCGCCGATGGACTATCACGGCGCGCTCGGGGTCCTGAAGAACGTCATGAAGGAGTATCCCGAGGCGATCCTCGTCAACGAGGGTGCCAACACGCTCGACCTCGCCCGCGGCGTCATCGACATGTACAAGCCCCGCAAGCGTCTCGACGTCGGCACCTGGGGCGTGATGGGCATCGGCATGGGCCAGGCGATCGCGGCCGCGCTCGAGACCGGCAACCCCGTGCTCGCCGTGGAAGGCGACTCGGCTTTCGGCTTCTCCGGCATGGAGGTCGAGACCATCTGCCGCTACAATCTTCCGATCTGCGTCGTCATCTTCAACAATGACGGCATCTATCGCGGCACTGACGTCAACGGCGCCAACGCCGATCCGGCAACCACCGTGTTCGTCAAGGGCGCGCGCTACGACAAGATGATGGAAGCCTTCGGCGGCGTCGGCGTCAATGCAACCTCGCCGGATGAACTGAAGCGCGCCGTCAACGAAGCCATGAAGTCCGGCAAGCCGACGCTCATCAATGCGGTGATCGATCCGGCCGCGGGCTCGGAGAGCGGCCGCATCGGCAACCTCAATCCGCAGAGCGTTCTGCAGAAGAAGAAGTAAGTCCACCCCTTCAACCCTTATTCCCTGTGGTTAGCAGGGGCAGACAGAGTACGGAGCAATATGATGACCAAAGCGCTCGAGGGCGTTCGCATTCTCGATTTCACCCACGTCCAATCGGGACCGACCTGCACGCAGCTGTTGGCCTGGTTCGGCGCCGACGTGATCAAGGTGGAACGCCCCGGCGTGGGTGACATCACCCGCGGCCAGCTGCAGGACGTCCCGAACGTGGACAGCCTGTATTTCACCATGCTCAACCACAACAAGCGCTCGATCACGCTCGACACCAAGAACCCCAAGGGCAAGGAAGTCCTGACCGAGCTGATCAAGAAGTGCGACGTGCTGGTGGAGAATTTCGGCCCCGGTGTGCTCGACCGCATGGGCTTCCCCTGGGAGAAGATCCAGGCGATCAACCCGAAAATGATCGTCGCCTCGATCAAGGGCTTCGGCCCCGGGCCCTACGAGGACTGCAAGGTCTATGAGAACGTCGCCCAGTGCACCGGCGGCGCCGCCTCCACCACCGGCTTCCGCGACGGCCTGCCGCTCGTGACCGGCGCGCAGATCGGCGATAGCGGCACCGGCCTGCACCTCGCGCTCGGCATCGTCACCGCGCTCTATCAGCGCACCCACACCGGCAAGGGCCAGCGCGTCACCGCCGCGATGCAGGACGGCGTGCTCAACCTCTGCCGCGTCAAGCTGCGCGACCAGCAGCGCCTCGCCCACGGCCCGCTCAAGGAATACAGCCAGTTCGGCGAAGGTGTGCCGTTCGGCGACGCCGTGCCGCGCGCCGGCAACGATTCCGGCGGCGGCCAGCCCGGCCGCATCCTGAAGTGCAAGGGCTGGGAGACCGATCCCAACGCCTACATCTACTTCATCACCCAGGCCCCGGTCTGGGAGAAGATCTGCGACGTGATCGGCGAGCCTGCCTGGAAGACCGATCCGAACTACGCCAAGCCGGCGGCTCGCCTGCCCCGCCTGAACGAGATCTTCGCCCGCATCGAGCAGTGGACGATGACCAAGACCAAGTTCGAGGCGATGGAGATCCTCAACAAGGATGACATTCCCTGCGGCCCGATCCTGTCGATGAAGGAGATCGCCGAGGACCCGTCGCTGCGCGCGACCGGCACCGTGGTCGAGGTCGACCACCCCACCCGCGGCAAGTACATCTCGGTCGGCAACCCGATCAAGCTGTCGGATAGCCCCGCCGAAGTGACGCGCTCGCCGCTGCTCGGCGAGCACACCGACGAGATCCTGCGCTCGGTGCTCGGCTTCAGCGATCACCAGGTCGCCGACATCCATAAGTCCGGCGCGCTCGACCCGCCGCAGAAGCAGGCCGCCGAGTAAGCGACCACTACCTTGAACGAGACGAAAGGGCCGTCCGAAGGGGCGGCCCTTTTTGCGTCGGCAAGGCCATGCTGTCGCAGGCCCAAATTCAAAAACTGAAAAACAACCCCATGCACAGTAGCTAACCCACTGGCGACGAAGAGATTTCGTATTTCGCGGATCGCCTTTGCGCCGTCGGGCAAAACACGGGTACTATGCCATGGTCGAAGAAGCCGAACGTTCTGCTCCCCATGGCATCACACCCGCGGCCTTCGGCTGCAGCGCCTCTTCGCTGACGCGTTGCCCCGCGCGTCCCGAGGAAGCATCAACGCCGACTTGAAGCCGCCTGAATGGAACAGATTGGGTTCCGGTTCGTTATCTCCCGCCGGCACACCCTTGGAGCGCAGCCGGCCATCCGACGACACGTCAGACGCGACCGGCCCGCGAACTGGATACACCAGGTCGGCGAGTTTCGAAATCGCGCCCATTACCGACATCGAGGTCAATATGACGAGAGATCATCCCGCGTCCCGGGCTCTGCGGGAGGCCAACAAGGCATTCAAGCCGGTCGAGACCAAGAAGCCGATGACCGACTATGCAAAGGCGCAACAATCCCATGACGAAAATCGCGAGCGCCTGAAAGCGGAGCGGCTGGCGCGAGAGGCCGAGCAGGGAAATCGTCGCACATAGGGAATGAGATCGCCAGCGTCAGAGCATCGAGAGGACGATGACGCCATCCTCGAGCTCTCCGGAAGCCAGCTGCGCCCTCGCGATGCGCTCGAACTCCGTCCGATACTTCTGAAGATAGCTGAAGGCCTGCTTCTGCGTCCGAAAGGTCGTCGCAAGACGGCATAGCTGCCGGCCTGCTCCGAGCGCAAGGAAGAAGGTGATTGTGCCGCCGCCATCCGGCTTGATCCTAGGCACGACTCGCACTCTTTCGCATGTGAACGGCCCCTCTTCAGATTATCGCCTGCACTACCGAATTCGGCTATCTCGGCAATTTTCTCCGGCGCTTCTTCGCTGCAGTCGACGGCGACGAAGCGCGAAGACCGCCATCGGCCGCTTGCTCGGCTGCTTGCTTGGCTGCTTCCTTGGCCTCACGCAGCTCGCGAAGCCGCGCCATGTTCTTGCGGATGTCGACAGCGTGCCTTTCGACGTCGGCGATCGCGCGCGCCCCCTCTTCGGCGGCCAAGCGTTGACGCTCGGACCGCGCGATGGACTCGGGCGACCGTTCGGCCGATTTCTTGCCGCTCATCTCGTCGCGCTCGCCTTTCGCCTGCTCGGCAACGGAGAGAACCCGCTCAATCCCTTACGATCGAGCGGGTCGCATAGCCGTTCCAGTACATCCGTGAAACGGCCGTACAGAGCTCAAGCCAGCGAGAGATTCTCCGCGCTGACCTTGCCCCGCATCTTATCGGTCTTGGTCTCGAAGTTGACCTTCTGGCCCTCGGCGAGACCCGCAAGACCAGCCCGCTCGACCGCGCTGACGTGAACGAACACGTCATTGCCGCCGTCGTCGGGTTGAATGAATCCAAAGCCCTTCTGGCCGTTGAACCACTTCACAGTACCTGTCGTCATTTTCTTCTCCAAAGCGCATAGACGCGCATTCCGCGTGACGATCACGCAGATCAATTCAATTCGTCGATGTCTCTGGAAAAGGAGCCCGCAGGCGCATTCAACAAGCACAGCGGCTGAACGAACAAAATCAGCGTACACCTCGCCATCGCCCTTAGCAAGGCTTCCAATGGATTTAATCGCGCAGCTTCGTCGGAACCTTTGCAGCGCTCAGCGGCTTCCGCCGCCAAGTTGCTCACGGAAGAACTTCACCACGATTGCATTGAACTCGCGATGAAAGCCTGCCCTGTCGAAGCCTGCCGGCACATCGGTGCAGATGCGCGGGACGGCCGCGGCGAGATCGGCCGAGCACGGCGCGAGGAAGGCATAATGACCGGCCGGCACGACATGAATGTCGGGCTTGCCCGGCAAGCCCTCTGCGACGCGCGCGTTGCCCGAGCCATCGCCGACGCCGGGTCCACCGAACTGCGATCGCCAGAACTGGAAAGGCACTTTGACCAGGGCGAGGTTCTCCCGCGTCAGGACAGCCGGCGCAGGATCAACGATGACGGCAGCGCGGATACGTGCATCCCGTATCGGCTCGGGCGGCGTCTCGCCGTTGTGAAGCTGTGCGCACACGCCGGTCGTCTCCTTGCAGAGGCTGGCGACCCTGGCGAAATTCGGCGTGGTGCCCATCAGCACGAGACCAGTCGCCCCGCCGAGCGAGAAACCGATAAAGCCGACCCTGGCGGGATCGATCGCCGCCCGGTCCTTCCAGTCGTTCAACAGAAAATCGAGCAGGCGCACGATGTCCGCCGGGCGCGATCCCCAGACCGACAGGGTATCGCGCCTCGAGGAGTCGCTGAACGTATCGCCGGGATGATTGATGGCGGCGACGATGAAGCCGGCATCGGCCAGCGCCTCCGACGTGTCATGCTGCTGGCCGAAAAATCCGCCCCGGCCGTGCGAGTAGATGACGAGCGGCAGCTTCGCGCCCGTGACAGGACAATCCTTCGCGCCCTTCAGGTCGAAATCGGCGCCGACAGACAAACTGCCGAGCGCCACCTGCGTCGGCTGACGTGCGCACGGATACCAGATCGCGCCCGACAGCGCGGGATCGGACTGGAGAAGCTGAATGCCTGCAGCCTGCACAGGCGAGCCGAGACAGCCGAGGATGACGGCAAGAACCCGAAACGTGCTGCGCAACGTAGCCCCCCCGATTTCGCGCGGGAGCTGAACGGGGAACGATAGCGGAATTGTGGCGGATTGATCGGGAGGGCATCCTGAAGCAATCTGCGGGACGACGAGAGAGAGGTCAGCATGTCACTGCTCGGCAAGGCCGCCGTCGCGATGTGGTGGAGCGTTCGCCCCGAGCAGCGCGCCGAGTTCGGCGACTGGCATTCGCACGAGCACTTTCCGGAGCGGATGAGCATTCCCGGCTTTCGGCGGGGGTCGCGATGGACCAGCACGACGGATGCAGAAGGCTTTTTCGTGCTCTACGAGCTCGAGGATTACGACGTCCTCACATCGAAAGGTTATCTCGACCGGCTCAACGCGCCGACGCCATGGTCTACGAAGATGATGCCGCATCATCTCGGCATGATCCGCAGCCAGTGCCGGATCGTCGCCAGCTTCGGCGGAGGCGTGGCGACTTCGCTCGCCACCATCAGGCTGTCGCCGGAGGCCGGACAGGAGGCGAGGCTACAGGCGCGCCTTTCGGAAATGCTCAGCACGCTGGCACAGAAGCCGGGGCTAACCGGCGCCCACCTTCTCCTCACCGACACACCGAGGACGAGCGCGCCCACCACCGAACAGCAGATCCGCGGCAAGGACGGTGCCGCCGACTGGATCGTGCTGCTGTCGGGTTACGATGCTGATGTGGTCGCGGGCGTGATCGAACGCCAGCTTTCGGCATCATCGCTTCGCGCCGCCGGCGCGCGCGAGGATGTCATGATCGGCCGCTACAGGCTGGCGTTCACGATGACGGCGCAGGATGTCGCTGCCACCTAGCTGGCCGGCCGGAGAACCTTCAAAAAAATTCTGAATTGCCTGTCGGATCGGCGGCGTGCTGGTCGTCCTCGTGACATGAATGGGCCATAGAGGCCAATCTCGGGCCCATCAATCACTGAGGATAACAACCATGCCCAGCACTATCCGCCTGCACCGCGTTCTCGCCACCAGCCCGCAGAAGGTCTATCGCGCCTTCGTGGAGGCGGACGCAATGGCGAAATGGCTTCCGCCGAACGGCTTCACCTGCACCGTGCATCATTTCGAGCCCAAGGTCGGCGGCACGTTCAAGATGTCGTTCCGGAATTTCACGACGGGTCACAGCCATTCGTTCGGCGGCGAATATCTCGAGCTCGTGCCGGGCGAACGTCTCCGCTACACCGACAGGTTCGACGACCCCAATCTGCCCGGCGAAATCCAGGTGACCGTGATCCTGAAGAAAGTCTCGGTCGGCACCGAGATCGACATCACACAGGCGGGCATCCCCGACGTGATTCCGCCCGAGGCCTGCTATCTCGGCTGGCAGGAATCGCTGCGCAATCTGGCGAAGCTGGTCGAGCCGGAGATCAACCAGTAGCGACCACATCAGGGATTGTCGGGTGGGCGGCGCCCGCCGATGCTCTCTCAACCCAGGAAGGTGGTGGGCACGGCGCTGTGCGCCCTCGCCCACCCGACGGCACCGGGTCTGCGATCTTGATATGTGTCAAACGGTCAGTAGGACAAAGCGGCTAGGAGCAGAAGTCTTCCCTGCGGACGTCGGAGGAGATGATGAGATCTGCTGTCGAATGGTTGATCATTGCCGGTCTTGCCGCCGGTTTGGCCACTGCCGCCAGGGCCGAAGAAGTCGATATCGGCAAGGCGGAGTTTCAGTCGTCGTGCGCGAGTTGTCATGGTGTCGATGCAAAGGGCAACGGACCGGTCAGCGGCCAGCTCAAGGCGGCACCTTCCGACTTGACCATGTTGAGCAAGAACAACAACGGCGTGTTTCCCACCAACGCCGTTTACGAAACCATATACGGTGCGAAATCAGTCGCAGCTCACGGCACCCGTGAAATGCCGATCTGGGGCGAGCGGTTCAACCCCATCGTCAACCTGCCTCACGCCGTCGATTCCTACTATTGGCAGAAGGCCGGGCCGCAGCAAAACCCGGAGGTCGTCGTGCGGACCCGCATTCTCGCGGTGATCGACTACCTGAACCGAATTCAGCAGAAATAGCGACCGGGCAGCCTGGCCGCAGGGACGCTGCTCGCCCCCTGCCAAAGCGGGACGAGATTTGATTGAATCGATGTGTGCTCAGGCTCGATCTACCGCCCCCGTAGGGAGAGGTGAATCAGCAAGAGCCCCCCAAACCTAGTCTCATCGCGCTTTAGGCCGACGCGGCGAGCCCGCCGCTTGCCGTCCAGCGATCCGGAGCCGAAAGACCATTACGCACGCCTGCCGATCGGATGTCAGCCGGCTTTCGCCTGGTGGATGGTGGGGAGCTTGTGATCTCCGTAAAGTTCCCTCAGCTTGGTCTTCAGAAGCTTGCCGGTCGCACCGTGCGGCAGCTCCTCCACGAACAGAACATCGTCCGGCATCCACCATTTCGCGATCTTGCCTTCGTAGAAGGCCAGCAGTTCAGCAGCAGTGAGGCTCGATCCCTTGCGCCGCACCGCGATGACGAGCGGCCGCTCGTCCCATTTCGGATGTGGAACGCCGATGACGGCGGCCTCTACGATGTCTGGGTGCGCCATCGCGAGATTTTCGAGGTCTATCGATGAAATCCATTCGCCGCCGGACTTGATCACATCCTTCGAGCGGTCGGTGATCTGCATGTAGCCTTCTTCGTCGATCGTTGCGACGTCGCCCGTGAAGAACCAGCCATCGGGGCGCTCGCTCTCCGGCATCTTGTAATAGGCCCGAGCAATCCAGGGGCCACGGATCACGAGATCGCCGAAAGCCTTGCCGTCGTGCGGCAGCTCCTTGTCCTCTCCATCGCGAATTCCGATTTCAACCCCGAACACCGCCCGACCCTGCTTGACCTGCCGATTGCGGCGCTCCGCGCTCGATAGCGACCTGTGCTTTGGCAAGAGCTTCGATATGGTCGCGACAGGACTGGTTTCCGTCATGCCCCAAACGTGCAGCACTTCGACACCATAATCGTCCTGAAGTGCCTGCATGAGCGAAGGGGGGCACGCCGTTCCCCCGATCAGGACGCGATTGAGCGTGCTGGGCCTGAGGCCTGCGTTTTGCAGATATTGGACATAACCGAGCCAAACCGTCGGCACGCCATTGGCGAACGTCACGCCATGGTCCTCGAACAGCCTGTGCATGCTCTCGCCATCGACCTTTTGTCCAGGCATCACCAGCTTTGCGCCCATCGCCGGCGCACAATAGGGCATGCCCCAGGACATCGCGTGGAACATCGGCGAGATGAATGCGACGGTATCGTTCAGTGAGATCCGGCAGGCATCGGGAAGCGCTGCGGCAAAGGAATGCAGCACGGCGCTGCGGTGTGCGTAGAGCACGCCTTTGGGATTGCCCGTGGTCCCGGACGTGTAGCAGAGACCACACGCAGTGTTCTCATCGAGCTGTGGCCATTCGAAGGATTGTGAGTGGCCTGCCAGCAGATCCTCATAGATCTGGAAGTCCCCCGCCCCGGCCGCTCTCGCCTCGCCTGCTTCGCCGAGGCAAATCCAACGCTCGACACTTGGACATTTCGGCATCAAGGTCTTCACCAGCTCGGTGAAGCCGGTGTCGAAGAACATCAGCCGGTCTTCAGCATGATTGATGATGTAGACGATCTGCTCGATGAACAGGCGGGGATTGACGGTGTGGCACACCGCCCCCATCCCAGAGATGCCGTAATAGAGCTCCAGATGGCGGTAACCGTTCCAGGCAAGCGTGCCAACGCGATCACCCTGCTTGATGCCTGCGGACGTCAACGCGTTTGCCAATTGCGAACTGCGACACAGCAGCCCGGCGTAGTTCGTCACATGGTCCGGCTTGTCGGGGGTGCGGGACACGATCTCGACATCGGGAAAGGACCGCGCTGCGTGCAACAAGATGGACGACAACAGCAGCGGGGTTTGCATCATTAAACCAAGCATCGCCGAATATCCTTTTGGTGAAAACCAAGGTCGTGGGCCCGGAAAAACCGGGCCCCGTACAGGCAGGACAAAAATTTCGGAAATTTCTTGCTTTTGGTTTGCGCCGCGAGGAGGCGTACGGGGTAATGCCCCGACCGTCACTCACGGCCGTTTCAGGTTAGCGAGTCAGCGTTCCCGGCTCAAGCGGATTGGAAGGGGCGGCTGGATTGGACAGCCAGCGGATCTGCTCAAGCGCGGCTGGCCATGCCCGCGGCGAGCCCGCCGCTTGCCGTCCAGCGATCCGGGTCCGGACTGTGTCCGATCAGCGCAAGCCCATAGGCGATCGACTCGAACTGGTCGCCCGACATCAGCCGCTCGTTGCCGAACCGCTCGGCGAACAGCTTTCGAACGGCGGGAACGAAGGAGGTGCCGCCGGTCAAGAACACCTTCTCGACCTCGCGCGCCGCGATACCGGCTTCGGCCAGCACCTTGTCGACGGTGGCCCCGAGACGGGCGATGTCGTCGGCAATCCAGGCTTCGAAATTCTTCCGCGTGATGGCTGCGCCGATGTCGACGCCGCCGCCCTTGAAGCGGAAATCCACCTCGTCCTGCGCCGAGAGCGCGACCTTGGCATCCGACACCGCGCGGTACAGCGCAAAGCCGAGGTCGAGATCGACGATGGTGATGAAATCCTCGAGCAGGTCGGGCTTCAGCGCGGTGCGCGCAAGCTCCCGGAGCTCGCGCAAATCGCCGTTGCTCTTCATCATCGCCAGCTGATGCCAGCGCGCCAGATTGGTGTAATGACCGCTCGGGACCGGCAGCACCTTGTCGAAGGAGCGGAAGCTGGAGCCCTTGCCGAGCCGCGGCGAGACGATGTGGTCGACGATGCGATAGTCGAACGTATCGCCGGCGATGCCGATGCCGGCGTGCCCCAGCGGCTCGGCGCGCAGGCTGCCTCCCTTCCGCGAGAAGCGCATCACGGAGAAATCGCTGGTGCCGCCGCCGAAATCCGCCACCAGCACGGTGGCATCGCGCTCCAGCCTTCGAGCAAAGGAGAACGCCGCGCCCACGGGCTCGTAGACATAGCGCGCGTGGCCGGCCCCCAGGCGCTCGAAGGCGGCGCGGTAGCGCTGCATCGCCAGCGCCTCGTCGGGATTGCCGCCGGCAAAGCGCACGGGGCGGCCGACCGTGATGGTCGACGTCTCAAAGCCGAACTTCTCGCCGCCATGGCGCGCCAATGTCCGCAGGAAGGCGGCCAGGATGTCCTCGAACTTGAAACGCTGCCGGAACACCTGCGTCGTGTTGAAGCTGGAGCTCGCGGCGAAGGTCTTGAACGACTGCAGGAAACGGTAGACGTGACGCCCTTCGAAGAACTGCTCGATCGCCCAGGGGCCGCCCTCGGCCTGGGCGCCGGCGCCCGGCCGGTCTTCCCAGAAGCACAGGGCCGACACGTAGACGCTGTGGCGCTGTCCGCCATGGTCGAAGCGGATGGCCTCGACCCGGCGGTCGTCCGCCGCAAGGGCGACGACCGTGTTGCTGGTCCCAAAATCGATGCCGATCGAGACGGCGGGCGAGGCGCTCGACATAACCACTCTGACAGTTGATTGGATAAGGGGGCGGACCACTAGCCGCTTTGCATGGACCTGCCAAGCCTTGGACCTGCCAAGCCTCGACCCGGCAAGCCCTGGCTCTGCTCCGGTTCCCGCTTTCTTTTGCCCTCGATTCCGCATCCGAGCGAACCAGACGACGGGGCTTTCCGGGCCATTCAGGCTCGAACCGGCGGCATTAACCCGGCATTATGCTGCAATGCGGTGCTTCGCATGCTGCTATGCAAACAAATGCGTGGTCATTGGCATCTGGTATACATAGATTGTCCCTCGAAACGAGACGCCAAGCCTGTCCGTCTTAAGAAAGGGAATTCCGATGTCCAAGACCGCTTCCGTCGCCTTCGTCCCCTCCTCTTCGCTGTTCGCCCGCTTTCTGGCCGCGGTCGATCGTTTCCTGATGGCGAGCGCCGAGATTTCGAACCACAACGGCGACCTGCCGCGTTTCGGCCTGTAAGCCGGCACATTCCCGCGCTGCCGCGGAGCGCGGCGGTTTCAGAACGATTCACATGCTACTTTTGATGAATGGCCCCGCAACGCGGGGCCATTTCTACTTCTGCTGTCCCGAGTCACAGCCGCAGCCGGCACGGCTGCGACATTTGCGCACGGTGGCCGGACCAGCGCTTGAAGCTTGGCATAATGCATACAAGAATGCCACTCCAGCGCTCGCATAAAAATTAGAGGCGCCACGGGAGGCTTTATGACGGACATGGTGCAGGCAACCGCCCCTACAGCCGCGCGCGTTAGCGACACATATCGCTGGGCGCAATTGGCGATCGGTGTAGGCGCGATGGTGATGATCGCCAACTATCAATACGGCTGGACCTTCTTCGTCCCCGACATCCAGAAGAAGTTCGGCTGGGATCGCGCCTCGATCCAATGGGCCTTCACCCTCTTCGTCCTGTTCGAGACCTGGCTGGTGCCGGTCGAAGGATGGTTCGTCGACAAATACGGCCCGCGCATCGTGGTGCTGGTCGGCGGCGTGCTCTGCGCTCTCGGCTGGGCGATCAACGCGCAAGCCACCACGCTCAACGGCTATTATCTCGGCATGATCATCGCGGGCATCGGCGCCGGCGGCGTCTACGGCACCTGCGTCGGCAACGCGCTGAAATGGTTTCCGGACAAGCGCGGTCTGGCCGCGGGCATCACGGCCGCAGGCTTCGGTGCAGGGTCCGCGCTGACCGTCGCGCCGATTCAGGCCATGATCAAGGACAGTGGCTTCCAGACCACCTTCCTCTATTTCGGCCTCGGCCAAGGCATCATCATCTGTATCCTCGCCTTCTTCCTGCTGTCGCCGAAGGCGGGCCAGGTGCCGACCGTGGTGGCGAACGCCAACCTGTTGCAGAGCCGCCGCAACTATCAGCCGACCGAAGTTCTGCGTCAGCCGATCTTCTGGCTGATGTACTTCATGTTCGTCATCGTCGGCGCCGGCGGCTTGATGGTGACGGCCAACCTGAAGCCGATCGCGGCCGACTGGAAGGTCGACAATGTGCCGGTGACGCTGATGGCGGTGACGATGACCGCAGTGACGTTCGCGGCCACGATCGACCGCGTGCTCAACGGCCTGACGCGCCCGTTCTTCGGCTGGATCTCCGACATGATCGGCCGCGAGAACACGATGTTCATCGCCTTCGGCATGGAAGGCTTGGGCATCTGGATGCTCTATCTCTGGGGCCACGATCCGGTCTGGTTCGTGCTGCTCTCGGGCTTCGTGTTCTTCGCCTGGGGTGAGATCTACTCGCTGTTCCCCTCGACCTGCACCGACACGTTCGGCGCCAAGTTCGCGACCACCAATGCCGGCCTGCTCTACACCGCAAAGGGCACCGCCGCGCTGCTGGTGCCGATCGCCAACTACATGCAGCAATCGTCAGGCACGTGGGACAGCGTGTTCATCATCGCGGCGGGCGCCAACATCCTGGCATCGCTGCTGGCGATCGCGCTGCTCAAGCCCTGGCGCAAGGTCGTGGTTGCGAAATCGACGCTCTGAACCGCCTCACCTCAGCGGCTCCAAACGCCAACGCCCGGCCTTTCGGCCGGGCGTTTCGTTTTGGCGAAGTCCTGTTGGCGCCCCGACTGAAAGGGAACCGGAGAATTTTGTGACAATCCAGCACAGTTAGGGCTTGCCTTCTGGAATATGGTATACCAATCTGCCTGCCGCGCTTGCGACGATAAGCCACAATATTTGCGACACTGGGTCATCTTGCACTCCTGCGTCGCACTCAATCAGGCGCGTTGGGAGGTTCTTATGATTTCCAGCACGGATGGCGCCGTCACGGCCGCGCCACTTCGCACCGGCTTCCGTTGGCTCCAGCTCGCGATGGGCATCGTCTGCATGGCGATGATCGCCAATCTGCAATATGGCTGGACGCTGTTCGTCGATCCGATCGATGCGGCCCACCATTGGGGACGCGCCGCGATCCAGCTCGCTTTCACCATCTTCGTCGTCACCGAGACCTGGCTGGTGCCGGTCGAGGCCTGGTTCGTCGACAAATACGGCCCGCGCATCGTCATCATGTTCGGCGGCGTGATGATCGCGCTGTCCTGGATCCTCAACTCTTACGCCGACAGCCTCACCCTGCTCTACGCCGCGGCGATCATCGGCGGCATGGGCGCGGGCGCGGTGTACGGCACCTGCGTCGGCAACGCGCTGAAATGGTTTCCGGACCGCCGCGGCCTCGCCGCCGGCGCAACCGCCGCGGGCTTCGGCGCGGGCGCAGCGCTCACGGTCGTGCCGATCGCGCAGATGATCGCCGCAAGCGGCTACCAGCACGCCTTCTTCACCTTCGGCATCGGCCAGGGCCTGATCGTCTTCGTGCTCGCCTTCTTCATCCAGCCGCCGCGGCTCTCGATCCCGCCGAAGAAGAAGCAGCTCAACCTGCCGCAGACCAAGATCGACTTCACCCCGCCCCAGGTGCTGCGCAGCCCTATTTTCTGGGTCATGTACCTCGTTTTCGTGATGGTCGCATCCGGCGGACTGATGACGGCGGCGCAGATCGCCCCGATCGCGCACGACTTCAAGATCGCGAACACGCCCGTCACACTCGCCGGCTTCCAGATGGCGGCGCTGACCTTCGCGATCTCGCTCGACCGCATCTTCGATGGTTTCGGCCGGCCCTTCTTCGGCTTCGTCTCCGACACGATCGGCCGCGAGCACACCATGTTCATCGCGTTCGGCACCGCCGCGCTGATGCTGTTGACGCTGTCGGCCTACGGGCACATCCCCATCGTGTTCGTGCTGGCGACCGCGATTTACTTCGGGGTGTTCGGCGAGATCTACTCGTTGTTCCCCGCGACCTGCGGCGACACCTTCGGCTCGAAGTTCGCAACCACCAACAACGGCATGCTCTACACCGCGAAGGGCACCGCCTCGCTGCTCGTCCCGCTCGCAAGCGTGATCTCGGCAGCCTACGGGTGGAAGGCCGTGTTCGTGGTTGCGGTGGCGTTGAACGCAACGGCGGCACTGATGGCGCTGTTCGTGATCAAGCCGATGCGCCGCTCCTTCATCCTCGGCAAGGAGGCCGCGAGCGCTGAGGCTACGGCCGGCAGCGCCAAGACCGAGACCGCGTAGCCGCCAAGCACATCCGCAGGAAACGAAAAGGGGCGCAGCCGTGCGCCCCTTTCTTTTTGTCCCGTCGAGAAACGTCAGCATCGCTGTCGCAAGATTTTTCGGATCAGCCAAATCCAACGCTTGACGATTGGCATTATGTATACCACACTTCCCTCATCGTTCACCCAGGGAGGTTGCAATGCTGGTCGGAGACATTCTGCGCAAGAAGACGCCGCGCGTTGTCACGGTGCGAATGAACGAAACGGTGGGTATTGCCGCCAAGCTGATGCGCGCCAACAACATCAGCGCGCTGGTGGTCAAGGACGTGGTCCGCTCCGAGGGCAACACCGCCGTCGGCATGTTCACCGAGCGCGACGTGGTGCGCGCCGTCGCCGAGCACGGCGCGAACGCCGTCAACATCAAGGTCTCGCAGCTCGTCTCGGTGCAGCAGCTGGTGTCCTGCACCTCGAGCGACACGATCGAGCACGTCCGGCATCTGATGAACCGCCATCACATCCGCCATCTGCCTGTGATCGACGATTACAGCCTCGTCTCGGTCATCAGCATGCGCGACATCGCCGCGGCCGTCGACGAAGCGGCCAACTCGACGCCGCAAGCCGCCTAGAAGAGCTCGCTTTCTTTCAGTTACGGAACAGCTGCGCCCCCTCTCCCGCTTGCGGGAGAGGGTTGGGGAGAGGGCTGTCTCCGCCAGCCAGACTCCCCAAGAGGACACAACCCTCACCCTCCACGCTCGGGACGATGCTTCGCATCGCCCGGGGCGCGCCGACCTCTCCCGCAAGCGGGAGAGGTGCAGCGAACCTGTGTCACGATCGATCCATCCAACTGCCAAATTGGTCCCGCGAGGATTTCATGAAGATCTGCATCTACGGCGCCGGCGCGATCGGCGGATATCTCGGGGTTCAGCTCGCGCGCGCAGGCGCCGACGTCAGCCTGATCGCGCGCGGCGCGCACCTTGCCGCGATGCGCGAGCGCGGCCTGACGCTGCTCGCGGGCGAAGAGACGCACACCGTGCATCCGCGCTGCACCGACGACCCCGCCGAGCTCGGCGCGCAGGACTTCATCATCATCACCTTGAAGGCGCATTCGATCACCGGCGTGATCGAGAAGATGCAGCCGCTGCTCGGGCCCCACACCCGCATCGTCACCGCCGTCAACGGCATCCCCTATTGGTACTTCTACAAGCACGGCAACCAATACGAGAATGCGACGTTGGAGAGCATCGACCCCGGCGGGCGGCAGTGGCGCGAGCTGGGCGCCGAGCGCGCCATCGGCTGCATCGTCTATCCCGCGATCGAGATCGAGGCGCCCGGCGTGATCCGTCACGTCTACGGCAACAATTTCCCGCTCGGCGAGCCCTCCGGCGAGATCACGCCGGACGTGCAGCGCCTCGCCGGCCTGTTCGTCGGAGCCGGGCTGAAGGCCCCGGTGCTCGACCGCATCCGCGACGAGATCTGGCTGAAACTATGGGGCAATGTCTGCTTCAACCCGATCAGCGCGCTCACGCACGCAACGCTCGACGTGATCTGCACCGATCCGGCGACGCGGGCGCTGTCGCGCGCGATCATGATGGAGACACAGGCGATTGCCGAGACGTTCGGGGTCAAATTCCGCGTCGACGTCGAGCGCCGCATCGAGGGTGCCCGCAAGGTCGGTGCCCACAAGACCTCGATGCTCCAGGATCTCGAGCGCGGCCGCCCGATGGAGATCGACCCGCTCGTCACCGTGGTGCAGGAGATGGGCCGCCTCACCGGCATCCCGACGCCCGCGCTCGACTCGGTGCTGGCGATGGTGACCCAGCGCGCCCGCATCGCCGGCCTTTATGACGGCGTCTCGACGCCGGCCGATCCCCGCGCACTGGCGGTGGCGTGATGGCGGAGGAGATGAAGAAGTGGCTGCGCTTCCGTCACGCCGGCGCGGCCGGCTTCGGCACGCTGACCTCATCCGGCATCAGCGTGCATGAGGGCGAGATGTTCGGCCGCAACGCCGCGACCGGCAAGACTCTGGCGCTGTCGGAGGTCGAGCTGCTCGCGCCCTGCGCGCCCAGCAAGATCGTCGCGCTCTGGAATAATTTTCACGCGCTCGCGGCCAAGCTGAACCAGCCAGAGCCGCCGGAGCCGCTCTATCTGCTCAAGGCCACCACCACCATCACGACGCCGGGCGCCGTGATCCGCCGGCCCTCCTATTACGACGGCAAGACCACCTACGAAGGCGAGCTCGGTATCGTCATCGGCAGGACCTGCGCCCGCGTCTCACCGGATGACGCTGACAGCTTCATCTTCGGCTACACCTGCGTCAACGACATCACCGCCAACGACATCCTGACCAGCAACCCCACCTTCCCGCAATGGGCCCGGGCCAAAGGCATCGACGATTACGGCCCGTTCGGCCCCGTGATCGCAACCGGCCTCGATCCCGCAAAGCTCACCGTCCGCACCATCCTCAATGGCGCGGAGCGGCAGAACTACCCGATCTCGGACATGATCTTCAGCGCGCAGCAGCTGGTCAGCAAGATCTCCCATGACATGACCCTGCTGCCCGGCGATCTCATTGCGGTGGGCACCTCGGTCGGCGTCGGCGTGATGAAGGAGCCCGTGAACACGGTGACCGTCGCGATCGACGGCATCGGCGAGCTCACCAACGAGTTTCGGCTGTAGCTGGGAACGCCGTGCCGTAGCACTTATTCTCGCCGCAGCGCGGCAAAATTGATCCGGCGCAAATCGGGTCGGCACGGCCGCCTTATCCTTCCCAGCAATCAATTTCTGACGCCAGGGAGGATGCCATGACAAATGCAGGTAATGCACTTCTATGGACGGCTCTGTACTTTGCTCTCGCGTTCGGTGCGATCTTCGTGGTTTGGTTCGCCGATAAGATGCGCTCGAATTTCCTCGGGAAGTGATAAGCGCGCACGATGCCATAGCCCCGCATGAGCGGAGCTACTAACGCTGCCTGATCCGTCATGGCCTGGCTGTCCGGCCACCTTGGTTGACCGCAGCTGAAAACGTGGATGCCGGGGACAGGTCCGACCATGACGTGTGTGAACGTCCGTCCCGGGAAAACCCTGCAGTCGCGCCACGCCCCTCCGCCGATCGGCCGACGCAATCAACCGTGGATCACGCGGCTCGAAGCGTCCACAGGGGCCCCTCCTGGCCAAGACCGTCAGCGAGATCGAGGTGAACGGAGGTCGAAGACCGCCTCGCCCGCATCTTCGAGCACTTCAACGCGCTCGACGCCCTGCGCAAGGACATCGGCGGCATCTTCGCGACGATCAAGAATAGCTTGAACCGGATCGGGTGAGAAGCTGCGTGGGGCCGAGCCTCCCGAAACATCCGGACACATCACATCTGCGCGCGCCCGATCAATGCCGCCAACATGTCCCGCGCGCGCCGCAACTTGGACGCATTCGGTCGCCCTTTTGGGAGGCGTGTCTGGGGGCACGGCATGGCCGTGTTTGGACCAAACCTTCTAGGGGTATCGCTGTGAAGAAGATTGTATTTGCTCTGGGTGCCACGCTTGCTCTGGTGACGGCCGCGAACGCTGCGGATCTGCCGCGCCGCCAGCCCGTGCCGGTCTATCCGGCGGAGCAGGCCCCGATCGGCAAGATGCCGATCGGCAAGAGCCCGGTTGGAAAGGCCCCGATCGGCAAGGCGCCCGGCCCGGTCGCGGCGCGCTACTGACGCGCTCGCGCAAAACCAGCGTAAGCGGCCGACAGTCGAGGGGCACAGCGTGACGAACAGACCTGATCGATCGGGGTCCTGCATCCTGGCCGGACTCGCCCTCGCGGCGATGATCGCCTGCCTGATGCCCTCGGCTTCGGCGCACGAAGCCAACAAGCGCGCGACCGACGCCAACGCGCTCGCCACCGCCGACTCCGCGTCACGTCCGGCACCGCCATCGACGCGGCGCTCGGTCGCGCGCGGGGAGAAAGGTCCGTACTACGTCGATTTCCGCGCCCGCACGGCCGCGAGCTGGGGCCATGCCTTCGTCTGGTACGGCAAGACCAGCGAGAAGGCGGTCGAGGTCGCAGGGCTTACGCCGGCCGGCGACACGCTCGCTTACGTGCTCGGCCACATCACCTTTGTGCCGTCGGAGACCGGCGCCAGCTACGGCGATCTCGATCCGGAATATCTGACCGCGAGCTATCGCGTCTATCTCAACGAGGCCGACGCCAAGCGCGTGTTCGCCTACATCAAGAAGCTGCAGGCAAACTCGCCGGTGTGGAACGCCGAGACCGCCAACTGCACCGGCTTCATCGGCGACATCGCCGAGTTCATGGGCCTCGAGGTCCCCAATCGCTGGCAGCGTCCGGAAAACTTCGTCAACCGCCTGAAGGAAATGAACGGCGGCCGCCAGATGGTGCGGCTGTCGGCAGAGTAGGCTCGGCCGTCATTGCGAGGAGCGCAGCGACGAAGCAATCCAGAATCCCTCCGCGGAAAGACTCTGGATTGCTTCGCTGCGCTCGCAAATGACGATGTGGAGGAGCGGCGGCGCCAATTGTCCGCCTCACGGAATCTTCCGCGCCTCCCGCATGGTCGCCCCGCCCGGCGGCACAATAGACTTTTCCCACCCCCAGCGGCATCCTTCCCGCCAGCCAATGGATAACAGAGCGCCACCCTTGGGCGCGGGGGAAACAGATCATGTTGCAGACACGGTTCACTAAACTCGTCGGCGTCCAGCACCCGATCGTCCAGGGTGGCATGCAGTGGGTCGGCCGCGCCGAGCTGGTCGCCGCCGTTGCCAATGCCGGCGCGCTCGGCTTCATCACGGCGCTGACCCAGCCGACGCCGGAGGATCTGACCAAGGAGATCGCGCGCTGCCGCGACCTCACCGACAAGCCGTTCGGCGTCAATCTCACCATCCTGCCCGCGATCAAGCCGCCGCCCTACGCCGAATACCGCGCCGCCATCATCGAGGCCGGCATTAAGGTGGTCGAGACCGCCGGCAACAAGCCGCAGGAGCATGTCGACGAGTTCAGGAAGCACGGCGTCAAGGTCGTGCACAAATGCACCAGCGTTCGCCACGCCCTCTCGGCCGAGCGCATGGGCGTCGATGCCATCTCGATCGACGGCTTCGAATGCGCCGGCCACCCCGGCGAGGACGATACGCCCGGCCTGATCCTGATCCCAGCCGCCGCCAACAAGATCAAGATCCCGATGATCGCCTCGGGCGGCTTCGCCGATGCCCGCGGCCTCGTCGCCGCGCTGGCGCTGGGCGCCGACGGCATCAATATGGGCACCCGCTTCATGGCCACCAAGGAAAGCCCGATCCACCAGATGATCAAGGAGAAGATCGTCGCCAATGACGAGCGCGAGACCGAGCTGATCTTCCGCACCATGCGCAATACCTCCCGCGTCGCCAAGAATGCGATCTCGACCAAGGTGGTCGCGATGGAGAAGGAAGGCGCCAAGTTCGAGGACATCCGCGAGCTCGTCGCGGGCGCTCGCGGCAAGATGGTCTACGCGACCGGGAATTCCGATGAAGGCATCTGGTCGGCCGGCCAGGTGCAGGGTCTGATCCAGGACATCCCGAGCTGCGCCGAGCTGGTCTCCCGCATCGTGCGCGAGGCGGAGGCGATCATCCGCGGCCGGCTGGAAGGCATGATCGTTCAGCCGCAGCGCGAAGCTGCGGAGTGATCGTTCTTTCCCCTCTCCTCGCAAGCGGGGAGAGAGGAAGAACGGCATCGCTCTTCATCCACAATCTCAGATGAGTTCGAGGTAACGCATGAAGGCCTACGTCTATGGTCCTGATGGGGCTCAGATTTCCGACGTCGCTCAACCAAAACCGAAGGGCACGCAGGTGCTGGTTCGCGTCCGCGCCTGCGGCCTCAATCGCGCCGACACCGGCATGCGCAAGGGCCACGCCCATGGCGCCGCGGGCGGCGTCGGCACCGTGCTCGGGATGGAATGGGCCGGCGAGGTCGCCGAGCTCGGACCGGATGCGAAGGGCGTGAAGATCGGCGATCGCATCATGGGCTCGGGCGGCGCGGCGTTCGCCGAATACACGCTGGCCGACCACGGCCGGCTGTTCCACGCGCCCTCGAACATGAACTTCGAGGAGGCGGCCACCCTCCCCGTTGCGCTCGCGACCATGCACAATGCCGTGGTCACCGTCGGCGGCGTGCAGCCCGGCCAGAGCGTGCTGATCCAGGGCGCCAGCTCCGGCGTCGGGCTGATGGCGATGCAGATCGCAAGGCTCAAGGGCGCCAAGCTCGTGATCGGCTCCTCCACCGATGCTTATCGCCGCGGCCGGCTCAAGGAGTTCGGCGCCGACCTCGCCGTCGATTCCTCCGATCCCAAATGGGTCGACGAGGTGCTGGCGGCGACGAACGGCGAAGGCGTCGACCTCATCGTCGACCAGGTCTCCGGCAAGATCGCCAACCAGAACCTCGCCGCGACCAGGGTCAAGGGCCGCATCGTCAATGTCGGCCGGCTCGGCGGCACCCATGCCGATTTCAACTTCGACCTGCATGCGGCCCGCCGTATCGACTATGTCGGCGTCACCTTCCGCACCCGCACCATTGAGGAGGTCCGCGAGATCTTCGAGGAGGTCAGGAAGGACATCTGGGGCGCGGTCGAGTCGCGCAAGCTGCAGCTGCCGATCGACAAGGTGTTCGCGTTCGACGACATCGACAGGGCGTTCGAGCACATGGAGGCGAACAAGCATCTGGGGAAGATCGTGGTGACGCTATAGGTGCCACCGTCATTCCGGGGCGGTCCGCAGGACCGAACCCGGAATCTCGAGATTCCGGGTTCGCCTTCGGCGCCCCGGAATGACGTGGCGCTCCTGCAAATCACTTGCGACTAGCCCTGTGGATCGTCGCTTGATGTTCACCCGCGGGCTGCTAAATCCCCCGCCATGACCTCCCAGCACGACAAGACCTCGGTCGCCGCGATCTCAATCTTCGCCAGCGGCGGCATGGCGGCGGCCAAGTTCGTGGTCGGCATCGCCATTGGCTCGCTGGCGCTGATCTCCGAGGCGCTGCACTCCTCGATCGACCTGGTCGCGACCATCATCACCTGGGCGGTGGTGCGGGTGTCCGACAAGCCGGCGGACGAGGAGCACCATTACGGGCATGGCAAGCTGGAGAGCATCTCCGCGCTGGGCGTCACCGCCCTGCTCTACGTGCTCGCCGGCGGCATTTTGGTCGAGTCCTACAGCCGGCTGCGCGAGGGAACCCCGCCGCCGACCATTTCGGCCGTGCCCTTCGTCGTGCTGGTGATCGACATCGTCGTCAATCTCTGGCGCGCCCGCGCCCTGCACCGCGCCGCGCGCGAGACGCGGAGCCAGGCGCTGGCAGCCGACGCGCTGCATTTCGCCTCCGACGTGATGGGCTCGTTCGCCGTGATCGTGGGCCTGATCCTCGCCGGCCTCGGCTTCTGGTGGGGCGACGCCGCGGCCGCGGCCGCGGTCGCGGTGATGATCGCAGCCCTCGGCCTGCGCATGGCCGGGGCGACCGTGCAGACGCTGCTCGATCGCGCCCCTGAAGGCGCGCAGGAGAAAGCCACGGCCGCGATCCGCAGCGTGCCCGGCGTGATCGACGTCGAACGCCTGCGCGTGCGCATGGTCGGGGCCACCACCTTCATCGACGCCATCGCAAAGGTGCCGCGAACCTATCCGATCGACCGGGTCGAGGAGATCAAGCGCAAGGCGCATGCCGCCGTCGACCAGGCGTTCGGGGACGCCGACCTCTCCTTCACTCCCGTCCCGGTCGCGCGTGACAACGAGACCGTGCGCGACCGCATCATGGTGATCGCGCGCAATTCGGGCCTCGCCATCCACCATGTCACGGTGCACGATCTCGGCGCCAAGCTGATCGTCAGCATCGACCTCGAGGTCGATGCCGGAATGCAGCTCGACGCCGCGCACGAGATCGCCAACACGCTGGAGCGCAACATCCAGGAGGAGTTCGGCGAGGACGTCGAGGTCGACGTCCATATCGAGCCCCTGGAACCGGAGCTTCCGTTCGGGGTCGATGCCACGCCGGACCGGGTGCGGACCATCGCCGCCGCGCTGACGGAATATGCCGCCGGCAGCGAGATCCACGACATCCATAATGTGCGTGTCCGCAACACCGATGCCGGCGAGATCGTCAACTTCCACTGCCGCGCGACGCCGTCGATGAGCGTGATCAGGGTGCACGAGCATGTCGACGCGATCGAGCGCGCGCTGCGGCGCGCATTTCCGAGCGTCAAGCGCGTGATCAGCCACGCCGAGCCGCCGCGCGCGTGACGAAAGAGGCGAAGAACGTGCGAGGAGTCACACGTTCTCGTTTCGGACTCCGCGCGTCCGTGAGTTTGCGGACACGCGATGCACAAACTGCGCGTTGGATAAGAATAATTTCGCGTTATCGATTCGTTGACTCTCGACAGCCCGCGAAAACTGGATTCAAATCAGTGTGATTCGGAAGCGACGTGGGGCTGCTTCCGGACTTCAGTTGCAAGCTGGTTTTCAGGGGGCCGAAGGCATGTCGCGTGCAGACGCCGCGAGCGCGTGCGTCCAATCCGATTCGATCAAGGGATTGGCGCAGTCGATCGCGAAACCTGCCTATCATCGGCTCTTGATCGCGGAGCCAGCGCTTCGTCGCGCCGTGCCGACGCTCATCATCGCGTTCCTGATCACGATCTGCCTCGGCGCGTTCGTGCAGGTGGTCGACCAGACCCGCCAGAAGCGGCTGGTGATCCGCCACGACATCTCGGCGCTCGCCGAGCTGCTCGCCGAACGCATCGACCGCCTCACCTCCGTGCGCCAGGAGCGGCTGAGGAACATCGAGAACCTGCCGACGCTGCTGGCCGATCTGATCCCGTCCTGGGGCACGGCCTCGGGCCGCCATGTCATCGTCACCTCGGCCGGCGTCGACCGCCGCATCCTCGCCCGCATTCCGGTCGACACCGATCCGTCCGGCAACGACCGTCTGCTTGATGCGATCACCACCGCGCAGCTGCTCGCCTCGCCACCGCGCGACGGCGACATCTCGGACATGACGCTGCCGAACGGCAATGCGGCGATGGCGGCCTCGCGCCAGATCAAGTCGCTGCCCGGCTTCGTCACGGTGATCCAGGAGCGCAACGAGCCGATCTGGGGATCGGACGCCGCGCTCTCGGTGACGCTGTCGGCGACGACAGGCTTCGTCGTCCTGATTCTCGGCTTCGCCTTCCACTGGCAGTCCACCCGCGCCCGCGAGGGCGATCTCATCAACGACGCCGTGCGCGGCCGCATCGACACCGCTCTGAACCGCGGCCGCTGCGGGCTGTGGGACTGGGATCTGTCGCGCGGCCGGATCTTCTGGTCGCAGTCGATGTTCTCGATGCTCGGCCTCGACGGTCGCAACGAGCTCCTCACCTTCGGCGAGGTCAACGCGCTGGTGAAGTCCGACGACATCGACCTGTTCGCGATCGCCGACCAGCTGATCTCCGAGAAGATCGACCACATCGACCAGACCTTCCGCATGCAGCATGTCGACGGCCACTGGATCTGGCTCCGCGTCCGCTGCGAGAAGACCCGCGGCGCGACCGATTCCAGCGTTCACCTGATCGGGATCGCCGTCGACATCACCGAGCAGAAGAGCCTTGCGCAGAAGACGGTGGAAGCCGACCTTCGCCTTCGCGACGCGATCGAGACCATCCCGGAGGCCTTCGTGCTGTGGGATGCGAGCGACCGCCTGGTGCTCTGCAACTCGCACTTCCAGCGCCTGCACAAGCTGCCCGACACCGCCGTCATCCCCGGCACCTCCTACGAGACCGTGCTGGAAGTCGGCCGCATGCCGGAGGTGCGCACCCGCCACAATGAAACCGCGAGCCAGGGCCCGGGGGCGCGCACCTTCGAGGCGCAGCTCGACGACGGCAGCTGGCTGCACATCAGCGAGCGCCGCACCAAGGACGGCGGCTACGTCTCGGTCGGCACCGACATCACCCGGATCAAGGAGCACGAGCAGAAGCTGGTCGACAACGATCTGCGCCTGCGCGCCACCGTCATCGACCTCAAGCGTTCGCAGGCCGCGCTCGAGCGCCAGGCGGTCGAGCTCGCCGATCTCGCCGAGAAATACCAGCGCGAGAAGACCCGCGCCGAGGAAGCCAACCAGACCAAGTCGAAATTCCTCGCCAATATGAGCCACGAGCTGCGCACGCCGCTCAACGCCATCATCGGCTTCTCCGAGATCATGGGCTCGGGCATGTTCGGCGAGCTCGGCAGCGAGAAGTACCAGGAATACTGCCAGGACATCCTGACCAGCGGGCACTATCTGCTCGAGGTCATCAACGACATCCTCGACATGTCCAAGATCGAGGCGGGCCGCATGAAGCTCGACTTGGAAGAGCTCGACCTGTCGCGGACGCTGGCGGAATCCCTGCGCGTCGTGACCGGCCGGGCCGAGGACAAGCACATCACGCTCGACGCCGACATCGCAAAATCCATCTCCGTCGTCGCCGACCGCCGCGCCACCAAGCAGATCATCGTCAACCTGCTTTCCAATGCCGTGAAGTTCACGCCCGACGGCGGACGTGTCGTGGTGCGCAGCCGGCAGCTCGACGACAGGATCGTGCTGATGATCGCCGACACCGGCATCGGCATCGCGCCGCATTCGCTGGCGCGGCTCGGCCGCCCTTTCGAGCAGGTCGAGAGCCAGCTCACCAAGACCTATCACGGCTCGGGCCTCGGCCTTGCGATCGCCCGCTCGCTGGCGCAGCTCCATGGCGGCTCGATGCGCCTGCGCTCGAAGATCGATGTCGGCACAGTGGTGCGCGTGACGCTGCCGCGCGACGCGGTCAAGGCGGCCGGGATATCGGCTGCGGCTTGAGTTTCACGAGGACTGCCGGCGGGCTTGCTCCGCCTCTCCCGCTTGCGGGAGAGGCCGACACGCTCGCAGAGCGTGGCGGGTGAGGGTTCTTTCCTTTTGGCGATTGTCCCGCTGCGGAGACACCCTCTCCCCACCCCTCTCCCGCAAGCGGGAGAGGGAGCCCAGCGCCGATGCCGTTACATCGTGCGCACCAAGTGCCTTCTGATTCAGGATTGCAGCGTCGGCGCCACTTCACGCGCGACATTGACCAGCGCTGCGATCAGCGGCGTCATCGGGTCGCGCTGCGGGATCACCATGCCGATGCTGTAATTGACGTCGGGCTCGACGATCGGGATCGAGCGCACCGTATCGGAGAGGCCGAGCGTCTCGGCCAGCTTGGCCGGCATCACGCTCGCCCAGCGCCCGGTCTTCACATGCGTGAACAGCACCAAGAGCGAGTTCGAGGTCAGCGTCGGCGTCGCCTCCGCACCGACCGAGCGCAGCGCGCGGTCGATGATGCGGCGGTTCTGCATGTCGGGCGTCAGCAGGCATAGCGGCACCTGCCCGACCTCCTTCCAGGTGACCGTCTCGCGGTCACCGAACATCGCATCCGGCGCAGTCAGCAGGCGATAGCTCTCGTTGTAGAGCGGAATCGTGCGCACCTTGCCGATCGGCTCGTTCTCGATATAGGTCAGCCCCGCATCGACCTCGAGATTTTCCAGGAGTCCCAGCACCTCCGACGAGGTGGTGGACTGGATGCGGAAGCGCACCTCCGGATGCCTGGCGCGGAACGGCGTCGTCAGCGCGGCGACCATGCCGAGCACGGTCGGGATCGCCGCGATGCGGATCTCTCCGGACAGCTGATGCTTCAGCCCGTTGATCTCGTCGCGCATCGCGCGGGCATCGCCGACGATCCGCCGCGCCCAGTCGAGCGCCCGCTCGCCTTCGGGCGTAAAACCCTGGAAGCGCGAGCCGCGCTGGACCAGCATCACACCGAGAATCTCCTCGAGCTGCTTGAGCCCGGTCGACATCGTCGGTTGCGTCACGCCGCAGGCTTCCGCCGCGCGGCCGAAATGCCGCTCCTTCGCCAGCGCCAGCAGCAATTCAAGCTTGTCGATCAACCGGTCGTCCCCTCGAATTCCGTCGTGGCATGCAAGCTAGCATGCCGCGCCTGCACCAACACGCAAAAACCGGCAGCCGATACAACTTTTCATTAGCCATTCGTATCGATCGATTGCGGTTGCAAATCGATCTGAATTCGCGATCGCAGCATGAGACAGCTTTATTGATCTTCGAATGATTCCAAATAGTTTGCCGTGAAGGAACGCTCAAGTTGAGAACCAGGAATGACAGCCACTTACGAGTCTCGTTACGAGCCTTGGGACGACACGCGCGGCGCCGAGATCATCGCTGAACATGCCGGGCAGGAAGGCGCGACGCTCGTCATCCTGCATGCGCTTCAAGGAGCGTTCGGCTACGTGCCGGAGGCCGCCATTCCGATGGTGGCGCAGGCGCTGAACCTCTCCCGCGCCGAAGTGCACGGCGTTTTCACGTTCTATCATGATTTCAGGCACAAGCCGGCCGGCCGACGCGTGCTGAAACTGTGCCGCGCCGAAGCGTGCCAGGCTGCCGGCGGCGATGCGCTGGCGGCGCGCGCCGAAGCCAAGCTCGGCGTGTCGCTCGGCAACACGACGCCCGACGAGCGCGTCACGCTGGAGCCGATCTACTGCCTCGGCCTGTGCGCAACCGCGCCGTCCGCGATGCTCGACGGCCGGCTGATCGGCCGGCTTGACCAGAAGCGCCTGGATGCGCTCGTTGCGGAGGCGCAGCGATGAGCATGCGAATATTCGTCTCGCGCGACGCAGGCGCGGTCGCCGTCGGCGCCGATGAGGTTGCGCTGGCGCTGGAGCAGGCCGCGGCCAAACGGGGCGTTGCCGTCGAGATCGTCAGGACCGGCTCGCGCGGCATGTACTGGCTCGAGCCGCTGGTCGAGGTCGCAACCCCGCAGGGCCGCATCGCCTTCGGCCCGGTGACCGAGGCCGATGTGCCCTCGCTGCTCGACGCGCTCGCCAGCAACACGCCGCATCTGTTGCGGCTCGGTGCAACCGACGAGATCCCCTGGCTGAAGCGCCAGACCCGCCTCACCTTCGGCCGCTGCGGCGTGATCGACCCGCGCTCGCTCGACGATTACCGCGCCCATGGCGGCTACAAGGGTTTTGAGCGCGCGCTCTCGCTGGGACCTGATGCGATCCTGAACGAGGTCACGGCATCTGGCTTGCGCGGCCGCGGCGGCGCGGGCTTTCCGACCGGCATCAAGTGGAAGACGGTCGCGCAGGCCAGGGCCGACCGCAAGTTCATCGTCTGCAATGCCGACGAAGGCGACAGCGGCACCTTCGCCGACCGCATGATCATGGAAGGCGATCCCTTCCTGGTGATCGAAGGCATGACCATCGCCGGCATCACCGTCGGCGCGACCAAGGGCTACATCTACATCCGCAGCGAATATCCGCACGCGGTCGAGGCCATGAACGCCGCGATCGGGGCCGCGAAGCGCGGCGGCTATCTCGGCGACAAGATCGGCGGCTCGGCCACCAGCTTCGATCTCGAGGTCCGCGTCGGCGCCGGCGCTTACGTTTGCGGCGAGGAGACCTCGCTGCTGGAGAGCCTCGAAGGCCGCCGTGGCATCGTGCGCGCCAAGCCGCCGCTGCCGGCACACCATGGTTTGTTTGGCAAGCCGACCGTCATCAACAACGTGCTGTCGTTCGCGGCCGTTCCCTTCATTCTCGCCGAGGGCGCCAAGGCCTATGCGGATTTCGGCATGGGCCGCTCGCGCGGGACGATGCCGATCCAGCTCGCCGGCAACATCCGCCATGGCGGGCTGTTCGAAACAGCGTTCGGCGTGACGCTCGGGGAGCTCGTCGACGACATCGGCGGCGGGACGTTCACCGGCCGCCCGGTCCGCGCCGTGCAGGTCGGCGGGCCGCTCGGGGCCTATTTCCCGCGCGCGCTGTTCGACACACCGTTCGACTACGAGGCATTCGCCGCGCGCGACGGCCTGATCGGTCATGGCGGCGTCGTCGTGTTCGACGACAGCGTCGACATGCGCAGGCAGGCGCGCTTTGCCATGGAGTTCTGCGCCATCGAATCCTGCGGCAAGTGCACGCCGTGCCGGATCGGCTCGACCCGCGGCGTCGAGACCATCGAGAAGATCATCAATGGCGAGCGCGTCCATGAAAACCTCGCACTGGTCGAGGATCTCTGCAACACCATGAAATTCGGCTCGCTCTGCGCGCTCGGCGGCTTCACGCCCTACCCCGTGCTCAGTGCTTTGAAGCATTTCCGGGAGGATTTCACCCCCATCCCGACCACGCTTCAGGCCGCGGAATAGGAGAACGACGATGTCTCTGATCGAAGAAATCGACTACGGCACGCCGGCTTCCAAGTCGGAAACGATGGTCACGCTGACCATCGACGGCAGAGAGGTCACCGTGCCCGAGGGCACCTCCATCATGCGCGCCGCGATGGATGCCGGCCACCAGATCCCAAAACTCTGCGCGACCGACATGGTCGACGCATTCGGCTCGTGCCGGCTCTGCCTCGTCGAGATCGACGGCCGCGCCGGCACGCCGGCCTCCTGCACCACGCCCGTGATGAACGGCCTCGTCGTGCACACCCAGACCGAGCGGCTGAAGAAGCTGCGCAAGGGCGTGATGGAGCTCTACATCTCCGACCATCCGCTCGACTGCCTCACCTGCGGCGCCAATGGCGATTGCGAGCTGCAGGACATGGCGGGTGCCGTCGGCCTGCGCGACGTGCGCTACGGTTATGAGGGCGAGAATCATGTTTTCGCCAAGACGAACGGCTGCACCAACGACAATTGGATGCCGAAGGACGAGTCCAACCCGTACTTCACCTACGATCCCTCCAAGTGCATCGTCTGCTCGCGCTGCGTCCGCGCCTGCGAGGAGGTGCAAGGCACTTTCGCGCTGACCATCTCCGGCCGCGGCTTCGACAGCCGCGTCTCGCCCGGCATGAGCGAGAGCTTCCTCGGTTCCGAATGCGTCTCCTGCGGCGCCTGCGTGCAGGCCTGCCCGACCGCGACGCTGACGGAAAAGTCCGTGATCGAGATCGGCCAGCCCGAGCATTCGGTCGTGACCACCTGCGCCTATTGCGGCGTCGGCTGCGCCTTCAAGGCCGAGATGCGCGGCGAGGAAGTCGTGCGCATGGTGCCGTACAAGGACGGCAAGGCCAATCGCGGCCATTCCTGCGTCAAGGGCCGCTTCGCCTGGGGCTACACCAATCACAAGGAACGCATCCTCAAGCCGATGATCCGCGAACGAATCGAGGATCCCTGGCGCGAAGTCTCCTGGGACGAGGCGTTCTCCTTCGCCGCCGCCAAGCTGCGCGGCATCCAGAAGAAATACGGCCGCGATGCCATCGGCGGCATCACATCGTCGCGCTGCACCAATGAAGAGACCTATCTGGTGCAGAAGCTGATCCGCGCCGGTTTCGGCAACAACAATGTCGACACCTGCGCCCGCGTCTGCCATTCGCCGACCGGCTATGGCCTCGCCACCACCTTCGGCACCTCGGCCGGCACGCAGGATTTCGACTCGGTCGAGGAGACCGACGTCGTCGTCGTGATCGGCGCCAATCCGGCCTCCGCTCACCCGGTATTCGCCTCGCGCCTGAAGAAGCGGCTGCGCCAGGGCGCCAAGCTGATCGTGATCGATCCGCGCCGCACCGAGATGGTGGAATCGGCGCATGTGAAGGCGCTGCATCTGCCCCTGATGCCCGGCACCAATGTCGCAGTCATGACCGCGCTGGCCCATGTCATCGTCACCGAGGGCCTCGTCAACGAAGCCTTCGTGCGCGAGCGCTGCGACTGGAGCGAGTTCGAGGAATGGGCGGCGTTCGTCGCCCAGCCGAACAACAGTCCGGAAGCGACCGCCATCCTCACCGGCGTCAACCCGAAGGACCTGCGCGAAGCCGCCCGCACCTACGCGACCGGCGGCAACGGCGCGATCTATTACGGCCTCGGCGTCACCGAGCACAGCCAGGGCTCCACCACCGTGATCGCGATCGCCAACCTTGCGATGGCGACCGGCAATATCGGCCGTCCCGGCGTCGGCGTGAACCCGCTGCGCGGCCAGAACAACGTGCAGGGCTCCTGCGACATGGGCTCTTTCCCGCACGAGTTGCCCGGCTACCGCCATATCTCCGGCGATGCCGTTCGCGACCAGTTCGAGGCGCTGTGGAATGTCAAGCTCAACCCGGAGCCGGGCCTGCGCATTCCCAACATGTTCGACGCCGCGGTCGAAGGCACGTTCATGGGGATCTACGTGCAAGGCGAGGACATCCTCCAGTCCGATCCCAACACCAGCCACGTGGTCGCGGCGCTGTCGGCGATGGAGTGCGTCATCGTTCACGACCTCTTCCTCAACGAGACCGCGAACTACGCCCACGTCTTCCTGCCCGGCTCGAGCTTCCTCGAGAAGGACGGCACCTTCACCAACGCCGAGCGCCGCATCCAGCGGGTGCGCAAGGTGATGACGCCAAAGAATGGCCTTGCCGACTGGGAGGTCACGATCGGTCTTGCCAAGGCGATGGGCTTCGAGATGAAGTACAGCCACCCTTCCGATATCATGGACGAGATCGCGGCGCTGACGCCGACCTTCGCCGGCGTCTCCTACGCCAAGTTGGACGAGCTCGGCTCGGTGCAGTGGCCGTGCAACGACAAGGCGCCAGAGGGCACGCCGGTGATGCATATCGACGGCTTCGTCCGCGGCAAGGGCAAGTTCGTCGTCACCGAATATGTCGCGACCGACGAGCGCACCGGCCCGCGCTATCCGCTACTGCTCACGACAGGCCGCATCCTCAGCCAGTACAATGTCGGCGCGCAGACAAGGCGCACCGAGAACGTGGTCTGGCATTCTGAGGACCGCCTCGAGATCCATCCGCACGACGCCGAGCAGCGCGGCGTGCGCGACGGCGACTGGGTGCGGCTGAAGAGCCGCGCCGGCGAGACCACGCTGCGTGCGGAGATCACCGATCGCGTCGCGCCGGGCGTCGTCTACACCACCTTCCACCATCCGGACACACAGGCCAACGTCATCACGACCGACTATTCGGACTGGGCGACCAACTGCCCCGAATACAAGGTCACTGCGGTGCAGGTCTCGCCCTCGAACGGCCCGTCCGACTGGCAGAAGGCCTATGATGCGCAGGCGCGGCAGTCCCGCCGCATCGTGCCGGCCGAAGCCGCGGAGTAACGGCATGCACGTGCCGGTCCAGGCCATCGACCGACAAATCTGGCGCGACGGCGTCGCGTCCGAAGGCACGCGGCTGATCCCGGAGGAGACGCCGCTGGCGCTGACCTATAATGGCGGCACCTATGCCGTCATGATGGGAACGCCGCAGAACCTGGAGGATTTTGCCGTCGGCTTCAGCCTGGACGAAGGCATCATCAGGTCGGTCGACGACATCAAGTCGCTCGACGTGGTTCGCCTCGACGACGGCATCGAGCTCAGGATGTGGCTGGCGGCGGAAGATGCAGCGCTCATCAGCGAGCGTCGCCGCCACGTCGCAGGGCCGACCGGCTGCGGCATCTGCGGCATTGAGTCCATTGCCGAAGCCGTGCGCCCCGCCGCGGTGGTGCCGCGCGGTCAGACCTTCACGCCGGAAGAAATCATGGCGGCGATGCAGGCCATCGCGCCGCTGCAATCGATCAACCTGCAAACCCGCGCCGTTCATGCCGCCGCGTTCTGGTCCCCTGCCGGCCACGTCGCCGCGCTGCGCGAGGACGTCGGCCGCCACAATGCGCTCGACAAGCTCGCAGGAGCCCTCGCGCGCAGCCGCACCGAGCCGCGCGGCGGCATGGTGCTGCTGACAAGCCGCGTTTCGGTCGAAATGGTGCAGAAGACCGCCGCGATCGGTGCGCCGGTGATGATCGCGGTGTCCGCGCCCACCGCGCTCGCGGTGCGTACGGCGGAAGCCGCCGGCATCACGCTGATCGCCATTGCCCGCCAGGATGGATTCGAAGTGTTTTCGCATGGTGACCGGGTTGTCGCCCGCCATGCCACGGAGGTTGCCGATGTCGCCTGACCGCCTGATCTACATGGCCAACCAGATCGGCAGGTTCTTCCGGAGCCAGGGCCACGACAAGGCCGTGCCGGGGATCGCCGAGCACATCAAGAAATTCTGGGATCCCAGGATGAAACGCGCGATCTTCGCCCATCTCGATGCCGGCGGCTCGGGCCTCGAGCCCGACGTGCGCGAGGCCCTCACCTCGCTGAAGCAGGCTATGAGCCTTCCAGCAGCGCCCTGAACACGCGCCGCACCTCGCTCTGCGTCTCCTTCACGCGCGCCTCGAGCGAGGAGAAATCCGGCGCATCGCCGGCGCGCGCCATCACGCGCTGCAGATCGTTGCCGGCCGTTTCGGGCTTGAAGCGGTCGCTGACGCAGAGCCGCAGGATCTGAGTCAGGTCGTGATAAAGCCGCGCAGCGGCGCGCAAGATCTCGGTCTCGGATTGCGGGAGCACGCCGAGCCTGCATGCGTTTTCCAGCACCTGCATCGTACTGACATCGAGGATGTCGGGCTTGTCGTGAGCATGCACGAGCTGGAGATATTGCGCGATGAAGTCGATGTCGACCATGCCGCCGGCGGCATGCTTGAGATCCCAGCAATCGGCCTCGCCCTTCTCCTGCGCGATCGCACGCCGCATGTCGGCGACGTCGTTGGCCGTGATGGCGGGATCGCGGCGGCGGGTCAGGACGTCGCGGATGACGCGTTCGATCCGCATCCGGAATTCCGGCGAAGCCGACACCACGCGCGCACGCGTCAGCGCCATGTGTTCCCAGGTCCAGGCCTCATTGGCCTGGTAATCCGCGAACGAGACCAGGCTCGAGGCCACGGGACCGGCGCGCCCCGAAGGCCGCAGCCGCATGTCGATTTCGTAGAGCACGCCGTAATTGGTGCGCGTCGTGAACGCGCTGATCAGGCGCTGGGTCAGGCGGGCGAAATAATGCGCGCCTTGCAGCGATTTCGGCCCGTCGGAGTCCGGATTGTCGCTGTCGAAATCGTAGAGCAGGATCAGGTCCAGATCGGACGAGGCCGTCATCTCGCGGCTGCCGAGCCGACCCATCGCGATGATCGCGGTCTCCTGGCCCTTGATCCGGCCGTGCTGGGCGGCAAAGCGGTCGGCGACGAGGCCATGCACGGTATAGACGATGCCTTCGGCAACATCGGCAAAGGCCGTGCTCGCCTGCTGTGCCGAGACGGTGCCGGACAGGATGCGCGTGCCGATCAGGAACAGGCTCTCCTGCCCGAACAGGCGCAGGCGATCAAGGAACTCCTCGTAGGAGCCGGCGTCCTGGACCGTCGCAGCCAGCCGCCCCGACAATTCCTGCCTGTCCGGCATGGCGCCGAAGAAGCGCGGGTCGATCAGGCCATCCATGAGCTGCGGCTGGCGCGCCAGCATCTCGCCGAGCCGCGGCGCGGCGCCCAACACCAGGGCCACCAGCGCGACCAGCTCGCGATTCTGGCCGAGCAGCGTGATCAGCCGGCCGCCGCGCTGCAGCGCGCCCAGAAAATGATCGAACGAAACGACCGCGCGATCCGGCTCTTCGGCATGGGCAAGGCCATCGATCAGGGCCGGCACGAATTCGACGAAGGCGTTCCGCGTCGCCTCGTTGCGGAACACGCGATAGTCGCCGGTGACCCAGTCACGCACGGTCTGCGCGACGGCGGCAGGCTTCTTGAAGCCGAGGCTCACCAGATGCTGCAGCAGGCGCGGATCGTCGGGACCGGCGCTGTAATCGAGCGCCGGCAGCTTTGCCGTGCCGGTCGGATCGTCGCCCTCGAACAGTTTCTCGTAGTGCCCCTGCACGATCTCGAGCTGCCGCAGCAGGTCGCTGGCAAAGGCTTCGCGATCGGGATAGCCGAAGAAGCGGGCAAAACGCTCGACCGCGTCCTTGTCCTCAGGTAGCGCGTGGGTCTGCTCGTCGGCGATCATCTGGAGGCGATGCTCGACCCGGCGCAGGAATTCGTACGCCGTGGTCAGCTCGTCGCGCGCAGCTGGGGTGATCCAGTTGCTGGATGCGAGAATGTCGAGCGCCCTCAGCGTCGGCCGCACCCGCAACTCCGGATGACGGCCGCCGGCGATCAATTGCTGGGTCTGGGCAAAGAACTCGATCTCGCGGATGCCGCCGCGACCGACCTTGACGTTGTGCCCCTCCACGGCGACCTCGCTCTGGCCGCGATAGGTCTGCATCTGCCGCTTCATGTCGTGGACATCGGCGAGCGCGGCGAAGTCGAGATGCTTGCGCCAGACGAAGGGCGCGATCTCGGCGAGCAATGCCTCGCCGGCCCTGAAGTCGCCAGCACAGGCCCGTGCCTTGATCATCGCGGCGCGCTCCCAGGTGCGCCCTTCCCGCTCATAATAGTTCAGCGCGGCATCGCGCGAGATCGCCACTTGCGTCGAGGACGGATCGGGTCGCAGGCGCAGATCGACCCGGAAGACGTAACCGTCATAGGTGCGCTGCTGGAGGATGCGCGCCATTCCCTGCGTGAGCCGGACGAAGAACGGCTGCGGCTCGATGTCCGCCGCCAGCGTCGTCGCGTCGGGATCGAAGAACACGATGAGATCGATGTCGCTGGAATAGTTCAGTTCGCCCGCCCCCATCTTGCCCATGGCGAGCACGATCAGCCCGCAGCCCTCTTCGGGCGCCTCGGGGTTGGGCGGCGAGAGCTTGCCGCGTGCGGCTTCCTGTCGCAGCAGGTATTGCAGCGCCGCCTGCACCGAGGACACCGCAACATCGGTCAGCGCCGCCGTCACTCGCATCACCGGCCAGACCCCGCCGATGTCACACAGCGCGATCAGGAGCGCAGCCTCGGCCTTCATGCGTCGGAGCAGCCGCATCACCTCGGCCTCATCCGAGGCCGCGAGCACCGCCCCCCTCGCCTCCGCGATCAGCGCCGCCAGATGCTCATCCGGATCGCATTCGAGCAGCCGGATCAGGCGTGGGGCATCGGCGCGCACCAGATCGAACAGATAGGGCGAATATTCCGCGATGCCGGCCAGGATGTCGCGCGCGAAGGGACGGCCGAGGTGCGGTTCGAGACGGGCCGATTGGGCCGGCTCGAGCTCGGTCAGCCAGCTCTCGAAACGTCGTTCGTCGGTTGTGGAAGCGGCAATATGGGGAGCTGCCGCAAAGCGCGCGGCGAGTCTCTCACCATGCTTGTCCGCGTTTCCCGGCGCGGGATGGTTCATGCCACCTTCTGTGGCACATCCGGTATTGGCGGAGCAACCCTGTCGCCGGCGCGCGCGGGGAGCACAAGCGTCGCGACAAGACCGGGCTGGGCGTCGGCCAGCCTCAATTCACCGCCATGCAATGTCGCAACTGCCGAGGCGAGGCTGAGACCGAGGCCGGAGCCCGGCAGCGTGCGGCTCGCTTCCAGCCGCACGAATCGTTCGACGGCATGCGCGCGATCGGCCTCGGGGATGCCGGGACCGCGATCCGTGACGCTGAGCAGCACATGCTCGCCCTCGCGCCTGGCCTCGATCGTGATCTGCCGGGAATCCATGCTGACCACGGTTCCGCCGGTCTGCGCGACCGGCTTGCCATATTTGATCGCATTCTCGACCAGATTGGCGAGCGCCTGGCTGATCAATTCGCGGTTGGCGTGAATCGGCGTCGGGTCGGCCTTCACCTTCAAGGTCATGCCGTCGTCTTCGGCGAGCGGCTCATAGAGCTCGTGGATGCCGCCCGCGACCTCGGCCGCGTCGAAATCATCCATGTTGCCGCGCGCCTGTCCGGATTCGGCGCGCGCGATCATCAGCAGTGCGTTGAAGGTGCGGATGAGACCGTCGGATTCCTCGATGGTGCGCTCCAGCGCCGCCCGGTAATCGGCCTCGCAGCCCGATTTCGCCAACGCCTCCTCGGCGCGGTTGCGCAGGCGCGTCAGCGGCGTCTTGAGATCATGGGCGATGTTGTCGGAGACCTCCTTCAGCCCCGCCATCAGCGCCTCGATCCGCTCCAGCATGGCATTGAGATTCTCGGCGAGGCGATCGAGCTCGTCGCCGCTGCGCCCCACCGGCAGGCGCTCGCTGAGATCGCCGGTCATGATGCGCTGTGCGGTGCCCGTCATCGCGTCGATGCGCCGGAGCACACGGCGCGCGACGAAGACGCCGCCACCGAGGCCGAGCACGACGACGATCAGGACCGACCATTGCGCCGCCTTGGCGACGATACCGAACAGCCGCCGTCGCTCGGCAAGGTCGCGGCCGATCAGCAGGCGGAAGCCATTCTCGAGTTCGGTGACGCGCACCAGAGCACGGTGATCGCGGTCGTCGGCGTCCTCGATCCGCCGGTAGGCGGTCTCCGACCAGCCGCGCGTCGCCATCACGCCGGGCGCCAGCGAGCCGACATTGCCGGCGATCGCCTGCCCGGTCGGCGTGGTCACGAGATAGAGATTGGCACCCGGTCGCAGCGCCCGATACTCGATTGCAAGCACGAGGCCGCGCAGACCGCGACGGCCGTAGATCTCGTTGATCTCCGAGGTCTCGGCATTCACCGTCTGCGTGATTTCCTCGGTGATCAGCCGCCGCGTATTCCAGGCGAAATAGGCCAGCAGCGAGGCCGCGAACATCGCGAACAGCAGCAGATAGACCAGCGTCAGCCGGAACGCCGTGGTGCGGACGAGTTTACCGAATGCCGTCACGGATCACGTATCCAATTTCAGTGCCGCGCCTGCTATCTCGTGCATTGTAACTCCACGTATTTCGCTTTGTTTACAATAACATAGCTTCGTAGATTGTCCCACCTGCCCGCAGGTCGCTTGTCGAACGAGTAACGTGCGAGGATCCGTGACGACGGGTGATAAGCGGACGAGGAACGTTAAAGGGGCACCCGATCGGAACCAAGTTAATTCCCCGCAAGCTCGGTCCATGGAGCTGGGGAAGCCTGCGGAAGCCGTGATCGGCTCTGGGCCTTCCCTCCCGACCACGCCGAGGAACATCAGCCGTTCCGTCGGCCGCATCGAGCGCAATGCCGTCAAATCCGCCGGCTTAAGACACCTCGGCAGGCCACCGATGAGATTTCGTCCGGCCGGAAGCTACCCGACTCCACCGTCGGCCTTCACCCGGACGTTGGTCCCCGTCCCGGATACCTGGATCTGGGTCCTACATGGCATGCGCGATACCGGGGCGCGCCCTCACACTTCGAGCCATTGCGCGCGAACGCTGCTGTTTGACCTCAATTGCTCGGGCGTACCTTCGAAGACTACACGACCGTGCCCCATGACGTAGACGCGGTTGGAGATCTTCATCGCAATCGACAGCTTCTGCTCGACGAGCAGAATCGCGACGCCGGCCTGCGCAATGCGGGCGATGAGATCGCCGACCTGCTGTACGATCAACGGGGCAAGACCTTCGGTGGGCTCGTCGATCATGATGAGATCGGGATCCCCCATCAGGGTCCGGCAAGTCGTGAGCATTTGCTTCTCGCCGCCCGACAGCACCCCTGCAGGCGTATCGGCCCGCGCGGCCAGATTGGGAAACATGTCGAGCATGTCCTGAAGCTGCCATTTGCCGGGGCGTCGCGTATCCTTGATGCCGAGGAGCAGATTCTGGCGGACCGTCAGACTCGGAAAGATGTCCCGATGCTCCGGCACATAGCCGAGACCGAGACGCGCGATCCTGTAGCTCGGCAGCCCGGCAATGCCCTTGCCTTTGAAGCGGATCGTGCCTTGCGGAGCAACCTCGCCCATGATCGCCTTGACCGTGGTCGAACGTCCGACGCCGTTGCGGCCGAGTAGGCTGACGACCTCGCCCGCGGCAACGTCGAGATCGACACCTTGGAGAATGTGGCTCTTGCCGTAATAGGCGTGCAGGTCCCTGACCTCGAGCATCAGTGCGCCTCCTCGCCGAGATAGGCTTCCTTGACCTTCGGGTCGCGCCTGATCTCCTCCGGCGTGCCGGAAGCGATGATGTGGCCGTAGACCAGCACCGAAATGCGGTCGGCCAGGCCGAACACGACACTCATGTCGTGCTCGACGATGACCAGGGTCTTGCCCTCGGTCAGGCGCCGGATCAGCGACACCGCGCGGTCGGTCTCGGCGTGACTCATGCCCGCCGTCGGTTCGTCCAGCATCACGACGGTCGCACCGCTGGCGATGGTGATGCCGATCTCGAGCTCACGCTGCTCGGCGTAGGTCAACAAGCCGGCCGGAACATCGCGCCGATGGGTCAGATGGATGTCATCGAGGATTTGGGCGGTCCGCTCGCGCACTTCCGGCAGGCTATCGACGTTCTTCCAGAAGGCGTAACGGTGACCGGTCGCCCACAGCACGGCACAACGGACGTTTTCCCACACCGACATTCGCGCGAACACGTTGGTGACCTGGAACGACCGCGACAGGCCACGCCGGTTGATCTCGAACGGCCTCATCCCGGAGATCACATCGCCGTTCAGCCTCACCTCGCCCGAGGTGGGCTTGATATGACCGCTGATGAGATTGAACGTCGTCGACTTGCCGGCACCGTTCGGACCGATGATGGCGTGACGCTCACCTTGCGCGACGCTGAGATTGAGATCGCGGATGATGCCGACATTGCCAAAGCGCTTTTCGACAGCGCGGACTTCGATCGCTGCCGTCATGCCAAATACCCCCGGTCGCGTGCGACCGTCGCCGCGCGGTCCCAGGCATCGCCGACCCGCCGCCAGCTCAGGCGCGCGACGAAGAAGCCGCCGGCGACGAGGACCGCCGCACTCGCCCACGTCATCGGCGACGCCGGATCGAACGCAATGCCGAACAGGTTGATCGGGTTGCCCTGGCCGCTATGCGTGCGCGCGATCGATTCGATCGTCAGGATCACGCCGCAAGCCAGTGCCATGGTTGGCACCGCCGCGAGCAGATAGGAAGGGACCACTGTCGGCAGAGTTCCAGCGCGAACCAGCGGCCGGTGCATCATGACCAGCCCTGCGATGCCGCCGGGGGACAGCATCACGATGCCGATGAAGATGATGCCGAAATAGAGTTGCCACACGCCAGTGACGCTGGTCAGCCCGAGCTGAAGATAGGTCACGAGGATTGCACCCAGGATGGGTCCGAAGAAAAAGGCGACGCCACCAATGAAGGTCGAGAACAGCACGAGGCCGGATTGGATCGCGCCGAGATAGGCGGCGTTGGCGATCTCGAAGTTGATCGCAGCCAATCCCCCTGCCACACCGGCGAAGAACCCTGCAAAACAGAAGGCGATATAGCGGACCACGTGCGGGTCATAGCCGATGAACTGGACGCGCTCGGGGTTGTCCCGCACCGCATTGCTGATCCGCCCCAGCGGGGTCCTCGTCAGCGCATACATCGCGATGGCCGAGATCACCAGCCAGAACGCGATGAGATAATAGACCTGAAGCTGCGGGCCGAAACTCAAGCCGAGAAGCTTCGGCAAAGCGGTGCGGTCGGTCGAAATCCCGGATTCGCCGCCAAACACCGATCGCAGGATGAGCGAGGAGGACGCCACCAGCTCGGCAATGCCGAGCGAGATCATCGAGAACACTGTGCCGGCCCGCTTGGTCATCAGCCAGCCGATGATGATCGCGAAAACCAGGCCGCCGAGCCCACCGAACAGTGGGATGAACGGCAACGGGATCGGCCAGCCGTGCGAGACCACCGCATTCATCATGTGGCACGCGGCGAAGCCGCCGAGGCCGTAATGGACCGCATGGCCGAACGACAAGAGGCCGGTCTGGCCGAGCAGGATGTTGTAGGACAGCGCGAACACGATTGCGATGCCGATCAGGCTGAAGGACGTCAGCGAGCCGCCGGAGGAGAAAATCAGCGGCAGCACGATCAGCACGGCGATCCCGGCAAGCCATATGCCGTAGAAACGCAGGCCGTCGGCCGCCGGCTTCTCTGCGATCGTCGATGTCGATGTCGTTTTGGCGTTCATGTTTCGCGCGTCCCCATCAGGCCCATGGGGCGTACGATCAGGATGATCACCAGCAGCAGGTAGGGCACGATCGGCGCCACCTGGGCGATGGTGACGTTCCAGATGTCGGTGAGCACAGACGGCCCTGCCGACGGATCGAGCGGACCGAAGGCGCTCGCCAGCGAACCGTTCAGCGCCACCGCAAAGGTCTGTATCAGGCCGATGACCAGCGAGGCGATGAAGGCGCCGGGCAAGGAGCCGAGGCCGCCGAACACGATGACCACGAACAGGATCGGTCCCAGCGCCGCGGCCATATCGGACTGCGTCACCAGCGCCGGACCGGCGATCACCCCGGCGATTCCCGCCAGCGCGCTGCCGACGCCGAACACCAGCATGAATATGCGTCCGACGTTGTGACCGAGATGCCCCACCATGTGGGGATGCGTCAGCGCGGCTTGAACGATCAGGCCGACCCGCGTGCGCTTGAGCACCATCAGCAGCACGACGAAGATCAGGATCGACACGGCCAGCATGAAGATCTTGTAGGCGGGATAATTCGTCGAAAAGATCGTGAAGGCCGGAAAGTCGAGCAGCGCCGGCACGCGATAGTCGACGGGACTCCTGCCCCACATCATCGCCACGATTTCTTCGATCGCGAATGCAAGACCGAATGTCAGGAGCAGCTCCGCCACATGGCCGTGCTTGTGGGTATTGCGCAGGCCGTAGCGCTCGACCGCCATGCCGATCGCGCCGACCAGCAGCGGTGCCAGCAGCAGCGCCGGCCAGAAGCCAATCCATTTCGTGAGCTGATAGCCGAAGAACGCGCCGAGCATGTAGAAGCTGGCATGGGCGAAGTTGAGCACGCCCATCATGCTGAAGATGACGGTCAGGCCGCTCGACAGCAGGAACAGCAGCATGCCGAACAGCAGACCGTTCAGTGTCGATATGACGATCAGTTCAAGCACGATATTCACACCTATGGCCGGCACAGAAAAGCCGGCAAGCTCGTCGGTCCACCCCCACCAGCGACCTTCCCGCGAACCGCTGCCGGCCGCGGGAAGGCAAAGCTGGTCCAGCTTACGGCCGGGTCATCTTGCAGGTTGTGGGAACCATCGTCTTGGAGGTGTCGACCTTGGAAACCAGGTGCCATCCCCAGCCGGTGCCTTCCTCGTCGAACGGCTCGTTTGCAGCGAGCTTGCCGAAGGAGGAGATGTAGATCGGCTGGAAGAACTGATGATCGTCCTTGCGCATGACGCCCTCTCCACCATCCAGCACCTCGAACTTGAGGTCCTCGAGGGCCGCTGCGACCTTCACGGGGTCGAGCGAGTTGGCCTTCTCGGCCGCGGCCTTGAACATGCGCATCTCGTTGACCGCACGCGGATACCACAGCGACATGTTGACCTTGGCGCGGAAAGCCTTTTCGAAGTCCATCGCCGGCTGATGGCCAGAATTGGCGAAGCCTTCGGTGATCTGGAACACCTGATGATCGAGACCGGTCTGCTTGATCGCGGTCGGACCGCCAGCGCCGCCGGCATAGTAGGTGTACCAATTGACCTTCAGGCCGGCATCCGCAGCAGCTTTGAGCAGCAGTGCGATGTCCTGACCCCAGTTGCCGGTCACGACGCTGTCGGCGCCCGAAGCCTTGATCTTGGCGACGTATGGCGAGAAGTCGGTGATCTTCAGCAGCGGATGCAATTCGTCACCGACGATTTGGATGTCGGGACGCTTGGCGCCTAGCATCTTGCGCGCGTCGGCGCGCACCGACTGGCCGAAGGAGTAGTCCTGGTTGATCAGATACACCTTCTTGATCGCGGCGATATCCTTCATATAGCTGGTGAGCGCCTCCATCTTGATGTCGGAGCTGGCGTCCCAGCGGAAATGCCAGTAGCTGCACTTTTCGTTGGTCAGGCTCGGATCGACGGCGGCGTAGTTGAAGTAGAGCACTTCCTTGCCGGGATTGCGCGTGTTGTTCTTGGTCACGAAGTCGGACAGCGCTGCGGCGACCGACGAGCCGTTGCCCTGCGTGATGAAGCGGGCGCCGGCGTCGATCGCCTTCTGCGCCTGAACCAGGCTTTCCTGCGGGTTGGTTTTGTTGTCGAGCGGCAGGATCTCGATCTTGCGGCCCAGGATGCCACCCTTGGCGTTGATCTCGTCGGCGAGATACTGGAACGTCTTCAGACCGCCTTCACCGACACTGGCGCCACCGCCGGACAGCGGATCGATGTAACCGAACTTGATGGTTTCCTGCGCGAATGCTGCTCCGCCGACCATCGTCAGCGCTGCCGCCGCAGCAATTACGAGCCTATGCATCCCTGGCTTCTCCCGTTTGCATGTTCTTGTTCCTTGGCGATCGAAGCGGACTCACAACGTCGGTCGCGCCACCTTTCGCTACTCCAACATTGAATACTGTGTAAAGTTTTGGTGCAAGAAATAATTGTGGCGTAAGCGTGCAGATTGCCGCGCCCGTCCGCCATATTGAATTCACAGGCAACTTTTTGAGACGAAAAGCCGCGCTCGATCTGCGGCAGACATCTCGATCTGCGGCAGACATGAAGTCCGGAAAGATGAAGAGCGCGACCAGGGTCCTCTGATTGGTTGCTTTATACCACCCAGCGACGGGGCTTGAGCCCCGCGAGGAATAGCCGCGAAAAATGATCGGCAATCTGCATCGGAGACCAGCTCCGCTCGCCCCTGAACCAGATCGGGTACCAGTGTCCCATTCCAGTCAGAACGCGTTCGGCGAAGTAAGTGTCGACGCTGCGGAAGTATCCCGCGTCGATCCAGCGCTGATGATTTCTCTGGTCCTGCCGGATCGTCGCAAGCACCTGTCCGACATAGTGCTTGCGGTCGACGTCGTTGAGATAATTGATGTTGTGGTAAGTCGCCTTGGGGCCGCAAGGAGTGTCGTGCAGCATCAATAGCAGGCGCACTCTCTGAACGACGTAGTCGAATGCCCCGAGGCCGAGGTCCTGCAAATACTCTCGAATGCCGATCTCACCGGCCAGGCCTCTTCGCAAGCAAGCCAGCAAGAGGCCTTCCTTCTCGCGGAAATGATAGTAGATGCCGGCCCGCGTCATGCCCGCCTCCCCCGCGATGCTCTCGAGCGACGTGCCGGACGCGCCCCTTCGATTGAAACTGTCGGAGGCGATCGAGAGCATCCTGTCCAGCTTCGCCGCGCGCTTGTTCAATTTCGAGCGGGACTGGAGAAACGGCGCCAGGCTCGGCGCTTCGGGCATGTCCGGCAAGGCGATTTCACGCCGATAGACTCCATGCGTGATGATGTCGTCGATGGCATCAATCGCCTGCTGGCGCGAATAATAGTCGCGGTCGGAGAACCAGAACGGAACCCAATCCAGAATGGAAATGAGGGCGACGGCCGTAAGCAGCGGCTCCTCGCAGGCTATCGAGCCGTCGGCAACGCCGCGCTTCAGAATGTCGGCGAGCAGCGCGGCATTCTGCCAGCGCCTGGCGTGCACGTCGTTGCTGTAGGAGGCAGCCAGTGCATCGATGTCGGAGAACAGGATCATGCGCTGGCCTTCAGGCCGCAGCCGGGCTCGTATGAAGCGCCTGACGATTTCGAGCCCGTCGATCCCGGGCTCGGCCGCGGTCTCGATTTCATGCCTGTAGATGGCAAGGCCGCGCAGGTAGCAGTGAAAGATCAGGTCTTCCTTGTCGCGGAAGTAGTGGTACAGCGCTCCCGGCACCGATCGAACCGATGCTGCGACCTGCTCCATCGTCACATTCGCATAGCTATGGCGGGCAAAGAGCCTGGAAGCCGACACGAGGATCTCTTCAGCTCGGTCGGACGGGAAGGCGGCGACTTGCAAGCTTGAACACCCTTCCTCATCGGGGATGGATTCATCCAGGTGAGATTCCCCCTACCACACATCAGATAGTCTTGCCATCGGATGAGGCGGGCTCCGCGCCAAGACTGTCAGCGAGTTTCCTAATACCCCTCGATATTCTCAGTTCATCCCGCTTCTTCGCTCATACCCTGACGTCGCTGGACGACCTCGGAACTGTCGACTGTGAGGTGGCACACATCTCGTGAGGCAATCTGCGTGTATCCATGGTGTCGGATGGGCATGGCAGACGGAGATGCGCATGAAACGCCTCATGCTTTTGCTCATTGTAACCTTGCTTCTCGCTGGTGCAGCCACCAGCGTGCTCAGATCACATGCGCTGTTCCATGACGATCGGACTGCCATGCCGTCCATCCAGGAGCTGCAGACAGGTCAGGCCAACAAGCTTCCCGAACAACAGATGCAGGATCGCTCGGTCTTGTTTGCGAAAGAAGCGGCCCAATAGAGCGGACCGTCCTCTTTCGGGCTCTTCGCGTTACTCGGCCGCCGCGGTCGCAGGTTGAGGCTGTCCATCGTTTGGACCGGTTCGTGCCTTTTGCTTGTCGAGCCAGAGGCTATGGTGCTCGCGGGCCCAGTTGACGTCGACTTCGCCCGAGCCCATGGCCTCGAATGCACCTTCCATTCCGATGGTGCCGATATAGATGTGCGCGATCATCGCCGCGATGAACAGGACCGCGACGGTGGAGTGGACGATCTGGGCCATTTGCATGCCCTCGATTCCCGTGCCGTAGAATGGGAACATCAGCGCATAGCCGCTCGTCGCGACGAGCCCGCCGCCGATCACGACGATCCAATAGATCATTTTCTGGCCGCCATTGAAGCGGTAGGCCGGCGGATGGTCATGCCCGATCAGGCCGCCGCCGCGCTTCGCCCATTCGATATCCACCTTGCTGGGAATGTTACCGCCGATCCACATCAGGAAGATCAGGACGACCCCAAGCGTGAACGGGAAGCTCAGATAATTATGGGCGTATTTCGCCCATTGCGACCATTCGGAGAAGGCCTCGAAACCGATCAGCGGCAAAAGCAGCGGCCGGCCGAAGGTGATGTTGAGGCCGGAGACCGCCAGGATGATGAAGCAGCTTGCCGTCATCCAGTGCACAAAGCGCTCGAAACCGTTGAAGCGAACGATGGTGCGGCCCGATCGGCCGCTTTCCAGTCGAACCATGCCGCGGGTCAGGTAGAAGATCATGATCAGGGCGATCATGCCGAGGATGGCAATGCCGCCGATCCAACGCAGCGTCACATTGCGGAATTCCCGCCATTCCCGCCCCTGTGGCTGTTCGAGAACGCCGGACCGCTGATCCGGGATGCTGACGCGCCCTTGGATCCGGTTCAGCTCCTGCAGAAGCTGCTGCTCCTTGACCGAGCTAGCCGTCGGATTGACCTGCTGGGCCGTCGCGGGCGCCGCCATCACCACGAGAAGCAGCGTGCAAATGCCGACAGCCAGGCGAATGAACCTTCCTAATGACGCCATCACGTCCTCCCCGGTAATTGCGCGCCCTTCTGTTGCCGCGTCAGGATTCGATCGTCTCGCGATAGGCGGTCTTCCAGCCCCATGCGCCCGAGCCGTAGCCGCGCTTCATGACACGCTCCTTGTAGATCTGAGCGATGATCTCGCCGTCGCCGGCTAGCAACGACTTGGTCGAGCACATTTCCGCGCAGAGCGGCAGCTTGCCTTCGGCCAGCCGGTTCGCGCCGTATTTCTCGTACTCCTCCTTGCTGCCGTCAGCTTCGGGGCCGCCGGCGCAATAGGTGCATTTGTCCATCTTGCCGCGCGAGCCGAAATTGCCGACCTTCGGGTATTGCGGCGCGCCGAACGGACAGGCGTAGAAGCAATAGCCGCAACCGATGCAGAGGTCCTTGGAGTGCAGCACCACGGCATCCGCCGTGGTGTAGAAGCAGTTCACCGGGCACACCGCCGCGCAAGGCGCGTCGGTGCAATGCATGCAGGCCATCGAGATCGAGCGCTCGCCGGGCTTGCCGTCATTGATGGTGACGACGCGGCGGCGGTTGATGCCCCAGGGCACCTCGTGCTCGTTCTTGCAGGCGGTGACGCAAGCGTTGCATTCGATGCAGCGGTCAGCGTCGCAGAGAAATTTCATCCGAGCCATGTTCGTTGCTCCCTCAAGCCGCGACGATCTGACAAAGCGTGACCTTCGGCTCCTGCATGCCCGTTGCGGGATCGTAGCCGTAGCTCGTGATCGTGTTGGCGCTCTCGCCCAGCACGATCGGATCGGTGCCGGCCGGATAGTTCTTGCGCAGATCGGCGCCGCCGAGCCAGCCGCCGAAATGGAACGGCATCCAGGCAACGCCCTTGCCGACCCGTTCGGTCACGAGCGCCTTCATCCTGGCCCGCGAGTTATTCTCGGCGCCGCTCACCCAGACCCAGCTGCCGTCCTTGATGCCGCGATCGGCGGCGTCGGCCGGACTGATCTCGATGAACATGTCCTGCTGCAATTCGGCAAGCCACGGGTTGGTGCGCGTCTCCTCGCCTCCGCCCTCATACTCCACCAGCCGGCCCGAGGAGAGGATGAGCGGAAACTGCTTCGCGATCCCCTTCTCGACCGCCGCCTTCTGGACCGAGAAGCCGATATTGGGCAGACGGAACTGCCTCGCGTCCGGCAGGGTCGGATATTTTTCGACGAGGTCGACGCGCGGCGTATAGATCGGTTCGCGGTGCACCGGGATCGGGTCCGGCAGACCGAACGCATTCATGCGCGCCTTGCCGTTGCCGAAGGGCACGCAGCCGTGCTTCAGCGCGACGCGCTGGATGCCGCCCGAGAGGTCCGTCGCCCAGGAGACCACATCCGGGTTGGCCGGATTGACCCTCTGGATGGTTGCCATTTCAGCGTCGGTGAGATCCTTGGCCCAACCGAGCTTCTTCAGGCTCGCCAGCGTGAATTCGGGGTAGCCGTCCTCGATCTCCGAGCCCTTGGAAAAGGACTTGTCGGCAAGCAGGCTGACTTTCCGGGTCGTGCCGTCCGGCAGCTTTTCCTCGCGTTCGATGCCGAACCGGGGCCGGAACGCGCCGCCGCCGTCCATCACATGCAGATTGTTGTTGTAGAGCAACGGGGATCCCGGATGCTTCACCTCCGGCGAGCCCCAGCACGGCCACGGCAGACCGTAATAGTCGCCGCCGACTTCCGGATCGTCCTTGGGCGCGCGCATCGTCACCAGATCGAACTTGTTCTGGTTCTTCATGTGCGCCTTGATCCGCTCGGGCGACTGCCCGCAATAGCCGGTCGACCAGCTTCCACGGTTGATCTCGCGCAGCACGTCCTCGGCGACCGGAAGATTGTTCTCGACCTTGATGTTCTTGAACATCTTGTCGGCGAAGCCGAACTTCTTCGCCATCAGATAGATGATCTCGAGATCGTCCTTGGACTCGAAGATCGGCTTGACGATCTGCTCGCCCCACTGCATCGAGCGATTGGAAGCGACGCGCGATCCCGCGCATTCGAACTGCGTCGCCACCGGCAGGATGTAAACGCCGTCCTTTCGTCCCGCCTCCACAGCCAGAGCCGCCCAGGTCGTCGGGTGCGGATCCGCGATCACCAGCAAGTCCAGCGCCTTCAGACCCTTCATCGATTCCGGAATGCGGGTGATGCTGTTGCTGGCGTGGCCTTGAACGAAGACGGCCTTGACGTTGTCCTTCTGGGCGACATCCGCCTTCGGCAACAGCGCGGCATCGAACCAGCGCGTCAGCGGGATGCCTGGCGTCTCCATCTGTTTCTTCTCGTCGAAGCGGGAGACCAGATAGTCGTAATCCACCTCCCAAACCCGCGACCAGTGCTTCCAGGCGCCCTCCGCGAGGCCGTAGTAGAATGGCAGAGTCACGATATCGAGACCGACATCGGTCGCGCCCTGCACGTTGTCATGGCCGCGCAAGATGTTGGCGCCAGCGCCGGACTTTCCGATGTTGCCGGTCATCAGCAGGGCGATACAGCTCGCCCGCACATTGGCGGTCCCGACTGTGTGCTGGGTCTGGCCCATGCACCAGATGATGGTCGCCGGCTTTTGCGTGGCAAACATCTTGGCAACGCGTTCGAGCTGAGCCGCGGGCACGCCGGTTACGCGTTCGACCTCCTGCGGATTCCATTTCTCGACTTCCTTGCGCAAATCGTCGAAGCCATAGACGCGTTGCGCGATGAACTCCTTGTCTTCCCAGCCATTCTTCAGGATGTGCCACATCATGCCATAGAGCACGGGAATGTCCGTGCCCGGGCGGATGCGGACATATTCGGTGGCATGGGCCGCGGTGCGGGTCAGGCGCGGATCGAAGACGATGAAGTTCGCCTTGTTGAGCTCCTTGGATTCGAGCAGGTGCTGCATGCTGACGGGATGCGCTTCCGCTGCGTTGCTGCCGATGAACAGCATCGTCTTGGAGTTGCGCATATCGTTGATGCTGTTCGTCATCGCCCCATAGCCCCAGGTGTTGGCGACGCCGGTGACGGTGGTGGAGTGGCAGATGCGAGCCTGATGGTCGGTGTTGTTGGTCCCCCAGAAGGCCCCGAGCTTGCGGAAAAGGTAGGAGCCCTCGTTGGTCATCTTGGCCGAGCCGAGCCAATAGACGGAATCGCTGCCCGACTGCTCGCGAACCTGGAGCAGCTTGTCGCCGATCTCGTTCACCGCCGTGTCCCACGACACGCGCGTCCATTGCCCGTTCACGAGCTTCATCGGATAGCGCAGACGGCGATCGCTGTGCACGAGCTCGCGGACCGAAGCGCCCTTGGCGCAATGCGAGCCGCGGTTGATCGGGGAATCCCAGCTCGGCTCCTGCCCGATCCAGACTCCGTTGAGAACTTCCGCGGTGACCGTGCAGCCCACCGCACAATGCGTGCAGATGCTCTTCTTGACGACGGCACCGGCGGCAAGCGGGCCGGCAACGGCCGCTTCACCCTTGCGGACGCTGCCGACCGGCATGGTCCCCAGCGCGGCGAGAGCGCCGCCGGCGAGGCCCGACCTGCGCAGGAAGGTGCGACGATCAAGTCCCCCGCCCTGCCCCGCAAGGGCTTCGGCGACGGAACCGCGGCGATCGGAACGCTGGTGTGTTCGCTTGATAAGCACGGGCAGCCTCCCTCTCAGGCCGGGTAACGGTTGACGCGGTAGTACGCCTTCACGTGATCGGATTCCTTGTAGCGCGCCTTGCGCTTCTCATCGTTGTTCTCGCTGTCCGCCTGCGCGGAGCCGACCAACGGCGTCGCAAGCGTCGCGCCGGCGCCGACCGTGCCGATACCGACCTGGCGAAGGAAGTCGCGGCGCCCGACCTTGGCTTTCGTCTCCTCATTCATCGCATCTCTCCCGGACCGACGCGCGTCGATCAATTGGCGAATGTGAATGCTTCCGTCTCGATCTCGATGAAGGTGCGGCCGAGCGCACCAACCGCCCGATAAAAACGCGCATGATCTGCGCTCTCCATGTCGGCGAAGAGCCGCCCCATCCAGGGCGACACGTGCTTGTCGAAGAAGGCGCGCTGAGCCTCGGGCGAGGCATCCAGGCAACCGTCGGCGAGGCCAGACATGATCTCGCACAGGATCGCGGCGTGATCCTCGGGCTCGGAATTGTTGGCAATCCGCTCGATGCCGAGCGCAGCCATGTCTGCGCGCAGGCGCGACAGCGGCCGTTCGTTGAGAAACCCGGTGAGATAGTAGGACGCGTAGGGAAGCAATTCGCCGCGGCCGAGCCCGACAAACAGATCGAAATATTCCCGCTCGACCTGACTTGGAACCGCACTCGCGGCAGCGTCGGCCAGCGCCGCATGCGCGTGTCCGAGCGGCGTTGCGTCGCCAGTCAATGCCGCAAGCTGCTCGAGCAATCGTTTCGACGGCGGCGCGCACAGCAACGTCGCCAGCAACGCATATTCCTGCCCGCGCGCTGCATCGACGGGGTCGATGGGCTCTGCGGGCACGGCCTGTGCATAGAGATCGGGCCGCAGGTCGTTGCGAGGAACGCCGGTGGCGCTTTCGACTGCAATCACCCGTTGTGCAGGCACGCGGGTCCAGGTCGAGACGGAGGGCTGACTGATGCCTATTTTGCGCGCAAGCTGGGCGATGCCGCCTGCGGCATCGATCGCGCGCTCAAGCCCATCATCACGCACGTGGACCTCCCATCCAAGAGTCCCGTCTGCTGATTATTGTCAGTGCTTACAAAGCACTAGAGCAAGGGTAGTCTTGGTTCCACGGACCGTCAATCGCGCCCATAGCCGGAGCCTATAGCCTTTGGTATATTGTTCAGCGCGGCAGTGCACCACCATGCGTGCGCGGCCTGACAGGCTCGACAAGATCCACAAACTCCTCCGCCACCGCCGGTTGCACTGCAACAGGGATTTTTGGGCATTCCGTCTCAGGCGGCGGCTCCGTAACATCGGACGGCTCGCAGGCCTCGGCTTGATGAAATTCCGCGGAAGAATCCGCTGTTTCGAGCGACGTTTCGGGGGAAGACTGCACTGCCTCGCGCACGCCGCCGACGATGCGGTCGACCAGTGCGGCCAGTTCCTCCGAGGAGCAATCCAATGGCCCAAACCCCGGCATCGCGGTCGGATCGTTGAAGTCCCAGGCATTCTCCGCAAGACCGACGAAGTCGCGGATGGCCGGATCAGCCGCCCAAGCGCGGCGAAGAGCCGCACGGCTCAAGTCCTGTGGAATACCCTTGCGCAGGAACGTGGTGATGTCGGTCGCGGCATCGATTTCGTCGATCGACGGCAGGCTCGACAGATCGAGCTCGTTTGCGTCGTCCTTGACCTCGGGCGGCGGCGCGGATTGCGCGGCAGCAGGGTTCGCCGGCTCCGCTCGCGACTCGCGCTTGCGGCGGGACCAACGGGCAAGGAAATCCTCCTCACTCATTCCTGTCCGCCCTCGTGTTCGCGGCGCGCCAGCGCCTCCGGGTCGGCACGGCGCCGCTTGCGCTTGACGAATTCCCGCTCGACATGGTGCTCGGCCACGAAGCTTTCAATTGCCGCGCGCAGCACCTCCGGCATCGGCACGGCCTCGACAAGATTGTCGGCAGCTTCGGTAAAGCCCTCGCCCTCCGCGGGATCAGCGGTCACCGCGGCGACGGTATAGGGCCAGGCGCCTTCCGACGGCGACAGCACGGTCCATATGCTCGGATTGCCAGAGGCGAGATTCTCCCGATAGCGCGCCGTCTCGGAGGGATAGAGATCCACGGTCGCACGTCCGGCGTAGAACAGGGTTGAGCCGTCCTGCTCGCGAAGCACGGTCCAAGGGTGTGTGGCCGGCTCGTCCGGCAGGACGGCGATTCCACGCCAGACGAAATCCACCCAGGGCGAATCCGCTTTCCGCCGCTCGACCACGACACCGACCGCAATGGACAACAAGGGGCGCGCCGCAGGGCTCATGTCGCCATCTCCAGCCCCTTCACCGGCAGCCCCGTCAGCAAATTCTGCGGCTTCAACCGGAGCTTCTGGTCCGCCGTCATAGACAAGATCAGGTAGACGGGCTCATCCCTGACATCGTCAAGCGCGCGGCTTGAATCCGTAAAGGTCAGCCGGAACAGGGCGAGCACCCGGTCGGCGCTGCGCTGGTCGAGCTCCTCGCCGTGCCAGAGGCAGTCGCCGAGCCGCGTGGAGTCGGCATCGAGCCCGACGTACCAAGTGAGCCTTTCGCCCTGCAGGGCGCGCATCGGCTCGATCATGACGTCGATGCCGAGCAGGTGGGCGATCCAGCGCGTCATCGCCTGCGCCAGCGCGGCCGGTCCGCGGCCGCCGGCCGAGAGGTCGAGGGCCATATCGAACTGGTCGCTGCGCTGCCAATATGCCCCGGCATTCTCTTCACTCAACACGTCGACCACCGCGTCCGTGGTGGCCCCCAGCATCGACATCAGGGAGAGAACCGGGGTCGGATTGCGGCCGCCGACGATTTCCTCGTCGCCGAGCAGCACGGCTTGTTCATGCGGCAGGACCCGCTGGATCCGGAAGAACAGCTCGGCCGCGCGCAGCACGAACGGATCGTCACAGCCGTCGAGCGCATTGCGCAGGATGACGTGCACGAGCTGGTTGACGAACAACGGCGGCAGGTCACTCGCCCCGGATCGCACGGACGCAAGATAAGCGGCTTCGAGCGTCGGATGCCGCAACAGCAGGTCGCGAAACGCCAGCATGAACTGCCAGTTCTCCCGCGCGTCGGGATCAACAATCCCTGCAATTTCGTCCGCACCGACCGCCTGACGCGGATTGGCGAGCAGTTCGCGGTGCAGGCGGCGTTCGATCGGGCACGCATCCTCCGGCGGCATCAGCTCGGGACGGGCGAAATAGGCCTTGAGGAACTCGTCGGTGACGCGCAGCCCGCCGCTCTCGTCGAGATCGAGCAGATGATGGCCGCAGGCGAACCAGAAATCGTTCATCTGACGGCTGGTCCCCGGCCGAGATCCGCAAGCCTGAGACTGTCGTCAGGCTCCAGCTCATCCTCCATTTCCATGAACGAGAACGCCTTGCCGTGCCGCTGCCCCTCGCGAAGCTGCAGCCGGCGGAAAGACTCCCGGACCTCGCCCTCGTTCACGACCCGGTGCACAGCAACAAGCGAACCGATCGGATGGCTGCAAAGCGATTGCGCGAACGCCACCTCGTCTTCGGCCGCCGCCCTCGCGGTCGTCACGTCCGGCGCACCGAAGCAATCGACGAGTTGCCTGGCGAGGAGATCGACCAGGCCGTGGTAATCAGTCTCGGTCGCTGGAACGATCTGCGCCAGCGTCGACCAGCCCCAGGATTGCACCCCGAGAAAACCGCCGCGAAACGCCGCACGGGCCTTGCCCTCGAGCGACGCAACGTCGCAATCCCAGAAGCGGAAAGCTCCGGAAACGGCCCATTCGCCTGGTTCTGCCGCCACGTCAAACACGAACGTGTCGGAGGGATCGAGCGCGATGGTACGCAGGAGCTTCACAGCCGCGGCCCTCCAAGTGCCGGATCGAGCCAGGATGGGGTCGCGAGCGCCCGCACGAGGTCGCGACGTTCGATTGCGTCCGCCCCAATCCGGCGCGCGAGGAGATCGCCGCGATCGTCGATGCGCTGGACGGTCTGCCGTTCGCGCGGCATCCGGGAGAGATATTCGCGCGCAACGCCGTCAAAGCCGTCCGCGCGCCAGCCGTCGAATGCCAGCATCAGGTGCCGGGCAAAACTCTCCGTGATCTGCGCCGCGCCGGCCTCGCCAAAGCCCTCCTGGTCGAGCGCAGAGGCAAGCGGGTGGACACCCGGCTCGTCGTTCATCGTCACCGTCCGGATCATCGCGCCGAACACCAGCCATGGCGGCGCCTCCTCCTCAGGGGCCGCGACAGGCCATCCCAAGCGACCGCCGCCAATCAGGCCTCCGTCGATCCTGACGGCATCCGGCCAGCCGATCGTGATGGGCTTGCTGGGCGGCGCGTAGGCGCGCAGAGCATCGGTGAGGGCGACCATGCCGGCGTAGAACGCGCGCCGTGCGCTGCGTAACGGCTCGGCCGGCTCGAGCACCACCGCGAACTCAGCGAGGTCAAAGCGGCCGACATAGACGAGCGTCCCGGCGCCGCTCTCCTGTGCAATGCGGCATGCATGGGCAAAAGCGTCGCCACTCTCGCGTAGCCGCACCAAGGTGAACGGCGGCGGCAGGTGGATCGGTTCCGCCACGGACAGTTCGCTGATGGGGGTCGACGGCAGGTCGTCCTCCGCTTTCCTTTTCTTCCCGATCGATAATGTCTATACGAGGCGAAGGGCCGGCGCGAGTCCGCCGTCGCCCGAATGGCGGAGGGATCAACCTGGAGCAGCCATCGAAGACCGTCCTGATCTGCTCGTGCGAAGACACGATGCAGCTCGACATGGCCGCGATCAAGCGCGGATGTTCCAACAGCGACATCAGGAGCTTCCGCCATCTCTGCGGTGCCGAGCTCGATCACTTCCGCAAGATCGCCGCGACCGAACGCGCGCTGACGGTCGCTTGCACGCAACAGGCAACGCAGTTCGCGGAGGAGGCCGGCGAACGGCCTGATCCGATCAGCTTCGTCAACATCCGCGAAACGGCGGGATGGTCCCGGGACGGCGTCCACGCCGGAGCAAAGATGGCTGCCCTGCTCGCATCGGCGGCAATCCCGGTGCCGGACTATCCACTCGTCACCTTGTCGAGCAAAGGCGTGGTCCTGATCTACGGGCGCGACGAGGCCGCGATCGAGGCCGGCCGCCTGCTTGCCGACCACCTCGACGTCACGGTGATGCTGAAGCAGATCGGCGAGATGATGCCGCCCGCTGCGACGGTCTTCCCGATCGTGACGGGCACGATCCGCTCCGCGAAGGGGCATTTCGGCGCCTTCGAGCTTGCAATCGACGACTATGCGCGTCCTCGCCCCTCCTCGCGCGATCGCTTCATGCTGGACGCGCCGCGGAGTGGGGTAACCTCGCGCTGCGACATCGTGCTCGATCTTTCCGCCGGCACGCCGCTCTTTCCTGCCCACGAGCTGCGCGACGGCTACCTTCGCGCCGATCCGGATGATCCCGCGGCGATGCTGCGCGCCGTGCTGAGCGCGCGCGACCTCGTCGGCAGCTTCGACAGACCAAAATATATCGATGTCACGCCCAGTCTTTGCGCGCATTCGCGCTCGAAGCGCACGGGGTGCCATCGGTGCCTCGACCTCTGCCCCACCGGGGCGATCACGCCCGCCGGCAATCATGTCGCAATCGATCCCAACATTTGCGCCGGTTGCGGCCAATGCGCCGCCGCCTGCCCGACCGGCGCGGCGTCCTACACGCTGCCGCCCGCCGACACGCAGCTCCATCAAATTCGAGCCATGCTGCTCGCCTACCATGCGGCCGGTGGCACGGATGCCGTGCTGCTCTTTCATGACAGCCCGCATGGCACTCCCCTGATCGAGGCGCTCGCCCGACATGGCGACGGCCTGCCGGCGAACGTGCTTCCCTTCGCCGTCAACGAGCTCACGCAACTCGGACTGGAGGCTATCATCGGCGCGTTTGCCTATGGCGCATCGGCGGTGAGGTTCCTGCTGCGGGCAAAGCCGCGCCACGACGTGACGGGATTGTTGCAGACGATCGGCATGGCCGAGGCGATCCTCGGCGGCCTCGGATTTGCAGGCCGCCGCCTCGCCACCATCGAAACGGACGATCCGGATGCGCTCAGCGCGCATCTGACGGAGATCGGCCGGCTCGCCTCCGTCGCAACGCCCGCGACCTTCAAGACAGTCGGCAAGCGGCGCGACCTCTTGCGATTTGGACTGAGCGAGCTGCACCGCCTGGCGCCAACTCCTGTCGCCGTGATTGCGTTGCCGCCGGGAGCACCGATCGGAGCGATCACGGTCGATACGGACGGCTGCACGCTGTGCCTCTCCTGCGTCTCGGCCTGCCCGACCGGCGCGCTTCGCGACGATCCCGACCGCCCGGTGCTGAAATTCATCGAGGACGCCTGCGTGCAATGTGGCCTGTGCCAGAGCACCTGTCCGGAGAAAGTCATCAGCCTCAAGCCGCAGATCGATTTCCGCGCGACCCGCGCGTCCGCCGTCACCCTCAAGGAAGAGGAGCCCGCACTCTGCGTCCGGTGCGGCACGGCTTTCGGCGTGAAGAGCACGATCGATCGCATCGCAGCCAAGCTCGAAGGCCGCCACTGGATGTATCCCGCGGGCGACAAGCGAATCGAGACGCTCAGGATGTGCGCCGACTGCCGCGTCATCGTCACGAGCGAACAGCAATTCGATCCGTTCAAGGGAGTTCCCGAACGAACGCCGCCGCGCACCACGGACGACTATCTGCGCCAGCGCGAGGCCAAGAACAACGACGGATAATTTCGCGGGGTCGAAAACCAAGGAAGCATCACCATGTCTCGTTTCATCGCAGCTCTGTCGACGTGCATGATCTCGGTTGCTCTCGCCGGCGGATCGGCCGAAGCCGCCGCTCCTCCCCTCACCAAGGCGCAGAAGATCGCCGTGAAGCAGGCGATCATCGCCTGCAAGGCCGAAGCCAAGGGCAAGAAGATCGCCTGGCTGTCGCGCCGGAAATACGTCAATCACTGCGTTGCCGAAGCACTGAAGGAGCATCCCACCATCGACGTCATTCAGATACTGAAGCAGCATCCGGAGATGAGGGATCTTCCGATGGACAATTGGGAGTCGATCTGAAAGGCGGCTATCGCGACGTTGCGCGGCCAAGGAAGTCGGTCAATGCACGGCGGTCCTCGGCTGAACCGATGCGCTGCTCCGGCATCTTCGTCCCGGGCGTATAGCTGTTCGGTCCGACTTCGAACAGCTTTGCGACCGTCTCCGGCGTCCAGACGATGTCCATCGTCTTCAGCGCGTCGGAAAAGCGATAACCCGGGAGCGATGCGATCCTGCGGCCATACAGTCCCGCAAGCGTCGGTCCCGCACGCTGAACCTCATCTTGCGACAACGTGTGACAGGCAACGCACGCGCGGAACACCTCCGCGCCGTGGTCGCCGGCATAGGCCGCGAGCGGATCGGCGGATTTGCCGGACGGGACAGTGATCGGATCGCCCGTGCGCGCATTCCAGCGTCGTATCTTGCCGTCCGCACCACCCGTGATCAGCGTCTCGCGATCTGAAAGGAAAGCTACCGACCAGACCGGCAGCCCCGGCCCGATCAACGTACGCAGCAGGCTGCGCGACTTGCGGTCGACGATCGCAACGGTGCCGCCGATGCCGGCCGCAGCAATCAACGTACCGTCCGCCGAGATCGACATGGCTACCACCGGTGTCGTGCCGGCCGCAACCTCGCCGCTGATCTTGCCGTCCGTAGTCAGCATGCGCAGCATGCCATCGACAGCCCCCGTGATGATCTCGCCATCCGGCGCCACGGCCACAGCGTTGAGCGGCGCAGGCAAGGTCACGATATCGGGCTTGCCGTCCGGCAAGTGCCAGATGCGCAAGGTCAGATCATAGCCGACGCTCACGAGTGACTTGCCGTTCGGCGAGAATGCGACGCCGTTGACGTTCTGTGAATGCCCTTCCAGCACGCGCGAGATCCCGTCCGATAGCGCCCACAACCGCACGGTCCGATCCCATGACGCCGATGCGAGATATGCGCCGTCGGGAGAGACCGCGAGCGCGACGATTGGGCCGGCATGTCCCTCGAACACTCGCTCCGGCTGCGGCCGGCCCGCCGTCCAAACAGCAATCCGTGCATCGGCGCCGGCCGTGACGATGCGGCCGTCCTTGAGAAAGGCGACTGCGTTGACGGCATCCGCATGGTACCGCAGCACTTGCTCCGCCGTGTCCGTCGCCAGCGACCAGCGAATGGCTGCCGTATCGAAGCTGCCAGACAATAGGCCGTTCCCATCGGGAGAAATCGCGAGCGCCCGAACCGGGCCGCCGTGTCCCGCCATGTCAGCGTGCACAGTCGATACCGATACTGGGGAAATGACCCACAGGACTGCGGCACCAACTGCGCAGAAAGGTAACCTCATTGCCTCTCACCCGCCCTGGTCACATTCACGCCCTGGAGATTGCCAGAACAGCCCGCGGAGATGAATATTCGATCTACTTCGCTGGTGCCGTCGTGGCCTTGGATGATCCTTCAGGCGCAGGCTGCATTCCCGGCGGACTCTGTCCCTGGGGACTTTCGGCGGGCGCGCCACCCGAACCGGTATTGATCGGACCGGTCCAGCCTTGCGGTTGGGGCTGACCCTTCTCCTCCGGAGCAGTTTGCGCGGCAGATGAGTTGGATTGCGCGGGCTGGGCGGAGGCGCTCCCAAACAGGCAGAGTGCTGCAAGGCACAAACTCGTCGTCAGCAATTTCACGTTCGCTCCTCCGGTTCACGGACCAAACGAGTTGCCTCCGCGCGAGTTCCGGCAGGTGAGCCGCGACAGACTGGCCTTGCATGCCGCGCTCAAGTCGCTTGGCCTGATGGCAACGCGTTCTCCGCCGACCCGATCTTCAAGACCTTGAAATCGCTTGTGCCCTGATGCAACCAACGCGTTGCGCGCGGCTGGCCATATCGCGTAAACATTGGATATTTGGTGCGGGAGGCTGCGGATGAAGGCATTTCTTCTTGGCTGCGTCGCGTCCCTGGTGATCGCGGCTGCGGGAATGATGCTGTTGAATCGGGTCCAGGAGCCCGTCGCTCACGCATTTGCCACGACCGGCGTACGTCTCTGAGGCGGCCAAGTCGCTCGCCGGGCGTAGGGTCCGGAGATCATAGATGCCGTGTCTTATCTGATCCCGTCCCGGATCATGTAGCCGGCGCCGCGGATCGTGTGCAGCAGCGGCCGCTCGAAGCCCTTGTCGATCTTGGAGCGCAGCCGCGAGATGTGCACGTCGATCACGTTGGTCTGCGGATCGAAATGGTAGTCCCAGACGTTCTCGAGCAGCATGGTGCGTGTCACCACCTGGCCGGCATGCTTCATCAGGTATTCGAGCAGGCGGAATTCGCGCGGCTGCAGCGTCAGCTCGTCCTTGCCGCGGGCGACCCGATGGGAGAGCCGGTCGAGCTCGAGATCGCCGACACGGTAGAGCGTGTCCTCGGCAGGTCCGCCGCGGCGGCGCGACAGCACCTCGACGCGGGCCAGGAGCTCGGCGAAGGAATACGGCTTCGGCAGATAGTCGTCGCCGCCGGCGCGCAGCCCCTTGATGCGGTCGTCGACCTGCCCGAGCGCGGAGAGAATCAGCACCGGGGTGGTGTTGCCCTTGTCGCGCAGCGCGCCGATCAGGGACAGGCCGTCGCGCTTGGGCAGCATGCGGTCGACCACCAGCACGTCGTAATCGCCGTTCTCGGCCATGGCGAGGCCTTCCTCGCCGTCGGCGGCGTGGTCGGCAATGTGTCCGACTTCGCGAAACGCCTTCACCAAGTAATCGGCGGATTCGCGGTCGTCTTCAATGATGAGGAGGCGCATCGTGCGTTCGGCGGCGGTCAAGGAGGTCAACCTTCTCTAAACATGGCGCGAGCGGCAATCGCATGCAAGCCGAGTGGGAGACTCTGGCACGGAGAAAAAGGCGGGCGGTGAAGCTGGGGGGACTCCACCGCCCTAGGCCTTCCGACGGAGGGGGGCGTAATTCCACCGGAAGGTAGGCAGGGGAAGCGGACGTTACGCTGCTTCCCCGAAGGGCGCCGGCGGCGGGGGCGACTGATGCCGGCCGACACCCTTCATCTCAAAAGCCTCCTGAGGCTTATCCCTTGGCGATCGGCACGGCGACGAAGCGCGACTGGCCGCCGCTCTTCACGCGCATCAGGACGCTGTTCTTGTTGTCGGTCCGCGCCGTATTGATGGCATCGCGGACCTCGCCGGCGGTGGCGACGCTCTTGCCGCCGACTTCGAGAATCACGTCGCCTTCCTTGAAGCCGCGTTCGGCCGCGGCGCTCTTCGGATCGACCTGGGTGACCACGACGCCTTCCTTGCCGGCACCGGCCACGGAGTTGGCGGGCGCAACGGTCATGCCGAGCCTGGGCACGTCGGTGCCGCGGTTGGCGCCCTTGCCGCTGCTGTCATCGTCGGTGTCGGCCTTGGCCTCGACCGTGTTCGGCAGCTGACCGAGGGTAAGATTGATGACCTTGTCCTGGCCCTTGTGCAGCACGTTGAGCTTCACGGTCGCGCCGGGGGCCATGCCGCCGATGGTGCGGGCAAGCTCGCGGGCGTCCTTGACGGCCTCGCCGTTGACCGACGTGATCACGTCGCCGGACTCGATGCCGGCCTTCGCGGCCGGACCGTTGGCCTGAGGCTCCGCCACCAGCGCGCCTTCGGCCTTCTTCATGCCGAGGCTGTCTGCGATGTCGGACGTCACCGGCTGGATCTGCACGCCGATCCAGCCGCGGCTGACCGAGCCCTTGTCCTTGAGCTGGGCCACCACGCTCTTCACGGTGCTCGCGGGAATCGAGAACGCGATGCCGACGCTGCCGCCGGAGGGCGAGTAGATCGCGGTGTTGACGCCCATCACCTCACCATTCGTGTCGAAGGCCGGACCGCCGGAATTGCCCTTGTTCACGGGCGCGTCGATCTGGATGAAATCGTCATAGGGGCCATTGCCGATGTCGCGGCCGCTTGCCGAGACGATGCCCGCGGTCACAGTGCCGCCCAAGCCGAACGGATTGCCGACCGCAAGCACCCAGTCGCCGATCCGCGGCTTGCTGTCGGCGAGCTTGGCGAAGGGGAAGTTCGAGGAGCCCTCGACCTTGATCAAGGCGAGGTCGGTGCGCTGGTCGGTGCCGATCACCTTGGCGGTGTAGGTCTTGCCGTCGTCGGTGGTGACCTCGACCTTGTCGGCGCCATCGACCACGTGGTTGTTGGTCACGGCATAGCCGTCAGCCGAGATGAAGAAGCCGGAGCCCTGACCTTGCACGACGCGGCCGCGGCCTCCCTTCAGGCCCGGAAACCCATCCGGACCGCCGAAGCGGCGGAAGAAGCGCTCCATCGGCGAGCCCGGCTGGAACGGCGAGGAGGAATCATCGCCGTCATCGTTGCTCGCGGTCTTCTCCTTGATGTTGACCTTCACCGAGATCACCGAGGGCTTTACGCGCTCGACGATGTCGGCGAAGCCGATGGGACGTTCGACCTTGCGAACCTCGTTATTGACCTGCGCATGCGCCGGGCTCGAGAACAGGTCGGCCGGCGAGGTCGACGGGCTGAAGCCATAGACGGCCGCACCGAGACCAGCGACGACCGAAGCCATCAGCGCGAACTTGCGCGCGGAGAACACCGACCGGCGCGGTTGCCGGTAGGAGGGGAGGTTCGAGAGGTCGATACGGTCGCTCATGCAGAAATCTCCAGGCCCTTGAAATCCATTCGGTGCCGGATGCCAGCACCTTGCGAACCTGAAGATGGGGTCTTCCGCCTTACCGTGCGCTGGCGGCGGGGTTAAACTTTCGTAATGAAGGCAGGAGGTGGATGCGGCAGTTTAGCGCACAGCGAAAATTGTGATCTCACAGGAACTTAACCGAGTTCCCGGGACGGCGCAGGCGGCGCGTTTTGGCACTCTCAGCTCGCTCTGACGCTCGCGATGAACTCGTCGACCTCGCGCTTCAGGGTTTCAGCCTGCTGCGACAGGTCGACCGCGGAATCCCTGGCCTCGGCGGCCATGCGGCCGGTCTCCGCGGAAGTCGAGGTGATCTGGACGATGTGGTTGGAGACGTCGAGGGTGCCGCGCGCGGCGTCCTGGGCGCTGCGCGTGATCTCCTGCGTGGCGTTGCGCTGCTGGGCGGTGTCGACCTCGATGCCGGACATGATAGACGAGATCTCCGACAGCGTGTTGGAGATGCCGTCGATCGCGCCGCGCGTCTCCGCGGTGATGCCCTGGATGCTGGCGACGTGCGAGGTGATCTCCTCCGTCGCCTTGCTGGTCTGATGCGCCAGATTCTTCACCTCGGAGGCGACCACCGCAAAGCCCTTGCCGGCCTCCCCTGCCCGTGCCGCCTCGATGGTGGCGTTCAGTGCCAGGAGATTGGTCTGCGATGCGATCGCCTGCACGAGCTGGACAACCTCGCCGATCTTGTCGGCGGCATCCGATAGCGTGTGGATGGTGTCGCGGCTCTTCTCCGCCTGCGACGCGGCGCCCTCGGCGCGCTGGGTCGCGTCCGTGACGCGGCGGCTGATCGTGCCGATCGAATTGGTCATCTCGCCCGCAGAACCCGCGACCGTCTGCACGCTGGCGCTGGCCTGGCTCGCGGCGCTCGCCACCGCATTGGCCTTGGTGCTGGTGTCGTTGGCCGTGCGCGACAGCGTCTCGGCATTGCTCTTCAGATGCACCGCCGATGATGCCACGCTGTCGACGACGCTGGCGACCAGATCGTTGAAGCGCTTGATCCGGTCATCCAGGAATTTCGATCGCTCGGCCTGGTGCTGCGCTTCATGCAGCTGCCGCTCGGTGAGGTGGCGCCGCTCGAGGCCGTTGGTCTTGAACACCTCCAGCGCGCCGGCGAGCAGGCCGATCTCGTTGGTGCGCCCGAGACCCGGAACGGGCGTCTCGAACTTCTGGTCGGCGACCTCGCGCATCGCATGGACGATCGCCGCCAGGGGACTGAGGATGCCGTTGCGCACGGCGAACCAGGTGGTGAGGCAGATCACGGCGGCGAGGACGGCGATCACGCCGCAGGCGGCCAGGAAGTAGGAGAACGCAGCCTGCGCCTGCTGATAGGTCTGCATCGCGTGGTCGCGCGCGGGGCCGCTCAGCGCCGCGAAGTCCGAGGACAGGCTGGTGATCTCGTTGTTGAGATAAAGCACCGCGATGAAGCCGGTGCCGCCACCGATGCCCAGCAGAAACAATAATGCAGCGACGACGGCGCCGACCAGGAAGCGGATCGTCAGATTGCTGTTCGCGAACATCGGAGGGACTCAGAGTCTGGAATCGAATGTTGCGACAAGCTTCCAGACAAAGGTCAATATAGCATGAAGCGCGCGGGCGGCGGCCGGCGACTTACGTAGCAATACGTAGCCAGGACGACGTCGCTCGCTAGGGAGATTTGGGCTCGTCGGACATCAAGGCCGCGAGCCGCGCCTGTTCATCCGGTGTCAGCGGCGGCGCTGGTACGTCGGCACCGCCGCGCGCGCGACGCCGGATCTGCAGCCACAGCGCCACGCCGCCCCCGATCAGCAGCAGTGGCCCGAGCAACCACAGCAGCAGGGTCTGACGCTCGAAACGCGGCTTCAGCAGCACGAACTCGCCATAGCGCGCGACCAGGAAGTCGAGCACCTGCGAATTGCTGTCGCCGGCGGCGATGCGCTCACGCACCAACAGCCGCAGGTCGCGCGCCAGCGGCGCATCGGAATCGTCGATCGACTGGTTCTGGCAGACCATGCAGCGCAGCTCGCGCGACAGCTCGCGCGCACGGGCCTCCTTGGCGGGGTCCGGCATGATTTCGTCGGGCTGCACCGCATGCGCCGCAGGCAAGGCCAGCAGCATCAGGGCGACAAACGCGGCCATCGTCCGGCGCATCAGATCACTCCGCCGGCTGCAGACGCTGCTTGGCCCGCGCCGGCTTCGGCGCGCCGACCCGCAAGCGCCGGTCGGACAGCGACAGCACGCCACCGAACGCCATCAACACCGGTCCCCACCAGATCAGCAGCACCAGCGGCTTGTGATAGATGCGCACGGCAATGGCGCCCTCGGCCGTGGCATCGCCGAGCGAGATGTAGAGCTGGCTCGCGCCGCGCGTCAGCAGCGCGGCCTCGGTGGTCGACGAACCGCGGGTGGTGAAGCTGCGCTTGGAGGGCGTCATGACGCTGACGGGCTCGCCATCGCGGCTGATGTTGAACTCTGCGATCATCTCGCGGTAGTTCGGGCCCTGACGCTGCAGCAAACCGTCGAGCTTCACGTCGTAGCCGGCGATGTGGGCGACGTCGTTCTGCTTCATCGTCGCGATATATTCGCTGTTCCAGGTGGTCTCGCAGACGATCCCTATCAGCGCCACGCCGAGGCCGGCATGCGCGAGCGCCGTGCCCCAGGCCGAGCGCGGCAGGCCGCGTGCCCGGTGCAGCACCGTTGCGAACGGTAGCCGCACAAGGCCGGTCCGCTCGACGATGTCGGTGACGGCGCCGGCGATGACGAAGACGCCGAGCCCGATCGCAAGCGGCGCCAGCGCACTGCCGCCGCGCGCCCAGCCCCAGGCGATGGCGACGGCAACGAGCCCGGCGACGCCCGCCGCGAGCAGGCGCTGCGTCACGCCGAGCAGATCACCGCGCTTCCACGCCAGCATCGGCCCGAACGGCACGGCGAGCAGCAGCAGGGCGAACAGCGGCGCGAAGGTGAGATTGTAGAAGGGCGCACCGACCGACATCTTGAAGTCGGCGAGCATCTCCATCGCCAGCGGATAGAGCGTGCCGAACAGCACGACCGCGCAGGCGACCGTGAGCAGCAGATTGTTCAAGACCAGCGCCCCCTCGCGCGAGATCGGCGCGAACAGGCCGCCCTGCTTCAACGACGTGGCGCGGCCCGCGAACAGCGACAGGCTGCCGCCGATGAACACGCAGAGGATCAGCAGAATGAACACGCCGCGGGTTGGATCGGTGGCGAAGGCATGCACCGAGGTGATGACCCCCGAGCGCACCAGGAAGGTGCCGAGCAGCGACAGCGAGAAGGTCAGGATCGACAGCAGGATGGTCCAGACCTTGAGCGCGTTGCGCTTCTCCATCACCAGGGCCGAATGAAGCAGCGCGGTGCCAGAGAGCCAGGGCATCAACGAGGCGTTCTCGACCGGATCCCAGAACCACCAGCCGCCCCAGCCGAGCTCGTAATAGGCCCAGTACGAGCCCATGGCGATGCCGAGCGTCAGGAAGATCCAGGCGACCAGCGTCCACGGCCGCACCCAACGCGCCCAGGCGGCGTCGATCCGTCCCTCCATCAGCGCGGCGATCGCGAAGGAGAACGAGATCGAGAAGCCGACATAGCCGAGATAGAGCATCGGCGGATGCACGGCGAGGCCGATGTCCTGAAGCACCGGATTGAGGTCGCGTCCCTCGATCGGCGGGCTGGCGATGCGCAGGAACGGGTTCGAGGTCACGAGGATGAAGAGATAGAATGCGCTGGCGACCCACGCCTGGACGGCGAGCACGTGCGCGCGCAGCGACAGCGGCAAATTGTTGCCGAAGGCCGCGACCAGCCCGCCGAACAGCGCGAGGATCGACACCCACAAGAGCATCGAGCCTTCATGGTTTCCCCAGACGCCGGTGATCTTGTAGAGCAGCGGCTTCATCGAATGGGAGTTCTCGTACACGTTGGCGACCGAGAAATCCGAGTTCACGTGCAGCATCACCAGCGCGACGAACGAGCCACCGACGAACAGGAGCTGCGCCAGCGCCGTGGAGCGCGCCACGTTCATGAGCGCGGCATCGCGCAGGCGCGCGCCGATCAGGGGGACGACGGACTGGATCAGTGCGAGCCCAAGCGCCAGCACCAGCGCGTAATGTCCGGATTCTGCGATCACCGCACTGCTCCTTGCGGATTGCCCTGCGCGGTCGTCGCCGCGGGCTTGCCCGCATCGGACGTCTTGCCGCTGTCGGAAGTCTTGCCGCCGTAATCGTCCTTCCAATGCCCCTGCTTCTTCAGGGCATCGGCGACGTCCTTGGGCATGTAGGTCTCGTCGTGCTTGGCAAGGACGGTATCGGCCTTGAACACGCCATTGGCATCGAGCGCGCCCTCGGCAACGACGCCCTGCCCCTCGCGGAACAGGTCGGGCAGGATACCCTTGTAGGCCACTGGCAGCTTGGCGTTGCCGTCGGCGACCTCGAAGGTCACCGCAAGGTTGTCGCCGCGCTGGAGCGAGCCGGGCTGCACCAGCCCACCGAGGCGAAACCGCTTGCCGGGCGCGACGTGCTTCTCGGCGACCATTGTCGGCGTCGAGAAGAACACGATGGAGTCGCGAAGTGCGTTGAGCACCAGCGCGGCCGCGAGCGCGAGCACGGCGAGCGAGCCGCCGATGATGGTCATACGTCGCTGCTTGCGCGTCATGGCTTATCCGTTCTCCGCTTCGCTCGTGCCGGCATCGTCATCCGCCGAGCCCGAGTGTCCTGAGGCCTTCGTTGAGCTGGCGCAGCCGCTCGGCATCGCTGGCAACGGCCTGCCGGGCATCGGCCGACGCCCCCATCGCCTTGTCGCGCTCGCCCATCACGAGATAAGCGCGCACCAGGCGCAGCCATCCATCGACGTCGTCGCCGTTCTGCTTCAATCGGGTCGCCAGACGCTCGACCATGCCGCGCACCATCGCGTTGCGGTCACCCTCGGCCATGTCCCTGGAAGCGGCGATCGTCTCGTCCGACAGCGCCGGCATCGTGCCGCCGCCACCGACCCGCGCCAGCGAGGACTGCACAAGGGCACGCCACGGCGCGTCCGCCGGCGCCTTCGCAAGCAGCGCGCGCCAGATATTGGCCGCCTCGTCCTTGCGGCCATCCTGCTCGGCGGCGAGCCCCAGGAAATAGTTGGCCTTGGGATCGTCGGCGTCGAGCGCATGTGCGCGCTCGAACTCGGTCTTGGCCTCGGCTGTCACCACGCCGCCGGCGGCAGCCGAGATGGCCTCGCCGAGATCCGCACGGCGCTCGGAACTTTCACCATTGTAAGTGAGCGAATTGCGATAGGCGCGCGCTGCCTCGTCGAAGCGGCCGAGCCGCTGCAGCACAGGCGCGAGCACGTTCCAGCCGCGCCCGTCGGTCGGATTCTTCTCCAGATGCTCCTGGACCTGCGCGACGAGATTCTCGAGCGACTGCGCCATGCCGGACCCGGATCCGCGCTCCCGCTGCGCCAAGGGAAAGTCCTGAAGCCGAGGCGAGCCGAGTGGCATGTAGACGCCGATCACAACGAGCGGCAGACCGGCGAGCGCCAGCACCGCCGCCACACGGCGCCATTTCAGATTCGAGGTCGGCGCCACCGCGGGTTCGCTCGCGGCCGCGGCGAGCAGCCTGCGGCTGATCTCGACGCGCGCCGCCTCGGCTTCCGGGGCGGCAATCAGTCCCGCACCGAGATCGCGCTCGATCTCGGCCAATTGGTCCTTGTAAACCGCGACCTCGCTACCCCCGTCTTGCGCGCGTTCCTTGCGGCCAAGCGGCCAGAGCACGGCGAAAATCGCCGCGACCGTCATCAGCGCGAACACGAACCATAGCGTCATCTGGCAAGCTTCCGGGAGCGCACGAACAGCGCCTATAGGTGCCTTTACACCACGGCCGGACGAGGCGGCAATTGACAATTGTCAATTCGACGCGAGCGCGCGCGGCTCCCGAAACGTTGAAAAGCCAACGGCTTAGCGGATCTCGAAATCCGCACTTTGCGCGGCGTCCTCGCCGCGCCCATTGAAGGCCTTCAGGAAGTATGTTCCCGGGTTCATGACATCCGGCAATCTGATGCGCAGCGCGCCGACCGGAACCGGCGATGAGACCCTGGTGCATGTCTCGGACAATTGCCGACCGCTCGCCTTCTCGACCAGCACCACCTTCGCGCCGACCATCAGTCTCTGATACTTGGCAACGACGACGCGGTTCTCGATTTCGATCGAGCTGATAACGGGTTTCATGCGCACAAGTAGAAATTCCCCGAACTTGCACGCGAACCGTACGGCGCGCCACCGACAAGGTCAACCAGAAATTGTGATCAGGAAAATATGCGCTTGAATCAGCTGGCGCGCGACGATTTGCGCTCGCCCGTAGCGGCGTTCTCCGCGGCGCGGCTCATCAGCGAGGCATAATCATCGCCAAACAGCACCCGGCAGAAGCGAATCGCGGCCTGCACCTGCTGCTGCCGATAGGTCCGGACCTTGTGATCGGCCGCGCGCAGAGATTGCACCAGCTGCTCGGTCGAGCGTTCGACATATTGCTGGAGGTCGGAATAGGTGCGCAGCGTCACCTCGTTGATCGCAAGCTCGCTCGCGTAGTTGCGGCAGGTCGCGACGAAATCGATCAGCGCCACGGTCTCTTCCACCTCGGTGCTGTCGATCCGCGCGCCCGGCGGAATGTCCTTCTCGGGACGCTGGCGCAGGATGCGGCGGACGCGGCCGGGAACGCTGTCGATCTCGGATTGCAGCGCATTGGAGATGTCGGCCCGGATCGAGGTCAGCTGCTTGCCCCAGGCGGAATCGTTGCGCAGGTCGAGCTCGGTGCGCAGACCGCGCACGCCGTCGTGCAACGCCTTGAGATTGCCGGCAACGTTGTCGAAATGGCCGCGCTTGATGTCCATGCGCAGGGTGGCGGCAACACAGGACAGATCGTGCAGCGCGATCGTGACGGCGACGCCATAGGGCGTGGCCGCGACGCGGATCTCGTCGTCGGAGGCGGCAATCTTAATGGCGAGGCGAATGATCTGCCACGGCGCGGTCATCCGCTGCACGACGACCGACAGCGCGAAGGGCAGCATCTGCGGGGTCTGAAGCACCGGAATGTTGAGCGCCGACGTCACCGAGGCGATCTGGGAATCGCCGAAAGCGCGCAGGAAGCGCGGCAGCTTCTCGTTCAGGCCGGCGATGGCCTCCCGGACCTGAAGCACCGCTCCGATCGAATAGAGGTCCTCGATCACGTTGGGCGGGCCGACCCGGGCCAGGGCGCGCGACTTGTCCCCGCCGCCAGGACCCGTCAGCTCGAAAATGGCGTCCGCAGCCACTGCCTGGAGCTTCTGCGCGAGGGCTTCGACCTGCCCCGCACTGTCGGCCGGCATGCGCGCCAGCGTGGCCTCGAATTCGTTCACCTTGTCCGGTGCGCCGTCACGGCCGAGCCATTGCCAGATCGGCTGCAGCGAGGAGCGCCGGATCTGGCCGACCCGGATCGGGACGCCCGCTTCCACCAGGAATGGTTCCAGCACCTGGAACAACAGCCGCGACAGATCGTCCGTACGCGGCGGCGGGGCCTCATCGGCTTCGGACTTACGGACGATCTTGCGCAACTGCTCGAGCACGAGGGTCGCCACGGCCGTATCCTGGCCGCGCTCGAGCGCACGCTCGAACTCCCGCATCAGCAGCGCCTGCGACTGCGGCGGGAGCTGCGCGAGATATTCCCTCAGCCGCTCGATCGATGTCTGGCTCATGCGCCCGGGTAATGCATGGTAAAATGGCGGACATGGGATGCGTCCGGCTCGATCATAGGAGGGCCCACTTAAGAAGCCGTTTAGGAAGCGGGAGCGAATCTTCTCGGGGGACTTCCGCCGGGCCTCGGCAGGGACGAAAAATCCAGCGGGAACAATAGATTACACACCCGGCAGGACCAGTTCGGCGCGCAGGCCACCGGTCGGCGCACGGCCGAGCGAGAGGCTGCCGCCATAAAGTGCGGCGAGATCGACCACGATGGACAGGCCCAATCCCGATCCCGGCTTGGACTCGTCGAGCCGCTGGCCGCGCCGGGAGACCTGCGCGCGCTCTGATTCCGACAAGCCGCGGCCGTCGTCATCGACAAGGATCCGCAGCCGCGGACCCGCCCCCGCCTGGGGCGGCGTCTCCACCAGGACCTCGATGAAGACACGCGAGGCCGCCCATTTGCAGGCGTTGTCGACGAGATTGCCGACCATCTCCTCCAGATCCTGGCGCTCGCCGCGAAACTTCGCCGACGGATCGGCCTTGGCCTCGACCAGGATGCCGCGATCGCGATGGATCTTCTCCATGGTCCGCCGCAGCGCCTCGATGGCGGGCGCCACCTCGGTCACGGTCGCGACCACCGAGACTCGCGCTGCGATGCGCGCACGCTCCAGATGGTGGGCGACCTGGTCCCGCATCACGTCCGCCTGCTCCATCACCTTGGCTGCGAAGGGATCGGCGACGTGGGCGCCGGCCTCGTTGACGATGACCGAGAGCGGCGTCTTGATCGCATGGGCGAGATTGCCGACATGGGTACGCGCGCGCTCGACGATCTCGCGATTGGCATCGATCAACGCGTTGGTCTCGCGCGCCAATGGCGCGATCTCGACCGGAAATTCACCCTCGAGCCGCTCCGCGCGCCCGGAGCGGATGTCGGCAATGGATTCCGAGATGCGTTTGAGCGGCGCGAGGCCGAAGCGGACCTGGAACACCGTCGTCAGCAGCAGCACGATGCCGAGCGCGGTGAAAGTGCCCCCGAGGTAATAGTCGAAGCTGCGCGTCTCATCGAAAATCTCGGTGTCGTCGCCGGCGACGCTGACGAGAAATTTGCCGTCGGCGCCGAGATCGACCGGCCGTTCCACCATGCGCAGATTCTGCCCCTCGGGTCCGTCGACATAGGCGAGCCGAATGCCGGCGGCGGTGAGCTCGGCGCCCTGCTCCTCCAGCTTCGGCAGCTTCTTGTCCCAGAGCGAGCGCGAGGAGCGCACCTCGGGCTTTTCGGTGTCGGTCCGCGTGATCTGCCAGTACCAGCCGGACAGCGGCAGCTCGAACAGCGGCTCGCCCAGCGACTGGAACTGGCGGTCCGGCGGCTCGTCGGGGGTGGCGACCTCGGCGATGAGGGTGCGGAGATAGAGATTGAGCCGGCGGTCGAAGGCGCGCTCGGTGGCGTTCTTGTAGACCGACGACAGCACCACGCCGGTGATGGCCAGGATCACCACGAGCCAGGCGGTCGCCGACAGGAACAGGCGATTGGCAAGCGAACTAGCGGCCATCGGAATGGTCCCGGGAGGCGCAGGATGGCAGGGCGTCGGAGCTCATGTCCGGACCAAGGGCCCTGTCGGGCTGGCCGTCAAGCCCCGGAACGCGTCAGGCAGCCGGTGGGGTCAGGAGATAGCCGAGGCCGCGGACGGTCTGGATGATGTCGACGTCGAGCTTCTTGCGGATGCGGCCGACGAAGACCTCAATCGTGTTGGAGTCGCGGTCGAAATCCTGATCGTAGAGGTGCTCAACCAGCTCGGTGCGCGAGACCACCCGCCCGGAATGGTGCATCAGGTAGGCCAGAAGCCGATATTCGTGCGACGTCATCTTGACGGGATTGCCGGAGACGCTGACCCGACCGGTCCGGGTATCGAGCGTGACCGGGCCGCAGCTGAGCTCACTCTGGGCATGGCCGGTGGAGCGACGTAATAACGCACGGATGCGCGCCAGCACCTCCTCCAGGTGGAATGGCTTTGCGACATAGTCGTCGGCGCCGGCATCGAAGCCCTGCACCTTGTCGCTCCAGCGGTCGCGTGCGGTGAGGATCAGCACCGGCATGGTGCGGCCGTTGCGGCGCCAGGCCTCCAGCACTGAGATGCCGTCCTTCTTCGGCAGACCGATGTCGAGCACGACGGCGTCATACGGCTCGTTGTCGCCGAGATAATGCCCTTCCTCCCCGTCGAAGGCGCGATCGACGACATAGCCGGCGTCGGTCAGCGCCTTGGTGAGCTGGCGATTGAGATCGGGGTCGTCCTCAACAACGAGCAGGCGCACGTTTCTCTCCAGAAATAGACCGCGACAACACCGCGCCAGATGAGCAATTCCGGCGTGAACTGAATATGAACGCCGGGAACCGGCCCGCGTTACTTTTTGGTCATATACGACCTGTCGCCAGACAATGCGACTGCGCCCGCCGCGCCGGCGGGCTCCGGCGGCAGGGCGGGCGCAACATGCCGCGATGCGCGGCGGTCAGAAAGGTCCGAGGTGTCCGGATTCGGCCGTCAGGTGCGGAAGAACACGAACCAGATGACGGCAAGGATCAGGATCGCCAGCCCGGTCGAGATGGCGAGCAGCGCCGCCACCGACGGCCCGGGCTCGCCCTGGCGCGCCTCGGTCGGGGTTTCCACGATCCGGTTCTGCTCTCGAGTGGCTGCCATGGTGACCTCAATCTCTGCCTGTCGCGTCGGCTTGCCGCGACCTCCTCGCGGCCATGAAGTGTCGGGGCAACGCCTGATCATCCGCGATGTTCCGGATCATTGGCCCGCAGGCGTGGGCATCAGGCCGGCGATTAACGCCGTTGGACGATTCCGCGGCGACGGTTGCTATGATTCGCTCCAAGGCGATGTTATCCTCGGGGCTCGTCCCTGTTGCGTTTGGAGTAGCCCATGGCCCCCCGCGCCAATTGGAAGGGTTTTCTGCGTTTGTCGCTCGTGACCTGTCCGGTCGCGCTCTATCCGGCCACTTCGGATACCGAGAAGGTTTCCTTCAACCAGATCAATCGCAAGACCGGCCACCGGATCAAGTACCTCAAGGTCGACGCCGAGACCGGGGACGAGGTGACCTCCGAGGACATCGTCAAGGGCTACAAGGTCGATACCGACACCTATATCGAGGTCACCAAGGACGAGCTCGACGACATCGCGCTGGATTCCACGCACACGATCGAGATCGACGAGTTCGTGCCGAAGACCGACATCGACAACCGCTATCTGATCCGCCCCTATTATCTCGTGCCGGACGGCAAGGTCGGCCACGACGCCTATGCCGTGATCCGCGAGACCATCCGCAGCATGGACAAGGTCGCGATCGGCCGCGTGGTGCTGACCAACCGCGAGCACATCATCGCGCTCGAGCCGCTCGCCAGCGGCCTGATGGGCACGCTGCTGCGCTATCCCTACGAGGTCCGCAGCGAGACGGAATATTTCGACGACATCCAGGACGTGAAGCTGACCAAGGACATGCTCGATCTCGCCAGGCACATCGTCGAAAAGAAGTCCGGCGCGTTCGAACCCGAGCTGTTCGAGGATCATTACGAGACCGCCCTGATCGATCTCATCAACAAGAAACGGTCGGGCATGCCGATCGCGGCCAAGGCGACGCCGAAGAGCGGCGGCAACGTCATCAATCTGATGGACGCGCTGAAGAAGAGCATTGCGAACGAGAAGGACGCCGCGCCTGCGGCGAAGGTTGCCAGGGAGACGCCCAAGGCCAAGAAGCCGAAGAAGCGCGTCGAGGGCCAGCGCGAGATGCTGCTGCCGATCTCGGGCAAGGGCGGCAAGGAGGCGGCGGCGAAGGCTGCGACGACCCCGAGGAAGGCCGCCGACAAGCCGGTGCGCGCGCCGGCGCGGACGAAGAAGGCCGGCTGACCGCATCACCCCCGCGATCGCGCCGTGATGCCCCTCCTCGCGGACCAGGCGGCCTGACATGCCCTGGTCGACGGCGTTCGACGATCCCGTCCGCGTCAGCAACAAGCGCACGCTGCTCACGCTGCAAGAGGCGGCGGACTACATCATGCAGCTGCCCGCGGACGCCCAGCACGAGGTGCACTGGCAGACCGCCATCGAGACCTTGATCAATGCGGCCGAGGCAGGCGGCGGCTGGGTGATGTTCGCCCGTATCGCCATGTTGCGCGCCCTGAATGCGGCTCACCGGCGTCGATGAGCGGGATGTCCCCGCGAACAGCGTCAACAGTCCGTTAAGGGGCACGCGTTCCCCGATGCCACCGTTGCAGCGAACGCCGTCCAGCGCTCGACAGCCCCCGGGGGCCAGCCGATTTGAATCCATTTGGATGGAGCGGCGGAACCCTAATTTAATGAATGCCGTCGTATGAGCGGAGGCGCGCTCGCCCGGGCTTAATTCTTTTGCCGCGCACAAAGACTTATTCGATCTATTTGTGAATTCGATGACGACGCGACCAGACGTTGGATCGAATGAACAGGAGTTGGCAATGCGCTTGCTTACGTCTTTCCTTGCCGATGAGAGTGGTGCGACCGCAATCGAGTACTGCCTCATTGCCGCAGGGATCGCGATGGTCATCGTCACGGCCGTGAACAACACAGGCGGCGCCCTCCTCAATAACAAATTCGTCGCGATCAGCACGGCGATCAAATAGCGCCCGATCCCTGATTTGGCCGGCCGACACGGCGATATCGCCACGGCATCCAGCCCCTCCGTCATCTCCGGACCGGCAGGCCTGCAACGGCGCGAATGCGTGACGGCACACCCATGCCTGCAGCGGCGCGCCGGCCATGATCTGGGTCAAGAGCATCTGCACCGCGACGTCTAAGCATGAAGGCCTGGTTTTCTCCCTGCCGGCCTGTCCATGCATCCAGACCTTCCGCACTCCCAATTGAAGATCCGCCGCGTCCGGCTCGATACCGGCCGCGAGAACGTCGTCGTCCTCTCCAGGCAGTCGAAAGCGCTGCGCGCCGAGATCTTCCGCGGCTTCAGCCGTGTCGAGCTTCGTCGCGGCGACAAGGTGCTGCTGGCGACCTTGCTGATCACGGATGACGACACGCTGGCGGCCCCGGACGAGATCGGGCTCTCCGAGCCGGCCTTCCGGCGCTTCGCGCAAGGTGCCGGCACCCTGGTGACGATCAGGCCCGCCTCGCCCCCGGAGAGCCTGGAAGCGGTGCGCGCCAAGATCCACGGCCGAACGTTGAGCCAGGCCGAGATCGGCGAGATCATCAACGACCTCGCACATTATCGCTACTCGGACATGGAGATCGCCGCCTTCCTGATCGGTTCGGCGAGCTTCATCACCAGCGACGAGTTGCTCGCCCTCACCGGGGCAATGGCCCAGGCCGGCACGCAATTGGTGTGGCCGACGCCCGTTGTCGTCGACAAGCACTGCATCGGAGGCATCCCCGGCAATCGCACCTCGATGGTCGTGGTGCCGATCGTCGCCGCCCACGGCCTGCCGATCCCCAAGACCTCCTCCCGCGCCATCACCTCGCCTGCCGGCACCGCCGACACGATGGAGGTCCTGGCGCGCGTGAATGTCGGCGTCGAGGAGATGAAGGCGATCGTCTCGGCCTGCAACGGCTGCCTGATCTGGGGCGGACACGTGAACCTGTCGCCGGCCGACGACGTCCTGATCTCGGTCGAGCGTCCGCTGAGCCTCGACACCCGCGAGCAGATGGTCGCCTCCATCATGTCCAAGAAGATCGCAGCGGGCTCGACGCATCTGTTGATCGACATTCCGGTCGGGCCGACCGCGAAGGTCACCAGCGGCGTCGAGGCGATGCGGCTGCGCAAGCTGTTCGAATTCGTGGGCGATCGCTACGGGCGCTCGGTCGAGGTGATCATGACCGATGGAAGCCAGCCGATCGGCAACGGCATCGGGCCGGTGCTCGAGGCCAATGACGTCATGGCCGTGCTCGGCAACGACAAGGACGCGCCGCGCGATCTGCGTGAGAAGTCGCTCCGGCTCGCCGCCCATCTGCTGGAATACGATCCGAAGCTGCGCGGCGGCGCCGGCTATGCAAGGGCGCGCGAATTGCTCGACAGCGGCGCGGCGCTGAAGCAGATGCAGAAGATCATCGACGCCCAGGGCCCCTCGACCTCCAGCAACGAGCTGGGCCCGCTCAGCTTCGACGTCAAGGCAGCGCGCGACGGCACGGTGTCCGCGATCGACTGCCTGCGTCTGAACCGCCTCGCCCGCACCGCTGGCGCCCCGCTCGACAAGGGTGCCGGCATCCGCCTGTTCAAGAAGATCGGCGATCGCGTCGAGCAGGGTGAGCCGCTCTATCGCGTCTACACCTTCGACCGCCCCGAGCACGACCTGGCGGCCGATGCCGCCATTGAAGAGACCGGTTACGTCGTCAACGGTCACACGGCCCCGCAGGACAAGTCGGCGTCGTGAGCACGATCGCGCTCCAGACACTGCCCAGCGGCAGCGATGCGGCGAGGCGGCTTGCGGCGCGGCTCGGGCTTGCCTGCGCCGGGATCGCCGTGCATCGCTTTCCGGACGGCGAGCTGCGCGTCGCCGTCGCGCCGACGACCGACACCACGATCCTTTATGTTCCGCTCGATCAACCCAATGACAAGCTGATCACGCTGCTGTTCGCTGCGGAGGCGCTGCGGCGTGGCGGCGCGAAGCGGCTGGTGCTGGTCGCGCCCTATCTCTGCTACATGCGGCAGGATGCCGCGTTTCATGCGGGCGAAGCCATCAGCCAGCGCGCCATGGGCAAACTGCTCGCGACGACCGTCGACCGCGTCGTCACCGTGGACGCGCACCTGCATCGTACCCCCGACATCAGATTGATCTTTCCAGGCATCGAAGCGGAGAACCTGTCCGCCATGCCGGCGATCGCGAACGCGCTGGCGACGGGCGGCGTCGACCCCGCAACAATCGTGATCGGACCCGACATGGAGTCCGAGCCCTGGGTCAGCGATATCGCGAGCCGGCTGCGGCTGCAGCACACGGTGGCGAAAAAGACGCGGCACGGTGATCGTTCGGTTGCAATCAGCTTTGCAGATCCCGGCCTGGTCTCGGGACGGCCCGCGCTGTTGATCGACGACATCGTCTCCTCGGGGACGACGCTGATCGCCGCTGCGAAAGCCCTGACGGCGATGGGCGCGACCGCCGTCGATGCGATCGTAACCCACGCGCTGTTTCCACCCGCGATGATCCATGCATTCACTGAAGCCGGCATCCGGTCGGTACGCTCGACCGACAGCGTGCCGCATCCGACCAACGCGATTGCGCTCGACGAGAGTCTTGCAGCCGCGTTGCGGTCCGAATTGACCACACCCCATCCTCCGGAGACGAGGCCATGAGCATCACCGTTCGATTTTGCGGTGCCGCCCGCACCGTGACCGGTTCGAGCTATCTGTTCCAGACCGCAGGCGGCCGCTTCCTGATCGATTGCGGCCTGTTCCAGGGACAGAAGACGCTGAAGGAGCTAAACTACGGCGCCTTTCCGTTTCGTCCCGCCGATATCGATGCGGTGCTGCTCACGCATGCCCATATCGACCATAGCGGTCTGCTGCCGAAGCTCGTGCGCGCCGGCTTCGAGGGGCCGATCCTGGCGACGCGCGGCACGATCGATCTCTGCTCCTACATGCTGCCCGACGCCGGCAGCATCCAGGAATCGGAAGTCGCGCAGCTCAACCGGCGTAATGCTTCGCGCGGGCGCAAGCAGGTCGCGCCGATCTACACGCAGGCCGATGCGATCGCATCGCTGCAATCGTTTCGCGCGGTCGATTATGAGCGCTGGACCGACGTGATCCCAAGCGTTCGCGCGCGCTACTGGAACGCCGGCCATCTGCTCGGATCGGCCTCGATCGAGCTCGAAATCGCCGAGCCGGGCGCGCCACGTCCGCTGCGCGTGCTGCTCTCCGGCGACGTCGGACCGGAGGCCAAGCTGCTGCAGCCCGATCCCGAGGCACCGACCGACCTCGACTATGTCATCTCCGAATCGACCTATGGCGACCGGATCCGCGAGGCCACGTCGCCTGCCCTTCGCCGCAAGCACCTCGCGGCCGAGGTGCGCGATGCCGCGGCGGCGGGCGGCGCACTGCTGATGCCCGCCTTCGCGGTCGAGCGCACCCAGGAGCTGATCGTCGACCTCGTCGACCTGATGGAGCATGGCGAGATTCCGACCGCGGCGATCTTCCTGGATTCGCCGCTCGCGATCCGCGCCACCGAAGTGTTTCGCCGCCATGCCGCGAGCCTCGACCCGTCGGTCGACGTCTCGCGCCTGCTCAACTCGCCGCATCTGAAGTTCACCGAGACCGCGGACGAGAGCAAGGCGATCATGCGCCTGTCCGGCTTCCATATCATCATCGCCGCGAGTGGCATGTGCGACGCCGGCCGCATCCGCCATCATCTGAAGCGCTGGCTGTGGAACGAGCGCGCGACCGTGCTGCTCGCCGGCTTCCAGGCCAACGGCACGCTCGGCCGCTTCCTCCAGAACGGAGCCAAAGCGGTGCGGATCCAGGGCGAGGAGATCAAGGTCGCGGCCCGCATCCGCATGATCGACGAATATTCGGGCCATGCCGACGGCGCCGGCATCGCGAGCTGGATCGCAGCGCGCCGGCCGATTTCCCGCGGGCTGTTCCTGGTCCATGGCGAGGAAGACGCCATCGCGGGACTGGCCGCACGCGTCGCCGAGCGCATCATTCCCGCAGCCAGGATCTATCAGCCGATGCTGGACGACGTCTACGAGCTGGCCGCGCCCGAACCGCGCATTCTCGACGTCGATCATCGCCGGCGGCTCGCGCCGGAGGCCGTGACCCGTCTCGACTGGCACAACGACATGTCGGAGCTCATGCTCGACATCAACGACAGGATCGGCGCGGCCGCCGACGACCGCGCCCGCGGCGTCATCATCCGACGGCTCCGCCGCGCGCTGGAGGAGAAGGCGTGAGTCGCTGAATGGCGTTTGACGGCAAGGCCTCGCGGCAAACTCGTCATTACGCCCCTCGTGGCGGGCGGGATGCCCGTCCTGTACGATAAATCCGAACTTCTGTAAATACGAATATTTTGCGAGCGCCTGTCGACCCAGCACTGGCGTGTCTTGCCCGTCGGCGACACAACGGGTTGTAAGTGGCAATCGGCCGAGCCGCCGCGAAACACGGCTGCGTGAACTGCCTTCTTCACCTCGCCTTCCCGAAAATCAAGCGGTTCTCAAGCAAAACAGGAGCCCCTCCGAAGATATCCGCGAAGCCGGAACCACCGTCCCGGCCTACAGACGAGGTCGTCTGCCGTTCGCCGCGGCCTCGCGAAAAGCGTCACGATCCCGCCGGGCGGCCTATTTCGATCACGTAGAGCGAGAAGCGCCCATGGCTGTCACAGCGAATTTTTCCGCCGGAATTCTCACCGTCCTCGGCGACGGCCCCAACAACACGGTCGCGTTGGGCCGAAACGCGGCCGGCACGATCGTCGTCAACCATGGCGCGGTCGCGATCAAAGGCGGCCCCGCGACGGTCGCCAACACCAAACTGATCCAGGCCTTCGGTCTCGACGGCAACGACATCATCACGATCGACGAGAGCAACGGCGCCATCCCAGCGGCGAACCTGTTCGGCGGCGCCGGCAACGACACGCTGACCGGCGGATCCGGCAACGACATGCTGTTCGGCCAGTCCGGCAATGACACGCTGTTCGGCAAGGGCGGCAATGACCTCTTGTTCGGCGGCTCGGGCGATGACGTGCTGATCGGCGGCGACGGCAACGACCAGATGTTCGGCGAAGCCGGCAACGATCGCATGATCTGGAACCCCGGCGACGACAGCGACCTGATGGAAGGCGGCGATGGCATCGACACCGCCGAGGTGAACGGCGGCAACGGCAGCGAGACCTTCGCCATCACGGCCAACGGCACGCGCGTGCGCTTCGACCGCGTCGATCCGGCGCCGTTCTCGCTGGACATCGGCACCACCGAGAATCTCGTGGTTCATGCCGGTGGCGGTGACGACCTCATCACCGCGACGGGCAATCTTGCCGCGCTCATCAATTTGACCCTCGACGGCGGAGCCGGCAACGACACGATCCTCGGCGGCAATGGCGCGGACCTTCTGCTGGGCGGCGATGGCAACGACTTCATCGACGGAAACCAGGGCAACGACACCGCGCTGCTGGGCGCCGGCAACGACATCTTCCAGTGGGACCCCGGCGACGGCAGCGACAAGGTCGACGGACAGGCCGGCACCGACACCCTGCTGTTCAACGGCGCGAACATCGCCGAGCACATCACCCTGTCTGCGGCAAACGGCGGACGCGTGCTTCTGACCCGCGACGTTGGCAACGTCAAGATGGACCTGAACGGCATCGAAACCATCACCATCAACGCGCGCGGCGGTAGCGACAACATCCTGATCGACAATCTGGCTGGGACCGACGTCAAACAGGTCAATATCGATCTCGGGTCGGCCGGGGCCGGCGACGGCGCAGCCGATACGGTGACGCTGGTGGGCACGAACAGCGCCAATACGATCGAGGTATCGGGCTCGGGCACCTCGGTGATGGTCGCAGGGTTGCCCGCCGCCGTTACTCTTACCAATACGGAAGGCGCCAACGACGCGCTGGTCATCGAAGGCCTCGGCGGCAACGACACGATCTCGGCGGCGACGCTGGCCGCAGGGATCGTGCACCTGACCATCGATGGCGGCGCCGGAAACGATACGATCCTCGGCAGCGCCGGCAATGACACGTTGATCGGCGGGGACGGCAATGATTTCGTCGACGGCAACCGCGGCAATGACACCGCACTGCTGGGCGCCGGCAACGATATCTTCAAGTGGGATCCGGGTGACGGCAGCGATACCGTCGAGGGCGGCACCGGCATCGATACGCTGCAGTTCTCCGGCGCCAACATTGCTGAGACCATGGCCCTCGTGGCGAACGGCGACCGCGCCCTGCTGACGCGCGATGTCGGCAACATCACGATGGACCTGCACGGGGTCGAGCACGTCGATATCCATGCCCTCGGCGGCGCCGACCATATCACTGTGGGAGATCTGACCGGGACCGACGTGACACGGGTCAACATCGACCTCGCCGGCTCGGCCGGAACGCCTGACGGGGCCGTCGATACCGTCGCGGTCGATGCGACCCAGGGCGCCGACACGTTCGGCGTCAGCGGCAATGCCGGCGGCGTGACGGTATTCGGCCTGCATGCGGCGACCCACCTGACCGCAATGGATGGAGCCGATCAACTGACGCTCAATGGCCTCGCCGGCGACGACGTCATCGACGCCAGCGGGCTCGCTGCCGGTGTGCTGCAGCTGACGATCAACGGCGGCATCGGCAATGACACCATCCGCGGCAGCCAGGGCGACGATTTCATCAACGGCGGCGACGGCAACGACGTTGCGTTGATGGGCGCAGGCAACGACACCTTCGTCTGGAATCCCGGTGACGACAACGATACGATCGAGGGCCAGGCCGGCAGCGACACCCTGCTGTTCAACGGCGCCAACATCGCCGAAACCATCAACATCTTCGCCAACGGCTCCCGCGCCGAGCTGACGCGCGACGTCGCCTCCGTGACGATGGACACGGGGGGCGTCGAAACGATCGCGTTCAATGCCCGCGGCGGCGCCGACAAGATCACCATCGGCGACATGAGCGGCACCGACGTGACGCAGGTGAAGATCGACCTCGGCGGCGTCCCCGGCACTCCCGGCGGCGATGGCGCGGTCGACAACATCGTGATCAACGGCACCGGCGGCGACGACGTCATCACGCTGTCGCTCAACAGCCATGGCGCGCTGGTGATCGACGGCCTCGCGAGCCAGGTCGTGATCGAGAATTTCGACTTCAACGATACCATCACCATCAATGGCCTCGGCGGCGACGATGTGATCACCGCGTCGGGCGTCGGCACGGGCGGGCCGCATCTGGTCTTCGACGGCGGTGTCGGCGATGACGTCCTCATCGGCAGCGCCGGCAACGATACGCTGCTCGGCGGGCTTGGCGATGACGTGCTGATCGGCGGCGGCGGCATCGATGTGCTGGACGGAGGGCCCGGCAGCAACGTCGTGATTCAATCGTTGCTCGCCCATGCAAGCTTGCACGCGGGCTCGCTGGTCTGAGCAGGCCGATCGCGCGGCCGATGCGATCGCGCGCCATCAGGGCGCGCGGTCGTCAGTTCGGGCAGGGTTGTCCGGCGGCGCCCCACAGGGCCATGTCCTTGACGTGATCCTCGAAGGTGCCCGGCGGCGTCGTACGGCCAGCCCCGGGCGCCCAGCCCCGCGGAATGAAGCCGTTCAGCGAGGCATCGTGCCGCAAATGCTCGACGAGGCCGGCGGCGTCGCGGCCGCCATTGCGCTTGGGATCCTTCAGCTGCGCGCAGATCTCGGCGCCGGACTTGCCGAACCAGATGAAAGCCACCGGCGCGAGCTGCCAGTCGATGCCTGCGCGCGGCGGCGCCGGTGCCGGCTCGTTCGCCTGCGTCGAGGTCATGTGACAGGTCGAGCACGGGATCGCCTCGGCGCCGATGCGGCTCTTGCCGCCGTGGATGTTCATGCCATGCACGCGCGGCCTGGTTTCGCCGGCCGGGGTCCAGATCGGGATGGCCTTGGCATCGACGTGGCAGTTGGCACAACGCGGATGCGTCACCACGGCCTCGATCCGCTTCCAGGCCTCCAGCCCCACGACTCGGCTGACGCTGCCCGGCGGCAAGATATCCTTCGTGGTCTCGTTCTTGGCCGCGACAATTCCCGTGAGGGCTGCAATTGACGAGGCGGCGAGCACCACCGCGATCAGAGATCTCTTCATCATCCCCTCACACGAAATCGATGAACTTGTTGAAAGGCATCTCGCGGATGCGCTTTCCGGTCGCTGCAAAGATCGCATTGGCGAGCGCGGGCGCAGCCGGCGGAACCGGCGGCTCTCCGACTCCCCTCACCTTGGGATCGTTCTCGAGCCCGCGAACTTCAATGACTGGACATTGATAGATCCGCATCGCTTCGTGGTGATTGTAGTTGGTCTGCTGCGCCGCGCCTCTTGAATAAGTGAGCTCGCAATTGATGGCGTGGCCGAGTCCCCAGACGACGCCACCCTGCACCTGGTTCTCGAAGTTGACGGGATCAATCACCTTGCCGACGTCCACTGCGACCCAGACCTTGTCGATCCGGATGCCGCGGTCCGTCGCCGTTACCTCGACGACCTCCGCAGTCGGCGTCCCGAAGGACTCCACGAACGCGACGCCCCGGCCCCTGCCATCGCCGAGCGGCCCCTTCCAGTCCGACATCTCCGCGACCGTCTCCAGCACCTTGCGATAATGCGGCACGTTGCACATGGCGATCCGCGCCTTCATGGGATCGAGGCCAGCGGCATGGATCAGTTCGTCGATGAAGCTCTCGGTGAAGAAGCCCGCCGTTGATGCACCGACCGAACGCCATGTCGTACTGGGCGACAAGCCCTGCGCCTCGTAGCTGGTGGCCCGGAAATTGGGGATGTCGTAATAGACGTTCCAGAGGCCGGCCGCCAATTGACCGTCAGGATCCTTCGATGGCGTGCCCGAACGCTCGAGCAGCCCCTTCAGCGGAGCCGTCGAGGCCAGCTGCAGATCGGCCGCGAGGATCTTGCCCTTGTCGATGCTGCCGCGATGCCGCGCGATCGCGATCTGCCGCGGGATGTCCTGGAGAAAATCCTCCTCGCGCGAGAACACGAGCTTGATCGGCGTGCCCTTCATCTGATTGGCGATCTCGGCAAGAACGCGAACGTTCTCGTACTCGAGACGATGGCCAAAGCTTCCACCGGTCCACTGATTGTGGAAGGTGACCTGTTCCGGCTTGAGGCCGATCGCGGTCGCCGCGACCCATTGCACGAAGCGCGGGCTTTGATGGCCGACCCAGATTTCCATCCCCGCATCGGTAACGAGGCCGATCCCGTTGAGCGGCTCCAACGGCTGATGTGCCACATAGGGCGCGCGATATTCGGCTTCGACGAGCTTCCCCGTTTTCAGCCCGGTTTCGATATCGCCGATCTTGCGCCATTCCTTGCCGAGGAATTCCGGCTTGAACGATGATTCCAGGACCTTCCAATGGCCGGCCTGCTCGGCGGGATAGGCCGACGGCGCCCATTCGCATGCGATCGCGTCGACCGCCTTCATCGCGTACCAGCTGTTGGTGGCGATCACCGCAACGCCGTTCTTGATCTCGAGGATCTTCTTCACGCCCGGCATCGCGCGCGCCTTGCTGGCGTCGTAGGATTTCAGCGGCTGTCCCTTGCCGGGGTTCAGCTTGACGGAGGCGTAGAGCATGCCGTCCATCTTCATGTCGATGCCGAATTTCAGCTCGCCCATCACCTTCGCACGGATGTCGAGGCGCTGCATCGGCTTGCCCAGCATGCGCCAGGTCGAGGGATCGCGCGGCTTGGCATCGAGCACCGGCGGAATTTTTGCGGCTTCGGCCGCCAGCGCGACATAAGCAATTTTGGAGCCGTTGGGCAGGATCACGTGACCGGACTCGGTGCGCAGGTCGGCCACCGCGACACCGGAACGCCCGGCAGCAGCCGCCTTCAGCGTCTCGCGCGCCACGGCCCCGGCCATGCGCAACTTCTCATAAGTGTCAGGGATCGTGCTCGAGCCGCCCGTCATCTGCAGGCCGGACTTTCGAAGACCTTCGAGCGCCTCGGCGCGACCCGCTTCGGCCGCGGGACTCTGATCGGAGGCGAGGAACGGCGCCAGCTCTTCCTTGAACCCGGTGTTGAAATAGGCGGGACTCGGGCCGGCGAAGCGGACTTCGAACTGCCCGGGATCGAGGTCCATCTCTTCGGCGATCATGATCGGCTGCACCGAGCCGACGCCCTGCCCGATGTCGGCGTGCTGGGCGATGAGCGTGATCTTGTCCGGACTGATCTCGACCCAGGGATTGAAGGTGACGGAATCCGGCCCGAGGCCCGCAGCCAGCGGATTGTCGCTGGCGCTTGGCGCCGCGGCTTCGGCATTGCCATAGGCGCCGAAGGCAATGCCGCCGGCGACGGCAGCGGAGCCGAAAACGAAGGCGCGACGGGAAAGGCTCTGCATGCGGCCCATCTCACTTCTCCGCCATCTTCCTGGACGCCGCCGCATGGATCGCCGCGCGAATGCGCGGATAGGTCCCGCAGCGGCAGAGATTGCCCGACATCACCTGATTGATCTGCTCGTCGGTTGGTTTGGAGATCCGTGCAAGAAGCGAGATGGTCTGCATGATCTGACCGGTCTGGCAGTAGCCGCATTGCGGGACCTGATGCTCGATCCAGGCCTGCAGGACCGGGTTCTGCTCCTTGTTGTCCAGCCCTTCGAGCGTGACGACCGATTTGCCGGCGACCTCGCCGATATGCGCCTGGCATGAGCGCACCGCCTTGCCATCGATGTGAACGGTGCAGGCGCCGCATTGCGCAACACCGCAGCCGTATTTGGGACTGGTGATGCCGAGTTCGTCACGCAGCACCCAGAGCAGAGGCATCTCGGGAACAACGTCGACGCTACGCTTGATCCCGTTTACCGTGAGCTCGATCATATCGATATGTCTCCTAGCGGATCTCGTCGGCACAACAGCACTGCCTGATAGAGGCCGAGCCGTATTCCCGATTCCTGCGGAATCATGCGCAATCTCTGCGCAGTGCCGTATCGGAAGGATCGCTCTTCACGTCGGCCTGGCCGCAGCACAATTCGCGATACTGTCCCGGTGTGAGACTGGCGGCCTTGCGGAACACGCGCGTGAAATTAGCCTGCGAGCCGAAACCGCACTCCAGGGCGATTTCGACCAGGGACAAGCGGTCGCGCGCAAGTTCGTGCCGCGCCGCCTGGACGCGGCGATCGGTCACGTAACGGTGCGGTGACAGCCCGGTCGCCTCGCGAAACAATCGCGAAAAATGATAGGGACTGAGGCAGGCCTGAGCCGCCAGATCCTCGAGCCTGACATCGTCGCCGAGAGAGGCCTCGATATAATCCAGCACGCGCTGAAGGCGTCGCGGATCGAGCGATGGCGCCTTTTCAGGCGCGCGCCAGCGGTCGATCGTATAATTGCCGAGAAGATGCGCGGCGAGCGCGACCTGGATTCCCTCCACGAACAGCGCGTCGGTCGGCTGGCGCGGACGATGCAGCAGGTCGCGAAGCGGCGAGCAAATGTGAAAGAGCACCTGGTCCGCGAGGCCGTGGGCGTAGGCGATCTCGACCTTTGCCGGATCGATGTCGAAATCCGCAAGAGCGCTCTGGTCCAACAGCGCCGGGGGAAGATAGAGATGAAGACATTCCATCCGGTCGGAAAGTTCGAGATGACTCTCCTGCGTCCCTACGGGGACGAGGTAGCTCATGCCCGGCCGCGCCAAGCTCTTCTGGACTTCGCCGTTGCCGGCGCGACAGACCATCCCTCCGCCTGACAGCAGCATCACGAGTTCGGTGCAGATGGGAACGGGTGTCGCCTGGCGCCCCGCCTCGAACTTGCGGTGCTCGATGGCCAGCCCCGGCCAGTCGCTGGCTGCCGCGAGCTTCTCGCTGTTCTGATATTTCTGATCTCCATGCGTCACGAGCGCCATCACGATCTCCGCTTCAGTTGCGGCGAATCCCGGCCCCCGCATCGCCGGCGAGCATTGCGTCTGGTGCTGAGTTACAGCCGCGGTCACTGCCACGCCGACCGCGAATTTCTCACAAGCGGCGATTGCGAAGTCCAGAGGCTGCGCGGTTAAAAGAGGTAAAACGGCAGCGAGCCAGAGACTTGGACCATGCGTTCGATGATCTTGAAGCGCTGATCTCGCCGCGATGAGCAAGATGCGTCGGTCATCGCGCAGGAATCGGAAATACCGCAGTGCCGGCGTGAGCTAGTGGTGGGCTCGTCAACGGCAATGCCGCCGCATCGATGATTGGAGCCTGATATGAAGCCGCTTATCTCTGCGCTTGCTGCGCTGTCGATCGCAACAGCCCAAGGCAACCACCGCCGTCGCGGCCGAGAGGGCCGTATCCATCGTCCTCGTCCACGGCGCCTTCGTCGACGGATCGGGCTGGAAGGATACCTACGACATTCTCTCGAAGGCGGGTTATGAAGTGCTCGTGGTCCAGCAGCCGACGATCTCGCTTCGTGACGATGTCGCGGAGACCGAGCGCGTGATCGCCAAGGCGCGGCATCCGGTCATTCTGGTCGGGCATTCCTATGGTGGAATGGTCATCACGGAAGCCGGCGACAATCCGAAGGTTCGTAGCCTGGTCTATCTCGCGGCATATGCTCCCGATGTCGGGGAGTCGGTCAGCACGCTGTCGGAAGCACCCGTGCCGCCCGGCGAGCACAAGGGTCCCTTGGTCACTGAGGGCAATTATCTTTTCGTCGAGCGCGATAAATTCCCGACCTCCTTCGCCGCCGGCGTCGACCCGGCCACGAGCCGCTTCATGGCTGCGGCGCAGTTGCCGTTTGGATTGCAGGCGGTCCAGACCAAGGTCGAGCGCGTGGCCTGGAAGACGAAGCCGACCTATTACATGGTGACGATGCAGGATCACATTATCCCTCCGAGCCTACTGCGCAGCATGGCCAAGCGATCGGGCGCGAAAGTGACGGAGATCAAGAGCAGCCACGCGGTGATGCTAGCGCATCCGCGTGAGGTCGCGGCCTTCATCAGAAGTGCGGACACCTCTGCAACCGACTGAGATCGATCGCGCGATGGTCGGCGCCGTTACAGAGGAAGGACTCGCAACATGGCCCTCAAGGCTATTCTGCCGGGACAACTGGGTTTCGGCGCGGCGCCGCTCGGCAACATGTTCCGCGACATCCCGGAGCAGGAAGCCCTCGCGACGGTGAATGCAGCCTGGGACGACGGCATCCGCTATTTCGATACGGCGCCGTTCTACGGCGCAGGGCTTGCCGAGATCCGCATCGGCGCCGCGCTCGCTGGCCGGCCGCGCAGTGACTACGTCGTCAGCACCAAGGTCGGGCGACTGATCCTGGACGAGATCGAGGATGTCAGTGCCCGCGATCTCGGCGAAAAGGGCGGCGTCTTCCGATACGGCCGCCCGAACAGGATCGTGAACGACTATTCGCGGGACGCGACACTGCGCTCGATCGAGGACAGTCTGAAGCGGCTCGCGACCTCCCACGTCGATATCGTCTTCGTGCATGACGTCGCGCAGGACTTTTACGGCGACGAGTGGCTCTCGGTGTTCGAAAGCGCGCGCAAGGGCGCGTTCAAAGCGCTCGACCGGCTGCGTGACGAGGGCGTGATCAAGGCGTGGGGACTCGGTGTCAACCGGGTCGAGCCGATCGAGCTGCTGCTCGCGCTCGATGAGCCGCGCCCCGACGGCTTCCTGCTCGCGGGCCGCTACACCTTGCTCGACCATGCAAGAGCGCTTCAGCGCGTGATGCCGATGGCGGCGGAACACGAGCTCGCGATCGTCGTCGGCGGCCCCTACAGTTCGGGCGCACTCGTCGGCGGCCCGAACTTCGAGTATGCCCCGGCACCTCCGGAAATCCTCAACAAGGTGGCGCGGATCAAGGCGATCGCCGACCGCTATGGAATCAGCATGAAGGCGGCCGGCCTGCAGTTCGCGCTCGCCAATCCGGTGGTGGCGGCCGTCATTCCCGGTGCGAGCCGCCCGAGCCGCATCGCTGAGGATCGCGCCGCGCTCGAGGAAGCCGTTCCCGCCGATTTCTGGCGCGAGCTCCGTTCGGAAGGGCTCGTCCATCCCGCAGCTCCGCTGCCCGCCGCCGATTGAGATCGCGAGAGCACTGCAGGTTCCATCAAACGACAAGGAGAACGACATGACCGATGAAGCAGGCAACACGACCGAGATGGGCCGCCGCACCCTGCTGCAAACCGCCGGCGCAGCCGTGGTCACGGGCGTCATTGCCGGGACAGCGGCGGATACGCGGGCCGCGACGCGAGACAGCGGCGGCGCGTCAGCCGCACTCAACGAGTCGCCGCTCGGCGCGCGGCTCCAGGGTGTCCAGCATTTCGGGCTGACGGTCCAGAACATGGAGCGCGCCTATCGATTCTACACGGAGGTGCTCGGCGGCACGGAGGTGTTCCGTCATGGAGACTTCCAGGGCGACGGGGTGCAGAACACGCTGCTGGCCGACCAGGAGATCGAGGCGAATGCACGCGGGGTCAATCCGCGAACCATCGGCGTTCCCGACCTCAGAAGCGGAGCGCAGCGGCTCGACGTCCGCTTCATCCAGTTCGACAACATGGTGCTCGAGCTGCTGCAATATCGCGAGGCCGATCAGCCCATGGGCAGCGCGAAGAGCTTTGCCGAACCGGTGGAGCACATGAGTCCCGCGTTTCCGCGCATGATGCACATCTGCTTCTATGTTCGCGACGACGTCGACTTCAACAGGTTCATCACTGATCTCGAAGCCGAGTCGGCGCGCCACGGCATGACGCAGGTGAGAGCGAACCGCACCATCCGTGTCATGACCGAAGCGGACCGCAAGGCTGCGCCCGAGAGCGCCAACACCAATCGGGTGACCGCGGAACCCTCGAACGGCTGGGAGCTGATCTATTGCAAAGGGCCCGAGGGCGAACAGCTCGAATTCGTCAAGGCGCTCGGCCCGGTCAAGAAGCGTTTCAGCGAGGCCCTGGCAAAGCGGCAGCAGACAATCGTGCGCTGACGTCAGACTCGGGCGACCGGCTTCCGCTGGTCGCCCGACAAGGCACCCACGATCTCAACGTAAGAGACTTCATCATGCAAATCCTCGTCCGCAATTCGCATCGTTCGCTGCTGTTCGCCGCCGCGATGGCCATGACGGTGGCGCCGTCCGTGGCCCAGGAAGGCCCGCGCGTGCGCTATCAGGAGATTCCGGAAGGCGCCTATTCGGTGGTGGCGCAGGTGCGCGCCAAGCCAGGGAAGGAAGGCGCGTTGCGTGCGGCCACGCTTCCGCTGGTTGATCTGGTTCGCGGCGATCCCAAGAACCTCGTCTATTTTCTCCAGGAAGACCGCGCCAAACCCGGCCATTTCATCTTCTACGAGGTGTTCGCAAGCCAGGCCGATTTCGACGCGCACAACGCCACGCCTTATGTGAAGAACTGGTTCGCCAAGCTTCCGGAACTTGCCGATGGCGGCGTCGAAGTCATGCGCATGGCGGTTCTTGGCGCTCCCAAGAAATAGCCGGCGCCACCTGCGAGCGGTTTTGTCGCGGCCATCCTGCGGGCAAATACCCCATCGCAATCGTGCGAATTCAGAACAGCTCACTCCAACAATCTTGCAGCGCATGATAATTGCAGAGCGATCTCATCGATCGATTGGCAATGAGCAATGCGGGCTGCCACGGAGACACGGCAACGGGGCACACGCCGACAGGAACTCACATACTGTTTCGGCCCTTTTCGGCTGGTTCCCCGCCGCCAGCTGCTGCTTCTCGACGGACGCCCCGTCAAATTAGGCGGACGGGCATTCGAGCTCTTGCAGCTGCTGGTGCAGCGCCGGGGCGAGCTGGTCAGCAAGACTGAATTGATGGCGGCGGCCTGGCCGGGCACCTTCCTCCACGACAGCAATCTCAAGGTCAACATGTGGAGCTTGCGGCGCGCGCTGGGCGATACCCAGACCGAGCCCGTCTACATCGCGACCGTGGCGCGCCGCGGGTACAAGTTCATCGCGGACGTTCAAATCAGCATCGGCGAAATCGGGGACGATCTTGCGCTCACCGATCCAGTCCCCTCGTCCAGGCTGCCATTGTTGCGCGGCATCGTTGGTCGTGAAGCGGACATCGTCGCCATCGCCGATCTGTTGACGGACAACAGGCACGTGACCCTGGTTGGTGCGGGAGGGATCGGCAAGACAACGGTTGCCGTAGCAGTCGCCCAAGCATTTGCGCCGCGGTGCCGCGACGGGGTCTGCTTCGTCGATCTCGCCGCGATCTCCGATCCGACGCTGTTCGGCGCGGCGCTGGTGACGGCACTCGGCATCAGGGGCAATACGGACAACGGCCTGGCTGCGGCCCTCGATTTTCTGAGGTCGCGGCAGATGCTGCTCATCCTGGACAATTGCGAGCATGTGCTGCCCGCCGCCACGATCTTCGCCGGCAAGCTCATGACGGACACGTCGCCATCCAGGCTGCTGGCGACGAGCCGGGAACCGCTCGGCACGGCCACCGAGCATATTGTGCGGCTTGGCGCGCTGGCCTCACCGAAACCGGGCTGCACCCTGAGCGTCGACCAGGCCGTGGCATTCCCGGCGGTGCAGCTGTTCGTCCGCCGCGCCGCCGAATGGTCAGACTATCGGTTCGTCGATGATGATTGCGAGGCCATCGGCTCGATCTGCCGTTCGCTTGACGGCCTTCCGCTGGCCATCGAATTGGCGGCAGCCCAGATCGGCACGTTCAATCCTCGCCAATTGGTGGCGCTGCTCGATCAGAACCTCGGTTTTCGCGCCGCCAGCGCCGAGGGCGCCCCGCCGCGCCACGAGACCCTCATGGCGACGATCGACTGGAGCTTCCGGCTGCTGCCACAAAAGGAGGCCAGGCTGTTCGGCCTGCTATCGGTGTTCCGCGACGCGTTCGAAGCTGAGGATGCGGTCTTCGTTGCGGAGGTGGCAGGGCTCACCCCCGTCGACGTCGTCACCAGTCTCGGTAGCCTCGTCGCCAAGTCGCTGTTGGGCACACAGGCCGGCGGAGCGAGCCTTCGTTATCGGCTGCTCGACAGCACGCGGCGCTATGCCGCCGAGCGACGCCAGACCGATCCCGCCTGCGACCGCGCGCTCCTCCGTCATGCGCAATGTGTCCTCGCGCTGTTCGAGCGATCCGAGGAGGAGTGGCATTGGCGTGAGCCGGCCGATTGGACCCAGCGCTACCTTGGCCGCATCGCCGACTTGCGGGCCGCTCTTTCATGGGCATTCAACGCCGAAGGCGATGCTGTCCTCGGAATCAGGCTGGCGGTTGCGGCGATCACCTTGTGGTCGGAGACGTCCATCCTGTCGGAAGCGCAGACACGGTTGGAGGTGGCGCTCGCCTTGGCGAAGACCATCGCGTGCGACGATCTGTCGAAGGCAAAGCTCGCCTGCGCCCTCGGATGGAGCCTGTTCTACGCCCGCAAGATGTCGAATGAGAACGAGGTCGCCTGGCTCGATGCAATCGCCTTTGCAAGGCGGGCCGGCAGCATAGAATATCAGCAGCGCGCGCTGGTCGGCTTTGCCTTTTACCTGTTGCAGATCGGCCAAGTTCCGCGCGCCATAATCTGTCTCGAGGAAGCGACGGAGCTAGCCGACCGCGACCGCGATTTGACGGCAACGTCGGAGGCCGATCGGGCTCTGGCCTGGGCGCGCGCCTTTGCCGGCGAGTTGGGCAAGAGCCGCCCCGTTCTCGATCGTCTTGCGGCAACCTATTCGCTGGCCGAAGGCCGCTCGCGCAAGGATGCGAACGAGGTCTACCGGTTCATCACCGTCCGTTTCAACCTGCCCTTCGTAGCGTGGATGCAAGGACAAGCCGATTACGCGGCGAGGCTGGCCCGCGACGCCGTCGATGCCGCGGATCGCAGTGGCCATTGGGTGTCGCAGTCGAATGCACTTGGGCTCGCCGCACTTCCTGTTGCGCTCGAAACCGGCGATCTGGATGGACTCGAAAGCTTCACCGAACGCCTGCGTCGTAACCTGCAACGCGAGCGCATCTCGCGCTGGGTTCCGGTCGAGCGCTATTTTTCCGCCTGCCTTCGCGACCTGCGCGGCGATCCACGCGCGGTGGAGGATATTCGAGCCGCGATCGATGAACTGATCGAATGCCGATTCCTGATGCGGATCGGCAGTTATCTCGCCGTCCTCGTCCGCGCCCTTTTGCGGCAAGGGCGGATCGCGGAAGCGCACGAGACCGTCGCGCGGGCCATCGGCCATCAGGAACGCCAGGGAGAGCGCTGGTGCCGTTCCGAACTTCAACGCGTCGAGGCATCGGTCCTCTTCCGCGCCGGCGAGCCGCTGCGCGCCGAAAAGCGGCTGCAGCAGGCGCTTTCGGAAGCGCGCGCCATAGGCGCCATGACATTCCAGTTGCGGATCGCCACCGATCTCGCAGCACACTGGATCGAGACCGGTCGCAGGCCGAAGGCCATCCGACTGCTCGCCCCGATCTATGACGATTTCACCGAAGGCTTCGAAACGCCCGATCTCGTTGCTGCCAGGCGCCTGCTGCAGCCCGTGGGGCGGGCGACGTTCGGCCGCGGCCACTCTCGCCAGCCGGAGCCGGCGCACGCTCGCGGTGCATAGCTGGCCTACCGCCGCACTCGCCGCTCGCGCTTTACGCTTCGCGGGATTCCTGATCCTCTCTGCCCAACCGGCCGGATCAACCGGTCAAGCCTTAAGGGGAGAGAGACGCCATGAAGCTCGGCACCGCCATTGCGGAAATCATGAGGCGCGAGGGCATCGAGATCCTCTGCGGCTATCCGGTCAACCATCTGATCGAGCATGCGGCCAAAGCCGAGATCCGTCCCGTGATGGTGCGGCAGGAGCGCGTCGGCATCCACATGGCGGACGCGATCTCGCGCGTGACGTCGGGGCTCTCGATCGGCGCGTTCTGCATGCAGCACGGACCGGGCGCGGAGAACGCGATGGGCGGCGTCGCGCAGTGTTTTGGCGAATCCGTTCCCGTGCTGGTGCTGCCGATGGGCTATCAGCGCCGGCTTGCGCATATCGAGCCGAACTTCAATTCCAGCGAGGCGATGAAGCCCTTCGCGAAATCCTCCGAGCCGATCATCCTGGCGGCTGAAGTCGCCAACATCTTCCGCCGCGCCTTCACCAAGCTGAAGAACGGCCGCGGCGGTCCCGTGATCGTCGAGATCCCCTCGGACATGTGGAACGAGGAGGTGCCGGAGCCACTCGACTACACGCCGGTGCTGCGCACCCGCTACGGCGCCGACCCCGTGCATGTGAAGGAGGCCGCAAGCCTGCTTGTGAATGCAAAACGGCCGGTAATCTATGCCGGCCAGGGCGTGCATTACGCGCAGGCCTGGCCGCAGCTGAAACGGCTCGCCGAGCGGCTGGCAATCCCCGTCACCACCAGCCTCGGCGGCAAATCGTCGTTTCCGGAAACCCATCCGCTCTCGCTCGGCTCGGGCGGCCTCGCGGTGCCGCGCGCGGTGCCGAAATTCCTTAGCGAGGCCGACGTCATCTTCGGCATCGGCTGCTCGTTCACGGAAACGAATTTCGGCATCGCGATGCCGAAGGGCAAGACCATCATCCATTCCACGCTCGATCCCAACCATCTCAACAAGGATGTCGAGGCCAAGATCGGCCTGGTCGGCGACGCCGGCCTCGTGCTGGATGCACTGCTGGAGGAGATCGGCAAGACGGTCAGCGCGGACCGGGATGCATCCGCCGTCGCAGCCGAGATCGCCGCTTCGCACAAGGAGTGGCTGGCCAAATGGATGCCCAAACTCACCAGCAATGAGGCGCCGCTCAGCCCCTATCGCGTGCTGTGGGACTTGCAGCACACCGTCGACATCGACAACACCATCATCACCCACGATGCCGGCAGCCCGCGCGACCAGCTCTCGCCGTTCTGGAAATCGACAAACCCCCTCACCTATCTCGGCTGGGGCAAGACGACGCAGCTCGGCTACGGCCTCGGCCTTGCCATGGGCGCGAAACTGGCGAAACCCGACAAGCTCTGCATCAATGTCTGGGGCGATGCGGCCATCGGCTTCACGGGCATGGATTTCGAGACCGCGGTGCGCGAGCGCATCCCGATCATGTCGATCCTGCTCAACAATTTCTCGATGGCGATCGAGTTGAAGGTGATGCCGGTCTCGACCGAGAAATATCGCTCGACCGACATTTCCGGCGACTATGCCGCAATGGCGCGCGCCTTCGGCGGCTATGGTGAGCGGGTGACGCGACCGGAGGACATCATCCCCGCGATCAAGCGCGGCATTCAGAAGACAAGGGAAGGCATCCCGGTGCTGCTGGAGTTCATCACCAGCAAGGAGACGGAGGTGTCGCGGCCCGGCACGTGAGACGGGCGTCATCGATGGAGTCCAACGGCTTGCGCCGTCGTCCACCTCTCCCCAGCGGGCAGGGCTATCGCATCTGGCTTTGTGGCGGGGCCCAAGCAAGCGGGTCTCCTTCGAGACGTCCGCTTCGCAGTCTCCTCTGGATGAGGCTGAACTGTATCGGTGTCCGTTGAAAGTGCTGCCGCGCACTCCGTTCTCATCCTGAGGTCCCGCCAAAGGCGGGCGTCTCGAAGGATGCGCCACAGCAACCGCACTCATATGCGATAGCCCTGCCCCAGCGGGGAGAGGTGAACCCCGGCGCCCGCTTTGTCGTATCGATCAGCTCATCTCGATTCAATGACGCCGCCGACGCTGGCACCGGTCGCGGAAGATGTGATAATCCGCCGAGGTGTCACGCCTGTCGTGGCATCGAGCCGGATGAGAAATGACCACCTCTTCCCACGAAATCGAGGAACTCGAGCGCCGATTGCAGTCGGTCGCAGCCGAGAACGCGCAGCTGCGCAGCGCGCTGGCGGTTGCGCGCGATCGCCAGAATGCCAGCGCGGAGATCTTGCACACGATCGCAGCTTCGCCCTCCGATGCACGGCCGGTGTTCGCGGCGATTGCGTCCAGCTCCATGCGCCTGCTCGACGGCTTCTCCGCCACCGTGCTTCAATTCATCGGCGACGAGCTGCACCTCGTGGCGTTCACGCCCACCAGTCCGGAGGCGGATGAAGGGCTGAAGGCGTCCTTCCCGCGCAAGATCGCGGACTTCCCGACCTTTGCCCTCGTGCGCGACGGCGAGACCATCCAGTTTCCCGATACCGAGGCTGCCGACGTCCCAGAGCTGAACCGGAATCTGGCGCGGCTGCGCGGCTTCCGCAGCGTGCTGTTCATGCCGCTGATGAACCGCGGCACGCCGGTCGGCATGATCAGCGTCACCCGTGCCGTAACAGGCGCGTTCGCGCCCGATCTCGTGCAGCTGCTCCAGACTTTTGCCGACCAGGCCGTGATCGCGATCGAGAATGCACGCCTGTTCAACGAGACGCGCGACGCCCTGGAGCGCCAGACCGCCACGGCGGACATCCTGAAGGTCATGGCCGCCTCACCATCCGACGTGCAGCCGGTGTTCGACGCGATCGCCGCCAATGCCAATCGGCTGATCGGCGGCTTCTCCACCGCCGTGCTGCGCTATGTCGACGGCGCCGCGCATCTTGCCGCGTTCACCCCGACTGACCCGGCCGGCGATCGCGTGCTGCAGGCCTCGTTCCCGGTGCCGTTCGCGCAGTTTCCGCCCTATCAGCTCGTCGCCAAGGGCGCGGCCGCGCAACTGCCCGACACCGAGCTCGAGCCCGCCGCGCGCGATATTGCGCGTGCTCGCGGCTATCGCAGCATGCTGTTCGCGCCGCTGATGAGCGAGGGCGAGGCCATCGGCATCATCATCGCCACGCGCCGGGCGACCGGTGCGTTCGCCGAACATCACGTGCGGCTGCTGCAGACCTTCGCCGACCAGGCCGTGATCGCGATCAAGAATGTCAGCCTGTTCAATGCGACGCGGGAGGCGCTGGAGCGTCAGACCGCGACCGCCGACATCCTCAAGGTGATCGCGGCCTCGCCTGCCGACGTCACGCCGGTGTTCCAGGCGATCTCCGACAGCGCCAAGGCGCTGATCGGCGGGCATTCCTCCACCGTCACCCGCGTCATCGGCGGCATGCTGCATCTGGCCGCCTTCACCACCGACAACGAAGCAGGCAATGCCGGCCTGCTCAGTTCCTTCCCGACGCCGCTGTCCGCGTCAGGCATTCACAGCCGGGTGGCCCGAAGCGGAGAATATGCCTTCCGCAGCGACATGCAGAGCGAGCCCGACCTCACCGAGGCGATGAAGGAGCTGGCGCGGACGCGGGGCTATCGCAGCATCCTCGTGGTGCCGATGCTGCGCGACGGCGTGGCGATCGGCACCATCGCCGTCACGCGGCGGGAGCCCGGTCATTTTCCGGACAAGGCGATCAACCTGCTCAAGACCTTCGCCGATCAGGCCGTGATCGCGGTCGAGAATACGCGCCTGTTCAACGAGGTGCAGGACCGCACACGGGAGCTTGCCAAATCGCTCGACGATTTGCGCGCAGCCCAGGACCGGCTGGTGCAGACCGAAAAGCTCGCCTCCCTCGGCCAGCTCACCGCCGGCATCGCGCATGAGATCAAGAATCCGCTCAACTTCGTCAACAATTTCGCCTCGCTCTCCGCCGAATTGACCGACGAGCTCAACGAGGTGCTTGCGCCGGTCACGCTCGCAGCCGACGTTCGCGCGGAGGTCGACGAGCTCACCGGGCTCCTGAAGGACAATCTCGGCAAGATCGTGCAGCACGGCCGGCGCGCCGATTCCATCGTCAAGAACATGCTGCTGCATTCGCGCGAGGGCGGCGGCGAGCATCGCCTGAGTGACATCAATGCGGTGGTCGAGGAAAGCCTCAACCTCGCCTATCATGGCGCACGGGCGGAGAGGCCACAGTTCGACGTCACGCTCGAACGCGATCTCGATCCGGCCGCGGGCTCGGCCGACGTGTTTCCGCAGGAGATCACGCGGGTGCTGCTGAACCTGATCTCGAACGGATTCCATGCCGTCGCCAAGCGCAAGGCGGAGAACGAGGCGACGGGTTATGTGCCGGTCGTGACCGCCACGACCCGCGACCGCGGCGATCACATCGAGATCCGCATTCGCGACAACGGCACCGGCATCCCGGACGAGGTAAAGGAGAAGATGTTCAATCCGTTCTTCACCACCAAGCCGGCCGGTGAAGGCACCGGCCTCGGACTGTCGATGAGCCACGACATCGTGGTGAAGCAGCATGGCGGCACGATCGAGGTCGCGACCAAGCCTGGCGAGTTCACCGAATTCACGATTCTGCTGCCGCGGACGATCAGCTTCCCGGATGGTGCGGGCTGAGCCCTACTCCGCCATCTCGACGGGCTGCTTCGCCGAGGGGCCGGCCAGCGGCCGCTCCTCCATCGCGATCAGGCACAGCGCGGCGGTGGTCATCAGCGCGGTGGCGGCGCCGAACACGTAGCGAAAGGCGTGCCGCATGTCCTCAGCGGGAATCGCGACGCTGCCTGCGGCGTGGTGCTCGCCGGCGAGCGGAACGTCGATGCCCAGCGCAATGAGCAGGATCGCCGCGAACGCGGCGACCGTGAACGAAGACATCAGCGAGCGGAAGAAGTTCATCGCGCCGGTGATGGTGCCGACCTGCGGGCGCGCCACCGAGTTCTGCAGCGAGACCACGCAAACCGGAAAGGTGGTGCCGAGCCCGAGTGCGAATGCCGCCATCAGGGTCAACAGCCCCCAGAGCGGCAAGGTGGTGAGCGTGAGGCCGAGGCCGCACAGCGCAGCCCAGGAGGTGCCGATGATGGCGACGCGCTTGTAGTGCTTGGCGCGCGCCATGGTGCGGCCGGCAATCGCCGCGCCGCAGGTCGAGACCGCGGCGAGCGGGATCAGCGCAAGTCCCGCCTCGCTGGCGCTGAGATGGTAGACCTGCTCGTAATAGAGCGGGAGCTGCACGGTGAGGCCGGTGATCGCCCCGAGTCCGCAGCCGCCGGCCGTCAGCGCGAACGGCGCCACCGATCCCGTCAACAACGGCAGCGGCAGGAACGGCTCATCGGCTCGCCGGGCGTGCCACACGAAGGTCACCGCGAGCGCGACCGCGCCGCCCACCATCGCCAGCACGGTTGGCGACAGCCAGGCGTAACGCGTGCCGCCCCAGGTCAGCACCAGCATGAAGACGACCGCGGAGGCCATCAGCAGGACGCCGCCGAGCCAGTCGACCTTGCGCTTGCGGTGGAACACCGGGATCTTCTTCATCTTCGGCAGCAACAGCGCGATCGCCGCGGCCGCGAGCGGCAGATTGATCCAGAAGATCATCGACCAGTGCAGATGCTCGGCGAACACGCCGCCGATGACCGGGCCCAAGATGCCGCCGACCATCCAGACGCTGGAGAAATAGGCCTGGTACTGGCCGCGCTCGCGCGGGGAGACGACATCCGAGATCACGGTTTGCACGACGGGCATGATGCCGCCGCCGCCGAGCCCCTGCAGACCGCGAGCCAGGATCAGCATCGGCATGTTCGGCGCGATCGCGCACAGCACCGAGCCCGCCACGAACAGGCTGAGCGACGTGATGATCATGGCCTTGCGGCCGTAGATGTCGCTGAGCGTGCCGAACACCGGCGCGACGGCGGTCGAGGCGAGCAGATAGGCGGTGATGACCCAGGAGAGATTGGAGACGTCCTGGAACTGGCGTCCGATGGTCGGCAGCGCGGTGGCCACGATGGTCTGGTCGAGTGCCGCCAGGAACATCGTCAGCATCAGGCTGATCACGATGGTGCGGACCTCGTCGGAGGTCAGCGGCGCCGGCGGCGCGATGGACGGGGCGTCATCGACGCTGATGACCTCGCTCGGAAGCCGGGACAGCTCTTCGGCGATGTCGTCGGGCAACGCCTGGATGTCGGCAGAACTGCTCTGCCGGTCGAACTTGTTCATCTCGCTCGGACGTCGTGAGGCGGCGCAACGCCGCAAAGGATTCGTTCTATGCAACCGAATGTAGACAGCAAAGATCTTCCCAGGCAGGCACCGCGGCGCATGGGTGCATCCCACCCCCGGGCCATCCCGAACAATTGATCGGCTGCGAGGGCGGCTCAGTCCTTCGGACGTCGTTTCAGGCGGGCCCGCTTCGGCAAGGTCGCCGGCCATTGCACGATATGGTTCTCGAGCTCCTCGTCCGGGATCTCCTCCTCGCTGCCCTCGACCCGTCCGCGCACGGAGACGCCGGCGTCGTGCACGGTGTTGGGATCACCGGAGACCAGGGGATGCCACCAATAGAGATCGCGCCCCTCGGCGACGAGCTTGTAGCCGCAACTCGGCGGCAGCCAGTTCAGGGTGCGGACATTGGCAGGCGACAGGCGGACGCAGTCCGGAACCTTGTCGGACCGATTCGGATAGTCCTTGCAGGCGCAGCTCGCTCCATCGAGCAACTTGCAGCCGATATGGGTGAAATAGATATGCCCGGTGTCCTCGTCCTCGAGCTTGTTCAGGCAGCAGCGTCCGCAGCCGTCGCACAGGCTTTCCCACTCGGCCGCCGACATCTCTTCCAACGTCTTGGTTTTCCAGAAGAATCCTTCCTGGCCTGAAGGTCGTTTGGGAGCTGCGGTCATGCGCCTCAACAAAGATTCGAAAGAGCTACGGCTAACGTCATCTAGGGCGTGCGGCCGTGGTGGTGCAAGCAACCCGCCCAAACGGCCCGTAATGAACCGGGGTCAATTAGGCCTGTTGTTCAAAATCGCGAGCGTGACCATTGGTTTATGGGCCCCGCTCGGCTAGAAGGAACAGCAAGTCCCTCGGATGCTGGCCGGGCGCCTTGGGTTTGCCGCAACATTCCCCCAAGACGTCTCGATGCCGCCCCGGCCGGGTGCTTGAACGCTTTCGAAGCGAGCCTCAAGGGTTCTAGGTGCGCCAGATCATACCACCGCATTGGAAGCAGAGGGTCCGGAATTTCTTCCTGGATCTCGATGCACGCATCGACTCCTCGCTGTTCTCCTCGGCCAAGGGCATCCGCGAGCTCTACGAGCGCTACTCGACCTTCATGGATCGGTTCTATGTCGGGCGCTGGAAGCGCTGGGTGTTCATCGAGCCGCTGTCGGAGGCCGCCACCCTCGGGCTCGGCGGCCTGGTCGTGATGCTCACCCTCGCCATTCCCGCCTTCCGTGAGACCGCGGACGAGGACTGGCTGAAGAAGTCCGATCTCGCAGTGACCTTCCTCGACCGCTACGGCAACCCGATCGGCAGCCGCGGCATCAAGCACAACGACTCGATCCCGCTGGAAGATTTTCCTGACGTGTTGATCAAGGCGACGCTGGCCACCGAGGACCGCCGCTTCTACGAGCATTTCGGCATCGACATCGCCGGCACCGCGCGCGCGCTCGTCACCAACGCGCAAGCCGGCGGCGTCCGCCAGGGCGGCTCCTCGATCACCCAGCAGCTCGCCAAGAACCTGTTCCTGAGCAACGAGCGCACCATCGAGCGCAAGGTCAACGAGGCTTTCCTTGCGGTCTGGCTGGAATGGCGCCTGACCAAGAACGAGATCCTCAAGCTCTATCTGGACCGCGCCTATATGGGCGGCGGCACCTTCGGCGTCGACGGCGCGGCGCATTTCTACTTCAACAAATCCGCGCGCGACGTGACGCTGGCCGAAGCGGCGATGCTCGCCGGCCTGTTCAAGGCGCCGACCAAATACGCCCCCCACATCAACCTGCCCGCCGCCCGCGCCCGCGCCAACGTCGTGCTCGACAACCTGGTCGACGCCGGCTTCATGACCGAGGGCCAGGTGTTCGGCGCCCGCCGCAACCCGGCCTTCGCGGTCGACCGCCGCGACGAGGCGTCGCCGAACTACTATCTCGACTACGCCTTCGACGAGATGCGCAAGCTGGTCGATACCTTCCCGAAGTCGTACACCGAGCGCGTCTTCGTGGTCCGCCTCGCCATCGACACCAACGTGCAGAAGGCCGCGGAAGACGCGATCGAAAACCAGCTGCGCCAGTTCGGCCGCGACTATCATGCGACGCAGGCGGCGACCGTGGTCGCCGATCTCGACGGCGGCATCCGCGCCATGGTCGGCGGCCGCGACTACGGCGCCAGCCAGTTCAATCGCGCCACCGACGCCTACCGCCAGCCCGGCTCCTCGTTCAAGCCTTACGTCTACACCACCGCGCTGTTGAATGGCTTCACGCCGAACTCGATCGTGGTCGACGGCCCGGTCTGCATCGGCAATTGGTGCCCGCAGAACTATGGCCATTCCTATTCCGGCTCGGTGACGCTGACCCAGGCGATCACGCGCTCGATCAACGTGGTGCCGGTGAAGCTGTCGATCGCGATCGGCCAGAAGGAGCAGCCGAAGGCGCCGAACCCGGCCAAGATCGGCCGCGCCAAGATCGTGGAAGTCGCGCGCCGCTTCGGCCTCAAGGCGCCGCTGCCCGACACGCCGTCGCTGCCGATCGGCTCGGACGAAGTCACCGTGCTCGAGCACGCGGTCGCCTACGCGACCTTCCCCAACCGCGGCAAGGCGGTGACGCCGCATTCGGTGCTGGAGGTGCGCACCGGTGCGGGCGACCTCGTCTGGCGCTGGGACCGCGACGGCCCGAAGCCACGGCAGGCGATCCCTGCCTCCGTTGCCGCCGACATGGCGGGCATGATGAGCCACGTCGTCAGCGAAGGCACCGCACGCCGTGCAGCGCTCGACGGCATTCCGACCGCGGGCAAGACCGGCACGACCAACGCGTATCGCGACGCCTGGTTCGTCGGCTACACCGGGAATTTCACCTGCGCGGTCTGGTACGGCAACGACGACTATTCGCCGACCAACCGCATGACCGGCGGCTCGCTGCCGGCGCAAACCTGGCACGACATCATGGTCGCGGCGCATCAGGGCGTCGAGGTCCGGGAAATCCCCGGCATCGGCATGGGCCAGAAGCTGCCGCCGCAGCATGTCGCCAACGCCCAGGCCAACGCGGCGCCGAAGGTGCTGGAGACCAAGCCGGGTCCGCCGCCGGTGCTGACCAAGCGCGGCGCCGACATCCTGGTGCGGGTCGAGAAGCTGCTCGATGACGCGGCCAAGACTGCAAAGAAATCGGCGGATGCCGACGCCATGCCGGCCAAGCCGTCCCCGGCGACGAGCGCGCTCGCCTTCCCGCAGAACTATGCGGAAGAGAACGCCAACGCCTCCGCCCCGCGCAAGAACTGATCGAAACCCGTGCGGCTGATCCTGATCACATTGACGGCCCTTCTGCTCGCCACCGCGGTCGGCTTGGGTGCGACCTGGATGACGACGACGCGCGGCACCGAGATCGGTGCGCTCACCATCGGCGCCTGGACCGCGAGGCCGCGCACCGGCACCGCCGACGTCGATCCCTATTCGCGCGCCACCATCGTGCGCAACGGCGAGCTGCCGATCGGCACCGGCGACGGCGTCGCCTTCACCGCCACCACCGACGACAAGAAGAAGGCGCTCGACGGCCGCTGCGACGTGATCGTCTCCGGCGTGACGCCGCCGGCGCGGTTCTGGACGTTGACGCTCTACGACCGCAAGGGCCACCTCGTCGCCAATTCGCTCGCCCGCTACGGCTTCACCAGCCAGGAGATCGTGCGCCAGTCCGACGGCTCGTTCGAGATCCGCATCGCCTCGCGCTCGCGCGCCGGCAACTGGCTGCCGACCGGCGGCATCGAGCGCTACGCCCTGATGCTGCGCCTCTACGACACCCCCGTCGGCGTCGCGACGCGCACCCAGCGCGACGCGCCGATGCCCAGCATCTCGACGGTGGGCTGCTCATGATCCGCCTCGCCTTCACCATCGTTGCCGGCATCGTGCTGGGCCTCGTCGTCCATCTCGTCAGCGTGCTGGCGCTGCCGCGGATCGCGACGCAGGACGCCTATTCGCGGCTGACGCCGATGACGAAGGTGAACGCCGTCACCCAGCTTCCCCTCGCCGATCCGCAGACCTCGCCGATGCCGTTCATGGACCCGGCCTTCGCGCTCGCGATCTGCCGCTATGATCTGACGAACGGGCCGCTCAAGCTGACCGTGCCGGTGAGCCAGGCCTATACGTCCGTGTCGTTCTACACCCGCAACGAGATCGCCTATTACGCCATCAACGACCGCTCCGCGGGCCGCAAGGTGATCGAGCTCGATCTGATGACGGAAGCGCAGCACAACGAGCTGCCCGAGGACGAAGAGGTCACCGCGGCCGACCGCCTGATCATCGACTCCCCGACCACCACCGGCCTGATCCTGATGAAGGCGCTCGCCCCCGAGCCCGGCCTGATGCCACAGGCGCAGGCGACGCTTCAGGCTGCGACCTGCGCGCCCCAGACCGAGCCGCCGGCGAAGGCAGAGGCGCCGCGCGGACGGCGCTGAGCGCGGTTGTTAAGGCAGCGCCAAACAAAATTTGCGAAAACAACCCCATGCACAGTAGCCAAGCTACTGATGTCTATCGCATTTTCACCCCGGGATTTCGCCACCGCGACGGTGACAGCCCGGTCCGCGCGACGTCTGGTCCGCTTTGACGTGTCGGGCAAACCACCGGCACAATGACAACGTCGAAGGGTATGCGCACGGGATGCGCGCCGCCCGACACCTGATCTGCTCCAGGACGATCGCAGATGCGATGCCGGGCTATCGATCTAGGCGACCCTCGCGACGGGCAATTCGGTGACCCCTGGCACCACCGATTTGATGCGAATGTTGCGGAACTGCACCTTCGAGCCGTCGTGATGGTTTTGTAGCGCGATATGACCGCGAAGAGAGCGTGGCTTCGCGTCGGTGAAATCGTTCACGAGCACGTCGTTCAGCGTCACCTTGATGCGGTTACCGATCGCCTCGATGACGAACGTGTTCCACTGCCACGGACCCTTCTCGATGTCGGTGCGAGTCGGCGCATTGATATTGTAGATCGCACCGGTGCTTCGCAGAGGATCGTTCTCCTTCTTCGCTTCGGAATTGTACCCACGCGGATCGATCTGAATTTCGTAGCTCTGGTCGATTGCCGCCATCCAGTCATTCGGAGTCGAGCTGTTCAAATTGGGCACGCGGATGAAAACGCCGGAATTGTCGGTGCGGCTCGCGTATTGCCATTCGAACTCGAGCACGAAGTCGGAGAAGCTTTCGCGCGTGTACCACAGCAATCCGGGCCCGCCGACGGACTCGAGAATGTCGTACACCTGGAGGAAGCTTCCGGCACCCGACATCTGCCAGTCCGCGAGACTGCCGGCGTAGAGCAGCTTGGAACGTGGCAAAGGCGCCGGCTTCAGGGCCTCGACGACGGCAACGCTGATCTGACGCGCGAGCGCCAGGCCCGTCAAGGACGGATTCGCCGATCCGACCGTGGGGAATAAGGCAGGGCCCGCAACGTAGGCGTTGGAAACATGATGGAAACGTCCCGTCGGGCCCGTGATCGACGTCGCTGGATCATCGCCCATCCACAGCGTCCCCGCTTCGTGATGAGTGTTGCCGAGTTGGTCCTTCGTAGCGGCAAAAGGATCGGCTGGCGGCGCGCTTTGCCAGCCGCCGTTGTACCAGTACTCGACGTCGCCCGCGCTCTTGCCAAGGCGCCCGGCCAGCTCGACCGCGGAGGTGGCGAGCTTGCGCCATGCCGCGTAATCGTTCGGCGTCGGCGCGAACTGGACCCACGCGCGAGCGCTCAAGCCATCGCCTTGAAGCGGATCGGCTCCATTCGTGAGGTTCACAAAGCTCGTCGTGCTGCCCGGTCGCGCCCGTTTGTCGCCATCCATCTCTCCAAGGCCGCGGAAGACGATCGCCACCCAGTCCGGATCCTCGTTCGACAGCAGGTTCCGCAAGAGGTCGATATCGGGCACCATCGTCCACATCGTCGCTTCCGGATTTGATCCCTTCTCGGCCGAGGCGAGCACCTGAAAATGATAGCGCCTTTTGCTTCCGTCGGGGTTCTTGATCTCGCCACGCACGATCGCGCCGCCCTGTTCGAGCGTCGTGGACGCACCGAGCCCGAGCGCGCTGCGCCTGACGCGCACGGTGAGATTGGTGCGCAGATGCGCCATAAAATTGGCACCCATGCTGTACGCGCCACGACTGATCGGAAACGACTCGAGGGCCAGCCGCGTCGATTCGATCGTGCCCGCCGCCAAAACGATCTGACAATCGGGACTGAGATTGACGGGAGCGGAAAGTGATCGAAACTGTCCGTTGTAGGTGAGATCGATGCCGGTGATCCTGCCGCCGTTGTTCTGGAGCCGGATCACATGGCAGCGCGGAACGAGGAAGAAGCGTCGCCTCGAGTTGTCGTTCGAGGTCCAGCGCCTGGCGATGTCGTCGCGGATACTTTCAAGCAGCATGGGTCCGCTGCTGAACTTGTCGAACGAGAACAACCCGGGGCCCGGCGAGTTCGCCTGCACCGCGATCGGAGCTTCTTCGACGATGTCCAAGCTCACCTCAGGCAGGATCGCATTCGTGCCAGCCGCAACCGCTTGCAACTCTGCATTGATCGCCGTGTTGAGCGGGCCCGACAGATAATCGGCCTTGTCCTGCACGCCGATCTCGCGTTCCACGTCAGGGTAGTTCGTGTTCAGAAAATCGCGCGCGTCTTTGGGCCATGCATCGAGGTCGGCCGGCATCAGCCGCGGCGACCAGCCTCCCCAGAACAGCGAGCGGCCTCCCGGACAGTAGGCAAGCCCGGTGAATGGCTCGTTGCTGTGCCAGGGAATGCCCCAGACACCGTTGCGCGTGCCCGGATCCAGGTCATTGCGCGTGACCAGCGCGGTATCCGGCGCATTCAAGCCGAGATGCGGCAGGTTTTGCAGGTGCGTCGGGGCAAGATATCCTCCCGCGTCGAGCAGGAGCACACGCAGATTCTGGTCGGCGCCGGCGCGATAGATCTTGCTCGCGGCATACGCGCCGAACATGCCTGCGCCGATGACGACGACATCGAAAGGCCTGCCGCCATTATTCACCGCTTCGTCGTATGTGCTGCACACGTATCTGCCGAGCAGATCACGCGTGAACTCGGTGTCCTGGATGTCGACCGGAACGGAGGGATCATTTCGCAGAAAGGTCAGCATCGGAGAGCTCCTTTCGAGGCGTTAAGGCTGCAGCGCGACGTCCGGTCGGGCGCGCGAGGTTCAATCGGGACGACGCCAGAGGACCTTCTTCTCAAAGGCAAACGAGAGTCGCCGAAAAAATCTGCTCCGCCGGTGCTGCGATCGGAAACTTAGGAGCAACCTGTGGCCGATTGTATGATCCGGTTCACACGGCGAGGCCGAACTTCCGCGCGGTCGCCGCGTGGACAGCGCACGAAAGCCGCGATCATACTTGAGACGAAGGCACCAAAGGATAGACAATCGCATATGGAGCGATTTCGCCTCCGTCGCACCTCGCCCTGCGCGCGCGGCGCGCCCAACCATTTCCGCGAATAGCGGCGGCCTGCAAGCTGGCGCAAACGTTCAAAGTCAGTTCAGCCGGGACCTTAACGTTCGCTCTCAGAACTCCAACCTGTCACGCATGGCCTCGATCCCCGCTTTCGCGCACGCTTCGTCTGCGTCACCACCCGGAGCGCCGGAGACGCCGACCGCGCCGACCAACGAGCCGCCCGCTTCGATGATCAGTCCTCCTCCGATGATGACCGTACCGGGCAGATGACGAATGCCCGCCTGCATCATGCCGGGCTGGCTGATCGCATTCAGATCGGTGGTGCTTGTCTTGAACGACACGGCGGTCCACGCTTTGCCGGATGCGGTCAACGGCGTGTGCGGTCCCGCAAAGCGATCGCGCAGCACCACTTGCGTGACGCCGAAGCGATCGACGACGGCGACCGCGACCTGATATCCGCGGCCACGGCAGCTGTCCAATGCGGCGCGCGCGAGGTCGAACGCCAGCTCCGGGCTCAGCGATTTGTAGGTAACGAGAGCTTCTTCCGCCCGCCCTGGGCGGATGGACGCGGCCAGCAGGACGATCGCAACCGCCAGACATCGAACAGACATCACAATCTCCAGGGCAACGCCTATTTGGCCTCACCATATGTCAGATCATCGAACAAGGTCACGCTATCCGCCTTGGTCCACAAGCCAATCATGCCGGCGTTCGAAATGGTGGTGTCCTCCACCTCGAATAACCTCTTTCCATCATAGGTCACCTTGAACCGGCTTGCTGCGAAATCGCAGCGCAGTGTGTGCCATTGCCCGGATGCCACGGCCGTGTTGACGCCGTAGCCTCCCTTCCGGCCGACAATCTCCAGCGAGGTTCGAACGCCCTTGATGGTCTTGTAGAGCACGACATTGTCTTCCAGCGCGTTGGCCCGGACGACGTAGTAATTCTCGGCATCCCTCGCTCGCCAGATGATCCCCGCGGCGCGATCCTCAGACCCGGCGACGGCCTTGAATTTGACCTCGACGAATCCGTCACGAATGGCGGTACCGTTCTTGATGGCCACCGGAAAGGTCGCCCGTCCGGATTGCTTGAGGACGTTCGGCTGGCTTGGCGCCGTAGGTTCGGCCTCCACGGTCCATTTCGGTTCTCCCTTTCCGGTCATCCCGAGATTCCATCCTTGCGGCGACAGCCCGGCAGCAGCGTCGTCAAAATTCACGGTCTCGGCCATGGCGTTTCCTCCCAATATCAAAGTCAGAATCGATGCCAGGACAAGCGGCATCCATGCAGAAGATCGGGACGGGCAGGTTGCGGCTATGCACATGATCGATCGTCCTATCATCAGCATTTCAGTCCATCAGGTACGGCTTGGCATTCCCGCTCAGCCCTCATCACAGAGGACCAGAAGGCCCCCATGGGCGGGTGAGATTGCGTAAAGCCGGTTCGGTGCGACGATGGCCGTGGTGTGAGCGCCGGCGCCCGTTGGCGTCTGGAGTCGATCGCCCGTCCGCGGATTGATCGTGTCAATCACACCGGGCTCACCGATCGCCACGTGAACGCGGGCAGTGGCTGGATTGAAGAACGTCACATCGGGCGGACCCGCGATCGACCAGACATTCGTGACCTTGCCGGAGGTGCTGTCGACCTCAACCAGGTCGCCGTCGTCGCAGGCGGCGTAAAGCCGATCGCGCGCGTGATCAATGTCCAGTCCGTGCGCGCCGCCGGACGGCAGCGGCCAGTGCACGATCTCTCCGAGATCCGGCAGCCGGGCGGTCAGAATCATCGAAGGCTCGCGAATGCAGACGAAGATCCTCTCCCCATCTGCATCGGTGACGCACCAGCGCGGCCGCCCCGGCAGGTCGATCGCGCGCTGAGTGATGTGCTTCAGGTCGATGACCTGCAGCGTTGGCCCTTGTCGCCCATCGCCGATACAGGCGACGATGCCGATCCCCCTCCGCTTCACGATCGCCGCTCCATTCGGACGTGGTCCGGACGGGAACACTCCCTTGATGTCGTAGGTCGCAGCGTCCAGCCAGGTGACCGTCGCGGCGCCGCGATTGGTCGTGAGGATTTCGCCGTCATCGGCCACCGCTCCGGCAACCGCGGGGAAACCAGGCAGCGTCGCGATGTGCGCCTGGCGATCGTGATCGATCACCTCGAGGCAATCGCGCGCCGTATGCGCAATGAAGACCCGCCGCGTCCTCGGATCGAACGCGGCATGATCGAAATCGCTGTGCAGGCCGTTCGGGATGGCGATGACGCCCAGGCTCGGCAGTGACATGATGCCCTCGTGGATCAGCGGGAGGAGAAGGGCAGCGTCGACACGATCAGCGAGAGCCCAGCGAACAGCAGCAGGGTCAGAACGGCCTTGCGGAAGGTCTCGTCGTCGATCTTGCCGAACAGTCTGAAACCGGACCAAAGGCCGGCGACCATGAAGGGAACACCCAGCGCATATAGTGTCAGTGTTTCTCTGGTGATGGTGCCGGCCGCCGCCTGCGACAGGGAGATGACGAGGAAGGCAACGAACAACACCGGCTGAAAGACGGCCCGCTGCACATCCTTCGGCCAACCTCGCCACTGGCACGATATGGTGGAGATGATGCCGCCAAGCCCGGTCAGCCCGCCAAGCATCCCATTCGAGATGCCGATCACGACGTCTGCTCCGGGGCTGATTTTCATGGGCACGAACACCGGGCGCGCCAGACCATAGATCGCGTATATCATCAACAGCATCCCGACGCCGAACCGGAGATAGGCAGGATCGAGATAGGCGAGGATTGCAACGCCTATCGGAATGCCGATGACGGTTCCCAGCGCGAGCGGCCAGGCCTTGCGCAGATCCAGCACATGTCGCAGCTTGTACATGCCGTAGCCCTGGGTGAGCAGACCGTATCCGCCGATCAGAGTGGCGGTCTGGATCGGCGTGATGATGTGCAGCCAGACACCGGAAACCACCAGACCCATCGCAAAGCCCGAGAAGCCGCTGACGAAACCGCCGGCAAGGGCGGCAAGAGCAAAGATAGTGAAGACAAGTCCATCCATAGGATCGTTTCCCCTCAACGAAGTGGCGAGCGCTTGGATGGGATTCCATCTCACGGGGAGGCCGCGGCACCCCCGAAGTCTAGCTGTTATGTCGGGTGCTTCCGGGCCTTACCTCCCATCACCGCGATACGCCGGCTGCAAAATGCCGTCGAGCGCGCCACCCAAGCCCGTCGGCGTCAACTCGATCCGTTCGCCGCGCAGCGTCACCCGATAGCAGCCATCGTCCCTCTCTCCGAGGTCGAGGCAGAGTTCGTCCTTGTCGACATGCCATTTGCCGATCTTCTTCACACCCATTGCATAGCTTTGAAGCGCACCATCCCGGTCGAAGACGAAGCGGTAGTGGACTTCGTCGGTGAGTTGCTTGTCCATGAAGCTCGCGCGAATCTGCGTACCGGTCAGGATTTGGTGCGTCTTGGCTGCGGCGCCGCCCGCATCGAACGCGATCAGGGCGCCGACGCCGGCAGCGAGTGCCGCGACGAAGCAAGCCGCCGCCCGCGAGGATCTCGGCTCCATGGCCCTCACCTCTTGCACGATTTGCGACAGATCTGATACTCGGTCTTGCAGGCCGGGCCGGCGTAGTTCTTCATGCATGCTTTTTGCTGTTCGACGCATATCTTGCAGGATGTTTGGGCCTGCGCCGTCGCGTTCGTAACCAGGAGAGCGGCCAGCATCCATAAACCAAGAGCCACATATCGCATTCGAGTTTTCCTTTCCCTGCCGTCGTTTCATCGATTGGCTCGGTGGACCATGACCATCGCATCCAGCGTCTTCTCATCGCCGCTGCCGCGCATTTTGATGCTCGCGCCCGACATCCAGACCTCGCTGCAGACCGGTGACGTGATGCCGGATTGCGTCATGCAGAGCCTGTCATCGCGGATTTTCCAGCTCCCGGTCCAGGACTCTCCGGACTCGGAACCGATGATCGTTCCGTCCGGTCGCAGATACAGCGACCAGTGCGCACCATCGGTGATGTCTTTGCCCACGACACGCGCGCGAATTTGTTTGCCGTCAAGCATCCGAAGCTGATCTCCTGCGCGCGCGTCGATCGTAACGGCCAGCACGGCCAGACAAGCGATCATGCGCAAAGCATTGCGTGAAGCGCGCTTCATGGCTGCATGCCTTCGCAAGCCCGCTGCACGACACTCCGATCGACCGCTGCCATGAAGCTATCCGCATAGCCGCCGACCTCGGCACGATGCCTGGCGGTTCGGCAGAGGCCATGGACGCGTTGGTCCCATCGCCGACAGCGAGGTCCTGACGCGCGCGAGACCAATCGAGAAGCCTGCAGATGGGATGGGAAAACGTCAGACATGCAGCGTCCTTGTCGAGATTGGGACGCGATTCTTGGGCATGTCGCCTCACGGGGAGACCGCTTCCCCGTATGGCGATTATTGCGCAATGGACGGATTTGTCAAATCGCAGCCTTCGCTGCCATAGGGTGACGAACTGGAGCTGCGGGACATTGAAATCATTGGGCTGGCGCTCCTCGGTCGGATGCACCCATTTGTAGGACGTGATGCTTTGCGCGGCCGTCAGCTTGACCATGTGGACAGGCGGCGCGGAACGTCCCATCGACGCGACCGCCACGTGAGAGACGCTTCCAGATCGACGTAGCCTTGAAACGTAGCCTTGGAACAAGTCGCCGGCCCATGCAGTTTCCTCAACCGGAGAGGAAACCCAGATGAAAACAGCAACGCTTACATTAGCAATCTTACTCGCCTGCTCGACCGGCTATGCCTCGGCCCACAGCGCCAAACGCCATCACCACCACGGCTGGTTCAATTCAATGAACATGATGCACGGCCCCGGCCGGACCGCGGCCCGGACCGACCCGAATGGGACAGCCGGCGGCCCGACGAGCGTCAGTGGCACCGGCCCGTCAAAGTTCGGGGGACAAATCCCCGGAGCCAGCGGCGCGGCACGGCAGTAGTTCTGCGATTGACGCCGCGCTCCGCTGTGGCGCTAAAGACCGAGACGTATGCTAAAGCGCGATGCGGTCTAGGGCGCGGAGTCATAGCGCGCGGACAGCCATAAGCGGATGCGAGTTGGACGAAGGCAAGGTAGTTTCCCTCGAGCCTGTCGTGGCGTGTCGCCACTCGACGGCATTGCTTGATGCTGTTGAAGAACCGTTCGACGCGCCTTTCTTCATGGCAAGCTCCCTGATCCGGTCGGCAAGCAGCATTGCCGCGAGCTTTCGGCAACGGAGGCCGCCTCGAGCAGCGGCTTCTTCGTTCGGAGCCTCGCGTCTAGCCGATCAGCGAGGCGGCGGTACACGATTCAGTGAAGGTCCGCTTCGCGGCGCTGAGCCGACTTACTTTGCGCGTGCTGAGTTCTTCGCATTTTGACCCTGAGCGGACTTCCGCTGCGATCCTCTTTGTTAGGAATTGGTGATAGCCTCTAGAGGCTAACGAGCCGGGCTAGTTGGAGGTTGTAGAATGTTAAGCGTGATGCGAAATGCGGCTGTAGGAGCGTTCATATACGAGTTTTTATTCGACGTTTATCGTCTGATGGAAGCGGAGCGGGGACATAATCTGTGGCTCCCTGACGAAGATGGCCTGCTGCGTGAAGCCTTCTGCCACAACTCCACGAGCTGCTGGGAGTGGAGCACTTCCGTCTTGGAAGAGGCCGGCGTCACAGACGCTCCGATCGCCTCCGCCCGTTCTCAAGTTCATTGAGCCTGATCTCAACATGAGGAGTGCGTATAGCTATCCCTTGATGACCTTGGACGAGTGTCACGCCGCCGACTTTTCAGCGTTCGAGACCTTCGACAATTATTGCTACGCAATGTTCGCCTTCTGGCAGCTGGTCGGCCAAATGTCGGGGCGCGACGATGCCGTCAATCTCGCCGTTCTGTCTCCCCGCTTCTTGGAAGCGGTAGCTACCAAGGATGATATCTTCGTCTTCGAGGGCGTCTATCGCGTGAGAATTAGAGAGGATCGCTTCGAGCAAAAGGTGATGATGCGTTGGCGCGAGATGGATCTCCGCGTTTTTCGACGCACGGAACCCGCGTGAGGTATTGCGCCTTCCTACGGCGTCAGTTCCGCTTGTGGCCCTCAGCTGTACAACGAAAGGGCCATGTCGGCTGTCTGCGGGAAACCGGACGTCGTACGCAAGGCGATCACTGTGAATCCGCCGGAATCTTGCCTGTCGAAACGAGGACGTAAATTCGTCTGCCGGCAAGTGTGATCGTGCCGATCACCGTCCCCTCGGTGACAACCTGTGACAACGTCACGTAGCCTTCGGCGATGGGAAAGTAGAGCGCCTTGAATGTCGACAGCACTCCGTTGGCTCTGAGTTGCGCAAAGCCTTCTGCCAGCATCTCCTCGAGGTATCTCAGCAGCCACGACCGCGCGTATGCGTCGATATTCAGCTGGGCCCGAAATCGTCGCAGTAGCGCGACGCGAGGCGAGAAGAAGCGGTGGACCAGTTCATGCAGCAGGGTTTCTTTCGCAGAAGCGGCTGACTGCTGCAGGGATATCTTGATATTCCCATACGCGTCCGTTGACCCCAACGCATTGTTTGGAAGCGTTGGTTCAGACGTGGTCGATGGAGGCGTTCCGGGCGGTGGCGGAGCTCCGACCCTCGCTGGTGCGGCGTAGCGGGCTCGGGCGGCCTTTATCGGCTTGCGAAGCAGCAGGGCCTGGATAGTCGCTATTCCGAGAACGACGACGGCGCGGGCGAAGTGCTGGCCGGCCTTGTTGAGATCTTCATTCGTGCTCGCATCGACCGCGGTTTCGACGAAGTCAATCAACGCGCCCGCGCCCGAGAATATGGAAAAGCCCACCGACAGGACGCCAACGCCGAGCAGGATCAAATCGATGACCTCTCCGATCCCGAAGGCATGCGACGCAGCCCAGACCAGGAGTGTGCCCACCATGATCGTGAGCGACTTGGGTTCCAGCAAGGCCTGGCCGACAGACTGGAGATCCGGCGGCAGATATTTCAGGGAATGTTCTATTCCTGCCGATAGCTTCTCAGCTTTCGACATGCGTACGACCGGGTCCGTCGCGACCGGGGGGCTCGAGAAGTCGAACTGGTAGCCAGACCGAGACGCCAAGAATAAAGCCTGTTTGGCAACCGCGTGGTTTATGCCGCGCAGGCGGCCCTCGGCGTAGACCGCCTGTGTCCATTCCCTAGGAATCATCCCCGTGAAACACGGAACGTTTTGCTTGATCCACTGGAGCACGTCCAACGAGCTATAGATGTTGCCCCTGAAGTCTGTGAAAGGAACTGGCATCCCATTACCCGGGTGATTTTTCCTGCGCAGGCGTTCATACCATCAAGCGTGATCGAAAGACTCCGAATGACCTTGGCGCGAGATCGAGGACAGCTTGATTTTTCCTTTAGATGAGCACACGGGCAGTTTCGCCTTACGGCGCCTCGCGAGCCTCGCGAAGGGTCGTCGTCAAGCCGCAATGCAGGCGCAGATGCAGTGATCACCGCCTCAGTCGGGACGAAATGGCTGATGGTTGATCCCACCGCTGCCAGCCTTGAGGTTGGTTTCTCCGGCGCAACCACGGGCTAAGCCGACCAGTGACTTTCGTTGTTGGCCCTTCCCGGAAGTCCGATAACGTCCGCTTTCGCGCCGCTGCTGGGGGACAAGCGGACAGGTGCGCCAGCTCCTAGTGGTAGGTTTTATGAGTACGCACCCCAGATGAATCGTCATCGCGCGGGCGGTTGTCGTTTGCGCATGATCGTTTCCGGAAAACCGCTTCGCACTTTTCCGCATCATGCTTTAGTGGATGATCTGGCCGAGGAAATCCCTCGCCCGTTCCGTCCTCGGCGCGCGGAAGAAGGTTTCGGGATCGGCTTCCTCGACGATCGCGCCGCGATCCATGAACAGCACCCGGTCCGCGATCTCGCGGGCAAAGCCCATCTCGTGGGTGACGCAGACCATGGTCATGCCGTCTCTTGCAAGCTCCACCAGGGTGTCGAGCACCTCCTTGACCATCTCCGGGTCGAGCGCGGAGGTCGGCTCGTCGAACAGCATGATCTTCGGCTGCATGCACAGCGCCCGCGCGATGGCAACGCGCTGCTGCTGGCCGCCGGAGAGCTGCCCCGGATATTTGTGCGCCTGGTCATGGATGCGCACCTTGCGGAGCAGACCGATCGCACGCTCGTGCGCCTCGGCGCGGGACAGGCCCCGCACCTTCATCGGCGCCAGCATGCAATTCTCGACGACCGAGAGATGCGGAAACAGGTTGAAGCTCTGGAACACCATACCGACCTCGCGTCGGACGCCGTTGATGTTATCCATCCGGTTCGTCAGTTCGACGCCGTCGACGACGATCCGCCCCGCATCGTGCTTCTCGATGTGATTGATGCAGCGGATCAGCGTCGACTTGCCGGAGCCCGAAGGACCGCACAGCACGATCTTCTCGCCGGCCGCGACCGTGAGGTTGACATCATTCAGCGCCGTGAAATGGCCGAACCGCTTCACCAGATTTTCCACGGTGACGATGGACGCATTCTCCGCAGCGAGCTGAAGCATTTTTCCTCTCCAAAGACCGGGATGACCACGCGCAGCGCTAGCGGCGCATTCCCGCGATCGCATAGCGCTTGCGTAAGGATGCCACGCATTGCGATGCTGCCGAGCTGATCGCGAGATAGACCACCGCAATGACCAGATACATCTCGACGAGACGGCCGTTGAGCTGCGCCAGCTTCGAGGCTGCGCCGAGCAGATCGGTGAGCGATAGCACGTAGACCAGCGACGTGTCCTGGAACAGGATGATGGTCTGGCTCAGGATGATCGGGCTGGCGACGCGGAGCACCTGCGGCAGGATCACGGAGCGATAGGTATCGAAGGTGGAGAGTGCGAGCGCTTGACAGGCCTCGAACTGCCCCCGGTTTACCGCGCGCAATCCGACGCGGATGATCTCCGAATAATAGGCGGCCTCGAACAGGCCAAAGGTGATGAACGCCGTCCAGGTGGCGCCAATCGGGACCGGCCGCCCGTTGCCGCCGAGATGGCCGAGCACGATCGGCACCAGGAAGAAGAACCAGAACAGGACCAGGATCAGCGGGATCGAGCGCATCAGGGCGACATAGCCACGCACGATCTTGCCGAGCACGGGCACTTCGAAGTGCTGCACCAGGGCCAGGCAGGTGCCGAGCACCAGGCCGACCACGAAGGCGACCGCGGTCAGCGCCAGCGAAAACAGCAGGCCCGACCACAGGTAAGGCCACGCCTGAAGGACAACGGAGAAATCGAGGCTGTTCATTTCACGACCTCCATTGCGTCAGGCAGGGAGCCAATCGGCTGGGTGGCGTGCGTCGCGGCCGGCTTGACGGCAGCGTCCGCACGGTCAGTGCCCGGAATGCGCACGGCCCTGTCGATCAGCGCCATCCCTTGATAGGCAATGAGCGCCAGCGCGAGGTAGACGAGTGTCGCGGCGCCGAAGGCGGTGAACGTCTGGAATGTCGCTTCGCTGATCTGACGGGCCTGCGCGGTCAGCTCCATCACCCCGATCGTGAGCGCGACCGAGGTGTTCTTGTAGATGCCCATCACCTCGCTGGTCAGGCTCGGGATGATCAGGCGCAGCGCCTGCGGCACGATGATATGGCGATAGGTCAGATAGCCGCCGAGCCCGAGCGCGCTTGCCGCCTCGACCTGTCCCTTCGGCAGCGCCTCGATCCCGGCACGAACCTGTTCGGCGATCCGGGCGGCGGTGTAGAGACCGAGGCACACCAGCGCCGGAAAGAACGATCCCCAGGGCGGCGGGACCTGCTTGATGGCATTGCCGAGCGCGGCAGGAAGGATCTCCGGCAGGACGAAATACCAGAGAAACATCTGCACCAGCACGGGGATGTTGCGGAAGATCTCGACATACAGGCGGGCAAGCGCCGCGACGGCCCGGTTCTGCACGGTGCGGCCGATGCCAACGATCAACCCGACCGCGAAGGCAATCCACCAGCCGAAGAACGCCAGCGCCAGGGTCCAGCCGAGGCCCGACACGAGCCAGTCGATATAGCGCTGGCCATCCGCGGTCTGTTCAAGAAGCACTGCAAACATGGCGAACCTCAGGGCTCGGTTTGCGGGACAGTCTTCGCCTTGGCGCGAAGTGGATTGTTGTTTTGACGCTTGACGCGAACCGGAATCCACCTCGCTCGAAAATGCTCTAATCGACCGCGTCGCTGGGATGCGCGATCCGCTCCGTGAGCTCGACCGTCAGCGGGAATGCCAGGTTCTCGTTCTTGGGCGGAATCGGCCGGGTGAACCATTTGGCGTAGGTCTTCTCGAACTGGCCCGACGCCATCTGCTTCGACAGAACGTCGTCGACCAGCGCCTTGAAGCCGGTATCGCCCTTCGTGAACATCAGGCCATAATAGATCTTGGCGTAACCCTCTGGGAGAAAAATCAGCGCATCCGGATTCGGAGCTGCGGCCTTGAGGCCCGCGAGGAGAATATCGTCTTCCATGAAGGCGGCCGCGCGGCCTGTATTCAGCATCAGGAAGGATTCGGCATGGTCCTTGGCCTGCACAATGTTGAAGCCGAGCTGCTCCTTCGAGTTCACGCCTTGCGCGAATCCGACGGCATTGGAGCCCTGGGTGACGACGATGGTCTTGCCCTTGAGATCGCCGGCGGTCTTGAGGCCGCTGTCCGCCTTGACCAGCCAGCGCGGCTGGCTGACGAAGGTGGCGACGGAAAACGAGACCTGCTCCTGCCGCTTCCTGTCATTCGCGGTGCCACCGCACTCGATATCGACGGTGCCGCTCTGGATCAGCGGGATGCGGTTGGACGAGTTCACCGGGACGTAATTCACCTTGAGATTGGGCATGCCGGTCTCCGCCTTGATGCGCTCGACGATGGCGGCGCAGAGGTCGAGCGAAAAGCCGATCGGCTTCTGGTCAGGACCGAGATAGGAGAACGGTATCGAGGCCTCGCGGTGGCCGATGGTGATGGCGCCGTTCGACTTGATCCTGGCGAGCGTGGGGCTATCAGCGGCAGCCGAGGGTCCGGTAACGGTGCCGAGGACCGCGAGGCCGGACAGAATGCTCAAGACACGCGCAAAATTGGTCATGTACGTCTCCTTGATGGACAGCCTGAAGCGCGCCGAGATTGCGATGAATTGTCATCGCGCTTCAGGTTGTTGTTTACGCACGATCCTTCCGGAAAACCGCTTCGCACTTTTCCGGATCATGCTTTAGGCAGCCCTCGATGATGGCTTCACGCCGCGCCGCTGGATGATCTCGATCAGGCGGTCGATGTCGGCTATCGTGTTGAACATCCCGAACGACACGCGAATGCCGTCCCGCTCCGGCGACACGCGAACCCCATTCTCCTCGAAATGGCCGAGCCATTCGGCGGCGGGCAACGCGATGACGTAGATGTGCGGCGCGCGATGCTGGCGCGCGCGAGGGCCGACCAGGCGCACGCCCAGCGCGTCGAGCCGGGCGATGAGATGGTCGCCGAGATCGAAGCAGTGGCTCTGGATGTTCTCCACGCCCAGCGCTTCGATCATGTCGAGCGAGGCACCGAGCGCTTGGATCGCCGGAAGGTTGAAATTGCCGAGCTCGAAGCGGCGCGCGCTCGGGGCAAGATCGAGCTTGTCAGTTCGAGCGATAAGATCGGCCGGGACCTCCGCAAGGCTCGCGGCCGCGAGATAAGCCGGCTCAAGCTCGATCCTGGATTTGTCCCAATACAAAAGGCCCAGCCCTTGCGGCACGAGCAGACCTTTGTGACTGCCCGAACCGATGAAGGTCGCGCGCATCGCCTTGGCATCGATCGGCACGACGCCGATCGCCTGCATCACATCGACGATGAAATAGAGTCCCTTCTCCGCGCAGAGGGCGCCGATGCCCTCGACATCGAAACGGTGACCGGCATGGAACGTCACCTGCGACATCGAGATCGCCCGCGTGCTCGCATCGATGTAGGGACGAAGACTGTCGGCGTTGACGATCTCGGTCATCGGCACGAATTCGACGGTGACGCCCTTGCGCTGCAGATTGAGGAACGCGTAGGCGTTGTTCGGGTGATCGCCGTGGATCATCACGACCTTGTCGCCGGCGCGCAGCGGCAGCGCGTTCGCGGCGATGTTCATGCTTTCCGAGGTGTTCTTGGTGAAGGCGATCTCATCCGCCGATACGCCCAGCAACCGCGCCAGCCTGCCACGGGTCTGCTCGACGCGATCGAGCCAGACGCTTTTCGGGCCGGCGGTCTCGAGACCTTCGCTGAGGAAACGATCGATCGCTGCCTTGACCGGGCGCGCAAGCGGCGTCTGGAAACCGGAGTCGAGATAGGTGATCCGCTCGGCAGCCGGAAACTCTTTCCGCACGGCTTCGACGTCGTAATGGCCTGGCATCCCGATCTCCTGAGCGCGTCCGCGGCGGCTCGCACTGCACAAATCCTGTTCACCGCCTCGCAACGCCAACGATATGGGCAAGACGCAAACTCGCCTATAGTAATTTTCATATTTCAGTAGTTTTCATTCCGAAAAATGATAATTTGTCGAATGTCAGGATTGGGGAACGCAAAATGCAGCAGCTGAGTACCGACGGGCCGCTGGACCGCGCCTTCGCGGTCATTGGCTATGTTGCCAGCCAGACCAGAGCTGCCTCGGTCGCGGACATCGCCGCTGCACTGTCCCTGCCGCTGCCGACGGCGCACCGGCTCATCGGGAATCTGGAGCAGCGCGGGCTGCTTCAGAAAGCCGTGGGAACGAAGCGCTACGTGGTCGGCAATCAACTGGTCACGCTGTCGGCCAAGGTCATCGGCGCAGCTTTCCGGACCGCGCGCCGCCACGCGGTGCTCCGCGCCGTCGCCGCCGAAATCGGCGAGCAATGCGAGATCGGGGTGGTGCGGGACAATGTCGTTGCGTATGTCGACAGCGTCCGCGTGTCACAGCCTCAAGGTCTCCAGTTCAATCCCGGTGAAGCGGCCCCGCTCCACTGCACCTCGACCGGCAAGATCTACATGAGCCGTCTGCCGGAGCGGGCGCGCGAGAAGCTGTGCCGCGCCCTCGCTCTGACGCGGTATACCGACACCACGATCGTCGATGTCGAGCGCCTGATGCAGGTGCTTGATGAGACCCGCAAGCGCGGCTGGGCCAAGACCAATGAAGAATATGTGCGAGGCGTCGTCGGCTGTGCCGTTCCCATCCTCTCCCCCGATCGCGAGCTGATCGCGTGCCTCGGTGTCTCCGTTCCCGTGGCACGCGTGAGCTTCACCGAGCTGGATCGGTTCATCGCTCCACTGCAGAAGGCCGCCGCACTGCTCTCGGAGACGATCCTCGGGGACGACGCAGGCGACACGCCGGAGAATGGCTGACCCCACCTGATCGACGCCCCGCGCTCAAGACCCGAAGCCGTCTCGCTGCTCCATTCGCGCCCAGAGCAGCACCAACGGTCCCAGCGCGATTCCGGCCGCCAGCACGGTGAACACCAGCAGCCAGCCGCTCGCGCTCTGCGGGCCGCCGGCCATGTCGAGCGCGACGCCGGTTCCCCACGCACCGGCGGCCGACAAGCCGAAGCCAACCGTCGAGTGCAGGGCCAGCGTTGCACCGCGATGCTCGGAAACGGCCGCAGCCGACATGCCTGCGGTCAGCGCACCTGAATCCGCCGGCACGGTCAGGCCGTACAGCATCAGCAGCAGCGCGAGCACCCATGCCGGAGCCGTCGCGTTGAGGCCAATCACCAGCGCGACGCAGGCCGATGCGATCATCACGACCGTAATGGCGCGATGCCGTCCAAATTTGAGAGCGGCTTCATTGCCGAGGATGCTGGCGGGCATCGAGATCACCGCGAAGCAAAAGCTCATCAGCACGGGAGTCATCCAAGGCGGCCCGCCTTGATGCGCAACGACGAAGGTCCAGAACCCCACCAGCCAGGTGCGGATGCCGTAGAGCTCGAAGCAGTGCGCGCCGTAGCCGAGGATGTAGCCGAGCGCCTCGCGATTGGCGAAGACGGGAGCAAAGTTGAGCAGGCGCCCGGCCTTCGGCGCGGGCTGCCGCGCATCGAGCAGAAGACACGCGACCACCATTGCGATCGGGCCGAAACCGGTGACGAGGAAGGCTGCCCGCCAGCCCCAGCGATCGGCGATCAGTTGCGCGACGAAGAACGAGAGGCCGACGCCGACCGAGAAGCTCGACGTGTACAGTGTCACCGCGCGCGAGCTGTCCCCAGTTGGAAGCCGGTCCGTCAGCGCCTTCAGGCCGGGCATGTAGGCGCCGGCAAAACCAAGTCCCGCCAGCGACCAGATCGCGGTGCCCGACCAGAACCCTTGCGCGAAGAGGCCGAAAGCCGCAGTGGCGAGCCCGCTGACGATCGAGCCCCAGAGCAGGACGAGGCGCGCATCGATGCGATCGGTCAGCGTCGTCAGCACGGGGACGGCCAGCATGTAGCCGAACGCATAGCCGCTCGCCATCAACCCGCCTTCGGCGGCGGAGAGATTCCACGCCGGCATCAGGTGCTGCGCCAGGTTCGCGGACAGCGTCACGTGCGGCAGCAAATTGCCGACCTGGCCGATGCACATCACCGCAATCAGCGGCCACCCGCTCAAGCCCCGAATGCTCGCCTCCCCTCTGTTGCAGGGCAATCGCACATGGGATCGATTTCCCCTGTGGCCATCCTTCGAGACGCTCGCCGTTGGCGGGCCCTCAGGATGAGGATCGAGGGCTGCCGCACCCCGCGCGACCTGCCTTCTTGGCCGTCTCATCGGCGGCACAGCAGGCCGACGGCTCTGCCTTTACCGGACCGCCGCAGCATCCCGCCCCCGCCGTCTCGACACCGCCGCGCGTGCAGACGCCGGTCTCCGGCAGCACGAGTTCAACCCGCGCAGCAGCCTTCTTGTCGCCGGCGATATCGGCCGCGATCGAGCGGACCTGTTCGTATCCGGTCATCATCAGGAAGGTCGGCGCACGACCGTAGGACTTCATGCCGGCGAGATAGAAACCCGGCTCGTCATGCGCGAGCTCACGCGCGCCATGAGGCCGAACCGTGCCGCAGCTATGCTCGTTGGGATCGATCAGCGGCGCGAGCGCGACCGGGGCCTCGATCGCCGGATCGAGCCGCAGCCGCAGCTCGGACAGGAACGACAGATCGGGACGAAATCCGGTCGAGACGATCAGTTCGTCCGCCACCACACTCTGCGCGCCACAACAGCTGCCTGCCGAAATCCTGAGGCGGCCTTCGGAATCCGACAGATGCGTCACACCAAATCCGGTCTCGACCCTGATCTTGCCGGCGGCCACGAGCGCGGCGAAGGTGGAGCCCAGCTGGCCGCGCGCTGCCAGCTTGTCATTGCTGCCGCCGCCGAACGCCTTTGCGGGATCGGTGCCGCGCAACAGCCAGATCGGTTGCGTGCCTGGCACCTCGCCCGCGAGCTGCACGATATCGATGAGCGTGCCCAATGCAGAATGGCCGACACCGAGCACGGCAACGGTCCTACCAGCGTATCTGGCACGCTCAGTGCCCCGCACATCCGGCATGCCATAGGCGATGCGCTTGGCGTGCTCGCGTTCGCCGACCGCAGGCAAACCGTTGCTGCCGGCGGGATTGGGAGAGAACCACGTGCCTGAGATGTCGATGACGGCATCGGCGCGCAGCACCTCGGAACCCTTGCCGTTCTGATAGCGGATTTCGAACGGCGCCTGCTCTCTGCCCTTGGTTTTCGCCTTGTCGAAGCCGGCCCGGCTGATCGCCGTGACCCGGCTCGAGGTCCGGATCATCTCGCGCAGCAGCGTGCGGGTTGCGAGCGGGGCGAGATATCGCTCGATCAACTCGCCACCGGTCGGATAGGCGTGAGGGTCCGGCGAATTCCACCCCGTCGGCGCGAGCAGCCGCGCCGCCGCCTTGTCGACATTGTACTCCCACGGCGAGAACAGCTGGACATGCCGCCACTGTCGGATCGCATGTGCGGCTTCGGGCCCGGCTTCGAGCACGATGGGAGACATGCCGCGTTCGAGCACGTGAGCAGCTGCAGCGAGGCCAACCGGCCCGGCTCCGATGATGGCGACCGTCTTGCTGTTCATTCCAACTTCTCCCATCTTTCTAGAATCATCGAATAACTGGGCAAATAGATCACGCGGCCGTTTGCGCGCCCTTGCATCCGGCTTCGTCGGCGCAGCATTCCGCTGCCAGGAAGTCGACCAGGCCCCGCATCGCATCGAAGTTCGCGTGGCAGATCAGCGTCGTCGATTCCCTGACCTGACTGACGAGCCCAACAGCGACCAGTGTCTTGATGTGATGCGAGAGAGTGGACGCCGGAATTTTCAGCTTCTCCTGCAGCCGACCGACGGGCATGCCCGCATGTCCGGCCCGGACCAGGGCGCGGTAGATTTGGAGCCGCGTCCGGTTACCCAGAGCCTCCAGGCGTTGAGCTGCGTCATCGATCTTCATAGCCTGCAAGATGCGCTTTCGCTCGCCCGATGTCAAACCATATTTCTAGAATATTGGAATAATGGTCTTCACGTCGAAGAGGCAAGCCACCTGTCCGCGTCTGGCGCGGAGCGGCGCAAGACGGCTCTCGTCCTGGTCTAACCCCGCTCCAACCGGTCACGGCTCCGTTGGAGGCTCCAACAGCCGCCAACCGGATTCGCGTCAGCTTTTCGTGCTGGCGGTCTTGTCGAGCGCGGCGCGCAGGCCGCCGGCGAGCTGGACCGCATCGTCATTGGCCCAGAAGTGCATGAAGAACAGCCGCGGCTGTTCGTCGAGCATGTGGCTGTGCAGCGCCGTCACCTCGATGCCGTGCGTCCGCAGCGCCACGATGACCGGGTTCACTTCATCGCTGGTCAGCACGAAATCGCCGGTGATGGCGGCCTTGCCTTCCCCGGTCGGCTGGAAATTGATGGCGGTCGCAACGCCCATCGCACCGACCGGCGTCAGCGGCATGTCGCCTTCGGTGATCGGATCCCGCCGCTTGACGTTGAACTGGTAGACGCCGCCATTGGCCTGCCCCTTGACGCCGATGATCTGATCCAGCTTCGCCGTATCAAGATCGACAGGCGGCGCAGGGTTCGCAGGCGCGGCGGCCGCCAGCGGGGTTTTGCTTTCGGCGAGGGCATCATGAATCGCTGAGGCCAGCTTGACGGGGTCACCATGCCCGGCGACGTGCATGTAGAACGTGGCCGGGCTCGCGCGCAGCAGATGATTGTGCACGGCGGTGATCTCGAGCCCGTTCGCAATCATCCTGGCCATGACGGGATTGATCTCGGTCTCGAGGAGCACAAGATCGCCCATGACCATGGCGCCGCCATGCACCGGCTTGAACGCGAGCCAGCCGCCGAGCGCCAGCGACGGCTTGATCGTCACCCCGTCCAAGGTCACCGAGAGATCGGTGCGGGGAAAGCCGTAGCGGTGGACATCATCCGCAACGACGGGCTTGCGGCCCAGTGTCTCGTCCACCTTCTTCCAGTCGAGTTCCTGCGCGTGAGCGCTCGCGATGAGGCAGGCACTGACGCCGATCAGCGCCGAGATTGTCTTTCGCATTGATCTGCTCCTTGAGCTTGAATTTCAGGTTCCCGCCCCAGCGTTCACTTCTGCTCCTTGATCTGGCCACCGCTGTCGACGACCAGGCGCACCTGCTTGCCGTTCTTCATGGCCTTTGCGGTGGTGCCCTCGGCGGTCGACTTGATGTCACTGACCTGCGAATAGCCGGCGGCCTGCAGCCTGGCCACGAGTTCCTCCTGCGTCAGCGCGTGGGCGCTCGACAGCCCGGCTGCGATCGCCAGAAGCAGAACTGGGTGAAAGATTGCTGGTATTCGCATGATCGTTTCTCCTGGTCGTGTCCCCCGCCCCAGGTGAGCCGCTTCGTGACGCTGCTCCGGATCACTCCCATGGCGCGCGACAGGGCCATGACGCGGATGCGCGCCGCCGATGGCGCGTCGACGTGCCGACAAGGCGTTCGGGGGATGAAGCGGAGGTGAAAGATGAGGAGATGAAAGATGACATGCTGCGCCCTTGGTGATCAGGACGCGATGCTTGGGCATGTCGCCTCGCGGGGAGATCGCATATCCCCGTCGCACCGACTAGAAACCCGGGTGACCCAACTGTCAACCCGGGGACGGCCGAGGCGCGTCACGAAGAGTTCACTCCTGGCGGAACCAGGCCAACCCGCAGCTTGAAACAAGGAGCGTCTGCTCGGCGACCAACCGATCCTATTCGGCTGCCTGCGAAGCGCGCACGCCGTGCGCCATCTCGGCGGCGTGATCGTCGGCAAGCGCCGGCTGCTCGCCATCGGGCAGTCCCCGCCCCTTCACCAGGCCGAAGATCGCCGGGATCACGACAAGGGTCAGCAGCGTCGAGGAGATCATTCCGCCGATCATGGGCACCGCGATGCGCTGCATGATCTCCGATCCCGTTCCGGTGCTCCACATGATCGGCAGCAGGCCCGCCATGATGGCGACCACGGTCATCATCTTGGGCCGGACCCGCTCGACCGCGCCCACCATGATGGCGTCGTGGAGATCACGCCGGGTGAAGACCCTGCTCTCGATGCTGCGCTTGGCCTTCAACTCGACCAGTGCATGCTCGAGATAGATCAGCATCACGACGCCGGTCTCCGCGGCGACGCCCGCGAGCGCGATGAAGCCGACCGCGACCGCGACGGACAGGTTGAAGCCGAACCACCACATCATCCAGATGCCGCCGACCAGCGCGAAGGGCAGCGACAGCATCACGATCAACGTCTCGGTCAGCGCCTTGAAGTTGAGGTACAGCAGCAGGAAGATGATCGTGAGCGTCACGGGCACAACGATCTTGAGGCGCGCGGCGGCGCGCTGCAGATATTCGTACTGGCCGCTCCAGACCACGTAGGTGCCGGCGGGAAACTGGATGCTCTCCATCACCGCGCGCTGCGCATCGGCGACGTAGCTGCCGATGTCGCGATCGCGGATGTCGACATAGATGTAGGTCGCCAGCTGTCCGTTCTCGGTCCGGATCGACGTCGGCCCACGCGCCGGCTCGACCTTCGCGACCTCGCCGAGCGGCACGGCGCCGCCCGCCGGCATCGCCACCAGGATGTCGCTGGCGATCGCCTTGGGATTGTCTCGCAGGTCACGCGGATAGCGCATGTTCACCGTGAAGCGCTGCCGTCCCTCCACCGTCGTCGTCACCGTCTGGCCGCCGAGCGCGGCCGCGATGGTGTCCTGAACGTCCTGGATCAGGATGCCGTAGCGGGCGAGCGCCTCGCGGTCCGCCACGATCTCGAGATAGTAGCCGCCGATGCCGCGCTCGGCGTAGGCCGAGGACGTGCCCGGAACGGTCTTGATCACCCGTTCGACCTGCTTCGCCAGCCGGTCGATCTCGACGAGATCGGTGCCCATGACCTTGACGCCGACAGGCGTGCGGATGCCGGTGGACAGCATGTCGATGCGCGCCTTGATCGGCATGGTCCAGGCGTTGGAGACGCCGGGAAACTGCAGCGCCTTGTCCATCTCCGCGACCAGACTGTCGACGGTGACGCCTGCCCGCCAAAGCTCCTTCGGCTTCAGGTTGACCACCGTCTCGAACATCTCGGTCGGCGCCGGATCGGTCGCGGTCGCCGCCCGCCCCGCCTTGCCGTAGACGGACGCGACCTCCGGGAACGACTTGATGATGCGATCCTGGGTCTGCATCAGCTCGGCCGCTTTGGTGACCGAGATGCCGGGCAGCGTCGTCGGCATGTAGAGCAGCGTCCCCTCGTTCAGCGTCGGCATGAACTCGGTGCCGAGCTGAAGCGCCGGCCATGTCGTGATGGCGAGAATGGCGACCGATGCCAGGATCACCAGCATCTTGGCGCGGAGCACGCCCTTGATCACGGGCCGATAGATCCAGATCAGGAAACGATTGATGACGTTCCTGCTCTCCGGCACGATCCGGCCGCGAACGAAGATCACCATCAGCGCCGGCACCAGCGTGACGGACAGCAGCGCGGCTGCAGCCATCGCGAACGTCTTGGTGAAGGCGAGCGGGCTGAACAGCCGCCCTTCCTGCGATTCCAGCGTGAAGATCGGCATGAACGACACGGTGATGATCAGCAGGCTGAAGAACAGCGCCGGGCCGACCTCGGCGGCGGCATCGATCAAGACCTGCACCCGCGACTGGCCGGGCTCGGCACGTTCGAGATGCTTGTGGGCGTTCTCGATCATGACGATGGCGGCGTCCACCATGGCGCCGATCGCGATCGCGATGCCCCCCAGGCTCATGATGTTCGAGCCGAGGCCGAGCAGCTTCATGGCGCCGAACGCCATCAGCACGCCGACCGGCAGCATCAGGATCGCGACCAGCGCGCTGCGGACGTGCAGCAGGAACACGATGCAGACCAGCGCGACGACGATGCTCTCCTCGAACAGCGTATGCTTGAGCGTGTCGATGGCCGCGTAGATCAGGCTGGAGCGGTCGTAGACCGGGACGATCTCGAGCGATGCCGGCAGGCTGCTCGCAATCTCCTTGAACCGCTTCTTGACGTTCTCGATGACATCGAGCGCGTTGACGCCGAAGCGCTGCAGCACGATGCCGCTTGCGACCTCGCCTTCGCCGTTCAGCTCGGCGATGCCCCGGCGCTCGTCGGGTCCGAGCTCGACATTGGCGACGTCGCGGAGCAGCACCGGCGTGCCGTTGCTCGTCTTCAGGACGATATTGCCGAGATCATTGATGCTCTTGAGATAGCCCTTGCCGCGGATGACGTATTCGAACTCGGCGAGCTCGACGGTGCGACCGCCGACATCGGCATTGCTGGCGCGGATCGCCTCCCGGATCTTCTGCATGCTGATGCCGCGGTCCCGCATCCGCTGCGGATCGAGCACCACATTGTACTGCTTGACGAAGCCGCCGATGCTGGCGACCTCGGCAACGCCCTCGGCCTTGGCCAGCGCGAATTTCAAATTCCAGTCCTGGATGGTCCTGGCGTCGGCGAGGTTCAGCTCTTTCGACATCACCGCGTACTGGTAGACCCAGCCGACGCCGGTCGCATCGGGTCCAATGGTCGGGCTGACGCCGGCGGGCAGCCGCGAGGCAGCGCCGTTCAAGAACTCCAGGACGCGCGAGCGCGCCCAGTAGATGTCGGTGCCATCCTCGAAGATCACGTAGACGAACGACACGCCGAAGAACGAGAAGCCGCGCACGACTTTCGATTTCGGCACGGTCAGCATCGCCGTTGTCAAGGGATAGGTGACCTGATCCTCGATCACCTGCGGCGCCTGGCCGGGATATTCGGTGTAGACGATGACCTGCGTGTCCGAGAGATCCGGGATCGCATCGAGCGGCAGATGGATCAGCGCATAGAGGCCGGCGGCGGCCGCAAAGCCGGCGCCGAACAGCACCAGCAGCAGGTTACGCGCCGACCAGGCGATGATGCGGGCGATCATTTGTGCTCTCCCCCCGCATGACCAGATTCGGACGCTGGAGGCGCCGCCTCGGCGAAGCCTTTGAGCGCAGCCTTCAGATTGCTTTCCGCGTCGATCAGGAAATTGGCCGACGTGACCACCGCCTCGCCGTCCGCAAGTCCGTCGCGCACCTCGATATAGCCGCCGCCCCGGCGGCCGAGCTTCACCTCACGCGGCTCGAAGCGCCCCTGCCCCTTGTCGACGAGGACGGCCTGCCGCGTGCCGGTGTCGAGCACGGAGCTATCCTGGATCGCCAGGACAGGCGCGGCGTCGGCGGTGTCGATGTCGGCATCGACATACATGTCCGGCAGCAGCGCCGCATCGGGATTGGTGAGCTCGATCCGGACCCGTACCGTCCTGGTCTCGCGGTTCACCTGCGGATAGACGACGGCGATCTTGCCGCTGAAGACGCGGCCGGGAAAGCTGCGCGCGCGCACCGCTACCGGCTGGCCCACCGCGATGTTGCCGAGATCGCGCTCGGCGACGTCAACCAGCGCCCAGACCAGCGAGATATCCGCGATCCTGAACAGCACGTCGCCGGGATTGGCGCGCATGCCTTCGACCGCATTGCGCTCGAGCACGATGCCATCGCGCGGCGCCGACCAATGAATGGTAACGGGCGCGACGTGCGTCCGCTCCATCTCGGCGATGACGGGCTCGGGGACGTCGAGATTGATCAGCCGTTGCCGCGAGCCGCGGCCGTACATCTCGACGCCGCCTACCGTCTTCGAGGTGATGGTCGCGAGATACTCCGCTGCTGCGGAGGCGACCGCCGAACTGTAGATCTCCATCAGCGGCTGGCCCGCCTTGACGCGCGTACCGGTGGTGACGTCGGCGATCTCTCGCACGAAGCTTTCCGCCCGCATCGCGATCACCGAGACGCGGCGCTCGTCGAGCTGGATCGTGCCGGGCGCCTTGACCGTCACGCGGATCGCCCGCCGCTCGACGGGCTCGGATTTCACGCCGGTGCGCTGGATCTTGCCCGGCGAGAGTTTGACCGTGCCGTCGTCGACCTCGTCGCCTTCGTAGACGGGAATGTACTTCATCCCCATCGGATCCTTCTTCGGCACCGGCGAGGTGTCGGGCAGGCCCATGGGGTTGCGGTAATAGAGGATCTTTCGCGAGGATTCCGCCTGCGCTGGCTTCACTGGCGCTGCGGCCTGACCGTCCTCGTAGACGGGCAGATAGTCGTGGCCGCGATCGTCCTTCTTCGGACCGGCGGACCAGAGCGGCGCGCCGCTGGGATCGCGGTAATAGAGCGGAGATCGGTCGGCCCGGGCCGCGGCCGGGGCCACCTCGGCATGAGCGGACCAGCGTCCATCGGACGAGGCCCAGTACACGCCGCCCAGGGCGAGGCCACCGCCGAGAGCGAGAATAGTCAGGAGACGCAGCGTCTTCATGGTGTGTCTTCGCGCGGCGTGCGCGCGTCCATGTGAATGGGACGGAGAAGTTCGGACGCCGCTTGCGGCGTCCGCACGCTCACTTAATCGCCGTGACGATCACCTTGCCGGTGACGGTCTCCGGTTCGCCCTGCACCTTTGCCGACAGGGTGACCTGGTAGCGACCGGCCATCGGCAGGTCCGTCTTGAAGGCGTAGACGCCCGGCTCCTTCGACGGCAGCGGCGCCACCGCCGATTCCATCTCGGCCATGCCGTCCGGGGCCATGTCGACGCGAGTCTTGAAGATGACGGCGTCCGCCACCGGCTTGCCCGTCTGCTTGTTGGTCAGGCGAACCGAGAGCGTGACGTCGTCGCCCTTCTTCATTTGCGGATTGACGGGCTCGAAAGCGTAGTCGCCGGCGCCCGCCATTGCAGCGGAAGCGGCAAGCGAAAGGGTGGCGGCGAGCGCCGCGGTGCTGAATTTGGAAAGCATTGTCCTGTCCTCATGATCTGATTTTCGCCGTGGCGCATGCGCGCACACGTCAGTCGTCGCGAGCAGGCATGCCGCTCGCGTCCTTGGCTGGGCGAGTTCAGATTCGAGGAGGCCGGAACGGGGGACTGCCGCTGTGGACGGAGACGGCCTGATCGGCGGGAATGGCAATCGTGCTTGTCGCGACCGCGAAATACCCGAAGGCGACGGGCCTGATATCATCGAGCGCGATGGTGCCGCCGACGCAGCAGAAGCCCATTCCGCACTTGTAGCCGACGGTATCGGAACCCGTTCCCTTGCCGTCGGGACAGCAATCGTCCATCGCCATGTCGCTCGCGGCGCTCATGTGCATGGCCGTCTGCATGTCGTCAGATGACATGGCAAGGCCGGATGCGGACGCGCCAACGGGCAGCATCGCCAGGGATATGGCGATTGCAAATGCCAGGATGGTACGGACAAACCGCATCGATAAGGCTTAACCCTTGGGGCCGAACATGGCCCCAATACCATATCCTGGAAATGAAAACAGTCCTTGATCCCGGTCAAGCATCCGTGACCGGAACGCCCTGCCCTGAGAGCGGCGCTGCTCTCCAAACGCGTAGGGCCACCGACCACCAGCGCGGAGGCCGTCGCTAGAACTTCAGCGTCGTTCGCAATCCGAACACTGAAGCGTCCCGCAAGAGTCTTCCCGGCCGTGGTCCGGCTGGACCGGTCGCTCCGCCGCCGGGATGGAGAATGTATTGAAAGTTCGGCTGAACGGTCCAGCCATCCCTGACCTGGTATTGATAGACCGCTGTGAACAGCCCCTCGAAGCTCCGCAGCGGCCAGCGGGGATCGACATACCTGCTGTAATCGGTGTCCAGCGCCTGTGCGCGCTTCGAGATATGCGCATAGCCCGCGGCGATACCGAACTTGTCATCAGGGCGGGCATTGCTGAGCCCGATGAACTCGACCCCGCCATCTGCATAGAGGTCCACCAGATTGCGATCGGCCGGCGCGCCGGACACGCGCGCGAAGATGCCGATGCCGCGGTCGTCGCTGTCCGGCACCCGATAGACCTGCTGCTCGAAAACCGCCCAGGCTCCGATGTCACCCGAGAGCAGCTGCGGCTCGCCGCTGCTTGCCGGCGCTGCGAGCGAAACGCCGTTGGAGGCGAAGCGCAGATCCTCGAACGATCCGAAATGGCGCCAACCACCGACCTTGATCTGGCCGGTCAGATTCGGATCGCCCTTCTTATTGTTCCAGGCATATTGGATCTGGCCCAGCAGGAGTGGCGGATCGTTGACGCGGAAATTCACGCCATACCGGTTGCGCTGCTGCGGATCACCGGGACCTGGACCGGCCTGATCGCCATCGAAAATCGCGCCGAGAACCGACAACTGATCGGTGACGTTGATGAGCAGGCGCGCGCCCATCGCTGCCAGAGGCGGCGAGGGCCCACCGCTCGGCAGCGCCAGTGCGGTGATCGCCGGCCAACCCATCGAGGCGTTGGTGAATACGTCGGTGTATTTGGTATTGAAGAATTCACTGTCGGCCGCAAGTTGCCCGAACTTGAGCGAGATCTTCTTGTCGCTCCACTGCTTCTCGAAATAGGCCTCATACAGCCGCGTCGAGGGTAGCGCTTCGATACCGCTGACGACAAAAAAATTCTGGAGGTTGGAGCGTGACAGCCCGTCGCCATGTATCTGAAACACGTTGGCGTGGAACGTCAACTTGTCCAGACCGACCAATTTTTCGAGGTCGAGATCGACGGCCAGGTTAAGCCGCCCCTCATAGACCGCACCCGTCTTCAGGCCACCGGTCGGGTTGCCGAGCACCTCGCCGATATAGGTCGCCGCAAACTTCACCCCGTTCTGCTGCCATGGATTGGGCAGCAGCCCAAGCGTCTTTTCCTCGACCGTGCTTTCTCCCGTATCGGGATCGGCGGGTTTGTCGTCGTCCGTCTTCTTCTCGTCTTGAGCCGCGGACTGCGCAGCCACGCTCAGACAGGCTCCGACGATCAGCGCCCGAGCGATATGGCGGATTCTTTCAGCGGCCACGCCTCTCCTCCAGGGTAGTCAATGACGCACAGCGCCGCCCGATATTCAAGCCAGATAGTGCGTTGAGGCGTGCAGTCGATCGATTCCCTGGAACTACCGCATGCAAGGAGATCCGTTATGTTCACTCTTACACATTCACAGACCCGTAGATCCGTATCCATGCTTTCCGCAGCGACAGCGCTCGTAGTCGGCGGGATCATGGCTGTTGACGATCGTGACGCGGTCGCCGTGATCGCGCTTCAGCGCGCGTAATCGCGCCTGGTTGGCGATCCGCATACCGCGGTCCATGTCGCCGCGGCGCTGGAAATAGCCGAGCATCAAGGGCACGCGCGGCGAGCTGTCGAGCTGGGCATGATGGAAGTAGCTGTCACCGGCATGCAGCAGCCACCTCTCACCCGAACGCACCGCGATGCCGCAATGACCGAGCGTGTGGCCGGCGAGCGGAATCATCAGGATGTCCGCTTCCCTGTCGCCAAGCGCGCGCACGCCCTTGAAGCCGAACCAGTCCTCGCCGGCATCGCCGTAGAATTGCCAGCGCGGTCCGTGGCTCCACTGCCCCGTGACGTAGCGCCCTTCCGGCGGCGCCGGCTTGCGCAGCACCGCCATATCGTATTCAGCGCGATGGACATGAATCGCAGCGTGCGGAAAGTCGGGCACGCCGCCGGCGTGATCGCGGTCGAGATGCGTCAACAGCACGTGGCGCACGTCGGCCGGTGAATAGCCGAGCGCCCTCACCTGCTCGACCGCCGTCTCCGCGGGATCGAGTCTCGGCGCGGTCTGCCGCACCCACCGCCGCCCCAGCCGCTCGGACGAGGCAATGTCGTCGAGACCGATGCCGGTGTCGACCAGAGCAAGCCCGTCATTGGTCTCGACCAGCAGGCAGTGGCAGACCAGCCGGGCGCGCTGGAACAGGCCGCCGCTGCCGTTCACCAGACGCCGGCCGATCGGGCACATCGTACCGGTGTTGAGGTGATGGATCTTCATCGCGCGCTCCTGCCGTTCGTGATCAGGGCGTTCTTGCCAGCGTTCATTCCATAGGTAAAATATCGATTATTGATATGTTCTCTAGGCCTATCCTATGGATATCCGCGAGCTTCGCTATTTCGCCGCCGTCTATCGCGAATGCAACCTGACCGCGGCGGCACGCGCCTGCTTCGTGTCGCAGCCCTCGATCTCGATCGCGATCACCAATCTCGAAGCCGAGCTCGGCACCACCCTGTTCATCCGGCACAAGAAAGGCGTGGCGCCGACCGCCTCGGCCGAGCAGTTTCATGCACTGGCCCGCCGCATCATCGACGAGGCCGATGCGGCGCGCAGCCTGTTCAGGAAGCCGAGCACCAGGCGCACGATCACGCTCGGACTGATGCGCACGCTCGACGTACCCCGGACCATCGCGCTCCTGAAGCCGCTGACGGCGCGTAGCGACGTGGCGCTCCGGCTCGTCGGCAGCGACGAGCACGCCGATGCACGCATCATCTCCAAGAGCATGTTGCGCAAGGACGAGCAATTCGTCGCGCTGTGGAGCGAGCGCTATGTGGCGGCGCTGCCGCCGTCGCATCCGCTGACGCTGAAGGAGAAGCTTCGGACCGCCGACCTTGCCGGCGTGCCCCTGATCGACCGCTGCCATTGCGAGCAAAGCGCGTTCTTCGGCCGCAAGGCGCAGCGACGCCAGGCCGCGGCGATCGCGCAGTCGGAAGACTGGGCGATCGCACTGGTCGCCGCCGGTGTCGGCATCGCCATCGTCCCGGAAGGCGTGGCACGGGGAAATCCCGATGTCGCGTTGCGCGAGATCGAGATCAAGCTCAGGCGCGAGGTCGGCCTCGCCTACAGCGCCGCGGTTCCGTTGGCCGATGCGCTGAAAGAGTTTGTGGGGAAGCTGCAGAAGCAGCGCGGGCCGGATCGAACCAAGCGCCGAGCCGGCGCGCGCAAGACGCTCAGCCCTTCGAGATGACCGCGCGGCCGTAGGGCGGCTGGCCTGCGACCGGCGGGTTGGCGGTCTGCGCCGCCAGCTCGCCGATCAGGCGGTCGGCATCGGCGGCCATGCCGTCGGGCGCCTGGATCACCAGGCGCTCCAGCGCCCAGCGATAGGACGAGATGCGCTGCTCGAGGCACTGCTGCACCCACTGCACGATCAGCGAGTTCTCCTGCATGCGCGCGACCGCATCCTCCTTCTCCCTCGGCGAGAGCGCGGAGACGCGCGCCATGCTGGCGTCGCGCTTCCTGTCGAGGTCGATGACGCGGATCGCGGATGCGAAGAACGGCTCGAAGCGGGTGATGTCGTTGCGTACGTCCTCGATCAGCTGCGCATAGCGCGAGGAATGCGAGCGGTGCGGCTCGTCGATCAGCGTGCGCCCGTACATGGTGCGGTCGAACACCACCTTCTGGCGCCAGGGCGAGGGCATCGCCTTGTAGTCGCCGAACACGCTCTTCCATGCGGGGCGCGACAGCGGCGGCTCGATCATGGGGTAGGCGAGGTCGCGCAGCTGGCGCTCCTCGTCGGTGAGCTGGAATTGCGAAGGCCTCAGGCCGACGCTGGAGGTGGCCTCCGCGCCCAGCCAGCGATGCATGTCGTCGCTGCGCATGTCGGCGCGGGTGCGGCCGAAATCGCCACCGCTGCACGCACCCAGGGTCGCAGCAAGCAGCGCGAGCAGGACGGCCGACAGGACGGGCCGGATCTGGCGGATGGTGTCCGGCATTGCAAGAAGCCGGATGTCAGCGACGGCGGCGACGGCGCCCCGGCGCTGTGCCCTGTTCAGGGCCGCGATCGCCGCTGGTTTCATCTGCCTCGCGCTCGATACGAATGACGGGAAGGATCAGGACCGTTCCCATGTCCGCGCGCGGAGCGACATCCCCCGACGAGCCCACCCGGCGACCGGCCGGAAATTCAATGATGGTCCCCATGTCAGCTCTCTTCAATTGCCGCGCGACCGAACGCGCCCATGCAACATGGCAGTCATTAAGATCAGCTCATGGTTAACGGGATGTAAACGCGGCGTTTGGACCGTATCCGCACGGACCGGCCGCGGCGTCCCGTTAAGGCACGAGACCGCCTCAAATCGAGCGTTCGGCTTCACGCCTCGTTTTCCTTAACGAGCCTTTAAAGGAGCCTGCGATAGGCTGGCGGCGAGTATGTTTTGCAGGTCGCGTATCTCTCCATGACCAAGTCGCTGTTTCCCGGATTCGACGGGCTGATGTCCCTCTCCCGTCGCGAAGGCGTCGATGTTCGGCCGACGCTGCTGCGCGTGCTGACCGACCTCTACGTCCAGACCCGTATCCACAGCGACGACGAGCAGCGGCAGTTCACCGAGCTGGCAACACGGCTGATCGACCAGGTCGACGATGCGACGCGCGCGGCCATCAAGGCCAAGCTCGCGATCTACCCGCAGACGCCCGTCCCGGTGCTGCAGAAGCTCGGGCTGGTCGCAGCCCAGGAAGGCCGCAGGGTCCCCCTGGCGCGCGAGATTCCCACATCTGCCTCCTCGCCCGCGCCGGTCCGCACGCCTTCGGATGCCGAGCAGCGCATCGCCACCAACATGGCGATGCAGCCGAAGGACGCCGCCGAGATCCACGACATGTTCTTCGGCGCCGGCGCCTCCGAGCGCGCGCTGATCCTGCACAATCTGGCGCAGACCCCGCTGAAGGCCGCGCCGCGAATCCCGACCGTGCGTGCCAAGCGCGCAATTCAGATCCTGGAGATGGCGGCGATCGCGGGCGACGTCGAGAACTTCACCCTGGAGCTCGGCGACAGCCTGATCCTGCCCTCGCGCGTCGCAGCCCAGATCGTCGACGACGCCGGCGGCGAAGCGCTCGCTGTCGCCGCGCGCGCGCTCGACATGCCGAGCCCGAACTTCCAGCGCATCCTGCTGTTCTTCAAGCCGGCGATCGGCACCTCGGTGAACGAGGTGTACCGGCTGTCGCGGCTCTATGACCGGCTCAGCGATCGCTCGGCGCTGGTGATGTTGGCGGCCTGGCGCGGCTCGACGCTCGCCGTCACGCGCGCAAAATACCAGCCGTCGCTGCATGACGGTGAACGCCAACGCGCCCGCGCCGGCGCAAGCCAGACGCGGCCGGGCGTGCAGCCGGGCGCGATGCCACGCCGCACCGGCACCGACGGATCGTCGGAACGATAATCGCCTTCGCAGGCCGTGACGCGTGACGGGGCGCACTGCGCCACCCCGAACTCGTCATTGCGAGCAGCTCTTGCGACGAAGCAATCCAGGCTGCCCTCGCGGAGGCATTGCTGGATTGCTTCGCTGCACTCGCAATGATGGCGGAGGAGCGCTTACGTCTTGGCCAATTCCAAGAAATGCCGCCCGGCACGGTCTTCGGTCTCGACGATCCAGGCGTCCGGGTCGAAGCGGATTTCGCGGGTCAGCCGCTCCTCGACGGTGTGCTCCGGCAAGGGCTGCGGCGCCACCGGCACGAACAAGCGATCGACGGGGCGGCCGTCGTCGTAAGAGGTCTGCGGCGCCGGCACGTAGAGCATCGCATGGCCGTCGAGCAGCGACACCTTCACGAACACCGCCCCGGCCTCCTCGGCGCCGCGACGGCGGACCGCGCCGAACACGCCCTCGGTCTGGCACCGGCGCAGATAGGCGGCGACCCATATGTTGGATTTCAAACGCATGAGTCGAACGATAGGCCAGCGCGGCGCGCGCCGCCAGTGTCAGCGTCCGATTGTCACGCCTTGCCGATGCCTTGCCCGCCGCGGATCTGACATGCGACGAGATATGACAGCGGCATTGCGAGCGCAAACCCAACAGCGACCGCATAGGGAATGTTCCTGATGGCGTTGGCGGCAAAACTCGGCACCATCAGCACCACGATCAGGCTGACGCCCGCCAGCACCGTGCCCAGCATGATCCAGACCAGAACGGAGACCTTGAACATGACACCCTCTCTTCTTCGTTGAAGATGGGCAACTATGTTGCTCGAAGCTGCCGGCGTCATTGATTCCAAGCAAATCGCGCCTCCGGGACGCGCATGCTCTGCCGGTGCGGGACGCCCGGAATTGATCCGCCTCAATGACAGCGGAATCCGTGTTATTCGACGGAATGGCCGATCGCGGCGCCGAGTTCGCGCAGCAGCCGATCGGACAGCTGGCCGGTGACCTGCATCTTGTGCTCGCGCTCGAACTTCTGGATCGCCGACTGGGTCTCGCCGTTCATCGCGCCCGTGATCTTCAAATTGCCGTAGCCATATTCGGACAGCGCGCGCTGCACGCCGGCGATACGCCGCGCTGCCGGACTCTGCGGCGAGGGAATCGGCGCCGGCGGACGCATCGCGGAGGACGGCGTCGAGGTCGTCTGACGGACCAGATTGGTCATCGGATCGTTGGCGCGTGTCGATGCGGTCGCCTCGACGGGTTTCTCCACCGGCTTCTCGACGGCTCGCTCGGCAGGCTTTGGCTCGGCGCGGAACTCGGTCGCGCGCGGCTCCAGCGGCGAGGTATCGGCGCCGACTGGGCGCGGACGCGGCAAGGGATTGGGCAGCGGCACCGATGACGGCGCGGGCAGATTGATCACGGTGCCGAACATCGGCGCCGGATGCCGGCCGGTCTGCAGGAATAGCGCATTGGCAACGATCGCGCTGATCGCGGCGACGGCGACGAGACCTGCCAGCGTATCCTTGGGGCTGTGCAACAGCACGCGCATCACGAGATTGCGCTCGGTCTCGACGTCGACAACCGCGGCCTTGGCGCCACGGCGGCGCGGAGCGGTTTCGTCCTTGGCAGACTTCTTAGGCACTTTTCTTCACCAGAGCGGGTTGGTCCTGAGGCTGGTCGTGAGCGTGGTCTTGAAGCTCCTGACCTTGAAGTTCCTGGCGCAGCACCGGCGTCAACGTCGCGATCTTGCTCTCGGCCGGCTTGGCTTGCGGCGGTGCGTAGAGGAGAGGCAGCTTGACGGTGACGGCGGTGCCCTCCCCCAGCCTGCTTTGTACCGTCAATTCGCCGAGATGCAACGCCACGAGACTCTTCACGATCGAGAGTCCGAGGCCGGTGCCTTCGTGACGACGCTGATAGGTCCTGCCGGCCTGAAAGAACGGCGCGCCGATACGCTTGAGGTCGTCGGGCGCGATGCCGACCCCGGTGTCGCTGATGCGCAGCATCAGCTGCGAGCCGGTCACCGCAGCGGAAACGGAAACCTGACCGCCGCGTTCGGTGAACTTGATGGCGTTGGCGACGAGATTGAGCACGATCTGCTTGAAGGCCCTGGGATCGCCGGTCATGACCGGCAGGTCCTGCGGCGCGTCGGTGATGAGGTCGATGCCGTTCTCCCGCGCCTTCAGCGCCAACAGATTGCAGCAATGCAAGAGCGAGGCGCGCGGCGCGAACGGCTCGGACGCGATCTCGAAATTGCCCGACTCCATCTTCGACATGTCCAGGATGCCGTTGACGACCGACAGGAGATGCTGGCCGGAATCGTTGATGAGCTGGGCATATTCCCGGCGCTGGGCCGCGCCCAGCATCAGGGTCTGCTCCTGCGCGATCATCTCGGAGAAGCCGATGATGGCGTTCAGCGGCGTCCGCAGCTCATGGCTCATGGTGGCGAGGAAGCGCGTCTTGGCGGCATCGGCCGCTTCCGCGGCGCTGCGCGCCCGATCCAGCGCCTGCTCGGACAGCTTGTGGTCGGTGACGTCGCGCATCACGGCGACGACCTCGGCCTCGCGCGTGGCGTCGCTGTGAGGATTCTGGCCCCTATCCTGCTCGAGCGGGCGGCAACGCATCTCGACCCAGAGGAAATCGACCTGGCCGCGTTCCGAACCATCGGGTTCACGCCGTAGCCGGAACTCGACGCTGCACACGTCGCCGCACGCGGCGTCGGAAAGTGCCGTGAGATAGGCCGGACGATCGGCGACATGGACGCGGTCGAACAGGCCATGACCGAGCAGTTGCGCCACTGGTGCGCCGAGCATGGCCTCCGCCGCCGGCGAGATGAACTGCACCGCACCGTTGCGCTGATGCCGCGAGATCACATCGCTCATGTTGCGGGCCAGCAGACGGTAGCGCTCCTCCTCGCGCGAGAGCAGCGCGACGCTGGTGCGCGCGAGCGATTCCGCGCCGAAGGCGAGAGCCGCAGCATAGAGCGTTGCCGAGGCGACGCCGCAGGCCATCAGCACGCCGCGTTCTGCGGCGCTGATGTCTGCCGACGGCAGCCAGCCGAGCTGGCTGCCGAGGATCAGGAGCCCCGCACAGGACAGTGCGAGCAGCGACGCGAAGGCGGTGACACGGCGCGAGGCCGACAGCGCGGCTTCGAGCGGAACCACGACGAGCCAGACCGCGGCGAAGGATTCGATGCCGCCCGTGGTGCCCGCGACCGCCATGATCAGCCCGGCGAGCGCCAGCGACGACAGCACATGCGCGCCTTCATAGCGGCCGGTGCGCGACAGGAACCAGGACAGCAGGATGGGTGCGATCAGCCAGGCGAAGGCGGCGACCTCGAGCGCGCTCGGCGCGCCACGCATGGCGAGATAGACCGGAAATGCGGCAAAGGCGGCCAGGCTGCCGAGCAGCCGCGGCGCCATGAAGGCACGATGGCGCGCTCGCATCAGCGCATCGTAACGCGCGGAGGGATGCAGCAGCGCATCGAGACAATCGCGGATGATACTCAAAACTGTCACGGGTCTCGCGCTTCGGCTCAATCGTCCTGAGAAGACGCGCCGGAACGCCTCCTTGTCGTTGAGCCACCGTGTCAGAGCGACCTTAAACGAGTGCTAAGGCGGCACGGCGTGCAGCCGGGCGCCGAGACATCGCCGGGCTTTTTAGACGATTTGGCGACGTCTTCGGCGAGGATGGTGAACACAGAGTTTCACCTTCCCGCTCATGGTTTCGAATTGGTGGATTTGTCCGCCGGCAGAATCACGGGCGCCGGCGTCAATCGAAAATTTACGACATCGTCGATCGCGAAGAATTTTGCGTCAATTTCCGGCGAATTAAGCTCAAGGCAATCACTTGCGATTTATCGAGAGTTGCTGGGTCGAAACGCGCGCGGACCATCGCCGCGGACGGGATCCACGATACAGGTCGACAAGATGCGCTTTCTGCTCCGCATCACATTCTGGCTCGGGCTGGTGCTGGTGCTCCTGCCACGGGACAAGACACCCGAATCGGACAAGCTGCCGCAGATCGGCGCTGCCGATGCGGTTCAGGCTGCGACCGCGGCCGTCTCCGACATGACCCAGTTCTGCAAGCGCCAGCCGGCCGCCTGCGAGGTCGGCGGACAAGCCGCGACCATCATCGGTCAGCGCGCCCAGGACGGCGCGAAGAAGCTCTATCAGATCATCAACGACAAGAAGGAGCAGATCACCAACGACAAGAACGAGAGGAACGAGAAGAACGACAAGAAGGCGCCCGACCATACCGGCTCGATCGCGATGGTCGGCGAAGGCGACGCCATCTCGGGCGAAGCGCCGCGCGACACGCTGAGCCAGGACGACCTCGCGCTGGAATGGCGCGGCCCGCAGCCGGCGAATTAGGCCCCGAATCCTATCGATTTCACCGCTTCGCATCCCTATATTGCCGGGAAGCGGAACCGTGGGCCACGCATGACGACGATCGACGAAATCAGGGACAATTTCGAGCTTCTGGACGAGTGGGATGACCGCTACCGGTATGTCATCGAGCTCGGCCGTACCCTGGAACCGATGCCGGAGGCGGAACACTCCGCCGAGAACAAGGTGAACGGCTGCGTCAGCCAGGTCTGGCTGCAGAAGCTAGTCGACCGCAGCAATGGCGCACCGATCCTGAAATATCGCGGCGACAGCGACGCGCATATCGTGCGCGGGCTGGTCGCGATCGTGCTCGCGCTCTATTCGGGCCGCACGCCGCAGCAGATCCTCGATACCGACGCGATTGCCGTGTTCAACGAGTTCGGCTTTCGCGACCATCTGACGCCGCAGCGCTCCAACGGCCTGCGCTCGATGGTCGAGCGCATCAAGACCGACGCGAGAGAGGCGCTCGCCGAAGCGACGTGAGATGCTCGGCTACTTCCGCTTTCGCTGCTGCTGCCCGAGGCCCATCTGCTTGGCGAGCTGCGAGCGCGCCACGGCGTAGTTCGGCGCCACCATGGGGTAATCGGCCGGCAGGCCCCATTTCTCGCGGTATTGCTCCGGCGTCATGTTGTACTGCGTGCGCAGATGGCGCTTCAGCGACTTGAAGCGCTTGCCGTCCTCCAGGCAGACCAGATAATCGGGCGCGATCGACTTCTTCAGCGAGACGGCCGGCTTTGCGGGCTCCAGCGGCGCCGTCTCGGTGCGGCCTGACGAGACCCGCACCAAGGCGCCGTGCACCTGACTGATCAGGTTCGGGATCTCGGCCGCCGGCGTCGCATTGTTGCTGAGATAGGCCGACACGATGCTCGCCGTCAGCTCGATGAAATTCTTCGCCCCCGCATCCGACATGCGCCCGTCCCTTGTTCGCCTCGTGGCTCACGGGATTGACGACGTCGGAGTATTCCCTGTCAAGAATACGTTCGGCTGAACACGACGACTGACGATGACGGGCTGATTACTGCTGAACGGCGGCGCTTTACTTGGACGCCAGTTGGGCACCGGCCTCGAGCGCGGGCCGCCTCAGCCGCGCTGATCCAGATGGGAGCGGAGCTCGTCGATGGAAGCAAAACGCATCATGCCCTCCGGCATCTGGGCTTCGATCGACCCGTCCGAATAGAGCGAATAGGCCATGCCGTCGACGACGCCGGACTTGAGCACGGTGACGGGCGGCTTCTCGGGCTCGGCCTGCGGCTCAGGTGAAGGCGGCGGGGGAGCGGCTTCCGCAAAGGGCGAGCGCGGCGGCGGGCGGCGCGGACCGACCGGCGGCTCCGGCGGACGCGTGCGGTCCGGCTTCGGCCAGGCGTCGTCGAAACTGGGAGGCGGAGTGTCCTGCCCCGCGGGTTCGTCATGGGGCGGCGGCGCCTCGCTGGCCTTTGCCTCCGCACGCTCGCGCTCCTTGCGCGAGGTGGAGGCGAACAACAGGTTGCGCCGGCGCGGCGCTTCCGGAGCCGCAGGCAGCGGCGGAGCGTCCGGCTCTGCCGACGTCTCGGTGCGCGGACGCTCGCGCGCGGCGGCTTCGCTCTGCCACGGCGGTGGACCTGCCGCCGGTGGTGGCGGTGGCGGCTCGGTCCTCGCGGCCGAGACGGGCATCGGCTCGGACCCAGCACTGCCTGATGCAGCGAGGCCTGGCAGCACGGGCCTGACCCGAACCTCGGACGGCGCACCGGCCAGCCGGCGCGCGATCTCCTTCAGTTCCGCGACCACGACATACAGGCCGACCAGTAACATCCCGGAGCAGACTGCGATCGTGCCGGAGATTATGAGGGGGCTGCCGAGGCTGAACTCCCTGACGGAGAAGCCAAACAGGATCGCAAGGAGGCCCGCCAGAACGGCGAAAATCCCCGCGATCAACAATGCCAAGGTCATCGAACTCACCCCCGGCCGCACAACCACGCGCGACCCGTCACGCCACGATACCGTCTTACGCTGTTCCGCGCCAACGGCCAATTGCGGGCAACGTTCCTAAAGGGAAGGAAATCAGGGACTTATTCACATTCCCTTCAGCTACCGCTCGCTACTGCTAGATTGTGCTCGAAATCCGGAATTGCTGCGTCGCATCAGGAATTTAGCCATAATGCCCAATTACTTGGTAATGGAACTGCGCTATAGGGAGTCCGGGGTTGAGGCCCGCGCGCACCAGCAGGGCCTAAAGGGGATTCCGGGGCACCGATAGCCATGACATCCATCACGACTTCGGCGATCGACACGCCTCAACGGCGCTCGGTCGAACGCACTTGCGACGATCTCGCCATGCTGGTGCTGGCTGTCGTGGCCGTCATTGCAGGCTTGACCTTCCGCGACTACGGCCTCGGCTGGGACGACTACACCCACGCTGAATATGCCGACCTGTTGCTGCGCATGTTCGGTTCCGGCTTCAAGGACACCGCGGCGCTCTCCTTCGCCAATCTCTACATGTATGGCGGCGGCTTCGACATGGTCGCGGCCCTGCTCCACAAAGTCATTCCGCTCGAATTGTTCGAAACGCGCCGTCTGGTCGGCGCCATCGTCGGCGTGATCGGGCTCGCCGTGACCTGGCGACTCGGCCGCCGCATCGGCGGACCGCTCGCAGGCCTCGCGGCGCTGCTCCTGCTTGCGCTCTGCCCAATTTTCTACGGCCACATGTTCATGAACCCGAAGGATGCGCCCTTCGCGGTGGCCATGATCATCCTGATGCTCGGCCTCGTCCGCCTCGCCGAGGAATATCCGCAGCCGTCGCCGCGCACGGTTCTGATCGTTGGCCTGGGCTCCGGCCTCTCGCTCGGCTGCCGCGTTCTCGGTGGGCTCGCGCTGGTCTACGCCGTGCTCGGCTTCATCCCGCTGTTGCTGGAGGAACTCCGCACTGAAGGTTTGCGCGAGTCCGTTCGCCGCTTCGCCCATGTCGTCTATGTGCTGCTGCCCGGCCTCGCGTTCGGCTATCTCGTGATGGGGTTGATCTGGCCCTGGTCGATCATGGAGCCCGGCAACCCCTTCGAGGCGCTGACCTACTTCTCGCATTTTTTCGAGAAGCCGTGGAAGGAGATGTTCGACGGCGCAATCGTGTCGGTGCCCGACATGCCGTGGTCCTATCTGCCGACGCTGTTCGCGCTGCAGCTGCCCGAGGTGATGCTGGTGCTGATGGCGGGCGCCGTGTTCAGCACGTTCGCCATGCTGCCGCGACGCGAGGTTCCGGCGCGGCGCAAAACCATCCTCTTGATGCTGACGCTGGCGGCGACCCTGCCGCTTGCGATCGCGATGGTGAAACGGCCGGCGCTGTACAACGGCATCCGCCATTTCGTGTTCGTGATTCCGCCGATGGCCGTGCTCGGCGGCGTCGCCTTCGCGTGGGCCATGGAGCGCCTGCGCGCCAATCACCGCACCTGGCAGCCGGTCGTGCTCGCGACCTTCTGCTTTGGCCTTGCGCTGTCGCTCGCCGAGATGATCCGGCTGCATCCCTATCAGTACACGCACTTCAACCACATTGCCGGCACCGTCCGCGGCGCCGACGACCGCTTCATGCTGGACTATTGGGGCCTCGCCTTGAAGCAGGCCTCCGACGAATTGCGCGAGCAGCTTGTCGAGCGGCAGGAAGTGCCGCCGACCAATCGCAAATGGAAGGTCGCGGTGTGCGGTCCGCAGCGCCCGGCGCAGGTCGCCCTCGGGCCCGACTTCACCATCGGCTGGGATTCCAACGCGGCCGATTTCGCCATGACGCTCGGCGAATTCTACTGCAAGGGCCTCACGGCGCCCGTGATGGTCGAGATCAAGCGCGACGACGTGGTGTTCGCCCGCGTCTACGACATCCGCGGCCGCAGCATCTCCAGCCTGCTGTCGATCCCGGCACCGTAGGATTCTTCTCCGCAGCCGCGGCCCGGTGGCTCCATGCGGGCGGCGCTTGACTGCCGCGCTTTGAGCGCCTTGCTGCCGGTCTCGCCCACGACTACGCTCCCTCTCTGCAACAACGATGTTCGGAGAGATCAGCCATGTCGCCAGCAGAAGCCCGCCTGAGGGAGGTGCCCTCCAACATGACCGAGGCGGAGTGGCAGCAACGGGTCAATCTCGCCGCCTGCTATCGCCTTGTCGCGCTGTACGGCTGGGACGATCTGGTCGACACCCACATCTCCGCCCGCGTGCCCGGCCCCGAGCATCATTTCCTCATCAACCCCTACGGGCTGATGTTCGACGAGATCACCGCCTCGAGCCTGGTCAAGGTCGACCTGCACGGCAACCAGCTCTCCGAGAGCGAATACAGCATCAACCCGGCGGGCTTCACCATCCATTCGGCGATCCACGAGGTGCGCGAGGATGCGATCTGCGTGCTGCATCTCCACACGCTCGACGGCACCGCGGTGTCGAGCAGCGCCGAAGGCCTGTTGCCGCTGAACCAGACCGCCCAGCTCGTCACCCACGACCTCGCCTATCACGATTATGAAGGCATCGCGCTTGACCACGACGAGCGGCCGCGGCTCCAGAAGGATCTCGGCGACCACAATCACATGCTGCTGCGCAATCACGGCACCCTGACAGTCGGCCGCTCGGTCGCCTCCGCGTTCGAGCGCATGTACCACCTCGAGCGCGCCTGCTCGATGCAGGTGCGCACGCGCGCACTCGGCACGCCGGTCTATCCGGTCGAGGAGATTGCGATCGAGAAGAACACCGAGCTGCTCGCCAACCGCGATCGCGCCGAGCTGCGCGCCACCAACCTCGTGTGGCCGCCGCTGCTGCGCAAGCTCGACCGCGTCAATCCCGGTTATCGGGCTTGAAATTTTCACTGATTTGAGGTAGCGTCTTCGTCGAACTACCTCTGCACGTTTTGGAATGAAACGCCGCCCAATTCCGGGCGGCGTTTTTGTTCTGGGAGGTAGCGGTCGCCGCACCCGTCCTTGCGAAGAGCCCTTGCGACGAAGCAATCCAGACTGTTTCCGCGGAGGGATTTCTGGATTGCTTCGCGGAGCCTGTCATCGGGCCGCGCGATGCGCGGACCCGGTGGCTCGCAATGACGAGGATAGAGCTTTGGGGGTCTCACTTCACTTCAGCCAGCGCCGCGAGAATCCTTGCCCAGGAGCGGATGCCCTTCTGGAAGCTTCGCAGGTCGTACTTCTCGTTCGGCGAGTGGATGTTGTCGTCGTCGAGGCCGAAGCCGACCAGCAGCGAATCGAGGCCAAGCGTGCGCTTGAAGTCGGCGACGATCGGGATCGAGGCGCCCGAGCCCATCAGCACGGTCTCCTTGCCCCATTCCTCGCTGAGCGCCTTGCTGGCGGCGGCGAGCGGCTTCATGTTCCAGTCGAGTGCGACGGCGGGCGCGGCGGAATGGTCGCCGAACTCGACCTTGCAGTCGCCCGGAAGCCGTGCCGTGACGTAATCGCGGAACGCCTTGCGAATCTTTTGCGGATCCTGCCCTTCGACCAGGCGGAACGAGACCTTCGCCGAGGCGTGTGAGGGGATCACCGTCTTGGAGCCCTCGCCGATATAGCCGCCCCAGATGCCGTTGACGTCGCAGGTCGGGCGGGACGAGGCCTGCTCGATCAGGAGGCGGCCCTTCTCGCCGGCCGGGATCGACAGGCCGATCGGCTTGAGAAACATCTCAGGCGTCAGATTGAGCTTCTTCCATTGCTCGAGGATGTCGGGCGGCAGGTCCTTCACGCCATCATAGAAGCCGGGAATGGTGATGCGGTTGTCATCGTCGAACAGACCGCCGAGAATTTTCGTCAGCACCCGGATCGGATTCATCGCAGTGCCGCCGAACACGCCGGAATGCAGGTCGCGATTGGCGGCAGTGATCTTCAGCTCTTCATAGAGCAGGCCGCGCAGCGAGGTCGTGATCGCCGGCGTGTTGCGGTCCCACATCCCGGTGTCGCAGACCAGGACGTAGTCGGCCTTGAACTCGTCCTTGTTGGCCTCGATGAAGGGGACAAAATTCTTCGAGCCGACCTCCTCCTCGCCCTCGATCAGGAAGGTGATGTCGATGGGCAGCGAGCCGGTCACCTTCTTCCAGGCGCGGCAGGCCTCGACGAAGGTCATCACCTGCCCCTTGTCGTCCTCGGCACCGCGCGCGACGATGATCTTGCGGCCGTCCGCGTGATCGGTCACGACGGGCTCAAACGGCGGACGGTGCCAGAGATCGAGCGGATCGACCGGCTGCACATCGTAATGGCCGTAAAAGATCACGTGCGGCCGCCCGCCGGCGCTGGTCTTGCCGACGATCGCCGGATGGCCCGCGGTCGGCCGCACCTCGGTGGCGACGCCGAGGCTCGCGATGTCCTTGGCGAGATGGTCCGCTGCCGCCTTGCAATCCCCGGCAAAGGCCGGATCCGCGGAAATCGACTTGATCCGCAACAGCGCGAACAGGCGCTCCAGGCTGTTGTCGAAGTCCTTGTCGATGTGATCGAGCACGGATTGAAGCTGCGCATTGGCCATGGTGGTGGGTCCTGATTGCTGGATCTCGGTAGTCCTCGGCTTTTAGCGCCGTCACCGCGCCGGTGCCAGCCACGACACGGCACAGCAAGCCTGCCCACGGCGAGCGGCTCGAAAGATGGCCACAACCGAGCAGCTTACCTCCGCAGCAATCCGCCGAGCGCGCCGCGGACCAGCGTGCGGCCGATCGAGCCGCCGAGTTGGCCACCGACCGACTTGCCGATATTGGCCGCCATCCCGCCGATCACCTGGTTGGTGACCGAACGCGTCACGTCCCGTGCGATGATCTGGCCGGTCGACAGGCGGCCCCGCTTGACGTTGGTGCCGAAGATGGTTCCGACGATCGAGCCGATCTGGCCGAGAATGCCGCCGCTTTCGCCGGCCGGAGCGTCGGCCGTGGCCGCGGTGCCGGCAATGCGCTTCTGAAGCATCTCGTAGGCGGATTCGGCATCGACGGCGGTGTCGTATTTGCCCTTCACCGGGCTTGCATCCATGATCGCCTTGCGCTCTTCCGGCGTAATCGGCCCGATCCGGGCCGATGGCGGCCGGATCATCACCCGCTCGACCATCGCCGGCGTGCCATTGCCCTCGAGGAAGGACACGAGCGCCTCGCCCTTGCCGAGCTCCGTGATCACCTTGGCGGTGTCGAGCTTCGGGTTGGGGCGGAAGGTCTGGGCTGCGGCCGCAACCGCCTTCTGGTCGCGCGGGGTGAAGGCGCGGAGCGCATGCTGCACCCGGTTACCCAACTGTCCGAGCACGCGATCGGGTACGTCGATCGGGTTCTGCGTCACGAAGTAGACGCCCACCCCCTTGGAGCGGATCAGGCGCACGACCTGCTCGATCTTGTCCATCAGCGCCTTTGGCGCGTCGTTGAACAGCAGATGCGCCTCGTCGAAGAAGAACACCAGCTTCGGCTTGGGCAGATCGCCGGCCTCGGGCAGCTCCTCGAACAGCTCCGACAGCATCCACAGCAGGAACGTCGCATAGAGCCGCGGGCTCTGCAGCAGCTTGTCGGCCACGAGGATATTGACCATGCCGCGGCCGTCGCGGTCGGTCTTCATGAAGTCCTTCAGCGCCAGCGCCGGCTCGCCGAAGAACTTGGTGCCGCCCTGGTTCTCCAGCACCAGGAGCTGGCGCTGGATGGTGCCGACGGTGGCCTTGGTGACATTGCCGAAGCCCTGCGCGGCCTTGCGGATGGCTGCGAGTGGATCCTCCTCCGCGTCCGCTCCCTTCTTGCCGCTCTCGGGCACGATGGCATCGAGCAACGCGCGCAGATCCTTCATGTCGATCAGGGTCAGGCCGGCGTCGTCGGCGACGCGGAAGGCGACGTTGAGCACGCCTTCCTGCACGTCATTGAGGTCGAGCATGCGCGCCAGCAGCAGCGGTCCCATTTCCGTGACGGTCGCGCGCACCGGGTGGCCCTGCTCGCCGAACACGTCCCAGAACACCGTCGAGAACTGATCAGGCTGGAAATCAAGCCCCATCTCGGTTGCGCGCTTGACGATGAAGTCCTTGGGCACGCCGACCTCGGAGATGCCTGAAAGGTCGCCCTTGATGTCCGCCGCGAAGACCGGAACACCGGCGCGCGCAAATCCTTCCGCCATCACTTGCAGCGTCACGGTCTTGCCGGTTCCGGTTGCACCGGTGACGAGGCCGTGGCGATTGGCGAGCGCCAGCGTCAGCCATGCCTGCTCGTCTCCCTTGCCGACGAAGATCCTGTCGTCGGTATCGCCGAGCTTGCTGTCCTGTGCGGTCATTCTTCTCTCTGATCTTCCTGTCGGTTTCGCGTATCGAAACTCAAAGTATCAGTTCCGTAGTTTAATGCATGTCGCGCACCGATTAAATCCATTGAACAGGCGCCCGTCATGCGACATGGTCCGAAACAGACGGACGAGATCAGCCGAAAGTAGGGACAAGCTGTTCGCAACGCGGCAATTTTTCGCCGATTCCATCTCCGCTCTTGCACCGCTGCAACACTTTTCGCGCGTTCGAGGATGAATCGCGACAACGCCTGCGTTCATCGCTTGAATTTCACATCACACCGGCTCAAGATCATTTTCGAAAGAAATACTCCGGCATGCAAACCGGCTGAGGGGCGGGCATTATGGACGAACTGATCGGGCGGCTGGCGACAAACGCCAGCATAGATAGTGCTGTCGCTGAAAAAACCGTCGGCATCATCCTGGGCTTCCTCCGCAGCGAGGGTCCTTCCGACAGCGTGCAGGCCCTGATCGATCAGATCCCCGGAGCGGAAGCGGCAATCGAGGCGTCCAGGAGCGGCGGCGGATTGTCTCGGCTGATGGGCGGCGGCCTGATGGCGGTCGGCACGCGCCTGATGGGCCTCGGGCTCGGCATGTCCGAGATTCAAAACGTCGCCCGTGAACTTTTCCGCTACGGCCGAGACAAAATCGGAGCAGATCAGATGGGCAAGATCGTTGCGGGGACGCCGGGTCTCAGCCAGTTCGCCTGAAGCCTTGGCATTTCATATCGAGCACCATGACATATCCCATCTCCGAGATTGAGGGCCTGTCGGTCTTTGCCGCCAACAAGTTGAAGGCGCAGGGTATCCGCACCACCGACGCGCTGCTCGAGGCGGCCGGCACGGTGAAGGGCCGCAAGGCGCTTTCCGCCAAGACCGGCATCAGCGAGCAGCTGCTGCTGGAATGGGCCAATGTCTCCGACTACATGCGCATCCCCGGCATGGGCCGGGCCAAGGTCGGCCTGGTCCGCGCCGCCGGCGTCACCACCGTGCGCGAGCTCGCCTATCGAAATCCGGCAAGGCTCGCCCAGAGCATGCGCGACGCCAACGAGAAGAAGAAGCTGCTCCGTATCCTGCCCTCGGAGAAGTCGGTCGGCGACATCATCGCCAAGGCGAAGAAGCTGCCGCCGAAGATTACGTATTGATCCGGAGATACGGCAGGGCCGACAGGTCACCGCTACTTGCCAAGTCGTCCTTGCGAGCCAACGGCTCCGCGCGAAGCGCGGCCCGATGACAGGCTCCGCGCGAGCAATCCAGAATTTTTTGGCAGCGGCAATCTGGATTGCTTCGCTGCGCTCGCAATGGCGAAGTGCGGGCGAGAGCATGGCTCCCTCACCGGCAACTCAGCTTGTAGTTGGCCCAATCCTGCCTTGAATCCCCCATCCCCGCCCGCTAAAGCCACCTCCATGAACGCCTCGCCCCCCAAAACCGTCCCGCCGGCCGGCTCGGCCGGGCCTGATCTGCTGCGGACGCTGCTGCAGCGACCGATCCCGGCGGTGATGGGCGTGCTCAATGTGACACCGGATTCCTTCTCCGACGGTGGCGAGTTCATCGCGCCCGAGCAGGCGCTGGCGCGTGCACGGGCGATGATCGAGGCTGGCGTCGACATCATCGACATCGGCGCGGAATCCACCCGGCCCTACAAGGGCGCCCGGCCGGTCACGGCTGACGATGAGCTCGCCCGGCTGCAGCCGGTGCTGGCTGGCGTCGTGGCGCTCGGCGTGCCCGTCTCGATCGACAGCATGAAGGCCAAGGTGGTGGCCTTCGCGCTCGACCAGGGCGTGGCGATCGCCAACGACGTCTGGGGCCTGCAACGCGACCCCGCCATGGCGCCGCTGGTGGCCGAAAGAGGTGTCCCCGTCATCGTCATGCACAACCGCGACGATGCCGATCCCGCCATCGATATCATCACGGACATGAAGACGTTCTTCCTGCGCTCGCTGGACATCGCGGCAAAGGCCGGCATCGCGCGCGACCAGATTGTGCTCGACCCCGGCATCGGCTTCGGCAAGACCGCCGAGCAGAGCATGACGGCGCTGGCGCGCTTACGCGAATTCGAGATGTTCGGCCTGCCGATCCTGGTCGGCGCCTCGCGCAAGCGCTTCATCGCCTCGGTGTCGCCGTCGGAGCCGAAAGAGCGGCTCGCGGGCTCGCTCGCCGCGCATCTGATCGCCGCACAGCGCGGCGCAAGGATCATCCGGACCCATGACGTCGCCGAGACCTTGCAGGCGCTGCGGGTGGCGAATGCGATCGAGGGCAAGCAATGACCGATACGATCTTCGTCACCGGCCTATCGATCCATGCCCGTCACGGCGTGATGGATCACGAGACCGAGGTCGGCCAGCGCTTCGTCATCGACCTCGAGCTCTATACCGACCTGTCGGAGCCCTCGCGCAGCGACCGGCTCGCCGATACCGTGTCCTACGCCGACGTCGTGGCGACAACGACGGCGGCGTTCAAGAATACCAATTACAAGCTTTTGGAGCGCGCGGCCGGCGCGGTGGCCGACGCCATCCTGTCGCACTTCCCGCGCATCCGCGCCGTGAAGGTCACCGTGCACAAGCCGCACGCGCCGATCGCCGCGATCTTCGACGATGTCGGTATCGTGCTGACGCGCTCGCGGCACCTCTGATGGCGAGCGTCCTGATCGCGCTCGGCGGCAATGTCGGCGATGTCCGCGCGACGTTCAGGAAGGCGATCGCCCATATCTGTGGCATGGCGCAAGCCGCGTTGATCGCGCGCTCCGCTGACTACGCGACGCCACCCTGGGGCGACGAGGACCAAGCCGCCTTCATCAACGCCTGCATCGAGATCGAGACCGGCCTCGATCCGCACGCGTTGCTGTTCGTGCTGCAGAAGGTCGAGCAGAAGTTCGGCCGCACGCGGGACAAGGACCGGCGCTGGGGTCCGCGCACCCTCGATCTCGACATGATCGCCTATGACGATGTGTCCTTGCAGAAGCCGGACCTGACGCTGCCGCATCCGCGCCTGTTCGAGCGCGCCTTCGTGCTGGTGCCGCTGGCTGAAATCGCGCCCGACCGCGTGATCTCGGGCATTCGCGTGCGCGATGCCCTCGCCAGCGTCTCGACGCAAGGCATTGAGCGGCTTCCGGATACCGGTTAACCAAAAACGACCGTTTGCAGGGACGGTCCGCCGTGGCAAATTCGCCTGCGAATAACGATACGTTCGGGAGCCTCTCGCCGCATGACCTCCGTGACTGACGACCTGCCGCTGGCGGCGGATTTTCCAAAGGCAACGCTCGAGGACTGGCGCAAGCTGGTCGACGGCGTGCTCAAGGGCGCGCCGTTCGACAAGCTGGTCGGCAAGACCTATGACGGGATCAAGATCGATCCGCTCTATCCACGCGCCAAGGGTGTTGCGCCCGTGGTGGGGCGGTCTGCGGCGGCACCGTGGCAGATCATGCAGCGGATCGACCATCCCGATGCAGCGCTCGCGAACGCGCAGGCGCTGCAGGATCTGGAGAACGGTGCCACCGGGCTTGCGCTGGTGTTCGCCGGCGCCAATGGCGCGCGCGGCTTCGGCCTGGAACCGTCGGCCGACGCGGTCGCAAAGCTCCTGAACGACATTCACCTCGACGCCGGCATTGGCATCGAGCTCGAGATTGGACCGCAATCACGGATGGCCGCGATCCATGTCGCGGAATATGTAAAGGGCAAGGGCCTCGATCCAGCCGCCTGCAACATCCGCTTCGGCCTCGATCCGCTCGCGGCTGGCGCGGTGTGGGGACACAGCCCTTACACTTGGGAGGAGATCGCCCCCGCTATCACCGGCGCCATCAAGGGCCTCGCCGGGCTCGGCTTCAAGGGGCCGTTCGCCTCGGCCGACGGACGCGTGATCCACGATGCCGGCGGCTCCGAGGTGCAGGAGCTTGCCTTCGTGCTCGCCTGCGGCGTCGCTTACCTGCGCGCGATCGAAAGTGCCGGCATTCCGCTGGAAACCGCACAGGGCATGGTCTATGCACGGCTTGCCGCCGATGCGGACCAGTTCCTGACCATGGCCAAATTCCGCGCGCTGCGGCTGTTGTGGGCGCGTATCGAAACGGCGTGTGGGTTGACGCCAAAGCCGCTGTTCATCGCGGCCGACACGGCCTGGCGCATGCTGACGCAGCGCGACCCCTACGTGAACATGTTGCGCGCGACCATCGCGACATTCGCGGCCGGCCTTGCCGGCGCCAACGCGATCACGGTGCTGCCGCATACGCTGGCGCTCGGCCTGCCTGATCCGTTCGCGCGCCGCGTGGCGCGCAACACGCAGCTCCTGCTGCTCGAGGAAAGCAACCTCGCCAAGGTCAGCGATCCCGCCGCCGGCGCCGGCGGCATCGAGACGTTGACGGCGCAACTCTGCGAAGCCGCCTGGGCGCTGTTCCAGGAGAGCGAGAGAGCCGGCGGCGCCTTCGCCGCGCTTCAGCAGGGCCTGTTCCAGAGCAAGGTCGCGGCCGCACGCAAGGCGCGCGATGCCAACATCGCCAAACGCCGCGACGTGCTGACCGGCGCCAGCGAGTTTCCGAACTTGCATGAGAGCGAAGCCACCGTCCTGAAAGCGACGCCGGTCGCGCTGCCGCCCTACGGCGAGCAGAAATACAAGTTCGATGCGCTGCCGCCGATCCGGCTCGCGGAACCGTTCGAGGCGCTGCGCGACAAGTCGGATGCCGTGCTGAAGGCGCGCGGCGCGCGGCCAAAAGTGTTTCTCGCCAATCTCGGCACGCCCGCCGATTTCACGGCACGTGCGACCTTCGCCAAGAGCTTCTTCGAGGCTGGCGGCATTCAGGCCGTCGACAGCGAGGGCTTTGCCGATCCGGCCAAGCTCGCCGCCGCCTTCAAAGCCTCCGGCGCCGAGTTCGCCTGCCTTTGTTCCAGCGACAAGGTCTATGCGGAACACGCTGAAGCTGCAGCCAAGGCCCTGCAAAGCGCAGGCGGCCGACATATCTATCTGGCGGGCCGCCCGACGGATGCCGAGGCCGCGCTGCGGGCCGCCGGCGTCACGGGTTTTGTCTTCGCCGGAGGCGATGCGCTTGCCACGCTGCAAGACGCCTACCGACGGATGGAGCAGCCATGACCGACACCAGCAAACCCGTTCTGACCGGCGGCTGCCAATGCGGGGCGGTGCGCTTCGGCGTTACGACGGCGCCAAACAGGGTCTCGATCTGCCACTGCCGCATGTGCCAGAAGGCAGCCGGTGCGCCGTTCGCCTCCTTTGCCGACATCAACAAGACCGACTTCGCCTGGACCAGGGGACAGCCGTCGTTCTTCCGCTCCTCCACCATCGCCGAGCGCGGCTTCTGCTCTGCCTGTGGCACGCCGCTGAGCTTCGGCCGCATTGACGGCGACCGGATCGAGATCATGACCGGCACCTTCGACCACCCCGACCGGGTGATCCCGACCCGCCAGTTCGGCACCGAATCCCGCCTCGGCTGGGTGGTCGGCATCGCCAATCTGCCGAGCCAGACCACGCAGCAGAATTACGGACCGGAGAAGATGGCGACCATCGTCAGCCATCAGCATCCGGATCATGATTAAGGCGCCGAGGATATGGTTGAAGCCATGAGCCGCATTCCGAACTTTGCCGACATCGCTTTCGAGAGAACTGCCACCGCTGCAGCGGCCGGCAGCGCCGAGCCCTGGCTGACGCCGGAGGGCATTCTGGTGAAGCCCGCTTATGGCGAGGCCGATCTCGCCGGGCTCGATTTCCTCGAGACCTATCCGGGCATCGCGCCATACCTGCGCGGCCCCTACCCGACCATGTATGTCAACCAGCCCTGGACGGTCCGGCAATATGCCGGCTTCTCCACGGCGGAGGATTCCAACGCGTTCTACCGCCGCAACCTGGCTGCCGGACAGAAGGGCCTCTCGGTCGCCTTCGATCTCGCCACCCATCGCGGCTACGACTCGGATCATCCGCGCGTCGGCGGCGACGTCGGCATGGCCGGCGTTGCCATCGATTCCATCTACGACATGCGCACGCTGTTCGCGGGCATTCCGCTCGACCAGATGAGCGTGTCCATGACCATGAACGGCGCGGTGCTGCCGATCCTCGCGCTCTACGTCGCCGCCGCCGAGGAACAGGGCGTGCCGCCGGAGAAGCTGTCGGGCACCATTCAGAACGACATTCTGAAAGAGTTCATGGTGCGCAACACCTACATCTACCCGCCAGCGCCCTCGATGCGGATCATCTCGGACATCTTCGCCTACACCTCGCAAAAGATGCCGAAATACAATTCGATCTCGATCTCCGGCTATCACATGCAGGAAGCCGGCGCGACACAGGACCTCGAGCTCGCCTATACGCTCGCCGACGGCGTCGAATACTTACGCGCCGGCCTTGCCGCCGGCCTCGACGTCGACCGCTTCGCGCCGCGGCTGTCGTTCTTCTGGGCGATCGGCATGAACTTCTTCATGGAGGTCGCCAAGCTGCGCGCGGCGCGCCTACTCTGGGCGAAGCTGCTGAAACCCTTCAACCCGAAGGACCCGCGCTCGCTGTCGCTGCGCACGCACAGCCAGACCTCGGGCTGGTCGCTGACCGCGCAGGACGTCTTCAACAACGTGATGCGCACCACGGTCGAGGCGATGGCGGCGACGCAAGGCCATACCCAGTCGCTACACACCAACGCGCTCGATGAGGCCTTGGCGCTGCCGACCGACTTCTCGGCGCGCATCGCTCGCAACACCCAGCTGTTCCTGCAGCAGGAGAGCGGCACCACCCGCATCATCGATCCCTGGGGCGGCTCGTATTACGTCGAACGGCTCACGCGCGACCTCGCCGCCAAGGCCTGGGGCCACATCCAGGAGATCGAGGAGCTCGGCGGCATGGCCAAGGCCATCGAGGCCGGCGTGCCCAAGCTGCGCATCGAGGAAGCTTCGGCCAAGACCCAGGCGCGCATCGATGCCGGCAAGCAGGCGGTGATCGGCGTCAACAAGTATAAGCCGACCGACGAGGACAGAATCGAAATCCTGAAGGTCGACAACACCAATGTCCGGCGGCTGCAGATCGACAAGCTGAAGCGGCTGAAATCGGAGCGCAACCAGAAGGACGTCGATGCTGCGCTCGCCGCGCTGACGCGCTCAGCCGGCGAAGGCAACGGCAATCTGCTCGCGCTTGCGATCGATGCCGCACGGGCCAAGGCGACCGTTGGTGAAATCTCTGACGCAATGGAGAAAGTGTTCGGCCGCCACCGTGCCGAGATCAAATCCATCACCGGCGTCTACAAGCGGGAGGCGTCCAGCATGGGCAACCAGGTTGAAAAGGTTCAGGCGCTGATCGACGCCTTCGAGGAGGCGGAAGGCCGCCGTCCGCGCATCCTGGTCGCCAAGATCGGCCAGGATGGTCACGACCGCGGCCAGAAGGTGATCGCCTCCGCCTTCGCCGACATCGGTTTCGACGTCGACATCGGACCGCTGTTCGCGACCGCCGACGAGGCTGCGCGGCAGGCGGTCGAGAACGACGTGCATATCCTCGGCGTCTCTTCGCTTGCCGCCGCTCACCTCACCGCCGTGCCGGAGCTGAAAGCCGCGCTGAAGAAGCAGGGCCGTGACGACATCATGATCATCGTCGGCGGCGTGGTGCCGCCGCAGGACTATGATGCGCTCTATGCGGCCGGCGCCGAAGCCATCTTCCCGCCGGGCACCGTGATTGCGGATGCGGCCGAGGAGCTGATCCGCAAGCTCAACGCCCGGCTCGGCCATAGCGAGGCGGCGGAGTAGATGATAGACTGGCCGTAACCGGCCAAGTGTGTCAATGACGCGAGACGAAATCATCGCGGCGATACGCGAGAATGCCGACGCCATCAGAGGCAAGGGCGTCTCGAAGCTTGCCATTCTTGGCTCGCGGGCCGGCGAAGATTACGGCAGCGACATCGACATTCTGCTCGAGATCGAGCCGGACACGTCTTTTTCACTGCTCAAGCTGATCGATGTCGAGAATATCATCGAAGGTGCGACCGGCTTGCAAACGCAGGCAACTGTGCGCCGCTCGACGTCTCCCCGCTTTGCGCCTCACAGCGCAGACGACATTGTCGAAATATTCTGACGCTCACGCAGGAGCACCATCCTTGAAATTCATCGCCGGTTTGAGCGTCGCCCTGGCGCTGAGCGCAACATACGCGTTTTCCGCCCTCGCCGCCGACCCCAAGCCCGACGCGGTGATCAAGACCAAGAGCATCGAGGCGCGCGTCCTGCTCGACGACAAGATCAAGGCGGATGCCGCACTGGCGGCGGATTGCCTCGCCGAGGGCAGAAAATGGCTCGACAAGAATGCCGCGGAAGCCGCCGCCGCGCGCAAGGCTGACCCGCAGCTCTCTGGGAACGGCGGCTGGGATTTCGAGCGCAAATATGAGATCCGCTCGGTCGTCGCCGATCGCTATGTCAGCATCCTGCGCAAGGACTACATGAACACGAACGGCGCACATCCCAATTCGGATGTGAACACGATCTTGTGGGACAAGGCCGAGAACAAGCGCATCTCGATTCGCCCGTTCTTCACCGAGACCGCCGACAAGGGGCCGACCCTGAAGGCGATGGTGAAGGCCATCATCGCCTCGCTCAAGGCCGAGAAGAAGAAGCGCGATGCCGGCGAGACCGCGACCGACGAGTGGTTCAAGAGCGTAGAGCCGAGCCTGCTCAAGATCGGCGCTGTGACGCTCGCCCCCTCGACCGAAGCAGGCAAGAGCTCCGGGCTCACCTTCCATTACCCGCCCTATGCGGTCGGCCCCTATGCCGAGGGCGAATACGTCGCTTTCGTCCCGTGGGACGCGCTGAAGCCGTATCTCACCGCAGAAGGCATCCGCATTTTCGGCGGCGCGCGGCCGAAGGGCGACGCGGACGAGCCCTGAACGATCCCTAACCCGATCGCGGACGAGCCCGCGCCAATGAATCCGTCCAATCGGGAATCCAGGACGCAAACAGCGCTCGCCAGCGGTCGGCGTCGGCAGGTTCGGTATCGAGGGCGACCGACCATTCGATGAGGGTACGGTTGCCCTCGGTGATCGGACGCAGATGCATGGTGCCTTGATAGCGCGTCGGCGCCGGCGTCAGGCTTCCATCGTCTTGCGGATATGGCAACGCTTCGAGGCCGGCATAAGTCAGCGTGTGCTGCCGGTCCGAGTGATCGACCAGGCGCTGGCGGATCCAGTTTCCGAGATAGCAAAAGCGTCTGATGGCGCCGACTTCATCGCCGCGCTTGTCGTCCTCGATCACGCTCTCGCTCACGCCGTCTATATAGGCGGGATAGTTGTTGAAATCGCGGATCAGCGACCAGACGTCGTCGAGCGGACGGTCCAGCACGGCACTGTAATAGGCTTGGGTCATCGAGGGCTTGCCTTTGGCTTTCGTTACCCGCTCAGGTTGGCGAGTTGCGCCGGCAAAACCCACCCGATCTCCGACTGCCGGTCCGATCGGCATGCTGTTTTCACACAACATGTCGATCTCTTGGTAGCGCTACCTTGCGGCGGCGCTGCAAAGCCGACTAGAATGTCGCTATTGACAAGAGCGCCCGGTGTCACGGGCGCCGCTGGGAGGCATTCAATGTCCAAGATTTCCCGCCGCACCTTCGCGGCTTCGACGGCCGCCGTCGCGGCATCCGCCGCTTTCGGGTTCAAGCCCGCACTCGCCCAAGCCTATCCGGCGCGTCCGGTCACCGTGATCGTGCCCTGGGGCGCGGGCGGCGGCACCGATGCGACTGCGCGTATCGTCGCGGCGCTCCTCGAAAAGGACCTCGGCCAGCCCTTCAACGTGGTCAACCGCACCGGCGGCTCCGGCGTGGTCGGCCATAGCGCGATCGCGACCGCGCAGCCCGACGGCTACACCATCGGCATGCTCACCGTCGAAATCTCGATGATGCACTGGCAGGGCCTCACCGACCTGACGCCGAAGAGCTACACGCCGCTAGCGCTGATGAACGAGGATCCTCCGGGCATCCAGGTCTCCTCCTCTTCGCCGTACAAGACGGTCAAGGAGCTCGCTGAAGCGATCAAGGCGGCGCCTCCCGGCAAGTTCAAGGCCTCGGGCACCGGCCAGGGCGGCATCTGGCATCTGGCGCTGGTGGGCTGGATGCAGGCGATGGGCCTGCCGGCCAATCAGGTTGCCTGGGTGCCGTCGAACGGCGCGGCGCCTGCGATGCAGGATCTCGCCGCCGGTGGCCTCGACCTCACCACCTGCTCGGTGCCGGAAGCGCGCGCCATCATCGAGGCGGGCAAGGCCAGGAGCCTCGCCATCATGGCGCCGGCGCGCAATCCGGTCTTCAAGGACGTGCCGACGCTGAAGGAGGCGATGGGCATCGACTATGCGACTGGCGCCTGGCGCGGCATCGGCGCGCCGAAAAATCTGCCGCCGGAGATCGCGTCCAAGCTCACCGCGGCGCTGAAGAAGGTCTACGACTCCGCGGAGTTCAAGGACTTCATGAGCAATCGCGGCTTCGGCACAGTGTGGGGCGATGCCGGCCAGTTCGCTGGCTTCATGGACAAGGGCGACGCCCAGATGGGCGAGGCGATGAAGGCGGCCGGCCTCAGCAAGGCGTGATTGTTCACCTCTCCTCGCGTGCGGCGAGGCTATCGCATATGAAGAAGAAGGCGGCGAGTAGCTCGCTTGCAGCCCATCCTTCGAGGCGCCCGCCTGCGGCGGGCCCTCAGGATGAGGTCGCGTTCTGCGGCGAGATATCAGACCCTCATGGTGAGGAGCCCGCGAAAGCGGGCGTCTCGAACCATGCAGGCCGAGCACCTTCTGCATATGCGTTAGCCCGGCCCACGCGGGGAGACGGAGCCCACCTCCCGGAATTCTGACAGGACTTCTCCCATGCGTCTTCCCGACTCCGTCACGGGATCGTTTCTCGTCGCACTCGGCGCGGCGGCCGCCTATGGCGGCTGGATTTTGCCGCCGGTACCCGGGCAACCGGTCGGCCCCAACGTGTTTCCGCTCGTGATCGGCACAGGGCTGGCGCTGTGCGGGCTCGCGATCGTGTTCGGGATCGGCCACTCCTTCGAGGAGGAGGAAGAGCTCGTCCCGCTGGAGGACAGCCAGGCGGCAGCCCCGCCGCCGCAAGGCAAGCTGTACGGATTGCGCGCCTTGTTGCCGCCCGCATTGCTGCTGTTCTACGTGTTTGCAGCCGACCGGCTCGGCTTCATCGTCACCGCGGCGATCATGGTCTACATCACCTCGACCGCGCTCGGGGCCAAATGGAAGCTGGCGCTGCCGCTCGCAGCGCTCTCGCCCTTCGCCATCCATCTCATCTTCGGCAAACTGCTCCGCGTGCCGCTGCCCGCCGGCCTGTTGCCGACGCCCTGGTGATAATCCCATGCTCAAGACCCTGATTGATGCCCTCGCGCTGATTTCCACCTGGGAGGTCATCATCGCGATGTTCGCGGCCTCCGTGTACGGCCTCGTGATCGGCTCCCTGCCGGGCCTCTCGGCGACGATGGCCACCGCCCTGCTCGTCCCCGTCACCTTCTACCTGTCGCCGATCGCGGCGATCGCGACCATCGTGGCGGCATCCTCGATGGCGATCTTCTCCGGCGATATTCCGGGCGCGCTGCTGCGCATCCCCGGCACGCCGGCTTCCGCCGCCTATGCGGACGAGGCCTATGCCATGACGCGCAAAGGCCAGGCGGAACTCGCATTAGGTGCCGGCGTGTGGTTCTCCGCGGTCGGCGGCATTGCCGGCGTGCTGTCGCTGATGATCCTGGCACCGCCGCTCGCCGAGATCGCATTGTCGTTCTCGACCTTCGAATATTTCTGGCTGGCGCTGCTCGGCCTGATGTGCGCCACGCTGGTGGCACGTTCCTCGCCGGTGAAGGCGATCGCCGGCATGTTCATCGGCCTGCTCGTCTCCTGCATCGGCATCGAGAATCCCGGCGGCGTCCCTCGCTTCACATTCGGCGTTACGGATCTGTTCGGCGGCATCGAGCCGATCCCGGCGCTGGTCGGCGTGTTCGCGGTGGCGCAGGTCATGCGGGCGATGCTGACGCCCGAGCCGCCGCCGCTGCCGCGGCGCAAGTTCGGAAGCATCATGGCCGGCCAGTGGAAGCTGACCAAGCTCTATCACTGGCAGATGACGCGCGGGAACATCGTCGGCATCATCATCGGCGTGCTGCCCGGCGCCGGCGCCGACATGGCCGCCTGGGTCTCCTATGCGATGTCGAAGCGCTTCTCCAAGGAGCCGGAAAAATTCGGCACCGGCCATGTCGAGGGCCTGGTCGAGGCCGGCGCCAGCAACAATGCCAGCATCGCCTCGGGCTGGGTACCCTCCCTGCTGTTCGGCATTCCCGGCGACACCATCGCCGCGATCGCGATCGGCGTGCTCTACATGAAGGGGCTCAATCCGGGCCCGACGCTGTTCACCGAGAAGGCGTCAAGCATGTACGCGATCTACCTGATGTTCATCATCGCGAACATCCTGATGATCCCGCTCGGTATCGCCATGATCCGGGTCGCCGCCTACATCCTGCTGGCGCCGCGATCCACCGTGATGCCGATCATCATGCTGTGCTGTGCGGTCGGCTCGTTCGCGATCGGCAACAACATGTTCGGCGTCATCACCGTCGCCGCCTTCGGCGTGATCGGCTATGTCATGGAGGCGAACGGCTATCCGGTCGCCGCGATGGTGCTCGGCATCGTCATGGGCACCATGGTCGAGCAGGCCTTCGTCACGTCGCTGATCAAGTCCGATGGCAGCATTTTGCCGTTCTTCGAACGCCCGGTCGCCGCCATCCTCGCCGCGATGGCGATCGGCGCGCTGCTGTGGCCGGTGATGGTCTGGCTCTGGCGCAAGGTGAAACAGCCGCAAGCCGCCGCGGCAACGGGCCGGTGATATCGGGCGGGCGGGCCTCGCCTGCCTCGCCGGGGCGTTGTAAAGCAGGGCATGACTGAGAAGAAAGCCTCGCTCGACATCAAGTCCCTCGCCCGCGACGTCCGCGCCGGCAGTCGCGCGGCCCTCGCCCGGGCCATCACGCTGGTGGAGAGCCGGCGCAGCGACCACCAGGCGCTGGCGCGGGAGCTGGTGCAGATGCTGCTGCCCGACACCGGCAAGGCGTTTCGCGTCGGCATCACGGGATCGCCGGGCGTCGGCAAATCCACCACCATCGATGCGCTCGGCACTTACCTCATCGAGCAGGGCCACAAGGTCGCCGTGCTCGCAGTCGATCCGTCCTCGGCGCGCAGCGGCGGCTCGATCCTCGGCGACAAGACGCGGATGGCGCGGCTCGCGGCGTCCGATCATGCCTTCATCCGACCCTCACCATCCTCCGGCACGCTCGGCGGCGTCGCGGCGAAGACGCGCGAGGCGATGCTGCTCTGCGAGGCCGCCGGCTTCGGCGTCGTGCTGGTGGAAACCGTCGGCATCGGCCAATCCGAGACCGCCGTCTGCGACATGACCGATTTCTTTCTCGCCCTGATGCTGCCGGGCGGCGGCGACGAGTTGCAGGGTATCAAGAAGGGGCTGGTCGAACTCGCCGACATGATCGCGATCAACAAGGCCGACGGAGACAATCTCAAGCGCGCCAACGTCACCGCCGCCGATTATCGCGGTGCGCTCCATATTCTCAGCCCCCGATCCGAGCACTGGCATCCGCCCGTCGTCACCTATTCGGCGCTGGTCGGCACCGGCATCGCCGAGCTCTGGCAAAAGGTCCTCGACCATCGCAAGGCAATGAACGCGTGCGGCGATTTCGCCGCACGGCGGCGCGACCAGCAGGTGAAATGGATGTGGTCGATGCTGGAGCAGCGGATGCTGGCGCGGCTGCGCAGCGAGGCCTCGGTTCGCACCAAGGTCCGGAAGATCGAGGCCGAGGTCGCCGAGGGACATCTCACGCCGGCTCTCGCCGCCGAGCAGATATTGGAGTTGCTGCAATGAGCGACAAGCTCCGCGTTCTCCTCACCGGCTTCGGGCCGTTTCCCGGCGCGCCCTACAATCCCACCCAGCCGCTGGTGGCGCGGCTCGCGCAACTGCGCCGTCCGGCACTCGATGACGTCGCGATCTCCAGCCACATCTTCCCGGTCACCTACGCCGCGGTCGACCGGCAATTGCCTGACGTGCTCGCGAATGTGAAGCCGGACGCGCTTTTGATGTTCGGCCTCGCCGCGCGCACGCCCTATCTGCGGATCGAAACTCGCGCGCGCAACGCCGTCACCATGCTCTGGCCCGACGCCGCCAACACCCGCTCGAGCAAGCGCGGCATTGCCGGTCATGCGGATGCGATGACGTTCGGCCCGCACACGGCAAGGCTGCTGCGCGCCGCGCGCCTCACCGGCATCGATGCGCGGTCCTCGCGCGATGCCGGCGCCTATCTCTGCAACTATCTGAGCTGGCGCGCGATCGAGAAGGTCAGGGCGGGCGGTCCGCAGCTTGCGGCGTTCATCCACATCCCCCCGCTGGCGCGCAGCGGCGCGGTGCGTCGCAAGGGCGCAGCCCGGATCACGCTGGAGGAGCTGGTGGATGCGGGGGAAGCGATGCTGATGGAGATGGTGGGGCTGGCAAGAAAGCGGCGGACCACGCCGGCCTCGCGGTAAACACTTAACCCTACCGCAAACAATCCCCACCAGCCCGGCCGCGCTGCGCTACCTAGTCGGCGCGGACACCCCGCGTCCGCCGGAGGACGCGTCATGGACCTCAATCGCCGTCACCTCATCGGAGCTTCGACCGCAGGCCTTGCGGGTGCGCTGGCGATGCCGGCGGACGCGGCACGCGCCGCGCCGCTGACGTCCCTGCTCGGCCGCGATGCCACGCAATACGGCGTGCGCCCCGGCAGCAGCGAAGACCAGACCCGCGCGCTGCAACGTGCGATCGACGAGGCGGCGCGGGCACAGATGCCGCTGGCCTTGCCGCCCGGCGTTTACCGCAGCGGACCGTTGCGGCTGCCGAACGGCGCGCAGCTGATCGGCGTGCGCGGCGCAACGAGACTCGTCTTCACCGGCGGGCCCTCGGCGGTCCAGAGCGACGGTTCGGATTCCATCGGAGTCACCGGCATCACCTTCGACGGCGGCAGCATTCCGCTGCCGGCGCGGCGCGGGCTGATCCATGTGCTCGGCGGCCGTGACGTCCGCATCGCCGATTGCGAGATCACGAACTCGGGCGGCAGCGGAATCTGGCTCGAGCAGGTCACCGGCGACATCGCCGGCAACATCTTGACCAACATCGCGGTGACGGCGGTGGTCTCGTTCGACGCCAAAGGCCTCAGCGTCTGCCGCAACACGATTCTCGGCACCAACGACAACGGCATCGAGATCCTGCGCACCGCGATCGGCGACGACGGCACGCTGGTCGCCGACAACCGCATCGAGAACATCAAGGCAGGCCCCGGCGGCTCCGGCCAGTACGGCAATGCGATCAACGCTTTCCGTGCCGGCAACGTGATCGTGCGCGGCAACCGCATCAGGAACTGTGACTACTCGGCGGTGCGCGGCAACTCCGCCTCGAACATCCAGATATCAGGCAACAGCGTCAACGACGTGCGCGAGGTCGCGCTCTATTCGGAGTTCGCGTTCGAAGCCGCCGTGATCGCCAACAATACCGTCGATGGCGCCGCCGTCGGCGTCTCCGTCTGCAATTTCAACGAAGGCGGCCGCATCGCGGTGGTCCAGGGCAACATCATCCGCAATCTGATCCCGAAACGGCCGATCGGCACCGCGCCGGACGACGATGCCGGCGTCGGCATCTACATCGAGGCCGATACAGCGGTGACCGGCAACGTGATCGAGAACGCGCCGTCCTACGGCATCGTCGCGGGCTGGGGCAAATATCTGCGCGATGTCGCGATCACGGGCAATGTGATCCGCAAGGCGCTGGCCGGCGTCGGCGTCTCCGTCGTGCCGGGCGCCGGCATCGCGCTGGTCAACAACAACATGATCTCGGAAACCCCGCGCGGCGCCGTGGTCGGCCTCGATCACGCGCGTGCCGTGACCTCGGACCTGTCGGCTGACGGCGCGCAGCGATTTGCCCAGGTGGTGCTCGGCGGGAACGCGGTGCGCAGATAGGCTCGGCCGACAGCCAGGCCGCTCATCCTTCGAGGCTCCCCATGGGACGCGTCGCGTCTCATGCCTCGCACCTCAGGATGACGGGGCGAGAGAGACGGCCGACACTTCTCTGGTCTCACTCACCGCCTTAGAACGCGTTCCTGAGCAGTGGGTATTTGGCCTCGAGGCCGTCGAGGCTGAAGGTGAATTCGACGACGCGCTCGGGGGCTGCGACGATTTCGTCGGCCGGCGGGGCGAACTGCGGCAGAAGCGCAGCCATCGCTGCAGGCGCGGTGTTCGGCGGCTTCGCGGCGGCTACTGCGAGCGGCGGCATCTCGGCCGGCGCGGTGAACGACGGCCTCGCTGCCGGCGCCAGGGGCGCGGCGAGCGGGGCTTCGGCGATCTCCGCCAGGATGTCCGACTTCGGATCGAGCCTGACCGGCACGGCGGTCTCGGGAGCGATGTGGACCGCCTTCGGCTGCACGGTCTGCGCCTGCTGCACACGCGGAAACACGCGGGGCATGGTCGCCGGCGACCAACCGAATGCGGGCGTCACGCTGGCAGCCGCCTCGGCGACGTCCCCGCCGGTTGCGAGCGCGCGCCAGGTCTGAACGGCGCGCTTGGCTTCCTGGATGTTTTCGAGGAAAGCGATCTCGGAGTGATAGCGGCGCCAGCGGCCGGTCTCGAACATTTCGGAGAGATGCTGCAGCCGTTGCTCGGCAAGAGCGCACCAGCGCAGCGCGAGGTCGCGGCCAACGGCCACGGCACGATCAGACGTGCAGTCAGATCCTTGGCGATGTGTCATGAACCAGCCCGTCAGGAGAAAACACGGACGCGGGGGACGCAACGCACACGAATCAATTTAGACGCGACATGAATATTTTGTGGAAAAGATTTGACTTGTCCAGCAACGACACAACGCTCCTCCTCAAAGACCGTAGTTGTGCGGAGATTTCCTGTGTTTTCGAGTCAAGCTTCGCACAAGCATAGCGGGCTTGCGGCATGGCTGGCCGAGCGACGCCATACAGGCGGGCGCGACTTTCAACCGAAAGCTGAATCCACTCAACGTTTCGAAGAATCGGACGCCCAAAAAGAAAGACCCGTCCGGGGGGACAACCGGACGGGTCGAGCCATATGGGCGCTTGGGGTGGATGGGCGCTCGCGCCTGATATGACCGATGGGGAGGGATGACCGCTCCCACATAATTTGGTCGTGGCAGCCAGCTGAACGTTCAACGCGGGGTTTGCTTTTTTGAGCTTCGATCTCGCGCGCGTCTTTGCCGCAACCGCTAGCGCGTCGCTGGCCTATCCGCCTGAGAAACCGTGGATTTATCATCCGCGCTCGACAGCGAGGGTTGTTCGATCGCGCGGCTATTGAGCTCGTCGCCACGCTTCCCGGCGTCTTCACGTTTTGTTGTACCGGACGCAGCCGCAACCGGCGTCGCGCTGGCGGCGGGAACGGCCATGACCGCGGCAAATGCGTCGGCCTGGCCGTCGCCGAAAAGCTCGTCACGCCCGGGAGAACCGAGGTCGCGCGCCGTCTTTGTCAGCGTCATGCGCAGCGCTTCCGGCTTCAAGGCGTAGTTGCGCTCGAGCAGCAGCGCCGCAACACCAGAGACATAGGCGGCCGAAAACGATGTTCCCGACGTCATCTGGTATTTGCCGTCAGGTGCCGGAAGGAAGATATCGACCCCCGGCGCTGCGATCGCGATGTAATTGCCGCGGTTGGACGCGGTGAACAGCCTGTCCTGCTGGTCGGTCGCGCTGACCGCGATCACGTTGGGATTGGCGGCCGGATAGAGCGGCGGCGACTTCGCGCCGGCATTGCCGGCGGCCGCAATCAGCACGAGCCCGCGCGCGGCGGTCGCCGCGATGGCGCGTTCGATCACCGCGTCCTTCGGACCGGCAAAGCTCATATTGACGATCTGCGCGCCGTGCTCGGCGGCGTAATTCAGCGAACGCAGGATGATGTAGGACGAGCTTTCGGCGCTGCTATTGGCTCCGCCAAAGGCGCGGATCGCGATGATGCGCGCCTGGGGGGCGCTGCCCATCAACCGGGCATGCGCCACGATCGCGCCGGCGATGCCGGTGCCGTGGACGTGCGGCCCCTCGGCGCTGCCGAGGGCATCGAAATTGTCAGCGACGGAATCGGCGAGCTCGGGATGCCTGGCATCGATGCCGGAGTCGATCACGGCAACCGTGACGTTGGCGCCGTGCACCAGCGTGTGCGCCTGCGGCAAACGGAGCTTGGCCAGGGCATACTGCGCGGGATCGCCCTCGCTCGGGATCGCCGATTTCTGGTCCTGGAGCACATAACGGAAGTTCGGCTGGACCGAGCGCACGCTGCCGTCCGCTGCGAATTCGCGCCGCACCGTCTCGTACGGCCGGCCATCTGCGATGCGGAACAGACCGAACGTGGCTCCGATCAGCGGAAAATTTTCCGAGGAGATGCGCGTCAGGCCGTGCCGGCGGGCAAGCTCGTCGGCATCGCCGGGCGACAGCGTGCCGTCGATCTCCGCCACGAATTCGTTGGCGAAGCTGCGCAGATTGGCAACGGCCGGCGCGGCCTTGCCGCGGCCCTTGCCTGCACTCTTCTGGCCGGATTTGGCTGAGCCGGCGCCGCCTGCGTTCGGCTGCGCCAGGCATTCGCCGTCGGCGTCGCGATAGGGCGCGCTGCAGGCTGGATAGAGGTTCGGCGAGTAGCGCGCATAAGGCAGCACCGTCGTCGTCGACCGGATACGCGACGTCGTGGTGTGGGGAATGGTCGCTATCGTCCGCGGCCCGCGATCGACGGACACGGCCCTGGCCGACACTGTCGGCGCGACGCGCGGGGTAATGCTGGACGAGATGGTCGGCGTTCGCGAGGGGACGCTGATCGTGGGCGTGCGCATGATCGCCTGCGCCTGCGCAACATCGACGCCGAGACAGGCGGCGATCAGAAGCGCGGCGCCGACCGATGAAGCGTAGGCCCGGGCGCGCATCCTGCTCTCGGATTTGCCCATCATCGGGTCAGCGGCGCGCCTAGGGCGCCGCGACGGCGAGGTTCACGAACTTCTCGCGCTGCATCTTGCCGAGCAGCGAAGCGAGCTCGTCCTGGCTCATCGCCTTGTCGAACTGGAGGCGGAACATGCCGCCCTTGGCCCCGTCGATGATCGAGGCGTGGTAGCTGTCCAGCAGCCAGGTGATGTCGGAAATGCGCGCCTCGGGCGTGAAGCGCACCAGCGCGCGTGCCGGCGCAGCGGCGCCGCCAAACTCGCGCGTGATCGGCGCGCCGGTCGAGAGCGAGGCGGTCTGGAAGGTCGCGGGCTGGTTCTTCATCAGCACGGCACCGATGACACCGGCTTGCAGCACCAGCGCGACGGCGCCGAGGCTCGCCGACCACGCCAGCGTGCGCGGCGACAGGCTGGCAAAGAAAGTCGAAATGCGCGCCGACAACGGCAGCGGGCCGCTCGCCCGCGCCGGTTCGGCGTCGATCGCGGCGAACAGCTTCTGCATCGCGCGCGCCGACGGAGCACCGAGGCTCTCGTTCAGATGGATGGTCTCTTCGTATTCGCCGCGGATCGCGGCATATTGCTTGGCAAGCTCGGGATCGCGCGCCAGCGCTTCCTCGACCCGACGCGCATCGCGCGCGTTCAGCGTGCCGGCCGCGTGCCAGGGCAGCAGTAGTTCAATGTCACCGGGCTCTTGCTCCAGCATCTTCTTGCTCAAAGCCATCATGGCCAGCCTCGCTCAACGCCGGCTGCCTTCAGCAGTTCGGCCAGTTTCTTGCGCGCATAAAACAAGCGCGTCTTCACAGTGTTCTCCGGTATCCCGACGATTTCGGCCACCTCTTCCACGGACTTCTCGTGGTAGTAGACGAGATCGACGATTTCCCGGTGTTCCGGCGAGAGGCCCGCCAGACACCCCCGCAACGCTTCACTGGTATCCTTCTTCTGCACCACCGTTTCCGGATCGTCGGACGCATCCTCGATCGCGTTGGCGGCTTCTTCGTCCAGCTCAAAATCCTTCCTGCGCCGGAGCGCAGACAGGGCCTTGAATCGCGTAATTGCCAGCAGCCAAGTGGAAACGGCGGATCGGCCCTCGAACTTGCCGGCCTGACGCCAGACGTCGAGAAACACCTCGCTGATGAGGTCTTCCGCCGCCTGCTCGTCCCGCACAAGCCTGAGCCCGAACCTGTACACCCTGACGTGGTGCCGCCCGTACAGCACCTGCATGGCGAGCCGGTCACCTTGAGCGATCCTGGCGATCAGGATCTCGTCCGAAGCCGCCTGTGTCGCGCTCAAAGGCCGTCTCGCAAAGTTGGTCGGGTCGGCGCGGCGGACGGTTCGACGGGGGGTGCAAAATTGTTCAAGCTACCGCAGTCATACGGGCTTCTGTGTGATCCACCCCACATACCCGTATCTTTCTTGTCCCATCTGCGACCGTCGGCCGCCACAATCCAGATTGGTAACATAATACTTAGTTGCTTCCTTACGGAATGCCTGTCCGGCACAGGCGGCCGGCCTCGTCCGGTTCCATAGCAGCGTTGCACGACATATGTCTCGCCAAGCCTGGCTGAGGCTCGATGGCATTGCAAACTGATGGCTCGTCGCCGGCGAAATTTCTTCGCCGGCCCATCATCCTGTTCCGTGCTGCACGGTTCGGATTCGGCTCCAAAAGGATACCAAACCTAAAGGCTTGCCACGTAGATTTTTCCGCTGACATCCACCATTGGCGGGACCATGAGCAGGGCCGCGACGTCCTTTCCCGAGAGGAATGCCGCTGAGGTCGCGGATACCGTCCTCGCGCCCGAGACGGCGGCCCCGGCAGTCCTGGCGCGCCGCATCCGACAGCGCCGCCAGATGTATGTCGGTCAGGTCGCGAGCTATTCGCTGGGCGCCTCGGTCCTGCTGCTCTACGCCTATGGCGGCGCGGTCTCGATGGCCGTTCCCTCGCTGTTCTGGCTCGGCGGCCTCCTGATCATCGGAACCTTCACCGTCTTGTCGGAAGCCGGCATCGGCGACCGCTTCGAGGATCATTACCTCACCGTCTTCCAGATCTCGGCGCACATGGCGCTGCAACTGGTATTCCTGCTCGCCGTGCCGACGGTCGGGGTCGCCTTCATCGCCGTGCTGTTTCTGATTTTCGCGTTTGGCACGCTGCGCATGACCTCGAGCCAGGCGATGGTCACCTGGGGCCTCGCCACCTGCGGGCTGGCCTTCGTCTTCCTGGGTTCGGACCTGCCGATCGGACTGCCGGTCGCGACCCGTCTGGAGCGCACCGCCTCGATGCTCTGCTTCGTGCTGGTGATCGGCCAGTGCGCTTTCCTCGGCCTGTTCGGCGCCACATTGCGCAAGATCCTGTACCGGCGCAGCATCGAGCTGAAGGCCGCCTATCAGCGCATCGAGGAGCTGGCCGAGCTCGACGAGCTGACCGGCTCCTATAACCGCCGCTGCATCATGCGGCTGCTCGATGGCGCGATCGAAAAGGCGCGGCAGACCTCGACGCCCTGCGCGATCGCCCTGATCGATCTCGACTGGTTCAAGCGCATCAACGACGCTCACGGCCATCCTGTCGGCGACGAGGTGCTGCGCACCTTCGCGATCACCATTTTCGCCAATATCCGCCCGTCCGACAGCTTCGGCCGCTACGGTGGCGAGGAATTCCTGCTGCTGCTGCCGGACACGTCGGGCGAAGCCGCGCAGCACATGCTCGAGCGCTTGCGCAGCATCGTCGCCGATCTCGACTGGGGCGCATTCTGCCTCAGCATGCGCGTGACCATTTCTGCCGGCGTCGTGACGCTGCGCGAGACCGATACTGCCGATACATTTCTCGCGCGCGCCGACAGCGCGCTCTATTCCGCCAAGGCGCAAGGGCGCAACCGCATTGCAACGAGCTGACCAATCCATTTTCCCCCGGTTCGGCAGAAGCCGCCGGACCAAACGCTCCAGGACAGGGCAATGAGATCCAAATCCGCAAAGTCATCCGAGAACCTGCTCGACGAATTGCAGGCGGCGCTCTCGCACGGCACCGTGGCGCGCCGAGTCGAGACGCTGCGTCGCGTCACCGATCTCTTCGTGGGCAACGCGCTGGATTATTCCGACGACCACATCCGCGTGTTCGACGACGTGTTCCAGTGCCTGATCGAGCAGATCGAGACCTCGGCCAGGGCGCTGCTCGCCGAGCGCCTCGCACCGATCGCGGCCGCGCCGCCAAAAATCATCCGCACGCTCGCGCTCGACGAGGTCATCGAGGTCTCCGGCCCGGTGCTGTCGAAATCCGAACGGCTGGACGAGACGACCTTGATCGAGATCGCGCGCACGAGGGGCCAGGCGCATCTCAAGGCGATCTCGCTGCGGCGGGTCCTGTCGGAGGCGCTGACCGACGTGCTGGTGACGCGCGGCAACGAGGACGTGGTGCAGTCGACCGTCAGGAATCCGGGCGCGCGGTTCTCTGAGGGATGCCTGTCCGACCTCGTCACGCGCGCCGAACGCGACGACGATCTCGCCACCTGCATCGGCCTGCGACCCGACCTGCCGCGCCACCACTATTTGAAGCTGGTCGCCAAGGCGTCCTTGAGCGTGCGCAGGAAGCTCGCGGCCGCGCATCCGGGGCTCGTGGACGAGGTGTCGAGCGTGGTCCAGGAAGCGGCCCAGCGAGTCCGCGCCGCCGCCATGACGAAGCAGACCGAGATGGCGCGCGCGCTGGTGAAGTCGCTGCACGAGGACGGCCGTCTCGACGAATTCCAGGTCACCGCTTTCGCCGAGCAGGGCAAGTTCGACGAAACCAATGCGGGGCTCGCCGCGCTCGCCGGCGTGGCGGTCGAGACCGCCGAGACCATGATGATCGAAAGCCGCACCGAGGGCGTGATGATCCTCGCCAAGGTCGCCGGCATGTCCTGGCCGAGCGTGCGCGCCATCATCGCGATGCGCGAGAAGCTCTCAGGCGGCTCGCAGACCGACATGCTGACGCTGCGGGACAGTTACGAGGCGCTGCGTTCATCGACCGCACAGCAGGTGCTGCGCTTCCACCGCATGCAGCAGAGCACGATTCCGGCGGCGTGAGGCTCGCAGAGCCTAAAGCGCGATGCGATTAGGACGAATCGTCATCGCGCTTTAGCTTGTTGTTTGAGCATGATCTTTTCGGAAAACCGCTGCGCACTTTTCCGGATCATGCTCTAGTACCGTAGGACCCTCGATCCGACCGCCGCACCGATCGCCGTCACCAGCGCGGTCGCGATCGTGTACCAGGTCGCAACGAACAGGGGCGAGTCGTCGGTGCAATGCGATGCGTAGAGCGTGGCGGCAAGGCCGGCCGACACGAGTCCGGCGAGCGCGCCGGCCAGCGCCGGTCGCGAGGGCGCGCCATGGCGCAGCCCGAACAGCGCGCCCGCGAGCAACGGCAGCGACATCGCAGGGATAGCGAGCAGGCACACCCTGGAATTCTTGCCCATCAGCCGCATCGTCATCGGCATCGCCGGCGCCATCATCGCCTCGCTGCCGATCGCAACCGCAAGCAGCCCGACCGGCAGCAGCAGCAGCCAGCCCCAGCCGCGCATCAGGGCTTCGGGACGCGACAGATGCAGGCTGACGATGATCGCGGGGATCGCAAGCGACAGCGTGACAGCGAATTTCATGTCGAAGAACGGGTTGTGCATGGCCGTCATCACGTCCGGCCGCACGCCGAGGAAGGTCGCGAAAATCAGGATCGACAAGGGCGCGGCGACCAGCAGCGACATGGTCAGCACGGCGCCAACGCGGGGCGCGCGGTGGGCATTGTCGGCTGCGAGCGAACGGATCAGTTGATCGGTGTCCATCACGAGTGGTCCCGCAGTTTGGCAGTCAGTGCCGCAAGCCCGCGATGCAATGCGACCCGCACCGCGCCTTCGCTCATCGAAAACTTCGCCGCTGTGTCCTTGATCGAGGCGCTCTCGACGGCGATCGACTGCAGCACGTCGCGCTGGCGCTGCGGCAGCGTGCCCAATTGCGCGGCGACCTCGCCCGTGGAGGCGGTTTCCTGCGGTGCCTCGCCCGGCAGTGTCTCGGCGAAATCGTCAATGTTGACGAAGACGCGCCTGCCGCGGCGCCTGAGCGCGTCGATCAGCTTGTTGCGGGCGATCGCGAACAGCCACGGAGCGAAGGGGGCCTCGCTGTCCCAGGTGTGCCGCTTCAGGTGCACCGCCAACAGTATCTCCTGCACGATATCCTCGGCCTGATCGGGAGGTTGCCCGGCTCGCGCCAGGCCACGCCTCGCCGCGGCGCGCAGCACCGGCGTGACCGCCTTCAACAGGCGATGATACGCCGCATCATCGCCTGCCATGGCCGACCGCATCAGGCCGGTCCATTCGTCCTCACGTCCGCGCACGCGCGCCCCTCACCATGCAATTCGGCCGTTCGTTCAATTTGTTACGCGGATCGGCACAAGATCACGAATTCGTGATAATCGCCCGATCTCGCAACCGGTACGGCCGGCAACGACTGCGAGGGCTCATAACACCGATCCGCGCGCCCCGCACCCGGCGCCCGGCAGCAGAGGGCCGGTTTGCCCCGTTTTTGCCCGGTGTAGCCCGAAGATTCCCATTTTCTGCCCCGCTGTCGTCACGCCCCGGGGTCTCTGTTCGGCCCGGGACGGGCGGAATTGGGGAGATCATCACATGATGAAAGCCAGCGGGCGCGCGGCCCTGATTGGTCTGGCCGGGCTATTGTTGCTGTTCGGAGGCCTTGCTCAAGCGGCCCCAGCCTCAGCCACGAGCAAATCGGACAGCGCGGGCAAGCAGGCCGACACGGCCAAGCCGGGCAAGCATCGGCGCCACGAGTCACGCCACACCGGCAGCAGCAAGACGGCACAGAAATCGGACGACAAGACCGATGCTCCGGCAAAGGCCGACGAGGCTGTGGCCGACAACAACGCCCCGGCCTCGAGCCAGATGCCGCCGGCAGTTGCCAATGCCAATGCGCAGCTCGCCGCCACCGATACGCCGACCGCGGCTGCAGCCTCCGCGATGACCGACCGCGCCAACGGCAATGTCCAGGCAGCGGCCGATAATACCGGTGCCGGGAACGCCGAGAGCCAGGTCGTCGCACCCGATCAGCTCAACGAGATCGATCGCGCCGCGCAACAGGATAGCTCACCGGCACAGAAGGCGGTGATTGCCGCAACCGAGGCGCAGCCCCGGCCGGCGCCGGTCATGGCAAGCAGCCAGCAGAGCTCGGCCTGGGACCAGAGCTCCCTGATCGGCAAGATCTTCATCGGCGTCGGCACGCTGCTGACGCTGGCGTCCGCCGCGCGCATGTTCATGGCGTGAGTGCCGGTTCGATCCCGGCCTGAAGTCTTGGCTTGAAAGCCCTCCGCCGGAATGCGCCTTTCGCGGCGTGTTCCGGCGGCCTTCAGCCCCCTTGAAGGCATCCGCGCCAGCAGGCACATTGCCCGCCCAATCAAAAGCGTGGGTGGAGCATGAGCACGTTCGAACACATCATCGTCGAAAGCAGCGGTGCGGTCGGCATTATCAAGCTGAACCGGCCGAAGATGCTCAACGCGCTCTCCTTCGGCGTCTTCCGCGAGATCGCCGCGGCGGTCGAGGATCTCGAGGCCGATGACGCCATCGGCTGCATCGTCGTGACCGGCAGCGAGAAGGCTTTTGCCGCCGGCGCCGACATCAAGGAGATGCAGCCGAAGGGCTTCATCGATATGTTCTCCGAGGATTTTGCCGCGATCGGCGGCGACCGCGTCGCACGTTGCCGCAAGCCGACGATTGCGGCGGTTGCCGGCTATGCGCTCGGCGGCGGCTGCGAGCTCGCCATGATGTGCGACATCATCATCGCGGCCGACACCGCAAAGTTCGGCCAGCCCGAGATCACGCTCGGCACCATTCCCGGCATCGGCGGTACCCAGCGCCTGACGCGCGCCATCGGCAAATCGAAGGCGATGGACCTGTGCCTCACCGGGCGCATGATGGATGCGGCAGAGGCCGAGCGCTCAGGCCTCGTCAGCCGCATCGTGCCCGCCGACAAGCTGATGGACGAAGTGATGGCGGCGGCCGAGAAGATCGCCGCGATGTCGCGGCCCGCGGCCGCGATGGCCAAGGAAGCGGTGAACCGCGCCTTCGAGACCACGCTTGCCGAGGGCATGAGCGTCGAGCGCAACCTGTTCCACGCGACCTTCGCGCTGGAGGACCGCTCCGAGGGCATGGCGGCATTCATCGAGAAGCGCAAGCCGGTGAACAAGAACCGGTGATGCCGACGAACGTCAGGCTGATGTAAGGCTCTGCCGCGTTCCCGTTAGATCCTGTGACGAAGCTGCAACAAGCACGGATTTCATGGGAGTTTTCCCCGCGGCAGTTTGCCTGCGGGACCTCGGCTGGCTAAACAGTTAAGAGGCCATCGTCGGCGGGGGCGGACAGCCGGGGTTTAACAGGATTACATGATGGGGCGTACCGCCAGAGCTGGTCGCGCGGTAAAGCGGCATCGATCGGGCGTGGCTCCTGTGCTTGCGACATGGAGCACGCTGGCGCTGTCGTGCGCCCTCCCCTCCGCTGCATGGGCTGAAGCCCTGCCGGAGGCGTTGGCCAAGGCCTACCAAACCAACCCACAGCTCAATGCCGAGCGCGCACGCCAGCGCGCGACCGACGAGAACGTGCCGCAGGCGCTCGCCGGCTACCGACCGCAACTCGTGGCGAGCCTCAGTGCCGGCCTGCAATCGGTGCGCAACCTCTTGCCCAACAACACCATCCAGACCGCCGATCTGAAGCCATGGATCATCGGCGTCACGGTGACGCAGAACCTGTTCAACGGCTTCCGCACCGCCAACAATGTGCGGGCCGCCGAGCTCCAGGTGCAGTCGGGCCGCGAGGCGCTGCGCAACGTCGGCCAGGGCGTGCTGCTTGACGCGGTCACCGCCTACACCAACGTGCTCGCCAACCAGTCGCTGGTCGAGGCGCAGCGTTCCAACGTCGCCTTCCTGCGCGAAACTCTCGCGGTCACCCAGCGCCGCCTCAACGCCGGCGATGTCACGCCGACGGACAGCGCGCAAGCCGAGGCGCGCCTCAATCGCGGCCTTGCCGATCTCAACGCTGCCGAAGTCGCGCTTGCCGTCAGCCAGGCGATTTATGCGCAAGTGATCGGCAATTCACCCTCGCAGCTTCGGCCCGCCGAGGTCGTCGATCGCTATCTGCCGAAGAGCCGCGAAGACGCCATGACGATGGCGATCCGCCAGCACCCGGCGGTGTTGGCGGCAGGCTTCGACGTCGACGTCGCCTCCACCAACATCCGCATCGCCGAAGGCGCGCTGCTGCCGAGCGCCACCATCCAGGGCAGCGCCAGCAAGAGCCGCAACAACGATCCGACGCTCGGCACTTTCGCCGAGGACCAGGCCTCCATCGTCGCCAACGTCACCGCGCCGATCTATGACGGCGGCCAGGCCGCCGCACAGACCCGGCAGGCCAAGGAGGTCACGGCACAGAGCCGGCTGGTCCTTGACCAGGTGCGGAACCAGGCGCGCACGGCGGTGGTCAGCGCCTGGGTCGCCAATGAAGGTGCCAAGATCGCGGTCTCGGCCTCGGAATCCGAGGTCAAGGCCGCGACCGTCGCGCTGCAGGGCGTGCAGCGCGAGGCCGCCGGCGGGCAGCGCACGACGGTGGACGTGCTGAACTCGCAGGCGGATCTGATCCAGGCCAAGGCTCGTCTGATTGGCGCGCAGCGCGACCGCGTCATCGCCTCCTACACGCTGCTCAGCGCCATCGGGCATCTCGACGTCAAGACGCTGAACCTGAACACACCGGACTACCTGCCCGAGGTGCACTACCACCAGGTCCGCGATGCCTGGCACGGCCTGCGCACGCCATCGGGGCAATAGGCGACCCGAAGCGCAGCGCTTCCAAACGCCCTGCTCCGCTCGCATCTCGCCATGCCTGTTCCTTGACGATCTGTCGCCCATAGGCTACAGTTAGCTTCATGATCGAGGTGAGGCAGACCGAGCATTTTTCGGGGTGGCTGAACCGCCTCAAGGATCCCAATGCGGTCGCCCGGATCACCGTCCGCATTCGCCGCATGGAAATGGGTAATCCCGGCGACAGCAAGAGCATCGGCCGCAACCTCCGAGAAATGCGCATCGACTACGGCCCGGGCTACCGCATTTACTATTTACAGCGCGGAGCGCAGATCGTGATCCTGTGTGCGGCGGTGACAAGCGCACACAACGGCAAGACATTGAGCTAGCCCAGCAACTGGCGGAGACATTGTGATGCCAAAGGCAGCAAAAACGACGGCAAGAACGGCATCCAAAACGACGCGTTTCGACGCGGCCGACTATCTCGACACTGAAGAGCGTCAGGCCGCCTATATCGCAGCCGCGCTGGAAACCGGCGACGCCGATTTCGTGCGTGATGCGCTTGGTCTCGTCGCGCGTGCGCGCGGCATGAGCGCAATCGCAAAGAAAGCGGGCTTGAACCGGGAAAGTCTATATAAGGCGCTCGGCGAGTCCGGAAATCCCGAGTTCGGTACGGTCATGCGCATTGTCGGAGCGTTGGGCCTGACGTTATCAGCCCAACCCGCGACAAGCGGACGAATGTCGAAGCGTCGTCGCGCCGCCTGAGCAACGCGCCTGGACGTCGTGGTCGCGGTCACCATCCACCAGACCGATTCGAGCAATCCCGGGGATAGAGGATATGAACAGCCGACGCATCCATCTGACGGGCGCTTCGGGCTCCGGCGTGACGACGCTCGGCCGGGCGCTCGCGGGCCGGCTTGCTTTGCCGCATCATGACAGCGACGATTATTTCTGGCTGCCGACCGTGCCGCCCTACCGGACGACGCGCCCGGTGTCCGAGCGTCTGCGCTTGATGCACGAGATGTTTCTGCCGCGTCTCGACTGGGTGCTGAGCGGATCCGTCGCCGGCTGGGGCGAGGAGCTTGTTCCGTTCTTCGACCTCGTCGTCTTCGTGACCACGCCGCGCGACGTCCGCCTGGAGCGATTGCGCGCCCGCGAGGCCGCCCATTTCGGCGCTGGTGCCGTCGCGCCGGGCGGCTGGCGTCACGACGAGACCGAGTCATTTATCGACTGGGCCTCGCATTATGAAGCCGGGAATCGGGAAGGCCGCAGTCTCGCCAAGCACGAGGCCTGGCTCGCGGGCCTGCCCTGCCCGATCATTCGCGTTGACGGCTCACGCCCGCTTGCGGACCTCGTCGAGCAGCTATGCAGCGACGTGGAGCGATTACCGCGCTGATGTGATACGGTCCCCGGCACCACGACCAAATAACAACATCGGGGAGAAACCATGCTCAATCGACGCAGCGTCCTGCTTGCCTCCCTTGCCGCCGGAGTAGCCATGACCAGCAAAGCCCACGCCCGCGCGGCGCAACCCTCGACGCCGGTCAATTTCGACGTTCCCGCACATGCCTGCGACTGCCACACCCATATCCACGGCGACGTCGAGAAGTTTCCGTTCTTCGCCGGACGTGTCTACACGCCGGAGCCGGCGAGCCCCGAAGAAATGGCCGCGCTGCACAAGGCGCTGCATATCGAGCGCGTGGTGATCGTCACGCCGAGCGTCTACGGTACCGACAACTCCTCCACTCTGTTCGGCATGAAGGCGCGCGGCGCGACCGCGCGCGGGGTGGCGGTGATCGACGACAAGACCACCGAGGCGCAGCTCGACACGATGCAGCAGGACGGCTTCCGCGGCATCCGTCTCAATCTTGCCACCGGGGGCGTCAACGACCCCAATGTCGGCCGGCCGCGCTTCACCGCCGCCGTCGAGCGCATGAAGGCGCGCGGCTGGCACGTGCAGCTCTACACCACGCTCGCCATGATTTCGGCGATCAAGGACCTCGTCGAGACGGCGCCCGTGCCCGTCGTGTTCGATCATTTCGGCGGGCTGGAAGCTTCGCTCGGGCTGGAGCAGCCGGGATTTGCCGACCTGGTCGCGCTCGTCAAATCCGGCAAGGCCTATGTGAAGATCTCCGGCGCCTATCGCTCGTCCAAGCTCGCGCCCGATTATCAGGACATGGTGCCCTATGCGCGTGCGCTGATCGCGGCAAATGCGGACCGCATCGTCTGGGGCACCGACTGGCCGCATCCGGATTCCAGCCGCGTCGAGGGCCGCAAGCCAACCGACATCGCCCCCCTCTATCAGATCGACGACGGCCGCCTGCTCAACCAGCTTCCGGTCTGGGCGCCGGATGCCGATATACGCAAGAAGATCCTGGTCGACAATCCGGCACGGCTCTACGGGTTCTGACGGTCAGCGCGCGCGGCGCGAGAAGAACGAGATCAGGACCGGCAGGGTCACGAGGATCACGACCGGCGCCAGCATCATGCCGGTGACGACGACGACCGCGAGCGGTTTCTGCACCTGCGAGCCGATCCCCTCCGACAGCGCCGCCGGCAGAAGGCCGACGCCGGCGACGACGCAGGTCATCAGCACCGGCCGGAGCTGCAGCTCGCCGGTGCGCACCACCGCGCTCATGCGGTCCATGCCCTCTTCGATGAGCTGGTTGAACTGCGACAGGATGATGATGCCGTCCATCACCGCGATGCCGAACAGCGCGATGAAGCCGATCGCCGCGGAGACGCTGAATGCCGTGCCGGATATCAACAGGCCCAGCACGCCGCCAAAGATCGCCATCGGAATCACGCTCATCGCAAGCAGCGTGTCGGCCATCGAGCCGAAATTGAACCAGAGCAGCACGCCGATCAGCGCCAGCGAGATCGGCACCACGATCGACAGCCGCCGGATCGCGTCCTGAAGATTGCCGAATTCGCCGACCCATTCCATGTGCGAGCCGGGCGGCAGCTGAACTTGCTCGGCGATCTTGTCCTGCGCTTCGCGTATCGCGCTGCCGAGATCGCGCTCGCGGACCGAGAACTTGATTGGCAAATAGCGTTCCTGCTGCTCGCGATAGATGTAAGCGGCGCCCGAGACGAGGCTGATGTTGGCAACCTCGCTCAGCGGGATTTGCGTGACGGTGCCGTTCGGCCCGGGCGCGCCGATCCGCAAGTTCTGGATTGCCTCCGCGCTCCTGCGATATTCCGGCGCGAGACGGACGATGATCGGGAAGTGACGATCGCTGCCCGGCTCGTAGAGATCGCCCGCCGTGTCGCCGCCGATCGCAACCTTGATGGTGGCGTTGATGTCGCCCGGGGCGAGACCGTAACGCGCGGCCTTGGCACGGTCGATGTCGATCTGGACGGTCGGCTGGCCGAGCGAGGTGAAGACGGCAAGGTCGGTGACGCCCTGCACGGTGGCCAGCACCGATTTGATCTTATTCGCGGTGTCGGTCAGCGCCTGCAGATCGTTGCCGAACAGCTTGATCGAGTTCTCGCCCTTCACGCCGGAGACGGCTTCGGAAACGTTGTCCTGGAGATATTGCGAGAAGTTGAACTCGACGCCGGGAAAGCGATCGTCGAGCTGCTTGAGCAGTTGCGCGGTCAGCTCTTCCTTGTCGCGCGTACCGGGCCACTGGCTCACGGGCTTGAGCGGCGCAAAGAACTCGGCGTTGAAGAAGCCGGCAGCGTCGGTGCCGTCGTCGGGACGACCGTGCTGCGACACGACGGACTCGACCTCCGGCCGGGCGCGGATCACCTTGCGCATCTCGTTGACGTAGGAGTTGCCCTCCTGCAGCGAGATCGTCGGCGGCAGCGTGGCGCGAATCCAGAGATTGCCCTCTTCCAGCTTCGGCAGGAATTCGAGGCCGAGCAACCGGCCGAGCGCGACCGTCATCAGCACGAGGCCGACCGCACCGCCGAGCACGATGTTGCGATGGCCGACCGCCCATTGCAGCAGCGGCGAATACAACCGGTGCAGGATCAGCATGACCCTGGTCTCGGTTTCCTCGACATGGGCGGGCAGGATGATCGCGGACAGTGCCGGCGTGACGGTGAACGTCGCAAGCAGGCCGCCGGCGAGCGCATAGGCATAGGTGCGGGCCATCGGCCCGAAGATGTTGCCCTCGACGCCCGATAGCGTGAACAGCGGCAAGAAGGCCGCGATGATGATCGCCGCGGCGAAGAAGATCGAACGCGAGACGTCGGCAGCCGCGCTGAGGATGGCGTGGCTCTTCATGCCGAACAGCGTCTCGGGCGACATATGCTCGGATTCCGACATCGGCGTCGTCTGCGTCAGACGGCGGAAGATCGCCTCCACCATGATGACGGTGGCATCGACGATCAGGCCGAAATCGATCGCACCGACCGACAGAAGGTTGGCCGATTCGCCGCGCAGCACCAGGATGATGACGGCGAAGAACAGCGCGAAGGGAATGGTGGCGCCGACGATCAGCGCGCTGCGCAAATCGCCGAGGAAGATCCACTGCAGCAGCACGATCAGCAGAATGCCGACCACCATGTTGTGCAGCACCGTATGGGTGGTCAGCTCGATCAGGTCGCCACGGTCGTAAATGCGCTCGATGCGCACGCCGGGCGGCAGGATGCTGGAATTGTTGATGGTCTGAACCAGGTGGTGGACCCGCTTGATGGTCGGCGAGCTCTGCTCGCCGCGCCGCATCAGCACGATGCCCTGCACGATGTCGTCGGAATCGTCGATGCCGGCAATGCCGAGACGGGGTTTCTGGCCGACCGTAACGGTGGCGACGTCCTTGACCAGCACCGGGTTGCCGCCGGTCTGCGCCACCATGGTATTGGCGAGATCGTCGATCGACCGGATCAGGCCGACACCGCGCACGACCGCCGATTGCTGGCCGATATTGACGGTGTTGCCGCCGACATTGACGTTGGAATTGCCGACCGCCTGGAGCAATTGCGGCAGCGTCAGACCGTTGGCGACCAGCTTGTTGAAGTCGACCTGGAGCTCATAGGTCTTGCTCTTGCCACCCCACCCGGTGACGTCGATGACCCCCGGCACGGCGCGGAAGCGGCGCTGCAGGATCCAGTCCTGGATGGTCTTGAGGTCGAGCACGCTGTAATTCGGCGGACCCACCAGACGGTAGCGGAAGATCTCGCCGATCGGGCTGAGTGGCGATATCTGCGGCTGGACGTTGCCGGGCAGCGGCGCGAGCTGCGCCAGGCGATTCAACACCTGCTGCAACGCCTCGTCATAGGTATAGGCGAAGGAGAACTGAATTTTGACGTCGGAGAGACCGTAGAGAGAGATGGTGCGGATGGTCGTGATGTTCTTCAGACCCGCAACCTGGGTCTCGATCGGGATCGTGATGTAGCGCTCGATCTCTTCGGCCGACAGACCCGGACTTTGCGTCACGATGTCGACCATCGGCGGGGTCGGATCGGGATAGGCCTCGATATTGAGCTGGTTGAACGCGATCAGGCCGCCGATCAGCACGGCGACGAACATCCCGACCATGAGGAAGCGCCGGTTGACGGCAAGGGCGACGAGACGATCCATTCAAGCTTCAGTTTGTCTCGAGTTTTCTTGGGTCGTCGATCAGCTGCCGGACGCCGCGCGGTCGATGAACAGGCTGCCTTTGGTGACGACCTGCTCGCCGGGTGTCAGATTGCTGGTGACCTCGACGAGGTTGCCGTTGACGAGGCCGATCGTGATCTGACGCAGCTCGACCGACTTGTCCTCGCGCGCGACCCAGATGCGGACCTTGTCCGCTTCATAGATCAAGGCCTGCTTCGGCACGGCCGGCGCGGCGCGGTCGCCGGCCGAATAGATCGTGACGTTGGCGAACATTTCGGGCTTGAGCAGGCCGTCCTTGTTGTCGATGGTGGCGCGGACCAGCAGACGGCGGGTGTTGGGGTCGATCGCGGCGGCGACGTAGTTGATCTTCGCGGTGAGCGGACGGCCCGGCAGCGCCATCACGTTGACCGTGATGTCCTGCCCGATGCAGATCGCCGCCGCATCGCTCTCGCGCACGAAGGCGGTGAGCCAGACCGTGGAGAGATCGCCGACCACGAAGACCGGATCGCTGGCGCCGGAATTGACGTACTGGCCCGGGCCGATCTTGCGCTGCACGACCGTGCCGGAGATCGGCGAATAGATCGTGACTTCCCGATTGATCACGCCCTTGTCCTGGAACGCCTTGATGGTCTCGTCGGTGAAGCCGAGGATGCGCAGCTTGTTACGCGCGGCTTCCAGCGCAGTCTCCGAGGAACGCATGTCGTTGCGCGCCTGAACCTGGGTCGCCTCCGCCTGCTGATAGTCCTTCAGCGGAATGGCATGGCCCTCGTAGAGGTCCTTGGCGCGCTTGAACTGGATGTCGGAGAGCTCGAGCGCCGACTTCGCCTTGTTCAGCGAGGTCATCGCCGCGATGAAATCGTTCTGGGCCTGCACCGTATCGGCGGCCTCGATTGTGAACAGCGGTTGCCCCTGCTTCAGCGTCTCACCCGGCTTGGCCAGCAGCTTGGTGACGCGGCCGGCATAGGGCGAGAACACCGGCGTCGAACGGTCCTCGTCGACGGCGACCTTGCCTTCGGTGACGTATTCGGCGCGGAAGGCTCTGGTCTTGACCGGCTCGATCGTCAGCGTCGCCCATTCGGACGCCGTCGGCGTGAAGTTCTGCGCATTCCTGCGCGACTGGCTGGAGATCTCAGAGTGGCTCTTCTCCTTGGCGCCCGCACGGAGAAAGCCGTAGGCCCCGCCGCCGGCAAGAGCTAGTAAAACTACGGATGCGATCACCCGCTGTTTTGTAAGCACCTGCAATCGCTTGGTATTTTCAACTACCATAGGGCCCGGTCTTGTCTGCGACGATGTCGGCAAACGATAGCCTCATCGGTCGCGCTAATAGTGCCGAATTGAGAGTTCAAACAACCTAAAAAACGCTCCGCGCCTTTCCGTTTGAGTTAAAATTTTGCGACGCGTCAGCTCCGCGTCAGCTTCGAGGCGGCCACTGTGCCGGATGACTGCCGAGCGGCATCGCCGGACGGCTCCATTGCGCCGGCGTCTTCGACAGCCGTGCCGAATGCTGCACTGCCTTTAACGTGCCAAAGCCAGATGGCATGCGCTCGATGAACGCAGCATGTACAGCTTCCCCGGTAAGATCCGGGGTCTTCAGTCCGCCGTCGAGCCGGCCGAGATTCCACAGCCAGCGTCCGGTCTGCGCCAGCGAGACGCGCACGTGCCAGCTGCCGCCTTCGCACGCCTGGCGTGCTCTGGCCATCATCGCGCCGAACGCCATCAGATAGCCGGTGGCGTGGTCGAGGATCTGCGCCGGCAATTCCTTGGGACCGTCGAGGCCGGCGGCCTGACCTTCAGCATGGTTGAATCCGGTCGCGGTCTGCACCAGAGAATCGAAGCCGCGCCGCTCGGCCCACGGGCCGGTGTGGCCATAGGCCGACAACGTGACATAGACGATGCCGGGACTGATCTCCGCTGCATCCTCCGGAGAAAAGCCGAGCGCGGCGAGCGCGCGCGGGCGATAGCCCTGCGAGAAGATGTCGGCGCCAGTGAGCAACTCGCGCAACTGCGCCCTGCCCGTCTCGCTCTTCAGCTCGATGAAGGTGGCGAGCTTGCCACGGCCGGTATCGATGGTGAGCCAGGGAATGGCGGGCAGCTCGGGCCCGGACACCAGCAGCACGTCGGCACCGTGCACCGCGAGCGTGCGGCCGGCAACGGGACCTGCGATGACCCGGGAGAGATCGAGCACGCGAAGACCTTCGAGCGGACGATCGCCTTCAGGCCACGGCCGCGGCGCGGCTTCGCCGATCTTCTCGATCGAGAGCAGCGGCAATTGCGCGAGCGCACGTGCCTGCGGCAGCGCGGACCATTCGTCGTGAGAGCGCATCAGGGCAACGACGCCGCCGGCCGCGTAGGCCGCTGTCTCGAAATCCTCGCCGGTCCATTGCATCAGTCTTGCCTGCACCTTGTCCCGCTCCGGCTCGCAAGCAAGCACTTTGCAGACGGCATCGCGGTGATGCAGAAAATTGGTGTGGCAGCGGACGAAGCGATCATCGCCGGCCTTGTAGACACCGGCAATTGCGTCCCAGGCCGGAGGCGGCGGCTTGTCGTCGAGACGCAGATAGCGTTCGGAACGGCATTCGGCGACGGCGTGGCGCATGTCGACGGAGACATCCTGCGTCTGCCCGCTGCGCAGCCGCCAGATCTCGGCCGCGGCGAGGCCTGCGGCTGCGATCGCGGCCTGGCCGGCGACAGCAACACGAAATGAGGACGGAAGCTGCGGCTCCTCGCCGGTCAGCCGCACGCGTTCGAGCGCGGCCCGATCGCCGCCAGCGGAGGTCCAGATCTCCTCGAGAATGTCGGCGGGGCCTTGCATGGCCGCTTCTCTCCCTCGTCGTTTGCTGTACTTTTCGCGACCATGTCACGATCGCAGAAAGGATTGCAATGGCCGCCATCGATCCCCTTACCGCGGGCGCCGTGTTCGTCGCAACGGCGGCCACCGACGCGGTCTATGTGATGTTCACCTCGGCCGTGGTCGCACGCAAGCGCGTGCCGGCCGCCACCTGGAGCGCGATCTGGTACCTGCTCTCATCCTACGCGGTGATCAGCTACACCGAAAACGCTTTCTATGTCGCCTTCGCCGCGATCGGCTCCTGGGTCGGCGCCTATGCCTCGCTCACCTTCCTGCACCGCCCGCCCGGCGGCCCGCCGATAGGGGCTGCGCCGGAGTGAGGGACGCACATGCCTCTCCTCGTCATTGCGAGCGCAGCCAAACAATCCGGACTGTTTCCGTTGAGAGACTCGGGATGGCTTCGCTGCGCCGGCAATGACGATGTAGAGGCTTCTGTGGGCCTTCTGAAACAGCTACACTCGCGGCATCAACAAAAAGGAGCCCAACAATGGATCTCGGTCTGAAAGGCAAGAACGCCCTCGTCCTCGGCGGCACGCGCGGCATCGGGCGGGCGATTGCGGCAACGCTCGCCGGTGAAGGCGCCAATGTCGCGGTGTGTGCACGCAATGCCGAGCGGGTCGCAGCCACCGTCGCCGAGCTGAAGGCGAGCGGTATCAAGGCTGCCGGCGGCGCCGTCGACGTCACCGACGGCGCGGCGTTGAAGGCCTGGATCGAGAGCTCAGCAAAGGAGCTCGGCGGCATCGACCTGCTGTTCTCCAATGCCGGCGCGATGGCGCAAGGCGGCGATCCCGCGTCCTGGGAACAGAATTTCCGGCTCGACGTGCTCGGCGCCGTGCATGCGTTCGATGCCGCACGACCGTTCCTCGAGGCCAGCGGCGCCAGCAGCGGCGACGCCGCTTTCGTGATCATCTCGTCGATCTCGGCGGCGCAAGCCGACACGGCCAGCTCCTACGGCCCGATCAAGGCGGCGCTGATCCACATGGCCAAGGGACTGGCGCGGCAATACGCCAAGAAGAAGATCCGCGTGAACGTCGTGTCGCCCGGCACCGTCTATTTCAAGGGCGGCGTCTGGGAGATGATCGAGAAGAACATGCCCGAGCGTTACAACGACGCGATGAAGCGCAATCCGACCGGACGCATGGCAACGCCGCAGGAGATCGCGAGCGCCGCAGTGTTCCTGGCAAGCCCGGTGTCTGGGTTCACCACGGGATCCAATCTCGTCGTGGACGGCGCGATCTCGAACCGGGTGAATTTTTAGGAGGTTCGTTCAAACTCCCCCGCCGTTATGGCCGGACTTGACCCGGCCATCCATGCGCCACCGCGCAATCAGAAAGACGTGGATGCCCGGGTCAAGCCCGGGCATGACGACTGAGCGTGTGGCGCGCGATCGCTCGACAAATTCGCAATGACGGCGTGGTGCGCAGCCCGCGTCGCGACACTCAATGAAAATCCCGCGACGGCGGCAGGATGCGGACGTTGCGGGGGTGGCGGACTTTCTGTGCCGGCATGTCCGCGAGCGCGCGAGGGTCTTCGTTCAGCGGCTCGATCACCGCGGCGCCTGCGGGCACCGGATACTTGCGGCTCAGCGCGTCGGTGGCAAGGCCGACCAGATCGTGCGAGCGGTCGATCATGCGCTGGGCGATGAGATGCGTCACCTTCTCGGGGCTGCTCTGGATGTAGCCTTCGACCAAGATGAGACGCGCGCCCATCACCTCCTTGCGGTACTGCTCCATGATCTTGGGCCAGACCACGACATTGGCGATGCCGGTTTCGTCCTCCAGCGTCATGAACACGACGCCGCTGGCGCTGCCCGGCCGCTGTCGGACCAGCACCACGCCGGCACAGCGGACGCGGCGCCGCTCGTTCTCATGGCTGACATCCTTGCAGGCAACGACGCGCTCGCGCAAAAACATCTCGCGCAAGAATTCCATCGGGTGGCCCTTCAGCGATAGCCGGATGGTCTGGTAGTCCGCGACCACCTGCTCGGCGCGCGGCATCACCGGCAGCGGTTTTGCGCCTTCGTCCGGCTGCTCGCGCGCGGTGGCCGCCTCGAACAGCGGCAGCGGCAAATCGTCGGGCAGCCGCCGCACCTGCCATAGCGCCTCGCGGCGGTCGAGCCCGAGCGAGCGGAACGCATCGGCATCCGCCAGCAGGATCAGCGCGCGCTTGGGCAGGCCGGTGTCGCGGGCAAAGTCTTCGAGCGAGGTGAAAGGCCGGCGGCTGCGCGCAGCGATAATGCGGTCGGCCCAGTCTTGCTGAGGCATCGGCGGTGCTACACCTCTCCCATAGGGAGAGGTGAACGGAGCCTGCGGCAAGACCGGCCCAATCATGGAAAGTTCTTCAGGCAAGTCCCGGAATGACGTTTGAGAACGTTTCAGCCTCTCCTCGTCTTCATCCAGCCAATGAAAGCCGTCGATCTGGCGAAAACCGAGGCGCACGGCGCAATACCTGCCGCTCCCTTCCTCAAGCGTGTTCTGCGCAAAGCTGTAGGACACGTCGATGTCACGAACCTCGACGCCGTTCTTGCGGGCGTCGCCGACGATCTGCGCCGGCGCATAAAAGCCCATCGGCTGCGAGTTCAGCAGGCCGCAGCAGAAGGCGTCGGGATGATGATATTTCAGCCATGACGAGATATAGACGAGCTGCGCGAAGCTCGCGGCATGGCTCTCCGGAAAACCGTAGGAGCCGAACCCCTTGATCTGGTCAAAGCAGCTTCTGGCAAAATTGGCATCGTAGCCGCGCGCCACCATGTTGCCGATCAGCTTCTCCTCGTATTGGCCGATGGTGCCGACATTGCGGAAGGTCGCCATCGAACGGCGCAGGCCATTGGCCTCCTCGGAGGTGAATTTGGCCGCCTCGATCGCGATGCGCATCGCCTGTTCCTGGAACAGAGGCACGCCCTTGGTCTTGTGCAGCACCTTGTAGAGCTCGTCCGCGGGACCATGCTCTGGCGCAGGGGACGGATAGGTCACTTTCTCCTGGCCGTTCCGCCGCCTTAAGTAAGGATGAACCATGTCGCCCTGGATCGGTCCGGGCCGTACGATCGCGACTTCGATGACGAGATCGTAGAAGGTTCGCGGCTTCAGCCGTGGCAGCATGTTCATCTGCGCGCGGCTCTCGACCTGGAACACACCGAGCGATTCCCCGCGGCACAGCATGTCGTAGACCTTGGGATCGTCCTGCGGGACGCTCGCCAGCACCCAGCGCTTGCCCTTGTGATCCGCGATCAGATCGAAGCACTTGCGGATGCAGGTCAGCATGCCCAGCGCGAGTACGTCGACCTTCATCATGCTGAGTGCGTCGACGTCGTCCTTGTCCCATTCGATGAAGGTGCGGTCGTCCATCGCGGCGTTGCCGATCGGCACATAAGTGTCGAGCCGGTCCTGCGTCAGCACATAGCCGCCGACATGCTGGGAGAGATGGCGCGGGAATTCGATCAGCTCGGTCGCAAGCTCGACCGCGAGGTTGATCATGGGATTATCGGGATCGAGCCCGGCCTGCCTGACCTGCATGTCGTTGAGACCCTTGCCCCAGCTGCCCCAGACGGTATCGGCGAGCGCGGCGGTGACGTCCTCGGTCAGCCCCAGCGCCTTGCCGACGTCGCGGATGGCGCTGCGCGGGCGATAATGAATGACGGTGGCGATGATCGCGGCGCGGTGACGGCCGTAGCGGCGATAGACATATTGCATCACCTCCTCGCGGCGCGAATGCTCGAAATCGACGTCGATATCGGGCGGCTCCAGCCGCTCCTTGGAAATGAAGCGTTCGAACAAGAGGTCCACCTTGGTCGGATCCACCGAGGTGATGCCGAGCACGTAGCACACGGCCGAATTCGCCGCCGATCCCCGCCCCTGGCACAGAATGTTCTGGCTGCGCGCATAGTGCACGATGTCATGCACCGTGAGGAAATAATGCGCGTATTTCAGTTCGGCGATCAGCGCGAGCTCCTTGTTCAGCGTCGCCCGCAGCCTGTCGTCGATCTTGCCGCCGAAATATTTGTCGACGCCCGCCCAGGTCAGATCCTCCAGATGCCCCTGCGCGGTCTTGCCCGGCGGCACCGGCTCGTCCGGATATTGATATTTGAGCTGGTCGAGCGAGAATTCGATTCCGTCCGCAAAGCGCATGGTCTCCGCGATCGCATCAGGGAAATCGCGGAACAGCCGCGCCATCTCACGTGGCGACTTCAAAAAGCGCTCGGCATTGGCTTCCAGCTTCCGCCCCACAGCCTCGATCGTGGTCTTTTCCCGGATACAGGTCAGCACGTCCTGGAGAGGACGACGGCCGGGATCGTGATAGAGCACCTCGTTGGTCGCGAGCAGCGGCACCTTTGCTCTTGCGGCGAGATCGTCGAGCCGCGAGAGGCGACGCCGGTCGTCGCCGCGATAGATCAGGCTCGCCGCCAGCCACACGCCCTCGGCGCGGCTCGCCTTCAGCTTTGCGAGCACATCCAGCGCCTGTGCGGGATCGAAGCGATGCGGCAGCGTCAGCACCAGAAGCTGGCCTTCCGAGAATTCGAGAAGATCGGCGAAGCTGAGACGGCACTCGCCCTTCTCGATCCGCGTGATGTCGTCGCCCCGCTTGCCCCGGGTGAGGAGCTGGCAGAGCCGGCCATAGGCGGCGCGGTCGCGCGGATAGACAAAAATGTCGGGTGTGCCGTCGATGAAGACGATGCGCGCGCCGATCAGCAGCTTCGGCTTGTGCAGCACCTTGTCATTGTCGAGCTCCTTGTAGGCCCGTACCACGCCGGCGAGCGTGTTGTGATCGGCGATGCCGATCACTGGAATTCCCAAGGCGCTCGCTTGATGCACATAGGCACGCGGATCCGAGCCGCCGCGCAGGAAGGAGAAGTTGGTGGTGATGCCGATCTCGGCATAGGCGGGGGTGTTCATGCGAAAAGACCGTGCACGTACCAGCCGGGAGACGCGGGCTTGCCATCGCCATCGAACACTTCCCCCTCGTAAAGACCGTCGCGAAAGATCCAGAAGCGCAGGCCCTCGGCATCCTCGACGCGGAAATAATCCCGCGTCAGCTGCTTGCCGTCCTGCCGCCACCATTCCATCGCGATGCGCTCGGGCCCCTCCACCCGCACCACGGCATGCAGCGCGCGGCGCCAGGTGAATTGATGGGGCGGACCATCCGGCACGGCCGCGAACGGCACCTTGATCGGCTCCGGCTTGTCGAACAGCCTTAAGGGGCGCAGCGGCGGCTCGCTCTCGACGCGTGCGGGCCATTCGGCCTGCATGGCGGCAGCGAGATGATGCTGCGCCGGCGCGGCCAACACCGCCTGCTCGGGGATATGGGTATCCTCAGGCAGGTGCACGACGACGCGTTGTCCGCCGATGCGCGCGGCGATGCGGTCGATCAAGGCGGCGAGCTCGTCATTGTCGTGGACATGGGCGTCGAGATCGCGCTGCTCCTGCACTACGATCTCGGTGCGGCTCGCCGACAGGCGCACCATGTCGAAGCCGAAGCCGGGATCGAGCGGATCGGCGAGCGCATCGAGACGCTCGCGAAACAGCCGGTCGATCACCGCGCTTCGCGTCACGGGACGTCCGGTCTCGACCATGATCGTGCGCACCACGCCGTCGGTGCGGAAGAAGGCGGCTTCCAGCCGGCGCGCGCCCTTGCCCTGTTTCTCCATGGAGGCGATCAACGTGTCGGCGAGCCGCGACAGCGTCATCGCAATCATGGTGTCGGTTGCGATCGGCTCGGCGAAGCGCTTCTCGACGATGTAATCGGGCGGCGGTTTTCGCGGACTGATCGGCGCATCGCCTTGCCCCAGCGCATGGGCGAGCAGCGTGGAGAATCGGGCGCCGAACCGCGCCGTGATCTCATGGGAGCTGCGGGAAGCGACATCGCCAATGGTCTTCAGGCCGGCGCGGCGCAAGCCCGTGGTGATCGCCTCGCCAGCGCCGAGCGCGGACACCGGAAACCGTTCGATCGCCGCCGCCTCTTCACCATCGGCGACGATGGTGCCCGCGGCCTGCCGCGTCAGCGTGCGCGCGCAGACCGACGTGCCGGCAATTGCCGCACCGACGGCAAAGCCTTGACGGGCGAGCGTCCGGACCAGCGCACCCAACAGTGCCGCCTCGCCGCCGAACAGATGCGCGCAACCGGTGATGTCGAGGAACAGCCCGTGCGGCGGATCGAGCGCAACCAGCGGCGTGAAACGGTCGCACCAATCGGCGATATCGCTGAGCGTCTTCGCATCGGCCACCACATCGGCGTCGAACACCTTCAGGTCCGGACACATCGCCCGGGCATTGGCCAGGGGCTGGCCGATATACAGGCCGAGACGTTCGGCGGCCTCGTCCAGCGCATGGATCACCAGCGCATTGTTCTCCTTGATGACGACAATGCTGGGCTCATGATTGGTCTTACCCAGCCCGGCGTTGCCAAGAAACCGCTGGATCCGGTCGATGGGCAGGCGCGGCAGCCACAGGCTGAGGATACGCCGACGGTTCACTGAACTGGCACTCATCACAATTCCATTCCATGATCCAGCGGCCGCATTGGCCATGACGATTGCGCAAGAGCTCGGCATCGAAGCGCGGCGCGCCCCAGGCACTCCAAGGCGCCGCAGGCATTGAAGCCGTGCCCGGCGGCGAATGCGCCGCGCGCAGCATCCATCGCGTCTCCGCGGTCGACGGCAACGGCTGCGCCGCCATGCGCAGCATCAGGCCGGTGACGCCGGACGATTGCGCAGCCAGCGTCAGCTTGCGGCTCGCCACGAGATCGAACTGCCTGACATCACCCCAGAGTTCGAGCACGACGGCGCCGAGCGCATCGCAGGCCAGCGCATCGGCCGAAGTTCGCAACGCGCTCTCGACATCGGCGGCGCGGACCATCACCACGCGGCGCGGATCGAGGCCGAGCTCGGATAGCCCGCTCATCGACAGCGCACCGGCTTCAACTTCCGAAAAATCCTGCCGTACCCACAGCAGCGGCTTGCGTACCGTCACGCGCCCCGCAAGCCCCATGACAAAACCCGTTGCGGCCGCGCTCTGGCGTCCCTCGCAAAACACCTCGTGGACCGCCGCGCGCGCGAGCCCGCCCTTCAGCACGGTATCGGCCTGGCCATGGCCGAGCGCGACGCGATCGTGCTGATGCACGATCTCCGCCGTCTCGATGCGCTCGATCTGACCGCGCAAGGTCGCAAGCGCGCTCATACGTGCGCCGCTCATGCTCGCCGCTCCTTCAGAGGTGATTGCCGATGGCTCTCAAAAAGAGAACCAGCGGCTGGCTCATTTGTTCATGGTATGTTCTAATATAAAGCTAACGGCGCCAGAAGAGTCAATCGAATTGGCGCGCTGTCGGATTCATGAGCTGAATCAAAGGGATTCAAATATGGACGTGCAACGCAAGCTGGAAATTCTGGCCGATGCCGCCAAGTACGATGCGTCCTGCGCTTCCAGCGGCACCGAGAAGCGGGATTCCAGCGATGGCAAGGGCATGGGCTCGACCGCTCCCGGGATGGGCATCTGCCATTCCTACGCGCCGGACGGACGCTGCATCTCCCTGCTTAAGGTGCTGCTGACCAACGCCTGCAATTACGATTGCCTCTATTGCGTCAACCGCGCTTCCTCGAACGTGCCGCGCGCCCGCTTCACCATCGACGAATTGGTCAAGCTGACGCTCGATTTCTACCGGCGCAATTACATCGAGGGCTTGTTCCTATCCTCCGGCATCATCCGCAGTCCCGACTACACCATGGAGCAGGTGATCAGCGTCGCGCGAAAACTGCGCGAGGAACATCACTTCCGCGGCTATATCCACTTGAAGACCATTCCCGAAGCCGATGACGCGCTGATCGCAGAGGCCGGCAAATATGCCGACCGTCTCTCCATCAACATCGAGATGCCGCAGGAGACGAGCCTGCAGCAATTCGCGCCGGAGAAAGACGTGCGCGCGATCCGCCGCACCATGGGCCGGCTGCGGCTGAAGCTCGACGAGGCCGAGGAGAACCGCGCAACGAAAACGAAGGCCAAGCCACAGCGCTTTGCACCGGCCGGACAGAGCACGCAGATGATTGTTGGCGCAGATAGCGCCTCCGACCACACCATTCTCTACACCAGCGCCAATCTCTACGGCGCCTACCGGCTGCGGCGCGTCTACTATTCCGCCTTCAGCCCAATCCCCGATGCCAGCCGCGCTTTGCCTCTGGTGCAGCCGCCGCTGCTGCGCGAGCACCGGCTCTACCAGGCCGACTGGCTGATGCGGTTCTACGGCTTCGACGTCGGCGAGATCGTCGACGACAGCGCGATGCTGCCGCTCGAGATCGATCCAAAGCTGGCATGGGCGCTGCGCCACCGTGACCGCTTCCCGCTCGACGTCAACCGCGCCAGCCGTGAGGAGCTGCTGCGCGTGCCGGGCTTCGGCACCAGGACGGTCGAACGCATCATCGCGACACGGCGCACCACCACGATCCGCCTCGCCGATCTCGCACGACTGCACGTGCCCCGCAACAAGGCACTGCCGTTCATCGTCCTCAGCGATCACCGGCCGCCGCCACACCGCCTCGATGAGGCGCGGCTGGTCGAACGGTTCAAGCCGAAAGCAACGCAATTGGGATTTGGCTTCTGATGCAGTACATCACCCTCGACACCGAAACCGATTTCGACGGCTGGCGCAAAGCAGCGCGGAGCCTCGTGCTTCACCACGTGCCGCCCAGTGATGTCATCTGGACCGTGAAAGGCGGCGAAACGGACTTGTTTGCGCCACAAGCGCCATCTCCGATGCTCGAGGCGAACGAGGGCACCTTCACCGTATCAGGCAAATTCGTCGAGCTCGCCCAGGGCGCGATCCTGCACCGCGATCCCCAGCGCTTTGCCATCCTGTATCGGCTGCTGTTCCGGCTGAAGGACAATCACGATCTCATCGAGGTCGCCACCGACCCTGACGTCGCGCAGGTCACCGCCATGGCCAAAGCGGTCTATCGCGACGAGCACAAGATGCATGCCTTCGTGCGCTTTCGCGAGATCGGCAGGGAACGTCAGGCGCATTACGTCGCCTGGTTCGAGCCCGAGCATCACATCGTGGAGCTCGCCGCGCCGTTCTTCGCAAAACGCTTTGCCGACATGCCCTGGTCGATCCTGACGCCCGATCTGTGCGCGCATTGGGATGGCCATGCGCTCTCGTTCACGCCCGGTGTCAGCAAGCGCGAGGCGCCGAGCGAAGACCGGCTCGAGGAGACCTGGCGGCGCTACTACGCCAGCATCTTCAATCCCGCCCGCCTCAAGGTGAAGGCGATGCAGGCCGAGATGCCGAAGAAATATTGGAGGAACCTGCCCGAGGCTTCAATCATTAAGCCCTTGATCGAGGACGCCGAACGCATGACCGGCGCCATGATCGCCAATGCCGCAACCGATCCGCACAAGCCTCAGAAGCGGCCGGAGGCCCCGATGAAACGCAAGACCGCTGCCGACGATCTCGAAACGCTCCGCGAGGAGGCTGCGCATTGCCGCGCCTGCCATCTTTACAAGGACGCAACCCAGACCGTGTTCGGTGAAGGTCCGAAGAACGCCAACATCATGCTGGTAGGCGAGCAGCCCGGCGACAAGGAAGACCTCGCCGGCCATCCCTTCGTCGGCCCGGCCGGCCAGATGCTGGACCGTGCGCTGGAGGAAGCCGGCGTCGACCGCAAGAAGGTCTATGTCACCAACGCCGTGAAGCACTTCAAATTCGTACCGCGCGGGAAGATCCGACTGCACCAGAAGCCGAACACGCCTGAGATCCGGGCCTGCCGGCAATGGTATGAGCGGGAAGTTTCGGCAATCCAGCCTGAGCTCATCGTGGCGATGGGCGCCACCGCCGCGCAGAGCGTGTTCGGCAAGATCACACCCATCGGCAAAAACCGCGGCCGCCTCATCGACCTTCCCGACGGCCGCAAGGCGCTGGTGACGGTGCATCCGTCCTATCTGCTGCGGCTGCCCGATCCGGAAGCCAAGGTGCTGGAATATCAGCGCTTTGTCGAAGACCTGAAGATCGCCGCTGGCCTGCAGAGGAAAGCCGCGCGCGCCGCCTAAATACTGGCAGGAAAACACTTTTCAACCGGCGCTTGTCATCCAGTCTTCAAATCCATCGCGGACAATACCCTTACCTGAAAGTTAAGGGGCGTCCACATGACCGATGTTGCATTCGACCGCGCGGTAGCCGATCCCGCGCCTGTCCAGCCGGCCTCGCGGCCAAATCTCGACAAGGGCTTCAATCCGCTGACGATGATCCTGTTCTTCGGCATCCTCGCTGCGGGCCTGTTGTTCGTCGCCTACAGCATCTATGTCGACGTCAACGCGACCGGCACGCGCGTGACGACCTACCTGCCCTACATCCTGCTGTTCGTCGCGCTGCTGATCGCGCTCGGCTTCGAGTTCGTCAACGGCTTCCACGACACCGCCAATGCGGTGGCAACCGTGATCTACACCCATTCGCTGCCGGCTGAAGTTGCCGTGATGTGGTCAGGCTTCTTCAACTTCCTCGGCGTGCTCTTGTCCTCCGGCGCGGTCGCCTTCGGCATCGTCTCGCTGTTGCCTGTCGAGCTGATCCTCCAGGTCGGCTCCAGCGCCGGTTTCGCCATGGTGTTCGCGCTCTTGATCGCCGCGATCCTGTGGAATCTCGGCACCTGGTTCTTCGGCCTGCCCGCCTCGTCCTCGCACACGCTGATCGGCTCGATCATCGGCGTCGGCGTCGCCAACGCCGTCATGCGCGGCCGCGACGGCACCTCGGGCGTGGACTGGAGCAAGGCGACCGAGATCGGCTATGCGCTGCTGCTCTCGCCACTGGTCGGATTCATCTGCGCCGCCGTGCTGCTACTGCTCCTCAAGTTCATCGTGCGCAACCCCGCACTCTACGCTGCGCCCGAAGGCAACAAGGCCCCGCCGCTCTGGATCCGCGGCCTCTTGATCGCAACCTGCACCGGCGTCAGCTTCGCGCACGGCTCGAACGACGGCCAAAAGGGCATGGGCCTGATCATGCTGATCCTGATCGGCACCGTGCCGACCGCCTACGCGCTCAACCGCGCGCTGCCGGACTCCCAGGTCGCCCAGTTCCAGAAGACCTCTGACGCCGCCGCAAAGGTAATCTCGGCGAAGGGCGCCGGCCACAGCATCATCGGCGATCCCCGTCCGGCGGTGACGCAGTACATCGCGCTGCATCACCTCAACGAGGGCACTTATCCCTCGCTCGCCGTGCTCGTGAAGGACGTCGGCGACCAGGTCGCCAAATACGGCTCGCTGAACAAGGTGCCGGCGGAAGCCGTCGGCAACACCCGCAACGACATGTACCTGACCTCGGAAGCGATCCGCTTCCTGATGAAGGACAAGGAGAACGATCTCAGCAAGGAGGAGATCGCGACCCTGAACGCCTACAAGGGCTCGCTCGACGCCGCCACCAAGTTCATCCCGAACTGGGTGAAGATCGCGGTCGCCATCGCGCTCGGACTCGGCACCATGATCGGCTGGAAGCGCATCGTGATCACGGTCGGCGAGAAGATCGGCAAGAGCCATCTCACCTACGCGCAAGGCGCCTCCGCCGAGCTCGTCGCCGCCGCCACGATCGGCGCCGCCGACATGTTCGGCCTGCCGGTCTCCACCACGCACGTGCTATCGTCCGGCGTCGCCGGCACCATGGCCGCCAACGGTTCCGGCCTGCAATGGTCCACCATCCGCAACCTGCTGATGGCCTGGGTGCTGACGCTGCCCTGCGCGATCATGCTGTCGGCCACGCTCTACGTGATCTTCTCGCGGATCTTCTAAAGCTCTCTCCTCTCCCTCTCCCCGTTCTTACGGGGAGAGGGTTGGGGGGAGGGGCTGCTTCCGCGATCACGGTGAGAGATGGACTCGTGGAGAGTCCCCCTCACCCGGAATCCGCGCTACGCGCGCATTCCGACCTCTCACCGCAAGCGGGGCGAGGTAAACGAACAGCCGACCTCACGATGCCGCGAGCGATTCCTCGACGAGCTTCACCCAATAGGACGTGCCGTAGACGATCGCCTCGTCGTTGAAATTGTAGGCGGGGTGATGCAGGCCGGCGCTGTCGCCGTTGCCGCAGAAGATGAAGGCGCCGGGCCGCGCTTCCAGCATGTAGGCGAAATCCTCGCCGCCCATCAGCGGCGGCATCTCGTGCACGTTGGCTTCGCCCGCGACCTGCTTGGCGATGCGCCGCGCCACCTCGGTTTCCGCGGCGTGGTTGTTCACGACCGGGTAGTTGCGCTTGTAACGCAGGTCGATCTTGGCACCGGTGATCTGCGCGACGCCCGCGACCACTTCGTGCACGCGCTTCTCGACCAGCTTGCGCACCTCGGGCGAGAGCGTGCGGATGGTACCCCGCAGCGTTGCCGTCTGCGGAATGACGTTGCGGGCGTTGCCGGCGTGGAATTCGCAGATCGAGATCACGGCCGATTCCAGGGGATCGACGCTGCGCGCGACGATCGACTGCAAGGCGGTGATCACCTGCGCGCCAACCAGCACGGAATCAACGCATTTGTGCGGACGCGCGGCGTGGCCGCCGAGGCCCTCGATCATGATGTCGACCTCGTCGGTCGCCGCCATGATCGGGCCCGACCGGATCGCGAACGAGCCGACCGGAATGCCCGGGCCGTTGTGCATGCCATAAACCTGCTCGATGCCGAAGCGCTCCATCAGGCCGTCCTTGACCATGGCCGCGCCGCCGGCGCCGCCCTCTTCCGCCGGCTGGAAAATCACCACGGCATCGCCGGCGAAATTACGGGTCTCGGCAAGGTAGCGGGCTGCCCCGAGCAGCATCGCGGTGTGGCCGTCATGGCCGCAGGCGTGCATCTTGCCTGGGGTCTTGGAGGCGTAAGGCAGGTTGGTCTGCTCCTCGACCGGCAGCGCGTCCATGTCGGCGCGCAGGCCGATCACCTTGAGGCCCTCGCCGGCCGGCTTGCTGCCCTTGATCACGCCGACCACGCCGGTCTGGCCAAGGCCGGTCACGACCTCATCGCAACCGAACTCGCGCAGCCGGTCCGCCACGAATGCTGCAGTGCGATGAACGTCGTACAGCAGCTCGGGATGCTGGTGGATGTCCCGGCGCCAGGCCTGAATATCGGGTTGGAGGTCGGCGACGCGGTTCACGATGGGCATGGAGGGTCTCGAGCTTTGTGGAAAATGCAGGCCTGTCTACCATGCAAGCGTCGGTCCACCCAACCGCCTGACATCGGGGTTTAGCCCTGCCCGCCCGGCATGGCCGGGCTTGTCCCGATCCGTCGCGTCTGCCTATTAGGGCGGAACGCTAAGTGACCATCCGGGTGGAAGCAGAATGCCGAGGCGGCTCGAAGGTGAGTTTGACTACATTGTCGTCGGAGCCGGCACAGCCGGCTGCATCGTCGCCAACCGGCTCTCGGCCGAGCCCAGGAACCGCGTCCTCGTCCTCGAAGCCGGCGGGGACGACAACTGGATCTGGTTCCACATCCCGGTCGGCTATCTCTTCGCAATCGGCAATCCGCGCTCGGACTGGATGTTCAAGACCGAGCCCGAGCCGGGCCTGAACGGCCGTTCGCTCGCCTATCCCCGCGGCAAGGTGATCGGCGGCTGCTCGGCGATCAACGCCATGATCTCGATGCGCGGACAGGCTGCCGACTACGATCACTGGCGCCAGCTCGGCATGACCGGCTGGGGTTACGATGACGTGCTCCCGCTATTCAAAAAGCTCGAAGACCATTTCCTCGGCGCCAGCGAGCATCATGGCGCTGGCGGTGGCTGGCGCATCGAGGCACCGCGCCTTTCCTGGGACATTCTCGATGCAGTCGGTGATGCCGCCGAGGAGATGGGCATCAAGCGCATCCCGGATTTCAACACCGGCGACAACGAAGGCACCAGTTATTTCCACGTCAACCAGAAGCGCGGCCGGCGCTGGTCCTCGGCGCGCGGCTTTCTCAAGCCGGCGCTGAAGCGGGCAAACCTGCGGCTCGAGAAACACGTGCTGGTCGACCGCATCATCATCGAGCAGGGCCATGCCGTCGGCGTGCGCTTCATTCAGAACGGCGAAATCATCGAAGCGCGCGCGAAACGCGAGGTGATCCTCTCGGCCGGCTCGATCGGCTCGGTGCAGGTGCTGCATCGCTCCGGCATCGGCCCCACGGATTGGCTGTCGCCGCTCGGCATCGACATCGTCATGGACAAGCCCGGTGTGGGGCGCAATCTGCAGGATCACCTGCAGCAGCGTGCGATCTACAAGGTCGAGGGCGTGCGCACGCTGAACGAGACCTATTACAATCTGTTCCGCCGCGGATTGATGGGCCTCGACTACGCGTTCCGCCGCCGCGGTCCACTGACGATGGCGCCGTCGCAGCTCGGCATCTTCACCCGCTCGGACGCGACGCGCGCGCGCGCCAACATCCAGTTCCACGTGCAGCCGCTGTCACTTGACAAGTTCGGCGATCCTCTGCATCGCTTCCCCGCCATCACGGTGAGCGCCTGCAATCTGCAGCCGACCTCCCGCGGCACCGTGCGGCTGCGCTCGGCGGCGCCCGACGAGAAGCCGATCATTGCGCCAAACTACCTGTCGACCGAGGACGACCGCCAGGTCGGCGCCGACGCCATCCGCACCACGCGCCGCCTGATGCAGCAGAAGGCGCTGGCCAAATACCGCCCGGTCGAATATCTGCCCGGCCCCTCCGTCGGTGACGACGATGCTTCGCTGGCAAAGGCCGCCGGCGATATCGGCACCACCATCTTCCATCCCGTCGGTACCGCGAAGATGGGCGCGGCGAGCGATCCCTTGGCGGTGGTCGACGAGCGCCTGCGCTTCTACGGCCTCGAAGGCTTGCGCATCGTCGATGCCTCGATCATGCCGACCATCACCTCGGGCAACACCAACACGCCGACCGCGATGATCGCGGAGAAAGGTGCGACGATGATCCTGGAGGATGCGAAGTAGCATCCGTCACGCATGATCACCCCACAGCGTTTTTCCATCGGCCCCGCCGGCGCAGAGATCGCCCTGCTGCAATGGGGCGCGAGCGGCAGGCCGCCTGCGTTCCTCGTACACGGCACCGGTTTCGTCGCCGCCGTCTGGGACGAGGTCGCACGCGAGCTCGCATCGACCTACACAGTTTATGCGCTCGACCGCCGCGGCCACGGCGCGAGCCACAAGCCTGGTGCCTATCATTTCCTGGACTATGCGGAGGATGTTTGCCGGGTGGTCGATGCGCTCGGCCTGCGAGACGTCTACGGCATCGGCCACAGCGCGGGTGCGACCGATCTCCTGCTCGCGGCAAAGCTCTTGCCCGGCCGCTTCACGCGCCTGTTCGTGATGGAGCCGACGGTGATGGACCCGCGCACGGCGGGCATCGGCGGATTGAGCGGCGAATCCCTCGCCCGCGTCGAGGGCACGCTGCGCCGACGCGCCGAATTCGACAGTGCCGACGCCGTGTTCGAGCGCTACCGCGTGGCGCCGGCCTTTGCGGATTGGACCGAAGCATCGCTCCGCGCCTATCTGCGTCACGGCTTCGTGCGGCTCGACGATGGTCGGGTGCGGCTGTGCTGCACGCCGGAGATCGAATCCGCGATCCTGCGTCCGATCTACGAGGCGATGGAGCAGGTCTATGTCGGCGATGCCCGCGGCAATCCGTTTGGATCGCTCGCCGAGATCGACTGCCCGGTGCGCGTCTCGACCGCTGCGAGGTCGGGGCCGATCTATTGGGAGATGGCACGACGCGCCGTGTCGTTGATACCCCGCGTCAGCACGTTCGTCTTTGAAGACGCCGGGCATTGCGTCGCGCAGGAAGTGCCGGCAGCCGTAGTGGAAGCCGTGCGGGAATTTGCGACATAAATCTGGTGCCCGGGACGCGCTGCAGTGCGCCCGGGGTACGAGATCCCACCTCACGAAAACGTCATCCCATCCGGGAATAAGCCCGCGCCTCCCCCGATCACCTCCCCGAAGCCCACTTCCGGGCGAAGCGGAGATGCACGATGAGCGGACACGATCACGGGGACGACGGCGTCAGCCGACGCAAGGTGCTGGAATGCATGACATGGGCCGGCACCGGGGTGCTGTGGACCGTCACGGGCGGCGTGCCGCGCGCGCTCGGCATCATCGATTCCGCGCAAGCTGCGACCGCGGCCGCGCCGGGCATGACCTTCCTCCAGATCAGCGACAGCCATGTCGGCTTCGACAAGCCGGCCAATCCCAATGCGCTCGGCACGCTGGAGGAGGCCGTGAACAAGATCAACGCAATGCCGGCCAAGCCCTCCTTCATGATCCACACCGGCGACATCACGCATCTGTCGAAAGCCGCCGAGTTCGACAATGCCGAGCGCATCATCTCGCAGACCAAGCTCGACGTGCACTATGTCCCCGGCGAGCATGATTTCATCGACGAGGAGGTGAAGCTCTATCGCGAGCGCTACGGCCGCGGCACCAAGGGGCACGGCTGGTACTCGTTCGACGCCGGCGGGGTGCACTTCATCGGCCTCGTCAACGTCGTCGACCTCAAGGCGGGCGGTCTCGGCAATCTCGGCGCCGAGCAGCTCGCCTGGCTCGAGGACGATTTGCGCGGCAAGTCGAAATCGACGCCGATCGTGCTGTTCGCGCACATTCCGCTCTGGACGGTCTATCCCGAATGGGGCTGGGGCACCGAGGACGGCGGTCGCGCGCTCGAATACGTCAAGGGCTTCGGCTCGGTCACCGTGCTGAACGGGCACATCCATCAGGTGATGCAGAAGGTCGAGGGCAACGTCACCTTCCACACCGCACGCTCCACCGCCTTCCCGCAGCCGGCGCCGGGCGCCGCCCCCTCGCCCGGCCCGATGAAGGTCGAGGACGCCAGGCTCCGCGGCATGCTCGGGGTCGCCAGCATCAACTTCAAGCAGAACGAGCAGCGGCTCGCGATCATCGACACGCCGCTCCAGGGCTGAGGTGGAAGCTGACAATGAAGACACTCAACCGCCGCGACTTCAGTCTCGATCTCGGCCTCGCTTTGGCCGCTTCCATCCTGTTGCCCGCAACAAAGGCCCGCGCCGACGACATGGAAATCCATATCGACAACTTCGTTTTCCAGCCGGCCGAGCTCAAGATCAAGGTCGGCACCACCGTGACCTGGACCAACCGGGACGACATCCCGCACACCGTGGTGTCGGCCGGCAAATTCAGATCCAAGACCCTGGACACCGACGACAAGTTCGCGTTCACCTTCACCAATGCGGGCGACTACAAATATTTTTGTTCGCTGCACCCGCACATGACGGGGATGATCAAGGTTGAGTAACGTCTCCAACCAAGGCATCAACGTCTTGCCCGGCCGGTGGTCCCACGCCGGCCGGGCTCGTGCGCCTTTGGTCACCAACAACGGCACACCCAACAGGGACGAAACGAAGCCACGAGCAGAACAAGAGGCAAAGCGAGGAGCGATGCCCGCCACCGACGATGTGCAGAAGGCGCAACGCTTCCGCGAGGCGGCGCTGCCCTATCTCGACGACGTCTACACGCTCGCACGCTACCTGCTGCGCGATGCCTCCGACGCCGAGGACGCGGTGCAGGAGTGCTATCTGCGCGCGCTGAAGCATTTTGATAGCTACCGCGGCCCGGCGATGAAGCCCTGGCTGTTCGCCATCCTGCGCAACGTCTGCAACGCAGAATATGCGAGGCGAGCGTCGAGGCCCAGCGCGATCGAGGATACGCCAGGCGCCGCCGAGCAGACGCCGATCTGGCAGGAGAGCGAGGCGAGCCCGGAAACCGAGATGCTGCGCAGCCGCGACGCAGGTGCCATCCGCAAGCTGATCGACGCGCTCGCCGAGCCGTTCAAGGAAACGTTCGTGCTGCGTGAGATCAACAACCTATCCTATCGCGAAATCGCGGAAGTCGTCGGCGCCCCCGTCGGCACCGTGATGTCCCGCCTCGCTCGCGCCCGCGCCATGCTGCGCGCCGCCTGGACGGCGGAAGAGGAGCACTCCAGATGACCTGCGACGAAGCAAGAATCATGCTTCACGCGCTGCTCGACGGCGAGCTCGATGCCGGCCATGCGCGCGAGGTCGAAGCCCATATCGCCGGCTGCCCGGACTGCGCAGCCGAGTTTGCCGCGCAACGCGAGATGCAGCGCATGCTCGCTGGCACCAATCTGCGCTATACCGCGCCGGCAAGCCTGCGCGACCGGATCGAGGCCTCGCTGCCGAAGCAGCAAGCCCAGCCGACCCGCCGCTCCGTGCTGCGCGGCTTTGCCATGGGCTCGGCGGTCTCTGCGCTCGCCGCCTCAGGCGTTGTCGCCGTCGTGCTGCGCCAGGACGACCAGCAGCGCATCCTGTCGGAGGTCGTCTCCGCGCATCTGCGCTCGCTCCAGGCCGGTCACCTCACCGACGTGATCTCGACGGACCAGCACACGGTGAAGCCCTGGTTCAACGGCAAGCTCGACGTCGCCCCGCCGGTGATCGATCTCACCGCGCAAGGTTTTACGCTGGTCGGCGGCCGGCTCGACTATATCGACGCCCGCGCGATCGGCGCCGTGGTCTACCGGCGCCGGCAGCACGTGATCAACCTGTTCGTGTCGCAAACTTCGAGCACCGAGCACCGGCCGCCGAAGACCCAGACCATGCAGGGCTTCAACTGCCGCCGCTGGGGCGAGCGCGGCCTGAACTTCTGGGCCGTCAGCGATATCGGCGCCGACGAGCTCGCCGAGTTCGTCGACAAGTTCGAGGCGGCGATGAAGGCGAATGTGGAGGGGTAGCATCGCCGCCCCACCAGCTCCAGGAATGTATCAGAAGCCGATACACCTCTCTTAGGAGAACGCGACGATGGCCAAGAAACTCAAGCCCATGCATCCGGGCGAGGTTCTCCGGGAAGAAATCTCCAGAACGATTACGACATCCAGATCGCCAGGCGCGATCTGGGCAAGGCTCTCGACCGCATCGAGATTGTGAACAAGCCTAGGGCGGCCTGAGCGATCGGCCTTAAGCTGACCTTCTCACCGCGTTGTCCACCAGCGTCTTGCCGAGCGACCAGATCGCGCCGGGGACCTTGTGGCTGCCGGCGATGACGTCGTCGAACGCCTTCTCGATCCAGCTGCAGTCTTCCTCGGTGATGGTGAGCGGCGGCAAGAGCTTGATGGTGTGGCTGCCGTGACCGGCGACTTGGGTGAGGATCTTGTGATCCTTGAACAGCGGCACGGTGATGAGCTGGCAGAACAGGCCCTTGTTGGCGGCTTCCAGCACGTTCCACGAGGCGCGCAGCCGCAGCGATTTCGGCGGGCCGAACTCGATGCCGATCATAAGGCCCTTGCCGCGGACTTCCTTGAGCAGCTCGTAGCCGGGCACCATGCGCGTCAGCGCAAGGCGCAGCTCGGCGCCGCGCTTGGCGGCCGCATCGATCAGCTTCTCGGATTCCATGACGTCGAGCGTGGCGATGCCCGCGGCCATCGCGAGGTCATTCTTGGAGAAGGTGGAGCCGTGCACCACCGCGCGGTCCATCTGGTTGAAGATCTTGTCGAAGATGCTCTTGCGCGTCAGCACCGCGCCGACAGGCACGTGGCCGCCCGACAGCGACTTCGACAGCAGCACCATGTCGGGCTCGACGTTCCAGTGCTCGACCGCGAGGAAGCGGCCGGTCCGGCCCATGCCGGTCTGGATCTCGTCGGCGACGAACAGCGTGCCGTATTTCTTGCAGAGCGCGGCCGCGCCGGGCAGGAACTCGTCGGTGGGCATGTTGACGCCCTTGCCCTGGATCGGCTCGACGACGAAGGCCGCGACCTCGCGCGAGGCCAGCGCCTTTTCCAGCGCCGCCAGATCATTGAACGGAACCGGGGTGCAGCCCGGCAGCAGCGGCTCGAAACCGGTGCGGAAATTGGAATCTCCGGTCAGCGACAGCGCGCCGTAGGTCAGGCCGTGATAGCCGTGGGAGCAATACACGATGCCGGGACGCCCCGTCGCGCCGCGCGCGAATTTGATCGCGGCTTCGACGCATTCGGCGCCGGAATTGGCGAAGAACGCCTTGTCGAGATAGGGAACGTATTTCAACAGCCGCTCGGCGAGCACGCCGGCGAGCGTCGAGACGTCGAACTGGACGAGGTTAGGCAGGTCGGCATCGAGCACGCTCTTGAGCGCATCGCGCATCACCGGATGATTGCGCCCGATCGCGAACACGCCAAAGCCGGACAGCAGGTCGAGATAGCGCGCGCCATCGCGATCGTAGAGGTACTGCCCCTGCCCTTTCTGAAAGCCGACGTCGTAGCCGATGGTCTTGAGGACCCGAACGAACTGCTCGTTCAGATACCGATTATGCAGGGTGCTGCGCTGGGCCTGACGGTCCGCGAATAGCTGAGACATGTCTGGATTTGGGCTGTGCATCCGTTACATACTTCGGTTGAGGGTCGTCTCGTCAACTGAAAAGGGACCGTTACTGAAAACGGGCTGTGCGGCCTTTTGCCCTTTTTCGGACCATCTTCGCAAGCACAGCTTTAAACCATGTTGCACTGCCGAGGAACTATCATGCGTTTGGCCCTTTACACCGGACTAATACTGGCTGGCGGTTACAGCTGCCTGACGCCGGCGCTCGCCGCCGATCCAACCGGCGACTGGCGGGTGGCCGACGGCGTCGCCAACATCCGCGTCGCCCAATGCTATGGCAGCATGTGGGGCGCGGTTTCCTGGGAAAAGAAACCCGGCGGGCGCGACGAGAACAATCCAGATGTCTCGAAAAGGAGCAGGCCGACGCTGGGCATGGTGACGCTGATCGACATGAAGAAGAAGCCAGGCGCCGATCAGTGGGAAGGACAAGTCTACAACGCGCAGGACGGCCAGACCTATAGCGCGACCATCACGCCGACGGGTGCCGACCAGCTAGAAATCAAAGGCTGCGTGATGGGCTTTCTCTGCGGTGGCGAGACCTGGACCCGGGTTGGCCCGCCCATCCCCTCGAGCACCGCCAACGCCATGGCCAAGAGCACGCCAAAATCCGCTGGCCCGGCGCCGAAAACCGCAGGTACGACGGTTGCCGCCGCGCCTGCGCCTGCGCCTCCGCCCGCAGCTCCGAAGGCGGCCGCCGGCGCAGCCAAGCCGGGTCAGAAGAGCGCCGCCGATCCGGTCGGCGACATCTGCCTACTCCCTGAGATTGCGGGGCTTGCCCATTAGGGCTGGCTGGAACAGCAGCACGGCCGCGAGCGTCGTCACCAGCGAGAGGGCCAGCAGCTTGCCCATGCTGGACGTGCCAGGATGGCTCGACAGCCACAGGCTGCCGAACGCGGTCGCGGTCGTCAGCGCGCTGAAAAAGATCGCGCGTGTCAGGCTGGTCTGAAGCAGGTTTGTCCTGCCCGAGCGCCAGGCGACGACATAATAGATCTTGAAGGCGACGCCGACACCGAGCAGCAGCGGGAACGCAACGATGTTGGCGAAGTTGAGCGGCAGACCGATCAACACGCAAATCTCGAGCGTCACCGCGCCCGCAACCAGGAGCGGCACCAGCGTCATCAGCACGTCGACGAAGCGGCGCAGCGTGATCCACAGCAACAGGCCGATCACCAGCAACGCGTAGATGCCGGCGTGGATGAACGCCCGCACCACGGTATCACCCGATTTCAGGATCGACACCGGCCCGCCGATCGCGGTCGGCTCGGCAACGAGCACCGCCGCCGCAAATTTGCGCAGCGTGTCGTTGTCGTTGGGATCGCCCTTGGGCAGCGCCTCGACTCGGATGATGCCGTCCTTGCTCTTCCAGGCACTGACGAGATCGGGCGGCAGTGACTTCAGGGTCACGGGCTCGGCCTGCATCGCATTTCTGAGCTGGTCAAGCACGATCTTCAGCGGCGTGACGAACACGTCCTGCGCCTTGTTGCGCGTGGCCTCGTCGCCATTGGCGAGCTTTTCGAGCGCATCTGCCAGACGGCGCGAGGCGAGCGCGCCCGGGCCTTTCGCGTCGCCGGCGGTCCGGCGCAGATTGTCGACCGAGGATTTCAGCGCCTCGACGTTTTCCTGGTCCGACGGCGCCGCATCGATCTGTTCGGGGTTGAGCGCGGGGTTCAGCACCTTGGCACCCTGCGCGAGCAGCTTCAGCTTCGGCGGCTGGTCCTGCGGCACGAAGCTGTCGAGCGACATCACCCGCAGCACCTCAGGCACCTTCTCCAGCTTCGCCTCGACCTGCCTTGCCTGCTCCTCGGACGTGGTCATCACGTTGATGGCATTGGCGCCCGTGTTGGGGTCCTTACGCAGATCGAGGAAGGTCGCGATCGATTCGGCCTTCGGATTGCGCAGGTTCATCGGGTTGAAGTCGAACTTCATGAAATAGAGCAGCGGCAGGCCGCCCAGCGCAAGCAGCAGCGTGCCGCCAACGATCAACACGCGGTGCTTCTCCAGGAAGTGATCGAGCGGCGCGAGGAAGGCATAGCCGACCGGTTCCTTCTCGCCGGGCGGGTTCAGCAGCTTCAGCATGGCCGGCAGAACGGTGATCGAGGAGAGGAACGCCACCAGCATGCCGACGCCGGCGATCTGGCCGAGCTCCGCGATGCCCTTGTAGTCGGTCGGCATGAAGCAGAGGAAGCCGGCGGCCGTCGCCATCGCCGCGAGCGACAGCGGCACCGCCGAGCGCTTGGCCGCCAGCACCAGCGCGCCCGTGAGATCGTTGTGCTTGTAGCGTTCGGAGCGGTAGCGGACGCTGTATTGGATGCCGAAATCGACGCCGAGCCCGACAAACAGCACCGCGAATGCGATCGACAACAGATTGAACGATCCGACCATCATCAGGCCGGCCGCGGTCGTGATCGCAAGACCGACGAAGAGATTGACGAACACGGCGAAGATGATCTTGGCCGAATGCAACGCCAACCACAGGATGACCAATACGACGAGAACCGTGCCGACGCCGTTGATGACGGCGCCCTCCTGCACGGTGGCGTATTCCTCATTGGCGATCGGGACCGGGCCGGTCAGCCGCACCCGCGCCTGGTATTTGGTCGGAAACTCCAGATCCGCAGCGGCCTTGCGGATCGCGTCGGTAGCGCCCTTGCCCGGCTCCAGCGCGTTGTAGTCGAGGATCGGCTTGAACTCGATGAAGGCGCGCTTGTCGGAATCCGACAGCGGCTCGTCGCTGACGAGCTCGCGCCACGAGAAGCTCGCAGCGCCCTTGTTGAGCACGGTCTCGACGGTCTGCGCGATCAGGTTGAAAGGCCGCGCGGTGTTGTCGAGCTTGACCTGGCCGCGCTTGACGCCGGCAAGCCCCGTCTCCAGCGCGCCGGTCAGGCCGCGGATGGAGGGATCGCCGGCCATGATCTCGATCAGGGGCGCCGCGGATTCGAACTGGCCGGTGATCTTGCCGACTTCCTCGGTCGGCAGGAACAACAGGCCGTTCTTCTCGAAGAACTCGCCGCTGCCGAGCTGCTGCATCGACTGGAAGTTGGTCTTGTCGTCCTTCAGCTTGGCATAGAGCGCACCCGATGCCGCGCTCGCCATTTCGGGGGTCTTGGCCTCGACGACCGCCGTGATCGTGGCATCGCGGTCGAAGGCGCGGTCGAACTGCTGGTCGCGCTGGCGCCAGTCCAGATTCTGGGCAATCAGCGAATTGATGTCGGTGTTGATGGCGAAGTGCCGGGACGCGTAATAGCCCGCGCCCACTGCCAGCAGGAGCCCGAGAACGACGACGAGGGAGGCAAACCGGGTGCAGGCCCTGACGATGGCAACGACTACGCTTTGCAGCACTTCTTTTCTTTCTGCGGTTAACAGCTTGCCGAGAACGCCCGCTGTTTATCGGAGTTCCCGGGCGAAACCTATTGCTGTTTTGGGTGGTTCTCGCCGCAACAAGGTTCGAAGTAAACGCGGGAGACCCGGGCAAAATCATGCGGGGGCGGTCGGTATAGCCGGCGAGTTGAGGCGGGAAAGTGACGAAGGGGTGAGCACCGATGTCGCCGTTTTGCGCACGCCAAAATCTATACTATAATACCTTACATCGAGCCCCAAGCTGGCCCCAGGGTTTCATTCCACCTTTCCTTGCTGCCGATTTTTTGACACAAAGTATTGCGCCTCCATGCGCCGGAGCCCCGACCGGGGTGGGTGGCTACCGCGTGCGCGAACCAATGGTGCGGATATTGCAACTCATTGGTCAGTATCGGAGTGCCGCGGGGGACTTACGAAGCGGATTGGTGCAACTTGCGTGACGGACGTCCTATGGAAGTTTATCTGGCGCAACCGCGCGGCTTCTGCGCGGGGGTGGTGCGTGCGATCGAGATCGTGGAACGGGCGCTGGAGAAGTACGGGCCGCCCGTCTACGTGCGCCACGAGATCGTGCACAACAAATACGTCGTCGAAAGCCTGAAGAACAAAGGCGCAATCTTCGTCGAGGAGCTGTCCGAGGTCCCGCCAAAGTCGGTGACGGTTTTCAGCGCCCATGGCGTCGCCCGAAGCGTCGAGGAAGAGGCCGCCGCGCGCGACCTTCCGGTGCTCAACGCCACCTGCCCTCTGGTCACGAAAGTTCACAATCAGGGGAAGCGCTACATCACCAAGGGCCGCACGCTGATCCTAATCGGCCATGCCGGGCATCCCGAGGTCGAGGGCACGATGGGCCAGGTTCCCGGCCCGGTCCTGCTTGTCCAAAGCGTTCAAGAGGTTAACGGGCTGGCCCTGCCGGCGGATACGCCAGTGGCCTACATCACCCAGACCACCCTGTCGGTCGACGACACCAGGGACATCATCGCCGCCCTTCAGGCCCGCTTTACAGATATTCAAGGTCCGGATATCCGGGATATCTGCTATGCGACACAGAACCGCCAATCTGCGGTAAGGGACTTGAGCAAGCTGGTCGACGTGATCTTGGTGGTGGGCGCTGCCAACAGCTCGAACTCGAACCGGCTTCGCGAAATCGGCACCGAGGCCGGCGTCGCGAGTTATTTGATTGCTGACGGCAGCGAGCTCAATCCGGAGTGGTTGAAGAATGCCAGGACCGTCGGCATCACGGCCGGCGCTTCGGCGCCCGAGGTACTCGTGGATGACGTGATTGCAGCGATGCGGCGGATCGGACCGGTCAAGGTCTCCGTACTGCCGGGCCGCGAGGAAAACATCGAATTCCGGCTTCCGGCCCAACTGGCTGCGAGCTGACCCACCCGAATTGAAAAGCCCAGAAAGAAACTTGTAATGGCAATCCCCTTCTTCAAGGAAATGCGTATCGGCGGCTATTTGCTCAAGCAGAAACTGCTTGGCCGCAAGCGCTACCCGCTCGTGCTGATGCTGGAGCCGCTGTTCCGCTGCAACCTCGCCTGCGTCGGCTGCGGCAAGATCGACTATCCGGATGCGATCCTCAACCGCCGCATGACCGCGCAGGAGTGCTGGGACGCGGCCGACGAGTGCGGCGCGCCGATGGTCGCCATTCCCGGTGGCGAGCCGCTGATCCACAAGGAGATCGGCGAGATCGTGCGCGGCCTCGTCGCGCGCAAGAAGTTCGTCTCGCTCTGCACCAACGCGCTGCTGCTCGAGAAGAAGCTCGATTTGTTCGAGCCGTCCCCTTACCTGTTCTTCTCCGTGCATCTCGACGGTCTTCGTGACCATCACGACAAGGCCGTGTCGCAGAAGGGCGTGTTCGACCGCGCCGTCTCCGCGATCAAGGCGGCCAAGGCGCGCGGCTTCACGGTCAACGTCAACGCCACCATCTTCGACGGCCACCCGGCGGAGGAGATCGCCAAATTCCTCGACTTCACCACCGAGCTCGGCGTCGGCGTCTCGATGTCCCCGGGCTACGCCTATGAACGCGCGCCGGACCAGGAACACTTCCTCAACCGCACCAAGACCAAGAAGCTGTTCCGCGACGTCTTTGCGCTGGGCAAGGGCAAGAAGTGGAATTTCATGCATTCCGGCCTCTTCCTGGACTTCCTCGCCGGCAACCAGGAATATGAGTGCACGCCCTGGGGCATGCCCGCGCGCAACATCTTCGGCTGGCAGAAGCCCTGCTATCTGCTCGGTGAAGGCTACGCGAAGACCTTCAAGGAGCTGATGGAGACCACCGACTGGGACAGCTACGGCACCGGTCGTTACGAGAAGTGCGCCGACTGTATGGCCCATTGCGGCTACGAGCCGACGGCGGCGACCGCAGCGCTCAACAACCCGCTGAAGGCGATGTGGGTGTCGCTGCGCGGCATCAAGACCTCGGGTCCGATGGCGCCGGAGATCGACCTCTCCAAGCAGCGCCCCGCGCAGTACATCTTCTCCGAGCAGGTCCAGAAGAAGCTCTCCGAGATCCGCAAGGACGAAGCCGCCGCCGCGCAGGCAAAGGCTGCACAGAAGGCTTCGACGGCCGCGTAAGTTCAGCGCAACGGGATCGTCATCATCAAAGACAGCGGACCTTGGGGAGATACCAGGAGCGTGTGAGTGGGGCTTGCGTCGCGCAAGCCCCTACACCTTTCCTCGGCTGGCTAGGGGCCTCATGATCTTGCCTGCCTAGTAACCCTTATAGTCAAGGGCTTCGTCCAAGAAGTCGAATTGCACCTGGAATCTCAACGACAGATTGTTGATTTGACAGTGACAATCGGCACCGTCCTCTGCTTTCCCTATCCATAGGGATTTCTTTTTGGAGGATGCTTTTTCAAAACACTCGGTCGCCTGTCTAACAACCTCTGGTCCTTCGGACTCCGCGCGTATCGACAGGAATGCGCACTTAATGTCTTGCGGATCAAGCTCCATAGTATTCTCTGTTGCGGCCAGCCACTCGACCAAGCTGTCGAAGCCATGCATCCAACAGACTCGATGTAGCGTCACTCGGGGAAGCCACGGCAAGCTGTTTACCGTCCTGTTCGACTCTTCCGCATCGCCCATGGTGAACTGGAGAGGCATGACGCCGTTTTTGATCACGAGCGGCCAAGAGTATAATGGCGCACTAGCTACAAGCGCGGCGAAACGATCGTCGTTTGCTGCGTTCAACGTGCTCTTCATGCCACCATAACTATCGCCGCATACCACTAGCCGTTTGGGATCTACGTCAGGGCGAGCGACGAGGAAGTCGGTAACTGCACGATAAGCAGCTATCAGATCGACCTTAGGAAAGTTCTTTGCTGTGATCTCGGGGTCATAGGACCTTGGCTGGACATCGTAAGGCAGATCCACGAGCAATGCATTATAGCCTCGCTCGACGGCATCTTTTCCCCCCAGGAAGAAGGTGTCCTCTTTGTGTGACTCGCCGCCGTTATGAAAGAAGATCGTCGGCTTTGGCTTGTTACTGTTCTCTGCCTTGAGGAAGATGGCAGGGAACTTGTAGCCTTTGTAGTCGATTTCCACGTACTCGTGTGGAAACTGATGATACATCGCATCGAGGTATTTTTTGAAGCATTCCACGGTCTTGAAATAGACAGGGAAAAAGAGATCATCCTTCGGATCGATCGCGCAGTACGACGCGCGGTAGTAGGCGAAGGCTCGCAAGAACGCTTGGCCGGCGCTGATCCTATGTCCCTTTTTCAGGCAGTCTTCGGCGATCGCTTCAACCTTTTTTCCCTCATTCTGAAATTCCGTCATCCAGCTCCGCGCCGACTTCGGATCTACCTTGCGAGCGATCGTAAACAGCTCACCAGGAGTGCCGGCACCGTAGGCTATCCACCCAACGAACCACTGAAATATGAAATCCAGGTCTTCGTCTTCAGGGTCCATGAAGAACAGCCTGCTTTTCGGATTCATACGTTGCGCTAGTATTTCGCCGTCTTTGACCGATCCCATTCGAATCTCCTTTTTTGGTCGCTCCTAGAGCGTCATTCTTGCCGCGCAGTTCTTCGCTGATACCTCGCGCGCGAAGACGGCTCCGGCCGCGCGCGCCCACACCATTCTGATTTGCATCAGGCGTCCTCCTAGGCGGGTTTGAGGAATGCTCGCTCACCGCAGACGCCTCCATTGCAATAAGATACATTATGCATCCTAATCGGGTGGCGATGTCAATAGGATTCTGGCCGCATCTTATGTTACCCGTCACACGAGCATCGTCGGGTTCGATTGATGCGCGCGGTCTAGCGGTAAGGGATGGAGTTGTATGAGCAGGAGCCTTTCAGGCGACCCGCCCCATCGTCGTCGCGGTGCTGTGCTCGAGGACGCGTTGCTACAGGCGGCGTGGGCCGAACTTGAGGAGCATGGTTACGCCGGATTCACGATGGAAGGTGTTGCACAGCGTGCCGGCACCAGCAGACCGGTTTTATCGCGGCGGTGGGTCGGGCGCGCCGAACTGGCCGTCGCCGCGATTGGCCGCCACTTCGCTAGCAATCCGATCAACGTGCCGGACTTGGGCAGCGTGCGCGAGGAACTGGCGCTTTTGCTGCGCAAGTGGTCAGAACGGGCGACACCCGCACCGATCAGGTTCATGCTCGATCTACGCAACGATCTCGCGCCAGCTACTCACGACTTAAGCGGCGTACGCCACAACCTTGCCAAGCAGATCGGCGAGACGGACATGCTTGAGGAAGTCTTGCGACGCGGCGTTGCGCGTGGCGAAGTGGACACCGAAAAATTATCGCCGCGTGTGAAAGCTGTCCCAATTGATCTTGCCCGCAATGAGCTCTTCGTGAAACCGACGAGGCTGTCGGATCAAGTGATCTACGAAATCATAGACTTAGTGTTTCTGCCGTTGGTGCGAAAGAATTGATACGGGTTCAGGGCGGGTCCGTTGTGTTGTTGTTGGGAATTACGCGGTTGCCAGCAGGCGAACTGCGGAAATCGGTCACTTGCGGGGCAGCTCCGCCAAGGGCGGGGCTGCCCCATGTTGCGTATGCTCCGATGGGATTTCTTGGCATGCCGGTCGACAGGCAAGCCCGGCTTTCGCATCAGACGGGTGAGCATCGCATCAGAAGTGGACCTCGGTGCGCATGCCAAGGACCACGGCATTGTCGGTCTTCACGCCCGCGGCGTTATAGCCGCGCCCGCCGGGATTGATCACGTATTGCGCGTCGAACTTGAGGTTCATCCAGCCGGTCGCCTGCCATCCGTACCAGACCTCGATCGGAACTTCGTTGCCGCCGGCGTTGGGGCTGAGGGCCGCTGAATTCACGTGGGTCGTACCCACCGCGAAGCCGACTTCGTCCTGGGGACGCCAGCTGAACGTTCCGGTATGCCTGAAGCCCAGGGCGATCTGGTAGTCCTGGTACGACGTCCGATGATCAGCAACGGTCGTATTGAGGAAGGTATACCATCCCTGTGCGCCCGGACCGTCGACGCTCAAGCGCTGAAGGATGGACTCGTAAACGCCGTAGCGGCCGCGTTGATCTCCGAGATTTTGATCAGGGACGCCTCCAATGCCGGGGATGGTGGAGATGACACCGGGCAGACCACCATCAATGGTCGATGCGCTGTCGTACCAGCCGCCAAATCTCCAGGTCCCGTTCAAGGGCCCCTTCGGCGCCCACACCAACTCCACCGGCACCAACACGCCGCTGGCGGGAGTCGAAGCGGGGATTCCGGGCAAGAAGTAGACGGCAGGATCTGACGTCGTCAGGTAATTCGGATTGGCGTCGTAGACGCCGACCGAAATCGTGAACTCCGGAGCCAGCTTGTAGTGGACGACGCCGGCCCACTGGCTCACCGGCCAGTTATAGATGTACCCGCCCTGGATGTTGCCGGGTTGGCCGCCGCAGAACGTCAGGTTGATGAACTCGCATAGGCCGAAGAAGAAGTCGGAGCCGACGGGAAGACGACCACCCTTGAGCTCAAGGCGATCATCGAAGAGCTTCTGCGAATAATAGAGCTGGGTCAGGCGCAGAATATTGCCACGGCCGAACACTTCGTTGGTCAGCTGCAAGGCGGGAATGTCCGCCTCGGTATTCAGGTTCTTGCCGAAGCGGTCGACCAGCGTAAGGCCGACGGTGCCGCCCTGGATGCCGGCAAGCTTCCCCATGTCGAGCTTCGCGCCAAACCATAGCTGACCGGCGTTGGCTGCGGTGTTCCTGCTTCCACCTGTGACGTTGCCGACAGATTCGTTACCCAGCGTCAGGCCCAGCTCGATGCCCTGCTCCTTCAGCCTCGTCCGGCCGAGATCGCCGAACAGATAGGGTCTCGTCCAGAAATCGTCGGCCTGCGCATAAGGAAGAGGCGCAGCTTTCGTTGAAAAATCGGCCGCATGTACTGCACCGCCCCACAGCGATGACAAAGCAATCCCCACACCGCACGCACATGCGGTGTTCACAATCCTGCGCAACATTTCTCTCGTCCTCCCGCCGTCTCGGCTTTGTCATTCTAGCCTCACGTTCCGGCCAAGCCCTCGAGCCTGGAACGCGCTCCTTCCCCAGCGCACACCATCGCAGCCGCGCATCCACGCAGCTGCTTTGGTCAACTGGAGCCTGGATCCATCATGCCTGGTCGCCCGTTCTCGCCGGCAACGCGTCTACGCCGCGCGGTGCTGCGCCCTGCTGTCCTTCAAATGTCGATCTCGGCGCCGTGCGGGCGAGGCCGGCCAGCGCCATCTTGCGTCGCCGTCGGGCCTGCAGTTGATGATCCGCCAACACGCCGATCAGAATCACCGTCCCCATCACTGCAAAGTTCAGGGAGTTGGGGATGCCCAGGATATTCACGAGGTTCTGCAGCACCTGCAGCAGCGCAGTCCCCAGCACGATACCGAGGATAGAGCCTTCGCCGCCGCGCAGGCTGCACCCGCCGAGGACAGCCGCCGCGATCGCGTAGAGCTCATAGAAATTGCCGAAGGAGCTCGGAGACACCGAGTTCGTGTAAAACACGAACAAGACTGTTGAAACTCCGGCGAGCCCACCGCTGATGATGTAGGCGGCGGCGATCACGATATTCGTGTTGATGCCCGAGAAGCGCGCCGCTTCCTCGTTCTTGCCGACGGCATAAAGCCAGCGCCCGTAGACCGAACGGTGCAGCACCACGCCGAGGACGAGCGCAAGGAGGATCAGAAAGATAAAGGTATTCGGGACGCCAGCCACATTGCCGGAGGCAATGCTGCTCAGCGTCGCAGCCTCGTCGCCGTAGCCGAAGCCACGTGTCGAGTCGGTCGTGTAGTAGCGGGCGGCGCCGCGATAGATCAGCAACCCGCACAGCGTCACGATGAAGGGCTGCATCTTCAACCGGGTGACGAGGAAACCCTGAATTCCTCCAAGCGCCAGCCCGCCCAGCAACACGGCCACCAGCGCCAGGGGCCAGGGAACCTGATAAGTCGTCAGAAGGTCGATGAATACGACACCGAGCAGCGCGAACATCGAGCCAAGCGAAAGGTCGATGCCGCCGGTGATGATCACCAGGCCCTCGCCAAGTGCAAACACACCGAACAGGCCGATCAGGTTGGCCATGTTCAGCAAGTTCACGAGCGACAGGAAGGCAGGATTGATCGCACCCGTGACGGCTGAAATCACGAGGAGCAGCAGGCCGAGGCCGAGTTCTTTCTTGTTCATGGCGCAACCGCTTCCGCGGCTTCCAGCGCGTGGCCGATTGCAAGCTGCAATACGTTGTATTCGCTGAACTGCTCGCGCTGCAGCACGCCGCTGATGCGCCCTTCATGCATCACCGCGATCCGGTCGGAGACGCCAATGACCTCCTCCATGTCCGAAGAAATCATCACGATCGCGACGCCCTGGTCGGCGAGCTCTCGCATCAGCGCGTAGATTTCGCTCTTGGCACCGACATCGACACCACGAGTCGGCTCGTCGAAGAACATCACGCGCGGCCGCATGGAAAGCCACTTGCCCACCACGACCTTCTGCTGGTTGCCGCCGGAGAGCGTCACGGCCTCCACATCGATGCTCGGCACCTTGATGGAAAGGCGCCTCACCTGCTCTTTCGCGACCTTGCGCTCCGCCGGGCCACTGACCAGCCACATCCGTGCGTAATGCAGCAGGCTGGCGAGTGTCACGTTCTCCCGGATCGGCAGTTCCAGCACGAGCCCGGACTTCTTGCGGTCCTCCGGCATCAGATAGATGCCTTGCCTGATCGCGTCCCGCGGCGATGCGACATCGACCGGCGCGTTGTCGATCCTGATCTCGCCGCCCAGCAGCGGATCAATGCCGAAAACCGCGCGAGCCAGGGAGGTGCGACCGGCGCCCACGAGCCCTGCCAGTCCGAGTATCTCGCCATGCCGCACGGAAAGATCGATCTGGCGGTCGGGAAAGGCCGACGTCACGAGGCCGACGACGTCGCAACCGCCCGGCAGCGGCGGCCGCTTCGGCGGCGTATGCAGCGCTTTCAGGTCGCGGCCGATCATCAACCGGATCATTGCGGCGTGGCTCAGCCTGTCCCGCGCCAGCTCTCCCACCGTGCGCCCGTCGCGGAGCACCACGACGCGGTCGGCGCAGGTCATGATCTCGCCGAGTCGGTGAGAGATGTAGATCACCGAGATGCCGTGCGCCTTCAGATCGGCAATCACCTCCAGCAGCCGTTCAGTCTCCGAAATCGTCAGGCTGGAGGTCGGCTCGTCCATGATGATCACGCGGGCGTCGATCGAGAGCGCCTTGGCGATCTCCACCAACTGCCGCTCGGCGATCGACAGGTTGTCGACCAACGTGTCCGGGGTGAAATCGGCACCCAGCCGCTCCAGCAGCGGCGTCACGCGGGCACGCATCTCCGCGTCGTCCACCAGCTTCAGCGGTCCGCCGACAAGCTTCTCGCGCCCGATGAAGACGTTGGCGGCGACGTCGAGATTTTCGAAAAGGTTCAGTTCCTGATGCACGAAGGCGATACCGGCCTGCGTCGCCTCGTTCACCGTCAGACGGGCGTGGTCGGCGCCGCCGATGCGGATCACGCCCTCGCTCGGCGCGATCACGCCACCCAGCACGCGCATCAGCGTCGATTTGCCGGCGCCGTTCTCGCCGATCAGGCCCAACACCTCGCCGCGATACACTCGCAGACTGACATCGTCGAGCGCCATGACCCCAGGATAGGACTTGGTGATCCCGACGAGTTCGAACAGGATTTCCGCCATTCATTTCCTCCCGCACCACGCCCGGCGGCCACGCCGCCGGGCGCTGAAAGTCACTTCTTCAGAAGGGCCTTCAGATTTGCGGTGAAGTCCGCGACGTTGGACTTGCTGATCACCTTGGTCGGCACGATCAGCTTGCCGCCCGCCGGGATCCAGGACTTGTCGCCGTTCAGCGTCTTGATGATGTTGGTGGCGGAGAGATAGCCGAACTCGTAAGGCTGCTGCACCACCGTAGACTCGATGGTGCCGTCGGAGACGCCCCGCAGCGTGCGCTGGTCCTCGTCGAAGCCGACGATCTTGACCTTGCCGGCCTTGCCCGCCGCCTTGACCGCGTCATAGATCAGCGGCGTCTCGTAGCTCCAAAGGCCGGACAACAGCGCAATGTCGGGATATTTGACGAGCACGTTCTCGATATTCGCCTTGGCCTTGGCGAAGTCCACCTGATCGGTGAATACGTCGACCAGCTCGACCTTGGTGCCGGCGATGGCATCCTTGATGCCCTGTACCCGCTCGCGGGCGTTGTCCGCGTCCATCGTGCCGACGAACAGCGCGATCTTGCCGCCGTTCGGCAGCGCCTTCTTGATCTCCTCGCCTGCTTGTCGCCCGGCCGCGACGTTGTCGGTGCCGATATAGGCGAGACGATTACTCTGCGGCGCGTCGCTGTCCGTCGTGATCAGCACGGTCTTGGCCGCGACCTTGTTGAGCTGTTCGGTCGCATGCGGCGCATCGTCGACCGAGATGGAGATGCCGGCGACGCCGCGTACCAGCAGGTCGTCCAACTCGCGCCGCTGGCCCGCGGCCGTGCCTTCGTTGGTGACGATCAGTTCGATATTGTAGTCCGGGTGCTCCTTTTGTGCCTTCTCGAGGCCCCGGCCGGCAATGGTCCAGAAGTCGGCCGCCACATTGGTGACCAGCGCGATGGTCTTTTTCTGCTGGGCTTGCGCCACCCCCGTTGCCATCGCGAGCGCGGCGGTTGCGAGCACCGGGACTAGCAATTTCCGCATCGATCCGTTCATGTTCACCTCCCTATGGTCCGCCCAGTGATGGGCTTCTCGACGCTTTCGCGCGTCATTTTATTTATGCAGCGAATAAATGCCGCAGAGCAAAGACATCGGAATTGGGATGTACTGCCTACCTCGCTCACGCGAAAATAGTACATGAGGTATGATATTAGTAAATATGACTCTCAAACGACACTTTCGGGACGTGCTTTTTCGATCACACCCGTCGCGTCCATCCAATTAACTTCACTTCCTGAATTAAAGAGACAGTATGGTTGACCAAATTGAGCAGCCGAGACGAATTTCCAGCCCCGCGCGTGGCTCGAACCGCGGCCGCCTTGTAGAGGTCTTGCGACGCCAGGGGCCGTTGCCCCGTGTGGAGCTCGCCCGGAGCACGGGCTTGAGCTTCCCCGCCGTGTCTGGCCTCACATCGAGACTGATCGCGGAAGAGTTGCTGTGCGAGACCGAGACGGCAGCCACCTCATGGTCCGAGGACACGGACGAAGACGATGCGGACGGGCTGAACGGCCGCCGCCGCGGCCGGCCAGCTGTGCTGCTGACCCTGAACCCGGAGTTCGGCCGCATCATTGCGGTCTCGCTCCGCATGAATCTGATTGAAACACTGATCGCGGATTTCAGCGGCTCCGGCCTGGCACAATCGCGGCTCGAAATCGCGACGCGAGCTCTCGATGCGGGCGCGTTATGCGATCTCGTGATCGCGCAGATCGATGCGATGCTTGAGGCGACGGCCACACCGCGCCATCGCCTGTTGGGAATAGGGATTGCCCTGCAGGGAATCGTGAACGCGGACACTGGCCGGCACCTGTGGAGTCCGGCGCTGTCCGTCACCGATGTCGACCTGGTGAGGCCGGTGCGCGAGGCCTACGATGCCGAAGTCGTGATGGCGAATGACGCTGTGGCGGTTGCGCTCGCCCTCTGCGCCGCGGAGCCGACATTGGCGCAGGGCCTCTCAGCTACGATCATGGTCGGCCACGGCGTCGGCATGGGCGTCGTCGTCGACGGGGAAGCGCGCTGGGGCGGCGGTGCGGGCAGCGAGATTGGCCATATCAAATTGGGATCGAACGGACCGCAATGTCGCTGTGGCCAGCGCGGCTGCATCGAAGCCCATCTCGCCGACTATGCGCTCTACCGCGACGCCCGCACCTTTCTCGACCTGCCGCCGGCGGCGGCGCAACAACCTTCCGAGGCGCAGATGGCGCTCCTGCGCGAGCGGGCGCGGCGGGGCGATCCCCGTCTCGAGCAAGTGTTCCAGCAGGCAGGGCGCGCGCTCGCCGAGGCGGTCGCGGCAACGATATCCGTGCTGCGTCCACAGCATGTGATCCTGGCGGGACCCGGACTGCAGGCATTTGACATGATGCGCCGCGCCTATGAGGAGCGGCTCGAGCAAGCGGTGTTGCCATGGCTGCTCAAGTCCACGGCGATCTATCTGCGTCCGAGCGAGTCGGCGGCAATCGTCGAGGGCATGGTGCGACGGACGCTGTGGGTTGTGGACCGAAACCGCATGGAGGCGACCGAGTGAGCATGTACCAAAACGCAAAAGGCCCGGTCGCAAATCGCGACCGGGCCCTTTGTTTCATCGCATCAAGGGATCACGCCGCCTTCGACACCAGCGCCTCGCTCTCGATCAGCTCGGTGCCGATCAGATAGTCGCGGCAGCCGCGCAGGCTCCGCAGCGCGCGGTTGAAGTCGATGCCGGTCGAGACCAGCGCATGCAGCGTTGCCGGATTGCGGACGATGCCGCGCAGCACGGCGGCGAGGTCGATCTGACCGTTCGGCTTGATGGCGGCGCGGGCCAGCGCCGGCAGGGCGCGATGGGCAGGATCGCTGATGACGCGGACCGCGGCAAAGGGCAGCCCGGCCTCGGCGGCGTAGGCGGCGGCGATGTGGCTTTCCATGTCGACGGCCGCAGCTCCCGTCTCCGAATGCAGCGCCGCCTTGCAGGAGCGCTTCGTGACCACCTCCTCGGCACCGGCGAGGCTGCCGCGCACAACGCGGCGGCGGCCCGAGGTTAGGCGGTCGATCAGATCGTCGCCCAGCGAGAGTCCCGCGGCCCAACGGGCATCCCCGGACAGCACTTCGGTCGCCAGCACGACGTCGCCGGAGCGGAGCGTCGGGTCCAGCCCGCCGGCCACGCCGAACGAGATCACGCCGCGAATCGTCTCGGGATCCACGACGGTCAAAAGCGCCCGCAACTGCGTCGGGCTGCTGGATGAGCAGATGACCGCCATTCCGGGCCCGGCTGCGATGCGGGCCTCCTGGACCAATCCGGTCACGATCAGTATCGGCCGCGGGTCGACCGTCTGACCCGCGGTAAAATAGTCCCCCGTCCCCAAAGTCACATTCCGACCCCTACCACCCTGCTGTTGGTGTTCCGCAAGTTCCGATACCGCGCCAATGCCCACAGCGGAAAGAACTTTGGGTAACCATGATAACGTAGATAGAACACGCGGGGGAAGCCTGTGGCGGTGTACCGCTGCTCGTCCCACAGTCCTTTTTTGTCTTGTGTTGCAATCAGGTACTCCACCCCGCGGGCGACGGCCGGGTGATCAACCTCGCCTGCAGCCATCAGGGCAAGCAAGGCCCATGCCGTTTGCGAGGCGGTCGAGGGGGCGGCCTCCCAGCCTTTGTAGTCGAGCCGATAGCTGACGGCGTCCTCGCCCCAGCCGCCGTCCTCGTTCTGGATCGAGGCCAGCCAGGCCGCGGCTTTGCGAATCATAGGGTCCTTGTGGTCGACGCCGGCCATGTTGAGGGCGCACAGCACCGACCAGGTTCCATAGATGAAGTTCATGCCCCAACGGCCGTACCAGGACCCTTCGGGGTGCTGGGTCTTCCGCAAGTAAGCGACCCCGTCGGCGACGGGCTTGCTGGTCTTCGCGGTCTCGCCGAGCTGGGCCAGCATCGAGATGCAGCGCGCCGTGACGTCCTCGGTTGGCGGGTCGAGCAGCGCGCCATGGTCCGAGAACGGGATGTTGTTGAGATAATATTCGAGATTGTTGACGTCGAAGGCGGCCCAGCCGCCATCGTCGCTCTGCATGCCCTCGATCCACTCCCGGCCGCGGGCGATCGCGGCGTCATAACCGGTCGCACCGTGCTCCCGGCGCATGCGGTCCATCGACATCACCACCACGGCGGTGTCGTCGAGATCGGGATAATGCGCGTTGTTGTACTGGAACGCCCAGCCGCCCGGACGCACGTCGGGCCGCTTCACCGCCCAGTCGCCCTTCACCTCGAGCTCCTGCCGCGGGATCAGCCAGTCGAGGCCCTGCTTGGCCGCCGGCACCGCCTTGTCGCCGCCGGCTTCCAGCAGCGCATGCGCGGTCAGCGTCGTGTCCCAGACCGGCGAGACGCAGGGCTGGCAATAGGCCTCCTCGTCGTTGATCACGAGCAGCTTGTCGATACCCCGGCGCGTCATCGCGCGCGGCGGATAGTTCTCGTCCTTGCCGAGCGCGTCGTACATCATGACGATGTTGGCCATGGGCGGATAGATCGCGCCCATGCCGTCCTCACCGTTGAGCCGCTCCTCGATAAAGGCGAGCGCGGCATCGATCGCGCGCTTGCGCAGGCTCTTCGGAAACAGCGGCTCGATCACGCGCAGAATCGCATCGAGCGAACGAAACAGCAGGAACCAGGCCATGCTCTGGTGCGGCGCCTTCGCGGTCATGCCGATCGAACGCGGATCCTGAAGAAACAGCTCGTCGATGCCGACGCCTTTCGGATTCTTCGCGCGCGGCTTCAGCGCGGCGATCACCATCAGCGGCACCATGGTGGTGCGCGCCCAATAGGAGATCTTGTTGAGATGGAACGGCGACCAGAACGGCAGCAGCACGATCTCGATCGGCAGCACCGGCACCGCGCGCCAGGTCACGACGCCGAACGTCGCGAGCAGGAAACGGGTGAAGACGTTGCTGTTGATCGCACCGCCGCGAGCGTGGATCGCCTCGCGCGCACGCACCATGTGCGGCGCGTCGACGGAATCGCCAATCATCTTCAGCGCGAAATAGGCCTTCACGCTGGCGCTCATGTCGAACTCGCCGTCATGCACCAGCGGCCAGCCGCCATGGGCGCCCTGCACGCGACGCAGATAATTGCCGATCTTGGCCTCGAGCACGGTATCGACCGGCTCGGCGAGATAGTGGCGCAGCAGAATGTACTCGGCCGGAATCGTGCAGTCGGCCTCGAGCTCGAACACCCAATGGCCATCGGACTGCTGGAAGCCGAGGATGCCCTGGGTGGCCGACGCAATGCTCGATTCCAAAGCTTCGCGGCTGATCGCGTTCACGGAATCCATGTCGCTCGATTGCTCCGATAGTCGATTGAAAGTTGACCGGGACATCGCCCGTCAGGACCGCCTCTCAGGATCCTTTGGCGGCCAAAACCAGATCGGCGGCGCGGTCTCCCGACCGGACCGATCCCTCGATGGTTGCAGGCAATCCCGTAGCAGTCCAATCGCCGGCAAGGAACAGGTTTTTCAGCGCAGTGACCGGCCCTGGACGCAAGGCATTCTGGGCTGGCGTGGCCGCAAATGTGGCACGGCGCTCGCGCACGATCTGCCACGGGGGCAGCTCGCCCGACACGCCGCCCGCCTGGCAGACGTCATTCCAGATCGCCTGCGCGAGTTCCTCGCGCGGCATGTCGACCAGACGATCGCCATTGCTGATGGTGACGGAAAGCCGGTTCGGGAAAGCGAACAGCCATTCCACCACGCCGCCGATCACGCCTAGGATCGGCGGCGAGCCCGGCGGCGGCTCAAAGCGGAAATGGGCATTCACGATGGCGCGGAATTCCGTCGGCGTCTTCAGGCCCGGCAGCAGGGTGGAGGCCGCACGCGGCGGCACCGCCATCACGGCGACATCGCCCTCGCCAAGCTGGATCACGTCCTCGCCGCCGAAATTCAGCGCACTGGCCTTGCCGTCGCTGCTTGCAAACGCGCGCAGCTCGTGGCCGAGCTGAACGGTGTGACCACGTTCAGTCAAGAACTTCACGGCCGGCTCGATCAGCACGGCGCTGAGACCCTCGCGCGCGATCAGTGGACGGCAGGCCTGCCCGCCCGCAAGCAACGTCTCGCGCACGATCGCACCGGCAAGCCCCGCCGAGCCCTCGGGCGGATCGACGTTGAGCGCGGCGAGCAGCAGCGGCTGCACCAGGCGCTGATAAAGGATGCCTTCGGTCGGAATCGACTTGCCGACCAGCGTCTGTTCCGACGCCCAGATCAGCGGTGCCAGCTTCAGATAATCGGTGAGTCCGGTGTCGGGCACACGGCGGCTTTCGTCGAGCACCCAGGTCGGCAGCCGGCCGGCGCCGAGATCGATCTGCCAGCGCTGTCCGGTCTTGATGTCGACGAACGGAAACTGCGCGCTTTCGGGACCGACGAGGCCGGCCTCGGTGCCGATCGCGCGTGCATAGGCCCGCGCGTGGCTGTTGCCCGACAGCAGCAGATGATTGCCGTTGTCGATGGTGAGGTTGGTGGCGCCGTCGAAATAGGAACGGCAACGGCCGCCGGCCTGGTGCGTGGCCTCATGCACGACGACGTTGAAGCCGGCATTGGCGAGCCGCACGGCGGCGGAGAGGCCGGAAATTCCAGCACCGATGATGTGAGCTGTCTTTTGCATCAGATGAAAGCGTAGCGGAGCAGGATGGCGATGCGCGTGATCTTCGACACACGCACCGGCTGGCGCGGCGCATTGAAACCGCGCGCAATCAGGAGATCCAGAATGGAATGATAGTATTTCGACATGATCCGCGGCGCGCGCACCGCGCGGCGCTTGTTGCGGTTCATGATCTCGTCCGACTTCTCGAAATGCACCTTCGCGCGCTGGGCCAGCGGCATGCAGACCTTCGGCAGCGCGCGCTCGGCAATGACGCGGTTCGGGTCATCAGAGGTGATGCCGGCATGCAGCAGCGCCTCGCGCGGCAGATAGAGCCGGCCGAGGCCGGCATCCTCGTCGATGTCGCGCAGGATATTGGTAAGCTGAAGCGCGCGGCCCAGATGATAGGCGAGCTGGATGCCGTCCTGCTCGGGCAGGCCAAAGACCCGCACCGACAGCCGTCCCACGGCGCTGGCGACGCGATCGCAGTACAGATCGAGCGTCGCCATGTCGGGTGCGCGGATGTCCTGCGGTACGTCCATCTCCATGCCGTCGACGATCGCCAGGAAATCCTCGCGCTTAAGGCCGAAGGTCTTCACCGAGGTGACGTAGTCCTTCAGCCGCGGCGGCGGGTTACCCTGATAGAGCGCTTCGATGTCGTCGCGCCACGCTTGAAGCGCGGCGAGCCGCTGATCGCGCGGCCCGTCGGAATCGGCGATGTCGTCGACCTGGCGGCAGAAGCTGTAGATCTGGAACATCGCTTCGCGCTGGTCATGCGGCAGGATGCGCATCGCGGCGTAGAAGGAGCTGCCGGATGCGGTCGAGCCATAATTGGCGCCGGGCGAGGTCGCCTCAAGCGTCATGTGCAGTCCCCGGTCTGGAAATGGCCCTGCGTCCCACGGCGCGGCGGCCGGCCTCGCCGAGCATTCCGGCAAGGCTGAAGACGAGCAGTTCGAACTTGTTCAGATGCACCCGCTCGCGCAGGGGATCGCGCACCTTCAAGAGCCGCACGATGCGGTCGGCATAGGCCTGGATCACTGCGACGTCGACGCCGAGGCGGAAATCGCGGATCTCGGCGCTCAGCGACCTGCCCTCGTCGAGCAGCGCCTCGTTGCGCGCGGCGAGCGACTGCAGGCAGGCCAGCATCGCCGGCGGCGACTGTGACAGCCCGAGCTGCTCGACCGAGGCACCGTGTGCTGCCAGCGCATCGCGCGGCAGGTAGACGCGATTGAGCTCGCGGAAGTCCTTGCCGCAATCCTGCAAATGGTTGTTGATCTGCAGGCCGGCGCAGAGCGCGTCCGACGCGGCCCAGGTCGAGGTGCTCTCACCATGGACGTCGAGCATGAAACGGCCGACCGGCATCGCCGAATAACGGCAATAATGAATGACCTCGTCCCAGCTCTCGTAACGCAGCTTGGTGACGTCCATGCGGAACGCGATCAGCACGTCGAGGGCGTGGCGCGGCGCCATGCCGCGCTCGGCCAGCGCGCGCCGCAAGCTGACGGCCTCGGCCTGGCTGTCGCCCTTGCCGAGCAGTTCCGCCTCGAGCAGATCGAGGTAGGCGAGCTTCTGGTCGGGCGGGAGCGTGGCGTGGTCGGCGATGTCGTCGGCGGTCCGGACGAAATTATAGTACGCCAGGATCAGGGCGCGATGTCGCGGATGAATGATCCATGACGCGACGGGAAAATTCTCGTCGCGGTCACCCTTGCCGGATCGCAATTCGCTCGCAGAGGTCATCGAGGGCTGGCTTACAATCGTTTGGATAGAAAGGGCTTCTTCGCTCGCGGGCTCATGCCGGCGATCCGCCGCGGCCCCCATATAGGGGAATATGGCCGCAAAACCAATCCTGTCTCGCGATGGCAGCCCTTCCCAGGATCAGGTCCGAAAAGGCGGCCATGGGGCCGCCTTTTGTGAGCCAGTGGCCGAGCTTATTGGTTGTGGTTCTTCAGAACCTGGTCGCAGGCCTGCGAGATCTTGGCCCGGTTCTCCTTGAGGCAGGCCAGGATGGTGAAATCGCCCTGATCGATAACCGGACGGCAGAACTTCTGCACGTCGCGCGTGCAGGCCTTCTGCTCGGCGTCCGTGCCACGCCCTTGCTGTGCGAACGCCGTCGTCGAAACAGATGCCGACAGCAGGGTGAGAGCGACGAGAAGCTTACGCATTGTATTCCTTCATTCTGACGGCAGAATCGCACCGGGCCCGGACTGCACAGGGCTGACGACCGGATCGGACTATTCTGATGGCAAGTTGCCGCGCGGAAAGTGCGGCCTCAGAGAAGGCACAAGCACTGGCAAATGCGGCCAAATTGGCGCCGCGCCCGCCAAATCAGGTCTTCCCCCGACCTTCATTGGCAGATGTAAGAGATTGATACTACGTCATAATTCCGGGAGACTGCGTTTTACTGCATACCTGTTGCAGAGCTGCATCTCTCCGCCCCGCTTTTCCCGCCAGAAACATGCCGAAACAAGTGCAAATCAACCAATCCGGGCCTGGCGCGAGACGTCGTGAACGGCCATCTCTGGCGGTCCGGCTTTGAACCTGACACTGGCTCGGAGCACTAAACTTTCGATGTGGCGAGACGTTATCACGCATGAGCGGGCGTCCTTCCAAAACGGGATATTTGCGATGACATTCTTTGGGCGATCTGGACTGGCAATCAAGGCGGCCGGCATCGGGGCGGCGCTGCTCTTTTCGATTTCGGCAAGCCATGCTCAGTCCTCCGGCCCGTTTGCCGGTTTCGACGGCGCTTGGTCCGGCACCGGCACGGTGTCGCTGTCCGACGGCTCCACCGAGCGTATTCGCTGCAAGGCCGACTACAAGGTCGCCGGCAGCGGCCTCAATCTGAAGCAGGCCCTGCACTGTGCGTCCGACAGCTACAAGTTCGACCTCACCAGCGACGTGACGAGCCAGGGCGAGCGCATCTCCGGCAATTGGAGCGAGTCCAGCCGCAACATCTTCGGCAATTTGCAGGGTACCGCCGGCGGCGGCCAGATCGAGGTCTTCGTCGAGGCCAACGGCTTTGCCGCCAACCTCTCGCTGCGCACCAACGGCACCAAACAGACGGTGCAGATCTCTTCCAAGGGCGAGATCCGCGGCGTCAACATCACTATGACCAAGAGCTGACACGCTCTTCTCGGCTGAGAGACAAAAAGCCCCCGGTTCTCGCGAGCCGGGGGCTTTTTGCTGACACGAACTCATCGGAACTCATCGATGGAGGAGATCGCCAACGCCATGGCCGAGCGCGGCATCGATGCGACGCTGTGCGATCGCGAGCTCACGCTGTCGCAGGAGCAGGACCACGCCGAGAGCGATTTCAAGTTCAATCCGGATAGTATCGTCGGATCGAGGCGCGCCCATCAGTCTCTGCGTGCGACGCATTCGCACCGGCATCGGAAATAGACCGAGTCCGGATCGGCTCCCCAGGCCTCCCATCCGGCAAGCGCAGCCTGAATCTCATCATTCGTCGCGAACCCCTTGCCCATGAGTTGCGGCCCAAGCCCAAGCAGGCTTCGCCGCGCGTCGGCGACAGCCTCGCTGCGGCTCTCCGCATCGGCGCTGTGGTTGACGTAGCTCGCGCCCGCCCAGACCGGCGTGAACCCGTGAGCGCGGAGAATGGAGCCCTGCCGCCGGCCGAAGCGTAACGCCTCCGCATCGTCGTGCTCGTACCAGCGCTGCCAGAGATCGAGCGCGAGACGTACGCCATCGAGCTCAGGATAAAGAACATTGCCGCCGACATCGGCGTCGCGTGTTGCGACGAGTCCGCCCGGCCTTAGCACGCGTCTGGCTTCCGCCAGCGTCCGCGTCAGCACCGCCTCGCTTTGATGGTACAGCACGGCGTGAAAGAACACGACGTCGAACGTCCCATTCTCGAACGGAAGGGCGGCCATGTCGGCCTCGATAAAGGCCACATTGGTGAGGCCAGTCCTCGCAGCAAGCTGATGTGCCGCGGCGATTGCCTTCGGCTCGATATCAACGCCGACGGCCCTCCCCACAATGCCTGCGAGTGCCGCGGTGATGGTGCCGGGCCCGCAGCCGGCATCGAGCAGGATCATGTCTGAGGTCAGGAACGGGACGAGAAAGGCGGCGCAATCGCCGCCTCGCTTCTGCTGAAACGCTACGATCGAGCTGTCGTGCCGCATAGGCTGCATCCTCAGCCGGCCCCCCGGCGCAGTCGCCCAGGCTGCGCCGATTCCATGTCCGGTGGATGAAGCTGCTCAGATGGCCGGCTTGTCGGTGCCCTGCAGCTTGGCGTGCAAATTGATCAGCCACATCGCAGTCGGCCTGAGGATGAAGAGGTCGGCGACGAGAGCCATGACCATCGAGAAGGCACTGAGCCAGCCGAACAGCCGCAGCGACGGCAGGTCGGAGAACACGGTGACGACGAGGCCACAGGCCAGCACCACCGTGGTCAGAATCAGCGCCGGTCCGACCAGCACGGTCGCGCGCTCCACCGCGAGCGCGGAGCCGACGCCTGGCTTGCTCTCCAGGCGGAGGCGGTTGAGGAAGTGGATGGTGGCGCTCAAGCCGAGCCCGAACGAGACGGTGAGCGCGACGACGCTGGCGAATTGCAGCCCCTCGCCCATCGCCCACAGCACCGTTCCCGACATCACCACCGGGAAGATGCCCGGCAGGATGCAGGCGAACATCACGACCCACGAGCGGAAGGCAAGGCCGATGAAGATCGCGACCAGTGCGAATTCGACGGTGAGGCCACGGTTCAGCTTCTCGATCATGCTGGCCGAGTTGCGCGCGGCGATGGCGGCAAGACCGGTCACCGCGACCTCGTAGCCGGGATGCTTCTTGCGGACAGCGTCGAGCTCGGTATCGAGCTTGTCGACGATCGGCAGGAGCTGGCTGGAATCCTTGTCAGGCACGCGGCCGGCGACAACGACAGCGTCCTGCTCGGCGTCGATGAAGCGCCGCACCAGGTGCTCGGGGATGACGCTGACATATTCCTTCAGCGTCGCGACGTCGGCGCTGCCGGCTTTCTCCGCCAGCCAGCGGCGCAGCGTCTCCAGCGACCAGACATTGCCGACGCCGGCAGCCTTCTCGACTGTCGCGTGGACTTCGGCGATGGTCTGGAGCGTCTGCGGCGAATAGAGCGATTCACCCTTGGGGAACACGATCAGCACGTTGACCGGATTGGCACCGGTGAGCTTGGCATCGAGCCGGTCGCTGGCGGCAACCGCCTGGCGCTTGTCCGGCACCTGGTCGGCGAGCCGGTAGCGCGGCTCCAGATTGGCGTAGATGACGCCGAGGCCGCCGACGAACAGCACCGCGATCAGGCTGAACAGGCCGGGCCGGCCGACCATCCGCACCGCGATCCAGTAGCAGAAATTGCGCAGCGCCTGGACGCCGGCATCGGCGCCCTGGAACTTGACTGCAAAGACCTTCTCGTTGCGCACGAACAGCACGCCGAACACCGGCACCAGCGACAGCACGGCGACCAGCGCGATAATGGTGGCGGCAAGGCCCGCCTCTCCGAACTTGCGGATCAGGTCGGAGTCGGAGAATTGCAACGCGATGAAGGAAATGCCGGCGGTGCCGTGCGTCAGCACGCAGGCCGGGCCCACCACCAGCACCGCGTTCTTGAACGCGGTGAACTTGTCCTGGCCTGCGATCAGCCGGTCGCGCGCGGCGAAGGTGAGCTGCATCGAGTCCGAGAAGCTGATCACCATGATGAGCGGCGTCATCACGTTCAGGAACATGTTGAGATTGAAATTGGCCCAGCCGAGTGCGCCGAGCGCCAGCAGGATCGCGATCATCGGCGGAAATGCGGCCGCGATCATGAACGAGATCTTGCGGAAGAAGATGATGGCGATGATGCAGCCGGCGAGAATGCCGAGAATGTTGTAGGTCAGCCCGTCGCGCTCGACCGCGTTGCGGATCTCGAGCTGCATCACCGGCACGCCCGAGAGCTGCACGTTGAGCCCGGTGTCGCTGAGATCCTCCTTCATCAGCGCGCGGATGTCGCCCACAGTCTTGGTCAGCTTGTTGGAGGCGACGACCTCCGGATCGAGTGACAGCACGATCAGCGCCAGCGTGCCGTCCTCCGACAGCAGCTTGCCGCGGATGATCTCGTTGTTCTTGACCGTGTCGATGAACTTGTCATAGGCCGCGCCTTCGGGCAGTTCGGCCGGGAACAGGGCCGCCGGCAACTTGCCCGGCGCCGGCGCCTGACGCGCCGAGAACAGCGAGACCAGCCCGCGCGTGCCTTCGACCAGCTGCAGGTCGGTGACGAAGTCGCGCAGCTTCTCCAGATTGTTCCGCGCCAGCAGGGTCTTGCCCTCGACCACGACGAGGACGTCGAATTCCTCGGCCGGGAACTTCTTCGTCACCTCTTCATATTGACGGAATTCGCGGGTGTCGGAGCGAAACAGCTGCGACAGCGAATCGTCAATCTTGATCCGGTGGATGCCGAACACGGCGCCGACGATCAGCGCCAGCAGGACAATGCAGGAGACGATCGGCGCCCGGACGGCGATCAGCCCGAGACGCTCCAGCCCGAAGGCGATCGAGGACGTAGGTCCTTGCTCGACCTTGTCGACATGAACCTCACTCTCGCTGTGCTTTTCGAGCATGCCTTATCCAGTTCCTAATCAGCTCGGTCTTGAGAGCTTATCGCGCCGCGCGAACGGCTTGAAAACGCCATACCAATGGGAGGCTTGCCCTTTGAAAATGCGCGGAAAATCGCCGCGTGGGGTTTAGCAGGTCAACAGGTCTTTTCGCAAGCAGGCCCAGCGTGGCCGAATCGATCAAGAAGCGGCGATTTGGGCGGGGTTGCCGGTCATCCGGGCGAGAATGTGCCAATTCGACGCGGCGCGCGGTCTGCGCTCTCGTCCTTCAGTGCCACGCCGCTGACCTGGCGGGCCAGCCCCTCGCGGACCAGCCAGGCGATCTTGAAGGCAGCCTCGTCATAGCTCAACCCGGCGTGGTGAATGTTGGAGACGCAATTGCGCTCGGCATCGGTGCGGCCGGGCTTCGGCGCGAACGTCAGATAGGCGCCGAGACTGTCGGGCGCCGACAGGCCGGGCCGCTCGCCAATCAGCATCACGACCATCCGCGCACCGAGAATGGCGCCGATCTCGTCGCCGAGCGCGACGCGCGCGCCAGAGGCGACGACGGCATGGCCGATCGCGACATCGTCTCCTTCCGCGAGCAGCGGCAGCAGGCGCCTGACCAGAGCCACCGCATGGGCGTGGACCGCCGCCGCGGACAGGCCGTCACCGATCACAAGCGCGAGCTGGCACGGCGCGGAAGCCGCTCGCACCAGAGCCTCGGCCGAGCCCGCTTCAAGCCGTCGTCCCAGATCGGGCCGGCGCAGATAGTCCCTGCGGTCGACCGCCTGGCTCGTCGCCTCGGTGACGGCAAGTCCGAGCGCGCGGAGATCGGCGAGCAGGCGCGGCGCATCGAAAGCGGCATGCACGGCATCGCGGGCGCGGGCATGATCGAGCGTGAAGTCGAGCAGCGCCTTTGTCGGCACGCTTGCGCCGCTGCGCCCGAGCGCGACGCGCGCGGGTGTGAATGACCGCAGGTCAACAGTCGGACGAGCCGGAATGGACTTGTCGCTCATTCGGCGGGAACGGCGGCCTCGCGCAGCCGGATCGAATAGTTCGAGGCGTTCTGCTTGCCGCTCGAGGCCGCACGCGCGAAGGTGATGAGGTGATGCGCGATCAGAGTGCAGCCGATCAGGCCTTCGATGTCACCGCGCTTGATGCGCCCTAGCGCGAACTTCCAGAACACGCGCTTGTAGTCGCCGAGCACGCCGACCTTCCAGAAGATGTTGCGCAGCATGACGAGGCCGCGCCGGATGTTGGGCCAGGTCTTCATCTCGTCCGACACCGGCATCTTGAGGCGGTGCACGTAGACGTGGTCGCATTGATACTGAAAACGTGCATAAACCTTCTCGGGCGCGTAGGCGACGGCCATGGCATGTTTCCAGGATGCGATGACCTCGTCATAGGGCAACAGGAAGTCGACGTTGGAATCGCGGCTGTCGTCTTCGACCAGGCGCCCCTCGCGCTCCAGCCGGTCCCACAGCGGCGTCTTCGGCAGCGCCTGAAGCAGGTTGATCGTGAGCAGCGGAATCCGGGACTCCTCGACGAAGGCGAGCAGCGCCTCCGACGTATTCGGCTTGTCGGTGTCGAGCCCCATGATGATGCCCGAGACGACCTCCATGCCGTAGGAGTTGATGGTGCGCACGCCCTCCAGAATCGGGACCATCATGTTGTGGTCCTTCTGCATCGCCTTCAGCGCGTCGGGATCCGGCGTCTCGATGCCGCAGAAGATGGTGATGAAATAGGCCTCGCGCATCTTCTCGAGAATTTCGGGCCGCTTGGCGATGTTGAGCGTCGCCTCGCAGGCGAGCCGCACCACGTAGCCGGTCCGCTTCTGCCATTCGATCAGATGCGGCAGCAGGTCCATCGCCGCCTTGCGGTTGCCGATGAAATTGTCGTCGACGAAATAGATCGTATCGGTCATGCCGCATTCGCGCAGGCGGTCGAGCTCGGCGATGATCTGCTGCGGCGTCTTGATGCGCGGGTTGCGGCCGTAGAGGCCGGGGATGTCGCAGAACTCGCACTGATAGGGACAGCCGCTGGAATACTGGATACTGCCGAGGAAATATTTCTTCACGTCGACAAGTTCGTAGGCCGGGATCGGAAACTCCGTCATCGGCACGCGATCCTTGGTCGTCAGCACCACCTGGCTGTCAGGACGCGAGGTGTCGCGCGACAGGATCTCGATCAGCTGGTTGGTGGCATCGCCGAGTTCGCCGACATGGAGATAGTCGAACGACGGATAATAGTCGGGACAGGCGCTGACGGAGGGGCCGCCAAGCGCGACCGGCAGATCGAACTCATGCGCGCGACGGCAGATGTCGTTCATCTGCTGGCGCTGGATGTGCATGCCGCTGACGAAGACCGCCTCGGCCCATTCGAACTCTTCCCTCGTGGTGCGACGGAGGTTCTCGTCGACGAATTTGACCTGCCAATCCTGTGGCAGATAGGCCGAGATCAGCAGCAGCCCCTGCGGCGGCATGAAGGCGCGGACACCATCGGTCAGCGGATAGCAATGCTCGAACGTACCGAACGAGGAGGTGTAGCGCGGAAACACGCAGAGGATCCGCCGGGACGTTCCGTTACTTTCAGCTCGCATCTAAGCTCCCCCGCCACGACCGATGGTGCGGAAATTGCCAGCCAGACACATAGCGTAACGCTGCCGCCGGAATTTCTCAATATTGTGGCATAAGCATAATCCCGGAGGGCCCCGATGGTTTCCTGAAAGAGAAAGTTTGACGCTTCGTGCCGCCTCACGCGATCAGGCGCGAGGCAAAATCGGGCAGCAAGCCTGCATCGCCGGCGATCCGGAAATCGCCGCCCGTGATGCCCGACCGCGCCAGCCAGTCGTCGAATTCCGGCGCGCGGCGCAAACCGAAGACGTCCCGGACATAGAGCGCGTCGTGGAAAGACGTCGACTGGTAGTTCAGCATGACGTCGTCGGCACCGGGGACGCCCATAATGAAGGTGACGCCGGCGGCGGCGAGCAGCGTCAGCAGATTGTCCATGTCGTCCTGGTCCGCCTCGGCGTGGTTGGTGTAGCAGATGTCGATGCCAAGCGGCAGGCCGAGCAGCTTGCCGCAGAAATGATCCTCCAGCCCGGCCCGGATGATTTCCTTGCCGTCATAGAGATATTCCGGGCCGATGAAGCCGACCACGCTGTTGACCAGCAGCGGGGCAAAGGCGCGGGCCACCGCATAGGCGCGTGCCTCGCAGGTCTGCTGGTCGACGCCGTGATGGGCGCCCGCCGACAGCGCCGAACCCTGCCCGGTCTCGAAATACATCACGTTCTGGCCGACGTTGCCGCGCCGCAGCGACAGCCCGGCGTCTTGCGCCTCCTTCAGAAGCGCAAGGTCGATGCCGAAACTGCGGTTGGCCGCCTCGGTGCCGGCCACCGACTGGAAGACGAGGTCGACCGGGACGCCCTGCCCGATCAGCGACAGCGTCGTCGTGACATGCGTCAGCACGCAGCCTTGCGTCGGGATCTTCAGCCGCGCGATGATCTCGTCGAGCAGCCGCAGCAATTGCGCGATCACGGCCGGATCGTCGCTGGCGGGATTGATGCCGATGCAGGCGTCGCCAGCCCCGAGCAGGATGCCGTCGAGGATCGAGGCGGTGATGCCCCTGGCATCGTCGAACGGATGGTTGGGCTGCAGCCGGGTGCTCATCCGCCCCTTCAGGCCGATGGTGTTGCGGAAGGCGGTCGCGACCTCGCATTTCCGCGCCGCCAGGATCAGATCCTGGTTGCGCATCAGCTTCGACACCGCGGCCGCCATCTCCGGCGTGATGCCGCCCGCCAGCCTGCGCAGCACATCGGGCGTTGCGGCATCCGACAGCAGCCAATCGCGGAACGCGCCGACCGTCAGCGATGCCACCGGCGCGAACGCCTTGGCGTCGTGGCTGTCGATGACGAGACGGGTGACCTCGTCGGCCTCATAGGGAATGACGGCTTCCTGCAGGAATTGGGCGAGCGGGACGTCGGCGAGCGCCATCCGCGCCGCGATCATCTGCTCGGCCGTGTCGGCGGCGATCCCGGCCAGCCGGTCGCCGGAGCGCGGCGGCGTCGCCTTGGCGAGCAGGTCGCGCAAGTCGGGGAATGTGTGGGTCGTGGCGTCGATGGTGTGGCGGTAGACCAACGGTCTCTCCGGGGTTGCTCGGCCAGCGGCCGAGTCCAAGACTATCCTGAAACTAAACCTTGGGATCAAGACGCTGAAATGACTTGGCTTTCCTTGGCCCAGGGGCGGCGGCGCCAAAGACCCGCGTTAACGCCGCGTCCACCTTCGTTCTGCATAGTTTTGCATCAATTTTACCTGAACCCCGCTCACCGGCCGTTTCAGGCCATTCCGGGCCCCTGAACAACCATGACATCAGCTCGATCTGGGAATGCCGCCAAGCCGGCAGGCCGCTTCACGCTTGCGACCAAGCTCTACGCGATCTTCGCGCTGTTCGCGCTGCTCACGGCGGCGATCGCCCTGCTGTCCGACTACAACAGCCGCCGCAGCGCCGAGCTGACCAGCGTGATCGAGACGGCGAACGCCGCCGCGCTGAATGTCGAGCGCGTCAACTCGCTGGTCTATGCGGTCGTGATGGAATCGCGCGGCGTCTACATGTCGACCGAGCCCGCCGTGGTGAAGAAATACGGCGAGGGCCTGCTCAAGTTCAACGCCCAGATCCTCGACGTCGTGAAGCGCTGGGAGACCATCGTCAAGGCCGACGATGCCGAGCAGTTCGCGACCTTCAAGAAGCGCATCGAGCAGTTCGTCGAGTTCCGCAAGGAGCTGGTGCGCCGCGGTGTCGAGATCAATGCGGCGGCGGGCCGCGAATGGGGCGACAACGACGCCAACCGCGCCGTGCGCTCAGCGCTGAACAAGGATCTCGAGGCGCTGTCCAAGGTCTATGCCGAGCGCGCCAGGCAGATCGCGCAGCAGGCCGAAACCAATCGCGAATTGTCCTTCGTGCTGACCTGCCTCGGTGGTGTGGCGCTGGCCCTCGTCGTGATCGGCATCGTCATCATCGCCCGCTCGGTCGCCCGGCCGCTCGCCGCGATCACCGCCACCATCAAGCAGGTCGCGGACGGCGCCGAGGACGTCGCGGTGCCCCACGCCGACCGCGCCGACGAGATCGGCGCGCTCGCCCGCGCGATCCAGGTCTTCCAGGACGCCATGGGCCGCAACCGCAATCTGGCCGCGCAGGTCTCGCAGGACTCCGCTGCGCGCGAGGAGCGCGCCCGTCACATCGAACGATCGGTCGAGCAGTTTCGCGAGGCGGTCGGCGCGATCATGCGCGGCCTCAGCGACAACGCCTCGGTCATGCGCGAGACCGCGCAGACCATCACCCGCGTCACCGCGGATGCCTCCAGCCGCGCCGGAACGGCGGCGAACGCCACCGAGCAGGCCTCACACAACGTCACGGCGGTGGCGGGCGCGGCCGAGGAACTGTCGGCCTCGGTGGTCGAGATCGGCCGCCAGGTCCGCCAGAGCGCCGGCGCAGTCGAGCAGACCGGCCAGCGCACCGAGAAGTCGATCTCCGAGATCGAGAGCCTTGCCGCGGCCACGCAGCGCATCGACGGCGTGCTCAACCTAATCCAGGCAATCGCCGAGCAGACCAACCTGCTCGCCCTCAATGCCACCATCGAAGCCGCGCGCGCTGGCGATGCCGGCCGCGGCTTTGCCGTGGTCGCTCATGAAGTGAAGGCGCTCGCGGGCCAGACCGCCAAAGCCACCGCCGAGATCAGCGAGAACGTCGCGATGATCCAGGCCTCGACCCGCAACGCGGTCGATGCCGTGCGCGAGATCGGCGGCGCGGTGCGCGAGATCAACGAGGTCACCTCGGCGATCGCCGGCGCCGTCAGTCAGCAGGACGCCGCCACGCGCGAGATCTCGTCAAACGCGCAAAGCGCCGCTGAAGGCAACGAGACGCTGGTCGCCAACATCACCTCGCTGCGCGATGCCATCGGCAAGACCGATACGGCGGCAGCCTCGGTGCTGACGGCCGCCAGCAGCCTGACCGAGACCGCCGATACGCTGTCGCGCGAGATGGAGAAGTTCTTCCAGAACCTGCGCGCGGGATCGGCAGACGGCCGCATCGCCAAGACGGCCTAACTGCGTGGACGGCGGCCCAGGAGACCGTCGCTACGGCCGCTCGACCAAAAAAACGCGAAAACAACCCCATGCACAGTAGCCGGCACCAACGGAATCAATGAGTTAGCTGCCGCTGCGACGGCTTGCGGATTCCGCTAGGTGAGTTTGCCGTGTCGGGCAAAACACCGGCATGATGTCATCCATGCGGCGCACGGCCTTTCCCACCCAGGTCTTACCGGGCCTCGGCAATCTTCGGTCCCGAGGATGGCATCTGCGCGTTGGCTGCCGCGGGCCGGTTCGATGGCGGTACCGGGTCCGGCGATCGGGACGCGGCGTCGGACGGCGCTCCCTGGGACGGCTTGCGGGCAGCGGTCGGCGGAAGCACGATCACCTTCGCTCCGACCTTCACCCGCTCGTAGAGATCGACGACGTCCTCGTTGGTCAGCCGGATACAGCCGGACGAGACCCGCTTGCCGATAGTGTCGGGCTTGTTGGTACCGTGGATTCGATATTCGGTCTCGCCAAGATACATCGCGCGCGCACCGAGCGGATTGCCGGGACCGCCGGCCATGAACCGCGGCAGATAAGGCTGGCGCGAGACCATCTCGGCCGGCGGATGCCAATCCGGCCATTCGGCCTTGCGCGCCACGGTCTGCTCGCCGGACCATGTGAACCCCTCGCGGCCGACACCGATGCCGTAGCGCATCGCCTGCCTGTCGTTCAGGACGAAATAGAGGAATGTGTTCCCGGTATCGATGATCACCGTGCCCGGCGCCTGGTGGCTGGCGTAGTCAACCACCTGCCGCACCAATGCGCCGGGAGCGTCAGCATCGGCTTTTGGTGGCTCGACCAGGGGCGCCGGGGCCGGAATCGGGACCGGAGCCGGAGCTGGCGCCGGTGCGTGAGCCGGAGCCGCCACGTAAACCGGAGTTGACGATGCCCGGGCTTCCCGCGCGGGCGTCCGCACCAGTTGCACGCTCGGGCCAGACAGCAAACCGTACCCCAAAGCCGCGACGGCGACGGCGCCAATCGCAACTCTCGCGGCCATCGGGAGTGCGAGCGCCTCTGCCTTTCCACGTTTGGCCCGCTTACCCATGTCACTCCTCAGGTTACTGTGCCCAAGACAGGTACCCAGCAAAATTTAAGAAACTTCGAAGCGATCTGGTCCAGACCGGAACCAGGCGCGATGGTTAACGCCGGACGCTTGTTCAGCGAGGCGGCTGCGCATGACGCATTGGCTCGGAGGTCCTGTGACGACCAAGTACCGATAACGCCCCGCTTGTCTTGCTTACGAAGCCTGCTCGACATCCGCCATTGATGGGATCAGAGAAGCGATCTCCAGCCCCTCTGAAACCAGCGATGAAGCGGCAACTATGCAGTCTCTTCCGCGTTCTTTCGCCCGATACAGCGCTATGTCAGCATCCCGCGTAAGCGCGAATTCATCAATTGTGGTCGCGCTCGTCTCCGCGACTCCAATGCTTATGGTCACGCGCTTCCGCGGTGATCGCGGATGATAGATGTTCAACCTGGAGACCAACAGCCGGATAGCCTCGGCCACCCTGACTGCTTTATCTTCACTCACACCGGGCAGCACCATGGCGAATTCCTCGCCGCCGTACCTTGCCGATAGACTTCCCGTGCTGACAGTCGCGCTACCGATGATTTGCGCAATCTGCTTCAAGCATCCATCGCCAGCCTGGTGCCCCAGAGCATCATTGAAGCCCTTGAAGTAGTCGATATCGATGAGAAGCACTGAAATCTGCGAGTGCTTGACAAATGCGTCTCGCAGGAACGCATCGAAGCTGCGCCGGTTTGCAAGCCGCGTCAGTCCGTCCGTCGCAGCGAGCTGCGTCAGCTTGAGGTTGGCTGACGACAATTCGTCCTCCAGCTTCTTCTGCTCCGTGATTTCCCGGAGCACGCCCACGACTTCTAGATCTTGCCCAGGGGACTGCTCGGCGACCCTGAAGCGACATTCCAACCAAATCGCATCACCATCGGCTCGGCGCATCCGGAATTGGACCGATGGGCAGCCGCCGGCTTCCCTCAGTCTTCGGCTCGCAGCTACGATCTTGTTGCGGTCATCCTCGTGGACCATCTCGAGACAGTTACGCCCGAGGAAAGCGTTCTCGTCCATTCCCAGCACGGCCGCGACCGAGGGCGAGACATAGCGAAGGCATCCCTTACGGTCCATGACGACGACGATATCAGCTATATTGTCGGTGAGCAGCCGAACCCTGGCTTCCCTCTCGCGGAGAAATTGTTCGAGTTTCGTCCGAAAGCGGAATTGAGCGTTCAAGAGCGCCGCCATTCCCACGACACCCGCGACCAGGAGGCCGGCGATGAGAGCGTCAGACGCCAGGTCCCTTCTCCAATGCTCCAGGACCTGCTGCTCTGAACGCGCTATCGTCACGACAACCGGATATTCCGGCCCCTGCTCGAACGCCAGGTATTTTTGCCTGCCGTCGAAGGGTGAGGTGACGATTTCGAACCCGGCCATGCTTTCGCTGACACGCTTCTCGAAAGACAGATTGTCCGCAACCTTACGCAGCGTGGTTTGCACGGGCCAACGCGCCAACACGGTGCCGTCCTTCAAGAGGAGGCTGATACCACCCTCGGTCCCGACAGAAAATCCGCTGTAAAATGCGTTGAAGAACTCACATTCGATCGTGCCCACAAGGACGCCAGCGAAATCGCCAGCGGGACTGCTGATCCGTTTCGATAAAATGATCACAGGCCTGCCGGTGAGGCGGGACTCGACCGGGCCACTGATCAGCAACTCCGAGCCCGGATTATCCCGATGATGAGCGAAATAGGGCCTGTCCCCGTTGTTATGGCTCGGCAGCGATGTCACCGAGGAGTAGCGCCAGCTCCCGTCTGAATTGAGAACCGCGAAGAACTGAATCTGCGGCATCGCCCGGGTCGCATCTTGCAGATAAGCGTTGAACCTTTCGGGCAACGGGTTCTGGAATTTGAGCAGGTCCACCATTCCTGCCATCGCGACGTCTGGAGCCTTGATCGTGTTCGATGCATGCTGCGATAATGAGCGAGCCAGGTTCAACAGATCCGCCTCTGCTCGGTCCAATGTGCTCTGCCGGGAGGCAGAGACTTTCCAACCCACGAGGCCCAGGACACAGGCCATCATCACCGCCAGAAAAGCCGCGACGATCGCCTGCGGCTTGCGGTGAATCGACCGCTGTAATGAAATCGGGACCATCGCACCTGCTCGATTGCGAGGCATGATGATCGTGATCCTACGTTGCGATCGAACTAACAGCCTCGAAAAGTAGGCAACAGATGCCGGATTAGGCTAACGGCTGCTTGAGTGTTCTGTCAGAATTCAGCAAGGAGCACCGCCGGCGGATGAGTTCGTCTCAACGGCCGACCTTCCACGCCAGCTGAGCAGGTGTCCGACCGGATTGAGCTGGTTCACGCCGCAGGCACGATGCCGTGCGGAGAAGCAATGTCGGTCATCGCGTTGTGATTCATGTGACGCGAGCTAGGCGGCACGAACCAATTCGTCCACGACACTTCGCTCCGCTCCGGCCAGCGTGAACCTCACCAGTGCGGATTGCCCGTCGATCCGGGCGATGGTGCCGGTTAGAGCCGCCGAGGCGCCCTCTATCCTCAGCTGCACCTGGGTTTCGATGGGCCAGCTCACGGGTATGTCGTCGAGCCGCGCGCCGCCGGTGGAGATGTCGTGAACAGTGACATTGAACGGAGTACCGGCCACCAGAAGCGTACCTGGCCGTCGGATATCCATCCGCGTCGCGAGTCGGCGGTCGACGTCCGTTGTCGATGTCCGAATAACGCGAACGAGCGTCGTGCGAAGGACATCGACCTTCCTGGCGATATTCACCGAACCATCGAGGATTTCCGAAGCGCGGCGGCCTGTTTCCGCAGCCTCGCGTGAGACCGAAGCGATCTGAGCCGCCACTTCGCGGGCAGCCAGCGAAGTCTCTTCGACAGTGCGGGAGATCTCCAGCGTCGTCGCGTTCTGCTCCTCGATCGCATCAGCAATCGCAGTGGAAACCACTTCCACGTTGCGAATGACCTCCCCAATGGCGCAAATCGACTGGACCGAAGCGTGGGTCGATTCCTGGATCTCCGAGATTTGTTGGGAAATCTCGCTGGTCGCTTTCGCCGTCTGCTCCGCCAGAGACTTCACCTCGGATGCGACTACGGCGAAGCCGCGTCCGGCGATCCCGGCCCGAGCGGCCTCGATCGTGGCGTTAAGCGCCAGCAGATTGGTCTGCTCGGCAATTTCGCTAATCAGATTGGTGACGGTCCCGACCTTCCCCGCGGCCTCCGACAGCTTCGCTATCGTCGCCTGCGCATCTGTCGAGGCGGCGACCGCTTGCCGCGTCAGCTCTCGGGAGGACGAGACTTTCGTGGCAATCTCGCTGATCGACCCCGCCATCTGCGCAGACGCTCTCGCCACTGTTTGCGCATTGGCAAGCGCCTCTTCTGCTGCGGCCGCGACGCTGCTTGAATTCTGGCCAAGCGTCCGCGCCGTTTCGTTCATGGAGGTGGCGTTGCCCGCCATCCGCGCGGTGCCGTCAGCGACCTCGCCAACCGCTGTATTGGTCTCTCGCTCGACGGTCTCGGCCATCTCCCTGAGCGCCGTCGCCTTGACCTGTTCGGCATGCACTCGCCGCTGCTCCTCGGCCAAGGCCTCCTCGCGGGCCTTCTCGGCGGCCCTGATCTTGAATTGGGCGATGGAACGCGCCATTTCGCCGAGCTCGTCGGAACGATCGAGGCCCGGTAATTCGATGTCAAACTGCCCGGCTCCAAGCGCGAGCAGCGCTGAGGTCATGGACGACAGCGCCGATGACATCCGCCGTGCGATCACGAGCGTGATCGCGCCAAGCAGTACGATTACGGATAAGGCCGCGATGATTACGTTCCGAGCGCTGGTCCAGACTTGCGCCTCCAAGTCGTCGATATACACTCCGCTGCCGATCACCCAACCCCACGGCGCGAAGCCGGTAACGTAGGACAATTTTGGCTGTGGAGTGTCTTTGCCCGGCTTCGGCCAGTGGTACTCGACGAATCCCGAGCCCTGGCGCCTCACTGTGTCGACAAAATCGACAAACAGTCGCTTACCCGTCGGGTCCTTGTTGTCAGCCAGATCCTGGCCGTTCAGCTCCGGCTTGATCGGATGCATGACCATGCGCGGCGTGAGATCGTTGATCCAGAAGTAATCGCCATTGCCATAACGCAGACGACCGATCTGCTCGGCGGCACGTTGGCGGGCCGCGTCATCTGACGTTTTATTGCGCGCCGCACCATCGTATTCGGCCTTCACGATGCTCAGCGCTGCTTCCACCAGATGGCTCAGCTCTCCCTGACGCTGCTCTCGCAGAGCCGTAGCGAGATTACTCACTTGGACGCCGCCGAGACCAAGCAATCCGCAGAAGCTCAGCCCGATAATTGCGTAGATGCGAAGCTTGATCGAGAAGCGCAGGTTCATGCGCACATCTCCGTTCATCTGGGATATGCCGTCTTACCGAGCAGCCGCGCCGACGGCCCGACGACTCTTAATGGAGTGCAGTATCGGTCGCGTTAAAGCAGATATCGAATTTCGGCAAATGAGACTGACCTCGGTAGTCCACCGGGTCTGCAACGACTCGCGAAAGCACAACGCGGCGATAAAATAAATCCAGCCAGGCTTGACCTAGATCAACATATGCCCGCGGCACGTCGTATTGCGACGGAATCATGAGAACCGCAGGCAGCTAATTACCGGACCGACTACAACTTGGCCGAAATCCGATAGTCGCGGCAATTGACCGTCAAATATTGAATGATATGCATCATACTTCGCATTGATCGACGAAGTAGCTCACCCGGCGAGGGATCTGCATGTCCAACGTGGTATCCCTCCCCCGGCGAAATCGAGATCGGGAGGACCGTCATCCGGCCCTGGAACGGCTCAGGGGGATTCAAGAAGCCTTGAACAGGCTAGATACCTCTCATCTCAGCAGCCGGGCCGACATGTCGCGCACTCTGAACGCGCTCGACGTGGCGAACAAGTGTATCCGAATTGTGTTGAATGACTACAGGGACGTGCCGGCGACGGCAGAGCTGATCGAGCAGTCGGCTGCGCTGAGCTCGTTGATTGAAGAGGCGCGCGATAAAGTCAGCGCCTTACGACCATGCCTCTTCTAGGCTCTCTCGACAGACCTCAAGATCGGATCGGCAACCCCGATTATGCTCGCGAATTAAGGGCATCATCGGTTCTCCGTATCGATCATTTCAAGAACATCGAAGAATTTCGCCCAGTCGGCATTCTCGGCGCTTCAAAAACCGTGGCGTTGGATCCAGCATCAGCCTCCATCAGCCGCGCGGCCCTGGCCTTGCCCGAATGCCGCGTGGTGCTGCAGCGGTCTTTTGCTCGTGAATCCGAAGGCGATCTCGGCGCGGAGACCTGCGGCTTGGTTATCCCCATGTCTCGCGATCACTGTCACACCTTGAACGGGCAACTGGTTGGGAGTGATGGAATCGTCCTTATGCGCGGAATTATGCCCTGTCGCGTGCGTGAACCGCATCCTAACAGTTACGCGCTCGTGCGCATCAGTACGGCAATGCAGACGAGAGGATGGCCGGACTTCGAGCGAGGAATAGGTTTGCTGTGCGCCGGTGCTCAACAGATCCATGATCTTCAGCGCGTGCTTTGGCATATCGCCCAGCGGGCCTCTACCTGCTTGGCTTCGGCAGACTTTGCGAGACAGGCGGCTGACATGCAGGAAACCCTCTACGCCGCATTGGACAACATCCTGATCAAATCGGACGCGATACGAGCGCGCCCGAGATCGCACGATCGTCACCGCAAGTACGTGAGCCAAGTCGACGCGCTCATCCAAGAATCGCCCAGCGCCTCGCTGTACAGTGACGATCTAGCCCTTGCTCTTGGCACCTCGGTGCGAACGCTGCAAACTGCCATGGCGACCGTACATGGCATCTCGCTGCACAAATACATACGCACGAGGCGGCTTTGGATGGTTCGTTGTGAGTTGGCGAGAGGCTACCCATCAACGAACGTGAAGGCGATCGCCGGCGCCCACGGCTTCTGGCACATGGGAGATTTCTCCCGACTCTACAAACTTGAGTTCGGTGAATTTCCCTCAGAGACGCTCATGCAAGCTCGACGATATAGATCGTTTCGCTAATCCGACGCGTTGGTTCTTTATCTTTCTGACTCGGTCGGCTGAAGCCGCGCCAAAGACCTGTCACATCACCCCGCCCCGCCTGATCAACTCCTTCCCCACCGCCGCCAGATGCACCTGGTCCGGGCCGTCGCCGATGCGGATGAAGCGGGCGTAGACGTAAGCACGCGCGAGGAAGGTGTCCTGCGAGACGCCGGCGGCGCCGTGGATCTGGATGGCGCGGTCGATGACACGGGCGGCCATGCTGGGCACCACGATCTTGGCCGCCGCGATCAGGTCGCGCGCGGCCTTGTTGCCCTCGCGGTCCATCTTGTCGGCGGCCTGCAGCGTGAGCAGCCGGGCCTGCGCGATCTCGCAGAATGAGTGCGCGATGTCCTCGCGCACCGAGCCTTGCTCGGCGAGCGGCCTGCCGAAGGCGACCCGCGACACCGCGCGCTGGCACATCAATTCCAGCGCACGCTGGGCGCAGCCGATCAGCCGCATGCAATGGTGGATGCGGCCGGGACCAAGCCGGCCTTGCGCAATCTCGAAGCCGCGGCCTTCGCCGAGCAGGATGTTCTCGGCGGGCACGCGAACGTCCTCGTAAGAAATCTCGGGGTGGCCGACCGGGGCGTCGTCATAGCCGTAGGTCAGCATGTCGCGAACGATGTGCACGCCCGGCGTGTTCCTGGGTACCAGGATCATGGATTGCTGGCGGTGGCGGTCGGGATCGTCGGGCGCAGTCTTGCCCATGACGATCAGGATTTCGCAATCCTCGTTCATCGCGCCTGACGTGAACCATTTCCGGCCGTTGATGACGTAGTCGTTGCCGTCGCGCTTGATGGCGCATTGGATGTTGGTGGCGTCGCTGGAGGCGACCTGCGGCTCCGTCATCGAGAAACCGGAGCGGATGCGCCCCTCCAGCAGCGGCTTCAGCCAGCGATCCTGCTGCGCCTTGGTGCCGTAGTTTGCCAGCACCTCCATGTTGCCGACATCGGGCGCGGAGCAGTTGAAGACTTCGGGCGCCCAGAGGATGCGGCCCATGATCTCCTTCACGGGCGCATATTCGAGATTGGAAAGGCCCGGCCCGTGCTCGCCGGACAGGAACAGGTTCCAGAGGCCCTGCTCGCGCGCCAGCCGCTTCAACTCCTGCAGCACAGGCGGCGTCCGGTAGCGCGCAGCTTCCGGCTTCACCTGCTCGTAATAGAGATCCTCGACCGGCTCGACATGCGTCCGCATGAACTGCCGGACGCGCTCCTGAAGCTCCAGCGAACGGGCGGAGTGCTGAAAGTCCATGGTGGTCTCCTGTTCACCTGGCCATAGGCGGCAGTGGAGTGCAACGCCTCGCCCTTCGAGACGACCGCTGCGCGGTCTCCTCAGGGTGAGGCTAAGCGGCATTCGCGCCTGTTGGAGCTATCGCCGCTCACTCCGCCCTCATCCTGAGGAGCCCGCGGAAGCGGGCGTCTCGAAGGATGCGCCGTATCAACCGCGACAGCCGCGCCGCCCCTCACGTCCCCTTCAAGAGCTCGCTCGCCACCACCCAATCGTTGCCGTCGAATTGCAGCATATAGCCGTCCTTGATCGGGCGGAAATCCTGCGGCGTGGTGTTGAGGGTGATGCCGGGCATCAGGAGCGACAGCGGCACGTTCTTCAGGTTCGCGGCCTGCGCCATGATGTTCTCGCGCGTCAAATTGTCCTTGCACTGCTTCAGCAGCACGACCAGCGCCTCGGCGACGGTGTAGCCGTAGAGGCCGGCGACGTTGTTGACGTCGGCATTGGGCAGGCGCTTCTTCATGAATTCGATATAGGCGGTCATCGCCGGATCGTCCTTCGGCGTCTCGACGAACGGCTTGAGCGAGCCGAGCGAGAGCACGCCCTTGCCGGCATCGAGCCCCGCCGGCACCATCACTGTCGCCTTGTTGGCACAGCCCGAGGCGAGGAAGCGCGTCGGCTGCCAGCCGACCTCATGAGCTTTCCGGATCGCCTGCGCGCAGGCGCGCGGCGTCACCGAATAGATCATGAAGACATCGGCCTTGGTGCTCGCCAGCGTCAGCACCTGGGAATCGACGGTGGGGTCGGCGACCTCGAAGCTCGACGCCATCGCGATCGCCTTGTCGGCCTCAGTGCCGAGGGCTTCCTTGACGCCGCGCAGATATTCCTTGCCGGCATCGTCGTTCTGATAGAGCACCGCAAAGCGCGCATTCGGGTTCTTGGCGCGGGCATAGGCGACGTCGATCGCGGCCTCGCTGGTGTAGTTCGGCGCCCAGGGCAGCGCGATCGACCACGGCATGTTGGCGGGATCGTTCCACTTCGAGGCCGAGCTGATCAGGAAGAGCTGCGGCACCTTGTTGCTGTTCAGGTACTTTGCGATCGCCGAACTCGGCGCGGTGCCCATGGTGGCGAAGATGAAGGCAACGCCCTCGCCCTCGACGAGGCGCCGCGCCGCCTCCATGGTCTTGGGCGGCGAGAACGCGTCGTCGAGCGAGATCAGATTGAGCTTACGCCCGTTGACCCCGCCCTTCTCGTTGACCTCGTCGAAATAGGCCGCAATGACCCTGCCCGTGATGCTGAGCGGCGAGGCCGGCCCGCTATAGGGCATGGTGTTGCCGATCTTGATCTCGGTGTCGCTGACACCAGGGCCGTAGGATTTCTGCGCGGAGACAGACGTCGGCATGCAGGCGGCAGCCAGCGCCGCGGCCAGGACCAAGGCAGCTTTCATGGTTCCTCCCCGATGATCATCGTCCGCGCGAGACGAGCCGCGCCGCGTGCTGCTATTTGTCAGCGCGTCAGATCAGCGGAGTCCTGCATGGCGGTCTTGCGTCAAGCGGCTGGTCGTGCAGCCCGATTCGATGCTAGCGAAATGCCTCGTGAGGGCGCGAGACCGGGCGCGGCTTCCATGAACAACAAGGAGCCCCCATGAGCCAGACGCGACGTGTGCTCTCCGCGCAGATCGCCCACGAGACCAACACGTTCTCGATCGTTCCGACCACGCTCGATGACTATCGCAAGCGGTTGTTTCTCCTGGGAGCCGAGATAGCCCCCGCGCTCGGCGCGACCAAAATGGAGATCGCCGGGCATCTGGCTGCGGCCAAACGCTACGGCTGGACCCTGGTGCAGCCGATTGCAGCCTCGGCCACGCCATCAGGCAAGGTGACGGCCGGCTGCTGGGCCGAACTGCAACGCCTCCTCTACGAGGCTTGCGAGACGGGACCGCTCGACGGCGTCATCCTCGCCTTGCACGGCGCAATGGTGACCGAGACCGACGAGGATGCCGAGGGTGCGCTGCTGGAAGGATTGCGCAAGCGGCTCGGCGAGACGATCCCGATCGCGGTGACGCTCGACCTGCACGCCAACGTCACCGAACGCATGGGCCGGCTGGCCAACATCATGCTGCCCTACCGGACCTATCCGCATATCGACCAATACGAGACGGCGCTCCGCGCGGCCGATCTGCTGCAATCGGCGATGGACGGCAAGATCCGTCCGAAGGTCGTCCACCTGCAGGGACCGCTGCTCGACGGTTGCAATCACGGACGAACCCAAGGCGGCGTGATGAGCGATCTCTTGACGCGCGCGGCGGACATGGAGGCCCGAACGCCCGGCCTGTTGTCGGTCGACGTCTGCGCGGGCTTCAGCCGCTCGGACATTGCCGAGGTCGGCCCCAGCGTGCAGGTGACCTACGATGCCTCGCACAACGCCGCCGAGACGGCGGCGCGGCAGGCTGCGGCCGCGCTCTATGACGAGATCTACCGTCGCCGCGCCGAGGTCACCGTCGCAGTGCATGATTTGCCGACCGCGACCAGGCTTGCCGCGGCGGCCGCAGCCGATCTCGCCGATACCCGCCCCTTCGTGATTTCCGACTACAGCGACAACCCGGGTTCAGGCGCCTATGGCGACGGCGTCCGCCTGTTGGAGGCGCTGCTGAACGCCAACGTCAAAGGCGTGCTGCTCGGCGTCCTCGGCGATCCCGAAGCCGCCGCCCGCTGTCATGCCGCAGGTCTCGGGGCCAGCCTCGAAATCGTCGTCGGCGCCAAGCGCGATCCCGCCAGCTACGGGCCGCCACTCACGCTGGCCGGACGCGTCGCCGCGCTGTCGGATGGTGCCTTCGTCTGCGAGGGACCGATGAATGCCGGTCAGCCCATGACGCTCGGTCCGTCGGCCTTGCTCGAGGTGAACGGCATCTCGATCGCGCTGTCGACCAACACGCTGCAGACCTATGATCAAGAAATGTTCCGAATTCTCGGTGCGGAGCCGGCGCAGTTTCGGGTCGTCGCGGTCAAGTCCGCCCACCACTTCCGCGCCGCTTTCGGGCCGATGGCCAAGGAGGTGATCCTGGCCGACAGCGGCGGCCTTGCCACGAATGACTACACGACCCTCACTTATCGCAGGGTGCGCCGCCCGATCTGGCCGCTCGACGAGTTGCCGCTGGATTGGTCTGCCAAAGCATGATCCGGCAAGGTCATGCGTAGAGCCCGAAGCGCGATCACGATCCATCCCAATCTGATCGCGCTTTGGCAGCGCGCACCTCGCCGGAGGGTTCAGCCGCGCCGCTTCAGGCTGAGACCAAGGCTGACCCAGCCCGCGCCCGCCATGATCAGGTCGATGCCGAGGAACAGGCCGAGGATGTAGACGCTGTTCACCGGCCAGCGCGCCAGGATCAAGAGGCCAAGCAGCAGCGTGACGACGGCCGACAGCGCCACCCAGACCCACGGGCTTTCCCGCTTCATGCTGAAGGCGAGAAACAGCCTGACTGCGCCGGAGGCCAGCAGCGAGGCGCCGAGGAACAGGGTCAGCAGAACCGCGGCGAAGAGCGGGTTCTCGAAAGTGAGAAAGCCGGCGATGATGTAGAGCACGCCGAGCAAGGCCCAGATCAAGAATTTCCCCCAGCTCTTCATCTGGAAGGCGCCGATCACCTCGGTCGCGCCGGCGACGATCATCATCGCGCCGACCACGATGACGCTCGCAACCGTCGCCATCACCATGCTGCCGAGCGCGACGAAGCCAGCGATCAGGTAAACGACGCCGAGTGCGACGATCCAGCCCCATTTGCCGTGGAGCGCAGAGATACCCGAGCCGAGACTGGGATGATGGGACGCATCTGAGGCACTTGTCATGAGCCACTCCTGCATGCGAAGCCCGCGGGCACGCGCCACGATAGCACGCACCAGACCGGGACGACAGCCAGCAGAGCAGTCCTCGCCGGCTGCGACGTTGACGCAAATCAAGATCGAATGCGGCGAGCGAAGGCCTCAATCGTCCGAATTGGCGAGCCCTAGCAGTTCCTGGCGCGTCAGCGCGTTGTCGCGGAACACACCCAGCCTGCGGCTGGTGACGAGATCGGTCCCGGGCTTGTGCGCACCGCGCGTCGTCATGCAGTGATGAGTCGCCTTGATGATGACCCCGACGCCCTCGGGCTTGAGCACGTCGTTGATGGTATTGGCAATCTGGGCGGTCATCTTCTCCTGGATCTGGAGCCGTTTCGCGTAGACGTCCACCACGCGCGCAAGCTTCGAGATGCCGACGACGCGCCCCTCCGGAATATAGGCGACCCAGGCGCGGCCGACGATCGGCGCCATGTGGTGCTCGCAATGGCTCTCGAAGCGAACCCCGCGCAGCACGATCATCTCGTCATAGCCTTCGATTTCCTCGAAGGTCTTTTGCAGGATTTCGGTCGGGTCCTGCGCGTATCCGGAAAAATACTCCTCGAAAGCGCGTGCCACGCGATCAGGTGTCTCGCGCAAACCGTCGCGGGCGGGATCATCGCCGGCCCAGCGGATCATGGTCCGGATCGCCTGCTCGACCTCCGACCTGTCAGGCCGCTCCACCGGAGCCTGCGCCACGGCGACACGTTCCAACTTGCGCACTGGTGACTTCATCAAGACCCTCCCTGCAACGAGCCCGCGCATATGGAAGCGGGCCCACAGCTTGGACGGCTGCAACCGGAAAAGGTTCCCGCAGATCGGGGAAATCTGGGGAACGGAGCTTGGACCACCTATGACGCAGCCGCTTTCCTTACGTCGATCACGGCCTGCGCCCATTCGGCGGGCCGCTCCTGCGGCAGATTATGACCGGTATCGATGAAGACGCGGCGCTCGAATGCGCCCTCGAACTTGCCGGCGTGATGGGCGGTGCCGGGATTGACGCCGTCGCTGTCGCCATCGATCGCAATGGTCGGGACGCGGATCGGCGGCTGCCCGGCGAGCTTCGCCTCGATGGCCGCATAGGCCGGATCGCCTTCCACGAGCGCATAGCGGTGGCGGTAGGAATGGATCACGACATCGACGAAATCAGAATTATCGAAGGACGCCGCGCTGTTCTCGAACGTCGCATCGTCGAACACCCATTTCGGCGACCACATCGCCCAGAGCTGGCGGGCAAAGCCGCGCCGGTTACGCTCCAGCGCGCGGCGGCCGCGCTCGTTGTGGAAGAGATATTGGTACCAGAGCGCGGCCTCCTCCGGCGGCGAGGCCGGCTCCATGGATCGGGCGATGTTCTGGATGTTGTAGGAATTGCCGGAGACGAGACCGATGACGCGCTCCGGATGGAGCGCGGCCACCACGCAGGCCGCGCGCCCGCCCCAGTCATAGCCGCCGACCACCGCGCGCTCGATGCCGAGCACATCCATGAAGGCCAAGAGATCGGCGCCGAGCGCCGCCTGCTCCCCGGAGCGCAAGGTCGAAGCGCTGCGAAAACGCGTCGGTCCATAGCCGCGCAGCCAGGGCACGAGGACGCGCGCGCCGGCCGCTGCAAGGATCGGCGCTGTTTCGGCATAAGCGTTCACGTCGTAGGGGAAGCCGTGGCCCATGATGCAGGGCCAGCCGTCGGGCGCGCCATATTCGCGATAGGCGATGTCGAGGATGTCCGTGGTGACGGTGCTTTGTTGCATGATTTTCTCACGGAGTTGGGGCTCGGAGCCCAGATGGAGCGGAGCGCAATCCGGAATCCGCGGAGGCAGGCGTCCCCGCATGCCCCCCCGCTCCATGCGGGCTATGAGGCTTACTTCTGCGGGCCGGACAGCGAGATGTCGCGCTCGGCGCGGAACACGTTGCTGTAGAGATTGGCGATCCACTGCCGGCCGATCTCGGTCTTGTTGAGATAGCCGATCTCGGTCTGGATGTGCGGTGCGACGCTGTTCCAGTAGAACTGTGGATAGCGGTTTACGATATCGGCCGGCGAATCGTAGCCGAGCTGGCGATTCATGCCGACCTCTTCAAACTCGTAATAAAGCGCGTTGGCCTTGCGCAGATAGTTGGGATCGCCGAGCTGGCCGATGAAGTCGGCGGCGCGCAGGATCGAAGCCTCGTCATCGTATTCCTGTCCTTGGCGGGCCGGAAAGCGCGTGCCCTCGATGGCACGGGCGACGCGCTCGGGATCGACTCCGGGAATATGCCGCAGCCGCCGCGTCACATACAGCTTCGAGCGATCGACATGATACATCATCAGGCTCGCGTCGGATGCACCGCGCGGCAGTGAGATCTTGGTGTCGGCGGCGTCGATGACGAAGCCGTCGGCATCGTCCTCCTCGAACAGCCCGCGGACATAGCCGATGTCGTGGGCGAGGCAGGCGATCAGGACGTGGACGTAATCCTCGGCCGACAGATGGGTATGAAGGCTTCGGCCGCGAAGGATTGCCTGGGCCGCCAGCGTCACCAGCATCGTATGCTCGATATTGTGATAGAGCGCATCGCTGTTGCCGATGCATTCCATCGCGGTACGGGTCGCGCTCTCGACGATACTGGCAGAAGTCTCATCGTACCGGCGACGCATGAACTTACCGAGGAATTCCTCGAGGGATTCAGCCGCCAGTCTCGGTAATGTTATCATGGACGCAGCCCCGTCCGCCGCTGGTGTCCCATGCCATCTCCCGACGTCTCTGTTGCTCTCGACGCAGTGCCAGCATAGCCCATCTTGGGCCGGCTGACCAAATTGGGTAGCAAAAATTCGTAAATATGTTACATTCCCGCTGCGCAACATCGCGGTTGTGGTCATGCTTCGCCGCAGCCTAAGGGCGATTGCGCGGGAAGGGTCCGAGCCTGCCTGTCGCCTTACGGTGCGGACAGGATGTCGGCGCCACCCGCCGGGCGCGCCAGGCTTCTGGCCAGATAGAACAGCTCGACCAGCTTGGCGCGTTTGCCGGCCAGCGAGAAGATATATTCGGGGGATTCCGTCTCGATTTCCGTGATCGCCACCTTGGCGATGCGATCGATACGGCTCGAACCGTGCTCCCAGACGAAGCCGACGCCGAGCCGGTTGGCGACCGCCTCCAGCATTCCCTCGCGCGTGTTGACGACGATCGCCGGGCTAACGCGCAGATTGACGGCGCGAAACGCCCTGTCCACGGCACGCTGGGTCGCCGAATCCCGGGTTCGAAACACCAGCGGATATTGCATCAGGCTGACGGCGGAGACGCGCGATTCCCGACTGAGGTCGTGAACGGGATGGCAGATCGCGACGACGCGCTGTTGCACGCAGGGCTCGCGACGGAAGCGGTTGTCCTGTGGCACCTCCGGCAGCACGGCGATGTCGACGCGTTGATCGACCACCGCCGCCATGATCGCCGACCAGCTTCCGATCTCGATGTTGATCTGGATCTTCGGATACAGGTTGCGAAAGGCCGCAATCAACGCCATCCCCGGCATGGCGTTGCCGAGCCCGATGCGAAGCTCGCCCCCCGTCAGCTCATCGCGCTGCTCGAGGATGGCCTGCGCATCCGCCTCGAGCGCCTGCATACGGTTGGTCGCGGCGTAGAGTCGCCGGCACAGCGGTGTCGGGATCAGGTTCTGTCCGTGGCGGTCGAACAGCGCAACGGCGAACTCGGCCTCCAGATCGCGCACCAGCTGTGCAACGGCAGGCTGCGACACTCCCAGTTTCCTGGCTGCGGCAGCAAAGCTGCCGGTGTCGAACACCGCGTTGACCGCCCGGACACGCGACGACGTCAATGCCACGACAAGAACTCCAAAACCGACATCCCTGCTTCAGGACGCCGCAAAAGCAAAACCTTTGGTCAGCATAAGCAATGCCATTGACCGTAATGTGAATGTCAGATGCGCTCCTTAACTCCTCGTGCGCCGCGACAGGCAGCAGGGGACCAGCGCGAATGGCGCAAATCGAGCTTTCCGCAATCCGCAAATCCTTCGACGGGGCCGACGTCCTGAAAGGCATCGATTTCCGGATCGAGGACGGCGAGTTCATCTCGCTGGTCGGTCCTTCCGGCTGCGGCAAGTCGACCCTGCTGCGGATCATCGCTGGGCTGGAGCCGCAGAATTCCGGGCAGGTGCGCATCGACGGCGGCCCCGTCGACGGCATTCGCCCAAGCGCGCGCAACCTCGCGATGGTCTTTCAGTCCTACGCGCTCTATCCGCATTTGAATACCTTCGACAACATCGCGGTGCCGTTGCGGATGCGGCGCCTCTCGGCGATCGAGCGGCTGCCGCTGCTCGGCCCGTTGCTGCCGGGCCGGCGCGCGAAGGAACGCGGCATCCGCGCCGACATCACAGCCATCGCTGAGCAGCTCGATATCGCGCCATTGCTGCGGCGCAAGCCCGGGCAATTGTCCGGCGGACAGCGACAACGCGTCGCTGTCGGACGCGCCATGGTGCGCGAGCCCCGCGCGTTTCTGTTCGACGAACCGCTCTCCAATCTCGACGCGAAGCTGCGTGTCCATATGCGCGCCGAACTCGCCGAGCTGCACCGCCGTCTCAAGACAACGTTCATCTATGTCACGCACGACCAGGCCGAGGCGATGACGATGTCGAGCCGGATCGCCGTCATGATGGCCGGTGAGCTGATTCAGGCCGGCACGCCTTCGCAGATCTACAACGAGCCCGGCGACATCCGTGTTGCCGAATTCATCGGCAGCCCCAAGATCAACATCCTGCCTGGCCGGATCCGGAAGGACGGCGGCATCGACGTGCTGGGGACCGCTCTGCGACTTGCGTGTGGCGTGCCCGCGGGCGACTGCCGTGTCGGCGTGCGCCCGGAGCGGATCGAGCTGGGCGCGGGGCCATTCTCAGGCAGCGTCGTCCATCTGGAAAACCTCGGCGCGGAAGCCTTCGTGCACCTTGCGATCGAAGGCGCCGGGGTGCGCCTGATCGCGCGACTTGCCGATGTCAGGCAGCTGCCTGCGATGGGCAGTCCGGTCGCGTTCGACTTCGCGCCCGACGCGGTGCGGGTTTTCGATCCGGTCGGGAAGCGGATCGCGCTCAGCCTCGAGCAGGCGGCCGGGCGCAACCGTGAGCCCGCCCATGTCTGACGGCTCCATGACCATTGACGCGGCGATCGTTCCGGCCGGCGTCGCGAAGCGGGCGTTGCCGGCTCATGGCAGCCGGCGCATATACTCCGCTTACGCCCTGGTGACGCCAGCCGCCGCACTCATGCTGGTCATGCTACTCGGTCCGCTCGCCGGCGTGATCGCCCTCTCCTTCACCGATTATCAGCTCGGCGCGCCGCATTTCTCCTGGATCGGGCTTGCGAACTACCAGGACCTGTTCGCCGACAAGGTGTTCTGGATCGCGCTGCGCAACACGCTGACCTATGTCGTGATCGTGGTGCCCGGCGCCGTGATCGCAGGCCTTGCGATCGCGCTTTTGATCCAGAGCGGCACCAGCCTGCGCAGCCTCTACCGGACGATCTATTTTCTGCCCGTGATGGCGACCCTGATCGCCATGGCGGTGGTGTGGGAATTCATGCTGCATCCGCAATTCGGCCTGGTGAACGGGCTGTTGCGCAGCGCGGGCCTGCCGGCCTTCGCCTGGCTGCAGGACCGCAGCACCGCCCTCTACGCGCTGTGCGCAATCGGCATCTGGCAGACCGTCGGCTTCAACATGGTGCTGTTTCTTGCCGGCCTCGTTTCCATCCCCAAGCAGCTCTACGAAGCGGCCGAGATCGACGGCGCCTCGAGCGGCTGGGCACGCTTCCGCCTCGTGACTTGGCCGATGCTCGGACCGGTCACGACCTTCGTCGTCGTCATCTCCGGCATCCGCTCCTTCCAGGTGTTCGATACCGTGCATGTCCTGACCAAAGGCGGCCCGTCCAAATCCACCGAGGTCCTGATCCACACCATGTACACGGAAGGGTTCGAGTTCTTCCGCTCAGGCTACGCCGCCGCAATCACCGTCGTCTTCCTGGTCTTCGTTCTCGCGCTCACCATCATCAAGTCGAGGCTCGCCGATCGCGGCGTGCACTACACATGAGCAACGCGCAACCCATCCCGTTCCGCGCGATCCTCCGCCACGTGCTTCTGATCGCGGGTGCCGCGCTCATGCTCGCCCCCTTCATCTGGATGATCTCGACCGCATCCAAGCCGCAGACCGAGGTCTTCTCCAGCGAGCTGCACCTGATCCCCTACCGGTTCGCGCTGGTGGAGAACCTGCGCGAAGCCTTCGCCAAGGCCAATCTCCTGCGCTTCCTGCTCAACGGCGTCATCGTCACGGTCTCGATCTTCGTGCTGCAGGTGATGGTGGCGCTGCCGGCAGCCTACGCGCTGGCGAAACTTCGCTTCCACGGCCGCGAGACGCTGTTTGCCCTGGTTCTGTTCGGGATCCTGATCCCGCCGCAGGCGACCGCGATCCCGGTCTTCCTGCTGCTGCACAAGATCGGACTCCTCGACAGCTATGCCGCGCTGGTCCTGCCCTTCACGATCTCGGTGTTCGGCATCTTCCTGATGCGCCAGTTCTTCAAGACCGTGCCGGACGATCTCGTCGATGCCGCGCGCATGGACGGCATCTCCGAATTCGGCATCGTCTGGCGGGTGATGCTGCCGGCCGCGATCCCGGCGGTCACCGCCTTCGGCATCTTCTCCGTGGTGGCGCATTGGAACGACTATTTCTGGCCGCTGATCGTGCTCAATAGCGAGCAATTGCGTACGCCGCCGCTCGCGGTCGCGCATTTCCGCAACAACGAGGCCGGCACCAGCTATGGCCCGATGATGGCCGCGGCGATGGTGATCATCGCGCCGCTCGTCATCGCCTTCCTCTTTGCCCAGCGTCGCTTCATCGAGGGCATCACCCTCACCGGGATCAAGTAACCGCGTCACCTCAAACAGGGAGTTATTCATGCTGAAGTCCATCATCGCCGCGGCGGCTCTGTCGCTTGCGGCCGGCTCTGCGCTGGCGCAGACCCAGACCGAGATCGTGATGCAGTATCCCTATCCGGAGCTGTTCACCGAGACGCACAAGCGCATCGCCGAGGAATTCGCCAAGGTGCACCCGGAGATCAAGGTCACCATGCGGGCGCCTTACGAATCCTACGAGGACGGCACCCAGAAGGTGCTGCGCGAAGCCGTCACCAATCAGATGCCGGACGTGTCCTTCCAGGGCTTGAACCGCATCCGCGTCCTGGTCGACAAGAACATCCCTGCCGCGCTCGACGGCTACATCGCGGCCGAAAAGGATTTCGACAAGCAGGGCTTCCACCAGGCGATGTACGACATCGGCACCGCCAGCGGCAAAGTCTACGCCCTTCCCTTCGCGATCTCGCTGCCGATCGTCTACGTCAATCTCGACCTCGTGAAGCAGGCCGGCGGCGACGTGGACAATTTGCCGAAGAGCTGGGACGAGCTGCTCACGCTCGCCAAGAAGATCAAGGCGCTCGGCAACGACACCAACGGCGTCACCTATGCCTGGGACATCACCGGCAACTGGCTGTGGCAAGCCCCGGTGTTCGCGCGCGGCGGCACCATGCTCAATGCCGACGAGACCAAGGTCGCCTTCGACGGGGCGGAAGGCAAGTTCGCCATCAACATGATCGCGCGGCTCGTCAACGAGGGGGGCATGCCCAACCTCGACCAGCCGTCGATGCGCGCGGCGTTCGCGGCCGGCAAGACCGGCTTTCACGTCACCTCGACATCGGACCTCAACAAGGTCACGCAGATGACCGGCGGCAAGTTCGCGTTGAAGACGATCCCGTTCCCGGACGTCGCCGCCCCGAACGGCAGGCTGCCGGCCGGCGGCAACGTCGTGATGATCCTCGCCAAGGACAAGGCCAAGCGCGACGCAGCCTGGGAAGCGGTGAAGTTCTGGACCGGACCCAAGGGCGCCGCGATCATGGCCGAAACGACCGGCTACATGCCGCCCAACAAGGTGGCCAACGAAGTCTATCTGAAGGACTTCTACGTCAAGAACCCCAACAACTACACTGCCGTCAGCCAGCTCGCGCTGCTGACGAAGTGGTACGCCTTCCCCGGCGACAACGGCCTGAAGATCACCGACGTGATCAAGGATCATCTCAACGCGATCATCTCCGGGGCCCGCGCGAGGGAGCCCGAAGCCGTTCTCGCCGACATGACGACGGACGTGCAGAAGCTGCTGCCAAAGACCACCGGCGCAGCGCGCTGAGCATCCTCACATCCGTCGGCACGGGGCGCCACCAGTGCCCCGTGCCCTAGTGACGCAGGGCTATTGCAGTTGAGAGCTTTCCCCTGCGGGCATCCTTCGAGACGCCCGCTTTAGGCGGGCTCCGCAGGATGAGGACTGAGTACGTGGCGACAGTTTCAACGGGCACTGGCGCCGATTAGCCTCATCCTGAGGAGGCGCGTAAGCGCCGTCTCGAAGGACGAGGCGTGCGCGCAGGCCGCCGCAGCAAGTCATATGCGATAGCCCTGCCCAATGACGGGAGAAAACGATGAAGCTGCTTCATCTGAGCGACATTCACCTGACGGCGCCCGGCTCGACCATCGGTGGCCGCGATCCGCGCGCCAATTTCGAGCGCGCGCTTGCGCATGCCCTGAAGGATCATCATGACGCCGAGTTGATGGTGATCACCGGCGACCTCTCGGACTGGGGCGACGCCGCCGACTATCAATGGCTCAAGCAGTCCCTCGACGCCTATCCGCTGCCGGTCCGGCTGTGCATCGGCAATCACGACCGGCGTGCCGCCTTCCTGAGCGTGTTCCCCGATCTCGCCGACGAGAACGGATTTGTTCAGGGCGTGCACGATACGGCCGCCGGCCGCTGCCTGTTCCTCGACACCGCGCATCCGGAAACCCATGCCGGCCGCTATTGCGACGATCGCCTTGGCTGGCTCGAGGCGCGGCTTGCCGAGCATGACGGGCCGTTCCTGCTGTTCATGCATCACAACCCCATGCCGGTGCATCTGGCGCCCTTCGACCAGATCCGCTTGCTCGACGACGCCACGTTCCGGCGCCTGGTTGGCCGCAATCGTTCAAAGATCCGTCACGTCTTCTTCGGTCATTGTCACTTGCCCCTGGCCGGCTCGGTCGCAGGCGTTCCCGTCTCGTCGCTGCGCGGCACCAATCATGCGAGCTTTCCACTGTTCTCCGAGACCAAATTGCTGAGCGCGTCCGACCTGCCGCAATCCTATGGCGTGGTCTTTTTCGGAGACGATTATGTGACCGTGCACATGGTGGAATATGGCTACGATGGTCCGATCCGCATCGAAGGTTCGCCCGACTATCAGGCCTGGGATCGCGAAACCATGGTTCGGTGACCGAGAGCAATTGGCCGGACAGGCCGCCTACTCCACCAGCAGCACGTCGACGGCGACGCCCAGCTTCTGCTTGGGCGAGCCGACGATGACGCCGTCGATCGGCGAGACGTCCGAAAAGTCGCGCCCGACCGCGAGCACGATGTGGTCGTTCGCGACCAGAAGATCGTTGGTCGGATCGAAATCGACCCAGCCGAGCTCCGCCCCGCACCACAGCGACACCCAGGCGTGGGTGGCGTCGGCGCCTTGCAGGCGCGGCTGGCCGGGCGGAGGAATGGTGCGCAGATAGCCGCTGACATAGGCCGCCGGCAGGCCGAGGCCGCGCAGGCCCGCGATCATCACATGGGCAAAATCCTGGCAGACGCCGTGGCGATTGTCGAAGACCTCGGCCAGCGGCGTCGAGATCACCGTCGCCTTCGGGTCGTAGCGGAACTGGTTGCGGATACGCCGCATGAGATCGACCGCACCTTCGAGGATGCCCGCGCCGGGCGGAAAGCTCGAAGCCGCGTAGGCGCTGACCGGACGCAGCACCGGCACCAGCGGGCTTGCGAAGACGTAACCCACCGGCGAGGCCGGCCCGAGGCTCGTCGCCTCGAAGGCGATGTCGCGGATGCTTTCCCAGGGCGGACTGACGGCGTCCCGTGCCGGCGGCTGACGCGACACAGCGACGCGCGAACGCGAGTCGATCCGCAAGGTTCGATGCGCGGCCTCGATCACGAGGCTCTCGGTCAGCGTGCCGAAGAAATCGCGCCGCACATTGCGCTCGGCAGGACGCGGGCGGATCTCGACACTGTGCGAGATCAGCTCCTGGCCGCTGCCGCTGCGCGGCTCCAGCCGCAGCGTGCAGCGGGCGAAGCTGACCGGATTCTCGTACTCGTAGGTCGTGACGTGACGGATGTCGTAGATCACGCCAGCCCCGTCAGCTTTTCCGGCCGGGCGGCATTGGGACCATGCGGGAAGTAGTGCTGCCCGATCGCCTCCGCGAGGCTGAGCAGGTCCTGCTCCAATGCGAACAGCGTCTTGACCTCGAGCTTCTCGGCCTCTGCCGTTGCAAGCATCGCCTGCAGCGCCACCGCAAGCCGCTGCGGCTTCTCGATCAGGCCGTGCTCCTTCAGGCTCGGCAGCGCGGCAATGTGCTCGTTCAGCGTCGTCACCTGGAACGCCACCGAGCGCGGATTGTAGCCGTCGAGCACGGCAAGGTCCCGCACCGGCGCCAGGATCGGTGCCAGCAGATAGCGCGAGCGGTAGGTGATCTGGCAATCCACCAGCGTCAACAGGATGTCGAGGTCCTCGTCGCCGGCCTCGTCATAGGCGAATTGACGCGTGAAGCGCGTGGTGTTGATGGCGCGCTCGACGCGGCGGCCCATGTCGAGGAAGCGCCAGCCGGCGGCGCGGTTCATGTTCTCCTGCGCCAGCCCTGCGAAGCTCGCGAGCTCCTGCAAGGTCAGCTCGGCGGCGCTGAGCACGCTGTCGTCGTCCTCGACCTCGTAGGCGAGGCGCTCGGCCATCTCGGTGATGACCTGCCAGGCATCGGGGGACAGCCGCTCGCGCAAGGATGTCGCCGTGCGCTGCGCCGCGCGCACCAGCGACAGGGCCGAGCCGAAACGCGCCTCGCTCTGCAGCGCTTCGGCCACGATACGCCCAGGCGCCGCGCGCGAAGTTTGCGAGACGGCGCCCCAGGCCACCAACAGGCGCTGGATTCGCTCGACCGATTGCAGCGAGGCCGCGGTGCCCTTGTTGGGTCCGCTCGGCGACCCGAGCGCGCGCACCAGCCGCAGCGTCGCCTCGGCGCGTTCGAGATAGCGGCCGAGCCAGAACAGATTGTCGGCGGCGCGGCTCGGCAACACGCCGGCGATGCGGCGGATGCGGACCTTGTCGGTCGCCGGCAGCAAGGTCACGGTCGAGACCTGCTTGTCGGACACCACCCAGACGTCGGCGGCACGGGCGCCGTCGCCCATCGACACCGCGCGCGCGTCCGGCTGCTCGGCGATGCGGCAGAAGCCGCCGGGCATGATGGCCCAGCCGTCCGGCGTCGCCGCGGCGAACACGCGCAGCACGAACGGACGCGGCGTGATCTGGCCCCGCTCCCACACCGGCATGGTCGAGAGCCGCACCACCTCCTGGCCGACATAGTCCATGCCACGCGCGGCGATGGCGTCGACCAGGCGCTGGCGGTCGCTCGCGCCCAGCTGGCTGGCGAGCACCGGACCGCTCATGCCGAAACCGGGCACGCCGCGCTGGTAGGCGCCTTCGATCGCGACCTCGTCGAGCCGCGCCAGCACCTCCTCTCGCGCGCTGCGCTGGCCGCACCACCAGGTCGCGATATGCGGCATCTTGAGCTCTTCGCCGAGCAGGCGGCGGCTCAGCGCCGGCAGGAAACCGAGCAGCGCCCGGGCCTCCAGGACGCCGGAGCCCGGCATGTTGGCGACGACGACGCCGTCCTTGCGCAGCACGTCGATCAGGCCGGGCACGCCGAGATGCGAGGACGCATCGAGCTCGAGCGGGTCGAGCGAGTTGGAATCGACCCGGCGCAGCAGCACATCGAGCCGCTTGAGGCCGGCGACGGTGCGGATGTGGACGCGGTTGTCGCTGACGGCGAGGTCGTCGCCCTCGACCAGGAGAAAGCCGAGATAACGCGCCAGCGTCGCATGCTCGAAATAGGTCTCGCTGAAGCTGCCGGGCGTGAGCACGCCGATGCGCGGCTCGTCACGGTCGGCGCGCGCGCGCAAGGAGTCGCGGAAGGCCTCGAAGAACGGCGCGACGCGCGGCACGTTCATCGACTTGTAGAGGTCGGAGAAGGCGCGCGAGAGCACCAGGCGGTTCTCCAGCGCGTAGCCCGCGCCCGAGGGCGCCTGGGTGCGGTCGCCGAGCACCCACCAGCGGCCGTCCGGGCCGCGGCCGACATCGGCGGCATAGATCGAGAGATAGCGGCCGCCCGGCGGCGGCACGCCGCAGACGGGACGGAGATATTCGGGACTGCCGGCGATCGCGGCCGCCGGCAGCGCACCCTCGGCCACCAGCCGGCCCTCGCCATAAATGTCGCGCAGCACGCGCTCGAGCAGCTCGGCGCGCTGGGTGATGCCGTCGGAAAGCTGCCGCCAATCGGACTCGTCGATCAGAAGCGGCAAATGGCTCAGCGACCAGGGCCGGTCGGCGCTGTCACCGGGCGCGCGGTAGGTGACGCCGGCTTCGCGCAGGTGGCGGTCGGCCATGCCGAATCGCCGCTCGATCTCGTCGGGCGCGAGCGCGCCGAAGGCTTCGAAGAAACGGCTCCAGACCGCGCGCGGAGCACCGTCGGACCCTAAGAACTCGTCGGGGACATCAGGCAGGCGGCTGTAGTCGCGGACCCATTGCGCGAAGCGGCGCTGGCCTTCACGCTGGCTTTCAGGATGAGCTTCAGGCTGACTTGGCGCCCTGCCCGCCTTGTCGTTCTCTTCGGCTGCGCCTTCGGCCATGCGCCTCTCCCTGCCCCACCATCATACTCATTGCAGGAGCGGGGTCCGCAAGTCGAGGGTCAGCGGGAACTCATTTGTGCGTTCCTCAGGCGGCGGCTGGACCGGCCCCGGCGTGTGGCCGTGGTCCTGGAAGCGCGCCAGCCGCCGGGCCTCGGCCTCGTAGGTGTTGACCGGCTTGGTGTCGTAGTTGCGTCCGCCCGGATGCGCGACGTGGTAGACGCAGCCGCCCAGCGAGCGGCCGTTCCAGCTGTCGATCAGGTCGAAGGTCAGGGGCGCGTGGACGGGAATGGTCGGGTGCAGCCCGGAGGCCGGCTGCCAGGCCTTGAAGCGGACGCCGGCCACCGCCTCCGCCGAGCGGCCGGTCGAGGTCATCGGCAGGCGGCGGCCGTTGCAGGTGACGATGTGGCGGCCCTCGACAAAGCCCTCCGCCTTGACCTGGAGCCGCTCGACCGACGAATCGACGTAGCGCACCGTGCCGCCGGCCGAGCCCTCCTCGCCCAGCACGTGCCAGGGCTCCAGCGCCTGGCGCAGCTCCAGCGTCACGCCGCCATGATGGACGCGGCCGAAGGCGGGGAAGCGGAATTCGAGCTGGGCCAGATACCATTCCGGCTCGAACGGATAGCCGAACTGCTTGAGCTCGCCGAGCACGTCCAGGAAATCTTCCCAGATGAAATGCGGCAGCATGAAGCGGTCGTGCAGCGCAGTGCCCCAGCGCACGAATTTACCGGCCTGCGGTTCGCGCCACATCTTCGCGATCAGGGCGCGGATCAAGAGCTGCTGCGCCAGCGACATGCGCGGGTCCGGCGGCATTTCGAGCGCACGGAATTCGACAAGGCCGAGCCGGCCGGTGGGCCCTTCCGGCGAATAGAGCTTGTCGATGCAGATCTCGGCGCGATGGGTGTTGCCGGTGATGTCGACGAGCAGATGCCGGAACAGGCGGTCGACCAGCCACAGCGGCGCCTGGGTGCCCGGCAGCGGCACATGCGAGAGCGCGATCTCGAGCTCGTAGATGCTGTCGTGACGGGCTTCGTCGATGCGCGGCGCCTGGCTGGTCGGGCCGATGAACAGGCCGGAGAAGAAATAGGACAGCGAGGGATGCCGCTGCCAGTAAAGGACCAGACTCTTCAGCAGATCGGGCCGGCGCAGGAACGGCGAGTCCTGCGGGCTCGAGCCGCCGACCACGACGTGATTGCCGCCGCCGGTCCCGGTGTGGCGGCCGTCGACCAGGAAGCGGTTGGCGCCGAGGCGAACCTTGGCCGCGTCCTCATAGAGGCCGGTCGTGATCGCGACCGCGTCGCGCCAACTCCTGGCCGGCTGGATGTTGACCTCGATCACCCCAGGGTCGGGCGTCACCTTGATGACCTCGATGCGCGGATCGAACGGCGGCGGATAGCCTTCGACATGAACGGGGAGCTGCATCTCCTCGGCGGTGTCTTCCAGCGCCGAGACCAGCTCGAGATAATCCTCGATGCGCTCGACCGGCGGCATGAAGGCGCAGATCACGCCGTCGCGGATCTCCACCGCCATCGCGGTGCGCACGGGAATCGCCGTGTTGAGATGCTCGGGGGCCGTGCGCGGCGGCGATGGCGGACGCGCGATGCGGGTGAACACCGGCAGCCTGCCGCGCGGCTCCATCGGGTCCTGCTCGACGATGTAGGGATATTGGTTCGGCGGCACATGGCCGAGCGAGCCCATCGGCAGGCGCAGGCCGAGCGGTGAATCGCCCGGCGTCAGGAACAGATGATTGCGCCGGAGCGGCCAGCGCTCGCTGCGCCAGCGCGGCGGCGCGTTCCAGCGCTGGATCGGCAGCACGAAGCCGCGCGGCGTATTAAGGCCCTGGTCGAACACGCGTGCCATGCGGGCCCGCGCCTCGGGATCGGACAGCTCGGAATCGGTGGGATCGACGTTGACGGGAAGCTCGGCTTCCTTCTGCAACCAATAGGCCGGGTCCTCATAAGCCGGCATGATGTAGCCGAGATCGAGCCCGAGCCGCGCCGCGGTGCCTTCCATGAAGGCCTCGGCGTCCCGGACCTCCGGCCGCCTGGGATTGGCGATCCTGGCGATCAGGTCGGCGTTCTTCCAGATCGGCACGCCGTCCTTGCGCCAGTACAGGCCGAAGGCCCAGCGCGGCAGGCTCTCGCCCGGATACCATTTGCCCTGGCCGTAATGCAGCAGGCCGCCGGGCGCAAAGCGCGTGCGCAGGCGGCGGATCAGATCATCGCCAAGCGTGCGCTTGGTCGGGCCGACCGCTTCGGTATTCCACTCGCCGGCTTCGAGGTCGTCGACCGAGACGAAGGTGGGCTCGCCGCCCATGGTCAGCCGCACGTCCGCATTCGCGAGATCGCCGTCGACCTGCTCACCGAGATCGTTGAGCCGCGCCCAGGATTCGTCGGAGAACGGCTTGGTGATGCGCGGCGCCTCGCGGATGCGCTTCACGTTCATGTCGAAGGCGAACTCGACCTCGGCAAAGCCGGCGCTGCCCGAAATCGGCGCGGCCGAGCGATAATGCGGCGTGGCGGCGACCGGGATGTGGCCCTCGCCCGCGAGCATGCCCGAGGTCGCATCGAACCCGATCCAGCCGGCGCCGGGCAGATACACCTCGGCCCAGGCATGCAGGTCGGTGAAGTCGTTCTCCACCTCCGGCGGACCTTCGATCGGATCGATGTCGGGGCGGATCTGGATGAGATAGCCGGAGACGAAGCGCGCGGCGAGGCCGAGATGACGGAAGGTCTGGATCAGGAGCCACGCGGAATCGCGGCATGATCCGGCGCCCGAGGCCAGCGTCTCCTCCGGCGTCTGCACGCCCGGCTCCATCCGGATGATGTAGCGGATCTTCTGCTGCAGCGCGCGATTGAGCTCGACCAGGAAGTTGACGGTGTTCGGAGCCTCGTGCGGGATCGAGTCGAGATATTTCGCAAACAGGCGATCGGGCTTGATCGTCTCGAGATATGGTGCGAGCTCCGTCTTCAGATCCTTCGGGTACTCGAACGGAAAGCTGTCGGCGTAGGGCTCGACGAAGAAGTCGAATGGGTTGACCACCGTCATCTGCGCGGTGAAGTCGACCTCGATCTTCAATTCGGTCGTCTTCTCCGGGAAGACATAGCGAGCGAGCCAGTTGCCTTGCGGATCCTGCTGCCAGTTCACGAAATGGTTGGCTGGCGAGACCTTGAGCGAATAGCTCAGGATCGGCGTGCGCGTATGCGGCGCCGGGCGCAGGCGGATGGTCTGCGGACCGAGGTCGATCGGGCGGTCGTATTTGTAATGCGTGACGTGATGCAATGCGACGTAGATCGACACGGGGGTGCGGTGCTCCAGCAGCTTTTTTGAGCAGAACACCTGAGGTCAGCGCGATCAAGCACTAACAACGGGCAGCGCGTGCCTATGCAAGGTGCGGGGCGGGGGATGGTGGGTTGTTATTCGGCCGCGCCGGCGAGGCTGCTCTTCCCTTCTTCCCTTGTGGGAGAAGGTGGCGCGAAGCGCCGGATGAGCGGTCTCTCTCAATCCGCAAAACCGCTGGTGAGGATAGAGACCCCTCACCTGTCTCGCCGCTTCGCGGCGAACCACCCTCTCCCACAAGGGGAGAGGGTTAGCAGCGTGCTCTTGGCACGAACGCTACGCCGCCGACGTCAGCCGCTGCAGGAACTGCGTCACCTCGCGGCGGAGCGTCTCGACTTCGCCGTGGACGCGCTCGGAGGCGCTGTTGACGCGGCCAGCGACGCGGCCCGTATCGGCGGCGGCTTCGCTGATGCCTGTCACGTTGGAGGAGACCTGCGAGGTGCCGGCGGAGGCTTCGTGAACGTTGCGGGCGATCTCGCGGGTCGCTGAGCCCTGCTGCTCGATGGAGGCGGCAATGCTCGCGGTAATGCCGTCGATCTCGGCGATGGTCTGCGCGATCGCTTCGACCGCCGCGACCGAATTGGTGGTCGACTGCTGCATCTCACCGACCTTGGCGCTGATCTCCTCGGTCGCCTTCGCGGTCTGGTTGGCGAGGCTCTTGACCTCGGAGGCCACGACGGCGAAGCCGCGACCGGCCTCGCCTGCCCGCGCCGCCTCGATCGTGGCGTTGAGCGCCAGCAGGTTGGTCTGCGAGGCGATCTCGCTGATCAGCTTGACGACGTCGCCGATCCGCATCGCGGCATCCGCGAGGACGCGAATTTCGCTGCCGGCGCGGTTAGCCTCATTGACGGCGCGGCCCGTGCTCGCGGTCGAGCCAGCCACCTGGCGGCTGATCTCCGCGATCGAGGATGCGAGCTGTTCCGCCGCGCTCGCCACCGTCGCAACGTTGCTCGAGGCCTGCTCGGAGGCGCTGCGCATGCCGGAGGTCTGGCGGTTGGTCGTCTCCGCCGCGGCCGCCATCTGGCCGGCGTCGGATTCCAGATCCGTCGCGGCGCTCATAAGGCTGCCGGCAACCTCGTCGAGATGCGTGCCGAACTGCTTTGCAAGGCCGGCGATCTCCACCACGCGGCGGCCGAGGCTGTCGGTGCCCGCGTTGATGACGGTGGCCGAGCGGCGGAACGAGCCGGGCAATCCGCGCGCGAGGATCTTGCGGAAATACTTGCCGCGGCTGGCATAGTCCATCGAGGCCGAAGCTTCGCGAACGAAAGCATCGGCGATGTCGAGCATGTCGTTGACCGACTTCTGGATGGCGCCGATCCGCCCGGCCTGGCGCTCGCTCAGGATCCGCGCCTCGAGATCGCCGCGCGCTGCCTTGCGGCAGACGTCAGTGACCTCATCGACGGCGACTGCCGTGCGATGCTGGCACCAGAGGCCGTAGCCGAGCACCAGGATCGCCGCGCCGAGCGGTGCTGCACTGATGATTCCGCTCCAGCCGAGCAGCGAGGCGACGAATGCGACGGTGGCGAGAAGACACGCGACGGCAGTCGCTCCCTGCGCCTTAGAGAGAGAGCACAAATTCATCGTAACCGACACCGTTTTGCTTGAGCAGACCGACCATCACGTCGAAGCTCGCACGCATGCCGTCCTTGGCATTGGCGTGGCGTGCCTCTTCCGCGCAGAGCGCCTTGTAGATCGGTTTGATTTTCTCGACCGGCGCCGGATCGGGCCTGCGTCGATTGGAGTGATAGCCGATGATGTTGCCGCGATCGTCGAGCGTCGGGGTGACGTGGGCGAACACCCAATAATGGCTGCCGTCGGCGGCGAGATTGACGACGTAGGCGAAGATTTCCTGCTTGGCCTGCAGCGTATCCCACAGCAGCTTGAAGACGCAGCGCGGCATGTCGGGATGGCGGATCAGGCTGTGGGGCGCGCCCATCAGCTCCTTCCACGAGTACTTCGCCATCCGGATGAAGACGTCGTTGGCGTAAGTGATGCGGCCCTTGAGATCGGTCTTCGATACGATCAGCTCCTCCTCACCGAGGAGATTCTCCACCCCAGTGGGACGTATTGCTTGCATCGGCTCGATCCTCAAGTCACGGCTGGCCCCACAACGCTGTGGAGCCGCATCACGCCCGTGTCTACGGCAACAATCTTAACCAGGTGTAAGCCGGGAACTTTTTGCAGGAGGCGTCCGCCTCCGTATCATTACTTAGCGAACGATTGGTGCAATCGGCGCCACTACACGCGCCACCGCTATCGAGCTGCGCGCATCATATTTCTACCGCCCTTTGATTGCGCCGGCGCGACGCCGCGCGCATGGCGCGACTACATCGTCGCGCCCAGCACCCAGGGCGCGAACTCGGCGCCGCCGAAATCGAAACTCTCGCTCTTGGTCGGCTGGCCAGAGGCGGTCTTGAGGATGAGGTCGAAGATGCGCTGGCCGCACTGTTCGACGCTCTCCTCGCCTTCGAGGATGGTGCCGCAATTGACGTCCATGTCCTCTTCCATGCGCTTGTACATGGGTGTGTTGGTGGCGAGCTTGATCGACGGCGCCGGCTTGCAGCCGAACACGCTGCCGCGGCCGGTGGTGAAGCAGACCAGATTGGCGCCGCCGGCGACCTGCCCGGTCGCGGCGACCGGATCGTAGCCGGGCGTGTCCATGAAGACGAAGCCCTTCTTGGTGACGGGCTCGGCGTAGCGCAGCACCTCGACGAGATTGGTGGTGCCGGCCTTGGCCATCGCGCCGAGCGACTTCTCCAGAATGGTGGTGAGGCCGCCGGCCTTGTTGCCGGGGCTCGGATTGGCGTTCATCTCGGCGCCTTCGCGCGTCGTGTATTCGTCCCACCAGCGCATGAGATCCACCAGCTTCTCGCCGACCTCGCGGCTGACTGCGCGGCGCGTCAGGAGATGCTCGGCGCCGTAGGTCTCCGGTGTCTCGGACAGGATCACGGTGCCGCCGTGACGCACGATGAGATCGCTGGCAGCGCCAAGCGCAGGATTGGCGGAGACGCCGGAATAGCCGTCCGAGCCGCCGCATTGCAGGGCCACCGTGAGCTCGCTCGCCGGCACGGTTTCGCGCTTGACCTTATTGGCGTCGGCCAGGGCCTCGCGCACGAAGGCGATGCCGGCCTCGACCGTCTTGCGGGTGCCGCCGACCTCCTGGATGTCCATCGCGCGCAGGCGGCCGGCGAGCTTCTGCTCTTCCATCAGCCCGCCGATCTGGTTCACCTCGCAGCCAAGGCCGAGCACGATGACGTGCGAGAAGTTGACGTGCCGCGCATAGCCGCCGAGGGTGCGGCGGAGCAGCGCCAGCGGCTCGTTCTGCGTCATGCCGCAGCCGGTCTTGTGGGTGAGTGCGACTACCCCATCGATATTGGGAAAGTCGGCGAGCGGATTGTCGCCGGTAAAAGGATTCTTCTTGAAGACGTCGGCGACGAGGCTTGCGACATGGGCGCTGCAATTCACTGAGGTGAGAATGCCGATATAATTGCGCGTCGCGACGCGGCCGTCCGGGCGGCGGATGCCTTCGAAGGTCGCCGGCAGGTCGAAGTTCGGCGTCGGCTTGACGTCGGCGCAATAGGCGTAGTCCTTGGCGAAATCGCCCATGCCGCAATTCTGCACGTGCACGTGCTGGCCCGGCGCTATGGCTTGGGTGGCAAACCCGATGATCTGGCCGTAGCGCTTGATCGGCTCACCCACGGCAATCGGCTTGATCGCAACCTTATGGCCGGAGGGAACGCGCTCGACCGTGGTCACGCCGTCGGCCACCGCGGTGCCCGGCGGCAGGCTGGCGCGTGCGATCACCACGCCATCATCGGGATGCAGGCGGATGACGGGGCTGACGGTCATGGGAGTCTCCTTGGGTCTCTTCACCTCTCCCCGCCCTTACGGGGAGAGGTCGGATCGCGCAGCGATCCGGGTGAGGGGCAAGCCGCGCGCTCGATCGATAGTTTGGTTCGTGTTGAGAGGCCCCTCACCCTAACCCTCTCCCCGTAAGAACGGGGAGAGGGAAAGAACAGAGAGCTCAGGCCTTGCCGCCCGAATCCTTGCGGGTGGCGTTGACCTGCATCTTAGCGTAGGTGGTCATCAGGCCGACCTCGTTCGACAGCGTCACCAGCTTGAAGCCCATGTTGATCGCACGCGCCGCGCCCTCGGCGCCGCTGCAATGGATGCCCGGGTTGAGGCCGCGCTTGCCGCATTCCTTGATGATCTTCTCGTAGATCGCGAGGATCTCGGGCTCGCTGCGGTCGAGCTTGGGCTCGAGGCCATAGGAGAAGCCGAGATCGGACGGGCCGATATAGACGCCGTCGATGCCCTCGACGTCGAGGATCGCTTCCATGTTCTCGACCGCGGTCCTCGTCTCCATCATCGGAAGCAGCACGATCTCGTCGTTGGCCGTCTTCTGGTAGGAGCCCGCGGTGCCGTACATGCCGGCGCGAATCGGTCCGTTGGAGCGCACGCCCTTCGGCGGATACTTTGAATAGGAGACCAGGTTCCGGGCTTCCTGCGGCGTGTTGACCATCGGGCAGATCACGCCATAGGCGCCGCCGTCGAGCACCTTGCCGATGATGCCGGGCTCGTTCCAGGGTACGCGGACCATCGGGGTCACGGGATGCTTGTCCATGGCCTGGAAGCACTGCACCATCGACAGATAGTCCTGCACGCCGTGCTGCATGTCGACGGTGACGCTGTCGAAGCCGCATTGCGCGACCATCTCGGCCGAGAAGCCGGAGGGTATAGCAAGCCATGCGTTGACCACCGCCTTGCCCGACTTCCAGATTTCCTTGACCTTGTTCGCCACGTTGCCTTCCTTCTTTGTTGTTTGAACCTTCGTCACCATGACGAGCGCCGCGACAGCACGCCCCCGCTGTTACCGCGAACCGGGCCGCCGCGCTACGCTCGCAATGACGCAACGCCTATGCGGCCGCCTCCTGGCCGGGAATCGGCCCCCACCGGCCGCCAGTCCGGGGCCGCAATTTGCGCGAAAATGCGCGCGCATGTCCATGGCTTGCAGCGGCAGGACGCGCATATCTGCTTTCACTCCCCGGCACTTGCCTCATCCGCCGCCCCGAGCCCGGCGAGGCTGTGTTCGAGCTCGCCGAGCATCTCCTGCAACTCGGCGAGCTTGCGCGCGCCGAAGCGTCGCGTGATCTCGGCATAGATCGCCTCCGACGTCGGCGCCACCGAGGCCATCAACTTCAGCCCCTCTTTCGAGATCGAGACCATGCTGCGGCGCTGGTCCGCCTTCGCGGTCTTGCGTTCGATCAGATGGCGCGCCTCGAGATCGCGCAGGATGCGCGACAGGCTCGGTCCGAGCAGGAACGCGGTCCGCGCCAGTTCCGTGACCTCGGCCGCTTCGATCGCAGCCAGCGCGCGCAGGATGCGCCATTGCTGCTCGGTCAGGCCGTGCTCGCGCAGCGAGGGACGGAACTGGCGCATCACCGCTTCGCGGGCGCGCAGCAGCGACATCGGCAGCGAGCGCGAGAAGTCGCGCATCGGCACCTGTCGTGCGGCGGGCGCGCCTCCATTGGCTGGATCAGCCGGTTTCTTCACCATGGCGCCCTTTCAAGCCGCGGAACGTTTGCGGTGCAACAAGCCGAATTGAGTTTGACGCATTCATTTAACATGTTAAGTATCGCCCGGCACCCGAATTTGTAAGATCACAAATGGCGCTTTCCAACGACGATATCCAAGCTTGCGCAATGCGTCTGCACCAGGCCGAGAAGACCCGCACGCAGATCCGGCAGCTCTCGCGGGATTTCCCTGGGATCACCATTACCGACGCCTACGCGATCCAGAAGGCCTGGGTCGACGTCAAGGTCGCGGAGGGGCGCATCGTCAAAGGCCACAAGATCGGCCTCACCTCGAAGGCGATGCAGAGCGCGCTTGACATCGACGAGCCGGATTCCGGCGTGCTGCTCGACGACATGTTCTTTGCCGATGGCGGGATCATTCCGACCGAGCGCTTCATCGCGACGCGTGTCGAGGCCGAGCTCGCCTTCGTCATGAGCAAGCGGCTCGCGGGACCCGATTGCACGATGTTCGACGTGCTCAACGCCACCGACTTCGTGGTGCCGGCGCTGGAGATTCTCGACACCCGGGTCGAGCGCGTCGATCCCGACACGAAAGCGACGCGGAAGATTTTCGACACCATCGCCGACAATGCCGCGAATGCCGGCATCGTGCTCGGCGGCCGGCCGATCCGCCCGCTGGATGCGGACCTGCGCTGGATCGGCGCGCTGTGCTTCAAGAACGGCCAGATCGAGGAGACCGGTCTTGCCGCCGGCGTGCTCAATCATCCGGCCACCGCGGTTGCCTGGCTTGCGAACAAGATCGCGCCGCTCGGGCTTGCGCTCGAGCCCGGACAGGTCGTGCTCGCCGGCTCCTTCATCCGCCCGATCGAGACCCGCAAGGGCGACACAATTCAGGCCGATTATGGCGCCTACGGCTCGGTCAGCTGCTACTTCGGTTAAAACGACAAAAAGACAGGGAGTGAAACCGCGATGCCGCATTTCACCATCGAATATTCCGCCAACCTCGACAGCCGCCTCGACATGGCCCTGGTCTGCGAAGTGGTGCGCAAGTCGGCGGTCGAGACCGGCATCTTCCCGCTCGGCGGCATCCGCGTCCGCGCCATCCGCTGCGAGCATTATGCGATTGCGGATGCGCGCAACGACTACGGCTTTCTCGACATGGTGCTGCGCATCGGCGAGGGCCGCGACCTCAAGATGCGCCAGCAGGCCGGCGAGCATGTCTTCCAGGCTCTCTCCCGCCATCTCGATCCCGTCTTCGCCGCCAGCAAATTCGCCTTGTCGTTCGACATGCAGATCAACGACAAGGACACGAGCTGGAAGCGCAACAACATCCACGACGCCCTGAAAGCGGAAGCTGCCCATGGATAAGCCCACCCCGAAAGCCGACGTGTTCCAGGCCAACAGGGACCGCGTTGCGCCGCTGTTGAAGAAGCTGCGTGCCGACGGCATTGGTCACATGATCGACGGCAAGACCGTCGCCTCGATCTCCGGCGAGGCGTTCGAGACGAAATCGCCGGTCGATGGCACGACGCTTGCGAGCGTCGCGCGTGGATCCGCCGAGGATATCGACCGCGCCGCAACGGCCGCTGCGCTGGCCTTCAAATCCTGGCACGACATGGGTCCGGCGATGCGGAAGAAGCTGCTGCATCGCGTCGCCGACGCCATCGAGGACAATGCCGAGGACATCGCGGTGCTCGAATGCATCGACACCGGCCAGGCCTATCGCTTCATGGCCAAGGCCGCGATCCGCGCTGCCGAGAATTTCCGCTTCTTCGCCGACAAATGCGCGGAGGCACGCGACGGCCTCAACACGCCGAGCGACGAGCACTGGAACATCTCGACCCGTGTGCCGATCGGCCCCGTCGGCGTGATCACGCCGTGGAACACGCCGTTCATGCTCTCGACCTGGAAGATCGCCCCAGCCCTCGCCGCCGGCTGCACCGTCGTGCACAAGCCGGCCGAATGGTCGCCGGTCACCGCGGATATGCTGTCGAAGCTGGCCAAGCAGGCGGGTATTCCCGACGGCGTGCTCAACACGGTGCACGGCTTCGGCGAGGAGGCCGGCAAGGCGCTGACCGAGCATCCCGCGATCAAGGCGATCGGCTTCGTCGGCGAGAGCGCGACCGGTTCAGCCATCATGAAACAGGGGGCGCCGACCCTGAAGCGCGTGCATTTCGAGCTCGGCGGCAAGAACCCGGTGATCGTGTTCGACGACGCCGATCTCGACCGCGCGCTCGATGCCGTCGTGTTCATGATCTACTCGCTCAACGGCGAGCGCTGCACCTCATCGAGCCGCCTGCTGATCCAGGAAAGCATCGCGGAAACATTCGTGGAGAAGCTGACCGCACGCGTGAGGGCGCTGAAGGTCGGCCATCCCCTCGATCCCGCCACCGAGATCGGGCCGCTGATCCACGAGCGGCATCTGGCGAAGGTCTGCTCCTATTTCGACGTCGCGCGCCAGGACGGCGCTGTGATCGCGATCGGCGGCAAGGCGCATGACGGCCCCGGCGGCGGACACTATGTCGAGCCGACGCTGGTCACCGGCGCGCATGGCAAGATGCGCATTGCGCAGGAGGAGGTGTTCGGCCCCTTCCTCACCGTGCTGCCGTTCAAGGACGAGGCTGACGCAATCGATATCGCCAACGACATCCGCTATGGCCTGACCGGCTATGTCTGGACCAACGATATGGGACGCGCGCTGCGCGTTGCCGATGCGCTGGAAGCCGGCATGATCTGGCTGAACTCGGAAAACGTCCGCCATCTGCCGACGCCGTTCGGCGGCATGAAGGCGAGCGGCATCGGCCGCGACGGCGGTGACTATTCGTTCGACTTCTACATGGAAACCAAGCACGTCTCGCTGGCCCGGGGCACGCACAAGATTCAGAAGCTGGGAGTTTGACGCCTCGTCGTTCCGGAGCGCGAAGCGAATCCGGAACCTCGAGATTCCGGGTTCGGCTCTGCGAGCCGCCCCGGAATGACGGAGTCTATCGAGGGGAAACGCACATGCCGGTACCGCAACACGTCTTCGAGCCGCCGTTCAACATCATCCGCTCCAGTCACGTCGTGCTCGACGTGACTGACCTGAAGCTGAGCCGCGAGTTCTACGAGACCACCGTCGGCCTGCATGTCGAGGATGCCGACGACAAGGTGGTTTACCTGCGCGCCGCCGAAGAGCACCAGCATCACTCGCTGGTACTGCGGAAGGCCGCAGTGCCGGCTTGCGCCCGGCTCGGCTTCAAGGTCGGCAACGACAAGGATCTCGACAAGGCCGCCGCGTTCATGTCCGAGAACGGCCTTTCCTACGCGTTCGTGGATCAGCCATTCCAGGGCCGCACCCTGCAATTCACCGACCCCTTCGGCTTCCAGATCGAGCTCTATGCCGCGATGGATCGTCGGCCGCATCTCTTGCGCCGCTACGACCTCTACCGGGGCTGCCACCCGCAGAGACTGGACCACTTCAACGTCTTCGCGGCCGAAGTGCAGGACACGATGGAATTCTACGCCCGGCTCGGCTTTCGCCTCACCGAATATGCCGAGGAGGACGGGCCCAACGGGCGCATCGCCGCGGCCTGGATGCACCGCAAGGGCAACGTTCACGATTTTGCGATCACCAATGGCAAGGGCCCGCGGCTGCATCATTTCGCCTACTGGACGCCGACGGCGATGAACATCATCCATCTTTGCGACGTCATGGCCTCGCAGGGTTTCGTCAAGAACATCGAGCGCGGCCCGGGACGCCACGGCATCTCGAATGCGTTCTTCCTCTATGTCCGCGATCCCGACGGACACCGCCTCGAGCTCTACACCAGCGACTATTTCACCGGGGATCACGACCACGAGCCGCTGCGCTGGTCGCTGCGCGATCCGCGCCGCCAGACGCTGTGGGGCGCCCCTGCCCCGCGTTCATGGTTCGAGCAGGGCTCACCGTTCACGGGCCAGGCCGTGCGCGAGCCGAAATTCGTGGCCGACGTGCTGGTGGCGGACTGATGAAGCTGCCTTGTCTCGCCACCTATTCCGTCAAGGGTGACGTCAGCTATGGCGCCGTCCTGGAGGGCGGCATCGTCGATCTCTCGGCGCGTCACGCAAGAGACTATCCCACGCTGCGCGAGGTGATCGCTGCGGGCAAGCTCATCAGCTTTGCCGAAGAGGCCGCCGGCCGCACGCCGGATCATGCGCTCGCCGACATCACCTGGTTGCCGCCGGTACCGGCGCCGGAAAAGATCATCTGCATCGGCGTCAACTATCCCGACCGCAATGCCGAGTACAAGGACGGGCAGGACGCGCCGAAATATCCGAGCATGTTCATGCGCTCGCCCCGCTCCTTCGTCGGCCACAACACGCCGCTGGTGCGCCCGCGCGTGTCCGCGCAGCTCGACTATGAGGGTGAGATCGTGCTGGTGATCGGCAAGCAGGGCCGGCACATCCCCGAAAGCAGCGCGCTCGATCACATCGCCGCGCTTACGCTCTGCAACGAAGGCTCGGTGCGCGACTGGCTGCGCCACGCCAAGTTCAACGTCACGCAAGGCAAGAACTTCGATTCCAGCGGTAGCCTCGGCCCTTGGCTGGTGCCCTACACAAGGGAATCGCAGATCGCCGACATCAGGCTCACCACGCATGTCAACGGCGAGCTCAGGCAGGACGATCGCACCAGCCGGCTGATGTTCCCGTTCCGCTATCTCTTGAACTATATCTCGACCTTCGCAACGCTGGTCCCCGGCGATATCATCGTCACGGGCACGCCGACCGGCGCGGGCGCCCGGTTCGATCCGCCGCGGTACTTGAAGCCCGGCGATGTCGTCGAGGTCGAGGCCGAGGGAATCGGACGCTTGCGCAACGGCGTCGTCGACGAAGCCTGAACAATCATCGAAGTGGAATAGTCAAACATGACCACCCTCACCGGCGGCGAAGCGATCGTAAGCGGGCTTGTTGCTCACGGCGTCGACACCGTGTTCGGCCTGCCGGGCGCGCAGGTCTACGGCCTGTTCGACGCCTTCCACCAGGCCCAGCTCAAGGTGATCGGCGCCCGGCACGAGCAGGCCTGCGGCTACATGGCGTTCGGCTATGCGCGCTCCAGCGGCCGGCCCGGCGTGTTCAGCGTGGTGCCCGGCCCCGGCGTGCTCAATGCCAGCGCGGCGCTGCTCACCGCCTTTGGCTGCAACGAGCCGGTGCTGTGCGTCACCGGCCAGGTGCCGACGCAGTTCCTGGGCAAGCGCCGCGGCCATCTCCACGAGATGCCGGACCAGCTTGCGACCTTGCGCACCTATGTGAAATGGGCCGACCGGATCGAATATCCCGGCAACGCACCGACGATCGTCGCACGCGCGTTCCAGGAAATGATGTCGGGCCGGCGCGGCCCCGCCTCGGTCGAGATGCCCTGGGACGTCTTCACTCAGCGCGCTGCGACCGCCGCAGCGCAGGTGCTGGAGCCGCTTGCCGCCCCGCAGCCCGATCCTGATCTCGTCAAGCAGGCGGCCGCGCTGATCAAGGCCAGCAAGGCGCCGATGATCTTCGTCGGCAGCGGCGCGATGGAGGCCGGCGAGGAAATCCTCGAGCTCGCCGAGATGATCGACGCGCCCGTGGTTGCCTTCCGCAGTGGCCGCGGCATTGTCTCCAACGCGCATGAGCTCGGCCTGACCATGGCCGCCGCCTACAAGCTGTGGCCGACGACCGACTTGATGATCGCGATCGGCACCCGCGCGGAGCTGCCGGCATCCGGCTTCCGCTGGCCCTACCAACCGAGCGGCCTCAAATCCATTCGCATCGACATCGATCCGGCCGAGATGCGCCGCCTCGTCGTCGATACCGCCATCGTCGCGGATGCCAAGGCCGGGACGGCCGATCTGGTCGCGGCCGTGAAGAAGGCCGGCTATGCCAAGGGCCGCGGCCGGCGCGGAGAGATCCGCGAGGCCACGGCGGCCACGCAAGCCGAGATCCAGCGCATTCAGCCGCAGATGGCGTATCTCAACATCCTGCGCGAGGTGCTGCCGGCGAATGCGATCGTGACCGATGAATTGTCGCAGGTCGGCTTCGCCTCCTGGTACGGCTTCCCGGTGTATCAGCCGCGCACCTTCATCACCTCGGGCTACCAGGGCACGCTCGGCTCGGGCTTCCCGACCGCGCTCGGGGCCAAGGTCGCCAATCCTGACAAGCCCGTGGTGGCGATCACCGGCGACGGTGGCTTCATGTTCGGCGTACAGGAGCTCTCCACCGCCGTGCAGTTCAACATCGGCGTGGTGACGCTGGTGTTCAACAACAACGCCTACGGCAATGTCCGCCGCGACCAGCGCGAACGTTTCGACGGCCGCGTGGTGGCGTCCGACCTCGTCAATCCGGATTTCGTCAAGCTCGCGGAGTCCTTTGGCGTTGCGGCTGCGCGCGTCACCGCGCCGGACCAATTCAGGGCGGCGATGGAGAAGGCGCTCAGCCATGGCGGGCCGTATCTGATCTCGGTCGAGGTGACCAGGGACTCGGAAGTGAGCCCATGGGCATTCATTCACCCGCCGAAGCCGTAGTTTTGTCATTCCGGGGCGCGCGAAAGCGCGAACCCGGAACGACCGGTCTTTCAGCGCGTCCTCCGAAATGTCAGATTGATCCGTTTCCGCCCGAGCAGCGCATTCTCGCCGTCGGCGAGCGGCGCCACGCCATGATAGGCGAGCCGTGACGGCCCACCCCAGACCACGACGTCGCCATGCACCAGCCGGAAACGCCGCGGCTTGTCGCTGCGCGCCATGCCGCCGAACAGGAACGTCGCAGGCAGGCCGAGCGAGACCGAGACGATCGGCGCGGAATAGTCCAGCTCGTCCTTGTCCTGATGCAGCGACAGCCGCGTGCCGGGCTCGTAGCGGTTGACGAGGCACGCATCGGGCGCAAACTCCTGGAAGCCGCCCTGCTCCGCCGCACGGCGTGCGAGATCGGCGAACAGCGGCGGCATCGCAGGCCACGGCGCGCCGGTGCGCGGATCGATGGGATCGTAGCGATAGCCGGTGTGATCGGTGATCCAGCCGCGCTCGCCGCAATTGGTCATCGCCACCGACATCAGATGACCGCCTGGCGTCGTCATCCGCCGGAACGGCGATTGCGCCACGATGGCGCGCACCGCATCGATCAGCTCGCCCTCGATCGGCTTGACGAATCCACGCAGCAGCACGGCACCGTCCGCGATCTGTTCGCGCGACGGTTGGGCTTCGGCGATCGCGTCGAACAGATCAGCCGTCAACGCCTGCGCTCATTTGGCATCATGGAAGATCACACCCAGCGTGTGGCGCCGGCCGGATCTGATCCGGCTGACGCCGTGGCGCAGATTAACGCGGTAGGTGCCACGTGTCCCCTGCACCGGGCGGTGATGCACAGCGAAAGCAACCGCATCGCCCTGCGCCAGGGGAACCACCTCTGCGCGGGACTGCATGCGCGGACGCTGCTCGGTCAGCACGAACTCGCCGCCGGTGAAATCGCGTCCGGGCTCGGAGAGCAGGATCGCGACCTGGAGCGGGAACACGTGCTCGCCATAGAGGTCCTGATGCAGGCAATTGTAGTCGCCGGCCTCGTATTGCAGCAGCAGCGGCGTGGGCCGTGCCTGGCCGGCTTCGTGGCAGCGTTTCAGGAACGCGGGGTGGCTTTCGGGATAGCGAATGTCGATCCCCATCGCCTCGTTCCAGCGATTGGCGACGGCGTGCAAGTGCGCGTACAGCGCGGGACGCAGCTGCGCGACCAGGCCCGGCAGCGGGTAGGCGAAATACTTGTACTCGCCGCGGCCAAAGCCGTGGCGGCCCATCACGATGCGGCTGCGGAAGTGCGCGTCGTCCGGGTACAGCGCGGCGATGGCGTGGCATTGGTCCGGCGTCAGCAGGTTCTTCAGGACGGCGCAGCCCTGGGCGTCGAGCTCGGCGGTGATCTGCGGCCAATCGAGGGCGTCGACGTGGGCGACGAGGTCGGGAACAGAGGGCTGGGCTGATTTTCGTGCGGTCATTGTCATAGCAATCACCTTCGCAGCCCGACCTCGGCCCCGCCACCCGATTTCCGCCCACTTCCCCGTCATTGCGAGCGGAGCGAAGCAATCCAGGATCCCTCCACAGAACCAGCCTGGATTGCTTCGTCGCAAGGGCTCCTCGCAATGACGGAGGAGAGAGTTGCGCTCGCAATGACGCTGGAGAGCGTTCAGCCCCTCACCGGCAGCGTCACAACGTCATAGCCGTGCCTGATCGTGCGCTTCAGCACGGGATCTTCGAGCTCGAAATCGAAGCGGTCGGCGGGGCGGATGCCGCCTTTGGCCGCAAACGTGCCGCCGAACATGGCGCAGCCGTCGGGGAACTTGCCGCCATCGAAGCCACCGCGTGCGATCAGGTCGGTGACCGGCAGCATGGCATCCAGCGTGCCCTCCTGGTAGAGCACGCGCTCGCCCTTGATCGTGGCGTAGGAGCGCAGGATCATCTTGTCCCAATGGCCGATGACGTCTTCCAGCTCCCACAGCGTGGAGGCGATCGGCTTGTCGCACATCTGCTTGGAGACCGTGACGCTGTAGGCCTCGACCTTGCGGTCGGTATGGTCGGAGCCGCAGCCGACGAAGATGCGGCCCTGCCAGCCGATCAGCACGAACTCGACCTCGCCCGAGGAATCGCCGCCGCTGCATTCGATGCTGTCCTCCTGCGTCAGCCGCCGCGCCGAGGCGCGGTAGTAGATCGGCGTGGAGGCCGGCGGGGCGATGCCCATCTCCTTGAGCTCGGCGATGTGCTTGTCGCGCGCGACGGGATCGCGACCGGTCCAGCCGGCGATGACCATCTGGTCGATCGCCAGTGTCAACGGCGTGGTGGTGCACTGGGCGTCGACGGTGAAAGTCAGGTCAAACACGAATGACGGCCTCCATGCCGGCAGCAAGTTCGAAAATGCGATGGTCCGCGCCGCCAGCGCCGGCGAGCATCAGGCCGACGGGAACGTCGCCCTCGCGATGACAAGGCAGCGAGATGGCACAGCCGTCGATCAGGTTGATCAGGCTGCAATTGCGCAAGGCGCGGATGTTCTCGCGGGTGAATGCCTGATCGTCGGCGAGGTCGGCGATCTTCGGCGGCGTGTTGGGCGTGGTCGGCAGCACCAGCGCGTCATAGGGCGCGATGCGGGCGTTGACGCGGGCGATCAGCGAGCGGCGTTCGTTGAGCAGGTCGATGTAGTCGGCCGCGCTCTGCGCCTCGCCGCGCAGGATGCGCACCGAGACGCGGGGGTCGTAGACGTCGCCCTTGGCCGTGATGAGATAGCGATGCCAGGCATAGCTTTCGGACGCCGCAAAGCCGCCCTTGGCGTTCATCGGGCCGATGTCGTGGAATTCGGCCATCTCGATCCGTTCGATGATGGCCCCGTGATCGGCGAGCGATTTCAGCGCGCGCTCGAAGGTCGCGGCGACCTCAGCATCGAGGTCGTCGAGCGCGATCGTGGTGGGCACCGCGAGCCGCATGCCTTTCACCGGGCGCGGCCTCGGCGCCGTGATCGGCTCGTTCGCGAGCACCGCATCGAGTATGGCGCAACAGCTGACCGATCGCGCCAAGGGACCGATGCTGTCGAGCGAGAACGACAGCGGCACCGAGCCGTCGAGCGGCACGCGCCGCTGCGTCGGCTTGTAGCCGACGATGCCGTTGAAGGCAGCCGGGATCCGGCAGGAACCGCCGGTGTCGGTGCCGAGCGCGCCGTGCGCCATACCATCGAGCACGGACACTGCCGCGCCCGAGGACGAGCCGCCGGGCACGTGGCCCACCGCCCGGTTCCAAGCCCCCTTCGGCGTGCCGTAATGCGGATTGATACCGATGCCGGAATAGGCGAACTCGGTCATGTTGGTGCGGCCGATCACGACGAAGCCGGCCTTGCGCAGGCGTGCCACCGTCGCGGCATCCTGCTCGGCCGGCGAGGAATCGTCGAGGGCGCGGGAGCCGGCCCGCGTCACCTGGCCCTTGATGTCGAACAGATCCTTGATCGAGATGGGAATACCGGCATAACGCGAGGGCGCAGCCTTGACCTTGCGCAGGGCATCCATGGCGTCGGCGGTCGTCAGCGCCGCGTCGTTGTCGACGTGGATGAAGGTGCGCTGCCCCTCGCCGGCGGGATCAGCGATCCTGGCGATGCACGCTTCCACGAGCTTGCGGGAGGTCGTGCGGCCGCTTTCGAGGTCGTCGGCGAGCTTCGCCAGTGTCGGAAAATCGGGCATGTCTGTCTCACGGAATATTGGCGCGCGCAATCTATAGCGCTGGCTCAGCCCGACACAAGCATTGTGCGCATGATGGCATGCATGCGCATTGCTGGACCGTTGACGCACCATGGTCGATTGTCGCATCAAGATCGAAACAGGCAGGCGTGAAGCCTGCCTCTTGGGAGGAGCCGCCAATATGGCCGAACCGCAGCGCGCGCGACCGAAACCGACACCGGAGACCCAGCATTTCTGGGACGGCACGAAGGCGGGCGAACTGCGCCTGCAGCGCTGCGACGCCTGCGCCCATGTCTACTTCCCGCCGCGCCCGTTCTGCCCCTCCTGCGCCTCGCGCAAGGTCAGCATCTTCAAGGCGAGCGGCAAGGGCTTCCTCTACAGCTACGTGATCAACCACCGCCCCGCCGCGCCGGGCTTCACGCCGCCTTATGCGATCGCAGTGGTCGAGCTCGCCGAGGGGCCGCGGATGATGAGCAATATCATCGACTGTCCGCAGACGCCGGAGGCGCTCGAGCTCGACATGAAGCTCGAGGTCGCGTTCCAGGAGCTCGACGACAAGATCACCCTCCCAGTCTTCCGTCCGGCGAAGGGATAAGCGATGCGCAAAAACCAGGTTGCCGTCGTCGGCGCCGCCGAGACCACCGAGCTCGGTGTTATCCCGAATATGTCGCAGCTCCAGCTTCACGCGGATGCGGCGCTCAATGCCATTGCCGACGCCGGGCTGAAGCTGTCCGACATCGACGGCTTCGCAACGGCGGTCGAAACGCCGCAGCAGGTCTGCCACTATCTCGGTATCAAGCCGACCTGGGTGGACGGCACCTCGGTCGGCGGCTGCTCCTTCATGCTGCACGTCCGCCACGCCGCGGCCGCGATCGAGGCGGGCCTGTGCAAGACCGTGCTGATCACCCATGCCGAGAGCGGCAAGTCGATGATCGGCAAATTGCCGCGCTCGACGCCGGCCGACAGCCTCAACGGTCAGTTTGAGGCTCCTTTCGGCGTCTACGGCCCGCCCAGCATGTTCCCGATCCCCGTGCTGCGCTTCATGAAGACCTACGGCATCACGCACGAGCAACTCGCTTCAGTGGCGGTGGTGCAGCGGGAATGGGCGGCGAAGAATCCGCGGGCAATGATGAAGGACCCGATCACGGTCGCGGACGTCCTCAACTCGCGCATGATCGCCTATCCGTTCCGGCTGCTGCAGTGCTGCCTCGTCACCGACGGCGGCGGCGCGCTGATCCTGACCTCGGCGGACCGGGCCAAGGATTTTCCGCAAAAGCCCGTCTACATCATGGGCACCGGCGAGAGCGTGGAGACGCCGATGGTGAGCCAGATGGAGACGTTCAACTCCTCGCGCGCGTTCAAGACGGCGGGGCCGCTGGCCTTCAAGGAGGCTGGCATCGCGCACAAGGACGTCGACCATCTCATGATCTACGACGCGTTTGCGCATCTGCCGCTGTTCGGGCTCGGCGACCTCGGCTTCATGCCGCACGAGGAAACCGGCCAATTCATCGCGGGCGGCCATACGCGGCCCGGCGGCAAGCTGCCGCTCAACACCAATGGCGGCGGATTGAGCTACATGCATTCGGGCATGTACGGCATGTATGCGCTGCAGGAGAGCGTGCGCCAGATGCGCGGCATCGCGCCGGCGCAGGTGCCGAACGCGAAGATATCGGTGTGCCACGGCGTCGGCGGCATGTTCGCGGCGAGTGGCACGATCGTGTTTACGAACGAGAGGTAGCAGCCCGTCATTCCGGGGCGCGCGCAGCGCGAACCCGGAATCTCGAGATTCCGGGTCTGGTGCTTCGCACCATCCCGGAATGACGGACACAACAGGAGCACTCACATGAGCAAATCACTGCAGGACAAGGTCATCATCGTCACCGGCGCAGGCCGCGGCATCGGGCGCGAGATCGCGCTGCTGTGCGCAGGCGAAGGCGCCAAGGTCGTCGTCAACGATCCCGGCGGCGCGGCCGACGGCGCGGGCTCGAACGCGGCGCCCGCCGAGGAGGTGGTCGAGGAGATCAAGAAGCGCGGCGGCACCGCAGTCGCCAATTTCGAGTCGGTCGCCGAAGCGATCCCCGCCAGCAAGATCGTGAAGACCGCGACCGATGCTTTCGGTCGGCTCGACGGCGTCGTCAACAATGCCGGCATCCTGCGCGACATGATCTTCCACAAGATGAGCGTGGAGGCGTTCGAGGCCGTTATCAAGGTGCATCTGATGGGCTCGTTCTATGTCTCCCACGCCGCGGCGCGCATCTTCCGCGAGCAGGAGAGCGGCTCCTTCGTGCACTTCACCTCGACCTCCGGCCTGATCGGCAATTTCGGCCAGGCCAACTACGCCGCCGCAAAGCTCGGCATCGTCGGGCTCTCCAAGTCGATTGCGCTCGACATGGGCCGCTTCAACGTCCGCTCCAACTGCGTCTCGCCGTTCGCCTGGACGCGCATGATCGGCACCATCCCGACGGAGACCGAGGCCGAGAAGGCGCGGGTCGAGAAGATCAAGCAGATGGGCCCGGAGAAGATCGCGCCGCTCTGCGGCTATCTGCTCGGCGATTCCGCCAAGGACGTCACCGGCCAGATTTTCGGCGTGCGCATGAACGAGATCTTCCTGTTCAGCCAGAACCGTCCGATCCGCTCGGTGCAGCGGAGCGAGGGCTGGACGCCGCAATCGATCGCGGAACACGGCATGCCGGCGCTGAAGGGCTCGTTCTACAAGCTCGACCGCTCGGCTGACATCTTCACCTGGGATCCCGTCTAGCTGCATTTCCGGCATTCCTGCCCTGCGATCTTCGGTTGTCTCGACCCGAGATTGCTCTGCTTTACGCCTGAATGCAGGCGAATGGTGTCCTCCCAACGAAACTTTGGGAGGAAACCATGACAAGAATACTGACCAAGTCCGACGACACGACCGCAAGCGAACCCGGCGGCCTCGGCCGCCGCACGTTGCTCAAGGGCGCAGCGACACTCGCTGCGTCGACCTTGCTCGCTTCGCAAGCCGACGCCCGCGACTTCGGCGTCAATGCCGAGCCGCAGCGCTATCCCGACCCCGACATCGTCGTCATCGATCCCAAGCGCTTCAAGGCCAAGGTCGGCAACACCGCGATCAAGCGGCTCTACACCGGCTGCCTCTGGGCGGAAGGGCCGGCCTGGAACGCGCAAGGCCAATATCTCGTCTGGAGCGACATCCCCGCCAACCGGCAGCTGCGCTATCTCGACGACGACGGCCACATCTCCGAGCAGTTCCACAAGCCGTCCAACGAGGCCAACGGCAACTCGTTCGACACCGAGGGCCGCCAGCTCACCGCCGAGCGCACGCGCCTCGTCCGCTACGAGCATGACGGATCGGTGACGACGCTGGCCGAGCAGGCCGGCGGCAAGCCGCTGAACGGCCCGAACGACATGGTGGTGCACCCCAACGACAAGTCGGTCTGGTTCACGGATCCCGGCTATGGCGCGATCAGCATCTACGAGGGCAAGCTCGCCAACACCGGCTCGCTGCAGCCGCACCAGAAGGAAGCCGTCTATCGCCTGGACACCCAGACCGGGCAGCTTGCGAAGGTCGCGGACGAGCCGTTCAAGCCGAACGGCATCGCCTTCAGTCACGACTACAAGAAACTTTATGTCTGCGACACCGGCATCACGCACTATCCGCAGGCCGAGAACGTGGTGTGGTCCTACGACATCGACGGAGCAAAGCTGTCCAACCCGAAGAAGCTGATCGACATGAAGCTGGAGGGCAAGTCGGGCTTCCCTGACGGCCTGCGCGTCGACACCGAGGGCAACATCTGGGTCGGCGCCGGCTGGGTCGGTCCGGGCTATGACGGCGTCCAGGTGTTCGCGCCGAACGACGGCGCCCGGATCGGGCAGATCCTGCTGCCGGAGACCTGCGCCAATGTCTGCTTCGGCGGCAGGAAGCGCAACCGCCTGTTCATGACGGCAAGCCAGTCGCTCTATGCGGTCTATGTGGAGACGCAGGGCGCGCATTTCTGTTGAGGCTTGCAATGTCATTCCGGGGCGATGCGCCAGCATCGAACCCGGAATCTCGAGGTTCCGGGTTCGCCCTCCGGGCGCCCCGGAACGACAAAGTGATCAACCCGTATTCCGCAGCCCCGCCGAGATGCCGTTGATGGTCAGCTGAATCCCGCGCAGCACCTGCTCGTCCGGGTTCTGCGCGCGGTGCTCTTTCAGGAGCTCGACCTGCACATGGTTGAGCGGATCAAGATAGGGGAAGCGGTGGCGCACGGAGCGCTCCAGCAGCGGATTGCCCTGCAAGAGGCGGTCCTGGCCCATGATGTCGAGCAGCGTCTCGATGCAGGAATGCCACTCGCGGCGGATGCGGCCAAAGATCTTCTCGCGCAGGGCCTGGTCGGGCACCAGCTCGGCATAGCGCGAGGCGATCGCAATCGAGCTTTTCGCCAGCACCATGTCCATGTTCGACAGCAGCATGCGGAAGAACGGCCATTCCCTGTAGAGCTCCTTCAGGAAGGGCATGCCCTGCTCTGGATGCTCCGCGATCCACTGCTCGACCGCGCTGCCGAAACCGTACCAGCCCGGCAGCATCAGGCGGCATTGCGCCCAGGAGAACACCCAGGGAATGGCGCGGAGGTCCTCGATGGCGCGGGTCTTCTTGCGCGAAGCCGGACGGCTGCCGATGTTCAGCGTCGCGATCTCGTTGATGACGGTCGATGACCAGAAATAGTCGACGAAGCCTTCGGTCTCGTAGACGAGGCCGCGATAGGCCTTGAAGGCGAGGTTCGACAATTCGTCCATCGCGGTGAGATATTCGCGGCGCGGCGCGCTCCGGCGCGGATGCAAGAGGCTCGCCTCCAGCGTCGCAGCCGCCAGAATCTCCAGGTTGTTGCGGCCGACTTCGGCGTTGGAATATTTCGACGAGATGATCTCGCCCTGCTCGGTGATGCGGATCTGCCCGTTCACGGCGCCGCCGGGCTGGGCGATGATGGCGTCATAGCTCGGGCCGCCGCCGCGGCCGACCGAGCCGCCGCGGCCATGGAACAAGCGCAAGCGCACGTGATGCCGCTCGAACACGTCGACGAGGTTGATTTCGGCCTTGTAGAGCTCCCAGCCCGAGGTGACGAAGCCGCCGTCCTTGTTCGAGTCGGAATAGCCGAGCATGACCTCCTGCACGCCGCCGCGGCTGTCGACCAGACGTCGGTAATCGTGCAGCGACAGCATGCGGTCCATGATGCCTGAGGAGGCCTGCAGATCCTCGATCGTCTCGAACAGCGGCACGATGTTGATGGCGCTGCGCCCGGAGGGATGGACGAGGCCGACTTCCTTCAGCAGCACCGCGACCTCGAGCATGTCGGACATGCCCTTGCACATCGAGATGATGCATTGGGGAATGGCGTCCGAGCCGAACTTCGCGTGCGCTTCCGCAGCGGCGTGAAACACGTTGAGCTCGCCCATGGTCTCGTCGCTGTACTTGACGAAGGGCGACACCAGCGCGCGCGTCGAGCGCAACTCATTGGTCAGCAGCGAGATGCGGGCGTCCTCGCCGAGCGCGAGATAGGACATGCCGGGGTTGGCTGCGTCGATCAGCTCGGCGATGGTGCGCTCGTGCACCGCCGAGTTCTGGCGGATGTCGAGCCGCGCCAGATGGAAGCCGAAGCAGTCCACCGCGCGGCGCAAGAGCCGCAGCCGGCCGCGGGCGATGACGCGGGCATTGTTGGAGATCAGCGAGCGGTGCAGCACATCGAGATCGGCCTGCAACTCCTTGACGCTCGCGTAAGGCGCGCCCTTGCCGACCGGCCGGCGCGTGATCTCGACCTCGAGCTTCTCGGCCGTCGCGGTCAGGCGCGCATAGATCCCGGAGACCGCGAGGCGATAGGGCTCCCCGCTCCGGTGCGGCGAGGTGTCCGGCGAGCGCTCGGCGAGGTTACGCAGCTCTTCGGAGACGTCGGCGAGATGGGCTGCGATCGACAGCTCCGAGCCGAGCACGTGCAGCTCGTTCAGATAGAACTGCATCACCCGGCTCGACTGCAGCCGCAGCGTGCCGCGCATGACGTCGGCTGTGACGAAGGGGTTGCCGTCGCGGTCGCCACCGATCCAGCTGCCCATGCGCAGGAACGAGGCGAGCTCGCCGGCCGCCTGTTCGCCACCCTCCTCCAGCCGGTCCTCCAGCGCGTTGATCAGGCGCGGCACCTCGCGCAGGAAGGTGTAATCGTAGAACGACAGGCCGTTGGCGACCTCGTCGAGCACGGTAAGCTTGGTCCGGCGCAAGAGATTGGTCTGCCACAGCGTCAGCACCTCGCGGCGCAGCTGCTCGTCGCTGGCCTCAAGCTCCTCCGCGGTCAGCGCGACGCGCTCGCGGCGGTCGAGCAGGGCTGCGACCTCCATCTCGCGGTCCATGGTGCTCTTGCGGCGGACCTCGGTCGGGTGCGCGGTCAAGACAGGGCTGACCAGTGCGGTCCTGAAGAAGCTACGGAGCTGGTCGGGACCAATGCCGGCAGCCTTGGCGTGAGCGAGCGTCTCCGCCAGCACGCCGGAGCCGCCGCTTTTGCCCGCGCTGCGTGCGCGCATCTGGCGGATGTTGTTCTGGTCCTCGGCGATGTTGGCAAGGTGCGAGAAATAGCTGAAGGCGCGAACGATGCGCACCGTCTCGGAGATCGACATGCTGTCGAGGATCTGCTCCAGCTCGCGGCGCGCGAGCCGGTCCTCGTCACGGTGGAACCGGATCGAGGTCTGGCGGATGCGCTCGACCAGATCGAACACGTCGGCCCCTTCCTGGTCGCGCACGGTGTCGCCGAGGATGCGGCCGAGCAGGCGGATGTCGTCCCGCAGTCGGGCTTCCGCTTCCGTCACCTGAAGGTCATCAGGGCGATTGGCGCGATGCTCAGTGCTGTCGGATGATACGGTCTGGAGGGACATGGCTCGCTCCCCTGCTCGCGCCCTTGGCGGCCCGGTCGGTGGGAGTGTGCGATATTTTTCTACCGCAGTGCAAGATGAACTTGGGGGCGATGCGGTAAGCGGGCTGGCCATAGCAGCAAGCTTGCTTTCGGCGTCAGCGGCCGGCTTGATGGGTTTCGCTGCGCCCTACCCATTCCGCACGTTCGCCTCAGGCCGGCACGATCACCTTGCCGATCGGCCACAGCGCGATGCCGGCGAGCTTGAGGTGCGCCCAGGCGAAGGGGATGCCGATGATGGTGACAGCGAGCACCAGCGCCGTCAGGAGGTGGCCGAGCGCCAGCCACCAGCCGGCGAGCACGAACCAGATGATGTTGCCGATCACCCCGAGCGGGCCGGTGCCGATATCCTCGACGCCGGTGACGTCGTAACGGTTGACTGCCTTCGAGCCGAACGGCAGCAATGTGTAGACGGCAATGTTGAACGCCGCTCGCGCCCAGGGCAGGCCGACGATGGTGATGGCCATGATGACCGCGGCGACCACCCAGCCGAACGCCATCCAGGCGCCGCCGATGAGGATCCAGAGCAGGTTGAGCAGGATGGAAACGGGGGCCATGGCTTTATCCGTGGGGTCAGTGACCCCTTCAGTATAGCACGTCCCGCGAGGTCATAGTCCATGACGTCGGCTGCGTTCCGCACGCAACGATGTGCCGACGAACCCGACATCCTCGATCCCGCGCGAAATCTCGTTCGCGCAAAGCCAAAGCGTCAGTGCGGCGATGCCGATCGCGCTGAGCCCGGAGATGAGAATGGGATTCGAGCAGAGTATGACAAGAAAAACGTCGAGCGGGGGATATCCAATCGGCGTGTGCGGCCAACAATAAAATGCCAGAGCCCAACCGCACAGCATCACGACGGCGGCGTTCACTCCGGCCAAGGCCGTCACGACGATCGCGAGACCCTTTTTCATGGAAAGCCCGAGATCGACCAGCTTCACGACGGCACAATATGCGGCCGCGATCATGATCACCGGACCCCAACTGGAAGCCTCCGCAGCGATAGCCTGGGCCGGACCGCTCCAGACCCACAGCGCCATCACGCCGGCGAGCACGGCCAGATTGACCTTCACGGCTTCGGGAAACTTGCAGCGAAGCAGATAGGCATTCGCCTTCTCGACCAGGTCCAGCAGTGCGCAGACGATCAGCCCGGCCGCAAAGCCACCGAGGTGAACGCCCCAATCGATGCGCGAATTGCCGAGCGCGAACGCAATGTTCAGGCCGATGTTGATCGCGAAGAAATCGAAGCTGACCTCGAGCTTGCCGAGGATCCACAGGCAAAGCAGTGCGCCCAGGATGCCCGACGTCGCGCCGGACGCGCCGACCGTCAAATAGGGTGTGGAATGGATGCCGTTGCCGATGACGGCACCGAGCACCATCGCGCAGAGATAGATGATGAGAAAATAGGCCGGCCCGACCCGCCGCTCCAGATGTGCACCCCACAGCACGAGGCACAGCATGTTCATGGTGAGATGAACCAAATTGACGTGCAGAAAACCGTAGGCAACGAGGCGCCAGTATTCATGCCGAGCGATCGCAGTCGCATACATGCCGCCGTAGCGATACAGTAACTCCGCCGGCGCCGCCGGACCGCCCGCCTGGATGAAGCAGAACCCCGACGCGAGGACCCTCACGGTCATCAGCGTGTAGACGGCGGCATGAGGCACTTCGAAGAAACCGGGACTGGCGCGGTGTGACGGCATGGATGATTGCAACGGGCCTGGCGTGGGAATGCCAACCTAGCCCAGCCGGCCGGTGATTGCTACTCCCGCGCGTACCACCAGGTGCCCGCTACCATCCTCGAATTTCGGCTCGCGCATTTGTTTCGATGGGCAAAGGCGCGCTCGCGCCGTCCCACGATATGTCTCCGTAAGCGAAATTGGTGGGCACTTCCGTCACCCTATTACAGTGTCAGATCTTCCGCCCCGCCTGCTCCCAATAGGGATCGCGCAGGCGGCGCTTGTAGATCTTGCCGGAATCTTCGCGCGGCAGGCCGCGGCGGATTTCGATGTGCTTGGGCACCTTGTAATCGGCCAGATGCCCCTTCAACGCGGCGCGGACATCGGAGGCCGCGAGCGTGATTCCTGCCTGCGGCTCGACCACGGCCATCAGGGCCTCGCCGAACTCGGCATCGGGGATGCCGAACACGGCGCAATCATTCACGCCGGGGACGGCATGCAGCACGGATTCGATCTCGGCCGGGTAGATGTTGACGCCGCCTGAGATCACCATGTCGCGCTTGCGGTCGCAGATGAAGACGTAGCCGTCCTCGTCGATATAGCCGACGTCGCCGGAGGTGATGAAGCCGTCGCGGTCGATCTCCGCGCGCTTCTCGGGCTTGTTGTGATAAGTGAAGTCGGCAAGCTCGGCCATGCGGGAATAGATCTCGCCGATCTCGCCCACCCCCAGCATGCGGCCGTCCTCGCCGATGAAGCGCAGCTCGGCGCCGGGCGAGATCTTGCCGACGGTCCCGGGCTTCTTCAACGCATCCTCCGAGGTCGCGAAGGTGACGGCGCTGGATTCGGTCGAGCCGTAGAATTCGTAGATCACCGGCCCCCACCATTCGATCATGGCACGCTTGACGTCGGCCGGGCACGGCGCGGCGGCATGGATGACGTGGCGCAGCGAGGAAACGTCGTATTTCTTGCGCACCGCCTCCGGCAGCTTCATCAGGCGGATGAACATGGTCGGCACCATGAAGATGGTGTCGATCTTGTAACGCTCGATCGCCTCCAGAAATTCCTCCGCTTCGAAGCGCGGCATCAGCACCAGCACCCCGCCGAGCTTGCCGGCGCGGATGCCGAACGAGTTCGGCGCCGAATGATAGAGCGGGCCCGGCAGCAATGCGCGGGCGCCCGGCTTCAGGCCGTAGATCATCGCTCGCATGCGCTCGCCGGCGGCCTGCTGCTCCGGCGTCGGGGCGTTGCGCCGCACGCCCTTGGGATGGCCTGTGGTGCCCGAGGTGTAGATCATGTTCATCGGCTGCGGCACGACCGGGCCATCATATGGCGGGTGCTGCGCGAGCCAGGATTCGAATTCGATCGCAAAGCCAGGCGTCGCCAGATGATCCGGATCGAGCTTGTAATTGGACAGGATCTCCGGCGGCGTCGGCACGCTGAGCACGGTGACGCCCTCAGGAACCGCATCGCGCAGGCCGTGCAGCATGTCGGCATGTGCGATCAGCACTGACGTGCCGGAGTCCTTAAGGATGTAATTGATCTCTTCCGGCTTGAAGTGCCAGTTGATCGGAACGCCATAGGCACCGAGCCGCATTGCGGCATAGGCGGCCTCCAGGAAAGCGATGTCGTTGCGCATCAGCATGCAGACGCAATCGCCCTGGCGGACACCGATCTTGGCGAGACCGGACGCGATGCGGTCGGCGCGATCGGCGATTTCGGTATGGGTGCGGCGGCGGTCGCCGGAGACGATGCCGAGGAAGTCAGACGTTTCGCTCATTGTTGTTTTTCTTTGTTGTCGGTTGTCATTCCGGGATGGTCCAAAGGACCATACCCGGAATCTCGAGGTTCCGGGTTCGGTGCTTCGCACCGCCCCGGAACGACGGAGAGATCAATCCGCAAAGTTCGGCGCGCGCTTCTCCAGATTGGCGCGCACGGCCTCGGTCTGGTTCGGGCTGCCGATCAGCTTCTGCTGCTCGACCGATTCCGCAAGCAGTGCCGGACCCGGATCAACCGAGAGATTGTTCAACATCCGCTTGGCGGCGCGGATCGCATCCGGGCTCTTGCCGGCAATCTCGCGCGCAACCTCCAGCGCCGCGGCGCGCGGATCGTCGCAGATGCGGGTGGCGAGGCCGTAAGCCATCGCCTCCTGCGCGGAGAAGATGCGCCCGGTGTAGGTGAGGTCGCGCAAGATGTCGTCGCGCACGAGGCTGGCCAGGATCGGCGTGCCTGCCATGTCGGGCACGAGGCCCCATTTGATCTCCATGATCGACATCCGTGCATCCGCCGAGAGGAAGCGCATGTCGGCACCGAGCGAGAGCTGGAAGCCGCCGCCGAAAGCGACGCCGTGCACGGCCGCGATCACCGGCACCGGAAGCTGGCGCCAGCCCCAGACCGCCTGTTGCGGGAAGTTCGCCTGGCCATGCGTGCGCTTGGTGAGGTCGCGATTTTCGCCGCCCGGAATTCCGTTGCCGCCCTTCTCCTTCATGGCGGCAAAACGTCCCATGTCGAGACCGGCGCAGAAGGCGCGGCCCTCGCCTGACAGCACGACCGCGCGCAGGCCTTTCTCCTTCGAAAGCCGGTCGGTCGCGGCGACGAGGGCCTCGAACATGGCCTGATCCAGCGCGTTCATCTTGTCGGCGCGCACCAGGCGCACATCCGCGACGCCTTCCGAGATCGAGATCGAGACGCGCTCTTCCATGGACGAATTCTCCCCTGTTCTTGCCGTGTTGCCGCTTTACAGGACGCTGGCGGCCGGATTTAGTCAATCGACCAATTAACTGACAATCCCTACGGGGGAAACAGCCATGTTCAAGGAAAATCTTCTGGCCGGCCGGCGCATTCTCGTCACCGGCGGCGGCACCGGTCTCGGCAAGTCGATGGCGGCGCGCTTCCTCCAGCTCGGCGCCGAGGTGCACATCTGCGGTCGCCGCAAGATCGTGTGCGACGAGACCGCCACCGAGCTGATGGACCTCTATGGCGGCCGCGTCACCAGCCACGGCGTCGACATCCGCAACGCGCTCGCGGTCGACGAGATGGTCGAAAACATCTTTCGCGACGGTGGCCTCACCGACCTCATCAACAATGCCGCCGGCAACTTCATCTCGCGTACCGAGGAGCTGTCGCCGCGCGGCTTCGACGCGGTCGCCAACATCGTCATGCACGGCACGTTCTACGTGACCCATGCGGTCGGCAAGCGCTGGATCGCGGACAAGCAGCCCGGTAACGTCGTCTCGATCACCGTGACCTGGGTGCGCAACGGCTCGCCTTACGTGGTGCCGTCGGCGATGAGCAAGTCGGCAATCCATGCCATGACGATGTCGCTCGCGACCGAATGGGGCCGCTACGGCATCCGCCTCAACACCATCGCGCCGGGCGAGATCCCGACCGAAGGCATGAGCAAGCGCATCAAGCCCGGCGACGAGGCCGGCGCGCGCACCAAGGCGATGAACCCGATGGGCCGCGTCGGCACCATGGAGGAACTGCAGAACCTCGCGGTGTTCCTGATCTCCGGCGGCTGCGACTGGATCAACGGCGAGACCATCGCAATGGACGGCGCGCAGGCGCTTGCCATGGGCGGCAACTTCTATCAGCTCCGCGACTGGAGCGACGACGACTGGAAGACCGCGCGCGAGAGCATCATGGCGCAGAACGAGAAGGACCGCGCGAAGCGAGGGTGATGGCGCTTTGCGCATGCGAGGCGCTGTGAGGGACTAGCACTCCCTTCCTCGCGAACGCGGGGACCTATGACCACAGGGAGACGTGTGGGGCGAGAAGGTAACCCCGAGTCTGCGCCAAATCCCTGCTGCGGCGTATGGGTCCCGGATCTGCGCGCGCTTATGGCGCGCTTGGCCGGGACGACAGCCGGGCTCCCATCTTGTCTTCATCCGCGGATGTCGCCACACTCCCCGGCATAAAACAAAACGCCACGGGAGAAACATGTCCACACAGAAACTGGCGAACCTCGCCCGACATGGTGCGCGAGCGCGCCAAGAGCCGCGGTAACGCTATCGCCTACGAGTTCGAGGGCCGCGTCACCAGCTTTGCCGAATTCGACGTCAAGACCAACAAGGTCGCCAACGCGCTCCTTACGATGGGGGGCGGACGCGGCGACCGCATCGCCTATCTCGGCAAGAACAGCGACATCTATTTCGAGCTCTTGATGGGCGCGATGAAGGCCGGCGTCGTGATGGCGCCGGTGAACTGGCGGCTCGCCGGACCCGAGGTCGCCTTCATCGTTTCGGACTGCAAGGCGCCGGTTCTGTTCGTCGGGCCGGAATTCATCACGCAGGTGCGCCAGATCAGGGATCAGGTTCCGGGCGTGCGGACCATCATCACCACCGAGGACGGCGCAGCGGAATGGCCGGATTTTACGGCCTGGCGCGATGCGCAGAGCGGCAATGATCCCAAGCTGCCGATCGACCCGAAAGACGTCGCGATCCAGCTCTACACGTCAGGCACGACCGGCAAGCCCAAGGGCGCGATGCTGAGCCACGCGAACTTCCTGAACCTCGTGCAATCAGGCAATGCCGAGGACAAGCCGGAGTGGAACCGGTGGTCGACCGACGACGTGTCGCTGGTCGCCATGCCGGTGTTCCACATCGGCGGCTCCGGCTGGGGCGTGATGGGGCTCTATCACGGGGCGCGCGGCGTGATCGCGCGCGAGTTCGACCCGACCAAGATTCTGGATTTCTTCGAGCAGTCGGGCATCACGAAACTGTTCATGGTGCCGGCGGCGATGCAGTTCGTGGTGCGGCAGCCGCGCGCCAGGACGGTGGACTTCTCGCGACTGAAATACATGCTGTATGGCGCCTCGCCGATCCCTGCGGCGCTGCTGAAGGAATGCATCGAGGTCTTCAAATGCGGCTTCGTCCAGCTGTATGGGATGACGGAGACGACCGGCACGATCGTCGCGCTGCCGCCCGAGGATCACGTGGAAGGTTTGGAGCGGATGCGCTCGGCCGGCAAGGCGCTGCCGGGCGTCGAGATCGCCATCCTTGATCCGGCCGGCAAGCCGCTGCCGCCGCGCCAGGTCGGCGAGATCGCGACGCGCTCCGGCTCCAACATGGCGGGCTACTGGAATCTGCCGGAGGCCACCGCTGCGACGCTGCGCGGCGACGGCTGGCTGCGCACGGGCGATGCCGGCTACATGGACGAGGACGGCTATCTCTACATTCACGACCGCATCAAGGACATGATCATCTCCGGCGGCGAGAACATCTACCCTGCCGAGGTCGAGAGCGCGCTGTGCGATCACCCTGATGTCGCAGAAGCCGCCGTGATCGGCGTGCCCGACGAGAAATGGGGCGAGGCGGTGAAGGCCGTCGTGGTGATGAAGCCCGGCAAGGAGGCGACCGCCACCGACATCATCAACTTTACCCGGACGCGCATCGCCGGCTACAAGACGCCGAAGAGCGTGGAGTTCCTGCCGGCACTGCCGCGAAATCCAAGTGGCAAGATCCTGCGGCGGCAGTTGCGCGAGCCGTATTGGGCGGGCAAGGATCGGCGGGTGAATTAGCCTCGAGGCGCAGCCATCGAGACTACCTCCTTTGAGAGATGCTGGATTGCTTCGCTGCGCTCGCAATGACGGAGAAGAGAGGCGTTTCTCTCTCTCTCCACATCGTTGCGCGGATACGACGAAGCAATCCAGACTGCCGCCGCGCAAGACGCTCGTCGCATTCAGAACGGCTTATCAATGCTTCCCCGGCCCCATATAGCCGAACAGGAACCCCGCCACTTTCCGCATCTGGATCTCCTCGCTGCCTTCGGTGATGCGATAGCGGCGGTGGTGGCGGTAGATGTGCTCGAATGGCTTGTGGCGTGAATAGCCCATGCCGCCGTGGACCTGCATGGCGCGGTCCGCGGATTCGCAGCAGAGGCGGTTTGCCCAGTAATTGCACATCGAGACGCGGTCGGAGAGCGTGCGCTCGATCTGCTCCTCGGTGAGCTGGTCCATCTCCCAGGCGGTCTTGCGGATCAGAAGGCGCAGCATCTCGGCCTGCGTCGCGAGCTCGACCAGCGGGAACTGGATCGCCTGGTTTTCCGCGAGCGCCCGGCCGAACGGCTTGCGCTCTCGGGCATATTTGACGCTCTCGTTGATGCAGTAGACCGCAGCGCCGAGCGAGCTTGCGGCCTGGCGGATGCGGTTCTGGTGCACGAAGCATTGCGCCAGCGACAGGCCGCGGCCGACCTCGCCGAACAGCGCATTCTCCGGCACGAACACATCGGTGAAGCTGACGCGGGGATGGTCGGTCGGCATGTTGAAGGTCCACATGTATTCCTCGACCTTCACGCCGGGGCTCTTGGCCGGCACCAGGAAGCAGGTGATGCCGCGGGCATCGCCGTCATTGCCGCTGGTGCGCGCGAACAGCGCGCAGTGCGTGGCGACGTGCATGCCGGTCGTCCACATCTTCTCGCCGTTGATGATCCAGCCCTTGACGTTGTCGCGGGTCGCGGGCACCGCGCGCGTTTCCATGTGGGTGGCGTCCGAGCCGTGATGCGGCTCCGTCAATCCAAAGGTGATGCGGTACTTGCCCCTGATCGAGCCGTCGATCATCGCCTTCTGGTCGTCGCGGCCGTAGCGATCAAGCATGGTGACGACGGGGAAATTGCCGACGATGGAATGCTCGTTCTGGAGATCGTTGTGCAGGCCAAGGCCCTTTGCGGCGAAGTGCTCGCGGATCACGGCCATCCAGAGATTGGAGCCGTCCTTGCCGCCATATTGCTTCGGCACGGGAAAGCGCAGATGCCCGGCGGCATCGGCGAGATCTTTGGCCTTGCGCAGCAGCGCTTCCCATTCATGGCGCGGCAGGCCGCCATTCTCGAAATCCGTGCGCGCCCATTCGCGGCGATGGTCGAAGAAGCGGATGTTGTCGTCGGCTTCCTCCAGCGGCTTGATCTCGCATTCGATGAAACGGTCGAGTTCTCCGAGATAGGCGACGAGATCGGCAGGCAATGAGAAATCCAAGGGTTCTCTCCCGGAATGATTTATCGTTTTGCGTTAAGGCGCTAGGCGCGTTCTTGCTTCGCACGATTAAGGTGAGAAGAGCACGTCCAAGTCAAGCAAGGCGAGACGTGCCGAAGGCGCAAGGCGCTTTGCGCAATTCGATGGTGCTCAGGCGGACCCGCACGGTAGTATGGCGCCAATATTCCTTCGAAAGAAAATCCGGGAGCGCGCGATGGAGCTGAAATTCTCAAAGGTGGAACGCAAGGGGCCGATCACGATCGTGACGCTGTCGCGGCCCGAGGTCTACAACGCGCTGCACACCGATGCGCATTTCGAATTGCAGAAAGTGTTCGACGATTTCTCCGCGGACCCTGAGCAGTGGATCGCAATCGTCACAGGCGCCGGCGACAAGGCGTTCTGCGCCGGCAACGATTTGAAGTGGCAGGCGGCCGGGGGAAAGCGAGGCTGGGACAAGGGCGGCTTTGCCGGCCTCACCTCGCGTTTCGACTGCGACAAGCCGATCATCGCTGCCGTGAACGGCGTTGCCATGGGCGGTGGCTTCGAAATCGCGCTGGCCTGCGACCTGATCATCGCCGCGGAGAACGCAACCTTCGCCCTGCCTGAGCCGCGGGTTGGCCTTGCCGCGCTCGCCGGCGGCCTGCACCGGTTGCCGCGACAGATCGGCCTGAAGCGCGCCATGGGCATGATCCTCACCGCCCGGCATGTCAGCGCCAAGGAAGGTCTTGAGCTCGGCTTCGTCAACGAGGTAGTGCCGCAGGGCGAGGCGCTCGCCGCCGCGCTGCGCTGGGCCGAGATGATCGCCAAGAACTCGCCAATGTCGATCCGCGCCTCGAAGCAGGCGATCCAGAAGGGGCTCGGCGTCTCGCTGGAGCAGGCGATCGCGGAGCAGCGGGATTATCCGGCCGTGAAGGCCATGGTGGCCTCGCAGGACTACATCGAGGGCCCGAAGGCGTTCTCGGAGAAGCGGCCGCCGAAATGGGTGGGGAAGTGACCGCGTCTTGCGCCGTCATTCCGGGGCGCGCCGTCAGGCGCGAGCCCGGAATCCATCAAGCAACAGAACGCGCGGATAAATGGATTCCGGGCTCGTCGCTGCGCGACGCCCCGGAATGACGGAGTATGTAGCTGCCGCCTACCCGCCCCGCCCGAGCTCCCGCTTGTACGACGCGTAGTTCGGCTGATCCACCGCGAGCTTGTCCATCGTGGTCGCCCACAGATGCTCGGCGAGGCCCGGGGTTGCGAGATCGATCTCGCCCCTGGCGATGCGATCGGCGAACACGCGGTTGAGCTCCATGACCGAGCCGTTCTCGCCGAGCAGCTCGCGCAGACGCTCGACTTCCGCAGCATCGCTCCCCTCCTCCCTCGTCAGTTGCCGCGTGACGAGATCGAGGATGTTGATGGCGACGCGCAGCTTGAAGGCCTGGTGGCCGGAGATCAGCGGCGTGATGTCGTTGCGGAGGAAATCGGCGACCGCCTTGGTCAGCTCGATCGGTGTCGGCTCGTCTTGCATGTGTCAGCTCCCGCGCGGCGCCAGAAGCCGCAACAGATCGATCTCGGTCTCGGAGGCGCGGCGGCCGATCATGGCGCGCTCCATGGAATGATCCGGCCCTTCGCGGAACCGCTGCATCATGCCGCCGCACATGATGCCCCAGCGCAAGGTGCCCATCACTTCCCAAAATTTGACGCGCGCGGCGTCGACCTTGCGGCCAGCCGCCTCATAGCCTGCGAACAGCTCCTCGCGCGAGCCGAAGCCGCCGACGGGCTTGTCGATCTCGCCGAAGCGCCATGAGTTGACGCAGACCCAGCCGAGATCCTCCATGGGGTCGCCGAGATGGGCGAGCTCCCAGTCCAGCACGGCGCGGACGCCGTCGGCGCCGATGATGAGATTGCCGTTGCGGAAATCGCCATGCACCAGCGTGGTCTCGGCCGAGGGACCGGGATCGTGGTCGCGCAGCCAGCGCAGCGCCAGCTCGAACACGGGCTTGGGCCAGTTCAGGCTGCGATAGTCGCGCTCGAACTCGGATATCTCCTGGGTCGCCGACCTGCTGCGCAACACGGGCAGTTTGTCCTGCGGCAGCCGATGGAGACCGGCGAGAATGCCGCCGATCTGCCGCGCCAGAATCGGGCGCGCCGCCGCGTACTCGTCATCGCGAAGAATCTTGCGGGCGATGGTCTCGCCCTCGACCCGCTGCATGACGAAGCCGGTGCCGAGATCGTCCTCGACCGTCAGCACATGCATCACGCGCGGCGACGGCACGCCGGCCTCGAAGGCGAGCTGCATCAGCTGCGCTTCAGCGGCAAGCCCGGCCGCGCGGGTTGGCGCGGCGCCATAGCCTTTCGGCGAGCGGCGCAGGATCGCGCCGATCACTCCATCCGGATGCAGGATATCGAAGCGCCAGGTTTCCTGGCTGGCGCCGCCGGAGAGCTTTGCCGCGCCGGTGACGCCGGTCGCGCCCTTGCACCAGCGCCGGACACTGCGGGAGAGTTCGGCCTCGATCATTTGCCTTTGAACTGCGCGGGCCGTTTCTCCAGGAACGCGCCGACGCCCTCACGGAAATCCTGGGTGTCGCCGGCGCGGAGCTGGCACTGGAATTCGAGATTGAGCTGATCCTCGAAGGAATTTTCGGGGCTGTCCCAATAGAGCTTGCGGATCAGCGCCAACGCCACCGTCGGGCCGCTGGCGAGCTCGCGCGCGAGCTTCATCGCTTCCTCCATCAGCACGCCGTCGTCATAGACGCGGTTGACGAGGCCCCATTCCAGTGCCTTCTCGGCCGGCAGCCGCTCGCCCATCAGCGACAATTCGATCGAGCGCGCGCGGCCGACGAGGCGCGGCAACAGCCAGGTCGAGCCGCAATCCGGCACGAGCCCGATGCGGCGGAACGCCTGCAGGAAATAGGACGAGCGTGCGCACAAGATCATGTCGCCGAGCAGCGCGAAGCTCATGCCGGCACCGGCGGCCGGGCCGTTGACGGCCGTGATGATGGGGCAATGCAGGTTGCGGATGCGGCGCAGGAAGGGATGAAAGCCGGTCTCCAGCGTCAGGCCGGCCTTGGTCTTCTTCGACTGGTTGTTGCGCCCCTGCAGGTTGGCGCCGGTGCAGAAGGCCCGGCCCGCGCCGGTCAGCACCACGCAGCGCACCTCGTCCTTCTTCTCCTCGATCGTATCGAGCGCCTCGGCAAGGCCGCCCAGCATGTCCACGGAGACCGCGTTCATCACCTCCTGATGGTCGAGCCTGAGGATCGCGACCGAGCCATCGAAGTCGAGCGTGACGTGTTTGAACTGCATGGTTTCCTCGTCAGTTGCGCCTGCGTCAGTTTCGCAGACCGGAATTCGTTTGCCGGGGCGCATATTTGATTTTTGGCGCGGTCTTGTCCATGGTGATCAGAGCATAGCAAGCAATCTTGCGCGCAGCGGCTGATGCGCCGCATGCCAGGATCTCCAGTAAGAACAGGAAACGCGCCATGAACCTTTTCGACCTCGCCGGCCGCGTCGCCGTGATCACCGGTGGCAATGGCGGCATCGGTCTCGGCATCGCGCAGGCGCTCGCCGGCCAGGGCTGCAACGTCTCGATCTGGGGCCGCAATCCCGACAAGAACAAGGCTGCGGCCGCGAGCATGGCGGGGCTCTCAGGCAAGGTCGACACCCGCGTCGTCGACGTCACCGATGCGGCCTCGGTCAATGCCGCGATGAAGGCGACGCTCGATACTTTCGGCCGGGTCGACGGTTGCTTCGCCAATGCCGGCATCGGCGGCGGCGGCCGGCGCTCCTTCATCGAGCGCACCGAAGAGGAATGGCGCACGATGTTCGCGACCAATCTCGACGGCGTGTTCCACGCCTTCCAGGCCGCGGCCAGGCACATGACCGAGCGCGCCAATGCCGGCGATCCCTTCGGCCGGCTGGTCGCAACCTCGAGCCTTGCCTCGATCTTCGGCACCGCCCGCAACGAGCACTATGCGGCAACGAAAGCCGCGATCAACGCGCTGGTGCGCGCGCTTGGCGTCGAGCTCGCCCGCCACGGCGTCACCGCCAACGCGATCCTGCCCGGCTGGATCAAGAGCGACATGACTGCAGGCATCATGGCCAACGAGAAATTCGTCGCCAACGTGATGCCCCGCATTCCGCAGCGCCGCTTCGGCGAAGCGAGCGATTTCGGCGGCATCGCGGTGTATCTGATGAGCAAGGCGTCGTCGTATCACACCGCGGATACGTTCGTGATCGACGGCGGCTATACGGCGTTCTAGTTCGTAACCCGGATGGAGCGAAGCGTAGTCCGGGACCACAAAAAGCAAGCAAGACCCGGATTTCGCTGCGCTCCATCCGGGCTACGCACTCTGAGGGAAATGGGCAAATGTTCTCGCACATCATGATCGGCACCAACGATCTCGACAAGGCCAAGGCGTTCTACGACAATCTGCTGAGCACGCTCGAGGTTCGACCGGCCAGGGTCGACGGCCATCGCATCTTCTACATCACCAAGACCGGTGTGTTCTCGGTGTCGAAGCCGATCAACGGCGAGCCGGCGACTTGCGCGAATGGCGGCACGATTGGCTTTGCGGCCAATTCGCCGGAGCAGGTCGATGCATGGCACGCGGCGGGCGTCGCAGCCGGCGGCAAGTCGATCGAGGATCCGCCCGGCATCCGTCAGGGCCCGGGCGGCAAGCTGTACCTCGCCTATCTGCGCGACCTCGACGGCAACAAGATCTGCGCGATGCACCGGATGCCCGCTTGAGGTCTCTCCTCGTCATTGCGAGGAGCCCGTGACAAAATTGCGAAGCAATTTTGCACTGGTGCGACGAAGCAATCCAGGCTGCCGCCGCGGTAAGATTCTGGATTGCTTCGCTACGCTCGCAATGACGGAGTCCTGGGGATCGGACGGCGCTCCAGCCCACTTGCGCGTCCCATTCAAACAACATTTCAAACGCTCTCGCGATATTCCATCGGATGGCATGGCCTCGCGCCTGAAAATGCACGCTCGCACTTTGGCCGCGCTGCGACTATTCTGAGCGCCAACACGAACTCAAGGCCTCCGGGAGGAACAATGACAAAGCACACCTACATTCCCCGCACCACCAACTACACCCTCAATCCCGGCGACGAGCTCAACGACCTCCGCATGTCGGACCAGGTCCGGCCGCTCTACGATCACGTCAAGAAGTTCATCCGCGACACCGTCGAGCCGATGTCGATCGAGTTCGCCAAGGCCGGCGAAGGCAAGGAGGATCGCTGGAGCTTCACGCCGAAGCAGCTCGAGGTGCTGGAGAAGGCCAAGAACAAGGCCAAGCAGGAAGGCCTCTGGAACTTCTTCCTGCCCGATGACGAGACCGGCCAGGGCCTGAAGAACCTCGACTACGCCTATATCGCGGCCGAGCTCGGCAAGAGCCCGCTGGCGTCGGAGACCATGAACTGCTCGGCGCCGGACACCGGCAACATGGAGGTGCTGGAGCGCGTCGGCACCAAGGAGCAGAAGGAGAAGTGGCTGAAGCCGCTGCTCAACGGCGAGATCCGTTCGGCCTATGTCATGACCGAGCCGAACGTCGCCTCCTCGGACGCCAAGAACATCTCGACGACCGCGAAGCTGGTCGGCGACGAATGGGTCATCAACGGCGAGAAATACTACATCTCCGGTCTCGGCGATCCCCGCTGCAAGATCCTCATCGTGATGGTGAAGACCAATCCGGACGCGCCACCGAGCAAGCAGCAGTCGCAGATCCTGGTGCCGCGCGACACGCCCGGCGTCGAGGTGCTCGGGCCCATGTACGTGTTCGGCCAGGACCACGCCCCGCGCGGCCACATGCATATGCGCTTCAACAATGTGCGGGTGCCGAAGGAGAACATCCTCCTCGGCGAAGGCCGCGGCTTCGAGATCTCGCAGCTTCGCCTCGGTCCCGGCCGCATCCATCACTGCATGCGCACCATCGGCAAGGCCGAGAAGGCGCTCGACCTGATGGTGCAGCGCGGCCTCACCCGCGAGGCGTTCGGCAAGAAGATTGCCCATCTCGGCGGCAACATGCAGATCATTGCGCAGGCCCGCTGCGAGATCGAGGCGATGCGGCTGATGGTGCTGAAGGCCGCCAAGGCGATGGACGTGCTCGGCAACAAGGAGGCCCGCGTCTGGGTCTCCATGGTCAAGGCCATGGTGCCGGAGCGCGCCTGCAGGATCATCGACCAGGCCATCCAGATGCACGGCGCCACCGGCATCTCGCACTGGACCCCGCTCGCCGAGATGTACCAGGACGTCCGCCACCTGCGCTTCGCCGACGGTCCGGACGAGGTGCACTGGATGGTGGTGGGACGGCACGAGCTCAGCATGGCGTGATCCCCACTCGTCGTGCGCGGGCTTGACCCGCGCATCCATGGAATGGAACATTTCTTCAGGATTGATGGATTGCCGGGTCAAGCCCGGCAATGACGACTTGCCCAGGAGCCACCATGGACTACGCCGCCAGCGACCTGACGCCACGCGAGCGCTACAAGGTGCTGACCTCCTTCATCCTGCCGCGGCCGATCGCGTGGGTGACGTCGGTCGGGCCGACCGGCGTCGTCAACGCCGCCCCGTTCAGCTTCTTCAACGCCTTTTGCGAGGATCCGCCGCTCTGCATGTTCGCGGCCAACCGCAAACCGAACGGGCAGGACAAGGACACCTATCTCAACATCCAGCGCACCGGTGAGTTCGTGGTCAACCTCGCCGACGAATCGCTGGCGCGGGCCATGCACGAGAGCAGCGGCGATTTTCCGCCCGACGTCGGCGAGCCGGACTATCTCGGCCTCAAGCTTGCGCCCTCGACGAAGGTCGCCGTGCCCAGGCTCGCCGACACGCCCTGGGCGATGGAGTGCAAGCTCTGGAAGCTGATCGACGTCAACGACGATCGCCGGCTGATCATGGGCGAAGGCCTCCACTTCCACATCCGCGACGTGCTGTGGGACGACACGGCGATGCGGGTGCACATGGACCGCTATCACCCGATCGGCCGCATGTTCGCCGACCGCTACTGCCGCACCGATGACCGCGTGGTGTTTCCGGCAGCGGAGGGCGTGAAGAAATAGGCCGCGGCAACGGTGCGCTCCCTCGCCCCGCGACGGCCTGCGCGCACGCCTCGTCCTTCGAGACGGCGCTTACGCGCCTCCTCAGGATGAGGCTAATGGGCGCCAGTGCCCGTTGAAACTGCAGCCACGTACTCAGTCCTCATCCTGAGGAGCCCGCCTAAAGCCGGCGTCTCGAAGGATGGCCGCAGGGAAAAGCTCTCAAATGCGATAGCCCTGCCGCAAGCGGGGAGGTGAAGAAAGTGCCCTACGCCGCAGGGGCGACCTTGTCCTGGGTCTTCGTTTCGAAATCACTCGCGTCGTGACGCTCGTGGAGCTGGCTGGCGGGATCGCCGGAGATGCGGTTGACCATGCGGCCGCGCTTCACGGCGGGGCGCTGCGCGATCTGGTCGGTCCAGCGCTGCACGTTCTTGTAGTCCTGCACCGAAAGGAATTCGCCAGCGCCGTAGACCAGCCCCTTGGCAAGGGCGCCGTACCAGGGCCACACCGCCATGTCGGCGATGGTATAGTCCTTGCCCGCGAGATACTCGTTATCGGCAAGGCGCCGGTCGAGCACATCGAGCTGGCGCTTGGTTTCCATCGCGAAGCGGTCGATGGCGTATTCGATCTTGAACGGCGCGTAGGCGTAGAAATGGCCGAAGCCGCCGCCGAGATAGGGCGCGCTGCCCATCTGCCAGAACAGCCAGGACATCGCCTCGGTGCGGGTCTTGACGTCCTTCGGCAGGAAGGCGCCGAACTTCTCGGCAAGGTAGAACAGGATCGAGCCGGATTCGAACACCCTGATCGGCTCGGGTCCGGAGCGGTCCATCAGCGCCGGGATCTTCGAGTTCGGGTTGATGTCGACGAAGCCGCTGCCGAACTGGTCGCCGTTACCGATCTTGATCAGCCAGGCGTCATATTCGGCCCCCTTGTGGCCGAGCGCCAGAAGCTCCTCCAGCATCACCGTGACCTTCACCCCGTTCGGCGTGGCCAGCGAATAGAGCTGAAGCGGATGCTTGCCGACCGGCAGCTCCTTGTCATGGGTGGGACCGGCAATCGGCCGGTTGATGTTGGCGAATTGCCCGCCATTCTCCTTGTTCCAGGTCCAGACTTTCGGCGGCACGTAGGCGGGGGTATCGGTCATGCGGGGGCTCCGGCAGAAAGATGCGCCTGCATTAATTAGCCCTGGGATGGCCGATGACAAGGGCGCCCCGATGCATTGCGTGGCGCGGCAACTTCACGTTTTGTCATGGCTAGGCCTCCGCGACGCCCCGGAATGACCAGGCGAGAGTGCGTGCTGCCTACGATGCCGCAGCCTGCGGCTGCTCCGCCCGCTCCATCACGAACCCCTGATATCCCTTTGCCGCGACCTCGTCGCAGATCCGGCGATAGACGCCGACGCCGCCGATATAGGGCATGAAGATGCGCGGCTTGCCGGGGACGTTGGCGCCCATGTACCAGGAATTGGCCTGCGGATAGAGCGTGCCCTGGGCGACTTCGTTGACATGGGCGACCCATTTGTCCTCGGCCTCCCTGCCCGCTTCCATGGTCGCGAACCCCTGCTTGCGCAGGTGGACGAGGCAATCGGCGATCCAGTCCACATGCTGCTCGATCGACACGATCATGTTGGACAGCACCGACGGGCTACCCGGACCAGTGATGATGAAGAGGTTCGGAAAGCCCGCGCTCATCAGGCCGAGATAGGTCTTCGGGCCTTCCGCCCATTTCCGGTTCAGCGTCTGCCCATTGCGGCCGGCAATGTCGATCTTCGCGACCGATCCGGTCATGGCATCGAAGCCGGTCGCCAGCACCAGCGCATCGACCTCGTGGTCCTTCCCGGCGACGCGCACGGCATTTGCGGTGATCTCTTGAATCGGATTGGCCTTGATGTCGACCAGCGAGACGTTGGGCCGGTTGAAGGTCGCGAAATAATCGGTGTCGATGCAGATGCGCTTGGTGCCGATCGGATGGCTGTTGGGCTGGAGCAGCTTTGCGGTCTCGGGGTCCTTCACGATCTCGGCGATCTTGCCGCGTACGAAATCTGCGGCGGTGTCGTTGGCGGTGCGGTCGAGGCCGAGATTGTTGTAGGCGTACATGAAGGTGAGCCCGCCGCGCGCCCAGCGCTTCTCGTATTTGTCACGCCTGACATCGTCTGTGTCCTCGAGCGCGCTACGATCGGGCTGCTCGGCATAGATGCCGTTGCGCGCGACCTCGCGGGCAAAGCGGCGGACCTCCGGATAGTTCCTGCGGAACGCATCGCGCTCCTCCTCGCTCAACGCGGCATTGCGCGCGGGAATCGAAAAATTTGCGGTGCGCTGAAACACCGTGAGATGTTTCGCCTGCGCGGCGATGATCGGTGCCGACTGGATGCCCGACGATCCCGTGCCGATCAGGCCGACGCGCAAGCCCGTGAAGTCGACCTCTTGGTGCGGCCAGCTGCCGGTGTGATAGACAGGGCCCTTGAAGCTTTCGAGGCCCCTGATGTCCGGCTTGCGCGCATTCGACAGACACCCGGTTGCGAGCACGACGAACTGCGCTTGGACGGTGTCGCCGCCGGAGACCGTCACGCGCCAGCGCTTCGCACGCTCGTCGAACATTGCGCGCTCCACACGTGTGTCGAACTGGATGTCGCGGCGCAGATCAAAACGGTCCGCCACGTGGTTGGCATATTTCAAGATCTCTGCCTGCGGCGCGTAGCGCTCGCTCCAGTCCCATTCCTGCTGCAGCTCCTCCGAGAACGAATAGGAATACTGCATGCTCTCGACGTCGCAGCGCGCGCCGGGATAGCGGTTCCAGTACCAGGTGCCGCCGACGCCGCCGCCCTGCTCGTAGACGCGCGCCGAGAAGCCGAGCCCGCGCAAGCGATGCAGCATGTACATGCCGGCAAAGCCCGCGCCGACCACGACAACGTCGTAGACTTCTTCGGCCTGAGCCGGACTGGTTTGCGCTGGCGACATTGGTTGGCGCTCCCTGATCGTTTTCTGTTGTTGTCAGCCAGCATTCTCTTGACCTTGCCAAAGCGCAAGAGGCAAATCGGCGAGCCCTGATCTGCTTATTTTGTGCAGCGGAATGGCGCGTTCGCTGCGCGGCGCCTGCACGCAAGATGCGCGGCCAAATCCGGCTTGGCATCGCAGATGACAATGCGCTAGCGTCGAACGGCCTTCGCAAGCAAGCAACAACAGCGACGAAGGCCGCCGGGAGAGAGCCATGAAATCGCCGATCTGCGACATGCTGGGAATCGAGTTCCCGCTGCTGGCCTTCAGCCATTGCCGCGATGTCGTGGCTGCCGTCAGCCGCGCCGGCGGATTCGGCGTGCTAGGTGCCACCGTGCACACGCCCGATACGCTCGAACGCGAGCTGAAATGGATCGACGATCACGTCGACGGCAAACCCTACGGCATCGACGTGCTGATCCCCGAGAACATCTCGACGGCAGGCGAGAAGGACGTCACCTGGAAGAGCCTGGAGGCGCGTGTGCCGCAGGAGCACCGCCGGTACACGCGCGATCTCCTGAAGAAATACGACATTGAGCTGACGACCACCGAGGTCGCAGCTGATCACCCCCAGCCGTTCGACGGAAAGACCGCGCTGGAGCTGCTCGAGGTCTCGTTCAATCATCCGATCCGGCTGATCGCCAATGCGCTGGGCGTGCCGCCGAAGGCGATGATCGAGATGGGCAAGAAACACGGCGTGCCAGTCGCCGCCCTGGTCGGCGCCAAGGAGCACGCCCTGCGGCAGGTCGCGGCCGGCGTCGACATCCTCGTGGTGCAGGGCACCGAGGCCGGCGGCCATTGCGGCGAGGTCTCGACCATGGTCCTGGTGCCGGAGGTGATCAAGGCGATCAAAGAGATCCGCGACGTGCCGGTGCTGGCGGCCGGCGGCATCATGACGGGTCAGCAGATGGCGGCCTGCATGGCGATGGGCGCGGCCGGCGCCTGGACCGGCTCGGTGTGGCTTGCGACGGTGGAAGCCGAGACCACGGAGATCTTCCGCGAGAAGATGATCGCGGCGTCATCGCGCGACGCGGTGCGATCGAAGGGCCGCACCGGCAAGCCGGCGCGACAGCTCCGCTCGGTCTGGACCGACGCCTGGGACCGCGCACCGGAGAGCCCCGGCGCGCTGCCGATGCCGCTGCAGAGCATCATCAGCCGCGACGCCTTCAACGCGATCGACCGTGCCGCCGCGGGCGGCAACGCGCGGGCGCGCGATCTCGTCAGCTATTTCGTCGGCCAGGGCGTCGGCCTGATTGACAGCGTGAAGTCCGCAGGCGCGGTGGTGCAGGAGTTCAAGGAAGATTTTGCCGAAGCCGTCGAGCACATGAATGCGCTGGTGGCGGAGTAACGTCCACATCGTCATTGCGAGCGCAGCGAAGCAATCCAGACTGCCGCCGCGGACCGATTCTGGATTGCTTCGCTGCGCTCGCAATGACGAACAACTGATATCGTGAATTGAGGCCATGACCGACAGGACGACTACCCCCGAAGACCGCATCCCCGTCATCGTCGGCATCGGCGAGATCGTCGACCGTCCCAAGGAGATCACCGCAGGCCTCGAGCCGCTCGATCTCCTGGAGCAAGCATTGCGGCGCGCGGAGGCGGATGCCGGCGCGAAACTGCTTGGTGAGGTGCAGTCGCTCGACGTCGTCAACTTCCTGAGCTGGCGCTATCGCGATCCGGAGCAGCTGCTGGCACGGCGCCTCGGCGTTTCGCCGGCGCATTGCTATTACGGCCCGGTCGGCGGCGAGAGCCCGATCCGCTACATCCACGAGGCGGCCAAGCGCATCGCGCGCGGCGAATGCACGGTTGCGGCCGTTTGCGGCGCGGAAGCGCAGTCGACCGCGACCAAGGCCGAGCGTGCCGGCGTCAAGCTGCCATGGACGCCATTCGCACATGACGTCGAGGAGCCCAAGCGCGGCGCGGCGTTCCAGAAGCCCTTGGCGGTGAAGCTCGGCGTGTTCCGCCCTGTCACGGTCTATCCGTTCTACGAGGCCGCCTCTTCCGCGCATTGGGGCCAGACCCCGCGCGAGGCGATGGCGGAGTCAGGCACGCTGTGGTCGCGCTATTCCGAGGCCGCCGCTCAGAATCCCAATGCCTGGCTGAAGCGGCGCTATGCGCCGGAGGAGATCACGACTCCGACCGCAGACAACCGCCTGATCGCGTGGCCCTACAACAAGCTCATGGTCGCCAATCCCAGCGTCAACATGGGCGGTGCCCTGCTGCTGACCAGCCTTGCCAAGGCGCGCGCACTCGGCATCGCCGAGGACAGACTGGTCTATCCGCTGGGCGGCGCCTCGGCGGAGGAGCCGCGCGACTATCTGTTGCGCGATCAGTTCTATGAGAGCCATCCGCAGAACGCGGTGCTGAAAGCGGTGATGGACCTTGCCGGCGGCGACGGCCAGAAGTTCGACGCGATCGAGCTCTACAGCTGCTTCCCCTGCGTGCCCAAGATGGCGCGGCGGACGCTCGGTCTCGGCGCCGACGTGCAGCCGACCGTGACCGGTGGCCTTACCTTCTTCGGCGCGCCGCTCAACACCTACATGACGCATGCGGCCTGTGCGATGGTGCGGCGTGTGCGCGACGGCGCCAGGCTCGGTCTGCTTTACGGCCAGGGCGGCTTCGTCACCAAGCATCACGCGCTGGTGGTGGCGAAGGCGCCACCGCGCGAAGCGCTGGCGCAGGAGACGAGCGTGCAAGGCGAAGCCGACCGCAACAAGCGCGCCGTTCCGGAGTTCGTTGACGAGGCCTCTGGCAAGGGCAAGGTCGAGAGCTTTACCGTGCTCTACGGCCGTGGCGGCGATGTCGAGCATGGCGTGGTGATGCTGCGGACGGCGGACGACCGGCGCACGCTGGCGCGGATCCCGGCGAGCGACGGCGCGACGCTGGCCCATCTGCTGACCATGGATCGCACGCCGGTGGGCTCGCACGGCGAGATCGCGATGGCCGCCGATGGCGTGCCGGAGTGGCGGGTGGCGTAACTCCCTCTCGTGTCCCGGACGCGGTGCGGCATGCAATGCCGCTCCGCAGAGCCGGGACCCAGAAAGCTACAAAGTACAAGGCGGAGAGATGGGCCCCGCTCAGCAGCGCACCACTTCGTGCTGCGCTGCGTCCGGGGCACGAGACAGCACTAGAGCATGATGAAATTAGATTCTTCGGGCTGCCGGTGATTCACCTCTCCCCGACGGGGAGAGGTCGGATTGCCCTGGCGATGCGAAGCATCGTCCAGCGCAATCCGGGTGAGGGGCCGCGGCACTCAGCGAGACCAGATCCCCTCACCCGGACCGCATCTTCGATGCGCTCCGACCTCTCCCTGCGGGAGAGGTGAATCGAGCCCTGAGCCCACATCGCTTCAACCAAAACTCATCCTGTTTCAGGTCTTCGGCGCCTGCTTTTCCGATGCGGTTGTCGGCTTGCCCTTGGCGCCGGCACCGACGACGCGGACCTGATCGCCATCCGACAGGCCGTCCGGCGGAGCGGTGATAACGCGATCGTCGGGCGCGATCCCCGAAGCGAGCTCGATCTCACGGCCGAGATCACGCGCGATGGTCACCGGCTTGAACAGCACCTTGTCGTCGGCACCGACGGTGGCGACACGCAGGCCGCTGCCGTTGAAGATCAGGGCGCTGGCGGGAATGCTGAGCGGCGCCGAGTCGCGCTGCAGGCTCAGCTTCACGCTGGCGTAGCCGCCGGGCATCAGCTCGCCGCTCGAATTATCCAGCCCAAGCTGCATACGAGTCGTCCCCGAGGCGACGTCGACGGCCTGGGAGGAAGCCTCCACCGTCGCCTGGAAGGTCCGGTTGGGATATTCCGGCAGCGTGATCGTGGCCTTGGCGCCGATCTTGATCGCCGGCACGTAGTTCTGGGGCACGTTGACGTAGACGCGCAGCTTGGTGATGTCCGATATCACGAACATCGCCGGGCCCGAGCCGCCGCCGGCATTGATCAGCGCGCCGACGTCGGTATCGCGCGCCGTCACCACGCCGTCGAACGGAGCGGTGATCTTCTTGTAGCCGGCCAGCGCTTCCAGCCGCTCGACATTGGCCTGGCCCGAGCGAACCGCCGCGTTCTTGTTGGAGAGGTCGGCGGTGCGCTCGTCGATCTCCTGCGCGGAGACGAAGTTGGAGGCGACCAGCGTCTTCCGCCGGTTCAGTGTCGCTTCCGACAGCCTGGCGCTGGCCTGCTGGCTGGCAAGGTCGGCGCGCGCCTGCAGCAGCTGCTGGTCTAGATCGGGCGCCTCGATCTCGGCAATCACCTGCCCGGCCTTGACGCGCGCTCCGATGTCGGCGCTCCAGCTCTTGAGATAGCCGGGGACGCGAGCGAAGATGGGCGCGCGGTAATAGGCTTCCAGCCGGCCCGGCAGGTCGATGGTCGCGCTCAGCGCCTTGGCGCTCGGCTGCGTCACCGCCACGCTCGGAATGGCCTGGTCGTCGGTCCATTCCCTCAGCTTGGAGCCCTGCTCCTCGCGGGCGCGGATGCCGGTGCCGACGACGAGGCCAGCCGCAATCAGCGCCACCACGCCGAAGATGCCCAGTTTCCGGTGCGAGACCGGGGAGCCGGATTCAGTGGGCGACATGCGGGGTCTCCAATGAGGCGGCGACTTTGGCGCCTTGTTTCTTGTGTACCATGCTGAACACCACGGGAACGAATACCAGCGTGGCAAACGTTGCAAAGATCAGGCCGCCGATCACGGCGCGGCCGAGCGGGGCGTTCTGCTCGCCACCCTCGCCCAGCCCCAGCGCCATCGGCGCCATGCCGATGATCATGGCGAGAGCGGTCATCAGGACAGGGCGGAACCGGACGAAGCCCGCTTCAAGGGCGGCCGCGATGGGATCGCCCAGTTCGGCATAGCGCTCGCGGGCGAAGGAGATCACGAGCACGCTGTTGGCGGTGGCAACGCCCATGCACATGATGGCGCCGGTGAGCGCGGGGACCGACAGCGTGGTCCCGGTCGCGAACAGCATCCAGACGATGCCGGCGAGTGCGGCCGGCAAGGCGGTGATGATCACGAACGGATCGGACCAGGACTGGAAGTTCACGACGATCAGGAAGTAGATCAGCACGACCGCACCGAGCAGGCCGAACAGAAGGCCGGTGAAGGCGCTGTTCATGGTCTGCACCTGGCCGAGCAGCACCACGGAGGAGCCCTTCGGCACGTCCTTGGCGGTGTCGGCGATCACCTTGCGGATGTCGCTGGACACCGCGCCGAGATCGCGGCCCGACGTGGTGGCGAAGATCTGCACCATCGACTGGATGTCGTATTGCGACACCACGGCACTCGAGGTCGAGCGCTTGATGTCGGCGATGCCGCCGAGGATCGGTGACTGCGCATTGCCGGCCGCCGTGATCGGCAGCGTCTGCAGCGCGCTCAGCGAGTCGATCTGGTATTGCGGCGTCTGCATCACGATCGAATAGGACACACCGTTGTCGGGATTGAGATAGTAGGTCGGCGCCACCTGCGAGGAGCCGGCGAGATTGACCACGAGGCTGTTGGTGACGTCGCGCTCGGTCAGACCGACATATTGAGCACGGGTGCGGTCGACATCGATGTTGAAGGTCGGGTTGTTCGGCGATTGCTGGATGCGCGCGTCGGCGACGCCGGGGATCCTGCGCACCTTGGCCAGCAGGCTGTTGGCATAAGCAAAGTTGGCGGCGAGATTGGCACCGCGGATCTGCAGGTCGATCGGCGCCGGTGCGCCGAAATTCAGGATCTGGCTGACGATGTCGGCGGGGAGGAATGCGAAACTGACGCCGGGGAACAGCCGCGGCAACTGCTCGCGCAGCACGCGCACATGCTCCTCGGTGGGCTTGTGGCCCTCCTTCAGCTTGATCTGGATGTCGCCGTCCTGCGGGCCGATCACGCCAGTGTTGTTGTAGGTCATGTTGATGCCGGAGATCGGCATGCCGATGTTGTCGGTCATGGTCTCGATCTCGCCGGGAATCAGCTTGCGGACCGCCTTCTGCACGTCGGCGAGCTGGTTGGCGGTCTCCTCGACGCGGGTGCCGACCTGGGTGCGGACATGCATCAGGATGTTGCCGGCATCGACCGCGGGGAAGAAATTGCGCCCCAGGAACGGCACCAGCGCGAACGACGCCCCCACGACACAGAGAAAGCCGATCACGAACACCGCGCGATGCGCCAGCGCGAGACCCAGCAAGCCGTGATAGAAGCCGCGGATGCGCTCGAACCGCGCCTCGAAGCCGCGCTGGAACCAGACCAGGGGATTACGCGACTTCGGCGCGGCGCCGTCATGATGGACATGCGCCTTGAGCAGATAGTTCGCCATGGTCGGCACCAGTGTGCGCGACAGGATGAACGACCAGATCATCGCAAACATCACGGCTTCCGCCATCGGCACGAACAGGAAGCGCGCCACCCCGGTGAGGAAGAACATCGGCACGAACACGATGCAGATGCAGAGCAGCGACACGAAGGCCGGCGTCACGATCTGGTTGGCGCCGTCGAGGATCGACTGCTCGACCGGCTTGCCCTGCTCCAGATGGTAGTTGATGTTCTCAATCGTCACCGTGGCGTCGTCGACGAGGATGCCAACCGCGAGCGCGAGGCCGCCGAGCGTCATGATGTTGAGTGTCTCGCCGATCGCCGACAGCATGATGATGGCCCCCAGCACCGAGAGTGGGATCGAGACCGCGATGATGACGGTCGAGCGCCAGCTGCCGAGGAACAGGAGGATCATGACACTGGTCAGCAGTGCCGCGATCACGCCTTCGAAGGCGACACCTTGAATCGCACCGCGGACGAACACCGACTGGTCGCCAATGAAGCCGATCTTGAGCGCGTCGGGCAGCTGATCCTTGACCTCGACCACCTTCTGCTTGATGCCGGAAATAATGTCGAGCGTCGAGGTCGCACCCGCCTTCAGCACCATCATCAGCACCGAACGGTTGCCGTCGACATGGACGATGTTGGTCTGCGGCGGATTGCCGTCGCGCACGGAGGCGACGTCGCGCACATAGACCATGGCGCCGTTGACGGTCCGGATCGGCAGATTGCCGAGCTCGTCGATCCGGAGCGGCGAGTTGTTGAGCTGGATGTTGTATTCGAACGAGCCGATCTTCTGGGTGCCGACCGGCGTGATCAGGTTCTGGGCCGCGAGCGCGTTGGCGACGTCCTGGCCGGACAGGCCGCGGGCCTGGAGCGCGGTGGGATCGAGGTCGATCTGGACCTGGCGCTGCTTGCCGCCGAACGGATAGGGGATCGCCGCGCCGGGCACGGTCACCAGTGGCGTGCGGAGCTGATTGATGCCGATATCGGCGAGGTTCTGTTCGGTCAGGCCGTCTCCCGACAGCGCCACCTGGATGATCGGCACGGTCGAGGCGGAGTAGTTCAGGATCAGGGGCGGTGTCGCGCCCGGCGGCATCTGCTTGAGCAGCGTCTGCGAGATCGCGGTGACCTGGGCGTTGGCGGTGCGGATGTCGACGTTGGGCTGGAAGAAGATCTTGATGATGCCAAAGCCATTGTAGGAATTGGCGGTGATGTGCTCGATGTCGTTGACCGTCGTCGTCAGCGCACGCTGGAACGGCGTGGTGATGCGGCCCGACATCTGGTCCGGCGGCAGGCCGGTGTACTGCCAGACCACGCCGATGACGGGAATGCGGATGTCCGGGAAGATGTCGGTCGGGGTGCGCAGCGCCGCGAGCGGTCCGATGATCAGCAGCAGAAGCGCGAGCACGACGAACGTATAGGGCCGGCTCAGGGCAATACGGACCAGTGCAATCATGCGCCAGGCAAATCCGGGTCTAGCAAGGAAGGGGATCCGCCCCCACGGGGATCCTCTTCCCTCCTTTACCCGAGCACCGCGCGAAAGGCTAATAACCAGAACTATCCTGCATTCACTTCCCTGCTATCGCACTGCGGAATCGACATCGCAGCTATGCGGCCGATCGCTACGCCGCCCGGACGGAATTCAGGAACTTGCCGACTTCGAGCTTCAGACGGTTGGAATCGCGGGACAGCATCTGCGCCGCCGAGAGCACCTGCGAAGACGCCGAGCCGGTCTCGGAGGCGCCGCGCTGGACGTCGCCGACATTGGACGAGACCTGCTGGGTGCCCTGAGCGGCCTGCTGAACGTTGCGCGCAATCTCCTGGGTTGCCGCGCCCTGCTGCTCCACGGCCGCCGCAATCGCCGAAGCGATCTCCGACAAGCGCGCGATGGTGCCGCTGATCTCGCCGATGGCGCTGACCGAATCCTGCGTCGCCGCCTGAATGCCGCCGACCTGCTGGCCGATCTCGCCGGTGGCCTTGGCCGTCTGCTCGGCGAGGGCCTTGACCTCGGAGGCCACGACGGCGAAGCCCCGTCCGGCCTCGCCCGCACGTGCCGCTTCGATCGTCGCATTGAGCGCCAGCAGATTGGTCTGGCCGGCGATTGCGTTGATGAGCTCAACGACGTCGCCGATCCGCGATGCCGCCCGCGACAATTCGCTGACGCGTTCGGTCGTGGCCTGCGCCTGGCTGACCGCTTCGCTCGCGATCCGGGAGGAATCCTGCACCTGCCGGCCGATCTCGCGCACCGAGGACGACATTTCCTCGGCGGCCGAAGCCACCGAGTGAACGTTGCTGGAGGCCGCCTCCGAGCCGGTTGCGACCGCCGTCGCCAATTCCTGCGCCCGACCCGCGGTCGAGGATAGCGTCGAGGCCGAAGCCTCGAGCTCGGTGGCCGCCGACGACACGGTCTCGACGATCTCGCCGATCGCGGCCTCGAAACCGTCCGCAAGCTTGGTCATGTCGGCCTTGCGCTGCGCCTCGGCCCGGCGCTGCACCGCCTGCACCTCGTCGCGGCTGAAACGAACGATGGTTTGCACCGTCTGGAGGTTACGCAGCGCTTCGCCAATCTCGTCGTCGCGCTCGATCACGATGCGATTGTCGAGCTTGTCCTGCACGAGGTTGAGCAAAGTGTCGTTGAGCTGCTGCATCGGCCCCTGGATCGCACGCATGGTCGCAAGGCCGGCGAACCCCACGATAGCGGCGCCGACGATGGCCAGTGTCGACAGGATCAGGCTGGCCGAGCCACCGGAGGCGAGAGCGCCGCCGATGCCGAGTGCGAGCATGAACAGCACCTGGAGTGCGATCGTCGTGACGAGGCGTGCCTTCAGCGTGCCGGTGAAGACGCTGAAGCGGTCGCGCCACGAGCGGCGGCGGATGATGCCGGCGTCGATGCGATAGCCATGCGGCTTCTTCTCGCGGATTGCGGTGTAAACCTCTTCGGCGAGCTTGCGCTGGTCGGCCGGCAGTTTGGTACGGATCGAGGTATAGCCCTTGACCTCGCCGTTCTCGCGGATCGGAGAGGCCGTCGCCAGCACCCAGTAGAAGTCGCCGTTCTTGCGGCGGTTCTTCACTGCGCCGAGCCACGGCTTGCCGGCCTTCAGCGTGTCCCAGAGATTATCGAACGCCTCGGGCGGCATGTCGGGGTGACGGACGATATTGTGCGGCTGGCCCATGAGCTCCGCCGACGTGAAGCCGGCGGCCGCGATGAAGTCCTCGTTGAAGTAGCTGAGCTTGCCCTTGAGGTCGGTGCGCGAGACGATCAGCGTCTCGTCGCTGACCGGATATTCGACATCGGTGACGGGAAAATTCTTGCGCATTGGAAGCCTCCTTAAAAGGAATGCAAAATGGATTATTCCAATCGGGATCGTCTCCAACGCGAAGCCGCCCTCACCCCAATTGTCGTAAATGCGATTTAACCATCGATGAAACGGCGGGCCCGTACGATTACGGTTGGTCCAACATGATGCTACCTGCAGGCGACATCATGCTACCGCCGAAAGAAAAACGGGCAGCGCTTGCAGCGCCGCCCGTTCGTTGGTGCCAGGGTCTGGTGTCGCAGCTTACGCCGCGCGGACGTTGGTCAAAAACTTGCTGACCTCATTCTTCAAACGGCCCGAGTCGTTCGACAGCATCTGCGCCGCCGACAGCACCTGCGATGAGGCCGTGCCGGTCTCGGTCGCGCCGCGCTGCACGTCGGTGATGTTGGAGGAGACCTGCTGCGTGCCCTGCGCGGCCTGCTGCACGTTGCGGGCGATCTCCTGCGTTGCCGCGCCCTGCTCTTCCACCGCCGCCGCGATCGCCGACGAGATTTCCGAGAGACGCTCGATGGTCGAGGAGATCTCCTTGATCGCGCCGACCGAGTCGTTGGTCGCCGCCTGGATGCCGGAGATCTGCTGGCCGATCTCACCGGTCGCCTTCGCGGTCTGTTCGGCGAGCGCTTTCACCTCGGAGGCCACCACCGCAAAGCCGCGGCCGGCTTCGCCTGCACGCGCCGCCTCGATGGTCGCGTTCAGCGCCAACAGGTTGGTCTGACCTGCGATGGTGTTGATCAGCTCGACGACGTCGCCGATTCGGGACGCCGCCTTCGACAGCTCGCTGACGCGCTCGGTGGTGGCGCGCGCCTGGCCGACGGCATCGCCGGCCATCCGCGCCGATTCCTGCACCTGACGGCTGATCTCGCCGACCGACGAGGCCATCTCCTCGGTGGCAGAGGCTACCGACTGCACGTTGGTCGAGGCTTCCTCCGAAGCGCTGGCAACCGTGGTCGCCAGTCGCTGGGAGCGGTCGGCGGTCGACGTCAGCGTCGAGGCCGAGGCCTCCAGCTGGGTCGAGGCCGACGAGACGGTCTGGACGATCTCGCCGATCATGGCTTCGAATTCGCGGGTGATGTTGTCGACACGGCGGCCGCGCTCGATCTTGGCTTCGGCATCCGCGGCCGCAGCTTCGTCCGCGGCCTTTTTGGCGATCAGCGCCTCCTTGAAGATCTGGAGCACGTCGGCCATGGCGCCGATCTCCGTCTTCTCGCCGCGATGCGGAACCTCTGCGGAAAGGTCGCCCCGGCCCAGCGCCTGCATCGGCTCGGTGATTGAATTGATGCCGTTCGAGACGTCGCGGACGAGATAGAAGCTGAGGCCGATGCCGATCACGACCGCGATGCCGAGAATGACCGACACCAGCATGAACGCGTTGGTGTAGCTGTCGGCGGCGTCCTGAGCGGCCTGTTCGCCGCCCTTGGTGTTGAGCTCGATGTCCTTGTTCAGGACCTCATCCGCCTGGAGCCCGATCTTGTTGACCGTCTTGGAGTTGAGCTCCTGGGCCTCGCGCGGGATCTTGCCGGCCTCCTTGCGCGACAAGGCCATCACCTCGTCGGTGCCCTTCTTGTACTCGTCCCAGAGCTTGGACCACTGGCCGTAGAGCGCCCGCTCCTCCGCGGAGGCAATCATCGGCTCGTACTTGCCGCGGGTCTTGGCGAGCGCCTCGGTCACGGTGGCAGCGGTCTTCTCCACCGCGAGCTTGTCTTCCAGGGCCTCGGCCAGCATGTGCTGACGCACCACGTTCCGATAGGTGATGACCGCGGCACGCAGATCGCCGATCACCCTGACGCTCGGCATCCAGTTCGTGGTGATGTCGACGGTATTGGCGTTCATCGACCGCATCTTCATGACGGCGAGCAGGCCCATGCCGGTCATCGCGATCAAAAGGAACGCCACGACGCCGGTGATCTTGGCGCGGATGGAAAGCTTGGCAAACATAATCGGGTCTCGTTGTGATGGCGCGGGCGCGCGTCCGGGAATTACGAATCAAACAAGGGAGCAGCGCCGACATCACGCACCAAAGCACCTGCGCGGATGTTAACTGCGACTCCGTACGGGTACGGAAACCGAAAGAAATGAATGGGGGGCTAAGAACGCTCTGCGCTCAGCGCATAAGCCTAAGCGCGTCCGAGAAAAACTCCGCACCGCCAAAATTGCCGGACTTCAAAGCAAGCAGCATGTCGCCTTCACTACCGACCGCGCGCAGCACCGGAACGCCCGCGGCAATTTCCACTCCTACGAGAAAGCCGGGAATTTTCAACCGATCCACCACGGCGCCGGATGTCTCGCCACCGGCAACGACCAAACGCCGGACACCTGATTTTACAAGGCTTTCGGCAATGTCGGCCATCGTCTGCTCGATGGCATGCCCGGCCGCATCACGACCATGACGCGCCTGAAGCGCGGCGACTTGATCGGGTGTCGCACTCGACGCGATCAGCACCGGACCATCGGGCAGTCGCGGCCTTGCCCAGTCCAGTGCACGCTGCGCCTCGGCCGCACCCGTAAGAATACGGTCCGGGTCGAGATGCAACACCGGCATGACACGCTCGGCATTCGCGATCTGCTGAAGCGTCGCCTGCGAGCAACTTCCGGCAAGACACGCCACCGATCCGCCAACGGCAGCGCCGGCTTCGCTGCTCGCCGTTGCCGACTTGACCTTGCCCGTCGATACCAGCGCGCGCGCGAGCCCAAGGCCGATGCCGGAGGCACCGACCGACAGGCGATGTTCGGCGGCCACGAGGCCGATGGTTTCGAGGTCGCGGTCGAACACGGCGTCGATGATGGCGGCGCCGATGCCCTTGCCCGCAAGCTCGGCCAGCCGCGCCCGCACGGCATCGGCGCCGCGTGCGACGGTGGCGAGGTCGACGAGACCGATCTGCGTCCCGCTCTGACGCGCGAGCACGCGCACCAGGTTGGAATCGTGCATGGGGTTGAGCGGATGATCTTTCAGCGGGCTCTCGTTCAGCGGCACGGCGCCGACGAACAGGTTGCCCTGGTAGACCGTGCGGCCGGTCTCCGGGAACGCCGGCGTCACCAGAACGGCATCTTCGCCGCAATCGGCACGCAGCGCGTCCATCACCGGGCCGATATTGCCGGCATCGGTGGAATCGAAGGTCGAGCAGATCTTGAACAGCACATGAAGTGCGCCGCGACTGCGCAGCCATTTGTCCGCCGCACGCGAACGCGACACGGCAAGGCCCGCCTCGATCGAGCGGCTCTTCAGCGACACCACGACGGCATCGACCTCGGGCAGCGCGAGGTCGTCCGAGGGCACGCCGATGGTCTGCACGGTGCGCAGGCCCGCGCGCGTCAGCGTGTTGGCGAGATCGGAAGCGCCGGTATAGTCGTCGGCGATGCAGCCCAATGCGAGGGTCACGGCTTCACTCCGGCATAGGGCCTAAACCAGGCGAGGCCGTCGGTGGTCTTGCCCCGCGGATTGTATTCGCAGCCGACGAAGCCGGCATAGCCGAGCCGGTCGAGCTCTTCGAACAGGAACGGGTAGTTCAGCTCCTCGCCATCGGGCTCGTTGCGCGAGGGAATGCTGGCGATCTGGATGTGGCCGATGATCGGCATCATCTCGCGCAAGCGCATGGTGACGTCGCCGTGGATGATCTGGCAGTGATAGATGTCGAACTGGAGCTTGAGGTTCGGAAGCCGGAGTTCCTGGATCAGGTCACGCGCGAAACCGAAATCGTTGAGGAAGTAGCCGGGCACGTTGCGGGCATTGATCGGCTCGATCACGACGTCGATGCCATGGGGCGCAAAGAATTCCGCGGCCCATGCCACCGATTTGTAGAAGGCCTCGATCGCGACGCGTTCGCCGCGGTTGGCGATGCCGGCCATCAGATGCAGGCGTTTGACGCCGGTCGCCTTGGCGTAAGGCAGCGCCGTCTCCAGGCTTGCCTTGAGATCATTGAACCGCGCCGGCAGCGCCGCAAAGCCCTTCTCGCCGGCGTTCCAGTCGCCCGGCGGCAGGTTGAACAGCGCTTGGGTCAGACTGTTGCGCTTGAGCCGTTCGCCGACGGCCTCGGCGGGATGTTCATAGGGAAACAGGAACTCGACGGCGGTGAAGCCGGCTTGCGCGGCGGCGTCGAAACGGTCGAGGAACGGCACCTCGGTGAACATCATCGAGAGATTGGCGGCGAAACGCGGCATCGAAATCCCCTTACTCACTTGTCGCCAGGCAGCTTGACGCCGGTGACCTGCGCATACATGCGCGCGACCGATGCGTCGTCGTCGCGGCCCATACCGGCGGCCGCGGTCATCAGGAACATCTGGAGCGCGGCGGCGGAGACCGGCACCGGGAATCGGGCGCTGCGCGCCATGTCCTGGATGATCCCGAGGTCCTTGACGAAGATCTCCACCGCGCTTCGCGGCGTGTAGTCGCCGTCGAGCACGTGCGGCATGCGGTTCTCGAACATCCAGGAATTACCCGCGGATGCCGTGATCACCTCATAGACCTTGCGGATGTCGAGGCCCTGCTTGGCCGCAAACGCAATCGCTTCGCTGGCGGCGGCGATGTGCACGCCGGCGAGCAGCTGGTTGATCATCTTGAAGGCGGCGCCTTGGCCGGCGGCATCGCCGAGCTCGTAGAGCTTGGCGGCCATGGCATCGAGTGCCGGCCTCGCCTTGGCAAAAGCGGCAGGACTGCCGGAGGCGAGGATCGTCAGCTCGCCTTGCGCGGCGCGCTGCGCCCCGCCGGAGATCGGGGCGTCCAGATAATGCCGGCCGGTCGCCTCCAACTGCTTGGCGAGGCGCCGCGCCACGTCGGGGTCCATCGTGGCGGAGGAGATGAAGACGCTGCCGTCGGGCATGGCCTCGGCGGCACCGTCCTTGCCGAACAGGATCGCCTCGGTCTGTGCAGCATTGACGACGACGCTGACGACGATGTCCGCGCCCTTGGCCGCTTCGGCAGGCGTGTTGGCTCCCGCACCGCCGTCCTTCACGAAGCGCGCGACAGCGTCCGCCGAAACGTCGCAGCCGGTCACGGCGTGACCGGCCCGCTTCAGTGAGGCCGCCATGCCGTACCCCATCGAGCCGAGCCCGATGATGGCGATGCGCTGATTCTGCGGCATAGAGGTGGACATGCAACTGATCCTTGCGAACGTTTCCCGGATGGCCGGCCTTGGCGGCGGCTCGGCGAACCGATATCACGGCTTGGCCGCGCTGCCAAAGCGTGAGACAAGCAGGCATGTCGGCCATGAAAGCTGAAACGAGCAACGAGACGCGACTGCGCGAGGATATCTGCCGGTTCGGACGGTCGCTGTTCGAGCGCGGGCTGACGCCGGGCTCCTCCGGCAATATCAGCGTCAGGATGGACGATGGCGGCTGGCTGGTGACGCCGACCAACGCCTCGCTCGGCTTCCTCGATCCCGCAAAGCTGTCACGGCTGGACGAGCAGGGCCGGCTGGTCTCGGGCGATGCGCCGACCAAGGAAGTTCCTCTGCACAATGCGCTCTACGACACGCGTGGGAGCGCGCGGGCGATCGTGCATCTGCACTCCACCCATTCGGTCGCGCTGTCGATGCTGCCCGAGATCGATCCCCGCGCCGCGCTGCCGCCGATGACGGCCTATTATTTGATGAAATGCGGCGCCACCGCGCTCGTGCCTTATTACCGCCCCAGCGATCCCGCGGTCGCGGACGCGATCAAGGGCCTCGGCGGGAAATACTCATCCGTGCTGCTCGCCAATCACGGCCCAGTCGTTGCCGGCGACACGCTGGAAGCCGCCGTGTTCGCGACGGAGGAGCTGGAGGAGACGGCGAAGCTGTACCTGCTGCTGCGCGGGATGAACCCGCGCTATTTGTCGCCGGAGCAGGTGAACGATCTGGTGAAGGTATTTGGGGTGACGTTGCCCGAGCACGGGCACGGGAACTGAGCTCCGCTCTAACTGCGTCATTGCGAGCGCAGCGAAGCAATCCAGACTGCCTGGGCGGTGACAATCTGGATTGCTTCGTCGCCAGCGCAAAATTGCTCTGCAATTTTGTCGCGGGCTCCTCGCAATGACGATAGCACCTACAGCCCCAGATACGCCTTCCTGACGTCGGGATTGCCCTTGATCTCCGCGGCCGGGCCCTGCATCAGCACGCGGCCGGTCTGCAGGATGTAGGCGCGGTCGGCGATCTCGAGGCATTCGGCCATGCGCTGCTCGACGATCAGCACGGTCATGCCGGCGTCGCGGATGCGCATCACCGCCTGGAAGATTTCGTCCACCAGCTTCGGCATGATGCCCTGCGAGGGCTCGTCCAGCATCAAGAGCCGCGGGCGCGTCATCAGCGCGCGGCCGATCGCGAGCATCTGCTGCTCGCCGCCGGACAGCGTCTCGGCGCGCTGGTCGAGGCGCTCGGAGAGGCGCGGAAACAGGTTGAAGACGAGATCGAGCGGCCCTTCCCGGTTCGCCTCACCCCGGTAGAGATAGCTGCCGAGACGCAGATTGTCGCGCACCGACAGACGCGGAAACAGGCGGCGGTTCTCCGGCACGTAGGCGATTCCGGCCGCCGTGATGTGGTGCTGCGCCATGCCGTTGAGCTGCTTGCCGTCGAAAGTCACGCTGCCCGAACGCGGGCGTTCGGCACCGGCGATCGACTTCAGCAGGGTCGACTTGCCGGCGCCGTTGGCACCGGCGACACAGACGATCTCGCCCTTGGTGACCTCGATGCTGACCGCGGAGATCGCGACCAGGCCCTGATAGGCGGTCGTGACTTCACGCACCGACAGCATGACGATCTCCCAGATATGCCTTGATCACCTTGGGATCGCGGACCACCTCTGCGGGCTTGCCCTCGACCAGCACCTTGCCGAGGTCGAGCACGATGGCACGATCGACCAAAGGCATCACGATCTCCATGACATGCTCGACCATCAAGACGGTGATGCCGGCATCGCGGACCTTGCGTACCAGCGCGACGCCGGTCTGCGCCTCGGTGGGCGTCAGGCCGGTGAGGACCTCGTCGAGCAGCAGCAGCTTCGGTTCGGTTGCAAGCGCGCGGGCAACTTCGAGGCGGCGCTTCTCGGCCGGCACGAGGTCGCTGGCGAGCACGTCGGCGCGCGCCGCGAGGCCGGTGAACTCCAAAACCTCATGCGCCTTGCGGCGGGCCTCACGCATCACGGTGTTGCGCACGAGCGCGCCGACGATGACGTTGTCGATGACCGTCATGGTCTCGAAGCTCTTGACGACCTGGAAGGTGCGCCCGACACCGCGCTGGCAGCGTACGGCCGCCGGCATGCGGGTGACGTCCTCGCCATCGAATAGAATCGAGCCTTGCGTCGGCGGCAGCACGCCGGCGATGAGATTGAACAGCGTCGACTTGCCGGCGCCGTTGGGGCCGATCAGGCCGACGATCTCGCCGCGCCCGACCGAGATCGAGACGTCGCTGTTGGCGACAAGGCCGCCGAACCGCTGCCAGACGCCGCGGGTTTCGAGGAGCGCGGTCATCGTGCGGCTCCCGTCTTCTTCGGGCGTGAAAACAGGCTGAGCAGCCCCCGCGGCAAGGCCAGCGAGATCAAAACGATCAGCGAGCCGTAGACGATGAGGTCGACACCGCGCCCCGAGCCGCCGAACTTGAAGCGCGTGAGCTCGGTCAGCGGGATCAGAATGGCGGCCCCTAACACCGGCCCCCACAGAGTGCCGATGCCGCCGAGCACGGCGGGCAGCGCCATCAGCAGCGAAAACTGGAAACCCATGACGCTCTCAGGATCGATGTACGAGACGAACTGGGCGTAGAAGCTGCCGCCGACAGCAACCAGGAAGGCAGAGACCGCGGCCGCACCCATCTTGGAGTTGAACACGTCGACGCCGAGGCTCTCGGCCGCATCCGGGTTGTCCTTCACCGCGCGCCACCAGAACCCCCATTTGGAGTCCTCCAGCCACCAGGTGACGAACCAGGCGAGGCAGCACAGCGCCAGCGCGAAATAGAAATATGGCAGCTTGGTGCGCAGGAACTGGAATTTCAGCCAGCTGTCGCCGCGGATTGGAATGGTGATGCCCATCGCGGCGCCCGCCCATTCCCAATTGTGGAACAGCAACAGCCCGATCTCGGCGATGACGATGGTTGCGATCACGAAGTAGTGGCCGCGCAGGCGGAAGAAGGGATAGCCGAGGCCCATCGCGATCAGCGCCGACACGACGCCGCCTGCCAGCATGCCGAACCAGGGCAGTACGCCGAACTTGGTGAACAGCAGCTCGGTGGTGTAGGCACCCAGGCCGAAATACAGTGCGTGGCCGAGCGAGATCTGACCGCAATAACCGGACAGGATGTTCCAGCTTTGCGAAAGCCCCGCATACATCAGCGTCAGGATCAGGATGTTCTGGACGACGACGTCTTTCACGAACAACGGAGTCAGCGCCGCAATCGCGGCCAGCACCGCGGCGATGAAGAGGTCGCGGCGGCGCCGCGCTGCAAAATCCTTGTCCATCAGATCGATCCGAACAGGCCGCGCGGCCGGATGAACACGACCAGCAGATAGACCGCGTAGATGCCGACCGACTTCAGCGACGGCGGCAGCACCAGAGCGGTGACCGCTTCGACGAGGCCGACGATGATGCCGCCGGCGAAGGCGCCGAACACGCTGCCGAAGCCGCCCAGCGCCACGGTGACGTAGGCGATCAGGGCAAAGGAGGCGCCGACGTCGGGATAGATGTAGAAGAACACCGCCATGATCGCGCCGGCGAGGCCGACCAGCGCGGCGCCGAGGCCCCAGCCGAACGCGAACACGCGGTTCTTGTCGATGCCGACGAGCGCCACCGCGCCGGGATCTTCACGCGTGGCCTCCAGTGCGCGGCCGAAGTCGGTGCGGTGGATGAAGAAATAGAGACCGGCAAAGGCCGCGATCGAGACCAGCGCACCGACCAGCTGCGGTTCCGGCAGGAAGATGCCGGCAACCGAAATGGTTTTGCCGCCGAGCCAGGACTGCGGAATGCTGCGATAGTCCGGCGTGAAGAAGTATTGCGCGAGGCCGCGCATCACGATGGCGAGGCCGAAGGTGGTGAAGATCTGCACCATGCCGGCATTGGCCTTGGCCCGCATGGCGAAGCGGACAAGGAGCAGGTAGACGACCGCTCCGAATATGAAGAGTGCGGCGGCGACCAAAGGCGCCGACAGCAAGGGGTCGATCGCGAAGAACGCGAACAGGAAGAAGGACAGGTACATCGCGATCATCAGGAACTCGCCATGGGCAAAGTTCGTGACGTCCATCAGTCCAAAGATCAGCGCGAGGCCGACCGCGATCAGTCCGTAGAGCAGGCCCATGAGCAGACCGCTTGCAAGGCTCTGGATAATGGCTTGGGCTGTCAAAAGTCTGTCCCCCGAAATGCGCTCTGAACGAGCGCGGAAATTGCCTTCTCCGTCATTGCGAGGAGCCCTTGCGACGAAGCAATCCAGACTGTCTCCCGGGATACATCTCTGGATTGATTCGCTTCGCTCGCAATGACGTCGCGGGAGACAGCCCGGTCGGCTGCACCGCCAAACTGCTTGGTTCTGGCCGACTCACTTCATCGGCCAGATCGCCTCGGCGATCGCGGCCTGCGGCGGGAAGACGGTGACGAACTTTCCGCCGACATATTGCAGCAGCACCGGGTCGGCGTCGTTGTTCTGGCCGGCCTCGTCGAACTTGACGCGCTTCCAGGGCATGATGGTCTGCTCGCCCGGGATGTCGGTCGCCGCCAGCGCATCGCGGATCTTCTCGCCGTCGGTCGACTTGGCGCGGCTGATGGCGTCGGCAAGAATGATCAGGCCCATGAACTGGCGCGAGGTGAGGTCGTTGAAGTCCTTGCCCGAGCGCGCCTTGAACATCTCGTTGATCTTGCCGACCATCGGGCGCTTCTGCGCGAGGTCGAGCGAGAAGGTGCCGCGCGAGATCACGCCTTCGAGCTTGTCGCCGACGGCATCATAGAGCGCCTTCTCGGAGAAGCCGGCGTCCTGTGCCACGATCGCATTCGGCTTGTAGCCGAGCTCGGCCATGGTCTTGACCAGGAGGATGCCGTCGGTGGTGTAGCTCGAGGGCATCAGCACGTCGGCGTTCGCAGACTTGAGCTGCTGCACTTCGGCCGAAAGCGAGGGCGAGTTGGCGCGATACTTGATGTCGGTGACGATCTTGTAGCCGCGCTCGCCGGCGATCTTGGCCTGGGCGTTGCCGGAATCGGTGCCGAAGATGGTGTCCTCGTGGAACAGCGACAGCGTCTCGATCTTGGTGCCCTTCTTCTTCATGGCATCGAAGAAGTCGAACATGGCGGCCGAGTACATCTCGTCGTGCGGCGCGGCGCGGAAGTAATATTTCAGGCCGCGGCGATGCAGGCTCGGCGAGGAATTGTCGGCGGAGACGAACGGGACCTGATAGCGTTCGCAGATCTGGCTGACGGTGACGGCGACGGCGCTCTGATAGGTGCCGATGATGGCGCAGACCTTCTCCTGCGTGATCAGGCGCTCGGCCTCGGCGCGGCCCTTCTGGGGATCGGCCTGATGGTCGGCGAACACGAGGCGGATCTTGGCGCCGCCGAGGCCCGGCAAGCCTTCGCCCTTCGCCAGCGGCAGGTCGAAATCAGCGTCCTTGTTGATGACTTCCAGCGCAGTCTCATAGGCCTTCTGCGCGTCGACGCCCTGCTGGGCGCTGCCGCCGGAGAACGGATAGATCACGCCGATCACGACTTCCGAGGTCTGTGCGCGCGCTGCCAGCGGAACGAGAGCGGCAGTGGCGGTGGCACCTAACAGCACGTCGCGGCGAGTGATCGTCATGGCAGAGTCCTCTGTGACTGAATTCGAATGATCGAATGAAGCGATTGATGGATGCGGTAAAGCTCGAAGAAGCAGCAAATGCTGCCCACTAAATCACGGCCATGGTCCTGTTCTTGAGATCGGTCACCAGCATCAGGCCGGGCGAGTGCGTGATCGCGAACGGGAGCTTCGCGGCGTTGATGACAGATTGCGGCGTCACGCCGCAGGCCCAGAACACCGGGATTTCGTCATCGGCGACCGGCACCGGATCGCCATAGTCGGGCTTGGCGATGTCCTTGATGCCGATCAGGTGCGGATGGCCGAGATGCACGGGCGCGCCGTGTACGGCGGGATAGCGCGAAGTGATCTGCACCGCCCGGATCGCGTCGGCCGGCTTGAACGGACGCATCGACACCACCATGGGACCGGCGAACGGGCCCGCCTCGCCGCAGGCGATATTGGTGCGGTACATCGGCACCCGTACGTTTTGCTCGATATGGCGGATCGGCATGCCCTCGTCCAGCAACGCCTCTTCGAACGAGAACGAGCAGCCGAGCACGAAGGTGACGAGATCGTCGCGCCAATACGTCGTCACGTCGGTCGGCTCATCCACCACTTCGCCGTCGCGCCAGACGCGATAGCGCGGCACGTCGGTGCGGATGTCGAGATCGGCGCCGAGCGCCGGGATGTGGGGGCTGCCGACATCGGACATGCCGACGATCGGGCACGGCTTCGGATTGAGCTGGCAGAAGCGATGAAAGGCGCTGGCATATTCCGCCGGCAGGATCGCCAGATTGCCCTGCACGAAGCCGGGGGCGACGCCGGCAGTGGAAGCGACCAAGCCTTGGCGGTAGGCGAGCCGGGCCCTCTGGCTCGGGAGGGTGTCGGCCGTTTCAGTTTGCTGCGCTGCCACCAAAACAGTCATGTGATCGACCTGCCTATAAACTCGACAAAGACAAGCCAACACTAAGCGTGCTATAAAGTCTAATCTTCGTTTCTGATCAATCTCGATAAATCTGATTTATCGACTGGGAAAATCCTTCCATGCTGGACTTCAGGTCGATCGAGACATTCCTCTGGGTGGTGAAGCTCGGCAGCTTTCGCGGCGCCGCCCAGCGGCTCAACACGACCCAGCCCGCGATCTCCCAGCGCATCGCCCAGCTCGAGCGCGAGATGGGCGTGAAGCTGCTCAACCGCGATCATCGTGTGGCCTCGCCGACCCCGAGCGGCCGGCAGATGATGGTCTATGCGGAGAAGCTGATCGGCCTGCGCGCCGCGATGATGGCGGAGATCGGCGACCGGTCGGCAATGCGGGGCGTGATGCGGCTCGGCGTCGCCGAGACCATCGTACACACTTGGCTGCCGCGCCTCGTGAAGAGCGTCAACCAGGTCTATCCGAACCTGTCGTTGGAGATCGAAGTCGACATCACGCCGAACCTCACCGCGCGCCTGCTCGCCCAGGAGATCGAGCTTGCGTTCGTGGTGGGACCGCTGTCCGCCTCCGGCGTGCACAATCGTGTGCTCGCCGATTATCCGATCGGATTCCTCGCAAGTCCCTCGCTCGGCCTCGGCAAGGGCCCGGTGACGCCGGCGGAGCTCGCGCGATTTCCGATCATCACCTTCCCGCGCAAGACCAAGCCTTACGAGGTCGTGCGCGAGGTGTTCGACCGGCCGGAGCTGCCGCCGATCCGCCTGCACGCATCGGCCTCTCTGGCCACCGTCATCCACATGGCGGTCGAGGGCCTCGGCATCGCCGTGATCCCCGACGCCATCGTCGAGAACGAGCTCGCCGACGGACGGCTGCAACTGCTCGATACCGATCTCGCCATCGCGCCGCTGACCTTCACCGCGAGCTGGCTGGCTTCGCCCGACGTGGTCGCCGTAGAGCGCGTCGCCGAGCTGGCACGGCAGATTGCGCAGAGCAGCCTCGCGGTTGACGCGCCCGCGCTGGCGGGTCATTGAAAAAGGCGCCGGATAATCTTCGACGTCATTCCGCGGGATGGTGCGCAGCACCAGACCCGGAATCTCGAGATTCCGGGTTCGGCTCTTCGAGCCGCCCCGGAATGACAACTGAGAGACCCACCGCATGAGCCGAGCCACCACCAATTTGCAAATCGATTCCGCCCGCCTCTGGGGCTCGATCCACGAGACCGCGCAATTCGGCGCGACGGCCAAGGGCGGCGTGCGGCGGCTGACGCTCAGCAACGAAGACAAGCAGGTGCGTGACTGGTTCCGCAAGGCCTGCGAAGACGCCGGGCTGGAAGTTCACGTCGATGCGCTCGGATCACAGTTCGGCCTGCGCAAGGGCCGCGACATGTCGAAGCTGCCCGTCGGTATCGGCTCGCATCTCGATACCCAGCCGACCGGCGGCAAGTATGACGGCATTCTGGGGACGCTCGGCGCCCTGGAAGTGATCCGCACGCTGAACGACGCCGGCATCGAGACCGAGGCGCCGATCTGCATCGTCAACTGGACCAACGAGGAAGGCTCGCGCTTTGCACCCGCGATGATGGCCTCCGCCGCCTATGTCGGCGATTTCACCACCGACGACATATTGTCGCGCAAGGACGCCGAAGGCGTGAGCGTCGGCCAGGCGCTCGACAGCATCGGCTATCGCGGTGACAAGCCGGTCGGCTTCCAGAAGCTCGGCTGCTTCGTCGAATTGCACATCGAGCAAGGTCCGATCCTGGAGGCCGAAGGCAAGACCATCGGCGTGGTCGATTCCGGCCAGGGCGTGCTCTGGTACGACGGCAAGATTTCCGGCTTCGAAAGCCATGCGGGCTCCACGCCGATGCCGCTGCGGCGCGATGCTCTCGCAACGCTGTCGGAGATCGTGCTGGCGATGGAGGCCATCGCGAAGAAGCACGGGCCGCACGCAGTCGGCACCATCGGCGAAGCCGTGATCGCCAATCCCTCGCGCAACGTCATTCCCGGCGAGATCGCCTTCACCGTGGATGGCCGCAGCGCTGATGGCGCGATCATGGACGCGCTCGACCGCGATCTGCGCGCCGCGATTGCCGAGATCGCCGCGCGCCGCAAGGTCGAGGTGAAGCTCGACCTGGTCTGGCGCAAGCCGCCGACGCATTTCGATCCCACGCTCATTGCGGCGGTCGAGAACGCGGCCAAGTCGCTCGGCTATTCCTCGCGTCGCATCACCTCCGGCGCCGGCCACGACGCCTGCAACCTCAACACCAAGATGCCGGCGGCGATGGTGTTCGTGCCGTGCAAGGACGGCATCAGCCACAACGAGCTGGAAGACGCGACGCAACCCGACTGCGCCGCAGGCACCAACGTCCTCATGCATACCGTGCTGGCGATCGCCGGCGTCGCATCCTGACCGGAGAGAGCCATGCGCGGAGTATTCGTCGACGCCAACGAAGCCCTCGCCGTGATCATGGAGCGGCTCACGAAGCCCGGCGATCCCGAGGTGCGCATCCACCGGGATCCCGACATCAAGCCCGAGAAATACCCTGAAATCCTCGACGGCGCCGAGATCGCGATCGTCGATCACACCGCTCTTCCGACCGAGATTGCCAAGAAATGCGCAGGCCTGAAGCACGTCGTGTTCCTTGGCACCGGCGCGCGCAGCTACATGAATCCGGAGGAGCTCGCCGAGCTCGGCATCTCCGTACATCTGATCAAGGGCTACGGCGACACCGCGGTCGCCGAATCCGCGATCGCGCTGATGTGGGCCTCGGCCCGCGTCATCGCGATGATGGACCGCGAGATGCGCGCCGGCAGCTGGCTGCGCGAGGACGGCATGCAGCTCACCGGCAAGACGCTCGGCCTGATCGGCTTCGGCGGCATCGCCGCGGAGGTCGCACGCATTGCCTCCGGCAGCGGCATGAAGGTGATCGCCTGGAACCGCTCGCCCAAGAGCCATCCCGGCGTGACGTTCACCGATCTCGACACGGTTCTGGCGAAAAGCGACGTGGTGTCGCTGCACCTGCTGCTCAACGACGAGACGCGCGGCATGATCACGCGCGAGAAGATCGCGAAGATGAAACCGGGTGTCATCTTCGTCAACACCGCGCGCGCCGCGATCGTCGACGAGCAAGCCATGATCGACGCGCTAAAGTCGGGCCACATCCGCCATGCCGGCCTCGACGTCTTCAACATCGAGCCTCTGCCGGCGGACCATCCGCTGACCAAGATTCCGAACGTGACGCTCTCGGCGCATTCGGCCTTCCGCACGCCCGAGGCCAGCGAGAACCTGATTGAAGCGGCATTGGTCCATTGCCGCCGAATCGTAAGTTCGTAGGCTGGGTTACGCCTTCGGCTACCCCATCCCTACGCTCTCCGCCAAATCGTGAAAGGACAAGAGCAACAACAATGGCCGACTATCGCACCATCAAGGCAGAGCCGCTCACCAACGCCATCCGCGCCATCGTCAAGGCCGGCGGCTCCTCGGACCGCGAGGCCGAGCTCGTCTCCACGAACCTCGTCGAGGCTAATCTGAAGGGCCACGACTCCCACGGCGTCGGCATGATCCCGCGCTATGTTCAGAGCGTCACGACAGGCGGCCTCGCCGTCAACCAGCACGTCACGATCGTGCTCGACACCGGTCCGCTGCTCACCCTCGACGGACTGACCGGCTACGGCCAAGTGATTGGCCATGAGGCGATGGAGCTGGCGGCCGAGCGCGCCAAGAAGAATGGCGTGTGCCTCGTCGGCCTTTCCAACTCGCACCATATCGGTCGCATCGGCCATTGGGCCGAGCAGTGCATCGACCACGGGCTGGTCTCGATCCACTTCGTCAACGTGATCTCGCGCCCGATCGTGGCGCCCTGGGGCGGCAGCGATGCCCGCCACGGCACCAACCCGTTCTGCGTCGGCATCCCGCGCCGGGGCAAGGACCCCATCGTGCTCGACTTCGCCACCAGCAGGATCGCGCAGGGCAAGACCCGTGTCGCCCACAACAAGGGCGTCGCGCTCGAGCCCGGCACCATCATCGACGATGAAGGCAAGCCCACGGTCAATCCGCGCTACACCGTGATCCCGCCATACGGCGCCATCCTGCCGTTCGGCGAGCACAAGGGTTCGGGGCTCGCGCTGGTATGCGAAATCCTCGGCGGCGCGCTCTCCGGTGGGCAGGTGGTCAAGGGCCCGTCCGACGGCAAGTACAACGTCCTCAACGGCATGCTCTCGATCGTCATCGACCCGGCCAAACTCGGCACAGGCGAGAACCTCTCGCGCGAAGTCGAGAGCTTCGTTGCCTGGCACACCAGCTCACCGCCTGGCCCCGGCGTCGACAAGGTCAGAATCGCCGGCGAGCCCGAGCGCGAGACCAAGAAGAAGCGCCTCGCCGAAGGCATTCCCGTCGATCCGACCACCTGGCAGGAGATTCTCGAGGCTGGCAAGAAGTTCGGGTTGGATCAGGCGACGATCGAGAAGATCGCGGGGTAAGCCGAGCGAGATACGCTTGTCTTCCCTTCTCCGCTTGCGAGAGAAGGTGGCATAGGCTGCCTTCGGCCGCCGTTCTTAAGAACGCCGAAGCGAAGCTTCGGCTGTGGCGCCGGGGATGAGGGGTTCTCACAGCGAGCGAAAACCCACGATGAGAGGTCTGCTTCCGCGGAGACAGACCCCCTCACCCGTCTTCGATGCTTCGCATCGAAGCCACCCTCTCCCGCAAGCAAGGGGAGAGGGAAAGATGCACCTTAGTCCACCATGTCCGCAACCGCCTTGCCGCAGGCGGTGGTGTCGGCGTTGCCGCCGAGATCCTTGGTGCGCAGCGTGCGCTCGGCGAGCGTGCGCTCGATCGCCTCGACAATCGACTTGCCCGCGACCTTCTCGCCGAGATGCTCCAGCATCATCGCGCCGGACCAGATCATGCCGATCGGGTTGGCGATGCCCTGGCCGGCGATGTCAGGCGCCGAGCCGTGCACCGGCTCGAACACCGAGGGGAAGTCGCCTTCGGGATTGATGTTGCCCGACGGCGCGATGCCGATGGTGCCGGTGCAGGCCGGGCCGAGGTCGGAGAGGATATCGCCGAACAGGTTGGAGCCTACCACGACGTCGAACCAATCCGGGTGCAGCACGAAGTTCGCGGTCAGGATGTCGATGTGGTACTTGTCCCACTTCACGCCGGGATACTTCTTCGCCATCGCCTCCACGCGCTCGTCCCAATAGGGCATGGTGATGGAGATGCCGTTGGACTTGGTCGCCGAGGTCAGGTGCTTCTTCGGCCGCGACTGCGCGAGCTCGAAGGCGAATTTCAGGATGCGGTCGACCCCCGTGCGGGTCATCACCGTCTGCTGCGTCACGAATTCGCGGTCGGTGTCCGGGAACATGCGACCGCCGACGGACGAATATTCGCCTTCGGTGTTCTCGCGCACCACCCAGAAATCGATGTCGCCGGGCTTGCGATTCGCCAGCGGCGACGGCACGCCCGGCATCAGTCGTACCGGGCGCAGGTTCACATACTGATCGAACTCTCTGCGGAACTTGATCAGCGAGCCCCACAGCGAGACGTGGTCCGGAATCTTGGCGGGCCAGCCGACCGCACCGAAATAGATGGCGTCGTGCTTGCCGATCTTTTCCTTCCAGTCATCGGGCATCATCTGACCGTGCTTCTCGTAATAGTCCCACGACGAGAAGTCGAAATGGTCGAAATGCAGGGAGACGCCGTGCTTCTTCGCCGCAGCCTCCAGGACGCGCAGACCTTCGGGCATCACTTCCTTGCCGATGCCGTCGCCTGGAATGACCGCGATCCGGTATTGTTTCTTACTCATCGAGAACGTCCTTGGTTGGTCCGGCAGCCAGCCGCCTTTTTTGACCGCACTGCAATGGACCAAACGCGGCGGCAGTGCAACGCTGCACTGCAATGTTGACGATGGCGCGGCCGAGCGCCTACTGATTTTATCCTGTTCCTGTCCTGCGAGTACCCGTCATGGATCTGCATCTGCGTGGCAAGCGCGTCCTGATCACCGGCGCGTCCAAGGGCATTGGCGCAGCCGCGGCCGAGGCGTTTGCCGAGGAAGGCGCACATCTGTTGCTCGCCGCCCGCAGCAGCGACCAGCTCAAGGCGCTGGCCGAGCGCCTGCGTTCCGCGCACCAGATCGACGCCGCAACCAGCATGGTGGATTTGCGCAAGCCCGAAGACGTGGCGCGGCTCGCCCGGGAAGCCGCCGATATCGACATCCTCGTCAACAATGCCGGCGACATTCCCGGCGGCTCGATCGACAAGATCGACGAGGCGGCCTGGCGACACGCCTGGGAATTGAAGGTGTTCGGCTATATCAACCTCACGCGGTACATCTACGCCCAGATGAAAGCGAAGGGCGGCGGCGTCATCATCAACGACATCGGCGCAGCCGGCGAAAAGTTTGATGCCAACTACATCTGCGGCAGTGCCGGCAATGCCGCGCTGATGGCCTTCACCCGCGCGCTCGGGGGAAAAAGTCTCGCCGACAACATCCGCGTGGTCGGCATCAATCCGGGCCCCGTCGGCACCGACCGCCACGTCACCCTGCTCAAGACGCGGGCCAAGCACCAGTTCGGCGACGAGAGCCGCTACAAGGAGTTCCAAGAGAGCCTGCCGCTCGGTCGTCCCGCGCATGCGCGCGAGATCGGCGACCTCATGGCGTTCCTGGCCTCTGACCGGGCCGGCTATACGTCGGGTGTGATCTACACGGTCGACGGCGGCATCAGCGCAGGGTGGGGTTAGAATTTCGCCGTCATCGCGAGCGCAGCGAAGCAATCCAGGAATGCCCCCGCGGTGACAGACTGGATTGCTTCGCTACGCTCGCAGTGACGACAAGCATAGGAGTAAACTAATTGTCTCAAGACCTGATCCGCGAAACCGCTTGCGCCGTCGTCGACAAGCTGCGCTCCGGCGACGTCTCGCCGCTCGAACTGCTCGATGTGCTGGAGAAGCGCGTCAAGGAGGTCGACGGCAAGGTCAATGCACTGCCGACCCTGTGTTTCGATCGCGCGCGGGACAGCGCCAAGGCCTTGATGCGGAAGCCCGCCGGCGCGCGCGGGCTGCTGGCGGGCCTGCCGGTACCGATCAAGGATCTGACCGACGTTGCGGGTGTCCTGAACACCCAGGGCTCGCCGATCTTCAAGGACAACATCCCGGCGAAGTCCGACCTCATGGTCGAGAACCTCGAAGCCAACGGCGCGGTCGTCTACGCCAAATCCAACACGCCGGAATTCGGTGCCGGCGCCAACACTTTCAACGAGGTGTTCGGCGCGACGCTCAATCCCTGGGATACGACGAAATCGGCGGCCGGTTCCTCCGGCGGCGCCGCGGTGGCGCTGGCGACCGGCATGGCCTGGCTGGCGCAGGGCTCCGACATGGGCGGTAGCTTGCGCAGTCCGGCGGCGTTCTGCGGCGTCGTCGGCATGCGGCCGAGCATCGGCCGCGTCGCACATACCCCCAAATCGGGGATCGATCGCAATCTCGGCGTCGTGGGTCCGATGGCGCGCAACGTCGAGGATCTCGCTCTGCTGCTGGATGCCATGAGCGGCGACTACGCGGACGATCCGCTGTCGCTGCCCGCCCCTACAACCTCGTTCCTGTCAGCGGCGCAAGCAGGCAAGAGGCCGAAGCGCATCGCCTACTCGCCCGATCTCGGCATTACCCCGGTCGATCCCGAAGTGAAGGCGCTCACGCGCAAGGCCGCCGAACGTTTCGCGGAAGCCGGTGCCATTGTCGAGGAGGCACATCCGGACTGGCGCGAGGCGCATGAATGCTTCCACGTTCTGCGCGCCTTCGATTTCGCGATCACCAAGGCCAATCTGCTGCGCACCAAGCGCGACCTGCTCAAGCCCGAGGTGATCTGGAACATCGAGGAAGGCCTCAAGCTCACGGTGGAGCAGCTCGCGCGCGCCGAGGCTCAGCGCGTCGGCATGACCGCCCGCGCGGTCGAGTTCTTCAAGACCTACGATCTGCTGCTGACGCCCACTACGATCGTGCCGCCCTTCCCGATCGAGCACCGCTATGTCGCCGAATGTGCCGGCAAGCGGTTCGAGAACTACATCGAATGGCTCGGCATCGTGTCCGCCATCACGCTCGCCTGCTGTCCGTCGCTATCGCTGCCCTGCGGCTTCACGGCGGCCGGCCTTCCGGTTGGCGTGCAGGTCGTCGGTGCCCCGCGCGCCGACGCACAGGTGATCGCCGGCGCGAAGGTGCTGGAGGATATTCTGGGCCTGCGCGGAACGACGCCGATCGATCCGAAGGTGAGCAAGTAACCACTCTACACCGCGCGCTCCGTGGCGCCCTCTCCCCTTGTGGGAGAGGGTGGCTCGCCGCAAAGCGGCGAGACGGGTGAGGGGTATCTCTCCACGAGGGACCCCTCACCGCCTGAATTCGACGATGAAACCCCTGATCCGGCGCTTCGCGCCACCTTCTCCGACAAGGGGAGAAGGAAGATCACCTTCGACTCGTCGCCTCAAGACTGCGGCTGTAGCGCGACATCGCGAAGCAGAACATGAAGTAGATCGCGGCGACGAAGATGTAGACCTCGACCGAAAATTGCTGCCACGCCGGATCGATGATCGCGGTCTTCGCCGTCGTCAAGAGGTCGAAGATGCCGATGATGAGAACGAGGCTGGTGTCCTTGAAGAAGGCGATGAAGGTGTTGACCAGCGGCGGGATGACGTGGCGGATCGCCTGCGGCAGGATGATCAAGCGATTCTTGCGCCAGTAGGACAGCCCGAGCGCATCGGCAGCTTCGTATTGGCCCCGCGGCACGGCCTGAAGGCCGCCACGGATGACCTCGGCGAGATAGGCGCCCGCGAACAGGATGATCGCGATCTGCGCGCGCAGCAGCTTGTCGATGTTGAATCCGCTTGGCATGAACAGCGGAAACATCACGCTCGCCATGAACAACAGGCTCACCAGCGGGACGCCGCGGATCAGCTCGACATAGAGCACGCTGAGCGAGCGGATCGCCGGCAGCCTCGAGCGCCGGCCGAGCGCAACGAGGATGCCGAGCGGAAAGCCGAATGCGAGGCCGAAGGTCGCGAGGATCAACGTGACCGGCAATCCGCCCCAGCGATCCTGCGAGACGAAGGAGAGCCCCAGCACCCCGCCCCACATCAGCACACTGATCAGCGCAAGCACCCCGATCCAGACGAAGACAAGCTCGCGCCGCCACAGGGCGCGACGGGTCGACAGGTAGAACAACACGATGAACAGCAGCACCGACAGCGCCGGTCGCCACTGCTCGTCGAACGGATAGGTGCCGAACAGGATGAAGCGGTACTTTTCGGGAATGATGGCCCAGCAGGCGCCGACGCCACGCACCGCGCGGCAGGCGCTGGAATCGTTCGCCGGCGTCAACCACACCGCATTGGCGATGCCCCACTGCACGAAGCTGAAGATGCCCTTGGCGAGCAATGCCAGTAGCACGACCGTAAGGATGCCGTTCGGGATCGACGAGAACAAATTGGCGCGCAACCAGCGCAGGATCGGATTGCCGGCCTGCGGCCGGCGTGCAGCGCGCGGTGCGTCCGGAATATCGGCGATGACGGTCATGCTCAGCGCTCCACCAGCGCAATGCGCGCATTGTACCAGTTCATGAAGAAACTGATGGAAAGGCTGATCGTCAGGAACACCGCCATGATCAGCGCGATGGCTTCGATCGCCTGGCCGGTCTGATTCAGCGTGGTGTTGGCGATCGAGACCACGTCCTGGTAGCCGATCGCCACCGCGAGCGAGGAATTCTTGGTCAGGTTGAGATACTGGCTCGTCATCGGCGGCACGATCACGCGCAGCGCCTGCGGCAGGATGATCTGGCGCAGCATGAAACTGCGCCGAAGGCCAAGGGCGTTGGCGGCGTCCCATTGCCCGCGCGGCACGGACTGGATGCCGCTGCGCACGATCTCGGCAATGAAGGCCGCGGTATAGGTGACGAGGGCAATGAGCAGCGCGAAATATTCCGGGGCGAGCGTCAGTCCGCCGACGAAATTGAAACCGCGCAGCTGCGGCCATTCGATCGTCCAGGACACGCCCAGCAGCACCGACACTATCATGGGCAGTGCGAGGATGAGGCCAACTGCAAAGGGCCAGGCCGCCCTCGGCTTGCCGTCGCGCATCTGCTGCGCGACCAGCCATCGCCGGATCGCGTAGAACACGGGGAGCCCGAGCACCGCCGTGCCGAGCACCCAGAGCTGCGGCGCGCCGACCGGGATCGCCGGCAAGATCAGGCCGCGATTGGACAGGAACACGCCCTCGATCGGCCGCCATGCCGCGCGCGCGGCCGGCAGTGCCTGCATCAGCACGTACCAGAACAGGAGCTGAAGCAGCAGCGGGATGTCGCGGAGAGTTTCGACATAAACCGCGGCAAGACGGGAGAGCAGCCAGTTGGCCGACAGCCTGGAGATGCCGACCAGCGTGCCCAAAATGGTCGCGAGCACGATGCCGATCACGGCGACGCGCAAGGTGTTGGCGATACCCACGACAAAGGCCCAGAGGTAGCTGTCCCTTGGATTGTAGGCGAGCAGGCTGTCGGCAATGGGCATGCCCGCCTCACGGCCAAGGAATGCAAAGCCAGTCGTGATGCGGCGCGCCGTGAGATTGGTGACGGTGTTGGACCAGAGGAAACCGATGACGCCAACGACGATCGCGACCACCAGCACCTGCCAGAACAGTCCCTTCAGCTCGCGCGGTCCCCAAGCGCCGAACAGGCGGCGGCGCGGCGGCGGTCTTGGCGTATCTGGGGTCACGGCACAAAAATCCTTCTCAGGAAGTAGCGATTTCCGGCAGCGGCACGTCAACTGTTGCACCAATCGGAAAAGCGTGCAACAAATGTTTCATGGCCGAGCCCGCGAAATCCTCGCCCTTGAGCGAACTGCGCATTGCATTGCCATCGCTCCCCCTGCGTCTGCAGGAGGTTGGCCGCTTCGTCGCCGCCAATGATTACGACGCCACCACCCGTTCGATGCGCGACCTCGCGGCGGAAGCCGGCGCCGATCCAGCCGCGTTCACGCGCCTCGCCAAGGCGATCGGCTATTCAGGTTGGGACGAATTGCGCGCGGCGCTGACCGAGGCGCGGCGACCATCGCAGACCTCGCCCTTCTCCGGCCGCGCCAGAAGCCGCAGGCCCGGCCCGAACGCCGATGTCGCCCTCGTCAGCGACAAGCTCGAGGCCGAGGCCGCCGGCCTTCCGCGGATCCCGGCCCAGCCGATCGCGGAGGCCGCTCGTGCGCTGCACGAGGCCAAGCGGATCTGGATCGCAGGCTATCGCAGCTGTCGCAGTGTCGCGGAGCTGCTGAATTATGAGCTGCGGCTATTCCGCCCCGAACAGGTGCGGCTCGTCGGAACGTCCGGCCCCGACGATCTCGACCTCGGCGCTATCAGGCCCGGCGAAGCCGTCGTCGTCATCGGCTTCCTGCCCTATACAAATGCGAGCGTCGGCGTCGCGCAGGCCGCCTATCGCGCCGGCGCGACACTGATCGCGATCGCGGACAGCCCTTCGGCACCGATGGCCGAGGGCGCCGACCACGTGCTGCTGTTCGAGGCGGCCTCCTCTCCCGGCTTCTTCCCGAGCCTCACCGGCGCGGTCGCGATCGCGCAGTCGCTGGCTGCAGTGACGTTCTCGCTCGGCGGCGCCACCGCGAAAAAGCGCCTGGAGAATACCGAGGCGCGGTTAGCCGCAGCCTCCACCTATGTTTCAGAGAAAGGTTGACCCATGGCCGCTCGCACCAGCCGCGTGCTGCATCGCTCGTTGCGCGAGACCCCGCCCAAAGCAATCGGCGGCGAAGGCGTCTACCTGTTCGCGGAGGACGGGCGGCGCGTGCTCGATGCCTCCGGTGGCGCGGCAGTCTCCTGCCTCGGCCATCAGCATCCCCGCGTGATCGCGGCGTTGGCAAAGCAGGCTTCCACCCTGGCCTATGCGCACAGCGCCTTCTTCTCGTCCGAGCCCGCCGAAGCCCTTGCCGAGACGTTGGTCGGGCACGAGCCCGGCGGCCTCGCTTATGCCTATTTCGTCAGTGGCGGGTCGGAGGCGATCGAAGCCAGCATCAAGCTCGCGCGGCAATATTTCATCGAACGCGGCGAGCCACAGCGGCAGCATTTCATCGCGCGGCGACAGAGCTACCACGGCAACACGCTGGGTGCGCTCGCCGCCGGCGGCAATGCCTGGCGACGCGCGCCTTACGCGCCGCTGCTCTCCGGCGCCTTCAGTCACGTAACACCGGCCTTCCCCTATCACGAGAAGCGCGACGGCGAGTCGGATGCGCAATTCGTGGCACGGCTGGCGGCCGAGCTGGAATCCGAGTTCCAGCGGCTTGGCCCTGATACCGTGGCGGCTTTCCTCGCCGAACCGGTCGTCGGCGCCACCGCCGGCGCCGTGACGGCACCCGACGCCTACTTCAGGGCGGTGCGCGAGATCTGCGATCGCCACGGCGCGCTGCTCATCCTCGACGAGGTCATGTGCGGCATGGGCCGCACCGGCACCACGCATGCCTGGGAACAGGAAGGCGTCGCGCCTGATATCCAGGCCATCGCCAAGGGGCTCGGCGGCGGATATCAGCCGATCGGAGCGATGCTCGCGAGCGGCAAGATCATCGACACCATCCGCGCCGGCTCCGGCGCGTTCCAGCATGGCCACACTTATCTCGCACATCCCCTCGCCTGCGCGGCCGCGCTCGCAGTGCAGGAGGTCATTCGCGAGGACGGTCTGCTCGCGCAGGTCAAGGAGCGCGGCCGGCAGCTCGAGCAGCGCCTCACCGAGCGCTTCGGCAATCACCGTCATGTCGGAGACATCAGGGGCCGCGGCCTGTTCTGGGCGATCGAGCTGGTGGCTGATCGCGCCGACCGCACCTCGTTCGATCCCGCGCTCAAGCTGAACCAGAAGATAAAGGCCGAAGCGTTCGCCAATGGCCTCGGCTGTTATCCCGGCGGCGGCACCGTGGACGGCGTGCGCGGCGACCATGTCCTGCTGGCGCCGCCCTATATCGCCTCCGCCGACGAGATCGACCTGATCGTCGACAAGCTCGGCTCGGCTGTCGACAACGTGTTGCGTAGTGTCAATCACTGAGGGGAGTAGCATGATGAGGAAAGTGGTTATCGCGGCGAGTATGCTCGCCGCATCGACGGTTGTCGCATCCGCCGCGACGCTGGACACGGTGAAGAGCCGCGGCACGCTGGTGTGCGGCGTCAGCGCCGGCTTTGCCGGTTTCTCCGCGCCGGACTCGCAAGGCAACTACAAGGGCCTCGACGTCGACTATTGCCGCGCACTCGCCGCCGGCGTGCTGGGTGATGCCAGCAAGGTTCGTTACGTTTCGTTGACCGCACAGAACCGCTTCACGGCCCTGCAATCGGGCGAGATCGACGTGCTCTACCGCAACTCGACGCAGACCTATTTGCGCGGTGTGACGCTCGGCCTGCGCCAGGGGCCGATCAACTTCTACGATGGCCAGGGCTTTGTCGTGAAGAAGGATCTGGGCGTCAAGGACATCAAGGACCTCAAAGGCGCCACCGTCTGCGTGGCTCAGGGCACCACGCACGAGGTTACGCTCGGCGATTACGGCCGCGCCAACGGCATCGACTGGAAGCCGTTGGTGTTCGACCGCATCGACACCATGTACCAGACCTTCTTCGGCGGCCGCTGCGATGCGATGACCCAGGACGCCTCCGCGCTTGCCGGCGCAGTCACGACCGCGGCGCCGAACCCGGCCGATTACGTCGTGTTGCCGCAGACCATCAGCAAGGAGCCGCTCGGCCCCTTCACCCGCAACGGCGACGAGGTCTGGAGCGACATCATCACCTGGCTGCATTACGGCCTGATCGAGGCCGAGGAACTCGGCGTCACGCAAGCCAATGTCGAGGAGATGACGAAGTCGCAGACACCCGCGATCCAGCGTCTGTTGGGTGCCTCCGGCGATCTCGGCTCGCGGCTCGGGCTCGACAACAAATGGCTGGTGACCGCGATCAAGGCCACCGGCAATTACGGCGAGATCTACGAGCGTAACGTCGGCAAGGCGAGCCCGCTCAAGCTCGATCGTGGCCTCAACGGTCTCTGGAGCAAGGGCGGCTTGATGTACGCGGTGCCCTTCAAGTAGACGTCTTGCCGTGCCCCGGACGCGCTGCTGCGTCCAGGGCACGACACCATTCAGGCAGCCACCTTCCATGACGACACCCCCGCGCATCGCCCTGATCCACGCCCTCAAGCACTCCATCGCGCCGATCGAGGCGGCGTTCGCGACCGCGTGGCCCGAGGCGCGGCTGATGAACCTGCTCGACGACAGCCTGTCGGCGGATCTGGCACGTGACGGCGCGCTCGACGATGCCATGACCGAGCGCTTCCTGGCGCTCGGCGATTATGCGGCAGCGACCGGGGCGAATGGGATTCTGTTCACTTGCTCGGCCTTTGGCCCCTGTATCGAAGCGGTTGCGCGCGCGCATGCCCCAATGCCTGTGCTCAAGCCGAACGAAGCGATGATCGAGCGCGCGGTGACGATGGGCAGGCGCATCGGCCTGCTATCCACCTTCCCGCCGACCCTGGTGTCAATGCCGCCGGAATTCCCCGCTTCGGTGCAGGTCGTACCGAAACTTGCCGATGGCGCGCTGGCGGCACTCGACCGCGGCGACCGCGTCACGCACGATCGGCTGATCGTCGAAGCCTCGAAAGACCTGCGCCATTGTGACGTCATCGCGCTGGCGCAGTTCAGCATCGCAGCGACGGCACCGCTGGTCGCGGAAGCCACCGGCCGTCCCGTCGTGACCACGCCTGACAGCGCCGTCGACAAGCTGATGACGCTGTTGGGGACGAAGGCTTAGGGATCGGTCGTCTTCCGGCGCCGCGCGTGCTTGATCGCGGCCGCAAGCGCGGCCTTCGTCTCGTTGACGAAATCCTCGACCAGCTCCTCGCGCGTGGCATGGGCCGCTTCGCCGGTGAACAGACCCTGCTCGGCCAGCATCACGACGCCGTGCAGCGCCGCCCAGATCTTGAGCGCTTGCCGCTCGCGCAGATAGCCGACCGCAGGCGCCTCCAGCGCTTCGATCACCAGTGCAAACGTCTCGCGCGTGGCCTCGTGCAGCTCGCTGCCTTTGGCCGCGCACGAGACGGTGCGCGAGGCAAACATCAGGCGGTAGATGCCGTTGCGGCGCAGACCGAAATCCAGCGTCGCCTGAGCCAGCCGCGACAACTTTGATTGCTTCGACGGCTTTGCCATTGCCTCGCGCAGCATTGCGCTGAGCTGCCGGAACGCCTCCGCCGTCACCGCCGCAAGCAGCGCCTCGCGATCGGCAAAGTGCCGATACGGCGCCGGCTGCGAGACGCCGAGCTGCTTGGCCAGCGCCTTGATGCTGATCGCCTCGGCACCACCCTGCTCCGCTTCGCGCAGCGCGGCCTTGATCAGGGCGTCGCGGAGATCGCCATGATGATAGGTGTTGTCGGGCTTGCGGGCGAGTTGGGAGCGCATGTTATGGCCAAGCCTATAAGTTTGCGCTTGACAGGGAAAGCCTGTCACGAATGTAATAGCATATAACTTAAAGCCCGCGGCAAAAGCCGCCGATAAGATTGACATGAGGAAAGCGCTGCCCCCTGCGGGGCTCGCGCGCATACGACCAAGGATGCCGCCATGACAGAGCGACTGAGGGTTCACGTCGATCCCGACAAGTGCCAGGGCCACGCGCGCTGCAAGGCACTCGCGCCCGAACTTTTCGAGCTCGACGAATTTGGCAACGCGCACGAAGCCGGCGACGGCACGGTCCCGCCCGGGCTCGAAGACAAGGCCTGGCTCGCCAAATCCAATTGCCCGGAAATCGCAATCGATGTGATCGAGGAGTAGCGCGGCCTTCTTCTGCACGCGTGCGCTATTCGACCACTAGCCCGAGGATTCCCCCGACATGTCCGACGTCAGCCAGCCTGTCGCTCATCCGCCCGTCATCGACTGGGTCAACGATTTCGACCACACCGATCCGCAGTGGACGGAAGACCCGTTCCCGATCTGGGATGAGCTGCGCGCCGCAAGCCCGGTCGTGCACACCGAGCGCTTCCTCGGCTGCTACATGCCGACAACCTATGAGGCCGTTCGCGAGATAGCCAACGACACCGAGCATTTCTCCTCGCGCCGCATCATCGTCCGCGACGTGCGGCCGGAGATCGCCAGGAACGCAGCCCCGCCGATCACCTCGGACCCACCCGTGCACAAGCCGGCCAAGCAGCTGCTGCTGCCGCCGTTCACGCCGGATGCGATGAAGAAGCTGGAACCGCGGATGCGCGCGATCTGCAACGAGCTGATCGACGGGTTCATCGCCGACGGCAAGGTCGACGCCGCGGCGCGCTACGCCAAATACATCCCGGTGCGAGCCATCGCGCATATGCTCGGCATTCCCGAGAGCGACAGCGATCTCTTCATCAACTGGATCCACATGATCCTCGAGCTCGGCATCAAGGACGAGACCAAGCTGATCCAGGCCGTGCAGGAGATGAGCGACTATTTCAGGACGCACATCGAAGAGCGCAGATCGAGGCCCACCGACGATCTCATCTCCTACCTGATGAACGCCAAGGACAAGGAAGGCCAGCCGCTGGAAGAGTCCCACGTGCTGGGCTCGCTGCGCCTGCTGCTGATCGCGGGCATCGACACCACCTGGAGCGCGATAGGTTCCTCGCTGTGGCATCTTGCGAAGACGCCGGCCGACCGCGAGCGCCTGATCGCCGAGCCCGCGCTGATCCCGACCGCGGTGGAGGAACTGCTGCGCGCCTATTCGCCGGTGACGATGGCGCGCGAAGTGGTCAAGGACACGACGATCTCGGGCTGCCCGGTCAAGGCCGGCAACATGGTGCTGTTGTCCTTCCCGGCCGCCAATCGCGATCCCAAGGTGTTTCCGGATGCTGACAAAGTCGTGATCGACCGCCGCGAAAATCGCCACGCGGCCTTCGGCCTCGGCATCCATCGCTGCGTCGGTTCCAACCTTGCGCGCATGGAGATGCAGGTTGCGCTGGAGGAATGGCTGAGACGCATTCCGGACTTCCGGCTCGATCCGGCAGGCACGGTGACCTGGTCGCAGGGCACGGTGCGAGGCCCGCGCCAGTTGCCATTTCTGCTCGGAAAGGCGATGTAGGCCTTTCCAGACAGCGGAGAGGCCGGACGTGACTGAGCTAACAACCCAACCGGCCTCTGACCACATCGACCTCGCCGACGCCAGGCGGCGGATCAAGGCGATCTTCATCGGCTCGATCGGCAATCTCGTCGAGTGGTACGATTTCTACGCCTACACGGCATTCGCGCTCTATTTCGCCCCAGCCTTCTTTCCGGGCAACGACCCTGTCGTCCAGCAATTGAACGTCGCCGTCGTTTTCGCGGCGACCTTCCTGATGCGGCCCTTGGGTGGCTGGTTCTTCGGCTACCTCGCCGACCATTTCGGCCGGCGCATCTCGCTGACCCTCTCGGTCGTCTTCATGTGCTTCGGCTCGCTGATCATCGCGCTGACGCCGACTTATGCCACGATCGGCTTTGCCGCGCCGGTGATCCTGGCGCTCGCCCGCATCATTGAGGGCCTGAGCCTCGGCGGCGAATATGGCGCCAGCGCGACCTATCTCAGCGAGGTCGCCGACCCCAGGCATCGCGGCTTCTATTCCAGCTTTCAGTACGTGACCCTGATCGGGGGCCAGCTCACCGCGATCATCGTGCTGCTGCTCCTGCAAAAGGTGTTCCTCACGCCGGAGGAGCTGAAAGCCTGGGGCTGGCGGATCCCGTTCGCAATCGGCGCGATGCTCGCGATCGTGGCCGCCGTGATGCGGCGCGGCTTGCACGAGACCGAGGCGTTCGAGGAAGCCAAGAAGGTCGTGAAGCCCACCGGCTCGATTACCAACCTGCTGCGCTATCCGCGCGAGCTCCTGCTGGTGGTCGGCCTCACCGCCGGCGGCACTGCGGCATTCTATACCTTCACAACCTACATGCAGACCTTCGTCAAGCTGTCGGTCGGCTTGACGGAAGACCAGACAACGCTGGTCATCTTCGGCACCTTGATCTTCGCGACCATCCTGCAGCCGATCTATGGCGCCATCTCCGACAAGATCGGACGCAAGCCGCTCCTGATCTTCTTCGGTGTCGCCGGCACGCTCGCGACCGTTCCGCTGTTGATGACGCTAAAGGGGACCAAGTCGCCCTTCATCGCCCTCATCCTGATCTGCGCCGCCTGGCTGTTCGTCGCCGGCTACACCTCGATCAATGCGGTGGTGAAGGCCGAGCTGTTCCCGACCAATGTCCGCGCGCTCGGCGTCGGCCTGCCCTATGCCATCACGGTCTCGATCTTCGGCGGCACGGCGCCGGCGATCGCGCTCTATTTCAAGAGCATCGGGCACGAGGACTGGTTCTACTTCTATCTCAGCGGCATCATCTGCCTGTCGCTGATCATCTATTCCACCATGCGCGACACCAAGCACGCCTCCGCAATGCACCGCCATGAGTAGCCAATGTCCGACGACAACGAGCCGCCCGACAGCAAGCTGACCCGCACCAAGGAGAAATGGGCGCGCGAAGGCCGCTTCCTCACCGGCAGGATCACGCGTCCGGAAGACCAGCGCCTGCCGCCGGGCCAGCACCTTACCAAGGACTGGCCGGTGCTCGATCTCGGGGTCACACCGCCGGTGTCGCGCGAGCGGTGGCGACTGGACGTCTACGGCGCGGTCGAGACCCCCGTGTTCTGGACCTTTGCCGAGTTCGCCGCGCAAAAGCAGGTCCGGCTCATCTCCGACATTCATTGCGTGACGACCTGGTCGCGCTACGACAATGAATGGGAAGGGCTCGCCACGCGCGATCTGCTCGCCGCCTGCCAGCCGCGCGAGGATGCGCGCTTCGTGGTGCTGCATTCCTATGACGGCTACACCACCAACCTCGCGCTGGAAGACTTCGCCGCCGAGGATGCGCTGCTCGCCCATAGCTGGTCCGGCCAGCCGCTGACGGAGGAGCACGGCGGCCCCGTGCGCCTGGTCGTGCCGCATCTCTATTTCTGGAAAAGCGCGAAGTGGCTCCAGGCCATCGAATTCCGGACCGAGGACGCGCCGGGTTTCTGGGAAGTCCGCGGCTATCATAACCGCGGCGACCCCTGGGCGGAGCAGCGTTATTCGGACGACTAGAATTCGAGCACGAACGGGGGAAGCCCATGTCGACGGAACGCTTTCAATTCACCGGCGAAGGAGGTCACCAGCTTTCGGCCGCACTCGAACTGCCCGACGGCGAGCCTGCCGCGTTCGCACTGTTTGCGCACTGCTTCACCTGCGGTAAGGATACGCTATCGGCCAAGCGCATCTCGGTCGCGCTCGCCGCCAAGGGCATCGCGGTGCTGCGCTTCGACTTCACCGGGCTCGGCTCGAGCGAAGGCGATTTTGTCAATTCAACCTTCTCCTCCAATGTTGCCGATCTCGTCCGCGCGGCCGATCATCTGCGCAGCGCCCACAAGGCGCCGTCGATCCTGATCGGCCACAGCCTCGGTGGCGCCACCATCCTGGCCGCCGCCGCAAAGATTCCGGAAGCCAGCGCAGTCGTGACCATCGCAGCCCCATCAGACCCGGCGCACGTGACCGGTCTCTTCAAGGAGCATATCGCCAACATCCGCGCGCAGGGTGAGGTCGAGGTCACGCTCGCAGGGCGCCCGTTCCGGATCAGGCGCGAATTCCTCGATGACATCGCCGAGCACGAGCTGATGAAGGATGTCACCGGTCTGCACAAGGCGCTGCTGGTGATGCATTCGCCTGTCGACGACACCGTCGGCATCGACAATGCGACCAAGATCTTCCTTGCGGCCAGGCACCCCAAGAGTTTCGTCTCGCTCGATCATGCCGATCATCTGCTGACCAAGCCGGCCGACGCGCTTTACGCGGCCGATGTGATCGCGGCCTGGGCCAGCCGCTACATCGACACGGCAAAACCTGCGAGAGTGATGGATCTTCCGGAGGAACCGCGGAAGGTCGTGGTCCAGGAGACTCGCAAGAGCAAGTTCAACCAGACCATCACCATTGGGCCGCATCGGCTTGTCGGGGACGAGCCCGTTGCGGCCGGTGGCGAGGACGCCGGCCCTGGCCCTTACGACTTTCTGCTCGCCGGCCTCGGCGCCTGCACGTCCATGACCATGCGCCTCTACGCTGACCGCAAGTCGCTGCCGCTCGACCGCGTCACGGTCACGCTGAAACACTCCAAGATCTACGCCAAGGACTGCGCGGAGTGCGAGACGCGCGAAGGCATACTCGACCAGATCGAGCGCGACATCGCGATCGACGGCGCGCTCGACGCCGAACAGCGCAGGAAGCTGATGGAGATCGCCGACAAATGTCCGGTGCACCGCACGCTGACATCGGAGATCCGGATCGTGACGAAGGCCGTGGATTGAAGCGGCGTTCTAGAAGCACGAGGCCATCACTCGCAAGGCCGCGCTGATCTCGCTTTCGCGCCACGCTGCAAAGCCGAGCAGCAGGCCATGATCGCGCGGCTGGCCAAGCGCCAGGCTGGATATGGCGCGCGTGACAACGCCCGCCTCAACGAGCCGTTTCACCGCCGCCTGATCGGCGCGGCCGCGCTTGAGACGCGCCACGAGCTGGATGCCACCTGAGGGAACCTCGACCGAGAGCACGTCGCGGAGGTGGCGCTCCAGCCCCTCGACGAGATGATCGCGCCGCGCGTGGTAGAGCCGGCGCATCCGCCGCAGATGTGCGAGGAAATGCCCGTCCGCAATGAACTCGGCCAGGGCTTCCTGGACAGGGCTGGCGGCGACCAGCCCGATATGCCGCTGCGCGATCTCCAGCGTGCTTACCAATGCCGGGGGCGCGACGAGATAGCCGAGCCGGATGTCTGGCGTCATCGCCTTGGAGAAGGTGCCGACATAGAACACGCGGCCGTGGACATCCAATCCCTGCAATGCCGGTACCGGCCGGCTGTCGTAGTGGAATTCGCCGTCATAATCGTCCTCCACGATCCAGGTCTTGCCGGGCCTGCTCAGCTTCAGAAACTCGGTGCGGCGGGCCAGCGACATGAGCCGCCCGGTCGGATGCTGGTGCGAAGGCGTCATGAAGATCAGCGTTGGCGGTGCCAGGCCGGCAGCCCGCTGCATCCCCTGTTCGTCCAGACCGATGCCAGTGACGCGCGCACCGGAGGCACGGAAGGCGGCTGCAGCACCGGGATAGCCGGGGTCCTCGACCCAGACCTCATCGCCCGGCGTGATGACGGCAGCCGCAATCAAGGTGAGCGCAGCCTGCGCGCTCGGCAGGATCAAGATCTGCTCCGCGCCGGCGCGAACGCCTCTGTTGGCCGCGAGGTAATGCGCCAGCGCCGCGCACAAGCGCGGCCGGTTGACAGGACCGGGCTCGCGCTTGGCTGCCCCTACGGCGCTCCGGCGCAGGCAGCGCCCCCAGATCTCGTACGGAAACTCCCTTGCGTCGCCATGTCCCGGACGCAACGGCTTGAGCGGCGCCAGATAAGACATTGGCCAGTCCGTCTGCTTGAGCTGTGAAGCCCAGGGCGAGAGCCGCACCTGACCGGAGCGCGGACGCGATGGAGCCGCCCCTGCAATGTCGACCCGCTCCGCACCGTCGACAATCACGACCGCGCGCCGCCCGTGCGACGCAGCCAGATAGCCCTCCGCGGCGAGCTGCTCGAACGCATAGGTGACGGTGTTGCGGGACACGCCAAGATCGCTCGCGAGCCGGCGGCTCGACGGCAGCACATGGCCCTTACCGAGACGACCGCTCGCAATCAAGCTTCGGAGCTGACCGGTCAGCCGCGCCGTCACCCCCTCGTCGCCGGCGCGATCGAGGTCGATCAGGCTCGCGATCATGCTCTCGGAAACTGGCACTTCATTCTTCCCAAGTCTGGCACTTTTTCAGGTGCCAGACCGGATGCTATCCGCCGCACTGGACTGTTTCAAGGACCATCGCAATGAACGCCCTCTCCCCTCGCGCAGCCGTCGGCCTGTTCCTCATCGTCGTGCTGGCCTGGGGCGTAAACTGGTCGGTGACGAAACAACTCGTGCAGTTTCTTCCGCCGCTATGGACTTCGGCGATCCGCAGCTGGATCGCGCTGGCCGGCTTGTTCGTGATCCTCGGGCTCAGCAAGAACCTGGTGATCCCGGAGCGGCGCGACATTCCAGTGGTCCTGAGCGTGGCGCTGCTGCACATGACGTTGTTCTCGGTTCTGGTTGCGGCCGGTGTGCGCTTCCTGCCCGCGAGCAAGGCCATCGTGCTGGGCTACACCACGCCGCTCTGGGTCGCCATCGCTGCGCCTTTGCTGGGGAAGGATACGCTGACTGCGACAAAGCTCGCCGGCGCCCTGCTTGGATTGATCGGCCTTGCCGTGATCCTGAACCCGTCCTCGATCGACTGGACCAATGCGAACGTCGTGCTCGGCGCCGGCATGGTCATCCTGGCTGCGATCTCGTGGGCGGCCAACATCATCTATATCCGCGCGCACCGCTGGATCGCATCGCCGCTCCAGCTCCTGATCTGGCAGGTGCTGGTCGCGACGATCGTGCTGACGGCGTCGGCGGTCGTGACGGACGGCCTGCCGCACACGGAATGGTCGTGGAGGCTCGTCCTGCTGTTTCTGTACTCCGGCCTGATCGGGACGGCGCTGGCCTATTGGGCGATGTCGATGGTCAACAAGAGCATCTCGGCCTTGACGACGGCGCTCGGCACCACGGGAACGCCGCTCGTCGGCATCGCCAGCGCCGCGATCCTGCTCGGCGAGCCCATCGATGCGAGTCTCGCCGTTGCGGCCGGGCTGATCGTCAGCGGCATCGGACTTGCCACGCTGGGCGACCGCTTGCTGCGAAGTCAGGCCACAGCGAGAGGCTGAACCCGCAGGCTTCCGCGCAGGCCCGCCGTGGTTCCGAGCAGGATGCCGGCAACCGCGACGAATGAGCCCAGCGCGAGGGTGGAGACGCCGGTGAGCCCCTGCCCGATCGAGCAGCCGAACGCCATCACGCCGCCGATCCCCATCAGCGCAGCACCGCTACCTGAGCGCAGCATGTGGCGTGGCGACGAATAGCCTTCGAGCTTGAAGCGGCCAGTTGCGAGTGCCGTCACCAAGCTGCCGACGAAGACGCCGGCAACCGTCGCGATGCCGAAGTTCAGCGTCAGGCCGGTCGAGAGCATGGCGTATTGCAGGCTGTCGGCGATCGGCGCGACGAAGGTGAGCGAGGTCACCGGAATGGGATTGAAGTCGTCGGCGCCGAGATAACCGGTTGCGTACCAGCCGCCGGCGACGAGGAGGCCCACGATGACGCCCGCGACGATCTGGCCGGGCGAACGGCGGAACGTCGGATGCGCGAAAGCAAACAGGATTAACGCGACGACGATCATGACGGCGGCGAGCGCGCGCGAAAACACCTCCGTAAGACCGAGCGTCGCCAGCAAGGACGGCAGCGAATTCGCATCGACCGTACCCTGCGAGGCCTGGACCAGCGCAATGCGCGCCGGCGCGATCAGGCCCTTGAGCGTCATCTGCGCGGCGATCGCAAGCACGATGACGACGACGAAGGAGCGGAGATTGCCGCGGCCGAGCAGCACCAGCGCGCGGGAGCCGCAGCCGTTCGACAGCACCATGCCGTAGCCGAACAGCAGGCCCCCGAGGAACAGCACTGGCGCCGAGAAGGAGTGTTGCAGGTAGATCGACTTGCCGAGATCGACGGTGCCGCTGCCCGCGAGGAACTGACTCGCGGCGATCGCAGTTGCGACCGCCAGCGCATAAGTTCGCACCAGCCGCCCGTCCCCCTCGGCCAGCCAGCCGCGCATGCTGCTCATCAGGCAGAAGCCGCTGAGCAGGCCCACGGCACCGTAGACGACACCGATGGCAAGGCCGGCAAGGATGACGAGTTGTGCGGATTCCATCAATCGTTCTCAGATCTCTCGACATTCTCCGTCATTGCGAGCGCAGCGAAGCAATCCAGTCTGTCTCCGCAGATACATTCCTGGATTGCTTCGCTGCGCTCGCAATGACGGTGTTACGGCTTCAATATCACCCTGTCACGCGACGAGCCCGCGACGGCAACGTACGCCTCCTTCGCACGCTCGAGCGGATAGACGGCATTCGCCTTGATCGGAAACGGTTTCAGGTGACCACTCGCAAAGCCCGGGCCGAGGTCGCGCAGCACCGTGCCGGTCGACGTCGATGACAGGCCGAGCGTATCGATGCCGACATAGGTGTGCTGCCCCCGATAGAATTCGAGAATGTTGAACTGGACAATGCGGTCGATCGCGGCAATCAGGATCTGGCGACCGCGCAACGCGAGCGACTTGTGCGCTGCCTGAAAATAGGGATCGCCCACCGTGTTGAAGACGATGTCAGCGCCCTTGCCGCCGGTCAATTCGCGCACGCGTGCGGCAACGTCCGTCGCGGAGGCATCGATCACCTCGATCGGCGCGTTGCTGTGGCCTTCGTAAGCTTCGGCCTTGCGCACCACGCCGATGACGTTCGCGCCCTGCCATGTCGCGATCTGCACCGCGGCCTGACCAACCTTGCCGTTGACGCCGAACACCAGCACGGTGTCGCCGCTCTTCGGCACACCCGCGCGACGAAAGCCTTCCATCGCGGTAACGAAGGGAACACCGATGCCGGCCGCCTCCTCCCACGATAGCGTGTTCGGCCTCTCGACCACCGCGTCGGCCTCGACCACGAGATGGCTGGCATGGGTGCCGTCGCGGCGGATGCCGAGATCGCCGGAGGAGCCAAACACCTCGCTGCCGACCGTGCCGGCCGGTCCGTCGATCACCACGCCGGAATAATCGCGGCCTGGCGTGCGCGGGAACACGGCATAGGGCATCAAGCCGGTCGCGGCCTTCACATCGGAAGGGTTGACGGCCGCCGCCTTCACCTCGATCAGGAGATCGTTCGGCCCGCGCGTCAGCGCGTGGCGTTCGACCACCGGCGCAAGCGCGGCGGCGTTCTCCGCCTTGGCCTGCAGGCGCACGCAGCGCGCTTGGACGGATTTGGCATCGGCTGACGACATGAAAAGAACCCGCGATTTCTCGCGGGCCTTGTCGCCTCTGGAGCCGGTCGAGTCAACCGCCTCGCGGCCCCGGTGGCGCCTCCTCACCATGAGGAGCGAGAGATCAATCCTTGGCCCGCTTGTCGTAGAGCCGCTTGGCCTTGCCGAGCGAGCGCTCCAGCGTGGCCGGCGCGACCACCCGCACCTTGGAGCTGATCCCGATCGTGTTCTTGATGTGGGTCGAGATCCTGTCGGCATGGTCGACGAGACCCCTTCCGTCCCAGCTTTCCGATCGCGCTTCGGCAATGATGGTCAGCTCGTCCATGCGGCCTTCTCGCGTGAGTTCCAGGATGAAGTGCCCGCCGCACCAGTCGGTCGCGAGCAGCACCTCCTCAATCTGGGTCGGGAACAGGTTGACGCCGCGCAGGATGATCATGTCGTCGGAACGGCCCGTCACCTTCTCCATGCGCCGCATGCCCGGCCGCGCCGTGCCCGGCAGCAGCCGCGTCAGGTCGCGGGTGCGATAGCGGATCACCGGAAAGGCTTCCTTGGTGAGCGAGGTGAACACCAACTCGCCCTTCTCGCCGTCCGGCAGCACCGCGCCTGTCTCGGGATCGATCACCTCGGGATAGAAATGGTCTTCCCAGATGTGCAGGCCATCCTTGGTCTCGATGCATTCCTGCGCGACCCCGGGGCCGATCACCTCGGAGAGACCGTAAATGTCGGTCGCATCCATGTCGAAGGCTTCCTCGATCTCGCCGCGCATCGCATTGGTCCAGGGCTCGGCGCCGAAGATTCCGACCTTGAGCGAGCACTGGCGCGGATCGAGCCTCTGCCGCTTGAACTCGTCGAGGATTGCCAGCATGTAGCTCGGCGTCACCGTGATGATGTCGGGCCGGAAATCGTTGATGAGCTGCACCTGCCGTTCGGTCATGCCGCCGGAGATCGGCACCACGGTGCAACCGAGCTTTTCCGCGCCGTAGTGTACGCCGAGACCTCCGGTGAACAGGCCGTAGCCGTAGGCGTTGTGGATGATCATGCCGGTGCGGCCGCCGGCGGCGCGGATCGAGCGCGCCATTACCTCGGACCAGGTGTCGATGTCGCGTTGCGTATAGCCAACCACGATCGGCTTGCCGGTTGTGCCCGAGGAGGCATGCACCCGCACCAGCTTCTCGCGCGGCACGGCGAACATGTTGAAGGGATAATTGTCGCGCAGATCCGTCTTCACGGTGAACGGAAACTCCGCGAGATCGGAGAGCTCGCGAAAGTCGGACGGATGCACGCCAGCCGCGTCGAAGGCCTTGCGATAATGCGCGACGTTGTCATAGGCGTGCTTCAGCGACCAGGCCAGCCGCTGCTTCTGCAGCGCCATGATCTCGTCGCGCGAGGCGCGCTCATGCGTATCCATCTCGGGGCTATAGGCGCTGCCACCTTGCTTCAGCCTCATCAGGCTCATCTTCGTTTCCCCACATCAGCGGTTTCTTTTTATTGCTCTTGTTCGTCTACGGTTCTTTGGTCGGCAACCAGGTTCCGGGAATGACCCGCGAATGCCCGCGGAATTCTGCGATCACTGTGTCGCCCGTGGTGACCCGCACGTCATAGATGCCGGAACGTCCACTGCGCGTGACCTCCCGCGCCTTGGCGATGAGACGATCGCCAAGCTTGCCCGGCTTGATGAACGTGATCTGTCCCTGCGCGGCAACGACGCGGTCGTTGTGCGAGTTGCAGGCGAAGGCAAAGGCGGAATCGGCGAGCGTGAAGATGAAGCCGCCATGGGCAATCCGCTGGCCATTGACCATGTCGGGCCGCACCGTCATCGCGAGCGTCGCGAAGCCCGGGCCGATTTCGACGATCTCCATGCCGAGCCCTTTGGAGGCATCGTCCTCCGCCCACATCGCATCGGCGCAGGCGCGGGCAACATGCTCAGGCGACAAAGCGGCTTTGAGGTTCACACGCCTCTCCCGGTCAAATGCTTGCCCATGATGTTCTGCTGGTTGGCCAAAACTGTCAAATAATGCGACGCATTTGCATCGTCGGCGTCTGATGCGCCTGCTCAGACATGGTCATAATCGACCACGACGCGCTCCGAGGACGGCTTGGCCTGGCAGGTCAGGACGAAGCCCGCCTTCAGCTCCCACGGCTCCAGCGAATAGTTGATATCCATCGGCGCCTCGCCTTCGACCAGCTTGGCACGGCAGGTCGAGCACATGCCGCCCTTGCAGGCGAACGGCAGATCGACGCCGGCCCGCAGCGCGGCATCGAGGATCGCCTCGTCCTCGGCGACCGGGACATCGCGCCGCTTGCCGTCGATGATCAGCGAGGCGATCGCATTCGGCGGCGCGTCGGGAGCAACCAGCTTCTTTGGCCGCGGCTTGCCCCCAAATTCGGAAACGAAGCGCTCCACGTGAATGCGCTCTTCTGCAATCCCGAGGTTACGGCAAGTTGCCTCGATCTCCTCGCTCATGCCTGATGGACCGCAGATGAAGACGTGATCGACGCTTGCGGCCGGCACCAGCGAGCGGAGCAGCACCCTCACCTTGTCGCCGTCGAGCCGGCCATGCAGGATCGGAATATCCTGCTCCTCGCCGGAGATGACGTGGAAGATCGAGAGACGATCGATGAAGCGGTCCTTGAGCTCCTCCAAGGCTTCGAGGAACATGATGTTGTCCGTGGTGCGGTTGCCGTAGAACAGAAAGAAACGGCTATCCGGCTCACGCGCGAGCGTGCCCTTGACGATCGACAGGATCGGCGTGATTCCGGAGCCCGCGGCGAAGCCGACATGAATGCGCGCGCGGTCTGCCGGCGGAACCACGCCGAAGCGGCCCGTCGGCGTCATCACGTCGAGCTCGTCGCCGCATTTGAGATCTTCGGCCGCCCAGCTCGAAAACGCGCCGCCGTCGACCTTCTTCACGGCGATGCGGATCTCGCCGTCGTCCGGACCTGAGCAGATCGAATAGGAGCGGCGCACCTCCTCTCCTTCCAGTGTGGTGCGGAGCGTGAGGTACTGACCGGGCGTGAAGGCGTAGTCGCGCGCGAGTTCGGCGGGAATCGCGAAGGTCATCGAGACGGCATCGATCGCCTCGCGGCGGAGGTCGTTGACGGCCAGGCGGTGGAAGCGGGGTGCGGCGGCTGACATGATCAATGACACTTGAAATAATCGAAAGGTTCGCGGCAGGACTTGCAGCGCCACAGCGCCTTGCACGAGGTCGAGCCGAATTCGGAGAGCAGTTCGGTGTTCGCCGAGCCGCATTGCGGGCATGTGACAGCCTGCGCACCAAACAGCGCGCGGCGCGAGCTTGAAGCCTGCGGCGGCGCGATGCCGTAGGCGCGCAGCTTCTGACGACCCTCCTCGCTCATCCAGTCGGTGGTCCAGGCCGGCGACAGCACGGTGCTGACTTTCGGCTGGCGAAAACCGGCACGCTCCAGCGCCAGTTCGATTTCGAGCGCGATCATGTTCATCGCCGGGCAACCGGAATAAGTCGGCGTGATCGCGACCTCGACATGGTCGCCTGTTACGGCCACATCGCGGAGCACGCCGAGATCGGCAATGGTCAGCACCGGAATCTCCGGGTCGACCACGCTCGCCGCGGCGTCCCAGGCACGCCGGCGCAGCTCGCTATCGCGTTCCAGCACGCTCACCATGTTAGCCCCGGAAAGGTGCGCTGCATCGATTGCAGCTCGGACAGGAGATGGCCGAGATGTTCACTGTGCCGGCCCGAGCGGCCGCCCTGCTGCATCCAGTCGTTCTGCGGCAGGGCCAGCGTGGCTTCGCTAACGACGTCGGAGATCGTCTGCAGCCAGCGACTGCGCAACGGCCCGGGATCGACGGCGATACCGGAATGGATCAGGCCACGTTCGCCGTCGTCGACGGCAAACATCTCGCCGGTGAAGGCCCAGAGCTGATCGATCGCGGCTTGCGCGCGGGCGTGGCTCTCGTCGGTGCCGTCGCCGAGCCGGATGAGCCACTCCGAGGCGTGGCGCAAATGATAGGCGCTCTCCTTTTCAGACTTGGCCGCAATCGCGGCCAGCGTCGTGTCGCGCGAGGTCATCATGGCGCGCCAATAGAGGTCGGCGAACGCGGAATAGAAGAACTGCCGCATCAGCGTCTGGGCAAAATCGCCATTCGGCTGCTCGACCAGCAACAGGTTGCGGTACTGCCTGACGTCGCGCAAGTAAGCGAGCTTGTCCTCGTCGTTATCCTTGCCTTCGACCTTGGCTGCGTAGCTATAGAGCTCGCGGGCCTGACCGATGAGGTCGAGCGCGATGTTGGAGAGCGCCATGTCCTCTTCCAGCATCGGCGCGTGCCCGCACCATTCCGACAGCCTGTGGCCGAGGATCAGCGCATCGTCGGCGCGGCGCAGTGTATAGAGCACCAGAGGCGTTTCGGAGACCTGGATGTTGGCGACCGCCATCACATATGCCCCACTTCTTCGGGCACCTCGTAAAAGGTCGGATGGCGGTAGATCTTCGATTCCGCCGGCTCGAACATCATGGCCTTCTCAGCGGGATCGCTTGCTGTGATCGCGCTCGACGGCACGACCCAGATCGACAGGCCCTCGCCGCGGCGGGTGTAGATGTCGCGGGCGGCCTGCAGGGCCATGGTGGCATCACTCGCATGCAGCGAGCCGACATGCTTGTGCGCAAGCCCGTTGCGGCTGCGAATGAAGACTTCCCACAGCGGCGTGTTCGGCGTGGCCATCTTGATCTCCCTATTCCGCGGCTTGCGCGGTCTGACGCCGTGCCCGCTTCGCGGCATAGGCTGCGGCGGCCTCGCGCACCCAGGCACCCTCGGCATGCGCCTTGCGGCGCGCGGCCATCCGGTCGCGATTGCACGGGCCGTTGCCGGCGAGCACCTGCTTGAACTCGGCCCAGTCGATCTCGCTGTAGCGCCAGTGTCCGTCGGCATCCTGAATCATGCCGGGATCTGGAATCGTGAGGCCGAGATATTGCGCCTGCGGCACGGTGGCATCGACGAACTTCTGGCGTAGCTCGTCATTGGAGAAGCGCTTGATCTTCCACTTCGTCGAGGTGTCGCTATGCTGGCTGGTCGCATCGGGCGGGCCGAACATCATCAGCACCGGCCACCACCAGCGGTTCAGCGCATCCTGCGCCATCGCCTTCTGCTCGTCCGAGCCGCGGCACAGCGTCAGCATGATCTCGTAACCCTGGCGCTGGTGGAATGACTCCTCCTTGCAGACCCGGATCATCGCGCGCGCATAGGGCCCGTAGGAGCAGCGGCACAGCGGGATCTGGTTCATGATCGCGGCACCGTCGACCAGCCAGCCGATCGTCCCGATGTCGGCCCAGGTCAGCGTCGGATAGTTGAAGATCGAGGAGTACTTGGCTTTGCCGGCGAGCATGGCATCGACCAGCTCCTCGCGCGATGAGCCGAGCGTCTCGGCGGCGGCGTAGAGATAGAGGCCGTGGCCGCACTCGTCCTGCACCTTGGCCAGCAGCGCGGCCTTGCGGCGCAGCGTCGGCGCGCGCGTGATCCAGTTGCCTTCCGGCAGCATGCCGACAATTTCGGAATGGGCGTGCTGGGAGATCTGGCGGGTCAGCGTCTTGCGGTAGGCCGCCGGCATCCAGTCATTCGGCTCGATGCGCTCCTCGGCATCGATGCGGGCCTGGAACTGCGCGGCCTTGCCTGCGTCCTCCAGACCGCGATCGTCGGTCTCGGCGTTGTTCAGCGCCTGGGTATACATGCGCGTCCTCCCTATGTGTTGGGAGGCAATATATAACAAAACTTACTTCATGCAAGATATTTCTGTAACATAATGGTCAGCCGCCGAACCTCCGTTCCAGCAGCTTTCGCGCAGGCGGCAGTGGCCCCTTTTCATTGGTCCCATGGCCATCAAGCCACTGCTCGGACGGAGCTAGCAGCGCACGATAGATGTCGCCGCAGAGCTTCCGTGCCGACCGGCCCGGCCAGTCCGCCGGCAACAGGCTCTCGGGCAGCAGCGGATCGCGCAACACGACGCGACGATAGTGATGGATCAGCAGAATGCGCGCGGTGAAGGCGTCGGCCTCGGACAGTTCCGTACCGCCCCCGATCGCGGCACGGAGCGGCTCGAATGTCTTCATGAATTTCAGGTACGCATCCGCGGTGCGATCCAGCGGCCAGCTTGCGCTGAGCAGGCGGCGGCCGCTGTCATCCTCTGCCGAGACCTCGAGACGGATGGCGCCCGCAGCTTCGTCCGGGATGGCCACGCCCGACGGTGCAACCCAGACACCGGGCAACGGACTGCCGAAGCCGGCATTGCGCAGCGCCTCGCGTGAGGCGTCGCGGTCCTCGCCATTGCCGATAAGCAGCAGCTCGAAACGTCCGGTCCAGTCGGATGGCGGTGGATCGTAGATATGCCGCGTCGCGGCCTCGAAGGTCTGGCGTCCCTTGTCGGCAAGCCGATAGAAACTGTTGCGCCCGACCTTCTCCCGTGTGAGCCAGCCATCTGCCGCAAGGCGCGACATCGCGGTCCGGACGACGCCGCTATCGATGTCCAGGCTCTCGAAGAATTCCAGCAGCGTGCCAAGCCACACCGAACCGCCGCGCGGCACGATGGCGTCGCCGAACACGGTGATGACGATGGACCCGGTGCGGGACGGCTCGCGCTTGAGCTGGTCGATAATACGGGAGAGCGGATGCGCCATGCGCGAGGCATAGCGCGTTTGGTGCGGGTGAAACAACGGAGGGCCGCCGGGTTTTCTTCTCCGCGGAGGCTACTGTCAATATTCTCCGTCATTCCGGGGCGCCCGAAGGGCGAACCCGGAATCTCGAGATTCCGGGTTCGATGCTTCGCATCGCCCCGGAATGACGAACCTAGAAATGCATACGCGCGTCGCCCGCAAGCGGGGGAAGGTGAAGAACCTACCGATGCGGATCGGGATAGGCGAGGCTACGCCAGCCGCTGCGGTCGAACGGGCGCCACTGACCTTCCTGCTGTGCCAGCCGGTCAGCGACCGCATAGACAACGGCAGGATGGTGGCCCATGCCGCAATGGCTGCTCTCGACCTCGATGCTCTCGGTCTGCGCGCCCGACTTCTCCATGCAGCCCTGCCAGGCGCAGACGCCGTCGGTGCGGCTGAAGATGGCGGTGGTCGGCACCGGCGGGGGCACGGCGAGTTCGCCGCCGAAGCGCGGATCGACCTCGTCGGCCTTGCGGCCGCTTGCCCATTCATAGACCCGCCAGCCGTTGGTCGAGCGGGGATCGCCCGCGAACGGGCTGCCGAGCGTGATCACCTGGCGCACGCGCTCGGGCATCATCTTGGCGAGCTGGCGCGCATACAGACCGCCGAGGCTCCAGCCGACCAGGCTGATCTTGCGGCCGTGGGTGTCGCTGAGCTCCTCGACCAGATCGACCATGGCGTCCTGAACGCCCTCGCGCAGGCCGTAATTGCGACCCTGGCGCCAGCCGCTCACCGCATAGCCCTTGCCGCTCAAGAAGGTACGCAGTGCGCGTGTCGACGCATCGGAGGCGACGAGGCCCGGCAGCACCAGCACCGGATGCCCATCGCCGCGCGGCGCGAGGCTCAGCAGCGGCAGCGCGCCCAGGAATGCGCCGAACTCGTGGATCGCGCGCCCCTCCAGAAACATCAGGGTACGGGACGGCGGACGCAGCGTCTGGGCAGTAGCGGTCATCAATGTTTTCCCTGAAATGGCGCCGGCTGGGATGCCGACAAATGGGGATGAATTCCAACACGTCGGCTTCTTGATCGTTCCGCAACGCAGCATGAATCAGCTAGGTGGCCGGTTCCCGATATTCAAGCGGGAGGCACGCACGGCGACAATAGGCCCGCGCGTTAATGCTAACGGCCGTGACGCAAAAGTCACAGCAATCGAAGCAGGACTTCTACGGAGTAGAGCGCAAGGCCCGCGAGCCCACCGATCAATGAGCCGTTGAAGCGGATGTATTGCAGGTCGCGTCCGATGTTGATCTCGATCAGCGAAATCAGCTGCGTCATATTCCACGCCTTGACCTGGTCGGAGATGAAGGTGGAGACGCCGCTCTTCTGGTCCGCAACGAAGCTGCGCAGCACCGTCACCAAGCCCTTGTTGATCTCGCCGCGCAGCTCGGCATCGCCGGCGAGCGCTTCACCCGCCGAAACGAACATGCCGGCGAGATGATGCTGCAGCACCTGCGTCTCGCCGCTCGCGCTGCGTTCGATGAAGGAACGCGTGTTGGCCCAGACCGTGCGCGCGAGATCAGCGAGCTCGGGCCGCGCCAGCAGATCGCGCTTCAAACCGTCGATGCGATCGATATAGGCCTGATCGGTGCCGAACCTGTCGACGAAGCTCAGCACCATGCGATCGAACTCGCCGCGGAACGGATGCTTGGGATCGCTGCGCACCTCGTTGAAGAAGGCGGTGGCGGAGGCCACGATCTTGTTCACCAGAAACTTGTCGGCGCGATAGAGCTTGAGCAGAGTCGGCAATTCCGCGCGCACCTTCTCGCGGATCATCGCCATCGTTTCCTTTTGGTTCAGCGTCTCGTGCATCACGCGCAGAAGATCGTCGAACAGGATCTGGTGCCGTCCCTCCGCGACGAAGCCTCGCAGCGTACCCGCCGCGAGCGGTGCAAGGTCGATCGCCTGGAGCTGCGATGACATGCGGCGAATGATGAAGGTCATCAGGCCCGAGCTCTCGGTCGCCGAGACCGCCTCGGGCAACAGACGCAGCGCGAAGCGCGCAAGATCGTCGCTGCGCTTGCGGTCGCGCAGCCAGTCGGCGACGAATGAGCCGAAATCGATCTCTTTCAGCTTAGCTTCGACGGGACCCGCTTCGAGGAAATGCACCTGGATGAATTCGCCGAGCTTGTCGGCGATGCGGGCCTGGTTGCTCTGGATGATCGCGGTGTGCGGGATCGGCAGGCCGAGCGGCCGCTTGAACAGCGCCACCACGGCATACCAATCGGCAAGCCCGCCGATGGTCGCAGCTTCCGCGAAGGCGGCAATGAAGCCGAACACGGGATGCACCGGCAGCAGCCACTTTGCGACCACGAACAGCGCCAGCGTCGAGGCCAGCACCAGCGTCGCCAGCGTCTTGACGCGGCGCAGCTCGGCCGCGCGTGCGGCATCGCCGGGAGTGTCGAGGGAGAAGGTGCTTTGAATCGCCATGACGATTTCAGAGTACGTCATTCCGGGGCGGTCCGCAGGACCGAACCCGGAATCTCGAGATTCTCAGGTGCGCAAGGCGCACCGTAGTTCGATGCTTCGCATCGCCCCGGAATGACGGCTGAGGCGGCGTGACAAAAACAAAGGCCCGCCGAAGCGGGCCTCAAATTCAGTTTGTGCTCAGGCGCCGGATCAGGCGGTCTTGTTGTAGACCTTGGCGAAATTGTCCTGAGCGGACTTCGCACCGTTGGCGGCGAGCTTGCCGAGATAATCGGCGGTCGCCTTGGCGCGCGAGACGAACACTTCGCCGCGGGAGCGGAGCAGGCTCGACTGGATCTCGACGGCTTCGCTGACCGACTTGGCGGACGCGAGCTTGTCGATGCCCGAGAAGAACGCCTCGGCGTCCTCGTAGATCGCCTGCTGGATGTTGCGGCTGATCTTGCCGGCCTCGGTGACGGATTCGGTCACCGCGTTCTCGATGGCGGCAGTCACGCGCTCGGAGCCTGCGAAAGCCTCAGCAGCACGGTCCTTGGCGGTGTTGGCAGTTTTCTTGACGAACTCGCGGGCGGCCTCGGGAACTTCCAGATTCTGGATGTTCTTGAAAGCGTCCTTGAAGCCCTCGAAAGCGCCGTTGGTTTCAGTGGTCATGGGGTTCTCTCCATCCTCATTGATCTGAGCTATGGGCTCACCCCGTCCGCATTGGCCCGGGGCACGACCTATATGGCATAGTTAATTGTGCAGCGCAATATCAATATTGCACTGCGATATCACGAAATTGTGATTGGCTTGATATGAGGCCTGCTGATGCCGCCTTCGTCACCCGGCCCACCCTGGCAATCGCTAGTGCTGCACCGCGCCGGGCAGTCCATAGGCCTCCATCTGGGCTTGGACCTGCGCGATGTTGTGGCCGAGCACGACGATGTCGTGGGTCTTGCCCTCGACGTCCCGGACATGGTCGCGCAGCAACGCCTCGGCCCTGAAGCCGAGGCTCTCGAACAGAGCGATCGCGGCCTGCTGGTCGACCGTCATCTGAACCGAGAGCTTTTCCAGGCCCGCGCCGAGCGCGAGTGCAAAGGTCTCCTGCGATAGCGCCCGCCCCACCCCTTTCCCGCGAACATCAAGCGAGACCACCATCCGGATCTCGCCGACATGGGGCGACCAGGAGTGGGGATCGCGCACAAGCGTGCCGCAGCCGACGACCTTGCCGTCCTTGACCGCAAGCAGGCTCGTGATCGCGCCCCGCTCGATCTCCTTGACCCAGGCGGACAGCACCTTCGGCTCGCTGATATTGCGCGGCAGGAACAACAGGTCATGGGTGGGCAGGCCCTTGCCGAAGGCAAGCACCGCGGCTTCGTCCGCGGGCGCCATCAGGCGAATTTCGATGTCGCCGGCGTCGGTCTTGACATGACGCGGATAGGAACGCGGTTCGCTCATATCGATCTCTTTCCCAGCCAGGAATCCAGTTTCGGCCACAGCCGCTTCACGGCATTGGCACCCGCGACGAGCGAAACGTGACCGCCTTTCAGCACCACCTCTTCCTTGTCCGCAGATCCAATCTTCGCGATCAGATGCCTGGCGGCCTCATACGGCACGATGTGGTCGTGCTCGGCGACCGCATGCAGGATCGGCACCTTGATGTTCTCGAGCTTCGCAGGCCGGCCGCCGACCGACATGGTGTCGTTGAACAGCTTGTTGTCCCACATCAGGTCCTTGGTGATGGTGCGAAAATATTCGCCGGCGAGCGGCAGCGTGTCGGTCGCCCAGCGGTCGAACATGCGATACGACTTCACGAACTCGTCGTTCCAGATGTTCTCCCAGAGCTGGATCTGGCTCACCGTGCGCGAGGCCGGACGCAGCATCTCGAACGAGGACAGGATCATCTCCGGCGGCACGTTGCCGACGCTGTCGACGAGATGATCGACGTCGAAATAGCGGCGGTCGGAGAAGTTGGAGAACAGCTTCAACTCGCGGAAATCGATCGGCGTGGTGAAGCAGATCAGGTTCTTCATCGGCCCGTCCGCGTGGATCGAGCCGTAGAGCAGCGACAGCACGCCGCCGAAGCAATAGCCGATGACGGAGACGTCCTGCTCGCCGGAATCGGCCTGCACGCGGCGGACGCAGTCCGGGATGAAGTCGAGGACATAGTCCTCCATCCGCAGGCTCTTCTCCTCCGGCCGCGGCGCGCTCCAGTCGAGCATATAGACGTCGTAACCGCGCTTGAGCAGGAACTCGATGAAGCTCTGGCCGGGGACGAGATCGAGGATGTAGCCGCGGTTCGTGGTTGCCATCACGATCAGCACCGGCACGCGGTAGATCTCGTCCGTCATCGGCCGGTAGTGATAGAGGCTCATGGTGCCGCGCGAGTGCAGCACGTCCTTTGGCGTCGAGCCGAGCGAGGGGCCTGAGGTCGAGAAATATTCGACGCCTTTGATGCTGCGCTGAATCGCGCGCTGCACCTCGGACTGGATGCGTTCCGGAATCGAGGCAAGATCAAGTCCCGCCGGCGCGTTCATTTTTGATCTCCGCCTTCGGACGGCGGACGTTTGGTGCGCGGCGGCCGCGGCGCGGCGCCGGTTTGCTGCGCGCCCGAATTGGCTGACATCTGGCTCAGCATCGACTTGATCTCGCCAAGCTGGCCTTCGATCGACTGGAGCCGTTCCGCGATCCCGGTCATCTGCTCGCGGCTCGGCAGGTTCATGGAGAGCAGGTATTTCTCCATGAGGTCGCCGAATTGCTTCTGAGCACCTGCAGCAACGCCGCCGGCGCGGTTCATGGCCTGCGAGAATTCGGGCGTCTCCATCGCCTTGGTCGCGAAGGAGTTGAAACCTTTCTCCATCTCGCCAACCATCTTCTGCCACAAGGCGACCGGATCGGTGATCTTGTCGGTCATCAGCGTCCTCCCAATGCGGAGGGCTTCGCACCCTTCTTGTCCCGCCATACCACACCGTTGCGCGGTGCCGGTCAAGCAGCCGGCGCAGCGTCGGACACGCCGCTTCTTCGCGGAACGAAACCGTGCGATACAGCAACGGTCAGCAGGAGGGACCCGTGCCCGCGCATCAGCCGCCCCAGACCGTTCGCGCCAACGGCATCGACATCTGCTACGAGATCTTCGGCAGCGACAATGCCGAGCCGCTGCTGCTGATCATGGGCCTCGGCGCGCAGATGATCCATTGGGACGATGCGTTCTGCGAGCAGCTCGCCGCACGCGGCTTCCGCGTGATCCGCTTCGACAATCGCGATATCGGGAGGTCGAGCCATCTCACCGGTGGCAAGCGGTTGACGCCGCTCGAGCTGCTCAAGCTCCGCTTCCTCAGGATTCCCGTCGCAGCGACCTACAAGCTGATCGATATGGCAAAGGACACGGTCGGGCTGATGGATGCGCTCGGCATCAAGTCGGCTCATCTGGTCGGCGCGTCCATGGGCGGCATGATCGCGCAGGAGGTGACGCTATCGTTTCCGCATCGCGTGCGCTCGCTGACCTCGATCATGTCGACCACGGGCAATCCGCGCGTGCCGCCGCCAACACGCGAGGCGGCCGCGATGCTGATGGCGCCGCCACCGCGCAGCAAGGAGGAGTTCATCATCCGCTACGGCCAGACCTGGAAGGTGTTGCGCGCCGGACATTTTCCGGAGGAGGAAGCGCTCGACCCCGAACGTGCCGAGCGCGTGTTCGCGCGCGGGCTCAATCCGGCCGGCGTCGGCCGCCAGCTCCGCGCCGTGCTCGCCTCCGGCAGCCGCAAGGAGCGGCTGCACGCCGTGCAGACGCCGACACTGGTCATTCACGGCACTGTCGATCCGCTGGTGCGCCCCGAAGGCGGCAAGGACACGGCAGCGTCAATCCCGAACGCAAAACTCCTGATGATCGAAGGCATGGGGCACGCGCTGCCGATGCGGTTCTGGCCCGAGATCATCGGCGCCATCGACAAGCACGCACATGGCGCTGCTGCGCGGGCCGCTTAGGCCTTCTTAGCGATCCAGATCACGTGGCGCGCGCCGCCGCCTCGTCCGGTGGCGCGGACGGCGACTTCGTTGACCTCGAGGCTGGCGCTGCGAAGACGCCTGGTGAATGCCGCGTTCGGTGCCGACGACCAGACCGCGAGCACGCCGCCCGGCCGCAGCGCCGTCCTGGCTGCCGCCAGCCCGCTCGCACTGTAGAGCGCATCATTGCCCTTGCGGGTCAGCCCTTCCGGCCCATTGTCGACATCGAGGAGAATGGCGTCGAAGGCCGACCGCTGCGCCCTGATGATCTCGCCGACATCGACTTCCCGGATGCTCATCCTCGCATCATCGAGACTATCACCGAAAATCTCCGCCATCGGGCCTCGCGCCCAGGTGACAACCGCCGGCACCAACTCGGAGACCACGATCTTCGCCTGGGGCCCGAGCACGGCCAGCGCCGCGCGCAGCGTAAAACCCATGCCCAATCCGCCGATGAGGACGACGGGCTTTGCGACCTTCTCGATCTGCTTCGCGGCAAGGGTCGCCAGCGCCGCCTCCGAGCCCGACAGGCGGCTGTTCATCAGCTCGTTGGTGCCGAGCTTGATGGAGAACTCCTTGCCGCGCTTCATCAGGCGGAGCTCTTCGTCGGAACCAGGAATCTTGGCAGTGTCGATCTCTTCCCAGGGAATCATGGGAATGCTTTAGCACGATCGGACGAACAATCACCCACCCGCCCAGACGTCCAGCACATACCGGTTCTTCGCTCCCATCTCCTCGATCCAGCGGGCACTGGCGGCGGCGTCGCCGCCGCTCTTCTCACGATGGATCGCAACCAGGGCCGCCTTCACGTCGGGCTCCATCTTGCTACCGTCGCCGCAGACATAGATGATCGCGCCCTGCTCGATCAGCCGCCAGACCTTGTCCTTCTGCGCGGCGAGCACGTGCTGCACATAGGTCTTCGGTCCATCCGCGCGCGAGAACGCAGTGAACAATTCGGTGATGCCGCTCGCCGCCAGTGCCTTCAGTTCCTCCGCGTAGAGAAAATCCTGATCGGGATGGCGGCAACCGAAGAACAGCATCGCCGGACCGAGGGTCGCCCCCTTCGCCTTGCGCGCAGCGCGCTCCTGGAGGAAGCCGCGGAACGGCGCGAGGCCCGTACCGGGACCGATCATGATGATCGGCACCGATGGATCATCCGGCAGACGGAAGCCGGCCTTGGTCTCACGCACGGTGGCGTAGATGATGTCCCCCGCACGGCGGTTGGCGAGATAGTTCGAGCAGATGCCCTTATAGACCCCGCGGCCGGAGGCGGCAGGCCCCTCGACCACGCCGACAGTGACGCTGCAGCGGGCGGGATCGACCGACAGCGAGGACGAGATCGAGTAATAGCGCGGCGCCAGCAGCGAGAGCATTTCCAGATAGACGTGAAACGGCAATTCGCAGGCCGGATATTCGAGCAGCAGGTCGAACACCGATTTGCGCTTGGCGAGGATCTCGGTGCGGTAGCGCTCGAGCGGCTCCGCCTCTTCGCCGACGAAGCCGAGCAGCTTCGGCTTGGTGACGGGGCAGCGGGTGTGCTCGGCCATGATTTGAAGCTGCTTGCGGGTCGCCACCTGCTGCAGCTCGACGAACTCGCTGAGCAGGCGGCCCACCGACACGGCCTCGCCCACCGGCAATTGCGCGCGCCGACCTTCGGCCACCTGGAGCCTGATCTGATCGGCCGGCAAAAAGCCGAAGCGGCGGGCAACCGAATCCACCAACGTCGGATCGTTGCGCGGGACAACGCTCAAATGGTCGCCGACGCGGTAGCTGACATTGGCCGGCAGCTGCACCTCGATATGGCGCGTCGAGCGCTCGGACGGATTGGGCCCAGCCTTGTTCTGGAGCTCGTCATTGACCAGCACCTTCATCGCCACCGCACCGCCCTGGGTGACGATGGTATTGACCGCAGTCACCGCCACCGGCTCGATCGCGTAGAGCGGATCGTCTTCCGCAGTGCGGGTGAAATTCCAGTCAATGCCGAATTCTTTGGTCGCGACTTGTGCAGCAGCCGGGAACCATCTCTGGAACTGGCCGTCGAGATCGCTACGCGCATCGCCCTCGCCGCGCGGATAGACCGCGCGGGCGCCGTGCGCCGACAATTGCTCGTCGATCAGGCGCGGCACCGATTGATAGGTCGCGGCCCAATCGCTGTTGCCGCAGCCGAACACGGCGTAGCGGACACCGGCAAAGGCGTCCTTCGGCAAATCGCCGCCAAGCCATTTGACGAACTGGGTCGCATTGTCGGGCGGCGCGCCATTGTAAGAGGAGCAGATGATCAGCACGCCGCCCTCCTGCGGCAGCTTGCCGACATAGTCGTCGAGCGGGCCGAGATGCACGGAAAAGCCGTTGATCTCGGCAAGATCGGCCATGCGCGTCGCGAGCTCCTCGGCGGTGCCGAGATTGGAGCCGTAAAGCACCAGCATCGGCGTGTTGTGGCCGGGCCGCGCCGTCGGCTGGCGCGGCGCCTTCGGCGCCGAACTGGCGGTCGCGACGGGTCCGCCATAGGCACCCCTCTCGCGGTCGGCGCGTGGCCGCACCTTGATCTTGAAGCCTTCCGGCTTGATCGTCAGCGTCTCCTTCAGATGCATCTGGTAGCGCTGGTGATCGATCAGCTTGAAGCGCTGCAGGATCATGCCGAGTGCGAGCGCAGCCTCGTGCATGGCGAAGCCGCGGCCGATACAGGCGCGCTGGCCATTGCCGAACGGCTTCCAGGCATTGATCGGCCGCTTCGCCTCCGCCTCGCGGCTGAAATTCTCGGGATCGAAGGCATCGGGATTGGGTCCCCAGACCGAGGGATCGCGATGCAGCGCAGTCACCAGGATGGTAACGAAGGTGCCCTTCCTGAGCTTGTACTTGCCGCCGCCGATGGTCTCGTCGTTCAGCGGCGCGATGCCATAGGCCGGCGCCGGCGGCCATAGCCGCAGCGCCTCCTTCAGGATCTGGGTGATGTAGGTGAGCTGCGTCACCTGCTGGTAGGTCGGCTTGGCATTGACGTCGGGGCCGAAGACGCGGTCGACCTCGTCATAGGCCTTCTTGAGTATCTCCGGATGCTTGAGCAGCGCATAGAGCGTGTAGGACAACAGGCCGCTGGTGGTCTCGTGCCCGGCAATAAGGAACGTGTTGATCTGGTAGCGGATGTTAACGTCGTCGAGCTGCTCGCCGGTCGCGCGGTCGACGCCGGTCATCATCGCGGCCAGCATGTCCTTCTTGTCGTCGACCCGCTCCGCGGACTTGCGCCGCTCGGCGATGATCTCGTCGACCATCTTGTTCATGAAGGCGACGTCCTCAGTGAGCGTCTTGCGCCGCTTCTGCATCCAGAGCTGCTCGAACGGCAGGCCGCGCGTCATCATGATGGTTTCGAGCGAGCGCACCAGCGACTCCACGAAGGGGTGGTAGTCGCGCCGGTAGAACGAATTGAAGCGGTAGTCGAAGCCGCACAGGCCAATCGTATCCAGCGTTAGCGCGGTCATGTCGTGCACGACGTCGATCTCGTCGTCGGCGTTGAGCCGCTCCCATTTGTGGACGAGCTGCTCGGCGATATCGACCATGCTCGGGTGATAGGACTGCATGGCGCGGTTGCCGAAGGGCTGGAGCAGGATGTTGTGCGCCTTGCTCCAGTTCGGCTCCCTGGTATCCGCCGTGAACAGGCCGTCGCCGCCGACCGCACGCACGCGTCGCAACGCGCCGCGCACCGTCTTGTCGAACCGCTTCTCGTCGGAAAGCTCGTCGACGAGATCGTGGCCGGAGACGACCACGATCGGCGAGCCCATCATGTCGAGCCAGAAGATCGGACCGAGCTCCTTGGCGAGCCGCGTGAGATGCTGCACGGGGGCGGCCGAGTCCAGCGACAGCATGTTGCCGACCACGGGCTTGGTCGGCGGCTGCGGGATCGGGTCCAGACGGTTCTTGGATGACATTAAGAGTGCTTCCCCCTGATCGCGTCATTCCGGGGCTCGCGAAAGTGAGAACCCGGAATCTCGAGATTCCGGGTCCGGTCCTTCGGACCGTCCCGGAATGACGTCTCATCTACATTGACGACCGCGCCGTCACCCAAACCGCCTTCTACGCCATTCGATCAGCTTCGCGCTGACCTCCTCCGGCTTCTCCTGCTGCGTCCAATGGCCGCTGTCCTTCACCAGATACTTCTCGAGGTCGGAGATCAGTCTCTCCATGCCGTCGGCCGCCGAGGGCGGCAGCACTGCATCGTTCTCCGCCATGATCATCAACGACGGCACATGGATATTGTGGTCCAGGCCCTTCGACCGCTCCCAGTTGCGGGAGAAGTTGCGATACCAGTTGATGCCGCCGGTGAAGCCGGTCTTCGTGAAGGTGTCGACGAACACCTTCTTCTCGTCGGCCGACAGGATCGGCGTGCGTGGATCGACCTTGGCATCGTACGCCGCGATCATCTGCGGGAAGGCCAGATTGGTCTTTGCCGAGGCCCCGACGCCTGCAATCGGCGGCTCGTCCGGTTTCGCCGCCGGCTTTGCCAGCGGCTTGCGCATGAAGGCGTCGAAGGTCTGCTCGACCCGGCTGCCGAAGATCTTGTCCGGCTCCCGCGCGGGATCCTGGAACTGGACGATATACATCTGGTCGCCGTAACGCTGGCGGAACAGCGCGATGGGGTCGATCGGCATGCGGTCCCAATGGGGGGTGTTGACGCCAACCACACCGGCGACGCGCGAGGGATGCCGCAGCGGCATCTGCCAGACCACGAAGCCGCCCCAGTCGTGACCGACGAAGATTGCCTTCTCGATCCCGAGATGATCGAGCAAACCGACGAGATCGCCGGTCAAATGCTCCATGTCGTAGTCCTCCACCGGCTCGGGCCGGTCGGTCGCGCCATAGCCGCGCTGGTCCGGGGCAATCACCCGGATGCCGGCCTCGCTCAGCGCCTTGATCTGGTGGCGCCAGGAGAAGGCGAGCTCGGGCCAGCCGTGGCACAGCACGATTGGCGGCTTGTCATCGGCCGGACCCGCCTCGTAATAGCCCATGCGGATTCCGTTCGTCTGCGCGAACTTGAGCGGCGGCATTTCGATCATTGAAACATTCCTACTCGGCAGCGCCCTTGATGTCCGCCGTCGGCGGCGCGTAGGCCGCCTCAAGCGCGGCGAACTCCCCCGGCAGCATGTCGCACATCACCTGCACGTGCGGAATGATGTTGGCGCCGACGATGAAGCCGAAATCGAGCTGGTCGCGGTAGCTCTGCACGGTGATGTTGAGCGCCTGCCCGTGCGTCGCGATCGACACCGGGAAGATGTGCAGAAGCTCCGCGCCGGCAGCGTAGAGCGTCTGCCGCGGCCCGGGCACGTTGGACACGGTGATGTTCGCGGCCGGCGGCAGCACGTCCGACAGGTTGGAGCGGCTGTAGAGCAGCGCCAGAATCTGCACCATGATCGGCGCACCCAGCATCGAGATGTTGGAGACCTGCGGCATCAGCGCGCGCAAGGGATGCGACATCTCCTTGGACTTGGTCGACTGCGCGATGATGGCCTCGAGCCGCGCCTTGGGATCGTCGACGTTGGTCGCGATCGAGCAGATCATGCCGAACACCTGGTTGTTGGCCTCGGTGTTGCCCTCCTCGCGCAGCGAGATCGGCACCGCTGCGGTCAGGGACTTCGCCGGCAGCGTGCCATATTGCAGGAGATAGCGGCGGACTACGCCGGAGGCGAGCGCCAGCACCACGTCGTTGAGCTTGCCGCCGGCCTGCTTGGCCACCGCCTTCGCCCGCGACAGCGGGATCGACACGCCGGCAAAGCTCCGCTCCGAGGAGATGGTCTTGTTGAGCATGGTCGGCGGCGACACCATGCTGGCGAGACTTTCGCGCGACTTCGGGTCGGTGATCTTGCCGAGCACGTCGGACACGCTCTTGAGCACGGTCGGGATGTTGCCGGCAAAACGCACCGCGCTCTCGATCTGATACATCGCATTGTCGAACAGGATGGAGCCGATGTCACTCTTGCCAGTGCGCGGCAGCTGCAGGTTCTTCGCCGCCGCCGAGGCATCGAGCGGCTGGCTGAACAGCTGCTGATAGGAATCGAGCAGGTTGGCGGCGATGTCGCGCGGCTCCTGTCCGGGCTTGCTTCCAGCCGTCGGCGGCTCGACCTTCCGCGGGATCGGGGAGATGTCGTAGATCATGTTGGTCAGCGCCGCACCGGCGCCGCCGTCGATGGCGGCATGGTGCATCTTTGAATAGAGCCCGACCTCGTTGTCCTTCATGCCCTCGAACACATAGAATTCCCAGAGCGGGCGTGCGCGGTTCAAGAGCTTGGCATGCATCCAGCCGACGATGCGTTCGAGCGTGGCGCGGTCGCGCGGCTGCGGCAAGCTCGCGCGGAAGATATGGCGGTCGATGTCGAACTGGTCGTCCTCGACCCAGGAGGGATGGTCGATGTCGAGCGGCGCCTTCTCCAGCCGCGCTTTGAGGATCGGCGCGATATGCAGGCGCGAGACGATCATCGCCTTGAAGTCTTCGAAGAAGTCGCCCTTGTAGTCGTCGGGCAGGCGGAAGATCGCCATGCTCCCGACATGCATCGGCATTTCCGGCGTTTCCAGATAAAGAAACGACGCGTCCAGCGACGACAGCTTCTTACCGTCAGCCATAGTTCCCTCCCGCAAGATTTGACGGGCGCCTTGGCCGGCGCTTCTCGTCAGGCCGATACTGCCTGTTCCGGCGGGGCATATGCAATGGCAAACGGCCCGGCCCGGTCAAATGGCGAGAATTCCCCTTCCGGTTGCGCAAGCCGGTCCGCCACCGCCCACAGCGCCGCGGGGTTCACCCCGAGCCCGAGATGGCTCGCGAGATGCACCTCGATGTTCTCGGCCCGGTCCGACGGGCGCAGCAGGCAGGTCCGCCAGTTAACCACACCGTCCGCACGCGAATAGATCGAGGTTGTCGGCACCGGCAGATCGCCGGCAATCGCCTCCCGCGCTTCCGCAAAATCTTCGACCCGCTCGCCGGACAGCGCCTCGTAGAGCCGCGTGGCGTTGGTCGCCCGCACGTCATTGGCGAAGGGGCTGCCGAGCGTGACAACGTAGCGAACCATGTCAGGTGCCCAAAGCGCGAGATCGCGGGCATAGACGCCGCCGAGACTCCATCCGACTAGGCTGACCTTGCGTCCACTCGCGGCATGAACCTCGCCAAGGCGGGCGCGCAAGGCGTCCCGCATCCGCTCCAGCCCACCAAGATTTCGCCCCATCCGCCAGGCATGTGCCTCATAGCCGAGCTCGCTGAGATAGCGTCGCATCGGCACCATCGAGAGGTCGCTGGCGAGGAAGCCCGGCAGCGCCAGCACTGGATGGCCGTCGCCTCGCGGCGCCCGCATCAGGAGCGGCGACAGCAGCAGGCTCGCATTGAGCTCGAACAAGCCGCGGGCTTCGGCGAGCAGTAGGCCGAGACCCGGCGGACGAAGCCGGCCTGTCTCCTGCGCCCCCTCCCGCCCGGACGACACTATTTTTTCTTGTCGCTGCTGCGCGTACCGCCGAGGCCGGCCATGGTGACGAACATGTCCTGGAAGCGCTCGGCGATCTTTGGATCGAAGGTGAACCAGCTCTGGATCAGCGATTCCGGCGAGACCTTCTCGATGTTGCTGAGCACCTGCTGCTGCAGCTTGTCCATCACCGCCGTTTGCATCGGCGCCACGTCGGGCAGGCCGAAGAACTGGCGTGCCTCGAGGGGGGTGCAGTCGATTTCGATGTTAACTTTCATGTCCCCTCCGGATTGAGATTCGAGCGGCCTGGCGGGAGTATCGCCGCGAGTTGTGGTGCGACGCAAGCGACCTGACGCCGGCGCGAGGTGCCCCGTCCCGCAATCGGCCCACATGGTCAACCAAGGTCGAAATAGGCAATTGTCCATGCCGGGCTGCATGGCCAGCATTGCTGCACAGCGGTGCAACTTGGCGCGTTCCTTGCTGGAATGGCGCTTGCACGGGTCGAGAACTCTGGGCAACATGGATCGATCGGCCTCACCGAACAATCAAAAATGACGGTCGGGGCGAGTGGAGAGGGTCAAGAATGTCAGTTGGACGAAGTCTGTTTGCGGCGACGCTTGCCGGTGCGCTTGCATTGGCTGTTTCGCCGGCGTCGAGCCAGACGCTGCGCTATGCCAATCAGGGTGAGCTGAAATCGCTCGATCCGTACACCCTGAACGAGTCAACCACGAGTGCGCATCTCGGCCATGTCTATGAGGGCCTGGTTGCCCGCGACAAGGACCTGAAGATCATCCCGGCGCTCGCGGAAAGCTGGGAGACGCCGGAGCCGACGCGATGGCGCTTTCACCTGCGCAAGGGCGTCAAATTCCACAATGGCGACCCCTTCACCGCCGACGACGTCGTGTTCTCGGCCGAGCGTGTGCGAGCAAAAGGCTCCAATTTCCAGAGCCGCGTTCCCGCTGATGCCAAGGTCGTCAAGATCGACGACTATACCGTCGATTTCATCCTGACCTCGCCCAATCCCATCCTGACGGCATTGTGGGCGACCTGGTACATCATGGACAAGAAATGGGCAGAGGCGAACGATGCAGTGGCACCGACGCCCGCAGCGGCGACGACCCCGAGCTATGCATCGCTCCATGAAAACGGCACCGGCGCCTTCACCATCGAGAGTCATCAGCCGGGCGTGAAAACCGTCTTCAAGCCCAATCCAAACTGGTGGCGCAAGCCGGAACACAATCTGAAGGAAATCATTTTCACGCCGATCGCCAACCCGGCCACGCGTGTTGCGGCGCTACTGTCGGGCGAGGTCGACGTGATCGAGCCGGTTCCGGTACAGGACATCGAGCGCGTCAAAGCGAGCCCGAACGCCACCGTGCTGACAGGGCCTGAACTTCGCACCATCTTTGTCGGCATGGATCAGGCGCGTGACGAGCTCTTGTACTCCAATGTCAAGGGCAAGAACCCGTTCAAGGACGTTCGCGTCCGCGAGGCCGTCTACCGGGCAATCGATGTCGAGCTGATCAAGAATCGCGTCATGCGCGGCCTTTCCACCCCGTCCGCATTGATGGTCGCACCGGAGATCTTCGCTGCGAAGGATTTCACCAGGCCGAAGTTCGATCCCGACGCCGCCAAGAAGCTCCTGGCGGACGCCGGCTATGCGGACGGTTTCGAGGTGACGATGGACTGCCCGAACGATCGCTACGTCAACGACGCCGCGATCTGCCAGGCGATCGTCGGCATGCTCGCTCGCATCAACATCAAGGTCGATTTGCTGGCGCAGCCGAAGGCCCAGTATTTCGCCAAGGTGCTGAAGCCCGGCGGCTACAAGACCTCGCTGTTCATGCTGGGCTGGACCCCGGATACGCTCGACTCCCAGAACGTGCTGCATGACATCATGGGCTGCCGGGACGATCCCAAGGATCCCAACCGCGGTGAAGCCAATCTCGCAGGCTATTGCAACAAGCAGTTCGACGAACTCGCCGACAAGGTTCTCGTGGAAACGGATACGACCAAGCGCAATCTGCTGATCAAGGAGGCTTTCGAGCTTTCGATGAAGGACTGGGCCTATATCCCGCTGCACCAGCAGGCGCTCGCCTGGGGCGTGTCGAAGAAGGTGAAATTGACCCAGCGCGCGGACAACCAGGTCCTGCTCTACTGGGCGACCAAGCAGGACGAGTAGGTATCGGCAAGTTGTGAAGTCCCGGAAGCCACCAGGATCTCGGCTTCCGGGACTTACCGTTTCGGGCTAACGCGATGATGCGTGCTACTGAAGAGATGTGAAAGGAACAGATGCTCGCTTTCACACTGCGCCGGGCCATCCAGGCCATCGGTGTCATGATCGCCGTGGGGATCATCGCGTTCTCGATGTTTCGCTTCGCCGGTGATCCCGTGAACCAGATGGTCGGGATGGACACGTCCGGCGCCGAACGCGCCGCGATCCGCAAATCGCTCGGCCTTGACGACCCCGTGATCGTGCAGTTCGGCCGCTATATCGGCAACGCTGCGCAGTTCAAGTTCGGCGTCTCCTACCAGTTCCGCCTGCCTGTCACGAATCTTCTGGTGGAACGGATGCCGGCGACGCTGGAGCTTGCGATCTGCGCCACCATTTTCGCAATGATCTGCGGCATCCTGATGGGCGTCTATTCCGCGCTTCGCCGCGACAGCTGGCTCACGCACATATTCCAGGCCGTCTCCTTGATCGGCATCTCGCTGCCGACCTTCCTGATCGGCATCCTCCTGATCTACCTGTTCTCCGTGACGCTCGGCTGGCTGCCGTCCTTCGGCCGTGGCGATGTCGTGCGGATCGGGTGGTGGACGACGGGCTTGCTGACGCTGTCGGGATTGAAGGCACTGATCATGCCGTCGATCACGCTCGGCCTGTTTCAGATGACGCTGATCATGCGTCTGGTCCGCGCCGAGATGCTCGAAGTGCTGCGAACCGACTATATCCGCTTCGCCCGCGCCCGCGGCCTTACGACGCGCGCGATCCATTTCGGCCACGCCCTGCGCAACACGCTGGTTCCCGTCATCACCGTCGCCGGCCTGCAATTTGGCTCGGTCATTGCCTTCGCGATCATCACCGAAACCGTGTTCCAGTGGCCGGGCATGGGCCTCCTGTTCGTGCAGGCCGTTCAGAACGTCGACATCCCGATCATGGCGGCGTATCTGATGATGGTGTCCCTGATCTTCGTCACCATCAATCTCGTGGTTGATATCCTCTATACCATCGTCGATCCGCGCCTGCGCTCGACAGTCAGCCAGGCGCATTGAGATGAGCGAAGCCGTCGTTCCGCACACGACCAGGAAGCCCAACGCGGCCGCGCCGGGCTGGTTCAAGCGCACGCTTGACAGCGACCTGTTCTATTCGTTCGGCCGTTCCAAGGTGACCATGACCGCGGCCGGCGTGACGCTGCTGTTCTTCCTGGTTGCGATCTTCGCTCCCATGCTGTCGGTGCAGAATCCGTTCGATCCTGCGCAGCTCCAGTTGATGAATTCACGTATCTCGCCGCTCTGGACCGCCGACGGCCAGAGTCCGTTCCTGCTCGGCACCGACGAGCAGGGCCGCGACGTGCTGTCCGCTATTCTCTACGGCCTGCGCATCTCGCTCCTTGTCGGCGTGCTCGGCGTTGTCTTCTCCGGCGCACTCGGCATTCTGCTCGGGCTGACAGCCGGCTATTTCGGCGGCGCCGTCGACGGGCTGATCATGCGCATCGCCGACGTGCAGCTGTCCTTCCCGGCCATCCTGATCGCGCTCTTGATCAACGGTATCGCCAAATCGGTCTTCGGCAACAAGCTCGACGAGATGAGTATGCTGGCGGTCCTGGTCTTCGCGATTGGCCTGAGCTTCTGGGTCCAATATGCGCGCACGGTCCGCGGCTTGGTCCTGGTCGAAAAGAACAAGGACTACGTCGCGGCCGCGCAGTTGATCGGCTTGCCGGCTCCTGTGATCATGCTGCGCCACGTGCTGCCGAATACGACCGGACCGGTCCTGGTAATCGCCACCATCAACCTCGCCCTCGCCATTATCACCGAGGCGACACTGTCCTTCCTCGGCTCGGGCATGCCCGAGACCATGCCGTCGCTCGGCACGTTGATCCGCATCGGCAACGGCTATTTGTTCGCAGGTGAATGGTGGATCGTCGCCTTCCCCGGAATCGCACTTGCGGCGTTGATCCTGTCGATCAACCTGCTCGGCGACTGGCTGCGCGACGCCCTCAACCCCAAACTCCGATGAGCATGCAGCGTTCATGACCGAGCCCGTTCTCTCCGTCCGCAATCTCAAGGTGGAGTTCGCCTCCCGTCGCGGCACGTTGCGCGCCATCGACGGCGTCTCGTTCGACATCGCCAAGGGCGAAGTGCTGGGCGTCGTCGGCGAATCCGGCGCCGGCAAGTCCGTCACCGGCCTCTCCGTGATCGGCCTGATCGATCCGCCCGGCCGCATCGCCGGCGGCGAGATTCATCTTGCCGGCCTGCGCATCGACAATCTGCCACCCGAGGATATGCGCCGCATCCGCGGAAAGCGGATCGGCATGATCTTCCAGGACCCCCTGACCTCGCTCAATCCGCTCTACCGGGTCGGCGACCAGATCATCGAGACGATCCGAACCCACCTGAACCTGTCGGAGACGGCTGCGCGCCGCCGCGCCATTGACCTGCTCGCCGAGGTCGGCATCCCCGCGCCGGACAAGCGCATCGACGGCTATCCGCACGAATTCTCCGGCGGCATGCGCCAGCGCGTCGTGATTGCGCTCGCGATCTGCGCCGAACCTGAGCTGATCATCGCCGACGAGCCGACCACCGCACTCGACGTCTCCGTGCAGGCGCAGATCATCTCGCTGATCAAGCGGCTCGGCCGCGACCACGGCACTGCCGTGATGCTGGTGACGCACGACATGGGCGTGATCGCGGAGACCTCGGACCGCGTCGCGGTGATGTATGCCGGCCGCGTCGCCGAGATCGGTCCGGTCCAGGATGTCGTCAGAAATCCGCTGCACCCTTACGCCAAGGGCCTGATGGGCGCGATCCCGACGCTTGCCGGCGACGATAAGCGCCTTCAGCAGATTCCCGGTTCGATGCCGCGCCTCTCGGCGATCCCGCCCGGCTGCTCGTTCAATCCGCGCTGCGCCTTCGCCTTCGATCGCTGCCGGGTCGAGCGGCCCGAGCCGCTACCGCGGGGCGCACAATCGGTCGCGTGTCATCTCTATGACAGCGTGCCAGCGGAGAGCGCGGCATGAGCGCCCCCTTCGTTCAGGCGACAAATCTGCGCCGGGTGTTCGACGTCTCGAAGCCCTGGCTCAACCGCGTGCTCGAGGGCGGGCACCTTGAGTATCTCAAGGCGGTCGATCACGTCACCTTCGACATCAGGAAGGGTGAAACGTTTGCGCTGGTCGGCGAGTCCGGCTCGGGCAAGACCACGGTGGCGCGGATGGTCGTCGGCTTGTTGCCGCCGAGCTCCGGCGACGTGCTGATCGACGGCGTCTCGATGACCGACCCGCGGCAGGCCCTCGCGCGGCGAAAGCTGCGCCGCCGCATCCAGATGATCTTCCAGGATCCCTATGCGAGCCTGAACCCGCGGTTCCGCGTCGATGCCATCATCTCCGAGCCGATCCGCGCCTTCGACCTGATCCAGGGCGAGCGCGACATCCAGGCCCGCGTCGGCGAGCTGCTCACGCTCGTCGGCCTGCATCCGGACGACCGGCTGAAATTCCCGCACGAATTCTCCGGCGGCCAGCGCCAGCGCATCGCGATCGCCCGGGCGCTCGCATCGGATGCCGAGTTCATCGTCTGCGACGAGCCGACCTCGGCGCTCGATGTCTCCGTGCAGGCGCAGATCCTCAATCTGATGCGCGATCTCCAGGACAAGTTCGGCCTCACCTACATGTTCATCAGCCACAACCTCGCCGTGGTCCGCCACATGGCGAGCCGCGTCGGGGTGATGTATCTCGGCCGCATCGTCGAGATCGCCGAGGGGCGCGAGCTGTTCGCCCGTCCCCGCATGCCCTACACCAAGATGCTGCTGGGCGCGGTGCCGGATCTCGCCATGAGCGGGCGCCAGCGCATTCCGGTAAAGGGCGAAATCCCGAACCCGATCAACCCGCCTTCCGGCTGCGCCTTCAATCCGCGCTGCCCGCTGGCGTTCGATCTCTGCCGCAAGGAGACGCCAGAGCTGATCGACGGCGTCGCCTGCCACGCGGTTAACACCGCGCCGGTCCCGGCGTGACGCGCGCATGCCATGCAGCCCGCGCATTTGGCGGCGGCTTGCCCCTGTGATCAATTGCGCACGCCGCAAATGAGGTAGCCCATGGCCAGCAACATCAATCCCGATCCGTTCACGACGCGCCCCGAGATCGAGGGCACGTTCGGGGTCGTCGCCACCACGCATTGGATCGCGACCGCCGTCGGCATGGCCATCCTCGAAAAGGGCGGCAACGCCTTCGACGCCGGCGTCGCCGCCGCCTTCACGCTGCAGGTGGTCGAACCGCATCTGAACGGCCCCGGCGGCGACGTGCCTGTCATCGTGCACGACGTGAAGCGCGGTCGCACCGAGGTGATCTGCGGCCAAGGTCCGGCGCCGGCACGGGCCACCATCGCGCATTACAGGAGCGAGGGCCTGGACATGGTGCCAGGCACCGGCCTGCTGGCGGCCTGCGTTCCCGGCACCTTCGAATCCTGGATGATGCTGCTGCGCGACTACGGCACGATGCGCGTGCGCGACGTGCTCGAGCCCGCGATCTTCTATGCGCGCGACGGCTATCCTTTGGTCGAGCGCGCCTGCGCCACGATCCAGACCGTCGAGCAGCTGTTCCGCAAACACTGGCCGACCTCCGCCGCCGTCTACCTGCCGAACGGCGAGGTGCCGAAGCCGGGCACGCTGTTCACCAACAAGACGCTGGCCGCGACCTATGCTCGCATTCTCGGCGAGGCCGAGAGCGGCGGCGGAGGCCGCGACGCCGAGATCGCGCGGGCGCGCAAGGCCTGGTCGCAAGGCTTCGTCGCCGAGGCCATCGACAAGTTTTGCCGCACCCAGGAGGTGATGGACGTCAGCGGCTCGCCGCATCGCGGCGTGCTTTCCGCCGACGACATGGCGCGCTGGCAGCCGACGGTCGAGGCGCCACTCACCTACGACTATGGCCGCTACACCGTCTGCAAGGCGGGCGTCTGGAGCCAGGGGCCGGTGACGCTGCAGCAGCTCGCGCTGCTGAAGGGCTTTGCGCTCGACGGCCTCGACCCGACGGGACCCGAGTTCATCCATCTCCAGATCGAATGCGCCAAGCTCGCCTTTGCCGACCGCGAAAAGTTCTACGGCGATCCCAAGTTCAGCGATATCCCGATCGCGACGCTGCTGTCGGATGCCTACAACGACGAGCGCCGCAAGCTGGTGACCGAGAAAGCTTCGCTCGACCTTCGACCCGGCGCGGTCGAGGGTTTTGGCGGGGTGATCAAGCTGCGGCGCGCCGAGGGCCAGCGCGAGGCCGTCGGCGCACTCGGCGCCGGCGAACCGACTGTGGGGCGCTTCGGCGAGGTGCGCGGCGACACCGTGCATTTCGACATCATCGACAACGCCGGCAACATGGTGTCCTCGACGCCGTCGGGCGGCTGGCTGCAATCTTCGCCAATCATTCCCGAGCTCGGTTTTTGCCTCGGCAGCCGCGCACAAATGTTCGATTTGGAGGAGAACCAACCGAGTTCGCTTGCGCCGGGCAAGCGGCCGCGCACGACGCTGTCGCCGACCATGGCTCTACGCGACGGCGAGCCTTATCTGGCCTGGGGCTCGCCCGGCGGCGACCAGCAGGACCAGTGGATCACGCAGTTCTTCCTGCGCCACGTCCATTGCAATCTCAACCTCCAGGAAGCGATCGACGCGCCGGCCTGGCATTCCGAGCATTTCCCGATCTCGTTCTGGCCGCGCACCGCGCGGCCCGGCGTGCTCGTGGTCGAGAACCGCGTGCCGAAGGCGACGATCGAGAACCTTCGTGAGCGCGGGCATGTCGTCGAGGTCGGTCCCGACTGGTCCGAAGGCCGCCTCACCGCGGCCTCACGCGTGGGTCCGCGCCGGCGCGCCGCCGCCAATCCGCGCGGCATGCAGGGTTACGCCGCGGGACGGTGATAGGCAGCATATGACCTGGTCGATCATCGCGCGAGATCCTGCCACCGGCCAGTTCGGCATCGCCGTCGCAACCCGGTTCTTCGCCGTCGGCGCGCGCGTGCCGTATATCGCGGCCGGTCTCGGCGCCATCGCGACACAAGCCTTCGTCAATCCCTATTACGGCATCGACGGGGTCAAGCTCCTGCGCGAGGGTCTCAACGCGCACGACGTGCTCGCCGCGACGGTCGCGGCGGACAACGGACGCGAGAGCCGGCAGGTCCATATCATGGATGCGAGCGGCGCAATCGCCGCGCATACCGGGCGCGACTGCGTCGACTGGTGCGGTCACATCGCCGGCAGCGGGTTTTCGGTCGCCGGCAACATGCTGGCGGGCGCCGAGGTGCTCGACGAGACCGCAAAGACCTACATCGCCAGCGACACCCTGCCGTTCCCGCGCCGCCTCCTCGCGGCGATGCGTGCAGGGGAAGCCGCGGGTGGCGACAAGCGCGGCAAGCAATCTGCCGCGCTCTTGATCCACGGCGATGAGGAATGGCCGGCGCTGGACATTCGCGCCGACGACCATCCCGATCCGATCGGCGAGCTCGAACGGCTGGAACGGGTCAGCCAGGAGCTCTGGGTGCACTTCCGCGCGTCAATGCCGACGCGGCAGAACCCTGCCGGCAACACCGATCGCAGCGTCATCGACGCCAGCATCAACGTAGCGCGCGCAAGGCAATCATGAGCGCGAGCCCCCTCATCGAGATCACAGATCTTCGAATCCGCTTTCATGGCGACGACGGCCGTGTCACCCACGCCGTCGACAGCGTCGATCTCAGCGTCGCCAACGGCGCGACGCTCGGCCTCGTCGGAGAATCCGGCTGCGGCAAGAGCGTGACGTCGCTGGCGATCATGGGCCTGCTGCCGAAGCAAAGCGCGGAGATCACTGGCGCGATCCGTTTTGACGGTTTCGACTTACTGAAGACGCCTGACCAGACGTTGCGCGACCTGCGCGGCAACCGGCTGGCGATGATCTTCCAGGAGCCGATGACCTCGCTGAACCCGAGCTTCACCATCGGCGACCAGATCATCGAGACCATCTTGCGCCATCGCGGCGGCTCACGGAAGAGCGCGCGCGAGCGGGCGATCGAGTTGTTGCGCCGCGTCCATATTCCCTCACCGGAGCGGCGGATCGACGAATATCCGCACAAGCTCTCCGGCGGCATGCGCCAGCGCGTGATGATCGCGATGGCGCTCGCCTGCGATCCGCGCCTCCTGATCGCCGACGAGCCGACCACCGCGCTCGACGTCACCCTGCAGGCTCAGATCCTGGAGCTGATGCGCGAATTGAAGGCCGCGAGCGGCGCCGCGATCATCCTGATCACCCACGATCTCGGCGTCGTCGCCGAGGTCTGCGACGAGGTCGCGGTGATGTATGCCGGCGAGATCGTCGAGCGCGCGCCGGTGGACGACTTGTTCTCGACGCCGCAGCACCCTTACACGGTCGGCCTGCTCGGCTCGATCCCCCGGCTCGACCATCGCGCCGAGCAGCTCGCAACGATCGAGGGCATGGTCCCGAACATGGCGCAGCCACCGGCCGGCTGCCGCTTCGCCGCGCGCTGCCCCTTCGTGCTCGACGCCTGCGCCAAGGCGCCGCCGCCACTCGTCGAAGTCAGCCCCGGCCACCTCTCGCGCTGCATCCGCGCGCCGCTCGAACGGCTGGTGTCGTGATGGCGCTGCTCGAGGTCGACGACCTGGTCAAGCATTTCGTCGCCGAGCGCTCGCTGTTCGGCCGGCCGCTGGCACACGTCAAGGCGGTCGACGGCGTTTCCTTCTCGCTCGAAGCCGGCAAGACGCTGGCGCTGGTCGGCGAATCCGGCTGCGGCAAATCCACCGTCAGCCGCCTCGTGCTGCGGCTGATCGAGCCGGATGCAGGCGCGATCCGCTTCGACGGCCGCGACCTGCGCGCGCTCGATGCCGGCGGCTTGCGCGCCTTCCGCCGCGAGGCGCAGATCATCTTTCAGGACCCCTACGCCTCCCTCAATCCGCGCATGACGGTAGGCCAGATCCTGACCGAGCCGCTGGCACTGCACGATCTCGTACCGCCGGCGCAGCGGCACGCCCGCGTTGCCGAGCTTTTGCGGCTGGTCGGGCTGGAGCCGCGGCTGGCGCGGCGCTATCCGCACGAATTCTCGGGCGGCCAGCGCCAGCGCATCGCCATCGCCCGCGCGCTCGCGGTCGAGCCGAAGCTGATCATCTGCGACGAGCCGGTCTCGGCGCTCGACGTCTCGATCCGCTCGCAGATCCTGAACCTGCTGCGCGAGCTGCAGGATCGGCTCGGCCTCGCCTATATCTTCGTCTCGCACGACCTCGCCGTGGTCAAGCACATCGCCGACCACGTCGCGGTGATGAATCTCGGCCAGATCGTCGAGACCGCGGAGGCCGACGCGTTGTTCGCCGCGCCGCGCCACCCCTATAGCCGTGCCCTCCTGTCCGCGATCCCCGTGCCCAAACCGCGGGCAAAGAGCAGCCGGATTGTGCTGCAGGGAGAGATCCCCAGCGCCCTCAATCCGCCGCCGGGATGCCGCTTCCACACCCGCTGCCCCTATGCGGTCGACCGCTGCCGCAACGAAATGCCCGGGCTCGTGGCGGATGGCATCGGACATGCAACGGCCTGCCACCGAACATCCGAACTGCCGTCCTCGGCGGCAATCGTTCCCATGGATGGCGGCTTCTCGCCAGTCCTGGAAAAATTGGTCGCAGCCTTCAGCGGCGGGCCGGAAGCAGCACGCGGCGGCGGGGTTAGTTCAGCTGGGGCGCCTCCCGCGTAGAGGTAAAACAGAGGTTGAGAGCGATGAGCTTCATGCGTTTGACCATCCTGGCGTCGGCCCTGCTGACGTCGCTCGTGGGCACGGCCCAAAGCCAAGTCCAGGCCCAGACCACGCTTCGCATCGGGATCGCTGAAGATCCTGATATTCTCGATCCCAGCGTCGGCCGCACCTATGTCGGCCGCATCGTGTTCTCCGCGTTCTGCGACAAGCTGTTCGACATCGACGAGAAGCTCAACATCGTGCCGCAGCTGGCGCTGTCCCACGAAACCTCGGCCGACGGCAAGGAGATGACGATCAAGCTCCGACCGGGCGTCAAATTCCACGACGGCGAGCCGCTGGACGCGGAGGCGGCAAAATTCTCGATCGAGCGTCACATGACGCTGCCGACTTCGTTCCGGAAATCCGAGCTTGCCAGCGTCGACCATGTCGAGGTGGTCGATCCCCTCACCATCAAGCTGGTGCTGAAGACGCCCTACTCGCCGCTGATCGCCCAACTCACCGACCGCTCCGGCATGATGGTGTCGCCGAAGGCGGCGAAGGAAGCCGGCGACAAGTTCGGCCTGCATCCGGTCTGCGCCGGCCCATACAAATTCGTCGAGCGCGTCCAGCAGGACCGCATGGTATTCGAGAAGTTCGCGGACTACTGGAACAAGGACAACCTTCACATCGACCGTGTCGTGTTCTTGCCGATCATCGATTCGACGGTGCGGCTTGCCAACCTGAAATCCGGCGCGCTCGACCTGATCGAACGCGTGCTGGCGACCGACATCAAGGATGTCCGCGCCGACCCCAAGCTGGTGCTGTCGACGGCCCCCGAGCTCGGCTATCAAGGCCTGACCATCAACATCGGCAACGACAAGGCCAAGGGGCCGCTCAGCCAGTCGGCGAAGGTGCGCCAGGCGCTCAGCCTGTCGATCGATCGCGAGGCCATCAACCAGGTCGTCTTCAACGGCGAGTTCACGGCGGGCAATCAGTGGGTCAGCCCGACGCACCCCTATTACCAGAAGGCGTTTCCCATTCCGGGCCGCGATATCGCCAAGGCCAAGGCGCTGCTGAAGGAAGCAGGCGTCAGCCTCCCCGTCACCGTCGACTACATGGTCCCCAAGGGCACCGAATACGAGGCCGTGGCCCAGGTGGTGCAGTCCATGGCCGCGGAAGCCGGCTTCGACATCAAGATCCGCGCCGTCGAATTCGCGACCACCTTCAAACAGGCCCAGGCCGGCGAATTCCAGGTGTTCCAGATCAACTGGAGCGGCCGCATCGACCCCGACGGCAACTCCTACATCTTCATGCGCAGCAAGGCGCCGCAGAACGATGGGGGCTATTCCAACCCCGAGGCCGACAAGCTGCTGGAAGAGGGTCGCGCCACATCCAACGTCGACGAGCGCAAGGCGATCTATGCCAAGCTGACCAAGGTCCTGCTCGACGACCTGCCGATCATCTACATCTATCATCGTACGCTGCTGATCGCGCACACGAAGAAGCTCGAAGGCTACCGGCAGATGCCCGACGGGCTGGTGCGCGTGGTCGGGCTGAAGTTCAAGTGATCGTCACAGCCTCCATGACGCGATCGGCCTCATGCTGAACTTCCTCGCCCGCCGCATCGCGCAGATCGTACCGACACTGTTCTTCGTGTCGGTGCTGATCTTCTCGTTGCAACAATTACTGCCGGGCGATCCTGCCCTGGTGATGGCCGGCGAGGAGCGCGATCCCGCCGTGATCGAGCAGATCCGCCAGCAGTACAGGCTCGATCAGCCGATTCCCGTGCAATACGTCTATTGGCTCAAGGGCGTGCTGACAGGCAATTTCGGCGAGTCCCTGCGCAATAAGATGCCGGTGCGCGAGCTGATCGCGCAGAAGCTGCCGGTGACGCTACAGCTCGGCTCGATGGCGATCCTGATCGCGTTCCTCATCGGCATTCCCGCCGGCATCGTCTCGGCTGTCAAGAAGGGCACGGTCTGGGACTACGGCGCCAATCTGTTCGCGTTGTGGGGAATCTCGACGCCGAATTTCTGGCTTGGAATCCTGTTGATCTTCCTGTTCTCGATTGAGCTCGGCTGGCTTCCGGCCTCCGGCTACGTGCCGCTCACCGAGAACTGGCGCGCCAGCTTGGCTGCCACCATCATGCCGGCTTTCGTGCTTGGCAATGCGATCTCCGCTGTGCTGATGCGGCATACCCGCAGCGCCATGCTCCAGGTGCTGGAGAGCGACTATGTTCGCACCGCGCGCGCCAAGGGCCTGTCGGAGCGCTCCGTCATCCTCAAGCACGCCATGCGCAATGCGCTGACGCCCGTCATCACGCTCGGCGCGCTCGAGCTCGGCACGCTGCTCTCGGGCGCGGTCCTGACCGAGCAGATCTTCTCCATTCCCGGCTTCGGCAAGCTGATCGTGGATGCCGTCTTCAACCGCGATTATGCCGTGGTGCAGGGCGTCGTGCTGGTGACGGCCACGGTCTACATCACGCTGAATCTCGTCGCCGACATCGCCTATATCCTCGTCAACCCGCGGCTTCGGGGCTAGATCATGACCGACGCCGCGCTGCCGAGCCCTCTCACGCATGCCGACGAGCTGGACAACCCCGCCCGCCGCGCGCGTCGGCGGCTGTTCAAGCGCAAGGCGGCGGTGTTCGGGCTCGTGGTGCTCACGATGTTCATCGTGCTTGCCGCGTTGGCTCCGCTCATCGTGCCTTATGATCCCATCGCGACGAGCTGGAGCCTGGTGCGCAAGCCGCCGACCGCGGCGCACTGGTTCGGCACCGACGAGCTCGGCCGCGATATCCTCAGCCGCGTCGTCTACGGCGCGCGCGCCTCCCTGCTGGCAGGCCTCATCTCGGTTGCGATCGCGCTCGGCATCGGCGTGCCGCTCGGCCTCCTTGCCGGCTATCGCGGCGGCTTCGTCGATGCGCTGATCAGCCGGATCACGGACGCGATGCTGGCATGCCCGTTCCTGATTCTGGCGATCGCGCTCGCCGCATTCCTCGGTCCGAGCCTCGGCAATGCCATGATCGCGATCGGCATCTCGGCAACCCCGATCTTCGTCCGCCTGACCCGCGGCCAGGTGCTCGTCGTCAAGGCCGAGGACTATGTCGAGGCCGCGCGCGCGCTCGGCAATCCGCCATGGCGGATCGCACTCTCGCATATCCTGCCGAACATCCTGCCGGCGCTGCTGGTGCAGGCGACGCTTTCGATTGCCGCCGCCATCATCGCCGAGGCTGCGCTGTCGTTCCTTGGCCTCGGCCAGCAGCCGCCGGCGCCGTCCTGGGGCAGCATGCTCAACGCCGCGCAGCGCTTCCTGACCCAAGCGCCGTGGATGGCGATCTGGCCGGGGCTTGCGATCTTCCTCGTGGTGTTGTCGCTGAACCTGCTCGGCGACGGCTTGCGCGACGCGCTCGACCCAAGGCAGCGCTGAAGTCGTGTCGGGGTCGCCCTCCACCTCTCTCCGACGGGGAGAGGTGAAGAACGCGTGTCGGTTGTTCAGATCACCACTTCCCGCATCACGCGGCGGCAATCCATCTCGTATTCGAGATCGACCACCGGCGGCCGGGCAAAATGCCAGGTCAGGCCGGAGCGCAACGCGCCGGGGCGGACCAACTCATCGGCGAGCGCGTGGTGGAAGTCGTGCACGGAATAGGCCTGCACGCCTGTCGTGTCCTTCCAGCCGACTCCCAGCGCCGCCATCCGGTGCTCCATCTGCGAGGTGGTGAAGCGCACCTTCTCCCGCAGCCCCTCCGGGCTGAGATCACGATAGCGCACGGTGCGCTCGACATAGGTCCCGCTGCCTTCGCGTGCCTCGGCGCCCCCGGCGATCACGAAAGACGGGGCTTTGGAGCGGGTCGGACGGGTGAAGGAGAACGCATAGAACGATGGCTCGGACGGCGGATCAATCTCGGGACAGACATTGCTGCGCGCCACCGGATTGGTGGTGCCGTCGAAGATGCCCCATTCCGACAGCGTCTTCACATAGTGCAGGTTGAACGCGCGAAAGCCTTCCTCGCTGAAAGCCGCTGGTGAACGCAATTCGCAGGCGCAGAACGCCGTCAGCGGGCGGCCTGCCTCCTGGATGAACTTTGCAGCCAGCGCAAACCCGTCCGCGAGCGGCACCAGACGGTCAAAGCGGACGCGTTCGATCTCGTAGCCGTCATCTGCAGCAGCCCCCGCTGAATATTGAAACACGGACGGAATGAAGCGGTAATTGCCGGCAGAGAACTCGCGCGTCATGACGAACTCCTATTCAAGCTGCATGCGAATACCCTTGGCGCCGTTGAGCAGGCGCTTCAGGTGAAAGCCGGCCAGGGAATCGTTGGCGTGCATGCCGACCAGCGCGGCAAAGGCCGGCATGGCCGCGGCATCGCCGGCCTCCATCTTGGCGAAGGCCTCACAATATTGTGCCGTCGCCGGCGCTTCGAATTTGGCCTGCGGCAGCGGTTCATACGCACGCAGCGGCTCGCTGCGCCCGCGCAGCATCAGATCGCCCACGGGACGCCCATGGAAATTTGCAGCCCCCTTGGCCACACTGTCGCTGACGCAGATGCGTGTACCCAGATGCTTGTTGGCAGCCTCCAGCCGCGCCGCTGTATTGATGGTGTCCCCATAGGCCGTGTAGTCGAAGAAACGGTTGCCGCCAAAATTACCGACCAGCGCCGGGCCGGCATGGGCACCGATGCGGGTGGTCCCGAAATTCACGCCTCTCGCCTTCCAGCGCGCCGAAAAGTCCTCGGCCCAGGCGTCGAGATCATGGGCACAGGCCACCGCACGCGTCGCATAGTCCGGCTGATCGCCGGGGGCATTGAACAGCACTTGAATCGCATCACCGATGATCTTGGCGACTGTCCCTTCGTGGGCGAAGACGATCTCGGTCATGCCGCCGACATATTCGTTGAGGAGCTCGCCGAGCGTCTGCGGGGGCGCGGTCTCGACCAGCGAGGTGAAGCCGGTGATGTCGGTGAAGAGGGTGGCGACATCGCGCCACTGCACCTCCATGCCGTCACCGTCGACATCTGCCGCCAGGCGCCTTGCGATCTCGGGCGAGAAGAAACGTGACAGCGCGGCGTGGGCGCGCTCGGCTTCCGCCTGGCGCCGCCGCACCTCGCGCAGCATCTCGACATGGCGGATGGTCTTCTGGATCGTGGTCTCCAGGTCGGCGAAGTCGATCGGCTTGGTCAGGAAGTCGAACGCACCGCGGTTCATGGCGGTGCGGATATTGCTCATGTCGCCATAGGCGGAGACGATGATGGTCGACTTCTTGTCCTCGGCCTCCTGAAGCTTGGCGAGCAGCGACAGCCCGTCCATCCTGGGCATGTTGATGTCGGAGACGACCATGTCGACTTGCGGATTCTGCTCGAGCGAGGCCAGCGCCTCGATGCCGTCGCGTGCGAACATGATCGTGACCTCTCCGTCGCGAATCTGCCTGCGGAACTTCTGCAGGACCAGCGCCTCGAGATCAGGCTCGTCGTCGACGAAGAGGATGGTCGCGCTCATGCGGCTTGCTCGAGCCTCGTGTCGATCTCCTGTCGCAACAGCGCGAAATCGATCGGCTTGGTCAGGAGCCCGACGGCGCCGCGCTCGATCGCCTTGCGGCGCGTCTCGGCGTCGCCATAGGCCGTGATCATGATGACCGGGACGTCCGGATGCGCGGCGCGGACCTTCGGCAGCATGTCAAGCCCACTCATGCCGGGCATGTTGATGTCCGACAGGATCAGGATCAACGAGGGGTCCCGGATCTCTGCGGCGCGCTTGAGCGCATCGGGCGCAGACGCGGCGAACTCCATCTGGAAGCGACCGGCGCGTAGCTCGCGCCGGAATTGCTGGCGGAACAGGGCCTCGACGTCAGGCTCGTCGTCGACGACCAGGATGTAAACGTTCAAGTCTTGCCTCCGGAAGTGCCAGTCGCCGCCATCGTCCGCGGCAGCGTGATGATGAATTCGGTGAATACACCGGGCTCTGTGTTCACGTCGATGGTGCCGCCATGCTGTTTCACGACGATGTCATGGCTCATGGACAGGCCGAGCCCGGTGCCTTCGCCGGCGGGCTTGGTGGTGAAGAAGGGATTGAACATTTTCTCCTTCACCTCGGGCGGAATCCCCGTGCCGTTGTCGCGGATCCGGATTTCCACCCTGCCGCCGAGGTCCTTGGTTGCCGCGCTCAAGGTAGGCTCGAACACCTCGCCCGCGCTCTCCTTGCGCTTGGCAGTGGCATAGAAGCCGTTTGAGATCAGGTTGAGGAAGACGCGCGTGATCTCCTGCGGATAGATGTCGACCATGCCGGCCGCGGGATCGAGCGCGCGCTGGAGCGTGACGTTGAAGGAGGGCCGTTCGGCGCGCGCGCCGTGATAGGCCAGATTGAGGCTTTCCTCGACGACGGCATTGATGTCGACGGCGCGGTGCTCGCCGGAGCCCTCGCGCGAGTGCAACAGCATGTTCCTGACGATCGAATCGGCGCGCTTGCCGTGCTGCACGACCTTTTCGAGGTTGCCCTTGAGCATCTGGGTGAGCTCGCCGACCTCTTCCTTGGTCTTGCCGTCGAGACCCGCCGCTTCGATCACCTCGTTGAGCTCGTCGATCAGCTCGGTCGACAGAGCGGAAAAATTGTTGACGAAGTTGAGCGGGTTCTTGATCTCGTGCGCGATGCCGGCGGTGAGCTGGCCGAGCGAGGCGAGCTTCTCGGTCTGGACCAGACGGTCCTGCGCGGTGCGCAGATCGTTCAGGGATTGGGATAGCTCTCGCGTGCGCTCCTGAACCTCCTCGAACAAACGCGCGTTCTCGATAGCGATGACAGCCTGATCGGCAAAGGTCGCAATGAGCTCTATCTGCTTAGTCGAAAATGCACGAACTTCACGGCGCGTAAGCACGAACACGCCGATTGGAAATCCCTCGCGGAGCATAGGAACGGCGAGCCGCGTTCGCGCAGGGTCCGGATCACCAGGCACCACCATCCAGGAATCGGCATCGTCATAGTTGATGTGGATGATCTTACGTTCATCCAATGCGCGGCCCACCGCTGATGCGCTCCCAGCCCTGAAGAGATATCCGCCGAGGAACTGCTTCTTCTCAGGCGTCAGGCCACAATGCGCGGCAAGGCGATAAGCCCCGTCTCGTGGCTGGAGAATGATTCCCTCATCTGCCTCGCATAGCAGCGTCGCAGACTCGACGAGGGTATCGAGGACAGTCTGAAGGTTGAATGTCGAACGGCTGATGACTTTCAGCACGTCGGCGGTCGCAGTCTGCTGCTGCAAGGACTCGCTCAATTCCGCAGTTCGCCGTTCGACCTTGTTTTCCAGGTCCGCATAGGATTCCTGCAGGCGCGCGCCCATGTCGTTGAACTGGTCGGCCAGTCCCTCGAGCTCGTCGCCGGTGTTGATCGAGATACGTTGCGAGAAGTCACCGCCGCCCATTCGCTCGGCGCCTCTGCGCAGTGCCTGGATCGGCCCGACCATGCGGCGCGCCAGGAATATCCCCGCAAGCACCGCAAAGATCGACGCCGCGAGCAGCACGATCGCGAGCCGCTGCAGCGAGGCGTAGAGCGACGCATAGGCCTCCTCGACCGGCAGCTCGACGAACATGGTCCAGTGCAGCGGCTCGATTGGAGCCGATGCCGTCAGGACCTTCTGGCCCTGGACGTTGTGCGCCTCCTCGAGCGCATCCGGCATATTGCCGCCGGCAGATTGCGCGGCACGCACCTGCGCGAGGCCGGACATGTCGGTGTTGCGCAGCACGAGACTGATGTCGGGATGCGCGATCAGGCGGCCCTCCGGGCCGACGACATAAGCGTGCCCGCGCCGACCGACCTTGATCTGGGAGACCACGTCCCAGATCAGCTTGAGATTGACCTCGGCGATGCTGACGCCGGCATCCTTGCGTGCGCCGGCCAATGACAGCGTCATGTAGGGCTCGGACTCCCGGCGGAAATAGACAGGCCCGTAATAGACCTTGTGCGCGACCGCCTCGGTGAACTTCGGATCACCGGACAGGTCGATCCCACTCTCGATCGCGTCCATCGCCAGCCGCGAGACCCGCAACCGTTCCTTGCCGGTCGAATCCACCTGGGCAAGCTCGGTGATGGCCGGCACCTGCCGCAGCAGCCGCAGCGCGTCGAACCGGCGCTGCTCGATCGAGCCGGCCGACCACGGCAGCTGCGTGGTCCAGCCGAGCTGGCTTTCGATCTCCTTGACGAATTGACCGATCTTGGCCGCGGCCGCCTCGGCTTGCTCGTGCTGGACCCGGATCAACGAAGCCTTGTGCTCGCGATAATAGAAGAAGACCTCGAACAGGCCGTTGGCGAGCAGCGCAATGGCGACGACGGCCACGAACAGCGCGACATATTTGGTGAACAACCGGCTCCGGATCCCCCGTCCCGCAACCGCGCCGGCGGCAGCACCGGCTGGAGCCGTGCTCGGCAACGTCCTGGCTTGCGGGGTGTCGGGGTGGAGGGAGAGGCTCATCCCGCGGAACCTAGCAAGAAGAGCGGACCTTGTCTTTCGCAAGCGCGAGAAGCCCACGGCCCGATGGCCGCGGCGCCAAATCGCCGATGCGATGGCAGAACGAAAAAGGGCGGCAACGGTCTGCCCGCTGCCGCCCTCTGGTTCGCTTGCCCGGCCGCCTCAGGTCGGCCGCAGGGCCTTGGTGCCGAGATCGAGCTCGTTGACCTCTTTGTTCCGGTTGGAATCGGCTGCCGCGCGGTGGTCGGTCGCCAGCACGACGTACACCGCCGGCAGCACGAACAGGGTGAACAGCGTGCCGATCGACATGCCGGCCACGACGACCAAGCCGATCGAGAAGCGACTGGCCGCGCCCGCGCCGGTCGCGGTCAGAAGCGGGATCAGGCCGGTCACCATCGCGGCAGTCGTCATCAGGATCGGCCGCAGGCGGATGCGAGCCGACATTTCGATGGCCGAGCGGCGGTCGAGCCGCTCGTTGACCTGGAGCTCGTTGGCGAACTCCACCATCAGGATGCCGTGCTTGGTGATCAGGCCGACCAGGGTGAGAAGACCGACCTGCGTGTAGATGTTCATGGTGGCGACGCCGAAGAACAGCGGTATCAGCGCGCCGACGATCGCCATCGGCACCGAGATCATGATCACCAGCGGATCGCGCAAGCTCTCGAACTGCGCCGCCAGCACCAGGAAGATGATGATCAGCGCGAAGCCGAAGGTGATCGCGAGCTGGTTGCCTTCCTGAACATATTGCCGGCTGTCCGCCAGATAGTCGTGGCTGAAGCCCTGCGGCAGCTTCTTGGCCTCGCCTTCGAGGAAGTCGACCGCCGCGCCGACTGTCACGCCGGGCATCGGCACCGCCGAGAACGTCGCGGAATTCAGCTGATTGTAATGCGTCAGCGAATTCGGATCGGTCTTGGTTTCGATCGACACCACCGTCGACAGCGGAAGCTGCTGGCCGGTGTTGGTCGTCACGTAGTAACCGCCGAGCGATTCCGGCGACAGCCGCTTGGCGCGCGGCACCTGCGGAATCACCTGGTAGGAGCGCCCCTCCAAATTGAAGCGGTTGATGTAGTTGCCGCCGAGCAGGACCGCGAGCGTGGCGCCGAGGTTCTGCATGTTGACGCCGAGGTCCTGCGCCTTGCTGCGGTCGATCGTCACCTTCACGTTGGGCTGGTTGTAGTTGAGGTCGCTGTCGGAGACGATGAACATGCCGCTCTTGCGCGCAGCGTCCTTCAACTTCTCCATCTGCTCATAGACCGTCTGGAAGCCGGCGGTGGAGTTGATCACCATCTGCACCGGCAGGCCGCCCGGCCCGCCCGGCAGCGGCGGCAGGTTGAACGCGAAAGCCTGCACGCCCTCGATCTTGGAGAGCTCGGCCTGCACCAGCGGCTTCAGCTGGATCGACGAGCGCTTGCGCTCGTCCCAGGGCTTGAGCAGCATGCCGGCGATGCCGCCTTGCGGGCCGTTGATGCCATTGAGCACGAAGCGCAGATCGGTCTCGGGGAATTTCTGGAATTCCTTGTCGAGCTTTTCGCCGTAGAAATCGACATAGTCGATGTTGGCGTATTTCGGCGCCTTGGTCACCGCGAACACGATGCCCTGATCCTCCTCGGGTGCCAGCTCCTTCGACGTATGCATGTAGAGGAACCCGACGAGCCCGAGAATGGTTATGGCGAACAGGCCGGTGACCGCCTTGTAGTCGAGCGAGCGGTCGAGTCTGCGGCCATACCAGCGCGTGAGCGCGCCGAACACTCGGTTGACGAGCTTGGCGAAGCGGCCCTCTTCGGTATTCTTCAGCAGCACCGAGCACATCATCGGCGACAAGGTCAGCGCGATCACGCCCGACACGATCACCGAGCCCGCCAACGTGAAGGCGAATTCGCGGAACAGCGAACCGGTGAGGCCGCCAAGAAAGCCGATCGGCGCGTACACCGCCGCGAGCGTGATGGTCATCGAGATGACCGGACCGACGATTTCACGCGCGCCTTGCAGTGAGGCCTGGACCGGCGTCTTGCCCTCCTCCAGATGGCGATGGATGTTCTCCACCACAACGATGGCGTCGTCGACCACGAGGCCGATCGCCAGCACCATCGCGAGCAGTGTCAAGAGGTTGAAGCTGAAGCCCAGCGCCAGCATCAGGGTGCAGACGCCGATCATCGACAAGGGGATCGTGACGACGGGAATGATGACCGAGCGCAGCGAGGCCAGGAACAGGAAGATAACCACGATCACGATGATCACGGCTTCGCCCAGCGTCTTCTCCACCTCGTCGATCGAGGATTGGATGAACTTGGTCGAGTCGTAGGCGACCTTCATCTTCATCGACGGCGGCAGATTGCGCTCGAGCTCGGGGAACAAGGCGCGCACGCCCTTGACCAGCGTCAGCGGGTTGCCCTGCGGCGTCGCGTTCACGCCGATGAAGATCGCATGTTCGCCGTTGAAGGCGACGCTCGCGTCCGTGCTTTGTGCGGCAAGCTCGACGGTGGCGATGTCCTCCATCCGCACGAAGCCGCCGTCCTTGGCCTTGACGATCATCTTCTTGAACTGGTTGACGTCGGTCAGGCCCGTATTCGTCGAGACGTTCGAGACGATCAGATAGCCCTTGGTCTGGCCCGCCGCGGACTGGAAATTGTTGGCGGTGATCGCCGCGGCGACGTCACCCGGCGACACGTTGCGGCCGGCCATTTTCTCGGGATCGAGCCACAGCCGCATCGCGAAAGTCTGCCCGCCGAGGATGTCGGCGGAGGCCACGCCATCGACCGTCGACAGCACCGGCTGCACCACACGCGTCAGATAATCCGAGATCGCCGAGCCCGACAGCTCCTCGGAGGAGAAGCCGATATACATCACGGCCGTGGTCTGGCCGGTGGTCTTGGTAACGATCGGGTCGTTGGATTCCTTCGGGATCAGGTATTTGACCGAATTCGTCTTCGCCAGCACCTCGGTCAGCGCCTGGTTCGGATCGAAGTTCAGCTTGATGTAGACCTGGATCGTCGAGGTGCCGAGCACCGAGGACGAGGTGATGTAGTCGACGCCCTCGGCGGAGGCGACCGCCTGCTCGATCGGAGTCGTGATGAAGCCCTGGATCAGGTCAGCGGACGCGCCGGGATAAACGGTCGTGATGTTGATGACCGTGTTCGACAGCTTGGGATATTGGCGGATCGGCAGCACCATCGCCGCGCGCAGGCCGATCAGCAAGATCAACAGGCTGACGACGACCGACAGGACCGGGCGTTTGATGAAGATGTCGGTAAAGCGCATCGCGGCGATCTCGATTTCTTTGTCTCAAGAGAAATGATCCGGCCAGGCCGGATCATTTGAATGTCATGATCAGTAGCGCGGCGGCTGCGCCGGGATCGGCGGAGCCGGATCGGTCGAGATCGCCACCGCCGCACCGGATTGCAGCTTGAGCTGGCCGACGGCGACGACCTTGTCGCCTGCCTTCAGGCCCTTGACGATTTCGACGCGGCCTTCGACCCGATTGCCGGTCTGCACGAAGGTGCGCACCGCAGAGAGGCTGGTCTTGCCGTCCGCTTCCTTCTTCTCGGTGATCACGAACACCGAGTCGCCGTACAGCGTATAGTCGACCGCCGTCTCCGGAACGGTGATCACGGCCGGTTTCTCCGGCAGCACCACCGTGGTGGTCACGAACATGCCGGGCTTCAGAATCTTCTCAGGATTGGCGATCGTCGCCTGCACCCGAATGTTGCGGGTGTCGGAGGCGATCTGCGGCTCGATCGTGGTGATCTTGCCTTCGAAGGTACGACCTGGATAGGCGTCGACCTTCAGCCGGACCGTCTGGCCGACCTTGAGGCTGCCGGAATCCTTTTCGGTCACCGTGAAGTTGGCCCACAACTCCGACAGATCGGTCAGCGAGACGATGGCGGTGCCGGCCGTGAGATATTGGCCGACCTCGACCTTGCGCATGCCGAGCTCGCCGGCGAACGGCGCACGCACCAGCTTCTGCGAGATCAAGGCTTCGGTCTTGGCGATACCCGCCTGCGCCTGGTCGTAGGCGGCCTGCGCCTGGTCGACGGTCGCCTGCGGACCGAATTGGCGAGACGCCAGCTGCTTGGCGCGGTCGAGCGACAGCTGCGCGACGGTTGCCTGGGCCTTGTAATTGGCGAGGTCGCCCTGCTCCGGCGCATCGAACAGCTGCACCAGAGGTGTGCCGGCTTCGACGCGCGTGCCCGGCACGAACTTGATGTCGGTGACGCGGCCGTTGACGTCGGCGCTGACGTCGACCTGGTGCACAGCGACGAGGCTGCCGACCGCGGTGAGCAGGTTCGGCACCACCTCAGACTTCGCCTCGGCCGCGCTGACGGAGGTCGGCGGCGGCTTGTTGTTGGCGAAGAACTGCTTGATCATCTGGCCGCGGAAATAGTTGAACCAGACCAGGCCGCCCACCAGCACGGCCAGAAGCGTACCGACGATGATGAACCAGAGCACCGGCCGGACCGGACGCTTGGGAGCCTTATTGTCGATCGGTTCGCCCGAAATCTTGTGTTCGGCTACGATGTTCATGTCATGCACTTTCTGCAATCGCCGTTCTGCCGGCATCCGCGGCCTGATTGTGGCTCAGATGCGAAGCAATTGCGGCGTCGTTAAGTCCGATACCCCTCAGGAGAAACTCGCACAGCTGCCGCTCGAGGTCTTCGGCCCTGCCGTAGACAAGGCAAGGCGTGGCCGGCAGCCTGGTCAGCGCGGCGGTCATCACCGTGTGATGCGCAAACCAGAACAGGTTGAGCGGTTCGCCGCCGTATGGACGCGCGTCACCGCTGGCAACGGCGCGTTCGAGCGAGGCGACGAAGATCGACCCGATCAGCGTCTCGATCTTTGCATACAGCAAACGGGCGAATTCGCCATCATCCAAATGGCTCGTGGCCATCAGTCGCAGCCGCTGCGCCTCTTCCTGATCCGGACCATCTGCGATGTGCAGGAAATGCTGGACCATGCCGCGGATCATTTCGACCAGCGTCGCGGTCGAAGGCTCGCGTTCGAGCAGCTCGGTGAGCGCCGGGTCGGCTTCGCATTCGTCGCTGAGGATTTCGGCGTAGAGCGCCGCCTTGGACGGGAAATGCTTGAACAGCAGCGCCTCGGAAATTGCCGCAGCAGCCGCCACGCTCTTCGTCGTGGTGCCGTTATAGCCATGTCGGGCAAAGCAGCGCTTCGCGGCACCGAGGATCAATTGACGCCTCAGGTCGCTCGTCATACGCAATGAGCTCATGCTTAGTGAGTAAGCACTCACCCACGCAAAAGTCAAGCACTATGTTGCATCGCAACCTAAGTGCGTTTTGATTTCAGTGGAAATTGGTCGGTCCTGCACGGGTCACGTGCAGGACCGACGCCTCGGGAAGAGACAGCCCCGCCCTAGATCGGCTGGAATCCGAGGTCGCCGCGGATCCGGTTGAGGATGTAAGTCCCATCCCGAGTCGGCAAGATCCGCTCGAGGCCAGCGCTGTCGATCTTCACATTGGCAAAGCGCGGCCCCGCGGAAATGTCGTGGACGGCTTTGGCGAAGGCTTCGACTTCGGCCATTGTCGTGACAGCCCGGCTGTCCTTGATGCCGCAGGCCTTGGCGACGCCGACGAGGTCGGCGGCGGTCGAGGTGTGGCTGATCTGGCCGCCGATCTCGCCATAGGCCTCATTGTCGAGCACTGCGATCGAGAGGTTGGACGGCTTCTGCAGGCCAATGGTGGCAAGGCTGCCCATGCCCATCAGCATCTCGCCGTCGCCGGTGATGACCAATACCGGCAGCTTCGGCTGTGCCAGCGCCAGGCCGAGGCCGATCATCGCCGCGCCGCCCATGCCGCCCCAGAGATAGAAGTTGCGGGCGTGGTCGCCGGCCGCGCACATGTCGTTCGTGGAGGCTCCTAAGCCGCCGATCGCGACCACATCCTTGCGGTTCGCCAGCAGCGTGGACACCACCTGGCGGCGGTCGAGGAGATTGGCCTTGCTCATTTGGTGAAAACCTTGGCGCCGATCAGGCGCTGCGACAGAAGGACGGCGGTGGGCGTCAGCGCGTTGTAGGCCTGTGATGCAGCCGCTTGCAGCACGGCCGGCACCTCGGCCGCGTTGGAGGCGCGCAGCACCTGGACCCCGGAGAGCTCGAACACGCCCTGCGTGGTCGATCCCATCGGCACCTGCCACGGATTGAACTCGCCCCACTCGCCGCGCATGGTGACGAGGGTGAGAAAGGGAAAGCGCAGGATCGGGATCAGCGACAGCATGTTGATGCAATTACCGACGCCGCTGGACTGCATCAGCAGCACGCCGCGCTGTCCGCCGGCCCAGGCGCCCGCAAGCAGCGCCACGCCCTCCTCCTCCGTGGTCAGCGGGATGCCGCGCATCGTGGACGAGGCCAACACGCGATTGATCAGCTTGGCGTGGCCCGCATCGGGCACGTAAGGGACCTGCCGGACGTCGAAGCGTTGCAGGGTCGCGAAAATATCGTCCGGCCAAGTCGGGGCCGTCTCGGCAGCATCAGCGTAGGCGTGCATTTTCCCGTCCGGTCGGCTAGCAAATACGCCACGACTGTAGACGCATGCATGCGTCCATCAGAACAACAAAAAAGGCATAACGGATTTAACCGGCGAGTATAACGGGATGAACGCAAGTGCGAAGGAGTTGGCGGCAAGCTTCGATCTCGAGAAGCTGACGCCCGAGTTCTACGACGACCCCTATCCGACCTATCGTGCACTGCGGGAGAACGAGCCGGTCAAGCGCCTGCGCAACGGCACCGTGTTCCTGACCCGCTATGACGATCTCGTCACCACCTACAAGAACACGAAGGCGTTCAGCTCGGACAAGAAGCGCGAGTTCGCGCCGAAATACGGCGATACGCCGCTCTACGAGCATCACACCACCAGCCTCGTCTTCAACGATCCGCCCGTCCATACCCGCGTGCGGCGCTTGATCATGGGCGCGCTGTCGCCGCGGGCGATCGCCGGGATGGAAGGCGATCTCGTCAAGCTCGTCGACGGCCTGCTCGACGCCATCGCAGCCAAGGGTCATTGCGAGCTGATCGAGGATTTCGCCGCGTCCATTCCCATCGAGGTGATCGGCAATCTGCTCGACGTTCCCCATGACGAGCGCGGGCCGCTGCGCGACTGGTCGCTGGCGATCCTCGGCGCACTCGAACCCGTGGTCTCGCCCGAAGCCGCCGCGCGGGGCAACAAGGCGGTGCGCGATTTCCTCGCCTATCTCGAGACGCTGGTGGCACGCCGGCGTGACAAGCCCGGCAATCCCGAACGTGACGTGCTGACGCGGCTGATCCAGGGGGAAGAGAACGGCGAGCGGCTGACCGAGAAGGAGCTGCTGCACAATTGCATCTTCCTGCTCAATGCCGGCCACGAGACCACCACCAATCTGATCGGCAATGGCCTCGTGGCATTGGATCGGCATCCCGACCAGAAGCAGCGCCTGATCGACAACCCGGATCTGATCAGGACTGCGGTCGAAGAGATGCTGCGCTACGAGAGCTCCAACCAGCTCGGCAACCGCATGACCACCGAGAAGGTCGAGCTCGGCGGCGTCATGCTTGACGCCGGCACTTCGGTGACGCTGTGCATTGGCGCGGCCAACCGCGATCCCGCGCAATTTCCCGACCCCGAGCGCTTCGACATCGCGCGCATGCCGAACCGGCATCTCGCCTTCGCCACCGGCGCGCATCAATGCGCCGGCATGGCGCTGGCGCGGCTCGAAGGGGCGATTGCGATCTCGCGCTTCCTGGCCCGCTTCCCGAACTATGCCGTGAGCGGGGCGCCGGTGCGCGGCGGACGGGTGCGCTTCCGCGGCTTTCTGAGCGTGCCCTGCACGATCGGCTGAAGGGCTCGACACCAAAAATTGCGAAAACAACCCCATGCACAGTAGATAACCCTCTGATACTTTTGACAAATCAGATAGGGCTCCACCATCGGACGCATGAAGACTTCCAAGGCGGCAAGTTGATACCCAGATCAAGCTGAGCGCCGGCGGTGCAGTCGTTGACGCCGCCGTGTGCGGCCATGGAGTGACGACAGATGAGCTCGTCGGTCATTGATTTCATCGCAACGGAAGCACGCTTCGGCGCCCGCAATTACGAGCCGATCGGGGTCGTCCTGTCGCGCGGCGAAGGTGTCTGGGTCTGGGATACCGAAGGCAAGCGTTATCTGGATTGCCTCTCGGCCTATTCGGCGGTCAGCCAGGGCCACTGCCACCCCAAGATCCTGGGGGCGATGGTCGAACAGGCGCACAGGCTGACGCTCACCTCGCGCGCCTTCCACAACGACCAGCTCGCCCTGTTCTACGAGGAGATCGCGGCGCTCACCGGTTCCCACAAGGTGCTGCCGATGAACAGCGGCGCCGAGGCGGTCGAAAGCGCGATCAAGTCGGTTCGGAAATGGGGCTACGAGGTGAAGGGCGTCCCGGACGGCCAGGCCGAGATCATCGTCTGTGCCAACAATTTCCACGGACGCACGCTGGGCGTCGTCGGCTTTTCAACCGATCCCGAGACCCGCGGGCACTTTGGGCCGTTCGCGCCAGGGTTCAAGATCATCCCGTTCGGCGACGCCACGGCGCTGGAGGAAGCAATCACCCCAAATACGGTCGCCTTTCTGGTCGAGCCGATCCAGGGCGAAGCAGGTGTCATCATTCCTCCCGCCGGCTATTTCACCGCGGTCCGGGAGCTCTGCACCGCCAACAACGTGATGCTGGTGCTCGACGAGATCCAGACCGGGCTCGGCCGCACCGGCAAGCTGCTTGCCGAACAGCACGAGGGAATCGAGGCGGACGTGACACTGCTCGGCAAGGCCCTGTCCGGTGGCTTCTATCCGGTGTCGGCCGTGCTCTCGAACAACGACGTGCTCGGGACTTTGCGACCTGGGCAGCATGGCTCGACCTTCGGCGGCAACCCGCTTGCCTGCGCCGTGGCCCGCGCGGCGATGCGCGTGCTGGTCGAGGAAGGCATGATCGAGAACGCAGCCATCCAGGGCGCACGCTTTCTGGAGGGCTTGAAGGACATTCGCGCCAATACGATCCGCGAGGTGCGCGGGCGCGGCCTGATGCTGGCGGTCGAGCTGCATCCCGAGGCCGGCCGCGCTCGCCGCTACTGCGAGGCACTCCAGGCCAAGGGCATCCTCGCCAAGGATACCCATGAGCATACGATCCGTATCGCCCCGCCGCTGGTGATCACAAGCGACCAGGTCGACTGGGCACTGGAGCGGCTCGCCACCACCCTGACGCAGGATCTCTCGTAAGGCTGCCTGCGTCGGAAGATCGCAACGCCGACGGCGGCCAAGGACGAACCATTCCGCCAGCTGTGCGTTGAACGTCGTGGGCGATTACGAGCTGGGAGCTACGATCATGCTTCCGCGTGGCGTTTGCCTAAGGGCCGTTTTGGTTGGTGTCTCGATGCTGGGAGCCAGCGTCGGCACGTTCGCTCAGGGACCCCCGGGACATGGAAGGGGCGGACCACCAGGTTCCGCCGCGGCACCGGCAGCCAGGCCAGCAGCACCACCTACCATGGCCCGCCCGGCTGCGCCTCCAGCCATGGCGCGTCCCGCCGCGCCGGCTTTCCATCAACCTTCCATGCCGCAGCGGCCGGCCATGGCGCCACGTCCGGCGCCGCATATGGCCTCACCTCCACCGCGTCCGACCCCGCACTTCGCTGCACCGCGGCCCGAATTTCATCGGGCGCCGGCAGCACCGCAACGCCCGGCGATGGCACCGCGGCCGACGCCGCACATCGCCGCTCCCTCACGGCCCAGCGGACCGCCGGCCGCGAGCGAGCGACTGTCGCGGCGGGATCAGATCGAACAGCGCGCACAACAGCGCCAGCAACAAATTCAGCAGCGCCAGCAGATGGTGCAGCAGCACCAGCGCGAGATGCTGTCGCGCCAGACTACGGAACGCCAGACCCGCATCGATCGCCTGCAGCAGCGCGTGCAGCAACTCCAGTCGCAGAAGCCGGACAGCGCAAGGGCGCTGCGCGAGCAGCAACGGATGCTCCAGACGCAGAACCGCTTGCTCGCGCGTGAGCAGCGCGCGCAGCAAAGCGACCTGGCGCGCCAGCAGCGGCTTGGAGTGCAAGCTCCGGCCGGGCGGGCGCCAGCGACTATTGCCGCTGCCGCGGTCGCCGCGCAGGCCGCCCAGCGCGGGCGGTTTGCGGAGCGCTTCCGCGAGCAGGCCCCTGCGCAACAAGCTCAGGCCGCACTCACCACCCGCCAGAGCGGTTGGGCTCCCCGGCAGGCTTGGCGACATCGGCATCCCGCGGTGTTCGTGGCTTGGCTTGGGCCCGTGTTCTGGCCTTATGCCTACTCGGACATTTTCGACTACACGTTCTGGTCCAATGCTTACGAGCCCGGCTATTGGGCGTACGCCTATGACGACTTCGTCGACACCGTATTCTGGGGTGGCGACGACCCCTACTCCGCTTATGCCAGCACCAATCCTTATGACTACTCGCAAGCCGGCGGCAGCTACCGCGCGCGCCAGCGTGCCAGCGTGAGCCCGCAGACGGTTCAGCAATTGTGCGCCACACCGGATAAGGGCGTGACCGCCTGGCCGCTCGCCGATATCGCACGGGCGGTGCGGCCAACGCCGGAGCAACGCGTATTGTTGGACGAGCTCAAGACGGCGGCGGCCAAGGCTGCCGGTGTGTTCAAGGACTCCTGCACGGAGACTTATGCACAGACCCCGCCCGGCCGTTTGCGCGCGATGATGAACCGCATCAGCGCGACGCTGGAAGCCGTCAAGATCGTGCGGCCGGCGCTGGAGAATTTCTACAACTCGCTCAGTGACGAACAGCAGGCCCACTTCAACGCGCTTGGCCCGAATGTCGGCGAACGATCGCCAGAGCAGCAGCAGGCCAGTGCCGAGGGCTGCGGTGATCCCAAGACCGGCCTGACCCAGTTGCCGATCCAGAGGATCGAGGCTGTGCTCCACCCCGCAGGCAAGCAAAAGGAGGCGCTCGACCGCCTCGGCGAAGCGACGGCGAAGGGCGTTCAGGACCTAGAGGCGGCCTGTCCGAACGATGTGCCCCTGACGCCGGTCGGACGGCTGGAGGCGATGCAGCACCGGCTCGAGGCCATGTTGACGGCCGCCAAGCTGGTCGAACCTGCGCTGGACGAATTCTATGCGACGCTGAGCAGCGAGCAGAAAGCGCGCTTCAACAGATTGCAACAGGTCGCGGGCCCGTGAGGGCGTGAGGCGGAAGCTCTACACGACAGTCTTATGGCGCGCGATGCAGGTGCGCAGCACCTCGTCAATCGGCTTGCTCCACCAATCGTTGGAGAAAATCTCGATCTCGGAATAGCCGGCAAAGCCCTGTGCCTCGACGGCCGCACGCACCGATTTGATGTCGATGACGCCGTCGCCCATCATGCCGCGGTCGTTGAGGATGTCTTTGGTCGGCACCAGCCAGTCGCAGACGTGGAAGGCCAGCAGCCGATCCCGGCCGGCACGCGCGATCTGGTCCATCAGCTCCGGATCCCACCAGATGTGATAGACGTCGAGCGCGACGCCGAGCATGCCGCTACGATCGGGGTCGAGCCGGTCGCAGATATCCAGCGCCTGCTTCGTCGTGTTCACGCAGGCACGGTCAGCCGCGTAAGCCGGATGCAGCGGCTCGATCGCCAGCGGCAGCTTGGCCTGCTTGGCGTAGTCGAGCATGTCGGCAAGGGCTTCCTCGACCTGCCCGCGCGCGGCCACGATGTCCTTCGAGGCCTCGCTGCCAGGCCGCGAATATTGCGGCAGTCCGCCGACGACCAGAACGATGCAGGGCGCGCCCAGTGCCTTGGCTTCATCGACACAGCGGCGGTTATCGTCGCGCACCTCGCTTCGGCGCGAAGCGTCCGAGGTGAACATGCCGCCGCGACAATAGCCGGACAGTTCAAGGCCGGCCTCGCGGACCGCGCGTGCGGCGCGATCGAGCCCGACGGCGGCGACCTGGTCGCGCCAGGGATCGATGGCGCGGATGCCGTGCTTCGCGCAGGCCTCGATGATGGCGACGAGATCACCCTGCTTGCGGACGGTTGCCGTGTTCAGCGACAGCCAGCGATGATCGGACGAAAAGTCACGCATCAGTCTTCCAATCCATGCGAGGCCAGCACGGTCTTCATCCGCCGCGTCGCCAGTTCGGGATTGGCGAGCAGGCCGGCCTTGTCGGCGAGACGAAACAGCTCGGCCAGATGCAGCGTGGAGCGCGTGCTCTCCTGACCGCCGACCATGGTGAAATGATCCTGGTGCCCGTTGAGATAGGCCATGAACACCACCCCGGTCTTGTAGAAGCGCGTCGGTGCCTTGAAGATGTGACGCGACAGCGGCACCGTCGGCCCCAGCACGTCGTGGAAGCCGGCCTCGTCGCCAGCCGCCAGCTGCGACAGCGCATAGGACGCCGCCGGCGCGATCGCATCGAAGATGCCGAGCAGCGCATGCGAGAAACCCTGTTCGTCGCCCGCGATCAGCTCCGCGTAGTTGAAATCGTCGCCCGTATACATCTTGATGCGCTTGTCGAGGCGACGGCGCATGTCGATCTCGCGCTGCTTGTCGAGCAGCGAGACTTTCACGCCGTCGACCTTGGCGGCGTTGCCGTTGATGATGGCGACAGCCGTGTCCATCGCCTTGTCGAGGTCCTTGGTGCCCCAGTAGCCCGTCAGCGCGGGATCGAACATATCGCCGAGCCAATGGATGATGACGGGCTCGCGAACCTGCGACAGCACGCGGTCATAGACCTTGGCGTAATCGTCGGCATTGCGACCGAGCTTTGCGAGGGCCCGCGAGGCCATCAGGATGATGCGGCCGCCGACCTTCTCGACCGCCGAGATCTGCTCCTCATAAGCGCGGATCACGTCGTCGAGGTTTTTCGCATCCTCGACCGCGAGATGATCGGTGCCGGCACCCGAGAACACCAGCGCGTTGCGCCGCTTCGCGGCGGCGACCGAGCGCGTGATCAGCTCCAGCGAGGTCGGCCAGTCCAGGCCCATGCCGCGCTGCGCGGTGTCCATCGCTTCGGCGACGCCGAGGCCGAGATCCCAGACATGCTCGCGGAAGGCGATGGTCTTGTCCCAGTCGACGGCGACCGAGAGCCAGGGATCGTTGTCCGCGAAAGGATCTGCGACCGTATGCACGGCCGAGAAGGCGATGCGATTCAGCGGGCCCTCGAGCTTTGCCGGAAACGTGCGCGAGGCCGCGAGCCGGTAGGTCTCGATCGAGCGATCGGCCTTGGGCAGCTTGAGCGACAGTGATGACATTGGCAGGACGGGCTTGTTCATGATTTCGAACCTCTCCCCGTCATTGCGAGCGAAGCGAAACAATCCAGACTGCCTCTGCGGAAAGACTCTGGATTGCTTCGCTTCGCTCGCAATGACGGCTTAGTAGACATCGGGATTATCCGACTGACCTCACACCTTGATCGGAGCGACGTCGATCCAGCGCCGCTCCTTCCAGCTCTTCAGCGCGCATTCGGCGAGCTGCACGCCCTTGGCACCTTCGAGCAGTGTGAACTTGTACGGCGCATCCTCGTAGACGTGGCGGATGAACATCTCCCACTGTTCCTTGAAGCCGTTGTCGTAGCTGACGTTGTCGGGCAGCTTCTGCCAGTCGCCGTAGAAATCGTGCAGCCGCTTCTCGTCGGGATTCCACACCGGCCTCGGGGTGGCTTGCCGTGCCTGGATCATGCAGTCGGAAAGACCCGCGACCGCCGAGCCGAGCGTGCCGTCAACCTGGAAGGTGACGAGGTCGTCGCGATAGACGCGCGTCACCCAGGACATGTTGATATGGGCGATGATGCCGCCTTCGAGCTGGAAGGTCGCGTAGGCGGAATCATCCGCGGTCGCCTTGTACTTCCTGCCCTGCTCGTCGTAGCGCTCGGGGATGTCGGTGTTGCCGATGCAGCTGACGCTCTGGACATTGCCGAACAGGTTGTCGAGCACGTAGCGCCAGTGGCAGACCATGTCGAGGATGATGCCGCCGCCGTCCTCGTTGCGGTAGTTCCAGGACGGCCGCTGCGCCTCCTGCCAGCCGCCCTCGAACACCCAATAGCCGAACTCGCCGCGCACCGAGAGGATGCGGCCGAAGAAGCCGGAGTCGCGGAGGAAGGCGATCTTCTTTAGGCCCGGCAGGAACAGCTTGTCCTGCACCGTGCCGTGCTTGACGCCCTTGGCATTGGCGAGCTTCACGACCTCGACGGCTTCCTCGAAATTCGTCGCGATCGGCTTCTCGCAATAGACATGCTTGCCGGCGTTGATGGCCTGGGTCAAAAGACCAGGGCGCGCCTGCGTGGTCGCGGCGTCGAAGAACATGGTGTCGTTCTTGTCGGCGAGCGCGGCGTCGAGGTCGGTGGTCCAGCGCGTGATGTTGTAGCGCTTGGCAAGCGCCTCGACTTTCTCGGCGCTGCGGCCGACCAGGATCGGATCGGGCATGACGCGATCGCCATTCTTCAAGCGGACGCCGCCCTGGTCGCGGATCGCGACGATCGAACGGATCAAATGTTGGTTAAGCCCCATGCGGCCGGTGACGCCGTTCATGATGAGGCCGAGGCGTTGGGTGGTCATGTCAAATGCTCCTGAAGTAATATTGGCTGCTCGAGCGGGCGGAGCGCCGACCAGTCCGGATGGACCGACGTCGCAAAGCCTACTGTGTTGAGCGATCCCGTCAGGAGATCGCCGTCGTGGATCGAGAGTCGGATGCCCTGCCCGGCGTCGGCATAGAGATCGGGATGCGCGGCGGCGAAGGCACGTGCCTCGGCCGCAGGCGTCTCGCCGAAGCCGTCGACATAGTGATGGCCGTTGCGCTCCGCGTGGGTGAGGCCGATGAAGGCGCCCAGCGCGAGATCCTGCTGCACGGCGAGACCTGCCTGGCAGGTGAGGTCCTCGCCGGTGATGAAGAACCGCTCGCCGCTCGCACTCCATTTCGCCGCGCGCGTGGCGTTGACGATGGACTTGTAGAGCCCCTTGCAGGATTTCGAGGAGATGCCGCGATAGCCAAGCGCCCGCGCCGCCGCAAAGGCGTCGTAGGAATCGTCGGCCTCGTCGATGATGAAGTCGCGCGCGGCCAGCGCGCCGAGCGGCGCCCGCCGCGTGATGTCGCGCGGCATCGGCTGTTCGACATAGAGCAGGCGCGTGGCGATCGGACGCAGCGCGGTGTCATGATCGAGCCGGTCCATCAGCGCCTGCAAAGCAGCGAGATCCGCATATTGCTCGTTGGCATCGAGCGTCACCCGATAGTCGCGCCCGAGCATATCGAGTTCCTTGCCGATCCGCGCCAGCCGTGCTGCATCGGCGATGGGATCGCCCGACAGCTTGAGTTTGAAGTACCGCGCACCGGCATTCTCGCGCGGATCGGCGACGCCGCCCTCGCCTTCAACGACATCATCAAGGCCGACCGTGTGCCTGATGGCAACACGCTGCAGCGGCACCCGGCCGGCGAGGAACGTCCCGATATCCTTCTCGCTCAGGTCAGGACAAAGCCGCGCATCGATGCCGGCGATGTTGGCAGCCACTCCGTCGAACAAGCTGGTCCCGACGGCGCGCAGCAGCGCATCGAGTACCGCCTCGTCGATCTCCGCCGGGCCGTAAGCTGCGGCAAGCGGCGGAATGTTCTTCTTCGCGCAGGTCGCGATCTGGGCACCGATGCACGAAGCATGCAGATCGAACGCGGTCTGATATCCGGTGCGCGCCAGATAAAGCCCGCGCGCAATCTCGAGCGATCGTCGCAAGCCGTCGACCGTCTGCGCCGACGACAGTTCCGGCCGCTTGTCGAACCATTTCGGCACCAGCAGCTCGGCGCTGGCACCGACAGCGCTCCCCCGACCCTCGATCTCGATCTCGACTCGCACGAACAGCTGCGGCGTCGCATTGATCGTGATCGCGCCAAAGCGGAACGGCCGCGCGAACTGCACGGGACGTTCGAAGAAGGCGATGTCTCGCAGTTTCAGGCGGGGCGACATGGGCAATAGAACGAGATGAACTTGATGCGAGCGGTGCAGCCGCGGGCGACTCGCCTCTCCCGCTTGCGGGAGAGGCCGACGCGCAAAGCGCGGCGGGTGAGGGTTCTATCCTCTTGGGGAGTCTTTCCAGCGGAGACACCCTCTCCCCGACCCTCCCCCGCAGGCGGGGGAGGGAGCGCACCGGCGTCGTGGTGGCTAACGGCGGAGCCCATAATATCAATCCATTGCACCTTGCGAGAAGAAATGCTTGCGGATGCGTTGTACGAGCTCGGTGAAGACAGGATCGGCCATCACGTCGAGCGAGCGTGGGCGCGGCAGCGGCACGTCGTAGATTGCGGCGACCGCGCCGGGCCGCTCAGTCATGACCAGCACGCGGTCGGCGAGGAACACGGCTTCCGGAATCGAATGCGTGATCAGCAACACCGTCTTCTTCGTCTCGCGCTGGATCCGCATCAATTCGACATTCATGCGCTCGCGCGTCAGCGCATCGAGCGCGCCGAACGGCTCGTCCATCAGCATGATCCTGGGATCGTGCACCAGCGCGCGGCAGATCGAGGCGCGCTGCTGCATGCCGCCGGAAAGCTGCCAGGGCAGCTTCTTCTCGAAGCCTTCGAGCCCGACCAGCTTCAACAGCGACTTGGCGCGGTCGAGATATTCCTGCCGCGGCAGCCGCTTCATGTCGATCGGCAACATCACGTTGCCCAGGATGTTGCGCCACGGCAAGAGCAACGCGTTCTGAAAGACGATGCCGACATTGCCGTGCGGCGTCATCACCTTCTCGCCCTCGACCAGGATCTCGCCCGTGGTCGGCGGCAAGAGGCCCGAGATCAGCTTGAGCAGCGTGGACTTGCCGCAGCCGGAAGGGCCGACCACGACGAAGAACTCGCCGTCATTGATGTGGAAGTCGAGCGGCCGCAGCGACGGCACGTCGCCGTCGCGCGTCCGGTACGTCTTCGACACGCCCGACAGCTTGATGCCCGAGGCATCGCCGGCGCGGTCGGACACCAGGCGCAGATGTGCGGCGGGTTGCGCGTGAGATATCGCTTCTGCTGCTTTCATTCGATCAAGTCCGGTCGACAATACGAACCGTCATTCCGGGGCGATGCGAAGCATCGAACCCGGAATCTCGAGTTCCGGGTCTGGTCCTTCGGACCATCCCGGAATGACGGTGTTGGCGTTCTCACGACCCGCTCTTCGGCAGGTAATCGTTGGTGTAGAAGGCCTTCGGGTTCTCCTTGGCCTTGGCATCGAGCCCGCCATATTCGACCAGCAGATTAACGGTCTCGACCATGTTTTGGTCGGTGACCTGGAACGGCCGCTTGCTCTTGGTCTCCGCGGTCCGGTACAGCGGAATGGTCAGCTCAAAGCCCTGCGTCAGCGTCTCGATCTTGCCGCCCTTCGGGTTGGCATCGAGGATCGATTGCGCGGCGGCCTTCGGCTCCTTCTCGGCGGCTTCGACCGATTTCGTGGTCGCCGACATGAAGCGGCGGACGAGATCGGCATTGGCCTTCACATAGTCGGTGTTGGCGATGATGCCGGAGGAGACCATGTTGATGCCGTAGTCGGCGAACTTGATCGGATAGACGTCCTTGCCGGTGGCATCCTTGATCTTCATCGACTGGTCCATGACGTAACCGAGCAGCAGATCGGCCTGGCCGTTGATGACGGCGTTGAGCTTGGTCTGGCCGTCGCCGGCGACGGTCTTGAAGTCGCTCTCCTTCAGGCCGGTCTTCTTCAGGAACAGCGGCCAGATCTGCGTCATCGAGTCCGCCGGTGTGATCGCCACCGTCTTGCCCTTGATGTCCTCGGGCTTCCTGATGTTCTTGTCGACGAAGCCCATGGCGGACATCGGCGAGGTCTGCAGCAGGACGCCGGTCGCGACCACGGGAGCGCCTTTGATGGCGGCGCGCATCATGGTGGGAACGTCGACATAGCCGAAGTCCGCGGTCTTGGCGGCGACGGCCTGCGTGGTCGCAGCCGATCCGCGGCCTTCCTGAATTTCGAGATCGATGCCCTCGGCGGCATAAATGCCCTTGGCCTTGCCGTAATAGAACGGCGCGTGCTCGCCATAGACGTACCAGTTCAGCATCAGCACGACCTTGTCGGCCGCCTGCGCCGGTACGGCTGCGAACGCCATCAGCGCCACGGATGCAGCCCCAATCCACCGCTTCATCGTTACTCTCCCTTGCCGTTCGTTGCGTCGGCCGTTGGTGGCCGCTCGTTTCTTTGGTCAGGATGCAAAGATCACGTCCTCGCGCTGGCTGACGTGCCAGGGGATGATCAGCTTCTCGATCCGGTCGACGATCCAGAACAGGACCACACCGAGCAGCGCCAGGATTACCAGCGCGGCGAACATCGTCGGCAGGTCGAAGGTACCGATCGAGCGCTGCATCACGTAGCCGATGCCGGAATTGGAGCCGACGAACTCGCCGACGACGGCACCGACCACGGCGAGCGTCACCGACACTTTGAGACCGGAGAAGATCGCCGGCAGCGCGTGCGGCAGGTTCACCGCACGGAACACCTGCAGGCGGCTGCCCTGCATGGCGCGGGCGAGATCGACCATGTCGGGGTCGACCGATTTGAAGCCCTGCACCGCGGAGACCACCACCGGGAAGAAGCCGAGCAGGAACGCCGAGATCACCTTCGGGATGATGCCGAAGCCGAACCAGACCACGAACAGCGGAGCGATCGCGATCTTCGGCACCGATTGCGAGAACACCAGCAGCGGATAGACGTAGCTCTCCACCGTCTTCGAGCCCGCGATCAGCATCGCGACGGGAATGCCGAACAGCGCCGACAGCAGGAAGCCGCAGACGGTCGCATAGGTGGTCGGCCACGACTGGCGCAGCAATTCCGGCCATTCGGTCCGCAACACGGCGACGACGTCCAGCGGCGACGGGATCTGGTAGGCGGGGATCTTGAACAGGCGGATCGCCAGATCCCAGGCGACGACAATGAAGACCAGGAACAAGAACGGCCGAACCCAGGCCGCATTCAGCATCCTGGAGATGGCACTCTGTGGCTTCGGCTCGGCCAATTTTCACTCCCGGCAGTCTTCTTCGTTATGCGGAGAAATTAACCCGTTGGATAAATACTGTCCAGAGCTTTCCCTGTGACGTTTTGCGCGGGGGTCCGGTACACCAACGTCATTCCGGGCGATGCGAAGCATCGAACCCGGAATCTCGAGATTCCGGGTTCGGTCCTACGGACCGCCCCGGAATGACAGCAGAGAATGGAGCGCTACACCGCCTGCGCCACCGCCGCCCGCGACTTCGGCGCTTTCGCGATCTCGAACAGTTCCGCCGAGCGCCCGGTCAGCGCAGCCAGCACGAGGCCGACCATGTGCGCCAGCCGCTCGTCCTTGGCCTTCTCGTCCAGCAAATCGCGGCCGAAGATGACGCTGAGCGTTGCCGAGTTGGAGAGGTAGAAAAAGCTGAGCGCCGCGATCGAGATGTAGAGCTGCACCGGATCGACGGCGACCTGGAAATCGCCGGACTCGACGCCACGCCGCACCACGGCGCGGATCATCTCGACGAAGGGCGAGTGCATCGACTTGACCTTGGTCGATTTCTTCAGGTGCTTCGCGCGCGCGAGGTTCTCGGTCTGGAGCAGCGACAGGAATTCCGGATTGCGCAGGAAGTAATTCCAGGTGAACTCGATCAGGCGCCTGATCGCCTCGGGCGGATCGAGATGCTCGAGATCGAGCCCCCGCTCCTCGCTGCGGATCTTGTCATAGGCGCCTTCGAGCACCGCGAGATAGAGCTCGTCCTTGTTGCCGATGTGATAATACAGCATGCGCTTGTTGGCGCCGGCCTTGGCCGCAATGCGATCGACGCGCGCGCCGGCGAGGCCATGGGCGGAAAACTCCTGCTTGGCAGCTTCGAGAATGCGCAGCCGCATCCCCTCGGGATCGCGCTGCCATTTCAGAGTTCGCTTTGCCTTCGCCAAACCGGGTGCTCGCTGGGTGGTCTGGATATGGCGTGTAACACGCGGCCCGGCGTTTGAGAACGCAAGGTTGCTGGTTGGCTCTGTCATTCCGGGGCGCGCCCTCTTAGGCGCGGACCCGGAATCCATCGGGCCGCAGGGCCGGGCGGATGAATGGATTCCGGGCTCGTCGCTTCGCGACGCCGCGGAATGACAGAATCAATCCGCCGGCTTCGGCGAGCGCTCCAGCAACACGGTCTGCACACCGCAGGTGCCGCTCCGCACGGTCATGATCCGCGTGCCCGGCTTGCGGCCATTGCGGACTTCACTGACGTCGAGGCCCGCAGCGATCAGGCGGGCACGCGTGGCATCGATGTCGGCAACCCGCCAGCTCAGGCCCCAGAGCCGGTCATGCATCGGATCGCCGCCGGCGACCGGCCGGCGCACCACCTCGACGATGAGGTCACCGCAGCGGAAGAACAGCAGCTGCCCCCAATCCTGGTGCGAGCGGTCGAGCGCCAGGTCGAGGCCGAGCCGCGCGCCGTAGAGCGCGGCGGCGCGCTCGGAATCCTCGGTGGTGACCACGATGTGGTCGAGCGCGTCGATCGGCGCGATGTCGGTGGCGACCGAGAGCGGGCGCTCGTCGGCAAGCTCGAGGAAGAACATGCGCACGCCGCGCGTGAGTTCCGTGGCGGCCCGCGTGCGCTTCCAGTGCAGCACGTTGCCCGTATCCGTATCGCTGCTTTCGACCTCGGCGACCGGATCGGGGCTCAAGGCTACCCGCTCCAGCCGCCGGTGCATCCGGCTCACGTCTGCGACACGAAAGCACAGGCTGGCGAGCATGCCCTCCTGGTCATCGAGCAGGGCCCGCATGCGATCCGCAGTCACGCTGAAGCCGCTCGGCGCCATCAGCTCGATCGTCATGTTCGCGAGAGTGAACAGCACGCGGTCGGCGCCCTCGCCCGAATTCTGCCAGGCCGGCGCGCGGGCGAGCAGCGTCTGGTAGGCCGCCTTGGCCGCCCCGATGTCCCTCACCAGAACGACGACGTGATCGAGGCCGGTGATCATCTGTCCCCCTTTTGATCGCGCCTGTCACTGCCCTGGAACCCATGGGCCGAAACACGGCGTTTGTCCGGGCTTGGCATCGCCCGGTGATGGTCGTATTCCCTGGCCATGCTGACCTCAAGCGCTTCGGGCGGCAGATTTGCGAATAATTTCAGCGTCCCGCCGGAGCGGAACCGGTGCTACAGTAAGCGCCCGGCCGGGACCACAAAGCGCATGACGGACAAGCAATGCAGGCTCTCTTCATCGGACAGACCTATATCGACGTCGTCTTCATCACCGACCACATGCCGACCGGGGACGAGAAGCACGTCGCTTCCGACTACGCCGTCTCCTTCGGCGGCAACGCGGTGACGGCGGCGTTCTGCTGCGCCAAGCTCGGGATCGTGCCGGACCTCATCGCCACCGCGGCCAATGACTGGCTGGGACGCATGTTCCAGGATATGTGCGCGAAATACGCGATCTCGCTGCACGGGCGGAAGGTCAACCAGTCCTCGCTCTCCTTCATCATGCCCAAGGACGGCAAGCGCGCCATCGTCCGCTGCCGCGACGACGAGCACATTCACCCCTTCCCGATGCTCAATCTCGGCGGCTGCCGCGCGCTGCATGTCGACGGTCACCAGCCGGATGCCGCGATCCACTACGCCAAGGTGTGCCGCGAGGCCGGCATCCTGACCTCGCTCGACGGTGGCGGCCTGCGCACCAACACCCATGAGCTGCTCGAATATATCGACGTCGCCATCGTCGCCGAGCGGCTGTGCGAGCAGATGGATCTGACGCCGGAGAAGATGCTCGACTACCTCAAGAGCCGCGGCTGCAAGATCGGCGGCGTCACCATGGGCGAGAAGGGCCTGCTCTGGTACGACGAGACGGGAACGGTCCAGGTAATGCCGGCGATGCCGATCCCGCGCGAGCGCGTGATCGACACCAACGGCGCCGGCGACGTCTTCCACGGCGCCTATGTCTATTCCTACCTCGCCCATCCCGGCAAAAGCTGGCGCGAGCATTTCGACTTCGCCCGCGCCGCCTCGACCTTCAAGATCCAGCGGCTCGGCAACGAGGCCGGATTGCCGACGCTGGTCGACATCGCCAAGGTCAGGCACGAGTTCGAGGTCAGAGTCTAGACTCGCTTGAGGTTTCCTATGGGGCGCGTCTTCGTCGCCGGCAGCATCAACATGGATGTGGTGGCGACGGCCGATCGCCATCCCCGCATCGGCGAGACCGTCGCGGGTAGGCAGGTGCTGTATTTCCCAGGCGGCAAGGGCGCGAACCAGGCGGTGGCGGCGTCACGGCTCGGCGCGCGGACCACGTTGATTGGGCGGCTGGGGAAGGATTCGTTCGGAGCCGAGCTGCGGACCTTCCTCGGCGACCAGGGCATCGATCTCGGCTATGTCCAGGAGATGGCCGAGGCGCACACCGGCACCGCGATCATCACGGTGGCGGAAGCCGACAACACAATCGTCGTCATTCCCGGCGCGAACGGGCTGGTCGGCGCCGACGACGTCGAGGTCGTGCCGCTGCTGGCGGGCGACGTCGCGGTCAGCCAGTTCGAGATTCCGCTGCCCGCCATCGCCGCGTTCTTCCGGCGCGCGCGTGAGGCCGGGGCTACGACGCTGCTCAACCCGGCGCCGGCGCAAAAGATGCCCGATGGGCTGCTGGCGCTCGTCGACATCCTGGTGCTGAACGAGACCGAGCTCGGCTTCCTCGCCGGCGTGGAACTGTCCGACAGTGACGAGGCCGTAGAGATCATCGACGTGGCGCGACAGCTTCAGGCGCGCCAGGATCAGACCATCTGCGTCACGCTCGGCAAGCGCGGCGTGCTCGCGCTCGCCGGGCGCGAGGAGATTGTGGTGCCGGGGCGCGCGGTGACGGCGGTCGACACCACGGGCGCGGGCGACTGCTTTGTCGGAGCGCTCGCCGCGCAACTCGCCGACGGTGCGCCCTTGCGCGCCGCTCTCGCCTTCGCCAACGCCGCCGCCTCGATCAGCGTGCAGCGCATGGGCGCCGGGCCGTCGATGCCGACGGCCGCGGAGGTTATGGCCGTGCTCGGCGCAGGCTGATCACGCCAGCGCGCTCTTCAGGTCGAAGCTCTCGTCCGCGGCCTGCTCCGGCGTGATCGAGCGATCCATGGCCTGGAGACGACGGCCGAACATATGGTCGCCGGCGCGGTTGATGGACTCGATGCCAAGCAGCTTCTCGCCATGGTAGCAGAACGCCGAAAACGCCTTCTTGGTGGGATCGCCGCGCAGCACGACACGGTCGTAGCCGGTCGTCAGTCCCGCGATCTGGAGCTTGTCGTCGCCCTGGTCGCTCCAGAACCAGGGATGGCTGTCATAAGGCTTCTTGTCGCCGGTCAGCCGCGCCGCGAGGCAGCGGGCGTGATCGGTGGCGTTCTGCACCGATTCCAGCCGCAGCGATCCGCCGAAGCGCGGACTGGCGAACAGCGCGCAATCGCCGATCGCGGAGATGTCGGGATCGGCGGTCGCAAGATATTCGTCGACGATGATGCCAGCGGCGACCGGCAACCCCGCCTGCGCCGCGAGCTCGATGTTCGGCAGCACGCCGACGCCGACCACGACGAGGTCGGCAGGCAGATGCCGTCCGTCGCTCAGGGACACGCCGGTGACCTTGCCGCCTTCGGCCTCGATCGAGGTCGCCTGCACGCCGAGATGGATGCGGATGCCGGCCTCGCGATGCCGCGCCTGGAAATATTCGGAGACCTCCGCCGTCACCGCACGTGCCATCACGCGCGGCGCAAGCTCGAGCACGTCGACCTCGAGGCCCTTGATCCGGGCCGTCGCGGCAAACTCGAGCCCGATGAAGCCGGCGCCGATGATCACGGCGCGCGTCTTCGACGGCATGATCGCGCGCAGCGCCTCGCTGTCGTCGAGGATGCGCAAATATTTTACGTCCGCGAGGTTCGCGTTGGGCAGATCGAGCAGGCGGTTGCGCGCGCCGGTCGCCAGCACGAGATGGCCGTAAGCGAGCGTCTCGCCCGAGGCGAGATGCACCTTGCGCCCGGCGCGGTCGATCGACACCGCGCGGCCCGCGATCAGCTCGATCTTCTGATCCTGGTAGAATTTTTCAGGCCGGAACATCAGGCTCTCAGGCCCGGCCGAGCCCTTGATATAGGCCTTGGACAGCGGCGGCCGCTGATAGGGCAGATGCGCCTCGTCGTTGATCAGGCAGACGCGCTGCGAAAAGCCCGCCTGGCGCAGGGACGCCGCGACCTGATAGCCGCCATGGCCGGCACCGACGATGATGACCGGACCGTCGCTCATTGGACAGCCCATTTCCGGAAGACACGAGCGTGACCCATGCCGCCTCCTCTCTCGCTGATTTTGGTTGCTGACCTTACGAGGAGCCGGCGCTCGTGTCCGTCCCTTGGCGAAGGCGCATCCATTTGAGCCTATCGTTCCGTCCAGTGCAAGGGTGCGCCGCGGGGATTGTCTCCCCCGCGCTTCTGCGATTTAGTCGCTGTCCACGACCTCACGCCGGGGATATTCCAGATGCCAGCTCCCGTCTCCCAGCCCGATGATCCCGCCCTGCTGCGGATCGATGGCCCGATCGCGACCATCACGCTCAACCGTCCCGCCGCCTTCAACTCGATCAACCTCGCCATCGCCCAGAAGCTCGAGCGGCTCGCGGCCGCGATCGAAGGCGATGACGCGATCCGCGTCGTGGTCCTCGAAGGCGAAGGCCGCGCATTCTCGGCCGGCGGCGATCTGCAGACGATCGGGGCGGCTGCAGAGGCGGGCACGGTAACGCCGGTGGTCGGCGAGCTCTTGAAGCACTATCATGCCTTCATCGAGATCATCCGGCGCATGCCGAAGATCTCGCTGTCGAGCGTGCACGGCTCGGCGGCCGGCGCCGGCATGGGCCTCGCCTTCGTCACCGATCTCTGCATCGCCGCCGACGACGCCAAGTTCACGCCGGCCTATGCCAAGATCGGCGTGTCGCCCGACGGCGGCTCGACCGTGGGCATCGTCGGCACGGTCGGCTCCCGCCGGGCGCTGCAGATCTTTCTGTCCGAGGACAATTTTACCGCGCAGCAGGCCTATGAATGGGGCCTGGTTGCGAAGGTCGTTCCCGCCGCGGAATTGAAGGGGGCGACGCAAAAGCTCGCCGAGCGCCTCGCGCAGAACCCGCCGGCCGCGATCGCCGGCACCAAACAGCTGGTCTATCAGGCCGCCACCACGCCGGTGAAGCAGCAGCTCGATGCCGAGGAGCACAAGATCATCATGGCGATGAACACGGAGGAATTCCGCGTTGCCGTGAAGAAGTTCACGAGCAAGGGCAAGTAGCGCCGCGCTCGCTCAGCCCTTCACGGGGCCGGTCCGCTGCATGAAATCGAAGTCGCAGCCCTCGTCGGCCTGCATGATGGTCTCGTTGAACAGCCAGGCGTAGCCGCGCCGTGCCTCCGCGGGCGCTGCGGCCGGCTGCAACGCGGCACGCCGCCGCTCCAGCTCGGCAGCATCGACCAGGAGCTCGATGCTGCGCTTGGCCACGTCGAGGCTGATCATGTCGCCGTTCTTCACCAGCGCCAGCGGTCCGCCGACGGCCGATTCCGGCGTGATATGCAGCACGATGGTACCGAACGCGGTACCGCTCATGCGCGCGTCCGAAATACGCACCATGTCCTTGGTGCCGCCGCGCGCGAGCTTCTTGGGAATCGGCAGATAGCCGGCCTCAGGCATGCCGGGTGCGCCCTTCGGGCCGGCATTGCGCAGCACCAGCACGTCATCGGCGGTGACGTCGAGATCGGGATCGTCGACCCGCAGCGTCATGTCCTCGACGGATTCGAACACCACCGCGCGCCCCGTATGCTTAAGCAGCTTCGGGCTCGCGGCCGATTGCTTGATGACCGCGCCGCGCGGCGCGAGATTGCCGTGCAGGATGGCGAGACCGCCCTCCTTCTTGATCGGATTGTCGCGCGGACGGATGGCGTCCTGGCCGGGAACGTCCTCCGCATTCGCCGCGATCTCGCGCAGCGTCTGGCCGCTGATCGTCCTGGCGTCGAGATCGATGAGGTCGCCGAGCTGCGCCAAGAGCTTTGGCACGCCGCCGGCGTGATGGAAATGCTCCATATAGTGCTCGCCGGACGGCTTGAGATCGACCAGCACCGGCACCTCGCGGCCGATCTGGTCGAACGCGCCGAGATCGAGCCGGTGCGGCGAGCGATGCGCCATCGCGGTCAGATGGATCAGGCCGTTCGTCGAGCCGCCGATGGCCTGAAGCACGACCTGCGCATTCTTGAAGGACGCCGGCGTCAGCAGATCGCTCGGCTTCGGCCCCTTGGTCTTGGCCATCTCGGCGGCAACCTTGCCGCTGGCCTCGGCAAGACGAAAGCGCTCGGCATGGGGCGCGGGGATCGTTGCGCTCATCGGCAGCGACAAGCCCATGGCCTCGATCATGCAAGCCATGGTCGAGGCCGTGCCCATCACCATGCAGGTGCCGACCGACGGCGCGAGGCGCCCATTCACCGCTTCGATCTCGGCATCGTCCATGTCCCCGGCGCGATATTTCGCCCAGAGACGGCGGCAGTCGGTGCAGGCCCCTAACACCTCGCCCTTGTGATGGCCGACCACCATGGGACCGACCGGAATCACCACGGTCGGCAGATCAGCGCTGATCGCAGCCATCACCTGCGCCGGCAAAGTCTTGTCGCAGCCGCCGATCACGATCACCGCGTCCATCGGCTGGGCCCGGATCATCTCCTCGGTGTCCATCGCCATCAGATTGCGCAGATACATCGAGGTCGGATGCGCAAAGCTTTCGGCGATCGAGATGGTCGGGAACACGAACGGCATCGCGCCCGACAGCATCACGCCGCGCTTGGCGGCTTCGATGATCTGCGGGACGTTGCCGTGGCAGGGATTGTAGTCGCTATAGGTGTTGGTGATGCCGACGATCGGGCGCTCCAGCGCGTCGTCGGAATAGCCCATGGCCTTGATGAACGCCTTGCGCAGGAACAGCGAAAAGCCGGCATCGCCATAGCTCGTCAAACCCTTGCGCAAACCACTCGTCATCAGGTCGCTCCTTAAGTTCTCATTGTGGTACAACCTGCCCCTCGATTGTCAATAAGATCAGTCGATAGCGGCGCTAGCTTCACCTCTCTCGCCGCGGCTATTGCCTTAAGAGCTCTCCTCTATGGCCATCCGAACTCTCGAAGGACGAGGCGTGCGCGCAGACCGCCATCACGAGTCCTCTGCGATAGTGCTGCCGCGTGTGGAACTCTCCGGGAACTCAACTCCCACCGTCCTTGCAGAAGCACCCCTCCCCCCGCCGCGTAGACCGGTCGCGCTGCAGCAAGCGAGGACGCGCATGAGACCGTTCAGTACCGTCTCAACAGCCCGCGATCCACGCTCGCCTCGCCATAATCGGCACAGGCCCGGCTCGGGCTTCTGATCAGGTCGGTCCGGACGCGCCTGAATGTCGTGGCGGCCGCATCCGCCACCTCGGGGCGGAATTTACCGGGATCGTAACTCTCGCCGTCGCGGGCCTTGATGGCCGTGGCATAGGCGTCAATCATGGCCATGGCGGCATCGGGGCTGCCGAGCAGTCGGGCGCCGAGCTGAACGCTGCCGCTGCCGTCGACCTCGTAGCCGTCGCATCGCTGTTCGAGCACCACGGATGCGATGACGAGCTGGTCGAGGAAAGTCGCCTCGGTCTCGGTGAGCGCTGCGGCTTGCGACGGTTCGGAAATGATCATCGCGAACATCGCAACGGCTGATAGTTTGATTTTCATTGTCGGGGCTTTCGATTTGCGGTCACACAAATCGAGAGCCGCTGATGCCGGCGGTGAGTTGATCTAGATCAATGACGGTCTCTGCGAGCCTTATTTTCGACAGCGAGGGCCCCTCTATCAACGTCAGAGCGATTGGGTCCGACTGTCACCGTCTCTGCGGAAGCGGCCCCTCCCCCCAACCCTCTCCCCCTCAGAACGGAGCGATGGAGTGTACCTGCGCCGCAGCGAGGGCGCAGGCTACATCAACAGAACTACCGCTTCTTCCAATCGATGATCCGGCCCGGATCCGCATCGAACTCCATGCTGCAGAACGTGCCGCCCTGGAAATAATCGCCGACCGGATCCGGCTTCAGCTTGGCCTGTTCCGCCATGGCATGCTCGCGGAAGTCCTCGGCGCGGCCCGTGGGGCGATAGCCGAATTCGTAGGCGCGATGGTTGTCCCACCAGGCACGCTCGTTGAAGGAGGCGCCGTAGAACACTTCGAAATGGATGTCGGGATGCTCGAGCCCGATGCGGCAGAGCTGCACCAGGTCGTCTGGCTTCAGCCAGATCGAAAGCCGGCGCTGGTCGAGCGGCATGTCGCCGAAATTGCCGATACGCAGGCAGGTCACCTTCATCCCGTGCTTGTCGGCATAGAGCGCACCGACGGCCTCGCCGAACACCTTGCTGACGCCGTAGCGGCTATCGGGACGCGCCGTCACGTCGGTGCCGATCTTGTGGTGGCGCGGATAGAAGCCGACGGCGTGGTTCGAGGAGGCAAACACCACGCGCTTGACGCCCTTGCGATACGCCGCCTCGAACAGATTATAGCCGCCGATGATGTTGGCCTGGAGGATCTGATCCCAGGTGCCTTCGACTGAATAGCCGCCGAAATGGATGATGCCGTCGACGCCCTCGCAGATCGCCTCGCATTGCGCGAGATCGGCGAGATCCGCCGCCTTGAATTTTTCGTTCGGGCCGAGATCGGCCGGCGGCTTGATGTCGGAGAGCAGGAGATCCGGATAGATCGGCGGCAGCAGCTTTCGCAGGCTCGTGCCGATTCCGCCCGAAGCTCCCGTCATCAAAATACGCGGCATGTCTTTCCTCGCCTGTGCTGACCGATTTGCGGTCACATGTCTCTAATGATAGCAGGATTGTCCAGAGGGAACGAAACGAGAGAACCGGCATGAATGAGGCATCGTCCCATCCCCAGGAGCGGCCAGGCTGGCGGCCGGCGAGCTACTATCCCGACCCCGCGATTAGGGCATTGGACCCCCGCTTCGAGAAATACTGGCTGAAGCTGTCGGCGGTGGAGAGGATTGCAACCGGGCTGCGCTGGGCCGAGGGCCCGGTGTGGTTCGGCGACGGACGCTATCTGCTCTGCAGCGACATCCCGAACCAGCGCATCATCAAATGGGAAGAAGAGACCGGCGCTGTTTCAGTGTTCCGCAAGCCGTCGAATTTCGCCAACGGCAATACGCGTGACCGGCAGGGCCGGCTGATCACCTGCGAGCATGGCGGGCGCCGCGTGGTGCGTACCGAGTATGATGGCAGCATCACGGTGCTGATGGATCAATTCAACGGCAAGCGGTTGAACTCGCCGAACGATGTCGTTGTTAAATCGGACGGTTCGATTTGGTTCACCGATCCGACCTTCGGCCTGCTCGGCAATTACGAGGGCTACAAGGCCGAGAGCGAGATCGATCCGAATGTCTACCGGCTCGATCCCGAAACCGGCAAGGCGACCATCGTCGCCGAAGGCGTGCTGGGGCCGAACGGGCTGTGCTTCTCGCCGGACGAGAAGATCCTCTACGTGGTGGAATCGCGCGGCGTGCCGAACCGCAAGATCCTCGCCTATGACGTCTCGGCCGACGGCACCACGATTTCCAACAAGCGCGTTCACATCGATGCAGGTCCGGGCACGCCCGACGGCATGCGCTGCGACATCGATGGCAATCTCTGGTGCGGATGGGGCATGGGCGATCCCGAGCTCGACGGCGTCGTCGTGTTCGCGCCCGACGGCCTCATGATCGGCCGCATCGCGCTGCCCGAGCGCTGCGCCAATGTCTGCTTCGGCGGCATCAAGCGCAACCGCCTGTTCATGGCCGCAAGCCAGTCGATCTACGCGCTGTATGTGAACACGCAGGGCGCGCTGGGGGGATAGGCGCTCCGTATTCTCCGCGTCATTGCGAGGAGCACTCGCGACAAAGCAATCCAGACTGCACACTTGGAAAGGTTCTGGATTGCTTCGCTTCGCTCGCAATGACGTAAGAAAAACGCCGGAGCGGTTACCCGCTCCGGCGTCGTGATTGTTCAGGCGCTAAAGCTTACGCCGCGTTGAAGCCCGCAACCGCCTTCACTTCGAGGAAATCCTCGAGGCCGAACTTGCCCCACTCGCGGCCGTTGCCCGACTGCTTGTAACCGCCGAACGGCGCGGTGCGGTCGTTGGGCACGCCCTGCAGGTTGACGTTGCCGGCGCGGATCTGGCGACCGACGCGCTTGGCGTCCTCGACCGAGGGACCATAGACATAGCCGGCGAGACCATAGGGCGTGTCGTTCGCGATCTTGACCGCGTCGGCCTCGTCCTTGGCGCCGATGATGGCCAGCACCGGTCCGAAGATCTCCTCGCGCGCGATCGTCATGTCAGGGGTGACGTCGGCGAAGATGGTCGGACGGACATAGAAGCCCTTGTTGACACCTTCGGGCAGGCCCGGGCCGCCGGCGACGAGCGTTGCGCCCTCGTCGATGCCCTTCTTGATCAGGCCCTGGATCTTGTCCCACTGGCCGCGGTTGACCACCGGGCCGATGGTGGTGCCTTCGGCGCGCGGATCGCCCGCCTTGGTCTTGTCGGCAACGGCCTTCGCGATCGCGGCGACCTCTTTCATCTTGGACAGCGGCACGATCATGCGCGAGGGCGCGTTGCAGGACTGGCCGGAGTTGTTGAACATGTGCATCACGCCGCCGGTCACCGCCTTCTGGAGGTCGGCGCCTTCGAGGATGACGTTCGGCGACTTGCCGCCGAGCTCCTGGCTGACGCGCTTCACGGTGGGCGCCGCACGCTTGGCGACGTCGATGCCGGCGCGGGTCGAGCCGGTGAAGGAGATCATGTCGATGTCGGGGTGCTCGCTCATGGCGGCGCCGACCTCGGGGCCGAGGCCGTTGACGAGATTGAACACGCCCTTGGGCACGCCGGCTTCATGGAGGATTTCGGCGAAGATCAGCGCCGAGGTCGGCGTGAACTCGCTGGGCTTCAGGATCATGGTGCAGCCGGCCGCGAGCGCCGGCGCGACCTTGCAGGCGATCTGGTTGAGCGGCCAGTTCCAGGGCGTGATCATGCCGACCACGCCGATCGGCTCGCGCAGCACCATGGCGGTGCCGACCGGCTCCTCGAAATGATAGTTCTTGAGCACGTCGAGCGTGGTCATGAGATGGCCGAGACCGGCACCGGCCTGCAGCTTCTCCGCCATCGGCAGCGGTGCGCCCATCTCGTCGGAGACGGCGGCGCCGATCTCCTTGAGGCGGCCCTTGTAGACCTCGATGATCTTGGTGAGCAGCGCGACGCGCTCCTCTCGGCTGGTCTGGGAGAAGGTTGCGAAGGCGCGCTTGGCGGCGGCAACCGCCTTGTCCACGTCGGCCTTGGAGCCCAGCGCAACCTCGTACATCGCCTCTTCCGTCGCGGGATTGACCACGGCGGTGGACTTCTTGACGACGGGATCGACCCAGGCGCCGTCGATGTAGAATTGCATGCGATTGACCATCGTTAACCTCTTCTTGGGGGCATGGTGGGGGCGTTTCGGCAGGCATCCTTGCACGAAAGCGCCGGCAATTGAACCCGCCATATGCGGGGCCAGCGTTGCGGCGAGCGGAGGTTATATGAGCCGATGGCGGGAGAGAGGCAAGGTTCTCTCAGGCGTCATTCCGGGGCGGCTCGAAGAGCCGAACCCGGAATCTCGAGAATCCGGGTTCGATGCTTCGCATCGCTCCGGAATGACGACGTAGCTACACCGCCATCTTCCGATGCAGCACCGGCGCGCCGGTGGTGAGGCTTTCGGCCGCATCGATGATCGCGTTCGCGTCGATGCCATAGTGCCGATAAAGGTCCGCGATGCTGCCGGTCTGGCCGAACTGCTCGACCCCGAGTGCCTCGACACGGTGGCCGCGGACGCTGCCGAGCCAGCCGAGCGCAGACGGATGGCCGTCGATCACGGTCACGATGCCGCAGTCGCGCGGCAGCGGTGCCAGCAGCCTTTCGATGTGGCTGAGGTGCTGCACGCCGCGCCGGTCGCGGCGCAATTTCCGTGCGGCGGTCCAGCCTGCATGCAGACGGTCGGCCGAGGTGATCGCGAGCAGGCCGACGTCACGGCGGCTCTCGCCGATGAAGCCGGTGGCCTCGATCGCCTCCGGCGCGACCGCGCCGGTATAGGCGATCACGACCTCGGCATTCGGGCCGGGCTTGCGCAGCCAATAGGCGCCGTCGGTGATGCCCTGTCGCAGCTCCGGTGTCATGATCCGCTGCGCCTGCTCGATCGTGCGCGTCGAGAGCCGCAAATAGACCGAGCCGCCCTCACCCGGCTCGCGCTGCATGTGCTCAAAGCCGAAAGCCATGATCACCGCGAGCTCGTCGACGAAGGCCGGCTCGAATGAGGCGAGCCCGTCCTGCGCCATGCCGATCAAGGGCGTCGCGATCGACTGATGCGCGCCGCCTTCGGGTGCGAGCGTGATGCCCGAGGGCGTGGCCGCCACCATGAAGCGGGCATCCTGGTAGCAGGCGTAGTTCAGCGCATCGAGGCCGCGCTCGATGAAGGGATCGTAGAGCGTGCCGACCGGCAGCAGGCGTTCGCCGTTGATCTGGTGCGACAGGCCGAGCGCCGAGAGCATGATGAACAGGTTCATCTCGGCGATGCCGAGCTCCAGATGCTGGCCCTTGGGCGAGGCATCCCAATTGTAGGTGGAGGGAATTTTCTCGCTGCGGAATAAGTCGGCCTTCTCGGCACTGGCGAACAGGCCACGGCGGTTCACCCAGGGGCCGAGATTGGTGGAGACGGTGACGTCGGGCGAAGTCGTGACGATGCGCTTTGCCAGCTCGCTGTCGCTGCGCGCGATCTCGTTCAGCACGAGGCCGAAGCCCTGCTGGGTCGACATCTGCGGCGACGGCTTGAAGGCGAGCTGCGCGGGCACCTCGACGACGGGCGCGGTCAGGCGGCGGCCGTCCTGGTTGAAGGGCACGCGCGCGAGGAACGCGTCGATCTCGGCGGCGGATTGCGGCAGGCCCTCGTACTTGTCCCATTCATGGCCGGGGCGGATGTTCTGGCTGTCGCGATATTTCTCCATCTGCGCGACCGTCATCAGGCCGGCATGGTTGTCCTTGTGTCCCTGGAACGGCAGGCCGACGCCCTTGATGGTGTAGGCGATGAAGCAGACCGGGCGATCGTGGTCGATGGATTCGAACGCCTCCAGCATGCTCGCCATGTCGTGGCCACCGAGATTCGACATCAGCGCCAGCAGCTCCTCGTCGCTGCGCTTGTCGATCAGCTTCGTGATCGGTCCCTGGTCGCCGATCTCGTCGTGCAGATGTTTTCGGAAGGCCGCGCCGCCCTGGAAGCACAGCGCCGCATAGAGTGCGTTCGGGCAATTGTCGATCCACCGCTTCAAGGCTTCGCCGCCCGGTTCGGCAAACGCCTCGCGCATCAGGCGGCCGTATTTCACGATGACGACGTCCCAGCCGAAATTGCGGAACATGGTCTCGAATTTTTCCCAGAGCCCCTCGCGCACGACCGCGTCGAGCGACTGCCTGTTGTAGTCGACCACCCACCAGGTGTTGCGCAGGCCATGCTTCCACCCCTCCGCCAGGGCCTCGAAAATGTTGCCCTCGTCCATCTCGGCGTCGCCGACGAGCGCGATCATCCGCCCTTCGCGGCGATCCTTCATCCAGCCATGCGCCTTGACGTAGTCCTGCACCAGCGAGGCGAACAGCGTCTGCGCGACGCCGAGCCCGACCGAGCCGGTGGAGAAGTCGACATCGTCGACGTCCTTGGTGCGCGAGGGATAGGACTGCGCGCCCTTGAAGCCGCGGAAGTTCTCCAGCTTCTCGCGACTCTGCCGGCCGAACAGATATTGGATGGCGTGGAACACCGGGCTCGCATGCGGCTTCACCGCGACGCGGTCCTCGGGGCGCAGCACGTGAAAGTACAGCGCCGACATGATGGTGGCGAGCGAGGCCGAGGACGCCTGGTGGCCGCCGACCTTGAGGCCATCGGCATTGGGACGGATGTGGTTGGCGTGGTGGATGGTCCAGGACGATAGCCACAGCGCCTTGCGGCTGAGGGCGGTCAATATGTCCAGACGGGCGGAATCAACGGGCATGGCAATGCTCCCGGAACAGGTGGGGCGATGATACGCCCGCGGACCGCGCCAAACTTCTCAATTTTTCGCGCCATACCCGCCGATATTGGGATATTTTACCAACATATCGCCCCAAGCACAGGTTTCATTCCAATGCCTGAACTCGACGCCATCGACCGCAAGATCCTCAGCCACCTCCAGAACGACAGCCGGCAGACCATGCAGGAACTCGCCGACAAGGTCGGGCTCTCGGTTTCGCCCTGCCACCGCCGGGTCAAGCTATTGGAGGAGCGCGGCGTCATTTCGCGCTATGTCGCGACTGTGGACCAGAAGGCGCTCGGCCTGCATGTCAGCGTCTTCATCTCGATCAAGCTGGCGCGGCAGAAGGAGGAGGATCTCAACCGCTTCGCCCGCGCGATCTCCAAGTGGGACGAGGTGCTGGAATGCTATCTCATGACCGGCAATCGCGACTATCTGTTGCGCGTCGTCGCCGCCGACCTCGCCTCCTACGAGACCTTCCTGAAGACCAAGCTGACCCGCCTCGACGGCATCGCCTCGATCGAGTCGAGTTTTGCGCTGAGCCAGGTGAAGTATTCGATCGCACTGCCGGTGTAGCCGTCACCGCCACGGCTGCACGATGATCTTGGTATGCGCTTCGGGATTCGCAAGGTCGGCGAAGGCCTTCGCGACGCCATCGAGGCCGACCTCGGCGGTCACCATCGCGGCCGCATCCACCTGCCCTTCCGCGATCAGGCGCAGCGACGCAGCAAACTCGTCCGGCGTGTAGCCGAGCACATATTGGACGTTGAGCTCCTTCATGATGCCCAGCATCGGCTCATTTCTGTCGCTCTCCATGCAGACGCCGACCACCACGATCCCAGCATCGCGCGGGGCGCCCTCGAACACCTGCTGCAACAGGCCGGGAACGCCGACGCATTCGAAGATGATCGCGGGCTTCAGCGCCGGCAGCATGGCCTGGAACGGCGGCCGCGCCGCCTTCTCGGCGTCAGACATCTGCGCATGCTCGGCCCAGGTCGCATAAGGCTGCGACACCCTGGGATCGACGACGATGTCGGCGCCGAGCTTTGCCGCCAGCGTGCGCCGTGCCGGCGAATAATCAGCGGCGACGATCGGATGCAGCCCCTTGATCCGCAGCGCCGCGATCACCGCAAGCCCGACCGGGCCGCAGCCGATCACGAGCGGCACCTCGCCGCCACGAATATTGGCCTTCGCCACCGCGTGGATCCCGACGGCGAGCGGCTCGGTCAGCGCCGCATGTTCCGGCGCAAGGCCGTTCGGCACCTCGAGCAGCAGCGCTTCGCTCAGCAGCATCGCCTCGGCATAGCCGCCGATATTGTCGTTGGAATAGCCGATGCCTTCGATGCCTCGAGGCGTCACCAGCGCCGGCAGCGAGCAGACATGCGTGCCCGGCTTGAGCTTGCGGGTGGTGCCAGGGCCATATTCGACGATCTCGCAGCAGAACTCGTGGCCGAACACGACATCGCGGGCGAGGTCCATCGGCTTGCGCCCGGTCTTCCGTGCCATCTCCACCATGCGGTGGGCGTGCTGGCGCGCATGCAGGTCGGAGCCACAGATGCCGCAGGCGAGCGTTCTGACCAGAACCTGGCCGGGACCAGGCCTATGATCGGCCATCCGATCAACGACAATCTCACCGTTCCTGAAGATCGCAGCGCGCATCCGGCTCCTCCCTTGTTGTTGGAGCCGTTGATAGCACGACGTGCGAGTTGCGATATTGCGTCAGGCGTTCGGGGAACGCTCTTCCAGCACCAGCAGCTGAGCGCGGCGCACTCGCTCGCGATGGGCGATGTAGAGACCGCTGGCGACGATGAAGGCGGCGCCGACGACGGTCCAGACATCCGGGACTTCGCCGAAAATGAAGAAGCCCAAGATGCTGACCCAGAGCAGCTGCGTGTAGGAGAAGGGTGCCAGCACCGAGGCATCGCCGTAACGATAGGCCAGCACGATGATCCACTGGCCGACGGTCGAGGCGACGCCGATCACGATGCCGAGCCCGATCGCGCTCCAGCTCGGCGTGACCCAGACGAACGGAACCATCACGGACAGGATCGCAACGCCCGTCAGCGCGGAATAGGCCATGGTGGTGAGCACGGCCTCGCGACCGCTCATCATCCGCGTCAGGATCAGCGCGGCAGCCCAGCAGAACGCCGAGATGATCGGGAAGAACGCGGCGGCGTGGAACGCGCTCGTGCCCGGCCGCAGGATGATCAGCACGCCGGTCAGGCCGATAGCGGTTGCGATCCAGCGGCGCATGCCCACCTTCTCGCTCAGGAAAACGATCGACAGCGCCGTGACGAACAGCGGTGAGACGAAGCCGGTGGCGGAAGCTTCCGCAATGGGAAGGAAGCTCAGGCCGGTGATGAAGAACAGCGAGGAGCCGAGCAGCGCGGCACCGCGCATCAGCTGCAGACCAAGCCGCTCGGTGCGCATCGCATGGAGCGGCGAGCCCGGCAGCATCACCGGCGTGAACATCAGCGCGAAGGTGACGAAGCGGATCCAGGTGATCTCGATCGACGGCAGGCTGGTCGAGAGATATTTCGCGGTGGTGTCGGAGGTGCCGAGAAACACGGTCGACAACAGCACCAGCGCAATGCCTTTGAAGGGATGATCGACGCGCGCAGGCGCACGGCGAGCCTTCTGCTTCTTCTCCGGCGCGGGCATGGGGATATTGTCGAGCCTTGCGGCTGCGGCGGGCGGCGGTGTCACGGCTGGAACCCGGGCAAAATGCGAATCGAGAACAGTCGTAAAAAACGACAATTGCGTTGCGTTCACAACTTCCGAAAACAGGATGCCGATATGCGCTCACGTCCGCGCGCGTCAATGCTCCGTTAACAATGGGTGTTTGTGCACTACAGCATGGGCAGGCTGCGCGGCTTCGGCCCGCGCGGAAACGCCGCATCGAGAGCAGAAACCTCGTCTTTCGTCAGCACGAGATCGCCGGCCGCCGCATTCTCGCCGGCATGTTCGGCCGACGACGCCTTCGGGATCGCGAACACCGTAGTTGCCCGGGTCAGGAAGCTCAACGCGACCTGACGCGGCGTCGCGCGACGTGCCTCTGCGATGCGCGCCAGCACGGCACCGCCCTTGCTGCGCGCATCCGGGAAGTCGTCATGCCCGAACGGCGAATAGGCGACCACCGCGACGCCATGCCGCTCGCACCAGGGGATCACCGCGTGCTCGATCGCGCGTTCCTTCAGATGATAGAGCACCTGATTGCAGGTGATGCGGCCCTCGCCCGCGACGGCGAGAATCTCGTCGAGATCGTCGGCGTCGAAATTGGAAACGCCCCAGGACTTGATCTTGCCGGCCTTCACCAGCTCCTCGAACGCGGCCACGGTATCTTCCAGCGGATAGGAACCGCGCCAGTGCAGCAGATAGCAATCGAGGCGGTCGGTCTTCAGCCGCTTCAGCGAGCGCTCGCAGGCAGCGACGGTTCCGCGGCGCGAGGCGTTGCTCGGCAACACTTTCGAAACGAGGAACACCTCATCGCGGCGCCCTGCAATGGCATCGGCAATGACGAGCTCGGCATCGCCATACATCTCGGCGGTGTCGATGTGGCTCATGCCGAGATCGAGCCCGCGCTGGAGCGCGGCGACCGCACGCTTGCGGTCACCGTGGTCGAGATACCAGGTGCCCTGCCCGATGACGGAGACGTTGGCGCCGGTCTTGCCGAAGCGTTTTGTGTTCATGTTAAAGCTCACAGTCCGCCAATATCAGCGACCAGCACGCTGCCGGTCGAAGACTCCGTGATATAGAGACGGTCCTTGCTTTCGCCACCGAGTGCGACATTCGTGCAATTCGGCCCCGCGCACGATTTGATCCGCGCGATCAATTCGCCGTTCGGCGCGAACACGAAGACGTGGCCGAGCGAAGCATGGCCCACGAACAGCCGGCCCATGGCATCCATGGTCATCCCATCAGGTCCGCTGGTGCCGAACAACGAGCAGAACCGGCCGACCTTGGACACGCTGCCGTCCCTCATGAACGGCAGCCGCCACACCGCGTTGTCGCGCGTCATCGCGACGAACAGCACGGTTTCGGTGGGGTCGAGCACCAGGCCGTTCGGGCTGATGCCGGTATGAAGCAGGCAATCGAGGCGGCCATTGGATGCCAGCCGGTAGACCCGGCCGCTTGCGTCATGCAGGCCGGTCTGGCCCTGATCGGTGAAATAGATGTCGCCATTGGAGGCGAGATGCAGATCGTTGCAGCCGCGAAATGATTCCGAATTGCGGGCCGTGAGGACCGGCTTGACGCGACCGACTTCGACATCGAGCTCCATGATGCCGTGCATGTAATCAGCCACCAGGATGCGGCCATCGGAGGCGATCTTCAGCCCGTTCGGCCATCCCTCATATTCGATCACGAGCGACCATGCGCCATCAGGCGCGATGCGGAAGATGCGGCCGAACGGAATGTCGACGATGTAGAGATTGCCGTCCTTGTCGAAGGATGGCCCCTCGATGAAACTGTCGGTCGGCACATTCGGCCGATTGGCGTCGGCCCAATCCGTCCGCACGTCCTTGCGGCGGAACTTGTCGGGCATGGCAGAGAACAGCCTGGTTTCGATCAGGCGCGGCGGCGTTTCCAGGTACATCATTGTTGTTTTTTGAACGTTGAGGGTAGCGCGCGGCACCATAAGGCACAATCGACGGCGCGTCGATTGGGGCGGAGGCATGGCTGCGTCGACACGGCTTTCGTGTCCCGACGCGCTGCAGCGCACGGTCAAAGTGATGCTGCGTCCGGGCACGAGATCGTCGTTTTGGAAAGAGCGGCCTCCGCGCCGTCATTGCGAGCGCGGCGAAGCAATGACGATGGAAGGAGAGGAGCTACCCCGCCGCGCTCGCGACCTTGGCCGGCTTCACTGCCGCGACGTCCGTCGTCGCGATCAGCCGCTTCAGCTCGGGGATGCAGGAGCCGCAATTGGTGCCGGCCTTGAGCTTGGCGCCGATCTCCGCCGCCGTGCGCGCGCCGCTCGCGATGGTGTCGCAGATGGTGCCGCGGCCGACACCGAAGCAGGCGCAGACGATCGGCCCGGTCGTGGCCGCGCCCTCCGTCGACTTGCCCGATAACAGCATGCGGCGCTGCTCGTCGGTGACGTGATCGGCTGTAAAGGCAGTTCTGACCACCTCCCAATCCCCGGCGTCATGGCCGGGACCGACGAACAGACAGGCCTCGATGCGATCTCCGGCGAAGGAGGCAGCACGATAGATGCCGCCGGCAAAATCGCGATATTCGGCGACGTCCTCGCCCGCAATGCCATCGAGCCAGGCCGGCCAGCGCGACAGATCACCATTGTCGGCGAACAGATAGCCGAAGCCGCCGGCGACCGTAACGCGGGTCCAGAGCAGGTTCGACGGAAGCTCGAGCTGCTTGCGCGCCAGCGCAAAGCCGCGGAAGACGAATTCGTAAGGCGCGATCGCGGCCGGCGTCGCCTTCGATTCCGGCTGCCCGGAGAACGGATCGGTGAAGGACTGCACCAGCGCGCCGACGCGGCCGTGCGAGGCGTTCATCGCGCTCCAATGGATTGGCGCGAAAAGCGTGCCGCGCTGCTGGCGGTCGCTGACGACGGCCTTCAGGATGCATTGGCCGTAATCGGTGGTAATCCGGGCATAGCCGTCATGGGCGATGCCGTATTTACCGGCGTCGTCGGGATGGATCTCGACAAAGGGCTCGGGCAGATGCGCGCCCAGCCGCTGGCTGAGCCCGGTGCGCGTCATGGTGTGCCACTGGTCGCGGATGCGCCCGGTGTTGAGCCTTAAGGGGCGCGACGGGCCGGTCTCGCTGCGCAGCGAGGGCACCTCCGGTGCAACGAAGCGGCCCTTGCCGTCATTGGTGAAGAAGCCGCCTTGCGCGAAGAAGCGCTCGCTGGGCGTCCCGCCTTCGCGCATCGGCCACTGCACCGGCTTCAATGCGTCGAAAGCCTCGTCGGACAGCGAGGTCAGCGCGCCGATGTCGAAATCGCGGCGGCCGCCGTTCTCGAACGCCGAAAGCGCGGCATGCTCGCGGAAAATGTCCGCGGCGGATTTGTAGTTGAAGCTGTCGCCGAAGCCGAGGCGTTTCGCGGTCTCGCTGAGGATCCACCAATCGGGGCGCGCCTCGCCCGGCGCCGGCAGGAACGAGCGCTGGCGCGAGATGCGGCGCTCGGAGTTGGTCACCGTGCCCGACTTCTCCCCCCAGGCGAGCGCCGGCAGCAGCACATGCGGACCCGCCTCGACCGTGTCGTTGGCCAGCACGTTTTCGGAAACGACGAATAGCTCGAGCTTCTTCAGCGCCTCGCGCACGAAGTCCGCATCGGGCAGCGACACCGCGGGATTGGTGCCCATCACCCACAGCGCCTTGACCTCGCCGCGATTGATCGCCTCGAACAATTGCACCGCCTTCAAGCCTTCATGGGTGGCGATGCGCGGCGCCTTCCAGAACCGCCTGACGCGGTCGATGTCGGGTGGCGTGAAGCCCATATGGGCGGCGAGCATGTTGGCGAGGCCGCCGACCTCGCGGCCGCCCATCGCGTTCGGCTGCCCGGTCAGCGAGAACGGCGAGGCGCCCGGTTTGCCGATGCGCCCGGTGGCGAGATGGCAATTCAGGATGGCATTGACCTTGTCGGTGCCCTGCGCCGACTGGTTGACGCCTTGCGAATAGAGCGTGACGACCTTCTCGGTGTCACGGAACATCCTGAAGAAGGTGGCGACGTCCTGCTCGGACAGGCCCGTGGCAAGCGCGGTCGCGGTGATGCTGCCGGCGATGCTGCGCGCGCGCGCCAGCGCATCCTCGAAGCCCGACGTGTTGTCGGCGACGTAGCCCTTGTCCAACGCGCCGCTGTCGACGAGATCAACGAACAGTCCGGAGAAGAGGGCCGTGTCGGTGCCCGGCTTGAGACCGAGGAACAAATCGACGTCAACAGCGGTGTCGGTGCGGCGCGGATCGATCACGATCATCCGCGCGCCCCGCTCCTGCCGGTTCTTCAGCATGCGCTGGAACAGCACCGGATGACACCAGGCTGCGTTCGAGCCGACGAAGACGAGCAGATCGGCCTGGTCGAGATCCTCGTAACAGCCGGGTACGGTGTCGGCGCCGAAGGCGCGGCGATGGCCGGCAACGGACGACGACATGCAGAGCCGCGAGTTGGTATCGACGTTGGCCGTGCCGACAAAGCCCTTCATCAGCTTGTTGGCGACATAATAATCCTCGGTGAGGAGCTGGCCGGAGAGATAGAACGCGACCGCATCGGCGCCGTCGCGGGCCACGATGTGCTGCATGCGATGGGCGACGTGATCGAGCGCATCGCTCCAGGCGACGCGTTCGAGCACGCCCTTGCAGCGGATCATCGGATGGAGCAGGCGGCCCTCCAGTCCGACGGTCTCGCCGAGCGCGGAGCCTTTGGAGCACAGCCGGCCGAAATTGGCGGGATGATCGGGGTCGCCCGCGATCGCCGCGCCGCCCTTGCCATCCGGCGTTGCCAGCACGCCGCAGCCGACGCCGCAATAGGGACAGGTCGTTCGGGTGGTGCGGAGCGTGGGATCGATCGCGGTCATGTCAGGCTGCTTTCGAAGGAAGCGCGAGCGCACGGCCGAACATCATGTCGGCGCGGATCGCCGCCACCTTGTCGCGATTGCGGATCAGCTCGAGATACCAGAGCGCATCGACGGTATCGCCGATCAGCACCGCACCGGTGAGCCGGCCGTCGGCGATCACGAGCTTCTTGTAGGTGCCGCGCCTGCGGTCGGTCAGCACCAGGCTCTCGCTGCCCTGTCCGCCCATGAAGTCGCCGGCGGAGAACACGCTCACGCCGGACACCTTCAGATTGGTCGAGACCACGCTGCCCTGATAGGCGGCGGGCTTGCCGGCCAGATGCCGCGCCAGCACCCGTGCCTGCTCATAGGCGGGTTCGACCAGGCCATAGCAGGTGCCGCGATGCTCGGCACATTCGCCGAGCGCGAAAATGTCGGACGAGGATGTCTGCATCACGTCGTTGACGACGACGCCGCGGTTAACGGCGATCCCCGCCTCCTTCGCCAGCGTGACGTTCGGCTTGATGCCGGCGGCGAAGATCACGGCGTCGGCCTCGATGCGGCTGCCGTCGGCAAGCTCGACGGCCTCGACATGTCCATCGCCATGGATGCGGGCGGTCGAGGCGTTGAGCAGGATGCGGATGCCCTTGCGCTCGACCAGCGTCTTGAGCAGGTCGGCAGCCGGCCCATCGAGCTGACGCTCCATCAGACGATCCATCAGGTGCAGCAGCGTCACCGGCGCCCCGGCCTTGGCGAGGCCGTAGGCCGCTTCGAGGCCTAGCAGCCCGCCGCCGACCACGACGACGCGCTTCTTCGCCGCGGCCAGCGTCAGCAGAAGGTCGACGTCGCGCGTATCGCGAAACGTATGAACGCCGGCGAGATCGGCGCCGGGCACGTTGAGCCGCAGCGGCGTCGAGCCGGTGGCAAGCACGAGCTTGGAATATTCCATGCTCTCTTCGCCCGCGATCTTGAGCTCGCGGCGGCCGGTGTCGATCTCGGTAACGCGGTAGCCGTAGCGAACGGTGACGCCGCGATGGCGCCACCAATCGGCCGGTCTGAGCTCGATCTCGTGCGAGCCGGTCTCGCCGGCCAGCACGGACGAGAGCAGCACGCGATTGTAAGCGAGCCGAGGCTCCTCGCCGATGACGGCGACCGCGTAGCGGCCGAGCGCGGTCTTGGCGAGCTCGTCGACCAGACGCGCGGCCGCCATACCGTTACCGACGATGACCAGCGGTTCACTCACGGAGCATCTCCTATTCAGCAGCCTGCGGCTGTGCGCCGTAGGCTTCGGACATCATGTAGCCGGACAGCACGCCGTAGGCGTCGGTCCAGGCCTTTGCCAGTTCGGGCGTCCAGGCTTCGCCGAGACCCTTCTCCAGGGTCCAGAGCAACGTCGCGCCGACCACCGGATAGTGCTCGGCCGTTGCGCCGTAGGCGACGTGACGCTTGGCGAGTGCGGAGGCAGCGGGAAGAATCGAGTCCAGGTTCGACAGGCCGCCGACGACGGCGGCGAGCATGCCCATCAGCTTCTTGCGCTGCTCGGTCATGTCTTCAGGGAACATCGCGCGCACCGACGGCGCCACCTCGAACAGACGGTCGTAGAACAGCACTGCGGCCTGCTCCGAGATCGGGGCGACCTTGGCGAAGCTCTGCTGGACGAGGGCGATCTGCTCGGGCGTCATGGTATTCTCCTGTCTGTTTCGGTCTGCCTTCGTCCGCGCCATTGCGGAAAAAGTTCATGGATCAAACGTCATCAGAGGGGCTTCTCCCCGCGTACGGGGAGAAGCGAGATTCGTACCAAGTGTTACACGCGAGCCTCTGCAAGGCTTGGCGCGCCGTCAGGCTGCGGGCTGCGACGCAGGTAGAACCACCAGGTGAGCGCGAGGCAGGAGGCGTAGAAGGCGAGATAGATCGCAAGCGCGAGCGACGGGCCGCCGGTTATCGCGATCGACTTGCCGAAGCCGCTCGGGATCAGGTAGCCGCCGACAGCGCCGACCGCGCCGATGAAGCCGACGGCCGCGCCGCTCTCGATGCTCGCCGTCTTCAGGGCGGCGCTACGTGCCGCATCGCCCTTGCCGCGAACCTTGAACAGATTCTCTTCGCGGAAGATCGAGGGGATCATGCGGTAGGTCGAGCCGTTGCCGATGCCCGTCGTCACGAACAGGATCAGGAACATCGACAGGAAGCCGATGAAATCCTTGTGCCCGACGAAGTAGAGCACGCCGACCGTCGCCGCCGCCATCAGCATGAAATTCCAGAAGGTGATGATGGAGCCGCCGACCTTGTCGGCGAGCCAGCCGCCGAACGGGCGCGCCAGCGAGCCGACCAGCGGCCCGAGGAACGCGATCGAGATCGTGATTGTCGGGAACTGCGTCTTGATCAGCAGCGGGAACGCCGCGGAGTAGCCGATGAAGGAGCCGAACGTGCCGATATAGAGATACGCCATGATCCAGGTGTGCTTGCGCTTGACGATGGCGAGCTGGTTCTTCACCGACGACTTCGCCGAGGTGAGGTTGTTCATGAAGAACACGGCGCCGAACACCGCGATCGCGATCGGCAGCACCCACATCAGACCGGCGTTCTGGAGATAGATGCCGTCGACGGGCGTCGCCTGGAACAGGTTGAAGACGGCGAGCGTCATCAGGATCGGCGTCAGGAGCTGCACGCTGGAGACGCCGATGTTGCCGCCGGCCGCGTTCAGGCCGAGCGCCCAGCCCTTCATCCGGTCGGGAAAGAAGAACGAGATGTTGGTCATGCTGGAGGCGAAATTGCCGCCGCCAAGGCCGGCGGTCGAGGCGATCAGCAGCATCAGCCAGAACGGCGTGTCGGGCTGGCTCACGAAATAGGCAAGGGACAATGTCGGGATGAACAGGATCGCCGCGCTGAAGATGGTCCAGTTGCGACCGCCGAAGGTCGTCACTGCGAATGTGTAGGGGAAGCGCATCAGGGCGCCGATCAGGCCCGGCACCGCGACGAGCTGGAACAGCTGGTCGGTGCTATAGTGGAAGCCCGCCTGCGGCAGCTTGGTGGTCACGATGCTCCAGATCAGCCAGACCGAGAAGCCGATATGCTCGGCCACGATCGACCAGATCAGGTTGCGTCGGGCGATGGTCTTGCCAGTCGCGTTCCAGAACGCCTCATCTTCGGGGCGCCAGTCTGAAATCCAAGTGGAGTTCAGAGTCGGATTCTTCGTCATTGAGTATCCCTTCCAGGCTCACCGCTGCGTCGTTGCAGGCTCTGCCTCCAGGCACGGAGGCGCGCTCCGAGGCATCACCCCGGTGGCGAGTTCACGATGCTGATTGATGATGTTGAGGGACGTCGTCGTTGGCGTCGCGCAAAGACGTTTCAATTTCCGTGCCAGTTGCGCGCACGCTGGAAATGCAGGGATTTCAGGATGTTATTCGCATTGCCCGAATTCTTCGCAGAGCTGATTCCGCACGCTAATTTTGCGATTCGCTCAATCCTTGTGCGGCGCACAAGGATTGAGCGAGATGTCGATTATTTGGGCGTGGACATCTTTCGCGTTAACGCCTGGTCTATGCGGCCTCGACGAAGCGATGACGCTCGTACAGGAACTCGAGCACCCGCTGGCGGCACTTCAAGTAGGTGGTGTTGGTGGCAAGCTCGAGCCGCTTGCGTGGCCGCGCCAGCGGCACCTCCAGCACCTCGCCAATACGCGCGCTCGGTCCGTTCGTCATCATCACGATGCGATCGGACAAGAGCACGGCTTCGTCGACGTCGTGGGTGATCATCAGGATCGTATTGCCGAGCTTCTGATGCAGCGCCATCACCGAGTCCTGCAGATGCGCACGGGTCAGCGCATCGAGCGCGCCGAACGGCTCGTCCAGCAACAGCACTTTCGGCTCCATGGCCAGCGCCCGGGCGATACCGACGCGCTGCTTCATGCCGCCGGAGATTTCGGACGGCCGCTTGTCCCTGGCATGGGCCATCTGCACGAGGTTGAGATTGTGCATGACCCAGGCGTCGCGCTCGGCGCGGGACTTGGTCTTGGCGAAGACCTTGTCGACGCCGAGCCTGACGTTCTCGTAGACGGTCAGCCACGGCAACAGGCTGTGGTTCTGGAACACAACGGCGCGGTCGGGCCCCGGCGAGTTGACCTCGCGATTTTCCAGCAGCACGCCGCCGGTGGTGGCGTTGGTCAGCCCTGCGATGATGTTGAGCAGGGTCGACTTGCCGCAGCCGGAATGGCCGATGATCGAGACGTATTCGCCCTTCTCGATCGTCAGGTTGATGTCCTTGAGCACCTCCGTGGTGGCGGCGCCGCGGGTGAAGACCTTGTCGATGTGGTCGAGCTTCAGATAGGCGGTCATGTGGCCCCCTCCTCTCAGTTCAGCGCGGTGCCGCGGGTGACGACCTTGCCGAGGCCCGCGATCAGGCGGTCCAGCACGAAGCCGACGATGCCGACATAGAACAGGGCCAGGATGATCTCGCTGATATGCGAGGAGTTCCAGGCGTCCCAGATGAAGAAGCCGATGCCGACGCCGCCGATCAGCATTTCCGCCGCGACGATCGCCAGCCACGACAGGCCGATGCCGATGCGAAGGCCGGTGAAGATGTAGGGCGCGGCCGCCGGGATCATGATCTTGGAGAAGAACTCGAGCGGGTTGAGCTGCACCACGGCGGCGACGTTGCGATAGTCCTGCGGGATGTTGCGGATGCCGACCGCGGTGTTGATGATGATCGGCCAGATCGAGGTGATGAAGATGACGAAGATCGCCGAGGGCTGACCGTCCCGGAACGCCGCCAGCGAGAGCGGCAGCCAGGCCAGCGGCGGAATCGTGCGCAGCACCTGGAACAATGGATCGAGCCCGCGCATGGCCCAGACCGACTGCCCGACCAGCACGCCGAGCGCGATGCCGGCGACCGCAGACAGCGAATAGCCGAGCGCCACGCGCTGGAGACTGGCGGACAGATGCCAGAACAGCCCCTTGTCGATGCCGCCATGGTCGAAGAACGGATCGAAAATCAGTTCCTTGGTGTCGTTGAAAACTTTCGACGGCGGCGGCAGCGCCGAGCCGGCGCGGCGGCAGACCAGCTCCCACACCACCGTCAGAAGCGCGATCACGACCAGCGGCGGGATCACGCGCACGGCGGTTTCGCGCGCCATTCGTGCGTAGCTCTCGGCGCGCGGCGGACGCTTCGGCGTCAGCGCGACGACCGGCGCCGCAACGGCCGCAGGCGATGCGGTCTCAAGCTCAATCTTCGTGGCAGGCATGTTCATCGAAAATCCCTTGTTCCGGCATGATCAGGACGATGCGGCCGCCCAACGGGCGGCCGCAGGGCTGCATCAGACTTCGACGCGCTTGATCGCAAGCGACTTCAGATAGGCTGCCGGATTTTCGGGATCGAACACCTTGCCGTCGAAGAAGGTCTCCTTGCCGCGCGAGGTCGAGGTCGGGATTTCCGCGGCAGCGACGCCGAGCGTCTTGGCCGCATCGCGCCACATGTCCTCACGGTTGACCTTGGCGATCAGCGCCTTGGTATCGAAGCCGGCCTCGTACTTGCCCCAGCGGATGTCCTCGGTGAGGAACCAGAGGTCGTGGCTCTGGAACGGATAGGAGGCGAAGTCGCGCCAGTACTTCATGATGTGCGGCGAGTTCTCGACCACCTTGCCCGGAATGCCGTAGTCGAACTTCCCCGCGGTGCGGTCGAGCACGTCCTCGACCGGGCAGTTCATCCACTGCCGCTTGCCCATGATGGCGGCAAGCTCGGCCTTGTTCTCGGCCTTGTCGGACCATTGCTGGGCTTCCATCACGGCCATCAGCAGCGCCTTTGCCGATTTCGGATATTTGTCGACGAAGGCGGCGCGCATGCCGAAGGACTTTTCCGGATGCTTGTTCCAGAGCTCGCCGGTGTTGACCGCGGTGTAGCCGATCTTCTGATGGATCAGCTGCAGGTTCCAGGGCTCGCCGACGCAGAAGCAGTCCATGGTGCCGACCTTCATGTTGGCCACCATCTGCGGCGGCGGCACCACGATGGTCTCGATGTCCTTGTCGGGATCGATGCCGCCGGCGGCGAGCCAATAGCGGATCCAGAGGTCGTGGGTGCCGCCGGGAAATGTCATCGCGGCTTTCACCGCCTTGCCAGACGCCTTCTTCTTCTCCAGCGCGGCCTTGAACGGTGCCGCATCGACGCCGAGCTTGAGGTCGGCATATTCGTTGGCGACGGAGATGCACTGGCTGTCGAGATTGAGCCGCGCCAAAATGTACATCGGCGTCGGCTGGTTGTTCTGCGTCACCTTGCCGGCCGACATCAGATAGGGCATTGGCGTGAGGATATGCGCGCCGTCGATGCCGTTGCCTTCCGAGCCGAGCACGAGGTTGTCGCGCGTCGTGCCCCAGGAGGCCTGCTTCTGCACGTCGACGTCGGGCATGCCGTATTTGGCGAACAGGCCCTTGTCCTTGGCGACGAAGAGCGGTCCGGCATCGGAGAGCGCGATGAATCCGAGCTTGGCACCCTTGACCTCGGGGCCTGCGTCCTGCGCGAACGCGCCGGCGGGGAAATTCAGTTTTGCTGCGGCGAGAAGTGCGGCGGTCGAGCCGGTGGCTTTCAACAATTGACGGCGGCTAAGGCCCGTCTCCGAGGGCCGGCGAGTGCGCATGGTCATAGGCAGTGTCGTCCTTTGCATCGTTGCAGAATTGATTGGCGTCTGTGCACACGAGCAGCCCGTCCGTCCGGCGGCGCCGTCCTTGGCGCATGCGAACGCGCGACGGGGGAGACCCCCGTCTGGTGGCGTCGGCAAGTCGGATGAGAAATCTCGCGGGACGGCTTCAATGGCGTCGTGGGGAACCATTCAAGCTTCGTGCCAAGGCCGACACCCGAAAAAATATCAATTAATCAGCAGGTTAACTGAGATGCGCCAGACTGCCGCAGCGCTGTTCCGCTTGCGAAACCAGCGCTCTGCTTAATTGTTGTGCGGCGCACAAAGCTTGTGCAGCCGCTCATACAACAGGCCCGCGGTCGCGCGGGATCCGTTCCGTCAAAGACGGATCTCATTGAGATCACTGGATTTTTGCAGCACCACGATGCGGCACGCGACTTGCATCGCCCTTGGCGTCAACGACGACTGCGGCTTGCCGCATCGGTGCAGCCTCTGGCGGCTGTGCCTGGAAGCTCAACTGCTTCGCGGCCCTCACCGGCCAAGTCCTCGTGACGCGATTCCCAAGGCTTCCGACTCTCCATAGCCCTCGTGCGCGGCCGGCCAGCCCGCACGGCCCAAGATGTTCAGACGCGCCTTCGCCAGTGGCGCGTCGGTCTCACTTACGAAGCAAAGGAACCATTGATGTCGTATCTCGCGCCTTCGGAATTCGTCACCAAGATGGTTGATGCGGGCGAGTCCAAGATCTTCATGTCCACCCGGGATACCATCATCCGCGCCTACATGGCCGGCGCCATCCTGGCATTGGCGGCCTGGTTCGCCGTCACGATCAACGTCAATACCGGCCAGCCGCTGATCGGCGCGCTGTTGTTTCCGGTCGGCTTCGTCATGCTTTATCTCTTGGGCTTCGACCTGCTGACCGGCGTGTTCGTGCTTTCGCCGCTCGCGCTGATCGACAAGCGCCCGGGCGTCACGCTCGGCGGCGTGCTGCGCAATTGGGGTCTCGTCTTCGTCGGCAACTTCGCCGGCGCCTTCACCGTGGCCTTCATGATGGCTTTCGTCACCACCTTCGGCTTCACGCAGGCACCCGACAAGATCGGCGCGGCGATCGGCAATATCGGCGAGGGCCGAACGCTCGGCTACGCCGCGCACGGCGCGGCCGGCATGGCGACGTTGTTCATGCGCGGCATGCTCTGCAACTGGATGGTCTCGACCGGCGTCGTCGGCGCCATGATCTCGACCTCGGTCTCCGGCAAGGTCATCGCCATGTGGATGCCGATCCTGGTGTTCTTCTACATGGTGTTCGAGCATTCGGTGGTGAACATGTTCCTGTTCCCGTCAGGCCTGATGCTCCATGCCAAATTCTCGATCATGGACTATCTGATCTGGAACGAGATCCCGACCGTGCTCGGCAACCTCGTCGGCGGCCTCGCCTTCACCGGCATGACCCTCTACGCCACGCATGTCATGACCCTGCCGAAGCGCCAGATCGACAAGGCCGCGAAGCCCCGCGTCGCCGCCTGATCGAATCCGTCTCGACAGGGGAGCCTTGTCCGAGCAGGGTGAGGCTCCCCTCTCCCGGTGATGACGATGACCCGCGGACTCCTGATTTCGGTCGGCCAGTACTCCGATAGGGGTCGCAAGCCTGTCAATCAGGATTTCCACGGCGTCCTCATTCCCGAGGAGCCGTTGCTCGGCCTGAAGGGAATCGCTGCGGTCCTCGCCGACGGCATCTCGAGCAGCACGGTGAGCCAGATCGCCAGCGAATCGGCGGTCAAGAGCTTCCTGATGGACTATTACTGCACGTCGGAATCCTGGACGGTGAAGACGTCCGCCCGCCGCGTGCTGAACGCCACCAATTCCTGGCTGCACGCGCAGACGCGCAAGAGCCAATACGCCTACGACCGCGACAAGGGCTACGTCTGCACCCTCAGCGCCATGGTCATCAAGGCGACCACCGCGCACATCTTCCATGTCGGCGACTGCCGCATCTACCGCGTCGCCGGCAAGGCGCTCGAGCAGCTGACCGACGATCACCGAATCATCGTGTCGTCGGAGCAGACCTATCTCGGCCGCGCGCTCGGCATCAATCCGCAGCTCGAGATCGACTACCAGGCGTTCGAGATCGAGGCCGGCGACATCTTCCTGCTGGCGACCGACGGCGCCTATGAATTCGTCGACGCGCGCTTCGTCACGAGCGCGCTGAGCGAGCACGCAGCCGACCTTGACGGAGCGGCAAAGGCAATCGTCGAGGAGGCCTACCGGCGCGGCAGCGACGACAACATCACCGTCCAGATCATCCGGATCGATGCGGTGCCGGAGGAGGAATCCGGCGTCTTCGATCGGAGATCGGCGCTGCCGCTGCCGCCGCTGCTGGAGCCGCGGGCGATGTTCGACGGCTACCGGATCGTCCGCGAGATCCACGGTAGCAGCCGCAGCCATATCTATCTCGCCGTCGATGCGGACACTGAAGAGACGGTCGCGCTCAAGATTCCATCGATCGACCTGCGCGACAACGCCGCCTATCTGAAACGTTTTCTGATGGAGGAATGGATCGCACGGCGGATCGACAGTCCGTACGTGCTCAAGCCGCGGTCGCGATCGACGCGGCGCAACTATCTCTACGTCGCGACCGAGTTCGTCGAGGGGCAGACGCTGAGGCAGTGGATGCTCGACAATCCCCGTCCCGATCTGGAGACGGTGCGCAGGATCATCGAGCAGATCGCCACGGGGCTTCGCGCCTTCCACCGGATGGAGATGCTGCACCAGGATCTCAGGCCCGATAACGTCCTGATCGACAAGACCGGCACCGCGAAGATCATCGACTTCGGATCGGTCAGGGTCGCAGGCGTCGCCGAGGCCGCGCCGAGATCGGCCGACGCGGAAATTCTCGGCACGGTCCAGTACACGGCGCCGGAATATTTCCTCGGCGAAGGCGGATCGCCCCGGTCCGACATGTTCTCATTGGCGGCGATCTGCTACCACATGCTTACCGGGCATCTTCCTTACGGCGCCCAGCTTGCCAAAATCCGGGGCAGATCGGATGCGTGGAAATTGCAATACCGTCCCGCGATCGATGCCGAGCGGGGCATCCCGAGCTGGATCGATGGCGCGCTCAGGAAAGCGCTGCATCCCGATCCCTACAAGCGGCACGAGGACCTCTCCGAGTTCGTGTTCGAACTCAGAAATCCCAATCCGGCCTATCTCGCGACGCGGACCACGCCACTTCTGGAGCGCAATCCGCTGCTGTTCTGGAAGCTGACCACGGCGGTGCTGGCCTGCGCCGTCATCGTGCTGCTCGCCGTGCTCCGGCTGCGATAGCCGGACAAACCCGGATCACGCCGGCTCCGCTGTCTTCACCCCCAGCGGCTTCGGCGCCATGCCGCTTCCGGGCTTGAGGTGGAATTCGTAGGTCATCAGATGCCACTGCCCGTTCGCCTTGGTGCCGTCGGGCATCTCAGCGTCGGTGCGCGGCTCGACCTTGGCGATGAGGTCGTCCTTGACGCCGAACACCACGTCGGAATCCAGATATTTGTCGCCGCCGATGAAGACATGGGTGATCAGTGGCTCATAGCCTTTCGCGTTGACCAGGAAATGCACATGTGCGGGGCGCATCGGATGGCGGTTGGTCTGCACGATCATCTCACCGACCGGGCCGTCGGTCGGGATCGGATAGCTGCACGGCAGGATGGTGCGGAAGAAGAAGCGGCCGTCGTTATCGGTGATGAAGCGCGCCCGCGCCGAGGCCCCGACCTCATCGTAATTCGCCTTCTGTGAATCGTAGAAGCCGTCATCGTCGGCATGCCAGACGTCGACGGGGACGTTCGCGAGCGGCTTGCCCTTCAAATCCGTGACGCGGCTCTGCACGAACATCCGCTCGCCGGTCTGGTTGTTCGGAGAAATATCCGTGCCGTGGGCTGTCACCTTGTGCTCGCCCACATAGAACGGGCCGAGCACGGTGGTCTCGGTGGCGCCCTCGCGATCCCTGTGGTTGACCGCGTCGACCAGCATGGACACGCCGAGCACGTCGGACAGGAGAATGAATTCCTGGCGCGTGTCGGTGCATTTCTGCCCGGTGCGGGTCAGGAAATTGATCGCGTAGTCCCATTCCTCGAAGGTCAGCCCGGTCTTGCTCACGTAATCGTGCAGCGACTTGACCAATTCCTGGAGCAGGAATTTCGCGCGCGGATTCGGCGTATTGTCGAAGCTCTTGACGACGGCTTCGGTGAGATCGGTCTCGTTGAACTGGGTCATAAGCGTTTGCCCTCGCGTTTTTGTCGTTGGCCCCGGCGGGCTGCCTGGAAGCGTTGGAGGGTCAGCCTACACCAACCGGCAGGGTCGCGTTAAGCGCAACCGGCTTGGAATGGAGCCGCTATTTCGCTATCAACTTTCCGACAAACTGCCCGGAGGAACTGATGCTCGCGCCCGCCCCCGCCTCGCCTGAATCCGTCGGCATGTCCAAGGCCGCGCTCGAACGCGTCGATGCGCATCTGAAGAGCCGGTACATCGATGCCGGCCGCTTCCCGGGCACGCATCTTCTGGTCTACCGCCGCGGCAAGGTCGCGCACAGCTCGGTTCAGGGCTTTGCCGATGTCGAGCGCAAGCTGCCGGTCAAGGATGATACCATCTACCGCATCTATTCCATGACCAAGCCGCTCACCAGCGTCGCTTTCATGATGCTGGTCGAGCAAGGCCTGGTCGCGATCGACGAACCCGTCGCCAAATACATTCCGGAATGGAAGGATCTCGGCGTCTTCGTCGCCGGTACCTATCCGGCCTTCCTGACCCGGCCGCCGTCCCGGCCGATGCTGATCGTCGACCTCTTGCGCCACACCGCCGGCCTCACCTACGGCTTCCAGCAGCGCTCCAATGTCGATGCCGCCTATCGCAGTGAGAAGATTGGCGAGGTCGAGAAGTCAGGCACGCTCCAAACCATGATCGAGGGCCTGGCGAAGATCCCGCTGGAATTCTCGCCGGGCGACTCGTGGAACTATTCCGTCGCGACCGACGTGATCGGCTATCTCATCGGCAAGATCTCGGGCATCCCCTTCGAGCAGTTCCTCAAAGAGCGCATCCTCGACCCGCTCGGCATGTCCGACACCGACTTCCACGTCCCGGCCTCAAAGGCGCATCGCTTTGCGGCCTGCTATTCCGCCGATCCCGGCGGCGGCATGACCTTCCATGCCGGCCAGCGACGCGAGGGCCTGACGCTTCAGGACGATCCGACGACGAGCTCGTTCCTGTCGCCGCCCTCGTTCATTTCCGGCGGCGGCGGCCTGTGCTCGACGGTCGCCGACTATCTCACCTTCTGCCGCGCGCTGCTCAATGGCGGCGAGCTCGGCGGTGTCAGGCTGATCGGCCCGAAGACGCTGGCGCTGATGACGACCAACCACATTCCGGGCGGCCGTGCGCTGCCGGAAGTCTCGCGCTCGCTGTTCTCGGAAGCCACTTACAACGGCATCGGCTTCGGTCTCGGCTTCGCCGTCACCATGCGCCCGGCCGAGACGCTGATCGCCGGTAGCCCCGGCGAATATAATTGGGGCGGTGCGGCCACCACTTCGTTCTGGATCGACCCGGCCGAGGAGCTGATTGCGATCTTCATGACGCAGGTGCTGCCGTCGAGCGCCTATCCGATCCGGCGCGAGCTGCGCAGCATGGTTTACGCCGCGATCACCGAGAGCAACCTCTAACGGCCGCCGCGATCCCGCGGCTGTCGGCCGCGGGATCTCCCCATCACATGCTCATCTGAGCATCTCCGGCACGATCAGGCGCGGCAGGAACAGCGAGACGCTGGGCCAGACGATGACGGCCGCGAGCACGAGCAGCATCGGGATCAGCATGATCACCGTATCCTTCAGCGCATAGCGTAGCCGGACGCCGGCGATCGAACAGGCGATCATCAGGCACAGGCCGTAGGGCGGCGTCACCAGCCCGAAGGCCAGTGACACGATGGAAATGATCGCGAACTGGACCGGATGAAGCTCGACCGACTTGGCGAGCGGCTCCAGCACGGTGCCGACGATGATGATGGCCGGGATGGCGTCGAGGAAGCAGCCCACCACCAGGAAGCAGAAGGAGATGAAGAAGCCGGCCGTGAGGGTGCCCATGCCCCATGTCGAGACGTTGGCCAGCAGCTCCTGCGGGATCCTGTAATAGGCAAGCAGCCAGCCGAACGCGCTGGCGGTGCCGACGCAAAACAGCGCTACGCCGGCAAGGCGCCCGGTATCGAGCAAGGCCTTGTACAATTCGCGCAGGCCCGTCTCGCGGTAGAAGAACGTGGAGAGCATCACGGAATAAAGCACGGCGACGCAGGCGGACTCGGTTGCGGTGAACCAGCCGAGCAGAATGCCGCCGACGATGATGAACGGCGTCATCAGCGCAGGTATCGACCGCCAAATGGCGCATCGCATCTCGACCCAGGTCGCCTTCGGATAGGTCGGGTAGCCGCGGCGCACGGCATAGACGTGCACCGTCGCCATCTGCGCGCCCGCGATCAGCAGGCCCGGCACGATCCCGGCGAGATACATCGCCGCAATCGAGGTCGAGATCAGGCCGCCCCACACGATCATCAGGATCGAGGGTGGGATGATGACTGCAAGCACCGCGGAGACTGCGGTGATGGCGATGGAGAACGAAAGATCGTAACCCTCCTTGGTCTGCGCATCGATGAATATCTTGGACTGGCTCGCCGCATCGGCAGTGGAGGAGCCCGAGATGCCTGCAAAGAACACCGACAGTACGACGTTGATCTGCGCCAGCGATCCCGGCCAATGCCCGACCATGGAGCGCGACAGCGCCACCAGGCGGTCGGTGATGCCGCCGATGCTCATCAGGTTCGCCGTCAGGAGGAAGAACGGCACTGCGAGCAGGATGAACGAGTTGTACGCGTTGAACGTCTCCTGCGCGAGCATCATCAGCGACAGGCGCGGTTCGATCAAAAGGATCGGCACGCAGGCAAGGCCGAGCGCGAATGCCACAGGCACGCGCACGATGAGCAGGCCGATGAAGACCCCGAACAGCACCATCGCGGCCTGTCCGGCAGAGAGTACATTGCCGCTCATCGCCCTACCCCGACCAGAACGCGCATTTCATCAAGGATCTGTTCGCCCGCAAACACGATCCAGGTCACGCCGGCCACCGGCCAGGCGACGTGGATCAGCCAGAGTGGCAGATCAGCCAGCTCCGACGTCCTGTTCCAGGCGAAACGTGTGAATTCGATTCCGGCCCACACAAACACGATCGCCAGCGCCAGCACGCCGAGCCGCGCGATGATCCGCACCGCGGCCTCCGACCGCCGCGACAGGTCGGGCCACACGTCGACCTCGAAATGCTGCGCCTCGCGGATGCCCACCATGGCGCCGATCATGATCGTCCAGACGAACAGGAATCGCGCCATCTCCTCGGTCCAGATGTAAGAGGGAATGAAGGGCGTGTAGCGCGAGATGATTTGCAGCGTGACCGGAACGACCAGGATGCCGACGCAGGCGGCCAGCAGGAATTCCAGCAATTTCGCATAGGCCGCGGTGACGCGACGCCACAGCGACGGTGTGGACGGGACGTGCGTTTCGGACATTGGAGCTCCGTACGGCGCTCATCCGCCAATTCCGGGCAGGAAGCGGGGCCTGCCCGGAATGCTATCGGCGGACAGAACGACCTCAGACGACGTTGATCTTCTCGAAAATGCCCTCCGCGCCGATTTCCTTGGCGTAGGTGGCCATCACGGGGTCGGCGAGCTTCTTCATGGCGTCGCGCTCCTCGAACGGGACGCGCTTGAGCTTGCCGGCCTTCTCCAGCGTGTCGAGCTTGACGACCTCCTCGCTCGATTCGAGCTGGCGGCCGTAATCGCCGGCCTCCTTGCCGGCCTTCATGATCGCGTCCTGCAGATCCTTCGGCAGGGTCTTCAACGTCTTCACCGAGAAGCAGATCGGCCGGATCGACACGGCGTGCTGGGTCAGGTTGAGATGCGGAGCCACCTCGTAGAACTTCATCGCCTCGACGCCGGCCGCCTCGTTCTCGCCTGCCGATATCACCCCGTTCTGGATCGCGTTGTAGATCTCGTTATAGGCGATCACGGTCGGGCTCATGCCGACGGCCGCAAAGGTCTTCGACCAGATCGGCGCGCCCTGCACGCGGACCTTGAGACCCTTGAGATCGGCGAGATTCTTGAGCGGCTTGTTGGCGAAGATGTTGCGGATGCCGCCGCCGGCATAGCCGATCAGCACGACCTCGGCCTTCGCCGCGACCTCGTCGGCGATCGGCGCCAGGATATTGGCTTCGACGACCTTGTTCATGTGCTCGATGCCCTTGAACACGAAGGGCGCATCGATGAACGGGGCGGCCTTGGCGAAGGTCGACATGTGAGCCGGCGAGACGATGCCGTAATCGACCGCCTTACCTTGCGACATGTACTCGAAATACTGCTTCTCGAGGCCGAGCGAGGAATTCTTGTGCAGGGTGAAATTGACGGGCTTGCCGTAATACGTCTTCACCAGCTCCTCGAACCGGATCAGCGCCCGGTTGAAGGCGTGGTCATCGTTGAACTGCACGGCTCCGTTGAGCGTGATCGGAGCCTGCGCCCTGACGATCGACGGCATGCCGACCACGGCCGCCGCAGTGGTCGCACCGAAGCCAGCGAGGAATGATCTTCGCTTCATGGTCTCCCCTCCCTTTGATCCTCCGCCCCTGTCGCCGGGGCGTGAGCGCAGCCGGTATGCGGCTTGCGAGAGGGAAGCGTATGAAAAAGCTCGGCCGGACGAAAGTCATTTCGCCCGCGTTGCTGGGACTCCTTCGTCGGAGAACATTCCTGCCACAACCCTGTTGCACTGCAACCCGGGCTACTTATGGCACGCAATTCCTCAATTCTCTTCGAGGACGCGACCGGTGCCGCAAGCATTAGCGCGGCCGGGCTCAGTCTCGGCCGTCTTCGCCATGTGTCCACTATTGACCATATCAGCACGCGCCGAAGCACAGCACGTATCGGCGAGGCAGCAAGATTCCGTTTTGCCCTTGCCGCCAGATGCGAAAATCGTGGCGCCATGCAGGCCCCGCCCGTATGGTCTTGCCAAAATCATGATCCGGCGCGGCTGCGCCGGAATCGGGACGCCCGCGTTGTCAAAGCTCACCCTGCCGGTCCGCCTCGCTCTCCTGGTCACGGGAACGATGTTGCCGCTGATCGTCTTTGCGGTCGGTATCGTCGTCTACAATTACACGCAGGATCGCAACGATGCGACGCGCCGCGTGCTGGAGAACGTGCGCAGCATGCGCCTGGTGCTGGATTCCGAGGTGCAGCGGATGACCGGCGGGCTGCAGGTCCTGGCGCTGACGAATTCGCTGCGCAACGACGACTTTGAAACCTTCCGGCGCATCGCGCTCGGTTTCGTCGAGCAGTACGGCAGGGGCGGCCTCGTGCTGATCTCGGACCGCAAGGGCCGGCTGTTGTTTTCCTCCGCGACGGAGGACATCGCAAGCGTGCCGCCGCGCGGCCATCTCGAGACCATCGAGAGGGTCTTTACGACCAAATCGCCGCAATATTCGGACCTGTTCATCGGCGCGATTAATGGGCGGCAGGTGCTCACCGTCGAGGTCCCGGTGTTCCGCGACGGCGGGGTGGTCTACGATCTCTGCTTCAGTCCGCCGATCAGCATCTTTCAGGAGCTGGTTGAAAAGCAGCGGCCCGACCAGCTCTGGACCGTGTCGCTGCTCGACACCAAAGGCGTCGTGTTCGCGCGTGCGCCGAACCCGGGCGAGACGATCGGCAAGCAGGCTTCCGGCGCGCTCCACGACGCGATGTCTCGCACGTCGGAAGCGGCCCTTTCGACCGTCTCGCTCGATGGGATCGCGCTGTCCTCCGCCTTTACCAGGTCGCGCCTGACCGGCTGGACGGTCGTCGCCGGCGTTGCCGAGAGCTCGCTGATCGCGCCGCTCTGGCGCAACATCGCCATTACCAGCCTGATCGGCGGCATCCTGCTGCTGACCGGCCTGACCTTCGCGGTCAGGATGGCGACCACGATCGCGCGCGGCGAGATGCTGCACAATCTCCTGATCGAAGAGCTCAACCACCGCGTCAAGAACACGCTCGCCCTGATGCAGGCCATCGCGGTGCAAACCTTCCGCAGCGCCAGCCGGGACGAGCGGATCAAGTTCGAGGGACGGCTCGGCGCCCTGGCCGAGGCGCACAACCTTCTGAGCCAGGAGAAATGGGCGGGCTCCGAGCTCCGGGACGTGATCGTCCGCGTGCTTCAGCCGTTCGTGCTGAACAATCCCGATCGCATCCGCATGGCCGGCCCCGCCGTGCCGCTGTCGCCGCGGCTCGCCGTGGTGCTGTCGATGATCGTGCACGAGATCGCCACCAACGCCGCGAAATACGGTGCGCTGTCCAACGAGACCGGCCGGGTGATGCTCGACTGGGAGATCATCGCCGAGACGCCGAAGCCACGGCTGCGGCTGATCTGGACCGAGACCGGCGGACCGCCGGTGACGGCGCCGGTGCAGCGCGGCTTCGGCTCGCGCCTGATTGAGCGCAGCGCGCGGGACCAGCTCGGCGGCGAAGCAACCGTCGATTTCCTGCCGCGCGGCGTGATCTGCACCGTGGTCTGCACGCTGGACGACACGCGGTGAACGGACGAGGCCCCTACCCGATCGTCTGCAATGCCGGAAACGTCTCCAACAGCCAGATGCTCACATTCGAGACCGCGCCGGTGAGAAAGCCGATCCCGGTGATCACCATCAACACGCCCATGGCGCGCTCGACATTGACGAGGTGCCCCTTCATGCGCGCGAATAGTGCGGAGAACTGTTCGATCATCAGCGCGGCGATCAGGAAGGGGATGCCGAGACCTGCGGAATAGACCGCGAGCAGGCCGGCGCCCTTGGTCACCGTGGCTTCGGCCGCAGCGATCGAGAGGATCGCAGCAAGGATCGGACCGATGCAGGGGGTCCAGCCGAAGGCGAAGGCGAGGCCCATGATGTAGGCCCCCCAGAGCCCGACAGGCTTGCGAATCGGCAGCCGTCCCTCGCGCATCAACAGGCCGATGCGGGTCAAGCCGAGGAAATGCAGGCCCATGACGATGATGACGATGCCGGCGAGGATCGACAGCTCCGCCGACCAGGCCCGGATCAGCCCACCGATCAACGAGGCGCTGGCGCCGAGCGCGACGAATACCGTGGAGAAGCCCAGGACGAACAGCAGCGCCGACATCATGATCGCGCGCTTGGAGGCCGAGACCGGCTCGTCGCTCTCGACGTGTTCGATGGTGGCGCCGGTGAGATAGATCAGATAGGGCGGAACCAGCGGCAGGACGCAAGGCGAGAGGAAGCTGACGAGGCCGGCAATCAGCGCCGCCGGGATCGAAACATTTTGCATGATGCCGTCTGAGCCATCTCAGGTGCCGTTACGGCGCACGGGACATGCGCCCGGCCGGAACCGAACCGGCTCTGGTGTAGCCGATGCCGGAGAATGCGCAACAGAGGCGCACGGAACCAGGGCTCCTCCCGATGCCGTCTGCGATCACAGGTGCGGCATCGGGACGCGCGCAGACCTCGCCAAAAAGCGAGATTCGGCGGCGTGGCTACTTCACCACGCGGAGCAGCGGACGCCGGGGCTGGTCCTGCGTCTGCTTGAAAGGGGGTGGCGGCACGCTCGCTGCGCTCCGCAGCATTTCGTCGCACAGCGCCTTGAGATCGGCACTGTCTATTCCTTTGAGCTTCATCCTGACGTCGAGGATGACGATGGAGAGCAGCTCGGCCGACTCACGGCTGTTGCACGCGTTGAGAACCTTGCGGCACTCCTCGAGCGTTTCCAGCACCGACTGCAACTGTTCGTCTGAATGCGACACCGGCGTTCTTTCCGTTAATTCGGCCTGCGAGACGTGATGGTGACGACCCCCTCGGCCCCCATGGAATATCGAGGATAGCATGAGGCCGCTGAGCCTCCGAACCTGATTCCACCGGGTTTCTGCCGTGGAACCGCGGTTCCTGCCAACATCGCCCCGCTGCGCCGTCGGCCATGATCGAAACTGTCTGGGAGAAAACGCATGGCGCGTTGCGATTGATCCACCAAGGGAGGCCAAGCCGGCTCTCGCGCGGAGACGTTCATTGCGGACAGCGCCGACAATCCCGCAGCCAACTTAAGGCTCGCAACGGAACTCACGCCACACCCCTCATTCAGGCGAACAACCTGCCCGATTCCCAGCCGGTGGCAGCATCCAGATACCACCCACGAGGTAGTAAGGATGACGTTCAAAACTCATCATCCCCCAACCCGCAGTGGTTGTGGTTTGCGCCAGATTCTGCCAGTTTAGCCGCCCGAAGGGAATTGTATGCACTCCTTGGCGGAAAGGGGCGTTCCTCTGGCGGAACGCCCAAAGACAAATCTCAGCGGCCTCTCGGATTGGGATGCGGCCCGCATATTTCTTGAAGTCGTCCGATGCGGAAGCTTCCGATCGGCGGCCGAACGCCTGTCGCTGTCGATCAACGCCGTGCGCCGGCGAATCGACGATTTCGAACGCCAGACCGGCACCACGCTGTTCACCCGCGACGTCCACGGCACCCATCTGACGGATGAAGGTGCGCTGGTGGTGTCCGCCGTCGAGCGCATGGAGGCTGCCACCTTCGACGTGCTGCGCGCGAGCGATTCGATGGCCAACGCCCTGTCCGGCGAGGTCCGCGTCGCCGTCACCGAGGGGCTCGGCACGTTCTGGCTCGCCCCGCGCCTGGTTGAATTCCAGCAGGCCTATCCGAAGATCCTGGTCGACCTGCACTGCGCGATGCGCTCGGCCGACGTCTCGCGCCACGAGGCCGACGTCGCCATCCATCTCTCCCGTCCCTCGGCGCTCGATATCAAGCTGGTGCGGCTCGGCCGCATGCATCTGATGTTCTGGGCCTCCGAGAAATATATCGAAAAGCATGGCGCGCCGCGTTCGGCGGCGGAGTTGATCAAGCACCGCCTGGTGCTGCAATTCGCCGACCAGCTCGCCGCCAAGGAATCCTTCGAAAGCTTCTTCCCGGGCGTTTCGGAACGTGACCTTCTGGTCATGAAGACCAACGTCTCAAGCGCCAACTATTGGGCGGTCGCGAATGGCGCCGGCATCGGCGTCTTCCCCAGCTACGCCATTGCGCTTGGCGGGAAGTTGATTCCACTTGAGGTCGAGCTGAACCGACCGCTGGATATCTGGTTGTCCTACCATCCCGGTAGCGGCCGGATTCCGCGCGTGCGGCACATGATTGATTGGCTGATCGAGGCTTTCAATCCGGCTCGCTTCCCGTGGTTTAAGGAAGAATTCGTGCACCCGCATGAATTCAGGCACTCGTATATGGGCGAACCCCTGACCCAGCTCTTCGGGGGATTTTCAACCGAAGAACAAAGGTGAAAACAGAGATGAAAGCAGCGGCGAAAAGAATGAAGCAGCGCAGCGCCGGCAAGCCGGATATCGAGCTTGGCAAGCGGATCCGTCTGCGGCGCGTCGAGATGAAGATCTCGCAGGCCGAGCTCGGCGAAAAGCTCGGCGTCAGCTTCCAGCAGGTCCAGAAGTACGAGAAGGGCGTCAATCGCGTCGGCGCGGCTCGGCTCCAGCAGATTGCTTCCGCCCTCGACGTGCCCGTGACCTTCTTCTACGACGGCGACAACAAGGCGCGCGAAGTCGAGAGCCTGCTGTTCCTCGATTCGGCCTTCAGCCTCCGCCTGCTGCGCGCCTACAGCAAGATCAAGGACCAGACGGTTCAGCGGCAGCTCGTCTCGCTGATGGAATCGATCGCAGCCAACGAAAGCTGAGATCGACCGACGGTCCGTCTTGGCCGCCGATCTTCAATCCGCCGCGTCACAGGGGCGCGGCCGGATTGAACGGGACCGGAACGCATGTCATTGCGTCCGTCTTGGCCCGCGCGCTTTCCGCGCGCGGCCTTTGCTTCCAGGGGCGGTCTGACCGCCCTTTTTTGTTGTCGAATGGCCGCCATTCCTCCCTGTGTCGCGAACGTCGTCCCATCGCCGCCATGCAATGGCGGCACAGGCGGATGCAGGCCTCCTCGTCTGCCGCCGTTGACCGCGGTAACGCCCCCGCAGCACATTGCACCTTGCCCATGATGAGCGAGCGCGCGATGCCTGACATGTCCAGCACGAACGAAACACCTTACGCCGACGGCAAGATCCTCAAGCACACAGCCGGCGGCGTCGGCGTGATCACCTTCAACAACCCCGACAAGCGCAACGCGATGTCGCTGGAGATGTGGGAGGGATTTGGCGAGGCGCTGACGGCTCTGCGCGACGACGAGACGGTACGCGTCGTGATCCTGCGCGGTGCCGGCGGCAAGGCCTTCGTCTCCGGCGCCGACATCAGCCAGTTCGAGAAGGTCAGGCACAACGCGGCGGCGTCCGAGGAATACGGCAGGCGCAGCGCCGTCCAGCGCGCCCTGCTCGCCGACTATCCCAAGCCGACGATCGCCTGCATCGACGGCTATTGTCTCGGCGGGGGCATGCAGGTCGCCATGCTCGCCGACATCCGTCTCGCCTCGCATGGCAGCCAGTTCGGCATTCCCGCAGCAAAACTCGGCATCGCCTATGGCTATGACGGCCTGCGGCATCTGGTGTCGCTGGTCGGCCCGTCCTGGGCGCGCCTGTTGATGTACACGGGCATGCGGATCGATTCCGCCGAGGCGCTGCGCATTGGCCTCGTCGAACGCGTGTTTCCAGTCGACGAGCTCTGGGGCGAGACCATGACGATTGCCGAGACGATCTCGCAGAACGCCCCGCTCGCGATCAAGGCCGCCAAGATCACCATTGCGCAGGTGCTCAAGGACGAGAGCCAGCGCGACATGGAGGCAGTCAAGGCGATCGGCAATGCCTGCATGGACAGCGCGGATTTTCGCGAGGGCCGGCAGGCTTTCATGGAGAAGCGGAAGCCGCGGTTCCAGGGGAAGTAGCTGAACCTTCATTCACGAAGATTAAATTCTTTGCGCGGCCCGCTGCGGTAGCAACCAGTTGATCCACCGATAGTTCTCCCGCCACCAATGAGGGAGATCGCAATGACATTTAAATTTGCTGTTCTTGGTCTGGCTGCCATTGGCGGTGTGGCGCTTGCCTCGGGACCGGCGCTCGCGGCGATGCCGAACGGCATTCCGCAGGCGGACCAGATCGCAAAGGGCCCCGCTGCCGAGGTCGACCAGGTGCGCTGGGTCTGCAACCCCTGGGGCCGCTGCTGGTGGCGCCCGAACTATTACGGCGCTTATGGCTATTATGGCGGCCCGCGCCGGTTTTACGGACCGCGCCCATGGGGCTGGGGCTATCGCCACTGGCACCGCTGGTGAATTGAAGGGGGCCGCAAGGCCCCCTTTTCGTCGAAGGCGTTTGATCACCAAAGCGCTCGGTCCAGATAGCCAGCTTCCGGAACGAGGAAGGCGATCATCGCCGGCTAAAGTCAGCTATGGTTCCGTTGGCGGCGGCTCCCCAAACACCTCGATCAGTCGAAAGCGCTCGCACATGAGCATCATGTCTTCGCTGAATCGTCCGAGCCGGCCGAAATAGCTGCGATGAGCGCTGCGCCAATGGGCCAGGCTACGATCGCCTTCGCCCTCGTCATAGGCAAAGGCGGCGTCGACCTCATGAAAGCGCCGATATGTGATCTCGGTACTTTCGATGACGCAGCGCGGCTCTCCCCGTCCATCGAGCACGACCCAGCGTTCGCCGGGCGTAGACGTGTTCGGCTCGTCTTCCGTGCTGCAGGTTGCGGTCTTGATGCCCCTGACGACGAGATCGAGCAATTCGTCCGCGAGCCTGGGACTGTCGCCGAAAGCAAACGTCCGGAGGTGTCGATGGCGTTCGGGGACCTGCCTACTCATCCAGTTCCTTTCAGAGTGCAGCAATCACCGCCTTGGCAATATCCGCCGTGCCATTGCTGCCGCCGAACTCCATCGGCTTGATGCCGCCGGCATAGACCTGGTCCACCGCACGCTCGATCGTCTCGCCGGCTTCCGCCGCGCTCTCGACGCCGTGCTTGTCGGCGAGCCAGTCGAGCATCATCGCCGCCGACAGGATCATGCCGGTGGGGTTGGCCTTGCCCTGCCCCATGATGTCGGGGGCGGTGCCGTGGCACGGCTGGAACACCGCGTATTTGTCGCCGATGTCGGCCGACGGCGCCATGCCGAGGCCGCCAATCAGGCTCGCAGTGATGTCGGAGACGATGTCGCCGAACATGTTCTCCATCACCATCACGTCGAAATCCCAGGGCCGCTTGACCAGCATCGCCGAGCAGGCGTCGACATAGAGCCGGTCGGTCTTCACCCCTGGATGCTTCTTCTCGATCTCATCGAAGATGCCGCGGAAGAACGCGAACGCCTTGAACACGTTTGCCTTGTCGACGCAGGTGAGCATTCCCGGCTTCCCGCGCGCCTTGCGCCGCTCGGCGAGGCGGAACGAGAACTCGAACAGGCGTTCGGAGGTTTTGCGCGTGATCACCATGGTCTCGCGCGCCTCCTCATGGGTGACGACGCCCTTGCCCATCGAGGCGAACAGGCCCTCGGTGGATTCGCGGATCACGACCAGATCGATGCCGCGCTGGTCGGCACCCACGATGGGGCTCGGCACGCCGGGAATGAGGCGCGCCGGCCGCACGCCGGCATAGAGATCGAAGATGAAACGCAACTCGATCTGCGGCGCGATCTCGGTGTTGTCGGGATAGCGCACCGACGGCAGGCCGCAGGCCCCGAGCAGGATCGCATCCGCCTCCTCGCAGAGCTTGATCGTTGAGTCCGGCATCGACTCGCCGGTCGCGAGATAATTGTTGGCGCCGGCCGGCGCCTCGGTGAAGCGGAAGCCGAGACCGGATTTTTCGCCTACCTTGCGCAGCACCTCGAGCGCCGGTGCCATGACTTCGGGGCCGATACCGTCACCGGCGAGCACGGCAATGTGGAAGGCGTTGTTCGCGGACATGGGGGTTCCTGCGTGAAGGTCAGAGTGATCTCGTCATTGCGAGGAGCTCTTGCGACGAAGCAATCCAGACTATGTCAGCGGAGGGATCTCTGGATTGCTTCGCGGAGCCTGTCATCGGGCCGCGCTCTGCGCGGACCCGGTGGCTCGCAATGACGGTAGAGTTGTTACTACGGCGTCAGCACCGTGCGTCCGACCACCGCGCCCTGCTGCAACTGCAGCAGCGCGTCGTTGGCCCTGGCGAGCGGGGCGGTCGTCACCGGGATCGGCGGCACCTTCTTGCTGCGCACGAGATCGAGCAGCTCCTGCGTCTCGCGCAAATTGCCGACATAGCTGCCCTGGATCGTCACCGCCTTGATGGGAATCAGCGGCAGCGCCCAGGTCGCGCCGCCGCCGAACAGGCCGACGATGACGAGCTTGCCGCCCTTGGTCAGGCAGTCAAAACCGAGCTGCGTCGTGGCGGCATTGCCGACGAGGTCGATCACGGCGCGGATCGGGCCGCCCGCCTTCTTGGCAAGCTGCTCCAGCGCATCCGGCGCCTTGGGATCGACGGTTGCGAGTGCACCGGCCTTCTCGGCCGCCTCGCGCTTCCTGGCGTCGATGTCGACCATGATCGCGCCCTTGCCGCCCATCGCCTTCAAGAGCGACAGCGCCATCAGGCCGAGGCCGCCGGCGCCGAACATCACGATCGGCGTGTCGAAATGCTGCTCGACCTTCTTCAGCGCGCTGTAGGTGGTGACGCCGGAGCAGGCATAGGGCGCGGTCGTCGCCGGGTCGAGCCCTCTTAGATTGAGCAGGTAACGCGGATGCGGCACCAGCATGTGATCGGAATAGCCGCCGTCGCAATAGACCCCGAGCGAGCGTGGCGTCAGGCACATGTTCTCGTCGCCAGCAAGGCACGTGGCGCATTTGCCGCACCCGATCCAGGGATAGACCAGGCCGACATCGCCGATCTTGAGATCGCCCTGGTCGGTCGGCTTCACGTCGGGACCGAACGCCAGCACCTCGCCGACGGTCTCGTGCCCCATCGTCAGCGGCAAATTGATGCCGCGGTCCTTCAGCGACAGCGGCTTGCGGCCATGGCCGAGATCGTAGCCGCCTTCCCAGATGTGGAGATCGCTGTGACAGACACCGGCCGCTTTCACCTTGATCAGCACCTGCGTGCCCGACGGCTGCGGCGTCGCCTCGTCGACCTCCTGCAGCGGCGCCTTGAAATCGGCAACCTTGAAACTTTTCATCGGCATCCTCCCGGCATGCTTGTCCTTGTCGCCACCATGCCATGGGTGGCCTGACGAGACAAATTCGAGCGCTGTCTTAGTTTAGGCCAGCGGATGGTGGCAAGCCGCGAACTGGCCGGGTCCAACCTCGCGCAACTCCGGTATCTCCGCGCTGCATCGCTGATCGGCCCGCGGGCAGCGGGTGCGGAAGCGGCAGCCGGAGGGCGGCGCAATCGGCGATGGCGGCTCGCCCGCCGCCACACTTTCGACGGGACGGATATCCGGATCGGGCACCGGGATCGCCTGCAACAGCAGGTTCGTGTAGGGATGCCGAGGGCTCGCGAACAATTGCTCTGACGGCCCGACCTCGCAGAGCCGGCCGAGATACATCACCGCCACACGGTCGCTGACCGCTTTGACCACCGCAAGGTCATGCGCGATGAACAGCAGCGTCAGCCCGAAGCGCGTCTTCATCTCCTCCAGCAGGTTGAGGATCTGCGCGCGGATCGAGACGTCGAGCGCCGAGACCGGCTCGTCGCAGACGATGAACTCCGGGTTGAGCACCAGCGATCGCGCGATGCAGATGCGCTGGCACTGCCCGCCGGAGAACTCATGCGGCAGGCGGTTCGCCACCAGATCGGGATCGAGCCCGACGGCCGAGAGCACCTCGTGAACCCTGCGCTGGCGCTCGGCGGCATCCTTGACGCCGGCGATGATCAGCGGCTCGGCGACGATGTCGCCGATGCGACGGCGCGGATTGAGCGAGGCGATCGGGTCCTGGAAGATCAGCTGCACGCGACGGCGCATCTTGCGCAGCGCCTCGCCTTCCATCGCGGTGAGATCTTCCCCGTCGAACAGCACACGTCCGGATTTGGCCCGGCGCAATTGCAGCACTGCGCGCCCCAGCGTCGACTTGCCGCAGCCGGATTCACCGACCAGCCCCAGCGTCTCGCCGCGTGCGACCCGAAGGCTGACGCCGGAGACTGCGTGCACGGTCTTGTTGCCGAGGCCATATTCGACGACGAGATTGTCGACGCTCAGGAGCGGCTCGGCACGCGCGGCAAGCTGCATCATGCGCCAACGCCCTCTGTGATCCGGATCGGATGGAAGCAGGCATAGAGATGATCGGGCATCTCGGCGCTCGTCAGTTCGGGCTTGGCTTCATGACAGCGGCCGACCGCATAGCGGCAGCGCGGCGCGAAGGAGCAGCCACGCAGCGGCCGGGTCGGATCGGGCGGACGGCCCGAGATCGCCGGCAGCGGCGTATGCGGCGCGGCATCCAGCTTCGGGATCGCCGCCAGCAGCGCCTCGGTGTAGGGCATATGCATACGCTTGAACAAGGCTTGCGTCGGCGCGCGCTCCACCACCCTGCCGGCATACATCACCGCGACCTCGTCGGCGCGGCCGGCGACGACGCCGAGATCGTGCGTGATGATGATCATCGCCATATGGCGGCGGCGCTGCTCGCGCGCGAGCAGATCGAGGATCTGTGCCTGGATGGTGACGTCGAGCGCGGTGGTCGGCTCGTCCGCGATCAAGAGCTTCGGCTCGCAGGACAGCGCGATCGCAATCGCGATGCGCTGGCGCATGCCGCCGGAACATTGATGCGGATATTGCGCGAGCCGCTGCTCCGGCGCGGGAATGCCGACGGCAGCGAGCAGCTCGATGCTGCGCTTCCGTGCCTCCGGCGCGTCGAGCTCGAGGTGCTCCTGGATCGTCTCCATCAACTGCGTGCCGATGGTGAGCACCGGATTGAGCGAGGTCATGGGGTCCTGGAACACGACTGCGAGGTCCCGTCCGCGCAGGCGCCGCAGGCTTTCAGGCTCGAGCCGCACCAAGTCCTGGCAGTCGAACATCACGCGGCCGGTCAGCTTCGCCTTCTTCGGCAGCAGCTGAAGCACGGCGCGCGACAGCATGGTCTTGCCGCAGCCGGATTCGCCGACGATGCCGAGCGTGCGGCCAGCCGCCAGCGACAGGTCGACATGATCCACCGCGCGCAAATTGCCGCGGGGCGTCGGCAGCTCGACCGCGACATCCGCGATGGTCAAGAGTGGGGCGCTCACAGCGCCCCCTGACGCGGGTCGGTCAGCGCCCGCAAGGTGTCGCCGACCAGGTTGAAGGCCAGCACGGTGAGGAACAGTCCGGCCGCCGGCAGGAACGCCAGCCGCGGCGCGACGTCGAGGCTGTCGCGCCCCTCGCCGATCATGCTGCCCCAGCTCGCCATCGGCGGCGGCACGCCGAGACCGAGGAAGGACAGCGCGCCCTCGACCACGATGGTGACGGCAACGCCGAGCAGGAAGAAGGCCAGCAGCGGCAGGATCACGTTCGGCAACAGCTCGCGCAGCAGGATGCGCGCATGGCTGGCGCCGAGTGCCTCAGCCGCGATCACGAACTCGCGTCGTGCCAGGGTCAGCGTCGCCGCCCGCGCCACGCGCATGAAGGCGGGAATGCCGAGCACGCCCAGGATCAAGGTGAGGTTGGGGACGGACTGTCCGAGATAGGCAGTCACGGCGAGTGCGAAGATCAGCGGCGGAAAGGCGAGCAGCACGTCCATGCTGCCGACCACCAATGTCTCGAAGCGGCCGCGGAAATAGCCGGCGAGCAGGCCAAGCGCGCCACCGACGGTGAGGCCGATCATCGGTGCGACCAGCCCGACTGTCAGCGATGCCCGCGCGCCAAAGATCAGGCGGGCGAGCTCGTCGCGGCCGAGCGCGTCGGTGCCGAGCCAGTGCTCGCCGGAGAACGCCGCACGACGCTCCAGCATGTCCATGTCCACGGGGTTCTGCAGCGGCAGCACCGGCGCGAGGATCGCGAGCGCAAGGATCATCGCAAGCCAGGCGCTCGCGATCCAGAACAGCAGGCCGAGCTTACGCTTGCGGCCGGCCGGCACGGGCACCGCCTCGTCCTGCAGCGAGAGCTCAAGCGTGGCCATGGCGGATCCTGGGGTCGAGCACGGCATAGAGCATGTCGACGATGAAGTTTACGATGACGAAGCCGCAGGCGACCAGCAGCACCACGCCCTGGAGGATGACGAGATCGCGGGTGTAGATCGCCCCGACCAGCAGCCGGCCGATTCCGGGCAGCGCAAAGATCGATTCCACGATCAGCGTGCCGCCGAGCAGGCGGCCGATATTGATGCCAGTCACCGTCACCAGGGTCAGCGAGGACGGCTTCAGCGCATGCACGAACAGGATGCGCGCGGGCTTGAGGCCCTTTGCTTTCGCCAGCGCGATATAGTCCTCCTGCAAGGTCGCGATCATGTCGGAGCGCAGCACCCGCATGATGCCCGGCCATTCCGCCAGCGCCAGCGTCAACGCCGGCAGCACGAAGAACCGCAGATTCGCCAGCGGCTCCTCGGTGAACGGCACATAGCCGGTCGCCGGCAGCCAATGCAGCTCGACCGCGAACAGATAGATCAGGAGGATCGCCACCAGGAAGGACGGCATCGACAGCATTGCGAACGCGCTGCCGGTCATCAGGCGGTCGAAGGCGCCGCCGGCGCGCGCGGCGCAGGCGATCGCGACGGGAACGCCGATCAGGAGCCCGATGAATTCGGCCATCACCATCAGCTGGAGCGAGACCGGAATGCGCTCGGCGACCGCCTGCAGCACGGTCTGGCCGGTGCGGAACGAGCGGCCGAGATCGCCCTGCAGGACGTGGCCGAGCCAGCTCAGGTAACGCCACCACAGCGGCTGATCTAGCCCCATGTCGCGGCGCAGCGCCGCGACATTCTCCGGCGTCGCCTGGTCGCCCAGGATAACGAGAGCGAGATCGCCTGGCAGAAGCGAGGCGATCAGGAATGTCAGCAGCGAGACGGCGAGCAGCACCGGCAGCATGCCGAGCAGTCGGCGAACGAGGAAGTTCAGCATCGCGCCGTCATTCCAGCCAGGTGGTCGAGACGTCGATCACGCCGTTGTAGATCTTCGGGAAGCCCTTCAGCTTGGCGCTCGACAGCGCGTAATAGGTGTTCTGGAAAGTCCAGAACCAGATCGCCTCCTTGTTGATCAGGCGGCTGATGGCGCAGTAATCCTCGGTGCGTTCGCCGAGATCGGGAGTAACGCGCGCGTGGTCCAGCAGCTTGTCGAGCTCGGGGTTTGAGTATCCGGCGAGCGCGAGCGGGCTGCCGCTGCGGAAATTCGCGTACATCTGCGGATCGGGATCGGCGAGATCGACGATGCGCCACGGCGTCATCTGGAACTGACGGGTGAATGCGCGCGACGGAATGGTGGCCTGGTCGACCTGCTCGATCTCCATGTTGGCGCCGACGCGCTTCCAGAATTGCTGAAGCACTTGGCCGACCATGCGGCCGCGCGGCGTCGCGGTCACCAGCATCTTGAACTCGACCGGCTTGCCGTACTCCTTGATTAGCGCCTTGGCCTTCTCGACGTCGAACGGCAGCGCGCCGTCGTCCTTGCACTTGACCCAGGAGCCGTCGCCGTACGGATTGGTCGCGGGGCGGCTCAGGCCGTTGCTGATCGCCTGCGACATCTTCGGACGGTCGAGCGCCATCACCAGCGCCTGGCGCACGCGGACGTCGTCGAACGGCGCGACCTTGGTATTGAAGGCATAGACCGAAGCGCCTGAGCCCTTGTAGGTGTGAACGGTGAGCTTGGGGTCCTTCTGCGCCCTCATGATGTTGTCGGCGTCGGCCTCATCGTCCCAGATGATGTCGGCCTCGCCTGATTGCAGCGAAGCGAAGCGCGACTGCGCGTCGGGGAGCGGCTTCAAGATGATGCGGTCGAGATAAGGTCGGCCCTTGTCCCAGTAGTTCGGGTTCTTCTCCAGCACCATGCGGTCGCCGGCGGTCCAGGATTTCAGGATGTAGGGACCGGTCCCGACGGGATTGCGGTTATAATCGTCGCCCTTCGTCTTCCACGCCGTCGGCGAGTGCACGACATTGTTCTGGCTCTGGATGGTGATCGTCGCCGGCAGGTTCACGCTAGGATCGGTCAGATTGTAGACGATCGTGTATTCATCTGGCGCCAGCACCTCCTTGATGTTGGTGATGTAGAAGGCACAACGGCACTTGTTGGCGGGATCCTTCTGCCGGTCGAAATTCTCCTTGAAGGCCTGCGCATTGAACGGCGTGCCGTCGTGGAATTTCACGCCCTCGCGCAGCTTGAAGGTCCAGGTCTTGTAATCGTCGGAATGCGTCCAGGACACTGCGAGCTTTGGCGCGGCTTCTCCCTTTTCATTCAATATGGTCAGCGTGTCGAAGATGGCGGCGGCAGCGGTGAAGGTCGAGGTGTCGTAGACGCCGACCTTGAGCGGATCGAAGCCGGCGATATCCAGCTCCTGACCGACGGTGATGCTGCCGCCGGACTTCTGTGCCTGCGCTGGCTCGGCAAGCGGAAGGACCGCAAATGCCGCAACAAGGAAAATCGGCGCGTGCTTGCGCGCCGCAGCAGCAATCTTCGTCATGGTTCCTCCCGGGATCCCTCGTCCGATGTTTCGGATCGTTGAATGACTGGGAGGCGAGATTGGCGACAAATGCTCGCGACGGCAAGGGGAACGCACGAGAGATCACATGCCGCGGGTGCGGCGCTATGTTGCTCAGAGCGTCGCGGCCGTTTTGCCTGTCGGAATTGACGCGTCATCACCAAGGCCGATCTCGTCGCGCAGCGCATCGGTGTGCTCGCCGAGTACGGCGATCGTCCTGGCGGGCGTGGTGTCCGCGCCCGACATCCGGAACGGCAGGTTGAGCACCTTGAAGGAGCCGCCCTCGTCCTGCACCTCGGTGAGCGCCTGCCGGTGCGCGAGCTGCGGATCGGCCAGCGCCTCGGCCACGGTGCGATAGGCCGACGCCGGCACGCCGGCCGCGCCGAGCTCAGCGAGACACGCATCGGTCGTGAGCTGCCGCGACCAGGCCTCGACGCCGTCCATGACCTCGGCCCAGTTGTCGCGGCGCGCGGCATAGGTCGAGAAGCGCGGATCGGAGATCCATTCGGCTCGGCCGATCACGCCCATCAATCCCTGGAATGTCTTCTCGCTGGCGACCGTGATCATGACGTAGCCGTTCGCCGTTTCGGTCGGGCCGAACATCGGGCGCGGCGGCGGCTTCACGGCGAATTGCGCGCTCTGCAATTCGGTCAGCGTCAGCGACAGCATCGTTTCCAGCATGGACACGTCGATATGCTGGCCGAGCCCGGTCACGGTCCGCTGATAGAGCGCGGAGGCGATTGCCCCGAAGCCATAGGTACCGGTGACGACGTCGGCGTGATAGATGCCGCAATAATCGGGGCGATTGCGGCCGGGCTGGTAGGCGAGATGCGCCATGTCGTAGCCCGAGGCGGCATGGATCACCGGCGCATAGGCCGGCAGCTCGGCCGAGGGGCCACTCTGGCCGTAGCCGGAGATTGAGCAATAGATCAGCCGCGGGTTGACTGCGCGCAAGCTGTCGTAATCGAGCCGCAGCCGGTGCATGACGCCGGGGCGGAAATTCTCGACCAGGATGTCTGATGTCGCGGCCAGCCGGCGAACCGCCTCCCTGCCGTCCTCGGATTTGAGGTCGAGCACCATGCTCTTCTTGCCGACATTGAGCTGGCCGAACGCGGTGCTGCACCCCTTGCGCAGCGGCGGCCGGGTCCGCATCGTCTCGCCGCCGTCGGACTCGATCTTGATGACCTCGGCCCCCATATCGGCAAGCATCCGCGCGCAATGGGGACCGGCGATCGTGGTCGAAAAATCCAGGACCCGCAGGCCCGCCATGACCTTTGTCAATATCCCCTCATGCTTGTCTGCTAGCTGCATCCGCGAAGTCCCTTGGAACCTTCAATGTTCTCTGTTGTTGGTGCGGCGACCCTAGAGGGCGGCGGCTGAGTAGGAAAGTCTTTACCGAACGGACGCGCCGCGTGGGCGGGCTTGGAATGTGTGGGCAACTGGACCCGTTCTTGCATAGCAGCAGACGGGATCGGAAGAGGGCGGTCGTTCTTGAGGGTCTTGTTCGTCACCACGGAGATGGACGACTTCGTCCGCGTCGGCGGACTTGGCGCCGTTTCCGCGGCCCTGCCCCGAGCCCTTCGCCACTTTGCCGATATCCGGGTCATGCTACCCGGCTATCGCGACATCATCGAGCAACTCACGCATATTCAGATCGTCGGCCGCTGCCCGGCGTTCGCGGAGATGCCGGCCTGCTCGCTCGGCCGGGCCGCGACCAAGGACGGCCTGCCGGTCTACGTGCTGTTGTGCTCGCAACTCTACGACCGGCCCGGCAATCCCTATGGCGACGAGTCCGGGCGCGACTGGCCGGACAACGACATCCGCTTCGCGCGCTTCGCCTCGGCAGCCGCTGAGCTCGCCATGGGCACGCTGGACAAGAATTGGGCAGCAGACCTGATCCATGCCAATGACTGGCAAGCCTCGCTGGTGCCGGCCTATCTCACCTGGCGCGGCGCCAAGCTGCCGTCGATCCTGACCATTCACAACCTCGCCTATCAGGGCCTCTTCCCGAAGGACTCGCTGCGGCGGATCGGCGCACCGGAGAGCTCCTTCCACATCGACGGTGTCGAGTTCTACGACCAGCTCTCCTTCCTCAAGGCGGGCCTCGTCTACGCCTCCCACCTCACCACGGTCAGCGGCACCTATGCGCGGGAGATCACCACGGCCGAGTTCGGCTGCGGCCTGGAGGGCCTGCTCCGCCTGCGCTCAGACGCCGCCGAGCTCACCGGCATCCTCAACGGCATCGACGAGAGCTGGGACCCGCGCTCCTGCGCCCAGCTCGCCCAGCAATTCGGCGCCGGCGACTGGGCCGGCAAGAGGGCCAATGCGGACTACGTCCGCAAGCAGTTCGGCTTGGCAGTCTCGCGCGGCCCGATGTTCGGCATCGTCGCGCGCCTGGTGCACCAGAAGGGCATCGACCTCGTGCTGTCGGCGGCCGACGAGATCGTCGACGCCGGCGGGCAGATCGTGGTCACCGGGTCCGGCGAGCCGGCGCTCGAGCAGGCCCTGATCGACGCCCATCGCCGTCGCCCCGACGCCATCGGCGTTGCGATCGGCTTCAACGACGCCCAGGCGCGGCGCATCTTCGCCGGCAGCGACTTCACCTTGATGCCGTCGCGGTTCGAGCCGTGCGGGCTCAGCCAGATGTACGCCCAGCGCTTCGGCTCGCTGCCAATCGGGCACCAGACCGGCGGCCTTGCCGAGACCATCACCGACGGCGAGACCGGCTTCCTGTTCTCCAAACCCTCGCGCGATTCGTTCCTCGGCGGCGTGCGCCGTGCCTTCTCGGCCTTCATGGCGCAGGACCAGCTCGACACCATGCGCCGTAGCGCCATGGGACGCTCGTTCTCCTGGAGCATCTCGGCCGGCAGCTACAGCGCGCTGTACCGCAGGCTGGCGTCGGCGTGAGGAACGCTGCCATTCCGGGGCGCGCCGCTTGGCGCGAACCCGGAATCCATCGTTCCGCCGGAATGCTGGAAGAAATGGATTCCGGGTTCGCGCTCCGCGCGTCCCGGAATGACAAGCTTCAACAACCTTGGCCTCAAGACCCTATTTCCCTCGCACGTCCATCTGCGAGCGGCCGATCCAGGCCCGGTTGAGGCAGCGCGTCATCCAGTCGGGCTGCGGTTCGCCGCGCAGCCGGGCCTGCGCTTCCTGGTAGGGTCCGACATAGCGCAGCCTGTCGGGTAATCGTGGATAGATGCGCCTGATCCATCGCAGCGCGTTGTCGGCCGCCCTCTCGTCACGCGCATCGAGCCCAAACTCGAACCCGGCGCGCAGCCGCTCCGGCAACATCCGCGCCGTGAGCGCGCGATACCAGCGCGGCGGCCGCAGCCACGGACGTGCGCCGCTGAAGATCTGCGTAGCGATCTCGCGCGCCGCCGGGCTGACGGTCAGCGTCTCCGATTGCGCCATCGCTGCGGTGTAGGCCGTAAAGCCCGACCAGTCCCCCGGCAGGTCGCTTGCCGTCAATCCGAACAAGGCCCCGAACAATCGGCTCTCGGTCCAGTAGCGCTCGCGTTCCTTCGCCGGGATTGGAGAAAGCACCAGATCGTGCGCCATCAGCGCGGATTCGACCAGCGTGGCGTGAACCCAGCGCAGCGAAGGAATGTCGTTGGCGCAGTAGCGCGAGCCTGCCGCAAACGGGCCGATGGTCTCAGGCATCTCTCCGACGATCATGCCATGGCGTCGGTGCAGCTTCCGGGCCGGCAGCAAGGCCTGGTCGAGCGAGCCGAACACCATGGCAAAGACGATGTCGAAGGTGCGGTGGAAACGCCCGATCGGATCGGCAAAGGTCTTGGAATGCTCGGCGATGGCAGCCGCGACCCACGGATGGGCCAGCTGCAGCAACAGCGCGCGGCCGGCACCGAGGAAGATGACGGCCTCGCGGTCGATCCGCCACGTCACCGAGGCCGGGCCGAACACGCCGGCCACCGCTCCGGCCGCGTTGGCGCGGACCTGATCGAGGGCCGCATCAAGATCGTTCGCGGACACCACTTGCGAGGGCCTTTCGACGATGGACCACCGACGATCCGCAAGGCCTGTGGCAATTCGATGATGCGAGAGCAGCTCTACTCCGCTGCCATCGGCATCTCATCCGTATGCTCGTGCAGGACCACTCCGGCGAGTGGATCGAATTCGCCGATCCAGGGCTTGCGCGTCAGGACCGATCGCATGTGAGCGTAACCGGCATGCCAGCGCCGCGTGATCCCCGACGGGCTGAAATCGATATCCTTGGTGTGGGTCTCGCGCTCGAGCTGCGGCGCGAGCAGCCGCACCACATGCATGCGGGTGTGACAGCCGTAGCTCATCAACTCCCTGACCGCGGGGTCGGTGCGCTCGCTCTCCGGAAGCCGCGCCGCGAGCTCGTTGATGACATGGCGCAGGCGATGGGCCTGCTGCTGGCGCGCAATCTGGCTCGAAATTCGGCTGGAATACTGCACGTCCTTGTGCCGGTTCAGCACCTCCGCCATCGTGGTCGGCTCGGCGCCGACGGGATTCCACAAATGCACGGAGAAGATCAGCGAATCCCGTCGTGGATTGTCGTCGAACACCGCTTCCGTCGGCGTGTTCGACAGGATGCCGCCGTCCCAATAGAGTTCGCCGTCGATGCGGACCGCCGGGAACGCCGGCGGCAGCGCCCCCGAAGCCATCACATGCTTCACGGTCAGCTCGCCGTCGCGACTGTCGAAATAGCGCATTTCGCTGGTGCCGACATGAGCGGCGCCGACCGTCAGACGTGGCGCGCAACGATTGGCGAGATCGAAATCGACCAGCTCGCTCAGGGTCTTCTCGAGTGGCGCGGTGGAGTAGTAGCCCGCATTGTCGGCACCGAGCGGATAGGAATCTCCGGCATGCGCCAGCGGATTGGGCCGGAAGAAGCCGGCAATGCCGTGGGTGACGGTCGACCAATAAGCGAGCTTCTCGTTGAAGCCGGGAAACGCGGCGCGCCAGTCCCAGGCCGGCTTCTGCTCCATCCGCTTCCAGAACTCCCTCAGGCGCGCCAGTCGATGCTCCGGCGCGTTGCCGGCGATCAGGCTGGCATTGATGGCGCCGATCGAGGTGCCGATGACCCAATCCGGCTCGATGCCGGCCTCGTGCAGGGCCTGATAGACGCCGGCCTGATAGGAGCCGAGCGCGCCGCCGCCCTGGAGCACGAGAACGACCTGACCCGGCAGGTCGTGACCCTTGCCCCGTGTGTTGTCCTGTGTGCCGTTCATGTCACGCTCCTGCGTTGGTCGAATATTCGACTTGCTGCGCTGGCCCATGTCAATGCGCGGTCCAGCCGCCGTCGACCGGAAGCGCGATGCCGGTGATCGAAGCCGCCGCATCCGTCGACAGGAACACCGTCAGCGCGCCGAGCTCCTCGACCGTGGCAAAACGCTTGTTCGGCTGCTGCGCGAGCAGCACCTCACGGATCACCTGATCGCGGGAGATGCCGTGGGCCTTGGCCTGTCCATCGATCTGCGCTTCGACCAGCGGCGTAGAGACGTAGCCGGGACAGACCGCGTTGCAGGTGATGCCCTGCTCCGCGGTCTCCAGCGCCGTGACCTTGGTCAGACCGACGATGCCGTGCTTGGCGGCGACATAGGCCGCCTTGAAAGGCGAGCCGACCAGACCGTGCGCGGAGGCGACGTTGATGATCCGGCCAAAACCGTTCTGGCGCATCGCCGACAGCGCGAGCCGCGTGGTGTGGAAGGCCGAGGTCAGGTTGATCGCGAGGATCTGGTCCCATTTGTCGACCGGGAACTGGTCGAGCGGCGCCACATGCTGGATGCCGGCGTTGTTGACGAGGATATCGAGCCGCCCGGACTGGGCGATGGTCGCCGCAATCATCTCGGCAATCGACTTCGGCCTCGTCATGTCGGCCGGCGAGTAGCTCGCCTTGACGCCGAACTCGGCGGCGATCTGCTCGCGTGTCCGGCCGATCTCGCTGGCGACGCCGAGGCCGTTCAGTACGACATCGGCGCCGGCCGCCGCCAGCGCACGTGCGATGCCGAGACCGATACCGCTGGTCGAGCCCGTGATGAGCGCGACCTTGCCGGCCAGCGCGCGTGACGAAGCGGACGTCTGCGTCTTGATGGGGATATTCATGATCCGGACCTGTTCTGGGCGCGATACCGCGCCGTGGCTGCAGCGAAATCTGCGGGATCATCCTGTTTCACGGAAATGCCGGTTGGCTTCCGACTCCATACGCCCGCGCTATCGCGGGCGGGATGTCATTTCCCGCGCCGATCGGCTAGGTTTGAGGCCGATCTTGCTGGGAGCCGAACCATGGAAATGCACCAGGTCCGCTATTTCCTCGCGGTGGCGCAGTTGCTCAATTTCACGCGCGCGGCGGAGGAGTGCAACGTCACGCAGCCCTCCCTGACGCGCGCGATCAAGCAGCTCGAGGCCGAGCTCGGCGGCGACCTGTTTCGCCGCGAGCGGCCGGCGGCGCAACTGACCGAGCTCGGCCAGCGCATGCATCCGCTGTTGAAGCAGTGCTACGATGCCGCCATCGGCGCGCGTTCGCTCGCCTCCTCGTTCAAGAGCGGAGAGATCGGCGCGCTGCGCATCGCGCTGACGCATTCGATCGACCTGGCGCTGCTGATTCCCCACCTCAACGAGATCAGGCGGCAGTTCAACCGGCTCGAGCTGCGCTTCCTGCGCGGGACGAGCCGCGAGGTCGGCGATTTCCTCAAGAAGGGCGAAGCCGAGCTCGGCATCGCCGCCGAGATCGACGAGGCCTGGGATCGGCTCGACGCCTGGCCGCTGTTCACCGAGACGTTCGATCTCGTCGTCAGCAGGGAGCACCGGCTCGCCGGGCATGATACGATCGAGCCGGACGATTTGCGCGCCGAGCAATTGCTCGGCCGGAATTATTGCGAGCATTCCAGGCGCATCTCCGCCAGCCTGCGCGAGCACGGCATCGACGTGGATCACGGCCACGAGATCTCGAGCGAACGCGATCTGATCGAACTGGTGGAGGCAGATATCGGCGTTGCCATGATGCCCCACACCTCGCTGGTCCCGGAGAGCCTGAAACGCGCCGCCGTCACTGGGCTCGACGCCCGCCGCACCGTCAGCCTCTACGGCGTGGCAGGTCGGCAGCGAACGGCGGTCGCCAACGCCGTCATGCGCATGCTGCGCGGCGCCGACTGGCGGGAGATTGCGGGGTAGACGGAGATTCGCGCTTCCTTTCCGCTCTCCTCTTGCGAGGTGGCAAAGGAAGAAAGCGCGCAATGCGCTGCTCAGTTCTCCCGGCTCGCGCTCTCCAGCGCTGCGAGCAGGTCATCGATCTCCATGCGCTTGCGGAAATCGGGGTCGACGAAGCGCGCTTTCACGATGCCGTCGCGGCCGACCACGAACACGGCCGGGATCGGCAGCATCCAGCCGTCATTGCCGTGGAATTTCGCCATGTCCTGATAGGATAACAGGCTCTGGATCTCGGCGCCGAGCCAGATCGCGAGATTGAGCGACAGCGCATAGCCGTTGTCGAGGTCGGTCAGGATCGGAAACGGCGCGCCGGATTCGGCCTTGAGCCGTCCGGTGTATTCCTGCGTCTCCGGCATGACCGCAACGATCTGCGCGCCCATGGCCTCGATGCGGTCGAGCGCCTGGACCACGGCGCGGACATTGAGCCGGCAATAGGGACACCAATGGCCGCGGAAGAACATCACCGCGACCGGACCGCGCTCGAGCAGCGAAGGCAGCGTAACGAGACGCCCGCCCTCGTCCGGCAGCATGAACGGCGGCATCGCATCGCCCGGCCGCGGCGCGGACTCGCCGCCGCCATTGCCGCCCAATCTCGCCACCAGGCGATCGACGGCCTCGCCATAGGCCGGAAAGACGGCACGGCTGGCATCGGCATAGGCGCGGAGCTGCTCGTTCAACGTGCCGTCCATGTCGCGGCAGCGCTGGAAGGCAAGCTTGAGCCGCTCGGCGTCGGCAGGTGAGAGAGACGTCATCTTCCGCTCCGGCCTTGGAAGGGGGAATAGTAGTTTTTCGCTCCGGCCGCCCGCAAGGGGCGGCCATTAGGCGAAGGTCTCTTCAGTTCACGTAGAAATTGCCGGTCGGATCGAGCCGGCCGGGCGTGTAGTAGAGCGAGCCGTTGTTCATGAAGAAGACGGTATTGTCGGGCACCTTCTTGGCGTTCTTCATCATCGCCTCGTGGTTCTTCTCGGCCGGGGCCATCGCCATCGCCGACATCTTGCCGGGTCCGCCATAGACATAGGCCATGCCGGCCTTGAAGTCCCATGTGGCCTCCGAGAAGGCCGAGGTGGCGATGATAGCAAACGCAGCGGTGAAAATCAGGGTCTTGGACACTCTCGTCATGACATGCTCCTCCGGATCGACGCGAACGCCCGCCAATCGGGCGCCCTGTCATCGGACGCCGAATGCCCCAAAAGCGGAAATGCCGTTGCCCAATCGGATCGATAGCCGCCGCGCATCGACATAGCGCGCCGCTATCGCAACGAGAGCAAGCTGGCATTTCAGGCGGGACGCGATCTCGTCAAAGCTGGCCTCACCGCCGGCGACCAGCGGGGTTGCGGCCAACACAGGAGACCTCCCATGTCCAAGAGCCATGCCTTGTCGCGTCTGATCTGGCCGGGCCTTGCTATCGTCGGCGCGTTGACACTCTCGGCGCAGCCGGTCGTTGCCGGCGAATGCCCGGCCGGCAAGATCAAGCCGAACGCCCAGCAGATGGTCGACTACAAGCCGGTCGGGGTCACCGACGTCACGCTTGGTGCGATCGACCTCGGCAAGCAGCCGGCCCATATCGAGGGGCGCGAGCTGCGCTTCCGCAAGCTGACTATCGCGCCCGGCGGCATCGTGCCCTGGCACAGCCATGACGACCGCCCCGCGCTGATCTTCGTGCAGCAGGGCGAGATCGTAGAATACGCCTCGAACTGCGTCGATCCGATCGTGCACAAGGCCGGCGACATCCGTCCCGAGGTCTACGGCACCTCGCATTGGTGGAAGAACCTCGGCAAGGAGACCGTCATTCTCTATGTCGGCGACGTCCGCAAGGACCCCAACGACCACCACATGTAATTCGCTGCAGCCATCCTTCGAGACGCCCGCTTTTGAGGAGACCGCGAAGCGGTCGTCTCGAAGGACGAGGCGCGCGCTCGGGACTGACAAAGCGCCAGGTGCGACAGCCCTACGTCATTCCGGGTCGCGAAGCCGCACCCGGAATGACATCCGGCATGAGGAGACGCAACGATATGACCGACCTCTCCGCGCCCATCAAACCGTCCGCGATGCCGATGGAGGCGCACGCGCCGGGTCTGGCGCTGCGCTCGCTCGTGATCGGCCTCACCGCATTCCTGACCGTCGTCGATCTTTTCGCGACGCAGGCGATCCTGCCCTCGCTGACGCGGCACTACGGCGTCACGCCCGCAGCGATGGGCTTTGCCGTCAACGCCAGCACCTTCGGCATGGCGGCAGCCAGCCTCGTCGTCGGCATCTTCAGCCCGCACATCAACCGGCGAACCGGCATCCTGCTCAGCCTGGCTCTGCTGGCAATCCCCACCAGCCTGCTGGCCTCGGCGCCGAACCTCGCCGTCTTCACCGCCTTGCGGGTCGCACAGGGCCTGTGCATGGCCTCCGCCTTCGCGCTCACCCTCGCCTATCTCGGCGAGCAATGCAGCGCGATGGACGCCGGCACCGCCTTCGCCGCCTACATCACCGGCAATGTCGCGAGCAATCTCGTCGGGCGGCTGATGTCGGCGGCGATCGCCGACGGACTCGGCCTCGCCTGGAATTTCTATCTGTTCGCCGCGCTCAATCTTTCCGGCGCCGTGCTGGTCCATTTCACGATTCGACGGTTGCCGCCCATGCATGCGATGACGCCGGCGGCTTCGCCGCTCGCCGCCACCATCGCGCATTGGCGCAATCCAAATCTGCGGGCGGTCTTCGGCATCGGCTTCTGCATCCTGTTCGCCTTCATCGGCACCTTCACCTTCGTCAATTTCGTGCTGGTGCGGCCGCCGCTGGCGCTCGGCATGATGGATCTGGGCCTCGTCTATTTCGTCTTCCTGCCGTCGGTGGTCACGACGCTTCTGGCCGGCCGGGTGGCGTCAAGGCTCGGAACACGTCCGACGATCTGGGGCGCGCTCGCGATTGCCGGGCTGGGCCTCCCTTTGATGCTGCGGCCGCATCTGAGCGAAGTCCTCACCGGTATGGTTCTGGTCGGCGTCGGCACATTCTTCGCGCAGGCCGCCGCCACCGGCTTCGTCGGACAGGCGGCTGCCGACAACCGCGGCATCGCCAGCGGGACCTATCTTGCGTGCTATTTCTGCGGCGGGCTGGTCGGCACGGCCGTGCTCGGGCGCCTGTTCGATGCTTTCGGGTGGCAGGCATGCGTGCTCGGCGTAGGCGCGGCTCTCATCGCGGCAGCCCTGCTCACCTTTGCGCTAAAGCGCGATGAGATTTAGATGAATCATCATCCCGCTTTGTGCATGATGTTTCCGGAAAACCGCTTGGCACTTTTTTCGGATCAGGCTTTAGCGCTTGGCCGGGGCTTCCTGCGGCGGCTCGTCGTCGGCAATGGCGCGCCAGGCGGCCCCGTCGAGGTCGTCGTACTGGCCGCTTCTAAGCGACCACAGGAAGGCGACGAGACCGGCGCCGCCGAGCATCAGCGCCAGCGGGACCAGGATGACCAGGATCTCCATCACACGATCTCCCGCGAGGCGCTGCGCGCGCGCAGCGAATTCAGCATCACCAGGATCGAGGACCCGCTCATGGCCGCCGCCGCGATCAAGGGCGTCACGACGCCGCTGATCGCAACCGGCACGGCGAGAACGTTGTAGCCGATCGCGAGCCAGAGGTTCTGCCGCATCAGATGCAGCGCCTTGCGCGAGGCGTCGATGGCGGCAACCACCGGCGCCAGCGGCCGGCCGAGGAAGACGAGATCGGCGGTGGCCTGGCTAAGATGGGCGGCCGAGATCGGCGACATCGAGACATGGGCCGCAGCGAGCGAAGGCGCATCGTTCATGCCGTCGCCGACCATCAGCACCCTGGCGCCGCGCCGCTTCAGCTCCTCGATCCGCTCGATCTTGTCGGCCGGCGTGACGCCGGCGCGCCATTCTGGGATGTCAAGCGCCTGGGCCGCGGCCTTCACCGCCGGCTCGCGATCGCCGGAGAGAATCTCGATGCCGATGTTGCGCGCCTTCAGCGCCGCGATCACCGCCTTGGCATCGGGTCGCAGGCCCTGGCGGACCGAGAGGATGAACCTTTCGCTACCCTTGCTGAACGCGACGATGGAGGCTTCGGGATCGACCATGGCGCTGCCGATCAGCGCCTCTGCATCGCAGAAGGAGGGGCGGCCGAGGCGAAGCTCGACGCCGTCCACGGTCGCCCGGACGCCCTGTCCGGCTTCCTCGACGGCACCAACGATCGGCGATCTGGCGCCGGCGGCCTGCGCGATTGCGGCCGCGACCGGATGATGGCTCGACAGCGCCAGCCGGCCGGCGAGTTCGAAGATGTCGGCGGGAATGTCGGCGGCATTCATCACTTCGAGATCGGGCAGCGTCAGCGTGCCGGTCTTGTCGAAGATGACATGGTCGGCCTCGGCCAGCCGCTCGATGGCGTCGCCCGCATTGAGCAGCACACCTGCCTTGAACATCGCGCCGGAGGCGACCGTCTGCACGGTCGGAATCGCCAACCCCAGCGCGCAGGGGCAGGTGATGATCAGCACGGCAACACCCGTCATAATTGCATCGTGCCAGGACGCGCCGACGATGACCCAGCCGAAGATGGTCAAAAGCGCGGTCGCGTGCACCACCGGCGCATACAGCCGCGAGGCGCGGTCGGCGAGGCGCATGTAGCGCGAGCGGGCCTGCAGCGCGTTGTCGAGCAGCCGCGTGATCTCGGCGAGCAACGTCGCCTCGGATGCGGCCGAAACCCGCACCCGCAGCGTGCCGGAGATGTTCATCGACCCCGCATAGACCGGCGTGCCCTGCTCGGCCGTGACATAAAGCGTTTCGCCGGTGATCAGGCTCTGGTCGATCTCCGAACGCCCCTCGATCACGGTGCCGTCGACGGCGCAACGCTCGCCGGGCCTGAGCAGAACGATGTCGCCGGGATGGATCGCCGCCACCGGCACCTGCGAGATTTCATCGGGACCGACGAACTTCGCGGCCGTCTCCGCCTTCAGCGCCGCGAGATTGCCGGCGACCGCGCGGGTCCGCCGCCGCATGTTCTGGTCGAGGAAGCGGCCGACCAGGAGGAAGGTCAGCAGCATGATCGCCGCATCGAAATAGGCGTGCTCGGCGTGATGAATGGTCTCGACCACGGACATGCCGAGCGCCAGGATCACGCCGATCGAGATCGGCACGTCCATGTTGGTCGTCTTCGCCGACAGCGCGCGCCAGGCCGAGCGGAAGAACGGCTGGCCGGCATAGGCCGCCGCCGGCAGCGCGATCAGCGCCGACAGCCAGTGGAAGAAGTCGCGCTGCTCGGGCAGCATGTCGGAGACGTTGCCCGACCACACCGGGATCGACAGCATCATCACGTTCATGGTGGCGAAGGCCGCGACGCCGAGGCAGCGCAGCAGGAAGCGCGACTCGGCGACCTCCGCCACCTCCGCGCTCTCGGTCTCGAACGGATAGGCCTTGTAGCCGAGCTCTTCGAGCCGATCGATGAACCGGCTTGGGTCGAGCGTGCCCGCCTTCCATTCCAACGCGACGCGGCGGTCGGTGAGGTTGACGCGCGCCAGCGTGACGTCGGGGATGGCGGACAGGCCACGTTCGATCTTGGCCATGCAGCCGGCGCAGTGAACGCCTTCCACTGCGAGATCGATGTGCTGGACGCCCTCGCCCGCCTCGCGAACATAATGGGAGAAATCGCGCGTGACCTGCATGGCAAGACCCTTCAGTTCAGGATCACGCGGTTGCGCGACAGGAACACGCGCGTTCCTCGCGCCTCGCCTTCGATCACCAGGTCCCACTGGCCCGGCGCGACGGAGGCGGCACCGCCGCGATAGAGGCCGATGCCGGCTTCGGTGAGCTCGACGGCGAGATCGGCGCGCTTGTCGGTCGGCCGCTCCAGCCGTCCGCCGAATTTGAGCCCGGCGATCGGCTGGCCGCCAGCATCGCGGGCCTCGACCTGGACCACGGCGCCGCCGTCGTTGCGACGCTCGATATGGGCGTTGACCTTCCATTTGCGCGCGGCCTGGTCCTGCGCCGCCGAGATCTCGCGGTCGTAGGTCAAGCCGGCAGCATAGGGGCTGTCGACGTCGGTGCCGGGCAGCGTCGCGATGGCGAGCTTCATCATGGTGATGTTGACGCCGATCACGAGGCCGAAGAAGGCCACCAGCATCAGGAGGACCTTGGTTCCGGTCAGCGGCTTGGATGACATGATGGTCTCCTGGATTTACGGCGCGACGAAGTTGTCGGTGGCGCTCGCGGCGACGCCCAGCCCGATATCCATGACGTGGAAGCGGACCGGAATCGACTTTTCCGGATTGTTCTCGGCCGGCGCCGTGACGAGCAGCCGCAGCTCGCTGGTGGAGTCGCGCGGAATCACGATGATGGGCCGGTCCGGCGTCACCGAATCGACGCCGACGACGTGCATCGTGGGATTGACCGGCCCCTCGACGTCGATGGCGATGGCGCGGTCGTAGCCGCTCTTATTCAGGAGCCGCACCGTGTAGGCATTGCGGATCGAGCCGTCGCTGAGCTTGATCGCGACCGGATTGCGGTCGTGCAGCACGTTGACGTCGAGCAGGCTGCGTGTCGCCAGCGTATAGACCATGAAGCCGCCGACCGCTGCGATGATCGCGCTGTAGACGATGGTGCGGGCCCGGACGATGCGATAGATCGGCGCCTTGCCTTCCTGACGACGATGGATGTTGATGTCGTTGTCGTAACCGATCAGCCGCTTCGGCCGGCCGATCTTGGCCATCACGTTGTCGCAGGCATCGATGCAGAGGCCGCACTGGATGCATTCCATCTGCGGTCCGTTGCGGATGTCGATGCCGGTCGGGCAGACCGCGACGCACTGGTAGCAATCGACGCAATCGCCGACCTGCTGACCGAGCGCGCGCAGCTCGGCGGCCTTCTTGACCGAAGTGCGCTTCTCGCCGCGGTCGTAGCGATAGGTGACGTTCAGCGCCCATTCGTCGGTGAGCGCGGCCTGGATGCGCGGCCAGGGGCACATATAGGTGCAGACCTGCTCGCGCATGTAGCCGGCGAGCAGATAGGTCGAGGCGGTGAGAATGCCGATCCAGATATAGGCGATCATCGGGCCCTGGAAGGTGACGAGCTCCTTCACCAGGGTCGGCGCGTCGTTGAAGTAGAGCACCCAGGCGCCGCCGGTCCACCAGGCGATCATCAGCCAGATCGAATGCTTGAGCACGATCTCGGAGATCCGCTCGAGCTTCAAGGGATCGGACGATTTGTCCTTCTTCATCCGCTCGCGCCGGTCACCCTCGATCAGGCGCTCGACGGCATAGAACAGGTCGGTCCACACCGTCTGCGGGCAGAGATAGCCGCACCAGATGCGGCCGCCGACCGAGTTCATCAGGAACAGCGCCACCGCGGCCACGATCAACAGGCCGGTGAAGTAGTAGACCTCCTGCGGCCACAGCTCGATGAAGAAGAAGTAGAAGCGGCTGTTGGGCAGATCGATCAGCACCGCCTGGCTGGGAGCGCCGAGGCCGCGGTTCCAACGTACGAACGGCAGGAAGTAGTAGACGCCGAGGCAGAACGCCATCAGCGCCCATTTGATCCGGCGAAACGTGCCGGAGACGCTTTGAGGGTAGACTTTCTTACGGGCCGCATAGAGCGGCCCGACGTCGTCCGCAGGCTTCAGTTCGTTCGGGTTGACGGTCTTGTTCATCGCCTAGAGCTTCTCGAAGAGGTGCGATTAAACCTAGACCCGACATCGCCGCGTCAGTTGATCCAGCTCAAACGGGGGCACTTTTGTGCGCCCCCGCCTGAACCTTTGAGCCGCGGATCCCGCTACTTTCCACCGCCCAGCGAGTGGACGTAGACCGCCATCGCCTTGATGGTGGCGGGATCGAGCCGCCCTTCCCAGGCCGGCATCACGCCGGCGCGGCCCTGGCTGATGGTCTCGATCAGGGTCGCCTCGTCGGAGCCGTAGAGCCAGATCTTGTCGGTCAGGTTCGGGGCGCCCATCTCCTGGTTGCCCTTGCCGCCGTCGCCATGGCAGGCGACGCAGTTTTCCGCAAAGATCTTCGCGCCCTTGGCGGAATCGAAGCCGTTGCGGGTCGACAGGCCCGACAGCGACCGCACGTAATTGGCGACCGTGACGATCTCGTCCGGCTTCAGCACGCCGTCCTTGCCGAAGGCGAGCATCTGGCCCTCATGCGTCTTGGCATGACCGGAACGCGCGCCGAACTGGATGGTCTGCATGATCTGGTCGAGCGTGCCGCCCCACAGCCAGTCGTCGTCGTTCAGGTTCGGGAAGCCCTTGGCGCCGGCACCGCCGGAGCCGTGGCACGGCGCACAATTGTCGCCGAACACGGTCTTGCCCTTGGCGCGGGCGAGCGCCAGCAAGGCCGGGTCCTTCTCGATGTCGGCGAGCGAGGCCGCACCCAGCGCCGCCATCTTGTCACCGCGGATCTTCTCGAGGTTGGCGAGCTCGACCGCGACGTCGGCGCGCGAGGAATAGCCGAACACGCCGGTGGTATTGCTGGCGATCAGCGGCCATGCCGGATAGACGATCCAGTAGCCGATCGCCCAGACGATGGTGAGGTAAAAGGTGATCACCCACCAGCGTGGCAGCGGCGTGTTGAGCTCCTTGATGCCGTCCCACTCGTGCCCGGTCGTGGACTTGCCGGAGACGGAATCGATGTCGCTATGATGGTCGGTCATGGTGTCTCACTCCTCCCGCAACGGCAGGTGCGCTGCTTCATCGAAAGCAGCCTTGTTACGGGGCCAAAAAGCGTAGGCGATGATCGCGAGAAAGATCGCGACGAACGCCGGCGTCCAGATCGTCGTCACGAGCTCGGACGCTAGATTATGGACTGTCAGGATAGCTTTCATCGTTCATGCCTTCTCAGCGAAGATTGGCTTTCTCGTTGTAGATCTTGAAGTCGACCAGCGTGCCGAGCATCTGCAGATACGCGATCAGTGCGTCCATCTCGGTCGGCGTTCCGGCCTTGCCGTCGAAATTGCGCACGACGGCCTTGGCGTAGCGCTTGTTGAAGGAGTCGGTGCCGGCATTCTCCGGATCGGCCTGGGCCTTCAGATCGGCGCCAGCATTGGCGATCTGGTCGTCCGTGTAGGGCACACCGACGGTCCGCAGCGTGCGCATGTGGTCGGCGATCGCGTCCGGATCGACCTCGTTCCGGCTGAGGAACGGATAGCCCGGCATCACCGACTGCGGCACGATCGCGCGCGGGTTGGTCAGATGGGTCACGTGCCAGTCGTCGGAATATTTGGCGCCGACGCGGGCGAGGTCCGGACCGGTGCGCTTGGAGCCCCACTGGAACGGATGATCGAACATGCTCTCCGCGGCGAGCGAGAAGTGACCGTAGCGCTCGACCTCGTCGCGCAGCGGCCGGATCATCTGCGAATGGCAGAGATAGCAGCCCTCACGGACGTAGACGTTGCGCCCCGCCAGCTCCAGCGGCGTATAGGGTCTCACCCCGTCGACCTTCTCGATCGTGCTCTTGAGGTAGAACAACGGGGTGATTTCGACGAGACCGCCGATCGCGATCACCAGCAGGATGCCGACGATCAGGATGATCGAGTTCTTTTCGAAGACTTGGTGGCGTGTCCAGAACGACATTGCTTTAGCTCCTCATTCCGCCGGCTGAAGAGCGACGGGCATCTGGGCTTCCTGTTCGCCGACGCGAACCGTCATCCAGAGATTGTAGGCCATGATCAGCGAGCCGATCAGGAACAGGCCGCCGCCGGCTGCGCGGATGATGTAGAAGGGATGCATCGCCTCGACGGTCTCGATGAAGGAATATTCGAGGAAGCCGAGGGAGGTGTAGGCGCGCCACATCAGGCCCTGCAGGATGCCGGACACCCACATCGCCGAGATGTAGAGAACGATGCCGAGCGTGGCGATCCAGAAGTGCCAGTTGACGAGCTTCAGGCTGTAGAGGCCCTTGCGGTTCCAGGCCCACGGCACCAGGCAGTAGAGCGCGCCGAAGGAGACGAAGCCGACCCAGCCGAGCGCGCCGGAATGCACGTGGCCGATGGTCCAGTCGGTGTAGTGGCTGAGCGAGTTGACCACCTTGATCGACATCATCGGGCCTTCGAAGGTCGACATGCCGTAGAAGGCGACGGAGACCACGAGCATGCGCAGCACGGGGTCAGTGCGCAGCTTGTCCCAGGCACCCGACAGCGTCATCAGACCATTGATCATGCCGCCCCAGGAGGGCATCCACAGCATGATCGAGAAGGTCATGCCGAGCGTCTGCGTCCAATCCGGCAGCGCCGTGTAGTGCAGATGATGCGGGCCGGCCCAGATATAGAGGAAGATCAGCGCCCAGAAGTGGATGATCGACAGCCGGTAGGAATAGATCGGCCGCTCGGCGCGCTTCGGGATGAAGTAGTACATGATGGCGAGGAAGCCGGCGGTCAGGAAGAAGCCGACCGCGTTGTGGCCGTACCACCATTGGAACATGGCGTCCTGGATGCCGCCCCAGGCGATGTAGGACTTCGAGCCGAACACGGAGACGGGCAGCGCGGGGTTGTTGCCGAGATGCAGCACCGCGATCGTCACCATGAAAGCGAGATAGAACCAGTTCGCGACGAAGATGTGAGGTTCCTTGCGCTTGATGACGGTGACAAGGAAGACCAGCAGATAAACGACCCAGACGATGGTCAGCCAGAGATCCGAGTACCATTCGGGCTCGGCATATTCCTTGCCTTGCGTGACGCCAAGCAGATAGCCGGTGCCGGCGATCAGAATGAAGAAATTGTAGCCGATGACGACGAACCACGGCGCAAGGTCACCGGCGAGGCGCGCGCGGCAGGACTTCTGCACCACGTAGAAGGAGGTTGCGATCAGCACGTTGCCGCCGAAGGCGAAGATCACCGCCGAAGTGTGCAGCGGTCGCAGGCGGCCGAAGCTGGTCCAGGGCAGGTCGAAATTCAACGCCGGCCAGGCCAGCTGCGAGGCGATGATCAGGCCGACGAGGAAGCCGGCAATGCCCCAGAACATCGCCATGAACGCGGAGAACTTGATCGGGCCCATATTGTAGTTCGGGCGGCCGTTGATCTCCTGCGGCGGCAGCGCCGCCGGGCGGTCAAGGTAGCGGTTGACGATGACGAACACCGCAGCCAGGCTCGCCGCCGCGCTGAGCGCGGCATGGAAGGCGAAGGGCGCATCGAGCGCCTTGGCCGAAGCGATCACGCAGAAGAAGGCGGTGACTGCGAACACGACAGCCAAGCCGCTTTCACCGATGGTCATGGATTTGGAAATGGAGGGCTGGCTCATGCGGATTCTCTCTGAAAGAACACAGCTCCAGAAACCACATCCACCCTCACCGGGAATTGATTTCAATCAAGAGCGACACTTAAGTTCTTCGGAGTCGGCGGCGATCGTGCTGGTTCCTTCAAAATCTCGACGCTCGCAGGCCGCCCCGGCGTGACGCGCCAATGGGAGCAGCCTCCGTACAATCACGGAGGCGACAATGGACTCGTTCAGGAATGGTCCGTCACTCCAGCGCCGTCGCCTTGAGTGCGGCGATGACGTCCTCGCGGGCGATGATCCCGACCAGCTTCTGCGTGCCGTCGAGCACGATGATGCTCCTGATGCGGTGTTCGACCATGATCTGGAGCACGCGCGTCAGCCGCGTCTCGGGGCTGACATAGATGAACTCGGGCGTCATGACGTCGCCGACCTTGCGGCTCATCAGGTCGTGATAGCGCGGCAGCATCTGGGTCGGCGTGAAGGCGAAGCACTTCAGGATGTCGAATTTGGTGACGATGCCGACGACTTGCCCGTCGTCCTCGACCGGATAGGAGTTGAAATCGTCGGTCTCGAACATCTCGCTGAGCTCGAGCAGGTCGCGGTCACGCTGCACCACCTTGACGTTGCGCGTCATGTAGCCGTCGACGGTCTGTTCAAGAAATTTGTACACGGCGCGTCCTCCTCGATTCGATCCTGGCCGGCCGTCAATGCGACAGCAGCACGCTGCGGGCCGTCTGCGTCACGAGATATTGGGTGACGCCCCCCAGGATCAGTTCGCGAAATCTCGAATGGCCATAGGCGCCCGCGACGATCAGGCCGGCATCGACCTCGCCGGCGACCTTCTCAAGCTGCGCGGCGGCGGTTTCGTTGCGAGCGCCCTCGCAGATGCGGGCCGTCGCGGTGATGCCGTGGCGGGCGAGCCAGGCGGCCACGTCGGTGACGCCGGCCATCACGGCTGAGCGGTCGTCGTCGCGCTCCGGAACCGTGGCGATGGTGACCTCCCTTGCCTTGCGCAGCATCGGCAGCGCATCGGCCACAGCCCGCCGCGCCTCCGGCGTATCCTTCCACGCCACCAGCACGCTGCGCAGGTCGAGCCAGTTGACGCGGTCGGGAACGACGAGAAGCGGGCGACCGGCCTGCATCACCAGATCCTTGGGGCTTGCCAGCGCGAACGCGTCGGAGAACGCCGGGCTCTGCCCGCCGCTGACGACGATGTCGGCGCAACGCGCCTGCGCCAGGGCGAATCGCACCGGGAAATCCATGGCGCTGCGCCACTCCGCATGGCCGCCACGATTCTTTGTGGCGGCCCGGAATTGCGCCTCGAGGCCGGCCAGCCGGCGCTTGACCGAAGCTTCGCCGTCGTCGATCAGCGCTTGCGCCTCGGCGCCGTCGGTGAAATAGAGTGGCGGCGCGAACTGCGCCGCGGCGACCCCGACGATATTAGCCTCGAATCGTTCAGCGAGCTCGCCAGCGACCTGGAGACGCGCCTCGTTGGGCTGATCGAGCGCCAGGCTGACCATCACGGTCGCGTATGTCATCGAAGTTCTCCAGTGCAGAAACTTTGGCGAAACTTACGCCTGCCTCCACACATGGGGATGAGATAGATCAAGGAGGCAACGGGCGCCCGGCTTGCCGTCGATCCGCAAGCGACGGAACTTGCCTCCGGCCCGGCCTTGAGCGACATTGGGGGAAGCGGTAACGGCGTCCGGAGCCGCCGCATCAGCAATAGGAGCACCATTTGTCGCCGACCCCCGTAACGTACTCGCAGGACGATGGTCGGGGCGAACGTTTTCGCGTTCGGATCGAAGGATTTGGCGTCGGCACCTGGGATCTCGATCTCACCACGCGGGAATTGGACTGGTCCGATACCGCCAAGGCCCTGCTCGGCATCGAGCGGGATCAGCCGGCGAGCTACGAGCTGTTCCTGTCGCGGCTTCAGCCCGCGGACAGAGAGCGGGTCGAGAGCGCAATCAAGCGCGTTTCCGAGCGTGGCGGCGGCTTCGACGTGTCTTTCAAGGTCGCGAATGCCTCCGGCAGCTGGCAGTGGATTCGCGCCCGGGCCGGCCTCATTCGCGACGAACATGGCGTCGCCCGTCATCTCAGCGGCATCTTTCTCGACGTCGACGAGGAAAAGCAGGTCGAGGAGGCGCTGCGCACGCGCGAGAGCCACCTCCGCTCCATTCTCCAAACCATTCCCGACGCCATGATCGTCATCGATGGCCACGGCATCATGCAGCTGTTCAGCACGGCCGCGGAGCGCCTGTTCGGCTGGTCCGAGCACGAGGCGATCGGCCAGAACGTCAGCATCCTGATGCCGGAGCCCGATCGCACCCGGCACGACAGCTACATCGCCCGTTACCGCACCACGAACGATCCGCACATCATCGGCATCGGCCGCATCGTGACCGGCAAGCGCCGCGACGGCACGACCTTTCCGATGCACCTGTCGATCGGCGAGATGGAATCCGGCGGCGAGCCCTATTTCACGGGATTCGTGCGCGACCTTACGGAGCACCAGCAGACCCAGGCGCGGCTGCAGGAATTGCAATCCGAGCTCGTCCACGTCTCGCGGCTGACAGCGATGGGTGAAATGGCCTCCGCGCTCGCTCACGAGCTCAATCAGCCGCTGGCCGCGATCAGCAATTACATGAAGGGGTCGCGGCGCCTCCTCGCCGGCAGCAGCGATCCCAACACGCCGAAGGTCGAGAACGCGCTGGATCGCGCGGCGGAGCAGGCCCTGCGCGCCGGCCAGATCATCCGGCGCTTGCGCGACTTCGTCTCCCGCGGCGAATCGGAGAAGCGGGTCGAGAGCCTGTCCAAGCTGATCGAGGAGGCCGGCGCGCTGGGGCTCGCCGGCGCGCGCGAGCAGAACGTGCAGCTCCGCTTCAGCCTCGATCCCGACGCCGATCTCGTTCTCGCCGACCGGGTGCAGATCCAGCAGGTGCTGGTCAATCTGTTCCGCAACGCGCTGGAGGCGATGGCGCAGTCGCCGCGCCGCGAGCTCGTGGTCGCCAACACCCGCGTCGCCGACGACATGATCGAGGTGGAGGTCTCCGATACCGGCTCGGGTTTCCGGGACGACGTGATTCCAAACCTGTTCCAGACCTTCTTCACCACCAAGGACACCGGCATGGGCGTGGGGCTCTCCATCAGCCGCTCAATCATCGAGGCTCATGGCGGCCGCATGTGGGCCGAGAGCAACGCAGCTGGCGGAGCGACATTCCGCTTCACCCTGCCGGCAACCGACGAGAGCTGACTTCATGACGACCAAGGGACATGTCTACGTTATCGACGACGACGCAGCGATGCGCGATTCGCTGAATTTCCTGCTGGATTCGGCCGGCTTCGGCGTCACGCTGTTCGACGACGCCCTCGCCTTTCTCGAGGCATTGCCCCGCCTGGAATTCGGCTGCGTCGTTTCCGACGTGCGCATGCCCGGCCTCGACGGCATCGAGCTCTTGAAGCGGATGAAGGCACTGCAAAGCACCTTCCCGATCCTGATCATGACCGGTCATGGCGACGTGCCGCTCGCGGTCGAGGCGATGAAGCTCGGAGCGGTCGATTTCCTCGAAAAGCCGTTCGACGACGACCGTCTTACCGCCATGATCGAGTCGGCGATCCGCCAGGCCGAGCCCGCTGCCAAGAATGAAGCCGTGGCACATGATATCGCCGCCCGCGTCGCGTCCCTCAGTCCCAGGGAGCGCCAGGTCATGGAAGGGCTGATCGCAGGTCTCTCCAACAAGCTGATCGCCCGAGAATACGACATCAGCCCGCGCACCATCGAGGTCTACCGGGCCAATGTCATGACCAAGATGCAGGCGAGCAGCCTCTCGGAGCTGGTCCGACTGGCCATGCGGGCTGGCATGCTCAAGGATTGAGGCAGGTCAAGGCACCTTGCCGGCGCCGTGCTAACCAGGCAGCATGATCGAGGTCAGCTCACATCGTGCGCGGCCGTCGTCCCCCGCACAACTTACCGTCTTTGTGGTCGACGATGATGCCGCCGTCCTGGGATCCCTGCGGTTCCTGCTGGAGGCCGACGGCTTTGCCGTGCGAACCTTCAGGAGCGGCACGGCGCTGCTCAATGTCGGCGGCGCGCCCGGGCCGGACTGCTATGTCATCGACTACAAGATGCCTGATATCAACGGGATCGAGTTGGCTGGCCGCTTGCGCAAATCCGACCGCGACGCGCCCGTGATCCTGATCACCGGCTATCCCGACGAGAACATCTCGGCCCGGGCTGCGACGGCGGGCATCAAAGACGTGGTTCTGAAGCCACTTCTCGACGAAAATCTGGTCAAGTGCATCCGCCACGCCATCCAGGACCGCCCCCAGGCCTGACCTACGGGATTCTACGTAAGGCGACCCCCTTAAGATATCGCTCGAAATTTTCGAAGCCCCGGATACCGCGTACCAATGCGCCATCACAACGGAGATGGCGCAGATGCTGACCCAGACGCTCAACACCCAGGCGATCAACACCCAGATTATCGGCAAGATTGCCCCTGCCCACCCCGTTACCGACCAGTTCGGCGCCATCACGGGCCATGTCGGCCTCGTCGCCACGGAGTTCTCCTACCGCAAGGACGAGGAGATCTATGGCGAGGACGAGCCGGCCGAATATGTCTACCAGGTCGTCTCCGGCGCGGTGAGCAGCTACAAGCTCCTGTCCGACGGCCGTCGCCAGATCGGCGCCTTTCATCTTCCCGGCGACGTGTTCGGCCTCGAATCCGGTCCGGTTCACCGCCTTGCCGCCGAAGCCATCATCGACACCACGGTGCGCCTCGTGAAGCGCGCGAGCCTCGAGAAGGCTGCAGGCACCGACGTCCAGGTCGCCCGCAAGCTCTGGGCGATGACCGCCTCCGAGCTGCGCCATGCCGAGGACCACATGCTGCTGCTCGGCCGCAAAACCGCGATGGAGCGCGTTGCGACCTTCCTGCTTGAGATGGACCGCCGCCTCACCGTTGCCGGCATGATGGCGCTGCCGATGTGCCGTCGCGACATCGGCGATTATCTCGGCCTCACGCTCGAAACCGTATCGCGCGCACTGTCGCAGCTTCATGCGCAGGGCATTCTCGGCTTCTCCGGCGCCCGCCAGATCGTGCTGCGCAATCGCCAGCGCCTGCAGCATCTCGACGCCTGATCAGTTTCTCCCCCGTGACTTGGCCGGCCGAACTCGTTTCAGCCGGCTTTTTCTTTGCCGCGATCATGCCGTGCGCCGCGTTTCCGGCATCACGAAGAGAATCAGCAGCAGCCCGGTTGCGGCAACGCCGGACAGCCCGATGAAGGCGGTGGCATTACCGAACTTGTCGCTGGCATAGCCTCCGAGCACCGTGCTCAGCGACGCGCCGATGCCGGTCGCGGTGCCGACGATGCCCTGCGCCAGGTTGAAATGGCCGCTGCCGAAGGCGACGTCGGCCACGATCAGCGGAATCATCACCGCGAACACCGCCGCGGTGATGCCGTCGAACACTTGCACGAGCACCAGCAGATACGGATCGCGCACGGTCGCAAACAGCAGGCCGCGGATCGCCAGCGCGCCGAATCCGATCAGCAGCAGCGGCCGCCGCCCCCACGCTTGCGCCTTGCGTCCGACCGTCGGCGACAGCAGCGCCACGATCGCTTGCGGAACGACGATGCAGAACGCGACCAGCACTGTCGCCCATTGGGCGGACCGCGCCGTCACCGCACTTGCCATCAGCGGCATCATCGAGGCGTTGGCGAGCTGCAACAGCAGCACGCTGAGGGCGAATACGATCAGCGGGCGCTGCCGGATCAGATGCCAGATGTTGGTGTCGGCGCGGTCGGCCGCTTCGGGCGGCATCTCGCCGTGACAACGCCTGATATCGACCTCGTGCTCGCGGATCCGCGAGAGTGCGATCAGGGTCGGGATTGCGAGCAGGAAGGTCACCAGGAACACCGAGCGGCTCGACAGCAGATAGCCCGCGGTGCCCATCACCGCCGCCGCGACGCCGTTACCGAGCGAGGCGAAACGCGCGTTGCGGCCGAGCCGCTCGCCGATCGCCAGCGGGCCGACGAGGCCGAGGCTGATCGCCGCGATCGCGGGGCCCAGCACGCAGCTCGCCATCGCATGCAGGGTGGCGGCCGTGATCACCACCGGGAAGATCGGCATCGCGGCATAGGCGAGCGCGCAAGCGCCGATGGTCGCGATCGCGAGCGCGGCGACCAGCCGCTCCGATTTCGCGGCATCGATGATCGCCCCGCCCGGCATCTGCCCGATCAAGGCGACGATACCGCCGATCGACAACACGAGGCCGATCTCGACCTGGGTCCATTTCTGGGTGGTCAGATAGACCGCGATGAACGGACCGAATCCGGTCTGCACGTCGGCAAGGAAGAAGATGAACCAGTCGAGGCCGCGCAGGCTCTGCCGCGACGGAGCCGGGATGCTGGCGGCCGAAGGCGCGGCGACGTTGTCCTGTTCAACGCGGCCATCGCGATCTGCATGCTTCGGCTTCCTCGACAACAGCACAGGCGGTCAGCCCTCCCCGCACCTCACTGGATCGCTTGCAGCGGTTGAAGGCTGCCGGACGCACCGAGCACGACGATCGGCGTGTCCTCCTTGTATTCCGGCGCGGCGGCGACCTGCGCCTTGGTCAATTCCAGCGTGATGCTGTCCTTCTTGTTGGCGATCTTGCCGAAGCGCAGCGCATTCCAGTCCACCACGATCTTGCGGCTGCCGACGCCGAGAAATCCGCCGAAATCGATGGCCGCGGCGCGCACATGGCCGGTGCGATCGACGATGACGTCGACGATCCGGCCCATGTCCTCGCCGGCCGCGCTGCGCACGTCGCGGCCGAGCACGCCGTGGGCCTCGCTCGCGCCGATGATGGTCACCGACGGCGGCGGCGCGGCGTCCTTCGGCGTGACCGGCACGGTCGAGGCCGGTGGCTGGGATGCCGGCGCATTCGCTTCACTCGGGGCCGTGGGCGGCTCGTCCGCGGCGTGCGAGGTGGCGACCGCCAGGTTCGCGACGACGGCTAGGCCAAGGATCAATGCTCCGGTCGCACGCATGACGCCTCCTTGCGCGCTGCTAGCGCGCCAGCACGATCGAGACCTGAATCTGGCCGCGCGTGCGCAACACCTCCAGCGCCACGTCGTCGCCATGGCGGCTGACGCGAAGATCGACGCTGGACTCGCCGAGGCGCAGGTCGCGCAGGATCACCTCGTTGAGGAACGCCGGCAGATGCGGGTTGCGCAGACGAATCTCGCCGCGCGCCACGTCGAACTCGATGCCGAGTGCCGCTTCCAGCAGCGTGAACGGCGTCGCGCTGGCCCAGGCCTGCGGCGCGCAGGCGACCGGATAAAGCGTCGGGCCGCGCCGCTTCTCGCGCCGGAAGCCGCAGAACAGTTCGGGCAACCGGCGCAGGTCCATGTAGGTCGCGGCGTCGAACAGTCCCTTGAAGACATGCGCCACCGAATGCTTGAGGCCGTAGCGCGCGAGCCCGAGCGCGATCAGCGCATTGTCGTGCGGCCAGATCGACCCGTCATGGTAGGACATGGGGTTGTAGCGCACCTCGCCTTGCGCGACGGTGCGGATTCCCCAGCCCGAGAAGAAGTGCGGCCGCATCAGATCGGCCGCGACGAGGCGAGCGCGGTCCTCGCGGATCATGCCGCTGAACAGGACCTGACCGGCGTTCGAGGTCCGCACCTTACACGGCCGCTTCTTGCCGTCGAGAGCTAGCGCATAGGTGCCGAGCTCCTCGCACCAGAATGCCTGCTCGAAGCGCTCGGCCAGTATCCTGGCGTCGGCCTCGAGCTTGCGCACACGCTCCGGCTTGCCGAGCCGCAGCGCGCAGCGAGCGGCGAGCTGCTTGGCGGCGTAGACGTAGCCCTGGACTTCGGCCAGCGCGATGTTGCCTTCCGCGAGCTGGCCGTCGGCATGGAAGATCGCGTCGTAGGAGTCCTTCCAGCCCTGGTTGGCCAGCCCCTTATCGGTCGCGCGCTGGTATTCGACGAAGCCGTCCTGGTCGGGATCGCCGGGGCCGTCGATCCAGGCCAGCCCCGCCTCGATCGCCGGCCATAGCTCGATCAGAGTCTTCTCGTCGCCGGTCCTCTCGAAATAGCTCCCGGCGAGCAGCACGAACAGCGCGGTCGAATCGACGCTGCCGTAATATTGCGCGAACGGCACCTCGCGCAGCGCCGCCATCTCGCCGCCGCGCATCTCATGCAGGATCTTGCCGGGCGCGGCGTCCGCGAGCGGATCGACCGCCTTGGCCTGGAAATGCGCGAGCCGCCTCAGCACGCCCTTGGCGACGCGCGGATCGACCCACAGCATCTGGAGCGCGGTGATCAGGCCGTCGCGGCCGAAAGTCGTCGAGTACCAGGGGATGCCGGCATAGGGGTAACGTCCCTGCGGCGTCTCCGTCATCAACATGTTGAGGTCGGCCATGGCCTGGCACAGCACCTCGTTGAAGATGTTGTTGGAGGTCTCGATGCTGGCGGCGCCCATCGTGGAACAGCGCATCTCGCGGCGATGGGCGAGCAACCCCCTGAAGAAGCGCACGGGCTTCTCCGTGGCCGGCCGGTTGCAGGATACGGCCACGAACAGGGACTTCGATTCGTGAGGCTCCAGCTCGAGCTGCCAGGTCGCGGCATTGACCGACAGCCGCGTCGGGCGCGGGTCGAAATGCAGGCTCGTGGTGCGCTCGGTGTCATCGAGACCGCGATATTCGAACAGCACGTCGGTCGGCCCGAGCAACTTGCTGGTGCCGGTCCCGCGGCGCGGGCGCCGCTCGCCGCGAACCTCGAACAGGTCGGCAAAGTCGTTGTCGAACAGCAGTGTCAGGTCGAAGCTGGTGCGCCGGTCGCCGTGATTTTGCACGCCGATGCGCTGATACGCGGTGCCACGCCACAGGAAAATGGTGCGCACGATGTGCAGCAGGTCCTTTTGCAGAACGAGGCTGCCCTGCCGGTAGATGTCGGGATTGGTGAGGTCAACCGTTAGCGCCGAATTGTCGTCGCGCAAATTGGAGCCGAGCAGCAGCGGCTGGAGATCGTCGAGCACGAGCTCCAGCCGCGCCAGATAGCGCGTGTCGTGGTGAAACAGCCCGTCCGGCCCGCCGGCCGAGGCACCGATGTCGCCATGGCTGTCGAGCACGATGAACATGTCGTCGTGCTTGAGGGACCGCCGCGGCCGGGCCGACGGCCCGGTCATGGGGATGTAGAAAGGCTGTTCCGCGACCTGTTCGGAGGTCCGCGTCACGGAGGCGAATTGGGTTACGGCTTCGGCCGACATGAGCTGCTCCCCTGCGCTGTATGGAACGCAACCGACTCGAGAACGCGACTGTTGATTTACGCGGCGGCTTGCGCGAGCCGGCTCATTTCCTGCGTCACCAGCTCACGATACGGCCCGTGGCCCTGCATCAGACGCTCCGGCGAGCCGTCCTCGATGATCTTGCCATTCCTCAGCACCACCACGCGGTCGAAATTGCGCAACGTCGCCAGCCGGTGCGCGATCGCGATCACGGTGCGGCCCCGCATCAGGCGGGAGAGCGCCTCGCGGATCGCCTCCTCGGACTCGCTGTCGAGCGCGGCGGTGGCCTCGTCCAGCAGCAGGATTGGCGCGTCCTTGAGGAAGGCGCGCGCGATCGCGATGCGCTGGCGCTGGCCGCCGGACATCTTGACGCCGCGGTCACCGACCATGGTGTCGAGCCCTTCCGGCAGGCTCTCGACAAAGTCGCAGCGCGCCGCGATCGCGGCTCGCAACACCTCGTCGTCGGTCGCGTTCGGCCGGCCGTAGCGGATGTTCTCGCGGATCGAGCGGTGAAACAACGAAATGTCCTGCGGCACGACCGAGATCGCCTCGCGCAGGCTCTGCTGCGTCACCATGGAGATGTCCTGACCGTCGATGGTGATGCTGCCTTCGTCGATATCGTAGAAGCGCTGCAGCAGGGTGAACAATGTCGACTTGCCGCCGCCGGACTGGCCGACCAGGCCGACGCGCTGGCCGGGCTGAAGCCGCAGGCTGAACCGCTCGAAGATCTTGTCGCCGCCGGGATAGCCGAAGGTGACGTTGTTGAATGCGATGGCCGCGCCGCTCTTCACCAGCGGCTCCGCCTCGGGGTGATCGCGCAATTCGTGCGGCACCAGCAGCGTGGCGATCGCCTCGGTCAGCCGCGCGACGTGCTGGGTGACGTCGACCAGCGCCACCGCGAGATCGCGCGTCGCGCTCAAGATCGAGATGCCGAGCGTACAGACCAGCACGACGTCGCCGGTGGTCGCTTCGCCCTTCTGCCAGAGCGTGATGGCCCAGGCCATCAGCGCGATCGTCAAGAGCACGGTGACGGCGGCATGCAACAGCCGCAACTTTTCCAGATAGCGCAGGCTGCGGCTTCGCGCCGTCAGCTCCCGGTTCACCGTCGCGTCGAACCGCTCATGCTCGTGGCCGATGCCGCAAAAGGCACGGACCAGCGGCATGTTGCTGATGACGTCGATCATCTCGCCGTCGACCGCGGCAGCCTTGTCGGCGAAATCGTCGTGAAGCGGCTTGCCGGCGGCGGCAAGGTGGAACATCGCGATCACCATACCGCCCGCGATCACGGTCAGGCCGAGCGCCATGTAGGGGCTCACGGTTCCGATCAGCGCGATGGCCGCAACCGTGGCGATGCAAGGCGGCAACACGTTCCAGACGAACATGTTCTCGACCGTGAACACCGCGTTTGAGGTCGCCGTGATGCGGCTCGTCAGCATTCCCGGCATCCGGTCCGAGAAATAGCTTGGCGCATGCCCGGTGAGATGCCGAAATATGTCACGCCGTAAATCGCCCGTCACCCGGACAAAGGTGAAGCTCGCTGTCCAGCTCGCGATGCGCCACAGGAAGTTGTCGGCGGCGATCAGCGACATGAGCAAAATGAATGCCAGCCATACGCCACCGCCATGCGAAGGTCCCGCGGACAGGGCGTCGACGAGAGACTTAACCCCGTACTGGGTGCCTACGGAGCAGGCAACGGCCCCTACGACCGCAGCCAGGATCACCAGATGCGACGCCATTCGCATCCGAAGATAGCGCAAGACAAAGGCAAATGGTCTGCGCGCGTATCCAGAAAGATGATCCATTTGGCTATTGCCCCGTCCTGAGAATTTTAAGTTTGTCGTCTTAGCGCTGTGAACATCGACGCTTCGCCCGGGTTCCCGCGCCCCGTGATCACGACATGCGGATGCGGACGATCTGCGAAGATGTAGTGGCAACATCGCGACGCTGCCCCGACGTGTCGAAGATGTAACGTTTGGGAGAAGGAACTTCGCAGGTGCGGGAACGTTCCCTCGTCTGGCATTGCCGGTGCCTTCAGGCGGGGGTTTCAACATTCATGATCGCAGAGGAGATGGTGAGATGCGCATCGCGCAGGTAGCTCCGTTGACGGAGGCTGTTCCACCCAAGCTGTATGGCGGCACCGAGCGGGTGGTGCATTGGTTGACGGAAGAGCTGGTGGCCCTGGGACACGATGTGACGCTGTTCGCCAGCGGCGACTCGCAGACGTCGGCGAAGCTGGATGCATTATGGCCGCGGGCGCTTCGGCTTGATGGCTCCGTGCGCGACCCCAACGCGCTGCACATGGTCCTCCTCGAGCGCGTCCGGCAGAAATGTGACGATGAGGAGTTCGACTTCCTCCACTTCCATCTCGACTACTATCCCTGGTCGTTGTTCCACCGGCAGCCGACGCCCTTCCTGACCACGCTGCATGGCCGGCTCGACCTGCCGGAGCATCAGCCTGTCTTCAACACCTTCTCCAAAATGCCGGTCATCTCGATCTCCAATGCGCAGCGGCGGCCGGTGCCGCAGGCGAACTGGGTGGCGACGATTCACCATGGTCTTCCGGAGAACCTGCTGACGCCGAAGCCGGCGAAACAGGAATACCTCGCCGTGCTCGGCCGCATCGCGCCGGAGAAAGGCGTCGACCGCGCCATCAAGATCGCGACCGATTGCGGCATCCCGCTGAAGATCGCGGCCAAGGTCGATCGTGCCGATCAGGATTACTATGACGAACTGATCCGGCCGATGATCGAGAACAATCCGCTGGTGGAGTTCATCGGCGAGATCAGCGATCACGAGAAGTCGGATTTCCTGAGCGGCGCGCTCGGGCTGCTGCTGCCGATCGACTGGCCGGAGCCGTTCGGCCTCGTGATGATCGAAGCCATGGCGTGCGGAACGCCGGTCGTCGCCTTCAACCGCGGCTCGGTACCGGAGATCATCGACGAGGGGCTGACCGGCTTCGTGGTCGAGGACGTGATCAGTGCGGCGGGCGTGGTGAAACGTCTGCCGCAACTCGACCGCACCGCGATCCGCAGCCAGTTCGAGAAGCGCTTCACGGCGCGGCGCATGGCGCTGGACTATCTCGCCGCCTATCGCTCGCTGACCGAGGCGCAGGCGCCGCGGATCAAGCTGGTGAGCAGCGCGGAGTAGGTAAACCAAACGGCGTCGTCCCGGACAAGCGCGCCCAAAAGCGCGCGCCGATCCGGGATGATCCGCAGCATTGGTTTTGCGAAGACTCGGAGTTGCCAGCCGGCGCTATAACTTCTCCCTGGGGTTATGGTCCCCGCCTTCGCGGGGACGACACCCAATATGGCGCGACAGCGTCCTATCTCACCGTCGCCCGCTTCGGCTCGACGATCTCGAACATGCGCGGGAATTCGTCCATCAGACCCATCAGCTCGGCGAGCTTCATCGGATTGCCCGACAGCTTGATCTTGCCGGCGGCAACCGCCTCCGGGAAGCTCGTCAGCTTGGCGATCACCTCGTCGAGCGTGGAGCGCTCCAGCGTGAAGCCGGCATCGGCATCCTCGGCCAGCACGCCCTCAGTGTAAGTGAGCGCGCAATTCTCCAGATTGAGCACGAAGGTCTCGCCGGTGTCGGAGAAGAGCCAGTTCAAGACGATGTGCTTGCCTTCCGCCTTGGGGCCGTTGAGGCGGATGCCCAGCACGTCCCAGAGCTGGGAGGTGCGCAGCGCGGCCAGCGTCTCGCGCGGCATCGGGGGACGGGCCGGCACCTTCGGCATGCCCTGGCGCAATTCCTGCGCGCCGAACAGGTAGGCGTTGCGCCAGGTCGCGCTTTCGGCGGCATAGCCGAGCTGCTCCAGCGTGTCGGCGAGCAGGCTGCGCGCCGCCGCATGGTCGGGTTCGGCAAAGACGAGATGGCCGAGCGCCTGCGCGACGAAACGAAACTCGCCCTTGTCGAAATCTGCGCGCGCCCGCGCCAGGATCGCGTCCGCGCCGCCCATGTACTCGACGTATTTCCTGCCCGACTCCACCGGCGGCAGCGGATCGAGATTGACCGGGTTGGCGTCGTACCAGCCGAGATATTTCTGGTAGATCGCCTTCACATTGTGCCGGATGTGGCCGTAATAGCCGCGACCGTGCCAGGCGCCTTCCAGGCTCTTCGGCAATTGGATCGTCTCGGCGATCTCGGCTGCGGTGAGGCCATGGTTCATCAGGCGGATGGTCTGGTCATGCGCGAATTTGTAGAGATCGCGCTGCTGCCGGATCATCGTGCCGATGCGCTCGCGCCCCCACACCGGCCAGTGATGCTGGCCGCACATCGCTTCCGCCTTGCCGTCCCAGAGCCGCAAGGCCTCGCCGAGATATTTCGACCACGCCAGCGCGTCGCGCACGTCGGCGCCGCGGAACGGCAGCAGATTGTGGAAATTATGCGTGCAGTTCTCGGCGAGGTTCAACAGCTTGTAGCGCGGGATGAAGAAGTGCATCTCCGCCGGCGCTTCGCTGTTCGGCGCCATCTGGAATTCGAATTCGACGCCGTCGATGACGCGCGTATCGCCGGTCGCCATGATCAGGTCGGTGGGGCGCAGCAGCGCAACCGAGCCTGCGGCCATCGACTTGCCGAGCCCGCAATCGACCTGCCCCCGCGCGCCCTTGGCGAGCAGCGGCCCGAATTGGTATTGCGCCCGGCGCAGCATGGCCGGCCCCGCGATGATGTTCTCGGAGACGGCATGCTCCATGAACAGGTTCGGCGCGATGATGGGCACCCGCCCGATGGCGAGCGCATCCTCCTCCAGCACGCCGCGCGCACCGCCCCAATGGTCGGTGTGGGTGTGCGTGAAGATCACCGCCGCAACCGGCTTCAGCCCCCGATGCCTGAAATAGAGATCGAGCGCGGCACGCGCGCCTTCGATCGAGGTCAGGGTGTCGACGACGATGACGCCGTTGTCACCCTCGATCAGCGTCATGTTGGCGATGTCGAGCCCGCGCACCTGATAGACGCCGGGCACAACCTCGAACAGGCCGTGCTGCATGTTGAGCCGCGACTGCCGCCACAGGCTCGGATTGACCGTGGGCGGCGCCTCTTCGCTGGACAGGAAGCCGTAAGGCTTCAGGCTCCAGACCGTCCGACCTTGCGAGTTCGCGATCGTCGCGTCCTCGATCGTGCCGAGGAAGCCGCGGGCGGCATCATCGAAATCCCGCGTATCGGAAAACGGCAGCGCATTCAGCATCGCCGCTTGCTGCGCGATGACGGACGGCGTGGCATCCTTCGGCTCGTTGGAAATCCCTGTCATCGGCCCGCTCCTTCCCGCACTGGCTGGAACAATCTAACCGCATCTCACCGCCGATGGCCATCGATGGGGCGAAGCGGCCGCCGGGCTCACCCTCCCCTGGAGGGCAGGGCAATCGCATATGGATTCGCGAGGACCGCGGGCTTGCTACGCCTCTCCCGCTTGCGGGAGAGGCCGACGCGCTCGCAGAGCGCGGCGGGTGAGGGCTTTCGCCACCCGGGGGCATCTTCCGCAATTTCTAGCAATCCCAATGCGGAGACAGCCCCCACCCCAGCCCTCCCCCGCAAGCGGGAGAGGGAGCCGACTGCCACTGCCGCCGCATCGTGCACACCATATGCGATTGCCCTCCCCTGGAGGGGGAGGGTGAGACTCGCGCAGCCTTTCGCGCCCACTACATCCCCAGCAGCCTCGGCAGCCACAACGACAGGCCGGGCCAATAGGTCACCACCACGAGGAAGCCCAGCATGGTCAGCAGCCATGGCCAGACCGCGACGGTGAGCTCGGTGATCCCCATCTTGGCGATGCCCGAGGCAACGTAGAGATTGAGCCCGACCGGCGGATGGCACAGGCCGACCTCCATATTGACCGTCATCAGGATGCCGAAATGGATCGGGTCGATGCCGAGCTTGACCGCGACCGGGAACAGGATCGGCGCCATGATCAGGATGATCGAGGACGGCTCCATCACGTTGCCCGCCAGCAGCAGCAGCAAATTGACGAGGAGCAGGAAGCCGATCCACCCCAAGCCCTGGTCGATCATCCATTGCGCGAGCGCCTGCGGCACGTTCTCGTAGGTCATCAGGAACGAGAACAGCACGGCGTTGGTGATGATGTAGAGCAGCATCGCCGAGAGGTTCGCCGACGACAGCAGCACCCGCGGCACGTCGCGCAGCTTCAGATCCTTGTAGATGAACACTGCGACGATGAAGGCGTAGACCGCGCTGACAGCGGCGGCTTCGGTCGGCGTGAACAGGCCGCTGTAGATGCCGCCGATCACGATCACGATCAGCAGGATGCCCCAGATCGACTTGCGGAAGGCGTCGAGACGCTGGAGGAAGGTGGCCTTCGGCATCCGCGGATAGTCGTTGCGCCAGGCGCGATAGAACGTCGTGGCACCAAGCAGCGAGGCCAGCACGAATCCCGGCACGATGCCGGCGATGAACAGCTTGCCGACCGAGCTGTTGGTGGACACGGCGTAGAGCACCATCGGAATCGACGGCGGAATGAGAATTCCGAGCGAGCCCGACGTCGTGATGACGCCTGCTCCGAACCGCTTCGGGAAGCCCTGCGCCACCATCGCCGGCAGGATCACCGAGCCGATCGCCACCACGGTCGCCGGCGAGGAGCCGGAGATCGCCGCGAACAGCGCGCAGGCGACCACGCCCGACAGCGCGAGGCCGCCGTACCAATGGCCGACCAGCGAGGTCGCGAAGGTGATCATCCGGCGCGCCACCCCGCCATGGGTCAGGAAGTTGCCGGCGAGTATGAAGAACGGGATCGCCATGATCTCGAAATTCTCGATGCCGGTGAACAGCTTCAGCGCCACCGATTCCGTTCGCACGTCGGTCAGCGTGAACATGAAGCTGAGCACGGTGAGACCCAGCGCGATCGAGATCGGCATGCCCGTGAGCATCAGGGAGAGCAGCAGCGCGAACACGATGATGACGCGCAGGCCCTGCGGCAGCGTGATGACATGGCCCGCATGGGCGAAGCACAGCGCGACGATCAGCACCGGCAGCAGCATCAGGATCCAGCCGAGCGGGCTGCGCTCGTCCCGGACCACTTGGGTGGGCGTGACCGGTGCCGGATGCACCGGGTCCACATCGACGCCCTCGACGCCGGCCATGTCGTGATGCGGCAGCTCGCCGGTGCGGTAGAACGACCAGGCGACCTGCAGGAAGCGGAAGCACATCAGGCCGGAGCCGAGCGGGATGGTGAGATAGACCATCCACATCGGCGCTTCCAGATCGTTGGACTGCTGGCCGGTCTGCCACATCTGGCCGACGAACGCGGCGCCGAAATAGGCGACGATCGCCGTGAAAAGCGCACCGCACAACAGCCCGAAGGTGATGACGCGCCGGCGCGATCCGCCGGGAAGGATATTGACCAGCACATCGACGCCGACATGGATGCCGGTCCGCACACCGTAGGCGGCGCCGAACTTCGCCATCCAGATGAACATGTAGATGCAGAGCTCCTGGGCCCAGGACAGGTCGAGCGCGGCAAGCCAGGTGAACGTCGCACGCGCCGGAACGGCCAGGAAAGCAAGCTTGCGCGCTTCCGCCCATTTGGCGATGTCGATCGACAGTCCGGCGCCGTAACGGTGCAGTACGGCGACGAAGATGAGCGACGTCGCAGCCGCGATCATCGTCGCGATCAGCCACTCCTCGAGGTGATCGAGAAAACGGTTCAACACACGCAGCAACTTGGTCCCCCCAGCATCGTCTCATCAATCAAGAGCGAAACGGCCGGGAGCGCGATCACTCCCGACCGTTGCTATTGTTCTTGTTAGGGCGCGGCCGTCAGTTCATCTTGACGTCGAGTTCCTTGGCAACGAGATCGAGCACCTCCTGCCCGACTCTGCCCTTTGCCCATTTATAAGTCGGCTGCATCGCCTCCTGCCAGGCCTTGCGGTCGGCATCGGTGAGGTAGTGCAGATTGGTCTTGCCCGTCTTCTTGATCTCGGCCAGCGCGTCCTCGTTCTCCTGGCGCGCGATCGAATTGGTGTAGTCGGTCGCCTCAGCCATCGCCTTGTCGAGCTGGGCGCGGATATCGGGCGGCAGCCCCGACCAGAACTTCGAATTGACGATGACGGCATATTGCAGATGGGCGTGATAGGACACGGTGATGTCCTTCTGCACCTCGTAGAACTTCTGCGTCAGATAATTGGACGCGGTGTTCTCGCAGCCGTCGACCACCCCGGTCTGCAGCGCCTGGTAGACTTCGGAGAACGCCATGATCTGCGGGATCGCGCCCATGATGCGCAGATATTGGTCGGCCACTTTCGATCCGGAGATGCGGAACTTGAGCCCCTGGAAATCGGTCGGCTTCAGCAAGGGCCGGTTGGCGGAGAGCATGTGGAAGCCATTGTCCCAATAAGCGAGCCCGGTGATGCCCTTGGCTTCGAGCTTCTGGAACAGCCACTTGCCGACGGTGCCTTTCATCGCGCTGGAATAGGTCGCATCGTCCTTGAACAGCCAGGGCAAGTCGAGCGCTTCGAATTCCTTGATGCCGAGCGGGGCGAACTTCGCTGTGGATGGCGCGAGCATCTGCACCGAGCCGAGCTGCAGCGCCTCGATCTCCTCCTTGTCCTTGTAGAGCGTGGAGTTCGGGTAGACTTCGATCTTGACCTTGCCGTCGGTGTATTTCTCGGCGAGCTCCTTGAATTTCAGCGCGCCCTTCCCCTTCGGCGTGTCGTTGGCGACGACGTGGCTGAACTTGATGACGATCGGATTTTGGGCGTGTGCAATGGCAGGAGCCAGAGCGAGCGCGGCTGCCGCGACCGCAAAGAGCAGTTTGCGCATGAAGACCTCCCCAACAACCTGGAAAACCGGGTTCTTTTTGTTTTGCAGGTCAGTAGTGGCAGCTATCCGCAAGCCGAACAACTAGACCTAAGCCCAATTTGCAGCAGCCAAGCTAGCTTGCCGCGTGCCGTATGCGCAACCCGGCACCCGCGCGCCCAGCGGAACGAGCGCTTATGTCGCATTGCGGCAATGCATCAGCCCTTGCGCTGCGCGACCATGAACAGACGGCGAAACGGGAACAGGGTCTGTCCCGCCGCATTCTTCGGATAGGCCTTCGCAACGCGCATGCCATAGGCGGCCTCGAACGCGATCTTCTCCTCGCCCGCGAGCACGTCGAGATAGCGCGTCAGCCAGGTCCCCTTGGTCCATTCCTTGACCGGGTTCTCGCCTTCCAGCACCTGCAGATATTCGGTCTCCCAGATGTCGATGTTGGCCGACATCGGCGCAAGAAGATCGTGATAGAAGGCCGGCCCCTCGACCGGCGGCGGCGTGACGAGATGCTCGACCTTCGATCGCCACGGACCATCGAGCGCGGTCTCGCCGATCAGCACATGCGACGGCGCGGTAAAGTTGCGCGGCATCTGCACCGCAAGCATGCCGCCGGGCGTCACCTTCTCCATGACGGACGGAAACAGTGCCGCATGATTGGGCAGCCAGTGCAGTGCGGCATTGGAATAGATCAAGTCGTATTGCTTGGCTGGGCGCCAATGGCCGAGGTCTTCATGTGACCATTCCACGTCCGGCGCGGCCTTGCGCCCGGCCGCGACCATCTCGGCTGAGCCCTCGACGCCGGTCACGCTGGCCTCCGGCCAGCGCTCCTTGATCAGCTTGGTCACGTTGCCGGCGCCGGCCCCGAGATCGGCGATCGTGCGCGGAGCAAAATCCGGAATCCTCATCAAGAGATCGACGGCGGGCCGCAGCCGGTGGCCGGAGAACTTCAGATATTGCTGCGGATCCCAGACCATCGCTCGACGCCTTTTCTTTTTGGTGTTTCCTTCGCCAAGGCTCTTGTCCTTCGGCAAGCCTCTTGGTTACCACTGCTCGTCCCCATCGGGCAAATCACCCCGGCCGGGACAGGGCAGGAAACCAACAGCAACAAGCAAGAACGACCAAGAGAGCGTGTGACCATGGACCTCGGGCTCAAATCGAAAACCGCAGTCGTCACCGGCGCGAGCATCGGCATCGGCCGCGCCATCGCCAAGGGTCTTGCCGCCGAGGGCGTGCGCGTCGTCGGCGTGGCGCGGCGTACCGAGCTGCTGGCCGAGCTGGCGAAAGAGGTCGGTGGCGGGCTGATCACGCCGCTCGAGCAGGACATCATGGCCAAGGACGCGGCCGAGACGATCGCCGCCTTCGCGCTGAAAGAGCTCGGCCATGTCGACATTCTCGTCAACAATGCCGGCGGCAGCCGCCCGTTGCCGGTCGATGCGCCCGACAGCAAATGGGACGAGGCGATCGCGCTGAATTTCACCAGCTACCGCCGCATTGCCCATGCGCTGCTGCCGCAGATGATCGCGCGCAAATGGGGCCGCATCGTCAACATCACCGGCAAGTCCGAGCCCGAAGGCCTCAACGCCGCCTTCGCCGCCAAGGCCGCCGTGCATGCCTGGGCCAAGGGCCTGTCGCGCGAGATCGGCGAGCACGGCATCACCATCAACTGCATTCCGCCCGGCCGCATCATGAGCGAGCAGATCCGCCGCAACTATCCGCCGGACTATCGCGAGCGCTTTGCCGAGGAAGAGATCCCGGTCGGCTATTGGGGCGAGCCGGAGGATCTGGCCGCGCTCGCGGTGTTCCTGGCCTCACCGGTGGCGCGGTATATCACCGGCACGGTGATCCCGGTGGATGGGGGATTGCGGCGGTATCAGTTCTAGAAGCTGCGAACCGCAAGGCAATCTTCGGGCAGTTTTGCTTGCGCTTGCCGCCGGGCTACCTGCCATCGTCTCATCACTCATCTTCCCACCGAGAATGGTGGGCACGCTTTTTTGCCAGACTTCGTGATTGGAACGAGGCTTTCCGTTGCACGTTGACGCCGTCTCGCCGGAAACCGGCGAAGCCATATCAGCACCGCATTCGGGAGTGCCGGCCATGAAAGTCATCGTGCCAGACAAGCGCCGTCGGCTTTTGCTCGGAACCACGCTGGTAACCGTCGCAGCGCCGGCCATTCTCACCACGCGGGCGCTGGCCGATGAGCGGGGCATCGGCGAGACGTTGAAGCAAGCGGTCACAGGAAAGAAGGACGAGGACGTCACGCCACCGGAGGACCTAATGCGCGAGCACGGCGTGCTCGATCGCGTGCTGCTGCTCTACGAGGCCGGCATGCGGAAGCTCTCGTTCAACGCGGATTTCGACCCTGCGCTGATCACGCAATCGGCCGAGGTCATTCGCGATTTCATCAACAACTACCATGAGAAGTCCGAGGAGCAGCACGTCTTCCCGCGCTTCAAGAAGGCCGGGAAGATGACCGATCTCGTGGACGTCCTGCTGCGCCAGCACGAGGCCGGTCGAAAGGTCACGGAGACCATCCTGTTGCTTGCGCCCAGGAGCCGGACCGACGCCGATGGCCGCAAGCAGCTCGTCGGCTCGATGCAATCCTTCATCACGATGTACCGGCCGCACGCCGCGCGGGAGGATACCGACCTCTTCCCAAAGCTGAAGGACGTGGTCTCGTCGAGCGAATACGACGCCATGGCCGAGGAATTCGAGAAGAAGGAGCACGAGATCTTCGGGGAGGACGGCTTCGAGAAGATGGCCGCTCGCGTGGCCCGACTCGAGCAGCAGATGGGTATTGACGACCTGAACCAATTCACGCCGCGTTGACCGGCGGCACGCCGCGTCTGCACGAGGATGGTGGAGGATTGCGGATGGCGCAGTCCCGCAAAACAGGTGACTTCGGCTCTCCGGCGTTTCTCTTCGTGATGACGACGGGCATCGTCAACCTGTTCGGCGACATCACCTACGAAGGCGGCGCCAGCATCAACGGGCCGTTCATGGCCTCGCTCGGCGCGAGCGCGGCCATCGTCAGCGCCACGGCGGGGCTTGGCGAGTTTCTCGGCTACGCCCTGCGCCTTCCCGCCGGCTACGCGGCGGACCGGACCGGCCGCTACTGGCTCATCACGTTCGTCGGCTACGCCATCAACCTCTTCGCGGTGCCGGCGATGGCGCTCGCCGGAAGCTGGCAGGTCGCGGCCGCGCTCATCCTGGCCGAGCGCATCGGGCGCGCGCTTCGCAAGCCCACGGTCGAGGCGATGCTCTCTTATACGACGGCTGAGCTCGGCAAGGGCTGGGTGTACGCGCTGAACACCGCGCTGGACGAGTTCGGCGCGACCCTTGGTCCGCTCATCGTCGCGGCGGTGCTTCTGCTGAAGGGAGACCTTCGGACCGGATACGCGCTGCTGGCGATCTCGGCCGCGGCGGCGCTCGTCGCGCTGGTGGTCGCACGGGTGAACTTCCCGCTGCCGTCAAGCCTCGATCAAGGCGGGACGGCTCCGGCAAAGGACTTCTGCAGGGCCTATTGGCTCTATATGCTGGCCGGCGCGATGTTCGCCGCGGGGCTGATGAGCTTCGAGCTCATCTCCTACCATTTGACCAAGGCCGGGATCGCGTCCGAACAATGGATCCCCGTGATGCTCGCCGCCTCGACCGCCTTCGGCGTGCTGGCGAATCTGGCCTTCGGAAAAGCTTACGACCGGACCGGACTTCCGGTGGTGATCGCCGCCGTATGCGTCTCGGCCGCATTCTCGCCCTTCGTGTTTCTCGGCGGCTTTTGGCTGGTCCTGTTCGGAATGCTGCTCTGGGGCGTCGGCTACGCGATCCAGGACACGCTGCTCAAGGCGATCGTCGCCGAGGTGCTGCCCGAAGGAAAGCGCAACTTCGCCTTCGGGCTGTACTACGCGGGCTACGGCGTCGGCTGGCTCGTTGGCAGCATCGTGGCGGGCCTGCTGTACGAAAATTCGAAGGCCGGGCTGATCGCATTCTCGATCCTCGCTCAACTTGCTTCGGTGCCCGTCTTCCTGCTGGCGAAACGGCAGGAACGCGCGCGCTGACCGGTTGTCCGCGATGGATCTTGCAGATCCTCCACACATTCTGCGAGACACGTCCGCCCTGGCTCGAACGCAAGCGGCGCGTCAGTCCATCACTTGATCGGCACCGATCAGAAAACTCTCAGGGACTATCAGGCCGAGCGCCTTGGCCGCCTTCAAGTTGATGGTCAGCAGGAATTTGGTGGGCCGCTCGACCGGCAGCTCGGACGGCTGCGCTCCCTTCAGGATCCTGTCGACATACGCCGCCGTGCGTCTCACCATCACGTTGACGTCGGGTCCGTAGGACATCAGCCCGCCGCCGGAGGCCCAGGCGCCCCAACCGCCGATCAGCGGCAACCGACGCTCGTCTGCATAGCCGACGATGCGCGGCATCAGGTTTATCATCAGCGTCGACGTGACGACGTAGACTGAATCGACCTGGGCCGCCGTGGCCTTGTCGAGAGCCGGCGCAAGCTCGTCGACCGTTCGAACCGGCAGCGACAGCAGCTTCACTCCCAATTGCTGGGCCGCCCGTTGCGTATCTTCGAGCTCATTGTCGAGATGGTTGGGATTCCACAGGAATGCGACATGGGAGATGCGCGGCACGGCCTCCTTCAGGAGCTGCAGCCGCTTCGAGCCGAGTTCGTCATGCAGGAACGTCACGCCGGTCGCGTTGCGCTGCGGCCGGCTCAGGCTCGCCACCAGTCCGAGCTTGACGGGGTCGGCACTGACCGAGAATACGATCGGCAGGTTCTTCGCTGCATCCCGCACATAGGGCGCGATATCGCCTCCGAAAGCCATCATGATGGTGGGCTTGGTCGCAGCGAGCTCGGCGGCGAGAGCGGCGAGCCGCTGCCCGTCATTGTCGGCATGACGATAATCGTAGGAGACCGTCTTCCCCTCCGCATAGCCAAGCGCGCTCATGCCTGCGAGAAACGGCTCAAGGGTCTCGTCGCTCGACGGTCCTCCGTAGCGTAGAATGCCAAGCCGGGACGGCGGTCCGCCGCGCGTCTGGGCGCCCGCCCCGCGCCATAACAGCGCCGCCGCGCCTCCCAAAACGACTGCCCGCCTTTTCACTGACCTCTCCTGCCTTGACGACGATCGTTGTGCTGCAGTCTCGGGCAGCGGCATCGCCATCAGCCGATACCCAGCGTCACCGCTCCCCTAGGCCAGCCCATACGCGCTTCGCTGCTGCATGCAGCATCACGCATTCAGGAGCGCACCAGTGTGTTTCCGGATCGCCGCCATATCGGCATCCTGCCAGTATTTTGCTGGACCGGTCAACTTGATGACTGCCGCTGGCTCGGCCGGTTTCGAGCTACCTGGACCTCAACAACGTCGCGTGGGACGACGAGGATCAGGTCAAGGCTGGTCGTAACGTCGGGTCGTAACTTCGGTCGGACCAAGGAGAATCTTGCGACGCAAGGCTTGGTCTAGAACGACGTCTTCATGAATCGTTGCTGATGTCAGCTTCGCGCCAACACCGACCACTTTTTTCGACTGCGAATAATGCCTTGCTTGACTGACCCAGCACGCATGACCAGGGGCGCTGTTACTGTTTCGCTACCTTGATTTCCCGGACTGTCATCTCGGCAAGAGCGACGGCATCAGTAACGCCGCGCATGTGAATTTCGATCATCCTCTTGGCAACGAGATCACAGAGCGGATCACTTCGGCCGATCAAATCGAGCTTGCGTAGGGCGTGGTTGAAGGCCAGTTCAAGAACGTGCTCTTGTTCGCGGGTGAGATCGATGTTCGCAATCAGCCGTGAAATCGGCATGACCGTTGCCCCCTGTTTGAGTAGGCGGGAGCACAATTGGTCTCTCAGTCACCGATAGAAGCCACGAACCGGGCGATGATGGAACAACGCTGTTCCTCATCGGCTTGGCAGTCAATCCCCCGAGAGTGCCAAAGAGCGCGATTACGAGCCCTTTCGACCTCCTGCCTCAGTCGGTTTGCCGCTTTGGGCCTCGAGGTCATCGGCGCGTAACCGGTACTCCTCCGCGATTTCGAGCAAGGCCGCCCTTGTGCGCTCGTCAGCAGACAGAGCTGCTTGATGGCGGGCGTTCCGTTCGAGGCGTCGGAGTTCTCGTTCCATGGGAAGAGACTACCCGGCCGAAACGTCGCCGCAATAAACTATGCAAATGCGGACGCATTGCCGCTCAGGAGATTGAAATCCTCGCAGTTCATCGCGGCGTTTAGGAATTGAGGTCACCCTACGACCTCACGACCGATCCCGTCGCGATCCAAAAGCACTTCGCTCGAATGCCACTTCAAGCCCGTATCGAACCGGGCCACGCCACGACTTGCCCCGACATCACGATGCGGTTGCGCCCGCTCTCTTTGGCGGCGTAGAGCGCCTTGTCAGCAGCGGCGACCAATGACGTGCAATCCGCCTTGTCCGTTGGCGGAACATGCGTTGCGCCGCCAATGCTCACGGTGACTTGCTTGGATGGCGGGTTGAGCGCATGCAGGATGCCGAGTTCCTGAATCGCCCGCCGGATTCGTTCGCCGACCTGCTCGCAACCTTCAGCATCTGTGTTCGGCAACAGCAAGGCGAATTCCTCACCACCGTACCGAGCCGCCACGTCTGCCGGGCGTCTGGCCTGCTCCACCAGGATCCTGGCGATTGAGCGGAGACACGCATCGCCGGCCTGATGACCGTACTGGTCATTGAATCCCTTGAAATGATCGACATCCATCAGCAACAGCGACAAGGGTGTTCCTTCGCGCCTCGCCCGATCCCATTCCGTCTCGAGCCGCTCGTCGAAATGTCTGCGGTTCGCCAACGCCGTCAGGCCATCCGAAATGGCGAGAGCCGCCAGCTTTTTCTCAAGATCCTTATGCTCGGTCACGTCGCGCGAGATCGCCACCACGCCGTTGATGTCGCCGCACTGTGGACTCCTGGTGATGCGCAGCGCCGCTTCGATCCAGATTTCTCCTTTCTCGCGATGACGGGTGCGATACGCGAGCCTTGCCTCCTCGGCTTCGCCGTTCTTCAACGCGGAGATCGTGTGCTCGACCCGTGCCAGATCCGCGGGATTTATGCCGGCGAGGGCTGACGTATGCACCAACTCGTTCGGAGCCCAGCCGAGAATTCGAGCGCTGGACGGTGACGCATAGAGGATCTGTCCATCGACCCCTATGCGCATGACCATGTCTCCCGACGCCTCCGCGAGGAGGCGAAAGTCGGCCTCCTTGGCTACCAGAGCTGCGGCCATCTTTTGCCGCTGGTGCAACTGATGAACCAGCAGGAGACCCGCGACGGCGAGCCCACATGTCAGCCCCAGTACCGCAGTGATGCGTGTTAGCGCGGCGCCGCGCCAGGGGGCCAGGACGTCATCTTCCGATTCCGTGGCAACCACGAGAACAGGGTAGCGACGGCTGAGCTGATAAAAGCTCAGGCGCCGGACGCCGTCGAGCGGCGACGTGAAGTAGTAGGCACCGGCAGCCGGCCGCTCGCCGATTTCCTTGAAGAGCGGAGCACTCGATAAATCGCGGCCCGTATATCCGTTGTCCGGGCTCCGTGCCAGGACAACGCCATCAGTGGCCGTCAGTGCAATCGAGCCGTTCTGGCCAACGTCGAATCCGCGATAAAACTGCAGAAAATAGTCGACATCGATCGTTGCAAGGGCAACTCCGGCAAAACGGCCGTCAGGATGATTGAAGCGCCTTGACGCGGTGATGATCCATTGTCCGCCCGACCTGCTCTTCACCGGATGCCCAATGAAGGTTCCTCGTTCGGCCACGGCACGATGATGCTGGAAATAGTCTCGGTCGCTGTTGTTGAGACCGGCGAAATCCATGGACTCGCTGGTTGCAAGCCAGCGGCCCGTTTCGTCATAGACGAACACGGCACGGATCCGGTTCGCGGCTTTGCGTCGCGTCAGCAAGGTCTGAATCTTGCCGATTGCCGCTGGGCTGATTCCTTCGAGTTCGAGTTGAGCAACCAACACGTTTAGAACGGTGTCCGCGAGTTCGAACGTGTCGTCGGCGTGCTGCGTCACCGATCGAGCCAGATTGGCCATATCCGTTTCGGAGCTCTTCAGCACCGTCAGTCGCGAGGACCACTCGCGCCAGCCGCTGAGCGCGACAATCGCGATGCAGGCGACCGCCACAAATAGCGAGGTCCAGAACGTCAAACGCGCTTGGCGGAGATCGCTGCCGTGATCGATCAAGATGTTCCCTCCACCCCTGCAACCCCAGAGCCTTGGGTAAGACAGGCTTGCTTATTTCGATCCAGGTTTGTGGCAGAACCTAGAAGGAGACTGACGGCATTCACAAAGGAGTTGCGCTCAACCGACCAGCTCGCGGAGCGGTCGACGGAGCAACAGCAATCGGCTCGGCTTGATGGCCCAAGCATGATTCGGAAAAGTGCGCCGCTGTTTCCGAAAAGATAATGCTCGAGCCGAGAGCTAATGCGCGATGTCGATTCCACCTAAAGCCATCGCGCTTTAGCTTAGAGCACCGTGCCGGCTAGCGGGCCAAAGCCGGATTCAGTGAAACTTGCCGGATGCCCGCTTCGAACTCCGGCAAGGCGCGCCAAATCGTCGATCCGCGGTTGAGGTCGAATGAGCAGGCTCTCTGCCGGCAGACGCTCAGCCGGCAGAAGCGTTGCGGACTTGGCGCCGTTTTTAGCAATTTGAGGCAACGGCGCGGCCATCGACCAGATGTTCTTGAGCATCGCCCGGTTCACCGAGCACGCGACGGCACCGTTCGCCTTCAGACGGGCGACGGTAAAGAGCTTGCGGATCAGCAGGTCTCGTTCAAGCGATTGCGGCAATTTGAACTGCACTCCGATGAGCTGGCCTCTTTGTTGCACAATCATCGCATCGACCCAGCCCACCTGCATGATGTGCATGCGCAGCGGCTCTCCGGGACGAGGACCGTCAATGCTGGAACCGAGGAGGACGCCGGCGCCGGAGAGGGAGATGTTGCTCACGCGCCCGGAAAATCGCTCGCCGGCCTCAGTCTCGATCAAGACCGATTCGTCGACATCGAAACGTTCCTCGGAACGCCCCATCCGCGCCTGCAGCGAGGTCATGCAGACGAAAAAGAGCACGACGATGTTCACGACCGACCAGAAGGCGACCATCGGCAATGCGGCCGGATGATCGATGATCCGCCATTCCGGGATGGTGTTCAGGACCAGACCGATAACGGTCAGCGCTATGAGAGCCGCCGACGGCCAGAATATGTCCGCGGCGTAGCTTGAGCACCGCGCTGCAGCACCCTTGGGCGTCACCCTGAATGCATGTCCCTTCGGCTTGACGAGAGTCCCGAGCACCGTCGGCAGGAGCTTGAAGCTTTGGATCGTCGCCGAGACCTGAGCGGCGAGCGGAAAATGTTCGTGCGGCGCGAACCAGGAGACGCCGCCGTTGAGCGCCAGGATCGCGGGAAACAAATAGTAGAAGACCGACTCAGGGGTGACGTCGACGACAGGCGCCAGCCCAGTCCACATGAACACGATCGGAACCACCACGACCGCGAGCGCGCGCAGGCCCATTGAGAGCCAATGCGTAGGAAAGAAGAGGAGCCGTTGCATCAAGCCCAGTCCGGGACCGAGCGGGCCGGCAGCAAGATACAGCGTCTGGATCGCGCCACGCGCCCAGCGTTGCCGCTGCACGAAAAAGGCATCTAGGCTTTCTGGCGCCAAGCCGATCGCCAGCGGCTCGCGAAGATATCGGGTTATGTACCCTTTGCGTAGCAGGACCAGCGTCAGCAGGATGTCTTCCGTAATGGACTGGGTCGGCAAGGCATCTCCGACTGCCCGGAGTGCTCCACGCCGTGTGACGGAGTTGGAACCACAACAGAAGGCTCCATCCCAGCCGTCGCGCGCGGGCATGATGGAATCGAAGAAGAACCGTTGTTCGTCCGGCAGCCCCCTGTGCAGGCCGAGATTGGCCTGCATCGGGTCCTCATTGTAGAAGGTGTGCGGGATCTGAACGATCCCTATCTTTGGATCGGCGAAGAAGCCCATTGTGCGCATCAGGAAATTGCGCTGCGGTACGAAGTCCGCATCAAAGATCGCGAAGAACTCGCCACTTGTCTTCGTCAGGGCATGATTGATATTGCCGGCCTTGGCATTCGCGTTGTCGGCGCGGGTGAGATAGCCGGCGCCCTTTTGCTCGCAGAGCTCCTTCAGCCAAGGCCTCCGACCCTCATCCAGGACCCAGATCTGGAAGTTTGGATAGTCCAGGCAGAGCGCGCCGGTGATCGTCTTTTCCAGCACCTCGAATGGCTCGTCATAGGTCGGAATAAGGACGTCGACCGAGGGCAGTTCGTCAGCCGGCAGGCTGCGAAGCCGACGTTCGTGCTGATCGGCTTCACTGCGGCGATCAGTCCTGCGAAGAAAAGTCAGATAGAGAATGAACTGATCCGTGAAGGTCAAAAGCTCGACGAAGAGACAGAACCAGATCCAGCCAACCTGATACCAGGTCCCGCTCGCCGGCAGCACGGTGGAGAAAATACGCCATTCGAGATAGCGGGCGACCACAAGCCAAACTACGGCAAAAACCGCGACACGTACCCAAAGGCGCGCGACTGGAAAGGTCGGCGCCAACAGGTACATCGCGGCAAAGCTGACCAGCATCGGCGCGAACAGCTGAGAGAAAGGCAGAGTCATAGCCTGCATGGAACGTCTCGCTCACAGGGACGACTGGTCAAGCTCCAGGCGAGCGGTCAACCATTTCAATTTCGAGCTGACCAATCGGAGCAGGCCGTCGACTCTGCGCTCGAAGCGCACTTCAGCCAACCGTCCGATATCGCAGGAGCCGTTGCTGTTGGCCGGCGTCCCATTCGGCGGAAGCGATATCTCGACGGTAATGCTGCCCGGATCGGGCCGCGGCACCCGAGCCGCAAGCAGTCGATCATCGCCGTATGCTGCCGAACCGCGGACCTGCCGGACCTGGCCGGTTTTCCATTCGCGGCTCCCAATCAGGCGGACGGTGGCTGCATCTCCGGCCTTGATCTTCTCGAAATCGCGCTCGGGCAGTTCAACAACGATGAATCGGCGTTCGCAATCTGCAAAATCGAAGACCGATTGCCCTTCCGTCACCATAGAGCCTGGGCTCGCCGCGACCGACCAGACCACATGAGCGGCGGGCAAGGACAGATCGTAGTGATCGAGACGACCGAGCCGAGCGCGCTCCTCTGCGATTTCGGCGGCCAGCTGCGCGGAGCGTGAGCTGTTTTGCAATTGGTCTGTCTCGAGCTCCTGGCGGCGGAGAACAAGTCGCTCGCGTTGCTGCTGGGAATAGGGCACGTCATTGGCATCGCCGCGAAGATAGATGCCCTTCTCGGCCGCCCCCAACTCGGTCCTGAGGCGCCGCAGGCGTTCGTCGGCCATCTGGCAGCGCGTTGCGGTTGCCTCCTGCGAGGCTTGGGCCTCACCGGAGCGGATCTGCGAACTGATGCCGAGCTTCACGAGCCTCTCCATCCGGCCCGCGACATCGTTGCGCTGCCGCGCCTCGGCGAGACAGCCGCCTTTTTCAACTTCCGTTTCGCCGATCTCGTGGCTCAGGCGCGCGACCATCCCCAAACGATAGTCCTCGCTGCGCTCGCGGAGCTTGCGATCGAGCTCGGCGATTTCCTCCAGTTGCCGGCTTGCCAGCTCGGCGCGCTTGGTTGACACGGCAAGCTGCTGATCAAGATCCATGAGGTGCCGGCGATCCGGCGAACGCGCCTCGACCAGCGGCACCACCCGGGTGCGCTGGAAATATTCGCCCTTGCGTGGAAGATCAGGCGAGAGCTGACCCGCGATCGGTGCGGTCACCCGCATGAGCTCGGCGTTGACAAATGCGGAAGGAGCGATTCGGTAGGTCGCATACGGTAACAGCGCCCATCCGCCCAGAGCGATGATTCCGAGCGCCAGGGATCGGCGAACAACCCGGCTGCGAATGAAACGTTCTACATGCAAGCGAACCACGACTGGATCTCCGCTGGGGCTTGGTCGCTGCGTCTGCCCGAAGCGCAAGCCGATCGCCGCGGGCTCGAGCGTTGGGATGAGATCCGCGCCTCGAGGCACTGAGCAACTCGACAGCATTTCTGCTAGTCGAAATCAGGATTCGCCGCGACGGCAGACTCGTCTTCACAACCGAGAGAAGTGTACCTAGCTTCCACCACATCAGGTTACGCCGAGTCAAAACCGGACGATTACGGCCCCCGACCTGAAATCAGATGCCAGTTTGTCCCGGCCTGAAGTTGGCGCGCCTGTCATGGCGATCTCCTCCCGTCTGGCAGAACATTGAATTTGCCGATGACGGGCGCCCCTTCCAGGTACTGAAAAGTCTGGTATTGGGCCCGTAGGCGAAGATCGCGTCGGTGCCCGGCACGTCGGCATTTGAGGCCAAACTGGAAGTGCCCGGACGCGCCCAGAAACGTCGCTGTTGACCCGAAGCGGACATTTGGGCTTTCGAAAACTGACTCTTTTGACCATACTGCCCTCTCGCTTGCGGACAAATGCAAGCCCCTTCGCGTCACGTCCGTGCCGTCCGGATATTTCGACGACAATTTTCTCATTGCTGATCGCTGTCTCTGCATTTTTATAAAAGGGGGCATTGATGAATCGCCGTTGTTTTTTGCGCCGAGCCGCAATGGCTTTTCCAGCAAGTCTCGCTTCGAGCAGCTTCTGGCTGGAGAGCTCTCATTTGGTGACTCCGGCATTTGCCGCCGGTGACAGCAGCGACCAGAAAACGCCGCTTGAGCAGAGATTTGCAGAATTTGCTCTGTCGATTAAATACGACAAGCTACCGCAAGATGTGGTTGCTTCGGTCAAGCGCGTGCTGCTGGACACGCTCGGCTGCGCGTTTGGTGCTGTAGGGTCGGAACCTGCTAACATCGCCGAGAGCACCATCCGAAACACCTTTGGCGACGGCAGCACCGTGACAATTATCGGCTATCCGCGACCCGCGACCATCGAGGGCGCGCTCTTCGTCAATGGTGTGCTCGTCCGTTCCCTCGACATGAACGACACCTATATCGGCACCGAGCCGCTTCACCCGAGCGAGGTGCTGCCAACCGCGCTCGCGCTCTGCGAAGATAAGGGGCGCAGTGGCCCCGATCTCATCGAAGCGATGGTCGCTGGCTACGAGGCCAGCATGCGGGTCAACGATGCAATTTCGTTCATCGAACGGGGCTTCCACCCCCTGTGCGCCGCCTCGTACGGCATCCCTCTGATAGCAGGCAAGATATGGGATTTGCCGAAGGAGGCGATTGCGAATGCGGTCGGAATTTCCGGCGCGCGCGGTTTCACGAGTTTTGTCGTCAACAGCGGCGCGATTAGCATGATGAAGGCGATGGGGCTCGCGGCAACCGCGGCCGACGGGGTCTTTGCAACTCGACTCGCAGCTCAGGGCTTTACAGGCCCTACCGGCACGTTGGAATGGCTTGCGTCAAAAATGAAACCTGCCAAGGCAGGCTTTACCGTCGACCTCGAGCCTGCGGGATACCGCTTGCCCCGTGTTGCATTCAAAAGCTTTCCCGTTCAGATCGAGTTGCAGGCCGTGACCGAGGCTGCCGTGTTGCTGAGCAATAGGATAAAGGGTCGAACCGAAGACATCCGCTCAATCACGGTCGAAACTTATCCCGGGATCATCGAGCGCGTTGCAGATCCAGCCAAATTCCGGCCGCAGACAAAAGGAACCGCCGATCACAGCCTTCCTGTTTGTTTCGCCATGGGCCTCCTGGATGGCGATGTGACAGTTTCACAATTCGAGAAGGACCGCTGGCGGAGACAGGACGTGAGCGCCCTCGTTGAAAAAATATCGGTGAAGCCGTCAGAGCAACTCATCGCGAAGCTACCGAAGGGGCGCGGCGCAAGCGTCGAGATTATCCTTGCGGATGGCCAATCCTTACGCGAGACGGTCGAAGTTGCCGAGGGGGACGCTCAACGCCCGATGTCGGATTCTTCGCTCGAGCACAAGTTCCTGAACTTTGCCGTCCCTGTGGTCGGCAAGGCTGGCGCGCAGCATGTCATGTCGCTGGTCAACGATATCGAACATCTAAGTGACGTCAGGGAATTGACCCGCGCGCTTGGAGGACCGGGAAAACAGAATCCGAGGTAATCGCGTTTGGTCCCGAATAGCAGGACTCCGCTTTTGCCACCAGCACGGAAGGGGGGCAAACTTTGCTGCGCTGCGATGAGAGCTTCCAGCGTGTTGGCCTCAGCGGTTAGGATCGCCATGGACCGGCACTGGGGACCACAATGAAGCGGCGCGTAAACGCGGACAGCAAGACAGGCAAATCGACGCGCGACACGCCGACGAGGCAAGGCTCATCCAAAGCGATGCCCGGTGACCAGCAAAGACGCTTAAGACGTGAGCGCGACGAGGCGCTCGAGCGGGAGAAAGCCACCGCCGAAGTGCTGCGGGTCATCAATTCATCGGCCGGCAATTTGGAACCGGTATTCGACGCAATGGTCGACAAGGCGCTCCAGCTTTGCCAAGCCGAGTTCGGAAATTTGTTCCTTTATAATGGCAAGGATTTTGCCACGGCTGCGCTACATGGCGCGCCGCCAGCCTATGCTGAGGCGAGACGTCGTGGCGGGGTGGTCCATCACTCCCATCCGGATGTTCCCTTAAACCGGGTCATTCGCACGAAAGAGATTGTTCACATTGCAGACGTCAGAAACGAGCCAAGCTACATCGATCGCGACCCACGATTCTGCGAGCTTGTCGACGCCGCCGGAGCGCGCACCCTTCTCCTTGTACCAATGCTCAAGAATGATGAACTGGTTGGTGCCTTCGCCATCTATCGCCGCGAGGTCCGCCCTTTTGGAAGCAAGCAGATCGAACTGGTCCGGAATTTCGCAGCCCAAGCGGTCATTGCGATGGAGAACGCAAGGCTATTAAAGGAACTGCGCCAGCGTACAAATGATCTCAGCGAAGCGCTGCAGCACCAGACAGGTAGCGCCGACATCCTCCGCGTCATCGCCTCCTCGCCCACCGATGTCGGGCCGGTTCTTAGCGCCATCGTTGAAAGTGCCTGCGAGCTCTGCGATGCCTATGATGCTGTCGTGGTGTTGAAGGAGGGCGGCGAACTGCGCCTCGGCGCCCACCACGGCCCGATTTCGATGAGTCAGCAGCGCTGGTCCAACGACCGGGCGTCGATCTCGGGCCGTGCTGTGGCCGACAGGCGCCCGGTACACGTGCACGACGTGCTTTCCGACGAAGGTTCGGACTTTGCGAAAGCGCACGAAATGTCGCGTGCCGATGGTTGCCGCACACTCCTTGGCGCGCCGCTGCTGCGGGATGGCGAAGGCATCGGTGCGATCGTGCTACGTCGAGCGGAGGTCCATCCGTTCAGCGATAAGCAGATTGCCTTGCTGCAAACCTTCGCTGACCAGGCGGTGATCGCCATCGGTAATGTCCACCTGTTCGAGGAGGTGCAGGCGCGGACGCAGGAGTTGACTGAATTGCTGGAGCAGCAGACCGCGACATCGGAAGTGCTGAGCGTCATCAGTCGATCGGCCGGCGATCTCACCCCGGTGTTCGACGCGATGCTGAGCAAGGCGATGCAGCTCTGCGACGCCAGTTTTGGCGTGCTCAACACCTACGATGGCCGGCAATTCCATACAGCGGCCACTTTTGGCCTGCCCGCCGCTTACGATGAGTCCCGGCGCAAGCAACCCCTCAATTACGGTCCGGCCACCGCGCCCGCGCGCCTCTTAGAAGGTGAAGCGTTCGTCGAAATCGCGGACCTGCTCGAGTCGGACGCCTATCGCACCGGAGACTCCAACCGTCGGGCGCTGGTCGATCTCGGGGGCGCACGCTGCCTACTAGCGGTGCCGCTTGTGAAAGACGAACGTGTCGTAGGCAACGTCATGATCTTCCGACAGGAGAACCGGCGGTTTTCCGAAAAGCAGATCGCGCTCCTGCAGCAATTTGCTGCCCAGGCAGTCATCGCCATCGAGAACACTCGGTTGCTCAGGGAATTGCGAGAGCGCACCGAGGATTTGAGCGAGTCGCTGCAACAACAAACGGCGACAGCGGATGTGCTCAAGGTGATCAGTCGTTCGGCCTTCGACTTGCAGGCCGTGCTCAATACGCTAGTTGAATCGGCGGCTCGACTATGCGAGGCCGATATGGCGGCGATAACCCGCAAGACTGGCAACGTTTATTTCCGCGCCGGTTCGTACGGCTTTCCAGTCCAATTCGCCGAATATGTAAGAGATCTCCCGGTCCGGGCCGACAAGCGTACCATCACGGGCCGGACTTTACTCGGCGACGGGGTGGTCCATGTTATCGATGTGCTCGAAGACCCTGACTACTTCTTTGAAGGGCAGGAATTAAGCGGCAATCCGCGCACCTTTCTTGGGGTGCCATTGCTGCGGGAAGGCAGCCCGGTCGGTGCGATTATCCTCGCACGACGCGAAGTCCGGCCGTTCAGCGAAAAGCAGATTGAACTCGTCACGAGTTTCGCCGACCAGGCCGTGATCGCGATCGAGAATGCGCGCCTCTTCGACGAGGTGCAGGCCCGCACTAAAGAACTTGTCGCCTCCCTCGACGAGCTCCGCACCGCACAGGACCGGCTCATCCAGACCGAAAAGCTCGCCTCACTTGGCCAGCTCACCGCTGGCATTGCGCATGAGATCAAGAACCCGCTCAATTTCGTCAACAACTTCGCCGCACTCTCATCGGAACTGACGGACGAGCTCAACGATATTCTGAAGTCCGCCAGTCTCACCAGTAGCATCCGCGACGAAGTCGATGAATTGACAGGTCTTTTAAAGGACAACCTGCAGAAGGTCGTCCAGCACGGCAAGCGCGCCGATTCCATCGTCAAGAACATGCTGCTGCATTCGCGCGAAGGAGCGGGCGAGCATCGCGCCGCGGATATCAACGCGATCGTTGAGGAGAGCCTCAACCTCGCATATCACGGTGCCCGTGCCGAAAAGCCTGGCTTCAACGTCACGCTGAAGCACGATTTCGATCCGACCGCCGGCACGCTCGACATCTATCCGCAGGAGATCACCCGCGTCTTCCTCAATCTGATCTCGAACGGCTTCTATGCGGCGGCCAAGCGCAAGGAGAAAGCGGGTGACGCCTTTGAGCCGACGCTGAGTGCCGTTACGAAGAACCTGGGCAACAGGGTTGAGATCCGGATCCGCGATAACGGCACGGGCATCCTGCCGGAGATCAAGGAAAAGATGTTCAATCCGTTCTTCACCACCAAGCCGGCCGGCGAGGGCACCGGCCTTGGCCTGTCCATGAGCCACGACATCGTGGTGAAACAGCATGGCGGTACAATCGAAGTAGATACCGAACCTGGAGCATTCACGGAATTCATCATTACGCTACCGCGTCGGGGACCGGCGCAGTAGTGGCCGGAGATCGAAATGAGCGTGTATATTATTGTCGTAGACGACGAACCCGACGTCGAAAGCATGTTCCGGCAGTATTTTCGACGGGACCTGAGATCGGGGCGCTTCGTAATGGAATTCGCTCTGTCGGCGCCGATCGCTTTGGAGCAGGTGAACGCGATTCCTGATCCGTCGCTAATCTTGATCCTGTCAGACATCAATATGCCAGGAATGAGCGGTCTTGAAATGCTTCCTCGGGTCAAGGCACAACGTCCGAACGTCCCTGTAATTATGATTACTGCTTATGGGGACGATGGGACCAGAAAGAGGGCGACCGAACTCGGGGCCGCCGGATTGATTCCTAAGCCCATCGACTTCAACCTCTTGCGCCAGGAGGTCGAGCAGCACCTGGGGCGGGCCGCCTACTCCCGTAGGTAATGACCCAAGCCGGCCATTAGCGGCGGCTCGACTGGCACTGCCGATGCGCTAACTCTTGCGCGCGAGCACTATGTGCAAGCTGGCAGGCGGTGGGCGGATGGTGGCGCTGCCTCCCGCATAGCGCTCCCACATTGCCTTTCCGTCGAGATCCTGCACCAATTCAAGCCCCACACACCTTAGATCGTTCGCAACCTCATTGGGATCAAACCCGGACAAATAGGGTTCGCCAATCGCGGCCACGGCCCGGCCTCAGTTCAAAGAGGTACTTGCCAATCTGAAGGCCGAATGGTCGCCTGAAGTTGTGCCTGTAACCCTCGTGTAGCGCATTGGCGGAGGCTGTTGTCGAACATTTCAATGCCATCACGAGCGGCTTGTAGAGGTTCGCTTTGGGCCGCCAGCTGTCTTGTGGCCGAACTGCTGAAATGTCGCCGGAAGCGGACCTTAGCCTCCTTCAATCCAAATTGCTGCTTCGCTCAGCGCGTTGAGAATGCGCTCGACGTCTTTGGGGTGGAGTGACCGGCCGTCACACAGCTGATTCAGTTCACCGAACGTAATCTTGCCGTTCCCTTCGCCGATTTCGATGGCCCGTCGAATGATTTCCGGCACGCTCATGTTCTCTCCATATCAGCAGCCCTCACTATAGGGGGAGAGAGTCGGATTGGGGCCGATCACGACTCTATTGCGCTGCCGCACGCATTGGCCGCTCCAGGGGCAGAGCGCGCCGCCGTCATGGCACGGTTCGAAAATCCCTTATTAATCAAGGGGCCTTCTACCGTGCATGGGGTTGTTTTTCGACTTTTGCCTCGGGCCTCCAGGGGAAAGCGCCAGCTCACCCCGCCTGCAGGATCTCCGCAACCGCTGCGCCCGCCGCGATGGTGCCGAGCGTGCCGCCGACATCCCGCGTCGCCCTGCCCTCGCCGATCGACCTCGCAACCGCAGCCTCGATCGCGCGCGCCGCCTCTTCATAGCGGACGGCGCCGGTCTTCTCGCCGTGCCAGGCCAGCAGCAGCGCGGCCGACAGGATCAGCGAGACCGGGTTGGCAACGTCCTGGCCTGCGATGTCCGGCGCCGAGCCGTGCGCGGCCTGCGCCATGGCGTGGCGGTCGCCGACATTGAGCGAGCCGCCGAGGCCGAGGCTTCCCGAAAGCTCGGCGGTGAGATCGGACAGGATGTCGCCGAACATGTTGGTCGAGACGATCACGTCGAAGCGATCCGGACTGCGCACCACATGCGCCATCATGGCATCGACCAGGATGTCGTCGACCGCGAGACCGGGATAGCCCTTCGCCGCCTCGCGGCAGATGTCGAGGAACATGCCGTCGCCGAGCTTGAGCACATTGGCCTTGTGCACGACGGTCAGGTGCCTTCGCCGCTTCATCGCCAGGCGGCAGGCCGCGTGCGCGATCCGCTCGCAGCACGCCCGCGTGATCCTTCGCAGCGAGATCACCACGTCGGGCGTAACCAGCAGCTCGCCATTGCCCTGCTCCATGTTGCGGTCGGCGTAAAAGCCCTCGGTGTTCTCGCGGACCACCACGAGGTCGAAGTCACCGATGCGACCGGGCCGCCCCGCATAAGTGCGCGCGGGCCGGATATTGGCGTAGAGGTCGAGGTTCTTGCGAAAATGCCGGGACGGGTTGATCTCGCCATGCGCCTCGTCCTTGAAGTCGAAGGTCGCGGTCGGCCCGAGGATCAGGCCGTCGGCGGCGCGAACGATGTCGAGCAGCTCGGGGCGCACGGTCGCGCCCGACAGCTTCAGGCTGGCGTGGCCGACCGCGTGCTCCTCGAGGCGCAGATTGAGTTGGAAGCGCTCCGAGGCCGCGCGCAGCACGCCCGATGTCGCGGTCGTGATCTCGGGCCCGATGCCGTCTCCGGGCAGAACGACGATGTGCATGGCGCTTCCCCTCATTGTAACAGTCGGCGCGATCATACGCCGGCGCGAGACGACATCGCCCAGCCTTCGCGCATACACATCATGCAAGCATATGCCTGTGGCAGCAGGCTCCGGCGTAGTACATGCCGAAGGGCCCTTTCGTCACGCCCGCCGGAGCAACGCGCGAACGCAATGACAATCACGTTACCCGCCGCAGCGCGCGAGCCTGACCACACCACGTCCGATGGCCTGCCGGCCGCGCGGCGGCGCTGGGCGATCGCCGCGATCTTCACCGCGCTGGCGATGGCCTCGCTCGACACCGCGATCGCCAACATCGCCCTGCCTGCGATTGCCGCCGATCTTCATGTCAGCCCGGAGCAGTCGGTCTGGGTGGTCAACGTCTACCAGATCGCGCTGGTGGCGACGCTGCTGCCGCTTGGCGCGCTCGGCGAGATCGTCGGGCACCAGCGCATCTATCTCGGCGGCCTGATCCTGTTCACCATCGCCTCGCTGTTCTGCGCGGTGGCGTGGTCGCTCGACAGCCTCCTGATCGCGCGCACGCTGCAGGGCCTGGGTGCCAGCGGCATCATGAGCGTCAACACCGCGCTGGTGCGCTTCGTCTATCCGGGTCGCATGCTCGGCCGTGGTTTTGGTCACAACGCGCTCGTTGTCGCCACCGCGTTCACGTTCGGGCCATCGATTGCGTCGGCCATCCTCGCGCTCGGACCGTGGCCATGGCTGTTCGCCGTCAACATCCCCTTCGGCCTCGTCGCGATCGGCATCGGCTTTGCGATGCTGCCGAAGACACCGCGGGCCGATCACGGCTTCGATTTTCTCGGCGCGGTTCTGGCATCGGCCTGCCTCGGCCTCTTCATCATCGGCATCGGCAGCGCCGCGCATAATCTGTCGCCGGTCACCGTGGGCATCGAGCTGGTTGCGGCGCTTGCGTTCGGCTTCATCCTGACCCGCCGGCACGCCGATCATCCCGCGCCGATGCTGCCGATCGACCTGTTCAGCCGGCCGATGTTCGCGCTGTCGGCGGCAACGGCCGTGTGCTCCTTCGCCGTGCAGGGCCTCGCCTTCGTCTCGCTGCCGTTCTATTTCGAGGACGTGCTGGGTCGCTCGCAGGTCGAGACCGGCTTCTTCATGACGCCATGGCCGCTGGTGGTCGGCATCATGGCGCCGATCGCCGGGCGCCTCTCCGACCGCTATGCCGTCGGCCTGCTCGGCGGCATCGGCCTCGTCCTGCTCGGGCTCGGCATGGCCCTGCTGGCGACGCTGCCGGCCAACCCCGCCATAGCCGACATCATCTGGCGGATGGTGATCTGCGGCATGGGGTTCGGCTTCTTCCAGGCGCCGAACATGAAGGCGGTGATGTCGAGCGCGCCGCCGCATCGCAGCGGCAGCGCCTCCGGCATCGTCGCAACCGCCCGCCTGACGGGACAGACGACGGGAGCCGCGCTTGCCGCGGCCTGCTTTGCCCTCGCCGGCCACCAGGGTGCAACATTGGCGCTGGCGCTCGGCGCCGGCTTTGCCGCGCTCGGCAGCGTGATGAGTTTTCTGCGGCTGGCGGTGAAGTAGGCCGCTCAGGCCAGGTGGCGAGCCACGGTGGCGTCGATCGTCGCGGCCGCCGGAACGACCGCCTCGTCGTCCAGCGCCGCAAGGCGCGCGTCGATGGCAGCGATGACCTTGCGCGAGAACGGCCCGAGATGCGCATAGGCCGCGATCATCTGCACCGCGATCCGCGCCGATGAGGTATCGCGCTTGGCGCAGTTCATGAAGGTCTGCCACAACGGCCCGCGCGCTTCGGGAATGGCCGTGATCACGCGGTGGACGGTCTCCATGGCGCCGACCCGCGAACGGATGTCGCCCTCCGCGAGTTCGTGGCGCTGCCGGGAACGGTCGAGCAGAGTCATCAGGCGATCGACGCGGCTTGCGTAGGCGGCCGGGCTGTAGATGCGCTCCAGCACGGTCCTGTAGTCCATCAGGATATCGCGCAACGGCCGCACCGGCTCGAAATTGATTCCGCTCGTGCACTGATCGCCGCCCGTGGTCGAGGCCAGATCGTGGTCCGCGTGCAGCCGTCCCTCCTTGGCGAGCCGCCGCGTCAGCTGCGTGTTCGGCAAGGCATAGAGTAGCCCGACCATGGCGACGGGGATCGCGGCCTCCTCGATGAAGTCGACCATGGCGTCCGCCATCGAGACCTTCTCGTTGTCGAAGCCGACGATGAAGCCGGCGGTGACCAGCATGCCGGCAGCGTAGATCTTGTGGATGCTCTCGGCGATGTTGCGCCGCGTGTTCTGCTTCTTCCGCATCGCCACCAGGGTCGCGGGATCCGGGCTTTCGATGCCGACGAAGATGCCGAAGAAATTGGCCGCGCCCATCAGCTCAAGGAGTTCGGGATCGTCGGCGAGATTGACCGACGCCTCGGTCGACAATTCGAAGGGATAACCATGGGCGCGCTGCCATTCGGCGAGCTGCGGCAGGAACTGGCGCAGCGACTTCTTGTTGCCGATGAAATTGTCGTCGACGAAGTCGAGATGGCCGCGGTAACCCATGTTGTAGAGCGTCTCGAGCTCGACGAACATCTGCTCGGCCGTCTTTGTCCTGGGCACGCGTCCATAGAGCTCGATGATGTCGCAGAACTCGCAGGTGAACGGGCAGCCGCGGGAATATTGCACACCGAGATAGAGATAGTCCTCGAACTTCAAGAGGTCGAAGCGTGGCACCGGCGTCTTGGTGACGTCGGCCTGGAACTTCGGCGCGGTAAAGACGCCGGACCGCTTTCCGCCCTCCCAAGCCGCAATGAAGTCGTCGATCACGCCCTCGGCCTCGCCGAGCACCTGGAAGTCGGCCTTCTCATAGATGTGCGGGCTCGAGGTCGGATCGGGACCGCCGACGACGACCGGCTTGCCCGCCGCGCGGCACTTGTCGATCAGGCGCAGCGTGTCGGCTTGCTGCGGCAACATGCCGCCGGTGAAGACGACGTCGGCCCAGGCGAGATCGTCGTCACCGAACGCCTGCGTGTTGCAGTCGATCAGCCGGACGGTCCAATTCGAAGGCAGCATCGCGGCAACGGTGATCAGGCCGAGCGGAGCCGCGGGCCGCCGAACGCCCATCAGCTTGCAGGATTCGCCAAAGCTCCAGAACGATTCCGCCGTGAATAGCGGATAAAGCATCAGCACGTTGCAGGGGCTCGGCACGATCATGGAACTCCTCAGGGCGTCGTTACAGTGTAGCAAAGCATCGCCGTCTTGCATCCCGACAATGGTGGCAAAATCGCGGATGGGAACGCCGGGAACGCGCCGGGCGTCGCCTCAGGCGGTCGATCGGCGGCGAGAGAGAACCCTGCCCGTCGCCCGGGGGCGGGCTTCGGCCGTGACACCGCTCGGCCCCTGATCTTCCCACGCGACGAAAATTTTCAGCGGCCACCCCGCGGACTGTTGATTTGAACAGTTCCAATTTGCCGGACACATTGCGCGCCTGAGTTCAATCGGTGGATTGGGCCAATCAGGGGACTGCGATGGCAAACCTAACAATCAACGGAAAAACCTTCACCCTCGACGTCGAGCCGGATACGCCGCTGCTGTGGGCGATCCGCGAGAATGCTGGCCTGACCGGCACCAAATACGGTTGCGGCATTGCACAATGCGGCGCCTGCACGGTTCACATCGACGGCGTGGCAATGCGCTCCTGTGGGGTCTCGGTCAGCGAGGCCGAGGGCAAGAAGATCACCACGATCGAGGGACTCGCCTCGGGCGATACGCTGCACAAGGTGCAGGAGGCCTGGATCGCGCAGGACGTGCCGCAATGCGGCTACTGCCAGAGCGGCATGATCATGGCGGTGGCAGCGCTGCTGAATGAGAAGCCGAAACCGACCGACGCCGATATCGACGAGGCCATCACCAATATCTGCCGCTGCGGCACCTTCCAGCAGGTGCGCGAAGCGATCCACACGATCGCCAGCGCTTAAAGGAGGCGCCCTCATGAACAAGCATGTTTCTCCCACGATGAACCGCCGTGCCTTCGTCATCGGCAGCGCCACGCTCGGCGCCGGTCTTGCCATCGGCCTCGACATCCCCTTCGGCGGGCCCGCCGTGGTCCGCGCCGCCGACGGCTCGCCTGAGATCGGCGCGTGGGTCGTGGTCAGGCCCGACGACACCGTCGTGATCCGTATCGCCCGTTCCGAGATGGGCCAGGGCTCGCTCACCGGCCTCGCCCAGCTCGTCGCCGAGGAGCTCGAATGCGACTGGACCAAGGTCACGACTGAATATCCGACGCCCGGCCAGAGCGTCGTCCGCAAGCGCGTCTGGGGCGATTTCTCCACCGGCGGCAGCCGCGGCATCCGCTCCTCGCAGGACTATGTCCGCAAGGGCGGCGCCACCGCACGGGTGATGCTGATCCAGGCCGCCGCCGACGCCTGGAAGGTGCCGGCCTCCGAGTGCACGGCCGCGAACAGCGTCATCACCCATACGCCGTCGGGCCGGACCACAACCTACGGCAAGGTCGCCGAAGCCGCGGCCAAACTGACGCCGCCGGCCGAGGTCAAGCTGAAGGACCCGAAAGACTGGAAGCTGATCGGGAAGGGCGTGAAGCGGCTCGATACCGTCGACAAGACCAACGGTGCCATGATCTACGGAATCGACGTCAAGCTGCCGGGCATGTTGAACGCCGCGATCAAGGACTGCCCGGTGTTCGGCGGCAAGTTGAAGAGCTTCGACGAAGCCAAGGTCGCCGGCATGAAAGGCGTCAAGAAGGTCGTCAGGGTCGGCGACACCGCAGTCGCCGTGGTCGCCGATACGTGGTGGCACGCCAAGACCGCGCTGGACGCGCTGCCGATCGTCTGGGACGAAGGCGACAATGCCAAGGTCTCCAGCGAGTCAATTGCGAAATGGCTGGCAGAGGGCCTCGACAATTCGCAGCCGGCCTATGTCGGCAACAAGAACGGTGATGCCAAGGCGGCGATTGCGAGCGCGGCCAAGAAGGTCGAGGCCGTCTACTCCTATCCCTACCAGAACCATGCCACCATGGAGCCGATGAACGCCACCGCGCTCTACACGGCGGACAAGTGCGAGGTCTGGTGCGGCACGCAGAACGGCGAAGCGGCATTCGCGGCGGTGCTGGAAGCCTCCGGCCTGCCCTCGGACAAGTGCGACGTCCACAAGGTGATGCTCGGGGGCGGCTTCGGCCGGCGCGGCCAGACTGACTATGTCCGTCAGGCCGTGATGATCGCCAAGCAGATGCCGGGCACGCCGGTCAAGCTGCTGTGGTCGCGCGAAGAGGACATGGCGCACGGCAGGTATCACCCGATCACCCAGTGCAAGATGACCGGTGCGTTCGATGCCAACGACAATCTGGTCGCGCTGCACTACCGCCTGTCCGGGCAATCGATCCTGTTCTCGCTCCGCCCCGAAGCGCTGCAGAACGGCATGGACCCGGCCGCCTTCCAGGGCGTCGCCCAATCCGGCGAGGCCGCGTTCGGCTATTCGGTGCCGAACCTGTTGATCGAGCATGCGATGCGCAACCCGCACGTCCCGCCGGGCTTCTGGCGCGGCGTCAACGTCAATCACAACGCGATCTACATGGAGTGCTTCATGGACGAGCTGGCCCAGGCCGTAGGCCAGGACCCGCTCGAATTCCGCCGCAAGCTGATGGGCAACCATCCCAAGCATCTGGCGGTGCTCAATGCAGTCGCCGAGAAGATCGGCTGGGACCAGCCGGCGCCGCAGGGCGTCTATCGCGGCATTGCGCAGGTCATGGGCTATGGCAGCTATGTCGCCGGCGCCGCCGAAATCTCGGTGACCGACGGCAACAAGATCAAGGTGCATCGCATCGTCGCCTCCACCGATCCCGGCTACATCGTCAATCCGGCGCAGGTGGAGCGGCAGATCGCGGGCTCCTTCGTCTATGGCCTTTCCGCGCTGTTCTATGGCGGCTGCACCGTCAAGGACGGCAAGATCGAGCAAACCAACTTCGACACCTACAATTCGATGCGCATCAACGAGATGCCGAAAGTGGAGTCGGTGATGGTGCCGAGCGGCGGGTTCTGGGGCGGCGTCGGCGAGCCGACCATCGGCGTCGCCGCGCCGGCGGTGCTCAATGCGTACTTCGCCGCCACCGGCAAGCGCATCCGCTCGGTGCCGCTGCGCGACCAGAACATCACCTTTGCCTAGAGCAACATGCTGCGGCGACGAGCAATTGCCGCCGCAGCCCTTTCAGATGCGCTCGATGACCACGCGCCCGATGACACGGCGGAATGCCGTGTTCGGCATCACCATGGCGGCCGCGACGCTGGCGCGGCCATCGATTTCGCGCGGGCAATCCACGGGACGTGTCGTCGTGGTCGGCGGCGGCTTTGGCGGCGCGGCTTGCGCTCGCGCGCTGAAGCGCGCGCAAGCAGACTTGCAGGTCATCCTGATCGAGCCCAACGCGGTCTTCACCTCCTGTCCCTTCAGCAACGAGGTGATCGCGGGCCTGCGCGACATCGAAGCGCAACGCTTCGGCTACGACAACATCGCCGCCGATGGCGTCACTGTGATCGGCCAGGCCGTGACCACGATCGAGCCGCAGCGGCGCAGCGTCATGACGGCCGACGGCGTTGCGCTGCCCTATGATCGCCTCGTGCTCTCGCCCGGCATCGACTTTCACCTTGAAGCCCTGCCCGGCTATGACGAGGCCACAGCGCAGAAGATGCCGCATGGGTGGAAGGCCGGCGCGCAGACCTTGCTGTTGCGCCGGCAATTGGCGGCGATGGAAGACGGCGGCACGGTCGCCATCGCCATCCCGGCCAATCCCTCGCGCTGCCCGCCCGCGCCTTACGAGCGCGCCAGCCTGATCGCGCATTATCTGAAGACGAACAAGCCGCGCTCGAAAGTTCTGATCCTCGACGCCAAGGATAGCTTTTCGCAGCAGCGGCTGTTCGAGAAGGCGTGGAAGGAACTCTACGGCGACATGATCGAGCGCATCGCGCTGTCGCAAGGCGGCCACGTCACGTCGGTCGATGCCGCGACCAGAACCATCGTCACCGAGTTCGGCAATTATACGCCTGATGTCGCCAACGTCATTCCGCCGCAGCGCGCCGGCCGCATCGCCGAGACCGCGGGCGCTGCGGATGCGACCGGCTGGTGCCCGATTGATCCCGTGACCTTCGAATCGAAGCTCGTCAAAAACATCCACGTCATCGGCGATGCCTGCCTCGGCGGCGGCATTCCGAAATCCGCGGCGGCCGCGAGCGCCCAGGGCAAGGCCTGCGCCGCTGCGATTGTCGCCTTGCTCGCGGGCCGCCGGCCGGAGCCGCCCCGGCTCACGGGTGTCTGCTACAACACCGTCGCCCCCGGTTACGGCTTCTCGCTCACCGGCCAATACGAGCCCAAGGGCGACATCTTCGCCGAGGTCGAGGGCGGCACCACCAGTCCCGTCGATGCCCCGCGCGAACTGCGGGCGCGCGAGGCCGCGGAGGCGGAGCGCTGGTTTCAGGCTCTCACAGCGGACACATTTGGCTAACGCAATGATGGAAAGAGCCTGCCGCCACGACCACGATGCGCTCCCTCCCCCGCTTGCGGGGGAGGGTTGGGGAGAGGGTATCTCAACAACAAGGACTCCCCCGGAGGAGAAAGCCCTCACCCTCGCCTTCGGCTCGACCTCTCCCGCAAGCGGGAGAGCTAAGGGGAATGCGCGGCGATCTCAGCCGTCCCATCCAATAGCGGGGATTGCGGCATTCATCGTACTGAGCCTCGCTCTACCCTCACATACGAAAGCGAACGAGCTCGTGCCCTACACGATCGTCGGCGACGGCATTCCAGCCTCGCTTACCGGCACGCCCGGCGATGCCGCGCGCGGACGCGCGCTGGTGCTCGCGCGCACGACGACCTGCATCCTCTGCCATTCCGGGCCTTTTCCGGAGACGCGGTTCCAGGGCGATCTTGCGCCCGATCTCAGTGGCGCCGGGAACCGATGGACGGTGAGCCAGTTGCGGCTTCGACTGGTCGATGCCTCCCGCTTCAATCCCGAGACCATCATGCCGTCCTATTATCGTAACGATGGCCTCGTGCGGGTGGGACGCAATTTTGCCGGCAAGCCGATCTTGTCGGCTGAGGAGATCGAGGACATCGTGGCCTTTCTTGCAACGCTGCGCGACTAGGACTGTTCATGCCAAGCACGCGACGACAATTCCTGAGCCTCGCCGGTGGCGTCACTGCCGCCGGGACGCTGCCGATCGTCACCCTGCGTCCGCTTCAGGCGACGCCGGCGATGCTCAACGGCGCGATCCGCAACCTCGTTGGCGAAGCGCCTGTTCGCACCGGCAGGGTGAAACTCGACATTCCGCCGCTGGTCGAGAACGGCAACACGGTGCCGATGACGGTGAGCGTTGCAAGTCCAATGACGGCTGACGACCACGTCAAGAGCATCCATGTCTTCAACGAGAAGAACCCGCAGCCGAACATCGGCAATTTCTATTTCGGTCCATCGTCCGGCCGCCCTCAGGTCTCGACCCGGATCCGGCTCGCCGACACCCAGAAGGTGGTTGCGATCGCGCGCCTGTCCGACGACACGTTCTGGCAGGTTGCCGCTGACGTCGTCGTGACGTTGGCCGCATGCACCGAGGAGATGAACTGATGGCCGCGCTCATCAACGTTCCTGCCAAGGCCAGGCGCGGCGACGTCATCGAGATCCGCGCGCTGACCTCCCACATCATGGAAACAGGGTTCCGCCACACCGCGGACGGCAAGCTCGTGCCACGCGACATCATTACGAGCTTTACCTGCCGCTACAACGGCGCCGAGATCTTTCGTGCCGATCTCTTCCCTGCCATCGCAGCCAATCCTTATCTGTCATTCTTCACGGTCGCCAACGAAAGCGGCAGGTTCGAGTTCGAGTGGATCGGCGACAACGGCTATTCGTCAACTGCATCGGCATCGATCATCGTCGAATGAGTGTTTGGCGCGCGATAGCCGCGGCGGCCCTGTTCGCCGCAGCCCCTGCCCTGCTCGCCGGTGAAATCTCGCCCGATGTGCGTCGGTCCGGCTATTCCTTCATGGGGCTGGAAACGCGCGCGATGCAGGACGACGACACCTCCAATCCTGGCATGCTATTCGTGCTCGACGGCGAGCAGCTGTGGGGCAGGAAAACCGGCAGCGCGGAGAAGGCCTGCGCAGATTGCCATGGCGATGCCCGCAGCAGCATGAAGGGCATCGCGGCGCGATATCCCGCCTTCGACAAGGCGCTGGCGCGCCCCGTTACGCTCGACCAGCGCATTAATCTCTGCCGATCCAATCATCAGCAGGCAGCGCCGCTGCCCTACGAGAGCCGCGACCTCCTGGCGCTCTCGGCTTACGTCGCGCACCAGTCGCGCGGCCTTCCGATCACTGCTGGCGACGATCCGCAGGCAAGACCTTTCGTGGAGCAAGGACGCGACCTCTTCATGCAGCGCGAGGGCCAGCTCAACCTCGCCTGCACCAATTGTCACGACGACAATTTCAACAAGCGCCTCGCGGGCGCGCCGATCACGCAAGGACAGCCGACCGGCTATCCGCTCTACCGCCTGGAATGGCAGACGCTGGGTTCGCTCGAGCGGCGCTTACGCAGCTGCATGAGCGGCGTGCGCGCCCAGGCCTATGATTACGGCTCGCCCGAGCTGGTCGCGCTCGAGCTCTATCTGATGTCGCGGGCGCACGGCCTGCCGATGGAGACGCCGGCGGTGCGGCCCTGAAACGAAAGCGGCCGGCACAGGCCGGCCGCTTCGCTGAAGTCCGCGGCTGTTGCCTATTCCGCCGGCGCGGCCGACATTTCCGGATGCGCGGCATAGTGCTCGCTGGCGCCGAGCTTGCTGGCCGCGAACAGGCCGGCGGCCATCGCGGCATAGGCCAGCGCGACGGCGGGCGTGACACCAAATCCGCCGCCGATGCCGACAGCCTCGCCATGCATGAAGCCGAAATAGGTGAGCACGGCACCGACCAGAGCAAAGGCCGAGGCCTTTTCGAAATCGCGCTCGATGATGAACACCCCGATCGCGCCCAGGATGAGGCCGCCAAGAATGGAGCCGCCGCCCATCACTTCAAGACCGTGGTAGAATACGCCCTGCTGCGGCAGCGCGGCGATCGCGGCGGCCTTCACCGCGTCGGCCTTGTCGGCGGCCATTCCGCCGACGGCTGCCGCCGCATTCATGGTGGAGCCGAGCATGGTGTCGATCTGCAGCTTGGCCCAGGCGGCCAGGTGCGGCGTCAGCGCGAGCACGATCGCAGGCGCGTGCTTGACCGGCGTCGTCTGGAACGCCTGAGCGCCGATCAGCATGCCGATGTAGAGCAGGATCGGCGAGATCGCAACCACGGGCACGAGCGCCAGCAGCACCGAGATGATGCCGAACCAGGCCAGCACGATCACCATGACGCCGGTCGCCGCGGAGTAACCGATGCGGCCGCCCATCGCCTTCCAGCCGGGATGGCCGATATAGACGGCGTTGATGAAGGGATTGCCCATCAGGCAGCCGATCAGGCTGACGACGCCGTCCGCGGTGAGCACGCGCGTGGTGGGATATTCGTCGCCGGCCGCCTCCGCGCTCTCGACATTGTCCATGGCCTCGACGAGGTCGTAGATGCCGAACGGAATGGCGGTAACGAGAATGATGCCGAGGAATTCGAAGCCGGAGAAGACGTAGCCCACGGCGGGAAGCGGCACCGAGAAGCCGAAATTGGCAAACGCTGCGCCGACGCCATTGAGACTCAAGCCGCCAAGGCCGAGCCCGAACAGATTCGAACCCCAGGCGATGATCATGCCGGCAGCGATGGCGATGAGGCCTGCAGGAATGCCGCGCGGATATTTCACGCCCCCGAACCAGCTCACCAGGATGATGGCAAAGCAGACCAGCCCGATCTGCGGCGTCATGTACATTTCCAGCGCCGGCCGCATCGAGATGAAGGTGACGGACACGCCGGCAAGGGTGCCGAGCAGCGCCGCGCGCGGCGTGATCTTGCGGATGAACGGCGCGATGAAGCCGCCGACCATGAGGATGAAGCTCTGGAAGAACACCCAGACCAGGCCCGCCGACCAGCCCTTGAGCGGATCACCAGTCTTGAGGGTGATCGGCAGCATGATAACGAAGGTGACGATGAACATGTGCGGCACGCTGACGCCCGAAGGCAGCGCGCAGACATCGTTGCGCCCGGTCTTCTGGGCGAGGCGATAGGCAAGATAGGCGTAGTAGAAGGTCGACAGGCACATCATCAGCCCGAGCGCGGGCAGGATGCGGCCGAACACGAGGCTATCAGGCATCTTCAAGACGAAGCGCAACAGACCCGTGAGCACCAGCATGTTGACGAGGATGTTGGTGCCGAAGCCGAAAAACGCGTTCCAGTCGCCCGATGTCCATAATGCCGGCTTAAAAGCGGACTTGTTCAGATCAGAACTGCCGGCCGTCCCCGTCAATGTGCTCATTGATAACACCCCTATGTGGTCGAAACCTTCATTGCCTCCAGAACTGCGGCTGAGTCCGCGACCCAGCCGAAGATGCCGCCCTGGGCCTTGATCATCTTCAGGCCCATCTCGTGAAACTCGGGGAAGTAGGACGCGCAGCCGTCCGACATGACGACGCAGCGGTAGCCGCGGTCATTGGCCTCGCGCACGGTCGTGTTGACGCACACTTCCGTGGTGACGCCGCACACCAGCAAATTCTCGATGCCGTATTTCTCCAGCACGTCGCCAAGCTCGGTGGCGTAGAACGCACCCTTGCCGGGCTTGTCGATCACGATCTCGCTGTCGAGCGGATAGAGCTCGGAGATGATGTCGTGGCCGGCTTCGCCGCGGATGAGGATGCGGCCCATCGGGCCGGGATCGCCGATGCGAAGGCTCGGCGCGCCGCGCTCGATCTTCGCGGGCGGCGCATCGGAGAGATCGGGCAGATGGCCCTCGCGGGTATGGATCACCAGCATGCCGGTGTCGCGCGCGGCCGTCAGCACCTCACCGATCGGCTTCACCGCGCGCGCGAGCTGGCTGACGTCGTTGCCCAGCGTCTCGCCGAAGCCGCCAGGCTCCATGAAGTCGCGCTGCATGTCGATGATCAGAAGCGCGGTGACGGACCAGTCGAGCTTGATTGGCTCGGGCTCGGCGCTGATGACGCCCATCGTCGGCTTAATCAAGTCCAGCATGACGCCCGCCCCTCGCGAGAACTGTGCCAGGAGTTCTGCAAGCGCCGTGCCATTGTGTACAATTGCAGGGACGCGTGGGGCGCGATGGAATTTGCTGTTTTGTCAGAAGGTTACGACGGCGATCAGCGTCTGCTTATTCCCTGTGCGACGGCTTTGCGACGTGCATTTGCCCAAGGGATGGGCGGCTTTCGCCATCATTCCGGGGCGCGCGTGGCGCGAGCCCGGAATCCATTTCACCCGGGACTCTGCCGCTTCATGGATTCCGGGCTCGACGCTTCGCATCGTCCCGGAATGACGAGGAGACTACCGCCCCGCCCCATACAGCTGCCGATACTCCTCCTGATACGGCGCATAGGAGTCCTTCAGCGTCGCCATGTTCAGCAGCATGGTTGCCACCACCGTGCCCGTCTTGTCGAACACGCGCGTCTTAACCCAGGCGCTTTCGGTGCGGCGGCTGCCGGAGAGCGCGACCACCTCGCGCTCGACCTCGTATTCCTCACCGACGAAGAGCGGGCCCTTCACCAGCCGGATCTCCTGGTCGGCGAACAGGCCGACGGCCGGGCCCTTGGCCGGCAGCGGATCGTCCTTGGAGCGGTACTGAAACAGCACGCTCAGCATCTCCATCGGGATAATGGGCTTGCCCCATGGATTGTCGGCGGTCGCGTAGTAGGGCGAGTTCTCCGTGATGACGGCGAGCTTCTGCCGCAGGGAGAACGGATAGAGCTCGCCCATGGTCTGGTCGAACGCCATGCGCACCATCTGTCGCTTGCCGGTCTGCGCCACTTTGACGTCGCGCAGGATCACGGGATCGGCGAGCGGCTTGAGCTCGGCAAGGCGGGCCTCGAGCGCCGTGGCGGCGTGGGGTTCACCGACGCAGGCGGTGCCGCGCAGCACCTCGGTGCCATCGCGCTTGACCATCTGGATCTGGGACTGGCTTGTCCCCGGCAGCGGCTTCGACAGGATCGCCTGCACTTCCTCGCCCTCATAGCAGACGCTGCGATAATGCGCGGACAGACATCCCGTCTCGAACCAGGCGCGGCCCCACAGACGCGCGCCGAGCGGGGCGAACTGGCTGAAATGGGTCGGGCCCTCGATGGTGCCGCCCTTGAAGCCGAGCTTCTGCGCGGTGGCGTCGTCGTGGATCGATGCGTGCGCGTCGTAGGTTTGCGCTTGCAGCATCTGACGGGGCTGGCGCCATGGTCCGATCAGGGCCTCGGGCGTCTCCGTGATCTCGGTGTCGAATGCGTTTGCAGCCATGATGTTCTCCGCGGGCAAGCCATGACTAGCAGGAGCGCCACGGATGCGGCCAGCGATATTGACTTCGCCGGCCCATCCTTTTGACTGTCACAATTCGCGTCGCGCAGCCGCGACCCCTCCCGCAGCGCAAACCTCCCGCCGTACGAAAGACGAGGACTCCCGAAATGACGTTGTTGCAGGTCGAGCTGGACGACAAATACCGGCTCGAATCCAAGCGGATCTTCCTGTCCGGCACGCAGGCCCTAGTTCGATTGCCCATGCTGCAGCGCGAACGCGACCGGCTGCAGGGACTCAATACCGGCGGGTTCATCTCGGGCTATCGCGGTTCCCCGCTCGGCATGTATGACCACGCGCTGTGGCGGGCGAAGTCGCACCTTCAGCAGCACGACATTGCCTTCGTGCCCGGCCTCAACGAGGACCTGGCAGCGACCGCGGTCTGGGGCAGCCAGCAGGTCGGCCTGTTTCCCGGCGCCAAGGTCGATGGCGTGTTCGGCATCTGGTACGGCAAGGGCCCGGGCGTCGACCGCTCGGTCGACGCACTCAAGCATGCCAACGCCGCCGGCACCTCGCGTAACGGCGGCGTGCTGGCGCTGGCCGGCGACGATCACGGCTGCCAGTCCTCGACCCTGGCGCATCAGAGCGAGCAGGTGTTCGCGGCGGCGCTGATCCCCGTGATCAACCCGGCGACGCTCCAGGACTATCTGGATCTCGGCCTCCACGGCTTCGCGCTGTCGCGCTTCTCCGGCTGCTGGGTCGGCTTCAAGGCGATCAGCGAGACGGTGGAGAGCTCTGCCTCGATTGACAGCGACCCCGAGCGCATCAAGATCGTGCTCCCCGATGATTTCGAGATGCCGCCCGGCGGCCTCAACATCCGCTGGCCCGATCCGCCGCTGGAGGCGGAGAGGCGCCTGTTCGGCCCGAAGATGGCGGCGGTACAGGCCTTCGCCCGGGCCAACCAGCTCGACCGCATCGTGCTCGATTCCAAGCCGGCGCGGCTCGGCATCGTCGCGACCGGCAAGGCCTATCTCGATCTGCGCCAGGCGCTGGCGGATCTCGGCATCACCGACAAGGACGCGCAGGACCTCGGCTTGCGCATCTACAAGGTCGCGCTGACCTGGCCGCTGGAGGAAAGCGGTGCCAAGCGCTTCGCCGAAGGGCTGCAGGACGTGCTGGTGGTCGAGGAGAAGCGCGGCTTCATCGAAGACCAGCTGATGCGCATTCTCTACAATGTCGATGCCTCCAGGCGCCCGACGGTCACGGGCAAGCGCGACGAGCGCGGCGCACCGCTGTTGCCGAGCGAGGGCGAGCTGACGCCGACCATCGTCGCGGGCGCGCTGGTGGCGCGCCTGCGCAAGCTCGGCCATCACAGCCCGGTGCTGGAGCAGCGCCTTGCCCGGCTCGAGGCCTTCGACAATCCCGTCACCACCAGCACGCCGATCAAGCTCGCGCGCACGCCGTTCTTCTGCTCGGGCTGCCCGCACAACACCTCGACGCGCGTACCGGAGGGCAGCCGCGCCATGGCCGGCATCGGCTGCCACGGCATGGCCCTGAGCATGCCGACCCGCCGCACCGACCTGATCTCGCATATGGGTGCCGAGGGCGTGAACTGGATCGGCCAGTCGCCCTTCACGAGCGAGACGCACATCTTCCAGAATCTCGGCGACGGCACCTATACCCATTCCGGGCTGCTCGCCCTCCGCGCGGCGTCGGCCGCCGGCATCAACATCACCTACAAGATCCTCTACAACGACGCCGTCGCCATGACCGGCGGCCAGCCCGCCGAAGGTGCATTCAACGTCGCCCAGATCGCGCATCAGGTCTGGGCCGAGGGCGTCAAGCGGCTTGCGATCGTCTCGGACGATCCGGCCAAGTACCCGCAAGGCAATTACTTCCCGCAGGGCGCGACCGTCCATCACCGCCGCGAGCTCGACGCCGTGCAGCGCGAGCTGCGTGACATCAAAGGCCTCACCGTCATCATCTACGACCAGACCTGCGCTGCGGAAAAGCGCCGCCGCCGCAAGCGCGGTCTTTATCCCGATCCCGCCAAGCGCGCCTTCATCAACGAGCTCGTCTGCGAAGGCTGCGGCGACTGCTCGCAGGCCTCCAACTGCGTCTCGGTGCAGCCGCTGGAAACCGAGTTCGGCCGCAAGCGCCAGATCGACCAGTCGAACTGCAACAAGGACTTTTCCTGCGTCGAGGGCTTTTGCCCGAGCTTCGTCACCGTCCATGGCGGCTCGCTCAAGCGCATGAAGACCTCGGCGGTGGATTCCGGGCAGCTCTTCGCCGACCTCCCGCTCCCGGCCACGCGAGAGCTCGATGGCCCCTACAACATTCTCGTCACCGGCATCGGCGGCACCGGCGTCATCACCATCGGCGCCCTGCTCGGCATGGCCGCCCATGTCGACGGCCGCGGCTGCTCGGCGCTGGATTTCACCGGCCTTTCGCAGAAAAACGGCGCGGTGATGAGCCATGTCCGCATCGCGCCGAAGCCGGAGGATATCTCCGCCGTCCGCATCACCACCGGCGGCGCCGACGTCATTCTCGGCTGCGACATGATCGTCTCGGCCGGCCCCACGGCGCTCAGCCGCGCCGAGCGCGGCGTGACGAAAGCCTATATCAACGCGGATTTGCAGCCGACCGCGAGCTTCGTGCAAAATCCCGATCTCGATTTCGAGATGGGCACGATGCAGACCGTGCTGCGCGACGCCGTCGGCGACAAGAACCTCGACATCATCGACGCGACAGGCATTGCCGCGGCGCTAATGGGCGACAGCATTGCGACCAATCCCTTCATGCTCGGCTTTGCCTTCCAGAAGGGCGCGATCCCGCTGTCGCTGGAAGCCCTGCTCCGCGCCATCGAGATCAACGGCGCCGCCATCGAGATGAACAAGCTCGCCTTCACCTGGGGGCGCCTCGCCGCCCACGACATGTCGCGGGTGCGCAGCGTGCTGCAGTTCAAGAGCCGGGCGTCGGCGCCGACCAAATCGCTCGACGACATCATCGCGACCCGCGCCGAATTCCTGACCTCCTATCAGGACAAGGCCTACGCCGACCGCTACCTTGCAGCCGTTGCCAAGGTGCGCAAGGCGGAGAGCGCGGCCTCGACCGCGTCCACGGAGCTGACTGACGCGGTCGCGAAGAACCTGTTCAAGCTGATGTCCTACAAGGACGAGTACGAGGTGGCACGGCTCTACACCGACGGCAGCTTTGCCAGGAAGGTGTCGGAGAAATTCGATGGCGACTTCACGCTGAAGTACCATCTGGCGCCGCCGATCTTCGCAAAGCGCGACAAGGCGACCGGACGGTTCCAGAAGCAGGAGTTCGGCGGCTGGATGATCCACGCCTTCCGCGTGCTCGCCAGGCTCAAGTTCTTGCGCGGCAGCGCGTTCGATCCGTTCGGCCGCACCGAGGAGCGCCGGACCGAGCGGAAGCTCGTTGCGGATTATCTCGACATGATCGATCAGCGGATCACGAGCCTGAAGGCGGAGCAGATCCCGCTGCTGGCACGGCTCGCCCGCGTGCCGGAAACCATCCGCGGCTTCGGCCACGTCAAGGAAGCCAACGTCAAGCTAGCCGCGGCGGAGAAAGCGCGGCTTGAGGCCGAGCTGGAGAACAGCCGCTTTGCAGCGGCTGCCGAGTAGCGGATAGAGCTAGCCTCTCTCCGCGTCATTGCGAGGAGCCCTTGCGACGAAGCAATCCAGAATCCTTGCCGCGGCGGCAGTTTGGATTGCTTCGCTGCGCTCGCAATGACGGAGCCTGTGGACGCAGCCAAGACAATCACTGGACTGAGGCATTCGCAGCGCTCGTCGTGCCCGCCGCACTCCCCTCCGCCAAATACCTTCCCGCGATATATCCAAACACCAGCGCCGGACCCAGCGTGATACCCGGCCCCGGACAATTCCCGTTCATGATCGAGCCCATGTCGTTGCCGCAGGCATAGAGACCGGCGATCGGCGTGCCATCGGCGCGCAGCACGCGGGCCTGGGCGTCGACCTTCATGCCAATCGCGGTGCCGAGATCGGCCGGATGGATCCGCATTGCGAAGAACGGCGCACGCGTGATCGCCGCGACGCAAGGGTTGGGTTTGTGGCTGGGGTCGCCGAGGTGGCGCTGATAGATCGTGCTGCCGCGGCCGAATTCGGGATCGCGCCCCTCCTTCGCGCCTTCATTGTAGCTCGCAAGCGTCGCCGTCAGCACGGAGGGCTTGACGCCGATCTTCGTCGCCAGTTGCGCGACGTCAGCGGCTTCGACAAGTTCGCCGCTCGTCACGTAGCGCCGCACACTGCGCGTGAACGGCTTGATACGGCCGAGACCGTAGCTCCACAGGAACTGGCGGTCACAGATCAGATAGAACGGCCGGTCCGGCTCGCCATTACCGTCGCGGAGCATGGCGATCACGAATTCGTGGTAGGACAGCGCCTCGTTCACGAAGCGCCGTCCGGCCGCGTTGACGGCGATCAGTCCGGGCTTGGCGCGGTCAGTCACGGTGTGCGCGAACACGCCGCGGCTGCCGTCGGCCCTGCGGAATAGCGAGGCCGGCACCCAATAGGCCGGACTTGTCGCATCTGTGTTGAGTGCGGCACCGGCCGCTGTCGCGAGACGAAGTCCGTCCCCGGTGCTGGAGGTGTTGGTCGCCGAGACAAGTCGCGCTGCCGCCGGGAAGAAGCGCTTGCGCAACACGGCGTCGTGCGAAAAGCCGCCGGTCGCCAGCACCACGCCGCGGCGCGCGGCGATCGGGCGGTCGCGGGAACCATGACGGATCACGACGCCGCTGACGCGATCGCCCTGCATCGAGAGGTCTTGGACATCGGCGCTGAAGAGAATCTCGACTTGCCGCGCCAGCAGCGAAGCATATAGCCGCGCGGCAAGCGCGTTGCCGAGATGCAGCGTAGTCCCACGCGGACTTCGCAGCCGCTGCAGCGCATACGCCGCAACCAGCCGCGCCGCGCGCAAGGTCGAGCGCAGCGATTTTCCGACACTGCGCAAATGCGGGATGTCGAGACGATTGACCATCATCCCGCTGAGCAGGGTGAACTCCGGCAGCGGCGGCCGCAATCGTGCAAAAGCCCGACCAAGCCGCGTGCCGTCGAAGACAACCGGCTCGAGCACGCGACCGCCGGCCGTCGCCCCCAGTCGTTCCGGATAATGATCCGGAGAGTCCTTCACCGGCTGAAGCCGCACCTCGGTATTGGCTTCGAGCCAAGCGATCACCTCCGGCCCGCGCGCAAGGAAGGCGGCGCGCAGGCCGGCATTGGCAGGTTCGGGCACCGTGCCCGACAAATATCGGACGGCATCTGCGACGCTGTCGGAGAGCCCTGCTTCCTTCATCTTGGGATTGGCGGGAATCCACACCATGCCGTCGGACCAGGCGGTGGTCCCGCCGACGAACGCGGTCTTCTCGATCACCAGCACGCGCAGGCCTTCGGCAGCGGCCACCGCCGCCGCCGTCATGCCACCGGCGCCGATGACGATGACATCGTAGGTCTCATGCGCCGACATCATGCGGCGGCTGTGCGAAAGCGAGGCATGACACCGTCATACCTCGCCAGCGAGCCTGCAGCTAGCGCGCCGGCTTGCGCTCGATCGGGTCGATATCGATCGCCCGCAGGCGGCCGAGCCGCAACACGTCCATGGCGAGCCGCCGGCCGATCCGGTCGCGGTCGAGCACGCGGATCAGATCGTCGACACCATTGATCTCGACCCCATCAAGCCGGATCACGACATCACCGGGCAGCAGGCCAGCCTTGGCCGCCGGACCGTCCGGCTCGATCTGCATCAGCAGCGCGCCCATCTTGTTCTCGACGCCGGCGAGCACCGCGTGCCGCCGCGGGACCGGCGCGGTCTGTCCGGCAACGCCGATATAGGCGCGGCGAACATAGCCGTGGCGGATGATCTCCGACAGCACGAATTGGGCGGTGTTGCTGGCGACCGCGAAGCAGATGCCCTGCGCACCGTTGATGATGGCGGTGTTGATGCCGATCACCTCGGCATGCGACGACACCAACGGCCCGCCGGAATTTCCGGGGTTGAGCGCGGCGTCGGTCTGGATCACGTCCTCAATGGTGCGCCCGCTCACCGAGCGGATCGAACGTCCGAGCGCGGAGACCACGCCGGCAGTCACGGTCGATTCGAAGCCGAGCGGATTGCCGATGGCGATCACGAGCTGGCCGCGCCGCAACGTCTTGGAATTGCCGAGCGCGGCATAGGGCAGATGGCGCACTCCGTTGGCGCGCAGCAGCGCCAGATCGGTGTCGGGATCGACGCCGAGCACCTGCGCCTCGCCGACATGGCCTTCGACGTCCCGCAGCCGGATCTCCTTCGACGTGCCGACCACGTGGCTGTTGGTGAGAACGAGACCGTCCGGCGAGATCACGATGCCCGAGCCGAGCCCGCCGCGCTCGCGTCTATCAGGCACTTTTGGTCCGGTTTCGATCCGCACGACCGCAGGGCCGACGCGGTCGGTCACGTCGATCACGGCATTGGAATAGGCGTCCAGCAGCGCCCCGTCGTCGACCGGGGCAGACGCCGTCGTTCGCGATGACGGTGCGTCATCGACGATATCTGAGGTGAAGTCCAACATGGCAAGAGTCCTTGAAGGCTCACACAGATGGTGGCCTGCTCCCTGCCGCGCAAGATGCCCGCCCGGCCGGCAGGGCTGGACTGCCCAGATGGCTAGGTCGCCCGCCTCAGCGAGCCGCCTCTTGCCTTGACCGGGTCGAGCAGCGACCAGTCGCCGTCCGGAAGCACATGTCCCTTAGGGAACGGCGCGCGCAGCTCGAGCCCGAGCGAGCGCAGCACGCGGTCGTCGCGATAGTAGCATTGCAGCACCACGCGGACGAGCGTCGCAACAGGCACGCCGCCCTGCTGGCGAAGCTGCCGGGCAACGTCTTCGCGCGCGGCCGGCTCGAGGTTGGCAAGCGGCATCCCGGCAAGCCGCACCAGATGATCGAGCGCCGCCGCGACCGGTCTGGTGTCGCGGCCAAGGGTTGCGAGGATGTCCGCCTGGATGATCTCGTCATCGGCACCGGGCACGTTGTATTCCTCGCTCGGTGGAATGATCATCGCGGCGATGGTGCGGAGGTCATCGCGCTGCCGCGGCGAGAGGGTGAGTTGATCGGTCATGGCGTGCTCTCGTGGAAAACCTTGCGGCCACGGTGAAGGTGCGCTCCCTCCCCCGCTTGCGGGGGAGGGCTGGGGAGAGGGTGTCTCCGCGGAGGGGCTCCCCTAGAGGAGAGAGCCCTCACCCGCCGCGCTCTTCGAGCGCGTCGACCTCTCCCGCAAGCGGGAGAGGTACAGTGAGTTCGTGGCGAGTTCAGTGCATCCACCACGCGCCTCTAATCAAACAAATTGGCTAGGCGCTGCTTCATCTGGTCGGCGATGTAGAGCGCGAGAGCCTGGATGGTGGAGGTCGGGTTCACCCCGCCCGACGTGACGAAGATGCTGCCGTCGACGATGAAGAGGTTTTTCACGTCGTGGGTGCGGCCCCATTCGTTGACGACGGAGCGCTCGGGGTCGGTGCCCATCCGCGCGGTGCCGAGCAGGTGCCAGCCGCCCCACGGGATCGGCGAGTTGACGCAGATATCGGTGGCCCCTGCGGTCTCGAGAAACTCACGTCCCCGAGCCAGCGCATGCTCCATCATCTTCCGGCTGTTCTCGCTGATCGTGTAGTCGATCTTCGGCGCGGGAATGCCGTGGCTGTCCTTCAAGACGGGATCGAGCGTGACCTGGTTATGCTCCTCCGGCAAATCCTCGCAGATCGCGGAGAAACCCAGGCGATGGCCGTTGAGCTTGCGGAAGACGCGGTGATGATCCTCGCCCCAAGGCAGAATGCCCTTCTGCTCGCTGACGACCGCCTCGAACACCGGCCCTGCCCCGCGCACGAACTGGACGCCATAGCCTCGCACGAAACCGCGCGACAGGTCGGTGTCGTACCACTGCTTGCTCCACAGGCAGGTCGGCGGCGCGCGGTTCGAGTCGGTCGGCTCCTTCACGTAGCCGTAGATCTGCGCATAGGGGTGGAACATCAGGTTCTTGCCGACGAGGCCCGACGAATTGGCAAGACCGTTGGGGAATCGCCCCGATGCGGAGTTGAGCAGCAGCCGCGGCGTGCCGACGCCGTTGCAGGCGATGATGACGACATGCGCGGGCTGGAACTGCTCGACACCGTCCTTGTCGTAATAGACCACGCCCGAGGCCATGCCGTTCTCGTCGGTGGTGATCTCGCGCACCCGGCAATGGGTGCGCAGCTCGACGCCGGCGCGGATCGCATGCGGCCAATAGGTGATGTCGGTGGAAGACTTCGCGCCCTGCGCGCAGGCCGGCGTGCAGTGGCCGAGGTTGATGCAGCGCGCCCGCCCCTCATAGTCCATGGTCGCAACCGTGGTGTCCGACGGCCACCAGTGCCAGCCGAGCTTGTTCATGGACTTGGCGATGATGGCGCCGGACAGGCCGAGCGGCTGCTGCGGCATCGGCGGATGCGTCAACGGCGAGAGCGGATCGCCCGACAGGCCCGATGTGCCCATCATGCGGTCGTTCTCCTCGAAGAACGGCGTCAGCGCGTCGTAGTCGATCGGCCAGTCGTCGGCGACGCCGTCGAGCGTCTTCACCTTGAAGTCGGAGGGGTGCAGCCGCGGCCAATGCGCAGTGTACATCACGGTCGAGCCACCGACGGCGTTGTAGTTGACGACCTTGATCGGCGAATTGTCGTCGTTGATCGGATAATCCTCGGCCCGGCCGCGGACGTTGGGGCTCGACGACCACTCGCCGTAGAACTTGGCCTCCCAGTCGCGGCCCGTGCTCGGATATTCCGCGGGGTTCATCCAGCCGCCCTGCTCCAGGCAGACGATGTGCATCTTGGTCTCGGCCAGCGACCATGCCACCGCCGCACCCGAAGCGCCGGCGCCGATGATCAGGACGTCCACGGGGTCTTTCATCGTAACCTTGTCCTCCCGCCCTCGCCGCTTTCCGGGCGATTCGGCCTTCGCGATCCGCAAGGCCGGCAAACGATAGGATCAGAGCGGGTGGCGAGTAAAGCCGCGAGGCCGGAATGTCGCACTTCGCAGGGTGCAGACCATTGGTATCGCCATATCCGGATGCTAGGAACAGGCGGACCGAGCCATCGATAGCGAGACCGCATGTCCTTCCGAAATGTCTTTGCCGCCGCCCGCGCTTTTGCGCTCGTTTCATTCTTCGCATTGTCCGGAATTCTGGTCTCATTCGAGCCAGCCTCCGCGCTGACGGCCGCCGCGACGGTCCGCGACGGCAATTCGGTCCAGCTCGGCGACGTCACCTACCGGCTCGACGGCGTCGACGCGCCCGAGCTGGATCAGGTCTGCATCGACGACCACGCCGATGCTTGGACCTGCGGTATCGAGGCCCGCGACCAGCTCGCGAAGCTGATCAAGGGCCGCGTCGTGCGATGCGACGATGTCGGACCGGAGAAGAGCTTCGGCAAGCGGCACCGGGCGATCTGCACCGCCGAGGGCGACAAGGCCAGCCTGAACGAGCAGCTAATCAAGCTCGGTTTTGCCGTCGCGCGGGAGCCGATCAAGGCGAACGTCAAGCCGGCGGCGTCCGAAGCCAAGACGGCCTCGGTGGGAATCTGGAAGGGCTGCTTTGTTGCGCCGCAAGACTTCCGCGCCGGCAAGAAGGATGGCGCACTCCTGGGCGCTGCCTGCCGCCAGGACCGCGACAAGGAAATTCGCGCGGTGCTGTTCCCGGAGGAGCTGACGATGCCGCCGAGCTGCAGCATCAAGGGCAAGCTCGCGGTGCGCGCGCGCGTCACCGGTAATATCGGCATCTATCACCTGCGGGGGTGCCCGAGCTACCCGGCGACCACCAAGCCGGACCGCTGGTTCTGCTCGGAGGAGGACGCCCAAGCCGCCGGCTTCCGCAAGGCCTATAATTGCCGCCGGCCAAGGTGAATAAGGGGTTCACGCATCCGTGAGTGGTAGTTCGGGACCGTATTGATCCGGAATTGAACTTCGTCCCGAGTTGATGCACTTATCAACATACGCAAGCGCTTCGCGCGAGCGTTTCCTTGGCAGATGATTCTCATCGAATTGTCTTTGCTTGGGCGTTTCCTCCCTAGACTTGGGCCGCTTGTCATCACGAGCGGCTCTTCTTTTTTGGGCGGCTCTGCCGCGGCTCCGGCTACTGCCGCATCATGATCTGGTCCATTGGCGGCATGTTGGCGTTCAGATGCGCCATGATCCAGACGGTACCTCCGACCACAAGGAAGACCACCAGCAGCCCGAAGGCGAGCGCCAGCACGTTGTTGGTGTTGTCGGGGCCCGTGGTGATGTGCAGGAAGAACACCAGGTGCACACCCATCTGAGCGATCGCCAGCACGATCAGCGCGACGGGTATCGAGGGTTGCCAGACCAGATCGGTGCCGGCGATAAAGAACGATGTCGCCGTGAGCAGCAGCGCCAACGCGAGCCCCACGACGTAACCGAGGATCCTGGCGCCGACACTGTGTTGCTCTTCCTCGCCCGGCGCGAGGTCGTGGTCGGTCCGCGCGTGGGTCTGATCGCTCATGCGCCACTCCCAAGCAGATAGACGACGGAGAAAACTGCAACCCAGATGATGTCGAGCGCGTGCCAGAACAGGGCAAAGCACGTCATCCGGCGCAAGATGTCGGCGCGAAAGCCCTTGGCAAAGACCTGGGCCATCATGGTGAGAAGCCACAGCACACCTGCGGAGACATGCAGGCCGTGACAGCCGACCAGCGAGAAGAACGCGGTCAGGAACGCGCTGCGCGACGGGCCGTAGCCGCGGGCGACGAGATCGGCGAATTCGCGGAACTCGATGGCCAGGAAAATGAGTCCGAGCACGCAGGTCACGGCCATGCCGAGATAGAACCAGAACCGGTTGCGGACATCTGCGGCAATGCTCGCCATGCCGCAGGTGAAGCTCGACAGCAGCAGGCAGACCGTCTCGATCGCAACGTTTCGCGGTTCAAAAATCTCCGAGCCCTTCGGGCCACCAGCCGTCTGGCCGGACAACACCGCATAGGCCGCGAAGAAGCAGGAGAACATCACGATGTCGGAAAGCAGGAAGATCCAGAAACCGTAAGCGGTCACGATCCGCTTTGGCGCTGGTCCGGGATGTTCGATGACGAGCCCGATATGATGGGGATCGGCGTGCGCGTGGCCGGCGGTCGCGATCATCGCCATCAGACCGCTCCCGCCATGCTGACGAGGCTGCGCCGCTCCTCGATATTGACACGGTCGATTGCTGCGACCTCCTCGGCCGGGATGACGTATTCGTCATGGTCGCGCCAGGCGAACACGACGAAGGTCGCGAACGCGCCGAGGCCACCCAGGATCACCATCCACCAGATATGCCAGATCAGCGCAAAGCCCATGATGGTGGCGAAGAAGGCGCAGACGAAGCCGGTCGGGGAATTCCGTGGCATCTCGATGTCCTGATATTCCGGCCTCTCATGCTCGAGCGATTGCTGCTTGGCGTGAGCCTTCATGTCCCAATAGGCATCCTCTCCGCGCACATCGGGATTGAAGGCGAAATTGAACACCGGCGGCGGCGACGCGGTCGCCCATTCCAGCGTGCGACCATCCCAGGGATCGCCGGTGCGGTCGCGCAGCGCCTCGCGATTGCGGATGCTGACCACGAGCTGCACGATCTGGCAGATCACGCCGATCGTCAACACGGCCATGCCAACCGCTGCAATGATCATCCAGGGCCGCCACGCCGCGACGTCGTAGTGCTGCATGCGGCGGGTCATGCCGAGCATGCCGGCAATGTAGAGCGGCATGAAAGTGATATAGAAGCCGAGGAAGGTGAACCAGAACGCCGCCTTGCCCCAACGCTCGTCGAGACGGAAGCCGAACGCCTTCGGAAACCAGTATTCGAAGCCGGCGAAGGCACCGAAGAGCACGCCGCCGATAATGACGTTGTGGAAGTGGGCGACCAGGAACATGCTGTTGTGAAGCATGAAATCGGCCGGCGGCACCGCGACGAGGACACCCGTCAATCCGCCGATGATGAAGGTGACCATGAAGCCGACCGACCACAGCATCGGCGTCGCGAAACGAATGCGGCCGCCATACATCGTGAACAGCCAGTTGTAGATCTTCACCCCCGTCGGGATGGCGATGATCATGCTGGCGATGCCGAAGATTGCGTTGACATCGGGCCCCGCGCCCATCGTGAAGAAATGGTGCAGCCAGACCATGAAGGAGATCACGCAGATGGCCATCGTCGCAAGCACCATGGAGCGATAGCCGAACAGCGCTTTGCCGGAGAAGGTCGACACCACCTCGGAGAAGATGCCGAACGCGGGCAGCACCAGGATGTAGACCTCGGGATGTCCCCAGGCCCAGATCAGGTTCATGAACATCATGACATTGCCGCCGGCCTCGTTGGTGAAGAAATGGAAGCCGAGATAGCGATCGAGCAGCAGCATCGCGAGCGTCGCGGTGAGGATCGGAAAGGCCGCGACGATGAGGAGGTTCGAGGCCAGCGTGGTCCAGCAGAACATCGGCATGCGCAGATAGTTCATGCCCCTGGTGCGCAGCTTCAGCACCGTGGTGACGAGATTGATCCCGGCGACCAGCGTGCCGACGCCGGAGATCTGGAGCGACCAGGCGTAATAGTCGACGCCGACGCCGGGCGAATAGGACAATTCCGACAGCGGCGGAAAGGCGAGCCAGCCGGTGCGCGCGAATTCACCAACCACGAGCGAGATATTGACCAATAGCGCGCCGGTCGCGGTCAGCCAGAAACCGACTGAATTGAGCGTCGGGAACGCGACGTCGCGCACGCCGAGCTGAAGCGGCACGACGAGGTTCATCAGCCCGATTACGAACGGCATCGCCACGAAGAAGATCATGATGGTGCCGTGCGCCGAGAAGATCTGGTTGTAGTGCTCCGGCGGCAGGTATCCTTGAGACTGATAGGCGACCGCCTGCTGGATTCGCATCATGATGGCGTCGCTGCCGCCGCGCAGCAGCATCACCGAGGCCAGCAGGATGTACATGACGCCGATCCGCTTGTGATCGACGCTGGTGATCCATTCGTGCCAGAGATAGGGCAGATGCCCCTTGACCACGACCCATATCAGCACCGCAAGGATCCCGACCAGCACCACCGCGCCTGCGACGAGCGGAATCGGCTGATCGAACGGAATGGCCGACCAATCGAGCTTACCGAGCATCATGGCCTCCAATATGCGGACGACCGGCATCGGAGATCAGCTCCGGTCCGGGTCCCGGCGGAATGTGCTGGGTTGCAATCAAGTCGAACAGGCGCGGATCGTCGAGGCGATAGGTCGGTCGGCCCTTCTCGACGCCCTGCTGCATCAGCTTCCTGTAGCTGTCCTCGTTCAGCACGGCATCGGTCTTCGCCGTGCCTGCCACCCAATCCGGAAACGCAAGCGGGGAGATCACGTCGACATCGAACATCATGTCGGGAAAGCCGTCGCCGGAGAAATGCGCCGACAGTCCTTGCAGCTTGCCTTCGTTGTCGGCGCGCAGGTTCAGCTTCGTCACCATGCCGTTCATGGTATAGATCATGCTGCCGAGCTGCGGGATGAAGAACGTGTTCATCACGCTCGACGACGTCAGCTGAAAGTTCAGCTCGGCGCCGGCCGGCACCGTCAGCGTATTGACGGTGGCGATGCGCTGGTCCGGATAGATGAACAGCCATTTCCAGTCGAGCGAGACGGCCTGGATCCGCACCGGGCTGCCGGTGCCCGGCACGGGTGCGGCGGGATCGAGCTGATGCGAGCCGATCCAGGCGACACCGCCGAGCAGGATCACGGTGAGTGCCGGGATCGACCACACCACCATCTCGACGCGGCCGGAATAGACGAAGTCAGGCTGGTAGCGCGCCTTGGTGTTCGAGGCGCGAAACCAGAATGCAAAGGCCAGGATCGCGACAATGGTCGGCACCACGATCACGAGCATGATGAAGACGGAATCGACCAGGATGGTGCTGTTGGCTGCAGCCACAGGCCCTTGCGGATCGAGCAGGTTCATCGGCAAGCCACTGGCGGTTGGGAAGCCCCGGGACAGAGCCTAGCGCGGGAAAGGCTCCGCAACAAACGCGATCGCGTGACATCGGTTCCTGAACCGCGGGGGCAGCCGTCGGCAAGGCGTCCGGCCCGACATGCAATTCCATGTGATGTCAATGACATGAACGCAGAAGGCGCGCCTTCTCTCCGGCCGGGCCGATTGCTAATCTGCACGAAAATAATGAGAAGCATCCGATCCAGGGAGTGAACTGAGATGCGCCTGAAGGACAAGGTCGCGATCGTCGTCGGGGCCGGGCAGAGCCCCGGTGAAGGCATGGGCAACGGCCGCGCCACCGCGCTGACCTTTGCGCGCGAAGGTGCGAAGGTCTTGTGCGTGGACCACCATCTGGAGTCCGCACAGGAAACGGTCGCGATGATCACGGCGGCGCAGGGCACCGCCGCGGCCTTCAAGGCCGACGTGACGAAGTCGGCCGACATCAAGGCGATGGTCAAGGACGCGCAATCGCGCTGGGGCCGGATCGACGTGCTGCACAACAATGTCGGCGTCAGCCTGGCCGGCGGCGATGCCGAACTCCTTCAACTGACCGAAGAAGCCTTCGACCGCGTCGTCGCCATCAATCTGAAGAGCTGCATTCTCGCTGCGAAGGAAGTGATCCCGATCATGCGCGCGCAAGCCAGCGGCGCCATCATCAACATCTCCTCGATGGCCGCAATCACGACCTATCCTTACGTTGCCTACAAGGCCACGAAATCTGCGATGATCGCCTTCACCGAGCAGCTTGCCTACCAGAATGCCGAATACGGCATCCGCGCCAATGTCATCCTGCCCGGCCTGATGAACACGCCGATGGCCGTCGACACGCGCGCCCGCGAATGGCACAAGACCCGCGCCGAGGTCGAAGCCGAACGCGACAGCAAGGTGCCGCTGCGCAGGAAGATGGGAACGGGCTGGGACGTCGCGAACGCCGCGCTGTTCCTGGCGTCGGACGAAGCCAATTTCATCACGGGCGTGACGCTGCCGGTCGATGGCGGCGCGAGCGTGCGACGGGGGTAGAAGCGAGCTAACCTCACCCTCCCCTGGAGGCCAGGGCTATCGCATATGAGAGTGATATCGCGTGCGGCCATCCTTCGAGACGCCCGCCGTTGGCGGGCCCTCAGAATGAGGACCGAGTGCGTTTCGCTGGTTTCGACGGGCTCCGATGCCGCTTCGCCTCATCCTGAGGAGACCGCTGAAAGCGGTCGTCTGAAGGACGAGGCGCGCGCTCAGCTCGTGCAAAAGAGCCACATGCGATTCTCCTGCCCCGGAGGGGGAAGGGTAAGATCAGTGCGTCACCCGCCAGATCGTGCCGTTGCCATCCTCCGAGACCAGCAGCGATCCGTCCTTGGCGACCGCTACGCCCACTGGCCTGCCCCAAACCTCCATGTCGCTCACCACGAACCCCGTGACGAAATCCTCATACTCGCCGGTCGGCTTGCCGTCCTTCATCCGGATGCGGATCACCTTGTAGCCGGTGCGCTTCGACCGATTCCACGAGCCGTGCTCGGCAGCGAAGGCGTCGCCCTGGTATTCGGACGGAAACTGCGTGCCCTGATAGAAGGCCATGCCGAGCGAGGCCGAATGCGGCTGGATCAGCACGTCGGGCACCGTCACCTTGTCCTTCAGGTCCGGCCGCGCGCCGGCGTGGCGCGGGTCTTCGTTGTTGCCGATGTAGAACCATGGCCAGCCGTAGAAGGCGCCCTCCTTCACGCTGGTGACGTAGTCAGGCACGAGATCGTCGCCGAGACCGTCGCGTTCGTTGGTCGAGCACCAGGGCAGACCGGTCTGCGGCTGGATCGCAAGGCCGACGCAGTTGCGGATACCCGTGGCGTAGATCTTCCGTTCCTTTCCATCAGGACTGAAAGCCAGCACGGCGGCACGCTCGGTTTCGCTGGCCCAGGCTGCGCCGAGCGGTTGCGCTTTCGACCACGCTTCCATTCCGCCCGACGGCGTGCCCAGACCTTCCGCGACGTTGCTGAGCGAGCCGACCGACACCAGCATGCGCTTGTTGTCGAGCGTGAAGACGATGTCGCGCGTGGAATGGCCGCCGTCGTGCGGCAGGCTTGCCACGACCGTCTCCGCCTTGCCGCGGGCCTTGAGATCGCCCGCCTGATAGGGAAAGCGGACGATGCTGTCGGTGTTGGCAACATAGACCCATTGCGGATTGTCACCGTTCGGAAAGAAGGCGATTCCGAAGGGCTGTCTCAGTCCGCTGGCAAAGACGTCGTTGCTCGCGACCTTGCCGCCCTCCCCGGCGCGCAACACACGGATGCTGCCGGCGCGCGTTTCCGCGACGAACACGTCGCCATTCGGCGCCACCCGCACGATGCGCGGCGCGCGCAGACCTTCCGCGAACGGCTCGATCCTGAAGCCTGCCGGCACCTGAAGCTTCGCTTCCGGCGGACGCGACACCACGCGCGACGAACTCGCAACCGACCGCGTTGCGCCGGGCCTGACCAGGTCTTGCGGCCGGATCAACCTGATCGTTCCGGGCTTATCGGCCCGCCAATCGCCATAGGCGTCCTTGCCCTGCAGCACCAGCTCGGCCTGCGCAGCGCCTGCAAACAGCAGCCCCGCGGATAGCGCGATGGACAAAAATCCGCTCTTCAATTTGTCCTCCCGGCCTGCCATCTCGAACATCAACGCCACGGCGTCAGATCAGAGCCTTGCTGCATCTCATATCAGCCGATGCACGCACGATGTGCATAAGCTGCGACCCATCGTACTGGAAAACCCGGCAGATAGGTGCGACACATTGTAAGGGCGGGGTTGCGGTCATCAAAGCTGCGGCATCGCTGTCGCAATTGATGGGATGATCATGTGGGGATCCATCATATCGGAATGGGCGAGCCTGCTGCTCCGCTGGCTGCACGTGGTCGCGGCGATCGCCTGGATCGGCAGTTCCTTCTATTTCATCGCCCTCGACCTCAGCCTCAGGCCCAGCAGTAACCTGCCTGATGGCGTGCAGGGCGAAGCCTGGCAGGTCCATGGCGGCGGCTTCTACCGGATCATGAAATATCTGGTGGCCCCAAGCCAGATGCCGGACGAGCTGACCTGGTTCAAATGGGAGGCCTACACCACCTGGCTGTCCGGCTTTGCGCTGATGGTGGTGGTCTATTATCTCGACGCCGACCTGTTCCTGGTCGACAAGTCGATCCTCGATCTCACGCCATTCCAGGCGGGGCTGTTCAGCTTCTGTAGTCTCGCGCTGGCGTGGCTGCTCTATGAAGCCGCCTGCCGCACCGGACTTGCCCAGCGCGAATTGCCCTTTGCCATCGGCGGCTATCTCTTCCTGGTCGCGCTGACCTATGCCTTCACCCATGTGCTCAGCGGTCGCGGCGCCTTCAACCAGATCGCCGCGATCATCGGCACCATCATGGTCGCCAACGTCTTCGCCCTGATCATCCCGAACCAGAAGAAGATCGTGGCCAGCCTGATCGCTGGACAGGCGCCCGATCCGAAGCTCGGCAAGGCCAGCAAGGAGCGCTCGGTCCACAACAATTATCTGACGCTCCCCGTTGTCGTGCTGATGATCAGCAACCACTATCCCCTGCTCTACGCCACCCGCTTCAACTGGATCATCGTCGCGATCATCCTGGCGCTCGGCCCGGTGATCCGCCACTTCTTCAACGAGCGGCACGCCGGGCGCAAATCGCCGTGGTGGGTATGGGGCGTCGCTGCCGCGGGCGTCGTCGCTATTCTCTTCCTCTCCGCAGCCGGCCCGCGCGAGGTGAAGACCGCCGCGCTCTCGACACAACCGACGCTCGCCGCCGTCGAGGACATCGTGATGTCCCGGTGCAGCATGTGCCACGCGGCCGAGCCGGTGTGGGCCGGGATCGCGACTGCACCGAAGGGCATCCTGCTCGATGCGCCCGAGCACATCCATCGCAACATCCGCCTGATCGGCCGTGTCGCGGCCTGGTCCAGCGCGATGCCACCGGGCAACATCACCGAAATGACCCGCCAGGAGCGTGCGGTCCTGGCCGCCTATATCGAGACGGCGCACTGAGCTCGTGACGCGTCGAGGCCACATCTCGCGGAACGAAATTCCGCATGCCCTGGCTGATTTGAAAATGACATGGTCGCCTATCCGGCGTAGACAGGAGCGACCGCCGCCGGCGCGGCTTCAGATCGGTTTGCATTCGCGGGAAAGAACAGTGGCTCTCAAGAACGTCATCGGTATCGACCACGCCGTGGTCATGGTGAAGGACCTCGACAAGGCCGCCGAGAACTACCGGCAGCTCGGCTTCACGGTCTCCCCGCGCGGCACCCATAGCGCGCATATGGGCACCGGCAACTACACCATCATGTTCGACCCCGACTATATGGAGCTGCTCGGCGTGCTCGCCGCGACCGAGCACAACGCGCCCGCACGCACCTTCCTCGACAAGCGGGGTGAAGGCATCGAGCGCATCGCCTTCACCGCGGTGGATTCCGCCGCCGGCGCGGAGGAGATCCGCGCACGTGGCCTGACGCCGATCGGTCCGACCGATTTCGAGCGGCCGGTCACGCTGCCCGATGGCACGGTCTCGGCGGCCAAGTTCCGCACCTTCATGTGGCCGACCGCTGAAGCGCCGGGCGGCGTGCGCATCTTCGCCTGCCAGCACAAGACGCGCGAGACGGTATGGATCCCCGAGCTCATGAAGCACGCCAATGCGGCGAAGCGGATCAAGCAGACGCTGATCGCAACGCCTGAGCCGGCGAAAGAAGCTGCGCATCTCCGCCAGCTGATCGACCGCGAGCCAAAGGCGGAGGCCGATGGCGCCGTGACCGTGCCCTCCGGCGGCGATCGCGCCGACTTCGTCTATCTGACGCTGGAGCAGCTCGGAAAGCGTTATCCCGGCGTGCCGCTCGCCGGCCTTGCCGAGCGCGGCGGCGCCGCGCTGGTGCTCGTCAGCGGTGACCTCGCGGCGACGGAGAAAGCCCTGGGATCGACTGCTGTGCGCAGTGGCCCCGCGATCTGCGTCCCGCCCGCCAGGGCCAACGGCACCCTGCTCGCCTTCGTTACCGGCTGATTTGAACCAATTCTTTAACGAGGATTTACCCCGGCGGCCTTAGGATTCCCCGCAGTCCAAGCCACCGGGGCTCAACCCATGTTCAAAGAAGGATCGCCGATTGCCTATGATGCGCCGGCCGAACTGAAGAAGTGGCCGTCGCTGAAGGGCGAGAGGCAAAAGGATCGAGGTCCGCCCTATCTTGTCTACAACGGCACGCTCGCCGGCTGCGTCCGCGAGCTGATGGGCAAGCCCATCAAAGGCATCTCGCTCTACGATATCATGACGGTGCCGCAACCGGCCTTCGATCAGACCGTGCTGTCGCCCGGCGATGCCGCCGAGATCGCGATGCGCAAGGATTTCCCCAAGGACTAATTCGAGGCTTAGTTCGCAGCGCGGGTGCCGGCCGTCTTGCTCTGCTGCCTCGATGAGGAATCCGTCGGCGCGTCGAGAAAGACGACGGGCGTGCCGCGCTTGACGTTCTCGCCGAGCGCTCGCGCGTCCCAGTTGGTCAGCCTGATGCAACCATGCGATGCGGACTTGCCGACCCTATCGGGCTCGGCCGTCCCGTGGATGCCATAGCCCTGCGCCGAGAGGCCGATCCAGTACGCACCCACGGGATTGTTCGGACCCGGCTTGATGTCGAACGGCTTCTTGGATTTCACACTCTTGAACTTGTACTCGGGATTGTAATGATAGGTCGGCTGCTCATTGGTGCCTGTGACCTTCAGCGTCCCCGTCGGCGTCGGCCGATCCGGACTGCCGATTGACGCCGGATAGAACGCCACCAGACGACCGGAGGCCTCGTAAGCCTTCAGCGTCGCGCGCGTCTTGTCGATCTCGATCCGACCGATGCGAGGAAGCTCCCGTCGCGCCGGCACATTGGCCACGGCGATCGTCTCCCCGACCTTGTCGAAAGACCTGCCCGGATTGAGCGCCTTCAACAGCTCCTCGCTCATGTGGAATTTTTCAGCGAGGCCTTCGAGCGGACTGGTGTAGCTCAGCGCCTCCAGCGGCTTCATGTCGTCGAGCTTGGCGGGAAGCTTCTTCAGGAACGGCCCCTTCACGTCTGCATCGGTGATCTTGTACTCGACGAGAGCAGGACCTTCGCTGGCTGCATTCAGCCTATCCCAGAGTTCCGGAGCGATGGTCTTGTCGACGCTCAGTCCGTTCTGCTCGGCGAATGCCTTCAACGCTTTCTGCGCATTCTCGCCGAGCTTGCCGTCGATCTGGCCAGGCGAGAATTGCGCACGATCGAGCAATATCTGAAGCTTCGTCGCCGGCGCGCTGATCTTGTCGGCAGGTGGCAACTTTTCGGGGCGCGCAGCGTCGTTCACCGCTCTCGCATCGAGATTGCCCGCCAGCACCGGGCAGACCAACCACAGTGACATCACCGCGCCAAGCATCCATCGCATCATGATCGCTCGTCCCATCTTGCAAACAATGATCCGCAAAACCGCGGGGAAGCTTCTCCCGGGAACACCGTAGTAACACCGAAGGAACCGACGAGATCGCAGCTTTGCCGCAATCGGAGGGTTAAGAACTCCCTATCGCCGGCGCATCGCTGGCCGTTCATCCCACAGTTCGAGGTTGCCCCAGCAAATGCGATTTGTCGTCGCGGCTTGCGCCGCGTTTCTGCTTCTGATGTGCGACCTCGATCCGTCGGTGTCCCGGCAAACATCAACTTTCGACACCGTCGTTGTTCAGAACAACCATGCCTCGCCGCTGGTTCCTGTGGTCGAACTCTTCCTCGCCAGCGTGCAGGCGATCGAGCTCGCCAACGCGCGCGCGGCGCATGAGGAAACGATCGAGCCCCCACTCCCGACCGAGCCCGTCGCCGAGGGGCCGCCGTCGCCCACAGACCAATTCTGTCACGCTCTTCGCGAAGCCGCCGAGGCAAGCGGCATCCCGGTGCCGTTCTTCGCGCGCCTGATCTGGCAGGAGAGCCGCTTCAAGTCCAACGAGGTCAGCCACGCAGGCGCGCAGGGCGTTGCGCAGTTCATGCCTGAGACGGCCGCCGAGGTCGGGCTCGATGATCCGTTTGACCCGATGAAGGCGCTGCCGGCATCGGCCAAATTCCTGCGCAAGCTGCGCGACGATTTCGGCAATCTCGGCCTTGCCGCAGCCGCCTACAATGCAGGTCCCGGCCGCATCCAGAAGTGGCTTGCCAAGGAGAGCGAGCTGCCGCGCGAGACGCGCGACTATGTGCGCATCATCACCGGCACCAAGGCCGAGGACTGGACCGAGCGCTCTGACGCGCTTGCGATCCGGATCGACCTGCCGCGCGAAGCCCCTTGCGAAGGCATCGGCAGCCTCTCGAAGGCCAAGGACGTCGCCTGGGTTCCGGTCAACCTGACGCCCTCAGTCGCGACCATCATGCGCAAGGCCGAACAGCTCGCCGCGCGCCTGACGGCGAACCGTGCCCGCAAGCGGTTCGCCACCTTGCTCCGGAAGAACGCTTCTGCTCATGGCAAGGCGCGCAGCATGATTGCCGCGCGCGCGGCCGGAAAGAGCGCGAAAGCCCGCGCCGTCCGCTTCGCATCACGCGAACGGCCTTCGGGCTAGCGGTTCGGAGCCACCCGCTTGAGTGGCTCCGAGATCCATCGTCAGTCGATCTCCTCGATCACGCGCCGTTCGTGGGGCTCGATGACGTAGGTCCGGGTGTCGCGATGGATGTAGCGGTATTCGCGCAGATCCGGCGCCTCCCGATAGACCGTGCTCGGGAATTCCTCCACCTCGACGGTGTCAGGCACGCGATCGCCGACATGGATCTCGCTGCGCGCCGTGCTGCCGGTGGTCCGCGCCTCGCTCCGCCCTTCGGCACGCGTTTTCGCATGCTTGCGGATCACCTCGCGATCGCGATCGGAGAACTTGCTGGCGCTACGCTCGCGCGTAGTCGTCGTCGTTGTCGCGGTCGACTGCCCCGAATACGGCAGCACCGTCACGATTTTGTAGGTCGCTGGATCGACCACGACGATCTGGTCCTTCACCAGTGCAAAGCTATAGCCGCGATATTGCGGCACGATCTCCACGACATCGGGCGGCAGTGTCGAGAGCTGCACGTCGCGCGGCACCACCGTGCCGACATTCAGCGAGAAATTGACATTGGTCAGCGGCCGCACGTTCAGGTGCGAGATCGATGCGCTGATCTTGGTCTCCTGCTGCTTGTTGAGGTTGACGTCGGTTTGCGCCGCAGCCTGTGAACCGGTGCCGGACCGCTCGCCCTGCGCCTGATTGCTGGTCGGCGCCTGCTGGGCCTGGTTGGTCCCGGTCGCCGCAGGCGCTTGCTGGGCCTGGTTGCTGTTGGTCGGAGGCGGACTGGACCGATCCTGCGCCTGGTTGGTATTCGCCGGTGGCGGGTTGGCGCTCTGCTGCGACGCAGGCGGGTTGCCGGCCGTGTCCGAGTTCGCAGTGCCGCTTTGCGGACGCGAGGTGTCGGTGCTGTTCGCAGCATTGTTGGACGTGCCGGAACCGGAATTGGCAGCGCCGGATGACGGCGCGGGGTTCTGCGTGTTCTGCGCTGACGTTCCAGTCCCCGGCGATTGCGCCGGCTGCGATGTGGTCTGCGTACCAGTCGCGCCCGATGGCGAGGTGGTGGACGGCGTCGTGGAATTCGATTGGGTTTGCGGCGTCTGCTCGGACTTCGTGGTCGTGCTGGGCGACTGCGCAAAGGCGGCGTTCGCCAGCACCAGCCCCAAGGCGGTGGTTGCCAACAGGCGGATCATGGTTCACTCCCTTTCATCAAATGAACATGGGCTACTAACCTGCGCTAAATCCGCCAGTTCCACTTATTCCCGAGAGAAGGCTGGGCCGCTCCAGCACGGAACCTGCAATGCCATCGAAGAGTGCCGGGATCATCGTCTATCGAAGGCGCCGAAGGCTGGAGGTCCTTCTCGTTCATCCCGGCGGGCCGTTCTGGCGCAACAAGGATGCTGGCGCGTGGTCGATTCCCAAGGGGGAATATTCGGATGAAGAAGATGCGGAAACAGCGGCGCGGCGAGAGTTTGCCGAGGAGCTGGGGCTCGAGGTGCCCAGACCGTTGACTGAGCTTGGTCAGGTCAGGCAGCGCGGCGGCAAGCTCGTCACTGCATTCGCAGCCGAGCTCGACCTCGACGTGCGCAGCGTTCGCAGCAACATGTTCGAGATGGAGTGGCCGCCACGGAGCGGCAAGCGGCAGACCTTCCCGGAGGTCGATTGTGCCGAATGGTTCACGCTCGAAGCGGCGCGCGAGAAGATCAACGCAGGGCAACGCCCGCTGCTCGATCGGCTGGCGCAGCTGGCCGGCGGCGAGTAGAGACCGCCGCAACCATGGACCATTCGCGCGGGGCGCCTGTTCACTCCGCCTTGATGTTCGCGGCCGCCACCACCTCGGCAAGCTCCTTGGTCTCCTTCGCGATCTTGGCGGCGTAGTCGGCCGGGCTGAGCACGCTGACCACGCCCTGCGAGCCGAGCTTCTCCTCGATCGCCGGGTCCTTGGCCGCCGCCACGATTTCCCGGTGCAGCGTCTCCAGGATCGGCGCCGGCGTCGCCTTCGGCATGAAGAAGCCGACCCAGAACGAGATGTCGAAGCCGGGATAGCCGGCTTCCGCGACGGTCGGCACATCAGGCAGCGCCGGCAGCCGCTCGGCCGACGACACCGCGAGCGCGCGCAGCTTGCCGGCCTTGACCAGCGGCACGGCGGAGAGCGGATCGAACACCGCCAGCACCTCCTGCGCGAGAATGCCGACCTCGGCCGCCGAGCCGCCGCGATAGGGCACGTGGATCAGCTTGATGCCGGCCTTCTGGCTCAGCAGCTCCATGGCGAGATGGGCCAGATTGCCGTTGCCGCCCGAACCGTAAGCCAGCGCGCCGGGCGCGGCTTTCGCCGCGGCGACAAGGTCGGCGACGGTCTTGATGTCAGCCGTCTTGGGATTCTCCGGATTGACCACGAGCACCAGCGGCGCCGAAACCGCGGTTGTGAGCGGCGCGAAATCCTTTTCCGGGTCGTAGCGGATATCCCTGAACAGCGTCTTGTTCAGCGTGATGGTGGACGAGTTGCAGGCCAGCATGGTGTAGCCGTCGCCGTCCGCATGCGCGACGCCCTCTGCGGCGATCATGCCGTTGGCGCCGGCACGGTTCTCGACCACGAAGGGCTGCCCGAGCTTGCTGCCCAAGCGATCGCCGATGATGCGCGCGACCACATCAACCGGTCCGCCCGCGCTGAAGCCGACCATGATCTTGACCGGCCGCACCGGATATTTCTGCGCCGTGGCCTCCGTCGACAGCACGGAGGCGCACAAGCCGGCAATGAGGGCCAGCAGGCGGGCGGTTCGTTGCATTGCTTCTCTCCCGAGACCTCGTGAGCGCCGCTTGTGCAGGCTTGTTCATGCGACGCAATTCCATGAATAGCGGTCGCGCCGGATTTCGCAATCGCGTTTGCGCGCCGGCATTCCGCCGCACGGCACATGCGCACCCCTTCGCACCAAAAAATGCGAAAACAACCCCATGCACAGTAGACGGCCCCAGTCGAAACAAGGACTTAGGCCGAGGCAACGATCTTCGTATTTTTCGAAACCGGCTTTGACTCGTCGGGCAAATCAGGGGCATAATGGCATCATCGCGATCACCGTGAAGTCCACGGCCCACCGGGCCATGGCTGCCTCGTTTCGATCGCGCATAAGCCCTCCATCGACATCTGAACATCGCAACCGCCGCACGGCAGCTGCGCGGGTCGGCCTCGCCCAGCGAGCCCCCCGCTCCTGCGTGGGCGCATAAGGACATATCGACATGACGACAGCCCTGACGCGCGACAGCACGACACCGGTCGGCAAATATGACGGCAGCAGGCCGAGCCCGCGGATCAAGCTCGCCCGGCGACGCATCCTGATCCGGCATCCCGACGCGCAGGCCGGCGAACGGCTGCTGGCCGAGGCGCTCGGCGCCGTCGACCGCGATGCGCTGCATGGCATGCTCAGGCAGTTGATGAAAGCCAGCGCGGTCTTGCAGAAGCCCGATGAGGCCAACCTCGCCTTCATGATCTCGATGATGAAGGGCATCGCGCCCAGGGATTCGCTCGAGGCAATGCTGACGGCGCAGATGGTGTCCGTTCACGTCGCCACAATGCGCTCCGCCTGCCGCCTCGCCTTCACCGAGGATCTCTCGCAGCAGGAAGGCATCGCACGCACATTGACCCGTCTGGCCCGCACCTTCGCAGCCCAGATGGAGGCCCTCAATCGCCACCGCGGCAACGGTGAACGGCCGATCACCGTGCAGAATCTCTCGGTGCAGGATGGCGGCAGCGCGATCGTTGGCAATCTCACGCAGCAGGCGCACCTGATCGTTGCCGATCCGGGCATCGGGACAGAGGCAGGACCGGTCCCGCCCCGCGACCTCAGTGAACGCGAACACTATCGTGTCGAGGCAACGCGAGGCACCACCGCATGAGTGCCAGGCCCATCCGCAACATCAGCGCGATGTCGGCGAGCCCGCGATGCGGCGCCGCGACCCGAAGCGGGCTCACCTGCCGCGCGCCGGCCGTGCGAGGCAAGCTCCGCTGCCGCATGCACGGCGGCGCCGCGGGATCGGGCGCGCCATGGGGCAACCGCAATGCGCACAAGCATGGTGCCTTCACACAGGAACGGATCGCGGAGCGAAGGGCGATCCGGGCGCTGTTCGACGATGCGGCAAAGCTGCTGGGGGAGATGGCGCCAGGCAGCCTGCCAGAAAGGGATCAGACTGACTAAGGCAGGATGAGTTTTGGTTGAATCGATGGGGGCTCAGGGTTCGATCCACCTCTCCCGGTCGGGGAAATCACCGACAGCCCGCCGAACCTAATTTCATCATGCTCCAGCTTGAAGGTGCCAGCTCTGCCAGCGATTGGCTCGCACGCGTCAGCATCGTTGCTTCTTGAATTCGTCGCGATTTGCGGCCTGTTCCCAAGGAACGACCGCTGGCGCATTTTGTTGGCCGGCTAACAGCAATGGAGGTTTCCAATGAGAGTTAGCGACGTAATGACTCCCGACGTGCAGCTTTGCACGCCGCAGGACAGCATCAGGGACGCAGCCGAGGCGATGGCGACGCTCAATGTCGGCCTGCTGCCCGTGGCTGAATATGACCACCTTGTCGGCATGATCTCGGACCGCGATATCGCAACGCGAGGGGTCGCAATGGGCCTCGGACCCGACGCACCAGTGCGGAATGTCATGACCACAGACGTCAGATACTGCTACGAGGACCAGGACATCGACGAGGTCACCCGGAACATGGCCGAGATCCAGGTGCGGCGGCTGCCCGTGCTCAATCGAGGCAAGCGGCTGGTCGGCATCATCGCACTCGGCGATATCGCCGTATGCAAGCCGGGCGACGGTGCGGCGAAGGCGCTGCACGGAATTTCGCAAGCAGGCGGACAGCATGCGGGCGCGATAACCGGCTGAGGCAGCCGTCGCGCAGGGAATCGCTCAGGTTGCCCGGCTGCAGGCCTGGCCAAATGGACGCGCGGAGGAGAACCGAACATGGCCTGGGTCGGCGATTGGCGAAATCAGTTCGGCTCGATCTTGCGCATCACTGACGATGCGAACGGCCGCATCGAGGGGAACTTCGAGACCGCGCTCGAGGACAGCGGCTTTTACGGCCAGGCGGTGCCGATCACCGGCTTTCACAAGGGCAATTGCATCGCCTTTGTCGCAGTCGGCTCGTCTGCGACGGGCGACCGCGCGGTCTCCTATACCGGATTGCTGCGTCACGCAAAGATGGAGACCGCCTGGTTCGTGATCGCTGACCAGGTGCTGAGTGCGTCCAGGGAGGGCGAGCCGGCGAAGCTCAAGCCGGTAAACTGGTGGCGCGCCGTGACAACGAACATCGATACGTTCGAACGGACCTGAAGCGCGATGATCTAAAGCGGGGCGAAATTTGAGCAATTCGATGTGCGCTCAGCGCCTCGATCTACCTCTCCCATCGGGAGAGGTCGGAGTGCATCGAAGATGCGATCCGGGTGAGGGGTTCTGGTCTCACTGGGTGCCGCAGCCCCTCACCCGGATTGCGCTGGACGATGCTTCGCATCGCCAGGACAATCCGACCTCTCCCCGTAGGGGAGAGGTGAATCACCAACAGTCCCTCCAAACCTAATCTCGTCGCGCTTTAGAGAGGCCACATTCCGGAACGAGGAGGGGAAACAACCATGCGGGCTGCATGACGCGTTCACCCTCGCGAAACGCCGCAATCGTCGCTTTGGCTACATCACCGGCTGCGCGCCAAGAGCTAGGGCGGCGCGCTTGTCTGATCGGCGGCAGAAATTTGCAGACCGGCCTCTTCCAGCGCCTGGGCAATCTGCTTCGCCAGCAGCTTGGCCTCCTCGGTCCCGATTTGCGCGTCCGGATGTCCTTTGAAGAACGCGCAAATGGTCGTGGCGATGATGGTGTTCACCTGGTGCAGATCAACCATTTGATGCACACGAAGTTGCGAACGGACTCAAACCCGACCGGGGCGCGCGTTGTCCCGAAGGGAGCGTGCTCAACGCAAGCCGAAGAATGACAGAATGGCTGCGACGACGACGACCAATCCCACGAGGTAAATCAGGCCGTTCATTCGCGTTCTCCTTTTCGATGGGGTGACTGAAACTAGCCCGGGGGCGTAAGTCCGCCCTTGGCGCTGCACTGCTCAACGAGCGCGAGCTTTTCGAGCTGAACTTCCTTCTCTATGGCCGCCAGAGAATTGCCGATCTTTTCGACGATCCTGACCAGGTCGGAATCGGAGATCTTGAGGCGCCTTCGAACGGATTTGACTTGCTTTGCGTTCGCAAGATCAAGCGTCGTGCGAATGACCCGTGGCGGTCTCGAGCTCAGCATGAACGAATCTCCTGACTGGAGTAAGAGCGAGGACGTCCGTTTTGTTCCGGTCTTCCGTCAAACCGGCAGCGGCGGCCTCAAAATGGCGCGTCAACTTCGCGACGCGGACGCCGCTCCTTTGACAGTTTCGAAATTGGCACGCTGCAACGTGGCGCGTCTCTCCGCGATGGCATTGCTCAACAGCCCGAGCACAAGACCAAAAGCCGCGAGTTCGTCTTCCTCAATAGCGCCGTCATCGTAGCACTCGAGCGTTTCAGCGATGATGGCGTCGGCCTCGCGCTGCAGAGCCACAAGCTCCTGGCTGGATCCGGCGGTTCGCGCGCTGGACACCATGGCCAGGATTCTCTTGCGGTGGCTGTTGGTTTCCTCTCTTTCGTCGCGATTGAGATAACGACGAAACCAGGCGGCGGCCGAGCCGATCCCGGAGAGAAGCAGCAGCCCGAACCAGAAGTAGTCGCCGTAACGATCGAGAAACGTCCGTTCGTTGCCGTCGATGACAGCCGCCGCTCCCCGATGCACCGGTAGCTCGGTGTCCTTGTCGACGTCAGGCTTGGCAATGTGCGCAGCACCCGGGACCTGCCTTGCGATCGCCTGGCGAACGGCAAAGAGCTGCCGGAAAAAGGCGGCAACTGTCGTTTCAGGCAGGGACTTTCTCGCCACGATCAGGTGGCTGACACTCACCGTTTCAACCTTGTCGCCCGGCCAGGCCGGATCGGCATTGAAGACGCTGGGCGGAATCTCCTCCGATTCATACCGCGGGTGCTTGAGGGCGATGGCTTCCGATGTCTCGATGGCGAGAAACTTCGGTTCGCCGCGCAGCCGCGCCGTCGCAGCCACGGCATCGGAAGTGATCTTGCTGTCGAGCGGCCCCACCGCCATGTAGGCATCGAGGGTTGGATCGGCCGCCAGCTCCTCGGTCTGATCCGTGCCAAAATGTGTCACGACGACCTTGTCCGCCTCCACTCCGGAGGCGCTCAGGATGACGCGCAGCAATGCAGCGTTGACCGGAGTCCGGCCGATCACGCCGACCCGGCGCCCCGCGAGATCGGCAACTTCCTTGATTTTCGGCAATGGCTTTCTCTTCGGCGTCTTGCCGGCAGCTCGAGAAGGGGCCCAGAGCACGACGAAGTTCTTGCGAACCACGGCGACCGTCTGTGCCTCCGCGGGCATCTCCAGATCGCCACGGCCGACGGCGAGGTCGGCTTTGCCAGCCCCGAGCAGGGCAAGCGACTCCACCGCTCCCTCTGTCTTGATCGGATGCAGCCTGACAGCCCGGCTTTCGCCGCCGAAGGTATCCGCCATCGCCTGAACGACTTTGTAGTCGTCGCTACCTGGTGGTCCAACGGCGATCCGGAGAACGTCCGGCCGCAATGCATAATAGAGTGCGCCCGCCGCGGCGCCAAAGACAAGGAATCCCACGGCGAGAACCAAGAGCAAGGAATTGCCCCTTCTCCGCTCTCGACGGGCCGCCTCGCTGGTCGTCTGACTTGTACGCTCGGACGAAGACATGGCGCCGCTGGCCGCAGATGAAGCCGCTTGCTGCGTGGCAGGATGCCACGTTTTCCCGGTTATAACGTCTGGCGGACGTCCTGGTTCGTGACCGCCGCCTGAGGCCGCGCTGATGCGCTTGCCACGGCAGGCATAAGGCAAGGCCGTGCTTCGCCGAACCGATTTCGGTCGCAAAAAACCGGCATCTGTAGATGTGCCCGGATCGCGCAGCGCCTCTGCACGCAATGCGCGCGACCAGTATCGCACTCACGCGCCAGCATGGCCGCGCTTAGCATAGGTTAGTGGAACTCACCAAAGATGCTCGATTCCGGCCTGTCCGGATCAGCCGCCGTATTTTGGTTCAGGATTGTTCTGTCTCTGCGGCGGGGCAGGCTTCACGAACCTGGAGACCTGCAATGCGCCGTCAGTTTGCGTTTATCGTTGCTTTCCTTCTTGCGATTACCTTCGGCATTGCCGATGCACGCCCTGTCCGATCCCTCCCCGCCGCGCCGCGGGAGTGCAATGTCATTATGCCGTGCGACTTCACCGGCTCCAGCATACGCACCCGCACGATGGTGTCGCGATTTCCCATGCAGCGTGAGGTGATGGGACCCGCCGCCATGCAGGTTGCGACGGCAGAGGGCGCCGGCCGGGTCGTCGGGGGCCGCCCATCCGGCTGCCCGCATTCCTTCTGCGGTTGCGCAGCATCCATTCGCGTGTTTGGCCGCATCGTGCCGGGGTTGAACCTGGCCGCCAACTGGCTGCGCTTTCCGCGGACATCGCCGGCGCCGGGCATGGTCGCCGCGCGACACGGGCACGTCTTCGTTCTCGAGCAACATGTCGGCGGCGACGTCTGGATGGCGTATGACGGCAATTCGGGAGGCCGGGCAACCCGCATTCACGCGCGATCGTTGCGCGGCTATGCGGTGGTCAATCCGCGGGTCGGTTGACCTGCGCCTGCGGGGCACGCGAGCTGCGTCCCTTGCATGCAGGCCATGACAGGCCCTCCAGGCAAGGGGTTGCTCCGCGAGCTCGCGGCATGACCTGACCACTCCGCGCAACAGAGCATGTCGCCGTGCCATCGCCCCGCCTTGGCACGGCCGCTCCGATCGTGTAACGCGACACGAAAGTTGCCGGGACGAGATACTCATGGAGACTGCTGCCGACGACGCGGGCACCGCCACCCGCACGCTGATCTTTGCGCTTGTCGCACTCGCCTGCGGCCACATGCTCTCCACTCTGCTGCGCACCATTCCGGCCGTCAGCCTCGATCTCATGGCGGCTGATTTCCACATCGAGCCGCAGGCCCTCGCCAGCCTCACCTCGATCTATCCGTTTGCCTTTGCCGCGGCGCAGATCCCGGTCGGCGCGGCGATGGACCGCTTCGGCGTGCGGCCGGTGTCGCTGAGCCTGCTCGCGGGCACCGTGCTCGGCGCGGTGGCATCGGGCTTCGCCACGGGGGCTGCGAGCTTTGCGGTCGGGCAATTCATGCTGGGAGTCGCCACCTCGGGCATGCTGATGTGCCCGATGACGCTGGCAGCCAAGCAATTGTCTGCGGCGCGGTTCGGGCTGTGGTCGGGCGCCATCCTCTCGATCGGCAATATCGGCATGCTGCTGTCGGCGAGTCCGCTCGCCTTCGTGGTCGACGCCTACGGCTGGCGCGCCGGGTTCTGGATATCCGCCCTCGGCGGTGTTGCGGTCGCGCTCGCGGTGTTCGCGCTGGTGCCGCACCAGGCGGCCGAGCACAAGGACGATTCCTCGCCGCTGTCGCAGATGATCGAGGTGCTCAGGCTCGGCCTCTCGCGCCCGTTGCGTGGGCTGATCGCGCTCGCGCTGGTGTCGCTGGCGACCTCGCTGGTGCTGCGCGGCCTGTGGGGCGGGCCGTGGCTGATGCAGGTGAAGGGATTGTCGCGGGTCGAAGCCGGCAACCAGCTCGGCGCGTTCACGCTGGCGATGATCGCGGGGCCGCTGTGCATCGGCATGATCGATCGCAGGCTCGGCCGCCGCCGCGCGCTGGTGGCGGGCTCGCATATGGTCGGGGCGCTGCTGCTGGCGCTGATGGCGCTCGGGGCGCCGCAGGCTGCGGTGTCGATGTTGTTCGGCGTGCCCGTGATGCCGCCGCAATACGATCTCGTGCTGTTCGTGCTGATCGGCCTTGCGACCTCCGCCCAGCCGCTGTTGTTCGGCATGTCCCGTCAACTCGTCGATGCGCAGGTGGCGGGCAAGGCACTCGCAGCCGTGAACCTTGCGTTCTTCCTCGGCGCGGCTCTGATGCAGTCGGTGACGGGCGCAGTGGCGGCGCTCGCCGGATTGCCGGCCGTGCTGCTGTTCATGGCTGCCATGCTGGCACTCGGCGTGCTGATCTTTTTGACTTACACGACGCAGCGTTCGTAGGATGGTGGGCCGGTTCGCCACAAGGAAAGAATCATGCCTGTCGACACCAAAGCCGCCACCGACCGCCTCATGCGCTTCCTCGCCGTCGAGGGCGTGACCGGCCGGGAGGCGGCGATCGGGCGCGAGCTCACCGCCGCATTGAAGGAGAGCGGCGTGCCGACGAAGGCGATCCGGCTCGACGATGCCAACACGCGCATTCCGGTGCCGACCGAGACCGGCAATCTCATCGTCGACCTGCCCGGCCGCGGCGCGCTGCACAACCAGCCGCGCATCATGTTCATGACCCACATGGACACCGTGCCGCTCTGTGCCGGCGCCAAGCCGAAGAAATCGGGACGCAAGATCGTCAACGAGGCCAAGACCGCGCTCGGCGGCGACAATCGCTGCGGCTGCGGCGTGCTGGTGACGCTGGCCGCCGAGCTCGAAAAGCAGAAGCTCGATCATCCGCCGATCACGCTGCTGTTCTGCGTCCGCGAGGAGAGCGGGCTCTACGGTGCACGCCACGTCAAGGTGGACGAGCTCGGCTCGCCCGTGATGGCCTTCAACTATGACGGCGGCTCCGCCTCCAACGTCGTCATCGGCGCGGTCGGCGCCGACCGCTGGACGGTCGAGATCTTCGGCCGCGCCTCGCATGCCGGCGTCGCGCCGGAGCGCGGCATCTCCGCGACCATGATCATGGCGCTGGCGCTTGCGGACGTGAAGGCCGGCGGCTGGTTCGGCAAGGTGGTGAAGGGCAAGAAGCAAGGCACCAGCAATGTCGGCCCCGTCACCGGCGGCGAGGGCCGCCCCGCCGGCGATGCCACCAACGTCGTCACCGACTACGTGCATGTGCGCGGCGAATGCCGCAGCCACGACGGAAAGTTCTTCAAGGAGATCACGAAGGCCTACAAGGCCGCGTTCGAGAAGGCGGCCAAGAAGGTGACGAACGCGCAAGGCAAGTCCGGCAAGGTCAAGTTCAAGGCCGAGACCGACTATTATCCGTTCCGCATGAAAGAGAGCCTGCCCGTGGTCAAACGTGCCATCGAGGCAGTCTCCGCCGTGGGCGGCACCCCGAACGTGCGCGCCGCCAATGGCGGCCTCGATGCCAACTGGATGGTCCGCCACGGCGTCCCGACCGTAACCTTCGGCGCCGGACAAAACGAGGCGCACACGATCGACGAATGGATCAATCTCGACGAATACGACCGCGCCTGTGCACTCGCCGTGCAGCTCGCGACGATGCGGTGAGATAGGTCGTAGGATGGGTAGAGCGCAGCGCAACCCATCGTTCCTTGCAAAGACGGAGATGATGGGTTTCGCTGCGCTCTACCCGTCCTACAAGAAGAAAAATACAGGGAGGCCGCATGGCACGCATCGCGACGATCGAGACCGGATTCTACCGGATCCCCCTTCCCGTCACGCTCTCCGATTCCACTCATGGCGAGATCACCGCGTTCGAGCTGATCACCTGCCGCATCCGCGATGCCGATGGTGCCGAAGGCGTCGGCTACACCTACACCGTAGGGCGCAATGGCGGCGCTGTTGCAGACATTCTCAAGCGCGAGATCCCGCCGCTGGTCGAAGGGCGCGAGGCTGATGACACCGAGGCGATCTGGCATCACGTCTGGTGGGCGCTGCATTACGGTGGGCGCGGCGGGCCGATGGTGCTGGCGCTCTCCGCGCTCGACATCGCGCTGTGGGATCTGAAGGCGCGCCGCGCCAAGGTGCCGCTGTACCGGCTGCTCGGCGGCTTCGACGCGCGCGTGCCCTGCTATGCCGGCGGCATCGACCTCGACCTCTCCGTGGATGAGCTGCTGGCGCAGACCGACGGCAATCTCGCCAAAGGCTTTCGTGCCATCAAGATGAAGGTCGGGCGCCCCGATCTCAAAGCGGACGTTGCGAAGGTTGCCGCGATGCGACGGCATCTCGGCGACGGCTTTCCGCTGATGGCGGATGCCAACATGAAGTGGACGGTGGAGGAGGCGATCCGCGGCGCGCGGGCCTTCGTTCCCTACGACCTCACCTGGCTCGAGGAGCCGATCATCCCCGACGACGTCGCGGGCCATGCCCGCATCATGCGGGAGGGCGGCGTGCCGATCGCGGCGGGAGAGAATTTGCGCTCGCTGTGGGAGTTCAAGAGCTATATCGCCACGGGCGCGGTGTCCTATCCCGAGCCTGACGTCACCAATTGCGGCGGCGTTTCCGCCTTCATGAAGATCGCGCACCTGGCGGAGGCCTTCAACCTGCCCGTCACCAGCCACGGCGCGCACGACATCACCGTGCATCTGCTCGCGGCCTGCCCGAACCGCTCCTATCTGGAGGCGCACGGCTTCGGGCTCGACAAATACATCGAGCACCCGCTGGTGCTCGAGGACGGCAAGGCACTGGCGCCGGACCGCCCCGGACACGGCATCAGCTTCGACTGGGCGGGGTTGGCAAAGCTGGCGTGATACCCAATGCTCGTCATTCCAGGGCGCGACGAAGTCGCGAACCCGGAATGACGGGGAAAGAGCGGCGCGCTTTGCACGCGAGCTATTCGCTGGCGCTTGATGCAGCGGTCCGATAATCGGCTATGCTTACTGTAAGTCGACTCTCTCCGCGAAAGATCCCGCCTTGTCCCCCGAACTGCACCAGAAACTGACCATGTGGCGCCGGCACCTTCACATGCATCCGGAGCTGTCGCTCCAGGAGAAGGAGACCGCCGCCTTCGTGCAGGACAAGCTCACCGAGCTCGGCATTCCCTTCGAGGCGGGCATCGGCGGCCACGGCATCGTCGCGACCCTGACGCGCGGACATGCCCCGAGCCGCGTCGGCCTGCGCGCCGACATGGACGCGCTGCCGATCACCGAGGACACCGGCCTGCCCTACGCCTCCAAGACACCAGGCGTGATGCATGCCTGCGGCCATGACGGCCACACCGCCTCGCTGCTCGGCGCCGCCGCGCTGCTCGCCGGCGACAGCAGCTGGAGCGGCACGATCGATTTCATCTTCCAGCCGGCGGAGGAAGGCTTTGGCGGCTCGCGCGCGATGGTCGCGGACGGGCTGTTCGATCGATTTCCGATGCAGCGCGTGTTCGGCTTCCACAATTGGCCGGGCCTTGCCGCCGGCACCATCGCCGTGCACGACGGCGTCGTCATGGCGTCCGGCGGCCGCATCACCATCACCATCGAGGGCCATGCCGGCCACGCCGGCATGCCGCATCTGACGCGCGATCCGGTGGTGGCGGCCGGTCATCTGATCGTGGCGCTGCAATCGGTGGTCTCGCGCAGCGTCGATCCGCTCGACACCGCGGTGCTGTCGCTCTGCACCATCGAAGGCGGCACCGCGCCGAACCAGATCGCCGGCCGCGTCACCATCCGCGGCACGCTGCGCTATCACCGCGAGGCCGTCAGGGGTACCATCCTCGACGGCATCGAACGGACCTGCGCCGGGATTGCGACGAGCTTCGGCGTCAAGGTCACGCCGGAGATCGTCTGGGGTGTGGGTGTGGTGGTCAACACGCCGGAGGAGGCGGACCTCGCGCGGATCGCCGCGGAGAAGGTGCAGGTGCCGGTGCGGCGCGACCTCGCGCCGAGCATGGCCGGCGAGGATTTTGCCCATTACCTGCAGCAGCGGCCGGGCGCCTTCGTCTGGATCGGCAATGGCGAATTGCGCGATGGCGCCGAGCTGCACGGCCCGCGCTACGATTTCAACGACGCGATCCTGCCCGTGGCCTCGAGCTGGATGGCGGAGGTGGCCAAGGCGGCGCTGGCGTCGAACTAAAGCGCGATGTGATCGGGTTTATCGCTTGCCACCTGACAGATGCACTCCCTCGCCCGCTTGCGGGAGAGGGCTGGGGAGAGGGTGCTTCAGCGATGGGACAATCCCCTAGAGGAGAAGGCCCTCACCCGCGCCTTCGGCGCGACCTCTCCCGCAAGCGGGAGAGGCTGCACCGGGCCCGTGGCCATCAGTTCGACCTCAAGCGATTCCGCCCCAGGGCCGTTCACGAAATCTCGCGCGGCAGCTTCCAGTCTGGCCGCGGCTCGAACGTCTCCTCGACGCGGGCGACGTGATATCCGGCAGGCAGCAGGTGGCCACCCTCCTCGTCTGCGACCGGGACGTCTGTCACGAGGCCCTCGATCAAGGCGGCTTCCCAAACCTCTTTCTCGGTCGGAAAGGGATCGCCAATCTGCTTGCTGCCTTCGAACAGCGCGTACATCGGTTCCGGTCCTTGCATTGACGCGTGCACCGGAAACGTATCGGCCGCACGGACGTTCCCTTCCGGCAAAAGGCGGGAGATGGCACGTCGATGGCGCGCGTTCTGATCGGAACTTCCGGCTGGCATTACGCCTCGTGGCGCGGCCCGTTCTTTCCCGAGGACGTGACGCTCAAGCAGCAGCTCAGCTACTACGCCGGACAGTTCGACACCACGGAGCTGAACGGCGTGTTCTACCGCACGCCGACGCCGGAGGCGGTGAAAGGCTGGCGCGAGCAGACCGGCCGCGATTTCGTCTTCGCGTGGAAGGCATCGAAATTCATCACGCATTGGAAGCGCCTGTCGGAGCGCTCGGTCAACAGCCTCGAGCTGCTGGAGGACCGCATCTCCCGGCTCGGCGGCAAGGCCGGCCCGATCCTGTTCCAGCTCCCCCCGCAATTCGAGGCGAATGCCGACCGTCTCGCATCGTTCTTCAAGCTGCTGTCGCGGAAACGGCGGTACAGTTTCGAATTCCGTCATCCGAGCTGGTATCAGCCGCGCATCCTGCGGATGCTGGCCGACGAGAACATCTCGCTGTGCCTGTCCGACCATCACGACGCGCCGGCGCCGTGGAAGCGCACGGCCGATTTCGTCTATGTGCGCGGGCACGGCCCGAGCGGACGCTATCACGGGCACTATACCAAGGCCACGCTGGCGCAATGGGCCAAGCGCATCAAGTCCTGGAAGCGGCAGGGCTGCGACGTCTATGTCTATTTCGACAACGACCAGAAGAGCGCAGCACCCGTCGACGCGCTGGCGCTGAAGCAGCTGCTGTGACGCTAGATGACGCCGCTCTGCCGGAGCGCCGCGATCGCGGCTTCGTCATAGCCGAGCTCGGCAAGGACGAGATCGGTGTGCTCACCGAGGGTCGGCGGACGGCGCGCGATCTCGCCCGGCGTTTCCGAGAGCCGGACCGCGGCCCGTGTCACCGGTGCGGGTTTCGGCAGCCCCGGATAGTCGACGTCCTGCATGAAACCGGCGGCGCGGATGTGCGGATGATCCAGCGCCTGTTGCGGCGAGAGCACGGGCCCGGTCGGAATCATCGCCTGGCCCAGCGCATCGACGGCCTCCTGCGTGGTGCGCTCGGCGCACCAGCGCGCCATCCGCTCGCTGATGATACGGCCGTTGTTGCCGCGGCTGATATCGTCGGCGAAGCGCGGATCGTTCAGCCAGATCTCCTCTTCGCCCATCAGCCTTGCCCAGCGCTTGAACAGCGGATGGCCGGTGACCTGGCACAGCACCCAGCCGTCCTTGGTGCGGTAGATGTCGGCGGGCGCTGCGGTCTGGCCGAGATTGCCGGTCGGAACACGGTTGACGTTGATGACGGCCTGCTCGATCAGCGTCGCATTGGTGAAGGACAAGGCGGTCGCGAGCAGCGCGCCCTCGACGACCTGCCCGCGCCCGGATTTGCCGCGCTCGATCAGTGCGGCAAGCGTGCCGAATGCGCAATGCAGCGCGGTGCCGAAATCGACCCAGTTCACCGCGGCGCGATACGGCGGATCGCCCGCGCCCGTCATGTACACCGATCCCGACATGACCTGCCCGACACCGTCGAAGCCGACGCGATCGGACCACGGCCCCGGCCCGCCGAACGCGGTCGCCGTGGTCAGGATGATGTCGGGCTTGATCGCCTTCAACGACTCGTAGTCGAGCTTCATGGCGCGCAGGGTCTGCGGCGGCAGATTGGCGACGACGACGTCGGCGGTCGCGATCAGGCGGCGCATCACCTCCTGCCCGTCCGGCTTCATCGGATCGAGCGTGACGCACTTCTTGTTGCGGTTGACCTGGAGGAACAGCGCGCCCTCGCCGCCTTCACCGACCGGCGCCACGAAGCGATCCTCGCTGCCGTCGCGCTTCTCGACACGAATGACCTCGGCGCCGAATTCGGCCAGCAAGGTCGCGCAATAGGGACCTGCGATATAGCGCCCGAAATCGAGCACGCGCACGCCCTCCAAAACTCCTCCCATCGAACCCTTCCCTGTTGTTTGTTGCAGATTACAGGGACTGGCCGCCAGGGCAAGTTGGGGATGCACAATGCCGGCGCAATGTACGGCTATCGCCTATGCGGCAACCGCCTCGTAGATATCCTCCTCCTGGGCCGTGTGCATGCGCACCAAAGTTTCGATCGCCTCGATCACGCGCTGAGCGTCGCGAATGAGGTAGCGGTCGATCTTCTCCGACGGCAGATCCTCCGCGATCCGGGCGAGCAGCCGGGCGAGATGCAGTATCTCGCGATGCGCACGGCTCATGGCAGAGAGCCCGTGGCGGTCGCGCAGCACCTGCGTGAGCTTCGGATAGACGCTGTCCTCATCTTCGCGCTCGTGCATCACCACGCTGCCCTGAACCAGTCGATCCGCCTCACCAATCAGCGCGGCGGCGGCTTCGGGCCCCGCATCGTCCAGCGCGTCGACGATCTGACGCAAGCGGCCGAGATCCCTAAGCAGAGCCTGATGATCGTGATGCAACGTCAGCCCCTGCTCCGCGGTGAGGCGCGGACCACTCCTGGCGAGCGGCGGATTGAGCGCTCGCAGCGCGTTTAGAATGACGGCGACGTCGATCACCTCCTGAACGATCGCGGCCGGTACCGGATCGAGCCAGCCAAGGCCGGCAGCGGCCATTGCCGCCAGTGACAGCCCCATCCCGACGAAGATGCTTTGCAGGGCGATGCGCCGCGCGCGCTGCGCGATGACGATCGCTTCGCCGACCCGATCCAGCCGGTCGGTGAGAATCACCACATCTGCCGCCTCGGAGGAAGCGCTTGCACCGCGCGCGCCGAGCGCGACCCCCGTGTCGGCCACAGCCAGCGCCGGGGCGTCGTTGATGCCGTCGCCGACCATGATGGTCGGATGCAGCCGCTGTTCGCTACGTACCGCTTCGACCTTGTCCGCGGGAACGCGATCGGCCAGCACGGCATCGAGATCGAGCGCCGCTCCGATGGCCTGCGCCGCTGCAGCGCGATCACCCGTCACCATCACCATGCGCGCAATGCCGGCATCGCGCAGCAGCCGGATCGCGCGTGGCGTATCCGCGCGCAATTCGTCCGCCAGCAGCAACGCGCCGATGAGACGGCCGTTCACCGCGACAAAGACGATCAGCGCCGAGCGCCACGAGGCACGTCGAATCGCCCGCGCCTCCCATGACGAAAGCTCGGCACGCGAGAGAAGCATCTCTCGCGAGCCCGCCATGACGTGGCGTCCGTCGATCTGGCCGCTGAGGCCGGCTCCCATGGTCTCCTTGACGTGCTCCGGCGGCTTCAGCTTGAGCCCACGGGCAAGGGCCGCAGCGACGACGGCCTTCGCCAGCACGTGGTGCGAAGCTTGCTCGAGCGACGCGCCGAGCGTGAGGACCTGATCCGGATCCTCGCCCGGCGCGACCTCGACGGAGAGCAACCGCGCCCCGCCCACCGTCAGGGTACCGGTCTTGTCGAACAGCACGGTGTGAGCACGGGCCAACGCCTCCAGCGCCTTGCCGCCCTTGACCAGGATCCCGCGGCGGGCCGCTTGCGCCACTCCCGCGATGAAGGCGACCGGCGCGGCCAGAATCAACGGGCACGGCGTCGCCGCCACCAGCACCGCAAGGCTGCGGGTCACGTCGCCGGAGATGTGCCATGCCAGGAACGAGATGACGAGTGTCACCGGCAGGAAGATCAGCGCATGCCGGTCGGCCAACCGCACGAAGGGAGCTCTCGCCGTTTGCGCCGCAGTCACCATGCGCACGATGCCCGCATAGGTGCTCTCGCTGGCCGCCGCGGTCACGGTCAACTGGAAGGTCTCACCCGCGTTCAGGGAACCGGAAAGAACGGCGCTTCCGCGTGACTTCTCCACCGGAATCGGTTCGCCTGTAACCGCGGACTCGTCGATCACGGCGAAGGCCGACGCAACGACACCGTCGACCGGCACGATTTCGCCGGCCTGCACCAGAAGCTCCTCGCCGACCGCCACCTCCTCGATCGGAACATCCTCGATCCGCTCGCTCGATTTGCGATGGACCTGCCGCGGCGCCCGATCGACCAGAGATCGCAGATCATGCTCCGCCCGTGCGATCGCGATCTCTTCCAGCAGGTTGCCGCCGGAATACATCAGCGCGACCACAGCCCCTGCGAGCGGCTGTCCGAGCGCCAAAGCCGCGCTCATCGACAGCAGCGCGATCGCGTCCACGCCGACGCGGCCCCTCAGCAGATCCTGGACGATCGAGACCGCCAATCCTGCAATCACGGGCACGGTGCCGAGCGCCCACGCGAGATCGGCCAGATCAGGCCGGCCCGCGGCCCGCGCGAGAGTCCCTGCAGTCAATCCTGCGATTGCGATCGCAACCAGAGCCCATCGCAAGACCCGATCAAACGGCATGGCTTGGCGCGCGCCCTTCGTCTTCCACCTGCTATTGCTGCGGGACGGGGCTCTTGCTCCTGTGCATGAACGCCATCATCTCTTCCAACGTGAGCTTGCCGTCCTTGTCGCGGTCCATTGCCTTGAACACGCGCTCGTGAGCGGCCTGAAACTCGGGCAGCGAGACGTTCCCATCGCCATCGGCATCCATCAGCGCGAAGATGATGCGGAAGGCGACCGGCGGCGGCATGGCGTCACTGCCCATCGCGCCATGTTCCTTCATCCCCTCCCCCTTCATTCCTTGTCCCATCATTCCGCGCCCCATCATTCCCATCATGTCTCCACCCGGCATCGGGCTCTGCCGCTCGGCGGACGGATTGGCAGGAGAACTCGACTGCGGCGACGTCGGCGTCTGCTCCTGTCCGGGATGATGGCCTTGATGATCCGCCGGCGATTGAGCCAAAGCTGGCTGGCCCAAGATGGCGAACAGCAACGCTACGGCAATGGTTCGATCTCGCATGGCACTCCTCCGGCCTTGATGTGGGCCCAAGGAGGTTGTCGAACTTCACCGATTTTACCTTGAGGCAAGTCAACAAAGCGGCTTGCGCCCCATGCCTTTCTCACGCCAATGACCTTGGCGCCGAATTCAGCCGACGAGATCGCGCAATTGCAACCGCTGCCGGCCGCCTACGCACGCCACCACTGCCGACAAGGCCGGTAGTCCCGTGAATTAACCGGCGCGGGCGTATCCAATCGCCTCGGTGAGAATCTTGCGGTCGCCGATGTGGTTGGCGAGCAGCAGGATCAGCCGGGCGTTCATGCGCAGGGCCTGCTCCTCATCGAGATCGCGTTGGCTGTTGATCAGCTCGGCGTAGAAATCGTCGGGATCGGCGATGTTCGGTGACAGGTTGAGCATCATGCCGCAAGCTCCGTCCGGTCTGCGGTGTCGTGGCCGGCTGCGCGTAGCGCCGCCTCGGTGATCTTGGCCTCGTCGAATCCGGTCCAACGCGCGGCGACATATTGATCGGGGCGGAACAGATACGTGGTTCCGGGCGAGGCGCCGTAGCGCTGCGCAAGCAGACCCGTGGGATCCTCGATGTCGCGGCCGACGAGAATGAGCTTGGCCGCGAACGGCCCCACCGCGATCTCGGTCTTGTCGCTCACCTTGCCGAAGGCAACGACCGTGAAGCCCTCGCCGAGACAGTGCAGGAACCAGGACGGCTTGCCATCCACGGCAATCGGCGCATCCGCCGCATTCATGCCGGGCCGCATGGCGCCCGGCACCGCATCGTGGTCGGGCGTGTTGAGCGCCGACCTCACGTAAGGAGTCGGCGTCGATAGCCGGCCACTGTTGACCAGCGGTCGTGCAAAGCCGTGATGCCGGGCGAGCTCTAGCACCGCGTCACGGAAATAGCGGCTCGGCTTCGTCTTCGGCGTGATGAAGTCGGTCGCCCGCGTCGAGTTCAGGATATTGTCGTCCGCGGCATAGGCCCGCTCCTCGTGGTAGCTGTCGAGCAGCGCTTCGGAGGCTTCGCCGCGCAGCACCATCGCGAGCTTCCAGGCGAGATTGTCGATGTCCTGGACGCCGGTATTGGCACCGCGCGCGCCGAACGGCGAGACCTGATGCGCGGCGTCGCCGGCGAACAGCACCCTGCCTTGCCGGAAATTGTCGATACGCCGGCAGGCGAACTGGTAGATCGAGACCCATTCGAGCGCGAACTCGGCATCCTCGCCAAGCATGGCACGGATGCGCGGGATCACCCGCTCCGGCCGCTTTTCCTCCTCGGGATCGGCGTCCCAGCCGAGCTGAAAGTCGATGCGCCAGATGTTGTCGGCCTGCCGGTGCAGCAGCACAGACTGGCCGGGATGGAACGGCGGATCGAACCAGAACCAGCGCTCGGTCGGGAAATCCGCCTTCATGGCAACGTCGGCAATCAGGAAGCGATCCTGGAAGAATTGTCCCGTGAACTCGGCGCCCACCATCTTGCGTACGTCCGAGTTGGCGCCGTCGCAGGCGATCACCCATTGCGCCTCCATGGTGAAGATGCCGTCGGGCGTTTCCACCGCCAGCGTCGCATGGTCGGCGGCCTGCTTGAGGCTGATGAGCCGGTGCTTCCAGCGCAGCTCGATCAGCGGATTGGCCCTGCATTGGGCAACCAGCATCTCTTCCAGATGATATTGCTGCAGATTGATCATGGCCGGCCATTGGTGGTCGGCCTCCGGCAACAGATCGAACTGATAGGACATCTCGTCCCGGAAGAACACCTTGCCGACCTTCCAGCTGACGCCGCGCTCGACCATCGGCGCCGCGCAGCCAAGGCGGTCCCAGATCTCCAGCGGACGCTTGGCGTAACAGACCGCGCGCGAGCCGATCGAGACGGTGTCGTTGTCGTCGAGCACCACGACCGGCTGACCGCGGGCCGCACAGTCGAGCGCCGCGGTGAGGCCGATGGGACCTGCGCCGATCACCACGATCGGATGCCGCTTCACGATGCAATCGGCCTGTTCCTGAGAGCGCCGATAGCCGAACTTCGGATAGATGTAGCTCGTCATGTTCGCTTCCTGATGCACGGGTGCGGGATCAATGCGCGTCCGCGAATTCCTTCTCGTGCATCCAGGCGGTGTGGCGCGGCGGACGCTTGGTGCGCGACCATTCCTCGACCATCTCATGCGCGACCGACTTCATGCGGTCGATCTGCTCGGGCGTGGCGGTCCAGGCGGCAATCTCCAGGCGATGGCCGCTGGGATCGCGGAAATAGATCGACTTGAAGATGGTGTGATCGGTGACGCCGACCACGTCGAGGCCGGCGGCTTCCGCGCGCGCCTTGGCCTCTTCGAGCTCGGCGAGGTCCTTGACCTGGAAGGCGATGTGCTGGGTCCAGTCCGGCGTATTGGGATCGCGGCCCATCGGCGGCGAGTTCGGCAGCTCGAAGAAGGCGAGAATGTTGCCGTTTCCGGCATCGAGGAAGATGTGCATGTAGGGATCCGGCGCCTTGGTCGACGGCACCCGGTCCTCGGCGATGGCGCCGAGCAGATCCATATTCATGACCTTCTTGTAGAACTCGACCGTGGCCTTGGCGTCGACGCAGCGATAGGCGACGTGGTGGATCTTCTCGATCTTCATGACGTTTCGCTCCCTGGACTTGCGGTTGCGAAATTGGTATCAGATGTTACTATTTCCCAGATTTGATCTGGATCAACCGGCTCGGAAGAATTTGCCAGGTGGACCGGCGGAGCGGACATCGCGTGATGGGGCATTCGGGTGAGATGCGGCGCGGGGATGCCGCCGAGCGCGGCTCGGGACAGGATGGTCGCGCGCTCGATTTGCAGCGATATTTTCCGTACCGGATGGCGCGTCTTGCCGAGCAGGTGTCGCTGGCGGTTGCCGAGGTCTATTCCGAGCGGTTTGCGCTGACGCGGCAGGAATGGCGCGTGCTTGCCATTCTCGGGGCACGTGCAGACATTGCGACCAAGGAGATCGGTCCGCTGACGACGCTCGACAAGATGCAGGTCAGCCGCGCCGTGCAGGGACTGGAGGCGCGCGGCATCGCCAGCCGCAAGCACCATCCCGACGATCGGCGCGAGCTGATCGTCTCGCTGACGCCGGCCGGCCGCGCGCTGTATCGCAAGATCGTTCCTTTCGCACTGGCGCGGGAGACGGAGCTGCTCAACGTGCTGACGCCTGAGGAGGTGAAGGTGCTCGACCGCGTGATGCACAAGCTCTCGGAGGCGTTGGGCTAAAGCAGGATGAGTTTTGGTTGAATCGTTGTGCGCTCAGGGCTCGATTCACCTCTCCCCGTCGGGGAGAGGTGAATCACCGACAGCACGCGCTCAGGCTTCGCGGTAGTCGAGCAGGATGAGGCCGACCAGGATGAAGGCGACGGGCCAGATCCACGCCGCGACGTTGCGGACGCGGCCGTCGAGCCGCAATTCGAGCCAGCGCGCCCAGCCCGCCGCGATCCCGCACAAGGCGAGCGGGGTGTGGCTCATCTCGATCAGGAGTTGGTCCTTGATGTTGGCGATGGCATGGGAATGCGTGAGCAGGAGCGCGCCGCCGAGCGCGGTGGTCAGGGGAAACACCAGCGCCGCGCGTCCGGCCTTGTCGCCGCGCAGCCGCACGCGCCATTCGAACAGGCCGAACACGGCGATCAGCAGCACGAAGATGCGATGCTGTGCCACCTCGGGGTCGCGCAGCGATTCGAAGAATCCAACCGGACCCAGCGGCCAGGCCTGCTCATCGGCGCGCAGGAACAGGAAGGCCGCCATGCCGAGAAACAGCAGCGGCCAGTGCCGCGCCCAGCGGCCCCAGCGAAAACGCTCAATCAGGGCAAGCAACCCGATCAGCACCACGAAGACGCCGGCCCAGTGATGATTATATTCGGACCAGGCGATGTCCTCGGCATTGCGCGGTAGGATCGTGCCCTCGCCGGGAACGTAGGCTGACGGCGCGCTGCTGCGCCCGGCATCGGCCAATGTGATTCTGGCTTGGAGCTGCGCGATGGTCAGCTTGTCGTAGTCCGGGCTGGTCAGGCGCGGCGGCCATTGCGGCGTGGCGCGCTCGACGATCTCCTGCCAGCTCAGCCGGTCGCGCGACAGATCGATGCCGGGCGGCAATGACGTCAGCGACGCAGCGGCGAGCAGAACGGTCAGACCGATGCCGATTTCGACCTCGGCGAAGCGCTTGAGGCGGAGGATCGGCGTCGCGGGATCGCGCCGCAGCCGCTCGACCAGGAGATAATTGCCCGCGCCAAGCGCGAGCAGCATCAGCAGCAATCCGATCTTGGCAAGCGTCATGACGCCGTAGGCGGTGCCGTAAATCGCCCCGATCGAGCCGATGTAATTCAGGACCATGACGAGGCCGCCGGCGACGATCGCCGCGACTGCGGCCATGGACATCAACGAATAGCGCCGTGCGATGAGGCGCCAGTCGGAGGGCACCTTGCAGCCGTTCAACGCGATCAGAAAATAGGGCAGCCCACCGATCCAGATCGCGGCGCCCAGCATGTGGCCGGCATCGGCCAAGAGCAGCGGCCAGCTGAGATCGGGCCGGCTCGCCGCGTGGGTCAGCCTGGTCTGCATCGCGAGCGCGAGCAGTGCGAGCGCGAGAAGCGCCAGGGCTCGCAGGCCCTGCGCGCGGCGATCGGCCAGCACGGCGAGGCCGAATGCGCTGGCCGCAATGACGAGGTCGGCCCGGCCGAAATCGGCACCGATCGCCTCACTCCAGGGCACCTGAAGCGTTCCGACCAGCGCGGCGGCATTGAGACCCAGCGAGGCCAGGGTGAGCAGTGCCCATGCGAAGGCGCTGACCTTCAGCACCGTCAGGCACCTCTCCTCGATCGTGAGGCCGAATACGGAAAGCCGCGGCTGCAACGGACCCCACAGAAACATCTGAAAGGCGAGACCGCCGAGCGTGACGGATTGCGCGATCAGGATCAGGCCGCGCAGGACGACCGACAGATAGCCGAATATGTCGAGAAACAGGTACAAGGCAGGGTCAGTGAACGATGAACGGAATGTCGCCACGCGTGATGTGCCCATCGACGCTGAGCACCTGCCAGCGCAGGCGCCATGCGCCGCTGGAGAGCCGCGCCGCCTCGGCCTTGAGCTCGTCGGCCGGCGCGTCGGCCGCAGGCGCCAGCGCCTGTGCGGCGCCGTTCGGAGCCAGCAGCGTCAGCCGGGAATGGGCGCGATCGATCCGGCTGTTGAATTTGAGGCGGATCGCGATCGCATCTCCCGATATGGTCGCACCGGCCTCCGGCGCTGACGATACGATGATGGCGTGCGCGAAGACTGCGCTCGGGCCGGCAAGACACCAGATGGCGGATAGAAGGATCGCGATTCGAACGAACGCGCGCATGGTTGGTCACTCGCAGTCGGCAGCTGCCCCGCCACCGCACCGCCCCCGGCGCGTGGTCCGTGCCTATGTTGGAACCCCGGCGGCCTTCGCAAGGGCACGCGAGCGACAAGCCGGTTGCAACCGGCGGAAAAGGATCGGCTGTTGCCGCTGCGACACACCGCCCGCGGCAAAATGCCGATGCGGGAGGCACGCACCGGGCGAGACGCGGAGGCTTGAAGTCGCCGCGACCAATTCTAAGTTCAAACACAGCCGGACCTTGCGGGTTCGGCGATCAACACTGATGCAGAGGTTAGGAATGGCCCGCAGCTTGCGCGGGCACAAGTTCGAGGAAGATGACATGAGAAAGCTTGCTCTTGCAGTTCTCGCGGCAGCAACGCTCCTCATCGGAACGATTGCGCCGGCTTCGGCCCACTGGCGAGGTCATCATCACTGGGGTGGTCCGGGCATCGGTCCGGCAGTTGCCCTGGGTCTGTTCACGGGCGCGCTGGCGGCCGCGACGGCACCGCCGGTCTATTATGAGCCGGTCTATGGACCGCCGGCATATTACTACGGACCCCGATACTATCGGACCGTCCGCTATTATCCAGCGGCCTACCCCTACTGGTGGTGAGCTGAGGAAGGCCCGGCCTGCAGCCGGGCCTTATCGCTGAATGACACCGCCCGATTGCCTGATCACGAAGCTGCAGATGCCAGGTGCCTGCCAAGGCACCTTGGCGTCCGGAACAGAAGGCAGCAGGAGAAGTTTTGTGGATACGATGCAGGTCCGGACGCGTAACCGGGCCCGCGCGAGCGCGCATGAATGCGCCTCGGCGCCGCCCCGCCGCGCAACACGATCGGATCCGGATTTCGCATGAACAAGAATATCCGCTTCAATCTCGGGTATGCTGCCGCCGCGATCTTCGCGGTGTTCTTGATCCAACATCTCATTTCCACGGCCAGCCAGATCGCCGTGATTCCCTACAGCGAATATCAGCAATTGCTGCGCCAGGGGAAGGTCGAGGCAGTCGGCATCTCCGATCGGACCCTGCAAGGCACGCTGAAGGAGCCGCTTGCCGGCGGCCAGAAACAATTCGTCACCACGCGCGTCGACCAGGACGTCGCCCAGGAGCTTGAGAAATACAACGTCCGCTTCACCGGCCAGATCGAGAGCACGTTCCTGCGGGACCTGTTGTCGTGGGTCATGCCGGTGCTGCTGTTCTTCGGTCTCTGGTGGTACATCGGCCGCCGCATGGCGGAAGGCGGCGGCATCGGCGGCGGGCTGATGGCGATCGGCAAGAGCAAGGCCAAGGTCTATGTCGAGTCCAACACCGGGGTCACCTTCGCCGATGTTGCAGGGGTCGATGAGGCCAAGGACGAGCTTCGCGAGGTGGTCGATTTCCTGAAGAACCCCACTGATTATGGCCGGCTTGGCGGCCGCATGCCGAAAGGCGTGCTGCTGGTGGGCCCGCCGGGCACTGGCAAAACCCTGCTGGCCAAGGCTGTCGCGGGCGAGGCCCGAGTGCCGTTCTTCTCGATCTCCGGGTCGGAGTTCGTCGAGATGTTCGTCGGCGTTGGCGCCGCGCGGGTGCGGGACCTGTTCAAGCAGGCGCACGAAAAGGCGCCGGCCATCATCTTCATCGACGAGCTCGACGCGCTTGGCCGCGCCCGCGGCATCGGCCCCTTCGCAGGCGGCCACGACGAGAAGGAGCAGACTCTCAACCAGTTGCTGGTCGAGCTCGACGGCTTCGATTCCCGCTCCGGGCTTGTCATCCTCGCCGCCACCAACAGGCCGGAAATCCTCGACCCTGCCCTGCTGCGCGCCGGCCGCTTCGACCGGCAGGTGCTGGTCGACCGCCCCGACAAGAAGGGCCGCATCGAGATTCTCAAGGTCCATATGAAGAAGGTGCGCCTGGCCGAGCACGTCGAGGCAGAGACGGTCGCAGCGCTGACGCCCGGCTTTACCGGCGCGGACCTTGCCAACCTCGTCAACGAAGCCGCGCTTCTGGCGACGCGCCGCGGGGCCGACGCGGTGAGCATGAGCGACTTCAACAATGCGGTCGAGCGTATGGTCGCGGGCCTCGAGAAGCGCAACCGCCTGCTCAATGCTAAGGAGCGCGAAATCGTCGCCTATCACGAGATGGGACACGCCCTCGTCGCGCTCTCGCTGCCCGGCACCGACCCCGTGCACAAGGTGTCGATCATCCCGCGCGGCGTGGGCGCGCTCGGCTACACCATCCAGCGACCGATCGAAGACCGCTTCCTGATGACGAAGGAGGAACTGGAGAACAAGATGGCCGTGCTGCTCGGCGGCAGGGCGGCCGAGTTGATCGTGTTCGGGCATTTGTCAACCGGTGCGGCCGACGATCTGCGCCGGGTGACTGACATCGCGCGCAGCATGGTGACGCGCTACGGCATGTCTGAGAGACTCGGCAGCGTCGCCTATGAGCGCGATCCCGGCAACTTCCTTGCAGGTCCGGACCGCGCCTATCCGACGCGCGAGCGCGACTATGCCGAAGAGACCGCAGCTGCGGTCGATCGGGAGGTCAAGTCGATCGTCGACCAGGTCTTCCAGCGTACCCAGGGCATCCTGAACACGCGGCGGCCGATCCTGGATCGCGCTGCGAAGAAGCTGCTGGAGAAGGAAACCCTGGAGCAGAGCGATATCGACGCGCTGGTCCAGGAAATGCCGAGGGAAGGATTGCGTGCGATTTGACCTGGCGCCGTTCGATGCCTCAGGCGCAGGACCGGCCGCTACGCGGCCCGTTTCACCCTGATCTCCGCCGGAAGCTCGATCATTTTCCTGTTCGGTGGCGAACCGTTCGAAATCTTCGGCAAAGGCAGGTCTTCGCTCGCGGGCGCCTCCATTCCCGTAGCGGGATCAGCATGCCTGGCGCGCCATTCGATGAAGAGGTGACCGGCCACCAACATCACGCCGGCGCAGAACAGCGCGAGGGCCGCGCTGACGAGATCACGATAATTATCCATTCCACGAACCAAACATAAGATCTCGGTTGCTCGACCAGCGGGCGCGACCCGCCGCGTGCATGGATCAAGGTAGAATGAAGACGTCTCGGTTCAAGGGACAGCCTGACTGCGTGCCCTGCGGCTCATTCACGCCGGAACATTCAGCCCATTTTGAAATTCTAGAGGCACCGCCGGCCTGACCACATCTGGGCGCCTCATTGGGCTCAGTGGGTCAGGCGATCGGTGGTTCTGACCATCTTGCTCTCCGGAGGATTTGGACATGAGAACGACCTATGCCCAGAATGCGCGGCCGGCCGGCGTCGCCGCGCGCGGTGCTTCAAGCAGCAGGGCGTACCGGCTCTGCGCAAATGGTGTCGGTAAGGAGTGAGCGATGCTGCCCGTCTCGTCGCTTCCTATGATCCATTCCGAACGCGGGCTGTCCCGCTATCTGAACGAGATCCATCGATTTCCATTGCTCGAGGCGCCGGAGGAGATCGAATATGCGCGCCGCCTGCGGGATCGCGGCGATCCTGAGGCGGCCTACCGGCTGGTGACCAGTCATCTGCGCCTGGCGGCGAAGATCGCGCTTCAATATCGCCGCTATGGCCTTGCCATCGCCGATCTCATTTCCGAGGCGAATGTGGGGTTGATGTTGGCTGTCAAGCGGTTCGACCCCGAGAAGGGCTTTCGGCTCGCGACTTACGCGAGTTGGTGGATCAAGGCGGCCGTGCAGGAATACATCCTCAGATCATGGTCGCTCGTCAAGCTCGGCACCACGGCGGCGCAGAAGAAGCTGTTCTTCAACCTCCGCAAGCTGAAGAGCAGGCTCGGCGTCCCGGAGGACGGCGATCTGCGTGCCGATCAGCTCAAGCAGATTGCCGGCAGCCTCAAGGTGAGAGAAGGCGACGTGATCGAGATGGACGGCAGGCTGCGCGGCGACATCTCCCTCAACATGCCGCTCAGCGCGGACACCGAGGGAGACGAGTGGCAGGATCGGCTGGTGGATCCCTCTCCCGATCCGGAGAACCTGCTGCTGGAGGCGAGCGATCGTGAACGAGAGAGGACTGCCCTCGCCGAGGCGCTCGTTGCGCTGTCTCCGCGCGAGCACAGCATCGTCAAGGCTCGATATCTGGACGAGCCGCAAAAGACGCTGGAGCAGCTTGCCGGCCAGTTCGGCATCTCGCGCGAGCGAATCCGGCAGATCGAGCAGCGTGCGCTGCAGCGGATCAAGGCAAAGGTCTGCGCCCGTCTTGCTGATACGGGCCCTGCCGCGGTCCCCCCGACTGCTGATCGGCCAAAAGGCCGATCAGCACCTGGTGCAGATGTCAGGGATAATGCGCTCGGCGGAAAACTCGGGGCTCCGGCGCCCATTGCGGCGCGGCTTCTCGGTATCGCTGCGTGAGACCGCCGCGGAGCTGGTCGCAAGCTGCCGCGTGGGCACGGCCGAGCTCCGTGCGTCTCCGCGCGGAAGATCCGTCTCCTTGGCCTGGAGGACGTTGATCATTCCCAACAAAGCAACTCCGACAACGACGCCTCTCATTTCTCATCATCCTCCTTTCACTTGCATGTGCGTCGACAGCGGAGCGGCCCCGCGGCCGCTCCGGCGCCTCAGCTCATGGCAGGTTGTGGCCGGGCTTGGTCGTGCGGGGTCGCATCGAGACGGATACCCGATGGCCCGAGCACCGGCGACAGCAGCGTATCCACCTTCATGGTGGCATTGGTCCGCTCCCAGTTCGACCACGGCATCGTGTCCAGGTATGGGATCGGCGGCAACGTCAGCCGTTCGAAAGTGTCTGCTGCGTTGGCTGCCGAGCCGGCGCTCTCGGCACCATGGCCCGCAACGGGCACGAGAGAGAGGCTGGCAGCGACAGCCGCGGCGGCAAGGTGCCGCGCCATTTGCGTGTTCTCCGCGCGAGCGGAGAAAGTACGATGCTTAATCATCTCATCCTCCAGTCGTTCGAAAACAGATCCGTTGATCGTGACAACACTCAGGAAAGCGAGCCCGGCGGCAGCGCCGGGCTCGCTCGTTCTTTAGAAGTCCATCGCCGGAGCGGTTGCCGCTTCGGCCTTCTTCGGCTTGTCAGCCACCAGCGCTTCGGTCGTGATGAGCAGTGAGGCGACGGAGGCCGCGTCCTGCAAAGCGGTGCGCACCACCTTGGCAGGATCGATCACGCCGGCCTTGACCATGTCCTGGTACTCGCCCGTCGCCGCGTTGAAGCCCCACGTGTATGTCTCGTTCTCGAGGAGCTTGCCGACGACGACCGAGCCGTCCTCGCCCGCGTTCTGCACGATCTGCCGGGCCGGCACCTGGATCGCGCGCCGCACGATGTCGACGCCCGCCTTCTGGTCGGCGTTGACGGTCTTGACGCCATCGAGCGCCTTGAGGGCGCGCAGCAGCGCCACGCCACCGCCCGGCAGAATGCCTTCCTCGACGGCAGCCCGCGTCGCGTGCAGCGCGTCGTCGACGCGGTCCTTGCGTTCCTTCACCTCGATCTCGGTCGCGCCGCCGACCCGGATGACCGCAACGCCGCCGGCGAGCTTGGCCAGACGCTCCTGGAGCTTCTCGCGGTCGTAATCCGAGGTCGTCTCCTCGATCTGCGCCCTGATCTGCTGGCTACGCGCCTCGATGTCCTTCTTGGCGCCGGCGCCGTCGACGATCGTGGTGTTCTCCTTGTCGATCACCACCTTCTTGGCGCGGCCCAGCATCTTCACGGTGACGTTCTCGAGCTTGATGCCGAGGTCTTCGGAGATCACCGTGCCGCCCGTGAGGATCGCGATGTCTTCCAGCATCGCCTTGCGGCGGTCGCCAAAGCCGGGCGCCTTGACCGCGGCCACCTTCAGGCCGCCGCGCAGCCGGTTGACGACCAGCGTGGCCAGCGCCTCGCCTTCGACTTCCTCGGCGATGATCAGAAGCGGCTTGCCGGATTGCACGACCTGCTCGAGCAGCGGCAACATCGTTTGCAGGCCCGACAGCTTCTTCTCGTGGATCAGCACATAGGGGTCCTCGAGCTCGACCCGCATCTTCTCCGCATTGGTGACGAAATAGGGCGAGACATAGCCGCGGTCGAACTGCATGCCCTCGACCACCTCGAGTTCGGTGTGCAGGCTCTTGGCCTCTTCGACGGTGATCACGCCCTCGTTGCCGACCTTCTGCATGGCCTCCGCCAGGAAACGGCCGATCTCGGTATCGCCGTTGGCGGAGATGGTGCCGACCTGCGCGATCTCGTCGTTGGAGGTGACCTTCTTGGCGTGCGACTTGAGGTCAGCCACGATCGCGTCCACGGCCAGGTCGATGCCGCGCTTGAGGTCCATCGGGTTCATCCCGGCGGCGACCGCCTTGGCACCTTCCTTGACGATGGCCTGCGCCAGCACGGTCGCCGTGGTGGTGCCGTCCCCGGCGAGATCATTGGTCTTCGAGGCGACCTCGCGCACCATCTGCGCGCCCATGTTCTCGAACTTGTCCTCCAGCTCGATCTCCTTGGCGACGGTGACGCCGTCCTTGGTGATGCGCGGCGCGCCGAACGATTTCTCGATGACGACGTTGCGTCCCTTGGGACCGAGCGTGACCTTCACCGCATTGGCCAGTGTGTCGACGCCCCGCAGCATGCGCTCGCGGGCCTCGGTCGCGAACTTCACGTCTTTGGCAGCCATGTTTCAAACTCCTTTCCGTTCGATGACTGTCAGTTACGCCGCCTTCTTCAGCGCGCCGGCCTGTTCGACGACGCCGAGAAGATCGCTCTCCTTCATGATCAGGAGCTCCTCGCCCTCGATCTTGACCTCGGTGCCCGACCACTTTCCGAACAGCACCCGGTCGCCGATCTTGACGTCGAGCGGCACGAGCTGGCCCTGCTCGTTACGTGCACCCGGCCCAGCGGCGATAATCTCGCCCTGCTGCGGCTTCTCCTTGGCGGTGTCGGGAATGATGATGCCGCCGGCGGTCTTCTCCTCGGCATCGATGCGGCGCACGAGCACACGGTCGTGCAACGGGCGGAAATGCATGCACATCCTCCTTGAGTAGGTTCAGCGATGTCCAAAATCCGGGTCCGGAACCGGCCCCCGGGCGGAAAACGACCTAGGAGCAGGCCGATTTCGGTTCAAGAGGGCCAGGCAAAAATTTTTGATCGCGAGCGACACCCGCCGGGTGGAGCAGTGCAGCGTGACCGGCGGAAAAATTCGGCGGCCGGAAACTAAGCTTTAAGATGCACGCGTTCGTCCCCCAGCGAGATCCGCAGAAGATCTCGGCAACGCCATCCATTCACGCCGCCGATCGGTCCAGCAAGCCGTGCTGGAGCCTATCGAGCAGGCGCTGCTCGCGCGCAATCCGGGCGCGATAGAGCTCGCGTTCGGCCTCGCTTTTGGCTCCGGCCAGCAGCACACGATAGTGCCCGATCACCTTCTCGCTGCCGCGGATGAGGAGCTCGCGGACGTCACTCATCGTTCCGCTCCCGCGGCTGTGGGTACCAATGATGCGTTGGGAAGGGTGAACGCGGCCGGGATGGCATCGGCGGCAAGAGCTTCGAGCGCGGCCTGCTCCTCTGCGAGGCGTCGTTCGATGAACTGGCGCTCGAGGTCCGATAGCCTGGTCTTCAGCAGGCGTCGATAACGGGAGACGTTGTTGCGGTGCGCGCGGACGCGGGCGAAATCCAGATCGAGCATCATCGTCACTCCTGACGGTCTTTCACGGTCCTTTTCGGTTGAGGTTGCCGGAAGAAGCTTCTTCCGGCGTCAAAAATATTCAGGCGCGCCGAGGTGTCAAGATGCTCGCCCGGCCGCGGCCGCGACGCCGGCTTTGGCAAGGCGCACCGCGGCAACGACACTCGAAATCAAGGCAGGTTGTCCCGCAGGAAGATGTCGATGCGGATGCGCTCCTGGTCGGGGCTGATCGGCTCGCCCGAACAATGCGCGAGCAGGATTCGCGCCGCTGACCGCGCCTCATGGCCGGCGTCCTGGTTGATGACGGCGTCGAGCGTGCCGCGAACCAGGAATCGCCGCGTATGCTCGGTCAGCTCATGGGTGATCCAGACCACTTCGCGCGCGCGGCCCGAGGCCTCGAGCGCGTCGGCGATGCCGCGGTTTCCGGCGCCGCAGCAATAGATGCCGCGCAGGTCGGCATGACGGGCGAGCAGCGCAGCCGTGAGTTTTCGCGTGCGATCACTGTCGTCGCGGCCTTCGATGACCGGTAGCGTGGACAGGTTCGCATACTCGCTGGACAGGATCTGGTGGAAGCCGAACTGCCGTTCGGTGTGATCGCGCAGCGACAACGATCCCGCAATCACCGCCACCGTGCCCTCGCGCCCGGCAAGAAAGCGCCCCATCAGAGTCGCTGCGGTGCGGCCCGCGGCCGGATTGTCGATGCCGACATAGTGCACCCGGGACGAGCTCGGCGCGTCCGACACAAGAGTCACCACGGCAACCCCGCGCGCGACCAGCTCGTCGATCGCGGCGCGAACCCGGGGATGATCGAGCGCGATGACGGCGACGCCCTGATAGGCCGGCGAGAGGGTCTCCAGCGCACCGGCGAGCACATCGGGGTCGAACACGTCGACATGATGGATGTCGATGAAGCCGCGCTGGCCGGCGAGCCAGCCGGCGGTGCGCGCCACCTGCTCGGTCAGATTGGTCATGAAGCTGTTGCTGCCCGTCGGCAGCACGAAGGCGAAGCGGAACGTCTGCCCCCGGGCGAGCCGCGCCGCCGCAACATCGGCGCGATAGCCGAGCTTTGCCACTGCGGCTTCGACACGTGCGACGGTCTTGGCGCGAACGCCCTCGCGCCGGTTGACCACGCGATCGACGGTGGCCAGCGAAACGCCCGCCGCGCGCGCGACGTCCTCGAGCGTGGCGCGAAGCACCGGCTGGGTCGCGCCTTCAGTCATTCGCGCGCGGCCCACAGCATGCCGCGAATCATCAACGTCCGGATCTCCGGGACGTCGAGCTCGTAGGCGCGGTGGCCGAGCGAGGAATAGAACACCCTCCCCGCGCCATAACGCTTCTTCCACACCACGGGCATCACCACGCCGTCGATCCAGGGCGCGTGCTCGCCGGTGAAGGTCGTGGTTGCCAAGACCTCGTTGGCGGGGTCGACATGCATGTAATATTGCTCTGACCGATGCTCGAAGCTCTTCAGACCCGTCATGATGGGATCATCCGGTTTCGTCAAGTCGACCTTGTAGTCGATGATGTTGCCGGGATGGGCGACCCACTGCCCGCCGCACAGGAATTGGTAATCGACCGACTCGCGGAAGGCATCGCACATGCCGCCATGATGGCCGGCCAGGCCGACGCCGCCGCGCACCGCATCGCAGAGATTGAGCGCTTCCGCCTTCTCGATCTTCGACATCGTGTAGATCGGTATGATCAGCGACAGATCGTGAATCGCGGGATCGGCAAAGGCTGCCGTCGTGGTTTCGATCCGCACCTCGAAGCCTTCCGCCTTCAGCCAGCCACGGATCATCGAAGCGCAGAGATCGGGATCATGTCCCGGCCAGCCGCCCCATACAATCATTGCCTTGCGCATGGTCATTTTCCTCAATCGATCTGTCCGGTTTCGCGCCCCGTGGGCAGCATCGCCGGCCGCTCGACGCGGCTCTCGATCTTGACGCGGCGGCCCTCGTCGGCGGAGGTCTGGAACGCCTCCATCACCTCCAGCACGTGGAAGGCGAGCGCGCCGCTGGCGCGATGCGGCCGTTCGTGCAGGATCGCGGAGGCCATGTCGGCGACGCCGATCGAGCGGAATTCGCCCTCGACGTGACCGTGCGTCAGCGGCATCGCCTCCCATTCACCGCCGGTCTTCGCCACCTGCACCTCGCCGCCGAAGCGATTTGGATCAGGCACCAGCATGCTGCCCTTGTCGCCGTAGATCTCGATCGGCGCATGCCGATGTTTCGGCACGTCGAAGCTCATCGTGATCGATACGACGGCGCCGCTCTCGAACTCCAGCGTCCCGGCGACATGGGTCGCGACCTCGACCGGAATCAGCGCGCCGTTCATCGGCTGGCTGGTGACGATGCGCTCGGCCTTTGGACGCGCGGTCGAGCCCATCACGCTGGCGACCGGACCGAGCAATTGCACGAGATCGGTGATGTAGTACGGCCCCATGTCGAGCATCGGCCCGCCGCCGCGCAGGTAGTAGAAACCGGGCGCCGGATGCCAGCGCTCATGGCCGGGGCAGCCGAAGAAGGCGCTGCCCGCGACAGGCGTGCCGATCGCGCCGTCGTCGATCAGCTTGCGCGCGGTCTGATGGCCGCCGCCAAGGAACGTATCGGGTGCGCAGCCGACGCGCAGATTCTTCTGTGCAGCGAGCTCCATCACCTTGCGCGCCTCGGCGACATTGATGCCGAGCGGCTTCTCCGAATGAACGTGCTTGCCGGCACTCAGCACCGCCAGGCTGACGTCGGTGTGGGCGAGCGGCACCGTGAGATTGACGACGATCTCGACATCGTCACGCTTCAGCAATTGGTCGACCCGCATCGCCGGCAGACCGAAAGCCGCTCCCTGGCGCTCGGCAACCTCGCTGCGCATGTCGGCGAGCGCCCTGACCTCCATGACCGGAAAGCGCTGAGCCGCCTTGAGATAGGCGGTGCTGATCACACCGCAGCCGATGATTCCGACGCCGACTTTTCTCATTGTGATCTCCAGATATGGCTCATCCCTTGACCGCCCCTGCGGTGAGGCCGGCCACGATGTGTTTCTGCGCCAGCAGGAACAGAATGATCGTGGGCAGGATGGTGAGCGTGATGAAGGCCAGGATCAGGTGCCATTCGGACGAGTATTCGCCCTGATAGACCATGATGCCGAGCGGCCAAGGATACAGCGCATCGGTGTTCAGCATCACCAGCGGCAACAGATAGGCATTCCAGCTGTTGACGAAGGTGATGGTGCCGACGGTCGCCAGGATCGGGCGCGACAAGGGCAAAGTCACATAGCGGAAGAATTTGACGTAGCTGCAGCCGTCGACCAGCGCGGCCTCGAGCAGCTCATATGGAATGTCCTTGAAGAAGCGGCGCAGCAGCAGCACGCTCATGGCGAGGCTGAACGCCACCTGCGGCAGCGCGACGCCGAAATAGGTATCGAGCAAGCCGAGATCCCGCACCTTGATAAAGAGAGGCAGCACGGCGGTCGCGGCTGGAAACAAAAGGCCCAGCGTCAGATAGCTGAGCAGCATCGATGAGCCGAAGAACCTGACATGGGCGAAAGCGAAGGCGGCCATTGAAGCCGTGATCAGCGTGAGCGTCACCGCCAGCGTCGAGATGATCAGGGAGTTGCGCAACAGCTGCCAGTAGCGGGCCGAGAACAGGATGTCGGCGTAGTTCTGCCACTCCCAATGCCTGGGCAGGCCGAACGGATTGACGCGAAGGTCGCCGAGCGACTTGAAGCCGCCGAGCAGGGTCGCGAGCAGCGGCACCAGCACGAAGATCGCGATCAGGCCGAGGAACAACGCCTTGAACAGCCCGGCGGGATCGAATGCGCGTCTAGCCCCGGCACTATTCATCGCGCATGAACCATCGCTTGTAGGTGAAGGCAAAGGTCACGCAGATCGCGAACAGGATGACGCCGATGGCGCTGCCATAGCCGACCCGCATGCGCGAGATGCCGTTGTTGTAGAGAAAGCTCACCATGGTGTTCGACGAGTCGGCCGGTCCGCCGCGCGTCAGCGGCATGACGAGATCGAACAGCTGCAAGGAGCCGATGATGGCGAAGAACACCGACAGACGGATCGTCGGGTAGAGCAAGGGGATCACGACATGGCGCAGCGTCTGCGTCCGCGTCGCGCCGTCGATCCGGGCGGCCTCGACCAGGCTCTTGTCGAGGCTTTGCAGCGCGGCGATGAACAGCATCATGTGGAAGCCGAAATACTTCCAGACCACGACGATCAGCACCGCCAGCATCGCCGTGTCGGTCGAGGCCAAAAGATGCGGAGGCTCGGCGCCGAACGTGCGCCAGATCGAGGCGACGAGGCCGTAGTCGCCGTCGTAGACGAAGCTGAAGATCAGGCCCGTTGCGATCTCGGCGAGGATATAGGGCATGAAGAACAGCATGCGCAGCGCCACAGCGCCACGAAAGCGTTCCGCGAGCATGAGGGCCAGCGTCAGCGCAAGCGGCAGCTGGACGGCGAGCGAGACGGCGATGATCAGTCCGTTGTTGCGCAGCGCGAGCCAGAAAGCGCGCGTCTCCAGCACGAAGCGGTAATTGTCAAAGCCAATCCAGTTCGTCGGCCTGCCGAAGCCGTTCCAATTGAAAGCCGAGTACCACGCCGCCTCGCCGATCGGCAGCACCACGAACAGCGTAAACAGCAGCAGCGCCGGCGGCAGGAACAGGATCAGGACCGTGAAGCGGCCGTCCCAGCTGGGGCCGCGAACCGCAAGCGGCGAGGACGTCGGCTTCACGACGCCCATCGCCCACGCGCTCGCGATGCGCCGTTGCAACATCAATTGCCCTGCTTCCAAGCCGCTTCGATCGCTTTCGCAGCGTCCTGCGGGGCCATGCTGCCGCCGGCGATCTCCGCGGTGACGTCGTTGACGACGCGGCCGACCGAGGGGCCGAGGCTCTGATCGTAGAAGTTCTGGTGGTAGTTCGACTTCGACAGATTGGCCGCGATCAGCTTCATGAAGGAATTGTTGAGGCCAGCATCGGCACCCTGCACCACCGGGATGATGAAATTGGCCGCCGCAAGCCGCGTCTGCACGTCCTTGGAGACGAAGTATTTCAGGAAATCGACGGCCTCCTTCGGCGAACCCTTGGTGATCAGCCAGCCGGTGATGCCGCCGAGAGTGTCGGTCGGCGCGCCCTTACCGCCGGCGACGACCGGAAAGTCGAACCAACAGATCTTGTCTTCGCCGAGACCGACCTTGTCCGCCGCGAGCGCGCGCTGCAGATGATAGACGGTCGAAATCGCGAGCGTCATCGCGGCCTTGCCGTCACCGAAATAGCCGACGGCCTGCGGATTCTTGAAGCCGAGGAAGCCGTTCTGGAACGGCTGGAGATCGACGAGCTGCTTGAACAGCTCGCCGGATTTCTGGAAGGTCTCGCCGGCGAAACCGCCGTTCTCCCCGCGCAGCGCTGCATCGAACGCAGCCTTGCCGCCGATGCGCACCGCCAGATGCGTCCAGTAGAAATGCAGCGGCCATTTGTCGGCGCCGCCGACCACGATCGGCGTCACGCCAGCGCCCTTCAGCGTCTTCACGGCGGCGAGCAGATCGTCCCAGGTCTTGATCGCGGCCGGATCGACCTTCGCTTTCGCCATCAGCTCCTTGTTGCAGAGGAAGCCGACCTGCGACAGCGCGGTCGGCAGGCCGTAGACCTTGCCATTGCTGGTGAAAGCTGCGAGCGCCGCCGGTGTCAGGCTGTCGCTGTAGCCCTTCACCTGATCAGTGATGTCCTCGAGCACGCCCGCCTCGATCTGGGTCTTCAAAACCCCGCCGGCCCAGCTGTAGATGATGTTCGGGCGATCCTTGGATTGCAGGATCGTCGGCAGCTTGGCCTTGTAGGCCTCGTTCTCGAGGAACTGCATCTCGATTTTGACGCCAGGATGCGATGCCTCATAGGCGCGGGCGACCTCGTCCCAGATTTTCACCTGGGCCGGGTTGGCTTCGATGTGCAGCCATCTCACCGTGGTGTCGGCTGACGCGGCATTGGCCCAAAGCAGGCATGCGACAGCGGCGAGTCCCAGTTTCCCGAGCAATCTCATCACATCCTCCCAACCAGCTTTTATTCTTTGGTGCAATCCTGCCCTCAATTTTTGAGGTACGCAACACAAAATCTGATCTATGCACCTCACCGATGGAATGGCTAAGGTTTGGAAAAAGAGTCGGTGGCGGCCCGCCGCGCCGGCACAACAAACCGAGGTGCCTATGGCTGCCATTTACTCCGACCTCGCCGGCAAGGTCGTGCTCGTCACCGGTGGCGCATCCGGCATAGGCGCTGCGATCGTGCGGCGCTTTGCCGAGCAGAAATCGAAAGTCGTGTTCTTCGACATCAAGCGCGACGAGGGACAGCGCCTGGCACGCGAACTGTCCGCCCAGGGGATGGCCGCGCATTTCCAGCATGTCGACCTCACCGACATCCCCGCACTCCGTGCCGGCGTGGTCGAGGCACGCAAGGCATATGGCCCGATCAACATCCTGATCAACAATGCCGCGCATGACGAGCGGCACAACACCGAGGAGATGACGCCGGACTATTGGGACGACCGCATCGCGGTGAATCTGAAGCACCAGTTCTTTGCATCGCAGGCCGTGCTGCCGGACATGAAGGCAGCCAATGCCGGTGCCATCATCAATTTCGGCTCGGTGTCGTGGATCGCAGGACAAGGCGGCATGGCCGCCTACACCGCCAGCAAGTCAGGCGTGATCGGGCTGACGCGCTCGCTGGCGCGCGACTACGGCCCCTACAACATCCGCGTCAACGCCATCGCGCCGGGCTGGATCATGACCGAGCGGCAGCTGGAGAAATGGATGACGCCGGCCGGCGAGATCGAGTTGCAGCAGCGACAATGCCTGAAGCGCAGGCTGGTGCCGGACGAAGTTGCGAAGTTCACCGTCTTCCTCGCGTCCGACGAGGCCTCCGCCTGCACCGCTCAACACTACATCGTCGATGGCGGCTGGGTCTGAGGCGGGGTGAGGATGGCGGGGCGCAGGGCCGATCCGTTGCAGAGCTGGTGCAGCAGCTCGGCGGCCAGCCAGACGCGCGCCGCCGTCCGATGCTATCCCCTCTTCTCATCAAGCAGCTTGGCCACACGGCGCAAGCCGAGCAGATAACCCTGGGTGCCGAAGCCTGCGATGACGCCATCAGCTCGTTTGGACACAAACGAATGGTGGCGGAATTCCTCGCGCTTGTGAACGTTGGAAATATGCACCTCGATCACCGTCCCCTCGAACGTGTTCAGAGCATCAAGGATGGCGACTGACGTATGGGTGAAAGCTGCGGGATTCATCACGATCCCGGCAGCTGTCTCGCGCGCCTCGTGGATCCAGTCGATCAGCTCGTACTCTCTGTTGGATTGATGGAAACGAATCTCCAGGCCAAGCTCGTTGGCCAATGCTCGACAATCCCGCTCCACGTCCGCAAGCGTCTCGTGGCCGTAGATGTGGGGCTGGCGCTTGCCGAGCAGATTGAGATTAGGCCCGTTCAGGACGTAGACAAGGCGACTCATGGAAGACCTCCGTTCAGTGATGGGCAAGGATTTCGCCAAGGAACTGCCTGGTGCGTGCGTGCTGTGGGTTGCGGAAGAAAGCGTCGGGCGCGCCTTCTTCGACGATCTGCCCTTCGGCCATGAATATGACCCTGTCGGCGACCTGGCGAGCAAAGCCCATCTCGTGGGTGACGCAAATCATGGTCATGCCGTCATTGGCGAGGCCGATCATCGTATCCAGCACCTCCTTGACCATCTCGGGGTCGAGCGCCGAGGTCGGTTCATCAAACAGCATCACCTTGGGCTGCATGCACAGCGCGCGCGCAATCGCGACGCGCTGTTGCTGACCGCCCGAAAGCTGAGCCGGATATTTCTCAGCCTGGTCACCGATGCGCACGCGCTCGAGGTATTTTCGCGCGGTCGCCTCCGCCTCGGCCTTGCCGATGCGGCGCGCGCGAATGGGCGCGAGCATGCAGTTCTGCAAGACCGTCATGTGCGGAAAGAGATTGAAGCTCTGAAAGACCATGCCGACGTCCTGACGTACGACATCGATAGCCTTGATGCTGTCGTCGAGCCGGTGACCGTTCACCACGATGGTGCCCTGCTGGATCGGCTCCAGGCGGTTGATGCAGCGGATCAGCGTCGACTTGCCTGAACCGGACGGGCCGCAGAGCACGATCTTCTCGCCCCTCCTCACGGTAAGATCGACGTTGCGGAGAGCTTGGTACCCGCCGTACCACTTCTGCACGCCCTTCATTTCGATCAGGATCTGGTCCTGCATGCTGGTCTCCGCCGTTGGGCGGCGGCCAACGCGGATCGCGTCGGCCGCTCGCGGTGGCTACTGGACGGTGAAGGGAACGCCGGGGACGGAGTCCGGGAAGACAGGAACCGGGACCTTCATCCATTTGGCGTAGAAACCGGCCAACTTGCCGTTCGACTTGATCTCGTCGATGAACTTGTTGGCCGTCTCATTCCACTCCTTCTCTCCGAGGCGCGTACAAGCGCCGTTGTAAAGCGCGGTGAAGTGAAGCTTGGGCTCGAACCCCAGCTCCGGCTTTGCAGCGTTGAGGCGCTGCGGATAAAACAGATTCGCGCCGACTGCCTGGACCTGGCCAGAGAGCAGCGCCTGGATGGTGGCGGCGTCATCGTCGAATCTGCGGATCTGGGTCCCGGACGGGGCGTTGTTGGTCACCTGGGTATCCTGCGTGGAGGACCTGGGAACGCCGATGACGTACTTGCCCATGTCGGCATTGCTGTTGATCGGGGTCGCCTGGGCCGCGACAAGCGTGATCTCGTTGGCGACGTAGGGCTTGGAATACTGCACCGCCTTCGCACGCTCGGGCAGCATGGCCATGGTTGCGAACAGGATGTCGACGCGGCCCGTGGTCAGCGCCGGAATGCGATTGGCCACCGCCAGAGGGACGAACTCGGCCTTGACACCGAGATATTCGGCGAAGGCGCGCCCCACGTCGGCATCGATGCCATCCTGCTTTCCCGAGCTGTCGACATAACCCCAGGGGGGATTGTCGCCCTGAATACCGATGACGACGACACCCTTCTTCTTCACGTCTTCCAACGTGCCCGCCTGCGATTTGCCGGCGAGAGCGATGGCTCCCAGCGTCAGCACGGCAATGCCGAATTGGCGACGATTGAGTGAAAACAACATGAGTATCTCCTCCTGGTGATGGCTGTTTGTGATTGAGTAGGTGCGCCGTTCCTACCTTTGACCGGCCAGGGCAAGCCTGGCTTCCATCCGGCTGCCCCACCATGAGAGGGGCCAGCAGAGGATGAAGTACATCGCGCCGACCACGCCGAAGACGAGCAGCGGCTGGAAGGTCTGGTTCGATACGATTTGACCGGCGCGAGCGAGTTCGATGAAACCGACAATGGCGGCAAGCGACGTGCCCTTGATGAGCTGCACGAGATAGCCGATGGTCGCGGGCAGCGAGATGCGGATCGCCTGCGGCAGCACGATATCGCGCATGCGGGACGAATAGTGCAGTCCGAGCGCCAGCGCCGCCTCGGTCTGGCCACGCGGCACGGCCTGTATCGCTCCGCGCCAGATCTCGCCAAGGAAGGCGGAGGCATTCACGGTGAAGCCGATCGCCACCGCCACGAAGGCGTCGAGCTTCAGCCCGGTGAGCGCCAATCCGTAATACACGACGAAGAGCTGCAGCAGCAGCGGAGTGCCCTGGAATATCGCGATGTAAATGCGGGTGATCCATTCCACGCTGCTATGACCGCAGGTGCGCAGCAATGCGACCGCGAGCCCCGCCGTGCAGCCGCCCACAAACGCGACCAGCGTCAGCAGCACCGTCCATTGCAGCCCACGCAGCAGGAAGCCGAACTCGGCAAGACCAAAATGCGGTGTCATGATCGCTCCCTCAACGTGTCGGATAGGAGAAGAAGCGGTGGGAAACGACGGCAAAGCCCAGCATCAGCAGCCAGGAGATCGCGAGATACAGGAGGGTTACGGAAAAATAGACCTCGAAGCTGCGGAACGTGTCGCTTTCGATGCGTTGCGCAACCGACGTCAATTCGTAGGCCGATACCGCCGAGCAGATCGAGGAGGTCAGCGTCAGCATGATGAACTGCCCCGTGAGCGAGGGGTAGATCGCGCGAAGCGCGGGCTTGAGCACGATGAAGCGGAATACCTGTCCTTTGTGCAGGCCGAGCGCGTAGCCGGCCTCTATTTGTCCTTTATGAATGGACTGGACGCCGCCACGAATGATCTCGATGGCATAAGCGCCGCCATTGACACCGAGCGCGATAATGGCAGTCGCGGTCGGATTGAGCTTCAACCCGACGAGCGGCAGCGCAAAGAACAGAAAGAAGATCTGCACCAGGAAAGGCGTGTTGCGTACGATCTCGACGAAGCCGATGACGATGGCCCGCAACCAGGCCGCCTTCGAATCGCGTGCCGCGACCCCGGCGACACCGATGATCATCGCGAGCGTCATGCCGGCAAGCGCCAGGCCCAATGTCCCCACGCATCCCCACAGCAGCGCGGGCATGGCATGCCAAACCACCGAGAAATCGAGCGTGTAGCCCATCTTGCGTTTCCTCTCGGGCGTTGTACGTGCCGCTCGCCCATCGGCCGGGTGTCACCCTCCCAGGGATGCAAAAGTGGCGAAGAAGACGTCTGGATCAGGTGAGATGCCCGTGAACAGGCGGAATGCTTCGGTACCCTGGAAAATCGCCATGCCGCCGCCATCGACGGTGCGGCAGCCAAGGGCGCGCGCCGTGCGCAGCAATGCAGTCTCCAGCGGGAAGTAGACGATCTCGGCGACCCACAGATCGGGACGCAGCAGGGCCGTCGGCAGCGGCGTGCCCGGATATTTGTCCATGCCCACCGGTGTCGCGTTGACAATTCCGTCTGCAGCAGCAACGGCGGCCGCGACATCCTGGCCGACCTTCAAGCGCGCTTCTGCAAATCGCGGGGACAAGCTGTCGACCACGCTCTGCGCCTTGGCCATGTCGACGTCGATCATGGTCAGTTCCCGCACGCCGAGCTTCATCAGCGCGAATGCGACCGCAGCCCCCGCGCCGCCCGCGCCGAATTGGACGACACGACCGAGCGGGGCACCTTGCATGTTACGGCGAAAGTTCTCGGCGAAGCCAAACCAATCGGTGTTGTGGCCGGTCATTCGACCGTCCCTGATGACCACGGTGTTCACGGCGCCAAGGGCCTCCGCGTCGGGCGAAAGCTCGTCCAGGAGCGAGAGAATCGCCTGCTTGCAAGGATGGGTCACGTTCAGCCCATCAAAGCCCATCCGCTTTGCCGCCGTGAGCAACTCCGGCAGCGCTTCGACTCCGAGTTTCAGCTCAGCCAGATCGACCTTCTTGTAGAGATAGCGGATGCCGGCGGCGTCGGCGGCCGCTTCGTGCATCGGCGGGGTGCGGGACGCCGCGATGCCGCTGCCGATCAGGGCGACGAGGAAGCTGGACTTCGGGTGCATGTCGGGCATCGCGCGTCAGCTCAGTGGAACGGTCAGTTCGGCGATGACCTGAGCCGTGCCCGGCCGAACGCCGCGCCACCAGGCAAAAGCTTCGGCCGCCTGCTCGACCAGCATGCCGACGCCATCGGCCAGCTTGGCTACGCCTTCGGCGCGGGCCGCTTGCAGAAATGGAGTCAGCCCTTTGCCGTAAGCGAGTTCGTACGCCAGCTCCGCACCACGGAAGACATTGCCGGGAAGCGGCGGCATCTCACCGCGCAGGCTGGCCGATGTCGCGTTGACCACGATGTCATAGCCCTCGGCAAGATCGGCCAGCTCGGCATAGCCATTGACGATCAGAGGACCACAACCGGCAAGCTCTTCGGCCAATGCCACAGCCTTCGATAAGGTACGATTGACGAGAACCAGCTCGGACGGCTCCTGGCGCAGGAAGGGCAGCAGCGCGCCACGCGCCGCGCCCCCGGCACCGAGCATCAGGACGCGCCGGCCGGCCATTTTGACGCCGAGATTGGCGGTGATGTCGCGCACAAGGCCAATCCCGTCGAAATTCTCGCCAATGATCCGATCGCCGTCGAACTTCAGGCAGTTTACGGCGCCAGCTCGGTCGGCGCTCTCTGAAAGCTCGTTTGCGTAGTCGAAGGCATCGAGCTTGAACGGGGCAGTGATGTTCAGCCCCTTGGCGCCCTCTGTCCGGAATTGATCAACCCGTTCGCTGAAGCCACCGAGGGGACCCTCGATCGCCTCATAGACAACATCCTGTCCTGTCATTCTGGCGAAAGTGCCATGAATGAGAGGTGATTTGCTGAAGCCGATCGGATTGCCGATCACCGCATAACGGTCGCTCATCGCTCACTCCTGCACTGCGACTTCGCTGTAGAGGACCCCGTCGCGCACCATCGCCTCGACGAGCTCGGCCGAAAATCCCAGCGACTCCGCAATGCGGCGATTGTCCTGACCGAGCAGCGGCGCCGGAGTTCGCACCGTGGTGTCGCAATCCGAGAACCGGAACGGCAAGTTCGGCAACGTCACCTTGCCGAGCACAGGATGCTCCTGCTCGACCAGCATGCCACGCGCGTGGATCTGCGGATCCTTCACGACCTCTTCGATCGTCTGCACCGGAGCGGACGGCACACCTGCTGCCTCAAGTGCCGCCAGACAGGCGTCCCGAGATGGTTGCGACTGCGTCCAGGTGCGCACGATCTCCATCGCTTCAGCATAATGGGCGTTGCGCGCAGCAGGCGTCGTGAAGCGTTCGTCGGATGCCAGATTGTCTCCGCCGATCAAATTCGCCAATCGTCGCCACGCATCATCGACTTGCGCGGCGATGACAAGATTGCCGTCCCTGGCCGGAAAGACGCCGTAGACGGTCGAGTCCGGCTGTCCGCTGCCGGTCTGCTTCGGCAGATCGCTCCCCCCGGAGAGGAAGTAGCGCTGCACCGCATAGTCGTGCATCGAGACCATGCAGTCGTACAGCGCCAGATCGATGTGTTGACCGCGCCCGGACGATGCGCGGCCGACCAGCGCGGCATTGATGGCAGCCACACCGTGAATGCCGGTGTACATGTCGGCCAGTGGCATCCGCAGCAGCGGCGGCGCTTCACCGGGATTACCCAGCTGCGCCAGGGCGCCCGACATCGCCTCTGCGATCAGGCCGAAGCCCGGACGGTCGGCATAGGGACCGGTGTGACCATAGGCGGAGACCGAACAATAGATCAGTCCGGGAGTCCGCGCCGAGAGCGCCTTGTAACCGAGCCCGAGGCGCTCGAGGGCGCCGGGGCGGTAGTTCTCGATGAAGACGTCGGCTGTGTCGACCAGCTTCATCATCAGGTCGAGGCCACGCTTGTCGCGCAGATCGATACACAGGCCCTGCTTGCCCATGTTCTGCTGCAGGAAGTAGCCGGATTGTCCGTCCTTGAAATAGCCATGGGCGCGGCCCGCATCGCCTGCCTTCGGACGCTCCACCTTGATGACTTCCGCACCCATCGCGGCGAGGCAGCGGCCCATGAACGGACCCGCCAGGAAATGGCTGTAGTCGATGACGCGAATGCCCTTGAGCGGCAGATCTTGGAGCGGCAGATCCTGTGCGGTCATGCCTGGCCTCCCGCGACGCCGGTCTTCGGGCGCATCGGAATCATCAGCCGGTGCTCGCCGAGCTGCACCACCTCCCCGCGCTGATTGATCAGCTCCGAGGGCAGCACCACGATGCCCCACCCTTCCCGCTTCGTGGCACGCATCGCGCCGACGCGGAACTTCACATGCACGGTGTCGCCGAGCTTGATCGGCAGCTTGAAATCCCAGGTCCAGCCCAGCGACATTCCCGGCAGGAAGCGGTAATCGGCACGGGTCTTCAAGCCGTCGGCTAGCGACAGCCCAAACAGCCCATGCGCGACGCGCGTGCCGAATGGTGTGGTCTTGGCGTATTCCTCGTCGACATGGACCGGCGTGAAATCACCGGTCAGTTCGGCATAGGCATTCACCATCGCTTCGGTGACCGTCACCGAGGGGGTGACGCATTCATCACCGACCTTGGCATCGTCCCAGTAGCGCTCATCGGTCATGTCGCGTGTTCCTTAGGCCCGTGGATTGATCGCCAAAGCGGCTTCCACGGCACCCGCACTGGCTTGCAAGATTTCGACGTTCAGCCCGCCCGGCAGCTCGAGCCAGTTCGGCCCGGCGGGCAGTGCTTTGGCGCCCCACGCGGCAGCACGGGCGAGCACACCTTCGTAATCGTCGACCATGATGCCGAGATGGGCGAGACGCCCCTCTGGTCCGACGAAGTTCGGATCCTCGATGAGTTGCACGCTTCCGAGCACCCATACCTGACGCGGGCGCGCGCCATCGGCCGGTTGCTCGTCGCGGATGGCAAGACCAAGCACCTCACGAAAGAAGTCGACGTGACGATCAACGTCCGGCACGCGGATCGCGACGTGTTCGACGTAAGCGCGGGGCAACGACATCGTCTCAGGCCTTTCCTGGATAATCGCTGCGGGCATATTCGAGCCCTTTGATCAACGCGACGAGGGTCGAATTGACGGGGGTCGGGACATTGAACTTCGCCCCCCAACGCACGACGGAGCCGTGAATGTAATCGACCTCGGTCAGGTTGCCGGACTGCAGGCTCTGCAACATCGAGGTCTTGAATTCGGGCGGCAGTCCAGCGGACGCCATCGTCCAGGCACGGCGCGGGTCGGCAATCGAGATCTTCACGCCGGCGGCCTGCGCGACCGCAATGCCCTCTGAAATCGCTGCCAGCGCACAATCTTCCAGGATGGGAAGCGAATAGAGGCCGCCATAGGTCAGGCCGGTAATGGCGGTAATTCCTCCGCCGGCGACGTTGATGAACAACTTGTCCCACATCGTGCCCAGGATGTTGTCGCTGAGCAGCGTGAGAATGCCGGCACGATTGAAAGTCTCGGAAATTCGCTGTGCGCGTTCCGTCAAGCGCCCATCAAGTTCGCCGATGATCGTTTCCTTGCCGATGACCCCGGAGCGAACATGACCGGGACCGAGCAGCACGCCTCCCACGTAGGTCTTGCCCGCCATGACCCGGTCACGACCGACTTCCTCCGACAGGATGTCCTCGTGGCCAAGACCGTTCTGAAGCGACATCACAACCGTCTGCGGCCCGATGATCGGCGCAGCGGCGCGGATGGCGTCTCGCGTGTGGTAAGATTTGACGAGGACAATGACGAGGTCCGCCTCGACGCCAACCTGGGCCGCAGACGTGCAGGCCGTGACCTTCACGACGGCCTCGGCGCCACCTTCGAGAAGGTGAAGCCCGCGGGCGTTGATCGCGTCAACATGGGCCTGGAACGGATCAATCAGCCAGACCTCGGCTCCACCGCGCGCCATTGTGCCGCCAATGGTCGAGCCTAAGGCCCCCGCTCCGATAAAGCAGATCCTCATCCGAACGCTTCTCCCAGCGCCTTTCTTGGCGTTGGTCGGGTGGTAGCAGGCTGGTCGACATTAAGATATGCTATGATCCTTATAGCCATTATTGCGAATTGCAATGATACATCCGGATCACACCGAGACGAACCTGCTTGACCCGCGCCTGCTCAGGTTGTTCGACGCATTGTTCACCACGGGCAGCGTCACCAAGGCAGCCGAGAAACTCGGTCAGAGTCAGCCGACCATTTCGATTTGGCTGGCGCGGCTGCGAAAGGAACTGGACGATCCGCTCTTCATCCGCTCAGCGGAGGGGATGCTGCCGACGCCGCGCGCCGAGGCACTCATCGGCACGGCAAGGCAGGCGCTGGAAATGCTGCGTCGCCTGGCCGAGCTTCGTACGGATTTCGATCCGACGACCGCAAAACGCCGTTTTACCATCTGCATGACGGATGGAAGCCACGTCACGCTGCTTCCGTCCATTCTCGCTCACGTCCGCCGCGTTGCCCCCGGCGTTCGTATCGAGGCGACACAGATCGGCGCGGACACCCCACGGATGCTGCGATCCGGAGAGGCCGATCTGGCGCTCGGCTACATCTCGGATCTCGATGCGGGACACTTCCAGCAGGCGCTGTTTCCGCAGGATTGGGTCTGCCTGGCGAACGCAAAACATGCCCGGATCCGCGACCGCATCACCACAAAGGATTTCAGGCGTGAGGCCCACGTCATCATTCGCTCCGGCACCGGACATCAATTGCTCGCGGACGCGTTACAAGAGCAGCGGATGGTCCTTGACGTTGCCCTCGAGCTCCCCGGCTTTTTGGGATTACCCGCAATCGTGGGAACGACCGACGTGATCGCCACCCTTCCAAGGCACATTGGCGAAACGCTGGCTCACTACTACGGACTGAACGTGCTCAATTGTCCGCTGGCAATCGCCGGCTTTACCGTAAAGCAATATTGGCACGCCCGCTTCCATCACGATCCGGCAAGCCAATGGTTGCGTGGCGTCTGCGCGGAGCTTTTTCAACAGCAGGAAGTGCGCGGTCTACATCGTTCCGGTCGGGCAAGGAAACGAAGGCCGCGCCATTTGCGGTCGTAGTGGTCCCCAATAGCGGGCAACGACCGCCCCGAGGCCGCCGGCTGGGCGGACTGCGGCCGGGCTGCAATTTTCCACTGCTTAACGAACGAACTCAACGGCTTAAACACTGGCTGGGGCGGGAGGGATCGAACCTCCGAATGGCGGAATCAAAATCCGCTGCCTTACCGCTTGGCTACGCCCCAACAGCGACCAAAGGAACGGCGGAAGACCTGGCTACCGCAGATTCCCTCGGGTGGCTGCCGGTCTATAGGGAGCGGCGCGGCATTTCAACCGCCTGGAGCGGCAAAATACCACGCGGGGCCGACGATCCCGCCGGTCCTCTCTTTATTATCGAGAGATCCGGGCTGCGGTCCGGCGCCCGCCCCAGCCCGCGGCCATTGAGACCGCTCCCGTTTCGTGAGAATACGGCGCCAATATTTGTCCACGGGAGTGAGCCATGACCTACCGCGCGCCGATCAATGACATGCTGCTGTCGCTCAACCATGGCGCCGGCCTCAAGGCCGCCGTGGAGGCCGGTCATTACGGCGATTTCGACGCGGACATCGCCGCAGCCGTGCTGGAGGAAGCCGGCAAGTTTGCATCCGACGTGCTGGCGCCCCTCAACAAGATCGGCGACGAGCACGGCATCAAGCTCGACGACGGCAAGGTCACGACCGCGCCGGGCTGGCCGGACGCCTACAAGCGCTGGATCGAAGGCGGCTGGAATGCGGTGTCCGGCCCGGAGAATTTCGGCGGCCAGGGCCTGCCGATCGCGATCAACGCCGCCTGCACCGAGATCTGGAGCGCGGCCAACGTCGCCTTCGGCCTCTGTCCGCTGCTGACGGCCTCGGCGATCGAGGCGCTGGACGCGCATGGCAGCGACGAGTTGAAAAAGATCTATCTCGAAAAGCTCGTCTCGGGCGAATGGACCGGCACGATGCAGCTCACCGAGCCGCAGGCCGGCTCCGATGTCGGCGCACTGCGCACCCGCGCCGAGAAGCAGGCCGACGGCACCTATCGCATCAAGGGCACGAAGATCTTCATCACCTATGGCGAGCACGACATGACCGACAACATCGTGCATTTCGTGCTGGCCCGCCTGCCCGATGCTCCTGCCGGCACCAAGGGCATCTCGCTGTTCCTGGTGCCGAAGTTCATGGTCAACGCCGACGGCTCGCTCGGCGCACGCAACGACATCTATGCATCCGGCGTCGAGCACAAGCTCGGCATGCATGCCTCCCCCACCTGCACCATGACCATGGGCGATCACGGCGGCGCCATCGGCTTTCTGATCGGCGAAGAGAACCAGGGCATGCGCTGCATGTTCACAATGATGAACCAGGCCCGCCTCGGCGTCGGTCTCGAGGGCGTCGGCGTTGCCGACCGGGCCTATCAGCAGGCCTTGTCGTATGCCCAGGAGCGCAAGCAGGGCCGCGCCGTCGGCAAGAAGGGCGACGGCTCGGACGCGATTTTCGTCCACCCCGACGTCAAGCGCATGCTGATGCGGATGCGGGCCCAGACGGCCGCCGCACGCACCATCTGCTATGCGACGGCGGTTGCGATCGACGTCTCGACGCGCGCCAGGGATCCGAAGGTTCGCGCCGATGCTGCCGCGCGCGCGGCACTGCTGACGCCGATGGCCAAGGCCTATTCCACCGACATCGGCAACGAGGTCGCCTATCTCGGCGTGCAGATCCATGGCGGCATGGGCTTCATCGAGGAGACCGGCGCGGCGCAGCACTATCGCGACGCCCGCATCACCGCGATCTACGAGGGCACCAACGGCATCCAGGCCATCGACCTCGTCACGCGCAAGCTCGCCGCCAACGGCGGCGCCTCGGTGTGGGCGCTGCTCGACGAGCTCGCCGCAACCGTCAGCCAAGTCGAAGCCTCCAACGATCCCGCCTTCGGCACCACCGGCGCGAAATTGCGCGAAGCGGTCGAGGCGCTGAGGCGCACCAGCAAATGGCTGCTGGAGCGCGTGACGTCCGCACCGAACGAGGCGCTTGCCGGTGCGACGCCCTATCTGCAGCAGTTCGGCGCGACGCTCGGCGGCTGCCTGCTGGCCTCCGAGGCGCTCGCCGCCAAGGCCGACGCCAACACGGACGCCGCGCGCTACGTCGCGCTCGCGCGCTTCTTCGCCGAGAACATCACGGTGCAGGCCGGCGCGCTCGAGCGCACCGTGACGGAGAGCGCCGAATCGGTTGCGGCGGCGGATGCGGTGTTGCTGGGGTAAGGCGGCCTTGTCGCCTGGATGGCGCGTAATCCCGGCTACGGGCTGCCCCTGCAGCCAGAGATCGAGCCCCGCGCAGGGCAAATGCCCGGCTTTTTCAGGAAACATCGCCGCCAATTGTCGCGATGAGCGACGGTGCCAGGCGGGAATTGCGCTGAAAAGGTTGAGCCAGTGCATTGGCACGCCTGCGGGATGATGTAGGCTGGAGGTTCAGCGAGACTCGCACAGCGGCGAGCGCAGGGGGCTCTCATGCCGAATGGCAATATCGTCGTCACCGAGGAGCGCGGAACGCGCGTGATCACCCTGCGCCGCCCCGGCAAGAAGAACGCGATCACCCAGGATATGTACCGGCAGATGAGGAGCGCGATCGACACCGCGCAGAACAACTCCGATATCCGCTGCATGATCATCACCGGCGGTTCTGGCGTGTTCACCGCCGGCGATGACATCGACGATTTCATGCACGCCGACACCTCGCGCCCCGAAACGCTGTCGGAGGCCGCCAAGTTCCTCTATTCGCTCGCCCTCAACCTCAAGCCGATCATCGCGGCCGTCGACGGCGCCTCGATCGGCATGGGCACGGTGATGCTGTTCCACTGCGACTACGTGCTGGCCTCGAACGCTGCGACCTTTTCCGCGCCCTACATCCATCTCGGCCTGGTGCCGGTCGGCGCAGCCAGCCTCCTGATGCCGAACACGATGGGATACCAGCGCGCCTTTGCAATGCTGGTGATGGGGCGGACCTTCTCCGCCGCGGAAGCGCATGCCGCCGGCTTCGTCAACACCGTGGTGTCGCCGGGACATACCGAGGTCGAGGCGCGCAAGGTGGCGCGCGAGATCTGCCGCCTGCCGGCCGAGGCGATCGCGACCTCACGCAAGCTGCTGCGCGGCCCGTCCGAAGAGCTCACCCGCCGCATCGACCAGGAAGGCCATCTGTTCGGCGAACGGCTGAAGTCGGACGAAGCGGTGGCGGCGTTCAACGCGTTTGCGAACCGGAAGAGGCGGTGAGGTGCGGACCCGGCTATCACCCTCCTCTGGAGGGCAGGGCCATATGGCATGCACGATGTGGCGGCATCGTCACTAAGCTCCCTCTCCCGCTTGCGGGGGAGGGCTGGGGTGGGGGTGTCTCCGCGTCGGGATTGTTAGGGCATTGAGGAAGATGTCCCCTGCGTAGCGAGAGCCCTCACCCGCCGCGCTCTGCGAGCGCGTCGGCCTCTCCCGCAAGCGGGAGAGGCGGAGCAAGCCCGCAGGCAGTGCTCGTGAAATCCATATGCGATAGCTCTGCCTTCAAAGGGCGGGTGCGGAGCGCGCGGCACGCGCGGTGCTTCAACAAAAGGTTTCGTGAAATCTTCGCGCGGTACGACTAGTCTGGTTCCATGAGATACGTAGTCCCATGCATTCTTGCCGCGCTCGCCCTCGCTACCCTGCCCGCTTCTGCCCAGACCGCAGCCCCCGTCGAACTGCGTATCCTCGCGATCAACGATTTTCACGGCAATCTGCGGCCGCCGCCGGGCGGCATCCGCATCAACGATCCCGAGGACAGGTCGAGAAAGGTGATGGTGGCGGCCGGTGGCGCTGAATACATGGCGACACTGGTGAAGCAGCTGCGCGAGGGACACAAGAACACGATCTTCGTCGCCGCCGGCGACCTGATCGGCGCGAGCCCGTTCCTGTCGGCGATGTTCCACGACGAGCCTTCCATCGAGGCGCTCTCGATGATGGGGCTCGCAATCACTTCGGTCGGCAATCACGAATTCGACGAGGGCAAGGCCGAGCTCCTGCGGATGCAGAATGGCGGCTGCCATCCGGTCGACGGCTGCCAGGGACCGCATCCCTTCACGGGCGCCAAGTTCCGCTATCTCGCCGCATCCACCATCGAGACCGCGACGGGCAGCAGCGTGCTGCCGCCTTACGAGATCAGGGAATTCGACGGCATTCCCGTCGCCTTCATCGGGCTGACCTTGAAGGAGACCGCCGGCATCGTGTCGCCGTCGGGCATCAAGGGGCTCGAATTCCGCGACGAGGCTGAGACGGTGAACGCACTGGTACCGCAGCTGAAGGCGCGCGGCGTCGAAGCGATCGTGGTGCTGATCCACCAGGGCGGCGAGCCCGCCGGCGACTACAATGAATGCCCTGCCATCACCGGACCGATCGTCGACATCGTGAAGAAATTCGACCGCGCCGTCGACGTCGTCGTCAGCGGCCACACCCACCGCGCCTATGTCTGCGACATCGACGGGCGGCTCGTCACCAGCGGCGACAAATACGGCACGCTGGTCACGGCGATTGACTTGAAGCTCGATCCCGTGACGCGCGACATCGTCAGCGCCAAGGGCGAGAACGTCATCGTCGCCAATGCCTCGCTGGCAAAGGACGCCGAGCAGACCGCGCTGATCGAGGCTTATGACAGGCTGTCGGCGCCGATCGCCAACCGGCCGGCCGGATCGGTGACGCAGACGCTGTCGCGCGTTCCGAACGAGGCCGGCGAAAGCGCGCTCGGCGACGTCATCGCGGACGCGCAGCTTGCCGCGACCAGGGATGCCAAGGCTGGCAGCGCTGTCATCGCGCTTACCAATCCCGGCGGCATCCGCACCGACATCGTCCCGAAGGAGAACGGCGCGATAACCTTCGGCGACGTCTTCGCCAGCCAGCCGTTCCGCAACCGCCTCGTCACGATGACGCTGACGGGCAGTCAGCTCAAGGACATGCTCGAGCAGCAATGGCTGGACCCGAAGCGGCCGCGGATCCTCCAGGTCTCGAATGGATTCAGCTATGCCTGGGATGCGTCCAAGCCATTCGGTGAGCGCGTGATGGCCGAAAGGATGACGCTCAACGGCAGCCCGATCGAAGCTGGAAGTGGTTACCGCGTCACCCTCAACGATTACCTTGCCGTCGGCGGCGACGGGTTTACCGTGGCCAAACAGGGCACGTCGCCGCAATATGGCGGATACGATGCGGACGCGCTGTTCGCGTTCTTCCGGGCGCACGGACCGATCGGTCCACTCCCGCCCACCCGCATCCTGAGGGTGAATTGATCGGGATCAAACGGCGAGGCCCCGGCCCCTTTGCCATTGCCGCCCAAGCGCATAGATTGGGTTTTGCATTGCGTTTTGGCGCCGGATGCGCCAAGCGACGACGAGAGCCCGTTTGCTGTGAGGCCGACCTGATGAGCACGCTTCTCCTGTCCCACAAGGCCTGCCTCGACCATGTCACGCCGCCGGGACACCCTGAAAGGCCGGATCGCCTGCGTGCGGTGGAGGAAGCGCTGTCGCATGAGCGCTTCCAGTTCCTGGTGCGCGACCAGGCGCCGGAGGGCAATCTCGATCTCGTCACGCTCTGCCACAACGAGCACTACGTCACCGAGCTGCGCCACATCGCGCCCACCAGCGGGCAGGTCTATGTCGACGGCGATACGTCGATGTCGCCGGGCACTTGGGAAGCGGTGATGCGGGGCGTCGGCGGCGCGGTCGCGGCGACCGAGGCGGTGATGGCGGGCGAGCATCGCAACGCCTTCGTCGCGGTGCGTCCGCCCGGACATCACGCCGAGATCGGCAAGCCGATGGGCTTCTGCTTCTTCGACAACGTTGCGATCGCCGCGCGCCATGCGCAGCGCAAATACGGCATCAAGCGCGCAGCCATCGTCGATTTCGACGTGCATCACGGCAACGGCACGCAGGACATTTTCTGGTCGGACCCGACCGTGATGTACTGCTCGACGCACCAGATGCCGCTGTTTCCAGGCACCGGCGCCAGAAGCGAGCGCGGCGACCACGACACGATCGTCAACGCGCCGCTCGCCTCCGAGGATGGCGGGCCGGAATTCCGCTCCGCGTTCGAGAATTTGATCCTGCCGCAGCTCGAGAAATTCAGTCCCGAGCTTCTCATCATTTCCGCCGGCTTCGACGCACATTATCGCGATCCGCTGGCCTCGCTGAATTTGCGCGCGGAGGACTATGGCTGGGTGACGCGCAAGCTGATGGACCTCGCCGACAAGACCGCCGGCGGGCGTGTTGTCTCGGTGCTCGAGGGCGGCTATGACCTGCAAGGACTGAAAGAATCTGTTACGGCGCATGTCGGCGCCCTGATGGGCGCTTGAGAGCACTCGCCACATTAAGCCCGCAAAACCCGCCTTCACTGTGGGCGAAGCGAATCGGGCAATCGGAACCGGATATGGCCGAAAACACCCAAGTCGACGTCTCCCGCCTCACCTTCGAGCGCGCAATCGAGGAACTCGAATCGATCGTGAAGCGGCTCGAGGACGGCAAGGTGCCGCTCGAGGAATCCGTCACGATCTACGAGCGCGGCGAAGCCTTGAAGCGCCGCTGCGAGGACCTGCTGCGGCAGGCCGAGGCGCGCGTCGACAAGATCACCACCGATGCCAGCGGACAGGCCGCCGGCACGGCGCCGCTCGACGTCCAATAAGCGAAAGCCGAGGCTCTTCCGGTCAGTCTCCTGACGCAGGGCCCGCCCGCGAAACGTCTTTGCAGCGAGCCTTGATGCTGCGTTGCTTTCCTGCCGCATTGTTTTCATGATCGCACGGCGCCATTCCGCGACATTCGGCGGTTCCGCGCCGACGGACCGATCGCCCTTCCGCTCCCGAATCGGCCCGCCCCAGCGCGAAAACGACGTCCTTCAGCGAAAAAAAGCCTGCCAAAACGTAGAATAAGGCAGGAACCCCTGGTCCCGGCCCAAGGTTAACCACTCTGGCCCGCCGGTTGCACCTGCATACCCCTAATCGGTCCGACGGGTTGGCTTTGGCCCAAGCTTTGGTGTAAAGCTGCGCGGAGTGTGGCTTTTTGCAAGCCTTGCGTAGGCACCGATTGCCCATGACAAGCGCTTCAAACTGCTAATGAAATTGGCTTGGGACGGACGAAGCCGATCTAAGTGACAGGGATCACAGAGACTGAACCGGGGCGCACCTAGGCTCACCTAAGCTTGAAGACGGGGCCTTGCCCCTGGCAGGTGGCTCCGACGGTTTAAGGACTCGCGCTGCGCCGATATTGTGCAAACCCATCGCGCGCCGGAATGACCTTCCGGCGCTGACAAATTGGAAATCGCCGTGAACGCATACAGTAAGACGCCGCTCCTCGACACCATCCGGACGCCGGAAGACCTGCGCAAGCTCAAGGTCGAGCAGATTCGCCAGGTGGCCGACGAGCTGCGGCAGGAGACCATCGATGCCGTCTCGGTGACCGGCGGTCACTTCGGCGCGGGCCTCGGCGTGGTCGAGCTCACCACCGCGATCCATTACGTCTTCGACACGCCGCGCGACCGGCTGATCTGGGACGTCGGCCATCAGGCCTATCCGCACAAGATTCTCACTGGACGCCGCGACCGCATCCGCACCCTGCGCACCGGCGGCGGCCTGTCCGGCTTCACCAAGCGCAGCGAGAGCGATTACGATCCGTTCGGCGCGGCGCATTCCTCGACCTCGATCTCCGCCGGCCTCGGCATGGCCGTGGCGCGCGACCTTTCCGGCGGCAAGAACAACGTTATCGCCGTGATCGGTGACGGCGCGATGTCGGCCGGCATGGCCTATGAGGCCATGAACAATGCGGGGGCGATGAACTCGCGCCTGATCGTCATCCTCAACGACAACGACATGTCGATCGCGCCGCCGGTCGGCGCCATGAGCGCCTATCTGTCGCGCCTCTACTCCGGCAAGACCTATCGCACGCTGCGCGATGCGGCCAAGCAGATCAACAAGCGCCTGCCCAAGATCATCGCCAACCGCGCCAACCGCGTCGAGGAATATTCCCGCGGCTTCATGATGGACGGCGGCACGCTGTTCGAGGAGCTCGGCTTCTACTACGTCGGCCCGATCGACGGCCACAATCTCGACCATCTGCTGCCCGTGCTGAAGAACGTCCGCGACATGGAGACCGGCCCGATCCTGGTCCACGTCGTGACGCAGAAGGGCAAGGGCTACGGCCCAGCGGAAGCCTCCGCCGACAAGTACCACGCCGTCGTCAAGTTCGACGTAGCGACCGGCACCCAGGCCAAGGCCAAGCCGAACGCGCCGGCCTACCAGAACGTGTTCGGCCAGAGCCTCGTCAAGGAGGCGCAGAAGGACGACAAGATCGTCGCCATCACCGCGGCGATGCCGTCGGGCACCGGTGTCGACATCTTCAACAAGGCCTTCCCCGACCGCACCTTCGACGTCGGCATCGCCGAGCAGCACGCGGTGACCTTTGCCGCGGGCCTTGCGACCGAAGGCTACAAGCCGTTCTGCGCGATCTACTCGACCTTCCTGCAGCGCGGCTACGATCAGATCGTGCATGACGTCGCGATCCAGAGCCTGCCCGTCCGCTTCGCCATCGACCGCGCCGGCCTGGTCGGCGCCGACGGCGCGACCCATGCCGGCTCGTTCGACAACGCCTATCTCGGCTGCCTGCCCAACATGGTGATCATGGCCGCCGCCGATGAGGCCGAGCTCGTGCACATGGTGGCGACCCAGGTCGCCATCGACGACCGTCCGAGCTCGCTACGCTATCCGCGCGGCGAAGGCCGCGGCGTCGAGATGCCCGAGGTCGGCATTCCGCTCGAGATCGGCAAGGGCCGCATGATCCGCCAGGGCAGCAAGATCGCCCTGCTGTCCTTCGGCACCCGCCTCGCCGAATGCGAGAAGGCCGCCGACGAGCTCGCGGCCCACGGTCTGTCGACCACGATCGCGGACGCGCGCTTCATGAAGCCGCTCGACACCGAGCTGGTGCTCAAGCTCGCCCGCGACCATGAGATCCTGATCACGATCGAGGAAGGCTCGATCGGCGGCTTCGGCTCGCATGTCGCGCAGTTCCTGACCGATCAGGGCGTGCTCGACACCGGCATGGTCAAGTTCCGCTCGATGGTGCTGCCCGACGTGTTCCAGGACCACGACACGCCCGCCGCGATGTACGCCCGCGCCGGTCTCGACGCCAAGGGCATCGTCGCCAAGGTGTTCGAAGCGCTCGGCAAGGACGTGAAGACCGAGACGGTCAAGCTGGCTTGATTGTCGTGCGGGCACTGAACTCCACCTCTCCCGAAGGGAGAGGTCGGATTGCGCCGGCAATCCGGGTGAGGGGTTCAGGTCCCACGAGAGAGCATTACCCCTCACCCGCGCCTTCGGCGCGACCTCTCCCGGTGGGAGAGGTTCTGCACCACCGATGCCGCGGCAACGTGGTGCCACTTCGATCGTGGCTCCCATGAAGATCTATCTGGCAGGCCCCGACGTGTTCCTGCCGGATGCCATCGAGATTGGCCGTCGCAAGGTCGATATCTGCGCTGGCTTCGGCCTGACCGGCCTTTATCCCCTCGACAATGAGATCGATCTCGCCGCGCCCGACGCCTCCCGGCAGATCTTCTGCGGCAACGAGGCGATGATGGATGCGGCCGATGCTATCATTGCGAACCTGACGCCGTTCCGCGGCGCCGGCGCCGATCCTGGTACCGTCTACGAGCTCGGCTACATGGCCGGGCGCCGCAAGCTCTGCCTGGCCTATTCCAACGACGGCGCCGTCTATGCCGACCGCGTCAAGCGCTTCATGAACGTCACGTCGGAGCACGGGCGGCTGGTCGACGCACAGGGACTGACCGTCGAGGATTTCGGCCTCGTCGACAATCTCATGATGATCCACGCGCTGGAGCTGCATGGCTGCCCGCTGGTGACCCCCGCGACGACGCCGATCGATGTCTGGCACGATCTTGCCGCGTTCGAGGCTTGCGTCCGGATGGCGGCCGCGCGATTGATGGCTAAGTAAGCGCCAGCCCCTGTTCTGGAGAGTCGGTTGCCCCCTGCCCGCAAGCGCGCAGATGTATTGCTGGTCGAACGCGGCCTGTTCGAGAGCCGGGCGCGGGCGCGGGCGGCGATCGAGGCCGGCCTCGTCATGGCCGACGACAGGCCGGTTTCAAAACCGTCGGAGACGATCGCCGAGGACGCCGTGATCCAGGCCGAGCCCGCGCACCCCTATGTCTCCCGCGGCGGCGTCAAGCTCGCCGGCGCGCTGGAGCGCTATCCCATCGAGATCGAGGATCATGTCTGCCTCGACGTCGGCGCCTCCACCGGCGGCTTCACCGAGGTTCTGCTGGCGAACGGCGCGAGCCTGGTGTTCGCCATCGATGTCGGCACCAGCCAGTTGCATCCCTCGCTGCGCGATCATCCCAAGATCGTGTCGATGGAGGAGACCGACATCCGCAGTTATGACGGCAAGCGGCTGCCGGCACGGCCCGACGTGGTCGTCATCGACGTCAGCTTCATCTCGTTGAAGTCGGTGCTGCCGGTGGCGCTGTCGCTGGCGGCCGCGCCGATGAGCCTGCTGGCGCTGATCAAGCCGCAATTCGAAGCGGACCGGAAGCACAACAAGAAGGGCATCGTCCGCGACGCCGCCGTACGTCAGGAGATTTGCGACGACATCGCCGCCTTCGCCGCTTCGCTCGGCTGCACCGACATCGAGGTGTTTCCCTCCTCGATCGCGGGCGGTGACGGCAATGTCGAATTCTTCCTGGGCGCGCGCCGTGGTTGAGCGCCTGACCATCGACCATGTCGGCCATCGCGGCGACGGCGTCTCGCTCGCGACGGGCGAAGCGATCTATGTGCCCTACACGCTTGGCGGCGAGACCGTCGAGGTCGACCATGTCGTGGGGCATCATCCCGACCGCCGCAAGCTGCTCGCGGTGGACGTGGCAAGCTCCGAACGGATCGAACCGTTCTGTCCGCATTTCGGCGTCTGCGGCGGCTGCGCGATCCAGCATTGGGCCGCCGAGCCGTATCATGCCTGGAAGCGCGGCATCGTGGTGGAGACGCTGGCGCAGGCCGGCATCGATTGCGAGGTGGCGCCGCTGGTCGACGCCCATGGCGCCGGGCGCCGGCGCGTCACGCTGCACGGCCGGTTCGGCACGCACGACATCCTCAAGGTCGGATTCTCCGCGACGAGCTCGCACGATGTGATCCCGATCCATCGCTGCCCGATCCTCGATCCCGCGCTCGACGGTGCGCTCGATGCCGCCTGGGCGATCGCCGAGCCGCTGACGTCGAAGATGCCGGTGACCAAGCCGCTCGACATCCAGGTGACCGCGACCAGCAACGGCCTCGACGTCGACGTGCGCGGCTCCGGGCCGTTGCCGACGCCGCTGGTCACGGCGCTGTCGCGGATCGCCGAGCAGCACCGGCTGGCACGGCTGACGCGGCATGGCGAGCTGGTGCTGCAACGCTTGCCGCCGACCGTAAAGATGGGCCGCGCCGAGGTAACGCTGCCGCCGGGCTCATTTCTGCAGGCGACCATGGCGGGGGAAGAGACCCTCGCCGCGCTCGTCACTGAACGCATCGGCAAGGCCAAGGAGGTTCTCGATCTCTTCTGCGGCGTCGGCCCGTTTGCGCTACGGCTCGCCGAGAAGGCACGCATCACCGCTTACGACAGCGACGCCGGTGCCATCGCGGCGCTGGCAAAAGCCGCGCGCACACCTGGCCTGAAGCCGATCAGGTGCGAGCCGCGCGACCTGTTCCGCCGCCCGCTGGTGCCGCAGGAGCTCCGCGATGCCGATGCCGTGGTGTTCGATCCGCCGCGCCAGGGCGCGCAGGCGCAGGCGTTGAAGCTCGCGGCAAGCAAGGTGCCCGTCGTGGTCGCGGTGTCCTGCAACGTCGCAACCTTTGCCCGCGATGCGCGGCTCTTGATCGACGGCGGCTACCGGCTGGAGGCGGTGGTGCCGGTCGACCAGTTCCGCCACACACCGCATGTGGAGCTGGTGGCGCGGTTCAGCCGCTGACCCCGGACGCTACTGTTTGAGCATGATCTTTCCGGAAGACCGCTGCACACTTATCCGGATCATGCTCTACGCCGACGGCTCGAATTGCGGCTGCCATCGCAGGAGGTAGGACTGCAGCAAGCGCACCGCGATCGCCAGCAGGATGCCGACGAACATCATGACGAAGATGGCGACCATCATCTCGCTGGCATTGGCCCGCGCCTCGGCTTCGATGATGAGCTTGCCGAGGCCGCGTTCAGCGCCGATGAACTCGCCGACGATGACGCCGATCAGGGCAAAAGAGACGGCCGGCAGCAGCGAAGCGAACACCCAGGCGAGCGCGGACGGTATCACGACGGTGCGCAGCACCGTGAATTCGCTGGCGCCGAGCAGACGGGCGGCGGCGATCTGATCGCGGTCGACCGCCCGCGTTCCCTCGAAAGTGTTGAAGAACACCACGAAGAACACGACGAGCCAGGCGGTCGCGATCTTGGAGAGGTCACCGAGGCCGAAGATCAGGATGACGAGCGGCACCAGCGCAATACGCGGGATCGAGTTGAGCGCCACGATGTAGGGACCGAACACGCGGGCAAGGAAATCCGAGCGGCCGAGAACAAGACCTGCCGCGATTCCGCTGGCCGAGCCGAACAGGAAGCCCCACCAGGTGTTCTTCAAGGTGACGAGCGTCGCAAGCCACAGATTGTTGTCGCTGCCCGTGATGCAGGCGGTAAAGCCGGCCGCGTCAGCGAAACAGCCAAGCCGCAAGAAGCTCTGCCAGATCAGCGACGGCTTGGCGACGAAATAGGGATCGAGGATCTTCGGCACATAGGCCTTCGGCAGCAGCGCCTTGCTCCATTCGAACCCCCACTGCCAGACCACGAGAATGATTGCGAGAATGGCCAGTTGCCAGAACAGGATGACGGCGCGGCTGTTGGACATGGTCAATCGGCCCTGGTGCGGCGGAATTCTTCGCCGAGGGAATGCCAGATGTGGGAATAGAGCCGGCCGAATTCGGCAGTCTCGCGCACACCAACGGGGTCGCGCGGACGCGGAATGGCGACGTCGAAATCTTCCTTCAGACGCCCGGGCCGCGCGGAGAGCAGAATGATGCGGCTCGCCAGTGTCAAGGCTTCGCCGAGATCGTGGGTCACGAACAGCACGGTCTGCCGCTCGCGTTCCCAGATCTCCAACAGCGTCTTGTGCATCTCCAGCTTGGTGTGGGTATCGAGCGCTCCGAACGGCTCGTCCATCAGCAGGATCTCGGGTTCCAGGATCAGCGTGCGCATCAGGGCGACGCGCTGGCGCATGCCGCCGGAGAGCATGCGCGGAAAGCTCTGCGCAAAGCCCGAGAGCCCGGCCTTCTCCACCGCCGCGGCGACGCGCCCGGCGCGCTCGGTCTTCGGCACTGCCGCGATCTCCAGCCCGTAGCCGATGTTCTGCTCCACGGTTCGCCAGGGAAACAGCGTATCTCGCTGGAAGACATAGCCGACCCTGGGGTTCACTCTGCCGGTCTCGACCGTGTCCTGGTCGATCAGGATGCGTCCGCCGGAGCGCGGCAACAGCCCAGCGACCATGTTGAGAATGGTGCTCTTGCCGCAGCCGGATGGACCGAGCAGCGCAACGAACTCGCCCTGCTTGACCTCGAAGGAGACGTCATCCACCGCCACGAATTCGCGGCCGGAGGCGTTGAAGCGCTTGACAAGACCCTGCACGGCGATGCGCGTGGGCGCCGCCGCTGCTCGATCCGGCTCGCCCGCGAGCGCAAGGTTCTGGCCTGGCGCGGCGATCATTTGTATTTCGCCCTTGCTGCCTGGAGGAAGCTCATGTCGACGACATCCTCGTATCTGGTCTCGGGAATATCCGTGCCCTTGCGGTACCAGGGCTTGGCACCGCGTTCGAACGCGGCCTTGTCGATGACGCCATCATAGGCCCAGGTCGACTTGTCGAAGCCGAGCTCGGCGCTGACCGCGTCGGGATCGATCCCGGAGAAATATTTCGGCGTGACCAGCGCCTGCACCTCCGCAAGCGGCGCCGCCTTCACGAAAGCCATGGCGCGATGAATCGCATTGACATAGGCCTGCACCATCGTCTTGTCCTGCTCGACCGTGTCCTGGAGCGTGTAGATCACCAGCACGGGCAGCGTCCCGCCGAAATCCTTCTCGAACACGCCGGGCTTGGACGTGTCGTAGATGGTCCTGCCAAAGCCCTTCTTTTCGACCTCGACGATCCAGCTCGGCGGCGCCATGATGGCATCGAACTGCTTGGTCTGCAGCGAAGGGAACATCGTATTGGGCCCGCCGCCCGCGACCCAGTTCACCTTGCTGCCCAGCCCGCGCGCTTCGAACACATAGGTGCCGAACACCCAGGTGCCGGACCCGATCGCGGTCGCGGCGACGATCGGCTTGGCGCCGTCCGCGCGCTTGTAGTCGGCGAGCTTCTCGACCCAATTGATACCGCTGTCGTAAAGGTCCTGCCGGACCATGATGTTGGCATAGGAGCACACCATCTCGGTCGCGAGCAGGATCTTGCACGGCTTGCCGCGCGCGCCGAGCTGGAGCGGATGGCTCGCATCGCCATGGGCGAACAGGGCCTGCCCTGCCGCCAATGTCTGCCGGCCGAATGTGCCGGCATTGCCGGTGACGAGCTTGGAATCGAGCCCTTCGTCCTTGAAATACCCTTTCAGCTCCGCGATCATGCCGATGGCGTAGACCGGCGATACCGGCCCGAAGGCGAGCGAGACCTGCTTGGCCTCGGCGCGTAACTGCCCCGGCAGCAGCGATGCGCCGGCCCATGCGGAGCCCGCGATCAGCGCCTGTCGCCTGGAAATGCTCATCTGCTCCTCCTCCCTCGGTTCTTGTTCAATCGCGCGGCCCGTCAGGACGGCGCGACCTTGATCGTCCCGGCTTGTCGCAGCTGTTCGATCTCATTCGCCGACATCCCGATCTCGCGCAGGATCTCGCCGCTGTGCTCGCCGATCCCAGGTGGATCGTAGCGGTTGGGCAGCCGCTTTCCGTCCATGGAGATCGGCAACAGCGGTGTCTTGGCCTCGTTACCGTCAGGCAGACGAATGTCGGTCAGCCCGCCGGACTGGTTGAGATGCGGATCATCAAAGAGATCACCGGGCTTGTTGACCGGCGCATAGGGCAGATCGAGCTCTTCGAGGCGCGCAGCGAGATCGGCCTTGTCCCATTGCTTGAAGATCTTCGCGATCTCGGGGATCAGCCAGCTGCGATGATCGACGCGGTCGTTGCTCGTCGCAAAGCGGGGATCAGCCAGCCAGGCTTCGCGATGGAAGGCGCGACAAAACGCGTCCCATTGCTCCTCACCGACGATGGTGACGAACAGCTTCGAGCCGTCTTTGGTGTCGAAGAGATCGTAGACCGGCCACGGACTGTCCTTGATCGAATACGGGATCGACGGCTGGCCGCTCACCACCTCGCACATCATGGCCTGCGCCATCAGAAACACATTGTTCTCGTACAGCGCGCTTTGGATGTGGCGACCCCGTCCGGTCCGCTGCCGCTCGGCGAGCGCTGCCTGGATCGCGATGACGCCGAACATGCCGCCCATGACGTCGTTGACCGAGGCGCCGGCGCGCATGGGCCTATCGGGCAAGCCGGTCATGTAAGCAAGGCCGCCCATCATCTGAACGACCTCGTCGAGCGCGAGGCGGTTCTCGTATGGGCCGGGCAGATAGCCCTTCAGCGAGCAATAGATCAGGCGCGGCGCAAAGGCTGCGACGCTCTCGTAGTCGAGGCCGATCCGCTTCAGGAGGCCAGGGCGGAAATTCTCGATCAGGACGTCGCTGTTCTCGATCAGCCTGCGTGCGACGCCCTGGCCCTCCGCGGTCGACGTATCCAGCGCGATGCTGCGCTTGTTGCGGCTGTAGGTGGCGAAGAAGCCGGCGGCGGGCCCCTTGAAGGTGCGGGTGCGATCGCCCTTGGGCGGCTCGACCTTGATCACATCCGCGCCGAGATCGGCAAGGATCAAGCCGCAGCTCGGCCCCATCACCATCTGGCTGAACTCGATCACACGAAGTCCTGCCAGCGGACGAAGCTCCGATGTCGGCTGAGGCGCTGCCGCCGTCATGCGGCCCTCCGCAGAACCTTGGGGATACCTGCCTCGTGCAGATGGCCCGTCAAATGTTTTGCCGGGATATGGCGGGCGAGAATGTCGCGCGTCTGCATCAGGCGGTCGAGATCGATGCCGGTCGACAATCCCATGCGTTCCAGCATGAAGACGAGATCCTCGGTGACGATGTTGCCGCGCGCACCGGGAGCAAAGGGGCAGCCGCCGAGGCCGGACACCGCGGCGTCGAACCGGCGGATGCCGGCTTCGAGGCCGGCGACGGCGTTGGCGAGGCCGGCACCGAGCGTGTCATGCAGATGCAGCCGCAGCGTCATCTCCGACCCGACCTCACGCCGCACCGCCGCGACGATCCGCCCGATCGATTTCGGCGTCGCATAACCTACGGTATCGGCAAGCCCGATCTCGTCGGCACGGGCTTCGGCAAAGGCGCGAGCCACACGGCATACGGCTGCCTCGCTGACCTCACCTTCCAGCGAGCAGCCGAACGAGGTCGAGATTGCGCCCATCAGCTGCGGCCGCTGGCCCACGGGCCGGGCGTCGATCGCGGCACGGACCGCACGAAATCCTTCGATCTGCTCGGCGACCGTGCGGCGCACATTGGCCTGGTTGTGCGTCTCGCTCGCTGAGATGACGAAATAGACGGCGTTGACGCCCGCGGCGATGGCGCGTTCGGCACCCCTCGGGTTCGGCACCAGCGCGCCGATCGTTGCCGTCTCGTGCGTCAGCGCATGCGCCATCACTGCATCGACGTCGGCGAATTGCGGCACGACTTTTGGCGGTACGAACGATCCGGCATCGATCTCGCGCACGCCGGCGGCAGCGATCGTGTCGATCAACGCGCATTTGGCTTCGGTCGGAACGAAAATGTCCAGGTTCTGGAGACCATCGCGGGGCGCAACCTCGCAGATGTAGACATCGGGCGCGTGCGCCATCGGGCTCTCCCTGGGATCGATTGTATATTGTTGCATAAAAGAACAATCCATGGGACACTCTGTCAAGTCCTAAACTCGTCGTGCAGTGCAATGAGCGCATCAGACAATTCGCGACAACGCAGCGACAAGACCGGTTCCGAGCGCGCCGAACATCTTGCCGGGCTGATCATGGCGCTCGCCCGACGCGACGGCATGAAGGCGGGCGATCGCCTGATCGAGCAAAGGCTTGCCGATGCACTGGATCTTTCACGTGCGCCGATCCGGCTCGGCCTCAAAGCCCTGGAAGCGGCAGGGCTGGCGCGCGGCGAGCCGCATCGCGGCTTTGTGCTGGCGAAGAATCCCACCAGCGGCGCGGCCCAACCCGCGCTCGCGGCAGTCAGGCGCAACGAGCAGGTTTATGCGACGGTCGCAGGCGACGTGCTGGCGGCGCGGCTGCCGGCCGATGTCACCGAGGCCGAGCTGATGCGCCGCTATGGTGTCACTCGGGCCGAGCTGCAGCGGCTGCTCGACCGGATCGCCGCCGAAGGCTGGATCGCACGCTTGCCGGGCTATGGCTGGCGTTTCGCAGAGACGGTCGCAAGTCCCGAAGCGCAAGCGCAAGCCAAGGCGTTTCGCGCGGTGATCGAGCCGGCGGCAATTGCCCAGCCAGGCTTCGCACTGCAGCAGGAGGTGATCGTACGCCTGCGCGAGCGCCAACACCGCATGTTTGAGGGCGAGCTCGAGAAGATGACGATCGGCGAGATCTTTCACTCCGGCTGCGAATTCCACGAAGAGATCATCCGCGGCGCCGGCAATCCCTTCTTTCTCGAAGCGCTGAGGCGCGTGAACTCGATCAGACGCCTGTTCGCCTATCGCAGCTTCGCCGACCGCGACGGCATGCGGCGGCACGTGCGCGAGCATTTGCGCCTGCTCGATGTGCTGGAGACGCGACGCTACGCCGAGGCGGCCGACCTGATGGCCCGGCACCTGCAACGGCCGTTGGTGGCAGGCTTGTCGTGACGGTCGGGCCATCATCACCGGACACGCCAAGCCGCACGGCGGGCGTGACACTCGCCTCTGGGACTGCTGCCTGCCGGTCTTGATTCCGGTCAATCGCGCTGACGTCCGTTGCTGCTAAACGCATCCTGCAGAACGGCATGGAGCGGACGCTGGTGGTTGACCGACGACAGTTCATCGCAACCGCGCTGGGGGTGTCTGCGGCTGCGATCGGCGGCTTCCCCGCCGCGGGAGCAACCATGACCTATAATGAGGCGGTGCGCATGTCGCGAGCTCCGCTGCAGCCCGTGCCGAGAGACCGCGAGCTCGTGCGCTTTGCCACGCTCGCCGCCAACAGCCACAACACCCAGCCGTGGATCTTCTCCGCGCGCGGCAACGAAATCACGATTGCACCGGATTTCGCGCGCCGCTGTCCGGCCGTCGATCCGGACGATCATCACATCTTCGTCAGTCTCGGCTGCGCCGCCGAGAATCTCATTCTCGCTGCGTCCACGCTCGGCTGGCGCGCTGACCCGACCGTCGACGGCGACCGCATCGTGATCGCGCTCGAGGAAGCGCCGCCGGCCGCATTGGCGCTGGCGGCCGCGATTCCGGTCAGGCAATGCACCCGCGCGGCGTACGACGGTAGGCCGGCAGCGCCCGAGACCTTGCGTCGGCTCGAGGACGCCTGTCGCGAGCCCAACGTGGCAGCGATCCTGATCACCGAGCGTGCCGCGATCGCCGCGGTCACCGACTACGTGCTCGAAGGCAACTCGGCGCAAATGCGCGACCAGGCCTTCATGCGTGAACTGGTGAGCTGGATTCGCTTCAACGAGGCGGAAGCGCTCGCGACCTTGGACGGGCTGTTCTCGCCCGCCTCGGGAAACCCTTCCCTGCCGTCATGGCTGGCGCGGCCGCTGCTGAGATTCTTCTTCACCGAGAGCGGCGAGAACAAGAAGTACCGCGAGCAGCTCGCCAGCTCCGCGGGCGTCGTCGTGCTCGCGGCCGATCGCAGCGACAAATCGCACTGGATTGCGGTCGGCCGCGCCTGCCAGCGCTTCGGTCTGCAGGCGACTGCACTCGGACTCAAATATTCCTTCGTCAACCAGCCGGTCGAGGTTGCGGCGCTGCGGCCGCAATTTGCGACCTCACTCGGGCTCGGCGAACGGCGTCCTGATATCGTGATGCGTTTCGGAGCTGGCCCGGACCTGCCGAAATCGCCGCGGCGTCCGCCGGAGCTGGTGATGCGGTCCTAACGTCGTAGACCGCTCAGCGCCGGCGATTCGCCCGGCAGCATGTTCGACCTGATGTCGCTGTCCATGCGGCCGGAGTCCTGCTGGATGAAACCAGCCCCGAACGAGAGGCTGAGATTGGACGTCGGCTTGAACTCCACACCTGCAAATGCACTGTAGCCGGGAGCCGCACCGGGGGTCAGCGGCGCGAGCGAGCTGCCGATACCATTGCCGTATTTCATCGTGTCGAAACCGGCAAAGAAGGTCACGGGCAAGCCGCCCGCGGTCTTGGTGGTATAGCCGAACTGCGTGCTGTCATAAGAGAGCGCGCTGAAATTGCCGGCGAGGCCGGTCTGACCGAGGCCGCTCCAATTGAGGTTGCCGCGCTGGCTTCCAACGAAGAAGCCGCCCGTCAAGCTGCTGCGCCAATCCGCATCGCCCGCGTTGAAGCTCGTGAAGCTGCCGTAAGTATCGGAACTCCGGCCGGTACCACCGCCGAGACCGAAAGGCCCGCCGGGAATCCAATATCTCAGCGGCGCGACCTGCGCATGAACAGGAGTTGCGGTCAGGCAAAGCGCTGCGATCAGAGTTGCAAGAACGCGTGAAGGGACGAGGCTAGACATTCAAGCTACCGTCAGGACTTTTGCCGATTATACTCTGCCGACATGACCAATGCCAGCCAAGCGTCCGCGCCGAAGTCGCGGGGCTCTCCCCGACAACCAAACCTCATGCCTCACGATCCGCTGCTCAGTCACCTGACATCCAGTCTCGCCGAGGTTCCGGGCATTGAAGCGATCGTGCTCGGCGGCTCACGTGCGCGCGGCAGTGCACATCTTACATCGGACTATGACATCGGGCTGTATTGCTCCGAGGCCCGCCCGCTCGATACGGATCTGCTCCAGACCATGGTCAAGGACATCGCCGACGATCCAGGCGCCGCGACCGTGACGAGGCTTGGCGAATGGGGACCGTGGATCGTCGGCGGCGCCTGGCTGTCAATCCAGGGGAAGAAGGTCGACCTGCTATACCGTCGCACTGACGAGGTCGAACGCGTCATGACGGACTGCCGGCACGGGACGGTCCTCATGGCCTACCAGCCCGGCCATCCCCACGGCTTTTGCTCGGCCATCTGGATGGGCGAGATCGCCTATTGTCAGCCTCTGCATGATCCGCAGGGTCTGATCGCGCGGCTGAAATCGATCGCCCTGCCCTATCCCCGCCGGTTACGCGAAGCCCTGATCCAGCGCTTCCAGTGGGAGATCCTGTTTGGCGTCGAGAACGCCGAGCTCGCCATTGCGCGCGGTGACCGCACCCACATCGCCGGATGTCTCTACAGATCACTCAGCTGCATCGCGCAGGTGCTGTTCGCGCTCAACGAACGCTATCTCATCAACGAGAAGGGCGCGTTGCACGAAGCGGCCCGCTTGCCGCTCACGATCCCCCAGCTGGCCGAACGGGCCGACGATGTCTGGCAGATGATCGGCAAAGGCGCCCTCGCAGCCGCCTGTGGCGGCTTGCGCAAGATCGACCGGCAGCTGAAGGTGCTGTGTCAATGAAAGCGCGGAGAACGCGGTGACATCTGCCGATGTAGCGGCGAAGGGCTTTGCGCAGGAGGACGGCGCGTTCAGGCGGTCCTGTCGACCGAGGACGATGAATCGGCCGGCGGGTATTTCGTCACCGGCACCATGAAGGATTTGGTGCCGACCTGGTAGATGACCTTGCCGTTCTGCCCGTCATCGGTTGCGATCTGCGCCTGGCCGAACATGATGACGTTCTTGTAGACGTAGCCGGTGCCCTGGCGGGTGACGCCGTCAGTGGTGACGCTGACCTGGGCTTCCTTGCCATTGACGGACAGCACCTTGAAGCTCGCGCTCTTGCCGTTCGCGCTTGAGTAGCCGCCCCAGCTTCCCATCAGGCGGCTGTCGGAAGCCGGCGGGTCCTGCTTCTCGAGATTGGCGGTCTGCTTGCCGGCCCCCCCGAAGGAGAACAGCATCACCATGTTCTTGCCGTCCTTGGTGCCGACCGTGACTCCGCCAAAGGTGATGAGCGTGCCCTTGACCTCGCCGAAGCCGCGCTCGGTGTGCCCGTTGTGGGTGTACTCGACCTGCGCCCGCGCACCGCGGATGTTCACGACCTTGAAGCCGACGGGCTGGTTGTTGCCCACCCAATTGCCCTTCCAGTCGCCGACCAGAGCACTCTGGTGATACAGCCGCTCATTGGCGGGCGAAATCTGGTTGGTGCTCGAGGTGACGATGGCCATTGGATTGCTCGGTGGACGGGTGCGATGAACCCGCTCTCGTTCGCTCGTCAGCCAGCAATCTCGGGATGCCGGCTGGAAACGAACAGAAACAGTCCGATTAGGGCCATGTGCCGGTTAACGAGCGGTTAAACTCAACCCTCGGGCGAGATGAGGCGAAAGGTCTCAAGCCGAAAGATCTCAAGCCTCGAGGCGTGCCTATCGGCCCCAGCGGTCCGACCAGATCTTTTCACCGATCAGGCAACTGACGCGCGGCTCCTTGTCAGCAACCCGCATCACAGGACGCTCCGGCGTGCGGCCGGCGACCTCCAGCAGCAGCTTGGTGCGGATCGCTTCCTTGAACTTGTCGCGGTCCTTGATCGTGATGACGAAGGAGCCGGGACCGCCAATGACGCAGTCCTCGTAATAGAGATCGAGATTGTCGATATCCATGGTCGAATAGGACGGCTCCTTGACCATGATCGGCAGGCCGTTGATGACGACGCCCTTCTCCAGCGCCGCATCTCGCGCCACCGTGACCGGGCCGCCATTGTTGTTGGGGCCGTCGCCGGAGATGTCGATCACGCGGCGCAGGCCCCGATAGGGATCCTCGTCGAACAGCGGCATCGCGAAGGTGATCGCCCCGGAGATCGAGGTGCGCGAGGCGCGCCGGATCGGCGTCTTCATGATCTCGGAGGCGACCGCATCCGCCGTCTCGGGGCCATCGACCAGCCGCCAGGGAATGATGATCTTCTGGTCGCTCGAGGCGGCCCACTCGAAATAGGTCACCGCGATCCGGCCGTTCGGACCGAGCTTCAGGGCCTGGAGGAACTCCTTGGACTGGATCGCCTGCGCATAGCCCTCGCGCTGGATCGCGAGCTCGTCCATGTCCATGGAATAGGACACGTCGACCGCGAGGACCAGCTCGACGTCGACCGTCTGCGCGTCTCTGTCGGCCGCCAGCCGCTGCGGCTGAGTCTTGGACGGCTCAAATCTTGGTCCTGGTGCCGCGATGCCCGCGACATCCCCTCCGGCAAACATGCCGGCCACCAGCACAGCCCCGATCGAGAACAGCAAGCGCATCGCAGCCTCCCGTCGTATGATGCGATGGTGACATGCAATCGCCTTGCCGCAAAGCGCGAAGATCGCCTGCGCTTCACATTCAAGTTAGGAATCTGTGGGTTAGGCGCGCACTCGCTTTGCGCAAAGCTGCCGCCATGTTGCCACGCTCGCGCCGCCGGGACCGGCCCGCTCGCTCGCACCAGCGGGCCCACGATGCGCGAAGCGGGCTGAAGAGGCGCGGGACAGAATTCCCCCGCCACTTGTCCAGCGCGATTTCCATGCTAGGTTGGCCGCACAGATGGGGATGGAGTTCCCCGATAACCGCCCGGCGGTTGATGACCGTGGTGGGCTGATGACTCCTGCTTGAGGAGGGGCAATCATTGAGCCTCTGCCGTCGGCGGGAGCATGGACAAACCCGCCGGAGGCGGGTTTTTTGTTGTCCGGCGACGAAGGCGATGGCGTGACGACGACGACACCGAATGCCGAGCGTGCGGGGCTGCCCAGGGGAATCTGGGTGCTCGGCTTCGTCTCGATGCTGATGGACATCTCCTCCGAGATGATCCACGCGCTGCTACCAGTCTATCTCGTCACCGTGCTCGGTGCCTCGACGCTGACCGTCGGCTTCATCGAGGGCATTGCCGAGGCGACGGCCTCGATCACCAAGATCTTTTCCGGCGCGCTGTCGGACTGGCTCGGCCGCCGCAAGCTGCTCGCCGCACTCGGCTACGGCCTCGCCGCCGCGACCAAGCCGCTATTCCCGCTTGCACCCAGCGTCGGATGGCTGGTGGCGGCGCGCTTCGTCGATCGCGTCGGCAAGGGCATACGCGGCGCGCCGCGCGATGCGCTGATCGCCGACATCGCCCCCGCCGGCCTGCGCGGGGCGAGCTTCGGCCTGCGGCAATCGCTCGACACCATCGGCGCCTTCGTCGGCCCGCTGGTGGCGATCGGCCTGATGTGGTGGACGGCGGACAATTTTGCCGCCGTGTTCTGGGTGGCGGTGCTGCCGGCTTTCCTGTCCTTCGGCTTGATCGCGTTCGCGGTGAGCGAGCCGGAGCCGGATCCGAGCCGGGAGCCGGCCAAGAATCCGCTCAATCTCGCCGCGATGCGGCAGCTCGGAGCGGTCTATTGGCGTGTCGTGGCCCTCGGCGTCATCTTCACGCTCGCGCGCTTCAGCGAGGCCTTCCTGATCCTGCGCGCACAGAACATCGGGCTCAATGCGATGTGGGTGCCGGCGGTGCTGGTGCTGATGAACATCGTCTACGCCCTGTCGGCCTATCCAGCCGGCGTGCTCTCGGACCGGATCAACCGGACCGGCCTGCTCGCGCTCGGCCTCGTCTTCCTCGCGTGTGCCGATCTCGCGCTCGCACTGCTGGGAAACCTTGCCGGCCTTGCGCTCGGCGTCGTGCTGTGGGGGCTGCATATGGGACTGACGCAAGGCCTGCTCTCGGCCCTGGTCGCCGATGCCGCCCCGCCCAGCCTGCGCGGCACTGCGTTCGGCTATTTCAACCTGTTCACCGGCCTCGCCTTGCTGGCCGCGAGCGTGATCGCGGGCGCGCTGTGGGACGCCTATGGTCCGGCAGGAACGTTCCTTGCGGGGCTCGGCTTCGCGCTGGTTTCGCTGCTGGGACTGCTGGCCGTCGGCGACGGTCTCGCAACGAAGGACAAAGGATGACGGAGGGGCGTTCATCGTGCTGAGCGGGGCTATCGCGATCATCGTAGGCAGTGCCCTCGGCGGCTGCGCACGCTATTTCGTCTCCGGTGTGATCGCGCGGCGGCTCGGCGAAACCTTTCCCTGGGGCACCATGACCATCAACGTCACCGGCGCCTTCCTGATCGGCATCCTTGGCGCGCTGGCGAGCCATCCTGGTTCGGTGTTCGCATCGCCCAACCCATGGCTGTTCGCGGTCACCGGATTCCTCGGCTGCTACACCACGGTGTCATCCTTCAGCCTGCAAACGCTGACGCTCGCGCGCAGCGAGCCGATGCATGCGCTCGGGAATATCGTATTCTCGGTCGGACTGTGCCTCGCCGCCGTCAGCTGCGGCTTCGTCCTTGCGGACGGTCTGGGAGGCTAGAGGCCGATGAACTCTCCCGCCGAGCGCTGGCGCGTTGCGCTGCTCTATGCCTGGGTTGCGGCCGGCAGCATCGTCGGCGGCCTGACGCGTTATCTCGTCGGGCTTGCGCTCGACACCGGGCCGGGCTTTCCGTTCGCGACGCTGTTCATCAACGCGACGGGATCGCTGATCATCGGCTTCTACGCGACGCTGACCGGCCCCGACGGCCGCATGCTGGCGCGACCCGAGCACCGGCAATTTGTCATGACCGGGTTCTGCGGCGGTTACACCACGTTTTCAACTTTCAGCCTGGAGACCTTCCGTCTGTTCCACGGCGGAATGAAATACACCGCACTCGCCTACATCGCCGCATCCGTGATCTGCTGGCTGGCATCGGTATGGATCGGTCATATGATGGCGAACCGCTACAACCGCTTGACAAGGAGCTGAGCATGCAAATTCCCAATCAGGCAGTTTCGCTCCGGATCTTCATCGGCGAAAGCGATCATTTCGAAGGCAAGCCGCTCTATGAAGCCATTGTGATCAAGGCGCGCGAGCTGCACCTCGCCGGCGCCACCGTGCTGCGCGGGCCGATGGGTTTCGGCAAGTCGAGCCGGTTGCACACCTCGAAAATCCTGCGGCTGTCGGAAGATTTGCCGCTGCTGATTGAGATCGTCGACAGCGAGGACAACATCAACGCATTCCTGCCCATCCTGGATGGCATGATGTCGAGCGGGCTGATCACCTTGGAGAAGGTGCAGGTCCTGCAATATGGTGAGAAGGCTGCGAGCTGATCGCCGCGGCAGGAACCGAGCCCGCCGTGTCCAGGAGGCGGAATGAACGACACCGTCACCAAGCCGAAGACCAGGACCAAGGTCGAGCGGCCACGGCTGCACAAGGTCATCCTGATCAACGATGACTATACGCCGCGCGAATTCGTCACCATGGTGCTGAAAGCCGAATTCCGCATGACCGAGGATCAGGCCTACAAGGTGATGATCACCGCGCACAAGCTGGGGGCCTGCGTCGTCGCCGTGTTCACCAAGGACGTCGCCGAGACCAAGGCGACGCGCGCCACCGACGCCGGCCGCGCCAAGGGCTATCCGCTGCTGTTCACGACCGAGCCGGAGGAATAGGCGCCGCCTGCCCGCTTCGGGTCAATTTTAGCAATCCGTGCTACCGCAGGTTTAGTCGCCTGTGTCATCACCATGCAATGACAGTCGCACTGCGCAAACAACTCGGGCTCAAGTCGGCCCGACCCGAAACCTCGTTCGGTCCGTTCAGGCTCCTGCATGCCCTGCCCTGGTTGATCCTGGCGGCCGCGATGCGTGTAATCGCGTTCGGCGGCGGCGCCATGGCGCTGCCCGCAATCATCGTTGCCGACATTTCGGTGCTGCTGGCCTTCTTTGCGACGGCGCAACAATCGATCGAGGCGGCGGGTGGACAATCCTCGCTGGGTGCGCTGACGTTGGGCGAGCAGTTCAAGCTTTCCTTCTCGATCCTGTGGCGGATCATGCTCGTGATGGTCGCGGCGGCGCTCGGTGCCGCAGCGGCCGGTTACGGATCTGCGTATCATCTCATGGCCGGCCTCGACGGCATGGCGTTCGACCAGTTCACCCATCCCGGACGTTTCTGGAGCGCATGGATCGCCGCGATCGTGCTGCTCATGATCGTGCGTGCCGAGCGCGATGACGGCACGGTCGACCTGTTTGCAGCCATCGGCGAATTCGCGCGGCGCGGGCTGTGGCTCGGCGCCGCCGTCATCGTCCTCGGCGTCGTCAACGTCGCCCTCGCCTATGGACAGGAGGCGGTACGCACCGCGATCTGGAACTTCTGGCAGACCTCGTCCTCGACGCAGTTCACCAAGAACCTGATCTATTTCGTCTTCATCTTCAGCTTCGCCATGCTGCGGCTGTGGATCACCTTGAACATCCTCACGCTCGGGCTGAAGCAATCCTATGTCCGCGACAGCTAGGGCCGCCGAGAGCGCCAGCCACTAGGCCATCACCACCGGCGTTTCTTCCGCCAGCCCGTACACGCGCTGCGCCTTGGAAAAGCCCGCGATCGGAAACTCGCCGAGCTCGCGCCAATCGTGGCGGCAGGCATTGGCGAAGCCTTCCGAAGCCACGACGGTCCGTCCGAGACGCCCCGTGATCTTCTCGAGCCTGGCGGCAAGGTTGACCGCGGGGCCGATGCAGGTGAAGTCGAGGCGGTTGCCGCCGCCAATATTGCCGTAGAGAATGTTGCCGACATGCAGCGCGACGCCGAAGCGGAAGCGCTCGATGGTCTCGCCGACCGGAAAGGCCAGTGCCTCGACGCTGGCGCGGGATTCGCGCGCGGCCTCCAGCACGCGCGTGCAGACATGCGCGGCATCGCCGACATATTCATCGATCGGAAACACCGCGAGCAGACCGTCGCCCATGAATTTCAGCACCTCGCCGCCATGGCCGCGGATCGCGCTGACCTGACAGTCGAAATAATGATTGAGGATCTGCACCACTGTCTCGGGCGGCAGCCGGTCCGACAGCGCGGTGAAGCCCCGCAGATCCGAGAGCCAGATCGCGGCCTGCATGGTGTCGTTGTGGCCGCGACGGATCTGGCCGCCGAGGATACGCGCGCCGGCGCGGTTGCCGACATAGGTATCGAGCAGCATCTCGGCGGTGCGGCGCAGGCTGACGATCTCGCTGACGCGCGCCAGCGGCGTCACGATGGAGCGGATCGCCGCGATGTGGTCGTCGGTGAAGCCGCCGGGATGCCGCGTCACCCAGCTCGTGGCGTGGACCGAGCCGTCCAGAAATGGCATCGGCACCGCGATGTAGTCGGTCGCTCCTTCGGCCCGCATGTCGTTGACGATGGGAAAACGTTCGTTGCCGGGATCGCCGATGCGCGCCCGGACCTCGATGCCCTGCTCGAACACGATGCGGAGCGGGCTTGCGGCGAATTCCGGCGTGCCCAGGATGTCGAAATCGACGGTGCCGACCTCGACCTCCTCGCCTTGCCGCCAGATGAAGTTGCGGCCGAAGATCTCAGGATGCAGCGTGCGGATGAAGATGCCGAAACGCCAGAGCGGCAGACCCGCTTCGACCAGATGCTCGCAGACCTCCGCGATCATCTCGGCCGGCGTTCCCGACGACCTCGCGCCGTCGATCAGCCAGTTGGTGATGCGCTGGAGCTCGGAAGTTTGCATGCCCGCATTTGCGGACGAAGTTGCGGGATCGTCAAGCTGCGCGGTGGGCTGGTACCGCGACATCAACGCTCAATCGCGGGTTTCACCTCTCCTTACGGGAGGGGTGAAGCAGCTACCGTCCCACCTGCCCGCGATCGCGCAGGAAATGGTCGGCCAGCACGCAGGCCATCATGGCTTCGCCGACGGGGACGGCGCGGATGCCGACACAGGGATCGTGGCGGCCCTTGGTGAAGATCTCGGTATCAGTGCCCTTGCGATCGACGGTGAGGCGCGGCTGCAGGATCGACGAGGTCGGCTTCACCGCGAAACGCACCACCACCGGCTGCCCGGTGGAGATCCCGCCCAGCACGCCGCCGGCATGGTTGGACAAAAAGCGCGTGCCATCATTGCCGGTACGCATCTCGTCGGCGTTCTCCTCGCCGGTCAGCTCGGCGGCGCCGAAGCCGGCGCCGATCTCGACGCCCTTCACCGCGTTGATGGTCATCATCGCACCCGCCAGATCGGAATCCAGCTTGGCGTAGATCGGCGCGCCAAGTCCGGCCGGCACGCCTTCGGCAACGATCTCGATCACCGCGCCGATCGAGGACCCGCTCTTGCGGATGCCGTCGAGATAGGTCTCGAAGAATGCGGACTTGTCCTTGTCCGGGCAGAAGAACGGATTCCTGGCGGTCTCGTCCCAGTCCCACTTGGCGCGGTCGATCTTGTGCGGGCCGATCTGCACCAGCGCGCCGCGCACCTTGACGTCCGGTATCACCTTTCGCGCGATCGCGCCGGCAGCGACGCGCATCGCAGTCTCGCGCGCGGAGGAGCGGCCGCCGCCGCGATAGTCGCGCAGGCCGTATTTGGCCTCATAGGTGAAGTCGGCGTGACCGGGGCGAAACTTGTCCTTGATCTCGGAATAGTCCTTCGAGCGCTGGTCGGTGTTCTCGATCAGGAGCCCGATCGGCGTGCCCGTCGTCACCTGCACGCCGGTCTCCGGGTGCGGCATCACGCCGGACAGGATCTTGACCTGGTCCGGCTCCTGGCGCTGCGTGGTGAAGCGCGACTGGCCCGGCCGTCGGCGGTCGAGGTCCTTCTGGATGTCCGCCTCGGTGAGCGGAATCATGGGCGGGCAACCGTCGACCACGCAGCCGATCGCCACCCCGTGGCTCTCGCCGAAGGTGGTGACGCGGAACATGTGGCCGAAGGTGTTGAAGGACATCCGTACTGTCGCCTAATGCTGACGTTCAACATATACGTTGTATGTCAACGTCCTAGCGCCGAGCAGCATTGCGTTCAACCCTAGTTCCGTCATTCCGGGGCGATGCAAAGCATCGAACCCGGAATCTCGAGATTCCGGGTTCGCCTTCGGGCGCCCCGGAATGACGGCAATCGAGCTTAACGGAATTTCTCCAGCCTCCCGTCGCGGAACACGTAGACGGCCCCCTGCTCGATATAGAGCTTGGCAGCGCTGGCGGGCGTCTCGATGCCCAGGGCGACCATCAGGGCCCGGCAGGTGCCGCCATGGGCGACCGCGACCGTGTCGACGAGGAGCGACTCGTACCAGTCGAGCATGCGCAGTTGCACGGCGGCGTAAGTCTCGCCGCCGCTCGGGGCGACGGCCCATTTGTCCGCCAGGCGCCTCGCATAGACATCCGGATCGGAGGCCTCGCTTTCGGCGAGGGTCAGCCCCTCCCAGACGCCATAGCCGATCTCGCGCAGGCGATCGTCGAGCGAATAGTCGGGAAGCGGCAATTCGAGCTTGCCGCGCACGAGTTCCATGGTCTGGCGTGCGCGGCCGAGCGGGCTTGCCACGTAAGGCAGCGCCGCCCTGTCCTTGCCGTCGCGCCTGAACAGATCGGCCAGAACGCCTGCAGCGTGAACAGCCTGGCTGCGGCCGCGCGCATTGAGCGGAATGTCCTGGGTGCCCTGAAGCCTGCCGAGGGCATTCCACTCGGTCTCGCCGTGGCGAAGGAAGTAGATCGTGGGCACGGCCATTCCAGGTCTTAAGTCTAGTCGTCTTGTTTGAGCATGATCTTGTCGGAAAACCGGTTTCCACTCTTCCGGATCATGCTCTACCCGCCGAACGAGATATCCGGCGCATCGGGCCGCTTCATGCCCAGCACGTGATAGCCGGAATCGACGTGATGGACCTCGCCGGTGACGCCGCGCGAGAGGTCGGAGAGGAAATAGAGCGCGCTGCCGCCGACGTCCTCGGTCGAGACGTTGCGCCGCATCGGCGCGTTGTACTCGTTCCACTTCAGAATGTAGCGGAAGTCGCCGATGCCGGAGGCCGCCAGCGTCTTGATCGGACCTGCCGAGATCGCGTTGACGCGGATGTTCTTCTCGCCGAGGTCGGCGGCGAGATAGCGGACGCTGGCCTCCAGTGCCGCTTTCGCCACGCCCATCACGTTGTAATGCGGCATCCACTTCTCGGCGCCGTAATAGCTGAGCGTGATCAGCGAGCCGCCATCGGTCATCAGCTTTTCGGCGCGCTGCGCCACCGCCGTGAACGAGTAGCAGGAGATCAGCATCGACTTGGAGAAATTCTCCTGCGTGGTGTCGACGTAGCGGCCGTCGAGCTGCTCGCCATAGGCGATCGCATGCACCAGGAAGTCGATCTTGCCCCACTTCTCCTTCAGCACCGCGAACGCAGCATCGATGGACGCGGCATCGGTGACGTCGCAATGGCCGAGCACGAGACCACCGATCTCGGCGGCGAGCGGCTCGACGCGCTTCTTCAGCGCATCGCCCTGATAGGTGAAGGCGAGCTCGGCGCCCGCGGCGTGGCATGCCTTGGCGATGCCCCAGGCGATCGAGCGGTTGTTGGCAACGCCGAGGATGACCCCGCGCTTGCCCTGCATCAGACCTGAATTCTGCGCCATCTTTGAACGTCCCGTCGAACTCGTGAGGTCTGGAGGTACACCAGCCCTCCCCTGCGGTACAGCCCTAATACACGGCGTTAACGCTGTTTCGGGCGCCGGAATAGCCGTTCCATTCGGGTGTTATGATTGCTATGGGCGCTCGCGCCTGAGATCAGGACGTCAAGACCACAATGAGTGCGTTTCGCCAGAGTGTGGAAGCCATGATCCCGGCGCTGCGCCGCTACGCCCGCGCGCTCACGCGCGACGCGGATGCAGCCGACGATCTGGTGCAGGACACGCTGGTGCGGGCGCTGCGCTCGGAGCGATTGTTTCTCGGAGGCGACGTCAGGAGCTGGCTCTACACGATCCTGACCAACCTCAACAAGAACCGGCGGCGCTCGCTGGCGAGACGGCCGCAGTTCATGCAGCTGACGGAGAACAACCCCGATGCCAGCGGCACTGAAGCCGAAGGGCGCGACATCGAGAGGGCGCTCGCCACACTCGTCGAGGAGCAACGTTCGGTGCTGCTCCTGGTGATGCTGGAAGGCATGAGCTACCGCGAGGTCGCCGACATCCAGGGCGTGCCGATCGGCACCGTGATGTCGCGCCTCGCCCGTGCCCGCGCCCACGTCAAGGCCTCGCTGGAGGGCGAGCGCCCGGCGCTCAGGCGGGTGAAATGATGGGCTGTGCGAAGTTAACTCGCAGAAGATATTTTGGGCCACAGAGCCAGAGACGATCGATATGAACGACCGCAAGATCCCAGTGACCGAGGACGAACTGCACGCCTATGTCGACGGCGAGCTGCCGGTCGAGCGCCGCGCCGACGTCGAGGCCTGGCTTGCCGCCCATCCAGAAGAGGCCGAACGCGTGCAATCCTGGCGCGCCATGGCGGAGATGCTGCACGCCCGCTATGACGTCATCGCCCAGGAGCCGGTGCCGGCGCGGCTGGAGCTCGAGCGGCTGGAGCGCCGTCCGCGGCAATGGCTCTATGGCGCCGCCGCGGCCGTGCTGGTTGCTTTTATCGCCGGCGGCACCGCCGGCTGGGTTGCGCATGGGGCCACCAGCGCGCCCTCGACCTTCCAGAGCTTGACCGCGGACGCGCTCGACGCTCACCGCCTCTATGTCGTGGAGGTCCGCCATCCCGTCGAGGTCGGCGGCAACGAGCGCGACCACCTCCAGGCCTGGCTGACCCGGCGCTGCGGCTGGACGGTGTTCGCGCCGAATCTGGAGGCCAGCGGGCTGAAGCTGGTCGGCGGCCGGCTCTTGCCGGGGCCGAACGGTCCTGCATCGTTCCTGATGTATGAGGGCGCCTCGGGCGAACGCTACACGATCTATACCGCCAAGACCGAGAATGGTGCGACGCAAATGCGCTATGCCAGGACGGACAAGGACGGGGCGCTGTTCTGGGCCGAGCGGGGCGTCGGCTACGTCGTCAGCGGCGGCGGCGATCGCGACCGGCTGACCAAGGTGGCGCAGGCCGTCTATGATCAGGCCGAGAAAAACGGCACCTAGACAACCGCACAAGCGCAGTGCCCAGATTCCGTCATCGAAAATTTCGAATCAGGACATCGACGCGTCTCATTATCGCACCGAGTGTTCACGCGATTATGAGTGGCGTTCGATCCGCCGATCGACGCGGGCGGCCTCGATTGGGGTTTTTGGTACCGCGCTGGTCCCCCTCTCGAGGCCGCACCTTTTTATCGGCTGCCCCGCCGGACAGCCGACACGTCCAGTTCATGAAGCGCTACCACGCCTCAGGCGTATGATGAGCATCATCTCAGGATGATGCCCTCAAGCGCGATGAGATTGGACAAACCGGCATCGCGCCTTGGGTTATTACTCGCGCATGATCTTTCCGGAAAACCGCTTCGCACTTTCCGGATCATGCCTTCGTCCTTTAGGAGAACCCCGTCAGTCCGATCGCCTAGCCAAGCCCGCTACGTGGATTGTAGGGGTGTTGGTCCCGCCACTTCTCCATCAATGCTTCAAGCTCGGCGTCGTTCCCGTCCGGTAGCATAATCCTGATGGTGACGAAGAGATCCCCGGTTCCACCAGATTTCGGCAGCCCCTTACCCTTGAGACGGAAAGTTCGGCCGCTGGAGGTGTTCTTGGGGACCGAGAGCTCCACGGCATTGCCGAGGGTGGGCACGCGGACCTTGCCGCCGAGGACAGCCTCGTAGAGGGTCACCGGCAGATCGATCCTCAAATCGGCGCCCTCGACCTTGAAGAAGGGATGGGGGGTGATGTTGATGGTGATCAGGAGATCGCCGGGCGGATGGCCCTGAGCACTTTCTCCCTGCCCCCGGAGCCGGATCTGCTGGCCCTCGGTGACGCCTGCCGGAATCTTGACGTTGAGCTCCTTGCCTGTCGGCAAGCGGACACGCTTTTCGCCGCCCTTGACCGCCTCCTCCAGCGAGACGCTCATGGCGACATTGACGTCGAGATCGAGCCCAATCCCGCCGGTGTCGAATTCGAACTGGGCGCCGCCGCCGGCTCCGGGTCGCGCTCCGCGCATCCCGCCGCCGAACATGCTGTTGAGGATATCCTCGAATGCGCCGCCGCCTTGGCCGGGGCCACCACCGGAGCGGAACGTATAGCTTTCGAACCCGCCGGGACCGGCGCGGCCGCGCGGCCCGCCGCCACCCGGAAACCCCTGGAAGCGCGGCTTGCCCTCGGCGTCGATCTCGCCGCGGTCAAACTGCCTGCGCTTGTCCTCGTCACCGATGATCTCGTTCGCCGAGTTGATCTCGGAGAACCGCTCAGCGGCTTTCGGGTCGCCTTTGTTGCTGTCGGGATGATGCTTCTTGGCAAGCTTGCGATAGGCGCTCTTGATCGCGGCAGCGCTGGCGCTCCGCGGCACCCCCAAGACCTCATAGGGGTCGCGCATCCGTCACGTCTCCTTCAAGAATTCGAATTGTTCAAAGGGCTCCCCGCCCCACCTGCGATCCATGTGGGGGTGGAGTGGCATTTTTGCAACTAGGGTTGCCGGCCGAATCCTAGCTCCGCCACGGCTTTAGCGTATGAATCTCCCAACGGCCACGGCTGCTTTGGCAACCGGCGCCCTGGAGCCAGCTTTCCGTGTTGCCGTTGACATAGCTCGCCAGGAAATCGCGGCACTTGCGGCCGTCCTCGGCGGCATAGGACTGCGCGATCGGCGTCACCGAGCCGCGCGCCCCGGTCTCGGGATTCTCCCAATGCTGGCTGGAATCCTTGTCGCCCTTGCTGAGAACGTCGGTCGCGGCGTTGCGGGCGAAGGCGAGATCGGTCTCGGTCGGCGGGGCATCCTTCGCCGGCCGCGCGATCGAGCCGGTGAGGTCGCCGTCATCGGCCTTGGCGTAGGCGCTCTGGTCGTTGCGGGAAAAGCTGCATCCTCCGGTCCCCAGTCCGATGAGAATGAGCGTCATGATAAAGCCGGACGGCCGGATCGCCGATAGGCCAACGCGTCCCCATGCCCTATATAGGGCGGGAGCGGACAACAACGCGTTTTGGGCCGCGGGACGCAACTCGGACTCCAGACATGACCGACACGACCTCGATGAAACACCAGACACCCTTAACATCCGGTGATTTCACCGCCGCCGACGAGCCATTTGCGCTGTTCGAGGCCTGGCTGAACGAGGCGATCAAGAGCGAGCCGAACGATCCGAACGCCATGGCGCTCGCAACCGTCGACCCGGACGGCTTGCCTGACGTGCGCATGGTGCTGATGAAGGGCTTCGATACCGAGGGCTTCGTCTTCTATAGCCACATCGCCAGCCAGAAAGGCCGCGAGCTCGCCGCAAATCCTAAGGCGGCGTTACTTTTTCACTGGAAGTCGCTGCGTCGCCAGGTCCGCATTCGCGGCACCGTGACGCCGGTGACGGAGGCCGAGGCCGACGCCTATTTCGCCACCCGACCGAAGCAGGCTCAGATCGGCGCCTGGGCGAGCAAGCAGTCGCAGGAGCTGGAGAGCCGCTTCGCGTTCGAGCAAGCCATCGCGAAGGTCGCGGCAAGATACGTCATTGGCGAAGTGCCGCGGCCGCCGGGCTGGAGCGGCTGGCGCATCACGCCGCTGCGAATCGAGTTCTGGCACGACCGCCCGTTCCGTCTGCACGACCGCATCGAATTTCGCCGTGACGCGGCCGGCCAGAAGTGGTCCAAGACGCGGATGTATCCTTGAGCCCCTCTTGAACGCTGTCTCGAGCTTTGGGCCGACCTGAAAGATGTCCATGCCGCATTCGTCCAATGCGCCGCGCCGTACGCTGCTCTTGACCGGAGCCAGCCGCGGCATCGGCCACGCCACCGTGATCCGCTTCTCCTCGGCGGGCTGGCGGGTCATCACCTGCTCGCGGCACCCCTTCCCGGAGGACTGCCCGTGGGACGCGGGTCCCGAGGACCACATCCAGGTCGATCTCGGCGATCCCCAGGACACCGCGCGCGCGATCAGCGAGATCCGCAACCGGCTGGAGGGCGGCACGCTGCACGCACTGGTCAACAACGCCGCGATCTCGCCGAAGGGGCCCGGCGGCTCGCGGCTCGGTTCGGTCGACACCGATCTCGACACCTGGACGCACGTCTTCCATGTCAACTTCTTCGCGCCGATCATGATGGCGCGCGGATTGATCGAGGAGTTGAAGGCCGCCAAGGGATCGGTCGTGAACGTCACCTCGATCGCGGGCTCGCGCGTGCACCCGTTCGCAGGCGCCGCCTACGCCACCTCGAAGGCCGCGCTCGCGGCGCTGACACGCGAGATGGCCTCCGATTTCGGCCGTATCGGCGTGCGCGTCAACGCGATCGCGCCGGGCGAGATCGATACCTCGATCCTGTCGCCGGGGACCGAGAAGATCGTCGAGCAGCAGATTCCGATGCACCGCCTCGGCACGCCCGACGAGGTCGCCAAGATCATCTACGTGCTGTGCACGGACACCAGTTCCTACGTCAACGGCGCCGAGATCCACATCAACGGCGGCCAGCACGTGTAGGCGAGCACTGTCATTGCGAGCGAAAGCTAAGCAATCCGGACTGCCTCCGTGGAGATAGTCTGGACTGCTTCGTCGCCAGCGCGAAATTGCTACGCAATTTTTTCGCGCGCTCCTCGCAGTGACGGAAGCAGAAATGCCGCTCGGGGAAGCAAGGCGATCCAGACAACGCCGCCGCAAGACCTGGATCGCCCTCGCCTTCCGTTCCTCAATCGATTCGAATCCGACGCGACCTGTCGCGCGGCCGCGGAGCGGCCGAGCTGAATGCGGTCGAGCAATCGTCGTCGTTCTCACCGTCGAGCAGCGGAGCACCACAGTGCCGGCACATGCGCGCCGACATCGACGACGCCTTGCCGCTCGCCAGGACCTGGCGATAGATCGCCAGGTCGATGACGTTGCGGGGCGACGTTATGTGTTTTTCAACCATGGTTGTTCCTCGCGGCTACGCACTGCTTATCGCAGACAAGTTTCGCGCAAACGTTCAGCCCACCGCTCAAATTTTACCGGAGGAATTGGGGCGGCAGGCAGGCATCACCGCGCGGCCGCAATCCCGCTCTATTCTGCGACACCAACCGTGATGTCTGTGCGAACGCTGTAAGGTCTCGGTAGTATTACAGCCACTTCTTGAACTTGAAGATCCAGTACGGAACGATGGCGGCGATCAGCATCATCACCAGCGCCATCGGATAGCCGTGCACCCATTCCAGCTCGGGCATCACCTTGAAGTTCATGCCGTAGATCGAGGCGATCAAGGTCGGCGGCATCAGGACAACGGCCATGACCGAAAACAGCTTGATGATGTTGTTCTGCTCGAGATTGACGACACCGAGCATGGCGTCGAGCACAAAGGTGATCTTGCTGGAGAGATAGGAAGCATGGTCGGTCAGTGAGGCAACGTCGCGCTGCATGGTCTTGAGCTGCTCGCGCATGTCCTTGGACCATTTCACGCCCTCGACCACCGCGGACAGGAACGTCACGACCCGGCCGATCGACACGAGGCTTTCGCGAACCTTGGAGGTCAGATCGCCCTTGCGGCCGATCGAGATCAGGATCCGGGAATACTGCTTGGCGTGACCGTGGCGCTCGCTCTCGGGCTCGAAGATGTCGTGGCTGACCTGATCGATTTCGGCGCCGCATCGCTCCAGGATGTCGGCGCAGCGGTCGATCACGGCGTCCAGCAGCTCCATCAGCACCATCTCCCCGGTGATGGAAGGCGTGCAGGAGCGGGCGAGCTTGGCCTCCACCAGGGCGAACGGCTTCGGCAGGTCGTAGCGGACCGTCACCAGGCGGTGGTCGCCAAGGATGAAGGTCACCGCCGTGGTCCGGGGCATGTCGGTATCGGAGTGGCACATCAGCGTCGCGGTCATGTAGCGCGCGCCGTTCTCGATATAGAGGCGGCTGGAGATCTCGATCTCCTGCATATCTTCCCGGGTCGGGATGGCGATACCCGCGAGCCGCTCGACCGCCTTGTCCTCGGCCGCGGTCGGATTGACGAGATCGATCCAGACGGCGTGTTCGGGCAGCGCAGCGAGATCCTCAACGACAACCTTCTTCAGGGCAGACTCGGAGGGAACAAACACCGAAAACATGAACAACTCCAGAGAACCTGCGACAGAATGACAGCCCTTAGCGCGATTCTGACAAGTTCACGATGACAACCAGATTAACGGAGCGTTTGCATTTGTGGCGACGCCATGGCCCCTCTGTGGCATGGAATCGACAGTTCGGGGCCTGCTTGCCCAAAAACCTCCACGCCACCGTAAAACTTGCGGCAGAAAAGCCACAGCTCGGCTCTCGCAGCGCGGGAAAAGGGCTTCAGTGCTGGAATTGTGGCAGATTTCAACGATAATGGGCTTAACGGAGTCGAGGAACTTGGGCGTTAAGCTCAGGCCTTCCGCACGGTATTGTTTTGATTGGAACCAAACCATGTCGTCGCTGAAAGTTAAGTTGGGGATTTTGGCCGCGGGCCTGATGTTGTCGGGCTGCATGCAGGCCACGCATTTCGAGGCGACCGACACCAAGGCCTTCAAGCCGAAGGACAAGGAACTTCTCGCCAAGGTCCGGTACGAGAACACCCCGGTTGCGGAGCCGTTCCGCCGTGCCATCGTCGAATACCACCGCAAGGAGTCGCCGGGCTCGATCGTGGTCGATTCCGACAACCACTACCTCTATTACGTGCTGGATGGCGGCAAGGCGATCCGTTACGGCATCACCGTCGGCGAAGAGGCCATGGCCTGGTCCGGCATCGCCAAGGTCGGCAGCATGACCGAGTGGCCGGCCTGGCATCCGACCCCCGGCGAGATCTCGCGCCTGGGCGTGCCGACCTATGTTGCGCCCGGCCCGGACAATCCGATGGGCTCGCGTGCGATGTATCTCTACTCGGGCGGCAAGGACACGCTGTTCCGCATCCACGGCACCAACCAGCCGGAATATATCGGCGCCTCGATCTCGTCGGGCTGCATCCGCCTGACCAATGAGGACGCCATCGACCTCTACAACCGCGTCAAGGTCGGCACCATCGTCGTCGTGCTCGAACCGAAGCATGGCGACTCGCCCTACAATTCGCGGCTTGCGCTCGGCGGCAGCCAAACCGGGCAGGCCGGCAGCTACTGATCGCCTGCTGATCCCCTGGGCTCCAAAAGCGCCGGTTCACCGGCGCTTTTTTGTTGCCGGCTTGTGCGGCTGGGATTTGCTGCGTTCGGCCGCCGGCTTCTCCGCAGGCGCCTGGGTCTTCTCCGCCTCGTCGTCAGCTCCGTTCTTCGCCTCGGGCCCGGCCGCGACCTCGCGCGGCGGCGCCTCTTCGGGACGTTCCGCCGGCAGCAATGGGGCGACCTGTGGCAGCGGATCCCAGACATTCCATTGGCAGATCCGATAGTCGTTGCGCCGCTGCGCCAGGTCGAGATGGACATGGTCCTCGTGGTACCAGTCCGAGCCCGGGCCGAGCACGGTGGAAAAGCGCGCGCAGACTGAGTGCAGCACACGCTCGCGCACCTCGCGCGAGGTGGTGCGGTCGGTCAGGCCGATCGACTGCCCGTTGGCCAGCTTGATGGCGCGGATGTCGATGGCATTGGCCTTGCCATGCTCGGATAGCAGCGCGCCGGCGACGCGGTTGCGGCCACGGCACTCGAAGGAATCGAAATTATCGAGTTCGCCAATGGGCGAGCCGAGGCTGGTGGCCAGCGGCACCATGTCCTTGCGCAGCCAGTCGGCGATCGCGGACGCCATGGTGCAGCGAAGGATCGCCGCCGGCTTCACCGTCACCTTGCTCTTGTCCGGCAGCACGACGGCTTCCAGCCGCACCAGATCCTCGCCGCCGCAGGCGCCGGGGCCGCGGATGTCAGGAATTGAGGGTGCGATCGCAATCTCCTCGGTCAGCGCAAGGCGGCAGGCCGAGACCGGTTTCTGGGGTGGCGGCGCAGCCTCGGCGGGCTTTTCGGCGCCGGGCTTGTCCGCGAGGGGCTTGTCGTCAGCTTCCGGCGCGGCCTCGTCCGCTGCCTTGGGCGCCTCCTCAGGGCGCGGTCTCGGCAGCGGGATCTTGGCGGCATGAACCACGGGGCGCGGCCGGGGTGCGGCGATCCCGAAGATATCCAGCGGGGACGCATGTCTTCGCGCCTCCGCCGTCCCGGCGGACCCGAGCGATAAACCGAGCGCAGCGGTAACCATTGCCGCCCGAGCGGACATATAGCCGCGACAAGACCATTTGCGGCGAAAGTCCGGCAGGCTAAAACTCATGGCAATCTTTGGCCCAACGCTGAGAGCGACAATGCGCCCAGCGACTTCTCGGAGGAACGTCGGAATGCTCGGTTTGATGCAAGATTGGCCCCTGCTCTGCCACCGGATCATCGAACACGCCGCCAAAATTCATGGCAAGCAGGAGGTGGTCACACGCTCGGTCGAGGGACCGATCCATCGCACCACTTACGCCGAGATCCACCAGCGCGCGCTCAAGGTCTCGCAGATGCTGGAGCGCGACGGCATCAAGCTCGGCGACCGGGTCGCGACGATCGCCTGGAACACCTGGCGCCATCTCGAGGTGTGGTACGGCATCATGGGGATCGGCGCCATCTGCCATACCGTCAATCCCCGCCTTTTCCCCGAGCAGATCGCCTGGATCATCAACCATGCGCAGGACCGCATCGTGATGACCGATCTCACCTTCGTTCCGATCCTGGAGAAGATCGCCGACAAGCTGCCGAGCGTTGAGCGCTACGTCGTGCTCACCGACAAGGCGCACATGCCCGAGACCACGCTGAAGAACGTGATCGCCTACGAGGACTGGATCGCGCAGGCGGACGGCAAATTCAAATGGAAGGACTTTGACGAGAACACGGCAGCGGCGATGTGCTACACGTCCGGCACGACGGGCGACCCGAAAGGTGTGCTGTATTCGCATCGCTCCAACGTGCTGCACGCGCTGATGGCCAACAATGTCGACGCCCTCGGCACGAGCGCGTCCGAGACAATGCTGCCGGTGGTTCCTCTGTTCCATGCCAACAGCTGGGGCATCGCCTTCTCCGCCCCCTCGCAGGGCACCAAGCTGGTCATGCCCGGCGCCAAGCTCGACGGCGCCTCGGTCTATGAGCTGCTCTCGACCGAGAAGGTGACGCATACGGCCGGCGTGCCGACGGTGTGGCTGATGCTGCTCCAGCACATGTCCGCCAACAATCTCAAGCTGCCGGATTTGAAGATGGTGATCTGCGGCGGCTCGGCGATGCCGCGCTCGATGATCAAGGCGTTCCTCGACATGGGCTCGAACGTGCGCCACGCCTGGGGCATGACCGAAATGAGCCCGATCGGCAGCGTCGCGGCGCTGAAGCCGCCGTTCCAGAATGCGACCGGCGATGCCAAGCTCGACGTGCTGCAGATGCAGGGTTATGCGCCGTTCGGCGTGCAGATGAAGATCACCGACGACGCCGGCAAGGAGCTGCCGTGGGACGGCAAGACCTTCGGCCGTCTCAAGGTCTCCGGTCCCTCCGTCGCCAAGGCCTATTACCGCGTCGACACCAACATCCTCGACGAGGACGGCTTCTTCGACACCGGCGATGTCTCGACCATCGACGAGGACGGCTACATGCGGATCACCGACCGCTCGAAGGACGTGATCAAGTCCGGCGGCGAATGGATCTCCTCGATCGACCTCGAAAACCTCGCGGTCGGTCATCCGGCCGTGGCGGAAGCCGCCGTGATCGGCGTGTTCCACCCCAAATGGGACGAGCGGCCGCTTCTGATCGTGCAGCTCAAGCAGGGCCGGCAGGCCACGCGTGAGGAGATCCTGAAATACATGGACGGCAAGATCGCCAAATGGTGGATGCCCGACGACGTTGCCTTCGTCGAAGGCATTCCGCATACGGCCACCGGCAAGATCCTGAAGACGGCGCTGCGCGACCAGTTCAAGGATTATCGCTTCCCGAACGCGGCGGCGTAGGGACAGACACGTCATTCCGGGGCGATGCCAACGGCATCGAACCCGGAATCTCGAGATTCCGGGTTCGCCCTTCGGGCGCCCCGGAATGACGGGCCGTAACAGTCCGGTCTCCCTTGAATTTACCCGTCGGCCGTGATCTCAACGGCCCATCGCCGCGCCGGATCGGCCGGCATCGCCAACCCCGGCAGAGCTTCATCCGATGGCCCGCAGGTTTTCCGCTCCCTATCAATCGGAGCCCGTGTCCAGCCTCGCGAGCTGGGCGCGCAATCTGGCCGTGTTCGCGGTGGTGGCGGTGGTGGTCTCGATCATCATCGTCCGCTTCGATTTCCTGGAGCCGAAGCCGGCGCTTGCGACCTTCTTCGGCGGACTCGCCATCGCCGGCCTCTCGATCCTGTTCGGGCTCGCCGGCTTCGCCGCGATCTGGCAGAACGGCTCGCGCGGCATGGCGCGCATCCTGCTCGCGTTCCTGATCGACGGGGCGATCCTCGCCTATCCCGCCTATCTGGCCTTGCAATATCGCAAGCTGCCGGCGATCTACGACATCACAACCGACCCGATCGATCCGCCGCGCTTCGAGGCGCTGGCGCGACTGCGCACCGGCGAGGGCACCAACAGCGCGGTTTATGCCGGCCTCTATTCGGCGGAGCAGCAGCGCCACTTCTATCCCGACGTCGAGCCCGTCGAGCTCGAGATTTCCGTCGACCGCGCCTATGCGATCGCGCTTCAGCTCGTCCACAAGCGCAAATGGACCGTCATCGACGAGCGCGCGCCGCAGCCGCCGCGCCGGATCGGCCGCATCGAGGCGGTGGCGCGCACACCGATCATGGGGTTCCGCGAGGACATTTCGATCAGGTTCGTGGCGGACGGCGATGATTCCCGCGTCGATATCCGCTCGGCCTCGCGCAATTTCGACAACGATCTCGGCAGCAACGCCGCGCGCGTCAAGAAATTCATCGACGATCTCAATGCCGCCGCCGATGCCGACGCGCTCAAGCCTGTGAAGAAGACGCCGGTGACACCCCCGAAGGCACCGGCAAAGACGGTGAAGAAATAGTCTCGACCGTCATTCCGGGGCGTGCGAAGCACGAACCCGGAATCCATCGGGCGGCGGAGTCTGTCGATGAATGGATTCCGGGCTCTCGCTTCGCGAGCCCCGGAATGACGGCGGAGAGCTACGCGCCAGCCATCCGATACGTCCCCCCGATCACAGGATCACCATCCGTCGCCACCACGCCGCGCGCGACCAAATCTTCGAGGTGCGCCAGCACGGAATAGCCGGCGGCCGTCGTCAACCTGGGATCGATGCCGATATAGATCGCGCGGACCATGGTCGGGATGTCGGTCTCGCCCTTGGCGAGGCGATGCAGGATCGAGGCCTCACGGGCCTTGCGGTGGCGGATCAGGAAGCGCACGAAGCGCTGGCCCTCGGGAATCTCCGGACCGTGACCGGAGAAATAGAGATCTTCCTCGCGGGCGGCGAGGCGGTCGAGCGAGTCCATGTAGTCGATCATCGAGCCGTCGGGCGGCGCCACGATCGAGGTGGACCAGCCCATCACGTGATCGCCGACGAAGTTGAACTTCCGCTCCGGCCAGGCGAACGCCAGATGATTGGCGGTGTGCCCCGGCGTCGCCACGGCCTCGAGCCGCCAGCCGTCGCCTTCAACGACGTCGCCATGCGCAAGGTTGACGTCGGGTGCAAAATCGCGATCGGCGCCGGATTCCGGATTGTGCTTCTCGCTCTCGAAACGCGGGCGCGAGGCCCGGTGCGGGCCTTCGGCATACACCGGCGCCCCCGTCGCCTGCTTGATCCGCGCGGTGTTCGGCGAATGGTCGCGGTGGGTGTGGGTGACGAAGATATGGCTCACCGTCTCGCCCCGCACCGCATCGAGCAGCGCCGCCGCATGCGCCTCGTCGTCCGGACCGGGATCGATGATCGCGACATTGCCGGTGCCGACGATGTAGCTAACCGTGCCGGTGAACGTGAACGGGCTCGGATTATTGCAGAGCACGCGGCGCACGCCGGGCCGGACCTCCTCGACGATGCCGGGCTTCAGCGGAAAGTTGCGGTTGAACGGGACGTCGTCGTTGTCGGACATGGCTTCTTCTTTGTTCTTTGACGTCATTCCGGGGCGCCCGAAGGGCGAACCCGGAATCTCGAGATTCCGGGTTCGATGCTTCGCATCGCCCCGGAATGACGGAGAACCAAATCAGAAAAACGCCTGAATGCCCGTGATGGCGCGGCCCAGGATCAGGGCGTGGACGTCGTGGGTGCCCTCGTAGGTGTTGACCGTCTCGAGGTTATGGACGTGGCGCATCACGTGATATTCGATCGAGATGCCGTTGCCGCCGTGCATGTCGCGGGCGGTGCGGGCAATGTCGAGAGCCTTGCCGCAATTGTTGCGCTTCATGATCGAGATCATCTCCGGCGCGAACTTGCCCTCGTCCATCAGACGGCCGACGCGAAGCGAGCCCTGCAGCCCCAGCGCGATCTCGGTCTCCATGTCCGCGAGCTTCTTCTGCACCAATTGCGTCGCGGCGAGCGGCTTGCCGAACTGCTTGCGGTCGAGCGTGTACTGGCGGGCGCGATGCATGCAGTCCTCGGCCGCCCCTAACGCGCCCCAGGAGATGCCGTAGCGGGCGCGGTTGAGGCAGCCGAATGGCCCCTTCAGGCCGGAGACGTTGGGCAGCAGCGCGTCCTCGGGGACGACGACGCCGTCCATCACGACCTCGCCGGTGATGGAGGCGCGGAGCGAGAGCTTGCCGCCGATCTTCGGCGCCGACAGGCCCTTCATGCCCTTCTCCAGCACGAAGCCGCGGATCTGGTTGTCGTGCGCGGCCGACTTGGCCCAAACCACGAACACGTCGGCGATCGGTGCGTTGGAGATCCACATCTTGCTGCCGGTGAGGCGATAGCCGTCCGAGACCTTCTCGGCGCGGGTCTTCATGCCGGCCGGATCGGAGCCGGCATCGGGCTCGGTCAGGCCGAAGCAACCGACCCACTCGCCGCTGGCGAGCTTCGGCAGGTACTTCTTGCGCTGGTTCTCGTCGCCATAGGCGTAGATCGGGTACATCACCAGCGAGGACTGCACCGAGTTCATCGAGCGATAGCCGGAATCGACCCGCTCGATCTCGCGTGCGACGAGGCCATAGGCGACGTAGCTCGCATTGGCACAGCCGTATTCTTCCGGCAGCGTGATGCCGATCAGGCCGAGTTCGCCCATCTCGTTGAAGATCTCGCGGTCGGTCTTCTCTTCCAGATAGGCCTTGGAGACGCGCGGCAGCAGCTTGTCCTGCGCATAGGCGCGGGCGGTGTCGCGCACCATGCGCTCGTCTTCGGTCAGCTGCTCGTCGAGCAGGAACGGATCGTCCCACTGGAAAGAAGCCGCAGCCGGCTTGTCCTTGGCCTGAGGGCGCACGCTCATGAAACGTCCTTTCGTCTGGTTCCGTCTAGAAATTGCCCGACAAATTAAAGCGCCGCGGCAACAAGTGCAATTGCATCCTGGTTTGTCATTCCGGGGCGACGCGGAGCGTCGAACCCGGACTCTCTTTGTCAGTCGCTACGAGATTCCGGGTCTGGCGCTTGTCGCGCCATCCCGGAATGACGCTGCGCGCTAGCTCTCGAGCTGCTCGTTGGCGACGATCTCGATGCCGAAGCCCGACAGGCCCTTGTAGTCGTGCACCGACGAGGTGAGATGCCGGATCGAGGTGACGCCGAGGTCGCGCAGGATCTGCGCACCGACGCCGACCTCGCGCCACTGGCGGTTGCGGTCGGCCTCCGTCGCCGTCTCGTCCGGCAGCGCCGCGACGGGCACACCGGCCGCGCCGTCGCGCAGATAGACCAGCACCCCACGGCCGGACTTCTTGAAATGCTCCAGCACGGTCGCCATGCGCTTGTGTCCGGTGAAGATGTCCTTGACGATATTCGGCTTGTGAAAACGCGTCAGAACGTTCTTGCCGTCACCGACGCCGTTGTAGACGAAGGCGACGTGAGCGATGGAATCGAACGGCGAGCGGTAGGCATAGCCCTGCAGCGGCCCGATCGGGCTTTCGGTGACGAAGGTCGAAACCCGCTCGATCAGCTTTTCGCGCGCCTGGCGGTAGGCGATCATGTCCGCGATGGTGACGTGCTTGAGTTTGTGCCTGGCCGCGAACTGCGCAACCTGCTCACCCTTCATCACGCTGCCGTCGTCGTTCATCAACTCGCTGATGACGCCGACCGGCGGCAGGCCGGAGAGCTTGCAGAGATCGACGGCGGCCTCGGTATGGCCCGAGCGCAGCAGCACGCCGCCATCCTTGGCGATCAGCGGAAAGATGTGGCCCGGCCGGGCGAAATCGTTGGCGCCGACATTGGGATTGGCCAGCGCACGGCAGCACGAGGCGCGCTCCTCGGCGGAAATGCCGGTGCCGCCGTCGGGCTTGTAGTCGATCGAGACCGTGAACGCGGTGGTGTGCGCGGAATCGTTATGGGCCACCATCGGATCGAGCCGCAGGCGGCGCGCATCCTCGGTGGTCACGGGCGCGCAGACGATGCCCGAGGTGTGGCGGATGATGAACGCCATCTTCTCCGCGGTGCAGAGCGAGGCGGCGACGATCAGATCGCCCTCGCCCTCGCGGTCCTCGTCGTCGGTGACGACCACGAGCTCGCCCCGGGCAAAGGCCTGCAAGACTTCCTGAACGCTATCGGGCATGTCCCAATCTCTATCGGTTGTGCCGGGAGGCTTAGCCGGACTTGGGCCGGGGCGCTAGTGTCCTGGACGCAACCGCATATTCCGGGCCGCGGGCCATCGGAACGCCAAGCTTGCACCGAAGATACCAGGGATATAGGTGCAGGCAGCCGGGCGGGTAGGCTGGCCGCCCTCAGGGCAGCACTTCGCGGCGCTCGCCGAGCCGCTGATCGAGCTCAGCGCGCTTGTCGGCAAGGAGCCCGGCCTGGGCCGCCTCAATGACCGTGAACAGCTCGTGGGCATCGCTGAGCCGGGTCACAGTGACGTAATTGGCGCCGGCTTCATAGAGGGCGCCGACGTCGGCCAGGAGGTCGGCCGTGGCGACGATCATAGCGGTCGGATTGAGGGCGCGGACGTGGCGGACCAGCTTCTCGTTGGTGGCCCCCTTCAGCAGCGAATCCGGCACGCTGAGGATGACCATCTCGGACTTGCCGATGCCGGCATGGAGCAGCGTATCGACGTTGCTGATGTCGCCATAGATCACGTGCAGGCCGCGCGAGAGCAGCGTCTTGTACACATTGGGGTTGAAGTCGACCACCGTGATCTGCTCCAGCAGCACCGGGGCCTGCCGTTCGATCTCGGCCAGCAGCGCGCTCGCCGCCCGGAAGAAGCCGAGGATGACGATGCGGCGAGCCTCGCCATGGCCGCCCTCGTGCCCCTCCTCGCCATGGTCGCTGCCATGGTCGAGGTCGCGCAGGCCGATCCGCTTCAAGGGCCCGATCGCCCAACGGGTGATCTCGTCGCTGCGGGTCATCACGAAGGTCGAAAGCACCGCCAGCACCACGAAGGCGAAGGAGGCGGCATTTGCCGTCTCGGCTGCAATGTGGTGATCGGTGACACCGGTCTGGATCACCACCAGCGAAAACTCGGAGATCTGCGCGAGGTTCAGCGCCGGCAGGAGGCTGGCGCGCAGGCCCTGCTTCATCAGATAGAGCGGCGTGAAGGTGGTGACGAGGCGGCTCACGACCGTGAAAGCGGCGATCATCAGCGCCAGCCCGATCACGGAGAGACCAGGGACGGGAATGGTCATGCCGAGCGCGACGAAGAACAGGGTGATGAAGAAGTCGCGGAGCGTGGTGACCTTGGCGGTGACGTCGAGCGCGTAGGGAAAGGTCGAGAGCGAGACGCCGGCGATCAGCGCGCCCATCTCGCGCGACAGCGAGAGCCGCTCGGCGGTCTCGGCAACCAGGAAGCACCAGGCCAGCGCGCCAAGCAGGATCAGCTCGGGCCGCCGGGCGATCTGGTGGAATAGCCGCGGCAGCACGTAGCGGCTGACCAGCAGCGCCGCGGTGACCAGTACCGCGACGCGGCCGATCGAGAGCAGGATGACGCTGGCCTGCAGATTGGCAAGGCTCGGCTGCACCGCCAGGAACAGGATGGCGAAGATGTCCTGAAGCACCAGCACGCCGAGCGTGATCCGTCCCGGCAGCGTGTCGAGCTCGCGCTTCTCGTAGAGCACCTTGACGATGATGACGGTACTCGACAGCGCGCAGGCGACGCAGAGATAGATCGCATCGAAATGCCCACCGCCGAGCGAGAGGCCGATGCCGACGAAGAACACGACCCCGAGCAGGCAGCCGCCGAGCAGCTGGCCGCCCGCCGCGAACAGGATCACCTTTCCCGCCCGCACGATCTTCTTCAGGTCGATCTCCAGACCGATCATGAACAGCATGAAGATCAGGCCGAGCTCGGAAATGACGCCGATCGATTCCTGCGAGTGGACCCAGCCGGCGCCGAATGGACCAATGCAAAAGCCGGCGATAAGATAGGCCAGGATCAGCGGCTGCCGTGAGAAATGGGCGAGCAGGCCCAGCATCCAGGCAAACAGAATACAGAGAGTGATGTCGCGAATGAGCTCGTGCATACCAGATTGGTCCGTTTTGCCGCACCCTAGAGACGGGTTGCGGCGCGGCAAGCGAGCAATTCGTCACATGCAAGGAGGCCTGCTCGCAGCAATGCTGCTATGCCCCCTGGCCTTTGCCGTGCCCGCCGCCGCACAATCCAAGGTCAATATCGAACAAAACTTTGCCGATTCCCTCACCACGATGCCGAAGGAGGGCCTCGCCGTCAGCGGTGGCTTCTACGTGCCCGCTTATTCCAGTGTCGCAATGAGCCAGGGCAAGCTGCGCGTCGACTTCTCGGTGACCTTGAGTGTTCACAACGCCTCCGAGACCCAGCCGCTGGTGATCAAACGCATCGCCTATTTCGACACCGCAGGCAAGCAGGTCGAAAGTTATCTGAAGGCGCCGGTGGCCTTGAGGCCGCTGGCCACTGTCTCGATCTTCATTCCGACCGACGACGTGCGCGGCGGGACCGGGGCCAATTTCCTGGTCGACTGGGCCGCGACAGGCGAGATCGCCGAGCCCGTGGTCGAGGCGCTGATGGTTGGCGGCGTCGCCAATGCGCACTACGCTTTCATCAGCCAGGGTCGTCCGACCCGGACGGCGACCAAGAATTAAGGCCTGGCCGGTGCAACGCCGGCTGGCTCAACAAGAACAGAAACGAGGAACGCCCCATGACGTCCAGCTTCGATTTCGCGCCCCTGTTTCCGGCTGGGCTGCCGGCCCCCTCCGCGCGCTGGACCGGCCTTGCGAAGTACAGTTTTGTCGGCGGCAACAACGATTCCGAACAGGTGCCGCTCGACGAGCTGATCGAAGCGACCAGCACGGTGCTGCGGCACGAAGGCCGGTCGCTCGCCACTTACGGGCTCGCCCATGGGCCGCAGGGCTACCTGCCCTTGCGTGAGTTCCTGGTGACGAAACTCAAGCGCGACGCCGGCATCAACTGCACCGTGGACGATCTCCTGATCGTCTCCGGCTCGCTGCAGGCGCTCGACCTCGTCAACGCCACGCTGCTGACCCGCGGCGACACCGTGATTTTCGAGCAGGAGAGCTATCAGGGCTCCCTGACCCGCCTGGCGCGGCTCGGCGTCAACGTCGTCGGCATCCCGCTCGACAAGGACGGCATGCGCATGGACGTGCTGGCCTCCACGCTCGCCGACCTCAAGAGCCGCGGCATCAGGCCGAAATACATCTACACCATCCCAACGGTGCAGAACCCGACCGGCAGCATCATGCCCGAAAGCCGGCGCGCCGAGCTGGTGCGGCTCGCGACCGAATACGGCGTGCCTGTTTTCGAGGACGATTGCTATGCCGACCTCGTCTGGTCGGGGCAGCGGCCGCCGGCGATCTACGCGATGAGCGAGAGCGGCGGCGTGATCCATATCGGCTCGTTCTCGAAGTCGATCGCGCCGGCGCTGCGTGTCGGCTTCATCGTCGCGCCATGGGAGGTGATGTCGCGGATGCTGGCGCTGAAGACGGATGCCGGCTCCGGCGCGCTGGAGCAGATGGTGCTCGCCACCTATTGCAAGCCGCATTTCGCAACCCACGTGCCGGCTTTGACCAAGGCGCTGCGCACCAAGCTCGACACGCTGATGGAGGCGCTGAACGAGCAGTTCGGGACGGCCGCGGAATTCGAGGAACCCAAAGGCGGAATCTTCCTCTGGGTGAAGCTGCCCGACCAGGTCGATACGCTGAAGCTATATCAGGCCGCGCTCGCCGCCGGCGTCTCGATCAATCCAGGGCCGGAATGGTCGACCAACAAGGGCCATTCCAGCTCGCGGCTCAGATTATGCTTTGCGAGTCCGACGCATCAGCAGATTCGCGAGGGCGTCGCCGTGCTGGCAGAGGTCTGCCGCAAGGAGTTCGGCGTGCCGGCCCGCAGCGCCAATGTGGAGAAGCGGGCCTGAGGCCGCGGCTTCACGCCTCGACGTGAAACTCCACGTTGACCTGGCCGGAGCCCGACGAGGGAAAATAGTCGCAAAGCTGCTCGGCGGCGCCGCGATAGTCGTACCAGCCGAGCGCCGCGAACAGCATGATGGTGTCGGCCATGCCGCCCTCACCGTTGCACTTGGTGGCGTAGTCGGGAAGCATGTCGAGGAACTCGCGGTAGCGGCGGCCCTGCCACAGCTCGAGCACGCGGAGATCGACCTGGCGGTTGAACTCGCTGGCGACCGACGTCCACGCCTCGGGTCCCAGCTTCTTGTTCGGCCAGAGCCGGTGCGAGAGCGAACCGCTGGCGAGAACGGCGACCCGTTCACCGGATCCATCGATCGCCCGGCGGGTCGCTTCACCGAGGATCCGGCTCTCTTCGACCGAGGTGAACAGCGGCGAGGCGACCGAGACGACCTTCGCAGAGCCGTCCGGGTTCATGTAGTGCATCGGCACGATGGTGCCGTATTCGAGCCCGAGGCTGGCCACCTGATGGGCGATCACGTTCAGGCCCGCCTCGCCGGCCCTGGTCGCGATGGCTTCCGCCAGAGCGGTATCGCCCGGCAGATCGTAGCGCAGATCCTGGATCATCTGCGGCGCCTCGTGGCTGGTGAACGAGCCGCGGTGCCGCGCATTGGCATTGATGTGGTAGCCGAAATTGGAGAGCCAGTGGGTGTCGAACACCACGAAGCAGGTCGCGCCGCGCTCCTTCGCCCGCCGGCCGAGCTCGCGCAGCGCATCGACGGCGGCTTTGCGCGCGTCGCGTAACGGGCTGCCGGGTTGCTCCGACAGCATCAATGATGGAACGTGGGTGACCTTGGCCGCGAGTACCAGCTGCCCCATGGCGGCCACCTCGAAGCGTCAGGCCGCCTGGGGCTGACTGCTGTGGATCGCGGAAGCCAGTCGCAGCAAGAGGACGATCGAGACGTTGCCCTTGCCGGCCTCGATCTGGGCGATATAGCGCTCGGAGATCCCCGAACGGCGGGCCAGCTCGCGGCGCGACAGGTCGCAGCGCATGCGCGAGGACCGCAAACGATCACCCAGCTCGGTCAGAAACTCGGTCTCGGAATAAGGCGGCACGGCACAGCTCCCCGGCAGCACTTCGCCCGCAAAATCCATGACTTGATTCAGCATTGGTCTATCCAGATTCGCCTTCGGGAAATGCCATCCTACCCGGGAAAACACCGGCCTCATTGACGCGGATCAAATTCGCGAGCGATCAGGGGCCGCCATGGACGGAATCGGGCGGGATGCTACACTTTGGAATTCTTCGAGGCGGGGTTCTCTAGGGACATGACGCGTTGTTTGAGCCGCTGGATCGCGGCGGGGATGCTGTGGGCGGCGATCACCTCCGCCGCAGGTGCCGAGACGCTGGCGGCGACAGTCGAGCAATGGGGCCTGCTCGGCTCATGGGCGGTCGACTGCGCGGCTCGCCCTGACCGCGACAAGGGCGCGCTCCTGACCTACGAGATCCGGAAGGACGGCCGGGTGATGTACCGGCGCAATTTCGGCGACGCCAAGGACGAGAACGAGGTGGTGTCGGCCACAGTCAACGCCGAGGGCCTGATCAATGTGATGGTGTACTTCCCCTCGCTGCACCACGCGCGTGAGTTCGGGCTGCTGCTGGCGAAGGACGGCAGCCTGCGCGCGATCTACAATCGCAGCGAACGCGGCGAGTACACGATTCGAGACGGCAAATACGTCGCGACAGGCGCACCAACGCCCACGCAACAGCGCTGCGACTAAGCATCGATCTGAACAGCCGTTCAGAATTCTCCCGCTATTCCTCCGGAACGTTCGCATCAATGCGCGGTTTAGATGTGCATTGAATTGGAGGAGGACATCATGAAGAAGCTTGGTTATGTGGTTGCGGCCCTGGGCGCGCTCGTGATCGCGGCGCCGACGCTGGCAAGCGCGGAGACCGTGGTGATCAAGCGTGGCGGCTATCACCATCATCATCACGGCCCGTACGGCGCCCGCGCCGAATTCCGCAGGCATCGCGATTATGGCTGGCATCGCGGCCACCATGGCGACCGCGTCGTGGTGATCAAGCGCAGCCATCGTCACTGGGACTAATGCAGCGCGCAACTTGGAAATGGCCCCCCTCGCGGGGCCATTTCTTTGCGCATCGAAAACCCGTCGAGTTAAAGCGTTATGAAGTTAGATTCGGCGGGCTGTCGGTGATTCACCTCTCCCCAACGGGGAGAGGTCGGATTGCCCTGGCGATGCAAAGTCCAGCGCAATCCGGGTGAGGGGCCGCGGCACTCGGCAAGACCAGATCCCCTCACCCGGACCGCATCTTCGATGCGCTCCGACCTCTCCCTGCGGGAGAGGTGAATCGAGCCCTGAGCGCACATCGATTCAACCAAAACTCATCATGCTTTAGTCCCACGCCGGCGCGAAGCCCGGATTGACGCAGCGTCGATCCTTCGGCAGCGCGGCGATCTTGCTGCGGTCCGCATCATCGAGCGTGATCTTCAGCGCATCGAGATTGGCCTGCTGGCTCTCGCGGCGCGAGGCTTTCGGGATCGCGGCGACGCCGTCCTGGTCGAGCAGCCATTTCAGGGCCACTTGCGCCGCGGTCGCGTTGTGCTTGGCACCGATCTCGGCCAGCACCGAATCCGAGGCAATGCGCCCCTGCGCCAGCGGACAATAAGCGACCAGCGGAATCGACTTCGGCGCGAGATAGGCCAGCACCTTCGATTGATCGAGCATCGCGTGATATTCGATCTGGTTGCAGGCAATCGGCGCCTTGATGTCCTCGACCGCGATCTTGAGCAGCGCGGTGGTGAAATTGGCGACGCCGATCGCCCGCGTGCGGCCCTCCTCCTTCAGCCTCATCAAGGTCTCGAACACTGCCCCCCAATCCGCGGCCTTCGACGGCCAATGCACGAGATAGAGATCGACATGGTCGAGCCGGAGCTTCTTCAAGCTCGCATCGATGGCCCGCCGGATCGCGTCCGGCGCGAGGTTCTCGTGCCAGACCTTGGTCGTGACGTGCAGTTCGCTGCGCGGCAGGCGGGACGCTGCGATGGCTGCGCCGATCGGCTCCTCATTGGCATACATCTCGGCGGTGTCGATATGGCGGTAGCCGATCGACAGCGCGCTCTCGACCGCAGCGCGGCAGGCATCGCCCTGCATGCGAAAGGTGCCGAGGCCGAGCTTGGGCATGCTGATGCCCTGTGTCTTCAGATCGTCCATGAGCTAACTCCTGACATATTGCGTCCCGCCGGACGCGCGGCGAAGCCGCGGGCTGCAAACTCTCTGGTGATGGAAAAGAGGTGGCGGGAGTGGTCAGTATAGCGAGGGAGGCGGGAGGCGGCCAATCAAGATCGGGTTAAGACTGGCAGGCGCGCCCTGCCTCCCCGCCGTCACGGCCGGGCGCGCAAGGCTCGCTCCCTCACGAATGCTGCGCCACCACTGCCGGGCGCGGCTGCGGCTGTGGCTGTGGCACGAGATCGACCGACCAGAGATCGCGGTTGTCGACGTCCTTCAGGGTCACGGTCATGACGCCGCTGCGGCCGTCGATGTCGACCCGGCCGAAGAACTGCAGTCCGAAGCAGGGCGCCAAATTCTCGCCCTGCGCTGCGCTGCAGCCATTCTGGTACATCGCGACCGGGCCGAAGGTGTCGTCGAGTTCGGCCGGGCCCCAAGTGCCGGCATGCAGCGGACCGGAGACGAACTCCCAGAACGGCTCGAAATCCCTAAATTGCGCCTTGTTCGGATCGTAGTAATGCGCGGCGGTGTAGTGCATGTCGGCGGTGAGCCACACGATGTTGCGCACACCGGCGTGCTTGAGGGACGCCAGAAGATCGGCGATCTCGTGCTCGCGCCGGTCAGGCGGCCCGTCGCCGAGCGCGACGGCGTCCAGGCTGACCAGGCCGATCGGCAGGTCGGCCGCGATCACTTTCCAGGTCGCGCGCGAGGCTGCGAGTTCGCGCTTCAGCCAGGCGAGTTGCTCGGCCCCCAGGATCCAGCCGCGGTGATCGCTCCCCTTGTTCCAGGTCTCGTCACGATAGCTGCGCATGTCGATCATGAAGACATCCAGCAGCGGACCGTAGCCGATCTTGCGATAGACCCGGCCCTGCCGCGTGCCGATATCGCGGATCGGCATGAAGTCGAAGAAGGCACGGCGGGCGCGCGCAACCAGACGCGAAGTCCCGTCCTGCTCAAAGCCTGCCTCATCGTAGCTGCCGGTCGGCGACCAGTCGTTGGTGACCTCATGGTCGTCCCACTGCGCCAGCATCGGCACCTCGGCATGGAAGGCGCGGAAATTCTCGTCGAGATGGTTGTATTTGTAGTTGCCGCGGAATTGCGCCAGCGTGTGCGCGACCTCGGCTTTGTCCTCGGTCACCAGATTACGCCAGATCTCGCCGGTCGGCAGCTTTTGCTCGGACGGAATCGTGCAGTCGGCGTAGATGTGATCGCCGGAATGAATGAAGAAATCCGGACGGTTGTCGAGCATGGTGCGATAGCTGCGATAGCCGCCGCGCGAAACGTCGATGCCCCAGCCCTGCCCCGCGACGTCGCCGGACCACACAAACGAGATCGACTGGCCAGCTGCCGGCGCGCTACGGAAATGGCCGAGGCGGCTTTCGCCGGGAACGCCGGTTGCGATGTCGTCGAAGCGGACACGATAGAAGATGTCCTGCCCGGCCGGCAGGTCGTTCAGCAGCAGCTTTGCAGTAAAATCGGCCTCCGGCACCGCATCGCGCGAAGCCGACGCAATGATGGTCTTGAAGCTCTCGACGGTCGAGCATTCCACCTGCATGCGCGCGGGACGGTCGGCTCGCGCCCAGATCACGGCGGAGCCATCGCCGCAGACGTCACCGGACTGAATGCCGCCTGCGATTTGCGGCCGATCGGCGGCGCGGCTTAGGTGAGGCTTCGCGAGCGAGGCGATAGCGAGGCTAGAGGCGGAGCGGGCCAGGAATTGCCGTCGGGTCCATGCGCGCTGCGCGCGGAGCATTGCCATTCAGGAGACCTTCCTCGAATCGCGACGGAAGGTGCCTGCGCTCCTTGACTTGCAGCTTACGGTTTCTTGACTCCGCGCCTACGGTTTTACGACGAGCGGATGACGAACGAGATGCAGCCGAGGCGATTTTCTCCCCTCCCGCTTGCGGCAGGGCAATCGCATATGGCTCTTCGCGGGCTGAGCGCGCGCCTCGTCCTTCGAGACGACCGCTTTCAGCTGTCTCCTCAGGATGAGGCTAAGCGGCATCGGAGCCCATTGAAACCAGCCAAACGCACTCGGTCCTCATCCTGAGGGCCCGCCAACGGCGGGCGTCTCGAAGGATGGCCCCCAAACGACATCAAGCGATTGCCCTGGCGCTGCGGGGATAGGCGAAGAGAGTGCTGCGATTACCGCTTCCAGTTGCAGATGCCGCCGGAGCGGCACGGCCAGGTCTGGATGCGGGTGTCCATCGCCTGTGCGTCGAGCGCATTGCCGTGACGATGCGCAAGCTTGGCGCGGGCCGCGCCGCGCGGCTGTGCGCTCCTGGCCTGTGCGGCCTTCGGCTCGGCCACACGAACGCGTTCGGCCGCAACCTTCTTCGGCACATCGACTGGCTCGGCGCGCGCCTGCGCGTCATTGCCGCCGCGCGCCTCGAGCGCGACCGGTGCAAACTGCGTCTCGGGCCCGAGCCGTTTCGGCGACAGCACGGCTTTGGAGAGATCGAGACTGAGATATTCGTCTGGCTTGTAGTCGTCAGCGCGCGCGATGCCACACGCTGCGAGCACCAGGGCAACGGCAACTGCAAAAGGAACGCTTTTCAGGACCACGGGACGCCTCCTGAAATTCCATGATGAAAGAGGTAATTTACCCCAATTTAGGAGGCGTCGCGCGCAATTCCAGCGGTCGAGTGCCGCCGTGGTTAAGAAGTTTGGCGGTGTCAGGCGACCTTTCGCGTTGCCCCCGTCCCATCCAGGAACCCCATTAGGCGGCTGCGGATGATGGTTTCCGCTTCAGTCATGATGCGATCGATCAGTTCCTTGCAGGAGGGGATGTCATGGATCAGCCCGGCGACCATGCCGCAGCTCCAGGCCCCCGCATCCATCTGCCCGTCCAGCATGATCTTGGGATAAACACCCGCGACCTGATCGTGGATGTCGTCGATCGTCAGCTTGTCGCCCTTCTCGCGCTCGATCTCGAGCAGACGGTCGACATTGGCGTTCTTCAGCACGCGCTCGGTGTTGCGCAAGGCCCGCATGATCAGACGGGTGTCGAGCTCGGTCGCCGCGACCAGCGCGTTCTTCACGTTCTGATGCACCGGTGCTTCCTTGGTGGCGATGAAGCGCGTGCCCATGTTCATGCCGGCCGCCCCCAGCGACAATGCCGCGACGAGGCTGCGCCCATCGGCCATGCCGCCGGAGGCAACGAACGGGATCTTCAGCTCCTCGGCCGCACGCGGCAGCAGGATCATGTTGGGAATGTCGTCCTCGCCGGGATGACCGCCGCACTCGAAGCCGTCGACGCTGACGGCGTCGCAGCCGATGCGTTCGGCCTTCAGCGAGTGGCGCACCGAGGTGCATTTGTGGATCACCTTGATGCCGGCGGCCTTCAGCGCCGGCATGTAGGCTTCCGGGCTGCGGCCTGCGGTCTCCACCGCCTTGATGCCGCCTTCGACGATGGCTGCGATATATTCCGGATAAGGCGGCGCCGAGAAGGTCGGCAGGAAGGTGAGGTTCACCCCGAACGGCTTGTCGGTCATGTCGCGGCAGCGCGCGATCTCCTTGGCGAGCAGCTCCGGCGTCTTCTGGGTGAGACCAGTGATGATGCCGAGCCCGCCGGCATTGGAGACGGCAGCAGCCAGCTCGGCAAAGCCGACGAAATGCATGCCGCCCTGGATGATGGGGTGCTCGATGCCGAACAGCTCGGTGATCGCGGTCTTCACGTCGTTCTCCTCCCGGAATTTTGCTTGGGTTGGGCTCAGTCTAGCCGGACTTTTGCGCCGCAGTCACCATTTCTCTCCGAACGGGCGAATCTCCATCTCGAACGTCCAGGCGCTCTTCGGCTGCCGGTAAAGCTGCCAATAGGCGTCAGCAACCGAAGACGGTGGCATCAAGAGATCGGGATTATCCAGCGCATTCGGCCCGAGCGCCTCGAGCCGGCGCTGCCGCACCCATTCGGTGTCCACGCCGGAATCGATGATGAGATGGGCGACATGGATGTTCTTCGGGCCGAGCTCGCGCGCCATCGCCTGCGCCACCGCGCGCAGGCCGAATTTGGCGCTGGCAAAGGCGGCAAAGCCGCTGCCGCCGCGCAAGCTTGCGGTCGCGCCCGTGAAGAAGATGTTGCCGCCGCCGCGCGGCAGCATCAGCCGCGCCGCCTCGCGACCCGCAAGGAAGCCGGAATAGCAGGCCATCTCCCAGACCTTGCGAAACACGCGCTCGGTGGTGTCGAGAATCGGGAAATTGACGTTGGCGCCGACATTGAAGATGCAGACTTCGAGCGGTGCGTGCTTGTCGGCGTCGTTGAGGAAGGAGATGACCTCGTCCTCCTTCCGCGCGTCGAGCGAGCGGGCGTGGATCTCGCCGCCTGAGGCCTCGATGTCGCGCACCAGCGGCGCCAGCTTGTCGCCATTGCGGCGGCCGGCGAAGACCGTGAACCCCTCCGCCGCGAATTTCTTCGCGATCTCGGATCCGATGAAGTCGCCGGCCCCGATCACGGCAGCTGTCGCGTTTCGCTTCGGCAAGGTTCGCCTCCTCCAGCAAGAGCTCAGATGACCGGCTGCAGGCTATAGTTCTAAAATGGACCTGTCAAATGACGGGCGCGATCGTTTGCGCGCCGTGCAACTTTTTCTGATCGTTAAATTCAGTTCTTTTTTCAGACTTACAAGTCGGAGATCGCACCGGGAAATGGGACGCGCCGGACGAGGAGACCTGCTCGCTCTCCGGACCATCGTCGTGTCGGCGATGGCTGAAAGTGGGGGCGTGAGTGGCAGCATCTTCGTGATCGAAGCTCGCCACTTGCAACAGCAACGCAATCAATGCCCCCGCGCCGGCCCACCCAGCTTGATCGGGCGGAGTATCGCGGCCGTGGGGATCATCAGCACCGCAATGACCGCCAGCGTCCAGAACACGTCGATATAAGCGAGCAAATCGACCTGCTGCTGCAAGGTGCGACCGACCCAGGCGACAGCCTGCGACGCTGCATCGCTCGCATTGGAGCCTTGCGCCTGGAAGTACCGCGTCATGGTGTCGATGGTCTGCTGATAGCCGAGATCGGAAGGCGCGGCGTGCTCGACCAGGCGGCTCTGATGGAACTGCTGGCGCTGCGCCAACACCGTCTGCGCCAGCGCAACACCCATGGATCCCCCGATATTGCGGGCGACATTGATCAGCGCCGAAGCCTGATTGGTCCTGTCCGGCGGAACGCCGTCGTAAGACGCGGTCGTGACAGGCAGGAACAGGAACGGCAGACCGAGCGCCAGGAAGATGCGCGACAGCGCCGCATAGCCATAGGTGATGTCGCCGGTAAGCCCGGTGAGATGCCACATCGAGAGCGCAACGATCGTCGCGCCGAACATGATGAGATATTTCGGCTGCACCGTAGCGACAAGGCGACCGACCACGGGCATCAGCACGAGGGTCGCAATGCCGCCCGGCGACAACGCGAGGCCGGCCAGCATGGCGGTGTAGTTCAACTCGGTCTGGAGCAGCTGCGGCAAGAGCTGCGTGGTCGAGATCAGCACGGCACCGGTGGCCAGCATCACCAGGAAGCAGGCGGCGAACTGGCGGCCGCCGAGCAGGCGCAAATCGACGATGGGATCCTCCCGCGTCAGCTCCCACGGTATCAGCGCGATCAGGCAGACCGCGGCCAGCAGCGCGAAGACGACGATCATGTTCGAGCCGAACCAGTCGTTGCGCTGACCTTCATCGAGCACGAATTCCAGCGAGCCGAGTCCGATCGCAACCAGAAGGAAGCCAATATAATCGACGCGCAGGCCCTTGCTGAGCAGCTTCTCCCTCTCCTCCTCCGCGCCCGAAGGCTCTTTGACCAGCGTCCCGACCAGGAACAGCGACAGCAGCCCCATCGGCACGTTGATCAGGAACACCCAATGCCAGGTGTAGGTGTCGGTGATCCAACCGCCAAGCGTCGGACCGATCACCGGCGCGACCACGACGGCGACGCCGTAGATGGCGAAAGCCTGGCCGCGCTTATGCGGCGGGAAGGAGTCGGCGAGGATCGCCTGCTCGCTCGTCGCCATGCCGCCGCCACCGAGACCTTGAAGAATGCGGAACAGCACCAGCGACTGCAGATTCCACGCGAAGCCACACAGTAGCGAGGCAAATGTGAAGGTCGCGACGCACATCATGTAGAAGCGCTTGCGGCCGATCACGGTCGAGAGCCAACCCGAGATCGACAGCACGATGGCGTTGGCGACGAGATAGCTGGTGATGACGTAGGTGCTCTCGTCGATGCCGACCGCAAGACTGCCTGCAATGTGACGCAGCGCAACGTTGGCGATCGTGGTGTCGAGAACCTCCATGAAAGTCGCGATCGAGACCACGAAGGCGATCAAATAGGGATTGTGCCCTCCGGCCGCCGAGCGCTCCGGCGACCAGCCGCCCGCGGACGCGCCGCCTTGCGCTGTGTCCGTCATCTCACCCTGGTCCAGGGCACGACCGACATGCCTGGGCCAACCGGCAGGTCGGCCGGCCAGCTGTCGACCACGATCTTCACCGGCACGCGTTGCACCACCTTGACGTAGTTGCCGGTCGCGTTCTCCGCCGGCAGCAGACTGAAGGCGGTGCCGGAACCCGGCTGCACGGAATCGATGTGGCCGGTGAGCTTGCGGCCGGGATAGGCATCGATGCGGATCTCGACCGGCTGGCCCGGACGCATGTCGCCCAGCTGCGTCTCCTTGTAGTTCGCCACGATCCAGATCTCGTCGGGCACGAACATCATCAGGCTCTGTCCCGCAGTGACGAACGTGCCCTTGGCGCCGGAGAGCTTGACGACGCGGCCGGACTGGGCGGCGGCGACGCTGGTGTATTGCAGGTTCAGCTTGGCCTGATCGAGCTGCGCCTGCGCCTGCCCGAGCTGCGCCTGGGCGCCTTCGAGCTGGGCCTGCAGCGTCTTGATGCCGAGTTGCGCTGATGCCACCGCCGTCCTGGCGCGTTCGGTGTTGGCCTGCTGCGCCTGAAGATCCGAGCGGGTCTGCTGCTGGCGCTGCACGGTGCCAGCGCCCTTCTCGACCAGGTCCTGGGCGCGCGTGAATTCCTCCTGCGAGAATTGAAGCTGGGCCTGGGCCTGCTCAAGCTGGGCCTCGGCCTGCTTGATCTGCTCGTGCTGCGAATCGATCTGGGCCTCGACGTTGGCGATGTTCGCCTTGGCGCTGGCGACCTGCGCATCGGCCTGATCGATGGCGATGCGATAATCGCGCTCATCGATCTTGGCGAGGAGATCGCCGGAATTGACGTGCTGGTTGTCGGTGACGGGAATGTCGGTCACGTAGCCGCCGACCTTCGAGGCGACCGAGAAGCTTCGCGCGGCGACGAAAGCATCGTCGGTCGATTCATAGTGACGGACCTCCATCCAGTAGAGCAGGCCGCCGACGAGCGCGGCGATCAGAACGACGGCACCTGCGGTTACAAGCAGCCAATGCTCCCGAAGCCGCTCTCGCGTCGACGGCGGCCTGGGCGGCTGGCCATCAGCGTCGCGGGTCGGATCAGGCGGCGCGTTTGGAGCCTGCTTCGCCCGCTGCGGCCGCTCCGCGGACGGCCCATGCTCCCGTGTCTGAGCATCCACGGCCAACAACCTCTCTCAGGATTGAAATGACGCCCGAACGCTTTTGGGGCAGGTCTTGTGCGCCGCCGGCCTAACCTCGGCGCCGACACTTGGTTCCGCCCCGCCAACGCGCCGCGATCATTCGTGATCGCGCCGTGAAAAAACGAAACGCGGCATCTCATGCCGCGCTCGTCTCGTTATTCCGCGAAAGCGCACCTGTTTCAGTGCGTCTTCGTCCGATGCCATTTCTCGAGATCGGGCTTCACCTCGTCCGATCCCTGCTCCTTCTCCGGATTACCCTTCCAGGGCTTGTCCGTCTGTCGGTGTGATCCCCAATCGTCCTGATTGCGGGGATCGTCATTGGGTCGCTCCTTGCTCATCGAACTCCCTTCCGTGCACCGTCTATGCGAAGGGAACGCCGTAATAGGAGTTGATGCCGCGAACCGCGGCTTCATCGCCCCAGTTCCAGTCGCTCCGTTCGCTGTATCTCGGCGCGCTTTCCAGATCCTTGGCAGTAATCGCCGTCACGTAACCGCCCAGCTCCGTGTCGTATTTCAGCGACTGCCAAGGCAACGGATAGTGGTCGTTGCCCAGTCCGAGAAATCCGCCGAACCCCAGCACGGCGTAGGACACCTTGCCGCTGATCTTGTCGATCATCACGCGCTCGATCGATCCAATGCGGTTGCGATCGGCGCCGTAGACCGATGTTCCCTCGACCTTATCGCTGCCGATCAGACGTCCCATCTCGGCGCGATCCAGCTCACTTTGATTCAACATCCCAGTGCTCCACTCAGCCAATATGTGAATCAACCGGACAGGCAAGCGATCGTTCCGCCGCTGTTCCGCGCGCGTGGGGCGGAAACATCCCGGAAAGCCAGGAACATCGCGGAGGACGATGGGTTCTCTGAGCCTCAGCCAGTTCGCAGAACCGAAGAGCCGCACGATGACCCAGACAGTTTCCGATTTCATCGTTGAGCGCTTGCATCAATGGGGCGTGCGTCACATCTTCGGCTACCCCGGCGACGGCATCAACGCCGTGTTCGGCGCGATGAACCGGGCTGAAGACAGGATCGGGTTCGTGCAGGCACGGCACGAGGAGATGGCGGCGTTCATGGCGAGCGCCTACGCTAAGTTCTCGGGCCAGCTCGGCGTCTGCATCGCGACCTCCGGGCCCGGTGCCTCGCATCTCATCACAGGGCTCTACGATGCGCTGCTCGATCACCAGCCGGTGCTGGCGATCGTCGGCCAGCAGGCCCGCAACGCCCTCGGCGGGCACTATCAGCAGGAGCTCGACCTTCTCTCGATGTTCAAGGACGTCGCCGGTGCTTACGTCATGCAGGCGTCCTCGCCTGCACAAGTGCGGCACCTGATCGACCGTGCGGTACGGATGGCGCTGGCGCGGCGCACTCCGACCGTGATCATCCTCCCCAACGATTTGCAGGAAGAGCCGTACGAGAGCCCGCCCCGTGCCCACGGCACATTGCATTCGGGCATCGGCTACAGCGCGCCCAGCATCACGCCGCGCGAGGCCGATCTCGATCGTGCGGCGGAGGTCCTCAATGCCGGCAAGAAAGTCGCGATGCTCGTCGGCGCCGGTGCGCTTCACGCCACCGACGAGGTGATCGCCGTCGCCGACCGGCTGTCGGCCGGCTGCGCCAAGGCGTTGCTCGGCAAGGCCGCACTCCCGGACGACCTGCCCTGGGTCACCGGCGCGATCGGCCTGCTCGGCACCGAGCCCAGCTACAACATGATGATGGGATGCGACACGCTGCTGATGGTCGGCTCGGCCTTCCCCTACGCCGAATTCCTGCCAAAGGAAGGCGCCGCGCGCGGCGTGCAGATCGACATCGGCGCCAGCATGATGTCGATCCGCTTTCCCATGGAGGTCGGTCTCGTGGGCGATGCCGCCGAGACCCTACGCGCACTGTTGCCGCGACTGAAACCCAGAAGCGAGGGCGCCTGGCGCCAAGGCATCCAGGAGGACGTTACGAGATGGTGGAAGACGCTGGATGATCGCGCGCATCAGCCCGCGGCGCCGGTCAATCCGCAGCTCGTCGCCTGGGAATTGTCCCCGCGTCTGCCCGATCGCGCCATCATTACCAGCGATTCCGGCTCTTGCGCCAACTGGTTCGCGCGCGACCTGAAGATGCGGCGCGGCATGACGGCGTCGCTCTCCGGCGGCCTCGCCTCGATGGGCGCCGCGGTGCCCTATGCGCTCGCCGCGAAATACGCCCATCCCGACCGGCCGGTGATCGCCCTTGTCGGCGACGGCGCCATGCAGATGAACAACATGGCCGAACTGATCACCGCCGCGAAATATTGGCGCAACTGGAAGGATCCGCGCTTCATCGTCTGCGTCTTCAACAACGAGGATCTCAACCAGGTGACGTGGGAGCAGCGCATCATCAACGGCGATCCCAAATTCGAGGCCTCGCAGCGCATTCCCGACGTCTCCTATTCCCGCTTCGCCGAACTCATCGGGCTGCGCGGCATTTTCGTCGACAGTCCGCAACTGCTCGGCTCGGCCTGGGAGCAGGCGCTGGCGAGCGAGATGCCCGTCGTGCTGGAGGTCAAGACCGATCCCGAAGTGCCGCCGCTGCCGCCGCATATCACGCTGCAACAGGCCAAGAACTTCTCGCTCGCCCTGCTGAAAGGTGACCCGAACGAAAGCGGGATGATCAAGGGAGCAGCACGGCAGGTGCTCGAGACGATCCTGCCCGGAAAGGAATGAGGTGAACCATGAGCGACTTCCGCGATATCCGGCACGGCGTCAACGATCCGGTCGATGGCGTCGATGTGAAGTACCACATCAACGACAACCGGACGCCGCATGAGCGGGCGCAGCGCCATGCCGACGTACGAGCCGACCCAACCGCTGTGCCGGCCGAACCATTTCTGCCCGAGCGGCTTCGACGCAAGCCGACCGATCCCATCAATCCGCGCACCGGACGGAATCCCGCGGATTGATCGTTAGGAACCACGGCCTCGGCGGCGGGTTGATCGGCGCAACAACGCGCGGCAACCGGCCGCGCATCCAAATTGGAGTGACCGAACATGAAACGTGTCGTCATCGCCCTCGCTTGCGTGCTTTTCGCAGGCCCTGCGCTCGCCCAATCGCTCGGCGAAAAGACCGGCGTCAATTCCGCGCTCGGCGTCTCACCGAGCACCGCCGACTTCGTCAAACAGGTCGCAATCAGCGACATGTTCGAGATCGAGTCGAGCAAGCTCGCCCAGCAGAAGGGCAACGCGCAGGAGAAGAGCTTCGCTCAGCAGATGGTCACCGACCACACCAAGACCAGCACCGAGCTCAAGGGCTTGGTCGGTGACAAGAAAGTCCAGGCGACGCTTCCGACGGAGCTCGACAGTTCGCACCAGAGCAAGCTCGACAAGCTCAAGAATGCGAACGGCAAGGATTTCAGCTCGGACTACAACTCCTATCAGGTCAGCGCCCATGAGGATGCCGTTTCGCTGTTCGAGCGTTACGCCAAAGGCGGCGACAATGCCGAGCTGAAGGATTGGGCCGGCAAGACGCTGCCCGCCCTGAAGCACCATCTCGACATGGCCAAAGAGCTTGGCAAGGCGCCGAGCGTCGGCCAGTCCAACAAGTAACGTATTACTGAAGGACGCCGGCGCACCCGGCGTCCTTCGCTTAGCAACGTCGATCGCCTCCGCGCATTGAGCCTCGTCCATCGCGGAGCGCACCATGTCCCACAGCAAGAATTCCCTGTCGCGCCGCCATGTCGTGCACGCCGCAGGCGCATCGCTCGCGGCGGCCTCGCTGGCGCCCCCAGCGCAAGGAAACACGTCCATGGCCGAGCACGCTTTGATCGATCCCGTCAGCCGCTATCCGAAGCCGCCGTTCAAGAAGCAGTCGCAGCCCTGGCCGGGTCTTGCTGGCAAGATGGAGCCGCGGCCGGATCATGGCGAGACCAGCTACAAGGGCTCGGGCCGGCTCGCCGGCCGCAAGGCATTGATCACGGGCGGCGATTCCGGCATGGGCCGGGCCGCCGCGATCGCTTATGCGCGCGAGGGTGCCGATGTCGCCATCAACTATCTGCCCGCGGAAGAGCCCGACGCACAGGAAGTGATCGCGCTGATCAAGAAGGAAGGGCGGAGCGGCCTTGCGATCCCGGGCGACCTCAAGGACGAAGCCTTCTGCAAGCAGCTGGTCGAGCAGGCCGCACAAGGCCTCGGCGGCCTCGACGTCGTCGTTTGCAACGCCGCACGGCAGCAGACACGCGCCTCCATCCTCGATATCTCGTCGGAGGATTTCGACGCGACCATGAAGACGAACATCTACGCACCGTTCTGGATCATCAAGGCGGCCCTGCCGCATCTCAAGCCCGGCTCCTGCATCATCGGCACCACCTCCGAGCAAGCCTACGATCCCTCGCCGGATCTCTACGATTATGCGCAGACCAAGGCAGCGACGATGAACTATGTGAAGTCGCTGGCCAAGCAGCTCGCCTCCAAAGGCATCCGCGTCAACGGCGTGGCGCCGGGACCGATCTGGACGCCGCTTCAGGTCTCCGGCGGCGCCACGATGGACAAGCTCGAAAAATTCGGCGGCATGACGCCGCTCGGCCGCCCCGGCCAGCCAGTCGAGCTTGCTTCAATCTACGTGCAGCTTGCCGCTGCCGACGCAAGCTATGCGACCGGACAGGTGTATGGCGCCGCGGGTGGATCGGGCCAGCCTTAGTCGAGCCGCTGCACTCGCGCTGGAACACAGGAACCATCTTTGTCTTCCAGCTTTTACAAATCTGTCATGGAGGAAATCTCGCCGGCAGACCGATGGCGCTCGTAACAGTCAAACCCACCCGGATCGATACGGCGATCGCGAACGAGATCGCGGACAACACCAACTCAGGCCTCGAGCACGCCGCCCAGGCAATGACATGGGGCGCCGACGAGCATCTGCTGGTCGCGGTCGCGGCGGCGGGATGGCTCTACACGCGGCTGCGGTCACCGCAGCAGCGTCGTGTTGCGGATCATGTTCTCATGGTCTCGCTGGCAACAGCCGTGCTGCCGCATATTCTGAAATCCTTATTCGATCAGACGAGACCGGACCGGCTCACCGTTAAGGGCCATTGGCGTGGCGTTCCCTTCTCAGGGCGGTCGAGAGACGCGTTTCCCTCGGGCCATGCCGTGCACATGGGCGCCCTCGCCTCGGCAGCCGGCTTGTTGCCGCCGCCCTCGCGCCGCTTGGCCCGAACGCTCGCCGTAGCGTTGTCGTTGACGCGCGTGGCGCTGCTCGCGCATTGGGCCAGCGACGTCGTGGCGGGCTTTACGCTCGGCGTCATCGTCGAGCGACTGTTCAGGCCGTTCACGCTCGCAAGGTCGCGGCCGCAGCGGTCATCGGCTTCGCGGGGCCGGCCATGACGGAATATCTGGTGCGCTTCGTCGCCGGCGGCTTGATTGTCTCCGCCTTCGCGATCCTCGGCGACATGCTTCGACCGAAGAGCTTTGCCGGGCTTCTCGGTGCGGCACCGTCAGTCGCACTCGCCACGCTCGGCATCGCGGTCGTTCAGCACGGCCCGCAATACGCGGCGGCCGCGAGTTGGACCATGATCTACGGCGCGGTCGCCCTCGGCTGCTACAGCCTCGCCGTCTGCCAGATGTTGATGCGATTTCGCCTCGGAGCGCTGCTGGCGACCATCCTCGCCTTTACGGTTTGGCTCGTGGTCGCCTTCGGCTTGCTTGCCGGTCTCGGAGGCGCTGCCTGATGCCGATAAAGCTATCATCATCCGCCCTCAAGCAGACGCACTGGTACGAGTATGCGGTGCGTTTCGCGCTTGGCGGCCTTGCGACGGTCGCGGCAGGCCTCATCGGCAGCCATTTCGGCATCTCCGTCGGCGGGCTCTTCCTCGCACTCCCCGCTATCTTCTGTGCCAGTGCAACCCTGGTCGAAAGCCATGAGCGCCGGGCCAAGGAAAAGGCCGGCCTTAAAGGACAACGACGCGGGCAGCAAGCCGCAGCGCTCGATGCTGCGGGTGCGGGCCTCGGAAGCATCGGTCTCGTAGCGTTCGCTGCGGTGTTTTACGTCGTGGTCTCGAAAAACGTGATCGGCGCATTCATCGCCGCCGTCCTGGCGTGGGCTGCCGTCTCGGTTTTGGCGTGGTGGCTGAGACGAAAGCTTCGCATCACCTCCCGCACCGAGCAGGCCGGGCGCCTCGGGCCATCAGCCAACAGCCGCGGCACCGTCTCGTAAAACCCGACAGCCGTCCATCTCGGCAGCGGTCTGAAGCTGATCGATGCGCGAGAACGAACAACGTCGCGCTTAGACGGTCTTCGGACCTTCTGTCCTCGGTGGCTGCAGTCCCGGGCTGTTGGCCCAGCGCTCGACCTGCTCGATGACCTTCTGATGGCTTGGACGCACCGGTTTGGGGGCTTCCGGCTCTTCGGAAAGCTTTCGAGGCAACCTGACCTCGTCCGTCATGGCTTCTCTCCCTTTCCAAGGGAATGCGCCAGCAGACGACTCGTTGCAACTATTAATCTATTGATTTTGCTGAATATTTCTACTCATTTGGAGACTTTCTCGTCCCTTGTGGAACTCGCGTCAAGTTGGTTCGTTGAGTAATCTACTCAATCTACTCATCTGTGTGACCAACCATGAATGATCTTCGCGCCGAGCGCCTTCAGGTCATGCTCTCGCCGGAAGAGTTGGCCGCTGTCGACGATTTCCGCTTCAAACATCGCATGCCGACGCGAGCGGCAGCTGTCCGCGAGCTGCTCAAATTCGGACTGGCCGCCGCGGGCGTCGATGCCGCCGCCGGCGTAAAATCGAGCAGTTTCGGCGTGTTCGGCCGGGGACCTGACGGGCATACTCACGGAGACCCCGAGAGCAACGACTAACGTAATGACTGGCATGCCGGCCGCCCATAAGCGAACGACCCCGGCACCGGTGGGTGCCAGGGCCGTCCTGGAGGTCGCTTCCGGCGCACCGGGGGCATGACAGCCGAAAGCAACCAGGGGACTCGTCGCGCGAGAGCTGGTTCCTACTGCAGACTACCCCGTCGCGTCGCTTGAACCGTCAGGCATGGCGCCCGACCCTGGCGTCTTGCTCCCGTCGCTGAGCTTGGGATCGCGCGTCGCTTCACGCGATGGCGAGCCCTGCGGATCTGCCTTATGAACGGTCTGCGCGCGTTGCTTGTCACGCGGCTGCTCTTCGCCCCGCTGGTCCCGAACGATGCCTTGCGAATTCGCCATGACGTTCTCTCGCCTCTTATGATGTCTCGAAGCGCTTACGCATTGCGGCGTCGAATGTTCCGGCGTGGTGCTAGCTGCGCGTCGCGTGGACCGTGGCCGATGCATTCTCGAGATGCACCTGGCGCACCGTCGTCACCGTCGCAAACGCGACCGAGACACCAAAGGCGAGAATGAGTGAAAGCAGAGCCAGACGTGGAGCCATTGCAAACCTCCTTCTGGAATCAAAACCGATGCGATGAACTGTTCCCTGATCGTCCTGGATGGGTCACTTGCATTCCGTGCGCCGTCTCACACGCGGCGTCCTCACGCGTCCCGCTCTTGAGGGAAACGGGCGGCAACGGGCGGGATCTCGCCATCGAGCCAATCCTGCTCGTGCGCGAGGGCCGTCCAGGCATCGGCCATACGCGAATAACGCTTGTGCGCGGGCTGTCCGTCGGCGCGCTCGGCGAGCTGAAGACAATTGTCGGCGTTGTCTCTGAAGATGTCAGACTGTTTCATAGGAAAGGACGTGGGGACGGAACTCTGGCATCGCAACCTGCTTGCCGGATCGTAATGTAGCAGGGAACTTCGCTTGCCCTCCGCCATTGACACCCGATGCGAATTCTCGTCGCCATTATCCTGGCCTTCATCAGCACCGCTGCGCTTGCCGACAGCGCCGGTGAACGGAACTCCGGCGACCGCCCGCCGAGCGCCACCGACGTCATCAACGGTCTCTACAATTTCAGCCGCTTCCAGCAGGACCTGCTCGAGAGCACCGATCTGAAGGGTAACGCTGAGGTCAAGAACCTTGCGGCCCTGCGCGCCGAGGAAGCGGCCAAGCGCGACAAGGCGCTGAAGCAGATACAGCAGGCGATCGGCGCGGAGCCGCGCGTCGACAAGGCGACCTCCGTTGGCGCGAGCTTGGTTGAGCCCGAGACGTCGGACGGACCGACTTACGTCCGAAGCTTCTATGCCTCGCAGATTCCCGAATATCAATCGGTCATCAAGCTGCTCGAAGGCTATCTGAAGGCGCCCGACAATCCTGCACTCGCAGCATTCGCGCGCGAACAGCTCCCATTGTTGCGCTCGCAAGTCATGGATGCCGAGCACACCATGGCGGACAAGTAGCGTCCCTATTTGTCGTTCGGATGATGCTGCTGGCTCTGCGGCCGCACAGTGCGGTCGCTCTCCGGCATCTTGTCCCGACCTGCATCGCCATTGTCATCCTTGCCGCCCGAAGACGAAGTGCCGCTTCCGCTCGGGTTCGCGCGCGTCGCTGCCCCTGTGGTCGGCGTATCCGCCTGCGGGCTGGCGGAACTGGCGGCGGGATCGCCGGTCACCGCCCCGCGGCCGCGGGGCGCTCCGCCTTGCGCCCAGGCCGACCCGGCCAGCAGCATGACGACGATCGCGGCAAGTCCTGCTTTCATATCCGTTCTCCCTCTTTGCGGGCTAACAGCGAGGCTTGGCGCTCCGTTCCGAAGGAGGCCAATGCCCGGACCGGCAAGGTATGGGGGGCGGCGGAGGCCGCTTCTTTCCGAATTCGTATGGAACCAATTCCGGGGATCGGCGTTGCTTACGTCGGGCTGAGCAAGACAGGTTCCATTTCCTCGCGCCGCGACCTTGGCGCTTGATTTCGAATTTGGCTGACGCTCTATTTTGACCTAACGCGTCTTGCCTAGGATTCGGCCGACGCTTGCGGGGGAATCAGTATGAGCGACCTCGATCCCGGAACTGCATCACGCTCCGGTCGTCGCGTCCCAAGGCCAAAAACCAACGGTGTGTCGGACCCGGATTCGCGGGCCGAGTTGCTGCTCGCCCTGCAGGCGATGCGCAGCGGCGATTTCTCGGTGCGCATGAGCGGTGACTACCTCGGCATCGACGGCAAGATCGCCGACACTTTTAATGAAATCATCGCCGCCAACCAGCGCATGGCGCAACAGCTCGAGCTGGTCGGCCAGGTGGTCGGCCGCGAAGGCAAGACCCGGCAGCGCGTGAAATTCGGCCTTGCCTCGGGCTCCTGGGCCGACATGGAAGGTTCCGTCAACACGCTGATCGACGACCTGTTGTGGCCGACGCGCGAGGTGACCCGCGCGGTCGCCGCCGTCGCCCAAGGCGACCTGCTTCAGACCGTCAAGCTCGACGTCGACGGCCGGCCATTGCGGGGCGAATTCCTGCAATCGGCCAATATCGTCAACACCATGATCAAGCAACTCGGCGTGTTCACCTCCGAGGTGACGCGCGTGGCGCGCGAGGTCGGCACCGAAGGCAAGCTCGGCGGCCAGGCCCAGGTGCCCGAGGTGACCGGCGTTTGGAAAGACCTCACCGAGAGCGTCAACTCGATGGCGAACAACCTGACCAATCAGGTTCGCAACATCGCCGAAGTGACGATCGCGGTCGCCAACGGCGACCTCTCCAAGAAGATCACGGTCGACGTCCGCGGCGAGATCCTCCAGCTCAAGGAAGCCATCAACACGATGGTGGACCAGCTGCGCTCCTTCGCCTCCGAAGTGACGCGCGTGGCGCGCGAGGTCGGCACCGACGGCAAGCTGGGCGGCCAGGCCATCGTGCCCGGTGTCGCCGGCACCTGGAAGGACCTGACCGACTCCGTCAACGCGATGTGCGGCAACCTGACCGCTCAGGTCCGCAACATCGCCAACGTCACCACCGCCGTGGCGCGCGGCGACCTGTCGCGCAAGATCACGGTGGACGTGCGCGGCGAGATCCTGGAGCTGAAGGACACCATCAACACCATGGTGGACCAGCTCAACTCGTTCGCCTCCGAAGTGACGCGCGTGGCGCGCGAGGTCGGCACCGAAGGCAAGCTCGGCGGCCAGGCCCAGGTGCCCGGTGTGGCCGGCACCTGGAAGGACCTCACCGACAACGTCAACTTCATGGCCTCGAACCTGACCGCGCAGGTCCGCAACATCGCCGACGTCGCAACCGCAATCGCGAGCGGCGACCTCTCGAAGAAGATCACGGTGAACGTCTCGGGCGAAATCCTTCAGCTGAAGGAGACGCTCAACACCATGGTCGACCAGCTCAACGCCTTCGCCGGCGAAGTGACGCGCGTGGCGCGCGAGGTCGGCACCGAGGGCCGGCTCGGCGGCCAGGCCAACGTGCTCGGCGTCGCCGGCACCTGGAAGGACCTCACCGAGAGCGTCAACTCGATGGCCTCGAACCTGACCGCACAGGTCCGCAACATCGCCGAGGTGACGACCGCGGTGGCGGGCGGCGACTTGTCGAAGAAAATCACGGTGGACGTGCGCGGCGAGATCCTGGAGCTGAAGGACACCATCAACACCATGGTGGACCAGCTCAACGCCTTCGCCGGCGAGGTGACGCGCGTGGCGCGTGAGGTCGGCACCGAGGGCAAGCTCGGCGGCCAGGCCGTCGTGCGCGGCGTCGGCGGCACCTGGAAGGACCTCACTGACAGCGTCAACTCGATGGCCTCGAACCTGACCGGCCAGGTCCGCAACATCGCCGAGGTCGCGACCGCGGTCGCCAAGGGCGATTTGTCGAAGAAGATCACGGTGAACGTGTCGGGCGAAATCCTTCAGCTGAAGGAAACGCTGAACACGATGGTGGACCAGCTCAACGCCTTCGCCGGTGAGGTCACGCGCGTGGCGCGCGAGGTCGGCACCGACGGCAAGCTCGGCGGCCAGGCTGGCGTGCCCGGCGTCGCCGGCACCTGGAAGGACCTCACCGACTCCGTGAACTCGATGGCGGGCAACCTCACCGCCCAGGTCCGCAACATCGCAGAAGTCGCGACCGCGATCGCCGGCGGCGACCTGTCGCGCAAGATCACCGTGGACGTGCGCGGCGAGATCCTGCAGCTCAAGGACACGCTGAACACGATGGTCGACCAGCTCAACCGCTTCGCGGGCGAGGTGACGCGCGTCGCGCGCGAGGTCGGCACCGAAGGCCGCCTCGGCGGTCAGGCCAACGTGCCCGGCGTCGCCGGCACCTGGAAGGACCTCACCGACAGCGTCAATTCGATGGCGGGCAACCTCACCGCCCAGGTCCGCAACATCGCCGAGGTCACCACCGCGGTGGCGCGCGGTGACTTGTCGCGCAAGATCACCGTGGACGTAAAGGGCGAAATCCTCGAGCTGAAGAACACCATCAACACCATGGTGGACCAGCTCAACGGCTTTGCCGGCGAGGTGACGCGCGTGGCACGCGAGGTCGGCACCGAAGGCAAGCTCGGCGGCCAGGCCGAGGTGCCCGGCGTTGCTGGCACCTGGAAGGACCTCACCGACAACGTCAACTTCATGGCCTCGAACCTCACCGCCCAGGTCCGCAACATCGCCGAGGTCGCGACCGCGATCGCCGGCGGCGACCTGTCGAAGAAGATCACGGTGGACGTGCGCGGCGAGATCCTGCTGCTCAAGGACACCTTGAACACCATGGTCGAGCAGCTCCGCTCCTTCGCCGCCGAAGTGACGCGCGTCGCGCGCGAGGTCGGCACCGAGGGCCGGCTCGGCGGTCAGGCCGTCGTTCCCGGCGTCGGCGGCACCTGGAAGGACCTCACCGACAACGTCAACCTGCTGGCCGCGAACCTCACCACCCAGGTCCGCAACATCGCCGAAGTCACCACTGCGGTCGCGCGCGGCGACCTCTCGCGCAAGATCACCGTCGACGTGAAGGGCGAAATCCTCGAGCTCAAGAACACCATCAACACCATGGTGGACCAGCTCAACGCCTTCGCCGGCGAAGTGACGCGCGTGGCGCGCGAGGTCGGCACCGAAGGCAAGCTCGGCGGCCAGGCCCAGGTGCCCGGCGTCGCCGGCACCTGGAAGGACCTCACGGATACCGTCAACTTCATGGCGGCCAATCTGACCGAGCAGGTCCGCGGCATCGTCAAGGTGGTGACGGCGGTCGCCAACGGCGATCTGAAGCAGAACCTCACCGTGAAATCGAAGGGCGAGGTCGCCGCGCTCGCCGACACCATCAACAACATGACCGAAACGCTCGCGACCTTCGCCGACCAGGTGACGTCGGTGGCGCGCGAGGTCGGCGTCGAGGGCCGCCTCGGCGGTCAGGCCAACGTGCCGGGTGCGGCCGGCACCTGGAAGGACCTCACCGGCAACGTCAACCTGCTCGCCGCCAACCTCACCTCGCAGGTGCGCGCGATCGCCGAGGTGGCGACCGCCGTCACCAAGGGCGACCTGACGCGATCGATCCAGGTCGACGCCCGCGGCGAGGTGGCCGAACTGAAAGACAACATCAACACGATGATCACCAACCTCCGTCTCACGACGGAGCTGAACACCGAGCAGGACTGGCTGAAGACAAATCTCGCCAAATTCACCAACATGCTTCAGGGCCAGCGCGATCTCGCCACCGTCGGCCGGCTGCTGCTCACCGAATTGTCGCCGCTGGTGAACGCCCATACCGGCGTGATCTACCAGGTCGAGAGCGAGGGCAATCCGCAGCTGCTGCTGCTGGCCTCCTATGCCAGCGATGGCGTCTACCCCTATCAGCGCGTGCTGCAGTTCGGCGAGGGCCTGATCGGCCAGTGCGCGCTCGACAAGCGGCCGCGCGTGGTCGCCGACATTCCCTCCGACGTCGTGCCGATCAACTCGGCGCTGTTCCGCGTCGCGCCGAAGAACCTCGTCGTGCTGCCGGTGCTGTTCGAAGGCCAGGTCAAGGCCGTGATCGAGCTCGCCTCGCTCGTCTCCTTCACGACCTCGCAGATGACGTTCCTGGAGCAGCTCACCGACTCCATCGGCATCGTGCTCAATTCGATCGAAGCGACGATGCAGACCGAAGGCCTGCTCAAGCAATCGCAGCAGCTCGCCGGCGAGCTCCAGACCCAGCAGCGCGAATTGCAGCAGACCAACGACCAGCTCGAACAGAAGGCGCAGCAGCTCGCCGAGCGCAACGTCGAGGTCGAGCGCAAGAACCAGGAGATCGAGCAGGCCCGCCGCGCGCTGGAGGAAAAGGCGACCGAGCTTGCACTGACCTCGAAGTACAAGTCCGAATTCCTCGCCAATATGAGCCACGAGCTGCGCACGCCGCTGAACTCGATCCTGATCCTCGGACAGCAGCTCACCGACAATCCGGACGGCAACCTTACGGCCAAGCAGGTCGAGTTCGCCCGCACCATCCACGGCGCCGGCACCGATCTGCTCAATCTCATCAGCGACATCCTCGATCTGTCCAAGATCGAATCCGGCACGGTGACGGTGGACGCCGAGGAGATCCTGACCGCAAACCTTCTCGAGACCGTCGGACGGCCGTTCCGGCACGAGGCGGACAACCGCAACCTGTCGTTCAAGATCGACGTCGATCCGACCCTGCCGCGCAGCATCGTCACCGACTCCAAGCGTCTGCAGCAGGTCCTGAAGAACCTGCTCTCCAACGCCTTCAAGTTCACAGCCGAAGGCGAGGTGCGCCTGAAGGTCACCGCAGCGGTCGGCGGCTGGGGAACGGATCATCCGGTGCTGAACTCCGCGCCGGCCGTGATCGCGTTCGAAGTGTCCGACACCGGCATCGGCATTCCCGTGGAGAAGCAGAAGCTGATCTTCGAGGCGTTCCAGCAGGCCGATGCCGGTACCAGCCGGAAATACGGCGGCACCGGCCTTGGCCTCGCCATCAGCCGCGAGCTCGCGAGCCTGCTCGGCGGCGAGATCCATCTGCGCAGCGCACCGGGCAAGGGCTCGTCCTTCACCCTTTATCTGCCGTTGAAATATTCCGGCCCGACGCTCGCACCGCGTGCTGCGCCGGCCCCGCAGCAACACAACCAACCGCCGGCGCTGCAGCCCGCCGCACCTGACCAGCAGCGCGTCATCGAGCAGCTTCCCGACGACCGGCTCAATCTCGAGCCAGGCGACAGTATCCTCCTGATCGTCGAGGACGACCCGCATTATGCACGTGTGCTGGTCGACCTCGCGCGCGACAAGGGGTTCAAGGTGCTGGTCGCCGCCCGTGGCGCGGAGGCGCTGGAGCTCGCCAAGCAGTACCAGCCGAGAGCGGTCTCGCTCGACGTGTTCCTGCCCGACATGCTGGGCTGGACCGTGCTGAGCCAGCTCAAGCACAATCCGCTGACCCGTCACATCCCGGTGCAGATCATCACGCTCGACGAGGACCGCCAGCACGCGCTGGCGCGAGGTGCATTCTCCTTCGTCAACAAGCCGACGACGACCGAAGGCGTCGCCGCCGCCCTGACCCAGATCAAGGAATATGCGCGGCCGCGGCGCAAGCGGCTCCTGATCGTCGAGGACAACGAGGCCGAGCAGCTCTCGATCCGCGAGCTGCTGCATCACGACGACATCGAGATCGTGACGACCGCCACCGGCGCCGGCGCGCTCTCGACGCTGCGCGAGGCGCCTTGCGACTGCGTCGTGCTCGACCTCAGGCTGCCCGACATGAGCGGCTTCGAGGTGCTGGACCAGATCCGCAATGACGAGGCGCTGTCGAATGTTCCGGTCGTCGTCTTCACCGGCCGCGAGCTTTCGGCGGAGGAAGATGCGGAACTCCACACCATGGCGCGCAGCATCGTGGTCAAGGGCGTGGAATCGCCGGAACGGCTGCTCGACGAGACCGCACTGTTCCTGCACCGCGTGATCACGGAGCTTCCGATCGAGAAGCAGCGCATGCTGGAGAAGCTGAACAGCTCCGACGAAGACCTGATCGGCAAGACCGCGCTGCTCGTCGACGACGACGCTCGCAACATTTTCGCGCTATCGAGCGTGCTGGAGCGGCGCGGCATGAAGGTGCTGACCGCCACGACCGGCAGCGAGGCGGTGGCGCTGGTCGAATCCAATCCGGAAATCGCCATCGTGCTGATGGACATCATGATGCCGCAGATGGATGGCTATCAGACCATCGGCGTCATTCGCGAAAATCCGGCCTTCGCCCGCCTTCCGATCATTGCGCTGACCGCCAAGGCGATGAAGGGCGACCGCGAAAAATGCCTGGAGGCCGGTGCGTCCGACTATCTCGCCAAACCCGTCAACACCGATCAATTGCTGCTTGCGATCCGCATGTGGCTGCACCGCTGAGTTGGATCCGCGAATGGACCACGAAAAGGTCAACATCCTCCTCGTCGACGACCAGCCGGCCAAGCTGCTCGCCTATGAGGTGATCTTGAAGGATCTCGGCGAGAACCTGGTGATCGCCTCGTCCGGACGCGAGGCACTGGAGGTGCTGCTCAAGACCGAGATCGCGGTGATCCTGGTCGACGTCTGCATGCCCGAGCTCGACGGCTTCGAGCTCGCCGCGATGATCCGCGAGCATCCGCGCTTCCAGAAGACCGCGATGATCTTCATCTCCGCCATCCAGGTCAGCGACATCGACCGGCTGCGCGGCTACGAGATGGGCGCGGTCGATTACGTGCCGGTCCCGGTCGTGCCGGAGGTGCTGCGCGCCAAGATCAAGGTGTTTGCCGAACTCTACCGCAAGACCCGCGAGCTCGAACGGCTGAACCAGGAGCTCGAGGATCGTGTCCGCGCCCGCACGGCGGAGCTGGAGAACTCCACGGCAAAGCTGCGCGAGAGCGAACAACGGCGCAGCATGGCGATCGCCGCCGGCAAGATGGGTTCCTGGGACTGGGACTGGATCAGCGGCGACTGGATGTGGGACGAGGGGCAATATCGCATCTTTGGCGTCAGCCCCGAGAACTTCGAGGTCAACCCGGCCAACGTTCAGGCGCTGCTGCATCCCGACGACGTCGATCAGTTGCGCAAGGCGATTGCCGAGTTCAACAAGGGCGCGCGGGCCTATGAGACCGAGTTCCGCATCATACGGCCCGACGGGGAGGTGCGCTGGTGCGTCGGCACGGCGGCAGCCACGGTGGACGATAGCAGTCGCGTCGTTCGCGTCAGCGGCGTCACCGTGGACATCACCGAACGCAAGCGTGCCGAGGAACGGCAGAATCTGCTGGCGCGGGAAGTCGATCATCGCGCCAAGAATGCGCTGGCGCTGGCGCAGTCGATCGTGCGCCTCACCCGTGCCGACGAGGTCAAGGCCTATGTCAACGCCGTCGAGGGCCGTATCAATGCGCTGGCGCGCGTGCACACGATCCTGTCGCTGTCGAGCTGGCAGGGCGCCGAGCTCTCCAGGCTGATCGACGAGGAGCTGGCGCCCTACTCGCTTGGTGGCCAGATCGTGTTGGCGGGTCCGGAGGTTCAGCTGCTGCCGGCGACAGCCCAGACGCTGGCGCTTGCCCTGCACGAGCTCTTCACCAACTCGGCCAAATATGGCGCCCTCTCGACCAGGTCGGGGCGGCTCACGATCAGCTGGCAGGTCGAGGACCAATTGCTCACGCTGAGCTGGGAAGAATCCGGCGGTCCGCTCGTCATGACGCCGAAATCGCGCGGCTTCGGCACACGAAGCCTGCTTGCGAGCGTCGAGTCCCAGCTCGGCGGACAGGCGCAGTTCGATTGGCGAGCCGAAGGCCTGTTGTGCCGTCTGCAGGTGCCATTGACACGCAAAACGCCGACGACGACCACAACCGGCAAATTCGAGGATGCCAGCTCCGCCGAATTGCAGCGCGCATCCGGTTAGAGCCTTTTCCGGCGAAGTGGCGACCGGCTCGCGTCGAGAAGGCGCGTCAAGACAAGAAGCGTGCGCCTTCCGCTTCGCTTCCAACGGAGCGGCAAAGCATTAGCCGGACGCCGCGCTGGTCATGCGTTGCGCCGTCCGCGGCTCGCGTGCAACCCGGCCTTCGAGCCAGGCTTCCGTCTGGGCGAGATCGCGGAGCGCCCTGGCGTAGCGGCGAGCCGCGCTTCGCTCTGCGCCGCGCGGCAGCTTGCGTGCCTTGCGCAGAATGTCCGCGGCGGCGTTGCGATAGGCCAGCGAGCGGTAAAGAAAGACTACCTTACCCATATCGATGTTCCCGTTTTGCTGGCACTCATCCTCGCAAGCCCGGCATGAACGTCGGATGAAGCCGGGGATGACAATTCCTTCATTCAATTGGAACCGGCGCGTATCGCCCGCGTTGCATGCCAAGTCGGGATGCGGTTCCCATGCGCACCAAAAAGTCGTCGGATCTGATCTCTGCGAGCGGCCTCGTCAAGCTGATGACGCATGCCATGATGGGGGCGGCCCTCGGCCTCTCCTTCAGTCTCGCGCTGATCCTGTCCAATCCCGCCGTCGCAAACCTGCTCAACAACGGTGGAAGCCAAGCTGCGACCATCTTCGCGCTCACCCTGGTGACGACGTTCACGATCGGCGCGACACTCACCGGCGCCGTCTTCATCCTCGTCGAGGACAAGCAATCTTGAAGCACGCGCGGAACGCGGCAGCAGCTTTGTTGGGAACTCCTGCGGCAAATGGCGGTTGGCTGCCTGCGTCAATTTAACCCAGGGAGTTCCCTCGCATGACAACGGCAAAGCTCGTTCTCACCGCAATGTTGGCAGCCGGCCTCGCCGCCGCACCGCTCGCCGCGCAGGCCAAGTCACACAAGGCGAAACATGGATCCTCGATGTCGTCGTCGCAGACCACGGGCGCCAACACCAAGTCGTCCAAGGGCGCAGATCCCTCCGGCCAAGGTGGTTCGGGCCCCGGCTCAGACCAAGGCGGCACCATGACCAACCAGAACAGCAAGGGCATGAGCAACACCAAGTGAGCTCAGGCCGGCATGACATCGGGCCCCGCGGCGACGCGGGGCTCCATTCTTGATGCGTGATCGGCAATGGAGCCACACATCGTCCGGCGTCCGCACCGGCTCATTGCGGCCGGCGCGCTGCAAGGTCGCGCCTGCGGCTAAAGCGCGATGCGATTCAGATGAGTCGCCATCGCTTGCGTCCGATCAAAAACTGGGCCGCATCGTCATCGAGACCCGCGCGCTACAATTGCCGGATGGCAGATCGCAATTCGGGAATCTCGGCACGTAGCTTCAAGATCCGGTAAGTGTCCTGGACCTCCTCCACAGCGCCCTCTCCAAGGTTTCAGCGCCGCATGCTCGCGCGCGCGGAATGGCCGATTGTTGTCTTCACGAGGTGAAGGCGGACCCGGTCGCCAACGTCAGGCAGGACATCGCCGCCGCCGGCAGCCTTCCATTCGTCGCTCAGCAGATTGATCTTCCGCCGCAGATCCATCTGCGTCAGGGCCTGTTCGGTGCAATCGCGACCGCCGTTGACGCGATCGCGCACGGCGGCCTCGACGGCCGCCATCTCCAGCCTCAAAGCACTGATCTTACGTCGAATTTCATTAAATCTGTTGTCCATGGCTTGTTAGAACAAAATAAGAACATATAGTCAAGTCACGATTTCGGAAATGGAGATGTCAAATGCAGGCTCAAGGTCAATACAACGCCAAGCTCTTCCTCGCCGAGCAGATGACCCGGGCGCAAGGACTGAAGCTGAAACGACTGAGCGAAGAGGCCTATCAGCCCGCACAATATGCGCGCGATCTGTCGTCCAGCGAGGCGGCACGGCGCATCCAGGTGCTGGAGGCGGAGATCGCGCTGGCGAATTCGTTCTAGGCCTTCGCCCGCAAGGTCGCGCGCTCTTTCGGGAACCATGCTCGTTTCGAACGGTTCTCCCGGGCCAAGGGAGAACATGCATGGCACGCAAGGCAAAGAAGCGCCGCTACTCGCGCAGCTCCGGCAGCGATGTCGAAAGCGAGATGCGGCGCTACAAGAAGGGCACGGCAAAGAGCGGTCGCAAAGGCCGTGGCGGACGCGTGAAGAGTCGCAAGCAGGCGATCGCAATCGGACTGTCGAAGGCGCGCAAGAAGGGCAAGAAGGTCCCGAAGAAGGCGAGCAAGAAGTCGTCCAAGAAGCGGACGAGCAGGAAGACAGCCAAGAAGACAAGCAGGAAGTCGTCGAAGCGCAAATCCAGCAAGCGTTGACGCTGACGCCTCAGATCATGCTGCCGGGCATGAAGCAGCGGATCGAGATTCCGAAGGCCGTCTTCACCGGCCACACCATGGTGCGGCCGGCGCGGTTCGGCTCGGTGATGACGGCTTCGTCCGGCACTTCGATCCACTCCCCGTCGAGACGCACGCGATAATGCCCGTTATGCGATTCCCAATCGGGGTCGGAGACGGCAAAACCGTCGGCGTCCGAGCAGCAGGGACCGAGGTGGCTGCGCAGGCTGTCGAACCACGGCTTGAGGGGCGAGTTCGCGTAGCGGCCGTCATCACGACCGAGCGCGCTTCCGCCCCACAGCACCAGCGGCGCCACGAGCAGCGCACCTCTCAGCGAGAGCTTCAATCGACCCATGTCGGCACCGATCAAATACGAACCACCGGCCAGTTCCACAAAGCGGCCGGAAGTTCGGAGTTCCACGCTTGCAATCACTCGGCAGCGTCGTTGCCGACGAGCATCGGAACTGTGATGGCCGAACACGGCTTTTTCGTATGAACCGCGTCACCATCCCTGCCGTTAACGAGAATGTTATCGGAGCCCGCCGCAGATCCTGAAGGCGAAAGGAAAGGGCGGCCCGAGGGCCGCCCTTTTGGATGGGTGGGGGAGCCGTTCGCGTTACGCGAGCGGCACCGCGACGAACCTCGTCGCCTCGGCGCTTCTGACCTGCAACAGCACGCTGCGCTTGCCAGACGATTTGGCCTGGGCCAGTTCCGTGCGAACCTCGCCGACATTGGCAACCGCCTTGCCACCGACATTGAGGATGACGTCGCCGGTCTGGATGCCGCGCTGCGCGGCCGGACCTTGCGGATCGACCTGCGTGACGACGACGCCCTTCTGGCCGGCGCCCTGAACCTCGCTGGCCGGCGCCAGGGCGAGGCCGAGGCGCGGCGTACCCGCGTTCGACTGCCCACTGCCCTCGTCAGAGCCGCCATTCGCTTTAGCTTGCCGCTCGTTCGGCAGCTCGCCGAGCGCGAGCGTCAGCGTCCTCGTGCCGCCATTGTGGAACACGTCGAGCTTCACCGAGCTGCCCGGGGCCAGGGTGGCGATGGTCCGGGCGAGATCACGGGAGTCCTTGATCGCGGTGCCGTTGACGGCGGTGATGACGTCACCCGCCTCGATGCCGGCCTTCGCCGCGGGGCTGCCATCCTGCGGATTGTCGACGATCGCGCCGCGCGCCTCCTTGAGGCCGAGGCTGTCGGCAATCTCTGCCGTCACCGGCTGCACCTGCACGCCGAGCCAGCCGCGGGTCACCGCGCCCTTGTCCTTCAGTTGCGCGACGACGAGTTTTGCAGTCGAGGCCGGAATGTCGAAGCCGATGCCGACCGAGCCGCCGGAGGGCGAGAAGATCGCGGTGTTCACGCCGATCACGTTGCCGTTCATGTCGAAGGCCGGGCCGCCGGAATTGCCCTTGTTGATCGGCGCGTCGATCTGGATGAAATCGTCATAGGGCCCGTTGCCGATGTCGCGGCCGCTGGCCGAAACGATGCCGGCGGTCACGGTGCCGCCGAGACCGAAGGGATTGCCGACCGCGACCACCCAGTCGCCGATGCGGGGCTTCTGGTCGGAGAATTTGACGAACGGAAAGTCCTTCTTACCGTCGACCTTGATCAGCGCCAGATCGGTCTTCGGATCGGTGCCGACCACTTTCGCGGTATAGGTCGTGCCGTCATCCATGGTCACCTGCACCGACTCGGCGTGGTCGACGACGTGGTTGTTGGTCACGGCGTAGCCGTCGGCGGAAATGAAGAAGCCGGAGCCTTCGCCCGTGACCATCTGATGGCGCTGGCGCGGCAAGCCGTTCGGACCGCCCGGAAAGCGGAAGCCGAACTGCCGCGAGAATTGGTCGAATGGGGAGTCCTCGTCGGAGTCCATCCGGTTCTGCTGCAGCATCGCATTCTTGTCGTTGTCCTGGTCGATCCTGACCCGCACCGAGATGACGGCGGGCTTGACCTTGCTGACCAGATCACCGAAACCCGGCGGCGTTGCGGCGGATTCCGCGGCCTGGGCCGGCGCAATGAAGGAGGCCATGCCGAACGGCGAAGAGGCGGGCGATACCGCCAGCACGGCGACGCCGAGCGCGGCCACGCTGCCGAGCAGCGCGAGCCGGCGCGGCCTCAAGATCTTGCGGGACGTCGTGGTGTCGGAGTTAACGTGATCGTTCATGTCGAAATGTCCATGTTGGGTAAGGTGTCGCCTTGCGTCCAACATGGAGATCGTCACCTTACGACGTCCCGTCCGTCCGATTAAATCTTGGCAAAGGATATGCGGGCGGGCACCCAGGGAAAGATCGTCCCGGCGCATTTGATGCAGCTCAACGCGGGTCCTCCGGGCAGTGAAAAACTACAGCCACCGAATGATCTTCATCGGAGGCGCCCCATGTACAAAGACATTCTCGTCCACATCCCCACCGAGCGTCCCATGCGCGCAGCCGTCGAGGGCTCGATTTCGCTCGCCGCGCAGTTCAACGCCCAGCTCGACGCGGTCGCGATCGGCTATGTCGCAACCAGTGCTGCCTATGTGATGGAGGGCGGCGCGGCGGTGGCTGCCGTATTCGAGCTGGAACGCGAGCGCGCACTGGAGCGGGCCGAAGCCGCACTCTCGGTGTTCGGAATCGAAGCGGCGAACGCCGGCGTCTCCTACACCTTGCGCCCGCTCGGCGCGATCCCGGTGGATGCGGCGGGCTCGCTCGGCGAGATGGCGCGGCTGCACGACCTCAGCGTCGTGCTTCAGCCCGATCCGGCGCACAGCTCGTTCGACAACGACGTGCCGGGCGAGATCCTGTTCCAGTCGGGCGGCCCGGTGCTGTTCCTGCCCTACACATTCCGTGGAGCTTTCAAGGCGGCACGAATCGGCATCTGCTGGGACGGCAGCCGCCTCGCTGCCCGCGCCGTGCGCGACGCGGCGCCGTTCCTGGCACGTGCCGACGAGATCGTGATCATCACCATCAACGAGGCCGACGCGGTCCCCGGCGACGCGTCAGCCAACAGCCTAGCAAGACATCTCGGCCGGCGCGGACTGTCGACCCGCACGATCAGCCTGTCGGCGACGCGCGCCGACATCCAACCGACCATCCTGTCGCTGGCGGCCGATGAGGCACTCGATCTCCTGGTGATGGGCGGCTACGGCCATTCGCGATTGCAGGAGCGCGTTCTTGGCGGCGTCACCCGTGCCATGCTGGAAGCCATGACGGTGCCGACGCTGATGTCGCATTGAGCCGGCCCGGTGCCATCAAGCCGCCACCGGGGTCTCCCATGTCGCGGCCGCTGCGGCGCTCTCGTCCTGTCGCAGGTTGCACGCGTCGAAATGCGCCTTGAGCTCGACTTCGGCGAGATATTCGAAATGTTCAGCTTGGCCGAGGAGTTGCCAGTTCTGGAGCGGCCGGTAGGCCGCCTGCTGACGACAGAGGGACGCCAGCGCCCGGTAGCGACGTACGTTCTCCATGAGACCCTCCCTCGCACTTACAGAGCTTATTGCTCTGATTTGCGTCAGGCCGATGGCGGCTATGCGAAAGATTTGCTGCACCCGTCCTCACGCCCGGTCCCGCCTGATTGTTAGGAAATATATCTCCGGGCCAAAGTTCCAAATGATGTCGAATGACGCCCGGAACGCCGCACGCTGCAGCGGCTAGGCGTAGCGCCGTCGCTCCACGGTTACGCCGACCAGATCGAGGTAGCGCTCGATGAGGTCGGGCCGGCCGACCAGATAGCCCTGCATCTCCTCGCAGGCCTCGCGCGCCAGGAAGGCACGCTGCGCTTCCGTTTCCACCCCTTCGGCGATGACCGGGATCTTCAGCGCGTGCGCGAGGCTCAAGACCGCGCGAACGATCTCGGCCGATTGCGGCTTCGTCTCCAGATTGGAGATGAAACTGCGGTCGATCTTGATCTTGTCGAACGGGAACGACTGCAGATAGGACAGCGACGAATAGCCGGTGCCGAAATCGTCCATCGCGATGCGGATGCCGAGCGCCTTCAACCGCCGCAGCAGATTGAGCGCGCGGGTGAAATCCCCGATCAGCACCCCCTCGGTGATCTCGACCTCGAGTCGCGTCGGCGTAAGCCCCGTCTCCAGCAGGATCTGGTGGATCGAACGTTCGAGATCCCCCGCCTGGAACTGAACCGGCGACAAATTGACGGCGACCTGGAGCGGCCGCGGCCAGGATGCCGCCTCGCGACATGCTTCGCGCAAGACCCACTCGCCGATCTCGACGATCAGCCCGTTCTCCTCGGCGAGCGGAATGAACTGGTCCGGCGGCACGAAGCCACGTGTCGGATGGTTCCAGCGCAGCAGAGCCTCGAAGCCGATGACCTCGCCATCCACCCGCGCCTGCGGCTGGAAGTAGACCAGGAACTGGTTTTGCTCCAGCGCCTGCCGCAGATCGTGCTGCAACAACCTGCGGTCGCGCAGCTCCTGGTCCATCTCGGATTCGAAGCAGCGGACCCGCCCCCTGCCCTCGCGCTTGGCGCGATAGAGAGCTGAATCGGCATTGGCGAGCAGCGTGGCGGCGCTCACGCCGTCATCAGGATAAAACGCGATGCCAACGCTGAGGCCGACATGAAGAAGATAGTCGTCGACCTCGAGCTCCTTGCCGATCGTCTCGACCAGACGTTCGGCGAGTCCCAGAACTGTCTCGCGGCTGATGTCGTCAGGCATCAGGATCATGAACTCGTCGCCGCCGATACGGGCGACGAAGGCACCGTCGGCCTCCGCGGCAAATCGGTCCGCCGCCGTCCGCATCAGCATGTCGCCGACGGGATGGCCGAACACGTCGTTGACCTCCTTGAAGCGGTCGAGGTCGAGGCTGAGCACGGCAAAGCTGGTCGCCGTCTCTTGCGCCCGCTCCAGCCGCTCGTCGAGCGCGGCGTTGAAGGCACTGCGGTTCGGCAGGTCGGTCAAGGCATCATGATGCGCGAGATGGCTGATCCGCGCCTCGTTCGTGATCCTCTCGGTGACATCCTCGATCACGCCGACCAGATATTGCGGCGCGCCATTGCCGTCCCTGATCAGCAGCTTGCGCGAATTGACCAGGCGATCGCGGCCATTGACGCCGGCTTCGAGCCGATGGCCTTCTAGGAGCAGCGGCGTGCCGCTGTCGACCACGCGGCGATCCTGCTCGTTGACGACGCGGGCGATATTGTCCGGGAATATCTCTTGCGGAGTCCTGCCCAGCATCGCCTCGCGCTTCATGCCGTAATATTCTTCGCCGGCACGGTTGAGCAGGACATAACGGGAGTCCTTCGCATCCTTGGCGAACACCGCGATCGGAATGTTCTCGATGATGCTGTCGAGAAACTCGCGCGCCCGCAGCAGATCATGCTCGGCGCGCTTGTGCGTCTGTTCGAGCTCCTCGATCATCAGCTTGATCGCACGATCGGTGCGACGGCGATCGCGGTCGCTCTCCTCATAGGCCGCGCTGACGAGCTCGCCGAGCCTGGTCAGATCGACCTGTCCGGACTCGTCCGTCGACTGGCGAATCTGTCTTGCGATCAGCCGATGCATGGTCAAGCCGCGGCCTCCGCGATGACAGTGACGGTCATGGTCTGGTTATGCAGTTCGCAGCGGCCGGATGCGGCCGGCGGGGCGATCTCGCCGTAGGAGTAGAATCCGATCCGAACGACGTCCTCGCCGAGCTCGGCGGCGACTGCATCCAGCTCGTCCTGCGTGCGCTGCCCCATCACCCTGCGACGGCCGGTGCAGCTCACCAGGATCGCAAGCTTGTCGCCGGCAACGCCTTCCGCGAGTGCGTTGCGCGCCTGCCTGCCGGCTTCGCCGGCGCCGGCGGCGAGGCTGTCGAAATTGGCGCGCATCAATTGCGCGGTACATCCTTCCGGAATGTCGGCGGCGAAGGTCAGGGTGCGGGCATTGCGATCCACCGCAAACACTGAGCGCACGATCTGCCGATCCGGCTCGGCATCGTCGTGAATGCGCAAGGGGAATTCGAGGCCCGAGCCCGGCATGGCTGCGGCCTCCTCCTCACCGAGATAGCGGGTATAGAGGTCAAGTGACGGCTCTCCGTCGAGCTGCATCACCACGGATCCTTCCGACCGCGTGACTTTCCGGCGCGGACCGAACACGTCCCAACCGCCGGCACAGCCATGCGCAAAGCGGAAGGACGCGCCGTAGAAGCCGATCGCGGCGACGAGATTCGGCGCAGGCACGCCATCGACCCCGACCAGGGTCTGTTCGAACTTGGTCGCATCGGCCGCCAGACCACCCGTGACGGTCAAATCCGGTCTCACGATCCCGTTGATGCCGGCAACCAGCTCGTTGCCATTCACCACCAGCCCGTCGGACAGAACGAAGAGGCCTGCCAGATCAGGAGCCGTCAGCTGCCTGGCGAGGCGCTCGCCGCAGGCGCGCGAGCCGTCGCGGGACGCAACGACCTCGCTCGCAAGCCGCACCTGTGTACGCTCGAAATGCAGGGCAACGGCAACGACTTCGTCGTCACTGATATCATCGCCATGGATCTGCCCGCCCGCGCTACAGCCGACGATATGGCCGTCCGGATAGAGGTCACGAAGTTCGCGATAGCGCTCGCCGCTAGCCAGTCCATCGCGGCTGCCGAAATAGAGCACGAGCTGAGCAGGCTCGCACAGGGCATCCGCTCCGCGCCAGCCATGGGCAGCATTCCAGTGAAGATATTGAATCTGCATCCCACACACTCTGCAGTTCTTGAACCACAGATTGTGGAGCGGCGCATTGCGTCGTCGTTAATCGCGTGCGTACTTCGACACCGTTGGTTACCCCGGCATGAAAGGCATTGCCGAGTCGTTGCTGGTTCTCCGTAAGACTCCGGGAAAAATGCCGGTTCCCGAGCCATCGATGTCCGATGCGCAATCGCCCGATGCCGCTGCCCGTAATCTACCGGATGCGCGCGCCTTCGCCGAGGCGCATCGGCTGCATGGCATTATTTCGCCGCTTCGGAGCCCGGCCCGTCTCGGCAGCGATGCGAATTGCCCCGATGTTAGCGGCATAGTCGGCAACGCTCTTGCCGCGAAACACCGCGGAACCCGCCACCAGCGTATCGGCGCCCGCTGCCGCCACGGCGGCGGCATTGTCGCGCGTGATACCGCCATCGACCTCGAGCCGGATCGGCCGATCGCCGATCATAACTCTGATCCGTTCGATCTTCTCGAGCTGGGACTCGAGGAAGGACTGGCCGCCAAATCCTGGATTGACCGTCATCACCAGCACGAGATCGACGCGGTCGAGCACATAGGCGATCGCGCTCTCCGGAGTGGCCGGACACAGGCTGACGCCGGCCTTCTTGCCGAGCGCGCGGATCGCCTGAAGCGAGCGGTCGAGATGGGCGCCGGCTTCGGCATGGACGGTGATGATATCGGCTCCGGCCTTCGCGAACGCCTCGAGGTAGGGATCGGCAGGCGCGATCATGAGATGAACGTCGAAGATCTTCGTGGTCATCGGCCGGATCGCCTTGATGACGTCGGCACCGAAGCTGATGTTCGGCACGAAGTGTCCGTCCATGACGTCGCAATGGATCCAATCGGCGCCGGCCGCGTCGATTGCCGCGACCTCCTCGCCGAGGCGCGCGAAGTCCGCAGCCAGGATCGAAGGAGCGATCATGATCTCTCTGGTCATGGCTTTGCACTCCGCGCGTCAGTGCCGCCGCTGAAGACGCGGCTCGCCAGGACGTCCATGGGATCGATGGTCTCGAGGTCCGCAACATCGAGCATGCGATCGAGATCTGACACCAGGCGATCGGCCTGCCGCAGCCGGATGCGGTCGACGGCGTTGCGGATCGAGCGCGCGTTGGAGAAGAACGGCTGCGTCCGGCGCAGCGCGATGTACTTCTCGAAGGCGTCTCGCGCCGCAGCCGAGAAGCGATAGCCGCGTTCCTTCAACATCAGCTCGGCAATGACCAGCAGCTCGGCCTCGGCATAATCGGGGAATTCGATGTGATGGGCGATGCGCGAGCGGAAGCCGGGGTTGGAGGCGAAAAAGCTCGTCATGCGCTCGCCGTAGCCGGCAAGGATCACGACGAGATCCTCGCGCTGGTTCTCCATCACCTGGAGCAGGATCTCGATCGCCTCCTGACCGTAGTCTCTCTCGTTGTCGGGGCGATGCAGATAATAGGCTTCGTCGATGAACAGCACGCCGCCCATCGCCTTCTTCAAGATCTCCTTCGTCTTCGGCGCGGTGTGGCCGATATATTGGCCGACGAGATCGTCGCGCGTCACCGAGATCACCTGCCCGCGCCGCACGAAGCCGAGACCGTGCAGGATTTTTGCCATGCGCAGCGCCACGGTGGTCTTGCCGGTCCCAGGGTTACCGGTGAAGGACATGTGCAGCGTCGGCGGCGCAGAGGCCAATCCAGCGCGCTGCCGGATACGTTCGATCAGCAGCAGCGAGGCGATCTGGCGCACGCGGCTCTTCACCGGCTTCAATCCGACCAGCTCCTGCCCGAGCTGCTGCAGCGTGCCGGTGATCCCGGCCGCTTCGGCCTCCTTGCGAAGATCGAAATGGGTCTCGTTGTGTTCGGTCGTCGTTGCGTGGGGCACATCGAGCATCGGAGCCTCGAAAAAAGGGCTTCGCCGCGAGGGAGGCGGCGAAGCAGTTGGTCCGCCAAGGATGCGGAGCAGGGAGAGCTCCGCGCGGAAGCGGATGGTTAAGTCGACGCGTGCGCGGCCTGCCGGCGCACAGTGGTGTAACGGATCGCGCGGCCGCCGACCTCCTGTCGCACCAGCTCGAGCTCCGCCTCTCGCGGCGGCCGGTTGACGAGGAAGGAGATCCGGACCGATTCCCAGCCATGGCTGGAATCGAAGCCGCTGATCCGGATGTAGCGATCGCCATAGACCCTGCGGCATTCGGCGAGCTCCATCATCACGCCGGCGGCATCCTGGAGGTCGAACATCGGCAGGCCCCACATTTCCCAATAGGTGTTGCGCGGATGCGGGTCCTCAGTGAACTCGATGTTCACCGCCCAACCGTTGGCGAGGCAGTATTGCACCTGGCTATAGATCTGGTCGTCGGTCAGAGCGGGCAGGTATGAGAAACAACCCTGGGTCAGCTTCATGTCGATCTCCTCAGACGGTTTCCAGCGCCGTCGGCACGAAGTCCGGCGTGTCGGTGGATTGATAGTTGAAGGTGACGTCCTTCCAGACCTCGAGCGCGGCCTTCAGCGGCGTGCAGGTCTCGGCTGCCTTAGCCAGGATCTCCGGACCCTCGTGGACGTAGTCGCGGCCCTCGTTGCGGGCGAGGATCATCGCCTCCAGCGCCACGCGGTTGGCGGTCGCGCCGGCGGCAATACCCATGGGATGGCCGATGGTGCCGCCGCCGAATTGCAGCACGACGTCTTCGCCTAGGAGATCGAGCAGCTGATGCATCTGGCCGGCATGGATGCCGCCGGAGGCGACCGGCATCATCTTGTTCAGGCTCGCCCAGTGCTGGTCGAAGAACAGGCCATGCTCGAGCTTGGTCGGGTTGAAGTCCTCGCGGCAGACGTCGTAGTAGCCGCGCGTGGTGTTGGGGTCGCCTTCGAGCTTGCCGACCACCGTGCCGGCATGAATGTGGTCGACGCCGGCGAGCCGCATCCACTTCGCGATGACGCGGAACGACACGCCATGGCTCTTCTGCCGCGTATAGGTCGAATGGCCGGCACGGTGCAGATGCAGGATCATGTCGTTGCGCCGCGCCCATTTGGCCATCGACTGGATCGCGGTGTAGCCGATCACGAGGTCGATCATGACGATGCACGACCCGAGCTCCTTGGCGAACTCGGCACGCTCGTACATATCCTCCATCGTCCCTGCGGTAACGTTCAGGTACGTGCCCTTCACCTCGCCGGAGGCCGCCTGTGCGCGGTTCACCGCCTCCATGCAATAGAGGAATCGGTCGCGCCAATGCATGAAGGGCTGCGAGTTGATGTTCTCGTCGTCCTTGGTGAAATCGAGCCCCCCTTTCAGCGCCTCGTAGACGACGCGGCCGTAATTGCGGCCCGACAGCCCGAGCTTGGGCTTAACCGTCGCGCCGAGTAGCGGCCGGCCGAACTTGTCGAGGCGTTCGCGTTCGACCACGATGCCGGTCGCCGGTCCCTGGAACGTCTTCACGTAGGCAACCGGGAAGCGCATGTCCTCCAGACGCAGCGCCTTCAGCGGCTTGAAGCCGAACACGTTGCCGATGATCGAGGCCGACAGGTTCGCGATCGAGCCCGGCTCGAACAGGTCGAGATCATAGGCGATGTAGGCGAAGTACGAACCCGGCGAGCCCGGGACCGGATCGACGCGATAGCACTTGGCGCGATATTTCTCGGCCGCCGTCAGGCGGTCGGTCCACACCACCGTCCAGGTCGCGGTCGAGGATTCTCCGGCCACCGCAGCAGAGGCCTCGATAGGGTCGACGCCCTCCTGCGGCGTGACGCGAAACAGCGCGATGACGTCGGTGTCCTTCGGCGTGTAGTCGGGCTCCCAATAGCCCATGCGCTTGTATTCCATCACGCCGGAGCGATAGCGCTCTTTGCCGCGGACCGTGCCTGCATGTGCGTTCATGTCTCTCTCCTGCTCTTTTCTCTGCTCTTTCGGATTGACTAGGCCGCAACGGGTGCGCGGGCATCGATACGCGGATCGAGCTCGCCGGCGCGGTAGCGCCGCGCCATCTCGCTCAACGGAACAACCTTGATCTTGCTGGCGTGACCTGCGGTGCCGAACTGCTCGAAACGCTCGCGGCAGAGCTGGCGCATCGCATCCATCGCGGGCTTGAGAAACTTGCGCGGATCGAACTCGCTGCGGCTCTGCGCGGCGACCTTGCGGAATACGGCGGTCATCGCGAGGCGGCAGTCGGTGTCGATATTGACCTTGCGCACGCCGCTTCGGATGCCGCGGACGATTTCCTCGACCGGGACGCCCCATGTCTGAGGCATCTCGCCGCCGAACTGGTTGAACATGTCCTGCAACGGCTGCGGCACCGAGGAGGAGCCGTGCATGACGAGATGCGTGTTCGGCAGGCGGCGGTGGATCTCCTCGACCACCCGCATCGCGAGGATGTCGCCGTCCGGCTTGCGGCTGAACTTGTAGGCGCCATGCGAAGTGCCCATCGCGATGGCGAGCGCATCGACCTTGGTGGCGCGAACGAAGTCGACCGCCTGGTCGGGATCGGTCAGGAGCTGGTCGTGACTGACCTTGCCTTCAACGCCGTGACCGTCTTCCTGTTCGCCGCCGCCATGTTCGAGCGAGCCAAGCACGCCGAGCTCGCCTTCGACGGAAGCGCCGACCCAGTGCGCGAGATCGACGACGCGGCGGGTGATCGCAACATTGTACTCGTAGTCGGCCGCCGTCTTGGCATCGGCTTTGAGCGAGCCGTCCATCATGACCGACGTGAAGCCGTGAGCGATGGCGGACGCGCAGGTCGCTTCATCGTTGCCGTGATCCTGATGCATGCAGAGCGGGATATCCGGATAGGTCCGCTCCAGCGCGTCGATCATGTGCGAGAGCATGAGATCGCCGGCATAGCTGCGCGCGCCGCGCGAGGCCTGCATGATGACGGGCGCGTCGACCTCGGCCGCTGCCTGCATGATCGCGATGCCCTGCTCCATGTTGTTGATGTTGAATGCCGGCACCGCGTAGCCATGAGACGCGGCGTGATCGAGCAATTGGCGAAGGGTGATACGGGCCAAGGGTCGTCCTCCTTATTGGCTCTTGCGGGCGATCGCCCGGCGGGCCGCCTCTGCAATGCTTTGTGGGGTGATGCCGAATTCGCGGTAGAGCACCGGCGCCGGCGCGGAGGCCCCGAAGCCGCGCATGCCGACGAACTCGCCGTCGGCGCCGATCCAGCGATGCCAGTCGCCGGCGACGGCCGCCTCGATGCCGACGCGCGGCGCGTTGCCGAGCACGGTGGCGCGGTAATCATCCGGCTGCTCCTCGAACAGAGCGAAGCAAGGCGCGGAGACCACGGCTGCCCGGATGTGCTCGGTTGCGAGCAAGCGGGCCGCTTCCAGTGCGATCGACACTTCCGAGCCGGTTGCGATCAGCGTCACGTCGCGGCCGCCATCCGGCGAGACGACGAGATAGGCACCACGCGCGACGCGGTTCTTGCCGCGGGCATCGCTGCGGAAGGTCGGCAACGCCTGCCGCGACAGGCACAGCACGGACGGACGGTTTTCGGAGCTGAGTGCGCAGTCCCAGGCCTCCAGCGTCTCCACCGCGTCGGCAGGACGGAACACCAGGAGATTCGGGATCACCCGCAGCGCGGCAAGGTGTTCGACCGGCTGGTGCGTCGGGCCGTCCTCGCCGAGGCCGATGGAGTCGTGCGTCATCACATGAATGACGCGCAGCCGCATCAGCGCCGCAAGGCGGATCGCCGGCCGACTGTAATCGGAGAACGCGAGGAACGTGCCGCCATAAGGGATGAAGCCGCCATGCAGCGCGAGGCCGTTCATCGCAGCGGCCATACCGTGCTCGCGAATGCCGTAGTGAATGTAGTCACCGCCGAATGCGCCGCTCTTGACCGGCGCCTGCGCCTTGGCATGCGTCAGGTTCGAGTGCGTCAGATCCGCTGAGCCGCCGACGAGACCGGGGATGGTCCCGGCGATGCCGTCGAGCACCTGTTGCGAGGCCTGCCGCGTCGCCAGCTTCGGACGCTCACTGGCAAAGCGCTCGCGCAATTTCGCAGCGGCCAGCGCATAGGCGCCCGGCAAGGCAACCGCCTTGCCCTCGACGAACATGTCGCGCTGCTCCGGCGTTGCGCCTTCGTAGCGATCGAGCCAGGCGAGCCGATCGACTTGCCCGCGCTGCCCGATCATCCGCCACGCTTTGAGGATCGGGAGCGGCACCACGAAGGGCTGATAGTCCCAGCCGAGCGTCCGGCGCGCCGCCGCCGTCTGTTCGGTGCCGAGCGGTGCGCCATGTGCCTTCTCGGTGCCTTGCCGGCCCGGCGCGCCGTAGCCGATGATGGTGCGGCAGGCGATCAGCGACGGCTTTGCGGTCTCCCGCTCCTCCGCAATCGCCTGCGCAACAGCCTCGGGATCGTGCCCGTCGACGCGGCGCACCGACCAGCCGGAGGCGGCGAAACGGGCGAGCTGGTCGTCCGATGTCGCGAGCGACGTCGGCCCGTCGATGGAGATGCCGTTGTCGTCGAACAGCACGATCAGCCGGCCGAGCCCGAGATGGCCGGCCAGCGAGATCGCCTCCTGGCTGATACCTTCCATCAGACAGCCATCGCCGGCGATCACATAGGTGAAGTGATCGACGAGGCCGTCGCCATGCCGCGCATTGGCCATCCGCTCGGCGAGCGCCATGCCGACCGCGGTCGCGATCCCCTGCCCCAGCGGTCCCGTTGTGGTCTCCACGCCAGGCGTGTGGCCGTATTCGGGGTGGCCCGGCGTCTTCGAGCCCCATTGCCTGAAAGCCTTGATGTCGTCGAGGCTGACGTCGCCGCCGGTCAGATACAGCAGCGCGTAGAGCAGCATCGAGCCATGGCCCGCCGACAGCACGAAGCGATCGCGGTCCGGCCAGTTGGGATGCGCCGAGTCGAATTTCAGGAAGCGCGAGAATAGCACGGTGGCAACGTCCGCCATGCCCATCGGCAGGCCGGGGTGACCCGACTGCGAGGTCTCGATGGCGTCGACCGCGAGGAAGCGGACGGCGTTGGCGAGATCGTTGTGCGCGATCGCCGTGAGGTCGGCTTCGGCGTGGACGGAGATGTTCATCGGATTCTCTCCTCGTTCACTTCAGGCTGCGCTTGCGCTCGATCAGTTGCATGATCAGCGGCGTCAGGATCAGCTGCATCGCCAGATCGAGCTTCGCGCCGGGGCAGACGATCGAATTCGCGCGCGACATCCAGCTCTGCGGCAGCATCGAGAGCAGATAGGGGAAATCGATGCCGCGCGGGTTCTTGAAGCGGATCACCACCATGGATTCGTCCGGCGTCGGGATCCAGCGCGCCACGAACGGGTTGGATGTGTCCACCGTCGGCACGCGCTGGAAATTGATGTCGGTCTCGGTGAATTGCGGGCAGATGTAGTGGATGTAGTCGGGCATCCGCCGCAGGATGGTGTCGGTGACCGCCTCGGTCGAATAACCGCGCGCGCTGCGGTCGCGGTGCAGCTTCTGAATCCATTCGAGATTGATGACGGGCACGACGCCGATCTTGAGATCGGCATAGCGCGCGACATTGACCTTATCGGTGACGACGGCGCCGTGCAGGCCTTCGTAGAACAACAGGTCGGAGTTCTCCGGCAGCTGCTTCCAGTCGGTGAAAGTACCGGGCGCCGTGCCGTGCAGCGCGGATTCCTCGGCGTCGTGAACATAGTGCCGGGTCACCGCCGTACCGGTCTCGCCGTAGTCGCGGAACGCGCGCTCCAGCTCCTCGAACAGGTTGGTCTCGGGACTGAAATGGCTGAAATGCTTGTTGCCGCGCTCGGCCTCTTTCGCCATCTGCGCGCGCATCTCGGCGCGGTCGTAGCGGTGGAAGGCGTCGCCTTCGATGTAGGCGGCGTTGACCTTCTCGCGGAAAAAAATCTGCTCGAAAGTCTTCTTGACCGAGGTGGTGCCGGCGCCGGAGGAGCCTGTGATGGAGATGATCGGATGCTTCCTGGACATGGGACGCCTCGCTCAGAGCCGGAAGAATCCGCGCCGCGCGAACAGCGGCGCAGAGACGCTGGCGACCAGCAGTGGATCGCAATGCAGCTCCTCGACGCGCCGCACCTCGTTGCTCGAGCCCATGATCAGGGGCACGCGCTGATGCAGGCTCTGCGCGGAGAGGTCGAGGATGCGCTCGCGGCCGGTCGAGGCCGAGCCGCCGGCCTGCTCGATGATCATCGCCATCGGGTGCGCCTCGTAGGCCAGGCGCAGGCGGCCGTCGCCGTAGCCTGCGCGCGCGTCCGAGGGATAGAGGAAGATGCCGCCACGGGTGAGGATGCGATAAGCCTCGGCGACCAGCGAGCCGACCCAGCGCATATTGAAATCATGGTTGGCGGGCCCTTCGACGCCGGCGAGACATTCGTCGATGAAGGCGCGCACCGGCGGATCCCAGTGCCGGCGATTGGAAGCGTTGATCGCAAACTCCTCGCAGGCTTCGACGATCTGCACGCCGCTGCGCGCGAGACGGAAGCAGCCGGCCTTGCGGTCGAGCGTGAAGATGTCGACGCCCTCGCCGAGCGTCAGCACCAGCGAAGTCTGCGGACCGTAGGTGACGAAGCCCGCCGCAAGCTGCGCCGAGCCGCGCTGATGGAAGGCAAGCGAGAGATCGTCTGGGGCGGGCAGGATCGAGAAGATCGTGCCGACCGTCATGTTGATGTCGATGTTGGAAGAGCCGTCGAGCGGATCGATCGCGATGCAGATCTTTGCCGCGCGATCGACGACCTGGGCCTCGCGCATCTCTTCCGAGGCGAGCGCGGCGATCGGCAGCTTGCTGAGGCAGCGGCGCAGGATCGCATCCGCCTGCACATCGAGATCGCGCTGGATGTCGCCGTCGCTGTTGCGCCCCGTCGTCAGGCCGGAGGCGTCCGCGAAATCGCCTGACGCGATGAGGTCGGCGATCTCGATGGCCGCCGCCGCGATGGCATCGACAGCGGCCGCCACGGCCAGCGCGTGCGGCGCGGTCTCAGAATACCGTTGAAGGTGATCGTCCAGCCTGAGTTGCCCGGTCATCTGCGTCCATCCCCTCTGCCGGCGCCGCCTCCGATTGCCTCCCCGCTGGAGGTCGGTGCGATCAGTCCCGGCATCAGGAGATTGACAGCGGTGACTTAATAAGGAAAATTTCTATTCATAATGAGCATCAAAGAATTTTCTTATAATGGCCCTGGCCATGCAGCGGCGCAGCTCCGGCATCTGACCATCCGGCAGCTGCGCTCTCTTGCGGCGCTTGCGGCCAAGGGCAGCGTGACGGCCGCCTCCGGCCATCTCGGGCTGACCCAGCCGGCCGTGACACAGCAACTCCGGCAGCTTCAGGACCTCGCCGGCCTGCCGCTGGTGCAGCGGACCGGCGACGGCATGCTCCTGACCGAGGCCGGCAAGGAGGTCCTGGCGCTGGCGGAGCGGGTCGAGGCCGCCATCATGGACTGCCAGGGCGCGCTCGACCTGCTCGCGGGGCGGACCGGCGGCACCGTGCAACTCGGCGCGGTCTCGACCGCGAAATATTTCGTGCCGCATGCGATCGCGGCGTTCTCCAAGCGCTATCCCAAGATCGAGATCAAGCTGACCATCGGCAATCGCGAGGAGATCCGCGAGGCCATGCACGGCTACGATCTCGATTTCGCGGTGATGGGTCGGCCACCGGCCGACGTCACCGTCGATGTCCGCCAGCTCGGGCGCAATCCGCACATCATCGTCGCGCGCAAGGGGCACTGGCTGGAAAAGGATTCCGGCCTCAACCTGACCGACCTCGTGCACGAGACCTTCCTCACCCGCGAGCCCGGCTCGGGCACGCGGACGCTGATGGAGGGCATGTTCCAGAAGTCCGATCTCGAGCCGATCATCGGCATGGAGATGAGCAGCAACGAGACCATCAAGCAGGCGGTGATTGCCGGGCTCGGCATCGCCTTCATCTCGGCCCACACGGTGGCGCACGAGCTCGCGGAGGGCCGGCTCGTCGTGCTCGACGTCGCGGGCCTGCCGATCGTCCGGCAATGGTACGTGATCCGCCGCAGCGACAAGGTGCTGCTGCCGCCGGCGCAGGCGATGTTCGATTTTCTGGGCTCGGAGGGATCGAACTATCTGCCCGACGTGCCCGAGCTCGGCGGACGATAGTCCGCCGAGCTCAGCTCATCAGCTTCATGAGGATGGTGGCCGCCAGGATCACGATGATCTGGAGCAGGCGCTCCGTCGTGAAGATGCGGTTGAATGTGGTCATCATTTGCCCCGGCCGTCGTGAAGGAGATTTCGCTCGGCCCGTTGCTAGCACAGAAGGGCGCGGCGACAACTCCGTAATCGCCCCGTGGGCGATCGCGCCTGCGGCGGGCCGGCTCGCGGCCGCGCAGGTCGTTAACGATCAGGCCGCGAGCGAAGCGGCGTAGTCCACGCGCGTGGCGAAATAGGCTTCCAGCTCCGACAGCGCGCGCGCCTCCCAATCCCTCGCCTGCTCGAGCAACGACCAGCTCTGGCCCGGGCGGAATGCGGCGGTCTGGCGATAGAGCGATGCAATGCCGCGATAGCGGCGCACGTTCGCCAGGATGGCTTGACCGTTGATCTGGCCGTTCATGTCCGAAAACTCCCTCGTCATTCCCGGGGGAGAAACTGCGGCCAAATCTTTTTCGAAAAGTTAGCGGCGCGCGGCAAGCTCGCGAATGGTTGCCGGACTGTTGCGGGCCCGCAACGCGCAGCGTGGGGCCAACAAGAACTATTGCGGATTCGTTGCTGCGCTCTCGCCCGGGGACTTCAATCCGCCGCGGCTGACGATCGCCATCGTCTCGCGACAGAGATCGGCAAGGCCGATCAAGAGCACGGCAAGCAGGCAGAACAGGTTGATGGAATCCGCATTCGCGCTGGATAATGGCATGAACTGGAAGAACGGCGGAATGAACGCCCACCACACCAGGGGAATGGTGAGCAGCGCGGCGACCACCGCCGCCGGGGCGCCCGCGACGAGTCCGAGCACGAACAGGCTGGGCAGGAACGCGGCGAAATAGAGCTTTGCGCCGAGCGCGACACAGATGCCTTGGACCGCAGCCGACACCGCAACAACGATGAATCCGAGCAGAAACGCCCGCCACGACCATGGCCGTACCCGCGGTACGCCAAACAGCCCAGCACGCCTCATCAGTCTCCCCCTGCCGCCCGTTAACCGGGTCCAGTTGCGACCAAAGTACTACAGCCGCGGCAAAACCGCGAGGTGGAAATTGCATCGGGACGGGATTGGTAAACGAACCGCATCGTACAATGCCGGACATCCTGCAGGCCGGTGGCGCGCGCCTGTCCCGGACAAACCGGGTGCGCGCAGGGCGCGGCCTGATGACAGGCTCCGCGAAGCAATCCAGAATCCCTCCGCAGTGACAGTCTGGATTGCTTCGTCGCAAGGGCTCCTCGCAATGACGGGAGCAAGGGGCGTCGGCATCACCCTCCAACTCGCGCCTCGGCTTGCAGACACACCTTCCCGATCTCGCGGCTCAATTCACCCGAGCTTTGCTTCGTCGCTTCGCCCTCTGAAAGTCAAGAGGGCGCAGGGAAGGCCGGGTGCCGGCTCGCACCCGCGGTCCGCCGCGCGAAAGGCACGCGCAGGAAGAACCGCACAGCAGCATACAGGTGAAGCCCAACACACGGCCTTCCCTGCGCGGTGGTCGGACGGCTTATGCCGTGCTCTCCCGGGAGCCGAGTTCGTTCTGGCCTCCCTCGCCGTTCGAATTGGTGATGCCGTCCACCCGGTCGGGCTCGCGCGCATCTTCGATCCGGCTTGACCGTAGCAACGACGGCCAGGACCACACGTCTATATTTTGATGGCCGGTGAAAGGTCCTGAAAGAAACAAACCCCTTTAAACGAAGGGGTTTTCCACTACCATCCCTCATCGGCTTTCAGCGACTTTCGCCAAAATCAGGGCCCGGCCCTAAGGCGTTCAGCGTCCGCACGACAAACTGAAAACCTCAAAGCCGAGCCCTCTGGTCTCAAGCCTCAGGAGCCGAAACCACATGAATACTACCATTGTCGCCACCCTCGCAGGCAAGCGGGGTCGGAAGGCCAGCGTCATCTTGACCGACCGCATGTGCGAGAAACGGGTGACCGAACGCACGAAAATCTACGACCGTAAATGCCCCGGCCTTTATGTCAGCATCACCACGGCCGGTGTTGCGACCTTCTCCTTCAAGTTCACCGACCGACAGACGGGCAAACAGCGCACCGGCTGGCTCGGGGTCTACAATCCCGAGACCTTTACGGTTGAGGACGCCCGCAGCAGGGTCTACGGCCTCAAGGGCAAGAGCGGCGAGGCACTCGCCGAGACATTCCGCGACCGAAAGACGGGTCAATTGAAGCGGGGCAAGACGGTCAATGAGATCATCGAGGAGCGAATCGAGTGGATGAAGACCCCGGTCCGGAAGCCGGATGGCGAAATGCGCCCTCGTCTGGAAAGCTGGGAGAACACCGCCAGCCACCTGCGCCGGTTCCTCAGCCCCCGCCTCGGCAAGAGGCTGGCCATGGAGGTCACCAAGCACGACATCGCCACGCTCTCGAACGACATCGTGGCAGGCAGGCACGGAGGAAAGCCCTCCGTCAGCAATGCGCGGCACATGCGCAAAGCAGCCTCGGGCCTGTTCAACTGGGCGGCTGAAGCAGGCCGCGATTACGTGACCGCCAGCCCCTGCATCAACCTGCCCAAGCTGGACCCCGAGCATCCCCGCACCCGCGTCCTCTCAGAGGACGAAATCAGGATTTTCTGGCACGGCCTCGACCGCAACGACCTGCCGTGGGACCGGAAGACCCGCCTCGCACTCAAATTCGAGTTGGTAACCATGCTCCGGTCGAGCGAATTGCTCGGTGCGCATCGGAGTGAATTGTTCGATCTCGACGGCGATTATCCGCGCTTCGATGTGCCACTCAAGCGAGTCAAGAAGCGACGGGTGATCCAGCAGCCGCTCTCCGATTTAGCAGTCGAGCTCATCAAAGAGGCGCTGATCTCCGAAGATCAGCAGTTCGTCTTTGAAAGCCCGATCTACGCTGGCCAGCCCATCCACCGCAAAGCCATGGCTGCCGCCCTGCGGGGCACCAAACACGAGAAGAACAAGAACAAGACCAAGACGCCGGGGCTCTGCGAGCTACTGGGCCTGAAGCCGTTCACACCGCACGACTTGCGCAGGACGGCGGCGACATTGGCGGGCGATCTCGGCTTCGACGATGCCGCCATCGCAAAGTGCCTCGACCATGCTGTCAGTAGGAAGGGTGATGTGATCGTGCCGACCGTTACCGGCAAGGTCTACAATCACTCCAACCGCATGAAGGAGAAGCGTGCATTGCTGAACGCGGTCGCGACCGAATTACGTCGAATTGTGGGTAAGCCAAGCGATAACCTCGACCAGCACAGTCAACTTCGACTCGTTGCCTAATCGTGTGTCCGCTTCTTCCTACCTAATTCACGCTCGGGCGGCCCTCCTCACCGCCCGTTGAAGGCCCACCTCCATCCCGGAAGGCTCATCCAGAAGAAGCGAGAACATTAAGCGCAAGCTGCCTCTGTAATTCAATCGCTCGTTGAACATGCGAAGCAAAATGACAAGAAGATAATCTTTTCCAGCGATGAAATGAGACGGCTCGACTTCTCGCTGGCTTAGCATTGTTTCCACAGCGCGCCGTTCCCGAACCCATGCGTCAACGCCGTGGTGTTGCTTAACATGTCTGAAGACTTCGCGCAGCCTGCCGCCGATCTTTTTGGAGCACAGCGACGTCTGCCGTCCGTCTTGGATTAGGCGAACTATTGAGAACCCAACGGTCTCGCAGTTAGCGCCGAGGCGAAAACAAATCGAGTAAGCAACAAACAAGGGAACCAAAGCTGCGGTAATAGCGTCCAAATCGATTTCGGTAATCGCGCGAGAAATATCGGCATTGCTCATACCGGGCGCTACTTTCTTAGCAGCGGAATGGATCGAATTGATGTTCCAAGCGAGGTTCTCGATAGAATAACACCGCAGCGTATATAAGTTGCGCACTCTACGGATTCTGCCGACCGCCCATTCAAAATCTCCATCGATCAAAAAGAACCGCCGTCGGCTTTGGTCATCCTTAAATCGGATCGCTTCCGCAATAACGGCATCACGATTCTGAAGCGGAATGATCGCACTTACACGAGCAGCCCCCTTCAACATCCGCTGAAACATCCGTTCGTAGAGCCCCTGAAGAGAAGAGTCTTCGACGAAAATGTCTATGTCGTTGTAGGGTCGCCAAATGGCGGCATAAGCCCCCATGGACTGCGGCGAGAACTGGGCCAAGTCAAAACTCCAAAGAAATCATTCGATCGTCAGCGTTAAAAACAATCTCGGGAGAGTGTGTCGCAAGGATCATTTGAATTGCAGGGCTGGCGGTCCGAATTGCAGGCACGAACTGCCGCTGCCACTTTAAGTGCAATGACAGCTCCGGCTCATCAATCAAAAGAATGTTTTCGGCTCGCATGGATGGATTGAAGAGCAAATGCGTGATCAACACAAAAATCTGCCGTTCACCCGAGCTTAACGCAGTGATGTCGGCAGTCTTCCCGGAGGGCAGCCTCACGCGAACATTGTTCTGTTCAAACACAATCGCTTTTCTTGAGTCCTCGAAGAATGAGTTCATAATGCTCGTATATGTTTCCAGAGGACGAGAGATTGCGTTTTCCTTGTTATTTGCGATCTCAATCTTCTCGACAGCACGATCAATGATTGAAATGGATGGGCGTAAAGCCAAATATGGGCCAACGGCAGCAATGAACTCTTGGAAGTTTGATTGCGTGGGTTGTGGTGCCGCGATAGCCTGATCGGTCGTCGAAAATACCCGCCCAAAGAACGGCTCGACCGTTGTCTCAATCTCGCTTGGCGTAATCGAAATCTTTTTCAAAGCTGTAATGACTGAGGAACGCATTCTCTGCAGACGGACCACCTGCGGCCTATTGGGGGGCTCGTCGGGGCCCTCGCCGGGAAGCTGAAAAAGCGAAAGAACAAGTTGATTGCGCAGCGTCTCGAAAAGCCGGTTTCGTTCAACACTTAGCGCCGCAAGCTGAGTGGTTACGAGCCTTTCCGCTTCGTGCAATGCGTCATCGAGAGACGTACGAAAATAGGGACTTAGAATCCGCCCCCGTCCTCGTTGCGGCGCCCTTATATTGCTGGGCGTGAGAGTGGTTCGATCCAGTCCAAGAAAAATCGGTGTCGGGAGACCAGCGATAAACTTGAACGTATCCAAGCTATCGATCAATCGCTTTGTGCGAAGGGTGATTTCCTCCTGCAATGCTGCGTTGGGTATGCGCCATTCGTCATCCGAGAATTTGAGGATACCAAGCAGGTCCTCCCTTAGGATACTATCTCTTCTCTCATTTTCGGGCCCTTCAACGCTGACGATCAGTGTGTTAGATTCCGAATAAGCCATTGCGGATATCGAATACTTCTGGCCGTCGTGTTCGAGCGATACAGAGATTTTTTCAAAGATGCTGTTACACAGCCAGACGGGATCAGGCGTGAGCAGCGAAGCGATTGCTCGCAGGATGCTCGTCTTCCCCGAACCATTGATCCCGTGCAAAAATGTCACGTCGCTGAAAAAGTCGAAATCATAGTCCAGAAAAGCGTTTAAGCCGACACAGTGAAAATGCGTAATTTGCATTTGAAACACGCCCCGATTGCATGGAGACTTTATACAAGAATCACCGGCAGTCCATCCGCCCAAGAATAATCGGCGCTTGACCTATCCTAAGTGATGACGTCCAGCGAATTGCCGTTCGGCGGATATCGCCCGAGGCCATGAACTGGCGTTTAGAACATCGTGTCACCAACAATGCGGAAGGAAAAGGAGGTAATTTCTGTCCGCCGCGCGGTTCATTCGCGAGGCAAGGCAGAATGAACGCGCAGAAAAGCCGCCACCTGTCGGTGACGGCTCTCTCTGTCAGCGCAGCCCGAGCAGCGCGACTACCATCGAGGCCAGTTTGGGATGCACGAGGCACCCGAAACCGAGACGGTATTTCGTACCGCACGGGCGACTGGCTTCGAAGACAAGGAAAATGCCCATGGGGCCTCCTGTCATCGTGCGCGGGGTCCCTTCCAGAGCCGAACTCGCGCATCAGGCCAGTGCGAGGGTTTTTCGGTTTTTAAACAGCCACCGGGGTGTCCCTCAGCACTCTTCGGCTGTCTCTTCTTGAGGATCAAGGTAGCGTTCGACCGGCAAGGTGCAAGCATGGGGAAATGAATTTCCACAGTTGACCGCAACCGAATCGGCTTCGACCCGAGCACGAACCTCAGCATGCATTGCCCTCGCACAAGCGGCGTAGGTTGCTCGCTTGATCTCAAGTCCGTGGTCGCGGAGTTCGGCAATCAACATGCCCGGCACGATATCGGTGCAATTCCACACGAGCGTACACGCGCGCGAAATTACGATAGCATGCGCGACATAGTGAATTTCAAACTCCACACACGGCTCCGGTTCGCCATCCTGCCATCCAAGGAAAGCATCGACAGCATCGCAAAACGTGTCACGGACATGACCGGGTGCATGGCCGCGCCTCAGCTTGGGATTTCGCACGTTCATGGCAAGTCTCCTTGTTGAGGGGAGACCCCGTGCAATGCCCCGGTCACGCTCGCATTGCTCGAAGGTCAAAGACCTTGCCTTGCCTTGCCTTGCCGCGCTGACAGCGAAGATGCCGCTGCTGAAGGAGCCTGCGACCGGGTCGGCTCCTCACTTCCGCTAAGCTGATCCTGAACGCGGCTCTCATCAAGCTATTTATATGGCATCCTTTTTAGAAAATCGGCTTGACGCGCACGGTCGGAGGCATGCGAGCCGGATGATTGGCCACGTCAGCCTTCGTAGTAGATGCCAGCCGCGATCATGTGCGGCCGCCACTGGTCTGTTAAGTAACGCCTCTATAGCTACCCCAGCTCGCAAGCCGCTCGGCCACTTCCACGATCTCGGCGGGCTCGCTGACCCCGAGTTTTCGCAGCAACCGGGATCGCTGTTCGGCGACGCGCTTCACGCCACCTCCGAACTTCCCTGCTATTTCAGCATCCGTTTTCCCAGCCGCAATGCGTCTTAGAAGCTGCTTCTCGCGTGGAGATAGAATGGTGTCGGTCATTGCAAGATGTGCTCATCAGCCGCTGGACGCCGGGCGTGTTCAATGTACAATTGTGTACCGAACTGGCTCCACCAAAGGTCTACCTTAGATTGGCTGGTGGGCTTCGAGCAACGAGCATGTAAATGAACCGGAAAAGCACCGAAGGTGCGGTTCAGATGCTTATCTGGGCCATCGAAGAGATTGAGAAGGCCGGAAACAAGCAAGCGGAGTGCTTTGCCCGTCAGGCCTTGATGTGCCTCCAGCCAACGGGTGGCGACGTCGCGGAACCGGAGGTCGGCGCGCGTCGGGTCGTGCAACTTCGACCCGGTCGCATGCGCACGCCGGGTCCGGATGTCTCCGACTAACCCATCGCCGCCATCAGGGAGCCGTTCGCCGCTTTCCGGCTTCAATCGTCGCGAAGAACGCCAGCGGCAATCATATGCGGCTTGTGCTGCCTGATCGTCTCTGGGTCAGAGGCGTCATCCAATATGACCCCGCACGCACATCGCAGTGAGCAGGCGCCTTCCCGATGTCCGAACGGCTTTTGCCGCTCGTCGTCCGCCGCCCCTAACTCGGCACGGGCTTTGATCAATTCGACCCGCAGCCGCCTTCGTTCATAGTCTTCCCATTGCGGAAATAACTGCCGCCGGTCCTCGTCGCTCAACTCCGGGTGCATCCGCTTTGCGAGCCTTGCGAAGATGATCGGCTCGTCGCCGGGCAACTCACGAATGCTGGGGTGCGACCATGACGGATGATCGGGATCGGCCGTCATCGCCGCCACAAGCCGCGTCATCTCCGCGAACAGAGCGTTGCTCTCGACGTCGGTCATGCTAACTCCTCCGTTCACTTTACCCGCAGGAGCCGCGCCGCGTTCGCGCAAATGATGCCGCCGCCCAGGCGCGCGTACAATTTGAACAGCACGCACCAGCCGATGGAGTATGGGTCCGGCAGGATGGTCAGTGCCTTGCGGTTGATCAGGAGATAAGCGGCCTTCCAGTCACCGAAGGCGACGGGCGTCGCGCCAGGTGCGACATCAGGCCAGAACTGGTTCACGATCACCGGAGCACCAAGCAGCCGCCAGCGCAAAGGGGACTGCAAGTCCTGAACGACGATCGGTCGCCCGTTCGCATCCGATATGCCGAACAGCATGCCGAGCGTTCGCTGGTTCATGATCCACGAGCCGTTGGCGTGATATTCGATGGGCACCGCAAACATCAGGCTCACGAGGTCCTGCCATGTGAACTGGCCTGCCGGTGTCGGCGCGGCCGTGTCGCAGATCGGAATGCCGCTCTGCGGATTGAGGATGCCAATTGGCATGCCGACGCCGCTGCCGACAGCGATGGCTCGGCTGGCGATCCGGCGCACGCCCTGCTGGCCTTTGCGCGCGATCCAGTTCTCGATATTGATCGCGGCGTCTTCCAGAAACGACCGGGTGGCGCAGATCAGGCCGCGCAATTCCTCCGGTTTCATTTCGAGTTGGCCGAGACCTTTGGCGATGTCGGCCCCGTTGCCGTTGGCCGCGCAGTCGGTCTCGCACGCCCAACCGAACAGGTCTTCGCCGTCGGCATTATCGACGAGGAATTGGACTGCGGCGGACGAGATCGTCAAAGAATCGACCACGCCGGTCAAATCGCCGGGGTCGGTCAAACAACTGAGGATTTTGTCGGAGACTTCGGGCGGCAGCAGCAGACCGAGGTTGCCCATCGTGAACTCGGACAGCGCCTTGCGCTCCGGCTCGACCATGCGCGCGAAATCGCCAGTGCGCACGTAGGACGCGAAAGCCTTGCGCGCGAGGGCGGCTTGATCGATCTGCTGATGATCAAATTCGACGGGCTGGGCAGTCGGTCCGTTCTTGAGGACGTGACGAAGCTGAAGATAGTCCTTCGCGCGCTTGCGCTCATTGTTCTCGCCAGCACCGTCGTCGTTGCCCGGTCGGTTGACGCGCAGGAAGAGGCGGTCGATGTCGTCCTTGATCTGTTTGAGGACCTTGTCGCGCTCGGTGTCGCCGGTCGCCAGCGCGTCGCGCGTGGCGCGAACCTCGTTGAGGAGGTCGTGTAGCTCCATACCCACGGGGATCACTCCTTGCCGCGCCCGATTATCCGGGTGGCGCCGACGCCGGTGATCTCCTCGGCGCGCAGCTTATTACAAGGCGTCGGGCGCGGCTACATCGTTTTCCATTCCAATCGGTGAGCGGGTGTTCAGATCATCAAATGTCGCCGAACGACTGCGAAGGGGGTGCCTCCAGTCCGCCGGGGAACTTGTCGCGCCCGGCAAAACAACCCCCGGGTCTGGACGACGAGCATCCACGACGCTGGAAGCGGTCAGCGCAATATCAAACGATGAAGGTTGATCAGAGAGCGGTCGTCAGACCGAGGCGAGGCCGTCGGTTCGCCCGAGGCCAAGCCGCCGCTGTAGCCGCATGATCGTCGTCGGCCGCCACTGACCTCCGCGAGCGGTCATGATCCCCTCAGCATTCAGGTGTGCGGCGATGGCTCGGGTAGTCCTGCCAGCGAGCGAAGCGATAGTAGGCCGCAGGGTCTCGGCATAGGCATCAGCGTCGCGCTTGTTTTGCGCGGCGGCCTTGGGATTGCCCAGCTTGACGCCGCGCCGCTTGGCCGCCGCCAGAGCCTGCCGGGTACGCTCCGCAATCTGCTCGCGCTCCTTCTCTGCGACCGCCGCGTAAATGTGGAGCGTAAACGGATCGACGTTCGGCCCCAGCGCCGTCACAATGAAGGGCACCCGCTGCACCATGAGGCCGCTGATGAAATGGACGTCCCTCGATAGACGGTCCAACTTGGCAACGAGAACCGGGGCCGCGTCGCGCTGCGTCCGAGCACCGCCGAGCTTGCGCGCGGCATCCATGGCGGCCCGTAGCTGCGGCCGCTTCTCCAGCGCGTCCGCACCCTTGCCGGTCTCGACCTCCACGAACGTCTCGACCACAACGTAGCCCTCGGCCTCGGCAAAGCGCGCAATAGCTTCCTGCTGGGCTTCGAGACCGAGGCCGCTGCGGCCTTGCTTCGGTTTCGAGACGCGGACATAGGCAATGACGGGCTGCGACATAGAAGGACGTTCCACGGCTTTGTTACATGCTGACGTTCGTTTACTTGTATCAGATCGGATAACCCGAAGCCACGTTGTCGGCGGCAGTAACTCGATACTCCAATAGGAAGGCCGTTGGCGCGCATAACCCGATGAGGGCAGCCGAGCGTGGCGAGGCGCGGAAAACGCCTCAGCGGTCGCTATTGCGGCGGCGTGGGGCCTTTGCCAACCAACCTATCAATGGATGCCTGCAAGTCGTCCGTAGACGTGCCCGCTGCGCTGACCTGTTGCGAGATGATGTCGAGCTTCATGGGGGCATCCAGACCGAGGTACGCCGCGCGCCTTTCGACGATCTTCAACAGCAGCGCCGCCGCCGCCACATCGCCCTTGAGGGCCTGCGCCAGAAACGGCCGTTGAAGCAGGTTTAGCATTTCGAGATCGACGGCGACGCTTCGCGCCCTGAGCTTGTTGTCGATCACGCCGACCGCGCGATCAATTGCGGCATTCACCGCGCTGATTTGCATGCCGAAATGCTTGGCGATTTCGCGCACACTGTTGCATGCGACCCGCAGCTTCAGAATCTGCTCGTCGCGCTCGGCGCTATCCGGCGCACTGTCCAAGTCGATTAGGTCGGTCATGGTCCGGCGTCCTTCAACTGCTTGGCGAGCGCAGCCAACACCCGGCGCAAATTCTTTGCAAGCGCGCGTTCGCCGCGACGAATTTCGGCCCGGTACAGCTTGGCGTCGCGGTGGCGTGGATTGTCCACGAGCCTACGCTTCAGCCGCAAAACGCGATTGAAAGCAGGATCGAAGCGGTTGAGACGGCGCGAGGCGTAGTCGTAGCCCGCACAGATGCGGCAGAGGAGAGCACCGTCCTTCTCGTGAAGTCTGCGGCACCGACGACCGCAGGTAGGGCAGAGGAAGTTCGGACGGAGCCGGTGATCTCCGCGCCACGCCTCCTGTTCGATCAGCACGGTCTGTTTCCGCTTGCCGATGGCAACAGTTACCCGGCTTGCAACGAGCAGCCCGGCACGGTGCAACGCAAACACATCCAGCTTGGCGTGCCGCTCGACCAGATTTTCGCGAGCGTGCGTGGCGCGCTGATACCCTTTTCGCGCGCCTTTCGTGACAGCTTCGTTGACGAAATCGAACGGCACATCGTGAAAATAAAACCACGTTTACTCATCGGCAATCAGGACGCCGCCGGTTTCTCCATGCTCCGTTCTGCCACAAAACCGGCCCGATGCGCGTGACGTGACAGTGCCTTATAGGCACTTGTCACGGTCACACGTTCATCTTTGGGGCGTTCTTACGTGTCACGTGACAATGTCACGTGATGTCACGCGAATGATGTCACCCGAATGATGTCACCCGAATGGAGCGAGCTAAATGTCGACTAATGGCTCAGAGGATAGGCTTCGAGAGGCTGTTGCGGAACACAAACAAGCGGACGAGGCGATCAGTCCAGCGGTCTCCCGTGGCAGTCAGGAAGCCTCCGCCGTTTAACATTGATGCCATGTCGGAGCAGGATGACGGGTCGCCGCGATTGGCGAGGATCGTGATAAGCTCGCTGGCCGTTTGCACGAACCAGCGATTGCGATGGGCGGCGTCTATCGCGTCAAATTCACTACGGGAGGGATTCCGAAGGTCGCCTCGGCGTCCCGTCGTGTACGTGGGTCTCGGACCCCTTGCGTGCCTGTACATTGAAAGGTTCCTTGCGCTTGGCTTAAGTGGGGGCTTAGCCAACCAACCTCAAGCCATTAGCTAAATTCGCGTACGCGTTACGACACTTGCCAGAAATGTAGGTCGGTGGAGCAGAACATCCGGCTGTCCACCAAATCGTCCTTCGCGCGCTGGAACGCCTTGCGCTCCGCGCTGGTGACCTTGCCGTCCTCGGTTGAAAGAAAGCCGCGCGCCACCATACCTTTTCTGATGGCGTCCAGCGCGACCTTCCGCACCAGCGCCGCCGTATAGCCCGGCGTTTCGGGAACGTCCGCCGCCAACTCGAAATAGATTTCCTTGAACCACGCGCGCTTTCGTTCGGCCGTGCTTCGGGGCTTTCCCGCGCTCGCTGAGCCGGTCGTGCGCCAGCCGTCAGCTTCGCGCCGGATCACCTGTGTTTTGAACATGGCAGCAGTCGCCGGGGTTCGTAAGCGAGCTTTGGTAAATTCGAGCGTAAGCCCTTCGTTGTCATCACGCTTGGACATCATCGCGACGGTGTCCATTTCCCACTCGCGCGTCTTGGTGCCGAAGCCCTTCGACACATCGTGCCCTGTATGATGCAGCCAGATTTGCGCGACGTGTTGTGCCGAGAGATGCCGGATCAGCGCCTTCATGGGCAGCCATGGTTCCTCGTCGCTGAGCGACCCCGCCAACAGGCACATGAGAGAGTCGCCAATGAGCAGGTCAGGCTGAACGGCAGAAATCTCTCTCATGAGCCATGCCCGTCCGCTGTCTGTGTTTAACGGTGGCATTTCGCCGAGCTTCAGTTCGTCTCGGTTGTAGGCGTAGAGATCGACGGTGCCGTAGACATCGGCCGCAGACCTGATGCGCTCCTGAAGCGTTTCGGCTGGCATTTCGCCGTCGAGATACATAACGCGGCAGGGGCGCCCTCCTTTCCACGACAAGAAGTCCGAGCCCGCCGCCGCAGCGAATCCTAATTCGAGCCCAAAGAGTGTCTTGCCGACGCCGGTCTCGCCATTGATGATCCATCGGCTGGTGGTGCAGAGCACGTTCTTGAAAAGGTAGTCGCGTGCAGGCAGCTCACGGCGGAGCCACGCTTCAACAGTGAGATCATCGTGATCGCTTGGCGACGACAGGCTACGCTTGATCGCAATCGATGCATTGCGGTTGTTGTTGATGTTGTTGGGATCGGGCTCGACTCCCGGCAGATCGTCGCCAACACCCGGCAGATCGTCCTGCTCGTGGCTCATTCTGTGCAATCCCTCAATCGGAGGGCCAGCACGTCGGCGCGACTATGGCAGTCGGGAATTGATGGTGCTATCGTTCGAGCCGTTCCAAGCTGACGAGAAGACCACGGTGCAACCCTCGGCCCGCGCCACGTTCGCGCGTGTGCGGGCCTTCAGGTTTCCACCTTCGGGTAATGATGCTTTCCGCGTCGGCGTCCGCTAACGCCGTTCTGCCACCCGACGACCTCGTCGTCGAACCAGACCTTTCGGTTCGCGCTGATGAAGGTCCCTTTCGGAAACAAGCCGTCCCGCTCCATCCGCCACAACGTCGCTGGCGAGACCGGGACGATTTCCAGAACCTGCTTTTCAGTCAGCATGCGGCGCGGGGCGTTTTGCCCGGCCGTGCCGTTGCGCCGTCGCGTCGCGGCGGTCGAGCGGCGACGGTGCGTCTTTCGAGTAGACATCGAACATCCTCCGCGCGCGTGCGGCTCCCTCGGCAGGCATGGCCTCCCGCGCGACAAGACAGTCGTTATTGTTTGAATGAGCGTAGGCTCGTGAAATCGGCTGCGGCTGGACGAAGCCCGCCGATACCGCATCGTGATCGGTCAGCGACGTGCAGTCAAGTTATCCACAAGACAAGCCATTGAAAGAGCAGGGACAAAAAGGGACACGTGATTTTCCCCTTAGTCATTATCGCTGCAACGTAATTTGAATCTCGACGCAAATTCGTCAGCCCTTTGCCGCAATTGCACGGGGTCGCTGCCTGCGCGAGAGGTATTTGGATCGGAGAATATAGGGCTGAAAGGTAAGCAGAATTTCGTACGGTAAAGTGTGAAATATTTTCTCACATCCTTGGCGGGTACTTCACTGCCACAATGTGCGGGGTCCTTCGGCGGGCATCAGCGGGGCCGCAGGGTCCGAGCGCGGTCGGCTTCATCACGACGGGGATGGTCAATGATTTGCCGTTGGAGCGAGACGAGTGAGACCAACATCGGCGAAGCGCGCAACTCCGCGCACCGCTTTTGACATCGAGACACCGAGGGACAGCCGCCTCGGCTATTTCTGATCGTCTCTCTTCGCCAGCTTGGCATCGCGCCGCCGTGCGTGACGATTATTCTTTTGCGCAGCACCTTCTTCTCGGAAGGTATTGGTGGGCACAATTGATTGCCCGATCTTCGTCGCCTTGCGTGACATTGAACCTTTGTTTTTCATCTGACCCTCCCATGTCGATAAACGGAGTTTAGCGCAACACTTATCAAGCAGGAAAGGCTAAGCGGTGACGCAGAAGGCACATTCTCACCCGCTCCGGCCTCTGCCATCGCGCTTCGACTTGGGCGTTGCCGCAGGCAACAAAGTATATGCTACGTTGCGCCAAAGTTCTTGGAAGGGGGACTCGCGCCATGCTCTACATCATGACGAAGCGGGGATGGCAACTGCTCCATAAGCAACACTACAAGATCGCTGAGCGCTGGCGAGAAATTGGCTTAGACGTCGAGGAAAAGGTCAGCAAGCTGCGCGCTTCCGATTTTTGGGTCAATCCGCGTGGCTACGAATACTGGGACGTGATGACGCGCCTGTTCTACAGCGCGAGGCATCGAGCAAAGAAGTCGTCAATCGCGTTCGACATCGACAAGAGCGATTACGAGATTCCGGAAGTCTGCCCGCTGCTTGGAGTTCCTTTTGAAGTCGGCAGAGGTCAACACACAGACTACTCCCCCACGTTGGACCGCAAAGACCCTCGCCTTGGTTATGTTAAAGGCAACGTCTGGGTCATCTGCCACAAAGCAAATCGACTGAAAGGACACTTAACTCCAGATGAGTTGAGAACATTCTGCGAAAATGTACTGGAATTAGAGTGGGTCACTGCGACGAGCGACGATGAGGACGAGTTTCGGAGGCGACAGGCAGAAGGAAGACGCAAATTGAATGAGACACAGAAGCCGCGATGGTGGTCTCTCTACGGGCAGCGAAGGCCGCTCGAATAACGCGCATCCGCCGACCGCATCCGCGCCGTTTTGCGTACCGATCCGCACAGAAATGAAATCGGGCATGCAAGATACTTCGGGCAGTTCGTCCTAAGCACCTTCAACCTCCAATTCGTCTGGCTCAGAAAACTCGGTTGAAACCAACTCCTGAGCAACGCTGCGATTAAATGCGTCGAAATCGGCTGCGGTTCTCAAATAAAAGCGTAGGCCGCGCTTATCGTTGACCTCCTTCACGTTAGGTGTCGAAAGCCGTGTTTTCCAAAACTGCTCGTCACCATCAAATCTGCCAAGTTGCCAAACGTATCCAAATGCCGGTCGGCACGTCACCCAGAAGCGTCGCTTACCGCCGATGCGATACATAACTTGCCGCCGATAGAGCCGCGTTTCTTGATTACTTGCAAGGGCGTTTCGTATGAAGTCGGCAACGGCAGGATTTTCGATAGCCTTCAGTGCCTCATCCCAGTCCTTCCACGCGGTTGAGGTGCGATCAGTTTTTTCGGAGCCGCGAGTGAGAGCCGCTATCTCAATGGGCGGATACACACATGTGCACGTCAAGTAGTCATTCCCGCCCTCCTGAGACAGCGACAGCCGGTAGCATCGAATATCGACTTCAAAGATTTCGTGAAGCCATTCGGCTGCGATCAGGAGCGCGGGATCGAAGTCCTCTGCAACGAGTATTATTCGTTGGTTTTGATTGATCGCCGAGACGTCCGAGCCAACGTGTTCCTCAATCTCGGCACGCGCGTCGTCGTACGACTGCTTGTAGTTCGTGGCCAGAGTTTGAACAAATCGGTCGGACGGCCACTTAGAAATCATTCCGGCGTAGCTTATGGCCTGTAGCAACTGAAGTTTGTGCGTGCCGCGCTTCAGCTCGATGACAACAGTTGTTCCATCTTCGTCCGTTGCAAGAATATCAATCCTGTCGGATACAGCCTCAGACGGACGAACTTCTTGGCCAATCACCCACAGATTTTCACCGATTTCTTCGCAGAAGCTGTCGGGATCTGTGCAGATCATCGCCTGCAAGTCCCTTTCCCAATGATCGGCATCCACAAAAGTGGACTTCGTCAGTCGGACCAACTTCTTCCCTGTTTTATCGATACGTAGCACGTACTTCTCCACCGCCTGTCTGTGACGCTCGCGCCATTATGCCCGCTTCCAAGGGTGGAGGAAGCCATAGTAATGCTCGGCGGGAACGCCGCTGTGCATCGGACCAGCCCGCGCCAGCACACAGGCGTCCATGAGGCGAGGCTAAGACGGTCAGCGAAGGCGGATAGCAACACGCGGGAGAACGGGCACCCCACGGGCTCGGGCAAGCGGGCAGAGCGCGCATAGGGCCTAATAGGGCCCAGCGGTTTCGGGCGGGCCTTCCGCTTTCCAGCGATAGCCAAGAATTTCTTTCACTTACAGCTACTTACCACGCTTCCCAGTCTTCAAAAAAAGCGCTGGACGCAAGGACCACACGGTTTTGCCGTACGCGCATTCGTTGGCGCCACAGGGTCTCCCGGCATTGTCGACACGGCCGGAAAAATGTTGGCGCGACGAATAGAACAGCGCCGCTCATCTGCACGCGGGATTCAGGCTCACAGGGACTACCCGCCCTGCCCGCCCCATCTCGTGCCGACGCTGCCGCGTCCACCGCAAGCCCGGCTCGCGCATCGTGACGACAACATGATCGCCCCTCAAGGATGAGCCGGGATGGGCGACACATACGCCAAAACCGAATTTCGGTAAAGTGGAATATTTTTGGGCTGGCGGATTGACAGACGGCGACACAGCAATTTTCGGCGTCGTTCCGGGGCGGCGCGCAGCGACGACTTATGCGCAACTGGGCATCCGGGAATCCATGGGCGGCGTGTCTTGCGGCGCGATGGATTCCGGGTTCGATGCTTGGCATCGCCCCGGAATGACGAAGGAGAGATCACCGCTTCGGGGCTACCGGCGAACCATCCGCCATCATGCTCACGCCCTTACGCTCGACGATCTCCCGTAAGCTCGCGGCTGGCGGTGAACGTCGAAATTGAAGGTGGTGCGCTTGTAGGAGTTGCAGAGATCGAGATCGCACCTTGCCAGCGCGAGCTCGTCGCCCTTGGTGGTGCATCGCGCAATGATCTCGCCGGAGGGCGCGATGATGCAGCTGCCGCCGATGTGGTCCACGCCCTCCTCGACGCCCGCCTTGGCGAGGCCGACCACGAAGGTGCCGTTCTGATAGGCGCCGGACTGCATCACCAGATGATTGTGGAACAGCGAGAGATCGTCGTGCTCGGGCGCGGGTGGATTGTGCACCGGCGTGTTGTAGCCGATCATCACCATCTCGACACCCTGCAGCCCCATCACCCGGTAGGTCTCGCTCCAGCGGCGGTCATTGCAGATCGCCATGCCCATCACGCCGCCGAAGGCATCGGCGACGCCGAAGCCCTTGCCCGGCTCGAAGTAACGCTTTTCCAGATGCTGAAATTTCCGCCATGGCTCGTGCTCGGCATGGCCGGGCAGATGGACCTTGCGATATTTCAGGACGATCGCGCCGCCCTTGTCGACGAGGATGGACGTGTTGTAGCGCCGGACGATATTGGCCTCGACGATCAGTTCGGCATAACCCAGGCAGAAGCCGATCCCGAGCTCGCGGCCGAGATCGAACAGGGCCTGCGTTTCAGGGCCCGGCATCTCGCGTTCGAAGAAGCTGTCGATTTCGGCTTGATCCTCAAAGTACCAGCGCGGGAAAAATGTCGTCAGCGCAAGCTCGGGATAGACGATCAGATCGCAGCCGCTGGCCTTCGCCACGCGCATCAAGGCCGTCAACCGAGCCACAACTTCGGCCCTGCTCTCGGTCCTGGCGATCGGGCCAAGCTGGCCGGCTGCGACAGTCACAAATCTTGCCACGCGTCATTCCTTCCTGTGCCGGAGGGCATCCGGGCTAAAGCCTATCGAGCGGTGCTCGCGACGCACAGGGCTGCCTCGCCCCACCGCCGTGACGACACAATCAAATTCCGTGCCTGCGGGTATCATCTTGCGGCGGCGCCCGCGTGCTCACGAAAGAACCGGGAACTTCGTTGCGAATCTGCAACGGTTCCCCGCGATCTGAAGCCGGACAAAACAAACTCCCATTCCGGCCACGAACCGCTCTCACAAGGCCGTGAGACTATCAGGGGAACGACGATGCGTGCACAACGCGTTTGGAATGTGAATGGGGCGGCCAGCGTGGGGCAGCTTCAATCGAAACTGGACGATCTTAACAAGCGTCTCGGTGAGCTCGAAAGCCAGCATCCGGACAGCTGGAAGCTCGAAGAGCTGAAATCGAGCGCGCTCAGCCTGTCGCGGGAGATCGACGATATCCGCTGCGCCGAGGCGACGGCGGCGCTGAGCGAGTTGCTGCGGAAATAGCCGGCGTCCGCCGATTCGCACTCCTCGCACAGGAACCAAGATCCACCGCCGCCATTTCCATGCACAGCATGGAGCACGATCATGACGAGGCACCTGACGCGAGCCCATCTCGCGCGCGGCGTGGCCGGCGCGGTGTCCACGCTGGTGCTGTGCGCGGCGGCGGCCTTCACCATCGCGCGCCACTTTGCGTTGTGACCAATTTGGCGCTGTGAGGGATTTTACATGACGTCCGATCCCGAGGAGCAGGTGAGGCTGCAGGGTTTTGGCGAAATGACGTTGCGCACCGCGGTCGCGACGCTGATGCAACTCGCGCCGCACGAACGCTCCGAGGCCGCAATCTTCCGCGTCCGCGACGGCGTGCGGCTTGCGCAAAGCGAAGTCGCCGAGCTCGCATCACACTGGGGCATCGATCCGACGCCCAACGTGCGCTCGCCGCGACTGGTCCCGGACCAGCATTGGCCGGACATCGTGCGCGGCATGGTGCGCGAGGCTCCGCTGCCGTCGCTGATGGTGGCGTTTCTGGTGGGCGTGCTGGTGGCGCCAAGGTAGCCGCGCCAGAGCCGCTTGCAACAGGGTTACTTCTGTTCGCTTGCCCGCATCTGCTCGGCGAAAGGACGCAGGGCCTCGGACATGTCGTCGAGGCGTTTCTGCCACTCCGCGCCAGGCATGAAGGCGATCACCGGCTCATCCCCGGGCGACCCCGTCAGGTACTCCGGATTGCGCAGGCCCTCGGCTATCCCGGCTTCCAGCCTCTTGACGATGTCGTCTGGAACGCCCTTGGGGACCGCAAAGCCGCGCTCGGCCGTTGTCATGACCGGAAAGCCCGCCTCCTCTGCCGTCGGAACGCCGGGCAGCGATGTAAAGCGCTTCTTCGACAGGATCGCGATGACGCGAAGTGGCCCCTTGTTGGTGCCATGCAGCTCGGGAATCTCGCTGAGAGTGACCATCCCGACGTCCAGATGGCCGCCCAACAGATCGGTCCGCTGTGCGGCCGTTCCTCTGTAGGAGATCTCGTTGGGCTCGACCTTCGCGACGGCCGCGAGCATGCGAATGGCCAGATGGCCGTTCGTTCCGGCACCATTGTGACCGAAGCTCACCGACCCCGGCTTGCTGCGAAGCGCAGCAATGATGTCAGCCAAATTCTGAAATCTGCTGTCCGCGGGCACGACGATCACGTTCGGATCTTCGACGACCCGTGCGACCAGCCGAAGCTCGTCCGTGGTGTATTGGGTCTTGCGGGTCATCGGCAGGAAGTTGTAGCCGGGCACATTGACGACACCGATCGCATAGCCGTCGGGCGCCCCGCGCGCGATCGAGGTAAACGCGATCTCTCCGCCGGCGCCGGGCTTGTTCAGGACGACAAATTTCGCCTTGCCGCCGAGCGAGCGCTCGACAAAGGGCAAAAGCTTGCGCGCCATGACATCGGTGCCGCCGCCGGGCGCAAAGCCGACCACCACCTCGATCGGCTTGTCGTCTGGCCACGCCCCCCATGCCGACCCGCAGGCGGCGAAGCCAAACGCTGCGACGAGCGCGAGGATTTTCTTGTTCATGATTTCCAGCCCTGTTTTTTATTGGCCGGTCGCGCTCTCGAACGCGCGATCGACTGTGCTTTCATCTAGCTGTCGGACTGACCGGAGAGCAACCGGTTATCCCGAGCGCAGCTATGCAATGGGCCGCGGCGGTTCGTCAGGTTATTGCGGTCGCATCGGGGGGATGGTGCTTCGAATTCCATGAGGGCGGCGCGGCGTCCTCTGACCTACCTCGCAACGCTCGCCCCCCGACCCATGGCAAGCCATGCCGCCGCAACAGGCCGCCCTGCGAGGGCCAAATCGGCCGTGGACCCGATCCCGAAATCGTTGCAAAAAGGCGCTCCGAGGCGCCGGCGGACGGTCCGCCAAGCCTCTGGACGTCAATTTTTGGAAGAATGGTCGGAGTGGCAGGATTCGAACCTGCGACCCCTGCGTCCCGAACGCAGTGCTCTACCGGGCTGAGCCACACTCCGACAAGAAGGCGGCTTATAGCGTCGGGTTTGACGCACCGCAAGCGGCCGAGATGAGGAATTTTGTCCCTGTGAAAACGGGTCTTGAAACGCTGATTTTACCGGCCGGTGAGGCTGGCGCGGAGGCCGCTGCCCGCACCTTGGCCGCCGGCGGGTTGGTCGCGTTTCCGACCGAGACGGTCTACGGGCTCGGAGCGGACGCCGCCAATGCCACGGCGATCGCCCATCTCTACGCCGCCAAGGGGCGGCCGGCGTTCAATCCGCTGATCGCCCATGTCGCCGATCTCGAGGCCGCGCAGCGGATCGGGCGGTTCGATGCCCGCGCCTTGAGCCTTGCTAAGGCGTTCTGGCCGGGGCCGCTGACGCTGGTGGTGCCGAAGACGCAGAACTGCCCGGTGGCGGATCTCGCCACCGCCGGGCTCGACACCGTCGCGATCCGCATCCCCGCCCATCCCGTGGCGCAGGCGATCCTGCGCGCGTTCGGCGGGGCGGTGGTGGCGCCGTCCGCCAACATCTCGGGCCACGTCTCGCCGACGCTGGCCGGCCATGTCGAAAGCGACCTCGCTGGACGGATCGACCTGATCGTCGACGGCGGGCCGGTCGCGGTCGGCGTCGAATCGACGATCGTCGGCTGCTTCGAGAGGGCGATGCTGCTGCGCCCCGGCGGGCTGTCGCGCGAGCGGATCGAGGCGGTGCTTGGCGCACCCCTGGCGCGGCCGCCGGTGGAGACCGAGAGCGACGAGGGCCAGCCGCTGGCGCCGGGCATGCTGGCCTCGCATTACGCGCCGCGCGCCCATGTGCGCCTGCGCGCGCAGGACGTTGCGCCCGACGAAGCGCTGCTGGCCTTCGGCTCCGAGCACCTGCCCGGCATGGAGGCCGCAGCCGCCGTCATGAATCTGTCGCCCACCGGTGATCTCGATGAAGCCGCCGCCAATCTGTTCGGCTATCTTCGCGAGCTCGATGCCAGGGGCCCGCGGGCGATTGCGGTGATGACGATACCCGAGGAAGACCTGGGCGAAGCGATCAATGACCGGCTGCGGCGCGCGGCCGTGGTGCGATAAGAGAAGACGAGACAATGAACATCGACAAGCCTGCCGCCCCTCCGCTCGCGCCGGAGCTGATCGACCAATTCCGTGAGATCGTCGGCGACCGTCACGCCATCACCGATGCCAACGACATCGAGCCCTACGTCACCGAGGAACGCAACCTGTTCCACGGCCGCTCGCCGCTGGTGCTGCGCCCGGGCTCGACCGCCGAAGTCTCCGCGATCTGCAAGCTCGCCTCCGAGCACAGGATCGCGCTGGTGCCGCAGGGCGGCAATACCGGGCTCGTCGGCGGGCAGACGCCGCACAATGGCGAGGTGGTGTTGTCGCTACGCCGGCTTGACAAGATCCGCGAGGTCGACACCGCCTCGAACACCATGACGTGTGAGGCCGGCGTGGTGCTGCAGGTGGCGCAGCAGAAGGCGTCCGACGTGGACCGGCTGTTTCCGCTGTCGCTGGGCGCCGAAGGCAGCTGCACCATCGGCGGCAATCTCTCCACCAATGCCGGCGGCACCGCCGCCCTCGCTTACGGCGTGGCGCGCGAGATGGCGCTGGGCCTGGAGGTCGTGCTCGCCGACGGGCGCGTGCTCAACGTGCTGTCGAAGCTGAAGAAGGACAACACCGGCTACAATCTGCACAATCTCTTCATCGGCGCCGAAGGCACGCTCGGCATCATCACCGCGGCGACGCTGAAACTGTTTCCGAAGCCGCGGTCGATCGAGACCGCCTTCGTCGGGCTGAAGTCCCCGGCGGCGGCGCTCAAGCTGCTCACGATTGCGCAAGGCGAGGCCGCTAATGCGCTGACGAGTTTTGAGCTGCTCTCGGAGATGGCGGTGGACTTCTCGGTCCGCCACGGCATCGACGTGCGCGATCCGCTTGCAGAGAAGCATCGCTGGTACGTGCTGATGGAGCTGTCCTCCCCCGGCGACGACGCCCGCACGCCGCTGGAGACGATCCTGACCCGCGCCATGGAGGAGGAGATCGTCGACGACGCCGTGATTGCGGCCAATCTCACCCAGCGCAACGATTTCTGGAAGCTGCGTGAGGAGATGTCGGCGGCGCAGAAGCCCGAGGGCGGCTCGATCAAGCACGACATCTCCGTGCCGGTCGCCGCCGTGCCCGGCTTCATCGCCGAGGCCGACGCCGCGGTGGTGAAGCTGATCCCCGGCGCGCGGCCGGTGCCGTTCGGCCATCTCGGCGACGGCAATCTGCATTACAATGTCAGCCAGCCGATCGGCGCCGACACCGCCGATTACCTGGCGCGCTGGCACGACGTGAACGCGGTGGTGTTCGAGATCGTGCTGCGCATGGGCGGCTCGATCTCCGCCGAGCACGGCATCGGCGTGCTCAAGCGCGACGAGCTGCCCGAGGTGAAGGACAAGACCGCGATCGAGCTGATGCGCGCGATCAAGGCGATGCTCGATCCGCTCGGCATCATGAATCCGGGGAAGGTGCTGTGAGCGCATCCAGCTCGCCTGCTCCGCTCGCGATCGATGCGATCAATGATGCCGATGTCGAGCCTGTGGTTGCGCTGTGGCAGCGCTGCGGCCTGACGCGGCCATGGAATGATCCGCATGCCGACATCGCACTGGCACGGCGGCGCGACAATTCCACCGTGCTGATCGGCCGCGACGATGGCGCGATCGTCGCGACCGTCATGGTCGGCCATGACGGCCATCGCGGCTGGGTCTATTACGTCGCGGTCGATCCCGACAGCCAGAAGCGCGGCTTCGGCCGCAGCATCATGGCGGCGGCCGAGGACTGGCTGCGCGCGGCCGGCATTTCGAAGCTGCAGCTCCTGGTCCGGCGCGAGAACGCGCAGGCCAATGCGTTCTACGGCTCGCTCGGCTTCGAGCTATCCACCTCCGTGATGTTCCAGAAGTGGCTCGACGGCCGCGCGACCACGCCAAGCAATTGAGATCGCCATGACCATTTCCGACCGCGTCCGCATCAAGGACGTCCGCGTGCTCTCAGACGGCTGGACCACGCTGAAGACCACCACGTTCGAGTACCGCCGCGCCAGCGGCGAATGGCAGACCCAGCACCGCGAGACCTATGAGCGCGACAACGCCGCCGCCGTGCTGCCGTACAATCGCGCCCGGCGCACCGTGATCCTGGTGCGCCAGTTCCGCCTGCCCGTCTTCATCCGCGGCTACGACGACCTCCTGATCGAGGCCGCCGCCGGCGTTTTGGACAACGCCGAGCCCGAGGAGCGCATTCGTGCCGAGGCGGAGGAAGAGACCGGCTATCGCCTGCACCACGTCCAAAAGGTGTTCGAGGCCTTCATGAGCCCTGGCGCCATCACCGAGAAGCTGCATTTCTTCGTCGCCGAATACGAGCCGGAGATGCGGGTGAGCGACGGCGGCGGCCTCGAGCACGAGGGCGAGGACATCGAGGTGCTCGAGCTTTCCATCGACGAGGCGCTGGCGATGATCACTGATGGCCGCATCATCGATGCCAAGGCGATCATGCTGCTGCAATATGCGGCGCTGCACGTGTTCAAGTGACGTGCTTACCCTCCCCTGGAGGGGGAGGGTCGGTCACATTGAGCGCAGCGAAATGTGAGACGGGGTGGGGTGACGGTCTGTCCACGTCGCACACTGCCCGCGTGGAGAGATCACCCCACCCCGATTCGCGCTGCGCGCGATCGACCCTCCCCCTCCAGGGGAGGGTAAGAGACGCCGCGCCATTCTCATCTGCAATTCTGTCCTGCGCCGCCGCTCCCCCCGTTGAGCAGGCCCCAAACTATCTCTAGTCTGGCTCCAACCAAGACCAAGGAGACGCGCCTATGTCCGCTCCGCGCGACGATGAATTCGGCTTTGCGCCCGACTACGATTCCCCCGTCCCCTACATGCAGCGCACCCGCGATTATTACGCGGCGATCGGCTACACCACGCCCTATCGCTGGGCGCATTACACCTCGGCGCCGTTCCAGCCGCTGAAGAAGCCGCTGACGAAGTCGCGGGTGACCATCATCACGACCGCGGCACCCTACGATCCCGCCAAGGGCGACCAGGGGCCGGGCGCGGCTTATAATGGAGCTGCGAAGTTCTACCAGGTCTATGATGGCAACACCTCCAAGCAGCACGACCTGCGCATCTCGCACATCGGCTACGACCGCAAGCACACCTCGGCCACGGACAGCGGCACCTGGTTTCCGCTGCCGCAGCTGTTGAAGGCATCCGCCGCAGGCCGCATCGGCGAGGTGAGCCCGCGCTTCTTCGGCGCGCCGACCAACCGCAGCCACCGCGTCACGCTCGACACCGACGCGCCGGAGATCCTGGCGCGCTGCCTTGCTGATGCGGTCGACGCCGCGGTGCTGGTGCCGAACTGCCCGGTCTGCCACCAGACCACGGCGCTGGTGGCGCGGCACCTGGAAGCCAACGGCATTCCGACCGTGATCATGGGCTGCGCCAAGGACATCATCGAGCACGCCGCGGTGCCGCGCTTCTTGTTCTCGGACTTCCCGCTCGGCAATTCCGCCGGCAAGCCGCACGATGTCGCTTCGCAGGCGCAGACCCTGGAGCTCGCGCTTCGGCTGCTCGAGACCGCGAGCGGCCCGCAGACGACGATGCAGTCGCCGCTGCGCTGGAGCGAGGATGCCTCCTGGAAGCTCGACTACAACAATGTCGCACAGCTTTCGCCGGAAGAGCTGGCCCGCCGCCGCGCCGAATTCGACAAGCAGAAGGAGATCGCGCGCGGCAACCGCGCCGCCTGACGTCCTCCGATAACGAAGACAAAAGGGGAGAGCGACGTGACGCGACCGTTCGAGGGTGTGAAGATCCTGGACTTCACGCAAGTGCTGGCCGGCCCCTATGCGAGCTATCAGCTCGCGCTCTTGGGCGCCGACGTCATCAAGGTCGAGCGGCGCGAGGGCGAGGACATGCGCCGCACGCCGCTCTCCCGCGAATGGGCCGAGCGCGGGCTGGCGCCGGCGTTCCAGGCCATCAACGGCAACAAGCGCAGCCTGACGCTCGATCTGCAGAAGCCGGAGGCGATCGCGATCGTGAAGAAGCTCGCGGCGACCGTCGACGTCGTCATGGAAAATTTCCGTCCGGGCGTGATGGACAAGCTCGGCATCGGTTACGAGGCGCTGTCCGCGATCAATCCAAAGCTGATCTATTGCGCGGTGTCGGGTTTCGGCCAGACCGGCCCGGACCGCCTGCGCCCCGGCTATGACGGCAAGATGCAGGCGTTGTCGGGCATCATGGCAATCACCGGCCATCCCGAAACGGGGCCGACGCGCGCCGGCTTTGCGGTATGCGACGTGCTCTCCGGCGCCACCGCCGCCTTTGGTGTCTCGAGCGCGCTGTACCAGCGCGACCGCACCGGCAAGGGGCAGCTGATCGACGTCTCCATGCTGGAGGCGACGCTGGCGTTTCTGTCGGGGCAGATCGCAGACTGGTCGGTCGCCGGCCATCGCCAGACACTCTCGGGCAATCAGGCGGTGAGCCGCCGGACCACGGCGAATCTGTTCAAATGCGGCGACGGCCACATCCTGCTCGCCGTCAACAACGAGAAGCAATACCGCGCATTGATGAGCGCGCTCGGCCGCGAGGATACGCTGTCAGATCCGCGCTTTGCCGACTGGTTCTCCCGAAACGAGAACGAGCCTGCGCTGCGCGCCATCATCGAGCAGGCGCTCGCGGCACGACCGGCGCGCGAATGGGAGACGATCTTGGAAGACGCCGGGGCGCCCTGCGCCAGCATCTGGAAGGTCGAGGAGGTGATCGACCATCCGCAAATCAAGGCGCGCGGTGCGATCCAGGAGCTGGACACGCCCTATGGCCGGCTGCGCTTTGCCGGCAGCGGCTTCAAGCTCGCCCATGGCGGCGGCCGGCTGGACCGGATGGCGCCCGAGCTGGGCGCCGATACGGAGGCGGTGCTGGGCGAACTGGGATTCGATGCGGCGGAGATCGCGGACTTGAGGGCAAGGGAGATCGTTTGAAATCGTTTGCGCATGATCTTTCCGGAAAACCGCTGCGCACTTTTCCGGATCATGCTTTAGAACAGCGACCCCTGCCCGTCGTCGGCAGACGCAGCGGAGGCTTTCCGCACCGTCCTTTTCGGCCTGGCCGCCTCGGCCTCCGCCTCGATCTCCTCCGCACTGATCGGCAACACGAGCTGCTCGTCGTCATTGGCGACACGATTGACGCGGGTGGAAACCGGGTGCCAGGCGAATTCGCCGATGCGCGGCGCGGTCATCAGCGGCAGGATCGTCTCGATGTCGTCGCCTTTGATGTCGAGCCAGCGCTCGAAATCGCGCGGGCTGATGGTGACGGGCACGCGGTCATGCAGCGCGGCGAGATCCTCGCCCGCCGCGGCCGTGACGATCGCGACGGTATCGAGCTCCTCGCCGTTCGGCCCGATCCAGGTCTCGAACAATGCGGCGAAACCAAGCGGCGCACCGTCGGCACGGTGGATGAAGAACGGCTGCTTGCGGCCGCCTTCCGACTTCCACTCATAATAGCCGTCCGCCGGGATCAGGCCGCGGCGCCGGCGTATAGCTTTCTTGAACGCCGGCTTCTCCAGCACCGTCTCGCAGCGGGCATTGATCAGGAGCGTAAATCCGCGGGGGTCCTTGACCCAGCTCGGCAGCAGACCCCAGCGCATCAGGCGGAAATGGCGCGCGCCGTTTTCGACCAGCACGACCGGAATCGGTTGTGTCGGGGCGACGTTGTACCGGGGCGGGAAGTTCGGCTGCTCGACATAGCCGAACAGTTGCCGCAAAGCCGCGGGGGCCGAAGTTATGACGAAGCGTCCACACATCCTTGGAAGCCTATATAGGGTCCGTTCAGGTCCTTTTAACCCCGAACGTTAACACTGCGGCAGATGAGCTCAACGGCCTCCCAACCCGCGCGGACGCATGTACAGACGGGCCCCGAGGCTGAGGCCTGGGCCGAGCGGCTGCGCGTGGCCAATATCAACCCGCGCACCGGGCTTGCCACCGACTATCTCAACCATTTCAATGAAGCCGTGATGCTGCTGGAAATGGTTCCGGACATGCCCGAATGCGCGGAAGATTTCCTGACCTGGACGCCGCTGTCCTATGCCGAGCATTTTACGGCATCGAATTTCAAGGCACGGGATCTGGCGATCGAAGCCTATGAGAAGGCCGATCCCAACGTGCGCGCCCAGTTCGATCACCTCACCGACACCATGACCTCGATCCTGACCGCGGTCGGCTCGGCCATGCGCGAGGTGGAGAAGGACACGACGCGCATCCGCCTCGCCGAACAGGCCGCCCTATGGGTCAAGCCGCTGATCGCGGCCTGCGGCGGCATCATCCATGGCGGGGCGGAAGCCGACGTCGACACCATCATGGCGAACTGAGCCAGGTCCTTTCAGAAAATGGCCTCAGTCGTCCAGCCCGTTCATCCCCAGCTCGCCGTCAGCGCCGCCATTTTCCGCGACGGCAAAGTGCTGCTGACCCGCCGCGCCCGTTCGCCCGCCAAGGGCTTCTATTCGCTGCCGGGGGGCCGGGTCGAATTCGGCGAATCGCTGCACCAGGCGCTGAAGCGCGAGGTCTCGGAGGAAACCGGGCTCGACATTGCGATCGTGGACCTCGCCGGCTGGCGTGAGGTGCTGCCGGCGGCGGCTGGTGCCGGGCACTATCTGATCATGTCGTTTGCCGCCCGCTGGGTGGCCCGGGAGCCGGTCCTGAACGACGAGCTCGACGACTATCGATGGATCGCCCCCGACGCCCTGGCCGGCCTCGGTGACCTCAAACTGACCGGAGGGCTCGAGGAGGTCATCCAGTCCGCCCACCGGTTGATCGGGGCCTGACCGCCCGCCTTGCGCCTGCCGTCCCAAGGGGGCATACACCCTGCCGATGTCCATGCGATTTCTGGCCATTTTTGCCCTGATTCTCGCCTGCGCCTCCGTGCCCGCGAGGGCCCAGGACGTGGCGGCGCCGTTCGATGCCGATTTGCAGCGGCTGGCCGAGATCCTCGGCGGGCTGCATTATCTGCGCGGCATCTGCGGATCCAACGAGGGCAACAAATGGCGCAACGAGATGCAGGCGCTGATCGATGCCGAAACGCCGTCCGGGGAGCGCCGCACCCGCATGATCGCCGGTTTCAACCGCGGCTATAACGGCTTTCAGCAGACCTATCGAACCTGCACGCCAGCCGCGACGGTAGCGATCCGCCGCTATATCGAGGAAGGCTCGAAAATCTCGCGGGATCTGACGGCACGTTACGCGAACTAGAACTCTCCCCCGTCATTCCGGGGCGCGACGAAGTCGCGAGCCCGGAATCCATCGCACCACCAACTATGACGCCGATGGATTCCGGGTTCGCGCTGTGCGCGCCCCGGAATGACAGAGGCTGGAACCTTGTCATCGACTTTGTTCACAGCCGTTAACCGTTCTTAAAGATGTGGCCTAGCGGTCGTTAACGCCCGTGCTACACCTTCTCGCACAGCGCATCGCCGTGGATCGCGCCCCAGCCCTGATCGAGTTTCATGAGCCAGCCGATTTCCTACGCCCCCGCCCGCGCGCCGCTGCCCGACCACGAGCAGAAGCAGGCCGCACTGAGCTATCTTAACGAGGCCTGGGCCGAGGCGCGCCATGACGGCGTCGACGGCGACTGCCTGGCGCAGGCGAGCCTGTTCGCCGCCTTTGCCGAGCTCGTCGGCACTTATGGCGAGGACGCGGTCGCCAAGTTCGTCGAGGGCTTTCCCGGCCGCATCCGCAATGGCGAATTCTCGGTCACGATCGCAAGACAGTAGCCTTTCGCGAAAATGACCCCGCCACGCGGGCGGGGCCAGTCAACGGATGAATGACTTTGCGAAAGGCGTCGCGAAGTCTGCAGGGTTTATCGCACGGAAGCCGCGCCCTCCCGACAAGCATTCGTCTCGCAATGGCCGGGAGATGTTCCTGCCAGGGTCGGGAATTCCCTCCCTCCCCTCACGGCTCAACCTTGAGCGTCGCTTTCATGTTGGGATGATAGCGGCAGTAATACTCGATCGTTCCCGCCTTCTTCAGAACGGACGTTACTGATTTCTTCGGCGGCAGCGTCACGTCGAAATCGCCGTTTTTCGCGGTAGCGGTATGGGCGAAGACATCCTTGTTGATCCAGGTGACGCTATCGCCCACCTTGGCCGATATTTCGGCCGGTGAGATCACGAGGTTGTCCATCGTGATCTCGATCGTCGCGGCGCGCGCCGGAACGACCATTGCCGCAAGGACGAGTGCTGCGGCGACCGGCAATCGTCGCTCCGGCATCATGGCCTCTCTCCTATTTCAGCTCGGCCGCGACGTGCTCGGCGTGCTGCTGATGACCCTGGAAGATCTTCAGGCCGGTCTGCAGCAGGCTTTTCAGCTCTGCATTGCTGGCGGACGGAATGAGCTGGGTCTCCAGCGCGCCGTTGACCTGCTTGTGGTAGGCGACCTCGTTGGCGACATAGGCCTTGTCGAACGCCGCGCCGCTCAGCTTGTCGAGCTCGGCCAGCTTGTCGCTCGCCTGCTTGGACAGCGCCTTGCTGGTATCGTTGTCTTCAGGCGTGACGTTCAGCTTCTTGACCAGCGCGAGCGCCTGCTTGTTGACGGCCTCGTGGTCGCGCAGCATGTCCGCGGCAAACGCCTTAACGTCCTTGCTTTTCGCCTTCTTCTGCGCCTGCTTGGCGGCGTTGATGTCGATCACGCCTGCGGTGTAGGCGATGTGGGCGATCTGCGGATCGGTAGGCTTGTCGGCTGCGCCGGCGCTTTGCAGCAGCGCCGGACTCGACAACAGAATGGCCGCGGCGATCGCCGCGCTCTGTCGGATGAACATGGCTCGATACTCCTGTGGTGCCGGACCTCGCCCGGCGCGTTGCTTCACAGGAATTGGATGGGAGTTTTGCGCGAACGTTCCCGAAAAATTACGAGCCGAGACCAAGGCGCCTGAGTACGGCTTCCGTCAGGCGCTCGCAGCGCTGTCCGGCGAACGGAAAGGCATCCATCACGACGGGGCCGATCTTCTTCTCGACGTTCTCGCGCAGCAGGGTGCGTGCACGATGCAAGCGCGTCTTCACGGTCTCGGGTTTGATGGCGAGCAGCTCGGCCGTCTCCTCCATGCTCATCCCCTCCATCACCCGTGCGATGAAGACCATTCTGAAAGCGTCGGGCAGTTCATCGACCGCGTGTTCGACGACGCGCTGGATCTCGCGTTGAGCCATGGATTTTTCCGGATCGGTTGCGGCGGACGAAAGGGGAAACTGGATGATCTGTGCTTCGAGCGTCGCCTCCGGCAGCGATTCCAGCTCGACTTGCGGCTTCCGACTGCGCAGGCGTCCGAGCGCCTCGTTGATCGCAATGCGCGACAACCAGGTCGACAGCCCGGCTTCACCGAGAAATCCATCGAGATGAGTGAAGGCGCGGATGTAGGCTTCCTGCACCACGTCCTCGCTCTCGCTATCGTTGCGCAAGATGCCGCGGGCGAGCCTGTAGAGCCTGCGGTTGTTGGCCTGCATGATCTCGCGCAGCGCGGCTGCGTCACGCCGCCGCGCGCGGTCGATCAGCTCGGCTTCCGATATCCTGACGCCGGCGGACGAGCCGGCTGAGGTCCGTGGCATGGCGGGTGCCTTGTCTCCATTGGTTCCGGACATTGGATGCCGGCCGAAGCCAAAGGTTCCCAGATTTCTTGTTAAGAAAGGGGCCTAATCCGTCTCGATCGGCAGTGCCGGATCCCTCGCCCATTCGCCCATCGAGGCGTCATAGAGCGTCAGCCTGTCGAAGCCGAGCTGCGTCAGCAGGAACAGGTCGATCGTGGCCGAAATGCCCCCGCCGCAATAGAGAATCACGTTCTTGTCGCGTGTGACACCCTGACCTGCAAATTTCGCTTCTGCGTCTGCAAGCGTCGTCAGCGTCTTGTCGGCGTTCACGAGCGTTGCGGCCGATACGTTGACGCTGCCGGGAATACGGCCGGGCCGGCCGTAGCGGCTCGGCTCGAGGCCGCGATGAAACTGCGGACCGAGCGCGTTGACGATGACGGTCGAGGGATCACCGAGCCGCGACTTCACCGCGGTCTTGTCGACGAAGAAGCCTTCGCGCGGCGTGGCCTTGAAAGTTGTGGCCGGATACCCCCGCGATGCGCCTGTCTCAATCGGCCGCCCCTCCTCCTTCCATTTGTCGAAGCCGCCGTCGAGCACACGGGCATCGACGCCGAGCGAGCGCAGCATCCACCAGAACCGCGTCGACCACATCATGGTGCCGATGCTGTAGAGCACGATCGTCTTGGACGCATCGAGACCATGGCGGCCGAAGGCGGCCTCCAGCTGCGTCACATCGGGCATCATGAAGAACTGCTGCGAGGAGGCGTCGGAGAACTCGCCCTGCAGGTCGAGAAAATCGGCGCCGGGGATGTGGCCCGCGGCAAACGTCTTGTCGCCGGGGACTGCGCGGTAGGGCACGGCGCTACCTTCGGGCGCCGGCTCGAGATAGGTCGTGCAGTCATAGAGACGGAGGTTTGGATCTTCGAGCATGGCGGCGAGCTGCTCGGTGGTGGTGAGGGCGGCTGGCTGGGACATCGGACTGCACTCCCGTTCGAGAAGAAGTGTAGACCCCTCTCCTCGTCATTGCGAGCGCAGTGAAGCAATCCAGACTGCCGCCGCGGAGGGGCTCTGGATTGCTTCGCTGCGCTCGCAATGACGCCTGGGGAAGCAGCGTGGCTCCCCAGCACAGCACCCCTACGCCTTCAGCGTCTCCAGGAACCGCACCGGCTCGCCTCGCGAGGCCGTCACCAGCTCACCCTGCCACATCACGCGCCGGCCGCGGATGAAGGTGCCGACCGGCCAGCCTGTCACGCGCACGCCGTCATAAGGTGTCCAGCCGGCCTTGGACGCCACCCATTTGTTGGTGATGGTCTCGCTGCGCTTGAGATCGACGATCGTGAAATCGGCATCGTAGCCGGCGGCAATGCGGCCCTTGCAGGCCATGTTGTAGAGGCGCGCGGGGCCTGCACTGGTGAGGTCGACGAAGCGCGCCAGCGAGAGCCGGCCGGCGTTGACATGATCGAGCATCAGCGGCACCAGCGTCTGCACGCCGGTCATGCCGGAGGGCGAAGCCGGATAGGTCTTCTGCTTTTCTTCCAGCGTATGCGGGGCGTGGTCGGAGCCGAGCACGTCGATGATGCCCTGCTCGATGCCGCGCCAGATCCCGGCGCGGTGATCGGCGCCGCGCACCGGCGGGTTCATCTGCGCCAGCGTGCCGAGCCGCTCGTAGCATTCGGGCGCAACCAGCGTCAGGTGATGCGGCGTCGCCTCGCAGGAGGCGACGTCCTTGTGGTCGCGCAGGAACTCGATCTCTTCCTTGGTCGAGATGTGCAGCACGTGGATGCGCTTTCCCGTCTCGTGCGCGAGCTTGACCAGCCGCTGCGTCGCCATCAATGCCGCGGTCTCGTCGCGCCAGACCGGATGCGAACGCGGATCGCCCTCGATGCGGAGCGACTTGCGCTCGTTGAGGCGATATTCGTCCTCGGCGTGGAACGCAGCGCGGCGGCGGATCACCTGGAAGATCCGGCGCAGGCTTTCGTCGTCCTCCACCAGCAGCGCGCCGGTCGAGGAGCCGATGAATACCTTGACGCCTGCGCAGCCCGGCGCGCGCTCGAGCACCGGCAGGTCCTGCACGTTCTCACGGGTGCCGCCGATGAAGAAGGCGAAATCGCAATGCATGCGATGATGGGCGCGCTTCACCTTGTCGGTGAAGGTGGCCTCCGTCACGGTCAGCGGCGAGGTGTTCGGCATCTCGAACACGGCGGTGACACCGCCCATCACGGCGCTGCGCGACCCGGTCTCGAGGTCTTCCTTCTGCTCCAGCCCGGGCTCACGGAAATGCACCTGGGTGTCCATCACGCCGGGCAGGATGTGCAGCCCCTTGCAGTCGATCACCTCGGCGGCGGAGCCTTGCGACAACGCGCCGATCTCGGCGATGCGGCCATTCGCGATGCCGATGTCTCGCTGGCCCTCGCCGTCCTGATTGACCACGGTGCCGCCTTTGAGGATCACGTCGAAACGCTGGGTCATGGCTAAAGGCCCCTCTCATCCCCAAGCGCAGGGCTCGAGGTCTTGTCGTTTATGCCTCGCGGGCTTACGTTCCGGAGCAACATGTCGCAAGAGATTTTCGCATGAAATCAGCGTTTCTTCCCGACCGGGGCGTGGTCAAGGTCGCGGGCGAGGATGCGCGCAACTTCCTCAACGGCCTGGTCACCACCGATCTCGACAGGCTGAAGCCGGGCCTGGGGCGATTCGGCGCGCTGCTGACGCCGCAGGGCAAGATCATCGTCGATTTCCTGATCACGGAAGTGCCCGCCGGCCACGGCGGCGGGTTCCTGATCGACTGCCCGAAGGCGCTGGCGGAAACCCTCGCCACCAAGCTGAAATTCTACAAGCTGCGCGCCAAGGTCACGGTGGAAATCCTCGATCTCGGCGTGCTCGCGGCCTGGGACGGCGAGCTCGCGACGCAGCCGGACCTCGCCTTCGCCGATCCGCGCAACAGCGAGCTCGGTTACCGCATCCTGGTCCCCGAGGATCTCAAGCAGAAGCTGTCCGACCTGATCGGCGCCGAGCTGGTCGATGCCGCCGAATACGAGGCGCACCGCATCGCGCTGGGCGTGCCGCGGGGTGGGCTCGACTTCATGTACAACGATGCGTTCCCGCACGAGACCAATATGGACCGTCTCGCCGGCGTCGATTTCGACAAGGGTTGCTATGTCGGTCAGGAGGTCGTCTCGCGCATGCAACATCGCGGCACCGCGCGCACCCGCAGCGTCAAGGTGCTGCTCGACGACTTCTCGCCGGAGGCCGGAGCCAGCGTCATGGCCGGCGACAAATCCGTCGGCACGATGGGCTCATCGGCCAAGGGAATGGGCATCGCGCTGGTGCGCATCGACCGCGTCGCCGAGGCGCTCGATGCCGGCCAGCCGCTCACCGCCGGCGGTCTGGCGTTGAAGCTCGCCGAACCCGAAATTGTCCGCATGCCTGCGAAGCAGCCCACCTTATGAGCCGAGCCCCTCGTCTGCATCCCGACGGAAAGACCCGTTGCCCGTGGCCGGGCGACGACCCGCTTTATGTCGCCTATCACGACACCGAGTGGGGCGTGCCGGAATATGACGACCGCGCGCTGTACGAGAAGCTGATCCTCGACGGTTTCCAGGCCGGCCTGTCCTGGATCACGATCCTGCGCAAGCGCGACAATTTTCGCAAAGCCTTCGACGATTTCCAGCCGGAGAAGATCGCACGCTACAATGCGAAGAAGGTCCATGCGTTGATGAACGATGCCGGCATCGTCCGCAACAAGGCCAAGATCGACGGCGCGATCCTCAGCGCCAGATCGTATCTCGATATCATGGAGAAAGGTCCGGGCTTCTCGAAGCTGCTGTGGGACTTCATGGACGGCAAGCCCAGGGTCAACCATTTCAAGACTAGCGCGAGCGTGCCGGCCTCGACGCCCTTGTCGGTGCAGATCTCGAAGGAGCTGTCCTCGCGCGGCTTCAAGTTCGTCGGCCCGACCATCGTCTATGCCTTCATGCAGGCGACCGGCATGGTCAACGACCATCTCGTCGACTGCCACTGCCACGCGATCTGCGGCAAGACGCAGCGCAAGCCGCGCCTCAAGGTCAAATGACAGCGAAGAAGACCGCGCGCGATGCGCCGTCCCGCGCCTGGCAGCGCATGCTGTCGGGCCGGCGGCTCGACCTGCTCGATCCCTCGCCGCTCGACGTCGAGATCGCCGACATCGCACACGGGCTGGCGCGCGTGGCGCGCTGGAACGGCCAGACCACCGGCGCGCACATCTTCTCGGTCGCCCAGCACACGCTGCTGGTGGAGATGGTGCTGCGGCACGAGATGCCGAATGTCGACCAGCGCTTGCGCCTCGCCGCGCTGCTGCACGATGCGCCGGAATATGTGATCGGCGACATGATCTCGCCGTTCAAGGCCGTGCTCGACGGCCATTACAAGGCGGTCGAGAAGCGCCTGCTTGGCGCCATTCATATCCGCTTCGGGCTGCCGCCGGTCCTACCGGCGGACATCACGCAAGCCATCAAGGCCGCCGATCGCGGCGCGGCCTTTCTGGAAGCGACCGAGCTTGCCGGCTTCAGCGAAAGCGAGGCGAGGCGCCTGTTCGGCAGGGATCCCGGCCTCGCCGACAGCGTCCGCCGCGACTATCTGACGCCCTGGACGGCGGCGCGAGCCGAGAAGCAGTTTCTGGAGCGGTTCGGCGCGGTGTTTGCGTAGGTGCCGCAGGATGGGCAAAAGCGCGCTTGCGCCGTGCCCACAGCCTTTCGCGTTTGCGACAAAGGTGGTGGGCACGCGTCGCTTTGCCCACCTTACGGCACCGGCTATAATCGCCGGCAAAAAAGGTCTGCCATGATCCACGTCTGTTCCCTCGCCGCCCTTCCCGAAACCGTTCGCCTCACCGGGGCGAGCCATGTGCTGACCGTGATGGCCAATGTCGAGCAGGTGGCGCGGCCGGTCTCGGTGCTGCCGGCCAACCATCTCAAGGTGTCGATGGACGACATCACCGAGGAGATGGACGGTTTTGTCGCGCCGTCCGAGACGCATATCGATCAGGTGCTGAATTTCGTGCGCGGCTGGGACCGCAGCGCGCCGCTGGTGGTGCATTGTTATGCCGGCATCAGCCGCTCCACGGCGAGCGCGTTTGCCGCGGTCTGCGCGCTCAATCCGAACCGTGACGAGCTCGAGATCGCCAGGAAGATTCGCGCGGCCTCGCCGATCGCCTCGCCGAACCGGCGCATCGTCAGCCTCGCCGACCGCGCCTTGGGGCGCAACGGTCGCATGTTGCGCGCGCTCGACGAGATCGGCCCGGGCGCGATGATGGTCGAGGGCCGCCCCTTCGTGATCGAACTCGAATGAGGCTGGAGGCGAATAGCAGCCGCGTGATTGCGCCCCCTCTCCCGCTTGCGGGAGAAGGTGTCTCCGCATCGGGAATCCTCCAGAGGAGAGAACCCTCACCCGCGCCTTCGGCGCGACCTCTCCCGCAAGCGGGAGAGGCGAAAGACGCGACGGCCGCATGAGCGAGACGCTGCTGACGCCGATCGAGATCGGCCTGACCGCGGCGATCGTCGCGATCGAGGGCCATGAGCCGCTGATCCTCACCGCGCGCGGCGATGACGGGCTTACCGGCCTGCCGTTCGGCCCGTTCGACGCTCTCGCGCACCGCACCTTCGAGATCGGCCTGCGCGCCTGGGTCGAGGAGCAGGCGGGCCTGCGGCTCGGCTATGTCGAGCAGCTCTACACCTTTGGCGATCGCGGCCGCCATGCCGAGGCCGGCGATACCGGCGCGCATATGGTGTCGATCGGTTATCTCGCGCTGACGCGCGCGGTGGACGGCGAGCTTGCGGCAAACGCGGCGAGCTTCGCGCCATGGTATCGCTTCTTCCCCTGGGAAGACTGGCGCGAGGAGCCGCCAGCGATCATTGCCCGCGACATCATTCCCGCGCTGAGCGAATGGGCCGCAGAGGAGACGCCGGAGACGGTCCGCGCGCTGCCGCGCAAGGATCGCGTGCGGTTCTATTTCGGCCTCGACGGAGCCGCCTGGGACGAGGAGCGCGTGCTCGACCGCTACGAGCTCCTGTACGAGGCCGGGCTGGTCGAGGAAGCGCGGCGTGACGGCCGCCCCGCGGCATTGGCCCGCAAGAGGCTTCCCCCGCTCGGCACCTCGATGCGGTTCGACCACCGCCGGATTCTCGCCACGGCGATCGCGCGGCTGCGGGCAAAACTGAAGTATCGTCCTGTCGTCTTTGAACTTTTGCCCCCCGAATTCACACTTACGGAACTGCAGCATACGGTGGAGGCGATCTCCGGCCGGCACCTGCACAAGCAGAACTTCCGCCGCCTGGTCGAAATGGAAGCTCTGGTCGAACCGACCGGGCTGATGTCGACACAGACGGGCGGACGGCCGGCAGCGCTCTACCGCTTCCGCCGCGAGGTGCTCCAGGAGCGGCCCGCGCCGGGCCTGCGCGTGCGCTCCCGGCGCTAGACTCTGAGATTGGTGCCGCGGGGCCCTGCCCGCCGGTTGCCTGGAGGATTCATGTTCGACGGCCCGTTCGACACCTTTGCGGTGATCATCGCGATCATCGCCTTCCTGATCGCGATCAAGGCGTCCAGCCAGGCCGCCGAGCTGCGCCGGCGACTGAACGCGCTCGAAGAGATGTTCTACGCGCAGCGGCCGGTCCAGCCGCCGCCGCTGCCCACGCTGGCGCAGGCTGAAGCGCCCGCAATACCGACCGCCGAGCCGCCGCCGCTTGCGCCTGAGACAGAGCCGGCGCCGTCTCCGCGCCTCACCGAAGAGCTTGCGCCGCCTCAGGCCGAAACCAGCCCGCAGGCCGATGCCCCGCCGCCGCTGCCCGCGTCCACTCCCGCGCCTGATATTCGAGAACCTGGCTTCGAGGAGCAGCTCGGCACGCGCTGGGTGGTGTGGATCGGCGGCCTCGCGCTCGCGCTCGGCGGCTTCTTCATGGTGCGCTACTCGATCGAGGCCGGCCTGCTCGGCCCCGGCGTGCGCGTGTTCCTGGGCGGCCTGTTCGCAGCGGCGCTGCTGGGGGCCGGCGAATGGACGCGGCGCAAGGAGAGCATCTCCAACATCGCGGCGCTGCCGATCGCCAACATCCCCGCGATCCTCACCGCGGCCGGCACCGCAGTGGCGTTCGCGACCATCTATGCCGCCTATGCGCTCTACGGCTTCCTCGTGCCTGCCACCGCCTTCGTGCTGCTCGGCATCGTAGCCATGTGCACGCTCGCCGCCGCGCTGCTGCATGGACCGGCGCTCGCAGGTCTCGGCGTCGTCGGCGCCTTCGTGACACCGGTCCTCGTCTCAAGCGACAAGCCCGACTATTGGTCGCTCTACATCTATCTTGCCGTGGTCACCGCCGCGAGTTTCGGCCTCGCCCGCATCCGGCTGTGGCGCTGGCTTGCGGTCACGACGATCGTCTTCGCCGTGCTCTGGCTGTTCCCGGGTCTTGACACCGAGCAGGTCGAGGTCGCGCCGGACGCCTTCCATGTCATCGCGGGCTTCGTGCTGGCCGCGCTCCTCGTCGTCTGCGGCTTCATGTTCGGACCCGGCATCGAAGACGGCGAGATCGAGCCGATCTCGTCGAGCTCGCTCGGCGCTTATCTGTTCGGCGCGATGCTGATCGTGCTGTCGAGTGCGCATGCCGATCTGGCGCTGATCGCGTTTGCGCTGCTGGTCGGCGCAACGCTGTTCGTCGCCTGGCGCGCGCCGGCAGCCACCGGCGCCATCGGCGCGGCTGCCGCCACCGTCTTCATCGTGTTCGCCGAATGGGCGGTGCGCGCCAATCCGGACATGCTGGTGCTGCCGGGTGGCGCGATGTCCGGCGTCGGGCCGACCGCAATCGACAGCTCCGTGACGCTGCATCTGGTGACGGCCGCGGTCTTCGCCGCCGGCTTCGGCATCGCAGGCTTCCTCGCGCAGGGCCGCTCGAACTCGGCGATCATCCCGGTGGTGTGGTCGGCGGCGGGCGTCGCGACGCCGATTGCGATCCTGGTTGCGCTCTATGCGCGCATCGCCCATCTCGACCGCTCGGTCCCGTTCGCGATCCTCGCCGTTCTGCTCGCCGCCGCCTTTGGTGCCGCGACCGAAGCCCTCACGCGCCGCGACACCCGGCCCGGCACCATGATCTCCACCGCGTTGTTCGCGACCGGCACGCTCGGTGCGCTGGCGCTGGCGCTGACCTTCGCCCTGGAGAAGGGCTGGCTCACGATCGCACTGGCGCTGATGTCGCTCGGCACTGCCTGGATCTCGCTGCAGCGGCCGATCCCGTTCCTACGCTGGCTCGCCGCCATCTTCGCGGGGCTCGTCACCGCGCGCATCGTCTATGATCCACGCATCGTCGGCGACGCCGTCGGCACCGCGCCGATCTTCAATTGGCTGCTCTGGGGCTACGGCCTGCCGGCGGCCTCGTTCTGGGGCGCGAGCCTCTTCCTGCGCCGCCGCGCCGACGATCCGCCGCTGCGCATGGTCGAGACCGCCGCGATCCTGTTCACGGCGCTGCTCGCCTTCATGGAGATCAGGCACTTTGCGACCGGCGGCCGCATGACCTCACCGCCGTCGCTGCTCGAGTTCGCCCTGCAAGTCTGTGTCACGCTCGCGATGGCGATCGCGCTGGAGCGCTTACGGCTGCGCAGCCACAGCATCGTGCACAATGCCGGCGCGGTCGTGCTCACGGCGGTCGGCGGGCTCATCAGTGTGCCGGGGCTCCTGATTCTGGAGAATCCGCTGCTGTTCTCCAGCGTCAATGTCGGCGGCCTCGTGTTCAACCTGCTGCTGCTCGGCTATGCGCTGCCGGCCGTGCTGATGCTGCTGCTCTCTTACGCCGTGGCGGGCCATCGTCCCGTCGCATATGCCAATACGATCGCGGGCGGCGCCCTGGTGTTCGCGCTCGCCTATGTGACGCTGGAGATCCGTCGCTTCTATCACGGCCCGGTCCTGCTCTACGGCGGAACGACGAGCGCCGAGCAATACACCTACTCGATCGGCTGGCTCGCGTTCGGGGTGATGCTGCTGGGCGTCGGCATCCTGGTCAATTCGGAGCGTGCGCGGCTGGCCTCGGCCGCCGTCATCGGGTTGACGATCCTGAAGGCCTTCGCCGTCGACGTCTGGACGTTGACGGGCGTCTATCGCGCGCTGTCGTTCATGTGCCTCGGCGGCGTGCTGGTCGCGATCGGCTGGCTCTACCAGCGCATCCTGTTCCGGCGGCAGGTCGCACCACCGCCGGTCGCCCCGCAGGCGGGCAGCTAGAGGAGATCGTCGGCGGGGTACTTCACCTCTCCCCAGCGGGGAGAGGTCGGATTGCGCAGCAATCCGGGTGAGGGGCAGCAGCGTTCAATAAGAGCGTAACCCCTCACCCGGATCGCATCTTCGATGCGCTCCGACCTCTCCCTACGGGAGAGGTGAACAACGACCGAGCGATGCCTCTAGGCCGCGCGGACGGACTGCAGGAACTGCGCGACCTCGACCTTGAGACGGGTGCTGTCGGTCGCCAGCGATTTCGCTGCCGAGAGCACTTCGCCCGAGGCAGAGCCTGTCTCGATCGCCCCGCGCCGCACGTCGGTGATGTTGGACGAGACCTCCTGGGTGCCGAGTGCGGCCTGCTGGACGTTGCGCGAAATCTCCTGCGTGGCCGCGCCCTGCTCCTCCACGGCGGCGGCGATGGCCGAGGACACCTCGGACAACCGCTCGATGGTACCGCCGATCTCCTGGATGGCGTTGACCGATTCCTGCGTCGCGGCCTGGATCCCCGCGACTTGCGCGCCGATCTCGCCGGTCGCCTTCGCGGTCTGCTCGGCCAGCGCCTTGACCTCGGAAGCGACGACGGCAAAGCCGCGGCCGGCTTCGCCGGCACGCGCCGCTTCGATGGTGGCATTGAGCGCCAGCAGGTTGGTCTGGCCCGCGATAGTGTTGATGAGCTCGACGACGTCGCCGATGCGGGAGGCCGCCTGCGACAGCGCGTTGACGCGGTCGTTGGTCCGCGCCGCCTGCTCGACGGCTTCCGCAGCCATCCGCGCCGAGTCCTGCACGCGGCGGCTGATCTCGGTGATGGAGGACGACAACTCCTCCGAGGCCGAGGCGACGGCCTGGACGTTGGTGGAGGCTTCCTCGGACGCGGCCGCAACGACGGTCGCGAGCTCCTGGCCGCGCTGCGCCGTGCCGCTCAGCGTGGCGGCGGAGGCCTCGAGCTCGGTCGAGGCCGACGACACGGTCTCGACGACCTCGCCGATCATGACCTCGAAATTGCGCGTGATGGCATCGACGCGGCGGCCGCGCTCGATCTTGGCTTCGGCATCGCGGGCGGCCGCCTCATCGGCGGCCTTCTTGGCGATCAGCGCCTCCTTGAAGATCTGGAGCGCATCCGCCATCGAGCCGATCTCGGTCTTCTCGCCGCGATGCGGCACCTCGGCCGAGAGGTCGCCTTCGCCGAGCGACTGCATCGGACGGATGATCGAGGCGATGCCACGCGACACGTCGCGCACGAGATAGTAGGCGGCGCCGATCGCGATCACGACGGCCGCAACGATGATGCCGACCAGCACGCGGAAGATGGTGGCGTAGCTGTCGGCCGCCTGCTTCGTTTCCAGCTCGGCGCCCTGATTGTTGAGCTCGATGCCCTTCTGGAGCAGGGGATCGGCGGCCTGGGCCATCTTCGCGACCTTGGTCTGCAGCAGCTCGTTGGCATCGGTCGGGAAGCGGCCGATGCTCTTGCGCGACAGCGCCATCGTCTCCTGCACGCCGTTCAGATATTCGGCCCACGCCTTGCTCCATTGTTCGTAGAGTGAGCGTTCCTCGGCGACCGTGATCAGCGGCTCGTAGACCTTGCGCGTCTTTTCGATCCGCTCACGCAAGCCTGCCAGCCGCTTCTCGGCTGCGTCCTTGCCCTCGGCCGTGTCCTGCATCAGATGCAAACGAAGCGCGACGCGCAGCTCGTTGATGTCGGCACGCATGGAGCCCAGCGCCCGCACGCTCGGCAGCCAGCTCTCGGCGATCTCGACGGTGTGGGCGTTGATGTTCTGCATGGTGCCGATCGCCATCACGCCGACACCGGCAAGCGAGAGCACGAGGACCGACAGCACGGTCAGCAGCTTGAACACGATTGACAACTTCGACATCACGCAAATCCCGATGAAACCTGCAACGCACGAGGCAGCCGCGCCGCAATCGTCAACGGACGACAGGGCGGGCTCATTCCAACAATGCTGGCTGGTTATTGTCCCGTAAGATTGCGCCCATCATTGCAAACAGGCGTTAACAGGATGCTACGTTGAATTACGGGCTTCGGCGCCGCCGCCTTTGCATGTTCCGCAACCATCTGTTGCAGTGCAGCCGATATCGCGCAACATCACACCACTACACCGCATCGCTCCACGTCGAACCAGATGGCAGCCGCTCAGGCCGCCCGTACCGTCTCCAGGAAGCGCGTGACCTCGGTCTTCAAGCGGTTGCTCTCCTGCGACAGCGACTGCGCGGCTGCATGCACCTGGGCCGAGGCGGCGCCGGTTTCGCCGGCGCCACGCTGGACATCGCCGATATTTGCCGAGACATCGGACGTGCCTATCGCGGCGTGCTGGATGTTGCGGGAAATTTCCTGCGTCGCGGCGCCCTGCTCCTCCACCGCCGCGGCGATGGTCGAGGAGATCTCCGCCATCCGTGCGATGGTGTCGCCGATCTCCTTGATGGCGCCGACGGAGTCTTCCGTCGCGGTCTGGATCGCGCCGATGTGCTGGCTGATCTCGCCGGTGGCTTTTGCGGTCTGCTCGGCAAGCGCCTTCACTTCGGTCGCGACCACCGCAAAACCCTTGCCGGCTTCGCCCGCCCGCGCCGCCTCGATCGTCGCGTTGAGCGCCAGAAGGTTGGTCTGCGCGGCGATGGTGTTGATCAGCTCGGCGACGTCGCCGATGCGCGAGGCGGCCTTCGTCAGTTCCGCGACGCGCGCATTGGTGCGCTCGGCCTGTCCGACAGCGACGTCGGCGACGCGGGCCGATTCCTGCACCTGACGGCTGATCTCCGAGACCGAAGAGGTCAGCTCCTCGCTCGCTGACGACACCGACTGCACGTTCGCAGAAGCCTCCTCGGAGGCTGCCGCAACGGCAGTGGCGAGGCTGTTGCCGCGCTCGGCGGCCTGCGTCAGTGTGTTGGAGGAGGCTTCGAGCTCGGTCGCCGCCGACGATACGGTCTCGATGATCTCGCCGACGGCGCCTTCGAAATCGTCGGCGAGGCGCTGCATGTCCGCCTTGCGCTGCTGCCGGACGCGCTCCTCCGCTTCGGCCTGCTGGGTGCGCAGCCGCTCGGCCTCCGCCATGTTGGTCTTGAAGACCGCAACCGCTCCGGCCATCTCGCCGATCTCATCCTTGCGGCCGAGGCCGGGGATCACGACGGAGGTGTCGCCATGTGCCAAGCCGGTCATCGACCGCACCATCGCGATCAGTGCGGTCGAGATCGAGCGGCCGATGAAGTAGGACACGCTCCCGACCAGCAGGACGGAGCATCCAAGCGCGACCCACATCCACAGCTTGATCGAGGCGCGCGTCGACACTTCGGCCGCCTGCGCCGCGACGTGGCGCTCAGTCACGTTCTTTTCGATGTCCTCGAGGACCGGTTCGATCGCCCGGAATTCCTTGGACATGGCCGAGCCATGCGCGGCGAGATCTTGCGCGCCGGCGGCCCAGGCCGCGAAGTCAACCTCGTATTTGGCGAGCTTCCTGCCGATATCGGCCTTGATTGCCGGGAGAACCGTCGATGCTTCGACTTGCCTGGAGAATTCCGCCGCGGTCTTCTTGAGCGCCTCCACGTATTTCTGGTCGCGGCGCAGCATGAAATCCTTCTCGTGACGACGCATCATCAGCATGCCGTTGGTGAGCCGGGGGTCGTCGATCTCCTTGAGCTTGGTCTCGATGTCGTGGACCGCGGTGCGTAGCGAACCCGACAGTCCCAGTGTTTCGTTCAGTCCAAGCTTGATTTCAGCCTGCTCGACGGCTGCAAATTCCTTCGCGTATCTCTCGAACCCGGCGCGGACCTGCGACACCTTCTCGCCAATTCCCGCGTATCCTGCCGCACGCGTTGCGCCGCCGAGGCTATCGAGATTGCGGATGATGTCGGACGCAAGTTCGGCGTGCCGTTTCGTATAGGCCTGATCGCGACGGAGCTGGAAATCCTTCTCGGCCCGGCGCGCTTCGAGCATCTGTTGGGAAATCCGTTGGTTCAGATCGGACATTCTGCGCGCGTCTTCCGCAGCACCGCGGGAGGTGTCCTGGGAGAGGCTGCCAATCTGGTAGATCGAGCCGAATGCGACGAGCCCGATGAGACCGAACAATCCGATCGCCATGACCTTGTGAGTGAGACGAATGGAAATACCGCTCATGGACTCGCTCCAGCAATCGAGACGCAATATGCGAAGGGCGACTCAGCACCCCAGAAATTGCGGCAATCATGACCGCATCGCTTTTCCGGAAAGTTAACCTCGCCTGCAGAGCCCGCTGCAGCGAATACGAACGCGCGAGACCGCCGCGCATTCGCGCGCGCCGGTTGAAATCCGAACTTCGGTGAGACGTCGCTGTCAGGCGGCTCGCACGGTGCCGAGGAACTTCTCGACCTCGAGCTTGAGACGATTGCTGTCACCCGACAGCATTTGCGCCGCGGACAACACCTGCGAGGACGCCGAACCGGTCTCGCTCGCGCCGCGCTGAACGTCGGTGATGTTGGACGACACCTGATGTGTGCCGGCCGCCGCCTGCTGCACGTTGCGGGAAATTTCCTGTGTCGCGGCGCCCTGCTCTTCCACCGCGGCTGCGATGGTTGAGGAAATCTCCGACAGCTTCTCGATAGTGTGGCTGATGTCCTTGATGGCGCCGACCGAATGCTCGGTCGCGGTCTGGATGCTGGCGATCTGCTGGCCGATCTCGCCGGTCGCTTTCGCGGTCTGCTCGGCGAGCGCCTTGACCTCGGACGCGACGACGGCAAAGCCGCGGCCCGCCTCGCCGGCGCGCGCAGCTTCGATGGTTGCATTGAGCGCCAGGAGATTGGTCTGGCCGGCGATGGTGTTGATCAGTTCGACGACGTCGCCGATCCGCGCTGCTGCTGCGGACAGCTCGCCCACACGATCGGTTGTGGTACGGGCCTGGTTTACCGCGTCGCCCGCGACACGGGCGGATTCCTGCACCTGGCGGCTGATCTCGCTGATCGATGACGACAGCTCCTCGGTGGCCGACGCCACCGACTGCACGTTGGTAGACGCCTCCTCGGAGGCGGCAGCAACCATCGTGGTGAGCTCCTGCCCACGCGCCGCAGTCGATGTCAGGGTCGACGCGGAGGCTTCCAGTTCGGTTGCCGCCGCCGATACGGTATCGACGATCTCGCCGATCGCGGCCTCGAAGCTGTTGGCCAGCTTGTGCATCTCGGCCTTGCGCTGCGCAGCCGCAAGCTGATCCTGCCTGATCTTGGCCTCGGCCTCTTCGCGCGCCTTTCGTTCGGACACGATCTTGAATTTCTCAACGGCCGCGGCAACACCGCCGACCTCGTCCTTGCGGCCGAGCCCGGGGAGCACCACGGAGAAGTCGCCGCCGGCGAGTTTGTCCATGGCGACCGTGAGCATCCGGATGGGTCGGGCGATCGTCACGAACGACGTCAGCCAGGAGCCGACGAGGACAAGCATGGCAAGTGCGCCAACCATGATCGCAACCTGCTCGCTCGATCTCATTTGGGCAGCGGACGCGGCATTCTTCTCTTCGGATTTGCGGCTCGCGTAGTCGGCGATTTGACCGATCAGGACATCGAGTTCGGCGGCAATCGGCAGGGTCACCTCGCGAGCGATGCGTATCGCATCCTCATTGAGCTTGGCGGCACGCGAGGCGCCATCTGCGCCACTCGCAGCCACTATCTCGCCGCGGACGCCAGCAATCTGCTGCGCCGCCTTGCCATAACTCGCCGCCAGCGCCCTCAACTTCTCCATGCGGGCGCGGTTCTCAGTCTCGTGAGATAGCCGCAGCATCCGATCGACCAACAAGCTGGTCGAGTTCTGCTGATTCTCCAAACTCTGGTTCGCCTTTTGGATATCGGCCGGGCTATTGGCGAGACGAAGGTCCCGTACGGCGAGCTGCATGCCGCGAACCGCGGCTTCGGCCTTCACCGCGTCGCGCGCGATCTGCTGCTGCGCAATCGCACTCTCCGTGATCTCGCGGACACTGACATTGCCGAGCATCTGGCTCGCGATCATGGCTGCGACCAGGAGCACCCCGAGTGCCGAAGCAATCGCCAGCTTGGTGCCGATCTTCAGATTCTGAACAAGGCTCAACATGGGCCGTTTCCCCCAAAGGAATGCGCGGTCGAGTCATTGTCGACTGCCCCTGAGCGTTGACTGCGCCCTTGCCCAAAAACTGAGCGCCTGACATTCCGATTTGGTTAACGACGTCACTCGCAGAAATACGCATTTGCTGCGCTAAATGATTGAAAGTGAAGGGAATCGATCTCGCCATAGTTGTAAATTGCAGCTAGAGGTCGGACCTAGGGTGTTCTGCACCCGACGGTCTCGCCGACAAGGCTGATCCGAAAAACCGGCTTCTTGTTCTCGTCGAGCAGCTCCATGCACCACTCGGCGTTCGGCTTCAGGCTCCGGGCGATGCCACCGAGCAGGTTGGCGCAGACCTCGGTCATCTCCGTCCAGGCGGCTGCGCGATCCTCAAACTCGTACGGCTGGTCGGCGGCGCCGGAATAGCGACCGGTACTGATGCGGAAAAAGTACAGCGACATCGTTGAACCCTTTTATCGGGCCGCGCCCCCCGGCCGTACGCAAACTGGAGCGCGAACAGCTACCAACGCATGAAAGCCGCCGTCCGTATGACTACGGCGCGGCGGCTTCGTGTTCGATGGACGTGTTCAACGACGAGATGCGCGGACTGTCCCGCGCTGCGGTCTCACTGGGTCGAGCGGCGCAGCTCCAGGGGCGCCTCGTTCTTGGCGGGCTCCGACTTGATCTCCGCCTTCACCGGCTCGAGCCGGCTGCTCTCGACTCGGGGCGTCTCGACCCGGGCGGCGACCTCGGTGTTCGCACCGATCGAGCCGGTATGCTCCACCCTGTGGATCGAGCGCGGCCGCGCCGCAGCGCGCGCCAACAGCATCTGGTTGCCGCCCTGGTGATGGAAGTCGCAATAGGCGAAACCCATGCCCGACACCGAGCCGCGGAAGCTGCGATCATCGGTCTTTTCCAGGTTGAAACAGGGTTCGAACGGAATGCCCTTGATCGAGGCACAGACGTTCTGGCCGCGGATCTGAAGCGTGTTGCCGGGCAGGCGGAGATGACGAACCGGGCCTGCGCCCGAGAACTGCACCGCACCGGCAGCCCCGAGATCGTCAAGGATGCGGCCTGCGCCGCGGGTGCCGTCGAAACAGGTGAAGGCGAACACTTTGCCGGCCACGAAGCGACGTGCCTCGTCGGCATTCATGCTTCCGGCAATGGCCGGCGCAAACGTTGCTGCCGCCGTGACAGCCCCCAACACAATACGCGCAAGCATGCTCAACTCCGAACCGACCCCCGCAGCGGGCGATGCCTTATGTCTTTACCCGCTGCTTACCATACTAACCATGGCGACATTGAAGCAGGTTGGTTGGTAAAGTCTGAACGCCGTTAGAGAATTTTTACCACGATGCGGCCGCGTACCTCACCGGCGAGGATTTTCGCGCCCCATTGAGGAACTTCCTCAAGCGAAATTTCATGAGTGATTTCAGATAGTTTTGCCCTATCGAGATCAGAGGCCAGACGCTGCCAGGCAGCTTTCCGCGGCTCAATCGGGCACATCACCGAATCGATGCCGAGAAGGCACACTTCGCGCAAAATGAAAGGTGCGACAGAAGACGGCAGGTCCATGCCGGCCGCCAGGCCACAGGCTGCGATCGCCCCGCCGTACTTCGTCATCGACAGCAGATTCGCCAGCGTGGTCGAGCCGACGCTGTCGACGCCGCCCGCCCAGCGCTCCTTCGCGAGCGGCTTGGCCGCCCCCGACAATTCGTTGCGGTCGATGACCTCAGTGGCGCCGATGTGCTTCAGATAGTCAGCCTCCGCGGCTCGGCCGGTCGAGGCAATGACGTGGTAGCCGAGCTTGGAGAGCACGGCGGTGGCGACCGATCCGACGCCGCCGGCGGCGCCCGTGACCACCACCGGGCCGCTCTTCGGCGACAGACCGTGCTTCTCAAGCGCCAGCACCGAGAGCATCGCCGTGAAGCCGGCGGTGCCGATCGCCATGGCATCGCGCGCCGAGAGGCCTTGCGGAAGTGCGACCAGCCAGTCGCCCTTCACCCGCGCCTTCTCGGCATAGGCGCCGAGATGGGTCTCGCCCATGCCCCAGCCGGTACAGACGACCTTGTCGCCAGCCTTCCACTGCGGATGCGAGGACGCTTCGACCGTGCCGGCGAAATCGATGCCGGCGATCATCGGGAAGCGGCGCACCACCGGCGCCTTGCCCGTGAGCGCCAGGCCGTCCTTGTAGTTCAACGTCGACCATTCGACCCGGACGGTAACGTCGCCCTCCATCAGCTCGGCTTCATCGAACTGGGTGAGCGCGGCGGTGGTGCCCTTGTCCGCCTTGTCGATTCGGATCGCCTTGAATGTGGCCACGACTGAACTCCCTGACTTTGTTTGTCCGGGATGTTTAGCCGATCAGGCAGGCTGCGCAACCGCCCGTGCCACCGGTTTCTCGACGATCGGAAGATTGATCAGCGCCGAGAGCACGCCGAACAGGATCGAGAGCCACCAGATCGGGGTGTAGGAACCGAACTTCTCGAACACGATGCCGCCAAGCCAGACGCCGAGGAAGCCGCCGACCTGATGGCTGACGAAGGCGAAGCCATAGAGCGTCGCAAGCCAGCGCGTGCCAAACATCAGCGCCACCAGCGCCGAGGTCGGCGGCACCGTGGACAGCCAGGTCAGGCCAGAGATCGCGCCGAACGCAATCGCCGAGAACGGCGTGATCGGGAACGAGATGAAGGCAAGCGTTGCCAGCGCGCGCGTGAAGTAGATGGTCGAGAGGATGTAGCGCTTGGGCAGTGAGTTCTGGAGATAGCCGACGCTGAGAGAGCCGATGATGTTGAACAGCCCGATTGCCGCGATCACCCAGCCTCCGGTTTGCGCGGAGATGCCGCGATCGACCAGGAAGGCCGGCAGATGCACGGTGATGAAGGCCAGCTGGAAGCCGCAGGTGAAGAAGCCGAGCACCAGCAGCACATAGGAGCGATGGCCGAAGGCTTCGGCAAGCGCCCTGGTGAAGCTCTGCTCATCCGCCGGCGTCGCGTTTGCCGCATGTGCAACCGGCGGCGTCGAGAGCGCCAGCGACAGCGGGATGATCAGCAACATCAGGAAGCCGAACACCGAGAGCGCCTGCTGCCAGCCGAAATTGTCGATCAGCGCAACGCCGATCGGTGCGAACAGGAATTGTCCGAACGAGCCCGCCGCGGTGCCGGCACCGAGCGCCAGGCCGCGCTTCTCGGCCGGCAACAGCTTGCTGAAAGCCGACAACACCAGATTGAACGAGCAGCCGGCAAGACCGAAGCCGACCATCACACCGGCGCCGACGTCGAGCGACAGCGGCGTCGAGGAATAGCGCATCAGCAGCAGGCCGCCGGCATAGAGCAGAGCGCCGACGCACATCACCCGGAACAGGCCGAAGCGATCCGCGACCGCACCGGCGAACGGCTGGCCCAAGCCCCACAACAGATTTTGCACGGCAATCGCGAGGCCGAACACGTCGCGGCCCCAGGAAAACTCGTGGCTCATCGGCTGTACGAAGAAGCCGAGCGCCGAGCGCGGACCGAAGCCGAGCATGCCGATCGCACAACCGCACAGGATGATGACGGCGGGGGTGCGCCAATTGGAGGAACGAGAGGCCGGAGCAAGTTCGCCCGCTGATGTCGACATGGTGTTCCTCGTCTGTCGTTGGCGGACCAAAGCAGCGCCCGCGAACCAGCCGTTTAATGCACTTGCATGAAAACCCCAAGTCAAAAACGGTTGCATTCCACGGGGAGCTGCCGCGAGAGCATTGCATTTCGACTTGGCCTCGCCCGACGTGTCAGCCGCGGCTTGACGGAAATGTGTGCGGACGGGTCTGGCTATCCCTCGCAGTGCGTGCTATTTTTGATTTGCTCATATTGAGTATATCGGAGTCCGGAAGAAATCCCTCACTGGCCCTACGGCCGGATCATCTAGGACTCAAATATACTCATATTGAGCATAATTGACATAAGGGAGGCTTCGATGCCGATTGCTGGAATTTACGGCCCCGACGACTTTGACAACCGGCCGCAGGGCCAAGTCACCGCCTCCCGTGCCGCACCGGCGCGAACGGGCCAGACGTTGCCCGCGCCCGCGCTGGAATGGACGCCGGAGGTCGAACGCACCACCGCGCCGCTCTATGACCGCGTCAAGCACGTGATCCCGCCGATCGAGTGGCCGCTGATGGCGCCGACGATCCACGCGATCAACGTGCTGAAGCGCGCGCGAGACGCCGTGATCCTCGCACACAACTACCAGGCCCCGGAGATCTTCCACTGCGTCGCCGACATCGGCGGCGACTCGCTCCAACTCGCGGTGGAGGCCACGAAAGTGCGGGCCAAGGTCATCGTCCAGTGCGGCGTGCACTTCATGGCCGAGACCTCGAAACTGCTCAATCCGGACAAGACGGTCTTGATCCCCGACTCGCGCGCCGGCTGCTCGCTGGCCGCCAGCATCACCGGAGCCGATGTCCGGCTGCTCCGCGAAAAATTTCCCGGCGTGCCCGTCGTCGCTTATGTCAACACCTCCGCGGAAGTGAAGGCCGAGGTCGACATCTGCTGCACGTCGTCGAATGCGGTGCAGGTGGTCGAGAGCCTGAATGCGCCCAGCGTGATCTTCCTGCCCGACCGCTATCTCGCCACTTACGTGGCCTCGAAGACCGACGTGAAGATCATCGCCTGGAAGGGCGCCTGCGAGGTGCATGAGCGTTTCAAGGGCGAAGAGCTGCGCGCCTTTCGCGAGGCCGATCCGTCCGTCCAGATCATCGCGCATCCGGAATGTCCGCCCGACGTGCTGGCGGAGGCCGACTTCACCGGCTCGACCGCCCACATGATCAATTGGGTGCGCGAGAAACGGCCGCGGCGGTTGGTGATGATCACGGAATGCTCGATGGCCGACAATGTCCGGGCCGAGCTGCCTGATGTCGAGATGCTGCGCCCCTGCAATCTCTGCCCGCACATGAAGCGCATCACGCTCGCCAACATCTTGGACAGTCTGCTGACGCTCCGCGAGGAGGTGACGATCGATCCCGCGCTCGCGATCCGCGCACGGCGCTCGGTCGAGCGGATGATCAACCTGAAGAACTGAAGGCAAATCGCAGCTTCGCACAACAATCTCCGCTGCGGTGCACGGGTCCCTGCTTTCGCAGGGACGACAGCGGAGTGAATGGAGAAGACATGACCGACAACATCCACAATCTCACTCGCAACGACGATGTCGTCATCGTCGGCGGCGGCCTTGCCGGATTATTCTGTGCGCTGAAGCTCGCGCCGCGGCCGGTGACCTTGATCTCGGCGGCGCCGCTCGGACAGGGCGCCTCATCGGCATGGGCGCAAGGCGGCATCGCTGCGGCGGTCGCCGAGGGCGACACGCCGGAGGCGCATGCCGCCGATACCATCGCGGTCGGCGGCGGCCTCGTCGACCAGACGGTCGCGCTTGGGATCGCGCGCGAGGCCGCGCCTCGCATCCACGATCTCCTGAGCTATGGCGTTCCCTTTGATCGAGACCTCGAAGGCAGGCTCGCGGTCGGACGCGAGGCGGCGCATTCGGCCCGGCGCATCGTCCATGTGCGCGGCGACGGCGCGGGTGCGGCCATCATCGCAGCCTTGAGCGAAGCGGTGCGCCGCACGCCGTCGATCCGCGTGATCGAAGGTCTCGTCGCCGAAGCGCTCTTGACCGAGAACGGCGCCGTCACCGGCCTGCAATTGCGCGAGGCCGGCAACTCATCGGCAAGGCCGGTCGTGCTCCCTTCGCGCGCGGTGGTGCTGGCCACTGGCGGCATCGGCCACCTCTATGCCGTCACCACCAACCCGCTGGAGGCCAGCGGATCGGGCCTTGCGATCGCCGCGCGCGCCGGTGCCGTGATCGCCGACCCCGAATTCGTGCAGTTCCACCCGACCGCCATCATGGCCGGAAGCGATCCGGCACCGCTCGCAACCGAAGCGTTGCGCGGCGAAGGCGCCACGCTGATCAATTGCAACGGCGAACGCTTCATGGTCGCGCGCCATCCGCTCGCGGAGCTCGCGCCACGCGACATCGTGGCTCGCGGCGTGTTCGCCGAGATCGCGGCCGGGCGAGGCGCCTTCCTCGATGCGCGTCAGGCGCTGGGCGCGCGCTTCGCCGACAAGTTTCCGACCGTGCATGCAAGCTGCGTCGCCGCCGGTATCGATCCGGCGACGCAGCCCATCCCGATCGCGCCGGCTGCGCACTATCACATGGGCGGCGTCGCCGTGGACGGCCGCGGCCGCAGCTCGATCGACGGGCTCTGGGCCGGCGGCGAGGTGTCGTCGACCGGGGCACACGGCGCCAACCGTCTCGCCTCGAATTCGCTGCTCGAGGCCGTGGTCTACGCCGCGCGAATCGCCGACGACATCGCCGGCCGTGCGCTCCCCTCGCCTGCCCGCCTTCCCGATGCAGTGGTGGCACCGCGCGGTCGTGCACCGGATGCTGCGGCCGTGAAGCGGCTGCGGGCGACGATGAGCGCCTGCGTCGGCGTGGTCCGCGACGATGACGGGCTCATCGGAGCCGTGCGCAGCTTTGCCGCGCTCGAACGCGAGGCAACGAGCATCGCGCTCCGCAACATGGCGACGTCGGCTCTGCTGGTCGCGGCCGCGGCATGGCGCCGGCGCGAAAGCCGCGGCGCGCATTTCCGCTCCGATTATCCGGCGGACAGCTCTGCGCTGGCGCAGAGAACGATGACCTCGCTCACCGCGGTGCGCGAGATCGCCGATGGCTTGAGCCCATTGCCCCGCACCGCCCGCCCCATGATCGCCTGATGGAGCCCGTCATGATCAGCCCGACCTCACTGCTCAACCCCGACGCCTTCCTCTCGCCGCTCGCAATCGACGCGGCCGTGCAGCGCGCCCTCGACGAGGATCTCGGCCGCGCCGGCGACATCACGTCGCTTGCGACGATCCCGGAAGCGACCAAGGCCCAGGCCATCCTGGTCGCGCGCCAATCCGGCGTGATCGCAGGCCTGCCGCTCGCGCTCGCGACGCTGCAAAAGCTCTCGCCCGATATCGAGGTGCGCGCGCATGTCCGTGACGCCGCACGCGTTGCCCGTGGACAGCAGGTGCTGACGATCTCGGGCCCCGCACGCGCCATTCTCACTGCGGAGCGGACCGCGTTGAACTTCGTCGGCCGCCTGTCGGGCGTCGCGACGCTCACGGCGGATTATGTCGCGCGCACCGAAGGCACCAAGATGCGCATCTGCTGCACGCGCAAGACCACGCCGGGGCTCAGGGCGCTGGAGAAATACGCAGTGCGCTGCGGTGGCGGCTTCAATCACCGCTTCGGTCTGGACGACGCGATCCTGATCAAGGACAACCACATTGCGGTTGCCGGCGGCGTCGGTGCGGTGCTGGCGCGCGCCCGCGCCCATGCCGGCCATCTCGTCAAGATCGAGATCGAGGTGGATACCTTGTCGCAACTGCGCGAGGTGCTCGACAGCGGGCTCGCCGACGCCGTGCTGCTCGACAACATGGACCTTGCGACGCTGCGCGAAGCGGTGAAGCTCAACGGGGGCCGCCTCGCGCTGGAGGCATCCGGCGGCGTCACGCTGGAGTCGATCGCCGCCATCGCCGCGACCGGCGTCGACTATGCATCAGCCGGCGCGCTGACGCATTCGGCACCGAATTTCGACTGCGCGCTGGATATCGATATGTGAGTCTCCGCCTCTCCCCCGCAAACGGGGCGAGGGAGCAGACCCGGGTCGTGGCGAGCCCTACCTCCGCTCGGTCGCACCCAGCTCCGCGGAGCTCTTGGCTTCCTGCGCGAGCTCGGCCGAGAGCGCGGCGGTCTGGGCCGGCGTGCCCCAGCTCGGCTCCTCGCTGCCGTCACCCCAGGCGCGCGGCCGGTAGAAGGTGTGCACGCCGGTCCGGTACATCTTCTTCATCTCGGCGACCCAGGACGGGCGCACCCAATAGGCGTGGTAATGGGTGGACTTGCCGACTTCGGGCAGCCAGATCTGGCCATCGAGCATGGCCTTCGCGATCTTCTTGGCGCGCTCCCACATCTCAGGCTCGCGGATCACGTCGGCATTGTTGTCGCAGGCGAAGGTGAACTGGCAGGCGAGATGACGGTGCTTGTTCTGATAGACCGCACCGCACACGGTGTCGGGATATTTGCCTGAGAAAACGCGGTTCATCACGACTTGCGCCACCGCGATCTGGCCGCGCACGGCCTCGCCACGGGATTCGAAATAAACGGCCTCGGCGAGGCACTTCTCGGACTTGGCGCGCGACTTGGCGTCGAGCGCGAGCCGCTCCGCCGGCGACCTTGTGCGCTGGTTGTCGGCGTTGACCTCGCCCTTCGGCGCAACGCTCTCGCCACTCTCGATGTCCTTGGCGATCTCCACTGTCGGCGGCGTCAACGCGGCCGTCACCTTCATGTCGGGATCGGGCATCACGATCAGCGGCTCGGCTCCGGGCTGCCAGCTCTCGATGCTTTCCAGATTGCCGCCGAGCGAGGAGCTGCCGAAGAAGAGGTTCGAGGTCTTGACGCTGAAAGGATCGCGCGCCGGCGCGGGCGGCGCGGCGTCCCGCTTGAACGCCTCGAGCGGAGCGGTCGCGAGCGCGCGCGCGGCGGCGCTGGCCTGCGGCGCGTTGGTGTATTGCGGCAGCGGCGGCGCGCGCAGGGCTTCCTGCAGCTCAGGATCGAGCGCGGCTGCAGATTCCGGCGACATCGCCTGTGGCAGGGCGACGGTCTTGGCGCCGAACACCGAGCTGTTCGAGGTCACGGGATCTTCCTGCGCGGGCGGCGCAACCGGCACGGTCGTAGCGGCGGGCGCCGCCGGGGTCATGATCGCAAGGCGATCACCCTTCATGGAACGGTCGACCTTGGGAAAGTCGGAAGCCTGGTAGCGCGGCGCGGCCTGCAGCGCGGGATTGCGTCTGATCGCGCCGGTGACGTCGCGGCCATCGAGGCTGGCCAGGCGAACCATCGCGCTCTGCGGAACCGAGGTACCGATGGGGCGCGAAAAACTGTAGGTGGCGAGCTGGATCGAGGACGCCGCGGAGAACACCTGCTTCTGCCAACGCTCGGCGACGCCGGGTTGGCGCGCCAGCAGGGAAGCAATGTCTTGATAGCCGGTCTCTCTCGGCATCAAGGCGAAGATGCAGAGACCGATGCCGAAGGACGCGAACCGCGCGCCCTTCGGATGGTTACGCAACACTGACATCAACACGCTCACGCTACGCTTACGCCAGAAAAACCGAACCGCAGTACGTCCGTGCAATTCGATCTTTATCGTAAGTATCCAATTTAGGTTGCCGGGGCGTTAATCGGCGTTGCGCGTGCAGCACACTCAAGCGAACACAGGTGTTTTCACGGAGCGATCGCGGACGGTGGTAAATGCGACGTCACGTGAAGCGGTAAACAAGAGGTCAACGCGAATGGTGAAGGAACTCTTGCGCGCACGTACGTATCAATATGGGACGCGCAGTTTCTCCGCTGTTGGCGCTTGCGCGAAACGTATTCTCGTCACCGGGGTCATTCCCCGCGAAGGCGGAGAATCCAGTAGGCCGCGCCGTCTCGATTCGCTCATTGCCGTCTCGGGGTACTGGATCGCCCGGTCAAGCCGGGCGATGACAGCGGGGGGCGTGGCGAATCTGCCCCACAAACGCGTCATTGCGAGGAGCACTTGCGACGAAGCAATCCAGAATCCCTCCACAGAGGCAGCCTGGATTGCTTCGCTGCGCTCGCAATGACGCGTGGAGAGAGCGCCGCCTAAAATGAAAGAGGCGGAGCTTTCGCCCCGCCTCTCTCGCGTTCAATTTGCGCTTCGCCTTACGCCTGGCTTGCGATCTCCTTGCCGAGCGCGGCTTGCGCGGCGGCAAGACGGGCGATCGGCACGCGGTAGGGCGAGCAGGAGACGTAGTCGAGGCCGATATTGTGGCAGAAGGCGACGGAGGCGGGATCGCCGCCGTGCTCGCCGCAGATGCCGACCTTGAGCTTCGCCCGCGTCTTGCGGCCGCGCGCGACGCCGATCTTGACGAGCTCGCCGACGCCTTCCTGGTCGAGCGCGATGAACGGATCGACCGACAGGATGCCCTTCGCAACGTAGGGACCGAGGAAGCTCGCCGCGTCGTCGCGGCTGATGCCGTAGGTGGTCTGCGTGAGGTCGTTGGTGCCGAACGAGAAGAACTCGGCCGACTGCGCGATCTCACCCGCGAGCAGGCAGGCGCGCGGCAGCTCGATCATGGTGCCGACCTGATAGGCCAGTTTGGTGTTGGTTTCGCGCATCACAGCTTGCGCGGTGGCATCGATCCGCGCCTTGACGAGGTCGAGCTCGGCCTTGGTCGCGATCAGCGGCACCATCACCTCGAGGCCGACGGCCTTGCCGGTGCGCTTCTCGGCCTCGACCGCCGCCTCGAAGATCGCGCGGGCCTGCATCTCGGCGATCTCAGGGTAGGCGATCGCGATACGGCAGCCGCGGAAGCCGAGCATCGGATTGAACTCCGAGAGCTCGCGCGCGCGGTCGGCGAGGCGCCGCGGGTCGGTGTTCATGGCGCGTGCCACTTCCTCGACCTCGGCATGGGTGTGCGGCAGGAACTCGTGCAGCGGCGGATCGAGCAGACGGATCGTGACCGGCAGACCCTTCATGATCTCGAACAGCTCGACGAAATCGGCGCGCTGCATCGGCAGCAGCTTGGCGAGCGCGGCGCGGCGCGATTGCTCGTCCTCGGAGAGGATCATCTCGCGCACCGTGCGGATGCGCGTCTCCTCGAAGAACATGTGCTCGGTGCGGCACAGGCCGATGCCTTCGGCGCCGAACTTGATCGCGGTGCGCGCATCGTCCGGCGTGTCGCCGTTGACACGGACGCCGATCTTGCGGACCTGGTCGGCCCAGTTCATCAGCGTGCCGAACTCGCCGGACAGCTCCGGCTCGATCATCGGCATGCGGCCGGCGAGCACCTGGCCGAGCGAGCCGTCGATGGTGATGACGTCGCCCGTCTTGAAGGTGCGCGAGCCGATGCTCATGGTGCCGCGGCCGTAATCGACGCGGATGGTGCCGCAGCCGGAGACGCAGGGCTTGCCCATGCCGCGCGCGACCACCGCCGCGTGCGAGGTCATGCCGCCGCGGGTGGTCAAAATGCCTTCGGCGGCATGCATGCCGTGGATGTCTTCCGGGCTGGTCTCGATGCGGACCAGGATGACCTTGCGTCCGTCGCCCTGAAGCTTGGCGGCCTCGTCCGAGGAGAACACGATCTCGCCGGAGGCAGCGCCCGGCGATGCCGGCAGGCCGGTCGCGATCACGTCGCGCTTGGCATTGGGATCGATGGTCGGATGCAGGAGCTGGTCGAGCGAAGCCGGATCGATGCGGGTGACCGCCTCCTTCTTCGAGATCAGACCCTCATTGGCGAGCTCGACCGCGATGCGCAGCGCCGCCTTCGCGGTGCGCTTGCCGCTGCGGGTCTGCAGCATCCAGAGCTTGCCCTGCTCGACCGTGAACTCCATGTCCTGCATGTCGCGGTAGTGCTTCTCGAGCAGCGTGTAGATTCGCGTCAGCTCCTTGAAGGCTTCGGGCATCGCCGATTCCATCGACGCCTTGTCGGAGCCCGACTCCTTGCGCGCTTCCTCGGTGATGTCCTGCGGCGTGCGGATGCCCGCCACCACGTCCTCGCCCTGCGCGTTGATCAGGAACTCGCCGTAGAGCTTGCTCTCGCCGGTCGAGGGATTGCGGGTGAAGGCAACGCCGGTGGCCGAGGTCTCGCCCATGTTGCCGAACACCATGGCCTGCACGTTGACCGCGGTGCCCCAGGATTCCGGAATGTCGTGCAGCTTGCGGTACGTCACCGCGCGCGCGTTCATCCAGGATGAGAACACCGCGCCGATCGCGCCCCAGAGCTGGTCGTGCGGATCCTGCGGGAAGTCCTTGCCGGTCTCGCGCGCGACCGCGTCCTTGTACTTGCCGACCAACTCGACCCAGTCGTCGGCGGACAGATCGGTGTCGAGCGTGTAGCCCTGGCTGTCCTTGAAGGTGTCGAGGATTTCCTCGAAGTGATGATGCTCGAAGCCGAGCACCACGTCTGAATACATGGTGATGAAGCGGCGATAGCTGTCATAGGCAAAGCGGCGGTCGCCCGACAGTTCGGCCAGCGCTTCCACGGTCTGGTCGTTGAGGCCGAGGTTGAGCACCGTGTCCATCATGCCCGGCATCGAGGCGCGCGCACCCGAGCGCACCGAGACGAGCAGCGGGTTCTTGGCGTCGCCGAAGGTCTTGCCGGTCAATTTGCCGACATAGGCGAGCGCCTTCTCGACCTGCGACTGCAGCTCCTTCGGATAGGATTTGTCGTGGGCGTAGAAATAGGTGCAGACCGAGGTCGGGATGGTGAAGCCCGGAGGCACCGGCAGGCCGAGATTGGCCATCTCGGCGAGGTTCGCGCCCTTGCCGCCGAGCAGGTCGCGCATCTCGGTGCGGCCCTCGGCCTTGCCGTCGCCGAACGTGAAGACCCATTTGCCAGCCTTGGCCGCTGCGGGCGCCGCCTTCGCCGGCGCAGCTTTCTTTGCTGCGGGCTTGGCAGCGACCTTCGGCGCAGCCGCCTTGGTCACGGCCTTTGCCGCCGGCTTCGCAGCCGGCTTGGCGGCGGATTTGGCGACCGGCTTTGGCGCGCTCTTGGCCAGCGCCTTACGGGCCGGCGGCGCAGCCTTGGCGGCGGCGGAGGGCTTTGATTTCACTAGGATTTTCTTCGGCTTCGAGGCGGCTTTGGCCATAGCTTGCACACAACCTGCGAGAGGAATGGGAAATCGCGGGCCTTACACCATTTTGGGCGGGCCCGCGCAAGTCGGACAGTTCCGAAAAGTGAACGCCTAGAAGCGGAGCCACTTCAGGAGCCCGAACCCAATCGCGCCGTTGACGATGAGGAAGATCGCGACGATCAGGTTGAGGAGCCGCGGCATGATCAGGATGAGCACGCCCGCAATCAACGACAGGATCGGCGAAATGTGGGCGACGGTGATGTGCATGAACTATCTTTCTGTGGAGGTGAGGCGAATCGTGCGCGGATCATAGCCGGCTGGGTTCCGGGAGTAGAGATGCGCAAGGCGCGTAGCGAGTTCCCCGCCTCACGAAAACTGCCCGAAATTGCCGCGAATGCGGCAGCCCTTTTCCCGGAACATTGGCAGCGGGCCATGCATTGGCAGCTAGAACGCGCCACTGGCGCGTCCGAAGAATCACGTCGAAGGAGTTGCCCATGCGGAACAGGATTCTTGCTCTCGCAGCGCTTGCGGCCGCGATCGGCTCGCCCCTTGCGGCGCAGGCGCAAAGCGATGTCACGATCGGACGCGCGCCCGCCGTGGTCGACAGCGCCGCGACGATTGCCGTCGAACAGCGGCCGGCCTTCCGCGAATATGTCGTCGAACAACGTGTGCCGCCCTTCCGCATTCCGGATCGCGTGGTGGTCGGTGCCACCTTACCCGAGAGCGGCATTACCTATTATGACGTGCCGCAACGCTTCGGCGCCACCACCTATCGCTACACCGTCGTGAACGGCGAGACCGTGCTGGTCGAGCCGCGCTCACGCCGCATCGTCGAGGTGCTGGACTGAGAACGCTGCCGCTGCATTCGATGTCCGGCGCGCTACATCAGACTGGCGCGAGCAGTGTTAAATCGGACATCAGGCCCCGCCCGGTCTTCCCCCCGCCGGGCGGGGCATTTTTTGCTCTGTCATTCCGGGGCGCGCCACTTGGCGCGAGCCCGGAATCCATTTCAGCATCACGCGCGGCACGATGGATTCCGGGCTCGCGCTATGCGCGCCACGGAATGACAGCGGCATTTGCCGCGCGGCTGCGCCTCAATCCTGGATGTTCGAGAAATCCGCCACCGCGCGCGTAGCGGTGCGGATCTCGTTGAGGAGCTTCAGGCGGTTCTCGCGCACCTTCGCATTGTCGTCGTTGACGCGGACCTTGTCGAAGAACGCATCGACCGGCGGACGCAGCTTGGCCATCGCGCTCATCGCGGCGGCGAAGTCTTCCTTCGCGACGGCGGCGCTGGCTTCCGCCTTGACGTCACCGATCGCCTTGGCCAGCGCCTTCTCCTCGGGGAGGCTATAGAGCGCAGCATCCGGCGCACCGTCGAACGTGCGCTTGTCCTTCTTCTCCTCGATCGCAAGGATGTTGCTGGCACGCTTGGTGCCGGCGAGCAGGTTCTTGCCGTCGTCGCTGTCGAGGAATTTTCCGAGCGCCTCGACGCGGCGGACAATCATCAGCAGATCGTCCTGGCCGCCGAGCGCGAACACGGCATCGACGAGATCGTGACGCGCGCCCTGCTCGCGGAGCTGAACTTTCAAGCGATCGGCGAAGAAGGCGAGCAGGTCGCTCGGAAGCTTCGCGGCATCGGCTGGCTTGACCGACAAGCCGGCGAGCGCGGATCCCGCCACCTTCATGAGCGACAGACGCAATGCGTTCTCGGCAATCAGCCGGATCACGCCGAGCGCTGCACGACGCAGCGCATACGGATCCTTGCTGCCCGTCGGCTTTTCGTCAATTGCCCAGAACCCGACCAGCGTGTCGATCTTGTCGGCGAGCGCCACGGCGACGCTGACCGGATCGATCGGCACGCGATCGGCGGGCCCCTGCGGCTTGTAATGCTCCTCGCAGGCAGCCGCGACGGAGGAATCCTCGCCCTGCGCCAGCGCGTAGTACTTGCCCATCAGGCCCTGCACCTCGGGGAACTCGCCGACGACTTCGGTCAGCAGATCCGCCTTGGCGAGATGCGCCGCGCGCGTGGCCTTGGCGACATCGGCACCGACCAGCGGCGCGATCTCGGCGGCGAGGCGCTCGATGCGCTTGATGCGCTCCGCCTGCGTTCCCAGTTTTTCGTGGAACACGATCTGCTCGAACTTCGGCAGCCGGTCCTCGAGCCTGGTCTTGAGATCGGTCTCGTAGAAGAACTTCGCGTCCGACAGACGCGCGCGGATCACGCGCTCGTTGCCGGCGATGATGGTCGCACCACCGTCGGTTGCCTCGATATTGGCGACCAGGATGAACTTGCTCGCAAGCTTGCCAGGCTTGTCAGCGCTCTTGGGATCGCTGACGACAAAACACTTCTGATTGTTGCGGATGGTGGCGCGGATCACTTCGCCCGGCGTCGCCAGGAATTCCGGCTCGAACGAGCCCATCAGCACGACGGGCCATTCGACGAGGCCGGCGACCTCGTCGAGCAGGTTCTGGTCCTCGACCAGCTCAAAGCCTTGCGCGAAGGCGAGCTGCTTGGCGTCGGTGAGGATCGCGTCCTTGCGGCGCTCGGGATCGAGCACGACCTTGGCGTCGAGCAGTTTTGCCTCGTAATCCTCGAACCGGCGCACCTGAATCGGCGCCGGCGCGAGGAAGCGGTGGCCGTAGGTGGTCTGGCCGCTCTCGATGCCGTCGACCTCGAACTTCACGACGTCGGGCTCTTCGGTCTCGAGTCCGAAGGTCGCGGTGATCGCGTGCAGAGGACGCACCCAGTTCAGCGAGCCCGGCTTGCCCGAGCGCGCGCCCCAGCGCATCGATTTCGGCCAGGGGAAGGTGCGGATGATGACGGGCAGGATTTCCGCGAGCACGTCGATGGCGTCGCGGCCCGGCTTCTCGATCAAGCCGATGTAGAAGTCACCTTTGGGGTCGCGCTGGATTTTTGCTTCGTCCAGCGACTTCAATCCCGTCGCTTTCAGAAAGCCCTGCACGGCCGCCTCGGGCGCGCCGACCTTCGGTCCGCGGCGCTCGGTCTTGAGGTCAGGCTGGCGCGCGGGGATGCCGTGTACGGTGAGCGCAAGGCGGCGCGGCGTCGCGAACGCCTTCGCGCCTTCGTAGACGAGGCCCTCGGCGACCAGCTTGTCCGTGACGAGGCGACGCAGATCGTCGGCCGCCTTGGCTTGCATGCGCGCCGGGATTTCTTCCGAGAACAGTTCAAGCAAAAGATCGGGCATCAGGCCGCTCCGCCCGCTTCAGTGTGGATCCAGGCTTCGCCGCAGGCTTTTGCCAATTCGCGGACGCGCAGGATGTAGCTCTGCCGTTCCGTCACCGAGATCACGCCGCGCGCGTCCAGGAGGTTGAAGACGTGACTGGCCTTGATGCACTGGTCGTAGGCCGGCAGCGCCATCAGATGCTGCTTCCTGTTGCCGCCTTCGCGCCAGCCTGCGTCGAGGTACTTTCTGCAGGCCGCTTCCGCCATCTTGAACTGCTCGAACAGCATCGCGGTGTCGGCATGTTCGAAATTGTGGCGCGAATATTCCTGCTCTGCCTGCAGGAAGACGTCGCCATAGGTGACCTTCTGCTCACCCTCGCGGCCGTTGAAGTTGAGGTCGTAGACGCGATCGACGCCCTGCACGTACATCGCGAGGCGCTCAAGCCCGTAGGTGAGCTCGCCCGCGACCGGGGCGCATTCGAAGCCGGCGACCTGCTGGAAATAGGTGAACTGGCTCACCTCCATACCGTCGCACCAGCATTCCCACCCCAAGCCCCAGGCGCCCAGCGTCGGGCTCTCCCAGTCGTCCTCGACGAAGCGGATGTCGTGCACGGCGGAATCGATGCCGATCGCGGCGAGCGACTTCAGGTACAGCTCCTGAAGGTTCGGCGGCGACGGCTTCATGATGACCTGGAACTGGTAGTAGTGCTGCATCCGGTTCGGGTTCTCGCCGTAACGGCCATCCTTGGGCCGGCGCGAGGGCTGCACATAGGCAGCGTTCCAGGGCTTGGGCCCGAGTGCGCGCAGCGTGGTCGCCGGATGGAAGGTGCCCGCGCCCATCTCCATGTCGTAGGGCTGCAGGATCACGCAGCCCTGCTCGGCCCAGAACCGCTGGAGCGCGAGGATGAAGCCCTGGAACGAGCGTTCCGGGCGCATATGGGCGGGCAATGAGGCGTCCATCGTCAGATCAGGCTCTCGCGGGGGGTTGAATCGCGCGGGACCGTATCGACGGCGGGAGTGGGAATCAAGGCAAAGGGGGCGGATTGGCCGTCATTCCGGGGCGCCCGCAGGGCGAGCCCGGAATCCATTGCGCCGCTCGCTCCCTGGTTCGATGGATTCCGGGTTCTCGCTTCGCGAGCCCCGGAATGACGAATGAGCGTGTGGAGCGGCTAACCCGGCCGGTAGGCTCCGGTCACAGGGTCACGTTTCAGCGTCTGGATATCCCCCATGCGGGCGGTTTCAGTGACGCGCGACAGGCGCATCTCCTCCAGCTCCTGGTTGATCCTGACAGCGGTCTTGTAGGCCCAGCGGACCACGGCAAGCCCGCCCAGAACGCCCGCGAATGCAACGAACGGCGGCATCGGTCGATCCTTGTTCAATGCTCAGCCCCCACGCGCATTCTCGCGCAGTCGGAGCTGCGCCGCAATCGGCCCGCCAAGGGACCAAATGGCGCGGGAGGCGGCCGCCTAGAACCCGAATTTCGCCCAAATCGCCCGCGTCTCGACCGCCGAGATCAGCTCGTCCGGCAGGCCGGCGATTGATTCCAGGGCCGAAAGCTGCCCCGCGCCAGGCGATTTCCGCCCCAGAAGGCCGGAGAGCAATCCGGTCGGCTGCGCGATCACGGGGGTGAGAACCTTGTCACCATAGCGAGCACGAAGAGTTGAGCGGAGATCGCCGATGCTGTCGGCGAGCCCGAGCGCCACCGCGCTGTCGCCGGCCCAGTATTCGCCCGTGAATAGCGTGTCGTCCGCGCCCTTCAGCCGTGCCCCGCGACTCTCCTTCACCAGCGAAATGAAGATCTGATGGATCTCGCGCTGGATCGCCTTCAGCTTGGCGACGTCATCCGGATTCTCCGGCAAGAACGGGTCGAGCATCGCCTTGTGCGCGCCGGCCGTGTAGAGGCGCCGCTCGATGCCGAGCCGCCTGATCGCCTCCTGAAAACCAAAGCTGCCGCCGACCACGCCGATCGAGCCGAGGATCGAGGAGGGATCACAGATGATCTCGTCGCCGGCACAGGCGATCATGTAGCCGCCGGAGGCCGCGACGTCCTCGACGAACACAAGCACGGGCAGCTTCTTCTCCGCCGCGAGCTGCTTGATGCGCAGGTAGATCTGGCGCGACTGCACCGGCGAGCCGCCGGGCGAGTTGATCACCAGCGCCACGGCCTTGGCGTGCCGGAAGGAAAACGCGCGCTCGAGCACCCGCGCGACGCCGGCAAGCGTCAGGCCGGGACGCAGCGGCGTCACCGCACCGATCACACCTGACAGCCGCACCACCGGCACGATGGCGGCGCCGGGGCGAAAGCGCGCCGGCAGATATTGCATGAGTGTGTCGGCCAGGCCGGAACTCTCACGATCGTTCAATTGCTCGGCCATGCCGTTACCTCTGATTTACCATTTCTTATCACGCGAGTGTCATTGAAAGTGCCTGGAACGTGTTTTGCAGAATCCCCGTTGGAAAGCTGCAATAGGCAGCGGAGGGAACGCCATGAAGATTTACCTGCTGATGCTGCTGATCGGTGCGCTTTTCACGGCGATTCGCTTTACGTCTTCGTCCGAACAGCAGACGGAATCGCTTCCGCAGTAGGCCGTCACGGCTCCGCCAGCGGCAACGTCGCCCTCCCCTCCAGAATATCCCTCACCTCTTTTTTAGGCACGATTGACTCTTCATTAAGCACGAGGCCCGGCAACAATCGTGTCGGAGCCCTACCGCCTTTGACCGCGCGCACCAGCACGCGGATCGCGGGCCTTCCCGCTTCGCCATGAACCGGCAGGACGACAAGGCTGCCGAAGCCGCGTGACAGCGCTGCCATGACCTCGGCGATTCCGTCTGCGCGCCAGATCAGAGTCAGGACTCCGTTCGATCGAAGGATGCGCCGCGCTCCATGCACCCACGCATGCAGCGTCTCCTCGGTCGCGACGTGCGCGGAATGGCGGGACGGATCCGGCGAGCCACGATGCCGGACGGGATCGTTGAAGGGCGGGTTCGTCAGCACCACGTCGACGCTATCGGGACCCAGCCCATGTGACGCAAAGGCCTCGGCGCCCGCCGTGATGTCGAGCACGATCGTCTCGGCGGCAATCGCGTTTGCAGCCGCGTTACCGCGCGCGAGCTCGGCGAGTTCCGGATCGATCTCAACCAGGGTGAGCCTGACGCCGGGAACACGCCGGGCCAGCGCCAGCCCGGCCGTGCCGACGCCAGCGCCGAAATCGACCACGCGATCCCCCGCCCGAGCCTGCGTCGCCGCCGCAAGCAGGATCGCATCATGTCCGGCGCGATGGCCGGATCGCTTCTGCATCAAGCGCAGCTGCCCGCCGAGAAAGGCGTCCTCGGTAATGCCTGCGGTCTCACTCATCGCCGCGCAATTCGTGGCTGAGGCCGGCCTCGGTGAGGAGCTGGCGCGCCTCCTGGGCGTCGTCCTCATGGACGAGGATCCGCCGCGGCAGGATACCCAGCGAGCCTTCGATGATGCTCATGTTCTGGTCCAGCACCAGATGATGGATATTGGCGCCGTCGAGCAGCGCGCCGATCGCCGACACCAGCACCATATCGTTGGTCCGAACCAGTTCACGCAAAACGCAGATCTCCTGCCTGAAAGGGGTTAGACGGCAAATGTCAATGGTTCCGCGGCACTTGCCGCATTCGCCGCCAGTTTCTATTGTCTTTCCGTCAGAATAGCCCTTCCGGGGCAAATATTGGAGACCGGCGTGGCCGTCATCGTACCTTTCGAAACTCCCGGCGCGTCGATCGAAGAGCTGGTTGCCCTTGTCGCCCCTGACATGGAGCGCGTCAACGCCACGATCCTGTCGCGGACCGGCTCGGACGTGACCATGATCCCGGAGGTTGCCAACCATCTGATCTCCTCCGGGGGCAAGCGGCTGCGGCCGATGCTGACGCTCGCCATGGCCAACCTCGCCGGCTACACCGGCGACGGCCATATCAAGCTCGCCGCCAGCGTCGAGTTCATGCACACCGCCACCCTGCTCCATGACGACGTGGTCGACGAGAGCGAGATGCGCCGCGGCAAGCTGTCCGCCCGCATGCTCTGGGGCAACGAGGCGAGCGTGCTGGTCGGCGACTTCCTGCTCGGCCAGGCCTTCCGCATGATGGTCGAGGTCGGCTCGCTGCGCGCGCTGGATATCCTCTCCGCGGCCGCCGCCACCATCGCCGAGGGCGAGGTCATGCAGCTCGCCGCCGCCAAGAACACCGCGACCACCGAGGATGAATATCTCGCCGTGATCCGCGGCAAGACCGCCGAGCTGTTCGCAGCCGCCTGCGAGGTTGGCCCCGTCATCGCCAACCGTCCGAAGGCGGAGCAGACCGCCTGCCGCTCGGTCGGCATGAATCTCGGCATCGCCTTCCAGCTCGTCGACGACGTGCTCGACTATGGCGGCAAGAGCGCCAAGCTCGGCAAGAACACCGGCGACGACTTCCGCGAGGGCAAGATCACGCTGCCCGTCGTGCTCGCGTTCCGCCGCGGCAACGACACCGAACGCGCCTTCTGGATCCGGGCGCTGGAGCGCGGCGAGATCGGCGACAGCGATCTCGATCACGCCATCGGCCTGATGAACAAGCATCGCGCGCTGGAAGATACGCTGAGCCGCGCCCAGCACTACGGCGCCATGGCCGTCGATGCGTTGGCGCTATTCCCGTCCTCGCCGATGAAGAGCGCGCTGGAGCAGGTGGTGGCGTTCTGTTTGGCAAGGTCGCACTGAGCGACTGAGGCTTCTGTCACCCCGCGCTACTGTTAGCCCGCCGTCCCCGCGCAACGGCGAAGCCGTTGTCGCTTTAGGCGCGAGCGGCATGATGCCATGCATCGCGCCGCGGGCCTCGAAGGATGAACGACCGAGCGGCAGCTGGGCCGCCGCCGTTCGAGGCTCGCCCAAGAGGCGAGCACCTCACGGTGACAGCGCCAGATTTGTGCGCCTGCCTCCACACGATCATTGCCAAGCAATCCAGAATCCCTCCGGCGAAGCCGTTTGGATTGCTTCGCTTCGCTCGCAATGACCAGCAAGATGCAACAGCACGACCCTTGCTCGTGTCCCGGACGCGCTGCAGCGTGAAGCGCTGTGGCGCAAAGCCGGGTCCCACGCAACACCCAGAGATTGGCACAAAAGCGGCTCAGCCTTACCAGCTGCCAAGTCACTTGCATTTCACAAGTAACTGACCTAAACCTTCCGGCCATGCAGCCGAAATCCCCTTCCATCCTCGAATGCCCCGTCGGCCGGGCCGTGCAGACGGTCGGCGAATGGTGGAGCATCCTGATCCTGCGCGATGCGTTTCAGGGCGCGACGAAGTTCGACGAATTTTCGCAAAACCTCGGGATAGCGCCGAACATCCTGTCGCGGCGGCTTGCCCATCTCACCGCATCAGGCATGTTCGTGCGCCGCCGCTATCACGAGCGGCCGCCGCGCTACGAATACGTGTTGACCGACAAGGCGCGGGATTTCTTCCCCGTGATCGTGGCACTGCTCGCCTGGGGCAACAAGCATCTCGCGCCGAAGGGCGAAGCGATTCTGCTGGCGAGCCGCGACGACGTCCGCCCGCTCGACCCCGTCGTCGTCGACGCGACCAGCATGCAGCCGATCACGCTCGCCAATACGGTCGCCATCGCCGGGTCGCGCGCCAGCCGCGGAATGCGTCGGCGCATCGCTTCGCTCAAAGCCATGAACCCGGCCGTGGCGCCGGCCGGAGACTGACATGCGTCGTATCGTCGTGACCGGCATGGGCGCGGTCTCGCCGCTGGCTTGCGGTGTCGAACTGTCCTGGCGCCGGCTGCTCGCCGGCCAGAGCGGGCTGCGTGCGCTGCCGGAATGGGCGCAGGCGCTGCCGGCACGCATTGCCGGCCGCGTGCCCGACAAGGCCGATGACGCCGAGGGCGGCTTCGATCCGGCGCAGGCCGCCGCGCCAAAAGACCAGCGCAAGATGGACCGCTTCATCCTGTTCGCGCTGCTCGCCACGGCAGAAGCAGTCGCGCAGGCCGGATGGATGCCGCAGAACGCGAGCGCGCTGGAGCGCACCGCGACGATCATCGCCTCCGGCGTCGGCGGATTCCCGGCGATGGCGGAGGCGGTGCGCATCACCGAGCAGCGCGGCGTGCGCCGGCTGTCGCCGTTCACGATCCCCTCCTTCCTCGCCAATCTCGCCGCCGGCCACGTCTCGATCAAATACGGCTACAAAGGCGCGTTGGGCACGCCTGTCACGGCCTGCGCCGCCGGCGTGCAGGCCATCGGCGATGCCGCGCGGATGATCCGCGCGGGCGAAGCCGATGTCGCGATCTGCGGCGGCGCGGAAGCCTGCATCGACATCGTCAGCCTCGGCGGCTTCGCCGCCGCCCGCGCGCTGTCGAGCGGCTTCAACGAGGAGCCTGCGCGCGCCTCGCGCCCGTTCGATCGCAATCGCGACGGTTTCGTGATGGGCGAAGGTGCCGGAATTCTGGTGATCGAAGAGCTCGAGCACGCGCGGGCGCGGGGCGCCACGCCGATCACGGAGCTGATCGGATACGGCACGACGGCGGACGCCTATCACATGACGTCCGGTCCGCCCGACGGCGACGGCGCCCGCCGCGCCATGGAGATCGCGCTACGGCAAGCGAGCCTTGCGCCCGCGGATCTGCAGCACCTCAACGCACATGCGACCTCGACGCCGGCCGGCGACGAGAGCGAGCTTGGCGCGATCGCCACGTTGTTCGGCCGCAAGCGCGGCATTGCGGTCAGCGCGACCAAATCGGCCACCGGCCATCTGCTCGGCGCCGCCGGCGGCCTCGAGGCGATCTTCACCATCCTGGCGCTGCGCGACCAGATCGCGCCGCCGACGCTCAATCTCGAAAACGCGGATTCGGGCGCGGAGGGAATCGACATCGTCGCCGGCGCCGCGCGGCCGATGCCGATACAGCATGCCATCTCCAACGGCTTCGGCTTCGGCGGCGTCAATGCCAGCGTGATCTTCCGCCGCATGGCTTGAACGAAGGCCCTTGCAATCGCGATCCGCTGCGCTACGAAACCAGGATGATCGAAACGAATTTCTGGCTGTTCCTGGCTGCCGCCTGTCTCATTGCCGCCGTTCCCGGCCCCGGCATTTTCTACGTCGCGGCGCGTACCTTGTCAGAGGGGCGCGGCAGCGGCTTTGCCTCGACCGCGGGCACGGCGTTGGGCGGCATGGTCCATGTCGTGGCCGACAGTCTCGGTATCTCCGCGATCATCCTGGCGAGCGCCGAACTGTTCGCCGCGGTCAAGTTTGTCGGCGCACTCTATCTGGTCTGGCTCGGCATCAAGACCTTTCGCAGCGCTGGCCGCGCGCTCCCGCTCGAGGGCGATGCCGCCGGCGACAAGCGCGCCTTTCGCGACGGCGTGCTGGTCGAGGCGCTGAATCCGAAGACCGCGGCGTTCTTCCTCGCCTTCATCCCGCAATTCCTCGATCCCGCGGGATCGAGCCCGACGCTGCAATTCATCATGTTGGGCGCGATCTCGGTGACGCTGAACACGCTCGCCGATGTCGTTGTGGTGCTGATGGCCTCCGCGACCCGCACGCACCTGATCGGACGGCCGCAGCTGATGCGGCGCTTGACCCGGGGCTCCGGCGTCTTCATCTCGGGCCTCGGCCTCTCCCTCGCCTTGGCGCGGCGGCCAGCCAATGGCTAGCGTCCCGCAAGGCCGGTTTTATGAATCGCACGGCCTGCGGCTGCATTATGCCGACTGGGGCAACGCTGGCGCGCCGGTCGCCGTGCTGGTCCATGGCGGCCGCGATCACTGCCGGAGCTGGGACGTCATCGCGCGGTCGCTGCAACCGCATTTCCACGTCATCGCGCCGGATCTGCGCGGTCATGGCGATTCCGACTGGACCCGCGGCGGCAGCTACGCACTGACCGAATATGTCTACGATCTCGCCCAGCTCGTCCGCAGCGTCGCCGCAGCTCAGATCACGTTGATTGGCCATTCGATGGGCGGCATGGTGAGCCTGATCTTCTCGGGATCGTTCCCGGAGCTGGTCTCGAAGCTAGTCGTGCTCGACGGCGTCACCATGTTGCCGGACACGCCGAAGCCGCCGGTGCATGAGCGCATCAACAAATGGGTCAGCCAGCTCGACAAGCTGCATGACCGCACGCCTCGCCGCTATGCAACCCTCGAAGACGCCGGGGCCCAGATGGTGCTTCACAACAAGCGCCTCACCCGCGAGCTCGCGCTGCATCTCGCCACGCATGGCGCACGGCGGAACGAGGACGGCAGCTATAGCTGGAAATTCGATCCGTATCAGCGCGCCTCCGCCCCGCACCGGCTGTGGCCGGACGATCACATCGCGCTGTGGGCCCGCATCGCCTGCCCCACCCTGCTGCTCAATGCCGGCGAAAGCTTCCTGGCCGGCGCCAGAGCGGCGGGCCTGGAACACTATTTCCAGAACGCGCGCATCAAGACCATCGCCGAGGCAGGACACTGGCTGCAGCACGACAAGCCGCAGGAGGTGTTGGGCGAGATCCGGCGATTTCTTGGGCTCGACGAGGACGGCGCGGGTTAGCTCAACGACATCCACGTCACTGCGAGCCAACGGGGCCGCGCTTCGCGCGGACCCGTTGGCTCGCAGTGACGAACAGACTAGCTCAACGTACCCGCATGCACCCACCAGCCGGGATGATCGCGCCGGATCTTTTCTGCGGCGGCATGGGCTTCGTTTGCCGCGCCGTAGATCGCAAAGCACGTCGCGCCCGAGCCCGACATGCGGGCGAGCTTGACGCCGGCGGAGTCGCGCAAGGCCTCCAGCACCTCGCCAATGACAGGCTCGATGCGCAGCGCAGGCGCTTCCAGATCGTTGGCGACGGTTTCGAGAACCTCGACCCAATCGGCAATCGATCCGCCCGCTTCCGGCCAAGCCGGAGCCTGCAGCACCGCGGTGGCGCCGACCAGCAGCTCGCCGTTGCGCAGGCCTAATTCCTGAAACACGTCCTTGGTGGCGACCGGCACGCGCGGATTGACCATCATGCAGGGCATGCTCGGCAGCGCGAGCGGCAGCAGCTGCTCGCCGACGCCGGTCATGTCGCAGGCCCGCGAGACGAGGCACACCGGCACGTCGGCGCCGGTCGCGAGCGCGACCTTCTGCAGCCTCGGATCATCGAGCGATAGATTGTTGAGGCGCGCCAGGAGCCGCAGCGCCGCCGCGGCGTCGGCCGAGCCGCCGCCAATGCCGGCCGCTACCGGCAGCACCTTGTCGAGCGTGAACGCGCCCAGCTTCAGCTCCGGCACCGCCTCGGCGAGCAGCCTGGCAGCCTTGAACACCAGATTGTCGGACGTATCGCCGCAGGCCGCCGCCAATGGTCCGGTGGTGGTGAGCTTCAGCTCGCCGCCCGGCTCCAGCGTCAGCCGGTCGGCGCAGTCGGCAAAGGCGACCACGCTTTCGAGATCATGATAGCCATCGGCACGACGACCCACGACGCGAAGGCTCAAGTTGACCTTCGCCCGTCCTTCTTCAATCAACGCCGGCATCGGCGACACGCCCCCAAAATGCGCTCAGACTAACCGCCCTTGCCGTCGTCCTTCTTCTTTTCCGCCTGCGCGGCCGAAGAGTTCGAATTGTCGTCGGCGAGGCCATTGGCGATTTTGGCCTCGATCTTCGGAAGCTCCTCCGGTTCGGGCTTGAGGTCGCGGGCGTGCGACCACTGGAATTTGGCTTCCAGCGTGCGGCCGACGCGCCAATAGGCGTCGCCAAGGTGATCGTTGATGGTGGGATCCTCGGGCTTGAGGTCGATCGCGCGCTCGAGATTCTTCACCGCTTCCTCGTAGTTGCCGATGCGGTAATAGGCCCAGCCCAGCGAGTCGACGATGTAGCCATCGTCCGGACGCTGCTCGACGGCACGCTTGATCATCTTCATGCCTTCGTCGAGGTTCACGCCCTGGTCGATCCAGGAATAGCCGAGATAGTTGAGGACATGTGGCTGGTCGGGCTGCAGCTCGAGCGCCTTCTTCATGTCGGCCTCGGCCTTCGCCCACTGCTTGGAGCGCTCCTCGCAGATGCCGCGATAATAGTACCAGACGCTGTTGGCCTTGTCGTTGCCGGCCTGCAGCGCGTCAATGCCTAGCGAATAGGTCGCGCCGCAATCGCCGAACTTCTTGCGGCCGCGCTCGATGTTGCCGAGCGCCATGATGGCCTCGAGGTCCTTGGCATCCTCCGCGGTGACGCCCTTCAGGATCTTGATCGCCTCGTCGGTGCGATCGGCGGAATCCAGATCGATCGCGAGCTGGATCTGCGCGTTGCGCTTGAGCGGCGAGGTCGCGGGCACGCGCTCATAGACCTTGATCGCCATCTGGGGCCGTTTCACGGACTCATAGAGATCGGCGAGCGAGAGCAGCGCCAGGGGATGGCTGGGCTGGAGGTAGAGCGCGAGTTGGAGATAGACCAGCGCAAGATCCTCGCCGCCGCGGCGGGTCAGCGTCGCGCCGATGCCGTAGAGCGCCTCGGCGGCGCCGGCCTGTGCGGAATCGACCAGCGGCGGCATCTTCTTGCCGGCCTTGGTGTCGCGCAGGCCTTCCTGAATCAGCGGATGGCGCGCGAGCTTCTTGTCGAACGCCTGGTAGACGGCGGTCGCGGCGGCGGAATCCTTGTTGCGCGACAGCCAGCGCCCATAGGCCTCGGTCACGCGCAGCATGGAATCGTCCAGTTTGTAGGCGCGCTCGAAGCGAGTGCCGGCGTCCTTCTCCTTGCCGGCGAGCTCGAGGATCATGCCGCTGTGGAGATCCTTGAACAGCGGATACCATTCCGGACCTGCCAGCTTGTCGATGGTGGCGACACCGCCCTTGGCATCACCCGCACCATAGGCGGCCCAGCCCGACAGCAGCGTGGCGACGAGATCGGTGATCGGACCGCGGATCGACTGGCTGATGTTGGTCTGCGCGGCCGCGTATTTCTTCACCTTGAGGTCATGCACGCCGACGACGAGGCGCGCGACGCGATTGGTCTTGTCGATGGTGAGGATGCGCTCGGCGAGCTTGACCGCCTCGTCGATATCGCCGTCGGCGACCGACGAGATGAAGGCGCGATCGAGCAGCTCGTTGTTCTTCGGGTCGGTGCGCAGCGCCGAGCGGTAGAATGCGGCGGCCGAGGCGGCGTCGCGCTCGACGCTGGCGTGGCGGGCGGCGAGATAGCTGCCGGCGCTGGTGAGCGACTTCAGATCGTTTCGGGTCGGAAACTGCGCCGCCGTATCGGAGGGATGATCCGGCGTCTGCGCCACGACCCTGCCGGGGACGGTCGCGATCGCTGTGCTCATGAGGGCGATGGCAGCAACAGTCCAGCGGTTGAAACGATATGAAAGCATCAGGGCTCGCCTTGAGTTGGTAGTGCCTGGGTTTGCAGCAAAGGGCCGTATCGCATGCGAACGCGGCCGGAGGCGTCCGGACCCGGAACCGTCGGCCCGACAATGCCGCTTTTGGCGCTTCGCCGCAAGGATTCGGACCGGCCGCCCCCTCCGCATGCCCCCCAAATCGGCCAAGTCCGGTCAGGAGCAGCCCCAAGACGCCGCTACTATGGCCTTATCGTGACCGCGACCGGGGACCGCGGCCCCATCCTCACGCGAACGTGCGCCGGATCCCCTTCGCGATCGGGTTCTCTCGCCTAGCTGGCTCTTTTACATCGCCTCGTAGTTCGGGCCGCCACCGCCCTCCGGGGGAACCCAGGTGATGTTACCGTTGGGATCTTTCACATCGCAGGTTTTGCAATGGACGCAGTTCTGGGCATTGATCTGGAAGCGCGGCCCAGATCCCTCCTCGATCCACTCGTAGACGCCGGCGGGGCAATAGCGATTCGAAGGACCGGCGTAGACGTCGTGCTCTGAGGTCCTCTGCAGGTTCATGTCCGTGACCTTCAGATGGACCGGCTGGTCCTCCTCGTGGTTGGTGTTGGACAGGAACACGGAGGACAGCTTGTCGAAGGAGATCTTGCCGTCCGGCTTCGGGTAGTTCTTCGGGGCGTGACTCTTCGCCGCGTCGAGCGTAGCGCGGTCCGGCTTGGCATGGGACTGAGTGCCGAACAGCGAGGCGCCGAACAGCGTGTTGCACCACATGTCGAAGATGCCGAGGCCGGCGCCGATGAAGGTGCCGAACTTCGACAACAGTGGCTTGGCGTTGCGGACGGGATAGAGATCCTTGCCAACCACGGAATCGCGCCATGCATTCTCGTACTCGACGAGTTCATCATTGGCGCGGCCCGCAGCGAGTGCGGCATTGACATGCTCGGCGGCGAGCATCCCGGTGCCCATCGCATTGTGGACGCCCTTGATGCGCGGCACGTTGACGAAGCCGGCCGCGCAGCCGATCAGCGCGCCGCCAGGGAAACTCAGCTTCGGCACCGATTGATAGCCGCCTTCGGTGATGGCGCGGGCCCCGTAGGCCAGCCGCTTGCCGCCTTCCAGCGTGGCACGCACCGCGGGATGGTTCTTGACGCGCTGGAATTCGTCGAACGGCGATAGATAGGGATCCTTGTAGTTGAGGTGGACGACGAAGCCGATCGACACCAGGTTCTCGTCGTAATGATAAAAGAACAAGCCGCCGCCGGTGTCATTCTTCAGCGGCCAGCCGACCGCATGCTGGACCAGACCCTTCTGGTGCTTGGCAGGATCGATCTGCCAGACTTCCTTGAGGCCGATGCCGAATTTCGGTGGCTCGCTCTTGGCGTCGAGCGCGTATTTCGCGATGAGCTGCTTGGACAGGCTGCCGCGCGCGCCTTCGGCGAACAGCGTGTACTTGCCGAGCAATTCCATGCCGCGGGTGAAGGAGTCCTTCGGCTTGCCGTCACGGCCGATGCCCATGTCGCCAGTGGCGATACCCCTGACGTTGCCGGCCTCGTCATAGAGCACCTCGGCTGCGGCAAAGCCGGGATAGATCTCGACGCCGAGCGCCTCTGCCTTCCGCGCCAGCCAGCGGCAGACATTGCCGAGCGAGCCGATGTAGCAATGATGATTGTTCATCAGCGGCGGCATGATGAAGTTCGGCAGCTTGATCGCGCCGGTCTCGGTGAACCAGAAGAAGCGGTCGTCCTTCACCTGGGTCTTGAGCGAGCAATCGGGATCCTCGCGCCAGTCCGGGATCAGCTTGTCGAGTCCGGCCGGATCGATCACCGCGCCGGAGAGAATATGCGCGCCGACCTCGGAGCCCTTCTCCACCACGACGACGTTGAGATCGGCGTTGAGCTGCTTCAGCCGGATCGCGGCCGACAGGCCCGAGGGGCCGGCGCCGACGATGACGACGTCGAATTCCATGGATTCGCGCGGGGGAAGTTCTTCGGTGCTCATCTGATCTCAGCCCTTGAGACGGTCCTCGGTCGTTTGTGCCCTCTTGTTTCCGATTTTTCCGGGCAGGACAACCTCGGAATCACATTTCGCCGGGATGCAAGGCGTCCCGGAATGATGTAAAAGTCAGACTTTCCCATGATCCCCGAACCCGCACCCACCGTCCGCGAGCTGCTTTCCTTCTATCTGGAGGCCGGGGTCGACTGCGCGCTGGCGGAGGAACCGATCGACCGCCTGGCGGAATTGGATGCTCCATCGCCGGCCCCGCGCGCGGCGCCATCGGTCGAGGCGCCCCGTCCGGTGGCTGCGCCCGCGGTGATGCGTGGCGAGGCCGCTGCCCCTCCAGACATCGCCATCGCTTCGGCGCGCGAAGCGGCGCGGACCGCGCCGACGCTGGAGGCGCTGCGGGAGCTGATGCAAAACTTCGAGGGCTGCGCGCTCAAGCACACGGCGACGCGGCTGGTGTTCGCCGACGGCAATCCGCAGGCCCGCATCATGTTCGTCGGCGAGGCGCCGGGCCGCGACGAGGACATCGAGGGCCTGCCCTTCGTCGGGCGCAGCGGCAAGCTGCTCGATCTGATGATCGGAGCCATAGGCCTCAACCGCAGCACCGCCTACATCGCCAACGTGATTCCCTGGCGGCCGCCCGGCAACCGCACGCCGACGCCGCAGGAGACACAGATCTGCCTGCCCTTCATCCAGCGCCAGATCGAGCTGGTGAATCCCGACGTGCTGGTGACGCTCGGCAATCCTTCGACCCAGACCTTGCTCGGTACGCGCGAGGGCATCATGCGCACCCGCGGGCGCTGGTTCGATTATGAGACGGGTGCGCGCACCATCCGCGCGCTACCGACGTTCCATCCGGCCTATCTCCTGCGCTCGCCGTCCTACAAGCGGCTGGCGTGGCAGGATCTGCGGGCGATCGCGAAGGCGCTGGCAGGAGCGTGAGGGGCGGAACTCTCTCTCCCCGTCATTGCGAGCGCAGCGAAGCAATCAAGGATCTTTTCGGAGAGGCACTCTGGATTGCTTCGTCGCAAGGGCTCCTCGCAATGACGGGGGAGAGACCGCCGCTCTAGCTCCCCTTCGGCCGCACGATGGCCCAGCCGATGCGAAGGAGCTGCTGGCGCCCGGTCACCAGCCATTCGAAGGCGCGCGGCACTTCCGGCACGATGCCGGGAAAGCGTTTAAGAATATCCGGCGGCGGGGTGCCGGCGGTGTCGGAGGCGCGCCAGACCACGACGCCGCCGGTCTCGCTGAACTTGGTCTGGTTCATCCACGGTGTACGTGCAGGATCGGCATCGATGAACAGATGCGGCCGGCCGGAATGCAGCGTGATCAGGCTCGCAAGCTGCGTCTCGCCGGCCACCGCGCGCAGACGATGATTGGTGCGGCGGGCAAAGCTCTCGTCGAAGAAGTCCGAGATCGCACGCGCCGGCATCGAGGTTGCGATCTCGGCGGTGCCGGTCCAGGGCAGGAGCAGGACGCCGAGCACGACGCCGATGGCCGGCGCCACCACGGCCGCGGCCCACACCATCCGCAGCATCCGCGCGCGGCGCATGGCGATGAGATCGCCGGCCGTGACCACCACGGCAAGCCCGGACGTGACCAGCAGAACGCCGGCGCCGCCAAGGACAGAGTCGAGCCCGAGCAGACCGGAGATCAGCACCGCGCCCAGCATCGGGGCGAGCGCGAAGAAATAGACGAAGTTGCGCGCGAGCGGCTCGACCGGCGGCCTAAAGATGATCGGCGGCTCCTCACCCTTGCCGGCAAACAGGCCGGTGTTGAGGAAGGTCAGCGCCGGAATCGCGGCGGCCCCGAGCACGAGGCCGCCGAGCAGCCAGGCCGCATGCAGGGCGCGGGCATTCAGCTCCGCGACCTGCGGCAGGGCCGGCAGGGCAAGCGTCCCGGCGCGCGTCAGCCAGACCGCATAAGGCAGCGCCAGCACCGCGACGACGATCAGCGCGAACAGCGGATCGAGCGCACGCAGGGTCCGGCGGCCGGCGGCGGTCGAGACCGCGAAGACGACGAGCAGCAGCAGCAGGAAGACCGCGGCCGGCGTCGTCAGCAGCAAGAGGCCGGCCTCGATCGACCAGGCGAACCAGGCATTGCCGCGGCGCTGGCCGATGATCTGCCAGGAGTGCAGCAGCAGCAGCGCCCAGAGCGGCCGGGCCAGGACGAGGGGACCGAAGTCGAGCGCCGAGGAGGAGAAGGCAAGCACCGTCATGGTCAACAGCACGGCGAGCACCGCGTGCTGCGAGCCGACCACGGCGCGGGACAAATGATAGAGCGCAATGAAGGTCGCGATCTCGCAGAGCTCGGCCAACACGTAGACGCCGAACATGTGGCCGCCGGCGGCGCGGTAAGCGATGTCGGCGAGCCAGACCGGCAAGGGCGGACCGAGGTCAGTGCCGACCTGGTATTCGCGTCCGAAAGCCAGCAGCGTCGCGAGGCTGCCAGGCGGGCTGCGGTAGAACACCAGCGCCACGAACAGCCACATCGCGGCCTGCAGCAGCACGGCGATCCAGACAATCAGCCGCGGCCGGGCGCGAATGAGCTCGATGACCAGGGAGGTAAACCGCATGCAACGCCCGAAAGATGCAGCCAACCCGTCCAGCCGGCCCTATTCGCTCACACCTGTTTTGATAATGGGCGCTGCGCGTCGTGGCAACTTCGGTGTGCTCCCTCTCCCCGTTCTTGCAGAGTGAGGCGCGCAAGACAGCTACGCGATCGTTCGTCACCGGGCTTGTCCCGCCTGCGCGGCCGAAGCCGCTTCGGCGAGGCGAAGGCCCGGGCATCCACGTTCTTGAGGCCGCAAAGCAAGGCGTGGATGGCCGGGTCGAGCCCGGCCATGACGATGCGGAAACAACGAGCGAAGCCTTACAGATTCGCCTGGGTATCGATTTCGATCTGGGCTTCCACCTGCACCTGCACTTCGGTCCCCGAGAACAAGTCCTGCACCGACTCGACCGTCCAGGGCATGTGCTTGGCGCGGGCGGCGACGACGGGGGCGAAGAAGCTGCGGTGGTGGACCGAGGGGCCGAGGCGGTCGAGGGCATCGAGGTGCTCGGGGACGGCGTAGCCCTTGTGCTGCTCGAAGCCGTAGCCGGGACAGTCCTGCGCCAGCGCGCACATCAGCCGGTCACGCGTCACCTTGGCGATGATCGAGGCCGCCGCGATCGACAGCACGATGCCGTCGCCGCCGATCACGGCCTCGCAATCGCATTCGGTGTCGAGCCGGTCGCGGCCGTCGACGAAGACGTGGCGTGGCGCCTCCGGCAGCGCCACCACGGCGCGCTTCAGCGCCCACAGCGAGGCGCGCAAGATGTTGTCGCGGTCGATCCGCGAGGGTGAGGCGACGGCAACGGAGACCTGCGCGGTCGCACAGATCTTGTCGAACAGCTTCTCGCGCTCCTCGGCCGTCAGGCGCTTGGAATCATCGATGCCGCGCGGGATGCGGTCGGGGTCGAGAATCACCGCAGCCGCCACCACGGGACCTGCGAGCGGGCCGCGGCCGGCCTCGTCGCAGCCGGCGACCGGCCAAACCCCGCGCTTGATCAGCGCGCGCTCGCGACGAAAGCTCGGGGGAGCGACGGCAATGACGCCTTTCCTGCCTGCGCTCTTGCCCGTCGACGCCTCGACCTCGGCGGCCTTCGCCGCCTTGGCAGGCGCGGGCTTCTTCGCAGCGGCCTTCTTGGGCGCGGCTTTGGCCGGCTTGGTCGCGGACTTGTCCCGAATCATGGCGGGATCGTGCGCAAACGACCCGGCCCGCGCAACCGGAAACCCGGCGCAATTCCCGTTATTCAGTGCGCCCTACTCCGCCAGATGCACCCGCCGGTCCTCACCAACGTCGATCCCGGGGGCGACCACGACCTCCCAGGGATGGCCGTCGGGGTCAGCGAAATAACCGGAATAGCCGCCGTAATCGGTCTCGTGTGCGGCCTTCACCAGCATCGCCCCCTTGCCAAGCGCGAAGGCCATCACCGCATCGACCTCCTCGCGCGTCCGACAGTTCCAGGCAAGCGTCATCCCGCGAAAGCTCGAAGGCCTCGGCCGGTCCCGCAACGCCGCGTCCGCCGCGAGCTGATCCCAGGGATACAGCGCGAGCACGGGACCACCGGTATCGTAGAACGCGACGGCCTCGCCGGTTGCCTTGAGCCGGCGCAAGAAACCGAGCGCGTCGTAAAAAGCGATGCTTGCACGGATGTCGCTGACGCCGAGCGTGATGACGGTGAGCCGCGGCACCGGCACAGTGAGTTCCTTGGCCATGCGACGCCTCTTCCACTTCCCGATCAGAACAGGCTGAGCTGATCGCCGTTCCGCTTCGGCCGCGCAAAGTGATCTGTCGTCAGCTTCGAGCGCCGCTTGTTCAGCCCCAGCCTGTCGCAGGCAATCTCGAAGCGACGACCGATGGTCCAGGCCATCGGTCCGGTGCCTTTCATCCGCTCGCCCCATTTGGCGTCGTAGTCGCGCCCGCCGCGCATGTCGCGAATCAGGGTGAAGACGTGGCGATAGCGGTCCGGATAGTTCGCCATCAGCCATTCGCGGAAGAGATCGCGCACCTCCAGCGGCAACCGCAGCAGCACATAGGAGGCTTCCTTGACGCCGGCATGGGCGGCGGCGTCGAGGATGCGCTCGATCTCGGAATCGTTCAGCGCCGGGATCACGGGCGCGACCATCACGGTGGTGGGAATGCCGGCGTCCGAGAGCTGCTTCAACGCCTCCAGCCGCTTCGGCGGCGTCGAGGCGCGCGGCTCCATGGTACGCGCGAGCTTCGGATCGAGCGAGGTGACCGAGATCGCGACCTTGGCGAGATTGCGCTTGGCCATTCGCGCCAGAATGTCGAGATCGCGCACCACCAGCGCCGATTTGGTGACGATGCCGACCGGATGGCCGGCACGTTCCAGCACTTCGAGGATGCCGCGCATGATTTTGCGCTCGCGCTCGATCGGCTGATAGGGATCGGTGTTGGTGCCGATCGCGATCATCCGCGGCTCGTAGCCGGAGGCGGCGAGCTCCTTCTCGAGCAGCGCCGGCGCCTCGGGCTTCGCAAACAGCTTCGACTCGAAATCGAGCCCCGGCGACAGGCCAAGAAAGGCGTGGGTCGGCCGGGCGAAGCAATAGACACAGCCGTGCTCGCAGCCGCGATAGGGATTGATCGAGCGGTCGAAGCCGATGTCGGGAGAATCGTTCCGGGTGATCACCTTGCGCGAAGTGTCGACCCCGACCGTGGTCTTGAACGGCGGCAGCTCTTCCAGGCTCTGCCAGCCGTCGTCGAAGGCGACGCGCGCCTCGGCCTCGTAGCGGCCGCTGGCGTTGGACTGTGCGCCGCGCCCTCGCCTGCGCCCACGCTCGATCGCGACGCCAAGTTCTGGAAAGTCAGAGCCCGCACCCGCCGGCTCGGAGGGCGCCTTGACCGGCGGGTGCTTGAGAGCATGAGAGGATGCTGCAGGACTCATGACGCCAAGATAGCACGCAAAAGGAACAAATCAAGAACGCAAACCAAAAATGGAAAAACAACCCATGCAAAGTAGCCGCCCAAAGTTCGGGCGCGGTCCTTTGACCTCTCGCAACATGCCCGTCATCGCGATTTCGTTTGATGCCGGTCGGGGATCAATCGTCCCGGAACAATGTTGGTGACGGTTGCCGGGTGAAGGTCAGCAGGAACATGACAAATCAACAACAATCGACCTCAGCGAGCAGCGATCTCGATCTCCTCGATCGCTACTGGCGTGCCGCGAATTACCTTTCCGTCGGGCAAATCTACCTGCTCGACAACCCGCTGCTGCGCGAGCCCTTGCGCGCCGAGCACATCAAGCCGCGTTTGCTCGGCCATTGGGGCACAACGCCCGGCCTCAACTTCATCTATGCCCATCTCAACCGCGTCATTCGCGCACTTGACGTCGACGTGATCTATGTCTGCGGCCCCGGTCATGGCGGGCCGGGCATGGTCGCCAACACTTATCTGGAAGGCAGCTACAGCGAGATCTATCCCGACATCGCGCGCGATGCGGATGGCATGCGCAAGCTGTTCAGGCAGTTCTCCTTCCCCGGCGGCATCCCGAGCCATGCCGCGCCGGAAACGCCGGGCTCGATCCACGAGGGTGGCGAGCTCGGCTACGCGCTGGTGCACGCCTATGGCGCGGCGCTGGACAATCCTGATTTGGTCGTTGCCTGCGTGGTCGGCGACGGCGAAGCCGAGACCGGCCCGCTCGCTGCGTCCTGGCACTCCAACAAGTTCCTGAACCCCGTCCATGACGGCGCGGTGCTGCCGATCCTGCATTTGAACGGCTACAAGATCGCCAACCCGACCGTGCTCGGACGGATGCGAGATGCGGAAATCTGCGATCTGTTCCGCGGCTTCGGCCACGAGCCGCTGTTCGTCGAGGGTGATGATCCCAAATTGATGCACCAGGCCATGGCCGACGCGCTCGATGTCGCATTCGCCAGCATCCGTTCGATCCAGCAGCACGCACGGGACGGACGCAAAAGCGTCGGGCGGCCGCGCTGGCCGATGATCGTGCTGCGCAGCCCGAAGGGGTGGACCGGCCCGAAAGAGGTTGACGGCAAGAAGGTCGAGGGCTTTTGGCGCGCCCATCAGGTCCCCGTCGCAAGCTGCCGCGAAAACCCCGCGCACCGACAAGTGCTGGAAGACTGGATGCGCAGTTACGAGCCCGAAAAACTGTTCGACAAGAACGGCGCGCTGATCCCCGAGCTTCAGGCGCTGGCGCCTGGCGGCACCCGCCGCATGGGAGCCAATCCGCATGCTAATGGCGGCCTGCTCAAGAAGGAGCTGAAGCTGCCGGACTTCCGCAGCTTCGCCATCGAGGTCCCACGCCCCGGCGGCGTCATCGCCGAGGCGACGCGCGAGCTCGGCAAATTCCTGCGCGACGTCATCACGCTCAACGCCAAGGAGCGCAACTTCCGCATCATGGGCCCGGACGAGACCGCCTCAAACCGGCTGGACGCGGTGTTCGAGGCGACCGAACGCGTCTGGATGGAGCCGATCGAATCCTACGATGTGCATCTGGCGCAAGACGGCCGCGTCATGGAGGTGCTGAGCGAGCATCTCTGCCAGGGCTGGCTCGAGGGCTATCTGCTCACCGGCAGGCACGGCTTCTTCTCGTGCTACGAGGCCTTCATCCACATCGTGGATTCCATGTTCAATCAGCACGCCAAATGGCTGAAGGTCACGCGTGATCTGCCGTGGCGGCGCCCGATCGCCTCGCTCAATTATCTCCTGACCTCGCATGTCTGGCGTCAGGACCACAACGGCTTCAGCCATCAGGACCCCGGCTTCGTCGATCTCGTCGCCAACAAGAAGGCCGATATCGTCCGCATCTACTTCCCGCCGGATGCCAACACGCTGCTGTGGATCGCCGACCATGCTTTGCGCACCTACAATCGCATCAACGTCATCGTTGCCGGCAAGCAGCCGGCGCCGCAATGGCTCTCGATGCAGGACGCAGCCACGCATTGCGATGCCGGAATCGGCATCTGGACCTGGGCGGGGACAGAAGAGGCAACGGGCGAGCCCGACGTGGTGATGGCCTGCGCCGGCGACGTGCCGACGCTGGAAACGCTCGCTGCCGTCGACCTCCTGCGCAAGGCGCTGCCAGACCTGAAGATCCGCGTCGTCAACGTCGTCGACCTCATGACGCTGCAACCGAAGGAGCAGCATCCGCATGGCCTGTCCGACCGCGACTTCGACAGCCTGTTCACGACGGACAAGCCCGTCATCTTCGCCTATCACGGCTATCCCTATCTGATCCACCGGCTGACCTACAACCGCACCAACCATGCCGGCATCCATGTGCGCGGCTTTGCCGAGGAAGGCACCACGACGACGCCGTTCGACATGGTCGTGCTCAACGAGCTCGACCGCTACCACCTCGCGATCGAGGCGATCGAACGCGTGCCTGGGCTCGCAGCCAAGGCCGCGCAGGCCAAGCAGCAATTTCGCGACAAGCTGATCGAGCATTCGCGCTATGTGCGCGAGCATGGCGAGGACATGCCGGAGATCCGCGACTGGGTCTGGCCCAACAGTTCCGGCGGCAACACCCCCGCCGAAGCCGGCGACTAGCCATGTCGGACAAGGTCCTCGTCCTCAACTCGGGATCGTCGAGCATCAAGTTCGGCCTGTTCGATATCGCGGCGACTGAGCCCGGCCTGCTTTGCAAGGGCCTGCTCGACGAGCACGAGGCAAGACCCCGGCTCGTGGTGAGGAGTCCCGAAGGCGAAGACCTGTTCGAGACGCGAAGAGAGGCTGCGGGTGCCGAGGGCGGTCATCTGTTCGCCGACGTGCTCGCCTTCATCGCGGACCGCTTCGGCGAACGTCCATTGCGGGCCGTCGGCCATCGTATCGTCCATGGAGGGCCGGACTATTCAGGTCCGGTCGCGCTGACGGACGAAGTCATCGCGAGGCTCGCGGCGTTGACGCCGCTGGCGCCGCTGCACCAGCCGCGGTGCCTCGCGCCGATTCGCGCGCTTGCGGCGATCCGGCCTGCGCTGACGCAGATCGCCTGCTTCGACACCGCCTTCCATCACAGCATGCTCCCGCCCACCAACCGTTTCGCCATCCCGCGGCGGTATGAAGAGCGCGGCGTCAGGCGCTACGGTTTTCACGGCCTCTCCTTTGAATACGTCGCGGGCCGCCTCGCCGAGATCGCCCCGGAGCTTGCGTGCAAGCGCACCGTGATCGCGCATCTCGGCAACGGCGCCAGCCTGTGCGCGCTACGCGATGGCCGCAGCGTCGACACGACGATGGGACTGACCCCGCTCGACGGCCTCATGATGGGTACGCGCAGCGGCGCCATCGATCCCGGCGTGCTGCTGTATCTCCTGCAGCACGAGACGATGTCGGTGGATGAGGTCCAGCACCTGCTCTACCACCAGTCCGGCCTCGTCGGCGTCTCCGGCATCTCCGCCGACATGCGAACGCTGCTGGCGAGCCGCGAGACCGCTGCGCGTGAAGCCGTCGATCTCTTCACTTTCCGTGCGGCGCAGCAGGTCGCGACAATGGCGACGACGCTTGGCGGGCTTGACTGTCTCGTCTTCACCAGCGGCATCGGCGAGCACGCCAGGGAGATCCGCCGCGCAATCTCCGAACGGCTCGGTTGGCTCGGCATGCGCATCGATGCTGCGGCGAACGACGACGCGCGCGAGCGCATCGACGACGGCAACAGTGCCGTCGCTGTCTTCGTCATCCCGACCGATGAAGAGATGACGATCGCGCGCCACTGCGCAGCGCTGATCCGCGGACGCGGCGTTGCGTGACATTTTTGTGAATGATCTGCCGCAATGATGCAGCCGCGGTATCGCGGCATAACGACCGCATCAATTCGCGAGCGGACGGAACATGAAGACCCACATCATCGAAGAGCTCGGACAAGGCGGCATCCTGTTGCCCGCGCTGGTGGCCGAAGGGCTCGCCGCCAACGACCGCATCAAGGTGCGGATGAGCGCACTGCAGGCGGCCGCCCAGCACGCGCAAGAGCCGGGTCGGCCCGCGAGCGACCTTGGCGTCGAGAGCCGGACTGCGGGCATCGCCCCTGCGGGAATCGCGGCGCTGATCGGCGGCGCCCATCTGATCGGACCGGGTCGGCTCACGGCTCCCGATCTTGCCAAGCTGATGCAGGAGATTGCGGACGATGCCGCGACCATGATCCGCGCTGTCGGCGCCGGCGCGGCGAGCGAAGGCGAGAGAGCGCAGGCGCGCCTCGACACGATCCGCGCGGCTGGCCTGCTCGACGCCACAGGCGAGATCGCGCTGTCCCACATCGTGCGTCTGACCGGCGTGGCTGACGCGGGCGGCGACAGCCTGCATCGCCTCGTCATGGATCTGCACAAGCAGCTCAACAGGCTGGCAACGAGCTGCTCGGAAGAAGCGCTCGACGGCGCCCACGTCTTTGGCTTGCACAGCGAGGACCGGCCGGCCGTTGCCGCCTTCATGAAGGGCCTGAACGCCACGCGCGGCCTCAAGTTCAATCATCCCGGCCTCGACACCATGGCCACACGCGCCGGCGGCCGGCTGCTGATCCAGAACGATATCGGCACCACGGATGCCCATGTCGTTGTCATCACGGTGAAGAAGAACGCGGTGACGGTCACCTACACCGACGTGCATCTGGCGCGGGCGAAGTTCTTCATCTCGCTGTTCGACGATTTCGAGGCGACCTGGAGTGGACTCGATCGTCACACCGCCGCAGGCCTCGGCGAGGACAATTCCTTCTATCTCGTCACCGGGCAGTATCAGGGCGACCACGCCGCCGATCGCAACGAGTTCCTCGCCGCGCTCGGGGCCGCACTGGTTTTCCTGATCGACTGGAACAAGGCGCGCAAGCTGCTCAGGACCTGGGTTGCCAAGGAGGACGCGGCCCGCATCCTGGAATGGGCTGCCCGTCAGCGGATCGGCCATCGCGGCTTCCTCGAGCTCGGCGGCAATGATCTGCTGGGCTCGGCCGTCCGCAACGCCGCCCCGACGCGGATCGGTTTCGGCGAACGGCTCGACCAGGCGCTCGGACGCAACGCCGCAATCGATTTTCTAAAGGCCTCGCTGCGCGCCTCCACCGAGGCACTGCTCGCGGGCCGCTCGGTGAGGACGGTGCGCGACCAGATCGAAGCCGACCTGATGCGGCACCTGGATCGCGTCGACGGGGCTTTGCTGGCAGTGGTGCTGCGGCAGATCGGTCTCGCCCACGATCTGGTCGCGGCGATCTCGCGCCATATCGCCGCATTGCGGGCCGGGCAGCCCGCGGACGGCACGCTGCTGACGCAGCGTTGCGGCACGATCGAGCGAAAGGCAGATAGAATCGCATTCGAGAGCCGCAACGAGGTCGACCGCCTCAATGCGCGTCCGCTGATCGGGCAGTTGATTGATCGCGCCGAGGAAGCCGTCGACGAGCTGGAGCAGGCCGCCTTCATCGCCTCGCTGATGCCGGAAAGGACCGATCCGGCCCTGCTGACATCGCTGGCCGAGCTTTGCACGGTGGCCGAGACCGCCACCGAAATCGCCGCAAGCGGCGTCGCCGCTGCGATCGACGTGCCGGAGGGACGGCGCGCCGATTCGGAGGACGCGCTCTCCGCCGTGACCCGTCTGATCGATGCCGAGCACGCCGCCGACAACCGCGAACGCGCGACGACCGCCCTGGTCTTTTGTGGCGGCTTCGACGTCGCGACCTCGCTGTCGGTGATCGAGCTCGCCCGCGCCGTCGAGCGCGCAACCGACCGTTTCGCCGCGTTCGGTCATCTGCTCCGCCGCCACATCATGATCGATCTTGCAGCTTGAGGGAACCACCATGCATATCGTGCGTATCGGCGGTGAAGCCTCCGAATTGCGGCCGGCCGAAGAGATCGGCGCCAAGGCCGCCAACCTCGCCCGCATGGCTGCACTGGGCCTGCCGGTGCCACCGGCCTTCGTGCTCCCGGTCAAGCTCTGCGCCGACATCATTGCCGGCCATGCGCACGCCACGGGACATCTGCGCGACGGCTTGAAGGAGGGCATCTCGTTCCTGGAGAGCGCGACCGGAAAGCGCTTTGGCGACCGCCGGCAGCCGCTGCTGGTCTCCGTGCGCTCGGGTGCGGCGCGATCGATGCCGGGCATGCTCGACACCGTTCTCAATGTCGGCTGCACGCTGGACGCCGTGCATGGCCTGATCCGTGCGACTGGTCGGCCGCGGCTCGCCTGGGATTGCCGGCGTCGTTTCGTGGAGAGCTTTGGCGAGACCGTGCTCGAGCTCGACCCGGCTGGATTTGCTGCGCAGATCTCCGAACTCGTCGCAGCCGAATGCGCCGGCAGCGACCGCGAGCTCGACAGCGAAGCGCTCGAACGGCTCGCCGGCCGCGAGCAGGCGCTGATCGAGGATCGCGCCGATGGCTCGCTGGAGGATGCCTTCGCGCAGTTGCAGGCAGCCCAAGCTGTTTATCGCTCCTGGACCAGCGAGCGCGCGCGGACTTATCGGAGCCTCCAGCGCCTCGAGACGCTGGAGGGGACCGCCGTGACCGTGCAGGCCATGGCCTTCGGCAATGGCGGCCTTGGCTCCGGCGCAGGCGTGGCATTCTCGCGCGATCCGTCGACGGGCGCGCGGCGCCCAATGATTGATCTTGTGCTCGATGCGCAGGGGGAAGACGTCGTTTCCGGAAGGCGCGTACCCGACACGACCGAAGCGATCGCCCGCGAGTTGCCGAAGCTGGAATCCGAACTTGGCGATATTCTGAGGCAACTTGAGCGCGCGTTCGAAGATGTCCAGGATGTCGAGTTCACGGTCGAGACCGGCAAGCTCTGGATCCTCCAGACCCGGGCGGCGAAGCGCACGCCGCGGGCCGCCGTCAGGATCGCGATCGACTTCGTGCATGAAGGGCTGATCTCGAAAGACGAGGCACTGGAACGGATGGCGGATATCGACCTCGCCTCGCTCGCGGAAACGCGGCTGGTTTCCTCAGGCAAACCCGCAGCGACAGGCATCGGCGCCTCCGGCGGCATCGGTATCGGACGGGCGGCGTTCTCGTCCGAAAGCGCGCAGCGCCTGTCGGCCGCGGGCGAGCCGGTCATCCTGCTGCGTCCCGACACCAGCACCGCCGATGTAGCGGGATTCACTTTAGCCGCCGGCATCGTCACGGCGGTCGGTGCGCGCACCTCGCATGCAGCCCTGGTGGCGCGGCAAATGGGCAAGCCTTGCGTGGTCGGCTGCCGTGAGTTGAAGATCGACCCTGCCGGCGAGCATGCCCAGCTCGGCAGTCTCAACCTTGCCGAAGGCGAGTGGATCACGATCGAAGGCGACGCCGGAGAGCTCTATCTCGGGCGCTGCGAGACGATCCGGTCACGGCCCGAAGCCGAGCTCGCCGAGATCGCCGCCTGGAAGGCGCAATCCGGCCGACATGGCAGGCTCGCCGCTGCGCCTCAGTGAGTGCCGGTCAGGATCTGGAAACAGCCGATCGCGACCTCGATCACGATCAGCACCACCACTGCGACTTCGAGGCGAAGCGAGCGCTGGGTGTCGATGATGTCGGTGAGCGCGTTGGCGGTCTCCGACACCGCGGTGAGCTTGCGCTCGAGCGTGTCGAGGCGCTCCTTCAACTCGTACTCGTCTTCCAGGCGGGAATAGAGCCGGTCGAGTTCGGGCTTCTCCCAGAGCACGTCGGGCTTCTCGGCAATCGCGACGCGGCCGGCGACGCGCTGCTGCACCAAGAGTGCATTGCCGATGAGTTGCAGGATGCCCCTGCGCCGGCGCGGCGTGCGGCCGTGTTCGGCGAGCTCCCGCGCAAACGGCTCGATCACATCGAAGACCGCGGCCACGCGGCGCTCGTCGCGCGCGAGCGAGGTGCTCTTGGCGAGCGCATCCGCAACCAGCAGCAGCCGGTCGTCGGAGAACTTGGCAAGGCAGATCGGCCCGCCGGGCTGGATCGCCTCGGCGGCCTCGTCGTTGCAGAGCTGCGCCTGCGCGATCTCCTCCTCGTAGGGGCTGAGCTCTCCGGTCACGCGTGACTTCAGACTGTCGATGAGAACCTTCTCCTCCGAAGGGAGCAGGCCGATCAGCACCACGACGCCGTAGCGGAAGATCACGGCAAGACCGGCATGGACGCGGAAAGCGGCCGGGGTGGAAGAGACCAGCGTCCCGATCTCCAGGCCGGAGGCATTGATGCGGTCACCGAGCATCAGCGCCCGGATCCGCAAGCTCGGCGCAGCCCCCTGCTTCGGCGATGTCGGCGCCGCGCCAACAGCGAGTTGATCGGCGTTCATGTGAGGCCTCCGCCGGCACCAAAGTCACACATTTCCCGCCCCGAACCTTTCGCGCAAGGCGCATCGTTCCCGCCGAACCCGTTGCGGCACTGCGCAGTGGCGCAGTGAAACCAGGGGTTAATACCCTCGGGACCAGCCTGTGCCGAAACATTCGGCAACGTCTGCAGCCCGCACTTGACACATTTGGCTGCGGTGACCGGCCGCGGTTTACCATCGGCGCCGAAGCACCGCCAGAAAGTTGCACTCGGCAACGCTACGGGTTTATGACAGCATCATAGCGAGCTACGCTTCTCCCGAAGTGCAGACCTTGAAGCCACAATCATGCTGAGCGTCATCATTCCGACCGAAGGCGTCGAGCAGACGGCCGTGGCCACTCTGGCCGCGCTGGTCCCCGGCGCCGCCGCCGGCGTCATCCGCGAGGTGCTCCTGGTCGACGGCACCGGCAACGGCGTCATCGAGCGCGTTGCCGACGTCGCGGGCTGCCGTTTCGTCGGCTTCGAGGGCGCCTCGCAGGGTGCCGCGCTCGCGGCCGGCGCGCTCCAGGCCCGTTCACCGTGGTTGATGTTCCTGCCCGCAGGCGCCGTGCTGGAAACCGGCTGGATCGAGGAGACCAGCCAGTTCATCCAGGCCGTCGCGGCCAGCGGACGGGACCGCGCCGCGGTGTTCCGCTATGCCCGCTCGCCCTACGCCGATACCGGATTGCGCGACATCCTCCAGGCGGTGACGCGCAGGCTGATCGGCCCGCTCGGCGATCAGGGGCTTCTGATCGCGCGTGATCATTACGACCGGCTGGGCGGCTACCCGCCGCAAGCCCGCCGATCCGAGGCGCGGCTGCTCCGGCGGCTCGGCCGCTCGTCCCGGACCCTGCTGCGCAGCCGGATCGTCATGGTCGCCTGAGGCCGCCAGATACTTGCCAAAGTCAAACAATTAGTTGACAATGGCAAGTATCGAGGTGCCCCATGTCACTTGAAGCTTCCGACGACCACATCGCCGCGGTCCGCGCCTTCAACCGTTTCTATACCCGCAAGCTTGGGGTGCTCGATCAGCACCTTGGGCAGACCCCGTTTTCGCTCAGCGAGGCCCGGGTGCTCTATGAGCTCGCCCATCGCGACGAGCTGGCGGCCAAGGAGATCGGCAGCGAGCTCGGTCTCGATGCCGGCTATCTCAGCCGCATCGTCCAGAGCTTCGACGAGAAGGGGCTGATCACGCGCAAGCCGCTGCCCGCAGATCGCAGGCAATACCAGCTCAGCCTCACCGCCAAGGGCCGCCAGACCTTCGCCAAGCTGAACCTGAGCTCGCAAAATGAGGTCGCAGCAATGCTGGCTCCGCTTTCAGCCAGCGATGCAACGCGGCTCACGCAGGCGATGGCGACCATCGAGGCCCTGCTGGAGCAACGCCGAATCCAGCCCGCGGCTTTCATGCTGCGCAGCCATCGGGTCGGTGACATGGGCTGGGTCATCTCCCGCCAGGCCGCCGCCTATGCGGCGGACTACAATTGGGACATCAGCTACGAGGCGCTCGTCGCCGAGATCTGCGCGCAGTTCATCAAGAACTACGACGCTGCGCGCGAGCACTGCTGGATCGCGGAAGTCGGCGGCGAGCCGGTCGGCTCGGTCTTTCTGGTCAAGGCCACGGACGAGATCGCCAAGCTGCGCCTGCTGCAGGTGGAGAAGAAAGCGCGAGGGCTCGGCGTCGGCCGCGCGCTGGTCGAGCAATGCATCCAGGGCGCACGCGAGCGGGGCTACAGCAAGATGACGCTGTGGACGCAGAGCATCCTGGTCGCCGCGCGCGGGATCTACAAAAGTGCGGGATTCAAGTTGGTCGCGACCGAGCCGCATCACAGCTTTGGACAGGATCTAATCGGGGAAACGTGGGAGCTGGATCTCTGAGCTTGCTGCCGGCGAATGCGCATCGTGGCGAGATGCACATTGATGTGCCCTCGCCCCTTGTGGGAGAGGGCGTCTCCGCTGGCTGACACAGATTCGCTTAGGTGAGGGGTATGCCTCAACGAGCGTCGGTGCATGTGATAGCCCCCATCCGGCGCTTCGCGCCACCTTCTCCCACAAGAGGAGAAGGGAAGAAGGAAGAAGACCGTGCCTCGATCAGCCAGACGTTATCCGCAACAACGCGCTCACACTGTCGCGCCCTGGGCCTTTGGCCTGCGCAGATGCTCGTCCAGCCGCGGCATGATCTCGACGAAATTGCAGGGCCGCGTGCGGTAGTCGAGCTGAGCTGCGAGGATGCCGTCCCAGCCGTCGCGGCAGGCGCCGGGGGAGCCCGGCAGGCAGAAGATGTAGGTCGCACCGGCGACGCCCGCCGTGGCGCGGCTCTGGATCGTGGACGTGCCGATCTTGGCGTGGCTCAGCATGTGGAATGCGATCGAGAAGCCGTCCATGCGCTTCTCGAACAGCGGCTCGATCGCCTCCGGCGTGACGTCGCGTCCGGTGAAGCCGGTGCCGCCGGTGGTGATGACGACGTCAACGCCACTATCGGCAATCCAGCGGCGGATCACGGTGCGGATCGCCTCGACGTCGTCGGTGACGATCTCGCGCGCGGCGAGACGATGGCCGGCAGCGGTGAGACGATCGACCAGGGTCTGGCCGGACTTGTCATCCTCAAGCGCGCGCGTGTCGGACACGGTGAGCACCGCGATGTTGAGCGGGATGAACTGTTTCGTTTCGTCGATCGAAGCCATAGCCCTGCACCTGCCTTCAACATCCACCGCCATCATCCCGAGGTGCGCGCCTGACGGCAAGCGCCTCAGGACGACGCCACTACTCCCGGATTTCGAGATGCGCAATCGCGCATCATAATTCGCGCTGCATCCTGGGCGAGACCTACAACGCTCCCGCGCCGAACGTATTGCAGGCCTGGACCGTGCCCTGCTGGTAGCCGGTCATGAACCATTGCTTGCGTTGCGCGGCCGAGCCGTGGGTGAAGGAGTCCGGCACCACACGCCCCGTGGCCTGGCGTTGCAGCGTATCGTCACCGATCGCGCTGGCCGTCGTCAGCGCGGCGTCGATGTCGCCGGGCTCGAGGAAGTTCGGACGCTTCTTCGCCTCGCGATTGACCCAGACACCCGACAGACAATCCGCCTGCAGCTCGACCTTGACCTGAAGCGCATTGGCCTCGGCCTTGCTGCCGGCCTGCTGTTGCAGCCGCGTCACGCGCGGGATGATGCCGAGCAGGTTCTGGATGTGATGGCCGGCCTCGTGCGCAATGATGTAGGCGGTGGTGAAGTTGCACGCCGACTTGCCGGAGCAGCCCCGGAAGCGCGTCTCGACCTCGCGGAAGAAGCCGGTGTCGAGGAAGATGGTGCGGTCCGGCGGACAATAGAACGGGCCCATCGCCGACTGCGCCATGCCGCAGCGCCCGCCATTGGTGGCGTTGCGGAACAGCACGATCTTCGGGCCGGTATAGGACTGGCCCGAGGCCTGGAAGATCTCGCTCCAGCGGTCGTCGATCTCGCCGAGAATGCCGGAGATCATGCTGCCCATCTCGTCGGTCGGCGCGCCGCGCTTGCCGGCGGAGGCCTGGCGATCGGTCTGATAGGTCGGCGCATGGCCGCCACCGGTGAGGATCTCGGCGCCGCCGATCAGGATGCGCGGATCGATGCCGAAGGCGTAGCCGACCAGACCGAGGATGATGATCGTGCCGATGCCGAGCCCGCCGCCGCCCATGGGCAGGCCGAACCCGCCGCCTCCGCCGCCAAAGCCGCCACCTTCGTCGCGACGATCCTCGATGTCGTCGCTGCGGCGGAAGTCATCGTAACGCATGGCGGCCTTCCCTTTGGGGTCCCTGATTCATCGGTGCGCAAGAACGCGAAAGCTCAACGCGCCACAGAGGTAAAATTTCCGTTGCCTCTATCAATATCGTGGCCGGCAAAAATTGCCTAGTGCGGCAGCATGTCGAGGCCAGCAATTTTTTCCGAGGGTCGAGCAATTTTTTCCGAGAGAAATTTACGGCCTTTTTGCAGCCATGATTGCGTCCGCCGCCCAAGCAAATGCGAAATCCCCCGTAAAATACAGCGAATGCGCGCGACGATACGCACGCAGAACGCGATGCGAAGCCTGCTCAACAAAACGGCGGGTTAAGTCGATTTTTACTTTGCCGCTTCAATGTAACGGTCAGTCGGTTGTTTGGTCCCGCGTCGCCGACAGCGTCGCCTGAGTCAGAGTTCTTGAGTCATGGTAGAGTCGCGTCGCGGGGCGTCTGCAAGGGCGCCCCGCACAAATTTTGAGTCTCCGTCGCACCGTATCGTCGTCGGCGATTGCGTTGCCGAGATGTCGAAGCTTCAGGCTGGTTCGGTCGACCTCGTGTTCGCCGATCCGCCCTACAATCTCCAGCTCAAGGGCGATCTCAAGCGTCCCGACGAATCCCATGTCGACGCCGTCGACGACGATTGGGACAAGTTCGATTCGTTCTCCGCCTATGACGATTTCACCCGCGCCTGGCTGCTTGCCGCGCGCCGCGCCATGAAGCCGTCGGCGACGATCTGGGTGATCGGCTCCTATCACAACATCTTCCGCGTCGGCGCGATCATGCAGGACCTCGGCTTCTGGCTCCTGAACGACATCGTCTGGCGCAAGTCGAACCCGATGCCGAATTTCCGCGGCCGCCGTTTCACCAACGCGCACGAGACCATGATCTGGGCCGCGCGCGACGAGAAGGCCAAGGGCTACACGTTCAATTACGAGGCGCTGAAGGCCGCCAACGAGGACGTGCAGGCGCGGTCCGACTGGCTGATCCCGCTCTGCACCGGCGAGGAGCGCCTCAAGGGCGCCGACGGCAAGAAAGTGCATCCGACGCAGAAGCCGGAAGGGTTGTTGGCGCGCGTGCTGCTGTCGTCGTCGAAGCCCGGCGATCTCGTGATCGATCCCTTCAACGGCACCGGCACCACCGGCGCGGTCGCAAAGCGCCTCGGCCGCTCCTATATCGGCTTCGAGCGCGACAGGACCTACGCCAACGCCGCCGAAGCGCGCATCGCCAAGGTCGAGCCGCTGCCGGAAGAGAGCCTCGCCCCGTTCATGACCGCGCGGGAAGCGCCGCGGGTCGCGTTCTCCGAACTGATCGAACGCGGCATGATCATGCCCGGCACCAAGCTGTTCGATGCCAAGAAGAAGCTCGGCGCCCTGGTGCGCGCCGACGGCGCCATCATGCTCGGCGACAAGGTCGGCTCGATCCATCGCATCGGTGCCGTGGCGCAGGGCGCGCAGGCCTGCAACGGCTGGACCTTCTGGCACGTCGAGACCAAGAAGGGCCTCAAGCTGATCGACGAGCTGCGCGCCGAAATCCGAGCCGGCATGGCGGCGGAGTAATTTTTCTCCGTCATTCCCGGGCGCGCGAAGCGCGAGCCCGGAATTCATCCAGCCACGGCAGGCTCGCGCCAAGAGGCGCGCCCCGGAATGACAGCACTGCTGGTTGAAAGCCGCCACGGCCAGCACTAGATTCGGCCGATCAGCCCCGTCCTGACCGGCCTGCTCCGATGCGACGACAGTCCGAGACATTGCTGCTGGTGCCGCTGCTGCCGATCTTCCTGGTCGGCATGTTTCCGATGTTCCTGATCGCCCTGCTCGGATTCTTCGGCCTCGCGCTGTTCGGCGTGCTCGTGATCTGCGTCGGCCTCGCCTCCAGCAACGAGGCGCACGACAATTTCAATCAGGACGTCATCGTTCACGGCTACTCGCGCGGCTCGGAGCGCGCGGCGCGGGCCTCAGACATGCATCTCGCCGCCCGGCTCGGGCTGCGCCTTGAAGCGGTCGGCGCGGCGATGGTCCTTACGGCGGCGATCGGCCTTTGTTACGCCGGCTGATCTGCGCAGGGCGCAGATACCGCCCGGCAAACTCGCCGGTTGCTCCCTCCGGCGCGGTTCGGCAAGAGAGGCGGCGTGGCAATGTTGCTGCGTTCGCTCTCGGCAAGAAACACTGGGGAGATGTGTGATGCTCAAATTCTACTTCAACGGCTCGCCGAACCCGACCAAGGTCGCGCTTTACCTGGAAGAGGCCGGCCTTGCTTTCGAGCCCGTGAAGATCGACACCCGCAAGGGCGAGCAGTTCACGCCGGAATATCTCAAGATCAATCCGAATGCCAAGGTGCCGGCGATCGACGATGGCGGCACCATCGTGTTCGATTCGAACGCCATCCTGCTCTATCTCGCCGAGAAGACCGGCAAATTCCTGCCCGCCAACCGCGCCGAACTGCTGTCCTGGCTGATGTTCGTGGCCACCGGCGTCGGCCCGTATTCAGGTCAGGCCGTGCACTTCAAGCATTTTGCCCCGAAGGAGCAGAACCACGACTACGCCCATAACCGCTACCAGTACGAGACCGACCGCCACTACAGGATTCTCGACGCTCACCTCAAAGGCCGCCGCTACATGGTGGGTGACGGCTATTCGATCGTCGACATGGCGCTGTGGGGCTGGGCGCGGATGCTGCCGTTCAAGCTCGGCGACGACGCCTTTGCGCGCTACCCGAACGTGAAGCGGCTGGTCGACGAGATCTCGGCGCGCCCTGCGGCGGCACGTGCGATCGCGCTGAAGGACAAGTTCACCTTCAAGGCCGAGATGGACGACGAGGCGCGCGCCAACATGTTCAAGCACATGATGACCAAGGTGGCCTGATTACGCCGTGCCGTTCTTCGAGGCCACGCGCGCGCGCGTGGCCTCTTGCGTTTGAGACGTCAGGCCGCGTGGACCGAGTTCAGGAACTTGGCGACCTCGACCTTGAGGCGGTTGCTGTCGGCCGACAGCAAGCGCGCCGCGGAGAGCACCTGCGATGAGGCCGATCCGGTTTCGGAGGCGCCGCGCTGCACGTCGCCTATGTTCGACGACACCCTCTGCGTGCCATGCGCCGCCTGCTGGACGTTGCGGGAGATCTCCTGCGTAGCCGCGCCCTGCTGCTCCACGGCGGCGGCAACCGTCGACGAGATCTCCGACAGCCGCTCGATGGTGGAGCTGATCTCGCGGATAGCGCCGACCGATTGCTCGGTCGCGGCCTGGATGTTGGAGATCTGCTGGCCGATCTCGCCGGTTGCCTTCGCGGTCTGCTCGGCCAGCGCCTTCACCTCGGAGGCAACCACGGCGAAGCCGCGGCCGGCATCGCCGGCGCGCGCCGCCTCGATGGTGGCGTTCAGCGCCAAAAGGTTGGTCTGGCCGGCGATGGTGCTGATCAGCTCGACCACGTCCCCGATCCGTGCCGCGGCCTTGGAGAGCTCGCCGACGCGCGCGTTGGTCCGGCTCGCCTGACCGACGGCCTCGCCGGCGATCCGGGCAGATTCCTGCACCTGACGGGCGATCTCGGACACCGAGGAGGAGAGCTCCTCGGTCGCCGAGGCGACCGCCTGGACGTTGGCCGAGGCCTCCTGCGAGGCGCTGGCGACCTCCGTCGACAGATCCTGCGCCCGCGAAGCGGTCGTGGTCAGGGTGCCGGCGGAGGCCTCGAGCTCGCTCGATGCCGTCGACACCGTGTTGACGATCTCGCCGACGGCCTGCTCGAACTGGTCGGCGAGCCTCGTCATGTCCTTCTTGCGGCTTTCGGCCTGCCGTGCCTCGACCTCGGCCTGCTCGGCGCGCAGGCGCTCGGTCTCGGCCATGTTGTCCTTGAACACCTGGATCGCCTTGGCCATGTCGCCGATCTCGTCGGCCTTGCCGCGGCCGGGGATCTCGACCGCGAGATTGCCACCGGCAATCAGCCCCATCGCACGCGTCATCGCGGTCAGAGGGCCGACGATGCTGCGGGCGATCAGGAAGGCGACGACCAATCCGAACAGGCTGGCAATGCCGCCGGCGATCTCCTGCACGGTGGTCGTGCCGGCGATCACGGCTTCGGCATGGCTACGCGAGTCCTGATAGTCCTTCTTCAGCGTCGTTTCAGCAGCCTTGAGCTTGCCAATGCTGTCGACAATGAGGGGCGCGAGGTTCTTGTGATAGATTTCGTCAGCCTGAAGCATCGCCGCGGAGGTCGCCTCGAAAGCAGATTTGTAGATGCCGAGCGAGGTCTTCACCGGCGCGAGCGTGGATCGCAATTCCGTCGCCTGTGGGCTCTTTTCGAGAGCCGCGAGCCGTTGCGCCGCCCTATCCACACTCGACCGGAAGTTGGCCGGTCCCTGGGTGTCGCGGAGCGCCAGGAAACGCCAGTTTGCAATCCGAACAAGGAGGATTCTGGATTCGAGGTCGGCGACGAGGGCCGCGGTGTCTTCGTCGACGGCTGCGCGCGCCGTATCGACCAGCTTGCCCACCTTGGCGGCGAGCTCCTCGCCGCTCGGCAGCAGCGTTGCCTTGCCCGTTCTCGCCTCGTTGATGGCGTCGCCGAGATTGTCACGCAGCCGTCGCATCTTGGCGATGTCGTCGATGAGGCCGTTATAGAGCGCTCGCCGCTCCTCGGAGGCCGTTCCCTTCGCACCGACCCGCAACAGCTCGGTCGCTGCGGTTTCCCGCTCCTGGGCCTCCTTCATCGCGGATTCGTTGGCATCGTAGATGTAGCGCAGGTTGGCGCGCTGGATTGCCTGAAGATGGGTCGAAATCTCCAGCACGCGCGCCGTGCTGTCGGAGAGCGCGGATTGTCTTGCGACCTGATCCTGGACCTCCCGCAAATTCCAGACGGCAACCAACGCCATCACGAGACCGACCGCCACCAGGGCCATGAAGCCTGCGTACAGGCGTCCCCTGATCCGCAAACGAAACTTCGGCATTCCCACTGTCCACCAAGATGCATTTCAATTCGAGCGACCGAACGATCCCGGCGATCGTCATCGGCCACCCCGGCAGCCGCAGGTCGCGTCCTTCGACCCACGCTGCACCGCGACACAATGGGGGACACTCGTTAATTGAACCTTCAAATTCTTCGCGCGATTAAGATCAGCCGGCACGAAATCTGCTGCTATTATCGGCAGCTATGCAAAGTTCGCGTATGCAGGCGCGCCGTCATGCAGAGTGCTGCATACGACAGCTCATCAGGCGCCGGCCTGCTGCAATTTGCCCAGCGCGTGCTCGACCACTTCGACGCCGGCGGAATCCAAAAAGACTCCGCCGGCACTGGAAAATCCGGGCAGTCGCGAACCATGTCCGTCGGACTCTATGTCCGGCAGCGGGGCTTGTGCAGCTCGTACATGATCTCTGCCCTGGTCATCCCGCAGTCGAGAAGCTCCCGCTCGGTCATGGCTGCGAGTTGATCTCGAGCCCGGGACCGGGCGCGCGCGATCCGGACCATCTCGACCAGGGCCCGCCAGGCCCGCACGACCCTCACCGGCCCGGCCTGATAAAGCGGGCCTGCAGAGGTGGTCCTCACTCTTCTCAGCTCGTAAGCCCTACCGGCGCCTGCGGGAAAGGACCGAGCGCCCTCTCTGTCAGGATCGAGTCGCAGTACTCGCGGATCTCCTTGATCTTGCCGTCCTCGAGGCGGAACACCAGGCAATAGTCGTTGTCGTAGCGCAGGCCCTCGGGCGTGACGTTGTCACCCTTGGCTTCCACGACGACGACATCGTCGTCGGCGATGAACCGGTGCGCGACGGTGCGCGTGCGGTCGCGCAGGCGAGTGCGCACATAGCCGTGCAGGTCGTTGAGGATCGCCTCCTTGCCCGAAAAGGTGCGTGACCAGGAATACTGGCCGGTGACGACCCATTTGGCATCCTCGGCAAGGCTTGCGACGAACAGGGCGCGATCGCGCGCGGCCGGATCGGGATTGGCGGCGACGGCAAAAATATCCTGCATCAGTTTCTTGTTGGCGCTCGCGCTCATGGCGGCATCTCCGTTTGGTGAGAACACGGAAGATCATTGCTGCTGCAGCATAATTCTTCAAATCGATATGAAATATGATATCTATTCACCGCATGAATTTGAATTCGCTTGACCTCAATCTGCTGAGTGCACTCGACGCGCTGCTGCGCGAGGCCAATGTCAGCCGCGCGGCCATGCGCATCGGCCTGTCGCAGCCGGCCACCAGCCACGCGCTGCAACGCCTGCGCGACATCTTCGGTGACCCGCTGCTGGTGCGCACCGGCGCACTCATGGAGCTGACGCCGCGGGCGCAGGCCCTGCGCGCGCCGCTCGCTCAGGCGCTCGACCAGGTGCGCGGACTGTTCGTGCCCGACGAATTCGATGCCGCACGCAGCGAGCGGCAATTCCGCCTGATGATGCCGGATCTTGCGGTCGAGCTGCTGATACCGCCCCTGATGGAGAAGGTGACGAAGGCCGCGCCCAACGTCCGCATCGACGTCGTGCCATGGCGGGGACCTGCGATCTTCCACGCCGAGTTTGCCCGCACCATCGATCTCGTGATCTCGATCGGCAACGCCTTCAAGGGCTTTCACCGGCAATTGCTTTATACCGACAGCGATGCGCTGGCGGTCCGGCGCGGCCACCCCATGGCGGCGAAGCTGAAGCGGCGCGAGACGTTCCTGGCCGCGCGCCATGTCGGCGTCATCATCCGCGGCCAGCCGGAGGATCTGATCGACACCTGGCTGCGAGCCAAGGGCATCGAGCGGCACATTTCGCTGGTGGTGTCAGGCTATCTCGAAGCGCTGCATGTCGCCGCCCGCACCGACCTCGTTGCCTTCGTGCCGCGCCGGCTGATCGCGGCGCTCTCGAAGCAGCTCGGCCTCGTCGCGGTGACGCCGCCGCTCGACCCAGGGATCGACGAGCAGTTCATGTTCCATCCGACCCGGGCGCAGATGGACCCCGGCTCAATCTGGCTGCGGCGGCTGATGCTGGAGACGGGGCGGGAATTGGAGCAAGCCAAGCGAAAACTCGCGTAGGGTGGGTTAGCCGAAGGCGTAACCCACCGCCTTGGTTTCCGCAGCGTCAGAAGAGGTGGGTTACGCTGCGCTAACCCACCCTACAACAGCTGCGCTCCTACGCCTTCTGCGCGGCCATGACCTTGGCCACGGCAGGCCGATCGGACATGCGCTTGAAATGGTCTGCGATCTTCGGCGTCGCCTTGATGTCGACGCTGTCGCCTTCGAGCCAGGTCGAGAGCGTGTAGAGATAGGGATCGCAGATGGTGAACTGATCGCCCATCACCCAGGGTCCCCGAAACATCTTCTGCTCGATCAGGCCAAAGCACGCGGCCATGGTCTTCGGGACCATCGCCTTCATGTCGGCGAACGAGCTCTCCTGCGTCGCCCAGCGCGCGCCGCGCATCTTGTGGGCATGATTGATGTGCACGGTCGAGCAGAGATAGGAATTGAACGACTGCACCTGGGCGAAGTCGAAGGGATCGTCGAGCGGCGCAAGCTTCGCCTTGGGGAACACTTGCGCGAGGTAAGCCAGCATCGCCGGCGTCTCGGTGAGCACGCCGCGATCGGTCACCAGCGCCGGCACGCGGCCCTTCGGGTTGATCGCGAGATAGTCCGGGCTGTTCTGCTGGTTGTCCTTGAAGCTCAACCGTTCGGCCGTGTAGTCGGCGCCGGCCTCCTCCAGGGTGATGTAGGTAGCGAGCGCGCAGGTGCCGGTGGCGTAGTAGAGCTTGAGCATGTCGGACCTCATGGGGAAAACCCGAGGTTACCGGTCCTCCGCCGCGCCGTCCATAGGCGAGCTGTTCGCAGTTGCCCACGGCCGCCCGGCTGTGCGAAGACGCCGTCAATCGGAGGGGGATTTGTCATGACCGTACTCATCGCCGGTGGCGGCATCGGCGGGCTAACGCTTGCGCTCAGCCTGCACCAGATCGGCGTTCCCGTAAAAGTGTTCGAGAGCGTCGCCGAGCTGAAGCCGCTCGGCGTCGGCATCAACGTGCTGCCGCATGCGGTGCGCGAATTGATCGAACTCGGCCTTTTGGACAGGCTGGACGCCAGCGGCGTGCGAACCCGCGAGCTCGCCTATTTCTCCAAGCACGGCAAGCCGATCTGGAGCGAGCCGCGCGGCCTGGAGGCGGGCTATAAATGGCCGCAATTCTCGATCCATCGCGGCACGCTGCAGCAGATCCTGCTCGATACCGCGGTCGAGCGGCTCGGCCGCGACAACATCCTCACCAGCCATCATCTGACCGGATGGACCGAGACGGCAAACGGCATCCGCGCCGATTTCGTCGACAAGGCGACCGGCAAGGCCGCCGGCACCTACGACGGCGCAATCCTGATCGCTGCCGACGGCATCCATTCCGCCGCCCGAGAAAAGCTCTATCCCAACGAAGGCCCGCCGATCTGGAACGGCCGTATCCTCTGGCGCGGCGTCACGCCGGCAAAAGCCTTCCTCACCGGCCGCACCATGATCATGGCCGGTCACGAGATCCTGAAATTCGTCTGCTATCCGATCTCGAAAGAACCGGACGCCGACGGCAACCATCAGATCAACTGGGTGGCGGAGCGCCACATGCCGCCGACCTATCAGTGGCGGCGCGAGGACTATAACCGCACCGCGCGACTGGAAGAGTTCCTGCCCTGGTTCGAAAGCTGGACGTTCGACTGGCTCGACGTGCCCGCCCTGATCAGGAACTGCCCGCACGCTTACGAATATCCGCTGGTCGACCGCGATCCGGTGTCGCAATGGACCTTCGGCCGCGTCACGCTGATGGGCGATGCCGCACATCCGATGTACCCGATCGGTTCGAACGGCGCCTCGCAGGCGATCCTCGATGCTCGCGTCATTACCCGCGAGATTCTCGCGCATGGCCCGACGACCGCGGCGCTGCTCGCCTATGAGGCCGAGCGCCGGCCCGCAACCACGGATCTTGTCCTGCTCAATCGCAAGAACGGCCCGGAGCAGGTGATGCAGCTGGTCGAGGAGCGCGCGCCCGACGGATACAAGGTCGTCACCGACGTACTCTCGCAAAAGGAGCTGGAGGACATCGCCGCGAACTATAAGCGCGTAGCGGGTTTCCAGGTGGAAGCGCTGAATGCGAAGCCGCCGATCGTGAGCAGGGACGCGCGCGCGAGGGCGTGACCGCTTCCGAGCGAGATGCGCATCGATGCCCCCTTCTCCCGCAAGGGGAGGAGGGGTACCGCATGCGCAGCCAAATTACTTTACTTCACCACCCTCGTGGCCTCCAGCAGCCGCTCGCTCGCGCTTGCCGTCGCCAGCACGGTGCCGTCCTCGGCCGTCAGCTTGGCCTCGACGAAGGCGATGGTCTTGCCGAGCTGCGTCACCTTCGCTTCGCCGATGATGGTCCCGAGCCGTGCGGGGCTGAGGAAATTCACGGTCATGCTGATGGTCGTGGTGTAGAGCCGGCCCTCGCTCATCACCAGCACCGCCGGGCCCATGGTGTCGTCGAGCATGGCCGAGAGCATGCCACCCTGGATGAACCCCGCTGGATTGCAGAACAGCGGCTTGCCGTCGAAGGCAAGCTTGATCCACCCCTCCTCAGGGCGCGCATCGAGCAGGCGCCAGCCCAATAGCTCGGCGCAGGGGGGCCGTGGGAAGCTGTCGAGCGCGGTCTTGACCATGCGAGATCTCCTTTGCCCCTGTTAGCGCAAGGCTGCTGACAGCCTGCTGTCAGCAGGATGGATCCTAGAGACTCAGTCCGTGCGCGATGACCTTGCGCATGACGTTGGGCAGCGCTTCATCGGCCAGGGTTGCGATCGGCACCCAGCGCATGCCTTCAGGGGCGAGGGTGCGCACCTCCACCCTTGCTGTGTAGACCACCAGTTCGAGTGGGAAATGCGTGAAAACGTGGGTGACGACGCCCACCTTGCGCTGCCAGCGCGACACCCCCTTCAGCTGCGGCGCCTGCTGCTTCGCCGTTGCATCGTCCTGACAGGCGAGCCAGTCCGAGCCCGGCACCTCCGTCATGCCGCCGAGCAGGCCCTTTTCGGGCCTCGAGCGGACGAGCAGCTCGTCGCCACGCGTCACCACGAAAGCGGCGCCGCGCCGCAACGTGCCGCTCTTCTTCGGCGCCTTGCGCGGGAACGTCTCCTGGGTGCCTTGCGCACGCGCGGTGCAGTCCTCGTTCAGCGGACACAGCGAGCAGGCCGGCTTCTTCGGCGTGCAGATCGAGGCGCCGAGATCCATCAGCGCCTGCGCGCTGTCGCCGGCGCGAGAATCCCCCAGCAGCGTCGCGGCCAGTTGCTGGATCAGCGGCTTGGCTTGCGGCAGCTCAACCTCGACCGCGAACAGCCGTGACACCACGCGCTCGATATTGCCGTCGACCGGCATGGTGCGGCGGTCGAAGGCGATCGCCGCGATCGCCGCCGCCGTATAGGGCCCGATGCCCGGCAGTGCGCGCAGCTCTTCTTCGGTGTCGGGAAAGGTGCCGCCATGCTCCTGCGTCACCGCCACGGCGCAGGCATGGAGGTTGCGCGCGCGCGAGTAGTAGCCGAGTCCGGCCCACATCCGCAGCACGTCGTCGAGCGAAGCCCGCCCCAGCGCCGTGACATCCGGCCAGCGCGCGATGAATTTTTCGAAATACGGGCCGACCGCTTTCACGGTGGTCTGCTGGAGCATGATCTCGGAGAGCCAGACGCAGTAGGGATCCGACGCCTCGCCCGGCGCGGCGCGCCAGGGCAGTCGGCGTCGGTGGCGGTCGTACCACTGAAGAAGCGCGACCGGACGAGCCGACGACGTGCTTGTCGTCACGCTCTTTTCCTTCTTGCGCGCAATCATGGAGGGCATTCGCCTTTACTAGAGTAGGATGCCGCCTGTGGCCAGCGGGACCGGGCCGTTGCGCGCTATAACGTCTTGCGTTATACACAGGCATGTCCGGAGCTTCGCCAACGCCGAGACAGAGTTGATCTGGTCCGGGCGGCGAAGTCGAAAACTGCCGCCCGACATTCAGAGTGTGGCTTTGCGAAAACTGCGCTTGCTGAACCAGCGCGGGTGTTGGCTGATCTTAAGGTTCCTCCGGGCAACCGCCTGGAAGCCCTCAAAGCCGACCGCGAAGGTCAGCATTCGATCCGGATCAACGGTCAGTGGCGTATCTGTTTTGTGTGGGATGAGGGAGGACCGAGAGATGTTGAAATCGTCGACTACCACTAGGAACGGGCTCCTCCGCAATCCCCATCCCGGCGAGATCCTGCTGGAGGAGTTCCTGAAGCCGATGGAGCTCAGCCAGAACGCGCTGGCGCGTGCCGTTCACGTACCGCCGCGGCGGATCAACGAGATCGTCCTCGGCAAACGCGACATCACCGCCGACACCGACCTGCGGCTCGCCCGCTATTTTGGTTTATCGGAGGGCTTTTTCCTGGGGCTCCAGATGGACTACGATCTGATGCAGCGACGGCGCGAGATAGATCGCGATCTCAGGGCCATTCGGCCCCGCGCGGCGGCATGACGGACGCGGCCCCATGTCCAAATCCGGCCCTATCTTCAAGCCCGGTCCCATCAGCGCAAAACCGCTCGGGATCCTGCTCGACGACGTCTTTGCCGAAGCCTACGCCAAGCAGGGCTTTGCGGCCCGCGAGTTGGTGACACGGTGGGCGCAGATTGCGGGGCCCGAGATCGCGGCCCATGCCGAGCCCTTGAAGATGCAATGGCCGCGACCGGTGGAGGGGCAGCCGCAGGAGCCGGCGACGCTGGTGCTCCGGGTCGAGGGGCCGATGGCGCTGGAGATCCAGCATTCCGCCGACGTGATCCTGGAGCGGGTCAACCGCTTCTTCGGCTGGAGCGCAGTCGGCAAGCTGGCCTTCCGCCAGGCGCCCCTGTCGCGGCCCCGCGCCCGGAAGCGACCGGGACCGCCGGACCCGAAGGCCGTCGCCAAGGTGGCGGAGGGCCTGACCGACATCGAGGATGAAGAGCTCAAGGCGGCGCTGGCGCGGCTCGGGGCCGCCATCAAGCGAAATTGAGCCTCATTCCGCCGCTAATCTGGACCCGCCCCTGTCGCTCGCCATTGCCTCAAACCACGTTTCAAGCTAGCGACAGGCCGCCCGGGAACCTCGGGCGAACCTTGCCAATCCGGGAGCCGACCTTGATCATCACCCGCCGCGCCTTCACCACGATGCTGTCGCTGACCGGGCTTGCCGCGATCGCCGGGCTCTCACCGCTGCGGTTGATCTCTGACGCCATGATCCCTGAAGCAATGGCCCAGTCGGCAGCCGACGTCGCCAAGCCGGTGTCGCTGCCCGACATGGCGCTCGGCCCGAACGACGCCGCCGTCACCATCACCGAATACGCCTCGATGACCTGCCCGCACTGCGCCGCCTTCAACGAGCAGGTGTTCCCGAAGATCAAGAAGGAATACATCGACACCGGCAAGGTGCGTTACATCTTCCGCGAGTTCCCGCTCGACATCAAAGCCGCGGCCGGCTCGATGCTGTCGCGCTGCATCGCCAATGGCGACGCACCGAAATACTTCGCCGTCACCGACATGCTGTTCCGCCAACAGAGCGACTGGGTGATGAAGAACACCACCGAGACCCTGACGCGGATCGGCAAGCAGGCCGGCCTCACCCAGCAGCAGGTCGAGGCCTGCCTGAAGGACCAGGCGCTGCTCGACAAGATCGCCGCCGACCAGAAATACGCCAGCGACGTGCTCAAGGTGGATTCGACGCCGACCTTCTTCATCAACGGCGAGAAGATCAAGGGCGAGGCCTCGTTCGAGGAGTTCGCCAAGAAGATCAATCCGCTGCTGAAGAGCTGATTCGCTCGTCAAGATCCTGATTCGCATCTCGAAAGCCGTAGCTTTCCCGGCATAAATCCCTTGGGAAAAACGGCTTTCGCCGGTTGCCCTCGCGGCGCACCGCGGCCATTGTCCAGCCGCATGAGGCGCCTCGCGCGACTCGCCCGGATAGCGACATTGCCTTCCATGGTATTGTCCCGGCAGGGGGATTCGCGCCTGCCAACAGAGATGCGTGCTTATGAAAATCACCCGCCTGCGACTTCACGGCTTCAAGTCCTTCGTTGAGCCCACGGACTTCGTCATCGAGCCCGGCCTGACCGGCGTGGTCGGGCCCAACGGCTGCGGCAAGTCGAATCTCGTCGAAGCGCTGCGCTGGGCGATGGGCGAGACCTCCTACAAGTCGTTGCGCGCCGCCGACATGGATGCGGTGATCTTCGCCGGCTCCGGCAACCGTCCCGCGCGCAACCACGCCGAAGTGACGATGACGATCGACAATGCCGATCGCACCGCGCCGGCGGCGATGAACGACAGCCAGCTGCTCGAAATCTCTCGCCGTATCGAACGCGAAGCGGGCTCGGTCTACCGCATCAACGGCCGCGACGTGCGCGCCCGCGACGTGCAGATCCTGTTCGCGGACGCCGCCACCGGCGCGCGCTCGCCCGCCCTCGTCCACCAGGGCAAGATCGGCGAGATCATCCAGGCCAAGCCCGAGCAGCGCCGCCGCGTGCTGGAAGACGCCGCCGGCGTCGCCGGTCTGCATGCCCGCCGCCACGAGGCCGAGCTGCGCCTGAAGGCCGCCGAGACCAACCTCACCCGCGTCGAGGACGTGATCGGCCAGCTCTCCGGCCAGATGGAAGGCCTGAAGAAGCAGGCCCGCCAGGCCGTGCGCTATCGCGAGGTCGCGGCCAAGGTCCGCAAGGCCGAGGCGACGCTGTTCCACCTGCGCTGGATCGGCGCCCATGCCGACGTCAACGAATCCGGCCAGACCCACGACCTCGCCGTCCGCGAGATGGCCGAACGCACCCAGCATCAGGCCGCGGCCGCCCGCATCCAGGCGATCCGCGCCGCCGAGATGCCCGCGCTGCGCGATGCGGAAGCGCGCGCCGCTGCCGGCTTGCAGCGCCTGACCAATGCCCGCGAGCAGCTCGACCGTGAGGAAGAGCGCGCCAAGGAGCGCGTCGCCGAGCTCGAGCGCCGCCTCGCCCAGTTCGAGGGCGACATCTCCCGCGCCCAGCAGCAGACCATGGATGCCGACGTCGCGCTGCAGCGGCTCGACACTGAGGACGCCGAGCTGAAGGAAGAGATCAAGTCTCGCGTCGAGAAGCGCTCCGGCGTCGACGAGCGCGTCGCCGAAGCCGAGGCGGTGCTGACCGAAACCGAGCAGCGCTTCGCCGAGCTCACCACCGCACTCGCCGACCTCACCGCCAAGCGCAACCAGCTCGAAGCCAACGTCCGCACCCATCGCGACAAGCTCGCCCGGCTCGACCAGGAGATCGCGAGCGTCGTGGCGGAAGAACAGAAGCTCACCGAGGCGACCGGCGGCTTCGGCGATCTCGACGAGCTGACCGCGCTGGTGGAGACCGCGGAGCAGACGCTGGCGGCTTCCGAAGCCGCCGCGCAGGCCAGCGAAGCCGCGCACGTCGCCGCGCGCCAGACGCTGGAATCCTCGCGCTCGCCGCTGGTCGAAGCGGACAAGCGCGTGCAGCGGCTCGAGACCGAGGCGCGCACGATCTCCAAGATCGTCAACGGCGAGACCAAGAATCTGTGGCCGCCGATCATCGACGGCATCACCGTCGACAAGGGTTTTGAAAAAGCGATCGGCGCCGCCCTCGGCGACGATCTCGACGCCCCGATCGACCCGTCGGCGCCGATGCGCTGGACCAATGTCGGCCACACCGAAGGCGATCCCGAGCTGCCTGAAGGCGCGGTGCCGCTCGCCAATCACGTGCAGGCGCCGGCCGAGCTGGCGCGCCGCCTGGCGCAAATCGGCGTGGTGCCGCGCGAGCGCGGTGCAGAGCTGGTGTCGCAGCTCAAGACCGGCCAGCGGCTGGTCTCGCCCGAGGGCGACGTCTGGCGCTGGGACGGCTTCGTCGCCGCGGCGCACGCCCCGACCGGTGCCGCACGGCGCCTCGCCGAGCGCGCTCGTCTCGTCGACATCGAGAACGAGCTGGAGCAGGCCCGCATCGACGCGCAGATCAAGCGCCAGGCGCTGGAGAACGCGGAATCCGAGCTGCAGATGGCGGCGAGCACCGAAGGCGCCAGCCGCGAAGCCTGGCGCGCCGCGCAGCGCGAGCTGAACGTCGCGCGCGAGCGCCATGCCAATGCCGAGCGCGAGATCAGCCGCCATGCCGCGCGCAAGGCGACGCTGTCGGAAGCGCACAGCCGCCTCGCCGCCGACCGCGCCGAAGCCGAGGCCGCCTACGAATACGCCCAGGCCGGCATCGGCGAGCTGCCCTCGAGCGAGGACACCGAGACCCAGCTCGCCGCCGTCCGCAGCGACATCGAAGGCCACCGCCGCATGGCCGCCCAGGTTCGGGCCGAGGCGCAGGCGCTGGCACGCGAGGCCGAGCTCGCCGACCGCCGGGTGCAGGCGATCCTCGCCGAGCGCACCGAGTGGCAGAACCGCAAGGAAAGCGCGGCCTCCCATATCGACACCATCCAGGCCCGCATCGCCGAGCTCACGATCGAGCGCAGCGAGCTCGAAAACGCGCCGGCCGTGTTCGCCGAGAAGCGCAGCGCGCTGATCACCGAGATCGAGTACGCCGAGAACGACCGTCGCATGGCCGCCGACGCGCTCGCCGCCGCGGAAAGCGCGATGGCTGAGACCGACCGCGTCGCCAAGCTGACGCTGGAAGCACTCTCCAGCGCCCGCGAGGCCACCGCCCGCGCCGAGGAGCGCATGGAAGGCGCACGGCGCCGCCTGGAAGACATCGAGCGCGAGATCCGCGACATGCTCGAGGTCGAGCCGCAGGCGGTTGCCGGCCTTGCCGAGATCGAGCCCGGTGCCGAGCTGCCGCCGCTGCACGACATCGAGGAAGACCTCGAAAAGATGCGCCGCGACCGCGAGCGCCTCGGCGCCGTCAATCTGCGCGCCGAGGAGGAGCTGCGCGAGGTCGAGACGCAGCACACCGGCCTCGTCACCGAACGCGACGACCTGGTCGAAGCCATCAAGCGGTTGCGCCAGGGCATCCAGAGCCTCAACAAGGAGGCGCGCGAGCGGCTTCTGACCTCGTTCGAGATCGTCAACAACCACTTCAAGCGTCTGTTCGTCGAGCTGTTCGGCGGCGGCGAGGCCGCGCTGCATTTGATCGAGAGCGACGACCCGCTCGAAGCCGGCCTTGAGATCATCGCAAAACCCCCGGGCAAGAAGCCACAGACGCTGTCGCTGCTTTCCGGCGGCGAGCAGGCGCTGACCGCGATGGCGCTGATCTTCGCGGTGTTCTTGACCAACCCCTCGCCGATCTGCGTGCTGGACGAAGTCGACGCGCCGCTCGACGACCACAACGTCGAACGGTACTGCAACCTCCTCCACGAGATGACCGGCTCGACCGACACGCGCTTCATCATCATCACCCACAACCCGATCACGATGGCGCGGATGAATCGCCTGTTCGGCGTCACCATGGCCGAGCGCGGCGTCTCGCAGCTGGTGTCGGTGAGCCTGCAAGAGGCGGTGGACATTCTCGACCAGAACGTGGCGTGATCCTCCGGCGTCATTCCAGGGCTCGCGCAGCGAGACCCCGGAATCTCGCGCTGCAATCTCCAGCTTGCGGGTTCGCGCTGTGCGCGTCCCGCCATGACGGTGGGCCAACATGATCTCCCCCACCCTCCCTGCCGAATTGAAAGCCGCTCTCGACGGCAAGCTGCAGGGCTTCTCCCGCAGCGACGCGGCACAGCGCTCGCAAAAGATCTCGACCACCTATCGCGCCGGCGGCACCTCCGGCACGATCAAGTCCGAAGCCGACGCGCTCGCTTATGCGCTGGCACGCATGCCCGCGACCTACGCGGCGGTGGCGGCCAGCCTCAATGCGCTGACCGAGATCGCGCCTGATCTCGCTCCGGAAACGCTGCTCGACGTCGGTGCAGGCCCGGGCACCGCCAGCTGGGCGGCCGCGGAGGCTTTTCCGTCGTTGCAGGATTTCACGCTGCTTGACGCCAATGCCACGCTGAGCCGGCTCGCGCTCGAACTGGCGCGCGACAGCACCCGCCTGGCGCACTGCCGCTATCTGCCGGGCGATGCCGGCGGCAATCTCACGGAAGTCTCGCAAGCCGATCTCGTCATCGCCAGCTACGTCATCGGCGAGCTCGGCGAGGCCGATCAGCGCAAGCTCGCGGAAGCCATGTGGGCCAAAGCGCGCCACGCGCTGGTCGTGATCGAGCCCGGCACGCCCGCCGGCTATGCGCGCATCCTCGCGCTGCGCCAGCAGTTGATCGCGGCCGGCGGTTACGTCGCCGCGCCCTGCCCGCACGAAAAGCCCTGCCCGCTGCTCGCGCCGGATTGGTGCCATTTCAGCCAGCGCCTGCCGCGCTCGCAAGCGCATCGCCAGATCAAGGGCGCCGAGGTCCCGTTCGAGGACGAGCGCTTCATCTACGTCGCGCTGACCCGCACCCCGCCCGCCACCCGCGCCGCGCGCGTTCTGGCGCCGCCGGACGTCGGCAAGGCCGAGATCACGGCGAAGCTCTGTACCGAGCAAGGTGTGGCGCTGACAAAAGTCCCGCGGCGCGACAAGGCTGGCTATGCAAGTGCCAGGCGTTGGCGCTGGGGCGAGGCCGTCATTGCCGAAAGTTAACCTCGTTCCCCGGTTTGCCTTGAACTCGGGCGGCTCCCCATTCGACCAAGTCTCACCTCCCCTCTGCGCCGGGCTCACGCTTCGCGCCAATTTGGTCTACCCTAGAGCCCATCTTCTTCCCCTTCAGGAGTTCTCCATGTCGACCGGCTGGATCGTTCTCGGCGTTATCGTCGTTCTCGTATTCCTGGCGTTCAGTGCCTACAACCGCCTGGTGGCGCTGAGCCAGCGCGTCGGCCAGGCCTTTGCCGACATCGACGTGCAGCTTAAGCAGCGTCATGACCTCGTCCCGAACCTGGTCGAGACCGTGAAGGGCTACGCCTCGCATGAGCGCGGCACGCTCGACGACGTCATCAAAGCGCGCAATTCGGCGATGTCGGCCCAAGGGCCGGCGCAGGTGTCCGCGGCCGAGAACCAGCTGTCCGGCGCGCTCGGCCGGCTGATCGCACTGTCGGAGGCCTACCCGGACCTCAAGGCCAACGCGAACTTCCAGCAGCTCGCATCCGAGCTTTCCGACCTCGAGAACAAGATCGCGGCGAGCCGCCGCTTCTTCAACAACGCGGTCCAGGAATACAACACCGGCATCCAGCAGATGCCCGCCGCGCTGTTCGCCGGCATGTTCGGTTTCACCAGGAAGGACTTCTTCGATCTCGGCGCCAGCCGCACCGAGGTCGAGGCGGCGCCGCAGGTGAAGTTCTGATTTGAGCTTGCACAACAGATGCTGTCATTCCGCGGCGATGCGAAGCATCGAACCCGGCATCTCATCGAGATCACCAATCTCTGGATTCCGGGTTCGGGCCTCCGGCCCGCCCGGGAATGACGGTGATTAAACGGAACCAGCCATGGCCGCGTACGGTCTCTACACGCACATCGCCTCGAACAAGTTTCGTTCGATGCTGCTGCTCGCCGGCCTGTTCGCACTGGTCTACGTGCTGGTCTATGCCGGCGCGCTGGTTGCCGAGGTCGTCATCAACGGCAACGGCACCGTCACCTATTATCTGAGCCAGGCCTTCACCGACCTGCTCAAGGCCGCGCCCTTCGCGACGGTCGCAGCGGCGGCCTGGATCGTGATCGCCTATTTCTTCCACCAGTCCATGATCGACGCCGTGACCGGCGGCCACGACGTCACCCGGCAGGAGGAGCCGCGGCTCTACAATCTGCTCGAGAACCTCTGCATCTCGCGCGGCATCACCATGCCGAAGCTGAAGATCATGGAGAGCCCGGCGCTGAACGCGTTCGCGACCGGTCTCAATCCCAGGCAATATTCCATCACCGTCACCACGGGTCTGCTCGAGGCGCTGAACGACAAGGAGATCGAGGCTGTGCTCGGCCACGAGCTGACCCACATCAAGAACGGCGACGTGCAGTTGATGGTGGTGGCCGTCATTATAGCCGGCGTGGTCGGCTTCTTCGGCGAATTGTTCTTCCGCCTGTTCACGAATTTCAATTGGAGCTCCGGCTCCGGCGGCTCGTGGTCCTCGGGCTCCTCCTCATCGTCGCGGTCATCCTCGTCGAGCGACAGCAAGAATTCCGGCGGCGGCGCGGTGATCGTGATCATCATCGCGATCGTGCTGATCGTGGTGGCCTGGCTGCTGTCCCAGGTGGTCAAGCTCGCTTTGTCGCGATCGCGCGAATATCTCGCCGACGCCGGCTCGGTCGAGTTGACGAAGGATCCTGATGCCATGATCTCCGCGCTGCGCAAGATCGAGAATCGCGGCGAGCTGCCCGGTGCGACCTCAGCCGTGATGGAGCTTTGCGTCGACAATCCGCGCGAGGGCTTTGCCGATCTGTTCGCAACCCACCCCTCGATGCAATCCAGGGTCGATGCACTGGTCAAGTTTGCCGGCGGCCATGATCCGGGCCCGCTGCCGCCGACCGCAGAAACGGACCAGCCCGAAAAGGAGGAGCCGCCAGCCGACCAGCAGGACGCCCCAGCGCCGCTCCGCCATGGCCCCTGGAACGATGCTGACGGCCCAGCCGCTCCGCCGCCCGTACCTGGCCCCTCCGGAACCGCGACCGGCAACCCCGTGGGTAATCCAATGGGTCCCTGGGGCCGTCACTAAGCACGCGATGTGCCACCATGCGTGGCAGGTTTCGCCGCGATTGGGAAAAACTTCGGGAATTGCCGTATCGACATGCCGAGGAATTGAATTCTCCCTTGTTTCTGCCATGTTCGCGCCCAACAGCAGACTCGGGACATCGATTTGGGGCCCGGCCGATTGCGACCTCGCGATCGGGGGCGCGCGTTAGGGGACAGCAATGGCAAAGCCGGCAGTGGTTGTGGTGGGCGCGGACAAGGGCGGGGTCGGCAAGACCACGGTGTCGCGTACTTTGCTCGATTATTTCTCAGCCAACAACGTGCCGACGCGCGCCTTCGACACGGAGTCGCCGCGCGGAACCCTGAAGCGCTTCCACCCCGACATCACCGAGATCGTCGACATGACGACGACGGCCGACCAGATGAAGATTTTTGACACGCTCAACGCTGTCAGCCCGTCGGTCACCGTCATCGACGTCCGCGCCGGCCTGCTCTCGCCGGCGCTCGCCTCGCTGCGCGACATCGGATTCCTCGACGCCGCCAAGGCCGGCCAGATCACCTTCGCGGTATTCCACATCCTCGGACCCTCGATCGCCTCGCTGGAGGAGATCGCGGAGACCGCGGGCTTCATGACCGGCGCGAAATATTTCCTGGTGAAGAACTTCATCAACGACACCCAGTTCTTCCAGTGGGACCAGGCGACCTACAATTCCTATTTCCACCGCATCAAGGACGCCACCGAGCTGACCATCCCCAAGCTCAACGAGATGGCCTACGAGCAGGTGGAGGTGTCGTCCGTCCCGTTCCTGAAATTCGTCGCCAACAAGGGCATCAACGACGAAGCCGCCAACTACTCCTTCGTGCTGCGCGGCTATGTCCGGCACTGGCTGGCCAATGTCTGGAGCGAATTCGATCGCATCCGCCTGACCGACATCGTCGGCTCGAAGCCGGTCACCCGCAACAGCGAAAAATAGTTGCGAAGTGCGGGCTGATACGGCTGGATTGGTCGCCAAGTTCGACTGATATAGCTGTCGATGCCCGCAACGCCCGTCTACATCATCTGCTCGCCACGCCCGCAGGTCGGCAAGACCCTGCTGGCGCGGCTCTTGAGCGAATTCCTGCTGCTCAAGAACGGCAATGTCGCGGCTTTCGACGTCAATCTGAAAGAGCCGTCGCTGCTCGATTACCTGCCTAAGGTGACCGAGACCGCCGACGTGATCGACACCTACGGCAAGATGCAGCTGATGGACCGCGTCATCGTCGACGACGGGCTTGCCAAGGTGATCGACCTCGGCTTCCACGCCTTCGACGAGTTCTTCAAGATGACCGAGGAGATCGGCCTGTTGAAGGAGGCGGCACGCCGCCACGTCGCTCCGCAGATCCTGTTCATCGCCGATACCGACCGCGTCTCGGCGCGCGCCCACGAGATGCTGCGCACCCAGATCCCCCGCATGAACCTGATCACGGTGGACAACGAACATGTCGTGCGCGGCGAGCTGCCAGTCGCAATGGCCGGCGGCCGGCTATTCCGCCTACCCGCGCTGCCCGGTTTCCTCAAGACCTATATCGGCCGGCTGAACTTCTCCTTCACCGGCTACCTCCGCCAGGAGAAGGACTCCTCCACCGAGCTGCACCAATGGACCCGGCGCAACTATCTTGCCTTCCGCGAGCTTGAGCTCAGCCTGATCCTGCAACGGTCCTAATTTCTATCCGGGTAATATTGACGCCCGGTGGAGCGGCCGCTAAAGCATGATCAGCATCCTCACGTCAAAGGCCGTCCCGTGACCATCGATCGGAAAGCAGCGATTGCCGCCTACAAGGAGCGCAAGACCATTGCCGGCATCTATGTCGTGCGCTGCGCGGCGTCGGGGCAGGTCTGGGTCGGCCAGGCGCCCAACCTGGAGACGATCCAGAACCGCATCTGGTTCTCGCTGCGCCAGGGCAGCCACACCTGCCGGAGCCTCCAGGCCGCCTGGACTGCGCATGGCGAGGCCGGTCTGACGTTCGGCGAATGCGAGCGGCTGGAGGACGAGGAGAGCGACTACGTCAGGAACGCGCTCCTGAAGGAGCGCCAGCTGCATTGGCGGGCCGAGCTGAACGCCGAGGCGATCTGAGGATCCCTGCCGCTTCTCAGTGCCCTTCGAACGTCATCAGCGTGCGCACCGGCACGTCCATCGCGCGCAGCTTGGCGGCGCCGCCGAGCTCGGGCAGGTCGATGATGAAGCAGGCGGCGACCACGTTGGCGCCGATCTGACGCAACAGCTTCACCGCACCTTCCGCGGTGCCGCCCGTGGCGATGAGGTCGTCGACCAGGATGACGCGCTCGCCGGGTTGGATCGCGTCGACATGCATCTCCATCTCGTCGATGCCGTATTCGAGCGAGTAGGCGATCCGCACGGTGGTGTGCGGCAGCTTGCCTTTTTTCCGGATCGGCACAAAGCCGGCGGAGAGCTGGTGCGCTACCGCGCCGCCGATGATGAAGCCCCTCGCCTCCATGCCGGCGACCTTGTCGATCTTGTTGCCGGCCCATGGATTGACGAGCTCGTCGACCGCGCGGCGGAACGCCCGCGCATCCGCGAGCAGGGTGGTGATGTCGCGGAACATGATCCCCGGCTTGGGATAGTCGGGGATGGTGCGGACGCTCGCCTTGATGTCGTGGTCAAATGTCATTGGTCATCTCGCTCTGGCTTTTCCACCGTCATTGCGAGCGAAGCGAAGCAATCCAGATCTTCTCCGCGGCAACACTCTGGATTGCTTCGTCGCCAGCGCAAAATTGCTTCGCAATTTTGTCGCAGGCTCCTCGCAATGACGGTTCTTACTCAATTCGCCCCGGCATCCAGCCGGAACGCATTCTCAACAATGCGCAAGCCCACCTCGTTGCCGAGCGACATCAGCGATTCCGGATGGAATTGCACGCCGGCGACCGGCAGGGTCTTGTGCTCCAGCGCCATAGCGACGCCGTCCTCGGTGCTGGCGGTGACATCAAGCACCTCCGGCATGCTGTCGCGCTCGACGAACAGCGAGTGATAGCGGCCGATGACGATCTCGTTCGGCAGATTGCGCATCAGGCGTCCGCCGCGCACCTGCACCCGCGAAGGCCGGCCGTGGGCGGGATGGGAGAGCTGACCGAGCTCGCCGCCGAAATACTCGCCGATCGCCTGCACGCCGAGGCAGACGCCGAACACCGGTAGCCTCTTCTCCAGCGCCGCATCGATCGTGGTCTTGATCGCGAAATCTTCGGGCCGCCCGGGGCCTGGCGACAGCACCAGCAAATCCCATCTCTTCTGCTTGAGCATGTCGAGCGCGTGCACATAGCGGACCACGGTGACGCTGGCGCCGACCTGGCGGAAATAGTCGGCGAGCATGTGCACGAAGCTGTCGTCATGGTCGATCAGCAGCACCTGCTTGCCCGAGCCGGTCGCATCCGGAGCGAAGGTCGAGAGAGGCTTCGGCGGATCGCCGCGCAGCGCCTGGAACAGCGCGGCGGCCTTGACCTGGCATTCGCGATCTTCCGCGGCCGGATCGGAATCGAACAGGCAGGTGGCGCCGACGCGCACCTCGGCGAGCCCATCCTTCATGCGGATGGTGCGGATGGTGAGACCGGTGTTGATGCTGCCGTCGAAATTCACGGCACCGATCGCACCCGCATACCAGCGCCGCGGCGAGCGCTCGTGATCCTCGACGAACTGCATCGCCCACAGCTTGGGCGCACCGGTGACGGTGACGGCCCAGGCGTGGGTGAGGAAGGCATCGAGCGCGTCGAAGCCGGGGCGCAACATGCCCTCGACATGGTCGACGGTGTGGAACAGTTTTGAGTAGGTCTCGATCTGGCGACGCGCGAGCACCTTGATGGTGCCGGGCACGCACACGCGCGCCTTGTCGTTGCGATCGACGTCGGTGCACATGTTGAGCTCGAACTCGTCCTTCTCCGAGTTCAGGAGCTGGCGGATCTGCTCGGCATCGCCGATCGCATCGGTGCCGCGCGCGATCGTGCCCGAGATCGGGCAGGTCTCGACGCGGCGGCCGTCGGAGCGCACGAACATTTCGGGCGAAGCGGAGACGAGAAACTCGCCCTCGCCGAGATTCATCAGCGCGCCGTAGGGCGACGGATTGATGACGCAGAGACGCTGGAACACTTCGGCCGGCGAGCGATCGCAGGGCTCGGCGAACAGCTGTCCCGGCACCGCCTCGAACAGATCGCCGCGGGCGAACGCGGCGCGCGCCGTCTCCACCGTGGCCTGATATTCGCCCGGCGCGTGATCGGCAAAGCCCTGGCGCGGCGTCTTCAGGTATGGGCTCTCGGCCGTCTCGCGCGGCAGGCCTTCGGTCGATTTGCCCTTCCAGGCGAAATCGTAGGAGAGCACCACACCGCGGCCGGTGGCGCGGTCGTAGGCGAGCAGGCGGTCGGGCACATAGAGCACGATATCGCGCTGGTCGGCCTCGCGCGGGCGCTTCTGCACGAGATCCTCGATCTGGAACACGAGGTCGTAGGCGAAGCCGCCGAACAGGCCGAGCAGCCCGTCATCGTTGGCGGAGAAGGCGGCGATGATGTCGCGCACCAGCGACATCACACTGGCCCGGCGGGTGCGCTGGTCCTCCTCGACCGGGGCATCGCCGCGGATGATGTGGCCGGCAAGGCGCGTCGGCGTCTTCTCGGAGATTACGACGCAGGGCTCGCGCAGGACGTCGCCGAGGAAGGCGATCAGCACCTCTCCGCGTGCGTTGAGCGCTTCCAGCTTGAAATTGACGCCCGTGGTCTCGAGCTTGAGCGGCGGATCGGAGAAGCCGAGGTCAAAACTTTCGTAGCGGCCGGGCACGGTCGTGCCGGAGGACAGCACCACGCCGCGGCGGCGGTCGAGCAGGTTGATCAGGTCGTCGAGCCGGCTTGCACCTCCGGTAAACTGCTCGGCCACGCGCGTGATCGCAAGACCCGCGCGGGTCGGATAGTCGCTTCTGGCCGGGAGAGCAAAGACTGTCCTGTTCATGTGATCCTCTTGGGGTCCTCTTACGAGACTTGCCGAGGGAACGCCACACAGGACAAACGATCAGGCCGCCGCGCTGTGCTGGCGACCTCGAGCGATCTTGGGAAAAGAAAGCGCACCGGCCACCTCGTCAGGAGGTGCGCCACCAACGACGGGCTGGGCGGGCTACGGTGCTCATGGGCGGGATACTCACCATGGCCGGGCGGCGGCGTCAAGGGTGAGCTGCGTGGCCTCGATCGCCAAAATCGCGCGGCCGGGTTGCGCTCAGGCCCTGATCTCCAGGCTGTCATGCCCCATGGCTGCGTCCGCAGCATGATGCTCGATGTCGGCTCGGGTCGCTGTGAGCAGGAGTTGACCGCCGGATCCGATGACGTTGCTACGGTCCGCCAGGGTTTCAACCAACACGCCGGTCTTTCGTGTGACCGCGTACCAAGTGGCACGGTCGTCGCTCACGCGCAGTGCCGTGATCATCGCGGCTGGATCCAGATCCAATCTTCGCAACAGCAGGTCGATCGCTTCGGCTGCCAGGTTTTGCTGGGCAATTCTCACGAAGCTCGCGATCGTGTCCGCTCCCACACTCGACAGCTGCGCCCCCACCATCGGACTAACTGGGGCCATTTCATAGAGTCGTCCGCCCGCTTCTTCAACGACGCATAGCCGCGAACCTTTGTCGGTCTTGACACCGAATGTCCTGCATTGCTCTCCCTCCACATCCATGTCGAATCCTGGGAGAACCATGACCTTGAGCTCCGGATCAGGCGTCGCAGCCCCGCATGCCGCGGCAACGGTAATCTGCACGCTGTCGGTCATCTGGAAGCGAATCTTATGGACGCTTCGCCATATCTGGCGCTGCGACGAATATGGATTCAGTTGCGCAATCCGTTCGATTTCTGAAGCGTAGTGCTCCTTTGACACAGGGTGGAGTTCGGGCCAGCCCGCAATCCATCGCGCCGCGAGGTGTGTGATTGGCTGTCGGCGCTCTGCCTCGTAGAAGCGATCATCAAGCGCGCTGAGAGCCGCAGAGCGGTTTTCGAATCCGTTTTGCAGTGCGGCTTCGCCGGGGTGCGCCTCCACCCAGGCCATCATCTCTTGCAAAATCTGGTGTTGCGCGCTCGCTCCCATGGCCTTCAGTCCAGCGAGCGCATCACCGGATGTCGTGGGTAGCATCTCGGCGCCCGTGTTGCCGATGAACTGGCTGTGACCGCCGTTGTCGACCTGAGCGAGATAGTAGTCGGCGTGATACGCTTGCATCGCCACGGCGGGCAGCTCGTGTCTCGAGTAAATGCCCACGTGCAGCGACGTAGTCGACCACAGCGCCGGTTAGATAATAGGCCTTCTTAGGGTCCTGAGCCGCTTCCAGGTCCGTGCGAGGTACGACAATCGTCGTCAAACGTCCCTTCACAATCATCGCGCACCTCCGCAGTCGCATGTAGAATGTATGCGACCACGTCTTAAAGTTGCATAAGGGCAATTTCGATAGTAGCTGGTTGCCCCAGGGCGCGCTATCTCACTGCCCTACCCGAGATGCTTCCGGAAAAACTCCGTCGCCCGGCCCCAGGCGAGCTCGGCGGCTTCGCGGTCGTGCACGGCTTGGCGCTGCTCGTTGACGAAGGCGTGCTCGGCATCATAGCGGAACAGCTCCAGCGACTTGCCGGCCGCCTTCATGGCCTTCTCGAAGCCGTTGACCAGCTCCGGCGTGCACCAATCGTCCTTGTTGGCGAAATGGGCCTGCAGCGGGATCTTGACGTCGGCGGGCTTGGCCGCCTGCTCGGGCGGGATGCCGTAGAACACGACGCCGGCCGCGAGCTCCGGGATCTTGGTCGCACCGATGATCGTGACGGCGCCGCCGAGGCAGAAGCCGGTCAGCCCGACCTTGGCACCGTTGCGCGACAGATATTGCGCGGCCCCGCGCACGGTCTGCGTGGTGGCGTCCATGAAGTCGAGCGAGTTCATCTCCTTGTTGGCGCTGTCCGTGTCGTGATACGGCACCACCTTGCCCTTGTAGAGATCGGGCGCGAGCGCATCGAAGCCGGCCAGCGCAAAGCGGTCGCACAGGCCCTTGATCTGGTCCGACAGGCCCCACCATTCCTGGATCACGACCACGCCCGGAGCGTTGCCGCGCGCGGCATTGGCGAGATAGCCCGAGGCGTCCTTGCCGTCCGGGCGCTTGAAGGTGATGGCGGTTCCCATGGTGTCCTCCGGTGAGTTTCTGGGGAGCAGTTGGGGGCATCTTGGCGGGTGGGAGCGGATGGCGCAATCCACAGTCGCGTCATTCCGGGCTCGATGCTGACGCATCGCCGCGGAATGGCAAAGCAACAAAAAAGCCCCCTTGCGGGGGCTTCTTCAGTCTCGTCTTGCGCCGCTCAGTGCGAGCTGGCCCAGACCTTCTTCTTGGTGAAGTACATCAGGCCCGCGAAGATGATCAGGAACACGAAGACCTGGAAGCCGAGGCGCTTGCGCGCTTCCATGTGCGGCTCGGCAGTCCACATCAGGAAGGTGGTGACGTCCTTGGCGTACTGCGCGACCGTGGCCGGCGAGCCGTCGTCATACGTCACCTGGCCGTCGCTGAGCGGCTTCGGCATCTTGATGGCGTGGCCCGGGAAGTACTTGTTGTAGTACGAGCCCTCCGGAATGGTGACGCCCTCGGGCACCTTGTCCTCAAAGCCCTGCAGCACTGCCGCGACGTAGTCCGGGCCCTGCTCCTGGTACTGGGTGAAGAAGTCGAAGATGAACCAGGGGAAGCCGCGCTTGTAGGAACGCGCCTTGGTGATCAGGGACAGGTCGGGCGGCGCCGCGCCGCCGTTCGCCGCACGAGCGGCCTGCTCGTTCGGGAAGGGCGAGGGGAAATAATCCGCCGGGCGCCCCGCACGTTCGAACATGTCGCCCGCATCGTTCGGGCCGTCCTTAACCTTGTACTCGGAAGCGAACGCAGCCGCCTGCGCCACCGAATAGCCGGGTCCGCCGGGCTCCGAGAGGTTGCGGAAAGCGACGTAAGACAGGCCGTGGCAGCTGGCGCAGACCTCCTTGTAGACCTTCAGGCCGCGCTGCAGCGCGCCGCGATCGAACTTACCGAAAGGGCCCGAGAACGACCATTTATTGCCGGGCGGCTGGTCGCTGCCTTCAGACGCCTTCGCGCTGTCGATCGAGCCCGCGAACAACGAGCCGGCGAGCGCCAGCACGATCGCGGTCGAGACCATCGGCGTCGACCTGCTGCCGGTCTTGGCCAGCACCGCATCCGAGATCGAGTTCGGCACCGGACGCGGCTTCTCGATGCGCGAGAGCAGCGGCAGCACGATCAGGAAGTAGGCGAAGTAGCAGACCGTCAGGACCCGGCCGGCAACGACGTAGATGCCCTCCGGCGGCTGCGCGCCGAGATAGCCGAGCAGGATGCAGACCACGACGAAGATCCAGAAGAACTGCTTGGCCAGCGGGCGATACTTCGACGACCTCGTCTTCGCGGCGTCGAGCCAGGGCAGGAAGCACAGGATGATGATCGCGCCGAACATCGCGATGACGCCCGCGAGCTTGTTCGGGATCGAGCGCAGGATCGCGTAGAACGGCAGGTAATACCATTCCGGCACGATGTGCGGCGGCGTCACGCCCGGGTTCGCCGGAATGTAGTTGTCGGCGTCGCCGAGATAGTTCGGCATGTAGAAGATGAACCAGGCGTAGAGCAGCATGAAGCAGGCGACGCCGAACATGTCCTTGATGGTCGCGTGCGGCGTGAACGGCACCGTGTCCTTTTCCGTCTTCGGCTCGACGCCGTCAGGATTGTTCTGACCGGCGACGTGCAGCGCCCAGACGTGGAGCACGACGACGCCCGCGATCAGGAACGGCAGCAGATAGTGCAGCGAGAAGAAGCGGTTCAGCGTCGGATTGCCGACCGAATAGCCGCCCCAGAGCAGCGTCACGATGCTCTCGCCGAAATAGGGGATGGCGGAGAACAGGTTGGTGATGACGGTAGCGCCCCAGAAGCTCATCTGCCCCCACGGCAGCACGTAGCCCATGAAGCCGGTCGCCATCATCAGCAGGTAGATGATGACGCCGAGGATCCACAGCACCTCGCGCGGCTCCTTGTAGGAGCCGTAATAGAGACCGCGCAGCATGTGGACGTAGACCGCGAAGAAGAACATCGACGCGCCGCAGGCATGCATGTTGCGCAGCAGCCAGCCGTAGTTCACGTCACGGACGATCAGCTCGACCGACTTGAAGGCGAGATCGGCATGCGGGGTATAGTGCATTGCCAGGATCACGCCGGTCAGGATCTGCATCCCCAGCATGAAGGAGAGGATGGCGCCGAAGGTCCACCAATAGTTCAGGTTGCGCGGGGTGGGATAGACGACGAACGAAGAGTGCATGAGGCCGAGGATCGGCAGGCGTCGCTCGATCCATTGCAGGGCCGGATTGCTCGGCTGGTAGTCGGATGGTCCGCTCATGATGCGATCCTGAGGAAATAGTACGACGAGACGGCGCGAAGCTTCGGACGAAGGCCCGAAGCTCAGCCGATCTGGATTTTGGTGTCGGAAACGAACTGGTAGGGCGGCACCGGCAGGTTCGCGGGCGCGGGCCCCTGGCGGATGCGGCCGGACGAATCGTACTGCGAACCATGGCAGGGACAGAAGAACCCGTCGTAGCTGCCTTCATGAGCGATCGGGATGCAGCCGAGATGGGTGCAGATGCCGATCACGACCAGCCATTGCTCGTGGCCGGACTTGACGCGGGCCTCGTCGGTCTGCGGATCGGGCAGGCTCGCCACGTTGACGGCGCGCGCCTCGTCGATCTGCTTCTTGGTGCGGTGGCTGATGTAGATCGGCTTGCCACGCCAGAACACCTTGATGTCCTGGCCTTCGGCGACCGGGCTGAGATCGACCTCGATCGGCGCACCGGCGGCGATGGTCGAGGCGTCAGGATTCATTTGAGAGATGAAGGGCCAGAGCGCGGCCGCGCCCCCTACTGCTGCAGCTGCCCCCGTTGCAACGAATAAGAAATCACGGCGTGTCGGATGGTCCGCCGAAGACGCTGTCGTCACGATTCCAACCCTTTCTTCTTGTGCAACCGGTGGAACCGCTCCAGGGGGCGCCCCATGAGGTCCCCGGAAAGGCTGCCGGCGCCCGCGGCCCCCCGCGGCGGCAGAACTTCGCATGTTCACCTCTAAACGGGCGAAACAGCAGTCCAGAATCGTTCTATTGGCACCCTTGCCGGGCGAGCGCAAGCCCGCTATCGGCGCAGGGGCGTGCCATGCACGAATTCCCGGGCAGGCGATGTTTTATTGAGACATTTCCGCCCCGCAACCAACCCCGCCGCCCTCGATGCAGATAGCGCTTTTCCAGCCCGACATCCCGCAGAACACCGGCACGATTCTCAGGCTGTGCGCCTGCCTCGGACTGGCCGCCCATATCATCGAACCCGCAGGGTTCCCGGTCTCCGACCGCGCGTTCCGCCGGGCGGGAATGGATTACCTCGACCATGTCAGCATCCTCAGGCATGACTCCTGGCTGAAATTCGAGGACTGGCGCGCCGCGCATGGCTATCGGCTGCTGCTGTTCACCACGAAGGGCGCCACCGACTATCGCGATTTCCGTTACCAGACGTCGGACATCCTGCTATTCGGGCGCGAGAGCGCCGGCGTCACCGACGCCGTGGTCGAGGCCGCGGATGCCCGGCTGGTCATCCCGATCAGGGCGGGGCTGCGGTCGCTCAATGTCGCCATGACGGCGGCAATGGCCGCAGGCGAGGCGCTGCGGCAGATCCGGTAACCCGCACGTTTGAACAGGTTGAGGAGAGACGATTGAGTTACGCGGTCAAGGAAATCTTCCTGACCCTGCAAGGCGAAGGCGCCCATGCCGGGCGCGCTTCCGTGTTCTGCCGCTTTGCCGGCTGCAACCTCTGGAGCGGACGCGAGGCGGACCGCCTCGAGGCCATTTGCAAGTTCTGCGACACGGATTTCGTCGGGACCGACGGCACGCTCGGCGGCCGCTATGGCTCGGCCGCGGAGCTCGCCGACACCATCGCCGCGCAATGGCGTGCCACCGAAGCCAACCGCTACGTGGTGCTCACTGGCGGCGAGCCGCTGCTCCAGGTCGACACAGCCTTGATCGAGGCCCTGCACCAGCGCGGCTTCGAGATCGGGGTCGAGACCAACGGCACCATGGCCGCGCCTGACGGCCTCGACTGGATCTGCGTCAGCCCCAAGGGCGGCAGCGAGCTGGTACTGCGCCAGGGGCACGAGCTGAAGCTGGTCTACCCGCAGGCCCTCGCCGCGCCCGAGACGTTCGAGCACCTCGCCTTCGAGCGCTTCTCGTTGCAGCCGATGGACGGTCCCGAGGTCGTCGAGAACACCGCGCGCGCGATCGACTATTGCCTGCGCCATCCGCAATGGCGGCTGAGCGTGCAGACGCACAAATCGCTCGGCATCAGATAGGACGGGAATGCTGATGGACATGTCGACGATCGAAGACCGCAAGTCCCGCGCCCGCGCCTGGTTCGAAGCCTTGCGCGACGACATCTGCGCGAGCTTCGAGCGGCTCGAGGACGATGCGCCGCAAAGCCTCTATCCGGGCGAGGCCGGCCGCTTCAAGCGCACGCCCTGGCAGCGCACCGACCATACCGGCGCGGCCGGCGGCGGCGGGGTGATGTCGATGATGCACGGCCGCCTGTTCGAGAAGGTCGGCGTGCACTGCTCGACGGTGCATGGCGAGTTCGCCCCCGAGTTTCGGGCCCAGATCCCCGGCGCCGCGGAGGACCCGAAATTCTGGGCCTCGGGCATCTCGCTGATCGCGCATATGCGCAATCCGAACGTGCCCGCCGTGCACATGAACACCCGCTTCGTCGTCACCACGAAAGCCTGGTTCGGCGGCGGCGCCGACCTGACGCCGGTGCTGGAGCGACGGCGCACGCAGGACGATGCCGACACGATCGCCTTCCATGCCGCGATGAAACAGGCCTGCAACCAGCACAGCGGCGTTGCCGACTACGACAAATACAAAAAATGGTGCGACGAGTATTTCTACTTGCCGCACCGCAAGGAGGCCCGCGGCATCGGCGGCATCTTCTACGACTGGCACGACAGCGGCGACTGGGACGCCGACCTCGCCTTCACCAAGGACGTCGGCCGCGCCTTCCTGAAGGTCTATCCCGAGATCGTCAGGCGCAATTTCGCCAGCACCTGGACCGCAGCAGACCGCGAGGAGCAATTGATCCGGCGCGGCCGCTACGTCGAATTCAATCTGCTCTATGATCGCGGCACCATCTTCGGGCTGAAGACCGGCGGCAATGTCGACTCGATCCTGTCGTCGATGCCGCCGGAGGTGAAATGGCCGTGACGACGATGAAGCCCGCCGCAAGGCCGCTGCCCCGCGCCATGCTGATCGACATGGACGACACCATCCTGTCGGCCTATGGCCGGCCCGAGATCGCCTGGAACACGATCGCCGCCGAGTTCGCCGAGGAGCTTGCGCCGCTGCCGCCGCCGCAGGTCGCAACCGCGGTGCTCGCCTATGCGCGGCAGTTCTGGTCGACCGCGGAGCCGATCTGGCGGATGAAGCTCGGCGAGGCGCGGCGGCTCACCGTGCGCGGTGGCTTCGCCGCGCTCGCCGCCCAGGGCAACCGCGCCCTGCCCGACGATCTCGCCGATCGCATCGCCGACCGCTTCACCACCTATCGCGAGGAAGCGATCTTCGTCTTTCCCGGAGCGCATGATGCGATCGACGCGTTCAGGGCACGCGGCGTCAAGCTCGCACTGGTCACCAACGGCGCCGCCGAGATGCAGCGAGCCAAGGTCGAGCGGTTCGAGCTGACCCATCGCTTCGACCACATCCAGATCGAGGGCGAGCACGGCTTCGGCAAGCCCGAGGAGCGCGCCTATCTGCACGCGATGGAGGCGCTGGGCGTCACCGCAAAGGACACCTGGATGATCGGCGACAATCTGGAATGGGAAGTGGTGACGCCGCAACGCCTCGGCATCTATTCGATCTGGATCGACGTGCATGGCGACGGCCTGCCGGAGGGCTCGACCGTCAAGCCCGACCGCATCATCCGCTCGCTGACCGAGCTGGTGCCGGACCGGTCCTGAGCAGGGCCGAGAACAAAATATCGGAAAACAACCCCATGCACAGTAGACGGCCCCTGCAAGATCAAAGGCTTACGGATTTCACGAAACGCGTTTGATCCGTCGGGCAAATCAGGGGTAAGATGCCATCGTCCAAACTTGCGATGGCTGGTGTGCGCCAGCGTCGATCGAGACGATCAGACACCCGGGCACGGCAGCAGCGTCCGCAATTTCTCGCTCAATTGATCGACGGTGAATGGCTTGCCGATCGAGGGGGCGTTCCTGAACTCCTCCTCAAGTGGAGGTCCGCCGTAACCCGTGCTGAACAGGAAGGGAATCTTTCGAGCGCGCAAGATGCGAGCAACCGGGAAGACGAACTCTCCGGCCAGGTTCACATCGAGAAGTCCCAGATCGAAAGACGCCGCCGAAGCAAGCTCACAGGCCTTCGTGACGTGCGCAGCCGAGGCAACGACCTTGAATCCCAGCTCGTCGAGCATGTCCTCGATCATGAGGGCGACAAGCCCTTCGTCTTCGACGAGGAGAACCCTGGCTCCCGGCACCTCAGCCATTGGACGCTCCAACCAAAACGGGAAACGTCATGCGGCAGCGTGTGCCCTCAGGCTCGAACACCAGATCGAACCCTCCAGCCAAATCATGCTCGACACACCGCTCCATCAGTCGCGTGCCAAATCCTCGTCGCTTCGGCGGCATGACCGGCGGCCCACCCCATTCTCGCCATTCGCACTCGAGCATGCTTTGCGCCAGCTCGCCACCGGCTATCCGCCAGGTGAGCGACACCGATCCGTCCGGTACGGAGAGTGCTCCATATTTCGCGGCATTGGTCAGCAGTTCGTTGAGCACCATAGTAACGCTTAGCGCAGTGCGCGCGTCCAGATCGACATGTGGCCCGCCCGTTACCACCCGTCCGCCGGAGACGGGAGCAACGATGTCTTGGACCAGTTTTTCCAAAGGCGCATCCTGCCAGTTTCGCTTCGTCAGCAGGTCGTGTGCGCGGGAGAGCGCCAACAAACGTCCCGTGAACGTCGGCAGAAACTCTTCCAGCCCGGCGGCATGGCGAGCGGTCTGGTTCGCGAGCGACTGCACCGTCGCCAAGGTGTTCTTCACGCGGTGATTCAGCTCGTCGATGAGGACCCTTTGCGCATTCTCGGCACTCTTCCGCTCGCTGATGTCCACGAGCATGTTGATGGCGCCAACCAACTTGCCCGCGGCGTCGTGTAGCGGCGTCGGATAGGGAATGAACGGCACGCGCCGGCCATCCGGGCGCTCGGCGACCGCTTCGGCGCCGCGAACCGGACGGTCTTCGCGGAGCGCGACGGCCATCGGGCATTCATTATGCGGGAGAGGCGAGCCATCGGGCCGATAGAGCTTCCAGGTCACGCACCATTCGTCGCCCGGCTGCGGCGTCCTGCCCGCCATCTCAACGGCGGCGCGGTTGTAGAAATTGATGCGGCCCTCGGCATCCGTCGTGTAGATCGCCGCCGGCAGGGCCTCGAGGAGATCGCGCATGCGCTGTTCGCCTTCGCGCAGGCGATCCTCGAGCTGTTTGGTGGCGGTGACATCCTGGACGACACGAACGCCGTACAGAAAGCGGCCGCCCGAGTCGCGTACCGACGAGCTGAAGATATCGAGATGGCGCACGGAGCCGTCGGGCCGTATTGCGCGTTTGCGGATCGTGTAGTTCTCGACATCGCCACGCACTTGCCGCGCGTAGAGTTCGGCGTCCTCCTGACGGTCGTCCGGATCGGTGTAGTCCAGGAAGGTCATTCCGAGCAGCTCGGCGCGCGAGCGCCCGGTGATGCGGCAGAGAGCATCATTGACCCGCAAGAGACGCCCGGTGTCGTCCGCTTCCGAGATGCCGACGCTTGCAGCCTCATAGGTCGCGGCCAGCCGGGCTTCGCTGGCTTGCCATGCTTGTTCGGCGGCATGCAACTCCGTCACGTCAAGGGTGAAACAACGCGTATTGACGAACTTGCCGTCCACGAAGCGGCTGTTGGACGTGAGCAGCACGTGCTTCACGGAGCCGTCCCGCGCCCGCAACCGCGCAGGATACCGAGACAACGGTTCGCCGCATGAAAGGCGCTGAAGGATTTCGCCGATCACTGGAGCATCGACATGAAACTCGGCGATGTGGCGGCCGACGTACTCCTCCGCCTTGTACCCAAGCATATCCAGTTCAGCCTTGTTGGCGCGAACGATGATGCCTTCACCGCTGACGATATGAAGCCCCACAGCGCCGTTGTCGAAGAAGTCCTCCAGATCCTGGGTCTTCTGGCGGACCTCCTCTTCGACGCGCTTCCATCCGGTGACGTCCTGGAAGCAATTGATGGCGCCCTGGATGAGGCCGAAGTGGTCGCGCAAGGCGCGAACATTGACCAGCGCGGTGAAGCGAGTGCCGTCCGGCCGCGCGACAACGACAGGGGCATTGCGCGTCGGCGTACCGCGCCGGACCGCGATCGCCATGGGACAGTCGTCATGGGCGAGCGGCGTTCCGTCGAGGGAATAGAGCCGATACGAATCGCAGAAGCGCTCGCAGGCGACTTCAGGCGTCCGCCCCCACAATTCGACGGCTTCCGTGTTGTAGGCGACGATCAATCCCTCGGCGTCACAGAGGCAGACCGCGCCCGGAATGGCATCGAGCGCAGTGTGCCCGGCCGCGGCCAGTGCTTCGAACTCCGTTGGCCGGCGGCGAGCGGAGACAGGGAACTCTTCGACGTTCGACATGATTTAACTCTCGGGCGGAGGGGACGGCCCCATGCGAGCCAACCGTTCGAAAGAGATACAGGCGGACGCCCTGTTCACGCCGAACCAGCCCCAACGTCGCTCGCGAGGGATGGTTCCCAAGTACCTGCGGCGTACAGTCCAGATGGACCAATCATCGTCGCTTGGTATGGGACGGTGTGAGCTGCACGCGATGGCCCCACCCTGTCAGCGATCCGAATTCCTTCGCCTGCCGGTGTAACGACCGGCCGTCCCTGCACGTAGATGATCCTGCGGGCGCTTTTGCCCCCAAGGAGGGCGCGGCGTCGTGGATGGCGAATTGAGCATACGCAGAGCTGAAGCGAGCGACTACGCTGCCGTTCGGGGACTTGCGGAAGCGCTGGCGGCTCATATCGAAGAGCCGCCACCGCCTCTGACGCTCGAGCGCTACCTCGCCTTCTATGCCCGCGAGCATGCGCCTGTGCACCTCTTTGTGGCGCTGCTGGACAATCGCATTGTCGGCCTGATCGCCTGGATCTTGACCCACGAGCTCTATAGCGCCCAGGCGGGCATGTACATCAGTGACATCGCTGTGCATGCTGACGCGCGGAGGAAGGGCGTCGGCAGTGCGTTGATGACGAAGGCCAAGGAATGGGCCTCCGATCATGGCGTCACGAAGCTCGGCTGGGATGTCTGGAAGCACAATGCGTCGGCGATGCAGTTCTACGCGGGCCTGGGCGCGACCGTCGACAGCGAGGCCGTGCCGCATCTTCTGCGGCTGACGAGCCGCTAGCGTCATCATCGCCGATCGGCGGCTGCGGAAGACACCTCGATCTCCCCGCTGCGAACAGACGCCGCGGCCCCCTGCGCTGCGTCACGCCGCTGGAATTTCCGGGCACGGCCGGGCGGCGTGATCGGCCTGTCATGACCGCTTGCTAGGTTCGCGTCCGGATCGATCACGCGAAAGGACAATCCATGGACTTGAAAGCCGGTGATGTCGTCATGCTGAAATCCGGCGGCCAGCCGCTGACGGTCGCGGAAGTGAAGCAGGACGAGGTGCTCTGCCTCTGGATGGGCATGGAAGGCGACCTGTTCCGCGAGACGCTGCCACTGGCCGTGCTGGTGCAGGTGGAAGAGGACGAGGAGGATGAAGAGGAGGAAGACGACGACGAGGAGTGAGCACGTCTCGGACCCCACCCTCGTGAGGCTGGCGCGCGCCGCTTCAGCGCAATGATGTCTGCTTCTCTGTTAATCGCTGGAATGGCAGGCTCGTCGGCGAATGTCTACTACGGGCCCGATGGCAGACCTTTAGGAACGCTGGAGTTAGCAGGCTTGATGCACCTTGGTCAGCATTGCCTAACTTCAATTCGGTCCTCATTGTCTGCCAGTGGCTCAAAGCGGCTCTTAAGCATCTCAAAGGTGTTTCGGACGATAAACAGGCTTCCGTCGAGACGCTCGTTACGTTTGTCGACCCGGCGCCACGCTTCCTCTTCTGAGCACTCTAGAAGGTAGAGCCGCGCATGCGCGCCTAGCGCCGCCGCAGTCGCCCTCGTCTCATCGCGCTGGCGCCGCGACCAGAAGCCGAAATCAAGCACGACATCTAGGCCGAGCGTCACACACCGTCTTCAATATGTGTCGATCAGCTTCGACACCCGCTCTTGAAATTCAGCAAACTGATTCATGGGCGGATCATCGCCATACAAACTCGCCATCCATTCGTCGTGACTGAAACGAATAGCCGGCAGCTCTTCCTCCAAGCGCCGCGCAAAGCTCGTCTTTCCCGCACCAATGTATCCGTGAATCAGGTGAACCGTGGCCATGAACAACCCAAAAAAGCGAGTGCAGCCATTCTAATTCAATCTTGACGTGCGGGTAAATCCCTCACTCGGCGTAGGACAGAGGGTCACCAGCGGACGCCCCGAACTGCTCCATCACGCGCCCTGCTGCGGTCGATCCTCGAGGCAATCTTCTGAAACCGTCATAACTGAGATGTCTGACCGCTCGTGCATCTGGCGGCGGTTGATGGTCGGATTGGGAAACGAATTTCAGCAGCTTTGCTTGACCTCAGCCGGGGCGATCGATCTTCGATCCCATGGGCACGATCCAGAAGCGCGCTTGAGCACTGGTTTCTTTGGCGTGGGAATAGACCGCCCACGGCCTCAACGTAGTCCCACGTCCGGTGCGTTGACTCGTCACAAGCGATCTGGTTCCATGAGTTCCATTGGTGGAACAAAGAATTGAATGAAGGGTTTTAAATGAAGAAGGTACTGCTTTGGACGATGATGCTGGCTGCGGGTGCATTCATCAGCTCGTGGGAAGTAAGAGCTAATCCTGTACCGATAGCCATAGGTCCCGAATTCTCATTATCGGCAATTGGCGACGGAACATTCTTCCCGACGCACAACCCGGTCGGGACGTTTATATTTCGCGACACGCCGATTGGGCAATCATCGCTTGCCGGTCTTCTGCCTCCTCCTGGCACCCAAATTGGCTCTGGACAGGGCTGTCTTGGTCCCTTCTGCTGGAACAACAACTTCGTGCGCTTTCAGCCCACCATAGTCGGCGGCTGGTTTGAACTGGATTTGGTGTTGCCTTTGCTCGTCCCGGATGGAGCTGGCGGCACGCGCGAAACCTCGAGCGGGATCACGTTCTATGGCTCGGTACCTGGCCCCATCGCCGGTGCAGGTCTTCCGGGACTTGTCGCAGCGTTTGCATGCTTGATGGCTTGGCACCGACGTCGCGGGTTGAAGGAGCCACCAGCAACGGCATAGTCCCCTACCAACAACCGAAAGCGCGATGACGATTGATCAAAATCCCATCGCGCTTAGGTTGCGGAGGATAAACGGACCCTCGGCAGCCGACGTCATGAGAACGACCCGGATCGCGCAAAGCCGCGAATGCCCGATCGGGCCCAGGCCATCTACGCCACGAGCTGCCTCGCCGCTGCGGAGATCATCACCAGCCCGCCGGTGATCACCGCGACATCGAGGATCGCGGTGTGGATGTGCAGCGGCATCCGCTCGACGAAGGCCTTTGCCAGGAACGCGCCGGGGATCGCGATCGCGCCGATCAGGAGCGCGAAGGCGAGCACCTGAGGGGTGACGGCGCCGGCGAGGCCGAACACCGAGATCTTGATGACGCCGGTGCCGAGCGAGATCATCGCGTCGGTCGCGATCACGGCGGCACCCTCTAAGCCGGCGGCCATCAGAAGCGAGAGCAGGATCACGCCGGAGCCCGAAGTGCCGCCGACCAGCACGCCATAGCCGACCGAGCCGGCGGCAAGGCCGCTGTCGCCGATCTTGACCTTTCGGCGGCGGAGCACGCGGCGCAGCGGCACGCTCAGGATCAGCATGGTGCCGATCACGAGCGCGGCGCCCGCGTTGGTGAGGCGCGTGTAGCCGTAGGCGCCCAGCGCGGTCGTCAGCGCGGCACAGGCGAGCACGATCAGGGCGCGGCGGCGGTCGGCATAGCGGAGATAAGCGATCGCGCGGCTGCAATTGGTGAAGATGGCGGAGATCGCGATGATCGGCACCACCGGCTCGGCGCCGACCAGCGGCACCAGCACCAGCGGCATCAGGGCGCCGGTACCGTAACCGGCGAGACCACCGATGATCGAAGCAAACAACGCCATCAACGCGACCAGCAGCAGCTGGAAAATCGAGATGTCGGCGAAGCCTGAGACGATGGTCACGGTCTCTCATCGCGGCTGATGCGAGCCGCAGCTTGATCGGCGATGGCAGCGAGTGCGGCTTGCTCTAGTGGAAAATCCGCGGCAAGCCAAGCGTCCTCGGCGAGCGTCAACACGTGTCCGAGTGCGGGTCCCTCCGCCATGCCGCGCGCGATGAAATCGGCGGCCTTGAGCGGAAATTTCGGCGCGGTCCAGCGCTGCGGCAGCTCGGCGAGCGCGCGCCAGTGCATCGAGGTGACATCGCTGCCATGCCGTGCCCAGCCGAGCAACACGCGATCGTGATAGCGCTCGGCCCCGAGCCGGTAGAGCAGCCGCCGTGCATTGGCTTCGTCCTTGGTGGCGAGGCGCCACCAGCGGTGCCCCATCGAATCCAGCGCCTTGGCCTCGGCATTGGACAGCCGCAGGCGCGCCGCGACGCGCTTGGCATCCTCCGTCACCGCGACGGTCAGCGCGGCGAGCCGCCGCGTCGCTTGCGCGGACAGGCCGAGCTCGCGCTCGATTGCGATCATCGTCGCCAGCGGTCCGGTGTAGACGACGCCGCCGGTCAGCGCCTGCAGCAATCCGCCCTCGGCCATGGCGAGCGCGGCCGCGGATGCACCCGATGTCACCAGCAGCTTCAGCATCTCCATCCGCACCCGCTCGGCCGAAAGGCTGGCAAGGCCGCCGCGGCCGCGGATGCAGGCGAGATAGCCGTCGCGGTCGGGCTCACCTGCGCCGAAGGCGGCGTGGATGCGGAAGAAGCGCAGGATGCGCAGAAAATCCTCGGCGATGCGCTGATCGGGATCGCCGATGAAGCGCACCCGGCGCGCTTTGGCATCCGCGATGCCGCCGACATAGTCGTAGACGATACCGCGCGCGTCGACCGAAAGGCCGTTCATGGTGAAGTCGCGGCGCTCGGCGTCCTTCACCCAGTCGCGGCCGAACGCGACCTTGGCCTTGCGGCCGAAGGTTTCGGTGTCCTCGCGCAGCGTCGTGATTTCGTAGGGACGGGTGTCGATGACCAGCGTGACGGTGCCGTGATCGATGCCGGTCGGCACGCTCTTGATGCCGGCAGCCTTGGCGCGCCGCATCACCTCCTCCGGCCGCGCCGTTGTCGCGATGTCGATATCGCCGGGCACGAGTCCGAGCAGTGCGTTGCGCACCGCGCCGCCGACCACACGCGCCTCCTCACCATCGGCGTTGAGCAGATGCAGGACGCGCGCGGTCCCGCCTGAGATCAGCCAGGGCGCATCGGCAAGTAACGGCGCAACAAATGGCTCCTGGCTCATCGTGCGGCCCCTATTTTTCCACGCCCGGCACCAGCCTGCCGTTCTCGATATGAGCGGGAACGTAGGTCGAATCCGGCGGCGCGCCGGAGAAATGCGCAAGTCCGATCAGGCCTGCGATGACCAGCACGATCGCTGCCAGCGCAAGGCGCGCGACGATCTTGACTGGCCAGGACGAGTGCGCGAACAGGCCGGACCGCGTGGCGGCCAGGAACAGCGCATAGACGGCAAAGGGAATAAGGAAGATTCCGATCTCGGTCAGAACCGGCCGGATCATGACGAATAGATCCGCTCATACAGCACACGCAGCATTCCGGCCGTGGCGCCCCAGATGTAACGCTCCGCGAACGGCATCGCATAGTAGGACCGCGGCGTGCCGCGGAATTCCTTGCTGTGCACCTGATGGTTCACCGGATTCATCAGGAAGGATAGCGGCACCTCGAACGCATCATCAACCTCGGAATGGTTGATGCTGAGCGAGAAGCCCGGCCGGACCTTCGCTACCGTCGGCAGGATACGGAAGCCGAAGGCGGTGCCGTAGAGATCGAGATAGCCGAGCGGCTCGACGAAATCTCTGGACAACCCGACCTCCTCCTCGGCCTCGCGGAGCGCCGCGTCCAGCGGCGAGGCATCGGTCGCGTCGATCTTGCCGCCGGGAAAGGCGATCTGGCCGGCATGATCGTTGAGATGCGCCGAGCGCTGCGTCAGCAGGATGGTCGGCTCGGGATGGTCGACCACGGCGATCAGCACCGCCGCGGGACGCACCGGCTGCTCGCGCGCGACGATCTCCAGCATCTTGTCGGTGCCGGGATCGCCCGAGGCCGGGATGATGTTGGGATCGTAAAGGCCGGGCGGGACGTCGAAGCCGAGCCTCGCCTTCGACCGGGCGAAGAAATCCGACGCGCCGATGGCGACAGGATCACTCTTCAGGATAGGCTTGTTCAAAGCGCGGCCCTCACCTGCTCCGCATCGGCCATGGCGAAGAATTCGCCGGATGATTCGACGCCGAACATCGGCTGGCCATCGACCATCCGCTCCTCGCCCATGTCAACCAGATCGTAATAGAGCGCTCTCGTGACCTTGGCCCAGAGATCGGCGCGGACGTGCAGGTAAGGCGTCAGCCCGCCGTCCGCGGCCTGCTCGAAACGCAGCCGGTGCGCGGCATCGCAGGTGACCCAGTCGTCGACATTGGTGCGGAAGCGCAGCACGCGATGCTTCTCCTCGCCTTCCTTCTGCATCTCGACCGCCATGAACGGCGCATCGTCGACGCGAATGCCGACCTTCTCCACCGGGGTGACCAGAAAGTGCTTGTCGCCCTCGCGCTTGAGGATGGTCGAAAACAGCCGCACCAACGCGGGACGCCCGATTGGCGTCCCCAAGTAGAACCAAGTACCATCGGCGGCGATTCGAATGTCGAGATCGCCGCAGAACGGCGGATTCCACAGATGCACCGGAGGCAGGCCCTTTTTGGCGCCTTCGGCACTGGCAGCGCTTTTGGCGGCTGCAGTCAGCCCCTCGAGACCACGATCGGCGCTCTGCCCTTGGTTCGCCATGGTTTGCCCTGACTTTGTCCTTTGGCACGATTGGTGCAGGTCTACGTTGTACTCGGTTGCGCGGTTCCATCCGGAATAGTCCGGTGTGGAGGTCGCCACTTCGTGATGCCGTACATAACCCGAAGCCGATAAGGTGGGGATAGGTTAATTCAACGAATACATGGCCTTCCTGCAAGTCTAGCATAGGCCCATGATCTGACGTGATGCGATGACATGATGGCCCAAGCAAGCCGCGTGGCGGGCTGAAGGAGCGAACGGATGGCAGAGAGTGTCGAGAAACTGGAGGACGGAATCGTCCGTTCGGCCGAGCAGGTGTCGAGCCAGGTTCGTGCAGCGAAGGATGCGATCGCCTCCGTCATCTTCGGCCAGGATCGCGTGATCGAGAACACGCTGGTCACCATCCTCTCCGGCGGCCATGCGCTCTTGATCGGCGTGCCCGGCCTTGCCAAGACCAAGCTGGTCGAGACGCTCGGCGTCACGCTCGGTCTCGACGCCAAGCGCATCCAGTTCACGCCGGACCTGATGCCCTCGGACATTCTCGGCGCCGAGGTGCTGGATGAGAGCACCGCGGGCAAGCGCGCCTTCCGCTTCATTTCGGGTCCGGTGTTCGCGCAGCTGCTGATGGCCGACGAGATCAACCGCGCCTCACCGCGCACGCAGTCGGCGCTGCTGCAGGCGATGCAGGAGCAGCACATCACCGTGGCCGGCGCGCGCCACGATCTGCCGAAACCCTTCCACGTGCTCGCCACGCAAAACCCGTTGGAGCAGGAAGGCACCTATCCGCTGCCCGAGGCGCAGCTCGACCGCTTTCTGATGGAGATCGACGTCGACTATCCCGACCGCGATGCCGAGCGCCGCATTCTGTTCGAGACCACCGGCGCCGAGGAGACGCTGGCGAAGGGGGCGATGACGGCCGATGCGCTGATCACCGCGCAGCGCCTGATCCGGCGCCTGCCGGTCGGCGATTCCGTGGTCGAGGCGATCCTGTCGCTGGTGCGCTCGGCCCGTCCGGGCCCTGATGCCGGCGAGGCCGGCAAGTTCATCGCCTGGGGCCCGGGTCCGCGCGCCAGCCAATCCCTGATGCTGGCGGTGCGCGCGCGTGCGCTGATCGACGGGCGCCTCGCGCCCTCGGTCGACGACGTGCTCGACCTCGCCGAGCCCGTGCTGAAGCACCGCATGGCGCTGACGTTCCAGGCGCGCGCCGAAGGCCGCACGATTCCGGACGTGATCCGGCAATTGAAGACACGGATCGGTTGATGGCAGCGGAGAACGGGCACACGGCGAAGGAGATCATTGCGATCCGACGTGCCGATGGCGAAAGCCGCACGCTCGCAGCTTCCTTGCCGCGCCTGGTGCTAGAAGCCCGCCGCATCGCCGCCAACGTCATCCACGGTCTGCACGGACGGCGCCGCGCCGGCTCCGGCGAGAATTTCTGGCAGTACCGCCGCTTCGTCTCCGGCGAGCCGGCGCAGAACGTCGACTGGCGCCGCTCGGCGCGCGACGACCATCTCTATGTCCGCGAGCTCGAATGGGAAGCCTCGCACACGGTCTGGATCTGGCCGGACCGCTCGCCCTCGATGGCCTTCGCCTCCAAGACCGCGCGCGAATCCAAGCTCGAGCGCACGCTGATCGTCGCCTTTGCGCTGGCCGAGCTGCTGGTCTCCGGCGGCGAACGCGTCGGCATTCCCGGGCTGATGGCCCCGACCGCGAGCCGCAACGTGATCGACAAGATGGCGCAGGCGATGCTGCATGACGATGCCGACCGCCTCAGCCTGCCGCCGTCCTTCGTGCCGGCCGCGCTGGCCGAGACCATCGTGCTGTCGGATTTCTGGTCGCCGATCGCCGAGATCAGGGCGACGCTCGCCGGGCTCTCCGGCTCCGGCGCGCATGGCACGCTGGTGCAGGTCGTCGATCCCGCCGAGGAATCGTTCCCCTATTCCGGCCGTGTCGAGTTCGTCGAGCCCGAGGGCTTCGGCGTGATCACCGCCGGCCGCGCCGAGAGCTGGGTGCAGGATTACACCGCGCGACTCGCGCTGCACCGCGACCAGATCCGCGCCGAGACGGGCAAGCTCGACTGGCTGTTCACCACGCATGCCACCGACCGCTCCGCTGCCGAGCTCCTGCTGTTCCTGCATGCCGGCATGCAAGTCAGCAAGTCGGGCGCCCGCAGCACGACGATCAAGGCGGGGCCGGCCGCATGATGGGATTGCCGCTCGCCTTCACCGAACCGCTGCTCCTGATCGGCCTCGTCAGCCTGCCGGTGCTGTGGTGGCTGCTCCGCGTGATGCCACCGCGGCCGCGCCGGATCGAGTTTCCGCCAACTCGCCTGTTGTTCGACATCGCACCGCGCGAGGAGACGCCCTCGCGGACGCCGTGGTGGCTGACCGCGCTGCGCCTGCTCGCCGCCGCGCTGGTGATCTTCGCGGCCGCCGGCCCGATCTGGAATCCGCAGGCAGGGCTCGCCGGCAGCAAGGCACCGCTGATGATCATGTTGGACGACGGCTGGAGCGCGGCATCGCACTGGGACGTCCGGATCAGGGCCGCCGACGAGCTGATCGCCAACGCCGACAATGATCGCCGTGCGATCGCGCTGGTGCCGCTGTCCGAGCCGAACCGCGACATCACCCTGATGCCGGCGGGCGCGGCGCGCGTGGCGCTGCGTCAACTCGCGCCAAAGCCCTATTCGATCGACCGCGTCGAGACGCTGGCTGCTATCGACCGCTTTCTCAAGGCGACCGGTGATTGCGAGATCGCCTGGCTGTCCGACGGCGTCGACACCGGCCGCGGCGAGGATTTCGTGGCCGGCCTCGGCAAGACCATCGGCGAGCGCAGCCTGACCGTGTTCGAAGGCGGCACCTCCGCGCCGCTGGCGCTGGTCGCGGCCGAGAACATGGCCGCCAGGATGACGGTGAAGGTGCTGCGCACCGACAGCGGCATTGCCGCCGGCACCGTGCGCGCGCTGGACCAGAAGGCCTCGCCGATCGGCGAAGCCCGCTATTCGTTCGGTCCGCAGGACAAGGAGACCGACGCTGTGTTCGATCTGCCGGTCGAGCTGCGCAACGACATCACCCGGCTCGAGATCTCGGGCGAGCGCTCCGCCGGCGCGGTGCAGCTGCTCGACAAGCGCTGGCGCCGCCGCGCCATCGGCATCGTCTCGGGCTCGACCAGCGAGACCGCGCAGCCGCTGCTGGCGCCGACCTTCTATCTCACCCGCGCGCTGGCGCCGTTCGCCGACGTCAGGCTCGCCGACAAGGGCTCGCCGCAGCAGGGCATCACGCAATTCCTCGATCAGAAGCTGCCGATGATCATCCTCGCCGATGTCGGCACCATCGCGCCGGAGCTGCGCGAGCGCCTCAATGCCTGGATCGACCAGGGCGGCGTCCTGGTCCGGTTCGCAGGTCCGCGCCTGGCGCAGGCCGAGGACGACCTCGTGCCGGTCAAGCTGCGCAAGGGCGGCCGCACGCTCGGCGGCAGCCTGACCTGGGAGAAGCCGCAGCACCTCGCCTCCTTCGCCGCCGATGGCCCGTTCGCCGGCGTCGCAGTTCCCAAGGACGTCGCCGTCAGCCGTCAAGTGCTGGCCGAGCCCGACGCGGTGCTCGCCACCAAGAGCTGGGCCTCGCTGGAGGACGGCACGCCGCTCGTCACTGGCGAGCATCGCGGCAAGGGCCTGGTCAGCCTATTCCACGTCAGCGCCGACATGCGCTGGTCGGACCTGCCGATGTCGGGCACCTTCGTCGAAATGCTGAGGCGCGTGGTCGACATGTCCGGCTACACGTCGAAGCCCGGCGCCGGCGTCGCCAGCGAAGCGACCTCTGAGACGGTGGCGCCGCTGCACATCCTCGACGGGTTTGGCGCCTTCGGCCCGCCGCCGGCGACCGCAAAGCCGCTGCCCGCGGATTACCGCGACCGCGCCACCCCAGATCATCCGCCGGGCTTCTATGGGCCGGCCGAAGGACCGCTCGCCGTGAACACGCTTGCCAGCGCCGACCGCATCGCGGCCCTCAACACCGCGAGCCTGCGCGCCCGGCACGCCACCTACACCAATGCCGAGCCGCAGGACTTGCGCGGCTGGCTGCTGTCGACGGCGCTCGCGCTCTTCCTGATCGACGCCATCATCGTCGCGGTGCTCGGTGGCGGGATCGCCGCGCTGCTGCGCCGCCGCGCCGCGCCCGCCATCATCGTGCTTGGCCTCGTGCTCGCAGGACTCCTCGCGCTCGCACCGGCGCCGTCACGCGCGGACGGCGTCACGGACGATTTCGCGATGCGGGCGACGGCGCAGACCCGCCTCGCCTATGTCGTCACGGGCAATGCGGACGTCGATTCCATCGTCAAGGCAGGAATGAACGGGCTGACGCTGTTCCTGGCCCAGCGCACGGCGCTCGAGGCCGGCGACCCCGTCGGCGTCGATCCCGCGCGCGACGAGCTGGCCTTCTTCCCGCTGATCTACTGGCCGATCGTGCCGGGCGCACCCAAGCCGCCGCAGGACGCGATCAACAAGATCGACGCCTACATGAAGCAGGGTGGCACCGTGCTGTTCGACACCCGCGATGCGATCGAAGCCCCGCCGGGCGCGAACGGCGCCGCGCAGACCCCGGGCATGCAAACGCTGCGCGAGATCCTGTCCTCGCTCGACGTCCCCGAGCTCGAGCCGGTGCCGCGCGAGCACGTGCTGACCAAGACCTTCTATCTGCTGCGCGACTTCCCCGGCCGCTTCGTGACCGGCCAAACCTGGGTCGAGACCCTGCCGCGCGACGACGACGAGGACAGCGCGCAGCGGCCGGCGCGCGGCGGCGACGGCGTCTCGCCGATCATCATCACCTCGAACGACCTCGCCGGCGCCTGGGCCGTGCGGCCCGACGGGCAGGCCATGCTGCCGGTGACCGGCGGCGACACGCGCCAACGCGAATTCGCCTACCGCGCCGGTGCCAACATCGTGATGTACACGCTGACCGGCAACTACAAGGCCGATCAGGTGCACGCACCCGCCCTGATCGAACGGCTGGGGCAATGATGCGGGTGACGAGCTTGAACCATGGGCCTCGTCATTTCGGGATGGTCCGAAGGACCAGACCCGGAATCTCGAGATTCCGGGTTCGATGCTTCGCATCGCCCCGGAATGACGTTGATTGGGTGGTTCGATGAGCTACGGCATCGCATTCACGCCGCTTGTTCCCGCGATCGTGCTGTGGTTCGCGCTCGCCGCGATCGTCATCGTCGCGCTCGTGCTGCTGGTTACGCGCGCGCGCGGCGCCGCCGTGCGCGTGGCCGCGCTGGCGCTGATCCTGCTGGCGCTTTCCAATCCCTCCTTCACCCGCGAGGATCGCGAGCCCCTCACCTCGGTCGCCGCCATTGTGATCGACAAGAGCCCGAGCCAGAATTTCGGCAGCCGCAATCGTGAAGCTGCGCAAGCGCAGGAAGCGCTGGTCGACAACCTGAAGAAGATCAAGGGGCTGGAGGTGCGCGTCGTGGAGGCCGGGCAGGCCGACGGCGAGACCGACGGCACAAAGCTGTTCGGCGCGCTCGCCTCGGCCCTCTCGGACGTTCCGGTCGATCGTGTCGCCGGCGCGTTCCTGATCACCGACGGCCGTGTCCATGATATTCCGGCGAACGCCGCCGCGCTCGGCTTCCAGGCGCCGGTGCAGGCGCTGATCACCGGCCAGAAGGACGAGCGCGACCGCCGCATCGCGATCACCGCCGCGCCGCGCTTCGGCATCGTCGGACAGACCCAGACCATCAGCTACCGCCTCGACGACCAGGGCGTCACGGGCGAGCGCGCCAAGGTCACCATCCGCAGGGACGGCGAGGTCATCAACGAGCGCACGCTCTCGAGCGGCCAAAGTGCAAGCGTCGACGTCGACATCAAGCATGCCGGCCCGAACATCGTCGAGATCGAGGCCTCCCCGCTCGAGCGCGAATTGACGCCGGTGAACAACCGCGCCGTCGTCGCCATCGACGGCGTGCGCGACAAGCTGCGTGTGCTGCTGGTCTCGGGCGAGCCGCATTCGGGCGAGCGCACCTGGCGCAACCTCTTGAAGTCCGACGCCAGCGTCGACCTCGTGCATTTCACCATTCTGCGTCCGCCGGAGAAGCAGGACGGCACGCCGATCAACGAATTGTCGCTGATCGCGTTTCCGACCCGGGAGCTGTTCCAGCAGAAGATCAACGAATTCCAGCTGATCATCTTCGATCGCTACGCCCGCCAGGGCGTGCTGCCGATCGCCTATTTCGACAACATCGCGCGCTATGTGCGCGGCGGCGGCGCGGTCCTGGTCTCGGCCGGTCCCGACTACGCCTCCAACACCAGCATCTGGCGCACGCCGCTGGACTCGGTGCTGCCGGCCGAACCGGTCGGCGTGACCGAAAAGCCGTTCTATGCGCATCTGTCCGACATCGGCAAACGCCATCCGGTCACGCGCGCCCTGGAGGGCTCCGCCAGCGAGCCGCCGCGCTGGAGCCGGTTCTTCCGCACCGTCGACACCCGCAATTCCGTCAACCCGCCGGTGATGACGGGAGCCGACGGCAAGCCGCTGCTGTTCCTGTCGCGGTTCGGCGAGGGCCGCGTCGCGCTTCTGCTCTCCGATCACATCTGGCTGTGGGCGCGCGGCTATGAGGGCGGCGGGCCGCATCTGGATCTGCTCAGGCGGATGTCGCACTGGCTGATGAAGCAGCCCGACCTCGACGAGGAAGCGCTGCGCCTCCAGGTGCAGGGCAAGAATCTCGTCGTGGTGCGCCAGACCATGGCGGACAGCGTCCAGCCCGTCAGCGTGACGTCGCCGTCGGGCGTGTCGCACGATCTGACGCTGAGCGCCGGCGATCCCGGCGAGTGGCGCGGGAGCCTGCCGGCGAACGAGCTCGGCCTGTGGCAGGCGACGGACGGCACGCTGAAGGCACTGATCAATGTCGGCCCGACCAATCCGAAGGAGTTTTCGGAAGTCACATCCACCGTCGATACTTTGAAGCCGCTGACGCAGGCGACCGGCGGCAACGCCGTGCGCGTGGCGAGCGGCGCCGGCGTCGAGCTGCCGCGCATCTTGCCGGTGCGTTCGGCCAGCGTCTTCGCCGGCGACGGCTGGATGGGCGTGCGGATGCGCGATGCCAGCGTGGTGAAGGGCGTCGGCGTCCTGCCGATCTTTGCCGGCCTGATCGGCCTCTTGCTGTTGCTCGGCGCGTTCGCGGCGACGTGGGTGCGCGAGGGGCGGTGATCTCCCAAGGCGCGATGAATGAGGTTGGTCGGCAACGGCTCACCTCTCCCCAATATGAGTTCGGATTCCTATCGCCGCGGACCTTGGTGAGGTCTTTGAGCATCTGCATGGCGAACCGCCGCCGGAGGAGCCGGTCCAACAATGACGCAGTGTCCCTGGTGTGATATCCAGCATAGGAAGAGGCTTAAGGAATGCCATGTCCGAGGAACGCCCCGACCTACCCTATGAGAAAGCGATCGAAGAGGCCGCCAAGACACTTGGCAAGGCCGTTGATGTGGTCAAATCGGCTTCGCCTGCCATCGACAACATTTATGGATGGATGATCGGTGACCGCGTTAGCGAGGCGCGGAAACGCAACGCCGATGCCTTTGCGCGCAAGACCAAGAAAATCATCGAAGAACGCAATCTAAAAGATGCGCGCCCACTACCGGAAGATCTCGCGACACCATTGCTCGAACAGGCACAACGCGAGAGTCGAGAGGAGATGCAGGAACTCTACGCTTCGCTGTTAGCGAATGCCATGGACCCTGCATATAGCAGCGATGTCAGACCGGAATTCATCCAAACTCTACGAAATTTGCAGCCGATCGACATCCTCGTGCTCCGGAAGGCAATGGAATTGCGAGATACACCAAATCCAACCTTCCACGAACCTCGATTGCGGGATGAAATGCCTGGTCATAGACAGTCAAGCTTGTCGATCAGCATAAACCATCTCGAAGCGCAAGGTTGCCTTCGCACACACCCGCAGGGCTACATCGTTTCAGCCTTCGGACAAGAGCTGCTTATCGCTTGCGACCCACACGTCGCGAAATGATTGCGGCAATCTCAGCAAACACACGGGCCACCGACTGGCAAACGATCCTGGTGCATCGGGCGAGTGGGGGAAAAAAGCTGGGAGCTTCGGGAGAGGTGGACCCTCGGCTCACATCGGTTCGACCATTACTCATCCCGCTTTAGTTGCCCGAACGACACATCGGGCCGGCTGCCTGCCGCTTGCGGGGCCGCCCGCCGTTGACATCCACCGACCGATCCTGCGATGTTACATTATAACATCAACATCGCGATGCCCCAAGGGTTGGCGCCTCGCGACGTGGGGTGGCGTTTCCAGATGAAGTGGTTCCGGTCGAACATCAGGCACGGTGCCCGGCTCGCGTTGTTCGCGATGCTGGTGCAGTTCGCGCTGACATTCGGCCATAGCCATTGGTTCGCCCAGGCCGCACCGCTTGCTCAGTCCTCGTTGGCGCAGGCCGATAACGCCAAGGGCGTTTCCGCGGTCGACCGCGCTGCAGTCCAGAAGCAATCGCCCGCAGGCCCCGACCGCGAGCAGCCGGGCGAGGATAATTGCGCGATCTGCGCCGTGGTCGCGATGGCGGGCACGATCCTGTTCGCGACACCACCTCTGTTGCAGCTGCCGCAGGCGATCGACCTGCTCTACCGCACCACCGACGCCGAATTTCTCCATCTGAAATCGGCCGGCACGGCGTTCCAGCCCCGCGCCCCTCCCGCGTCCTGACATCCAACATCGCTTGATCACGCCCGGGCTCGCTGCACATCGCCGAATGCCTGGGGAGAAGTTGAAGTCGAATTCCGTCGCGCCGCGACGGCAGGCCGCCTCCGATCAGCAGACAATCATCCGGACGGCGCCTGACTGGAATCAGGACCATGTCATTTCAATCGCGTCGCGCGCAGCGTCTTGGCGGAGCAAGCCTGCTCCTGCTCGGTGCCGCCGCGACATCCGCGCTCGCGCAAGAGCCGGCCCAAACGCCTGCGCAAGACAAATCGTCGACCGAGATCCCCGCCGTCACCGTGACCGCCCCGAGCCCGATCGTGCGCAGGGCGGTGGTGCCATCCCGCAATCCCGGCCGCGGCACGCGGACTGCGCGCGTGCGCCACCGCGAGCAAACGGCCGAAGCGGCACCGGCGGCCCCCGCGCCCACCACGCCGCAGCAGGGCGTGCTGCCTGTCGTGACCAACCAGTTCGCCACCGTCACGGTGGTGCCGAACGACGAGATCCGCCGCGAGGGCGGCGGCCAGCTCGGCGATCTCCTGTTCTCCAAGCCCGGCATCACCGGCTCCAGCTTCGCGCCCGGCGCCTCCAGCCGGCCGATCATCAGGGGTCTCGACGTCAACCGCGTCGGCATCGTCGAGAACGGAACCAATGGCGGCGGCGCCTCCGACCTCGGTGAGGATCATTTCGTTCCGATCGACCCGCTCGCGACCAACCAGGTCGAGGTGGTGCGCGGACCGGCAGCGTTGCGCTACGGTTCGACCTCGATCGGCGGCGTCGTCAGCGCCACCAACAACCGGATTCCGGATGCGCTGCCCTCCTGCGCGCCCTCGTTCCAAGCCTATGGCCTGCCGACCAAGGCTCCGCTCGCGAGCGCAGCGACCTCGCCTTGCGTCACCGCCGAGACCCGCACCGCGGTCTCGTCGGTCGACCGCGGCGTCGAAAGCGGTGTGCTGGTCGACACCGGCGGTGGCAATTTTGCATTCCATGCCGACGCCTATGGCCGCACGACCTCCGACTACGCCATTCCGGGCTATCCCTATCTGAACGACCAATCGCGCCCCGTGAACGGCCGCCAGCCGAACTCGGCGACGCGTTCGGACGGCGCCTCGATCGGCGGCTCCTACTTCTTCCAGGGCGGCTATATCGGCGCATCGATCACGCAGAACGATTCGCTCTACCACATCCCCGGCATCGACGGCGCCGACCACAACACCCGGATCGACGGCCACCAGACCAAGATCAACGTCAAGGGCGAGTATCATCCCGACGCCGCGGCGATCGACGCGGTCCGCTTCTGGGCCGGCGCCACCGACTACCGTCACAACGAGATCGGCCTTGCCGATCCCGCCAACCTCAACAGCGACGGCATCAGGCAGACCTTCACCAACAAGGAACAGGAGATCCGCACCGAGGTGCAGCTGATGCCGTTCAACGCGCGCTTCGCCGAGGTGACGACGGCGCTGGGCTTCCAGGTCGGGCATCAGGAATTGAGCGCGCCGAGCCCGGACAATCCCGGCACGCTGTTCAACGGCCTGTGGGACCCCAACAACAGCACGCGCGTTGCCGGTTACGCCTTCAACGAATTCAAGTTCACGGAGGCGACGCGGGCGCAGATCGCCGGCCGCATCGAGCATGTCGAGCTGCACGGCACGATGCCGGACTTCCCTGCGGACTATCTGCCCAACGGCGCGCCGCAGGCGGCGATCGCGCGCAATCCGTCCTTCACGCCCAAGAGCGGCAGCATCGGCCTGCTGCAGGACTTGCCGGGCGGCATGGTCGGCAGCATCACCGCGCAATATGTCGAGCGCGCGCCGAAGGCAGCCGAATTGTTCTCGCGCGGCGGCCATGACGCGACCGCGACGTTCGACATCGGCAATCCCAACCTCACCATCGAGACGGCGAAATCGGTCGAGCTCGGCGTGCGCAGGGCGACGGGACCGTTCCGCTTCGAGGCGACGGTCTACTACACGCATTTCGACAATTTCATCTATCGCCGCCTCACCGGCGTGATGTGCGACGACGACTTTGCATCCTGCGGCAATCCGGGCGCCGAGCTGAACCAGGCGGTGTATTCGCAGCGCAACGCGAACTTCCGCGGCGGCGAATTCCAGTCGCAGCTCGACGTCGGCGCCTTCCAGGGTGGCATCTGGGGCATCGAGAACCAGCTCGACTTCGTCCGCGCCACCTTCTCCGACGGCACCAACGTGCCGCGGATTCCACCCTTGCGGATGGGCGGCGGCGTGTTCTGGCGCGACGACAACTGGTTGATGCGCGTCAACTTGTTGCACGCCTTCGCGCAGAACAACGTCGCCGTGATCGCGGAGACGCCGACGGCGGGTTACAATCTGTTGAAAGCCGAGGTCAGCTACAAGACCAAGCTGGACCGCAACTGGTTCGGTGCTCGCGAGATGATGGCCGGCATCGTCGGCAACAACCTCCTCAACGAGAACATCCGCAACCACGTGTCCTACACCAAGGACGAGGTGCTGATGCCGGGCATCGGCGTGCGAGCGTTTGCGAATTTCGAGTTTTGAAAGATCTGTCGGGGCCCTAAAGGGCCCCGACAGGCACGGAAACTAACTTCACGCCTTGCTCCAGTCCGGGCCGACCGGGCCCGACACGCCTTCGAAGGCGCCGTCGACCAGCTCGAACACCAGGATACGGGCGGCGTCGACGGGGCCGGGCATGGTGACGCGGCCCTTGGGGACCTGCTTGAAGCCGACGCGGCTGTAATAGGGCTCGTCGCCGACCAGCAGCACGATGGCGTGGCCCCTTGCCTTCGCGTCCTTCAGGGCGCGCTCCATCAACAGACGGCCGATGCCGCGGTCGCGGAACGGCGGCTCGACCGTCAGCGGCCCGAGCAGCAGCGCCGGCGTGTCGCCGATCAGGATCGGCAACTGCCTGACCGAGCCGACCAGCAGGGTGCCGATGCGGGCGGTGAACGACAATTCGAGTAGATGGTCGACGTGCTCGCGAATGCGGTAGGCGCTGAGCACGAAACGGCCGGGACCGAAGGTGCGCTCGTGCAGCCGCTCGATCGCCTGGGCGTCGCCGGCGGCTTCGGGAAGGATGGTCAGTGAGAGTTCGTTCATGTCAATCGCGGGATAGCACCTGAACGCAGCCCGGTCCATCGGACAACGAAGGCGTTCAGCTCCTTTTCAATGCCGGTTGGGACAGATAGGCCAGCATCTTCATCTCCCGCCGTCCCCGCGTGACCGTGTCGAGCACGAGTCCGGACGACACCGACAGCAGGGCCATGATCATCAGGCCCATCGACAGCACGGCGGTGGGCAGGCGCGGCACGAGGCCGGTCTCGATGAAGGTGATCACGATCGGGATGGCAAGGATGATCGAGGCGAGCGCGAGCAGGATTCCGATCACCGTGAAGAAGCGCAACGGCCGCTCCGAGCGGTACAGCTTCAGCATGGTGCCGAGAATGCGAAAACCGTCGCGCCAGGTGTTGAGCTTGGAGAACGAGCCTTCGGGACGCGCGTAATAGGGGGTCTCGATCTCGGCGACCGGCAGCGACAGCTCCAGCGCATAGACCGCCAGCTCGGTCTCGATCTCGAAGCCGTCGGAGAGGACGGGGAACGATTTGACGAAGCGGCGTGAGAACACGCGGTATCCGGACAGAATGTCCTTGAAGGCGTGACCGAAGGTCGAGGCCAGGAAGCCGGTCAGCATGCGATTGCCGGTGCGGTGGCCGAGCCGGTAGGCGGCCTGGACCTGATCGACGCGGATGCCGACCACCATGTCGAGATGATCGTCCAGCAGCCTGTCGATCATGCGCGGTGCGCTCGGCGCATCGTAAGTGGCATCGCCGTCGACCAGCACATAGACGTCGGCATCGACGTCGGCAAACATGCGACGCACGACGTGGCCCTTGCCCTGCCGGCGCTCGCTGCGAACGATCGCGCCCGCTTCGCGCGCCACGGCCGCGGTGCGGTCGCGCGAATTGTTGTCGTAGACGTAGATCGTGGCCGAAGGCAGCGCCTTGCGGAAATCGGCAACGACGGTCGCGACCGCCGCTTCCTCGTTGTAGCAGGGCACCAGCACCGCGATGCGAAGTTGCGTTGAGGTCATCGCGCCGGCACTCCGAGGCTCGCCGGAGCGCGCCCGGGCGGCGCGGTCCGCAGGGCCAGCGGGCGCGCCTCGCGCCAGCGCAACATCGTGGCGATGTTGGGGAGGATCGGAAGGCAGGTCAGGCCGAAAGCGAATTTGGCAATCTTCATCCGGTTTCCGTGGCACGCTTTTGGGGCTGCTTACCAAAGCGCGATGCGATTTGGATGAATCGTCATCGCGCTTCAGGTTGTTGTTTGCGCATGATCCTTCCGGAAAACCGCTTCGCACTTTTCCGGATCATGCTTTAGCACAGACCGCCCTCAGCGCCACGTCGCAATCAGGGGCCGACCGTCAACCACTTCGGCGATCCGTAGCCGTGTCCCGAGCGTGGTGCCCTCGGGCAGCGCCGTGATCGCGAAGAACCCGCATTCGACGATCTCGCGATTGGGCTCGGGCAGGCGATCCTGCCTGAACTGCCTGACCACGTAGACCGCGACGTGGTCGCGGCGGGAAATGTGGCTGTTGAGAAAGATGCCGTGCAGCGCGGCAGCTCCGGTGACGTCGATGTCGCCCTCCTCCTTGAGCTCGCGCCGCATCGCCTGTTCCATGGTCTCGCCGTAGTCGACGCCGCCGCCCGGCAGGTACCAGCCGCTGAGATAGCTGTGCCTGACCAGGAACACCCGATTCTCGGCGTCCAGCACCACGGCGCGGACGCCGAGCGTCATGCCGCGGACGATCCAGAAATAGGCGTGGAAGATTTGCCGCAGCAGCGGCTCGCATGTCCGTCGGACCCGGTTCAGACGTTCTCCCATCAAGCTCCTCGATACCGCGATTCAGGCGCTGCTTGCGCAGTCCTCGCGACCTTGCCATTACAACGGAGCAATAGCGAGGCAATCGCGCCCCATGACTCACAACAGGCAGGCTCCCTTCACGCTCGCCCATCTGTCCGACCCGCATCTGGCGCCCCTGCCGAAGCCGCGGCTGATCGAGCTCGCGGGCAAGCGCGCGTTCGGCTACGTCAACTGGACGCGCAACCGCCACAAGTACCAGCGCCGCGAGGTGCTCGACGCGCTGGTCGCCGACATGAAGGCGCAGGCGCCCGACCACGTCGCGGTGACCGGCGATCTCGTCAACCTCGCGCTCGAAGCCGAGTTCGCCCCTGCCCGCGCCTGGCTCGACAGTGTCGGCCCACCCGACCGCGTCACCACGATTCCCGGCAATCACGACGCCTATGTCCGCGCCACCTCGCATCGCTTCGGCGAGACGTTTGGCCCTTATCTTGCGGGCGACGACGGCCGCATCGGCTTTCCCGCGGTGCGCCGGCGCGGGCCGGTCGCGCTGATCAGCCTGTCGACGGCGGTACCGACCCTGCCGCTGATGGCGACGGGCACGCTGGGGCGCGATCAGCTCGCCGCGCTCGAGCAGGTCCTCGAACGACTCGCGGCCGAGGACGTCTTCCGCGTGCTGCTGGTGCATCACCCGCTGAAATCCGACGCACGCCAGAAGCGGATGACCGACGCGGCCGCCTTGCTGGCGCTGCTCAGACGCCACGGCGTCGAGTTGATCCTGCACGGGCATGACCACATTCATTCGACGATTTGGGTCGAAGGCCCCAACGGCAACATTCCCGCGCTCGGCGTGCCCTCGGCTTCCGCGCTCGCGCACGGACGCTACCCGGCGGCGGCTTATAACCTGTTCAAGATCGAGAAGGACAATGCCGGCTGGCGCTGCGAGCAGACGGTGCGAAGCCTCGGGGCTGGATTCCAGATCGGGCAGATCAAGCATGTGCGGCTGATTTAGTTCACCGTCGTTCCGGGGCGCGCGGCAGCGAAGCCGAGATCCAACCACCCTCATGCGCGATGGCTCGACGGATTCTGGGTCCATGCTTCGCATGCCCCGGGCGGGGGATGCCTCACCAGCTCCGCAAGGCCGCCACCACGGCAAGCCCGAACAGCGCGGCGGCGCCGAGCACGAATCCGAACACGAACGGCCACAGGCGCGAGCGGCGCGGCGGCGCGGCGACCGGGGTCTGCGGTTCGGGCGGGACCACCATGGCGCGCTCACGCTCGATCATGCGGCGCGCGACGTAGTCGGTGACGGCTTCCACGATCACGGCGGTGTCGTGCGATTCGGCGAGCACGATGCGGCCGAAGCGGGTGTCCTGGACGAAGCGGTACATCCGCTTGTCGCGCCCCATCACGATGTGGGCGACGACGTCGATCCAGAGTCTCGGCGTATCGCCCTGGCTGACGCCGCGATCGAACAGGTCGATCTGCTCCGGCACCTGCGCGAACAGGGGATCGAGCGCATCGTTGAGGATCTCGAGCCGCGCCACCTCGGCGTCCCTGAGATCGACGACGACGCCGGTCCGGTCGGCGGCCTCGATCCGCGCGCGCAGCAGCGCATCGCGCAGCCGCACCGGGCGCGGCTGGCCGGGATGGGTCCCGCTGGTCTCGGGCTCTGACATTGTCGGCCTCGTCCTCGACTTATCCCCATTAACCTATCAGCAACCAAACCTTCCGCAAAGGCCTACAATTCCAGATACTTACGGCGCCCACAGCCGTTTGACCTGTGCCAAAAACAGACGATCCCACCCAGGCAGCGCCTGGATGGGACCATCCGTCCTTGGACGTCTTCTTAAAATGAGGGCGATCAGGCCGAGACGCGCGAGGGCTCTTCCACGATCGAGAAGCGGACGCCGGCCTTGTGGCGGCTCTCTTCCGAGACTTCCTTCCAGCAGTCCTCGGCTTCCTTGCGGGTCTTGAACGGACCCTTGACCTGGGCGGAGCCCTCCACGAGCTTGTGGAAGTTCATCGAGCCGAACTCGCCGCCGATCACCCAGAAATTGCTGCCTTTGGTCATTGTCAGTCTCCTCTCGAATGACGCGATGCGTTAGCCGAACTGGTTCATCGTGTTGTGGGCGCCGCCCGCCTTCAGGGCTGCTTCGCCGGCGAAGTACTCCTTGTGGTCGTCACCGATGTCGGAGCCGGCCATGTTCTGGTGCTTCACGCAGGCGATGCCCTGACGGATCTCGGCGCGCTGAACATTCTTGACGTAGCCCAACATGCCCTGCTCGCCGAAATACTCCCTGGCGAGATTGTCGGTCGAGAGCGCCGCCGTGTGGTAGGTCGGCAACGTGATCAGGTGGTGGAAGATGCCGGCGCGCTTGGCCGAATCCGCCTGGAAGGTACGGATACGCTCGTCGGCTTCCTTCGCCAGCGGCGTGTCGTCGTACTCCGCCTTCATCAGCTCGGCACGGTTGTACTTGCTGACGTCCTGGCCGGCTTCCTTCCAGGCGTCGTAGACCTGCCAACGGAAGTTGAGGGTCCAGTTGAACGACGGCGAGTTGTTGTAGGCGAGCTTGGCGTTCGGCACCACCTTGCGGATGCGGTCGACCATGCTGGCGATCTGCTCGATGTGCGGCTTCTCGGTCTCGATCCAGAGCAGGTCAGCGCCGTTCTGCAGCGAGGTGATGCAATCCAGCACGCAGCGGTCTGCACCGGTGCCGGGGCGGAACTGGTACAGATTGGAGGGCAGCCGCTTCGGACGCATCATCTTGCCGTTGCGGTTGATGATGACGTCGCCGTTCCTGGCGTTCTCCGGCGTCACTTCCTCGCAGTCGAGGAAGCTGTTGTACTGGTCGCCGATGTCGCCCGGCTTGTGGCTGACGGCGATCTGCTGGGTCAGGCCGGCGCCGAGCGAGTCGGTGCGGGTCACGATGATGCCGTCTTCGACGCCGAGCTCGAGGAAGGCATGGCGGCAGGCGCGGATCTTCGCGAGGAAGACCTCGTGCGGCACGGTGACCTTGCCGTCCTGGTGGCCGCACTGCTTCTCGTCCGAGACCTGGTTCTCGATCTGCAGCGCGCAGGCGCCCGCCTCGATCATCTTCTTGGCGAGCAGATAGGTCGCCTCGGCGTTGCCGAAGCCGGCGTCGATGTCGGCGATGACGGGGACGACATGGGTCTGGAAGTTGTCGATCTTCTCGATCAGCTCCTTCTCGCGGGTCTTGTCGCCTTCCTTGCGCGCCTTGTCGAGCAGGCGGAAGATGTCGTTGAGCTCACGGGAGTCCGCCTGACGCAGGAAGGTGTAGAGCTCCTCGATCAGCGCCGGCACCGAAGTCTTCTCGTGCATCGACTGGTCGGGCAGCGGACCGAACTCGGAGCGCAGCGCCGCGATCATCCAGCCCGAGAGATAAAGGTAGGTGCGGTCGGTCTTGCCGCCGAAGTGCTTCTTGACCGAGATCAGCTTCTGCTGGGCGATGAAGCCGTGCCAGCAACCCAGCGACTGGGTGTACTTGGTCGGGTCCTTGTCATAGGCGGCCATGTCGGCCCGCATCAGCGCCGCGGTGTAGCGGGCGACGTCGAGGCCGGTCTTGAAGCGGTTCTGCAGGCGCATGCGCGCAACGGCCTCGGCCGAGACGCCGTTCCAGGTCGGCTGGGTCTCGAGGAGCGCCTGGGCGGCCTTGACCTCGTCGAGATACGAAGACGGACCCTGGAGGGTGCTGATGCCACGGGGCTGGTAGTTCATGTGCCTAATCCCTTTTGCTGACGATGGCGATGGCTGGCCATCGACATTCTTGACACTGCATTGCGAAATGCGCGTCAGGAGCTAAACGCGAAAACAGAAACTTCGTATAGATGGCTTGTTTCTTATTGGTGATGTCATGTAACATCAGAACATGTAATAGATGTTATTTTGTAAATTTTGTAAAATTATAGGTCAGTAAGACTGTCCTTGATGCAAGCGGAGAACTCGACCCATGGCCGCCGAGTCCGGCAAGAAACTGTTCGTGGGCCCACGCTTCCGGAGAATCCGGCAGCAATTGGGGCTGTCTCAGACCCAGATCGCCGAGGGCCTCGGGATCTCGCCAAGCTATGTCAACCTGATCGAGCGCAACCAGCGCCCGGTGACGGCGCAGATCCTGCTGCGGCTGGCCGAGACCTATGATCTCGACTTGCGTGACCTCGCCACCGCCGACGAAGACCGCTTCTTCGCGGAGCTGAACGAGATCTTCTCCGATCCTCTGTTCCGCCAGATCGATGTTCCCAAGCAGGAGCTGCGCGACCTCGCCGAGCTCTGCCCCGGCGTCACCCATGCGCTGCAGCGGCTCTATGCGGCCTATACCGAGGCCCGGCAGGGCGAGACGCTGGCGGCGGCCCAAATGGCCGACCGCGACGTCGGCACGCGCTTTGAGGCCAATCCGGTCGAGCGCGTGCGCGAGCTGATCGAGGCCAACCGCAATTATTTTCCGGAGCTCGAGCAGGCCGCGGAAACGCTCCGCGACGAGCTGAACGTGCCTGCCGAAGGACTCTATGCAGCCCTTGCCGCACGGCTACGTGAAAAGCACTCGATCCAGACCCGCATCATGCCGGTCGACGTGATGCGCGAGACGCTGCGGCGTTTCGACCGTCATCGCCGCCAGCTCTTGATCTCCGAGCTGGTCGATCCGCCCGGGCGCGCTTTCCAGCTTGCCTTTCAGCTCGGGCTCGGCGAATGCGCACAGGCGCTGGAGACCATCATCGGCCGCGCCGGCCCGCTCGACGACGCGCCGCGCCGGCTGTTCCGTATCACGCTCGGCAATTACTTTGCGGCCGCCGTGATGATGCCCTATCCGGCTTTCCTCGCAGCCGCCGAAGCGCTCAACTACGACATTCACGTGCTGGCGCAGCGCTTCAATTCCGGCTTCGAGCAGGTCTGTCACCGCCTCACCACGCTGCAGCGGCCTAACGCGCGCGGCATTCCGTTCTTCCTCTTGCGCGTCGACAATGCCGGCAACGTGTCGAAGCGCTTCTCCTCCGGCACCTTCCCGTTCTCGAAATTCGGCGGCACGTGCCCCTTGTGGAACGTGCATTCGACCTTCGACACGCCGGATCGCCTGCTCAAGCAGGTGATCGAGCTATCCGACGGCACGCGCTATTTCTCGATCGCGCAGATGGTGCGCCGCCCCGTCGCGCCACACCCGCTGCCGCAGCCGCGCTTCGCCATCGGCCTCGGCTGCGAAATCCGCCACGCCACGCGCCTGACTTACGCCGCCGGCATGGATCTGGAGAAGACGGAAGGCACGCCGATCGGGGTCAATTGCCGCCTCTGCGAGCGCGAAAACTGCGCCCAGCGCGCCGAGCCGCCGATCACGCGCACGCTGATCCTGGACGAGACGACGCGGCGTGTGTCGAGCTTTGCGTTCTCGAACGCACGGGAGTTGTAAGGCACACTCTCTTCCGTCATGGCCGCCTGACGACCGAACGCGTAGTCGCCGCTCGCATCATCAGTAGCGCGCCCTCACGCCAGCGTGTGCACGATCACGGGCCCGGCCGCGGCGCTCGCGTGCCCGGCGAGCAGCGGGCCGAGATCCTTTTCGATCCAGGCGATCGCGCGCTTGTTCGCTTCCTCGGCCTGCTCGAACTTGTCGAAGATCGAGATCGCGGTGACCGTGTCGTCGCCGGCATAGACGACGTAATAGGCGCGGAAACCGTCGACGTCGCTGATGATCGGAACGGCGCCGTCCTTGATGCGGCGCGCCAGCTCCTCCGCGCTCCCGCTTTTCGCCTTGGCCTGACGGATGGCGGCATACATGGCATCCTCCCTTCCGGCTGTCTGGATGTCGGGCCTTGAGCCCCGGGTGGATGTTACGCCGAAGTGCGCTCCCGATCCACGCTTGGTTAACCCCGCACTAATCCATTGCAGCGATCTGCAACCAGCGGTTAAGCACGCCTCAACATCGGTGCCTTAGTCTTGCCCCACTCACTTTTCGCAAACAACGGTGGCCTATCCTGCCGGGCGAAGTGACATCAGGGGGTTCATCATGCGCATTGCGCTACTGCTGACCGCAACCATTGTCGGCGCGCTCTTCGCCAGTCCGTCCCAAGCCGGATCGCTCGACGTCGATGCAGCGCAGCCGCTGCCGCCGGGCTTCCAGAGCTACCGCGGCTACATGTTCGACCTGTCGGAGAATTCCGACCGCAAGGACGTCGACAAGCTGACCGACAATCTGAAGCAGCAGATCGATCTCGTCGAAGGCGCCGGCCTCTCGCCGCGCGTGCTGCGCTTCTTCCATACCGTACCGATCGTCGCCAGCGAGCTGGCCTGCCTGGACGAAGGCGCCGCGACCGCGTGCTATGGCCGGGTCACGCCGGACATCCGCCGCACCGCCCCGCGGACGCTGACGGTGTGGGACCCGGACAAGCAGCGCTGGACCAATCCGAACGCCGTCGACCTCGCGGTCGATTCGGGGCTCGGCGTGATCATGCTGCGCCCCGACATGATGCGCTACGAGAAGGAGGCCGTGCTGCTGCACGAGCTGCTCCATGCCTATCATGCGCGGCTGCTGCCGGACGGCTACGCCAACAAGGGCGTGATCGCCTACTACTCCCTGGCCAAGTCCAAGGATCAGCTGCCCAAGGAATCCTACGCGCTGAAGAACCCGATGGAGTTCTTCGCCGTGACCGCCAGCATCTTCCTCTCCGGAAAGAGCGAATTTCACGATCCGAAGTCGCGCGAGGCGCTCAAGGAGAAGATGCCGGACTATTACAAATATCTGGTCGGCGTGTTCGGATTCGACCCCGAGCCGACGGCCTCGAACGGCCCGGTTGCCTCGCTGAAATAAGGCCCTCGCCCGAACGTTTCCAAGAGCCGCGCGACATGCGCGGCTCTTTCTCGTTGTGCGGGCCAGAAGCTGCGGATGACGCCCCGGCGGGAATTGCCAAGACAGGGTCCGATCTGCATAGTCCCGCCCGCATCGATACCGTTTTTCGAAGGGGATAGACTGACATGGCGGACGCCGACCTGGATGTCGTGATTCGGCAACTGGCCAGACAGCTGCATACGGGCCTGATGACCCGCGCCAAGGAGCGGCGGGATCGCTTCAACGGCCTCGCGGCCAAGGCCAAGAGCAAGGAGACCGCCGACCGCTTCAAGATGATGGCCAAGGCCACCCTGGAGCAGGCCACAGCCGCCGCCAAGCGCCTCCAAATGTCCGCCGACAACGTCGCCGACAGCTACGCGCGGTCCATGCGCATTGCCGCCAGCACGCCGATCGCGGTGAAGGCCGAGAAGAAGGCGAAGGACGAGAAGCCGGCGAAGAAGGCCCCCAAGGCCAAGAAGACGAAAGCCAAGAAGGCGAAGTAAGTGCGCTCTTTCCTTCTCCCCTTGTGGGAGAAGGTGGCATAGGCGGCCTTCGGCCGCCGTTCTTAAGAACGCCGAAGCGAAGCTTCGGCTATGGCGCCGGATGAGGGGTTCTCTCCACTCGCAAGACTATTCGTGAGGGTAGAGACCCCTCACCCGGCTTCGCTTGCAGCGAAGCCACCCTCTCCCACAAGGGGAGAGGGTACAGCGGCGAATGCCGCTTTAGGTACCTCACCTTCTCGGCATCGACACCTGTGTCGGCTCGGCACTCGCGAGCTCGGCGAGCTTGGCGCGCGCAGCTTCGCGGGCACGGCTGTCCTTGCCGGCGGGCAGCGCCAGCGCCGCCTCGAAATCGGCGCGCGCATCGTCGGCCTGGCCACGGGCGAGGAAGGCAAGACCACGGTCGAGACGGGCCTCGGCATCGGAGGGATCGAGGCGGACCGCGGTGTTGTAGCTCAGGATGGCGCGATCGAGATCGCCGGCGGCGGCGAGCGCGAGTCCGCGCTGGTAATAGGGCGCAGCGAGCTTGGGATCATGCGCGATCGCCTCGTCGTAATCGGCGATGGCGAGCTCGAGGTCGCCGTTCTGACGGCGTGCGAGCGCGCGGTCGCGATAGAGCGCCGCACGGTTCGGATTGAGGTGAATGGCCTCGTCGAAATCGGCGATCGCCCGCTTGAAGTCGCCATGGCGCAGCGCGATCCGCCCGCGTCCCTCATAGGCGAATGCGATCAGCGAGCCGCGCAGCGGCGAGAAACCGATCACGGCCGAGCAGATATCGGGATCGTCCTCGTCACCGCAATTGACGACCATGTGCGTGGACAGGCCGACGAGCACGCACAGGACGATCAGCAAAGGTACAGCAGTTCTGGTCATCTTCGACGGCGGCCGGCATTTGGCCGGCCACGCATCCCCTTTCGAAGGAAGTCTCTGGCCGGGTGTTAACACCGGCACCGTCGATCCTGTGTGCGCCAGGTCACAAAGCCGGGCGCAAATCTCCGACCGGTTCGGTCAGCCCCAGGGCCCCCGTGAAGGACCGCGCGAGGACGAGCGTCCCCATGGGCTCGCCGGCGGATAGTTCTCGTTGGCGCCGACCGACGGTGCCGCCCGCGCGCCGAGCTCCGCCGCGAGCTCTCGCAGCGCCGCGATGCGATTCTGGGTCGAGGGATGGGTGGCGAACAGATTGTCCACGCCATGACCCGACAGCGGATTGATGATGAACATATGCGCGGTCGCTGGATTTCGCTCGGCCTCGTAGTTCGGGACCTGGTGCGCAGCGCCCTCGATCTTCACCAGCGCTGAGGCCAGCCACATCGGTTGCCCCGCGATGCGCGCGCCGAGATTGTCCGCGGCATATTCGCGGGTGCGGCTGATCGCCATCTGCACCAGCATGGCGCCGAGCGGAGCGAGGATCATCATCAGGATCGAGCCGACGATGCCGAGACCATTGTTGTTCTCGCGATTGCCGCCGAAGAACATGCCGAACTGGGCCAGCATGGAGATCGCGCCCGCGATGGTCGCGGTGATCGTCATCAGCAGCGTGTCGTGATTTTTGATATGGGCAAGCTCATGGGCGATCACGCCGGCGAGCTCCTCGCGGCTGAGCTGGCGGATCAGGCCGGTGGTGACGGCGACCGCGGCATTTTGCGGGTTTCGTCCGGTCGCGAACGCGTTCGGCTGCGCCTCGTCCATCAGGAACACCCGCGGCATCGGCAGGCCTGCACGGCCCGCGAGCTCGGCGACCAGCCCGACCAGCTCCGGGGCGGTCGAACGGTCGACCTCATGGGCGCCGTACATCGAGAGCACCATGCGGTCGGAGTTCCAGTAGGTGAAAAGATTGGTCGCGGCGGCAATGACGAGCGCGATCATGGCGCCGGACGCACCGCCGATCAGATAGCCGACGCCCATGAACAGGGCGGTGAGGCCTGCGAGCAGAATTGCGGTAGTTCATGGCCGTCTCCTGAGCCGGCTGCGGCAGGCTGGAGGCGCCAGCAGGCCGGCAGACATGAGGTAGGGATGACCCCGGCCCGGATGCAAGGTTTCAAGGTGCGTCGCGGAGCCGCGGTCAAGCACCGTCATTCCGGGGCGCCCGAAGGATGAACCCGGAATCTCGAGATTCCGGGTTCATGCTACGCATCGCCCCGGAATGACGAGGGGATGGTTTGAGATCGATCATTCCACTAAACTTAGCGGGAATCCCCAACGTCTCCCCCTCGCGGAAACCTCATGCTCCTGACCCGATTTGCGATCGCGGCCGCCATTGTTCTTGCCCTCGCCATTCCCGCCTCCGCCCAGCTTGCGCCGTCACCCGCCAGGCCCGCGGCTCCAAAGGCCATCGCGCCCTCGCCGCGCGCGGCGTCGTGCCACAACGGCGCGAGCTTCGACCGCTTCCTGGCCGACGTGAAGCAACAGGCGGTGGCGGCCGGCGTGTCGCAGCGGACGATCGCGGAGGCTTCGCCCTATCTCGTCTACGACCAGGGCATCGTCAACCGCGACCGCGGCCAACGCGTGTTCGGCCAACTCTTCACCGAATTCGCCGGCCGCATGGCCGCGCCCTATCGCATGCAGAACGGCCAGCAGCACATCAAGCAATATGCGGCGGCGTTCGCGCGCGCCGAGAAGGAATATGGCGTGCCGCCGGCGGTGATCGCCGCGTTCTGGGGGCTGGAGAGCGACTTCGGCGCCAACATGGGCAATCTGCCGACACTGAAGTCGCTGGTGTCGCTGGCCTATGATTGCCGCCGCTCGGAGATGTTCGTGAACGAGACTATCGCCGCACTGAAGATCATCGACCGCGGCGATCTCTCTCCCGACGAGATGATCGGCTCCTGGGCCGGCGAGCTCGGGCAGACGCAATTCCTGCCCGTGCATTACGTCAACTACGCGGTCGATTACGACGGCGACGGACGACGCGACCTGTTGCGCTCACCAGCCGACGTGATCGGCTCGACCGCAAACTACATCGCCAACGGATTGAAGTGGCGGCGCGGCGAGCCGTGGCTGGAGGAGATCAAGGTGCCGCCGAACCTGCAGTGGGAGAAGACCGATCTCACGGTGCGCGAGCCGCGCTCGACATGGGCGCAGCTAGGGGTGACCTACCCCGACGGACGGCCGCTACCAAACGACAATCTGCCGGCCTCCGTGCTGCTGCCGATGGGGCGCTTTGGGCCGGCCTTCATGGCCTATGCGAATTTCGCGGCCTACACCGAGTGGAACAACTCGCTGATCTATTCGACCACGGCGGGCTATCTCGCCTCGCGGATTGCGGGCGCGGCGCCGATGCGCAAGCCGGCCCAACCGGTGCCGCAGCTGCCGTTCAGCGAGCTGAAGGAATTACAGCAGCTCCTGGCGCGCGCCGGCTTCAATGTCGGCAAGATCGACGGCGTGCTGGGCCAGCAGAGCCGGACCGCGGTGAAGGCGATGCAGATCAAGTTCGGCCTGCCTGCCGATTCCTGGCCGACCGCCGAGCTGCTCGCCCGCATGCGCGGCGGCACGGCGCAGGCCCAGCCGGCGGGAGTGGTGCGGTAAATAGTCTTTCCGTAGTCATTCCCCGCGAAGGCGGGGAATCCAGTACGCCGCGGCCTATCGGCTCAATCCCTGCTGCCTCGGAGTACTGGATCGCCCGCCTACGCAGGCGACGACGCCGCAGGTGGGCACCGTAGAATTTTCGCATCGCACAAACCGCCTCGCGCGATTGTATTTTTTCATGAGCCTCCCATGTGAGTGGCTCAGGTTTTCTCCTGAGATTTTCCCCATTCACCAGCGAGCATCACATGTCCTTCTACGACGCCGTCGTCCCCGCTTATTTGCAGATGCTGAACAGCATGACCGGGCTGCTCACCAAGGCCGAGGCGCATTGCGCGGCCAAGAAGATCGACCCGGGCGTGTTGCTCGGCTCCCGCCTGTACCCGGACATGCTGCCGCTGTCGCGGCAGATCCAGCTCGTGAGCGATTTCGCCACCAAGGGCTGCGCGCGACTGACCCATAGCGACGTGCCCTCGACGCCCGACACCGAGACCAGCTTTGCGGAATTGAAGCAGCGGCTGGCGAAGACCATCGACTATGTGAAGTCGTTCAAGCCCGAGCAGTTCGAAGGTGCCGAGAGCAAGGACGTCACTTTCCCGACCGGGCCCGACAAGACCACGACCCTGAAGGGCCAGCAGTTCCTGAGCGCGTTCTCGCTGCCGAACTTCTATTTCCACTGCGCTACCGCCCACGGCATCCTGCGTCACAACGGCGTCGAGATCGGCAAGCGCGATTTCATGGGCTTGAACTGATTTGCAGAATCGCACGGCCGCGACAGTCGAAATCCACTGTCGCGGCCGAAATTGCACATGAATTATGCTACGCGGGCGCTGCCGCGTAGCTCGCCTGCATTTCCGTATGGCTCGTCTCTTGCGCCTGATTGCGCGATGCACAAGTGTTCCTGACCTCCCACCGTCTGGAAACATCTCCCATGAGCCGTTCGACCAAATTGTTTGAGACCTACAAGCTCGGCCCGATCACATTGGCCAACCGCCTCGTCATGGCGCCCCTAACGCGCAACCGCGCCGTTCCCGGCACCTTCGTACCCGGCGCGCTCGCCGCCGACTATTACGCCCAGCGCGCCTCCGCAGGCCTGCTGATCACCGAAGCGAGCCAGGTCTCGCAGCAGGGCCAGGGCTATCAGGACACCCCCGGCATCTACAGCAAGGACCAAGTCGCCGGCTGGCGCAAGGTCACCGACAAGGTTCATGAGCGCGGCGGCAAGATCTTCATCCAGCTCTGGCATGTCGGCCGCATCTCGCATGTCGATCTGCAGGCGAACGGAGCAGCCCCGGTGGCGCCGAGCGCAATCCGCGCCAAGGGCAAGACCTTCGTGAACGGCGGCTTCGCCGATGTCTCCGAGCCGCGCGCGCTCGAGCTTTCCGAGATTCCTGGGATTATCGACGATTTCAAGCGTGCCACCAAGAACGCGCTGGAGGCCGGCTTCGACGGCGTCGAGATCCACGGCGCCAACGGCTACCTGCTCGAGCAGTTCGCCAAGGACGGGACCAACAAGCGCACCGACGCCTATGGCGGCTCGATCGAGAACCGCGCGAAGCTGATGCTGGAGGTCTCCAAGGCCGTTGCCGCCGAGGCCGGCGCCGAGCGGACCGGCATCCGCATCTCGCCGGTCACGCCCGCCAACGACATCTCGGATTCCAACCCGCAGGCCCTGTACGACCACATCGTCGACGGCCTCAACGCGCTGAAGCTGGTCTATCTCCACGTGGTCGAAGGCGCCACCGGTGGGCCGCGCGACATCGCACCGTTCGACTATGCGTCCTTGCGCAAGCGCTTCTCCGGCGCCTACGTCGCCAACAACGGCTACGATTTCGATCTCGCCACCAAGGTGCTGGACGCGAACGCGGCCGATCTCATCGCCTTCGGCAAGCCGTTCATCTCCAATCCCGACCTCGTCGAGCGGCTGAAGACGGGCGCCGCGCTGAACGACTGGGACAAGAATACGTTCTATGGCGGCGGCGCCAAGGGCTACACGGATTATCCGACGCTCGCGGCCGAGCCGGCGGAATAGCGGCGCGTCGTCGCTCTATCCTCCGTCATTGCGAGGAGCCCTTGCGACGAAGCAATCCAGACTACATCCGCGGAACGACTCTGGTTTGCTTCGCTGCGCTCGCAATGACGTGGGGAGACGGCGCCCCACAGGCGCAAAAGAAAAGGCCGGGATCGCTCCCGGCCTTTCGTTTTGGATGGATGTCCCGGTCAAGCCCGGCCATAACGTCTCACGACGTTACTTCGCTTCCGCGCGCTTCGGGGGGGTCGCCGGCCACGACTTGATCAAGGTGTCGTAGTCGACCGTCTCGCCCTTCGGCTTCTCGTTGGCCAGCTTGCGCTGGGGCGCGATGGTGCCGTCCTTCTCGGCCTTCGCGAACCAGTACTCCGGCTTCTCCTTCTTGTGCAGCTTCGGACCGCAGGCGCCCTGCACGCCGGACTTCTCCAGGCGCTCCATCACCGAGTCCTGGGCCGCGGCGAGCGCGTCCATCGCCTGTTGCGGCGTCTTCGCACCGGACGACGCATCGCCGATGTTCTGCCACCACAACTGCGCCAGCTTCGGATAGTCGGGCACGTTGTTGCCGGTCGGGGTCCACTGCACGCGCGCGGGCGAGCGGTAGAACTCGATCAGACCGCCGAGCTTCGGCGCACGCTCCGTGAACGACTTGTCCCAGATGTCGGATTCACGAATGAAGGTGAGACCGACATGGCTCTTCTTCAAGCTCACCGTTTTGGAGATGATGAACTGGAGATAGAGCCAGGCCGCCTTGCGGCGATCCGCCGGGGTCGACTTCAAGAGCGTCACGGAGCCGGCGTCCTGGTAGCCTAGCTTCATGCCTTCCTTCCAGTACGCACCATGCGGCGACGGAGCCATACGCCATTTCGGCGTACCGTCCGCGTTCATCACGGCGATGCCCGGCTTCACCATGTCGGCGGTGAAGGCGGTGTACCAGAACATCTGCTGGGCGATGTTGCCCTGGGCAGGCACCGGGCCCGCTTCGGAGAACGTCATGCCCTGGGCCTGCGGCGGCGCATACTTTTTCAGCCACTCGAGGTACTTGGTGATCGAGTAGACCGCGGCCGGACCGTTGGTGTCGCCACCACGCTCGACCGAGGAGCCGACCGGGCGGCAGCCTTCCATGCGGATGCCCCATTCGTCGACCGGCAGACCGTTCGGAATGCCCTTGTCACCGTTGCCGGCCATCGACAGCCAGGCGTCGGTGAAGCGCCATCCGAGCGAGGGGTCCTTCTTGCCATAGTCCATATGGCCGTAGATCTTGACGCCGTTGATCTCCTTGATGTCGTTGGTGAAGAACTCGGCGATGTCCTCATAGGCGGACCAGTTCACGGGCACGCCGAGCTCGTAGCCATACTTGGCCTTGAACTTGGCCTTGTAGTCGGGGTTGGTGAACCAGTCGTAGCGGAACCAATAGAGGTTGGCGAACTGCTGGTCGGGCAGCTGATAGAGCTTGCCGTCCGGACCGGTCGTGAACGACTTGCCGATGAAGTCGTTGACGTCGAGCATGGGATCGGTGACGTCCTTGCCCTCGCCCGCCATGTAGTCCGACAGCACGACCGTCTGGCCGTAGCGGAAGTGCGTGCCGATCAGATCGGAATCGTTGATCCAGCCGTCATAGACGTTCTTGCCGGACTGCATCTGGGTCTGCAGCTTCTCGACGACGTCACCTTCCTGGATGAGGTCGTGCTTGAGCTTGATGCCAGTCAGCTCGGAGAACGCCTTGGCCAGCGTCTGCGATTCATATTCGTGGGTGGTGATGGTCTCCGAGACGACGTTGATCTCCATGCCCTTGAACGGCTCGGCGGCCTTGGCGAACCACTCCAGCTCCTTCTTCTGGTCTTCCTTCGACAGCGTCGAGGGCTGGAATTCCGCGATCCACTTCTGGATCACGGCGTCGTCGGCGGCGCGGACCGGCGCCGAGACGGCGAACGACACCGCCATGATGGCGGCGGCGCTGGACATGGTCAGAAAACTGCTCTTGGTCAATGGACCTTTCCTTCTCCTAAACTGTCGCATGTTGTTCCTCCGTTGCAGCGACAAACTTTTATACAGGCCCGGGTTGCCCCCCGGATCTGGCCGTCCCTTCGCAAGCTTCAGACCGTGCGGAAAATGAGCACGGCCATCACCAGCGAAATTCCACTTGCGAGCCACAGGCGCGAGATCTCGACGCCCTCCTCGCCGATCGGCAGCGTTGCGATCGCGTCGGTACCGAACAAGCCGATCCAGAGCAGATGGATCACCGCCGCTGAAATCAGCGAAATGAACAGGCGGTCGCCGCGCGTGGTCGGAATGCGCAGCACGCCGACGCGCTCGGCTTCGGGATAAACGGCTGCGAGCCAGGTCATCACGGCAAGCGTGCAGGCGAGCGCGGCGAAGAAGATCGCCGTCGGCAGCGTCCAGGCCATCCATGCGATGGATTCCATTTATGCCTCCTCACACGCGACCGAGCGCGAAGCCGCTCGCGATGTAGTTGCGGACGAACCAGATCACGAGTGCGCCCGGGATGATGGTGAGCACGCCGGCGGCCGCGAGCAGGCCCCAGTCCATGCCCGAGGCCGACACCGTGCGCGTCATGATCGCCGCTATCGGCTTGGCCGACACCGAGGTCAGCGTGCGCGCCAGCAACAGCTCGACCCAGGAGAACATGAAGCAGAAGAAGGCCGCGACGCCGATGCCGCTCGCGATCAGCGGCACCAGGATCTTGATGAAGAAGCGCGGAAACGAGTAGCCGTCGAGGAAGGCGGTCTCGTCGATCTCGCGCGGCACGCCGGAGACGAAGCCTTCGAGGATCCAGACCGCCAGCGGTACGTTGAAGATGCAGTGCGCGAGCGCCACCGCCCAGGGCGTATCGAACAGGCCGATCGCCGAATAGAGGTTAAAGAACGGCAGCGCGTAGACCGCGGCCGGCGCCATGCGGTTCGACAGCAGCCAAAAGAACAGGTGCTTGTCGCCGAGGAAGCGGTAGCGCGAGAACGCATAGGCTGCCGGCAGCGCCACCGAGATCGAGATGATGGTGTTGAGGACGACGTATTCCAGCGAATTGATGTAGCCGGAATACCAGCTCTCGTCGGTGAAGATGCGCTTGTAGTGCTGCAGCGTCGGCGTGTGCGGCCACAGCGTCATCGTCGAGACGATCTCGCTGTTGGTCTTGAAGCTCATGTTGACGAGCCAGTAGATCGGCAGCAGCAGGAAGATCAGGAACAGCCCCATGACGAGGCGGCGGCCGGGAATCGAATGCATCACGCGGCTCCTTCCTGCTGTTTACGTTCGGTGCCCGCATTGGTCATGACGGTGTAGAAGATCCAGCAGACGATCAGGATGATGAGGTTGTAGACCAGCGACAGCGCCGCGGCCTTGCCGAGGTCGAACTGGCCGAGCGCGATCTTGACGAGCTCGATCGACACGAAGGTGGTGGAGTTGCCGGGTCCGCCGCCGGTGACGACGAACGGCTCGGTGTAGATCATGAAGCTGTCCATGAAGCGCAGCAGCACCGCGATCAGCAGCACGCGGTTCATCTTCGGCAGCTGGATCGCCTTGAACACGGCCCAGCGCGAGGCGCCGTCGATCTGCGCGGCCTGGTAATAGGCTTCCGGGATGGATTTCAGGCCGGCATAGCACAATAGCGCGACGAGGCTGGTCCAGTGCCAGACGTCCATCACGATGACGGTGACCCAGGCATCGATATCGTTGGAAACGTAATTGTAGTCCAGGCCGGCAGCGTTCAGCACATAGCCGAGCAGGCCGATGTCCGGCCGTCCGAAGATCTGCCAGATGGTGCCGACCACGTTCCACGGAATCAGCAGCGGCAGCGCGAGGATGACGAGGCAGGCCGCCACGGTCCAGCCCTGGCGCGGCATCGACAAGGCGACCACGATGCCGAGCGGCACCTCGATCGCGAGGATCACCAGCGAGAAGAACAGGTTGCGGCCGAGCGAGGCGAGGAAGCGGCCACCGAGATCGGTCGAAGGATCGAGCAATTCCTTGAACCAGCCGACGCCGTTCCAGAAGAATTGGTTGTTGCCGAAGGTGTCCTGCATCGAATAGTTCACCACCGTCATCAGCGGCAGCACCGCCGAGAAGGCGACCACCAGGAACACCGGCAGCACCAGGAACCAGGCTTTTTGGTTGACGGTCTTGTCCATCAGGCGGCTCCCTCCACCAGAAGGCTGTCGGCATAGACGTGAACATGCGACGGATCGAATTTCAGCCCGGCGTCGCCGTCGGATGACGTGAAGCCCGCGGGCGCACGCGCCGCGAGCTTGGCGTCACCGAGGCGCGTCCGCGCAAAGCGGATGCGGCCGAGATCGTCGATGCGCTCGATCTTCGCGGTGAGCAGGCCCGGCGCAGGCGCCACGATCTCGACGAATTCGGGACGGACGCCGATCTCGATCTTCGCGCCGGCAGGCAGATTGTCGTAAGCGCGGTTGAGCGCGATGACGTGGCCGCCAATGCGCGCCTCGCGCCCCCTCACCTCGGCCGGCAGGATGTTCATGCCGGGTGAGCCGATGAAATAGCCGACGAAAGTGTGCGCGGGCTTGTCGAACAGCTCGGCCGGGGTGCCGCTCTGCACCACGCGGCCGTCATGCATGACGACGACGGTGTCGGCGAAAGTCAGCGCCTCGGTCTGGTCATGGGTGACGTAGATCATCGTGAGGTCGAGCTCGCGATGCAGCGCCTTCAGCTTCGAGCGGAGCTGCCATTTCAGCTCGGGGTCGATCACCGTCAGCGGCTCGTCGAACAGCACGGCGGCGACGTCGGAACGGACGAGGCCGCGGCCGAGCGAGATCTTCTGCTTGGCGTCGGCGGTGAGGCGCGTCGCCTTGCGGTTCAGATAGGGTTCGAGATCGAGCAGGCGGCCGATCTCGGCGACGCGCTTGTCGATCTCGGCCTTCGGCACGCCGCGGTTCTTCAGCGGGAATGCCAGGTTCTGTCCGACCGTCATGGTGTCGTAGATCACCGGAAACTGGAACACCTGGGCGATGTTGCGCTTCTGGGTTGACAGCGGTGTGATGTCCTTGCCGTCGAACAGGATCTTCCCGCGCGAGGGGGTGATGATGCCGGAGATGACGTTGAGCAGCGTGGTCTTGCCGCAGCCGCTTGGGCCGAGCAGCGCGTAGGCCCCGCCCTGCCGCCAGGTCATGGTCACCGGCTTCAGTGCAAAGCTCTCCTGCGGCGCGTCGTTGCCGCCGTAGGAATGGGCGAGATCGACGAGGTCAATGCGGGCCATGCGCACCTCCCTCTTACGAGCCAGGCGCGGCGACCAGACGGTCCGCCGCGTCAAATACGAAAACGTTATTGGGATCGAGCACGGCATCGAGCATCTGGCCGGGCTCGAACTCGTGCACGCCGTGCAGCACCGCAACCCAGTTCGATCCGTCACGGGTCAAATGCACGAAGCTCTCCGAACCGGTGATCTCGGTCACCGTGACAGTGGCGTGGAAGGCGTGGCGGTCGGCCTCGCCATTGGCCAGCGCAAGCTGATGCGCACGGAAGCCGACGCGATAGGCGCCGTCGGCCAGCGACGAATAGAGGCCGGAGGCCGGCGACGCGGTGCCGCCGGCATATTGCACCGAGCCATTCTTCTTCTCGATGCCGACGAGGTTGAGCGGCGGATCGGAGAACACCTGGGCGACGCGAAGCGTCTGCGGCCTACGATAGACATTGGTGGTCTCGCCCATCTGCAGCGCCTGGCCTTCCCACATGCACACCGTGTTGCCGCCGAGCAGCAGCGCCTCGGTCGGCTCGGTGGTGGCATAGACGAAGATCGCGCCCGAGGCCTCGAAGATGCGCGGCAGCTCGGCGCGCAGCTCCTCGCGGAGCTTGTAGTCAAGATTGGCGAGCGGCTCGTCGAGCAGCACGAGATCGGCACCCTTGACCAGCGCGCGCGCGATGGCGGTGCGCTGCTGCTGGCCGCCGGAGAGCTGGAGCGGGGTGCGCTTCAGGAACGGCTCGAGCCGCAGCAGCTTTGCGGCCTCGGCCACGCGCGCCTCGATCTCGTCGCGCGGCTTGCCCTGCACGCGCAGGGGCGAAGCGATGTTCTCGTAGACCGTCAGCGAGGGGTAGTTGATGAACTGCTGGTAGACCATCGCGACCGAACGCTGGCGCACGTCGGCGCCGGTGACGTCCTTGCCGTTCACCACCACCTTGCCCGTGGTCGGCTTGTCGAGGCCGGCGAGCAGCCGCATGATCGAGGTCTTGCCCGACAGCGTCGGCCCGAGCAGCACGTTGAGGGTCCCGCTCTCCAGCGTCAGCGAGACGTCACGGATGTGCGCGACGCCATCGACGGTTCGGGTCACGTGTTCGAGTGTCACGGTCATGAGCGTCCTCCCGCTTCCAGCAGGGGACTTTGCGGCACCGCGTGGGTTCTGATCCAGTCGTCAAGCACGGCGATCTCGTCGTCAGATAGTCGCAGGCCGAGCTTGGAACGGCGCCAGACGACGTCTTCGGCGGTCACGGCCCATTCGTTGGCGATGAGATATCGGACCTCGCGTTCGGTCAGCGTCGCACCGAAGGACTGGCCAAGATCGGCGGCCGATTTGGCATCGCCCAGCAGCTTGATGGCCCTCGTGCCATAGGCGCGCGCAAGTCGCCGCGCATGCGCGTGACTGAGGAAGGGATAGCCGCGCTGGAGCTCGGCAATCAGCCCGTCAATGTCGGAGACGTTCATGTCACCGCCGGGCAGCGGCCATTTGCCGGTCCAGCCCTCGCGCGCCTTTGCGCTGCGCAGATAGGGCGCGAGACGCTCCAGCGCCTCTTCGGCAAGGCGGCGATAGGTCGTGATCTTGCCGCCATAGATCGACAGCAGCGGCACCCCGCCGGGCGTGTCGAGCTCGAACACGTAGTCGCGCGTTGCGGCCTTGGCTTCGCTGGCGCCGTCATCATAGAGCGGGCGCACGCCGGAATAGGTCCAGACCACGTCCTGCGGTGTCACCGGCTTGGCCAGATATTCGCTCGCCGCCGTGCAGAGATACTGGATTTCCTCAGGTGTCGCCTTCACCTTGGCGGGATCGCCGTCATAGTCGCGGTCGGTGGTCCCGATCAGCGTAAAATCGTCCTGATAGGGAATCACGAAGATGATGCGGCCGTCCGCGTTCTGGAACATGTAGGCGCGGTCGTGGTCGTAGAGCCTCCTGACCACGATATGCGAGCCCTGCACCAGGCGCACCTTGGCCTTCGCATTGACGCCGGCGCCGCGGCCGAGCACGTCCTCGACCCAGGGGCCGCCAGCATTGACCAGCGCGCGGGCCTGGATCTGCGAACGCTCACCGGTCAGCGTGTTGATCATGCCGACGGTCCAGAGGCCGCCTGACTGGCGGATCTCGGTGGCACGGGTGCGGGTGCGAATCTCGGCGCCCTTGTCGGCGGCATCGCGCGCGTTGAGCACGACGAGGCGGGCGTCGTCGACGAAACAGTCGGAATATTCGAAGGCGCGGCTGTAGCGATTCGGGATCAGCGGCTTGCCGACCTCGTCACGCCCGAGATCGACCGATCGCGTGGCCGGCAACAGATGACGGCCCCCGATGTGGTCATAGAGGAAGAGGCCGAGGCGCAGCAGCCAGGCCGGGCGCAGGCCGGCATGATGCGGCAGCACGAAACGCAAGGGGCGGATGATATGGGGCGCGATGCCCCAGAGGATCTCGCGCTCGATCAGTGCCTCGCGGACCAGGCGAAACTCGTAATATTCGAGATAGCGCAGGCCGCCATGCACCAGCTTGGTCGACCAGGAGGAGGTCCCGGACGCCAGGTCGTTCATTTCGCACAGGAAAACCGTGTTGCCCCGGCCCACCGCATCGCGCGCGATGCCGCAGCCGTTCACACCGCCTCCAATGATGGCGAGGTCGAAAATACGCTCCAACAGACGCATCCCCCGACGGCCGCCCGTTCCTTCGAGCGGCTACTTTCGCTTTTGATTAGATCACACCCAAAAACGAAAGCAAGATGAAAGAGAGGCGAAAGGAAGTGAAAGAGGAACTTTTTGAGGGGCAAAGGGCCGCGGGAATGAGCAGCATTGACGACCATCCCAGAAGCAGCGGGCCCTTGAATGATCCAGCATCCAAAATTATAGTCACGTTAGTCATATTGGTTTACAACTTGCATGGCCGATCGAAACACTGCACCGGACGCGCTTCCGACTGATGACACTTGGACGCTCGCCAACGCCAAGGCGCGACTGTCGGAGGTGATCGACCGTGCCGAAAACGGCCCGCAGATCATCACCCGACACGGCAAGCCCAGCGCCGTCGTCGTTTCCGCCGAGGAATGGGCTCGCAAGACCGCGCGCAAGGGCACGCTCGCGGAATTCCTGCTGGCCTCACCGCTACGTGGCGCCGACGTTGAACTCGAGCGCATGCACGACACGCCACGCGACGAAATGCAGTGAATCTTCTGCTCGACACCAACGTGCTGTCGGAAGTTCAGCGGCCCACGCCTTCGCCGAACGTCCTGACGTGGCTGGATACGATCGACGAGGACCGCGCGTTCATCAGCGTTGCATCGATTGCCGAGCTTCGCCGCGGCGTCGCCTTGCTGGAGGACGGGCGCCGGCGCACCGCGCTCGCCGCCTGGCTTGCCCACGATCTGCCGGCACGGTTTGCCGGACGCGTCCTGCCGATCGATCACGCGGTGGCCGAGCGCTGGGGTGACCTCATGGCAGAGAGCCGTAGGATCGGCGTCGCGTTGTCCGTCATGGGTGGCTTCTTTGCGGCGACTGCGCTCGTCAACGATCTCACGCTCGTCACACGCAACGTGAAGGATTTTGCGGCCTTCGGCGTCGCGCTGCTCAACCCGTGGGACGACGCTTAGCCGCTGCTATCTCAGCCGCACAACCGGCGCGGCTTCGGGTGCCGCATCCTGCACCTCGGCCGGCGCATCGTCGATGTCCGCGCCCTTCGGCAGCGCTTCAACCACCTCGATGCCCTTGCTGTGGCAGATGGTGGCGAGGCGCTCGGGCAGCTCCTGATCGGTGACGAAGGTCTGGATCTGGGTGATGTGCGCGATGCGGACCGGCGCGCTGCGACGCAGCTTGGTGGAATCGGCGACCAGCATGACACTGCGGGCATTGGCGATGATGGCCTGCGCCACCTGCACCTCGCGATAGTCGAAGTCGAGCAGCGCGCCCTCTTCATCGATCGCCGACGCGCCGATGATGGCATAGTCAACCTTGAACTGGCCGATCAACTGTGTCGCTGTCGAGCCAACGACCGCACCATCGGCGCGTCGGACCGTTCCGCCGGCGACCACGACCTCGATGCGGGGATGACGGTAGAGCAGCATCGCGACGTTGAGATTGTTGGTGATGACGAGCAGATCCTCGTGCGAGGTCAACGCGCTCGCGACCTCTTCCGTCGTGGTGCCGATATTGATGAAGAGGGAGCAGCCGTTCGGGATCAGCGATGCGGCCGCGGCGCCAATGGCCTTCTTCTCGTCCGCTGCGACGAAGCGGCGCGCCTCATAGGCGAGATTCTCGACGCCCGAGGCGATGATGGCGCCGCCATGGATACGGGTCAGCGATCTCCGCTCGCAGAGATCGTTGAGATCCTTGCGGATGGTCTGCGCGGACACCTCGAAGCGGCGCGCGAGCTCCTCGACCATGACACGGCCGGAGGCGCGCGCGATGTTGAGGATTTCGGCTTGGCGATGGGTCAGTCCAGTCACGGCGAGGGCCTCAAATCAGGATGGTGCATGGTGCGGCGGTTCGCGCCTTCGGTCAATGCGCGCGCCGATCACGGTTAATGGATGAAGGCCTCACCGCGCCATTTCCTACCAAGCCATGACGCTCGCAAGACGTGCGATCAGGCCGGGATCGTCGAACGTGCTGGCGGAGGCGACCGCGCCTGACGCAACCAGGTCAGCATGGCTGAGGCTGGTCCGGATGCCGATGGTCGGAATGCCGGCCGCGGTGGCGGACTGCACACCCGTGCGGGAGTCCTCGAATGCGATCGAGGTCTCCGGCCTTGCGCCGACAAAACGCAGCCCTTCCTGATAGGGCAGCGGGTGAGGCTTGCCGTGCGGCAGCTCGGCGCCGATCACGAGCGCTTTGAAGCGATGCGTGATGCCGAGGCCGGAGAGCAGCAGCTCGGCGTTCAGACGCGGTGCATTGGTCACGGCGACCATGGGAACGCCCGCGCTGTCGGCCCGGTCAAGCAGTGCCATCAGGCCCGGCAGCGGCCTGATCTGGCCGGCCACCAGCGTGCGGAAGACTTCCTCCTTCGCATCGAGGATCAGGGCGCGCCGTTCCGGCGCCTCGTGGGACAGAAAGCGCTCGCCGATCGCGACATTGGCGAAGCCTTGCAGCTCCCGGGAGAAGCGCGCGTGGTCGAAGACATGACCGTGCGGACCGAGCACCTGGTTGAAGGCCTTCAGGTGCAACGGGTCGGTGTCGGCGAGCGTGCCGTCGATGTCGAACAGCAACGCCTTGCCCATCGCATCGTGTTTGGCCTCGATCATTTCCGTACTTTCCCAAATGCGCGACGCATCGATGCGGAAGACGTATCAATACAGCCTCGATCGCGCAATGACGCATCCACACGTCCCTCACGCGACACTCGACAAAGCCGCGCGCGGCTGTAACACTCGGCGCAAGATCAAAAAGGAGGAAACGATGACGATCAACCGACGCGATCTGGCTCTCTCGACTTTGGCCGTCTCTGCACTGGCATTCACGACACCGGCGCTGGCGGCCTCAGCAGACGAGGAAGCGGTGGCGAAGAAGGTCGAGGCCTTCCGCCTCGCCCAGATCGCGGCCGACCCGAAGGCGCTTGGGGCGCTGTGCTGGGACGATCTGAGCTACAGCCATTCCAGCGGCAAGGTCGAGGACAAGGCGACGTTCATCGCCAACGCCACCGACGGCAAATCCAAATTCCTGTCGATCGAGTACAAGGATCCGACCATCAAAGTCGTCGGTCCCGCCGCAATCGTGCGCTTCCACTGGCTGGGGGAGCAGGAAATGGCGGCCGATGGGAAGAAAGTATCGACCAATCTTCACATCCTGATGAACTGGCAGAAGCAAGGCGACGAGTGGAAGCTCTTGTCACGAGCCGCGACGAAATTGTGATGACTTCTAACCCTCTCCCCTTGTGGGAGAGGGTGGCATAGGCGGCCTCCGGCCGCCGTTCTTAAGAACGCCGATGCTTTGCATCGGCTATGGCGAAGCGGCGAGACGGGTGAGGGGTCTCTCTCCGCGAGTCCTTATGCCAAAGAATTCGCGGAGAGAGACCCTTCATCCGGCGCTTCGCGCCACCTTCTCGAGAAGGGGAGCGGTGTGCTCGGCAAAAAATTCCGCCCCCGTCCCGCGCGCCCGGAACGCCCAGCAGGCGCTTACGCCGCCTCCTTCACCTCGCCATTCACCAGCCTGCGCGCAGCGCGCTCGGCTTCGCGGGCGTTGCGGAAAAGCTGACCTTCGAGACGGTTGAATCGGTGGGACGAGGCGAAGAAGCAGTAGCCTCCAGAAGAACGAACGACGATACCCGCGGTCTGCGAATCGACTTCGATGATGTAGCTGTCCGGCATGGTCCGTGGATTCCTCAGTGCGGGCAAATAACGGTACTCCTGCCCAAAGGTTCCCCAGGCATTTGAGGCCGTTTCCACCCCGAATCGACACGCAATTGAGTACGCCGGGACCTCATCCGTTTTATGACTGGTTCTTGGCGAAGCGGCGACGAAGATGACTTACTCGCGCCGCGTTTGGCAGCGCCTGCCACGCTTTCGCGAGATGAGACAGGGCGTCGCGCGCGATTACGTCGCGATCGTTGCCGACGAACGAACCGCTTGCGGGCGGCCGTGCTCGTCGATCGAGACGTAAGTGAAGTTGCCGTCGGTGACGAGAAACGGATGCTCCTCCCCGCGACGCAGCGCCCATGCTTCCAGATGCACGGTGAGCGAGGTGCGGCCCACGCGTACGAGATTGGCGTAGACCGACACGAGGTCGCCGACATAGACCGCCTTGCGAAAATTCATCGCCTCGATCGCGACCGTCACGGTGCGCGACTTCGCGACCTTCGACGCAAACACGCCGCCGCCGACATCCATCTGGCTCAGCAGCCAGCCACCGAAGATGTCGCCATTCGCGTTGGTGTCGGCGGGCATTGCCAGCGTGCGGATGCAAAGGTCGCCGCTCGGCCCGGTGTCGGAGGTGATAGGGGCGTGCACGTGCGTGTCGGTCATATGTTGATCTCCCGCGGCTCTCGGCTCTGGATACAAAGCCGCGGCGCCTTGCGCAACATCGAGGCGAGGCGAGCTTGCGCTATCCATTCGGCCGCGGCGACCCGACGACGATCCCGGTATCGTTCAGCCTGCGTTGCCACTCCGCATCGTCGGCCCGCGGCGCGCGTCCGGTCGTTGCCGTGACCAGCCGTTCCAGCCTGCTCCATAGCCGGAAACGGTCGCACGGATAATTGGCCCATCCATTGATGACGCAATAGCGGATGGTGTGGTCACGGTGATGACACCAATGATGCTCGGGTGAGCAGACCAGATGCAGCCGTTGAGCCATGCGCAGGAGCGGCGGGCGGACCGGCCGGTGCGCGAGATTGTGGAAGCCCATGCCGAACAGCATGCAGGTCGCGATCACGAACCAGACGATCATCAGCGCATAGGTGAGCGCGAAAACCGGAAACAACGCCGTGACGGCGGCCGCGACCCCGACCACCACCGCGCTCGGCGCCGCACCGAGGGACGCCTGGTCGAAGAAGCCGTAGAGCAGAACATGGCTGGGGTGGGTGTGATGCTCCCGCGTGATCGCGATGCCGCGGCCGAGCATCCCTTCGTCGAGCCAGGTGTCGACCACCCAATGCACCAGCCCCGAAAAAAGGTCAGCGAGGAAATATCCGGCGAGGAGCGCCGCGATCAACCACGACAAGGGCAATCCCACCTCGGGATAACGCCCGACGAGATAGCCTGCGCAACACAGGATCACGACGACATCGGCCGCGCAGCATAGCCGCGTGATGATGATCTCGCGCAGGGTCGCATGCTTGAAGAACGGGATCGTCGGCATCGGCGATACTCCCGAAGGGCTCCACCACCCAGGATAGCATCTTTCTTGCCGACAGCCTTATTGCAAACTGTCCCAGCCCGGATCCGGCGCGAAACGCCCGCCGAATCGATTAGCGAGCCCGCGCAAGGTGGACACGACATTCTCCACGCCGCGCGTGCGCGCATAGTTCAAGGGACCGCCACGGAACGGTGCATAGCCAGTCCCGAAGATCATGGCGCCGTCGACCACATCGGCATCGTCGACGATGCCTTCGCGCAAGCAGGCAACGCAGACATTGGACATCGGCAGCACCAGGCGGTCGATCATTTGGTCGGTGACGCGCGGGCCGGTCTCGGGCAGCGGCGCCTTCTCCGCCTTGCCGTCATTCCAGGTGTAGAAACCCTTGCCGGTCTTGCGGCCGAGCTCGCCCTTGGCAACCTTGTCACGTAGCCAGGCGGGCGTCGGCGGTAGCAGATCGCCGAACTTGGTACGCAGCATGTCGCCGACGTCGAGGCAGATGTCGAGCCCGACCTGATCGGCGAGCTCGATCGGCCCCATCGGCATGCCGAACTGCTCGGCCGCGGCGTCGATCAGGCGCTGGTCGATCTTCTCGTCCAGCATCACCATGGCTTCCAGCATGTAGGGCGTCAGCGCGCGGTTGACGAGAAAGCCGGGCGAGCTCTTCACGTGAAGCGGCAGACGGTCGATGGCGCCGACGAAGGCGAGCGCCTGCTTCAGCACCTGCGCATCGCTGCCGTCGTGACTGACGATCTCGACCAATTGCAGCCGCGACACCGGATTGAAGAAATGCAGGCCGACCAGCCGCTCCGGCCGCGCCAGCGTGGTGCGCAAGTCCTGCAGCGGAATGCTGGACGTGTTGGTCGCAAGGATCGCGCCCGGTTTCATCCGCGGCTCGAGCCCGGCATAGACCTTCTGTTTCAGCTCGAGCTTTTCCGGCACCGCCTCGATGATGAGATCGGCGTTGCGGACGCCCTCGCCGTCCATATCCGGAATCAGGCGGTCGAGCGCGTCGCGCACCTCGGTCGGTTTGCGGATGATCTTGCCGTAGAGCTCGGCCGCGCGCTTCACCGCGCCCGCGATCGGCTCCGGCTTCATGTCGGCAAGCGAGACGCGCAGGCCCTGCCCCGCGCACCAAGCCGCGATATCGCCGCCCATGGCGCCGGCGCCGATGACGTGGACATGCTTGACCGCGTTGCCGGAGCCTGACGCCTTCTTCATCTGCTCGCGCAGGAAGAACACCCGGATCAGGTTCTGCGCGGTCGGCGTCACCATCAACTTGGCGAACGACGCCTGTTCGGCCTTCAGCATCGCCGCCTTGCTGCCGCCATGGCTCTCCCAGAGGTCGATCAGCGCATAGGGCGCCGGATAGTGCTCACGGGACGCCGCTTTCGCCGCCTCCGAGCGCATGCGTTTGGCAAGAAGCCCGCGCACGGGACCGAGGTTCGCCGCGCGCGTCAGCAAGCGCGGGCGCGCCCGTTTCAGGCGGCCGAACACCGCATCCTTCACCGCGCCCCGGACATGACGCTCCTGGGTGACGGCATCGACGAGGCCGAGCGCCTTGGCGCGGCGCGCATCGATGGTGCGGCCGGTCAGCATCAGCGCCATCGACTGGGTCGGATTGACCAGCGCGGTGAAACGCGCGGTGCCGCCGAGGCCGGGATGCAGGCCGAGCATCACCTCGGGGAAGCCGAAGCGCGCGCCATCGATCGCGATGCGCGATTGGCAGGCGAGCGCAACCTCGAGGCCGCCGCCAAGGCAGAAGCCATGGATGACCGCGACCGTCGGCAGCTTGAGCGCTTCCAGATGGTCGACCACGGCGTGCGCGGCGCGGATACGGGTCTCCACCATGTCGGGATCGGACGCACCGCGGAATTCGTTGACGTCGGCGCCGGCGATGAAGCCCGACGGCTTTGCCGAGCGGATCACAAGACCCGCGGGGCGCTCGGTCTCGATCGCCGCAAGCACAGCATCGAACTCCTCCATCACGTCGGAGGACAGCGTGTTGGCGCTTGCATCGGCGCGGTCGAACAGCAGCCAGGCGACGCCGTCTTCATCGCGCGTCAGCTTGAAGTGCTTGTATGGACTGTCTGGCGCGGGCTTGGGCCCGAGCTCGAGGACGCGGTTTTCAAGCGCGGTCATGATCTTGGAATCCATGGTCACACCGCCTCGATCAGCATGGCCCCGCCGAGCCCGCCACCGATGCATTCGGTGGCAACGCCACGCCGCGTGCCGAGCCGCTTCATCGCATTGACGAGATGCAGCACGATGCGGTTGCCGGAGGTGCCGACGGGGTGGCCGAGCGAGATGGCGCCGCCATCCACGTTGAGCTTCTCACGGTCGATCTCGCCGGCCGCGCCGTCGAGACCGAGAATTTCGCGGCAGAATTTCTCATCGTTCCAGGCCGCAAGACAGCCGAGCACCTGGGTGGCGAAGGCCTCGTTCAGCTCCCAGGTCTCGACGTCCTGAACCCTGAGGCCGTTGCGCCGGAGCAGCGGTGTCGCCGACATCACGGGGCCGAGCCCCATGATGCCGGGATCGAGCGCCGCCCAATGGCTGTCGACGATAACTGCCCTCGGCGTGAGCTTGTGCTTTGCCACCGCCGCATCGGAAGCGAGGATCACCCAGGACGCGCCGTCGGTGATCTGCGAGGAATTGCCGGCCGTGACCTGACCCCAGGGACGCTCGAACACCGGCTTCAGCTTCGCCAGCGTCTCGGCCGTCGAGTCCGGGCGCACGCCGTCGTCATGGTCGAAGAACTTGCCGTCGCGGGAGAACGCGGTCTCGACCTCGCCTTTCAGAAATCCCGCGGCTTGCGCATGCGCGAGGCGGCGATGGCTCTCGGCGGCATAGGCATCGGACTGCGCGCGGGTGATGCCGAAGAGATGGCCGACGACCTCGGCGGTCTGGCCCATGTTCAGTTCGGTGACGGGGTCGGTCAGCCCGCGTTCCAGCCCGATGATCGGCTTGAGATCGCGCGGACGCAGCTTGAACGCGGCGGCGAGCTTGGCGGCCACGCCCCTGGCGGTCGCGAGACCGGCGAACCAGCGCACGCCGGAATTCGGCCAGACCAGCGGCGCGTGGCTCAAGGCCTCGGTGCCGCCAGCGAGGATCATGTCGGCATGGCCCTCGCGGATGTAGCGGTAGGCGGTGTCGATCGACTGCATGCCGGAGCCGCAGTTGATCTGCACGGTAAAGGCGACCATGTCCTCGCCCATGCCGAGCCGAAGCGCGGCGACGCGGGCCGGGTTCATCTCGTCGGCGATCACGTTGACGCAGCCGAGGATGACCTGGTCGAAGCTGTCAGGCGCAAATGGCTGGCGCGCCAGCAGCGGGCGGCCGCACTGCACGGCGAGATCGACCGGCGTGAACGGCCCGGGCCCAGACCGCGCCTTCAGAAACGGCGTCCGGCTGCCGTCGACGATGAATACCGGTCGTGCCATCAGCCTGCCGCTCTCTGCTCACCGAGTTCCTGAAAGAACTGATGCACATTGACGGTTTTCTTGTAAATCGGCGACAGCGCCTCCGGCGCAAAATCGTCGACCTCGATCACCTCAGTGACGGCTTGGCGGGCCGCAGCAAGCTGCTCGCCTTCGGCCTGCGTGATCACGCCTTTGGCGACCGCATCCTTCCAGTCGCGCAACTGCGCCGCGCGCATGCGCCTGGCGATGGCTTCCGTGGCCGCGACCAGCTTGAACGCACGCTCCAGCCGGGCGAAGCCGCCGTCGTCATCGACATGAGCGAGATCCGGCGTCAGGCGCTCGCGCGCCGCCGACGGCTCCAGCACGATGGCAGCGCATTGGTGCACGACGCGGTCCGACGGGCCGAGCACGCGGGCGCCGAACGGCTGCACCACGAGCTTGAGGAAGCCGGCGACAAAGCGGTTGGGCAGGTTGGCTAGGATTTCGGCGAACCGGCTCTCGATGGTCCTGAAGCCCGTCGCCATGCACCATTCCAGCGCGGCAAAATCTTCCTTCTGCCGCCCTTCGTCCTGCCAGCGCTTCAGTGCGGCCGAGAGCAGATACAGCTCGGACAGGATGTCGCCGAACCGCGCGGACAGCATCTCCTTGCGCTTGAGCGCGCCGCCGAGCGTCAGCAGCGCCATGTCGGCGCAGAGCGCGAACGCCGCGGAGTAGCGCGAGAGGTGGCGGTAGAACGGCGTGGCATCGCCGGCGTCAGGCGCAAGCGCGAAGGCGCCAAAGGTCCAGCTCCGGCCGAAGGCGCGGAGCAGGGTCCGGAAGCTGTGGCCGACGTGTTTCCAGAACGCCTTGTCGAAGGCGGTAAGCCCACGTTCACGATCGGTGTCCGCCAGCGCATTCATCTCGTCGAGCAGATAGGGATGGGCGCGAATCGCGCCCTGCCCGAACACGATGAGGTTGCGCGTCAGGATGTTGGCGCCCTCGACCGTGATGCCGACCGGAACGGCGCGATGCAGATTGCCGAGATAGTTTTGCGGACCGTCGATCACCGCCTTGCCGCCATGGATGTCCATGGCGTCGTCGATCGCGGTGCGCATCCGCTCGGTCGCGTGCAGCTTCATGATGCCGGAGATGACGGCGGGATGGACGCCGGCATTGAGCGCCGCGCAGGTCAACCGGCGTGCCGCATCGAGCTGATAGGCGGTCGCGACGATGCGCGCGAGCGGCTCCTCGACGCCTTCGAACTTGGAGATCGAGATGCCGAACTGCTCGCGGATGCGCGCATAGGCGCCGGTGGTGCGCGCCGCATAGGCGGCACCGGCCGCCGACAGCGACGGCAGCGAAATGCCGCGGCCGGCGGCGAGCGCCGTCATCAGCATCTTCCAGCCCTGCCCCAGGCGCTGCTGTCCGCCGATGACATAATCCAGTGGGATGAAGACGTCGCGGCCCCAGTTCGGACCGTTCTGGAACACCTGCATCGACGGCAGATGGCGCTGGCCGATCTCGACGCCGGGCAGATTGGTCGGGATCAGCGCCACGGTGATGCCGAGCTCTTCGTCGGGGCCGACAAGGTGGTCAGGATCGTAGGCCTTGAAGGCAAGGCCTAGCAGTGTCGCCACCGGACCGAGCGTGATGTAGCGCTTGTGCCAGTTCAGCCTCAGGCCGACGACCTCGCGGCCATCGAACTCTCCCTTGCAGATGACGCCGCTGTCGACCATCGAGGCGGCATCGGAGCCCGCTTCAGGGCTGGTCAGCCCGAAACAGGGAACGTCGCGGCCATCGGCGAGGCGGGGCAGCCAGCGCTCCTGCTGCTCTTTGGTGCCGAAGCGCATCAGGAGCTCGCCAGGCCCGAGCGAGTTCGGCACCATCACGGTGACGGCCGCCGCAATCGAGCGGGTCGAGATCTTGCGCACCACTTCGGAATGGGCGTAGGGCGAGAAGCCGAGGCCGCCGAACGCCTTCGGGATGATCATGCCGAAGAACTTCTCGCGCTTGATGAAGTGCCAGACGTCCTGCGGCAGGTCGCGCCATTCCCAGAAGATCTTCCACTCGTCGAGCATGGCACAGAGCTCGTCGACTGGGCCGCTGAGGAAGGCGCGCTCCTCCTCGGTCAATTGGGCTGGCGCAATGTTGAGCAGCTTCGACCAGTCCGGATTGCCGGTGAAGAGGTCGGCGTCCCACCAGACGTCCCCCGCCTCCAGCGCCTCGCGCTCGGTGGCGGACATCGCCGGCAGCACGCCGCGCGCCCAGGAGAAGATCGGCTTTGTCAGGGTGTCGCGGCGGAAGCTCATGGCTGACCTCATGCATCGGCGCGGTGACGGGGCATTTTAGCGGAAATCGGCTGGCGGAGGCGAGCATCTCGCCTGCGACATTGACGCGGCCGGGCGGCCGCCCGAGCCATAACGGCGGGGGCGTGGGTGCAGTTCCGGGAGGGGATGGCAGGCTGAATGTCTCTCGGCTGTCATTCCGGGGCGACGCGTAGCGTCGAGCCCGGAATCCATCATGCGGCAGTGTCAGTGGAGGAATGGATTCCGGGCTCGCGCCTGACGGCGCGCCCCGGAATGACGGCGTTGAGGGAGACGGGCCTAATCCGGCCGCACCATCTCGAACATGTTCTCCGGCCTGATCTCGAAATAATCGCCGCGCCGGCCGGCACGGACGATCGGGCGGGCGGCGGCGGTCTGGTAGACGCCGTCCTTGATCATGGCCTTGTCGATGTGCACGGCGATCACCTCCCCTAGCGTCAGCCAGGCGTCGGCCTCCTTGCCATCGGCGCCTTTGAGGCGGACGATATCGGATACCCTGCATTCGAAAGCGACCGGGCTTTCGCCAACGCGCGGCACGTTGACGAGCTTGCCGGGCACGGCGGTGAGGCCCGCGAGCTTGAACTCATCCACCTCGGGCGCGACATGCGCGGCGGTCGCATTCATGTGCTTGGCAAGGTCCATCGTGGCGAGATTCCAGACGAACTCGCGGGTCTGCTCCATGTTCGCGACCGTGTCCTTCCAGTTGGTGGAGGAGAAGCCGATGATCGGCGGCACGTAGCAGAAGGCGTTGAAGAAGCTGTAGGGCGCCAGATTGACGTGGCCCTTGGCGTCGCGGGAGGAGATCCAGCCGATCGGCCGCGGCGCGATGATAGCGTTGAAGGGATCGTGCTTGAGGCCGTGGCCCTTGGAGGGCTCGTAGAAGTACAGGTCTTTGTCGGTCACGCGCTTGCTTCTCCGCTCTCCGTCATTCCGGGGCGATGCGCCGCATCGAACCCGGAATCTCGAGATTCCGGGTTCGCGCTACGCGCGCCCCGGAATGACTGCGGTGGTGCTTATAAGAGAAAACGCCCCCACCCGTCAGTGGCGCGGCGACAGACCCGCGATGACGAAATCGATCATCTGGTCGATGGTCGGGCCCGGCTTGGTTGCGCACTGGGCGATCATCTGGGGGTGGAAGAAGCGGATCATCGCGGTGCAGGCGCAGAGCGAGGCCAGTTGCAGGTCCGGCGCCTCGAACTCACCGGAGGCGACACCTTGCGCGATCATCTGGCCGACCACGCCGGCGATGCACTCCATATGGGCGACGCAGACGTCCCAGTCCTCCTCCATCGCGATCGCGACCATCTCATGCAGCTTGTTGTCGCCGACATAGCGCTCGCTGTTCATGCGGTGGATGGTGGTGAGCAACTCGCGGAAGCGCTCCTTGACCGGGCCGGCCCGGGCCACGATCCGCTGCGCCTCGAGCTCGACCTCGCCCATCAGCGAACGCGCCACCGCCTGGTGGATCGCCTTCTTCGATTCGAAGAAGCGATACACGTTGGCGGGGCTCATCCTGAGCTCCTTGGCGATGTCGCCGACGGTGGTCTTCTGGTAGCCGATCTGGCGGAACAGCCGCTCGGCCACCTCGAGGATCCGATCCCGGGTGTCGACTTCGATATGTTCCGAAATAAGGGCCATCAGTCAGGACTCGTTCGTCGGTAGTCTTCTCATTTATTCAGCCGCTTCAGCAAGCGGAATTGCGTGCTGGTCATCGCTCCCATGCTGCGGCGCGGCAGGCTGTTCCGGCGTACCCGCCTCGTCCAGGCTCTTCCTGAACCACAGGGCGTAGAGGCCCGGCAGATACAGCAGCGTCAGGAAGGTCGCGACGAACAGGCCGCCCATGATGGTGATCGCCATCGGGCCCCAGAAGGCCGAGCGCGACAGCGGGATCATGGCGAGGATGGCGGCCAGCGCCGTCAGCACCACCGGACGGGCGCGACGGACGGTGGCTTCCACGATCGCCTCGCGGCGGGTCAGGCCGTGGGAGACGTCGGTCTCGATCTGGTCGACCAGGATCACCGTGTTGCGCATGATCATGCCGGCGAGCGCAATCAGCCCGAGCAGCGCCACGAAGCCGAACGGGGCATTGGCGACGTTGAGCCCGAGCGAGGCACCGACGATGCCGAGCGGCGCGGTCAGGAACACCAGGATGAGGCGCGAGAAGCTCTGCAGCTGGATCATCAGCAGCGTCAGCATCACCATGACCATCACCGGGAAGAGGATGAAGATCGAGGCATTGCCCTTGGCGGATTCCTCGAACGCGCCGCCCGCCTCGATGCGGTAGGCCGGCTCGAGGTGATCCTTGATCGGCTTCAGCTTCGGCGCGATCTGGTTGGTGACATCAGGCGCCTGCACGCCGTCGACGACGTCGGAGCGCACGGTGATCGCCATGTCGCGGTTGCGCCGCCACATGATCGGCTCCTCGTGGGCGTACTCGATCTTGGCGATCTGCTGCAGCGGCACGGCGACGCCATTGCGCGAGGTGATGGTGAGATCGCCGACGCCGCCGAGGTCGAGGCGCTCGGACGGGATCGCACGGGCGACCACGCCGACCTTCTCGATGCCGTCGCGCACGGTGGTGACCTGCGAGCCGGAGATCAGCATCGCGAGCGCCTGCGAGACATCCTGCGGGGTCAGGCCCATGGCGCGGGCGCGGTCCTGGTCGACGACGAGCTTCAGGTAAGGCGACTGCTCGTTCCAGTCGAGCTGGACGTCCTTGACGCTCTTGTTCTGCCGCATGACGTCGCGGACCTGGTAGGCGATCTCGCGCACCTTGTTGGCGTCGGGGCCGATCACGCGGAACTGGACGGGGAAGCCGACGGGGGGACCGAAATTGAAGCGGTCGACGCGCACGCGCGCCTCGGACAGGAAGCCCTCCGCAGCCGCGTTCTCGATCTTGGCCTTGATGCGCTCGCGCGCCTCGACACCCTTGGCAACGATGACGATCTCGGCGAAGGCCTCGTTCGGCAGCTGCGGATTGAGGCCGAGCCAGAAGCGGGGCGAGCCCTGGCCGACATAGGACGTATAGGTCTCGATGTCCTTGTCGTCCTTGAGCAGCGTCTCGGCCTTCTTCACCGCCTTCTCGGTGACGTTGAAGGCGGTGCCCTCCGGCAGGCGGAGCTGGAGGAACAGCTCGGGCCGCTCCGACAGCGGGAAGAACTGCTGCTGGACATGGCCGAAGCCGACGATCGAGGCGACGAAGACGCCGACGGTCGCCGCCACCACGGTGATGCGGTGGCTGACGCACCATTGTACGATGGCGCGCAGGCCCCGGTACATGCGGGTCTCGTAGACCGCGTGCGGGTCGTGATTGTGATGCGCCTTCATCTCCGGCAGCAGCTTGACGCCGATATAGGGCGTGAAGATCACCGCCACGAACCAGGACGCGACCAGCGCGATCGCCACGATCCAGAAGATGCTGCCGGCATATTCGCCGACCGCGGAATTGGCAAAGCCGATGGGGAGGAAGCCAGCGGCCGTGACCAGCGTTCCCGTGAGCATCGGAAACGCAGTCGATTCCCAGGCAAAGGACGCGGCACGCATGCGATCCCAGCCCTGCTCCATCTTCACCACCATCATCTCGACCGCGATGATGGCGTCGTCGACAAGCAGGCCGAGCGCGATGATCAGCGCGCCGAGCGTGATGCGATGCAGGTCGAGCGACATCGTGTTCATGACGATGAAGACGATGCCGAGCACCAAGGGCACCGACAGCGCGACCACGATGCCGGTGCGCCAGCCGAGCGCCAGGAACGAGACGAACAGCACGATGACGAGCGCTTCCATGAAGGAGTGCACGAACTCGCCGACGGCATGCTCGACCACCTTGGGCTGGTCGGCGATCAGCTTGACGTCGATGCCCTGCGGCACCGCCTTCATGAAATCAGCGGTGGCCTTCTCGACCTCCTTGCCGAGCTCGAGGATGTTGGCGCCCTTGGCGGTGACGACGCCGATGCCGATCGCGGCCTTGCCTTCCTGGCGGACGACGAAGCTCGGCGGATCGACATAGCCGTGGGTGACGGTGGCGATATCCCCGAGACGGAACACGCGGCCGTTGCTCTCGACTGGCGTTTCGGCCACCGCCTTGGCGCCATCGAGCGCGCCGGTGACGCGCAGCGGCACGCGCTGCGAGGAGGTCTCGACCGTGCCGGCCGGCGTCACGTTGTTCTGCTTGGCGAGCGAATCGAACAGCGCCTGCGGCGTGATGCCGAGGGTGGCGAGCTTGGCGTGGCTGAACTCGACGAAGATGCGCTCGTCCTGATTGCCGTAGACGTCGACCTTGGTGACGCCGGGCACCTTCAGCAGGCGCTGACGGAAGCCTTCGGAAACCTTCTTGAGCTGGGCATAGTCGGCGCCGTCGCCCGTCATCATGTAGAGGATGGAATCGACGTCGGAGAACTCGTCGTTGACGATGGGCCCGAGAATGCCGGACGGCAGCTGGCCTTGCACGTCGACCAGCTTCTTGCGCAGCAGGTAGAAGAGATAGGGCACGTCCTTCGGCGGCGTGTTGTCGCGGAAGGTGACCTGGAGCGCGGTGAAAGCAGGCTTGGAGTAGGTCTGCACCTTCTCGAAATAGGGCAGCTCCTGGATCTTCTTCTCGATGGGATCGGCGACCTGCGTCTGCATCTCCTGCGCGGTCGCGCCCGGCCAGATCACCGAGACGTTGACCACCTTCACCGTGAAGAACGGATCCTCGGCGCGGCCGAGCTTCTCATAGGAGAAGAAGCCGGCGACGCCGAGCACGATCATCAGGAAGAGCACCAGCGTCGGATGGCTGACGGCCCAGGCCGAAAGGTTGAAGCGCTTCATCGCACTCTCCGAAGGACGATCCAGTTGCAAACAACGACAGCCGCTCTGTTCACACCGTCGTCGCGAGGCAGCGAAGCAATCCAGGGGGCTGGGCAGGTTCTGGATCGCTTCGCCGCTTCAGCCTTTGCTTAGGGACAAGGGCCGAAACTCACCTCACACGACGTAACTCAATTTCCTCGTCATTCCGGGGCGCCCGGAAGGCGAACCCGGAACCTCGAGATTCCGGGTTCGCTTCGCGCCCCGGAATGACCAAGCTAAAAACTCAGTGACGACACGACCCGCACCCGCTGGCCGGGATCGAGCTTCTGCACGCCGAGGGCGACGATCTTGGCGCCCTCCTCCACGCCGCCGGTGATGACGACGTCGTTGCTTTCGTAGGACTTCACCGCCACCGGCTTCAGCGTGAGCGCACCGTTGTCGTCGACGACGTAGAAGGACGGCTTGCCGCCTTCGTTGAACAGCGCCGACAGCGGCAGCCGCGCGACGCGCTCGGTCGCGGCATCCGACAGCGTCAGCGTCGCGGTCATGCCGAGCGCGACCTTGTCGTCGGCCTCGGGCAGCGAGAACTTTGCGAGATAGGTGCGCGTGGCGGGATCCGCCGCCGGCGCGATCTCGCGCAGCTTGGCCGTGTATTTCCTGTCCGGCTCGGACCAAAGAGTGACGCTGGCGACGCCCGACTTGGCGCGTCCAACCAGCGTCTCAGGGATCGCGACGACCGCTTCCTTCTCGGCAAAGCGGGCGACACGGATCGAAGCCTGGCCCGCGGCAACCACCTGGCCGGGCTCGATCAGCGTTGCGGTGACGACGCCGCGGGCGTCGGCAACGAGCGTCGCGTAGGAAAGGGAATTCTTGGTCAGCTCGACCGAGCGCTCGGCCCGGTTCAGGCGGGCGCGGGCTTCATCGGCGGCGGCGCGGCTCTGGTCGAGCTGGGCGTCCGTGGTCCAGCCCTTGGCCTTGAGGTCCTTGGCGCGCTGCTCGGCGGCGGCGGCCTGGGCCAGCACGCCGGTTGCGGCGGTCTGCTCGGCAACGGCCTGCTCGGCCTGGAGCTTCAAGTCGACCTCGTCGAGGGTGGCGAGCGGCTGGCCGATGTCGACGGTCTGGCCGACTTCCACGAGCCGCTTGGCGACCTTGCCGGCGACGCGAAAGCCGAGGTCGCTCTCGATCCGGGGCCTGATGGTGCCGACGAAGCTACGCTCCGGGGTCTCGGCATCATAATGCGCGGTCGCGACCAGAACCGGCCGCGGCGGCTCGGCCTTTTCAGCGACGGTATCGTTGCACCCAGCCAGGCTCACGGCCATCAGGGCCAGCGACACACCTGCCAACAGCCTGGAATAGCTCGACAAAACCGACCGGACGAACATCGAAGGGCACTCCTGCATCTCGGATGAGAGGAATGTCGAATAATCACTGATAAAAGTCAATAATCGTCAGTCATCAGGAAAGCGTGATCGTTAAGAGGGGGTGAGGCTCATACCGGATTGGCAGAGCTCTCCTATCTTGATATGGTTACATGTAACCGATGGGAGGGAAATCCATGCCGTCCTCGTCTAAGCCAAAGTCATCTCGAGCGAAGGTTCGCGAGCATCGAGAGCGACTGCGCGCTCAGGGACTGCGTCCGATCCAGATCTGGGTTCCAGATGTCCGTTCAGCGTCCTTCAAGGCGGAGGCGCACCGCCAGTCACTGGCGGTCGCGACCAGCCCCCACGAGCAAGAGGATCAGGCCTTCGTTGATGCGATATCCGATTGGCCTGGCGAACCGGAATGACCTGTAGACAGATCCCAGAATCCAGTCGGCAGGGTCTCAGGTACCAACATTTTCGCAGGAAGCTTTGTCCAAAACTCGCCCCCAATAAACCCGTCCACGCGCGGACGGACGTCCAGCAACGGAGCACGCCCAAGATGGCGGTTCATCGAGCAATGCGCAGAGGCGAAGTTTGGACAGCAGCCGGCGGAAAGGACTATGCAGGGAAACCACGTCCGGTTGTCATCGTGCAGGACGACGATTTCGACGCAACAGAGTCGATCACGGTTTGCCCAATAACAACATCCGAAACGGAGGCGCCGATCTTCCGCCTGCTGCTTGAACCGAACGATCGTAATGGCCTCCGGCTGGCATGCCGCCTGATGGTCGACAAGATCACCACAGTGCCGAAATCCAAGATGGGGACGTCGATCGGGCGGCTCGATGACGAGGATCTCTTACGCCTCAATCGCGCCTTGCTGGTGTTTCTCGGACTAGCCGGTTCACAAAAAGCCCGTGGCGCAGATTAGCAGCCCTTATGCAACAGCAGCATCGTCCTTCCGGGATGGTCCAGAAAGGCCACCCCGGAATAGCAGCCAATTCCTACCGCCCCTGGTCAGCGAACTCGTGCTTGCTGTCGTGGCCGCCGACGAACACCAGGATGCCGGCCAGCAGCGGCAGCACCGCGAGCACCAGTAGACCGGTCGAGGTCTGGCCCGTGGCTTCCTTGACCCAGCCGATCAGATAAGGCCCGCCGAAACCGGCGAGGTTACCGATCGAGTTGATCAGCGCGATGGCGCCGGCGGCCGCGGTGCCGGAGAGCCAGGCGGTCGGCAGCGTCCAGAACACGCCGAAGCAGCAGAACACGCCGATCGCCGCGACCGTCAGCACCACCATCGTCATGGCGGGATCGGTGAGATAGGAGGAGACGCCGAGCGCGACGGCGGTGAGCAGCAGCGGCGCGCCGACATGCATCACGCGCTCGCGCGTCGCATCGGAGTGCCGCGCCCACAGGATCATGGCGATGGTGCCGAACAGATACGGGATCGCCGTGACGAAGCCGGTCTGGGCGTTGGTGAGGCCGAACGCCTTGACGATCTGCGGCAGCCAGAACTGCATGCCATAGAGCGCGCCGACGAAGCCGAAATAGATCAGGCTGAGCGCAATCACCTTGGGCGAGGACAGCGCCTCGCCAAGCGAGACATGCTTCACCGCCTGCTTGGCCGCGATCTCCGAATCGAGCTTCGCCTTGAGCCATGCCTTCTGCTCGGCCGAGAGCCAGTCCGCCTTCTCCGGTTTGTCGGTGAGGTAGAACCAGGTGACGATGCCGAGCAGCACCGAGGGGATGCCCTCGATGATGAACAGCCACTGCCAGCCCTTCAGCCCCATCAAGCCGTCGAGCCCGAGCAGCAGGCCCGAGATCGGCGCGCCGATCACGGTCGAGACCGGCACCGCAATGGCGAAGGCCGCAAGGAAGCGGGCGCGATATTCGGCCGGGTACCAGTAGGTGAGATAGAGGATGATGCCGGGGAAAAAACCGGCCTCGGCGACCCCGAGCAGGAAGCGCAGGACGTAGAAGCTGGTGACGCCGCTGACCATCGCCATCAGCGCCGAGATGACGCCCCAGGTCACCATGATGCGGGCAATCCAGCGGCTGGCGCCGAACTTCTCCAGCGCGAGATTGCTCGGCACCTCGAAAATGAAATAGCCGATGAAGAAGATGCCGGCGCCCCAGGAGAAGATCAGCGGGGTGAACTTCAGCTCCGCGTTCATGGTCAGCGCGGCAAAGCCGAGATTGACGCGGTCGAGATAGGAGAAGAAGTAGGCCAGCACCAGGAAGGGGATCAGGCGCCAGGAGATGGCACGGATCGTTGACGTTTCGATGTCGCTCTTGGCGTTCCTCGCGCCGCCGGCGGAACCGGCATAGGTGGTGGTCTGGCTCATGGCTTCCCCCGGGGTTGTTGTTTTTTAGGGCTGAGTGGCGGTTTTGAGCATCGCGGGCAAAGAGTCAATGGAGCGAGCAATGCACGGGACGCAAGCAGTCAACTCGATTGCACCGCTGCGGACATCGCTGACCCGCGCCGCCCTCTCGCTGGTCGTGATTACCTGCGGGCTGTCCCTGCGCTGGTATGGCTTTCCGCTCGGCCTCCCGGCTTTCGTGGTCAAGTATGGCGGCTCGCTGTTGTGGGCCACGATGGTGTTTCTGCTGGTCGGAGCCGTGCTGCCGCGGCTCACACCGACGCAGATTGCAGCCGTCGCGGCGGTCATCGCCGTCGTCGTAGAATTCTCCCGCCTGGTCCACGCACCATGGCTCGATGCATTCCGGCTGACCACCGCCGGCGCGCTGCTGCTCGGGCGCATCTTCTCGCCGTGGAATCTGATGGCTTACGCGATCGGGATCGTGTTCGGCGTCTGGATCGACGGTCTGACCGCGGAGCGCGGTCTCGTAAGGCGGGCAAGGGCACGTTAGCGCCGTGCCCACCATCTGCTTATGGTGGGCACGCTTCGCTTTGTCCCCCCTGCGGGACCGACGCCTTGTCTTACTCCGCCAATTGAAACTGCTCGAAGCGATCGAGCTCTTCCTCGATCGCACGCTTGAGGTCCTTGCGGCCCGCAGTCTTCTTGCCCTGCCCGACCCAGGTCCATTTCTGCATCAACAGCTTCTTCGCCTGCCGGTCGGTCTTCAGATCGAGCGCGGCGACGATCTCGTCGCCGACCAGCACGGGCAGCGCAAAATAGCCGAACTTGCGCTTGGCCTTCGGCACATAGGCTTCGAACAGATGATTGTAGCCGAAGATGAGGTTAGTGCGCTTGCGCTGGATGATGAGAGGGTCGAAAGGCGAGAGGATGTGGACGAGATCGGGCGGGACCGCCTCACCGTTCGCCTCGAGCGCGGCCGGCGTCGTCCAATGCTCCTGCTTGCCGGCGCCGTCGATCGCGACAGGCACGAGCTCGCCGCGGCGAACGCGAGAAGCGATCAGGCCGGCCACCGCCTTCTTGCGCGGCGCGTCGAGATGGCAGATGGAATCGAGGCTCACGAGACCCTGCGACCGCACTGCGCGATCGAGCAGATAGGCCGTGATCTCCCGAGCCGTGGCAGGCCTCGGCAGCTTGTCCCAACCGAAATGGCGCGTCATCAGCTCATAGGTCTTGAGCATGCCCTGCCGCTCGCTGATGGTCACGGCGCCGGTATAGAAGGCGAGCTGCAGCGCCCGCTTCGAAGGCTTGCGGCTCTGCCACAGATGTTCCTTCTCGACGAGCACGTCATCCTCGATGTCGCGGATCGTCAGCGGACCGGCACGCAGCAACCGCATCACCTTGCGCGTGTCGGCAGGCTTCACCGAGGCGAACCATTTGTGCCCCTCGCGCCCATGCGCGCGCATCGCCGGCAGGAACAAGCGGAAGTCGCGCGTCGGCACGTAGGACAGCGCATGGGTCCAGTATTCGAACACGCTTTTGTCAACGCTCTGGGCCTGGCGCAGGTCGGCGCGGCGGTAGGACGGGATGCGGCTGAACAGGATGTGGTGATGGCAGCGCTCGATGACATTGATGGTGTCGATCTGCACATAGCCGAGATGAGCGACCGCATCCGCCACGGCCCGCGCTCCCGCGCCGAACGGGGCGCGCTGATCCAGCCGCTGGGCATGCAACCAGATCTGCCGGGCCTGTGTCGTGGTGAGCGGGAGTGGTTTGGGCGCGCGAGACATTGCGAGGAGGAATGTAGCGAGATTCGCGCCGGGAGAAAGAACCTGAGCAGTACCGAAGAAGAAAAAGGCCGCACTGCCATCTGCTGACAACGCGGCCTGATCACGCGGCTGAGGACTACTTCGCCATCATGGCCTTCTGCGACTTCATGTAGTGCATGCAGGCGCCCTTCATCTTGCCATTGCTCATGTCGGCGTTGGCCATGGCCATTTCCTTGTTCGCCGCCATCTTGGCCGGCGTGTCGGGCGTGCCGCCCATCATCGCGGCGGACTTCATCATATTGTCCTTGGTGCACGCCATCATCGCGGCGGATGCGGGCGACAGCGACAGCGCGAACGCAACAAAGGCAGTGGCGGTGAGCAAGGTCTTCATCGAAACGTCTCCTCCGTAAAACGAAACCGGCGTCGTGCCGGCCTTCGCAATTACGTATTCTCTCGCGCCGACGTTTCGTGGAGAAGATAATTTTCTTGCTGCGATGCAATGAGGGGAGGCTCAGTGGCCGTCCTTCGGCCCCTTGGGCCGGTCACCGAGGCTTCCGGTGGCAACATCCGGCTCGCACAAGGCCTTGCCGCGCCCCTCCGCCTGGCAGCGATAGACGTTGCCGGTGAGGCGGTCGACCAGCCACATATTCTCGTCGGTCGGCCCTTCCAGCCCGATATAGCGGGAGGTCAGCCCCGCGATCAGCGTCGACAGCAGGATCGCCACGGCGATCATGGCTGCACCGATATAGATGGGCATTGAGCTCAGGGACACTGTCCGATCCGGCGGGCCACTGCGATAGAACTGATAGTCGCGTTGATAGTCGCTTGGCCTCGGCACCGGACGGAACTCTGCTCCTTTCTTTTGCGGTTGGTGGGGGATAGATGCCCTGCTAGGCGCGCATCTTGCCGATTTCTTGTTCACGACCGGGCCGCGCAGCGTCGGCTTTGCGACGTGACCAAGATCACATCAGGGCCTTTGAACCCGCCCTATGCTTGCAGCATCAAATCGCTAACAGGTGTTACAGCGAGGATACGACAATGACCCGTTTTGATAAGTTCTTTGGACTGAAGGCGATAACTCTCTCCGCCGCGCTGTCGATGACGGCGGGCCTGGCTCTGGCCGGCGACAACAACGTCTCCAGCGGCCAGATCCTGGATGCATTGAAGCCGAAGCCGGCCACCCGCGGCCTGTCCGTCAGTCCGCAGGCCGACACCACCGCGCAGGCCAAGGAAGCGGCGTTCCTCAATACGGTGCGCAACCGCGCGACCCGGTCGCTGTCGACGGGCGAGCGCGAGCAGATCGCCGAACTCGCCGCGACCAAGCCGAAGATCGATCTGGAGATCCAGTTCGATTACAACTCGGCCGATATCGCCAAGACCTCGGTGCCCTCGGTGCAGGCGCTCGGCAAGGCCCTGTCCGATCCGGCGCTCAAGGGCTCGACCTTCGTGGTCGCTGGCCACACCGACGCGATCGGCGGCGAAGAGTACAATCAAGGGCTCTCCGAGCGTCGCGCTGACACCATCAAGAAGTACCTGGTGCAGAACTACGGCATCAACGACACCGATCTGGTTACCGTCGGCTACGGCAAGACCAAGCTGAAGGATACCGCCAACGGCGCCGACCCGATCAACCGACGCGTCCAGGTCGTGAACATGGACACCAAGACCGTGTCGAAGTGACGCCGAACTGATCGCAACCACAAACACGCCGCCTGCGCGCCCGGCAGGCGGCGGTGTCATATCCAGCTCTGGAACAGCATCAGCCGGCCAAAGGTCTGCATCGACACGCCGACGAAAGCCGCCGAGATCGGCAGCATGAGCGCAAAGCCGATCGCCGCAACGCCGACATAGGCCCACAGCAGCCAGCGCGGCAGGCCCTCCCGGCGCAGCACATAGACCAGTGCGAGCGACGCTGCGGTGGCGGCCGGCAGATAATAATAGATGAAACCGAGCGTGCGCGGCAGCAATGCCCAGGCGAGCCAGGGGCCGAAATAGAACGCCGCGATCAGGAACGCATCCCAGCGGCGCGCCACGACGAAATCGCGCAGCACGAGGGCGAGCGCGACCAGAGCCGGCCACAACACCAGCGGATTGCCGAGGAAGACGACCGCGGAGACGTTGTCCTCCGCGGTCTTGTCGAACAGGAACCACACCGGGCGCGCGAGCAGCGGCCAGGACGGCCATGAACTCATATAGGTGTGCCCGGCAATCGCAGTCGTGGTGTTGTCGGCGAAGATCCGGCGCTGCGCCTCGATCAGGTCAGGCAGCGAGACTCCGTAGAGCGGAACGAAAGCGGCAAGATAGGCCACCCCAGGCAGAACCGCGAAGCACAGCGCGACATGATACAGCCTCAAGCCCGGCCAGAGGTCCGGCCGATACCAGTCGAGCGGCCTTGCGTCGGCGAACAGCGTGCGCCAGCCCTGCATCAGGCGGATCACCGCAACGATGACGATGCAGACGCCGAGCGGAAACAGGCCGCTCCATTTGCAGGCGGCAGCGAGGCCGAACAGGCTGCCAGCGAGCGCGAACAATGCGTGCGGCCGCTCTCTTCGAAAACCGTGCATGAAAGCGGCGGTCGCGAGCAGACCGAGGCCGAGCGCAAAGATGTCGAGCATGGCAATGCGCGCCTGCACATACAGCATCTGGTTGAGGCCAGCGATCAGCGCCGCGGCGACCGCGGGCCCTTGTGCGGAGAACAGCGCGAGGCCGCACAGATAGATCGCGACGATCGCCAACGCGCCGAACAGTGTCGCGGGGTAGCGCCAGCCGAACGCATTGTCGCCGAAGGCCGCGATCGAGGCCGCGATCAGCTCCTTGGCCAGCGGCGGATGCATCGGATTGAGCATCGGCTGCGACATCGCCGGCGCCAGCATCTGCCGCGCCGCAGGCACGTAGTGCACCTCGTCGAAGACGAACTTCTCCGGCGTCGCCAGTCCGATCAGCAACGCGAGATGCGCGACCAGGAAAATCACGACAGCGATCACTGCGCTTCGCGACATCATCGGAACCGCGGACAATTCGAGCGGCTGCTGGGAGGCTGTTTTGCGTGGCAAATCTGCGTCACCGCGGACAAAAATAGAAGCTTCGTTTTTCATTGAACGCATTCTGCCGCAACTGTCACTAAGCATGACGCACGTCCCGCGCCGCTTGTGATAATTTCGCCACATCGCAAGCATGCGCGATCCGGTACGATCAGGGACACATCGATCGGTTGCGAAATGAATTTGCGTTTCTTGCTTTTCCCCACCCTGTTGTCGGCGGCACTCTGCGGCGCGCCCTGCGCAATGGCGCAGACGCGCGTCGGCCAAGCCGTGTTGATCCAGAATGAAGTTGTGCGCGTGGCCGCGACCTCCACGCCGATCAATGTCGGCGACAGCATGCTGCGCGACGAGACCGTGCGCACCGGCGCCGACAGCGCGGCGCGTTTCGTGATGGCCGACAGCACCAATCTGTCGCTCGGACCCAGCGCCACGCTGAAGCTCGACCGCACCGTGTTCAACGACGAGCACAGCTATCGCGACGTCGCGATCCGCATGACGACAGGCGCATTTCGTTTCGTCACCGGACATTCGGAGAAGACCGCCTACAAGATCACGACGCCGCTCGCGACCATCGGCGTGCGCGGCACCACGCTCGATATCCTCTCGCAGCGCGGACGCTCCGTCGTCGTGCTTCAGGACGGCGCGGCCAGCGTCTGCACGAAGAGCTTGCAATGCGTGCAGCTGACCCAGCCGGGCGACACCGCGGTCATCACCTCGACCGGCGGCAAGGTCAGCATCACCAAGACCAACACGCCGCCCTGGACCTTCGCCGCCAACTGCGCCGCAAGCGCCGGTCTGTGCGCGGTGAACCAGTATGCCGACGCCTCGCCAACCATTACGCCCGCCGTCCATGATGACGGCATGCTGTGCGGTCGCTGACGATGGCGAAAGTCACTTTCCGGCTCTGCCTCACGGGCCTGCTGGCCGTGGCCGCTGCGCTTGCCTTTGTCACGCTCGATGTTCGTCGAGCAGCGGCCCAGGCCGCCTGCGAAACCGAATGCGGCGAGCCGACCCCCTATCCGACCTATTCGCCGTCGCCAACGCCGACCTATTCGCCGTCACCATCACCGACATCTTCTCCGTCGCCCAACCCCTCCCCTTCGCCGAGCCCCGATCCCTCGCCCTCGCCCAGCCCGACGCCGACCGGCGCGGATTCCAGCGGCAATTCGATCGGCGGTCTCGCCAATCAGCGCTTCAACCAGATGATCACCAACCGGGTGCTGGGCACGGTGCTGCTCGGCGTCAACGAGCAGATCAATTGCAGCGACTGCATCAGCGCGTTCGGCTCGGCCGGCTCGTTCTCGGCCGGCATTCACGGCCGCAAGGAGCTCACCAATAATCTGTCGCTGCTCGCCGGCATCGCCTACACGCAATACAACGAGGGCGGTTACAAGATCACCAGCGCGCCGATCGGCGCCTTCGCGCTGCGTTATGACTTCACCGACTGGGGCTCGTCGCGTCCGTTCTTCGACGTCGGCACGATCCTGACGCCTTGGGAGAAGGCGCGCTACACCCGCAGCTACGACACCAGCCTCGGCCGGGTGAGCGTGACGAGCTCGACCAACGCCTCGAACTACGCGGTCTACGGCCGCGCCGGCTGGATCAGCCGCGTGTCACCGCGCGACGAGGTGGCCGCGTCGATCGAGCTCTGGCAGCTCTGGCAGCGCGTGTCCGGTTACAGCGACAATGCGGTGGCCTTCAATCCGTTCGACGCCGCCATCGCTGATGGCACCGACCGCACCAGCCTCGTCAAGATCGGCGGCCAGTGGACGCATCTCTACGGCAGCAATATCGAGGCCAACATCAATGGCGGCTGGGTGCAGTCGTTTGCTGGCCATAGCGGCATTGTCGCCACCGTGACCGGCCAGGGCATGGTGGTGCCGACCATGGGCAACCAGGGCTGGTTCGAATATGGCGGCCGGCTCGGATTTCGGGTGCAGAAGGGCTGGATCGTGGATCTCTTCGCCAACGGCACGCTGGGCCCGCAACCGGTCGGCAACACCATCCATGGCGGCGTCGGGCTAAGGATCAATTACTAGCGGCTGGCGGGGTCCCGTAGCGTGGGCAAAGCGATAGCGTGCCCACCACCTCTCTCAATCGGAGACAGATGCTGGGCACGACGCAAGAGCCATTGCCCCCTATGGCGCCTGTGCTGATGTCACGCCGCCGACTTGCCTTCGAACGCGCGGCGCAGGACGTCGACATCCAGCTTGACCATCTTCATCATCGCCTGCATCGCGCGTGCGGCGGCCGCCTTGTCGGGGCTCGACAGGAACTCGAACATCACCTTTGGCACCACCTGCCAGGCCACGCCCCAGCGATCCCTGAGCCAGCCGCACTGCTCCTCCTTGCCGCCATGGGCCAGGAATGCATCCCAGACGCTGTCGACCTGGGCCTGGTCGTCGCAATGGATCATCAGCGAGATCGCGTGGGTATATTCCATCTTCATGCCGCCGTTGAGCGCGACCAGCGGCTGCCCGGCGACGGTGAACTCGACGACGAGCACGGAGCCTTCCTTGCCGGACGGACCATCGGACACATTGCGCTGAACGTGCGTGATCGCCGAATTCGGCACGAGCGAGGTATAAAATTTCGCAGCTTCCTCGGCATCGCCGTTGAACCACATGCAGGGTACGACCTTGGACATCGTGAATGCTCCTTTGAATTTGGCGTTCGGTGACGGCGATCAGGCATTCGCCATGGCAGGCTGCAGAGGGGCTGCCGCCATGTCGAGCCAGTTCACACCCCACATGTGACCATCCGGATCCTCGAAGCTGCGACCGTACATGAAGCTGTATTCGTCCTTGGGGCTGGGATCGGCGACCCCGCCCGCCGCCTCGGCCTTGCCGACCATGGCGTCGACCTCGTTACGGCTGTCGGCGGACAGGCAGAACAGCGCCTGGTTCGAGGTCTTGGCATCGGCGATCGGCTTCGGCGTGAACTGGCGGAATTTGTCGTGGGTCGTCAGCATCACGTGGATGGTCTCGGAGAAGACCATGCAGCTCGCCGTATCGTCGCTGAATTGCGGATTCCGGGTCGCGCCGATCGCCTCGTAGAAGGCGGTCGCACGCCTGAGCTCGGTCACGGGCAGAGTGAGGAAGATCATCCTGGGCATCGGAGGCTCCTTGGGGGTTCTGCCCAAGGACGGATGGCCTTGCGGCCATCCGACACGGCTTCCGAAATTTTTTTCAGCCCTTCGCTTGCCCGGGTCTGTCGTGGCGGCCCTGGCGAGCCGTCAAACCTACTTCTTCTCGTTCGGGTCCCGATGCACCGGATCGATCCACAGCACGGTTTCGGGCTTCTCGACCGGCTCGATGTCGAGGTTGATCGCCACCGCCTCGCCGTCGCTGCGCACCAGCACGCATTCCAGCACCTCGTCCGGGCTGGCGTTGATCTCCTGGTGCGGCACGTAAGGCGGGACGAAAATGAAATCGCCGGGGCCGGCCTCGGCGGTGAATTGCAGGCTCTCGCCCCAGCGCATCCGCGCCTTGCCTTTGACGACATAGATAACGCTCTCGAGATGGCCGTGGTGATGCGCGCCGGTCTTGGCGTCAGGCTTGATGCTGACCGTGCCGGCCCACAATTTCTGCGCGCCGACACGGGCGAAATTGATGGCGGCGGCACGGTCCATGCCTGCCGTCGACGGCACGTTGGTGTCGAGCTGATTGCCGGGAATGACGCGCACGCCGTCATGTTTCCAGCGATCATCATGATGATGATCGTGATCATGGTGGGAGTGCGAATGGTCATGACCGGTCATGGGACTTGCTTCCTGTTGGTTCCTTGCGCGGCAAACTAACCCGAAGCGGCGCCCGCGAGCCATACCAAATTCGGAACCCTCGTAGCTGCGGGACGTTGTCTTTGCGAGCAAGATGAAAGGAGAGTTTCATGGGCAGCACGACCGACAAGATCAAGGGCACGACCAACGAGGCGATCGGCAAGGCCAAGCAGGGCATCGGTGAGGCCACCGGATCCGATCGCATGAAGGGCGAAGGCGTGGTCCAGGAAGTGAAGGGCAAGGGCCAGCAGGCCATGGGCGATGCCAAGGACGCCGCCAAGGATGCGATCGATCGCGCCGCTGCTGGCGCAAAGCGCGCGGCGGAATGACGCGGGGCAAGTTGAAAGCAAAAGACCGGCCGAAAGGCCGGTCTTTTTGTTTGTCCGGGGCGCGAAGAGCCGAACCCGGAATCTCGAGATTCCGGGTCTGGTCCTTCGGACCATCCCGGAATGACGGCTGCGCCGTCACTTCACCGCGAGCAATTCCACATCGAACATCAGCGTCGCGTTCGGCGGGATCACACCGCCGGCGCCGCGCGCGCCGTAGCCGAGCTGCGGCGGGATGATGAGCGTGCGCTTGCCGCCGACCTTCATGGTGGCAACGCCCTCGTCCCAGCCGGCGATGACGCGACCCTTGCCGATCGGGAATTCGAACGGCTCCTTGCGATCGACGGAGCTATCGAATTTCTTGCCCTTCTGGCCGTTCTCGTAAAGCCAGCCGGTATAGTGCATCACGCAGATCTGGCCGGGCTGCGGCGAGGCACCGGTGCCGACGGTGGAATCGATGATCTGCAAGCCTGAAGCTGTGGTCATGGTCTTTCCTGCGGTCTGGGCCGAGGCCGTGGTGGAAACGAAATGCGACACGCCGGCGATCACGGTAATCGCGAGCGCCGACATCAGGGCGAGGAGCGCGCGCTGAAAACGCTGCATAAGGCACCTTCCGTTTGGGGCGGAAGGTGTCTAGCGCAACGCGAGAGAGGTTTCCACCCCTCACGCTTCGATATTTTCCAGCCGGACCGGGAGCTTGCGGATGCGCTGGCCCGTGGCGTGATAGATCGCATTGCAGATCGCCGCATTGGTGCCGACATTGGCGAGCTCGCCGATGCCCTTCGCGCCGACGGGATTGATGTGATCATCCTGCTCGGACAGCAAAATGACCTCGACGTCGGGCACGTCCGCATTCACAGGCACGAGGTAGTCGGCGAGATTGTCGTTGACGTAGCGCGCATTGCGTTCGTCGATCTCCGTCGCCTCCAGCAGCGCCGACGACATGCCCCAGATCAGTCCGCCCATCAGCTGGCTGCGCGCGGTACGCGGGTTCATGATGCGGCCCGCAGCGAAGGCGCCGACGAGGCGGGGGCAGCGGATCTCGTGCGTGAAGCGGTTGACGCGGACCTCGACGAATTCCGCGCCGAACGCATAGGCGATCTGGTCCTTCATCGCGTGGCCGCCCACGAGCCGCACCTGCCCGCTATGCAGGGCCCGGAAAGAATCCAGCGGCGCGTCTTCCGGCTTCCACTCGCCATATTCCTCGACGACGCCGACACCGAGTGCGTCGAACGCCTTCTGCAGGTCGAGCGGACGGTCCCCCTTCGCCGCCTGCGTGGCCGGTGTCTGGCCGATGCCAACGGTCTCCTTAGCCTTGTCGGTCAGGCTTTGCCCCGGCATCTCCGCCTTGAACAGACGCTGCCGGATCTGATCGCACACCATCATGACGGCCGAGCAGGTGCTGGCCGTCGAGTTCGAGCCTCCCGCGACGGGCGCCGGCGGCAGGTCGCTGTCGCCGATGAAGACGGCAACCTTCTCGAGCGGTACGCCGAGCCTTTCGGCTGCCGTTTGAGCAATAACGGTGTAGGCGCCAGTCCCGATCTCGTGGCCGGCAATCTCGACGCGGGTGCGGCCATCGCGCTGCAGCCGTACGCGCGCTGCGGCGGGTCCCATCTGGGTCGGATAGCAGGTGGCGGCACAGCCATAGCCGATCAACCAGTCCCCGTCCGACATCGACCTCGGCTGCGGCGAGCGCTGCGCCCAGCCGAACGCCTTGGCGGCCTCGTCGAAACAGGCCATCAGCGCGCGCGAGGTGTAGGGCTTGCCACTGATGGGCTCGTTGGTGGTATCGTTGATACGGCGGAGCTCGACCGGATCCATGTTCAGCTTGACCGCGAGCTCGTCCATCGCACTCTCCAGCGCGAACAGGTATGGCACCTCCGGTGGCGAGCGCATGAAGCCGGGCGTGTTGCGGTCGGCGCGCACGATCGAGACGAGGCTGGCGACATTGGGACAGGCATAGAGCCGCGTCGTCGTCTTGGTGCCGCCGACGCAATAGGCGTCGGGCCGTGAAGAGACCTCGGCGCCCTCATGTCTGAGCGCGACCAGCTTGCCGTCGCGACGCGCACCAAGCTTGATCTCGTGGCGGGTCTCCGCACGATAGGTGGCGATGGTAAAGCCCTGATCGCGGGTCGGGACCAGCTTGACCGGCCGGTTCAAACGCTTGGCAATGCCGGCGATGATGGCGGTGCGCGGCGTCATCGATCCGCGCGAGCCGAAGCCGCCGCCGACATAGGGGTTGACCACGCGCACCTTGTCGGCGTCGATGCCGAGCTGCTCGGCAACGCCGTGCTTCAGGCCGTGGACGAACTGGCTCGGCTCGTAGATGACGAGATTGTCGCCCATCCACGCGCAGCTCGTGGAGAACAGCTCCATCGGATTATGATGCTGCGTCGGCGTCTCGTAGGAGGCGGTCAGCTTGACCTCGGCTTCGTCGAACGCCTTGGTGAAATCGCCCACGTTCGGGTCTTCCTTGAACTGGGCATTCTGCCCCTTCGCGGGCGCCGTGGTCGTCCCTGGCGAGTCGAAGGTCGCGCTTGGGGTGGTGGCGGTGTAGCTGACCTTGACGCGATTGGCGGCCTCGCGCGCCGCCTCGTAGGTTTCGGCAATGACCACCGCGATGATCTGGCCGTCATGGGCGATGTCGGCCGATTTCAGCGGCTGGATCGTCGTGCCCGCATAGCCGCCATTGCTGAAGAGCTTGGAGTCCTTCAGCTTCGGCGCGTTCTCATGGGTGACGATGTCGATCACGCCGCGCACGCGCCTTGCGTCCTCGAGATCGAAGCTGTCGATCCGTCCCTTGGCGATCGCGCTGGTGACGAGGAACGCGTAGGCGGGGTCCGGGAGCGGCATGTCGGACGCATAGGTCGCGCGTCCCGTCACCTTTACGACCGCGTCATAGCGCGGCACAGGCTGGCCCATGTTCGTCTTCGGCTCGGGAGCAGCAGCGGTCATGATCAGACCTCCATCGTTACGGCCTGTTGGAGCGCATGGGCCACGACGCGCTTGCCGAGCGCGATCTTGAAGCCGTTGTGCCGGCGCCCCTTGGCGCCTGCGAAAGCGGCGTCGGCAACGCTCTGCGCCAGGCCGTCGTCGAATTTCTGTCCTTTCAACAGCGCCTCCGCCTCGCGCGCCCGCCAGGGCACAGTGGCGACACCACCGAGCGCGACGCGCGCGTCCCGGATCGTGCCGTCCTGCAGGTCGAGCGCGACCGCAGCCGAGGACAGCGCAAACTCATAGGACTGCCGGTCGCGCGCCTTGAGATAAACCGAACGGGGCCAGCGTCCGGAAATGGAGAACGCGGAGATCAGCTCACCCGGCTGCAGCGTGGTCTCGATATCCGGCGTGTTGCCGGGCGCCTTGTGCAGCTGGGCAAACGGCAGGCTCCGGACCCCGGATTTTCCGGTGATTTCGACCGTTGCATCCAGCGCAATCAGCGCCTGCGCGAAATCGCCGGGATAGGTCGCGATGCACTGGTCGGAGACGCCGAGCACCGCATGCATGCGGTTGACGCCGTCCATGGCGGCGCAGCCGGAGCCGGGATTGCGCTTGTTGCAATTCTCGTAGGACACATCGCGGAAATAGCTGCAACGCGTTCGCTGCATCACGTTGCCGCCGAGCGTCGCCATATTGCGCAATTGGGCGCTGGCCGCAAGCTTCAGGGAATTGGCGATCACCGGATAGTTGCGCTGGATTTCCTCATTCGCGGCGACATCCGACATCTTCGCGAGCGCGCCGAGGCGCACGCCATCGCCGCTCGGCTCGATCGCCGACCAGCCGCGCGCGAGCGGATTGATGTCGACGATCGCGGCAGGCCGCATCACGTCGAGCTTCATCAGGTCGATCAGCGTAGTGCCGCCCGCCAGCGGCTGCGCGAGGGCCTGTGGTAGAGGAATGTTCGCGGCCGCCGCGGCACCGAGCGCCTGCACGGCCATATCGGGGTCTGTTGCCCTTTGATACGAAAACGGTCGCATGCGCCTAGCCTTTCATGATCTCGGGCGCGGCCTGCTTCACCGCGGCGACGATGTTGGGATAGGCGGCACAACGGCAGATGTTGCCGCTCATATATTCGCGGATGTCGGCCTCGCTGTTGGCATGGCCTTCCTTGACGCAGCCGACGGCCGACATGATCTGGCCCGGCGTGCAATAGCCGCACTGGAACGCGTCGTTATCGATGAAGGCCTGCTGCATCGGATGCAAGCGTTCGTCGGTGGCAAGCCCCTCGATCGTCGTGATCTCCTGCCCCTCGGTCGCGAGCGCGAGCGTCAGGCACGATACCACGCGCCGGTCGCCAATCAGCACCGTGCAGGCGCCACATTGGCCATGATCGCAGCCCTTCTTGCTGCCGGTGAGCTTGAGATGTTCACGCAACGCATCGAGCACCGTGGTGCGCGCGTCGATGTGCAGGCGCTTGTCCTTGCCGTTGACCCGCAACGTGACATCGACGGGAAGGGCCGCGTCCTGTGCAACCGGCGCTCTGGCCTCCTCTGCAGTCGCGCGCGCCGTGAGCGGGACGAGCGCGCTGCCGGCCGCCCCGGCCATGAAGGCACGCCGATCGAATACTGATTGTTTGGAACCTGATGTGCCGGACATCGACGCCTCCGCCGCTGATCCTCAAAGCAGCGCACGCCTGCACCGCCCATCGCCCCTTAACCTGAAGCAATGAGCTCCGTTCCGAAAGAAAAGGGCGATGCAGCAAATGCCGCATCGCCCTTCGTCAACTTTTCCTGATCTGGCGCCGGGAACTGGCGCTACGATCAATAACCCAACGCGCAGCCATCCTTGCGCGGATCGGAACCGCCGGTGAGCGTGCCCTTGTCCCAATCGATCCAGATCGCCTGGGCGCCGCCGAGCGGGCCAACCACGCTGGTGGTCTTGTGGCCGAGCTTCTTCAGGCCTTCGACGATTGCGGCCGGCACACTGTCCTCGAGCTGATACTGGCCCTCGTAGTGCAGGCCGCGCGGCATGTCGATCGCCTCCTGCACGTCGCAGCCGTAATCGAGGATGTTGGTCAGCACGTGGGTCTGACCGACCGGCTGATACTGTCCGCCCATCACCGCGAACGGCATCACGGAGCGGCCGGCCTTGGTGAGCAGGCTCGGCATGATCGTGTGCAGCGGACGCTTGCCGCCGGCGATGCAGTTGGGGTGCCCCGGCTGGATGCGGAAGCCGCCGGCGCGGTTCTGGAACAAGACGCCGGTCTTGCTGGAGACGATCGCCGAGCCGAAAGAATGAGCGATCGAGTTGATGAACGAGCAGACGTTACGGTCCTTGTCCACGACGGTGATGTAGATCGTCGATGGGTTCATCGGCGGCGCCACGTTGGGCAGATCGAGCATCCCGTCCATACGGATCTTGGCGATGTGCTCGTCGCAGAACTCCTTCGCGAGGATCTTGGCGACCTCGATCTGCATGTGCTCGGGATCGGCGACATGCAGCTCGCGATGCATGTAGGCGATGCGCGCGGCTTCCGCCTCAAGATGGAAGCGCTCGACGCTGAGCGGCGCATATTTCGTCAGGTCGAACCGCGACAGGATGTTCAGCATCAGCAGCATGGTGAGGCCGGGCCCGTTCGGCGGGCACTGCCAGACGTCGTAGCCTTTGTACATCGTGCCGATCGGCGTCGTGGTCTCGGTGGTGTGCGCGGCGAAATCGTCGAGCGTATGCAGGCCGCCGATGCCGCGCAGAGTCTCGACCATGTCTTCCGCGATCGGGCCCTTGTAGAAGGCATCGCGGCCGTCCTTGGCGATTGCGCGCAGGGTCTTGCCGAGCTCGACCTGGCGGATGACGTCGCCGGCCACCGGTGGCTTGCCGCCCGGTAACAGATAACGCACGGTGTTGGTGCCGGCCTTCAGCTTCTCGAACTGATTCTTCCAGTCGAAGGCGATGCGGGGGGCGACGACATAGCCTTCTTCGGCCGCCTTGATCGCGGGCTGGAGCAGCCGGTCGAAGCCGAACTTGCCGTGATCGCGCAAGACGGTCGCGAAGGCATCGACCACGCCGGGGATCGAGACCGCATGCGCCGAAGTCAACGGCACGGAGTTGATCTTGCGCTCGAGATACCAGTCGGCATTCGCCGCCTTCGGTGCGCGGCCGGAGCCGTTATAGGCGACGATCTTGCCTTCGCCGCGCGGCTGGACCAGCGCGAAACAGTCGCCGCCGATGCCGGTCGATTGCGGCTCGATCACGCCGAGCACGGCCGAGCCTGCCACGGCGGCATCCACCGCCGTGCCGCCCTCGCGCAGCACCTCGATCGCCGCGAGCGAGGCCAGCGGGTGCGAGGTCGCAACCATTGCGTTGGTGGCGTGGACCGTGGACCTGCCGGGAAAATGGAAGTTTCTCATCGAATTCTGCTCTCTTGGCCGTGGACGCAGATGTTGCGCCATCTCGGAAAAACCCGGTCTACATGGCACATTCCCGCCCGCCGGGGCAATGCTGGCATACCAGGAAAATGCCTGCCATCCGCGGAGCGTATAGACCTTTCGAGACCCGCGGCCATGCGGGTTTTCTGAGCGGCAGTCGCCTGCTAAACGAGCCGCCATGCCTGATCCGAATTCGCTCACCAAGGTCGCCGCCTTCTACCAATTTGCCGCCCTCCCGGATTACCGCGAGCTGCGCGAGCCGCTGCGCGCATTCTGCGCCGGCCTTGAGCTGAAGGGCAGCGTGCTGCTGGCGCAGGAGGGCATCAACGGCACGCTCGCCGGAGCGCCGGCAGCGATCGACGCCCTCGCCCGTGAGCTGGCGCATGGCGAGATGTTCGGCGGCAGGCTGAACAATCTCGAATTGAAATTCTCGACGGCCGAGAAAATGCCGTTCGGACGGCTCAAGGTGCGGCTGAAGAAGGAGATTGTCACGCTCGGTGATGCGGCGGCCGATCCGGCCCGTCAGGTCGGCACCTATGTCGATGCCAGCGAGTGGAACGCACTGATCTCGGCACCGGATACGCTGCTGCTCGACACCCGCAATGCCTTCGAGGTGGCGATGGGCACATTCGAAGGCGCGGTCGATCCCGGCATCAGGAGCTTTGGCCAGTTCAAGGATTTTGCCGCAATCGCGCTCGATCCCGCCAAGCACCGCAGGATCGCGATGTTCTGCACCGGCGGCATCCGCTGCGAGAAGGCGAGCGCGCATCTGCTCGCGCGCGGCTTTGCCGAGGTCTATCACCTCAAGGGCGGCATCCTTAGATATCTGGAAGAGGTGCCGGAGGCGCAGAGCCGCTGGCGCGGCGAATGCTTCGTGTTCGACGAGCGCGTCGCGCTCGGCCACGGTTTGCGCGAGCGGAACAAGGACGTAACGCGTGACGAATGAGATCAAGACGTTGGGCGAGCGCATCGACACGCTGGAGACGCGGCTCGCCTATCAGGACGACACGATCGAGACGCTGAACCAGACCATCACCGCACAGTGGAAGCAGATCGATCTGCTGACGCGGAAGATCGCAGAACTCGGCGAGCGGCTGCGGGAGGCCGAGGCCAATGCGCCTGGCCCCGCCAACGAGCCTCCACCGCATTACTGAGCGCTGCTACTGGCCGGACGCCTTGGGCAGCAGGTTCATGACCTCGCCGGACATCATCAGGCGGTCGCGGCCTGCATCCTTGGCGGCATAGAGCGCACGGTCGGCAGCTTCGACCAGCGAGGTGACCCCGGCCGTTCGCTCCAGCGCCGGCCGGCAAGTCGCACCGCCCACCGAGACGGTGACGCGCCCGGATGCCAGATTGCTGCTGTGAACGAGGCCCGCCGCGTGAATGGCCGCGCGAATCCGCTCGCCGACCAGGGCACAGCCGGCGGCATCGGTGTTCGGCAGCAGCATGGCGAATTCCTCCCCGCCGTAGCGCGCCGCGAGATCGCCGGCGCGCTGCGTCTCGGCCGCGATGATCTTTGCCACGAGGCGCAGGCAGGCATCGCCGGCGGGATGGCCGTATTCGTCGTTATAGGCCTTGAAGTGATCGACATCGATCATCAGCAAAGCGAGGCTGGAGCGGTCGCGATAGGCTCGCGCCCATTCTTCCCTGAGCCGGTCGTCGAAGCGGCGGCGATTGGCAAGGCCGGTGAGGCTGTCCTCGATCGCAAGCGTCTCGAGCCTGGTTTCCAGCTTCTTGTGCTCGGTGATGTCGCGGGAGATTGCAACGACGCCGTCGACGCGGCCATTGTCCTTGCGCGTCACCCGCATGGTCGATTCCAGCCAGACTTCGCCGTTCTCCCGGTGCGCGTTGCGGTAGGTGAGACGCGCCTCCTCACGCTCGCCGCGCTTCATGGCGTCGACAATCGCCTGGACCTCCGGCAGATCCTCCGGATTGATGCCTGCCAGCGCCGGCGTGCCGATTAATTGGTTGGCTCGCCAGCCGACGACGCGCACGGAGGAAGGCGAGACATAGCGCAGCCGCTCGTCGAGCCCGATACGGGTTACCATGTCGCTGGAGCCTTCTGCGAGCAGGCGGAAATGCGCCTCCTTCTCGATCAGGGCCGCAGCCATGTGCTGGCCGCGCTGCAACTGCCGCACCAGCACGGCGCCGATGACCGCAATCAGCATCACCAGCGCGAGCACGTAAAGCATGCGGGAGATTGCCGCAGCGCGCCAAGGCGCGAGCAACTCGTCCTTGTCGACGGTGGCGAGCAGAAGGAGGGGGAAGCGGCTGCTGCGCTTGAAGAAGCTGACGCGCTCGACCCCGTCCAGCGACGACTTGAAATGATAGGCGCCGCTCGGCCGTTGCAAGCCGGCGTCGCGCAACAACGGCTTGTCGGAAACGCTGCGTCCAACGAATGTCTCATTGCTTGGGTTGCGTGCGATGATCAGGCCGTCGCCATGTGTGAGCGATACCGAGCTGTTGCGGCCGATCTCGAACTGCTCGTAGAAGTGCGCAAGATAATTCGAGCTGATGGTGGCGAGCACGACGCCACCGAAGCTGCCGTCCGGCTTGTTGAAGCGGCGCGACAAGGTAACCACCCACTCGCCTTCGAGGAGGCTCTTCACGGGACGGCCGACATGGGCCTCCCGTTTCGGGGAGAGCTGATGATAGCGGAAGAACGCATCGTCGCTGAGCGTCGAGCCGATCGTGCCGGGCGAGGTCAGCCAGTTGCCCTGATCGTCGATGATGGCGAAGCTGTTGATGCGCGGGACGGCCTTCCTGCGCGCCTCCATGACCTTGCCGAGCTTGGCGACGGTGATGGGGTCGGTGCCGTCCATCTCGAGCCGGCTGACGACGCCGACGACGCCGGAATCCAGGAGATCGAAGCTGTCCTCGGCATGCTGCGTCAGCGAACGGGCGAGGTTCGCCATCTCGGTCTCGGCGCCCCGGAGCACCGCATCGCGCGCGGCCCATTCGCGCCAGCCACTGACGCCGAGAATGGTCGCACAGGTCAACACGACGAACGCCGCCGCGCGCAGCGGCAGGCGGCTCCATCCGGCTCGTTGGGTAGCAGCGCTCATGCGGCAGAGTTCTCCGATGTCCCGGAACCTCTGCCGCTTCTATTAGTGAACTCTGAAATCGCTACCCCAATACGCAGCGATCTCTCGGTTTTCCAGTAGTCCTACGGACGCCGCGATCAGCGCATCGCTAACAAGGTATTAGCAAGCCGATCGGAATCCGGCGCCGCGTTCCGCTAGCTGAAGATGGCCTTGACCTTGTCCCAGAGCGAAGGATGGTCGGCATCCGCATCGGCCTTCGAGGGCGTCGGCTGGGCCGCGCTCACGGGATCAGACGCCGGAAAGGTGTCCTTCAGCCCGGCGTCGAGCTTGGAGTGCCGATCGGCGGCGAGCGCCTCGTGCAGATCGTCGGCGTGCTTGTCGTGCGGCGCGGGATTGAATGTCTCAGCCATGATCTCCTCCATTGGCTGGTCAACGCGGCCCGATAGCGCTGGTTCCCCTGTTCCGCTGAGGGCCGAGGCGGTGTATCAGGAGCCATAACCCTGGTCAGGACCGTTCGTGCCCCAATCTGCAAATAAGCCCTTCATCGACGTGCTCTCCGGCCAGCGCCAGAGCATCCCGCCCATGTGGATGATGCGGCAGGCCGGCCGCTATCTGCCGGAATATCGCGAGGTGCGCGCCAAGGCCGGCGGCTTCCTCGATCTCTGCTTCAACCCGGAGCTTGCGGCCGAGGTGACGCTGCAGCCGATCCGCAGGTTCGGCCTCGATGCCGCGATCATCTTCTCGGACATTCTCGTCGTCCCCTACGCGCTCGGGCGCTCGGTGCGGTTCGAGGTCGGCGAGGGCCCGCGGCTGGATCCGCTGGATGATCCCGCCAAGGTCGCGACGCTCGCCGCGCACGCCGATTTCGGCAAGCTCGAACCGGTGTTCGAAGCGCTCCGGATCGTGCGCGGGGCGCTCGATCCGAAGGTCGCGCTGATCGGCTTCTGCGGCGCACCGTGGACGGTCGCGACCTACATGGTCGCCGGCCAGGGCACGCCCGACCAGGCACCGGCACGGATGATGGCCTACCGCGATCCGGAAGCGTTTTCGAAAATCATCGACGTGCTGGTCGAGAGCTCCATTCAATATCTGCTGGCGCAGCTCGAAGCCGGCGCCAATGCCTTGCAGATCTTCGACACCTGGGCCGGCGTGCTGCCGCCGGCCGAATTTTCGCGCTGGTCGGTCGAGCCGACGCGGCGCATCGTCGAAGGCGTGCGGGCCAGGGTGCCGGATGCCAAGATCATCGGCTTTCCGCGCGGCGCCGGCGCGCTGCTGCCGGCCTATGTCGAAGCGACCGGCGTCAATGCGGTCAGCATCGACTGGACCGCGGAGCCGGCCTTCATCCGCGAGCGCGTGCAGAGCAAGGTCGCCGTGCAGGGCAATCTCGATCCGCTGGTCTTGATCACGGGGGGCGCTGCGCTCGACCGCGCGGTCGACAACGTGCTGGCCAATTTTGCGCAGGGACGGCTGATCTTCAACCTCGGCCACGGCATCCAGCCGGAAACGCCGATCGCCCATGTCGAACGGATGATCAAGCGCGTGCGGGGCTGATTCGTCCCGCCCTCGAAGGGGGCGGAAATAGAAAACGCGAAAACAACCCCATGCACAGTAGACAAGTCATTGAAAAGGCTGGGCCGGCATGACGCGGCTCAGACGCGCGTTTGACGTGTCGGGCAAAACAGGTGGTGCCCGCAACAAGCCTTAGCGCGGCCGGCTGCGCTCGATGATCTCGGCGGCGCCCTTGCCCAGCAGATCCAACCCCACCGCCCGGCCGAGCTCGCGCGGGCGGTCGGCGGGCCCCGTACGCGAGGCTTCGATGATGGTGTTGCCGGAGAGGTCGAGCACGGATGCGGTGAGCGACATCTGATCGCCGGTGATGGTCGAGAAGCCCGCCACCGGCGAATTGCAGTGGCCGTTCAGCACCCACAACACCTCGCGCTCGGCATCCGCAGAGGCATGCGCGGCTGGATCGTCGATCGATGACAGGATTTGTCGCGTTTGCCAGTCCTGCGCTGCGCATTCGACCGCGACGATGCCCTGCCCCGCGGCGGGAAGCATCTCGGCAGGGGTGAATTCATAGGCGATGCGGCTTGCAAGACCGACGCGGTCGAGGCCCGACCGCGCCATGATCAGCGCATCGGCCGGGCCGACGGCGCCGCCATCCGGCAGGCGCTGCTTCTCGCCATTGTCGAGCTTTCGCACGCGCGTGTCGGCCGCGCCGCGGAAGTGGATCACCTCGACGTCGGGGAACAGCCGCCGCGCATAGGCGGCACGGCGCACCGCGTTGGTGCCGATCTTGAACCCCTTGCCGCCGGACTGGCGCAGCGCCTGCAATGTCACGCCATCGCGCAGCACCAGCGCATCCCCCGGCGGATCTCGCGACAGCGTGGCGCCGATGACGAGGCCCGGCGTGTCCTCATTGCCGGGCATGTCCTTCAGCGAGTGCATCGCCGCCTGCAATTCGCCCGAGCGCACGGCGGCCCGGATCTGCGCCACGAAGGCCCCGCCCTTGCCGCCATGGGGCAGCAGCTTGCTGGTCTGGTCGAGATCGCCTGATGTGTCGAACTTGACGATCTCGACGTCGAGACCGGGCACGGCGGCGGTCAGGCGGCGCGCGATCTCTTCCGTCTGTGCCAGCGCCATCGCGCTCTTGCGGGTGCCGATCTTCAGTCGCGTAGCCAAGCTGTTGTCCTTTCGGTGCGCGCGGATTAGCGCGCATCCTGCAATATCATATCGGAGGCCTTTTCGGCGATCATGATGATCGGCGCGTTGGTGTTCCCCGACACGAGATCCGGCATGATCGAGCCGTCGACGACACGGATGCCTTCGAGCCCCCTCACCTTCAGCCGCTGATCGACCACCGCGAGCGCGTCGTTGCCCATACGACAGGTCGAGGTCGGATGGTAGATGGTGCTGCCGCGCTCGCGGCAATAATCCAGGATCTCGGCGTCCGTGGATACCTTCGCGCCGGGATCGTACTCGCTAACGACGAACGGCTTCATCGCCGGTGCATTCAGGATCTTGCGCAGGATCTTGATGCCTTCGACATTGGTGGTGCGGTCGGTCTCGGTTGACATGTAGTTGATCCGGATTTCCGGCGGCACGGTCGGGTCCGCGCTCCGGATGCGCAGGGAACCGCGACTCTCGGGACGGAGCTGGCACACCGACGCCGTGAAGCCGGAGAAGTCGTGCAGCTTCTCGCCCATCTTGTCGGTCGAGAACGGCAGGAAGTGGACCTGGATATCGGGCGAGGCGAGGCGCGGGCTGGTCTTGAAGAACGCGCCCGCGGTGCCGGCCGCGATCGTCAGCCAGCCTTTGCGGAACAGCGCATAGCGCGCGCCGGCCATGGTGCGGCGGAGCGGATGGTTGACGGTGTCGTTGAGCGTGATCTTCTGCGAGCAGCGCATGACGATGCGGACCTGCATGTGGTCCTGCAGGTCGTTACCGACGCCGGCAGCGTCGAGCACCACGTCGATGCCGTGCTTGCGCAACAGGTCGGCGGGACCGACGCCGGAGAGCTGCAGCAGCTGAGGCGAATTGTAGGCGCCGCTCGACAACACGATCTCTCGTCGCGCGCGGGCCCGGCGGAGGGTTGCGCCTTGCCGATATTCAACGCCGACGGCGCGGCGGCCCTCGAACAGCACGCGCTGGCCGAGCGCTGACGTTTCGATCTTGAGATTGCCGCGGCTCTTTGCCGGGCCGAGATAGGCCACCGCCGTCGAAGCACGGCGGCCGTTGCGCGTCGTGGTCTGGAACAGGCCGACGCCCTCCTGCGTGGCGCCGTTGAAGTCGGGATTGTAGGGCAGACCGGTCTCGACCGCAGCGTCGATGAAGGCTTTCGACAGCGGATCGGTCACGATCATGTTGGAGACCGGCAGCGGACCGCCCGTGCCGTGATACTGATCCGCGCCGCGCGACTGATCTTCGGCCCTCTTGAAATAGGGCAGCACGTCGTCATAACCCCAGCCGGTGTTGCCGAGCTGGCGCCAGCGGTCGTAATCCTCGTGCTGGCCGCGGACATAGAGCAGGCCGTTGATCGAGCTCGAGCCGCCGAGCGTCTTGCCGCGCGGCTGAAACACCTGCCGTCCCTTCAGCTCGGGCTCCGGCTCGGTCTGGTACATCCAGTTGACGGACTTCTCCTTGAACAGCTTGCCGTAGCCGAGGGGCACATGGATCCAGATGTTGGAATCCTTTGGACCCGCCTCGAGCAGCAGCACGCTGTGCTTGCCGTTCGCGGAGAGCCGATTGGCGAGCACGCAGCCGGCAGAGCCGGCACCGACGATGATGTAGTCGAATTCGGGATCGGACGGTGTGAGGGCGGAGTTTGCGTTCATGCGCTACTGTTCTTCTTGTTGGCGTGGCGTTTCCAGCTTCACCTCTCCCCAGCGGGGAGAGGTCGGATTGCGCGCGGCGATGCGCAGCATCGTCCGTAGCAATCCGGGTGAGGGGCCGCAACGGCAAGTCAGACCGTAGCCCCTCACCCGGATCGCATCTCCGATGCGATCCGACCTCTCCCGACGGGAGAGGTGATCGAAGTGCGGCGTCAGCACCGTCCGCATTACTCGCTCCGCCCCAGACGATCATGGCTTGACGCGCAGCGCCTCGACCAGCGACTTGAACGCACGGGCATATTCCGTCCCCGCCCTTGCGATATCGGCGCGACCGGCGCAGGCGACGGCGGCCTCGGTGACCGCGCCGAGCAGCAGCCGCGCCAACGGCTCGACTGGTTGCCGCGCGATCAGGCCGGCCTCCATCGCCGCGGACAGCGCACGCGGCAGCTTGCCGCCAAAGTGCTGCGCGTCGATCTCGCGCCAGCGCTCCCAGCCGAGCACGGCGGGACCGTCGCGCAGGATGATCTGGCCGGTCGGGCCCTTCGCGGTCGCGGCAAAGTAATGCTGGGTGCCAACGACCATCGCGGCGAGCACGTCCTTTTCAGTGCGCGCGGCACCGTCGATCTCGACGACGAGGTCGCGCGAGACCTGGTCGAACACCGCCTCGAACACCGCCTCCTTGGTCCTGAAGTGATGATAGACCGCGCCCTTGGCCACGGACGCCCCTTCGGCGATCTCGTCCATGGTGGTGGCGGCAAAGCCTTGCGTCCCGAACAGGCGCCGGGCCGCCGTCAGGATCGCCTCCGATGTCGCCGCGCGACGCTCTGCCTGTTTCGCCATGCTGTACCTGACTGGCGCGGATTAGGCCGCACGCTCACTGCACCTCTCCCGCTTGCGGGAGAGGTCGGCGCATGGCGCCGGGTGAGGGTTTTCTCCTCTTGGGGGTCCTTCATTGTGGAGACACCCCACCCCAACCCTCCCCCGCAAGCGGGAGAGGGAGCCGACCTTCTTCGCGGACATAGCTCGATCCGATCTAGGGAAGCTCTAATCGAATTCGCTTCGCGCGGCCAGTTGACTTTTCGACCGTCGGTCGGTATTTACCGACCAACAGTCGGTTTCATCGGGAGTGCACCATGCCGAGCCGTGAGGTGGTGGAAGCTTTTGCCAGGCGCCTGGAGGACGGAGATTTCGTCGGCGCGATCGAACATTTCTATACGCCCGATGCTGCGACCTACGAGAACAACGCCGCTCCCACGGTCGGGCGGGAAAAATTGGTGGCGAAGGAGCGCGGCGTACTGGCCGCGAGCAAGGAGGTCAAGGCGCTGCGTATCGGTCCCAGCCTGATCGAGGGTGACCATGTCGCGACGCGCTGGACCTTTAGCTTCACCAGTCTGGAAGGGGTCACGCGCACGCTGGACGAGATCGCGTGGCAAACCTGGCGGGGCGATAAGCTGGTCGAGGAGCGCTTCTATTACGATCCGAAGCAGCTGGGGCGGTGACCGCATTTCCCTGCAACCTGTCATCGTCCGCCTGGAGCGCAATTGCACATCAGGCGGGCAATGACGGCGAAGCTAGCCGCCGAGATTGCTCGGCCATCGCGGATTTGTATCGATTTGTTATCGATACTCTCTCTCGAACACGCAGAAGTGGTTACGGCGGCCGCCGCAGCTAAGGATAATTCATAGTTCGTCAAAGGTTTGCAGCGAATTCTCCCGATCGAGCCGGACAAACGGCTCATGCTGCAGGCTCTGAGATGCGGACTCAAACGACCAACTATGTCGCGCGGCTGCTCGCCGGCGATCTGTCGGCCTTTGGCGGTCCCGTGACGGACGAAGCCACGGCTGGCCATATCCGCGCCGAGCAGATGTCGCTCGTGCTCGGCTATTCGGTCGGCATCATGCTCGCCAATGCCTGCAATGCCATCGTGCTCGCCATCGCGCTTTGGCAGTCGCCGGACAGGATTTTTGCGCTGGTCT